>NZ_FNQB01000009.1 GCF_900107455.1 Asanoa ishikariensis | reverse complement strand
ACCTGGCAACCATTATTAACGGATGCCAAAATCAATCACAATTGGCACTGGCTTATCAAACACCCTGTTGAGTTCTCAAAGAACAAACACACACCAAGAAACCGGCTCGTTTCCGAGCCCGTACCTTAGGGCTTTTGTTTAGCTCCCGTGTCCGGCGCTTCCGCGCTGGGCACTTTTACTACGTTACCCGGTCCGTTTGGCGTTGTCAACCCGGTGTTTCCCGGTTTGTCATGCCTTGGGCGGGTCCCCCGTCCGCAAGCGCGCAGCAGTCAACCCGCCGAACTCTTGCTTCAAGGGATTTGGTAGGCCGTCCGCTGCGGCTCTCGCCGCTCCGCGCCCGGTGCCCTACCGACTCGCAAACCTTACCCCGTCGGTTTCGCCTCACCAAATCGACCCGCTGTCCGGATCGTTCTGTGTTGCTCCCGCCGTGCAGAAAGAAAGATACGCAGCCCCCGAGATGATCGTCAAATCGGGGGGCTGCGTCCCGCGTCACATGATCAAAAGAGCGGTTCAGGAGACCCGCTCGACCCCGGCGAACGTGCGCTTTCCACGCCGCAGGACCAGGAAACGCCCGTGCAGCAAGGCATCCGCCGGCACGGTGGCCTCCACATCGGACACTCGCTCGTTGTTCACGTAGGCACCGCCCTCGGTGATCGCCCGCCGTGCCTCGTTGAGACTGCTGACCAGACCGGTGTCCCGGAACAGGGCGGCAACCGTCGGCAATTCACCCTGAAGCTCGACCAGACCCGCCTCCGCCAACGCGGAGCGCAGCGTGGCCGGCGCCAGATCGGCCAGCGACCCCCGCCCGAACAGCGCCTGACTGGCCGCGAGCACCTGGGCGGTCTCCGCCTCACCGTGCACCAACGTGGTCAGCTCCGCGGCCAGGGCCCGCTGAGCCTCCCTGGCACCCGGTCGCTCCGCTGTCGCCCGCTCGAGCTCCTCGAGCTCGGTGTGCGAGCGGAAGCTGAAGTAGCGCAGGTAGGACGTGACGTCCCGGTCGTCGGTGTTGAGCCAGAACTGGTAGAAGGCGTACGGGCTGGTCAGCCCCGCGTCGAGCCAGACCGACCCGCCCTCGCTCTTGCCGAACTTGGTGCCGTCGGCCTTGGTGATCAGCGGCGTCACGAAGGCGTGCACTGACCCACCACCCCGCCGGCGGATGTAGTCGACGCCGGCGGTGATGTTGCCCCACTGGTCGGAGCCGCCGAACTGCAGCGTGCAGCCGTGCCGCACGTGCAGCTCGTAGAAGTCGTGCGACTGGAGCAACTGGTAGGCGAACTCGGTGAAGCTGATCCCCGTCTCCAGCCGCGCCTTGACCACCTCGCGGGCCAGCATCCGGTTGACCGGGAAGTGCTTGCCCACGTCACGCAGGAAGCTGATGGCCGACATCGGCCCGGTCCAGTCGAGGTTGTTGACCAGAGTCGCCGCGTTGTCACCCTCGTAGGTGACGAACGGCCGCACCTGCTCGCGGATCTTCTCGACCCACCCAGCGATCACGTCGGGCGGGTTGAGCGTGCGCTCGCTGCTCTCCCGGGGGTCACCGATCTGGCCGGTGGCCCCACCTACGAGGAGCAGCGGCCGGTGCCCGGCGAGCTGCAGCCGGCGCGCTGTGAGCACCTGCATCAGGTGACCGAGATGCAGGCTCGGCGCCGTCGGGTCGAAACCGACATAGAACGTCACCTGCCCCGAGTCCAGATGCTTTCGCAGGTCGTCGAGGTCGGTGGAGTCCTGAAGCAGGCCCCGCCACAGCAGGTCGTCGATGAATTCGCTCACGCTTGGATTCTCTCGCACCGGTCCTCGGTGCTCACACCCGGTTTACTGCACCGCGAGCACGTCGACGACGAAGCGCAGCGCCCCGGCGGGGTAGCCGGCCGGCGGCTTGTCCCCGTACGCCATCGCTGCCGGGATGTCGAGCTGCAGCCGGCTGCCCTGCTTGGCGCCGAGCAGGCCCTTGTCCCAGCCCTGGATGACACTGCCGGAGCCGAGCTGCACCGGGAACGGCTGCCCGCTGTTCCAGGAGGCGTCGAACTCCTTGCCATCCGCGTAGGTGACACCCACGTAGTTGACGGTCACCGTCTGCCCGTTCTGCGCCGCGGGGCCCTTGCCCTCGATGATCGGCGTCACCTTGAGCGTGGTGACGGTGCCTTCGCCGGCCTTGACCTCCGGCTTGGTCTTGAGCGCCGGGTCGACGTCGGCCGGGATCCCGCCGGCCTGGGACTGCGCGGAGGCCGATGCCGTTGCTCCGGCGCTGGCCTGCGGCGTCTCCTTCTTGTCGTCGCCGCCCTGGACGAAGAGAACGATCGCTACCACGATCGCGACGACGGCCAGGCCCGCGAGAACAGTCGCCAGGCGCTGGCGGCTCTGCTTGGCCTTCGCCGCGCGCGCCTCGGCGGCCAGACGGGCAGCCTTGGCGGCAGCACGCCGCTCGTTCTTCGTCTCGGCAATCCGGTTGCTCACGGTGAATTCGTCCTCACGGATGGTGTCCGGCCGGCCCGGACCGCTCAGGACACGGTACCGGCGTCGGCTGAGCACCGGTACGGCCAAACCCGGCCAAGTCCGATTGAGAATCCATGCCGTCTCACCAGTCACTCGGGTTTGGTCTCCGGGGCTCTGCCCCGGTCCCCGGCCGGACTTCGGAGATCCTGGTGTGCGGGTGGATCTCCTCGCCGGGCTGCGCTTACGGCACCAGGATCTCCGGGTGGGGACAAGGTCGTTCGTCCGGTGGGGCGCTCCACCTTGTCCCCACCCGGAGATCCTGGTCTCTGGGCTACGCCCGGCGAGGAGATCCACCCAATGGTCGCGGTCGTTCGTGGTGAGGGTTCGTGTCGGTGGTCAGGCTTGGATGGCCGGTTGGGCTTCGACGAGCGAGCCCCAATCGCGTAACGCCCAGCGGCGGGCCAGGACTATGGCGCCTGCTAGCGCTGCGCCGACCAGGCCGCATTCGATGGCCAGGACCGGTAGGGCGTTGCTGTAGTTGACGGTGGCCGCGAAGGCCATCGTGATCGGCGTGGCGATCGCTCCGGCCAGCGGCACGAGCAGCGCCATCGCGAGCACTGTTCTCGGCATGGCTGGCAGGTGGCGGAGGCGGAACCAGACCGTGAGCAGGGACGACAGGACGACCAGCAAGGCCAGGACGGCGTACGTCGCGACCACCGCGCCGATGTCCGGCTCGTCCGACGG
The DNA here is from genome assembly GCF_900107455.1 of Asanoa ishikariensis. Classification (GTDB taxonomy): domain Bacteria; phylum Actinomycetota; class Actinomycetes; order Mycobacteriales; family Micromonosporaceae; genus Asanoa; species Asanoa ishikariensis. The sequence goes on along the minus strand of NZ_FNQB01000009.1, from coordinate 21,302 downwards.
CGGCGCGGTTGGGCCCGAGATGTAGCCGTAGAGCAGCGCGTAGGCGAACGCCACCCCGGGCAGCGCGCCGACCAGCGCGGTCAGCAACAGGCGGTCGAACTCGTAGGGGACCCGCTCGACGCCTGCCTCGTCGGCCAGCCGCCGGGCGAAGCCGCGCACGTCCGTGCCGAGGAGCTCTGTGGCGGCGACGCCCTCGGTCGCTGCCGAGGTCAGGTCGTCGCGCAGGTCGCGGCTCAGCCTGGCCACGTCCGCGCGCCGGACGTGCAGTCGGCGCCACTCGCGTTCGGCCGATCGGACCGTCTGGTCGATCGTCCACTGCTGGGACTCATTCATGGCCGCCTCCGGAGGTGTCTGCGATGGTCGCGTTGACGGTGGTGACGAAGCTCTGCCACTGCTGCCGCCAGGCACCCAGCCGGTGGTGGCCGGCTGGGGTGACCTTGTAGACCTTGCGGCGCGGACCGCTCGGGCTCTCCTGCACCTCGTCCTCGACCAGGCCGAGTCGGCGCATGCGGGTCAGCAGCGGATAGACCGTGCCGTAGCCGCCGGCGTCCAGGCCCGCCTCGTCGAGGCGGCGGACGAGCTCGTAGCCGTGCGCGGGCTCCTTGGACAGGAGCGCCAGCATGCACATGTCGAGGGCGCCGCGTAGCAGTTGGGTTTGCCGTTCGCCGCCCTCGACAGGTGTCATGCGAGACATACTAGTGAGAGCTATTAGGTGTCGTCAAATACCGGCGACCAGGGAGCAGCAGGCCGGCCACTGCGGCCGCGCCGACCACCGCCGCGCCGACCAGGACCGCGGGGACCAGGCCGTCCACGTACGACGTACCGCTGGCGTAGCTGCCCTGGCTCGCGAAGACCGAGGCCAGCGCGGCCACACCGACCGCTACACCGAACTCGCGGACCATGTTGAGCGTTCCCGAGGCCATGCCCTGGGACCCGGGATCGACGCTGCCCAGCGCCACCGTGCTCAGCGGGGCGAAGGTCAGGCCCATGCCGATGCCGGCGAGCACGAACGCGGGGACGAGCGAGCCGAAACCGACGTCCACCGTCGAAACCAGTGCGATCCAGAGCAGGCCGAGAGCCAACAGCACCTGGCCGAGCACGATCAGCACCCGGCTGCCGACGCGCCCGACCAGCAGGCCCGCGATCGGCGCGACGATCATCGGCGCCGCGGTCCAGGGCAGCGTGCGCACGCCGGAGCCGAACGGGCCGAGACCCTGGACCACCTGGAAGAACTGGGCCAGCAGGAAGACCGAGCCGAACACACCTACCGAGAACAGGAACGCCACGACGTTGACCGCCGAGAATGCGCGGGAGCGGAACAGGCGGAGCGGCAGCATCGGTTCCGGCGCACGGCGCTCCCAGGCGACGAAGGCCGCGAGCAGCACGAAGCCGGCGATCAGCGTGCCGAGCACCGACAGCGACGTCCAGCCGTCGTCCGAACCGTGCACCACGCCCCAGATCAGGCCGAACATGCCGAGCGAGACCAGCACCAGGCCGATCGGGTCCAGCCGCTTGGCGCTCCCCCGCGACTCGGTCAGCACCAGCCGCACCACCACGATGGCCAGCACGCCGATCGGCACGTTGAGCCAGAAGATCCAGGTCCAGTGCAGGCCTTCGGCGACCGCGCCGCCGACCACCGGGCCGACCGCCACGCCGAGGCCGCTGATCCCGCCCCAGATGCCGATCGCGGCGTTGCGCATCCGCTCGGGTACGGCCGCCGCCAGCAGCGTCAGCGACAGCGGCATCACCATGGCGCCGCCGACGCCCTGCACCGCGCGGGCGGCGGTGAGCATCCACGGCTCCGTGGCGAGTGCGCACGCCGCCGACGCGAGGGTGAACAGCGCGATGCCGGCGACGAAGAGCCGGCGCCGGCCGATCCGGTCGCCGATCGCGGCGGCCGTGAGCAGCAGGGCCGCGAACGGCAGCGTGTACGCGTTGACGAACCAGGACAGGTCGCTCAGCGAGGCCCCGATCTCGGTCTTGATCACCGGCAGTGCCGTGGTCACGACCAGGTTGTCCAGCGTGACCATGAACATCGGCACGCCGACCGCGATCAGGACCCAGGCCAGCGACCGGGACCTCGGCCGGGCTCCCGGCGCGGCGGCCACGGGTGTGGCGGTAGTGGTCATGGTGGTGCCCCCCTTGTTGTTATCGACTGATAACTTAGAAAGTAGTTATCGACTGATAACCTGTCAACAGCAGATGTGAGGAGCGCACCGTGACACGTACCCGGCTGACCGCCGCCGAGCGCACCGAGCAGCTCGTCGACGCGGCGATCACCGCCTTCGCCAAGGGCGGCTACGCGGGCACCACCACCGACGACGTCGCCCGGCTGGCCGGGGTCTCCCAGCCGTACGTGATCCGCCTCTTCGGCTCGAAGCACGCCCTGTTCATCACCGTGATCACCCACGTCAGCGACCGGATCCAGCAGGTCTTCCGGGACGCCGCGCCGGCGGAGGGCGCGCGGCTCGGCGACCTGGCCGACGGGTTCGACCGCCTGCTGGCCCAGCGCTACCTGCTGCCGGTGCTGCTGCACGGCTTCGCCGCGGCCAACGCCGACGACGAGATCGGCCGCACAGCCCGCGCCTGCTACGGCAACATCTTCACGCTGGTGCGCGAGCTCACCGGGGCGTCAGCCGAGGAGGCGGCCGACTTCATCTCCAAGGGCATGCTGCTGACGGTGCTCGCCTCGATGCGGGTGATCGGCCCCGACCCGGTCGAGCAGACGCCGTGGATGACCGAGATGATCAGCACGTTCGGTGACCACACGCACTGACCGCCCCGGCGCGAGAAGCACGCGGGCGGTCAGCGGGAAGAGGCTCAGAACACCGGCATCGGCAGCCCGGGGCTCTCGTTCCACAGCCGGTCCAGCGCGGTGACCACGTACGTGTAGCGCCGCCCGGCCTGCGCCGTGTCATCCACATAGGACTCGGAGCCGCGCACCGTGCCGATCAGATGGTCCGCGTCGGCGCGGTCGCAGGTGTTCGGAATCCGCGTCCCGTCGAACCGGTAGACCGCGTACGAGGTGGCCTTGCCGAACGGCCCGATCCCGTTGGCCGGCTGCCGCCAGCGCAGGGTGACCGCCCCCGCGCCGTCACGGCTGGCGGACGTGACGACCGGGAACAGCAACGGCTTGGCCGGCAGGTGGCTCATCGTCGGCACCAGGGCTGGGTGGGCGTAGTGCTCGGCCGCGTAGATGTCGGTCGCACCGAGCTTGTTGGCCCGCACCTGCACCGCGCTGAAGTGCACGTGCCCGGAGACGTTGTAGTCGCGGGCGAACGCCAGGTGGTCGGTCATCTCGCGGGGGTCGTTCCAGTTGGTGTCGGCGTTGGCCGCGATCTTGTAGTCGGCCTCACCGATGTAGAGCTGCACGTCGGTGCCGCTGACCACATCGGACCACCACGGGATCAGCTTCGCGTAGTCGGCGACGGTGAACCCGATGCTCCAGTAGATCTGCGGCACGATGTAGTCGATCCACTCCTCCTTGACCCACTTGCGGGTGTCGGCGGAGATGATGTCGTACGACTGCGAGCCCGCCGTGTCGGAGCCCAGCGGGTCGGCCGTCTTGTTGCGCCAGATGCCGAACGGGCTGATGCCGAACTTCACCCACGGCTTGACCGCCTTGACGGCCGTGCCGAACTCCTGGACGAGCAGGTTGATGTTGTCGCGCCGCCAGTCCGCCTTCGAGGCGAAGCCCCGGTTGTACGCGGCGAACGTCGCGTCGTCGGCGAAGTCCTGGTTGGCCGCCGGGTACGGGTAGAAGTAGTCGTCGAAGTGCACGCCGTCGAGGTCGTAGCGCGCCACGGCGTCGAGCATCGCCGTCTGCACGAACGCCCGCACCTCGGGGATGCCGGGGTTGTAGTAGAGCCGGGCGCCGGCCGCGTTGATCGGGTAGGGCAGCACCCAGTCAGGGTGCTGGCGCACCGGGTGGTCGGGCGCGAGCTTGTTGATGTCGACGCCGGCGCCGTCGGGCATCGACACCCGGTACGGGTTCATCCAGGCGTGGAACTCGAGGTTGCGCTTGTGCGCCTCGTCGATCACGAAGGCCAGCGGGTCCCAGCCCGGGTCCTGGCCACGTGTGCCGGTGAGGAACTCCGACCAGGGCTCGTGCGGCGACGGCCAGAACGCGTCGGCGGTCGGCCGGACCTGCACGATGACGGCGTTGTGGTTGAGCCGCTGGGCCAGGTCGAGCCAGCCGAGATATTCGGCCTTCTGCGCGGCGATCCGGTCCGGCGCGGTCTGCGACGCCTTGGTCGGCCAGTCGATGTTGACCACCGACGAGATCCACATCGCCCGGAACTGCCGCTTGGGCGCGGCCGGGTTGGTGACGCACGTCGCGGAGCCCGTGGTCAGGGCCGCGGAGGCCGGCGCGGGCGCGACGACGGCCAGCAGCGAGAGGGTCAACGTCGCGGCGCCGAACGCCGCGCTGAGTCTGCGAGCCACCATGCGCGCGTACCTCCGTGAAGATTTCCGTCATCAGGCCTGTCGCACTGAAGGAAATCTTCAGGCCCAGACGGATCGAAAGCAAGACCTTCGTGGATGTCCGTCCAGGATAGGCGGCCGAGGTGGGCTATTCGCCGCGTTTGCGGGGCACGTGCCGCCGGTAGGTGCTGACCGTCGGGTCATCGGCGATCCAGAACCGCCACTCCAGGTCGTGCGCGCCGGTCACGCCGACCCGCGGGCCGGCCGCGATCGCGGCGGTGGGCACGCGCTTGGGACCCCGGGCCAGCCGCACCGGACTGGCCGGGTCGAACAGGTCCAGCCCGTACGCGGAGCGGCCGATGCCCAACGCCGAGCAGAGCCGGGCCGGGCCGCGGGCGAGGTCGACGTCGCGCCGGACCGCGGTGCGCCGGGCGCGGGCGGCGTCGAGCCCGGACACCACCTCGCCCGCCCGCAACAGCACCGCCGAGGCCAGCCCGGGCGGGCCGGTGACGACGTTCATGCACCAGTGCATGCCGTAGGTGAAGTAGACGTACGAGAACCCGGCCGGCCCGAACATCACGGCGTTGCGGTTGGTCCGGCCCCGGTGTGCGTGCGAGGCGGGGTCCTCCCCCGTGCCCGCGTAGGCCTCGACCTCGGTCAGGCGGACCGTCACACCGCCGGCGGTCAGGTGGCAGCCGAGCAGGTCGCGCGCCGCCTGTTCGCCGCCCCTGGTCAGCACGTCTCGCAGATCTTTCACCAGGCGATCAGATCACAGCGCCACCGTCACCGACCGGGAGCGACGAGCTCCACCCGCAGGCCAGGTTCGTCCCGCAGGACGAGCGCGGAGGTGTGTTCGGCCCGCTTCCAACCCTCGGGCAGCAGGAACCACCGCCCGCCGCCGTGGGCCAACAGCCGCAGTCCCGTGTACCTGAACCGCAGGCTGCCGTTCGGGGCGAGCGTCTGGCTCGTGATCCCGGGGCCGGAGAGGCGGAGGTCCTCGGTGCTGAACAGGACCACGCCCGGACGTCGGGTCAGGTCGCCGGCCCAGGCGTCCGCCGCGAGCTGGCCGGAGCGCTGCGCGGACGCGGCGCAGCCCCAGAAGCACCCGAGCAACGCGGCGACCGTCGCCACACCCCGACGGCTCAGCGTCCACCGCCGGTCCTCGCTCGCGGGTCCGCCGGCGAGCCCGACCGCCAGGGCTCCGGACAGCAGGCACCAGGCACCGACCAGGGCGATCCGGTACGACGCGTCGGTGAAGACGACCGCCACGCCGAAGAGGATCGAGAGCCCGATGACCACGGCGAGGATCTGGGTGACCGACCTCGCGCGGTCCAGGTCCCGGGCGCGCAGCCGGTCAAGGCTGTACGAGCCCGCGACGACCACCGCCGCGGTCAGGGCGACGACCGCCGCGGGCCGGAACGCCACGCCGGCGCTGCGCAGCACGTAGTCCTGCGCCGAGTAGCCCAGCAACCGCTGGTCCACGCCGAACTGACCGAACAGGGCACCGGTGCGCACCCAACCGAAGTAGTAGAGCAGGCCGGTCACCACGGCCATCGGCGCGACGGCCATGGCCAGGGTCTCGGCGGCCTGCCGGAGGGTCGACGACGGTTCGGCCTCGGTGGACGCCGGCGGGACGGTCACCACCGGGCGGTGGCTCGTCGTGGTCGCGCCCACCGTCACCGGCCGGCCGCGAGGCAGCGGGCGCGCCAGTAGTCCGCGGCGGCGTCGGAAGAAGCCCAGTCGTAGCCGGTCAGCGCGCGCAACCGGAGAAGCGGATCAGCGGGAAGACCGGTGAGTCGGTCGACGCGGTCGTCGGTGGGCGCCAGCGTGCGACGCTCAGCAGCGACGGCCCGGTCCAGGTATCCGGTTATCTCGTCCGCCTGGCCGGCAGGTTGTCGTTCGTCCGGCGACACGGACGGACAGCCGACCACGGCGACCCCGGGGATCTCCGAACCGGGCTGCGACTCGGCGTGCCCCGCCGCGACCGCGACGAGGACCGCGGCGCAGGCGAGGAGCACAACCAAGATCAACTGAAGGACACGCTTCGAGGGACGCGGCAGCGACCGCGCGCGTCCCTCGGAGTCGGTCATGTCCGACATTGTGGCAACGCTCGTGATCGCCGACCACAAGGTCACCCGAACGGCGACGTTCTGGTCAGCGCGGGACGACGCGTTGCGCCGTCCACTCCCGCCAGGTCTCCAGCTTGTCCTGCACCGACGCGAGCTGGTCGGCGACCGGACCCGGGCCCGTCGAACCCGGCGTCGTGCGCGACGCGAGCGCCGACTCGACCGTCAGCACCTGCCGCACCTCGGGCGTCAGCAGCGGGCTGACCTTCTGCAGGTCGTCGTCGGAGAGCTCGTCGAGCGCGCAGTCGCGGGCCTCGCAGAGCGACACCAGCTTGCCGGTGATCTCGTGCGCGTCGCGGAACGGCACGTGCTTGCGGACCAGCCAGTCGGCCACCTCGGTGGCCAGCGTGAACCCGACCGGTGCGGCGGCGGCGAGCCGGTCGGCCCGTACCGTCATCGTCGAGATCATCCCGGCCAGCGCCGGGAGCAGCAGTTCCAGCGTGTCGACCGCGTCGAAGACCGGCTCCTTGTCCTCCTGCATGTCCCGGTCGTAGGTCAGCGGCAGGCCCTTGAGCATGGTCAGCACCGTGACAAGGCCGCCGATGAGCCGGCCGGACTTGCCTCGGGCCAGCTCCGCGATGTCGGCGTTCTTCTTCTGCGGCATGATCGACGAGCCGGTGGCGAACGCGTCGTCGAGCTCGACCCAGCCGAACTCCTGCGAGGTCCACATCACGACCTCCTCGCCGAGCCGGGACAGGTGCACCCCGGCCAGCGCGGTGACGAACAGGAACTCCGCGGCGAAGTCGCGGTCGGCGACGGCGTCCATCGAGTTGGCCGCCGACGTGGTGAAGCCGAGCTCCTTGGCGACCACCACCGGGTCCAACGGCAGCGACGAGCCGGCCAGCGCGCCGGCGCCGAGCGGCGAGATCGCGGTGCGCTTGTCCCAGTCGCGCAGGCGGTCGAGGTCGCGCAGCAGCGGCTGGACGTGTGCCAGCAGCCAGTGCCCGAAGCTGACCGGCTGAGCGTGCTGCACGTGGGTCATCCCCGGCGCGGGCGTGCTGACGTGTTGCGCGGCCTGCTCGACCAGAGCGTCGGCCAGCTCGACCAGCCGGGCGGCCACCCCACGCGCATGATCGCGCAGGTACAGCCGCAGGTCGGTGGCGACCTGGTCGTTGCGGGACCGGCCGGCGCGCAGCTTGCCGCCCAGCGTGCCGAGCCGCTCCAGCAGGCCGCGCTCGAGCGCGGTGTGCACGTCCTCGTCCTCGACCGTCGGCCGGAACGACCCGGAGGCGCAGGCCGCCTCCAGGTCGTCGAGCGCGGCCAGCATCTGGCCGAGCTCCTCCGCGTCGAGCAGGCCCGCGTACGCGAGCACCCGGGCGTGCGCCCGGGACGCCGCCAGGTCGTAGGGGGCGAGCCGCCAGTCGAACTGGACGCTCACCGACAGGCGGGCGAGGGCCTCCGCGGGGCCGCCGGCGAACCGGCCGCCCCACAGGCTCGTGCGCGAAACAGACTGATCGGTCACGGACACCATTCTGTCGGTCACGCCGACGGGCCGCCCAGCCGGGCGTCCCGGGCGGCCGCCATGCGCGACGGCAGGCCCCAAAGCTGGACGAAGCCCTTGGCCAGCGACTGGTCGAAGGTGTCGCCGGTGTCGTACGTGGCCATGCCGAAGTCGTAGAGCGAGGACTCCGAGCGCCGGCCGGTGACGACCGCGCGGCCGGCGTGCAGGGTCAGCCGCACCTCGCCGCTGACGTACTTCTGGGTGTCGTCGATGAACGCGTCCAGCGACGCCTTGAGCGGCGAGAACCACAGGCCGTCGTAGGCGAGCTCGGCCCAGCGCTGGTCGACGCTCTTCTTGAAGCGGGCCACGTCGCGCTCGACGGTGACGGCCTCCAGCTCCTGGTGCGCGGTGATCAACGCGATCGCGCCCGGAGCCTCGTACACCTCGCGGCTCTTGATGCCGACCAGCCGGTCCTCGACCATGTCGAGGCGGCCGATGCCCTGCGCACCGGCGCGCCGGTTGAGCTCGGCGACGGCCTGGAACGGCGTCACGGTCTCGCCGTCGATCGCGACGGGCACGCCGGCGTCGAAGGTGATCACGACCTCGTCGGCGTCGCGCGGCTCGGCCGGGTTCGCCGTGTACGAGTACACGTCCTCGATCGGGCCGTTCCAGATGTCCTCCAGGAAGCCCGTCTCGACGGCGCGACCCCACAGGTTCTGGTCGATGGAGTACGGCGACTTGGCCGACACGTCGATCGGCAGGCCCTTCTCCTCGGCGTACGCGATGGCCTTGTCGCGGGTCCACGCGAAGTCCCGGGCCGGCGCGACCACCTTGAGCTCGGGCGCGAGCGCGCCCAAGCCGACCTCGAAGCGCACCTGGTCGTTGCCCTTGCCGGTGCAACCGTGCGACACGATCGTGCCGCCGTGCTTACGCGCCGCGGCGACCAGGTGCTTGACGATCAGCGGCCGGGACAGCGCGGAGACCAGCGGGTAGCGGTCCATGTAGAGCGCGTTGGCGCGGATCGCGGGCAGGCAGTAGTCGGCCGCGAACTCGTCGCGCGCGTCGATCACCTCGGACTCGACCGCACCGCAGTCGATCGCCCGCTGGCGGATGACGGCCATGTCCTCACCGCCCTGGCCGACGTCGACCGCCACCGCGATGACCTCGGCACCGGTCTTCTCGGCGAGGTACGGAATGGCGACGGAGGTGTCGAGACCTCCGGAATATGCGAGGACGACGCGCTCGGTCATCAGTTGCTCCCTTCGAGTGGTTCTCCGGCCCAGCCGGATAGCTTGTCGGCCAGTGCCGCGCCGCCCATGGCATCGCGGGACACGACGAGGATGGTGTCGTCGCCGGCGATGGTGCCGACGACCTCGGGCAGCCCGGTCCGGTCCAGCGCGCTGGCCAGGAACTGCGCGGCGCCCGGCGGGGTGCGCAGAACGGCGATGTTGCCGCTCGCGTCGACACCCGTGAGCAGCTCGCGGAGCAGCCGGATCAGCTTGGCCGAGCCGGCCTCCGCGTCGCGCAGCGGGCGCAGCCCGTCTTCCGGGATCACGTACGCGGCCGGCCCGTCGGCTCCGCGCACCTTGACCGCGCGCAGCTCCTCCAGGTCGCGGGACAAGGTGGCCTGGGTGACCACGAGCCCGTCGCCGGCGAGCAGCTCGGCGAGCTCGGTCTGCGACCGGATCGCCTTGGCCCTGATCAGGTCGACGATCCGGGCGTGCCGCGCGGCGCGGGTGACCGGGGAGGTCATACCGACTCCTCGATCAGGTACGCGAGCAGTGCCTTCTGCGCGTGCAGCCGGTTCTCGGCCTGGTCCAGCACCGCGCTCTGCACCCCGTCGAGCACCTCGTCGGTGATCTCGTCGCCCCGGTGTGCGGGCAGGCAGTGCAGCACGACCGCGTGCTTGGCGGCCTCGGCGACCAGGTCGGAGTCGATCCGGTACGGCAGGAACGGCGTCATCCGGTCCTGGCCGTCCTCCTCCTGGCCCATCGAGGTCCAGGTGTCGGTGGCCACCACGTCGGCGCCTCGCACTGCCACGTAGGGGTCGGTCATCGTGCGCACCGACCCGCCGGTCTTGGCAGCGATCTCGGTGGCCCGCTCGAGCACCGCGGGGTCGGGCGTGTGTGCGTCGGGCCCGGCGACCCGCACGTGCATGCCGGCGGTGGCACCCGCCAGCAGGTACGAGTGGGACATGTTGTTGGCCGTGTCGCCCAGGTAGGCCAGCACCCGCCCCTGCGTGCCGCCGCACCGTTCGCGCACGGTCAGCAGGTCGGCCAGGAGCTGGCACGGGTGGAAGCCGTCGGTGAGCGCGTTGACCACGGGCACGGTCGCACCGGACGCGAGCTCCGCGAGGTGGCTGTCGGCGAAGGTCCGCACCACGATGGCGGAGACGTAGCGGGACAGCACCCGGCCGGTGTCCGCGGCGGTCTCGCCCCGGCCGGAGTGGGTGCCGCCGCTGTCGATCACGATCGGGTTGCCGCCGAGCTCCGCGATGCCGGCCGCGAACGACACCCGCGTGCGCAGGCTCTGCTTGTCGAACAGCACGGCCACCGAGCGCGGCCCTTCCAGCGTCCGGTACTTGAACCGGTCGGCCTTCATCGCGGCGGCGAGGTCGAGCACGGCCGACTGCTCGGCCGGCGAGAGGTCGTCGTCGCGGAGGAAATGCCGGGGGTTCATGCGAGCACCTTGGCTAGGGCCGCGACGAAGGCATCGGCCTGGTCGGCGGTCAGGATCAGGGGTGGCGCCAGCCGGATCACGTTGGGCTGGACGGGGTTGACCAGGAAGCCGGCGTCGCGCAGGCCGTCGGCCAGGTCTTTCGAGGCGGGCGACGTGAGCACGATGCCGAGCAGCAGGCCGGCGCCGCGCACCTCGCCGACCAGGGGGTGGTCGAGCGCCTCGATGCCGCGGCGCAGCCGCTCGCCGACCCGCTTGACCGAGTCGAGCAGGCCCTCGTTGGCGATCGTGCCGATCACCGCGAGCGCGGCGGCGCAGCTCACCGGGTTGCCACCGAACGTGGTGCCGTGCAGGCCCGGCGCGAGCAGGTCGCCGGCCGCGCCGAACGCGACGCAGGCACCGATCGGCAGGCCGCCGCCGAGGCCCTTGGCCAGCGTGATGGCGTCGGGCTCGACGCCGTCGGCCTGGTGCGCGAACCAGTGCCCGGTGCGGCCGATGCCGGTCTGCACCTCGTCGAGCACCAGCAGCGCGCCGTGCCTGGTGGTGATCTCCCGGGCCGCGGCCAGGTAGCCGGGCGGCGGGACGACCACGCCGTTCTCGCCCTGGATCGGCTCCAGGATGACCATGGCGGTCGCGTCGGTGACGGCGTCGGCCAGCGCGGCGGCGTCGCCGAAGGGCACGTGGGTGACCTCGCCGGGCAGCGGCCGGAACGGGTCGACCTTGGCCGGCTGCCCGGTCAGCGCCAGCGCGCCCATCGTGCGGCCGTGGAAACCACCGACGGTGGCCACCACGTGGTCGCGGCCGGTCAGCCGGGACAGCTTGAAGACCGCCTCGTTGGCCTCGGCGCCGGAGTTGCTGAAGAACACCCGACCGGGCCGGCCGGCCAGCGCCAGCAGCAGCTCGGCCAGCGCGACCGGCGGCTCGGCGACGTAGAGGTTGGAGACGTGGCCGAGCGTGCCGATCTGCCGGCTGACGGCCTCGACCACCGCGGGGTGCGCGTGGCCCAGGGCGTTGACCGCGATCCCGCCGAGCATGTCGACATAGGACTTGCCGGCCTCGTCGGTGAGCACCGCACCGGAGCCGCGCACCAGCGCCAGGGGCGGGGTGCCGTAGTTGTCCATCATGGACCGCTGCCAGCGGTCGACCAGAGTCATGACGCGTTCACCACCATGGTTCCGAAACCCTCCGACGTGAACACTTCGAGCAACGTGGAGTGGGCGACCCGACCGTCGACCACGTGCGCGGCGGGCACCCCGCCACGCACCGCGCGCAGGCACGCCTCCATCTTCGGCACCATGCCCGCGGCGAGCGTCGGCAGCAGGGCTTCGAGGTCGGTGGCGGTGATCTGGGAGACCAGGCTGGCGGTGTCGGGCCAGTCGGCGTAGAGGCCGGGCACGTCGGTGAGCACGACCAGCTTGCGCGCCTCGAGCGCGATCGCCAGGGCGGCCGCCGCGGTGTCGGCGTTGAGGTTGTGCAGCACCCCGTCGACGTCCGGCGCGACGGTGGAGATGACCGGGATCCGGCCGGCGGCGATCAGGTCGTCGACCGCCGAGGTGTCGACCGTGGCCACGTCGCCGACCTGGCCGACGTCGACCGCCTCGCCGTCGACGAAGGCCGAGCGGCGCACGGCGGTGAACAGCCGGGCATCCTCGCCGGAGAGCCCGACCGCGTACGGGCCGTGCTCGTTGATCAGCCCGACCAGCTCGCGGCCGACCTGGCCGACCAGCACCATCCGCACGACGTCCATCGCCTCGGGCGTGGTGACCCGCAGGCCGCCGCGGAACTCGGTGACGATGCCGAGCCGGCCGAGCATGGCGGAGATCTGCGGCCCGCCGCCGTGCACGACGACCGGCTTGAGGCCGGCGTAGCGGAGGAACACCATGTCGGCCGCGAACGCCCGCTGGAGCTCCGGGTCGATCATCGCGTTGCCGCCGTACTTGACCACGACGGTCGCGCCGTGGAACCGGGCCAGCCACGGCAGAGCCTCGATCAGCGTGGCCGCCTTGACCTGCGCGTCGCTCAGGTCGCGCGAAAGCGATGCGGTCATGTCGAGTACGCCGAGTTCTCGTGCACGTACCCGTGCGAAAGGTCGTTGGTCCAGATCGTCGCGGTGGCGGTCCCGGCGTGCAGCGCGACCCGGACGGTCACGTCCCGCCCCGACAGGTCCACCTTGGAGCGATCCTCTGCCGCCGAGCCGGAGCGGCAGACCCACACCCCGTTGACGGCGACGTCCAGCTCGTCGGGATCGAAGGCGGCGGCCGTCGTGCCGACCGCGGCCAGGATCCGGCCCCAGTTGGGGTCGTTGCCGAACAGCGCGGTCTTGACCAGGTTGTTGCGGGCGATGGACCGCCCGACCTCCACCGCGTCGTCGTCGGACGCGGCGGAGGTCACCTCGATCGCCACCTTCTTGGTCGCACCCTCGGCGTCGTCGACAAGCTGCTCGCACAGGTCGCGACAGGCGGCGGTGACGGCCTCGGTCAACTCGTGCGTCGAAGGCGAAACCCCCGACGCGCCGCTGGCCAGCAGCAGCACCGTGTCGTTGGTCGACATGCAGCCGTCGGAGTCGACCCGGTCGAAGGTGAGCCGGGTGGCCGCGCGCAGCGCCACGTCGAGCGTCCGCGCGTCGGCGACCGCGTCGGTGGTCAGCACGCAGAGCATGGTGGCCATGGCGGGTGCCAGCATGCCGGCGCCCTTGGCCATCCCGCCGACCGTCCAGCCGCCGCCGTCGACCACAGTGGACTTCGGCCTGGTGTCGGTGGTCATGATGGCCCGCGCCGCCGCGTCGCCGCCGTCGGCCGCGAGCCCTTCGAGGGCCGCGGTGACGCCCGGCAGCAGCTTGTCCATCGGCAGCCGTTCGCCGATCAGGCCGGTGGAGCAGACCGCGACCTCGCCCGCCCCGATCGCCAGGCCCGCCGCGACGTGCTCGGCGGTGGCGTGGGTGTCCTGGAAGCCGAGCGTGCCGGTGCAGGCGTTGGCGCCGCCGGAGTTGAGCACGACCGCGCGCACCACTCCCCCGCGCACGACCTGCTGCGACCAGAGCACCGGCGCGGCCTTGACCCGGTTGGCGGTGAAGACACCGGCCACCGCCGCGGCGGGACCGTCGTTGACGACAACCGCGACGTCGTCGTTGCCACTGGCCTTGAGGCCGGCGGCAACACCGGAAGCACGGAACCCTTGGGGAGTAGTAACAGTCACGGCATGACTCCGAAGGCGGACAGGCCGGTGGTCTCCGGCAGGCCGAGCATGAGGTTGGCGCACTGCATGGCCTGGCCGGCGGCGCCCTTGCCGAGGTTGTCGAGGGCGCTGACCACGATCACCCGGCCGGAGTCGCGGTCGAGCGTGGCCTGGAGGTGGCAGGCGTTGGAGCCGAGGGTGGCCGCGGTGCGCGGGAACACGCCCTTCGGCAGCACCCGAACGAAGGGCTCACCGGCGTACGCGGCGGCGAGCACGTCGGCCGCGTCGGCGGTGCCGGTCGGCCGCGCCGTGACGGTGGCCAGGATGCCGCGCGGCATGGGCGCGAGCAGCGGCGTGAACGAGAGCGAGCGGGCGCCGGTGGCCTGCTTGATCTCCGGAACGTGCTGGTGCGCGCCGGTCTTGTAGGTGGACAGGTCGCCCATCACCTCGGTGGCCAGCAGGTGTGTCTTGGCGGCCCGGCCGGCGCCGCTGGTGCCGGAGGCGGCCACCACGACGACGTCGTCGGCCTCGACCGCGCCGGCGGCGACCAGCGGCGCGAGCGCCAGCGTGATCGTCGCGGCGTAGCAACCGGTGTTGGCGACCCGCGTCGCGGCGGCGATCGCGGCCCGCTGACCGGGCAGCTCGGGCAGCCCGTAGGTCCAGGCACCCGCGTGGGGGCCGCCGTAGTAGCTCTCCCAGGCCGCGGCGTCGGTCAGCCGGTGGTCGGCGCCGAGGTCGACGACCTTGACCGAGTCGGGAAGCTGGGCCGCCAGGGCCGCCGACTGGCCGTGCGGCAGGGCGAGGAACACCAGGTCCGCGTCGGCCAGCACGGCCGGGTCGGTCGCCGAGAGGGTCAGGTCCAGGCCCGCGAGCTGCGGGTGCACGGCCGACAGGGCGGAGCCGGCCTGACTGTGCGCGGTAGCGGCGACGAGGTCGAGCTCTGGGTGCCCGGCGATCAGGCGGACCAGCTCACCGCCCGCGTATCCACTCGCTCCGGCCACCGCGACCCGGATGCCCATGTGCACCTCCGCATGTCTATGCGGTAAACGCTAGCAGCAGGCGTTCGCTCAACGCAAGATCATGCAGTCGGATGTATGGTCAATCACGCGGATGGGGGACGGCGGCGGATCAACACCCCGATCCAGATGCCCAGCAGCACGATCAGCGCGGCACCGGAGATCCAGGCGCCGACGTTGTGCATCGGCACCCGATAGCCCAGGCGCACCGTGTGGGTGCCGGCCGGCACCGCCACCGCGACCAGGCCGTTGTCGGCCGGGACCAGAGTGGCGGGTGCGCCGTCGACGGTGACACCCCAGCTCCCCTGCAAGGCGTCCGCGACGACCAGGTAGCCCGCGCCCTGCGCGTCGACCCGGGCCGTGATGTCGTCGGTGCCGTCCTCCGTCACGGTGACCGTGGCGGGCTTGCCCTCCGGCGCGATCGTGGGCGGGCCGTCCAGCACCACCTCGTCCGGCCGCAACGTGCTGCCGGTCAGCGCGGTCATCCTGGCCCGCGCGCCGGAACCGACATACACCTCGCTGGCCCACCGGATCCGGGGCAGCGCGGTCTTCCGCTCCCAGATCGTCGAGTTGCCGGCGTACACCAGCTTGATCCCGTCGTCCGCCGGCACCACGGTCGACACGGCCGGCCGCCCGCCGATCGCGGCGACGGTGACAGGTGCGGTCGACGTGTTCGTGAAGACCGCGGTCAGCGGCGTGCCGGCCGGGATGTCCTCGCCGCCGATCGGGATGTTGATCGGCGCTTCCTGCAACGGGAGCACCACACGGCTGGCCTTCGCCAACTCCGTGCCGGCCGCGTCGCGGATGCTGACGTCGATGCGGGTCCGGGCGAGCCCCGCGCCCGGCCAGATGATCGCCAGACCGCGAATCGGTCCTTTGACCTTCAGCGGAACGGCCACCGGTTGGCCGGGCTCGAGCGTGGCCGTGGAACCGTCACCGTTCTCGACCCGCTTGGCACCGAAGATCGTCCCCCACGGTGCGGTCACGAAGTACCGCACGGACAGGCGGTCGAGCACCGGGCTCCGCACCATCTCATCGGTGTCCGGCAGGCGCAACAGGGTGCTGCCGAAGAGCTCACCCGGAAGTCCCTGCACGGTCTGGGCGAACCGGCTGTCGAAGAACGCCTCGCCGGTGAGCGAACGCAGCTCGGCCTCGCTGTCGGCACCCGGGTACATGCCGCGGGCGGCCGCCGCGAAGCGCTCGTGACCGATGTTGGCGGCCAGGTAGCGGTGCACGTCGGTCTGCGGGTACCAGGTGTCCCGGTCCGGCCTCGGCCAGTACGCGTTGACGGTGGTCAGCGCCTGGCCGACGAGCAGCAACGGCAGGATGGCCGCGGCGCCGACGACGAGCGCACGGCGCCGCCCGACCGCCGGCCGGGAGCCGGATCGCCACAACACCCGGACCGCGAGGGCGGCGATGCCGATGATGGCCAGTCCCGCGCCGGCGCGCACGGCGAAGCCGGCGACGCTGAGCACGGTGCCGGAGGCGGCGCGCCAGCCCTCGAACACCGTCAGCGGGATGAAGACCAGCCCGAGCACGCCCACGCCGATGGCCCAGGCCCGCGGCCGGCCGGTGAGAGCCTGGTCGGGCGCGACCGGGCCGGTCGCGCCCACTGTCGCCTTGGCCTTCCGCAGCACTATCTCGAAACCGACCGCGACCAGCACCGCGACGAGGAAGCCCAGCACCGCGCGGGCCCGGCCGACGAAGTTGTCCGCGAACAGCACCGGCAGCTTCTGCAGCGCCTCCAGCGGCAGTCCGCCGAGATAGATCAGCAGGAACCAGCCGGCGGTGGCCGCCACCAGGTAGGTCCACACGCCGCGCGGCAGGAAGGCGCGGGCCTGCCCGGGCAACGCCACCGCGACGAGGAACAGCACGAGCCCGGCCGCGCCGATGTACGAGAGCGACTCGACCGCGTTGTGCTTCAGCACGAAGTCGTTCACCCGGCCGAGTGCCCACGGCGCCCACGAGGTGATCAGTGCGGCCGGGTCGAGGTGGTCGGCCCCGGTCTGCCCGCGGCCGCTCAGCCGCGCGTGCCGCATCGCCGCCGCGAACGGAAGAAGCTGGATCGCGGTGATCATCACGGCGCCCACCAGTGCGCCCACGGCGCCGAGCACCGGTGCGAGTGCCGTCGCCCGCCCCCGGGCCAACGCCCGCACCAGCAGGTACGCGCCCGCGGTCAGCACCGTGTAGCCGGTGACGGCGGGAAAGCCGCCGAAGAGCATGGCCGCCAGGGCCATCGCGAGCAGCGCGCCGTCACGCACCCGCCGCTCCGTGACCAGTCGCTCCGTGGCCCAGAAGACCACAGGGATGAACGCGGCGACCCGCGTCTGCGGCCAGTTGGTCCAGACGATCATGAAGGCGCTGCTGCAGAACGCCAGACCGCCAAGCCACGCGGCGGCCTTGCCGAGCCGCAGCCGGCGCAGGAACAGATAGGTGCCGCCGGCCGCGACCAGGATCTCCAGCAGCTTGATGAACGCCGGCGCGACCGACGCCGGCAACACGTACGTCGGCAGCGTCAGCGGAGACAGGAGAGCGAAGTTCGGCGTGGCGCCGAGGGTGCCGCCGCCGGCGACGTACGGGTTCCAGGCCGCGATCCGGCCGTGCCGCAGTTCCTCGGCGAACAGCGACGTGCTGGGCAGCACCGAGGCCACGACGTCGTTGGCGATCTTGTTGGTGACCAGGTCCGGCTCCGCCGCGCTGACGTACGGACTGCTGTCCGCGAGCAGGTCGGTGTTGGCGAACGTGGTCAGGCCGAGCAGTGGCGTGCCGATGCCGACCACCGCGAACAGCACGACGGCCAGCAACGCGACCCGGTCGACGATTCGGCCCGCGCGCGGCTCGGACGGCGGTGCGTCCGGGCTGTCGGAGTCGCCCTCAGCCTCGGTCAGGGTGCTCGGTCGCATTGTTAATGGCCCCGTAATATGCAGCTTCGCCTGGTTCACCCCAGATCGGGATCACCGTAGTCGTTCGCACGGGACGTGGACTCTCCCGTACGGCATTTGTCTCGGTCCGGACAGAACGTCCACGCTATCGAGGCTCGGATTGTCCCGGCACTGGTGGGTCCGCCGGTCGACCTGGGCCGTCCAACTGCGGACTTCGGTGCGGTCCGGGTAGTCAACGCGGTAGTTGGCGACGGACAGGTGGACGACCAACCCGAGGAGCACGACCAACGGCACGTACGAGGCGAGCCCGCGACGGCCACCGGCCGGCGGGTCGTCGGGCGGAGCCGCGTCCTGCGGCCGGAGCAGCGCGACCACGACCGTGATCAGCAGGAAGCTCGGCGCCACGAGATAGCGGTCGGGCACCTTGCCCATCGCGACGATCTCCGTCGCGAACAGTCCGAGCGCGTAGGCGAAGGCGAGCGCGGCGAACAGCCAGGCCGGCCGCAACGCGCGCCAGAACGCGACCAGCACGGCGGCGACGAGCACCAGCCACGCGACGACCCACAGCCACGGATGAGCGGAGATCGTCCGCAGCACCGTCTCGCCGAGGAAGGTGGCTGGCACCGCGAGTCTGCGGAAGCTCCCGATCACCCAACCCGGGTCGGCCCGGGTCTCACCGATGCCGGCGCGGGTCGCGGCTCCGCTCGCCAGGCCCAGCACCTGCACGACCACACCGCCGGCCGTGGCGAGGGTCAGCCACAGGCTGTCGCGGTCGCGGCGCAGCGCCAGCCGCAGCAGGGCGAGCGGCACGAGCGCGAGCGCGAGGATGGTGGTCAGCGACACCATGGCCAGGACGACCGGTCCGCCGACCTTGCCGATCCGGCCCTTGGCGACGTACACGAGCAGCCAGAACCCGGTGTAGAGCGCGGCGAACTGCAGGGTGGCGACGTTGTTGACGGCCTGTCCGTTGGCGACCCACTGGAGCACGATCGGCGCCGCCACCGCGAGGCGGAGCAGCGGCCGGCGGAAATGGCCGGCACTGGCCTGGTAGACGACCGCGGCCATGGCACAGGTCGTCGCGATCGCGAACAACGTGTTGACCACTGCCCACCACGAGACCGGGAACAGCGTCGTGATCTCGGCCAGCAGGCGCGGGTAGAGCAGGTAGTAGCCGTTGACCGGCGTGGTGATCGCGTCGAGAGGTCCCGCGCCGACGGCGTCATCGAGGAAGTCGGCGCCGTCCTCGGCCCACACCGTGTCGAACGCACCCGCACCCGGCGTACGGAAGGCCAGGTAGACGGCGGCCGCGACGAGCACCACGACCCAGACCGCGCGCCGCCGCCGACGGGACTGCTCCGCGGTCACGGGGAACAAGGCGTCGCGCAGCCTGCTCGCCAGGCTCGGGGAAGGCGGCCGGTCTTGAGCGGACCCGACGACCGGCAGCGCGGTAGGCGCCGCCGGATCGTCGGACTCGACCCGGTCGTGCCGGATGATCACAGCCGGCCGTCACGCACCGCTTGGGTGACCCACGGAATGACCTCCTCGAGCATGGTGTCGAGGCTGGTGGTGGCCTCGAAACCGAGTACGTCGCGCGCCTTCGCCACGTCGGGCACGCGCTTCTGCACGTCGTACTCGAAAGGATCGTCCGACACGAAGCGGAACGGGACGTCGGGGCCCTTGATCTTGTGCCAGATCACTGCGGCCAGGTCGAGCACCGTGGTGGACTCGGCGGTCGAGAGGTTGAAGTCGTCGTTCGTCGCGGCCTCGTGCTCCATCGCCACGACGATGCCGCGGGCCAGGTCGCCACCGTAGGTGTAGTGCCGGACCTGGTCACCGGAGCCGAGGATGTGCAGCGGGTCCTGACCCTTGACGATCTTCTGCACGAGGTCGGGCACGACGTGCGACATGGCCAGCTTGACGTTGCCGGAGAGCACCTCGGCCTCGCCCAGCGCGCGGCCCTCACCGACGCCGACGCAGTTGAACGGCCGCACGATCGTGTACGGAAGCTTGTACTGGTCCCAGGCCGCGCGGGCGTAGTACTCCACCGCGAGCTTCTGGAAGCCGTAGGACGACAGCGGCGGCGGCACCGTGCGCTCGTCGCCCTCCTTGCTCGGCCAGGTCTGCGTCGACTCGAACACCATCGAGGACGACAGGTAGGTGACCTTCTTGAGCTTGCCGTCGCGGTGCGCCGCGATGGCCGCGTCGCACGACGAGGCCATGATCCGCTCGTTGGTCGCCAGCAGGTCGTACGCGTAGGCGTGGAAGTAGGAGATGCCACCGATCATCGCCGCGCCCGCGATGAAGTGGTCGCAGTCGGAGAGCAGCTTGGTCATCAGGTCGACGTCACGCGCGTCGCCCTCGACGAAGTGGTAGCCCGGGTGGTTGTCGTAGCTGTGCGAGACCGGTCCGTACTTGGAGAAGTTGTCGACGCCGACGACCTCGTGCCCGCGGCCGAGCAGTTCCTCGACCACGTAGCCGCCGATGAAGCCCGCCGAACCGGTTACCAGAACCTTTGCCACTGCTAGCGCTCTCCTCTACCGGGCATCCTGAAACTCGTTGGCCGACGATTCCTGCGCCGCGGCGCGGCGCTGCGTGGGCAGGCCAGCGGGCCGGCGTGCGGCGAGCCGCTCGGACGTCAACCGGCGACCATACGCGAAGAAATACCAACGCAGGTAACCAGGCATGAAACGTCCGAGATCGAACTGGGACTCGCCGAGTTGGCGGTCGAGCCAGATGGTCGGGATCTCCGCGACCGGGCGGCCCAGCCGGGTCGCCTTGGCGGTCAACTCCAGGCCGATCTCGAAGCCGGTCCGGGACTCGATGCCCACCTCGCGGACGAACTCGGTGTCGTACGCCTTGAAGCTGTTGGTGGCGTCGCGGGTGCCCGCCCGGGCGAAGATGTGCAGCGTGCGTCCCGCCCAGCGCGACAGCATCCGCTTGAACCTCGGCCCACCGACCTGCTGACCGCCGGGCATGTAGCGGGACGCCGCGGCGACCACCACGCCACGCTCGACCAGCCGGGCCAGCTCGTCGATCTGCCGCGGATCGTCACAACCGTCGGCCATCGTCACCACGGCCACCGGCGCCTGCGCGGCGGCGATGCCGAACCGGATCGCGTTGGCCGGCCCACGCCCGTAGGTGTTGAGCACGGCGCGGACCCGCGGATCCTTGCGGGCGATCTCCTGCGTGTACGGCACCGTGGTGTCCTCGGGCATGTCGTGCACGACCAGGATCTCGGCGGGCAGCAGCACCTCGCGCAGGATCCGGTCGAGACAACGGACGATGTTCTCGCCCTCGTTGTAGACCGGAATGACAACCGAGACCCGGGGCTTCATACGCGCACGCCCTGCCCGGTCAGCCCCCACATGTCGATCACCGGTTTATCGGTGTCCACAGTGGCGTAATCCGGGTGCGGCGCGGCGATGACCAGCAGATCGGACCGTTTCAGGACCTCGTCGTACGGGGTGAGCCGGTCGTCGACGACGTACGGGTCGGTGCACAGCGTCTCGCGGGTCTTCATCATCAGGATCTTGCGCAGCTTGTACGCCAGGCTCTCGCGCGGGTC
>NZ_FNQB01000008.1 GCF_900107455.1 Asanoa ishikariensis | reverse complement strand
CAGAAGACTCATCCGAGCAAACTAGCGTGTCAGCTCCCGGCGAACGACAGCCCGGGCTGCTGAGTGCGGCCGGTAACGTTGCAGCAGGCCTTCGGCATCTCTTCTTCGAAACAGTAAAGGTGATGCGATATGGCCCGTGCTGACACAGCGGACCCAAATGCCCTTGTAATCACCGGGGATACACAGATCGGTGTGCTCGTGGCGCACCCGGCCGGACATGTGCGAGCGCCGGGTCCGGCCAATGCGTTCTTCGCGTCCATTCGGTGAACGGGCTGCTGATCGCCGCTGACGTGACTCCCGAGGGACTGCCGGGTTCGTGGAGGGTTTGCGCGGCTGGCTCAATCTGAGCGGGCTGATCGTGAGCATTCCGCACAAGGAGACGATGGCGCGACTGGTCGACGATCTCGACGAGACCGCCGCCCACTCGATGAGTGTCAACGCTGTTCGGCGTCATCCCGACGGCAGGCTTGTCGGCGCGATGTTCGACGGCACTGGGTTCGTCGCCGGCCTGCGCGCGCAGGGGCATGAGGTGGCAGCGCGGAAGGTAACCCTGGTCGGTGCGGGCGGGGCGGGTCATGCCATTGGCTTCGCGTTGGCACGAGCGGGCGTGGCCCGGTTGCACGTGGTCAACCGGACGCGCGAGCGTGGGGAGCGACTGGCGGCGAGCGTGGCCGAGGGCACCGGGCTGGTCGACGTCCGCAGTGTCGACGCGCCCAGTCCCGACGACGACATCGTCGTCAACGCGACCTCGCTCGGTTTGAAGCCTGACGATCCGCTGCCGTTCACTGTGGATGGTTAATCGCCTGACGCGGTCGTGGCAGAGGTCGTGGCCAACCCTGACGTCACCCCGCTGCTGAAGGCTGCCGCTGAGCGTGGGCTCGCCGTCCACAAGGGAATACATATGAGGACCGAACAACTGATGGAGTGTGTACGGTTCCTCGGGGCGCTTCCCACGCGCTGACTCACAGATCGAACAGCGGTGGCTACCGAAAGTAGTTTCGGCGGCCTCGAACGGACGATTCTGGCAGGGATCCGTCCCCGATCGTCGGCTCTCGTCCATAGTCTTCGGGTGACCGTTGATGGCTACACCGTCGTGGTGCGTGATCCCTCGGCCGCCGGAGGGTCGGACGCCGTCCTTCGCGCGCTTCGCTCGGAGTTGACCCGCGCCGGACTGCCCGGTGCCCGCGAGGGTGACGGCCGTCTTTTGGTGGACGGAAGTCTCTCGGCGGAGGGCCTGGAGGCGTTCGGGCAGGTTCTCATCGCTTTCGCGGAGCGGTCGTCGAAGCGCAGGATCGAGATCGACGATGGGACCTCCTCGGTCGTCATCGAGGGCCCGGTGCCTCGGTTCTGCCTGTCGGCGGTCAACCGGTTCTTCGCCGGTCTATTGCCCTGCCGGTGAGGCGAAGGTCCGGCCCCATCGCTTACTGGATCGGGACCTGGAAGTCACGGAACGGGCCGATGACCTCGATCTTGAGGTTCTCGGTTGTTGCTGCGCGTTTCGGCCAGGGCCGCGCCGGTGTAGGTCGGAATTGCCGGTGCGTGGTCATGATCCTCGACTGTGGTTGGAGGGTTCGGTCGTGGGTGGACGACGCAGCGTGGGCCCGCCGGAATCTGACGGGCCCACGGTGGTTTCAGCTCCCCACGAGAGCGTGTTCGAGCTCGGCCGCCGGCTCCTGGACGTCGTGACGCTTGAACAGCTTGCTGGGCCACCACATCCATCGCCCCACGTCGACAGTCAGCGCGGTGACCAGCACCGAGCGGACGATCATGGTGTCCAGCAGCACGCCGAACGCCACCGTGAACCCCAACTGCGCCGCGAAGACCAGCGGCAGTGAGCCCAGCGCCGCGAAGGTGCCGGCCAGCACCAGACCCGCCGAGGTGATCACGCCGCCGGTGGCGGACAGGCCGATCCGGGCGCCGCGCGAGGTGCCGTGCAGCAGTGCTTCCTCCCGTACGCGGGTGACCAGGAAGATGTTGTAGTCGATGCCCAGGGCGACCAGGAACACGAACACCAGCAGCGGGAAGTTCGCGTCGGCCCCGGCGAAGTCGAAGACGTGGTTGAACATCAGAGCGCTCACGCCGAGGGCCGCTCCGAACGACAGCACCACCGTCGCCATGAGCAGCAGCGGTGCGACGATCGCCCGCAGCAGCAGCGCGAGGATCAGGAACACCACGATCAGTACGACGGGGATGATCACTTTGGCGTCGCGGGCGGCCGACTGTTGGGTGTCCAGGGCGATCGCCGTGCTGCCGCCGAGTTGGGCCTCCGCGCCCTCGATGTCGTGGACCGCAGTTCTGGCCTGCTCGACGGTGCGCATTGCGGCCTTGCTGCCGGGAGCGTCCGTGAGCGTACCGAGGATGAAGGCGTCGCCATCCTTGATAATCGGCGCAGCGACGTCGGCGACCCCCGGCACGGCTGACAGCACGCTCCTGACCTGCCCCGCCGAGGCGGCCTTGGCCACGACATAGATGGGGTCACCCGACCCGGCGGGGAAGTGCCTGGCCTGGACCTCCTCGCCGACGACCGCCTGCGACTCGCCGGTGAACTGGCCTTTGCTCGGAATCCCGTCGGCCTTCAGCCCCAGCACTCCGATCGCCATGACGCCGAGGACGAGCGCGGTGCCGACCCACACAACCCGCGGCCGGAGGGAGATCGCGGTGCCGACCCGCGTCCAGATGCTGCGCCTGGCCGCCACGACCGGGCCGACCGAGGGCTTCACCGGCCAGAAGATCCAGCGTCCGCAGATCACCAGCAGGGCCGGCATCAGGGTGACCATGGCGAGCAGCCCGACGACGATCCCGATGGCGCAGGCCGGGCCGAGCCCTTTCGTGGAGTTGAGGATGGCCAGCAGCAGCACCAGCAGGCTGACCGCGACGGTCGCCGCGCTGGCGATGATCGCGGGACCGGAGCGGTACAGCGCCTCCGCCATCGCCTCGTGCCGGTCCTCGTGCCGCCGCAACTCCTCCCGGTAGCGGGAGACCAGCAGCAGCGCGTAGTCCGTGGCGGCGCCGAAGACCAGTACGGTCAGAATGAGGCTCGTCTGCGTGTTGACGGTGAGCCCGGCGTGCTTCGCCAGCAGGTAGATCACCGCTTCCGCCGCGACCAGGGCGCCGCCGGCGGTCAGCAGCGGCAGCAACGGCAACATCGGGCTGCGGTACGTGAACAGCAGGATGACGACCACCACCAGCGCGGTGATCATCCCCAAGGCGCCGCCTCCGCTGAAGGCCGTGATGGAGTCGGACGCGTAGCCGGCGGGTCCGGTGACGTGGAACACGAGACCGTCGGCGTTCTGTTCGCCGATCTCGGCCATCGCGTCGACGACCTGGTGGGCGCCGTCCCAGCCTTCGTTGCCGTCGTCGATCTGGACCACGGTCTGGATGGCCTTGCCGTCCTGGGACGTCAACGGGCCCTGAGGCTGCCCCACGACCTTGTCGAGCGCCATGAAGGCCTCGGCGTCGGCTCGGGCCTTGGCCAGGTCGGCCGGAGTGACACCCGAGGGCCGGTCGTAGATGACGATCGCGGGCAGGGTCTCGGCGGGCTGGAACTTCCTGGCCTGATCGAGGACCGTGGTCGCCTCCGCGTTGCTGGGCAGCCAGGCCGAATTATCGTTCTTCTCGACGTCGCCCAGCTTGCCGGCCAGCATGAAGGCCGGCACCAGCAGAGCGATCCAGGTGGCCACGATGGCCCATTTCGCGATCCGGCCGGCGGGCATGGTCATTATTCGTCGCAGCATGGGAATCCTCGGAAGTCGACGTGGGAACGCTGGTCGGGTAGTCAGCGGCTGATTCGCCGGGGGACCGTCATCGCGACGAGCTTGTCCGGGTTGCGAACTGCGTAGAAGTTGGTGATCTTCCCGTCGGTGATCTCGATCAAGAGAACGCCTTCGGGGTGGTCACCGCCGATGCGCGCCACCAACGCGGGCGTGTTGTTGCAGTTGGCCACCTGGATCCGCATGCCCGGCAGTCGGCGGCTGGTGCGGAAGAGGTCGATAAGGACGGCGGCAACCTTCTGCGCGCCGACCACCGGCCGGCGCGACGCGGTGGCCTTGCCGCCGCTGTCGGCGGTCCAGGTGACGTTCGGTGCGAGCAGGGTGAGCAGCCCGGCCAGGTCGCCGGTGGCCGCCGCGGTCATGAACTCCTCGGTGACCCGCGCGGTCTTCGCGGCGTCGACGGGCTGGAACCGCCTGCGTCGCGCCTGCACGTGCTCACGGGCGCGGTGCGCCACCTGATGCACCGTCGGCACGGATTTGCCGACCGCCGCCGCGATCTCGTCGTAGTCGAAGCCGAAGACCTCGCGCAACACGAACACCGCACGCTCATCGGGGCTGAGCGTCTCTAGCAGTACGAGCATCGCCATCGACACGGACTCGGCGAGCACCACGTCGGCCGACGGGTCGTTCTCGTCGAGCAGCAGCGGCTCGGGCAGCCATGGGCCGACGTAGTCCTCGCGGCGGCGCACGCTCGCCCGCAGGGCGTTGAGTGCCTGCCGGGTCACCAGCCGCGCCAGGTACGACCTGGTGTCTCGCACTGTCGCGAGGTCGACCTGCGCCCACCGCAGATAACTGTCCTGCAGCACGTCGTCGGAGTCGATGGCCGAGCCGAGTATCTCGTACACGATCGTGAACAGCAGCGGCCGCAACAAGGTGAACCGCTCGGCATGCTCGTCGGTGGTTGTGTCGTGCGGAGTCATACCCTTGAGACACCGTGGAGCGCCGAGACCTGACGCGACGTGACGCGCGCCACTTGCCGGACGTCGAAGCTCAGAAGATGAGCAGCCGCAAGCCGAGCTCCGCCTCGTCCGAGGTCACCAGGTCGTGGTTGCGTTCGGCCCACCGGCCCGATGCGAGGTCGTCGCGGAGGCTGCGCACGGCCCGCTCCTCGACCTGCGGCCCGACCGCGGTCCACACCGAGGTGCCGCGCCGAACCCGTTCGTCCAGGTAGGCCTCGGGTCGGCGCCAGTAGGCCTCGAAGAAGCCGTCGACGCAGTCCCACGGGATCAGCACCGGCTCGGTGCGGCCGCCGACGGCATCGGCGAGCGCGGTCAACGACGGCCGGCCGAGCACCAGGTCGCCGACTTCGGGGACGTAGTCACGGGTCAGCCAGAACCGATCAAGCCACCCGGCGGCGCTGGTCTCGTGGGTGAACACCACCACGCGCCGCGCCACGCGCCGCATCTCCCGCAGGCCCGCGACCAGGTCCGGCCAGTGATGGATGGTCGCGAAGGCCATCGCGGCGTCGAAGGAGTCGTCGTCGAACGGAAGACGGTCGGCGGTCGCCGCCACGCACGGCGCCGCACCGGCGGGCCGCTGCGCACGCATGAGCGCCGACGGTTCGACCGCGGTGACGTCCCGGTCGGTGGGCTCGTAGGAACCGGTGCCGGCCCCGACGTTCACCACGGTCCGCGCGTCACCGAGCGCGGCCCAGAACTGCGCGGCGATCCGCGGCTCGGTGCGCCGCGTAACGGTGTACGTCGCTCCGATGGTGTCGTACAACTGCGTGCTGGACACGTCGCTGTCTCCCCGTCATCTCGTCCGTTGGGCCATTCTGCTACGGCGGATCGCCAGGACAACCACGACGAGGATGGCGGCGACGGCCAGGGCGACGGCCACGAGCACGGCGGTCAAGCGGGGGCTCAGGCCCTCAGGCGGTTGCCCGCTTCGTCGCTGGCCGCCGGCGATGAGGTCGTCGGCCACGTCCACGGAGAGCATCTGCTGATCCGGAGCCGTCAGCAGGGTCCGGGTGCCGCTCCCGACGGCGAGCACGCTGACCGCGCGTACCCGTTGGTAGTCGGTGAACTGCACTTGCGCGAGCGACAGCGTGTGCGCGGACGTGTCGAATCCGACGATGGGGCTGCCCGGTTCGGGATAGAGCGCGGCGACCACCGCCTCGCCGGACGGTGACCAACCGAGCAGGCGCACCCCGACCAGGCCCGGGAGCTCGGGCAGCGCGGGCGCCGGCAGGGGCTCGCCGGTCGTGGGGTCGACCACGGTCAGCTGCCAACGGGACGGGTACGCGTCGCCGTCGCAGCATCGGCGTTGCCGCAACAGCGTCAGCCCCTGCCCGTCCGGCGTCCACGACCCTTTGCCCGCGAGGTGGTCGCCGTCGCCGAGGGTGAACGTGCTGACGGTCGTGCCGTCGCTGCTGGCGACGGTGACGGTCCGGGCGGACTGGTAGGCCAACCGGTCGCCCCCGGGCGCGAACGCGACCAGGTAGCCGTCGTGGACCGCGCTCGGGTCGAGATCGGCGATGCGGCGGTCGGTGGCGGACGCCAGGTCGACCAGGTGCAGGGTCGCGCGCGTGGGGGCGAAGACCTCCGAACCATCAGGTTCACGAGCGATCCGCGTGTCGTACGCGATCACGGCCAACGTAGTGCCGTCTGGCGACCACGCCTGCGGTACGACGAGCTCGGCGTCAAGTGCGGGGAGCGGAACCGAGGTGCCCGTGCCGAGGTCGGTGACGCGGCCGACCGTGGCGAGCCGGGTGCCGTCCGGCGACAGGACGGCCTGCTCACCGGCGTGGTGGTAGTCGTCGAGTTGGTCGGTCAGCCGGTAGTCGTCGCGGTTGGCACCGACGACGGCGAGCACACCTTTGCTGCCGCTGATCCACCAGGCGGGGGCGCCGAAGACCACGCTGGCCGCGCCGACGGGTGACGACGTGACCGACGAGGTGCCCCAGTGGGGGGCGCCGACCCGGTCGGGCAGCGACGGGCCGATGCCCAGCGGTGCGGCCGGGGTCACCGCGGATCTCGACACCGGCACCGCCACCCCCAGCAGCGCGATCACGACGGCGGTCGCACCGACCAGCCCGCGGCGCTTGCGGCGCCGGGCGCGAGCGATGGCACCGTCGTACAGGGACGAGGGTTCGACGCTGTTCGCCATGTCGCGCAGCGCCTCGCGTACCCGCTCCGTCATCGCACGTTCTCCTCGGCTCGAACCTCGTCGAACAGATGCGGCGATGTACGCCGTAGGCGGGCGAGGCCGTCGTACGCGTGGCGTTTGACCGAGCCGACGGAACAGCCGAGCACGTCGGCCGCCTGCGCTTCGGTCAGGTCCTCGTAGAACCGCAGGACGAGCACCGCACGTTGCCGGGGACTGAGCTGTCTCAGCGCGCGGTCCAGGGTGAGCCGCAATGTCGCCGCGGGGTACGGGTCCGACCCGGTCTCGGGCAGGTCGGCGGCCAGGCGCTCGGGCACCCGCCGGCGGCGCCACCACGACATCTGGAGGTGGTACATCGTCCGTCGGACGTAGGCCTCCGGATCACCCTGGCTGGCCCGCTTCCAGTGCCGAAGGACCCGCGCCAGGGCCGTCTGCACGAGGTCTTCGGCGGCATGGCGGTCTCCGGTCAGCAGGAACGCCGCACGGGTGAGAGCGGGACCGCGCCCGGACACGAAGTCACGAAACCCTGGATATCCGTCGTCGTCCTCGCCCACCCGGTCCACCTCCGTTGACGCCTACCCTCCTAAACGCCTGCACCGGGCGGAACGTTGAGGGCCGTTCGCAGGAGGTCGACATCGGTGAGGTGAAGACCCGGACAGCCTAGGTGTCGGCCTCGGCCGGCGACGCGGAGTCTGCCGCCGCTTCCCGGGCGCTCCAGCTAGCCAGGAAGGCAACTGCCTGCTCGGTCGGGCTGGCCGGTTCGAAGGTGTACGTGATGATGGTCAGCCCGGGGTCTCCGGGGAGGTGCAGGGCCTCGCCGGTGAGCTCGAGGTCGCCCGCGATCGCGTGGTGCAGAGTCTTGCGGGCCGTGTAGTGGAGTTTCACGTTGTGGGTGGCCCACCAGGTGCGGAACTCGTCGCTGCGGGTGCTGAGCTCGCCGACCAGATCGGTCAGGCCACGGTCGTACGGGTTACGGCCGGCTTCGGTCCGCAGGGCGGCGACGCAGTCGGCGGCGACGGTCTGCCACTCCCGATAGAAGTCCTGGGATGCCGGATCGAGGAACAGGTACCGGGCCAGATTGAACGTGCGGCCGCCACGGTGGGCGTCGGAGAAGAGGGCACGGCCGAGGCGGTTGGTCGCCAGGATGTCCATGCGTCCGTTGCGGGCGTACGCGGGGGAGTGGATGGTGTCGAGGATCCGCTGCACGCCCAGCCGCACGCCGGCCCGGCTGCCCGGCCGCCGCGACTCGCGGGTCGGGCGGTGCGCGGCGTTGGCCGTTTCGGCCAGGTCGAACAGGTGCGTACGTTCGGCCTCGTCGAGCCGCAGCGCCCGCGCCAGGCCGTCGAGCACCGGCACCGAGACACCTGTCAGGTTGCCCCGTTCCAGGCGCGTGTAGTAGTCGGTGCTCATCCCGGCGAGCATCGCGACCTCTTCGCGGCGCAGCCCTTTGACCCGCCGCTTGCCGCCGAAGACCGGGACCCCGGCCTCCTCGGGCGTGAGGCGTTCGCGGCGGGAGGTGAGGAAGTCGCGTACCTCGTCCCGGTTGTCCATGTTCTCGACCGTACGACGTTCACCCGTGCGCAGGGAGGGTCTGGCATTACCGGTGAAGGCCGTCACTGCCTGACACGGCGAAAGTGGCGTTGTGTGTGAGGCGTGACCCCACAGAATCGTCTGATCACCCTGAACAACGGCGTCCAGATGCCGATCCTGGGATTCGGTGTCTTCCAGGTCCCGCAGGAGCAGACCGAGCAGGTGGTCGCCGATGCCCTGGCGGCCGGCTACCGCTCCATCGACACCGCCGCCTCGTACGGCAACGAGGAAGCGGTTGGCCGCGCGATCGCCAAGAGCGGTATCCCGCGTGAGGACCTGTTCGTCACCACGAAGATGTGGATCCAGCGCACCGGCGAGGACACCGCCCGCCGGGAGTTCGACACGTCCCTGCAACGGCTCGGCCTGGACTACGTCGATCTGTACCTCATCCATCAGCCCCTCGGCGACTACTACAGTTCCTGGCGCGCGATGGAGAAGCTTTACGGCGAAGGTCTGGCCAAGGCGATCGGGGTGTCCAACTTCCACACCGACCGCCTCGCGGACCTCGTCCTGCACAACGACGTCACGCCGGCGGTCAACCAGATCGAGACGCATCCGTTCTACCAACGCCGAGCCGACCAGGACCTCATGCGCCAGCACGGCGTCCAGATCGAGTCCTGGGGCCCGTTCGCGGAAGGCAAGAACGACCTGTTCACCAACCCCACCCTGGCCGAGATCGGCGCGGCGCACGGCAAGTCGGTCGCCCAGGTCGTGCTCCGTTGGCTCCTGCAGCGCGACGTCGTCGTCATCCCGAAGTCCGTGCGCCCTGACCGGATGGCGGAGAACCTCGACGTCTTCGACTTCACGCTCACCGACGACGAGCTGGCCCGCATCGCCGCCCTGGACTCCGGCCAATCGGTGTTCTTCGACCACCGCGATCCCGAGATGGTCGCCTGGCTCGGCGGGCGTCGTGTCGACTGACCACCCGCCGCCGATACCGCGCCGCACCCTGTTCGCCGCGGCGGCCTTCGGCGTGCTCGGAGGCTGCACCACGTCCGGGCCCTCCCAGTCCACCGGTCCGACGCCGGCCGCCGGCGGAGCGGTGCTGCTGGCCTACTTCTCGCGGGCGGGCGAGAATTACTGGAACGGCGGTCGCCTGCGCCTCGCTGTCGGCAACACGCAGGTCGTCGCCGAGACCATCGGCCGGCTCATCGACTGCGCCCTGCACCGCATCGAGGCCGCCGACCCGTACCCCGACGCCTATGCCCCCACGGTGGAGCGCAACGTGCGCGAACAACGCGCCGACGCGCGCCCGGCCATCGCGAATCCGTTGCCGTCGATCGACCGCTACGACACGGTGCTGCTGGGCAGTCCGATCTGGAACGTCCGCGCACCCATGATCATGTCGACCTTCACCGAAGGCCTCGACCTCTCCGGCAAGACGGTGCACCCGTTCACCACACACGCGATGAGCGGCCTCGGAACGACCGAACGCGACTACGCGGAGTCGTGCCCAGGGGCAACCATCGGTGAGGGCCTCGCCGTCCGCGGTGAGGAAGCGACCGCCGCCGCCCCCGCGGTCGAGGCGTGGCTGCGCCGTATCGGCCTCAACCCGTAAGGAGAAAGCTATGGAGAAACGTACGCTCGGCAACGGCCTGGAGGTTTCCGCCATCGGCCTGGGCTGCATGGGGCTCAGCCACGGTTTCGGCCCGCCGGTCGACCACGATGACGGCATCGACCTCATCCGTGCCGCCGTTGACAGTGGAATCACGTTCTTCGACACCGCCCAGGTCTACGGCCCGTTCACCAACGAAGGGCTCGTCGGGCGGGCTCTGGCACCGGTCCGGGAGCAGGTGGTGATCGCCACCAAGTTCGGCTTCGCGTACGACGGCGACCGCTCCACCGGGCTCAACAGCCGGCCCGAGCACATCAGGGCCACCGTGGACGAGTCGCTGCGCCGCCTCGGCGTCGACCACATCGACCTGCTCTACCAGCACCGCGTCGATCCCCAGACCCCGATCGAGGACGTCGCCGGCGCGGTCGGTGACCTCATCGCCGCCGGCAAGGTCGGCCACTTCGGGCTGTCCGAGGCCGGCGTCGACATGATCCGCCGCGCGCACGCCGTGCAACCGGTGACCGCTCTGCAAAGTGAGTATTCCCTCTGGTGGCGCGAGCCCGAGGAGAAGATCCTGCCCACCTTGCTGGAACTCGGCATCGGGTTCGTACCCTTCAGCCCGCTCGGCAAAGGGTTCCTCACCGGCGCGATCGACAACACCACGCCGTTCAGCGAGACCGACGTCCGCAACACACTGCCGCGGTTCACCGAGCAGGCGCGCGCTGCCAACCAGTCGCTGGTCGACCTGATCTCGGCCATCGCCACCCGCACCGACGCGACCAACGCGCAGATCGCGCTGGCCTGGCTGCTGGCCCAGCACCCGTCGATCGTGCCCATCCCCGGCACGACCAAGGTCCACCGCCTGCGGGAGAACGTCGCCGCTGCCGACGTCCGCCTGAGCGCCGACGACCTGGACGACATCACCTCGGCCGCGGAGGCCGTCGCCGTCGAGGGCGAGCGCTACCCCGAACACATGCAACGAATGATCAACCGCTAGCCGCCTGGCGGGCCAGGCGTTGCCGCAGCGTCGTCCGGCAGGCGGGCCACTCGGGCGCGATGACCGAGAACATCGCGGAGTCGCGCAGCAGCCCGTCCTCGCCGGGCGTCCACGATCGCGACCAACGGCGCAGCACGCCCTCGAACGTAGCCCCGGTGGAGGCGATGGCCGCTCGGGATCGGGCGTTGCGCGCGTCCGTCTTGAGGTCGACGCGTTCCACGTGCCAGTCCGAGAAGGCGTTCTCGAACAGCAGCAGCTTGGCCTCGGTGTTGATGCCCGTCCCGTGTGCCGACGCGGCCAGCCAGGTGAACCCGACCTCGATGGCGAACAGGTCGTCGCTGTCCGGCCACCGCCGCGGATCCCAATAGGCGGTGGCTCCGATCGCGCGCCCGGAGCTCAGCGCGACCTGCGCGTAGGGCGTCATCTGTCCGGCGGCGGCCCGCTCCAGTTGGGCATCGATGTACGAACCCACCTGCTCGGGAGCCGGCACCCAGGTCCAGGCGTACGAGTCACGATCCTCGGCGACGGCGGCGATCAGGTCCGGAGCGTGTCGGTGGGACAGCGGCTCGAGTCGCACGAGGGAGCCTTCGAGGACCGGGCTGGGCAACATCAGGCGTACTCCTGTTAAGCACTCGCGACCGGGCCACGTTACCCGAGGTCGTATGATCCCGCGATGGCTCAGAAGACCCTGCTGGGGCGCGGTGGACTTACCTACGTCGACCGCCGCGACTTCGTCCGGGGCGACTACACCGTCCTCAAGCGGATGCGCTGGCCGTCGGTAAGTCTCTGGGTCGAAGACAGCACACTGACCTTCTCGTCGCGGGCCGCCTCCGACGCGCTGCAACACGCTGAGGTAACCGCGTTGCCGCATCGGCCGGTCGTCCTCGGCCGGTTTCCTCTCCCCGCTTTCGCTGTCTCCTTCGAGACCGAAGAACGGGATCAGGTCCTGCTCTTTTGGGCTCCTCGTGCGCGCGCAATCATTCGGGAGCTCGCCCGGCTCGGGTGGGACGCCGACGCCAACGCCGACGACTTCCTGACCTAGACCCGAGGCAACCTCGCCATCCTCAAGCGGCCGGCGGGGTGAGCGCGTGGTGGAAGACGTTCCGCGGATCCCACCGCCGTTTCGCCGCACGCAGCCCCGCGACGTTTCCACCGAAATACAATGTGGACCACGGGACACCCGAGCTGTTCCACCGGGGGTCGGCGAGGTCGGTGTCCGGATAGCCGATGTACGCACCGTCGTGGACTGGCACGCCGCCGGTGTCGGCGTACATGTCGCGGTAGAACTCGCGTATCCACTCCAGGTGCCGGGCGTCGTCCGCCGGTTCCGTCCAGGCCGCCAGGTAGAAGAGCTTGAGAATGGCGTCCCGGTGCGCGGTCGCGGTGGCGTCCGGCTCGACCGCGTTGACCCGGCCACCGTAGGAGTTGAGGCTCACCGCGCCCCCGACGATCTTGGGGTCGTCCGTTGTTAGGTGGCGGTATGCGGTCGCGATCTGCGGGTCGGTCAATGGGCGGCGCAAGTAGCCTGACTTCACCTTCATCCGCCACCCGGACGTGTCGTCGGGGCCTTTGAGCGCGGTCGCGAGCCAGGGCTGCCGCTCCTGGGTGCGGGAGGTGGGGCCCGCGCCGAGTGCCGCGACGTGCTCGTCGAGCACCCGCTCCGCGCCGGCGCCGGAGGCCTGCCCGATCATCATGAGCGCGCCCTGCTGGCGGCGGAACAGCAAAAACTCGGTGTAGAAGTCGGGGTACCGGTCGCTGTGCCGCTCGAACCAGCGTCCGTGGTTGCGCACGAGCCGCGCGAAGGCCGGCTCGTCCAGTCCCTCCCAGGACCACTGCAGCGCGAACGACAACACCTCGGCGGGCGGCTCCGGCAGATTCCGGAACCAGTAACGGGTCACCACGCCGAAGGACCCCCCGCCGCCGCCGGTGTGCGCCCACCACAGGTCTCGGTTCGGATCCGTCGGTTCCCGCGTCGCGACCACTTTGCGGGCCGCACCGGTGCGGTCGACGACCACCACCTCCACCGCGTACAGGTAGTCGACCGCCAGGCCGTGGCGGCGACACAGCGGGCCGTAACCTCCGGCGGCTACATGGCCGCCGACGCCCACCTGGGGACACCAGCCCGCGGGAATCGTCACACCCCAGCCGAGGAAGAGCCGCCGGTACGCCTCACCCAACGTCGCACCGGCCTCCACCGCGAAGGCCCGGCGGGCCGGATCGTAGTAGACACCCGTCATGGCGCTCATATCGATGACCACCCGCACGGCGCGGTCGTCGACGAAGTCCTCGAAGCAGTGGCCGCCGCTGCGCACCGCGACGCGCTTGCCGGCGCGCACCGCGTCGTTCACCGCGCGCACCACGTCGTCCGTCGAGCCGACGAGGCGGATGCGCTCGGGCGATCCGCTGAACCGCTCATTGTAACCGCGCCCGGCCAGGAACGCGTATCGCGCGTCGTCTGGTCCGATGTAGCCCTTGAAGCCGCCGTCCATGGAAGCGGTCGCGGCGACCGCCGGGCCAGCGGCGAGCACACCCGCCGTCACCGCGGCGCCGCGCAGCACGTTCCGTCGACTATGGACACCCATGTCGTCCCCCTCGTGTCGGTCTCTCCGACCCTAGGAGGGTCCACAGAGCAGCGACATCCCGCTACCTGGAAGGGTGGCGGTGGGGCGCCCCCTACCGCGCGGGTGGCGGTGCGGTGGTGTTGCGGACCACCAGGGTGGGGGAGAGCTTGACCTGGGCCGAGCGCCGCGTCCGGTCGGCGATGCGCTCCAGCAGCAGCCGGGCCGCGTCGGCGCCGATCTGCCAGCCGGCCTGGTCGACGCTGGTCAAGGACACCTGGCTGAAGGCGGCGAACGTGGTGTTGTCGTATCCGGCGACGGAGATGTCGCCGGGCACCGACAGCCCCGCCTCGGCCACCGCGTCGAGCACGCCCATCGCGGCGATGTCGGCGCCGGCGAAGATGGCTGTCGGCAGGCGCTTGCGGTTCAGGAGCTCGCGCGCACCGGTGTAACCGCCCTCGCGGGTGTAGGTCTTCGACGCGATGTCGATCTCGGCATCGAGGCCGTGGCCGCGCATCGCGAGCCGGTAGCCCTCCGCGCGGATCATGTTGGGCATCTCCTCGATGCACGACGGTTCGGTCTCGAGGTGCTCGATGTGCGCGATGCGGCGGTGGCCGAGGCCGACCAGGTGGTCGACGACCAGGGCGGCGCCGGCGATGTCGTCGTCGGCGACCGTGTCGAAGATGGTGCTGCGGGCGTGCCGGCCGACGATGACCGTCGGGATGATGCCGGCGATGTGTTCGAGGTGGGCTCGGGGTGACACCGGCGCGATGAGGATGATGCCGTCCATGCTGCGGTCGATCATCGACTCGATCGTCCTGGCCTCGGCGTGCTCGCCGGCGCAACCGGGTGCCAGCAGCACCTGGTAGTCGGTGTTGCCCAGCGAGGCGGTCACGCCGTTGAGGATCTCGGGGAAGAACGGGTTGGCGATGTCCGGGACCATCACACCC
Source organism: Asanoa ishikariensis (assembly GCF_900107455.1). Lineage (GTDB taxonomy): Bacteria > Actinomycetota > Actinomycetes > Mycobacteriales > Micromonosporaceae > Asanoa > Asanoa ishikariensis. The sequence goes on along the minus strand of NZ_FNQB01000008.1, from coordinate 18,891 downwards.
AGCGTGTACGTCTGGCCGCGTAACCCCCGTGCGGCGGCCGAGGGTCGGTAGCCGAGGTCGGCGATCGCCCGGTGCACCTTCTCGCGCATCGCCGGGCTGGTGCCGTAGGCGTTGCGCAACACTTTGGACACCGCGGTGGTCGAGACCTCGGCGTGCCGGGCGACGTCGATGATCGTGACCCGCCGTTGTGGTGTCGGGCGCGCCATGACCCACCTCTCCGTCATCCTCTGTAAAACGTTATCCAAGGGCGAGTCGATCGCCGGCTGTCCGCGTGAGGTTACGTACCAAGGCACTGCTCGACAAGACCCTTGACGTCGTTCCGGTGAACTTCTAGGGTCGGGCGAAACATTTGGGCAACGTTACCCACGACAGTGGTTGATCCTTACGCCCCCTGCTGGAGCCGCGTACCAAGGGATTGGCTGGCCTTCTGTATGAAACGTTCCAATGCGCCATGGTGGTTCGTCGTACCGGCGATGGTGCTGTTCGCGTTTGTCGTGCTCATTCCCAGCGTCCGTGGCGTCTACTACGCCTTCACCGACTGGGACGGCCTCGACCCGAGCTTCTCGTTCGTCGGCCTCGACAACTTCGTCGAGATGTTCCGGGATCCGGACGCGAAGCAGGCGATCTGGCACACCCTGCTGATCGCGGTCTCGATCACGATCATCCAGAACGGGTTCGGGCTGGCGCTCGCCCTCGGCGTCAACACGATGATCAAGTCTCGGAACGTCCTGCGGGTCTTCCTGTTCGCACCCGCGGTGATCACGCCGATCGTCACCGCGTACCTGTGGCGCAACCTGCTCTCCACGGACGGCGCGGTCAACAGCCTGTTCGGCGCCGTCGGGCTGGACTCCTGGCAGCAGAACTGGCTCGGCGACCCCGACCTGGCCCTCTGGTCGATCGTCGGCGTGATCGTCTGGCAGTTCGGCGGCTACTCCATGGTCATCTTCCTGGCCGGCATGCAGTCGATCCCGAAGGAGATCTACGACGCCGCGGCGATCGACGGCACCGGCCCGGTGCGCCGCTTCTGGTCGGTCACCCGGCCGCTGCTCGCACCCGCGTTCACGATCAACCTGATGCTCTCGATCATCGGCGGCATCAAGCTGTTCGACCAGGTGTACGCGCTGACCGGCGGGGGACCAGGGCACGCCACCGACACCCTCTCCACCCTGATCTACAAGGACGCGTTCACGCTCGGCGAGTTCGGCTACAGCATCGCCCTCGCCGTCGTACTCACCGTCATCGTCGCGGTCGCCTCCACCGGCCAGTACCTGGTGCTGGCGCGCAACGAAAGGGCGGCGTCATGAACCGCTACACGCGGCGTACGTTCAGCCTCGAACTGCTGATGGTCGCCATCGCGCTCGTCGTCGCCTTCCCGCTCTACGTCCTGGTCAACCTCGCTGTGCGGCCGCCGTCGGACACCTCGTCCCCGCTGCGCCCGACCCTGACGCCGACGTTGGACAACTTCACCCAGGCCTGGCAGCAGGGCGCGCTCGGGGGCGCCCTGGCCAACAGCGCCCTGGTCACCGTCGTCAGCGTGCTCATCGTCATCGCGATCTCGGCGCTGGCCGCGTACCCCCCGGCGAGGGTCACCGCGCGGTGGTCCCGCGGCGTCTTCCTGCTGATCATGCTCGGGCTGATGCTGCCGTTCCAGCTCGCCGCGCTGCCGCTCTACCAGACGATGCGCGACCTGCACCTGCTCGGCAGCGCGTGGGCACTGATCCTGTTCTACTCGGGTCTTCAGGTGCCGTTCACGACATTCCTCTACATCGGCTTCCTGCGCGCGCTGCCACGCGACTTCGAGGACGCGGCGTTCATCGACGGCTGCACCTCGTGGCAGGCATTCCGGCACGTCGTGTTCCCGATGCTCAAACCCATCACCGTCACGGCGATCGTCCTCAACGCGGTCAGCATCTGGAACGACTTCTTCACCCCGCTGCTGTACCTGTCCGGCAGCACCCAGCAGACCGTCCCCGTGGCCATCTCCGGCTTCGTCGGCCAGTACGTCTCCGACTGGAACCTGATCTTCGCCGCGCTGCTGATCAGCATGATCCCGATCCTCGTCGTCTATTTCGCGCTGCAGCGCAGCATCATCAACGGCTTCGCCGGAGGGCTCAAGGGATGACGAATCCGTACGGTCTGCGGACCGAGCACCGTGTCGAGCCACTCGGACTGGACGCCGACCGACCGCGGCTGTCCTGGAAGCTGCGTGCCGACCGCCGAGGCGCCGCGCAGAGCGCGTACCGGCTCACCGCTGCCGCGCGCCCGGCCGATCTGGACGACCCGCGTCGTCTGCTCTGGGACACCGGGCGCCGGGCTGCCGACGACTTCGAGCTGGCCTGGGACGGGCCGGCGCTGCAGTCGGCGACCCGTTACCACTGGCGGGTCGAGGTCTGGGACGAGCGCGGTGAGGGCCTGTCGGCGGGACAGAGCTGGTTCGAGACGGGTCTGTTGCACCCGAGCGACTGGTCAGCGGTGTGGATCGCCCGCGATCCGGCCGGTCTGCCGCTCGTGGACCCGCCGACCGACGACGACGAGCCCAGCCGGCCGGCGTTGCAGCTGCGCCGCGCGTTCGAGCTCGACCGCGTCCCCGTCCGCGGCCGCCTGTACGCCACCGCCCGCGGCGTCTACGAGCCCCGTCTCAACGGCCAGCGAGTCGGCGACCTCGAGCTCTCACCCGGCTGGACCGAGTACCACCACCGGATCCAGTACCAGACCTACGACGTCACCGACCTGCTCCGCGACGGCCGCAACGTGCTCGGCGCGGTCGTGGCCGACGGCTGGTGGTCCGGCTACCTGGGGTTCGACCCGCGCCGTCCCGCCCAGCACTACGGCGACCACCCCAGCTTCCTGGCACAGCTCGTCGTCGACTTCTCGGACGGCTCCCGGCAGGTGGTCGCCACCGACGCCGACTGGACCGAGCGACCCGGCGCCGTACGCTCCGCCGACCTGCTGATGGGTGAGCACGTCGACGCCCGCCTCGCGGTGCCGGACTGGGACGCGCCGCACGGTTCGGACGCCGGCTTCACCCGGGTCGCCGTCGACGACACCGACCCTGGCCCACTGGTCGCCGAGCCCGATCAGCCGATCCGCGTCATCCGCGACATCGCGCCGGTCGCCCTACATCCGCGGCCGACGGGCCGCACGATCGTCGACTTCGGACAGAACCTGGTCGGCCGGGTACGGCTCACTCTGCACGGCGCGTCAGCGGGCCAGCGGATCACCGTCCGGCACGCCGAGGTGCTCGACGACGGCGAGCTCTACCTGGACAACCTGCGCCGGGCCGACGCGACCGACACGTACGTGGCGGCCGGCAATGAAACCGAGGTCTTCGAACCCCGGTTCACGATCCACGGCTTCCGCTACGCCGAGATCGACAACCACCCCGGCGAGCTGGAGATCGTCGCCCGGGTGCTGCACAACGACACCCCGTTCGACGGGATGTTCGAATGCTCGGACCCGATGGTCAACCAACTCCAGTCCAACATCGCCTGGGGTCAGCGAGGCAACTTCGTCGCAGTCCCGACCGACTGCCCGCAACGCGACGAACGGCTCGGTTGGCTCGCCGACGCGCAGATCTTCACACCTACGGCAAGCCGCAACGCCGACGTGTCGGCGTTCCTCGCCCGCTGGCTGCGCGACGTCATCGACGGGCAGGACGCGGACGGAGCCTTCCGCGACGTCGCACCGGCCGTGTGGATAGCCCGCGAGGCCGCACCCGCGTGGGGCGACGCCGGGGTGATCATCCCGTGGCACCTGTGGCGGACCTACGGCGACCGCGTGGCGCTGGAACGCTCCTTCCCGTCGATGGTGGCCTGGGTCGACCGCATCCGCCGGCACAACCCGGACCTGCGCTGGCGCCACCGCACCGGCAACTCCTACGGCGACTGGCTCCAGGTCGACGCGGTGACACCGCGCGACGTGCTGTCGACCGCGTACTTCGCCCGCAGCGCCGAGATCGTCGCCGACGCGGCCGAGGTGCTCGGGCACCACGACATCGCGATCGAGTACCGGGGACTGCACGGCGCGATCCGGGCCGCGTTCATCGACTCGTACGTCGGTGACAACGGGACGGTCGAGGGCGGCACCCAGACCGCGTACCTGCTCGCCCTCGCCTTCGGGCTGCTGCCGTCGAACCTGGTGCGCGCCGCGGTCGACCAGTTGGCCGCCGACATCGAGAAACGTGACATCCGCCTGACCACCGGGTTCCTGGGCGTCGCCCTGCTCTGTCCGGTGTTGACCGAGCACGGCCGGGCGGACCTGGCGTACGCGTTGCTGCACCAGGAGGAGTTCCCGAGCTGGGGCTACTCCATCCGGCACGGCGCCACGACGATCTGGGAGCGCTGGGACGGCTGGACCGAGCACGGCGGATTCCAGTCGCCGGCGATGAACTCCTTCAACCACTACAGCCTCGGCAGCGTCGGCGACTGGCTCTACGGCCGCGTCGCCGGGATCGACCAGACCACCACCTCCATCGGCTACCGGGAGCTGCTGCTGCGGCCGGTTCCCGGCGGCCGGCTGAGCTGGGCCCGCGCCCAGCAGGAGACCGTGCGCGGCACCGTCGCGTGCGGCTGGTCGATCAAGAACGAGCGGATCACCGTGACCGCCACGGTCCCGCCCGGCAGCACCGCAATCCTCGAGATTCCCACCTCCGACCCGGCCAGCGTCACCGAAGGCGGCCAGCCGGCTGCCGAGCGGCCGGGCGTGCGCACAGTCCAGCCGTCAGCCGCGGGAGCAACAGTCGCGCTGACGTCGGGGCGCTACACCTTCAGCGCCGCGTATCAGGGCGCCTAGTCCCTCAAAACTCAGTGGGAGAACAGATGAAGAGATCGAAATTGGCGGCCCTGATCGCGGCGACCGTCTCCGCCACCCTGATGGCCGCCTGTAGCGGTGGCACCAACGCGGCCTCGGGCGACAAGGCCCAGGACAACACCCTGACCCTCGCATCCGTCGACCAGGGCTCCATCGAAGAGGTCGTCAAGGCTTTCGAGGCGAAGAACCCCGGCGTCAAGGTCAACTTCACGACCAGCGGCGCCGACCAGTACCAGCAGCAGATCCGCACCCAGCTCTCCTCGGGAACCGCGCCGGACGTCATGTCGGTGTGGCCCGGCAACGGCAACCCCGGCGCCACGTACGTGCTGTCCAAGCCCGGCTACCTGCTCGACCTGTCCGACCAGGCATGGGCGGCCAAGTACCCGGACGCGGTCAAGAGTGTCGCGCAGTACGACGGCAAGACCTACAACGCGATCTTCGGCCTCAACGGCATCGGCGCGGTCTACAACGAGGACGCCTTGACCAAGGCCGGACTCACCGCGCCCGAGACCTGGACGCAGATGATCGACTTCTGCAGGGCCGCCGCGGGCAAGGGCACGCCGGCGTTCGCGCTCGGCATCCAGGACAACTGGGTCACCCAGCTCGTCCTGTACGCCCTGGTCGCCACCACCGTCTACGCCGACGACCGCGACTTCGACAAGAAGATGCAGGGCGGACAGGCGACCTTCGCCAACTCGCCGTGGACCACGGCGATGGCCAAGTACCAGGACATGGACAAGGCCGGCTGCTTCCAGAAGAACCCGCTCGGCACCAGCTACGAAGCCAGCCAGCAGCTCGCCGCCACCGGCAAGACGCTGGGCCTGGTGCAGGGCAACTGGGTGATCGCACTGCTCAAGAAGCAGAACCCGAACGGCAAGTTCACCATCAAGCCGTTGCCGGCCACCGACAACCCGGCCAGCTTCGTGATGCCGGCGGCCGCCGGCGCCGGATACGGCGTCAACGCCAAGGCGAAGAACAAGGAGCTGGCGCTCAAGTTCGTCAACTTCGTCATGTCGCCGGAGGGCATGAACCTCTACGTCAAGCAGCAGGGTGGCGTGCCGGCCCTGGCCGACACCGGCTACGACCTGGACCCGTCGCTGACCGAGCTCGCCGATTTCATCAACAAGAACCGCACGGTGCCGTTCATGGACCAGCTCTGGCCCAACGCCAAGGTCCAGCAGACGATGCTGAGCGGCCTGCAGGAGATCTTCAGCAAGCAGTCCACACCAGACAAGGTGCTGGCCGCGATGGACACCGACTACCAGGCCGGCTCCTGACGTGACCGACGCTGACTTCCCCGCCGACTTCCGCTGGGGCGCCGCGACCGCGGCGCACCAGGTGGAGGGCGGCAACGTCAACAGCGACTGGTGGGACTTCGAGCACGATCCCGGGTCGGCGGCCGTCGAGTCGTCCGGGGACGCGATCGACCACTACCACCGGTACGCCGGAGACTTCGCGTTGCTGCGCTCGCTCGGCCACAACACCCACCGGCTCTCGGTGGAGTGGTCGCGCATCGAGCCGGCGGCGGGGGAGTTCAGCACGGCCGCGTTGGCCCACTACCGGCGGGTGCTCACCGCCCTGGTCGGCGCGGGCCTGACACCCTTCGTCACGCTGCACCACTTCACCCTGCCGCGGTGGTTCGCCGCGCGCGGCGGGTGGCTGGCCCCGGACGCCGTCGACCGGTTCGGCGCGTACTGCCGACAGGTCGGCGCGGCGCTCGGCGACCTGATGCCCTACGTGTGCACCGTCAACGAGCCGCAAATGTTGGCACTGCACGGCTATCTCGAGGGCTACCACCCGCCCGGGCTCACCAATCCCGTGCTGTGGAAGCGGGTCGGCGGCGTGTTGCTCGACGCCCACCGTCGCGCGGTCCGGGCCATGCGCGAGACGTCGCCCACCTCCAGCACGGGCCTGTGCGTGCAGATCCCTTCGCTCGCACCGATCCGCGACGAACCCGCCTGCCACGCCTTGTACGAGCTCATGCAACACGAGCTCGTCGACCGATACCTCGACGGGGTCACCGGTGACTGGCTCGGCGTGCAGTACTACCGCAAGCAATGGGTCGGCCCGGCGTCGCCGACGTACTTCGCGGCGCCACCGCCGGACTTCCCGCTCACGCAGCTGGGATGGGCGGTCTACCCCGACGGGCTGCGGCAGGTGCTGCACCACGCCGCCCAGCGGACCGGGTTGCCGCTGTACGTCACCGAGAACGGCATCGCCACCACCGACGACCAGGAACGGGTCGACTACCTGGACGGCCACCTCGCCGCGGTCGCCGCGGCCCGTGCCGAGGGCGTCGACGTGCGCGGTTACCTGCACTGGTCGGCGTTCGACAACTTCGAGTGGAGCGAGGGATACCGACCGACGTTCGGCCTGGTGGCCGTCGATCGGACCCGCGACTTCGCGCGCGTACCCAGGCCCAGCGCGTACGCGTTCGGCCGGGTCGCGGCCTCTGGACGGCTTGCCGCCCTGCGCGAGCCGAGCACCACCTGACTGCGAGGAAGGGAGAACGGGTGCCAACCAAAAGACGCACGGCGACCTCGATGATAGGCGGGTTCCTGGCCTTGACTCTCGTGGCGCCCCCGTTCACGACGGGGGCGTCCGCGCACGCGAACTCGGGGGGCGACGTCGAGGTCGTCAACCTCGCCGTCGACGGCCGCTACGACTCGCCCAGCGGTCTGGACAACCAGCGGCCGACCTTGAGCTGGCAGATCACGCAGACCCGGCGCGCCGCTTCGCACCCCTGCTACCGCCCCCACGCGAAGGTCGCCTGCCCCGGCGACCGGCAGACCGGCTACGAGATCCAGGCCGCGGCTGACGCCGGCAAGCTCGAGGCCGGCGAGCTGATCTGGTCCTCGGGCAAGGTCAGCAGTGCCGAACAGCGCGCCGTCTTCGGCCGGACCCTGCGTTCGCGTGACACCGTGGCCTGGCGCGTGCGGGTCTGGGACGCGGGTAAGCGGCCCTCGGACTGGTCGCAGCCGGCGACCTGGTCGGCTGGCCTGCTCCAGCAGAGCGACTGGGGCGACGCCCGGTGGATCGACTACCCCGACCGCGCCGAGAACCAGCCGCTGCCGATCTTCGCCCGTCAGTTCTCCGTGCCGCGCGGCAAGAAGGTCGCCGACGCCCGGCTCTACCTCTCCGGCGTCGGCCTGCACCACGCGACCGTCAACGGCCGCGAGGTGACCGACGAGGTCTTGGCGCCGGGCAACTCCAACTACCAGCTCTCCAGCGAGTACCGCACCTATGACGTGACCAAGGCGCTGCGCGACGGCGCCAACACGGTCGGCGTCGAGCTCGGCAACGGCACCGCGTACGTGCGGCGCAGCGTCACCAACCCCGCGGTGGGGCGGACCTCGCCGTACTCGTGGTGGCAGAGCCAGCTCAAGGGCAACGGGTTGCTCGCCGCCGACGCACCCGGCGGTGCGACCATCGTCAAGGTCGACAGCGTCACCGGCTACCACGTCGGCGGGACGGTCAACGTCGACACCGGTGGCGGCGGGGACCGCCTGGAGTCGCGCACGATCACCGCGATCGGGACCGCCGGCGTCGACGGCACCGGCATCACCTTCACTCCCGCGCTCGCGACCGCACACGCCGCCGGCGTGAAGGTGACCGGGTCGGGCAACAACATCGCCGCCAGCGACGCCTCGGCCGGCGCCGCCGTCACGCCGCGGTTCATCGGCCGGCTGGAGGTCACGTACCGCGACGGCAGCCGCTCGCAGATCGTCACCGACCGGTCGTGGCGCGCGGCGCTCGGTCCGCTGGTCACCGACGCCTGGTACTCCGGTGCCGACTACGACGCCCGCCGCGAGCAGCCGGGCTGGAACGAGGCCGGATCTGACCTCGGCCCGACGGCGCGACGCAGAGACGGCACTGCCACGGAGTGGGTCAGCGCGGGCATCGCTCCGCCCCCGAACCTGGCGACGCGGCTGATCGCCCGCGCGGCTGAGCCGGTCGTAGAGCAGGAGCGGTTCAAGCCTGTCTCCGTGACCAACCCCGTGCCCGGGACCTGGGTGTTCGACTTCGGTCAGAACATCGTCGGCTGGCCCGAGCTGCACCTGCGCGACCTGCCGGCGGGCACCACCGTCAAGGTGGCACCGGCCGAGTCGTTGAACCCCGACGGCACGGTCAACCAGAGCTCACTCGGTCCTGGCGGCCGCGGCGCCGACCTGTTCAACACCTACACCACCTACGGCGCGCGCAAGAGCGAGTCGTGGCACCCACGGTTCAACTACTTCGGCATGCAGTGGGTTCAGGTCACCGGTCTGCCGGAGGGCTTCGTGCCGACCCGCGATCTGGTCACCGGCGTCCGGCTGCAGGCGGACACCCCGACCGCCAGCGAGTTCACCACGTCCAACGCGCGGATCAACCGGATCCACAAGATGGCGCGGTACTCGTTCGCCGGCAACATGATGTCGGTCTTCACCGACTGCCCCGGCCGGGAGAAGCTGTCCTACCCGGCCGACTACACGATGCCGATGGGCTCCATCCACCGCAGTTACGAGCTGGGCGCCTTCATGCGCACCTCGATGCACCACCTCGTCGAAGGACAGTCGGTCGCCGACACCCCGATGGCCGGCAACGTGGCCCTGAAGACCCCCGTGTACGACTGGGGCTACACCGGCCGGTTCGGCGACGAGATCAACTGGGGCAACGCCATCATCCTCGTGCCGGCGATGCTGTACGAGCTGTACGGCGACACCCAGACGATGGCGACCTACTACGACCAGATGACCAAGTTCGTCGACTACATCCAGCGCCAGAAGGTCGGCACCGGCGAGAACGCGCACATCGTCGACGCCGCCTTGACCGACTGGGTGTCGGCGGAGGACACCTCGGGCCGGATCACCGGCACGTGGGGCTACTACACGATGATCACCAAGATGGCGATGATGGCCGGGCTCACCGGGCACACCGCCGACGCGGCGGAGTACACGGCGCTGGCCGCGCAGATCAAGGACGCCTTCAACGGCGCCTTCTTCAACGACACGCTCGGCTACTACACCGCCACCGGCAACGCCGGCGCTGCCGGCGCGACCCAGTCGGCTCAGGCGCTGGCTCTCGACGCGGGCCTGGTGCCGCCGGACAAGCGTGCGGGCGTGCTCGACTACCTGGTCGCGAACGTGTACGCGTTCCACCCCGAAGGCGACGGCCCGCATTTCAGTGGCGGCACCATCGGAATGTCGCCGACCGTGCGCAGCCTCGCCGCGGCCGGTCGCGACGACGTCCTCTGGGACCTGCTCCAGGAGGACGACTACCCCAGCTACGGCTACTTCATGGCGTCCACGCCCGAGAACCCCGGTGGCTTCACCACCATCGGCGAGCGCTGGACCCGCGGCAGCTCGAAGAACCACATGATCCTCGCCCAGATCGAGGAGTGGTTCCAGAGCGGTGTGGCCGGCATCCGGTCGGCTCCGGACGCGGTCGCCTACGACAAGCTGGTGATCGCGCCGAAGGCGGTCGGGGACCTCACGTACGCCAAGGGCAGCTACAAGACGCCCAAGGGTTTCGCCCGCAGCGCGTGGACGAAGTCCGACCGGCGATTCGAGCTGAAGGTCACCGTGCCGACGAACACCACGGCGGAGGTATGGGTGCCCACCGGCGACGGGCAGTCCGTCCGCACGCCGGCGCGGGCCCAGCGGGTGCGGGTCGACGGTGGCTACACCGTCTTCACTGTCCCTTCCGGGCAGTTCACGTTCACGGCTGTATAAGCGGAGGTGACCTCCGCGCCGGACCAGCCAGCCCTGGACGACGATGCCCTCGCCGTCCTGCGCCTGCTCGCGCAGGGGCTGTCGGTCGACGCCGTCGCCGTGCGCCTGGGAGTCTCCGGGCGCACGGTCCGGCGGCGCAGCCGGGCCATCTGCGATCGACTCAACGTGCCGGCTCCCATCGCCGCCGCGGTATGGGCTGCCCGGCGCGGGCTCCTATGATCACATCGTCGATCCACTAAGGACAAAGGCGTCCACATTGGTGTGGCCTGATGCGGACACCGGTATTGACGGGGCGACATCGACCGCTGACTCTGTCATTTACAAGGAGTGATGAAACGTTTCATCAAGCGCCCGCTTTGCGGATGTGGACCCGAGGAGAATCCGTGCAGGAACTCAGCACCAGACCCAGCGGCCGCCGACGGCGCAGAACCATCGTCGCGGGGCTCACCAGCGCCGTCACACTCGCGGCGACCGCCATCGCGGTCGTCACGGCGGCGGCACCCGCCGCGGCCGCACTGCCGACCTGGCCGGCCAACCCCAACTGGCAGAGCCTCGTCCCGGGACCGACGAGCGACAACGTCCGACCGGTCGCCATCACCAGGACCGCCGGCACCGTGACCAACGCCGCGGCGCTGGCCGTCGGAGGCAGCGGCTCGACCGTCCTGACCAGGCCGTCGTCCGGTGGTCGCTCGGCGGTGGTGGTGCTGGACTTCGGCAAGGTGGTGGGTGGCACCCCGTACATCACCGTGTCCAGCACGTCGTCGTCCTCGCAGTCCGTGCGGGTATCCACCAGTGAGGCCCTGCCGTTCCTGACGAACTCCAGCGGCGCCTACGTCAACGACAACGGGTCGCAGATCACGTTCTCCGTCAACGGGGCGCGGACGTACACCGGCGCGTTGCGGGGTGGGTTCCGGTTCGCGGCGGTCGAGCTGACCACCGCCGGCAGCGTCACGCTCACCGCGGCCGGAGTGAACTTCAAGGCCTACCGGGCCGGCGCCGACCGCTATCAGGGCTGGTTCATGTCCAGCGACAACCAGCTCAACCGGATCTGGTACGCGGGCGCGTACACCGCGCAGATGGACATGGTCCCCACGGGCGTCGCATCGTGCTTCAACGTGCCGGTCATCTTCGACGGCGCGAAGCGGGACCGGGCCATCTGGTCCGGCGACCTCATGATCACGAACCCGGTGATGATGCTGTCGATCGGGACCAACGGTGTCCCGTACATCAAAGGCTCGATCAACAGCATCACCAACCTGCAAGCCTCCAACGGACGCTTGACCAGCGCCGTCGGATTCCGGGGCTGCGGCGCCTTCGACTACGCCGTCACCTATTCCGCGTACTCGGCCATCCTCGCCATCCAGTACTACCGCTACAGCAACGACACCGCCTACATCAACGGCCTGCGTTCCCGGCTCGAGGCCGCGACCGCCTACCACGCCACCCGGGTCAACGCGAACGGCCTCGTGGTCACCAACGACAACGACTACTGGCAGACCCGCCAGGACGGTGAGGTCACGGAGTACAACCTCGCCTACTACGAGCTGCTGCAGAACATGATCTGGATGGAGAGCCGCGTCGGCACGGCGGTCCGGGTCACCGAGTACACCAACAAGGCGGCAGCGCTCAAGACTGCCATCAACGCGCGGCTGTGGAACGCGTCCGCCGGCCGCTACCAACACACCAACACCCGTGCCAGCGTCTACCCGCTGGACGCGAACATGAACGCGATCCGCCTCGGTGTCGCGCCGGCGGACCGCGTGCAGAGCATCCTGACCTACTTCCGCAACGGATGGCAGGCGCACGGCAGCCCGATCTCGCAGCCCTCGCCGAGCATGGCCGACCCGTACGGACACACCATCGAACCGCTCAACAACACCTGGGAGCTGATGGCCCGGTTCGAGAGCGAGGACTCCGCCGGCGCGCTCGAGCTGATGCGCCGGCTCTGGGGTCTGCAGGTCGACCCCAACAGTGGCTACTACACCGGCACCTTCTGGGAGTTCGTCAACAGCAACGGCCTGCCGGGCCGCGGTTTTGACAGCCTCGCCCACGCGTGGGGCGCCGGTCCGACCCAGGTCCTCACCGAGTCCCTGCTCGGGGCGACCGCGGTGAACCCGGGCTACTCCACCTGGCAGGTCAAGCCCCGCCAGGGCGACGTCACCTGGGCGCAGGGCCAGGTGCCGACGCCGTCCGGTGCCCTCACCGTGCGGTGGGCACAGGACGCGACCGGCCAGTTCCACCTCCAGGTCGGGTCACCCTCGGGCACGGGCGGTGAGGTCTGGGTGCCGCTGGCCAACACGACCACCAGCACCAGCACCGCCATCACCTCGGGTGCGACCTTCCTGCGGCGCAGCGGTCGCTATGACGTCTACCGCGTCGGTGCCGGCACCTTCGAGTTCGGCTCGGCGCCGTAGCAGATCGGGCCACCGAGTCGTTCGTCCGCCCGGGCGGCTCGGTGGCCTGTTGCTGGGAAACCCGTTTGATCCATCCGTTGTGTACTGGCAGCGTGGCCGCTCGTGTCCGAAGCAGATGTGACGGCGGCGCCCTCGCGCGTCGGCGTCGCGCCGCAACGGCCGCTTCGCTCGCGCGCGTTCCGGTGGTTCTTCGCCGGCCGCTCGATCTCCATGATCGGCAGTTTCATGTCGCCGGTCGCCTTGGCCTTCGGGGTCCTGGAGCTCACCGACAGCGCGGCCTCGCTGTCCGCGGTGCTCGCCGCCGCCTTGGTCCCGATGGTCGCGACCATGCTCATCGGCGGTGGCATCGCCGACCGCTACCGCCGTGACACCGTGTTGCGGCTGACGAGCCTCGGTGCGGGCCTGTCCCAGAGCGGCGTGGCGGTCCTGCTGCTCACCGACCGGCATCCGGCGTTGCTGCTGCCGCTTTCCGCGTTGAACGGTGTCTTCCAAGGGCTGACCACACCCGCACTGCGCGGCATCCTGTCGAACCTGACCGTCGGGCGTGGTCTCCAGCAGGCCAGCTCCCTGCTGGCCTCGGCCGGGAACACCGCCCGGATCGTCGGCCCGACCACGGCCGGCCTGTTGACCGCCTCCGTCGGTGGCGGCTGGGCGATCGCCGTGGACGCGGCTTCGTTCGTACTCGCGGCCGCGTGCTTCGCCCGGATCTCGCTGCCCGATCTACCACCGCGCGCCAAGGGCGCCCCGACGATGCTCGCCGAGATGCGGGAAGGCTGGACCTACTTCCGGTCGCAACGCTGGATCTGGTCGGTGACGCTGGCGTTCGCGGTCTTCAACGCCACCAACATGGGCTTCTGGCAGATCCTCGGCCCGGTGATCGCGAACGACACGATCGGCCCCACCGGCTGGGGCGTGGTGCTCAGCGCCCGTGGAGTCGGAGCGTTGCTGGCCAGCGTGGTCCTGGTGAAGGTGCGGCTGACGCGGCGGCCGATGAGGCCGGCCCTGTCCTCGATGGCGCTGGCGACCCTGCCGCTCATTCTGCTCGGCGCCGGCGCCGACCTTCCCTGGCTGGTGGCGACGTTCGTGGCCGGAGTAGCCGCCGAGTTCTTCACCGTCGTCTGGGAGACCGTCAACAACACCCACATCCCCGAACGGCTGCTCTCCCGGGTCGGCGCGCACGACGAGTTCTGGTCGTCGCTGTCGTTCCCCCTCGGCCAGTTGGTCGCGCCGGCCCTCGCGGCGGCGGTCGGAACGGCGGCGGTTGCGTTGACCGGCGGCGGCGTGGCAGCGGCGGCAATGCTGCTGACGGCGTGTGTGCCGGCGCTTCAGCGGATCGAGATCGGAAAATGAGCGCGCCAAGCGTTCGCTCCGCGCGCTCACCAACCCTTTGGTCAGGACTTGACGAACACGAACTGGTCGAGGTCGAACGGGCTGCCGGAACCGGTGAACGTGAGATAGACGTTCGCGCTTCCGGTGGGCACCCCTGTCAGGTTCGTGGTGACGGTGGCGTAGTTGTTCCAGCCACCTGTGTTGGCGACGGCGACGGATCCCAGGATCGGCCCGGACTGCGAGCCCGTGCGGACCTGGAGCGTGCCGCCGTTGCCGCCCGAGGAGACCCGAGCCTGCAGCGAGCGGCTGCCCGCCACGTTGATGTTGTTGTACGCGGCCCAGTCACCGGGCGCGATGTACCCGAGCCGCTGACCACCGACCGCGCCGGAGTTCGCCACGACCTGCACGCCGCCCTGGGCATTGAACGCCTCGGCCTGGACGGTGACATTGGTCCCGCCGGTCGGCGGCGGTGTCGTCGGCGGCGTGGTGGGGCCGGGTGCGCAGTTCGCGTCGACGCGGCGGGCGGTGTAGCGAATGCCGCCGAGGAGCACGGCCCGGAAGTTGGCCTCCGCGTACGACGCCTGCGTGTGGCCCATCCCGGTGTAGAACGACCGGCCGCCGGAGTATTCCTTGCACCAGGTGATCGGGTGGTCGCCGTTCATGGTGCCGCCGCTGTACGAGGACTCGTTGAGCGAGGCCAGGACACGCGCGCTCGAGCGGGGGTTGGTCCGGTAGTTGTACCACTCGTCGAATCGCACGACGGTGGCCGGCAGACCGGCTGTCGCCGGGTGGGTGCGGTCCTCGAACGTGATGGTGGCGTTCTGCTGCGCGGGGTGGGACAGGAACCACGCGCCCACGAGGTTGCCGTAGAACGGCCACGAGTACTCCGTGTCGGCGGCGGCGTGCACGCCCACGTACCCGCCACCGGCGGCGATGTAGGACTGGAAGGCGGTCTGCTGTGCCGCGTTGAGGACGTCGCCGGTCGTGTTGAGGAAGACGACCGTTTCGTACTGCGCCAGGTTCGTGGTGGTGAACGCCGCCGCGTTCTCGGTGGCGGTGACGGTGAAGCTGTTGGCGGCGCCCAACGTCTGGATGGTCGAGATCCCGACCGCGATCGAGTCGTGCCGGAATCCGGCGGTCTTGGAGAAGACCAGCACCTCGTACGGCGTGTCGGCCGCCTGTGCGGAGACGGCGGTGAAGGAGAGCCCGGCGAGCAGGGATAGGGCGATTGCAAGGGCTAGTTTGCGCATGTCGGCTCCAGGTCAGCTGGGACGCTCCGGCCCGGCGCCGATCCGGGCCGGAGCGCGTCTGTCATGGCTTGACGAAGGTGAGCTGGTCGAGGTCGAACCCTGAGCTGGTGAAGGTCAGGTAGACGTTCGCCGTGCCGGCCGGCACCCCGGCCAGCGAGGTGGTCACCGTGCTGAAGGTGTCGTAGCTGCCGGTGCTGGACAGGGACACCGAACCGATGATCGGTCCTGTGGTCGAGCCGGTCCGGACCTGGAAGGTGCCCGTGCCGGTGCCCGAGTACCTCGTGGTCAGTGAGGTCGCTCCACCGATGTTCACGTTGTTGTACGCGGCCCAGTCGCCGGAGACGATGTAGCCGGCCGTCTGGCCACCGACGGCCGCGGTGTGGTTCGCGACCTGCACGCCGCTCTGCGAGCTGAACGCCTCACCCTGGACCGTGACGTTGCCACCACCGGTCGATCCCGTCGGGAAGGCGAACGAGTCGACGTAGAAGATGTTGTTGGTGCCGGACGGACCCGTGAAGACGAGGTAGAGGGTGGTCGGAGCCGAGGGAAGGTTCGTGAGGTTCGCGGTCACGTCCGTGTAGGTCGTGGCGCTGCCGGTGCTCGGCACCGTCAGCGTGCCCAGTAGCGTGCCGGTCGCCGAACCGGCGCGTACCTGGATCGTGCGGGCGGTGCCACCCGTGGCGGCCCGAGCGACCCGCGCGGTGATCGAGGTAGCGGTCGAGAGCCCGTACGGGGTGAACGCGACCCAGTCGCCGTTGTTGATGCTGCCGACGCTCTGGCCGCCCTGGGCCTGGGTCTGGTTGACGATCGCGACGCCGGACATCGAGGAGAAGTGCTCGGCCTGTCGGGCGCGTGGCTGCAGCGTCACCTGCGCGGTGCCGGTGAGGCCGCCGTTGTCGGTGTAGGTCGCGGCGAGGAGGCCGAAGAGGTTCTCCGAGGTGTCGTGCTCGCCGTCGATCGGAGTGACCATGGTGCCCGAGCAGCCGGTCTGGGAGGTGATCGGATGGCCGTGCGTGTCATGGCCGAGCACGTAGTTCACCGTGACCCGGCCGCAGTCGATCGTGCCGTCCTCGGGGTCGGTCACGGTAACGGTGTAGGGCACCGAGTCGCCGAACGAGAACAGCCGTCCATTGGTCGGTGTGGTGAAGGTCAGCGTGGGTGCGGTGTTGCCGACCCGGACGATGACGTTGGCGGTGCCGGTGGCGCCCTGCGGATCCCGCACGGTCAGCGTCGCGGTGTAGGTGCCGTTCGTCGTGTACGTCTTGGACGGGTTGGCCGCCGTGGACGTGGTGCCGTCGCCGAATGCCCACGAGTACGTGATCGCGGTGCCGTCGGGGTCGGTGCTTCCCGCGGACGAGAAGGTCACGGGTAGCGGCGCCGACCCCGAGGTGGGTGAGCCGGTCGCGACCGCGATCGGTGCCCGGTTGCCTCCCGTGCCGACGTAGTCGATGCGGTAGACGGCCGAGTTGGCATCGCCGCCGAACCAGCCGAGCCCGTAGTCGAGCACGTAGAATGATCCGTCGGCGCCGAACGTCATATCCATGATCTGGGTGCCGGACCAGGGGAACGTGTCGATCGTGCCTCTGGAGCCGTCTGCGTTGACCGCGATCGGTTTGATCCAGCGACGGCCGAACTCGCCGGCGAAGAACTGGCCGTCCAGCGACTGGGGGAACTTGGTCGTCAACGGATTGGCCGCGTTGTAGCGGTAGACCGGCCCGGCCATGGGGGACTCGGATCCGGAGCCGAACTCGCTCGGGCTGCCGGCGTCACCGGCGTAGCGGATCCAGGCCGGGCGTGCCGCGGGCAGGGTCGTCAGGCCGGTGTTGTTCGGACTGTTGTTGGTCGCGCCGGCCGCGCAGGCGAACTTGGCGCCGCTGGCATTGGTCGCGAAGTTGAAGTCGTTGTAGGTCTCCGTGGTGGTGTTGGTGCCGGTGCAGTACGGCCAGCCGTAGTTGCCGGGCGACGTGACGCGGTCGAACTCGACCTGACCGCTCGGCCCACGGGTCGAGCTCGTCGAGCCGGCGTCGGGGCCGTAGTCGCCCACGTAGACGATGCCGGTAGGCCGGTCGACGCTCATCCGGAACGGGTTGCGGAACCCCATCGCGTAGATCTCCGGCCGCGTGCTCGCCGTGCCAGGAGCGAACAGGTTGCCGGACGGAATCGTGTAACCGCCCGCCGCGGTCGGTGTGATGCGCAGGATCTTGCCGCGCAGGTCGTTCGTGTTGCCGGAGCTCCGCTGAGCGTCGTAGGCCGGGTTCCGGTCGCTGCGCTCGTCGATCGGCGCATATCCACTCGACGCGTTCGGGTTCGTGTCGTCGCCGGTGGACAGGTAAAGATTGCCTGCGGCGTCGAAGTCGATGTCACCGCCGACGTGACAACAAAGGCCCCGACTCGTGGCCACCGTCAGCGTGACCACTTCGCTGGCCATGTTGATGGTGAAGTCGGTGTTCAGGGTGAACCGGGAGAGCCGGTTGACCCCGGCCCACGTCGACCACGTGCTCGCCGTGCCGGTATTCGGCGCATCCCCCGACGGCGTCGAGAGCGGCGGTGCGTAGTACAGGAAGATCTGCCGGTTGGATTGGAAGTTGGGCGAGGCCCCGATGCCCTGAAGGCCCTCTTCGTCGTGGGAGTACACGGGGATCGTTCCGATCACCGCGGTGTTCCCGTTGACGTCCGTGCGGCGGACCACGCCGTTTCGCGCGGTGTGCAGCACGGAGCGGTCGGGCAGAACGGTCAGCGACATCGGCTCGCCGACCTCGGCCACGCCCCGGGCGAGGGTGACCTGCTGATAGTCGGCGGGAGGGACCGCCGCGGCCGTCCCTCCCGTGCTCAGGACGGCGGCACTGATGCTCACGACCAGAACGGCGGCCGCTCCGCCTCGAATTAAACGTTTCAAAGACGGTGGTGGATGTATCTCGGGCATGGCGACACGATCCCTTCGGGGGGTGGGAACGCGAGAGTCAGAGATGTTGCGCGCTCGAACGCATTCGCAACAGGTGACGGGTGGTCGCCGATCCAGCCGATCGCCAGTGCTTGGAGCGGAATCCTAATTTGCGGACACCAATCTGTCCAGAAGTTTCGATAACCCAATAGGGAGTATTAGCAGGTGGCGATTCCGTGGTGTCTTTTAGGTGGATCCCGGTCGGTTTTCGTTTGGCCTGATGCGGCCAATTCACAAACGCGATCGAAAGACCCGGAAAATTGGTTGATCCTTCGAGGCCATCGTCCAGGAGGGGGAGTTTGAGTCGGCCAGTCACCGACACGAAGAAGGCATGGTCGGAGCGGGACTCGCGCTTCGAATGGGCGGCGCGTCGGGCCGGGCAGCCAGGGCCGTCGTCCGGCGGGCTCTCACGCTAGTTTGCTCGGATGAGTCTTCTC
>NZ_FNQB01000010.1 GCF_900107455.1 Asanoa ishikariensis | reverse complement strand
GGGGCTTCCGGTCCCCTCGGCCTGGGTCGTCAAGCCCGACGAGGCCGCCGAATAAAGCTCCGCTCCTTCTTGATCCTTTAGACCGTCAGATCCATTCGCGGGTCAGGGATCTTCCCTCGGCATGCGTTCGGACCGCAAACTTAGTCCGTCGCGGTCGTCGGACAGGTTGTCGCACAGGAAGGAGCAAACCAGGAATGACAGTTGAAGTCACCTCCATCCGGACCCGCTCCATGACCATTGTGTACTACCTGGTCCACGCACTCATCGTTGCCGTTGGCGCGATCATCACGATGATCAATAAACCCGTCGCCACGGCAATAGGAACGTCGCTGATCGCCACCGGAGCGGCCGGCGCCGTTATCTATATCTACCTGATCAGAACTGAGACCGCGCGCGAAGCCCTAGAGATGTTCAACGTTTTCGGTCTGCACCGGATATACGACCGGCGGGCGGCCCAGATCCGAGGCGAGTACGCCTCCAGGCTGGCCCGGGCCAACTCAAAGATCGATATCATCGGTTTCGGGCTCAAAGACTTCCGCAGAGATTACATCGCCGAACTGGGCGCGCTTTCCCAGAAGACGACGATCAGGATTCTCCTTCTCGACCCTGACTCGCCGCTCGCGGCACAGCGCGACAAAGAGGAAGGTCAGTCGGTCGGCACGATAGCCGGCGAGATTCGCGAGTTTGCCACCCAGTTTCAACAACATTACGGCAAAGGCAGCCCAACGCTTTCCTTGCGACTTTATACCTGCTGCCCGATGATCAACATCTTTCGCATCGACAACGACATCTTCTGGGGCCCCTACTTTGTCGGCCGGGCGAGCGGCAATACGGCGACCTTCAGGGTGCGGCGTGGCGCGATCCTCTTTGATCAACTCCAACAACATTTCGACGAGGTCTGGGACAAGTTCTCCAAGCCGGTGGAGAGCTGATGCCCCAGGCGGTCGTCGTTAGCGCGCCCGCTCGTCTCCACATAGGATTGCTGGACGTGGGGCACGCGACAAGTCGAACGTTCGGTGGCATCGGCCTAATGATCACCGACCCGTCGACCCAGGTCCGGGTCGAACCCGCTGACGCCACGTGGGTCTCCGGCGCCGACGTGCGACCGGAAACGCGAGAATTGATCCGGCAACGGCTTGGCGACCTCATGGCGGACATTGGGCTACCCCCAGTGCGGGTCGAGATCATCTCGTGCCCACCTGAGCATGTCGGATTTGGCTCCAAGACTTCACTCGTGCTCAGTTCGCTGATCGCGGCGGCCCGGCTCTTCGGCGTGACTGTCCCAGACGATGCGATCCAGTCCTACAGCCGCCGTGGCGGCGCCAGCGGCACAGGGATCCACGGCTTCTTCTCGGGTGGACTGATCGCGGACGCCGGACGCTTGGGCAGACATCCGCTGCGTCCGTCCGCCCAACAACGGCCGGCTTCCATTCCAACGGTCGTGCGGCGGGTCGACATACCCCCGTCCTGGGAGGTGTCACTGTTTCTGCCGGCCGGCCGGCGAATGTTCGGCTCGGCCGAGGCGGCCTTCTTCGATCAGGTGACGCCCATCCCGAGGATGGAGGTGCTGGAGCAGATCGCACTGACCTATCAGGATATTCTTCCAGCGGTCATCGACGCCGACATTGACTCTTTCGGGCGTGCTATCGATCGTTTTTCGCAACTCGGCCTTAAAGCTCGCGAGATAGCGGCCCAGCCCTCCGCCCTGCGCGACCTCATCGCAAGACTGCGAGATCACGTGCCGTGCGTCGGCATGTCCAGCATGGGCCCGGTCGTGTACGCGATCAGCGATGGACCGCTGGACGACAGCGCCCTGGCCGAGGTCGGGGTGAAGCTTTTCAACAGGGCCAAGGGTTCCAACGAAGGGTACACAGTCTCATGACCAGGCTCGTTCCGCGGCCGATATTCCTTCAGGGTGAACGTCGACCCATGGTGGCCTTTTTCACGTCCAGCGGCGCCAAGTACCGCCAGGCGCAGGCCGTCTTCCAGGGCGTTGGTCTCCGGCTGACCCATCGGAAGAACGACTCGCGCCCCTATGACGAAAGCTACGACGGCACCGTCGAAGACCTCCTGCGGAGGGCCATCAAGGAAATACAGCATCGCGGTGGCGGGTCGCGTTCGATGTTCTTCATCGAAGACACGTCGATCAGGATCGAGGCCTTGAGCCACGGCCGCGAAGAACCTGGGTTACGCGCGAAAGAGTGGTTTGCCGAGACGACATTTCGAGAGCTTGACGAGAAACTCAAGGCGATGTCGGACCGACGCGCCGTCGTCAAGTCGTGCATCGGATTGTCCGTCCCCGGCCTTCGAGACCCGATCTTCTTTTACGGTCGGACCGATGGCGTCGTCGCACAGTCTCCGGCCACATTCGACATCAATGAGGCCTACCCTTGGCTATCCCCCGACAACTTCAGCGCCTGGCTGATTCCGGACGGCAGATCTGAAACCCTGTCTGAGATGTCCTTCGAGGAGTCACTGGCAGTCGACTTCAGAGTAAAGGCACTTCTCAGTCTCACCGCGAGGCTTGAGGAGTACGCACTTATGCTCAACGCGGCTCAACCAGTGTTCTCGCGACGGACCGGGACAAGGGAGACTCAGCCCGGATTGTTCCCAAAGCCCAATCCCGAAATTCTGCTCGTAGTCGGGCCTACGTGCGCTGGGAAGTCGACGTTTGGCACCTACGTCCAGCAACTCCTCGAATGGCATTTTGTGGATGCCTCGTCGGTGGTGCGGGTGTTGCGGGAACAACAGGGCATGGAACACGAGGAGGTATCGGATTTCGCGCACGACCTCCTGCACAACGAAGGCTTCGATGTCGTGGCGCGATACATCGCGCGGGAATACTTACCGAGCAAAAGCTCCTTCGAGCCCGGCATCGTCATCACCGGATTCCGCGCGATAGAAGAGATCGAGCACTTCCGACAAAACTACCCGAACGTAAAGGTCGTATCGATCGAGGCGCCGCTTCGGGTCCGCTACGACCGTTACCTGCGTCGGGGTGCGCGCAAGCCACTGGGATCGCTGGACGAGTTCGAGCGGGAGAACGAGCGGCAACACACCCTTGGGCTGCTGCGGGTGGTCGACGAGCTCGCCGACGTCCGAATCTCCAATGTGGGCGACGAGCACGAGTACCAGGGGCAGGTCGCCACCGTGCTCGGCTTGGACAACCGGCAGGCAAAGGGTGTGAGCCTGGTCGGACATCGCCTGAACCCGAAGCGCAGCCAGTTGTACCGGTCCCTGGCGGTTCTCCGGAAAGCGGGCCGGCCGCTGACGACCCAGGAAATCGAGGCGATGATGCCGGATCGGTCCGTACGCCACAACAACGTCAACAAGATGCTGAAGCGATACCCGGAACTGGCGCTCAGGCACGAAAGCCCGGACGAAAACCTCAAGTATGAGATCACCTCCACCGGAGACGCGTTCATCGACGCGATCGACCGGGTACGGCGAATGGGCGTCCGGATCTCGTTGTTCGGGCCTCCTGGCGCTGGCAAGGGCGTCGTAGCCGGGGAACTGCTCGCAGACGCTCGACACTCGCGATACGTCGCGACGGGCGATCACTTCAGGGCGCTGGCGAAGTCTGACGATCCGAGAGCAGCGGTGGTGGCCGCCGCGCTGCGAGAGGGTCGACTCGTTCCCTTACGGATAGTCATGGACGAAATCGCTAAGATCTGGGGCCGCAGCCGCGCCCGCAGCTTCGTTCTTGACGGCTTTCCTCGTACCGTCGAGCAGGCCAAAGAGTTCGAGTACTTCCTGGCGTCCAGGGGTGAGGCGCCCTTGGGATTGGTCGTGAATCTTGTCGTGCCCACGGATGTGATCGAGCAACGCTTGGCCGGGAGGCGGGTGTGCGAAACATGCGGATCCGTGTACCACGTCACGCTACGCCCGCCCGAAAAGCCAGGAACGTGCGACCGCTGTCAGGGCACGCTCGGCAAGCGTGACGACGACCGGCCCGATGTTATCCGCCAACGCCTGGCCGTCTACGCGTCGCAGACCAGGCAGGTGCTGACCTTCTACGAAGGTGAGAAACGGCTCCTCGAGCTTGACGGGCAACAAGACCCAGAGGCCTTGGTGACCCGCATCCTCGCTGCCTTGCGGCCTTAGAAAGAACGCGAGGCGGCAAAGAGTTAGATGCGGCCCGCGGCCATGTCCATGAGGCGGGACAGGACCTTGCCTTGGGAGACGGCTCCGCCGTCGTGTTCGTATTCGTTGGTTACCCATGCTCGGGTGTTGCCCACCGCGCCCGCCGTCGCCAGCGAGAGCTCCGCGTCCACGTACATGTCGTCGAAGTAGACGACCGCCGCCACCGGGACATCGTTCGACGCCAGGCGCGGCAGGTCGTAAAGGTCCGGCCAGTCGTCAGCCTCGGCCAGCAGGTCGGCGGCCCCGGCGAAGGGCCGCAGCGCTGCGATGTCCTGGAACATCCAGGGAAACATCATCTCGCCCGTGAAGAGCAGCGGTGTCGCGTCCGTGGCGAACTCCGGGCGCGTCTGGATCGCGCGGTCCGCTGCCCAGCGGGTCGGGTGGCCCGACTGGCCGTAGCAGTACTCCTGAAGCGCGTACAACGGCGCGTCGATGAAGCCCGTGCGCGTCATCACCTCGTGCAGGAACAGGTCCGAGAGCTCCGCGCCGTGCCAGGCGTCGTCCAGCAGCCAGTGCAGGCGTTCGTAGCCGTCTCCCATGCCGAAGGCGCTGCCCAGGAAGCGGAAGCGGTTCACCGTCAGGCGGTCGCCGTCCGGCAGCAGGACCTGCGACGACGCCAGGTGGTCGGCGATTCGGGATACCGCGGCCACGTCCTCCGGATAGCGCGCGTAATGGGCCGCGTTCTTCGCTGCCACTCGCGGGTACGTGCGGGTGTAGACGTCGTCGGCCGTCGCCGTCAGGCCCGGCAGTCCGCCCGTCACGTAACACGAACGCAAGCCTTCCGGCGCCAGGCTCAGGTAGGTCAGCGTCACGAAGCCGCCATAGCTCTGGCCCAGCGTCTCCCACCGCACGCCGTCGCCCAGCAGCGCGCGCCGGATCAGCTCCGCGTCGCGGACGATGCTGTCCGCCCGGAAGAATCGGAGGTAGGCCGCTAGAGAAGAACTGCTCATGCCGCGAACCGTTCGCGCGCTGATCGGGGTGCTCCGGCCCGTGCCCCGCTGGTCCAGCAGCAGCACCCGGTGCGTCTTCAGCGCCCGGCCCAGCCAGCTCCCGCTCGGGCCCGACGGCCGCGGGGACTTCGAGCCGGGGCCGCCCTGAAGGAAGATCAACCACGGCAGGTCGTCGCCGGCCCGGTCTGTGGCCACCACCTCGCGGGCGAAGACCGAGATGGTCGGGCCGCCCGGCGAAGCGTGGTCCAGGGGGACCGTGAACGTGTGGTCGGTCAGCACCAGGCCAGGAAGACGGGTCACTCGACCAAAGCTACGTGATCTCCACGGCGATCTCCTCGCCGAGTTGGCCGCCGCCCTCCAGCACCAGGTCGTCACCACTCCAGAAGCGGCCCGGGTCGTACCAGTTGGGTCGCCGGCCGGCCGGCAACAAGCCCATCGCCTCGTACGTCACGGCGACCACTTCAGCGCAGTAGGCGGTCTCCAGCCGAGCATCAGGCGGCGCCCCGGCCGCCTGCGCGTCTCCGGCGAAGAAACCCGTCCGCAGGTCCGGCACCCGGCCCCGGGCCCAGCGCCACGCCAGCCGGGTCGTCGACGGGAACGGTGTCCCGTCCAGGCGGGCGATCGTGCGCAGCACCGCGTTCTCCATCTCCGGCGACACCGGCGTCTGGAGTTGCCGCAACCAGGCGCGCTGGCCGTAGCGACGCGCCCAGACCAGCACCGCCTCGCGCAGGTTGTGCAACTGCACACCGCGTTGGAAGGTGCCCGTCCAGTGGTCGCGCAGCGAGCGCCCGAGCTCGGCGTGCCACATCAGCGCCGGCAGGTCCTCGATCACCACCGACATGCCGACGTGGTTGACGGGGCTGTTGGTGGCGAGCCGGATCGCTCGGTCGGGCACCGAGCTGCCGCGGAACAGCCACACATCTCCGGTCCGGGTCAGCTCGACCGCCGCGTCCAGGGTGATGGCCATGCCTCTACCCTATGTGGAATGCGATGGTGGAAGGTGCTGGGCGTTGCCGGGCTGGTCGGAGTGGCCGCGACCGGGGTGGTGGTGGCGCGGGCCGAGCGCAAGCGCCGGAACTACACGCCAGACGAGATCAAGACGAAGCTCCGCGAGAAAGCCAAGGAGGTCAGCTGACCGCCGGCAGCTCCTCGAGCTCGCTCGCGCCCTTGCGCTGCACGGCGCTCGGGTCACAGACGAGCGTCACGCGGTACGACAGCGCGACGTTGGACAGGATCTCGCCACGGATCCACAGGCAGACGCCGACGCCCTCGTCGTCCCCGGGGTGCTCGTAGAACTCGACCTCGGGGGCGGTGATGCCGCCGAGCAGGCCCTGCGTGCCACGCTCGGTCGGAGCGACCTGCAGCACGCCCGCCGTCACCTGCACCTCGACGCTCTCGAGCTGCTCGGCGTCGTACCAGTGGGTGTCCGGCAGGAACAGCCGGGTGTCGACCGGGCGCTTGGCGTACGCGCCGCTCATCAGACCGGTCTCTTCGTCCGGCTCGTCGCCGAGGTAGGCCACGCCCGCGTAGTCGGTGCGCAGCCGGCGGTCTTCGGTCTCGAAGTCCGTCACCAGGACGTCGATCCGGGGCTGCGGCTGAAGGTGCACGTCGGTCACGCGCCGCACCTTAGCACCGCCCCGCCACGCTCAGTTCACGCGGTGGGTTCGAGGAACTCCAGGCGGTTGCCGTGCGGGTCGAACGTGTGGAACCGCCGGAAGCCGGGCAGTTCGTCGTTGGCCCAGACGACGTCGTGGCCCGCCGCGGCCAACGAAACCGCCAAAGCGTCCAGACCCTCCCACAGCAGCCCGGGATGGGCCTTTCGGGCCGGCGCGAACGGCTCTTCGACGCCCAGGTGCAGCTCGATGCCGCGACCGACGAACCAGCAACCGCCTCGACCGGCCAGCGCAGGAGGCTTCGGCTTCTGGGCGAGACCGAGCACACCGGAGTAGAACGAAAGAAGGACATCCTCGGTGCCCCTGGGGCACGCGATCTGCACGTGATGGATCATGCGGACCAGCGTGGCGCGGAGTTGACCGGAAAACAAGACGGACGTACGGTTTACTTGCGTCCGGTTAGCCGAACCTAAGCCCGGCGAGCGCAGCCTGCTGCGAAAGACTGATGCGAAACAGGCGGAGAAGGAGTAAGACGTGGCGAGCCTCGACACCTTCGGTGCGAAGAGCCAGCTGCGCGTCAACGACGCGAGCTACGAAATTTTCAAGATCACGACGGTCGACGGGCATGAACGGTTGCCCTACAGCCTCAAGATCCTGCTGGAGAACCTGCTCCGGACCGAGGACGGCGCCAACATCACCGCCGACCACATCCGCGCGCTGGCCGGCTGGGACGAGAGCTCCGACCCGAGCGTGGAGATCCAGTTCACCCCGGCCCGGGTGCTGATGCAGGACTTCACCGGCGTGCCCTGCGTGGTCGACTTGGCCACCATGCGCGAGGCGGTCAAGGAGCTGGGCGGCGACGCCACCAAGGTCAACCCGTTGGCGCCCGCCGAGCTGGTCATCGACCACTCGGTGATCGCCGACCTGTTCGGCCGCGAGGACGCGTTCGCCCGCAACGTGGAGCTGGAGTACCAGCGCAACCGCGAGCGCTACCAGTTCCTGCGCTGGGGCCAGACCGCGTTCAACGAGTTCAAGGTCGTCCCGCCGGGCACCGGCATCGTGCACCAGGTCAACATCGAATACCTGGCTCGTACGATCATGGAGCGCAACGGTCAGGCGTACCCGGACACGGTCGTCGGCACCGACTCGCACACCACGATGGTCAACGGCCTGGGCGTCGTCGGCTGGGGTGTGGGTGGGATCGAGGCCGAGGCCGCGATGCTCGGCCAGCCGGTCTCCATGCTGATCCCGCGGGTCGTCGGCTTCAAGCTCTCCGGCGAGATGCCGGCTGGCACCACCGCGACCGACCTGGTCCTGACGATCACCGAGCAACTGCGCAAGCACGGTGTGGTCGGCAAGTTCGTCGAGTTCTACGGCCCCGGCGTTTCCGCGGTGCCACTGGCCAACCGGGCCACCATCGGCAACATGAGCCCGGAGTACGGCTCGACTATCGCGATCTTCCCGATCGACGAAGAGACGATCAACTACCTCGAGCTGACCGGCCGCGACGCGCAGCAGGTCGCGCTCGTCGAGGCGTACGCCAAGGAGCAGGGCCTCTGGCACGACCCCGAGCGCGAGCCCGCGTACTCGGAGCGCCTGGAGCTCGATCTGGCCACCATCGAGCCGTCGCTGGCCGGCCCCAAGCGCCCGCAGGACCGGGTGCCGCTGGGCAGCGCCAAGCCGATCTTCCGCTCGGTGCTGACCGACTACGTGCAGGCGACCGGGGCGGCTGACGAGGCGTCCGAGGAGTCGTTCCCGGCCAGCGACCCGCCGGCCAACGACCACGACGACCCGGCCGACCAGCCGCGCGACTACGAGTCGGCCGCGCGCGGCGCCAACGGGCGCAGCTCGAAGCCGGTCAAGGTCGTCGGTGACGACGGCACCGAGTTCGAGCTCGACCACGGCGCGGTCGTGATCGCCGCGATCACCTCCTGCACGAACACGTCCAACCCGCAGGTGATGATCGGTGCGGCGCTGCTGGCCCGCAACGCGGTCGACAAGGGCCTCAACCGCAAGCCGTGGGTCAAGACCACGCTGGCGCCGGGCTCCAAGGTCGTCATGGACTACTACGAGCGCGCCGGCCTCACGCCGTACCTGGAGAAGCTCGGCTTCCACCTGGTCGGCTACGGCTGCACGACGTGCATCGGCAACTCCGGCCCGCTGCCCGAGACCATCTCGGCGGCCGTCGCGGAGCACGACCTGTCGGTGGTCTCGGTGCTGTCCGGCAACCGCAACTTCGAGGGCCGGATCAACCCCGACGTCAAGATGAACTACCTGGCGTCGCCGCCGCTGGTGGTCGCGTACGCGCTCGCCGGCACGATGGACATCGACCTGGTCAACGAGCCGATCGGGGTCGGCGCCGACGGCGAGCAGGTCTTCCTGCGCGACATCTGGCCCTCGGCGGTCGAGATCGAAGAGGTCATCGGCCGGGCCATCGCGAGCGAGATGTTCACCCGCGACTACGCCGACGTGTTCACCGGCGACGAGGCCTGGCAGAGCCTGCCGACCCCGAGCGGCGACACGTTCGCCTGGGACGCCTCATCCACGTACGTCCGGAAGCCTCCGTACTTCGAGGGCATGGCGCGCGACCCGCAGCCCGTCACGGACATCCACGGCGCGCGGGTGCTGGCCAAGCTCGGCGACTCCGTGACGACCGACCACATCTCGCCGGCCGGCGCGATCAAGGCGGACTCGCCGGCGGGCAAGTACCTGGCCTCGCACGGTGTGGAGCGGCACGAGTTCAACTCGTACGGTTCGCGGCGCGGCAACCACGAGGTGATGATCCGCGGCACGTTCGCCAACATCCGGCTGCGCAACCAGCTCGTGCCGGGCGTCGAGGGCGGCGTGACGGTCAACCACCTGACCGGTGACCAGACCACGATCTACGAGGCTTCCGAGGCGTACGTCGCCGCGGGTGTGCCGTTGGTGGTGCTGGCCGGCAAGGAGTACGGGTCGGGCTCGTCGCGCGACTGGGCCGCCAAGGGCACGATGCTGCTGGGCGTGCGCGCGGTGATCGCCGAGTCGTACGAGCGGATCCACCGTTCGAACCTGATCGGCATGGGTGTGCTTCCGCTGCAGTACCCGGCGGGCCAGACGGCCGAGTCGCTGGGCCTGACGGGCACGGAGACCTTCGAGTTCGCGGGCGTCGAGGCGCTCAACGACGGGTCCACCCCGCGCACGGTTTCGGTGACGACCGACACGGGCGTCTCGTTCGACGCGGTTGTGCGCATCGACACGCCTGGCGAGGCCGATTACTACCGGCACGGTGGCATCCTGCAGTTCGTGTTGCGCAAGATGCTGGAGAGCTAGACGCTCTGATCACCTCGAAGGGCCCCCTGGACCACAGGGGGCCCTTCGCTGTGCAAGGCTCGATGCATGGACGACAAGACCGTGCTGACCCGGATCAACGACCTGGTCCAGGAGGAACACCAACTCCGCACTCAGGTGCAATCCGGCCAGATCTCCTCGGACGACGAGCGCACCCGGCTGCGCCAGTTGGAGGAGTCACTCGACCAGTGCTGGGACCTGCTCCGCCGACGCCGAGCCGCGCGCGCGGCGGGCGCCGACCCGGACGCCATCAACGCGGAGCCGGTCTCCGAGGTCGAGGGCTACCTCCAGTAAGAGAACTCCCAGCGCGCTCGCGCCGTGCGGTCCGGCAATGACCACGCCGACCGCGCGGCGCAACACCAGGGCCAGCCACCGCCTCGAGGCGCGCGACGGCCTCGGGCTCATCCCTGGAACGCCAGCGTCTTGCAGAGCTCGACCGCCTCGCGCAGGGCGGCGGTGACGGGCGGCTCGAGGGCTGGCGAAACTGTCAACGAGTCGTTCATCGGCTCGGCGACGGTCTTGAGAATGGCGGTTCGCTCGTCCGGCGGGCACAGGCCGGACGCCTCCCGCAGGACGGCCAGACCCTCCTCGGCCCGGCCGGTCAGGCTGAGCGTGTCCGCGAGGTCGAACGCGGCCCACGGGTCTGCCTCGCTGCTGTAGACGGCGAAGCGTGCCAGGTGTTCGAGCTTCTCGATCCGTGCGCGAGCGGGTGCCGTGCTGGCCCGCCTCAACCCGGCGAGAAGCAGCTCGATGCGAGCGGCGTTCATCATGGGATAAAGCTGGTTCGGCGCGATCTCGGACGCACGTCGGTAACAGGTGAGCGCCCGATGGAGAAAGCCTTAGTCCAGGGTGCCGGGTGTCACGGTCCGGGCCAGCCGACGCAGCAGGCCGCCCTGGGTCGCCCACGTCTCAGCGTCGCGATCGTCGAGCGCCAGCGCTCGCTCGAAAGCCGCGGTGGCCTCGTCCATCGAGGTGGAAATCTTGCCCAGCGCTGTGCCGAGCTCCCGCCAGGCCGGTGCCATGTCGGGTCGCAGCTCGGTGGCGATCCGCAGCGCCTGCACGGCCTCGGCGTACTTACCCTCCCGGCGGAAGATCGAGCCCAGTTCGAAATGCGCCCGCCAACTCGCCGGGTTGTTCTCGACGGCTTGCTCCAGCAGCATGACCCGGCGTCGAGAGCTCGCGGCGTTCTGCGCCGCGTCGAGCAGGTCTTCGGAGAGTTGCTGGCGCATTCGGACCAGCTCTTCGGTCAGCGCCGCGCGCTCCTGCCGGATCTCGTCGAGATCGGTGCGCAGGACGGATACGGCCGGCGCCGTGTCGCGCACCGGGCTGTCCACGAATTCCGGACTCTCGAGGCCTTCGAGCGCGGCTTGCGCGATCCGGCGCACCGACTCGGCGATCTTGTCCTCGCCGTACTCGATGACCCGCACTACCAGTGGGTTGAAGCGAACGTCGGCGAGGTCCTGGCAGATCACGATCGTCACGTTGTCGCGACTGGCCCAGCGACCTGGCGGTTGGTCTGCTCTTCGATGGACCGGGCGACCGGCTCGAGCAGACGCTCGCGGATCGCTGTGATGTCGTCCCAGACCGAGGTGGCACCCATGCTCTCGCCTGGCATGGCCACGAAGCAGCGCAGCGGCTTGCCTTTCTGAAGCGCCGACCGATCAGCACTCTCGGCTTCGGTGAGCGCTGTTGGCGCTGCGAGCCGGGTCCGATGTTCGTCAGCGTGCAGACGCTGCAACTGGCCCCACCGCTGCCGCCAGTGATCGAGACGCGGATCGTCCTCGGCGGGTTGTCTGCGCTGGACGTCGCCGAGCAGCAGCAAGGTCTTGACCAACGCCATCAGGAAGTCGATGCTGGGCAACCGCCGGCCTGCCAGTGCCTCGCTGACACCGGACTCGGACAGTGGCCGAGCGGCCGGAGCATGCCGTGCGATGTCCCGTAGCGATGGTTTGCCCTGCTCGATCCGCAAGGTCGTGAGGTCCGCGGCGAAGCGGGCGAGCTCTTGGCCGTATCCCTCGCTGACCGGCTCGTCGGCGCGCTCATGCGTTGCCATCGACGGCCCCCCGGCAGTCTTCGGTGGAGCGCCTCATGTTACGACGCTGAAGGATTCCGAACGATGTCGAAGGCCGCCCGTCCGGCGCCGCATCGAGTCTCTGCGGGTTCGTTCGTCGGCTGCGGGAGCGGGCTTCGAGGTCCGGTGTAGTGGTTCCATGAACACCGTGATGATCGAGCTGTTGGGGCTCGCCACCATTCTGGTCCTCTGTGGCGTGATCTATCTTGTCGCCGGACCGGCCGCGCTGGCGGCAGTCGCGGGCGTTGCCAGCGCCCTGTTCGCGACCTGGCGGGGCGCTCGCAACGAGCGAGGGCGCGGGCGGCGATAGGTCGTAGCCGTAGTCGCGACACCGACCAGCTAAATCTTTGGCTAGGCCTCGTCGGGTTGGGCCACCCAGGCCGAGAAAACCGGAAGTCCG
>NZ_FNQB01000007.1 GCF_900107455.1 Asanoa ishikariensis | reverse complement strand
AACGCCCGGTCACATTCCGAACCCGGAAGCTAAGCCCTCCAGCGCCGATGGTACTGCACCCGGGAGGGTGTGGGAGAGTAGGACACCGCCGGACAATCATTCCAGTCAAGGGCCGACCCATAGGGGCGGCCCTTGACTGCATGTGCCGGCCAATCCGGCATCAGGAAGGATGTACCCCGTGAGTGCAGACCAGGGCGGCGACGCCCCTCGCGACCGCCGCGACGACAACCGCGGCGGCGAGGGCCGTTCCCGAGACCAAGGCGACCGGGGTAACCGCGACGACCGCGGCTCGCGTCCACGCCGCGAAGGTGACCGGCCGCAGGGCGGCGACCGTGGCGGCTACCGTTCCGGATCCCGCGACAGCGGCACCGGGCGTGGCGGCTACGGCGACCGTGGCGGCTCCAGCGGCGCCGGCGGAGCCCGTAGCTACGGCAACCGTGACGACCGCGGTGGCTACCGCCCGAGCTCGGGCGACCGTCCGAGCTACGGCGGCGGCGGCGACCGTCGTGGGTCGGGAGACCGGCCGAGCTCCGGCGGTGGCGACCGCCGTGGGTCGGGCGACCGTCCGAGCTACGGCGGTGGCGGCGACCGCCGTGGGTCGGGAGACCGTCCGAGCTACGGCGGTGGCGGCGACCGTGGTGGCTTCCGTCCGCGTGACGATCGCGGTGGCGACCGTGGTGGTTTCCGCTCGGGTCCTCCGCGCGATGGTGACCGTGGTGGCTTCCGTCCGCGCGACGACCGCGGCGGCGACCGTGGTGGCTACCGCTCCGGCCCGCCGCGTGACGGCGACCGGCCCAACCGTGACGACCGTGGCGGCTTCCGCCCGCGCGACGACCGTGGTGGCGACCGTGGCGGCTTCCGCTCGGGCCCGCGTGACGATCGCGGTGGCGACCGTGGCGGCTTCCGTTCTGGCCCCCGTGATGACCGCGGCGGTGACCGTGGTGGCTTCCGCTCGGGTCCTCCGCGTGAGGGCGACCGTGGCGGCTACCGCTCTGGTCCTCCGCGCGATGGTGACCGCGGTGGCTACCGCTCTGGTCCTCCGCGTGACGGAGACCGTGGCGGCTTCCGCCCGCGTGACGACCGTGGTGGCGACCGTCCGTCGTACCGCGACCGCGACGATCGCGGCGGCGACCGTGGTGGCTTCCGCTCTGGTCCTCCGCGCGATGGTGACCGTGGCGGCTTCCGTCCGCGCGACGACCGCGGCGGCGACCGTGGTGGCTTCCGCTCTGGTCCTCCGCGTGACGGAGACCGTGGCGGCTTCCGTCCGCGTGACGACCGTGGTGGCGACCGTCCGTCGTACCGCGACCGCGACGACCGTTCCGGCGACCGCCCGTTCCGTGGTCGTGACGAGGGCTTCCGGCCCGGCCAGCGCGGCGACCGGGACGACCGTGGCGGCTTCCGCTCCGGCCCGGGCCAGCGCAGCGGCGGCGACCGGCCCTCGTACCGGGACCGGGACGACCGCGGCTCCCGCCCCGCGCCCCGCGACGGCGACAACCGTGGTGGCTCCGGCGGCGGCTTCCGCTCGGGTCCGCCGCGCGAGGGTGACCGTGGCGGTTTCCGCTCCGGCCCGCGCGACGACCGCGGCGGCGACCGTGGTGGCTTCCGCTCCGGCGGCGGCTTCCGCGACCGCGACGACCGTGCGCCGCGCGACGACCGTGGATCCCGTGACGACCGTGGGCCGCGGGACGACCGTGGACCGCGCGACGATGCTCGCGACGACCGGCCGTCGACGACCGGCCCGCTGATCCCCGAGGACATCACCTCGGCCGACCTCGACAAGGACGTCCGGGCCGAGCTGCTCGGGCTCAACCGTCCGGTCGCCGAGGTCGTGGCCCGTCACCTGGTGGCGACCGGGCGCATGATCGACGAGGACCCGGAGGAGGCTCTGGCGCACGCGCTGGCCGCCCGCCGGCTCGCCTCGCGGATCGCCGCGGTGCGGGAGGCCGTCGGACTGGCCGCGTACCACGCCGGTGAGTGGCAGACCGCCATCGGTGAGCTGCGCACGTACCACCGGATGACCGGGCGTCAGGACCACCTGGCCGTGCTCGCGGACTGCGAGCGCGCGCTCGGCCGTCCCGAGCGGGCGATCGACCTGTTCCGGGGTGCCGACCGGGCCACGCTGTCCAAGGCCGACGCCGTCGAGCTGCTCATCGTGGCGGGCGGCGCGCGTGGTGACCTGGGTCAGAAGGACGCCGCCGTCGCGATGCTCCAGGTTCGTGAGCTGACCAGCGGTCCCGAGGAGCCGTGGGCCGGGCGCCTGCGGTACGCCTACGCGGACGCGCTGCTGGCCGCCGACCGGCGGGACGAGGCACGCGAGTGGTTCGCCCGCGCCGCCGAGGCCGACCAGGACAGCGAGACCGACGCGGCCGAGCGCCTGCTGGAGCTCGACGGCGTCACCATCGAGGGCGACGAGCAGGACGACGACGAGGCGGACGGCACCGATGCCGTCGTCGCCGACGACGAAGCGAACGACGCCGACGCCGCTCTCGCCGACGACGACGCCGCGGAAGAGGACGCGATCCTCGACGACGGCGACGACGAGATCGAGGACGACGAGGACGACGAGGACGAGGACGAGGAAGACGACCTCGAGCTCGACTCCGACGGCCGCGCCGACGACGACGCCGCGGTGGACTCCGAGATCGACGAGGACGACGACGAGGACGAAGAGGACGACGACCTCCCGGCCGCTACCGCCGGCGACCAGTCGATCGGTGCGGTGACCGACGGGCTGCCGCAGGAGACCGCGGACGACGACGTGCCGGGCGACGACACGGCGGACGACGACGATGAGCCGGAAGCGGCCGTCGAGGTCGACGCCGAGGGCCAGCCGGACGAAGAGGTCCCGGTCGACGCCGAGATCGACGCTGACCCGGATGCCGACCTCGACGCCGACGACCGCAAGGTCCTTCCCGAGATCGACGACACCGACGACCGGCGATGACCATGTCGCCGCCGGCGTCGGGTCGGCTCGCTGACGCGTACGACCTGGTGATCTTTGATCTGGACGGGGTCATCTACCTGTCCGACAGCGCGGTGCCCGGTGCGGTGGACGCGGTCCAGCGGCTGCACGACCAGGGCCGGGCGATCGCGTACGCGACCAACAACGCGAGCCGGCGTGCGGCCGAGGTCGCCGACCTGCTCCGCGGGCTCGGCGTCCCGGCCGAGGCGGAAGAGGTGCTGACCTCGGCCGCGGCCGCCGCCCGGCGGTTGGCTGACCGGCTCGAATCCGGTGCCCGGGTGCTGGTCGTCGGCGCCGAGGCGCTCCGCCAGGAGGTCTTCGACTGCGGTCTGACGCCGGTCAGCAGTGCCGACGACAACCCGGTGGCGGTCGTGCAGGGCTACGGGCGGGACGTCGGCTGGGTGATCCTGGCCGAGGCCGCCCTGGCCGTGCGCGCGGGCGCGATCTGGATCGCGACCAACACCGACCGCACCCTGCCCAGCCCGCGCGGCGCGCTGCCCGGCAACGGCTCACTGGTGGCCGTGCTCCGCACCGCGCTCGACCGCGAGCCCGACGAGGTGATCGGCAAGCCCGAGGCGGTGCTCTTCGAGGAGGCCGTCAAGCGCGAGGCCGCCGGCCGCCCGCTGGTGGTCGGCGACCGGCTGGACACCGATATCGAGGGCGCGGTCCGGGCCAAGCTGGACAGCCTGCTCGTGCTCACCGGGGTCAGTCAGCCCCGCGACCTGGTCGCGGCGGCGCCGGAGCGCCGGCCCACCTACGTCGCCAAGGACCTGGCCGGGCTGTTCGACGACGTGGAGACGCTGGCGATCACCGGCGAGGGCACCGGCTGGCAGGTCACCGACGGCCGGCTCGACGGCCACGGCGACTCGATGGCCGCTTTGCGCACCATCTGCGCCGCGGCCTGGGCCGGCACGGACGTCACCGGCATCAGCGGTGCGACCGACGAGGCCACCGCGGTGCTGCGCGAACTGGGTCTCTAGAGCAGCTTGCGCAGCTTGAGCAGGTCGAACGGGTTGGCCTTGATGCGCATCTGACCGCCGGCGAGGGCACGGGCGAAATCGAGGTCGCCGCGGACCAGCGCGAGGAAGTCGTCGCTCTTGAGCGTGAGCGCGATCTTCGCCTTGGGGTCGTCGCCGTCGGTGATGTCGACCAGTTGCCCGTTGTGCAGCCGGCCGTGGAAGGCGGTCTCCAGGTCGGGCAGGCGACATGCCACGGTGCGTTCGAGATCGAGCCGGTTCTGCGCGTCGGCATTGCCGGCGAGCCTCGCCGCCAGCTCGTGCATCGCGTCCCGACACTCGTCAACGGTGGCCAAACCACTGCTCCCCTCGCGCCACGTGATCTCCGGGCACGGTACCGCACAAGGCCGACATAGGCGCCCGGTAGCGTGGAGCCGACGCCCGTGGTTATCGGTTGGGGCAATCCAGCTGTCGGGCACACACCCCTGAGCCGGAGAGGACGCAGA
The DNA here is from genome assembly GCF_900107455.1 of Asanoa ishikariensis. Lineage (GTDB taxonomy): Bacteria > Actinomycetota > Actinomycetes > Mycobacteriales > Micromonosporaceae > Asanoa > Asanoa ishikariensis. The sequence goes on along the minus strand of NZ_FNQB01000007.1, from coordinate 174,031 downwards.
CGATGCAGGACGCGTGGCGGGCATACCTGGAGCTGGCCCTGGGCGCGACGGAGACGTCGCGCAAGAAGGCCGAGAAGGTCGCCCGCAAGCTCGTCGGCAAGGGTGGCGCGACGGCCGCACAGCTGACCGCCATAGCCGAGGAGATGGTCACCACCAGCGCGGCCAACCGCGAGGCGCTCATCAAGCTGATCCGCTTCGAGATCGACAAGACGCTGGGCCGGGTGGGTCTGGCGACGGCGGAAGAGGTCGCCGACCTCAACACGCGGCTACGCGACCTCGAGCTCGAGCTGCGGGCCGAGCGCGCCCGCGCCGACGCCGCCGAGGCGATCTCCGACGTGCCGGCCCCGGCCAAGGCCGCCCCGGCCCCGACCGCCCCGGCCAAGAAGGCACCCGCCGCGGTGAAGCCCGAACCCGCGAAGGCAGCGCCCGCGAAGGCAGCGCCCGCTAAGGCAGCGCCCGCCAAGGAAGCACCCGCGAAGGCAGCGCCTGCCAAGGAAGCGCCTGCCAAGGCAGCACCCGCGAAGTCGGCACCCGTGAAGAAGGCGGTCGCCAAGAAGGCCGCGGTCAAGAAGACCGCCGACGCGACGACGAACACCGCCACCACGAACACCGCCACGACGAACACGACGGACACCGCCGCGAAGAAGACCACGGCGAAGAAGGCCGTCGCGAAGAAGACCGCGGTCAAGAAGTCGGCCGCGCCGGCCAAGAAGGCGGGTGGTGCCGCATGACGGCTCCCGTTCCGAACCCCGGGATGTTCGCCCGGGTCGCTCCGGCGCAGCCGGTCGAGCTCACGCCGCCGGCCGACGGCATGTCGGGCCACCCGGCCGTCGACGCCGCGATCCGGTCGATGACCAACGCGGCCGAGCTGTCGCCGACGGACCAGATCGCCGAGTACGAAGCGGCCTACCGCACCCTGCGGGAGACGCTCGCCACCATCGACCAGGCCTGAGCCGCACTGGTCATGGCTCGTCGAAACCGACTCGACACCGAGCTGGTCCGGCGCAAGCTGGCCCGCTCCCGGGAGCAGGCCGCCGAGTTGGTCGAGGCCGGCCGGGTGAAGGTCCGCGGTGTGGTCGCACACAAGGCCGCCGCGATGGTCGACCCGGCCGACCCGGTGCTGGTCACCGGCGACGACCCGACCTGGGTCTCCCGTGGCGCGCACAAGCTGCTCGGCGCGCTGGCCGGCTTCGGCCCGCGCGGGCTGACCGTCAGCGGCCGGCGTTGCCTCGACGCGGGCGCGTCCACCGGCGGCTTCACCGAGGTGCTGTTGCGCTCCGGTGCGGCCGAGGTGGTGGCGGTCGACGTCGGCTACGGCCAGCTCGCCTGGTCGCTGCGCACCGACGAGCGCGTGCGGGTCGTCGAGCGCACCAACGTACGTACCCTCGAACCGGACCAGATCGGTGGTCTTGTGTCGTTGACCGTCGCGGACCTCTCGTTCATCTCGCTGCGGCTGGTGCTGCCGGCCCTGTCGGCCTGCACTGAGCCCGCCGGTGACCTGGCGCTGATGGTCAAGCCGCAGTTCGAGGTCGGCAAGGAGCGCGTCGGCACCGGTGGCGTGGTTCGCGAGCCGGAGCTACGCGCCGAGGCGGTGCTCGACGTCGCCGCTGCCGCCGCCGGCCTCGGTCTGGGTGTGGCCGGAGTGGTCGCCAGCCCGCTGCCCGGCCCGAGCGGCAACGTCGAGTTCTTCGTCTGGTTCCGGCGCGACGCGCCACCCGCCGTCCCGGACGAGGTGCGCGCGATCGTCGCGGCCGGTCCGACGGCAATCCGCGAGGAGACCGCATGAACCGCGTCGCGCTGCTGGTCACCCATACGGGGCGGCGGCGGAGCACAGAGCACGCCCGTACGGTGGCCAATGACCTGATCCGGGCCGGCTTCGAGGTGCGCGTCGTGGCCGACGAGGTCGACGACCTCGAGGTGCCCGGTGTCGTGCCGCGCAGCGATCTGGACGCCGCCGACGGTGCGGAGATCGTGTTCGCGCTCGGCGGTGACGGCACCTTCCTGCGCGCCGCGGAGCTCGCCCGCCCGGCGAAGGCACCGCTGCTCGGCATCAACCTCGGCAAGGTCGGCTTCCTGGCCGAGGCCGAGATCGACGACATCGACCAGGCGGTCCGTGACGTGGTCAACCGTGACTACACGGTGGACGAGCGGCTCACCCTCGACGTGCGGGCGGAGCTCACGCCCGGCGGCGAGGTGGTCGAGTCGTGGGCGCTCAACGAGATCAGCGTCGAGAAGGGACAGCGGGCCCAGATGCTCGAGCTGCTGGTCGACGTCGACGGCCGGCCGTTGTCCCGCTACGGCTGCGACGGCGTGGTCTGTGCGACGCCGACCGGCTCCACCGCGTACGCCTTCTCCGCCGGCGGCCCGGTGGTCTGGCCCGAGGTCGAAGCGCTGCTGCTGGTGCCGATCAGCGCGCACGCCCTGTTCAGCAAGCCGCTGGTGACGGCGCCGACGTCGACGTTCACCATCACCGTGGACCCGTTCACCAACCTGGCCGTGCTGTGCTGTGACGGTCGCCGCGTCTACGACCTGCCGCCCGGCGCCCAGATCACCGTCCAACGGGGAACGCTGCCGGTGCGGATCGTCCGGCTGCGTCCGCGCCCGTTCACGGACCGGCTGGTGGCCAAGTTCGGCCTGCCGGTCGACGGCTGGCGCGGAGCGAAGATCTAGGCCAAAGCGAAGATCTAGGCGAGCGCGTCCGGCGGGATCGCCGGCCAGGTGGCCGACGCGTTGCGCAGGAAGTAGTCCTCGCCCGGGTCCCAGGTGTGCCCGGTGGCCCGCCGGTGGTAGACGTAGCCGAGCGGGTGGGTGCGGTAGATCGTGCCGCCCGCCCGGACCAGCCGCTGGATCAGGCCGAGGTCGACCGACCGGGGCACCGGCCGCCAGCCGCCGACCGCCTCGATGTCGCCCTTCGCGAGCAGCATCGTGCCGCCTGAGACCATCTCGCCGAACGCCTCCGGCACGCCCGAGCGGCGCCGCAGCACGGTGCCGCGGTCTTCCAGGAAGACGAGCTCGCTGCCCTTGCCGACCAGCGTCGCGCCGGAGTAGTGCCGGGCCAGCACCAGATCCCAGACGTGCTCCGGGCCGTAGGTGTCGTCGTCGTCCACCTTGGTCACCAGCGTGCCGGCGGCGCGGGCGGTGGCCAGCCCGAGGACCGTGCCGAAGCTCGCCTCGGCCGGCACCTCGACGATCTGGTGCGGCCGCCCGGACAGGGCCTCGACGAGCCCCGGGGGCGCGGAAACGCCGTGCAGGCAGATCACGATCTCGAGCCGGGGGTACGTCTGGCCGGCGAGCATCGCGAGCACCGGGCCGAGCAGTTCGGGGCGGCGGGTGGCGAGGATCGCGGTGACGGCCGGCGGGTCGCCCAGCCCGGCCGCGTGGTGGCGCAGCGCCGCCCGGCGCTGCCGCACGCTGCGCGCCTCGACCGCGAGCGCGTCGGGCCCGGGCGGCGGCTCGTCGAGGACGGCCAGCAGGTCGGGCGCGAGCGCGGCCCGGATCGTCACGGGGACGGCGGACGCGTCGACCAGCACGCCGGTCGCGCACAGTGCGGCGAGCGCGGCCGGCCCCACGCGCGGCCCGACGGTGGCCGCGCCGGCGCCGCGTAGCCGCGCCAGGGCCGCGGCGTCGAAGGTGGGGGAGTCGAGCAGCAGCCGGGGTGCCTCGGGCCGGTAGGCGGCCGGGCGCCGGCCACGTGGGTTGACCCGGGTGGCGTCGAACCGCACCGGGTCGGCCACCACCGGCGCCGCCCGGGGCCAGGGGTTGCTGGGTGCGAGCGCGGTCAGCGCGGTGCGGATGGCGTCACCGAGGGGCACGGGCCGGGCGTAGCGCAGCGAGACGACCGCCGAGCCGCGGCGCAAGTGCGGTCGGGCGACCCGGTGCCGGATCAGGTGCCGGGCCGGTGCGACCGGTGCCGACCACGGTGTGTGCCGCCAGTACGCGACCAGCACCCGCACGCGGGTGGCGGGCTCGGCCGCGAACGGGCCGGCCGCCATGTCGCGGAGCTGGTCGACGGAACCGGCGATGACGAGCGCGGTGGTGCCGAGCCGGACCACCCGGGTGCCGACGGCGTCGGCGAGCCGTTCGGGCGCCGAGGCGCGCAGCTCAGCGGAGATCAACCGGCGACCCGCTCGCGCTGCGGTGGCGCGGACGCGACCGGAGCGGGCCGGCGGGCGCCGGAGAGCCGCTTGCGCACGTTCCAGGCGGCCATCAGGCCCTCGTAGAGGTTGTAGGCACCCGCGGCCACCAGACGCTGCTTGACGCCCTCGTTGCCGCCTGGCATCGGGACGCCGGCGGCCGGCTCGTGCCGGCGGTACTGGGCGCTCACTCGTAGAAAATACGCCCGCCGGCGGCTGCGCGCGATCCTTTGCTCGTGTCCGAGGACCTGGAGGCAGTGCCAGATCATCCGGCGGAACACGGCCGGGCGGGCGGCGGCGTACCGGTCGGGGTCGGCATCCATGAACGCGAACACCCGGTCCCACTGGACGAACACGTCGAAATGCCGGTCGTCGACCGTACGGGTGATCTGCCGGTCGCGCTGGCGGTAGGCGTAGCAGTCCCGGTCGAGCAGCACGATCCGCTCGGCGGCGAGCAGGGCGGGCAGCACGAACGCGACGTCCTCGTACCAGCCGGTCGGGAAGGCCACCGGCAGCGACGAGCGGCGGAAGATCTTGGTGCAGGCCAGCCAGAGGTGCTCGACCAGCCGGGGTGCGGTGGCCAGGGTGACCGGCCGGTCGGTGCGCACGTCGGCCTCCACCCCGGGCAGGTGGGTCTCCACGCGGCCGTCGGCGTACACCCGGCCGTAGCCGAGGACCAGCACGTCCGGGTCGGTGGCGCGCAACCGCTCGGTGGCGGCCTCGATGCTGCCCGCCGGCAGCCAGTCGTCGCCGTCGAGAAACCAGACGAACTCGCCCGTCGCGGCCGCGAGGCCGGCGTTGCGGGCGGCGCCCAGCCCGGAGTTGCGGTCCAGGGTGACCACCCGCAGGCGGTCGTCGCGGGCGGCGTACGCGGCGAGGATCGCGGCACACCCGTCGTCGGAGGCGTCGTCGACGGCGACCACCTCGAGGTCACCGGGCTGCCCGAGCACCGAGTCCAGACAGTCCGCGAGGTAGGCCTCCACCCGGTAGACCGGGATGACGACGCTGATCAGAGCCATAACCACAGAGCTTCCGTAACCAGCCCGGCCCGGCCATGAGCGCCAGACGAACGGCGGATGACGAACCGGCTGCCAAACGGTTTACCGGTAAAGCGTGCTGTCAATTTCGGCGACCCGGGGCCGTGGCTGGTCAACTGTCGGACCCCGCCACTACTGTCGTGTCCTGTGCTGGAAGAGTTGCGGATTGCCGGGCTCGGGGTCATCGACGACTCGACGCTGCCGCTCGCCGGTGGCATGAACGTCATCACCGGTGAGACCGGTGCTGGCAAGACGATGGTGGTGACGGGTCTCGGGCTGCTCTTCGGCGGCCGGGCCGATGCCGGCCGCGTGCGGGCCGACCCTGGGCGCGCGATTGTCGAGGGCCGGCTGCGGCTCTCCGGCCGCATCGCGACGACCGTCCACACGCGGGTCAGCGACGCCGGTGCCGAGCCCGACGACGACGGGTCGCTGCTGCTCAGCCGCACCGTGACCGCCGAGGGCCGATCCCGCGCCCACGTCGGTGGCCGCTCGATGCCCGTGGCGACGCTGGCCGAGATCGGCGAGCAGGTCGTCGCCGTGCACGGCCAGTCCGACCAGCTCCGCCTGCTCCGCCCGGCCGAGCAGCGCGCCGCGCTCGACCGCTTCGCCGGAGCCGACCACGAGAAGCTGCTCGGCCAGATGCGCGAGACCTACACCCGCTGGCGGGCGGTGGCCGACGACCTGGCCGACCGCCGGCGCAACGCCCGCGAGCGCAACCAGGAGGCCGACCTGCTCCGGCTCGGCCTCGACGAGATCACCCGGGTCGACCCCCAGCCCGGCGAGGACGATGACCTCAAGGCCGAGGCGCAGCGGCTCGAGCACGCCGAGGGGTTGCGGGTGGCCGCGATCGCGGCCTACCAGGCGGTGGCCGGTGACGGTGCCGACGAGGCGCCGAACGCCACCGGCCTGCTCGGCGCGGCCAAGCGGTCCCTGGAGGGGCAGTCCGGCGTCGACGCCAAGCTGGGCGACCTCGCCGCGCGCCTCGACGAGGCGGCCACCCTGATCGGTGACGTGACCGCCGAGCTCTCCGGTTATCTCGACAGCCTCGACGCCGACCCCGACCGGTTGACGACGATCTACGAGCGGCGGGCCGAGCTGCGGGCGCTGACCCGCAAATACGCCGACGACGTCGACGGGGTGATCGCCTGGGCCGACCGGGCCCGGGGCCGGCTGGGCGAGCTGGACACCTCCGACGACCTGCTCGACGAGCTCGACCGCGAGCGGCAGCGCCTCGAAGACGAGGTGACGGCGCTGGCCGGCAAGGTCACCGCGGCCCGCAAGGAGGCCGCCGGCCGGTTCTCCGATCAGGTCAGTGTCGAGCTGGCCGGGCTCGCGATGCCGCACTCCAGGGTGGAGGTCGCGGTGCTGCCCGCCACCGCGGTGAGCGCCGAGGGTGCCGACGACGTCGAGCTCCGGCTCCTGGCCCACCCCGGCGCGCCCAGCCTGCCGCTGCAGAAGGGTGCCTCCGGTGGTGAGCTGTCCCGGGTGATGCTGGCGATCGAGGTGGTCTTCGCCGGCGCCGGCGGCCCGCCCACGCTGGTCTTCGACGAGGTCGACGCCGGCGTCGGCGGGCGAGCGGCGGTCGAGATCGGCCGCCGGCTGGCCCGGTTGGCCCGCACCCACCAGGTGCTGGTGGTGACCCACCTGCCCCAGGTGGCCGCGTTCGCCGATCGGCACCTGGTCGTGGTCAAGGACACCGGCGGTGCGGTGACCACCAGTGGGGTGCGAGTGGTCGAAGACACCGAGCGCGCCCGTGAGCTGGCGCGCATGCTCGCGGGTTTGCCGGACTCCGATCTGGGTATCGCCCACGCGGAAGAACTGCTCGCGGTGGCGGCCCGGGAACGTCGCGGTTAGGCGCCCGGGGTCGCACACCATGGGTGGGCGAACCCGACCGCAGAAGGGCAGGGTGTGACGGGGACCACCGCCGCGGGTGGCGCCCGCATGGTTCGCTGAGAGCTGTCACGCGCCTGGTCACACCACCTAGCACCCCTGCTCAGGCATGTCGCGACCGCTATTCGTTCGCCGGACATGCCAGGATGGTCACGATGCGTCTACCCACCTTGCGCCGGACCCGGAGCGCCGAACCGGGCACAATCACCGGCACCGCGCGCCTCGACCGCCGGACCAAGCGTCTGGTCGGCCGGTTGCGCCCAGGCGATGTCGCCGTGATCGACCACGTCGACCTTGACCGGGTGGCCGCCGACTCGCTTGTCGCGGTCGGTGTCACCGCAGTGCTCAACGCCAAGCCGTCGATCTCGGGTCGCTACCCCAACCTCGGGCCGGAAGTGCTGGTCAAGGCCGGCATACCGCTGGTCGACGACCTGGGCGAGAGCGTCTTCCAGGCGCTCCGCGAGGGCGAGACCGTGCGGATCGACGGCAACACCCTGTTCGTCAACGGTGAGCCCATCGCTCACGGCACCCGGCAGGACACGGATACCGTGGCCAAGGCCATGGCCGACGCCCGCGAAGGGCTGTCCGTGCAGCTCGAGGCGTTCGCCGCCAACACGATGGAATACCTCAAGCAGGAGCGCGACCTCCTGCTCGACGGCGTCGGGGTCCCCGACGTAGAGACCACCATCGCCGGGCGTCATTGCCTGATCGTGGTGCGGGGCTACGAGTACAAGGACGACCTCGACGTGCTCCGCCCGTACATCCGGGAGTTCAAGCCGGTCCTGATCGGTGTCGACGGCGGTGCCGACGCGCTGGTCGAGGCGGGCTACACCCCCGACATGATCATCGGCGACATGGACTCGGTCACCGACGACGTGCTGCGTTGCGGCGCCGAGGTGATCGTCCACGCCTACCCGGACGGGCGCGCGCCGGGCCTGGCCCGGGTGCACCAGCTCGGGCTCTCCGCGCTGACCTTCCCGGCCGCCGCGACCAGCGAAGACGTCGCGATGCTGCTGGCCGACGAGAAGGGTGCCACGCTCATAGTGGCGGTCGGCACCCACAACAACCTGATCGAGTTCCTCGACAAGGGGCGCGGCGGGATGGCATCCACGTTCCTCACCCGCCTCAAGGTCGGTGGCAAGGTGGTCGACGCCAAGGGCGTCAGCCGCCTCTACCGGCAGAGCATTTCGGGCTCCTCGCTGCTGTTGTTGGTGCTCAGTGCCCTTTCCGCCATGGCCTCAGCGGTCGCCGTCTCGACGGTGGGCAAGGCCTATCTCGGTGTGCTTTCCGAGTGGTGGAACAATTTGGTCTTCCAACTGGGACAGCTCTTCAGCTAAGGGCGGGGCGTGCCCGACCGAATCAGAAGGCAAACAGCGTGATCAATTTCCGGTACCACGTGGTGTCACTCACCGCGGTGTTCCTGGCACTGGCCATCGGGCTGGTCGTCGGCACCGCGGCGCTCAACGGCCCGGTGGCCGACTCGCTCAACGAGCGTGTCTCCGGGCTGCGCAAGGACAACACCCAGCTACGGGACCAGGTCTCCAGCCTTCAGGAAGAGCTCAAGAGCGAGGAGGACTTCGCGGCCGAGATGGCGCAGGTCGCCCTCCCGGGCCGGCTGACCGGTCGCAAGGTCCTGATGGTGACCCTCCCCAGCGGCCGCGACCAGGCCGACCAGGTCCGCGCGATGCTGACCACAGCGGGCGCGACGATCACCGGCCGGATCGAGATGCAGGACTCGTTCTTCCTCCCCGGCAACGCGGAGGAACTGCTCTACCTCGCGTCGTCGGCGGCACAGCCGAACATCTCGACCACCGGCCTGCCGAGCAACAGCGACGGGGTGGAGACCGCCAGCGCGCTGCTGGCCAGCGCCGTCCTCGACCGCACGCAGGGCACACCGCCCGCCGCCGCCGAGGTCACCGCGCTGCTCACGGCGTACGAGAAGGCCAAGTACATCGGCTACGCGGACGCCGGCAAGGACAAGGTCACCGAGCAGGCCCAGGCCGTGGTGATCGTGACCGGGCTGCCCTACGTCGACAAGGACTCGGTCCAGAAGGACCAGGCCGTGGTGACGATGGTCAGCCAGTTCGACAAGCAGGGCTCGGTGGTCGTGGCCGGCAACGGCGCCAGCGACGGCAACGTGATCGCGGCGATCCGCGGTGACGGTGCACTGGTCAAGTCGATCAGCACGATCGACAACACCAACACCACCCAGGGCCAGGTCGTCGCCGCGCTGGCCACCGAACAGATGATCACCCAGAACAAGGCCGGCCAGTACGGCCTGGGCGCCGGGGCCGCCTCGATGATGCCCCAGCAGCCGCAATGAGCCGCGGCCGTCCGCTGGCCCTGGCCACCGCCGGTGCGCTGATCGCGCGGGCGGCGCTGCGGGGGCTGCGGGGTGCGCAGGCGTTGCAGCGCACCAACTTCCGCGGCCACCAGGTCACCCTGGCCGCCGGGCCGGCGCTCGCGGTGGGTGCCGCGACCAGCGCCGCGGCCGGCGCCGGCAGCGCTCCCGCGGCCGGCGCGGCTCTGGTGGCGGGCCTCGGCTCGGGCGCGGTCGGGTTCTACGACGACCTCGTCGGCGGGCGACCCGAGCATCAAGCCAAGGGCTTCAAGGGCCACCTGGGCGCTCTCCGGGACGGCCGGGTGACCAGCGGTTTGGTCAAGATCGCCGGGGTCGGCGCGGCGGCGTTGGCGGCCAGCGCGCTGCTCGCCGCCGACCGGCCCGGTCGCGGCCGGCTGGGCACGGCGGTCGACGTCGCGCTCGGCGCCGGCGTCATCGCCGGCACCGCCAACCTGTTCAACCTGCTCGACCTGCGCCCCGGCCGCGCGATCAAGGCTGGTGCCCTGGTCGCCGCGCCGCTCGCCGCCGGCCCCGCCCGCGGGCTGGTCGCCGGCCCGCTCGGCGCGGCCGCCGGCATCCTCCCCGACGACCTCGGCGAGGAGGTCATGCTCGGCGACGCCGGCGCCAACGCGTTCGGCGCGCTGCTCGGCGTAGCGCTGGCCGCCCGCACCGGCCCGGTCGGCCGGGCCGCGCTGCTCGCCGGCCTGGCCGGGCTGACGGCCGCCAGCGAGCGGGTCAGCTTCACCCAGGTCATCGCCCGCACCCCGGTGCTGCGCGAGATCGACGCGCTCGGACGGCGCCCCTGACGACGTGAGCGCGTCCACCCCTCCCAGCACCGCCGTACCCCCTCCGGTACCCGGCCCGCGCGTCGCGCGGGCCGCCGGCCTGATCGGCGGGCTCACCGTGCTCAGCCGGGTCGCCGGCTTCGGGCGTACCGCCGTGCTCGGCTGGTTCGTCGGCTCGACCGTGCTCGGCACGGCCTACGTCACGGCGAACACCGTCCCCAACATCATCTTCGAGATCGTCGCGGGCGGCGCGCTCGCGGCGCTGGTCGTGCCGCTGCTGGCCGGCGCGGTCTCGGCCGGCGACCGGCGCACCGAGGCCGGCACCGTCGCTGCGCTGCTCACCTGGACGCTCACGGCGCTCGTGCCGCTCGCCGTCGCGGTGGTGCTGCTGGCCGGCCCGATCATCGACGGGCTCACGGGCGACATATCGGCGCCCGCCCGCGACGCCGGCGTGCTGATGCTGCGGATCTTCGCGCCACAGCTTCCGCTGTACGGGATCGGCGTCGTGCTCACCGGCGTGCTCCAGGCCCACCGCCGGTTCGCCTGGCCGGTTCTCGCACCCCTGCTGTCCAGCGTGGTGGTCGCGGCGACCTACGGCCTGTTCGCCGCCGTCGAGGGCGTCCGGGCCGATGTGCCCCAGGTCGGCGTCGGCGGCCAGCTCATCCTGGCCGTCGGCACCACGCTGGGCGTCCTGGTGCTCTCGCTCTGCTTGCTGATCCCGGTCCGCGGGTTGGGCCTGTCGTGGCGCCCGACCTGGCGGTTCCCGGCCGGCGCCGGCCGGCACGCGCGCCGGCTCGCCGGTGCCGGCGTGCTGACCGTCGGCCTCCAGCAGGTCGCGGTCGTGGTCACGCTGCGCCTGGCCAACCAGGGACCCGAGGGTGCCGCAGTGGTGTTCACCGTCGCGCAGGCGGTCTACCTGCTGCCCTGGGCGATCCTGGCGGTGCCCGTGGCGACCGCCGTCTACCCGGCCCTGGCCACCGCGCACAGCACCGGCGACCACCCGGGCTACCGGGACCGGCTCGCCCCGGCCGCTCGCGGCGTGCTGCTGCTGAGCTGCCTCGGCGCCGCCGCCCTGGCCGCCGTGGCCGAGCCGGTCGGCGGCTTCTTCGCGCTCGACGGCCTGCCCGGCGCGGTCGCGGGGTTCGCACCGGGCCTCATCGGGTACGGCCTGTTCGCCATCTTCAGCCGCGCCCTCTACGCCCGCGGCCTGCCCAAGCCCGCCGCCATCGCCACCGCGATCGGCTGGGTCACGGTCTCGGTCGCCGCGTTCGCGCTGGCCGCCGGGCTGTCCGTCGAGAACCGGCTGCTCGCCCTGGCCCTGGCCAACTCGGTCGGCATGCTCGTGCTCGGCGTCCTGCTGACGCTGGCGGTGCACCGCCGGGCCGGCGGCGCCGCGCTGGCCGGATTCGGCCGGGCGCTGGTGGTCGGGCTGACGGCGGGCGCGGCCGCGGCGGCCGCGGGCTGGGCGGTGGCCGACGCGCTGAGCGGGGGGCAGGCGACGACCAAGCCGACCGCGCTCTGGCACGGCATCGTCGGCGGCATCGTGGTGGTGCTGGTGTTCCTCGCGGTCGCGTACCCGCTCGACCGGCACGACGTGCGTCCGGCGGTGGCAGCGGTCCGGCGCCGTCTGCGGCGTCGCTAAACCGGGTCCACGTCGTACCCGGTCAACGGCATCACGGACAATGAACGGCGGGCGGACGACGAATGACCGAAGACCGACAGCGATCGGGTCGGACCGGCTCCATCGGCACCGACCGTGGCCACCGTCCCGATAGCATCGCCGCACGAGCCGGGACGGCCATGCCGAACCGGTTCGTGGCGCACATGGGGGAGGGAGTGGGGGCGTGACCGACGCCGAACGGGGGCACCGCTGGACCGGTGCCGTCTGCCTGGTGCTGGCCTCCAGCACCGGCGGCGTGGGCCAGCACGTCACCTCCGTCGTCCGCGGCCTGAGCGCGGCCGGTGCCACCGTGACCGTCGCCGGCCCGGCCGCCACCGAGGAGCAATTCCGCTTCACCGCCGCCGGTGCCCGGTTCGTCCCCGTCGAGATTCCGCCCAACCCGACGATCAACGACCGCCGGGCGATCGGCGCCCTGCGCGCGGCGCTGGCCGGCGAGGTCGACGTCGTCCACGCGCACGGCCTGCGGGCCGGCCTGGTCTCCGTCCTGGCCAAGCCGCGCCAGCCGCTGGTCGTCACCTGGCACAACGCGGTCCTGGCCCGCCGGCTGCGCGGCTACGCGTCGCGGTTCGCCGAGCGGGTCGTGGCCCGCAACGCCGACGTCTGCCTCGGCGCCTCCGAGGACCTGGTCGACCGGGCCCGGGCGCTCGGAGCCCGGGACGCCCGGCTCGCACCCGTCGCCGCTCCGGAGTTGCCCGAGCCGCGACGAGGCCGGGCCGCCGTCCGCGCCGAGTTCGGCCTGCACCGCGACCAGGCGGTGGTGCTCTCGGTCGGCCGCCTGCACCCGCAGAAGCGCTACGACGTGCTGGTCGAGGCGGCCGCCGCCTGGCGCGACATCCGGCCAGTGCCGGCCGTGCTGGTCGCCGGCTCCGGGCCCGCCTACCTGCCGCTGGCGGCGCTGATCTCGGCCACCCACGCCCCCGTCACCCTGCTGGGCCACCGTGGTGACATCGCCGACCTGCTGGAGGCGGCCGACGTGGCCGTGGTCACCAGCGACTGGGAGGCCCGCCAGCTCTTCGCCCAGGAGGCCCTGCGGGCCGGCGTCCCGCTGGTCGCGACCGCCGTCGGTGGGCTGCCCGACCTGGTCGGCGACGCGGCGATGCTGGTCCCAGCGGGTAACGTCGCGGCCGTGTCGGAAGCGGTCCGCGATCTGCTGGGTGACGAGACCAAGCGCGCCGAATACCGGGCGCGCGGGTTCCAGCGGTCCAAGACCTGGCCGACCGAGGAAGCCACGATCACCCAGCTCGAGGGAATCTACGCAGAGCTCGTGCCGACATGATCCGGCGGATCGTCCCGTACCTCCTCGTGGTGCTGTCCCTGGCCGGCGGCCTGGCCGCACTGTCGATCCGCCCGGCGACCGCGGAGCCGCGGCGGTCGGCCGACTACGTCGTGCTGGTGGGCATTCCGGGGCTGCGCTGGGAAGACGTCACCGAGGGCGGCACACCCAACCTGTGGCGGCTGGCCGAGCACGGCTCGATCGGCTCGCTGTCGGTGCGGTCGGCGCTCAAGCCGACGTGCCCGGTCGACGGTTGGCTGACCCTCGGCGCCGGCAACTTCGCCGGGTGGCGGCGCAGCACGCCGGTCACCGCGGCCTGCCCGCCGCTCACCGTCGACGTGCAGCGTCCGGACGGCATCGGCGCGTTCCTGCCCGACCTGGATCGGCAGGCGGTGCAGTACAACCAGCGGTCGCAGACCTGGGGCGCCGTGCCGGGTGCGTTGCCCGAGTCGGTGCGCTGCACCTCCGCCGTCGGGCCGGGCGCCGCCGTCGCCGCCGCACGGCCGTACGGCCGGGTCGACACCTACGAGCCCGAGCTGCCCGCCGACCCGCGAAAGCTGCTGAGCGAATGCACGCTCAGCATGGTCGACCTGGGCGCGGTCAGCGGCGCGGACCCGGCGGTGCGGCAGACCGCCGCCGCGCGGGCCGACGCCGTGCTGGCCCGGGTGCTCGCCGCCCGACCGGACAACTCGCTCGTGCTGGTCGCCGGGCTGGCCGACACCGACCAGACGAGCCGGCTGCACGTGGCGATCGCCGACGGCCCGGGCTGGGAGGGCGGCTGGCTGACATCGCCGAGCACCGGGCGGGAGGGCTACATCCAGCTCGTCGACCTGGCGCCGACCGCGCTGACCACGCTCAACCGGCCGTTGCCGGAACGGCGGTTCGTCGGCCAGCCCGCGACCTCGGTCGCCGGCCGGCCCGAGCGGCTGCCCGACGCGGTGACCTTCCCGGCCGACGCCGACCGCGAGGCGGGCGCGCAGCAGTCGGTCGCGACCTGGTTCTTCGGCGTGCTCGCGGCGGTGCAGTTGGTGCTGGCGATCGTCGTGGTGCCGCTGCTGCGGCGGGCCCGGCGGCACGGCGGCGACGAGCCGTCGGTCCGCAAGCCGATCAGCGACGCCGTGGAGATCCTGCTGCTCGCGTCCGCGCTCGCGATCCCGGCCGCCATCGTCGCGGACCTGGTGCCGTGGTGGCGGGGCGGGCAGCCGGGCTACCTGTTCGCCGCGGTGCAGGTGTTCGTGCTCGCCGCCGCCACCGCCGCGGTCCGGCTGGCCCCGGCCTTCCGGCGCACCCTGGGGCCGCTGGCGATGGTGGTGACGATCGCCGGCACGGTCGTCGGCCTCGACCTGCTCACCGGCGCCCGGCTGCAGCTCAACGGCGTGGCGGGCTACTCGGTCCTGGACGGCAACCGGTACGCGGGTGTCGGCACGGTCGGTCTGGGCGTCTTCCTCACCGGTGTCCTGCTCGGGTCAGGCGTGCTAGCCCAGCGCTTCAGCAAGTCGTGGCGCCCGTTCGTGGTGGCCGTGGTCGGTGCGGTGGGAGTGTTCCTGGTCGGCAGCCCCTACGTCGGCTCGGACCCGATCGGCGCGGTGGCGTTGACCGCCGGTGTGTGCATCGCCACGGCGCTCAGCACCGGCGGCTGGCTCACCCTGGGCCGGCTGGCCGGGGCGTCGGTGGCCGGAGTCGCGGTGACCTCGGTGTTCGCCTGGATCGAGGTGCGCCAGCCGGCCGCCGAGCGCGGCAGCCTGGGCCGGTTCGTGGAGGCGCTCGGCGACGGCACCGGCGGCACCACGCTGCAACGGGCCAGCAAGGCCAACCTCGACGCCCTGGTCGGGAGCCCGCTGACGCTGCTGGCCCTGGTCGGCGCCGCGCTGCTCTGGTTGGCGCTGTTGCGCGACTGGGGTGGCCTGCGCCGGGCGTACGGGCTGTATCCGTCGGTGCGGGCCGGCGCGATCGGCATCGGCGTCGCGGTGGTGCTCGGCGGGCTGCTCGGCGGGACCGCCCTGGACCTGGCCGGCGCGGCCGCGGCGGTGGTGGCCCCGATGGCGGCATTGACCGCCCTACGTGTGCTTGATCACGCGAGCGACTTCACGAGGCCGGCCCAGCCGGCCCCGGAGGTCGACGCGGAGGGTGTCGGCGCGGCATGACCGCGCGGACGTGTTACCGTGGAATCCCGTGGATCGCATGATCTCGACCTTGACAAACGACCACGGGAGCAGGCCTTGGCCCCATCAGGACGGCTGACCAAACACATCTTCGTTACCGGGGGTGTCGCCTCCTCGCTCGGCAAGGGCCTCACCGCCTCGAGCCTCGGCAATTTGCTGAGTGCACGCGGCCTCCGGGTCGTGATGCAGAAGCTGGACCCCTACCTCAACGTCGACCCTGGAACGATGAACCCGTTCCAGCACGGTGAGGTCTTCGTCACCGAGGACGGCGCGGAGACGGACCTCGACGTCGGCCATTACGAGCGTTTCCTCGACCGCGACCTGTCCGGGAAGGCGAACGTCACCACCGGTCAGGTCTACTCGGCGGTGATCGCCAAGGAGCGTCGCGGCGAATACCTGGGAGACACCGTCCAGGTGATCCCGCACATCACCAACGAGATCAAAGCCCGGATCCGGGCGATGGGCGACCCTGACGACGAGGGCCGCACCCCGGACGTGGTGATCACCGAGGTGGGCGGCACGGTCGGCGACATCGAGTCGCTGCCCTTCCTCGAGGCGATCCGGCAGGTTCGCCACGAGATCGGCCGGGACAACTGCTTCTACCTGCACGTCTCGCTGGTGCCGTACCTGGCGCCGTCGGGCGAGCTGAAGACGAAGCCGACCCAGCACTCGGTCGCGGCGCTGCGCAACATCGGTATCCAGCCCGACGCGCTCGTCTGCCGCTCCGACCGGGAGATCCCGGAGAAGCTCAAGCACAAGCTGTCGCTGTACTGCGACGTCGACCGCGAGGCGGTCATCGCCGCGCCGGACGCGCCGAGCATCTACGACATCCCGAAGGTGCTGCACCGCGAGGGCCTCGACGCGTACGTCGTGCGCCGGCTGGGCCTCTCGTTCCGCGACGTCGACTGGGCGGCGTGGGACGAGCTCCTGGAGCGGGTGCACCACCCGAAGCACACGGTGACCGTGGCGCTGGTCGGCAAATACGTCGACCTGCCCGACGCCTACCTGTCGGTCACCGAGGCGATCCGCGCGGCGGGCTTCCACCACACGGCCCGCGTGCAGATCCGCTGGGTGCCCAGTGACGACTGCAAGACCCCGCAGAGCGCGGCCACCGCACTCGCCGGCGTCGACGGCATCGTGATCCCGGGCGGCTTCGGCGTCCGCGGCATCGAGGGCAAGATCGGTGCGGCGCACTTCGCCCGCGAGAACGGCATCCCGACGCTGGGCCTGTGTCTCGGGCTCCAGTGCATGACGATCGACGTGGCCCGCAACCTGTCCGGGCTCGCCGACGCCAACTCGCTGGAGTTCGACGAGACCGCCGGTCACCCGGTGATCGCGACGATGGCCGACCAGGAGCAGATCGTCGCCGGCAAGGGCGACCTGGGCGGCACGATGCGGCTGGGCGCCTACCCGGCCAAGCTGACGCCGGGCTCGCTGGTCGCGGAGGCCTACGGCACCACCGAGGTGTCCGAGCGGCACCGGCACCGGTACGAGGTCAACAACGCCTACCGGGACGCGCTGACCAAGGCCGGGCTGGCGATCAGCGGCACCTCGCCGGACGGGCGGCTCGTCGAGTTCGTCGAGCTCGACCGGGAGCTCCACCCGTTCTTCGTGGCCACCCAGGCGCACCCCGAGCTGAAGAGCCGGCCGACCCGGCCGCACCCGCTGTTCGCGGCGTTCGTGAAGGCGGCGGTGACCTACTCGCTGGCCGACCAGTTGCCGGTCGACCAGCTCACCGCCGAGGAGCCGGAACTGGCCAGCAACGGGCGGGCCAGCGCGACGGCATCGTCGTGACGTCGGTGCACGCGTACGCGGTGCTCGATCGGATCGAGCGGTTCCACGGCAAGATCTTCAGCGTGGTCACCGACCGGGTCACCATGCCCGGCGGTGGCCAGGCGGACCGCGACTACGTGCGGCACGTCGGCGCGGTGGGCGTGGTGCCGCTCGACGACGAGGGCCGGGTACTGCTGGTCCGGCAGTACCGCCACCCGATCGGCAAGGCGATGTGGGAGCTGCCGGCCGGCCTGGTCGACGTGGCCGGGGAGCCACCGACCGGCACCGCCGACCGCGAGCTCGCCGAGGAGGCCGACCTGCGCTGTGAGCGGCTCGACCTGCTGGTCGACCTGCACACCTCGCCGGGCTTCTCGGACGAGCTGATCCGGGTCTTCCTCGCGCGTGGCCTGTCTTCGATCCCCGAGGCGGAGCGGTTCCAGCGCTCCGACGAGGAGGCGGAGATCACGGTCGAGTGGGTGCCGCTGGACGAGGCGGTGGCGATGGCGCTGCGCGGTGAGATCACCAACGCGGCCGCGGTGGCCGGTGTGCTCGCCGCGGCCCGGGCCCGGGACGAGGACTGGCGCCCGCTGCGCGACCCGGACACTCCGCTGGTGCGCTGAGTTTCAGAAGGGCCTCCTGAGTCACAGGGGGCCCTTCTTTCGGCCCCCGTGTGGTGATCACGAGCCGCGGGCAATACTGAATGCGCGTCCGCTGGTGAGCGGGTGTGCCCCCGCGATCCGGGGCGCCCTAGACTCGCCGCCGACGCGGGAGACGACCTGGTCAACGGTGACCGGGCGTACGCGGGAGAGAAGGTGTCAATGTGAAGGTCGGAATCCCACGCGAGGTGAAGAACCACGAGTACCGCGTGGCGATCACGCCGGCAGGCGTCCACGAGTTCGCCCGCGCGGGTCACGAGGTCTTCGTCGAGTCCGGTGCCGGGCTCGGCTCGTCCATCACGGACGACGAGTTCGCCGCGGCCGGTGCGACGATCCTGCCGGGGCCGGACGAGGTCTGGGGCACCGCCGACCTGGTGCTCAAGGTCAAGGAGCCGATCGCCGAGGAACACCACCGCATGCGCGCGGGCCAGGTGCTCTTCACCTATCTGCACCTCGCCGCGTCCAAGGAGTGCACCGACGCGCTGATCGACCGCAAGGTCACCGGCATCGCGTACGAGACCGTCGAGACCGTCGACCGCGCGCTCCCGCTGCTCGCCCCGATGTCCGAGGTCGCGGGCCGGCTCGCACCGCAGGTCGGCGCCTACACGCTGATGCGCCAGGGCGGCGGCCGAGGCATCCTGATGGGCGGCGTCTCCGGCGTGTACGCGGCCAAGGTCGTCGTGATCGGCGCCGGCGTCTCCGGCATGAACGCGGCCGCGATAGCGCTCGGCATGCAGGCCGAGGTGCTCCTGCTCGACCGCAACATCAACAAGCTCCGCCAGGCTGACGCGATCTACCAGGGCCACCTGCAGACCGTCGCCTCGAACGCGTACGAGGTCGAGCGGGCTGTTCTCGACGCCGACATGGTGATCGGCGCGGTGCTGGTGCCCGGTGCCAAAGCCCCGACGCTGATCTCGAACGAGCTCGTCAGCCGGATGAAGCCGGGCAGCGTGCTCGTCGACATCTCGATCGACCAGGGCGGCTGCTTCGAGGACTCGCGTCCGACGACGCACGCGGACCCGACCTACAAGGTCCACGAGTCGATGTTCTACTGCGTGGCCAACATGCCCGGCGCGGTGCCGCACACCAGCACCTACGCGCTGACCAACGTCACGCTGCCGTACGCCCTGGAGCTCGCCAACCGCGGCTGGCGCGACGCGCTGCGCCGCGACCCGGCGCTGGCCCTGGGCCTGAACACCTACGACGGCCAGGTCACCTACGGCCCGGTCGCGGAGGCGCACGGCATGAGGCACCTGCCGCTGGCGGAGGCGCTGGCCTGACCGCGACGCACGCGACGCCCGGCGCCGGTGAAGCACCACAGTCACCGGCGCCGCCGTCGCGCGCGATGCCCGAACCCGCAGCAGTGTCGCCTTCGGGCGCGCCGGGCGGCACCGCGTCCGCGCGACGGTCGCGCGCGGGCGCCAAGCCCGCGCCTGCCTCGCCGTCGCGTGGGGTGGGCGAGCCCGCGTCCGCGCCGGCACCCGCGAGTGAAATGCCTGAGCCGGCGGCCGCTCTGCGGCGGGCGGTCCGCGTCTACCTCGACCACCTGACCGTCGAGCGTGGGCTGTCGGGCAACACGCTGACGTCGTACCGGCGTGATCTCGATCGCTATCTCGTGACCTTGGCCCGGCGTGGGGTGACGGACCTCGCGGCGGCGACGCCGGCCGAGATCGCCGGGCATGTCGCCGCCTTGCGGGACGGTGACGCGGAGCACCCGCCGCTGTCGGCGGCGTCCGCGGCCCGGGCCACCTCCGCCGTGCGCGGGCTGCACCGGTTCGCGGTGCGCGAGGGGCTGGCCGCCGACGACGCCAGCCGCGACGTCAAGCCGCCGAGCCTGCCCCGCCGGCTGCCCAAGGCGCTCGAAGTCGACGAGGTGCTGCGGCTGCTCGAGTCCGTCGGCGGCGACGGGCCGCTTGAGCTACGCGACCGGGCGTTGCTGGAGTTCCTCTACGGCACCGGTGCGCGGATCTCCGAGGCGGTTGGCGCGGCCGTCGACGACCTCGATCTGGAGAGTGGCTCGGCCACTCTGCACGGCAAGGGCGGACGGACGCGGATCGTCCCGGTCGGTGGTTACGCGCGGGCCGCGTTGGACGCCTACCTGGTGCGGGGCCGTCCGGCCCTCGCGGCCAAAGCGCCGGCCGTGTTCCTCAACGCCCGCGGTGGGCCGTTGTCGCGGCAGAGCGCGTGGGCGATCCTGCGCAAGGCCGCGGCCGGCGCCGGGCTGCCGGTCGAGGGCGCGCGGGCCGTGTCTCCGCACACGTTGCGGCACTCGTACGCGACGCATCTGCTCGACGGCGGGGCCGATGTGCGGGTGGTGCAGGAACTGCTGGGGCACGCGTCCGTGACCACGACGCAGGTATACACGTTGGTCACGGTGGAGCGGTTGCGCGAGGTTTACGCCACCGCACACCCGCGGGCACATAGCTGACACCCGCTTCTTGGCGTGTCGACACGCCGATATGGTGCACCCGGGGCCGGTGGGACGTGGCGTACAGTCGGGACTCCGGCGTGGGACGTTCGTCGGGAGGGGGTAGGCAGGGACATGGCTGGCAACGGTGACCGTGCCGAGGCGTGGACCTCGCAGCTCCGTGCGCAACAGTCCGCTCTCGACCTCGGTGCCGAGCTCGGCCCGGCCGACCCGGCCGCCTACACGATGCGCAAGCCGATCCCCGAGCCGATGCCGACCGATCGGCACGGCCCGGCGCGGATCATCGCCCTGGCCAACCAGAAGGGTGGCGTGGGCAAGACCACGTCGACCATCAATCTCGGCGCCGCGCTGGCCGAATACGGCCGCCGCGTGCTGCTCGTCGACTTCGACCCGCAGGGTGCGCTCTCGGTCGGCCTCGGCGTCAACCCGCACAACCTCGACCTGTCGATCTACAACCTGCTGATGCAGGACGACGTCATGGCCGAAGACGTGGTGATCAAGACCGACGTCGCCGGGCTGCACCTGCTGCCGGCCAACATCGACCTGTCGGCTGCCGAGATCCAGCTCGTCAACGAGGTCGCCCGCGAGATGGCGCTGGCCCGGGTGCTGCGCTCGGTCCGCAAGGAATACGACTACATCCTGATCGACTGCCAGCCGTCGCTGGGCCTGCTCGCGATCAACGCGCTGACCGTGGCGCACGGCGTGCTCATCCCGCTGGAGTGCGAGTTCTTCAGCCTGCGCGGTGTGGCCCTGTTGCTCGACACCATCGACAAGGTGCGCGAGCGGCTCAACTTCGACCTCGAGCTCGAGGGCATCCTGGCCACGATGTACGACAGCCGCACCACCCACTGCCGCCAGGTGCTCCAACGGGTGGTCGAGGCGTTCGGCGACAAGGTCTACCAGACCGTGATCACCAAGACGGTCAAGTTCCCCGAGTCGACCGTGGCCGGCGCGCCGATCACCACGCTCGACCCAGCGTCGTCCGGTGCCCGCAACTACCGCCAGCTCGCCCGAGAGGTCATCGCCGCGCAAGCTGAGCGCTGATCTTTGGTTCCACCGGCCTTCTGCCGGTGCTGACGGTGCGTGAGGTGTGGGCGTGAACGGCGCCGTTACAGCGGTGGACTACGGTCGAACGGTGAGTGAACCCGATGCTTCCCCTGCGTCGCCCGTCGTGGTCGAGGGGTCGGTGCCAGCCGACGCCCTGACGCCCGACGCGGCACCGGCGACCGGGTTCACCGTGCGGCTGGCCAACTTCACCGGCCCGTTCGACCTGCTGCTCCAGCTCATCGGCAAGCACAAGCTCGACGTCACCGAGGTGTCGCTGAGCAGCGTCACCGACGAGTTCATCGCCTACATCCGGGCGATGGGCGACGACTGGCCGCTCGACGAGGCAAGCGAGTTCCTGGTCGTGGCGGCCACCCTGCTCGACCTCAAGGCGGCCCGGCTGCTGCCCGCCGCCCAGGTGGAGAACGAAGAGGACCTGGCCCTGCTGGAGGCCCGCGACCTGCTGTTCGCCCGGCTCCTGCAGTACAAGGCGTTCAAGGAGGCGGCCGCCCACATCGCGCTGCTGGAGCAGGAGGGCGCCCGGCGCTACCCGCGGGCGGTCACCCTGGAGCCGCGGTACGCGGAGGCGCTGCCGGAGCTCGTCCTCGGGATCGGTGCCGACCGGCTGCTGAAACTCGCGATCAGGGCGATGACCCCCAAAGCGGCTCCGCCCACGGTGTCGATCGCGCACATCCACGACGTCAAGGTCAGCGTCCGCGAGCACGCGATACTGCTGCGCGACCGGATCCGGCGGTCCGGCACGGCGACGTTCCAGGTGCTGACCATCGACTGCGAGAGCACGCTCGAGGTGGTCGCCCGGTTCCTGGCGCTGCTGGAGCTCTACCGGGAGAACCTGATCGGCTTCGAGCAGGTGCAGGCCCTGGGCGAGCTGACGGTCCGCTGGATCGGCGGCGACGCGGTCGGCGAGCTGAAGGTCGACGAGTACGCCGGCACACCGGAGCAGCCGGCACCGGAAGAAGCTGAACAAGCTAAGGAGCAGGACCAGTGACGGAGCGCGGCGGCGCCGACCCGGGCCGCGAGGCATCCCTGGCCGAACAGGCAGCAGCCTGGGTGCCCCCATGGGAACGCCCACGCCAAGAGCCCGAAGGGGTGACCGAGCCGGAACCTGCGGAGGAGTCTGAGCTCGCGGCAGAGGCCGACACGATCGACGCGGCACAGGCGATCGGCGCCGCCGAGGACGTCACCGCGCCCGAGGAGCTGGACCCGCTGGTCGCGGCCGAGCTGCCCGAGGCGCCGCCCGACACCGAGCTGGTCGACCTGGCCGATGAGGCCGACCCCGGCGCCACCCCGGGCGACAGTGCGGCCGAGGTCGCCACGCCCGCAACGTCGCGCGTATCCGATGCCGAAATTCCGACCATCGATGAGGATGAGCTGCGGGGCGCCCTGGAGGCGATCATGCTCGTCGTGGACGAGCCGGTGCAGGAGATCGTCCTGGCGCAGGTGCTCGAACTGCCCACGGAGCGGGTGGCGGCGGCGCTGGAGTCGATCTCGGCCGGCTACACCTCGGCCGGGCACGGCTTCGAGCTGCGCCGGGCCGCCGGCGGGTGGCGGCTTTACACCCGTCCGCAGTACGCCGCGTACGTCGAACGGTTCGTCCTCGACGGGCAGTCGGTGCGGCTGACCCAGGCGGCGCTGGAGACCCTCGCGGTGATCGCTTACAAGCAGCCCGTCACCCGAGGCCGGATCTCCGCCATCCGGGGTGTGAACTGCGACGGCGTCGTACGCACACTCACCGCGCGGGGTCTCGTGGAGGAGGCCGGCACGGAGCCGGAGACGGGCGCGTACCTTTACCGCACGACGACGCTGTTCCTGGAGAAGCTCGGACTCGACACTGTCGACCAGCTCCCGGACCTGGCGCCGTTCCTTCCTGACGATGTCGACGAGGTGGCAGATGGCGAACGCTGAGCGCCTACAAAAGGTGCTGGCCAGCGCCGGTGTAGGGTCCCGCAGGGCTTGTGAGGACCTGATCTTCCGTGGCCGGGTGACGGTCGACGGCAAGGTCGCCCAGCTCGGTGACAAGGTCGACTCGGACCGCGCGGAGATCTACGTCGACGGGCAGCGGTTGATCGTCGACCAGAACCTGGTCTATCTCGCGTTCAACAAGCCGCGCGGGGTGGTCTCGACGATGGCCGACGAGAAGGGGCGCACCGCGCTCGACGAGTTCCTCGACCGGGTCGACCAGCGGGTCTACCACGTGGGGCGGCTCGACACCGACAGCGAGGGCCTGCTGCTGCTGACCAACGACGGCACGCTGGCGCACAAGCTGATGCACCCCTCGTTCGGGGTGCCGAAGACCTACGTGCTCGAGGTGCCCGGTCCGCTGCCGCGGGCGGTCGGCCGGTCGCTGCTCAGCGGCGTCGAGCTCGAGGACGGCCCGGCCAAGGTCGACAAGTTCCGGCTGGTCGACGCGTTCGCCCGGTCGGCGCAGATCGAGATCGTGATCCACGAGGGGCGCAACCGGATCGTCCGCCGGATGATGGACGCCGTCGGCCACCCGGTCAACCGGCTCGTGCGCACCGCGATCGGGCCGATCCGCCTCGGTGATCTCAAACCCGGTCGCACCAGGCGCCTCACGAACGCCGAGGTCGGGGCACTGTTCAAGGCCGTCGGCGATTGATTCTGCCCGACCAGGCAGAATAGGTGCTGACGGCGAGGAGGAACGGTGGCAGACGAGTTGGCTAACGGTCGGTGTGTGGTGGCCGTGGACGGCCCGTCGGGTTCCGGCAAATCCACCGTTTCGAGGCGGCTGGCGTCCGCGCTCGACGCTCAATATCTAGACACGGGCGCGATGTACCGGGCCGTGACGTGGGCGGTGCTGCGCTACGGCGTCGACCTGTCCGACCTGGAAGGGATCACAAAGGTGGCCGGCGAGCTCGACCTGGCGATCGGCACCGACCCGACGGCCCCGCACGTGCGGGCCGACGGGGTCGACGTCGACGCCGACATTCGGGGCCCGGAGGTGACCGCCGCGGTGTCCGCGGTGGCGGCCGTGCCCGCGGTGCGCCAGCTACTGGTGGGACAGCAACGTGCGTTGATCGAGTCGGCCGGCCGGATCGTGGTCGAGGGCCGCGACATCGGCGCGGTCGTGGCGCCCGACGCCGACCTCAAGGTCTATCTGACGGCGTCCGCCGACGCGCGCGCCCGGCGCCGCTCGCTGGAGACCACCGCGTCCGTCGACGACACCCACGCCGATCTCCTGCGGCGCGACACGCTCGACTCCACCCGGGCGGCCGACCCGCTGCAGCAGGCGGCCGACGCGGTGGTGCTCGACACCACGGCGATGGGCATCGACGAGGCGGTCGCGCGGTTGCGTGCCATGGTGACGGCATGACGTCGCCCTATCCTGAGGTGTCCGATGTGGATGCCGACGCCATCGACACCGGCCCTGTGCCGGTGGTCGCCGTGGTCGGCCGGCCCAACGTGGGCAAGTCCACATTGGTCAACCGGATTATCGGTCGCCGGCAGGCCGTCGTGGAGGACACCCCGGGCGTGACCCGGGACCGGGTGCCCTACGACGCCCAGTGGAACGGCCGCCAGTTCACGGTCGTCGACACCGGCGGCTGGGAGCCCGACGCGCGCGACCGGGCCAAGGCCATCGCGATGCAGGCCGAGATCGCCGTGCAGACCGCCGACGTGGTGCTGTTCGTGGTCGACGCGATGGTCGGCTCGACCGACGTCGACGAGGCCGCGGTGCGGATGCTCCGGCGCAGCAACAAGCCGGTGATCCTGGTCGCCAACAAGGCCGACAACAACGCGATCGAGATGGAGGCCGTCTCGCTCTGGACGCTCGGCCTCGGCGAGCCACAGGTGGTCTCCGCGCTGCACGGCCGGGGCTCCGGCGACCTGCTCGACCTGATCCTCGCCGCGATGCCGGAGCCGGCGCCGCCGATCGACGACGACGCCCCGCGCGGCCCGCGCCGGGTGGCGCTGGTCGGCCGGCCCAACGTCGGCAAGTCATCGCTGCTCAACAAGCTGGCCAAGGAGGAGCGCGCGGTCGTCGACTCGGTCGCGGGCACCACCGTCGACCCGGTCGACTCGCTGGTCGGCATCGGCGGCGAGACCTGGCAGCTCGTCGACACCGCCGGGCTTCGCAAGCGGGTCAGCCACGCGAGCGGCACGGAATATTACGCGTCGCTGCGCACCGCCGGCGCGATCGAGGCCGCCGAGGTGGCCGCCGTGCTGCTCGACGCGTCCGAGCCCATCAGCGAGCAGGACCAGCGGATCCTGACGATGGTGGTCGAGGCCGGCCGGGCCCTGGTCATCGCCTTCAACAAGTGGGACCTGGTCGACGACGACCGGCGCTACCAGCTCGAGAAGGAGATCGACCGCGAGCTCAAGCGGATCCCGTGGGCGATCCGGGTCAACATCTCGGCCAAGACCGGCCGGGCGGTCGACAAGCTGGCTCCCGCGCTGCGCAAGGCGCTGGCGTCCTGGGAGGCCCGGGTGCCGACCGGCCAGCTTAACCAGTGGCTGACCGCGCTCGTGCAGGAGACCCCGCACCCGGTCCGCGGCGGGCGGGCACCCCGTGTGCTCTTCGCCACTCAGGCGGGCACCCGGCCACCGCGCTTCGTGCTGTTCACCACCGGCCTGCTCGACCCCGGCTACCAGCGGTTCGTCGAGCGGAAGCTGCGTGAGGAGTTCGGCTTCGAGGGCAGCCCGATCTCGGTGACGGTCAAGCCCCGCAAGAAGACCGGCCCGGGCGGGCGGGGCAAGGCCCACGGCTGACCCGGCCCGGGCGGCAGTGGCATGATCAATAGATGGGCTACAACGTAGAGGTCGAGCGCACCGATGACGGCGGTTACGTCGCCCGCAACGGTCGCGGCGCCGAGATCCGCTTCGGGCTGTCGGACGGCGCCGACTTCACCCCCGTCGAGTTGCTGCTCGCGGCGCTCGGCGGGTGCAACATCGTCACCGTGGAGCCGCTGACCGCGCAGCGCGGGCACCGGCTGGCCCGGCTCGCCGCCACGCTCGACGCGGAGCGGGTCAAGCCCAACAAGCTCGGGTCGATCACCATGACGTACGACGTGACCCTGCCGCCGGACGACGCCGAGGCGGAGCAGGTGTTCCGGTCGGTCGCCGAGCGGGTGCACGAGAAGCACTGCACGGTCAGCACCGCACTGCGGGAGCAGACCACAGTAGACGTCGAGATCCCGGAAACCCCGCACTCCTAAGGGTTCGCGGCGGTAGCCTGCGAAAATGCCGCCGACACCGGTGCGGGTGCGGCTGGCGCTCGCCGAGAGCACGGTGCTCGGGTTGGCCTGCCTGCTCGCCTTCTGGCTGGCCAGTGGGGTGTTCACCCACGTCTACCTCGACAGCCGCGACAGCGACCTGCTCGGCGGGATGTGGGCGGCGCTCGCGACGATTTTCGTGAGCCGGGCCTCGTTCCAGGAGAGCCTCGCGGCCGGCGTCTCCCGGATGTCGGGCACCTTGATCAGCTTCGTCATCTGCCTGGTCTATCTCGTCTTCCTGCCGTTCCACCTCTGGGCGTTCGCGCTCCTGATCGGCATCTCCTCGGCGGTCGGGCTGCTGATCGGCCGGCCGGGCGACGCGACCACGGCGGCGATCACCACGGCCGTGGTGCTGGTGGTGTCCACGATCAGCCCCGTGGAGCCGTGGCAGCAGCCCATCCTGCGTTTCATCGACACGGTGATCGGCGTGGTCATCGGGGTGGGCACCGCGTGGCTGTCCCTGAAGCTGGTGCACCCGCACCTGCGGTAGCCGCCGCTTCATCAGGGCAGGACACGGCCTAGATCACACCTGGTTCGGGGGCTGTTCGCGGCATGCTGGTGGTGGTCCAGCCGCGGACACGGGGGTGAAGCGGTGCTGGAAGGGTTGCTCGTGGTCGTCGCACTTGGCGCGACGGTCATCGTCGGCACCACCATCGGCCGGCGCTACAGCGTCGCGCCGCCGGTCCTGCTGCTCGTGATGGGTGGCCTGCTGGCGTTCATTCCGCGGCTCTCCGACGTCCGGCTGCCCGCGTCCGCGGTCCTGGTGATCTTCCTGCCCGGCATCCTCTACTGGGAGAGCCTCAACACCAGCCTGCGGGAGATCCGGGCCAACATCCGGGTGATCCTGCTGTCCGCGATCGGCCTGGTCATCGCAACCATGGTTGCTTTGTCCTACTCGCTCCAGGCGATCGGGGTCGCGTCGGCCGCCGCCTGGATCCTGGGTGCCGTCCTGGCGCCCACGGACGCCGCCGCGGTCGCCGGCCTGGCCAAGCGGATGCCCCGCCGCAACCTGACGACCCTGCGCGCGGAGAGCCTGATCAACGACGGCACCGCGCTGGTGCTGTTCGCGGTCGCGCTCGGCATGCTGGTGGACGGCACCTCGCCCTCGCTGCTGGCGATCACCGGCGACCTGATCTGGTCGATCGTCGGCGGGCTGATCGCCGGCCTGGTCACCGGCGCCCTGTTCATCTGGATCCGACGGCGGATGGACGACCCGCTGCGCGAGGGCGGCCTGTCGATCCTCACCCCGTTCGCGGCGTTCTTCGTGGGTGACGTCATCCACGCCAGCGGCGTGGTCGCCGTCGTGGTGGTCGGGTTGGTCCACTCGTACGCCGGCCCGCGGGTCATCCGGGCCCGTTCCCGGGTGCAGGCGTTCGCCTTCTGGAACCTCTCGACCTTCATCGTCAACGGCAGCCTGTTCGTCCTGGTGGGCCTCCAGATCCCGGCCGCCGCACGGCGGATCGACAACGACCAGATGGGCCGGGCCGTAGGCATCGCCTTCGCGGCGGCCGCCGTCGTGATGGTGACGCGGATCGTCTGGATCCACCTGGCAGCCCTGCTGATCCGGCTGCTCGACCGCCGCGCGGTCCAGCGCACCAGGCGGCTCAACTGGAAGGTCCGCACGGCGTAC
This sequence comes from Asanoa ishikariensis, assembly GCF_900107455.1. Classification (GTDB taxonomy): domain Bacteria; phylum Actinomycetota; class Actinomycetes; order Mycobacteriales; family Micromonosporaceae; genus Asanoa; species Asanoa ishikariensis. Next base: position 145,949 of record NZ_FNQB01000007.1, on the reverse strand, counting down.
GGGTGGGCCGGCTTCCGCGGAGCGGTCTCCCTGGCCGCGGCCCTCGCTGTCCCGTCGGTGCTCTCCGACGGCACGCCCTACCCGGACCGGGACCTGATCGTCTTCGTCACCTCCGTGGTGATCCTGACGACGATCCTGGTGCAGGGGCTCACCCTGCCGATGATCGTCCGCTGGGCCGGGCTTACCGGCGACAGCGCCCGGATCGACGAGGCCCGGCACGCCCGGGTCCGGGCGGCGGAAGCCGGGCTGGCCGCCCTGCCGGCGGTGGCGCGGTCGCTGTCCGCTCCCGCGTACATGACCGACCGGGTCCGGGGCGACTACGAGTTGGCCGTCAGCGAGGCCCGCAGCGGCGACGGGCACTCCGAGCTGACCAGCGCCGAGCAGCTCGAGCGCCGGCTGCGGCTTGGCGTGCTCGAGCACGAGCGGCTGGCCGTCACTGCGATGCGGGACCGCCGCGAGATCGACGACATCGTGATGCGCGAGCTACAGGCGTCCCTCGATGTCACCGAGATTGGACTGCTCGGCCCACCCAGGGCCGACTGAGCCACACCCAGGAAGGATCAGCGAAATGACTTCCACACTCGCCGGCAAGGTCGGCGGACCGGTTCTCGAGCCCGGCGACGAGGGTTTCGCCGCGGCCGTGGCGGGCTTCAACCTCGCCTTCAACCCGCGCCCGGAACTGGTGGCGACGGCCACGTCGGTGGCGGACGTGGTGGCGGCGGTGCGGTACGCCCGCGAGGCCGGCATGCGGATCTCCGTGCAGGGCACCGGGCACGGCGCCGAGCTGGAGATCGGGTCCGGCCTGCTGCTCAACACCTCCCGCTTCGACCACCTGCACGTGGACCCGGAGACCCGCACGGCGGCGATCGGCGCCGGCGTGCGCTGGAAGGCGGTGGTCGACGCGGCGGCCGCGTACGGGCTGGCCCCGATCACCGGCTCGTCCCCGCGCGTCGGCGCGGTCGGCTATCTGCTCGGCGGTGGGATGGGACCGCTGGCCCGCAGCCACGGTTTCAGCTCCGACTACGCGATCGGGTTCACGGTCGTCACCGGCGAGGGCGAGGTGGTCGAGGCTGACGAACACACCAACCCGGATCTGTTCTGGGCGCTGCGCGGCGGCAAGTTCGGGCTCGGCGTGGTGACCGAGGTGCGGGTCCGGCTGGTCGAGCTGACGTCCGTCTACGGTGGATCGTTCTTCGTGGACACTCCCGACATCGACCGGATGCTGCGCGCCTGGGTCGACTGGACGGACGGCGCCGACGACCGGGTGACCACCAGCGTGCAGGCCGTCGCGTTCCCGCCGCTGCCGGAGGTGCCCGAGCCGATGCGGGGCAGGAAGCTGTTGGGCGTGCGGTTCGCGTTCCCGGGCGACCCGGCCGAGGGGGAGCGGCTGGTGGCGCCGTTGCGGGCGGCCGCGCCGGTCTACCTCGACCTGCTCGGTGAGGTGCCGACCACCGAGCTGGGCCGGATCCACAACGACCCGACCGACCCGATCCCGGCGTACGTGCACGGCACGATGATCGATCGGGCCGACCAGGGTCTGGCGACGGTGTTCCTGGAGATGGCGGGCCCGGACGCGACGGACTCGCCGTTCTTCGCCGCCGAGTGGCGGCACCTCGGCGGCGCCACCAGCCGGGACGTCCCCGGCGGCTCGGCGGTCGGCGGCCGCGCCTCGGACTACGTGATCGCGCTGGTGTCCGCGCAGCCGGAGCTCTTCGACACCGTCGTGCCGGCCGCCGCCGCCCGCTGGGACAGCGTCGCCGCGCCGTGGATCTCCGCCGTGAACAACCCCAACGTGCTGGCCCAGCCGATCACGCCGGAGCGGGTCGCCGCGTGCTGGCCCGACGACATCCGCGAGCGGCTCGGCCAGGTGCGCCGGCGCTACGACCCGGACGGCGTCACCCTCGGCTGGTGGACCCCGTGACGTCCGGCTCGTCCAGGAACGCGGTCACGTCGTCGGCGAACTCGCGGAAGTGCTGGAACAAGAAGCCGTGCGCGGAGTCCGGATACGTCTTGATGTCCGCGTGCGGCAGCAGCCCGGCGACCAGGTGGCTGTAGCGGGGCAGGATCATCGGGTCGTGGTCGCCGTTCGCGACGAAGACCGGGATGTCGATCGCGCTGAGGCGTTGCAGCGCGCCGTGGTCCGGATTGCCCCACCGCACCACCGCGTCGTACTGCGCGGTCCAGGCATCCGACGAGACCGGTGTGTCCCGGCCGGCGTCGCGGGCGAAGATGCGTTTCAGCGTCTGCGCCCCGGCCGCGCGGCTGCTGTCGCTGTCGGCGAAGAACACCGACAGATAGCCGTCCGGGCTGCCCTCCTTGGTGTTCAGCGCACCGATCACCTCGGGTGCCCAGCCGAACATGCCCTCCGCACCCTGGGGCGCGGTGGCGGCGAGCACCAGCCGGCGCACCAGGCTGGGCCGGTCCAGCGCGATGCGTTGGGCGACGAAGCTGCCGATCGAGAAGCCCAGCAGGTCGACCCGGTCGAGCCCGAGCGAGGTGAGGAACGCGGTCGTCTCGCGGGCCATCTGGTCCACGTTGTCGGCGGTGCTGCCGGTGCTGGCGCCGACACCGGCGTAGTCGAACATGATCACGCGGCGGTTCGCCGCGAGCGCGTCGATCAGGGCCGGATCCCAGTTGTCGAGGTTGCCGCGGAAATGCTGGAGCAGCACCAGGGGCGGGTCGCCCACGCCAGACTCGCGGTACGCGTAGGTGATCCCGTCCGCGGCCGTGCTGGTCCGGTTATCGGTTTCCAGATATGTCGTCGCCATGCCGTGCATCCCTCGGGTCGACTGGTGTGCGGCAAACCGGGGCGAGGAGTTCCAGCCTAATCGCCGCGACGCCGCGCGGGCCGTGCGATGGTGAGGGAGACGGGTCAGCGCATCGCGCCCCGTCGACGTGATGCCGCCGGCCCGCCCCGATCCTCGCATCGAGAGGCGGTCGACGATGAAAGCCGTCGTGTTCCACGGCGTGGGCGACATCCGCTTGGACAACGTGGCCGAGCCCAAGCTCGAGACCCCGACCGACGCGGTCGTACGGATCACCACCGCCGCCATTTGCGGCACCGACCTGCACTTCGTCCGTGGCACGGTGCCGGGCATGCGGCCGGGGACCATCCTCGGGCACGAAGGTGTCGGTGTGGTCGAAGAGGTCGGCCAGGGCGTCCGCAACCACGTGGCCGGCGAGCGGGTGCTGCTCTCCGCGGTGCTCGGCTGCGGCTCCTGCGTCTACTGCCGGGCCGGTTACTTCGCCCAGTGCGACGAGATCAACCCCGCGGGCCGGCGCTCGGGCACGGCGTCCTACGGCTCGCCCGCCTCGACCGGCTCGTTCGACGGGACGCAGGCCGAGTACGTGCGGGTGCCGTGCGCGCACACCAACATGTTCACGCTGCCGGACGCGGTCTCCGACGACGCGGCGATCGCGCTGTCCGACATCTACCCGACCGGCTACTTCGGCGCCGTGATCGCCAACGTCTCCGACGGCGACGTGGTGGCCGTCTTCGGCTGCGGACCCGTGGGCCAGTTCGCGATCCTGTCGGCGTTCCAGCGTGGCGCCGGCCGGGTGATCGCCGTCGACCACCATCCGGACCGCCTCGAACGGGCCCGCGCCCTGGGCGCCGAGATCGTCGACTTCGACCGGGAGGACCCCGTCGAGGCGTTGCTGGAGCTGACCCTCGGCACCGGTCCGGACCGGGCGATCGACGCCGTCGGTGTCGACGCGGAGAGTGCGCGGTCCGGTCCCGCCGCGGCCGACGCCCGGGCGCACGACGCCGAGCATCGCGACGAGGTGCGCACCATCGCGCCGGTGACCAACGCGCACGACGGCCAGTGGGAGCCGGGCGACGCGCCCGCCCAGGCGGGGGAGTGGGCGGTGGAGAGCCTCGCCAAGGCCGGCACCCTCGGCATCGTCGGGGTCTATCCGCGTACCGACCGGTTCTTCCCGCTCGGCCTGGCGATGAACCGGAACCTGAAAATCAACATGGGGAACGGGAACCATCCCCGGTACATCCCTCGACTGCTGTCCATGGTGGAGCACGGCGCGGTCGACACCCGGCGCATGCTCACCCAGCACGAGCCGCTGACCGACGTGCTGTCCGGCTACCGCGAGTTCGACCGGCGCAGTCCCGGTTGGCTCGAGGTGGCGGTGACCGCCTCCTGACCCCGGACACACCGCGCCGCCCGCAGCGCCGGACGAGGCTGCGGGCGGCGGGTGGACGGGGCTAGCCCGCCGTCTTCGGCTTCGCCGTCTTGGCCTTGGCCGCCTTGGTGGTCTTGGACGTCTTCTTCGCCGGCTTGGCGTCCTTGGTCTCCGCGCCCGCGTCGCCGGGCATCCAGCTATTGGTCGCCGGACCGTTGCCGGGGTCCTCGCCGGTCGGCTTCGCCACGGTGATGCCCGCGGCTCCCGGACCCCACGGGCCGGCGTCGACCCGTGCCGGCTCCTGCGCGGCGGGCTCCTGCGCGGCCGGCTCTTGCGCGGCGGGCTCCTGCGCGGCCGGTTCGTGCGCCATCGGTCCGTAACCCATCGGTCCCTGCGCCATCGGTCCGTGTGCCATGGGCTCCTGCACGACGGGCTCCGGGTTCACCGGTGCCGGCGGGACCGGGTCGACCGCGACCGGCTCGCGCTGCGGGGCCGGCGCGTCCGGCACGTCACGCACGTCCGGAGCGTCCTGGTAGGACTGTTGCGGCTCGTGCCGCTGCGGCTCGCTGTGCTGCTGCGCGGGCTCCTCGTAGTTGTGCGTCTCCGGCGCCGGGTCCGCCTCCTGCTGGTACTCCGGCTCCGTCGACCACTGCTCGTCCAGCAGCCCGTGCTCTTCCAGCGCCGCCTCGTAGCCGGCGTCATAGCCATCGGCGTAGCCGTCGCTGTACGGGTCGGCGGCCGGCGGCTCCGCGTCCGGTGCGCACGCGTCCGCCTCCGGCGCCTGGAACGAGTCGGCCGCCGGGGCCTCGTCGATCCACGTGCTCTCGCCGTTGTGCACCGAACCGTCCTGGCTCCACCCGTCGTCCTGCGGCAGGCCGGACCAGTCCTGCGCGCTGCCACTCCAACCGGGCTGCGGTGCGGCCTCCCCGGTCACCGTGGTCGGGTCGGCCGGCTGCGCCAGGGCGTACGGGTCGAACGGCGCGGCGCTCGGGGTGACGCCCGGCAGCACACCGGACGGCGCGGCCGACGGCTCACCCAGGGCGGCGGCCGGGTCCGGCGCGGCCGGCGCCAGCCCGGTCGCGGCGGCATCGGGTGCGGCGAGGTCAGGCGCGGCGAGGTCAGGTTCGGCGACGGCGGGTGCGGCGCTCGGTGTCGGTGTCAGCTCCGGTTCGGCCGCGACCAGACCGGGCGCCTCGGTCGCAGCGGCGGCCAGCGGGTCCGGGGTGAGAGCCGGCGTGGGGACGACCAACTGCTCGACCGGCACACCCGGCTCGGCCGCTCCGCCGCCGACTCCGCCCGGCAGCGCGTTCGGGTCGGGCATGGCGGTCGCGTCCGGCTCCACCGTCAAACCCGGCAGCGTGCTCGGGTCGGCGGTCGGCGTCGGCGCGGCGAGGGCGTTCGGGTCGACCGGGGCAAGGGGATCGACCAGCGCCGTGGGGTCAGCCAGCGCAGTGGGGTCAGCCAGCGTCGAGGGGTCAGCCAGCGCCGTGGGGTCGGTGCTGGGGTCGATCGGCAGGTTCGGGTCGGGGGTGGCGGTGGGTCCCGGCACGACCACGGCCGGCTGCGACGGCGGGTCCGCCGGCGGCACCGTGGCCAGGCCCGGCGCAGACGGCTCGGCGCTGGGTGTCGGACCGGCGACGGCCGGCGGGTCGACCGTCACGCCGGACACCGCCGGGGCCGGCGTCGGCGCGGTCTGCGGTGCGACCGGGGGCAGGTCGGTCGGCCCCGGGGAGGGTGCGACCTGTGGCGCGGCGAGTCCGGCGGTGTCCGCCGGCGCGGGGGTGGCGGTCGGCTCCGCCACCGCGGGTGGCGCCGACGGGTCGGGGCTCGGTGCGACCCCGTGCGGCGCGGCGGCCAGCGGCGGCAACGGCACGTCGGTCGGTGCCGGGTCCAGGTAGACCTCGCCGTCGTACGGCTCGGCCCAGTCGTCCGCGGGCGCGTCCGTGGTCGCACACCTGTCCGTGACCGGGCCGGTCACCTCCGACTGCACCCGGGCGAACGCGGGAACCTGCGCCAGCAGACCCATCGCGCTCATCACTGCCACGGCACCGAGCCGCGCTCGTTTCTTCATTCTGATCCCCCGTAATCAGCCGCTCGCGTCACTCCGGTCCCGAGCCGGACATGCGGCACGCTCATGCCCGTACGGCCGATAGTGCCGGACGTAAGGCGCAAAAGATGAGGATCCGGAGAATCCGTCTCACATATCCCGGGCGTCCCACCCGCACGCACTCGTACCGTCTCTTTGCCGGCTGCTCAACCCCCGGTCGCCCAGGCATCGGCGTCCGGGCATTCGTGGAGCGCTACTCTGCCGCTCATGAGCCTGCTTTCCGTCGCACACCGGGCCGGCAACACCCTTGCTGACCTGCGCGCCGCGCTCGCCGCCGACGTCGACCTCGTCGAGGCCGACGTGCACCTCTATCGCGGTTCGCTGGAGGTCCGGCACCGCAAGGCGATCGGACCGCACCTCTACTGGGAGAAGTGGCTCGAGGTGCACCGGCGGCGCGACCTGGTCGTGCCGACGCTGCCCGAGGTGCTGGCCACCGCCGCCGGCGACCCGAGGTTGATGCTCGACCTCAAGGGCCCGTCACTCGCGGTCGCGCCGCTGGTCGCTGAGGCTTTGGGGGAGTACGCGCCGGGCGTACCGGTGGCGGTGTGCACCAAGCAGTGGACGATGCTCGACGCGTTCGCCGGCCAGCCGCACGTGCGGCGGATCCTGTCCGCGAGCGACCCGCTGCAACTGGCCCGCCTGCGCGCCCGCCTGCGCCGCGGCCGGGTGGACGGAGTGTCGATCCGGCTGCGGCTGTTGTCCGCGCCCATTGTCGAGGAACTGCGCCGGGCCACCGACACCGTGCTGGCCTGGCCGGTGGACTCGCCGTCCGCGCTGGCGCACGCGCGGCGGATCGGCGTGACGGGCGTGATCAGCAAGGACCTGCCCATGCTGGCCGGCCTCCGCCCGCCGAGGCTGCCGGACGTCGAGCTCGCCGCCTGAGACGCCGGTGAGGGGAGAGCGGCTCAGCACCCAGGCACCGGTGCCCAGCAGCACGGCCGCGCCGGCCAGGGCGGCCCGAGGGCCGGCACCGTGGGGAAGCGCCGCGTGGAAGGCCAGGATGCCGAGCAGGTAGCTGGCCACGGGATTGGTGACCGAGCCCGCGGTCACGGCGGCGGCCAACGAGCCGGACGCGAACGCCTGCTGGCCGAGCACCAGAGCGCCGGCGATCGCGCCGAGCAGCGCGTACATCGGCCAGTGTTGGATCGTCACCACCACGCCGCGTTCGGCGACGCTCTCCGAGGTCACCTTGAGCAGGACCGCGGCCAACGCGGAGCAGAGGGCGCCGCCGACGGCGAGCAGGGTGGCGTAGCCGGGCTTCCAGGTCGCCGCCACGGTGACGAGCAGGCCGGCCAGGGCCGCAGTCAGGACCACCGCGAGCAGCACGCGACCAGGGTCGGAGTGTCCGCCTGCGGGCACCGCGCCGCGGACCGAGAGGAACAGCGTCAGCGCGCCGACGATGGCGGCGGCCGCCAACCAGTCACTGGCCCGCGGCCGGCGCCGGGTGCGCCGCGCGCCGAGCGGCAGCGCGAAGAGCAGTTGGGTGGCCAGCAGCGGCTGGACGAGCGCGACCGAGCCGAGGTGCAGCGCGGCACCCTGCACGCCGGCGCCCAGCGCACCGGCGACCTGGCCGGACAGCCACATCGGCGAGCGCAGCAACCGGTGGGCCACCCCGAGCAGCGGCAGCGGCCCGCGCCGGACCGGTTTCGCGCGCGCCACCCGCTGGGCCGCGTGCTGCTGCAGCGCCGCCGCGACCGAGAGAAGGACTGCGGCCGACAGGCCGAGCAGCACGACGAGAAGCATCCGCACCTCCCGCCGCGAACGATCTCACAGCGAAGCCGCCGGGCGGCCGGGCTGTCCCGATCGGTCATCGGAAGTTCATCCACGTCCGCGTGACGCCGGCACGCGGGTCAACGCTTGATCAACAGAGCGTCCGGGGTACGCCCGGCGCCCGTACCGGAAGGTCGTTCCATTGTTCGGGGCAAACGGGGTTGTTCGGAGTCTGCTGTTGGCGTGCGTGGTGGTGGCGGCGCTCACCGGCTGCGGCGCGGAGGGCGCGAGCGGCGGTGCGTGGGTGCCGGCTCCGCCATCGGCCGCGCCACCCTCGCCGACCGGCCCGGAGCGGCTGGCGAAGATCAGTTCCGCGTGCCAGATCCTGCCGGCGAGCGCGGTGGTGAAGGTCCTCGGCTCGTCGTCCACCACCAAGCTGAAGGCGCGCGAGCTTCCGGTCGAGGACGTCGGCGAGGCGGGCGTCGGCTACGTCTCGGACTCGATCCGGATCGTGGTGGTGACGCTCCCGTACCAGGAGGATCTGCGCCTGGTCCTGTTCGCCGCCCCGAAGATCGTGCCGCAGGACAAGATGGTCCAGGTGATCGAAGAGGTCGTGGCGAAGGTCTGAGGTCAGCCCACCGCGTCGGCGTAATCGCCGTCCAGGCCGGTCGCCTCGTCACCCTGCGGGTCGTAGACGACGAGGCCGTGCTTCTCGGCGAGCTGGAGCACGACGTCCACGGCGTCGTCGCCGACCGGGGAGTGGACGATCGACATCGCCACGTGGTCGACGCCGACCACCAGCGGGGTGGTCACCCAGGGCGAGTCACCGTCGTACGCCGGGTCGTCGCTGAAACCGGCCCGCAGATCCTCGTAGAAGGCCGCGATCCGCGGGTCGGGGTCGCCCTCCACCCGCGGCCGGCCGACGGACCGATCCGCCATTGCCCGCACATCGTCCAACGTCGCCGTGGTCCCAGCTGCCAGCACTACCAGATCGAAGCTCACGACCACATGATCCCTTAGTCCCCGTACGTGCGGACGAGTGGGATCGGTGCGGTCTGCCGATCGGGGTCCCGCGTACGGACGATCGGCCTCGGCCGAACGGTCAGCAGTTCCTGATGTACCAGATCGGGTCCCACATGTACCCATGCCCGATGTTGTCCGGCGTGATGGTCGTCAGGTTGTTGTGGTACTGGTTCCTGAAATAGGACCGTATGCCGTTCGGCCCCGACGGCCGCTGGTTGTTGTGGTAGAAGCCCAACGAGTACCAGTCGATCAGCGTGTATTCGTAGCAGTTGAACAGGTTGAACTGCCGCCAGGCGCCGATCCTCGCCGACCCGTTGCCGTAGACGTACAGGTAGTTGGGATCCCATACGACAACGCATAGGTTGTCGACCGCGCAGTTGTAATAACCATCGGGCGGAAAGATGACCGGCGTGAGCCGCGGCGTGATCTGGGGCGTCCGCGCAGGCACGGCGGCCATACGCGCCACGGCAGCCGCCGACGGCGCGGGCGGGGCTTTGAACCGGGTGCCGTTGCCTGGGTCCGCCAGTGCGGGCGTGGCGGCCACGACCGCCGCCAGCGACGCCATCAGGACACAGATAGTGCCCATGCTGAAGATTCTCCGGCTCATCACACGCTCCCCGCGACGCAGTGACCATCCAATGATGAGCGTCAGTGTTTCCGGGCGTCGCGTCAATGGGCCGAAGGGTGTGACCGTCTCACTTCCCGGAGGGCTGGGCCGAACTCAGAAGAACCGACGCCGCTTACGGCGCCCCATGCCGAGCAGATCGGCGAACTGCCGCATGCTCCTGGTCACCCCGCTGGGTCCGCGGCGGGCTTCGACGACCTGACTGACTTTTCGAATCCCGGCGGCGGCCAGCGGCAGGGCGACCGCCACGACGGCCCAACGCCTGACAACGGTGGCGAGCATCTGTGGTTCCTCTCCTCGGACGGACGGGCTGATAGCTACTAAATACCCCGTCGGGGGCCGATTACGCAGGCGCATCTTCCACGCGATCCGGGGTAATCCGGGCGTATGGCGATTCAGCGGCGGGTCGTCAACCCGGTCGTCCGGCTCGCGTGGACGCTGCGGCTCCCCATCCCGGGTGACGCTCTGCTGGAGACGACCGGGCGGCGCTCGGGCAAGCCGCGCCGCACACCGGTCTGCGACGGCTCGGACGGCGAGGCCTTCTGGCTGGTCTCCCAGCACGGCCGCGACGCCGACTGGGTGCGCAATGTGGAGGCCGATCCCCGCGTCCGGGTCAAGGTAAGTCGCGGGCGATGGCGCACCGGCGTCGCTCGCCTGCTTCCCGACGACGACCCGGCCGAACGCCGACGGATCCTTGCGCACGCCGGCCTGGCCCGCCGACTGTGCCTGGCCACCGCGGGGCTGTCCGACACCAGCCCGTTGACCGTCCGGATCGACCTCGACCCAGACTGACAGCGACAGGGCGATACGGTTTTGGCCATGCGTCCGCGTCGAACCCCGTCGCGGAACCAGCTCCACGAGGCGAACGTGACCCTGCTGTCGCGGGCGATGATCGAGATCCGGTTGCTCGCGAACCGACCAGAGCACGCGACGCATCCCGACGGGCACCTCGCCCAGATCGCGGCGATCGCCGATGTCTGTCACCACCTGCCGGGAGCCGGCCGGACCAGCGGCGGCGGCCTGGTGTGGACCTGGCAGACGGCCGACGAGTTCCAGCGGGCGTGGCTGCGCTCGCGGCTGGCCGAAACGAACGTCGACATCGCCTTTCTCGAGGCGGCCCCGGCGTGGCCACCGCCGGGAACGGCCCCCGACCTCCGGCCTTCGTGGAACCGCTGGCGGTGGCCGCGAGATCCGGGTGCGTTCGTCTCCGTCGACTCGGACACGCTGGCCAGGCTCGTCCGCCAAGGCGAACCGGACGGCCCGCACGCCCTCCTCGATCACCTTCACCCGGGCGCACGCCACATCATCCGCGCGCGGCGTCCGGGCGAGACGTTGTTCCGCCCTGACGGTCCCGGCGACGTACGCCAGTACCGCGCCGTCGTGACCATGCGTGACGGTGCTCTGATCGTCGCCAGTCCACGGCTGCGGGCCGGCGACATTGCCGCGTTGCCCGCCAACCTCGGCCTCTTCCGTCGCCTCGTCCTCGCCGCCGTTCCGAAACGCCGCCGCGAACGCGATCTGTACGTGTGGGGCCGGGATCACCACCTGTAGGGCGGCCGGCAATCGGCTTGACGGTGGCCCCCGGCGGCAAGTTAGCCTCTCCTAACTTGTCGTAGGTGGGGTGGAATGGCAGAGGCGAACCCGACCCGCCGGCTCATTGGTGAGATGTTCCGGCGCCAGCGCCGCGGTGTCGCGCTGACTGCCGGCTTCTGGTCGTTGCATCAGGTGTGTGAGGCGCTCGTACCCGTGGCCATCGGTCTGGTCATCGACCAGGCTGTCGGCACCGGCTCGACGTGGGCGATGGTCTGGTCGGTCCTCGGCGTCTTCGCGTTGTTCACCGCGCTCACCATGGGCTGGCGCACCGGGCTCTGGTTCCTCTCCAAGGCCGAGCTCGAAGAGGCGCACGTCCTGCGCCTGCAGGTCGTCCGGCGGGTGGTCACCGGGCGGGGGATCAGCACCGAGCGGCAGACCGGCGAGCTGTTGTCGATCGCGACCTCCGACACCCAGAACGCCTCGGAGCTGTTGGAGATCGGCAGCCGGGTGGTGTCCGCGTCGCTCGGGCTCGTGGTCTCGACCGTCGTGCTGCTGCGGATCGACTGGTCGCTCGGCATCGGGCTCGTGATCGGCATCCCGATCCTCGTGCTCGCCCTCAACGCGCTCGGGCCCGTGGTCGAACGGCACACCTCCGCGAAGCAGGAGTCGCTCGGCCAGGCCGCCGGCACCGCGTCGGACCTGCTGACCGGGCTGCGGCCGCTGCGTGGGTTCGGGGGTGTCGAGGAGGCCGCGCGCCGCTACCGCACCGCGAGCCGTACCTCGTTGCGGGCCAACATCGGTGCGATCAAGGCCGGCTCGGCGTTCGTCAGCGTGTCCACCTTCACCACCGGCCTGCTGATCGCCGTCGTCTCCGCGCTTTCCGGCTGGTTCGCGTTGCGCGGCCGGATCACCATCGGTGAGCTGATCACCATCGTCGGGCTGGCCGCGTTCCTCACGGACCCGGTGCTCAACCTCGCGCACTGCGTGTTCCAGCTCGCCACCGCCCGGGCCAGCGCCGCCCGGGTCGCCGAGGTGCTCGCCGCGCCTGAGCGGGCCGCGTCCGGAAGCACACCCGCCAAAACCGGCCAGCTGGTCCTCGACGACGTGCACACCGCGGGCCTCGACGGCCTCAGCCTCAAGGTCGACCCGGGGGAACTGCTCGGCGTCGTCACGACCGAGATAGCCGCCGCGGACGCCGTCACCGACCTGCTCGCCGGCGCCCGGGTGCCGGAGCGGGGGAGCGTGACGCTGGCCGGCACACCACTGCAGGAGCTCGACATCGCTGACCTGCGCCGGGCCATGCTGGTCGAGCCGCACGCGGTCGACCTGTTCGGCGACAGCCTGCGCGAGGCGCTGCGCACCGACGACGGGCAGGTCGACGACGGCGCCATGACCGAGGCGATGACGGCGGCGTCCATGACCGACCTGGGCAAGGAGCTCGACCATGCGCTGCTCGACCACGGCTCCAACCTCTCCGGCGGCCAACGGCAGCGGGTCGCGGTCGCCCGGGCGCTGCTCGCGGACCGGCCGGTGACCGTCTTCCGCGACCCGACGACCGCGGTCGACGCGGTCACCGAGCACGCGATCGCTGAAGGCGTGCGGGCGCACCGGGCCACCGGCGGGCGGGCCACCGTGCTGGTCACCACCAGCGCGCCGCTGCTCGACCGGTGCGACCGGGTGGTCTTCGTCGACGGCGGCCGGGTCGCCGGCACGGGACGCCATCGAGATCTTCTCGACCTTCCCGCGTACGCGGATGTGGTGCTGCGATGACCGCCGCCATCCTGCCCGTCGCGAGCGGACGCGCCACCGCCGCCGCGTTCTGGCGCAAGCTGCGCCGCTATCCACTGCTCGGACTGGCCTCCGTGCTGGTGTCGGCGGCGGCCAGCGGATCCGCCGTCATGGTGCCGATCCTGCTCGGCCGGCTCGTCGACCTGGTCGCCGACCGCGGCAGCACCCATGACCTGCTGCGCATCGCGGCCTGGACGCTGGTCGCCGGTCTGTCCGCCGCGGTGCTCACCGGCACCGCGCGCTGGCTCGTCGCCGAGTGGGGCGTACGCGCCTGCGCCGACCTCCGCGAGGAGGTGCTCGACCACGCGCTGCGGATGGACGCGGCCCGCCTCGAGGCTGCCGGCTCCGGCGACGTCGCCTCCCGGGTCACCGACGACGTCGAGCAGGTCACCGACGCCACCCAACTAGCCGCCGACGTGTTCGGTGCGCTGGTCACCGTCGCCATCACCTTCGCCGGGTTCGCCACGCTGGACTGGCGGATCGCGCTGGCCTTCCTGGTCGTCTTCCCGGTGTACGCGGTCAGCCTGCGCCGCTTCCTGCCCCAGGCCGAGGCCCGCTATGCGGCGGAACGGCGCGCGGTCGCGGTCCGCACCCAGAGCCTGCTGTCCACATTCCACGGTGCGCGCACGGTGCACGCGTACGGGATGGAGGACCGCCAGGGCGCCCGCGTCGAGCAGGCCTCCCGCGGCGCCGTCGACGCGCGGCTCAAGGCGGTTCGCGGGTTCCTCTGGTTCGCCAACGTGATGAACTACGCCGAGGCGATCGGCCTCACCGCGGTGCTGCTCGCCGGTTTCCTGCTGGTCCGCGCCGACGCGAGCACCGTCGGCGAGGTGACCGCCGCGGCCCTGCTGTTCCACCGCCTGTTCGGCCCGCTCGGCATGCTGCTGGTCACCTTCAACGACGTCCAGTCGGCCGGCGCCGCGCTGGCCCGGCTGGTCGGCGTCGCGGACCTCGAACCGCCCGCCCGGCGCGGCGGAGACCGGCCCACGACGCGGCCCCCGACGAGCGTGGTCGCGACGGCGGTCCGGCACCACTACCTCGACGGTCCGACCGTGCTGCACGACGTGTCGGTCGAGATCCCGGCCGGGGAGTCGCTGGCCGTAGTCGGCGAGAGCGGCGCCGGCAAGACCACCCTCGCGGCCATCCTCGGCGGGGTCTTCCCGGCCACCGGCGGCGACGTGCTCCTCGGCGGCCGGCCGATCCAGGACCTCGCGCCGGACGAGCTACGCCGCGTCGTCGGCGTGGTCACCCAGGAGGTGCACGTGTTCGCCGGCACCCTCGCCGACGACCTGCGCCTGGCCGTGCCGGACGCGACCGACCAGGACCTGCACGCCGCGCTGAAGCTGGCCGGCGCCGACGAGTGGGTGGCCGCGCTGCCCGACGGTCTGGCGACCCGGGTCGGCGACGGCGAGCACCCGCTGACCGCCAGCCAGGCGCAGCAGCTCGCCCTGGCCCGGATCGCGCTGGTCGACCCGCCGGTGGTCATCCTCGACGAGGCCAGCGCCGAAGCCGGCAGCGCCGGTGCCCGGCAGCTCGACCTGGCCAGCGCGGCCCTCTTGGCCGACCGCACCGCGATCGTGGTGGCGCACCGGCTCACCCAGGCCCAGACCTGCGACCGGATCGCCGTCATGGCGCACGGCCGCATCGTCGAACTCGGCACACCGGCGGACCTGATCGCCGCCGGCGGCGCGTACGCCACCCTCTGGGCAGCCTGGCACCGCTAGAAGCTAGGCCGGCACGATCATCGGCGTACCCGCGACCGGGTCCGGGACCACCAGGCAGCTCAGGCCGAAGACGGCCTCGACCAGGTCGGCCGTTACCACCTCGGTCGGCGGGCCTTCAGAAACAATCTTGCCGTCGGACATCGCGATCAGGTGGTCGACGAAGCGGCAGGCCAGGTTGAGGTCGTGCAGCACCACCACGATGGTCTTGCCCGACTCGGCGTTGAGCTGTCGCAGCAGGCGCAGCAACTCGACCTGGTGGTTGATGTCCAGGTAGGTGGTCGGCTCGTCGAGCAACAGCAGGTCGGTGTCCTGGGCCAGCGCCATCGCGACCCAGACCCGCTGCCGCTGCCCGCCCGAGAGCGACTTGATCGGCCGGTCGATCAGGTCCGCGGTGCCGGTGGCGGCCAGCGCCTTGCTGACCGCGTCGTGGTCGTCGTCGTTCCAGCGCCGGAACCAGCCCTGGTGCGGATAGCGGCCGCGGGACACCAGGTCGGCGACCGTGATGCCGTCCGGCGCCACCGGCGACTGCGGCAACAGGCCCAACACCTTGGCGACATCCTGGGTACGCAGGTCGGCCAGCACGGTCCCGTCGAGATAGACGGCGCCGCCGCGCGGTGTCAGCAGCCGGGCCAGCCCACGAAGCAATGTGGACTTGCCGCAGGCGTTGGCGCCGACGATCGCGGTGACCTTGCCGTCGGGGATGGTCACGTCGAGGTTGCTCACGACGTCGCGGTCGTCGTACCCGAGAGTCAGCTCTTTCGTGCGCAGTCGGCTCAACCGCCCGCTCCTTGCCGGTTCGTGGTGGCCAGCAGCCACAGCAGATAGGGTGCGCCGACGGCGCCGGTCACGACGCCGGTCGGCAGGGCGGTGGGCAACAGGTGCACGGCCACCAGGTCGGCGGCCAGCAGGGTGGCGGCGCCGACCAGCGCCGCGGCGACGATGCCGCCGGTGGCCGGGCCGAGCAGCCGATTGGCGATCGGTCCGGCGACCAGGGCGACGAAGACGATCGGGCCGGCCACCGACACCGCCAGGGCGACCAGGACCAGGGCGGTGCCGAGCAGTGCGGCGCGGCTGAGCTCGGCCCGGGTGCCCAGCGTGCGGGCGGTGTCGTCGCCGAGGTCGAGGGCCCGCAGCGGGCGTTGCAGCAGGACGGCCACCGGCAGCAGCACCAGCAGCCCGCCGAAGAGCAGACGTAGCTCCGTGTCGCTGGCCTGGCCGACCGAGCCCGTCAGCCAGTGCATCGCCTGCCTGGCCTCGAAAAGCTTGGCGCGGGAGAGCACGAAGCCGATCAGGCCGTCGAAGAAGGCCGCGATGCCGATGCCGATCAGGATGAACCGGTAGCCGGTGACGCCGTCCTTCCAGGCCAGCACGTACATCAGCGAGGCCGCGAGGACGGCGCCGCCGAGGGCGAGGCCGCTGACCACGAGGCCGCCGGTGCCCAGCATCACGATGGCGACGACCGCGGCGAGGCCGGCGCCGGAGGTCACGCCGACGAAGTCCGGTGAGGCGAGCGGGTTGCGCAGCACCTGCTGGAAGATCGTGCCGGAGGCGCCGAGCGCGAGGCCGACACCGAGGCCGGCCATGGCGGTCGGCAGCCGAAGCTCGCGGACCACGAAGTCGACGCCGGCGTTGTCGGACAGGTGCAGCACCGAGGCGATCACGTCGAACGGGCCGATCCGGAAACTGCCGATCATCATGGTGACGACGAAGAGGGCGAACACCAGCACGGCCAGGGCGGTGAGCACGACCGTGGCCCGGGTGCCGCGGCGCCGGCGGTTGCGGCGCAGCGCGGCGGCCACGTCGACGGCGGGGGCCTCTACTTTGGACAGCGTTGTGGTCACTCAGGCCTCCGACAGGCGGGCGTAGCGCACGATCGCGACGAACGCCGGCGCGCAGACGACACCGAGGACCACGCCGACCTGCACCTCGTCCGGTGCGGCGACGACCCGGCCGAGCACGTCGGCCAGCAGCAGCACGATCGGGGCGAGCAGCATCGAGTACGGCAGGATCCAGCGGTAGTCCGGACCGCAGATGAACCGGGCCACGTGCGGCACGATGAGCCCGACGAAGACGATCGGCCCGCAGGCGGCGGTGGCCGCGCCGGCGAGCACCGCGACCACGGCGAACGCGGCGATGCGGGTGCGGCCGACGTGCTGACCGAGGCCGCGGGCCATGTCCTCGCCGAGTGCCAGGCCGTTGAGCGCGCGGCCGAAGCCGAGCGCGGCGACCAGGCCGACGAGCAGGAACGGCGCGACGCCGGTCAGGATCGGCGCGTACCGGCCGGCCAGCGAACCGACCTGCCAGAACCGCAGCTCGTTGAGGGCGTCCACATTGGTCATGATGATGCCGGTGGTGACGGAGGCCAGCCCGGCCGTGACGGCCGCGCCGGCCAGGGCGAGCTTGACCGGGGTGGCGCCCTCGCGGCCGAGCGAGGCGATCGCGTAGACGAGCACCAGGGCGGCGATCGCGCCGGCGAAGGCGAACCAGACGTAGACGCCGACGCCGCGCACGCCGAGCACGGTGATGGCGAACACTACGAAGGCGGCGGCGCCGGAGTTGATGCCCATGATGCCCGCGTCGGCGAGCGGGTTGCGGGTCACGCCCTGCAGGATCGCCCCGGCCACGCCGAGCGCGGCGCCGACCAGGATGCCCAGCAGGGTGCGGGGGACTCGCAGCTCGAGCGTGATGGTGCTGCTGATCGAACCGTCGTCGTCGAGGCCGCGCAGGGCGTGCAGCACCTCGGACAGGCCGATGTCGCGCGAACCCTGCGTCACGCTCAGGAACGCGACGACGGCGAGCACGCCGCACAGCGCGACGAGCCCCGGCCCGAGGGCAGAGGCTCGCCGCGCGACGCGCGTGGTCGCCGGTGGGCTAACCACCGACATTCGGATCCGCGGCCTTGACTGCCTCGGTCAGCTTGTCGAGCTCGGTGGCGAAGTCGCCGTACGTGTGCAGCCAGAACGCCGGCCAGGCAACCGTCGCGCCGGCCTTCGCAGCCTTGAGCTTGAACCAGGTCGGCTGCTTCTTGCCCCACTCGGCGTTGGCGGTCGGGGTGAACGAGCGGCCGTCCCACAGGATCAGGTCCGGCTGGTACTTGTCGGCGTTCTCCCAGCTCAGGTTCTCCCAGTACGGGAAGCCCGGGTCGGGGCTCGCCGGGTTGAGCACATCCATGCCGAAGTTCTGGAGGTCGAGCAGCTCGGGCGCGTACTCCGGGTTGGCGACGTAGACCTTGTCGTCAGCCGGCGACATGGCCGCGACGCTCAGGCCGGGCTTGGCCTTCACCGCGTCCTTGAACTTGGTGACCGACTCCTCGAAGCGCTTCTTGTTGGCCGCGATCTCCGGCTTGTCGACGTCGGCGCCGAGGCTCTTGGCCAGGGCCTCGTAGCCCTCGGCAAGCTCCACGATGGACTTGCCCTGGGAGACGCCGGTGATCGGAGCGAGCTCGGCGAGCTTCTTGCTCTTCTCGTCGACGCCCTCCTCCATGCCGCTGTGCGCCTTCTCCGCCGGCCACCAGTCGCCGACGATCAGGTCCGGCGCGAGCGAGGCGGCCTTCTCCACATCGATCTTGCCCCACTCCTCGCCGAGGATCGTAATGCCGGAGAGGTCCAGGTTCTTCAGGTTCGGATCGGTCTTGACGGACTCGTCGGAGTAGATCCCGACCGGCTTGATGCCGAACGACATGAGCGCCGCGGCCTCGCCCGCGTGGGCGATGATCCGGGTAGGAGCCTTGTCCGCCTTGACCTCTTTGCCGGACCCGCCGGTGAACGACCACGGGCCCGCGGCGGCGGCGGGGGCGGTGCCTCCACTGTCTGTGTTGTTGCCACAACCCGCGAGGGCGGCACTGAGCACCGCCACGGCGAGGATCGGACGCCACGCGCGCATGAGGGGTTCCGTTCTCTGGATCCGAGCAGGCTCCAGCGGCCTGACGGTTAGGGTAGGCTAACCATCATTGCGCTGGTTGGCTAGTCGGTGAGATCAGATTGATGCCCTCTGATCAGCGCTTCTCACGGACGCACGTTCTCGTTTCGGGCGAACAGGTTGTCCGGGTCGTACTTCCGCTTGACCGCCGCGAGTCGGTGGTACGTCGCCGGTGGGTAGATGCCGGCGACATCGTCGTCGGTGGCGGTCGACACGAAGTTGCCGTAGATGCCGTCGATGTGCGGCGCGAGCTTGGACCAGATCGCCTCCAGCGCCGGACGGGCAGCGTCGACCATCGGTTGCGGGCCACCGGTCACCAGAACGAACATCAGCTCTGCCTGCCGGTGGGCGTACGCGGTGGCATCGGCCGGGATCTCGGCGACCGCACCCCCGACGCTGCGCACGGCGATGAACGGCGAGTGCTCCGCCGCACCGACTTCGGTCAGGATCCGCAGGACGTCAGGCACCGAGTCCCGGTCGACGAAAGCACTGCGGTTCACGAGCGCGAGGCCCAGCGGCAGCGGTGCTCCGTCCATAAGGGAGTCCGCATAGTGCTTGAGCGCGACGTCGTCGTCGACCACGGTCCCGAGCCCGCGGATCGGGTCGAGCGCGGCGGCGGCCTCCTGCTCGTCGTCGCCGTCGAACATGACGTGGATCTCGACGGGAGCCTTGTGCCCGCCGGCCATCGGGTTGGCGAGGTTCGCCACCGAGGTGAGCCCTTCCGGCGCGGTGCGCATGTAGTCCGCCCATCCAGGCAGGATGGTCGCCGCCTCCGTGGCCGGGAAGGTGATCCGGCCGTGGAAGACATCGGTGGTCGGGTGGGCCACGAAGTCGAACGCGGTCACGATCCCGAAGTTGCCGCCGCCACCACGGATCGCCCAGAACAGGTCGGAATTCTCCGTCTCCGACGCGCGCACGACCTCGCCTGCGGCGGTGACCACCTCGGCGCCGACCACGCTGTCGAGGGCCAGCCCGTACTTCCTGACCTTCCAGCCGATGCCGCCGGTCAAGGCCAGCCCACCCACGCCGACGTCCTTGGTGTCGCCCGCCGAGATCGCCAGGCCGTGCGGCGCCAACGCGACCGCGGCCGGTCCCCACGTCGCGCCGCCCCCGATCCGCACGAGGTGGCGTTCGCTGTCGACGACCTCCACGTCCGCGAGGTCGCTCAGGTCGATCACGACACCGCCGTCGTTGGTGCCGAAGCCCGGAAAACCGTGCCCGCCACCGCGTACGGACAGCACCTTGCCCTTCGCGAACCTGACCGCGGCCTGCACATCGCCGACGTTCTTGGGTCGCAGCACCTGGGCGGGACTGCCCGACGCCAAAATGGTGCGGCTCGCGGACTCGTAGTCCGCCGCACCGGGTTCGATGATGTCGCCACCGAAGTCGCGGCGAAGCGTCTCGAACGCTGAGCTCATGGTTCGTCCTCCTAATAACTGGCTACATCCCTCCGACGTCGCAGCCCGGCGACTTGTCAGGTGCGCCTACCCGGACCTGGCCGCACTACGCTGCCGCCACATGATCGAGATGGACGACGGCGTGCTGCTGCGCACGTGGACCGTGGGCACGGCCGCCCCGGGAGTGGTCATGCTGCACGGCGGGCCCGGTGTCCCCGACTACCTCGCGCCGGTCGCGGAACTCGTCGAGGACCTGTGCGTGGTCCACCGCTACGACCAGCGCGGGACCGGCGGGTCCGGTTGGGTTGGTGAGCGCTTACTCTCCCGCCACATCCAGGACCTGGTGTCGCTGCTCGACGCCTGGGGACACGACCGGGTCGTGCTGGTCGGGCATTCGTACGGCACCAACCTGGCCAGCTATTTCCTGCTGGCACACCCTGAGCGCGTGGCCGGCCTCGTCCTGCTCGCCGGACCGTTCCTGGACCCGTGGCGGGACGGGGCGCGGGAGCGGCGCACCGCCGAGCAACAGGCCAGGCTCGACGAGCTCGACGCGACCGCCGCGCGCACCGACGCCGAGGAGATCGAGTACCTGACCCTCTCGTGGTTCACCGACCACGCCGACCGCATGCGGGCCTGGGCATGGGCCGATGCCTCGGCCCGCATGCTGCGGCCCGTCAACTACGCGATGAACGCCCAGCTCAACGCGGCGATGCGCGACGCGCCGCTCGAAGCGCGCGTGCCAGAGCTGAAACAGCTCCTGCCACCCGGCGCGATGATCATCGGGGGAGTCGGCGACAGCCGCCCCGCCGACGCCCTGCGCCGGCTCGGAACGCTCCTCGACTGCGAGGTCGACGTCATCGAGAACGCCGGCCACTTTCCCTGGCTGGAGGAGCCGGACCGCTTCGCCGCGTCGTTCCGGAGCGCGGTGGCGCGTCAGCTCAGGTAGTGGCCGGGCCGCAGCGGCGCGTCGGTCGCGGGCCCGGGCCGCACTGGCGCGTCGGTCGCGGGCCCGGGCCGCAGTGGCGCGTCAGCTCAGGTAGTGGTCGCGGACCTGTGCGGCGTGGCCTTCCGAGAGGGTGTCGCCGACCAGCGGGGTGAAGTGCGGCGCGCTGGTGATGGTCTGCTTGGCGTGCGGCACGCGCACGGCGTCGGGTTCGATGTCGGCGTCCTTCAGGTCGACCAGGTGCATCGAGCGCAGCAGTCGCCCGCTGACCACCGCTGCCACACCCCACGGCATCTCCAGCTCGGCCGGATAGCGGTAGACGGCCCGGATCTTGCCCGTCGGGCGGTTGTCGCGATCTCTGAGGTCGCGGCCGATCATGGGTTCCACGGAAACGGGCATCGGGGGCCTCCCAAGCTGAGGACCTTCAGCCTTGCCGCTCCCGGACCGGCTCCGCATCGGTGCTGACACCCATCCGCAGCCGCACCTCGGTGCCGCCGCCTGGACCCGCGCCGACGGTGAGGTCGGCGGCGGCCAGCAGGGCGCGTTCGCGCATGCCGCGGATTCCCGCTCCCTCCGGTGCACCGCGCAGCCCGCGGCCGTCGTCGCCGACCAGCAGTTCCACGCCGTCGTCCGTGCGCCGCAGGGTGAGCTCGACCCGCTCGGCCCGGGCGTGCCGGGCGATGTTGGTCAGGCCTTCCTGCGCGACGCGGTAGAGCACGAGCTCGGCCTCCTCGTGCAGGTCCGGCAGGTCCGGGCCGATCCGGGCGCGGACGTTGAGGCCGCGGGTCGAGTACTCCGTCGCCAGTGCCCGCAGTGCGCTGGTCAGGCCGAGCTCGTGCAGCACCCCGGGGCGTAGGCGGCGGGCGATGCGGCGGATCTCGTCGAGGCTGTTGCGGGTCGTCTCCTGCACCTCGGCGAGGTCCGCGCGCAGGCCGGGCGGCGCCTGGTCGCCGACCCGCTTGAGCTCCAGCAGCACGGCGGTGAGGCTCTGGCCGACCTCGTCGTGGAGTTCCTGCGCGATCCGCCGCCGCTCGGCCTCCTGCGCGGACAGTGCCCGGCCGGCCGTGGTCGCGCGCTCGGCCTCCAGGCGTTCGAGCATCGTGTTGAACGTGCGGATCAGGGTGGCGATGCCGGAGTTGCCGGCCACCGCCAGCCGCCGGCCGGGGCGCAGCAGGTCGACCGTCGCCATCGTGCGGGTCAGTCGGGACAGCGGGGCCAGGCCGAGGCGCAGAAGTGCGGCGTTCGTCACCAACATGGCCGCGAGGCCGGCGAAGACGACCGCGACCTCGCCGGGCCGCGCCGCGGTGGAGACCGTGGCCGGGGTGAACAGCAGCAAAGCGGTCGCGAGGGACAGCACGGCCGCGTTGAGCAGGAAGATCCGCCAGAACAGGGACACCTGACGAGCTTGCGGGTACGGCCGGCGTGCCGTCCAACCGCGTTCGTGAAATGGGTGCTGCCACCCATGGCGGCGACGCTGTTGATCATCTTTTATGGGTACGGCCGTCGCGCGGTAGGTCGAACCCGCCGCCATCTGGAGAATGGAACCGGTGAGCGTCGAAACGATCTTGATTTTCGTCCTTGCCGCGGTCGCGGTGGTCGTGCTGGTCCGGTGGGTGGCTGAGCGCACCGGTCTGCCGGCGGCCGCGCTGCTGCCGCTCATCGGCATCGCGTACTCCGTGCTGCCCGGACCGAACATCAGCCTCGACCCGCAGATCATCCTGACGTTCGTCATCCCGCCGCTGCTCTACGGCGCGGCGCTGGACTCGTCGCTGATGGCGATCCGCCGCAACCTGCGGATCGTGGTCAGCCTCTCGGTGCTGCTGGTGCTGGCCACGGCCCTGGTGATCGGCATCGGGTTCGCCTGGTTCGTCGCCGGCGCGACCCTGGCGGCCGGCATCGCGGTCGGCGCCGCGATCGCCCCGCCCGACCCGGTCGCCGCCCTCGGCGTCGGGCGCAAGGTCGGGCTGCCGCCCCGCGTGCTCACCATCATCCAGGGCGAGGGCCTGCTCAACGACGCGACGGCGCTGACCATCCTGTCCGTCGCGGTGGCCGCCGCCGTCGGCGACGGGTTCTCCTGGGGCTCGGCGGTCGGCCAGTTCGTGTTCGCCGCTGCCGGCGGTGTTCTGGTCGGCGTCGCCGTCGCCTGGCTGGTCCGGCTGCTGCGCCGGCTGCGCGACGACCCGCTGACCGGCAACGCCATCTCGCTGGCCACGCCGTTCGGCGCGTACCTGTTGGCCGAGGAGATCCACGTCTCCGGCGTACTCGCGGTGGTGGTCGCGGGTCTGATCATCGGTCATCATGCGCCGCGCTCCTCGGGCGCGAGCCGGCTCCAGACCACCGCGGTCTGGCGGCTCGTCGAGTTCCTGCTCGAAGGCTTCGTCTTCCTGCTGATCGGCCAGCAGCTTCCCCGGGTCGTCCGCGGGCTGGAGCAGTACGCGCTGTCGACCATCGTGATCGCGGTCGCGATCAGCGTCGGCGTGGTGCTGCTGCTGCGGCCGCTGTGGCTGTTGCTCACCCAGTCGCTGCCCCGCTCCCTGCACACCCGGCTGATCAACGACGACGGCGACGAGGCGGAGCGCGAGCCCCGCCGTGGCCTGCCCGGCCGCGAGGTGGTCGCGTTGAGCTGGGCCGGCACCCGAGGCGTGATCAGCCTGGCCGCCATCTTCGCGATCCCGCTGACCACCGACTCCGGCGCGCCGTTCCCGGACCGCGACCTGCTGCTGTTCTGCACCTTCATCGTGGTGCTCGTCACGCTGGTCGGCCAGGGTCTGACCTTCGCGCCGCTGGTGCGGATGCTCGGCCTGCGGGCGAACAAGTCCGACCAGGCCCGGCTCCGCAACGAGGCCCGCGCGGCCTCGGTCGAGGCGGCCCTGGAACGGCTCGAGGAGTTGGCCGAGGAGGGCGACGAGGACGAGTCGCGCGCGATCGAGGCCACCCGGGCCCAACTGCGCGCTCGTCGGACCCGCTACCAGGGCCGGATCGACCTGCTCCGGGACTCCGACTCGGCGGAGGTGCCGGTGTCGCCCCGCTACGAGGCGGCGCTGCGGGTGCGCCGTGCGGCCATCGACGCACAGCGCGAAGAGGTGCTCCGCTGGCGGGACGCCGGCCAGCTCCCCGACGAGGGCCTGCGCGTCCTGCAACGGGAGCTCGACCACGAGGAAGGCCTGCTGCCGGAGCGGCGCTGAAGCTAGAAGTAGCGCAGCCACACGTACCCCCAGGCGACGCTCACCGTCACCGCGGTCGTGACGATGCCGTACTTCGTGAACTCCCAGAAGGAGATCGGCTGGCCGTGTTGGGCGGCGATGCCGATGACCACGACGTTGGCGCTCGCCGCGACCGCGGTGCCGTTGCCGCCGAGGTCCGCGCCGAGCGCGAACGACCACCACAGCGACTCGCCGGTCTGCGGATCGGGCGCGCGGGCCACCAGGTCCTCGACCACGGGCGCCATCGCCGCCACGTACGGGATGTTGTCGAAGAACGCGCCCAGGATGGCCGAGCCGAACACCAGCGCGGTGGCGGCGACGAAGTAGTCGTCACCGATCGCGTCGACCGCCCAGCCGCCGAGCGCGTGGATGACCCCGGTCTCGACCAGGCCGCCGACCATGACGAACAGGCCCATGAAGAAGACCAGCGTCGTCCACTCGACCTCGGCGAGGTAGTCGGCCGCGCTCACCCCGGACACCAGCACCATCAGGCCGGCACCGAGCAGCGCGATGATGGCCGGTTCCAGGTGCAGCACGCTGTGCAGGGCGAAGCCGACGGTGACCAGCAGCAGCACGACCAGGCAGCGGGCCAGCAGCGCCTTGTTCTTGATGGCGGCGTTGCCATTGAGGCGCATCACCGCTTCCGCGCGATCGGGATTGTGCACAAAGGACTTCCGGAACATGAAGCGGGCCATGATGACGAACAGCACGAACAGCACGACGACGATCGGACTCATGTGGACGATGAAGTCGTTGAAGGTCAGCCCCGCCCGGGTTCCGATGATCATGTTGGGTGGGTCGCCGACCAGGGTCGCCGCGCCGCCGATGTTCGACGCCAGCGCCTCGGCGATCAGGTAGGGCGCCGCGGGCAGGTGAAGCTGCTGGCAGACCGCGATGGTTACCGGGGCGACCAGCATCACGGTGGTCACGTTGTCGAGGAACGGCGACGCCGCCGCGGTGATCACCATCAGGAGCACCAGCAGCCGGTACGGCTGTCCGCGCGAACGCTTGCCGGCCCAGATGCCGAGGTACTCGAAGACGCCGGTCTGCTTGATCACCCCGACGATGATCATCATGCCGAGCAGAAGGAAGATCACGCCCCAGTCGATGCCGGCGTGCTCCGAATAGAACACGTCGTCGCCCGGCAGCAGGCCGAGCGCGGCCATCAGCCCGGCGGCACCGAGCACGACGGCGACCCGATGGATCCGTTCGGTGGCGATCAGGACGAACGCGACCGAGAAGATGACGATCGCCGCGACGGGCGCGTACCCGTTCACGCGCGGGAGCCTCGCGGCGATCCGGTATATGCAGTGGCCATGCGACACGATCGCCCGCCGCACGGACCCCCGAACATCGGTGCGGACACCCACAAACGGAGGTGCGCGACCCTACGGTTCGATGAGGCCGACCCGGATCGCGTAGCGGGTCAGTTCGAGCCGGTCCCGCAGGCCGAGCTTCTGGAGCAGGTTGGCGCGGTGCCGCTCGACGGTCTTGACGCTGATGTAGAGCAGGTCGGCGATCTGCCGCGAGGAGTGCCCCTCGGCGACCAGCTTGAGCACCTCTTCCTCTCGATCGGTGATCGCCCGGGCCGGCACACCCTCGCCGTCCCTGACCCGGTCGAGGTAGTGCCGGACCAGCGCGTTGACGGCGCCCGGATAGAGGAACGGCTCGCCCCGCATCGCGGCCCGGCAGGCGGCCAGCAGGTCGCGGTCGGCGACCGACTTCAGCACGTACCCGGACGCGCCCACCTTGAGCGCCTCGAAGAAGTACTGCTCGTTGTCGTACATCGTCAGGATCAGGATCCGCAGGTCAGGCATCGACCGCGACAGCTCCCGGGCCGCCTGCAGGCCGGTCAGCCGCGGCATCGCGATGTCCAGGACGGCGAGGTCCGGCCGGTGTTCGAGGGCCAGGCTGATCGCCTCGGCGCCGTCGGCGGCCTCGGCCACCACGGTCAGGTCGGGCTCGGCGTCGAGGATCAGCCGGACGCCGCGGCGCACCAGGGCGTGGTCGTCGGCCAGCAGGATCCTGGTCTCGGCCATTCTCAGCGACCTCCCGCGTCGCAGGGCACCCGCAGGCGCACGTCAGCGCCGCCACCCGTGGCGGAACCCAGGCTCAGAGCGGCACCGATGAGCAACGCGCGCTCGCGCATGCCGCGGATCCCGGCACCCTCCGGCGCACCGGCGAACCCCCGGCCGTCGTCGCTGATCCGCAACCGCACCTCGCCGACTCCACGGCGCAGGCACACCTCGATGGTACGGGCGTCGCTGTGCCGGGCCGCGTTGGTCAGCGCCTCCTGCGCGACCCGGTACAGCACCAGCTCCCGGTCGTCGCCCAGATCGGGCAGGTCGGGGTCGATGTGGTGGCGCACCTGGAGGCCGCCGGTGGAGAACTCCGTCGCCAGCGACCTGATCGCGCTTACCAGCCCGAGCTCGGCGAGCACGCCGGGGCGCAGTCGGCGGGCGATCCGGCGGATCTCGTCGAGGCTGTTGCGGGTGGTCTCCTGGACCTCGACGAGCTCCGCGCGTACGCCCGGCGGTGCCTGGTCACCGACCCGCTTGAGCTCAAGCAGCACGGCGGTCAGCGTCTGGCCGACCTCGTCGTGCAGCTCCTGCGCGATCCGCCGGCGCTCGTCCTCCTGCGCGGTCAAGGCCATCCCGGTGCTGGCCGCCCGCTCCGCCTCCAGCCGGTCGAGCATGGTGTTGAAGGTCTCGATCAGGTCGGCGATCCCCGCCCGCCCGCTGACGGCGAGGCGGTTGCCCGGCCGGAGCAGGTCGACGGTCGCCATGGTCCGGGTGAGCCGGGACAGCGGCGCCAGCCCGACCCGCAGCAGCACCCCGTTGGCGACCAGCATCGCGACCAGCCCGAGCGAGAGCACGACGGCCTCGGTGAGCAGCACTGGCGTGGAGACCGTCACGGGACCGGCCAGCACCAGCGTCGTGGCCACGGTGAGCACGGCGGCGTTGAGCAGGAAGATCCGCCAGAAGAGGGACACGCTGCCAGCGTGCGGTCTCGTGCGGGCCGCCGTCCATCCGGGCTGGCACCCATAGGGGGCCGTGTCGTTTTCGTACAAGACGGGTGGCCGGGGCTTTTCTAGCATGATCCGAGTACGCCGAACGACTCATGGGGAGAGAACCACACATGCGTGATCTGGTCTACACGGGCTTCATGTCGCTCGACGGTGTCGTGGACTCACCGGGTGGTGGGCCGGGGGAGGAGCATCGCAGCGGTGGCTGGGTGTTCAAGGACCTCGAGTTCGTGCCCGAGGCCTGGTCGATCAAGGGTGAGGAGCTCGCGGACACGACGGCGCTGATGTTCGGTCGGCGCAGCTACGAGGCGTTCGCCCAGACCTGGCCGCAATCGCAGGACCACGCCTCGTACAAGGAGCTGCCCAAGTACGTCGTCTCGACCACGCTGACCGACGACGCGCTCGTCGACGGCTGGGGTCCGACGACGATCCTGCGCTCGACCGAGGACATCGCGGCGCTCAAGCAGACCGAGGGCGGGGCGATCTTCATACACGGCAGCGCCGAGCTCGCCCGGCGGCTGGCCGACGCGTGCCTGGTCGACCGCTACCACCTGCTGGTGTTCCCGGTGCTGCTGGGCGGCGGCAAGAGCCTGTTCAGCGGCGCCGACAAGGAGAAGCAGATGCTGAAGCTGCGCGACTCCGAGTCGTACCCGAACGGCATCCTCAAGCTGATCTACGACGTCGGCTGATCCAGCGCCAGGGCGATCGTGCCGCCCGCGCCGCCGTGGAGCTGCCCGGCGGTGCGGCCCACGTACCGGCGCAGCGCCCGGCTCAGATGTGGCTCGTCGAAGTAGTCGAGCTTCGTGACGACGTCGGCCACCGGGGCGCCGGCGGCCAGCAGGGTCGAGGCCTCCCGGGCACGCTCGATCTGCCGCACGGCGCCCTGGGTGAGTCCAGTGGCGGCGCGGAACCGGCGTTCGAGGGTGCGCGCCGAGACCTCGGGACGGTAGCCCCGGCGGACGTCGGCGACCAGCGGGTCGCGCACCACGGCGCCCGCCCGGACGAGACGGGCGACCAGGGCCTCGGCGTCGTCGGGGCCTGGCGTCTCCCACCGGACGCCGTCGAGCCAGAAGGCCCGGCGGGTCGCGTCGGGAAGCTCGGCGCCGCCGTCGACCAGGTCCGCGGTGGGCAACGCCCGAAGCGACGTGCCCACCGCGAACTCGATGCCGACGAAGCTGGCGCCCTCGGGCACCGGCGCGGTGCCAGTCCTGGTCTCGGGTCCGGTGACACCCGCGTACGCCCGGCCCTCCCGCTCCCAGAACACCAGACCCCAGCACGGCGTCGCGACCGACGTCATCTCCGTGACCTGGCCGCTCGTGCAGGTCCACACGGTGTCGACCCACGACGAGTCGGACGCGCGCGTCTCGAACCGTAGTGCCACCAGGTCAACGATAGTCAGCCGGCGAAGCGGGGGGCGGGCAGGCCGCGGACGCCGGGGTCGAGCAGCAGCACCTGACCGGCCAGCGGCGACTCGTCGCCACCGACGCGGGCTGAGGTCACCGCCAGCACGTCCAGGTCGGGGCCGACGAAGGCGCAGCGGGTCGGTTTGGCCACCGGGACCGGCACGACCCGGTCGACGGTGCCGTCCGGGGCGTAGCGGACGATGCGGCCGCCGCCGAACTTGCAGTTCCAGACGTAGCCCTCAGCATCGATCGTGACCCCGTCCGGGAACCAGTCATTGTCCTCATCGGACACGAAGATCCGGCCCTCACCGGTCTCGCCGTCGGGGGAGACCGGATACGCGCGGATCAGGCGGATCGTGGAGTCCACGTGGTACATGGTCGTGCCGTCGGGGCTCCAGGCCGGCCCGTTGGAGCATACGATCCCGCCGAACGCAGTGGTGACACTGAGCTCGGCGTCCACGCGGTAGAACGAGCCGCACGGCTCCTTCTCGTCCAGGTCCATCGAGCCGACCCAGAACGCGCCGTGCGGGTCGACCGCGCCGTCGTTGAGGCGGGTGCCGGGCGGGGTGTCGACCGTGCGCACGACCTCCACCGTGCCCGCGTCGACGTCGCAGAACGCGATCGCGTCCCGCAACGCCGCGACCAGTCCGCCGCCGGCCCGCAGCGCGACGCTGCCGACCAGGTCCGGCACCGGCAACGTCAGCACCGGTCCGGACGGCCACGCCTTGGCGTAGATCCGGCGCTCGAGGACGTCGACCCAGTAGAACCGCGAGCCGTCCCACAGCGCGCTCTCGCCGAGCTCGCACGGGATGTCGTCGAACACGGTCACGTCAGTCATGAGCCTTCTCCCGGCCGTAGGCGAACAGGATCGCGAGGATGACCAGGCCGTAGATCATGAGGCGGCCGTACTCGGGGACGCGCTGGGCCTGGAGGAACGTCGTCACCGCCACCAGGGTCAGCGAGCCGGCGATGACGCCGAGATAGTGGCCGCGCCCGCCGAGGATGGAGACGCCGCCGACCACGACGGCGGCGATGGACTCGAAGAGGTACGGGTCGCCGAGGCCCAGCGACGGCTGCCCGCCGTAGGCGACGAGGGCGATCCCGGCCAGCGCCGCGAAGACCCCGCTCAGCGTGTAGAGCGCGACGGTCACACCGCGGACGCCGACGCCGGACAGGAACGCGGCGCGGGGGTTGACGCCGACGGCGTACACCCGGCGCCCGAAGGTGGTCAGGGTGAGCAGGACGGTCATGAACAGGCCCACGCCGGCCCAGAGGAAGAGCTGCGCCGGCAGCGCGCCGTCGAACAGGCCGCGCAACGGCTCCGGTGCGTACGAGCCGCACGACGCGCACGTCAAACCCTTCGACAGGCCCAGCGTCAGGCCCTGCATCACCCCGTTCATGCCGAGCGTCATGACGACGGCGGGCACGCCGAGCCAGGCGACGCCCATGCCGTTGCCGAGCCCGACGAGCGCGCCCACGCCGAGCGCCAGCAGGATCGCCAGCGGTGCCCGCGAGGTCTGGCCGAGGCTCGACGTGGTGAGCACGATCGCCGCTCCATTGAGGACCCAGGGGATCGACAGGTCGATGCCGCCGACGAGCACGACGAGCATCTGCCCGGCCGCGACGAAGCCGGTGAAGCTCGCGACGACGAGCATCACCCGCAGGCTCGACCAGGACGCGAATCCGGGGTGCAGGATCGCGCCGACGAGCAGGACGGCTACGGTGCCGCCGAGGGCGTACAGGACGCGACGGCTGCTCATGCTTGCCTCCGGCGGCGGGCGGCCAGGGCGGCGACGGTGCCGAGCAGGACCGCCACGACGAGGAACAGGCCCTGGAACAGCGACTGGTAGAGCGGGTCGATGCCGGAGAAGAACAGGATGTCGATGACGAGGGTGAGCGCCACCGCGCCGGCGACGGCACCGAGCGCGCTGCCCCGTCCGCCGCTGAACGCGACGCCGCCGACGACGACCGACGCGATCGAGGTGAGGATGAACGGGTTGCCGGCGTTGGCGTCGCCGGAGGTCGTGGTCGACACGTAGAACACGGCGGCCAGCGCTGAACACAGGCCCGAGAGCGCGTAGACCTTCAGCTTCACGGCCGCCGCCGGCACACCGACCGCGCGGGCGCTGGCCTCGTCGCTGCCGATCGCGTACACCCGCATGCCGAACCGGGTGCGGCGCAGCACGAGCCAACCGGCGACCGCGAGCCCGAGCCAGATCAGGCCCGTCGGGGTCGCCGGGTTCGTCAGGACCAGGCGCACCTCCTGCGGGATCGAGCCGCCCGGCACCGGCAGCACGCGCAGACCGAGACCCGTGAAGATGGACAGCGTGGCCAGGGTCGTGAGGATCGGGGCTATCCGGCCGTAGGCGACGATGAGCCCGTTGAGCGCACCGCAGGCGGTGCCGATGGCCAACACCACGAAGAGCCAGGTGATCGAGGACGACACCGTCGTGGCGGTCACGGCGACACAGACGCTGACCATGCCGCCGACCGACAGGTCGATGCCGCCGGTGAGGACGACGAGGCTCTGGCCGATCGCGACGAACACGAGCGGCAGGGTGGTGTTGAGGATCGACAGGTAGTCGAACGAGGTGGGGAACCGGCCCAGTCGCGAGGTGTAGACGACGATGTAGGCGACCGCGGTCGCGGCCAGCACCAGGTAGCCGAGGCTCACCCGGCGTAACGCATCACGCATCCTGACCCTCCTTGATGGACGCCGCGACGATCCGTTCCGCGTCGCCGACCGGACCGGCGAGCTCGGCCGCCACGCGACCCTCGCGCAGCACCAGGACCCGGTGGCAGAGGTGGGCGATCTCCTCGGTCTCGCTGGAGTAGTAGAGGATCGCCCGGCCCTGCGCGGCGAGCGTCCCGACCAACTCGTAGATGTCGTGCTTCGTGGCCGCGTCGACGCCGCGGGTGACGTCGAACAGCAGCAGGATCCGCGCTTCGGTGAGCAGCCAGCGGGCCATCACGACCTTCTGCTGGTTGCCGCCCGAGAGGGTGTCGGCCGCCCGGTTGGTCGACCGGCCGGCACCGATGTTGAGCTGGTCCACGATGGACTTCACGACGGCGCGTTCCTTGCCACGGTTGACGAAGCCCGCCGTGGCCCGCCGCGACAGGGTGGCCGCGGCGATGTTGTCCCGGATCGACAGCGGCAGGAACAGGCCTTCGGCCTTGCGGTCCTCGGGCACGTAGGCGATGCCGACGCCGGCCCGGATCGCGTCCTTCGGGGAGCGGATCGTGACCGCCTTGCCGTCGACCGCGATCGTTCCCCGCCTGACCCTTTGCGCACCGAACAGGCTGAGGAACAGGTCTCGCTGGCCCTGGCCCGCGAGGCCGCCGACGCCGAGGATCTCGCCGCGGCGCAGGTCGAAGTCGACCCCGGCGAGGCGCCCGCTGTGGAGGTTCGTCACGGACAGCGCGTTGTCGTCGGTCGGTTCGGTCGTGATCTGCGGGTACGCCCCGGCGAAGGACCGTCCGCTCATCAGCGTGACGGCCTCCGCCTCGGACAGCGTGTCCCGGGTGGCGACATGGGTGCCGTTGCGGAACACGGTCACCCGGTCCGCGAGCGACTCGATCTCGCGCCAGCGGTGCGAGGTGAAGATGACGCAGGAGCCGGCGTCCCGCAGCCGCCGCATGTGCCCGGCGAGCCAGTCGACCTGGCGGTCGGCCAGCGCGGCGGTCGGCTCGTCGAGGATGACCACCCGGGGTTCGCCGGCCAGCACCCGCACGAGCTCGACCACCTGCCGCTGGGCGACCGAGAGATCGGCGGCGGTGGCGCGCGGGTCGATGTCGTCGACGCCGTACCTGTTGAGGATCTCTTCGGCGGCCGGGGCCAGTCTTCTGCGCTGAACCAGCCCGAGGCGGCCCCGCGGCGGGTCCTGGAGGAGCAGGTTCTCCGCCACGGTGAGGTCGGGGAGCAGCGACAGCTCCTGGAACGCCGTCGCCACCCCCATCCGGCGTCTGGCGGCCGGCTCGACGACGCGACTGACCTCCGTGCCGAAGATCTCGACCGTGCCTTTGTCGGCCTTAATTAGTCCACACAGGACCTTGATGAGGGTGCTCTTGCCGGCGCCGTTCTCACCGGCGAGGGCGTGGATCTCGCCGGGACGCGCCGCGAACGACGCGTCCCGGAGGGCCTGGACCCCGCCGAAGGCGCGGTCGACGCCGGATGCCCGCACCGCCAGGGTCTCGGAGCCGGGCTCCGCCTGCGCCGGCGCCATCGACGAGGTCTCGGTCATGGCGTGCCGAGGTTGACGTCGAGGGTCTTGCCCGGGCACGGGGTGCCGTCCGTGGCCGCTTCCTGGCACAGGATGACGGTGGCGTTCGGTCCCGAGTCGGTGAAGTCGGCGAAGAAGCTGTCGGGCAGGTCAGGGAAGACCGTCTCGCCGGGCACCATCTTGTCCGACGTCGCCACCGGGAACGGGATCGTGATGCTCGACTTGGGGTGCTCGCCCTTGACCACGGCGCGGGCGAGCTCGAGCGAGATGACCGACAGGAACGGGGGTTGCCCGATCGACATGCCGTTCACCTTCGGGGTCAGGATGCCCGCCATGAACTTGCGGAAGCCGTTCTCGGCCTCGCCACCGACGACCGGCATCGGCCGTTTGGCGGCGACGAACGCCTTGATGACACCGTCGGTGCCGCCGGACACCCAGACGCCGTGGATCTCGGGGAGGTTGGGGAGCTGGGCGCTGGTCGCGCGCTGGGCGGTGGCCGAGTCCCACATGCCCGTGTAGCTCGAGACGACCTTGATGCCGGGGTTGGCCGCGAAGACCTCCTTGGCACCCTTGTTGCGGTCGTTGTCGGCGCCGGTGCCGGCCACACCGGTCACCAT
Organism: Asanoa ishikariensis; assembly: GCF_900107455.1. GTDB lineage: Bacteria > Actinomycetota > Actinomycetes > Mycobacteriales > Micromonosporaceae > Asanoa > Asanoa ishikariensis. The sequence continues at coordinate 112,579 of NZ_FNQB01000007.1, read as the reverse complement.
CACCACGTTGCCCTGACCGTTGAGCTCGTCGACGATGAACTGGGCGAGCTGCTGGCCGAACTTGATCTGGTCGGTGTTGACGGTCAGACCGCACTGGTTGTCGACGGTGTTGTCGAACGACACGATCACGATGCCGCGGTCGCAGGCCTGCTGCACCACGCCGTTGAGGCCACTGGTCGAGGCCGCGTTGATGACGATGGCGTCGACGCCCTGCGAGATGAGGTTCGAGATCTGGCGGGACTGGGTGGAGACGTCGTTGCCGGCGTTGAAGACGCTGCACTCGACCTGGTCGACGTACGGCGGCATGGCGCAGGCGGCCTTGTAGACGTTCTCCATCTCGACGCGCCACTGGTTGCCGATGAAGGAGTTGGAGAGGGCGATCTTGATCTTGCCGGCTTTCTCTCCGCTCGCGGCGGGTGCGGCGGCATCGCTGCACGCACCGGCCAACAGCAGCAAGGTCGCCGCGACGGCGGCCAGGGCCGCTCTTCCTGGGGATCGAGGTAGATTCATGGTTGCTCCACCGGGTGAAGGCGCGACGGGTTCGACCCGCGGCGCTTGGCGTTCGGTCGGCGGGTGCAACCGCCGGCCAAATGTGGTGTGAGTGCCCGCACTGGCGTGTGGCTGGGCGGCCAGGGCCCGTTCGGGTCCTGGCCGTTCGGGCTTCTTACTGTTTCTTGCCGGGCAGCGGGAACCGTTCGGTGTCCCGCAGCACCGCCGCCGCGGCACCGAGGACGACCACTGTGTGTTCGTCCAACGCGCCGACGACGACCGGAGGCAGCACGTCCCCGGCGTGGATCGCACGCCGGGCCATCGATTCACGCAACGGAGCCAGCAGGAGCTCGCCCGCCGGCGCGAGGTTCCCGCCGAGGACGATCAGCTCCGGGTCGAGCAGGTTGTACATGTTGGCGGCCGCCAGACCGATGTGCCGGCCGGCGTCCGCGATCACCCGTCGGCAGCCGACGTCGCCCATCTCCGCCATCTTGATCACGTCGGCGATGGACAACCGGTCGCGGTGGCTGCGCCACAGCTTCTGGGTGATCGAGTCGGCGTTGGCCAGGGTGTTGAGGCACCCGCGGCCACCGCACTGGCAGACCTCGCCGTTCTCGTCGATCGTGGTGTGGCCGAGCTCGCCGGCCGTGCCGTTGGCACCCACGTAGAGGGCGCCGCCGAGGATGAACCCGACGCCGATGCCCGACGCCGTGTAGACGTAGGCGATGTCGCGCATGCCGCGGGCGACACCCCAGGTGGTCTCGGCCAGCGCGGCGAAGTTGGCGTCGTTGCCGACGACCAGCGGCAGGCGAAACGCGTCGGACGCGGTCGCGTACGGGTTGACGTTGACCCACGGCTTGAGCGTCGTCGCCCGGCCGTTGACGCCGGTGTTGCGCTGAATCGGCCCGGGCATCGCGACGCCGACGCCGAGCACCCGGTCCCTGCCGAGCCCGAGCCGGTCGAGCATGTGCCCGACCAGCGTGCCCGCCGTCTTGAGCGTCGCTTCGGGCGGCGTGTGGTCGTCCATCGGCACCGCGTCGTGCGACAGGAGCTGTTGAGCGGTGTCGCAGACGGCCGCCCGCACGATGCCGTTGGCGATCTCGATGCCCACGGCCACGCCGAGATCGCCTTTGAGCCCGACGAGCGTGGGCGGTCGCCCGGTGCCGATCCGCCGGTCGGCGTCGGACACCTCCATGATCGTGCCGTCGTCGAGCAGTTCCTCGATGACGCTCTTGACGGTGGAGCGCGACAGGCCGATCTCGGCGAGCGCACGCCGGCTCTGCGCCCCGCGTTCCCGCAACGCACGAACGACCCGGGCCCGATTGGCCGAGCGCTGTGCGGAGGGGACCGGAGACGACATCGCACCTCTTCCCTTGGGGTGGCACGAGTATCAGCGCGCATGCCGATAGCAGTCAATACTCGGACGCGCTTAGTGCGAATTTGCGGTCTCATTAGGACTGGTCTATTCAAAACAGCGCCCAATTTGCCGGCAAGATTGGCTATTCGAGCTGGACAAGATCCATTGTGGTACGGCATTGGCGCGGAGTTTTGCCTGCAGCGGGCCGAACTGGTCGGCGGAGAGCGTGATCTGGCCGGTGTTATTGACTGCTGCGGCCTGCGACGAAAAGGGCCGGCGCCTCCCGGCTCCGGCCCTTTGGATCGTGGTGGTCTACAGGATGACGACCGACCGGAGCACGTCGCCGTGGTGCATCTTGTCGAATGCGGCCTCGACATCGCCCAGGCCGATCTCTTCGCTCACGAACGCGTCGAGGTCCAGGCGGCCCTGGCGGTAGAGGTCGACCAGCATGGGGAAGTCGCGGCTCGGCAGGCAGTCGCCGTACCAGCTCGACTTCAGTGCGCCGCCGCGGCCGAAGACGTCGATCAGCGGCAGGTCGGGGACCTTCATGTCCGGGGTCGGCACGCCGACGAGGACCACGGTGCCGGCCAGGTCGCGGGCGTAGAAGGCCTGCTTCCAGGTCTCTGGACGGCCGACCGCCTCGACGACGACGTCGGCGCCGTCGGCACCCTCGTACGTCTGGGCGCAGATTCTCTTGATCTCCTCGACGGGGTCCTGGTCCGAGGAGTTGATCGTGTGCGTGGCACCGAGCTGCTTGGCCTTCGCGAGCTTCTTCGCGTCGATGTCGACCGCGATGATCGGGCTCGCACCGGCCAACGCCGCGCCGGCGATCGCGGCCGCGCCGACACCGCCACAGCCGATGACCGCGATGCTCTTGCCCCGGGTGATCGCACCGGTGTTGATGGCGGCACCGATCCCGGCCATCACGCCGCAGCCGAGCAGCCCGACCGCCGCGGGTCGCGCCTCGGGGTCGACCTTCGTGCACTGCCCGGCGGCCACCAGGGTCTTCTCGGCCAACGAGCCGATGCCGAGGGCGGGGGTGAGCTCGGTGCCGTCCTCGAGGGTCATCTTCTGCTTGGCGTTGTGCGTCGCGAAGCAGTAGTGCGGCTCGCCGCGCTTGCAGGCCCGACACTGTCCGCAGACCGCACGCCAGTTGAGCACCACGAAGTCACCGGGCGCCACCTCGGTGACGTCGGAACCGACCGACTCGACGATGCCCGCCGACTCATGGCCGAGCAGGAACGGGAAGTCGTCGTTGATGCCGCCCTCGCGGTAGTGCAGGTCCGTGTGGCAGACCCCGCAGGACAACACCTTCACCACGGCCTCACCCGGACCCGGATCCGGAATATTGATCGTGACGATCTCGACCGGTGCGCCCTTCTTACGAGCCACCACACCCTGAACCTGCTGCATGTCGCTGCTCCTCGCCTGCTCGTCCACCCGGCTGCTTCATTGAACAGGAAGTCCGAGGCCGTGCGCGACAGCCACAGTTCAGCCGTCGCCCATCGGCGACGCGGCACAGCGGGCGCGAAACTCCGCGAGCCATTCACGGACCTGCTCGTCGTCGTGCAGGAAGGTGCCGGTCCGGTCCGCAGGCAGATCGACGCCGTACAGCAGGCCGAGTGCCCACCAGACGTGCTCGTCGTGGACGAGCCGGTCGGCGTCGCCGGTGAACCACTGCGCGGCCCACCTGTCGGCTTCGTCCCGGGAAGCGGTGCCGGCAAGCACGGCCGCGAACCACGCGTCGACCTCGTCGCGCGCCGGCGCACGCCGGGGCCACGTCATCAGGACTCCAACTCGGGGATGTGGGGCGCGCGGTCTTCCGGTTGGGCCGGTTCGAACACGGTCGACCCGTGGGCGTCCACGAACGGGGGACGATGGCGATAGGTCGGCTCCGCCGGAGGTACGACCTCGGGCAGGTCGGCGCGCGACCGCGGATCTTCGCTGAGCCGCACCAGCCCGGGGCTGACCAGGCTCGCGTAGGGGTCGCCGTACCAGCTCAGCCACATCGGCACCGGTGGCAGGCCCTGCCAGTCACGCCCGCGGAGGATGTGCTCGGCGCGCTGGCTCAGGAACCCGGTGGTCGACCAGATGCTGTTGCGGGACACGACCTGGCCCGGCTCGTCCTGAGCCGCCGCGAAGAACGCGCCGAACCTGCGGGCGCCCGCGGTGAAAAGGTCGACGACAACATCCCGCCACCGGTCGTCAGCGCGGATGAGCCCGCCGTCGAAGTTCAGTGTGATGCGACCGACCGGACGGCCACCGTCGTGTGGCGGGTGCGCCGAGCCGCCGAAGCAGGGCCGCGTCGCGCGCCAGAGCAGCTCGGTGTCGAGGACGGCTCGCGTGAACGGTTCGCGGTCGAAGCGATGTGGTGGCGGTTCCCATTCGCCATAGCGGGTCGGCAATGCTTCAGGGCAGAGCCGCGCGAGCAGGTCCACAAGCTCGCCCGCCGCGCGGGCCCAGCGGCTGGGAGCGACGAACCAGTCGAGCGTCAGCATCGAGGTCTGCCGCTCGCCCGCGGCGACCGTGGACTTCCGCACGCCGCGTGGCCAGATCAGGCCGTCCTGCCGCGTGTCGAAGGCCGCACCGTCGGTGTGCTCCGCGAGGTGCCGCGCGAGGTTCCGCAGCATGGCGATCGTCGCCTTCGGCGCGGTGGCGGTGGTCGTCACCTCGACCATCCAGCGCGGCGCGAGGCAGGCGGCGGCAAGCGCCTCCTCGAAGTCGTCCGCCTCGGCCGGGTCCGGACCCCATACCTCGATGGGTGCCTTTCCCGATGGCGGTACGACGACCAGGTGGTCCGGCTCGCGGCGGACCGAACAGGACCGTTCGGCGGCCCACGCCTCCACGAGGTCAACCGTCAGCGCCCGATGGGCGGCGATCGTGATGTCGTAGCTCACGGGGCACAGGCTAGATCGCTATGCCTCGCCTCGGCGTACCGGCGAAGAACGCCTGCTTACGCAGTTCGCCGAGATCGGCGGAGGGCAGGGCCTGTCACGTTCTCGCCCCGGGCGGATGCGCGGTGGGGACACCGCACCCAACGCCGACCTGCTCGCGCAACGGCGGGTGGTCGGGGCGTTCCTGGCCGCATCGAGGGCCGGCGAGTTCGAGGACATTATCAAGCTGCGCGACCCCGACGTGGTCTTCCGGCCGACACCGGTTCGCGTACGTTACTCGCCCCGGCCCAGGTGACCGGGGCGGCCGAGGTGGCCCACCACATGTCGACCCATGGACCAGGTTCGTGACCCTCTGTCAGCCCGCGGTGGTCAACCGCGCGGCCGGCATCATCGCCCGCACCGGGTCCAGCCTGGTACCGGGGGGCCGGCTTCACGGTGATCGACGAGCGGATCTTCGAGATCGACCTTTCTCCTGGGCGCGGACAAGCTCGCCGGCTTGACGGTCTCGGACCTCGATGGTTGAACCGCCCCGATCCTCGCTGGCGTGTCACCGCCCGGGCGCGTCACTAGCAGTCCTCGAGCGGAAGTCTTCCCTCTACAAGGGACAGACATTGCAGGAACCGTCCAGGCCGGCCCGGGCGGTGAGACGTGGGCCGCCCGGGCCAGAGCACCTAGTGCTGGCTGTCCGCCCGGCACGGCACCTGCTGGTGCCGGAAACTGGCAGGCTTCGCGCCCGTTGACCTACACGGTCAGTCGGCCCGCCCGGAACCGCTCCACCGCCGGCTTGCCCGGCTTCACGGTCTCCGAGCGGCCGTTGCCGAACCGGACCGCAATGTTGACGCGGCCCGTGTTGCGGACCGTCACAGTGCTCGACCGCTCGCCGCAGCGTGCTGGCGTGAAGGAGAGCTGCCTCGACGGGGCCGTGGGCGCGATCGAAGACCTCCTGTCACGGATCAACGGCGGCGCGGCCCGATTTCGCTGGTGATCAGCCGGGCGCCAACCGGAGGGAGTCCACGAACTCCCGGCGAGTCGCGACCAGCGCCGCGATAGCGGTGAACGTCGTGATCGACGACTTCCTGCTGCGGATCGAATGCGACACCGCCCCCAACTCGCTGGTGATCACCCGGGCGTTGACTGGAGGGTGTCCACGACTGCGCGGCGAGTGGCGAGCAGTGCGGGGATCGCGGTCAGGGCGGCGATGGCGAGCAGGACTCCGAGCGCGGTGGCGAGCAGCCATGAACCGGGTGGGTGCTGGACCTCGTCGCGGCTGACGAGCGTGAGGAGGCCGATGCCGGCTGGGATTCCCGCGACGACTCCCGGCACGGCGGGAAGCAGTTGCGCTAGCGCCAGACCCAGGCCGGCCTGGGCGGGCGTCGCACCGAGCGTTCGCGCGACGGCCAGCGGGTGCCGGGCGTCCAGGACCGCGGTCCAGTTGCTCACGACGGCGTTGACGAGGGCGAGGACCGCCAGCGCGACGATCACGACGAGCAGAGCCTGGTCCTGTCGCTCGCCGCGGGGGCTGGCCAGGTCCGTGTAGCCGAGGTCGAAGTCCGGCTTCGGACGGGTGTTGAGCATGAGGGTCGCGACGATCGCGGTCGTGGTGATCAGGGTGTTCACCGTGACGAGGCGGGCCCGGCGCGGCCGGCGCGCGTTGATCCGCACTCCGATCAGCAGGGGCGTGGGGAGCTGCCGGGACAGCCAGATGCGCCAACGTCGGCGCCGCGGTGGCGTCGCGGCATCCGCCAGCGCGTGGACCGTGCTCGTGGCCGCGGCGCGGATGACCGGCACCAGGGTCGCCGCCACCGCGATCCCCAGGGCGAAGACCGTTACCGCGAGCACCGTACGCAGCCCGGGTGGCGCGGCGTTGATCGAGCCGATGAGGCCGGCGCTGGGGCGGATCAGCACGGGTGCGGCGAACCAGCCCGCGGCCAGGCCGGTGGCGGCGGCGGCCAGCCCGATCACGAGGTACTCGGCGAGGTGCACCGCGGCGATCATGGCCGGTCCGGCGCCAACGGCCTTGAGCAGCCCGACCCGGCGGCGCTGGCCGATGATCCGGCCCGTGACGATGGTGGCGACGCCGGCCAGTGCCAGGCCGCTGAGCAGCCAGCTTCCGACGAGCAGGGTCAGCCGCGCGTCGCCGTACAGCCGGCCGTTGAGCTCGTCGATCGCCTGCCACGTCGTGAGCTGGTCGCCGACGCGATAGCCGGCGACCGCGGCCGGGTCGGTGAGTTTGAGGTTGAGGGTGTACGACGGCGGCTGATCGCCCGCGAGCAGCGCGAGCTCAGTGCGGTCGACCCAGACCAGGCCGCCGCGTTCGACCAGGACGCTGCCCGGGTAGTGCCACCCGGCATAGGGATACGTCGCCCGCGCCGCCGTGACCGCCGTCCCGGTCACCCGCAGCGGATGGCCGTCGACGCTGACCGTGTCGCCGGTGCGGATGCCGAGGCCGTCGGCGAAGGCGCGCTCGACGACCACGCCGCCGGGGCGCACCCAGGTGCCGTCGGTCAGCGCGGGCCGGTCGACCGACACGGGCGCGCCGTCCCGGCCCTCGACCACGACGTGCGCGGTGGTGCCGCCGGCCGTCATCGTCAGATAGGCGATCGGAAACGGTCCACTGTGGTCAGCGACGGCCGGCCCGGCGGTCCGCGGCGCGAGCTCGTCCAACGCGGCCTGGCCAGTGGCCCGGGGCGTCAGGATCACGTCCGGGCCGCGGTGGCGGAACGGGTCTGCTCGTAGGGCCGCGCGGCGACGTCGTGCAGCGTGAGGCCGAGGGTCAGCGTGGCGGTCGCGGCGCTGACGGCGACCAGCAGCAGGAGGGTCTCGGCCCGGCGGCGGCGCAAGTCCCGCACCAACAGCCGGCACACCAGCAGGAGGCGACCCGCCACGTCAGCGGCGACCGTCGTAGACGGTGCCAACGAGCCGGTTGTCGTCGGCGAAGGCGCCGTCGCGCATCGCGATCACCCGGTCGGCGACCGCGGCGATGCGGGCGTCGTGGGTGACCACCACGAGCGTCTGCCCCGCGGCGTGCAACTCGTCGAACAGCCGCAGTACCTCCAGCGTGGCGGCGGTGTCCAGGTTGCCGGTGGGTTCGTCGGCCAGCACGACCAGCGGCTCGTTGCTCAACGCGCGGGCGATCGCGACCCGCTGCCGTTGCCCGCCGGACAGCGCCGAGGGCAGGTGCATGGCGCGGTCGGCCAGCCCGACCCGGTCCAGCAGGTACAACGCCCGCTTGCGGGCTCGCCCCGGCGACCGGCCTGCCAGCAGCGCGGCGAGCTCGATGTTCTCCACCGCGGTGAGCTCATCCATGAGGTGGAACGACTGGAAGACGAACCCGACGTCGTCGCGCCGCAGCCGGGCCAGCGCCCGTTCGCTCATCGTGTCGACCCGGTTCTCGCCCAGCCACACCTGGCCGTCGGTCGGGCGTTGCAGCCCGCCGAGCAGGTGCAGCAGGGTGGACTTGCCACAGCCGCTCGCGCCCATGATCGCCAACGTCTGCCCGGTGGGCGCCTCCAGGTCGACCTCGTCGACGGCGCGTACCAGCGTGTTGTGCGAGCCGTACCTCTTGGTCAGCCCATGGGCTCGCAGCGCCATCACGACTCGGCGTGCCCAGCGCGCGACGCCCACGTGCGCTCGCAGGCCTCCAGCCATTCCAGGTCGGCCCGCAGCCGCAGCACGACGCCCTCCAGCAGCAGACCGGCGACCGGATCCACCGACCGGTCCAGCGCCGCGCGCTGGGCGTCACGCACCCGGCGCAGGACCTCGCGCCGTTGCGCGTCGACCAGCGAGACGGGATCGGCCAGCCGGCCGGCCGCGGCGGCCACCAGCTTGAGGTGGAACTCGGCGAGGTCCGGCTTCGGCCAGCTCACCTCGGTCAGCCAGCCCGCGACCCGCTGCTGTCCGGCCGGGGTCAGGGCGTAGACCCGGCGGTCAGGCCGGTCCGGCAGGCCCTCGTCGTGCTCCGAGGTCACCAGCCCGGCCTTGGCCAGCCGGGCCAACGCGACATAGATCTGACCGGCGTTCATCGCGTCGCCCAGCGGGCCGAGCGCCTCGCGCATCCGGGCACGCAGGTCATAGCCGTAGGCCGGCTCCTTGGCCAGCATGGCCAACACGACGTCTTGCACGCCGTAATAGATAGCGGGTAGCTATAGCGGTGTCAACCTACGCGCGGAGCCGCCCGAGCAGCCAGGCCGGGTCGGGGTTGACCCGTGACTCGCCGTCGACCACGACGGTCGGGACCGTCTCGTTGCCGCCGGCGATCGCCCGGACCGCCGCCGCGCCGGCCGGGTCGGTCCAGATGTTGACCCAGTGCGCGCGGCGCCCGTGGCGGCCCAGCCGGAGCCGCAACCGTTGGCAGTAGGGGCATCCGGGCCGCCAATAGATCACCGGTCGGCCATCGACGCCGCTGCGCTGCTGCGCGTCCGCCGCACCGATCGAGCGGGGAAAGGCCAACGGCGACCACAGGAAGGCCAGCGCGACGAACAGGACGATCTCGGCGACCACGAGCGCGGACCAGCCACCCGCGGCGAACGACGTGCCCGCCGCGAACACGCCGACAGCCAGGGCGAACCCGGCCCACCGCCAACTCCGCAGCATGAGATCACGGTACGCGCGTCGCCGGCAGCCGGACCAGGAGGTCTCACCGACGTTGGTGGTCCGCTAGCTCGTCGATCACCAGCAGGTCCGCGCGGTGTTCGCCCGACCGGTACGCGACCCGCCCGATCATGTGCGCGGCCACGGGCGCGGTGGTGAGCGCGAACACCCCGATCAGCACCAGGGTCGTGATGTCGACCGTGTTGCGGAACCGAAGCCCGCAGCCGAGCAGCACCAGCAGCAGGCCGAGGACCTGGGGCTTGGTCGCCGCGTGCATGCGGGACAGGATGTCCGGGAACCTGATCAGCGCGACCCCCGCCGCCAGGCTGAACGCCGCCCCGGCGATCAGGCACACCGAGGCCGCGACGTCCAGGGCCCTCACCGGTCGGTCCGGACGAAGCGGGCCACGCTGACCGAGCTGGTGAAACCGAGGGTGGACAACACCACGAGGACCGGCAGCGCCGTTGCGTCCAGGGTGTAGGCCGCCTCCGTGGCGATCGCGGCCACGATGATGGCGAGCAGCACGTCGGTGGCGACGACCCTGTCCAGGATGGACGGTCCACGCAGCGCCCGGATCAGGGCCAGCAGCGCGGCGGCCGCGAGGATGACGGTCACGGTGATGGCGACAGCGGTCATGGGCCTGCACTCTCGGATTGGTTGACAAGCAGAAACTCGGACGGCGAGCCGACCGCTTCGACGATCCGCCGTTCCAGGGCCAGCACGTCGCGCCGGAAGCGTTCGGCCTGGGCGCGGTCGCTCACGTCCAGCACATGCACGTACAACACACCAAGAGAACGGTCCACCTCGAGGATCAGGCTTCCGGGTACGAGCGAGAGCGCCTCGGCGGTCAGCGTCAGGTTGAGGTCGGTGTTGACGCGCAGGCGTACACCGATGATCGCGCTGTGGGGTGGGGCTCCGGGGCGGCAGGCCAGCGCGGCGACCTGGACGCTGGCCAGGACCAGGTCGTAGGCGAACCAGCCGACGAACCGGGCCAGCGCGACCGGGCGGAGCCGCCCGCCGAACACCACCGGCGGCAGCGGGAAGGCGATCAGCACGACCGCGGCGACGCCCAGGCCGCCGAGCAGGTTCGCCCAGGAGAATGTGCCCCACAGCAGGATCCAGACGAGGGTGAGCCCGAGCAGCGCGAAGATGGTGTTGTCGCGGCGGGTCATCGCACTCCCTCGCCGCGGACCGCGTCGACGTAGGGCGCGCGCTCCAGCAGGTCGGCGGCGGCGTCACCGGTCAGATCGAACAGCGGCCCGGCGATGCCGGTCAGGGCGACCCCGAGCACGAGCAGGGCGACGGTCGCGCCGACCATCAGGCGGGGCAACGCCGCGCCCTCGATCGGCCCGGACGCCGCAGTCCGCACCGGGCGGCGCCAGAAGGCCAGGTTCCAGACCCGGGCCACCGCGTACAGCGTCAGCAGGCTGGTCGCGAGTGCGGCGGCCACCAGCGCCCAGCGCAGTCCACCGCCCGCCGCGGCGCCCGCCTCGATCAGGCCAAGCTTGCCGAGGAATCCGGAGAACGGCGGAATGCCCGCCAGGTTCATCGCCGGCACGAAGAACAGCACGGCGAGCAGCGGGGAAAGGGCCGCCAGGCCGCCGAGCCGGTCGAGGGCGGTGGTGCCGCCGTACCGCTCCATCAGCCCGACGACGAGGAACAACGTCGTCTGGATCGTGATGTGGTGCACCACGTAGAAGATCGCGGAGGACACACCCAACTCGTTGGACAGCCCGATCCCGAACAGCATGTAGCCGATGTGGCTGACCAGGGTGAAGGACAGCAGCCGCTTCACGTCGGTCTGCGGTATGGCGCCGAGGATCCCGACCAGCATCGTCAGCATGGCGAGCACCAGCAGCAGGTCGCGGGTCGGTCCACCAGGGAACAGCAGCGTCTCCACGCGGATGATGGCGTACAGGCCGACCTTGGTCAGCAGGCCCGCGAACACCGCGGTGACCGGCGCGAGCGCGGTGGGATAGCTGTCCGGCAGCCACGCCGAGAGCGGGAACACCGCTGCCTTGATGCCGAACGCGAGCAGCAGGACGCAGTTCAGCATCAGCCGCACGCCGTCCGGCAGGGCGTCCAGGCGGCCGGCCAACTGGGCCATGTTCAGGGTGCCGGCCGCGGCGTAGATCAGCCCGATCGCGGTCAGGAACAACAACGACGAGAGCAGACTGACCACCACGTACGTCGTGCCGGCTCGGATCCGGTCCTCGGTGCCGCCCACCGTGATCAGCACGTAGCTGGCGACCAGCAGGATCTCGAAGCCCACGTACAGGTTGAACAGATCACCGGAGAGGAAGGCGGTGGTGACGCCGGCGGTGAGCACCAGGTAGCTGGGGTGGTAGATCGACAGCGGGGTGTCCTCGCCGCCGTCCGCCATGCCCTGGCCGATCGAATAGACGAGCACGCAGAGCGTGACGGCCGCGGAGACGACCAGCATCAACGCGGAGAACTGGTCGGCCACGAGCACGATGCCGATCGGCACCGGCCAGGCCCCGACGGCGACCACCTGCGGGCCGTCATCGCAGACCACGACCAGCAGCGCGGCGGACACGCCGAGCACCCCGGTGAGCGCGGCCAGGCTGACCAGCCGCTGCGCCTGCGGGAACCGGGTCAGCATCAACGTCACCGCCGCGCCCAACAGCGGGATCACCACCGGCAGCGGCACCAGGGCGGTCACGGCGCCTCGGCCTCGTCGTCGACGTCCTCGACCTCGGGTCCCGCGTCCCGCTCGGCGAGCTCGACGATCCGGCGGTCCTCGATGTCGTCCTGCACCTCGTCGTGCCCGACCAGCCGCCAGGACCGGTAGGCCAGCGCGAGCAGGAACGCCGTCAGCCCCAGCGTGATCACGATCGCGGTCAGGATCATCGCCTGCGGCAGCGGGTCGCTCATCTCGTCGTCCGGGGTGGTGCCGACGATCGGTGGGCCGCCGTACCGGCCGCCGGCCAGGATCAGCACGTTGACGCCGTTGGCCAGCAGCACCACGCCCATCAGCACCCGGGTCAGGCTGCGCTCCAGGAGCAGGATCACCCCGGCGGCGAAGAGGACACCGACCACGGCGACGTACGTGAGGTTCGGGCTCATCCCGCGGCCACCTCCTGCCGGTCGATCTCCGCGCCGAGGCTGCGCAGGATGTCGAGCATCAGGCCGACCACGACCAGGTACACGCCGATGTCGAAGAAGATCGAGGTGACCAGGTGCACGTCGCCGAGCACGGGCAGGTGCCGGTCGACGATCGCCGTCTGCAACACCTGGCCGCCGGCCAGCAGGGCCAGCACGCCGGTGCCGACCGCGACGAGCAGCCCGGCGCCGAGGACGATGCCGGCGTCGATCGGAGCGGCGGCGGTCAGCTCGGCCTGCCCGCCGGCGAGGTAGCGGACCGTCAGCGCCAGCCCGGCCACCAGTCCCCCGGCGAACCCGCCGCCGGGAGCGTTGTGCCCCGAGAACAGCAGGAAGACCGAGAACAGCACGATGGGGTGAAACACCAGGCGGGTGACGACCTGCAGGATGATCGACTGTCCACTCGGGCCGGCGCCCAGCCAGCCCGGCGGTCCTACGGCCGGCCCGGGCACGCCCCGCCGGCGGGCCAGCGCCTCCGTGCGGCGGAAGATCAGACTGGCGACGCCGGTGGCCGCGACGACCAGCACCGAGACCTCGCCCATCGTGTCCCAGGCGCGGATGTCGACCAGGATCACGTTGACCACGTTGCCGCCGCCGCCGAACGAGCCCGCCAACTCCGGGAAGATGGTGGAGACCGGGGTCGCCTCGCGCGCGCCGACGGCCACGAACGTCATGCCCGCCGCGACCACGCCGACCGCGATGCCGAGCGCGATCCGGCCGACCCGGCTGGTGCGGATCAGCCGCTCCGAGAACTTGGCCGGCAGCCGGCGCAGCACCAGCACGACCATCACGATCGTCGCGGTCTCGACCAGGAACTGGGTCAGCGCCAGGTCGGGGGCGCCGTGCAGGATGAACAGCACGGCGACGCCGTACCCGGAGATGCCCACCAGCACCATCGCGGTCAGCCGGCGCAACGCCCGCACCGCGGCGACCGCCGCGACGACGATCCCGACCGCGACCACGACCTGCAGCGAGGTGTCCCAGGCGCGGGCGTCGTCCGGCCACGGCGCGGAACCGATCAGGGTCCCGCCCAGGCCGGCGACCAGCGCCAGCAGGATGACACCGAGATAGAACGGGAGCGAGCCGCGCTGGGTGGCACCGGTCAGCTCGACCGCCCCACGGTCGAGGCCGTTCATCACCCGCTGGTAGACGGCGCCACCGTCGAACGGCAGCCGCGTTCCCGGTATCCGTTGCCGGTAGTGGAACAGCGCTCCGCCGGCCACCAGCACCAGGACGGAAAGCCCGAGCGGCCCGGTGAACCCGTGCCACACCGCGAGGTGGTAAGTGGCGCCTACCTCGGGAAACAGGTCGGCGTAGTGGTCCAGGCTCCCGCCGAGCGGCTTGGCGGCGGCGCCGACGCCGAGCCCGGCGACCGCGAGGATCCCGGGCCAGACCAGCCAGTCTCGTGCGATCGGATTCAGGCTCGCTTCTTGTTCGTGCTTGTCGGCGAAGGCACCCCAGAGGAACCGCAGGGTGTACGCGACGGTCAGGGTCGAACCGATCACCAGCGCGGCCAGCACCCACAGGTCCGCTGTGTCGGACCCGTGCAGGAACGCGTCGAACGCGGCCTCCTTGCCGACGAAGCCCGCGAACGGCGGCAGCCCGGCCATCGACGCGCCGGCCAGGATCGCGATCGCGGCCAGCACGGGTGCCCGCCGCCCGAGACCGCTCAGCTCCCGCAGGTCGCGGGTGCCGGTGCTGACGTCGATGATCCCGACGACGAGGAACAGCGTCGACTTGAAGAGCGCGTGCGCGAGCAGCAGGGCCACGCCGGCCAGGCCCGCGTTGCGGTTGCTCCCGCCGAAGACCGCGGTGAGCAGGCCGAGTTGGCTGACGGTGCCGTACGCCAGCATGAGTTTGAGGTCGTTCTGGCGCAGCGCGGTCCAGCCGCCGAGGAGCATGGTGAGCACGCCGGTGACGAGCAGCAGCGGACGCCAGGGCGGGTCGGCACCGAGCGTCGGCCCGAGCAGCGCGACGAGGAAGACGCCGGCCTTGACCATCGCCGCGGCGTGCAGGTAGGCACTGACCGGCGTCGGTGCGGCCATCGCCGACGGCAGCCAGAAGCTGAACGGGAAGATCGCCGACTTGCTGAGCGCGCCGAGCAGGATCAGCACCACCGCGGCCGCGAGATGCCCACCTGACGGCGGGCTGGCCTCGATCTCCGACCACCGGTACGTGCCGGCGGACTCGCCCAGGACCACGAAACCGGCCAGCATCGCGAGGCCGCCGAGAGTGGTGATCAGCAACGCCTGGGTGGCCGCCCAACGGTTCGCGCGCCGGGTCGGGTCCTGCGCGATGAGCAGGTAGGAGAAGACGGTGGTGAGCTCCCAGAACACGTACAGCAGGAGCAGGTTGTCGGCGACCACGAGGCCGAACATGGCGCCGGCGAACGCGACGAACACGGCGGCGTACCGGCCGAGCCCGGTCTGGTCTTCAGGGAAGTAGCGGACGCTGTAGGCCAGCACGATCGCGCCGATGCCGGTGACGAGCACGACCAGCAGCCAGTTGAGGGTGGCCATCCGCAGGTCGAGGCCGATGCCGAGTTGAGTGACCCAGGTGTACGACTCGGTCACGGTGTCGTTCGTGCGCGCGAGCGCCCAGCAGAGCGCGGCGAGCGGCGCGAGCGCGACGACGTAGAGCGCGCGCCGACCGAGCCACCGCACCAGCCCAGGTGCGACCACAGCCATCACGGCGTGGACCCCCACCAGCACCAGCACACGCCCAGGGTAGGCGCAAGCGGGCATTTAGGACGTTAGGCGGGCTTGCGCCTGGGTGGCTTTGCGAACGTGAGGTACGCCCCGGTTGGGCGACCCCGGTGCGGGTGACGGTCCGTTCAACGCGGCCGGGTGAGTCGTTGACCCATACGGGGTGGCGGATGGCCGCCCCGTCGCGTTCCCGTCGGGACGCGGCGCCGATCGATCGAGGAGTTTCCCTTGTTGAAGCGTGCGTTGGGTGGTGTGGTCGCCGCTCTGGCGGTGACGGGCGGGCTGGCGGTGGTGTCGGCCGCGCCGGCTGCGGCCGCCACTCCCGCGAGTCGGTGTTCGACGTCGACGCTCACGAACACGAAGGGCTGGACGACCAAGGCCGGCGGCACCGTGAAGGTGGTGCCGAACGGAGCCCAGGTCGCGACGCCCGTGCAGGACTCGGCGGTGCAGTACCGCTACAACCTGCCGACGCGGGTGAAGCTCTCGGACGTCTCGGCGCTGAGCTACGAGCTGACCAAGCTGGACGGGACCACGGTCGACGGGACACCGATCCCGGCGGGCAACGCCGCCGCGCTGCCGGCGTACCGGCTGTTCCTCGACCTGACCAACAACGGCTCCGAGGACGGCGCGATCGTCTACGAGCCGTACTACCAGATCGACGGCAACCCGGCCCGCGGCCAGACGACGACGTGGGACGTGGACCAGGGCAAGTTCTGGACCGGCGCCACGATCCCGGGCATGGTCTCCGAGGGCGGCGGGTCGTACGCGAACAACCGCACCCTGACCGAGATCCGCACGGCGAACCCGAACGCCCGGGTGGTCGCGTTCGCGGTCGGGCAGGGCACGTACAACGACGGCACGGTGGCCCGCGTGAACCACGTGCGCTTCGCCGGCGGCAGGGTGTGCCAGGAGATCGTCTGGAAGGCACCCGCCGCGCCGTCATGGCAGCTCTCCTTCAGCCCGGCGCGGTGCGGCGAGCGGTCGAGCACGGTGACGGTGCGCAACACGGGCCGCGTCAACATCACGGTCCGGTTCGGCAACGGCCGGGCGCAGACTGTGAAGCCCGGCAAGTCGGTGGCGGAGCGGTTCCGGTCCGGTCGACTGACGGTGTTCGTCAACGGGCGCGAAGCCGGTGAGTTCCGGCACCAGCAGGTGCCGTGCCGGGCGGACAGCCGGCACTAGTTCTCGGGCGCCGGGCGGCTCGTGTCGCCGCCCGGCGCCCTGGACAGTTCCCGTCGGGTCTGTCACGGTGACTGACTGTGCGGGACGGGTAATTCGGCCTTGCTGGCCTGGGCGGCGACGTGTGTCGACCGTGCCGCCCGGGTGGTGAGCGTGCGGGCGCTGCACGCGGGCGAGGGTCCCTGGTTGCTTCGGGTCTCGTCGGTCGAGGTGGTCCTTCGGGCACCGACATCCCGCATCGACAACGACATGATCGCCAC
Source organism: Asanoa ishikariensis (assembly GCF_900107455.1). Taxonomy (GTDB): domain Bacteria; phylum Actinomycetota; class Actinomycetes; order Mycobacteriales; family Micromonosporaceae; genus Asanoa; species Asanoa ishikariensis. The sequence continues at coordinate 95,982 of NZ_FNQB01000007.1, read as the reverse complement.
CAACGTCGCCGCGCTGCTGATGGCCGAGCGACATTCGTTGCCGGCTCCGCGGCTGCTCGGCGGCACGCTGATCGCCGGCGTGCCGGTCAGCCTCGAGACCGTCGTGCCCGGTGCGAGCGGGTGGCCGGCCCGGGTCGGCGTCGACCGGCTCCGCGCTGCCGGAGCGGCGATCGCGCGGGTCCATCGGATCTCGCTGACCCCGTCCGACCTTCTGCCGTGGCGGGCTCGGCCGATCGCCGTCGACGACTTCGCGTTGGACCGGCGGCTGGGGCGGATGCCGACCACGCCGTTACTCGCGCACGCCGACGCACTTGTCCAGGGCGCCGTTCCCGGTCCGTCGGTCTTCGTACACGGGGACGTGTGGCCGGGGAACATGATGTCGAGCGGCGCGTTGATCGACTGGAAGACGGCGGGCGTCGGCCACCCGGGCGTGGACCTCGGCGAACTCCGCAAGCAGGCGTTCCTGGCTCATGGCAACGACGCGCCACGGTTCGTGCTGGAGGGCTGGGAACGCGCCAGCGACACCCGCGCCACGGACGTGCCCTACTGGGACGCCGTCGCGGCGCTCAACACCCGGACCGAGTGCGACCCTCCGGAACACACCCCCCGCCGCGACGAGTTCCTCCGGGCCGCCGTGGCGAGGCTGTAGCGATCAGCCTCTCTGGCCCATCGGCTACGAACATTACGTGAGCTTGACCCGTGAGGCGGACACCCGAGGTGAAGTTTGGATACTTACGACGCGGGCCTCGCGATGTGATCCACAACCTTCGTCGAGGCCTGCGCACGTGCGTTCGACGACGCTCGCATGCGGTCGTTGACCAAGCAGCCGGCTGCGGGAGCCGCGCCGCTGACCAGCACCGCACGCGCGTGGGCGGAGATTGCGCCACCTTCGTTGGGACGCGGCGGGACTTGTTCGGTGTTCGCTGTGCTAGCGCCCGAGAGATGGGGCTTCGCGGTCGACGCGCGACGCGCCGGTTCGTCTCAGTCGAAGGAGAACACCCAGCGTGACGAGATTCGCGGCTTACGTGGCAGAACCTCCGGCGATTGTGCCCACGCGGCGTGACGACGGTCTAATGAGCCCTGTCGGCAATACCCCGGTAATGATCAACAGGAGCAGTTCGTGGACCTTGAAGGCAAACGTCAGCTACGCACGATCCTGGCGAAATGGATCTACGACAAGACCGGCGGCAACGAGTACCACCTCGCGGAAACAGACGAGTTCAAGGTCCCAGACGGTTGGTCTGGTCCGATACCGAGCGAAGACGACGTGGCCGCCGCGATCAAGTGGCTTGAGGGCGAGCATCTCGTCAGGCCGCATTGGACGATGGACGGGCTGCCGTCGGTCCAGATCACGCACTACGGGGTCACCGAGATGGAAGAGGCCATCAGTGACCCGAAGACCAGGACCGAGCACTTCGTCCCGCTGGTCAACATCACGAACATCCACGGATCGGTGTACGGGTCGCAGATCCAGCAGGGCAGCCCTGGCGCGACGCAGACCGGCACGTTCACGTTCGACCAGCGCAACGACGTCGAGGCGTTCATCGCCGCCGCGCGGCAGCTTCTCGACAACGTCAGCGCCGATGTGCGCACGCGGACCGGGGCCGACCTCGATGCGATGGACCGCGAACTCAAAGACGGCAACCCGCGAGCCGGCATTCTCCAGGCGTTGGGTCGCGAGGTCCGGGCGGCGTTGATAGCCGCTGCGGGATCGACGGCGGTCCAGACGCTGTCCGCGATCCAGTGGCCTTAGGCGCAACGGGATCGCATCCACACAACGCAGAGAAACGGGCCAGCTCCTCGTGGGGATACAGGCCCGTTTCTACAGATCGCTCTCGCTAGATCACGTCCCACCGCAGCACGATTCGCACGTACCGGTGCGCCGACCATTCGTATCCATACGGACCGATGGGTGGGCACTTAACGCAGGTCGCCGGCTGGCCCGGCGGGTAGGTGGCGCCAAACGTGGCAGCATGCAAACAGGATCCCTCCAGCTCAGAGGAGGGGCGAGTGCATGGGCGGTCTGACCGCGGATCCCGCCTTCCGGTCGATGACGTTCGTGGTCATCGACTTCGAGGCAACGACACCCACCGGCTACCCATCTCAGCCGATCGAGATAGCCGTTCTGGCACTGCGCTACGAGGACGAGGGGTGGCAAGAGACAGGTAGGAGCACATCGCTGATCCGGCCTCCCGCGTTCGCGCCGGTAACACCGGCTGGCACCGCGCAGACTGGGCTGACGGCCGCGCAGCTCAGCGTGGCCCCGACCCCAACCGAAGCCCTGGGCGGGGTGGACCGCCGCTTCTCGGGCGACACCCCGTACCTACTGGTGGCCCACCACGCCGCCACCGAAGCCAACATCATCTACAACCAGCGAGAACACTGCCCGACGCTCGCCCGCACCAATCTCCTCGACACAATCCTGCTCGCCAAGCACTGCATTCCTGGCCTGGTGAACTACCGGCTCGACACGTTGCTCACGCACTTCGAAATCTCGCAGCCAGCGAACCGCCACCGGGCCACCGCCGATGTCGACGTCACCGCGCAGGTGTTCCGCAGGCTGATCACCCTGGCGAACGACCGCGGTCGAGTCGCGAACCTCGCTGCTCTCGTGAAGGTCGCCGGTCGTACGGCGAAGTGCAACCTGGCCGCACAAGACGGGTTGTTCGAGCTGACGCCAGTAGCGGGCGAGGTGGCCGCCGAGCCGACCTGATGAACGGGGACTGTCTGCTCTGTTATTCATCGCCCGCCGAGGCGTAGCCACGTACGAGTCGGACAACGGCGGCCCGGTCGCCCTCGACGACCACACCGTGGTCGCGTTCCGCGTCGCCCAGAGCGAGCCCGCCGAAGAGGATCTCGCTCCATACCGTCGAGTCGGACGTGACCGTCGCGGCGGCGGGAGTGCCGGCGTCGTAGGTGTGCACCGGCGGGTCGGATCGGCGCTCGTCGTAGAGGCGTAGTGCGACGTTTGAGTCGGCCGCACCCATCGTGCGCATCGCGACCACGATGCCGTCGGGAGTCATGCCGCCGGAGGTGCTCGGGTCGGGTCCGGCCGAGAACCATTGCCCCAGCGCGGCCAGGACCGGCTCCAGGCCGCGGCCCCATTCCGTCGCCGCATAGGCATGAGTGCGGGCCAGGTCCGCGAGGACGACCTGCTCGACGATGCCGGCCTCGCGCAGGAAGCGCAGCCGGTCGGCGAGGACCGCCGGGGTGATGCCGCGTACCGACTCCTGCAGGTCGGCGAACCGTTTCGGGCCCAGGATCAGCTCGCGCACGAGGATCAGCGTCCACCGGTCGCCGACGAGGTCGAGGGCGTTCGCGGCGCGGCACGCGTCTCCGTGCTCTCCGTAGCTGCGCTTGATCGGCACGTTCCGCCTTACTCTCTTTACCCGAGTGCTGACTATGTTTAGCATAGTCGGCATGTCCGCACCCGAGATCGTCGACCGCCAGGCCTGGATCCGCGAACGCGAGACGCTGCTGGTTCGCGAGAAGGCGCACACCCGCGAGGGCGACGCGATCGCCGCCGCCCGCCGCCGGCTCCCGATGACCGAGGTCGCACCGGTCTCGCTGGTCGGGGCGCGTGGCGAGACGCCGCTGGAGGAGATCTTCCAGGGCCGCGACCAGCTCGTGGTCTACAAGCACATGTGGCACGACGGCAAGTCCTTCGCGGACCAGTGCGAAGGCTGCACCGCCAGCATCTGGGACTTCCACGACGCTGCCTACCTCGAAGCGCGCGGCATCTCCTTCGCCGTCTTCGGCGAGGGCACCTACGCGGAGATGGCGCCCTACCGCGAGTTCATGGGCTACACCCACCCCTGGTATTCGACGCACGGCATCACCGACCCCGCGTACGCCGGCGGCGGTGTCATCGCCTGCTTCCTGCGCCAGGGTGACCGGTTCTTCCTGACGTACGAGACGACCGGCCGCGGCGTCGAGGCGATCATGTCGTCGCACAAGCTCCTGGACCTGACGGCGTACGGTCGCCAGGAGGCGTGGGAGGACTCGCCCGACGGCTGGCCGCAGGACCCCACGTACACGCGCTGGCGCAGGGATGGTCGCCCCGTGCCGCAGTGGACCAGGCCAGGTGTCACCCAGAACGGCAACTAACCTGTCGGGGTGTCGCTGACCCTGAACGAAGCCCGCGCCCGGGCCGCCATGCTCTCCGAGGTCTCCTATGACCTCACCTTCGACGTCACCTCCCCGGACGACTTCCGCAGCCAGGTCGCCGTGCGCTTCGACACCACCGGCGGCGACACGTTTCTCGAGCTCCACCAGGCCACATCGATCGACGTAACGGTCGATGGCGAGACCATAACGCCGGCGTACGACGAGAAACGGATAACGCTGGAAGGCCTGACCCCGGGGACCCACGAGGTGGTCGTCGACGCGCGGCTGCGCTACGTCACCGACGGCGAGGGCATGCACACCTTCACCGACCCGGTGGACGGGGAGCGCTACGTCGGCGGGTATCTGGGCCTGGACATCACCCAGCGCCTGTTCGCCTGCTTCGACCAGCTCGACCTCAAGGCGCCGATCACGGTGACGGTCCTCGCCGATCCAGAGTGGACGGTGCTGTCCAACGGGCGACTCACGAAGGCGAAAAGCGGCCGGTTCGAGTTCGCCACCACCCCGCCGATCCCGTGCGACCTGCTGGCCGTCGCGGCGGGGCCGTACGCGAGCGTGACGTGGGAGCACCGCGGCGTCCCGATGGGCTGGCACGCGCGCCGCTCGCTGGCGGCGGAACTGAACCGCGACGCCGCCGAGCTGCGCCGGGTGACCGAGGTCTGCTTCGACCACTACGCCAAGATCTTCACCGAGCCGTTCCCGTTCGACTCGTACGACCAGGTCTTCGTGCCCGACCTCAACTGGGGCGCGATGGAGTGCCCCGGCTGCGTCACGTGGAACGAGCTCATGCTGCCGCGCGGGCGGGTCACCGACGACAACCGCCGGCGCCGCGCGATGGTGGTCGCCCATGAGATGTCGCACATGTGGTTCGCCGACCTGGTCTCCCCGGTGTGGTGGGAGGACGCCTGGCTCAACGAGTCCTTCGCCGACTACATGGGCTTCGAGGTGGCCGAGTTCGCCGCCGGGTACGCCGGCACCCGGGTGTCGTTCGAGGCCGCGTACAAGCCCGGCGCGTACCTCGCCGACCGCCGCCGTTCCACCCACCCGGTCGCGCCGGCCGCGCAGGACGTGCCCGACGTCGACACCGCCACGACGATCTTCGACCGCATCTCGTACGGCAAGGGAAACGCGGTCCTCCGGCAGTTGGTGACCTGGCTGGGCACGGAGGACTTCCTGTCCGGCGTGAACGCGCACCTGACCCGGCACCGGTTCGCAAACGCGACGCTCGAAGACCTGCTGTCGGCGCTCGACGCCGCCTCACCGCGCGACGTGCGCGGCTGGGCGCAGGTGTGGCTGCGGCAGTCGGGCCACGACACGATCAAGGTCTCCCGCGCGGGCGACGTGCCGGTGTTCACCCGCGAGGGCGTGCGGCCGCACCGCTTCACCGTGGCCGCGTACACCCCGTCGCTGGAGCCTGTCGGCGAACGGTTGGTCGACCTGGCGGACGAGCCGGTGGCGCTGCCGGAGTGGGCCGGGTTGGTCGTGGTGCCCAACGCGCACGGCGAGACCTTCGCCCGGATCGAGCTGGACCCGTTCTCGTACGACATCGTCGTGCGCGACCTGGCTGCCCTGAGCGATCCGCTCGTGCGTGCGGTGCTGTGGGCGACGCTGCTCGACCAGGTGCCGCCCGCCGCGCACCTGGACCTGGTCGCCCGACAGCTTCCGCGCGAGACCTCGTCCACCCTGGTGGCCGCCGCCCTCGACCGCACGCTGAAGGATCTGGTGCGCCGCGCGCTGCCGCCGTCGGACGTGCCGGCCGCGCTCGAGGTGGTCGCTGCGGCGTGCAAGCTCGATGGTGAGCCGGACGAGCAGCGCGCGATCGCGCTGGCGGGCGGGCTGGCCTGGAGCACGAGCGACGCCGCGCTGCTGCGGCGCTGGCTAGCCGCGGACGCCACCGACCAGGGCCTGGCGCTCGACCCGGCGCTGCGGTGGGCCACCGTGCGCCGGCTGGCCGAGCTCGGCGGCATCGAGGCGGCGGAGATCGAGGCCGAACGGCTGCGCGACGGCACGGCCGGTGGCGACCTCGGCGCGGTGACTGCTCTGGCGGCGCGCCCGACGGCCGAGGCGAAGGCGGAAGCCTGGGCGGCGATGACCGGGGACGTTTCCGTCAGCCGCTTCCGGGCGCTGGCCGAGGGCCTCTGGACGCTGTCGCAGCGCGAGCTGGTCACGCCGTACGTCGCCGCTTACGTCGCGGCCGCACCGGCACTGGCCCGGCGGGGTTCGGCGTTCGCCGCCGTGGTCGGCAAGGCGTTCCCGGCGTTCCCGCTGACCTCCGATGAGCTGGACCTGGTGCGCGACGCCCTGCGCGGCGACATCCCGGCAGTGCTGCGCCGGGAGTGGGAGGACGAACTGGACGACCGGGCCGCCTGAGTAGTCGTTCTCGTCGGCAGCTTCCCGTAATGTCCAGAAAGTGCGCGCGGTAGACGCTCGGTGGCGGGCCATGACGGTCGCCCTGATCGCGGCGTTCATGACCCTGCTCGACGTCAGCATCGTCAACGTGGCGCTGCCGTCGATCCAGACGGACCTGGGCCTGAGCTCGGGCGGCCTGCAATGGGTGCTCTCCGGGTACGCCCTCGCGTTCGGCCTGGTCCTGGTCCCCGCCGGACGGTTCGGTGACGCGCACGGGCGGCGCCGGCTGTTCGTCCTCGGACTGGCGGGGTTCACCGCGGCCAGCGCGGCCGCGGGCGTGGCGGACAGCGAGCTGTGGCTGATCTGCGCCCGCCTCGTGCAGGGCGCGTCGGCCGGCGTGGTCAACCCACAGGTCTCCGGCCTCGTCCAGCAGATGTTCAAGCCGGCCGAACGCGGCAAGCCGTTCGGCGCGCTCGGCGCGACGATCGGCATCTCCACCGCTCTCGGCCCACTGCTCGGCGGCGCGATCATCGCCATCGCCGGCACCGAGGACGGCTGGCGCTGGATCTTCTACATCAACGTCCCGGTCGGCATCGTCGCGATCGTGCTCGGCACGAGGTGGATCCCCGGCCACACGGGCGAGGAGGCCCCGCGCCGTGGTGTCGACCCGATCGGCGTCGTGCTGCTCGGCGCGGGGGTCGCGCTGGTGCTGCTGCCGCTCGTACAGGAAAGGGAGTGGCACGGTCCGATCGTCTGGCTGCTGATCCTGGCGGGGCTCGTGGTCCTCGGGCTCTTCGTCGCCTGGGAGCGGCTGCAGATGCGCCGGCGCGCGTCGCCCCTGGTCGACCTGACGCTGTTCCGGCGGCGCTCGTTCGCGCTCGGGTCGCTGTTGGCCCTGGCGTACTTCGCCGGGTTCACGACGACGTTCTTCATCTTCACGCTGTTCCTCCAGAACGGCCTGCACTACTCAGCGCTTGAGGCCGGCCTAACCGTCACGCCGTTCGCCCTCGGCTCGGCGTCGGGCGCGATGCTCGGCGGCCGGATCGTCAACCGCTACGGCCGGGTGCTGGTCGTCACCGGTCTGTGCATGGTGATCGGTGGACTGGCCCTGGTGATCCTCGCGCTGCACTTCGTCGAGGGCCGCGGCGCGGGCTTCGCGACCGCACTGCCACTGCTCTGCGCGGGCATCGGCAGCGGCCTGGTGATCAGCCCCAACCAGAACCTCACCCTGAGCCAGGTGCCGGTGGCCGAAGCGGGCAGCGCCGGCGGCGTCCTGCAAACCGGGCAACGAATTGGCTCGGCGATCGGCATCGCCGCGATCGGCGCGGTCTTCTTCAGCCGGCTGGCCACCACCGACGGCAACTACGCCGACGCCTTCCGAACCGGCCTGTACGTGACGATCGGCTTCATGGTGCTCGCGCTGGCGGCGGCGACCGCGGACGTGATCGCCGGCCACCGCGAACGCCCTAGCTGACCGCCTTCTCCCATCGGCCCGCGGTGGCCTCGTCGCCGGGGCGGCCATACGATATTCGGAGTCGGCCGTCGGGTGTGGTGTCCACGTCGGCCCGCACCTCGTACACCTGCGCGATCCGGTCCGGGGTCAGCACTTCCGCCGGCGAGCCCGCCGCGACGACGCGACCGGAGTGCAACAGCACCAGGCGGTCGCAGTACTGGGCGGCCAGGTCCAGGTCGTGCAAGGTCACCACGACGGTCGTGGGCGACGACGCCAGGAAGTGCAGCAGCTCCAGTTGGTGCTTGATGTCCAGGTGGTTCGTCGGCTCGTCGAGCAGCAGCAGGTCCGGTTCCTGCACCAGCGCGCGGGCCAGGTCAACCCGCTGCCGCTCGCCGCCCGACAGGCTGGACCAGCGCCGCCGCTCGAACCCGGCCAGCCCGGCCTCGGCGAGGGCGTTCCGGGCCAGCTCCACGTCGGGCGCGGACACCCCGGCAAGCCGCGGCCTGAACGGGATCCGGCCCAACAACACCACTTCCAGGGCGGACATGTCCACATCGGTCGCCGCCTGCTGGGCGACCATCGCGATCCGCCGCGCCAGCGCTCGCGGCCGCAGCGTGCCCAGAACCACGTCGTCGAGCAGCACCTCACCGGAGTCCGGCCGGGTCAGCCCGGCCAGCAGCCTCAGCAGGCTCGACTTGCCCGACCCGTTCGGGCCGAGCAGGCCGACCGTGGTGCCCGGTGCGGCCGTCAGCGCCACCTCGGCCAGGATCGGCACCGCGCCGACACGCCAGCCCACCCGGTCGGCGTGCACGCGAGCGGCCGTCACGGTGTGCCCGCCCGGCGCCGCATGACCAACGCGAACACCGGCACTCCGAGCAGCGCGGTGAGTACGCCCACCGGGAGCTCCTGCGGTGCGAACGCGGTCCTGGCCGCCGTGTCGGCCCAGATCAGGAAGATCGCGCCGACCACCGCGCAGGCGGGCAGCAGCGCCCGGTGTCGTGCGCCGACGACGAACCGCACCGCGTGCGGCACCGTCAGCCCGACGAAACCGATCGCGCCGCTCGCCGCGACCAGGGTGGCCGCCACCAGCGCGGTGACGCCGAACAGCAGCAGCCGGGTGCGGCCGGGGGAGAAGCCGAGCGAGCGCGCCGCGTCGGTGCCGAACGCGAACGCGTCCAGCGCCGTCGCCGCGGCCCAGCACACGAGCAGGCCGGCGCCGGTCACCAGGGCGCAGAGCGTGACGGTCGTCCACGAGGCGGCGGTCAGCGATCCGAGCAGCCAGAACGTGATGCTGCGGGTGTCCTGGCTGTGCGCGTCGGAGATGACGATCAGGCTGGTCACCGCGCTGAAGAGCTGGGAGACGGCGACGCCGGCGAGCACGATCCGGGTGGGTTCGGTGGCGCGCTGGCCCGCCAGCAGCAGGACCGCGGCGAACGCGGCCACGCTGCCGGCGAACGCGCCGGTGGTCAGGTCGACCGGACCCGTTCCGATCTGGATGCCGAGCACCAGCACCGCCACCGCGCCGGTCGAGGCGCCGGAGGAGATGCCGAGCAGGAACGGGTCCGCGAGCGGGTTGCGGGTCAGCGCCTGCAGCACCGCGCCGCAGACGGCCAGGCCGGCACCGACGAGCCCGGCCAGCAGCACCCGGGGCAGCCGCAGCTCCCACACGATGCTGTCCGGCAGGGGCGGCAACGGCCGCACCGGCATACCCAGGTGGGCGCCGACGGAGCGCAGCACGTCCGTGACCGACAGGTCGGCGACCCCGACCGTGACCGCCACCGCGATGCTGAGCACCAGGACGAGCAGAAGCGCCGCCGCCTTCATCGACGGGCGAACACGACGTAGTCGTCGAGGTACTGCCAGACCGTGCCGACCTCCGTGAACCCGGCCGTGCGCAGCGCGGCGAGGTGGAACTCCAACGACGCCAGGGCCTGCGGCGGCCGGTCGGCGAACCGCCGTTCCCGCTCCGCCTCCAGCCCGGCGAGCTCCGGATGGCGGGCCGCCTCGGCGTACCAGGCGGAGTAGGTGAGCGCGCCCTCGGCGAACGCCGCGTCCCGCACGTCGACCTCGTGCTGGCGGGCGATCTCGCCGAGCGCGGTCGCCGAACCGTCGTAGCGCAGGTGGTCGGCGTTGAGCAGCACCCCGCCGGGCGGCAGCAGGTTAGCGGCGGCGGTGTAGACGCGCAGGAGCTGGTCGGGTGAGAGCCAGTGCAGCGCGGTGGAGCTCAGCACGGCGTCGAACCGGCGTCCGGCCAACGCGGCGGACCACCCGTCGGCCACGAGGTCGACGTCGCGCACCTCGACCCGCGGGCCGTCCAGCACGCCGCGGGCGATCCGCAGCAGGACCGGGTCGTAGTCGACCGCCACGGCGGTGGCTTCCGGGAAGGCGGCCAGCACCCGGTCACTGATCGCGCCGGGTCCACAGGCCAGGTCGAGGATCGTCAGGTCGGCCGGGCAGTGCAGCCGCAGGACGTCGAACATCGCCTCGAAGCGTTGCTCCCGATGGGCGACGTAGGCGGACTGCTGCGTGTCCCAGAGCGCGAGCAGGCGCCGGGCGTCGGCCCGGTCCAGTGCGGTCATCGGGCGAACTTCCGAAGGCCCGCGCCGACCAACTCGGCGGCCTCGACGCTGCGGATGGACGGGTCCATCGACGAGCCCGGCACGACGACGAATCGGCCCGCCGCCACGGCATCCAATGTGGACGTGACCGGGTTCTTGCGCAGGAAGTCGATTTTCGACTGGGCGCTGTCACCGTCACCGCCGCGGGTCAGGTCGGCCACCACGATCACGTCCGGGTTCCGCTTGGCGATCTCCTCCCAGTTGCCGGCCGGCCACTTCTGGCTGGCGTCGCCGAACGCGTTGCGCGCCCCGACCAGCGTGCTGACCGCGTCCGGCACGCCACCGTGCCCGGCCACGTACGGGGTCGTGGTGCCGGAGTAGTACCAGAGCAGCGAGGTATCGCTCGCGGGAACGGTGGCGCCGGCCAGCCGGTCCTGCTGCTCGCGGATGAGCTGTTCACCCCGCGAGGGCACACCGAACACCTTCGCGATGTCGCGGATCTCGCCGAACAAGGCGTCGAAGCTGACCGTGGCGGTCGCGTCCGCGGCGTTCTCGCAGGCGAAGGGGGAGAGGTACGCGGGCACGCCGAGCTTGGCCAGATCGGCGCGCGGCCCGGCGGCGTCCGGAGCGTACGCGGACGTGTACGTGGAGTAGACGAAGTCGGGGCTGGCCACCCGGACCGCTTCGCGCGACGGGTACAGCTTCGCGAGCACCGGCACCTTGTCGTACGCGGGCCGCAGCGCGGGCAGCACCGGGTCGGTCTGGTAGCTCGTGCCGGCCATCCGGTCGGCCAGTCCGAGGCTGAGCATGATCTCGGTCGCGTTCTGTTCCAGCGTGACCGCGCGCTTGGGCGGCGCCGCCACGTGCAGCGGCAGCCCGCAGTTGGTCAGGTCCACGGAAGCGGCGCTCGCAGCAGGTGCGGGAACAGGTCCGTCGGCGCAGCCACCGACTGCCAACGCCGCGCACAGGCCCGCCGTAATGAAAACCATTTTCATTTGGCGGACACTAACAGCGACCCACCCGGGCAGCGCAAGTCGGGGATGGCGGCCCGCGCCCGGCCGGGCCGCCACCCACCCTCACCCCGGGGCGGCCCGGCGGCGCCCGCGGTAGTCCGCGACCATCAGGTCGGTGAGCTCGGCCACCGAGGTCTCGGCGGTCGGGCGGTCGAAGGTGATCCGGCCCTGTTGCAGGATGGCCACCCGGTCGCAGACCTGGAGCGCCTGCGCGTAGTTGTGCGCGATGATGACGATCGCGACGTCGCCGCGGGCCTTCAGGTCGGCGACCAGGTCCAGGATGATCGTGGCTTCCTTCGCGCCCATCGCGGCCAACGGCTCGTCGAGCAGCAGGATCCGTGCCGCCGAGTAGACCGACCGCGCGACCGCGATCGCCTGGCGCTGGCCGCCGGAGAGCTTGGCCGCCTCGACGGTCACGTCGGGGATGTCGACGCCCATCTCGCGCAGGTGCTCCTCGGCCAGGCGGCGCATCAGGCGGTTGTTGAGCAGCGGCCCGATCCGGTGCTCCCGGTTGAGGAACATGTTGTGGTAGACGCTGAGCTCGTTGACCAGCGCCAGATCCTGGTAGACGGTGTCGATGCCGAGCGACCGCGCGTGGTCGACGCTGCGCAACACCACTTCGATGCCGTCGACCAGGATGCGGCCCGCGTCCGGGCGGTGGAAGCCGCAGATCACCTTGATCAGCGTGGACTTGCCGGCACCGTTGTCGCCGAGCAGCCCGAGCACCTCACCGCGTCCAACATGGAGGTTCACGTCCTGCAGTGCGGTCAGCGCACCGAACCGTTTGGCCACACCCTCGACCCGCAACGCGTCAGCCATCTCAGCTCCCTCCCGCGCGACGCAGCCGCGACAGGTACTGGTTCGCGATCATCGAGACCAGGATCGCGAGGCCCTGGATGAGGAAGAACGGGTTCGCGCTGACGCCGACGAGGTTGAAGCCGTTCTGGAGCACGGCGAGCACGAACATGCCGAGCAGCGCGCCGATGACCGTGCCGGAGCCGCCGGCCAGCGCGGTGCCGCCGATCACCGCCGCCGCGATCGCAGTGAAGGTGATGCGGGTGCCGCCGCCGATGTTCGGGTCGATCGAGTTGATCCGGAAGGCCTCCATCAGGCCGGCGAACGCGCCGAGCGTACTCACGAGCATGAAGTTGCCGACCTTCACGCGGTTGACCCGGATGCCGGCCTCGGTGGCGCCGAGGATGTTGCCGCCGACCGAGATGGTGTGCAGACCCCAGCGGGTGCGGGTCAGCACGAGATGGAAGAACACCACCAGCAGCAGGCACCAGCTCAGCGAGGCCCAGTCGCCGGCACCGAGCCAGGTCTGCACGTCGCCTTTGGCCGAAGCAGGGACGGCCACCGGGTACGCCCGCGAGGTGGTCAGCAGGATGCCGTAGAGCAGGTAGAACATGCCCAGTGTGGTGACGAAGGAGGGCACCTTCAGCCGGGTCGTGATCAGCCCGTTCACCAGGCCGATGCCGGCCGCGATCAGCAGCGCCAGCACGATCGCCGGCACGGCCGGCACACCGTAGAAGTCGATCGCGTAGTGCATCAGGTAGGGCGCGAGCGCCGCGACCATCCCGACCGAGATGTCGATCTCCCCGCTGACCAGCAGGAACACGATGCCGACGGCGACGATCGCGGTCGGCGCGGTCGCCTGGGCGATGTTGCGCAGGTTGTCGGTGGTCAGGAACAGCGGCGTGGACGCCTGGAAGTAGACGACGAGCGCGATCGCGACCACCAGGACGCTCGCCTCGCGCCGGCGGATGAACCCGGTCCACGCCCGACGGGCCAGCGCGGGCCCGCGGGGCTTGTCGACGACAACGCTCATGGGTGCGCGATCGGGCCGGAGCGCTCCACCAGCTTCACCGCGGTGTCCGAACCCTCGTACCGCGTCTTGGTGCCCTGGTAGGGGTCGACGTTGTCCTTGGTGACGAACAGCAGCCCGGTGTTGGTCTGCGTCGGGAACAGCAGGCCGCCGGTCAGCTTGTGCAGGTAGAGGGCCAGGACCGGCAGGAAGCCTTGCAGGTACGGCTGTTGGTCGATGGTGTAGTCGAGGTCGCCGCTCTTGACCGCGGCCAGCGTCTCGGGGACCAGGTCGAACCCGCCGGCCACCTTGAGACCCTTGTCACGCAGCTTGTACTTGGCCACGGTCTGCCCGACGCTCTGGGTCGAGCCGGCGTCGACGGCGAGCAGCCCGGCCAGGTTCGGATGACCCTGCACGTACGCGTCGATGATGGACAGTCCCTGGGTCACGTCCGCGTTGGTGGCGATCGGGGTGAACGTGACGGGCTTGCCGGAGTCCTTGAACGCCGCCTGCGCGCCGTCGATCCGGGGCTGGATGTTGAGCTGGCCCGGCGTCGCGATGAACCCCGCGACCTCGCCGCCGTCGAGCTGGGTGAGAGCCCGCCGGCCGAGCTCGTAGCCCGACTCGTAGAGGCCCTGTCCGATGTAGGCGAGCCGGTTGGTGCCGGGGTCGTCCGGTGCGCCGTCGGCGTTGAAGGAGACGACCGGGATGCCGGCGTCGAGCGCCTGGTCCACCGGCGCCTTGAACGCGGCCTTGTCGACCACCGCGACCGCGAGGCCGTCGGCCTTGGCGCTGACCGCGGTGTTGGTGGCGTCGACCATCTCCGCCACGACGGAGTTGACCGAGCCGGTCCACTGGAACTGGACCCCCAGCAGCTTGCACGCGTCCTCGGCGCCGTACTGGGTCGGCGTGAAGAACGGGTTGGTCGTCACGTGACAGACGAAGACGAACTTCCAGGCGGGCGTACGCGGGAAGTTGCCGACCGCGCCCTCGGCGACCGCCGGATCGTCGGAGCAGCCGGCGAGCAGCGCGGAGGCGGCGAGGGACGCACTGGCCAGGCCCGTGCCGCGCAGCAGGCGGCGGCGGGTCAACGAGTTGAGCGGGAGCGTTTCGACGGCCTTCTCGACCGCTGGATGGACGTCACGCATCGCGGTAATCCTTCGGCAGACGGGATCGCACAGGGGTGGGTACGCGGTCGTCCGCCGCTTGGTGGGACAGAGGTTAGGCCCGGCCCGCCGGCCCCGTCAACGGGTCAAGACATCGAACATCTCAATATGAAAACGAATGAGTGCAATCGTATGCGGTGCGGAGTAGCGTGCCGGCTTACCGGATGCCTCACGGTGGTCGTCCGCCCTCGTTTCGGGCCGTCCGGGACCCCCTCGGCATGGAGGAGGCGTGTGATGGTGAAGCACTGGCGGCCCGTCGTGGCCGCTCTGGCGACAGTCGCGTTGGTCGGGGCCTGCGGCTCCGATCCGGAGCCGACCGAGGAACAAGCCGTCCAGCCCGCGACGACGTCGTGCGCGAGCAGCGGCGAGCTGACCATGTGGGAACGCTCGGGCGGCAACAAGCAGATGGTCGACCTGCTGGTCGAGGCCTGGAACACCAAGAACCCCGACTGCAAGGTCGCTCTTACCTACATTCCGCACACCGAGATGGTCGGCAAGATCGCGCAGGGCATCGCCTCCGGCGAGGTGCCCGACCTGATGGGCATGGACCTGATCTACGCGCCCCAGTTCGAGAAGGCGCAGCAGCTCGTCGACCTCACCGACCGCATCAAGAGCTGGCCCGAGATCGCGACCGCCAGCAAGGGCCACATGACCGTGGCAACCTACGAGGACAAGCTCTACGGCGTGCCGCTCTACGCGGACGTCTCGGCGCTGTTCTACAACAAGGACCTGTTCACCAAGGCCGGGCTGGATCCCGAGAAGCCACCGACGAGCCTGACGGAGCTCAAGGAGTACGCGGACAAGATCACCGCGCTCGGTGGCGACGTCAAGGGCTACTACCTGCCCGGCAACTGCGCCGGCTGCAACATCTTCACCGTCGGTCCGCTCATGTGGGCGTCCGGCGCGAAGATCGAGGCCACCGCTGAGGGCGACGAACCGCTGACCGGCGACGGCGTCAAGCAGGTGCTCCAGTTCGCCCGCGACATGGTCAAGGCGGGCAACGTGCACGAGGGTGACCGGGCGGAGAACGGCGAGACGTTCCACCTCCAGTTCGGCACCGGCAAGGTCGGCATGATGGGCACCGGCAACTTCAACATCACGCTGGCCCGCCAGCAGAACCCCAACATGAAGTTCGGCATCGGGCTGCTGCCCGGCGTCACGCCGAACTCGTCCGCGTCGTTCATCGGCGGCGACCTCGTCGTGGTGCCGCGCGGCAGCAAGCGCGTGGCCGACGCGGTCAACTTCATGAAGTTCCTGCTGTCCGACGAGGTGCAGGTCGAGGTCTACGCCAAGGCGCTGAACCTGACCACCCGCACCGACATGGTGGACAACAAGTACTTCCAGGCCGAGCCACTCGTGCAGGACGTGGCGAAGGCGCTCGACGTCGGCCGCACCCCGTACACGCTGACGTTCTTCGAGCAGATCAACTCGCCGCAGGGCCCGTGGCTGCAGATGCTCCAGAAGGCCTACTACACCGACGAGAGCCTCGACACGATCATCGCCGACGCGAAGAAGGCGATGAAGACCGTCGCCAGCCAGGGTTAGGCGACGTGCGTCGGGGACGGCGGAACGGCTGGGTCGGGCTGGCGTACCTCAGCCCGGCCCTGCTGTTCGTGCTCATCTTCACGGTCTATCCGCTGGTGCGGATGGCCTGGATGTCGCTGCACAACTGGTCGTTGCTCACTCCACCGAGGTGGGTCGGGTTCGACAACTACACGCGCGCGGCAGGCGACCGTCAGTTCTGGGTGTCGTTCGGGTTCACCTTGAAATACACCCTGATCATCACGCCGGTCCTGATCGTCGGCGGCTATCTGCTGGCGTTGCTGACCGCCCACAACTCGCCGGTGCGCCGGCTGACCCGCACGGTCGTGTTCACGCCCGTGGTCATCGGGCTCGGCGTCTCGAGCCTGCTCTGGTACTGGCTGTTCAGCACCGACTTCGGCTTCGTCAACAAGGTGCTGCTCGACCTGGGCGTGATCGGCGATCCCGTGGTCTGGCTGGGTGTCGACGCCGACCGGTCCAACCTCGCGATCATCGCCTCCGTGGTGTGGAAGGTGATCGGCTTCGGCATGGTGCTGTTCGTCGGCGCCATCCAGGCCATACCGAGCGACGTCACCGAGGCGAGCCTGGTCGACGGCGCGAGCTACCGCCAGCGGGTCACCCGGATCATCCTGCCGCTCACGCTGCGGACCGTCCTGCTGGTCACGCTGCTCAGCGTCATCGGCTCGCTGCTGGCGTTCGACCAGTTCTACATCATGACCGCGGGCCAGCCGCAGAACGAGACGGCCACCTCCGTGTTCTTCGTGTACCTCAACTCGTTCCCGTACCTGAAGCTCGGCTACGGTGCGGCGCTGTCGATGGTGCTGGCCCTGACCATCCTCGCGTTCACCGTCGTCCAGCTCCTGCTGACCCGGCGGAGTCACCCATGAGGCGGCGCGGTTACCTGGTCGGCGCGGTGTGCCTGGCACTGTGCGCGGTGATGCTGATGCCGCTGCTGGCCTCCGTGCTCGCCTCGCTCAAGCCGACGGCGGAGGCGGCCGCGTCGCCGCCGACCTACCTGCCGGGCGCGCTGAGCCTGGACAGCTACCAACGGCTCTGGGAATACCAGCAGGGCCTGCCCGTCTACCTGTTCAACAGCCTCGGCACCGCGATGCTGACGATCCTGTTCACGCTGCTGCTGACCGTGCCGGCCGCGTACGGGCTGGCCCGGTTCCCGGTGCCGGGCAAGGAACTGCTCTTCGTGGTGCTGCTGCTCGCGCTGATCGTCCCGTACCAGGCGCTGCTGACCCCGATGTTCCTGATGTTCGCCAAGCTCGGCCTGACCAACTCGCTGATCGGGCTGGCCGTCGTGCACACGGCGATCCAGCTTCCGTTCAGCCTCTACGTGCTGCGCAACAGCTTCGCGGCGGTGCCCCGGGAGCTGGAGGAGGCGGCCATCATGGACGGTGCGTCGTCCGTGCAGTCGTTGCGCCGGGTGTTCCTGCCGGCGACCGTCCCGGCCACGGTCACGGTCGCGCTCTTCGCCTTCATCATGAGCTGGAACGAGTTCCTGGGCGCGCTGGTGATGATGAGCAAGAGCTCCAAGTTCACGCTGCCGGTGGTGCTCGCGGCGGCCCGCACCGAGACCAGCCTCGGCGGCACGGACTGGGGCATGCTCCAGGCGGGCATCACCATCTCGATCATCCCGTGCGTCGGCGTCTACCTGTTGTTGCAGCGCTACTACGTGTCCGGCCTGATGAGCGGAGCAGTCAAATGAGTGAGGGCGTGGTGTGGCCGGCACGGTCTCGGCTGCGGCCGCTCGGTGGCGACCGGGTGACCATCCACGATGGATTCTGGGCCGACCGGCTGCGGACCAACCGGGAGCGGACCGTCCCGCACGGCTTCGCCCAGTTGCGGCGGGCCGGCACGCTCGACAACCTGCGGCTGGCCGCCGGCGCCACAGGCGACTACCGGGCGAGCGCCGACTCCGGCGGCGCGGTCCTGCCGTTCCTCGACTCCGACGTCTACAAGTGGCTGGAGGCGGTCGGCTGGGAGCTCGGCACCGCACCCGACGCCGCGCTGTGGGCCGCGGCGGACGAGGCGATCGAGGTCGTGGCCGCGGCCCAACGACCCGACGGCTACGTCAACAGCTTCGTGCAGGTGCTTCGCGACGGAGAGCCCTATCGCGACCTCGCCTGGGGTCACGAGCTCTACTGCGTCGGCCACCTCGTGCAGGCGGGCATCGCCTGGCACCGGGCGCTCGGCGACGACCGGCTGCTGCGGATCGCGGTCCGGGCGGTCGACCACGCCGGCGCCGCGCTCGGCGCCGGCGGCAAGGACGGGATCGACGGCCACCCCGGCATCGAGATGGCGCTGGTGGAGCTCGGCCGGGTGTGCGGCGAGCCGCGCTATCTGGCGTTGGCGGCGCGGATGCTCGACCTGCGCGGGCACGGCCTGCTCGGTGAGGGACGCTTCGGCCCGGCCTACTGGCAGGACCATGCGCCGGTGCGGGAGGCGCCCGAGGTCGCCGGGCACAGCGTCCGGCAGCTCTACCTCGACTGCGGCGCGGTCGACGTGGCCGCCGAGCAGGACGACGAGGACCTGCTGGCCGCCGTCCAACGCCGGTGGAACGACATGGTGCGCACCCGGCGCTATCTGACCGGGGCGCTCGGCAGCCGACACCGGGACGAGGCGTTCGGCGACCCCTACGAGCTTCCACCCGACCGGGCGTACGCGGAGACCTGCGCGGCCATCGCCAGCGTGATGCTGGCCTGGCGGCTGCTGCTGTCCACCGGCGAGCCGGGGTACGCCGACGACATCGAGCGGGCGATGTACAACGGCGTGCTCTCCGGGCTGTCCCGGTCCGGCACGGAGTTCTTCTACGTCAACCCGCTGCACCGCCGCACCCGCCGCACGTACGAGTCGGACGGGCACGGCCGGCGCCGGCCGTGGCAGGCGTGTGCGTGCTGCCCGCCCAACCTGATGCGGCTGCTCAGCTCCTGGCGGCAGTACCTCGCGACCGGCGACGAGACGGGCATCCAGCTCCACCAGTACGCCACCGCGGCGATCCGCACTGACGAGGTCGAGCTGTCGGTCCGCACCGGCTATCCGTGGGACGGGCGGATCGACGTCGAGGTCGTGCGGTCGGCGGCCGAGCCGTGGACGCTGTCGTTGCGGGTGCCGGGCTGGTGTCGCGACGCGCGGCTGTCGGTCGCGGGGGAGGAGCCCGCCCAGGTCGCCACCGGCTACGTGCACCGCACGCGCGCCTGGCAGCCCGGCGACCAGGTCACCCTCGACCTCGCGCTGGCGGTCCGCCGCACCGAACCGGATCCGCGGGTCGACGCCGTACGCGGCTGCGTGGCCTTCGAACGCGGCCCGATCGTCTACTGTGTCGAGTCGGTCGACCTGCCGGCGGGCTTCGACGTCGAAGACGTCCGCTGGGACCCGGACCGGGAGGCGGTCGCGGTGCCGCGGCCGGACCTGGGTGACGAGGTGGTCGGCATCGACGTCCCGGTCGAGCCGGCCCGCACCGCCCCGCTCGTCCCCTACTACTCGTGGGCGAACCGGGGAGCCATCGGCATGCGGGTGTGGCTGCCCCGCTAGCGCCGTCGGGCCGGCTTGGCCGTCGACTCCCGGACGATCAGCTCCGGGGTGAAGATCTCGAGGTCGGGTCGCCGGGCGCCGTCCTGGTCACGGGCCAGTGCGACGGCCCGGTTGATCGCGTGACTGACGATCTTCGCGGTGGGCATCCGGGACGTGGTCAGGGCCGGCACGGTGTGGCTCGAGATCTGGATGTCGTCGAAGCCAACGACCGAGAGCCGGTCGGGCACGGTTGCGCCGAGGCTGTGCGCCGCGTGCAGGACGCCGACCGCGATCAGGTCCGTCGAGGTGGCCACCGCGGTGGGTGGCTGGGGCAGCGCCATCAGCCGGCGCAACGCGGCGTCGCCGCCGGCCATCGTGTTGGGGCAGCGCTCCAGGTAGCCGTCCGGAACGCCGCCGAGTCGCTCGCCCATGAAGTCGACGTAGGCCCGCTCCCGGACCCAGAACTCGCCCGGAAGCTCCGCGCTGAGGAAGGCGATCCGCCGGTGCCCGAGGGCGGTCAGGTGCTCGAGCCCGGCCTGGATGCCGGCCCGGTCGTCGGTGTCCGCGCTGGGAAAGTCCAGCGGGCTGGTGCCCTGCCAGAGCGCCACCACCGGGACGCGCGAGCTGCGCAGGTCGTCGAGCAGTTGCGGATGCACGCGTACGTCGCCGAGCAGGATGATCGCGTCGGTGTGCCGGGTCTCCAGCACGGACGTCAGCGGGATGGCCTCCTCGAGGCCGGGGTGCACGTGGCCGAGCACGACGTTGTAGCCGTGCGCCATCGACTCCTTGACCAGCGCCTCGATCGCCTCGGCGAAGAACGGGTCGCTGAAGTCGCGGACGACCACGCCGATCAGGTTGGTCGAGGCGCCGCGCAGCCCCCGGGCGAGCGGGTTGGGGCGGTAGCCGAGTTGCCGGGAGGCCGCGATGACGCGTTCGCGCGTGGCGGCCGCGATCGGCACCCGGGTCTCGACGCCGCTGAGCACCCGCGACACCGTGCTCTGCGAGACCGCGGCCGCGTCCGCGATGTCCTGCATCGTCGGGACGGCCCGGCGCTGGTTGGCGGCGGCGGGCGGCGCGCTGGGGCTCTCGGCCGGCGGGCGGCGCCGGCGCTGCGCGGGGGACATGCGTGAAACATACCCCGTTCGATGCGGCCATACGATTGCATGCGTTGCGCGCAAGGGGCCGCGCGGACCGTGCGGTGCGGGTCAGGCCGCAGCGGGCGTCCGGCCGAAGCGGAAGGTCACGTCCGGCATGCGGCGCAGGCTGCGGATGCCCCAGGCCGCACAGATGCCGACGAACAGGATCGTGAGTGCGGTGCTGAACACGCCGCGCGACAGGATGGCGAAGTCGACGCCCATGTGCAGGAAGCCGATGCTCATCCCGGCGTCGATCAACCGGCCGAGGCCCCACAGCGCGGCCGTCTGGGCGAAGACCCGGTTGAGTCCGGAGTGGTGGTGCAACTGGGCCGGCAGCGCGACGAAGTCACGGGCCAGGCGTTGGGTGATGGGCCGGCCGAGCAGGGCGCTGCCCAGGAACAGGGCCGCCATGAACAGCGAGCCGATCACCGGCTGCACGAAGTAGACCAGGGCGCTGGACAACGCGAGCGCGACGCTCGCCCGGGCACACAGCGAGCCGGCACAGACCAGCAGCGTGCCGGGCAGGTGGCGGCCGGAGATCCAGCGGATCGCGACCGTCAGCGTGCACCAGCCCAGGACCGACAGCAGCGCCGGCAGCAGGCCGGCGGTGTGCAGCAGGATGTAGAGCAGGCCGGTAGGCACCAGAACTGTTTCGGCGAACAGCCGCGCCGCACGCATCAGAGCCGGCTTGATGGCGCCGACCTCTATGACGTGCGGGGCTGCGTCTTCCTTACAGAGAGTCATAGTTCCCGCTGGGATCGGGGGCAGGAGCCTCACCGTAACCCAGGTTCCTGAGGCTGGCGAGAGGGCAAGTCGCATCTTGACGCGGCCCTGACCAGGCACGGGACGGTCTCGGCCCGTCTGGGCGTTTCAGCACGCACAGTAAACCCTCAGACGGAGCGGACCCGCCACCGACACTCTCGGTAGTGGGTCCGCGACACGTTGTCGATCAGGCGCAGGCGGTCTTGATTTTGGTGGTGATCCCCGTCAGCGTCGTCGGCACCTGGCCCAACGGCGTCTGGTCGTCGGGGCTGTTCAGCTTCGTCATCGTCGCGGCGCCGTCGGTCAGCGCGGCCTTGACGGGCGCCTCGACGTCCGTGGCGGCCAGCGTGGTCAGCTTCTCGGTCCACTTCGTGAACTCGCCACGAATTTGCGTCTCGACCTCGGTGACCTTGGCATCCATGGCCGCGTCGTCGACGTTCTCGCCGTCGCCGGCCAACGCCTTCAGCTCGTCGGTCTTGGTGGTGAACAGCGTCGCGGCAGCCTCACCCATCGCGACGGCCTCCTCACAGGCGGCCTTGGTGGCGTCGGAGCCACCAGCGGTCGCGCTCGGAGCCGCCGCGGACGACGACGGCGCCGCCGCGTCGGCCTTTCCGTCGTCGGATCCGCACGCGGCGGCACCCAGGACAACCAGACCCAACATCATCGCGCCAACAAGGCGTCGCATTACCGCTCCCAGATATTGATGATCAAAATCGGGGAATGCTAACGCGTGGCGAGTGCGTCCTCCTCGGCCGCCCATCGACGCCGCAGGGCGGTCAGGTCGGTACGGTAGCGCTCGGCGTTGGCGAGCTTGACGTCCTCGTAGCCGCGCACCTGATCGGGCAGTTCGGCGATCTCCACGGCCAGGGCGTGGCGGCCAGGCGTGAGCCCGGCGACCAGATCCGCGACGACCTCTTCGTACTCGGCCAGCAGCGCCCGCTCCAGTCGGCGGACCCGGGCGTAGCCGAACAGGTCGAGCGGTGTGCCGCGCACCGGCCGCAACGCGCGCAGGGCGACGAACGCCGGCCGGAACCAGCGACCCAGGGCCAGCTTGCGGCGCAGGCCGAGCGCTCGGAACACCGGGGGATGCAGCCGGTACGCGTACCGCGCGCCCGGGCCGAACTCGGCCGCGACCGCCTCGTCGAGGGCGGGGTCGAGGCTGAGGCGGGCCACCTCGTACTCGTCCTTGTACGCCATCAGCCGGTGTAGCTGCCTGGCCACGGCCCGGGTCAGCGCACCGTCGGTGCCCAGGGCGGTCTCGCGGTCGCGTACCCGGGCGACCAGGTCGACGTACCGCCGCGCGTACCCGGCGTTCTGGTACGCGATGAGCTCCGCCACCCGGATCCGCAGCAGCCGCCCGAGCTCAGGGTCGGAGGTCGTGTCGACGCGGGCGACCAGGGCGTCCGCGGCGGGATCCGGCGCGGGTGCCGGCCGCGGCGAAGGTGCCACGGCGGCGCGCACCGCGTCCGGGTCGGCGACGACCGCGCGTCCCCAGCCGAACGCCGCCAGCGACGGTCCCGGGTTGCGGGTGTTCTCCTGGATGGCCCGTTCCAGCGACGCCCGGGACACCGGCAACAGGCCGCGCTGCCAGGCGGCGCCCAGCACGATCAGGTTCGCCGGCATGCCGTCGCCGAAGAGCCGCTCGGCCAGCGACTCGGCGTCGAGGTAGACGTTGCGGTCCCGGTCGGTGCGCGCTTCGATGGCGCCGACCAGGGCGTCGAGCTCGGGGAACCGCTGCGCCGGCGAGATGACCATGGCGCCGGTCGGCACGGCGCTGGTCGAGACGACGGCGACCGTGCGCTCCGCGGAGAGCACGGCCAGGTTGTCGGGTGCGGTCGCGCCGAGCAGGTCGAGCGCGAGGTAGACGTCCGCGCCGTCGCGCCCGGCCCGGTTGGAGCGCGGGCGGTCGTCCGCGTGGATCCGCACGTCGGAGACCACCGGGCCGCCCTTCTGGGCCAGGCCGGTCTGGTCGAGGCCGCGGACGTGCCGGCCGTCGAGGTGCGCCGCCGCGCTGAGCAGCCGGGCCGCCGTGACCACGCCGGTGCCGCCGATGCCGACGAACCGGATCGTCGCGTCCGTACGCGGTGGCTCGCCGGGGTCAGCGACGGAAGGGGGCGCGACCGGCGTTCGGGCGACCGGCGCCGCGACCGTCACGTCGAGGAAGGCCGGGCAGTCGCCGTGCACGCACGAGTAGTCGGTGTTGCACGAGGACTGGTGGATCTGCGTCTTGCGACCGAACTCCGTGTCCACCGGCCGCACCGACAGGCACTGCGACTTGTGCCCGCAGTCGCCGCAGCCCTCGCACACCCGCTCATTGATCATGATGCGCCGGGTCGGCGCCGGCAGGTCGCCGCGCCCGCGCAGCCGCCGCTTCTCCGCCGCGCACTGCTGGTCGTGCACCAGCACGGTGACGCCCGGCGTCGCGGCGAGCTCCTCCTGGGCACGCATCAGGTCGGTGCGGTCGCGCACCTCGGCGATGCCGGCCAGCCGTACACCCCGGTAGCGCTTGGGCTCGTCGGTGGTGACGATCACCCGGCGGACGCCCTCGGCCGCCAGCCACCGGGTCAGGTCCGGCACCGACAGCGCCGGCCGCACCTCCTGGCCGCCGGTCATCGCGACCGCCGAGTTGTAGAGCAGCTTGTAGGTGATGTTGGTGCCGGCCGCCACCGACGCCCGCACGGCCAGCGAGCCGGAATGGTGGAACGTGCCGTCGCCCATGTTCTGGAAGATGTGCTCGGCGTCGACGAACGGCGCCTGCCCGATCCACTGGGCGCCCTCGCCGCCCATCTGGGTCGCGCTCACCACCTGGTCGCGCCGCTCCGGGTGCAACAGCACCATGGTGTGGCAGCCGATGCCGGCACCGACCAGGGCGCCCTCCGGCGCGGCGGTGGACAGGTTGTGCGGGCAGCCCGAGCAGTAGAAGGGCGAGCGGGTCGCCAGCAACGGCAGTGCGGTCCGGGCTGCCTTAGGGCGCACCGGGGCCGCGTCCGGGAGCAGGCCGAGCCGTCGCAGCCTTGCCGCGACGGCCGCAGCGATCGTGTCGCTGTCGAGCCCGCCGCCGGTCGGCAGCAGCGGAGCGCCGTTCTCGGCACGCTTCCCGCGTACGACGGGGCGCTGTTCGAGGTCGTACAACAGGTCCCTGATCCCGGTCTCGACGAACGGGCCCTTCTCCTCGACGACCAGGATCTCCTCGAGCCCTTCCGCGAACCCGCGGATCGCGTCCGGCTCCAGCGGCCACACGACGTCGAGCTTGAGCAGGCGGATGCCGCGCTCGTCGTCGGCCAGCCCGAGCCGGCGCAGCGCGTCGCGGAGCTCCAGGTAGGCCGAACCCGACGCGACCAGGCCGATCCGGTCCTCGGGGGAGCTGTGCACGACCCGGTTGAGGCCGTTGTCCCGCAGGTAGGCCAGCAGCAGCGCCATTCGTGGCCCCTGCAACGTCGCCTCCTTGTCCAGGGACGCCTGGCCGAGCAACTCGGCGCTGGGCCGGTGCACGTACGGCCGGCCCTCGTGGAGCACCGTCGGCGCGATCGGCTTGACCCGGTCGGGACCCGCGATCACCGACTCGACCGCGTCGGCCACCTGGGTCGTGACCTTCAGCGCGGTCCAGAGCCCACTGGCCCGGGACGCGGCGATCGCGTGGCGGCCGAGGTCGAGGACCTCCTGCACGTCGGACGGCTGGAAGACGGGCATGCCCAGCGCGGCGAGCAGGGTCTCGCTCGCGGACGGCAGCGTCGACGACTTGCTGGTCGGGTCGTCGCCGCACAGGGCGAGCAGGCCGCCCAACGGGTGCGCGCCGGTGAAGTTGCCGTGCCGCAGCGCGTCCGCGGCACGGTCGACGCCGGGCGCCTTGCCGTACCAGACGCCGAGCACGCCCTGCCGGCGAGGATTGCGCAGCAGCGGCGCGAGCTGACTGCCCCAGACGGCCGTCGCGCCGAGCTCCTCGTTCTGCGCGGGCTCGTGCACCACGTGGAGGTCGGTCCACCCTGTGCGGGCGCGGGCGAGCTCCTGATCGAAGCCACCCAGCGGCGAACCTGGATAGCCGGACACCAGCGCGGCCGTGTCGAGTGCGGCGGCGGCGTCCGCGTGGAGCTGGTCGGCGACCAACCGGACCATGGCCTGGGTGCCGCTGAGAATCTCGGCAACCGGTGGATCGGATTTCACGTCACCATTCCTAGCCCATACCCGAGCGCGATGCTATTTGAGTAAACGTTAACTACGGAGAGATGAAGACAAATCAATTAGTGTTCCGCCCCGCGGAATTCTACGGGAATCGGGGTACGCGACGCGATTAGCGACTCTACGTTTCAGAAGTGATCGAACCTCTTTCGTACGACGTGCGCGGCGCCGGCCCCGGACTCGTTCTCGTGCACGGCACCGGCAGCACCGGGCCGAAGAGCTGGGGGACCGTGCTGGACGGTCTCGCGGCCCGGCACACGGTGGTCATGCCGAACCTGCCGGGCTCTGGCGACAGCCCTGCCGAGGCCTCGCTGGACGTGGTCGCCGTCGCCGACCGGGTGGTCGAGACCGCCGTCGCGGCCGGGCTGGACACCTTCGCGCTCGGCGGGGCGTCCCTCGGCGCGCCGATCGCCATCACCGCGGCCGCCCGGCATCCTTCGCGAGTCTCGCGGCTGGTCAGCGTCGTCGGCTTCGCCAAGGCCCGGCCGACCCTGCGGCTCAACCTGGAGCTCTGGGGCGCGATGTTCGCCCGCGGCGACGCCGACCTGGGCAAACTGCTGGTCGCGATGTCTTTCGCCGAGGAGTTCCTGGCGACGCTGACCGACGAGCAGGTCGGCCAGTACGCGGCGCTGCTGACCACGGACCCGGCGCCGGGCACGGTGGCCCAGACCGACCTCGGCGCGCGCCTCGACGTCCGGGCGGACCTCGGCCGGGTCGCGGCGCCCACCCTGGTGGTCGTCGCGACCGGGGACCGGTGTGTGGCGCCCGTCCACTCACGAGAGATCGCCGACGGCATCCCCGGCGCCCGGCTGGTCGAGGTGTCCGGCGGACACGCGGCCCGCTTCGAGGATCCGGATCGGACACTGTCGGTCATGCTCGACTTCCTGCGGCGGGACGGACAGTGACCACAGTGCTCTGACCCCTTACCGGTTCACCGCGCCGTGATCTTGGCGTAATCGTACTGTGATCGGCGGATCGCAGATTGGCTTTCACCTATTCATCGGTGCAAGGAGAGCCAGTGGCGCCTACCCCGCCGACCGATGCCGAGCTGGATGTGTTCATCCGGACCCGGCTTGCCTCCCTCGGAATCGACCTCGACCAGTTGCCGCCCGGCACCTCCGACGACCCGGAGACCGGCACGCCCGGCCGCGACTCCGTGCTCGCCTCGCTGCGGTCCTTCGTCCGGGGCACGATCACCCAGATCGCCGCCTACCAGTTGCCGGCGCCCGCCGGCACGGACCCGGTCGTCGCCCGGGCGCTGTCGCAGCAGCCGGCGCCGCTGCTCTATCCCTCCATCAGCACCGAATGGAGCCGGTCATGAGCGCCGAGCCCGCGGACCGTACGGTCGACCGCCGGGCGTTCCTGGCCCGCACCGCGGCCCTCGCTGCCGTCACCACGGCCGGGGCGGTCGCCCTGCCCGCCGTGGCGAGGGCGACCGGGTCCAGGAAACCCAGTCTGGACAACCCGAACGCGTTCGTGAAGCCGGGCTCGTTCGGCGATCCGACCGAGCTCACCATCGCCGAGGCCGCGTGGCTCATCCGGGAGCGCAAGCTACGGCCCGAGGAGTTGCTCGAGGCCTACCTGGCCCGGATCGTCGCGTACGACGGGACGTACAAGGCGTTCAACGTGGTTCTGCTGGAGCAGGCACGGGAAGCCGCCCGGCGCCGGCCCGGTCGTGGTGCGCTGCACGGCATTCCGCTGGCCATCAAGGACAACTACTACACGGCCGGGGTGCCCACCACGGCCAACTCCTTCCTGTTCCAGGACTTCGTGCCGCCGTTCGACGCAACGGCCGTGGCCCGGCTCAAGGCGGCCGGCGGGATCGTGGTCGGCAAGACGCAGATGGGTCCGCTGGCCACCACCCGGGCGACCACTCCGGACGGTGTCGTCACCACGGTCAACGCGTGGACGCCGACCAACCCGAACCAGGACCCGGGCGGCTCGTCGACCGGCACCGCCACCGCGGTCGCCGGCCGGATGGTGACCTCGGGCATCGGGACCCAGACCGGTGGCTCCATCACCGCGCCGTCCAACGCGCAGAACCTGACGGGCATCAAGCCGACGATGGGTCGGGTGTCGTTGCACGGGATCATCCCGCTGACCTACACCCGTGACCATCCCGGCCCGCTGGCCCGCAACGCCAAGGACGCCGCGATCATGTTGACCGCGATGGCGGGCGAGGACCCGGAGGACCCGCGTACGCAGGGTCTGCCGGACGTGCCGAACCTGATCGACGCGGCCACGCCGGTCCGCCACCGCGGCGCGGTCAAGCTGCGGTGGAACACCCGGATCGGTGTGCCGCCCGGCTTCGCGAGCGGCACCTCGGCGACCGCCCTGGCCCGCCAGGCGTTCCTGGCCGCGCTGGCCGCGATCCCCGGCGCCACCGTGGTCGAGGTGCCGCTGCCGGACGAGTGGAACCTGCTCACCGGCAACACCTTCAACAACGTGCGGTTGCCCGAGCGCAGCGAGCCGTTCATGCCGTACCTGCGCGACGACCTGCGTGGTTTCGGTGTCTCGCTGACGGGGTGGTTGCAGGGTGCGCTGTTCGGCGGCAACGAGTTCCTGACGGGGCAGCGGGCCAAGGTGCTGCTGCTGGAGCGCGTGCTGGACCAGATCTTCGACAAGTGTGACGTGGTGCTCCAGACCGGCCCGGTGCCGTTCGACATCATCGGCCTGCCGGAGATCGCGTTCCCGATCGGCTTCACCGCCGCCGGTGTGCCGATCGGCACGATCCTCGGCGGCCTGCCGTACGCGGAGGACCGGCTCCTCTCGATCGCGGCGGCGTACCAGGCGGTCACGGACTGGCACACGCGTCGCCCGGCCGACCCGCCTTCCTCCGCGGCCGCGGCCCGCGGGCCGGCGCTCCGGCTCACCGCCGACCAGGTGGCTGAGCTGTCCCAGTGACGCACGCCGGACCGGGTCTCCGCGAAGGCCCGGTCCGGCCTGTACACTGACCGCTATCGATGCGTCCCGCGTGCTCTACACCGGGCCCTTCCATCTGGCGCTGCGGAAGGCGATCCGCGACCGTGGGCTCTCCCTCGACCGGGTGCGCGCGCATCTCGCGCGGCGCGGCGTCTCCATCGCGCTCTCCAGCCTCAGCGACTGGCAGACCGGGCGGTGCCGGCCGGGCAACGACTCCACAGTGGCCGCTCTCGAAGACGTGCTCCGGCTGCCCACCGGGGCGCTTTCGCGGTTGCTGCGGGTGCGGAGGCGCCTGCCCGACATCGGTCCCGTGGCCGAGCTGCTCGACGCCGTGGCCGACTCCGGCCCCGACGACCTCGAGCTGGTCAGCGTCCAGCAGCGGGTCGACGTCGACGACGACGGCCGCTTCGCGGGTCTGCGCGTCCGCACCGCGATCCGGGCCTTGCGTGACGGAGTCGACCGGTACGTGGCCCGCTTCTACGGCGACGGCGGCTGTGACCCCCACCTGCTGCGCACCCGGCCCGTGCGCAACTGCCGGCTCGGCCGCCGCCTCGTGCACCCGTCCGCGCCGGCGATGGTCTACGAGCTCGTGTTCGAGGAGGCGCTGCGGGCCGGGGACACCTGGGTGTTCGAGAGCCGGCTGGTCGACCCGGGCGCGGGCAGGTGCTCCGAGTTCGCTTTCGGTTTCCGTTACCCGGCCGAGCAGTGCCTGCTGGAGGTGCAGTTCCACCCCGCCGCGCTGCCGGCCGGCACCCGCGCCTTCGCCCAGTTCGACCTGGCCGACCAGCGCCACGTGATCGGCGGGCTGGCGCTGAGCCGGCACCACGCCGTGCACCTGATCGCGTCCGGCGTCGACTCCGGCGTGCTGGGGATCGCCTGGGACTGGCGCTGACGGGCGCGGCACCATACGGACCGGCGTACGACCGGTCAAGGCGCGGAATTCCGACGGTTGCCGCCGCACCGGGTCCGGTGCGACAAAGACCGGCAGAGCGACCGTCCCCGCTCGTCGAAGGAGTGAGTCATGCCCATGACCTCACGAAGAATCGCGGCCCTGGCGGCCATCGTGGTGTTCGGTGCCCCCGCGCCGGCACACGCCGCGGAAACCCGCACGCAGCTACCGTTGATCGAGGCCGCGACGGTGGTACGTGCTGTTGCCCCAGGACTCGCGTCCATCGTCATCGAAGAGAAGTCGGTGGCCGTCTGGTGGAAAGGCCCTATGCCGGCTCCGGTGGCCACCGCCATCGCGAAGGCCAGGACCATCGCACCGGTACGCGTCGCGAGTGCGGCCTACTCCAGGGCGGAGCTGCTGGCCGCGTCCGCGACCATCGAGGCACAGCTCGGCACGGACCCCGGCTTCCACGGGATCAAGGCCCGACCCGACGGCTCGGGCCTGATCGTCAAAGTCGACGCCGTCCGCGCCCGTACCCTCGCGGCCGTCGGAGTGCCGGTCACCTTCAGCGTCGAGGAACGGCTGCGGCCCGTGTCCCGAGGTGACGACGGCGCGCCCTGGTCCGGCGGCGCCCGGATCATCAACACGAGCATCGGCGCGGGTTGCACCGCCGGGTACGGCGTCAACACCCCGAGCGGCCCGGCCGTCCTGACCGCCGGCCACTGTGGCCAGCCGGGCAACCGGATCACCGACGGTGCCGGCGAGCTCATCGGCAACATCGGCGGCGACGACAACACGTTCGACGTGCTGGTCATCCCGACCAACACGGTCAGCAACCGCATCTACGTCGGCGGCGGCAACAGCAACCAGCAACTCACGGTCACCGGCGGCGGAGCGCCGTTCGTCGGCGAGCGGCTGTGCCAGTCCGGCTACACCAGCGCGAACACGGTCGGCGGCCAGATCTGCAACCTCCAGGTGCGGTTCGAGGGCACGGACTCCCAGCGGCTGTGGGAGGCGACCCAGCTCGACGGCCAGATCGCGGCGCGTCCCGGCGACAGCGGCGGCCCGGTCTACCTGGACCGCGGCGACGGCACCGTGACCGCGCGCGGCACCACGACCCGGGTCGCCGGCTCCGGCCTCGGCTTCGCCGGTTTCGAGAAGGCGCAGCAGCGGTTCGGCGTCTCGATCCCGGGCGGCAGCGGCGGTGGTCGCACCGGTCAGGTGGTCAGCGCCGCGACGAACAAGTGCCTGGACATCAACGCCAGCGGTACGGCCGACGGCACGAAGATTCAGATCTGGGGCTGCAACGGCACCGGCGCGCAGCGCTGGACGATCGGGGCCGACGGCACGGTACGAGGCCTGGGCAAGTGCCTGGACGTGCGGTCGAGCGGCACCGCCAACGGCACCGTGGTCCAGCTCTGGGGCTGCAACGGCACGGGCGCGCAGGTCTGGTCCGCGGGCGCGAACGGCTCGCTGGTCAACCCGCAGTCGGGCCGCTGCCTGGACGTGGCCGGCGGCGGAACGGCCGACGGCACTCAGATCCAGATCTGGGACTGCGCCGGTGTGGCCAACCAGCGCTGGACCCTCCCGGCCTGACGGCGAGTGGGCCGCCGGGCAACCCCCGGCGGCCCTGCCTACACTCGATGATCGTGGACGCCTTGGATCCGAAGGCGATCGCGGCGAAGCTGATGGGCGAGCCGATCGCCGGTGCCGACGACGCGCGGGTGGCTGATGCCATGCGGCGCTTCGACCGGCACGAGCGCGAGCGCGAGGGCCTGCGCCGGCACGCCGGGTCGCACCCGGACGATCCACCGCAGACGGTCGAGTCCTAACCCGTCGCCCTGCTCGTCGTGGCGCGCGGAGCTCAAACCCTCAGGTAATCCGGTGACCGGCGACCGTCACTCGTTCGCCACCGCTTCCGCACTCGGCCTCCCTAGCTTTTGTGAGCACAGGGACCACACCGAGTTGGAGGCATCACATGTCCGAAGTTGTGCTCGAACCCGCCGCCCGGGAGTTCGCCGAGGCCGCGTCCAAGCCACCGCTCATCTACGAGCTCGACCCGGTCGCCGCCCGCCACGTCCTCGACTCGGTGCAGGCCGCGCCGGTCGAGGCGCCGGCGGTGGACGAGCGGTGGGTGACCGTCGCGGCCGAGGTCGGCGACGTGCGCGTCCGGCTCGTCCGGCCGCCGGGCGTCACCGGGATGCTGCCGGTGGTGCTCTACGTGCACGGCGGCGGCTGGGTGCTGGGCAATGCCGGCACGCACGACCGGCTGATCCGCGAGCTCGCGGTGGGTGCCGGCGTGGCGGTGGCGTTCGTCGACTACACCCCGTCGCCGGAGGCGCACTATCCGGTGGCCATCGAGCAGGTGTACGCGGCGGCGCGCTGGATCGTGGCCGACGGTGCGGCCTATGGCCTGGACGCCGCACGGATGGCCATCGCCGGTGACTCCGCGGGCGGCAACATGGCCGCCGCGACCACCATCCTGGCCAAGCGGCGCGGTGACGTCCGGTTCGTGCACCAGTCGCTGTACTACCCGGTCACCGACGCCGGCCAGGACACCGGCAGCTACGTCGAGTTCGCCGAGGGGACCAACCTGACGGCCAAGGCGATGGCCTGGTTCTGGGACAACTACGCCCCGGACGACGCGGTACGCCGGGAGCTCACGGCGTCGCCGTTGCGCGCGAGCACGGAGGAACTGCGCGGCCTGCCGACGGCCTTCGTGGTCGTCGCCGAGGCTGACGTGCTGCGCGACGAGGGAGAGGCCTACGCGGCCAAGCTCCGTGCCGCCGGGGTGCCGGTCACGACGGTGCGCTACGACGGCATCTGCCACGACTTCATGATGCTCAACCCGCTCAAGGACACCCGGGCCGCCCGCGCGGCCACGGCGCAGGCGATCGGCGCTCTGCGTTACGCGTTCACCGTCCGCTAAGGACTCTTTCGAAGGAGCATTTCCCATGAACAAGAACTTCCGCCTGTTCGGCATCGCGGCGGCCGCCTCCGCCCTGCTCACCGCCGGCGGTGTGCTGGCGATCGGCAGCGGCGCCGAGGCCAACCGCGACCGTGCCGCGAAGCCGACCGTCGTCCTCGTGCACGGCGCGTTCGCCGACTCCAGCGGCTGGAGCGAGGTGACCCGCCGCCTGCGGGACGACGGCTACCCGGTCGTCGCGGCCGCGAACCCGTTGCGGGGTGTGTCCTCCGACGCGGCCAGCGTCCGCGCCTTCCTGGAGTCCATCGACGGCCCGATCGTCCTGGTCGGACACTCGTACGGGGGCAGCGTCATCTCGACCGCCGCCACCGGCGACCCGGACGTCAAGGCGCTCGTCTTCGTCGCGGCCTTCTCGCCGGAGCAGGGTGAGAGCGCGTTCGACCTGTCGAGCAAGTTCCCCGGCAGCACCCTCGGGGAGACGCTGACGACGGTCGGGCTGCCGGACGGCAACGTCGACCTCTACGTCGACCAGAAGCGGTTCCCCGACCAGTTCGCCGCGGACGTGCCGAAGAAGGACGCGGCCCTGATGGCCGTGGCGCAGCGCCCGGTCACCGCGGCGGCGCTGAACGAAGGGGCGGGGGAGCCGGCCTGGCACACCATCCCCAGCTACCAGCTCATCGCCGAGGCTGACAAGAACATTCCAGCCCGGGTCCAGCACTTCATGGCCGATCGGGCGCACGCGGTCACGGAGAGCGTCAAGGGCGCGTCCCACGCGGTCTTCGTGTCCCGGCCCGGCCCGACGGCGGCGTTCATCGAGCGGGCCGCACGCGAGACCGCCTGATTGAAGGGGCGGCGGCGGGTGGCGGGGAGGTTCTCCTCGTCACCCGCCGCGTCGTCGTGTCACAAGCCGCACCGGTCGCCTGTCTCTGCTTGGTGAACCCCAGAGGTTCCTCAAGAGCAGGGGGACGACGTGACTGTGCGCTTCACCATCCTGGGTCCCGTGCGAGCCCGGCGGGACCCGGCCGACCTCGACCTCGGCGGTCGCCAGCAGCGGCTCGTGCTGGCGCTGTTGCTGGCCGGGGCGGGGTCGGTGGTCAGCCTGGCCGACCTCGTCGACACCGTGTGGGAAGACGATCCGCCGAGCAGCGCGGTCAACGTCGTGCACCGCTACATCGGCACGCTGCGCCGCCTGATCGAGCCCGACCTGCCCGTCCGCTCGGCCGGCGCTTACCTCTTGCGGCACGGTGGTGGCTACCGCTTGCGGGTCACCGAGGAGTCGCTGGACCTGCTGCGCTTCCGTGCTCTGGTCGGGCGGGCGCGGCAGTCGGAGGAGGCGGGCGAGGCGGTCCGCCTGTACGCCGAGGCGTTCGCGTTGTGGAACGGGCACTGCGCGGCCGGGTTGGAGCCCGTCGCGCGTACCCATCCCGCGTTCGTCGCCATCGAGGCCGAGCGCGCCCAGGCCGTCCGGGACGCCGCCGACATCGCCCTGCGCGGCGGGCACGTCAGGCTGGTCCTGCCGGCCCTGCGCCAGGCGGCCGCCGTGCACCCGCTGGACGAGGCGCTGCAGGCCCGGCTGCTGTCGGCTCTCGCGGCCGACAGCCGGCAGGCGGAGGCGATCGTGCTGTTCCAGGTCGTCCGCCGGCGGCTCCGCGACGAACTGGGCATCAGCCCCGGTCCAGAGCTGCTCGACGCGTACGACCGGCTGCTGCACCAGGGCGACAAGAGTGCGGAGCCCACGATGCCCACGCCGGCCCAGCTTCCGCCGGATCATCCCTTCTTCAGCGGGCGAGACGACGTGCTGGCCCGGGCTCAGTCCCTTTTGGACGATGATCGGCGGCTCGGGCGGGACACGGTGGCGCTCGCCGTCGACGGCATGCCCGGCGTCGGCAAGACGACCCTGGCGGTGCATCTGGGGCATCGGCTGGCCCCCGCCTATCCCGACGGGCAGCTCTACGCCGACCTGCGCGGGTTCGCCGCGCAAGGCCTCGTGATGACCGCCACGGAGGCGCTGCGCGGTTTCCTGAGCTCGCTGGGCGTGCCGCAGGAGACGCTGCCGGCCGAGTTGCACGCGCTCGCCGGGCTGTACCGCAGCATTCTCGCCGACCGTCGGGTGCTGGTGGTGCTCGACAACTGCCGTGACTTCGAGCAGATCCGGCACCTGCTGCCGAGCGCGCCGGGCAGCCTGGCGATCGTCACCAGCCGCAACCGGATCACCGGCCTGATCACCACCGGCGGCGCGCATCCGGTGCCGTTGGACCTGCCCGCCGCCGACGAGGCCCGGGACGGCCTGACCCGGCGCCTCGGTGCCGACCGGATGGCGCGCGAACCCGCCGCGGTGGCGGAGATCATCGAGCGCTGCGGCCGCCTCCCGCTGGCGTTGGCCGTCGTCGCGGCGCGGGCGGCGGCCATGCCGGAGACCCCACTCGCGGAGATCGCCGCCGAGTTGACCCTTTCCCGCGAACGCCTCGACAGCTTCGACGCCGATTTGCCCGCGGTGTTCTCCTGGTCGTACCGGGCGCTCACCCCGGTGGCACAACGGATGTTCCGGCTCCTGTCGCTGCACCCGGGCCCTGACGTGTCAGACGCCGCGGCGGCGAGCCTGGCCGGACTCGATCCGCGCGCCGGGCGGGCGCTGCTGGCCGAGCTGACGGCGCACGTCCTCGTCCAGAAGCGGTCGGGCCGCTACCACCTGCACGATCTGCTCCGGGCGTACGCGGCCGGGCTCAGCGACGAGGAAGACGCGCCGCGGGACCGGGAAGCCGCCCTGGCGCGGATGTTCGACCACTACCGGTCCACCGCGCACGCCGCTCACCTGCTGATGGAGCCGCAACTGCCCGCGCGCCGGCCACCCGGCCCCGAGGCCGGGGTGACACCCGAACCGCTGGCCGGGTCGGAGGAGGCGATGGCGTGGTTCGCCGTCGAGCGGCGGGTGCTGACCGCGGTCATCTCATTGGCGGCAGCCCACGGTGCCTCCGCGGTGGCCACGCACATCGCGCTGACGATGCAGAACTTCCTGCATTTCACCGGCCGCACGCCGGAGTGGGCCGCCATCATGCGGCGCGGTCTGGCCACCGCGACGGCCAGCGGTGACGTCGAAGTCGAGGCGCGGTTGTCCCGCAGCCTGGCCGGCGCGCTGTTCGTGGCGCACGACCTGGACGGCGCGATGGCGTGGCTGGCGCGCGCCGAGGAACTGGCCTCGCCGCTCGGGAACCAGCACGAGTTGGCGATCATCGAACTGAACCGCGCCTACGTCCGCGCCGAGCAGAACCGCCACGACGACGCCATCGCACACGGCCGCCGCGCGCTTGCCCTGCTGGAGTCGGTCGACCAGAAGCGCGACCAGGTCCGGGTCAGACGGGTCATCGCGGGCAGCACGGCGGCGTCGGGGCGGGTGGCGGAGGGCATCGACCTGCTGCACGAGACGCTCGCGCTGTCGGAGGCGATCGGAGACGTCCAGGGCGTCGGCTATAGCTGGGTGCTGATCGGCAAGGCGCATCGGCAGGTCGGTGACCGGGATCGGGCGGTGGCGAGCTGGGAGCGGGCGGCGAGTTGCTATCGGCGCCTCGCCACCCACGCCGCGTTGGCCGAGGTGTTGACCGATCTCGGCGACGCCCGGGCCGAGGCCGGCGACGCGGCGAGCGCGCGGGCCGCGTGGTCAGAAGCGCTCGCGGTGCTCGACGGATCGACCGACCAGGTGGCTGCGGACCTGCGGACCCGGTTGCGCTCGGCCGGAGTCCCACGCGCCCGATAGCACCACTCCTGTCCCACAATCGGCAAAAGTGAAGTTTACCGATCATACCGGAACGAACTTCGCAAAAGGGTTAGTGTCGGTCATGGCCCGACCTTCGTCGGGCAAATGGGGCACCGGGCAAGGGAAGGTACATCGAATCATGTCGAAGAAGTTCTTGGGCAAGGTCATCGCCACCGCCGCACTCAGCGGCGCGGCGCTGCTGATCGCGCCCGGCATCGCGCTGGCCGACGAGCCTGGCAGCCACGACTGGCCGCAGGCGTGCGCCGAGCAGGGTGGCGAGCACGGCAAGCCGGGCGAGGAAGCCAAGCCGGGCGCCGAGGGCAAGCCGGGTGCGGAGGCCAAGCCCGAGTCGGCCAAGGCTGACGAGCACGGCAAGCCGGGCGGTGACGAGGACAAGAAGGAGTGCGACGCTCCCAAGGGCTGGGTCGACGGTGGCGCCGGTGGCACCAGCACCGACATCAAGCTCTTCACCGCGGGTGGCACCCTGCTGGGCGCCGCGTCGCTCGGTGGGCTCGTTCTCCTGCGTCGTCGCCGGACCGATGGCTCGCTGGCCTGATTCCACGACGGGGCAAACCGGCGGCCGCCACGAGAAACTGTGGCGCGCCGCCGGCGCCGTCCTCGTCGCCGTGACAGCGCTGTTCGGAGCGGGCCTGCTCGGCGCGTCCTTCAGTGAGACGCCCACCCCGCCGCAGCCGGCCGCCGCGGACGCACCGATGTTCGACCCCGTCCCGGCGCCGACGACCAGCACGACGGCCGCACCCGCCCGCCTGGCCCGCTCGGAGCCCGCGTCCATCCACATCAGCCGGATCGGCGTGAAGGCCAAGATCATGAATCTCGGCCTCAACGAGGACGACACGCTCCAGGTCCCGCCGCTGGACAAGGCCGAGATGGCCGGGTGGTACTCGCTGGGCGCCTCGCCCGGAGAGCTCGGCAACGCGGTCGTCGTCGGCCATGTGACGACCAAGGAGAACACCGCGGTCTTCTTCCGGCTGGGCGAACTGAAGAAGGACGACAAGATCATGATCAAACGCAAGGACGGCAGCAGGGTCAACTTCACCGTCGACGGCGTGAAGGCGTACCCGAAGAAGAAGTTCCCGACCGACCTCGTGTACGGCCCGAACGAACGAGCCGGCCTACGCCTGGTCACCTGCGGCGGCAAGTTCGACGCCAAGGCCCACAACTATCTGGACAACGTGGTCGTCTTCGCGACCGCGGCCTGACCCACGACGCCGGTTGCCGGCCCGAACAGGGCCGGCCGACCGGCGTCCACCGTGTGGCCCGACGCGGGTGCTGCGGGACGCGGCGGTCATGGCCGCGGGTTGGCGCGGCGTCCGCCATCTCGCAGCGTCGCGGACTTACTCCCCCCGGTCCGGTAGGTGTCTTTTTGGGCTTACGTGCTTTGGGCGTGTAGGCACAAGCCCGGCCGCCATCGTCGGCCCAGGTCGTGACCCTCTGGTCAGTCTTTGAGGAGAGCGTCCTGGATGGCGGTGACCGCCTGGACCACCATCGCGCGGTGGGCCTTCTGGCGTTTGGTCGGTGCCGTGCCGCCGGCCGACCGCAACTCCGAGGGCAGACCGACCCAGGCGCTGCTGATCGCGATCACGATCTCCAGCACGTCGAGCGCCGTCGCGTCGTCGGGCAAGCGGCTGGCCGCCCGTAGCTCGCTGGCCTTGGCCAGGTGCGAGCTGACCCAACCGGCGGGGGCGTCGTCGCGCTCGAGCATCCGCCAGCTCGTCAGTCGCAGCAGTTCCGGGGTGGCGTTGAGGGCGTCGAACAGCGCGCCCGCGTAGCCCGGCAGGTCGCCCGGATCGAAGGGCACCGTGTCGGACAGCACGTCGATGCGCTGGAGCAGCATCGCGTCGAACAGGTTTTCCTTCGAGCCGTAGTAGGCGTAGATGGCCTGCTTGTTGGCTCCCGCGGCGGTAGCGATGCGGTCGACCCGGCCGCCGGCGAGACCGAACTCGGCAAACTCCCAGTAGGCCGCCTCGATGAGCCGGTCGCGGGTGGCCGATGAGTCGTACGGCATCGCCCAACAATACAAACGGTTGGTTTAAACCCGGGCGGCGACGTAGGTCACAAGATGAAACCAACCAGTTGGTTTGTTTCGGAGCTACCGTTGCCCAATCCAACCAACTAGTTGGTTTCGTTGGGAGCAAAGATCATGAACCTGACCGACTTCCGCACCCTCGGCCGCTCCGGACTCCGCGTCAGCCCCCTGGCGCTGGGCACGATGACCTTCGGCGACCCGTCCTGGGGTGCCGACGACGCGACGTCCGGCGAGATCCTGTCCGCCTACCTCGAGGCCGGCGGCAACTTCGTCGACACCGCCAACGCCTACATGGGCGGGCGGGCCGAAGAGGTGCTCGGCACCTACCTCGCCAAGCGTCCCGGCCTGCGCGACCGCCTGGTCATCTCGACCAAGTTCGCGCTCAGCATGGACCCGGACGACCCGAACAACGGTGGCGCGGGCCGCAAGGCGATCCGCCGCCGCGTCGAGGAGTCCCTGGCCCGGCTCGGCACCGACTATCTCGACCTCTACTGGCAGCACAACTGGGACCCCCACACACCCCTTGACGAAACCCTTTCCACATTGGACGACCTGGTACGCGAGGGCAAGGTCCGCTACCTCGGCCTCTCGGACACGCCGGCGTGGGCGGTGGCCCGGATGGCGACCCTGGCCGAGTGGCGCGGGTGGGCGCCGGTCGCCGCGATCCAGGTCGAGTACAACCTGCTGGAGCGCACCTCCGAGGGCGAGCTCTTCGGCGCCGCCCGCGCGCTCGGCCTGGCCGTCCTGCCCTGGAGCCCGCTCGCGAACGGCGTGCTGACCGGCAAGTACACCCGCGCCAACCACTACCCGGACGGCTCCGGTCGGGGCATCTTCGTCGGCCGGCACCTGCGCGAGCGCACGTTCGAGCTGTTGGACGCGCTCGGCCGCATCGCCGACGCGCACGCCGCCACGCCGGCCGCCGTCGCGCTGGCCTGGGTACGCCAGCAGCCCCTGGTCACCTCGACCGTGCTCGGCGCGCGCACTCCCCACCAGCTCGCGGCGAACCTGGCCTCGCTCGACGTCGAGCTGACTCGCAAGGAGCTGGCCGAGCTCGACAGCCTGACCGTGCCGGACCTCAACTTCCCGGCCACGTTCCTGGCGACGTTCGGGTTCCCGGCGCAGCAGGGCAACACCACGATCAACGGGGTACGCCCGAACGCCTGATCTGGGGTTTTCCGCGTCCGGCGGCTGGGTAGCTCTTGTCAGCGATGAACGAGGAGCGGCGTCTCAACGACCGATACCGGCTGGAGCGCCGGATCGCGATCGGCGGTGCCTCCGAAGTGTGGCGCGGTCATGACGAGACGCTCGGCCGCCCGGTCGCGGTCAAGGTGATGGCCGCCATGGACGAGGGGCCGGAGCCTGTGCTGGCGGAGGCCCGCTCCGTGGCGGCGCTGGCTCACCCGAACATCGCCGAGGTGTTCGACATCGGTGTCTGGAGCGTCCCGGAGGGCCCGGCGCTGCGCTACATCGTGATGGAGCTCGCCGAGGGTGAGACGCTCGCGAAGCACCTGCGGGCCGGCGCCCTGGACTGGCAGATCGCGGTCCGGGTCTGCGCCGAGGTCAGTGCCGCCCTCGCCGCCGCGCACCTGGCCGGGCTGGTGCACCGGGACGTCAAGCCGGCCAACGTCGTGCTCACCCCGTACGGCGTCAAGGTCCTCGACTTCGGCATCTCGATCATGGCCGGCAGCCAGGACGGCCACTCCGACGGCGCGATCGTCGGCACACCGGCCTTCATCGCGCCGGAACGCTTCCGCGGCCTGCCGGCGGCACCGGCGAGCGACATGTACGCGCTCGGCGTGCTGCTCTTCCTCTGCCTCGCCGGGCGCCTCCCGTTCCCGCCGCTGCTCATGTCGGGACGCCGGGTGGCCACCCCGCCGGCGGAGCCGCCGCGGCTGCCGGCGATCCCGGGCCTGCCGAGCGAGGTCGCCGACATCTGCCTGTCCTGCCTGGACCCTGATCCGGCCGCCCGTCCCAGCAGCTTCGCGACGGCCCTGCTCCTGGCCGACGCCGTCGACGCGCGCGTGCACCTGCCACCCTTGGCGCTACCGCCGCCGGCGGACGAACCCGACGAGGCGCTGTCACCGTGGACCCGCACGGCCGCGGAGGCCCCGACGGACCTGGCAGAGGCCGAAACCGACGCCGGAGCCGGCGCCGGAGCCAGCGCCTGGGCCGAGCACCAAGCCGAAGCCCGGGCCGAGCACCAAGCCGGAGCCGGCGCCTGGGCCGAAGTCCGGGCCGAGCACCAGGCCGAAGCCGGAGCCGGCGCCTGGGCCGAGCACCAAGCTGACGCTGGGGCCAGCGCCTGGGCCGAGCACCAAGCGGACGCCGGGGCCGAAGCCTGGGCCGAGCACCAAGCCGGAGCCGGAGCCGAGCACCAAGCCGACGCCGGGGCCGAAGCCCCGGCCGAGTACCAAGCCGAAGCCCCGGCCGAGTACCAAGCCGAAGCCGGAGCCGGCGCCTGGGCCGAGCACCAGGTCAAAGCCGGAGCCGAAGCCCGGGCCGACCACCAAGCCGAAGCCGACGCGGTCGGTCGACATCGCGCCTAGTCCGTCGGCGCTGACCTCACATCCCGGCGGGCCACCTCGTCGGATGTGAGTAGGCATCACAACCGACGGCACAGGAGTGCGAACCATGGATCCCCGTTTGAACCTCTTCGGTAGCCCGGTCGCGACCAAGGCTTTCAAGTACCTCGCGTCGGCCGGCAAGGCGACCGCCGACTCGACCCTGCCCGCCGCTACGCAGGAGCTGGTCCGGCTGCGGGCCAGCCAGATCAACGGCTGCGGGTACTGCGTCGACATGCACACCAAGGACGCCGCGCATGCCGGGGAGAGCGCGTTGCGCCTGAACCTGGTCGCCGCCTGGCGGGAGGCCAACGTGTTCACCGACGCCGAGCGGGCCGCTCTGGAGCTGGCCGAGCAGGGGACCAGGATCGCCGACGCGGCCGGCGGTGTCACGGACGAGGCGTGGGCGAACGCGGCCAAGCACTACGACGAGGATGAGCTCGCCGCCCTCGTGCTGACGATCGCCATCATCAACACCTTCAACCGGGTGAACGTCATTACCCAGCAGCCGGCCGGCGACTACCAGCCGGGCCAGTGGAGCTAGTTACTGACGGCGGGGGGCGACCGGAGCGGAAAGCCCAGCGCTGAACAACCGGTCGTCCACCTCGTTGAGCGACAGCTTCAACGCGCCAAGGGCCACGGAGTCCGCGCCGAGCGTCGAGGCGCGGACTTCTGGCAGGCGAATGCACAACCGCTCGAGCTCGTTGCGCAGCGGGTCTAGCACGAGGTCCGCCGAACGCGAGAAGCCGCCGCCGAAGATAACCACCTGCGGGTCGAGCGTGAGTACGAGCGCGGCGGCACCGACGGCCAGGTCCTTGACGTAGCGGTTGACCGCGGCCCGCGCCGCCCGGTTGCCGGAGCGGGC
The DNA here is from genome assembly GCF_900107455.1 of Asanoa ishikariensis. Classification (GTDB taxonomy): domain Bacteria; phylum Actinomycetota; class Actinomycetes; order Mycobacteriales; family Micromonosporaceae; genus Asanoa; species Asanoa ishikariensis. Next base: position 54,418 of record NZ_FNQB01000007.1, on the reverse strand, counting down.
CGCGTTGAACACCCATGCCGCCGCGTCGTCGGGGCTGACGGTGGATGGCACTCCCGGGCAGTTCTGCAGGTGCTCCGGCGCGTTCAGCCACCGAACCTGTTTGAGCGCACCGATTTCGCCCGCCGCGCCGCCGAAACCCCGGCGCAGCACGCCATCGATGATCAGGCCAGCGCCGTTGCGCATGCCGGCCAGCAGATAGACGATGTCGTCCGCGTCGCGGGCCGCGCCCTTCCAACGCTCGGCCAACGCTGCCAACTTACAGTCGTTCTCAACAAGGATCGGGCAGGTGAACCGGGCACCCAGATGGCTGGCCAGGTTGACCTGCTGCCAACCGGGAAGGGGGGTGAAAAAGCTGGTCTGCCCAGCCGCGTCGACGGCACCGGTGACCGCGACCGTCACCGCCCAGATGTCGCCGAACGACTTGCCGGCCTCGGACACGCACGCGTTGATGACGCTGTCGAGCTCGGCGAGCCGCTCTTCCGGCCCTGCATCCGGGGAGACGGAGTGCCGCACCGTCTGCACGATGTTGCCGTCGAGGTCGGCCAGCAGCGCCAGTATTTTGTGGGCGCCGACGTCGACGCCGAGCACGTGGCCGGCGTCCGCCCGGAACTGGTAGCGGCGTGCCGGCCGGCCGACCGCGCTGCTCGCTCCGGGCTCGATCACGCTGGCCCAACCGTCCGTGACCAGCCCCTGGGCGATGACGTCGACGGCGGGCCGGGACAGTCCCGTGCGCTGCGACAGCTCGGTGACGGTCGACGGTGGGTGCTGCCGCAGCGCACGCACGATGCTCAGCGAGTTGAGCTCACGCAGCCGCGACAGGTCCGCGCCGGTCGTCGCCAGTTCTGTCACGTTGCATCCCTTTTCCTGAGCGCGGTGGGCCCGCGCTAATACGCTTTGACCTTTACAAAATAGCAACCCTCACGAGATGGGGTACGCGGCCGCCGCGGGACTAACGGCGCCGGTGAAGTCGGCGGCCCGCCCGTCGATCGTGTACTCGTAGCGGCTCAACCGCCGGATCTCCGGTCGCGTCGACAGGTACGTCCGCATGTCGTCGAGCTCGCCGGGCGTCAGCCAGCTCGGCGGGTCGGACACGGCCCGGAACCGGCTCACGTCGGCCAGGTCCCGCAGCCACGCGAGCTGCTGGTCGGTGAGCAGGTTGAGCCGGCTGCGGAAGTAGATGACGTCGGGGTCGACCTCGACCACCGGCTGGTGCCACAGCCGGTGCAGCGTGTTGACCACGGCGTTGCGGGCCATCGCGTCGGACGGGTCGTCGCTCGCGTAGTTCTGCCACATCGGCGCCACGTCGGGTCCGCTGCGCAGCCCGTCGAGGATCCCCAGGGACGGCAGCAGGATCGCGCCGCTGCCGAGCAGATAGACGTCGTCACCGGCGACCTGGCGCACAAGGGCGAGGGCATCACGGTACGTCTGTTCCCGCTCGGCGTCGTCAAGACGTACCCCAGGGACCGCTCCCGCATTGATGAAGTCGAGTTTGAGATAGCGGAATCCCCACTCGTGGACCACCCGGTCGATCAGCGAGCCGAGATAGTCGAGGGTGTCAGAGCGGGACAGGTCCAGGGCGTGGTAGCCGGTGCCCCAGTTGTGCCCGGCGATCACCAGGTCGCCCCGGGCGTCGCGCAGCAGGAGCGACCGCGGGACGCCAGCCGAGGGCAGGGCGATGAACGGGGCCAGCCACAGTCCGGCCACCATGCCGACGTCGGTGATGCGGTCGACCAGCGCCCGCATGCCCGACGGGAACTTGTGGTTGGGCTGCCAGTCGCCGACGAGCCGCTCCCAGCCGTCGTCGATCTGCACGACGTCGAACGGCAGGCCGCGCAGGTCGTTGATGTCCTTGGCGAGCTGCTGCTCGGTGATGGTCTCGTAGTACGCGTACCAGGAGCACCAGACGTTGCCCGCCCGGCGGGTGCTGCTGCCGAGCCTGGCCGCCAGGTGCCGGGTGTACGCGGCGAACACCTCTTCCTCAGGGCCGTAAGCGGCGAACCACGGTGACGCACCGCGCTCGTACCAGCCGGCCAGGGTGTCGCGGTCGGCCGTCAGCCGGGGCGTGCCCAGGCCGAGCGCGCCGAGCAGCAGGACGTTGCCGTCGCCGGTGTCGAGCGCGGCCACGGCGGAGGAGTGGTGGCGGGCCGGGTCGTCCCAGACGTCGTCGTCGGCCGTGACGCGTCGTTGCGGGTTGGCGATGCGCAGCGGGGGCTCGCTCAGCCGCCGCCATCCGCAGGGGCTCCAGGAGTTCTGCCCGTGCCGGTAGAACAGGGCGTCGCCCAGTCCGTGCAACAGTGCGACGCGTCCGGGCGGGAGGATCAGACCCCCGTCGGCTGCTTGCGGGCTGCCGGTGCCGTCGTGTTCGAGGGCGAAGGTGCGCCCGGCCAGCTCGATCAGCAGTGCCATTGTTCTCCTCGGCGAGGTGAGAGGTGCGGCGGGGCCAGGGCGCCCCGCCGCACCGGTTGGGCTACTTGAAGAGCGCGTTGACCTGGTCGTTGGCCTTCTTCAGCGCGGAGGCCGAGTCGGTCTGGCCGAGCACGGCCGACTGGATCGCGTCCTGCACGATCTGGCTGACCTCGCTGCCGTGGTCGGTGATGGGCAGGAAGAACGTGCCGCCGGGTGCCGAGGCCTCGTCGATGAACGCCTGCACGTCGCGTCCCTTGGCTTTGTGGGCGTCGAGCGCCTTCTCACTGGCGTCCTTGAGGGCGGGGAAGACCACGGCGTTGCCACCGACGATGTTCTGGCAGTCGGGGGAGGCGAGGAACTTGACCCACTTCCAGGCCTCGTCCTTGTGCTCGGTGCCCGTCCAGATCGCGTCCGACAGGCCGTTGATCGCCGACTTGCGGCCCTGCGGACCGGCCGGCAGCGGTGCGAACGCGAACTTCACCTTCGCGGTGTCACCGAGGTAGCTGTTGATCATCCAGGAGCCGGTGATGGTGATGGCGCCCTTGCCCGCGTTCATCAGCGCGTCGTTGGCGAGCGTGGAGGCCTTGTCCAGCGCCGGGCTGTAGCCCTTGGCGATCAGCGACTTGTACCAGTCGATCACCTGGGCCAGCCGCGGGTCGTCGTACTTGTACTGCGTGCCCCACGGGTTCTTGTCGAGGTACGTGAAGCCGAGCGAGGCGGCGAAGTTGCCCCAGCCGTTCTGGCCCTGCGAGCCGTCCTTGAACTCCGGCAGGAAGCCGAACGTCTTGATCTTCGACTTGTCGAACGCGGGGTCCAGCCCGTTCTTGCCCTTGGCGTCCACAGTGGCCTTGGCGATGAGCTGTTCGAACGTACCGCCGTCGGTCGGGTTCCAGGTCAGGTCCTTCAGCGAAGCCGCGTCGACGCCCTGGGCCTTGAGGTGGTCGGTGTTGAAGACCAGGGCCATGGTGTCCCAGTCCTTCGGGAGCCCGTAACGGGCGTCGTCCTTGACGAACAGGTCGGCCAGGCCGCCCTGGTACTGCGACAGGTCGACGTTGTCGGCCTTGACGTACGGCTGGAGGTCGAGGATCTGACCCGAGGTGACGAACTGCGGGTAGTACGAGCCCTGGTTGGTCCACACGTCGGGCGCCTCGCCGGCGGCGAGCTGGGTGGTCAGGTTCTGCCAGTACTGGTCCCACGCCGACTGCGTGATCCGGACCGTGATGTTCGGGTTCGAGGTGTGGAACGCGTCGGCGCAGGCCTGGTACGACGCCTTCTGGTTGTCGTCCCACAGCCAGTAGTCCAGCGTCACGGCGCCGTCGGCCCCGTCGCCGGAGTCGTCGCCACTACAGGCGGCCAGGCCGGCCAGGCCGGCGGCCATCGCCAAGGACAGCAGAGCTGCCCCGGCGCGTGATCTGCGGATCATCTCGTCCTTCTCTCTCTGCGGGTTGGTAATCGCTCACTCGCTTGCTGGTTAGTGATCACTTACTACCGGTGAAGTTCAGTGACTGGACCAGGCGCTTGCCCATGAAGACCAGCAGGATCAGGACCGGCAGGACCGAGAGCGTCGAGGCGGCCATCAGGCCGGTCCAGTCCGGTGCGGTGTTGGGCGACTGCTGGCGGAACACGCCGAGCGCGACGGTGACAAGGCGGTTGTCCTCGCCGCGGCCGACCAGCAGCGGCCACAGGAAGTCCTTCCAGGCCCACACGATCGTGGTCAGCCCGATGGTGATCAGCGGGCCGCGGCTCATCGGCAGCGCGATCCGCCAGAAGATGCCCCAAGGGCCGTTGCCGTCGAGGATCGCCGCCTCCTCCACGTCGCGCGGCAGCGACAGGAAGAACTGGCGCAGGAAGAACACCGCGAACGGCGTCATCAGGATCGTGGGCGCGACCATGCCGGCCATCGTGTTGATCAGACCGAGGTCCTTGACCAGGATGAAGTTGGGCAGCAGCGTGAAGATCGGCGGGACCATCAGGGCGGCGATCAGGATCGCGAAGACCGCGTCGCGACCGGGGAAACGCAGCCGGGCGAAGGCGTAGCCGGCCATCGCGCAGAACAGCGTCTGGAACCCGGCGATCAGTCCGCAGTAGATGATCGAGTTGAGCAGGTACCGGGCGAAGTCGATCTTCGCGCCGGAACCGCCGGCGGCGCGGGCCTCGGCTTCGGTGGTCAGGCCGAGCACCCGGAGGAAGTTGATGAACGTCGGGTCGTGTGGCAGCAACCCGGCGTTGTCGGTGAACAGGTCGCCGGCCGGCGTGAGCGCGGTGCGGACCATCCACCAGAACGGGAAGATCGTGACCACCAGGAACGTGATCATCGCGATCCAGGCGAAGACCCGGCCGGCACTCAGATTTCGGGTACGCATGCGAGGCCCCCTACGCCAGGTCCGACCGGGACGCGCGCAGCAGGCGCATCTGGATCGCGGTGAGCACGCCGAGGATCAGCGCGAGGCAGATCGCCGCGGCGGCGGCATAGCCCATGTGGAAATACCGGAACGCCTGCTCGTAGATGAAGTAGTAGATGACCCGCGTCGCCGAGACCGGGCCGCCGAACGTGGTGACCGCGATCGTGTCGAAGATCTGGAACGAGCCGATCAGCGAGACCACGAGCACCAGCGCCAGGACCGGACGCAGCAGCGGCAGCGTGATCCGCCGGAACATCCGCCACTCGTTGGCACCGTCGATCGCGGCGCTCTCGTAGAGGTACTGCGGTATCTGGAGCATCCCGGCGTACAGCAGCAGCGCGGTGTAGCCGGTGTAGGCCCAGGTGTTGATCGCCGCGACCGACGGCATCGCCCAGGTCGCGTCCGTGAGGAACCCGACCGGGCCGACGCCGAGCGAGGTCAGCAGGTGGTTGACGAACCCGAGGTTGGTGTCCAGCAGCCACATCCAGAGCAGACCCACGGTGACGTTGGGTACGAGCCAGGGCAGCAGCAACGCGGCCCGCAGCACCGTCGAACGGGTCAGCCGGTGCATGAGCGACGCGACGCCCAGCGCGAGCAGGGTCTGTGAGCCGATGTTGAGGACCACGTACCAGACGGTGACCAGGAGCGAGTGCCAGAACTCGCCGTCGCGGGCGAGCTCCGTGTAGTTGTCCGCGCCCACGAACGAGGGCTGGTTGAGCATCGTGTAGTCGGTGACCGAGTACCAGGCGCCGCGGATGGCCGGGTAGCCGTAGAAGACGGCGAAGCCCACCAGCACCGGTAACAGGAACCACCACGCCGCTCGACGGTCGTCGCGCCGTTTCGTCTTCATAGATCGCCTCTGATCCATCTCGCCTGGCTCTTGCCAGCCGCCCCGTTCTCGAATAATGATGTAGACCTTCGGAATTTTGTCAACACCTCTTCGTATTACTTCAGAAGCTGCCGAGGAGGCCGCGATCATGATCCGTCGCGCCCTGCGCCTGTCCATAGCCCTGCTGGCGAGCCTGGTGCTCGCCACGGGCACACCCGCCGTGGCCCAGCCACCATCACATCCACAGTGGACGCAGTTGGCCTACGCACCCGCGCCCGCCGACAACCCGCTCAAGGGCTTCCTGCCGTACGCCGGCAGCTACGAGACCTTCCCGTACAGCATGGAGTGGTTCTACCTGCCGCTGAACGACGTGATGACCGGGCCGAAGAAGTTCCGGTGGGACGCGCTCGAACAGCAGCTCGACGACATCTCGTCGCGCGGCCACCAGGCGGTGTTCCGGTTCTACCTCGACTATCCCGGCAAGCCGACCGGCATCCCGCAGTACCTGCTGGACCAGGGCCTGGTCACCCGCCCGTACCCGGACTTCGGCAACAACGGCGTCAGCGTCTCGCCGGACTACACCGACCCACGGCTCGTCTCGGCGCTGGAGAGCTTCATCAGCGCGCTGGGCCGGCGGTACGACGGCGACCCGCGGATCGGGTTCATCACCCTGGGCCTGGTCGGCTTCTGGGGTGAGTGGCACACCTGGCCGTACGACGGCTGGACCCAGCCGGAGAACTGGATGCCCGGCACCGACGTGCTGTCCCGCGTGCTCGGCAGCTACGAGGCCGCGTTCGACGAGACCAGGCTGCTGGCCCGCTATCCCAGCCCCGAGAACAAGAGCCTCGGCATCGGCTACCACGACGACTCGTTCGCCTTCGAGACGCTGCCCAACCAGTCGTGGCACTTCGTGCAGCGCCTGATCGACGAGGGCGTGACCGAGAAGTGGCGCCAGGAGCCCATCGGCGGGGAGCTGCGACCCGAGATCCAGTCGTGCCTGTGGGACCAGCCGGTGAGCTGCGGCCAGTACGAGGACTACGCGGAGTCGGTCGAGCGGACCCACGCGTCGTGGCTCATCAACCACGCGGCGTTCGCCGGCGAAGGCTACGACGGCGACAACAAGGCCCGCGCGCTGGCCGCGTCCCGGTCGCTGGGCTACGAGCTGACCGTCACCCAGGCGGCGCTGTCCCGCGACCGCGTCTCCGTCAAAGTGGCCAACCGCGGCGCCGCGCCGTTCTACTACGACTGGCCCGCCGAGCTCGCCGCGGTCGACAGCCGGGGCCGCATCGTCAAGCGCTGGCACACCCCGTGGTCCGTGGCGGGCATCCAGCCGGGCCAGGACCCGACGCTGCTGAGCACCCGGATCAACACCCACGGCCTGCGGCGCGGCAGCTACGACATCGTCCTGCGCGTGCCCAACCCGCTGCGCAACGGCATCCCGTTGCGGTTCGCGAACACCGGTCAGGACAACCAGTCCGGCTGGCTGCACCTCGGTGCCGTCACGACCCGCTGACGGCACGCACCCCCGCACCTGTTCCTAACTCCGTCCCGAAGGGAACACGGTTCATGGCATCACTACGCAAGCTGCTCGTCACCAGCGCCGCGGTGCTCACCCTGGTGCTGGCGTCGAGCACCGCGGTCGCCGCGCCGGCGGGCCCACCGTCCCGCCCGCCGGCCGGCCCCGGTCCCGACACGAGCCTGGCCACCCACTCCTACACCTACGCCGACGCCCCGCTCGGGCAACCGCTCAAGGGCTTCGCTCCCTACCTGTTCCCCGGCGACAACCTGGGCGCGAAGTATCCCGGCGGCCTCGTCTGGAGCTACTTCGCCCTCAACGAGGTGATGAAGGACCCCAGTAGCTGCTCGGTCTTCGACTGGAGCGTCTTCGAGAAGGCGCTCGACGAAGCCGCCGTCTGGGGCCGCCAGGTCGCCTTCCGGTTCTACGTCGAGTATCCCGGCGGCAGCGGAACGCACCCCGGCAACGGCATCCCGCCGTGCCTGAACGGCAAGATGGCGTTGCGTACCAACGGCTTCTGGGGCACCGTCAGCCCGGACTACGACGACCCCGACGTCATCGCGGCGCTCACCAGCTTCATCAATGCCTTCGCGAACCGCTACGACCGGGCCGGTCCCGGCGGCACCGCGGACCCGCGCATCGGGTTCATGACGATGGGCCTGGTCGGCCTCTGGGGTGAGTGGCACACCTGGCCCTACGACCGCGACCTGGCCGACGGCTACCCCAACCTGATGCCCACGGACACCACCATCCGCACGCTGATGGGTGCCTTCGACACGGCTTTCAACAACATCCAGCTCGAGGTCCGCTACCCGCTGGCCGGCACCGAGAACGCGAACATCGGTTTCCACGACGACTCCTGGCCGTACAAGGAATGGCGCGGCAACGCGCTCAAAGGCATGACCCTGCCCGTCTCGATGAACGGCTGGGACGACGCGTTCCTCCAGTTGCAGCTCAACACCGGCACCGAGAACCGGTGGGTCACCCAGTCGATCGGCGGCGAGGCCCGGCCCGAGATCCAGGGCAGCCTGTACGCCAACTGGCCCGGCGGCTCGGGCCAGGTCGACGACGTGCTCGCCGCGACCGAGCTCACCCACATCAGTTGGATGATCAACCAGACCGGGGCCGGCGGCTACAGCACCGGCGACGCGAAGGTCTCCGCCGGCGTCCGCAAGATGGGCTACAACCTGCACATCCCGCAGGCCAACTTCAACAGCGGCGCCTCGGGTACGTTCAAGGTCGGCGTCACCATGCAGAACAACGGTGTGGCGCCGTTCTACTACCCGTGGACGACGGTCATCGGCCTGCGCAACGCGTCCGGGGCGATCGTCAAGACCTGGGACACGAGCTGGGACCTGCGGCAGGTGCAGCCGTTGCGGATCCGGGCGTTCCCCGACTGGAACGTGGGCGGCGACCCGACCTATCTCGACTTCGGCCGCCCGGTCAACTTCTCCGCGAACCTCAGCACGGCCGGTGTGCCCGCCGGCTCGTACAGCCTGGTGTTGAAGGTCCGCAACCCCCTCGAAACCGTGACGGCCGACGTGCTGCGCGCGCGTCCGGCCGCCAGCCGGCTCACCGACTGGATCATCGACCAGTGGCGGCCGGCTCTGCCGCTGTCGTTCGCCAACGCCAACCAGGGCACGGACGGCTGGGTCAACCTCGGCAGCATGACCACCGGCGGGTGTACGGGTGACTGCACCGCGCCGTCGGTGCCCTCCGGGCTCGCGGTGTCGGGGGTGACGAACACGAGCGTGTCCCTGTCGTGGTCGGCGTCCGCCGACAACGTGGGTGTGACCGGGTATCAGGTGCTGCGCAACGGCGTCCTGGCCGGTTCGCCGACCGGCACCTCGTTCACGGACACCGGCCGTTCGCCTGGGCAGACGTACCAGTACCAGGTGCGCGCGGTCGACGCCGCGGGCAACCAGTCCGGTCTGTCGGCGACGGTGAACGGGACCACGAGCGGGTGTTCGGGCGACTGCACGGCACCGAGCGCGCCGACGCTGTCGTCGCCCGCGAAGACCGACACCTCGGTCTCGCTCTCGTGGACGGGCGCGACGGACAGCGTCGGTGTCACCGGGTACGAGGTGTTCCGCGGTGCGACGTTGGTGGGCAGCCCGACCGGGACGTCCTTCACCGACACCGGTCTGACCGCTTCGACGGCCTACTCGTACACGGTCAAGGCTCGCGACGCGGCCGGCAACCGGTCCGCCGCCAGCAACACGGTCACGGTGACCACCAACGCCGCGACGCCGCCACCGACCGGGCTGGTGTTGGACAACTTCGACGGCACCCCGGCGTACCCCTCCACGAATGATCTGAATAAGTGGACGGGTGGGAACTGCTTCCTCGACGGTGGTGGTTCTGGAGTAGTGACGGGTGGCGCGTTGAGCCTGCGCTACAACAACTGTGGCTGGTTCGGCTCCGACGTCGGTGTCGACCTGAGCTCGCGGACCTATCTGGTCGTGCGCATCAAGGGTGCGGCCGGCGGGGAGCAGAGCCACTTCAACCTCGGGCTCGGCGGCTCCACCAAGGTGTTCGGCGACTTCACGTTGGACGGTGGCGGCCACCCGGTCATCACCACGAGCTATCAGGACATCCGGATCCCGATGGCGGCCAACGGGATCAACCGCAACTCGCCGTCGCAGCTCGCGATGGGCTTCTGGTACGGCGGCAACTCCACCATCTCCATCGACCACATCAGCTTCGAGTAGGGGAGAGCATCATGTTCGCTCGCACCCTGCGGGTGCTGACCGTGGGCACGGTGCTCACGGCAACGGTGGCGATCGGTGCCGCGCCGGCCCAGGCCGCCACCGTGACCTACCAGGCGGATCTGGCCTCCGCGGTCGCCAACCCGGAACGCGGCTACCACAACCGCTACGAGATCATCAACGACCCGGCTGTCAACGACTACGTCAACGCCGCCACCATTCCTGGCTTCAACCCGGACCTGCTCGACCGGACCTTTACTCGGGCCAGGAACAACGGCAACACGCTGATCCACAGCTATGTCCACCTCGACAAGTACAGGACGCAGGCCCTGCCGCAGGCGTTGCTGGACAATCTCGCATCGGGCCTCGCGGCGGTCCGGGCGGCCGGCATGAAGGCCGTGCTGCGGCCCGCGTACACCTGGGACGGCTATGTCAGCGTCGACGAGGCGCAGATCCTGGCGCATATCAGCCAGCTCAACGCCGTCATCACCGCCAACGCCGACGTGGTCCTGCACCTGGAGACCGGCTACCTCGGCGCGTGGGGCGAGTGGCACACCGGCGGGCTGACCAACCCGTCGTCGGTCGAGGAGGCGCCGGCCCGCTACCGCATCATGAAGCGGATCGCCGACACCACCCCAGCCACCATCCCGCTCGCGATGCGCTACCCCATCTACATCAAGGAGGTGGTCGATCCCACCTCGTGTGTCGTGCCGGGCGGGTGCAACCTGACGCAGGCGCAGAAGGACCGGATCGGCTTCCACAACGACTGTTTCCTGGCCGACTACAACGACATGGGCACCTACGACAACCCGTCCTGGATGGGTTGGTACTACATCGAGCAGAAGAAGCAGTGGATGTACGACCTGGCCACCTCGGCTGGGCACAACAAGATGGTCGGCGGCGAGACGTGCGGCGCCGACGGCTACAACGACGCCGCGTGCGTCAACGCGCAGTCCGAGATGCAGAAGCTCAACTTCACCGAGATCAACGAGGACTACGCGGCGGTCAACACCGACAAGTGGAAGGCGGCCAACCTCGCCGCCAGCGGCAACGACCCGGCCGAGACCTGCTTTGTCCGCATCAAGCGCAAGCTCGGCTATCGGCTCAGGCTGCTCGACGCGACCTTCCCGACGACCGTCGCACCCGGTGGCGGTCTGAGCGTCACCGCGCACCTGTCCAACGACGGCTGGTCCGGGCTCGTCAAGACCCGGCAGGTCTATCTCGTGCTCGACAACGGGACGCAGCGCTACAACCTGCCGCTGTCCGGCGTCGACCCGCGTACCTGGCTGGCCGGCGCGAGCACTGTCACCGGCGGCGTCACCGTTCCCGGTGGTGCGGTCGCGGGCACGTACAAGCTGGCTCTGTGGCTGCCCGACCCGGTGGCCGCGCTCCAGAGCCGGCCGGCCTACTCCGTGCGGCTGGCGAACACCGGCACCTGGGACGCGACCAAGGGCTACAACGTCCTGGCCAACTCGGTGACCGTCGGGTCGTGCACGGGTGACTGCACCGCGCCGTCGGTGCCGTCCGGGCTCGCGGTGTCGGGGGTGACGAACACGAGCGTGTCCCTGTCGTGGTCGGCCGCCACCGACAACGTGGGCGTTACCGGCTACCAGGTGTGGCGCAACGGCGTGCTGGCCGGTTCGCCGACGGGCACCTCGTTCACGGACACCGGACGTTCGCCGGGACAGACGTACCAGTACCAGGTGCGGGCGGTCGATGCCGCGGGCAATCAGTCTGGTCTGTCGGCGACGGCGTCGGGGACCACGAGCGGGTGTTCGGGCGACTGCACCGCGCCGAGTGCGCCGACGCTGTCGTCGCCTTCGAAGAGCGACACCACGGTCTCGCTCTCGTGGACGGGTTCGACGGACACCGTCGGCGTGACCGGGTACGAGGTGTTCCGGGGTGTGACGTTGGTCGGCAGCCCGGCCGGGACGTCTTTCACCGACACGGGTCTGACCGCCTCGACGGCCTACTCGTACACGGTCAAGGCGCGGGATGCGGCCGGGAACCGTTCGGTGGCCAGCAATGCGGTCGCCGTAACCACCGACGCGACTCCACCACCGCCGACAGGGCTGGTGTTGGACAACTTCGACGGGACACCGGCGTACCCCTCCACGAATGATCTGGGTAAGTGGACGGGTGGGAACTGCTTCCTGGACGGCGGTGGCGCCGGCGTGGTCACGGGTGGGGCGTTGAGCCTGCGCTACAACAACTGTGGCTGGTTCGGCTCCGACGTCGGTGTCGACCTGAGCTCGCGGACCTATCTGGTCGTGCGCATCAAGGGTGCGGCCGGGGGAGAGCAGAACCGCTTCAACCTCGGCCTCGGCGGGTCGACGAAGCTGTTCGCGGACTTCACTTTGGACGGCGGTGCCCACCCGGTCATCACGACCAGCTATCAGGACATCCGCATTCCCATGGCGGCCAACGGCATCAACCGCAACTCGCCCTCGCAGCTCGCCATGGGCTTCTGGTACGGCGGCACCTCGACCATCACCATCGACCACTTCTCTTTCCAGTAGGCACATCAGGCGCTGCCCGCGTCGTTTTCGGAGGACAGGCATGACAACCATCGTTTTCCTCGGCGCGGGCAGCGTCGTCTTCACCCGCGAGCTGCTCGTCGACATCCTCGGCTTCCCTGAGCTCGCCGACGCGCGGATCGTGCTGCACGACATCGACCCGGAGCGGCTCGCGACCGCCGAGGCGCTCGCCGGCCGCGTCGCCGACGCGTACGGTGTCCGGCCGTCGATCGTCGCCACCCTCGACCGCCGCGCCGCTCTCGACGGCGCCGACTTCGTCATCAACTCCATCCAGGTCGGCATGTACGCGGCCACCCGCGTCGACTTCGACGTGCCGGCCCGGTTCGGCCTGCGCCAGACGATCGGCGACACGATCGGCATCGGCGGCATCTTCAGGGGTCTGCGGACGTTCCCGGTGCTGGCCGGCATCGCCGCCGATATGGCCGCGCTCTGTCCGGACGCATGGTTGCTGAACTACACCAACCCGATGGCCATGAACATCACGTACCTGGCCCGGATCGCACCACAGCTCAAGGTGCTCGGCCTGTGCCACTCGGTCTACTGGACCGTGCAGGGCCTCTGCTCCCTCGTCGACGTGCCGTTCGAAGAGGTCCGGTTCGAGAGTGCCGGCGTCAACCACCAGGCGTGGATCCTGCGCTGGGAACGGGACGGCGTCGACCTCTACCCGTTGCTCGACGCGGCAATCGCTCGCGATCCTCAACTTCGCCGGCGCGTACGCGTGGACCTGTACCGCAGGCTCGGCTACTACCCGACCGAGACGAGCGAGCACTCCGCCGAGTACGTGCCCTGGTACCTGCGCCACGACACGGAGATCTCGCGGCTGCGCATTCCGGTGGGGGAGTACCTGGCGGTCAGCGAGGCCAACCTGGCTTCGTATGCAGCGACCCGGGACGGCGTTGCCGAGGTCGACCTGTCGCGGGACACCACCGAGTACGCACCGCAGGTCATCCACAGCATGGTGACGGGCACACCGCGCCGGATCGTCGCAAACGTCGCTAACCGCGGCCTGATCGACAACCTGCCGTCCGGGTTCGCGGTCGAGGTGCCGACGACCGTCGACGGCACGGGCGCCCGACCCTCGCCGGTCGGCTCGTTGCCGGTGCAGTTAGCCGCGGTCAACCGGCCCTACGTCAGCGTCGGCGAGCTCACGGTCGAGGCTGCGGTCACCGGGGACCCGCGTTTCGTCCGCCAGGCCGCGATGGTCGACCCCAACACCGCCGCCTCGCTGACGGTGGACGCGATCTGGGACCTGTGCGACGCCTTGACCTCGGCGCACGGCGACCTCCTGCCCGAAGGACTGCGCGCATGACGGATCTGCGGCTGCGCGACTACGCGCCGGTGCCGGCCATCCGTCGCCCGTCGACCCATGTGCCGCGGGCGGCGGTGCCCGCCGTGGACGCGCACAACCACCTCGGCCGCTGGCTGGGCGACGGCGACTGGCTCGTGCCCGATGTGCCCGCGCTGATCGACCTGATGGACGAGGTCGGCGTCCGCACGATCGTCAACCTCGACGGCCGCTGGGACGCCGAGCTATCGGCCAACATCGCGCGCCTCGACGCGGTCCATCCCGATCGCTTCGTGACCTTCTGCCATCTCGACTGGTCGCTGCTGCACGGCCCCGACCCGGCCGGCGCGCTGATCGCCTCGTTGCGCCGCGCTCGCGACGCCGGAGCCCGAGGGGTCAAGGTGTGGAAGGACCTCGGCCTCACCGTCACCGACGACACCGGCGCGAAGGTGCTGCCGGACGACCCGCGCCTGACCGACGTGTTCGCGGCGGCGGGGGAGCTGGGCCTGCCGATCCTCATCCACACCGCGGACCCGATCGCGTTCTTCGCGCCGCTCGACGCCCGCAACGAGCGGTGGGAGGAGCTGGCGGAGAACCCTTCGTGGTGGTTCGGGGCACCCGGCTATCCCACGTTCGACCGCCTGATGACCGCGCTGGAGACGGTGGTGGCGGCCGCACCGGGCACGACGTTCATCGGCGCGCACGTGGGCTGCGCGGCTGAGGACCTGGGCTGGGTCGACGGCATGCTGACCCGCCACCCCAACTTCCACGTCGACCTGGGCGGCCGGCTGGCCGAACTGGGCCGCCAGCCACGCGCCACCCGCCGCCTGATCCTGGCCCACCCGGACCGCGTCCTGTTCGGCTCGGACGCCTTCCCACCCGGCCGGGCGGCGTACGAGGTCTACTGGCGTTTCCTCGAGACCGAGGACGAGTGCTTCCCGTACGCCCCGGGCTGTCCGATCCCGCCACAGGGCCGCTGGGACATCTCCGCCGTCAACCTCCCGACGGAAGTCCTGACCCAGGTGTACGCGGCCAACGCCCTGCGCCTACTGGGCCTGTCCGACTGAAGCTGGCCCGGCACGCACGCGGCGCACCGGGCCAGCAAGTTGCGGGTCAGGCGGGGTGGCGGTTGCTGCGAGCCATGATCGGGATCAGCACCGCACCGGTCGCGAGGTGCATCGCCAGCAGAGCCAGCGTCGCGCCGGTCCCGTCGGCGGAGCCGACCGGGCCGAGCAGCGAGACCGCCAGGACGGCCGAGGCGATCCAGGTCCAGATTCGCGTGCCCCGACTGGTGGAGCGCTCGAGCAGGGCCAGCAGCCCCCACGCGGCCAGGCCGGCCAGGACCGTCACGAGGACCACGGCACGCGGTGTCACCGTGGTGGCGCCCGAACCGGAGTCGACGACCAGGTCGACGCCGGCGATCTGGTGAGCGACCGTCCACACCGTGAACGTCGCCGCGGTGGCCGCCACCACGGCCAGGCCACGGGCACGGCGGCGCTTGCGGGCGCATTCGGCGGGGGTGAGAGTGCGGGTGGCCGTGGTGGCGGTGGTCGTCATGTCGTACTCCTCGGATCGGCGCTGTTCGTTGTCTGGCATCACTCTCCGGTGTGCGGGCCTCATCCCGGATCGGGCGCGGGACGGGATCCGATCTCCGTCTGCGGACGGATGCGGGCGGGCGACCGGGTCGGTCTGGCGGCCGATGGACCGTTGCCGCCGGCCGCCTACGGTGAAGCACATGAAGTCTTCCCGGGTTCCACCGAGGGCGGTCGGCGCGACGTGGGCCGGCGTGGTCGCGGTCCTGCTCACCGTGCTGATCCTGGTCGTGCCGGGCGGCCCCGACACACCCCTGACGACGGCCCTGGCCCTGGCCTGTGGGCTCGCGCAGGCGGCGTCGGTCCTGCTGATCGGGCGGCGGCCGGAGTGGGCGATCACCCTCGCGATCGCCGCGGGCATCGGCGTCGAGGCGTTCGCGCCGCAGGTCGGCTGGCTGGGCCTGGCGGCGGGTCCGCTGATCGCGTTCGCCCGGATCCGGCCGCCGAGAGTGTCGCTCTGGGCGCTCGGCGTGATGGTGGCGCTGACCCCGTGGAAGCTGGTGGACGGCGGCGGCTGGCGTGAGGTGGTCATCGCCGTCTTCGCGTCGCTGCTCGGCTGGACGTGGGGTGAGCTCGACCGGTCCCGGTGCATCCGGCGTGAGCAGGAACGCCGGCGGATCGTCTCCGACGAGCGCGCGCGGCTGGCCCGGGAACTGCACGACGTGGTCGCGCACAACGTGTCGCTGATGGTGGTGCAGGCCGGTGCCGCCGCCGACGTCTTCGAACGGCGGCCCGACCAGGCCCTGGCCGCCCTCGACACCATCCAGGAGGCCGGCCGCTCCGCCCTCGGCGAGCTGCGGGCCATGCTCCAGACGCTGCGCCCCGACGGCACCGAGCCGAGGGCGCCGCAGCCCGGCCTCGACCAGCTCGACTCGCTGGCGGCCTCGCTCGGGGCGGTCGGGCTGCCGGTCGCCGTCAACCGGGCCGGGGACGCCCGCGACGTGCCCGCCGACGTGAGCCTGTCGGTCTATCGCATCGTCCAGGAGTCGCTGACCAACACCCTGCGGCACGCCCGCGCGACCCGGGCCGAGGTGCACCTGCGCTGGACCGACGCCGCGTTGCACCTCGAGATCACCGACGACGGCACGGCCAGCGCGGCCCGCGTACCGGCCGCGTTCGGTGGTGGGTCCGGCGCGGGCCTGGCCGGTATGCGCGAACGTGCCCGGCTGGTCGGCGGTAGCCTCGACGCCGGTCCGCTGCACGAGGGCGGGTTCCGTGTCTCGGCCTGCCTGCCCCTGGGAGCATCCGCGTGACCATCACCGTCCTGCTCGCCGACGACCAGGAGCTGGTCCGGGCCGGCTTCGCGATGATCCTCGGCGCCCGTGACGACATCGAGGTGGTCGGCGAGGCCGGCGACGGCCTGGAGGCGGTGGCGCTGGCCGCCGAGACCAAGCCCGACGTGGTGCTGATGGACGTCCGGATGCCCCGGCTCGACGGCATCGAGGCGACCCGCCGGATCGTCGACGCGGGCAGCACCGCCCGGGTCGTCATGCTCACCACGTTCGACCTCGACGAGCCCGTGTTCGCGGCGCTGCGGGCGGGGGCCAGCGGCTTCCTGCTCAAGGACATCCGCCCGGCCGACCTGGCCGACGCGGTCCGGGTGGTGGCCCGCGGCGAGGCGCTGCTCGCCCCGACGGTGACCCGGCGCCTCCTGGACCGGTTCGCGACCGGCCTGCCGGCCCGGTCGGGGCCGGACCGGCGGCTCGAACCGCTCACCGCCCGGGAGGTCGAGGTGCTGACCCTGGTCGCGCGGGCGATGACCAACGCCGAGATCGCCGAACGGCTCTTCCTCACGCAGGCCACGGTCAAGACGCACATCTCGGCCATCCTGACCAAGCTCGACCTGCGCGACCGCGTCCAGGCCGCGGTGCTGGCCTACGAGACGGGACTGGTGCGACCGGGCACCACCGCCTGACGCTGTTGGGACTGTTGCGCTCCGGGCAGCCACAGGGACAGGACCACGGCGACGGCGGAGAAGCCGACCGACCACCAGAAGGCGACGTGGAACGCCTGGGCCAGCGACTCGTGGTGCGCGGTGGTGGCGGTCGCGAGGATGACCGCGAGGACGGCCGTGCCGAACGAGCCGCCGATCTGCTGCGCGGTGCGGGTCAGGACGCTGGAGTGCGGGATCTGCTGCTTGTCCAGGCCGAGGTAGCCGGCGACCATCACGGGCATGGTGACGGCACCGAGACCGAAGCCGCGCACGACCATCCAGAAGGCGAGCAGCCAGGCGCTGGTATGCGGCCCGGCCAGGGCGAACGGAACGGTCGCGACGGCGACGACGGCGAAGCCGGCGAGGGCGATGACGCGTGCACCGAGCCGGTCGACGTTGCTCCCGACGACGGTGCGGGACAAGAGGGCGCCGACCCCCTGGGGTACGAGCATGAGGCCGGCGGTCAGCGCGGTGGTGCCGCGCACGCCCTGGTAGTACAGGGGCATCAGGAGCATCGCGCCGTACAGGGAGAAGCCGGAGAAGAACAGCACCGCGCTCGAGGAGGCGACCGACCGCTTGGCCAGCAGGCCGATCTCGACGAGCGGGTGGCTCTTGCGCAGCGCGTACCCGATGAAGGTTGCCAGCAGTGTGATTCCGACGATCAGCGGGACGACGACGTCCGGGTGGGCGAACCCGGCGGCGGCGCCGGCGTTGGCCAAGCCCAGCAGGACGAGCAGGATGCCCGGCGCGAGGAGGACGAGCCCGCGGACATCGAGTCTCGGCTTGTCGCTGGTGGGGTCCGGGGTGTCGAGGTGCAGGTAACGCCGCGCGAGCAGGAGGCCGGCCACGCAGAACGGCACGTTCACCGCGAACATGAACCGCCAGCTCAGGTGCGTCAGGATCGCGCCGCCGAGCAGCGGTCCGAGAATCGGGCCGAGCAGCACCGGCAGCGCGACGTAGGTGACGAGCCGTCCCAGCGACCTGCCGTGCGCCGCCTGGAAGATGAGCGTGGTCATCAGCGGGAGCATGAGACCACCGCCGATGCCCTGGACCACCCGAGCGCCGATGAGCGAGTCGACGTTCCACGCGAGGCTGGCCCCGATCGAGCCGGCGAGGAACACGGCCAGGGAGAACATCCACAGCCGTTTGCCGCCGAACCGCTGGAGACCCCAGGTGCTCAGCGGCACCGCGATGCCGAGGGCCAGCAGATAGCCGGTGGTCACCCACTGGATCGTGGTGACCGAGGTGTCCAGGTCCGCGGCGAGGGTGTGCAGGGCGACGCTGACGATCGTCGTGTCGAAGACGACGGCCATCGCGCCGACGATGAGGATCAGGGCTGTCCTGACCACCCCTGGGTCGAGCTTCTCGGATGTCGTGACCATGCCGGCCCGCCTTCATAAGAGAGGTCTCTTTCTCTTATGAAGCTAGGTCGTACCGTTAAGAAACGCAAGCCTCTCTTATCGCTGCTAGGCTGTGGGGCATGACCGAACAGGCTGCGCCCGCACGGCGCCGACGCGGGGAGGCGCTCGAGACCGCGCTGCTGGAGACCGCGTGGGACGAGCTCGTCGAGGTCGGCTTCGCCCGGCTGACGATGGAGTCGGTCGCGGCCCGGGCGAAGACGGGGGTCGCGGTGCTCTACCGGCGCTGGCCGCGCAAGGACGACCTGGCGCTCGCCGCGATCCAGCACTTCGGCGATACGCACCCCGTCGAGATCCCCGATACCGGCAGCCTGCGCGGCGACCTGGTCGCGTTGCTCAGGGGAGCCAGCAGCGGCCGCATCGCGTTCGTCACGGTCGTCAGCGCGGCCTTCTCGGGCCTGCTGGCCAGCAGCGGCCTCACTCCGGCCCAGGTGCGCGAGAAGCTGCTCGGCAACCGCCAGCCAAGGTCCGCGGAGCTCTACCGTCGGGCGCACGAGCGGGGCGAGATCGACCTGGCCCGCATCCCCCCGGTCGTCCTGACGATGCCCTTCGACCTCATGCGCCACGACATGCTGATGACGTTCCAGCCCATCAGCGACAAGCGGATCCTGGAGATCGTGGACGACCTGTTCCTACCGCTCGTCTCCGGCGAGCGGTAGGAGAAGAATGGTGGATGTCATGGGAATCGACGCGCGCCGTCTTCGGCGTGGTGAGTTGGAGCCGCTGGCAGACCTCATGGCGCAGGTCGGACTGGCCGGGCGGTTCACCGGTGAAGCGACCATTTTCGGGTCGGATCCGGTCATCCGCTCGCCGCACCGCCTCGCGGAGGCATCCTGCACCGCGCACCTGCTGATCGCCGCCGCCGGCGCGGCGATCTGGGAGCACCGCGGCGGCGAGCCCACCGACATCTCGATGGATGTCGTGCACGGACTGCATCATCTGCACCCGACCCATTTCGTCGAGCAGGCCGGCTACTCCAGCAACGTCGGAGCCGAGTTCGTGCAGGTCAACGGCGTCTTCCCGACCCGCGACGGCCACCATGTGATGCTCGAGGCGGGGCCGCCGTACCAGAAGCTGCTCAACGGCTACCTCAACTTCTTCGACTGCGGCAACAACAAGAAGTCCTTCGCCCGCGAGGTCGCCACCTGGGCCGCCGACGATCTGGTGCAGGCGCTCTCGGACGCCGGACTCCCTGCCTGCCGGGCCAGGACCCGCGCGGACTGGCTCGCCCACCCGCAGGGTCAGGCACTCGCGGCGGTGCCACAGATCGAGATCGTCAAGCTCGCCGACGGCGACCCGGTTCCCTTCGCGGACAACCCGACCTCACCCCTGGATGGCGTACGGGTGCTCGACTTCACGCACGTGTTGGCCGGCCCCCGCAGCGCCCGGACGCTCGCGGAGTACGGCGCCGACGTACTCCACATCAGCTCGCCGTGGTTCGCCGACTCGCTCGCGCAGCACCTCGGTGTCGACGCCGGCAAGTACGACGCCTACCTCGACCTGCGCTCCGACGACGACCTGGCGACGATGCGCGGGCTCGCCGCGACCGCCGACGTTTTCGCCTGCACCTACCGCCCCACGGTGATCGAGCGTTTCGGCCTGGGGCCGCAAAACCTGGCCGCCGCCAGCGAACGCGGGATGGTCTACATGTCCGCCAACGCCTACGGCCACGACGGCCCGTGGGCGCGACGGCCCGGGTTCGACCAGAACGGGCAGGTGACCTCGGGGTTCGCGCTTGAGGAAGGCCAGGGCGGCCCGCCGAAGTTCTCGCCCGTCTTCTACGTGGCCGATCTGATCACCGGCTACTGCGCCGCCGCCGGAATGATGGCGGCCCTGCTGCTGCGCGCCACGGAAGGCGGCTCGTACCAGGTGAAACTGTCGTTGACCCGCAGCGTCATGTGGGTCCAGGATCTCGGCCTGCTCGATGTCGCGACCCAGGACGAGGTCCCCGGAACCGACACCTACCCGGCGGAGACGTTCTCCGTCGACACCACCTATGGTGCCGTGACCTTCCTGGCTCCGGCGGTCACGTTCACCAACCTGACCCTGCCCGCCGCCGACCGACTGGTGCCCTACGGCGCCGACCCGCCGGCGTGGCCGTCGGCCTGATCCGCCCGGCACTGGGCGCGCGGCGGACAGCGTAGGGTGCCAAAGCGATGACAACTCTTTTCGAGTTCGCCGGCGGTGACGAGGCGTTGCACCGCCTCGAAGAGCTGTTCTACGCCAAGGCGTTGGCCGATCCCGTGCTGCGCGAGGTGTTTCCGGTCCGCCAGCCCGGCCACGTCGACCACCTGACGTGGTTCACTGCCGAGTCCTTCGGCGGCCCGGACCGATTCACCACGGCGCTCGGCTTCCAATACCTGATCGACGTCCACCGTCACCTGAAGATCACCGACGAGCAACGGGATCGGTTCGTCGAGGTCTACCTGGAGGCCATCGACGAAGCCGGGCTGCCCGACGACCCCGATTTCCGCACGGCGGTCCGCGAGCATGTCGAGTTCGGCGCCCAGGTCGCCCAACAGAACTCGTTGGCCGAGACCGACGCCGACCTGCATCCGATCCGCGCCGTTCCAGCCTGGACCTGGGCGCGCCAAGACACGACCTGATCAAGCCCGCTAAGGATTTGGTGGAGATGGTCGAGCAGCTCATTTCCCGGACGGATGCCGCTTACCAGCGATGGTTGGCGTCGGTCACCGACGACGTCGTCGCCGATGGCGTCGTCGTGTACTGCCTGGAGTCCCTGCTGGAGCGCAACACGACCTACGGAATCGGCCAGTGGCTCACGCGCTACCTCATGATCGGCCAAGAAAGCGATCGGGGATTCTTCCTCGGGTGCGACGACGGCGGCGGCGCGGTGTTCTGGGCCGACCTGGGCGGTCGCGGCGAAGTCGACCTCAACGTCGCCGCCCCCGCGTTCGAGGTGTGGCTGCGTTCCGGCTTCGCTCTGCCGGCCGACCCGGAGCCGGACCTGCCGCCAACCGCCGACGTCTATGTGGGCAAGGTTCCGGTCGATGGAGTTCAGCTCCTGGTGCGGGCAAGGAAGCTGCTGGGTGCGGATTGGCGGTTCGGGGATCTCAGGGGCCTGCTCGCCGCCCAACCGTTCCTGGCGGCGAGGTCAGCTCCTCTGTACGCGCTGCGCCGCGACCTGGAGTACGCCCCTGAGTTGCGGCCGTACCTGCTCTACGCCACCGACCACGGCCTGGAAGTGGTATGGCCGACCGGCGGCCCAGAAGGCCGGTGACCTGGCGTTCGCGCGGGCGTGCGGCCAGGTCGGTGACCTGCCCGTTGATGCTGGTGGCGGCCAGCGTCGCGGCGAACAGGATCAGTTGGTTGACGACGTTGAGGAAGACCAGCAACCCGACCGCGCCGGCAACGACCAGGTAAGCCGCGTTGTTCTCGGCGCCTCGCACGTAGAGCCGGCCGAGGGTCTTGAGCAACTCCAGCCCGGCGGCGACGAACAGCGCTGGTCCCAGGGCCCGGCGCAGCGGCATGCGCAGCCGGGGCAGCGCCGTGAGGATGGCCATCGCCAACAGGGTGTTGACGCTGGCTTCCAGCACGAACCCGAGAGCACCTAGCAGCCATCGGGAAGGTGCGCCGTCGACGCCGGCGGCGGTGACCAGCCAGCCCGCGCCCGCTTCGGTGGTGAACACCGCGGCCAGCGACACAGCCAGCAGGAGGCCGAGCCCGATCAGCACGAGCAGGTCGATCAGAACGCGGACCAGCAACCTGCCCGGATACTCGGGCAGTCCCCAGACCGCTCTGATCGATGAGCGCAGCGCGTCGACCCAGAACCAGCCGATGATCGGCAGGCCGATGAACCCGATCACGCCGACGGTGCCGCGGGCGTCGCGTACCGCCTGGACGTCGACCCGGGGAAGGTTCTCGGTGAGGTACCCCTGGATCGCCCGGAGCACCACTGGGTCGTCGAGCACGAACGCGAACAACGCGAAGCTCAACAGGGCCAGTGCGAACGTGGCGAAGAACGCGTAGTAGGTCACCGCGGCGGCGAGACGGCCACCGTCGGCCTGGTCGTAGCGCACCACCGCGCGGGCCACGTGGTCCAGCCAGGCGTGCCGGTCGCGGGCGCGCAGCCATGACTTCACCCCGCGCGTCCTGAGCTCCGCGATCGACACACCCGCGGTAATACCCTGCCGCCGGCCTCGCCATGCACAGCGTGCCCGACGTGCACGCTCCTCAGTAGACGTAGGGCCAGCCGGCGCTGTCGTACGCGATGCGGTTGATGCCCAGCAGCGAGGTGCCGTTGTCGGCGTAGTAGTGGTAGACGAGCACGTCGCCGTCGGTGTCGGCGAGCACCGCCTGGTGGCCCGGGCCGTGGATGCTGCCGTGGCCGGCCAGCACCTGTGTGCCGCCGCCCGCCGTCATCGCCACGCCGTTGCGGTCGACGTACGGTCCGGTGACACTGGTCGAACGACCGACCATCACGCGGTACGTGCTCGACGCCCCCTGGCAGCAGCGGTCGAACGACACCCAGAGGTAGTAGTACGAACCGCGTCGCGCGATGAACGGCGCCTCGATCGCCCCGCCGTTGCGGCCTGCGACGCTCACGATCGTGCCGTCTGAGCGCAGCCCTGTCGACGGGTTGAGCGCCACCAGCTTGATCCCGGACCAGAACGACCCGAAGCTCAACCACCATCGGCCGGCGGCGTCCACCACCAGGTTGGGGTCGATGGCGTTGAAATTGTCGGTCGTGCGGGACTCGACGACCAGGCCCGCGTGCGTCCAGGTGCCGGAGCCACCGGTCGTGCTGGTCGCCAGGAAGATGGCCGACCGGTTGGAGCCGAACGTCGACGCCGAGTAGTACATCCAGTAACGGCCGTTGCGGTAGGTCAGATCCGGCGCCCACAGGTTGCGGCTGCCGGCCGTGTAGGTCGTCGTCCACGAGGCGCCGCCGGGGAAGGCCGCGCCGGCGGCGCGGAACGCCGTGCGATCCGAGGATGTCTTCAGGCTGATGCCGTTGCCGGTGTGGGCCAACAGGTATCCGCCGCCCGGCCGCCGGACAATCGCCGGGTCGTGCACCGTCACGTCCCCGGTCACCCGTCCCGGGTTGGGGTACGCCGCGGACGCCGGTCGGACGTCGATCACGGTCATACCGGTGACGGCGAGGACCACGGCGACGAACGAGCCGGCGATGCGCGCACATGAGGCCATGACGCCCTCCCACTGGGATAGAACGGCGTCACCATTAACAATAGACGGATGTCAATGACAGGTTCACCCGCAGGTGAAGCGCGGCTCCGCGAGGTAGGTCCACGTGAACTTCTCCCGCTTGACCTCTTTGCCGGCCTTCCTGAAGACCCGGAAGGCGTCCTGGGTGAAGCCGGGGATGCCGTTGGTGGGGATGCAGGTCGGACCCTTCGGCAGCTTGGTCACCTTCGGGCTGGTGATGTCGCGCCGCGGGCCGTACTGGGTCTTCACGCTGTCCCAGACCTTCGTGCTGTACATCGAGACCGTGATCGAGTCGGCGGTCCACGAGGTGTCGATGACGATGCCGTAGTCGGTGTCGTTCCGGAACTTCAGGTCGAGGTTCGGCCAGAAGATCGTCGACTCGATGACCGCGGGATAACGGCTGAAATAGTACGAGTGCGGCTTGTGCTCGATGTCCTCGAGCCCGGCGTAGTAGGCCGCGTTGAACAGGGTGGTGGTGAACTGCGACGTGCCGCCGCCGACGCCCGGCACCAGCTTGCCGTCGAGGATGACCGGCGCGTCCCGGTAGCCCTGCGCGTAGCCGCGCTCGCCCGTGCGGCCGTTGAGCGAGAACACCGCGCCCGGCTTGACCAGCGCGCCGTCGACCTCCTTGGCGGCCTGGACGATGTTCTGGCTGCGCGGCGCGGACAGGCCGCCGGTGAAGTTCGTGGTGAACGTCGAGACCCGCTCCTTGATGCCGAGCTTGGCGATGTCGGCCGCGCTGGTCGCGGGCTTCGCGGTCACGAGCTTGCCGGCGACCGTGCGCCCGTCTCGCAGCGGCAGCACCTCCAACAGCGCGGGGGCGAGCGCGCCGACGTCGACCTGTCGGCCCTCCGCGCCCTCGGTCACCCGGGGCTTCCCGCCCACGATCGAGACCTGGGCATCCTTCGGCGCCACCTCGACCGCGCCGAGCGGGCCGGCGAGCGCGGCGCGCAACTTCTTCGCGTCCAGCCCCGGCTCGATCCGGCCGGACTTGTCGGCGACCAGCCGCAGGCTCTTCGCGATCGCCGCCGGGGCGACCGTCACGTCGCCCCGCTCGGTCGTGACGGTGACCGGGGCCGCCACCGCCGGCCGGGCGAACTCGGCGATCAGCTTGTCGACGTCTTCCTTCGTCGTCGTGGGATGGATCTCGACGATCGGCACGACCACCGGCGCGCCACCGAGCCAGCCGTCGCGCACCGCGTCCGCCGATTTCTCGGCGTGCAGGCCACGCCCTGGCACCGGGTAGGTCGCCTTCGGCGTCGTGCCCGCGAACGTGATCGACGGCAGTTTCATCGCCCGCGCGTCCTTGCCGAGGGCCGCGCCCAGCACGTCGTGGAGCTTGCCCTCGTCGACCGTGACGACCGGGTCGAGCTCATGCGAGCCGAACAGGAGGCTGACCGGGTCGGCACTCCGCTCGATGGCGGCCGCGACGGTCGCCTCGACGTCGACCGCGAGGCCGACGTCGGCCGGGTTGACCTCGGCGGCCTGCTCGCCCACCCGGACCGGCACCGGGGCGCCGAGCGTCCGCACCTTCCAGGCCAGCCCGGACTTGAGCGCGGCGACCGCCTCGGACCGGCTCTTGCCGCCGATGTCGACACCCAACACCGACGTGCCGCGCGGCACCTCACCGGCGTACGCGTAGGCGCCCGCCCCACCGATCGCGCCCAGCACGGCCGCGGCGAGGCCGCCGACCATGAAGAGCCGGCGTCGCGGGCGCAACGCTTCGACGGGGGTGGCCTGCGGTGCCGACGGCTCTCCCAGGCGTTGCACCGGGAACTGCACGGTCGGTGCATCGCTGGCTTGCGGGTGCTGGCTCACACGCCACCTCGGGCTCGGACGGATCGGCCGGCGGCCGACGGGCGCCCGGATGGGCGCCCGCCGGGATGCTAGCGAGAATGCCGCCGCGCCGCCGAAACCGAGGTGGGCTACAGGGGCTGGACGTAGTACGGGCTGACGTCCAGCCAGCCGTTGCCGGCCGCGCCGTTGAGCCGACCGCTGCTGGCGGTCGAGAGCGTGCACCAGGAGTCGACGTAGTCCGGGTCGTCGGTGTACCACGAGGTCGGTATCGCGGCGAGGACCGCGTCGACCAGCGGCGCGTACACGCCGAGATCGAGAATGGTCAACAGCGCCGTCGCGATGGCCTAAGCCAGCGCCTGGTAGTTGGTGTCCCCGTCGTCCCCCATCATGACCACGTCGGTGAGGTTGTACTTGTACGCCGAGAAGTGCACCAGGAGCTGGTTCGGATAGTAGGTCGTGCCGTCGTTGTCGCGGTACGGCATCTGCACGATGTCGGCTCGGGGCACGCCGTCGAGGCCGAAGCCGGTGACCACGCTGAAGATCTCCGCGCCGCCCTTGATCCACGGCTCCTCGTCGTCGCTGAGCCGAACGGCGTTGACCTTGGTGGCCCAGTATCCGGCCGCCCGGGCCCGCGTCGGAGCGGCGGCGAGCCGCCCGCGCGCGGCCAACTCGCTCTTGATCACGGTGACGCCCAGGTCGAGCGCCTTCGCCGTGTCGACCTCGACGAGCAGCACGGCGCCGGCGGGAAGGCCCTTGGCCGCGGCGACGTCGGCGTTGGCCCGCTCGACGGCGCGACGGAAGCGCGAGCCGGCGTCCACCATGGACAGATCAACCGACTCGCCAGCGGCGCGAAGGATCGCAGAGGGGTCGCGCAGCGTCACCGTCAACTCGCGGGTGAGCCGATCGATCGTGGCATAGCCGAACATGAATCGATAGACGATCATCGAGCGGCACGTGAACAGTCGACCCCCTTTACGCGCACCGGCCCCACGGGGCACGATGGTCACGCGACATGGGAGGACGACGATGTCTTCGACCGAACGCGCGCATGATCCCGTTGGCGGGACGGAAGAAGAGCCCGCTGGCGGGACGGATAAAGAGCCGGATGACGAGGCCGGCACGGCCGAGTTCGTCCAGGAATGGCGCAATGCTGCCTACAACTGCTACAGCTCTGGGCACAAGTTCTGCCGCGAGGTCTGTCCCGTGATGCAGGTGACCCGCAACGAGGTGCACACGCCCACGGCCTTCCACGCGAACGTCGTCGCGATGGAGAAGGGCCTGCTGTCCATTGCGGACGTGGCCCGCGACTACGTGCACTGCACCGGCTGCGGCGCCTGTGAGCTGCGCTGCCCGAACACGCTTTTCACCGGCGACTTCTACCGCTTCCGCACCCGCACCGTGCAGCTCGTCAAGGCCGCCCGCGCCCTGGCCGTCGACGAGGGCATCCACCAGCCCGGTTGGCAGCGCTGGGTCGAGGCGACCAGTCGGCAGAAGTCCGAGCCCGTGCTCGGCGGAGAGGTGCCGGTCAGCCAGGAGCACGTGGCCGACTGGGCGGCCGGCCTCGACCTACCCATCGGCGGCGAGACCATCCTCTTCTGCGACTGCGAGGGCGCCTTCCACCGCACCTCGGTGCCCCGCGCCGCCGCGAAGATCCTCAAAGCGGCCGGCGTCGAGTTCGGCCTGATGCGCGAGCAGTGGTGCTGCGGCGGCCCCGCCGCCGAGATGGGCTACGTCGAGCGGGCCAAGGAGTTCGCCCGGCACAACGTGGACGACTGGCGGGCTGTCGGCGCGCGCAGGATCATCGTCTTCGACCCCCACGACTACATCTCGTTCACCGAGGACTACCCGAGCTACTTCGGCGACGAGTACGACTTCGAGATCGTGCTCTTCGTCGAGCTACTCGCGGAGCTGATCCGGGACGGCCGGCTCGAGCTGACGAACCCCGTCGACCGGGTCGTCACGTACCACGACGCCTGTCGCCTCAACAAGCGCAAGGGCATCCACGCGGCGCCGAGAGAGGTGCTGCGGGCGGTCCCCGGCATCACGTTCAAGGACGTCGACCACGTCACCCAGTGGTCCTACTGCTCGGGTGCCGGTGGCGGGCTGCCGATCGAGCGGCCCGACCTCACCGCGGAGATCAGCCGGCGCCGTGTCGAACAGGCCGCCGCCCTCGACGTCGACACGCTGGTCAGCGCATGCGTCTGGTCCGAGCGGCCGTTGACCGAGCAGGGCGGCAAGCGGGCCGACCCGATCGAGGTGCTCGACCTGCTGGAGATCGTCGCGCTGTCCGCGGGCCTGGAGGACTGATGACCGCCACCATGGTCACCGACCCGGTGATCGACGAGCTGATCGGCATCTGCGGCCCCGACAACGTGTTCGCCGACAGGTCCTCGCGGGTCAACCGGGCCCGGGTGCCGGCACCGTTCCCGGTGCACCGGTGGGCGGAGCACGTACCCGATGTCGTCGTGCTCCCGACCACCGCCGAGCAGATCTCCGAGGTCGTCAAGCTCGCCAACCGTTACCGGATCCCGGTGGTGCCCCGGGCGGGCGGCACCGGGTTGACCGACGGCGCGGTGCCGCTGCGGCAGGGCATCGTCGTCGACGTCAAGCTGATGAACAAGATCCTGGAGCTCGACCTCGACGACCGCACGGTGACCGTGCAGCCCGGCATCAACATGCTCAAGCTCAACGAGGAGCTCCAGAAGCACGGGGTGATCTACCCCGACGACCCGGCGTCCTACCCGTGCTCCCTGGTCGGCGGCCGGATCGGCACGAGCGGCTGGTCGCTGATCGGCGGCCGGTACGGGCACACCCGCGACCTGGTGATCAGCTTCCAGATCGTGCTGCCCACCGGCGAGCTGATCTGGGTGGGTGACGGCGGCGGCCGCAAGGTGCGCAAGTCCTCGACCGGCTACCAGCTCAAGCACCTCTTCATGGGTCACCAGGGCACGCTGGGCATCGTCACCGAGGCCGTCCTCGAGCTGGTGCCGCGCCCCGAGGCCGAGTTCGCGGCGTTCTTCTCGTACCCCGACTACGAGACGGCCTGGCGGTCGACCGGTGCGCTCGCGAAATCCGGCCTGGCCACGCTCGCCGGTGTCGTGCTCTTCGACGAGTGGAAGCTGGCCTACCTGCGCCGCGACGACGAGGCATACATCCCGCAGCCCGACGACGTGCGCTGCGTGGTCGCGACGGCGATGTACGGCACCACCGACGAGGTGCGCCCCGGCGCCAAGCGGTTGCTGCGGATCGGGAAGGACACCGGAGGCGCGTACCTCGGTGACGAGATCTCGCAGGGCGACTGGGCCTCGCGCCACGACCGCTACGCGACACCGCTGCACGGCCGGCTGCGCGACGGCCAGGTGGTGCCGATGAGCTGGCACTGCGAGGACGCGTCGATCAACTGGACGCAGTTGCCTGCGGTGCGGGAGAAGTGGCACGACATCGTCGCCCGGCTCGGCGACCGCTTCCGGATCTTCGACGACTGGGGCATGTTCGCCTACACCAACGGCGCCTTCAAACCGTGGGGCGACTACCTCACGGAGATCGATGTCGGCATCTGGGAGCAGGAGCTCGACGACGAGGCGTGGGACGCGTGGGTGACCGCCAAGCGCGACATCGCGGCGGTGTCGATCGCGCACGGCGGCTCGATCAGCGCCTGCCACGGCGCCTGCCGCGAAGGCGAGGTCGACCTGGTGCCCGAAGAGCTTGGCGGCGGCTGGGACGTGATGAAGAAGGTCAAGCGAGTGCTCGACCCGCTCAACATCATGAACCCCGGCAAATACTTGCTCGACCAGGCGTACGAGGACGGCCCGTCATGATCGGTTTTCGGTTGTCGGCCCAACGCCCGCCGGATCCGCGGCGGGTCAACGACGTGGTGGTGCAACGCTTCGACCACGTGTACGAAGTGGACCCCGCCCTGATGCGGGACCACTTCCAGCAGCACGACCTACCGGCGTGGGACACGCGCCGCATCGTCGACAGCCGGTGGGAGCACCTGGCGTGGATGCACGCCCACTGGGCCGATTCGGTCGTGTCCGGCGAGGAGCTGATGTCCGCCGAAGAGTGAGGACTCCCCGATGAGGTTCAGCTATGTGATGCTTCCCGACTATCCGCTCGCCGACTCGATGGAGTCCATCAAGAAGGCTGACGAGCTCGGCTTCTACGGCTGCTACGCGGCCGATGAGACGTGGCACAAGGACATGTGGCTGCTGTTCGCCGCCGCGGCCGACAAGACCACCAACATCCGGTTCGGGCCTTCGCTGTCCGGTGTCGTGCTGCGCGAGCCGACGCTGATCGCACAGGCGGCGGCCACATTGGACGAACTGACCGGCGGGCGCGCCGAGTGCGTCATCTCCTGCGGCAACTTCGGGCTCCTCGCTCAGTACCACATCGACTGGGCGCAGACCCGGCCGTTGTCCCGGACGCTGGAAGCCCACCACGTGATGCGGACCCTGCTGGACGAGGGCGCGATCAACTTCGAGGGCGAGTTCTACAAGTACACGGGCCTGTTCACCTTCGCCCGGCCGGTGCAGGAACGGATGCCGCTGCTGCTCGGCGCGATGCGTGGTCCGCGCTCGTTCCGCAAGGCCGGCGAGATCTCCGACGGCGTGCACCACGCGTTGAGCTACACGCGGGAGGCGTACGACTATCTGGTCTCCAACGTCCGCCAGGGCGCTGAGAAGGCGGGCCGGGACTGGCAGTCGCTGGACATCGGAGCCTGGATCGTCTTCGCGGTCGGCCGCGACTCGGCGGCGGCGAAGGAGGCGGCGCGCAGTATGGTCGGCCTGTACGCGTCGTCCATGCCCGAGGAGCAACTCCGGCGCAACGGAGTCGACCCGGCCGACCTGCAGCCGGTCATCGAGGTACTCGGCAAGGGAGACCTGGCCGGCGCCATCGACCTCACCCCGCCGGAGGTCGCCGAACGGCTGTCGGTGGCGGGCACACCGGAGGAGTGCGTGGCCAAGCTGCGCAGCGAGATCGTCGACGCGGGCGTCAACCACCTGATCTTCGCGATCACCGACGCCGCACTGGTGAAGGCCCTGATGGGCCGGGACCTCGACAATGTCGCCTCGGTCAACGAGCAGCTACAGCTCATCCACGACGAGGTGATGCCGGCCTTCCCCTAGACGCAGGGTGGCCGGAAATCGGCCTCACCGACATACACCCGCCACTGGTCGGCGGTGATCGAGGGACCGCTGTGCCGGCAGAGGTCGCTCAGCAGCGTTTCTGGGTCGAGTTGCCAGACGAACGCGTATCCGTTCTGGTCCGCCGAGACCAGGATGCTCCCATCCGCGGCGGCCGCCAGCCCCCAGACGGACGTGGCGTGCCCGGAGAACGTGGCGACCGACGCGGGGTCGCCGTCCGGCGGCGTGCGCCACAGGCGGACGGTCTGGTCCTCGCCGCCCGATGCCAGCGTGCGGCCGTCGGGCAGATAGGTCAGGGCGCTGACCGCGCCGCGGTGGCCGGAGATGCTGTTCACCTGTCGCCAGGTGTCGGAGCCGTGGTCCCAGATGCGGATCTGTCCGTCTTCCCCGGCCGTGGCAAGCCTCGTCGTGCCGGGCGCGAACGCGACCGCGTCGACCCGGCCGACGTCGGTGACGGCGGCGACGCGGGACGGTGTCCGCTCCCGCCAGTCGGCGATGTTCCACAACTCGAATCCTTCGGGCGTCGTGACGGCAAGACGGTTACCGTCGCCGCTGATGGCGAGGTCGCCCCCAGCGACCGGTTGCTGCACGGGAACCGTGCGTGGAGGGCCGGGCCGGCGCGGATCGGTGACGTCGCTGAGAAATACGCCTGCATCGGCCCCGGCCACGGCCAGGGTCCTGTCCCGAGGGCTGAACACCAGGGCGTCGACGGTGCCGCTGCTGATGGGGAGCCGGCCCGCCGGTCGGACGTCGTCCGCGTTTTCGGTGTCCCAGAAGCGGACGCCTTCCGCGTCGGCGTCCGACGCGAGCAGGCGCCCGTCGGGTGACCACGCGGCGGCGTCGGGTCCCGGCCGGGTCGGGACCAGCGGTCTGGTCGGCTCCGGGACCGTGGACCCTGCGATGTTCCACATCCGGAGGGCGGAGCCGGCAAGGAGCCGCGGCGCGCGTGGGTCGAGGGCGAAAACGTGTGACGCGCCGGCGCTGACCTCGGCACGCGGCATGGACGCTCCTGGTCGCTGGGCGTACCACAGCCGCACGGTGTCATCGCTGCTCGCGGTCGCCAGCACCCGGCTGTCGGGGCTGAAAGCCGCGTCGTTGACGAACTCGCGATGACCCGCCAACTCCGCGACGAGTGGGGGACGCACCGGGTCGGACGTGTCCCAGATGCGCGCCGAGCCGGTCCAGTCGGCGGACGCCAGCCGGCTTCCGTCCCGGTTGAAGGCCACGACGCCGACCTTGCCCGCATGTCCGACGAGGGCAGGCAGGGGTCGCGGCTTGCCCGGGTTCGACGTGCCCCACAGGCGGACGGTGTCGTCCGCGCCGCCCGATGCCAGCACGGCACCGCCCGGACTGAAGTCGAGGGTCTCGACGACGCCGGTGTGGCCGGTGAGCGTCGCCGCCAGCTTCGGGCTGCGCGGAGACGCGAGGCTGTAGAGCAGGATTCCGGTTTCTTCGTCCGTGGTCGCCAGGAGCGCACCGTCGTCGGTCAGCGCGATGACCGGGGAGCCGGTGGTGCCGGGGCCCCGCAGGGTCGCCAGGACCGTCGGTGGCGCCGCGTCGCTGACGTCCCACAGCCGCCAGGTCTGACCGCGTTCGACGGTCGCGAGCCGGGTGCCGTCGGCGTTGAGCGCGAGCTGGTCGATCGAGCCGTCGACGGACGTACTCCCGACCAGCCGCGGGTTCTCCCGATCGGCGAGGTCCCAGACGCGGATCGTCCCGTCGCGTCCGGTGCCGACGAGCCGCCGACCCGACCGGTCGAAGCCGATGTCGGACACGCCGAGTCCGAAGCCCGCAAGGACGCTCACGGTCGCGTCGTCCGTGGTGTCGATCAGCGAGATCGAGTCGCCGTCCGCGACCGCGAGGGTCCGGCCGTCCGCGGTGTAGGCGACCGCGCTGACGTCCTCGTCCCGCTGGAGCATTCCCGGCATGGCCGGGCTCTGCAGCAGCGCCCCGTAGGTCTGGTCGTTCGGCGCCATCCGATAGGCGGCGGCCATCAGTTGTCGGGCGAGCCCGGGCTGGAGGAGCTGCAAGCTGGACGACTCGGCAAGGAGTTGGCGCGACACCGCGATCCGGGCCGCCTCGACCGCGCTGTCGCGCTGGTCCACTGCCACCCAGGTCGCCGCGAGGGTCGCGAGGAGCAGGATCGTGAGGGTGGCGACAACCGCTCGGATGGTGTTACGGGTGCGCCGCCGGAGCCGGATGTGTTCGCCGACGAGCTGGTCCAGCTCCGTGTTCCGGAGCCGCGCGGCTATCTGCGCGACGCTGTTGAGCAGCACGGGATTCGACCGGTCGAGCTCACGCGCGTCCCCGATCGAGCTCAGGTCTGTCCACAGTGGTTGGCTGGTGAACATCCCGCGCGCGGCCGGTGGCAGGGGCGTCGTCTCGTCCCAGTGCCAGTCGTTCGCCTCGTCGTCCCACCGAAGCTCCCCGGCGGTCAGCACGACGATGACCTGCTCGGCCGGTCGGTTCTCACGCCACCACGTGACCTCGTTGTTCACCCATTTCGACTGCGCCGCCGCCGGCGACGCGAGGATCACGAGAAAGCGGGAAATCGCCAGCGCGTCGTAGATGGCGCCTGTGAGGTCGTGGGTCGAGGACAGGTTGGTGTAGTCGCGGAAGATTCGTTGTGTGCGCGGCCGGTACCAGGGCGTCGCGAACCGTTCCAGCCAGCGTTGGAGCTGGGTCGCGAGCTCTCCGCTGAGGGCCTGGCTGTAGGAGATGAACGCATCGAAGTGCTCAGGTGCCGGCCGGCGCATACGTATTTGATACCGGATACCCCGGTAACCCGATCCGCCCGTTGTTTCCGATGATCGGATGGGCGAATTGGCGATCGTCGCTGGGCCTCACCCCTAAGTGGGTACTGCCGGAGGAATCCGGTTGGTTGGATTTCCCACAACGTTTGCCGGCTGAGGCGGTCGATCATGTTCTCCTGGCTGAGGCGTCGCCGATGGTGGCTGCTGGCGGGCTGCACACTGCTGACCCTGGCTCTGGTGGCGACGGCCGTCTTCCTCAACAGACCGTCGACCACCGCACCCCCGCCGGCCGGTGCCCACCCGCCGTGTCCGAGCGGGGACGAGTTCGCCGCCCGCGCGACGGAGCTGGCACCGGTCATCTTCGAAGGATCGTCGGTGACGGTGCGGGTCGACGGTGCCGTCACGTGCGCGCCGGGTTGGGCGCATGCCGACGTCTCGTTCGACAACGGCCGCGCGGGTTGGGTCGTCCTGCGGTACGTGGACGGCACCTGGCAGTGGACGGTCGACGACTACTGGCGTCAGTTCGGTGAGGACGACGAGCTCTGCACCCGGCTGCCCGACGAGCTTCGGGCGGTCAGAGGTTGCGCCGCCGCTACGTCCGCCCCACCCACGGAGGGCGTGCCGGACTGCGGGCGCCAGGGTGTCGACGCCGCCATCGCCGCGGATTGGGACGGCGTATGCGTACCCGGGGAGTTCTGCGGTGTGGACGGGCTCGTGCGGTTGTCGCAAGGCGGTGCGGTGACCAACTCGGGCCGGTGGGGCGAGGCGCACATCGACGTGTTCTCCGGCGAGGAGGTGCGCGGCGACGTCGACGGCGACGGCACCGACGAGGTGGCGGTGTTGCTCGACTGCACGACCGGCAGTGGGTTGGCCGCGGGGCGCATCGCGCGGGCGTACGTCGTCTATGTTGGCGGAGTGGACGAGCTCCGGGTGCTCGGCGTGATCAACGGGCAGCAGCAGGAAGACGGAGTCCTGCCGACGCTGTTCGACAAGCTCGAGCTCAGGCCGGGCACGGCGGTCGCGCACGAGGTCTGGTTCCGCCAGAGCGACATGACGTGCTGCCCGACCGGCGAAGCGACCACGATCTGGACGCTGAACGCGGAAGGAAAGCTGACGCCGGGAGAGCCCGAGGTAACCCGGTGACGGTGGTGATCGGCCCACCCGGCTCGGTCGACGTGCCAGGGAAACGGGTCTTCCTGGGTGGCGCCATCGACCTGGGCGCGGCACCGGACTGGCAGGCCGACGTCATCCGGGCGCTGGCCGGTCACGACGACCTGGTCCTGCTCAACCCCCGGCGCCCGGACTTCGACCCGGCCGAGCTCGACCAGCAGATCCGTTGGGAACTGCACGCCCTCGAGGCCGCCGACCTGATCCTCATGTGGTTCCCGGCGGGTTCGTCGGCACCCATCTCGCTGCTCGAAACAGGCCTGCACCTCCGATCCGGCAAACTCGTCGTCGGAGCCGACCAGACCTACAGCCGGCGGCGCAACCTCGAGATCACCGCCGAGGTGTACGGCACATCGGTGCGCGATCGCCTGGACGAGCTGGTCGAAGAGGTCGTTCGCCTCGTCGCGCGCTGATTCAGCGCGGGTTCAGCCGGGTAGGCCAGGATGGTCCTTCCCGACCGCCCTCGGAGGAGCTCATGCGCGTGCTCGTCGTCGACGACGAGAAGCGGTTCGCCGCGTCCCTGCGGGCCGGGCTCGTGGCGGAAGGCTTCGCGGTCGACCTGGCCCACGACGGCACCGACGGGCTGTGGTTGGCGCGCGAGAACGCGTACGACGCGATCGTCCTCGACCTGATGTTGCCGGGCCTGAACGGCTACCAGGTCTGCGCGACGCTGCGCGCGGAGCGGGACTGGACCCCGATCGTGATGCTCACCGCCAAGGACGGCGAGTGGGATCAGGTGGAGGGGCTCGACACCGGCGCCGACGACTACCTGACCAAGCCCTTCTCCTTCCCCGTGCTCGTTGCGCGCCTGCGGGCCGTGGCCCGGCGGGGCGCGCGCGAGCGGCCCGCCACGCTCGAGGTCGGCGACATCCGGCTCGACCCCGCCGCCCGGCGGGTGTGGCGGGCCGGCGTCGAGGTCGAGCTCACCGCCCGCGAGTTCGCGCTGCTCGCGTTCCTGGCCCGCCGCCCGGGCGACGTGGTCTCGAAACGGCAGATCCTCGACGGGGTCTGGGACGTCGACTTCGTGGGCGATCCCAACATCGTCGAGGTGTACGTCGGGCATCTGCGGAACAAGGTCGGTCGAGAGGCGATCCAGACCCTGCGCGGCGCGGGGTACCGACTGCGCAATGGCTGAGGCCTCGGTGCGCCTGCGCACGACGGCGGTGGCCGTGCTCGTGGTCGCGGTCGCCCTGCTGCTGGGCGCGCTCGCCCTCGTGGCACTCATGCGCGCGTCGCTGCGCGACGGGTTGGAGGCCACGGCCGAGCAGCGCGCCACGGGCCTCGCCGAGCAGATCGCGGTCTCGGGCCTGCCCGCGGCGGGGCCGGCGGACGACGAGGTGGACGACCTCGTCTGGCAGGTGGCCTCCACCGACGGCACGGTCCTGCGTGCGTCCCAGCCGCTGCGCGAGCCGTTGCCCACGGAGGACAGGCGCTCGGCGACGATCGAGGGCGCCGACGACCGCTATCTGGTCGTGAGTTCCGACGCTCAGGATTACGTCGTCTCCGTCGCCGTCTCCCTGGAGGAGGTCGCCGACTCGACAGCCGCTCTGGTCACCCCGCTGGTGGTCGGTGTGCCGGCGCTCCTGCTGCTGGTCGGCGGCACGGTGTGGGTGGTCGCCGGCCGGGCGCTGGCCCCGATCGAGCGCATCCGGCGCGAGGTCGAGGAGATCACCGGTGACCGGCTCGACCGGCGGGTGCCCGAACCGCGTTCCCGCGACGAGGTCCACCGCATGGCCCGCACCATGAACCAGATGCTCGGCCGGCTGGAAGACGCCCGCGACCGGCAGCAGCGGTTCGTCGCCGACGCCTCCCACGAGC
Source organism: Asanoa ishikariensis (assembly GCF_900107455.1). Taxonomy (GTDB): domain Bacteria; phylum Actinomycetota; class Actinomycetes; order Mycobacteriales; family Micromonosporaceae; genus Asanoa; species Asanoa ishikariensis. Next base: position 17,926 of record NZ_FNQB01000007.1, on the reverse strand, counting down.
TCCGCTCGCCGCTGGCCTCCATCCGCCAGGCGGCCGAGGTCGCCCGGGACCACCCCGGCGCCCTGCCCGAAGGCGACCTCGCCGACGCCGTGCTGGAGGAGTCGGCCCGCATGCAGCGGCTCGTGTCGCAACTGTTGCTGCTCACCCGCGGAGTCGCCGCCGCACCGCACGACGTCGACCTGGACGACCTGGCCCTGGCGGAGGCGCGCCGCGTCGCCCGGACCGGGCTAGAGGTCGACACCGCCGGCGTCGGGGCCGGGCGGGTGCGGGGCGACCCGACCGCGCTCGGCCAGGTGGTGCGCAACCTCGTCGACAACGCCGCCCGGCACGCCGAGGGGCAGGTGGCCGTGGCGGTCCGGTCGGCGGGCGGCTCGGTCGAGCTCGTGGTCGAGGACGACGGTCTCGGGGTGCCCGTGCCGGCGCGGGAGCGGGTGTTCGAGCGGTTCGTGCGGCTCGACGAGGCGCGTACCCGGGATGCCGGCGGCAGCGGTCTTGGCCTGGCGATCGTCAAGGAGATCGTCACGGCCCACGGCGGGACCGTCGCGGTCTCGTCGTCGGCGCTCGGCGGGGCCAGGTTCGTCGTACGACTCCCTTCCTGAAACGGACTTCAGGCGCATTCAGGTGGGTTTCAGGGACCTTCAGGCACGCTGCGTCCCATGAAGATTCCCAAGCGCGTTCTCATCTCCACCGTCGCGGCCGTCGTCGTCCTCGGAATCGGTGGGACGGTGTGGGCCACCACGGCCAGCGCCTCCGACGTCGACGGCGGCGAGCGCGAGCGGGTCGCCAACGCGGCCACCCAGGCGGTCCCGGGGACGGTGGAGGACGTCGAGACCAGCGACGACCCCGGTGAGGCGTACGAGGTGGAGGTCCGCAAGGCCGACGGCACCGAGGTGGACGTCGCCCTCGACAAGGACCTCAAGGTGGTCGGCCAGGACGCCTCCGACAGCGACGACCGGGTGCTGAGCGCCGCCGAGCGGGCTTCGGCCGAGCAGGCGGCCGTGGCGGCCGTCGGCGGTGGCACGGTGACCTCGGTGGAGGCCGGCGACGACGGCGTCGCCTACGAGGTCGACGTCCGCGACGCCGCCAACGCCGAGTGGAACGTCGATCTCGACGCGGGGTTCAAGGTGCTGAGCAAGACGGCCGACGACTGACCAGTGTGAGCAGGAGCGCCGGGGCGGCGGCCGGATGGCCACCACCCCGGCGCGCGTCGTAGAGTCCCGCGGCGTGACCCTGGCTGTTGGATTCGGCGTACTGGCGGCGTTCCTGTTCGCCTCCGCCGCCTCGCTCCAGCAACAGGCAGCCCAGCGGCATCAGGTCGACGACGGCCCGCACCGGCGCACGGACGTGTTCGTGGGCCTGGTGCGGCTCATCAGGCGGCTCGTCCGGGAGCCCCTGTGGCTGATCGGCTGGGTGACCAACCTCGGCGGCTTCGGCGCCCAGGCGATCGCGCTGCGCTTCGGGTCGGTCGCGCTCGTGCAGCCGCTGCTGGTCACCCAGTTGCTCTTCGCCCTGCCGATGGCGGCCGCCTGGCAGCGGCGCCGCCCCGGCCGGCGCGACTGGACGGCCGCGATCCTGATCTGCGGCGGCCTCGTGACCTTCTTCGCCGTCCGCGGCATCGCACCTCAGGACGGCGAACCCAACCGGACCCACCTGCTGCTGGGCTGCATCGTCGCGGCGGCGGCGGTCCTGCTCATCCTGCCGCTCAGCGAGGGCCGCCCGCGCCTGGTCCGGGCGACGATGATCGCGATCGCGGCCGGCATCTGCTACGCGGTCAGCGCCGCGATGATCAAGCTGACGACCGACGACCTACTGGCACGCGGCGTGCTGGCGACAGCCCGCGACTGGCCCGGCTACGTCCTGGCGGCGTCCACGCTGAGCGGCCTGGTCCTGGGCCAGGGCGCGTTGGCGGCGGGATCGCTGCCGTCCGCCGTGGCCGCCATGTCGATCACGAACCCGGTGGCCAGCTACCTGCTCGGCGTCTACGCGTTCGCGGTCGAGCCGCCGAACACGGCCGCCGCTCTGGTCGGCCTGGCAGCCGCGGGCGCCCTCATCGCTTTCGGCGCCATCGGGTTGGCGCACTCACCGCTGGTCCGCACACCCCGAGCCGTCTTGAGCTGACTCGCGTTGTGTGACAAATAGCTGACGGCCGGTCAACGCCGGAACCCGCATGCGCGTCACCTCCACACGCCGGAGAACCGGCTGACCCGAGGAGGGAGCTTCCATGCGTTACTGGCGAACATTCTTGGTGGTCGGGTTGGCCGCCGCGGTCCTCGACGTCGGGGCGACTGCCACGGTCGCGGCGGCCCAGCCCGTCGCAGCCTCGGCCGCGGCCACCCCGTACTGCGGGTTCCGCTGGGGCTCGCTGCTTGAGCAACACACCGCGACGGCGGTGGCGCCGCTGGTGAACGTGCGGGCCGGCCGGCATGCGTGCTTCGACCGTCTGGTCGTCGACGTGTCCGGCAAGGCCGACGGATACCGGGTCGAGTACGTGACCCAGGTCTACCGGGGCGGATCCGGGCGTCCGGTCCCGCTGCGCGGCGGCGCACGCCTGTCCATCATCGCCTTCGCTCCCGCGCACGACGACGACTACCGGCCCACCTACCGACCCGCGAAGCCAACCGAGCTGGTCAATGTCTCGGGATGGCGGACGTTCCGCCAAGTGAGCTGGGGCGGCACTTTCGAGGGCGAGAGCACCATCGGTCTCGGCGTACGCGCCCGCCTGCCGTTCCGGGCGTTCACGCTGGACGGTCCCGGTGCGGGATCGAGAATCGTCATCGACGTCGCTCATCGCTGGTCGTAGGTGCTTTCCCGGCCCACGGCCATGGGCGCGTCCATCGCTGTCGGCGGTGAACGCGCCCGCTCAGCCTCTCGTCAGGCGGAGGTCGCAGTGCGCCTGGGCAGCACCCAGTCGGGCCGCGGGAAGTGGCAGGTGTAGCCGTTCGGGTAGTTGATCAGGTAGTCCTGGTGCTCGGCCTCGGCCTCCCAGAACGGGCCGGCCGGCTCGATCGTCGTGACCGCCTCGCCCGGCCACAAACCTGACGCATCGACATCCGCGATCGTGTCGCGGGCGACGCGCTCCTGCTCGTCGGTGAGCGGGAAGATCGCCGAGCGGTAGCTCGAGCCCATGTCGTTGCCCTGGCGGTTCAGCGTCGACGGGTCGTGGATCTGAAAGAAGAACGCCAGGATGTCGCGGTACGTCGTCTGCGTCGGGTCGAAGACGATCTCGACCGCCTCGGCGTGGCCAGGATGGTTGCGGTACGTCGCGTGGTCGTTGTCGCCGCCGGTGTATCCGACGCGCGTGTCCACCACCCCTGGCTGCCGGCGAATGAGATCCTCCATGCCCCAGAAGCACCCGCCGGCCAGGACGGCCGTCTCCGTGCCCGGTTCGCGGGTGACCCGTCCGGTGTCGTTGATTCCGCTGGTCATGATGCGTTCTCCTTCGTAACGGCCGGCTCGAACAGCGAGCGGTACTCCCCGTAGCCCTGCGCCTCGAGCTCCGAGACCGGGATGAAGCGCAGCGCGGCCGAGTTCATGCAGTAGCGCTGGCCTCCGGCGTCGGCAGGGCCGTCGTCGAAAAGGTGGCCGAGGTGGCTGTCGGCGCCGGCGGACCGCACCTCGGTGCGGCTCATCCAGAGCGTTCTGTCGGTCTTTGTGCGGACGACGTTGCCTTCGATCGGCTTGGTGAAGCTGGGCCATCCGGTGCCACTGTCGTACTTGTCGGTCGACGAGAACAGCGGCTGGCCGGAGACCACGTCCACGTAGATCCCGGGCTCGTGGTTGTCCCAGTACTCGTTCCGGAACGCGGGCTCGGTGCCGTCCTTCTGAGTGACGTGGAACTGGTTGTCAGTGAGGCGGCTGAGTGCTTCCGGAGTCTTGCTGTAGTCGTGTGACACGATCTCTTCCCTCCTGCCGCCGCTGGCTGCGGCGTCATCTGCAACAACACTGCCGCGAACGGTTTTGGTCCCTCGGCCCCTGAGAACCTCGCTGTGACCGCGGTCTCGTTGTGGTGGTGGACCGTATGGTCCAATTTACGGCTGGCCGACAGAGCCGGTCGACGGCTCGACGAGGAACGACCTGATGTGCTCCAGGGCCATGTCGAGAGCGACTTCCATGGGTGCGACGTCGTGCGCGGCGTTCGCCAGCAGGTAGCCACCTTGCAGGGCGGCCATCAACCCCGTGGCCAACCTCTCCGGGTCAGCGTCCTGGCGCAGTGCGCCGCTGTCCCGCATCCGGTGCAGACCGTCACTGATGAGCTTTTCCCATTCCGCGAACGTCTCGGACAGCATCGATCGAGACTGCTCGTCCTGATCGGAGAGCTCGACGGCCATCGAACCGAGGCCACACCCGTACCTGCCGTTGTTCAGCGAGTTGGCCTGTACCAGCGCGTTGCGCCACCGGACCGGCCCCGAGAACGATCTCAGTCGCTCCAGCCCTCCGCGCTCGCGCTGCAGCACGAGCGCGCCCCGATATTCGACCAACGCGCGCACGAGCTCCTGCTTGTCGGCGAAGTGGCGGTAAAGCTGAGACTTGCTCGTCTGGCTCGCCTCGCGGACGTCGTCCAGAGTCGTGGCGTTCACACCGCGCACGAGCATCAGCCGATTCGCCGCATCGAGGATCCGCTCCCGGGTCGCTATCCCGCGTTGGCTGATCCTCTGCCGCTTCGCCGGCGCAACCATCAGCTCGTCGCCCACCAGTGGAGTCTATCCAGTGCGACCGCCTCGCTAAACTGGACGAAATGGTCCAGTTAACGTCAACTCCGGCGAGGTCGAAGCGATGCTGCCCTTGTACGAGCCGGAGGCCGTGCTCGTCGTGCAAGACGGGCGCACCGTCACCGGCCACACCGAGATCGCCCGCCACGTGTTCGTCGCCGGCGACGTCGCCGAGATCGTGCTGGACTGGTCGATCGACGGCACGGGTCGCGACGGCGAGCGCGTGCACGTCGGAGGCTCGGCATGCGATGTCGTACGCCGCGGCGCGGACGGATTCTGGCGGTACGTGATCGACAACAACCTCGGGACAACGGTGCGGCAATGAAAGCGATTGTGGTCACGGATGAGGCCGCGGGAACGGCCGGTATGACGCTGGCCGACCGTCCCGAGCCGGAGGCCGCAGGCAACTTGGCACAGCCGAGCACGCCATCAAGGCCATCGAGACCCGCGACAACGGTGAAGGCTAGCGGCGCCCCTGACGCCGGGGCAGAGAACCGACACCTGAGCGGACAGATGGCGGTTCTCTGCCGTTGCCAGGTCAGACGCCGGCGTGTTGGCAACCCGGGTGGAAGTAGGCGAACCAGAGGAGTGCCCGGCGGGTGTTGGGTCCGTACACGCCGTCGGCACCTGTGCCCGCGCGGCGCTGCGCCGAGACGAGTGCCGACCGGGTGCGGGGGCCGAAGTTGCTGTCGACCGAGAGGCCGGCGCCGTAACAGCGGTTCAGGTTCTCCTGCAGCCACTTGACGCCGTCGCCCGTGTTGCCCTGCCGCAGCAGGCAATCCCAACTGCTCTCCCAGGTCGGCCCGAACGTCGCCCACAGCGGCACGGCGCTTGCATTAGGAGTCGGGCTGGCCGTGTTGCAGGTTGGCAATGCCGCGAGGCTGGGCGACGCGGGCAGGGCCGCGCCCGCGACGCCGAGCGCGCCGGCCGCGACGATGCTGAGAGTTCGTGACTTGATGGACACTTCGCTACCCCGTTTCCCCGTAACAGAGCGCTAGAAAGCGCATTCCGGAGCGGAAACTAGTAGACAGATTTAGAAGTATCAAGGCATTCCGTGGCGCCCTGCGCCATTCGCGAAGCGAACGCCGACTGAAGTTCCTGCGGCGACTACCGCGTGGGGAGCACCCGGGGGAGTTGGGTGCGGGACGTGATGCCGAGCTTTGTGAAGACCTTGCGTAGGTGGTACTGGACCGTGCGGGCGCTGATGAACAGGCGCGTCGCGATCTCCGGGTTCGACAAGCCTTCGCCGGCCATGCGGGCGATCTGGGACTCCTGGGTGGTCAGGTTGTGGTCGCGGGCCGGCGCGCGCGGGTGCGTGTTGCCGCCCGCCGCGCTCAGTTCGCGGCCGGCCCGCGCCGCGAACGCCGTCGCACCGCTCTCCGTGAACGTGTCGTACGCCGTTCGCAGCTCAGCGCGGGCGTCCGTGCGCCGACGCCGCCGCCGCAGCCACTCGCCATAAAGGAGATGCGCCCGGGCCAGGTCCACCCGCATCCGGGTGCGGCCGAGGTGCTCGATCGCCGACCGGTACAGCGGCTCGGAGTCCGTCAGCAGCGCCTCTGAGCGCGACTGGATGCCCAGCGCCCAGTCCGTGCCGCACGCCACGCGCATGTCGGTCAGCAGCGCGAAGACGTCGTGCGCGGCCGACGGTCGGCCCGTCCGGACCGCGGACTCGACCAGTTCCGGCGCCGCCCAGATCAACGATCCTGGATCCTGCGGGTACGCCGTGGCCCGCTCGGCGGCCGCCAGCGCCTCCGGATAGTTGCCCAAGCTGTTGTGCAGCAACGCGTACGCCCATTCCGCGAAGGTGAGCCCCACGCCCTCGCCCCGCCGCGCCACGTCCGCCTTGGTTGCCGAGACCAGCGCCGGGCCCGCGCTCGCGTCGCCGCGGAAGGCGGCCAGGCCCAGTGCCCCGTACGGCGCCTGGCTGCTGCCCGTCGCCTCCGTGATCGCGGTCATCTCGTCCGTCAGCGACGCCGCCGTGGCCAGGTTGCCGCTGAAGAGCTGGAGGTACGCCCGCGCCGTGAGCGCCAGTGGCAGGTGGCCGAGCGCGCCGGTCTCGCGGGCCAACCGCAGGTACCGGTCGGACAGCGCGTCCCAACCGTCGTCGTCCCAGACGCGCAGCGTCGTCGTCACGGCCATCCACAGTAGATTCAGATCATCCCCGGAAGCGGTGGAGGCGGATCGCAGCCTCGCCAGCGCCGCCCGCAGCACCGGCAGCCCGGCCACGTACCCCTCGTCGTAGGACAGCGCCGTCCCGTCCAGGAGCAGGTCCGCGGCGCACGGTGCCGGAGCCGGCGGTGCGGCCCGCGCCGCTCGCGCCACCGCCCGCACGTCGGCGGACGGCACGGCGAACCGCCCGGCGAAGATCGACGCCGACAGCGCCTCCAAATAGGTGGCCCGGGACAACGCCGCGTCGACCTGTTCGAGCCGCTGCGCCGCCTGCAACAGCAGCGGTGCGGCGTCGTGGCCCCGGTCCGTCACGAAGGCGAGCTCGGCCGAGGTCAGATCCGCCTGAGCCCGCTGCTGGTCGGTCAAGGGCGCCGCGGCCGCCGTGGCCAACAGGTCCCGCGCCGCCTCGAACCCGCCGGCCCGCACCTCCGCCTGCGCCGCCGCCAACGCCCGCACGCCGCGCTTCGCCGGTGCGGGGCTCAGTGCCGCCGCCCGCCGGAGGAACGCGGCCGCCGCGGCCGGACCGCCGCGCGCCTGCGCCCGCCCGGCCGAGCGCTCCAGCTCGACCGCCACGTCCTCGTCCTCGGTGGCCGCGGCCGCGGCCCGGTGCCACGCTCGGCGGTCGGGGTCGGTCCGGGCGTCGGTGGCGGCGGCCAGCATCTCGTGCGCCGCGCGTCGTTCGTCGGCCGGCGCCGCCAGGTAGACCGCGGACCGGGCCAGCGGATGCCGGAACCGGACGCCCTCATCGGTCAGTCCGGCGTCGGCGGCCGGCCCGAAAGCCGACCGGTCGACCCCCCACCGCTGCGCTGCCCGGGCGACCAGCGCGGCGTCGCCAGAGGGGTCCGCGGCCATCAGCAGCAACAGCCGCCGGGTTGGCTCCGGAAGCTGGTCCACCCGGCGCTGGAACTGCGACTCGATCCCGCCGGTCAGCGCCGCCGGGAGGCCGAACCCGCCCGCCAGGTCGGCCGGGCCGATCCCGCGGGGCAGTTCCAGCAGCGCGAGCGGGTTGCCGTGCGCCTCGGCGACGATCTGGTCGCGTACCCGGATGTCGATCGGACCCGCCAGCGCCGCGTCCAGCAGGGCGCGCGCATCCGGGTCGGGCAGCGCGCCGACCTCGGCCGACGGCAGGTGTGCCAGCGAAGGGGGAACGGCGCGGGCCGCGAGGACCAGGCCGACCGACTCCACCTCCAGACGGCGGGCCACGAACGCGAGCACCTGCGCCGACTCCCGGTCGAGCCACTCCAGGTCGTCGACCAGGCAGACCAGCGGCCGGTCGGCGGCCACCGCGGACAACAGGCTCAGCACGGCCAGTCCCACGAGGAACCGCTCGGGCGGCGGACCCGCGCTGATGCCGAACGTCGTGCCCAGCGCCTCCCGCTGCGGTGTCGGCAGGCGGTCGAGCAGGTCGAGCAGCGGCCCGCACAACTGGTGCACGCCCGCGTACGGAAGCTCCATCTCCGACTCGACGCCGGCGGCCCGGACGACCCGGCACGGACCCACCCGGGCGGCCACGTGGTCCAGCAGCGCCGTCTTGCCCACACCGGCCTCACCGTGCAACACCAGCACCTGGCTCGCGCCCCCACGGACGGCCTTGACCAGGTCGTCGAGCACCGCGCACTCGGTGCGACGGCCGGTGAGTCCGGCGGAGCCGTGCACAACCCCACGCTAGCGGGGTCGGCTGGCCACTGGCGGATGCGCCGCACAAACGCCGGCGAGCAAGCTTTTCGCATTAGCCATCTGTCCCCGGGAGGAAAAATGCCTGGGCTGCTGAAAGACCAGAGGGTGCTCGTCGTCGGGCGCGGCAGCGGGATCGCCCGCGCCGTCGCGGTCGTTGCCCGGGACGCCGGCGCACGGGTTGTCGCCGCCGGCCGTGACGGGCGAGGGCTGGCCGACGCGTACGCGGGGGAGCCGGACATCACCACCGACACCGTCGACCTCACCGACGAGGCCTCGATCGCCGCGCTCGGCGAACGCCTGGACACCGTCGACCACGTGGTCTCGACCGCCTCCGCGCGCGCCCGCGGCTACTTGGCCGACCTCGACCGGGATGCGGTGCGCAAGTCGTTCGACACCAAGGTGATCGGCCCGCTGATGCTGGCCAAGCATCTCGCGCACCGAATGGGCGCGGGCGGGTCGATCACGGTGTTCTCCGGCGTCGCCGCGTCCAAGATCGCGGTCGGCACCATGGCCGTGGCGATCACGAACGGCGCCGCCGACATCCTGGCCCGCTCGCTCGCGCTGGAGCTCGCCCCGATCCGGGTCAACGCCATCTCTCCCGGCGTGATCGACAGCGGGGCCTGGGACGACCTGGGCGCCGAAGCCAAGCGCACCTACATCGACAACATCCGGCGCCGCAATCCCACCCACAGCATCGGCACCACGGGCGACATCGCCGACGGTGTGCTGTTCGCGATGACGAGCCCCTTCCTGACCGGCACGACGCTGCACATCGACGGCGGCGAGCCACTGACCTGACAAGCGAAAGGGACAGACCATGGGACTCTCCTGGCAGCAGGGGCCGCTGGCCGCGCACAGCGTCGGTCGCTTCCTGGTTCCCGATCCACTGCCCGAGCGACTGTTGTACGCGGAGCCGCTGCGTCGCCGCCTGCGGGTCCGGTTCGGCGGCGACTGGATCGCCGACAGCGAGGACGTCGTGCTGCTGCACGAGCCGGGCCGCTACCCGGTGGCGTACTTCCCGGAGCCGGCCATCGCACCCGACGCGCTGCGGGCGACCGACCACGTCACCAACCACCCGCAACTCGGGCCGACGCGGTGGTTGACCGTCCAGCATGGGGACACGCACGCCGAGCGCGCCGCCTGGCGGTTCGCCGACCTGCCCGCGTACGCGGAGCCGCTGCGGGGACGGACGGCCTTCGCCTGGCATCCGATGGACGCCTTCTACGAGGAGGACGAACGGATCCTCGGGCACGCCGCCGACAGCTACCACCGCATCGACATCCGCCGGACCTCGCGGCACCTGGTGGTCCGCGACGGCGAGCGGATCGTCGCCGACACCGTCCGGCCGCACGTCCTCTACGAGTCCGGCTTCGCACCGCGCTGGTACGTGCCGCGGTCCGACGTCGAGGCCGGCGCGCTGGCCCCGGTGGACCGCCAGACGTTCTGCCCGTACAAGGGGCTCGCCAGCTACTACGACATCGGTGACCGAGCCCGGGCCGCCTGGTCCTACGAGGAGGCGTGGCCCGAGGTCCACCTCGTCTCGAACTTCGTCTCGTTCGAGCCCGACAAGATCGACGTGAACCTCGACGGGTGCGGGCTCACGCTCGAGCCTGGCCAGTCCGTCGTCGCGCACGGCATCGACCGGGACTTCGACGAGGTCTTCACCAGCACCAGATAGGAGAAAACCATGTCCGCACTGCTAGACCGCACAGTCCTGGTCGTCGGCCGCGGCAGCGGCATCGCCCGGGCCACCACGCTCGCGGCCCGCGCCGCCGGCGCCAAGGTGGTAGTCGCCAGCCGCGACGCCGCCGCGCTCGACGAGGCCTACGACGATCCCGGCATCGTGGCCGAGAGCGTCGACCTCACCGAAGAGTCCAGTGTGGAGTCTCTGGCCGAGCGGCTCGGCCACGTCGACCACGTCGTCTCCACCGCCTCCGCCCGCGCCCGTGGCACGGTCGACGCCCTCAAGCCGGAGGTCGTCATGGCGTCCTTCAACACCAAGGTGGTCGGCCCGATCCTGCTCGCGAAGCACTTCGCTGGGCGGATGCCCGAGGACGGCTCGTTCGTCCTGTTCTCCGGCGCGACCGCGGACAAGCCGACGGTCGGGATGCTCGCCGTGGCCGCGACCAACGGCGCCGTCGACGCCGTCGCCCGATCGCTGTCGGTGGAGCTCGCGCCGATCCGGGTCAACTCCATCTCGCCGGGCACCATCGACACCGGCGCCTACGACGCACTCGGAGAGCAGAAGAAGGCCGAGTTGTACGAGCAGCGCCGCACCCACGTGCCGGCCCACCGCGTCGGCACCTCCGACGACGTCGCGGATGCCGTCGTCTTCGCCCTGACCAACACGTTCCTGACCGGTGTCTGCCTGCATGTCGACGGCGGGGAAACCCTGGTCTGAAGGAGGGAACAGCCATGAACACCACGCATCACCGCTACGCCACCGTCCAGGGCCGACAGATGTTCTACCGGGAGGCGGGACCGACCGACGCGCCGGCGATCGTGCTGCTGCACGGCTTTCCGGCCAGCTCGTACATGTTCCGCGACCTGATCCCGGCCCTCGCCGACCGCTACCACGTCGTGGCCCCGGACCACATCGGGTTCGGGTTCTCCGACGCTCCGGGTGTCGACGAGTTCGACTACACGTTCGACAACCTCGCCGATCACACGACCGAGCTGCTGGGCCAGTTGGGCATCGAACGCTACGCCGTCTACGTACACGACTACGGCGCACCGATCGGCTGGCGGCTCGCCTTGCGAAAGCCTGACGCCGTCACGGCGATCGTCACGCAGAACGGCAACGCGTACGACTCGGGCTTCGTCGAGGGCTTCTGGAAGACCATCTGGGACTACCAGCACGCGCAGACGCCGGACACCGAGGCCGCGATCCGCCAAGCGCTGAGCCTCGACATGATCAAGTGGCAGTACGTCACGGGCACGCCCGACCCGAGCCTGGTCAGCCCGGACACGTGGAACCACGACTACGCGCTGGTCAGCCGGCCGGGCAACGACAAGGTGCAGCTAGCCCTGTTCCGGGACTACGCGACCAACGCGCCGATGTACCCGCGCCTGCACGCGTACCTGCGGGACACCCAGGTGCCGGTGCTGGCCGTCTGGGGCCGCAACGACCCCATCTTCGGCCCCGACGGCGCCAGCGCCTTCGCGGACGACGTCGAGGACGCGGAGATCCACCTGCTGGACGGCGGCCACTTCGTGCTGGAGTCGGACGGCGACGAGGTCGCGCGGCTCACCCACAATTTCCTGGACCGGACGGTGACTACCCGACCGCGGCAGCCGCAGCGGTGATCAGGGCGATGGCCTCGTCGACCTGGGGTGCGTGGCTGCGGTGCGCGACGACCGTCACCCGCAGCGTCTGGCGCCCGCCGACCACCGTGCTGGACAGGTAGACCCGCTGGCTCGCGTTGACGCGGGCCAGCACCGCCCGGGTGGCCGCGTCGGCCGCGTCGTCGTCCGCCGCGCGGACCCGGAACGCGACCGTGCTCAGGTCCGGCAGCCACGGCACCTCCAGGTTCGGCACCGCGCGTAGCGCCGAGTACACGTGGTCCGTCAGGTCCAGCTTCTCGTCCAGCGCCGCCCGGAACGCGCCGACACCGTGCAGGTGCAGCGGCAGCCAGACGCGCAGTCCCCGCGCCTCGTGGCTGAGCTCGGGGCCGAGGTGGGCGTAGTCGGGCAGTTCGAGCGTGCCCAGGTCCTGCAGGTAGTCGGCGGTGCCCTCGTGCGCCGCGGCCAACTTGGCCGGGTCGCGTACGACGAGGGCGCCCGTGCCGAAGGGCAGAAACAGGGTCTTGTGCGGGTCCAGCGTGACCGAGTCGGCGAGCTCCACGCCGGTCAGTCGGGCCCGGCCCCGGTCGGTCAGCCGGAAGAACCCGCCGTACGCGGCGTCGACGTGGAACCACAGGTCCTCGCGAGCGGCCAGTGCGGCGATCCGCCGCAGCGGGTCGATGGTCCCGGTGTCCGTGGTGCCGGCCGACCCGACGACGAGGAACGGGCGCAGCCCGGCGGCCCGGTCGGCCTTGATCATGGCGGTGGCCGCGGCGACGTCCATGCGCAGGTCCGGTGTGCTGGGCACGACCCTGATCCGGGCGCCGGCGATGCCGGCGATCCGGGCGGCCTTGGCCACGGAGTGGTGAGCGTGGGGCGTGACGTACATGGTGCCGTCCGCGATGTCCTCGCCGAGCCGGTCGTGCCGCGCGGCGACGATGGCGGAGAGGTTGGCCAACGACCCGCCGGTAGTCAGCAGGCCGCCGCTGCCCGCGGGGAGCCCGCAGACGTCCTGGGCGATCCAGCGCAGCACGCTCTCCTCGAGGGCGGTGAGCGCGGGCGCGGTCGCGGCGAGGCTGCCGTAGCGGTTGAGCACCTGGCCGTAGAACGAGGCGAGCGCGGAGCTGTAGAGCCCACCGCCCGGGATGTACGCGAAGTAGCCCGGTCCCGCGGTCTCCAGCGCCACGTCGGCGGCCCGGTCGACCAGCGAGAGCAGCCCTTCGAGGTCACCGCCGTGCTCCGGCGGCGGCGCCAAGAGCTCGTCGACGAGCTTGTGCAGCTCCGCGGAGCCCAGGACCGGCGTCAGGTCGGTGGCCGGGCGCTGCGGCAACCGGTCGACGAAGTCGGCCAGCCGGTTCAGCACCAGCCGTCCCTGGTCCAGCATCTGCGCGCGGTCCGGTTCGATCTCCACAACTCGAAGGCTGGCACTCGCTTGCGGAAATCGGCAGGGGCACGTCGTCAAGCTCACGTTGGTGATTTGCGGCTATTGTCCCCGGAATGACGCACTCGCACAGTGACGCCTTCGCGAACCGGGAAGGTCAGTGGGCGCAGCTCGCCGAGGAGCGGCTGTCGCTGTTCCGCCACGACGAGGAGATCGAGCGTGGCCTGGCGTTCGGGCTGCCGGGCTCGCCGACGCTGGTCGACCGGACCATCCCGACGTTCTCGCGGGGCGAGCTACCGCACTTCGCGGGGGAGCGGGGCAGCTTCCTCAACGCGCCGTACCTGGAGGACGTCAACGACGTCGAGGACGCCGAGGTCGCCGTCTTCGGCGCGCCGCTGGACTCCGGGGCAACGTACCGGCCCGGCGCGCGCTTCGGGCCCCAGGGCATCCGTCGCTCGACGAACCTGTTCGGCACCTACTGCTACGAGCTCGGCGTCGACCTGCGCGAGCAGCTCAACCTGGTCGACATCGGTGACGTGTTCACGATCCCGGGCAACCTGGAGAAGAGCTTCGACCAGATCAGCCAGGCGATCTCCCACGTGTACGCGCGGGGCGTGCTCCCGGTGGTCCTGGGCGGCGACCACTCCATCGGCTACCCGACGATCCGCGGCATCGCGCCGCACGTCGACGGGAACATCGGCATCATCCACTTCGATCGGCATGTCGACACCCAGGAGACCGACCTGGACGAGCGCATGCACACGACCCCGTGGTTCCACGCGACGAACATCGGGAACGCGCCGGCCACCAACCTGGTCCAGGTCGGCATCGGAGGCTGGCAGTCGCCGCGCGCCGGGGTCAAGGTCGGCCGGGAGCGGGGCACGACCGTCATCACCGTCGGCGACGTCGAGCGGGTCGGCATCGAGAAGGTCGCCGAGGTGGCACTGGAGACGGCGTGGAAGGGCGCGAAGGCCGTCTACCTGTCCTTCGACATCGACGTGATCGACGCCGGGTTCGTGCCCGGGACGGGATGGCCGGAGCCGGGCGGGCTGTTGCCCCGCGAGGCGCTCAACCTCGTGCGGGCGGTCGCCGCGCCTGGGCTCGCCGGCATCGAGGTGGTCGAGTGCGCCCCACCGTACGACTGGGCGGAGCAGACCGCCCTGCTCAGCTCCCGCGTGGTCCTCGACGCGCTCGCGGTCATGGTGCGCGAGGGCCGGATCGGCAGGAAGGCCGCCCGCAAGAACCGGCACGCGTGGGGACCCCGGCCTTAGCGAATACCGCACTATTACGACGAAACCCCCGCGAACCTTCCTTAGGTGCACTTAACTCGTGCTTGGTGGTCGGCTGGACCGCCGCACGACGCGCGAAGGGAAATCGTCAGGTGAGACTCCGGCGGTACGGCATCATCGCGTCTCTCGCGGTGACGGCGACGCTCGCGCTCAGCGCATGTGGTGCGGACGGTGCGGACTCCGGCGCGACGGTGGCCGGCGCGGGGGTCGCCCAGGCGATCAACTGCGCCACGGGCACCCTCAACGCGCAGGGCTCGTCCGCGCAGAAGAACGCGATGGACGAGTGGCGCAAGAACTACCAGCAGCAGTGCAACGGCTCGACGATCAACTACGAGCCGTCCGGCTCGGGCGCCGGTGTGCAGGCGTTCATCGCCGGCACCGCCGACTTCGCGGGCTCGGACAGCGCGCTGTCCGCGGACGAGCAGTCCCAGGCGAACTCACGGTGCAACGGCGGCCCGGCCGTCAACCTGCCGATGGTCATCGGTCCGATCGCGGTCGCGTACAACGTGTCGGGTGTCGACGACCTTCAGCTCAAGCCCGACGTCCTCGCCAAGATCTTCGCCGGCGAGATCACGCAGTGGGACGACGGCGCGATCAAGGCCGACAACGCGAACGCGTCGCTCCCGTCGACCACGATCCAGACCGTGCACCGGTCGGACGAGTCGGGCACGACCGACAACTTCACCAGCTACCTGGCGGCCACGGCCGGCAGCAGCTGGACCTTCGGCGCCGGCAAGGCCTGGAAGGCACCGGGCGGCACCGGCTCCAAGGGCTCCGACGGTGTGGCGAGCTCCGTGAAGAGCACCGACGGCTCGATCGGCTACATGGAGCTGTCGTTCGCGGAGAACGCCGGGCTGAACATGGCCAAGATCCAGAACGGCGCGGGGCAGTTCCAGGAGCTCACACCCGAGGCGGCCAGCAAGACCATCGAGGGCGCTCCGATCACGGGTAGCGGCAACGACGTGACGCTGGACATCGACTACGCCACGAAGACGCAGGGTGCGTATCCGATCGTGCTGGCCACCTACGAGATCGTCTGCAGCAAGGGCGCTCCGTCGGACAAGGTCGCGCTGCTGAAGGGCTTCCTGGGCTACACGGCGAGCTCCGAGGGGCAGGGCATCCTGAACGGCCTGGGCTACGCGCCGCTGCCGGGCAACGTCCAGTCCCGGGTCCAGACCTCGGTCAACAGCATCTCCTGACCGGTGTCAGCGGACTCCGGGTCGGGCGGCGGTGCGCTGCCACGTCGCAAGGGTTTCGGTGCGGAGTCCGTCTTCCGCACCGTTACCCTCGCGGCGGGCACGATGGTCCTGGTCATCATCGTCGCGATCACGGTCTTCCTCATCGCGAAGGCCGTGCCCGCGCTCCAGGCCGACAGCGTCAACTTCTTCACCGAGACCCAGTGGTTCCCCAACCAGACGCCACCCGAGTTCGGCATCGCCGCGCTCGCGTGGGGCACGCTGGTCACCTCGGCGATCGCGTTGGTGGTGGCCGTGCCGGTCGCGTTGGGGATCGCGCTCTACCTGTCCCACTACGCCAACCGGCGCATCGCCACCACGTTCGGCTTCATCATCGACCTGCTGGCCGCGGTGCCGAGTGTCGTGTTCGGACTGTGGGGCTTCACCGTGTTCATCGAGCCGGTCCGCAGCTTCTCGGTCTGGCTCAACAAATACTTCAGCTGGATCCCGCTGTTCGGCGGTGACGGCCCGTTCGGGCGCTCGTTCATGCTGGGCGGCCTGGTGCTCGCCATCATGGTGCTGCCGATCATCACGGCGCTGTCCCGCGAGGTCTTCCGGCAGACGCCCACCGCGAACGAGGAGGCCGCGCTGTCGCTCGGCGCCACGCGGTGGGAGATGATCCGCACTTCGGTGCTGCCGTACGGGCGCCCGGGTGTGATCGCCTCCGTGATGCTGGGCCTCGGTCGGGCGCTCGGTGAGACCATCGCGCTCGCGCTGACGCTCGGCTTCATCAACGAGATCACGGTCAACATCATCCAGAACGGCGGCAACTCGATCGCCGCGAACATCGCCAACGGCTTCGGCGAGGCCGGCGAGATCGGCCGCGGTGCGTTGATCGCCTCCGGCCTCGTCCTGTTCGCCATCACCCTCGTCGTCAACATGGCTGCCCGGGCGATCATCTACCGGCGCCGCGAGTTCACGGAGTCGGCGGCATGACCGCGCCCGGCCGGTCGCGCGCCTCCGCGCACCATCGGGAGCGGCGATGACCGCGCCGGCGCAGACGCCGTCCGCCGCTCCGGGGCGGGACCCCGGGCTGCGCGGGCACCGTACCCCCGTGCTCGTCCTGGCGGGTGTCGCGGTCGTGGCGCTCGGCATCTCGGCCGCGATCTGTTACGGCACCGGCTTCGGCGGCTGGGTCCTCACCGTCGTCCTCGGCCTGATCCTCTACCTGGTCGGCGCCTTCGTCGCGGTCAACCGGTACGAGGGTCGTCGGGCCGCCCGCGACCGCACCTGGGGCGTCCTGATCCGCTCGGCGTTCGTGCTCGCCCTGCTGCCGCTCGTTTCCGTGGTCTGGACGCTGATCTCCAAAGGGTGGGAGCGCCTCGACCTCAACTTCT
The DNA here is from genome assembly GCF_900107455.1 of Asanoa ishikariensis. Classification (GTDB taxonomy): domain Bacteria; phylum Actinomycetota; class Actinomycetes; order Mycobacteriales; family Micromonosporaceae; genus Asanoa; species Asanoa ishikariensis. Next base: position 847 of record NZ_FNQB01000007.1, on the reverse strand, counting down.
TCACCACGTCGATGAACAACATCGGCGCTCGGGACCCCGACGGCGGCGCCGTCCACGCGATCATCGGCACGCTGGAGCAGGTCGCCATCGCCGCCGCGATCACCATCCCGCTGGGGGTGCTGGCCGCCGTGTACATCGTCGAGTACGGCCGCGGTCGGTTCACTCTCGCGATCCGGTTCTTCGTGGATGTGATGACCGGCATCCCGTCGATCGTCGCCGGCCTGTTCGTGCTGTCGTTCTGGGTGCTGATCGTGACGCCCTGGTTCAACAACGGCCAGCCGACCTTCTCGGGCTTCGCGGCCGCGCTGGCCCTGAGCGTGCTGATGCTGCCGACCATTGTCCGGTCGACAGAGGAGATGCTGCGGCTCGTCCCGGCGCCATTGCGGGAAGGCGCGTACGCGCTCGGCGTACCCAAATGGAAGACGATCGTCAAGGTTGTGATCCCGACGGCTCTTCCCGGCATCATCACGGGCATCATGTTGTCGATCGCACGCGCGGCGGGGGAGACCGCGCCGGTACTTTTAGTGGCAGGCGGCAGCGATGCCGTCAACATCAACCCATTTGAAAACAACCAGACGTCGCTTTCGCTATTCGTCTTCCAGCAGGCGGGCGACGCATCCCGATTCGCGCCGGCGCGCGCCTGGACCGCGGCGCTCACCCTGGTTGCGTTGGTGCTCATCCTGACCATCGCCGCCAAACTGCTCGCGGGGCGCAATCGCCTCCGCCGTTGACATCAGCAACGAGGACTGCACATGGCCAAGCGTGTCGAGGCGACCGGGGTCACCGCCTACTACGGTTCGTTCAAGGCGATCGACAACATCAACCTGCGTGTGGAGCCGAAGACGGT
>NZ_FNQB01000006.1 GCF_900107455.1 Asanoa ishikariensis | reverse complement strand
AACGCCCGGTCACATTCCGAACCCGGAAGCTAAGCCCTCCAGCGCCGATGGTACTGCACCCGGGAGGGTGTGGGAGAGTAGGACACCGCCGGACATCTTCCTATTAAGGGCCACCCCTCGCGGGGTGGCCCTTAATTGCGTCCACGAGCGAATAGGAAAGCGCCCCGCTGACGCGGGGCGCTTTCATCAGTCGCGGCTCTGGACCGCGTCACGCATCTCGCGCATGAGGCCCGCGGCCTCCTCGGTGGGGCGCGACGGAAACAGCGCCATTCCGGTGGCGCCGTGGTCGGCCCAGCCGCACACCGCCATGTTGCTGCCGTCGTCGACCGCGGTCGTTCCACACTTCATCACGCCACCGAGGTCGCCGGCCGGCACCTCGTGCAGCCCGTCGACCGCACCGGACTCGTCGCCGACCAGCCCGAAGAGCGTGTCGAGCTCCTTCGCCGGCGACCACAGCAAGGCCGTACCCCCGAAGAAGAGGACGCTGCGGTCGGTCGCGGCGGGATCCGTGTAGACCGCCCCCACGCTCTTCTTGAGGTCGATCCCCGCGGCGAAGGCCGCCTTCAGGTCCTCGGCCGTCGCGGCCGCGTCGGCGCTGTTGTTGAGCTGGAGCCCGGCCACCGAGGCCGGAGTCGACATCGTCGGATCCTGTTGCGAGATGATCCGGCCGCCCCAGATGCCGACAGCGGCCAACCCCGCCACCCCGACCGCCGCGACCGAGGCCAACACGATCCGTCGGCGCTGGGACATCGGCGGGCGCGGGCCCTGGTCCTCGTCGGGGTCGTCCGGCGACGCAGCCCAGACGGGCGGCGTGACATCGATCGGCTCGCCCGGATCGGCGGCAGAGATTCGGTCGTTCGACATGCAGGCCACCGTAACGGAACAGCCGGTGGTCGCATGCGGGGTCGGCGCGAACGCTCCGTAGACTTCACGGGTGACCCAGACACCGGAGACCGGCGAGCTCGCGACACCGACCCTGCCTGCGCAATACGCGCCGGCGGACGTAGAGAGTCGGCGCTACGAGGCCTGGGTATCCGAGGGTGTCTTCACCGCCGACGTGGCGAGCGACAAGCCTCCGTTCACGATCGTGATCCCACCGCCGAACGTCACCGGTTCGCTGCACATGGGGCACGCCTTCGAGCACACGCTGATGGACGCCCTGGTGCGGCGCCGGCGGATGCAGGGCTACGAGGCACTGTGGCTGCCCGGCATGGACCACGCCGGCATCGCCACCCAGAACCTCGTCGAGCGCCAGCTCGGCCAGGAGGGGCTGTCCCGGCACGACCTGGGCCGTGAGGCGTTCGTCGAGCGGGTCTGGCAGTGGAAGGCGGAGTCCGGCGGTTCGATCCTCGGCCAGATGCGCCGGCTCGGCGACTCCGTCGACTGGAGCCGCGAGCGCTTCACCATGGACGAGGGCCTTTCCCGGGCCGTGCAGACCATGTTCAAGAAGCTCTTCGACGACGGCCTGATCTACCGCGCCAACCGCATCATCAACTGGTGCCCGCGCTGCCTCACCGCGCTCAGCGACATCGAGGTCGTGCACAGCGACGACGAGGGCGAGCTGATCTCGATCCGCTACAGCGACGAGATCGTCGTCGCCACCACCCGCGCGGAGACCATGCTCGGTGACACCGCGGTCGCGGTGCACCCCGACGACGAGCGCTACAAGCACCTGATCGGCACCGAGGTCGAGCTGCCGCTGACCGGCCGGCGCATCCCGGTGGTCGCCGACGAGCACGTCGACCCGGCGTTCGGCACCGGCGCGGTCAAGGTGACCCCGGCGCACGACCCGAACGACTTCGAGATCGGGCAGCGGCACAACCTGCCCAGCATCACGATGATGGACGAGCGCGCGGTGATCACCGTGCCGGGGCCGTTCGAGGGCCTGGACCGGTACGAGGCCCGCCCGGCGATCGTGGCCGCGCTGCGCGAGCAGGGCCTGATCGTCGCCGAGAAGCGGCCCTACGTGCACGCTGTCGGGCACTGCTCGCGTTGCCGCACCACCGTCGAGCCGCGGCTGTCGCTCCAGTGGTTCGTCAACACCGGCCCGCTGGCCAAGGCCGCCGGCGACGCGGTGCGCGACGGCCGGGTCCGGATCGACCCCGAGGACATGGCCAAGCGCTACTTCGCCTGGGTCGACAACATGCACGACTGGTGCATCTCGCGCCAGCTCTGGTGGGGACACCGGATCCCGGTCTGGTACGGCCCCGACGGCGAGGTGCGCTGCGTCGGCCCCGACGAGGAGCCCCCGGGCGAGGGCTGGGAGCAGGACACCGACGTCCTCGACACCTGGTTCTCCAGCGGCCTGTGGCCGTTCTCCACCCTCGGCTGGCCGGAGCAGACCCCGGACCTGGCGCGCTTCTATCCCACCAGCGTGCTCGTCACCGGTTACGACATCCTGTTCTTCTGGGTCGCCCGGATGATGATGTTCGGCCTGTACGCGATGGACGGCAAGCAGCCGTTCGACGTGATCGCGCTGCACGGCATGGTCCGCGACGAGCACGGCAAGAAGATGTCGAAGTCGTTCGGCAACGTGGTCGACCCGCTCGACTGGATGGACCGGTTCGGTGCCGACGCGACCCGGTTCACGCTGGCCCGTGGCGCCAACCCCGGCCAGGACGTGCCGGTCAGCGAGGAGTGGTGCCAGGGCTCCCGCAACTTCTGCAACAAGCTCTGGAACGCGACCCGGTTCGCGCTCATGAACGGCGCGCACGTCAGCGGCCCGCTGCCGACCGAGCTCTCCACCGTCGACCGCTGGATCCTGTCGCGGTTGCAGCACGTGGTCGACGAGGCTGACGAGCAGTTCGAGCGCTTCGAGTTCGCCAAGATCTGCGACGTGCTCTACCACTTCGCGTGGGACGACGTCTGCGACTGGTACGTCGAGTTGAGCAAGCCGGTGCTGGCCGCCGGCGGTCCGGCCGCCGACGCCACCCGCCGGGTCCTCGGCCACGTGCTCGACCAGTTGCTGCGGCTGCTGCACCCGGTCATCCCGTTCGTCACCGACGAGCTGTGGATCGCGATCAACGGTGCCGGCACGGTGGCCCGGGCGGAGTGGCCGCAGCTCGACAAGGCGCTGGTCGACGACGGGGCCGAGGCCGAGGTCGACGCGCTCCAGCGGGTGGTCACCGAGATCCGCCGGTTCCGCAACGACCAGGGCGTGCGCCCGTCGCAGCGGGTGGCCGCGCGGCTCGACGGCCTCGGCGTGGTCGCGCCGCACGAGTGGCTGATCCGGTCGCTGGCCCGGCTCGACGACGGCGACGCGGACTTCGCCGCCTCGGCGACGCTCTCCGTCGCCGGCGGTGTGCGCGTCGACCTGGACACCCGCGGCGCGGTCGACCTCGTGGCCGAGCGGGCCCGGTTGACGAAGGACCGCACGGTCGCCGAGAAGGAGGCCGCGCAGTGCCGGGCCAAGCTCGGCAACGAGGCGTTCGTCGGCAAGGCACCGGAGCAGGTCGTCAACAAGATCAAGGAACGCCTGGCCACGGCCGAGGCCGACCTGGCGCGCATCGACGCCGCCCTGGAGGCGCTGCCGGCATGAGTGAGTTTCGCGAGGTTGACGCCGCCCTCGAGTCGCGCGGCAACGTCCGGATGGTGTTCGACCTCAGCAAGATCGAGGAACTGCTCGACGTACTCGGCTCGCCGCAGCGGGCGTACCCGTCGATCCATCTGACCGGCACCAACGGCAAGACCTCGACCGCCCGGATGATCGACTCGCTGTTGCGGGCCTTCGGCATCCACACCGGGCGCTACACGAGCCCGCACCTGGAGACGGTGCGGGAGCGGATCAGCCTCGACGGCGAGCCGATCTCGGAGGAGCAGTTCGTTTCGGTCTACCGCGAGGTGGAGCCGCTGGCCGCGCTCGTCGACCAGCGGCACGACGAGCCGCTGACCTACTTCGACATGACCACCGCGCTCGCGTTCGCGACCTTCGCCGACGCGCCGGTCGAGGTGGCCGTGGTCGAGGTTGGGCTCGGCGGCGCCGACGACTCGACCAACGTGATCCAGGCCGGCGTCTGTGTGATCACCCCGATCGGCCTCGACCACACCGAGTGGCTCGGCGACACGATCGAGGAGATCGCCTGGGCCAAGGCCGGCATCATCCACAAGGGCGCGACGGTGATCACCGCGGCGCAGACCGAGGAAGCCGCCCGCCCGCTGCTCGAACGGTGCGCGGAGGTCGGCGCCACCATTGCCCGCGAGGGCGGCGAGTTCGGCGTGCTGCGCCGGACCATCGCCGTCGGCGGCCAGGTGCTCACGCTGCAGGGCCTCGGCGGCGAGTACGACGAGATCTTCCTGCCGCTGCACGGCGCGCACCAGGCCCAGAACGCCGCCGTGGCCCTGGCCGCGGTCGAGGCGTTCCTCGGCGCCGGGGCCGACCGCCAGCTCGTGGTCGAGACGGTCCGCGAGGGCTTCGCGTCCACGTCGTCGCCGGGCCGGCTGGAGCGGGTACGCAACGCGCCGACCATCCTGCTCGACGGCGCCCACAACCCGCACGGCATGGCCGCCACGGTGACCGCGCTCCAGGAGGAGTTCGCGTTCAGCAAGCTGGTCGCGGTGGTCGCCGTGCTGGCCGACAAGGACGTGGCCGGCATCCTGGACCTGCTCGAGCCGGTGGTCGACGCGGTCGTGGTCACCCGCAACACCTCACCGCGCGCGATGCCGATCGACGATCTCGCCGCGGTGGCGATCGAGGTGTTCGGCGACGAACGCGTGGAGATCGCCGCCAACATGCCCGACGCGATCGAGGCCGCGGTCGTACTCGCCGAGACCGAGGTCCAGGGCGAGCTCAGCGGCGTCGGCGTGATCGTGACAGGTTCGGTCATCACGGTGGCCGAGGCACGGACGCTGCTGAAGCGATGACGACGCCCGACGACACCCGCCCCGAAGCGGCACCGCCGGCCCCCGAGCCGGGTTCCGCGCCGGCCGACGCGGACGACCTACCGCCCGGATACCGACGGTCGGGGTTGCGCAACCCGGCGGGAGCGGTCCGCGGGATGGGCGCTGCGGCGCTCGCGCTGCAAGGGCTCGTGCTGCTGCTGGCGATCCAGCCGATCCGGCTGCTCGGTGGCCACCTGAGCACCGGCGCGGTCTGGGCGGTGGTCGGGCTCAGCGTCGTCTGCTTCGTGCTGTGCGGGATGCTGCGCCGGCCGTGGGTGTGGACGGCCGGCACGGTCGTACAGGGCGCCCTCCTGCTCGGCGGCTTCCTGCACTGGTCCCTCTTCGCGCTGGGCGTGATCTTCGGCCTGGTCTGGGTCTACATCCTCTACGTCCGGCGCTCCATCCTCGGCTAAGGGTGCGGCTCGCCCGGCCCCCGCAGGACGCAGAACTCGTTGCCCTCGGGGTCGGCGAAGACCACCCAGCCGCCGTCTTCGCCGGGCGCGGGAGCACGGCGGTCGTCGACGATCGTGGCGCCGAGCGCGAGCACCCGGGCGACCTCTTCGTCCCGTGGCACGTCCGGGCGCAGGCAGATGTGCACGCGGTTCTTCGCCGTCTTCGGCTCCGGCACGATCTGGAAGTACAGGTGCAGGCCCGTGGGCAGCTCGATGCTGGCCGCCGGGTCGCCGGGGAAGTCGTCAGCGGCCAGCGGCACCGACATCACCTTGCTCCAGAACGACGCCAGGGCGTACGGGTCGGCGGAGTCGAACGCGACGTTCAGAACCGTAGGCGCCACAGCGGCGCTCCTCTCGTCCAGGCTGGATCACCAACCCGCCACGGGTCGGAGCGGTGGGGCTACCCCGTTTCCCGGCTGCGCCACTGGGTGATCGCGATGCCGTGGCCGTCCGGGTCCTTGAACGCGGCCGCCCAGAGCTCCAGCTTCACGCCGCGATTGACCACCCGGGGCGGATACGTGAACCGGACGCCCTTTGCGCGCAGGTCCTCGTACACCGTCAGCACGTCGCCGACCTCGAGGTTGAGGTGGACCAGCCGGCGGTTGACCGCGGACGCGTCCTTGATCTCGCGGAGCACCATGCGGGTGTCGCCGGACGCCAGCACGGCGTTGTGCTCGCCGGTGTCGATCTCCTGGAAGCCGAGCATGTCGCGGTAGAAGGCGACCGAGCGGCCGAGGTCGCGGACCAGGAAGGTCAGCCCGACCCCGTGGATGGTCGCGCCGGTGTCGCCGGGCCGGGCGCTCGGGTAAGCGGTGTACAGATCGGCGAACACGCCGTCGTCACCCTCGCCGGTGGTGCCGTTGCGGGCCTGCTTCGGTGCCGCGTCGTCAGCCGTCGGTGCGGCTTCGGTGGTCGCCTTGGGCTCGTCGCCCTCCGACCGGACGAAGGCCGCCGCACCGCCCTGATCCGCCAGGGCAGCGGCCTGCTCACCACGACTGCCGGCGGACCAGCCTTCGCCAAGGTGCTCCGACTCGTCATCAGCCGCCGGCTCGTCGGCGGTCTCGACCGGACTGTCGGCTCGTGCGGCGGTCGCTGGTTCGTCAACGGCGCCAGCATCAGGTGCCGGCTCGTCGCTGGGCTCGGCCACGCTCTCGCGGGCCGGCCCGTCATCCGTGGCCGCGCCCGACCTCATCCGCGCCTCGGCCGTCTCGTCGGGCCGACCGCGGCCCGACTCCGCATCAGCCTCCGACTCGGCCGAGGTCGAACCCGCCGAAGCCGGCCGGCTCACCCGCCGTTCCGTGAACAGCGGCTCGGCCCAGTTCGCGTCCTGGTCGAAGACGTCGTCAGGCCGCTCGGTGTTGGGCCCGGCGGCACCCCGCTGCCCCGGCACGTCAGCCGGAGGCGGTGCGGTCACGGTGGCCGTGCCCCCGGAGCCTTCCTCCCGGGACGCCCGTTCCGCGCGCGTCTTGCGCGGGTTGGGCCGCGCGGCCCGGCGGGCGAGCGGCGGCGAGTCGGCGCCGGGCTGGTCGACCAGCGTCCCCTCGACCACGATCGGACCGCCGGGAGTCTGGTGCACGACCACCGGCTCGGTCGGCTTGCGCAGGCCGCTGAGCTCGTCGGTCAGGTCGGCGGTGGTCGTCTCGATGGTCTCCATGGGCGCCGGCGGCACGTAGTCGTCGTCGGACCGCGGCCAGCGCGTCTCGTCGTCTTCGAGGGGACCGAGGTCGTCCTCGCGAGAGGCGGCCGCCGCCTCGGCGTGGGTGAGCACCTCGTCCCAGAGGATGCGGATGTGCCGCGGATCGTCGATCGCCACCATGATCGGCAGGCTGGCGCCGACGTCGGGCCACTTGGCGACGGGTACGCGCGGGTCGCGCATCCGGACCAGCCGCCCCGCGACGCCCGGCGCGTCGACCAGCACCTGTAGCTCGCAGCGCCCGAACACCGACGAGGCCGGGGGCTCGGAGACGCTGTGTACGTGCGCGGTGCCGGCCACCCAGGCCCGCGCCCCACCGCGAATGGCCGTGACCAGCACAAGCCCGACGGCGAGCACGAACAGAGCGATGCCGAGCGCGACGATCGCCAGGCTCTGCATCCCGATCCCGAACAGGACCACGAACAGCGCACAGGTGCCCAGCACCGCGGCGAACAGCTTCCGGACCGGTGCGAGCGGGCGGCGGTTGCCGTTCGCCACTGTGGACCTCCCCTGAGTCACCAAGAAGGCTAGGCCCCGTGCGCCCGCATAGGGAAGAGCCGGCAGACAGTGGGTGATCCACCATCGGTAACATGAACCTCCCAGCTTCAGGAGGATGTTCAACGTGTCCAGCAGCCCGGTCGAGCGCACGCTTGTGCTGATCAAGCCCGACGCGGTCCACCGCGGCCTGGTCGGTGAGATCCTGAGCCGCTTCGAGCGCAAGGGCCTGACCATCGAGGCGATGGTCAGCCGCCAGATGGACGCGGAGCTCGCCGACGCGCACTACGCCGAGCACGTCGAGAAGCCGTTCTACCCGCCGCTCAAGGAGTTCATGACCAGCGCGCCGCTGGTCGCCCTGATCCTGAGCGGCGACACCGCGATCGAGGTCGTCCGCACGCTGGTCGGCGCCACCGACGCCCGCAAGGCCGCCGCCGGCACGATCCGAGGCGACCTCGCCCTCTCGAACCGCGAGAACCTCGTGCACGCCTCCGACTCCCCGGAGAGCTCGAAGCGCGAGATCGCCCTCTGGTTCCCCACCGCATAACGACCGATCAACATCTGGTCCCGGGCCCGCCGGGGGCGCGACCGTCGCTCCCGCCGGGGACCGCTCGCTGACGCATCGCTGCCAGCTCCGCGCCCGAACGGCGCCCGCGGTGGTCCGGCGCCGCCGCGGCACCCGCGGCCTCAGAGCGTTAGCAAGGGTCCCTTACGCTGCGAAAAGCGTTAACAAGGGACCCTTGCTTATCTCCGCGGCGGCATCCGGCCCGGAATGATCATCGGGAGGCGTGCGCGTCTGTCCGGCGCGATCGTGGGCGCCGCGCCGCTCCGCGGGCCGCGCCGCTCGGTGGGTCGTGACGGGCCGCGGGCCGCGGGCCGCGACAGGCGACGACGCTCCCGGGCCGCGACAGGCCGCGACGAGCGACGGGTCGCGACAGGCCGCGACGGGCGACGGGCCGCGACGGGCGACGGGCCGCGACGGGCGACGGGCCGCGACGGGCCGCGGGCCGCGACGGGCCGCGGGCCGCGACGGGCCGCGGGCCGCGACGGGCCGCGGGCCGCGACGGGCCGCGGGCCACGACGCTCCGCGGGCGGCGACAGGCCGCGACGGGGCGACAGGCCGCGACGGGCCGCGACGGGCGACGGGCCGCGACGGGCCGCGGGCCGCGACGGGCCGCGGGCCACGACGCTCCGCGGGCGGCGACAGGCCGCGACGGGGCGACAGGCCGCGACGGGGCGACAGGCCGCGACGGGGCGACAGGCCGCGACGGGGCGACAGGCCGCGACGGGGCGACAGGCCGCGACGGGGCGACAGGCCGCGACGGGGCGACAGGCCGCGACGGGGCGACAGGCCGCGACGGGGCGACAGGCCGCGACGGGCCGCGACGGGCGACGGGCCGCGACGGGCCGCGGGCTGCGATGTGCCCGGCAGTCCGCGTCGGGCGAAACGGGCTCGCGCCTGCGGGCTGCCGCAGGCTTATCCGGCCCTCTAGTTGTTCGCGGTGCACCGTCGCGGCGGTCAAGGCGTTCTGTCGACCTCGGCGTCGGAACGGCGACGCCTTGACCTGGGCCGCAACGGTGTCGGTTGAATCGTGGCGACGGTGCGGTTCCGGCTGGCCGCACAAAGCGCCGCGATCGACGGGTGCGAGGGGAGGGGCTCGGTGCGAGGCGATGGCTCGCTCCCGGCGTGCCGCGGGCTCAGCGGCTGAGTTGGCCCTCGCGTAGGCCAGTGACGAACTCGCTCCACGCTGAGCAGGAGAAGGCCACGATCGGCCCGGCGGGGTCTTTGGAATCACGGACGAGCACTTGGCCGTTGAGCGCGCCGACTTCGACACATGCGCCGGTCGCGCATCGCTTAAGCCATTTGATCCGACTCTGATCTTTGGACATGAGTCACGCTCCCTAGTAGTGACCTAACGCCTAGGGTAAGCACCTACTTGAACGCAGGGAACGTGAATGAACGCAAGGAGTGCCAGTTAATGCGATACTGCGCGGTGGTTTGCGTTATTTGTGGCATCTGAAGAACGAGTCGATCGTGAGCCGCGTACACCTTGATATCAGATATACCGCGACGCCCGCGGCTCACAATCGCTAATCAATTTGCGCGGAATCGTCCCTCTTTGAGGTCAACCATGAAATTGGTCCACACACCCTTGGGGAACTCCAGCGGCTCCCCCGCCGGCGACTTGGAGTCCCGCATCAGAACCATGTCCACCGCGTCAGCGACCTCGACGCAAGCGCCGGACGCACACCGGCTGCTCTTGCGCCATGAGATGGCCGCACTCGACTTCTTCAACTGACGTGCCTTTCGTCCGTGGTTTATGTATAGCGGTTTCAGGACAGCGCGGTGGCGTGGTCCTTGATTAGCCCCGCCGAGGTTGGCTCGTCGTACGCAGCTTGCCAAACGCGGTCGAAGATCTCCCGATGCCGCTTGATCTTTTCGTGGTCTTCGACAATCTCGTCGAGGGTGTCGCTCTCGCGATAGAGAACGGTGGTGCCGTCGACGAGAGAGACAATTTCGTAAGTCGCCAGCATGGGAATCGGCGACTGTTCCTTGAATGGAATGATCCGCACCGAGATACGTCGCTCGCCGATCAGAACGAGCAGGTGTTCGAGCTGGTGGCGCAGGACTTCAGCGCCCCCGACCTGGCGATAGAGCACAGACTCGTCGAGCACCAGGTTGACCTCGGGGTGCTCGGCGGCGTCCAGGAAGCTCTGTCGGCGCATCTCACGCATACGCACGCGCGCGTCGATCGCTTCCTCGCTGAGCTCGCCGGCGAACGTCTCGAATACGGCGCGCGTGTAGGCCGGAGTTTGCAGCCGGCCCGGCACCACCATGGGATAGAAGTACTGGATCTCCCGCGCGGCCAGCTCGAGACCGATGAGCTGGACGATGGCCGGCGTCAGGAGGTCGCGGTACTGCGGTGTCTCCCACCACTGGGCGCGCTGCTTCGAAAGCTTCGCGGACACGACCAGCGACTCGATTTCTGCCCTGTCCTTGACACCGAGAAAAGCGAGCAGCGGTCGCAGGTCGTTCTGCGAGATCGTGACTTCGCCGCTCTCGATGCGCATCACTTTGGACAGTGACCACTCCATGGCCTCAGCCACGTCGCTCTGGGTGAAGTTCTTGCCGTCACGAGCGCGCCGGATCGCCAACCGCACGCGACGGCGTGCTACGTAGGGCGAGTCGGCCATCGTTGGCGCTCTCCTTGTCCAGCATAAGAGCGCGCGTCGGGCGTACGGCGGCGTGCCGTGTCGCTGTGTGCGGCCCCTCGGGCAGTGATCTCGCTGCCAGCGTAAGTTGTCAGTGTTACGCCTGTCAGCCGGACGCGCGGGTCACCGACATTATGCATCGCGACCTCCCTCACCGCTATCCCGCAACCAGCTATATCGCAGAGTGGCACACCGGCAACGCCGAGTGCACCCGAACGGGCGCACCAATAAACGCAGTGGGCGCACCAACAACGCCGAGTGCGCCCGCTCGGGCGCACCAAGACGCCGAGGGTGGGCCGGTCCACCCTCGGCGCCCGATCGGGGCAGTTCAGCGTTCGATCTCGCGCAGCCACGACGTCGTAGCGCGTTGGCGATGCTGTTCTTCCACGGCTCGCACCAGGGCCCGCCGAACCTGGCCGAACCGTGCCGGATGAGCGGTGCTGTAGAGGCAGACTTCCGTCGACCGGTGGACCGCCCACAGCTGGTAGGTGCGTGGGGCGGCGCGCAGGCACGCACCGGTCGCCAGCACGGGGATGGCGACCGCGACCAGGATGGCCGCGTGCAGCAGCAGGGAGTCGTGGATCGGCCAGCTCACGGTGCCGATCACTACGGTGCCGATGGCGAAGCGACCGGTCACCACGCCAGCGGGGTGCCGATCGCCGCGGACGACGTACGGGTCGACCAGGTCCTTGATCTGGAACCGGCTCGGCCGATCGCCCAGGACGGTGAAGGCCTTATCGGTGATCTTCACGTCCGGACCGGGATAGTAGGTGGGCATCTGGACCTCCTCCCGGGTTCTCGCTACGTCTATTGCACCTGGGATACCTAGCTCTCCGGTAGGCCCCAATCTGCAATATGGCAGATAGCGCTATACCCGTCAGTGATCCCTCGGGGTGGTAGCTGGCTCTAGCTGCACCAACCCGTGTTTAGGGTGGTGCCGTGGCGACTCCGAGCTTCATAACCGACATCCGGGTCCACATCGGGCACACCCCGCTCTGGCTGCCGGGCGTCAGCGCCGTGGTCCAGAACGCGGCCGGCGAGATCCTGCTGGGTCGCAGGGCCGACACCGGGCGTTGGTCGCTGATCTCCGGGATCCCGGAACCGGGCGAGGAGCCAGCCGCCGCGATCGTGCGGGAGGTCTTCGAGGAGACCGGTGTGCGCGTCGAGCCTGAGCGGATCACCTCGGTGACCGTCGGCCCGGTGGTGACCTATCCCAACGGCGACGTCTGCCAGTACCTCAACGTCACCTTCGCCTGCCGGCCGTTGACGGCGAGCGCGACGGTCAACGACGACGAGTCGCTGGAGGTCGGCTGGTTCCCCGTCGACGACCACCCGCCGCTGGACGAGGTCGCCACGTTGCGGCTCGAACGCGCCCTGGCCGGCGACACCGCGGCCTGGTTCGCATCACCCGGAGAGACAACGAGCTAGCTGAGGTCCGCCACCGTCAACAGCGATCGCAGCCGCAGGTCCGCGGCCAGCGGCGGCGGGCCGGCGTTCACGATCGCCGCGCACCCGACCGCCGTCCCACCCCGCCGGGCGACCACGTCGTAGAGGGCCTGCACCTGCGCGCCGGTGGCCACCCAGTCGTCCACCACCAGCACGCGGTCGTTGGCGCGGATCTGCCGGTCCCGTACGCCCAACCGCAGTTCGCGGCCCCTGTAGTCGGGTGGCGTGCGAGCCCAGGTCACCCGGTCGACCAGGCGCCGGTCGCCGCCGTCCTTGACCGCCGGTGCGAAGCCGACCCCCAGCGCGACCGCCACCAGGGGGCCGACCAGGAAGCCCGTGACCTCGGGCGAGACGACCAGGGTCGGTGCCTCGTCGGCGAACAGGTCGGCCAGTGCCGGCCCGACCGACGCCAATAGCTCCGGCGAATGCCACCAACCGGACACATCGCTGACGAGGTGGTCGCTGTGTGCGCCGGGGTCGAACCAGTGGAACGCCTCGGCGAGGGCGAGGCGCAACGGGTCGTCCCGCAACGGCGGAGAGGTGGCCACGTGACCATCCTGCACATCGGCACGCGCGGCCCACCGCAGGGTCAGTCGATCGGTTGAACGTTTCGGTCCATAGTCGGGCGAAAGCCAATGATCACGTTGACATCCGACGTACCACTCTCGGTACGGTCCGCAACGGTTCACCCCCGGCGGAAGGAGCCCGAGATCGTGGCGGGTAGGCATACCAGGCAGCCGGCCGCAGCCTCGCTGTTCGGGCCTGTGGCGACCGCGGTCGTCGTGCTGGCGTTGCTGGTCAGCGGCGCTTTCGGCGCTCTCAAGCTGACCGAGGAGAAGTCCGCGTCCACAGTCGGCCGGATCGAAGTCCCACAATCGACGGAAGTTGCACCAAGCGCGGAGACGCCGTCACCCACAGTAGCGGCCGTCACGCCGACGCCCACGACGACTCCGAAACCGAAGACGACCCGGTCGCCCGAGCACACCTCGCGGGGCAGCGTCCGCCCACCGAGCTCGAAGAAGCCCACGCCCGAGAAGACCACCACCAGCAAGCCCGCTACCGGCGGCTCCGTGGTCAGCAGCGGCACCTGCGGCGCGTCCTACTACGACGAGGGGCAGACGACCGCCAACGGCGAGGCGTTCAACCCCGATGCGCTGACCGCCGCGCACAAGACCCTGCCGTTCAACACGCGCGTACGGGTGACGAACCCGAGCAACGGCAAATCGGTAGTGGTACGGATCAACGACCGTGGTCCGTTCGTCTCCGGGCGCTGCATCGACCTGTCCCGGGCGGCGTTCGCGGCGATCGCGAGCCTGAGTCAGGGCGAGTTGACCGTCAAGTACGACATCCTCGACAACTGAGGAAACCGACCGGGTTGGTCAGAACCGGATGGCCGAGGGGCCAACTTCGTTCTGTCCCGCACGTCCATCAGGCATGCTGTTCCGCGTACCCATGCAGTTCGCCCCGGCGGGCCGCCGCCCGCTCAGCCCTGGTTCCCGCGCCGGCCTCGGCGCGGCCCTTGTGCTGCTCGTGATCGTGTCGGCGGTGGAGATCGCCGACGGCAACGGTGCCAACTACGTCGGCCTGGTGGCGACCGCACCCTTCCTGGCCGCGGCGTTCGCATCCTGGCGAATGGTGCTGGCGGTCGGCGTACTCGCCACAGTGGTCGGCATCGCGTTCGCTCTGGCCGCCCGTGGCGTGTCGCTCGCGACCGGCGTCAACGTCGTCGGCGTCGCGCTGGCCACCGCGATCGCGGCGGTCGTGGCGGTGATCCGGGAGCGCCAGGCGACGAAGATCGCGGAACTGTCCAAACTGGCCCAGGTGGCACAGCAGGCGGTGCTCCGTCCGATCGTCCCCCAGATGGGCTCGCTCTCGGTGGCCGGCCGCTACATCTCCGCCACCGCGACCGCCGAGATCGGCGGAGACCTCTACGAGTGCCTGGATACGCCGTACGGCGTGCGGGTCATCATCGGCGACGTACGTGGAAAGGGCCTCGACGCCGTCCGCACCGCGAGCATCGTGCTCGGCTCCTACCGGCACGTCGCCTACGAGCGGGCCGACCTGCGCGCGATCGTGGCCGATCTGGACCGGGCCGTGGCGCGCAGCGTAGGCGACGAGGACTTCGTGACGGCCGCGCTGGTCGAGGAGCGCGGCGGCACGCTGACGATCGTCAACTGTGGGCACCCGGCGCCGCTGCTGCTCCGCCGGGGCGAGGTGATCCCGCTGGAGCCGCCGGCACCGGCGCCGCCGCTGGGCTTCATGCCGGTGGTCCGCCCGCGGGTCGAGCGACTCGAGCCCGGCGACCGGCTGTTGCTGTTCACCGACGGTCTGGGCGAGGCGCGCCGGGAGGGCGAGTTCTTCCCGATCGCCGACCGCGCGTGGCGGCTGCTCGGCCACGGCACGGTCGGCGACGGTCTGGCCTCACTCGAGACGGCGCTGGTCGAGTGGGTGCACGGGCGGCTCGACGACGACATCGCTGTCGTCCTGATGGAGTACGCCGGGCAGCGTCCCGTCACCACTGCCAGCATCCCTAGCTGGGAAGTTGGTAGCGAGTAACCTTCAGGGCACCTTGGCGGCCGCCAACTGTGGCACCGCCGCCGCGGCGACGATCCGTTCGGCTTCGGGCGCGCGGTGCCGGCCGACATAGCCGGCGCGCGGGTTGAGCAGCAGGGCAGCGAGATGGGCGAGAGTCATCGGGGACCTCCTGCGAAACTGCGCCGTCGGATTGCGGCGGGTAACTACCAAAACGACCCCTGGCCAGTAACGGTGACGCGACTGTCGGCGCGCCGACTTGACTCCACCCAATATTGACCCCCATAAGCCGATAAACGGGTTCAAAAGGGGCGCCCCTATCGACGTACTGTGGCGCCGGTCACCGGTTGGGGCTCTTTGTGAGGGCTACTCGCAGGTAATAACCTGTGTTACTGACGGGTAACCAACGCCGCTGGGATCGGGGAACCGAGGCACATGACGCACTACAAGAGCAACGTGCGCGACATCGAGTTCAACCTCTTCGAGGTGTTCGGCACCGACCGGGTCCTCGGCCAGGAGCCTTTCGGCGAGGTCGACGTCGACACCGCCCGCACCATGCTGGCCGAGCTCGACCGCTTCGCCCGCGAAGACCTCGCCGCCAGCTACGCCGACAGCGACCGCAACCCGCCGGTCTTCGACCCCGCGACGCACACCGCGCCGCTGCCCGAGGCCTTCAAGCGCTCGTACCACACCTTCATGGATGCCGAGTTCTGGCGCCTGGACCTGCCGACGGAGCTCGGCGGCACCTCGGCGCCGCGCGCCCTGTGGTGGTCGCTCGCCGAGCTGATCCTGGGCTCCAACGCTCCGATCTGGATGTACGCGTCCGGCCCGTCGTTCGCCACGACGCTGCACCGCGAGGGCACGGAGCGGCAGAAGAAGTGGGCCGAGCTGTTCATCGACAAGGGCTGGGCGTCGACCATGGTGCTCACCGAGCCCGACGCCGGCTCCGACGTCGGCGCCGGTCGCACCCGGGCTATTCCGCAGCCTGACGGCTCGTGGCACCTCGAGGGCGTCAAGCGCTTCATCACCTCGGGCGAGCACGACCTGAGCGAGAACATCGTCCACTACGTGCTGGCCCGCCCGGTCGGCGTCGAGGGCGTCGGCGGCCCCGGCACCAAGGGCCTGTCGCTGTTCATCGTGCCGAAGTTCCACTTCGACGAGGAGACCGGCGCGCTCGGCGAGCGCAACGGCGTCTTCGCCACGAACGTCGAGCACAAGATGGGCATCAAGGTCTCCAACACCTGCGAGCTGACCTTCGGAGAGCACGGCGTCCCGGCCAAGGGCTGGCTGATGGGCGACGTCCACGAGGGCATCCGGCAGATGTTCCTGATCATCGAGTACGCCCGGATGATGGTCGGCACCAAGGCCATCGCCACGCTGTCCACCGGCTACCTGAACGCGCGCGACTACGCGAAGGAGCGGGTGCAGGGCGCTGACCTCTTGCAGCAGGGCGACCGCAACGCGCCGCGGGTGACCATCACGCACCACCCGGACGTACGCCGGTCGCTGATGCTCCAGAAGTCGTACGCCGAGGGCATGCGCGCCCTGGTTGTGTACACCGCGTCGTGGCAGGACAAGATCAAACTGGCCGCGCACACCGGCGACGCTTTCGGTGAGAAGCTGGCCAAGAAGGTCAACGACTTCCTGCTGCCGATCGTCAAGGGCCTCGGCTCGGAGCGCGCGTACGAAATGCTCGGCTCGGAGGCCCTCCAGATCTTCGGCGGCTCGGGCTTCCTGCAGGACTACCCGCTAGAGCAGTACGTCCGCGACGCGAAGATCGACACGCTGTACGAGGGCACGACCGCGATCCAGAGCCTCGACCTGGTCTTCCGCAAGATCGTGAAGGACCAGGGCCGCGCGCTGATGGCCGTGGCCGGCGAGATCCAGCAGTTCATCGAGTCCGAGGGCGGCAACGGCCAACTCAAGGAAGAGCGACTCGCCCTGGGCAAGGCCCTGGTCGAGACCCAGACGATGCTCGGCGTCATGACCGGCTGGCTGGGCGAGGCCGCGACGGACCCGCGCGCGATCTATAAGGTCGGGCTGGCGAGCCGGCGCTTCCTGCTCGCCGTCGGCGACCTGATCGTGGGCTGGCTCCTCCAGCGCCAGGCCGACGTCGCTCTGCGGAAGCTGGCCGAGGGCCCGGACGCCTTCTACACGGGCAAGGTCGCCGCGGCCCGGTTCTTCGCCCGCGAGGTCCTGCCCCGCCTGGGCGCCGACCGCCGCATCATCGAAGGCACCACCCTGGACCTGATGGACCTCCCGGAGGAGGCCTTCTAACCACCCGCACGACGAACGGCGCGACCCGTGCTGGGGCGCGCCGTTCGTGCGTCAGGCAGGATTGACCGGTGACTCCTCGCGTACGGGCGCCGCAGCTCAAAGGCCGTGGTTGGCTCAACACCGGTGGCCAGGACCTGTCGATCGCTGATCTGCGGGGCAAGATCGTCCTGCTCGATTTTTGGACCTTCTGCTGCATCAACTGTCTGCACGTGCTCGACGAGCTTCGGCCGCTCGAGGAGAAGTACGGCGACGTGCTCGTCGTGATCGGTGTTCATTCCCCGAAGTTCGAGCACGAGCGTGACCCCGAGCCCCTGCGGGACGCGGTCGAGCGGTACGAGGTCGATCACCCCGTGCTCGACGACCCGGAGTTGATCACCTGGGACCAGTACGCGGCGAAGGCGTGGCCGACCTTGACCGTGGTCGACCCCGAGGGTTACGTCGTCGCGAACATGGCCGGTGAAGGGCACGCCGAAGGGCTCGGGCGGCTGATCGACGAGCTGGTCGCCACCCACGAGGCCAAGGGGACGCTGCATCGCGGCGACGGGCCGTACGTCGCGCCCGAGGCGCCCACCACCACGCTTCGGTTCCCGGGCAAGGCGCTCGTGCTGCCCAGCGGGAACCTGCTCGTCTCTGACTCGGCCCGGCACTCGATCGTCGAGCTCGAGCCCGACGGCGAGACCGTCGTCCGGCGGATCGGAGCCGGCACGCGCGGGCGAAACGACGGCGGGCCGGAGACGGCCGAGTTCGCCGAGCCGCAGGGGCTCTGCCTGCTGCCGCCGGAGATCGCCGAGGCCGCCGGCTACGAAGTCGTGGTCGCCGACACCGCCAACCACCTGCTGCGCGGGCTCAAGCTGGCCAGCGGCGACGTCGTGACCATCGCCGGCACCGGCCGGCAGTGGCGGTCGACCGTCGACGACCACGCGCACGACGCGCTGGCCAGCGACCTGTCGTCGCCCTGGGACGTCGCCTGGTTCGACGACCAGTTGATCATCGCGATGGCCGGCATTCACCAGCTCTGGTGGTACGACCCGGGCAAGCGCACCACCGGCGTCTACGCCGGCACCACCGTCGAGGCGCTGCGTGACGGGCCGCTGCCCGACGTCTGGATGGCGCAGCCCTCGGGGCTGTCGACCTCCGCCGACGGCGCCCGGCTCTGGATCGCCGACAGCGAGACCAGCGCCCTGCGCTACGTCGAGGCCAACGTCCTGCACACCGCGGCCGGGCAGGGGCTGTTCGATTTCGGGCACATGGACGGGCCGGCCGACCAGGCGCTGTTCCAGCACCCCCTGGGCGTGTGCGCGCTGGCCGACGGGTCGGTGCTGGTCGCCGACACGTACAACGGGGCGGTCCGGCGCTTCGATCCGGACAGCGACACCGTGTCGACCGTGGCCGAGGGGCTGGCGGAACCGAGCGGCATCGTCGTCACGAGCACCGGCGACGTGCTGGTCGTCGAGTCGGCCGCGCACCGGCTGACCGCACTCGCTCCGGGTGCGCTCGCCGCGACCGGCGGGTCGACGGCACCCGGCACCCGGCACCGGACCGAGCGCACGCCGACGACGGTCGCCGCGGGCGAGGTCACGCTCGACGTGATCTTCACACCGGCGCCGGGCCAGAAGCTCGACGAGCAGTTCGGTCCGTCGACCCGGCTGACCGTCTCCGCGTCGCCGCCGGAGCTGCTGGTCGAGGGTGCGGGCGCGACCACCGACCTGCGCCGCACGCTGGTCATCGCCGGTGACATCGAGGGCGGGGTGCTGCAGGTGGTAGCCCAGGCCGCGACCTGCGACGCCGAGGCCGAGCACGCCGCCTGCCACCTGACCCGCCAGGACTGGGGCGTCCCGATCAAGGTCAGCGCCGACGGCACCCAGCGAGTGGCCCTCGTGCTACGCGGTCTGGATCATGGCTAAGCCGCGAACGGCTTGAGGGGGGTCCCGGCGCCGGTCAAGGCGTCGCGGATCCGGCGGGCGAGCTCGGCCGCGCCAGGCGTGTCGCCGTGCAGGCAGATCGAGGCGACCCGGAGCGGGATGACCGAGCCGTCAATCGCCACCACCGTGCCTTCACGGGCGAGCCGGAGTGCGCGCTCCACCACCGCGTCCGGGTCGGCGATCACCGCGCCCGGCTTGGACCGGGGGACCAGGCTGCCGTCCGGCTCGTACGCCCGGTCGGCGAAGCCCTCGGCGACCACGTTGAGCCCGGCGCCGACCGCGAGCTCGGCCAGCGTGGAACCCGGCGAGCAGAGCAACGGCAGCGCGCGGTCGTAGTCGCGTACCGCCGCGACCACCGCCGCCGCCTGCACCTCGTCGACGGAGGCGACGTTGTAGAGGGCGCCGTGCGGCTTGACGTAGCGGACCGACTTGCCGGCCACCCGGCAGAAGCCGTCGAGCGCGCCGATCTGATAGATGACGTCGTCGCGCAGGTCGTCGAACGTGTAGTCGATCCGGCGCCGGCCGAAGCCGGCCAGGTCGCGATACCCGACCTGGGCGCCGACCGCGACACCCCGGGCCGCCGCCGTCGCGCAGACCCGCCGCATGGTGCTCGAGTCACCGCCGTGGAAGCCGCACGCGACGTTGGCCGACGTGATCACGTCGAGCAGCGCGTCGTCGTCGCCGAGCCGCCAGATGCCGAAGCCCTCGGCCAGGTCAGCGTTCAGGTCCATGAAATCTGACGGTACTGCCCGGACGGGCCTGGGCCAGGGCGGTTACGTCGGTCACGACCGCGATCACCGGATATCCGCCGGTCGTGGGGTGGTCGGCCAGGAAGACCAGCGGCTGCCCGTCGGCCGGGACCTGGACCGCGCCGAGCACCACGCCCTCACTCGGCAACTCGCGGGCGTCCGCGCGGGTCAGGGCCGCGCCGGCCAGCCGCGCGCCGACCCGGTTGCTGTGCGGGCTCACCGTGTACGCGGTGGTCAGCAGCGTCTCCACGGCCGCCGTGGTGAACCAGCCGTCTCGCGGCCCGAGCCGGACGGGCAGCCGGACAGACCCGCCCAGCGCCGCCGGGGGAGCGGCCGTGCCCGGATCCGACACCACCGGCCCGAGCGGAAGTCGGTCGCCGTCGCGCACCCGGGCCGGGCCGAGCCCGGAGAGCGTGTCGGTCGCCCGGCTGCCGAGCACCGGCGGCACCGCCAGGCCGCCGGCCACCGCGACGTACGACCGCACCCCGACGGTCGCCCGGCCTACGTCGACCAGGCCGCCGGCCGGCACTGGGACCGGCGCGGACGGGTCGGCCGGGACGCCGTCGACGCGTACAAGGGCCGTCGCACCGGTCACGGCGATGACGCCGCCCGAGGGCAGCCGGAACGCGCACCCGGTCAGCGTGGTCTCCAGTCCCGCGGCGCCCGGGTCGTTGCCGGCGAGGGCATTGGCCCGGCGCAGCGCGGGCGCGTCCAGTGCGCCGGAGCGCGGGACGCCGAGATGCGCGTACCCGGGGCGGCCGAGATCCTGCACGGTGGTCAACGCGCCCGCCCGGACCACCTCCAACACCGCCGTCATGCCCGCACCAGCCGGACCGTGGTGCCGGGCGCGAGCAGCGCGGGCGGGTCCCGGTCGACGTCGAACAGGGTGACCTCGGTGCGGCCGACGAGCTGCCAGCCGCCGGGGGAGGAGGTCGGATAGATGCCCGCGTACGGTCCCGCGAGCCCGACCGAACCGGCCGGCACCGAGGTGCGGGGCGTGGCGAGCCGGGGCACGGCCAGCTCGGGCGGCAGCCCGGTCAGATAGCCGAAACCCGGAGCGAAGCCGCAGAACGCCACGCGGAACTCCGTTTCCGTCAATCGGTCGATCACCATGGGTATCGGCATCGACCACAGCGCGGCGACTGCGGCGAGGTCCGGGCCGTCGTACACGGTGGGAATCGCGACGAGGTCGCCGGGCGTGGTGCCGGCGGGCGGCGGCGGCGCCCAGCCGGCGATCAGGCCGGCGTCGGGTGTGGCGAGGCCGTCGAGCAGCACCGTGCACGCCCCCGGCACGATCTCGGCGACGGCGAGCTCACCGGCCGAACGGCGCCGCCAGAGCTCGGATCGCCACGCCTCCACCTCGTCCGCCGGGCATTCGATGAGGAGGGCCGCCGCGCCGACCGAGCGAATGTGCACGGCTCCATTGTCGACATCTCGTGGGACTCTTCACAGAGGCGGTCGCGCGGACTTCCAGACTCCTGTCAGCGCAGGTCGGTAGCCTGATCCAGTGACGACGTCGACCACCCGGTCCCGGCTGCGGCCATCTGATCTCGGCAAGCCGCGCATGCGCGGTTGGCTGCACGCGTACGCCTTCTTCGTCGCCGTCGTGGCCGGCATCGTGCTGTGCTCGATCGCCGCCACCCGGCCCGGCTGGTCGCCGCTGGTGAGCTGCGTCGTCTACAGCGTCACCGTGTGTGCGCTGTTCGGCACCAGCGCGTTGTACCACCGCCGGGTCTGGTCCGAGCGCGGCTATCAGGTCATGCGCCGGCTCGATCACTCCATGATCTTCATCTTCATCGCCGGCACGTACACCCCGTTCGCCGTGCTGCTGCTGCCGACCCGCACGGCGACGATCATCCTGAGCATCGTCTGGGCCGGCGCGATCGGCGGGGTGACGCTCAAGCTCCTGAAGCCGCACGGCTCGAGGTGGCTGTCCGCGCCGCTCTATCTCGCGCTCGGTTGGGTCGCCCTGGCGATCCTGCCCGACATCGTCCGGAACGGCGGATTGGCGTGCCTCCTGCTGCTGCTCGCCGGCGGCGTGGCGTACACGGTCGGCGCGGTGTTCTACGCCCTGCGGCGGCCGAACCCGTGGCCGACGGTGTTCGGGCACCACGAGTTCTTCCACGCCTGCACGCTGATCGCGGCCATCTGCCACCACGTGGCGATCTACCTGGCGCTCTTCGCCTGAACATGGTTGTGGCCCCCCACGGGGTGAGGGGCCACAAGATCGATCGTTGGTCAGTACGTGCGGTCGTCGCGACGCACCTCGTGGTACTCCTCGACGCGACCCTGCGCCGGCGGGAGCGGAGCCGTCGGGGGGACGGCCCTGGTGTCGCGTACGACGGTGGTCCGCTTGCGGCTCTGCCACAGCCACATGGTCAGGACCAGGCCGACGACGCCGGCGAGCATGAGCACCCAGCCGACCACGTCAAGGTCGAGCCAGCCTACGTTCACGTCCAGCGCGAACGTGAAGATCGCGCCGACGGCGATTAGGAAGATGCTGCCACCGATACCCACTGCGGTCGCCTCCTTCATGGTGCCTAGAGCGGGCGGGCACAGTCCGTCTTACCCATGTGGATGGAGCGCCAATCAGGCAAGCTTGGCGCCATGAGCGAGCGCAGGATCCTGCTGGTGCGGCATGCGAAGGCCGACCGGCCCGAGGGGGTTGGTGACGTCGACCGCCCGCTCACCGCCCGCGGCCACGCCGACGCGGGCGCGATCGGTGCCTGGCTGGCCCACCGCGACTACCGGCCCGACCTGGTGATCTGTTCACCGTCGAAGCGCACCCGGCAGACCTGGCACGGCATCGCCCTCGGCTTGGCCGACGCGGCCGGCGAACAGGCGCCAGCGCCCGAGGTCGACTACCGGGACGAGGTCTACGACGGTGAGGGGACCGACCTGATCGACCTGATCCAGGGCGTCGACGACGTGGTCAACACCGTCATGATCATTGGGCACAACCCGTCGGTGTCAGAGGCCTCGGAGCTTTTCGACCCGGCGAGCGCCGGCGACCTGCGCACCAGTGGCGTCGCGGCGCACGCCTACGCGGGAGAGTGGGACGAGTGCGGTCCCGGCACCGCCCCACTGCTGGAGACCCACACCGCGCGAGGCTGAGGTCAGCGCCCGCGGAACCGGGGCACGCCCGGCGGCTTGAACGCCCGGCCGGTGCCGGGCGGCTGCCAACGCGGCTGACGGCACGGGCGGACTAGCGACGCCGGCGGCCGGTCCCAGAGCTTGTACTTGCGGACGACCCTTGGCTGCCGGCGCGGGGCCAGCGGTGGCTTCGGCTCGACGCGCGGACGGTGCTGGCGGTGGTCGACCCGAGGGCGGTGGTCTGCCCGGGGGCGGTGCTGCTTCGGCGTTGCCCGCCGGTGGGCGGACTCCGTGCGCCGGGCCGGTGCCGCCGGCTTCGCGCTGGTCTGTCGCGTCGGTCGACGGGGCGGTGGGGCCGCGCCGGCCGGTGCGGGCAGCGTGGCCAGCGCCGGGGGCGGGCGCTCGGGCAGCCCCGGGCGGATCGGGATCACCACCACCGGGCCGGGCGACGGTGGCGGGATGAACGGGGTCGTGTCGCCGAGGTCGTCGCCGGCGAGGGCCTCACCCACCGAGCCGGCGCCGGGGCCGATGGCGGCCAGGATCGGCAGGGACGAGGTCACCGCCAGCACCAGCACGATGAGGGCGTATCGCCTGGTCGGGCCGGTGAGCCCGGTCGCGCGATGTCGGCCACCGGGTGGCGGCCAAGGGGCCTTCACCGGCATGGCCGAACTCCTCGTCTGTTGCTGAGTCGCCGAACGCGGCGGAGGCCCACCCTGGCCGGATTAACCGGGGTAAACAGTCCTATTCGGTCATCGCGTCCGCCCATCAGGGTTGCGCAGTTACGCTCGGTTTGCCAGTCATCTACAGCGTGTCCATGTGCCAACTTTCACCATGCATGGACCAGGCAGGGTCGATCATGGAGAGTGTCAACCAAGCTGTGGGACCGCCCCCGGCAATGCGAGGATGGGTAGGACGGCAACGTGGCCGTGGCCTCAAGCACATCCCTGCGGCGGGCGCGGAACGCGATGTCGGCTCCCAACCGCGCGGCGGCCCCACCGGGTCAGGCGCGGTGAGGTAGGGCCCGTCGGCGATGCCCGACAGGCAACAAGCTGCGCGTCGGGAAACCCCCGGCACCGCACCACAGACAGGGAGACACGGATGGCCAAGGGAGGCTCGCCCCCTGACGGGGAGCTTGTCCAGTTGCTCACCCCCGAAGGTGAGCGGATCGAGTCGGTGACCGGATCCGACGGCACGGTCTACCGCGCCGACTTCACCGACGACGAATACCGCGGTCTCTACCGCGATCTGGTGATCGTCCGGAAGCTGGATGCCGAGGCCACCGCCCTCCAGCGACAGGGCGAGCTGGGCATCTGGGCCAGCTTGCTGGGCCAGGAGGCCGCTCAGGTCGGCTCCGGCCGCGCGCTGCGGACCCAGGACATGGCGTTCCCGACCTACCGCGAGCACGGTGTGCTCTATTGCCGCGGTATCGACCCGATCATGCCGCTGGGTCTGTTCCGCGGCGTCGACCAGGGCGGTTGGGATCCCAACGAGTTCAAATTCAACATGTACACGATCGTCATCGGGGCGCAGACCCTGCACGCGACCGGGTACGCCATGGGCGTGACCATGGACGGCAAGACCGGCACCGATGACGGCGAGGCGGTTATCGCCTATTTCGGCGACGGCGCGACCAGCCAGGGTGACGTCAACGAGGCGTTCATCTGGGCCGGCGTGTTCAACGCCCCGCTGGTCTTCTTCTGCCAGAACAACCAGTACGCGATCTCCGAGCCTCTCGAGCGGCAGACCCGCATCCCCCTCTACCGGCGTGCCGCTGGTTTCGGCTTCCCGGGCATCCGGGTCGACGGCAACGACGTGCTCGCGTCGTACGCGGTCACCCGCGCGGCGCTCGACCACGCCCGGCTCGGTCAGGGCCCGACGTTGATCGAGGCCTACACGTACCGGATGGGCGCGCACACCACCTCCGACGACCCGACCCGCTACCGGATCGCCAGCGAGGTCGAGGCCTGGCAGGCCAAGGACCCGATCCTGCGGGTACGCGCGTTCCTCGAGAAGCAGCAGATCGCCGACGCGGCGTTCTTCACCGAGGTCGACGAGCAGGCCAAGCGCGAGGCCGTGCACCTGCGCGAGCGGGTGCTCGAGATGCCCGACCCGCAGCCGACGACGATCTTCGACAACGTCTACGCCCACGGCTCGCCGCTGGTCGACAAGCAGCGCGCGGGGTTCAACGAGTACCAGGCGTCGTTCGAGGGGAGCGCACACTGATGGCCGAGAAGCTGACTCTGGGCAAAGCCCTCAACACCGGCCTGCGCCGTGCGCTCGAGCGCGACCCGAAGGTCATCATCATGGGTGAGGACGTCGGCAAGCTCGGCGGCGTCTTCCGGATCACCGACGGCCTCCAGAAGGACTTCGGTGACGATCGGGTGATCGACACCCCGCTGGCCGAGTCCGGCATCATCGGCACCGCCATCGGTCTCGCCATTCGCGGCTACCGCCCGATCTGCGAGATCCAGTTCGACGGGTTCGTCTACCCCGCGTACGACCAGATCGTGTCGCAGGTGGCGAAGATGCACTACCGCTCGCAGGGCAAGGTGCGGCTGCCGATCGTCATCCGCATCCCGTTCGGTGGCGGCATCGGCGCGGTCGAGCACCACTCGGAGTCGCCCGAGGCCTACTTCGCGCACACCGCCGGCCTCAAGGTCGTCGCCTGCTCGAACCCGGAAGACGCCTACTTCATGATCCAGCAGGCGGTCGAGTCCGACGACCCGATCGTCTTCCTGGAGCCCAAGCGGCGCTACTGGGAGAAGGGCGACGTCGATCTCGACCTGGACCCGGCGTCGGCCCACCCGCTGCACGCGTCCCGCACGGTCCGCCCCGGCAACGACGTGACGGTGCTGGCGTACGGGCCGATGGTGCGCACCGCCCTCGACGCGGCTGCCGCCGCGGAGGAGGACGGGCGCTCGCTCGAGGTGATCGACCTGCGTTCGCTCTCGCCGCTCGACCTCGGCCCGGCCTACGAGTCGGTCCGCCGCACCGGTCGTTGCGTGGTCGTCCACGAGGCGCCCAGCAACGTGGGCCTCGGCGCGGAGCTCGCCGCCCGGATCACCGAGGAGTGCTTCTACTCCCTGGAGTCCCCCGTGCTGCGGGTGACCGGCTTCGACACTCCGTACCCCGCGGCTAGGGTCGAAGAGGAATACCTGCCCGATCTCGACCGCGTGCTCGACGCCGTCGACCGATCGTTCGGTTGGTGACCGCGATGTCCCGGATCAAAGTGTTCAACCTGCCCGACCTCGGTGAGGGGCTGACCGAGGGCGAGATCCTCAAGTGGCTCGTCCAGGTCGGTGAGGAGATCGAGCTCAACCAGCCGCTCGTCGAGGTGGAGACGGCCAAGGCCGCCGTCGAGATCCCGGCGAAGTGGGCCGGCAAGGTCGTCGAGATCCACCACCCCGAGGGTACGACCGTCGAGGTGGGTGCGGCGATCGTCGCGATCGACACCGACCCGTCCGCGGGCGACTCTCCCACTCCGTCGCCGGCCTCGCTGGCCGCGGTCGAGGTGGCGCCGGCCGAGGGTGCTGTCGAGCCCGGCCTGATCGGTGGTCCGGCGCCCGGTGGGCGCACGGCGGTGCTGGTCGGCTACGGGCCCAAGACGGCGGCTGCCAAGCGGCGGCCCCGTAAGGGCGACGGTGCGCCGGTCGCGGCCGCTCCGGCTCCTGTTGTCGCATCCGCACCCGCTCCCGCTCCCGTGGTGCCCGCGCCGGCTGCGCCGGTCGAGGTTCCGGCGTCCGCCCCCGGCGCCGGAGGACGCGGCCAGGCCGCGCTGGCCAAGCCGCCGGTCCGCAAGCTGGCCAAGGACCTGGGTGTCGACCTGGGCACGCTGGTCGGCTCGGGACCGCAGGGCTCGATCACCCGCGACGACGTGCTGGCGGGGCGGAACGGCGGCGCTGTCGCGCCGGCCGCACCGGCGGTGTCGATTCCGGCAGGCCAGCGCGAGCAGCGGATCCCCGTCAAGGGCGTGCGCAAGCTGACCGCGGAGAACATGGTGGCGTCGGCGTTCACCGCGCCGCACGTGACGGTGTTCCTCACGGTCGACATGACTCGCACGATGCAGGCGATCGACCGGTTGCGGGCCATGCCGGAATGGCGCGAGGTGCGGATCTCCCCGCTGCTCCTCGTGGCGAAGGCCATCCTGCTGGCGGCCAAGCGGCACCCGATGGTCAACTCGACGTGGGCCGGCGACGAGATCATCGTCAAGGACTACGTCAACCTGGGCATCGCGGCGGCGACCGAGCGTGGGCTGATCGTCCCCAACATCAAGGACGCCGGCCGGTTGACGCTGCGCGAGCTCGCCGACGCGATGACCGCATTGGTGCAGACCGCGAAGTCGGGCAAGACGCCGCCGGCCGACATGTCCGGTGGCACGCTCACGATCACCAACGTCGGTGTCTTCGGCGTCGACGCGGGCACGCCGATCCTGCCGCCCGGCGAGTCGGCGATCGTCGCGTTCGGTGCGGTGCGCGATACGCCGTGGGTGCACGAGGGCGAGATCAAGATTCGCCAGGTCACCCAGCTCGCGATGTCGTTCGACCACCGGATCATCGACGGTGAGCTCGGCGCGAAGTACCTCCGCGATGTGGGTGCGTTCCTCAACGATCCCGAGGCGACGCTGCTCGCTTGGACGTAGTTCACGGCATTTGTCGGAGCCGGCGTGACCTTCGGGTCACGCCGGCTCTTTCGTTTGTTCTTCCGTACACCTTGGCGATGACCTTAGTTTGTTCGGCTGGTGGCGCGGCTCACCTAATAATCGATGGCGAACGAAGCCTGGATGCGCCACAATAGGTACAGACACCGGTTGGGGGCGATCGGTGCAGACCCAGGGAGCACAGCAATGAGCACCATGATGGACCGTTTCCGCACGCACCGTGACCAGATGCGCCGCGTCCGTGCGCTCGAGCGGGCGCTCAGCGAGACCAACTCGCCCGCGGTCCGTGCCGAGATCATCGCGATCTCGCAGCGCAGCCAGCGCTAATCACGCCGCGTAACTCAGAGGTCCGTCCGGCTTGCCGGGCGGACCTTTTGTATTGGTGCGGTTACCGAATACACCGTTGCGGTGCTGCTCACAGCACCGGGATTCCTACCCGTCGCACCGCCCGGTACGGTTGGTCCGGCTGCCCTGGCATCGGCATGAAACCAGGGTCGCTGTTCCGCGATGGAGGAGGCGACGATGACGTCCGAGGGTTCGCAGCACCCCGGCTACGAGCCGGACGAAGCTGCCCCGGACGCTGGCGGGGACCGTTTCGGCGAGGCCGACCCGCGGCGCCGACCGGCAGGCGAGTCGTGGGCGCCGCCGGGCTACGACCCACCACAGCGGACGGATCAGTGGACGCCCCCACAGGGCGGTCAGCAGGCGCCCTGGGGCGCCCCGGCTCCCGACAACACCTACGGCGCCCCGCGCCGGGACGGCGGGGCTGAGCACGGGCCCGTCAACGGTCGCCGGCCGGGCGCGCACGACGAGGTCCCGGCGCACTACACGCCCGCGCCCGCGCCGATCCCGCAGGCACCCGAGCCGACCCCGCTGCCCCCGCAGCAGACCCGGGTCCCGGGCGCGTCGTTCGGAGCCTTCCCGCCCGCCGAGTCGCCGGCCGACGCCGGTGACCGCTACGGCGCGATCGACTACCACGGAAAGATCGAATACCCGCCGAGCGTGCCGCAGCCGCGCACCTCGAGCGACAGTCCGGCTACCGGCCGCGTGCAGATTCCGCAGCCGGTCGACCCGGGCACCAACGAGCCTTCGTCAGGCGCGCCCAACAGCTACTCCGGGTCGAGCGGCTGGACGCCCCCTCCGCCGATCGACAGCGGCGCGCAGTCCGGCGGACCCAGCGGCGACTCGGGCGGCTTCCCGAGCGGTGACTCCGGTGGCTTCTCCGGCTTCGCCGCCGGCACGCGCGGCTTCAGCGACTCCGGTGCCGCACCGGCGGCTCCGCACCAGGGCGCCGCGCCGACCAGCGGTGGGCCGCCCGGCGGCTCCGCACCCACGGGTTCCGCGTCGGTCGGCTCGGCGTCGGTCGGCTCGGCACGGGTCGGCGGCGGGTCGATGGGTGCCGCGTCGGTGCCGATGGGCGCGGTCCGAATCGACCCGGGCCAGTTCGCCCCCGCCGAGCAGCCCGCCGAGGAACGCCCCGCCCACCCGGCGGTGCCGAGCCAGGGCGGCCCGACCTCGGGCCCCCCGAGCGGCACGGCGTCGGCCGGGCGCGCGGTCAGCGCCAGCGCTTCGGTGCCGACCGCGAGCCGCGTCCAGCCGGCGACCGACCAGCCCATACCGCAGGCCGCGAACACGCCGCCCCAGCCGAGGGTCTACGGCCGCGCGGTCGGCGCACCCACCGACTCGCCCGCGGCACCCGAGGCGCCTGGCTTCGGCGGCCCCGGTGCCGAGCAGTTCCGCGGCCCCAGCGGGTTCGCGCCCAGCGCCGACCAGCCCGGTTCGGCCTTCCCCGGCTCGCCGGCGGGCGGCAACCGCTTCGGTGCCGCACCAGGCGGCCCCGACAGCGGCAGCTTCCCGGGCTTCGGCGAGGCACCCAGCAACGGCGCACCGCAGGGCGGCTTCCCTGGTCGCGGCGACGAGAGCGGGTTCGCCGGCCCGCAGGGCTTCCCGGGCCGTGGCGACGAGGGTGGCTTCCGGCCGCAGGGCTTCCCGGGCTCGCCGGCTCGCGAGGACGCGGGTTTCGCTGGCTCGCCGGCCCGTGGTGACGAGGGCAGCTTCGGTGGTCAGCCGGGCTTCCCGGGTGCGCCGGGCCGTCCGGAGGACGGTGGCTTCGGTGGCCAGCAGCAGCCTGGTTTCCCGGGTTCGCCTGCGCGTGGTGACGAAAGCAGCTTTGGTGGTCAGCCGGGTTTCCCGGGTGCGCCGGGCCGTCCGGAGGACGGTGGCTTCGGTGGCCAGCAGCAGCCTGGCTTCCCCGGTGCGCCTGCGCGTGGTGACGAGAACAGCTTTGGTGGTCAGCCGGGTTTCCCGGGTGCGCCGGCCCGTCCAGAGGACGGTGGCTTCGGTGGCCAGCAGCAGCCTGGTTTCCCGGGTTCGCCTGCGCGTGGTGACGAAGGCAGTTTCGGTGGCCAGCCCGGTTTTCCGGGTGCGCCAGGTGGCCGCGGTGACGAGAACAGCTTCGGTGGTCAGCAGCCTGGTTTCCCGGGTGCGCCTGGCGGTCGTGGTGACGAGAACAGCTTCGGTGGTCAGCAGCCTGGTTTCCCGGGTGCGCCTGGCGGTCGTGGTGACGAGAACAGCTTCGGTGGTCAGCAGCCTGGTTTCCCGGGTGCGCCTGGCGGTCGTGGTGACGAGAACAGCTTCGGTGGTCAGCAGCCTGGTTTCCCGGGTGCGCCTGGCGGTCGTGCTGACGAGGGTGGCTTCGGTGGCCAGCCCGGTTTCCCGGGTGCGCCTGGCGGTCGTGCTGACGAGGGTGGCTTTGGTGGTCAGCCGGGCTTCCCGGGTGCGCCGGGCCGTCCGGAAGAGGGCGGCTTCGGCGGCCAGCAGCAGCCGGGCTTCCCCGGTGCGCCGGGCCGTCCCGAGGATCGCGGCCAGCAGCCCGGCTTCCCGGGTGCGCCTGGCGGCCGCGGTGACGAGACCGGCTTTGGCGGCCCGCCCGGTTTCCCGGGTGCGCCCGGCGGTCGTGCTGACGAGGGTGGCTTCGGCTCTCCCTACGGCAGCCCGCCGAGTCGCGATGGCTTCGGCCCGGGCGACGCGACCGCGTTCGGTCCGCCGATCGAGGTGCCGCCCGCGCCGCCTGGTCCGCCGGGTAGCTACCGCTCCAGCGCTCGGGTCACGCCGCCCGGCGTGGACGCGCCCGAGGGTCCGCAGGGCATCCGTCCGCCGGGTGGGTACGCCGGCGTTCCCGGCATGCCGCCACCGCCCGGGGCACCGCAGGCAGGTCCGCAGGGCCGGATCAGCGGTCCGCTGAACTCGGGCCGTCCGCTGGGTGGCGCCAACCGACCCGGTGGCCAGCAGACCGCGACCTGGCCGGCCACACCAGGCGACTCGGACCAGGGCCGGTTCGACGCGTTCCGGCCCGACGCGGAGGCAGGGGCGGCGCCGGCCACGACCGACGACAAGCCGGACCCGCCGCCGAAGGAGCGCAACGGCCGGGTGCTCGCGATGGTCCTGACCACGGCCGTGCTGTTGCTGGTCATTCCGCTGGCGGTGGTCTACCTGTTCACCCGCTCCAGCGGCGACGGCTTCAACCCGGCAGTCGGTGAGTGCGTCCGGCAGTCAGGCGACACCGCGGTCGCGGCGACGTGCGCCGAGCCCGACGCGTTCAAGGTGGTCTCCCGGGTGAACGAGGCGGCCCAGTGCCCCGACAAGGGCCAGCCGGTCGTCGAGGTCTCCGGCGGGCGTTCGAACAACGTGCTCTGCCTGAGCCCGAATGCGGCCGCTCCGCCGGCCGGCGGCGAGAGCCCGTCGCCCACCCCGAGCAACTGACCTGTTCCTAGCCGGGCGCGACCGCGCCCGGCTAGGGCATGTCCCAGGTCCATAGCCGCTCGGCTCCGGTCCTACCCAACTCTCCCGCCATCGACCGTCGATCATCGCGGCCTGCGACGGGCCGAGCCGCCGTCTGGCGGCGTCCTGGGATCACCGATGTGTGGGTGCGCCCTGCCTGAGCCCGGTCGGATGGGCTGGTGGCTGAGCGGTAGGCGGGGTCGGTTGGCGCCATCCCGGCGGACGGGGTGGAAGCCGGCGGCCGCCAGCCAACGCCGAGACGCCGTCTCGGCTCACGTTGACTGGCGGGACACGCCTTGGGCTACTCGCCGAGTCGGTCGCGGTTCTCCGCGAGCCAGGCGTCCAGCGCCGCCGGGTCGTTGAGGTCAACGCCCTCGGCGATGAGCTGGGCCACGGCGGCCGTTGCCGGGCTGCGTCGCTCGCCGGTCGTGTAGAGGCGGACGAACTCCGGCACGGTGTCTTCCACGGCCTGGTCGGTCGCGGCCACCGCTTCGGTCGGGAGCCCGCGCACCCGGGACGCGTACGCCGCCCACGCGCGCACCACCCTCGGCAGCAACGCGGCGTCGTCCATGTCGAGCACCGCGCGCCTGTGCACCCAGTCGAGCAGGAACAGCTCGACCACGATCGGGCTCCACCGCATCGGGTCGGCGTCGGGCAGGCTCGCCGCGTGGTCGAGGACCAGGCTCAGGCAGAAGTGCAGCGAGCCCAGGTCGCCCTCGGGCAGCCGGTCCAGCTCGAAGCGGGCCGCCTCGGGTGCGGCCAGGAAGGTCCGGATCAGCGCCGAGCGCTCGTCGTCGCCGAGCGGCTCGGGCAGGTCCGGCACCGGGCTCAGCGCCGGCATCGGCAGCAGCGCCAGGCGGGCACCGACCAGCGCCCGGTCGGTGGCCAGCGAGCCTTCGCCGGGCAGGTCACCCATCTCGTCGGTGATCCGCAGGTGGCGGGCCACCTCGGCGCGCAGGGTGCGCGGGTCCTCCTCGCGGAACCAGGTCAGCCCGTCGGCGGCGCACATGCGGCGGACCTGACCGAGAATCCGCTCGGCGGGGCCGCCGACGAACACGTCCTTGGTGATGCCGATGTTGTGGTCGACCAGCGCGACGACGGCGTGCTCCGGGCCGCCCTCGGTGTCGTCCTCGTAGGCGAAGGTGGCCAGGTAGGACGTCTGGTCCCCGTACACGTCGCCATAGGCATAGGTGCCGGTCGGCCGGACCCGCCCGAGCTGGCCGGACCAGGACGGCGCCTGTGCGCCGGGCTTGACCGCGGCGGCGCCGGTCGCGTCGGGGACGAGGGTGGCGAAAACGGACCGGATGGTGGTCGCGGCCGCGGCCCGGCGGCGGGAGGTGGCGGTGAGGAAGCCTTCCACGAAGGTACGCACGGCGCCGGCGCGGTCTTCTTCGGCGATCGCGTAGACACTGCCGAGCAACGCGGTGCCGAGCATCTCGGCGTCCAGCGCGCAGTCGAGCTTGTCGACGTCACGCGCGGCCTTCAACACGGCCTCATAGGGAGTCTGTGGCGTCGCCATGTGCCGACCCTACGCTGGTACAGCGGCGCGGGCACGGGCCCTAACGGGGTGGTCCGGCGGCCGCGTACGCGTTGCGGGCGGTCGTGTAGTCGCGCAGGACCAGCCGGACCGGCGCGATCACCTGGTCGCGACCCACCTCGGCGACGGATTCCCGCATCCGCGCCTCGGCCCGGCGCCGGGCGCGGCGGGCACCCCAACGGATGAACGGTTTCACCAGCAGGGCCAGCAGGATGCCGGCGACCAACCCGCCCAGCAGGCCCAGGGTCGGCAGCGGCACCTCGCCCACCATCGGATAGTCGAACCGGGGCAGCCCGAGGGCCCGCACGATGTAGCCGGCCACCAGCCAGCCCAGCCCGGCCACGGCGACCAGGGTGAGCAGCCACTGCAGCAGGCCGACCGCCCGCCACCAGGCCCGTTTGCGCTCGACGCCGAGCTCGGTGCCGGCGACCGCCTTGTCGAGTGCGTCGGGCAGGTCGCCGAGCCGGGACCGGGCGGCGTCGCCGACCGCGACCCGCCACACCTCGGGCAGTTCGCCGGCCGCGGTGTCGGTGACCGTGCGCAGGGCGATGCCGAGCGAGGCCCGCTGCGCGGCGCTCGGGTCGGGCAGCGAAGTCACGGCCGGCGAGGGGCCGTCGGACGGCGCGAGCTCGGTGCCGACCACGGGCGGGGTGTGCAGGTGCAGCCGGCGCAGCGGGTCGGGGCGCAGCTTGCGCCAGAACTTCACCAGCGGCCAGCCGGTCGCGGAGCCGGCCCGGTGCCGGTAGGCCCGCTCGGTCGCGTCGGCCACCGCGGGCACGCCGGCGACGCCGGCGAGCGCGTCGGCGAGCCTGCGGGAGGTGGCCCGGTCGACGTCTTCCGGTGCCGGACCGCCGACCAGGTCGTCGAGCCGGGCGAGGGCGGTGTCGACATCGCTGTTGAGCCGGCGCAGCGCCGCCTGGCGCTCGGCCACCGTGCGCTCCAGCAGCCGGCGCAGCTCGACCATGGCGGCGTCCTGGACCGCCGCGGTCGCCACCACCGGCACACCGCCGAGGCCGTCCTCTTCGAGCAGCCGGCGTAGGTCACCGAGCACCTTCGGCAGGTCTGCCGTGGACAGCCGGTCGGCCTGGTTGAGCACGACGACGGTGACGTCCTTGTGCCGGTGGAACTCGCGCAGGTAGGCCTCGTGCACCACGCGGTCGCCGTATTTCTGTGGGTCGACCACCCAGACGATCAGGTCGACCAGGCCGAGCAGCCGGTCGACCTCGACCCGGTGGGCCGACTCGACCGAGTCGAAGTCGGGCAGGTCGAGCAGCACCAGGCCGCGCAGGGGCGCCTCGTCGTCGCCGTCGAGCGGGCTCTCCCGGGCGAACCGGTTGCGGGGCAGCACGCCGACCCAGTCGAGCAGGCCGCCCGCGGCGTCCGCGGCTCCCCAGACGCAGGCGAACGCCTGGCCCGTGGTCGGCCGGCGGACCCCGACCGGCGAGAGGTGCATGTGCGCCAGCGCGTTGAACAGGCTGGACTTGCCGCTGCCGGTGGCGCCGGCGAGGGCGACCAGGGTGTGGTCGCGGGACAGGGCGAGCCGGCCGCCGGCCCGCTCGACCAGCGTGTGTGCCGGGACCAGCCGATCGGAGGGCAGATGGCCGTCGGCGGCGTCGAGGAAGCTCTGCACGGCGTCGAGCCGGCCGATCAGCACGTCGGGGTCGACGCGGCGATTGCCGCGCAGGGCCTCGCGGACCCGACCCATGAACTGGGTCACCGCAGCTCCCCAAGATCGCGTTGGGGCAGGGCCAGCTTGCTGCCGACCGTGAGCGCCGCCGCGGACCTGGCCCGCTCGACGTCGGCCGCGGCCGCCCGCAGCTCGCCGCCGGGGTCGGCGTCGACGCCGACCGCCTCGATCCGGTCGAAGTAGCGGGCCGCCTCGTCGGCGAGCAGGTCGTCGACCCGCTCGAGCAGATCCTGCCGGGCCTTGGTGGCGAGCCGGCGGATCGCCTGGTCGCCGAAGATCGCTTCGAGCACCTTCTGCGCGGCGAGCGTGGTGCCGGCCGCGGTGCCGATCTCCAGCCCGGTCGGGATGAACGCGGTCGACGCGAACACCGCGATCATGACCGCCAGGCCGGTGGCGTTGACCGCATACGCCGCCGTGCGGGCGACGAACCGCTTGTCGCCGCCTTCTTGACGGACGAGCTCGAGCACGCCGCGCTGCCAGTCGCGGACCAGCCGGTCGGCGCGGTCGCCCAGGTCGGGCGTCGGCCGCGCCAGCGACGGCTCCAGCAATGCGGCCCCGGCCGGGTGCGCCTGCCAGCCGGTGTACGCGTTCTCCGCGGCATCGCCCGCCACCCCGCGCAGCAGCGTGGTGAGCTGTGACTCGATCGCGGACTTGAGCTGGTTGCCGGGCTGTGGCCGGCCGGTGACGGCGGCCGTGATCCGGTCGCGCAGCCGGCCGATCCGCGCTTCCAGGCCGCGGAAGAAGTCGCCGGTGCCGACGAACTCGTGCCAGCGGGACAGCACCTCGCCGCGCAGCAGCCGGCCGTCCTTGAGACTGCGTTCGACGGTCTCGGCGCCGCCGCGGTAGGCCGCGCGTACCCGCTCACGCAGGGCCCGCGCCGCCGCGGCCTGTTCGTCGGCCGCGGCCGCGAGCCCGTCGGCGGCCGGGCTCAGTGCGGCGACGGCGCCGTCGAGGGTCTGCCGGACCACCGCGGCGCGGGCGTTGGCGTCGCTGGCCAGCCGCTCGAACCAGGCGCGCAGCTCGGCGGTGTCGCGGCCGGGCAGCAGGCCCTGGCCGTCGACGTCGGTCTCGGGCAGCACGAACAGCGGTGCCTCGGCGAGGTCGTTGGCCGCGAGCATCTCGGCGAGATGAGCCGGCACGTCGTCGCCCGCCTCGTCCGGCACGCGGTCGAGCACCAGGGCGATCACCGTGCCGCGCAGCCGGGCGGTGCGCAGCAGCCCCCACGGCACGGCGTCGGCGTAGCGGGCTGCGGTGGTGACGAACAGCCAGAGGTCGGCGG
Source organism: Asanoa ishikariensis (assembly GCF_900107455.1). GTDB lineage: Bacteria > Actinomycetota > Actinomycetes > Mycobacteriales > Micromonosporaceae > Asanoa > Asanoa ishikariensis. Next base: position 296,223 of record NZ_FNQB01000006.1, on the reverse strand, counting down.
CGGCCAGGAGTTGGGCGGCCAACTGCCGGTTCTGGTCGACCACCGAGTCGATGTCGGGCGCGTCGAGGAACGCCAGCCCGGGCGTGAGCGCGGGCGCGGCGACCAGTTGCAGGGTGTGCGGGTCGTCGCTGGGCTTGGTCGTCCGGGTCAGGCCGGGCAGCAGGTCGCCCGAGCGGAACCACTGGCTGTCGGACGGGTTGCAGACCAGGACCGGCGCCCGGGTGGTCGGGCGGAGCACCCCGGGCGCGCTCACCCGGGCCTGCACGATGCTGTTGACCAGCGTCGACTTGCCAGCGCCGGTGGAGCCGCCGACGACCACCAGCAGGGGCGCGTCGAGCCGGGCCAGTCGGGGCAGGAGGTAGTCGTCGAGCTGTGCGACCAATGCCGCCCCGACCTTGCGCGCCTCCGCGGCGGAGGTGAGGGACAACGGGAAGTCGGCCGCGGAGATCGCTGCCCGTAGTCGGCCAAGCGCGGTCGGCAACCCCTCGGGGACCACCGCCGCCACCTGCGTCGTCACGGGTAAAGCGTGCCCGATCTATTCCGCCTGTACAACAGGAACGCGGCGGTTGAAGTTGCGCGTACCACACTCAACCCGATTTGACGCCTGGCGTGATCGTGGCATCATTGAGCCCGGTCCACTCAACTTGAGGATAAGGAAGTAGCCATGGCACGTGCGGTCGGCATCGACCTCGGCACGACGAACTCGGTCGTCAGCGTCCTCGAAGGCGGTGAGCCCACCGTCATCGCGAACGCGGAGGGTGCGCGCACGACCCCCTCGATCGTCGCGTTCGCCCGCAACGGCGAGGTGCTCGTCGGTGAGGTCGCGAAGCGCCAGGCGGTGACCAACCCAGACCGGACGATCCGTTCGGTCAAGCGGGAGATGGGCACCAACTGGTCGATTGACATCGATGGCAAGAAATACACCTCGCAGGAGATCTCGGCCCGCGTCCTGATGAAGCTCAAGCGGGACGCCGAGGCCTACCTGGGCGAGCAGATCGCCGACGCGGTGATCACCGTCCCGGCGTACTTCAACGACGCGCAGCGCCAGGCCACCAAGGAGGCCGGTGAGATCGCGGGCTTCAACGTGCTCCGGATCGTCAACGAGCCGACCGGTGCGGCGCTGGCCTACGGCCTCGACAAGGGCTCCAAGGAGCAGACCGTCCTGGTCTTCGACCTGGGTGGCGGCACGTTCGACGTGTCCGTGCTGGAGCTCGCCGACGGTGTCGTCGAGGTCAAGTCGACCTCGGGCGACAACCACCTCGGTGGTGACGACTGGGACGAGCGGGTCATCGAATACCTGGTCAAGACGTTCCGTGGTCAGCACGGCATCGACCTCTCGCAGGACAAGATGGCGATGCAGCGGCTGCGCGAGGCCGCCGAGAAGGCCAAGATCGAGCTCTCCGCGGCGACCACCACCAACATCAACCTGCCCTACATCACCGCTGGTGAGGCGGGTCCGCTGCACCTCGACGTGAGCCTGTCCCGGTCCGAGTTCCAGCGCATGACGCAGGACCTGCTGGACCGCACCAAGGGCCCGTTCGAGCAGGCGATCAAGGACGCCGGCGTGAAGGTCGCCGATGTCGACCACGTCATCCTGGTCGGCGGCTCGACCCGGATGCCCGCGGTGACCGACCTGGTCAAGCAGCTCACCGGCAAGGACCCCAACAAGGGCGTCAACCCCGACGAGGTCGTCGCGGTCGGCGCGGCGCTCCAGGCCGGCGTGCTCAAGGGCGAGGTCAAGGACGTTCTGCTCCTGGACGTCACGCCGCTGAGCCTGGGCATCGAGACCAAGGGCGGCATCTTCACCAAGCTGATCGAGCGCAACACCACGATCCCCACGAAGCGCTCCGAGGTCTTCACGACGGCAGACGACAACCAGCCGTCCGTGCTGATCCAGGTCTTCCAGGGTGAGCGCGAGATCGCGGCGTACAACAAGAAGCTCGCCACGTTCGAGCTGACCGGGCTCCCGCCGGCGCCGCGCGGCGTGCCGCAGATCGAGGTCACCTTCGACATCGACGCCAACGGCATCGTCCACGTCAACGCCAAGGACCTGGGCACCGGCAAGGAGCAGTCGATGACGATCACCGGCGGCTCGGCGCTGCCGAAGGACGACATCGACCGCATGATGCGGGACGCTCAGGACCACGCCGACGACGACAAGCGTCGCCGCGACGAGGCCGAGACCCGCAACGTGGCCGAGCAGCTCCAGTGGCAGACCGAGAAGTTCCTCGCGGAGAGCGGCGACAAGCTCCCGGCCGAGTCGCGCGACCAGATCAACGAGGCGCTGGGCGACCTGCGCAGCGCGCTGGGCGGCACGGACCTCGAGAAGATCAAGTCGGCGCACGAGAAGCTGGCGCAGGTCTCGCAGCAGGCGGGCTCGCTGCTCTACGCGCAGCAGCAGCAGGGCGAGCAGCCCGGCCCCGACGGTGCCGGCCCCGGCGCCGGCCCCGAGGGCGCTGCCGGCCCGGGCACCGGTGCCCCGGGTGGCAACGGCAACGGTCCGGACGACGTCGTCGACGCCGAGATCGTCGAGGACGACAAGAAGTGACCCGGCGGCACGCGACGTCAGTGAGGATGTCGGCATGACGGAAAAGCCACGAGCCGCCGACCCGGCAGCCGCCGGGTCGGCGCCGGGTGGCACCGATCGCGACCAGGCCGAAGGCAAGGGAGCGGAGCGGATCGTCATCCGGGACAAACGACGGATCGACGCGACCGGGGGCAAGCTCAAGCACGACAAGAGCGAGCCCGCGGAGCCGGCGGAGGAGCAGAGCACCGAGGTGCCCGGCCCGTCCGGACCGGCCGAGCAGCAGCCGGTCGACACACCGGCGCCGGCCGCCGATGCGGGCACCGACGAGAAGCCGGCCGAGCCGGCGGCGGAAGAGGCACCGGCCGGTGGGCTGGGAGCTGAGCTCGAGTCACTCCGGGTCGACCTGGACGAGCGCACGCGCGACCTCCAGCGGGTCTCGGCGGAATATGCCAACTACCGCAAGCGGGTCGACCGCGACCGGGGAGTGGCGGCCGAGCAGACCACCGGCCTGGTGATCAGTTCGCTGCTGCCGGTGCTGGACGACCTCGACCGGGCGCGGGAACACGGCGACCTGGTCGGGCCGTTCGGCGGTGTGGCCGAGCAGCTCGTCACGGCCCTGGGCAAGTTCGGGCTGACCGCGTTCGGCGAGAAGGGCGACCCGTTCGACCCGACCCGCCACGACGCGGTGGCCCACCTGACCTCGGCCGAGGTGACGGAGCCGACGTGCATCGACGTGATGCGCCGCGGCTACCAGCTCGGCGACCGGCTGCTGCGACCGGCGCTGGTCGCGGTGGCCGACCCCGAGTGACGGGCAACCCACGCACAGTCGGAAGGGAGGCGGGCTGACATGGGCTCCAAAGACTGGCTGGAGAAGGACTTCTACGCCGTACTGGGCGTTCCGAAGTCCGCCTCCTCCGACGAGATCAAGCGCAGCTACCGCAAACTCGCGCGGGAGCTGCACCCCGACCACAACCCGGGCAACAGCGAAGCCGAAGACCGGTTCAAGGCCGTCTCCGAGGCGTACGACGTGTTGTCCGACACGGGTCGGCGCAAGGAGTACGACGAGATGCGCTCGCTCTTCGGTGCGGGCGCGTTCCGTCGGGGTGCCCGCACCGGGGGCGGACCCGGCCCGGGCGGTTTCGACCCCTCGGACCTGTTCGGCTTCGGCGGCGGCGGCGGACCCACCACGGGCACCGGTCGCGACGGGCGCTTCGGCGGTGCCGGCTTCTCCGACCTGTTCGGCTCGATCTTCTCGGGCGGCGGCCGCGGCCAGCCGCAGCAGCCCCGTGGCCCGGCCCGCGGCCGCGACGTCGAGGCCGAGGTCACGCTCGACTTCGGCGACGCGGTCCGGGGTGTCACGCTGCCGCTGACGTTGCGGGCGCCGGGCGTCTGCGACACCTGCCACGGCAACGGCGCCAAGCCGGGCACCCAGCCGCGCACCTGTCCGCAGTGCCAGGGCTCCGGTCTGATCACCCGCAACCAGGGTTCGTTCAGCTTCTCGGAGCCGTGCCGCGAGTGCCAGGGCGTCGGCACGATCGTCGACGAGAAGTGCCCGGAGTGCCGCGGCACCGGCGGCGTCACCAAGGCCCGCACGCTCAACGTGCGGTTCCCGTCCGGCGTCTCCGACGGGCAGCGCATCCGGCTGGCCGGCCGGGGCGAGGCGGGCGACCGCGGCGGTCCGCCCGGCGACCTCTACGTGCTGGTCCGGGTCCGGGCCGACGACATGTTCGGTCGGGCCGGCAACGACCTGACGATCACCGCTCCGATCACGTACCCGGAAGCGGTGTTCGGCACTGACCTGCGGGTCCCGACGATGGACGGCTACGTGACGCTGCGGGTGCCGCCGGGCACACCGAGCGGCCGCGTTCTGCGTGCGCGGGGCAAGGGCGTGGCCAAGCGCGACGGACAGGCCGGCGACCTCCTCGTCACGATCGACGTGGCGGTGCCGACGGCGTTGACCGACGAGGCCCGCGAGGCGCTGGAGAAGTTCGCAGTGCTCTCGCCGGACGCGGGTCGCGACACGTTGTGGCGGAGGTGACCACCCCATGCAGCCCTACGAGGAGCAGGAAATCTCGGTCACGATCGAGACGACCACGGACGCCAAGGTCCTGATCATCTCGGTGGCGGCCCGGATGGCGGGCATGCACCCGCAGACCCTTCGGCAGTACGACCGGCTCGGGCTGGTTCAGCCCGGCCGGGCGGCCGGTGGCGGGCGGCGCTACAGCACCCGCGACGTCGAGCTTCTTCGCGAGGTGCAGCGGCTGAGCCAGGACGAGGGCATCAACCTGGAGGGCATCCGGCGGATCATCAGCCTGGAGCAGACGGCCGGTGACCTGCGGGAGCAGATCGCCGAGCTGGAGGCGGCGCTGACCGCGGCCTACCGGCGGATCGCCGAGCTGGAGTCCATGTCGCCGTACCCGCGGGCCGACCTCGTGCCGACCGCCCGCACGTCGACCGCGCTGGTGGTTTGGCGGCCACGCCGACCGACCGACCCGCCGACGCGATAAACGCCCGCAAAAGTCGACGAAGGACTAACCTCACCATATCGGACAAAGAAGGCCGGGATCCACGGGGGGTCCCGGCCTTCTTCGCCCGGGGGGTTCGAGGATTGGACATTCAACACCGTCGGCTGGCGGCCAACGACGCCGTCCACCACTACGCCGTGGCCGGTGCTGGCCCGCCGCTGATCCTGCTGCACGGCTTCCCACAGACCTGGCGAGCCTGGTCGCGCGTGGCCGAGCTGCTGGCCGGCGAGTTCCGGATCGTCATGCCCGACCTGCGCGGGCTCGGCGGTTCGCCCGGCCCGGCCAGCGGCTACGACAAGCACAGCCTGGCGGGCGACGTGCGGGCCATCGCGCGGGCCGAGTTCGGTGCCACGCCGGCGATCGTGTGCGGGCACGACGTGGGTGGCTACGTCGGTTTCGCGTACGCGCTGAGCCATCGTGACGCGACCGCCGCCCTGCTGCTGGTCGAGGCGGCACCGCCCGGCACCTCGCAGCTCGACCACCAGATGACCAACCCGCGTAGCTGGCAGATCGCCTTCCACGCCAACGCCGACGTCGCGCACCTGCTGATCGGCGGGCGGGAGCGCGCGTACATCGACTTCGTCATCCGGTCCCGGATCTTCGACGCGGGCGCGATCGGCGCCGCCGAGGTGGACCGCTACGCGGAGGCCTACTCCGCGCCGGGCGCTCTGCGAGCGGCGCTGGAGATGTATCGCTCGCTGGCCCTGGACCGGCAGCTCAACCTGGCCGCGCTGGCCGAGGACGGCCGGCTGACCATGCCGGTGACCGCGGTGGGTGGCGCGCCGGCCGCGACGGAGACCGGGCTGCGCGAGATGGTCGCCGAGATCGCCACCGACGGGCGGGCCGAACTCGTGCGGGACACCGGCTACTGGATCGCGGAGGAACAACCGGCGGCGCTCGCGCAGATCATCCGCAATGCCGCCCGGGCGCGGGTCTAGCTGAGGCGGCGGCCGGAGCGGACCAGGCCGCCTTCGCACCAGTCGCGGTAGTCGAAGAGCTCGGGCTTGGCCAGCAGCACCCGGCTGTTGTGTGCCCAGGTGCGCATCTGGTCGTCGCCCAGTGTCTCGGCCTGCTGCACGAGCTTGCGCAGCCGCCGCTTGGGGTGGGCGCGGAACTTCGTGCGGATGCCGTCGGCCGCGTAGATGTAGAGGCAGTGCAGCGCGAACCGGCGGGCCGGACACGACCGGTCCATCGCGAGCTCGAACAGCGTGGTGACCAGATGGTCGCCCGATACCAACAGATCCCAGTCGGGTGGCATGGACTGCAACGGGACGGTGTCCGGTTGGTAGGCCCAGGCTCGTAACTCCGCCGGTGTTGGATCAACGGGATTGGTGAAGCCGCTGAACGACGTCGACTGCACGCTCACGGACACCTCGCTCCGCATGGTCATGCGTCGATCTCGCCCAATGGTCGATCTTCCGCTTTCAGACCCATCTGCGGCGTCACCGTAGCGCTTGGCGCGAATCGACGGAAGGGGCCAAAGGTTAAGACCCGGGCACGATCAGCTGTGCGCGCTGAGTTACTGGCTAGTAGCGTCCGGTGTGTGTTGAGTTAGTGCTCCTTGCGCCTCGGCGACGCGGACCGGCGCCGGCGCGACGACCGTGGGCCGGGGTTGGAGCAGCGCCTTGAACCACTCGAAGTCCGGCAACCGGGCGATGATCGGACCGACCACGACGGTTATCAATACGTACGCCGTGGCGAGCGCGCCGAGCTCCGGATTGATCCCCGGCGTGGCCACCGCCAGCCCGGCGATGACGATCGAGAACTCGCCGCGCGGAGTCAGCGCCAGGCCGGCCCGCCAGCGACCGCGCACCGCGATACCGGCGCGCCGGGCGGCGAGGTACCCGGTGAGGGTCTTGGTCGCCATGGTGACGACGGCGAGCCCGATCGCCGGCAGCAGCACGGGCGGCAGGTGTGCCGGGTCGGTGGTCAGCCCGAAGAACACGAAGAACACCGCGGCGAAGATGTCGCGCAGCGGCGAGAGCAACCGGGTGGCGTGGTGCGCGACCGGGCCGGAGACCGCGATGCCGACCAGGAACGCGCCCACCGCGGCGGACACCTTGAGCTGCGCGGCCACGCCGGCCACCAGCAGGGTGAGGCCGAAGATGCCGAGCAGCAGCGCCTCGGGGTCGCGCGCGGAGATGGCCTTGGAGATCCAGCCGCCGAACCGGATCGCGACGACCAGCACGACCGTCACGGCGAGCACCGCGATGCCGAGCGCGATGCCGCCGCCGAGCAGCCCGGTGCCGGCCAGCAGCGCGGTCAGCAGCGGCAGGTAGAGCGCCATCGCCAGGTCTTCCATCACCAGGACGGAGAGCACCACCGGGGTCTCCCGGTTGCCGAGCCGGCCGAGGTCGGCGAGCACCTTGGCCACCACGCCCGACGAGGTCACCCAGGTGACGCCGGCGAGCACTACCGCGGCGACCCAGCCCCAGCCGAGCAGCAGCGCGAACGCCGCACCGGGCAGCGCGTTGAGGACCGCGTCCAGGAGGCCGATGGGAGCCGCCGCGCGCAGGTTGCCGACGAGCTCGGCGGCGGAGTACTCGAGGCCGAGCAGCACGAGCAGCAGGATCACGCCGATCTCGGCGCCGACCGAGAAGAACTCCTCGCTCGCGTTCAGTGGCAGCAGTCCGCCGTGGCCAAAGGCCAGACCGGCGAGGAGGTAGAGCGGGATCGGGGAGATGCCGAACCGGCGGCTGAGCCGCCCGAGCAGGCCGAGGAGGAACATCAGCGCCCCGACCTCGATCAGCAGGACCGTCGTGCTCTCGTGCATCGTCGGCTCAGCCGTCCGGATCGTTGTCGGCGAGGATGCGGGTCAGTGCGTCGAGGCTCTTGCGGGTGCCCACCGCGACCACCACGTCACCGTTCTCGAACCGGAAGTCCGGGCCGGGCGACGGGATGACCTGGGCGGAGCGCAGGGTCGCCACGATCGAGGCGCTGGTGCGGGTGCGCGCCCGGGTGTCGCCCAGCGGCCGGCCGACGAACGGCGAGCTCGCGGGCAGGGCGATCTGCTCGGTGAGCAGCCCGGCGGCCTGGTCGCGCAGGCCGGCCAGTTGGCCCAGCATGAGCGATGCGCCGAGCAGGTCGGCGAGCGCCTCGGCCTCGTCGTCGGTGAGCGGGATCGCGGCCAGCCGCGCGTCGGGATCATCGCGGTCGTACACGATGAGGGCCCGGCGTCCGTCGCGATGCGACACCACACCTAGTCGCCGGCCCGCCTCCGTGACGAAGTCGTGCCGCACGCCAATACCGGGTAACGACGTCTGTTCCACCCGTACTCGCACGGAGGCAACCTATCCAAAGATCGGGAACCGTGCCCATCCCAGGAGACTCGTATCCGTACGGGGAGGTGTCATGCGCGGACGGATCATGATGGCGGCGGCCGTCGTACTCGTGCTGCTGGCGGGGTGTTCGATCGGTGACATACGGCGCAAGCCGCCACCGCCACCGACCTCCGCGCCGGCACCCACGCCGGAGGCGGAGTTCGAGGTGCGGCACGCTTCGATCCCGGTGCCGCCGAGCTACCAACTCCAGAACGTCGAGTTCGTCGACCAGGCCCTCGGCTACGCGCTGTTCGGGCGGTGCGGCTCGACCACCGGCGCTCCCGGCCCGGGGGAGAACTGCTCGGCGGCCGTGGTGCGCACCGAGGACGGCGGTCGGAGCTGGCACCAGGTCTACCACCCGCGCCCGGAGGGCAAGAGCCATCAGTTGTACGCGGACCGCGCGCGCCTGGTGCTCTACGTCGAGCCGGACGGCTACTACGTGTCGTTCGACCGCGGTGCGACCTACGAGTACGCCGCCGGCGACGACAACGTCCTGCGCCCGATCTTCGGCGAATATCAGGCGTGCTGCGACGGGGACGAGAAGCAGCGGGTGGTCTGGTTCGACGGCCACGGCAGGCCGACGCCGACCAGGACGCAACCGAACGTCCCCAATCTGCTCGCGGTCGCGTCCGCGGCCCACTGGCTCTTCGCGGTCGGCATCGACGACTCCGGCCGGCCGATCTCGACGGTCTCCAACGACCAGGGCACGACCTGGCGCCAGGTCCCGGTGGCCGGCGCCAGCGGGAAGCTCGGGTCGGTGCGGATAACCGTCGACCGCAGCGGGACGTACGCCTGGCTGATCGGCCAGACAGACCTGATCTCGTGGCCGGCGATCTGGTTCTTCGACGGCCAGGGTTGGCGTCCGATGAGCGCCGCCGGCCATCCCGAGCGCTACACCTCAGCGGTCGCGCTGGAGGACGCCAGCCTCGCTGTCACCACGCCGCAGCGGCCCGGACGGGTCTTCGGCGGCGCCTTCGAGAAGGTCGACTGGCCGATCGGCGACTGCTTCTTGCGCGTACTCCCTGAAGGGACGCTGTTCTGCTCTGCCGGCGTGGTCAACTGGCTCGGCATCGAGGACTTCGGCGAACGGAAGTGGGTCAGGGTGATGGTGGGCAACGAGTGACGCGGATCACACGGCCGGAGTTGAGCGGAATAGACTCAACTCTGGTTGTGTCGTCTCAAGGGTCAGCTACCAGGGGAGCCCATGAACAGCGAACGTCTGACGACCAAGAGTCGTGAGGTCATCACCAGCGCGGCCGCCGGGGCGGCACAGCGCGGCAACGCCACCGTCGAGCCGTGGCACCTCCTGCTCAGCCTGCTGGACACCGGCGGCTCGACGGCCGGCGGCCTGCTCCGCGCGGTCGGCGCCAACGCCGCCGACATCCGCCGTGCGGCCGCCCGGGCGATCGAGGGCCTGCCCACCGCGCAGGGCCCGAGCGTCGGCGAGCCCACTCTGTCCCGTGAGTTCGTCAACGCCATCGGCGCGGCCGAGCAGATCGCCCGCCCGCTCGGCGACGAGTTCGTCTCCACCGAGCACCTGCTCGCCGGCCTCGCGCGGGTCGGTGGCGCCGTCGCCGACGTGCTCAAGGCCCAGGGCGCGACCGAGGCCAACCTGGTCGCCGCCTTCCCGGCCATTCGTGGCGGCGACCGCCGGGTCACCAACGCCGACCCCGAGCAGACCTACCAGGCACTGGAGAAGTACGGCGTCGACCTGACCGCGCGAGCCAAGGACGGCAAGACCGACCCGGTGATCGGCCGTGACTCCGAGATCCGCCGGGTCATGCAGGTGCTGTCCCGCAAGACCAAGAACAACCCGGTGCTGATCGGCGAGCCCGGCGTCGGCAAGACCGCGATCGTCGAGGGTCTGGCCCAGCGGATCGTGGCCGGCGACGTGCCCGAGTCGCTGCGGGACAAGAAGCTGGTCTCGCTCGACCTGGCCGCGATGGTCGCCGGCGCGTCCTACCGGGGCCAGTTCGAGGAGCGGCTCAAGTCCGTGCTCGAAGAGATCAAGAACTCGGACGGCCAGGTCATCACGTTCCTCGACGAGTTGCACACCGTCGTCGGTGCCGGCCGTGGCGAGGGCTCGATGGACGCCGGCAACATGCTCAAGCCGATGCTGGCCCGTGGTGAGCTCCGGATGGTCGGCGCGACCACGCTGGACGAGTACCGCCAGCACATCGAGAAGGACCCCGCGCTCGAGCGGCGGTTCCAGCCCGTCGTGGTCGGCGAGCCGTCCGTCGAGGACACCATCGGCATCCTGCGCGGGCTCAAGGAGCGCTACGAGGTGCACCACGGCGTGCGGATCACCGACGCCGCACTGGTCAGCGCCGCCGCCCTGGCCGACCGCTACATCACCGACCGGTTCCTGCCCGACAAGGCGATCGACCTGGTCGACGAGGCCGGCTCTCGGCTGCGCATGGAGATCGACTCGCGGCCGGTCGAGGTCGACGAGGTCGAGCGGGCCGTGCGCCGGCTCGAGATCGAGGAGATGGCGCTGGCGAAGGAGCCCGACGTGGCCTCCGCCGAGCGCCTGGCGCGGCTGCGCAAGGAGCTGGCCGACAAGCGCGAGCAGTTGACCGCGCTGTCCGACCGGTGGCGCCTGGAGAAGGAGCACATCACCAAGATCTCCACTGCCAAGGAGGAGCTGGAGCGGCTGCGCGGCGACGAGAGCCACGCCGAGCGCGACGGCGACTTCGCCCGCGCCTCCGAGCTGCGTTACGGCCGCATCCCCGAGCTCGAGGCGGAGCTCACCGCCGCCGAGGCCGAGCTGGTCTCGTTGCAGGCCAGCGGCGCGATGCTGAAGGAAGAGGTCGGCGCCGACGACATCGCCACCGTCGTGGCGTCGTGGACCGGCATCCCCGCCGGTCGGCTGCTGGAGGGTGAGACCGTCAAGCTCCTCCGGATGGAGGAGTCGCTCTCGTCCCGGGTGGTCGGGCAGCCCGAAGCGGTCGGCGCGGTCGCCGACGCGGTCCGCCGGGCCCGGGCCGGCATCGCCGACCCTGACCGGCCGACCGGCAGCTTCCTGTTCCTCGGCCCGACCGGTGTCGGCAAGACCGAGTTGGCCAAGGCGCTCGCCGGGTTCCTGTTCGACGACGAGCGGGCGATGGTACGCATCGACATGAGCGAGTACGGCGAGAAGCACAGCGTCGCCCGGCTCGTCGGTGCGCCTCCCGGCTACATCGGCTACGAGGAGGGCGGGCAGCTCACCGAGGCGGTGCGCCGCCGGCCGTACTCGGTGATCCTGCTCGACGAGGTCGAGAAGGCCCATCCGGACGTGTTCGACGTGCTGCTCCAGGTGCTCGACGACGGCCGGCTGACCGACGGCCAGGGCCGCACGGTCGACTTCCGCAACGCGATCCTGATCCTCACGTCCAACCTGGGCTCGACGCTGATCGCCGACCCCACCCTGGGCGAGGAGCAGCGCCGCGAGGCCGTGCTCGCGGTGGTCCGCGCGCACTTCAAGCCGGAGTTCCTCAACCGGCTCGACGACATCGTGGTGTTCTCCGCGCTGTCCGGGCCGCAGTTGCGGGCGATCGTCGACATCCAGTTGGACCTGCTGCGCAAGCGGCTGGCCGAGCGGCGGCTCACCCTCGACGTCACCGAAGCCGGCAAGGTCTGGCTGGCCGAGCACGGCTACGACCCGATCTACGGTGCCCGCCCGCTGCGCCGGCTCGTGCAGTCGGCGATCGGCGACAGCCTGGCCAAGGCGCTGTTGGCCGGCGAGATCCGCGACGGTGACACCGTCTCGGTCGACCTCGCAGACACCAAGGACGGGCTGACCGTGATGGCTCTCGTCAACTGATCGATGGATGTCTCGGGGCGACAGACTGGCGCGCTACTAGTACCTTGATCTTCACTCATTGTGATGTTTCGAGGAAGGAGTGCCGTGTCGGAGCTCGCCCCCGGTTCGGACCGTGCCCGGCCGCCGGGCACTGTCCGGATTTCCAGCTATCTCCTTTACGCCGTAGCCGCCATCGAGGTCGTCAGTCTCCTCGTGACGCTCGCGACGCTCAGCAGCCTGCGCCAGGCGTTGACCGACGCGTACGCGGGCACGGAGCTCGCCGAGTCCGGTGACACCGTTGCCATCGTCGTGGCGGTCGGAGGCTCGATCTTCGCCCTGCTCGTCGCGATCGGCCTGGTCGTTCTCGGCTTCCTCAACCTGCGGGGCAAGAAAGCGGCCCGCATCGTCACCTGGGTCGTCGGTGGCCTGTTCCTTCTCTGCTGCGGCGCCGGCCAGGTGCTCAACTCCGTCGGCGGCTCGATGGGCGCGGACACCGGCGGCGCCAACGTCCCGGACCAGGCGGCCGTGCAGGCGAAGATCGACGCCGCCATGCCCGGCTGGTACAACCCGGTCAACGCGGTGCTCGGCATCATTCCGATCCTGTTGGTGCTGGTCGCGCTGATCCTGCTGGCGCTGCCCGCGTCCAACGAGTGGTTCAAGCCGCGGGCCGCGACCTGGGAGCCGCCGACACCCGGTTACCCGGTGATGCCGGGCTCGAGCTACCCCACCCCGCAGTTCCCGCAGCAGGCCGGCGAGCCGCCATTGCCGCCGGCCCCGCCGGTGGCGGGCAGCGAGCCGCCGGAAACGCCGGCTCCGCCGCGCTGACGCCACAGCCAGCACACTCGGGGCCTTCCGAGTAGGTTCGTCTACAACGGATCTACCGGAGGGCCCCGTGTCGTACCCAGCGCAAGTGCTCCCGCAACAGCCGGTCACCGATCCCCGCCGGCCGCCGGGCCCGGTGCGCATCTCGGCCGGTGTCCTGGTGCTGATGGCAGTCGGCGGCCTGGTCTACGGCGGCATCGGTCTCGTGCTCATGCCCGGCATCGTCGAGCGGTTCCAGGACAGCGCCGCCGGTGTCGGAGTCTCCGTCGACGACATCAACGGCGGCACGCAGCTCCTGCGCGGCGTGCCGATCGCGGCGGCCTTCGTCGGTGTGGTCTCGGCGGTGGTGCTGGCCGGGCTCGTGGTCGGCCTGCTGCGCGGCGTCCGCGCCGTCCGGGTCGCGACTCTGGTCGTGTCCGGCCTCGGCCTGCTCGGCGGCATCCTCACGGCCGTGTTCGGCTTCCTGCAGCGGGTCAACTCGTTCGCCGACGACACCTTGCTGTGGGCGCTCAACGACGCCCACCCGGGCTGGTGGCCCTGGACGAGCGCGGTCCTTTCGCTCCTTCAGGTGGTGGGCTACTTTGTGGTCACGTTGCTGCTGATCTCCCCACCGGCCAACGAGTACTTCCGGCGCGCGCCGTCGCTACCCCCAGGCCCCACCGGCGCGCCGCCGATCCCACCCCCGCCCCCGGTCGACCCGACGGACTGGCAACGCCCGGCTCCGCCGACGACCACCCCCGCCGCCATGTGAGGGACCCCCAGTGCCGACCGCACTCGTCACCGGCGCCACCGCGGGCATCGGTGCGGCGTTCGCCCGCCGCCTCGCCGCCGACGGCTACGACCTCGTGCTCGTCGCCCGCGATGCCGGCCGGCTCGCCGCCATCGCCGAGCAGACCGGCGGCACCGCCGAGGTGTTGCCGGCGGACCTCTCGACCGAGTCGGGTGTGACCGCGGTCGCGCAGCGATTGGCGGGCCATGTCGATTTATTGGTTAACAACGCCGGCTCGACCCTCAACCGGTCCTTTCTCAAGTCGACTGCCGCCGACGAGACATCGTTGCTGCGCCTCAACATCGACGCCGTAATGCGGCTCACCCATGCGGCTCTGCCGGCTATGACCAGCCGTGGCAATGGGTCTGTGATCAACGTCTCGTCAGCCTCGTCGTTCGCGCCGGTGATGCCCGGCTCGACCTATCCGGCTAGCAAGGCGTGGGTCACCCATTTCAGTGAGTCGATCGGTCACGCGGTCGCTGGGCTAGGCGTTCGCGTCATGGCGCTGTGCCCCGGATACACGCGCACCGAATTCCATGATCGCGCGGGCATCGACATGTCGAAAACCCCGTCCTGGTTGTGGCTGAAGGCGGACGATGTGGTCGCCGACGCGCTCCGCGACCTTGAGCGCGGGCGGCTGGTCAGCGTGCCCGACTGGAAGTACAAAGTGGCCGTGTTCGGCATGCGCCACGCGCCGCGCAGTGTCTTCGCCCGGGTCGCCCGGGACACCCGCGGCCGGATCGGCCGCGACAACCTGTGACGGTCGCCTCGGTTGGCCGGTCCCGCGCCACCGTTCGCTATCGGGCGAAATTTCCTGATCGCTGGTGGGGCGCCCAGCAGGTTCACAGAATCGACCAGTACGCTTCTCCCCCATGGGGGACCACGACGACCTGCGTAAATTCATCACTGAGCTAGCCGTTGTGCACGGCAAGGTGGTGCTTTCCTCGGGACGTGAAGCCGACTGGTATGTCGACCTTCGTCGCGTGGCCCTTCACTATGCGTCCGCACCGTTGGTCGGACGTGTGATGCTCGACCTGACTTCCGACTGGGACTTCGACGCGGTGGGTGGACTCACCCTCGGCGCCGACCCGGTGGCGACCGCCATGCTCCATGCGGCGGCGTCGACCGGGCGACCGCTCGACGCGTTCGTGGTCCGCAAGACGGCCAAGGCGCACGGTCTCCAGCGCCGGATCGAGGGTCCTGATGTTGTCGGACGACGGGTGCTGGTCGTGGAAGACGCCTCCACGACCGGGGGAAGCCCGTTGACCGCCGTCGAGGCGCTCCGGGAAGCCGGGGCTGAGGTGGTAGGCGTAGCGGTTATCGTCGATCGGGGAGCGAGCGACGCCATTGCGGCGGCGGGACTCCCTTACAAGGCGGCCTACTCGATGGCTGACCTCGGCCTAGTGGCGTAAAAGTTTGCCGATTCGGACCTGCTCATATGCAGGCGGGTCGATGCTGTAAGTGGAAGGATGGAATACGTGGGAACTGCGTTGGCTGAAATGACCATGCCTCAGATCTCGCCGCTCGCCGGCGAGCCAATCGAACGTGCAGATGCCGAGCGCCTCGCTGGGGTGCTCAAGGCTCTTGCCGACCCGGCCCGACTGCGGCTGCTTAGCCTCATCCAGTCGGCACCGGAAGGTGAGGCCTGCGTCTGCGACCTGACCGCTCCGCTCGGGCTCTCCCAGCCGACCGTGAGCCACCACCTGCGGATCCTGACCGAGGCTGGACTGCTCGAGCGGGAGAAGCGCGGCGTGTGGGCCTACTACCGGCTCGTGCCGTCGGCTATCGCGACGATCGCCGACCTGCTCACCCCGCCGCGTAAGCGCGCCACCAAGAAGGCCGCGCGCTGAAGCGGTGACATCAACTGGCCCGGCGTCGCCTCCCAGACTCGACGCCGGGTCCGAAGATGAGCCCGACCTACGCGACGAACTCGCGGAGGTCGGCGCCGCGGTAGTTCGTGCCGGCCTCGTGGTCGGCTCCGGCGGCAACCTGTCAGCCCGGCTCCCGGGCGCCGACACCTGTTGGGTGACCGGTGCCGGCACCTGGCTCGACCGGCTGTCCCGCCCGTCGTTCGTCCGCGTGCGGATCAGCGACGGCACGATCGCACCGTCCGGCGACGCTGACACTGAGCTGCCTGGCGCGATCGAACGGCCCGGCGACGGGCTGACCGCCGCCGTGCCCGCGATGCGCCGCACCGGCGTGCCGCCGAGCTCCGAGGCCGCGCTGCACCTCGCCATCTATCGCGTGCGCCCCGATGTGACCGCGATCATTCATCTGCATCCGCAGACGGCCCTGCTGTTGGACGCCCTGGGCGAACGCATCCGTCTGCTGACCACCGACCACGCCTTCTACGTGCGTCGGGTCGGTGTCGTGCCGTTCCATCCGCCCGGCACCAGCGAGCTGGCCGAGGCTGCCGCGCTGGCCGCGCGTGACGGCACCAACTGCTTCGTACTGAGCCGCCACGGCTGTTCGGTCCTGGCCGACAGCATCGAGCTCGCGCACAAGCGCGCCCACAACTTCGAAGAAGCGGCGCAGCTCACCTACCGTGCCCTGGCCCTGGGCCGCCTCACGGACCTGACCGACCAGCCGCCGCCGGCGGGCGCCTGAGCCCTCAGTTGGCCCGGTGCGAGCCGCGGTGCGAGCGGTGGTCGTCGTCGTCGCCCGTGATGGCGTCGGCGATGCCGGCGACCGGTGAGACGCCGATGACCGCCATCTCCTTGGCCCGCTTGCTGGCGCGCCGGTCGCGGACGACCTCGATGATGATCGGAAGAATCGAGATGAGCACGATCAGCGCGACGAACGGCAGGATGTAGCGGTCGATGTGGGTGCCGATGGCGTCGTAGATCTTGCCCGCCAACAGGTAGCCGATCAGGATGATGCCGTCGGTCCAGAGGATCGCGCCGACCACGTTCCACACGAAGAACTGCTTGGCGGGCATGCCGAGCACGCCGGCCACCGGGTTGAGGAACGTGCGGACGATCGGGATGAACCGGGCCAGGACCACCGCCTTGGCCGGGCCGAACTTCTGGAAGTAGTGCTCGGCCTTCTCCACGTACTCGCGCTTGAACAGCTTCGAGTCGGGCTTCTCGAACATCCGCGTGCCGTAGCGGGCGCCCAGGTAGTGGCCCAACTGCGCACCGGCGATCGCGCAGAGCGGCGCCCCGATCAGGAGGCCCGCCAGGGAGAGCTTGGTGCCGTCACCGAAGATCGCGTCGGCCACCGGGGTGGCTGCCACGCCGGCGAGGAACAGCAGCGAGTCGCCCGGGAAGAAGAAGCCGACCAGCAGGCCCGTCTCGGCGAACAGGATCGCCCAGACCCCGTACAGGCCGAAGGTGTGTACGAGATCCTTCG
This sequence comes from Asanoa ishikariensis, assembly GCF_900107455.1. Taxonomy (GTDB): domain Bacteria; phylum Actinomycetota; class Actinomycetes; order Mycobacteriales; family Micromonosporaceae; genus Asanoa; species Asanoa ishikariensis. Next base: position 279,128 of record NZ_FNQB01000006.1, on the reverse strand, counting down.
GGTCCAACGGGTTGAAGGCGAGGTTGTCGGCTAGGGCGCGGGTCGTCTCCACGGGCACAAAGGCTACCGGGCTGCGCAAGCCCAGGTGGGTAGGGCGGCAGAACCGGCTCGGTTCAGCCGGTGCGGGGTCGGGCCAGGACGATGGTGATCATGCCGACGACCACCAGCAACGCACCGAGCGCCGCGAGCGTGCCGGCCGGCGCGCCCGTGATCGGCAACGGGCCGTCGGCCGGGGGAACGGCGCGGTTGACCGTGATCGCGGCCCGGTCGTTGGTCGCGTCGGGGTCGTCGGCACCGATGAGCCGGACCGCCCCGTCGGCCGGGTTGGCGCGGTCGACGCGGAGCTCGAAGACGAACCCGACGGTGAAGGCGGGCTGGACGAGCGAGCCCGGGCGGCAGCGGTACGCCGTCGCACCAGCCAGTCCCGGCGCCTCCGGGTCGGTCAGCGGGGCGCAGTCGGGCGGCACCGCGGTCGCGGTCGTGCCCGGCGGGATCGTCACCTCGACCACGGCGACGTCGCCGCCGGAGCGCTCGGCGGTGGCCGGGCCGTCGTTGCGCACCCCGACCGTGACCGACCGCAGCTCACCGGCCGCGCCGCGGACCGCCGCGCCGACCGCCGCCAGATCGGCGTCGTTGCGGCCGGTCACCGTGACCGACAGGGTGCTGCGGTTGTTGCTGGGCTCGATGTCGGCCTGGTCCGCCGGCCGGAGCCCGAGCTCGCCGGTCAGGACGAGCTCGCCGTCGGTGCCCGGCTCGCCGCCGGAGTAGCCGTGCCCGGCCAGGAACGACTCGTAGTCGGCCGCCTCGGCGGCGGTCAGCCAGGTCGCCTCCGTCCGCTTCGTGCCGGGAGCGGCCGTGTCGGCGCCGAGCAGGAACGGCCAGACGGCGCTGTAGCTGGCGCCCGGCGTGAACGTGCCCTCGAACCAGCAGTTGCGGAGCCGGTCCAGGACGTACAGGCAGTTGTTGAACTTGCGGGTGGCGCGGAACGCATGGGTCTCGGTGAAGTAGACGCTCGGGCGCTCGACCGCGGTCGGGCCGGCGACCTCGACCGTCAGCGGCAGCGTGAACGGCTCGCCCGGCCGGCGGGTCAGCTCGGTCGACGGACCGGCCACGAGGTCGACGCCCGTGCCGACCTTCACCCACGAGGTGGCGGAGACGAACGGCAGCCCGGCGGCGCGCACCCCGAGTTGGAGCGGGCCGTCGCCGAGCCCGGCACCGTCGACGGCGCGGACCACCACGTCGAACTGGCCGGCGAGCGGCGCACTGCCGAGCCGGAGCTGGTCACGGGTGCAGGCCAGGATCGTCGGGTCCGTGAGCGAGCAGGAAGCGCCGGCCGGGGCGACCACCTCGACCAGGCCGGCCAGTGCGCTGAAGTCGTAGCTGACCACGACGTCGTCGAGCACCGCCGGGTCGGCGGAGATGAGGGTGACGCCGGCGAGGACTCCCGGGTGCCCGTCGGCGACGGTCACGTCGCGCATGCCGATCGCGACGGACTCGGGCGCCGCGAACGCGGGTGGTGGGGCGGCCAGCAGGGCGGCGCAGACGACGCCGCCGATGGCGGCGAGTTGGCGCAGGCCCGTCCACGGCATCCGGCACCCTCCCCGGGGATCGACGCGGACTCTAGTGAAGGGAGATCACGATCGCGATAGGACTGTCGGTAGTCTGGCCGAACGGCTGAATATCGGTGATCTTCGCAGCGCTTTCGGTGTCCGCGCGCGTCGTTCTGGCAGAGCCACCCCGGAGGTACCCGTGACGCCGCAGACGTACGAGGAGTTCGCCGACGCCAAACTCGGCGCCATGCTCCGGTACGCCGTGATGCTTTGTGGCGATCCGCACCTCGCACAGGATCTGGTGCAGGAGACGATGGTGCGGGTCCAGCTCAACTGGAAGAAGGTCGTGCGGGCGGACGTGCCCGACCGCTATGTCCGTCGCATGATCACCAACCAGTACCTGGACTGGCGGCGCGGCTCCTGGCTGCGCCGGGTGCTGCTGCGGGCCGAACCCGACGAGTCGGCGAGGGTCGTACCCGTCGACCATGCTCAGCTCAGCGCGGACCGCGACCAGATCTGGTCCTGGCTCGCCCGCTTGCCGAAGGCGCAACGCGCGGCCCTGGTGCTGCGTTACTACGAAGACCTGCCCGACGCCGAAATCGCCGAGGTGCTCGGCTGCGCTGTCGGCACGGTGCGATCGTCGATATCGCGGGCCCTCGCGACGCTGCGGGCCGAAATGGTGGAGACCTGTCCATGATCGAAGAGCAACTGCGCGATTCGTTCGAGCGGCACGAGAAACTCGCGCCGCCGTCGGCGCCGCTGCGCGAGGCCATCGATCGTGCCGTCGTGCGCCGCCGTCGGCACCGGTTCGGCCGGCGGCTGGCCGGCGCCGCGCTGGCGGTCACCGCCGCCCTGTCCGCGCCGTTCGTGCTGCGGGACACCGTCGAACCGCCGATCCTCGGTGAGCCGTTCCTGCCCGGCAGCGTGGCCGCGGTGGACCGGCCGCTCACGGTGGCCGTGCTCGGTGTCGACGACGACGGCGGCCGCAGCTATCGGGCCGACACCGTGCTGCTGGTGCACGTCCCGGCCGGTGGCCGCACCGCCTACCTGGTCTCGCTGCCGCGTGACCTGCTGGTGGAGATCCCGGACAAGGGTCGCGCGCGGCTCGGCGAGGCCTTCTACTTCGGCAGCCAGCGCCGCGGCCAGGAGCCGGATCTCGCGGCGGGAGCCGCGCTGACCGCCGACACGATCACGTCGACCACCGGGCTGCCCGTCGACGCGACGGTGACCGTGCGCTATTCGGGGCTGCGCGCGGTGACCGACGCCCTGGGCGGCGTCGAGATCTGCGTCGAGCGGCCGGTGACGTCGCGACGCGGCGACCGGGTCTACCCGGCCGGCTGCCAACGGCTCGACGGTCGCAGCATGCTCGATCTGCTCCGCCAACGTAGGTTGCCGCACGGCGTCTACGACCGCGACGCCAACGGCCGGGCGTTCGTACGCGGGCTGATCAGCAGTGAGGTTCGTGACCCGGTGCGGCTGGCCCGGGTGGTGCACGCCGCGGCGGAGGGCATCTCCGTGGCCGGCGTGGGCATCACCACACCGCAGTTGCTGCGGGTCGCCACCGGGATCGACACGGTCAGCTCGATCGACATCGGCTCGAACTTCCGGGGCGTGACGATCGACCGCGTCGAGTACGAGCGGCTCGACCCCGCGCTCAGCACGCCGGTCTTCGACGCGATCAAGCAAGACCGCCTGACCGGCTGGGTTCAAGCGAACCCGCAGGCCGTGCGCTAGCGGCGGTAGTCGTCGTCGGTGCCGACCGCCTGGGCCTGCTCGACGGCGTCGGCCTCGGGGACCTCGGGTCCGGTCCGGACCCGGTCGTCGCGCGGGTCGTCGGGCCGCGCCGGGGTGGCCTGCTCCCTGGCATCCGCCTCGGGGGCCTCCGGGTCGCGCTCGCCTGGCGGGTTCGTGTCCTGGGTCATCAGGGCCGCCTCCCTTCCCTTTCACCGTACGCCCGTCCTGTGGATCACACCGCTGGTCGTACGCCTGACCTGCCTGTCAGGGCGTTCTGCTGTTGCGGGATAATCCCAATGGAGGACAGCGCGGTCCGGCATCCGTGACCGGATTAGACAAGGAGCGGCAGACATGCCCATCGCTTCGCCCGAGGTGTACGCCGAAATGCTCGATCGCGCCAAGGCTGGCGCGTTCGCCTACCCCGCCATCAACGTGACCTCGTCGCAGTCGCTCAACGCGGCCCTGCGCGGGTTCGCCGAGGCGGAGAGCGACGGCATCATCCAGGTCTCGACGGGCGGTGCCGAATACCTCTCCGGTCCGACCGTCAAGAACATGGTGACCGGCGCGGTCGCGCTCGCCACCTACGCGCACGAGGTCGCCAAGAACTTCCCGGTGAACATCGCGCTGCACACCGACCACTGCCCCAAGGACAAGCTCGACGGGTACGTCCGGCCGCTGCTGGCCATCTCCAAGGAGCGGGTCGGCCGGGGCGAGGCCCCGCTGTTCCAGTCGCACATGTGGGACGGCTCCGCCGTGCCGCTCGACGAGAATCTCGACATCGCCGCCGAGCTCCTCGCGGAGGCGGCGGCCGCGCACGTCGTCCTGGAGATCGAGGTCGGCGTCGTCGGCGGCGAGGAAGACGGCGTCGAGAACGCGATCAACCACAAGCTCTACACCACCGTCGAAGACGGCCTGGCCATGGTCGACAAGCTCGGCCTCGGCGAGAAGGGCCGCTACATGGCGGCGCTAACCTTCGGCAACGTGCACGGCGTCTACAAGCCGGGCAACGTCAAGCTCCGCCCGGAGATCCTCAAGGAGATCCAGGACGCGGTCGGTGCCCGCGCCGGCAAGGACAAGCCGCTCGCGCTGGTCTTCCACGGCGGTTCCGGCTCGCTGCTCTCCGAGATCCGCGAGGCGCTCGACTACGGCGTGGTCAAGATGAACATCGACACCGACACGCAGTACGCGTTCACGCGCCCGGTGGTCGAGCACATGTTCAAGAACTACGACGGCGTGCTCAAGATCGACGGCGAGGTCGGCAACAAGAAGCTGTACGACCCGCGCGCCTGGGGCAAGTCGGCCGAGGCGGGCATGGCCCAGCGGATCTCTCAGGCCTGCGAGGACCTCCGCTCGACCGGCACGACCCTCTCGAAGTAACTCTTTCGGAGCCCGGTCCCTCGTTGGGGCCGGGCTTCGTTTTGCGGTCAAGTGACCGATTTCTGTACGATCGACCGATGTCTGTGGCATTGGCCATCGAGGGGTACGAGCCGCAGTGGCATCACACCGCCCGCACCCTCGCCGCCGTCCACCGGGCCCGGTTCACCAGGCTGATCGGCCGTCCGCTGGCCGGTGCCTGGGTGCTGTGGGACAGTGACCGACAGTCCCGGTTCGGCGAAGGCCCGGTGATCCTCGGCTTCGGCGACACCAACGTCGAGATCACCCACCGCAAGTTCGACGAGTGCGGCATCACCTGGGACCAGGTCGACATGTCAGCACCGCTCGACTGGCCCGGCCTGCGCCTCGACTGGCGCGCCGCCGCCCACCCCGCACTGGCCGCGGTCACCGGCCGCCTGCTGCGCGAGGTCAACGTGATCGAACGGATCCTGCCGTCCCAGTGGCGCCCCCGGCTCCTCGACGCGATCGAGCTCCGCTTCGAGGGCGCCCGGTTGGCCGTCTACAACGCGATGGACGAGAACGGCCTGTCCAGCCGCCCCGAGGTGACGTGGCCGATCGGCTTCTGGCGCCGGGTGCCGATCGCCTAGGCCCGCTTAGGCCGCGTCGGTAGGGTGCCCATGATGGAACGGCGAACGGTCGGAGGGTCGGCAGATGCGTGAGGACTCGCCGAGGTGGGAGCAGATCAACCCCAGCTCCTTCACGTGGGAGCGGGACGGTCTACGCGACCTGGCGAGTTATCTGCCCGACACAGACCCGTTCCACGTCTGGGCCAACGTCGAGTTCGTCGCCACCGACGGCTCGATCAACGAGGTGGACGCGCTGGTCCTTACCCCGAACGGGTTGTGGATCGTCGAGCTCAAGCACTGGCAGGGCGAGATCCGCGGGGACGGCTTTCAATGGGTACGGCGGGTCCCGGGTGGCCGACTGACCCCGGAAGACAACCCGTATGTGCTGACCAACCGCAAGGCCAAGCGACTCGCCAGCCTGATCCGCGGCTATGCCCGACGCGACGGGCGCCGGGCGGAGGCCCCGTTCGTCGGCGCCGCCGTCTTTCTTCATGCCCGCGACATGCGCGCCTCCCTCGATCCGGTCGGTGCGCAGCACGTATATGGCCGAGATGACACCGAATCCGGGCTGCCCAGTCTGAAGGAGCTGTTGCTGGCGCAGCCCCGATCCGCCGCACAGCGCGTTGACGAGTCGCGGGGTCGCGAGATCGTCGAGCTGGTGCGCGGCACCCGTCTGCGACCGTCGGTCGCCGACCGGAAAGTGGGTCAGCTCCTGCTGCACCCGCGCCCGTTCGCCGAAGGGCTGGGCTGGCAGGACTTCCTCGCCGGCCACACCATGAACAGCGACATCGTCCGTCGCGTCAGGTTCTATCTGACCAGCCGCGCGGATGAAGAGGACGTCCCAGCCATCCGCAAGGCGGCCGAGCGCGAGTTCCGGTTGCTGCAGAGCATCCAGCACACCGGCATCGCACAGGCCCACGACCTGGTGGACCACGGTTGGGGGCCGGCCGTCGTCTTCCATCACGAGCCGGGCTGGGTGCGGCTCGACCAGTGGCTGGCCGCGCGTGGCGACCGGTTGACTGTCGCGCAGCGGCTGCTGGTCGTGCAGGAGCTCGTCGAGATCATGGCGTACGCGCATTCTCGGCACCTGGCACACCGCGCGTTATCGCCGCATGCCGTCTACGTCCGTGACCCGGACGGGCCGAAACCGTCGCTCGTGATCACCGACTGGCAGACCGGTGGACTGTTGCCCGGCGCCACGAGGTTGACAACCGGCGGGCCCTCGACCGACCCCGCGAGCCTTGAACTGTTCTTCGATGACGAGATTCGCCGCTACCAGGCTCCCGAAGCGACCACCGCGACGCGGCCGTTCGGCCAGGATCTCGACCTTTTCGCGCTGGGCGCGCTCACGTACCGCATCTTCAGCGGAGCCGATCCGGCGGGTACGCCGGAGGAACTGGCCACCGCGGTACGCGACAGTGGGCTGCACCTCGACGCGGTCGCTGACGGCATGCCGTACAACCTGGTGGAGCTGGTCTACGACGCGACCCGGGGCGACCCGCTGCATCGACTCAAGGGCGGGTTGCCGGAGTTTCGGGAACGCGTCGGCCGGGTCTGGGACGAGCTGACCGCCGCCGAGGTCGAGCCGGAGGGAGTGGTCGACCCGCTGACGGCCCATCGCGGCGACCGTCTCGACGGCGGTCTCGTCGTTGTCGAACGGCTGGGCACAGGGTCGACGGCGGTGGCGCTTTCGGTGACCCGTGACGAGGGCACTGAGCCGCTCGTGCTGAAGGTCGCCCGGGACGAGCAGTTCGCGGAACGGTTCGCCGCGGAAGCGCGCACCCTTGGCGGGCTGAAGCACCCCCTTGTCGCCTCTCTGGTGGAGGGACCGGTCGTCGTCGGTCAGCGCACAGCGCTGTTGCTGGACAGCGCCGGCAGCCGCACCCTGGCCGAAGAGTTGCGCGGCGGACGCCTGCCGCTCGATTCCCTCGAACGTTACGGGCGCGATCTGCTCGACATCGTCAACTACCTCGACGCTCAGGGGGTGTGGCACCGCGACATCAAGCCGGCGAACCTGGCGATCCGCCCGCGACGCAAGGACAAGCAACCGCATCTGTGCGTCTTCGACTTCTCGCTTGCGGCGACCCCAGTCGACCAGCTCCAGGCCGGCACGGCCGGATACGTCGACCCGTTCCTCGGCCCTCCTCGTCGACTGCGGTTCGATGCCGCTGCCGAACGCTTCGCTGCTGCCGTGGTCCTCTACGAGATGGCCACCGGGACGTTGCCGAAGTGGGGCGATGACGCCAACCCGGCGGCGGTGAGCGACGAGGTCAATATCAACCCCGCCGCCTTCGACGCCGAGGTCGGCGAGCGGCTGGCCGGCTTCTTCCGCAAGGCGCTGGCACGCGACTCGGTGGCCCGGTTCGACACGGTCGACGACATGACCGACGCGTGGCGGGCAATCTTCCAGCAGGTGCCGAAGGCGACGAGCCCGGAGTCGGTGCCCGACCAGGTGGGGGTTCCGGGGCGCGACGACGCCCTCGAGGCCGACCTGACCGCCCGGGCGCGCTCGGCCCTGGAGCGTCTCGGCGTCCATACGATCGGCGACCTACTCGACACGCCGCCGTCCCGCCTGACCAGAGCGCAAGGCGTGCCCGACGCCACGCGTAAGGAGATCCTCGCCTACGCCCGCGCTGTCAAACGTCGACTCGCGGCGGTCAGGGACGACAGCGGCCCACCGCGCGATCCCGAAACAGTCGCGCGCGGCATCGAAGCGGTCTCGGCCACCCTGCTGCCGTCGCGCAGGTCGAAGCATCTCGACACGGTCGCCATCCTGCTCGGCCAGCGGCCGGGCCCCGACGGGTCGTTCCGACGGTGGCCGACGCAGAAAGAGGCCGCGGAGGCGACCGGCAGCACGCAACCGCAGATTTCCGTGGTCCTGCGTGGACAGGTCCGGATGTGGCTTGCCAACGCCGCACTGGACGCGGTGCGAGACGAGATCGTGGCGCTGCTCGACGCCCGGGGTCGGGTGATGGCGGCGGACGAGATCGCTGAGGCGCTGATCAGCACCCGGGGCTCGTACACCGCTGATCCCAAACGGCTCGCACAGGCACTTGGGGTCGTTCGCGCCGCGGTCGAGGCGGAACTGTCGACCGGGGGCGACGCCCGGGTCGCCATCCAGAGGCTGCGTGGCTGCGACACGGTCCTGGTCGGTCGTGAACCCACAGATCCGGCTGCCGCGACGACCGCCGCTGACCTCCTCGGATACGTGGTGCGGCTCGGCACACGAGCGCGTGATCTCGCCGGCGCGGATCCGCTGCCGCTGCGGCAGCGAGCGGTCGAAGAGCTGCGCCGCGTGACACCGCCTGCGGGTGTGCCCGCGTTGGAGGAGCGGCGCCTCCTGCAACTCGCGGCGGCCGGGAGTGGCGGCAAGGTGGACGTCAACGCCCTGGGCCAGCTCTACCCCATCGGCATGGCCGCGGTGCGCGCGTTGCGCCTGACCAGCGGCAGCCTGGTCGGTCAGACGCTCACGGTCGACCAGGTTCGCGACCGGGTACGCGCGCGCTTCCCGCTCGCCGAGGAGCTGCCTCTGCGGCCGGCCTTGACCAAGTTGATCGACGCAGCCGACGTGCCACTGATCTGGCACGAACCACATCGGGCCTATGTGTCCCGCGACCTGCCCGCCGCGCCGACGGGCACCATGTTGCCCAGCAGCCACGCACCGCTTCTCGGCCGGGATGCGGCCGACGAGATCCAGGCCAAGCTGGCCGGCGTGATCGCACGGCGGGGGTTCATCGTCGTGCTGGCACCGTTCCGGCGGTTGCGGGTGGCCCGGGCCGAACTGCTGGCCCGGCTCGGCGTCACCGAGGTCGACGTCACGGACATCATGCTCGAACGGCTGCGGGTGCTCGGATTCCCCTGGGAGGCGATGCTGGCCGCCGACACCGGTGTGCCGACCGACGTCGACTTCCGGACCCTGGTCGATCTGGTCCACCAGCATGTCGGGCCGGCGGTCGACGCGGCGATGGCAGCGGCACCGGGGCCGGTGCTGCTGACGGAGGCGGCGCCGCTGGCCCGCTACGGCGAGCTGCGGATCATCCAGGAGCTGGCGGATCCGACCCGGCAGCGCCCGGCGGCACGGCTCCTGCTCGTGCCGGCGAGGCGGCCTGAGCCGGCCATGCTCGATGACGTGCAGTTGCCGCTGACCTCGCCGTCGAGTCAGGCGGTCTGGCTGGCGGAGGCCTGGTTGAGCCGGAAGGCCGCAGTGTCCGGCTGAGCTTTGTCCACAGACGGTTTTAGGGGCTGACCGGAGCGTCACCACTGTGATGGACTTGGCCAATGCCGTTACGGAAGCTGACCTTCGCCAACTACCGCTGCTTCCGCGATCCACAAGAGATCGAGTTCGCGCCCGTCACGGTGGTGCTCGGGAAGAACAACTCGGGCAAGAGCGTGCTCACGCGGCTCCCGGTGGTGATCTCAACCGGTTTCGACACGGACTCGACTGCGCCGTTCGACCTCGAGCGTCTCGGCCCGGACGCTGTCGACAGCTTCCGTGACCTGATCTTCGACCAGACGGTGCACGGAAGCATCGAGATCGGCATCGAGGTCGATGGCACGTCGCCCTTCTCCCTGCGAGCCACAGTCCAGTACGTGGACGAATCGCGCTCGGCCTTCGTGTCTGACTTGGAGATCGTGACGCCTGCCACGCGCCTCGCCGCGTCCTGGGACCCTGACGTGGCCGACGACACGACTGTCTACAGGGTGCATCAGCCGGGGGTCGACGGCACGGTTGCCGGCCTTGCACTCCGCGGCCTAGTGCCCCAACTCGACGGCGTACCCGACCAGGAATCGTGGGCGGACGTTCTCTACGATCACGGGCTTCGCTTCGGCCCCGTGCGCTACCTCGGCCCGTTCCGGGACAAGCCGGCGCGCCAGCACCGGCTCCCACTCGGCGCCCCGCGCGGAGTCGGCGAGCGCGGTGAGGGCACCTTCGGCGTGCTCGCCGACGACCAGGCACGCGGTCGCGGCGCGCTGCTTGACATCGTCAATGCGGACCTCGCGTCCATCTTCCCGGAGTGGCGGCTTCAGGAGGTCGAGGCCGGCCCACTGTGGTCGACGGTGCTGACCCGGCAAGGCAGCAAGGTGTTGGTCAATCTCGCTGATGCCGGCACGGGGTTGGCCCAGGTGCTCCCGATCATCGTGCAGTGCGGGTTGGATCGATTGAGCGGCTCGAGCGGCGCGCCCCCGCTGCAGATCATCGAAGAACCCGAGATGCACCTTCACCCGTCCGCTCACGCGGACCTCGCGGACCTCTACCTGCGGACGGCCGAGCAAACCGGCACGCAGTTCCTGATCGAAACACACAGCGAGACGCTGCTGCTGCGGCTGCGCCGCCGGATCGCCGAGGGGAAGTGTCCACCCGAGACGGTCGCGGTCTACGTCGTCGAGCAGATCAACGGGGTTTCGACGGCGCGCCGGGTGACCATCGACGAGCTGGGCAATCTCGATGAAGCGTGGCCGGAGGGATATTTCTCCCAGGACTATCACGAGGTGCGCGGGCTGGTGGCGGCACAGATCGGGCGGGCTGAGCATGCAGCTTGACACCGACGAGGAGATCTTCGTCTCCGGCGACCGGCAGGCGGTGCTGGAGTTACTGACAATGGTGATCAAGGGACGGCACGAATGGCGGCCACAGACGAAGGCCGCTTTCCGCGCCTACCAGTTCGCCGAGGAGCATGTTCCGCACTACAAGGACTTCGTCGAGAAGGCCATGCTGGCCTCGGTGGACCGCTCACCGCTGGTGCCCGCGCAGCGGCGGGTATGTGTCGATGACCTCCGTGCCGTCGTCGACGACCTCGCTCGGTCCGCCGTGCTGATCGTCGAAGACGAGATCAATGAGGGATGGTTCATCCGTGCGCTGGCTGGAGCCTTCGCGGATGACCGGATCATCACGGCCCTCGACAACACTTGGCTCGTGTTGGCGCACGCCGGCGGCAAGGATCGGATGCACAGGTTCGTCGCGGCGCGGCGGGAGCAATTCACCATTGTGGTTCGGGTGGCCGCGCTGCTGGACAGCGACCAGACCAAGCGAAGTCACCGCACCCGGAACCATACCTATGTGAGGTGGATCAAAGAGATCGACGGCGTGACCGAGGTCCACATGTGGACCGGTCGGGAGATGGAAAACTACGTGCCCTTCCGGCTCTGGGAGGAGTGCCACCCGCACGCCGTCGACCGGGTCGACGCCATGCGGGTCATGTCGCTCGAGGAGCGGCTCTACCTGGATGTCAAGGCGCACATCGGTGGCGGCATCAAGAGTGACGCCATCCCGCCGCACATTGTGTTGAGCGAAGATGACTTTCACGGTCTCGGGGCCGAGGTGGTCGTCGAGCTGCGGGAGTTGTTGGCAATGATCCACCGGATCTTGTAGGAGACTGGCGCGCATGCGTGAGCAGCCGGAAATCCGGCCGGACCCGACCGTCCAGCTGATGGACGAGATCCTCGACGACATGGTCCGCGGGCGGGTGCGGGTGCCCGTGTTCCAGCGGCCGTTCGTGTGGCTGCCCGACCAGATGCTTGCCCTGTTCGACAGCATCGAGCGTGGCTACCCGATCGGTAGCTTGCTGCTCTGGCAGACCGACGACGACGTCGAAACCCTCCCGGAGATCGGTGGGATCACCCTGCCCCCGCGAGAGCCCGGCACGACGGTGTCCCTTGTGCTTGACGGTCACCAACGGCTCTCCACGCTCTTCGGCGTGCTGCGTCGCGCCGACGCGCTGCAAGAGCCAGGCGACTGGAAGTGGCGGATCCATCGCGACCTGCGTGCACCACGTGGCGACGACCGATACCGGCACCACAAGTCGGAGAAGGCCGTGCCTGAGCACTACCTGCCGCTCCGCGCGGTTACCCGCACCATGGACTTCCTGAGGTTTTCACGCATCCTGGAGCAGCAGGTCAAAGATGTCTCCCGGGTCGAGGATCTCCTTCGCGAGGCCGAAGGTGTGGCACAGCGGATCAAGAGCTACAAGATGACCGTGATCAGGCTCCAGGGTGCGAGCCTGGCGCAGGCGGTGGAGGTCTACACCCGGCTCAACCGCACCGGCACGCGGATGGACGCCGACCAGATGATCTCCGCGCTCACCCACCGGCCAACCCGGGCGCCGCTCGCCGCGCAGATCGACGACATCATCGACGCAGCCGCCGCGTCCGGTTTCGGTGAGGTGCAGCGGCAGGCGGTGTTCCGGTCGGTGCTCGCCATCTCGGGCGAGTCCGACGTGATGTCACCGCGCTGGGAAGTCGTCGCGCAGCGCATGCAGAACCGGCTGCACGACGCGATACCACAGACCGCGATCGCGATCGGCCGGGCAGTGGAGTTCCTGCAGGGTGTCATCGGGGTCCCGGTCGCACGGCTGCTGCCGTACGCGCATCAGCTCCTGCTGTTGGCCATCTTCTTCCACCATCGCCCGCAGCCGACTGCGGAGCAGGAGTTCCACCTTCGCCGTTGGTTCTGGGTCACGTCCTGGACCGGCGCCTTCGGCGGCATCACCTCGACCCGGCTGCGCAACGCGATCAGCGAGATGGCGGCATTCGCCGATGGCGCTTGGCCGATTGCAGTCGACGTGGAGGAGGTGCAGCCGATGCCGGAGACGTTCAACATGAACAGCGCCCGCACCCGGGCGTACGTGATCTGGGAGTGCACCGAACTGCCGCACCGACTCAATGCCTTGGGCGAACCGTTCGATCTCAAGTCGGCGCTGGCCGACGCTCACGGTTACCGACCGATCGTGAACGGCGACCGCCGGCCCGCCAACCGGCTGTTGATGCCGACGCCGCCGGGTGTGTCGATATGGCGAGCACTTGAGGAGCTGGACCAGCTTGCCTGGCTCAGCCACGAAGAGGTGTTGAGAAGCCACGCCATCACCGCGCGATCTTGGCGGCGCTTCCGGGAAGGACTGCCTGGCGTGCTCGTCGACGACCGGCACGCCTACTTGGAGAGCCGGCTGCGAGCGTTTGCCGACGGGCTCGGGGTGCCGCTGGGCAGGTCCCTCGAAGGCGACTCCGACGACGATACGGATTGACGCACTCCGACCGTAGGATTTGGCCGTGATTGACGAGAAGGCGCTCCAAGGCCAGGTCCGCCGCCTGGTCGACGACCTGCGCGTGGTGGTCGCCGACCGCGCCGCCTTGCGGGCCGAGCTCCGCCAGGAATACGAGAACGCTCGCGCCGACGAGCGGGTCGGCGTCGCCTTCGAGGTGTGGCTCGACGACGTCCTCGACCAGGCCGCGGTCGCTTGGGTGCTGGGGTGCCTGTTCGTGCGGTTCTGCGAGGACAACGCGCTGGTCGAGGGACTCTGGATCGGCGGGCCCGAGCCACACGCGAGCGTCGAGCGGGCGCTGCAACACCGGCAGGAGTACCTGATCGCCAACCCGCGCGAGAACGACCGGGAGTGGCTGCGCGAGGCGTTCCGCTATCTGGCCGGGTTGCGCGCCACCGCACAGATCTTCGACCACCACAACCAACTGTGGCGCTTCGACATCTCCGGCCCAGCAGCCGAAGAACTGCGCGACTTCTTTCACCGCGGCGCCGGCTTCGTCTCGCTCCGACGCGACGACCTCGACACCCGGTGGTTGGGTGACGTTTACGAGCGCATCTCCGCCCACGCGCGCAAGACCTACGCGTTGCTCCAGACTCCTGATTTCGTCGAGGAGTTCATCCTCGACCGAACCTTGGAGCCCTCCGTAGCCGAACACGGCCTTGCCAGGACCAAGGTGATTGACCCGACATGCGGTTCCGGCCACTTCCTACTGGGCGCTTTCCACCGCCTTGTCGCCAAGTGGTGTGAAAGTGAGCCGGCAACGGACATCAATATTATTATCGAGCGGGTACACGCGCAAATAACAGGCGTCGATATCAACCGCTTCGCGGTGGCAATCGCTCGTTTCCGCATGCTTGTCGCGGGGATGAAGTTGCGAGGAACATCTACATTAGAACGGCTCCCTGGGTGGAATATTCGCGTTGCAACTGGGGACTCTCTTCTTGATTGGGGCGCTTATCGATCTCGCGCGCAGAGCGACCTCATCGCCTTGATGGAGGGTAACAGCGTCTTCGCATACGAGAGCGAAGATGACGTCCTTCTCAAGGAGTACCTGAGGCCGGGGTCTTATACTGTCGTTATTGGTAACCCGCCTTACATCGTGGTTAGTGATCCGGCTCGTAATCACCTTTATCGCGCGATTTACACCGCATGCCATCGCCAGTATGCGTTAACGGTTCCCTTTGCGCAGCGCTTCTTTGAGCTGGCCGCTCGAGGTGACGAAGCGGGTCGCGAGGCGGGCCACGTCGGCCAGATCACAAGTAACGCGTTCATGCGGCGTGAATTCGGTACCAAGCTCATCGAAGATTTTTTCGCAAACGACGTTGAGCTGACTGAAATCATCGATACATCGGGCGCGTACATTCCGGGGCACGGAACGCCGACTGTCATTCTGATAGGCCGCAACCGGAGGCCGAGTAATCGCTATAGCGCCGGCGTGCGCGCGGTTCTCGCTGTTCGAGGCGAGCCAGAGGTCCCAATCCCCGCGTCGGCTGGAATTGTTTGGAACGAGATTGCCGAGAACGTCGACACGCCTGGATATGAATCGGCATGGATTAGTGTTGCACAACTGCCTCGTTCGCGATTTTCAAAACATCCGTGGAGTCTTTCGGGGGGCGGATCCGGTGCTCTCGTCGACTCGTTGGAAGGCGGCCGTGCGAGACTCGGCTCGCTGATAGAAAGTGTAGGCTACACCGGCCAGACAAATGCCGATTCGGCCATGATCGCGAGCCGTCGAGCAATGAGGAGGTTCGGCGTCGAAGAAGCTTCGTATCGACGCGTCGTTTCCGGCGAAGAGGTAAGAGATTTCAGTATTGGAGAAGGTGAGTATGCGCTATTTCTGTATGATGGTGCGGGCCTCATTGATATAGATTCACTACCCGGAGCCGCTCGAAGAATGTGGCCGCTGCGAACGACCCTCTTCGCGCGACGAACATTTGCGAAGACGTCGTATAAAGAAGAGGGCCGTAGTTATTGGGAATGGCATCAGGTAGCGCTCGCTCGGTTGAGGACCCTCATGGCAATTAGTTGGGGTGAGGTGTCAACACATAACCATTTCGCTTTGGACAGAGATGGAAAGATCTTCAAACAAACAGCTCCGTGCATCAAGTTGCCCGCTGACGCGACAGAGGAGGACCACCTTCGGCTGCTCGGCGTCCTCAATAGCTCAACTGCCTGCTTCTGGCTTAAGCAAGTCAGCCACAACAAGGGCAGCCAGGGTGTAAATGAAGGATTTAAGAGCCAGGAATGGGAGCGCTTTTATCAATTCAACGCAACAAAACTGGAAGGTTTTCCGCTTCCTCCGACCTATCCGACGGATCGAGCGCGAGAGATTGATAATCTTGCGCGCCGGCTTCTTTCGATCACTCCGGGCGGGGAAGGTGAAAAGCGAACTCCCGTTCGTCAGCTGATGACTGAAGCAGAACAAGAGCACCGAGCGATTCAGGCGCGGATGATCGCACTACAGGAGGAGTTAGACTGGGAGGTATACAGACTCTATGGGTTAATCGACGAGGATCTGACATGTACGAATCCGCCGCCGTTGGGCCTGGGTGAGCGATCGTTTGAGATTGTGCTGGCCGCCGCCGGCGAACAGCCCGAATGGTTTACCCGCCACGGGTCGACACGGATCACGAAGCCCAAGGACAACTGGCCCGCCGAATACCGCGTACTTGTCGAAAAGCGGGTCGCGACCATCGTGGAGAACCGGCACATCGCCCTGTTAGAGCGGCCGGAGTGTAAGCGGCGCTGGACCGGCGATGGCTGGGCGAAAATTCGGTCCGCCGCATTGCACAACTGGTTGCTTGACCGCTTGGAGTCACCGGATCTCTGGGACGGCACACCAACTCCGCTGTCGGTCGCGCAGCTCGCTGAGCGGCTCGGTGCCGACCTCGACGTACGGGAGGTACTCGACCAACTCGTCGGGCACGATAGCTATGACGTGACGAAGGCACTCGCCGGGATCCTCGCCGAAGAGCACGTGCCATTCCTTCCAGCACACCGCTATAAGCCAGCCGGTTTGCGTAAGCGGGCGCTCTGGGAGCGGACCTGGGCGTTGCAGCGTCGGGAAGACGCTGGCGAGAAGGTCGAGATCGAGGTGCCGCCGAAGTACTCGTCGGCTGACTTCGCGCGTCCTTCTTACTGGCGGGCGCGGGGCAAGTTGGACGTACCCAAGGAGCGGTTCATCTCCTACCCGCGGCTCGGTCGCGACGCCGACAGCACGGAGTTGCTCGGCTGGGCTGGTTGGGATCATCTGACCCAGGCTCAAGCTTTGGCCACCGTCTACATGGACCGGCGCACGCAGGCCGCGTGGACAGCCGACAAGCTTCTTCCGGCTTTGGCCGGCATCGCCGAGTTGGAGCCCTGGCTGCACCAGTGGTACGCCGAGGACCGTCCGGGTTATCCAGGATCGCCGGCGGAGTTCTTCACCGACTTCATCAACGGCGAGTTGGCCCGTCTGGGGGCTGACCGTTCCGCGCTGACCTTACTGCGAGGAGTCCCCGAAGCATGACCACCGGTGTCGCCCTGACCTCCGACGATCTGGACCGGATCGCGCAACACGCATTCGACAGCGGCGATCGCGCCGCCGGTGCGGCCGAGTTGGTCGCCGCAGTCGACGCCGGCCGGATCGATGATTCGTTGGAGGCGCAGGTCGTGTTGGGCGGCTCCCGCGGGCCGAGGACCTGGTCGGAAGTCTGGCGTTGGCCGACCGGGTGATCGCCCTGCACCAAGCAGCGGGTTCCTCGTCCGGGTTTCCTCGCATGTTCAGGGCGCGACTCCTGTTCTTCCTTGACCGGCCCGACGAGGCAATGGCCGAGCTCAACCCGCTTCGACCCCTGTTGACCGCTGATCCGGGCGCCGCGCACGAGATCACCGAAGCGCTGATGGCCGGTGGCCGCGGCAAGATCGCCAACGAGTTGGCTTACCGCGGTCACACACGAGGCGCGCGATGCCCTCGCTCGGATCACGTCCTTTGAAGACGGCGGCAGTCACGCCACGCAGTTGCTTTACGCCCTTGTCACTGAGCGGCACAGCGTCCGGCACGAGCTGGGTTTGCCGCATGACTCTCTCGACGAGATGGCCGAGAGTCTCGAGGGGACGGTCGACGTACACGAGCAGGATCAGTTGCTGCAGCTCGTCAGCGGACCCGTTCTGTTCTTCCCGCGCGACGAGTTCGAAGTGCTGGGCGCGCAGGGCGACCCCGCTCGGTTCCGCTGCCGGAGCCGACTGGGACGAGCACCGTGCCGACATCGAACGGACCCTCGACGGACGGTCAAGGGCTGGGGTCGGCACAATTCGCTTGGTGTCAGGCGCTGTCGGAGAACTGGCCGCATTGATCAAATCGCGCGCTGTCGAGGATCCGCTGAGCGATGACGTCCTCGAGATCTACGCGGCCGATCTCGACCGGCGTGGCCGCACCCGAGCGTGGCCGCACCCGAGCGTGGCCGCCGGCCCGTAACCAGGAGCGCTGGTGCGGGTCGGGAGCCAAATACAAGACGTGCTGCCTGCCGAGGTCGCGCGCCTGACCGCCGCCCGGAACGTACGGCCACCTCATGGTCACCTGACGTGGTGATGGCCGCGCCGTACCCAGGCCATAGGATCGATGGCCGGTGGCTGCTGCCGCCGATCGCGGGCGGAAGGGAGCGGTGATGACGCTGCTGCGGGATTTGATCGAGATTCCGACCTCGGTGAGCGAGGGCGATTTCGTGGTCCGGGCCGCGGGCGGGGCCGATCTCGGGCGCTACGTCGTCACCGACGAGTTGCGCGACAACTTCTCCGATGCCCTGCGCCGGATCGGGCACGCCGTCAGCACCGGCACCTCGCAGGCGGTCTTTCTGCACGGGTCGTTCGGCTCCGGAAAGTCGCACTTCATGGCCGTGCTTCGCGAGATCCTGCGGCACAACCCGGCGGCCCGCGAGGTGCGCAACCTGTCCGAGGCGGTGATCGCCGCCGACCCGTGGCTGCGCGAGCGCACACTGCTGACGCTCACCTTCCACATGCTCGGTGCACGGTCCGTGGAGCAGGCGATCTTCCAGGGCTATCTCGACCAGGTCGCGGCGCTGCACCCCGCCATGCCGCCGGCGGCGCTGCATCGATCCGACGCTCTGTTGTCCGACGCGGCCGGCATCCGCGACCGGATGGGTGACGATCCGTTCTTTGCCGCGCTGGGCGAGGCCGGTGGCTCCGCGGGCGCCGGCACTGGCCTGGCCGCCCACGTGGCGCGGGCCGCCGGCTGGACGGCCGACACCTATGCGTTGGCGGCGGCCGCGCCGCCCGGCACGCCGCAGCGCGACAACCTGGTGAGCGCCTTGACCGCGACGTTCTTCAGCGGCGCGGTGCGCAGCGGCGAGTTCCTCGACCTCGACACCGGGCTTGCCGTGCTCACCCGGCATGCCAATGAGGTGCTCGGTTACGACGGCATCGTCTTGTTCCTCGATGAGCTGATCCTCTGGCTCTCCACCCAGATCAGCGACCACACCTTCGTCAACACCGAGGGCGCCAAGCTCAACAAGCTGGTCGAGTCGGCCGACGCGACCCGTCCGCTGCCGATCGTCTCGTTCGTCGCCCGCCAGCGAAACCTCGAGGACTTCCTCGGCCCGCATGTCGGCGGCACCGAGAAGGAGGCGTTGGCGCATGTGATGCGCAGCGTGCAGGGCCGACTCGGTGAGATCGTGCTCGCCGACACCAACCTGCCCGAGATCACCGAGAAGCGCCTGCTCAAACCACGTAACGACGCGGGTCGCGCGACCATCGACAACGCGTTCGCGGCGGTCAAGGGCAACCGCGAGGTGTGGGACACGCTGCTGCTCGGTGCCCAGTACGGCGACGCCGGCATCGGTTCCGACGCGAGCGCCTTCCGGCGCCTATACCCCTTCTCGCCCGCGCTGGTGGCGACGCTGGTCGCACTTTCGCAGACGCTCCAGCGCGAACGCACGGCCCTGCGGGTGATGACCGAGCTGCTCGTCGAGCGCCGCGACACGCTCCAGGTCAATGACCTGATCGGGGTGTCCGCACTGTTCGATCCGCTGGTGTTGCACGGCGACCTGCCCGACCGGCCGAAGCTGCGGCAGCTGTTCCAGGCCGCACGTGCCCTTTACAGCCGCAAGCTTCGGCCGATCCTGCTCGGTCAGGCCGGCATCACCGAGGCCGAGGCGGCTGGCAACGCTCAGTTCCAGCTCGACGACAAGCTCATCAAGACGGTGCTGCTCGGCGCGCTCGTGCCGGAGGTTCCGGCGCTGCACAACCTGACCGCGGCCAAGTTGCATGCGCTCAACTTCGGCACCATCACTTCGCCGATCCCCGGCTACGAGAACCAGATCGTGCTCAACCGGCTGCGGCGTATCCGCGACGACTCCGGCGAGATCGTGCTGACCGAGGCGCCTGACCCCGTGGTCAGCGCCAAGCTGCACGCGGTCGACTTCGACAAGCTGCTCGACCTCGTGCCCGATCGCGAGGCGGCGACCACGGGGGTGCGGCAGCAGATCCTGCGCGAGATGGTCGCTCTCGACATGGGTCTGGCCGGCGCCGAGGGTCAGCTCGGTGAGATCCTCCACCAGCGCGAGTGGCGGGGGCGACGGCATCTCGTGCAGGTGAAGTTCGGCAACGTGCGCGACACCGACACGATGCCGGTCGCCGCCCTGCTCGCCACCGGCGACGCGTGGCGCGTCGTGATCGACTACCCGTTCGACCCGCAGGGCTTCCAACGCAGCGCCGACCGTTCGCGCATCGAGTCGTTGGGCGAAGACAGCCGCACCGTGTTCTGGCTGCCGTTCTATTTCAGCGACGAGATGATGGGCCGGGTCACCCAACTGGCGAAGATCAACACATTGCTCGGTGGCGACAAGCTCGATCAACTCGCTGCCGACTGGTCCGCCGCCGACCGCCACGAAGGCCGCGTCTATCTCGGGCACCGGCAGGCCAGCCTGCGCGAGACCTTGCGAAGCGCGTTGCGTCAGGCCTATGGCGTCGCTGCTGCGCAGCCAGCCGACGTTCAGGACGACTCGGTCGGCGTTCTGCAGACGATCGCCAACGGGCTCCGAGTCGGTGATCCGCGCGGTGGCACCTTGGGAGAGGCGTTTCACAACCTGACCGGTGAGCTGTTGGCATGGTCCTATCCCGGGGCGCCGGCGATGCCCGAGGACGAGAAGCCGGTGGCCCGGGCGGAGCTGGCCAAGATCCTGGAATACGCGCGCCGCGCCGCGGCCGACCCCACTCGCGGCGTCACGGTGGCGCAGGCCGACCAGCGCAGCGTCAAGCGAGTCTGCAATCACCTGCGCCTGGGGGAACTGGTCGACCACCGATATGTCCTCACCATGAACACCTCCCGGTGGAGCGGTCACTTCCTGCAGCGTGCGGCCGAGGACGGCTACACCGAGCGCTTCCCGATCCACCTTCTGCGCTCGTACATCGACGTGCCCAAGCCGTTTGGTTTCGATTCCGATCTGCAGAACCTGATCATCGCCATCTTCGGGCTCGAGCAGCAGCTCGCCTGGTATGAGCACGGTGGCAAGATCGACGTGGCGGCGCTGACCGAGGTACGTGACCACTACGAGCTGCGGCACCCCCCGATGCCCACCGAGGCAGCCTGGGGCGCGGCCGTGAAGCGTGGCCAGGATCTCTTCGGGCTCGCGTTGCCGCGTTGGCGCACTCCCGCCAACCTCGGTGAGTTCGCCAAGGGGCTGCGGAGTGCGGCGGCTGCTCGGCGGCTCGGTGCCGTCGACCTCGTCCGTGAACTCGTCACGCACGCCGACCTGCTGGGCATCGACGTCCACGCGCCGAACGGGCGGTTGGCTACCGCGCGGCAGGTGGAGCGCCTTCTCACCGAACTCGGCACCGAAGACGACGACGTGGTGGTCGTCGAGACGGTCGCGGCCGCCGAGCTTGCGGTCGACGACGCCGCGGCCGGCCAGGTCGCGAGCCAGGCAGCGGCGCTGGCCCGCGAACTCGGCAGCAACGGTTTGAAGCTGCTCGACGCGGTCGCCATGCTGACCACCACCGACGAGCGGGCCGCCGGCACGATCCGACGGCTGCGCGACGTCGCCGCGCATGAGCACCACGGTGCCGACCTTGCCACCGCATTGCGCGCCGCGATCGAGGAGGCGACGGCTCTGCTCGCCGGTTCCGGCGGGACAACAGGGACGCCGGCGTCTCCGACGGGTCCACCGCCACCCGGTCCTCGGCCGGCGGTGAAGAACCCTCCAGGCGGCCAGAACCCTCATCCCGTGCTGCCAGCCCCCACGCCGCGGCAGCGCCTGGTCGATGCCGCTTCGTGGGCGACGGTCGCCGACGAGATAGGCAAGGAGGTCGCGACGGGACGCCGGGTGACCGTGTGGTGGACCGTCGAATGAGCACCACCATGGGGAAGCCGGCATGACGACGACCACCGCAGCCCACCCCGAGGCGGTACGCCGCAAGATCGAGTCGTGGCTCGCAGAGCAAGGCGACGACACCGTCGCGATGGCGCTGCGCGGCCGTCCGGAGTGGTTTGGCGAACCAGCGCTGACGGTCAACGGCACTACCGTGCGCGTGGTGCCCTGCCCGACACCGCTCGTGGCGCGTGCCGCGATCCATGATCTCCCCGCCGGCGAGCGACTGGTGCTCCTGACCGAGCTCGACGACGCGGAACTTGGCGACGGTGTGCTCGCCCATCTGAGCAAGCACACGGTCCGCCCGATCGATCCGTGGGACCTCGTCCGCCAGGCGTTCGGGGTGGCCTTCCTCGACCCGACGTTGGTCATCCACGGGTCTTGGGTGCCACGTGGCATCGCGTGCGCGGCGCGCCGCGACGGTTGGCCGGTTCCGGCTGGCTCGGTCCTCACGCGTGAGCACGTCCTGCGGCATGTCAGTGCCGAGTTGCTCGGCGTGGATGCCGGTGCACTGGACGCCTCGGGTCTGCTGCAGTGGACCACTGATGCCACCGCGCAAATGGCATTCCTGCAGTTGCCGGCCGACGTCGTCGAGGGGGTGAGCGGCTATCTGACAGAGACCGTCGGGGCCGCCGGCCAACCGGTGATGGCTGTCGTGCGGGCCGGCCACGGCGTCGACACCGTCGCGCTCGGACTGCTGGCCGGCATCCTCTGGACCGCGGACCAACGCACGGCGGTAGCGGCCGCGGCCGCGCGCGCCCGCCTCGAACCACGGTTCGGGGGAATGCGGCTCACCGCGCGTCAGGCCGAGGCGCTCAACGCGGCCGCGGAGTCCTGGATATACCGGATGTTCGACGGCGAGGACGAGGGCCGGCACGCCGCGCTGCGAGTGCTCCATCGCGCCGAGGAGATCGCGCGCGAGATCGACATGACCACGCTACTCAGTTCCTCCACCCTGCTGCCGAGCGGTTTCGCCCAGCGGCTGCGCCAGTTCGCCGACGTCGTGCGGGTGGCCCTGCCGGCGGGCGGTGCCGCCTCCGCCGCGCCCGCTGCGGCGGTGCGGCGGGTGCAGGACGCGTTCGCCGCGGTCGAAGCGCATCGTGGGGCCGAAGCGCATCGCGTCGAGGTCGCCCGGATGGCGACCCGCCTGCTCCGTTGGCTCGCCAGCCCCGATGGTCCACCCCCGGCGACCATCGACGGGGCCGTCCGGCGCCACGTCGGCGACGACGGCTGGGTCGACCGGGCCCGCCTTGACGTGTTCGTCGGCGACCGTGACCCAGCCGTCGCTGAGGCCTACCGGCTGCTGCACAACGCGGTGGACGCCCGTCGCGCGCGGCACGACGAGCAGTTCGCCGCCCAGCTCGCGGCGGCCACCGCGGCGGAACGCGAGCCCGGCGGCATGCTTCGCGTCGAAGATGTGCTGGCCCGCGTTGTCGAGCCGATCCTCGGGACCGGCCGCCGCGTGTTGCTCCTGGTGCTCGACGGCATGGGTGTCGCGGGCGCGACCGAGCTCGCCGAGTCGCTCTCGAGTGCCTGGGTGGAACTGACTCCCGACGGCGGCCACCGCGCGGGCGTCTTGGCCGCGTTGCCGACCGTAACCGAGGTGAGCAGGTGCTCGCTGTTCAGCGGAGCCATCGCGGTCGGCCAGCAGCAGGCGGAACGGACGGCCTTCGCGCGCCGGTTCCCGCACGGCCTTCTGCTGCACAAGGGTGGCTTGCGCGCCGGTGCGGGCGCGACTCTCGATGGTGACGTGCTGGCGGCGCTCGCCGATGATGCGGTGCCGCTGGTGGCATCGGTGATCAACACCGTCGACGACGCTCTCGACCGGAGCACCCCCGACACCGTCGTGTGGAGCAAGGACACTGTCGCCTCCGTCCGGGACCTCCTCGCGGCGGCCGGCGACCGGGTCGTCGTGATCACCTCCGATCACGGCCACGTGATCGACCGAGGTCCCGACTCGCGGGTCGTGCCCAGTCCGTCGAGCGAGAACCGCTGGCGGGCAGTCGGGGGGCCGCTCGGTCCGGGCGAGGTGGCAATAACCGGCAGCCGGGTCGCCCCGGACGGTGCGGCGGTCCTCCTCTGGCGGGAGGAACTGAGGTACGGGCCGCGCAAGGCTGGTTATCACGGTGGTGCGGCGCCGGCTGAGGCGGTCATCCCGCTGTTGGTCTTCGTGGCCGGCGAGACGTCCGTGCCTGGGTGGGAACCCGGACCGGTCGCCAGCCCCGCCTGGTGGCGGGAGCGGCTGGCCATACCCGGCGCCGATGTTCCGCCGGCCGGCCGGGCGGGCCGCCCACCCCGAGCTCAGCCGACTCAATCTGAGCAGCTCTTCGATTTGGTGACAGCCACACCGCAGGCAGCACCCCGCCAACGACGGGATCTGGCCGACGCGTTGTTGGCCAGCGACCGGTATGCCACCCGGCGGGACCCCCGAGTGCCGATAACAGATGAGCGCGTCGCCGCGATCGTCCGTGCCCTCGTCGACGGCGGCGGCCGGGCCACCCTGGACACCCTCGCGGCGCGGGCCGGGGTGCCGGCGCACCGGATCACCGGCACCATCACCGCGCTGCGCAGGCTGCTCCAGGTCGAGGGCTACCCCGTTCTCACGATCGATCCCGACCGGCACACCGTCCATCTCAACCAGGCTCTGCTCACCGAGCAGTTCGAGCTGGAGCCGAGGTGATCACCGACATCTCGCAGCGTCGTCGCCGCGTCGTCGTCGACGCCCTGCGACGCGGAGCCGTGCCGGCCAACGGCCTCGACGTGCTGGCGGTCGGGCTGGAACGCTTCGCGCCGGCGCTCGATGACGACCTCGACCAGGTGGCTGGCGGGTCCGGCGCGTTCAAGGCGATACGTGGCGAGTACGGCGCTGGCAAGACCTTCCTGACCCGCTGGCTGGCTGAGCGTGCGAAGCAGCGCGGATTCGCGTCCGCCGAGGTGCAGATCTCGGAATTGGAGACCCCTCTGCACCGGATGGAGAAGGTCTACCGGCGGCTGGTCGAGCACCTCGGCACCGAGCAGTTTCCGCCGAGTGCGCTGCGACCCGTACTCGACAACTGGATCTTCGCTCTTGAGGAAGACGTCCTGGGGGCCGGCACGACCGCCGAGGACGACGCCGCCGGCCTCGAACGAGCCGTCACGGAGCTGCTCGAACAGCGGCTTCGCGAGGTCTCCCGGCATACCCCGGCCTTCGCGGCCGCGTTACGCGGATATCGTGCGGCGACCGCGGCCGGTGATGCCGCTGCTGCCGACGCTGTCGCGGCCTGGCTGGCGGGCCAGCCACACGTCGCGGCGTCGGCACGCCGGATCGCCGGGGTCAAGGGGGACCTGGACCACTTCGCCGCGCTGAGCTTTCTCCAGGGTTTGCTGGTGGTGTTGCGCGACAGCGGCCACCGCGGCCTCCTGCTGGTGCTCGACGAGGTCGAGACACTCCAACGGGTCCGCTCGGACGCCCGGGACAAAGCCCTCAACGCGCTGCGCCAGCTCATCGACGACGTCTCCGCGGGCCGCTTCCCCGGCCTCTACCTGGTGATCACCGGCACACCGGCCTTCTTCGACGGCAACCAGGGCGTCCAGCGACTGCCGCCGCTCGCGCAGCGGCTGGCAACCGACTTCACCGGGGACCCACGATGGGACAACCCGCGCGCCACCCAGCTTCGGCTGCCGGGCTTCACCATTGAAGCGCTCGTCGACCTGGGGTGCCGAGCGCGCGAGGTGTACGCGAGCCCGCGGGTGACCGAGATCGTCGACGACGCGGTGTTGGGGCGGCTGGCCCGCTCCGTGACCGGACGTCTGGGTGGCCAGGTCGGCATCGCACCGAGGATCTACCTGAAGAAGCTGGTCGCCGAGGTGTTCGACCGTGTCGACCAGTTCCCGGACTGGCACCCCGAGACGCACTACACGCCCACGTTGCGCGACGACGAGCTGACCGAGGTCGAACGCAACGCTGCCGCGTCCGCCGACGACGTTGAGCTGCCGGAGCAGTGAATCTGCACCCAGTGGTCACCCACCACCTGGTCAACACCCTCGGCTGGGCGGACCTTCGCCCCCTCCAACGCGCGGCTGTCGCTCCACTGCTCGCGGGTTCTGACGCGGTGTTGGTCGCACCCACGGCCGGCGGAAAAACAGAAGCCGCGGTGCTACCGCTGCTGACGAGGATCGCCGAACACGGCTGGGCCGGAACATCAGTGCTCTACCTCGCGCCCCTCAAGGCCCTGCTCAACAACCTTCTTCCCCGGGTACGTCGGTACGCCGACTGGCTGGGCTATGACGCGGCGCTGTGGCACGGCGATGTCACCGCAGCCCGTCGGCGGGCAATCCTCGCGGGCGCCCCCGAACTGTTGTTGACCACTCCGGAGTCGTTGGAGGCGATGCTGGTCAGTGCCAACGTCGACCACCGCCGACTCTTCGCGGGCCTGCGGGCTGTGGTCGTCGACGAGGTGCACGCGTTCGCCGGTGACGACCGCGGCTGGCACCTGTTGGCCATCCTTGAGCGGCTGACCAACGTCGCCGGCCGACCCTTGCAACGGGTCGGCCTGTCGGCGACCGTGGGGAACCCGGACGTGCTTCTCACGTGGCTTCAGGGCTCGGGAAAACGGCCCGGGGTGGTCATATCGCCCGACCAGGTGGGATCCGGCGTGCGATGGCGCGCCTCCCCTCCGCCTGGCGACATCGAGCTCGATCATGTGGGCACGCTCGCCAACGCGGCCACGGTGATCGCCTCCCTGCACACCGGAGAGAAGCGGCTTGTCTTCTGCGAGTCGCGGCAGACCGTCGAGGAGCTCGGGCAGTTGCTCCGCGGGAAGGGCGTAACCACGTTTCTCTCGCACGCGTCACTGTCGGTGGAATCCCGCCGGCAGGCCGAGGAGGCGTTCGCCGAGGCGCGCGACTGTGTCATCGTCGCCACGAGCACGCTCGAACTCGGCATCGACGTCGGCGACCTCGATCGGGTCATCCAGATTGACGCTCCGCGTACGGTCGCGTCGTTCCTGCAGCGGCTCGGCCGCACCGGGCGGCGACTGGGCAATGCGCGCAACTGCCTGCTTCTCACTCTCGACGGAGAGGCGCTGACCGCTGCTGCGGCCCTGCTGACACTCTGGGCGAAGGGCTGGGTGGAGGCCGTGTCGGCGCCTCCCGAGCCACGGCACATCATCGCCCAACAGATACTCGCCCTCTGCCTCCAGGAAGCGCGAGTGGGCGACGCGCTGTGGCCCGCGGCGTGGAACCAGCTATCGCCCTTCACCGGCCCGGCTGCTGGGCCGATCGTCGAGCACCTCACGGAGCAGGGATTTCTGGAACGGGACGGCGGGATGCTGTTCGTCGGAGCACGGGCCGAGGAAATCTTCGGACGCCGCCATTTCGCGGAGCTGACCGCGGTGTTCACCGGCCCGCCGGAGTTCGTGGTGCTGTTGGGGCGAGGCGAGCTCGGCCAGGTCGACGCACGCCTGCTTGCCGGTCAGGCGCACGGTGAGCGCCGGCTTTTGCTTGGCGGGAGGAGCTGGCGGGTTACGCACATCGACTGGAGCCGCAGACGATGCTTCGTCGAGCCAGCCGCTGGTGGTGGGCGGGCGCGCTGGCACAGCGGGGGCTTGGCAGGACTCAGCTATCCACTCGCGCAGGCGATGCGGCAGGTCCTACTCGGCGTGGATCCCCCGATCAAGCTGACCAAGCGGGCGATCGCCGAACTTGAGCGGGTGCGTGCCGAGAAGGCTGACCTGGCGTGGTCAGCTGGCAGCGTCATCGGTCCTCCGCGCGGCGGGGTCCGGCGGTGGTGGACTTGGGCGGGCGTCCGGGCCAACGCCACGCTGGCCGCTACGTTCGGGAGCGTTGCCGATGGCTTCGACGACACCTCCGTCCGCTTGCGTGCCGAACTGACTCCAGCCGACTGGGCGGATGCCCGGACCCGCGCAGAGAACGACCTCCGCCTTCCCTCGGTGGACGAGCGTGCGCTGGCTGGCCTGAAATTCGCTGCCGCCCTTCCACCAGCGCTGGCAGTGGCCACGCTTGCCGCCCGGCTGGGTGACCAAGAGGGCGCGGCGGCGGTGCTCCTTGAACCGATCCGTCTGGTCGTTTGACCGACGGTTAGAGTGCCCCGTGACCATCGCCTCCCTGCTGAGCAGTGACGACCTCGCCCAGATCGCCGAAAGCGCCACCGAGCGCGGTGCGCCGGCGGCCGGCGCCGCCGAGTTGGCGGCCGTCGTCGACGAGGGTCGGCTGGCCGACCCGGCTGATGTCCCGATCGCCCTCGGCATGGCGTCTGACCTGCTGTTCGAGGCCGAGGACATGGCCGGCAGCCTCGCGCTCATCGAGCGGGCCATCGCCGCGCACGACGAGCCGGGCCCGTCCCTCGACTTCGCGCGCATGTTTCGGGCGCAGTTGCTGTTCGTGCTCGACCGCCCCGACGAGGCGATGGCCGAGCTGACGCCGTTGCGACCGCTGTTGACGCAAGACCCCGACGCGGCCACCGCGATCGCCGAAGCGTTGATGGCCGGCGACCGTGGCGAGACGGCCCACGAATGGCTGACCGCGGCAGTGCACGAGGCGCGCGCGAGCGTGCCCGAGCAGGAGCCGCTCGACGAGGCCGGCGCACTCGCGACCGAGATCGTCTACCGCCTCGTGACCGAGCGGCACAACGTCCGGCACGAGTTGGAGCTGCCGCACGACGAGCTCGACGAGATGGCCGAGGAGCTAGAGGCGGCGGAGGAAGCGGAGCAGCGCGCCGAGCTCACCGCGGCCCTGAGCGGTCCGGTCCTGTTCTTCCCAGGCGCCGAGTTCGAACGGTTGGCGCAGATCCTTCCCGAAGTGGCGAGCGCCTGCGGGCCGACCTGGGACGACCACCGGGCCGACATCGAGCGGATCTTCGCGTTCTGCGCGGAGTCCGGGATGACCGGCGAGACGCGGCTCGTGCGTGGCACCGCGGACGAGCTGGCGGCGTGGCTGGCGGACCGCGAGAGCGACGATCCCGAGGACGAGGTCTTCGACGAGTACGCAGAGCAGATCGACGAGCCCGGCCGGGTCGTGCCCTGGCCGCCGGCGCGCAACGACGCCTGCTGGTGCGGCTCCGGTGGCAAGTACAAGAAGTGCTGCCTGCCGCGCTCTCGCCAGGACTAGCTTTCGGTCAGGACCCGGACCGCTTCCCGGACGTCGTCCGTGACGTGGATGGTCGTGGAGAGGTCGCCGAAGCGGGACAGCGCCATCAGTGGGCGCAGCAGGGTCTCGATCGGCAGCGTCTTCGTCCAGTATTCGGAGTCGAGGAAGACGTACGCGCCGCTCGCTCCGTCGGTGCCGTAGAAGGTCTTGGTCGCGGCCTGGAAGACCTCCTGCACGGTGCCGGCCCGGCCCGGCGCGAAGACGATGCCGCCGCGGGCCAGCCGCAGGATCATGTCCTCGCGGATCGCGTTGGAGAAATACTTCGCGATCCGGCCCGCGAACAGGTTGGCCGGCTCGTGGCCGTACAGCCAGGTGGGAATGGCCAGGCCGCCCTGCCGCGGCCAGTCGTCGCCGGCCGGCGCGAACCGCTCACGGACCTTCAGCGCCACTGCGGTGAACGGTTCGTGGTCGAGGAAGTCCGGTGCGGCCGCCAACTCGTCGATCGCGTTGGTCAGGTCTTCGGCCGGCCGGCTCGACAGGTACGAGCCCAGGTTCGCGGCCTCCATCACCCCGGGGCCGCCGCCGGTCACGATGAGCTGGCCGGCCCGGGTGAGCTCCCAGCCGAGGGTGGCGGCGAGCCGGTACGCGGCCGAGCCGCGTGCCACCGCGTGCCCACCCATCACGCCGACCACCGTGTCGGCACCGTGCTCGGCGATCCAGGTCCGCGTCACGTCGGCCAGGCCGTTGTCGATCGCGTGGTCGTGCAGCCGCTGCGCCAGTGCCTCGCGGACCTCCGGCGTCGCGCCGCCGGCCGCGCGGAAATGGTCGTAGACCACCGTGTCGTACATGCCGGCGAACCCACCGTTGTCGAACCCGGCCGACAGGTCGGCGGGGGTGTAGAGCCGCGCCGGGTGGCTCGGGTAGGGCAGCTTCGGAAAGCCGGGTATGACGTGCGCCCCGCGCAGGACCAACGCCGCCTCGATCTCCGGCGTCTCGAACTGGCAGCCGACGAACAGCGCGTCCGTCAGGTCGACGTCGGCCAGCTCCGGGATCGGGTCGACGTCGAGGCGCAGGCCCTGGACCGTCAGACCGGCGAGGCTGCCGCGGCGGAGGTGGTGGTCGAGCTCGGCCCGCGACTCGATCTCGTCAGGCGTCGAGTCGGGCAGGGCGACGATGTCGGCGGGGGGTGGAGTCGGCACGCACCACAACGTACGCGAGAGCCCGGCAGTGCCGGGCTCTCGCACCGGGGTCCTGGGGAGGCTCCGTATTTCTATTTGTAGTCCTGACTGCCGGTACACACTTCCGCCGCACGCGTGACGAAAGCCTCAGCCGTTCAGCCAACGTCGGCCCTCGGTCACACGGTTGAATGTGCTGATGCAGAACCTGATGCCCGAGCCGCCGGCGACCCGGATCCCGGTCGACGAGGCGGCGGCCGCCGCCCTGGAAGCGGCCGCGAAGGACGGCAGCGAAGCCGCCTACGAGCAGGCCGCTGCCGCACACCCGACTTCGAGTGCGGCCTGGGCCGAGCTGGCCCAGCGGGCACTCGACGA
The DNA here is from genome assembly GCF_900107455.1 of Asanoa ishikariensis. GTDB lineage: Bacteria > Actinomycetota > Actinomycetes > Mycobacteriales > Micromonosporaceae > Asanoa > Asanoa ishikariensis. The sequence continues at coordinate 248,848 of NZ_FNQB01000006.1, read as the reverse complement.
GGGCCGCGCGGTCACCGCGTACGCCTACGCCCGCACCGGCTACCACCGGGGCCTGGACCAGCTCCGGCGCAGCGGCTGGAAGGGCCACGGGCCGGTGCCGTGGTCGCACGAGGGCAACCGCGGCTTCCTGCACAGCCTCTACGTGCTCTCCCGGGCCGCCGACGTGATCGGCGAGTCGGACGAGGCCGCCCGGTGCGCCCAGTTTGTCCGCGACTGCGACCCCGCGGCCGCCGACGCCCTCAGCGGCTGAGATCTACAGGCCCTCCGCCACCGCAGCCGCGATCCGCAACCAAGCGTCGCGGGTCTCTCGGCTGAGGCCGGCGTACCGGAGCGGCTCGCCGGTGTCGATCAGGCGCTCGTAGGGCGCGAGCAGGACGGCTCGCGTGCGCGCGGCGAAGTGGCTCTCGATCGGCGGCAGGTCGATCTCGCGCCGGGACGGCGGCATCGACACCACGGTGACCGCCTGCCGGACGAGCCGGTGCCGGCCGGTCTGCTCGAGGTGGTCGAGCATCCGGGCGGCGGTCTCGGCGGAGTCGTTGCGGGCCGACATCGTCACCACGAGCTGGTCGGTCGCGTCGATCGCGGCCTGCCAGTTCTGCGCACGCACGTTGTTGCCGGTGTCGACGAAGATCAACTTGTAGAACCGGCTGACCACGTCGCGGATGTGCGCGAACGCGGCCGCCGTCAGCATCTCGCCGGCGGTCGCTGACTCGTCCGAGGCGAGCACGTCGAACATGCCCTCGCCCTGCGCCCGCACGTACTGCGAGAGGTCGCCGACCCGGCCCTGCGCCCCGCGGAACTGCGCCAGGTCGCGCAGCAGGTCGCGCACCGTGCGGTTGTGGAAGTCCTGCTGGGCGCGCATGCCCAGGGTGCCCTGGGTCTCGTTGTTGTCCCAGGCCAGCACGTACCCGCCGCGCTTCTGCCCAAAGGTCATCGCGAGCAGCAGGATCGCAACGGTCTTGCCCGCACCGCCCTTCGGGTTGACAACGGTGACCTGCCGCAGCCCGCCGAAGTTGCGCCGAATCGTGTCGATGCCCTGACGGCGCTCCCGCTCGTGGGTGCCGGGCGGCAGCTTCACCAGGCCCATCGAGGTGCGGTTGACCACGGCGCGCACCCCGGAGGTGGCGATCGGGTCGGGCGCCCGCAAAGCCCGGCGACGGGCGAAGTCGTCCGCGGTCGGCACGGCACCGTCGGGCGCCCGGTCGGCGCGGGGATTGGCAGTCGCGGGCGCCGCCGACGGCGTAGGCATCCGGTAGACGCCCTGTTGCGGCACCTCGACGACCCCAGGAGCGATTTCACCGGGTCCGAGGTCGCCGGCCATCGAGAGCACGTGCGGCGGCACCGAGGCATTCGGCGAACGCGGCGCCCCAGGGTGTTGCGGGGGAGCGCCCAAGTGTTGCGGCAACCCGGTGTGCTGCTGGATTGGCTCGTCGTCGTACTGCCGTAAGCCGCTGTACTGCTCGACCGGCGCGTCGTTGTATTGCGGCAAAACGCCGTGCTGATCTTCTGGCTCGTCGTCGTGTTGCCGCAAGGCGCCGTACTGCTCGACTGGCTCGTCGTCGTATTGCGGCAACCCGCTGGGCTGATCTTCTGGCTCGTCGTCGTGTTCCGGCGACCCGCCGGGTTGCTCTGCTTGCCCGTCTTCGCGTTGCGGCAGCGCGCGGGGTTGCTCCGGGGGTGCGCCACTGTGTTGCGGCAACCCGCCGCGTTGCTCTGCTTGCCCGTCTTCGCGGGGCGGCAACCCGTGGGGTAGCTCCCGAGGTCCGCCGCTGTGTTGCGGCAACCCGCTCGGTTGCTCTTCCCGGCCGCCGCCAGGTTGCGGCGGCTCGGAGAAGTGTTCGCCGGGCGGACCTGGGTGTTGCGGCAACTCGCCGAGGTGTTGCGGCAACGCGCTGGCGTGCTGGTCCCGCGGGCCGTCGTGCTGCGGCAACGCGCTGGCGTGCCCTTCCCGCGCGCCGTCGTGTTGCGGCAATCCCCGGGGGGCGTCCGCTGAGTCCCCGGCGGGTTGCGACGACGCGGCGGGGTGGGCCGGTGGGCTGCCCTGGTGTTGCGGCAACGCGCTTCCGTGCGTGGGCGATGGGCTGGTGGGCGCTGGAGCCGGCAGACCGGCCAGCGGCGTCGGCGGACGCTGCGGAGGTTGGGACCAAGGGGTGCCAGCCACCCGGCCATCACCGTTGCGCTGGAGGGGCACGGCGGCGCTTTGAGGCGCCTGCCCGGGCGGCGCCGGCGGCGTCGCAGGGGGGCGCCCCGGCATCGCCGGCGGGCGCGGTGCGGGCGGGTTCGGGCCGGCGCCCGGGTAGTCCGACGGGTGCGGCGGTGCCGGCGGCTGCGGCCGGTAAATCGGCCCGGCGTGCGGGGGCGCCGGCGGTTGTGGGTGATGGGGCGGCCCGGTGTGCGGGGGCGCCGGCGGTTGTGGGTGATGGGGCGGCCCGGTGTGCGGGGGCGCCGGCGGTTGTGGGTGGTGGGGCGGCCCGGCGTGCGGCGGCGCCGGCGGTTGTGGCTGATGGACCGGCCCGGCGTGCGGGGGCGCCGGCGGTTGCGGGCGATGGACCGGCCCGCCGTGCGGCGGCGCCGGCGGTTGTGGGTAATAGACCGGCCCGCCGTGCGGCGGCACCGGCGGCTGTGGGTAGTTGCCAGGACCGGAGCGGGGCGGGTGTGCGTTGCGGCCGGGCCCGGGCTGCTGCGGCAGCGCCGGCGCGGGCATGGGCATGCCGGGCCGGTTGATCGGCGGCGGCGCGGGCGGTGCCGGCACCCGGATCGGCGGCGGTGGCGGAGGCACCGGCGGACCGCCGTGCACCGGGCCACCGTGCCCCGAACCACCGTGCCCCGAACCGCCGTGCACCGAACCGCCTTGCCCCGGACCGCCGTGCACGGGACCGGGACCGGGCTCGGCCGGATCCTGGTCGGCAGACCCGGCGTCGGGCTCGGCCGGCGGCCATGGCTGCTCGGCGCCCGGCCACTGCGCCGCGCCGTTGCCACTGGGCCGGTAGACCCGGTCCGAATCGTCAACCACGCCGGTCACCTCCACAACAGCGGTCACACCAGCACCAAGAGTAAGGGGCGTTCGCGTGTGTGGCCGACCGCCGGGAGATCAGTGGGTGTAAACGGCCCAGGCGCCGGGTTCGATCCACCAGGATCGTTTGCGGGTCAGCTTGCCGGCCACGCCGTCGTCGACGAACGGCACCTCTTCGTCGCGCGGCAGCACGGCGACGGCGCGGCCGCGGGCGCGGCGTACCTCCACCCGCACCTTGGCCTTGCCGAACAGCGACCGGGAGACCACCGGGACGGCTACCGCGACCTCGATCTGCCCGGACGTCGGGTCGGCGCCGGCCAGCAGCGGCAACCCGTCGAGCTCGGCGTACCCGCCGGCGTTGCCCACCGCGCACGCCAGCACCTGGTCCTCGCCATCGGTGAGCACGGCGTCGTCGACCTCGACCCGGCCGCGCCAGGTGGGCTGTCCCTCGCCGCGGCCGCCGACCAGGGCGCCGTCGAGGGTGACCGAGCCGGCATCGGTACGCAGCAGGTCCAGCCGCCGTACCGTGCCGCCGAGGGCGACCGCCGCGACCTCGGCCGGGTCGCGCGGGAGGCCTAGCTGGGTGACGAGGTCGCGGGAGGCCGGGCCCATCGGGAGCACGGCCAGGGCCGGCAGGTCCGGCACGGTCCGGTTTCCGGCGAGGTCCGCGGGCCGGCGGCTGGGCGGTGGCGCGTACCGGCGGACCAGCCGCCGCACCACGTGCCGCAACTGGCCGTCCGTCGCGGTCGCCACCACCAGCCGGGTCTTGCTGTCGCTGTCGGGCCAGGTCAGACCGTCTTCGCGGGCGGGACCGTCGAAGCGCGCCAGCGCGGCGTCGATGTCCTGGTCAGAGTGGGCGGTGACGGTCTCGACCCGGGCACCGGCGGCGGCGAGCGCGTCCAGACACGCCCGAACCGGCGCCCGCAGGGTGTCCGTCGAACAGGCGTCCGCTCCGCAACACGCCTCACCCGCGCCCTCGGCAAGCGTCAGCAGCACCACGTCGTACACGGTCGGTCTCCTCGCGCCCCAAGCAGGCATCTGTTCGTTTGTTGTTAGCCTGACACTTCGGGCTCGCCAAGCGGTCGCCACCCTGGCACCCGAGCCCCGTGGAGGCGGTCGAAAAAGATGCCAGCGATAGTGCTTCTCGGCGCGCAGTGGGGCGACGAGGGCAAAGGCAAGGTTACCGACCTGCTTGGCGGGCAGGTCGACTACGTGGTCCGTTACTCGGGCGGCAACAACGCCGGGCACACGGTGATCACTCCGGACGGGCAGAAGTACGCGCTGCACCTGATGCCGTCCGGTGCGCTCTCGCCCAACGCCGTGATCGTCATCGGCAACGGCGTGGTGATCGACCCCAAGGTGCTGCTCGCCGAGATCGACGGGCTCGCGGAGCGCGGCGTCGACGTGTCCCGCCTGCGGATCTCCGGTGACGCGCATCTGATCATGCCGCACCACCGCGCGCTCGACCGCGTCGTCGAGCGCTACCTGGGTTCGGGGCGGATCGGCACGACGGGTCGGGGGATCGGTCCGGCGTACGGCGACAAGGTCGCGCGGATGGGCATCCGCGTGCAGGACCTGCTCGACCCGGGCATCCTGCGCAAGAAGGTCGAGTTGGCCCTGCGGGAGAAGAACCAGACCCTGTTCAAGGTCTACAACCGCAAGGCGATCGACACGGATTCGGTGGTCGAGGAATACCTGGCGTACGCCGAGCGGCTGCGCCCGTACATCGCGGAGACCCGCGAGATCCTCTGGTCGGCGCTGGATCGCGGCGAGATCGTGCTGATGGAGGGCGCCCAGGCCACCATGCTCGACATGGACCACGGCACCTATCCGTTCGTGACGTCGTCCAACCCGACGGCCGGCGGCGCCTGCGTCGGCGCCGGCATCCCGCCGATGGCGGTCACCCAGGTGATTGGCGTCGCCAAGGCGTACACCACCCGGGTCGGATCGGGTCCCTTCCCGACCGAGTTGTTCGACGAGAACGGAGCCCACCTGCGCAAGGTCGGCGCCGAGTACGGCACGACGACCGGTCGCGAGCGGCGCTGCGGTTGGTTCGACGCGGTGGTCGCGCGCTACGCGGTGCGGCTCAACGGCATCACCGACATGGTGATCACCAAGCTCGACGTGCTCACCGGCCTGGAGAAGGTGCCGATCTGCGTCGGGTACGAGATCAACGGCACGATCCACTCGGACATGCCCATGTCGCAGACCGACTACCACCACGCGGTGCCGGTCTACGAGGAGCACGACGGCTGGTGGGAGGACATCTCCAAGGCCCGCACCTTCGCCGAACTGCCCGCCGCGGCCCGTTCCTACGTGGAGCGGATCGAGGAGCTGTGCGGCACCCGGGTGTCGGTCATCGGAGTGGGCCCGGGCCGTGAGGAGAACGTCGTACGCCACGAGCTTCTCCGCACCCCTTAGGATCCGACATCGTGCGCATTCTTCTCATTGGTAACGGCGGGCGTGAGCATGCCCTCGCCATCGGTCTTGCGGCTTCGCCGGGTGTCACGCTGATCGCGGCACCCGGCAACCCGGGCATCGCCCAGGTCGCCGAGCTGTTTCCGGTCGACCAGATGAACCCGGACGCGGTCGCCGCGCTGGCGGTCGAGGTCGGCGCCGACCTGGTCGTGGTCGGTCCGGAGGCGCCGTTGGTCGCCGGGGTCGCCGACGCGGTGCGGGCCAAGGGCATCGCCTGCTTCGGCCCGACCGCGGCGGCCGCCGAGATCGAGGGCTCGAAGACCTTCGCCAACGAGGTCATGGACGCCGCCGGGGTGCCGACCGCCGCGTCGGTGTCCACCAGCGACCTGTCCGTCGTCGCTTCGGCGCTCGATCGGTTCGGCACGCCGTACGTGGTGAAGAACGACGGGCTCGCGGCCGGCAAGGGCGTCCTGGTCACCGACGACCGGGACGCCGCGCTGGCGCACGCGGCCGACTGCGGTCGCGTGGTGGTCGAGGAGTACCTCGCCGGGCCCGAGGTCTCGCTGTTCGTGGTGTGTGACGGCGAGACCGCCGTTCCGCTGCTGCCGGCGCAGGACTTCAAGCGGATCGGCGAGGGTGACACCGGGCTCAACACCGGCGGGATGGGTGCGTACGCCCCGCTGCCGTGGGCGCCGTCGTCGCTCGTGCCGGACGTGCTCGAGCAGGTCGTCCACCCGACGTTGGCGGAGCTGCGCCGGCGTGGTCGGCCGTTCGCCGGGCTGCTCTACGTCGGACTGGCGTTGACCAGCGGCGGGCCGAAGGTGATCGAGTTCAACGCCCGCTTCGGCGACCCGGAGTCGCAGGTCGTGCTCGCCCTGCTGGAGACGCCGCTGGCCGACCTGCTTCGGGCGGCGGCCACCGGGACGCTCGCCGCGTTGCCTCCGTTGCGTTGGCGGCCGGGTGCCGCGGTGACGGTGGTCATCGCGTCGGCCGGTTACCCGGAGTCCGCCCGTACCGGTGACGTGATCTCTGGCGCTGAAGGTCCTGGCTTCGTCCACGCGGGCACGGCGCGCTCCTCCTCGGGTGCGCTTGTTTCCGCAGGTGGTCGGGTGCTTTCGGCGACCGCTACCGGCCCGGACCTGGCCGCCGCCCGGGACGCGGCTTACGCGCTGGTCGACCAGGTGACGCTGGCGGACGCGGTGGTTCGGCGGGACATCGCGCTCGCCGCGGTGCAGGGGCGGATCCAGGTTCCGCGGTAGTCGGATCGGGTGGCGTCGGGAACGCGACGGTGAAGCGGCACGAAAGCGGGATTCGCCCGGCTCGATCGGTTCCTACCGTGTTAAGCCATGAGGACCTTCCGCACCCCACTCGTGCTGCTCACCGCCGTTGCGGCAACGCTGTTGACCGGGTGCGGTGAGAAACCCGGCAACAACCTCGGAGCCGAGACGCCCACCGGCGCGTCGTACGTGATCGGCGAGGACACCCCCACCGACGCCGACCTGACCCCTAGCCCTTCGGCGACGGCCATCGAGCCGGCCGGCGGCGAGAACGGCGGCTCGAACGGCGGCGAGCAGCGCAAGGATCCGTGGATCCAGTACTTCCGGATCTCGCAGAAGCCGCATTGCCCGTCCGGTCAGTGGCCCAACGGCCGCGAGGTCACCGTCGAGTGGAAGGTGACCGGCACCGACAAGGTCACCATCTCGGTCGACGGCCCGGGCGTCTACGACACGTTCGACGCCTCGGGGTCGCAGTCGTTCTCGTTCTCCTGCGGCGACTGGGGTCCGGGGGAGACCGCCAAGCACACATATCTGCTGATGACCGTCGGCGGAGGCCCCGTGGCGAAGAAGACGATCACGGCGACGGCTACGGTCAGCGGCGGGACCACAGGCTCCCCGTCTCCTGCGGCTGAGCAGGCGGCGCCCGACGCACCCTGAGGTTCGGATGCCGGAAGGTCACACGATCCATCGGTTGGCGGCCCGGCATCGCTCGTTGTTCGTCGGGCACAAGGTCGAGCTCACCAGCCCGCAGGGCCGCTTCGCTTCCGGGGCCGCGCTGCTGTCGGGGAGGCTGCTGACCTCGACCGAGGCGCACGGGAAGCATCTGCTGCACCACTACGACTCCGGGTCGACGGTGCACGTGCATCTCGGGCTCTACGGCACGGTGACCGACGGGGCCGGGTTGGCCCCGGAGCCGCCGGTCGGGCAGGTGCGGATGCGGATGGTCGGCGGTGGGCACTGGCTCGACCTGCGCGGGCCGACGGACTGCTCGGTGTTGACCCCGCCGGAGGTCGCGGCGTTGCGGTCGCGGCTCGGTGCGGACCCGTTGCGTTCCGACGCCGATCCGGCCGCTGCCCTCGCACGCATCGGGCGCAGCTCCTCGGCCGTCGCGGGGCTGCTGCTCGACCAGTCGCTTTTGGCGGGGGTCGGGTTGGTGTACGCCAGCGAGGTGCTGTTCCGGGCCGGCATCGGGCCGACCCGGCCTGGCCGGTCGCTGTCCTCCGCTGTGCTGTCCTCGCTCTGGACCGACCTGTGCGGGTTGATGGCAGAGGGGGTCTCGCGGGGGCGGATCGACACTGTGCACAGCGCGCACCTGCCCGAGGCGATGGGTCGGGCGCCGCGGGTGGACCGGCACGGTGGTGAGGTCTACGTCTACCGCCGCACCGGTCAACCGTGCCTGATCTGCGGCACCGCGATCGCGCGGGCCGGGTTGGCGGGGCGCAACTCCTACTGGTGCCCGACGTGTCAGGCCTGAGCGTCCAGTAGGCCTACGCAGGGCCCAGAACGGCTCCGCGTAGACGAGGGTGCCGGTCATCCATTCCTCGTACGCGCCGAGTTTGACGACCTGGAACGCCTCGTCCGGGATGCGCAGGCTCGGCTTGCGGAAGCGCGGTTGTCATCGCGTCATTTTGTTGAGCACGTTGCCGGCCGCGCACAGGGTTATCGCCAGGGCGGCGGCGTGGGGGGCGCGCCACGTGACAGCGCGGCGGTCACCGCTTCATTCTGTCGACCGCGTTGCCGGCCGCGCACAGGGTTATCGCCAGGGCTGCCGCGCCGAGGGCGCTCCACATGACGCCGGCGAGGGTGTGCGGCGCGATGAACTCGGCGACCACGACCAGCGTGGCGCAGGCCGCCCAGACGGGGGCCGAGGCCCATCTGGTCGCGGTGGCGACGCGGTCGTTGACCAGCACGAAGACCAGCGCGTAGAGGGCGCCGGTCGCGGCGAAGACCGGTGCGTAGCGGCCCAGGTGGGTGTAGTCGGCGCCGCCGGCCAACCCGAAGGCGAAGCCGCCGGCCACCGCGGAAGCGGCGATCAGGATGGCGCCGCTGGCACCGACCAGCAGGAGCGCGGTGCGCAGCGCGCGGCGGTTGCCCTGAGCGAGGCGGGGCAGGGCCAGCACGGTGACCACCTGCGGTGCCCAGAGCGCACCCTTGGTCAACACCGTGCCGACCGAGTACGCGCCGGAGGCGTCCGGGGTCAGCAGGTGCCGGGCGAGCAGGAGGTCGGCGTACGAGGCGACCAGCATGGCCAGCGTCGCCGAACAGGCGGTGAGCACCTCGCGGGCGCGGATGGCGTCGGCGACGTGCGGCTGGTCGGTCTTGCCGAGGATGGCCAGGGCCGGCGGGATCAGCCAGGCTCCCACGGCGCCGGCGACGAGTGACGCGGTGAGACCCGCGCCGGCGACCAGGCCGCCGATCAGGCCCGCGTAGCGACCGATCGCGAGGATCGCCATGCCGGCGGCCAGCCGGAGGAAGCGCTGGTCACCCTGGAGTTCGCCGAGCCAACGGCCCGCGAGCACGGTCGGCACCGTGGCCAGCGCCGCCAGCAGGGTGTAGCTGGCCGGCAGGTCGAACAGCCGCACCAGCACCGGGGCGAGGACCAGGAGCGTGCCGGCGCAGACGAGGGAGGTCAGCAGGCTGATCCGAGCGGTCTGGCCGGCGCCGTTGCGCGCCCGGTGCACGGCGATCGCGATCTGGAGACCGAGCCCGGGCACGGAGGCGATGGCGGTCAGGCCGAGCATGGTGGCCAGGGCACTGAGGTCGGCGCTGCTGAGTTGGCGGGCGCCGATGACGGGCACGAGGTAGCCCAGCGCGTTGGTCAGGGCGCCGGCGATCGCGACGGCGGCGCCGGCGGTCGCGATGCGCCGGCCGGTGGCGTTCGTCGGAGTGGCTGGTGGGCGGGTCAATGCGGACATGACGCCGTGCAGCCTATGGCCTGTCGGGCCCTGAGCGCACGGGAGCGGCCGCACCGCGACCACTCCCGTGCGGCTGCGGTCAGAGGCGCGCCAGCGCGGCCTTGAGCGGGTCGAGGCCGACGGAGCCTAGGTCGAGGGCCTGGCGGTGGAACTCTTTGAGGTTGAAGTCGGCGCCCTTGCGAGCCTTGGCGTCGTCGCGAGCCTGGAGCCAGATGCGCTCGCCGACCTTGTAGGACGGGGCCTGGCCCGGCCAGCCGAGGTAGCGGTTGAGCTCGAAGCGGAGCACGTCGTCCTGCACGCGGCAGTGGGCCCGCATGAACTCCCAGCCCAGCTCCGGGGTCCAGCGCTCGCCGGGGTGGAAGCCGAACGGGTTGTCGCGCGGGATCTCGAGCTCGAGGTGCATGCCGATGTCGACGATGACGCGGGCGGCGCGGAAGGCCTGCGCGTCGAGCATGCCCAGGCGGTCGCCCGGGTCGGACAGGTAGCCGAGGTCGTCCATCAGGCGCTCGGCGTAGAGCGCCCAGCCCTCGCCGTGGCCGGAGACCCACAGCAGCAGGCGCTGGTAGCGGTTGAGCAGCTCGGTGCGCACCGCGGTCTGCGCGACCTGGAGGTGGTGGCCCGGGACGCCCTCGTGGTAGACGGTCGTGACCTCTTTCCACGTGGAGAAATCGGTCTGGCCGCCCGGCACGGCCCACCACATGCGGCCAGGGCGGCTGAAGTCTTCGCTCGGGCCGGTGTAGTAGATGCCGCCGTCGCTGGTCGGCGCCAGCATGCACTCGATGCGGCGGACCTGCTCCGGGATGTCGAAGTGGGTGCCGTGCAGCTCGGCGATCGCCTTGTCGGCCAGGCTCTGCATCCAGTCGCGGAAGGCCTCCTTGCCATGGATGCGCCGGGCCGGGTCGGCGTCGAGTGCGCGCACCGCGTCGTCGATCGTCGCGCCGGAGCCGACGATCTGGGCGGCCACCTTGCGCATCTCGCCCTCCAGGCGAGCCAGCTCCTCGAAGCCCCAGGCGTAGGTCTCGTCGAGGTCGACCTGGGCACCGAGGAAGTATTGCGAGGCGAGCTGGTAGCGCTCACGACCGGCGGCCTGCTTGTCGCGGCCGAGCGGGGCGAGCTCGTCGCGCAGGAACACGCCGAACGCCTGGGTCGCCGCGGTGGAGGCGGCCGCGCCCTGGCTCAGCGTGGAGCGCAGCGCGCCGTCGGCGTCGAGCCGGTCGGCGAGGGCGTGGAAGAAGTTGTCGCGCGCCGGGTCGGTCCAGATGTCGCACTGCTTGGCGACCTCGATCATCTGGTGGCGGGAGCTGACGTGGCCCTGTGCGGCGGCCTCGCGCAGCGTCACCTGTAGCTGCTCGACCGCGCGCGGGAAGGCGTTGAGCCGCGCCGCGATGTTGCCGACCGCGTCGGCGCCCTCGGTGGGCATGAGGTCGAACGCACCACGCAGCCCGTGCAGGGCGCTGGAGATGACGTTGATCTCGCTGGTGACCTCTCCGGCGTCGTAGCGCGCCAGCTCCAGGCCGAGCCGTTCCTGCATCGCCTCTTTGGCGACCCGCTCGGACTCGGTGCCGGGCTCGATGGTCACCAGGTCGCTCAGCGTGCGCCTGGTCAGGTCGGCGCCGGCCGCGAAGCCGTCGGGCGACAGGTCTTCGAATTTGTCGTCGAAGCCCTTGATGCCGACAAAGGTGGCGCCGGCTGGGTTGAGCGGCGCCCACTCATCGACGTAACGGTTAGCGAGGTCATCGATTCGTCCCACGCGTTCGACCCTACGGCACCGGTCAGACGATTTTCGGCGTGCGGGCGGCCGGTAGGGACGAGTCGAGGGACAGGTCCGAAAAGCGCGCGATTCTTGTCGTACCCATAGGGCAGAGTGTCATGGGTGAACACCGCGACCACTCCTGACAAGGCCGACCCCCGCGGCTGGCTTCCGGGTTTCCTGCTCCTCGGCGTGATCTGGGGATCGAGTTTCCTGTTCATCAAGGTCGGGGTGGCCGAGCTACATCCGCTCTACGTGACGCTCGGCCGGGTGCTCGCCGGCGTACTGACCCTGCTCGTCGTGATTGCCGCGACCCGCGACCGGTTGCCCCGCGACCTGCGTCTGTGGGGGCACCTGACGGTCACGGGAGTGGTGGGCACGGCGATGCCGTTCACCCTCTTCGGCTACGGCGAGGAGCGCGTCTCGTCGTCCCTCGCCGGCATCTGGAACGCCACGACCGCCCTGCTCGTGCTGCCGCTCGCGGTCTACCTGTTCCGCACCGAGCGGATGACCGTCAACCGGGCGGTCGGGCTTGTGATCGGGTTCCTGGGTGTGCTGGTCGTGCTCGGCGTCTGGGAGGGTCTGGGCGGCGCGCAGTTCACCGGCCAGCTCATGTGCATCGCCGCGGCGGCCTGCTACGCGGTGGCGATCCCCTACACGAAGCGGTTCATCAGTGACAGCGGCGAGTCCGGGCTCGCGCTGGCGGCCGGGCAACTGATCACGGCGACAGTCGCGCTGGCCATCGTCGCGCCGTTGACGGTCGGTGCACCGACCCCGCTCGGCGACCTGTCGGGCAAGGCGATCGCCAGCATCCTGGCGCTCGGCGCGGTCGGCACGGGCCTCGCCTTCGTGCTCAACATGCGCAACATCCAAATCGTCGGCGCGACCACCGCGTCGATGGTCACCTACCTGATCCCGATCTTCGCGGTCGTGCTCGGCGTGCTGGCCCTCGACGAGCACATCACCTGGCACCAGCCGGTCGGCGCGCTGATCGTGCTGGTCGGCGTCGCGGTCGCGCAGGGCCTGATCGCCAGCCGCAAGCGACCCCGGCCCGCCGCGGTCGCTCCGGAAGCCGAGCTAGCCGCCGAGCGCGCCTAGGGCCTAGCGCTCGTGGCCGGCGGCCCAGTCCACGAGTTGGGTGGCTGGCCAGGTGTTGACCACGCGGTCGGCCGGCACGCCGCACAGGGCGGCGCGTTCGCAGCCGAAGCGTTGCCAGTCGAGTTGTCCTGGCGCGTGCGCGTCGGTGCTGATGGTGAAGACGCAGCCTGCTTCGAGCGCCTGCCGCATCAGGCGCTTGGGCGGGTCCTGCCGCTCGGGGCGCGAGTTGATCTCGACGGCCTTGCCGTGCTCGGCACACGCCGCGAAAACGGCCGCCGCGTCGAAGTCCGACGGCGGGCGCAGCCGCTTGCGGTGGCCGCGGTCGCCGGGACCCTCGGCACCCGCGGGCCGGTTGGCGACCATCCGGCCGGTGCAGTGGCCGAGCACGTCCAGGTGCGGGTTCTCGACGGCGCGGAGCATCCGGCGGGTCATCTTGGCGCTCTCGTCACGCAGCCCGCTGTGCAGCGAGCCGACGACCACGTCGAGCCGGGCGAGCAACTCGTCCTCCTGGTCGAGCGAGCCGTCGGCGAGGATGTCGACCTCGATGCCGGTGAGGATCCGGAAGCCCTCCGGCAACGCCTCGTTGACCGCGGCCACGTAGTCGAGCTGTCGCTTCAGCCGATCGGCCGTCAGACCCCGCGCCACCTTCAGCGAGGGGGAGTGGTCGGTCAGCACGACGTACTCGTGACCTAGCTCGACCGCCGCGAGCGCCATCTCCTCGATCGGCGAGCCGCCGTCGGACCAGTCGGAGTGGGTATGGCAGTCGCCGCGCAGCGCCGAGCGCAACGCCGCGGCCGCGTCGTCGAGATCGACACCCTCGGTCGCGTTGAGGCGGCGCAGGTAGACCGGCTCCTCGCCGGCCAGCGACTCGATGACGCAACGGGCGGTCACGTCGCCGACGCCGGACAGTTCGGTGAGCGTGCCGGCCGCGGCGCGCTGGGCGACCTCGCCGGCCGGCAGCCCGCTGAGTGTCTTGGCCGCCGAGCGGAACGCGCGTACGCGATAGGTCGCCTCGTTGGCCCGTTCGAGCAGGAACGCGATGCGCCGGAGATCGGCGACAGGGTCACGCGCGGTCGTCACGCTCCGAACCTACTGGGCAAAGCGCCCCGGCACCGACCCCGGTTAGCGTTGGCGTCATGCGAACGATCGACTGGGTGGACGGGGCCATCGAGCTCATCGACCAGACCAAACTGCCTGGCCGGCTGGAGGTACGGCGGATCGGGACCGTCGAGGAACTGGTCGACGCGATCCACTCGCTCGCGGTCCGCGGCGCACCGGCGCTGGGGGTGGCCGGCGGCTACGGCGTGGCGCTGGCGGCCAAGCAACACGGTGGCGACGCGGACGCGCTCGCGGCCGCCGTGCGCCTGGTGACGACGGCGCGGCCGACGGCAGTCAACCTGGCCCGCGGGGCGCGACGGGCGGCGGCGCGGCTGCCGCAGGGCTTCGACGCGGTGCTCGCCGAGGCCGACGCGTTGCGCGACGAGGAGATCGCGGCGTCGGCGGCGATGGCGACCCGCGGCGCGGACCTGTTGACCGAGCTCTGCGGCGCGGCACCAAAGGTGTTGACCCACTGCAACACCGGTGCCCTCGCGGCGGTCGTCGGCGGCACGGCCCTGGGCGTCGTGGCCGAGTTGCACCGCCGGGGCGGGCTCGGTCCCGTGATCGCCAGCGAGACGCGGCCCCTGCTGCAAGGGGCCAGGTTGACCGCGTGGGAGCTCGACCAGCTCGGCATCGACTTCCGGGTCGCGGTCGACGGCGCAGGGCCGTTCCTGATGGCGCGTGGCCAGGTGGACGTCGTGGTGCTGGGCGCCGACCGGATCTGCGGCAACGGTGACACCGTCAACAAGGTCGGCACCTACGCGCACGCGTTGGGCGCCCGGCGGGCCGGCATTCCGTTCGTGGTGGTCGCGCCGGAGTCGACCGTCGACGTGGACACCCCGACCGGCGCCGACGTGGAGATCGAGGACCGCGACGGCGCCGAGGTGATCACTGGCGTGCCGGCGGTGAACCCGGCGTTCGACGTGACGCCGTGCGACCTGGTGACCGCGATCGTCACAGATCGTCGAGTAATCCGCCTGGACCGCGGGGAGCGGGTCTGACCACGCTGACCGTCGACCGGTCGGCGGCGACAGCCCGCACCCAGCCGCCGGCCCGGCCGAGCCGCAGGAGGGCGTCGGGGCGGGCGGGGATGTCCAACGGCGCGGCCAGCGGCGGAGGCCAGCCGGCGCGCATCGCGTGACCCGGCGCGAGCCAGGGCAACAGCGCGGTGATCGGGTCGGGCGCGTCCAACGCGGCCCGCGCTTCCTGCAGCGCGGCGATGATGCCGTCCAACGTCGGCGCGACCGCGGGGGCGTTGCCACCGCACATCGCGGCGATCAGCTCCGGCCGGGTTGCCGCAACGCGGGTGCCGTCGCGGAACGACCCCGCGGCCAGGGCGCCGGCGAGCGGGTCGGCCGCGCTGGCGGCGAGGGCGGTGGCCAGCAGATGGGGTACGTGGCTGATGGCGGCCACGGCCCGGTCGTGCTCCTCGGCCGTGGTCGGCACCACCCGGGCACCGAGCCCGATGACGAGCTCGGCCAGGTCCAGCCAGTCGCCCAGTGACGTTTGGCCGGGCTCGAAGCAGAGCACCCAGGCGCAGTCCTGGAAGAGGTCGGCGTCGGCCGCGCCGAACCCGGAGCTCTCCTTGCCGGCCATCGGATGGCCGCCGACGAAGCCCGACAGCCGCTGGTGTCGCGCCTGCAGCCGCTGCTCCACCAGCATCCGCACGGGGGTCTTGACCGAGGTGACGTCGGTGACCAGCCCGGTGTAGCCCGTGGCGGCGATCTCGTCGAACACCCGGGGCAACGCTGGCAACGGCACGGCGACGAGCACCAGGTCGGCAGCCGCGACGGTGTCCCGGATCGTCCCCGTGACCTGCCAGCGGGCGTTCTGCGGTGCCCGCGCCGCGGCGGTGCGGGCGGTTGCCCGGGTGGCCGGGTCGGCGTCGTATCCGAGCACGCGATGCCCGTGAGCGGCCAGCGCGCGCAGCGCCGACCCGCCGATGAGACCCAACCCGATCACCGCGATGTCCACGCGAGCGACTTTCGCACACCTCGACCCGGTGCGGCGCGTGATGCCGGCGGGGCGACGCCGTTCGCGTTTCGCGCGCCGTTTACACCGAATCGCCCATATACGGTGTCCGCGTGACATTTAGGGGCAAACTTGCCGGTCTCATAGCTTCCGTCGCGGCCACCGCGGCTTTGTTGTCGCCGGGTTCGCCCGCGCTGGCCGCCATCGTCAAGGCGACGCCGGATCCCTTGCCGACGTTCAACGGGACGGTGCTGGCCACGGCGTACGCCGGGGACACCCTCTACGTGGGCGGCGACTTCACCAGCGTGACGGCCGGCGGCCGAACGGTCACGCGGAACCGGCTGGCGGCGGTCAACGCCCGCACGGGTGCGCTGCTCGGTTGGGCCCCCGCCGCGGACAGCACGGTCCGGGCGATCGCCGTGTCGGGTCGCGCCGTGTTCGTCGGCGGCGCGTTCACCTCGATCAGCGGCACCGGCCGGGACGGCCTGGCACGCCTCGACGCCGGCAACGGCGCGGTGCACAACTCCTTCAAGCAGTCGCTGACCGGCATGCCGTACTCGCTCGCCGTCGGCAACGGCCGCCTCTACGCCGGTGGCACGATGACCAGCCTCAACGGCCAGGCGATCCACCGCCTCGCCGCGTTCGACCCCAACACGGGCGCACCGATCGCGGGTTGGCGTCCGCGGGCCGACGACACCGTCGAGTCGGTCGTCGTGTCTGGTCGGCGGATCTACGTCGGCGGCCAGTTCGGCTCGATCGGCGGTGGGTCCGGCACGCGGCACCTCGCCGCGCTGACCACCTCCGGCGCGGTCGACACCGGCTTCACCTCGCGGGCCAGCGAGGTCGTGCACGCGGTCGCGGTCGGTGCCTCGGGCATCTACGCCGCGATGGGCGGGCCCGGCGGCCGGCTCGGTGCGTTCACCACCTCGGGTGCCGGACGCTGGACCCTGACCATGGACGGAGACGCCCAGGCGGTCGCGGTGCTCGACAAGGTCGTCTACATCGGCGGCCACTACGACAACGTGTGCAAGTCGGCCCGTACCGGCGACAAGGGCTCGTGCACCGACGGCAACACCCGCCGCATCAAGTTGGCCGCGGCGAACGAGGCCGGCGGCGCGCTGCTGCCCTGGGCCGCCGACGGCAACGGGTCGAGCGGGGTGCACACGATGGCCGCCAGTAACAGCCTGCACAAGGTGGTCGCCGGTGGGGCGTTCACCACGATCCGCGGCGCCTCCCGGGCCCGGCTCGCGCAGTTCGGCTGAGGGCCCGACGGCGCTCGGTAGGGTGGGTACGGGTTCGAGAGGGGGTTCCGATGACGCAACAGGCGATGCCGCCCGCGGGCGCTCCGCGTACACCGCCATCGGGTTTGTTCCCCTCGACGCGAACCCGTCCCACCTATCGCGAACCGCATGCCGTGCGGGGTGGCGCCGTGGCCGCCGGTGCGGGCGCGGGCGCGGTCTGGTTGCTGGCCTTCGGCGTGGTCGACTCGACCGTCAACGGCTACGTCTACTGGACCCTGCTCGCCGGCGGGATCGGCTGGCTGGTGGCGTTGGTGCTGGCCAAGGTCGGTGACCGTGGTGTGGCCGCGGGTATCGCGGCCGCCACCGCGCTCGGCTGGAGCATCGCGGCGGTGGTCGTCGGTGTGACCTGGCTGACCCGCGGCGACTGGCCATTGTGGTGACCTGCCGTGTTCGCACCGCGACCCGTGGTGGCCGAAAAGCCGCGCTGCGTAGGGGATTGCGTGCACAGTGCGACCGGCCTTGACTAACCGCTCGAGCATCGGAGACGCTGCCGCCATGGCTTGGAAAGTGCAGCGGCTGGACCCTGAGCGCAGCCGCCGCCGGATGCAGCTACTGGCTGAGCTCGCAGGAGCGAAGTCGGTGCGCGAGCGCAGCCAGCCTCGACGGGCTCAGGGTGACCGGCTGCGCGAGTTGATCGCCTCCCGGCGCCGGCTGGCGAGCTGACCAGTACCTCCTTCGGGGCGTTGGCCGGGCTAGCGCCGGTCCGACCGACTACCGTCACGTCGTAATGGAATGCCGGTGCACGGCGGGGCCGCGCGCCACCGGGGTAATTGGGGGCATACGCCGTGTCGTACTTCGCTGGAGCCGCGGTCCGCGGTTCGGCCGGCTGGACCGCTGCCGAGGTCAACCTGAACGGCGTCGGCGACATCGAAGAGGTCGCCGACCGACTTCGTGACGTCGACCTGGACGCGGCCATCTCGCTGCTGTTCGTCGAGTCCGACGACACCTATCTGGTCGTCATGCGCCTCGACGAGGGCGAAGACCTGCGGATCTTCGGCTCCGACTCGGCCTTCGCCGAGGAGTCACGACTGGGATACCTGCTCGTCGGAGACCTCAAGGCGCCGGCGATCGAGATCGACGACGTGGTCGAGCAGACCGCCGACCCCGACAAGCCCGCCGCGGATCCCGACGCCGACCCCGTCGGTGAGGCCGACCTGCTGGCCGACCTGGGTGTGTCGGCCCGTCGGCTGCTGGAGCTGTGCACCCGCGAGGGGCTCCTCCCCGCCGACGTCACCGCCGAGGTCTGCCAGACGGTCGGCTGCGGCGACGAGGTCGAGGAGCTGCGGGAGGCGTGACGGCGCCACGGCGCGACCGCCACGAGGAGTGGATGCGGCGGGCGCTGGCGGTCGCGGCCGAGGCCGCGGTGACCGACGCCGCCGACGTCCCGGTCGGCGCGGTGCTGCTCGACGCGGCTGGCAAGGAAATCGCGGTGGGGCACAACGAGCGGGAACTGACCGGCGACCCGACGGCACACGCGGAGATCGTCGCCATGCGGCGCGCGGCGGCGGCCCTCGGCGGGTGGCGGTTGGACGGGTGCACGCTGGTCGTCACGCTCGAGCCGTGCACGATGTGCGCGGGCGCACTGGTGCTGGCGCGGGTGTCCACCGTCGTGTTCGGTGCCTGGGAGCCGAAGACCGGCGCGGTCGGCTCGCTGTGGGACGTCGTGCGGGACCGGCGGTTGACGCACCGGCCGGAGGTCTACGGCGGGGTGCTCGCGACCGAGGCCGCCGACCTCTTACGCCGCTTCTTCCGACCTGGCTGAGGGCTTGAGCAACGGTGCCGCAACGGCCCGGGCGGCCGGCGTCCACGGGGTCGGGCGCATCGTCGCCGGATCGAGGCGCACGATCGAGCGCCGTCCCTCGGCGTGCACAATCGCGCCGTCCACCGAGGTGACCCGGAAGCCGTAGACGCCGCTGGACGTGCCGAACGCGTCGAGCCAGAAGTGGATCAGAACGTCGCCGGTGCCGCGGATGGGCGCCTTGTACTGGATCGCGAACTCGGCGACCGCGTGGAACACGTCCGGTGCGGTCGGCCGTCCGTCGACAATGCCGAAACCGCGTTCTTCCCAGTACGCCGTCAGGGCGCGCTCCAGGAGCAGCGCGTACCGCGAGTTGTGCACGATCCCCATGGAGTCGAGGTCGTCGTAGTGGATGCGGACCCGCTCGGCGTGCCCGTACTCGATGGTGGTGGTGGTCATGCCGGGTCCTCCGGTAGCAGGTCGGGATCGGTGGCGAGGGTGCGCAGGCGGTCGTGGGCCGCGCGGCGCGCATATCGGTAGGCGATCTCGGGGGAGAGCAGCCGGGACTGCATGACCGCGGTCAACGCGAATGACTCGAGCTCGTACGCCAGTTGCCGGGTGTCGGTTTCGGCGCGCAGGTCCCCCTCGCGGACGGCGAGTTGGGCGAGGTTGTCGACGAAGTCGGACCAGAGAGCGAACGTGGTCGCGAGGCGGTCGCGGACCACGCCGGGCCGCACGCTGAACTCGAACTGCACCTTGGCGAAGAAGCAGCCACCCGGAAGCAGATCGGTCTCGTAGAACGCGATCCGCCGGTCGTGCAGGGCCCAGAGCCGGCGAACGCCGCGCGGCGCGGTCAACGCCGGGCGGATCACCTGCTCGAGGAACTGCTCCTGGGCCCGTTCGACGGTGGCGAGCTGGAGCTCTTCCTTGGAGCGCCAGTGTGCGAACAGGCCCGACTTGCTCACGCCCAGGTCGGTGGCGAGCTGGCCGAGGGAGAGCCCGTCCAGCCCGTCGGCGGTGGCCCGGGCGACCGCGCGGTCGAGCACGGCCGCTCGGGTGCGGTCGCCGCGGGCGATCCGGCCGTCGATGGTCACTCGATCACCGTACTCGGGTAACCGACCGACCGGTCGTACATTTAGTTGTGGCTCACGTCACGCGATCGCGGTGTCCAAGGCGATCTCCACCATCTGGCCGAAGGTCTGCTCGCGCTCCTGCGACGTGGTCTTCTCGCCGCGCTTGATGTGGTCGGAGACCGTGAGCAGGGTCAACGCGCGGGCCTTGAAGCGGGCGGCGATCGTGTAGAGCGCCGCGGACTCCATCTCGACCGCGAGCACGCCGTAGTCGGCGAGGGAGTCGTAGAGGTCCGGGCGGTCGGTGTAGAACGCGTCGGCGGCCAGGATCGGACCGACCGTCATCGGGATGCCGCGCTGCTCGGCCTTCTCGACCGCGGTGCGCAGGAGGCCGAAGTCGGCGACCGGGGCGTAGTCGATCAGTCCGTCGAACCGGGCCCGGTTCATGTTGGAGTCGGTCGACGCCCCGCTGGCCGCGATGACGTCCCGGAGCTGGAGCTCCTCGGCGAGGGCGCCACAGGAGCCCACGCGGATCAGCGTCTTGACCCCGTAGTCGTTGATCAGCTCGTGCGTGTAGATCGACGCGGACGGCATGCCCATGCCGGA
The DNA here is from genome assembly GCF_900107455.1 of Asanoa ishikariensis. Taxonomy (GTDB): domain Bacteria; phylum Actinomycetota; class Actinomycetes; order Mycobacteriales; family Micromonosporaceae; genus Asanoa; species Asanoa ishikariensis. The sequence continues at coordinate 228,593 of NZ_FNQB01000006.1, read as the reverse complement.
GCCCTGCACCGAGACCTCTACGCCGTGCCAGCGGCCGGTGTAGCCGAGCATGCCGCGCACCTGGGTGTAGCACTTGGCGTCGTCGAGGTACGTCTCGGCGATCCACTTCGCCCGGAGCGGGTCGCCGGGCATGAGGACGCGTTCCGCGATGTCGCCGGGCTCCGCCCCGATGTGAATACTCATGCGGGCGATCCTGCCAGGTCGGGTTTGTGCTGGCCGGCGGGGAGGGCGGTGCCGCCGAGCCGGGCGCTCCCGGGGTCGGGTAATCTTCTCGGCGGTGGCGTGTCCGAGTGGCCTAAGGAGCACGCCTCGAAAGCGTGTGAGGGTTTACGCCCTCCGCGGGTTCAAATCCCGCCGCCACCGCCGTTGACGCCGGGTCCCTCGTGGGCCCGGCGTCGCTTTCTCTCAGTCGGCGCTGGCCAGTGGCGCGGACAGTTCGATCATGTTGCCCCACGGGTCGCCGATCAGGGCCAGCCGGCTGTTGATCTCTTTGAGGTCGAAGGGCCGGCCGAAGATGGTGACGCCGCGGCGGTCGAGCTCGGCCAACACCTCGTCGACGTCGTCGACCCGCAGGCAGAAGTGGTGGTAGCCCGGACGTTCGAGGCTGTCGATCACGTTGGTGTAGTAGGTGCCCGGATCGGGGTTGCCGCCGCCGAAGAGCTCGACGCGGAAGTTGTCGTCGTTCGGTGGTGCGAGGTAGGCGAGCTGCAGGCCGGCCCAGGACCATTCGGCGACGACGCGAAAGTCGAGCTTCTCCGTGTACCAGCGCTTGGCCTCGGCGTAGTCGGGGACGCGGACGGCGACGTGGTCGCCGCGGGCCGAGGCGAACGGGCTGGACGGGTTCTTCGCGGGTGCAGCCTGGTCGGTCATGGCTCTCCCTCCGGCGGCTCCAGTCGTCACGTTAGTGCGGGCGTGCGGACCGTTTCGTGGAAACCGGGTTTGCCGGCGTTGACAGATCCGGCAGGCAACCCGCGCAACCGCTGAATCGTCAGACCCACCGTTCAACATTGACCCCGACGACACATTCGACTCACGGGGGTGGTGGGAATGCCGACGTTAGGTGGTCGACTCCGCGAGCTGCGGCTGGCGCGGGGCTTCAGCCTCGCCGACCTGGCCGCGCTGGTGCCGTGCGACAAGAGCCATCTGTCCAGAGTGGAAAACGGCCTCCGGCGCGCGACGCCACGCCTGCTCGACCGGGTGGAGCAGGCACTCGGCGTGCCGGGCCAGTTGGCGTCAGCAGTTGCCGACGCCGTGGGTGAAGAGCCGTTGCACGTCGTCGGTGTAGCCGACGACGGCCTTCCGCACGGTCTGCCCGTCGTGCATGAAGAGATAGGCGCGATCGCCGCTGGTCACCATCAGCCCGTCGAACTGATAGCTGCCGGCCGGCGCGTTCATGGTCGTCGCCTGCGGATACGCCGCCTTGGTGGCCGCGACCGACGTGCCGACGCCGACGCCCTCGGGCGTGGTGAGCGGCGGGTTGACCCACATCAGCACGAGCTCACCATTGGCGAAGACGGGGCTCGCCTCGTGCACGCCGGTGAGCACCGGGCCGCAGGCGGCCTGAGGTCTGGCCACCGCACCCTGCTGGGCGAGCTCGGTGTCGCTCTGGCCGAGCCGCACGCCGCGGACGCCGTCGAAGTCGACCACGTCGGAGCGGGTCGCCGTCGTGGTCGCGCTGGCATAGGCGGGAGAACTGCCTCGCTGGGTCGAATAGCCGGCAAGGAGCGCGAAGAGCGCAAGCGCAACGACGACCAGAGGGATGAACCGTGGCTTCATGTGACCTCCCAAGCACACAACGTAGTCGTTATCCACAGGTTTATCCACAGCGTGTGGATAGAACGTGTGTACGAGCGGGTGTGCGCTGACCTGGCCTTATGCGCTGGGGTTTGTTCCAACGGTCAGTCGGGGCGCCTCGAAGTCGCGGTTGTCTACAACAAGCTGTGCACGGTCTCGCGGCCGCACCTCGTCGAGATAGCGGCTCTCACCGGCGATGTACTTCGTCCGATATCTCCGCTCGGCCTCGGCAGCCGACGACATCCACGTCTGGTCGCGGGCGATGCCCCGGCGCAGCACCTCGTCGAGCGGGATGTCGATGAAGATCCGCAGATCCCAGTGCGCGTCGAGCTCCGGGCGCTGCAGGAAACAGCCGTCCGCGATCAGGACGGCGTCGGCCGTCGCGGTGCGGTCCTGCCCGTCGACCGCCGTGAGCCCGGCGAAGTCCATCAGCTCGTGGCGATAGCTCCGGCTGCCGCCCGGGCCCAGCGGCGCCAGGAGCTTGTCGCGGATCGCGTCGTTGTCCCAGGAGTCCAGGTAGTAGCTCTCGGGGGAGTCCTGTGGAAAACGGGTCCGAAGCGCGACGGCCCGCTTGAAATGGTCGATGCTGACCCGGATCACCTCGCGCGTGGTCCGTTCGCGGAGCGTCGCCGCGAGCTCGTCCGACAGCGTCGTCTTGCCGGCGGCCGAGCAGCCGTCGATCGCGACCCGCACCGGGTGCGGGCGCTCGACCGCGAGCGCGGCGTCTGCCAGCGCCACCAGCACCTCTTGCCGTCGACTCACGCTCACAAAGTGATCTCCCCACGGGGTGCCCTAAATAGCAATCAGGGCCGGTCGCGAGACCAGCCCCGAGGTGCATCAACAGATGGTGAGAGTGAGCGGAGGATACGAGATTCGAACTCGTGAGGGTGTAAACCCAACACGCTTTCCAAGCGTGCGCCCTAGGCCTCTAGGCGAATCCTCCGTCGCACAGGATACAGGTCCGCTGCGGGCGATCCAGGCCACCCCGAGCCCGGCGACGGGTCGGCCCGGGTACGCTAGGGGCACCCCTCGTGCGGCGTACAACCTGTGAACCTCCCCAGGGCCGGAAGGCAGCAAGGATAAGCGGGCTCTGACGGGTGCACGAGGGGCCTTTCTGTCTCCGGCCTAGGTCCACTCCGACTGTGCGGCGTACCAGCCGAGTTGCATGCGGGTGCGCACGCCGGCGAGCTCCATCATTCGCTGGACGCGGCGCTGCACTGTCCGCATCGACATGCCGAGCTGCGAGGCGATGGCGCGGTCGGTCAGCCCGGTCAGCAGGAGAGCGAGCACCTGGCGGTCCAGAGGGAAGAGCCGGCCTTCTTCGGATTGCTCGTCCAGCCCGCCGTCGGGGCCGAGCGAGAGTGGCCACGCGCGGTCCCACACCGCGTCGAAGAGTGCCTGCAACGCGTCGAGCAGGCCGCTGCGATGCACCACGATCGCCGTGGGGAGATTGGTCTCGTCGGCCATGGGCAAAACGCCGATCGCCCGGTCCGCGATCACGAGCTTGATCGGCACGTGGTCGGCGACGCGTACCTCTTCTCCGGCCGCCAGCGCGGTCACCGCGTCGGCGGCGCCGCCGTCCTCTTCCAGCACCGCCCGCTCCACGACGACGCGATAGCGGACACCGCGGCGCAGGCCGTCGGTCTCGGCCGCGTTGTCGGCCCGGCTCACCGCGAGCGTGGTGGTGGTGACCAGCGCCTGCACCTCGTCGGTCGCCGTCGCCTGTAGTTGCTCGAACCGCTGGCTGATCACGTCGATCCCGCTGACCACCTCGACCAGGTCTCCGGCGGCGCGGTCGGCGGCCGTCGCGCGGTAGCGGGCGGCCAGGTTGGCGAGCTCGAGTTCCGCCCGCCGGAGCTGGTCGCGACGCGCGGTGACCAGCGGGCCAAGGGCGAAGGCTGGAGAGCTGGCGATATATCGGCCGCCGGAGCGGGCTGCCAGGCCCAGGCCGTGCAGGCTGGCCAGAGCGGCATCCGCCTCGGGCAGGCTCGTGTCGAGCGCCGCGGCGAGCTCTTCGGTGGTCGCGGCGGGGCGGGCGACCAATTCGCGGTAGGTCGCTTCTTCGATGGGTCGCAGGCCGAGTGCGGCGAGCGGTGAGCTGTCGGTCACGTGTTACTTCCCCCAGGTCAAGCGCTGGCGAGTATGCGCCATGACCTAAATACGACGCAACCGGAGCGTCCCGTCCATGTCGTGCGTGTGCCAGTGTGTGCGAAGTCGGCGCAGGCCCCTCACCCCCCAACTGCGCCGGCTACCTCGTGCGATGTTCCGGGCGTTGCCAACCCAGTTGGTGGCGCCCGGATCACCGTTATGGGGCGGGCGACCTGTCGGTACGGCGTGAGAGGCTAGACGCCGTTGGGAGGGACTGTGGCGCTCGCGCTCTACCGCAAGTACCGGCCGCGGACATTCGCCGAGGTGATCGGCCAGGAACATGTGACCGAGCCGTTGTCGCAGGCCTTGCGCAGCGGTCGGCTTCACCATGCCTACCTGTTCTCCGGCCCACGGGGCTGCGGCAAGACCTCCAGCGCGCGCATCCTCGCCCGCTCACTCAACTGCGAGCGCGGTCCCACGCCTGAGCCCTGTGGGGTTTGTGAGTCGTGCCGTGCGCTCGCGCCCGACGGCTCCGGCTCGATCGACGTGATCGAGATCGACGCGGCCAGCCACGGCGGCGTCGACGACGCCCGTGAGCTGCGCGAGCGCGCCTTCTTCGCCCCGGCCTCCAGCCGCTTCAAGATCTACGTGATCGACGAGGCGCACATGGTGTCGACGCAGGGCTTCAACGCGCTGCTCAAGTTGGTCGAAGAGCCGCCCGACTACGTCAAGTTCATCTTCGCGACGACCGAGCCCGACAAGGTCCTCGGCACGATCAAGTCGCGCACGCACCATTACCCCTTCCGGCTGATTCCGCCAGGAATTTTGCGGCCCTATCTCGAGCAGCTCGCCGAGGCCGAAAAGGTGAAGGTCGAGCCTCCGGTGTTCCCGCTGGTGGTCCGGGCCGGCGGCGGCAGTGCCCGCGACACCCTGTCGGTGCTCGACCAGCTCATCGCCGGTGCGGGTCCGGAGGGCGTCAGCTACGCGCGGGCGGTGGCCCTGCTCGGCGTGACCGACGCTGCGCTGATCGACGAGATGTGCGACGCGCTGGCCGCCAGCGACGGCGCGGCCGCCTACGCCACGATCGACCGGGTCGCCGAGGCCGGCCACGATCCGCGCCGGTTCGCGTCCGACCTGCTGGAGCGGCTGCGCGACCTGATCGTCATGCAGCAGGTCCCGGAGGCCGCGGCCAAGGGCCTGATCGACGGCCCGGTCGACCAGCTCGAACGGATGAACGCCCAGGCCCAACGGCTCGGCCCGGCGACACTGTCCCGGTGCGCCGACATCGTGCACAACGGCCTGATCGAAATGCGCGGCACCACCGCGCCCCGCCTGCTGCTCGAACTGATCACGGCGCGGATGCTGCTGCCGACCGCGGACCGGTCCGAGAGCAACCTGCTTCAGCGACTCGAGCGCATGGAGCACCGGCTGGCCATGGCGGGCGACCAGGGCTTCGCGTCCGAAGAGCCCCGCGACGACTATTCGGGTCCGGCTGCGCTCGCCGGCCGGGGCGCGACCCGGCAGCCGGGCGGTGCGGGCGATGCGGCACCGGCCACCCGGAACGGAGCTCCCGCGACCAACCGTGACGACGCTGGTCAGGCTTCCGCGGGCGGCGACCTGCCCGCGGGCGGAGGCGTCGCCGCGGCCCGCGCGGCCGCGAGCCGTGGAGCGGCCGCGGCTCGCGCTGCGGCAAGTGGCGCTGCGGCTGCCGCTCGCGCCGCGGTTGCCGATGCCGCGGACGCCGCGCGGTCGGGCGCGGGTGGTGCTGCTGCGGCTCGCGCCGCGACAGGCGGTGGCGCGGTTGCCGGCGGTGGCTCTGCTCGGGTCGCCGGCGGTGACGCGGATACGGCGTGGCCTGACGCTCATGGTGCTGCGGCGGGCGGTGCCCCTTTGCCGGCTGCGGGCGATGACGCCGTTGCCGGAGCTGACGCCGTTGCCGGCGGTGGCGCGGACGCGGCGCGGTCGGGCGCGGATGCTGCCCGTGCGGCGGTGAACCGCGTCGACGGTGAGCCGCGCCGCACCGAGATCGTGGCCGACGACGAGACGGTGCCCGGTGACGGCGACTCGCCGGCTCCCGATTCCCGGGTAGCGGGCAACCGCCCCGCACAGTCATCGGTCCAGGGGACCGACGGTGCCGCTGCCGATGCCTGGGCCGACGAACCCACGAGCAACGGCCACGACGAGCCCCCGCGCCGGGTGCCGCCGCAGGCGGTGATGGCCGACCCCGCTACGCCGGAGCCGGTGATTCCGGAGGTCGCCGCGCCCGGTGCGCTCGACGCGGCCGGTGTGCGCCGGGTCTGGGACGAGATCGTCACCATGGTTCGGATCGACAACAAGAGGATCGCGGCGCTGGCCAGCGAGGCGACCGTCCGCGACATCGACGGCGACACGCTGGTGCTGACCTTCCGCCACGCCTTCCACGCCCGCACGCTGGCCGAAAATCCCGAGCCGGTGTCGGACGCGATCTACGAGGTGCTCGGCAGTCGCTGGCAGATCCGCTGCGAGTTGGCTGGCGACGAGCGTGCCGGTGGCCAGGGCGCGGGTCCGGCGCCTGCCCGCCCGGCCGGCGGGCGCGACTCGACCGGCAGCTCTTCGGCAGCCGGTGGCCGTGCGCCTGGCCAGGAACGCGGAGCGCGCGAGCGTTCGTCGAGCGGTCGGAGCGAGAGCGGCGCCTCCGGCGACCGCTCATCCGACGAAGACCACCCGGCCGACCTAGCTACCAGGCCCACCCCTGTCGCGACAGTCCACCGTGATGGCGTCGACCGGGGACCTAACTCGGCCGAGCCCGGCCAAGACGACGGCGGACAGGACCGGATCGCGAGCGCTGCTCCGCAGGCCGCGAGCGATGGCGATGGCACGCGCGCGTCGATGAGCGCCGCAGCCCAAGCCGAACCGGCGTCCGTGGACTCCACCATGGCGACGCCGAACCGCGGCGAAGGCGGCGACCAGGCGAGCGCCGACCGACGTGACTCCGGCCGGCCAGCACCCGCGAGCCCGGCACCCGACCGCGACCGGGCAGGTGGGCAACCGAACGCCGACCGGCGTGGACAAGGGCGGCCGACAGCAGCCACCCCGCCACCGGCCGCGGACGAGGAAGAGGACTGGCCGGAAACCGCCCTACCAGGCGGCCTGCAGTCCGACGGCGACAGTGACTCCGCCGATTCCGACTGGCCCGAGGCGGCGGTTCCCGCCTTCAGCGCGGCTATCGCCCCACAGACCGCACCGGTCGCGGTAGCCACTCCGGTCGCCGTCGCGACCGCAGCCGCCCCGGCACAGGCCCGCCCCGCCCCAGCCGGCGGTGGCGGTATCGCCGCGGCCGCCGCCCGGGCAGCGGCCCGAGCAGCGGCGGGCCGAGGCAAGACGGCAACGGCACCCCCGACGCCGCAGACCAAGGCAGCGGAAGCCGACTGGGCGGGCGAACCACCCTTCGACCCGGACTACGACAACCCGGGCAAGGCGGCCTCAGCCAAGACCTCCCCAGGCAAGGCAAGTTTCGAGGGCTTCGACCCCGGAGACGAGCCGACCGACGAGGTGATCGACGAGAAGATCGCGCGGCAGAGCAGTGAGCAACAGGCATTTGCCCTTCTCCACGAGGCTCTGGGCGTCGAGCGGATCGGCGAGATCGATCTCAAGTAGGCGCGACTCGATGGGGAACGCACCTCGCCAGCGGCGGACCCGATCGCCCCACTAGTCTCTAAAGGGACCGACGGTCTCGACGAAGGAGTCTCCCGTGCGCCCCGGTGGACAGCCCAACCTGCAGCAGCTCATGAAGCAAGCGCAGAAGATGCAGCAGCAGATCGCCGACGCGCAGGCCGAACTCGCTGAGGCGGAGGTGACCGGCACCGCCGGCGGTGGCCTGGTCACGGCGACCCTGAGCGGCACCGGCGAGGTGCTGAGCGTCAAGATCGACCCCAAGGCGGTCGACGCGGACGATGTCGAGACGCTCGAGGACCTGGTGGTCGCGGCGCTGCGCAACGGCAGCGAGGCCGTGCGTGCTCTGACCGAGGAGAAGATGGGCCCGGTCAGCGGCGGCATGGGCGGCCTCGGCCTGCCCGGGTTTTAAGAGACCAAGGCTAAGGAAGCCGAGCAGTGTATGAAGGCGCGATCCAGGATCTGATCGACGAGTTGGGCCGCCTACCCGGTGTCGGGCCGAAGAGCGCCCAGCGGATCGCGTTCCACATTCTCTCGGCCGACCCGGCCGACGTCACCCGGCTGGCCACGGTGCTCAACCGGGTCAAGGACCAGGTGCGCTTCTGCACCACCTGTTTCAACGTGGCCGAGTCGGAGCAGTGCCGGATCTGTCGCGATCCGCGGCGCTCCAACGAATACCTGTGCGTCGTCGAAGAGCCGAAAGACGTCGTCGCGGTCGAGCGGACGGGTGAGTTCCGCGGCAGGTACCACGTGCTCGGCGGCGCGATCAACCCGCTCGAGGGCATCGGCCCGGACAACCTGCGGGTTCGTGAGCTGATGAGCCGGCTCGGGTCGGGGGAGGTCAAGGAGTTGATCCTGGCGACCGATCCGAATACCGAGGGTGAAGCAACGGCGACCTACATCGCCCTCCTGGTCAAGCCGATGGGCATTGCCGTAACGCGGCTGGCCAGCGGGCTTCCGGTCGGTGGCGACCTGGAGTACGCCGACGAGATCACATTGGGCCGCGCTTTCGAGGGCAGGCGTGCGGTCTGAGTCACTTCCCACCAGCGGGAAGCCGCAAATTACTGCAACTTAGACACATCGAATGCCCACGCATCGGGCATATCGGGGCAAGCTGTCCGGTTCGAGACCAGGGGTCAATATGACACTGGCCGAACCGTGTGCCAGCATGACCGTCACACCGAAGACGTTTTCACGTCCGGGCACAGCGTCATCCCCCGATTACCCGAGGTTCCGAGTTGGCAGGTCACATTGTCATTACGGGCAGGCCTGAAGTTGGTTACGCCCCTCCCCCGCCCTTGACGCTGAGCGACGACGCGAGAAATTGTTCGGTACGCAGCGGCACGACGTCGCTGTCGTTCGCGCGCCCGTTCGGCTCACCCCAGTCGGGCGGTCATCACGAACTCTCCACGTACGCGCCAACCGATCGGTTGTCGACGCGGCGGGGGCCGGTCCGTCCTGCGGGTCGCACGGTCACCTGCGCGCGGCGGCCGGGGAAAGGACCGGGCAGCTGATGGTCGTTGGCCCCGACGCGTCCATTTCCGATCAGGTCCCTGTCGGAGAGCCGCCGGCTGAAGCCGAGGGCTCCCAGAAGGCCATCGAAGGACGTTCCCTAGGCCAGATCGCCTGGCGCCGGCTCAAGCGGGACAAAGCCGCTATGGCCGGCGGCATCGTGATCATCCTTCTGATCCTCGTCGCCATCTTCGCGCCACTCATCGTGAACGCGTGGGGCTATGACCCCAACTCGTTCCACCAGGACGCGATGGACCCGGCGACCCAGGCGCCCCTGTCGAAGTTCCCGTGGGGAGCGTTCGACTCCAAGCACCTGATGGGTGTCGAGCCGCCCTTCGGCCGCGACATCTTCAGCCGGGTCCTCTACGGCGCCCGCATCTCGTTGCTGATCGCGTTCCTGGCGACCCTGCTCTCGGTGGTCATCGGCGCGACGCTCGGCCTCATCGCCGGTTACCTCGGCGGGTGGGTCGACTGGCTGATCAGTCGCGCGATGGACCTGTTCCTGGCGTTCCCGATCCTGGTGTTCGCGATCGCGCTGGCCGGTGTCATCCCGGACAAGGCGTTCGGGCTCTCCGGCGACACGCTGCGAATAGTGCTGCTGATCTTCATCATCGGCTTCTTCAACTGGGGCTACATGGCCCGCATCGTGCGGGGCCAGACGCTCTCGTTGCGTGAGCGTGAGTTCGTCGACGCGTCCCGCAGTCTCGGTGCGCGCAGCGGCTACATCCTGCGCAAGGAGCTGCTGCCGAACCTGGTGGCGCCGATCCTGATCTACGCGACGCTGCTCATCCCGACGAACATCCTGTTCGAGGCCGGCCTGTCCTACCTGGGCGTCGGCATCCGGCCGCCGACGGCGACCTGGGGCGGCATGCTCAGCGACGCCGTGCACTACTACACGATCCCGCACTACATGTTCTGGCCGGGCCTGGCGATCTTCATTACCGTGCTCGCCTTCAACCTCTTCGGCGACGGACTCCGCGACGCGCTTGACCCAAAGACGCGATGAGCTCAAAACGGTTCCACCCGAAGCCCCACCACCTCTCAAACAAAGGGGAGCACTGAATGAAGAGAAGGATGGTGACTGGCGTCGCCGTTGGCGTCGCAGCCGCCCTCGCTCTCGCCGCCTGTGGCGGCGGGGGCACTGATTCCAACACCGACAGCAGCACCGGCGGCACCGCCACTGCTGCGTTCGACGCCGCCAACGGCAAGGTGTTCAACCCTTCTGACAAGAAGGGCGGAACGCTGAAGATGGCGATCTCGTCGGACTGGGACTCGGTCGACCCCGGCGACACCTACTACGGCCTGTCCTGGAACCTCGCGCGGCTCTACACCCGTTCGCTGACCATGTTCAAGGTCGGCCCGGGCAAGACCAGCAGCGAGCTCACCGGTGACCTCGCCGAGGGCCTGGGCGTGCCCACCGACGGTGGGAAGACCTGGACGTACAAGCTGCGTCAGGGTCTGAAGTTCGAGGACGGCACCCCGATCACGTCGAAGGACGTGGAATACGGTGTGTCGCGCTCGCTGGAGAAGCCGACCCTGGTCAACGGGCCGACGTACTTCAACGACTTCCTCGACCTCAAGGGCTACAAGGGCCCTTACTCGAGCAAGGGTCAGGACAACCCGGCGATCGACACGCCGGACGACCAGACCATCGTCTTCCACCTGAACAAGCCGTTCGGTGGCTTCGACTACTTCGCCCAGATCCCGGCGACCGCCCCGGTTCCGGCCGGCAAGGACACCGGTGCGAAGTACAAGGAGCACGTGGTCTCCTCGGGCCCGTACAAGTTCGAGAGCTACTCGGCCGGTAAGGGCTTCACCCTGGTCCGCAACGACCAGTGGGACCAGTCGACCGACCCGAACCGCAAGGCTCTGCCGGACAAGTACGAGGTCCAGATCGGCCTGCAGGCTGACGACATCGACAACCAGATCATCGATGGTTCGCTCGACGTCGACATCGCCGGCACCGGTGTGCAGCCCGCGGCCCTCAGCCGCGTGCTCGGTGACCCGACCATCAAGGAGCGCGCGGACAACCCGCTCAGCGCGCGCCTGAACTACGTCTCGATCAACCCGAAGGTCCCGGCCCTCGAGAACATCGAGTGCCGCAAGGCCGTCGAGTACGCCGCGGACCGCACCACCTACCAGACGGCGTACGGCGGCCCCCAGTCCGGCGGCGAGATCGCCACTGGTCTGCTCCCGCCGCAGCTCCCGGGCTTCCAGAAGCTCGACGTGTGGTCGGCCGGCGCGGACAACAAGGGTGACGTCGACAAGGCCAAGGCCGCTCTTCAGGCCTGTGGCTCGCCGAACGGCTTCGAGACGAACATCGCCTACCGGGCCGAGCGTCCGAAGGAGAAGGCGACCGCCGAGGCGCTGCAGCAGTCCCTCGCCCGGGTCGGCATCAAGCTCACGCTGAAGCCGTTCCCGACCGGTGACTACTTCGCGCTGTACGCGGGCAAGCCGAGCTACCGCAACCAGAACAACCTTGGCCTGATGGTCAACAGCTGGGCGGCGGACTGGAACGACGGCTTCGGCTTCCTGTCGCAGATCGTCGACGGCCGGGTCATCCGGGAGACCGGTGGCTCGTCCAACCTGAGCGTCAACATCCCCGAGGTCAACAGCATGATTGACCAGGCGGTTACGGAGACCGACACCGCCAAGCGGGACGCTCTCTGGGGCGCCGTCGACAAGCGGGTCATGGAGGAGGCGGTGATCCTGCCGGGCGTTTGGGCCAAGCAGGTCACGGTGCGTAGCAAGAACACCACCAACGTCTTCGTGAACGACGCCTACGGCCAGTACGACTACCTGTCGATGGGCGTTCAGTAATCCGTCCCGCTACACCTCTTGGTTAGCAAGCACCCCAAGTGAGGTAGGTGAAGGCGAGCGGTGGTCGGCCCGACCCGGGCAACCGGGTCGGGCCGACCACCGGAGCCGAACCCCGTGATCGCGTACATCATCCGGCGCCTGTTCGGCGCCGTGCTGACGTTGCTCATCGTCAGCATGATCACCTTCGGCATCTTCTACCTGGTGCCGCGTTGGGCCGGCGGCACCGCCGAAGACCTGGCGTCCCGGTACGTGGGCCGGACCGCCAGCCCGGAAGCTGTCGCCGAGGCCGCCAAGGCGCTGGGCCTCACTGACAACTTCTTCAAGCAGTACTGGGACTGGCTGCATGCCATCTTCGCCGGCCGAGACTTCATCTTCGGCGGCTCCACGTACCACTGCCCGGCACCGTGCCTCGGCTACTCGTTCATCGGCCGCAACCCGGTGCTGCCGGACATCCTCGACCGGCTCCCGGTCACCGCGTCCCTCGCCTTCGGCGCGGCGATCATCTGGGTCATCCTCGGTGTCTCGACGGGTGTCCTGTCGGCGCTGAAGCGCGGCAGCATCTTCGACCGGGCCGCGATGGGCTTCGCCCTCGGCGGCGTGTCGCTCCCGATCTTCTGGACCGGCCTCGTCTCGCTGGTCATCTTCAGCTACGGACTGGGCTGGACCGCACGCGGCGGCTCGTACACGCCGATCGAACAAAATCCGCTGGACTGGGCGTACGACCTGTTGTTGCCCTGGATCACGCTGGCTCTGCTGTTCTCCGCGGCCTACGCCCGGCTCACCCGGGCCGGCATGCTCGAGACCATGGGTGAGGACTACATACGCACCGCGCGGGCCAAGGGCCTGCGCGAGCGGACGGTGGTCACCAAACACGGCCTGCGCGCGGCGCTCACTCCGATCGCCACGATCTTCGGCCTCGATGTCGGCCTGCTGCTGGGCGGCGCGGTGCTCACCGAGAGCACGTTCTCGCTGCCGGGCATCGGCAAGTACGCCATCGACGCCATTACGGCCAGCGACATGCCCAAGGTGATGGGTTTCGTCATCTTCTCCGCGGGCTTCGTCGTCATCGCAAACCTGATCGTGGACGTGGTGTACGCGGTCATCGACCCGAGGGTGAGGCTGGCCTGATGCCTGCTCCAGATGCCTTCCTCGATGTGCGGGACCTGCGCATCCACTTCCCGACCGACGACGGCCTGGTCAAGTCCGTCGACGGCCTGAACTTCTCGCTGCAGCGCGGCAAGACGCTGGGCATCGTCGGCGAGTCGGGCTCCGGCAAGTCGGTGACCAGCCTCGGCATCCTGGGCTTGCACAACAAGCGCAACGCCCGGGTGTCCGGCCAGATCCTGCTCGACGGCACCGACATCGTCGGCGCCGACCCGGAGCACGTGCGCAAGATGCGCGGCCGCCGGATGGCGATGATCTTCCAGGACCCGCTGTCCGCGATGCACCCGTACTACACGGTCGGCCATCAGATCGTTGAGGCCTACCGGGTGCACAACAACGTGTCGAAGTCGGTCGCCAAGAAGCACGCGATCGACCTGCTCGGCCGCGTCGGCATCCCGCAGCCGGACCGCCGGGTCGACGACTACCCGCACCAGTTCTCGGGCGGCATGCGGCAGCGCGCGATGATCGCGATGGCGCTGTCCTGCGACCCGGAGCTGCTGATCGCCGACGAGCCGACCACGGCCCTCGACGTGACCGTGCAGGCGCAGATCCTCGACCTGATGCGTGACCTGCAGCAGGAGTTCAACTCCGCGCTGATCATCATCACTCACGACCTGGGTGTGGTCGCCGAGCTCGCCGACGACGTGCTGGTCATGTACGGCGGCAAGTGCATCGAGTACGGCTCGGCCGTGACCATCTTCGAAGAGCCGGAGCACCCGTACACCTGGGGTCTGCTCGGCTCGATGCCGCGGCTCGACCGGGGCGTCACGAACCGGCTCATGCCGATCAAGGGCACCCCGCCCTCGCTGATCAACGTGCCGTCGGGCTGCGCGTTCCATCCGCGCTGCACCTACGAGCCGCAGACCGGCGGTCGGGGTACGACGGAGGTCCCGGAGCTGGTCGAGTCCGGCCGGGGCCACCTGGTGCGCTGCCACCTGCCGGTGGCGGAGCGCAAGCGGATCTGGCAGGAGCAGGTCCGCCCGAAGTTGGAGGCAGGATCATGACGGAGAGCATCGCCCGGGAAGGCGTCGCCGCGCAGACTCCCAGCGCCGCGCAGACTCCGAACAAAGAGGCGCTGCTCTCGGTGACCGGGCTGCAGAAGCACTTCCCGATCACCAAGGGCCTCTTGAAGCGTCAGGTCGCGGCGGTCAAGGCCGTCGACGGCATCGACTTCGAGGTCTACAAGGGCGAGACCCTGGGCCTGGTCGGCGAGTCCGGTTGTGGCAAGAGCACGACCGGCCGGCTGATCACCCGGCTGGCCGAGCCGACCGCCGGAAAGATCACCTTCGACGGCTCCGACATCACGCACCTGAAGACCGGCGCCATGCGGCCCTTCCGCCGCGACATGCAGATGATCTTCCAGGACCCGTTCTCGTCCTTGAACCCGCGGCACACGGTCGGCGCGATCGTCGGTGCGCCGTTCCACATCCAGGGCGTCAAGACCGAGCACGGCGTCAAGCGCGCGGTGCAGGACCTGCTCAAGCTGGTGGGCCTCAACCCGGAGCACTACAACCGCTACCCGCACGAGTTCTCCGGCGGTCAGCGGCAGCGCATCGGCATCGCCCGCACGCTCGCGCTCAAGCCGAAGCTGATTGTGGCGGACGAGCCGGTCTCCGCGCTCGACGTGTCGATCCAGGCCCAGGTCGTCAACCTGCTCGAAGACCTGCAGGAAGAGCTCGGCCTGACCTACGTGGTCATCGCGCACGACCTGTCCGTGGTGCGGCACATCTCGGACCGGGTCGCGGTCATGTACCTCGGCAAGATCGTCGAGGTCGCCGACCGCGAGTCGCTCTACGCCAACCCGCGCCACCCGTACACCGTGGCGCTGATGTCGGCGGTGCCGGTGCCCAACCCGCGCCGGCGCGAGTCCAACCAGCGCGAGCGCGTGCTGCTCACCGGCGACGTGCCGAGCCCGATCGACCCGCCGTCCGGCTGCCGGTTCCGCACCCGCTGCTGGAAGGCGCAGGAGATCTGCGCGACGACCGAGCCGCCGCTGGTCGTCCGCGAGGGTGACTCACCGGACCACGCCACCGCGTGCCACTTCCCCGTCGCTGACAACGAGGAAGTCGCCGGTCGCGGCCAGGCCGCTTAAAGGTCAAGAGCGGACGCGGTCCCGGGCTCGTCGGCGGCACGACCGTCGCTCCCGCCGGGGACCGCTCCGCTTCGCTGCGCTGCCAGGTACGCGGCGGGTTGCGGCAACAGCCTCAACCCGCCGGACGGTTGAGCAGGGCGAGGGCGATCGTGTGGACGGCGTCCAGGTCGGCCGGGTCTTTCAGACCGGCCTTGCCGCCCGTGACGGCGTACCACTCGTCGGCGTCCTTGTACTGGACCTTTAGCACGACGTTGCCGCCGGCGAACTCCGTGCGCAGGGTGAGGTCGCCGGTTACTACGCCGACCTCTTCGGTCATTACGCCGCCGGGGCCGGCGGTCAGGTCGGATTGCTTCGCTGTCGGTTCCGTCATGGGCAGGTCTCCAGCATGTCGGCTAGCGCGGCCTTTTCCGCGGTGGTCACCGTCAGCTTCCAGTAGTGCTTGACGGCGATCCAGTCTTGCGCGTATTCGCACCAGAAGTCGCGGTTGCTGGGCTTCCACTGCGACGGATCCTGGTCACCCTTTGCCCGATTGCTGTTGAGCGAAACCGCCAGCAGTTGAGGGCGGGTCAGGTCGTTGGCGAAATCGCCCCGCGCCTTGTCCTCCCACTCGTCGGCGCCTGAGCGCCAGGCGTTCGCCAGCGGCACCATATGGTCGATGTCGATGTCGGACGGGTCCGTCAGCGTGCGGTTGTCGTAGACGCTGTCCCAGCGCCCGCCGACCACATTGCATCCGCTCACCTCGACGCCCGTGCCGTCGCGACTCAGCACCGTGTCGCGGACGTCACAGTTCTTGCCGGCCTTTCGCCAGTGCGGGAACCGGTCACGGCTGTAGCCCTTCATCGAGGCCGCCCGCGCCACGGTCAACTGGTCGAGCAACCGGGTGGATTCGGTGGCCGCTGGACCGGTTTCGGTGGCTCGTGGACCGGCCGAACCGGGTTCAACCGGGACGCAACCGGCGGCAAAGGTGAGGACGACGGCGGCGGTCAGGACATTGAGGAGGATGCGGGGGGTACGCACGTGCTAATCGTGCGCCCCGACCGCCACCCAGGCCAGAACCCCCGGTTCCTTCGGCGAGTCAGTGGTGGTCCGTGACCGCGCGGGGCAGATTGGGCACATGACCGCGCCCTCACCCCTGGAACTGAAGTCGGCAGCCGGTCGGGGCGTGCTCTTCTCCACCATCCTCGCGTCCGGCATGGCGTTTCTCGACGGCACGATCGTCAACGTGGCCCTGCCGCACATCGGTGCCGACCTGCACTCGAGCATCGCGGGTCTGCAATGGACCATCAATGGCTACCTGCTCACCCTGGCCGCGTTCGTGCTGCTCGGCGGCTCGTTGGGAGACCGCCTCGGCCGCCGCAAGATCTACCTGATCGGCGTCGTCTGGTTCACCGTGGCGTCGGTGCTGTGCGCGCTGTCGCCGACCATCGGCATGCTGATCGGCGCCCGGTTCCTCCAGGGCGCCGGCGCGGCCCTGCTGACACCGGGCTCGCTGGCGATCATCCAGGCGTCGTTCCGCTCCGAGGACCGGGGCCGGGCGATCGGCTTGTGGTCGGGCTTCTCCGGCATCTCCACCGCGCTCGGCCCGTTCGTCGGCGGCTACCTGATCGACGCGCTCTCCTGGCGCTGGGCGTTCCTGATCAACGTGCCGCTCGGCATCCTGGCGATCCTCGCCTCGGCCAAATGGGTGCCGGAGAGCCGCGCGCCCAAGGAGAACACCAGGTTCGACGTGACCGGCGCCGTGCTGGCCGCGCTCGCTCTCGCCGGCATCACGTTCGCGCTGATCGAGGCGCCGGACGACGGGTGGGGCGCGCCCCTGGTGGTCGGTGCGATCGCCATCGGGGTCGTGAGCGCGGTGGCCTTCGTGCTGGTCGAGCGGCGGAAAGGCGACGCGGCCATGACCCCGCCGTCGCTGTTCCGCAGCCGGGTCTTCACGGTGCTCAACCTCTACACGGTGGCGGTCTACGGCGCGCTGAGCGGGGAGGGCTTCTTCCTCGCCGTCATGTTGCAGAACGTCGCCGGGTACGACGCGTTCCAGACCGGCGTGGCCACGCTGCCCGCGACGGTGCTGATGTTGCTGTTGTCGGCGCGTTCCGGAGAGCTCGCGACGCGGATCAGCCCGCGCTGGCAGCTCACCATCGGTCCGGTGGTCGCCGCGGTCGGGATAATCCTGCTGCGCCGGATCGGGCCGGACACCAACTACCTCACCGACGTGCTGCCCGGCGTGCTGCTCTTCGGCCTCGGCCTGGTCACCCTGGTGGCTCCGTTGACCACCGCCGTGCTCGGCGCGGTCAGCATGGAACATTCGGGGATCGCCAGCGGGGTCAACAACGCCGCCGCCCGGGCTGGGGCGCTGATCGCCATCGCCGCGTTGCCGTTGCTGGTCGGCCTGACCGGCGAGTCGTACCAGGTGCCGGCCGACCTGACCTCCTCGTTCCGCTCCGCGATGCTCTGGTGCGCCGGGCTGATGGTGGTCGGCGCCGCCCTGGCCCTGGTGTTCTGCGGTGGCGTGGTCGCGGCCATGTGGCACCGCGCGGTGACCGTCATGACGACCGCCAACCACTCGGTGCACCCGGTGCGCACCGACGAAACCCCCTAAGCCCGGAGCCCGGCACCCATGTTCGGGTGCCGGGCTCCGGTCTTTCCGGGATCGCCGGTTACTTGCGGGCGCGGTTGACCGCGCTGGTGATGGCTCGCATCGAGGCGTTGACGATGTTGGGGTCGAGGCCGACGCCCCACACGGTCTCGCCGTCGACGTCGCACTCCACATAGGCGGCGGCTCGCGCGTCTCCACCGGAGGACATGGCGTGCTCGGCATAGTCGAGTACGCGTACGCGGATGCCCATGCTCTGGATCGCGTTGACGTAGGCGTCGATCGGGCCGTTGCCGACCGCGGTCAACACCCGCTGCGCGTCGGAGTACTCGACGGTCGCCTCGACCTCGACCTTGTCGTCGACCGTGGCCGTCGCGTACCCGTGCAACGTGATGTCGCTGGTCCGCGCGGTCAGGTATTCCGCCGCGAAGATCTCCCACATCCGCTCGGGCTCGACCTCGCCGCCCTCGTTCTCGGTGTGCGCCTGGACCACGCCGGAGAACTCGATCTGCAGCCGACGCGGCAGGTCGAGGTTGTGCTCCTCCTTCATGATGTACGCGACGCCACCCTTGCCGGACTGCGAGTTGACCCGGATGACCGCCTCGTAGGTGCGGCCCACGTCACGCGGGTCGATCGGCAGGTAGGGCACGCCCCAGGTGAAGTCGTCGATCGGCACGCCGGCTTCCTTGGCGTCTTTGCCGAGGGCGTCCAGGCCCTTCTTGATCGCGTCCTGGTGCGAGCCGGAGAAGGCGGTGTAGACCAGGTCGCCGGCGTACGGGTGGCGCTCGTGCACCGGGAGCTGGTTGCAGTACTCGACGGTGCGCTTGATCTCGTCGATGCGGCCGAAGTCGATCTGCGGGTCGACGCCCTGCGAGAACACGTTCAGGCCGAGCGTGACCAGGTCGACGTTGCCGGTGCGCTCGCCGTTTCCGAACAGGCAACCCTCGACGCGGTCGGCGCCGGCCAGCACGCCGAGCTCGGCGGCGGCGACAGCGGTGCCGCGGTCGTTGTGCGGGTGCAGGCTCAGCACGACGCTGTCCCGGCGGGGCAGGTGGCGGTGCATCCACTC
Organism: Asanoa ishikariensis; assembly: GCF_900107455.1. Lineage (GTDB taxonomy): Bacteria > Actinomycetota > Actinomycetes > Mycobacteriales > Micromonosporaceae > Asanoa > Asanoa ishikariensis. Next base: position 209,813 of record NZ_FNQB01000006.1, on the reverse strand, counting down.
GATCGAGTCGGCGTAGACGTTGGGCGTGGCCATCTCGACGGTCGCCGGCAGGTTGATGATCAGCGGGCGGTCCGGCGTCGGGTCGATCACGTCGATGACGGCGGAGCAGACCTCGAGCGCGTACTCCAGCTCGGTGCCCGTGTAGGACTCCGGCGAGTACTCGTAGAAGATCTCGGTGTCCGGGGTGTGGATCTCCGCGTACTTCTGGCAGAGCCGCGCACCGCTCGTGGCGATGTCGGTGATGCCGTCCTTGTCGAGGCCGAACACCACCCGGCGTTGCAGGGTCGAGGTCGAGTTGTAGAAGTGCACGATCGCGCGCTTGGCACCGCGCAGCGACTCGAACGTGCGGTCGATCAGGTGCTCGCGACACTGGGTCAGCACCTGGATCGTCACGTCGTCGGGGATCATGTCGTCTTCGATGAGCTGCCGGACGAAGTCGAAGTCCGTCTGACTGGCCGACGGGAAGCCGACCTCGATCTCCTTGTAGCCCATCTCGACCAGCAGGTGGAACATTCGGCGCTTACGCTCGGGCGACATCGGGTCGATCAGCGCCTGGTTGCCGTCACGCAGGTCGACGGCGCACCAGCGGGGCGCGGTCTCGATGCGGCGGGTGGGCCAGGTGCGGTCGGGGAGATCCAGGCCGAACTGCTCGTGGTACGACGCGTACCGCTGGAACGGCATTTGGCTGGCGCGTTGGCGGGCGATGGGATTTTCGGACGTTACGTCAGACATCGCGAAAAAGCTCCTGAGGCTGGAGAAAGAGTCATGGGCGCCGTCGGGCGGCTAAAAGAACCTGTTCGGTGCAGCGAACGGACGGCGCGACTCAGCTCCGCGACGGGGTGCCGGCCTGGGGGGCCCCGTCGCGGCAAGGAAGCAGGAGCTGCCGATGCCACATGACAACGATCACCCTACGTGACCCTGCGGCGCTTTTGCCAAGGACCGTCCGGACTCTGAGACGAAGGTCTCGTTAAGTGCCTGGTTGCGCACTGCCGGTGACCGTCGGCGTGGGGCTCGGCGGTGCCTCCATGCCCAGCGGCTTGCCGTCGGTGACCGGGCCCGGCATGGCGACGCTCGCCGGTGCGGGGCCGGTCGGCCCGGCCAGCACCAGCTCGCCGTAGCCGAGCCGGGCCGCGGTCAGGGTGCCGTCGGCGTCGTAGCAGTAGAAACCGACGTCCAGGGCGGCGCTGACCGAGGCCGTGGTGGTCTCCACCGCGAAGCAGGTGCCCTTAGCGCCGGCCACGGGCGGCGCCGCCGACACCGACAGCGGGGCGCCCGGGTCGGTCAGCACGTGGCGGACGGTGACCAGCGCGCGCTGCACCTTGGGGTCGATCGAGTTGGGCACGTCGGCGTCCGGGCCGCCCACCTTCACGCAGTTGGGCGTCAGCGACTCGTCGGCCGAGGGCAACGCGCACTGGAACAGGCCGATCTCGTTGCGCACGATCGAGATGTCGACCGTGCCGCCGAGCGCCAGGTCCGGCACGTCGACCCGCCAGCTCCCGTCGGGCGAGATCGTCAGCGAGACGCTGCGCTCCCGGCCGTCGGCGCGGTAGGTGTAGATCGCGGTCAGGGTGCGGTCCTGCGCGGCGGCGGCGAGGGCGGCGAGTTGGTCCCGCGCCTCGGCTTTCGGCGGCTGGGTCCCGGTGGGTGCCGGGTCGGTGGGCTTCGGGGCCGGATCGCCGCCACAGCCCGTGAGCACGAGCACGGCGGCCAGCGCGCCGGCGAACCACCGGCGCGGGCTCACCCCGTACGCCCACACGGGGTTCATTGTGGTGGTCTTGGCATGTAGAGCCGTCCATGTGTGTCGGCGTGTCTTCGCCCGGGTGGAACTTCTGATCGTGAACGGTGCGTGACGGTCCGTCAGATGGTGGGATCGCGACTCCCCTCACACCCTGGCCGCCGGTACCCTGACGGGGGATAATCGCGCCGCCGGCGGCCAACCCGGCGGCGCTGGCACGTTTGCCCCGTGCGGCGCCACCCTGGTGCTGCGGGGCGCGGGCATGTGAGACGGGAGCATTCCGCGGTGGCGCTTGTAGTGCAGAAGTACGGCGGCTCGTCGGTCGCCGACGCGGAGCGGATCAAGCGGGTGGCCGAGCGCATCGTCGACGCGCGCAAGGCGGGCAACGACGTGGTCGTCGTGGTGTCCGCGATGGGCGACACGACCGACGAGCTGCTCGACCTGGCCCACCAGGTCAGCCCGCTGCCGGCCGGACGCGAGCTCGACATGCTGTTGACCGCCGGCGAGCGCATCTCGATGGCGCTGCTCGCGATGGCGATCCAGAACCTGGGCTACGAGGCGCGGTCCTACACCGGGTCGCAGGCCGGCGTGCTGACCACGTCGGTGCACGGCCGGGCGCGCATCATCGACGTCACGCCGGGTCGGTTGCGCGGCGCGCTCGACGAGGGCGCGATCGCGATCGTGGCCGGTTTCCAAGGTGTCTCGCAGGACACGAAGGACATCACGACGCTGGGCCGGGGCGGGTCCGACACGACCGCCGTCGCGCTGGCCGCCGCGCTGTCCGCCGACGTGTGCGAGATCTACACCGACGTTGACGGCGTCTTTACGGCCGACCCGCGTATCGTGCCTCGGGCGCGGCTCATCAAGCAGATCACGTACGAGGAGATGCTGGACCTGGCCGCCTGTGGCGCCAAGGTGCTGATGCTGCGCTGTGTCGAATACGCCAGGCGGTTCAAGGTGCCGATCCACGTCCGCTCGTCCTACGGCCAGAACACCGGCACTATCGTCACCGGATCGATGGAGGATCTTCCCGTGGAGCAGGCACTGATCACCGGCGTCGCCCATGACCGGAGCGAGGCCAAGATCACGATTGTCTCGGTCCCGGACGAACCCGGCGCGGCCGCCAAGATCTTCGAAACCGTGGCCGGTGCTGAGATCAACATCGACATGATCGTGCAGAACATCTCGACGGGCCAGGCCGGCGCGCACCAGAGCGGCCGCACCGACATCTCGTTCACGCTGCCGCGGGCCGACGGCCCGGTGGCGATGGGCGCCCTCAACCGGGTGCAGGCCGAGATCGGCTTCGAGACGCTGCTCTTCGACGACCACGTCGGCAAGGTGTCGCTGATCGGCGCCGGCATGCGCTCGCACCCGGGAGTCGCGGCCAAGTTCTTCGCCGCGCTCGCCGAGGCCGGCGTCAACATCGAAATGATCTCCACCTCGGAGATCCGGGTCTCGGTGGTCTGCCGCGACACCGATCTCGACGAAGCCGTCCGTGCTGTGCACGACGCGTTCGATCTGGGCGGCACCGAAGAGGCCGTCGTCTACGCGGGGACCGGAAGGTGAGCCCGGTGTCGCGCTCCGGCCTGCCATCCCTGGCGGTCGTCGGCGCGACCGGAGCCGTCGGCACGGTGATGTGCGAGCTGTTGTCGGCGCGCAAGAACGTCTGGGGCGAGATCCGCCTGCTGTCCTCGCCCCGGTCGGCCGGCAAGAAGGTCTACTGCCGAGGCGAAGAGCTGACCGTCCAGGAGCTTTCCGAGGACACGTTGGCCGGCGTCGATGTGGCGATGTTCGATGTGCCCGACGAGGTGTCGGCGGAGTGGGCGCCGCGGGCGGCCGCCCTGGGCGCCGTCGCGGTCGACAACTCGGCCGCGTTCCGGATGGACCGCGACGTGCCGCTGGTGGTCCCGGAGATCAACCCCGAACAGATCCGCAACCGGCCGAAGGGCATCATCGCCAACGCCAACTGCACGACCCTGACGATGATCGTGGCGATCGCTCCGCTGCACCGTGAATACGGCCTGCGCGAGCTCGTGCTGGCCTCCTACCAGGCGGTGTCCGGCGCCGGGCAGGTCGGCGTCGACACGCTGCACGACCAACTCACGAAGATCGCGGGGGACCGGGTGCTGGGCTCCCGCTCCGGCAACGTACGCCAGGCGATCGGCGACGACCTCGGCCCGTTCCCGGCACCGCTGGCGCTCAACGTGGTGCCGTGGGCGGGCTCGCTGAAGGACGCGGGTTGGTCGTCCGAGGAGCTGAAGCTCCGCAACGAGTCACGCAAGATCCTGGGTCTGCCCGACCTGAAGGTCTCGGCGACCTGCGTCCGCGTGCCGGTCGTGACCGGCCACTCGGTCGCGGTGCACGCGGTCTTCGGCAGCGAGGTGACGGCGGACGGCGCCCGCGAGGCGCTGCGCAACGCACCCAGCGTGATCCTGGTCGACGACCCGGCAGCGGGCGAGTTCCCGATGCCGATCGACGCGGTGGGCACCGACCCGGCGTGGGTCGGCCGCATCCGGCGCGCGATGGACGACCCGCGTGCGCTGGACCTGTTCGTCACCGGCGACAACCTGCGTAAGGGTGCGGCCCTGAACACGGCCCAGATCGCGGAACTGGTCGCGGCGGAGCTGACTGCGAAGTAGTCGTAGGCGCGGGGCCGCTGCTGGGCCGCGAGCCCAGGCGGTGCCGCGCGCTGGTTGATGCGGCGGCGGCCGCCGGCCGTTGCCAACTATGACGTTGGCTCCGGTCGTTGCGGCAACCGCCGGGTTGGCTCCGGTCGTTGCGGCAACCGCCGGGTTGGCTCCGGTCGTTGCGGCAACCGCCGGGTTGGCTCCGGTCGTTGCGGCAACCGCCGCGTGGCTTTGGGGGCGTTGCGGCAACCAGTTAGACGCCGAGTTGGCGGCGGACCTCGGCCGCTACCCGGCCGCCTTCCGCGCGCCCGGCCACGGCCGCCTGGGCGGCCTTCATGGCCGGACCCATCTGGCCCTTGCCGGTGAACGACCCTGACGAGAGCGCCTCGGACACCAACCCCGCGAGATCTTCGTCGGAGAGCTGCTTGGGCAGGTACCGGTCGATGACCTCGCCCTCGGCGGTTTCCTTCGCCGCCTGCTCCGTCCGCCCCGCGTCGGCGAACGCGGTCGCCGCCTCGCGGCGCTTCTTCGCCTCACGGGTGAGTACGGCCAGGACCTCGTCGTCGCTGAGCTCGCGCTTCTCCTTGCCGGCCACCTCGGCAGTGCCGATCGCGGCCAGCGCCATTCGCAGCGTCGACGTGGTCATCTCGTCGCGGGCCTTGAGCGCAGCTCGCATGTCGGTGGTCAGGACGTCCTTCAGCGTGCCCATGAGGCCACAAACTACCCTGGGTCCCATGCGAAAGCGCACGGTATACCGGCTGGCGGCCGGCACGGCGATGGCTGGGGCGGCGACGTTCGCCTACGCCGCGCTGGTGGAGCGGAACCTGTTCACCCTCCGGCGGTACGACGTGCCGGTGCTGGCCACCGACGCCGAGCCGCTGCGGATCCTGCATCTCTCGGACCTGCACATGATGCCGGAGCAGCGGCGCAAGCAGCATTGGGTGGCCGCGCTCGCCGGCACCGACCCCGACCTGGTGGTCGTCACGGGCGACAACATGGCCAACCCGGACGCCGTACCCGGTGTGATGCGTGCCCTTCAGCCCTTGCTCGACGTGCCGGGCGCGTTCGTCTTCGGGTCCAACGACTACCGCGGGCCGGTGTTCAAGAACCCGTTCAGCTACTTCGAGAAGGACCGGGAGTACGTCCAGGGCGTCGAGCTTCCGACCGAGGAGCTGCGGGACGTGCTGGTCGGCGCCGGCTGGGCCGATCTCAACAACGCGCGCACCACGATCAAGGCCGGCGGCCGCCTGATCGAGGCTGTCGGGGTCGACGACCCACACGTGGAGCGCGATGACTACGCCTCGGTGGCCGGGCCGGCCTCGCCCGCCGCCGACCTGCGGCTGGCCCTGACCCACACGCCCGAGCCGCGGGTGCTCGACGACATGGCCCGGGACGGGTTCGACCTGATGCTCGCCGGGCACACCCACGGCGGTCAGGTCTGCGTGCCGTTCGTCGGCGCGTTGGTGACCAACTGCGGCCTGCCCCGCTCGATGGCCAAGGGCCTGCACCACTGGCCCGACAGCAGCGCCTGGCTGCACGTCTCCGCCGGGCTCGGCACGCACCCGACCGCCCCGATTCGGTTCGCCTGCCGCCCCGAGGCGACGCTGCTCACGCTCATCCCTCGCTGAGGCGGCATACCGAATTTGACCCGGGTGGGCGGTGGGCTAGTATTGCCCGGCACGCCTCGGGGTGTGGCGCAGCTTGGTAGCGCGCTTCGTTCGGGACGAAGAGGTCGTCGGTTCGAATCCGGCCACCCCGACCAGGTGTGAGGGCACATTCGATTTTTCGAATGTGCCCTCTTTGCTGTCAGGAGCCGGCCAGCCGGGCGCCGTCACGGCCGTTGCGCTTGACCTCGTACAGCGCCGCGTCCGCCCGCCGCAAAGCCCGCTCCGGCGGCTCGTCTTCCTCGACCAACGCCACCCCGATGCTCACCGTGCGGCCGATCGCCCGGGCCGCCGCCGTCAGCCGGTCGGCGATCATCATCGCCTCGTTGGGGTGGCGCACCTCCAGGACCGCCACGAACTCGTCGCCGCCGAGGCGGAAGAGCTCGTCCGCGTGGCGCAGGGCGTCCTTCAGCGCGCCGGCCACGGCGACCAGGACCGCGTCGCCCTCCTGATGGCCGTACGTGTCGTTGATGACCTTGAACTGGTCGATGTCGATCGCCAGCAGGGCGGTGCGGCCCGGCACGGCACCGCGGATCCGCTCGCCGAACGGGCCCTGGTGCCGCAACCCGGTCAGCGGGTCGGAGCTCGCCAGTTCGCGGAGCTTGCTCAGGGTGCGCAAGCGGTCGAGGCAGGACCAGGCCTGCGCGGCCAGCAGCTCCATCAGGTTGACCATCGACGGGTCCGGCTCGAGGCTGCGCTCGTCGGCGATCAGCATGACGCCGCCAGAGTCGGGCGGGCCGACCGGCACCATGATCAGGGTTGCCACGCCGGCGTCGACCAGCGGGCGGTACGCGTGCGGTACGCAGTGGTCCGCCTCGCCGAGCGTGTACGAAGAGCCGTGCCTGTGCGCGAGGTTGACCAGGTCGAGCAGCGCCGACTCGGGGAGCGCCGTCATCACGTCGCGGAGCTTCGACTCGAACTCGTCCGGGAGCACGGTGGGCATGCCGACCCGCATCCGCTGGCCGTCGTCGACGACGAGCACGGCCGCGGACAGGCCCGACATGTCGCGGGCGGCGTCGTTGGCGGCCGCCATCAGCTCCCACTCGGTGGACGCGGAGGTAAGCGCGCCGGCGTGCCGCAGCAGCTTCTCGGTGCGCTTCTCGGGCGGCGGCCCGCCGAGGCGGGTGATCCGGTCGCCGAGGCAGGCGGCGACCTCGTCGACCAGCTTGCGGGCGACCTCGACGTCGGTGGGGTCCTGCCATTCGACGTTGAGCACGCCGATCGGGGCGCCGTCGGTGTCCAGCAGCGGCGCGCAGACTTCCAGCGCAGTGCCGGGCGCGCCGACCGGGATGTAGTCGGGGTCGTCCTGCACCGCGACGACGGTCTGCGTCTGGCCGGTGCGGAAGGCGCGGCCGGACACACCGCGCCCCGGTTGCACAGCGGTGAAAACCTGCCAGGCGCCGGCAGCGGCGACACACCGCAGATGACGGCGTACGGGTAGCAGGGCAGCCGCCATCGCCCCCGTGTGGGCGTGCAGGGCGTTGACTGACACCCGGCAAGCTTCTTCGGCGGACGAGGCCCGGGTCAGGCGCGCCGTCACGTCGCTGACGATGCGTTCGTGATCCAGTCGCACGGCAACTTTCCGGTGAGTGCTGTTCTCGGCGCTGCGGCGAAGAAGAAGAATCTTCGGCAGCCTACCGACTGTAGCTGGATCATTGCTGCCTGCCCGCAGCGGCTCCAGGACAAACCGGTCGATCCCGGATGGCCGGTGAGCGTTCTCACCACGTGGGCGCCCAGCGCCCATCTCGTGGATCATGCCGACACACCCGCCGGGTCACATGGCGTCCGGCCGCACGCGATGAGCAGCCACGACTCCGGTTCCCGGCCGCTTTCCGCGTCCGAAGACCGGCCACGACACCGATGCTGGGCTGCTTTCTGCACGCGACGGGCGGCCACGACGCCGGTACCTGGCCGCTTTCTGCACGCGATGAGCGGCCCCGGCGCGGGTGCTCGGCCGCTTTCTCATGCGATGAGCAGCCACGACTCCGGTACCCGGCCGCTTTCCGCACGCCAAGAGCGGCCACGGCGCCGGTACCTGGGCACTCTCCGCGCGCACCCGGGCCTGGCCGGCGCGCCACGCTGAGCCACGGGACAGGGCCACGGCAAAGGGCCCGCCGGACAATGCCGGCGGGCCCTTGAGTTTGCGGTGCGGCCTCTTGGGCCGCGTGGTGTCAGCCTCCTGGGCCGCGGCCGGGTGGTCGGCCAGGACCGCCGCCGCCCGGACCGCCGCCGCCGGGGCCACCGGCGCCCTTGCCGTTGCTGATCTGGATGATCACGACGCCGCCCTTGATCGTCTTGCCGTCCGGCGACGTGCCGGCCGCCTGGCCGGCGGCGCAGCGGGAGTCGATCGGGGTGTCGTTGACATCGACGATGAAGCCGGCCCCACGAATCTTCGCCCGGGCGGACTCGACCGAGGTGCACTCGACGTTGGGGATGCTGCGCTGATCACCAAAGATCATCTTGCTGTTGTTCGGCGCGGTGAAGTCCTTGCGGGTCGCCTTCATCGCCTTCATGCCGTCACGCAGCGTCTCGTAGACCGCCGGGTTGACGATGCCGTGCTCCATGTCGTGGTTGGTCTCGGCCCAGTCGGGATCGGCCAGGATGCCCGCCACGGAGAGCTGCTTGGTCATCGTGACCAGGGAGGCCGTCTTCTCGCTGTCGGTCGTGCCGGACTTGCCGGCCACCGGGAAGCCCACGTCGCCGCGCACGTTGGTCGCGGTGCCGCTCGTGCACTTGGACGTGTTCGAGTGGTCGCCGACCGGGCAACGCGCGGCATCGACGGCCGCGCGGGCGACCTGCGTGTCGATCACCTTCTTGCAGCGCGAGGCGGCGACATCGAGCTTGGCGCCGTCCGGGGCGATGATCTCCTGCACCGGGTTGGGCTCGCAGTATTTCCCGTCGGCGGCCAGCGTCGCGTACGAGTTGGCGAGGTCGAGCGGCGTGGTGGAGGAGACGCCGAGGGTGAAGGCGCCCCACTGGTCGGCGCCCTCCTTGTTGTTGGCGATCACCGCGTCGCTCTTGGAGCGGAACTTGATGCCCATCCGCTTGGCGGCGTCGACCACATTGGCCGCGCCGGCCTGCTCCTCCAGCGGGACGAAGAAGGTGTTGACCGACCTGCCGAAACCGGTCCACATGTTCTGCACGCCGGCCATGCTCTTGTTGGCGTTCTCCGGACAGTATTTGTTGGTGCCGGGGCAGGCGCTCGGGCCGTTGTATTCCACGATGTATTTCGACGTGTACTTCTCTTTTGCGTTGATCGTGTAGCTCAGCGGAAAGCCCTTTTCGAGCGCCGCGACCAACGTGAAGATCTTGAACGTCGAGCCTGCCTGGTAACCCGTGATGTCACCGCCGCCGCTGACCAGCGGGTTGGTGGTGTTGGGATAGGTGCCCCGGATCTTGCGCTTCTTCTTGGCCGGGTTCGTGGACATGCCGTTCTGCGGCTTGTCCGTCGGGTCCAGCTTGTAGTTGCGGTTGACCGCCAGCGCCCGCACGTAGCCGGTGCCCGGCTCGATCGCCGCGACCATCAGCGCGTTGGGGTGGTTCTTGGCGGTCTTGTAGTACTGCTCGACGTTTTTCTTGGCGGCGTCCTGCACGCCCGCGTCGAGCGACGTGACGATCTTGTAGCCGCCGCTCTTCAGCCGCCGCTCACGGTCGTACGTCGTCGCGCCGAACGCCTCCTGGTCCATCCACCAGCGGTAGAAGAAGTCGCAGAAGAAGCCCCAGCTGTTCTTGGTGGTGGCCACGCAACCGTTCGGCGCGCGCTTGCCCTTGACGGTCAGCTTGACCGCCTTGGCCTTATCGCGCTGGTCGGCGTTGATCGCGCCGATCTCGAGCATGTTGTCGATGACGTAGTTGCGGCGGGCCACCGCCTGGCCGTAGCCGTCGGAGGTCGTCGGGTCGTAGTCCGACGGCGCCTTGACCATGCCGGCGAGCATGGCGGCCTCGTCGACCGTGAGGTCCTTGGGCAGCTTGGCGAAGTAGACCTGGCTCGCGGCGTAGACCCCGTAGGCGCCGTTGCCGAACGGCGCGGTGTTGAGGTAACGCTCGAGGATCTCGTCCTTGCCCAGTTCCTTGTCGATCTGGATGGCGTAGCGCATCTCGCGGATCTTGCGCTGCGGCGTGTCCTCGGTCGCGGCGACCACGTCCTGCGGGTCGGTCGCGGAGTACGCGATGGCGAGCCGGACGTACTGCATGGTGAGCGTCGAAGCACCCTGCTGGGTCTCGCCCGCCTGGTTGTTGGCGACGAACGCGCGGCCGATGCCCTTGATGTCGACGCCGTTGTGCTTGTAGAAGTCGTGGTCCTCGGCGGCGATCATGGCCTGCTGCATCACCTTGGCGATGTCTTTGAGGTCGACGTCGCGCCGGTTCTCGTCGTACATCGTGGCCAGCGGCGTCTTGCCGTTGCTGGCATAGATGTAACTGATCTGCGGTGGGCGCTTGAGCGTCAGCTCGGTGGGCAGCTTGTCGAAGGTCTCGACACCCGCCTTGGCGGCCAGGCCCGACATGGCGACCGCGGGGAACGCGGCAGCGGCGACCACCACGCCTGCGAGCACGCCACAGATGATCAGCGATGCGGCGTTGGCGAAGATGTTGTGATCACGTCGCCGCATCCAGCTTTTTTTACGGGGCTTCCCAGCCTGCGCACTCGGCTCACTCACGCCGCCAGGGTACGGGAACGCACAACAATCTCGCGTCCCGCGTATGGGGCCTCAACGGCGCAGACCGTCGACAAGGTGAAATCCGACGCGCCAATGAGCACGTCCTTCGGAAGCCGGTGTCGTTGTTGTGTTATGCGCACGCTCCGGCAGCCGGTGCGCTCCGGCATCGAGGATTCTGCCGGACTGCTGTGGTTCGTGTTGGCATTTGACCGAATCCAACCAAGATTTTCCGCGTACGGGGCATCTTCACCCACTCCATATGGGGTAGGCGAAGAGTGTCCCGGTTGTGATGTATTTATCTGACAACGTTGCGTAATCAGACGACTACGGAGCATGATGGTTCGGCGAGGATCGCGCACCATCCGCCGTCTCCCGGGGGGAACGGAACGGTGGGTGACCGGGGGCAACACCTGCCGACTCGAGGTCGGACGTCCGACCGGTGTGGAGAGTTCGGCAGCGGACTGCAAGGGGGGACGTGGACTGATGGGCATGATTACAGACTGGCCGACTTTGGCGGCATGCCAGAACGGGGACCCGGACGCGCTTTTCGTACAGGGCGCCGAGCAGAACGTCGCGAAGCGGATCTGCCGAAGCTGCCCGGTGCGATATGAGTGCCTGGCCGACGCGCTGGACAACCGCATCGAGTTCGGTGTCTGGGGCGGCATGACCGAGCGCGAGCGCCGGGCGCTCCTGCGGCGTCATCCGCAGGTGGCGAGCTGGCGCAAGATGTTCGAGGCCGCGTTGCGCAACAAGGACAAGTCTCTGGTCACGGCTGGCTGATAGCCGAGCCGATCGTCCGCAGCCCGTCGATGTCGTGCACATCGGCGGGCTGTGCCGTCACGGCGACCGTGGGCACGTGCGGAAACTCCTGTGCGAAACCGGCGGTCACGGTCCGTTCGCGGTCGGCCAGCGCGGCCAGCGCGGCGTGGATCCGCAACGCGTCGGCCGTGGGCGCCTGCTCGCCCGCCTCGGTCAGCCCCGCCGCGGCGGCCAGGCTCGTCTCGGCGCCCAGTTGCGGCACCTGGGTCCGGTGCACGCGGTTGACCACCAGGCCGGCCAGCGGCATCCGCTCCTCGCCGAGCCGGCGGGCGAAGTAGGACGCCTCGCGGATCGCGTCCGGCTCGGGCGTCGCGACCACGAGGAACGCGGTCTCGGGAGCCTGAAGGATCTGGAAGGTCTGCTCGGCGCGCTGCCGGAAGCCGCCGAACATCGAGTCGAGTGCGGCGACAAAGCCTGACAAATCAGTCAAAAGCTGCGCCCCGAGCACCTTCTGTACGACTCGGGAGAACACCCCGAACGACGCCGTCACCAGGCCGAACACGCTGCGTCCGCCGGCGCGGGCCGGTGCCAGCAGCAGCCGCAGCATCTTGCCGTCGAGAAACCGGCCCAGCCGGGCCGGCGCGTCGAGGAAGTCCAGCGCGGAGCGCGACGGCGGGGTGTCGACCACGATCAGGTCCCACTCACCCTGCGCGTGCAGATGGGCCAGCTTCTCCATCGCCATGTATTCCTGCGTGCCGGAGAAGGTCGAGCTCATCGCCTGGTAGAAGGGGTTGGCGAAGATCTCCGCCGCCTTCGCCGGGTCGGTGTGCGTGAGCACCACCTCGTCGAAGGTGCGCTTCATGTCGAGCATCATCGCGTGCAGCGAGCCCGCGCTGCCCTCGCCGACGTCCTTGACGGGCCGAGGGGTGTTGTCGAGCTCGGTGAGGCCGAGCGACTGGGCCAGGCGGCGGGCGGGGTCGATGGTCAACACCACGGTGCGCCGGCCGTGCTCCTCGGCGGCCCGCAGAGCGAGCGCCGCGGCCGTCGTGGTCTTGCCGACCCCACCCGAACCGCAGCAGACCACGATGCGGACGCCCGGATCACTCAGGATCCGGTCGACGTCCAGCCGTGGCGGGTGTAGATCCGAAGACACATGACCGAGTTTATGGGGTCGGACCAGCAAGCAGAGCGGCGGCGAGAAGGTCGAGCCCCTCCCGGTCGACTCCGCCGCTCAACAAAGGCAGCTCCAGCACCGGCCGACCGAGCTCGGCGAGGTCGGTGCGGAGCGAGTCTTCCAGCTCCTGGCGGGTCAGGTAATTCTTCACCTCGGTGTACAGGCCGGTGACCGTGGCCCGGTCGGTCGGCAGCCCGGCAGCGCTCAAACCGCGCTTGAGCTCGGCCTGAGTGACCTTGCCGACGGAGGCCAGCGGGACCTGCGCCTCGTTGACGATCACGTGCCCGACCGGGATGCGCAGCCGGGTCAGCTCCTCGATCGCATCGACCGTCTCCTGCACCGGCATCTCTTCCAGGAGTGTGACCACATGCACAGCGGTCATCGGCGAGCGGAGCAGTGCCTGGACGCCGTCGCTCTGCGTCTTGATCGGCCCGACCTTGGCCAGCTTGGCCGTCTCCGCCGTGACGTTGAGGAACCGGCCGATCCGCCCGGTCGGCGGGGCGTCGAGCACGACCGCGTCGTACACCCGATGCCCGCCCGAGGTCCGGGTCGTGGCCTCCTTGACCTTGCCGGTGAGCAGCACGTCACGCACGCCCGGCGCGACGGTGGTGGCGAAGTCGATCGCGCCCAGCCGGCGCAGCGCCCGGCCGGCGGCACCCAGCCGGTAGAACATCTCGAGGTATTCGAGCAGGGCTTCCTCGGCGTCGATGGCCAGCACCCGCACCTCGCCCCCGCCGGCCGCGGCGGTGATCCGGCGCTCCTCGTAGGGCAGCGGCGGGGTGCCGAAAAGCTGCGCGACGCCCTGCCGCCCCTCGACCTCGACCAGCAGCGTCCGGCGCCCGCCGGCGGCCAGCGCCAGGGCGAGCGCGGCGGCCACCGTGGTCTTGCCGGTGCCACCCTTGCCGGTCACGACGTGCAGTCGCGCCGGCCACAGATCGGCACGTCGGCTGGTCGCGGCGGGTCTGGTCACGACCCAAGGGTAGATGTCAGCCGACGTCGCAGACCCACCAGCCGGTCTTGTGGACCAGCGTGAAGCGGAGTTGCTGCTCGGCACTGCGGTCGTCGGCGGTCAACACGGTCAACTTGGTCGAGACGATCGCCTTGTCGGCGTCCTGCTGTTCCACCTTCGGCGGGTCCCAGCGGTAGCGCGGGCTCGGGTACGTCCGGGCGTACCGCTGCACCTCGTCGATCTTGTCCTGGACGGCGCTCTGGTTCCGGGCCTCACCGCAGAGCAGCCCGGTGGTCGCAGCCGCGTTCTGGTCGACGTAGACGGCGTCGAGGAAGCCCTCCACCGCCGCCACCGGTTCGGCCGCGCCCTCGCCGGTCTCCGTGTCCCGGAGCAGCAGGAAGGCGGCCAGGCCTCCGCCACCGCCACAGAGCAGGACGACGGCCAGCACGATCGCCGCCACCAGCGGTCCGCGGCTCCGGCGCTTGGCGGGTGCCGGCGCCGGATGAGGGGGTACGGCGGCCCAACCCACGGTGGAATCCGCCTGGGCAGGGGCCGGAACCGGAGTGGCCCAGGGCGGCGCTTGCGTCGCCCATTCCTGTGTGCCGGGCGGCACGGTGGGCGGCGCAGGGGGCATCCACGGCGGCGGAGTCCACAGCGGGGGCTGCGGCGGCTCGGGCGCCGGCGGCGCGCTGATCGGCCGGGGTGCGACAAGCGGGGCTGGTGGGCCGGGCGGTAGCTCCTGGGTCCGGGCAGGCTCGGGCTCGGTCGTCGACGGCTCGCCGGGCGGCGGCGTTGGCGGGTCCTGGGGTGCCGCTGGCGGGGGAGCGGGGGCCGGGGCCGGGACGGGTGTGGGTGGCCCGGAATGCGGTCCGGAGGGAGGCGGCGGAGCGGGTGTCGCCTGCGGCGGCGGTGGCGGCGGGACGGGTGGGCGTCCGTCGCCTTCGTCGCCTGACGGGGCGGCGTCGGCTGGCCGGCTTTCGGCACCGTCGGGCGGCACGGTCATGGTCTCCCCACAAGCTCTCGTCCGGTTGCGGTCGAGCCGTCGCCGAGCAGGGTAGCCGACCTCGGCCCGCTCTGATCGCCACCGGTAACCTCGGCCGCATGCAGAAATGGGAGTACGCGACCGTGCCGCTGTTGGTCCACGCGACCAAGCAGATTCTGGACAACTGGGGTGACGACGGCTGGGAGCTGGTCTCCGTGATCCCGGGCCCCAACCCGGAGCAGTTGGTCGCCTATCTGAAGCGGCCGAAGGCATGACTCCGCACGAGCGGCTGGCCGAGCTCGGCCTCACGCTGCCCGAGGTTGTTCCGCCGGTCGCCGCGTACGTGCCGGCCGTACAGTCCGGCGCTTATGTCTACGTCTCCGGTCAGCTCCCGATCTCCGGTGGCGAGCTGCTCGCGACCGGCAAGGTCGGCGCCGAGGTCACCGCGGAGCAGGCCCGTGACCTGACCCGGCAGTGCGCCCTCAACGTGCTCGCGGCGATCGACTCCCTGGTCGGCCTCGAATACGTCGTCAAGGTGGTCAAGGTGGTCGGCTTCGTCGCCTCGGCACCCGGCTTCACCGGCCAGCCCACCGTCGTCAACGGCGCGTCGGAGCTGTTCGGCGAGGTCTTCGGTGAGGCCGGTCGGCACGCCCGCAGCGCGGTCGGTGTCGCCGAGCTTCCGCTGAACGCCCCGGTCGAGGTCGAAGCGATCGTCGAGATCGCAACCGCCTGATCTTGGACAGGAAGACATAAATCTTCTGTCACAGCTCAGTCGTACGATCGCACCCATGACGGCCCACGTGACCACTCCGGCGGCGGCCCTGGCGGAACGCCTGCCGGAGTGGACCACCCTCGTCCGGGCGCCCAACCCCGGTCCGATGACGCTCGACGGCACCAACACCTGGGTCCTGCGGGCCACGCCCGGCGCTCCCGCCGTGGTCGTCGATCCGGGCCCGCTCGACGAGGGGCACCTGCGGGCGGTCGCCGAGCACGGTCCGATCGGCACCGTGCTGGCCACCCACGGCCACCCCGACCACGTCGAGGGGCTCGAGAGGTTCGCCCAGCTCACCGGCGCGAAAGTGCTCCGCGACCTGGGCGAGCACGAGCTGGCCGGCGTTGCGATCACCGCGCTGCCCACCCCCGGCCACACGGCCGACTCGGTCTGTTTCGTGGCCGCGGCCGGCGGCGAGCGGGCGGTCTTCACCGGCGACACCATCCTCGGCCGGGGCACCACGGTGGTCGCCCATCCCGACGGAGACCTCGGCGCCTACCTGGCCAGCCTCGAGCTGCTGACGGCCTATCCCGGCCAGCTCGCCCTGCCCGGACACGGCCCGGCGCTGGCCGACTGCGCCGTCGCCGCACGGTTCTATCTGGCCCACCGACGGGCGCGGCTCGACCAGGTGCGGCAGGCCGTTGCAAATGGCGCCAAAACCGCCGACGAGGTCGTTTCCACCGTCTATGCCGACGTCGATCCCAGCCTCTGGCCGGCCGCCGCCTGGTCGGTCCGGGCCCAACTCGCATATCTCGGTGTGCCATCCGGGGAATCGCGACGGGGGTCACAGGGGTTGGATGGACCGTGACATGTCTTGTGTGCGGCACGGTCGCCGTCCCCGGCGCCCGCTTCTGCCACAACTGCGGCGCTGCCCTTCCTGCGGCGGCGGGGCTGCCCGCTGCCGAGCGCCGGGTGGTTACCGTCCTGTTCGGCGACCTGTCTGATTTCACCTCCTGGTCCGAAAATGTCGACCCGGAGCGGGTCGGCGCGGTGACCGACCGCGTGCTGGCGGCGCTCGCCGGCGCGGTGAAGACCTTCGGCGGCCACGTCGACAAGCTCACCGGCGACGGCATCATGGCGGTCTTCGGCGCACCGGTCGCGCACGAAGACGACGCCGAGCGCGCGGTCCGAGCGGCCCTGTCGATGCAGCGCGCGGTCCGCCGGGTGCTCGACGACGAGCGCGGCGGCGGCGCACCCCTCGGCCTGCGGGTCGGGCTCAACACCGGCGCCGTGGTCGCCGGCATCCAGGCCGCGATCGAATACACGGTCATCGGCGACACGGTCAACACCGCCGCCCGCCTCGCCGACGCCGCCGCGGTCGGCGCCGTCTACGCCGGTGCCAGCACCTTCGAGGCCACCCGCCGGGTCGCGTCCTGGCGGCAGTTGCGCCCGCTGCGGCTCAAGGGCAAGCGCGACCCGGTCCAGGCGGTCGAGCTGCTCGGCCTGCACGATGCCCCCGGCACCCGGTCCGGTCTCGGCGACGAGGCGCCGTTCGTCGGCCGCGAGGCCGAGCTCGGCCGGATAGCCGGCCGGCTATCCGAGGTCGTCGACCAGAGCCAGCCCACCGTCATGTTGATGACCGCCGAGGCCGGCATCGGCAAGACCCGGTTCGCCAGCGAGGCCGAGCGGTTGGCCGCCGGCTTCGACGTCGCCGCCGGCCGGTTCGCCACCCGCACCGGCGCCCGGGTGCTCTCGGTGCGCTGCGCCGCGTTCGGCGAGCGCCGCCGGCTGGCGCCCCTGGCCGATCTGGTCCGCGCCGCGATCGGCGCGCCCGCCGACAACGGCACTCCGCCGAGCCGAGCCGTGGTCGAGGAGCGGCTCCGGCGGCTGACCGCCCGGCTCGCCCGGTTGCCCGACACCGCGCCGGTCGCCTCCGAACTGCTGCTCGCCCTGATGGGCTACGGCGAGGTGCCGGCCACCGTCTCCCCGGTGCCCGGCGAGTGGACGGGCGACATCCCGGGCGCTGAGCCCGCCGCCGTGCCCGGCGCGGTCGCGGCGCTGCTGAGCGGCCTCGCCGCCGAGACACCGCTGCTGATCGTCGTCGACGACCTGCACGACGCCACCTCCGAGACGGTCGAGGCCCTCGGGGTCATGCTGTCCCGGCTGAGCGGTCCGGTGCTGGTGCTGCTGCTCGGCCGCCCCGAGCTCGTGCGCACCGCCGGCGCGCTGACCCGGCTGGCCGACGCCGAGGTGGTCAACCTCCCGCCGCTGCGCGGCGCCGACGCCTCCCGCCTGCTCTCGTCCTATCTGAGCGGCGGCAAGCTGCCGCAGCCCGACAACGACGGGCTGCTCGCCACCGCACAGGGCAACCCGTTCTACCTGGCCGAGCTGGTCACGCTGCTGATCGAGCGCGGTGCGCTGACCAAGGTCGGTGTCGACGGCGAGTCCGGCCAGAAGCGCTGGCGGCTGGCGCCCGGCTCGCTGACCAGCCGACTGCTCTCCCGCGACCTGGCCGCGGTGCTCGCCGCCCGCATCGACGCGTTGCCGGGCGACGCACGCGCCGTGCTGCGCGACGCCGCGGTGATCGGCGACCAGGTGCCGCGCGGCACCCTCGAGGCGTTGCGTGAGCACTACGCGGGCCGGGCCGGTCGCCCGGCCGCGGTGGTCGCCGTCGAGCTCGAACGTGCCGTCGACGAGCTGTTGCAGCGCCGCATGCTCCAGCGCACCCGGAGCGGCTACGCGTTCAGCACCCCGCTGATGCACGAGGCCGCCTACTCCGGCATCGGCAAGGCCGACCTCGCCGAGCGGCACGCGTTCCTGGCCGAGTGGGCGGCCCGCAAGACCCCGTCCGACGTGGTGGTCGGGCGGCGTCCGGTGTCGGTCGACGCTCCGGTCGGCGACCCGCGCAGTTGGTCCGACGGCGACCGCGACCTGTTCATCGCGCACCACTCCGAGCGCGCCGTCGTCCTGGCCGACAGTGTCGGGCTGCGACCCGACGCGGCCGCTCGCAGCGTCGTCCCGCTGGGCATCGCGGCGCTGAGCCGATCCGCCCGCCGGGCCGCCGCCGCCGGTGAGCCGACCACCGCCGTGGAATACGCCGAGCGGGAGGCCGTCCTCGCCGGTGATGCCCTGCCGACCGCCGACCGGCTGGTGCACGCGCGAGCGTTGCAGCAGACCGGCCGGGTCAACGACGCACTCGCGTACGCGGAGAAGATCGCCGCCAACTCGGCCGAGCCGAGCGCCCGCGCCGGCGCGCTGCTGCTCGCCGGCCGGGCCCACCGATCGCTCGGTGACTTCCCCCGGGCGCAGGTGATGTGGCGCGACGCGCTCCAGGTCGCCACCGATGCCAACCTGCCCGGCCCGCGCGCCGAGGCGATGCGCCGGCTCGGCATGGCCGACTTCCTCCAGGGCAAGCTGGCCCAGGCGAGCAGCCGGTTCGCGGCCGCCTACCAGGTCAACGTCGCCGCCGGAGACGAGCGCGGGCAGGCCTGGTCACTCCAGAACCTCGCCTGGGTCACCACCACCCGGGGCGACTTCGCCGGCGCCGACGCGGTGCTGGCCCGCGCCGCTCGGCTGTTCGCCCGGCTCGGCGACCCGGTCGGCCGAGCCTGGCTGCGCGGCACCACGGCCTATGCCCGGCTGCTCGCCGGTCGGCTGTCGGAGGCCCGCCGGCTCGCCCGGATCTTCCTGCCGTTCGGCGAGCGAGTCGGCGAGTCGTGGGCGGTCGGCACGCTGCGCGCGGTCGAGGCGTTCGCCGCCGCGGAGCTCGGCGACCTGGCCGAGGCCGACCGTGAGGCCCGCCGGGCCTATCGCGACTTCGCGGCCGCGTCGGACGACTGGGGCCGCGGCTTCGCCCTCGTCGTGCGCGGCGTGGTGGCTCGCGGGCTGGGGGAGCCACAGCACGCCGCGGACCTGCTCACCGACGCCCTCTCCTACGCGAATCGGCTCGGGCATCCGCTCTTGATGGGCATGGCCGGCACGTTGCGCGGCTTCGTCGCGCTGGACCGCGGCGACGTCGACGCGGCCGAGGCCGACGCACGCGCCGTGATCACGGCGGTCGAGCCCCACAACCCGCTGGCGCCGGCTCAGGTCGGCCCCCGGGTGCTGCTCTCGGCGGCCCGCCGCCTGGCCGGCGACACGACCACCGCGGTCGGCCTGCTGGCACCGATCGCCTCGGCCAGCGGTGCACCGTCACTGCTGTTCTCGCGGCAGCAGGCACTGGCCACCTACGCGTCGGCGCTGCTGGCCGCGGGGCGGTGCGAGCAGGCGCTCGACTGGGCACAGCGGGCCGCGGCGGTGCCGGCCGAGGATGTGCGCTCGCGGGTCATCGGGGCCGAGGTGCTGGCCCGGTCGCTGGCCGCGGCGGGCCGGGTCGCCGAGTCGCGGGCTGCCGCCGAGCGGGCCGTCGACCTGTCGTTCTCCACGGAGCAGACGAGCGAGCGGGCGCGGGCTAAGGCGTTGCAGGCCGAGCTCTCCGACTGACGGGGTCCGGCAAGCGTGGCATTCGGTCAGCGGCTGAGGGTCGGGGTTTTCAACGCGTCCGGGCCGCGGCCGGCCAGGCAGCGGTAGGTGCGGTCGCCGCTGGCCAACGCGGCCGCGTCCGGTGGCAGCACGTCCAGCGTCCAGCCCTGGGTGCTCATCAGCAGCGTCACCGAGGCGAAGGTGGACCGACCGCAGACCTCGCGAACCGCCGGTTCCGCACGCAACGACTTCCGGTCCACAGTGGTCACCGACGTCGGCACCTGGCCGACGGCGAACACCTCCCACGTGTGCGGGCCGCCGCACGGCACCCGCTCGACGTCGTCGGCGTAGCACTCCAGGTCGCCGGGGCACTTGCCGCCGGCGGGCAGCGGCACGACACAGCCGCGCAGCGCCTGGCCGTCCAGTCGCACGCTCGACGTGGGCGCGGGCTTGCTCGGGTCGACCGGGTCGTCGTCCGGCAGGCCGGCCGCGTACCAGGTGGTCAGGCCGCCGATCACCAGCAGGGCGACCATCCCGAGACCGCCGAGCCACCAGCGGCGCCGGCTGCGGCGAGGGTTGCCGCTGACCGTCGGGTGGTCGTCGCCGGAGTCGCCGGGCTGCGGCGACGCCGGCGGGGTGTAGGAACGAGAGGTGTAGACGGACGGGCCGCCGGAGACCGGTGCGCCGGAGGCCGGTGCGCCCGACACCGGCCGGGCCGGGCCGAAGCTGTCCATTGACAGGCCGGCCAGCAGGTCACGCAGCTCCTCAGCCGAAGGCCGGGCGGCCGGGTCGTTGGCCATGCCGCGGCGCAGCAGCTCGAGATAGCCCGGCGGCACGCCCGGCAGGTCGGGGATCTGCTCGGTGAACATCTCCATCAGCGTGAGCAGGCTCGGGTCCCGGTCGTCGCGCCAACGTGGCGGCTTCCCGCGCATGATCGCGTAGAGCGTCGCGCAGAGGGCGTAGACGTCGACCGCCGGCGACGGCTCGCTGTGCCGGAACATCTCGGGCGCGGCGTACGCGGGAGTCAGCACCTCTAGCGTCACCGACGAGTCGCGGACCTCGGCCAGCACCGCCAGGCCGAAGTCGGCCAGCGCCGGCTCGTTGAACCGCGAGTAGAGGATGTTGGCCGGCTTCACGTCGCGGTGGAGCACACCGAGTTGGTGCGCGTCGGCCAGCGCGTCCGCGATCTTGACGCCGACGTCGCGGGACTCGGCGGCGGACAGCGGCGAGCTCTTCATCCGTTCGAGGTACGAGCCGTCGCAGAGTTCCATGATCAGGTACGGGTGCCGGGACTCGGTGACGCCCGCGTCGAACAGATCCACGACGTGCGGGTGCGACGACATCCGGCCGGCGGCGCGCGCCTCGCGGAGGAAGCGGCGCTGGTCGCGTTCGGTGTCGAGAGTGCGGTTTTCGACCTTGACGGCCACCTCGCGCCCAACCGACGCCTGTGTCGCCCGGTAGACGGTGGCGTAACCACCTCGGGCGAACACCGACAAGTCGGTCAGGCCAGGCACCACCGGCAGCGGGAGTGCTCCAGGTGATGTGCCGTTCACGGGTTAGAAGGTACCGAAGTCCCCCGCTTTCGTTCGAACCACAATGCGACACCCGTAGCTATTGCTCCGAGTCCCTCCCACGCCGCTACGCCGAAAAAGCGCGCCGGAGCCGCGTCGGTGAGCACCAGGATGGTGAAAACCGTGAAGGTCACGAGCCGGAACCACACCGTGAAGAGGTAGAACGGCCGCCATTCCGTGGCGACGGCGACCAGGTAGTAGACGCCCATGTTGAACGACGCCATGGACGAGGCCGCCATGAACGTCTTCGTGTAGTCGCCCGACGGCCGCGAACCGAGCACCTCGAAACCGAGGCTCTTCAACAGGGTGTCCGGGCTGACCAGGCCGACCACGCCCATGATGATCGCGAGCACGCCGAAGACGGCCATGGTCCAGCCGGCCGGAGAGCGAGGAAGCCTCATATTTGAAGATCCAAGCATTTCTCCGCATGATGATCAACGATCGATCAGTACGACTTCTCCTGACCGAGTACGTGTTGCGAAACGAAGTTGAGGATCATCTCGCGGCTGACCGGCGCGATCCGGCCCGCGCGCACCGCGCCGAGCAGTGTGGCGACGCCGTACTCGGTGGTCATGCCGTTGCCGCCGTGCACCTGGATCGCTGTGTCGACGGCGAGTGCCGCAGCGTCCGCGGTCGCGTACTTGGCCATGTTGGCCGCCACTCCCGCCTCCAGGTCCCGGCCCGCGTCGTAGAGCGCGGCCGCCTTGTAGACCATCAACCGGGCGAGCTCGACCTGGATCGCCGCGTGCGCCAGCGGATGTGCCACACCCTGGTGCGTCCCGATCGGACGGCCCCAGACCTGCCGGGAGGCGGTGTAGCGGGACGCCCGGTCCAACGCGTACCGGCCGGTGCCGGCGCTCATCGCGGCGACCGTGATCCGCTCCGGGTTGAGACCCGAGAACAGCGCCGGTAGGCCCGCGTCGCCGGCACCGACCAGGGCGGAAGCTGGCAGCCGGACGTCGTCGAGGTAGAGCAGCCACTGCTTCTCCGGCGAGACGATCTCCATGTCCAGCTTGGACTTCGTCAGGCCCGCGGCGTCGGTGGGCACCAGGAACAGCGCCGGTACGAGCCGTCCGGTCGCCGCGTCCTCGGTGCGCGCCACGACCATCACGTAGTCGGCGTGGTCGACACCCGAGATGAAGCACTTGCGGCCGTTGAGCACCCACTCGTCGCCGTCGCGGCGGGCCACCGTGCCGAGCCGGTGGAAGTTGGAGCCGGCCTCGGGTTCGGTGATCGCGAACGCGATGAGCAGCGTGCCGTCCGCGAGCCTCGGCAGGAACTCGGTGCGCTGCGCCTCGGTGCCGTGCTTGGCCAGGATCGTGGCGATGATCGCCGGCGACACCACGAGCAGCAGCAGCGGCGAGCCGGTCGCCGACAGCTCCTCGCAGACGATGGTCAGGTCGGTGATGCCGCCGCCACCGCCGCCGTACTCCTCCGGGATGCTGACGCCGAGATAGCCGAGCTTGCCGGCCTCGGCCCACAGCTCGGTGGTGTGCTCGCCGGCCTTGGCCTTGCTGATGAAGTACTCGTGGCCGTAGCGGCGGCCGAGGGCCGACACGGCGTCGCGCAGGTCGCTCTGCTCTGGGGTCAGGTCGAAGTTCATGAGGGGTGGCCTCCGACTCTCTCTCGTTTACTCGGGACTGAGAACCGCCAGTACGGCACCGGTCTCCACCTGCGAGCCGGGGCCGACCGGCAACGCGGAGACGTAGCCGGCGGACGGGGCGTACACGGGGTGCTCGAGCTTCATGGCCTCGAGCGTCATCAGCAGCTCGCCGGGGCGGACCCGCTGGCCGGGCACCACCATGACCCGGCTGACGTGCCCGGGCAGCGGCGCGACCAGCGAGCCCTCGGCTAGCTGGGCCGACGGCAGCGGGAACCGGGGCAGCTCCTGGAGGGCGACCGAGCCCTCCGGACTGTCGACGTAGGACACCTCGCCGATGCGGCGCACGGTGAACATGAGCCGGATTCCGTTGACGTCGAGGGCGACCGCGTCCGCCTCGGCCGAGACGACCTGCGCCGGTGGGTGGTCGTCGGTGGCCGGCGGCTGGCCGAGCCCGCCGAGGTCCGGGTCGTCCGGGTCGACCGCGCGGACCCACCAGTTGACCAGGTCGCCCGCGCG
This sequence comes from Asanoa ishikariensis, assembly GCF_900107455.1. Taxonomy (GTDB): domain Bacteria; phylum Actinomycetota; class Actinomycetes; order Mycobacteriales; family Micromonosporaceae; genus Asanoa; species Asanoa ishikariensis. The sequence goes on along the minus strand of NZ_FNQB01000006.1, from coordinate 186,402 downwards.
GTCCAATCGGTAGCCGACCTCGACCGGGCCGGCCGGGCCGTCGTACACGGTGGTCTGCGACCTGGACGGGACGTTGCGCCACCCGGACGGGAGGGAGCCGAGCACCGACGCGTCGGCATGCCGGGCGGCGGCGCCGGCCAGGGCCGCGGCCAGGCAGGACACCCGCACCGCGTCGACCGAGGAGAGCAGCGGCGCGAACACCTCGGGGTGCTGCTGCAGGAACGCCGTGTCGATGTCACCGGCCCGGAAGGACGGGTGCCGCAGCGTACGCACGAGCAGGTCGCGGTTGGTCGTCACGCCGTGGATCTCGGCGCGGGCGAGGGCGCCGGAGAGCAGCCGGCCCGCGTCGGCCCGGGTCGGCGCCCACGCCATCAGCTTGGCCAGCATCGAGTCGTAGTGCACGCCGACGACGGAGCCGTCCCGCACACCGGAGTCGAGCCGCAGGCCCGGCGCCTGCAGGGGCTTGAACTCGCCGGCGACCTGCGGGATGTGGAACCGGTGCAGCGTGCCGGTGGACGGCAGCCAGTTCGCGGCCGGGTCCTCGGCGCACAGCCGCACCTCGATCGCGTGGCCGCGCATCGGCGGCGGCGCGTTGAGCGGCAGCGGGTTGCCCTCGGCCACCGCGAGCTGGAGCTGGACCAGGTCGAAGCCCGTGATCAGCTCGGTGACACCGTGCTCGACCTGGAGCCGGGTGTTCATCTCGAGGAAGTAGAAGCCACCGCCCACGGCGTCGACCAGGAACTCGACGGTGCCGGCGCCGACGTAGCCCACCGCCCGGGCGGCGGCGACCGCGGCCGCGCAGAGCTGTTCGCGCAGTTGCGGCGTGACCACCGGCGACGGCGACTCCTCGATGACCTTCTGGTAGCGCCGCTGGATCGAGCACTCCCGCTCGCCGAACGGCACCACGGTGCCCTGGGCGTCGGCGAAGATCTGCACCTCGATGTGCCGGGCACTCTCCACGTAGCGCTCCATGAACACGGTGCCGTCGCCGAACGCCAGCGCCGCCTCGCGCCGGGCCGAGGAGATCGCCTCGGGCAGCGACGCGCGGTCGTGCACGATCCGCATGCCGCGGCCGCCACCTCCGGCCGACGCCTTGACCAGCACCGGGAACTCGCTGACGCGGTCCGCGTCGAACCAGGTCGGCAGCATCGGGATGCCGGCGTCGGCCAGCAGCGTCTTCGCCTCGATCTTCGAGCCCATCGTGGCGATCACCTTGGCCGGCGGACCGACCCAGGTCAGCCCGTTGTCGGTGACCAGGGCGGCGAAGTCGGCGTTCTCCGAGAGAAAGCCGTACCCGGGATGGATCGCGTCGGCACCGGTCTTGCGCGCGGCGCCGATCATCAGGTCGCCGCGCAGGTAGGTCGCGGTCGGGGCGTTGCCGGGCAGGTGTACGGCGTAGTCCGCCTCGGCCACGTGTGGCGAGTCGGCGTCGGCGTCCGAGTAGACGGCTACCGTCTCGATGCCGACCAGTCGGCACGAGGCGAAGACCCGGCGGGCGATCTCACCCCGGTTGGCCACCAGCAGTCTGCGGATCATGCGCGAGCCCTCACATCCGGAAGACGCCGAAGCCTTCGGCGCCCTTGATCGGTGCATTGTGGATAGCCGAGAGGCACAGCCCGAGGACGGTGCGGGTGTCGCGGGGATCGATGATCCCGTCGTCGTAGAGCCGACCCGAGAGGAACAGCGCCGTCGACTGGCTCTCGATCTGCTGCTCCACCATCATTCGCATCGCCTGGTCGGAGTCTTCGTCGTAGTGCTGGCCCTTGGCCTCGGCCGCCTGCCGCGCCACGATCGACAGCACGCCGGCGAGCTGGGTCGGGCCCATCACCGCGGACTTCGCGTTCGGCCAGGTGAACAGGAACCGCGGGTCGTACGCCCGCCCGCACATGCCGTAGTTGCCGGCGCCGTACGAGGCGCCGAGGTTGATCGTGATGTGCGGGACGGTGGAGTTGGACACCGCGTTGATCATCAGAGCGCCGTGCTTGATGATGCCGCGCTGCTCGTATTCCGCGCCGACCATGTAGCCGGTGGTGTTCTGCAGGAAGAGCAGCGGTGTGTCGCTGGCGTTGGCGAGCTGGATGAACTGGGCCGCCTTCTGCGACTCCTCGGAGAACAGCACGCCACGGGCGTTGGCCAGCACGCCGACCGGGTAGCCGTGCAGCTCACCCCAGCCGGTCACCAGCGCGGCGCCGTAACCGGGCTTGAACTCGTCGAACTCGCTGCCGTCGAGCACGCGCAGCAGCACCTCGCGGGGGTCGAACGGGGTCCGCTGGTCGGCGCTGGCGATGGCCAGCAGGTCCTCGACGTCGTGCTTCGGCGGTTGCGGCAACGCGGTGCGCGGCCCTGGTCCCTGCTTGCGCCAGTTGAGCCGGCGGACCACCTGGCGGGCCAGGCGCAGCCCGTCGCGCTCGTCCTCGGCGAGATAGTCGGCCAGACCGGACGTCCCGGCGTGCATCGCGGCGCCGCCGAGCGACTCGTCGTCGGTGATCTCGCCGGTCGCCATCCGGACCAGCGGCGGACCGGCCAGGAAGACCTTCGCCTGGTGCCGCACCATGATCGTGTAGTCGGACATGCCGGGCACGTACGCGCCGCCGGCGGTGGCGTTGCCGAAGACCACCGAGATGGTCGGGATGCCGGCCGCGGAGAGCCGGGTCAGGTCGCGGAAGACGCCACCGCCCGGTATGAAGATCTCCGCCTGGGTCGGCAGGTCGGCACCGCCGGACTCGACCAGGTTGACCAGCGGCAAGCGGTTGGCCAGGGCGATCTGACCGGCCCGCTGGGTCTTCTTCAACGCGTACGGGTTGATCGCGCCGCCGCGGACGGTCGGGTCGTTGGCCACGATCACGCACTCGACGCCCTCGATCACGCCGATGCCGCTGACCACGCTGGCGCCGACCGGGAAGTCGGTGCCCCAGGCGGCGGTCGGGGACAGCTCCAGGAACGGGGCGTCCTGGTCGACCAGCAGCTCGATCCGCTCGCGTGGGAGCAGCTTGCCGCGGGCGTGATGGCGGTTCACGTACTTGTCGCCACCGCCGGAGCGGGCGTCGTCGAGCGCGTCCTCGAACTCGTGGAGGCGCTCCAACATCGCGGAGCGATTCTCCAGGTAGGACGGGTTGCGCGGGTCCACCGCGGTCTCCATGACAGTCACGCGCACCCCTCACCGGCGTCCTTGGCCATTGCCACCTCCGTAACGAGCGTCTCGGCGCAGTCGACACGGTGGTTGTCGTGCATCACGTCGCGGCACCGTCCTCGAGCAGTACCGTCGGCACCTCGGCGACCCGCGCGCGCAGCAGCTCACCCAGTGCCTTGCCCTGCGGGTCGAAGCGGGTCGAGGCGGCGACCCCCTCGCCCAGCAGACCCCGGATGACGAAGTTGACCGCCCGCAGGTTGGGCAGCTCGTGCCGCTCGACGGTCAACGGCGCCGTCTCCGGCAGCAACTCCTTGAGCCGGTCCGTGGTCAGAGCGCTGAGCAGCCAGTCGGCCGCCGCGTCGGTGCGGGCCCAGACCCCAAGGTTGGCGTCGCCGCCCTTGTCGCCGGAGCGGGCGCCGAGCAGCCGGCCGAGCGGGGCCCTCGTGGTCGGGCCGGGTTGACCGGGCGCGTTCGGGTGTTGCGGCACCGGTTGCCAGGTCGCGGTGCGGACCGGCGGACGGATGGTCACCCGTTGGCCGTCGGGCAACACGGCCGTGTGGTTGACACCGTCCTGGGACACCGTGTCGGCGGTGAACACGCCGAACGGGGTGGCGTCACCCGGCGGGGTGGTCAAGGTGCAACCCGGATAGGAGGCCAGCGCCAGCTCCACCGCGGCGGCCGAGAACGCCCGCCCGGCCCGCTTCGGGTCCTGGTCCTTCAGGTGTACGTGCAGCAGGGCGCTGGCCGCCTCGGTGTCGACGGCGTCGGGGTGGTCGGTGCGGGCCAGGGTGAACTCCAGGCCCTCCTTGCCGACCGCGTTCTCGAGCTGGCCGCGGACCAGCGCCGCCTTGGCCTCGATGTCGAGCCCACAGAGGACGAAGGTCATCGTGTTGCGGAAGCCGCCGAGGTTGGCCACCCCAACCTTGAGGGTGGGCGGCGGTGGCGCGCCCCGCACGCCGGTGATGGTGACCCGGTCCGGACCCTGCTGGCGCAGGTTGACCGTGTCCAGCCGGGTGACCACGTCCGGGCCGAGGTAGGCGGGCGAGTCGATCTCGTAGAGCAGCTGTGCGGTGACCGTCTCGACGGTGACCGCGCCGCCGGTGCCGGGATGCTTCGTGATCACCGAGCTGCCGTCCTCGGCGATCTCCGCGATCGGGAAGCCGGGGCGGTGTGCGCCGTCGGGCAGCTCCGTGAAGAAGCTGAAGTTGCCACCCGTCGCCTGCGCGCCGCACTCGATCACGTGGCCGGCCACGGTGGCACCGGCCAGCGCGTCGAAGTCGTCGCGTGCCCAGCCGTAGTGCGCCGCGGCGGGACCGATCACCAGGGCGGCGTCGGTGACCCGGCCGGTGACCACGATGTCGGCCCCGGCGTCCAGGCACGCGGCGATGCCGAAGGCGCCCAGGTAGGCGTTGGCGGTCAGCGCGTCCGGGCGGAGCAGAGCGTCGCCTTCGACGTACCCGATGCGGGGTTTGTGCCCTCGCTCTTCGGCCAGGTTCTTGATGGCCTGGGCCAGGCCGGCGGGATGGAGTCCGCCGGCGTTGGTGACCAGCTTGACGCCCTTGTCCAGGGCGGCGCCGAGGGTGCCGTCGAGCTGGCGCAGGAAGGTCTTGGCGTAGCCGAGGGCCGGGTCGCGGGCCCGGTCCCGGCCGAGGATCAGCATGGTCAGCTCGGCCAGGTAGTCGCCGGTCAGCACGTCGAGGTCGCCGCCGTCGAGCATCTCCCGCCAGGCGGTGAACCGGTCGCCGTAGAAGCCGGACGCGTTGCCGATGCGGATCATGCGACGGGCTCCCGCTTGGCCCCGGGCGGGCCGGCGAACGCCTGCGCCACGCCCAGCCACTCGGTCGCGACCGGGCCGGTGGCGATCAGGGCCAGGTCCTTGGGGTGGCGGCGCTGGGTGACCAGCAGGCAGAAGTCGAGGGCGGGGCCGGTCAAGCGGTCGGTTGCCGCTTCGGGGCCGAAGGCCCACATGGAGCCGTCGGGAGCGATGAGCTCCACCCGGACCGGTGCCGATGGCACGGCCTGACCATGGGCGAGGAACGAGTGGCCGAGCGTACGGAAGCCGAGGAAGGCGACGTGTCGCAGCCGCTGCGTGGGCTGGTGGACGACCCCGAGCGCGTCGGCGATGTCGAGGCCGTGTGCCCAGGTCTCCATCAGCCGGGCGGTGACCATCGACTGCGGAGCGAGCAGGTTGCCGAACCACGGGATCCGCTTGCCGGGCGGCGCGGCCCGCAGCGCCTCGACCAGCTCCCGATGGCCGGCGAGCCAGCGTTGCCGCAACTCGTCGGGCGGCGCCAGGAAGCCCTCGGCTCCCTTGTCGACGATCCGGTCGGGGTCGTCGGCGAGCGGCGCGAGCAGGGCGACGAACTGTGCGTCGTCGGTCGTGGCCAACAGCGCGGCGTGGTCGGTCCAGGCCAGGTGGGCGATCTGGTGCGCCACGGTCCAGCCCGCGCTCGGCGTCGGGCGGTCCCAGTCTTGGCGCGGCCGGTCCTTGACCAGCGCGTCGACCTCGGCGGTCTCGGCGTCGAGATCGGTGAGCAGGGCGGCGAGCTCGACCACTGGTCCTCCTTCAGTCGCGGATCACGGCGGCGAGGTGGCGCTTCCACTCGCGGAGCAGGGCGGCCCGGCGGGCGGTGTCGTCGGAGAGCAGGTTGGCCACGCCCAGGCCGCGCATCAGGTCGAGGGTGGCCTGCACGGACTCGCGGACGCCGGCGCGGCGCTCGTCGGCGCCGAGCAGCTCGACGGTGAGCCGGTGCAGCTCGCGGCCGACCCGGGCCTCGACCGGCACGAGCGCCGTGCGCAACTCCGGGTCGGTGCGGGCGGCGACCCAGACCTCCAGCGCGGCGGCGTAGAGCGGGCCGGTGAACACGGCGGCGAGCATGTCGATCACCCGGTCGACCCGTTGCGTGCCCGCCGGCAGGCTGGCCGCCTCGGCGCGGATCTCGGCGGCGCGGCGGTCGGCGAGGTGCTCGACGGCGGCCATCACCAGGGTGGCCTTGGTGGGGTAGTGGTGCAGTTGGGCGCCGCGGGAGACGCCGGCCCGCTCGGCGATCACGGTCGTCGTGGTGCCCGCCCAGCCCAGGTCGACCAGGCTGTCGACGGCCGCGTCGAGGAGGCGGGCCTGGGTCGCCCGGCTGCGCTCCTGTTGCGGGGTCCGCATTTCCTGAGCATGGCGGGGCCGAAACAAACAGTCAAGCCTGATTGTTTCTGGTTGCCGTTTGTCTTGCTCGTGGTGCTGCGTCTGTTATGCGTCGGGCGGGTTGATCTTGCCGGTCTCGTCGTCGAACTCGGCGCCGCTCCTCGGGAAGTCCTTTTCCGTCAGCTCGGTGATCATCGTCAGGCTGTCGTCGTCGGAGTCGGTGACGGGCTTGCCCGCGCCGTTCATCCGCGTCGAGACCACCTTGCCGTCGACCCACGAGCCGTCCGGGTTGAGCTCGACCTTGAGCACCGCGCCGAGGCCGAGCGGGCCGCTGTTGTTGAGCGTGCCGCCGCCACCGGCGAAGTTGCCCAGGCTGTAGGCGATCAGTCGACCCTTGTAGAACTCCATCGCGCGCAGCACGTGCGGGCCATGACCGACGATCAGGTCGGCGCCCGCGTCGATCATGGCGCGGGAGAACTTGACCGGGTCGCCGCGGTTCTCGCCGAGGAACATCTCGGTGCCGGGCTTCACGCGGGTCTGGCCGGAGCCCTCGGCGCCCATGTGCACCTGCACCACCACGATGTCGGCCGCCTTGGCCGCCTTCGCGATCAGCGCCTTGCCCTTGGCGATGTTGACGAGGCTGTTGTTCCACGGGTACGACGAGAAGCCGACGACCGCGACCTTGACGCCCTTCACCTCGGCGACCGTGATCTGGTCGACGGCGCCGGTGTGCTTGAGCCCCTGCGCCTCCAGCGCTTCCTGGGTGTTCTCGTAGCCGGCCGGCCCGAAGTCGTTGCCGTGGTTGTTGGCCTGGTTGAGCAGCTCGAAGCCCGCGTCCTTGAGGTGCTTGGCATAGCCCGGCGGCGCCCGGAACTGATGGCAGCCGGTCGACTCTGCCCCGCACTTCGAGCGCCCGGTGTCCTCGGTGAGCGGCTCTTCGAGGTTGCCCATCACCAGGTCGGCGACCAGGTCTTTCTTCACACCGTCGAAGAAGCCCTTGCCGCCGTTGGACGGCAGCCGGTTCGGTGCGTTGCCCATGACGATGTCGCCGGTCGCCGAGAGGGAGATCGACTTCTTTTCCTCGGGTGCGTCCCCTTCGGTGGTCGTGCCGCCGCCCGTCGCCGGCGGGCCGGTCGGCGCGAGCCAGACCGCGGCCGGGTTGCCACGGCCCTTGGCCACCGCGGCGACCGCCGCGAAACCAACACCGAGGAGCGCGGCCACGGCGACACCGGCCACGATGGCCGGGCGCAGGCTACGCCGATCGGGTGAGTCGGGGTGAGACACGCGGGCACCATATCGTTCCGGAGCCACCCGTGGGCACCTCCGTCAGTACGATGGGCTACCGCTCCGACCAGGGGATCTTGGGCCGACTGCCGCCCTCCCGGACGGCCCGGTGCGCGGCCCTGGCAAGGCGGGCACCCCAGAGCGAAAGCGGCCCACCGTACGGCTCCGCAGGCCCGTCCGGCGGGCACAGCACGGTGACCGCGTCGGTGGCGGTGCCCGTCGCCGACAGACCCAGTTCCCACAGCGCCTGGGCCTTGGCTTCTGTGATCGTCGCTACAGCGTTGACCAGGGCCGCGTCGCTCAGCCGTACCGGGACGAAGGCGACGATGTTGATCGTTCCCGGCTTGTGCTGCCGGGGCAGGTCGCGCTCGGCGGCGGCCATGATCGGTGCCCCGAGGCCCACGGTCGCCCAGACCTCAGCTTCCCCGTCGACCGCGGCAACCCGTTGCGTCACGTCGACGCCGGTCAACAACCCGACACCAGGCCCGTCGAGGTCGAGGTCGCCGGCCAGCGCGACCAGGTGCTGCTGCGGGTCTTCCCGGGCGTACGACATGGGAACCGTCGCGTTGAGGACCCACCCGCGCAGGCCGATTCCGCCGCCCAGCGGGGCCGAACTGACCGCTCGCATGGGGGTGGGTAAGCGCCAGAACAGCAGGGGGATGCTTTCGCCGTTCTCTAGCCGCGCGGTAAGAATGGGCTTGAACGGCACGCGACGACGATAAGGCAGGTGGCAACCGGGGTCGGTCCAGCGCATGGACTGATCACTATCCGGGGGTTGCCGGGCCGGTCGGGCGATGCGTACGCCTAGACTGACTGCGCGCGGTTTCCGCGCCATTCGTTGAACTGAGGTGCGCGATGGATGAGGTTCTGGCCCGTAGCGGCATCTTCCAGGGTGTAGACCCGGAGGCGGCCGAGGCGCTCGCCAAGGACATGGAGACCATCGAGGCCCGTAAGGGCGAGATTGTCTTCAACGAGGGCGAACCAGGCGACAGCCTTTACATCGTGCTCAGTGGCAAGATCAAGGTTGGGCGCCGGGCCGCCGATGGCCGGCAGAACCTGATCGCGGTGATGGGCCCGTCCGACATGGTGGGCGAGCTGTCGCTCTTCGACCCAGGCCCGCGCACGGCGACCGCCACGGCGGTCACCGACACCCGCCTGGCCCGCCTCCGCAAGCAGGCGCTGCGCCCGTGGCTCAACAACCGCCCGGAGATCGCCGAGCAACTCCTGCGCGTGCTGGCCCGCCGCCTGCGGCGTACCAACGACGCTCTGGCCGACCTGATCTTCACCGACGTCCCCGGGCGCGTGGCGAAGAACCTGCTCCAGATGGCCGGTCGGTTCGGCACCCGCGACGGCGGCGTCCTGCGGGTCACCCACGACCTGACGCAGGAAGAGATCGCCCAGTTGGTCGGCGCCTCGCGCGAGACGGTCAACAAGGCACTGGCGGACTTCGCCAGCCGAGGGTGGCTGCGGCTCGACGGCAAGTCGATCATCATCCTCGACCCTGAGCGGCTGGCCCGGCGCGCTCGCGTCTGACGGCGGTGGTCCGCCCGGTTTCCGGATCGGGCGGATGGCGGCGACGGGTTGTCGTACGCGCGGAATAGTCTTTTGCACGTGACTAGGACAGCCGCCTTCGACGCGGAGACCGAGCTCGGGCGCACGCGGCGGGCTCGCCGGATGGGGCGCATCCTGGCGGAGACGCATCCGGACGCGCACTGCGAGCTGGATTTCCGCAACCCGCTGGAGCTCGCGGTGGCGACGATCCTGTCGGCGCAGGCCACTGACAAGAAGGTCAACGAAGTCACGCCGAAGGTGTTCGCGCAATATCCGACGGCGGCCGACTACGCCGCTGCCGACCGGGCCGAGCTCGAGGTCACACTCAAGCCGACCGGCTTCTTCCGCAACAAGACCGACTCGGTGATGAAGCTCGGCCAGCAGCTCGTCGAGCGGTTCGACGGCCAGGTGCCGGCCAAGCTGACCGACCTGGTGAGCCTGCCGGGCATCGGGCGCAAGACGGCCAACGTGATCCTGGGCAACGCGTTCGACGTTCCGGGCATCACCGTCGACACGCATTTCCAGCGGCTGGTCGGCCGGTGGCGCTGGACCACCGAGACCGACCCGGTCAAGATCGAGTTCGCCATCGGCGCCATGTTCCCGAAGCGCGACTGGACGATGCTCTCCCACCGCGTGATCTTCCACGGCCGGCGGGTCTGCCACGCCCGCAAGCCGGCCTGCGGTGCATGCACCCTGGCCAAGCTCTGCCCGTCCTACGGCACCGGCCCGACCGATCCCGTCGAGGCGGCCAAGCTGCTCAAGGGCCCGCGGGCAGCGGAGCTGGCAGAGGCCGTCGGCATCGACCCGTCGGTCGTCCCGCAGCAGGCGTTCGCGGCGGACGTCCCGTGAAGCGCTACCTACCGCTCGTCGTCCTGCTGGTCCTCGGCCTGCTCGCGGGCATCGGCGTGCGCTCGTGTTCCAACCGCTCGTCGTCCTCGTCGGGCTCCGATGCCGCGCCGGTCGGCTCGGCGGCGCCACCCAAGCTGTCGTTCGCTGACTGCCAGTCGTTGACCGCACCACCGCGGGAGTCCACCGACGCTCGCTCGGGCGCGCCCACCTCGGTCAAACTCCCGACCGCGTCGCTGCCGTGCTTCGGCGGTGGCAACCTTCGGCTGGCCGACGTCCGCGGCCCGGCCGTGGTCAACCTGTGGGGTTCGTGGTGCGAGCCCTGCCGCGCCGAGCTACCGGCGGTCGACGCCGTCGCGAAACGCACGACGGGCCTGGTCCACTTCCTCGGCGTCGACACCCGCGACATCCGCTCCAACGGCGAAGACATGGTCAGCGAGTTCGGGCTGAGCTACCCGAGCGTCTACGACCAGGGCGAGCAGGTCCGCATCGCCCTCAAGCAGGCCGGCATCCCGGTCACCCTGTTCGTCGACAAGGCGGGCAAGGTGGTCCACCTCTACAACGGCACTGCGCTGGACGAAGCGGCTTTGACCGACCTGGTGCAGCAAAAGCTCGGGGTGGCGGTCCCGGTTGGCTGACGGAATCTGGGACAACGGAGGCGCGCCGACCGGCGGCCCAAGGCTGTTCCCAGACGCCCTACCCGACGGGGTAGGTGCCCGACGCCGGCCCTCGGCCGGCGAGCTGGCGCTGCCGGACTGGTTCGCGCCGCTGCTGACCCGCCTCCACCGATCCCGGGCGGAAGACTTCACCCGCCTGCCAACCCCGGACGAGGGCGGCCGCGACAGCGCCGTGCTGGTTCTCCTGGGCGAGGAACCCGACGGCGGCGGTCCCGACATCCTGGTGCTGCAACGAGCGGCAACGCTGCGCAACCACGCCGGCCAGCCCGCCTTCCCGGGCGGCGTAGCCGACCCCGGCGACGCCGACCCGGCGGCCACCGCTTTGCGCGAGGCCGACGAGGAGGTCGGCCTGGACCCGAGCAGCGTCACGCTCCTGGCCGAGCTGCCGACGCTGTGGATCCCGGCAAGCGACTTCCTGGTCACCCCGGTGCTGGCGTGGTGGCACCGCCCACACCCGGTAGCCCCACGCGACCCGGGCGAGGTGGCCCACGTCGCCCGGCTGCCGGTAGCCGAACTGACCGACCCGGCAAACCGCCTACGGCTGCGCCACCCGAGCGGCTGGATAGGTCCGGCCTTCGAGGTACGCGGAATGCTGGTGTGGGGCTTCACCGCGGGCGTGCTGTCGACGCTGCTGGACATGGCGGGCTGGACGCGCCCATGGCCGCAGGACCGAATCGCCGACCTGCCACCCACCACCCCACCCCCGGCCGCGACCGCGGACGCCGACGAGCAGCCCTAGCGCCGTCGTTCTGGTCACCTAGGCGGCGTTCGCTCGGGCTGGCCGCGTTCGCTCGGGCTGGCCGCGTTCGCTCGGGCTGGCCGCGTTCGCTCGGGCTGGCCGCGTTCGCTCGGGCTGGCCGCGTTCGCTCGGGCTGGCGGCGGTCCGATGGCCGGCCCAGCCGTCGAGCCGCATTTTGCGGATCGCCTACCCCACCCGCTCTGCCCTTCCCGCCGCCTTGCGGTCGGGCCATCGGATGATCCGGCCAAGCAGCCATGGGTCCGACTTATCCGTCTGATGGTTGAGTGTCCCTATTCGACGGTGTCGCAACCACTGACGGGGTCGCCGAGTCGCGCAGGGCGGGGGCATGGGTGGCCGGACGCCCGTACCCTGTCAGGGTGTCCGCCGTCGACCTTGTCCTGGTTCTGCTGATGGTTGTCTTCGCCATCAGCGGCTACCGGCAGGGTTTCGTGATCGGGGCCTTGTCCTTCTGCGGGTTCTTCGGCGGTGCCCTGATCGGGCTCCAGGTCGGGCCGCTGGTGGCCCAACGCTTTGCTGACGGCGCGATTCGCGTCGTCATTTCTTTGGTCGCCATTTTCGGGCTCGCCGTGCTTGGCCAGGCGCTCACCGGCTGGGTCGGCGCCCGCCTTCGGCATGCGATCACGAGCCATGTCGGCCGCCGGGTCGACGACGCCGGCGGCGCGGTGGTCTCGACGCTGGCCGTGCTGATCGTCGCCTGGTTGGTGGCCGTGCCGCTCGGGTCCTCGTCGGTGCCCTGGCTGGCGAGCTCCGTACGCAACAGCGCGCTGCTCGACGGTGTCGACAAGGTGTTGCCGGAGCAGGCGCAGGCCCTCTCCGAGTCGCTGCGAGACACCGTCGACACCCGGGGGTTCCCGGACGTGTTCGGTGGGCTGACCGCGACCCGCGCCCGCGAGGTCGCGGCGCCCGACCCGGCGCTCGCCAACTCCCAGGTCGTCATCAACTCGAAGCGATCCGTGGTCAAGGTGCTCGGGTCCGCTCAGAGTTGCGGTCGGCGCATCGAGGGCTCCGGCTTCGTGTACGCCCCGCAGCGCGTGATGACCAACGCCCACGTGGTGGCCGGCACCGACCGGGTGTCGATCGAGGTCAACGGCGATCGGGAGAGCGGCCGGGTGGTCGTCTACGACCCCAACCGGGACCTGGCCGTGATCTACGTGCCCGACCTCGAAGCCCCGGTGATGCCGTTCGCCCGAAACCTGGCTCGCGCCGAAGCCGACGCGATCGTGCTGGGCTACCCGCTGGACGGTCCCTACAACGCCCAGTCGGCCCGCATCCGCGACGTCGGCGACATCACCGGGCCGGACATCTACGAGTCGGGCGAGGTGACCCGAGAGATCTACACAATCCGAGCGCTGGTACGCAGCGGCAACTCGGGCGGCCCCCTGGTCACCCCGGACGGCACCGTGCTGGGCGTGATCTTCGCCGCCGCGGCGGACGACCGGAACACCGGGTTCGCGGTGACCGCCGACGAAGCCTCCAAGGTAGCCACGGCCGGCATCCAACGCACGAAGGCCACCGCCACCGGCGAGTGCGTCTAACCGCAACGGTCGCGGGCCGGTCGAGCGGGTTGTGGATCTCAGGCCGCCCGGGTGCCACCCGGAACTAGTGGACGCGCCGTCACCTTCCCGGATTGATCGGCGTCCAGAATCTCCAGCTGCTGGATGGTCCGCGGCAACCAACTCGCCCGGCGGCTAGATGGCCTGCGGCAACCAAGCCGCGCCGGCGGCTGGTGGAGTGGATCCAGGGATCGGGCGGGGTGTTCGGGCGCGTGCCCAACGAGCCGGCCGCCAACCGGGGGTGGTCTCAGGTGTGGCCGAGAGGCGGTTCCCGGCGTTGAGGCCTCTAGGGAGCTGTTGTGACGACCTGGCCGGGGGCTAAGCGCTCGGGGTCGGCACGCCGCGTTCGACGCGTGCCCAACGAGCCGGCCGCCAACCGGGGGTGGTCTCAGGCGTGGCTCAGAGGCGGTTCCCGGCCTTGAGGCCTCCAGGGAGCTGTTCTGTGACGATCTGGCCCGGCGGAGCTAAGCGGCCGGGGTTCTGCGCCGCCGCGCTGAATGCTCGGCGCGCGTGCCGAACGACCTGATCGCCAACCGGGGTGGTCTCAGACTCAGTTCCCGGCCCTAGAGCCGCGGCGGCGGGAGGGTTCAGCGGCCGTGTTTCGGCTCGCGGGTGCGGGAGCGTGCCCACCGATTCGAGCGCCCCGCCAACAGACCCATCGCCGGATGCCGGGAGAACAGGATGACGAAGACGACGCCGGCGGCCAGGACCAGCAGGGAGACCGCCGCGGCTATCCGCCAGCCGATCGGGCGGGCCGGGTCCGTCGGGGTCGCGGAGCGTTGGGCGGCGGAGCCCGACGCCCCCGATGCGCCCTCGGTCGTGCCGGTCTCGTGGGCGCCGCTGCCGGTGACCGCGTCGGTGCCCTGGCCTGGTGCCCGGCCGAAGCCGGCCACGCCCGGGGACTTGTCGTCGTCGAGGGGGTTGCGCACGACGCCCGGTAGTTGGGTGGTCAGGGCGGCCAGTGGGTCGACCCGGCCGAAGCCGTAGGTGTTGTCGCGGCCGGGGGCGCCTAGGTCGTCGGCCGTGTTGATCAGGCGGTTGACTACGTCGCCGGCCCGCATTGTGGGCCAGCGGGAGCGGACCAGGGCGGCGGAGGCCGACACCAGGGGTGCGGCGAAGCTGGTGCCGCGGACCCGCCAGAAGCCGCCGGTCTTGGCACCGACCAGGTCGGTGGCGGGGGCGGTCAGCACGGTCGCGTTGCCGGTGATCGAACCCGTCCAGAGGACGTCGGTTTCCTTCTCCAGACCGGCGACGGCGATCACGCCGGGCTCGCGGGCCGGGTACCAGACGTTGGTGGTCGCCTCCGGCAGCACGTTGCCGGTGCAGGCGACGACGACCACGTCGCGGGCGAAGGCGTAGTCGAGGGCCGCCGCGAGCGCCGGGCTGGTGCCGGAGCCGCCTAGCGACAGGTTGATCACCTTGGCGCCGCTGTCGACGGCCAGGCGGACCGCGCGGGCCACGATCATCGCGTCGCTGTAGCGGTTGTCGGCGTCGAGGACGCGGATCGGGAGGATCTTGGCGTTGGGGGCCAGGCCCATGACGCCGTCGTCGTCGTCCGAGCGGCCGGCGATCAGGCCGGCGACCGTGGTGCCGTGGCCGACCGGGTCGGTGTGCCCGTCGCCGCCGCCCTCTTTGACCAGGTCTTTGCCCGGCAGGACCTGGCCGGCGAGGTCTTCGTGGCTGGCGTCGACGCCCGAGTCGATCACCGCGACGATCACGCCGCTGCCGGTCGAGTAGCGCCAGGCGTTCTTGGCCCGCAGCTCACCGAGCTGCCACTGCTCGTCGCGGACCGAGTCGGCCGGGATCGGCAGCATCGGCGTGCGGGCAGCGGCCTGCCCGTGGCTGACCGGCCCGAACTGGCCAGATGGGATCGGCAGCGGTGCGGTCGTCAGCGCCAGGGTCGCGGCCATAGCGACCAGAGCCGCCCCACCTAGCCGTGGGACGGCGCTTCGGCGTTGGTGCGTCAGCCTCGTCACCTCACGGCCTTTTCACCCCGGGAAGTTCCTGTGCTGGGAGGTTACCCCGAGGTCCTACCTGTTCGGGACACACAATGTGCGACCAGTTCGCCATTGTCCGAGGTGCAGGCCTGTTGACCTCGGACGTGTGCGTAGCGTGATCCATCGATCGCTGCTCTTTCGGTGGGCTCGACCGGGTCAGGGTGCGGGCAGATGGGCGAGTTGGACGAGCCGGGTGCCGGTCTTGCGGGTGACCAGGCGGCCGCGGCCGGCGGGCAGCGGGCCGGGCCGGACCGAGCCGACCAACGGGCCCTCGTCGGCGTCGCCGGACATCACCAGGCCCGCCGTGGCGAGCTCGCGGAGCCGCTGGACGATCGGGTCGTAGAGCGCCCGGGCCGCGCCGCCGGTGCGTCGGGTCAGCACCAGGTGCAGCCCGATGTCGCGGGCCTGCGGCAGGAACTCCACCAGGGCGAGCAGCGGGTTGGCGGGCGCGGCCGCGACCAGGTCGTAGTCGTCGACCAGCACGAACAGCTCGGGGCCGGTCCACCAGCTCCGAGCGTGCAACTGCGCGGGCGTGACATCGGGCGGCGGCAGCCGGCGCCGCATGTAGCCGGCCACCGACTCGATCAGCTCCGAAGTGTCGCCTGCGGCGGTGCCGTACCCAATCAGATGGTCGGTCTCGACCGCTCCCAGCAGGCTGCGGCGATAGTCGACGACGATCAGGCGCGCCTGCGAAGGCGTGAAGCGGTGCGTGACAGTGGCGGCCAGAGCACGCAGGAACGACGTCTTGCCGCATTCCTGGTCGCCGAAAAGCACGAAGTGTGGGTCGGCCGCGAAGTCGACCGCCACCGGGCCCAGGTCGGCCTCGGCGATGCCGATCGGCAGGGTCAGGCCGGTGGTCGCCGTCTGGTCGAGATCGGCGTACGGGACCGCGGGCGGCAGCAGCCGGACCGGCGGGGCGGGCGGCCCGGCCCACGCGGCCGCCACGGCCTTGGCCAGCGGGACGTCGCCGGTCAGCGCCGGACTGAGGGTCAGCAGGTGGAGCCCCTCGCTGGTGATGCCGCGGCCGGGGGAGTCGGCGGGCACCCCGGCGGCGGCCTGGCGGGAGATGACCGAGTCGCTGGGGTCGCCGAGGCGTAGCTCCAGGCGGGCGGCGAACAGGTCGCGGGTGGCCGGGCGGAGGTCGAGCCAGCGGTTGGCCGAGGCCAGGACGTGGATGCCGTACGCCAGGCCGCGCCCGGCCAGGTCGGTGACCACCGGCTCGAGGTCGTCGAACTCGGAGCGCAGCGTCGACCAGCCGTCGACCACCAGGAAGACGTGCGGCTCGCCGCTCGAAGCACAGCCCTCACGTGACGCGAGCAGGGTGCCCAGCTCGCCGACCGTGCGGCGGACCGCGGCCGGGTCGAGCCGGCCGGCCACCCCGCCGACGTGCGGCAGGTCCCGCAGCGTGGCCAGGGTGCCCCCGCCGAAGTCGAGGCAGTAGAAGCGCGCCTCGGCCGGGGTGTGCGCCAGCGCCAGACCGCAGACCAGCGTGCGCAACGCGGTGGACTTGCCGCTGCGCGGCGCGCCGACGACCGCGACGTGCCCGGCCGCGCCGTCGAGGGCGAACCAGAGCAGGTCGCGGCGCTGGTCGAGCGGGCGGTCGACCACCGCGACCGGGACCTGGAGCGCGCCGTGCAGCTCGGGGTTGGCGAACGTCAGGCCGCGGCCCGGCACCACCACGGGCGGCCCGAGCACCTCGTCAAACGTCGCCGGCGAGGCCAGCGGAGGCAGCCACACCCGGTGGGCCGGCGGACCCTGCCCGGCGATCCGGTCGACCAGCGCGTCGAGCAGGCTGGGGCCGCCGGGCGCCGGCACGGCGGGGGATGACAAAAGCGGCGAGGTCGTGAAAGGGAGGACCAGCGGACCGGTGCTGGGTGCGGGGGCAGGCCGAACCGGACCCGACACGTAGGCGACCCGGAACCGGCGCAGCGGATCGGTCCCGGCCTTGAGATAGGCGTGGCCGGGCGCCCTGGGCAGCTCGTAGGCGTCCGGGACACCGAGCACGGCCCGCGACTCGAACGGCGAGAACGTGCGCAACCCGATCCGGTACGACAAATGGGTGTCCAGGCCACGCAGCCGGCCCTCTTCGAGGCGTTGGGAGGCCAGCAGCAGGTGCACGCCGAGCGACCGACCCAGCCGCCCGATCTGCACGAACAGGTCGATGAAGTCGGGCTTGGCGGACAGCAGCTCGGAGAACTCGTCGCAGACGACCAACAGTGACGGCAGTGGCGCCAGCGGTGCGCCGGCCGCCCGGGCCTGCTCGTAGTCGCGCCGGCTCGCGTAGTTGCCGGCCCGGCGCAGCAGCTCCTGCCGGCGGATCAGCTCGCCGTTGACCGCGTCGACCATCCGGTCGACCAGGTGCAACTCGTCGGCCAGGTTGGTGATCAGCGCGGCGGTGTGCGGCAGCCGGTCGAGGCTCGCGAACGTCGCGCCGCCCTTGAAGTCGACGAGGACGACGTTGAGGTCCTCGGACGAGTGCGTCGCCGCCAGCCCGAGCACCAACGTCCTGAGCAGCTCCGACTTGCCGGATCCCGTGGCGCCGATCAGCAGGCCGTGCGGCCCCATGCCGTCGAGTGCCGACTCCTTGAGGTCGAGCTCGACCGGGCTCCCGTCCCCGGCCGCCCCGATCGGCACCCGGAGCTGGTCGCGCGGCGGCCGCGGCGCCCACCCCTCGGCGACCGTCCACGCGTCGGGCTCGGCCACCCCGAGCAGGCCAACGTCCGCCGCCGGCAACGGGGAGCCGCCGGCCGGGCCGGCCAGCCGCAGCGGCGCGAGTCGTCGAGCCAACGCCGACGCGGAGGCCACGTCGAGCCCATCGGCGACACCCACCACGGCCACGCCGTCGGTCGTGGTCGTCTCCAGCGTGCCGTCGGGCCGACGGGTCAGCACCACGGTCGACGGGTCCACCAGCCGCGGCGGTGTGCCGTCGACCTCGACGACGGTCAGCCCGTCGGTGCCGGAGAACCGGGCCGGCCCGGCGCCGTCGACCACCACGACCAGGTGCGCGGAGATCCCGTCGAGCAGGCGCTCCAGCCCGGCCACCGTGTCGGCGACCAGCCGCACCGGGCCCAGCGCGTCCGACCGGGCGGGATGCCGGGCGTGCGGCAGCCACTTGACCCACTCCCAGTCAGCGCGGCGGCCGGGGCCGGCGGCGACCGCCACGACGAGGTCGTCGGGCGCGTGGAACGTCACCAACTGGGCCAGCAGAGCCCGGACCAGGGCCGGCGAGCCCCGCACGTGCACGCGGGCGAAGCCCCGCATCGACAGCGCCACGGGCAGGTCAGGCACCACGGAGTACGCGTCCAGGAAGCGCCGCAACGCGCCGGCGGTCATCGGCTCTAGGTCGTCGGGCGGCCGGCTCACCGGTGGGACGAGTGCGGTGGCCAGCGACTGGGGCCCGATGCCGACCCGGACCACGGCGAAGTCGCTGTCGGCCGGGCGCCGCTCCCACAACCGATGGCTGTCGACCGTGGACCACAGCCGCGAAGGGTCGGGATGCCGATAGAACAGGCCGGTGCGCTGCCGCGCGACGGTGGCCCGGGCCTGCCCGCGCAGCAACGACAGGTGGCGGAGGTAGTCGCGGCGGGCCGCGACGAGCTCGGCCTTGCGCGGGCCGCCGTAGCCCCACGACGTGGCCAGCATCGCCAGCGACGAGATGCCGAACATGCCGCCGACCACATAGGAGAACGCGCCGCCGCCCCGGCCCATCATCATCGCCATCGCGACGCCGCCGCCGAGCATGGGCAACAGCAGCATCAGTTGCTGCCAGCGCCCGCCGGTCGCCCGGGGCAGCTCCGGCGGGGCCTCGACCCGCAGCTCGCCGCCGGGGATCGAGGGCGCGGGCCGGCGCGGCGGCCGGCGCACGGACACCGTCGACATCGAGCCCTCCCGTCTCGCTGAGCTACGTGGGCGTCGCTCATGGTAGGGAATCGCGGCGGGTGTGGATGGCCGAAAAGGGGTCATGTGGATAACCCGCGAGACCGATAGCGTGCCCTCGTCCCGGCTCCCCCCGTGATGGAGGATGATCGATGCACACCGGACTCGCCCTGGTCACCGTCAACGCACCGCACCGCCGCGTCGACATCGCGCTACCGCAGGACGTACCCCTGGCCGATCTGCTGTCCGAGATCGTGCGGCACGCGGGTGCCGCGCTCGCCGACGACGGCGAGGCGCACGGCGGCTGGGTCCTGCGCCGCACGGACGGCACGGCGCTCGAGAGCGGTGCGAGCCTGGCGGCCCAGGGGGTACGCGACGGCGAGCTGCTGCACCTCGTCCCCGCCCACCAGGAGTGGCCGGAGCTCGAGTTCGACGATGTCGTCGAGGCGATCGCCGACGGAGCCCGCAGCCACGGCACGGCCTGGTCCGGCCAGCACACCGTGGTGGCGGCGCTGGCCGCGGCCGGGGTGGCGCTCGGAGCCGCGCTGGTCGTCCTGCTCCGCGCCGGCCCCGACTCGATCGCCGCGATGCTGACCACCCTCGGCGTGGCCGCCAGCCTCACGGTCGCGGGCATCCTCGCGGCCCGCGCATACGGCCACCGTCCCGCCGGCATCGCCCTGGGCGCCTACTCGCTGCCGTACGCCTTCGCCGCCGGTGCCCTGCTGCTGGCCGGCGGCGACGCCGTAGGCCCGGTGCCGGGCCTGACCTGGATCGGAGCGCCGGAGCTGCTGCTCGGCTCGGCGGCGCTGGCCCTGCACGGCGTGCTCGGCATCATCGGGGTGGGCGCCGGCCGCCGGATCTTCTCGGCCGCGGTGCTGACCGGCCTGCTCGGCGCCGCGACCGCCGGGATCGGCTTCGCGCTGACCGCGCGGGGCGCCGCCGCGATCCTGCTCGCCGTGCTGGTCTGCGGAGTCGGCTTGCTGCCCCTGCTGGCGATCCGGACGGCCCGGTTGCCGATTCCGCCGGTGACCGCCACGGACACCGACCAGGAGGGGGAGCGGGTCCGCACCGCCGTCACCCGCGCGGAGGAGATTCTCGGCGGACTGCTGATCGGCCACGCCGTGCTGGCGTCGGTCGCGGCCGTGCTCCTGGCCGCCACCGGTGGAGGTTGGGGTCGGACGCTCACGGCCGTCTGCGGCGTCGCGCTGCTGCTCCGGGCCAGGGTCTTCCGCACGGTCCGCCAGCGGGTGCCGCTGCTGGCGGCGGGCACCGTCGCGCTGGCCGCCGCGGCGCTCGCCGTCGCCGGCCGTCCCGACCAACTGACCACGGTCCTCGCCGGCGCACTCGGCCTGGCCGTCGCGGTGCTGTTGACCGCGGCCGGGGTGGGCTACGCCCGCCGCCCGGCGGGGCCCTACCTGGGCCGCACCGCGGACCTGCTGGACACCGGCCTGCTGGTCGCGGTCATCCCGGTGGCCTGCGCCGTGCTGGGCCTGTTCGCACAGGCCCAGACACTCGTCGACTAGTACGTGCCGGCGGCCTTGGCCTCTTCCGCGCGGCGGTAGGAGGCCAGGATCTCGGCCTCGGCCTCGGTGCGCCCGACCCAGGTCGCGCCCTCGACCGACTTGCCGGGCTCGAGGTCTTTGTAGACCTCGAAGAAGTGCTGGATCTCCAGGCGGTCGAACTCGCCCACGTGATGAATGTCCCGCAGGTGCTCCTGGCGGGGGTCCTCGAACGGCACGCAAAGGACCTTGTCGTCGCCGCCCTTTTCATCCGTCATGCGGAACATGCCAATGGCGCGGCAGCGGATCAGGCAGCCGGGAAAGGTCGGTTCGGTCACCAGCACCAGCGCGTCCAGCGGGTCGCCGTCCTCGCCGAGGGTCTCCTCGATGAAGCCGTAGTCCGCCGGATACTGCGTCGAGGTGAAGAGCGTGCGGTCGAGGCGGATGCGGCCGGTCTTATGGTCGACCTCATACTTGTTGCGATTCCCCTTGGGAATCTCAACGGTGACGTCGAAATCCATTTTCATGCTCTCCTTGCTGACCGCGTTGGCGCCCTGCATACGCACGGACGCCAGTAGTGTCGCCTAGGCCGGGCTTCGAACGGGAGGAGGGGCGGGTGGGGGAAGACTCACAACCGCGCCCCGCGCGCGGTCGGGCACAGGTGCCCGGAGCCACGCCACCGACGTCCGATTCCGTGCGAAAGTCGCCCCCGCCGACGGATGCCAACCTACACGGTTCCGGCCCCGGACAGCCCGCGCCGCCGCCCGGCCCGTTCCCGCCCGCGGG
The DNA here is from genome assembly GCF_900107455.1 of Asanoa ishikariensis. GTDB lineage: Bacteria > Actinomycetota > Actinomycetes > Mycobacteriales > Micromonosporaceae > Asanoa > Asanoa ishikariensis. The sequence continues at coordinate 165,307 of NZ_FNQB01000006.1, read as the reverse complement.
ACCGACTCGCGCCCGCGCCGCCGTGCCCGCGGGCCCACCCGTCCCACCGGCCCCAACCCACCAACCACCGATCTCTCCGGGTCCGATCGGCCCACCGATCTCGCCCGGACCCAGCGGCCCGCCGATCCCGTTAGGACCGGTCGGCCGCCATCCGAACCAGCCGCCGCCCGTCGCGCCGCAGCCGCCGGCACCGGCACCGGCACCCCGCCGCCGCCCCCGGGCCGCGATGCTGGTCGCGTTGACCGGCGTGCTCGTCCTGGTCGTCTTCGCCGCCGGCCTGGTCGTGCTCCGCCCGGGCCCGGTCGCGGCCTGGCTCGGCGACGACGCCGGGTCCCGGCCCACGCCGGTCGTCGACCCGCCCGACGCGCCGCCCGGCCCCGTGCTCGGCTCACTCGACGGCACCGCGCCCGTGCCCAACGAGGCCGGCCTGACCACCGCCATCGGCAAGCTGGTCACCGACAACGACCTCGGCGGCCGCGCCAGCGTGGTGGTCCGCGACGTGGTCACCGGCAACGTGCTCTACGCCAACAAGGGCGACGTGCCGACCGTGCCGGCCTCGACGATGAAGCTGGTCACCGCGGCCGCCGTGCTGGCGACCCGCGGCCCGGCCCACCGGATCCCGACCCGGGTGGTCGCGGGACCCGACCCGGGTGAGGTGATCCTGGTCGGTGGCGGCGACCCGACGCTCGGCGTCAACAGCAAGACCTTCTACCCAGGCGCGGCCCGGCTCGACAAGCTGGCCGCCGCCACCAAGAAGGCGCTCGGCGGCACAGCCCCGACCAAGGTCTACTACGACAGCTCCCTCTTCTCCGGGCCGGTCTACGAGCCGGGCTGGGACTCCGACATCCCGACCGGCGGCTTCGGCGGGCCGTCCACCGCGCTCACCGTCGACGGCGCGCGGACGACACCCAAGCAGCTCGACAACGGATACTCCGAGCGGTTCAGCAAGCCCGACGAGGCCGCCGCGAAAGCGTTCGCCAAGGCCCTCGGCGTCGGAGGCAACCCCGCCCCGGCCCCCAAGGGCTCGGTGCCGCAGGGGCCGAGCGCGGCACCGACCAGCCCGGCCGGCAGCATCGACCCGGGCACGGAGTTGGCCCGGGTGGAGTCGCCGCCGATGGTCCGGCTCGTCGAGTACATGCTCGTCGACAGCGACAACGTGGTGGCCGAGGCGATGGCCCGCCAGGTGGCGCTGGCCAAGGGCAAGCCGGCCTCGTACGCCGGTGCCCGCGCGGCGATGACCGAGGTCGTCGGTGAGCTCGGGCTGCCGGCCGACGGGTTGGTCCTCGCGGACGGCAGCGGCCTGTCCCGCACCGACCGGTTGACCCCCGACCTGCAGACCGCACTGCTCGCGCTCGCCGCGTCCGGCAGGCGCCCCGAGTTGACCGAGATGTTCGCCGGTCTGCCGGTGGCGCAGTGGACTGGCACGCTCGACGAGCGCTTCGGCGAGGCGACCGACCGCAAGGCCGCCGCCGGCGTGGTCCGGGCCAAGACCGGCACGCTGACCGGCAACCACGCGATGGCCGGCGTCGTCACCACGGTCGATGGCCGGCTGCTCGCGTTCTCCATCCTCACCGACGGTGTGACGGCCAGCAGCGACACCACCCGCAGCGCCCTGGACCGGATCGCCGCGACCCTGGCCCGCTGCGGCTGCCGCTGACCGAACCCCGCTAGCTTCGGCTAGCGGATGCCGCGCCGGGGGTGTCCCGCACGGGTACCGTGGGGTGATGGCGCAGTTCGTGGACTGGGATCTGGCCGCCGCGACAGCGGGCGCGCTCGGTAAGTCGGGCCCGCGGGCCTCCTACGAGGAAGCCACCGAGGTGGTGGCCGACCTGCGCCGCCTGACCGAAGAGGCGGCTGGTCACGTCAGTGACTACACGGGCCTGCAGTCGCAGGTCGCACATCCACCGGTACGCGTCGTCGACCGCCGCGACTGGGCCGCCGTCAACGTCGCCGGGCTGCGCGAGGTGATCAGCCCGTTGATCACTCGGCTCTCCGGTGACAAGGAGCCTGGCGCGTTCACCGACGCGATCGGCTCCCGGCTGACCGGTGTCCAGGCCGGCAGCGTGCTGGCATACCTCTCCGGCAGGGTCCTTGGGCAGTATGAGGTGTTTTCTGCCGATCCAGGGCAATTGCTGCTCGTTGCCCCGAACATCGTCGAGGTCGAGCGCAAGCTCGGTGCCGACACCCGCGACTTCCGCCTCTGGGTCTGCCTGCACGAGGTCACCCACCGCACCCAGTTCACCTCGGTGCCCTGGATGCGCGCCTACTTCCTCAGCGAGGTGCAGTCCTTCGTCGACGCCTCGCAGGCCGGCAACGAGCACTTCACCGACCGGCTCCGGCGCGCCGTGGCCACCCTCTCCGACGCGATACGCGAGCCGGACAGCCGCGCCAGCGTCCTCGACCTGGTGCAGACGCCCGGCCAGCGCGCCGTCCTCGACCGGCTGACCGCCCTGATGACGCTGCTGGAGGGGCACGCCGAGTTCGTGATGGACGGCGTCGGCCCCGAGGTCATACCCACCGTCGAGCAGATCCGGGCCCGGTTCAACCGGCGCCGGGAGGCGGGCAACCCGCTGGAGAAGGCGATGCGCAAGCTGCTCGGCATCGACGTGAAGATGCGGCAGTACGCCGAGGGGCGCAAGTTCGTCCACGGTGTCGTGGAGCGGGTCGGCATGGCCGGCTTCAACAAGATCTTCAGCTCGCCGTTGACGCTGCCCCGCCTGGAGGAACTCGGCGACCCGGACGCCTGGGTGGCTCGGGTCCATGGCCCTGGCGGCGGCTCCGGGCCGCTGCTGTCGCAGGACTGACCAGCCACCGTGGTCGGTCCCGCGCCACCGGTCGCCGCGACTCGCGTCGCGGTCCGCCGCATGCTGCACGGGATACGCAAGGACGCGCTGGTGCTGGTCGCCTGCTCCGGCGGTGCCGACTCGCTGGCGCTGGCCGCCGCGACGGCGTTCGTGGCTCCCCGGATGGGCCTGCGCGCGGGATTGATCACCATAGACCACGGCCTCCAGGACGGCTCCGACCGCCGGGCGAGCGCGGTCGCCGCCTGGGGTGAGTCCGTCGACCTGAGCCCGTCCATAGTGGTGTCCGTCGACGTGTCCGGCCGGCCCGGCGGCCCCGAGGCGGCCGCGCGCGAGGCCCGCTACGACGCGCTGCTCGACACCGCCCGCGCCCACGACGCCAACTCGGTGCTGCTCGGCCACACCCGCGACGACCAGGCCGAGACGGTGCTGCTCGCGCTGGCCCGCGGCGCCGGCCCGCGAGGCATGGCGGCGATGCCGGACCGGCGCGACGTCGAGGGCGTGGCGCTGCTGCGGCCGCTGCTCGACATGTCCCGCGACGAGACCCGCAAGGCGTGCGCCGCGATGGGGCTCGAGCCGTGGGAGGACCCGCACAACCTCGACCCGTCGTACGCCCGGTCCCGGGTCCGCAGTTCTGCCCTGCCGGCGCTGGTCGACGCGCTCGGCCCCGGCGTGGTGTCCAACCTGGCTCGCACCGCGCGGCTGCTGGCCCAGGACGCCGAGGCGCTCGACGTGCTCGCCGCCGAGGAGCTGGAGCGGTCCCTGATCGACGAAGGACTGTCGGTCGCGATGCTCGAAGCGCTGCTGCCGGCGTTGCGCGCGCGGGCCCTGCATTCGTGGGCGCTGTCGCTGGGCTGCTCGCCGGCCGCGTTGTCGCACCGGCACGTCACCGCGCTCGAGGCGCTGGTCACCGGCTGGCACGGCCAGGGCGCCGTCCACCTGCCCGGCGGGATCCGGGCGGCCCGGATCGCCGGCGTGCTGCGAGTCGTCACGGACTGACTACTTGCGGAACGTCGACCGGTACGCGTGCGGCGTCGCGCCGACCCGCCGGCTGAAGTGGTGCCGCAACGTCGCCGCGTCGCCGAAGCCGCTCTTGCCCGCGACCGTCTCGACCGCGAGCTCTGTCTCCTCCAGCAGACGCCGGGCGAGCAGGACGCGCTGGCCGGTCACCCAGTCGTGCGGCGTCGTGCCGGTCTCCGCGCGGAACCGGCGGGCGAACGTGCGCGGTGCCATGTGGGCGCGGGCGGCCAGGTCGTCGACGGTGATCGGCCGGTCGAGGTTGGTGATCAGCCAGGTGAGCAGCGGTTCGAGGGTGGGTGCCTCGGGCGTACGCGCGATCGGGGCCTCGATGTACTGCGCCTGACCGCCGTCGCGGTGCGGCGGGACGACCATCCGGCGGGCCAGCTTCGTGGCGATCTCCGAGCCGTGCTGCTGGCGCACCAGGTGCAGGCAGGCGTCGATGCCGGCCGCCGTGCCGGCGCTGGTCAGCAGGTTCCCGTCGTGGACGTAGAGGTTGTTGCAGGCGACCTTGGCGCGCGGGAAGCGGTCCTGTAGCGCGTCGGCGTAGCGCCAGTGGGTGGTGCACTCGCGGTCGTCGAGCAGGCCGGCCTCGCCCAGGACGAACGCGCCCGAGCAGACGCTGAACAGTTGGGCGCCCCGGGCGTCGGCCCTGCGCAGCGCGGCCAGGACCGCCGGTGGCACGGACGCGCCGTCCTTGTGCGCCGGCACGGCGACCAGGTCGGCGTCTTCCAGCGGGCTCAGGTCGGCGGCCGGGAGCAGGGTGAAGCCGTTCTGGGCCTGCACCGGGCCACCGTCCGGCGAGCACACGTGGAACCGGTAGCCGGGGAAGCCGTCGGCCGTGCGATCGGTGCCGAAGACCTCACACAGCACGCCGAGCTCGAAGGCGGCGACGCCGTCCATGACCACCACTGCGACGTTGCGAAGCATGCTCACAGGCTAGCGGAAGGGTGGCAGAAATTCGAGGGACTATGGCATCTCTGCCACTGTCTGTATGTCCGGTGCCGGCGCAGACTTATCTATGTCAAGCCCGGTGCGCACCGGCGGTCCTCACCCAAAGAGCACTACCAAACAGAGGGATACCGCCATGGAACTCGTCCTTTTCGTCGCGTTTCTGCTCCTCCTCGCGGTTGCGTCCGCCGCCGGCCTCACCGCCGACACCCACGACTCGGCCGACTGGAAGCCATCACGCGGTGGTTTCCGAGACCCACAGACTTACTGATCTTGGTAGGTGGCCGCCCGGTAGCGCTGGGTGGCCACCTTTCTTCCTGGTGGGTCGGCCATCGGGGCGTAACCCGCGTGGGGCAGGCTAGGGGCATGACCGACGGCTCCGGCACCTGGTACGACGCCGACATCGATCACGTGATCATCACCGAAGAGGAGATCCGGGAGAAGACCGGAGCCCTCGCCAAGCAGGTGGCCAGCGACTACGCGAACGTCACGGACGGGCTGATGCTCGTCTGCGTACTCAAGGGCGCCGTGATGTTCGTGGCCGACTTCGCCCGGGAGCTAGGCCGCCACGGCCCGCCGGTGGAGCTCGAGTTCATGGCCGTCTCCTCGTACGGGCAGGGCACGACCTCGTCCGGGGTCGTCCGGATCCTCAAGGATCTCGACCGGGACATCGCCGGCCGCCACGTGATCGTGGTCGAGGACATCGTCGACTCCGGGCTGACGCTCTCCTGGCTGCTCAAATACCTGGAGTCCCGGGCTGCCGCGAGCGTCGAGGTGGTCGCCCTCTTCCGCAAGCCGGACGCGATCAAGGTGCACGTGCCGGTGAAGTACGTGGGGTTCGACATCCCGAGCGAGTTCGTGGTCGGATACGGGCTCGACTTCAACGAGCGCTACCGTGAGCTGCCCTACGTCGGCGTCCTCAAGCCTGAGGTATACGCCCGAGTTTGAGGATCTCCTCAACTTCGTACAGCGGACTTACAGCATCCCCGGCTACCGTATGGACTAGCGCGGGGCTCAGTGGTTTGCGCCTCGCGCTCGGGGTGTACCTTCGAATGACCGTGGCGCACCCGGCGGCGCGGGTCGTGGCCGTCCTGAACAGGACTTGTCCTGGGCAGGGGAGCCGCGGCGGGCCGACACCCCGGAGCACCAGTCCGGCACGGTCATAACGTCGATCAGGAGGATGCGGGCGGCTCGCCGCTCGACAACAGTATGGAACGTACGCGTTTCTTCCGCCGACCGGTGGTCTGGATCATCCTTGTGATCGCCGGCGCAATCGCGCTCAGCTCGCTGTTCACGGGTGGACCCAGCTTCCACCGCGTGGATACCAGCGTCGCGCTGCAGCAGCTCAACAGCGGACCCGCCAACAGCATCCAAGAGGTTACGTTCCAGGACAAGGAACAGACCCTCCAGATGACGCTCGCCCAACCGCAGAAGTTCGGCGACACCAATACCAACCGCATCGAGGCGCAGTTCCCGGCCGAGGTCGGCGACGAGATCTGGAACGACGTCCAGAACGCCAAGACCGCCGACCGGATCAGCGGTGACATCGACACCCAGGTCTCCGGCGACAACGTTCTGCTGAGCCTGCTCGTCAACCTGCTCCCGATCGTCCTGCTCGTCGTGCTGCTGCTGTTCTTCATGTCGCAGATGCAGGGCGGCGGCTCCCGCGTCCTCAACTTCGGCAAGTCCAAGGCGAAGATGATCACCAAGGACACGCCGAAGACGACGTTCGCGGACGTCGCGGGCGCCGACGAGGCGGTCGAAGAGCTTCGCGAGATCAAGGACTTCCTGCAGAACCCGGCGAAGTACCAGGCGCTCGGCGCCAAGATCCCGAAGGGCGTGCTGCTCTTCGGCCAGCCGGGCACCGGTAAGACGCTGCTCGCCCGAGCGGTCGCCGGTGAGGCCGGCGTGCCGTTCTACTCGATCTCCGGTTCGGACTTCGTCGAGATGTTCGTCGGTGTCGGCGCGAGCCGGGTCCGCGACCTTTTCGAGCAGGCCAAGGCCAACGCTCCGGCGATCGTGTTCGTCGACGAGATCGACGCCGTCGGCCGCCACCGCGGCGCCGGCATGGGCGGCGGTCACGACGAGCGCGAGCAGACGCTCAACCAGCTCCTCGTCGAGATGGACGGCTTCGACACCAAGGGCGGGGTCATCCTGATCGCGGCCACGAACCGGCCCGACATCCTCGACCCGGCGCTGCTGCGTCCCGGCCGCTTCGACCGGCAGATCGCCGTCGACACCCCCGACATGGACGGCCGCAAGGCGATCCTGCGGGTGCACGCCAAGGGCAAGCCGTTCGCGCCCGACGTCGACCTCGACGCGGTCGCCCGGCGTACCCCCGGCTTCAGCGGTGCCGACCTGGCCAACGTGATCAACGAGTCCGCGCTGCTGACCGCCCGCGTCGACGGCCGGGCGATCACCAACGACAACCTCGAAGAGTCGATCGACCGCGTGGTCGCCGGCCCGCAGCGCAAGACCCGCGTGATGAGCGACCACGAAAAGAAGATCACCGCTTATCACGAGGGCGGCCACGCGCTGGTCGCCTGGGCGCTGCCGCACTCGGCGCCGGTGCACAAGGTGACGATCCTGCCGCGCTCGCGTTCGCTGGGTCACACCCTGGTGCTGCCGACGGAAGACAAGTACACCCAGACCCGGGCCGAAATGATCGACACGCTGGCGTACGCGCTGGGCGGTCGGGCGGCCGAGGAACTGGTCTTCCACGAGCCGACCACCGGCGCGGGCGACGACATCAAGAAGGCCACGTCGCTGGCCCGGGCGATGGTCACCCAATACGGCATGTCGTCGAAGCTCGGCGCGGTCAAGTACGGCACCAGCGGCGACGAGCCGTTCCTGGGACGCACGATGGGCCACGAGCGCGACTACTCGGACGTGGTCGCGGCCGAGATCGACGGCGAGGTCCGCTCGCTGATCGAGCTCGCGCACGACGAGGCCTGGGAGATCCTGGTGGAATACCGGGACGTCCTCGACAGCCTCGTGCTGGAGCTGATCGAGAAGGAGACCATCTCGACCGCCGACATGGCGCGGATCGCCGCGCGAGTCGTCAAGCGGCCGCCGATGGCACCCTTCAACGGCTTCGGCAAGCGTCGCCCGTCGACCGAGCCGCCGGTCCTCACCCCGGCCGAGCGCGACGCGCTCAAGGTCCAGGCCGAGGCCGACGGAGCCGAGGCCCGAGTGGGCGGCAGCTCGCCCAACAACAACTCGGACGGCGCACACTGAGCAACATCGACTACGAGGCGGACGGCGAGGTAGAGCTCGATTACCTCGCCGCCCGGCTCGTGGACGGCAAGCTCGCGGGCCGCCCGGTTGAAGAGGCCGTCGACCTGGGCCGGATCGAGAAGGCCGTCCGCGAGATCCTGATCGCGATCGGCGAAGACCCGGACCGCGACGGCCTGACCAAGACCCCGCTGCGAGTCGCCCGCGCCTACGCGGAACTCTTCGCGGGCCTCCGGGTCGACCCGGCCCAGGTGCTCAACACGACCTTCGACGCGGCGCACCAGGAACTGGTGCTGGTCCGCGACATCGAGGTCATGAGCGTCTGCGAACACCACCTGCTCCCGTTCAAGGGCGTGGCGCACATCGGCTACATCCCGGGCCCGAGCGGCCGGATAACCGGCCTGTCCAAGCTGGCCCGCATCGTCGAGATCTACGCCCGCCGCCCGCAGGTCCAGGAGCGGCTCACGACCCAGATAGCCGACCTGCTGATGCAAAAGCTCGAGCCCCGCGGAGTGATCGCGGTGCTGGAATGCGAACACCTCTGCATGGCGATGCGCGGCATCCAGAAGGACGGCGCCAAGACGGTGACGTCCGCGGTCCGCGGCATCTTCCAGAGCGACGCCAAGAGCCGATCCGAAGCGATGGCCCTGATCATCGGGTGATTTCCCGGGTCCGTGGTGGGCACGACCGTTGCTCCCGCCGGGGACCGCTCGCTTCGCTTCGCTGCCAGGTCCGCAGGGGTTTTCTTCACCGGCGAGCTGTGGTGATCACAATGACCCGGCACCAAGGTCGGAGCGCACGCCGTCAGCTGGGCCCGGCCGTGTGAGCGTCTTGAGGCCGGGGTGGTGCCGGCGGACGTGGATTGCCCCCGTCCGTATCCGCCGGCGCCTCGATTACCTTGAGCTGGTCGTGCTGAGGGTTGGCGTGGGGGTGGGTTCGGTAGCCGTGCGCGCAGCCCGGCGTTCGGTCAGGGTCAGTGCGACCACGGCCACGCCCAGCAGGATCGAGCCGGCCGTTGCTGACACCGTGAGGCGTTCGTCGAGCCAGAGCACTGCGATGACGGCTGCGGCCAGGGGCTCGGCTAGGGCGAGCACCGAGGCGGTGGTCGCGCGCACTACTGCCAGCCCCGCGAAGAACAGGGCGTAGGCCAGGGCGGAGGGTGCCGCGCCCAGGTAGGCGAGCAGGGCCACCGTCTGGCCGGCGTCACCGGTGGTGGGCAGCAGGCCTTCGAACAGGGCCGCCGGGAACAGGCAGATCAGGCCGACCGTGAAGCCGCCCAGGGTCGTGGACAGCGGGTCGGCGGTCGGGCCGGACCTGCGGTTGAGCAGGGTGACGGCCGCATAGCCCGTGGCGGACACGGCGGCGCAGGCCAGGCCCAACGTCGGCGCCGAACCGCCGGTGGCACCTCCGCCGCCGACGAGCAGGAGCAGGCCGAGCAGCGCGAGCCCTACGGTCAGGGCGCCGCCCCGGCCCAGGCGTTCGTCGTCGCTCGTGAGGCGGGCGCCGACGGCGATCAGGATCGGGCCGGAGCCCAACGTCACCACGGTCGCGATGGCGAGGCCGGCGTATTGGACCGCGGCGAAGTACGCCGTCTGGAAGACGACCAGGCCCAACCCGGTGATCACCACGTGGCGCAGCGGTTGCCGGGTGGCCGGCCGGCGGCGGCGTGCCAGTAGTTGGACCGCGCCGAGTAGCAGAACGCCGAAGGCAAAGCGCCAGAACGAGACCGCGATCGGGCCCAGTCCGCTGGTGTTGTAGAGGATCGCCGCGCCGGCGCCGGCCGTGCCCCAGGCCACCGCCGCTACGAGGATGTAAAGGATTCCCCGCCCAACGGGCAGGGTTGTTTTCGAGTGCAACTCAGTTCTCCGTGTCATCGCCGCCCGGGCGCCACTGAAGGACCCGGGCTCAGGAAAGAAGCAAAGAGCCGGGTCAGCTAACGATGATCGTTAGCGAGTGGCGGGCGGCGAAAGCACGAAGCGAGTCACGCGGCGGACCTTATCGCAACGCAAGGGCCCAACGCAGTTGGATTGTGTCCCGCGGACCTGGCAGGGACGGGCCCCCAGGGCACGCACCAGTTTCGGGCGGGACCAACGATCGTCCCTCACCTGACCCGGGAAGCCCGGATCATTGGTTGTGTCCCGCGGACCTGGCAGGGACGGGCCCCCTTGGGCCCGGCCCGGTCCCCGGCGGGAGCAACGGTCGCGCCCTCGACGAACCCGGGACCGCATCTTGCTTTTGATTTAGACCATGCTGCGGAAGTTGTCGGCGGAGCTGAGCGCGTTCGAGGCGAGCGACTGCGCTTCGTCGAGCCGTGACCGAGCCTGCTCCAGGTTCGCGATCGCGTCCATGATGGACGGGTGCGCTGACCCGATCGCGGTGAAGCGGAGGCGGGTCAGGGCCTCGTCGAACGCGTCCGTCACGCCGCGCAGGGTCTGCAGGGCGCGTTGGGTCTGGTCGACCGAGGCGGCGACGTTGAGCTTGACCTCTTCGACGTTCGGCATGCGGACCGCCTAGGTGACGGCCAGGACGGCCTGGCCGATGAGGGTGATCAGGACGGGTGCGAAGCAGGTCACGGCGCCGATCGGGAGGGTGCGGTCGACCTTGCCGCCGGCCGGGGCGGGGAACGCGGCGCCGATCGTGACCCAGGCGAACCCGAGTGCGGCCAGCGGCAGTGCGAGCCCACAGCCGAGTGCGTAGATCGTCATCGGTGTGCCCTGGGCGGTGACCAGCAGCGCGATCTGGACCACCAGGACCGCAGCGGCGAACGGCCCGTATACGAGCATGTTGCGCACCCAACTGCGGACCGGCGTGCGGGGGCCGGTCACGCCGAGCGCGGCTCCGGGCACCCCGAGCAGGGCGGCGTCGGCGCGGTCGGCGGTCGATCGGGCCTGGTGCAACGCGGTCAACACACCCGCCGGATCGCCGCCGATGGTCCGGCCGGCCGCCTCGGCGTCCGCGCGGGTCGGGTGAAGATCGACATCGGGTACGCCGGCCTCGCGCAACCTCGCCTGTTGCGGCACCAGCCGGGCGCGGACCGCGGAGAGCTCCTCGCGCGCCGCCCGGGTCGCCTGGGCCTGCTCGCCGGCCGCGGTGGCCGCACCCCGGCGCACCGCGTCGAGCCGTTGGGCGGCGGCGCAGTAGTCCGACCAGGCCGTGCCCGGGTCGGTGTCGTCCGGCCGGTGCGAGTGGCCGTAGGACGGCTGTTGCGGCACCGGGTTCGGGTGCGCCGGCAACGGGGTGGGTGTCGGCTGGTCGGGCACGCTGTACGGGGTTCCGTTGGTCGGCTGGTCGGTGGTCATCGGTCGGCCTCGGAGCGCACGAACGGCACGATCACGGAGGTGCGGTCGGTGTGCCGGTCGTGCAGCAGCGCCCGGTTGTCTCGCGGCTGCCAGTCGACCGGGCGGTTGAGCAGCAGGCTCACGTCGGCACCGGGAACGTTGAGGAACACCAGGCCGGCGACGTCTTCGCGGGCGGCCGGGCCGACCTCGTCGGTGAACCGTCGCAGGCCGCGCCACCAGGAGAGCAGGTGCACGCCGCGGCCGGGGCCGGTGCGCAACACCAGGCGGAGCCGGTCGGGCGGCAGCGCGCCGCCGGCCATCGCGTCCATTCCGAACACCACCATGTAGCCGGGGCGGTCGATGGTCAGCGTGTCGGCGAGCTCGGCCGCGGTGACCATCTCGACCTCCTGCCGCTCGGCGAGGTCGCGGGCCAGGTCCGCGGCGACGTCGTCGCCCTCGGCGACCAGAGATGCGATCACGAATCGGGCGGTACGCGGCGGGTGGTGCGCGGCGACGCTGCGGGCTGCGGCGTCGAGCACCCCGGCGCCGGCCGCGCTCGGGCCGATCACCGCGAGATGCCGGCCGGGCGCGGTGTCGAGCGGGAAGGCCGCGGTGCTGAGCGACACGTCGATGTGGCGGCCGACCAGCGCGGCGGGACGGGTGATCCGGCCGGCGAGGGCCGCCCGGAAGGTGGGGTCGTCGTTGAGGTGCTGGTGCGCGTACCCGGCGAAGACCTTGGGCGGCGCGGCGTCGGCGGTGCGCCGTTCCCAGAGCGCGTGTCGCAGTTTGACCAGCGCGGACCGGTCGCCGTGCGGGTCCGGGAAACGGATCACCCGCTCGTGCCCGCGGGTCGCGCCGCGCGGACCGCCGAGGCCACCGGCCGTGTTGACGACCGCGGCGCCGAGCGGGAGGCCGGCGGCCGCGTCGTTGGTCGGCTCCAGCACGTCGCCGCCGCCCGGGAGGGCGACCCGCACCGGGAACTGGCCGAAGATCGAGTCGCGCTTGGCGTAGAGCGCTTCGACGCCGAGCACGGTCTGGCTGGCCAGGACCAGATGGATGCCGTACGAGCGACCCTTGCGGGCCAGTGACTCGAGCAGCGTGACCGCCTCGGTGGCCGCCCGGTCGGCGCCCGCCAGCAGTACCTGGAACTCGTCGATCACGCAGACGATCCGCGGCAGCGGCTGGCTCTCGCGCAGGTCGGTGAACCGGGTGACGCCGGCCCGCTTGTAGGCGACCGAGCGGCGACCCATCTCGGCGTCGAGGTCACGCAACACGGCAAGGCCGTACTCCCGGTCGGACTCGACCCCGACGGCGCGGGCGTGCGGCAGCCAGGTGCGGTCGCGCTCGGTCGGCACGAACTCGGCGAACGAGATGCCCTCTTTGAAGTCGAGCAGGTAGAGCGTCATCTCGTCGGGGCCGTAGCGGGTGGCCAACCCGTACAGCACGTTGATCAGGAACGCGGTCTTGCCCGCACCGGACCGACCGCCGATCATCCAGTGTGGAGTCAGATCGTTGAACTGGAGGTTTACGGGCCGGTCGCCGTCGTGGCCGACCACCGTGGCCAGGCCGGACGCGGACTCGTCGGTCCAGGTGTCGCTCTCCTGCTCGGGCAACAGGTCCCGCAGGTTGAGGCGCGAGCTGGCGGCGAACCGAGCACCGAGCTCGGCACAAACCCGCTCGAACAGGTGCGGCGGCGGGTCGTCATCGAGGAACACGGGAGCGTTGAGCCCGACGTGCGGCGACGTCGCGAAGTTGGCGCCGGGCGGGTCGCTGACCAGGGCATGGGGGTTGCGCAACGCGATCCGGGTGGCCAGCGGCATGGGCTGCTGGGTGGTCTCCAGGGTCAGCGGCGGCGGCGGCCAACCGGCGACGATCAGGTGCAGACCAGCGTCCGGCCCCGCCTGAGCCAACGCGGAGATGCGGGTCAGATCGGCGGTCTCGGTGAGTTCGGGCAAACTCGCGATGACCACGAGGAGGGTACGTTCGCGCCGGGTGTGCCGGACGGCGGTAGGGCGGGCGGGGCGCACCCACTGCTCGGCCTCGGCGAGCACGGCCCGCAGAGCGGTGCGATCGGTGGCCGGCGGAGGCATCAACCCGGCGTCGGCGAGCGCGGCGAAGGGTGCGAAAAGCATCCCGCCACCGGCGGCATCGACGGCGCGTACGAGCAAGGACCCGGGCGGCGCGGCGGCGAGCAACCGGAGCAGGGTGGCCCTGATCAGCCCGGCGACCCGGGGGTCGCGAGCATCGGCGTCGATCGTCAGGTGGCCGGTGCCGAGCAGCGGAACGATCGCGGGAAAGCGTGCGTCGTCGAGCGGCTGAGCGGTGCCGATCCGCACGAAGGAAGGCACCCGGGGACCACCGAGCGGAGTGTCTTCGAACCGCGCGTCGAGCTGCCCACCAAGCCAGCCGGGCGTGAGCACACCGGCCGCGGCCCGCAGCCGTTCGGCCAGGTCATGCTGTGCGCGCTCGTCAGCGACAGGCGCCCGAACACCAACAAGCGCCACCTCGGCGGCATCAACGACCGCAGCAGCTTGGCGGTGCAGCGCGGCGGCTTCTAAGGCTCGCGCCTGCGTCCTGGACACACCGCTCACCTCCCGGAGTGACGGTATAGCAGCGCGGCAGAATGTCCCACGCTCCCCTCCGCGTGCCGTACGGCTAACCTCGTCATGTGGCCGCCGCATCCTCCGCACGCACGACCCCGGGCGAGCGAAGCGTCCGCCCGCTGCGCCTCCTCCTGATGGTGATCGGGGGGGTGCTGACCCTGCTCTGCCTGGGCGGAGTAGGAGTAGGAATCAACCTCTACGACGAAGCCACCGCCATCGACCGCGGAGAGCCAGACGTGACGGTCGATAACTACCTGCGGGAGTTCCTCGTGCAACGTAACGACGTTCGTGCCGAGTCGCTCGAATGCAAGGAAGACCGTGGGCTGGAGCCCATCCGGGCCTTCAGGGCAGATGTGGACCATCGGGAAGAGGGCTTTGGAATCACGATCGATGTGTCGTGGGGTCCGCTCGCGGTAACCGAGGCTGGTTCCGATCGAACTGTGGCTACGCAACTCACTCGAACAATCGCGGGTGCCGAAAGGTCCACGCAAGATTGGCAGTTCAGGGTCGTGGACGAAGGCGACGGGTGGAAAGTCTGCGGTGCGCAACTGCTCGGCTAACTATTCGATCCAGAGCAGATGCACAGGGACCTCGACGGTCTTCGGTGCTTGTCCGCTCCACGCCCAGCGATACCATTCGAGCTCTGTCGCCAGCCGAACGCAGATGTCGCCATCTGCATTGGTGTGTACTTCGGTGACCGCACGAAGATCTCGGCGCTCGACCCCGTCGACCACCTGAACGACTCGTCGGCCAGAGAGAGCGTCCACATCGACTGCTGGCACCGCCACGCGGGTGGCCGGGAAGTCGAGCGAGACAAGCCGGGAGATCACGTCCCGATGGCCCCCGGCCTTCCCAGGAGCGCCCAACGTCTCGACCCAGACCCGGTCGATCGGTACCAGCGGGGCGAAGACCTCGATCTGTTCGGACTCGGCGCGGTACCACTCCTGCTCTGGGATCGCCGGGACGTAGGTGCGGCTGCCTTGCACGATCCGATCATCGGCACGTAGATCGCCACGCCAACCGGCGCCCGGAAACCCGACTACCAGACGTCGCCCGCGCAGATCCTCAACGCTCGCAGCCGGTGTGGGCACGATTGAGCGGGGTGGCCGGGGCGCCCAGTCGGGCTGGTCAGCGAACGGGTCTGGCATCGGCTCGCGGCTCATCAGTTATCTCCGCTCCGCGCGCCGAAGGTCCGGCAGTTATGCGCCGGTGCCTAGCGGCGCGCCCTTTTCCCGCATCCACTTCAAAGGCTCAGTCGCACCCGCTGAGCTGCGGTCGCCATTCAGGTGCACCTCGAAGTGTAGGTGGGGCCCCGACGAGTGGCCGCTCGTGCCGACGATGCCGAGCGGCTGGCCGGCGGCCACCGCTTGCCCTACTCGGACCTTGGGGCGGTAAAGCATGTGACAGTAGCGGGTCATGACCTCGTCGGCATGCATTATATCGACATACCAGCCGCAACCGGGCGTCGACGGCGAACCGTCGCGGTCGCAACGGAACGGCGGTGTTTGGTCGTTGTCGCACCGCGACACGATGACCGTGCCGGCGGCTGCGGCGAGGATGTCGTCGCCGCGGGAGGCGCCGAGGTCGACACCCTGATGGCTGGGGCGCGATGAGGTCCGGAACCCTGAGACGACGCCGGCCTTGACGGGGGTGGTCCAACCTGACGCTGCCACGTCGCCCATCGCGGCGCAGGTCAATGTCGAGTTGGCTCCGACCGCTCGCGCCGCACCGTCGGCCAGCATGTTCACGATCTCCGCAGCGTCAGGTTCATGCTTGGCGTAGGCGTCCGGGAACGCGCTGCGCTGCACTGCCTGGGCGGCGTCGGTCAGAGACATCTGCTCCCAGCCGCGGACCTTCACGAGCTTCTGGTAGAACTTCCGGCTGGCGTAGACCGGGTCCTGGACCTGCCTCGGCGTGCCCCAACCTTGGCTCGGACGTTGCTGGAAGAGCCCGAGCGAATCGTGATCATTGCGTGAGCCGAGGTTGCCCAGGTTGTTCAGCGACGATTCCTGCATCGCGGTCGCGATCGCGATGACCCAACCTTTTGGCGGCACCTTGAGGTCCGCGCCGACATTGATGATCGTCGCCGCG
Source organism: Asanoa ishikariensis (assembly GCF_900107455.1). Classification (GTDB taxonomy): domain Bacteria; phylum Actinomycetota; class Actinomycetes; order Mycobacteriales; family Micromonosporaceae; genus Asanoa; species Asanoa ishikariensis. The sequence goes on along the minus strand of NZ_FNQB01000006.1, from coordinate 149,332 downwards.
TTCCGCAGCTGGGGTTCGCTGTAGCCAGAGACCCGTGGGAGATCACCGTCGTCAGGCAGTGGGCCGGCGGCGCCGCAGCCGTAGGACGAAAGGGCCTGGTTGTTGTCGTTGCTCAGGCCGTCCAAGAAGAAGGCGGCGGTGCCGCCACCGCAGCAGAGCAATGCGAGTGTGGCGGTGACAGCGACCAGGGCAACCACCCGCTTCGGGCGGCGTCGCTGGATCGCCTCGTCCAGTTCGCCGGTCAGCGTCATGCGCGCTCCCAGTCAACGCCGTCCACCAGCCACCGTCCCTCTGCGACGACGACCCGGAGCAGCAGCGTTCCGGAGTCGACCGGATAGGAGACCTCTACCAAACCCGTACCCCGTGGCACCACCGTTGGTGGACCTGTCAGACGCTCCGCCGGTACGACGACCGGGTCCACTCCTTTGAGCTTGGCAGCGAGATCGGCAGTGACGTGCGGAACCAGCGCCGCGTACCAGTCCGCTACCTTCGCCGTGCGGTCCAGCCAGGAGGTCGCGAACGCTTTCGCGATTTCCGCAGGTTCCGGAGCGCCCGGACTCAGGCTGGGCCCGGGATCCACCACGGTGGAGGTGGCCGGTCGCGGTTCGACCACACCGTCGTCGGCCGCCCCCGGATCGGCGGTGGTCGCCGTGCTGGAAATGTCGACTGCGGGGAAAACCCCTGCGGACCGACCGTCAGGACCGGAAACGACTCGGGCGATGCCGACCACACCGAAGACCACGATCGCCAAGACCACGGCGACTCCGAGTCGTGACCGCAGCGCCGAGGAACCGAGGAGTTGGAACACCCGCCGCACGTCTCACCTCGCCTCGGATCGGACCCGTGGCGATGTCGGCGCGGGTGGGGCGTCCTTGGTGGATTCCGGCCGATAGATCGCGTAGCTGGCCGGCGCGGTTTGCGGAACGTCCGGCTCCACCCATCGCTCGGGTTGGCGGCGGCCCGGCCGCACGGCAGGACTTCGCGGCGGGGTCGCGGTTGGGGCGTCGGACCGCTCTTCCGGCCGATTCTGCTCTCCACCGCTGGGTGCGCCGTGGCTCGGATCCTCGTGCCGAGCTTCCGGTCGCATCGATGTTCCTTCGGCAAGGACCCCGCGACGCTTGCCAACGTGTGGTTCGGAGGTGCCACCAGGCTCGACGACGTCCAGTTTCGCGGCCTCACGCATGTCGCGGAAGAATCGCCGATGCCAGGAGCCGGCCGACGTGATCGCGGCAGTGCCATCCTTGCCGCCGAGTTGTGTGATTCGCCGGTATGGGCGGAGCAGTAGCCAGCCCACCACGCCGCAAAGCCACACGAGGACTACCTGGAGCCAGCCCGGTAGCGTCGGAGTATTCATGATCAAGTCGACGGCGAACAGGTAGATCGCGGCCCCGGTGCCGAAGATCGCGATGTTGAAGACCGCGGCGACTACCGCGTTCGCCAACCGCCGAATGCCGGCGCTAGCCGGACGCATCAGACCCACTGTGCCCAAGATCGGTGCAGCGATGACTGCCCAGCGGAAGATTAAGAAGCCGAGCAACACGAGGAGCGACGCGGTGAGGTCGAACAAGGCGAAGAGGAACGCCGCGAGCAGCGCGATGAAGCCAGCGCCGACCCGATCCATGTCGCGTTCGCCCTGGAGGTAGTCGTACGCCTCGGGGTCTTCGGTCTTAATCTGCTCGGCGACCTTCATCCACTGAGTCTTTTTTTCGGCGAGCATCTGGTCGCGAGTGCCAGGATTTTGACGGAGCTTTTCGGCTTCGTCCCAGCGGAACGATTTGGCGTCGTAAAGCGCCTGACCGTATTTTTTGGCAGTCACGCTGTCAGCAGACCCGAGAACACCTCGAAGCCAGTTGCGATAGAGCATGGTCTCGGTGACGGTGTCACTCGCCCGCACGGCCGGCGGCCGGTTGTCCTTGCAGGCGTTGGGATCGCCGAGGCGGCATTGGCCATCATCCGGGCGTGGACCGACGGCGTCGTGCACAACGCCGAGTGCGCTGACGAGCGTGTCATCGGCGATGTTCGCTGATTTCACCGGCCATGCAGCCAGCGCAGTCACAGCGACCATGACGAGGAGCGCCCAGCCAGTGGTGGTCATGGCGTTGCTCATGTCGGACTGACGCGACCGCCAAATGAGGTACAAACCAACGATCGCCAGTGTGATGCCCCCGAAGGCGGTGAACACCTTCGTATAAACCGCCTTCGTTGCCTGGTCTACCAGGGGGTCGGCCCAGCCCCACATCGTCGCCGGATTCCATGCGCGCTCGCGCACGGCGTTGGAAGCGCCTACGACCGCAGTCGCGATCATGAACTCGCCGTTAGCGACCGTCGTCAAGAAACGGTAGTCGGGATGCAGGACAGTTGAGGCGCAGCCGCCTTCAATGTCGTAGGTGGAATAGCTATAACCGGCGTAGCCGTAGTCGCTGTAGATGCCGACGACGCCCGAGCGTGCCGAACCTTCCGGTCGACTCGCGAACCAACCCGCCAGACCCGCGTCAGGGTTGCTTGGATTCGGGGCATTGAGGCAGGTCAGGCGGTCTGCGCTGACTTCCGGCAACTTGCTGACGCAGGCACGGAAGTTCGCCTCCCACTCGTCGACTGTGCAGACGTCAGCGGGTGCCTTAGTTGGCGGGGCGGCGGTTGCGCCCAAGGCCGGCCAGCTGATGGTGGCGACGGCCGCCACCAGCAGGGTGAGGACCAGAGAGACTACCCGTGCTCGCGCCCGAGCCATCTACTCCTCCAGGTCTGCAAGGGCCGGCGGGAGGAGGGACGGCGTCGACGCCGCCACCGCCGGGGTGGTGTCCAGGTGGTCCAGCAGGCCTTCGACGTACGAGACGTCGACTCGGATCTTTTGGACCCGGCCGTCTACGTCGCGCATGACGAACTCGCGGAAACCTAGCCGGGCCGATGATGCCGTGTCCACGTTGGACAGGCTGGCGAGGGTGGCCTCGTAGCCGTCGTTCACCGGGACCCGCAGCAGGCGTAGCGCTTCCGACGCGATTTCCTGGTCTTCCGCGATCCGGCCCACGAACACCGTCGACACGAGGTTCTGGACGTCCAGGCCCAGGATGTCGCGTGGGTTCTGCGACGCCACCAGGGCCGCCAGGTTCCACTTGCGGGAGTCTCGGGCCAGGCGCACCAGGAACGAGCGGCCCGAACGCCAGCCCTCCATGAAGTGCGCTTCGTCCAGGCCGACCATTTTCCGCGATGACATCGAGCCGCCGTAGCAGCGCCGGACCGCCAGGCGGTGGGCCGTGTGCAGCATGGGCAGCGCCAACGATTCCTCGGCTGACCAGTACTCGCGTTCGATCTTCAGGTCCGGTAGGCGCAGGCCGGCCATCGTGATGACCGTCAGGGCCGCGTCCGCGCCGAGCAGGTGCTCTGGGGGGCGGCCGAAGAACAGCAGCGCGAGTGGCATTTCGGCCGTGTCCAGCAGCAGGTTGGCCAGTTCCTTGCCATCGTCGTCGTCCATGCCGGCCAGGCAGGCGACGATGTCGTCCAGCGTCGAGGTCTCCTCGGCCGGGACCTGGCGCACCGCGTGCCGGAACAGCGTCGCCGTGGAAGCCTGGCGGGCCACCTGCGGCGGGACCAGCATCTGACAGATGTCCTGGACCAGCATCCGGCGCTCGGCTCGCGAGTTGGAGACCGCGATCTCGTACTCCCGGTCACCCGGCGCGCCCAGTGAGAACTCCGTGCGCAAGGGCGTGGGAATCAGCGAGTACGGCGCCAGCGTGCCGGCCTCCGAACCCGTCAGGTTGAGCACCCGGGAGAACGGCCGGAGTTCCGGCATCGCGCACAGCCGGGCCAGCGGGCCCGACGGGTCGAGCAGGGTGACCTGGACGCCGCGCCGGGCCGCCAGGTAGCCGAGTGCACCCAGCAGCGTCGACTTGCCACCGCCGGGCTCGGCTACGAAGACCGCCAGGCCGGAGCGCTCGCGTACCTCCATCGGGAAGTGCAGGTCCAGGAAGACCGGCCGGCGGCAGGTGCCCGCGGTGCGGCCGATCAGGTCGCCGCGGCGGTCGCCGACCGTGGACGCCGCCTGCGGCAGCGCGGCCGCCAGCAGCTTGACCGGCATCCGGCGGATGTAGCCCGTGTTGGCGATCGGCTCGCCGGGGATGAACTCGCGGGCCAGCCAGTCCTGGTTCTTCGGGTGCTGCAGCGAGATGCGCAGTTCCCGGGAGTAGAGCTGGATCAGCCGGCGAGCCCGCTCGAGGCACTCGTCGCGGGTGCGGCCGCCGACGGCGATGCGGTGCCAGCCGTGCGCGCGGGCCGACTCGACCGGCAGACCGGTGGTCATCTCGTCGCCGATCACCAGCGCGCGCTTGGCCAGCCGCTCGAGCTCGGGCGGGGCGTCGATGCCGTGCTCGGCGTAGTCGAGTTGCTGCGACCGGATCATCCGGAGCCGGTGCTCGAGGTTGCGGAACGAGTCGCCCGAGCCGAGCACGTCGATCCGCGACGACAGCTCCATCGGCCACGGCAGCCGCTCGTGGAAGTGCATCCACGGCTCGTGCCGCTCGGGGATCTCCAGTGGCTCCATCCGGCCGACGGCCAGCACGGCGACGTGCCGCTCCTCGCCGGTCATCCGGTTGACGAGCTTGACCGTCGACCCGTACGGCGTGCGATAGCGCTCGATCTGCTCGGTGAGCCCAAGCAGGTCACCGCGTTCCCACTGGCCGTTGGTCACCGGCGAGAGCGTGGTCGGGGGCGCCATGCACAGCGCGACCGAGCGGTAGAGCAGCCATTCAAGCTCGTGTGGCGTGACCCGCCGCCCGCGCATGCCGAACGCGCCGAGCACCTCGTCGAACTGCTCGACCGTGCGACTCAGCTTGCGGCGCTCGCCCTCGGCGACGCCGCGGCCGAAGGTGCGCAGCACCCGCTCGGACAGGCTGTTGCCGAGCGACCGGCGCGCGAACGTGACGCCCAGGTAGGTCTGGCCCTCGGCGTGGTTGACCGACAGCAGGTGCCGCTGCGCCGCGACCAGGTGGTCGGACCAGGACGTCGCGCCCGGCACGCTGGACAGCGGCGAGGGCGTGTGGGTGTCGACAGTGCGGGCCCACTCGTCGGCCGGGAACGGCCGGGTGGTGCGGCGCAGGTGCAGGCGGAAGCCGGCGAGACCCGCGTACTGCTCGGAGATCGCGGACAGCAACGCCTCGCGCTCGGCGTCGGGCCGGAACGCCCAGCGCACCTCCGGCAGCCAGTACCAGGCGGTCACCGTGTTGGGAGTGAAGGTCAGGTGCCCGGCGATCTCGGTGATTGCCAGGCCGATACTCGGGTCGCGGTCGCCGAACTTGATCTGCGGCGGCTTGACCGTGGTCGGCTTCTTTGCCGGCTCGCGACCCTTATCCCGGCGGCGCGGCGGCTGCGCCGGCTCGCGCACGATCGGCAACTGCGCGCCAGGCAGGTCGGGCGTGCGCTCCGAGCGCGGCGCGACCTCGGCGGCACGTTCCTGACCAGCGGGCATCGGGGGTACGCCGGAGGCGGGCCCCGTGGCCGGTCGCCGCGGCCGGGACGGGTGCTGCGGAGACGCCAGCCGGCTGGCCGTCGGCGGCTCGCTGCGGCGGCGTGGCTCGGGCCGAGGCTCGGGCAACATCTCGGAGCCAGGGTCGAGATAGGCGTCAGCATGCGGCGCGGGCTCGCCCCGCCGCCCGGCACGGTTGTCGACCCGGCCGGTCTCGCCCGGCGCCCGGTTGGCCCGGCTGACAATGCGCTGCCGGTCAACCGACGGCCCATTCGGCGCCAGCGACTCGACACCCCGCGAAGCCTCGATACCCCGAAGCGGCTCAGCTCCACGCCGGTCCGCTCCACGCGGGTCCGCTCCACGCGGGTCCGCTCCACGCGGGTCGGTTCCACGCGGGTCGGTTCCACGCGGGTCGGGATCGCGCTGGTCGGTTCCACGCTGGTCGCCACCGCGCTGGTCGGTTCCACGCGGGTCGCCACCGCGCTGGTCGGTTCCACGCGGGTCGGTTCCACGCCGATCGGTTCCACGCTGGTCGGCACCGCGCAGGTCGGTTCCACGCGAGTCGCCGCCGCGCGGGTCGGCACCACGCCGCGGTGGCTCGACGGCGTCGAGGTGGCCGGTCAGCGCGGGATCAGCGCCGTAAACAGGCTCGGCGCCGCGCGGCGGGGCGGTCGGCCCCGCGCCATTGCCATTGGTCAGCGCGTGCCGACCGCCAGCGGGTTCGCCGCCCTGCGGCGGCGGGGGACCCTGCGGCGGAGCAGCCTGCGGCGGCGCGGCACCACCGAAGAGGTCGAGGAACGGTGAGTCGATGTCGGCGTCGGGTCGGCGACCGGCTGGCACCGCGCGGCCGCGCTCCTCGGCCGGCCGGGAGCGGGCCGGCCCCGGCGCCTGGAAAACCGCCACCGAACCGTGACCAGGAGTGGTCACGAGTTCGTTGTCCGTCCGCTCCTCGTCAAGCTCAGCGGCATCAAGATCCGTCGCAGGGTAGTCAGTTGATCGCTGACGGTGACCGCTGGTTCCGGACTGCGTGTCGGCCGGACGGGACTCCGGCGGGACGGGTCGATTCATGCGAGGACCTCGCTCCGTTCCGCGAACGCTCCTCGGTTTCGAGGGGGTGACGGCCGGCTGATCTGCTGGACGGGCTCCGGATGCCGGGTCATACCAGCTCCTCGCGGATCCTGATCTTGGTCGCGACCAGACGGGGGTCGCGCTGCTCGACTGCGGGCTCGCGGGTGCGGCGCCAGTCGGTGAGCGCCGTGCGGATCACCACGCGTGCGGGACGGTCGGGGTCGACGTGGCGGAAGATGAACGAGGTCGTCACGATCGCGAGCGCGATCTCCCAGGCCGGGAAGAGCTCGACGCTGAACGTGAACAGGTAGTGGATGAAGATATAGAGCGGCACAAGCAGCATGAACAGCCCATATTGCGCATAGGGCAGATGGATCGGAAGCGTGTATCCCGGCGGGCCCAGGTAAACCAGGCGAGCCCGGTAGATGTCGTCATCGGTGCGCAGCCGCATCTCGTGCTCCGCGGCCTATTCGAAGATCAGCTTGATCAGGTAGTCACCGACGAAGAACAAAGTCGCCGCGCCCGCGATGAACGCGAGGCCGACGATGGCGATGGCCGAGCTGGTCAGGACCTTGGAGACCTCGCCCTTGCTCGCGCGGCCGATGAAGATCACGCCGAGCACCGCAAGCAGAATCGGCGCCACCTTGCTGGCGAAGAAGGTGACGATGCCTGATGTGTCGATGCCCTTCGGGTCTGCCTCACCCGCGATGACGTGGGCGAGCACGCCCGACGCGGCGTGCGCGGACGCACTCCACGCCTGCTGGACGAGCTCAGTGGCGATCATCGGAAAACCTCCCCGGTGCCGACGGCCGGCGGAGCCGCGGCACTGTGATTGTCAGGCCTTCGGGTGACGTTTTGTCGTACGTCTTGTCCGCCGGCCCGGATGTTGTGCGCTCACCGCTAACGGTGTCTCATCCTCGGGTGTTTTGTCCCGGTTTCGGCCTGTCTCCTCCGTCTTGGCGCCGGAATCATTAGCAATTGCAAAGCGTACGGCGGAGCCCTGCTTCGAACAAGCTACGAAGAATGCGCCTGGTGCGCCCCTCGTGGCCGGTGTGGCCGATGTGGCACACGAGTTCGAACGACAGGGCCGGAACGCTGTTCGGTACGGTCTACAGGTGACCGATCTGCTGCGGTCGCCCGACCCGGTCGTGATGGGCGTCCTCAACGTCACGCCCGACTCGTTCTCGGACGGCGGGCGATACTTCTCCTCCGACCCGGGCGGTGGTCTCGCGGCCGCGATCGCGCACGGCATCGCCATGCATCGCGACGGCGCGGACCTGGTCGACGTCGGTGGCGAGTCGACCCGGCCGGGCGCCGAGCGGGTCGACCCGGACACCGAGGCGGCCCGGGTCCTGCCGGTCATCCGCGCGCTGGCCGACCAGGGCGTGACCATGAGCATCGACACCACCCGGGCCAGCGTCGCCGCGGCCGCGCTGGAGGCCGGCGCCACGGTGGTCAACGACGTCTCCGGCGGCCTCGCCGACCCCGACATGGCCAAGGTCGTCGCCGGTGCCGGCTGCCCCTGGGTGCTGATGCACTGGCGTGGCCACTCCCGCCGGATGGCCGACCTGGCCAACTACGACGACGTGGTCAAAGAGGTACGCGACGAGCTGAGCCAGCGGGTCGACGAAGCGCTCGCGGCCGGGGTGGCCGCCGACCGGATCGTCATCGACCCCGGCCTGGGCTTCGCGAAGCGCGCCGAGCACAACTGGACCCTCACCAGGGGCCTGCCGGAGCTGATCGCCCTCGGCTACCCCGTGCTCTTCGGCGCCAGCCGCAAGTCCTACCTCGGCCGCCTGTTGGCCGAGCCGGACGGCACACCTCGCCCCACCGACCAGCGCACAGCGGCAACGGTCGCGACCAGCGTGCTCGCGGTCGCCGCCGGCGCCTGGGGCGTGCGGGTGCACGACGTGCGGGAGACCACCGACGCGATCGCCGTGTGGCAGGCCAGCGGGCGACCCCGCCTGGTGTACGAGGAGGACAGCGCATGACCGAGCCTTGGCGAGGACATCATCAGCAGAGCCCGCCCGGGCAGGGCGGGTCACCACGAAGTGGAGACCCGTCATGACCGAGCCTTGGCGAGGGCATCATCAGCAGAGCCCGCCCGGGCAGGGCGGGTCACCACGAAGTGGAGACCCGTCATGACCGACCGGATCACGCTCAAAGGGTTAAGGGCCCGGGGTTGGCACGGCGTGCTGGCGACCGAACGCGCCGAGGGTCAGGACTTCCTCGTCGACGTGGTGCTCGAGCTCGACCTGAGCGCCGCCGCCCGTGACGACGACCTGACCAAGACGGTCGACTACGGCGTGCTGGCCGGCCGGCTGGTCAAGGTGATCACCGGCGAGCCCGTCGACCTGATCGAGACGCTCGCCGACCGGCTGCTCGACGTCTGCCTCGACGACGAGCGGGTCAGCACCGCGACGGTCACCGTGCACAAGCCCCACGCACCGATTCCCCACGAGTTCGCCGACGTATCGGTCCGCCTGCGCCGGGGGAGGGCGGAGCGCTGACCCGGGCCGTGCTCTCGCTCGGCAGCAACCTCGGTGACCGGCTGGCCCACCTGCGGGCGGCGGTCGCCGCGCTGGAGCCCGTACTCGTAAAGGTCTCCGGTGTCTATGAGACCCCGCCGTGGGGCGATCCGGACCAGCCCAGCTATCTCAACGCGGCGGCCGTGGTCCAGGACGACGCGGCGACCGCGCGGGACTGGCTCCACCGGGCACAGGCGATCGAGACCGCCGAGGGCCGGGTACGCGACCCCGAGCGGCAGTTCGGCCCGCGGACGCTGGACGTCGACGTGATCGCCGTCTTCGATGCGGCGGGCCGCCCGGTGCGCAGCGCCGACCCGGAGCTCACCCTGCCGCACCCGAGGGCCCACCTGCGCGCGTTCGTCCTACGGCCGTGGGCCGACCTGGACCCGGCGGCCGAGCTGCCCGGACACGGGTCGCTGACCGCCCTGTTGCGGACCGAGCCGGCGGCGAGCGACGTCGCGGCGGTGCGTGCCCGACCGGATCTGCGGATACAGTCGGCGGGATGAGCCAGCAGTCTCCCGAACGCGGCCACGGGCCGCACCGGCCACGGATGGGTCCGACCCAGCCGGCCACGCTGGTGCTGGCCGCGCTGGTGGCCGCGGCACTGGCCTGGCTGCTGGTCAGCATGACCTATTCGAGCCTGCCCGACCTGCCCTGGTCGCCGACGGCCGTGCTGGCCGGTCTCGGCGTGCTGGAGGGCTACATCGCGCTCAACACGCGCGCCCGCGTGCAGCGCAAACCGGGCCACGAGCCGGTCGACCCGCTGTCCGTCGCTCGGTTCGCCGTGCTGGCCAAGGCGTCGTCGCTGGTCGGCTCGATCTTCGGCGGGTTCTTCGCCGGCCTGCTGATCTTTTTGATCTTCAAGCACACCGACGCGGCCCGCCACGACCTGCCGGCCGCGATCGGTGGCGTGGTCGGATCCATCATCCTGGTCATCGCCGCGCTGCTGCTCGAACGCGCCTGCCGCGTGCCCAAGCGCCGTGACGACGACGAGAACCACGACGACGACGCAAGATCTACCCGTCGGTAGCCGCATTCACAGGGGGTGACGTCCGGGCGGGAGCGCGGTTAGGGTGCGTGCGAATGGTAGGAAGGCGCACCTCATGGGCTACGACGACTCGATCTACCGGCGACGCGCGGGCGACACCGACCCGGGCCCGGCCGGCGACTACCGCGACGACTATCCGGCCGGCGACTATCCGCCCGGTGAGTTCGGCGTCGGTGAGCTGCGGGCCAACGACCCGAGCGACACCGGGCGGCAGGCCGTTTCCCCAGCGGTCCTCGACGACGTGTTCGACGACCCGGCGGACGGTGAGCCCGGCCGGGACCGGCTGGCCTTCCACATCATCTGGGAGTTCGTCCTCCTGCTCGGCGTCGGCGCGGTCGGCTACCTGCTCCTCCGTGAAGACTCCGGAGCGTTGCGGGGCAACGCCCTGGAGCAACTGCTTGTCGCCGGTGCCGCCCTCGGTCTGATCGCGATGGGCGCGGGGCTGACGCTGCGGGCCGGCGCCGTCAACCTGGCGCTGGGTCCGGTCGCGGTGGCCGCGGCCCTGCACTTCGCCGAGAACGGCGACCGCGGCATCGTGCCCACCATCGCGCAGGCCACGGTTGGGGCGCTGGTGCTGGGCGTGGCCGTCGCCGTCGTCGTGGTGGTCTTCCACGTGCCCGGCTGGGCGGCCAGCCTCGCCGCCGCCCTCGGCACGCTGGTGTTCATCCAGCGCCGGTCCGCGCCGGTCGACGTGCAGGGCGGTTTCGACCCCAGCGACCACGCCCTCTACCTGTTCGTCGGTGTCGCGATCGTGGCCGTGCTCGGCGGGCTGCTCGGCACCGTCAAGTCCGTCCGCCGCGCGATCGGCCGGTTCCGCCCGGTCGCCGACCCGGCCCGGCGCCGCGGCCCGGTGGCCGCCATGCTCACCGCCGGCGCCATCGCCTTGTCGATGCCGCTCGCGGCCGGTGCCGGCGTACTGATCGCGTCCTCCTCCGACGGCCCGGTCGCGCCGGCCAGCGGGCTCGAATGGACCGGGCTCGCGGTCGGCGCCGCTCTGCTCGGCGGCACCAGCGCGTACGGCCGCCGGGGTGGCATCTTCGGCACCGTGCTGGCGGTCGCGCTGCTGATCGTCGGCCAGCGCTATCTCGTCGAGCGCGGCTGGGAAGAGGTCACACCCGCGGCGCTGGGCGCCGGCGCGGTGGTGGCCGGTCTTATGGTGACCCGCCTGGTCGAGACCTTCGGGCGGCCCAAGTCGGCCGGCACCGACGAGACGCCGTGGCAGACCACGCAGCCGCGCGGCGCCACGCTCGGCGAGCGCACCGACTCCTGGTCGTCGCTGCCCGCGCAGCCGACCGAGAGCCGGGCCGACGCCTGGGACACCGAGCGGTGGAACAACGGCGAGCGCTGAGCGCGGGCTACGCTCGGATCATGACCGAATCGCCGGAGTTCGCCGCGCTCGACGCGCAGTCCACTGAGGAGCTGCGGGAGCGGGCGTTCCACGTGGCCCGCGAGCGCCTGGATGTGCGCTTCTTCTGGTCCGTACTGCGCCACCTTCCCGACGCCCAGCCCGCCGCGGGACTGGAGCCCGACCTCAGCGCGACCGGGGGGTACATCGACGAGGCCGTTGCCCTGTTCCGGGAGGCCGAGGGGCACGACTTCGGCGAGCAGGAGCCGCTGCTGCGGGCCAAGTTCATCGACTATCTGCTCAAGCACGACAAATAGCTGTAGATACCCCCGGTAGGTTTCGTCGATGGATCCCGTCGGGAAATACCGGCGGCATGGCTCTCACCAACCGGTACAAGTCAGCGGTTGGATCAGGCACGATCGCCGCCCTGATCCTGGTGCTGGTCTTCGGTAGTCCCTGGTATCGCGACTGGGTCAGCGACAACCACACCGACCAGACGGCCGGCGGCTGGTTCCTCCGGCTGCTCGGTTACCCGGCGTGGCGGTTCGACTCCAGCGACTCTCTCCAGGACGTGTTCGCCGACGACCTGCGCGCGATCCTCGTCGTGGTGCTCACGGCGCTGTTCCTCTATCTGCTGCCCGGCAGCCAGCTCGCCCGGGCCCGCGGCACGCTCAGCCAGTTCTTCGCCGGCTGGGGTGCGTACGTCTTCGCCGGCGCGTTCGCCGGCCTGATCACCGCGCTCTTCCGCAGCAACCCGACGCTGCTGGCCGCGTTCGGCGCCGCCGGCCTGGGTGCGACCTACGGCCTCTTCGTGGGCTGGATCGTCGGCCTGGCCACCCTCGGCGGCTACCGCGGCACCCGAAGCTGAACACGCGGACCCGGCAACCCTCCCCGCCGGGTCCGCACGCTCAGTCGGCTTCGGCCGGGTAGTCGATGCTCAGGATGCGGTGCCGGCTGATCAGGCCCACCGTCCGGTCGCCGTCCTTGACCTCGGCGTAGTCGGCGTTCGCGACCAACATCGCGGCGAGCGCGTCGTAGAGCGAGATGCCCAACTCGACGGCCGGGATGCGGCCCTCGATCGCCACGCCGCCGGCCGGGGTCAGCATGTCCTCGGTGACCGGAAGCACCGCCAGGCGCCGGATGCCGCGGTCCTTGCCGACGAACTCGCGGACGAACGGCGACGCCGGCTCGCCTAAAAGCTGCGCCGGGGTGCCGAACTGCTGAAGGTGGGCGCCCTGCGAGAGCACGACGATCCGGTCGCCCATCCGGACCGCCTCGTCGAGGTCGTGGGTGACCAGCACCACGGTCTTGCGGACCTCGGCCTGGAGCCGCAGGAACTCGCGCTGTAGGCCGGAGCGGGCGATCGGGTCGACCGCCGAGAAGGGCTCGTCCATCAGGAGTACGACCGGGTCGGCGGCCAGGGCACGGGCGAAGCCGACCCGCTGGCGCTGCCCGCCGGAGAGCTCGTGCGGATAGCGCCTGCCGTAACGCGCGGGGTCGAGGCCGACCAGGTCGAGCAGCTCGTCGGCGCGCTCGCGGGTGCGCTGCTTGGGCCAGCCGAGCAGGCGGGGCACCGTACCCACGTTGGTGTGGATCGTCTGGTGGGGAAAGAGACCGACGTTCTGGATGACGTAGCCGATCCGCCGGCGCAGGCGCACCGCGTCGGTGTTGGTGACGTCCTCGCCGTCGATCACGATCTGGCCCGAGGTCGGCTCGATCAACCGGTTGATCATGCGGAGCACGGTCGACTTGCCGCAGCCGGACGGCCCGATCAGCACCACGAGCTCGCCTGCGTTGATGGACAGGCTCAGCTTGTCGACGGCGACCGTGCCGTCGGGGTACTGCTTGCGCACCTCGTGCAGCTCGATCGGCGCCGCCTTGCGATCGGCCGGCGCGCTGTTACCGCCTTCCGGGGTAGCGTCCACTCATGTCCCTCCGCGACCTGGCGTATCAGGATGCCGCCAATCCCTGGTTCTCCTGGGACTACATCCGGACCAACTCCAGCACCATCCTTGACGCTCTTGGCGAGCATGTCACGTTGACAGCCGAAGCCGTGGCGGTCGCCATGGTCGTCGCAGTGCCGCTGGCCGTGGTCGCGTACTGGTTCCGCCCGTTGAGCGGGCCGATCCTGGCGCTGTCCGGTGTGCTCTACACCATTCCTTCCCTGGCGCTGCTGGCGTTCATCGCGCCGGCGGTCGGCCCGACCAAGTCGACGTCGGTGCTGATCGGCCTGGTCCTCTACGCCCTGCTGCTGATCGTCCGCAACACACTCGCGGGCCTCAACCAGGTGCCGAGCGAGGCGAAGGACGCGGCCACCGGCATGGGGTACGGGCGGTGGGGCCGGCTGCTCCGGGTGGACCTGCCGCTCGCGCTGCCGGGCATCCTCACCGGCCTCCGGCTGGCCACGGTGTCGACCGTGGCACTGGTCACCATCGGCGCGCTGATCGGCAAGGGCGGGCTGGGCAACCTGATCCTCGGCGGGTTCCAGAACAACTTCTTCAAGGCCCAGATCACCACCGGCACCATCCTGTGCGTGTTGCTCGCACTGCTGCTGGATCTGATCCTGATCGGTACCGGACGGGTGCTCACCCCGTGGACCAGGAGAGCCCGATGAACATCGTGCAGTCGGCGTGGGTCTACCTCAACGACCCGCTGAACTGGACCAACCCGGGCGGCATCCTGGACCGTCTCGGCGAGCACCTGACCATCTCGGCGGCAGCCGTGGCGATCGGCTGCGTGGTCGCCCTGCCGCTCGGTGTCTGGCTCGGCCACTCGGGACGCGGCGGTGGCCTGGTCGTGCTGGTCTCCGACCTGACGCTGGCGATTCCCACCATCGCGCTGCTGACCATCCTGCCGCTGACGATCCTCGGCTTCGGCAAGCCGCCGATCATCGTGGCGCTGGCCGTGTTCGCCCTACCGCCGTTGCTCTCCAACGCGTACACGGGGATCCGGCAGGTCGACCCCGAGACGCGGGACGCGGCCAAGGGGATGGGCCTGTCCGGCATGCAGTTGCTTCGCCGGGTCGAGTTGCCCCTTGCCATTCCCTACCTGGCGGCCGGGTTCCGCACCGCGGCCGTCCAGGTGGTCGCGACCACCGCGCTGGCGTCGTACGTCAACGGCGGCGGGCTCGGCCAGATCATCGCGTCGGGATTCGGGTTGGGCATCTCGGCGGCGGGCGGGCAGATTCTGGCCGGCGGCGTGCTGGTCGCCGCGCTCGCGCTGGCCGTCGAAGGGATCCTGGCTCTGGTCGAGCGGCTGATCACGCCCGCGCCGCTGCGGCCGCTGCGGCGCAAGACGGACCGGCAGACCATGGCGACCGGTGCCGCCTGACGGATTAGCGGCTTCTTATCGTTTATCGGCGCTAAAGTCCGTGTTTGATGTACCCGACGGTAGGGGCATTACTACGCGACAGTGACAATCCGATGACAACAACCACAGTTTCTTGTCGGTCCCCACTGACAACATGTTGGGTGAGAAATCGCGGACGGGAAGCATGTCCCTCCGTCCGTCGGACACGCGGCCGGCCCAGACGGGGTCGCGCCGGGACACGGAAGGCGGGCATTTATGCGCGCAGTTTCACGGCTCGCGGCGGGGGCGGCAGGCGTCCTCTTCGTGGCTGGACTTCTTGCGGGATGTGGTGACGCCGGTTCGTCCGGCGCCCAGGCACCCGCGGCCACCGGCGGGGGTGCGGGTTGCGCCCCGGTCGCCGGCCAGCAACTGGTCGTCCTTCAGGACGACAAGAACCTGCAGAACAGCGACAACGTGGTCGCCGCGATCAACACCAAGGCGGCGAGCTCGCAGGCCGTCGCGGCCACCAACAAGGTCGCGCAGTCGCTCGACACCCAGAAGCTGATCCAGCTCAACCGGGCGGTCGACGTCGACCGCAAGACGCCGGCGGTGGCGGCACAGGAGTTCGCGACCGCGAACAACCTGACCGCGGGCATTCCGACAGGTGCGAGCGGCAACATCATCGTCGGCGCGGCCAACTTCAGTGAGAACCAGACGCTCGGCGAGCTCTACAAGATCGCGCTGACCGCGGCGGGATACAACGTCACGGTCCAGACGATCGGCAACCGTGAGCTCTACGAGCCGGCGCTGGAGAAGGGCGACATCCAGGTCGTTCCGGAATACGCGGCCTCCGCGCTCGACTTCCTCAACAGCAAGGTCAACGGGGCCAACGCGCAGCCGTTGTCGTCCCCCGACATCAACCAGACGATGTCGCAGCTCCGCCCGCTCGGCGAGAAGGTGGGCATCACCTTCGGCGAGCCCTCGTCCGCGCAGGACCAGAACGCCTTCGCGGTGACCAAGGAGTTCTCCGACAAGTACGGCGTGACCACGCTGTCCCAGTTGGCGGAGAAGTGCTCCGGCGCCGCCACGATCCTGGGTGGGCCTCCGGAGTGCCCGCAGCGCCCGAAGTGCCAGCAGGGTCTAGTCGCTACCTACAAGTTCAACGCCGGCTCGTTCAGCTCGCTGGACGCCGGTGGCCCGCAGACGAAGAACGCGCTGAAGACCGGCGCGATCAGCGTCGGCCTGGTGTTGTCCTCCGACGGTGATCTGGCCGCCTGACCACACCGCAACGCGCCTCGGGGCCGGCCTTCCCACGCGGAAGGCCGGCCCCGAGCCGTTCTTACCCGCGGTGACCGGGCAATCGTCGTTGCGTGCCTCTGGCGCAGGCCATTCCGCTGGTCCGGATGTCTCGGTAGCATCACGACCCATGCCGGACAGCGACGAGAACGAGCAGCCACGGGGCCGCCCGCTGCTCAAGTTGTTGTTCTGGGCCGGTGTCGGACTCGCCCCGATCGCCATGCTCCTGCTGCTCCTCGCCGACGGCAACGGCCCGCTGCGGATCGCCGCCGTGCTGGCCGTGCTCGCGGTCGTCCTGATCGGACTGTCGATCGGCCTGCGGGGCGACGCCGACTCCATCCGGGTCGAGCTGGAGGACATGGTCGCCGACGAGATCGACGGGCTCCAGGGCGACGTGCGCCGGGACATCGAGACCGCGGCGCGGGCCACCCACCGACAGCTCGGCGAGCGGGTCCAGGCGCTGCAGCAGTCCGTCGACGCGATGCGCGCCCAGCTCGACGCCCAACGGGCCGGGCCGCGACCGCCCGCGGTCGGTGTGCCGGCACAGGCTCAGGCGCGTGACCCGGGCACCGCGCAGGGTGGCGGCACCTACGGCGGCGGTGCCGCTCGCGAGGGCGCGACCTACGGGCGTGCCGACGGCGCCACCTACGGTTCAGGACGCGCGAGCACGGGCGCCGCGTACGGCGGCGGGGGTGAGAGCGGCGGCTACGGGCGGGAGAGCGCCGACGACGAACGGGCCGCCAACCCGCAGCCGGCCATGGCTTCCCCGAGTCGGACCTACGGCGCTCCGGCCGAGGGCACCGCAGCCGGTGCGGCCCGGCCACCCCGGGCGCGGGTGCCCGGCGGCGTCGTCCGGCACACCGAGACCGTCCAGGTCACCACCCGGCACACGGTGGTCGACGGGCGCGGAGGCGGCGGCGGCACGTACGGCACCGGCGACGTCTACGGCGAGCGCTACCAGGACGAGAACCGTTACGGCGCCGACAGCCGATATGGCGAGGACAAGCGCTACGGCGACGACAGCCGACAGGGCGAAGGCGAGTACGGCAGCCGGCGAACTCAGGACGACGCCGCCGACTACGACGGCGGCGGCTACGGGCGCCGCCGGCGGGCCGACGAGGAGCCGGCGGCGTCCTGGGGCTCGTCCGGCGAAGAGTCGTTCACCGACCGTCGGTTGCGTGAGCTGCGCGCCGACCAGCCGGCGATCGAGCGCGGCGACGCGCCCGCGTACGACGACCAGTGGTCCTCTTCGCGCGGCGGCGACCGCTGGGCCGCGGTCCGGTCCGACGACCGCGGCCGGGAGCTGCGGATGGGCGAGCGGCGGGCGAGCGTCCGGGCCGACGAGTCCGGCACGGAATACCGGGTCGAGGACCGCTGGGCCGCGGTCCGCCGCGACGACGACCGTCCGGCCGACGGGCCGGGCGCCTGGTACGCCGACGCCTGGCAGGGCGAACAGAACCGGGGCGGTGCGGGCACCTACGGCCGTGGCCAGGACAGTGCCGTGAGCGGCGAGTGGAGCCGCGACCGGGGTGCCGACCGCGAGGCCGAGTGGGGTCGGGGCGGCTACGACGACGACCGTGGTGGTGACGACCGCTGGCGCTGACGCGCTACTTGTCGATGTCGCCGACCACGAAGAACATCGAGCCCAGGATCGCGATCAGGTCCGGCACGAGACAACCCGGCAGCAGCGTGCTCAGCGCCTGCACGTTGGCGTACGACGCGGTGCGCAGCTTCATGCGCCACGGCGTCTTCTCGCCACGGGAGACCAGGTAGTAGCCGTTGATTCCGAGCGGG
This sequence comes from Asanoa ishikariensis, assembly GCF_900107455.1. GTDB lineage: Bacteria > Actinomycetota > Actinomycetes > Mycobacteriales > Micromonosporaceae > Asanoa > Asanoa ishikariensis. Next base: position 131,510 of record NZ_FNQB01000006.1, on the reverse strand, counting down.
TTCTCGGTCCACGCGTACGTGTGCCCCTCCGGCGCCTTGACCACCTTGGGCAACCGCACGTTGACCGGCCCGGTCAACTGGTCGACCCGGTCCAGGCACTGCTGTGCGAGGTCCAGCGACACGTACACCTGGTCGAGCAGCACCTCGAACCGCGAGTGGCAGTCACCGGCCGTGCGGGTCACCACCGGCACCGACAGCTCCCCGTACGCCAGATAGGGATCGTCGCGGCGCAGGTCGAAGTCGAGGCCGGAGGCGCGGCCGACCGGACCGGACGCGCCGTAGGCGGCCGCCTGCTCGGCCGTCAGCACCCCGACGCCGACCGTGCGGGCCAGGAAGATCTCGTTGCGCCGGATCAGGTTGTCGAGGTCGGGCAGCCGGCGCCGGACCTCGCCGATCGCCTCCCGGGCTCGCCGGGTCCAGCCGGCCGGCACCTCTTCCTTGAGGCCGCCGACCCGGTTGAACATGTAGTGCATCCGGCCGCCGGAGGCCTCCTCCATCACCGTCTGGAGCGTCTCGCGCTCGCGGAACGCGTAGAAGACGGGCGTGATCGCGCCGATCTCCAGCGGATAGGAGCCGAGGAACATCAGGTGGTTGAGCACCCGGTTGAGCTCGGCCAGCGCCATCCGCAACCACACCGCGCGCTCGGGCACCTCGATGCCCATCAGCCGCTCGACCGCGAGCGCCACGCCGAGCTCGTTGGAGAACGCCGAGAGCCAGTCGTGCCGGTTGGCCAGCACGATGATCTGCCGGTAGTCGCGCACCTCGAACAGCTTCTCCGCGCCCCGGTGCATGTAGCCGATGATCGGCTCGCAGGCGACCACCCGCTCGCCGTCGAGCACCAGCCGCAGCCGGAGAACGCCGTGCGTGGAGGGGTGCTGCGGGCCGATGTTGAGCACCATGTCGGCTGTGTCGAGCCCGGCACCGGTGCCGACAGTCACCTCACGGAGATCCGGCATACGCGCCATCGTCCCACGTCCAGTCGTCGATACCCACCGGCTGGAAGAGCCACCAGTGATCGCCGAGGCCAGCGGGCGCCGTCAGCTCCGCCACGGCCGACGCCGCCGCCAGCGCCCGCACGTAGCCGGCGGGGTCGGTGCTCGCCAGGCTGATCGGTGGTCGCCCGCCGTCGGCACCGAGGGCCCGCAACGCCTGCCGTTGGGTCATCAGCCGGTACGGGCGCCCGGCGACCCCGGAACCGGCCGCCGCGACGGCGTCGACGGCGACGTGCGCCGTCACGTCGCGGCTGCCGTCCGGCACCGGCGGCACCTGCCGCCCGTCGCGATACCCGGTGAGCGTGCCGTCGAACGGGCGCTGGTCGAGCAGGTGCCCGTAGTCGACGGCGACCGCCAACCCGCGCTCGACCGCGCCGACCGCCCCGGCCCACGCCTCGTCCCGGCCGCGCCCGACCTCGCGCCGCGTGCGGGAGGGCCACCAGCGGTCGAGCCACGCGGCGTCGGCCGGGTCGATCGGCGCACCGGGCCGCTCGTCACCCGTCGCCGGGTCGACCTCCACATAGTGGTCACCGTCGACCACGTCGAGCGGCACGTTGTCGAGCCACTCGGTGGCGATCAGCAGACCGGTGATCCGCTCCGGTGGCGCCTCCAGCCAGTCGAGCTCGTCGGGGAGGAACGCGGGCCGCGGCGCGACCTCCACGGCGACCGGGCGGAGCCGATCGCGCAGGTCGGTGGGCGCCACCGCGAGCACACCGGTGAGCAGCTCGCCTCGGCCCGCGCCGACATCGACGAGGTCCAGCCGGCCCGGCCGGCCGAGGGCCTCGTCGACCCGGTGCAGCAGCCGCAGCACGGCCGCCGCCAGGACCGGTGAGGCATTGGCGCTGGTGCGGAAGTGGCCGGCCGGCCCGGCACCGGAGACGAAGAATCCGTGCGGCCCGTAGAGAGCGCGCGACATCGCCGCAGACCAGCGCATCAAAGCAGCTTAGTAGGGGGTAAACCCGCCCGTGAAAGTCTTCACACATGCTGTGTCCGGTCTGTTTCCGGATCGCATACTTGATGTTGACCGGTACCTAACCTACGAGGACTGGATCAATATGAGCGCACTGGAGCGCCAGAGGGTCGGCATCATCGGCACCGGCCGAGTCGGAGCCGTGCTCGGCGCGGCCCTTCGCGCCAGAGGCCATGACGTGGTCGCCGCGTCCGCCGCCTCGGCCGCCGCCAAGGGCCGAATCGCCCGCCTCCTGCCCGGCACCCCGGTGTTGCCGGCCGACGAGGTAGCCGGCGCCGCCACCGACCTGTTGATCATCGCGGTCCCCGACGACGCCTTGGCGGACCTCGTCGCCGGCCTGGCCCGGACGGGCGCGCTGCGCACCGGCCAGGTCGTGCTGCACACCTCGGGCGCGCACGGGCTGGCCGTCCTCGGCCCGGCCGCGATCGCCGGCGCCCGACCGCTCGCCCTGCATCCGGCGATGACTTTCACCGGCACGGCCGCCGATCTCGACCGGCTGGCCGGCATCTCGTACGGGATCACCGCGCCGGCCGACCTCAAGGCATTCGCCGAGGACATCGTGCACGACCTCGGCGGCCACCCCGAGTGGGTGGCCGAGGACGACCGCGCGCTCTACCACGCCGCGCTCGCGCACGGTGCGAACCACCTGGTCACGCTCGTCAACGAGGCGATGGACCGGCTGACCGACGCCGGTGTCGTCTATCCCGAGAAGGTGATCGGTCCGCTGCTGCACGCCGCGCTCGACAACACCCTGCGGATGCGCGACGCGGCGCTGACCGGGCCGGTCTCGCGCGGCGACGCCGGCACCGTCGCCCGGCACGTCGCGGCGATCGAGGCGACCGCGCCGGACTCCGTACCCGCGTATGTCGCCATGGCCCGCCGCACCGCGGACCGGGCCATCGCGGCGGGGCAGTTGCGCCCGCACGACGCCGAAGCGCTGCTCGGCGTGCTGGCCAGCAACCGGCCGGAGCGGGTCGCATGAAGCTGGTGGAGACGAGGGCCGACCTGGCGGTCGCCCGCGCGGCCCTGCCCGGCTCGGTCGCGGTGGTGCTGACCATGGGCGCGCTGCACGCGGGGCACGAGGCGCTGCTGCGCGCCGCCCGGGCCAGCGCAGACTCGGTCGTCGCCACGATCTTCGTCAACCCGCTCCAGTTCGGACCCAACGAGGACTTCGACCGCTATCCGCGCACCATGGAAGCCGATCTGGAGATGTGCCGGCGGACCGGCGTCGACCTGGTCTTCGCGCCGCATCGGGACGAGGTCTACCCCGGCGGTGAACCGCTGGTGCGGGTGAACCCCGGCCCGCTCGGCGAACTGCTCGAAGGCGCCAGCCGGCCCGGCTTCTTCCACGGCGTGCTCACCGTGGTGCTCAAGCTCTTCAACCTGGTCCGACCGGATCTCGCGTTCTTCGGCGAGAAGGACTACCAGCAGCTCACGCTGATCCGCCGGATGGTGCTCGACGTCAACCTGCCGATCGACGTGCGCGGCGTGCCGACCGTGCGGGAGGCCGACGGCCTGGCGTTGTCGAGCCGCAACCGCTACCTGACCGAGTCGGAGCGGCTGGCGGCCCTGCGGCTCTCGGCCGCCCTGCGGGCCGGTGCGTCCGCCGCCGTGAGCGGCGCCGACGCCGACGGTGCGCTGGCCGCGGCACACCGGATCTTCGCCGACGGTACGACCGACGTGCTCCTCGACTATTTGGTGGTGCTCGACCCCGACCTCGGCCCGCCACCCGGCCACGGACCAGCGCGGATGCTGGTCGCCGCCCGCGTCGGCGCGACCCGCCTGATCGACAACGCACCGATCGATCTTGGTTGATTACTAACCTGGCGTGACCGTACGGTTGCGCTCCGCCGTCCAGGTGTGCTCTGGTTAGGACTGCACAGCGCCCGGGGTCCCTGGGGAGGACGCGATGCGTCGATGGACGGCAGCGGTCGTGGTGTTGGTTATGACGAGCGCCGCGTGCGGCACGGACGGCGGTGGGGGAGGCGGCTCAGCGGCCGCGCCGGCACCGCCGGTGGCGGCGAGCCCGTCACCGCCGCGCTGTCACGCGCAGGTGGCCGCGCGCACGGCCGATGCCCTCGAGGGCACTGTCGACTGTGCCGCGTCGCACCAGGCCGAGACCGTCCACTCCGGCACGTTCACCGGTGCCGACGCCGACGCGGCCGAGGCGCCGCCGGCCAGCACCGTCTTCGGTGAGTGCGACAAGCAGGCGGCCGCGACGATCGGCGCCGACTGGCGCGTGGCCCGGCTCCGGCTCGACGTGGTCCTGCCCGCGGCCGGGGCGTGGCAGGCGGGCCAACGCTGGTACCGCTGCGATCTGGTCGAGTTGACCGGCGTCGGTCCTGACGGGAAGGTCGCGGCCCGCTCCGGCAGCCTGGCCGGCGCGCTGATCGACGGCTCGCCGCTGCTGCTGCGGTGCGCGCTGGTCAAGCTCGACAAGCGCAAGAACGTCGAGACGGTCGCCGACAGCGCCTGCGACGTCAAGCACGAGGGCGAGTTCGCCGGGGTCTGGACCGCGCCGCGCAAGGTGCGCTACCCGGTCAAGGACCGCGACTACGTGCCGTTCTACGAGGGCTGCCTGAAGACCATCGCGGCGTACGTGAACATGCCGTTCGAGCCGGGATTCGCGGCGCGCACCGGATACATCCCGGTGATGGCCACCAAGGACGCCTGGACGCTGGGCGACCGTGGTGTCCGCTGCTTCATCTGGATCAGGTTCCGGCCGCTGACGGCATCGACGAAGGGCGTCGGCGAGAAGGGTTTCCCAGCCAACGTCGGCCTGCCGAGTTAGCCTGCGCACGTTTCCGTGCTCCGGGCGGACACCCGCTGATCCGACAGGGTTCACTGAACAGATGGACCCCCGTGTCGCGGAGTTGCCGGAACTGCCTCGACGCCTCGCCGGACCGGAGCCCGGCTGGGCCGAGTCGACCGATGTCGTGGTGGTCGGCTCGGGCATCGCCGGGCTGACCGCCGCGCTGCACCTGCGCGCGGCCGGCCGCCACGTCACAGTGGTCACCAAGGAGAACATCGACGACGGTTCGACCCGCTGGGCACAGGGCGGCATCGCCGCGGTGCTCGACCCGTTCGACACCCCCGAGGCGCATGCCGCCGACACCGAGATCGCCGGCGTCGGCCTGTGTGACCCGGCCGCGGTGCGGGTGCTGGTCGAAGAGGGTCCGACCCGCGTCCGTGAGCTGATGCGGCTGGGCGCCGAGTTCGACCGCAACCAGGACGGGTCGCTGATGCTCACCCGGGAGGGCGGCCACCACGCCAACCGGATCGTGCACGCCGGCGGCGACGCGACCGGCGCCGAGGTGCAGCGCGCGCTGCACGCGGCGGTCCGGCGCGACCCCTGGATCCGGGTGGTCGACCACGCGCTGGTGCTCGACCTGCTCACCGACGCCACCGGCCGGGCCTGCGGGATCACCCTGCACGTGCTGGGCGAGGGCACCGAGGACGGGGTCGGAGCGATCATGGCCCGCGCGGTCGTGTTGGCCACCGGCGGCATGGGCCAGGTCTTCGCGTCGACCACCAACCCCGTGGTGTCCACCGGAGACGGTGTCGCCCTGGCGATCCGGGCCGGCGCCGAGGTGACCGACGTCGAGTTCGTGCAGTTCCACCCGACCGCGCTCTACCTCGGTGGCGGTGACGACCGCCGGGCCCAGCAGCCGCTGGTCAGCGAAGCGCTGCGCGGCGAGGGCGCCCACCTGGTCGACGCCGACGGCAAGCGGTTCATGGTCGGGCAGCACGACCTGGCCGAGCTCGCCCCGCGCGACGTCGTCGCGAAGGGCATCCACCGGGTGATGCTGGCCAACGGCACCGACCACGTCTACCTCGACGCCCGGCACCTGGGCGGCGACTTCCTGGCCCGGCGTTTCCCGACGATCGTGGCGTCCTGCCTGGCCGCGGGCGTCGACCCGGCCACCGAGCCGATCCCGGTCGCACCGGCGGCGCACTACGCCAGCGGCGGCGTCCGCACGGACCTGCACGGTCGCACCTCGATTCCCGGGCTCTACGCCTGCGGCGAGGTGGCCTGCACCGGCGTGCACGGCGCCAACCGGCTGGCCAGCAACTCGTTGCTGGAGGGGCTGGTGTTCGCCCGGCGGATCGCCGACCACATCGCGGGCGACCTGCCCGAGCAGTCCGAGGCGGCGCCGGCGACCGGCGCGGCCTGGGTGCTCGACCCGGGAGTCCGGCCGGCACTGCAACGTGCGATGACCCGGGGCGCCGGGGTGTTGCGCTCGGCCGGCTCGCTGGCCGCCACCACCGGCACGATCGTCGGGCTGGGCGCCACCCGCGGCCGCGCGGCGACCGCGAGCTGGGAGGCGACCAACCTGGTGACCGTGGCCGCGGCGCTGGTCGCCGCCGCCACCGCTCGGGAGGAGACGCGCGGCTGCCACTGGCGCGAGGACTTCCCCGCGGCTCGCGAAGAGTGGCTCGGCCACCTGTTCCCCGCGCTGGACGGCGCCGGGATCCCGACCCTCGCCTGGGAGGCGTGATGTTGCCGCAGTGGATCACCGATGACCTGCGGGCCAAGGGGCTCGACCCGGCCGAGGTCGAGCGGGTGGTGCGCGGCGCCCTGGACGAAGACCTCGGCCCGGCGCACCGCGACGTGACCAGCGAGGCGACCATCCCGGCCGAGCAGGTCGACACGGCCGACGTGGTGGCCCGGGCCAACGGCGTGTTGGCGGGGCTGCCGGTCGCGGCCGCGGTGTTCGCGCTCGCCGGTGCGCGTACACCCGAGATCGTGCTGAAAGCCCGGGACGGCGACGCGGTCTCCGCCGGAGATCTGCTGGCCACCGTGACCGGCCCGACCCGCACCCTGCTCACCGCCGAGCGCACCGCGCTCAACCTGCTCAGCCGCCTCTCCGGGGTGGCGACGCACACCCGCCGGTGGGCGGACGCGCTGGCCGGCACCAAGGCGATGGTGCTGGACACCCGCAAGACCACACCGGGGCTACGGGCGTTGGAGAAGTACGCCGTGCGGGCCGGCGGTGGCACGAACAAGCGGATGGGCCTCTACGACGTCGCCATGATCAAGGACAACCACAAGCTGGCGGCGGGCAGCGTGGCCGAGGCGTACCGCCGGGTCCGGGAGGCCTTCCCGGACGTCCCGGTGCAGGTGGAGGTCACCACGGTCGAGGAGGCCATCGAGGCCGTCGACACCGGCGCCGATTTCCTGCTCTGCGACAACATGTCGACGGCCGTCCTCCGCGAGGTGGTCGCCGCGGTGGGTGACCGGGCGGAGCTCGAGGCCACCGGAGGGCTCACTTTGGAGGTCGCACCGGCGTACGCCGCCACCGGCGTCGACTACCTTTCCGTAGGGGCCTTGACGCATTCGTCACCTATCTTGGACATCGCACTCGATCTTCGCCCGCCGCACCTGAGCCGGAGCTGACCCCACATGCTGCTGTGCATCGACATCGGTAACACCAACACGGTGCTCGCCACGTTCGACGGCGACAAGTTGGTGCACAACTGGCGGATCAAGACCGACGCCCGTTCGACGGCCGACGAGCTCGGGCTGATGTTCCGCGGCCTGCTCGCGGGTGACGCGGTCGAGATCACCGGGGTGGCGGCATGCTCGACCGTGCCGGCCGCGCTGCGCTCGTTGCGCACCATGCTCGCCCGTTACTACGGCGACCTGCCCAACGTGATCGTCGAGCCGGGTGTGAAGACCGGGGTGCAGCTCGCCATCGACAACCCCAAGGAGGTCGGCTCCGACCGGGTGGTCAACACCTTGGCGGCGTACACCCTGTTCGGGGGTCCGTCGATCGTGGTCGACTTCGGCACCACCACCAACTTCGACGTGATCAGCGCCCGCGGTGAGTTCCTCGGCGGCGCGTTCGCGCCCGGCATCGAGATCTCTTTCGACGCGCTGGCCGCTCGGGCCGCACAGCTCCGCAAGGTCGAGCCGACCAAACCGCGCTCGGTGATCGGCAAGAACACCGTCGAATGCCTGCAGTCCGGCCTCTACTTCGGGTTCGCCGGCCAGGTCGACCACATCGTCGACCGGATGACCGAGGAGCTCGGCACGGTGAAAGCGGTGATCGCGACGGGCGGGCTGGCACCAGTGGTGCTCGGCGAATGCCGCACCATCACCCACCACGAGCCGATGATCACGCTGATCGGCCTGCGGATGGTCTACGAGCGCAACGTCGACGCCCGGTAGACGACCGTCTGGTAGGGCAGCGGGAAGGAATCCCGCCCGGCGAGGTCGGGATGCGTCTCGGCGAGGTCGGTCAGTTCCGCCTCGAAGCGTTTCCGAACGTCCGGCTCCGCGGTCAGGTAATAGGAGCGGGTAGTCATCATTTCCACCAGTTGGGCGCCGGTGAGCGACGTCTCGTGGGTGAATTCCCGGTGCTCGACCGCGGCGTACGCGGCCCCGAACGAGGTGGGTCGGTCGTGTTCCTGGTCACCCGCGGCAGTGGTGATCTCGTCGAGTGCCGCGACCCAGGGTTCCCGCCGGTCACGCAGGTTCCAGACGGCGGCGAAATAGCCACCGGGGCGCAGCACGCGGGCCGCTTCGGCGTGTGCCACATCCGGATCGAACCAGTGGTATGCCTGACCCGCGATCACGGCGTCGACACTTCTGTCCGGTAATGGAATGTCTTCGGCGCTGCCCGCCAACGCGGTTCGGCCGTGGGTCGCGGCGGCCAGTTGCGCGCGCATTTCCGGATCGGGTTCGACGGCAGTCACCTCGTAGCCGGCGGCGATCAGGCCGCGGGTGAGTATGCCGGTGCCGGCGCCGAGGTCTACCACCCGGCGTGGTGCCGGTCCGCCGACCGCCCATTCGAGCGCCGCACGCGGATACGGCGGGCGGAATCGGTCGTACTGCACGGCGACCGCGCCGAAGGACAGCGCCTTGCGCTTCTTGGCATCCATCGCGGCGCAGCGTACCGCAGCTATTCGTGACCGACGGCAATGTGTCGGCCACTGCTCCTCCAGCGACGTCAATGGGTGGGCACGATTCGGTGGGCACCCGTACGGGTGGTCGGTACCTCGCCGTCCGCCATCACGACGCGTGCCGGGGTGGTCCGATCCACGAGATTCCGATCAGAGCGTGACGCGCCTAACAACAACTCGCGATCGGCGGGTTCGCGGAGGCCGCGCGCGTGGATGGCGGCTCCGTTCACTGCGGCGGCGCGAATCAACCACGCTCTGTCGTGCAATCGGAAACGCAGTGCCCGGCCCGGGCTGACGAATTAACGAAAAAGCAAGACTCGGCCCTTGATTTTGCCGTCCTATTGACGGATCGCGCGCCGAACGGGCTATTGTGCTCTTGTTTGTGGGAGGGACCGCGCGAAAGGACAACGGCCCGTGGCCAAGCAGATCATTCACAAGCTGGTCGATGACATCGACGGTGGCGACGCCGATGAGACGGTGAAGTTCGCCCTCGACGGTGTTCAGTACGAGATCGACCTCTCGAAGAAGAACGCCGACAAATTGCGTAACGCAATCGCGCCCTACCTGGCGGCCGGCTCCAAGGTTGGCCGGGGCGGGGTTGTGGTTGGCGGGCGCGCGGCTCGTGGTCGTGGTGGTGCTGCCGCCGACCGTGAGCAGAACAAGGCCATTCGCGCCTGGGCAAAGAAGGAAGGCAAAGACATCTCCGACCGGGGCCGGATCCCGCAGGAGATCGTCGACGAGTACCACGCGAAGGCCGGTCGTTAGGCAGGAAACGCTCGCTGGGCGGGGGCTCCTCCCTGTCGGCCGCACCACGCGGTCGGCCGTCCCCGCCCCGGCCGGCGCTTTAGGCGTTTGTCCGGGTTTGTGGGCCTGATACCGGTCCTCTGTCACACCGAACGCTCTTGATCTTCATGAATCACAACCTCGTCGTGTTCGCTCTGCGCGTAGACGTTCCTACCCGGGAACACCCGATAAGCGTGCAGAGTTGGCAGATACGTCGCGGACAGGGGTCAGTCCGGCGCGCACGGCCGTAGCTGACCGCGCCCGCGGCGATAGAGTGAGGGTGCGCAGGCGTCTTCCCCAGGCGACTGTGCGTTGGTTCCGCCAAGTCGCTGGTCCGGCCAGACTCAGGCGCACGGCACGTGAGGAGCACGAGGGCATGTTCGAGCGGTTCACCGACCGAGCGCGACGGGTTGTCGTCCTGGCTCAAGAAGAAGCCCGGATGCTCAACCACAACTACATCGGCACTGAGCACATCCTGCTCGGCCTCATCCACGAGGGTGAGGGTGTCGCGGCGAAGGCGCTGGAGAGTCTCGGTATCTCCCTGGAAGGCGTCCGCCAGCAGGTCGAAGAGATCATCGGCCAGGGTCAGCAGGCGCCGAGCGGGCACATCCCGTTCACGCCGCGGGCCAAGAAGGTGCTCGAGCTTTCGCTGCGCGAAGCGTTGCAGCTCGGTCACAACTACATCGGCACGGAGCACATCCTGCTCGGGCTGATCCGTGAGGGTGAGGGCGTCGCCGCCCAGGTGCTGGTCAAGCTCGGCGCCGACCTCAACCGGGTCCGCCAGCAGGTCATCCAGCTCCTCTCCGGCTACCAGGGCAAGGAGCCGGCTGCTGCCGGCGCCACCCCGGGCGAGGCCGCGCCGTCGACGAGCCTCGTGCTCGACCAGTTCGGCCGCAACCTCACCCAGGCCGCCCGCGAGGGCAAGCTCGACCCGGTCATCGGGCGTGAGAAGGAGATCGAGCGGGTGATGCAGGTGCTCTCCCGCCGCACCAAGAACAACCCGGTCCTGATCGGTGAGCCCGGCGTCGGCAAGACGGCGGTCGTCGAGGGCCTGTCCCAGCGGATCATCAAGGGCGAGGTGCCCGAGACGCTCAAGGACAAGCAGCTCTACACGCTTGACCTGGGCGCGCTGGTCGCCGGTTCCCGCTACCGCGGTGACTTCGAGGAGCGCCTCAAGAAGGTGCTCAAGGAGATCCGCACCCGCGGCGACATCATCCTGTTCATCGACGAGATCCACACCCTGGTGGGTGCGGGTGCCGCCGAGGGCGCGATCGACGCCGCCTCGATCCTGAAGCCGATGCTGGCCCGGGGCGAGCTGCAGACGATCGGCGCGACGACGCTCGACGAATACCGCAAGCACCTCGAGAAGGACGCCGCGCTCGAGCGCCGGTTCCAGCCGATCCAGGTGGGTGAGCCTTCGCTGGCGCACACCATCGAGATCCTCAAGGGCCTGCGCGACCGCTACGAGGCGCACCACCGCGTGTCGATCACCGACGCCGCTCTGGTCGCCGCGGCGACGCTCGCCGACCGCTACATCTCCGACCGCTTCCTGCCTGACAAGGCGATCGACCTGATCGACGAGGCAGGCGCCCGGATGCGCATCCGCCGGATGACCGCGCCGCCAGACCTGCGTGACTTCGACGAGCGGATCGCCCAGGTCCGTCGCGACAAGGAGTCCGCGATCGACGCGCAAGACTTCGAGCGGGCCGCGCAGCTCCGCGACAAGGAGAAGCAGCTCCTCGGGCAGAAGGCCCAGCGGGAGAAGGAGTGGAAGGCCGGCGACCTCGACGTCGTCAGCGAGGTCGACGACGAGCAGATCGCCGAGGTCCTGGCCAACTGGACCGGCATCCCGGTCTACAAGCTGACCGAGGAAGAGACCGCTCGACTGCTGCGCATGGAGGACGAGCTGCACAAGCGGGTCGTCGGCCAGGAAGACTCGGTCAAGGCCGTGTCCAAGGCCATCCGGCGCACCCGGGCCGGCCTCAAGGACCCGAAGCGCCCGTCCGGCTCGTTCATCTTCGCCGGCCCGTCCGGTGTCGGTAAGACCGAGCTGTCCAAGGCGCTCGCCGAGTTCCTCTTCGGCAGCGAGGACGCGCTGATCCAGCTCGACATGTCGGAGTTCCACGACCGCTACACGGTGTCCCGCCTCGTCGGTGCGCCTCCCGGCTACGTGGGCTACGACGAGGGCGGCCAGCTCACCGAGAAGGTGCGCCGTCGGCCGTTCTCGGTGGTCCTCTTCGACGAGATCGAGAAGGCCCACCCGGACGTCTTCAACACGCTGCTCCAGATCTTGGAGGACGGTCGCCTGACCGACGGTCAGGGTCGCATCGTCGACTTCAAGAACACGGTGATCATCCTGACCACCAACCTGGGCACGCGTGACGTCGCCAAGGCGGTCTCGCTGGGCTTCCAGGCGTCGGAAGACTCCGAGTCGAACTACGAGCGGATGAAGCAGAAGGTCAACGACGAGCTCAAGCAGCACTTCCGGCCTGAGTTCCTCAACCGGATCGACGACACGATCGTCTTCCACCAGTTGACCGAGATCGAGATCCTTTCGATCGTCGACATCATGATCCAGCGCATCGAGACCCAGTTGCGCAACAAGGACATGGGCCTGGAGTTGACCGACAACGCCAAGAAGTACCTGGCGAAGAAGGGCTTCGACCCGGTGCTGGGTGCCCGGCCGCTGCGCCGCACCATCCAGCGCGACATCGAGGACAACCTGTCCGAGCGGATCCTCTTCAACGAGCTGAAGCCCGGTCAGATCGTCGTGGTCGACTGCGAGGGCGACCCGGAGAACGTCGAGAAGTCGAAGCTGGTGTTCAGCGGCGCTGAGAAGCCGGCCGAGGTGCCCGATGCGGTGCCGGCCGACCTCGGTGCGGCCGAAGCCACCGACTGACAAAGTGCGATAGCGAAAGGCCCGGCGCGAACGCGCCGGGCCTTTTCGTTCATCCGCCGCTGGGCAGGGCGAACAGATCGTCGGGGAGCGGATCCACCAGGCCGTCGTCGATCAGCCCCCGCAGGGCGCGGTCGCGCTGAGTCTCCTCCGGCCAGACGACGTCCAGCCGCGCCCGCGGCACCGGCCCGACGGCTTCCCGGAGCACGGCCAGCAGCAGTCCACGGACCTGGCGGTCCGTGCCGGCGTAGGTCTGCGGGCGGCGGCTGGGCCCGTCCAGCGCCGGGCGACCGGCGGCCCGCCAGGCGCAGCGCTCGACCATCGGGCAGATCGTGCAGCGCGGCGACCGGGCCACACAGACCACAGCGCCGAGCTCCATGAAGGCGGCGCTGGCCCGGGCCGCCACGGCCGGCTCGTCCGGCAGCAGGGCAGCGGTCGCGACGAGGTCGGCCGGGCGCGTCGCGTGCCCGCCGTCGGCCAGCCCGTCCACCGCCCGGGCGACGAACCGGCGGACGTTGGTGTCGACGACCGGCTGCCGCTGCCCGTACGCGAAGGCGGCCACCGCTCGTGCGGTGTAGGCACCGACACCGGGCAGCGCCAGCAGCAGGTCGAGGTCGTCGGGAACCACACCGGCGTGCCGCTGCGCGATCGCGGTCGCGCACTCGTGCAGCCGCAGCGCCCGGCGCGGGTAGCCCAGGCGGCCCCACATCCGGATCGCCTCACCTGGCTCGTCAGCGGCCAGCGCGGCGGGCGTAGGCCAGCGGGTCAGCCACGCCTCGTAGGCCGGCAGCACCCGAACGACCGGCGTCTGTTGGAGCATGACCTCACTGACCAGGATCGCCCAGGCACCGGCGTCCGGATGCCGCCACGGCAGGTCGCGCGCGTTGGCGTCGAACCAGCGAATCGCGGCGGCGGCGACGCTTTCCTCGGCCATGATGAGCGATCCTGCCACGCCGCGCGCCGACCTCCGTACGGGGTGGGAATCGGGCAGACTCTCTCGGGTGGAGGAGCTAGCGATCACCGTCCTCGGCCGTGACCGACCCGGCATCGTGGCCGACGTCGCCGGCGTGCTGGCCGGCCTCGGCGCCAACCTCACTGACTCGACGATGACCCGGCTGCGCGGGCACTTCGCGATGACCCTGGTCTGCACCGGCCCCGACGCCGCCGACGTGGAGGCGGCACTGAACCCGGTGGCGGTGCGCGGCCGGCTGCTGGCCACGGTGCGGGCGGTCGGGCCGGAGGAGAGCACGGAGCCGACGGGGGAGCCCTACGTGCTCAGCGTGCACGGCGCCGACCGGCTCGGCATCGTCGCCGAGGTGACGCGGGTGGTGGCCGACGCCGGCGGCAACATCACCGATCTGACCACCCGACTGGCCGGCCCGCTCTACGTGCTGGTCGCCGAGGTGGAGCTGCCACCGGGCACGGCCGAGTCGACCGAACGGCGGCTCACCGAGGTCGCGACCGGGCTCGGCGTCGACGTCGTGCTCCGCCGTGCCGAGTCCGATGTCCTGTGATGCCGGCGTGAGCCTCGTCGACTGGCTCACGGAGCTCGCCCAGCCCGGCCAGGTGCGACCGGTCGTCAGCGCGCCGGATCCGGTGCTCGCCCGCGACGGGGAGGTCGTGGATCCGACCGACCCGTCGGTGGTCCAGCTCGCCGCCGACCTGGTGGCCACCATGCGGGTCTCGCCGGGCTGCGTCGGTCTCGCGGCTCCGCAGGTGGGCGCGTCGGCGCGGGTGTTCGCGGTCGACGTGACCGGGCACCCGAAGGCCGTGACGGTGCACGGCACGTTCGTGCTGTGCAACGCGACGGTGGTCTCGGCGAGTCGCTGGCGCCCGGGCCGTGAGGGCTGCATGTCCGTGCCCGACCTGACCGGCGACGTGAAGCGGGCCAGCCGAGTGGTGGTCGAGGGAGTGTTGCCCGGCACCGGCGAGCCGATCCAGCTCACCACAGACGGTTTCGAGGCCCGTGCCCTGCAGCACGAGATCGACCACTGTGCGGGGTTGCTGTTCCTGGATCGGGTGGCCGGCGCGCACGCGCTGTATCAGCGGAAGGTCTATCTGTAAACGACCCCTGCGAGCCGCGAATGTCACGCGGCGCGTCGCCACTATTGGAACGGCACACACCGATACGGTGATCCCATCATGCGACTGACGGTTGGCCCCCTGCCTTCCGCCGTCTACTGGCGGCGTCGGGCAATCGTGCTTGGTGCGGCCGTCGTCGTCATATTCCTGATCGTGCAGTCCTGCTCCGGCGGAGACGCCAGCTCCGTCGGCAACGGCAAGAACGGCCAGAGCAGCGCGCCGGCCGCCGACCCCAAGCCGACCGTCACGATCCTGCGCCCGCACAGCGATCCGCCGGAACAGGCGAGCACCCCCCAGGACGAAGAGCCGCCGCCGACCAACCCGGCACCGCGTACGGGCGAGGCCGCACCGCCGCCCGACGACGGCTCGTGCACCGACGCGGAAATGCTGATCACGCCGGTGCCCGAGGTGACGACGGCCGCCCGTGGCTCGATGATCGCGATCCGCCTGCGGATCAAGAACACCGGCAAGCGCACCTGCAGCCGCGACGTCGGCGCCGACCAGCAGGAGCTCTACATCAAGAAGGGCGCCGCGAAGGTCTGGTCCTCGGACACCTGCGGCAACGTCAAGGGCAGCGACGTGCAGCCGTTCACCCCGAACTTCGAGCGCGAGTACCGGGTCGACTGGAACGGCAAAGACGTCAGCAAGTGCGCCGACAACCTGGCCGACGGCCCGGTCCCGGCGGCCGGCGACTACCAGGTCTTCGGACGCCTTACGACCAAGACCAGCAACCCGGTCAAGCTGACCCTGAGCTGAGGCCGGTCAGCGCCGCGCGTCAGACGTAGCGCTCCAGGATGGACGCCTCGGCGAGCCGGGACAGACCCTCACGGACACCCCGGGCGCGGGCGTCGCCCACCCCGTCGACCGCCTGTAGGTCCTCCACGGTGGCGCCGAGCAGGCGCTGGAGGCTGCCGAAGTGGTCGACCAGGCGATCGACCACCGTGCCGGGCAGGCGCGGGACCTTGGCCAGCAGGCGGAAGCCGCGCGGGCTGACCGCGGCGTCGAGCGCGTCGGAGGCGCCGGGGTAGCCGATCGCCTTGGCCACGGCCACCAGGTCGATGAGCTCGGCCGAGGAGAGCAGGTCGAGCTCGACCAGCCCCTCGTCGAGGGTGCGGGCCCGCCGGCCGGACGGCAGGTAGTCGCGGATGACCAGGGTGCGGTCGGCGTCGACGCCGGCCATCAGCTCGTCGAGCTGGAGGGCGAGCAGCCGGCCGTCGGTGCCGAGCTCGACCACGTAGCCGGAGATCTCGTCGGCGATGCGGCGGACCATTTCGAGCCGCTGCACGACCGCGACCGCGTCGCGGACCGTCACCAGGTCTTCGATCTCCAGGGCGGACAGCGTGCCGGAGACCTCGTCGAGGCGCATCTTGTAGCGCTCGAGGGTGGCCAGCGCCTGGTTGGCCCGGGACAGGATGGCGGCCGAGTCGTCGAGCACGTGCCGGTGGCCGGCGACGTAGAGGCCGATGATCCGCATCGACTGGCTGACCGAGATCACCGGGAAGCCGGTCTGCTTGGCGACCCGCTCGGCCGTGCGGTGGCGGGTGCCGGACTCTTCCGACGGGATCGACGGGTCGGGCATCAGGTGCACGGCCGCCCGGACGATGCGGGTGCCGTCGCTGGAGAGCACCACGGCGCCGTCCATCTTGCACAGCTCGCGCAGCCGGGTCGCGGAGAACTCGACGTCGAGCGAGAAGCCGCCGGTGCAGATCTCCTCGACCACGTTGTCGTGGCCGAGCACGATCAGCGCGCCGGTGCGGCCGCGCAGGATGCGCTCCAGACCGTCGCGCAGGGCGGTGCCCGGCGCCATCAGGGCGAGGTTGGCGCGCAACGGGTCAGCCGCGACGCTGCCGGCCGGCACCGGACCCGTCGGTGCGGACCCGACGGCCCGCTGCTGGGGTGCGCCGGCGACACCAGCGCGGCCCGGCAGGCTCGCGCCAGCGGTCTTGTTGGGATCGCGGTCGAACGGCACGGGCAACAGTCTACGGACCGTCATGAACTCGCTGCGGTCACGGTTGGGCGCCGGGGCGCCCAAGTCGGCCTTCGTGGGCCAAACCCGGCCGGCATTATGGTGTTAATCGGGCGAATTGCCGCGCGTTATTCGGCGGAGAACCGGGCCGCCCACTGCAGCGCCGTGGCCAGGTCGCCAACCTCCTCGACGCGCAACCCGGGCGCGGCGACCCCGGTCTTGGCCGGGCCGCAGTCGGGGGGCACGAGGGCGTAGCGGAAGCCCAGCCGGGCCGCCTCGGCCAGCCGGCGGGGGACCGCGCCGACCCGGCGCACCTCACCGGTCAGCCCGACCTCGCCGATCGCGGCCAGCCGGGGTGAGATGGCCAGGTTGAGCCCCCCGGACGCGACCGCCAGCGCCAGCGCCAGGTCGGCTGCGGGCTCGGTGACCCGGATGCCGCCGACGGTGGCCGCGAACACCTCGCGGTCGTGCAGGGTGAGCTGCTTGGTGCGGGTCTGTAGGACGGCCAGCACCATCGCCAGCCGGGCGCTGTCGATGCCGGAGACGGTGCGCCGGGGCGAGCCGGGCACGGCCGCACCGATCAGCGCCTGCACCTCGGTCACCAGCGCCCGCCGGCCCTCCATCGCCACGGTCACGCAGGTGCCCGGGACGGCTTCGGCGTAGCGGGTGAGGAACATGCCGGACGGGTCGGCCAGGCTCGTGATGCCCGACTCGTGCATCTCGAAGCAGCCCACCTCGTCGGCCGCGCCGAACCGGTTCTTCATGCCGCGCACCAGCCGCAGCGCGGAGTGCTTGTCGCCTTCGAAGTGCAGCACCACGTCGACCAGGTGCTCGAGCACCCGGGGACCGGCCACCTGGCCGTCCTTGGTCACGTGGCCGACCAGCACGGTGGCGATGCCGCGCTCCTTGGCCACGGAGACCAGGGCCGCCGTCACCGCGCGGACCTGGGTCACCCCGCCCGGGACACCCTCACCAGCGATCGAGATGGTCTGCACCGAGTCGAGCACCAGCAGGCCGGGCTTGACCGCGTCGAGATGGCCGAGCACGGCCGCCAGGTCGCTCTCGGCCGCGAGGTAGAGCCGCTCGTCGAGGGCGCCGATCCGCTCGGCCCGCAGCCGGACCTGGCTCACCGACTCTTCGCCGCTGATCACCAGCGAGGGCGTCTCGCCCGCCGCCGCCCAGCGCTGGGCCACGTCGAGCAGCAGGGTCGACTTGCCGACACCGGGCTCACCCGCGAGCAGCACGACCGCGCCGGGCACGAAACCGCCGCCCAGCACCCGGTCGAGCTCAGAGACGCCGCTCGGCCGGGCCTTGGCCGGCGCCGCGCTGATCGTGGCGATCGGCCGGGCCGGCTCGGACGGCATGCGGGTCGCGACCACCTTGCCGGCCACCGCGGGACCCGTGGTGGCCTCGACGACCGAGCCCCACTCACCGCACTCGGGGCAACGCCCGAGCCACTTGGGCGGCTGGTGACCGCAGGCGTCACAGACGTAGGCCGGCCGCGCGGCCGCTCGGGTACTCACCCGCGGAACTTATCGCGGTGGTACGACAGGTCAGCTCTCAAAGGGCGCGACGTCGGCCTCGTGGCCTTCGTCGGGAACCACCTTCGGGCCGCGCGGCAGCGGCGAGAGCGGCACCGCCAGCCCGGCGTTGGCGGTGAGCTGCTGGCCGTTGAAGTCGAACACCACGGGCACCGAGTTGCCGTCGTTGAGGTCCCCGGTCAGCCCGGTCAGCAGCAGGTAGCTGCCCTTCTGCTGGTTGAGCTGCACGAAGCCGGCCGGCGGGATGGTGATCTCGGCGGGGCCACCGACCTGGGCCGGGGCCGGCGGCGCGGCCGGAGCGGTCGGCGTCGGCGTGCCGGTGGCACCGGCGCTCGGCGTCGCGGTGGCGGCCGGCTGCACGACCGGGCTCGGCGTCGCACTGGGGTTGACCAGGCGCACGGACTCCGCGGCCGGGCTGCTCACCCGCACGGTCACCGGCGAGTTGGTGTTGTTGTAGAGCGCCAGCGCGAGCCGCGCGTCGGACCCGGTGGGGTAGCCCTCCACCTTGAAGTCGACGGTCATGTTGCGCACGCTGTAGGTGCCGCCGTTGGCCGCGTTGAGGTCGGCGTCGATGCCGTCGATCGCCGGCACCGTGTCGGCCGTCGACGAGGTCTGGCCCGAGCCACAACCCGTCAGCAACAGGCTCGCGGATGCTGCCACGGCCAGGCCGGCGAGCAGCACCGCGCGACGGCGGGTCCCGAACTTCGAGCGCGTCACGTCGCTCCTCCTCGCAATGCGTCTGGTCGCGGCCGGGCCGCTCCGGCAGGCCGCGCTCCAGGGTAGTGGGACGTGATCCGCCGTGGACGATCGACCCGCGAGCAGCGCGCCGCGCGCCCGACTGGTCACACCACGCGACCGCTCGCGACCAGCAGGATGACGTCGATCACGGCCACCGCCATCACGGCCCGGAACATCGCCACCGGGCGGCCACCGCGGACGGCCGCGGCGCGGCCCGCGTACCAGCCGAGGGGCAGCACCACCACCGCGACGAGGACGGCCGCGACGCCGGACCACGACGGCGGACCGGCCGGCCCGGCGACCAGCGCGACGGTGGCGGCGAACAACAGCACGGCGGCGGTGAGCCGGGAGCCGGCCGGGCCGATTCGTTGCGGCAGGCCGCGTACGCCGGTCCGGTCGTCGTCCTCGAGGTCGGGCAGCGCGTTAGCGAAGTGCGCGCCCGCGCCGAGCAGCGCGCCGGCCAGCACGAGCCAGACCGGTGGCGCGGGCGAGCCGGGCAGCGCGACCACCACGAAGGCCGGGAGCAGACCGAAGGACACCGCGTACGGGAGCACGGAGAACGGCGTCAGCTTCAGCGGCCAGTTGTAGAGCAGCGCCGAGACCAGGGCCGTGATCATCAACAGCGCGGCGGGGAAGCCGGTGGTCAGCGCGACCAGCACGCAGGCCACCGTGGCGATGAGCCCGCACCGGCCGACCAGCACGCGGTCGATCGCGCCGGTGGCGACCGGCTTGTCGGCCCGCCCGACCGCGCGGTCCCGGCCCGCGTCGAGCCAGTCGTTGACCCAGCCGATCGCGAGCTGGCTGGCGAAGATCGCCCCGGCCGTCTTGGCGATCCCGGCGGCGTCGTGGCCCACACCCCAGGCGAGCAACGCGGTGACGGTGGTGACCGCGACCGCGGGCTCCGGATGCGAGGCGCGCACGAGCGCCCGGAACGAGCTTGGCATGACCCGAAGTCTGCCGGTTCGTCAGTGGTCGTGCCAGGCATGACCTGCCTGTACCGTTTGGGAAATGCGGCTACCGCGGCCTCGGAACGACCCGCGCCAGTACCACGACCTCGCGGGCGAGTGGTGGCGGCTCGACGGTCCTTTCGCGATGCTGCACTGGCTCGCCGAGGCCCGGGCCCGGCTCGTGCCGCCGGCCGCCGAGCCCGGCGCCGTGCTGGTCGACGTCGGCTGCGGTGCCGGGTTGCTCGCGCCGCACTTGCGCGACCACGGCTACCACCACGTCGGCGTCGACCTCGTGCCCTCGGCCCTGGAGCAGGCGGCCAGCCACGGCGTCACGCCGCTGGTGGGTGACGCGGCGGCCATCCCGCTCGCGACCGCCAGCGCGCACGTCGTGGTCGCCGGCGAGCTGCTCGAACACGTGCCCGACCTGCCCGGCACCGTCGCGGAGTTGTGCCGGGTGCTGCGACCCGGTGGGCTGCTGCTGCTCGACACGCTCAACGACACCGCGGTCAGCCGGGTCCTCGCCGTGCACATCGCCGAGCGCATGCCGCGGGCGCCACGGGGCATCCACGATCCTGGTCTGTTCGTGGACCCTGTCCGGCTCACCGGGCTGTGCGCGGGGCACGGCGTGCGCCTGGAGGTGCGCGGCATCCGGCCGTCGCTGCCGGCGGTCGCCGGTTGGCTGGCCGGCCGTTCCCCGCGGCCCGGTCGGCGACGGATCGTTCCCGTCGCCAGCACTGCCGTGCTCTACCAGGGGCGCGGCATGAAAGACCCAATCGCATTGCCGGTAGCCGGAGGTGGCAAGTGGTGAACGCGCTTGAATCGGCGCGCAGGGTCGCGCCGCGGATGGCGGCCCGCGCGGGTGACTACGACCGGGCGGGTGGCTTTCCCGTCGACGACTTCGCCGATCTGCGGTCGGCGGGGCTCTTCGGGCTGATGGTGCCCACCGCGCTCGGCGGTGGAGGCGCCAGCTTCGCCGAGTACACGGCGGTGGCGTACGAGCTGGCCCGCGGCAACGGCGCGTCGGCGCTGGTGTTCAACATGCACGCGTCGGTGACCGGGGCACTGGGCGCGGTCACGGCGGAACTGGCCGACTCGCTGGGCCTGCCGGACAGCGCGCTGGCCGCCCGCGACCGGCTGCTGGCCGACGCGGCGGGCGGTGCCTGGTACGGCGTGGCCATGAGCGAGCGCGGTGCCGGCTCCCGGCTGTCGCAGCTCGCCACCACCTACGAGCAGGTCGAGGGTGGCTACCACCTCAAGGGCGCGAAGACGTTCTGCTCGGGTGCCGGGCACGCCGACGCCTACCTGGTCGCCGCCCGCAGCATCGGCGACCAGTCGGTGGTCTCGCAGTTCCTGGTGGCGGCCGACAGCCCAGGGCTCCAGGTGGAACAGACCTGGGACTCGTTGGGCATGCGCGCGACCTCGTCGCACGACCTGCACCTCGACGTGACCGTGCCGGCCGACCGGCTGCTCGGCGGCATGGAAGGGCTGGCGCTGGTGGTAGCCCAGCTCATGCCGCACTGGCTGATCGCGAGCTACGCGGCCGTCTACGTCGGCGTCGCGCAGGCGTCGATCGACGCCGCCGTCGAACACCTCAACGCACGCAAGCTGACCCACCTGCCGGCGGTGCGGGCCCGGGTCGGCCGCGCCGACGCCGCGGTCGCCGCCGCCCGGCTCGTGGTGGCCGAGGCCGCCCGCCGGGTCGACGAGGAACCTGGGGAGACGGAGACGAACCGTTGGGTGTGGCGCGCGAAGCTGCTCGCCGGCACGACCGCGGCCGAGGTGGCCGCGTCGATGCTGGAGGCGGCGGGCACGTCGGCGACCCGGCGCGGCCATCCACTCGAGCGGCTCTACCGCGACGCCAGGTGCGGCTCACTGCACCCGGCGACCTCCGACGTGTGCGCCGACTGGCTCGGCATCGCGGCGCTGGGCGGCGACCCGGACCACGACGGATCGGCTCCTCGGTGGTGACCATCGGCGGCATCGGGCTGGCGTTGCCGCCAGGTGCCAAGCAGACGGAGCTGTGGGACGGCTATTTCCGGGAGCACTTTCCGGCCTCCGCCCGTCCGCTGGCCGAACGGATCTTCGCGAACGCGGGCGTGGTCACCCGGCAGGCGTGCGTCAACCCGCTGATCGAAGACGTCTCCGACTGGCCGACCGCGAAGCGGATGGAGCGCTATCTGGTCGAGGCGCTGCCGCTGGGCAAGGAGGCGGTGAGTCGGGCGCTGATCGACGCGGACATGTCGATCGACGACATCGGGCTGTTCGCGGTCTGCTCGTGCACCGGCTACGTCACGCCTGGCCTCGACATCCTGCTCAGTCGTGACCTCGGCATGGCACCGGCGACGCAGCGGCTGTTCATCGGGCACATGGGCTGTTACGCGGCGCTGCCCGGGCTCGGTGCGGTCAGCGACTACGTGACCGCGCGGGGCCGGCCCGCGCTGCTGCTCTGTGCCGAGCTGACCGGCCTGCACATCCAGCCGTCGACGACCCGGTTCGACACCCAGCAGATCGTGGCGCACGCGCTGTTCTCGGACGCGGCGGCCGCCGTGGTGGTTCGGCCGGACGGTCCCGGTTATCAGCTGGCCGAGGTCGCCTCGGTCACCGACACCGCCACCGCCGACCACATGACCTGGGACGTCACCGACCTGGGCTTCCGGATGGGTCTGTCGCCGAAGGTGCCGCAGGTGCTCGCGCTGCACGTGCGGACCCTGGTCGACGACCTGCTGGCCCGGCACGGGCTGAGCCGCGGTGACGTGGACGGCTGGGCGGTGCACCCGGGCGGGCCGCGCATCCTCAACGTGGTCGAGCGGGAGCTCGAGCTCAGCGTCGAGCAGATGGCCGCGTCGCGGGAGACGCTGGCCGAGAACGGCAACTGCTCCTCGCCGACCGTGCTGCTGATCGTGGAACGACTGCGGAGGCGGGTCCGCCCGCCCGAGCGGATTGTCACGCTCGCGTTCGGGCCGGGCCTGACGCTCTACGCGTCGCTGCTGTTGAGAAACGCCGGCTGAGACGACGACACCGGCCGGCGCGAACGCGCGCCGGCCGGTGGCCTCAGTGGGACGGCCCCCGAGTGGAGCGCGCGTGGGACGTGCGCTCGGCCCGCCGAGCACGGGTGATCCGGGCGAAGAGCCGCTTGCGGTCGGCCTCCGCGATCAGCTCGCGCTGGTGGTCGTGGGCGAGGGTGAGCAGGAACTCCGGGTTCTGATACATCATGCGTCTCCTTGAACGGTCTGCCTTGATGTATCAATCTTCGGCCGCGACGGACCCATGGACATCGGGAGCGATTCCCTAACTTGCCGGCCCGCGGGTGCTTACAAGGGTCCTTACGCCGGCCTAGGCATACCTAGCTAGCGGCTCGGTAGAAGCGCGAGATCCGCGGCGTACGCGCTGCTGGGTGTGGCGCTGTCGACGATCGAGGTGATCTCGCCGGAGCGGGCCACCAGGGCGACCGGTGTGGCCGTGCCGGACGTCGAGGCTTCCAGGAGCGGGGCGAGCCCGCCGGCCGGGTCGCGCAGCCGGCGCACGGTGGCGTTCACGGGCCCGGGCAGCGTCGCGGTCGAGGCCGGCGGTGCGGACGCGGTCGGCGGGGGAGCGGACGCGGTCGGCGGTGACGCACTGTTCTTGCCGACGCTCACGGCGACGACTGCCACCCCGGCCGGTGCCATGCCCGCGATCGCGGTGGCGCACGGGCAGTCGTCGGCGAGGATCAGCACGGCCGGGAGCAGCGACCCCAGCGGCACGGTGTTGCCGGCTTCGTCGAGCAGGTCGACCGCGGGCACGGTGCGGGTCAGGCTGGTCGGGGCGGCCCGACCGGACGAGCTCGCGGAGGCCGGGTTCGGCAGGACGCGCCGTTCGTTGGGCCAGGCCGCCGCGAACAGGCTGATCACCGCGGCCAGCAGGGCGGCCGTCATGATCAGCAACGGGATCCGCAGCGACGCCGGCTCGGTCGCGGTGTGTGCGCCGTCGGGCGGGACGCTGCCGCGGAACCCGCCGCCGGCGAAGATCCGGGAGCCGGACCGCGACCCGCCGACGCGCTCCTCGCGCAGCTCCCGCCGGACCTGTGCGGCCTCCTCGGCGAGCTCGGCCGCGTCGTCAGGAATCTGTACGTCAGGAGGCAGCTCCGGAAGCTCGTCGAAAGGCCCGCCGTCACCGCCCATGCCGCCCCCTGAGCCTTTGATCGCGCCCGAAGTCGCGTCTATCTCCAGAGTGGCGTACGAGTCGAACGAACGCCACCGTTCAACCTGAGATGGGCGTGATTGGATCTTGATTTGCGGGCCTGTGTCCATCCGCACCCGGGCGCGCCACGACCCTTGCGGGTTACCCTTAGAGGTGGGAAGCATTCACGTCCGATATCGACGAGGCCCCTGCGGATTGGTAACCCGAAGGTTACTCAGCGTGTTGGAATCGGCCGGCGCGGAGCGTGTCAAGCCTAAGAAAGACCTGTCACAAGCCCTCTGAGCTGCACTAACGGTCAGGACCGGGATGGGACATCGGTGCTCCCGCGTGTTACCCTAGACACAGCGAAAGGGGTTTCGAACCTATGGTTTTCAGTGTCGGCGAGACCGTTGTTTACCCCCACCACGGGGCCGCACTCATCGAGGCAATCGAGACCCGGGTCGTCAAGGGCGAGGAAAAGCTTTACCTCGTTCTCAGGGTCGCTCAGGGTGACTTGACGGTGCGGGTGCCCGCCGAGAATGCCGAGATCGTTGGCGTGCGTGAGGTGGTCGGGGAAGAGGGCCTGGGCAAGGTCTTCGATGTGCTCCGTGCTCCGCACACCGAAGAGCCGACCAACTGGTCACGGCGTTACAAGGCAAACCTGGAGAAGCTGGCTTCGGGCAACCCGCTGAAGGTTGCTGAGGTCGTGCGTGACCTTTGGCGCCGCGAGCGGGAGCGGGGCCTTTCGGCGGGTGAGAAGCGCATGCTCGCCAAGGCGCGCGACATCCTGGTCGGCGAGGTCGCCCTTGCCGAGAAGAGCACCAAGGACGAGGCCGAGATGCTCCTCGACAAGGTGCTGACCGAAGCCTGACGTCCGCTCACAGATCAACTCCTCGCGAGGACCGCGACGTGACCGCGCAGCTCAACCCGCGCGGTGACGTCGCGGTCCTCGTTCCGGCTGCGGGCAGTGGCACCCGGCTGGGTCCCGGCGCACCCAAGGCGCTCCGCCTGCTCGGCGGTGAGCCGCTGCTGGTGCACGCGCTGCGCCGGATCTGCCAAGCGCCCTCCGTCGCCGTGATTGTGGTCGCCGCGCCACCCGACGAGGTGGCCGCCGTGCGGGCCATGCTCGCATCGGTCGCACCCGTCACGGTGGTCGCGGGCGGCGCACACCGCCAGGCGTCCGTCGCCGCCGCGCTGGCCGCCGTGCCCCCGGACGTCCCGATCGTGCTCGTCCACGACGCCGCGCGTGCCCTCGTGCCGCCCGACCTGGTCGAGTCCGTCGCCGGAGCGGTCCGGGCCGGCGCCGACGCCGTGATCCCGGTGCTGCCCGTGGTCGACACGATCAAGGAAGTCGGCCCGGACGACGCGGTGCGCGGCACCGTCGACCGGGCGCCGCTGCGCGCCGTGCAGACGCCGCAGGGCTTCCGCCGGCAGATCCTCGCCGCCGCGCACGCCGCCGCCGTCGACCCGCTGACCGACGACGCGGGCCTGGTCGAGAAGCAGGGGGTACGGGTGACCTGTGTGCCCGGCTCCGACCACGCCATGAAGATCACCCGCCCGTTCGACCTGCTGCTGGCGGAGCACCTGCTGGCCACCGAATAGGCTGCCCGCGTGGAGCTTCCTCGGGTGGGCATCGGCACCGACGTGCACGCCTTCGGCGCGGGCCGCGAGTGCTGGGTGGCGGGCCTCTTCTGGCCGGGCGTCGACGGCCTCGCCGGCCACTCCGACGGTGATGTCGCCGCGCACGCCGCCTGCGACGCGCTGTTCTCCGCGGCGGGCCTCGGCGACCTCGGCAGCAACTTCGGCGTCGACCGGCCGGAGTGGGCCGGCGCCTCCGGGGTGGCCCTGCTGGGCGAGGCCGCTCGGCTGGTGCGCGCGGCCGGCTTCGAGATCGGCAACATCTCGATCCAGGTCGTCGGCGTCCGACCCAAGATCGGTCCGCGCCGCGCGGAGGCGCAACAAGCGCTGGGTGCCGCGGTCGACGCACCCGTCACGGTCTCCGGCACGACGACCGACGGTCTCGGCCTGACCGGCCGCGGTGAGGGGCTGGCCGGCATCGCCGTGGCGCTGCTGCACGGCCGTTCCTGACGGCGATCGACGGGCCTCGGCCTGACCGGGCGCTCGGGGGCTGCCCGGCATCGCCGTGGCGTTGCTGCACGGCCGTTCCTGACGGCGATCGACGGGCCCGGCTCGGCTGAGGGGCCGGCCGCCGTGGCTCAGCTCTACAGCCGTTCCTGATCGTCGCAAGCTACGCTCGGCGCGTGTCGAGCATGGATGCCGATCCGACCGAAGGCCATCTGCGCCGGGCCGAGCTGCTCGCCGACCTGGGGCACTTCGACGAGGCCGTGGCGGAGCTCGACCCGAAGCTCGCCACCGACCCCGAGGACGGCGTCGCGCTGGCCCTGCTCGCCGCGATCCAGCTCGCCGCCGGGCGACCCGAGCCCGCCCTCGCGGCTGCGCAGCGGGCGTTCGCCGCCCACCCGGCCGCCGTCCCGCCGCAGGTGACCGAGGGCGAGGCGCTGATACAGCTACGCCGGTTCAAAGAGGCCGCGGCGGTGGCCGAACGAATCCTCGACGGGGGGCCGGACGACCCGTTCGCCCAGTTGCACGGTGCCGCGATCCTCGGCGAGGCGCGCAACGGGCAGCGCGCCCTCGACGCCGCGTGGCACGCGGTCGCGCTGGCACCGCAGGACGCCAAGGCTCACCTCGTGCTGTCGGGTATCGCCGGCCGCCTCGAGCTCAAGGAGATCGCCGAGCGGGCCCGCGACGAGGCCCTGCGGCTCGACCCGGCGCTCGCGTCCGCAGCCGGCCAGTTGGGCCGCTATGCCGTGCCCCCGCCGCAGGCTCGCGACCTGCGACCCACGCCGGCCACCGCGATCGGCTGGCTGGCGCTCTACGTCGGCGTCTTCACCGTGCCGGTCGCGATGCTGGCAGCGGTGCTGCACCAGGTGCACCCCGGCACGTCCCGGGTGGTCGCGGTGCTGCTCGGCCTGACGGGTCTGGGGTTGGTGGCGCTGTTCGCCACCCGCCTGCCGGGATCGCCGCGCGAGATGCTGCGTGGCGACCGTGCCTCGACCGTCGCCGGCTGCGCGACGGTCGCCGGCCCGCTGAGCGTCATCGTGTACGGCGCCGTCGGCTCACCCTGGGCGGTGGCCGCCGCCCTGGCCACGACCGCCGTGGCGGCGATCGCGGTCGTCTCCCGGATGCGCTTTTAGGCCCTGTTTCAGGACTGAAGCCGGTCCGCGGCGGGCCCAGTCCTGAAACAGGGCCTAGGCCTGCCGTCCGGACCAGGTCCAGGCGTAGCCCGTGTCTTCGCAGGTCAGGGCCGCGTCGCAGAGGTCCAGCGGGCGGAAGGTGTCGACCATGACCGCCAGCTCGTCGAAGTAGTCGATGCCGATCGACCGTTCGGCGGCACCGGGCTGTGGGCCGTGCGTGAAGCCCGACGGGTGCAGCGACATCGAGCCCTGCTCGATTCCGGAGCCGCGGCGGGCCTCGTAGTTGCCGCCGGTGTAGAACAGCAGCTCGTCCGAGTCGACGTTGTGGTGGTTGTAGGGCACCGGGATCGACAGCGGGTGGTAGTCGACCTTGCGCGGCACGAACGAGCAGATCACGAAGTTCGGGCCCTGGAAGGTCTGGTGCACCGGCGGTGGCTGGTGCACCCGGCCCGTGATCGGCTCGAAGTCGTGGATCGAGAACGCCCACGGGTAGAGGTGTCCGTCCCAGCCGACCACGTCGAACGGGTGGTTGGCGTAGACGTGCTTCGTCCAGCCGCGCCGGTGCTGCACCAGCACCTCGACGTCGGTGCCCTCTTCGAGCAGCGGAACGCCCGGACCGCGAATGTCGCGCTCGCAGTAGGGCGAGTGCTCGAGAAACTGGCCGCGCACCGACAGGTAGCGCTTGGGCGGCCCGATATGTCCGGTCGCCTCGATCGCCAGCAACCGCAGCGGCTCCTCGCCAACCGGCACGAGGCGGTGGATCACCGACGTCGGGATGATCACGTAGTCGCCGGCGACCGCGTCGAGGACCCCGAAGGTCGACTCGACCCGCAGCGCGCCGGCCTCGACGTAGAGGCACTCGTCGCCGACCGCGTTGCGGTAGAGCGGGGAGGGGCGCTCGGCGGTCACGTACGAGATCCGCACGTCGTCGTTGGCGAGCAGGTGCGCCCGGCCCAGCACCGGGTCGGCCCCGGCCGTGTCGAGCTTGTGGGTGCGCAGGTGCCGCGGCTTGAGCGGGCGGTTGGGCGTGCGGCTCCAGGCGGGCGGGTCGAACTCCTCGGCGGCCACGATCGCGGTCGGCATCGCACGGTGGTAGAGAAGCGACGAATCAGACGAGAAGCCCTCCTGCCCCATCAGCTCCTCGGCGTACAGGCCGCCGTCAGGCTGCCGGAACTGGGTGTGCCGCTTGCGGGGCACCTCGCCGACGCTGCGGTAGTAGGGCATGTCGACCTCCCGGCCGCGTCCGATAATCGGACGCCATTGTCCGTTTCTTGTAGCGTCCACTAAGTTCAGTAACCGTGTCAACCGATCGCCGGACACCCACCGACCAGCCGTTGATCGCCCCGCTGTTCCATCGGCTCATCGACGACGCGGCGGTGTTCCCGCCTGGTAACGCCGCGCTGCCCGACGCGGTCACGGCACACCGCGAACATCGGGCCGCCTGGTACGCGGAGCTGGTCGGCCCCCTGCTCGTGCCGGCCACGTCGGTCGACGCTCTGACCGGGTTGCTGGACCCGGCCGAGCGGCTAGACATCGGGATCATCGGCGACCTGCCGATCGACCGGCTCGGCGTGCCCGACGACCCGCGCGTGGTGGTACGCCAGATCGAGGCGGCCGTGGCCAAGCGGGGCGAGGACCCGCAGCCCGGCCTCGCCCGCGTGCTCGACCTGGCCGCCCGCCAACCCGAGATAGACGTGTACGCCGAGATCCCGCTGACCTTCGGCTTGCTGGCCGGACTGGACACCATCGCGACGGCCCGGGCGAGCGGAGCCCGGGTGGCGGCGAAGTTCCGCACCGGCGGGCTGGCCGCCGAGCTGTTCCCGACCCCGGTCGAGCTGGCCGCGGTGATCTGCGCCTGCCGCGAGCGGGAGCTGCCGTTCAAGCTGACGGCCGGGCTGCACCATGCGCTCCGGCACGCCGACCCGGAGACCGGCTTCACCCACCACGGCTTCCTCAACGTGCTGGCCGGCACCGCCCTCGCGCTCGACGGCGGCGAGGTGGCCGACGTGGCCGAGTTGCTCGCCGCGATCGACGCCGTGCCGTTGATCGAGCCCGTCCGCGCCCGCCGCCACCAGCCGAGGGGGCTGTGGGTCGGGTTCGGCTCGTGCAGCATGATCGAGCCCCTGACCGACCTGATCAGGCTCGGTCTGGTGAACGGGGGATACGAGGGATGACCTGGGTTCCGGGTGCGCAGGGCTCGCCCTACGGCGTGCACAACCTGCCGTACGGGGTGTTCCGACAGGGCGACCGCCCGGCGCGGATCGGGGTGCGGATCGGCGACCTGCTGCTCGACCTCGACGCCGCCGAGGCGGCCGGGCTGGTGCTCGCCGGAGGCGCGCTGCGCGCACCGACGCTCAACCCGTTCCTCGCCCTGGGCCGCCCGCAGTGGAGCGCCGTCCGGTCTCGGATCACGCACCTGCTCACCGACGCGGGCCACCGCGCCGCGGTCGAGCCGCTGCTGCTGCCGCTGGCCGAGGTCGAGCTGGTCATGCCGTTCGAGGTCGGCGACTACGTCGACTTCTACTCGTCCGAGCACCACGCCACCAACGTCGGCCGGATCTTCCGACCCGACGACGAACCGCTGTTGCCCAACTGGCGGCACCTGCCGATCGGCTACCACGGCCGGGCCGGCACGGTCGTCGTCTCCGACACCCCAGTGATCCGCCCCAGCGGCCAGCGGGCCACCCCAGACGGCCCGGTCTTCGGCCCGTCGACGCGGCTCGACATCGAGGCCGAGGTCGGCTTCGTGGTCGGTGTCCCGTCGGCGCCGGGCGCGCCCGTGCCCGTCGACCGGTTCGCCGACCACGTCTTCGGCATCGTGCTGGTCAACGACTGGTCCGCCCGCGATCTCCAGGCCTGGGAGTACCGCCCGCTCGGCCCGTTCCTGGCCAAGTCCTTCGCCACCTCGGTCTCGCCCTGGGTGGTGCCGCTCGACGCGCTGGCCGACGCCTGGGTGCCGGCACCGGAGCAGAACCCGCCGGTGCTCCCGTACCTGCGCGACGTCCCGCACCTCGGCCTCGACCTCCGGCTCGAGGTCGACTGGAACGGCACGGTGGTCAGCCGGCCACCGTTCGCCGGCATGTACTGGACCGCGGCGCAGCAGCTTGCCCACCTGACCGTCAACGGCGCCTCGGTGCGCACGGGCGACCTCTACGCGTCCGGGACGATCTCCGGGCCGGACCGCTCCGAGACCGGCTCGTTCCTCGAGCTGACCTGGGGTGGCGCCGAGCCGGTCGGGCTCGATGCCGGGGTGAAGCGCACCTTCCTCGAAGACGGCGACACCGTGACGATCAGCGCGACCGCGCCCGGACCGGACGGCATCACGGTCGGGCTCGGCGAGGTGCGGGGCACCATCGTCCCGGCCGGTGCACCACCCCGGTAGGGTGCCCACCGTGGTGGGAGCGGCCCGGCGCCGGGTGGTCGCGGTGCTCGCCGGCCTCGTGCTGGTCGCGGGCGCCGGCCTCGTCGTCTATCGGGTGTTCGCCCCCGGTGAGGTGCTGGCCGAGCCGACCACCGGCTATCCCGCGGCGCCCACCTCGCGCCCCCCGGCCGTGCTCGGCACGCTGCCGGGCGCGCCCCTGATCGTCGACGGCCGGCTGCGGGTGGTCGCCGACAAGCGCCAGGTCCGCGCCGACGGCCCGGTCGACTCGCGCTATCTCAACACGCCCTACTGGTCGTTCCGGCGCTGGCCGGCCGAGCTCGTCGGGGTGGTCTCCGCCGGCGGCACGGTGGTGACCCGCTGGTCCGACGGGGTGCTCGTCGGGCTGGACGCCCGCACCGGGCGCGACATCTGGCGGGCCACGGGCGAGAAACCCGTGTCAACGGTGTACGCCGGCCGGCGCACCGGAGCGCAGACCGTCTACGCGCCGGCGGGCCTGTTCGTCTCCGGTGACACGGTCGTGGTGGCCGGGCCGACCAGCACGCGGACGTACGCGGCGGCGACCGGCGTGGCCGGCTGGCAGACGCCGGCCGAGGCCTGTCCCGGAGGCGCCGACCCGACCGGCTTCACGACCGCCGACGGCCGGGTGGCGGTGCTGAGCCCGTGCGCCAAGGCAGTCCGGCTGTTCGACGCCGGCACCGGCGACGACGCGGGCACGATCGACGTGGCGACGACCAACGAGACGGTGCTCGAACCGCTGGGCTGCACCGCGCCGCGCACGGCCTGCGGGGGCGTGCGGGTGGGCGGCGGCGCCTGGCTCCTGTCCGGGGGTGTGACCCGCCCAGTGGGACCGGCGGCCAGCGACTCCACGGCGCCGGCCCGGCTCGCGTCGCCGGGCGCCTTCCTGGTCAACGGGCTCGCGGTCACCATCGAGGGCGCGGCGGTCACCGCGACCGCGGGCATGGACAGCACGCAGGTCTGGCGGCGCGACCTCGATGCGCCCGGTGCCACGATCCTGGCCGCGGCCGACCGGCGGGTCTACGTGCTCACCGCCGACCGTGACCTGGTCACCCTCGACGCCACCTCGGGCGCCGAGGTCTCCCGCTTCCGGTACACCTACTTCGCCGAGAAGACCGACTGGGCGCCCGGCTACTCGTACACGGCCGGCGGTTATCTGCTGACGGAACGCCTCGCGGACCTGACGGCCAAGGACGACGCCGACTACTACTTCGACGCCCAGCCGGTCATCCTCGCCGTGGTCTAGAGCGCGGAGACGGCCGCCGTCAGGAAGGCGTCGTTCTCCTCCGGGGTGCCGATCGTGACGCGTACGCCGTCGCCCTGGAACGGCCGGACGATCACGCCCTGCTTCTCGCAGGCGGCCGCGAACTCGGCGGAGCCGGCGCCCAGCGGCAGCCAGACGAAGTTGGCCTGCGAGTCCGGCACGTCCGGCACGAGCGCACGGATCGCGGTGGTGACCCGGTCGCGCTCGGCGATCACCAGGGCGCACCGGCGGGCGACCTCGTCGGCCTGCTGGAGCGCGGCGAGCGCGGCGGCCTGGGCCACGGCGCTGGTGGAGAACGGCGTGATGACCTTGCGCACGGCCGCGGCGACCACCGGTTGGGCGACCAGGTAGCCGACGCGCAGACCGGCCAGGCCCCAGGCCTTGGACAGGGTGCGCAGCACGGCCACGTTCGGGCGGTGGCCGTGCGCCTCAAGGCCGTCGGGCACGTCGGGGTCGGTCACGAACTCGCGGTACGCCTCGTCGAGCACCACCAGCACGTCGTCCGGCACGGAGTCGAGGAAGCGGGTGAGGTCGGCGCGGCTGATCGCTGTGCCAGTGGGGTTGTTGGGGCTACAGACGAAGATCAAGCGGGTCCGGTCGGTGATCGCCGCCGACATCGCCTTCAGGTCGTGGCCGTGCGCGCCGGTGTTGGGTACGCGCACGCTGGTGGCACCGGCGGTGGCCGCGATGATCGGGTAGGCCTCGAACGAGCGCCACGAGTAGACGACCTCGTCGCCGGGCAGGCAGGTGGCCCGCACGAGGTGCTCGGCCAGCGCGACCGAACCGCAGCCGGTGGCGACGCGCTCGGCGTCGACACCCAGCGAAGCCGCGAACGCCTCGCGCAGCTCGACGACGCCCATGTCCGGGTAGCGGTGCGAGTTGGCCGCGGCCTCCGCGATCGCCTCGACGACCCCGGGCAGCGGGCCGTACGGCACCTCGTTGCTGGCCAGCTTGATCGCCTGCGGCAGGCCGAGCTCGCGGGCCAGATCGGCGGGGCTGCGGCCGGGCACGTAGCTGGGCAGCGCGTCGAGGTCGGCCCGGGTGAGTCGGGGGGTCATGACGAGCCTCCAGGAGTCTGCGGCGGGCTGGCGCCGGCCGGCGGGCGGGGGTTGGCGACGACCACGACCGTGCGGGCGGCCTTGTCGTGCAGCGCCTGGTGCAGCGGGCGGTCGACGGTCAGCCAGAAGCAGTCGACGATCTGCCAGATGAAGCCGACGCAGCAGGTCCAGAACAGCATCGGCAGGCCGAGCAGGTTCCACCGGCGCAGCGAGCGGCCGAAGCCCAGCTTGGGAGCTCCGTCGACGCGGACGACACGCAGGCCGACCACGCGCTTGCCCAGGGTCTGGCCGGTGTTGGCGACGGCCGGCACCTCGTAGGCGAACCAGAGGGCGCAGGCGATGATCAGGATCACGAGCTGCAGCCGGCTGGCCTCGGCACTGGGCGCCATCTGCATCAGCGAGCCGAACGACTCGCCGTCCTGGGCGCGGGCGTTGAACTCCCGGTAGAACGGCGCGATCTCCTGGACGTACTGGTAGACGAACCAGCCGTTGACCACGACGTTGAGCAGCAGCACAGCGGCGACGTCGATCAACCGGGCGACCAGCCGCAGGCCGGGGGAGGCCAGCGGGACACCGATCGGCGCGACCGCCGGCTGCTGGAGGGTCTGCACCGGCGGGTACGCGGGACCGCCCGGCACGCCGTAGCCGGCGTGCCCGTAGGCCTGGCCCTGACCCGGGTGCCCGTTGGCGGGCGGCGGGGTGCCGTAGCCGGGGTAGGCGTTGTAGCCGGGGGTCTGTGCGGGCGCCGGCACACCGGGCGAGACGGGCGCCGCGTCCGCGGGCGGGGTCTGCGGCTCCGGCGGTGGCGGCAGCTCCGGTGGGCCGTCGGGTGGCGTCGCGTCGGCGGGAAGAGGCGCGCCGATCCAGCCTTCACCGTCCCAATAGCGCTGGGTCGTCGGTTCGGCTGGGTCTTTGTACCAACCCGGGGGCACTGAGCTCACTGCACGACCTTAGCTACCACTGTCTCGGCCGCCTTGTCGTGGAGGGTCTGCTGGAGCGGCTGATCCCACAGTTGCCAGAGACCATCGACGAAGCCGAAGAACGGGACGAACCCGCCGGCGACGAACTGCACCAGGTAGCGGCGGACCAGTGCCCCGCGGTCGAGTGGCCGGCCGCTGATCGGAAGCACCCGCAGCGACATCACCCGCTTGCCGACCGTCTGTCCGGATCGCAGTTGGTACTCCACGAAGTAGAGGTAGCTGAAGACGAACTGGAACACGAACAGCGCGCCGTAGCCCACCACCAGCGCCACGATCGTGCCGCCCGTCAGCTCGTTGCGCTCGCCGCCGTCGTTCAGCACCGTGGCGAACATCAAGATCATGACCGGGCAGGCGACCACGAAACTGGCCAGGGCGAGGATCAAGCTGTCGATCAGGTACGCGAGGAACCGGTCGCCGAAGCTCGCCAGCGGATGGCCGGTCGGGCCGATCCGTGGTTGCCACGGTGGCGGCGGTCCGGCGTACCCCGGCTGGATAGGTATGTGGCCCGGGCCGGCCGGCAGTTGGCCCGCCGGCCCGGGCTGGCGCGGGTCCCGCGCGCCGGGTGTTGCCTGGGGGTCGGGGTGCATCCCGACAGTGTTACAGGTTGCCGCGCGCGTCCTGTTCCCGCTCGATCGCCTCGAACAGCGCCTTGAAGTTGCCCTTGCCGAAGCCGAGCGAACCATGGCGCTCGATGAGCTCGAAGAACACCGTCGGGCGGTCCTGCACGGGCTTGGTGAAGATCTGCAGCAGGTAGCCGTCCTCGTCGCGGTCGACCAGGATCTTGCGCGCCTTGAGCTCCTCGATCGGCACGCGCACGGTGCCGATCCGCGCCCGCAGCTCCGGGTCGTCGTAGTAGGAGTCGGGCGTCTCCAGGAACTCCACCCCGGCCGCACGCATCGCGTCGACGCTGCTCAGGATGTCGTTGGTGGCGATCGCGATGTGCTGCGCGCCCGGACCGTCGTAGAACTCGAGGTACTCGTCGATCTGCGACTTCTTGCGGGCGACCGCGGGCTCGTTGAGCGGGAACTTCACCTTGCGGGTGCCGCTGGCGACGACCTTGGACATCAGCGCCGAGTAGTCGGTCGCGATGTCGTCACCGACGAACTCCGCCATGTTGGTGAAGCCCATGACCCGCTTGTAGAACTCGACCCAGTGGTCCATCTTGCCGAGCTCGACGTTGCCGACGACGTGGTCGACAGCCTGGAAGTAGCGCTTGGGCTGCACACCGGCCGCGATGGCGGCGGAGCGGTCGACGATCGGCTGGCGCGCCACGAAGCCCGGCAGGAACGGGCCGGTGTAGCCGGAGCGGTCGATCAGCGTGTGCCGGGTGTCGCCGTAGGTCTCGATCGCGGCATAGCGGACCGTGCCGTGCTCGTCGCTGACGTCGGTGGGCTTCGTGTGCGGGGTGGCGCCCTGCTTGACGGCGTACGCGAAGGCGGCGTCGACGTCGGGCACCTCCAGCGCGATGTCGACCACGCCGTCGGAGTGCCGGGCCACGTGCTGCGCGTCGGCCGCGTCCGGGCGCACCGCGCCACGGAACACGAAGCGGGCGGCGCCGCTGGTCAGCACGTACTCGGCGTAGTCCCGGAAGCCCTGTTCCGGGCCGCGGAAGGCGACGCAGGTCATGCCGAACGCGGTCGAGTAGTAGTGGGCGGCCTGCTTGGCGTTGCCGACCAGGAACAGGACGTGGTCGAGGCCCTTGACCGGGAACGGGTCGTCGGCGATGTCGTGCGCCACCGCCCCGATCAACCGGTCCGCGGTGGCCTGGTCGATGTCGTTTAGCGCCTGAGTCATCATCGACTCCCCTCGTGTGGCTGCCGTCTTCGCCGAGCGTCACCTGCCACGCAGCGGCTGGTCAACTGTCCTAGAATTGTCTAAGCAGGTTGTGCAATCCGTCCGGAGGATGGGCGAAATGACGTCGCAAATTGTCCAGCTCGACGGCCTGGACGCTGCCTTGATCAAACTGCTGGCGGCGGAGCCCCGGATCGGTGTGCTCGAATGCGCGCGGCGGCTGCGGGTGGCTCGCGGCACCGTGCAGGCGCGGCTCGACAAGCTCGTCGCCCGGGGCGTGATCCGCGGCTTCGGCCCGGAGATCGAGCCGGCCTCGATCGGCTACGGTGTGACCGCCTTCGTGACCTTGGAGATCAGTCAGCGGCAGGGGCACGACCCGGTCGCGGTGCACCTGTCGCGCATCCCCGAGGTGCTGGAGGCGCACACCATCACCGGCTCCGGCGACCTGATGTGCCGGGTCGTCGCCCGGTCCAACGCGGACCTGCAACGGGTGATCGACCGGATCGTCGCGCACGGAGCGGTGGCCCGCGCGTCGACGATCATCTCGTTGACGGAGCAGATCGCGTTCCGGGTGTTGCCGCTGGTGGCGGCCGCCGCCGACGGTGCCCCGGCAGCAGACGCGGATTAATCTCGCAAATCCGATCGACACGGGTTAATCGCCGTCCCCGATCTCCTGTCGGCGCGTGGCTACGGTGTGCCGGTGGCTAGGGGTAAGGGCCCCTGTGTGAAGTGCTGGGCCGCGTTCGTGGCGGTCCTCCTCGTCGTGGGCTACTTCACCGGCGTGCTGGATCCGCTGCTCGACAAGGTCGGGGCGATGGTCAGCACCTCCAGCTCGATGACGACCCCGGCCCCGGTGTGGCAGCAGCGCCTCGGCGGCACCCCGCGCAGCGGCACCATCGCGGGCGGAGCGGTGATCATCGAGCACCGCACGCTCGTCGAGTCGCGCGGCCTCGGCTCGGGCGCGCAGCTCTGGGAGCACAAGGCCGACTGGGCCGCGGTCGCCGGCGAGGGCAACAACGCCGTCGTGGTCACCGGCAAGCTGCTGGTCAAGGGGTACGAGGTCGTCGACCCGATGACGGGCTCGCTGCGCCGCAAGGACACCGAGGCGCGGGCGGTCTGGACCTACCGCAACGGCCTGCTCGACGTGCGCTGCCACGGCCCGGAGGACTGCACGCTGACCGCCTGGGACCCGCGCGGCAGCACGCCACTGTGGAGCGTCGAGATCCCCGGCATCGGGTTCGTGCTGTTCGCCGACAACCCCGACATCCTCGGCACCCAACCGATGACCGCCAGGCGGATCGACGACAACGCCGCCGGCCCGGACCTGATGCCGCCGATGCTCGGGCTGCCGATCGACAACCGCGTCTTCATCGTCGACACCGCCGCCGGCCAGGTGGTCCGCGAGCTCGAGCCGGAGCGCGACGAGCGGGTCGTGGTGGTCGGCGGCCGGGTGCTGCGGATCAAGGCCGTGTCGGCCGACGGCACCTGTTACTTCTCGGTGGTCGCGTCTGACGCGGCGACCGGTGGCGAGGTGTGGCGCAACGCGGGGATCAACCTGCGCACCGCGAAGGACGGCGGATGCGCGCAGCGGGACGACCCGGCCGGTGGCCGCAACGTCGTCGTCGGGGTCGCGGCCGACGCCCGGGAGCTGGTGATCGACGCGTACGACGGCCGGATCCTGTTCACCAGCGCACCCGGCGAGCACCTGCTGGGTGTCGACGACCGGTACGCGGTCGTGCGTACCGCCGACGGCGGTGTCGTGCGCACCGTGGAGCTAGGTGGCAAGGGCCGCTGGCAGCGACCGGCGGCGCCGCGCAGTAGCGTCGCGCTGACCCCGCCCGCGGTCGTGGTGGTCGACGAGAAGCCCGACCGGATCATCGCGGTCAACCCGGGCACCGGCGCGGAACTGGTCAATGTGCGCTCGGACGCCGACGTACTCGCCGTCGGCCCGGCCGGCATGATCATCGTGAGCGGTCGCGACCTGGCCTACCTGCTGTTCCAGGGCGGCGGCGGAGTGCCCGCCGTACCGCCCGCAGGCGGCAATTCGGGCAACCCGGGCAATGACGACGACAACTGCGGCGGCCCCAAACAAGAGGTCTGCAAGGGCAACTAAGCTAGCCGCTCATGAGCGACGCCGCGTTTCGTTACTCCCCGTTGCTGCCCACGGGCGACGACCTGACGGACTACCGGCTGGTGACGGACGAGGGTGTCGACGTCGTCAATGGCCCCGGCGGGCGGCAGTTCCTGACGGTCGACCCGGCGGTGCTCACCGCGCTGACTGCCGAGGCGATGCACGACATCGCCCACTATCTGCGCCCGGCGCACCTGACCCAGCTCCGTTCCATCATCGACGACCCGGCGGCATCCCCGAACGACCGCTTCGTCGCGCTCGACCTGCTGCGCAACGCCAACATCGCGGCCGGCGGCGTGCTGCCGATGTGCCAGGACACCGGCACGGCGATCGTGATGGGCAAGCGGGGCCGGCACGTCCTCACGGACGGCACCGACGAGGAAGCCATCGCCCGGGGCGTCTACCAGGCGTACACCCGGTTGAACCTGCGCTATTCGCAGCTCGCGCCGATAACCATGTGGGAAGAGCGCAACACCGGCACCAACCTCCCGGCGCAGATCGAGCTGTACGCCGAGGACCCGGGTGGGCACGCCGACGCGTACAAGTTCCTGTTCATGGCCAAGGGCGGCGGTTCGGCCAACAAGTCGTTCCTCTACCAGGAGACGAAGGCGCTGCTCAATCCGACTCGGATGATGCAGTTCCTGGAGGAGAAGCTGCGGCTGATCGGCACCTCCGCCTGCCCGCCGTACCACCTGGCCGTGGTCATCGGAGGCACCTCGGCGGAGCACGCGCTGAAGACGGCGAAGCTGGCGTCCGCGAAGTACCTGGACGGGTTGCCGCTTGAAGGCTCCCTGTCGGCACACGGTTTCCGCGACGTCGCGTTGGAGGCCGAGGTGCTGGAGCTGACGCGCGAGTTCGGCATCGGTGCCCAGTTCGGCGGCCGGTACTTCTGCCACGACGTCCGGGTCGTCCGCCTCCCCCGACACGGCGCCTCGTGCCCGGTCGCGATCGCCGTTTCCTGTTCCGCCGACCGCCAGGCCGTCGCGAAGATCACCCCGTCCGGCGTCTGGCTGGAGCGCCTGGAGACCGACCCGGCCCGCTTCCTGCCGGAGGTCACCGACGAAAACCTCGACGCGACCGAGGTCGTCAAGATCGACCTCAACCGGCCGATGTCCGAGATTCGCGCGGAGCTGTCGAAGTACCCGGTGAAGACCCGGCTGTCGCTGACCGGCCCGCTGGTGGTCGCCCGGGACATCGCGCACGCGAAGCTGCTCGAGCTCTTGGACGCGGGCAAGCCGCTGCCCGCTTATATGCGCGACCACGCTGTGTACTACGCCGGCCCGGCGAAGACGCCCGAAGGGTACGCGTCGGGTTCGTTCGGGCCGACCACGGCCGGGCGGATGGACTCGTACGTCGCGCGGCTACAGGAGGCCGGCGGCTCCCACGTGATGCTGGCGAAGGGCAACAGGTCGTCCCAGGTGACCCGCTCCTGCGCCGACAACGGCGGCTTCTACCTGGGCTCGATCGGCGGCCCCGCGGCGCGGCTGGCCCAGGACTGCATCAAGCACGTCGAGGTGCTGGAGTACGCGGAGCTCGGCATGGAAGCGATCTGGAAGATCGAGGTCGAGGACTTTCCGGCCTTCATCGTGGTGGACGACAAGGGCAACGACTTCTTCGCGGAAGTCACCAAGCCAACTTTGACGATCGGCAGGCGGTAGCAACCGCGGGTCACGCATTTCGTTAGGACGTGCCGTACATTCGCCGTACAGTGGGTTGGGTACACCGCACGACGGATGGAGTCTCGGATGAGTTCCAAGACTGAGCGCATCGAGGTGCGAGCCGACGAAGCCAGCAAGTCACGCATCTCCGAAGCGGCCGAGCTACTTGGCGAACCCGTGTCTGCTTTCATGGTGCGTTCGGCACGTGCGGAAGCGGACAGGGTTCTCGCCAGGGCACACCGCACCGTAATGCCCGCAGAGCAATTCGATCTGCTCATCTCGTCGCTTGACGAGGCAGACGAGGCCCCAGCGCTCACTGAAATCGCGAATCGGCCCAGGCGTTTCCGACGGGTGTGAAGTGTTTCTTTCGAGTCGATTGAAAGATCATCACAAGCTGCGCCAGTTCGAGTGCGGTGAACCGGCTCTCGACGAGTGGCTCGCCAAGCAGGCTCACCGTGCGCAGCTTGCTGGCACCTCGCGGACCTACGTTTGGACACGAGAGGACAGCGACGAGGTCGTCGCCTACTACTCGGTCGCACCGACGCAGGTTGAGCGAGCCGGGCTGACCGGCGGCCAAGCGGGCGGCTTCAGCGTCGTTCCCGCGTACCTCCTGACTCGATTTGCCCTTGATCGGTCCCTGCAAGGGCAGCAGCTCAGCGATGACCTCCTACTCGACGCGATGGAGCTCATCACCAAAGCGGCGACGGCCGCCGGTGGTCGATTGATCGTGGTGGACGCGATCAACAATCGGGTGGCCGAGTACTACCAGCGGCGCGGCTTCCAGCCGATCAAGGGTGACCCTTTGCGGTTGGTCATGAAGGTCGAGACCGCCAAGCGAGCGCTGAGCATGGGCATGCTGACCGTAAGCAATCAAGGTGCGCTGGCGGGTCTCGTGCTGTCGACACCGCGGGGCGAGGCAGTCCCGATCGTCGTCTCGGCCGACGAACTGCGGGCGATCGCCCACGAGCTCGAGAACCGGGCGGACGCGACAGATCCCGCAACGTTGATCTCGCTCCGCGAGGCAATCAAGACAGCGCTCGGCCGAGATCCGTTCGACGTGGACTGATCTCGGCCGCGCCAATGAGCGGTATGGATCACTCTGCGTGCTTCCGGTAGTGGGGGCAGGATGGAGTGGTGACCGAGGAGAACGGGTTCCGCGTCGAGCGGGACACCATGGGTGAGGTACGGGTGCCGGCCGAGGCGTTGTGGCGGGCGCAGACACAGCGGGCGGTCGAGAACTTTCCGGTGTCCGGGCGGGGGATCGAACCCGGCAACATCCGGGCGCTCGCGCAGATCAAGGGGGCCGCGGCCGCCGTCAACGGTGCGCTCGGCGTGATCGACGCAGACCTGGCGACGGCGATCCAGGTCGCCGCCGCGCACGTCGCCGGCGGTGGGTTCGACGACCAGTTCCCGATCGACGTCTTCCAGACGGGGTCCGGTACCTCGTCGAACATGAACGCCAACGAGGTGATCGCGACCCTCGCGGCCCGCGAGATCGGTCGCGACGTGCACCCCAACGACCACGTCAACGCGTCGCAGTCCAGCAACGACGTGTACCCGTCGTCGATCCATCTCGCCGCCACCGAGGCCGTGGTCAACGAGCTGATTCCGGCGCTCGCCCACCTCGGGGCGGCGCTGTCCGCGAAGGCCGACGAGTTCGCGACCGTGGTCAAGGCCGGGCGCACCCACCTGATGGACGCCACGCCGGTCACCCTGGGTCAGGAGTTCGGCGGGTACGCGGCCCAGGTCCGCAACGGCATCGCCCGGCTGGAGTCGTCCGTGCCGCGGCTCGCGGAACTGCCGCTGGGCGGCACCGCGGTCGGCACCGGCGTCAACACGCCGCCCGGTTTCGCGGCGGCGGTCATCGAGCGGCTGCGCGACGCGACGGGGCTGCCGCTGACCGAGGCACGCGACCACTTCGAGGCGCAGGGAGCCCGGGACGGCCTGGTCGAGGCGTCGGGACAGTTGCGGACGGTGGCGATCGGCCTGTACAAGATCGCGAACGACATCCGGTGGATGGGCTCGGGGCCGCGTGCCGGTCTGGGCGAGTTGCGGATCCCCGACCTGCAGCCCGGCTCGTCGATCATGCCGGGCAAGGTCAACCCGGTGGTCTGCGAGTCGGTACGCCAGGTGTCCGCGCAGGTCATCGGCAACGACGCGGTGATCGCGTTCGCGGGCTCACAGGGCGACTTCGAGCTCAACGTCATGCTCCCGGTGATGGCCCGCAACATCCTGGAGTCGGTGCGGCTGCTGGCCGCGGCGAGCCGGATGCTCGCGGACCGGTGCGTCGT
Source organism: Asanoa ishikariensis (assembly GCF_900107455.1). Taxonomy (GTDB): domain Bacteria; phylum Actinomycetota; class Actinomycetes; order Mycobacteriales; family Micromonosporaceae; genus Asanoa; species Asanoa ishikariensis. Next base: position 89,749 of record NZ_FNQB01000006.1, on the reverse strand, counting down.
CGGGCTGGCGGCGAACGAGGAGGTGGCCCGTGCGTACGCGGAGGGCTCGCCGTCGATCGTCACCCCGCTGAACCGGCACCTGGGCTACGACGAGGCGGCCGCCATCGCGAAGGAGGCGCTGGCCAGCGGCCGGTCCATTCGCGCGGTGGTCGTGGACCGCGGCCATGTAGCCAGCGGAAAGATCTCCGAGGCGGAGCTGGACGAACTCCTGGACGTCCTGCGCATGACCCGCCCGTAAGGGGTGGGTCAGGCGGCGGCGGAGCTGCGGCGGATCTGGAGCGGGGCCGGTTCGATGTGTTGCCAGTGCGGGCCGGTCTCGTTGGCCAGGAGTGCGCGGGTGGCCATCGCGGCCATGTGTTCGACGGGCTGGCGGACCGAGGTCATCGCGGGCGTTGCCACCGAGGCCAGGAAGCTGTCGTCGAAGCCGACCAGGGCGACATCTTCCGGGACGCGCCGGCCGCTCTCGTTCAAGGCTCGTAGGACGCCCATCGCGGTCAGGTCGCAGGCCGCGAAGATGCCGTCCAGGTCGGGGTGGGCGGCCAGCAGTTCCTGAGTGCCGGTGACGCCGGCCTCCAGGCAGAAGCCGCCCTCGGCGCCGATGGGCTCGTGGCCGGCTTCGACCGAGGCCAGGCGGAAGCCGCTGCGGCGGCCGATCGCGCAGGAGTTGTTGGGTTTGCCGTGTACCGCCACTACCTTGCGGCGGCCCGTGCGGTAGAGGTGTTCGACCGCGGCGACCGCGCCTACCGCGTTGTCCGCCTCGATCGAGGGGACGCCCGGGGCTGAGTGGCCCAGGGAGACCACCCGGTCGCAGCGCGCGGAGAAACGGGCCGCCAGTGGTGGCGGGACGTTGACCAGCAGGGCGCCCACACCGACCGTGCGGGCCACGTCGTCGAGTCTGGTCAGGGCCTCGGGCTCGTCGATCACGTGGGTACGCATCTGGGTGTCGGTGCCGGCCAGCACGGACAGGATGCCGGACACGACGCGGCTGTAGTACGGGTTGCTGCCCACCCGCGTCGCATCGTCGTCGATGACGATCAGGTCGATGACCTCGGTGCGGCCTTTGGCCAGGGCGCGGGCGGCCAGGTCTGGGTGGTAGCCCAGCTCCTCCACGGCGTGCCAGACGCGGTTGCGGGTCATGGTGGACACCCGGTGCGCGCCGGTGATCACGCGGGATGCGGTCGCGCGGGAAACTCCGGCCGCGCGGCCTACGTCTTCTAGTGTCGGCTTCTTTGCCTCCATCACCGCATGGTAGAAGAGAGAGCGCTCTCCACAACATCCTGTTTTCGCGTATTGCGCCATCCTCGGCCCGACAGGGCCGCTCGGAGATGGCGGACCACCTCTGGGAACTCGGTCTGCGGCGCCAGGCGGAGGACCAGCCAGCCATCGTCGATCATGACTGCTTCGCCTGCCCGGTCGGGAGTGCGGAACAGGGCCACCCGGAACTCCGGCCATGCCAGACACGGTGCGACCGTGAAGATCGGCGGACGGGCCACACCCATCGGCAGGCCGGCGAGGAACAGGCGGACCCGCAGCAGGGACTCGGCTCGGCTCGCGGCATGGCCGTCGGCCAGGCCCAGCGTGTGCCCGGCCCGCCGACCACCCGGACGCTCCGCGAGCCGGGCCGCCACCTCGCGTAGCGCGGCCGTCGTCACCAACCGCCGGAAGAGCAGCCCATCGGTGAGCGCCACGGCGTCAGCCAGCGGCAGCCAGACCGCGGCATCCCACGCGGTGCGCGCCGGAACCGTAGCCAGGACCAAGGAGGAACCGCCGGGCAGATCGACGTGGCACAGGTCAGTTGGGTCGAGTGGCACCCGGTGTAGCCGGGTGCCGACCTGGCGGCCCACCCGCCGATCGGCCCGCAGGATCAGGTGCACCAGGTCATCGGGGCCGGCGGCCGACAGCACCCCATGCGCGTGCGCCGCCGAAGGCCCAGCCAGCACGACCGACTCAGGCGGCAGCCGAGCGAGCGTCGCCCGGCAGAGCAGCGCGTGGTCAGCAGCCAGCCGCGAGTCGCAGTAGACGTCATGACGCAGCCGGGTCCAGCCGCGCCCACGAAGCTGGTGCACGGAAAGCAGCCCCGCCGCCACCGCCGCGCTGCCGCGGAACACCTGCCACTCCAGCAATGGAGGTCTCATGAAGACAGGGTCACGCTGACGCGGCACCGGTGGACAGACCTGTGGATAACTCACGGAGGGCCGCTGTACACAGCCTGTGGATAACTCACCCGGCCGCTGTGGAAAGCGCTAAAAGCACCGCCGCGGCGGCCGCCGACACCTGTGGACCGACCTCGTCGAGATCCAGCGCGCCGAGCGCGACCACCCCGACACTGGCGTCCAGTCCGTCGACTCCGAGCACCGGCGCCGCCACCCCGAACGCGCCAGCCTGGAGCTCGCCCACCGTCGTCACCGGATCGGGCGAACCCGAGCGCCCCGCGAGGATCGCCAGCCCGGCCGCACCGCGGGCCAGCGGATGCCGTGACCCGGCCCGGTACGCCACATGGAACGCCGTCCAGGTCGGCTCGACCACGGCGAGCGCGACTGCCTCCGTGCCCTCGGCGATCGTCAAATGGGCCGTCGCGCCGACCTCCTCGGCCAGCCGCCGCAGCGCCGGCAACGCCGCCTCGATCACCAGGGAGTGGGCTCGCCGGGCCAACTGCAGCACCCCGGCGCCCAGCCGCAGCCGACCGGCACCGTCTCGGCGGACCAGGCCGTGGGCCGTCAGCGAGCCGACCAGCCGGTAGACCACCGCTCGCCCGACGCCCAGCCGTTCGGCCGCCTCGGTGACCGTCAACCCCTCCGGGGTGTCGGCGACCAGGTAGAGCAGCCGCAGCCCGCGGTCGAGCGTCTGGGCGGTCTCGCCCGCGCGATAGACCGGCTGCGTCACACCGCGAGCATAGGCGCAAACGGATCAACGCTACCCTTGTCAGGTGACGCTGCGTTTGCATGACACTGCGACCCGATCGGTGCGGGAGTTCGTCCCGCGAGAGGCCGGCAAGGTCGCCATGTACCTCTGTGGCCTCACCGTGCAGTCCGAGCCACACATCGGCCACCTTCGGTCCGGCGTGAGCTACGACGTGCTGCGCCGCTGGTTCGAGCGCGACAGCTACCAGGTGACTTTTGTCCGCAATATCACGGACATCGATGACAAGGTCTTGCAGAAGTCGTTGGAGCAGGGCAAGCCCTTCTGGGCCATCGCGTACGCGAACGAGGTCGTCCTCGACGCCGCTTACCGTGCGCTCAACGTGCTGCCGCCGACCTACGGGCCGCGGGCCACCGGGCACATCACCGAGATGCACCAGTTGATCGGCACGCTCATCGACAACGGTCACGCGTACGCGGCCGACGACGACTCCGGCGACGTCTACTTCGACGTCAAGTCGTACGCGGACTATGGCGCCCTCTCGGGCCAGCGGGTCGACGAGATGACCAGCGCCGCCGACAGTGCCGACCGGGCCAAGCGCGACCCGCGCGACTTCGCGCTGTGGAAGGGCTACAAGCCGGAAGAGCCGATCGAGAGCCAGTGGTCGAGCCCGTGGGGGCCAGGCCGCCCGGGTTGGCACATCGAGTGCTCGGCCATGTGCCTGCGCTACCTCGGCCCGGAGTTCGACATCCACGGCGGCGGGCTCGACCTCACGTTCCCGCACCACGAGAACGAGATCGCCCAGTCCCGCTCGGCTGGCCTGCCGTTCGCCCGCTACTGGGTGCACAACGGCCTGCTCAACCTCGGCGAGTCGAAGATGGGCAAGTCGACGGGCAACGTGCTCGACCTCGACTACATCACCGCGCTCGGCGTACGGATGGTCGAGCTTCGGCATTACTTCGTGACCGTGCACTACCGCTCCCGGATCGACTACTCCGACGAGGCCCTGCGGGAGTCCGCCACGGCATACCGCCGGGTCGAGGGATTCGTGCAGCGCGCGGTCGAGTCCGTCGGCGCGATCCCGGCGGGTGAGCTGCCGGCGGAGTTCACCGAGGCGATGAACGACGACCTCAACACCTCCGGAGCGATCGCCGTCGCGCACGAGCACGTGCGGCTCGGCAACACCGCATTGGCCAAGGGCGACGACGACGGCGTACGTTCGGCGCTCGGCGCTGTGCGGGCCATGCTCGACGTGCTCGGCATAGACCCGCTCGACCCGGCGTGGTCGACGGCGTCGACCGGCGGCACGCCCGGCGAGGAACTCCGATCGATCATCGACTCGCTCGTCGCCTTGGCGCTCGAGCAGCGCGCGCAAGCGCGCACCAGGAAGGACTGGTCCGCCGCAGACGCGGTGCGGGACCAGTTGAACGCGGCCGGCGTCAACGTCGAGGACACTCCGCACGGCCCACGTTGGACAATCGGAACGAGGGACTGATGGCGGGCAACTCACAGCGACGTGGCCGACGGGTCACGCAGAAAAAGGGCGCCTCGATGGGCTCCGGCGGCAAGAACAAGGGGTCCCTGGAGGGTCGGGGACGCACCCTGCCCGCCGACGAGCGGCCGTGGCACAAGGGCTACTCGGGCACTGAGAAGCTGCCGAACCGCACCGCCTGGAAGCAGGCGAAGGAAAAGCGCGCCGCGGCGGCCGAAGGACGTGCCCCCAAGATCGGCCAGCCTGGCACCAAGGACACCACCTGGGGCAAGGGCACCAAGGGCAGCAAGGCCAGCAAGACCACCAAGTCCACCAAGCCCGGCCGCCAGCCGGCCCGTGGCGGCCCGCGGGTCGCGCCCGGGCGCCGCTCCAACACGCCCAAGGACGCGCCGGAGTTGTTGGTTGGCCGCAACCCGGTGCTGGAGGCGCTGCGCACGTTGGTTCCGGCGACCGCCCTCTACGTCGCGCAGGGCCTCGACCTCGACGACCGGATCACCGAGATCGTCCGCACCGCCGGCGACCGGGGCATCCCCCTGCTCGAGATCAGCCGTGCCGAGTTCGACCGGATGACCGGTGGCGTGCTGCACCAGGGCGTCGGCCTGCAGGTGCCGCCGTTCGCCTACGAGGCGTTCGACGACCTGGTCGCCGCCGCGCTGGAGCACCCGACGCCGCTGCTGGTGGCGCTCGACGGGATCACCGACCCGCGCAACCTGGGCGCCGTGATCCGCTCGGCGGCCGCCTTCGGCGCGCAGGGCGTCTTCGTGCCCGAGCGCCGGGCCGCCGGCATCACCGCGACCGCCTGGCGCACCAGCGCCGGCGCCGCGGCTCGGGTGCCGGTCAGCCAGGTGGTCAACCTGACCCGCGCGCTCAAGGCCTGCCAGCGCGAGGGCTTCGTGGTGATCGGCCTCGACGCTGACGGCGAGACCGACCTCTACAACCTCGAGGCCGCCGTCGGCCCGCTGATCGTCGTGGTCGGCTCCGAGGGACGAGGGTTGTCCCGCCTGGTCGGCGAGACCTGCGACATGCGCGTCGGCATCCCGATGGTGTCGACGGTCGAGTCGCTCAACGCGAGTGTCGCCGCCGCGGTCGCACTGGCCGAGGTCGCGCGCCGGAGGGCCGGCACCGCCTGACGCCGGCGGGCCGGCACGGCCTGACAGCCGCCGTTCACATCACGCCCTCGGCCGGTTCATCCGAGCTGACTAATTTCTCGGCTCATGACTCAACGTCGCAATGTTTGGGCGGGAGCGGCCATCGTCGCCGCTCTCGCCGTCGGTGTCGCCGGCCCCGCGTCGGCGCATGACGCCGACGAGTTCGGCCCGGCGACCCTGACCGGGTTCGCTTCGCTGCCGGCACTGACGTTCGTGCCGGCCAGCGAGCCGTCCGGCTCCCTGCTGGACACCGCGCCGGTCAACGGCGTTGCCGCGCCGTGGGACGACCAGCCGGTGCAGGGCTTCTCCGGCATCGTGCGCAACGGTGACGGCACCTACGAGGTGATGTCGGACAACGGCTTCGGCAACAAGGCCAACAGCGGCGACTTCGTCCTGCGGATCCACACCATCGCGCCGGTCTTCAACACCAACAAGGTCGACGTCCTCGGTGGCGTCAACCTGACCGACCCCCAGGGGTACGTGACCTGGCCGCTGACCCGCAAGGACCGGGTGCTGACCGGCTCGGACTTCGACGTCGAGTCGATCCAGCGGGGCGCGGACGGCACCTACTGGATCGGTGACGAGTTCGGCCCGTTCCTGCTCCACTTCGACCGCACCGGTGCGCTCATGCAGGCGCCGATCTCGCTGCCGGGCGTCTTCGCGCCGGAGAACCCGCTGCGCGGCACCACGCCGAACAACATCAACAGCAGCAAGGGCTTCGAGGGCATGGCCCAGTCGCCCGACGGCCGCAAGCTGTACCCGTTGCTGGAGGGCACCGTCGCCGGCGACACCCCCGGCACGCTGCGGCTCAACGAGTTCGACGTGCGGGCGGGCGAGTACACCGGCAAGCGCTACGTCTACAAGCTCGACGACCCGGGCAACGCGATCGGCGACGCCATCGCCATCGACGGCCACCGGTTCCTGATCATCGAGCGGGACAACGGCCAGGGTGCCACGGCCAAGATCAAGAAGATCTACGAGGCCAACATGAGCGACCGGAACAAGGACGGCGCCATGGACAAGACCCTGGTCGCCGACCTGATGAACATCAACAACCCGAAGAAGCTCGGCGGGTTCGGCAAGACCTTCACGTTCCCGTTCCAGACGATCGAAGACGTCGTCATCCTCGACGACCAGACGATCGCCGTGCTCAACGACAACAACTTCCCGGGCTCGGCCGGCCGCACCGCCGGTGTGCCCGACAACAACGAGTTCATCACGCTGAAGCTCACCCAGGGCCTCAACGTGGACAAGCGTTTCCTCGACTAAGGACGGCGGAAAAGAAAGGGGATGCCCGGCACGTACGATGCAGCCGGGCATCCCCTCGCCCGTTCGTGGAGGAGTCGGCAGATGCAAGGGCACGCGCTCGGGGTCGACCTGGGCACGTCGAACACGGTCGCCGTGCTGCGCTGGCCCGACGGGCGCACGCGTCCGTTGCTGTTCGACGGTCAACCGCTGCTTCCGTCCGGTGTGCTCCTCGACGAGGCCGGCCGGCTGCACGTCGGCCGCGACGCGCAACGGCTGGCCCAGGCCGACCCGGCGCGCTACGAGCCCAACCCGAAGCGGCACGTCGACGCACCCGCAGTGCTGCTCGGCGACCGCGAGGTCGCGACCGTCGACCTGCTGGCCGCGATCCTCGCCGCGGTCGCGCACGCCGCCGTCGAGGCGGTCGGCCACCTGCCGCCGGCCGTGCTGACCTATCCGGCGGTCTGGGGAGCCCACCGCCGGCAGGCGCTCACCGAGGCGCTGACCCGCGCCGGCTGGCCCGCCAGCACCGTGCTGGCGCCCGAGCCCGTCGCCGCCGCCCGCTACTTCGCCGAGGTGTTGCGCCGCCCGGTGCCGGTCGGGTCCGCCCTCGGCGTCTTCGACTTCGGTGGCGGCACTCTCGACATCGCGGTGATCCGCAACGACGGGCCAGATCCGACCGGCCGGGTCCGCTTCAGCGTGGTCGCCGCCGGCGGCGTCGCCGAGCTCGGCGGCCTCGACCTCGACGCCACCCTCGTCGAGCACCTCGGCCAGGTGATCGCCGCCAGCGACCCGGCCGCCTGGGCCCGGTTGCGCGAGCCGACGAACGCCGCGCAGTGGCGCGACCGGCAGCGCTTCTGGGACGACGTGCGCGGTGCCAAGGAGATGTTGTCCCGGGCCGCGGTCGCACCGGTCGCGGTGCCCGGCGTCGAGAAGGCCGTCCACCTCACCCGGGAAGAACTCGAACGCCTGGTCACCCCGCTGCTCCGCCGCGGTGTCATGGAGACCGCCTCGGTGATCGCGGCCGCACAACTGCGGCCCGACCAACTCGCCGGGCTGTTCCTGGTCGGCGGCTCGTCGCGGGTGCCGATGGTGGCCCGGCTCCTGCACGCCGACCTGGGCGTCGCACCGACCGTGCTGGAGCAGCCCGAGCTGCCGGTGGCCGAGGGCGCGCTCGCCGAACTGCCGGCGCCCCGCACCGCCCACGTCCCCGCGCAAGCGAACGTCCACGGGCAAGCGAACGTCTACGCGCAAGCGAACGTCCACGCGCCGGCGGGCGCCCAGGCACCTGCCAGCGTCCCGGTCGCGTCTGACAGGCCGCCGGTCATGGCCGGCGCGGACGAGGAAACCAGGCCGATCTCGGTCGCGCCGGCCTCGCCCGCCCCTGGCGCGCCGACCCCCGCCGGGCCCTGGAGCCCGCCGCCGACCCCGAAGGCGACGCGGCGCGTACCCCGGAAGCTCTTGATCTCCGTCTCGGCCGTCGCACTGGTCGCGGTGATCGTCGCCGTCTCGGTGATCATCACGCTGGTCAAGGGCGGCGGCTACGGCAAAGTGAAGTTCGCCGCGTTCAGCGACGTGGGCGAGGCGCTGCCGATGTCCGGTCCGTCCTACTACTCGTGGACGCACGCGGTGGGCGACCGCGCCTACTACGCGTACCAGAACGAACAGAAGAAGTTGACCGTGGTCGCCGCCGACGCCGCCACCGGCAAGCAGTTGTGGAGCGTGGACGCACCCGACGCGGCCGACTCCTGGCAGGGGATCCGGGCGGTGCCGGGCGCGATCCTGGCCTACGCCGACGCGATCGCCAGCGACAAACCGCACAAGCTCTACGTGCTGAGCCCGGAGGACGGGCAGCGGATGTGGGACATCGACCTGTTCGACGACGACGAGACGTTCGTGGTCGCCGACCGGCTGGTGGTCGTCGACCGGAAGAACGCGAAGCTCGTCGGCTACAGCCTGCGCGACGGTTCCCAGAAGTGGGACCTGGCGACGCCGAAGGATCAGTACGACAGTTACACCACGGCCGTGTACGGCGTGCAGACCCCGAAGGACCTGGCCGGTCCGGCGGACTTCTCCGGGGTGGCGCTCGACCCCGACCGGGAGGACGACGCCCGGCTCGTGCAGATCGGCGCCGACCGCTCGGTGCGGGTCATCGACGGGGTCACCGGCGAGATCCGCGCGCAGCAGACCGCGGTGGCCGAACCGCGCGATCTGGTCACCGCGTACGACGGTCAGTTGTTCATCACCAGCACCAGTGACACCACCGAAGTGGTCGCACTCGACCTGGACGCCCTCGACAAGCCGCGGCTGGTCTATCGGGCTGACGACCCGGAGCGTCGGGCGACCGCGATCAGTCCCTGCGCCGAGAACCGGATCTGCGTGTTGGAGCGGAAGAACTTCGACGCGAAGAGCACCGAGCTCGCTGCGGTCCCACTGGGCGGCGACGGCGAGACCTGGAAGAAACCGGCGGCCGGCGTCGACGCGATCCTGCCGGTCGGCTCGCACGTGGTGCTCCAGAGCGAGGCCGACAGCGTCCCGCGCGTGCTCGGCTACGACGCGGCCGGCAAGCAGGTGCTCGACACTGCCGGCACGGCCGCCCGGGTCAACGGGTCGAGCGTGCTGGTCTTCGGGCGGCCACCGGCCGCCGGGGTCGACGACTACAACGTCGTCGGGTGGGTGCTCGGCGAGCCCCAGCCGGTGCAGCTAGGTGCCCTCGGCGGCGTGCGCTCGTCGAGCTGCACCTGGACGACATCGGTGGTCGCCTGCGTCGGTGAGGCCGACCTGCGCCTGCGCCGCTTCGCCGGATAGACGCGAAACGGCGGGCCGGTCGCCCGGCCCGCCGTTTGACTTGCGAGTGATCAGATGCGCGTGCCGGCGGTCGCGTGGAACGCGTGGTGCCGGTCGGCGCGCGGCTTGACGAACACGGTGTCGCCCATGTTGGGCATGTGCCGGCGATCGGTGCGGATGGTGAACCGCTCCGAGACCCCGTCCATCGCGGCGTGGCCGTAGATGTTGGCGTCGGAACCGAGGTCCTCGACCAGCTCGACGACGACCGGCAGGCCGCCGTCGGTCGGGCCGACCAGGTCGCAGTCTTCCGGCCGGAAGCCCACGGTCACCTTGTCGCCGCCGCCGTTGGCCCGGGCCTTCTCGACCTCTTCGCGGGTCAGCGGGATGACCATGTCGACGAACTTGGCGCCACCGTCGGTGAGCGGCACGGTCTTGATGTTCATCGCCGGCGAGCCCATGAAGCCCGCGACGAAGACGTTGGACGGCTTGTCGTAGAGCGCCCGCGGGGTGTCGACCTGCTGGAGCACGCCGTCGAGCATGACCGCGACCCGGTGGCCCATCGTCATGGCCTCGACCTGGTCGTGGGTCACGTAGACGGTGGTGATGCCGAGCTTGGCCTGCAGCGAGGCGATCTGGGTGCGGGTCTGCACGCGGAGCTTGGCGTCGAGGTTCGACAGCGGCTCGTCCATGAGGAAGACCTGCGGCTCACGCACGATCGCGCGGCCCATCGCGACACGCTGGCGCTGACCACCGGAGAGCGCCTTCGGCTTGCGGCCGAGGTATTCCTCGAGCTGGAGCAGGCCGGCGGCCTCCTTGACCCGGCGGTCGATCTCCGCCTTGGAGGTCTTGCGCAGCTTGAGCGCGAACGCCATGTTCTCGTACACCGTCATGTGCGGGTAGAGGGCGTAGTTCTGGAAGACCATCGCGATGTCGCGGGCCTTCGGCGGCAGGTGCGTGACGTCGCGGCTGTCGATGTGAATCGAGCCCTCGTCGACGTCTTCGAGGCCCGCGAGCATGCGCAGGCTGGTCGACTTGCCGCAGCCGGAGGGGCCGACGAGGACGAGGAACTCGCCGTCGCCGATCTCCAGGTCGAGGTGGTCGACCGCAGGCCGTTCAGTGCCCGGGTAAACCCGGGTGGCCTGCGTGTAGGTGACCGTAGCCATGGGGGGACACCGCTTCCTTTCACCGGCAGGAACGTGCCGGACGATCCGAGTGAAAAGAGCTGCCGGCACGTCACCGTGCCGACACCAGTGCTCGTCACCGTAAACGTTTCTCGCATTTGTGCCAAGGGCAGGCCGGGACTCCTGCCCCATTTGCCCTGGCACGCGCCCGCTGCGTCACGGCTCGCTATGCTGTGCTCTACCTGCCCCTGTAGCTCAGTTGGCCAGAGCACTCGCCTTGTAAGCGAGATGTCGCCGGTTCGATCCCGGCCGGGGGCTCAGACAGCCGAACCGAAGCGCGCGACGTGGTGCCAGACCCGCTTCAGGGTTTGTGGGTCGTGTTTGCCAGCGTTGACTGCCGCGCCGATGATGCGGGCGTCCAGGCGGTCGTCCTGGGCGATGTCCAGACCCGCCTCGATGATCTCCGGGCCGCGGTAGTCCGGGTGCAGCACGAAATCGGACACCGGCAGCGAGAAGCCGTGATGCCATTCCACCGGGCAGGCCAGCGCCGACGCGAGTTGCTCGATCGCCGTGTCGCGGTAGCACGGGTCGAGCACCACGGCCTCGACGTCGTCGGCGAGCCGGATCACCCCGTGTACGTGGGCCTCGATGTAGTCGTCGAGGTAGTCCTGCTCGTCGGCCTCGGCCAGGGCGACCAGCGACATCTTGGCCGCGACGCCGAAGTCGGCCGGCTCGAGGAAGCTGTCGGGATAGCAGAAGGTCGTGCGCGGCAGGGTCGCCGCCCGCAGCCGCAGGTGGGCCGAGCCGAACCGGGGCGAGCCGCCGGCTTGGCGGCCGCGGTGGTTGAGCGAGCCGTACTTAGGTCGCGATTGCGCGAGAGCCGTGTCGTACGCGCCGCCGAAGATCCGGCTTTCCCAGCGCCAGCGGTCGCCACCGGGGAAGGCGGTCAGGCCGCCGTTGCTGGTGCCGGTCTCGAACTGGGACCGGTAGACGCCGTCGCGCGCCATCGCCGCGAGGATCGGCTCGCCGGCGAACATCCGGTCGGGGTGGAAGTGCATCGTGACCCGCAGCGCCGGGTCGACCGGCTCGCCGACCGAACGGGTCGCCACATGCGCGACCGCCTGCTCCCAACTCATCCGCGCCGCGCCGTGATGTTGAGCCGCACGTAGTCGACGGTGTCGCCGGGCGTCCGCTCCCAGACCGCAGCCACGAACTCGGCACGCGCCACCGACGGCACCCGTTGCACCCACGGTCCGAGGGGCACCGTCTCCAGGTACGCCAGCATCTCGTCGGAGGCGACCGGGAAGGGCTGGAGCCAGCACTCGATGTCGACGAAACCGGACGCCGTGAGCCGACGCCGCGTCGATGAAGGGTCCGCGAACAGGAAGGGCGGTGCGAAGTCGGCGAAATGCGACCGCCATGCCGGCAGCGCCGCGACCTGGTCCGCCGCCGCGCGCAGCGCCGCGATGTTGCCCGCACCGCCGCACTGGGCGACCAGCCGCCCGCCTGGGCGCAGCACCGCGGCGAGCCGGTCGAACAGCCGGTCGTGGTCGAGCACCCAGTGGAAGGTGGCGGTGGAGAAGATCGCGTCCACGGGCTCCGGCAACGCCAGGTCGAGCAGGTCGACGCGCAGCACCTCGGGCAGCGTCTCCCGGGCGATGGCCACCATCTCCGGGTCGGCGTCGACCGCGATCAGCCGCCCGCGCGGCAGCCGGGCCAGCAGCTTCGCGCTGATCCGTCCCGTGCCGCAGCCGGCGTCCAGCACGGTTTCCGAGCCGTCGAGGGGCAGCCGGTCGAGCACTTCGGCCGCCATCGCGTCCATGGCCACGGACACCCGGTGATACGCGGCGGCGTCCCAGCTTCGGGCGGTCATCGGCGTGCCGGCGGCGCGAAAACCATGATCGCATTATGCGCCGCCGGCGCCGAGAAGCGTCAGCGGAAGTCGGCGTCCTCGCTGTCGACCGGCCGCTCGGAGGACGACCGCGACCACTGCCGGTGCGAACGCTGGGTGTTGCCGCCGTCGTCGGCCGTCGGCGACGGTGCCGGCTGCGTCCGGGCCGGCGCGGGCGCCTGCGCGGGTGCGGCCGGCTGCTGTGCGCCGCCGCCCCCGGCCGGTGCCCCACCACCGAACGAGCCGAGCGAGTTGAGCAGTTGGAGGTCGCTGATCGGGGAGTTCTTCGTGTCGACGCCCGACAGCGGCAGGTTGCCGACCATCGGCAGGCCGACCACGGAGTCGTCGGCCTCGGTGACCCCGCCGAGGAAGCCGGGCGGCATCTCGGCCTCCATCGCCTCGCCGATCAGCGGCGGCACCAGGCCTTGGCCGAACCCGTCGAGGCCACCGAGGTCGCCGCCGCGCAGGTCGGCGACGCCGAAGTCGTTGGGCTCCGGCGCGGCGTGCTTGCCGACCGCACCGAGCGGGTCGCTGGCGAGCTCGCCCAGCGGCCCGCCGCCCAGTGCGCCGCCACCGAGGTCGGGCAGCCCGCCGCCCCGCCCGATCGAGTCCAGCCCGGCGCCGCCGAGCGCGCCCGGGCCGAAGCCGCTGAGCTGGTCCGCGTCTACCGTGCTGCCCAGGGTCCGCATCTGGGAGTCGCTCCCGATCGTGTTGAGGTTGTCGTCGCTGAGCGTCCGGCCGGTCTGGTCAGTGCTGTCGCCGAGCGCACCCGTGAGCTGGTCCTCGTCGAGCACGCCGCCGGCGGACCCGCCGACACCGAGTGGGTCGCTGCCGAGCGCGCCGAGCGGGGATTCGCCGAGCGGACTGCCGCCGACCACCGGCAGCGCCGAGCCGGTCTGTGCCTGGCCGTTGACCAGTTGGTCAGCGCCGAGGTCGCCGGCGCCGAGCGAGCCGGTCGGGTTGTTCGCCAGCGGTCCGACCGAGTTCACCGTGTCGCCGACGGTGTTGACGCCGAGCTTCTTGCCGCCGAACCCGAGCAGGGTGAGGCTGTCGGCCGAAATAGGCGCGGGCGCCGGGCCGGCTTCCAAGGCCGCCGGGTCGACACCCGCCGCCGGGTCGGACGGGACCGCACCGAGGAAGCCGAGGTGCTGTCCGGGCGCCACGTCAGCGGGCGCGGCACTCTGGACGTCGCCCATAGGGGTGAAGAAGCCGTCGAGCGAACCGCGTAGGTCGTTCGCCGGAGAGTTGATCGCGTCGGCCTGTGCAGCTCCGCCTGCCAGGAGCAGGGCGCCACCGGCGGCGACGCCGACTGTACCCACCGCGCGATAGATCCACTTGGTCATGTCAGTCCATTCCGTAGCGCATTAGCGGCATTTACCGCCTAACTCACCAAACGGACCAACGACGCAAGCTCGGATTCCGTTGCTCTCCACGCGCGGTCAGCACCTACGATCCCGTTCATGGTCGTTCCCTGGCGCAATCGGGCGCGTCGCGCGGTCGAGACCCGGATGCTGCGCCAGCCGACGGTGAACCGGCTGCTGACCAACGGCGACGCCCGGCCGCACTACATCGTCTGCGGGCACGACGCCCTCGCGTACCACCTGGTCAACGCTCTGGGGCCGGCGACGGTGCGCGTTACCGTCGTCGTGCCGTCCAAGCGACACCCCACCGCACCGGACATCACGAAGATCCGTGGCATCCGGGTGATCCGGGCGGACCGGGTCGACGAGGCGACCCTGCGCGCGGCCGGTCTGGAGACCGCCGCCGGGCTCGCACTCATGCAGCAGGACGACGTCGGCAACATCCACGCCGCGTTGACGGCGCACGAGGTCGCGACGCGGGTCCGGATCGTGCTGCGGATGTTCAACACCGGTCTCGGGTACGGCGTGAAGCGGCTGCTCGGCGACTGTGAGGTGCTCTCGGACGCGGCGATGGCCGCACCCACGTTCGTCGCCGCGGCGCTGGGCGAGGTGGCACCGACCAACTTCCACCACTACGGCCGCACGCTGGTGGTGGCCCACCGCGCCGAGGTGCGCCCCGAGCACGTCGTGTGCGGCATCGCGGACACCAGCGACCCGGCCCACCTGGTCGTGTTGCCCGAGCCGGACCAGGCCGACCTGGTGCTGGCCGAGGCCACCGGTGCGCAGCCGGCCACCGAGGTCGCGGCCAACCGGATCGCCCGGTCCCGCCGGCTGCGCCGACCGCTGTACGGCACCGGCAAGGCACTACGGTCCTTCTTCAGCCGGAAGATCGGCATCATCACGGCGGCCGTACTCGCGATCGCGCTGACCTTCGGCTTTCTGCTGTACCGGGCCGACGGTGCCGCGCATCTCGACCCCTGGCAGGCCGTCTACACGACCCTGCTGACCGCGCTCAACGGCGCCGAGGTCGAGATCGACAAGGGCATCGCGGTCCAGCTCATGCAGATCGTGCTCACCGTGGCCGGGCTCGCGCTGGTCCCGTTGATCACCGCCGCCGTGGTCGACGCGATGGTCAACGCCCGGCTCGCGCTCAGTGCCGGCCGGCTCGCGGTGCCGCGCGAGGGGCACGTCGTCGTGGTCGGGCTCGGCAACGTCGGCACCCGGGTGATCCGCCAACTGCACAACCTCGGCGTCGAGGTGGTGGCGATCGACAAGGTGCCCAACGCCCGCGGTGCCGTGGTCGCCAAGCAGCTCGGCATCCCGGTCATCATCGGCGACGCCGCGCTGGAGGAGACCCTGGTCGAGGCCTCGGTCAGCTCCTGCCGCGCGTTGGTCGTGGTGTCCACCGACGACGTGACCAACCTCCAGGCCGCGCTCAACGGGCGGGCGCTGCAGCCGGACCTGCGGGTCGTGCTGCGGCTCTTCGACGGCGACCTGGCACAGCGGATCCGCTCGACGTTCGGCATCTTCCGCTCGCACAGCGTGTCGTACCTGGCCGCTCCCGAGTTCGCCGCCGTGCTGCGCAAGCGGCAGGTAGTGGCGACCGTCCCGGTGGGCCGGCACGCGCTGCTGGTCACGATCGTGGTCGTCGCCAAGGGCTCGGCACTGGACGGCCAGCCGGTGCGGGGTGCCGACCAGACCCGTGGCGTACGCGTGATGGCCCTGCTCAAAGCCGGTCAGCGGCCGCGCTGGTCGCCGGCGCCGGACACCGTGCTCGGCCCCGGCGACGAGCTGACCGTGATCGCCCGGCGGGCCGGACTGAGCTGGCTGATCAAGCAGGCCGGTCCGTCGCCGATCTTGCCGACCCAGCAGGTCCCCGAGGACCCGACCATGGGCGACGGCAGCCCCGCGGGCACGTCAGACTGACTCGACAGCCACGGCCGGCACGTCGACGCCGAGCACCGCCTGCTCGTCGGGCCGGTGCACCAGCACGTCCTTCAGGTACGACTGCACGGCGGCGGCCAGCCCGACGTCGCGGCCGGACTCCTCGGAGCGGAACCAGCGGTGCTCGAGCACCTGGGTGAAGAGCTCGGCCGGCTCCAGCTTGCGGCGCAGCCCGGCCGGCACGGCCCGCACGACCGGCTCGAACACCTCGATCAACCAGCGGTGCGCGGCCTGCTGCTCGTCGGTCAGGTCGGTGTCGACGCGATACGCGTCGAGGTCGTTGAGCAGCGCCCGGGCCTGGTTCTCCTCGGCGTCGAGGCCGGTCAGCCGCAGCAGCCGGCGGGTGTGGTGGCCGGCGTCGACCACCTTCGGGCGCACGTACGCCCGGCCGCCCTCGCCCACCGACATCGACACCTCGGCGATGTCGAAGCCGAGCTCGTTGAGCTTGCGGATCCGCTTCTCGATCTCGTGCCGCGAGTCGCGGGCGACCTCCTGCTCGAAGGTCACCTCGTGCCAGAGCCGCTCGTAGCGGGCGATCACCTCGTCGGCCACCCACTCCGGGTCGATCGCCTCGTCGAGCAGCTCGGCGGCCTGCAGGTCGAGCGCCTCGCCGAAGATGTTCAGCCGGGCGATCTCGACGTCCTCGTTGCGCTGGCCGTTGCTCAGCGACGGGCGCAGCGCGCCGGTCTCGGCGTCGACCAGGTACGCGGCGAAGGCGCCGGCGTCGCGGCGGAACAGCGTGTTGGACAGCGAGCAGTCACCCCAGAAGAAACCGGTCAGGTGCATCCGGACGAGGAGGGCGGCGAGCGCGTCCAGCAGCCGGGTCATCGTCTCCGGGCGCAGGGTGTGCGAGAACACCGCGCGGTACGGCAGCGAGAACTGGAGATGCCGGGTGACCAGCACGGGGTCGAGCGGCTCGCCGGCGTCGTCGGTGCGGTCGGCGACGATCGCCACCGCCTCCACGGCCGGGAAGTCGATCCGCTCCAGCGCGCGCAGCAGGTCGTACTCGCGCTCGGCGATCCGCTCGCCGGTCTCTTTCACGGCATAGACGAAGCCGTCCAGCCGGACGAAGCGCACCACGTGCCGGGAGATGCCCTGCGGCAGCGCGACGAGGTGCTCGGCCGGCCACTCTTCGAGCGGTGTCGACCAGGGTAGGTCGAGCAACGCCGGGTCGATGAGGGCCGAAGTGATGCGCACGGGTGCAAGTCTGCCCGCTCACCTCGCCGCCACGCAGGTGTCCGTGGCTCGTTACACAGTGGCGAGATGATCTGATTGTCTGCTCTGGGGCTTTTCTCCTGGCCGGCAGTCCATGTAGGAGCCGAGGGGAGACAGGTATGCGGCGGACTCTGGCGCTGGTCGCGGGTGCGTGCACGGCGGTGGTCCTGGCGGGCGCGACGGCGTACGCGATGACCACTGACCCGATCGAGGCACAGCCGGCGGGAAGCGCGGGGCTCGGCCGCGCCGAGGCTCCCCTGGAGGCGGACGCACCCGCGGCGCGGGCCGAGGCGCCCGCCGCCGGACCGGCCGCCGCTCCCCGGAAAGAGGGCATCGGCCCCGTGATCGACGCCGTGGGCCGCCAGCAGGTCGGCGCGCTGGAGTCGGTCGACAGCCTGCTCGACTACCGCACCGAGGGCGCGACCCAGACCTTCTCCTACCCGGGCGCCGAGTACGTGAAGGTGCACTTCAACGAGCTCACGATGCTGCCGGGTGACTACGTCACGGTCGCCGACCCCGCCCGCACCGAGGTGCACCGGATCGACAGCGACCCTCTTGACGTGGTCGGCGGCCTGCTCGGCAGCCGCCCCGAGGCGGCCGGCGAGGGCGTCGGCCGGTGGGCGATGTCGGTGACGGGCGACACGGCCGTGGTCACGCTGCACCGCGCCGTCCCGGACCCGCTGGGCGTGCAGGAGGCCGCCGGCCTCGGCGTCCGGGTCGACAAGGTGGCCCGCGGCTTCACGGACACCGAGCAGGAGCGGGCCGACGAAGCTGACCGCGCGCTGACCGAGAACGGCCGCGAGGAGAGCGTCTGCGGCAGCAACGAGGCGCGCGACGCGGTCTGCTACAAGTCGGCCGACCCGACCGCCTACAAGAAGTCGAAGGCGGTCGCCCGACTGCTGATCAACGGCACCGAGCTGTGCACCGGCTGGCGGCTCGGCTCGACCAACCGGATGCTCACCAACAACCACTGCATGGTGACCTCGCGCGACGCGTACGACACCGAGGTCTGGTTCGACTACCAGTGCACGAAGTGTGGCGGGCACGCCGTGTTCAAGGCCACCAAGGTGTGGGGCGACAAGGTGCTGAGCACCAACCGGGACCTCGACTACACGCTGTTCACGGTCGAGAACTTCGCCCAGGTGCAGAAGTTCGGCTACCTGACCATCGAGCCGACCCGGCCGAGCCGCGGCAGCGAGGTCTACATCCCGCAGCACCCGGGCGGCGACCCGGGCATGATCGCGATGGGCAGCGACAAGGACAACGGCGGCATCTGCGCGGTCAACGACCCGGCGTACGACGGCTACACCACGGACAGCGACGTCTCGTACTACTGCGACACCGCGGGCGGTTCGTCGGGTTCGCCGGTGATCTCCCGCAAGACCGACCGGGTGATCGCCCTGCACCACTTCGGCGGCTGCCCGAACAGCGGTGTCCGGATCGACCTCATCTACAACCGGATCAAGAAGCTGCTCTGAGCGGACGGTAGGCGGGCCGGCCGGTCTGGTGCCGCACGGATACCGTGGTCACGTGCGAAACGCGATCACCGAGCGGGCGGCCGCGCTCCGGCTCCGGCCGGTGCGGCCCGCCCGCTGGTGGTTCGACGCCCTCCTGATCGGCCTGTTCGCGCTGCTCACGGGTGTGCTGGCGGCCGGCGGCCTGCTCGGCCTCGACACCGCGACGCACGACTGGGTCGTCAGCCACCAGACGCAGGCGACGTTCTGGCTGGCCCGGGTCTTCAACTTCCTCGGCCAGGGCACCCCGCTCACCCTGATCAGCCTGGTCATCGCCCTGTTCCTGGCGGTGCGCCGGCGCAACATCTGGCCGGTCCTGCCGGTCGTGGCGGCCTTCCTGATCACCGGCGTCGTGATCATGCCCCTGAAGATCTGGACCGAGCGGGCGGCGCCGGGATACGAAGGTCCCAACGCCGTTGACCTGTTCAACAACGCCCTGCCGGCGGGCACGTACGACATCAGCTACCCGTCGGGACACCTGGTCAACACCGTCGTCTGGTACGGCGTGATCGCCCTGCTCCTGGCACCCTGGCTGAACCGCACCGCCCGGCTGTGGCTGCGCATCGCGCCACCGGCGATCGTCTTCGTGACGACCATCTACCTGGACTACCACTGGCTGACGGACTCGGTCGCCGGCGTGCTGCTGGGCGTGTTCATCGCCCGCCTGATCGACCGCGTGCCATGGCAGCTACCCGACCGCCAGCCCTAGCCCTCGCCCGCCGGCTGGGCCTACGCGACGCGGTCGTGGTCGGCCTCGGCTCGATGCTGGGCGCCGGGGTCTTCGTGGTCTTCGCGCCGGCCGCCGCCGCGGCCGGCGGAGTCGGGCTCCTGGTCGCGCTGGGCGTGGCGGGCTTCGTCGCCTTCTGCAACGCCACGAGCTCGGCCCGGCTGGCCGCGCGCTATCCGGAGTCGGGTGGCGCCTACGTCTACGGCCGGGAACGGTTGGGCGCGTTCCCCGGTTTCCTGGCGGGCTGGGCGTTCGTCTGCGGCAAGACGGCGAGCTGCGCGGCGATGGCCCTGGCGATCGGCGCGTACGCCTGGCCGGCGCATCCCCGCGTGGTCGCGGTGCTGGCGGTGGTCGCGGTGACCGCCCTGAACCTGCGCGGCATCGCCAAGACGGCCCGGGTGACGCTCGTCCTCGTGTCGGTGACGCTGCTGGTCCTGGCCACGGTGGCAGTGACCGGGGTGGCGAGCACGCCGTCGCTGTCGCTCGGCCCGGCGCCGTCCGCCCGGGGCGTACTGGCCGCCGCGGGGCTGCTGTTCTTCGCCTTCGCCGGCTACGCCCGGATCGCGACGCTGGGTGAGGAGGTCCGCGACCCGGCGCGCACCATCCCGCGGGCGATCCCACTGGCCCTGGGCATCGTGCTGGTGATCTATTTCGCGCTGGCCGTGATCGCGCTGGCGGTCCTGGGCCCGACCCGCCTGGCTGAGTCGACGGCGCCGCTGGCGTCGGTGGCCTCGGTGGCGGGCTCGCCGGGCCTGGCCTCAGCGGTCCGAGCGGGTGCGGTGGTGGCGGTCCTCGGTGTGCTGGTCGCGCTGCTGGCCGGGGTGGGCCGCACGGCGCTGGCGATGGGCCGCCGCCGCGACCTCCCCGCCGCGCTCGCCTCGGTGCACCCGTCGACGCAGGTGCCACACGTTGCGGAGCTAGTGGTCGCTTCGGTGGTCATCGTCCTGGTCCTGCTGGGCGGCCTGACGGCCGCGATCGCGGCGTCGAGCTGCCTGGTCCTGGTCTATTACGCGATCGCCAACGCGTCGGCCCTGACCCTGCGCGATCGCCTCTTCCCACGGCTGCTGGCCGCGCTGGGCCTGGCCGGCTGCCTGGTCCTGGCCGCGACGGTCCCGACCCGAGGCCTGCTGGCCGGCGCCGCGATCCTGGTCGTCGGAGCCCTCGGCTACGCGGTCCGTCGGAGCCGTCGCTCGACGTAACGGTGTCGCGAAAAGGACAGTTAGGACGATGTACTCGCTCAACACGACCGAGTAGACCTTTTTGAATGAGCGGCGGCCGTAAGCGCACCGGCGACAAGGAGCAGTTCGGCAGGAGTGATCAAGCTCGCGGCCGGGGCAAGCGCTCCCGTGGGGTCGTGGACGTGTTCGTCTCCTACGCCGGGCCGGATCGGCCGTGGGCGGAGTGGGCGGCATGGCAGTTGCAGGACGCCGGCTACTCGGTCGAACTGGATGTGTGGCATTGGCAGACGGGCGACAACGTGGCGCTCCGGATGAATGATGCCCTCGAACGTGCCGGGCGGATCCTCATGTTGTGGTCGCCCGCCTACTTCGACCCGAACCGCTTCACCTCCGACGAGTGGACCGCCCTGATGGCGGAGCGTCCCGAGGAACGTCCACATCTTGTGCCGTTGAGGATCAGCGAGGTGACGCCGCCGAGGCTGCTCGCGCCGTTGGCCTATCGAGACGTCTACGGGCTGGACGAGGAGCAGGCCCGCAGGAGCTTGCTGGAGGCCGTCGGCGGCAAGCGCGATGCGCGGGGTCAGCCTGAGTTCCCCGGCACCGCCAAGCAGACGCCGCTGCGCGAATCGCCGCCACGACTGCCCGGGGTCCAGCCACCGGTGTGGAACGTGCCTCAGCGCAGCCCACTGTTCACGGGCCGGGACGGCCTGTTGGCCACGGTGCGCGAAAAGTTCGTCGGCGGACGCGGCTCGGTAGTTCAAGCGATGCATGGAATGGGTGGAGTAGGCAAGACCACGTTGGCGATTGAGTACGCGCACCGTTTCGCGGGCTCCTACGACATGGTGTGGTGGATCGACGCCGAGCAGGCCACGCTGATCGGGGACATGTTCATCGCCCTCGGCATCGAGGCCGGGTGGGTCTCGGTCGACGCACCTACGGCCGATGCGAGCGCGCTTGTGCTGCAGCGGCTGCGCCGCGCGACCGGCTGGCTGCTCATCTTCGACAACGCCCCGCGCCGAGAGGGCCTTCATCGGTGGCTGCCGCAAGGAACCGGGCACGTGTTGATCACTTCGCGCGATCCGGGCTGGAACCAGCTCGCCGATCCACTGCCGCTGCCGGAGTTCGCGCGGCTCGAGTCGCTCGCGTTGCTGCGCCGCAGCTTGCCGAACATCGCTCACGACCGCGCCGACGAACTCGCTCACCGAGTAGGTGACCTGCCACTGGCGGTAGCGCAGGCAGCCCAGGTGCTCGGCGAGACCGGCATGCTCGTCGCCGACTATCTCGCGATGCTCGACAAGCAAACGTCGTTGATTCTGGCGGAGGGAGCACCCGACAACTATCCAGCCCCGCTGGCCGCAGTCGTCCAAACCACAGTGCAGCGACTGGCAAGCGAGGACGAGGCCGCTGTCCAGCTTTTGCGCCTGTGCGCGCAACTCGGTCCGGAGCCGATCCCGACCGACCTGTTCACCGCGGCACCCGCGGCGCTCGGGAAGCCGCTTGCCGAGCTGGTGACCATGCCCATGGCCTTCGGCCATACGATGCGGCGGATCGGCGCGTACGGCCTCGCCCGCCTCGACGAGGGCACGCTTCAACTGCACCGGCTCACCCAGGCCATCCTCCGGGACAGCGCAGGCGAGGTCGACCAGCCCGCACTGCGCCTCCAGGCCGAGACAGTCCTGGCCGCTTCACCCATGGACGATGGCCGCGACCCGGCGCGCTGGCCGAGGTGGGCTCAACTCATACCCCACCTGACGGCACTGGACCCGTCGACGAGCACTCATCACGAGCTTCGGCAGCTCACCTGCGATGCCAGCTCGTATCTGATCGCGCACGGAGACGTCGAGGCAGCGCACGCATTCTGCGCCCACCTGTACAGCGAGTGGCAACAGCGCCTTGGCCCTGATGATTCGCAAACGCTGTTCGTCGGCACGAACCTGGCGATCGCTTACACGTCGATGGGACGTTACGCGGATGCGTACCGCCTCAACGAAGAGATATATGACCGCCGGCGCCGCGCATTCGGCGACGATCATGTCGATACCCTGATCTCGGCCAGCGACCTCGCCGTCTGCCTTGACTATCTAGGCCGCTATGACGAGGCACTGCGTCTTGACCGAGACGTCTACGAACGACGTCGGCGCCTCCTGGGCGACGATCACCGCGACACCCTCAACTCGCTGAGCAACCTGGCTGCGGTCCTCAGTGACCTGGGCAGCCACGACGAAGCTCTACCCCTGAGTCAGGATGCCCTCGAGCGGTGCCAGCGCGTCTTCGGCGCCGACCATTACCAGACGCTCACCGCGGCCACCAACCTCGCGGGTGCACTCAACCGCGTCGACCGTCACGATGACGCCGTGCGCATAGGCAGAGACGGGTATGAACGCTGTCAACGCGTACTCGGGGACAATCACAGCGACACGCTCAGCGCCGCCAACAACCTCGCGGTCGCCCTCTACCACTTGGGTCAGCGTGATGAGGCCCTGCGTCTGAGCCGGGACGCCTACGAACGGTGCCAGCGCGCGCTCGGCGACGACCATCCCTACACACTTCTGGCAGCCAGCAACCTCGCGGCGATGCTCCACGACCTGGGCCGCCGCGACGAGGCTTTCCGCCTGAGCGGAGACTCACACGAACGCCGCCGCCGCGTGCTCGGCGACGACCACCCGCTCACGCTCAAGTCGGCGCAGAATCATGTGGCCGCCCTCGGCAGTCTGGGCCGCTACGGCGACGCGGTGCGCCTGGGTCGCCAGACTTATGATCGTCGCCGCCAGGTACTCGGTGACCACCACCCTGACACTCTTGCGACCGCGCGGGAGCTGGTCAAACTGCTCCGGATCACCGGAAAGCCAGGACAGGCGCGACAGCTGGCACGGTCGGTCCGGGAGCATGAAGCAGCGCCGCAGGCCTAGGTTCCATCGCGTTCGGCGCCGGTGCGGATGGCGCGTAGGACCGGCCAGACCGTGACCAGCCCGGCGGCCCAGACGAGCAGGCTCGCCCCGCCGGTCAGCCAGCTCGCCGCGTTCTGGTCGCGCAGACTGAAGACCACCGTCGCCAGCAGCAGGGCACCGGCGATGGCGCTGCAGAACATGAAGGTCAACAAACGCCGCCTTGCGGTCACCTAGGCATCATCGCGGACCGGTGCCACCCGGGGTGGGCAAACGGCCTTCAGCTGACCCAGGAGCCCGCGCGCATGACCCGCACCACGCGTAGGTCCGTGTCCAGGATGGCCAGGTCCGCACGCCAGCCCGGTTGGAGGGCGCCGACCGTGTCGCCGAGGCCGATCGCGCGGGCCGGGGTGGTCGCGGCCATCCGGCAGGCGTCGACGATCGGGATGCCGGCGCCGACCGCCTGGCGCACCGCGGCGTCCATGGTCAGGGTGCTGCCCGCGATCGCGCCGTCGCTGGCCAGACGGGCCACCCGGTCGCTGACCGTGACCTCCTGGCCGCCGAGCTCGTACGCGCCGTCGGGCATGCCGGCGGCCGCCATCGCGTCGGTGACCAGGGCGGCCCGGTCGGCTCCGGTCACCGAGGCCGCGAACGACAGGGTGCCGTCGTGCAGGTGCACGCCGTCGGCGACCAGCTCGCAGACCACGCTCGGCGCGCCCAGCAGGGCGAAGACCGGGCCGGGCTCGCGGTGGTGCGGCGGGCGCATCCCGTTGAACACGTGCGTGCCGACGCTGGCGCCGGCCTCGACCGCGGCCAGCGTCTCCGTGTAGGACGCGTCGGTGTGCCCGACGGCCGCGACCACGCCGTGCGAGACCAGCATCCGGATCGCCTCGACCGCGCCCGGCAGCTCAGGTGCGACAGTGACCATCCGGACCGCGCCGCGGCCCAGCGTGATCAGCTCAGCCAGCTCGGAGACCGAGGGATCGCGCAGGTACGAGGGGTTCTGCGCGCCGCAGCGGACCGCCGACAGGTATGGGCCCTCGAAGTGGATGCCGGCCAGCACCCCGGCGTCGACCAGTGGCGCGAACGCCGCCGTGGCCGAGCGCATCAGCGGGAACGGTGAGCTGACCAGGCTGGCGAACAGGGTCGTGGTGCCGTGCCGCAGGTGGAACGCGGCCGCGCGCAGGGCGGCGTCCGGGTCGCCCGTGGTGAACGTGTCGCCACCGCCGCCGTGGTTGTGGATGTCGACGAAGCCGGGCACGATCCACTGTGGATCATCGACGTCGCCCGGAGTGACCGCGCCGATCGATCTGCCGGTCACCTCCACGGAGCCCGTCACGACGCCGCTCGGCGTCACCACCCGTCCGTCGATCCTCACGCCGCCTCCAGTGCGTCCCCGCCGAGCAGGCCGGCGCCGAGGCAACCCGCCGCGTCGCCGAGTGCCGCTCGCACCAGCGCCGGTTCGCGCTGGAACGTCAACCGTGCCCGCAGGCCCGCGCCCAACGGGTCGAGCAACTGCGCGCCCGCCTCGGCCAGGCCGCCACCGATGACGATGACCGCCGGGTCGAACAGGGTCTGGGCGATCGTCAGACCGTCGGCCAGCGCGGCGACCACCTCGTCCCAGGCGCGGACCGCGAGCGGGTCGCCGCCGGCGGCCGCGGCCGCCACCTCGGCTGCCGACAGTGGCGCTCCGGCCAGCTCGGTGTAGCGGCGGGCCAGCGCGGACGCCGAGGACTCCGCCTCCATGCAGCCGCGCGCGCCGCAACCGCACGGTGCGCCACCGGGCCGCACGATGACGTGCCCGACCTCGCCGGCCGCGCCGTGTGCTCCGGCGAACGCCCGGCCGTCGACCACGTGCGCGGCGGCGATGCCGGTGCCGATCGCCACGAACAGCACGTGGCGCTCGCCGGTGCCGGCGCCCAGCCGGGCTTCGGCGACCCCGCCCGCCCGCACGTCGTGGCCCAGCGCCGTGGGCAGGCCGAGGCGGTCGGCCACCAGGTCTCGCAGCGGTAGGTCTCGGAAGCCCACGTTGGCCGCCCAGACCGCGACGCCGCGCTCCTCGTCGACCACGCCGGGCACCGCGAGGCCGGCGGCCACCGGGGTGAGCCCGTTGGCCCGCGCGGTGTCGGCCAGTCCGGCGGCCACGTCGAGGATCGTCTCGGCGACCGCGGCGCCACCGGCGGCGGCGTTGGTCGGGTGCCGTTCGGCGTGCCGCAGCAATCCCGCACTGGTGACCAGGCCGCACTTCATCACCGTGCCGCCCACGTCGAGCGCCACGACCACCTCGTCGGGGCCGGTCATGGCTGGTCCAGCACGACGGCGCGGGTCAGGTTGCGCGGCGCGTCGGGGTCGAGTCCGCGGTGCTGCGCCAGCGCCACCGCGAACCGCTGCGCCAGGATCAGTTGGGCCATCGGGTCAAGCGTGGCACCACCGTCGTCACCCACAAAACGCGCCCCGGTCGCGGTGACCTCGTCGACCAGGCCCGGCGGGGGCGGGCCGAACGACCAGACCGCGCGGCCGGGCGCCGCGATCGTGATCGGGCCGTGCCGATAGTCCATCGCCGGGTACGCCTCGGTCCAGAAGGCCGCCGCCTCCCGGCTCTTGAGGGCCGCCTCCTGGGCGAGCCCGACCGTCCAGCCCTGACCGACGAAGGTCACCTGCTCGACGGTGGCCGGGTCGAGGGGGAGCGGCGCGTGCAGCGCCTGGCGCGCGTGCTCGGCCAGCGCGGCGACGTCTTCACCGAGGCCGGCCCGGAGCAGGGCCAGGGCGGTGGTGGCGAACCGGGTCTGCACGACCGACCGCTCGTCGGCGAACGGCAGCGTGATCGCTGTGCGGGCCGCGGCGGCGGCGGGGCCGGCCGGGTCGCCGACGATGGCTAGGGACGGACCGGACAGACCGGCCAACAGGTCGACAGCCTCCGTGGTGGTGCCCGACCGGGTGATCGCCACGACCAGGTCGTAGTCGCGGCCGCGTGGGAACTCCGACGCCTGGAACGCGTCGGTCTCGCCCTGGCCGAGGCTTTCGCGCCGGGCGGCGTACGCCATCGCCATGAACCAGCTCGTGCCACAACCGACGACGGCGACCCGCTGGCCGCGGCGCGGCAGTGGCCCGAGGTCGAGCGACGCCGCGCGGACCCAGGCGGCCGGCTGGGTGGCGATCTCCGCCTCGACATGCGTCACAGAGCACCCCCACGGAGCTTGCGCGAATCAGTTCGATACTCGCTGTTTCCGCGCGTTATTGTGCAGGAGAACGTATCGTGCGGCAAGCGTGCGCGGATCGCGCACGAGTGCGCATCCAAGACGTTGCTTGCCGGCCGTTTCGCGCACTAGTGTGCACGCAATTACAGGGTCCGTGCCAGGGGGTCGATGTGGACCGGTACGCGCGTTGGAACGCCCTGCTCGAGCTGCTGACCGAGAGCGGCCGGGTGAGCGTGGAAGACGCCGCGCAGCGCCTCAACGTCTCGCAGGCGACCATCCGGCGCGACTTCGACCAGCTCGGCCAGCAGCAGATGATCACCCGTACGCGGGGTGGGGCCGTGGCGAACGGGGTCTCCTACGATTTGCCGCTGCGCTACAAGACGGCCAAGCACTCCGCGGAGAAGCAGCGCATCGGCGCGGCCGCGGCGGCCCTGGTCGAGCCCGGCATGGTGGTCGGGCTCAACGGCGGCACCACGACCACCGAGGTCGCCCGCGCGCTGGCGGTGCGCCCCGACCTCAACTCGAGCGCCGACGGTGCCCAGCTCACCGTGGTCACCAACGCGCTCAACATCGCCAACGAGCTGCTCGTCCGGTCGCGGATGAAGATCGTGGTGGCCGGCGGCGTGGTCCGGCCCCAGTCGTTCGAGCTCGTCGGCCCGTTGGGCAGCGCGCTGTTGCGTGAGGTGACCCTCGACGTGGCGCTGCTCGGCGTCAACGCCATCGACGTGACCCTGGGTGCGGCGGCGCACCACGAGGGCGAGGCGTCGATGAACGCGTTGATGGTCGCCCGGGCGCGGCGCGTCGTGATCATCGCTGACTCGTCCAAGTTGGGCGGTCACGCGTTCGCCCGGATCTGCCCTATCGACCGGGTCGACACCCTGATCACCGACTCCGGAGCGACACCGGAAGCGATCGAGCAGTTCCGGGCCGTAGGCGTGCGGGTGATCAACGCATAGCGGTCTATCCGAATATCTACATACCCAGTACTGTGTGCGCGATCCGACCGCGGGAGACGGGGAGCGCACGTGCCGGCCGTACTGGAGATATCGGGTCTGGAGAAGACCTACCGCAGCAGACGCCGGGGGGCCCGCAAGGCGCTCGACGGTTTCGACATGGTCGTCGAGTCGGGCGAGGTGCACGGCTTTCTGGGCCCTAACGGCTCCGGCAAGACCACCACGCTGCGTACGCTGCTCGGCCTGATCGCACCCAACGGCGGCCGGATGACGCTGCTCGGCCAGGAGGTGCCGGCGGCCCTGCCGCAGGTCGCCGGACGAGTCGGCGCGATCGTGGAGAGCCCGCAGTTCTTCCCCAACTTCTCGGCGCACGACACGCTGTCGCTGCTGGCCGAGGCCGGCGGCGTGCAGAAGCAGCGTGTGACCGAGGTGCTCGAGCTCGTCGGCCTGCGCGATCGGGCCACGGAGCGGGTGCGCACCTACTCGCTGGGCATGAAGCAGCGCCTGGCCGTTGCCTCCGCGCTGCTCAAGAAGCCCGACCTGCTGATACTTGACGAGCCCGCGAACGGTCTCGACCCCGGTGGCATCCGGGAGATGCGCACGCTGATGCGCGGGCTGGCCGAGGCCGGCATGACGGTGCTGCTGTCCAGCCACATCCTCGGCGAGGTGCAGCTCATCTGTGACTCCGTCACGATCATCTCGCGCGGTCGCCGGGTGGCCTACGGTGCGGTCGCCGAGGTGCTCGCGCAGCACGCCGGCGGCGGTGTCACGGTCCGGCTGGAGTCCGCCGAAGACCTGTCGGTCGCGGCCGAGATCCTGATCGCGGCCGGCGCCCGGGTCACCCCGGACCACGACCGCCTGGTGGTCAGCAACGTCGAGAAGCCGGCGTGGGTGACCCGCACGCTCGCCGAACGGGGCTACTACGTGAGCGAGTTGGCACCGGTGAAGGTCGACCTGGAGAGCGTCTTCCTGGAGTTGACGCAGACGGCGCCGGTCGCGGGCCAGGCCCGCCAAGTCGACGACTCCGCGGTCGCGCCGGCGCAGGGCGGGTGGGGCGTGTGAGCCTGCCCAAGGCCGAGGTGCGCCGGCTGTTCAAGCGCCGGGTCACCCGCATCTTCCTCGCCATCACGCTGGTCGGGCTCGCCATCTTCCCGATCGCGTTCACCATCAGCAGCCACGCCAACAGTCCGGAGTCGCGTGCCACGGCGCAGGCGCAGGCCGACCAGGCGTACCAGCAGGCTCAGCTGGAGTTCGAGCGGACGACCGCGGAGTGCGAGGCCGCCAAGGCCCGGGGTGAGACCGGCCTCGACGACCGCTACGGACCCAACTGCGGCGCCGACTGGGGTCCGCGGCCGGAGTACTACCCGGCCGAGCAGTTCATGCCGTACGAGTTCAACTTCCAGGACGAGTTCGCGCCGTCGCTCGCCGTGCTCTCGGCGATCCTGGCCCTGGCCGCGTTCGTCATCGGCGCGTCCTTCGTCGGTGCCGAATGGAGCACCGGCGGCATGATGAACCTGCTGCTCTGGCGGCCTCGGCGGGTGCCCGTGCTGTTCACCAAGCTCGGCGTGCTGGTCGGTTCGATGCTCGGCCTGACCGCGGTGCTCGGCGCCCTGTGGACAGCGGCGTTCTGGTCCATCGGCCGCTACGACGGCAACCTCGGCAAGCTCACCGCGGGGGTGTGGCAGTCGCTCGGCCTGACCGGCCTGCGCGGCGTGACGATGGTGCTGCTGGCCGCGACCGTCGGGTTCTGCCTGGCCTCGATCGGTCGGCACACGGCGATGGCCCTCGGCGTCGGCATCGGCGCGGTCGTGGTCAGCGAGATCGGCCTGCGGATCGCGTTCGAGTTGCTCCAGGTGCGGTTCAGCGACCGGTACGTCCTGTCGACGTACCTCGTGGCCTGGTTCGACAAGAGCATGACCATCACCGACTGGCGGGCCTGCCAGTACGCGCAAGGTTCGTGCGAACCACCGGAGTACGTCGTCACCTGGCAGCACGCGTCGGTGTTGCTCGGTGCCGTGCTGGTGCTGTCGGTCTTCGGCGCGGTGTGGTCGATGCGGCGGCGCGACGTCGCCTGACGGGACGTTTTGATCACAGTGAATGAGCGGTGCACGGCGGCCTGGCCGCGGTTAGTCTGGTTGGCATCCCGTGGTCCCTGGTGATGCAGGGTCGACGTCGAGGAGCGCCATGATGCCTGCCGTTGACCAGGCCGACACCAACGACGAGGATGCACCGCCTCCGTCTCCTGTGGACAGTGGCCTGACGGAGCGCGAGGAGCAGATCCTGGCGTTCGAGCGCAAGTGGTGGAAGCACGCCGGTGCTAAGGAGCAGGCCATTCGCGACGCGTTCGACCTGTCGGCGACCCGCTACTACCAGTTGCTCAACGGGCTGCTCGACAACCCGGCGGCGCTGGCGGCCGAACCGGTCGTGGTGGCCCGGCTGCGCCGCCTGCGTTCGACCAGGGCGCGCTCGCGCCGCCGCTAACGACGCTGCGCGTAGGCCTCCAGCCGGGCCACCTGGACCGGGTCCAGGGACGGGCGGACCCGCTGGCGGGCGGCGGCGACGTGCTTCGCGGTGACCGACGTCGCCTCCAGTGACTCGCGGATCGCGACCAGGGCCGCCTCGCGGACCAGCGCGGCGCAGTCGGCGGCCGAGAAGCCGTCCAACTCGCGGCCCAGCGTGACCAGGTCGACCTCGGGGTCCAGCGGGACGCCCTTGGCCGCCGCCTTCAGGATCTCGGCTCGGGCGGCGGCGTCCGGTGGCGGCACGAAGACCAGCCGCTCGAGCCGGCCCGGCCGCAGCAGGGCCGGGTCGATCAGGTCCGGCCGGTTGGTCGCTCCGATCACCACCACGTCGCGGAGCGTCTCTATCCCGTCGAGCTCGGTGAGCAGCGACGCGACCACCCGGTCCGTGGTGCCGCCGTCGGTCGACTGACCACGCACCGGCGCCAGCGCGTCGACCTCGTCGAGGAAGATGAGCGTCGGCGCCGCCTCGCGAGCCCGGCGGAACAGCTCACGGACCGCGCGCTCGCTCTCGCCGACCCATTTGTTCAGCAGTTCGGCGCCCTTCACCGACAGCACGTTGGCCTTGCCGCTGCCGGCCAGCGCGGTGACCAGGAACGTCTTGCCGCAGCCGGGCGGACCGTAGAGCAGCACGCCGCGTGGCGGGCGCACCCCGAGCCGCGCGAACGTGTCCGGGTACGTCAGCGGCCACAGCACCGACTCGGTCAGCACCTGCTTGACCTCGACCAGGTCGCCGACGTCGTCCAGGGTGAGCCCGGAAAGCTCCAGTGTGGACGACGCCATCGAGGTCGGCCGGACCACCTCCAGCGCGGACGCGAAGTCGGCCGCCGTGATCAGCGGAGCCGCCGCGGTGCGTTGCCGCAGCGCCGCGCGGACGCCGGCCTCGCGGACCAGTGCGGCCAGGTCGGCGGCGACGAACCCGGGTGTACGCGCGGCGATGTCGTCGAGCTGCACGTCGCCGGCCAGCGGGGTGGACCGGGTGAGCACGGCGAGCTGCTCGCGGCGCATCGCCTGGTCGGGCAGCGGCACCGAGATCTCCAACGAGAGCAGGTCCGGTGCGCGCAGCGCCGGGTCGATCTGCTCCGGCCGGCTGCTCGTGCAGACCACCGCCGCACCGGCGCCGACCAGCGAGCCGAGCACCTGCCGGAAGACGGTGGTCAGCGGGCCAGGGGTGTCTCGCGGCGCGAGCGCGTCGACGTCGGTGATCAGCACGACGGTCGGCGGGTCGGTCGTGCGCTCGGCGGCCACCGCGCGCAGCCGGGCCGCGGCCGAGTCGGGGGTGAGCGCCGCTATCTCCGGTGCCCAGACGGTCAGCAACCGGGCGCCGACCGCGGCCGCGACGGCCCGCACCAGGTCGGACTTGCCGGAGCCGGCGGCGCCGGTGACCAGCACGCCGAGCGACACCGAGGTGGCCAGGCGGCTCAGCACGTCGCGGTGGTGGAAGCCGAGGTCGAGCAGTTCCGTGAGCTGATGCGCCTGGTTGCGCAGGCCGGGCAGGTCGTCGACGCTGGGCGCGTTCTCGTCGACCACGGAACCCTCGACCACGTCGCCGTCGATGACGGAGGGGTCGTCCTCGGTCCCGGTTCCCGCGCTGGCGCCGGAGTTGCCTGGTCCGGAGGGCCGGGTGCCTCCTCCGCCATCAGCCGTCCCGACGCCGGCTCCGCCGTTTCTGCCGGCCCCGCCCCTGACGCCGACTCCGCCCCTGACACCGGCTCCGCCCCCGACGCCGGCCCCGCCCGCGCCGACCGGGCCGGCCGCTGTCCGTCCCCGTGAGGCCTGGGTGATCTGTCCGTTCTCCCAGCCGACCACGGTGTCCATCGTGACCAGCGCGGCCTCGGTGGGAGCCACGTCCACGACGGTGAGCAGCGTGCTGGTCCAGGCGTAACCGACGCGGTTCGCGAGGCTCTGCCGGGCCGCCGCGACCAGCGACCGCGCCGCCTCGTCGGGCACCACGTCCTGGGGGAGCAGCGACACGTCGTCGCCGGTCGAGATGACCTTGCCGAGCAGGGCGAGTCGGAGCATCTCCGGTGACACCACGGCGACCACGCCCGGTGCGCCGCGCAGCGTGGCCCGGCGGGCCGCGACCACCGGTGTCGGTGCGACGGTGACCTGGGCGCCGTCGCGTACGCCCAGGTTGCCCAGCATCAGGTCGTCGGCGTGCAGCAGGCCGCGGCTGTCGGACGCCTCACCGGGCGCGACGATGCCGGCGGTCGTGCGCCGGCCGGTCAGCCGCACGGGGTCACCGGGGCGCAGGCCGAGCGCGCTGAGCACTTCGGGGTGCAGCCGGACGATCCCGCGGCGGGCGTCGAGCGCCGCCGGTCGCAGGCTCACGGTCAGGACAAGGTCACGGTCGGCCACCCCGCCGACACTAACCCGGATCCGGCCCGAGCAACGTGTGGTCCTGCCGGATCAGCTCGGCGAGCTGCGCGGCGGCGTCCTTGACCGGGCCCGGTGAGATCGCCACCGTGTCGTTGACCCAGCCCACCATGAACGCCGTGCTGTCGCCGGCCGACTCGACGGACACCGTCACGGTGGTGTCCGGATGGTGCTCGACCACCCGCCGTACCGCCTGGGCGAGCTCGACCGCGACGGACGTCCGCTTTCGGGTGTCCGCCTCCGCCTTGAGCCGTTCCAGTTCCTCCCGCCGTGCCATGCGATCGAGCGCCTCGCCGAACGCATCCCTCATCCGGACCGACCTCCGTCCACGTGCCCTGCCCCGCCGAACGTGCGCTTACGACCCGCCGCGTTCGCGCAGCGCCCGATCCAACGCCCGGTCGAGGAGCACGAGCAGGGCGTCGCGGACCGACAGGCGTTGCCGGGCGTCGAAGCGAACCACCGGCACGTGGTCGCCGACTGCCAGCGCCCACCGCACGGCGTTGAGGTCGTGGGTGAGCTGCCCGTCGAACGCGTTCACGGCCACCACGAACGGCAAATCAGCCCGTTCGAAGTAGTCGATGGCGAAATGACACTCGTCTAAGCGGGCGCTGTCAACCACTACCAGGGCACCAAGTGCACCGCGGGTCAGGTCGTCCCACATGAATCCGAAGCGGGACTGGCCGGGCGTACCGAACAGATAGAGCTTGAGGCTCCCGTCGATGGTCACGCTGCCGAAGTCCATCGCCACCGTGGTGGTCGTCTTCGTAGAGTCCGGGTGCAGGTCGTCGACGCCGATCGAGGCGGTGGTCATCTCCGCCTCGGTGGTCAGCGGGGCGATCTCGGAGATCGCGCCGACCGTGGTGGTCTTGCCGACGCCGAAGCCGCCGGCAATGACGATCTTGACCGGAATGGGCGCGCGGCGGCGCTTCACCGGCGGGCCGACCACGCGCGCGTCGACGGTCGGCGGGGCGGTACCAATGTGGTGCCAGCCCACGTTGGGCGCGTAGGCCGACTGCTGCTCCCGGTGGCGCCCACCGTGCTCCGGCTCATGGCCACCGACCGGTGGGCGGTCGGTGGTCAACGGCCACTCAGGAGATCGCACGTAGTCCACGGATCACCCGCCGAATCGTCTCGGGGTCGCGAGGATCAGCGACCTCAAAGGTGTGTACGTCCAGATGGCCGGTCGCCCGAAGGTCTCCGACCAGCACCCGGGTCACCCCGAGGTGCATGCGCAGCGTGGCCGAGATCTCGGCCACCGACATCGGTGCGGCGCAGAGCGCCACGATCGCGTGCAGTTCGCGGGCGCTGCTCGGCAGGTGGGTCCGTGGCGGTCCGTCGTGGATGGTCACCTGCGTCTCCATGCCGATCGCCGGGTCGACGCCGACGACCCGGCCGGAGGTCAGCACGAACGGGCGGAGCGCGCCTGACGGGTCGCCGTCGGGAGGTGCACCGCTGATGTCTCCGCCGGGGAACCCCGCCTGGAGGTACGGGCGTACGCCCGCACCCGACTCGGGGTCTTTCGCGGCGGTCATGACTGCACAGAGTTCTTCAGCTCGGCGATCAGGCGGGGGGTCAGGGCGCCGCCGGCCCGGCTCGCGAACAGGGTCATCTCGTAGGCCAGGGTGCCCAGGTTCGCCGACCGGTCGGCGATCACCCCGAGCACCGAGCCGCTGCTGATCGAGGTGATCAGCAGGTAGCCGTCGGCCATGTCGACGATGACCCGGTTGAGGCCACCGAGGGCGTACCAGCTTGCCGCGCCGCCGGCCAGGCTGGTCATGCCGGAGACGATCGCCGCCAGCCGCTCGGCGTTGGCCCGGTCCTTGATCGCTGACATCGCCATCAACAGGCCGTCGCTGGACACGGCGATGGCTTCCAGGACACCCGCGGTGCCCGAGGTGAACGAGTCGAGCAGCCAGTTGAAGGTCTGCGCCTCCTGGCTGAGCTGGCCGTTGGACACGTCCGCATCCGGTCGTTCGATGCTGTCGTGGATGTACGGGCTCGTCATCGTGATTCCTCTTCGTCGCCAAGGCCGGCACTGATCTGACGCATCGCGCGTGCCACACCGGATTCGAACTGCTGGACCAGGTCACGGGCCGCCACCGGGTCCGGCGGTTGGTCGGACGCCGGGCGCTCGTTCGGCGGCGCCTGGTCGTCGAGCGTGGCGCCTGGTTGGCGCCGGTTGAGCGGTTGGCCCGATGAGGCCGCCCCGCCGTTGGTGCCGGTCGACTCGGCAGCCGCGGTGCCGTTGACAGCGACCTTGGCCGAACCGTTCACGGGTACGGGTCGCGCACCCGGCACGGCACCGCCGCGGACCTGTCGTTCGGCGTACCGCACCCCGGCCTCGAACTCCTCGACCAGGGCGCGGGCGGCGGCCGGGTCGGCCGGCGACGGCGGTGCGGAGGTCGGCGCCGGCTCGGGGTCGCCGCTGGGCAGCCGCGCACCGGGCACCCGTCGGCGCAGGACGGCCTGGGTCTCCTCGTCGGACAGCTCCGGCGAAGGCTTGCCCTTGGCCGCCCTGGCCGGTTTGGCCGGCGGGGCCGCCTTGGCGGGCTTGCTCACCTGGGCTCGGCCGGGAGCGGGCCGCTCCGGTGCGGCAGCGGGCGGGCGCTCGGCCCCGGCGGGCTTGGCGGGCGACGCCGGGCGCTGGTTCGCCGGCGGCTTCTGGTCCTGCTCGGCCTCGCCCGCGATGCGCGGTTGGGGCACGAACGCGTTCCAGGGCTGCCCGTTGGCGAGCATCCGGCTGGCCCGGTTGAGCGCACCCTCGTCGAAGCCGGGGACGTTGCCGGTCGGTGCGCCGTGCCGGCGGGTCAGCGGCGTCGCGCGCGGGCCGGCATCGGCCTCGGCGTCGCTCGGGTCCTCGTCCTCGGTCGCCCTGGCCGGCCCCGGGGTCTGGGTCGGCGGCTCGGTCCGACCCGGCACCCGCTGGCGGATCGGCCACTCAGGCGCGGCCGCCGCCGGGGGCGGCACCGCAGCCTCGTCGGACGTCTCCGCCGGCTCGGGCGCCGGCGGTGCCGAGGCTTGGTGAGGATCCGCGGCACCGGCCGGTGCGGGTGCCGGCCCGGTGGCCGGTGCCGCGGACGATCCACCGCTCCCGACGCCGGCGCGGCGCTCGGGCCGGAACGGGTCGTAGACCGGCGCGGAAGAGCCGTCGCCACCGACCACCGGCGGCGCGAGCCGAGGTTCGTCGGATGTGGCGGGCAGCTCGGGTCTGGCCTGCTCGGGGTTGCCGACGCGCGCCCGGGCGACCGCCGACACCGGCGGCAGCTCGGCCTTGGTGACCAGGTCGCGCTCGTGCACCTCGAGCTCGGCGGTGACGCCGCCGCCCGGGGTCGGGGTCAGCGTGACCCGCATGCCGTGCCGGCGGGCCAGCCGGCCGACGACGAAGAGCCCGAGCACCTCGGTCGGCACCAGGTCGAGCCGTTCGCGCCGGGCCAGCCGGGCGTTCTCCTCGGCCATCCGTTCCGGCGACATGCCCAGGCCGTGGTCGACCACGAGCAGCCGGATGCCGGGGTCGCTGACGACGCCGGTGACGGTGACCCGGGTGTGCGGCGGCGAGAAGGTGGTGGCGTTCTCCATGAGCTCGGCCAGCACCAGCACCAGGTCGCCGATGATCGACGGCGCGATGCTGATCTCGGTCGGCACCTTGATGTCGACCCGCAGGTAGTCCTCGATCTCGCCGAGCGCGAGCCGGATGACGTCGGTGAGCGGCAGCGGCGCGACGTGGCTGTCGGCGCCGGACGACCCGGAGAGCACCACGAGGCTGCTGGCGCTGCGCCGCAGGCGGCTGGAGATGTGGTCGAGCCGGTAGAGGTGCTGCAGCCGGCCCGGGTCGGCCTCCTGCCGCTCCAGCCGGTCGATCAGCGCGAGTTGGCGGCCGACCAGGTTCTGCGTGCGGCGTCCGACGTGGCCGAACATCTGCGCGACGTTGCGCCGGCCGGCCACCTGGCGCTCGACGAGCCGGGCGGCGGTCGCCTGGACGCGCTCGAACGCCCGGGCCAGATCGCCGACCTCGTCCCGGGCGCGCACGTCGACGGCTTCCAGCCGGACGGGCACCGACGAGTCCAACTCGCCGTCGGCCACCTTGGTCAGCTCGGCCTCGGCGACCTTGGCGACGTCGTCGGCCGACTCGGTGAGGCGGGTCAGGGGTCGGGCAACGGCGCGCGCCACGGCGACGCTCAGCAGCACGACGCACAGCAGCAGGAGCACGCAGGCGAGGGCGACGCCGTACGCCTCGGTCAGCGCACGCCGTTGCCGCTCGCCGACCTCCACCTTGACGTCGGCGATGATCCGCTTTTCGACGAAGCCGCCCAGCGTCATCAGCGACTCGGCCAACGGGAAGAGCTGTGGCAGGGAGATGTTGTCCAGCGCGCCGAGCGGGTCGGCGGCGAACCGGCCGAGGAAGTCGCCGGTCGAGCTGCGCGCGTCGACGCCCTGCTGCACCAGGTCGTACACGCCGTTCTGCTCGGGTGTCGCGTAGGAGCGGAAGCGATCGCTGTCCTTGAGCAGGACCGCCATCGTCGCCGTGGTCAGGTCCTTGGGCGCCTTGTCGCCGAGCGCGGCGAGCAGCACGATCTGCACGGCGACGAGGCTGATCCCCTCGTCCGAGCGGAGCACCGAGTCCAGCGCCATGACCTGCTGGCCGGCCGGCGTGGTGGTGTCGGCGTTCTCGCTGAGGCCGAGCGAGTTGATCAGCCGGTCGACCGCCTCGCCGAAGGACTTCAAGACCGCCTGCGGGAGGCCCTTGCCGGCCAGCACCGTGGCCCGCACCGCGGCCAGCGAGGGAAGCGTGTCGAGCGCGACCTGGATGTCGACCGGCAGGTCGCTGGTCGCACGGAGATCGGCGATGGTGTCGGTGACTTGCGCGCTCTGCAACACGAGCCGGTTGCGGTCGACGACCTGGAAGGAGTAGCCGATCGAGAGCAGCCGCTCCTGCTGCAACTGCTGCACCAGCGAGCCCACCTGGCCGGCCACGTCGACGGTCCGGGCGGTCTGGTCGGCCCGCTCGGCGACGGCGACTCGGCCGCCGACCACCGGCACGGCGAGCGCGACGATGCCGAGCAGCGGGGCGATGAGCAGCAGCGCGAGCTTCCCGCGAATGCGTAACCTACCGAGCAGCACCGGATCGCTCCCACTGTGTGGCGTTCTCCTTCGGCGCGCCCCCGTAGGGCGCACCGGTGATCGGCGCGACCGTCGGCCACGACGTGGCCCCATCGGTCGCCAGTGCACCGGGACCGCCCTCGGGGAACGGCCCGGTCGGCCTGACCCGGCGGGGCCGCCCACCGAGGAAGTAGGCGAGGAAGAGGCCGATCGCGATCAGCGCCGCGGCGCCCGCGGCGCCGACCGCCCGCAGCCGGACCTGGTCGATCTCGTCGCCGCGGGCGTTGAGCAGCCGGTCGACCTCGTTGAGGATCGTGTTGTACAACTCGCCGGCGGCCGCCTGGAGCTCACCTCGAGCGACGCCGAGGATCGACTGGTCGTTGCTGGGCGTCGGCGTCCCGCTCGCGGCCGTGGTGGCCGCGGCGAGGATCGCGGCCATAGTGTCCGCCGAGCGCTGATAGCGGTCGAGGCGGCTGAGCAGGTTGCTGCCGAGGGTGCGGCTTTCCGTGCTGTCGACGGCGGACCGCAGGTCGTTGACCAGGCGGGTGGATGCCTGCTGGAGGGTGGCTCCGTCCGCGGCGAGCTGCGAGATCAGCTTGAGCTGGCGCTGGGCCTGCTGCTGCGGGGTCTGCCCGGCCACCGGCGTGCTGCTGGCGGCCTTGGCGAGCGCCGCGACATCCGTCAGCCGACCGGCCGAGATGACCGCCACCGGCAGCTCGCCGGCGGCACTGTTCTGCAGGTGGAACGCGTCGCCGTCGGGGTCGTGCACCAGGCCGGACTCGTCGCGGACCTTGGCGTAGAGAGCCAGGACCAGGTCGCCGAGCTCGCGATAGTCCGCCAGGGCCTGCGCCCGGTCGGCGGTGGCGGGCGTGTCGCGGAGGGTCTCCATGCGACTGCGGATCTCGGTCCACCGCTGGGTCGTGCGCAGGATCCCGCCGAGTTTCGCGTCGGTGGCGTCGGCCTGCTGCACCGCGACGACGATGGCGTCACGCGGCGCCGGCCGGCCGGACACGGCCGCGGACTGCGCGTCGGCAACCGCGAACGCGACCTGCTGAAGGCTGCGTAGGTAGGCGACGCCGTCGAGCTCGCGCTCGGTCGCCTTCGCCCGGTCGCCCTCGGTGCGCCAGGTCTGTGCGAACAGCAGCGCGGTCGGCACCAGCAGCGCTACGACCAATATGGACAGCAGCACGGACAGCGCTCCCGTACGGGCCCGGGAACGCGGTGCGGAACGTGTCATCGGCAACCCCTCCACGAAGTGGTGGCACGGGCGAAAACATCTGCCCCGGCCGTCCCGTCCACCGGACGGAGAAACTAGTGGAGGGGCACCCATGCCGGCCCAAACCGAACAGCCATTTCTCCTTCATCCGTCGGTTTCTATGGCCGTGCGTGATGGATCAAGATGCGAATCCTCACCCTGTGTAACTTGCTGTCGGTTCATTGCCCGCTCGGTGTGATACGTCGTATTTCGCGGGATACGCATGCGTCCCACCGACCGGCGGCCATTGACACTCAGAGAACGCTCAGGGCGTACGCCGTACCTTTGGCGGCATGTCGCCACCCCTGTCCCGTGTCCGCCGTCGGCTCCTCGCCGCGGCCGCGGCCGTGCTCGTCCTCGCCGGCGGTGTGACCTGGGCAGCCTGGCCGGACGACCCCGACTACCGCACACAGGACGCCCGGATCAGCGTCCGGTCCGGCCCCGGTGGCGACGAGCCGGTCGACCTGGACACCCGGCTGTTCCTGCCGGACGGCGCGTCGGCCACGGACAAGGTGCCCGCGGTGCTGCTCGCGCACGGTTTCGGCGGCACCAAGGAGAGCACCTACGCCGACGCGGAGGACCTGGCCGGCATCGGCTACGCGGTGTTGACCTGGACCGCCCGGGGCTTCGGCCGCAGCGGCGGGCAGATCCACCTGGACGACCCGGACTACGAGGTACGCGACGCGCAGCGCCTGGTCGACTGGCTCGCCGCCCGGCCGGAGATCCAAACCGACGCGCCCGGCGACCCCAAGGTCGGCGTGGTCGGCAGTTCGTACGGCGGCGGACTGGCCCTGCTGCTCTCCGCGCAGGACCCCCGGATCGACGCCGCCGTGCCGATGGCCACCTGGAACGACCTGGCCGGCGCCTTCCTGCCGGAGTCGACCGGGCGCGGTCCGGTCGAGGGCGTCTTCAAGAAGACCTGGGCCGGACTGTTCTTCGGCAACGGCGCGGGCAGCGGCCTCGGCGCGCTGGGCGAACTGCCGTCCGACACCGCGACCGCGGGGGCAGCGGCCGGCGTCGACCCGTCCTGCGGCCGCTTCGCCGCCGACGTCTGCGCCACGTACCAGCGGATCGCCACCACCGGCCGGGCCGACCAGGCCGCCGTCGACCTGCTGCGGCGCTCCAGCCCGGCCGCCGTGCTCGACCGGATCAAGGCACCCACCCTGCTGGTGCAGGGCACGGCCGACACGCTGTTCCCGCTCTCGGAGGCCGACGCCAACGCCCGGGGCATCGCCGCGAACGGCACGCCGGTGCGGGTCGCCTGGTTCACCGGCGGGCACGACGGCGGCGACGGCCCGCAGTCCGACCGCGACCGGGTCAAGTTCCTGATGGCGCAGTGGCTCGACCACTACGTCAAGGGCACCGGCGACACCCCGTCCACCAGCTTCACCTGGTCGCGGATCACCGGCTTCAACGCGCTCGACCGAGGCGTGGTGACCAGCGGTTACTCCGACCCGGCGTACCCGGGGCTCGCCGGCACCTCGACCTCGACGGTGACCGTCTCCGGGCCGGTGCAGCCGGTGGCCAACCCGCCCTCCGGCAACCCGGCGGCGATCTCGTCGCTGCCCGGTGCCGGCGGTGGGCTGTCCTCGTTCGTCAACGGAATCGTCACCGACCTTCCCGGCCAGCACGCGCGGTTCACCTCGGAGCCGCTCGACCGGCCCCTCGACATCGTCGGAGCGCCGACTGTGCGGATCCGGGCCGCGTCGCCGACCGGCGAGGCGGTGCTGTTCGTCAAGCTCTACGACGTCGACCCGAAGGGCGTGGCGACGCTGTCCAGCGGGCTGATCGCGCCCGTCCGGCTGACCGGGCTGCCGGCCGACATCGGGCAGGCCCAGCCGGTCCAGGTGACCCTGCCGGCCGTCGTGCACCGGGTCGAGGCCGGGCACACGCTGCGGATCGCGGTGGCAACCGCGGACCAGGCGTTCGCCACGCCGAACCAGCCTGCCGTCTACACGGTGGCGGTGCCCGACGACGCGACCGCGGTCACCCTGCCGACCGTGACCGGCGAGCCGATCGCCAGCCCGCAGGTGATCTGGCGGTACGTGCTGGTCGGCCTGCTCGTCGCGATCGCCATCGGGCTCGTGGTGGTCGTCCTGGTGGTGCGCCGCCGGCGCAGCCGGCACGACACCTCCGTGCATCCCGAGTACGCCGACGTGCCGCTGCGGGTCGACGGGCTGCGCAAGGAGTACGGCGACTTCGTGGCGGTCGACCGGGTCGACTTCGAGGTGAAGCGCGGCCAGGTGGTCGGCCTGCTCGGCCCCAACGGCGCCGGCAAGACGACCACGCTGCGGGTGCTGATGGGTCTGACCAACCCGACCGCCGGCCAGATCCACGTGTTCGGGCACCAGCTCGTGCCGGGCTCGCCGGTGCTGTCCCGGATCGGCGCACTGGTCGAGGGCCCCGGCTTCCTGCCGCACCTGAGCGGCCTGGCCAACCTCAAGGCGTAC
Source organism: Asanoa ishikariensis (assembly GCF_900107455.1). Taxonomy (GTDB): domain Bacteria; phylum Actinomycetota; class Actinomycetes; order Mycobacteriales; family Micromonosporaceae; genus Asanoa; species Asanoa ishikariensis. The sequence goes on along the minus strand of NZ_FNQB01000006.1, from coordinate 48,535 downwards.
TGGGCCGCGACCGGCCGGCCGGAGGCCGAGGCCGAGCTCGACCGGGCGCTGGAGATCGCCGGGCTCGGCGCGTCCGTGCACCGCCGGGTGAAGAACTACAGCCACGGTATGCGGCAGCGGCTGGCCATCGCCCAGGCCATGCTGGGCCTGCCCGAGCTGCTGGTGCTCGACGAGCCGACGGACGGGCTCGACCCGCCGCAGATCGCCGAGATGCGCCGGGTGCTCAAGCGCTACGCCACCGACGGGCGGGCGGTGCTGGTCTCCAGTCACCTGCTGGCCGAGGTCGAGCAGACCTGCACGCACGTGGTCGTGGTCAACAAGGGCGCGATCGTCGCCTCGGGTCTGGTCGACGACATCGTCGGTGAGTCGCCGACGGTGCAGATCGAGGTCTCCGACGCGACCGCGGCGGCCGGCGTGCTCAGTCAGCTCGCCGGCGTCCGCTCGGTCTCGGTCGAGGGCGACTCGCGGCAGTTGGTGGTCGACACCAACGGCACGGCGCGCAGCGAGGTGGTCGCCGAGCTCGTGCGGGCGGGCATCGGGGTGGAGCGGGTGGTGCCCCGGCGCCGCCTCGAGGACGCGTTTCTCGCCCTGGTGGGGGAGAGCTCTAGTGGAAGCGGAGACCGATGACCGACCTTCAAGCGGGCGCGGCTGCGGGTTATCGGGCCGCTCGGACGCTGCCCATCCGGGCGGAGTGGCGGCGGCAGTGGTCGCGTGCGCGTACCCGCTGGGCCCTTGGTCTGATGGTCGCGTTGCCGTTGATCATCTTGATCGCCTTCCAGTTCGACAACGGCGGCGATGACGACAACGGCGGCGGCGAGTTCGGCAGTCTGATCGACCTGGCCACCTCGGGCGGGCTCAACTTCACCCTGTTCTGCCTGTACGTGTCGGCGACCTTCCTGCTGGTCGTCGCGGTCGCGCTGTTCTGCGGTGACACGGTGGCCAGCGAGGCGCAGTGGGGCAGCCTGCGCTACCTGCTGGCGGTGCCGGTGCCGCGGGCCCGGCTGGTGGCGGTCAAGCTGGTCGTCGCGCTCGGCTACTCGGGGCTGGCGCTGCTGACCCTCGCGGGCACGGCACTGGCCATCGGCACCGCACGGTACGGCTGGAAGCCGCTGAGCAGCACCGTGGCCAACGAAATCGCCGCCGGCCCTGGCTTGGTACGCCTGCTCGGCATCCTCGGCTACCTGGCCGTGGTGCTGCTCGTGGTGGCCGGGCTGGCGTTCCTGCTGTCGGTGTCGACCGACGCGCCGCTGGGTGCGGTGGGCGGCGCGGTGCTGCTGTGGATCCTGTCGAGCATCCTCGACCAGATCAGCGCGCTGGGCGCCGTGCGCAACCTGTTGCCGACCCACTACAGCACGGCGTGGCTCGGGCTGCTGTCCACACCGACGCAGTTCGACGACATCGTCAAGGGCGTCATATCGGCCGTGGTCTACGCGACGCTGTTCTGGTCGCTGGCCTTCTGGCGCTTCACCCGCAAGGACGTGACCAGCTAGTCGCCTGAGGTCTGGTTCACACACTGAGAAGAGACAGGACTCTTTTCTGGTCCAGGCCTTACGCTGGACACCACAACTGAATACCTCATCCAGAGGGGCTGAGGGATACGGCCCGAAGACGCCCCGGCAACCACCGCCGCCGACTCATCGCTGAGTCGCGGTGCGCAGGTGCCAATTCCGTCCCCGTCGCACGGTGCGGCGTGGGGAAGATGAGAGGACCCTCCCTCATGACGTCGACCATCGACGAAACCGCCTCCTCCGTTGCCGACTCGCCGGCCCGCGCCCTCGTCTGTCGCGGCTGTGGAGCGCAGTTCCCGCTCGCCGCGCAGCACGCCTGTTACGAGTGTTTCGGGCCGCTGGAAGTGGCCTACGACCCGGCCGCGCTGGCCCGGGTGACCCGCGCGCAGATCACCGCCGGCCCGCCGAACATCTGGCGCTACGCGCCGCTGCTGCCCGTCGGGCAGGACCCGTCGAGCCGCGTCACCCTCGATCCTGGTCTCACCCCGTTGATCTCCGCTCCCGCGCTGGGTGCCGAGCTCGGCTTCACCGCGCCGCTCTGGGTCAAGGACGACAGCGCCAACCCGACCCACTCGTTCAAGGACCGGGTCGTCTCGGTCGCGCTGACCGCGGCCCGCGGGCTCGGCTTCACCCGCTTCGCCTGCGCCTCGACCGGCAACCTGGCCAACTCGGTCGCCGCGCACGCGGCCCGGGCCGGCGTGCCGTCGATCGTCTTCGTCCCGGGCGACCTGGAGCAAGGCAAGATCATCACGACCGCGGTGTACGGCGGAGACCTCGTCGCCATCGACGGCTCGTACGACGACGTCAACCGGCTCTGCAGCGAGCTGGTGGAGACCGACGAGTTCGAGGACACCGCGTTCGTCAACGTCAACGTGCGGCCGTTCTACGCCGAGGGCTCCAAGACGCTGGGCTACGAGGTCGCCGAGCAGCTCGGCTGGCGGATCCCGGCGCAGGTGGTCATCCCGATGGCCAGCGGCGAGCTGCTCACGAAGATCGACAAGGCGTTCACCGAGCTCGTCGAGATCGGGCTGGTCGAGGCGCCGGCCGGCGGCTGGCGGGTCTTCGGCGCGCAGTCGGCGGGCTGCAACCCGATCGCGACCGCGCTGCACAACGACACCGACGAGATCGTCCCGGTGCGGCCGACCGGCATCGCCAAGTCACTCAACATCGGCGACCCGGCGGCGGGGCTCTACGCGCTGGAGGCGGTCAAGCGCACCGGCGGCTGGATGGACTACGCCACCGACGAGGAGATTCGCGACGCGATCCAGTTGCTCGCGCGTACCACCGGAGTGTTCGCGGAGACCGCCGGTGGGGTGACCACCGCCGTGTTGCGGAAGCTGGTCGCGTCGGGACGGTTGGATCCCTCCCTGGAAACCGTCGTCTTCAACACCGGCGAGGGGCTCAAGACGATCGACGCCGTGGCCGAGCAGGTAGGGCCCACCTATCGCGTCAAGCCGTCGCTTCGGGCAGCTCGGGAAGCCGGCTTGCTGGGCTGAGAAGGCCCGTTATCCAGGATGGACTCATACGTTCGGGTGATGCAACATGTGCACCCCGTAGCGGTGATTTTGCCGTCCGTCGAGAAAACATGTCTACAGGGACTTGACGACCATGATGGGTATCTCGCAGGATGCTCCGTGCGGGAGGGCGAGCCGCCGTAGACTTTTGAAGTTCTAGCGACCCAGCGCCGGAGGCGTTGTGCAGCCGCCCTTCCGACCAAACGTTCCTCGAAGGCCCCGTCCGCTGGACGGGGCCTTCGTCGTCGGTGGCTTCCGCGATAGTTACGTGCTTGAATGCGTTGGGAGCTCCGGGCCGTCACGTACGTCCTCACCGTGACGGGAGACAACCATGCACCGCAAGGCCATCCTGGCCGCTCTGCTCGCTGCTCTTCTCGGCGCCGCGTTCTTCTTCGCCGCGCCGGCCAGCTCGGTCGCCCTCGCACCTGTGCGGGTCATGCCGCTCGGCGACTCGATCACCGGGTCGCCCGGCTGCTGGCGATCAGTGCTCTGGAACAGGCTCCAGAGCTCCGGCTACACCAACGTCGACTTCGTCGGCACGCTCGGGCCGCAAGGGTGCGGCCAGGCGCACGACGGCGACAACGAAGGACACGGTGGCTTCCTGGCCACCAACGTCGCCAATCAGAACCAGCTCGTCGGTTGGCTCGCCGCCACCCGGCCGGACGTCGTGCTCATGCACTTCGGCACCAACGACGTGTGGAGCAACATTCCACCGGCGACGATCCTGGCCGCGTACGGCAAGCTCGTCGACCAGATGCGCGCCAGCAACCCGGCGATGCGAGTGCTGGTCGCGAAGATCATTCCGATGGCGCCCAGCAGTTGCGCCGACTGCGGGGCGCGGGTCGTCGCGCTCAACAACGCCGTCCCCGCGTGGGCTGCCAGCAAGACGACCGCGGCCAGCCCGGTCGTCGTGGTAGACCAGTGGACCGGGTTCAACACCTCGTCCGACACGTACGACGGGGTCCATCCCAACGCGTCCGGCGACCAGAAGATGTCGGACCGGTGGTATCCGGCGTTGGCCTCTGTTCTGGACGGCGGTCTGCCTTCGCCCTCGCCTACCGCTTCGCCTACTGCTTCTCCCACGGTTTCGCCGACGCCGCCGGCCAATGGTGGTGCCTGCGTGGCTACCTATCAGGTCGTGGGTCAGTGGACGGGTGGGTTCCAAGGTGAGGTGACTGTGCGAAATGCCGGGTCTGCGGCGTTTGCCGCGTGGACCGCGCGGTGGACGTTCTCCGGGCAACAGCTCACCCAGGTCTGGAACGCGGCCACGACCCAGTCGGGGTCCGCGGTCACCGCGCGCAACGTCGCCTGGAACGGATCGCTGGCTCCGGGTACGACGGCCACGTTCGGTTTCCTCGGTAGCTGGACAGGTGCCAACCCGGTGCCGGCGGTGAGCTGCACAGGGACGTAAATCGCTCGCGTGCCCGTCCAGGGTTGGGCACCCTGGCGGGCATGAGCATCGAGGTCACTCCGGTCGGGCCCGACGACGGTCAGCACGCGTACGAGATCCAGGCGCAAAGCCATGCCTTCGACGTGCCCGACTTCCCGCCGCTGTGCCCTCGTTCGTTCTTCGGGTCGCTGACCGACCCGTGGCCTGGCGCGCACAAGGTGCACGCTTTGGCGCGGCTCGACGGGGTTCCGGCGGGGTTCCTCGAGCTGCGGCTGCCGTACCTCGAGAACACCGGCACCGCCGACCTCAGCCTCGACGTGCTGCCGTCGATGCGGCGTCGCGGTGTCGGCAGCGCGCTGCTGGCTCATGCCATGGAAGCGTCCCGGGCCGACGGGCGTAAGCACCTGATCGGCGAGTCGGTGTGGGCCCTGCCGGGCGGTGCGGACCGACCTGTCGATGGTGGCGTCTTCGCCCGCGCCACCGGCGCCGCGCTGGCCCTGACCGACATCCGGCGGCGGCTCGACGCCACGTCGATCGACGAAGCGGCGCTGGATTCGCTGGTCTCCGCCGCCTGGCCCTCGGCGGCCGGCTACAGCCTGGTGAAGTGGGCCGGCGCCACGCCGGAGGAGTTCGCCGCCGACCAGGCCTACCTGGAGGGCCGGCTGATGTCCGACGCGCCGACCGGCGACCTGGCGGTCGAGGGGATGAAGATGGACACCGCGCGGCTCCGGGAGGTCGAGACGGCCCGCGAGCGACGGGGCCGCCGGGCCTACACGACCGCGGCGCGGCACGACGCCAGCGGCCGCCTGGTCGCGATCACGGCGATCGAGTTCAACGACACGCCCGACTGGCACGCCTTCCAGCAGATCACCCTGGTCGACCCGGACCATCGCGGGCACCGGCTGGGCGTGCTGGTGAAGGTCGAAAACCTACGCGCGGTGCTGGCCGCCGAGCCCGCCCTGCGCGCGATCGACACCTGGAACGCGGCGGTCAACGCACACATGGTCGCGATCAACGAGGCCATCGGCTTCCGCCCGGTCGACGAGTGGCACAGCTGGCAAATCGCCTTGTGACGGTTCTGCCTGCGCCGGGGCGCCGTTGAAGAGGCAAAATGGCTGGCATGACGGAGACCCCGCACACCTGGTTCGCCAACCACGCCGCGACCCTCGAGCGTGCCACCGAAGCGATCAAGGACCGTGGTTACTGGTCGGCCTACCCCGAGTCGCCCAGCCCGCGCGTCTACGGCGAGACCGCCGCCGCCGAGGGCGAGGCCGCGTTCCGTGGCTATCTCGACGCGAAGTTCCCGCTCGACCAGCCCGGGATCACCGACTGGGTGGCCACCGAGCGCAGCCCGTTCGGGGTGCCGCTGCTCGTGTCGTACCCGCACGTCGACCCGGCCACGCTGATCTCCTCCGCGACCGCGGCCCTGCCCGCGTGGCGCGACGCCGGCCCGCAGACCCGCGCGGGCGTCTGCATGGAGATCCTCTCCCGGCTGCACGCGCACATCTTCGAGCTGGCCAACGCGGTCCAGTTCACCAGCGGCCAGGCCTTCGTGATGGCGTTCCAGGCCGGCGGCGCCCACGCCCTCGACCGGGCACTGGAGGCGCTGGCCTACGCGTACGCGGAGATGACCCGCCACCCCGCCACCGCAGGCTGGGAGAAGCCGGCGGGCAAGGGCGACCCACTGCGGATGACCAAGACCTTCCACGTCGTCCCCCGCGGCGTGGCGCTGGTGATCGGCTGCAACACGTTCCCGACCTGGAACTCGTACCCGGGGCTGTTCGCCAGCCTGGTCACCGGCAACCCGGTAGTGGTCAAGCCACACCCGGGCGCCGTGCTGCCGCTGGCGATCACCGTCCGCTACGCCCGGGCTGTGTTGGAAGAGGCCGGCTTCGACCCCAACCTGGTGCAGCTCGCCGCTGAGGCGCCCGGCGAGGGCCTGGCCAAGACGCTGGCCCTCGACCCGGCCGTCCGCATCATCGACTTCACCGGCTCGACGGAGTTCGGCGACTGGCTGGAGACCAACGCGCGGCAAGCGGCGGTCTACACCGAGAAAGCCGGCGTCAACACGATCGTCGTCGACTCGACCGACGACTTCGCCGGCATGTGCCGCAACATCGGCTTCTCGCTCACCCTCTACAGCGGCCAGATGTGCACGACACCGCAGAACATCCTGGTGCCGGCGGCCGGCATCGAAACCGACCAGGGCCACAAGACCTTCGACGAGGTAGCCGCCGGCATCGCCGCCACGGTCGCGAAGCTGACGGGCGACCCGGCCCGCGCTGTCGAGCTGACCGGAGCCATCGTCAACGACGGAGTGCTGGCCCGGCTGTCCGAGGTCGTTGGGGTCGGCGACGCGGTCCTACCGTCGTCGGAGGTCACCCACCCGTCCTTCGCCGAGGCCACGGTCCGCACACCCACGGTGGTGAAACTGACGGCGGCCGACGCGGCGGTCTACGGGCGTGAGTGGTTCGGCCCGATCTCGTTCGTCATCGCCACCGACTCGACGGCCGCGAGCATCGACATCTTCCGGTCGACGGTCCTGGAAAAGGGCGCCCTGACCGCGGCGGCCTACTCGACATCGGAGCCGATCCTGGCAGCGGTGGAGACCGCGTCCCTGGACGCGGGAGTCCACCTCTCCTGCAACCTGACCGGCGGCGTCTTCGTCAACCAGTCGGCCGCCTTCTCGGACTTCCACGCGACCGGAGCCAACCCAGCGGCGAACGCGGCCTTGACCGACGGTGCGTACGTGAGCAACCGCTTCCGCGTGGTCCAGTCCCGCCGCCACACGACGGCCTGATCCCCCGAGCCCTTATCCGACCCTGACCAGGCACGGCCCGACCTAGTCGAGCCGAGCCTGGCAGGCCGGATCCGGCTACCTCGGCCTGGTCCGGCCCTGCCCGGCCTTGGTCCGGCCTGGCCGACCTGGCCTGGCTGACCTGGCCGGGCTGACCTGGCCTGGCCTCATCTGGCCCCGCCTCGTCGGGGCTGGGCTCCGCCCGGGTCGGAACCATCCGGGCTGGCCGTGCCCGGCCCTGGCCCACTCGGCCCAACCCGGCCTGGGCCAAGCGGGCCCGGCCGCGTCCGTTCGGTTCCCACCCGGCCTGGCTCCGCCCGGGCCGGAACCATCCGGCCTGGCCGTGCCCGGCCCAGGCCAACCCGTCCCCACCCGGCCTGGCCCGCCCGGCCTGGCCCGCCCGGCCTGGCCCGCCCGGCCTGGCCCGCCCGGCCTGGCCCGCCCGGCCTGGCCCGCCCGGCCTGGCCCGCCCGGCCTGGCCCGCCCGGCCTGGCCCGCCCGGCCTGGCCCGCCCGGCCTGGCCCCACCGGCCTGGCCCGGCCTGGCCCGCCCGGCCTGGCCCCGCCGGCCTGGCCCCGCCGGCCTGGCACGGCCTGGCCCCGCCCGGCTGGTCCGCCCATCTGGCCCCTGGCCAAGCCGACCCCATCTGGCTCGGGCCAACCGACCCTGGGCCCCCACCTGGTCCGTCCCCATCCGGCCTGCCCCATCCAGCCCGGTCTGACTCAAACCGGACCGGCCCGCCCGGCCCAGTCCCGGAGGCACGCGGCCTTCTGTTGCCTTTCGCTTCGCCTCAGGCCACCCCAGCGGGAGATCTAGGAAACATATTGTTGTTATAACGACAACCATTACCTAGATCGCGGCGTGGGCCGCCCGTGCAACGCGACCCCGCTGCGGCGTGGTTGGCGTCCGGCAGCATGGCCGCCGGGCGTGGCTGCCTACGGCCGACGCATGGCCGCCGGGCGTGGTTTCCCACCGTCGGGTGGCGGTCAGGCGTCGGGTCGTAGGCGGGTGATGGTTTGTGGCGTGAGCCATTCGCCAAGGGTTTCGAGGGCTGACAGCACCGTGGCCAGGTCGGTGGGGGTGTGTTCGCCCAGAGCGCCCGCTACTGCGTCGTCGACCGTGGCGGCTGCCACCGTGCGGCGGCGGGGGGTCAGGTTCGGGTTGCGGCCCAGCAACTGGCGGCGGCGGTCTCGCGGGTCTGGCTCCGAGATCACTGAGCCGACGGAGCGCAGTCGGGCGACCGAGCCGGAGACGGCGCTCTGGGGGAGGCCTGTGCGGCGGGCTACCTCGCCGACCGTGGTGCCGGGGTTCTGGTAGATGTCGGTCATCACGATGACCACCGTGCGCTCGCCGCCCGGCGGGGTGCCGTCCTCGGGAGTGGGCAGTGCCTGCTCGCCGATCTTCATGAGCGTCCGGCCCAGCAGGATGATCTCGACGGGGGTCATGTTCTTAGATTACATCACTCTTGATACATCAAAAATGATGCTTTAGTGTCGGCGCCATGAACGACTACGTTGCTGTCGACGGTGCTCGCCTCTGGTTCCAGGTGGCAGGCTCCGGGCCGGTCCTGCTCATCTCCCAGAGCGGCGAGGGAGATGCCGACCGCACAGTCGACCTCGTCGGCCACCTGACCGATCGGTTCACCGTCGTCACGTACGACCGCCGCGGTCTCTCCAGGAGCACCGCCGACGACCGCAAGGTCTCCATTCGCCAGCACGCCGACGATGCCGCGGCCGTCCTTCGGCAGGTGACCGACCAACCCGCCGACATGCTGGGCCTGAGTCTCGGTGCGGTCATCGGTCTGCACCTGCTGCACTCGTACCCCGGATCGGTCCGCCGCCTGATCGCCCACGAGCCGATCGCCCTGCCGTTCCTCGCGCCCGTCGACGCCGACGTCGCGCGGGCGAAGCTGGCCGGCGTGCGGCGCGTGCATCAGGCCGAGGGCTGGCGGGCCGCCGCCGTCGAGGTGGCCACCGTGCTCGGCATCGACCCCCGCAACCAGCCCACCGAGCCGGGCATCACGACATTCCCGTTCACGGACCAGCGCGCCGCCAACTTCGAGTACTTCCTCGCCAACGACCTCGACGCGGCGCTCGCCGACACCCTGCTACTCGCCGACGTGCCACGCGACGGGCGGATCATCCCGGCGGTCGGCGCGACCAGTCCTGAGGACGGCTTCGACTACCTGGCCGCGCTGGCGCTGGCGAGTCATCTCGGCGTGGCGGCGCTGCGCTTCCCGGGCGGGCACAACGGCAACCTGACCCACCCGCGCGCGTTCGCTGAGCAGGTCCGTGCCGTCCTTACCTAGGCGCGGCGGCGCATCTGGAGCTCGGTCATCGCGGCCGTGGTCGGGTGTTGGAGCCGCACCCCCGTGTCGACGAAGCCCACGCGTTCGTAGGCCCGGACCGCGCGGTCGTTGCCCACGACCACCTCGAGCATCAGGTCCGGCCGACCCGCGGCGCGCGACCAGGCGGCTACCGCCTCGGTGAGGGCGCTGGTCAAGCCCTTCCCGCGCCACGCGGGTGTCACGTACACCGCGAAGATCACCGTCACTCCGGGCTCTTCCGGTACGACCGTGCCGCCCGCGTGGGCGACCGCGCGGCCGTCCGCGACCGCGATGAACTGGGCTACCCGGTCGCCGGCCGAGGTCTCCGCGATGCGGGCCTTGTACTCGGCGTGCGAGCGCGCCGCCGCCTGCGCCAGCGTCTCCAGGAAGGCCAGCGGCGAGTCGGCGAGCATCTCCAGCCGGAGTGCGCGCGTCCGGGCGGCGTCCGCAGGACGTACCCGGCGGACCTCGACCGCCGGGGGCAGCGCAGGAGCGGGCACGGGCGCGGTGCGGGCGGTCATGCCGCCACGTAGACCCAGGCCTGGGCGCCCGACGTCAGCGGGCACAGCGCCCGGCGGTAGTCGGATACCTCGTAGCCGTCCGCCGCGACCAGTTCCTCGTCGGTGAGCTCGAAGACCATGCCTTCCACGCGGTCGGTGGGGTTGGCGCTCGGGGCGACCACCGGGTGGTGGGCGGTGCCGCTCAGGGCGATCACGGCCGGCTCGGTGATCTCCAGGAGGCCCATCGTGTAGCCGGGCAGGGCGTCCGCGTGGCCACCCAGCTCGCGGCCGAAGTTGGCGCGTTGGACCGCCGGGTCGCGGAGCGTGCCGTACGAGAAGAGCAGGGGCATGGCTCTGATCATGCCCGGCCCGCCGGGGTCACGCGGAGGGTGTCGCCAACGGGGTCGTCGGCGCCAGGAGTTGGGCACCGACCGCCGTGCACTGGGCGGCGCCGTACTCGAATCCGAGGGCGCCGTTATAGCGCAGCAGCACGCCGATCGCCCATTGGTCGGTCACCGCGAGGCAGGCCATGTGCCAAAGGCCGTCGTCGTCGCGGAAGAGCCAGCCGTTCTTGATCGCTACGGTGCCGGCGGCCGGTTGCGGCAATGCGTTGCGGACGCCGAAATCGCCGGTTCCGCGTACGGAGCGCATCTCCGAAAGCAACCAATGCGTCCAACGCTGGCCCGCGGCGCGGCCGTCGGCGATGCAGTCCGCAAGGCGCACGGTGTCGCGGGCCGAGATCACGGTGTTGCTCCAGTTGTACGCGTGCGGCGCGCTGTCCGTCAGGCCGCACATGTTGATCATTCGAAAGATCGAGTCTTGGCCGCCGACTAGGTCGTACATGGCGATCGCTGCTTCGTTGTCGCTGTCTCGGATCATGATGGTCAGCTGGTGTAGCCGAAAATCTGAAGGCTCCTCGCCTTTATCTTCCGAAAGTCTCAGGAAATCGGCTGCCAACCATGCCTTCACCATCGACATGGTGTCGCTCGGTTCGGCCATGTTCGATGAGCCGGTGATCCGCCCGCCCTGCCGGTCGAGCAGTGCCCATGAGAGGAAGCCGTCGACGTAAGCGGTGACCGCTCCCACCCGCATCTCGGGTGTCCGCCCGCGGGCCGCCGCGGGACCCGGTCGCTTCGCCGAAGCTGCCGTGACCTGCTCCTTCGGCACCACGTGGCGGATCGCGAAGACAGTCCCGGCGACGATCAGCAGGACGACGGCGACGGCTGGGAGCGTGTTCCGTGCACGGGACCGATGTCGCCCGGGCTGTGCGCCGTGTCTGCCTCGAAACACGTTCGGTTAACGAGCGAGGCGCCGGTAAGGGCGCTCAGGGTGTCCATTTTGGGGTAGTGCACCGTCGTCACTCCTCGTGTACCTTACGATTTCGGCCGCAATGTTCGAGGGCTCACCAACAGCCTTGAATGGGCGGTCTTGGACCGGCAGGCGCATCAAAGGTTAGGAAGTGCACCGTGGCACAGGGCACAGTCAAGTGGTTCAACAGTGAAAAGGGCTACGGTTTCATCGCGGTCGATGGAGGGCAGGACGTCTTCGTCCACTTCTCCGCGATCCAGATGGACGGCTACAAGTCGCTAGACGACGGCCAGCGCGTCGAGTTCGAGGTCGCGCAGGGGCAGAAGGGCCCGCAGGCGGAGCAGGTCCGCCTAATTTGAAGCGAAGTCCAGCCGGGCGACGCACCCGGGTTCGTGACGAGCTAGCGCCGATCCCATGAACGGGGTCGGCGCTTCTTTGGCTTTGCGGTCGGCCGAATTGCTGCATGATGCATTGGATCTTGCCATCTATTCGCGACTTTGCCCATTGCGGACAGGGGCACCTTTCAACAATTGACAGGTCACTAAACGCCCGGGTACGCCCTGCCCGTCAACGGTGATCATCAAGCTCCGGCGGGAGGCCTGGCGCGGTGCCCCGGGCGGCCGACTTCGCTTGCACTCGCCTGGTCCGAGTGCTAAACAGGTCATTGGCACTCACCAACCGTGAGTGCCAATGGTCGGGGCGGTGGGGCCACCGTCGAGCCCTAAGGAGACGGGTTCGGCAAGGGGCCAGTCGTCGCGGGCTTTCCGGCCCGGCCGGCGGACGTCACTGTCGCCAGGTAGTGACGTCCGAAGGTGCGTAAAGCAGGCGGTTCTCCGTGGCCGACCAGGCCGTGGCAACCGCGAGTGTCCAGGAGGACAACGCCGTATGGCCAAGATCATTGCGTTCGACGAGGAGGCGCGCCGCGGCCTCGAGCGGGGAATGAACATCCTCGCCGACGCCGTCAAGGTGACGCTGGGCCCCAAGGGCCGCAACGTCGTGCTCGAGAAGAAGTGGGGCGCGCCCACCATCACCAACGATGGTGTGAGCATCGCCAAGGAGATCGAGCTCGAGGACCCGTACGAGAAGATCGGGGCCGAGCTGGTCAAGGAGGTCGCCAAGAAGACCGACGACGTTGCCGGTGACGGCACGACGACGGCGACCGTCCTGGCCCAGGCTCTGGTTCGCGAGGGCCTCCGCAACGTCGCCGCCGGCGCCAACCCGATGGCCCTGAAGCGGGGCATCGAGGCCGCCGTCGCGCGCGTCGCGGAGGAGCTGGCCAAGATCGCCAAGGACGTCGAGACGAAGGAGCAGATCGCCTCCACCGCCTCGATCTCCGCCGGTGACACCAGCGTCGGCGAGATCATCGCCGAGGCGATGGACAAGGTCGGCAAGGAAGGTGTCATCACCGTCGAGGAGAGCAACACCTTCGGCCTCGAGCTTGAGCTCACCGAGGGCATGCGCTTCGACAAGGGCTACATCGCGCCCTACTTCTGGACCGACCCGGAGCGTATGGAGGCCGTCCTCGACGACCCGTACATCCTGATCGTCAACAGCAAGATCGCGTCGGTCAAGGACCTGCTCCCGATCCTCGAGAAGGTCATGCAGGGCGGCAAGCCGCTGCTGGTCATCGCCGAGGACGTCGAGGGCGAGGCCCTGGCCACCCTGATCGTCAACAAGGTCCGTGGCACCTTCAAGTCCGTCGCCGTCAAGGCTCCGGGCTTCGGTGACCGCCGCAAGGCCATGCTGACCGACATCGCGATCCTCACCGGCGGCCAGGTCGTCAGCGAGGAGTTGGGCCTCAAGCTCGAGGCCGTCGGCGTCGACATGCTGGGCCACGCTCGCAAGATCGTCGTGACCAAGGACGAGACCACCATCGTCGACGGTGGTGGCGACCAGGACCAGATCCAGGGTCGGGTCAACCAGATCCGCGCTGAGATCGACAAGAGCGACTCCGACTACGACCGCGAGAAGCTGCAGGAGCGCCTGGCCAAGCTGGCCGGCGGTGTTGCGGTCATCAAGGTCGGCGCGGCCACCGAGGTCGAGCTCAAGGAGCGCAAGCACCGCATCGAAGACGCGGTCCGCAACGCGAAGGCCGCTGTCGAAGAGGGCATCGTCCCCGGTGGTGGCGTCGCGCTGGTTCAGGCCGGCAAGACCGCCTTCGACAAGCTCGACCTGGTTGGCGACGAGGCGACCGGCGCGACGATCGTGAAGATCGCGCTCGACGCCCCGCTGCGCCAGATCGCCGTCAACGCCGGCCTCGAGGGTGGCGTCGTCGTGGAGAAGGTCCGCAACCTGGAGACCAACCACGGCCTCAACGCCGCGACCGGTGACTACGTCGACCTGATCAAGGCCGGCATCATCGACCCGGCCAAGGTCACCCGTTCGGCGCTGCAGAACGCGGCGTCGATCGCGGCCCTGTTCCTCACCACCGAGGCTGTGGTGGCGGACAAGCCGGAGAAGGACAAGGCCCCGGCTGCGCCGGGCGGCGGGGACATGGACTTCTAAGTCCCGCTTAGCAACAACCCAAAGGGCGGTCCGCGCGAGCGGGCCGCCCTTTCGGCTGTCCGCAGGCTTTGCTCTGCACCCATATACGCACCGCAGCTCAGCGGGGGTGTTGCGGATGTGGGTGCAGAGCAAAGCCTGCGCTAGCGGCGCTGGTTGCGGCGTTTGTCCGCGCGGCTCGTCGTGTTGCGGGGTGGCCCTGGAGCGGGAAGGTCGCTGGGCAGCAACAGATCGTCTTCGACGGCCGGTGGCGGGTCGCCGGCCGGAGGAAGGTCACCAGAGGGTTCCGATGCCGTCGGCTCGTCCTCGAGGCTCATTCCGGCACGGTAGGAGCTAACAAGCCGCTCCGCTGGGTTTCGCGACACAATGCACCGCGCGGGCTACAGCTGCCGTCGGTAGAGGAAGAAGACCCGCTCGATGCGCGCGCCTGAGTTGGTCGAGTAGAACGGCACCGGGCCGACCCAGCCGATCTGGGCGGACGACAGCCCTGCCGCGTGCTGCTCACGCAGGCACCGCCGCAGCAGCACACCTCCGACACCCAGCCCGCGCGCGGCGGCAGCCGTGCCCATCGGCCCGAAGTACGACGGCCGGGACGAACCCCAGCAGGCGAACCCGAGCACGGCGCCGTCCCGCACCGCGTAGTGGATCCCCGCCGACGCCGCCACCTCGGCGCCCCAGCCGGGACCGAACTCCGCGGCGGCGAACTCCGCCAGCCCCGGCACGTCGGCCGGCACCGCGCGGCGCACCGCCACTCCGGCCTCCGCCAGTCGGGCCTCCGCCGAGGCCGTCGGCGCCAGCGCGGGCGAACCCGGCGTCAGGTCCGCCGTCATGTTCCACGCGATGTCGGACCGCGAATACCCGGACGCCTCCGCCAGGCACACCGCCGCCGTGTAGCGCACGTCGATCCCCGGCCACGCGTACACGGGTGCGTTGCCGACCAGCGCGATCGAGGAAGCGCCGAACCCGCGAAGCGCCTCCTCGGCCCGGCCCAGCAGCGCCCGCCCGATGCCGTGCCGCCGATGATCCGGATGCACCGCGATCAGGTCGACGTGCCCGACCGTCGCGTCGTTGTAACCGGTCGAGCCCAGCACCGCGCCGACGACGGCGGAGCCCAGCAGGGCGACCCAGCCGGTGATCTGGCGTTCGCCGGCGCCGGGTGTGCGCAGCCGGTCGACGATCTGGTCCGCCTCGAGAGAGTCGGACGGCAGGTCCAGCGCCACCCGGCAGAGCGCGGCGACGTCGGCTACGCGTTCGGGGGTCAGCTCGGCGAGCTCGTACGCATGATCCACGAGCGGGAGGCTACCTGGCCGCGCGCACGGCCGCTGCCGCGTCGACCAGGCCGCCGGCCTGGGAGGGGCACGACCGCTCGCCAGGAGCCGGCGACCCGGCGGTACCGAGCAACAGTGAACGGGTCCGCGCGACGTCGCCGATCAGAGCGGGGTTGGCCGACCACAGCAGCGCGACCACGCCGGCGACGTGCGGCGCGGCCATCGAGGTGCCGGTCAGCGCGCCGTATCGGCCACCGGGCAGCGCGGACACCACGTCGACGCCGGGCGCGACCACGTCCGGCTTGTCGACGCCGCCGGGTGCCGGCCCGCGGCTGGACGACGGGGCCAGCGTGCCCGCGGAGTCGACCCCGCCCACCGTCAGCACCGAGGGGTAGGTGGCGGGTGGGTCGGCCACCGAACCGCAGAAAGGCCCGGTGTTGCCGGCCGCCACGACCACGAACACGCCGGCGGCGGACAACGCGGCGAGCGCCGGCTCCAACGATCGCCGGTCGCAGCCCTCGACCGATGGACAACCCCAGGAGTTGGTCAGCACCTGCGGCGCCCGCCCGGGCCGTCCGGCGGTGAACGGGTCGCCGCCGGCCGGGAACGGCGCCAGCATGAACTGGAGGCAGTCCAGGTAGTGGGCCGGGTTGCCCATGTTGCGGGCCAGGTTGACGCAGCCGACCCACTGCGCGCCCGGCGCCACCCCGATGCCGTCGCGCCCGACCGCGCTGCCGAGCGTGTGCGTGCCGTGCACGCCGGTGTCGGTCGGCACGGAGGTGTTGGACCAAGGGTCGAACCACGAGTCGTCGCCGCCCCGGAAGCCGGGCGCCAGCGCCGGATGCGTGCCGTCGACCCCCGAGTCGGAGCTTCCGATCACGATGCCCTGCCCGGTCGCACCCGTGGCCCAGGCGGCCGGCGCACCGATCTGGGTGAGGTTCCACTGCGGCCCGGTCGGCGCGGGCACGCCGGCAGTGCTCAGGGCCAGCGCCCGCGCGGGCAGCGGGCGCAGCCGCTGGTCGAGCAACACCCGGTCGACGTCGGAGCGACGGGACAACAGCGCCCGCAACCCCGGACCGCCGCCGTGCACCTCGATCCCGTTGACCAGGTAGTACGGCGTATAGGACAAACGCCACCGGGAGAGGTCGCCGCGCAGGTCGGCCTGGGTGCGGTCGGCGTGCGCGACCAGCCGGCGGTAGACCTCGGTCGTGCGAGCGGTCAGTGCGGCCTGACCGGTGCCGCCCGGCAATCCGGACAGGTCGGCCTGGCTGGAGAGCACGACGAACAGCCGCTCACCGGCGAAACCGGGTTGCCCTGGCCCGAAATAGACCGCGGCGCCGCCCAGCACAAGCAGACCCGCCAGCCCGGCAGCGACCCCGCGCCTAAGACGAAGACGCGGCAGTCCAAAACCCAGCGCCAGCAGCACCCCGGCGAAGAGCGCGCAAACGGCGGCGACAAAGGCCCAGAACGGCACGTCGCGCCCGAGCAGCAGCACCGAGACCTCTTCGGGATCGGTGAACGCCAGCGGACCGACCACACCGAACCCGACCAGCCAGGCAACGGCAGAACCGCCCGAGGGCCGCAGCGCCGCGAGCGCCATCCCGACCATCGGCAGGCCGAGCAGCACCAGCAGGTGTGGGCCGCTCTGCCCGACTCCGGCGCCGAGCAGCGCCAGCGCGACGCCCGCCCGAGGTCCGCCGACCCAGATCGTCCGGGCCCGACTCCAACCGGCCATCGGTGCCCAGAACGCCGGACCGAGCACCGCTGCCGCGAGCCACCCCACACATGCCGCGGCGACCACGGCGAGCACGGTCTCCAGCACCCCGCCGAGCGCGCCCAGCCACAACCAGGGGAGCAGCAACAGGACCCCGCCGGCCGCGGCGAGTGGCGGTGGCCACAGGCGGGCGGGCCGGCCGACCACCAGCGCACCGACCGCGGCCAGCGCAGCCAGGACGGCCAGGTAGAGCTCGTGCTGGGCCAGCGGAACGGCGCGCGCCGAGGTCAGCACGGCAAGCACCACGGCGGCGGTGAACCAGGCCCGGCCGGTGGCCCGAAGCGCCGGACCGGTCGCCAGCACGCCCGTGAGCAGGGCCGGCACGCAGATCACCAGGAAACCCAGCAGGCCGACAGCGGGCCACCGCCAGCCCGGGAGCGACACGGCGGTCAGGAGCGCGAACTGGTCGGCCAGGTAGCCCAGGCTCTGGCTGACCACGGTGCCCAGGACGACCCAACAGCCGGCCATGATCGCCGCGACCACACCGAGCCAGCGCGGCGGCGCGGGCCGTTGCGCGACCGCCGGAAAGACCATGGGCGCCAGCATAGGGTCGGCCGGGGTTACCGTGGAGCCGTGCGTGACCCCGCGATATCCCGTTTCGCCGCCAGCCACCTCTCCGCGACCCGGCGAGCCGACGACCTGCGCCGACTGCGCAGCGAGCGGTTCGACGTGCTGGTCGTCGGCGGTGGCGTGACCGGCGCCGGCGCCGCTCTGGACGCCGCGTCCCGTGGCCTCAAGGTCGCCCTCATCGAGGCTCGCGACTACGCCGCCGGCACCTCGAGCCGGTCGAGCAAGCTCATCCACGGCGGCCTGCGCTACCTGGAGCAGCTCGAGTTCCACCTGGTGCACGAGGCGCTCACCGAGCGTGGCCTGCTCGCCACCCGGCTCGCGCCGCACCTGGTGCGCCCGGTGCCGATCCTGGTGCCGCTCCAGGCGGGTGGCCTGCCCGGGCGGGCCTTCCGGCGGGGCTACTACGGCATGGGCGTCGCGGCGTACGACGTGTTCGCGGGCGTCTTCGGGCACGGCCGGGGCATGCCGCTGCACAAGCACCTGACCCGCGAGGGCGCCCGGCGGCTGTTCCCGAGCCTCCGGGGAGACGTGACCACCGGCGCCATCCGCTACTTCGACGGCCAGGTCGACGACGCCCGGCTGGTCGTCACGCTCGCCCGCACCGCCGCCAGCATGGGCGCCTCGATGGTGACCAGTGCCCGCGCGGTCGGCTTCCTGCGCCAGGCCCGCGAGGTGGTCGGCGTCCGGGTCCGGGACATGGAGGCGCGACCCGGAGACCCCGA
This sequence comes from Asanoa ishikariensis, assembly GCF_900107455.1. Classification (GTDB taxonomy): domain Bacteria; phylum Actinomycetota; class Actinomycetes; order Mycobacteriales; family Micromonosporaceae; genus Asanoa; species Asanoa ishikariensis. The sequence continues at coordinate 30,356 of NZ_FNQB01000006.1, read as the reverse complement.
CGCCGAGTTCGAGGTACGCGCCCGCACGGTGATCGCCGCCACGGGCGTGTGGAGCGACGACATGTCGCGGATGCTCGGCGACGTCGGCGTCCGCCCCGGTTTCCGGGTGAGGGCGTCCAAGGGCGTGCACCTGGTGGTCCCGCGCAGCGCGATCACCGGCGAGGCGGGCCTGATCCTGCGCACGCCGACCTCGGTGCTCTTCGTGATCCCGTGGGGCGGTCACTGGATCATCGGCACGACCGACACCGACTGGGAGCTCGACCGGTCCCACCCGGCCGCGTCGGCCCGCGACATCCAGTACATCCTCGACCAGGTCAACCCCTGGTTGGCCCGGCCGCTGTCGACCGAGGACATCGAGGGCGTGTACGCCGGCCTGCGCCCGCTGCTGTCCGGCGAGGCCGACGCCACCTCGAAGCTGTCCCGCGAACACGCGGTGATCGAGCCGATGCTGGGCCTGCTGCTGGTCGCCGGCGGCAAGTACACGACGTACCGGGTGATGGCCGCCGACGTGGTGGACCGCGCGGTCCGGCGCCTCGGCGGCGGTCAACGGTCGACCACCGCCGAACTGCCACTGCTCGGCGCCGACGGCTTCGCGGCCACCTGGCGTGACCGGGCCGACCTGGCCCGGCGCCGGGGCGTGCCGGCCGGCGTGATCGAGCACCTGCTGGAGCGCTACGGCACGTTGACCGGCGAGCTGCTCGCGCTGGTCGAGGCCGACCCGACGCTGGCGGCGCCATTGGCCGGCGCCCCGGAATACCTGGCGGCCGAGGTGGCCTACGCGGCGTACGCGGAAGGCGCACTGCACCTCGACGACGTGCTCACCCGGCGCACTCGGATCTCGTTCGAGACCACGCACCGCGGCAGCGAGTCGGCGCGGCACGCGGCCGAGGTGATGGGCGGGGTGCTCGGCTGGGACCAGGCGGTTCGTGCTCGCGAGGTCGAGCACTACCTCGCCCGGGTCGAGGCCGAGCGCGAGTCCCAGCGGATGCCCGACGACGCCACCGCCGACGCGGCCCGGATGGGCGCGGCCGACGTCCGCGGCCTGGCCGCCGACCGGGGCCTGGAGATACCGACCAGCGCAGCGCTCTAGACCACCTTGCCCGGGTTCAGCAGCCCGGTCGGGTCGAGGGCGGCCTTGATGGCCCGGTGCACGGCGATGCCGACCGGGCCGATCTCCTGCGCCAGCCAGTCCTTCTTCAGCAGGCCGACGCCGTGCTCGCCGGTGCAGGTGCCGCCCAGGCCGAGGCCGAGCCGCATGATCTCGTCGAAGGCTCCCCGGCCGCGGGCGACCGAGTCCGGGTCGAGCCGGTCGACGACGATGTTGGGGTGCAGGTTGCCGTCGCCGGCGTGACCGACGACGCCGATCGGCAGCGCGTACTCGGCGGCGATCTTCTCGATGCCGTCGAGCATCGCGGCCAGCGCGGTCCGGGGCACGGCGATGTCGTCGACGATGATCCCGCCGCTGCCCTCCGGGTACGTGTCGGCGGCGAACTTCTCCATCGCCGGGTGTGCCAGCCGGCGGGCCCGCAGGAGCTCGGCCGCCTCGACCTCGTCCGTCGCGGCGAACACCTCCAGCGCGCCGGCCGCCGCGCAGACCGCCTCGAGCTCGGCCAGGTCCTGGGCCGCCCGGCTCCCGGTGTCGACGGCGGCCAGCAGCAGCGCCCGGGCGTCGGTGCGCAGGCCCATCGGCCGCAGCGCCTCGATCGCCTTCAGGTGGGTCTGGTCAAGCAGCTCCAGCAGGCTCGGCGCGAAGCCGCCGGAGGAGATGGCGGCGACGGCGGCACCGGCCGCGGCGGTGGTCGGGAAGAGCGCGATCAACGTCAGGGAGGTGTCGGCCGCCGGGCGCAGCCCCACCACGACCTCCGTGATCACTCCGAGGGTGCCCTCCGAGCCGACGAACAGCTTGGTCAGGTCATAACCGGCGACACCCTTGGCGGTACGCCGGCCCGTGCGCAGGACCTCGCCGGAGGCCAGCACGACCTCGAGGCCCAGCACGTACTCGGCGGTGACGCCGTATTTCACGCAACACATGCCGCCCGCGTTGGTGGCCACGTTGCCGCCGATCGTCGACGACTCCCAGGAGCCCGGGTCCGGCGGGTAGCGCAGGCCCTCGGCGGCGACGGCGGCGGCCAGCGCGGCGTTGACGACACCGGGCTGCACCACGGCGTACCGGTTGACCGGGTCGATCTCGACGATCCGGTCCATCGCCACCGTGGAGAGCACGACCGCGCCGTCGATCGCGTTGGCGGCTCCGGCCAGGCCGGTGCGGGCGCCCTGCGGCACGACCGGCACACCGGCCTCGGCGGCCACCTTGACCACCGCGACCACCTCGGCGGTGCTCCGGGGCCGGACCACCACGGCCGGCATCCCGTACGGCACCAGATCGGCCTCGTCGCGCTGGTGCACCCGGAGCAGATCGGGGTCGGTCAGCACAGCGCCGTCGGGCAGCACCGCACTCAACCGCGTCACGAGGTCAGCCATACCCGCGACGTTAGCCTTCTCTCGTGGTCTATCTCGATCCGCCCGCGTGGCCCCACCGTGGGCGACTCTGGTCACACCTGGTCAGCGACGTCTCGTACGCCGAACTGCACGTCTTCGCCGAGATGCTCGGCTCGCCGCCGCGGGCGTTCGACCGCGACCACTACGACCTGCCGGCCAACCGGTTCGCGATGGCGGTCTGGCTGGGCGCGACGGTGGTGCCGAGCCGGGAGATCGCGCGGGTGCTGCGGGACGCCGGCCTGCGGCGCCCCAAGCACCTCAATGGTCCAGGGCGCCCAGCTCACGGATGAGGTTGGCGCGGGCCGGCTCGGTCCAGCGCTCCGCCAGGTCAGGGTCGCGGTAGAGCGCGGGTAGCTCCAGCAGCCGGCGCAGGATCGCCGCCCGGCCGGCGCGGAACTCGGCGTCGGGCACGAACTCGTACTCGCTCCGGACGGCCGCGGCGTACGCGTCGTAGGCCGCCGGGTGGCTGGCCAGCACGGCCAGGTCCGCGTCGCAGAGCAGCGCGCCGTCGGCGTCACCGACCTGCACCGCGTGGCCGGCGGTGAGCAGCACGAGTCGGCGTACCGCGTCGATCGCGGGGGTGGGCACGCCCAGGCTGACCAGCGAGACCACCGCTAGCTCGGCGGAGGCCCGCTCGTTGCCGTCACCGGGCGTGTGCGGGTCGTATACGGCGTCGTGGAACCACGCGGCCAGGCGCACCAGGTCGGGCTGCTCGGCCCGGTCGGCCTCCTCGTCCACGATGGAGAGCACGGTCGCCAGGTGCTCCAGCGTGTGATAGTGCCGGTGCGGCTCGGCCCAGCGGGCCAACAGCGCGGAGCCCTCGGCGTCGACGGCATGGTCGTCGGCGGTCGCGCCGGCGCCCCGGGCGGCGGACCGCCAGGCACTCGCAAGATCCCTCACCCGACCATTCTCGCTCGTGATCGACGGCCGCGTGGGCAGCGTCGCTACGCTGTCTCCATGACGGCGCCCATGATCACGCCCGTGGCCGGGCCCGTGAAGCGCGGTGGCCGCGGCTGGCGGGTCGGCGTGCTGTTCGGCGTGATCGGCTTCATCGCCCTCTGCGCCATCGCCATGTCGATCGTGCTGGGCTGGAACATCGGCGTCCAGGCCACCGTGATCGGGCTGGCCGCGGCGATCCTGCCCGTGCCCGTGCTGGTGGCCTGCTTCCTCTGGCTCGACCGCTACGAGCCCGAGCCGGCCCTGCTGCTCGCCGTCGCGTTCGCCTGGGGCGCGTTCGTCGCGACCCTGGCCTCCTACGGCGTCAACACCGGAGCGGTGCACCTGTTCGCCGCGCTCGACCTGCCCGACAGCCTGGTCGCCGTGCTGGTGGCGCCGTTCATCGAAGAGACGATGAAGGCCCTCGGCCCGCTGCTGATCCTGGTGCTGTTCCGGCGGGAGTTCTCCGGCATCACTGACGGCATCGTCTACTGCGGGCTGTCCGCGGTCGGCTTCGCGATGGTGGAGAACATCCTCTACCTCGGCGGCCACGGCTACGCCGCGGGCGCGGAGCAGTACGGCCCGGCGTCCGGCGCGCAGTTGCTGATCCTGACCTTCATCGTCCGGATCTTCCTGAGCGGCTTCGCCCACCCGCTGTTCACCGCGATGACCGGCATCGGGCTGGGCATCGCGGCGCGCTCCGCCGACCGCTGGGTGCGCATCTGCGCCCCGCTGGCCGGCCTGTTGGTCGCGATGATGCTGCACGGCACCTGGAACCTGGTGCCGACGCTGGCCCAGGCCACCGGCGAGGGCCTGATCCTGCTGTACGGCTACATCGCGGTGATGGTGCCGGTGTTCTTCGCCGTGGTCGGCCTGACCATCTGGCTGCGCGGCTGGGAGGGTCGGCTCACCGAGCGGGCGCTGCCCGGCTACGTGCGGGCCGGCTGGCTCAGCCCACCCGAGGTGGCCGCACTCGGCTCGCTGGCCCGCCGGCACTCGGCCCGGCAGTGGGCCCGCCGGGTGGCCGGCCCACCCGGGCTCAAGGCGATGCGCGAGTTCCAGTTCGCCGCGACCCGGCTCGCGCTGCTGCGCGACGGGCTGGACCGCGGCCTCGACAGCCGCCCCGCCGACCTGGCCCGCGCCGCCGAGGACGAGCAGCGGCTGCTGGCCGAGATCTCGGCGCACCGCCAGGCGTTCGTCGGTCGTGACCCGCAGGTGCCGCCGGCCATCTGGGACGGCGCCGGCTACCAGGTGATGTTCCCGGACGGGGTCCAGCGACCGCTGCCCGCGCCGGAGGACCCGGTGGTGCCGATCCCGGTGGTGCTGGCGCCGCCGGTGCCGTATTACGGGCCGCCTTACTGGGGTCCGACCTACAGGTAAAGCCCGGTGGAGCCGTCCTCCACCCGCTGTGCGGCCACGGCGTGCACGTCGCGCTCGCGGAGCAGCACGTATTCGCGGCCCTGCAACTCGACCTCGGAGCGGTCCTCGGGGTCGAAGAGCACCCGGTCGCCGATCACGATCGAGCGCACGTGCGGGCCGACGCCCACCGCCGTCGCCCATGCCAGCCGCCGGCCCATGGACGCGGTGGCCGGAATCACGATGCCGGCAGTCGAACGGCGCTCGCCCTCGGCACCGTCAAGCTTGACGAGCACGCGGTCGTGGAGCATCCGGATGGGCAGCTTCTCGGTGTCAGAGTCGGCCATCACGCGGGGAACGGTACCGCGCGGCCGGACCGCACCGACCCGCAGGGCAAATCACGGTGCGATGGGCCAAAGGCGGGCTCGCGTTCCCGCTACGGTGGGAGGGCGATTCACGAGTCAGGGGGAGTCTTGGGTCGTTTTCAGCAGGTCAGGGCGAGCGTGGCGCGCGCTTACCAGGTCGGCCGCGAGTCGGTGCGGGCCGCCCGGACCCGGGAGCTGACCAGCGGCGGCGGTGAGCACTTCCAGCCGGTCGCGCCCGAGGCCGAGCCACCACCGGCGCCCGTGACGGTGCCGCATCCCTCGACGACCAGCCGCGACGACGCCGACGTGCCCTACAGCCTGCGCATCTCGGCGGCCTGGTCCTGGCGGCTGCTGTTGCTGGCGATCGCGGTCTACGGCGTGGTCCGGGTGATCGGGATCCTGCGCTTCGTGGTCATCCCGCTGGCGATCGCGCTGCTGCTGACCGCGTTCCTCTCACCGGCCGTCGGCTGGCTGCTGCGGGCCCGGCTGCACCGCACCCTCGCCGTGGTCGTGGTGATGATCTGCGGCCTGGCGGCGGTGGCCGGCACGCTGACGCTGGTGGTCAACGAGTTCGTCTCCGGAGCGCCGCAGTTGGGCAATGACGCCGCCAAGGGCGTCCGGCAGATCCAGAACTGGCTCCAGACCGGCCCGCTGCACCTGAGCGACGCGCAGATCACCCGATACATCGACGAGGCCCAGTCGTGGATCACCGACAACTCGTCGCGGTTCACCAGCGGCGCACTCGCGACGGCGGCGACGGTGGCCGAGATCGTGACCGGCGCGCTGCTGGTGCTCTTCTCGACGTTCTTCTTCCTCCGCGACGGCCGCAAGATCTGGCGCTTCATCGTGCGACTGTTCCCGCTCGGCGCCCGCTGGCGAATCGACGACGCCGGCCAGGCGTCGTGGTCAGCGCTGGGCAACTACGTGCGGGCGACGGTGCTGGTGGCGTTCATCGACGCGGTGGGCATCGGCGTCGCCCTGGTGATCTGCCGGATCCCGTTCTCGTTCGCCCTGGCCGCCCTGGTCTTCCTGGGCGCCTTCATCCCGATCGTCGGCGCCACCCTCTCCGGCGCGGTAGCGGTGCTGGTAGCCCTGGTAGCCCAGGGCCCAATCGTCGCCCTGATCATCCTGGGCGCGGTGATCGGCGTGCAGCAACTCGAAGGCCACGTGCTGCAACCACTGATCATGGGCCGCGCGGTGGCCCTCCACCCACTGGCGGTGATCGTCAGCATCGCCTCCGGCGTGGTCCTCGCGGGGATCGTGGGCGCGCTGATCGCGGTGCCACTGATCGCCGTCCTCAACGCAGCCGTCCGCCGCCTCAACAAACGCCGGCCGCCAAGCATCCCACCAGGCATGGAAGTCGTCAGCACAAAGGGATGAAAGTGGCTCCGGTCCGCCGTGGCGTTGCCAGGTCCGCGATCAGCACTCTAGGAGCCGACGCAGCGAGGCCTCGTCTCCGCTGACGATGGCCTCGCCGGTGGCGAGCGCGTCGGCCAGCGATGAAGTGCCACTCAGCAGAGCGTTGAGCGTCGCCGGATCTGTGCGCAGCGAGGCCTCAGCGCGCATCGGTTCGCCTGGGCTCACAGTGACCGCCCCGGCTCGGGAGGCGATTGTCCAGACCCGGTCATCGAGCTCGAAACGATAGGTGCCCGGCGCGACCGCGCGCCGGGACTCGCGCAGGAACAACAGCACCGAGGTCGCGCTGAGCTGCGCCGGGGCCGCAGGCATCGGAAAGCGCAGGCCCCAGGCGCCGAGGGCCAGCACGATCGGCTCGAGTTCGCGCCCGACCTCGGCCAGTTCGTAGACCACCGAGGCCGTCGGCGGCGGAAGGCGGCGCTGGCGCACCACGTCGCGGCTCGCCAGCTCGCGCAGCCGGTCAGTGAGCATGTTCGAGCTGGCGCCGGGCAGGGCCCGGCGAAGGTCGGAGAAGCGTTGCGGCCCCAGCAGCAGCTCCCGGACGACCAACAGCGCCCACCGCTCGCCGACGACGTCCAGCGCACGGGCGATGCCGCAGGCGTCCCCATAGGTGCGACTCGTAGGCATACGCCCTCCCAAGACGCATTTAAACACCACTTGGTTGTTCTTTACAACTAGACTAGGTTACGGTCTCCACATGGGACAGCCAGTGGTGCACTTCGAGATCATCGGGGCCGATGCGGAGCGGTTGCGTGGCTTCTACGGTGGTCTGTTCGGCTGGGGGTTCGACACCACCGGGCCGATCGCGGAATCCGTGTCCAGGCCGGGCGAATACGGATTCACCCAACCCGATACGGGCATCCCCGGCGGCGTCGGTGGCGGCGCCGGTCACCAGCCGCATGTGGTCTTCTACGTCGGCGTCCCCGACGTCGAGGCGGCGCTGCGCGAAGCCGAACGCCTCGGCGGAAGCCGCACGATGGGTCCCGAGCGGGCGCCAGGACGCGACCTCGTGGTCGCCCACCTCACCGACCCCGAGGGCAACCTGATCGGCCTGGCCGGGCCCGCGTAGCCGGCCTAAGCGGAGGCCGCCAACCGCTTCAACGCCCCGACGGCGACGTCCTGTTTTGTGGTGTACCAGAACGGGGGCAGGGAGTTGCGGAGGAAGGCGCCGTAGCCGCGGGCTGTTTCCAGGCGGGAGTCGAGGACCGCGACCACGCCCTTGTCGCCGTGTGAGCGGATCAGCCGGCCCGCGCCCTGGGCCAGCCGGATCGCGGCGATCGGCACGCTGACCGCGGCGAAGCCCGAGCCGCCGCTGGCGTCGACCGCCGCCGCGCGGGCCGCGGCCAGTGGCTCGTCGGGGCGGGGGAACGGAAGCCGGTCGATGACCACGAGCTGGCAGGCGTCGCCCGGGACGTCGACGCCCTGCCAGAGGGACATCACGCCGAACAGGCAGCTTGCCTTGTCCTCACGGAATCGGCGGACCAGCAGCGGCAGCGACTCGTCGCCCTGGAGCAGCACCGGCAGGTCGGTGCGGGCGCGGACGAGCTCGGCCGCCTGCTGCGCGGCGCGGCGCGAGGAGAACAGCCCGAGCGTGCGGCCGCCGAGCGACTCGACCAGGGTGATCAGCTCTTCGCCGGCCTGTGCGGGCAGGCCGGAGGCGGCCGGCCGGGGCAGGTGGGCGGCGACGTAGAGGATGCCCTGCTTGGCGTATTCGAACGGCGAACCGACGTCGAGCGAGCGCCACCCGGGCCCGCCGATCTCGGCGACCTCGCCGGCCGTGGTCGACAGGTTGGGCGAGCGGGCCGCGGTCTTCGTGGCGGCGGCCGCGGCGGCCGGCGTGCGGGGCGCGGGCACCTGGCCGGGCAGGCCGAGCGCGCGGGCCACCGTGTCGAAGCGGCCGCCGAGGGCCAGCGTCGCCGAGGTGGCCACCACGGTGCGCTCGTCGTAGAGGTGGGTGGCCAGCGTGCCGGCCACCGAAAGCGGCGCCACCACCAGCGCTCGCCGCACCGAACCCGGGCGGTCGGGCTTCTCCACCCAGGCCACGTCGTGGTCGGCCTCTTCGAGCAACCGCTGCGCGGTCTTGGAGATGTCGCCGATCACCGCCTTGGCCTGCTGTTTGCGCACCGGGTCGGGATCGTCGGCCTTGATGTCGCCGATCTTCTCGAGGGCCCGCCGGGTGGCCGCGTCGAGCAGCGTGCAGGCCTCGCGCAGCGGGTCGGGCAGCCCGTCGACGATGCGCCCGGCGGGTGCTTCGGCGAGCCCGACGGCCAGCGCGTCGCCGGCCTCGAGCAGCGTCTCGGCCAGCTCCGGCTGGATCAGCGGCCGGGACCGGCGGGCGGCCCGGTCGACCAGCTCGGGGGTCAGCTCTTCCTGGGACGCCGACGAGACCCGGTCGGCCAGCTCGTGTGCCTCGTCGATGACCAGCAGCTTGTGCGGCGGCACGATGTGTCGCCCGGCGAGCATGTCGACGGCCAGCAGGCTGTGGTTGGTGATGACGACGTCGGCCTCGCGGGCCCGCGCCCGGGACGCCTCGGCGAAGCACTCGGTGCCGTAGGGGCAGCGCTGCGCGCCCACGCACTCGCGGGCCGGCATCGAGACCTGCTTCCACGCCTGGTCGTCGACGCCGGGGTCGAGCTCGTCGCGGTCACCGGTCGAGGTCTCCATCGCCCACTCCTGCAGGCGGAGGATCTGCTTGCCCAGCTTGCCGGCCTCGCCGAGCCACTTCACCGGGGCCGCGGCCGGCGGGGAGGCGGGCGCGTCGAACAGCGTGTCCTCGGGCTCCTCCTCGGCCGAGTTCTCCAGCCGGGCCAGGCAGAGGTAGTGGTGCCGTCCTTTGAGGACAGCGAAGGTGGGTCGCCGGCCGAGCACCGGCTCGACCGCGTCGGCGAGCCGGGGCAGGTCGTGGTCGACCAGTTGGGACTGGAGCGCCAGCGTCGCGGTCGAGATGACGACGGGGCCGTCGACAGTGAGCGCCGGCGCCAGATAGCCGAGCGACTTGCCGGTGCCCGTGCCGGCCTGCACGAGCAGGTGCTCACGGGCGGCCAGGCTCTCCGCGATCGCGTTCGTCATCTGCTGTTGGCCCGCGCGGGCCGCGCCGCCGGGAACCGATCCGACCGCGGCGGCGAGGAGCGCCTCGGCGGACGGACGGGTGCGCGCTGACGAGGTCACCGTGCGACGGTACCCGTACCCCCCGACGATCCTCGCCCGCGCCACGTGCCGTTAACCCGCCGACGCGAGAGTGGTTACCCACGAATCGGTTAGGGTATTTGCGTGTCGAGCGACAACGTCCGGGTGGTCTACCGCAAATATGACGGATCCGCCCACAGGGACTACCCCGCTCGTCGCCTAGCCGAAGACGACCTGGGCGTCTGGCTTGGCGTGACTCGTGGCACCCAGTCCGTCTACCACGGCCGGCCGTCCGTCGAGAAGATCCCCTTTGTGGTGCTCGTGCCGCATGACGCCTGGTGGAGCGGCATGTTCAACCCGCCGCCGCGCACCAGCGAGGTCTACTGCGACATCACCACGCCGGCCCGCTGGCGGGGCGACACCGTCCACCTGATCGACCTCGACCTCGACGTGGTCCGCCGCCGGGCGACCGGCACGATCGAGCTGCGTGACGAGGACGAGTTCGCCGACCACCGGGCCCGCTTCGGCTATCCCGAGGACCTGGTCGCCAACGCCGAAGCCGCGGCCAAGCTGCTCTTCCAGGCCCTCGGCGACGGCACCGAGCCGTTCGCGACGGCGTACCGCAAATGGTTGGCCCTGGTCGTCTGAGAGCTAGGAAAGCACGCGCGCGATCTTCTCCGGGTTGAGCTGGTTGTACGCGGCCGTCACGCGCCCGCCGTCGATCGCGAACGAGAGCACCGAGCGGAACGGTCGCCCGTCCTTGTAGGTCGCGTCGGCCAGCACACCGATGCCGCCGTCGACCTCGACCAGCTCGAAGCGCAGGTCGGGCGCCTCTTTCGGCAGGAGCTTGAGCAGCCCGAGCACGAAGGTGGCCACCCGCTCGGCACCGACGATCGGCTGGCGAGCCGCCGGGAAGTGGCCGCCGGAGTCGCCGACGAAGACCACGTCCGGTGCCAGCACGGCCATCAGCGCGTCGATGTCGCCGGTCTCGGTCGCGTCGAGGAATGCCTGGACCACCCGCCGCTGCTCGGTGCGGGAGGCGGTGTTGCGCGGCGCGCCGTCGGTGACCGCACGGCGGGCGCGCGACGCGAGCTGGCGCGCGGCCGGCACCGTGCTGCCCATCGCGGTGGCGATCTCGTCGAACGGCACGCCGAACGCGTCGTGCAGCACGAACGCCACCCGCTGCTCGGGGGTGAGTCGCTCCAGCACGACCATCAGGGCGGTGCCGAGCTCCTCGCCGAGCACCGCGCGGTCGGCCGGGTCAGGGGCGAAGTCGCTCGGGCCGAGCCGGGTCACCAAGGGCTCCGGCAACCACTGACCGGGGTACGCCTCGCGGCGCACGCGGGCCGAGCGCAGCACGTCCAGGCAGATCCGGGCGGTGGTCGTGGTCAGCCAGCCCCGCAGCTCGCGGATCTCGGCCCGGGCGGCCGGATCGGTCAGGGCGCCTGAGTAGCGCAGCCAGGTCTCCTGGACGGCGTCTTCCGCCTCGGCCCGGCTGCCCAACATGCGGTAGGCGACCGAGGTCAGATGGTCACGCTCGGCTTCGAACTCGCTCGCAAGGTCTTGCATGCCGGCCTCCCCTTGTGGGCATTCTGCCAGCGTCGGCATCGCCGCCGACCGCCGCCTACGCACGTGGAGTGACCGATATGCCCGATATGCGGAGGTTGTTGCGTGTGCGATCTGAGAGTCCGGACGTTCCGATCGACCTCGACGCGATCGACCCTCGGTCGACCCCGGGCCTGCCGGGTCACAAGGTCACCGGCAAGGACCCGAAGCTGTGGGCCCGGGCCGAGGTCGAGCGGATCGGCGGAGAGCTCGCCACCCAGCAGGAGATGCTCTTCGCGCAGGCCGCCGTCGATCCAGGTCAGGGCCGGTCGGTGCTGCTCGTGCTCCAGGCGATGGACTGCGGAGGCAAGGACGGCGCGGTCAAGCGGGTCGCCGGCGCGATGAACCCCCTGGGACTGCACATCAAGGCGTTCGGCCCGCCGACGTCGCAGGAACGCCGGGGCGGCTTCCTGTGGCGGATCCGCAAGGCCCTGCCGCCGGTCGGCTACGTCGGGGTGTTCAACCGGTCGCACTACGAGGACGTGCTGGTGGTGCGGGTCAACGGGCTCGCGCCGGAGTCGGTCTGGCGGCCGCGCTACGAGAAGATCAACGAATTCGAGCGCGAGGTCGTCGAGGGCGGCACCGCGGTGGTCAAGGTGATGCTGCACATCTCGCGCGACGAACAGCGGAAGCGGTTGATGCAGCGGCTGGTCGACCCGGCCAAGCACTGGAAGTTCAACCCGGACGACCTCGACTCGCGGGCGCGCTGGGACGACTACCACGCCGCGTACGCCGAGGCCCTCGCCCGCTGCGACTCCGACAGCGCTCCCTGGTACGTGCTGCCGGCCGACCGCAAGTGGTACCGCGACTGGGCACTGTCCCACCTGCTCCGTCAGACGTTCGCCGATCTGAAGCTCAGCTACCCCCAGCCGGACTACGACTTGGCAGCGCAGCGGCGTCGGTTGGAAGCGGACGGTTGATTCAGGTGAACAGCAGATGAACCGGAGATTGCGGTCGGGTAGATCCAGGTAGCCCGCCGAAGATCTGGTTCCGAGACTTCTTAGCATTCGTTGAACGCGTTCCCCGGCGGCGCGTCCGGACACCCCCTTCGACGCTACGAGGTCCGTGCCGTGAAGTTCACTTTCCGTCCAAACGACGGTGCTTTCTACGAGCTCTTCACCAGAGCGGCGGACAACCACGTCCGCGGCACCGAGCTTCTCCAGGAACTGGCGCTGCCCGGCGTCGACGTCCAGTCGGTCAGTGAGCGACTCACCGAGGTCGAGCACGACAGCGACCAGCTCACGCACGAGCTCTACCAGAAGATCAACTCGACGTTCGTCACCCCGTTCGACCGCGAGGACATCTACCGACTGGGCTCTTTGCTCGACGACGTGATGGACCACCTCGAAGCGGTCGGCAGCCTGCTCTACCTCTACGGGCTGACCAAGCTGCCGGCGCTGCCGCGCGAGATGCACGAGCTGGTCGAGGTGCTGGACCAGCAGGCCAAGCTGACCGCCGAGGCGATGCCGCGGCTCAAGTCGATGAAGGACCTCGAGGACTACTGGATCGAGTGCAACCGGCTGGAGAACGAGGGCGACCGGGCGTACCGGATGCTGCTGGTCCGGCTCTTCTCCGGTGAGTACGACGCGCTGACCGTCCTCAAGATGAAGGAGGTCGCCGACGAGCTCGAGGCGGCCTGCGACTCCTTCGAGCACGTGGCCAACACGGTCCAGACGATCGCCGTCAAGGAATCCTGAACCGTTGGACGCTCCGCTTATCGCCGTTCTCGCGGTGATCCTCGTCGCGCTCGCCTTCGACTACACGAACGGCTTCCACGACGCGGCCAACGCCATCGCCACCAGCGTCTCCACCCGGGCCCTGACCCCCGGCGTGGCACTGCTGATGGCCGCCATCGGCAACTTCATCGGTGCCCACTTCGGCGAGAAAGTCGCCAAAACCGTCGGTAGCGGGCTGGTCGACCTGCCCACCGGCTCCGGCAGCCTCGGCGTGGTCTTCGCCGGCGTCGCCGGTGCGATCGTCTGGAACCTGATCACCTGGTACTTCGGCCTGCCCTCGTCGTCGTCCCACGCGCTGATCGGCGGCCTGGTCGGCGCCACCCTCGCCGCGTCCGGCACGGTGCTCTGGGCCAAGGTCCTGGACAGCGTCGTGCTCCCGATGGTGCTCTCGCCGCTGGTCGGCTTCGCACTCGGCTATCTCGTGATGCGGCTGATCCGGTTCTTCTTCCGAAACGGGCAGCCGAGCAAGCTCAACCGCGGCTTCCGCTGGGCGCAGACAGTGTCGGCTGCGGCGATGTCGGTCGGGCACGGCATGCAGGACGCCGCCAAGACGATCGGCATCATCGTGCTCGCGCTGTACGTCGGCGGCCACCAGAGCGACGCGGGAACGATCCCGGAATGGGCGTTCTGGACGTCGGCGTCGGTCCTGGCACTCGGCACGTACGCGGGCGGTTGGCGCATCATCCGCACCCTGGGCCGCCGCATCATCCACCTGGGCCCACCCGAGGGCTTCGCGGCCGAAACGGTGGCCAGCAGCGTGCTCTACTTCAACGCCCTGGTCCTGGGCGCCCCGATCTCGACCACCCACACGATCACCTCGGCGATCATGGGCGTCGGCGCGACCAAGAAGCTCTCCGCGGTCCGCTGGGGCGTGGCCGGCAACATCGTCGGAGCCTGGATCCTGACGTTCCCGGCCGCCGGCGCCATGGCCGCCCTCGCCTACTACGCGGTAAGGCCGATGTTCTAGAAGATCTAATTCATGACTCGGGTCCGCGGTGGTGCGGACCGTTCCTCCCGCGAGGGACCGCTCCGCTGCGCTCCGCTCGCCAGGTCCGCGGTGGGCGGGGCGGGCGGGTCGGGCGGGGGCGAGTCGGCGGGCTGTCGCCTAGCGCGAGTCCTTGCGGGACTGGGCGCGTTTGGTGGCGGCACGCGTGGTGGCGTGGCGTTTGAGGCGGTCGGGCGTGCGCTGGCTGCGGTCGGCGACCTGGTCGCCGCGCGGGTTGCGGCGGCCTCCTGAGGACGGCGGGACCGGCGGTGGTGTGAAGGTTGCCGCCCGGGCCTCGGCGATGCGTTCCGCCTTGAGCTCGCGGGCCGCCGCCCGTGCGGCAGTCGCCAGCCGGCGGCTGACCCGGGCCAGGGCCTCTTCGAAGACCTCGGCCTTGTCGCGGTCGCGGCCGCCCCTCGGGCGGGCCTTGCCGCGCGCGCCGGTTTCCCGCACGCGGCTCGCCGACTGGCGGCGGTAGAGCTTCACGTACTTGTCGCGGGCCCGGCGCACCCGGGTGTGCAGCGCGACCAACTCGTCCTCGTCCAGCGGGGCGAGCTGGTCGGCCGCCGTCTCCCGCACCAGGCCCTGCTCGATCTCGGTCAACGACCCGACAAGTGCCTGCATGCCCGCCCCCCGAAGCGAAGATTTCTCCCATCTTCGCCGCGGAAAGGCGCCCGTCGTGGAGCTTTCGGCCAACGCGCGACAGCCTGGCGGCATCCCGCCGACCAATCGCTCGTGTGCCCGCCCTGTTAGTAAGGGGCCCTTCCTATGCGGAAAGCGTTAACAAGGGGCCCTTGCTTAGTACGTGACGCCGATCTGGGCGCGGACCTCGTCGAGCAGGCCCATCACCTCGAGCGTCGTGGCGTGGGGGATCAGGGGGCTCTCGATCAGGCCCGCCTCCAGGCAGCGCTGCACCTCGATCGCCTCGAACTGGTAGCCGGCGCCGTCCTGTGCGCGGGTCACCGTCTCCGGGTCCGCGCCCGGGCGGTGCAGCGTGTAGCTGGTCGCGTGGAAGAACGACGGCAGGTCGATCCGCCCGCGGGTGCCCGTGATCGTCGTCGCGATGGTGGTCGTGCCGAGCAGGCCGCAGGTCAGCGTGGCCACCGCGCCCGAGTCGTAGCCGAACACCATGGCGGTGTTCTCGTCGGTGCCTTCCGGCCCGATCTTGGCCCACGACCGGATGTGGTCCGGGGCACCGAGCACCAGGTGCGCCATCGTGACCGGGTAGACGCCCAGGTCGAGCAGCGCGCCGCCGCCCAGTTCGCGGGCGCGCAGCCGGTGCGACGACGGGAACGGGCCGTAGACGCCGAAGTCGGCCGACAGCGTGGTGACCTCGCCGATCGCGCCGTCGGCGATCAGGTCCAGCACCGCGCGTACGGTCGGGTTGACCCGGGTCCACATGGCTTCCATGAAGAAGACGTCGGCCGCCCGTGCCGTGTCGACGAGCTCCGCGGCGCTGGCCCGGTCGAGGGTGACCGGCTTCTCGCAGAGCACCGGCTTGCCGGCCCGCAGGCACAGCATGGCCGCCTCGAAGTGTGCCGAGTGCGGGGTGGCGACGTAGATCGCGTCGACCTCGGGGTCGGCCGCCAGCTCGGCCCACGACCCGTGCGCCCGGGGTGCGTCGAAGCGAGCCGCGAACGACTTCGCTGACTCGATCGACCGCGAGCCGACCGCGACCAGCTCGGCGCCGGGCGCGTAGCGCAGGTCGCCGGCGAACTTGGCGGCGATCGCGCCGGTCGCGAGGATTCCCCATCTCGTCATGGCCCGCACGCTAGTCCACCTCGCTGCCGCTAGGCTCGGCCGGTGGTCGAGGAGTTCGCAGTGCCACCCCAGATCGCCGACCACGCGCGGCGGTTCGTGGCCGAGGGCAAGACACCGGCGGTGCCGCGGCTGGCGGCGACCGTCCTGCTGCTGCGGCCGGCGCAGCACACCGGGTTCGAGGTCTACCTGATCCGCCGGGTCGCCGCGATGGCGTTCGGCGGGATGTACGCGTTCCCCGGCGGCGGCGTCGACCCCACCGACTCCCAGGCCGACCTCGGCATCGACCCGACCTCACTGGCCGGCCGGCTCAAGACCGACCCGGAGCGGGCCCAGGCGATCGTCTGCGCGGCCGCCCGCGAGGTCTTCGAGGAGGCCGGCGTCCTGCTCGCCGGCCCGACCGGCGACACCGTGGTCGGCGACGTCAGCGGCGACGACTGGGAGGCCGCCCGGCACGCGCTGGTCGGCCGCGACCTCGGCTTCGCCGACTTCCTCAAGACGCGCGACCTCACGCTGCGGGCCGACCTGCTGGCGCCGTGGAGCCGCTGGATCACACCGGAGTTCGAGCCGCGCCGGTTCGACGCCTACTTCTTCGTCGCCGCGCTGCCCGGCGGCCAGGTCACCCGGGACGTCTCGGGCGAGGCCGACCACACCATGTGGATCAGCCCGGCCGAGGCGGTGGCGCAGGCGCGGCGCGGGGAGGTCGCCATGCTGCCGCCGACGGTCATGACGCTCCAGCAGGTCGCCGACTGCCCCGACATCCCGTCGGTGTTCGCCGCCGCCGCCCGCCGCGAGCCCGCCGCCGCGATGATGCCGACGATCGACCTCACCGCGGACGGCGGCCCGCGCTTCAGCTACGGCTGAACGCCTCCAGATCGCGCCGGACGGCCGAAGCGGTGTGGGTGTCGGCCTTGACGAGCTCGGCGGGCGGCCCGGTGAACAGCACCTCGCCGCCCTTGGTGCCGCCCTCCGGCCCGAGGTCGACGATCCAGTCGGCGTTCTTGATGACGTCGAGGTTGTGCTCGATCACGACCACCGAGTTGCCCTGGTTGACCAGGCGATCCACGATCTCCAACAGGTGCTGGATGTCCGACATGTGTAGGCCGGTGGTCGGCTCGTCCATCACGTACACCGTGCCGGTCTTGTGCAGCTCCGTGGCGAGCTTGATGCGTTGGCACTCGCCACCCGACAGCGTGCTCAGCGGCTGGCCGAGCCGCAGATAGTCGAGCCCCACGTCGTTGACCGCCGACAGGATCGTGCGCAGCTTCCTCTCGGTGAAGAACTCCGCCGCCTCGGCCGCCGTCAGCTCCAGCACGTCGGCGATCGACTTGCCGCGCAGGTGGTACTCGAGCACCTCCTCGGAGAACCGCCGGCCCCGGCAGATCTCGCACGGTGACTTGAAGCCGTCCATGAACCCGAGGTCCGTGTAGATCACCCCGAGGCCCTGGCAGTTGGCGCACGCGCCCTTGGAGTTGAAGCTGAACAGCCCCGCGTTGACGCCGTTGGCCTTGGCGAACAGCCGCCGGATGTCGTCCATCAACCCGGTGTAGGTGGCCGGGTTGGAGCGGATCGAGGCGCCGACCGCCGACTGGTCGATGTTGATCGCGTCCGGGAACTGGCCGAGGAAGACCTCGTTGACCAGCGTGCTCTTGCCGGACCCGGCGACCCCGGTGACCACCGTGAGCACGCCGGTCGGGATGTCGACCGTGACGTTGCGCAGGTTGTTGAGCGTCGCGCCGCGGATGGTCAGCGCGCCGGTCGGGGTGCGGGCCTGCGTCTTGAGCGGCAGTGCGTGCCGGATGAACCGGCCGGTCAGGGTCGGCGCCGACGCCAAGTCGTCGAAGCTGCCGGCGAAGACCACCTCGCCGCCGTGCGCGCCGGCCTTGGGACCCATGTCGATGACGTGGTCGGCGACCGCGATCACGTCGCGGTCGTGCTCGACGACCAGCACCGTGTTGCCCTTGTCGCGCAGCTTGACCAGCAGCTCGTTGAGCCGCTGCACGTCGTGCGCGTGCAGGCCGATGCTCGGCTCGTCGAAGACGTACATCATGTCGGTCAGGCTGCTGCTCAGGTGCCGGACCATTTTGATCCGTTGCGACTCACCGCCGGACAGGCTGGTCGTCTCACGGTCGAGCCGGATGTAGCCGAGCCCGATGGTCACGAGATTGCGGATCCGGTCGGTAAGGCTCTCGACGATCGGCCGGCCGGCGCCTTCCACCGTGGTGGCCAGCTCGAGCAGGGTGGCCAGCAGCTCGGTCGCCTCCATCGCCAGCAGGTCGGTGATGTGGTAGCCACCGACCTCGACCGACAGCGCGGCCGGCGAGAGTCGGCCACCCTTGCAGAGCGGGCAGGTGCCGGCCGTGACGAAGCGGAGGAGGCTCTCGCGGTTGCGGTCGGACATCGCGCCGATGTCCTTCTTGATGTAGAGCCGGGTGAACTTGTCGACCAGGCCTTCGTACGTCGTGTTTATCTTGCCGCCCTGCCATTCGACCGGGACCTTGCCGGTGCCGTGCAGGAACACCTCCCATTCCTGGTCGGTGTAGTCGCTCAGGGCCTTGTCGCCGTCGAACCAGCCGGACATCAGGTACGTGCTCAGGTACCAACCGCCGACCGCGAAGTCGGAATGCAGGATCGCGCCCTCGTTGAGCGACTTCGACCGGTCGAGCAGCTTGTCGAGGTCGAGCGTGGTGACCCGGCCGAGCCCTTCGCACTCGGGGCACATGCCCTGCGGGTCGTTGAAGGAGAACGCGTTCGAGTAGCCGACGTGCGGGGCGCCGACCCGGGAGAAGAGCAGGCGGACCAGCGGGTTGATGTCGGTGATGGTTCCGACCGTCGAGCGCGAGCTGCCGCCGAGCCGCTTCTGGTCGACCACGATCGCGGCGGACAGGTTGGCGATCGAGTCGACGTCGGGGTGGCCGTAGCTCGGCAGGAAGTTGCGGGCGAAGGCGGTGAAGGTCTCGTTGAGCTGCCGCTGCGCCTCGGCGGCGACGGTGTCGAACACCAGTGACGACTTGCCTGAGCCGGAGACACCGGTGAACACGGTGATCCGGCCCTTCGGGATCCGGACGGTGACGTCCTTGAGGTTGTTTTCGCGGGCTCCGACGATCTCGATGTGGTCAGTCAGCACCCGTACACTGTACGGAACGCGTCAACAGAGTTCTGTCACGTAGACGCGGGCGTCCCGCTCGGACGTGGAAAGGACCACGACCGCTTCGCTCGCACCACGCTTGTACGCGTAGACCTCGGCGGTGTCGACGACCGCGACGCCGTGGTCGTGCTCCCGCGCGGCGGCCGGGCCGGCCGTCACCTGATGGCCGACGGCCGACGCCGTCGTGGCGGGCCGGCCGGAGGGGCAGCGGGCGAAGGCGACGGACGAGTCCTCGACCGACGCGGCGCCGAGCACGGACAGGACCTCGCCCGGCTTGGCGTGCTGCGGATATTCGGGGAGCAGGGAGACAGCCTCGACTGCGTCGCTCGGCCGGCAGCCGGTCGTCACGGTCACCTGCACCTCGCCGGGTGCGATCACCTTGCCCCGCAGGGCGACGAACCCACCGGCATCGGCCCGAAGTGCCTTGCCGTCGGTGCTGACCTTGGCCTCGTAAGCGGCCGGGTAGCCGGCGCCGAGCCGACCGAGCAGGCCGGCGGCGTCCTTGGTGAAGAATCGGACCACACCGGTCGCGGTCGCACCGTCGCGGAACGGTGTGATGCGGCAGCCCTCGTCCACCGTGATCGGCATGATCACCGGGACGGCGTCAGGCCCGGCCTGGCCGACGCTGATGCCCATCGCCGAGTCGACGACCCGGATCGCCGCGGCCAGGTCGCGCTGCTCGCGCACGGTCGGCGCGTCGGTGCGGTGGGACACCACCGCGAGGACACCGAGCACCAGAGCCCAGGCGGCCAGGCCACCACCGACCAGCCAGAGTCGTCGGCGCGATGCGGTCACCGGGCCATGGTGACACGACGGCGCCCCGGCCGATGGCCGGGGCGCCGTCGTCGAAGCGATGGAACGTCAGCCGACCTGGACACCGGTCTCGGTCACGCCGCGCACGGCGGTGACCGTCGTGTCGCCGTTGCCGTGCCGGGACAGGGCACGCAGCGTCCACGTGCCCGGTGCGGCGAAGAACCGGAACTGGCCGGCCGGCGAGGTGACCACCTCGGCGGCGAACTCGCCGGTCGCGTCGAGCAGCCGGACGTACGCGCCGCCGACGGCGGAACCGTCGGCCGCCGTCACAATGCCGGTGATCACGGTTTCCTTCTCGAGGTCGACGCTGGCCGGCAACGGCGCCGACTGGTCGGGTGCCGCGCAACTCGCGTCGACGGGAACGGTCGTCATCGTGGTCACGCCTTCCCCGGCTCATCGCCGAGCGCGACGGGCACGCCGACGAGGGAGCCGTACTCGGTCCAGGAACCGTCGTAGTTCTTCACGTTGGAGTGCCCGAGCAGCTCCTTGAGCACGAACCAGGTGTGCGAGGAGCGCTCGCCGATCCGGCAGTAGGCGATGGTGTCCTTGCCGTCTTCGAGGCCGGCGGCCGCGTAGATGTCGCGGAGCTCGTCGTCGGTCTTGAACGTGCCGTCCTCGTTGGCGGCCTTGGACCACGGCACGGACACGGCGGTCGGGATGTGGCCGCCGCGCTGCGCCTGCTCCTGCGGGAGGTGCGCCGGGGCGAGGAGGCGACCCGCGTACTCGTCGGGGGAGCGGACGTCGACCAGGTTCTGCGTGCCGATCGCCTTGACCACCTCGTCGCGGAAGGCGCGGATGGCGGTGTCCGGCTCCTGCGCCGAGTACGTGGTCTGCTCGCGGTTCGGCAGGTCCTTGACCAGTGGCCGGGCGTCGAGCTCCCACTTCTTGCGGCCACCGTCGAGCAGCTTGACGTCGCCGTGGCCGTAGAGCTTGAAGTACCAGTACGCGTACGCCGCGAACCAGTTGTTGTTGCCGCCGTAGAGGACCACGGTGTCGTCGTTGCCGATGCCCCGCGCGGAGAGCAGGGCCTCGAACTGCTCCTTGTTGACGAAGTCCCGGCGGACCGGGTCCTGGAGGTCGGTCTTCCAGTCCAGCTTGATGGCACCGGGGAGGTGGCCACCGTCGTAGGCGTTGGTGTCCTCGTCGACCTCGACGAAGACCACGCCGGACGCGCCGAGGTTCTTCTCGGCCCAGTCGGCCGAAACGAGTGCGGTGTCGCGACTCATCAGTTCACTCCTGTGTTGGACGGAGGTGGTGGTGAGTCAACGCGCGGGGGAAGCTCGCCGCTCCACGCGCGTGACCCAGGACTTAGGGATCACGGGTACGAGCGACGGCGGCACTGCCGGGCGGGAAGGTGAAGGAGCAGACCTCAGTGCGCCGCCGTCAGATGACGGGGCGACACAGGCAGGTGGCCACGCGGCACAGGTCGACCGCGCGCCGTTTGGTGAGGAACGTCCCCATGGGTGTGAAGGCTACCAGCAGTGCACTGCGAGGTCACCGGGCTGACCACCATCCGGGAGTGACGACCGGGTGACTCGGGTCACCCGTTCAGCGGCACGTCCTTGGCCGTAGCGGTCACGGCCAGCCCTTCCGTGGTGGCGTCGACCTTCTTGAGCTCCATGTTGAACGGCAGCGCCGGCACATCCACGCTGATCGAGATCCGCTGGATGAAGTTGGCGACCACCTGCTGCGCGAGCGGCACCGCCGGCAGCCCGTCCGCGGTCGCGTCCTTGAGCTTGATCTTGATCTGCCGACCCTCGACCGCGAGCTCCGCCGCGCCGTTGACGGTGAACCGCTGGCCGAGCACCTCGATCGGGGCGCTGGCGACCAGCTTGCCCTCGCGCTCGGAAAGCTTGAGCCCGGGCTGGTCGATCAGGGCCGTGACGCTCTCGTACGTGATGGTCCCGGTGCCGTCGACGGTCTTGGCGATCACGTCGCCCTGGCCGCTGCGCAGAGTGTCCAGCGAGGCGGCGACGTCGCGCGCCACCACGTCGAGCCGCGGCAGGTTGACCGCGTTGCCGTCGACGTCGCCCTTCACGTCGCGCATGACGATCGAGATTTCCTTGTAGTTGCCGGCCAGCACCTGGGTCAGGAACGGGAAGCCGCCGACCGACACCTCCGGCGGCGCCGACTGCACCTTCTGCGCGGCCACCTCCTGGCTGACCTGGTCGGCGATCTTCTTCTCGGCGAAGTTGGCGGCCACCCGGTCACCCGCGAACAGGATCCCGGCGATCACGATCAGCATCACGAGCAACGTGATCAGCACGCGCCGCCCGCGGCGGCGGCGTGGGCGGGTTTCCTCCGCGTAGTAGGTGGTCGTCACCGTTCCTCCTCGTTGTTGGTTTCCTCCTTACCCACGCGGGTCAAGTCAGGAACGCCGGGTCAAGTCAGGAACAGCACCGTCATGGCGTACGCCGCGGGCGCCGCGAGGGCGAAGCCGCCCAGCGGGCCCTGCATGTGGCGCGCCACCCACAGCGTCGGCCGGTCGCCGGCCATCTGCCGGCCGGCCTCGGAGTAGTCGGCCGCCAGGTCGGCGAGCACGGCGAAGACCGCGGCCACCAGGCCGACGACGGCGGCACTGCTCGGGCTGAAGGTGAACAGGTACGACCCGATGACGGCGCTGAGCAGGGTGCCGGCCATCGCACCGAAGATCACGCCGCTGGCGCCGCGGGGCACCTGGGGCGCCAGCCTCGGGTTCGGGTAGACCGCGTCGGCGATCCGGGCGACCATCAGCGCGACCGCGCTCGCCGTGACGCACAACAGGATCACCTGGGTGCCGAGCGGGATCCGGCTCAGCATGACCAGCGAGGCGAACGCGACCATGCCGAGGACCAGCACGAGGGTGGATCGCAGCGACTCGCTGATCCGCCGCCGGTCGTCGGAGCGGATCGCCTGGCTGACCACCGCGACCGCTACCCCGGCCAGCCCGATCAGGCCGAGCGTGCCCAGCCCGGGCTCCGCCGCGCGCACCGCGTGCAGGTCGCTCCAGCCGGCCACCACCAGGCAGACGCCGCCGACCGCGAGCAACGCCGGCGGTCGGGTGGCCATCAACCAGGCGAGCACGAAGAGCACCTGGACGCCGGCCAGCATGAGCGCGAACGGCACTCGCGCGCCTGGGCTCGACGACTGGGCGCCGAAGATCAGCCCGATGCCGACCAACCCGGAGAAGACCGCGATCGCCACGGACAGCGCGGGCCGAACCGGCGTGATCTCTATCTCTTCGAGATCATCGTCGTCGGGGGCGCCGGCGTCGGCCGAAGTCGCCGGGGAAGTCGAGGGGAACACGGTCCGATCGTGCCAGACCCGGTCCAAGCACGCGCACGTCGCGGGTCGGATCGGCCGAATCGGCTGGATGAACGGACGGACACCGGGCGGTTACAGCCGTCTCATCGGTTAAGCTCGGTTCGACTCGTTGAGGGCGTTTACGCAGGCGTAACACGACTGAGCGAGGCTGGCACCACCCCGTCAGCGAAGCCGGGTCCCCGCCGCGGCCGCAGCGCCGCGATAAGACGGAGGTGACTGACGCGTGGAGATCCTGCTATTGGTGACCGCCCGCGCCGGTGAGCCGGCCAGCGTGCTGTCCGCGCTCGACCTGCTCCCGCACTCGGTCCGCACCGCGCCGCGCGACGTGCGCACGCTGGTCAATGGCCCCAGCCCCGACGCCGTTCTGGTCGACGCACGCTCGGAGCTGTCCGAGGCCAGGGCGACCTGCCGGATGCTGCACGCGACCGGGCTGGGCGTCCCGTTGATCGCGGTGGTCACCGAGGCCGGGCTGATCGCGCTCAACGCCGACTGGGGTGTCGACGACGTGATCCTGGCCAGCGCCGGCCCCGCCGAGGTCGAGGCCCGGCTGCGGCTGGCCGTCGGCCGGATGACCAACGCCGTCAACGCCGCCAACGGGCTGATCCGGGCCGGCGAGCTGACGATCGATCCCGACACGTACGCGGCCAAGCTCAAGGGCCGCCCGCTCGACCTGACCTACAAGGAGTTCGAGCTGCTCAAGTTCCTCGCCCAGCACCCCGGCCGGGTGTTCACCCGCGACCAGTTGCTGCGCGAGGTCTGGGGCTACGACTACTTCGGTGGCACCCGCACGGTCGACGTCCACGTGCGGCGGCTGCGGGCCAAGCTCGGCTCCGAATACGAGTCGATGATCGGCACCGTCCGCCAGGTCGGCTACAAGTTCGTCACGCCGCCTTCGCGTTCCCTACCCGACAACGAGCTGTTGTCGGTGTGATTCTCCGAGACTCACCGAGGCCGCCCCGTAACTTCGGGGCGGCCTTTCTCGTTTGTCCTGGTTTGGGCACGTAAAACACGAAAAATCCATACGCTGACTTTGTGAAGATCGGACCCACCACTCGGACCATCGCGATCGTCACGGTCATCGTCTCGGCGATCATGGGCAGCTCGCACCTCATCGGGAACTCTTCCCAGCAGGAGCACGAGCAGGGCAGGGCGGCGGCCGGCGGCTACGACAGCGACGCCGCCCGGGGCAAACGCCACCGCGGCGCGGTCGACGACGGGCTCGGCCTGTCGGCGTCGCCGTCGGGCCGCGCGCGGGCGAAGCAGAGTGCGGCCAGCAAGCCGCCGCCGAAGCCCGACACGCCGGCGCCGCCGTCCGCCGCCGCACCGGGTGGTCCCGGACCGGCCCACCAGGGCGTACCGGCACTGCCGCCGCTCCCCGCCGTGTTCAACCAGCGGGTCGTGGTCGGCCCGGGGAAGCCCCCGCTGATGCCCGACAAGGCCGGGCCCTTCGGCAGCCGGATGACCACCGGCACGCTCCAGGTGGCGCTGACCTTCGACGACGGGCCCGATCCGAAGTACACCCCCGAGGTGCTCGCGCTGCTCGACGAGTACCAGGTCAAGGCCACGTTCTGTGTCGTCGGGGAGATGGCCGCGCAGTTCCCCGAGCTGGTGCGGGAGATCGTCGACGAGGGCCACACGCTCTGCAACCACACGTGGAACCACGACGTGGCACTCGGCACGAAGTCCAAGGCGGTGATCCGCGCCGACATGCAGCGCACCAACGACGCGATCCACCGGGCGGTGCCGGACGCCAAGATCTCGTACTTCCGGCACCCGGGCGGTGCCTGGACCCAGGCGGCCGTCGACGTGGCCAAGGAGCTGGGCATGTCGTCGCTGCACTGGGCGGTCGACCCGCAGGACTGGACGAAGCCTGGTGCGCCGGCCATCGAGAAGGTCGTCAACACCGACACGGCGCTCGGCTCGATCGTGCTGATGCACGACGCCGGTGGCGAGCGGGAGGGCACCGTCACCGCGCTCAAGACGATCCTGCCCGACCTGGAGAAGCGGTTCGCCTTGGCCGCGCTGCCGCCGGGCATCGACGAACCGAAGCGGCACGGCATCGAACTGCCCGTCCACGCCGGACAGAAGTGACCGCTAACGTGATCACGTGAAGGTGATTCAGCTCGACCGTCTCGACTCGGCGCAGGTCGCCGCGGTGCTCGACCTGGCCTCGCAGGCCGGCGACACCGATGGCGCCTACCCGTTCTCCGAGCACGTGGTGCTGCACATCCGGCACGGCGGCGAGCAGGCGGCCGTACACCTGCTGGTCCGGGATCCGGACGGGTCGCTGGCGGGCTACGCGCACGTCGACACCACCGACGAGGTCGAAGGTGCCGCGGCCGAGCTGGTCGTGCACCCGCTGCGCCGCCGGCACGGCCTCGGGCGGGACCTGGTCAACGCGGCCATCGACGCCGCGGGCGCGGCCGGGTCCCGGTCGCTGCGGCTCTGGGCGCACGGTGACCACCCGTCGGCCGGAGCGCTGGCCGTCGAGCTCGGCTTCACCCGCGCCCGCGTGTTGTTCCAGATGCGGCGCTCGCTGTTCGCGCCGCTGCCCGAGCGGGAGCTGCCCCCGGGTGTCACCCTGCGCGCCTTCGAGCCGGGCCGCGACGAGCAGGACTGGGTGCGGGTCAACGCCCGCGCCTTCGCCCACCACCCCGACCAGGGCCGGTGGACCATCGACGACCTGCGGATCCGGATGGCGGAGCCGTGGTTCGACCCGGCCGGCTTCCTGCTCGCGGTCGACGCGGACACCGGGGCGCTGCTCGGCTTCCACTGGACCAAGGTGCACGGGCAGGGCGCTCACCAGCACGACCCGATCGGCGAGGTGTACGTCGTCGGGGTGGACCCGGACGCGCAGGGTCGCAAGCTGGGCGGCGCGCTCACCGTCGCCGGGCTGCGCCACCTGCGCGGAGCCGGCCTGGACCAGGCGATGCTCTACGTCGACGAGTCCAACACGGCCGCGTTCCGGCTCTACACCGGGCTCGGCTTCGCCGTGTGGTCGACGGACGTGAGCTACCGCCGCTCACAGTGAGCGGCCGTACTCGGCCACTGCGCCGATCAGGCTGACGAAGGCCGCGAGGCACAGCCAGGTGCGCACGTGGTTCCAGCGCACCCACTTCGCCTCGAACGCCACCCGCACCGCGTGCGGGTCCGTCATCTTCTCCGGGTCGCCGTCGGCCACCAGCGCGTTGTTGAGCGGCACGTTGACCCCGAACGTGATGCCGAGCTGGATCGCGTAGAGGACGGCGGCGGCGACGATCCACCACACCGTCCGTTCGCCGGTGTTCAGGCCGAGTGCGACGAGGGTGAAGACCATCGCGCCGCCGAACGAGAACGCGAACAGGCCGTTCAGGATCTTGATGTTGATCTCGCGCATGGCGATGACGAAGGTACGGTCGTCGGTGCTCGCGAGGCCGCGCATCACCGCCACGCTGAACGCGTAGAAGAGGCCGGCGGCCAGCCCGGTGGCCAGCACCGCCAGCGCGAGAAAACCGCCACGGACGGTC
Organism: Asanoa ishikariensis; assembly: GCF_900107455.1. Classification (GTDB taxonomy): domain Bacteria; phylum Actinomycetota; class Actinomycetes; order Mycobacteriales; family Micromonosporaceae; genus Asanoa; species Asanoa ishikariensis. The sequence goes on along the minus strand of NZ_FNQB01000006.1, from coordinate 3,804 downwards.
AGCACGTCAGTCATGCCCATGAGTTTGTTCGGTCCGCGGACATTGAGCCATCGCTGAAACGCTCGCGCGCATACGCGCCCGTCTGCGATCGGTTAACGGGATCGACATCCATGGCTCAGCAGGTGGCCATCCGCGCGGCCGGAGCTGTTCACCCCGCGTTCACTCGGGCCCGGGGAGTCGGCTACCTACCCCTCCTAACTTCGCTGGTAGCACCGGGGGCACCACGCTTCCCGGCTAACCGAGAAACCTCGTTTCGAAGGGATATCCCTCAGGTGAAGCTCCAGCGGCACGGCACCATCGCCTGCCTGGCACTGACGGCGGCGCTCGCGCTCAGCGCGTGCGGTTCGGACAACGAGGCGCCCAGCACGCCTGGTGCGTCCGGCGGCGCTTCCTCCGCGGCGGCCGACTGCGCTACGGGCACGCTCAACGCGTTTGGCTCGTCCGCGCAGAAGAACGCCGTTGACGAGTGGCGCAAGGCCTACCAGCAGCTCTGCACCGGCACCACCATCAACTACGAGCCCAACGGCTCGGGTGCCGGCATCCAGTCGTTCATCTCCAAGACGGCTGACTTCGCGGGTTCGGACTCGGCGCTCAAGGAAGAAGAGCAGCCGCAGGCCGACGCCCGGTGTGGCTCCGGCCCGGCGATCCACCTGCCCATGGTGATCGGCCCGGTCGCGGTGGCCTACAACCTGCCCGGCGTCGACGGCCTGCAGCTCAAGCCCGACACCCTGGCCAAGATCTTCAACGGCAGCATCAAGAAGTGGGACGACCCGGCGATCAAGGCCGACAACGCGAGCGCGACGCTCCCGTCGACCAACATCCAGACCGTGCACCGGTCGGACGAGTCGGGCACGACCGACAACTTCACCAAGTACCTGAGCACCGTCTCCCCGGCCAACTGGACCTTCGGCAACGCCAAGGCGTGGAAGGCTCCGGGCGGCACCGGCTCCAAGGGCTCGGACGGCGTCGCGACGTCGGTCAAGGGCGCCGAGGGCACGATCGGCTACATGGAGTGGTCGTACGCGGAGAACGGCGGCCTGTCCAAGGCCAAGATCGCGAACGGCGCTGGTGAGTTCACCGAGCTGACCGCCGAGGCGGCCGGCAAGACCATCGCGGGCGCCGAGGTCACCGGCACCGGCGACGACCTCAAGATGAAGATCGACTACGCCACCAAGGCCCCGGGTGCCTACCCGATCGTCCTGGTGACCTACGAGATCGTCTGCAGCAAGGGCACCCCGGCCGACAAGCTCGCGCTGGTCAAGGGCTTCCTGAACTTCGCCGCCAGCGCCGAGGGCCAGGGCTCGCTGACCGAGCTCGGCTACGCGCCGCTGCCGACCGAGGTGCAGACCAAGGTCCAGGCCTCGATCAAGAACCTCGCCTGAGCTAAGTCCTAGGAACCGAACGAAGACGAAACGAGCGAGCAGATGGCCGACAGGCACTCCCGCTCGGCCGACGTCAGCACCGGGGGGCCGGGTGTGACTTCCAGTCACGCCCGGCCCGCCGGCGCAACCGCGTCGACCGGCGTTCTCGACGGGCAACCGGGTGGCAACGCCCCGGTGCCGCCAGACTTCCGTACGAACGGTGGCGGGCTGGGCGGCGGCGGGGCACTGCCGCGCCGCAAGGGGTTCGGCGCCGAGTCCATGTTCCGCGGGCTCACCCTGGCCGCCGGCACGATGGTCCTGGTCATCATCGTGGCGATCACGGTCTTCCTGATCGCGAAGGCCGTGCCCGCGCTGCGCGCGGACGACGCCAACTTCCTCACTGAGACCGACTGGTTCGCCAACGAGAGTCCGCCGCGGTTCGGCATCGCGGCGCTCGCCTACGGCACGGTCATCAGCGCGGTGATCGCGCTGGCCGTGGCGGTTCCGATCGCCCTGGGCATCGCGCTCTACCTGTCGCACTACGCGCACCAGCGGATCGCCACCGCGCTGGGCTTCATGATCGACTTGCTGGCGGCCGTACCCAGTGTGGTCTTCGGTCTCTGGGGTCTGATCGTCTTCGTCGAGCCGGTCCGGGACTTCTCGGTCTGGCTCAACAAATACTTCAGTTGGATCCCGCTCTTCGGCGGTGACGGCCCGTTCGGCCGCTCGCTGATGCTCGGTGGTCTGGTGCTCGCCATCATGGTGCTGCCGATCATCACCTCGCTCTCCCGCGAGGTGTTCATGCAGACGCCGACCGCCAACGAAGAGGCGGCGCTGGCCCTGGGCTCGACCAAGTGGGAGATGATCCGCACCGCGGTCCTGCCCTACGGCCGGCCCGGCGTGATCGCCTCCGTGATGCTCGGTCTGGGTCGCGCGCTGGGCGAGACCATCGCGCTCGCGATGACGCTCGGCTTCATCAACGAGATCAGCCCGAACATCATCAAGAACGGCGGCAACACGATCGCCGCCAACATCGCCAACGGCTTCGGCGAGGCCGGTGAGCTCGGCCGCGGCGCCCTCATCGCGTCGGGTCTCGTGCTCTTCACGATCACCCTCATCGTCAACATGATTGCCCGGGCGATCATCTACCGGCGTCGCGAGTTCACGGAGTCCGCCGCATGAGCGAGCAAAGCGAGCGCAAGCAGCTCAGTCACCTGTGGTCAGACCGCGCCGGCCGAAGGGCGGCACGGGCATGACCACGACTGCGCTTCCCGCTCCGGGGCAGGCTCCCAAGCTGCACACCAAGAAGCTGCCGACGGTCGCCTTCTTCGGCGTCGCCGTCGTCGCGCTCGGGCTGGGTGCCGCCCTCTCCTACGGCACCGGCATCGGGGGCTGGGTACTCGCCCTCGTCCTCGGGCTGGTCCTCTACCTGGTCGGCGTCTTCATCGCGGTCAACGCGGTCGAGGGCCGGCGCTCGGCGCGCAACCGCACCTGGAGCGCGCTGATCCACTCGGCGTTCGTGCTCGCGGTGCTGCCGCTCATCTCGGTCGTGTGGACGCTGGTCTCCAAGGGCGCCGACCGACTCGATGGCGACTTCTTCGGCTCGTCGATGAACAACATCGGCGCCCGCGACCCGAACGGCGGCGCGTACCACGCGATCATCGGCACGCTGGAGCAGGTCGGCATCGCTGCCCTGATCACGATCCCGCTGGGTGTCCTCGGCGCGATCTACATCGTGGAATACGGCCGCGGCCGGTTCACCTTCCTGATCCGGTTCTTCGTCGACGTCATGACGGGCATCCCGTCGATCGTCGCCGGCCTGTTCGTGCTGGCGTTCTGGGTGCTCATCGTCTCGCCGTGGTTCAACGACGGTGCTCCGGCGTTCTCGGGCTTCGCGGCCGCACTGGCACTGAGCGTGCTGATGTTGCCGACGATCGTCCGGTCGACGGAGGAGATGCTGCGCCTGGTGCCGGCACCGCTGCGCGAAGGTTCCTACGCCCTGGGCGTGCCGAAGTGGAAGACGATCCTGAAGATCGTCATCCCGACGGCTCTGCCCGGCATCGTCACCGGCATCATGCTGTCGATCGCCCGCGCCGCCGGCGAGACCGCTCCGGTGCTGCTGGTCGCGGGCGGCAGCGCCGCGATCAACTTCAACCCGTTCGACGCGCAGCAGGGCTCACTGTCGCTGTTCGTCTTCCAGCAGGCCGGCGACGCCTCGCGCTTCGCACCGGCGCGTGCCTGGACCGCCGCGCTCACCCTGGTGGCGCTGGTCCTCATCCTCACCATCGCGGCGAAGCTCCTCGCCCGCCGCAACCGCATTCCCCGCTAGCAACCCGAAGGACAGACAAATGGCCAAGCGTGTCGAGGCGACCGGGGTCACCGCCTACTACGGTTCGTTCAAGGCGATCGACAACATCAACCTGCGTGTGGAGCCGAAGACGGT
>NZ_FNQB01000005.1 GCF_900107455.1 Asanoa ishikariensis | reverse complement strand
GACCCGCGCGAGAGCCTGGCGTACAAGCTGCGCAAGATCCTGATGATGAAGACCCGCGAGACGCTGTGCACCGACCCGTACGTCGTCGACGACCGACTCACCCCGTACGACGAGGTCCTGAAACGGTCCGATCTGCTGGTCATCGCCGCGCCGCACCCGGATTACGCCACTGTGGACACTGACCGACCGGCGTGAACCGCCCGAGGACCCGCCCGGCGCACAGAGACCACCGCCGGCCCACTGACCCGGCCGATGCCCGACGCACCGGACGGGTTCGACGACGTCTATCGGGCCGAGGCGCCCGCCCTCGTCAGGTTCCCGACCTGGCAGGGCGCCCGCCTCGCCGACGCCGCCGACGTCGCCCAGGAGGCGATGATCGATGCCTACGGCGGTGGTCGACCATCTGGGCGCCGCGGGCCTGGGTCCGCCGGGTCGCAGCCCGCACCTGGTGGCGGCGCCGCCTGGCCGACGGACCGGAGTCGGTCGAGCTCGTCGACGGCGGACCGCTGCTACGCGCCAGGCAGCAACGCCATCACCGCCTTCGAGCAACAGCACGACGTCCTCCGCCTGCTCGCCCACCTGCCACCCCGCCAACGGCCCTTGTTGAGTTCACCTCGATGAGCTACCCGTGGAGAATGGCCACGGGATTGTAGGCATCGTCACCGGCGTTGCAGGTTGCCCACGAGTAGTAGCCGATGGTTTCGACGCTACCCAGGCGACGGTAGTCAAGCTTGTACCAAGGGGCGTCGCACTGGGTTGCCGCCTGATAATAGCCGGAGCCGGAGGAGCAGACCGCGAAAGCCTCGTTGGTGACGTCGCGGGCAACACAGTTACCTGGATACGCTTGTGCAGGCGTCGCGACCACCGCGACGCCTGCAGTGGCGAACAATGCCACAGCGGTAAATTTGGTAGCAAGCTTCACAACGAGCCCTTTCGCGCTAAGACCAAATCGGTTGCCGACGACCAGGGGGTGGTTCCCCCGCCCTGGTAGGCGGGTATGACTCCCCACCTGGTTGGCCGCCGTGATCCTGCCAGCGCCCGTCATCGGCCTCCCATCGGTGGATCACAGGCGTCAAAGCAGCGGCTCTCTCACAGGTGCGCTGGTTGCTTAGTGAAATGGGGGAGCGTGAATTGCCGGTTGGTGGGATGGGAATCCGGTTCGGCCTTACACGTTCTCGGCCTCGGCGCCGCCCTTGGCCAGAATGGCCGCCGTCTCCGCGGAGCAGCAAGATCACGTGGGCAGACCCCGATGAAGATTTGCTGGCTACATCGCAGTCAAAGCTGGGTCTTTAAGCGCGTTCTAAGATCCGCGCTCCGTCGAGCGTTGGCCACCAGGTCCTGGACTACGCGTCGACATCGTCACCTCTTGTCCTGGTAGATGGCGACCTCACGCTTATGCCGAGGACAGTGCGCAGCTTGCCGGCTCCGACCTGTGGTGGCAGATCTCAGACTCGCCCACCTACGGGCGCGGATCTGCGCGCCACGAACCTACGGGGCGCTGACCTACGAGCTGGGGTTTGTCTCGTGGACATGTGTCCTCGACCAGGTCGTGTCCCGCGGTCGGTCATTGCCCTTCGCTGGCTGTGCTCTATGTGACGTACGAGGCAAGCACAGACATCACCTCGCCGCTGCGATCGACGCCGACATCGTGCCCCGATGAGTCGCTGACGTGCAGGGTGGCGTCCGGTAGTTCGCGCGCGAGCCGACGGGCGAAAGCGATCGGCGCGTTACGGTCGCGAGCGCCGTGCCAAAGATGCACCGGCGTGGCGACCTCGATGAACGGAAACGTCCGCTCGCGCTTGATCAGGGCGAGCTCCTGCACTGTGGCACGGGTCCCCCGCCGCAGCGCGTGAGCAACAGCTTCGAACTCGATGCGTACGGCAGCACCGTGCGCGGCAACCGGTGCGGCACCCATCGCGCCGTGCAGGGCACGCTCCCGGTTCTTCGGGCTGAAGCTCCCGACGCATCGCTGCGACACGCAACGTGTTGAGCGCAGGCGCATTCCTGGCGCACCAATTCATGACCCGCGCGTTCGCCGTCATGCCCACTCGCTCGGCCGGGCCCATCGGTCCGCCCGCGGCGATGAGAGCGACAACACTGACCCGGCCCGCAAGCTGATGCGCAGCGGCCAATGTGAACGGGGCACCGCCGGACTCGCCCACCAGCGCGAACCGACCCAGGCCGAGATGACCGGCCAACGCGAGCAGGTCATCACTCCAGCTGGCCAGGCTGCGGCTGCGCTGGTGACCCGAGGCGCCGTAGCCGGGATTGTCCGGCGAGATCCACCGCAGGCCGGCTCTCCGCGCGGCCTCGTCGTAGCAGGCTCCGCCCAGGCCCGATACCGGCGTCCGTGCTGTGTAGGGAACCGGGGGTCCGTCCGGGTCTCCGAACTCATGCCAACTCAACGGCCTGCCCTCAGCTAGGGTGATCACGCCGGATATCACGTGTACATCCTCACCCTGGCCGCCATCACCCGGAGCGCCACTGTCCGACGGACACCCCACGGTAGGGCACCTATGCGATCAACGCGCGGGGCCTGATCACCTTTGCGCAGGGTCCGCGCCCATCGCCTACCAACCAACACCCACGACCGCTGCCAGTCCCCCACATAGACGTCACTGACCAGGGACAACCGACCGGACCGTGCGCAGCTGTGGACTGCATCCCGCCATCGAGGTAGCCCTACGCGTCGATCGCATTTTCCCAGCTCAAAGCGTCCGCCTCGGTCCGCCTGGGGGTGCATTTCGGCCCGTCGAGGTGGGGTTCGAACCTGCGCGCGACGACTCAACGCGATGACTGAGGGCCTGCCCAGCAACCGCGACTGACGCAACCACAAGGTGCGGCCCCGGCGAAGGTTTGTGGATGCCATCGCCGGGGCCAGCCCAATCAGTATCCGCGACGAGCCTTGCACTTCGTCGACGGGCGCCGCGGGTGGCTGACCACGCTCATCCGATGTTGCTGTTGACGTGTGTTCAGTCAGGCAAATGAGCTGACGTTCTCGGGCTCACGACTGGTGGCCCAGTGCCCCATCGAAGAGTCATCGGTCTGGGGCCCGGCATCGTGCGGATCCTCTTGTGTCCGAGGGCAAAGGCCGACGGCAACCCGCTCTACGCGCATGAATACGTACGGATGCTGATCGAACAGGGCGCGCTGCGCCAGTCAGGCCGAGGCTGGTTCCTGGAGATGCGGCTCGACCTGCCGATCCCCGACAGCGTGCACGCGGTCATCGGCAACCGGGTCGACCTGCTCGACCCCGAGGGCCGCACGGCGCTGTTCGCCGCCGCCGTGGTCGGCATGGTGTTTTGGCCGGGCGCGGCCTTCGGGAGTAGCGGCAGGTGTGTGAGCGTGAAGGCAGCTTGCTTGGCATGCTGGACCTGAGTGTCCATAGGATGAACGCCGTGGGATACCTGGTGGAGTCTTCTGGCCGTCTGGGCCTCTCCGAGTCGGACGACGCTGCTGCCGTCGCCGCCGTCAAAGCCGCTTGGGCCGAGCGAGATGGTTGGTTCAACCCGTCTATGGAGGCGTTTCTTCCATGCGACACGCTGGCCGACATAGCGCACTTTGCTGCAGCCTCGATCACTCGCGACGGAGCCTGGATCGAGTTTATTCGCAGCAAGGGAGACGGCAAGTGGTCGGGGCAGGCTACGGCCTTCTACGTGGCGATCGCGCCGTTCGTTCGCTCGGGAGTCGTCCACATCCAGGGCGAAGACGATGCCCGCTGGTCATACACCTACGCTGACGGCCAGATCGCTCAACAGGGTTGGAACGGTTGGGACGGATCCATCGAGCCATTCGGCGAGTATGTGGGGGCCAATCCGCAGATGAGCGCCGTGGGCTACACGGTAGAGCCTTCTGGCCGTCTGAACCTCTCCGAGTCGGACGACGCCGCTGCCGTCGCCGCCGTCAAGACCGCTGGCGGTTAGTCGTTCGTGGTCGCGGGCCAAGCGCCGGTTACGCACCAGCCAGCCGAACGTTCTCTCCACGACCCAGCGGCGCGGCAGGACCGTGAACCGTCCATCGCCTCCAGCAATGTCCACACCGAGCCTGCAGCGCAGTGAACGGAAAGTCCACTCAGAGTGGGCTGCGGTGATCACCTGCGCCCAGGCATCTTGACCGACCATCCTCAACAGACAGACACCGGGTTGCGAGCCGTCCCTTACGCTGGCGCAACGCCAACGACGCTGGGGCCAACCCGCCACTCGCGCAGCCTGACCCCAACACCGCGAAAGTTCGTCGTCTGAGCACTAGCCCTAAAGCCGGCTGTGGCCGGTAGGCGCTCGAGTCAGGCTGAGGCGACCAACTGCATACCGCTGCCGTCCGGCGTGGCCAGCGTCAGGCGGTTCGCTTCGATTTTGTACGTCATCGTCTGCTCAAGGACCCGTAGCACGAACCTTTCGATATCGCGGGCCGGGGCCGCGCAGGCCATGTCAGTCGTGACGACGTCGGCGACTGCGATCTTGCCTTCTGCTACTGCACTTTTGCCAGTAATCGCGTTGCATCCGGACTTGCCCGTGACCGTGGAATTCGTACCGAAGATCAAGTAGGCCTCCACCCCACCCGGTACGGAGCTCGCATTGCCATCTGCTAGGAATGTGACAACCATCCATTTGGTCGAAAGAAGGGGCCAGTCGGGATCAAGCGCGTTTCGGTCTTTGAGTCTTATCTCAGCTCCGGCCGCACTGAGGATCAATTCATCACCATTGACTTTCCAAGCTGGCCCGGACTGTAGGAATGAGCTGATCCACTCGTCTTGTTCATGGCGTCGTTGTTCGCAGCCCAAATTGGTTATTGACACTTCATCGACATTTAGTTGTCCGACGTCCAGATGTACTTCGCCATCAATCATGTTGCAGCCGGCGCTCGCGCGAACCCGGCCCGCCTCAGTGAACTCAAATTGGATCCGTGTACCCGCAACCACCTGCTTGGCGGCGCCATCCTGGGTTAGCAAGGTTGCAATGAACGTCCGACCGTCGACTAGCGGCCGGCCGGAGGCGTCAATGTCGACGAGTTCGCCGGGCCTTCTGCCCGGCTCTGAGTGGGCGCACGCGGCCAGGATCAGCAACGGGATGAAGAGAACGCTACCCAAGGACCGTTTCATGTTCGTTTTGACGGACCAGAAACGCCGGCGGCTCCCGAAGCGGTACCCGGAGTTTGTAACGACTATCGCTCGTTGTTCGGCCCGTCCCAGTCGCATGGTGCGCAAGAGGATGGTAGACCTCCGATTGACCCGGCCCGACGCATGGACCCGACGAGGCGAGCATGGTCAAGGTCGGCCTCAGGCCTTCCTGTGAGTAGGCACCGCATCACAATGGCGGCCCCGACAGGCTGCTGTGACAGCATCCCGTCGACAACAACAGCTTCAGACGTACGGACAGAGACATCCGCCGGCGCAGAGCCAGTCACGGAAGCGGGGGATGGACCGTTACGAACAGTCATGTTTCTTGGGCGAACCCGATCGAGGCCCCGTTCGGGCCACTGTGCCGGTTCACGATGTCCGGCTCTAACTGCCTCAACCACACCGTTCTGGCCCGCGACCTGCAGCAGTGCCTGCACTGGCGCAACACAAACGCGCGCCACCCCGATGTCCTGGCCGCCCAACGCCTCGAACGCGCTCGCATCCGCAGCGAACGCCAACAACGCTGGGGACGCCCACGACTGAAGGCCGTCTAATGGGAGGTGCCGGGTCAGCCGCTGACTGACTCGGTGCCACGGCAGATCCTTTTGGGCGTGTAGTCGATCTTGCGAGAGGACGACTCAGACGGCTACGAGGCAGGCACAATGTTCAGGCGGCGGCTGCATCCATGTTGCAGCGTCTGCCGCGGCTTGTGGGCAGCAACGGCGGTGGTCCGTGCGGACCCGCGTTATGCCGGCCGGTAAGCAGGATGAGAGCTGCCAGCGGATCGTCCTTGCGCGCCGCAGCTTTCGTTTCGGCTCCACCGGCAATCGCTTAGTGCCACCACAAGAGCGCTACGCCGCCATCACCCATCCAGCACTCTTGGGTGGCTACCCCGGGGGGCAGGGTAAGAGTTGGACCCCGTAGGACCAACTCCGCTGTAATCGTCCGGTGCCCCATCATCCGGGCATCACTGTTCAGCCATAACTGGAACATCCCCGCAGGCTGCACCCGCTCAGCGCAGCGCCGCCAGCGAGAGTGGCTCGAGCGAGGCTGTTAGCCCGAAGTTGGTCTGTCCGCCTCGCCGGATCTCCCTGCCCCGGCCCCCACGGAGACCTCCGTGATCCCGCCATGTCACCAGCCCCAACTCCGGTCATCGTCGCGGTTGACCCCGCAAAGGCGTCCTGGACCGCCGTCGCGAGACGCCACTGGCATCGGCGCCACGCTGACAGCTCTACTAACCACCGACCACATCGACGTGGTCGACGTGCCCGCCAAGCTTGCCCGTCGCGTCAGGATGGTCTCGACCGGACACGGCCGCAGAACCGACGAGGCTGATGCTCGTCGGTCGGCATCGCCGCGCGCTGCCACCCGCCTGAACACCGCTGTGATCGACAAGCGGTCGTCGCCGTGCGATGACTCACCGACCATGCACCGGCTGGAAGGGCTGCGGGCGCTGGTCGACCTGGGAAGGTGCGCAGGCTCTTCCGCGCTGATGACGAGTTCCTCGGCGCCTACATGGGCGATGTCTTTGCGCTCGCCAGGGGGTTATCGATATGCCGCCGGGCGAGCTCGACGTCTGTTGGCCAGCCCGGTGCACGAGGCGCGGGTTGACGCCTTGAGCGAGCAACATGGGTAATCAGGCCGCCCGCAAAAGGCCACACCGCGCCGTAGGCAGGAACTCTATGAGCTGTACTTGTGGCGGACGGACCGGATCAACACCCAGGATCTGGTCGACTTGAGCGCGCACCACGGCGTGGGCGGCTATCTGCTGGACAGCCCCCGCGAACTGCTTACGTACTGGCACGGGCGAATCAGGCACCAGGCGGAGCTCCGCTCACTACCCAGCGAAGACTCCGCCCACACCAGGTGCCGCTGGAGTACTAGCGGCGGTGGCGGGACCTGTAGCCGGCGAGCGCCCGAACGACAGCATCGATGTCTGCGTCGTTGTTGTAGTAGTGGATGGCGAGTCGGACGAACGTCCCGCGGGGACTTGTGACGATCCGCCGAGCAGTCAGGTAGGACGCCAGGCGCATCGGATCGTCGTCGCGCACCGCGACCTGCGGGCCTCGGGACTCATCGGAAGCCGGCGAGCCGATCTGTTCCCCGAGATCGGTCAGCTCCCGGTGCAGGCGACCGGTGAGTCTCGTGATGTGGACGGCGAGTGCCTGCTGATCCACTGTAGATAGAAGCGTCATCCCGGCAACGGCGCCGTACACGGCCAATACCGGCGGAGTACCGAGTTCGTAGCGCCTGGCAGTCCGGCTGTAGTCCAGCTCCCTGGCATTGAACGAGAACGGATCGACCCGGCCGAACCAGCCGGTCAGTTGGGGATCAAGGTCGCGGCGCGTTCCGTGGCGTACGTAGAGGAACGCCACCCCGGGGATGCCTAGCAGGAACTTTGAGGCGCCGCTCACCAGGTAGTCGCAGTCGAGCCGACCGACGTTGGTCGGCTCGATGCCGGCACCCTGGTACGCGTCGATGAAGACCTGGGCGCCCCGGCGACGGGCGAGCGTGGTGATCTCATTCAGCGGGAGCCGCTGCCCATGCCGGTAGCTGACAAGGGGCACCGACACCAGGCGCGCAGAGTCGTCGATTGCCCGGTCGTAACCCTCCACGGTAGCGAACCCGCCCACAGTGTCGGCGTACCGCACGCTCGCGTGCCGCTGGCGTTGCGCCAGCCAAACGTGCGCGATCGAGGGAAACTCCACGTCGCTGGTCACGACCGAATCCCCCGGCGTCCATACGAGTCCCGAGGCCACCTGGTAGGCGCCCTCAGATGCGGACGACACGATCGCTATCTCGTCGATGTGGGCGCCGATCAGCGCGGCGAAACGCCGACGCGCCTCACCGACTCGCTCAAGCCATTGCTGCCAGGGGTCCCCGAGCTCGAGCAGGCTGTGCTGGAACTCAGTGAGCGCGTCCGACAGAGCATCGGAGAGAGCGCCCTGGCTGCACGAGGCCAGGTAGGTCATAGTGCTGAGGGCCGGGAAATGCGAACGAAACCGTTCAGCGTCCCTCGACATTGATCACCTCGCGGAGTTTGTTGAGCGATGCCTGCGCGGTGACCACCACGCCGGGCCGGTCTCGGGCCGCACGGAGGTCGCTGAGGCGCTGGAGCCCGCCGAGGACCACGTCGAGGGGTGGCCCGCTCGCGGTGATGTCATTCACCCGTTCCTCCGGTGCATGCTTGGCCGGCGTTTCGAGGAAGGGCTTTACCAGCCGGTGGTGGTGAAAGGTGTACGCGGCACCGTGTGCGCGGCAGACGGCGAGGAATCGCTCCGCATTCGCCCTCAGCTGGGCTGTAACGGGACCGGTCGCCGCTTCGCGGAAAAGCAGTTCCAGCAGCGACACACCAGTGACCGCCGCCCGCAGCAGGACCTGATCCTCGGGTGGAACGTAGGCGTACTTCTCGGTGAGCACTCGCTGGTAGAACGGATCGTGCGCCGCGCACAGGCCGAGCAGCAGGTCGATCTCGTTGATCGCGGCGAAGTCGCCGGCGTTCGCACCGCGAAACTCGACGCCACCTACTTGGTACGGTTTGAAGTACGGCCTGATGTTGAGGAAGAAGCGGTCGACGTTGAGGGTCTCGCTCAGCGTGCGGTTGGATAGCAGCACGTCGTCGAGCGCCGCGCGGGCGTCCTCTAGCAGGTACGCCGCCAGTGGGCTCGACACTCCCATCGCCGGTATACGACGAAGCGCGTGTGCCGCACGCTGGTAGGACAGAACGCCGAGCCCGTTGTGGGTTACGAAGACCCGCTCGTCGTCGAGCGCGGTGAAGGTGCGGTAGCCGTACAGACATTGGTGGGCGAACACGTACCTGGGCGCGACGCCGAGCGAGGCACCTAACAGGTTTGCCAATGACTCGACCAGTTCATGCTCGGGCACGTCGACCTCGTGTCTGCGGCAGGCGCCGAGATAGAGCCCGACGGCGCCAAGGAGCTGATACCGCTCCCGCGCGTCGACCGGCGTCGTGCCGGCCTCGACGATTTGCGCGACGAGCTTCGCGCCGTTGAGGGCGATCGCCTGTTTGATCACCTCGAGGTCCGGGCCGTATAGGATCTCGCGATGGGCCGCGAAGTACGCCTCCTCGAGCTCGGTGTTGAGGTCGAGGAATTCGTGCCGCAGCCACCGGTCGAATTGCTCGACGGCTGCCCCTTGATGTGCCATGGCTACCATGCTCGCAGGGCAATGGTCCGGTTCCAGTACCATTGGGCGAGATTTGAAATAGACCAATAACCGGAGGCAGCCGTAGCACGAGGAAGCGGGGCGGGAGCGGATTATCTGCAGCTCCAGCCGGCGTCCGCGCCACGGAAAGGGTTGACCAACTGGTTGGTCAACGCGTTGCGCGCAGCGATCGCCGACGGCCGCCTGCGGGTGGGCGCCACGCTGCCCGCCACCCGTATACTCGCCGACGACCTCGGGGTCTCGCGCGGCGTCGTGGTGGAGGCCTACCGGCGGCTCGGCGATGAAGGCCTAGTGAACGCGCGGACCGGGGTCGGCACGGTCGTAACGCCGCTGCGGTCAGCACCTCACGCGGTGAAGCAGGCGCCTGTAGGCGGTCGGTCGGCCGCGGAGCCGTTAGCGCCGCCCCTACCGTTACCGCAATTGGTGGTGCCGGTTGAGGTGGACCTGTCCCCCGGAGTGCCTGACCTGTCGGCGTTTCCGCGCGCCGCATGGCTGCGCGCCGAGCGGGCTGTCCTCAATAACGCAACCGCATCCGACCTCGGCTACGGCGATCCCCGCGGCAACGCTCGACTACGGCAGGAACTGGCCGGCTGGCTGGCCCGCATCCGCGGGATCCGCGCCAATGCGGACGACATCATCATCGTAGCCGGGGTCGCCCAGTCCCTCGCGCTGCTCGCCCAACGGCAGCGCGCCCAAGGAGCGACCACCATCGCCGTCGAGGACCCAGGCTCCCGTGGCGCCCGGGACGAGCTCGCCCACTGGGGGCTCGAACCGGTGCCGGTCCCGGTCGACGAACACGGGTTGCGCGTCGCCGAGCTGGCCCGCACCGGCCTGCCAGCGGCGTTGCTCACACCCGCGCACCAGTTCCCCACCGGCGTGGTCCTGACTCCGCAGCGGCGCCGCGCCCTGCTGGACTGGGCCACGGCCGGCGGGCTGATCGTCGAGGACGACTACGACGCTGAGTACCGCTACGACCGGGCGCCGGTGCCCGCGCTGCAGGCATCGGCGCCGGCCATGGTGGCGTACACCGGAAGCACCTCCAAGACCCTCGCTCCGGGCATGCGTCTCGGCTGGCTGATTCCTCCCCGCCGGCTACACGCGGACCTGGTCGCTGCTAAACACGCCAGCGACCTGGGCAGCCCGGCCATCCCGCAACTGGTGCTCGCCCACCTCATCGCCGCCGGCGAGCTCGACCGCCACGTCCGGCTCATGCGCGCCCGGCATCGCACTCGGCGCGACGCCCTGCTCACCGCACTGCGGCAACATCTCCCACAGGCGCGCGTGCAAGGCGTCGCCGCGGGGCTCCACCTGCTGATCACCCTGCCGGACCGCAGCGGCAAGGTCGACGACACGGACCTCGCCGAACGGATCCGACAGGCCGGTGTGCTCGTCCACCCGCTGTCGTGGCATCGGCAGCGCAGCGGTCCGCCGGGACTCGTCATTGGGTACGCCGCCCACCCGCCCGACCGGCTACGGGAAGCCGCACGGCGCATCGGTGTAACCGTAGAGGCGGCGACCCAGCTCGAACTGAGTTAGCTGAACGCCTGCTTCGACCTTCGAGGATGCGAACGTGCTACCGGAACGCTCCATTCGGTGGCCGGACGACCGTCCGAATCGCTCTTGGCGGGCGGCGGGCGCAGCGTGGATCGATCCGGGCGGTCCCCTGGGTCGTCCTCGCTCAACGCCGGCGTCGGCCTCGCGACCCACGTGTGGTCGGTTGATCGCTGAGCGCGTCGAGAACCGCTGACGAGCAAACGGCACCCCGAGGCCGTCGGCGCGAGCTGCCACGGCGCGAGCTACGACGCTGTGGTACTCCCCTGCCAAAGCCACCACACCTGACTCAGCCAACTCGTCCACTGCCGCCGTGGCCTTGACCGGATCGGCCGCCGTGTCCCGTACCAGTAGCTCGATCGGCCGTCCGCCGACCCCACCGGCATGGTTGACATCGCCGACTGCCAGTTCGAGCCCGGCTAGGAGTTGCCGGCCAGCGTCGACCCAGCCCGGTCAAGTCAGTGGAAAGAGTGCACCGATCTGGATGGGGTGATCCATCCGGCGGTGTCGTTCGTTCCGACCCAACGCGTTATGCCGCAGAGCCTTCATCACGAAATTAGGACGCAGCCCCGTCGTCCGCTACCCACTCTTGGAGGTGAGCCAGATCGTCGGGCGCAAGATCAACGCATTCAACAGCGGATGCCGACCTTCTCAGCCCAGCAGTAAGGACAGCGTGGAAGCTATTCGTCGCGTACCGGGGGCGTCGCGTCGGACGTGGTCAAGGTGAAGCGGACCTTGGGCCGCGCTCGGCCGCCGAGTCGCTCGTAGAAGCGTACGGCGCCGGCGTTCCATGGAGGCGTCTGCCATTCCGCCGCGGCCACGCCAAAATGCCGTGCCACCGCCAAGACGGCGTCAACGAGTTGGGCGCCCAACCCGGCGCCGCGGTAGCCGTCGCGAAGGAATAGGCAATCCATGTGCAGGTACTCGCGCCCGGCCCAGGTCGACATCTCGAGGGCGCAGGTGGCGTATCCGACCACCTCCCCACGGACTTCCGCGACCAGGCAGTGCAACCGCGGCACGGGTGCGGCGGAAAGCACCTCTTGAAGTCGATCCGCAAGGTCGTCGGCTGGCGCGGCGGCGCGTTACTACACGGCATGCTCGGCGGCCAGTTCCACCAACCTCGGCAGATCGGGGGGACGCGCTCGTCGAATCGATCCTGAGGCAGACGACACCAAATTCCTCCACTACACCTGATTAGCTTGCGCCCTGCACACGGCCACGCCAACGGCGAACGATCCGATCACGACGCCGACCGTGCCCACTACGGGCCCGAACTCCGCCGTCGCGAACCAGTCAACGGCCGCGAGGAAGAGGCGATCGTCGGCGGCGGACAACGCTAGCCCGCTCCAGACGAGAAAGAACTGGCTGGGCAGACCGGCCGCGCCGCCCCCAGTCACCTCGGCAGCGGAAGGGATGTCCCGCGGCCGCGTTGTTACGCCATCTCCAAACCTGTGGCCGAGGTGGGGTCTAAGACCCGCGAGCGTCGCTGCCCGACCGTGCCTCGTCCATGCGATCGCCGGCCTCGAGCGCCGCTCCGTTACGAGACGTACGGTATGGGCACTCTGCTCGGGGCTGAAGTGGCGGAGGGAACACAGGATGAGGCGCGCCTCGACACCGGCGCGGCGATGGCCTCGGCGGTGGCTTGCGGGACGATCGCGACAGCCGTCTCGGGTGTGAGGGACCGTTCGGTGTGCAGCAATGGGGCGAAGCGGATCTCGACGTAGATGACGCTGTCGCGTATCAGTTGGTCGAACAGGTCCTCGACGAACATTCGTAGGCCGCGCTCGCCTTGAAGGAGGGAAACGAATCTCGGCGGCCTGGTGAGGAAGTCGGCCAGGTCCGCGCATCGCGCGGGTCCCACGAAGTCTTGGCGGTACTCGGCCAGAGTGATTTCGGGGGCGAGTGCGGCGACGGCCATAGCTAGCGGTCTGGTCAAAGTGGATGTGCAACTCGACCTTGGGCAGGTCGGCATTCATGGCGTGGTCCTCACTGGTGCTGGAAGTGCGCGGAGCCGGCTCACCGGCGAGAGGACGAGCGCGACGACGACCGCAGCCGAACCGACGGCTGCCACGGTTAGGGCGTTGTGAGCGCCGATCGCGCCGGAGAGCATCCCGGCGAAGAGCCCGCCCAGGGCGCCTCCACCGAACAGCAGCGTGCGAAACACCGCTGTCATCCGGCCCATCATCCACTGTGGAGTGGAGGTCTGCTGGAGACTGACGACGACGACGCCAGCGACGCCGAGGCCGAGATGGGTGGTGAAGAAGGAGAGGATGAACATGCCGACCATCAGCGGACGTGGACCGGCCGCGGCGGCGATCAGGGCCGGACCGAGCAGGAGCGCCGATTGGGACACGAGGTAGACGTGGCCGATCCGGAACCTTTCGATGACTTTCCGCGAGATCACTGCCCCGGCCAGCCCGCCGAGCGATGCGGTGGTGATGGCTCCAAGGGTCGTGGAGGCGAGCTGCAGATCGCGTGTGCCGTAGAGCAGGAACATGGTCCAAACGGTGATCATCGAGAAGTTGCAACAGAATCCGACGAAGGTGAGCCACCGCAGGATCGGGTTCCGGAGGACCCACGTGAGGCCGTCGCGCAGTTCGCGGCCGAGGTGTCTGGCCCGCCCGGGCGGGGGGGGAGGCGATTCCCGGGTCCGGATGAGCAGCAGCGTCACCACCGAGACCAGGTAGGTGAGGACCTGGGAGATCAGCACTATCGGCGCCGTGAGTGCCGCGACTAGTAGGACGGCGAGGCCGGGTCCGGCAACCTCCGCTGTCGAGGTGCTGATGCCCATCTTCGCGTTGGCCTCGACGTACATCGTCGGCTCTTTGACGAGCGTCGGCACGTACGACATCCAGCTCACGTCGAACAGCACCGACGCGCAGCCGATGAGGCAGGCGATGACCAGGAGCGGTGTCATGCTCAGCGCGTCACGCCAGTAGAGCAACGGGATCAGCAGGAGAAGGACCATCCGGGTGAGGTTCGCGGCCAGCATAATCGGCTTGCGGCGCGAGCGATCGACCCAGACACCGAAGAGCAGCGCGAGCCCCAGGTACGGCGCCAGCTGCAGGAATCGCAGGAGGCCGATCTGCTCGTCGCTGGCACCGAAGGCATAGATCGCGGTCAAGGGCAAGGCGAGGTTCGTGACCTGGGTCCCGAGCAGCGACAGGCTCTCGCCCGTCCAGAACCTGAGGAAGTCGCCGTTGCGCCACAGACTTGTCGGCTCCGGGCCTATGGTGGCGGGACCTGGTGGCTCGGTCAGGTCGAGGTCGTCTCTGTTGGTCACGGGGTCTCCGTCGTACGAACGCATCCGGAAGGCACCACAACGACGTACCGGGCGGGGCAGGAGGGCGTTCGCCCGCCCGGCGTCCCCAAGAGGACCATGCCGGCCGTGCGGCATGACGACGCTCCTAAGCCTGACCGCGATCGTCACGGTCCTGCCCTCAAACCGTCACCGACACATCCCAGGCGCCGGCTCCGCCGAGGAGCCGGCTAGCCGGCGGGATTCACCCGGCGCTTGCGCGGGGCCGCGGAGCGCGGTGGCTCGTTGCGCATGTGGTCGCGTACGCGGGTCATGATGTCGCCGAGGTTCCGCAGGTCGTCGGCGGACAGTGGGGCCAGCAGGAGGCGGCGGACGACCTGGACGTGTCCCGGGAGGACCTGACCGAAGAGCGCCAGGCCGGCGTCGGTGATGGTGACCACCGTGCTGCGCTCGTCGTCGGCGCTCGTGCCACGCGTGATGAGGCCGGCCTTCTCCAGCAGCCCCGCCTGGTACGTCAATCCGCTTCGGCTGTAGACGACGCCGTCGGCGAGTTGGGTCATCGTCAGTTGGCCGTTGGCCCCGGCAAGTCGGGCCAGCAGTTGGAACTGCACGTAGCTGATGCCGCCATCAGCACGAAGGTGCTGCTCGACCTGATGCTCCAGAAGCCCGACGGCCTCCATGAGCGCGAAATAGGCGTCCAGTTGCTGCGGGTCGAGCCCGTCGCTGGCGCTGCTGTCGGGTGAGGAGCCGGTCATCACTGAACACCGTACCGCTTCGAAGTCGAAGCACTGTGTCGATGGTCACTACCGCCACAGATGCTTCGACTTCGAAGCAAGATGCGAGTACTTTGCTTCGAAGTCGAAGCAAAATAGGAGGTGATCATGAAGGCCATGCGCTTCCACTCGTACGGCGCCAGCGATGTTCTGACCCACGAGGAGGTACGGCGTCCGGAGGCGGCTTCGGGCCAGGTGGTGGTCCAGGTCGCCGGCACCTCGTTCAACCCGGTCGACGTCGCGATCCGCGCCGGGTTCCTGCGCGACGTCTTCCCAGTGGAGTTGCCACATGTCCCGAACTTCGACCTCTCCGGCGTCATCGCCGAGGTCGGCGAGGGC
This sequence comes from Asanoa ishikariensis, assembly GCF_900107455.1. Classification (GTDB taxonomy): domain Bacteria; phylum Actinomycetota; class Actinomycetes; order Mycobacteriales; family Micromonosporaceae; genus Asanoa; species Asanoa ishikariensis. The sequence continues at coordinate 555,979 of NZ_FNQB01000005.1, read as the reverse complement.
GTCACCGCCTGGAACGTCGGCGACGCGGTGGTGGGATTCCTGTCGATGACCGGTCCCGGAGCGGCCGCCGAGTACGTAACCGCACCCGCCGAGGCGCTGGCTGCGGCGCCGCGCGGCGGCGATCCCGCCGACGCCGCGGCCCTGCCGTCGGCGGCGCTCACCGCGTGGCAGTCGCTGTTCGAGCACGCCGGGTTGACGGCTCGGCAACACGTGCAGATCAACGGCGCGGGCGGGGCGGCCGGCGGCTACGCCGTGCAGCTCGCCACGCGCGCTGGTGCCGTCGTGACGGCCACCGCCAGCCAACGAAGCCAGGAGCGTGTTCGCGCGTATGGCGCCGACCGCATCGTCGACTACACGAACAATCCGTTCCTGGTCGCGCTCGTCGACGACGGCGAGCTGCGGATCGAGGTGGCCCAGCGGCTTCCGCTGACCGCGTTGGTCGCCGTGCGCGAAGACGCCGCCGCTGGACGGTTGGCCGGCAAAACCATCCTCACCCCCGCCTGACCCACACCGCAGACAACGATGAACGGAGCGAACATGATCTGGACAGCAGGCTTCCGCAGCGCCGTAATCAGCCCATACGAGCAGGTCAAACTCAGTGAACCGCGCGGCTTCGCCGACCAGACCGTGCGGCAGGTGCTCCACCTCGCCGGCGGCGGGCAACAGTTCCGCGTGCGCCTCACGAACCGCTTCGGCCACACCGCCCTGACCATCGGGGCCGGCAGCGTCACCACCGAAGGCGGTCAAGCGGTGCTTACCTTCGATGGCGCCGAGACGGGCTCCATCCCGCCGGGGCAAGAGGTTGTCGGCGATCCGATCACTCTTCCGGTCGAGGCTGGCGACGGCCTTGTGTTGAGCCTTTACTTTCCGGAGGAGACCGGCCTCGCGACCTACTCCCACAAACCGGCCCAGCTCGCACACGTCGTGCCAGGCGAACAGGTGACGTCGCCGCGGCTGAACGATTCCGAGCAGGTCGAGGCCAGGTTCTACGTCTCGGGCATCGACGTGCTCAGCTCGGTCGGCAACTCGATCGCCGTGGCATTCGGTGACTCGTGGTTCGAGGGCGTCGGATCGACGGTCGGCGCGAACAACCGCTCCGTCGACTTCCTCAACCGCCGCCTCGACAAAGGCTGGGTCGTCAACCAAGGTATCGCTGGCAACCGCCTGTTGACGGACGAGGTCGGCCAACACGCGCTGAGGAGATTCGACCGGGACGTGCTCTCGGTGCCCGGCACCACCCACGTCCTGGTCCACTTCGGGATCAACGACCTGGGTTTGCCCGGCATGTTCGGCGAGCCGCCCGCCGCAGCGGACGCGCTTGTCGCGGGCTTCACCGAACTCGCCGCGCGGGCCCACGCCGCCGAGCTGAAGATCCTCGTGGCCACCATCGGCCCGTTCGGCGGCGCCATCTATCCCGGGATCAGCACCCCCGAAGCACTCGCCACTCGACGGATGGTCAACGACTGGATCCGGACCACCGACACCTTCGACGGAGTCTTCGATGTCGCCGCCGCGGTCGCCAACCCCAACGCTCCGGACTTCCTGCACCCCGCACTGGACAGCGGCGACGGCATGCACCTCAACGACGACGGCGCGCGGGAGATGGCCAACACCGTCGACCTGAACTCCCTTTCATGACCCGCCAGGAAACCCGTCCGTGATGTGAAGGTCGTAGGTGTCCTCGTTCGCCTCCGAGAGGCGCAAGTAGGCCGTGACGCCAAGAATCTCCTTGCGGCCCCAGAGGATGGCGGGACTCGGCGACGGCACATCCACCGCGATGTGCCATCCGTCGTGCTCCAACGTCCGCCGGTAATAGGCGACCACCGCGTCCTTCGACGCCGCGCCGTTGAGCTGTCGACCTGCGTAGGCGACCATGCGATCAACGGCGCAGCCGGCATACGCGTCGGAGAGCACCAGCCCGTCGGGCGCTTGCCGCAAGATCGACAGGCCCGCGAGGACCCGTCCACGCTCATCGCACTGTTCGACCCGACCCGGCAACGTGACCGCGATGACGAGAATCGCCGCCACAAGGAGCACGGTGGCGGCCGCCCTGATTCGCATCCGCCGAACGTAACGGCGCCAACCCCGCACACGTCGCTGAAACATCATGAGCTCGCCACAGGACGCCACGCCCGCCTCGAGGCCGGAGCAAACGTCACAGGAGATCCATTTGTAGAACCTGGCCCTGCCAGGCCTCAACCGCGAAACGGTCCGTGGCCCGGAAACCCACGGACTCGTAGTAGCGCACCAGTTTTCCGTTCCCGCAGGCCCAACAATCGACCCGTAGCCGGCGTATCCCGGCTGCTCGCGTCTGTTCCTCGGCGAAACGCAGGAGTTTCCGGCCGGTCCCACGCGAGCTCGCGTGACGGGAGGCGACCAAGGCGCATACGTAAACCTCGTCGACCGTGGCCGGTGGGACGTGGTTCGGCGCGTTGCCGAGCACGATACCCCCGGCCATTCGATTCTCTGATGTCTCGGGGCCTACCCTCCGGGTCCGCCGCACCAGTCACGGATGGCAGCCACCGCCGCGGCAGTTGCGACCACGGCACCGTGCCCAACTGACCAACCCGGCCGCTCCGTAACAACCGAGCAACGGCTTCATCGAACAGACCGGCGATCCGTCGACATCCGTCTGGCGTGCGGCGCGGATCGTCAGCTTCGTATCCTCCGCGGTCATTGACCTCCCCTGCCCTCATCTTGAAATGTGTCGGTGGTCAGGGCTTGCGGGCGCGCTCGCGGCCCAGGATCCACAGTGCTTCGACGCCGTCTTTCCAGGTGACCTTCTTGCCCTCTTCACGACCACGAGCCCGGTAGCTGATCGGCACCTCATACGGCCGGATCTTGCGACGCAACAGCTTCCCGGTCACCTCCGCCTCCATACCGAAGCCCCGCGACTTGATCTCCAACGACCGGTACAACGAGACCGGCAACAGCTTGAAGCAGGTCTCCAGATCACCGATGTACGAGTTGATTCCCATCGCCACAGACCGCTTTGGTCCAGTCTGCGGCGATGCCATTCGCGGAGCGCGACCTGCTTGGCGCCAAGCACAGTCTGCGGGCCGCCGGCCAGCGCCGCCCACCGCACCCGGGCCGCGGTGTCATCAGGCGGTCGAGCACCTCGGCCAACGCGGCGTCAGCCGCCGCCGACGGCATGGGCGGTGGCCCGGACGGGGCCAACGCGGCCCAGCGCATGCAGCGCGTCGAGGGTTCCGTCCAACGTCGCGGAACGCTTCGGCGGCGGCCTGGGGGTTGCGGATCACGTCGACCTCGATCCCTGGAACCGCCGCCCGCACCCGCCGAAGGTGGGCCGCGGTGCGGGCCGCCAAGTACCGGCGTCCGGCCACACAGATCAGGTCGAACGCGGCCCGTGCTGGCGTCGCGGAGCCGAGCACCTCGTCGAGTTCTTCGTCCTCGTGGTATCCGTACAACAGCCAGGTCCCGAAGCCGTACGGGTGGTCCGGCAATGGGTGAGGGAACGAACCAAGACGGCTCCCGTCACCCCGGAAACACCACGTTCCGACGGTCGCAGTCCTCGCGCGGTAGTCCTTCGTCTCAAGTTTGTCGAGCTCCTGTTGGTTGTCCGTCGGCTGACGTAGGCCGTGTGGCTGATTTCCGTGGGGTTTTGGTGCGGGAGCATTTCTGATCATGTTCCATCAACGGTTCTGATCGGAGTTTGCGGTGACATGGTGGCGAAAGCGGAAGCGGGAGACGTTCGAGCGCGTTCACGTCATGTACGTCAAGGACAAGGACAAATACCCGCCCTTCTTCTGGACGGCGTGCCAATGCGGCTGGTCCGGCGAGAAGCGGCCGGATGAACCGGGCGCCCAGGAAGCCGCCTTCGCCGACGCACACGCTCACGCCGAGGTCCATGCGGAGATCCTGCCCATCGAGATCGTGGCGGACGTCAGTTATCCGCTGGATAAACCATGAGATCGGGCTAGGGCGCCGGCGGCTGTTTTGGCGGGCACGACGCGGTGGCCCAGCGGTGCGGGGCGGTCGACGTCGTACGGCTCACAGGGTGCGCTGTGCCGCGACCGCAACCGAGTGGTTCTCCTCCAACCCGTGGCGTCTGCGACCAGGTCCGGAGATCGTTGCGGTGCTCGAGCGTACGGACGACTTCAGCACCGCGACCTGTCAGCTTCGGCTGCCCATCGAGCCGGCGTAACGACCTGGTGAGCATCCGGACAGCGCAAGCTGGCCCGGCCGCTCTATTGTGACCGAGCTGCGCCCCAAATCGAGGTCGGCCGCGGTCGTACGCCTCACCTTCCAGTCGCGCCCGTCTGGGGATGTGCTTCGGCGTCAGATCCTTGCGCGCTGGACGAGGTGGGTGCCCGCGAGTATGCAGACAGCCGCAAGGGTGAGGGTGAGGGTGACGGCGGCACCGATCGCGACGGTGCCGTTCGCGTAATGCCTGAGGAATGCCTGGCGTACGGCATCGACCGTGTATCGAAACGGGACGACGCGGGATGCCGCGTTCAGCCAGCCTGGGGCGAGGGTCATTGGCAGCAGCAGGCCGTGCCACGACTACGGGACGGTCGGTCCACTAGCCGACAGGTGGTGCAAAGCAGGCCGAATAGCCGCTCTCACCACTGAGGCGCGTACACGGTAGACAACACTCGAGTAACACCGTCTCCCCCAAGCGTGGGTTTTATCGTCCATTTGGCAAGCCCAGGATACTGCGGACCTTAAATGGACAGGCATTGCTGCCGTGCGTAATGGTTCGCTGATTCTTAACCGTTCTGCCCAGCCGAGCGTTCGTACGAACTATGGTCGGTGGACGGTTGGCGCTCAGGCCTTCGTTACACCGCTGCGCCTGGGTGCCGATAAGGGTGATATGAACGCGACGGATTTCGACCATGTGGACACCGAACGTCACTCCGGAGCACCCAGCTAAGCGGCCTGGTCTGGGCATGTTGTCCCCAGATGTGGAGGTTTTGGGAGAGCTGGGTCGCGGAGGGAATGCCGTTGTTTACCGAGTTCGGCGCAAGGGTGCGATCATGGCATTGAAGTTGCTGCACCCCGGACGTGCCGACGAGATCAACACGCAGGCGGGCATGGTGACGACCCCGCCGACGCAAGAGTTGACGATTCTGCGCCGGGAGGCGGCGCTGATGGCCGCCGTCGGCCATCCCGGGCTACCTCGCATTTATGAAGTCGGACAACTCGGTGATAGACCGTATCTAATCCTGGATCTCGTAGAGGGTCGTCCACTGTCTGATGTGTTGGTCGACGGTCCGTTACGGCCTGTCCAGGCGATCCGCTTGGTGATGGACATCGGCGAGGTGCTGGCCGCTATGCACCGGACGGGGCTGGTGCACCGCGACATCACTCCTCACAACATCATGGTCGTCGGTGACGGCGGGGCCAAGCTGATTGACTTCGGGCTTGCCATCCAACTCGCATCCCGCGATCAAGCCAGGGTCGGAACGCTCGCCTATACGGCGCCGGAGCAGTCAGGAATGCTAACGCGGCCCGTCGACCTCCGTTCGGACCTTTACGCTCTCGGGGTTGTGCTGTATGAATGCGTCACTGGAGAACCGCCGTTTATTGCGGAGGATCCGGTGGCATTGCTACGTATGCATGCGGCTGTGACCCCACCCGAGCTTCCGCCAGAGTTGCTGCGAGCGTGTCCGACGATCGCGGCCATTGTCAACAAGCTGCTCGCGAAGGACCCCGACGACCGGTACGCCAACGACGACGACCTGGTCGCAGACCTACGCCAGCTCGCCGCCGACCCCAAGGCGGTGTTCGAGCCTGGCCGCCGCCGGAGTCCCGGCCCGGACGCTCGTGGCCCGCTCGCCGGCCGGGATGGCGAGCTAGCACGCCTAGCGGCGTGCTGGATGGAGGCCCGCGGCGGCAACGGCGGCGTGTGCGTTGTGCGGGGGGAGAGTGGGTCGGGCAAGAGCCGACTAGTCGCAGAGCTGGTCGCGGCAGCACGTGCGGATGGGGCGTTTGTGCTCTCGGGCAAGAGCGCCATCGACGACTCTCGGCCGCTGGCGGCACTCCGTCGCGCCGTTGACGATGCGGTGCGGGCGTTGGCCACCGTGGCAGACGAGACTCGAGTTGTCTGGAATGCAGGCCTCCGCGCGGCCGCAGGCAGCGCAGGGTCTTTGTTGAGCGATCTCTCCCCGGCACTTGGTGACCTGTTGGGCAGCGAACCCGACAACCCCGACGACGCAGCCCAACGCACGGATCAGTTCGCTGATGCAGTCGTTAAGTTTGTGGTTGAACTGGCCCGCGCAACCACCGGCGGCATGATCTTGCACCTCGATGACGTGCAGTGGCTCGACTGTGGTACTCGCGAAATCATTGCCAGGCTCGCCGCGGTGGCGAACGAAGTACCGCTGCTGATCGTGTGCACCGGCCGAGACGACCCAGCAAGCGGCGCGGCCACCGACGACTTCCGCATGGCTCTCGGCGACACCATCAGCCTCGAGCTCACACTGCCCCCACTCGATGAGCGGGGGGTTGCAGACCTGGTGGTCGGGCATTTCCCGGGCATCGACCCGGCGGCGGATTTGATCAGACAACTTGCCACCCGGACAGGTGGCAACCCGTTTGTGAGCCTGGAATATTTGCGCTCTGTCATTGACGCCGGGCTGCTGTGGCCCGCATGGGGCACGTGGATGCTCGATCAGGAGAAGCTTGGCGCGCTGGAGCTGCCAGGGGATGCGCTGAGTTTGGTGCTGGCGCGGGTGGACACGCTCACCGCGGAGAGCCGGCGGCTACTCATGAGCGCGGCGTTGATCGGGGATCAGTTCCGGCCGGATCTCCTCGCGACAGTGTGCGGAACCGACCTCGGCGTTTCGCTCGCCGCCCTAGAGGAGGCCGCCAGCCGTCACCTCGTCACTTGGTTCCCTGGTGGCCGCTACGTCTTCGTCCACGACCGTGTCCGCGAGGCACTAATCGACGATCTCGCCTCCCCGGCACGGCGGGCTTTGCACCGACGAATCGCTGACGTCCTCGCACCCACAGTGGCCGGAGCCTCTGCAGCTGAACCCTCGGATGTCTACGCGGTGGCCCACCACTATATGAACAGCGATCAGATGAACAGCGATCAGGCCGACGTGATCCCGCAGGTCTTCGCCGCCTGCGTCGACGCCGGCCGGCTTGCCATCGCCGAGCACGCGCCGGCCGCAGCGATCCCCTTTCTTGAACATGCCGCCGAGACCGGCAATCCCCTGGATGGCGCCTTCTTGCGGTTGCTCGCAACCGCGCTGCAGCGCGACGGTAGGTACGACCAAGCACAGGAGCGGCTGGAACAAGCGCTCAGCGTCGAAGCCAGTGCGCTGGATCGCGCCGCGATTCTGGCTCAGCTAGCCGACGTGCATCGGGCTACATGGCACGACAGCGAGGCATTTACGGCAGCGAATCAGGCACTCGCCGAACTAGGTGTCTGGGTCCCGCGTAATCCGCTGCTGGCGCTCGGCTTGATGCTTGGGGCCAGCGCCAAGGGCCTGTTCGTGGTTGCTACGGGGATCGGCTTCGGCACGTCCCGTGCCCGACGACGTGAGCGGCACGCGCTCATCTCATCGCTCCACTATGTGTGCGCATACGCGGGTTTTACTGGCCTGCGACCCGGACTGTTCGCCGTCCACGCGATGAGGGGACTGTCCGCGGGGAGCCGACTTGGGCTCAGCGCGGAATACGCCAGGACGCTGGTATTGGCTGGATTTGCCGCCGCCGTGATGCGGCTGTGGCCACTGTCGGACTGGCTGTTCCGCCGGTTCCAGGTCACGGCAGCCAATCTGAACGATCCACGTGTGCTCGCGTTCGGTCAACACTTCCAGGCGGCGGCCTACTACATGGGCGATCGGGACGGGGGAGCCGCCTTAATTCGGTCACTGGACGACAATCAGCGCTGGCTCGATCCTGGCCTGGTCGACGACGGGGTCGCCAGCATCTGTTGGGAGGCCGTTGTGGAGGGGCGAACACGGTTTGCACGCTCCTGGTACGCGCACGCGCTGCAACAGCGGTCGAACGACGCCAACGTCGCTGACCAGGTCAGCCCTACTTCGATGATCGCTGTCGCGGCCTTTACCCTCTCGGCAGTAGGCCGCGCGGCCGAAGCCGGCGCAGAGCTGCGCCGGGCCCGGAAACTGGTCGACCGGCACGGAAGCGTCGGTCACAGGGTCAACCTGCTCTGCGCCGAGATGGTCGCCTGGCATGAACAGGGGGAAATTGGCGAACCGTTCGACCAGACTGTTGCCGAGTTCCAGAGTCTCCGAATCAAACCATTGCTTGCGTTCCGGCAGTACCGGGTGTTCTGGATGCACCAAGCGCTCGGCCGGGTCGCGCAGTACGGGGCGGCATCGAAGAAGCAGAAGGCCGAGCGGCGTGCAGCAGCCCATCGAGCCGTCCGGCAACTACGTTTAGTGGCTAACACGGCGCTGCTACGGGGCGCCGCCCGGCTGGCTCGGGCCCAGCTCCACCTCATCGAGGGACGGCCACGGCGGTGCCTAAATACGCTCGCCCGGATCCGCCCGCTTGAACCAGACGCACCGCTCCTCGCGTTTGAGACGGCACAAACTCGGGCTCGGGCGATGGCCGCCTTAGGGCACAATGTCGAGGCGACGCGCCAGGCGAAATATGCCGAGGCGATCGCGGTCGAGGAGGGATGGCCGCATCGTATCCGGCGAATCCGGGCCGAATTCGACGTTCAAGGGGGGTTCGACGGTTCCAGAGTGGTCGGTCGAGCGTCCTCCGGCACCATCGAGCACATGCGACTGCAGGCGGTGCTTGCGGTGAGCCGGGCCGCAGCGCAGGCAGTGGATCACGACTCGCTGGTCCGCATCGCACTGGACGAGACGATCCGGATCCTTATGGCCGACCGCGCTCTGCTATTTCTATTCGAGACAAGCACGGGTGGCGATGGCGACCCCGGCGCCCTCTCGCCCTACCTAGGCCGGGACGCTAACGGCCAGGACGTCCAAACGTTTGTTCAGTACAGCACGACGCTGGTCGACCAGGTGGCGGCCACTGGCGAACCGATCGTGGTAACTGGAACCGAGGAGGGCGCTGCGCTGGGCTCGCAGAGCGCAGTCATCCACGGCCTGCGCAGTATTCTGGTTGCTCCACTGCGGCTTGATGGCCAGATGCGCGGAGTGTTTTACCTCGACAGCCAAATTGCCAAAGGTGTCTTCACCGCCGAGGATCTTGAGACGCTCACGGCCATCACCGACCATATCGGTGCCTCCATGGAAACCGCCCGTGCCGCCCAGCTCGAAGCGTCGATGCAGATGACTCGACGGCAACGCGACCTCGCGGAAATGCTGCACGAGACCCTGCGGGATATGTCCGCCACGCTCGAGCCGGACGAGGTACTCCACCGCCTGCTCGGTCACCTCGCCAAAGTGACTTCGCCGCAGGACACCTGCCTGCTAACTTCGGCCAACGAGGGACTACGCGCGCTTGTCGCCGCACGGGACGGCGCACCACCGCGCACCCTCACTTTGCCCGACGACCCAGCGCTGCGACGGCTTCTCGAGGCGGAACAGCCTGTCGCGCTGACCCCTGCGGAGCTGCCCGCCTCCATCAGGGCCTACCTCGAGCCGGTGGCATCGGCCATCGTCCTGCCGCTGGCGACGCGCAGTGCCCGCCTCGGTACGCTGTTACTCGCGACGCCAGACGAGCACGCGTACACGGAAGCCGAGATCAAAGTCGCCACCGCCCTCGTTGGTCAGGGCGCCGCAGCGTACGAGGACGCCACGCTGTTCGCCAAGGTGCAGACACTGGCCGCCGTCGACGAGTTGACCGGAGTACCTAACCGCCGGCGCTTCTTCGACGCGGCCGAGCGAACGCTCGCCGCCGCGCGCGGCATCGGCCAGCCCGCAACCGCCATGATGATCGACATCGACAATTTCAAACGCATCAATGATCGCTACGGGCACCCCACCGGCGACGACGTCATTCGAGCAGTTGCCGACCGCCTAGCCACCAGCATCCGCGCCACTGACATCCTTGCGCGGTATGGCGGCGACGAGTTCGCCGTGCTCCTGCCAAACACCGAGCTCGACGCCGGCATGCAGGTGGCCGAGTGGCTGCTGGCCGCAGCCGGCGACCGGCCGACCAACACGCGGTCCGGCTTGATTCCGGCAACGATCAGCATCGGCGTTGCAGCCTGCCGGTTCGATGACGACCTGCCCACACTTCTCGCCGTTGCCGACAACGCTCTTTACGACGCCAAGCAGGCCGGTCGTGACCGCGCCCACTGCGCACAGCGGTGATATCACCGCCCATTCGGCGTCGTTCGGTGCGGCAGCCTGACAACCAGCGAAGTATCCCGACCCGCGGTCTGCCCAATGTGTCCTGGAAGGCGACTGCGAATTGCCCGCCTCCATCGAGAACCCGAGGCGCACCGGAACCCCACGCTGGAGGGGCGCGGCGAGCCCGCCTGTGTGATCGGACGGCCTATCTGGCGAATGATCTACTGACCGGCCTCCCCGAACTCAGGTTCACCCCATCCGGCGCCGCGGTCGCCCGCTTCCGGATCGCGTCGCCACCCCGGCACCTCGCCCGGCAGAGCAACGAGTGGCGCGACGGCGAGCCGCTGTCCCGCGGGGCGCGGGTCATCGTGACCGGGCGGCTACGGCAGCGCACGTACGAGACCCGCGAGGGCGACAAGCGCACCGTCATCGAGATGGAAGCCGACGAGATCGGCCCGTCCCTGCGATATGCCACCGCGACCCTTCGCAAGATGGACCGCACCGCGGGTCGCACCGCCGTGGCCGCCTCGCCCGGTTCGGGCCGCACGGCCGACGACGACCCGTGGTCGGTCGCCGCGCCCGCGAGCTCCGGACATGCGGAATTCGATGACGAGCCGCCGTTCTAGCCATGACCGGCAACGGCGTGTGGATCGGCGCGAGCTACGTCACCGGGCGGCCCGTGCCGATCCACGAGCCGTACCGGCACATCTGCGCAACCACCGTCACCGGACGCGTGACCGGTCGCCGCTACCGCATCCAGCGCAGGCCCTCATGCGGCCGAGCGAGGCGCTGGAGCAGTTCGGGACGAATGTTGAGGAAATTGTACGAGAACCAGGACCGTGATCCGGAACTGTGGGTGGGTGAACGGCTGCGTCGGCGAGATTGTTGTGCACGATCCAGCTGTGTCGGAGTCCATGGCTGATTTTTACTCGATTGTGGACTGGTGATCCACCTGTGACGTGGCGCACTACTATCAACATAGCGGCTTAACATTAGCACCGTTGGTGTGTGCACGGCGGCTAAGAGTGATAGCGAGGTGTGAAGGATCTAGCTGGAACGCTCCAGTCGAAGGTCAGGAGCGCTCCGCGATCGCAAACCATGTTCAAATAGTTGCAGGCCCACAAGCTCGTTGCTTGCTACATCGATCACGCTCACCGACAAACAAATGGGCAGCACTGGTGATCGCGGCGCTCGCTGGCGGCCCGCAACGGCACAGCGAGCTCGTCCGCCGCATCGCCGGTGTCAGCCAGAAGATGCTCAGCCAGACCCTGCGCACACTGGAACGCGATGGCCTGCTCACTCGCACCGTGACCGCGTCGGTGCCGGCCCGCGTCGACTATGCGCTTACTCCGCTCGGCCACGACCTGTTCCCAATGATGGTCGCGATCAAGACCTGGGCAGAGACACACATGGACCGCGTCTTTCGCGCCCGCGCCCAGTTCGACGCACGGTAGTGAAGTCCGGTCGACGCTGACCTCCCGCCCTCGTGACCGGTTTAGCGAATCATCCCCCAGAGGCGCCCACGGTCCATAAGCCGCAATCAACTCGGCAGATGCGGACGCAGCCGACGACGGCTCAGAGTTCAGGTGATTTTGAAGGCACGAGCAGGACACGTGGACGTGGAGGAGCAATGCGGATCGGGGAGCTGTCGGCACGTACCGGGGCAAGCGCACGGTCGATCCGGTACTACGAGCAGCAAGGCCTGCTCACGGCCGTGCGCACGTCCAGCGGGCAGCGGGTGTTCCCAGAGGCGGCCGTCGAGCGGATACGCCTCATCCAGCGACTCTTCGACGCTGGATTGAACAGCAAGCGGATGTACGAACTGCTGCCCTGCATGACGAACCCCGACATCCGCACAGCTTGGCTCACCGACCGGCTGCGCGATGAGCGGGAACGGATGGTTGTCCAGTTGGCGCAACTCGCCCATGCCGTGTCGGCGCTCGACCAAATCATCGAGGACATGACCCTCGGGGACAAAGCCCAGCCGTCTGCGGCCTAACGCGGCTTGCCCTTGACACCGGTGTCACCTCCTACCGTGAGCCGGTGACCGCGACCCTCGCCACCGACCCGCCCATGGCACCTCTCCTGGAGCCCGTTACGTTCGCCGGGATGCCGCTCGTTTCCCGGATCGTCATGGCGCCGATGACTCGGAACCACGCGCCCGGCGGCGTGCCAGCACCAGCAGTAGCTAACTACTACCGGCGGCGCGCCGAAAATGGCATCGGGCTCATCATCACAGAGGGTGTCCTGGTCGGCCATCTCAGCGCGAGCCACGAGGACACCGTGCCGCGGATGACCGCCGGCCCCGCTGAGGTGAGCTGGCGGCGCGTGATCGACGGGGTCCACGATGCGGGTGGCCGGATCGCCGCCCAGCTATGGCATCTGGGTAGCTTGCGCGAGCCGGTCGACGGCCTGCCAGCCTGGACGCCGTCGGGCGTGCACGAGCCGAGACGGCCGGCGGGGCACGCAATGACGGTGGCAGACATTGATGAGCTGCTGGAGGCGTACGCGGAAGCCGCTCGCGTGGCGGCGCGGGCCGGATTCGACGCCGTGGAAATTCACGCCGCGCACGGGTATCTGCTGGACGAGTTCCTATGGCCATACACAAACCGCCGAGCCGACGCCTTCGGCGGCTCCCCGGCGCGGCGGGCGGGGTTCCCGGCCGCGGTCGTGCGGGCGGTGCGGTCACAGCTTCCTGCGGACTACCCGGTAATCGTGCGGTTTTCGCAGTTCAAGGAGCGCGCGTTCGACGCTCGCATCGCGGATACCCCGGCCGAACTCGCCGAAATCTTGACCGCGTTTGCGGACGCTGGCGCAAGCGCCCTGCACGCGTCGCAGCGTCGCTTCTGGGAGCCGGCCTTCGCCGGATCACCGCTGAATCTGGCCGGTTGGGCCAAGCGTCTCACCGGCCTGCCGTCGATCACGGTGGGGTCGGTCGGTCTGACGCGCGACTTCCTGCGCGTAGGTGGACCCGAGACGGTGTCGGGTTTGGTGGAGCGGCTGACAGGCGGCGAGTTCGACCTGGTCGCGCTGGGCCGTATCCTGCTCGCCAACCCAGGCTGGGCAACCCACGCGGCTGCGGGCCGCCTGGAGGCGATCGCCGACTACCGCAAATCACACGAGGAGCTGTACTACTAACCTGAGCTCAGGGCTGCTGGGCGTGAATGACCCGCTAATCAGGGCGACAAACCTGATCAGTCGTACCTCTGAAGCTCCGTCACCCAGTCATGAAGGTAATCCAGCTAGCGGATCTTGTAGTTGACCGCGAAAGGATATCGCTCGGACGCCCCTATTACTTGACGGCGACCCCGGCCTCCAGCCAGCACCCGGACGTCCCGAATCGATCACACCGACGGGCGCAATTTCGGTGGTCGATCGTCGCCGGCTCGTCGCGACTCGACGTGGGCCGGTGCGGCGATTTTCACGGCCCCGGCCCTTCAGCCAGCGGAGGGCAGCAGCCAGAAAGACTCCATGCGTCGGTCAACGCGCAGACATTGACTAGGAGCCTTTCTGGGGTCAACCTCGACCAAAATTTGCCGCGTTCACGATTCCATCAATAGAAGGGATACACAATCAGTCATACGGCGCAATCCGCTACATGTCCTTGCCGGAAGGAAACGGCGCCATAGTAATTCACCTTGGCGCAGTCCACGACATTGCCACTGATCAGAACGTCGCTGATTGGACCGCCTGCCGGATCGGCTCGGACCGCGAGAGCGTCACGTCCATTGATGCCATTAACCTGATTGCCGATTATCTCGACCGTCTGGAGAGGCGCATTCGGAACCGACTTAACATACACACCGCCAACACAATTCTCCACCACGTTATTCGCGATATGGACCGATTGTGCGTTCGCTGTCGCAATTGCATCCCAGCGCGCGTTGCGTACGGTATTACCTTCGATTCGCACACCAACATGGGGATGCGCAGCGTCAAACGTGTGCGATCCCGTCAGCTGACCCCAGCCAGGTTGTGAACCTGACGTATCACAGAGCGTACCAGAAATCAGGATATCGCGGCACGGCGTGGAATCACTGGCCCCGGACCACGTGTTGATGGAAGTAGGGAGGTCGAGCTGTACGGCTTCACCATGCCACAGGCCGTTATTCGGATCTGCAATCCAGCCCTTCAAATTGGAGTTCTTTACAGTACCGCGCCGAACACCGTTGAACTCGACCGCGTGCCACCATTTAACATTCCAGATCGTCGCGGCATCGATCACAACGTCGCTGCAGTGCGTAAGCGTCAGCACGTTCATGGCAGGCGCGCTGCCCAAGACGCCACGCTGGGCGAAGTCCCAAACTGGATCCCAGCTGCCGCCAGTAATAGCAATGTTGCCCGCTCCGGTATAGCCGGTCGCGCCAGACGGTACGTAGTTGATCAGCATCGTATGCTTGACGCCCGAAGTGGGAAATCTCGATACGATCCTAACACCAGTCACATCAAGATGAGTGTTGGCATAGATGACAAGTGGCGTGGTTAGCAGGTAAGTCCCGGCGCCTGGCTTTGCAATGTATCGGCCGAGTGAATCGCGGGCGCCAATACCGTTACGTGCATCATTAAGCCTAGCCTGGATCACGGAACCGCTGATGTAGTTCGGCAGCGCGGCGTTCACCTCGCTGGACGCAATTAGCTGCGCGCCAACAACGCCAACTGCAAGGCTTGCAGATCCTCTCAGCAAAGTACGGCGATCAAGTCGAATGGTTGATCCGCGACTTGTGAACATTTGTCTCCGCATCGGTTTAGTGGACGATGCCGCCTGCCTCCCTAGGGGCAGCAGACCAGCGATAACTGGAGCAGCCTTGCCTGATTTACAACGCTATTCATTCGACAAGTGTCGACTGGTTTGCTTCGACAGGCTTGATCAGCCCGTGGAGTGCTGGAATTGGGCGCAACGGTCGCGGGCAGGTCAACAGACTTGAAGTAACTCAAACAGACTTCGCGGACATGCCGTCGCGACAGACAATACGACGAGCCTGGGCGTTTGATCAAGTCGGCCGGTTCGTTCTCACGCCTCTAAAACCGCAGCACCGTGGACCCACCCCGTCGCCACGCCAGACGCTCGTAGCGTCGGGCTAACCCCTGCTCTACCTGCGCCGCAACCTATCCCAGGCGCCGCTGGCAGAATCGTTCGACTACTCCCCGCCGACTGCGTCGTGCCTGATCGGCCGAATTTCGCCGGTCGTCACCATCACCGAGCTGTCACACTTATGCCACCGTTTTATCATTGGCAGGGCTCGCACACGTGAGACACCCCGGAGCTCAGGCAAATCTATGATCAAACGATTGTCGAATGGTGATCAACTGATGGCGAGTTAATGGCGCAACCAGTGTCCATGCGAATTGCAACACCCTTGCACGGAAACTCTTGTCGGTTGGCGCGCCAGCAGCGTACGGTGCCGGGGTAGTTGTTACGTCAACCAAACTCCTCCTTGGGGGCGCATCGTCATGACCACAAGCACCGAATCGCACACCCGCAGCTGGGAAGGTCTAACCATTCCGACTGCGGGCACCTATGTCCTTGACCAGGCGCACAAGCGCGTCAGCTTCGCCGTCAGCCACATGGTGGTGAGCAGGGTCCACGGCACATTCGACGAGGCGGCCGCCACGATCGCAGTAGGCGAAGACCCCTTGGCGACGTCCGTCACCGCCACCATCGAGGCGGCAAGCATCGCGACTGCACAGGCCGGCCGCGATGAGCACCTGCGCAGTGGCGACTTTCTCGATGTCGACCAGTATCCGACGCTCGAGTTTCGCAGCACGGGCGTCAAGTCGCGCAGCGGCAACGAGTTCGTGATGTCGGGCGAGCTGACTATTAAGGGCGTCACTCGGCCGGTCGACCTGAAAGTTGAGTTCGAGGGCGTCGGCCGCAGCCCGTCCGGCAAGGACATCTTCGGGTTCATCGCCTCCACAGAGATCGACCGCGAGGACTTCGGACTCACCTGGAATGTTGCCCTCGAGACCGGTGGCGTGCTTGTTGGCAAGAGGATCAAAATCGAGATCGAAGGCGAGGCCATCCGCCAGCCTTGAGACGACTGGCGCCAACTGGCGTCTAACGCGAGCGCGTCGAAGGCGAAACGCAACCGCACCGATCCACGACGTCATCACGGAAATGTCATGAGCCAACCACCAAGCGGGCCGCAGGTCTAACTATGGTCCACTAAGGATGCGCTGATGACGCGGATGTCCATACTCAACAGTGGTCGTCGTGCAGGTTGTATCGGCCAGACCGGCACGGTCCCATAAAGGACGCCGGGCGGGATCCCCCCGTTTCCCGCCCGGCGCGACCGCTTCCGTGGGTTCAGCGTCTGAGCTGGCCCGTCACGGCCGCTGCCAAGAGCCGCAACTCCGCGACACGCAGGACCGCTCCCGCCGTGAGATAGCAGACAGCGAACCTGGTGGTCGAGCTGGTTGGCAGCGCATCGACGACCCGGACCAAGAAATTGGCCAAGGCGGCGCCGGCGAATACGACACCGCCGAGATCGGTGAAGATCCGGCGCGGTGCGCTGCGGCGAAGCAGCCCCACGACATCGTCCATGGCGTCGACGCAGTCGCCGTCGATATCACCATCCAGTCGCACGAACGCCTCGACGCCGTCGATGACCAAGCAGGGGGCGCCGAACTCGAAGTCGTGCCGCAAGATCACCATGTGCCCCGTCACCAAAGGCCCAGCTACAGCGGTCGGCACCGTCGCACCTCAGTCGCGTCCATGAACGGCCCTCGGCCCACTGCGATGCGCAGTTCCTCCCACCGCCTACTGATCGAGCACGGGCCATGGTCAGCGCGGGGACCCGACGCCGGGAGGGGTCGTACCAGCACGGCCGTCTCTGCGGGGCGCCAACGGCGGATAGACATGGCCCGGGCGGCTTTCCTCGGCTCCGGTGAGGCTGCCCCCAAAACGGTCGCTCAAAGACGTCCGCCGTGGTGTTCGACCTAAGCCTCATCTCCATGCTGACCTCGGCGTAGGGTTCACCTGCCCGGAACTGGAGCGGTCAGTCGTCCTCGCGGTCGCGGTCCTGGCGCAGCGCCCCTTCGAGCTGGTCCTCGAGAATGAGGATCCGGCAGGTCGAATCCGTCCGGAACCCGGGCCAGCATCGTCTTTAGGAAGTCACCCACGCCCGGCCGCGTATGAGATCACCTCGCCCTCCCACAGTCCCAGCCGCACTGCACGGTCGCCGACGTGCAGGGTGCCGCCAACCAGCTGGCCGACCTCGTCGTGCTCCGGGTTCCAACCGCTCAGCACTCCCGCGATCACCGAGGCGAAGGGCTCCTCGCCGGAGGCGTCCCGCCCGACCCAGCGGCCACCGTCGTAGCCGTAGTCGTAGGCCGACCGCCAGCCCTCGTCACCCGGATCCGTCGGCACGATCGTCAGGGACCAGTCGCTGCGCCCGTCGAACAGCAGGCCACGGCCGTCGTCCACGACGAGGTGGACCGGCCCTGTGGTGAGATCGACCGGGTCACCGGGCCAGTGCCAGGCCAGCCGCGTGACCGCGGCCAGGCGGCAACCGATCAGCATGTCCATCAGAATGGTTCGTCAGTTGCCTAGTAGCGACGGTTGGTGTCGTCGAACCGGCCTTGGCGCCACAGCACCGGCGAAACCGCCATGTGAGCCGTACGGGCAGGGATCGTTGCCCCCCGCATCATAGTATGTCGCTGTTCACACAGCTCTACGAGCCCGCAGCCAATCCGCCCTCGGTCCGCGATGTGCTCGATTCGTCGACCGCCACGACCGGTGGCGCGCCTCAGCACGAGTCAACGCACTGATTTGCCGCGTTGAAGGTTCGGAGGTACGGCCGACTGTCGTCGGCTTCGATGACAGTGGGCATGACGGGCGTCGCCTGTCAGTAGACGTACTGATCGCAGTCGAGCCACAGGTTGAGAGCAGCCAGTCGCCGCATCGTCGCCGCGGTGAGGTGGAAAGCGGGAGTTGTCACCAGGATGTCGCCGGCTCCGTCTCGTACGGAGCGCATCTCGATCACGACGTTGATCCCCGCCCGGAGTCCCAGCACCTGCTGTGCGTGCGCCAGCCCTTCGGAGTGAGGCTCGATGACATCGAGCACCTCCCTGAGAAGCAGCTCAGTGTCGTACTCATCCCGCTGCGGCACGTCGACGTACCAGCCGCTCGACCTGCGCACGCGCGGCCCAGTGCCGCCAACTTCAAGATCAGGTCGATGCCGCTGCCACCGTCATCACCGCTCTCGCAGCGGAAAACACGACGCTACGCAGGCAAGCTCTCTGAAAACCTCGACCCTCGTCGTTCCGCTTCAACACCGTTCAACAGCGCGAGCGTAGGTAGCGCCCCGAACACTGTGGCCAACGAGGGCTGTCTCATGAGACACCGGGGAGTCTGGAGAAGGACGGGTGGCGGCAACTGGCGTGGGTTCGCGAGAACCGGGTCCAGCTCCAGACCCGTAACGGCCATCCGATCGGGCTTCAGTTTCCTGACATCACCCGTGCTCTTCGCCCGCTACCGGCCAGGGTCGTTCTGGACGGCGAGCTGATCGTCTGGGACGAAGGACGTCAACGGTCCAGCTTCTCGCTGTTACAGCGCCGTGCCGCGGCCGGGAAGCGGGCACTCCAGCTTGCACGCCAGTTTCCCGCGCACTACGTCGTCTTCGATCTGCTCGCCGCCGGTGACCAGTCGCTGCTTCCGGCGCCGTTCGCCGAACGGCGGCAACTGCTCGAGCAACTGCTTGCCGACGTCCCGAACCAACTCGTCCTGTGCCCGCACAGCAGCAACCCCGCGGTCGCACGAGAGTGGATCGACACGTGGATCGAGACCGGGATCGAGGGCGTGGTCGCGAAGCGGCTCGATCAGCGATACCAGGCCGGGCGCAGCGGCTGGCGCAAACTGCGCGTCAGGACGACCGCGGAGGCCATCATCGGCGGTGTCACCGGCTGGCCCAACGCACCACAGACCGTCCTGATCGGCCGACTCGACTCCACCGGACGCCTGCGATACATGGGCCGGTCAACCCCGCTGACAGACGAGCAACGTGGCGAGCTCGCGCCGCTGTTGTCCCGGCCGGTCGCTCAACGCCGTGGAATGCCGGTCCAGCATCCGTGGCCGCAACCGCTGCCGGCCGCGTGGTCCGGGTCCTGGCAGCGCCCGGAACCACTCCGGTACGTGCAGGTGGAACCCGATGTGGTTGCCGAACTGCTTGTGGACACCGCGATTGAGCGAGGGCGCTACCGCCACCCGGTCCAGCACGTCCGAGCCCGCCGCGACATGTCGATCTACGACGTGGCCCTCTTTGGCGTTGACGAATAGCTCATCGACTCACTTGCGGCCTCGGGACCGCCCGTAGGCGAAGCACGTCGCGCACAGGTCGACCCACCGATTGCCCAGCGGGCTCAGAGCAATGAGCACGACGTCTGCGTTGCCGCCACATGCCACGCAGTGGCGTGGGCCGGCGCCGCGGGACGCGACGTCGAGATTTCCTCCTGAGACGAGCGGAAGCGCAGACGTCTCGATGCCGAGTAACGCCACGATCTCCGAGGCGGTCGGCTCATTCATGGTCTGTTGACGTCGACGTTTGTGGCGGGACCAGTAGTTGGGCCTTCTGCCCGGGCGATGCTGCGACGGTTGAGGGCGGTGATGATCGCCGGGTCGCTCAGGTCATCAGCGTCGAGGTCCTCGTCCAAGCCGCGCGCAGCTTCATCACGGAGCATCTCGGGCCACGCCACGTCGGCCGCGATGGCGGCCAGACGACGCGCCAGGGCGACACGGTCGATGCCGTTGTGCAAGGAAGCCACGACATAGGGCTCAGACCGGCCACGCCGCCAGTACGTCGGCGAGTCAGGGCAGAGTTGACAGGCGTTGACCAGCGGTTTCCCAGCCGATGCCCACGAGCCACCGGTGCCGCAGCAGGTCGCTCTCGCGTCGTCCATGCCCGCCCCTGTTCGAACACCCGTACGCGCATCAGCATGCCACGCCCCGTCGGCATTCGTCCTGGTAGTCAACTGGCGAGTCTTACGAGTTCGTCTCAGGCCTCGTCTCAGCCGCCCTTGGTGCGCTCTTTCTGGCCGGCTTCAAGGAGGCGGATCATCTCGGCGATGCGCTGAGCGCGTTGCTCCGGCCGGCGTTTAGTGCCGTCGATCCAACGCAGGTACGCGCGCCGGTAGAACTGAGCGAGCGCGTCGAAGAAATCGGCGGCTTGCGGGTCGGCGTCAAGCGCGGCAGCGATGTCGTCGGCGCGGTCGTCCCGTTGAGGCCCCTACGGCGGGATGCTGAGGGTGACGCTGTCGCCGGCGGCGAGGCCGCAGCCACGTAACCACGCGGGGCCGAGAGTTAAGCCATGCCCGTCGCCAACACGTTCCACGACGCCGCGGACTCCCATGCCGTTGACTGTGCCGTGGACGAGGTGTCGCGGTTTGCCACCCCAGATGGTGTCGGGATCGAACGGCACGGGGATGAGGACGTGTCCCCTGGGCGCGGCCGCGCCCAATCACGGACCACGGCGAGCGGCCGACCGTCGACCACGACGGTGACGAGCACCGCCGGGTATCCCGTGCCGTTGTCGCACACGTCGGGCACGGCGCGGATCAGGGTGCCGGTGGCGCGGTCCCAGATACGCATGCCGGGCTCGGGGCAACGCTCGTGATGTAGGACGCCGAGGTGACAGTCGAAGTCCTCGTGCTCCTCTGCGAGCGTGACCAGGACGTCGGCGCCGCCAACCACCGCCGGCGCGACGGCAGACGGCTGGTCGGCGGCGAATGTCTGCCGCAACGCTGGATCGGGTCCCAGGTCGGTTGTCCAGACGGTGCGCATTGACGGATGCTCCGCGGCCGGTCACCTCATGCCACCGCCGTGCTGGGCGGCCAATCGCTGGAGTCAACCGCCCATGGGCTCCAACGCACTCGCCTCAGCATTCGGCTACGGCCCTGACGATCCCCGCGATCACGGACCGTGACACGCGGATCGCGGCATGTGAGTGCGTTCGAAGAGGCTGGCCACTGAACCGTTTAGCATCCGACGGTGGTGTACCGGATTGAGCGGCATGAGCCGAACGTGTTGCAGCTGTTCAACGACGAGCGGCTGATCGATCAGGACGTCGAACAACAGGACGACACGTTGGCCGACATCGAACGCTGGGGTACCGGCGTCGCCTGGGCCGAGGACTACACCAGTATCGCCCGCTGGGACGCCGAGCCCATCGCCGACGATTGGCAGGTGTTGATCGGTGCGGCGTACCGGTACGTGTCGTGGCAGTTCGAAGGCGTGAGCGCATGGGACGAGATCGGACCGGACGGCTGGTGCAGTCGGCACGTCGAGATGGGGCCAGACGGACGCTACACGGCCGCGGCCGAGTCCTCTGCGGTGACCAACGCGAGGGACGCCGGCGGCACCAAGGCGGTCAGCGGCTACGAACTGGTGTACGGCGTCGTGCCCGAAGTGGCCTATGGTCCGGAGGCCGAGCCACATCTGACGCCGATCAACGCCCGCGCGTTCCACGACCAGTGGATAGCGGCGCGAAATGCGCTGGCCCCCGAAGGTCGTCCGACACCATGACGACGTCATCGCCGCACACTCGGCCGAACGGGTCGCAGCATGAGTGGACGCCGTCGCGCCACGCCGGGTAGTGAGCGTGGCGCGAACGGCAGACGCGTCGTGGCCGAGCTTCCGTTGCGGATCAGGGGACGATCACGACTCCGCCGCGCACGCCGCCTTGGGCCAGCCGCTTGTGTGCGGCCGCCGCGTCGGCGAAGGGGTACACGTCAGCGACCCGCAGCGGGATGTCGCCGCCGGTGACGAGTCTGACGAGTTCGCCCAGACGTCGTCCGTCCGGTAGTACCTCCAGCGCGAAGGTCCGGATGCCTCGCACCGGCTCCGGGCGAAGCGGGGGTGACGCGGCCACGTAGCCCCCGCCGTCCCGGATGAGGTCAAGCAGCGAGGAACCGATCACCGCCAGGTCGATGACCGCGTCGTACGTACCGGTCGGATCGCCGGAGCGCGACAGGAACGCCGCGCCCAGCGACTCGACGAACTCACGGTCGTCGGCCCGGGCAAATCCCGTGGCGTGCAGGCCGGCCGCTCGCGCCAGCGCCAGCGCCAGCACGAACCCACCGACCTGCCCGGCGGCGCCGGTGACGAGCACGGTCGAACCCTCCGCGAGTGCTAGCAGATCGAGGGCCAGCGCGGCGGCCAGGCCATTGGTCGGCAGAGTCGCGGCCTCGGTCGCGGGGACGCCGCCGGGCGCGGTCGTCAGCCAGGCAGCGTAGAGCACCACGTACTCCGCGTGGGCACCGACCGTGGTCTGCAGCCACGGCGAGAAGCCGATGACCTCGTCGCCGACCGTGAACTCCTCGACCGATGGGCCGACCGCGTCGACGCTGCCGACAACATCCCAGCCGGGCGTGTACGGCAGACCGGTCGGCAACGGGGCCGGGAACCGACCGGCCCGGACCATCAGATCGACCGGATGGACAACTGACGCCGCGACCCGCACCCGCACCTGGCCCGGTCCGGGCTCGGGCGTGGGCACGTCGGCCACGTGCAGGACGTCCGGGTCTCCGAACTGTGCATACCTGACTGCGCGCATTTCCGTCTCCTTCGTGGACCTCGTGATCGCCACGACCGTACGAATCGTAGGTACTGTGAGTAAGTAGGTACCGTGAAGTGCCTAGGGCACCAGAAGAGGGAAGATGGCGACGACCACCGCTGCGCAACGCCGCGAACAGGCCAGACGTGACTACGACGCGTTCCTCGCGGCTTGCCCCACCCGTGAGCTGCTGAGCAGACTCACCGACAAGTGGGTCGCCCTGGTGATCCCCGCGCTTGCCGACGGCCCGCAGCGGCACAGCGAGCTCGGCCACCGCATCGCAGGTGTCAGCCAGAAGATGCTCACCCAGACCCTGCGCACGCTGGAGCGCGACGGCCTGGTCACCCGCACGGTCACCGCCTCAGTGCCGGTCCGCGTCGACTACGAGCTCACGCCGCTCGGCCATGAACTGTTCCCGGTCATGATCGCGATCAAGAACTGGGCGGAGACGCACATGGATCGTGTCTTCGAAGCCCGGGTTCAGTTCGACGCACGCCCCTGAGACAGACGACACCGATCACTGCCGAAGCCGCAGCGACGATGTCCGCTCATCGGCATGAGCGGATGTGCGGCGAAGAGGCAGGGTTCGTTGCTCGATGCCAATCTTCTCTGGGGTCTGTGTCATCTCAACGAGTGCCCACGAGTGAGGGCCGATGCGGTCCAGCGGCGCGTCCCGGCTGGACTTGACTGTGCCGGCGATGGCTTCCAGAGCGCGCAGCGAGACGTCAAAGTTGTCCCGTCGGGTGGTCGCGCTCAATCTGCCCTGGACGTAGACCAGGACAGCTTCTTCCCGCTCACGTAGACGTCTTCTCGCATACGGCCGGTAGCGGCATCGGTCCACTCGTCGCTGCGGCTGTTGCCGGCGAGATCCGAACGGGCCAGTACGACGTAGTCCGTGCTCCTGGCGAGCGCATCCGTCACCTGGATGCGGACGTGGGCGACGTCGACCAGCTCCCGACCGGTGCGCACGCCGTCAGAGCCTGGCGCGACCACGAGGCTCACCGCTCCGGTGATCGCGACCAGGGCTGCGGCGGCGGTTCCCACCATCACCCGCCTGCGCCTGGCACGGCCGCGCAGCCGGCCGGTCATGCCTGGAGCGGAGTGGACGTCGGACAGTTCGTTGCGTAGCAGGGTGCCCAGTCGCCGGCCGAATTGGTCGTCATCGGTCATGGTGTGCCCTCGCAAAATTGGTGTTGTCATTGTCGGCCAGCTGGCTTCCACCCAAACCCAGCAGGCGCCGAAGTCCAGGTGCCGCCACCGGCGCCGGGAAGAGTCGTAACGCGCGGCGGTACTTGCCCCGCACCGGCAGTGCAGCCGGCGGCGACCTCGACGCAATCCGACGACGATGCCTTGATCGGTGAACGCCACCGTGTGCGCCGAAGCTGCGGGCAGCTGCAGGATGCGGTTGAACGCCGTGGTGAGTCGCACGTCAGCTCAACGACCCGATTGCGGCCGTCACATTCACACAACGCGATTCCTGCGGCGTCGGTCGCGCACGATTGGAGGCAGAAGAGTGCGCCGCGCACAAGCACCAAAGCCCGGCCCCACGATCATTGGCACGGGCGGAAATCCTGAACCGCGCCGTGTCGATAGGTAAATGGTGTCGCCGGTGAGGTCATACTGCCGCGTACGGTCGGCCTGAAGTTGTGAGTATCCGTCCCTGGCTTTCAGACCTACTATGGCAAAATGATCACGAAGGCCAAGGACGGCAAAACCTGGCGCATCGGGACGAGCGCCGAAGTCGCCTGGATCGCCGATAACACCTTCGCTGGGTTGACCATCGCTGCCGCCATCCCGCCGGTCTTCGATGCCTACGCCACGGTCGAACTGCCTGCCGGTGGCCACGGTCAGGAAGCCCATGACGAAGCCGTACTTGCGTTGCTGGCCGCGCAGTCTGGGGGCCAGCCGTGGTGGCTGGGCTTTCTCGACACTGGTGCCGATGACATCGTCTTCCCCGACGCGCCCAAAGTGACCTTGTACGCGGGGTGGTCCTACGTCCTGGTCGAGGCCGGGCTCGAGCAGGCCGCCACCTGGCGTCTGAGCGGAGAGTGGTCGTTTTGGAAAGGTCCCCTGCCGAGCTTGATGTTTCCGGCGGACCGCTCTTGGCCGGTGTCGACTCTGTGGGATGACGACTGGATGTGCATAGGTGGACCGACAGCGCTAGTTGACCGGTTCCTGCGCCACCCCGGTCTACAAGCCCGGCCGGTAACTCTCAGCCAAGATGCGACGCCTCCAGGTCGCCAGGGGATGTAGCAGGCGCCGGAGCTGAGAATCCAAGACGCACATCGCCATACAGCAGCTGTCTAACGTTGGTTGCAAATGGCACTGGTCGACTCGGTCCAGTCCAAGGTTGCCAACCACCTGCGGAGCACTGGGCGATAGGCAGCTTCCAGCCGCCGTGGCTGCTCAACCCGGCTGCGCTGATGGACCCCCTTCGGCCCATCCACCCACCACATCGGTACTCCGCCGCTGCCTTGAGGCGCCAAGCGATCTCGTGTCGGGGATCGCAGCCTCCCGGCCCATGGCAACCGCAGCGCAATGACGGCCGCCGGCTGGCCAGTCTCACCGCCGTCGTGGTGAAGGTCAGTGATGACGCGGAGCCTGACCGTCGCCCTGCGGCAGCGCGACGCCTCAGGCCAGGCCACCGCGGTC
Source organism: Asanoa ishikariensis (assembly GCF_900107455.1). Taxonomy (GTDB): domain Bacteria; phylum Actinomycetota; class Actinomycetes; order Mycobacteriales; family Micromonosporaceae; genus Asanoa; species Asanoa ishikariensis. The sequence goes on along the minus strand of NZ_FNQB01000005.1, from coordinate 530,577 downwards.
GGGGCGGGCACCGCCGAGGTCTTGCGCGTGCCCACCGCCGAAGACGCGCCTGCCAAGATAGGAGCCGAGGGCGCCCATTGCAGGCTCTTGGCCACCACCGGTGCGCCTAAGGACGCGTTTCGAGAAGCCGAGGTGGGGTTCGAAGCACGGAGCCGCAAACGAATCGCGTCAACAAGTAAACGTACCTAGGCTGGGCCCGTGACCGAGGCAGACCGCTGGAGGTAGCCGGATGGCGGCCGGAAACCTGGCATCAGAAGATCTGCCCGACATCGGGGCGCTTGTCCGGGGGTCGACAGCCCCGCTCTTCGTATTCTCGCCGGGCAGTCGCGGAACGACGTCCGAGACTCGGCGGAGCTCTTCCGCACTGCTCTCGACAACGTGGCGTCGAACTTTCCGATGCCGACAGCGCACAGTGGCGCCGCACCGCGGGCGACATTGTGGACGGACGAATCAGGCCCGCACATGGCGCTGAGAAGCTCTGGACGGCTTATCTGAAGGTTCGCGACAACGGGGACTTGGCGGCCTTTGTGGGCTCGATGTCCTTATTGGATCGTCTACCAGAGGATACCGAGCACATCGAGGCCGAAAAGGTCGCCGCTGCGCGAGAATTGCTGGCTCGGCCAGCACCTCGACGCTGGATCAAACTGATGGCCGTTCGAGGACGTTAACCGCGCACACCGCCTCCCGGACCTCCTTGCCCTTTGCCTAGACCTGAGCGCCACGTATTCATTGGACGCGACGGCCTGGTCAGTCCTGCAGACGAGCGACGACGCGGTGCGTCAGTGCGGCTAGCGTATCGATCTCCTCCGGCGTGAGGACGTCGATGAGGTGCTGGCGGACAGACGCAACGTGGCCAGGCGCAGCCGCGATGATCGCGTCATGACCTTTGCGCGTGAGGGTGAGCATGGAGCCGCGACCGTCGTCCGCGCACTCCTCCCGCTGCACCAAGCCGCGATCTTGCATGCGAGTTATGTGGTGGGAGAGCCGACTTTTCGACCAACACATGTGCGCCGCAAGATCACCCAGGCGCATCCGCTGACCCACTGCCTCGGACAGGTTCGACAGCACGTCGTAGTCCTGCTCGGAAAGGCCGCTCTGGCTCACGAGGTCCCGATTGATCCGCAGGTCGAGGAGAACCCGCATGCGGCGATAACCGACCCACGCCGCCTCCTCATGTTCAGTGAGCCACCGGGGTTTAGCCATGCCGACCAGACTACAAGGTCGTTGACATGTCACGAAGGTGGCTCTAGGTTAGTGACATGTCAACAACACGCTCGGGCCCGATCTCCGCGGCTCGTGCGCTCCTGACTGCACGTAGCTTCCCCAACGCCAGCACCGGTTTGCCAGCGGTTTCGGCGGCCAACCGTCCGCATGTGGTCGGCCGCTTCGGTGGGCCGCCTGGTGCTCCCGGTGGGCGCCAGAATTGGTCCTCTGTTTCTCGCGCCCAATGGCCCTGGAACCGGACCATTACGGTGCCAGCATTCTTGCCGTGGCACATCGCATGGCAGCCATCGAACAACTCGGCCCGTGGCTGCGGCACGAGTCCCTCGAAGTCGGCGCCGAGCTCGATAGGCGTATTTGGCAGCTCACAACGAGGTCGTGCACGGCACCGACCTCGCGGTGATCAGAGGGGCGCTCTCCCACAGCGGCGCGGAGCTCACCGCGCAGATCGTCCGGGACAGCACGGCATCGGTCGATTCGCGCGAGGCACACGGGGCGTCGTCGACACGCACCCGGGCAACGGCGTCGAGCCGATCAACCTCGGCGCACACCGACAACTTTGTTAGTCTTGACAAATCTAATTGTCGGTGCAACGGTTGTGTCATGTTCGACATCGCAGTGATCGAGGACCGGGCGGCGGCCGAGGCGTCGCTGGACCCGATGAGGGCCCGGCTGCTGGCCGCATTGACCGAGCCGGCGTCCGCGACAATGCTGGCCGCGCGGGTCGGTCTGCCGCGGCAGAAGGTCAACTACCACCTGCGGACCCTCGAGCAGCACGGGCTCATAGAGCTGGTCGCCGAGCGTCGCAAGGGCAACGTCACCGAGCGGGTCATGCGGGCCACTGCCGCGTCTTACGTGATCTCACCGGCCGCCCTGGCCGCGGTGCCGTCCGACTCAGCCGATGCGCCGGACCGGCTCTCCGCCCGATGGCTGCTCGCGCTGGCCGCCCGTCTCGTGCGGGACGTCGGCGCGCTGATCACCGGTGCGGACCGCGCCAACAAGCGGGTCGCCACATTCGCCGCTGACGCCACCGTCCGGTTCGCCACGGCGGGTGATCGGGTCGCGTTCGCCGAAGAGCTGATAACCGCCATCAACGGCCTCGTTGCCAAGTACCACGACGAGGCCGCCCCAGGCGGCCGCGAACATCGCGTCGTGGTCGCGCTGCACCCCACTGTCAACCATCGCACCGACACGGAAAGGCCCTGACCATGGGACACCCATACGAGCTGTCCAAGGAAATCGAGCTAGCCGCCACGCCCGGTCAGGTGTGGGAGGCGATCGCCACCGGTCCTGGTGTGGACTCCTGGTTCATGGGGCGCAACGAGGTGGAGCCGCGCGAGGGCGGCCGATCCAGCCTCACCATGGCCGGCAACACCAGCGAGGCGACGGTCACCGCTTGGGAGCCCGGCAGGCGGTTCGCGACGCGCACCGAAACCGGCCCGGACGGCGGCTTCATGGCTATCGAGTACCTCATCGAGGGCCGCGACCAGGGCTCCACCGTGCTGCGGATGGTGCAGAGCGGGGTTCTCGGCGACGACTGGGAGACCGAGTACGACGCGATGACGGTCGGCTGGGACATGTTCCTGGACACGCTGGCCGCGTATCTCCAGCACTTCCCGGGCCAGAGCGGCGTCCCGGTCGAGGCGTACCGAGCCGACGTCGGCACTGCGGACCAGGTCTGGGCTGCGGTCGCAGGTGCCTTGGAAATCTCCGGCCCCGTCACCGACGGGGCGAAGGCCCGGATCAACCTCGACGGTGTGCCGCCGATCGAGGGTGTCGTCGACCTCTCCCGGCTCCCGACCTACGTCGGCGTCCACACCGACGACGCGCTCTTGCGGTTCGTTCTCTCTGGCGCCGAGCGCGGCCACGTCCTGCTTCTAAGTCACCACCTGTTCGCCGCCGACCAGGATCGGGCCCAGGCCGAGCAGGCCTGGCAGAGCTGGTTGAACGAGCTACCCATCAGCTGACCCTGCGCGTCAGCCGTGCAAGCTGCGCGCCTCGCCGAGCACAGTTCGCCCCGAACCTTGTCCCCGAACCGCGCGGAGACCATGCGCGGTGACCTTCCTTGGGAGGTGCGTTGCAATCTGCAAGATTTTCGCTACTCGGCCCTCTCGAGGTGTACGCGGACGTGGACACCGTGGCCCTGGGTGGCGCGCGTAGCCAATGCATCTTGGCGGCTCTGCTCCTGGATGCCAATCGAGTGGTTTCGATGCGACGGCTGGTCGCTGCGGCCTGGGGCGAGGGACCACCGCAAGGCGCGCGAACGCAAGTGCAGAACCGATTGTCGGCTCTGCGGCGAGTCTTTCGCGAGGCGAATCTGGGTGCCGACGTAATCGTCAGGAGGGGATCTGGCTACCTCATCGAGATCAGAGAAGGGCAACTCGACCTGCATCGGTTCGACAACGAGCTCGTCCGAGCCGATGCGCTGGCGGCCTCGGGCCAGGTCGCGGAGGCGGCCGTTGCGATCAACGACGGGTTGGCGCTATGGCGAGGGCCAGCACTCGACGGGCTTGCGACACCTCATTTGCAGGCGGCAGCGGAGCGCATCGAGGAACGGCGTCTCGCCGCTGTGGAGAAACGCATCCAGATTGAGCTCGACTTGGGTCGCCACGGGGAACTGGTGCCCGAGTTGACCGGGCTGGCGTCCGCACATCCGTACCGCGAAGGTTTGCACGGTCGGCTCATGCTGGCGCTCTACCGGGCGGGGCGCCAGGCCGAGGCGCTGGAGGCCTTTCGCCGCGCCCGTCTACTGCTCTCCGAACAGCTCGGTGTCGAGCCTGGCCCGGACCTCCAGCGCCTACACGAAGCGGTGCTCCGAGGTGACGAGGCGCTCATTCGCGCGGCTCGGCCGGCTGCGCTGACACCGCAGGTCAACGAGGGAACCGCACCCGTCCCCAGGGAGCTGCCCGCTGACATCACCGGCTTCGCCGGACGCGCCGAAGCGCTCACCGCGCTTGACGGCATGCTGCCGGACGCGGCGAACGCCGCGGTGCCCGTGGTCATCTCGGCGATATCCGGCACGGCCGGGGTGGGCAAGACCGCCTTGGCGGTGCACTGGGCGCACCGCGTAGCGCACCGGTTCCCCGACGGGCAGCTGTACGTCAACCTGCGGGGCTACGGCGCTGATGCGCCCGTACCTCCCATCGAGGCCCTCGGCGCGCTGCTGCGCGCGCTGGGCGTGCGCCCGGACCGAGTGCCGGCTGACGCCGGGGAAGCCGCTGCCATGTACCGGTCGCTGCTGGCTGGACGGAGCGTGCTTGTGCTCCTGGACAACGCGCGTTCCGCCGAGCAGGTCCGTCCGCTGCTGCCCGGCGGTCCTGGCTGCCTGGTCCTGATCACCAGCCGCGACCGGATCGGCGGGCTCGTGGCCCGCGAGGGCGCTCGCCGCCTCACCCTGGACGTGCTCTCGGCCGGCGAGGCTCGGGACTTGCTGAGGCACGTACTCGGCGATGGCCGGGCACGCGCCGAACCCGACGCCCTCGCCGACCTGGCGCACGTGTGCGCTTACCTGCCGCTGGCGCTGCGCATCGCCGCGGCCAACCTGACCAACCGTCCACATCAGAGCATCGCGACCCACGTGAAGGAGCTCGTTTGGGCAGACGGGCTCGGGGCGCTGGCCATCGACGGCGATGAGGAGACGTCGGTGCAGATCGCGCTCGACCATTCATACAGGGCCGTCCCAACGGACGCGCAGGGACTCTTCCGGATGTTGGGACACGTTCACGGCCCTGACTTCACCCCCGAGGCGGCCGCGGCGCTCATGGGCACCACACCAGCCCAGACCGAGAAGCTGCTCGATCGGCTGGCGGCAGCGCACCTCATCGAGGAGCGCAGCCCCCACCAGTTCTCCTTCCATGACCTGCTCCGCCAGTACGCCAGAAAACGCTCGAGCACCGAGGCCGAAAGGGCCACCGGTCAGCGCCATCAATACACCGAAAGCACGAAAGGACCAGGCAGTGACTGTGGAAACTCCAACGAAAGCCGGTAAGGCGGCGTGGATCGGGCTGGCTGTGCTCGCCCTACCCACGTTCGTCGTAGCGGTCGACCTGTTCGTGCTGCTCCTAGCGCTTCCAGCGCTGGCAGCCGACCTGGGCGCCAACAGCGTCCAACAGCTGTGGGCGTCCGACATCTACGGGTTCCTGCTGGCCGGTTTCTTGGTGTCCATGGGGACGCTAGGTGACCGTGTCGGCCGGCGAAAGCTCCTGATGATCGGTGGGGCGTTGTTCACCGTGGGGTCGCTGCTGACGGCTTTTGCTCCGACCATCGAGCTGCTACTTCTGGCCCGGGCGGCCCTGGGCATCGCCGGCGCCACCCTGATGCCTTCGACCATCGCGCTCATCGGCGGCCTGTTCCAGGACCCGAAGCAGCGGGCTACCGCGTACGGGGTCTGGGGCGGTGTCTACACCCTCGGCGCGGTCGCCGGGCCGGTGCTAGGCGGTCTGCTGCTCGAGTCGTTCTGGTGGGGATCGGTCTTCCTGATCGCCATCCCCCTACTCGTGGTGATGTTGGTACTGGGGCCGAAGTACCTGCCCGAGCAGAGCAACCCGGCCGCAGGCAAGGTCGACTACGCGAGCGTCGGCCTGTCATTGCTGGCCCTGCTCCCGATCATCTACGGCATCAAAGAGTTGGCCCGCGCCGGATGGGACCCTGTGCCGCTGTTGGCGCTGATCGTCGGCCTGACGTTCGGCGGACTGTTCGTCCGCAGACAGAACCGGCTCGCCGTGCCGCTGCTGGACCTGAAGCTGTTCAAGAACGGTGTCATCAGCGCGATCCTGGCCAACGCGCTGATGTTCAGCGCCGTCGGAGCTGGACTGATGCTCCAGATGCTCCTGTACTTCCAGCTCGTCGAGGACTTCAGCACACTGGACGCGGCCCTGCTGATGGTGCCGGGCATGCTCGCCGGTGCGGCGGGCATGAACCTGGCGCCGCGGCTCGCCACGAGGTTCAGACCCGGCAACGTCATGGGCGGCGGTGTGATTCTTGCTGCCCTGGTATACATCGTTTTGACGCAAGTGTCCGTTTCGAACGGCACTTGGCTCCTGTGCGTCGGCTTCGTGTTGGCCTCCTTCTTTGGCACCGCGTCCGTCGCGTTGGGCACGGGGCTGGTGATCGGCAACGCGCCGCCGGAGAAGATGGGCTCTGCGGGCTCACTTGTCCAGCTGGGCAACGAGTTCGGCGGCACGCTCGGCCTCGCGCTGCTGGGGACCGTTGCCGTCACCGTGTACCGCGGCGCGGTCGACGTCCCTACTGGCATCTCGGCTGACCAGGCCGCCGTAGCTGGTGACAGCCTCGCCGGAGCGGCCGTGACCGCGTCGCAACTGCCCGCCACCCCAGCTGATGCGCTGCTGGACTCCGCCAATGCGGCCTTCGTCAACGGTGTGCAGGTGACAGCCATCGTCGGAGCCGTGCTGTACGTCGTGGGCGGCCTGCTGTTGATTGTCAAGCTCAGGGCCGTGCCGCCCTTCGGCCAGCAGGCCGCACCGCCGCCCGTCGAGGCCGAGCCGGCGCTCAGCGAAGCCGGCTGAGCCCAGACGACGTGAGCCGGTCCCCAACGGTGGTCTCGGACGACTGAAGGGGGATCGCGCTGGGAGGCAGCCGGAGCTCACTGGTAGCAGAGCGGTGTCATACCGCCCCTCCGCCTTGAGCTCCGCTGCCGTCTGATCCGAACCCATTGTCACAATCGACCTATGGCTGCCCGATGACTTTGGGACGATGCGTACTTCTACCGTAGCGGCAACATATAACTCGAAGGGATTTCTCATGCCAAAGGTGATTTCCACCCTCTACATCACGGCCGATGGTGTGGCCGAGTTCGACCCCGAATGGCATTTCCCGTACTTCGACGAGGACATGGGACGCGCCGTCGCCGAGGACTACGACGCCGCTGACGTGTTGCTCATTGGCCGCGAGACCTACGACAGCTTCGCTGGAATCTGGCCCGACCGCGAGGACGCGGCAGGGGACGACGCACCGTTCGCCAAACAACTCGGGGACATGCGCAAGGTGGTGGCGTCCCGCCGCCCCTTGGAGCTGGCTTGGCGCAACTCCGAGCTGATCGAGGGCGGCCTTCTCGATGCCGTCACCTCACTCAAGGCCACGGCGGATATCAGAGACATCCTCATCCCCGGGTCGATCTCCATTGTCCAGCAGTTGCTCGCCGCTGGGCTGGTCGACGAGTTACGGCTCTTGATTCATCCGGTGGCGGCGCGCAAGGGACGCAGGCTGTTCGATGACGGCGACGTGCTGTACCACCTGCGAGTGGCGGCCACAGAGGTGTTCTCGTCAGGTGTGATCCGCGTGATCTACTCGCCGACTGCTGGACTACCGACCATGTAAGGGCATCGTGACCACACGGTGGATGCCGAACGGTTCGTGCAGCGGTTGGAAGGACTGCGGGCACCGGTCGACGTGGCGAAGGTGCGGAAGCTGTTCCGCACCGACGTTCTTTTGGTCCTGGGCATTGATCGAGACAATACGACCGACCGGATGTCGCATCGAGGAGGTCCTCGAACAGACGCAGTTTTCGCTGTGGCACTACGCCCCACCGTCGCCCGGAACCGTCGTCCCCGCTCCTGCACGTAACGCCATCCAAAGTAGACACCGAACGGCTGATTCTGATGACACCGGACCTCGTCGCGGTCCTGCTTGCCGCGGTCGCCGAGCCCGGAGCGAGTCGCTCCGGCTAGACCAGGCGGTAGGCACCCGCACCTGGAGCTTCCGCCGTGCACACACTGGCGACAACCCGGGCTGGCTGCTCAACGGCCGCGCCTTCGACCCCAGTCGGATCGACGCAGGCGTGTGGCTCGCGAAATCAAGATCTGGCGGTTCACCTCGGATCTGCACCACCCCGTGCATCTGCACCTCGACCCGTTCAGGTGCTCGCCCGCCACGGCAGCGGCCTCGGCCCGCACGACGCTGGCTGGAAGGGCACCGTGGACCTCTCGCCCAGCGGGTCGGTCGACGTCGCCGTGCGGTTACGGACTACCCCGGCCGCTACCTGCTGCACTGCCACAAACTTGGACACGAGGACATGGCGATGATGGCCACCTTCCGTATCAGCTAGCGTCGGGTCCAGCAGGTCCCTGCCACCGAGCCGAGCCACCGGTTGAACGCTCAACACCTCAGCCGCCACGGCATCAAGGGACTCTGCAGGCGCCTCCGCCCACGGCCGGGGTGATCAACTCCAAGCGGCGCGCCATCGCCACGGGCCAGTGGCCTGTCATAGCTCCATGGCGGCCCGCCCCACCAGTCATCAGCAACGCGACCGGCGTAGTCCGATCAGACGGCTGGGTTCTGGGCGGCACGCTGGGGAACGTCAGCGCAGCTGAGCCGCTCCTGGTTCGAACTCCGACTCGCGACGATGCCGCGCTGTGTCATTCCCGGGCCTGCGGTACTCGGGACGTGTCCACAGGCAGCACGAGGCCCAGGGCGAAACGTAGACGTCGAGCCAGCTGCTGGTCGAGAGCTGCGAGATCAAGAGGCCCGTTTGCCTGCCTCGCGCCGGCCCGGCGACTGCGTCGTTGCTGTTTCGGTCAGGCAGACCAGCACGGGTTGCCGAATTGAGCACGTGATTTAGGGACGTCCGAATCGACGGCAACCCATAGGGGTCACGGAGCCCCGGTGGTCACACGCGTTTCTGCCCAGAAAACTTCGTCGGTTCTGTCGATCCGGGTCGCCCCCGATCGACGCGTACACAGAACCAAAAAGAAGCGCTCGGGCAGCTGACACAGCCACGTGGATCGCCGCCCAGGCCGAGACTCGATGGGAGGCCCACCGTGCTCGACGTAACCACGCTCATCGCCATTCTCCTGGCGTGCTTCCTGCTAGGAAGACTGAGCGCGCACGTCACTATCCGACGCCTACGCCGTCACCTCAACAACACCGGATGGCTTCTCTCCCACGACTCGGTTACCGGCCTGCTCAACCGCGAAGGCCTCGCCGCCACCTACGCCGACGAACTCGCCGACAGGTACACCGTCGTCGCCCTCATCGACCTCGACAACTTCAAGGCTGTCAACGACACGTTCGGTCACCAAACCGGAGACGAACTCCTCCTCGCCGTAGCCGAGCGAATCAAGCACGTCGCAGCCCTGCTCGGCGGCGTAGCCGCTCACCTCTCCGGGGACGAGTTCGTCGCCATCGTCCCGGCCGATACGCGCGGCGACCACGTCGCGGCGACACTCACGATGATGCTGAACGAACCAGTCGCGCTGCGCACATCTGATGGCCACATCGTCGAAGCCTCGGCCAGCGTCGGCGCCACGTCGGCAAGCCCGACGCAACCGCTGAACGACGCACTCCGCCGTGCCGACGTCGCCATGTACCACGCCAAGCGACTTGGCCGCGGCGAGCTCGCGTTCTTCGAACCCGGCATGATGATGCCGCCCCAAGAAGGGGTCCGCCGAGGACCACGAGCATGCCGGCGCTAGCACCGCCACCTCATATGGACATTGATGTTCGCTCGAGGCCTTGAATCAGGCACCACAGGACCTGTCAACGAACCCAACAGGCAGTTAACCAACACATTTCACTTCATCGAACCGGGCGATACCCGAACGCAGTCAGCCGTCACGTGGTACAACCGGTCGAAGGGACGGGAGGAAGCCATGCGCTACATGCTTCTAGTAAAGGGAGACTCTGCGCCCGGAGTAATGCCGCCACCAGAGCAGGTCACGGCCATGAACAACTATGCTGCGGACTTGGCCAAGTCAGGAGTGCTCCTGGCGGCAGAAGGACTCCGCGACAGTTCGACAGGCGCGCGAGTGATTCATTCGGACGGAACACGCCGCGTGGTCGACGGGCCATTCACCGAGTCCAAGGAGCTCGTTGGAGGGTTCTGGTTGATTGATGTGAGCTCAAGGGAGGAAGCCATCGAATGGGCCCGGCGGTGTCCTGTCGACACGAGTATGTCGCGTACTGACGAAGCCGTGGTTGAGGTTCGCCGGGTACTCGAACCAGCGGACGTGCCGATGCTGGACGACGACCAGCGAGCCGACGCTGAGGGTTTCGAGGTCTCCAACACACGAGACGTGTAACCGCCAAGCCACCCTTGGTCCGTGAATTACGGCGGCGGTGGTCGCTGACGGGCCGCAGCGGCCGGTCGGCGGGGTGGCCGACCCCGAGCAGATGGCCCCCGCCGCCGCGCCGGCGCTGTGGCCCGCGGCGTGCCAGACGGTGGCGGTCTCGGCCAACTGCTGGCGGTCGGCCACGATGACGAAGTCCCAATACTGCCGGTTGGACGCCCAAGGCGCCCGCCGGCCAGCCTCTGCGTTCCGCGTCAGCCGCTCGTCGGACACCGGGTCGGACGTGTGAACGCGAACGTTGCGCCGGGCCCGGATCGACGCCATCCGCGTCAACGAGCTCAGCCCCGCAAGCAGCCCGAGGTGCTAATCGCCGACAAGGGCTACGCGCACGACGCCACGCACCGAGTCGGACAACACGGCGCCGCCCCTAAGGCGACGCGCTGCGCCGTTCGCCCGCGGCAGGGCCGCCCGGTTTGCGTCCGCAAGATCCGCGCGAACCAGGCGGGACCGCCCACCGCGGGCGTACCGTTCTGGGCGACGATGACATTGAGCAACGCTGCGGCTGGTCGTGGGCTTGCCCGCGATCGGGCCTTCTTAGAAGTGGTGCTGGCGCGAGGTGGATTGGCCTTGATCGTCGTTCCAATCGCCGCTTCGAATTTTTTCGTTCTGTCCGGCCCACTCCGCGACGTACGCTCGACGGGCAATTTGAACGAGCGGGCAGTCATGGCCCGGGGATTGGGCTGCGGCGTACAGGCTGGCGGCCAAGTTGCCACGGCCAGCCATCGCCTCAAACTCTCGCTCCTCCGCCTTCTGCGCATCGAGGCGCGCCTTCGCCTCGCGGATGCGGCACGCAGCAAGTAGTTGGCGCACCATCGCTTCGTGGTCCTCGGCGCGCTTCAACCGACGGTCCGGGAGGCTGCCCATATGCTGCTCGCAGCGATCGCACCTCGTGGGGCTTGCGCCATCGCGATCCTTTATACGACGCCTGAGCAGGCAACATTCGCAATGAATTTCAATGACGTCCAACCCTGCTCCCAACTTGACCTGAGCGCGAAGCGCGGGAAGCCCGGCGGCGACCTCGAACGGCGATGAGCAACACGAGAGATCACCTTCACGGAGGCGATGAGTCCTCGCGTGCTGGGCATACCTGCTTCGCAAGCATGACGGCGCGTACCCCCAGAACCTCACCGGTTCGCCATAGGCCCGCTCGGCGAGCAGACGTGACGGTGGCGGAGTGCGGGTCAGGTAGCCACACGCGAGGTGTGGCCACCTTTTTCGTCCCACCGCCGTCGACGCTATGGGTCCTCGCCGACAACCTTGTGTTCGAGGCGGGCGGAGCAAAGGCGCCGGGCTGTTCAGTTCTCGCGCCCAGCCTGCGGCGATGGCCAACCCGTGACCACCCTGTTGGAGTCGCGGCCTAGCCTTTGATTGCCCGGGTGCACCGGATACAGGGTAGCCGCCGGCCTAGAGAGGCCCCCCTTCCTCTAGGCCGGCTGCGCTGTATTGCTGCTTCGCGGGCCGGGCCTGGTTTTTGAGTCTTCGCCCCTGGGTGTGTAGTACGCCAGGAACAGGTCGACGCCTTGGACTGATAGCCGTTCACCAAGCGCTGGGCGCAGCTTGTCGCCATAAAGACCAGCAACGAGGTGCGGATAGAGCGTCAGCGCGTACAGCTGCAGCACCGCGACCTCGACGTCAGGGATTTCCAGTGCCCGGTTCGCAACGAGCTTCCGAAGCGCGCTCTCCATCGTGGGGTAAAACCGACCGGGGCCACGCTCCCGCCAAGCCTGTACGAGTTCCGGGAAGATGCGCATCTCGGCGGCGACCACGTACAGCAGCTCCAGAACGGCCGGCTGAGTGACGCCCTCCACGCAGGCACGCACGGCGTTGAGCAATGCCACCCGCACATCGCCCGTGCTTGACAGCCCTGCCTCAACCGCGGCAAGCGTGCTATCGAGCGCCTCATCCAGCGCGTCTCCCACGACCGCGATGAACAGCGCCTCCTTGTTGCCGAAGTGGTTGTAAATAGTCACCTTCGACACACCGGCGGAGCGGGCGATTGCCTCCATGCCGACGTTGTAACCCTCTCGGAGGAAGGCAGCGCGCGCTGCGGCCACGATGGCACGTCGCTTGCGGTCAGCACGCTGACCAGTCGGGACATGGACAGCTGGGTTCACGCCGAGAGGCTAGCACAACTGAACGCTTGAGTTCACTTCAACTGATCTGTACAGTCCAGTTCAGTTAACCGACAGTAGGAGGTCCCATGTCCCCCACCATCGAGTCCTGGGCGGCGCAGCCCACGATCTACGTCCGGACCACCGTGCCAACGAGCGACCTCATGAGTGCCCAAGGGCACGCACTCGGCGCCCTGCACGCGTTCCTTAGCAGCCAGGCGGCCGTACCCGCCGGGCCGCCCTACGTTCGTTACCACACCTTCAACGACACCAAGGCCGATGTCGAGGTAGGCGTCCCGGTCAGCACCGCGACCGAGGGGGCGGGGCAGGTCAGCGGAGGCGAACTACCCGGGGGTTCGGTCGCATTTATTGTCCACTTCGGATCGCACGAAGGACTCGGCGAGGCGTACGAGCGGCTGCGGTCGGGTGTCAACGACGCCGGCCGGGAAGCAGCCGGTCCTGCTTGGGAGGTCTACCACTGGATTGACCTCACCGTTGCGCCCGATCCGGCCGCCTGGCCCGCACCGACTGAGTGGCGCACCGACCTCGTGCAACCGCTGGAGACGAAGTAACCGAGAACGGACTGCGCCGGCACCGCTAGCTCGTGATGAACACCGCATCGTTGTTCTGCCTTCGAGTCAGTGCCTGGCGTGGGGCACGAGAGCGGCCACCGCATGATCCGCGATGGTTCGTGAACCATTCGGCGATCGTGCGGTGGCCGCGGGCCACAGCGACACCCTGCCCAACGACCGTCCCAACCCGAACGGCGAGGGTTCGCCTCAGGGGAACGCCCGCCGACCGCGGTCCCCGAGCAGGCCATGGGCCCGACCCCAAATACACCAGGTGGGAACAGTCCGGCGTGACCGAGCGGCTGCTGGTGACGTTGCGGATTAGGGCCGGAGCCGCCCATGGTCGAGGGTCGGAACCGCCTGTGGGCGTCATCGACTCCCAGCCGGTGAAGCGGGCCGACACCGTCGGCTTAGAGACGCGTGTCTACAACGCCTGGAGAAGCTCAACGGTCGTAAGCGATTCATCGCCACCGACACCCTCGGCCCACTTGTCACGGTCTGGGTCCTGGCCGTGTCGTGGCAGGACCGCAATGGCGCAAAGCGCGCTCTCGGTCGCCGCGAGCCTCGCGGCGACGTCGATGCGGCACCTGTTCGCCGACTCCGGATTGTTGGCCGGCTCGTTGACTGGACTTGCGACACCGTGGCCACTATCGAGATTGCGCGAAACCCGCCGCGCAGAGTGGGTTCGCCGTCGATCCACGCCGCTGGGCCGTCGAGCGGACCCTCGCCTGGCTGACCGCGCACCGGCGGCCGGCCCTCGACTACGAACGCCACCCAGAGGTCTCCGAAGCCATTATCCGCTGGGCCGCGATCGCCGGGATGGCCCGCCGTGTAACCCGTGGCACGCCTACTCGACGAAAAAGCCCGGCGTACTTTCAGCTGGACCTGACCGCCCTCCTCATTCTCAGATTAGTCAATGGTCGTTGCGAGCGTGGGCGCCGCGAGGGGGCGCGCTGGCGAAGGGGACTGTACGACGCGGATGGCCCAGGCCAACGCGTATGGGGTGCAAGCCAGGAAAAGCAGCGGCTGCATGAAGACATCGTCGGTGATGATGAAGATCTCTCCATCTGTAGGTCGGGGCAGTCCTAACGCTGAGCCGGTGTAGGAGACGAATAGCCACAGTGGCGCAGAGATCGGATCTAGGCCATCGCCCTGCGGTATCCCGTTGATGACGGTCTCTGCCCCGACGAGGCCGTGGCTGAACACGGCGAGCACGATTGCAAGGTCGGCGATGACGAGAGCGCCGGCCGCGCCTAGCAACCACGCTGCGCGGACTCGGCCGCGACTGGCCATGACTGACGCACCACGGAGCACCAGCATCAGTCCGGATATCCATAGCGCCAGCGCGGGGACATCGAGGGCCAGCGAATCGAGTTCCTGTCGGTCTAGTCCGGTGGCGTACGCGTCGATCGCGACGGCGAGAGGGATTGGAGCCGTGATTCCGACGACGGCGCGCCAACCATTGGTTCGGACGCCTCGGGCGAGCCGATCCGCGATGACCGCCAGCCCCACCGCCGAGGCGGCCACGAGCATGGTGAGGATCGGCAATTGCAGATCGAACGCCCAGGCGCCGCCGTACGGCACGAGCACCCAGTCGACCAGCGCACCCATCGCATTCAGACCGGCGACTATGACTCCGATACAGACCAGCGGGGCGACCAGCAAAGGCAGGGCAGACCTGAGCAAATGACTCCCGAACGGTGCCCGGTCGCCCGCTACACCCGAACGCCTCGCGGCAAGGCTGGCGGCGAAGCGAAGCATCGCTGCCCGCCGCCCACCTTCGCCGAGCACGTGCAACTCCGCTTCCCACTCCCGGCGGAGGCCAGAACGCAGCTCCACCGGCCAGCGGTGCTCCGCGACCCTGATCAGCATCCGCGCAATCCCGCGGGTCACCATGCCGGCGCCCCGGCCGGATCAGCACCGCCAAGCACACGGCCACTGTCGGGAGCCAAGCTTCGCAGTTCCGCGAGCGCGCGTCGCGCCGCGGTGACTCCCTCCGCAGTCAGTCGGTAGTACCGCCTCGCAGGCCGGCCCACTGAAGCCGGATCAACCGACTCCCAATCGGCCGCGAGCCAGCCGGCCGCTTGAAGCCGGTGCAGCACCGGGTAGAGCGTGCCGCTGGCCAGATCGGTCATTCTCATCAGGTCGAGGCCGTACCGATCGACATCGGGCTCGCTCAGCAACGCGGCCAGCACCCGTGCCACCGGAATCGTCATCCGCATGACAGCACTATATAGAAACTCTACAAAGGGTCAAGATGCACTAATCCAGATCTTGAGAATCGATGTTCTCTCATGCCTGATGTCGGCGAGTCTTTCGCGGATCGCTGCCTCCGTCTCTGGATCCAGCGCCGCGCTTGGTTCGTCGAGGATCAGCAGGTCGGAGTCGGTCCACAGGCTGGCCCTGGCGATGGCCACCCGTTGCCACTGTCCACCGGAGAGTAGGGTGGCGTCGCCGACCGACTGCACCTCGGTGGACATTGCATGAACCTCCTGGTGATGATCGTCGAGTACCCCGACGGCATGTCGAGGAAGAGCAATCGACGCCCGCCGCGTTGGCAGCGGCCCTGACCCGCGGCAGGTCCTACACGGTGTCAGCGACGGCGGTGTTGTCAGCTGCACTGAGGTCGTACTCCATGAAGTCCTGGAACACGGTTCCGATGCGGCGCTGCAGTGACTCCAGATCGAGGTCGCGGTAATCCGCACCGCTTGGACCGCCATGAGACCGGCCAGCACCACCGACACATCGCCGGCCGTAAGCAGTCCGGTCGCGCGCGCCGTTGATGCACATCAGGACGGCGAGCGCGATGAGGCCGATCGACGGGGCCAGCAGCGCGCCGTGGACCGCCAGTCCCGGTATTCCATGGCCCGTTCCCAGGCCGCGAAATCACGGTACTCATGGGTCATCCCGCCGAGCAGGTAGCCCCGGAGCCGAACAGCCTGGTCTCCTTGACGGCCCGCGGGTCGGACATGAGCTCGCCGTAGAACGCTCGTCGCCGTTCAGGCTGGCTCAAAACCTCGAGCAAGTTCATGCGGCGCCCGGCCAGGCGTAACTCGCTGATCAGACTCGGCAGCGCGGCCACATACGCGATCACAGCGAACGCGGGACCCAGGATGGCCAATGTTCCGCCGAGGCCGACGAGACGAGCCTGCTTCATCCGATCCCTACGAGGCGACGGCGTTTGCCCTCGACGGACACCGCTGCTCGCCGGACGCCCCCGTTGGCGTCCGGCGAGGTCTTAGCGGGCGATACCCATTAGTTGTTGGAGAAGTAGCCGGTGCAGTCGATCAAAAGGTGAGTCGTGCCTGAGTTGTTGTAAGTGGCGATGCCGCCGCCCGCTCCGGTGTTGACCAACGCAGTGCCAGCCAGGGTTTCTCCGGCGCTGAAGTTGACGTTGGGCGTCCCCGGGCGACTGATGCCGCTCGGGTGGGTAGTTATAAAGCCCGCGGTCGTCGGCTCGGTCACCGTCAGCCCAAGGACGAGCGTCGGATCATCGGCAATGACGGTGTTGCCTGGTGCGACATGCCTGGTCTCAGTGGCTGTCATCGGTGAACTGCCGTAGCGTGTGTCGATGAGGCGGGCAGCATTGAGCGTGTGATATTTCTGCCCATCGGTGCCGTTCGTGAAGTAGCCCATGACATCGATGATCGCGTGGGCCTCACGTAGGGTATAGAGGGAGATCTTTCCGTTGCTGGTGTTGACCGGGACGATGTCCATTGTGCTATGTGTGAGTCCACCAGCACGGTACTGGACGCCAGAGGTGGCTGGCCGTGGTTTGCCTTGCTCCCAGGTGACGAAGTAACCACCTGCGGTGGTGCCTGTGGCGGTCACGTTGACGGCGATCGCGGTTGCTCCGGCAGGTATGTTCGCCGGGCCTCCGGTCACGGTGATGTCTCGGGTGGCGCCGGCCGGGATCTTGCCAGCCGAGCCGAGGCCAAGGCCCGAACGGCTATCGACAACGCGGGCGGGGTTGACCGCGGCATAGGTGGCGTTACCCGCGGCGGCGGCATCGGCGGTGAAATAGCCGGAGACGTCGACGAGAAGGTGTGCGCTGCCGGTGGCTAGGTACAAGTTGATGTAACCATCGGCGCCGACTGGGACGATGGCGTAGTTGGCGATGGTGATCCCGCCCTTGTAGTTCACGTTGCTCGTTCCTGGCCGAATGGTCAGGCTGGGGTAGGCAGTCAGGTAACCGCTGGTCGTGGGTGAGACGACGGTGATATTCACCGCGACCGCTGTTACGTTGGCCGTGGGTATCGTGGCTGTGCCAGCGATCTTCAGCGGGACCGTGCTTCCGCTGGCAATGGGTCCGGTAGATCCTCCGTCGCCGTTCATCGTGTTGAGGAATCGAGTCGGAGCGATGCGCTGGTAGTAGCTCGCCGGTGATTGGGCCTGTGCCGGGTCAATCACCTGATTCCACGTCTGCACACCGGCAACCTGGCCCATGAGATAGGCGCCATTACCGGCGCCCGAGAGGCGTTGGTCACCGATTCGGAACTCGCCGGCGGCGTTCCAGGTGGCGGTGTGCGTGGCGGCTTTCATATGGGCGCCGTTGACGTAGAGGGTGAGAGTGCCACCGTTCTGTCGGTATGTCGCGGTCAGGTGGGTCCATACCCCAACCTGGACACTGTCGTCGGGTGCCGCTGCGGTGTCCCAGGTAGCACTGGCGCTGTCCGAGCGAGACAGCGCGAAGCGCCACGAGCGGGTGGCACTGTCGATCCACAGCTTGAACCCAGAGGTGTTACCGCCGTCCTGGGACAGGACGGTTCCTGCTGCTACCGACGGTTTGACCCACGCCGAGACAGAGAAGTCGGCATTGGTTCGCACTGCCGGGCCGGCGGTGTGGAGGACGCCGTTGACGCCGTCGAGCTCTGCGGTCGGGCTGAACAGGTCACCGGTCTTCCACTTCGCACCGCTGCTGCCAGATAGTGGGAGCGCAATGGTGCCGGTCGGCGCGTTATCGGCGGCGGTGGTGATGGTGTCGCCGGAGGAAGCGCTTCCGATGTCGTTGAGATTCCAGTTGTGTTGGGCACTGGTCAGCTTCTGTGGTGCCTGTGCGCTGATCGTGCCAGAACCGTTGCTACCGCCGCTGCCGGGCACAAGGTTGCTGGTCACATGCGCGGTGACAGTCTGGCCAGCGCCCACGGCCCACAAGTCGGGTAGGGAGTCGCTGTTGACGTCGGCAGCTTGCAGTGTTACGTCAGCGTTGGTGTTCCAGCCGGCCGCAGCGAGCCGATAGGACTTGAACCTCAGGTCGCCGGTGCTCATGTCGAGGTCACGCCACAGGTGGAGTGCTCCAGTGGTGCGATGCCATAGGAACATGCTGGTTGTGCTCGTGACCCCGCTTGGGGTCTGGGCCGTGGCGATTCGCCACTGATTCCAGTTCATGTCACCGGCAGGTGTCTTCGCGGTGATCGGGAAGACGCCTTGCAGGTTTTGGACGCTTGCATAGAAGTAATAGTTCAGGTGGTAGTTGCCACTCAGGCCGCCAATCGCGATGAGGTCGGCGGAGTTGTCGTCGTTGCCGATGCTGTCACCAGCGTTGGCGACCTGAATCGGCTCGGTGTTGGGGATACGTTCGTCCAGCTCGTCACGCTCGAGCAGTTCATTGGCCGGGATGGTGTGGCCAGTGCCGCTGAGTTGCGCTTGCAACGCCGATCCGTCCCCGTTGCCGGTAATGACCACGCCGCTGCCCTTCCCGGCCGTTGCGGTGTCGGTGGGGTAATAGACAAGGACGTCCTGCGGGCCTTCACCGGTGAAAATGCCGGTGACGACCTGAGCTCCGTCGAAGTTGGCCGGACGGTTGTCACCGACGACGCCGTTACCGTTGATCCCGATATTGCCGGCGCTGGTCGTGACTTGCGCGGTGTTCTTGCCAGGCGCAAGCCACACGCCGGACGGTAGATCCTTGGTGTTGCCGACGGTAACGAGATCGGCGAAGTTGTCGCCGGTCAGGTCGGCGTCGGCGGCGAAGGTGGCGAATGGGGCCGTGGTGAAGGTGACCGTGGCAGCGTCGACACCGATGTTGCCACCGGCGGACACGCTGCTGACGGTCAGCGTGTTGGTGCGTCGGGTCGGCGTGATCGTGATGGAACCATTACCGCTGCTATCGGCAGGTACGCTGGCATGCGGGCCGGCGTTGAGTTGGTAGAGGTATCGAGCCGGAAGGCTTGACGAGCCCATGGGCTTGCTCACCGCAATAGTGACGGGCTCGCCGATGTGGGTCGTGCCGTCGGCCGGCGGGGTTACGCCTGGCGCGCCAGACCGATTGGGATCGAAGTTGAACTTGCAGGTATCGGACCATCCACTAGTGGCAAATCCGTCCCATACCTGCACTTTCCACGAAAACTCAGTGACTGCCCCACGAGCCTGAGCTTTGAGGATTGGCTGGCCAACGACCAGGACCGCCGTGCCGCCCGAGCCGAGAGAAAACGATGCGGGATCGGACGAGGCGATCAGGTTTCCAGGGGTGTCGCTCCGCCAAACGTTGTAACGGACCCCGAGGGTCCCACCATCCGGATCGGAGACGGGGGCGTACAACATCACGTTGCCATCGCCCACGGCGCCAACAGTTCCCGTGCAGGGTGTGGCGGGGCTGGTGGTCAGATTTGTTGGTGGCGTCGGCGTGTGGTTGTAGGTGATTGTCATCGCGGCGCTGGCGATGGAGAACTCTTTGTAGCTGTTGCGATCCGTGGTCTCGTTGGTATCACCGGTGAACACAAACGTTTGGGTCTTCTTACCAGCGGCGACGGCCGCCTTTACGCTTGCGAGCACCGGAAACGCGACGGCGCGGGCAGGGCAGGCGGAGCTGTAACCGTAGGCGAAAGCCGCTCGGTTTGAGATCTCGCCGCCCAGCGCGACGCCGCTCCAGTAGTCCCATGTCGCGTTGGTCCTACTCAGTGTCGTAGATGGAGCGAACACCCGGGTCTTGGACGGGGTGCACGAATAGGAATAAACGTCCGTGAGGTCAATGTGCGCCTCGGTGATGGCCGCTCCCGTCAACTTCGTCGTGTCGATACCGAAGTTGATCATGGTGCGGCCACGCCAAGTCCCACTGTCGCCTACCTGCATGTTGTCGGGGTTCGGGTCTGCGGTCCCCATCCACTTGTTCGATGAGGGCAGCTGTTCGGCGACGCTGGCGTAGCCGCCGCGCGCGGCGCCAGCAGTGGGCATGACGGGCGTCCACGACGAGTCGATGTAGAGCGGATAAACCGTGTCGGGACCGGCGAGCATGGACGTTGGCGGTGCAAGGGCAATCGAGTTGCTTGTGAGCTTCACTGCGACAGGTGCCTTCTTCGCAGCGCGCCCAGGCCCAGCGGCGCTTGACGGTTGTGGGTTGCCGGCCTCATCAGCCACGGGATCACGGGACGACGCAACCTTGGAATCCCACGTGACGGGTGCGGATGCGGCGAACACCGCGTGACCCAAACTGTCTTTGGCGACAAGGTTTGCCGCGGCGTCGGCCGAGACTTTCATGCCGTTGCCAGAGGTCGTCAGCGTCAGGGTCCTCACCGCCGGGTGAGCCGCGGCGGCCGCACTGTGGACGATCAGCACATGCGAGAAGCCGCCCTGCCGATCGGCTGCTACCCACAGGTCCACACCGGGTAGGACCCCTTCGTAGGTGGCGGTCGACCCCGACAGCACAGGCTTCGGCAGCGTGACTGGCAGCGCGAACGCCAGCGACCGGCCAGCCGTACGCATCGTGGCGAGCGGACCGGCGCCACCACCGGACAGGATCAAATCGCTACTGGTGGCAAACGGGGCGACAGCGCCATCCGTATTCATGCGCAGGGTGGCGTCGAGGTCTTTCCATGTTCCGTTGACGCGCTTGCGGACCGGAACAGCATGCCTCGTCTGGGTGAGCGACCCGTTGGCGTTGGCTACGACCCGGTCCGTAGGCGACGTGCGCCCGGTCACCTCCACGGCCTTGCCCGTGCGCCTGGCCTGCGCGATTGCCTCATCGTCGGTCAGCCCACCTGCCACCGCGGCCCGAATCGATGGTGATGGAGGTGCTGCGACGTCAGCCACTGCGGCCGTCGAGAAGCCGACCGTCGCCAATCCGGTGGATATCGCCGTGAACAAGGTCAATTGGTGTAACAGCGAACGCATTCAAGCCACCTTCCACAGTTGGGGGTGCCCGCACATCAGGAGATGGCGCGTAGCTAACCATTTTGATTGGCGCGTTCGGCTATGACGTGAGTCATACGAAGTCTGTTTCGTGCCCGATCGGGCGGTCCGGACGTGGCATTTATGAGCGGCTTGTTATCCAACGATGATCATCGCGTGGTTGATCATGCGAACGTCTTCCAGATCTGCACAGTTCAACCAGTTCAGTGCGGCGATGGAGTCGACTCGCCGCCGCGAAGTTTGGGGATGTTGATGTTCAGACAATGGGGTGTCGTGCGACGCCGACAATGTTCAGCTTTAGTGGCGGTGGGTGTCGTCGCTACGTTGGTGGCTTCGAGTACGCCTGCGAATGCGATGCATCGGTGGGGTTCTTCTCGAATAGCGCCGGCATCCACGGCACCCAGCGGCCCGGCAGTGAAGGGTGTTCATGCGCTTGCGAGTCGTTTCCCGCAGCGTAGCTCTAGTGCCGGGCCGAGCAATTTTGTTCCGAAGGCGGTGTCGTGGCCGGCGGTGGCTGCGGAGTCGTTGACGGTGGCTGCCCCGTTGGCTGGGGGGAAGCCGGGGGGTAAGGCTTTCGGGAAGGCCACTGGGGTGTGGGTTCAGGCCCAGTCGCTTTCGGGTGGCGCCTCCGGGGGTTCGTCTGTGGTGAAGGTGCGGACGCTTGACCGGGCGGCCACTGCCGCGGCGGGTGTTAAGGGTGTCCTGCTGACGGTTGCGGCGGGGACCAGTGGTGTCGGGGCGGCTCGCGTCGGTGTGGACTACCGCGGGTTCGCCGATGCGTATGGCGGCAACTACGGTTCTCGCCTGCGGTTGGTGCGGTTGCCCGCTTGTGCCGTGACCACTCCTGATGTCGCCGCCTGCCGCGATGTGACGCCGTTGGTGTCGGTCAACGATGTGGCGGCTGGGAGCGTGTCGGCGCAGGTGACGCTTTCGGGATTGGCCAGTGGCGAGGCGGTGGTGCTCGCGACGCAGGCTGATCCGGGTAGCGGCGGTAGTAGTGGTGGTACGTATGCCGCTACTGAGCTGAGTCCGTCGGGATCGTGGGCCGGTGGTGGGAGCTCGGGGGCGTTCACTCATTCGTATCCTGTGGCTGTGCCGCCGGCGTCGTCGTCGCTGGTTCCGGATGCTGACCTTTTCTACGATTCCAGCGGTGTGGACGGGCGGACTGCCTCGACGCAGGCGCAGGCATCGTGGGTCGGTGAGGGTTGGTCGAGTCCGCGGTCGTATATCGAACAGACGTTCTCGTCGTGTTCGGACAGTCCGGGAGGTTCACCGTCGCCGGTGTCCACCTATGACCTTTGCTATAGCGGGCCGGTCTTGACGTTGTCGTTGAATGGATCGTCGACGTCATTGGTGTGGGATTCGGCTAAGTCGGTGTGGAAGGCCCAGAACGAGTCGGGCGCGGTGATCAAGCGTGTCACGGGTTCTAACAACGGTTCGGGAACACGGGACACCGATTATTGGACCGTGACGGACCGGGCCGGGACGGAGTTCTCATTTGGTCGTAACCGGTTGCCGGGTTGGTCGACGGGTAAGCCGGCGACGAACTCGGTTGATTCGGTGCCGGTGTTCTCGGCGCATTCGGGGGATCCGTGCTACAGCAGTGCCGGGTTTTCGAGCTCGGTGTGCACGATGGCTTACCGGTGGAGCCTTGACTATGTCAAGGATGTGCGTGGCAACGCCATGGCGTACTACTACAAGCAGAACGTCAACTATTACGGGCAGAACAAGGGCGCCGACGATGTGCCGTACGTTCGCGACAGTTACCTCGAGCGGGTTGACTACGGGTTCGCCGATGGCGGCGCGTACGGGACGGTGCCGAACAGGGTCGAGTTCAGGGTGGGTGACCGGTGCCTGGTGGGGACCTGTCAGCCGTTGACCGGTGCGAACAAGGCGAACTGGCCGGATGTGCCCTTCGACCTGGTGTGCGGTTCCGGGGCGGCGTGTGAGGCGTGGAGTCCGTCGTTCTTCTCGACCGTGCGTCTGACCTCGGTCTTGACGAAGCAGTATTCGGTCGCCGCGTCGGCGTACGTGCCCGTGGACCTGTACGCATTGACGCACTCGATCCCGGCCTCTGGTGACGGGACGGCGCCGACGCTGTGGCTGTCGTCGGTACGGCGCACCGGATGTGCCGGTGTGGCCACGGTGGCGTTGTGTGAGAGCGGTTCCGGTGGGGTGATCGCGTTGCCGCCGGTGCGGTTCGACCCGGTGAAGCTGCCGAACCGGGTCGACGCCGCGTCCGACGGTTTGCCGGCGTTCGACAAGAACCGGATCGCGAAGATCACCACCGAGACCGGGTCGACGGTCGAGGTTTCCTATAGCCGGCCAGACCCGTGCACGGCACCGGTGAGCGTGACCCCGTCGACGAACACGAAGTCGTGTTATCCGGTGCGGTGGACACCGACCGGCTACGACGATCCGATCATCCAGTGGTTCCACAAGTACACGGTCGCCAAGGTCACCGCGACCGACCCGACCGGTGGCGCCCCCGCAGTGGTGACCAACTACCGGTACGTCGGTGGAGCGGCATGGCACTTCGACGACAACGAGGTGGTCAAGGCCAAACACCGCAGCTACGGCCAGTTCCGCGGTTACGGCAAGGTCCAGACGTTGACCGGTGATGGCACCAACGACCCGCAGACGCTGTCGGAGACCACCTACTACCGAGGAATGTCCAAGAACAACAACACCACGGTGGCGAACGTGGTGGACTCGCAAGGCGGGGCGCACGAGGACCTCAACGAGCTGGCCGGGCGGGAGCTGGAGTCCACGTCGTATCTCGGCGACGGCGGCCCAGTCGACCATTCCACGATCACGTCGTACTGGGTGTCGGCGTCGACCGCGACCCGCGACCGCGTCGGGCTGGTGGCGTTGACCGCTCGCTGGGTCGCACCGGCGGAAACGTTCACCCGGCAGGCGCTGACGGGCACGGGCACGACCACGTGGCGGGTCACCGAGACCGACCACACCTACGACGCGTCCGTCACCAGCCCGACGTTCGGGCTGATGCAGCGCGCCTACACCCACACCGTCCCCGCCGACCCGAAGTACGACCAGTGTGTGACGAACACCTACGCACCGGCCAACGTCACGAAGAACCTGGTCGGGCTGGTCGCTGAGGTCGAGAAGGTCAGCGTCAAATGCGGCGGCTTCACCCAGGGCACGCCCGCGTCCGTCCCGAACGGGTTCAACACCCTGACCGCGCCGGCGCCGAACCGGCCCGCCCAGGTGATCTCCGCCGAGCGGACCTTCTACGACGACGCCGGCTTCTCCACGACCTTCCCGCAGACGGCGGCGCCGACCAAGGGTGATGTCACCATGACCCGCAAGGCCCTCGACTACGTCAGCGGGGCCTACACCTTCCAGACCACCGCCCGGTCCACCTACGACAACTACGGGCGGGTAGCCGACGCCCACGACGGCAACGGGAACAAAACCGCCACCCGCTACACGATGGACAGTGCCGGGCTCACGACGGCAGTGTCCGTCACCCGCCCGCTGACCCCGCCGAGCTCGACGACCCTGGACCCGCGCACCGGCGCCGTGCTCACCGAAACCGACGCCAACGGTGTGACGACCACCCGGCAGTACGACACCCTGGGCAGGGTCACGAAAACCTGGATCGCGTCCCGACCGACCAGCACACCCGCGAACTACACCTTCACCTACACGGTCTCCAACACCGCGGTCACGTCCGTGACGACCCAGAAGATGAACGAGGCACGCGGCTACCAGACCACCACGGCTATTTATGACGCCCTGCTGCGCAGGCGTCAGACCCAGTCGATGACCCCCCAGTCCGGGCGGATGGTCACCGACACCTTCTACGACTCCCGAGGCTGGACCCGAGCGACATACAACGGCTGGTGGGACTCGGCCACCCTGCCGAACACCACCCTGGTCGGTGCGGAGAACCTCGGCCGGCAGGTCCCGAACCAGACCTCCTACACCTACGACGGACTGGGCCGGGTCGTCTACGACGCCCGCGTCCACAACGGCGTGACCCAATCCACGACACGGACCATCCATAACGGAGACCGCACCACCATCCTGCCCCCATTCGGCGGCGCGCCGCAGACCACGACCACCGACCCACTCGGCCGCACCATGAAGGTCGAGCAGTACACGGCCTTGCCGGCCGTGAACCTGCCCGGTAACACCTTCACCGGCATCTTCACCATCACTGGCGGAACCAAGATCCCGACGACCTACGGATACGACGGGCACGGACAGCGCAGCACCGTCACCGACCCGAGCCAGGCCTCCTGGACGACCACCTACAACCTACTCGGCCAGGCCACCAGCAAGACCGACCCCGACGCCGGCACGACCACCGCCATCACCTACGACGGCAACGGCAACCCGGTCGAGGCCACCGATTCCCGCAACAAGAAGATCTCCTACACCTACGACGCCCTCAACCGCAAAACAGGCCAGTACGCGGCTGCCGTCAACGCTCAGACGACCGCGAACCGGCTCGCCAAATGGGTGTATGACAACTCGGAGAACGTCGCCGGAGTGACCAACCCGTACGGCCGCCGGACCAGTTCCACCGCTTACTGGAACGGCGCGCCCTACACCGTGCAGGAGAAAGGCTTCGACGTCTTCGGCAACCCGCTGGGAACAACCGTGACCATCCCATCGGCCGAGGACAGCGCGCTCGCTACGACCTACACCCGCGCCCATACCTACACACCCAACATCGGCCTCCTCCAAGAGGACAAATACCCACTCAAGTGGGGACTACCGCAAGAGACCGTCAACCACAGATACACCGGAGTCCTCGACCTACCCGACACACTCGGCGGTTCCGCCGGCTACTCGGCGGGCACCACCTACGACGCATGGGGACGCACGTACCAGCAAAGCGTCGGCGCCTCCCCGAACTTCACCGACGTCAGGTACGGATACGACGACCACACTGGCCGACTCAAAAGCCGCCACATCTTCCGCGGCACCACCACCTATGACCAGCAGGACTACACCCGCGACCAGGTCGGCAACATCACCCGACAGGTCTCCACCCGAAACGGCACAGCAGCGACCTCCGAAACCCAGTGCTTCACCTACGACACCCTCGTACGCCTCACCGAAGCATGGACAGCCACCGACAACTGCGCGACCAGCCCCACCCCCGCCAACAACAGCATGGTCGGCGACAACCTCGGACCAGCCAGCGCCTACTGGACCACCTGGACCCTCGACGACCTCGGAAACCGCACCAAACAAATCCAACACAAAACCACCAGCACCGGCGCCGACAACACCACCACCTACACCTACAACGGCAACAGCGCCAGCCAACCCCACACCCTGACCTCAACCACCGACACCACCGGCGGCACCAGCACCTACCGCTACGACACCGCCGGGAACATGACCAACCGCAACGCAAGCCAGGGCAACCAGACCCTCACCTGGGACGACGCCGGACGACTCACCCGCACCACCAGCAACACCGGCGCCAGCGACTTCATCTACGACGCCGACGGCAACCTCCTACTCCAAAAGGACCCCGGCGCGACAACCCTCTACCTACCCGGACAACAAGTCACTCTCAACACCACCACCAAAACCACCACCGCCGTCCGCTACTACCCCCTACCAGGGGGCGGCATCGCCGCACGCAGCGGAACCGGCACCAACTACAAATTCACCTTCACCGACCCCCACGGAACCTCCAACCTCGCACTGGACAACACCGCACAAAACCCCACCTGGCGCCAATTCACTCTCTACGGAGCACCACGAGGCACCACCACACCGTGGATCGACAACCGGCAATTCCTCAACAAACCCGCCAACACCAACACCGGCCTCACCAACATCGGCGCCCGAAACTACGACCCAAACACCGGCCGATTCATCAGTGCGGATCCTGAGTTCCATGCGGATGAGCCGCAGAGTCTCAACGGCTACTCCTACGGCAACAACAACCCGAACACCTTCTCCGACCCCAGCGGACGCCACAATAAGGAGGTTAACGACGGGTATTGCGACCTCAAATGTCAAGCAGCGATGGACGCCTACAACAACAAAGAAAAGGAAAAGAAGGATAACGAAAAGCGCAACAAGAAGAATTCGGAAGGTTGTGCTACCGCTTTCGGTGTCCCATGTCAGCCCCGGACTAGTGAAACTGAAAAACAGGTAAGGGCCTTCACGGCGGAACATCGCGGCATGATCGCCACCATAGCTGCTACCGCGGGATGCCTAATTCCTGGGGTTGGTTGGGCATTGTGCACGGTGTTCCAAGCCGCCGCTTTCGGGGTGCGCACCCAGCAAACAATCGCAGACGAGGGTGGCTGGGAGGCGAACAAGGCTGATATTCAGTTGGACCTTGCTTTGACGGTTGGCACTGCGGGCCTTTCCAGTGCCGCCCATATCGCCAAGTTTGGTGGCACCAAGCAATTATGGTTCTCCGGTGGCGGCAAGCTGAAACCCACCGCCGAATGGGAAGCGGGACTAGGGGGAGGACGCCAATTTCTTGGCTTTAGCGCGGGCGACTGGATAGTCCTTATCGGCCCGAAAGGTGTCAACCCCTACGTCTTCATCGGCCTACAAGCTGAGGAATTCGGAGGATAGCCGAAGGGAATCGCGTCCCGCCTTCCCCTCAAGCGGCTAAGGACGGTCACGCGCATCGGTCGCAGCCGGCATACCAGCCGGCTGCGACCGGCGCGCTGTGAGCCATGGCAGTGCGTAGTAGGAACTCCGTGGCGTCGACGATTTCGGCCACAGCTACGTGCCATGCCCGTCGGCGCGCGGCGCCAGGTTCATCGGCCGCTAAGCCAAAATTGGTTTCCGACGCCAAGCGTGGACATGAACGCGACCGCTCGACCTCTCGGCCGGCGCAACCTGGGAATCTGCGCCCAGCACGACGTACGGCAACGTGTACGTCGACGGTTTCTCTATCCGCCCGCAGGTAGGGCTAGGACTACCTGGATGGTATTGCCAGAGTGCTGGTGCATAGCCGAATGACCATGAGAAGGTCCTGATACCTCTAAACAACAACGGAGCCTCGATGATCAACACCCAGACAATTGTTTCCGGGAAACTCAACCCCGTTTATGTCGGTGCGATTTCCCTTGCCATGGTGCCGCCGGTATTGCTAATGATAAACCTCCTTCCTGAGACTGCGTGGCCCGTCGATTATAGCTGGGCGAGCAATAATATCAGCGACCTTGGTAATGTCGGCTGTGGCTTCTTTGACGGACGCGAAATTTGCTCTCCCATGCACCTCATATTCAATATCGGCATGATAGTGCTCGGGTGTCTAGTCGGAGCAGGTGCGGTGCTGGCGCGCAGCGCGTGGGGCCGAGGCAGACGAGCAACCCTTGCCCGCAGCTGTGTTCTGCTGGCCGCTGTCGGTTACGTGTTGGTGGGAGTCTTCCCGGCGGATGTAAATCTCGGCATGCACCTGCTGGCTGCTCTGCTTGTCATGCCGATTGCGAATATTGGGTTGCTGGCCAGTGGATTCGTGCGCCGCGATTCGGCTATGTGGAAAGCGCGATGGACCTCTCGCGCTCTCGGAGCCGCCGCCTTCATCGCATCGTATTTGCATTTCGCCGGACCATGGCTCGGTATTGGTAAGGGCGGCATGGAGCGCATCGCCGTGTTCACTTTTCTCTTCTGGCTTGGAGGCATTGGGGTGCTCCTACTGCGCACGGCTCGGGACAGTGGCCGATTTGATCGGTGAAACACGTCTCGTGGCGCGATTGCGTCGGTTTACCCGTCGGATCTGACCGATGCCAACTGGACCTGATAGAGGATTTGTTGCGAGCGTCAATTTATCGGTTACAAGCGTCGGAACCGGAGAGGCGCAATGGTCGCAGACTGGCCCTGATCTGCTGTAATGCGGTTAAGATTGTGCCACATTGGGTCCACCCTGAAACGCGTACCCAGACGCGGCTTGCGAACGCGGTAAAGTGCCTGACCAGGCCGCGCTTGGGTTGGTTCGCACAGGTCCGGTTTGGCGTAGTTGGACTGTGACGCAGGCCCGGTTGTCGGGCCGCGGCTTGGCGTCGACGTGTCGACTGGCGCAAGCCGATGTGCGTGCGTGGGGCACGAAGGTCATGGGACTCGATCGCTTCGACTTCGTCTGATTGCGCACCACGCGGAGCCGTGGCCGTTCCGCACGAATCGGCCGGGCTCTGCCCGTTCTAAGCGCTGGTACGGGTGATCCAGACCTGGCTCGTCGGGTCCGCGTTCACCCACCGGAGCATGTCGTCGGAGAGCCGGCGTAGCTGGTGCGGATCGAACTCCTCGATCGGCGCGCCGAAAGCGCCATGGACGATGGCCAGCACCCGCCACAGCAGTCCGGTCCCGCTACGGCGGATCAACGCCAGTTCGCCGTTTACGCCGATACCCCACACCGTCCCCGGCGCCTGGGCGATCACTACCTCACCGACGTACGCGGTGAGAAGCTCCGCTGTGACCCGGTACCACGGATCGCGCGGCGCGTGGCCGGCGTCGGTGCCGCCGGCGAGCACGCCGTAGTACGACATCGCGAGCGTCGGCGCCACCTCGGCGAACTCCCGCTGGAGACGGTCCCGCGAATCTCGCAGCCACGCCCAGAGCTCGTCGAGTGACTTGCGTGCCCCGTCCAGGCGCATGCCGGTGAGGTCGCGCAACCGGTCGGTGAGCGGCAAGGTGCTCGTGTGCCACGCGGTCAGGGTCGCCTCCTCGGTGACGCTAAGCTGCGGGTCGCTTCCCGTGGTCAGCGCCGGCACGCCGAGCTCGGCGAGGCGTTGCAGCAAGTACGGCCGGTGCGACGGCTGGGTCCGCTCGAAGTCGATCTGGTACAGGTCACGGGCCTCGGCGAGCCGGCCACGCGATACCAGGACCCGAGCGTGCAGCCGGATCTCGGGAAGCCGGTACCGCCCGGCCTCCTCGATCGACTCGTGGCCGTGCCACCGCTCCAGCATCGCGTCCACCGACGTCAACGGTTCGAGGGCGGGCCGCAGCCGACCGGTAATCACCTCACCGAGCAGCACGGCGTCGTCGAGGTCACCGCTGTACCGCAGGACGCTGTGGGGGTGGACGTCCGGCAGCTCCAGCCGGACATACGCCTCGACCACGATCAAATGCTCGCCCGGTTCCCGGCCGTTCCAGTGGTCGAGGTTAATGACGTGGCTCAACTGGCTGTCGACGACACGGGTCAGCTGCCAGCCGTCCCGCTGGAAACCGGTGAGCCCCTCCACCGTCCGGGCAGCCCGGTCCATCGCGGCCATCCACGGCGGCCGCTCCTGCTTGGCCTCCTCCCACCGGCGCCGCACCGCCGCGGACAGCCGCCCGGTCGGCACGGCCGCAGCCGAGATCACAACGGCCTCCCGGTCGACGTGCTCCACCGCGGTCACGCCCGGCAGTGTCCGGAGGAACTCGACCATCCCGGTCACGAGGTCCTCGCGCTTCCAGGCGACCTCGTCGGCGAAGACCATCTCATGCGACCAATCCGCCCCGAACCCGGTCTCGCCAAGCCGCCACTCATCATCCACGGCGGTCAGTATGCCGTGGCCGCGCCGCAGGCCGGTGTGCCCGCGATCATGAAGCCGGACCGCGCTGCCGACACCGCGGCGCCGACGGTTGCTCGCCGCCGCCGTCGCCAACCCCGACGCGCCGGATTACCCGCATCCCGCACTGGACGGCGGTGCCGGCAAGCACCTCATGACCTGCCATGAAATCCGTCCGTGATGTGCATGTCGTAGGTGCTCGCGGTCGTCTCGGAGAGGCGCAGGTAAGCGGTGACACCAAGAATCTCCTTGCGGGCCCAGAGGATGGCGACACTCGGCGATGGCGCATCCACCGCGATGCGCCATCCGTCATGCTCCAATGCCCGCCGGTAATAGGCGACCACCGCGTCCTTCGCCGCCACGCCGTTCAGCCGTCCACCCGCGTAGGCAACCATGCGGTAGCAGCCGACGTACGCGTCAGAGAACACCAGTCCCTCGGGTGCTTGACGCAAGATCGACAGGCCAGCGAGGACCTGTCCGCGCTCATCGCAATGTTCGACCCGACCCGGCAACGTGAACGCGATGACAAGAATCGCCGCCACAAGGAGCACGGTGAAGACCGCCCTGATTCGCATCCGCCGAACGTAACGGCGCCAATCTCACACATGTCACCGAAAATCATGAGCTCGCCACAGGACAGCGCTTGCGGGGGCGCTCGCGGCCCAGGATCCGCCGACGGCTACGACCACCTGACGCGGGTAATCCAGCCGAGACTCGCGTATGGAACAACCGTCGTGTGAGACCGCTACCTTCCATCGAGCCTTGTCCTGCAAACCAGCGACGGCATACCAGAGGAAATGATCTGGCATATGAACCAGCGGGTGCTCACGCCCGACCTCACCGTTATCGTCATCGGTGATCCCGAACGATCACGGCAGCGTGCCCAAGCACGAGGCACTTACAGCCGATACCACCACGGCGAGACGGCGGCTGGAGCAAGCGAACGTGAGCGCTACCTCGAGGTGGCGGAAGCACTCAGTGCGCGCAGATTTCCCGTAGCCCTCATCGAAGCAGGCCTAAAGCCGGCCCACCAAGTCGCGGACAAAATCATCCACCACTACCTGAAGCTGCCACGTCACCCGGCGGCGGCATGAATCAGCGCATCGTAGGTCTCGGGCGTTCGACGGGCTTCGACACCGAGCGACTCCACGAAGGACGCTAGCTCACCTTGAACCACCGCCGTCTCATCCCCAGATCCGACCATCCGCTCAACCTCCAGGAACGTGCCCAGACCCCTGACCCGGTCAAGGCAAACCACTAAACCATTGCGTTGCGCGGTCCGGCGCGTCTTCACTATGCGCACCGTGGGACGGAACCCCATCGCTACGTCGTCCCCGTCGCCGGGTTGCTTTCGATGCTCGGAATTGATCCACACGATGCTGACGACCGTTGAACTGGGGCGCCGTTCACTCCAACGCGAGCGCGCCGCGGCCGCGCCCATACCGTGCCAAGGCGTCAGGTGTGACCACCGCCTTGCTCGCCGGGCAATAGGACGCTGTGGGACCTTCCTCGTCTTCGCACAGCCGGCACGCGATTAGGACACGCGTGCGACTACTCGGGTTCCCGTGGGTGATCCGCAGCCCCGACGCGCTCATCTGCCGATGAGCGGGCGCGTGCTCTCCGGTCCGGCGGGTGGTTTCAGCGGTGGATAAGCGACATCGTCGGCGCAGAGCGCAGGCCCGTCACTCAGCCTCGAAACCACCGTGTTCTCGGGCGAGGGCGAGCCACTGCAGCCAACTGACCCACTTCGGATCGGATTCCAGGGAAGCTCTTTGCTCTGGTGGCACTCTTGCGTACGCCGACAGTGCCTCATCGATCTCGCGCGTGGTCACCAGCCATCGATCGTTCGACCGGAGCTTGAACGCGGGAATGCCAGTCTTTCCCGGTACCGTCTGTGACCGCCAGTTGAGGTCGGCCGCCTGCCGGTCCTGTTGCGCCTGCTCATCGTCAGGATCGCCGACCGGGATCGCCCAATGTTCAGGGTCGGCCTCGTAGCCCATCCCGGTCAGCTGCATGTTCTCGTTGATATCCCAAAACCGGCGGTACGGGAACTCCGAGGGTCCGCGGCTGAGGAGATGGTGGAAATGCTCCTCACACTCCGGGTCATGAGCACAGCTCCGCCCGGATTTCCGGCAAGAAAAGAACTGATTCCGAGCTGCGGCGACGTCGGCCAGCTCCAGGTCGATTCCCACTCAGAGATCATCATTCGGCGTTCGCACATGCGCAACCTGATTTCGGAGACTGGCACGTGAGGTCCTGTTTCAACGCCTGGCCGTTCATTACCACATGGGTCAGATTCGGGGCCGTCGAAATGGCGGAAACATGCCGCGCCCGCCGCAGGCCTTGGGGCCACGTCACCGCCAGCGCTGCGGCGGCTGGACCACTGTTGTGCGGCAGCGCGCAGTAAGTGTTACGTGGGGATTGCCGCGTCCGCATTTAGCGGGCCAGGTCGCGCACCGGCGCCAGCCATCCCACGGTCGCGTACGGCACGGCGAGCTCGTCGCCCGACACGCGGTCACGCACTAGCCGCTCGATCTCATCCACAATGGCGTCGAAGGCGGCGCCAGCCCGCCGTTGCAACGGAACATGTGAACGCCACGCCGTGATCCAGTCGCAGATGGCGACCGTATGCCACAGCCGCTCCTGCAGCCTTCTCGGCGGATGGAAGAAACCACTTTCCCCGATGATCCGGGCGTGGTCCCGGCTCCGCCGCCGGTGCCCATACTCCGGGGCCCGGGACCGGATCAACGCTTCGACCTCTGCCTGCAACGGGTCGTTTAGCACCCGCCGGTTCCAGGCACACGCAAGCCAACCGTCGGGCTTGAGGATGCGGGCGGCTTCTCGAATTGCCCGCGGCCGGTCGGTGTCGTCGAGCGACGACCCGTACGTCACGAGATCGTAGTGCCCGGAGGTCAGACCGGTCCTCTCCCCGGTGCCGGCAGACCAGGTGACGCTGTCGCTCGGCCCGATGCGAGCCATCCCGACGGCCCGCATCGCGTCGTTCGGTTCGACGGCGTGAACCAAACAGCCTCGGGTGAGCAGGTCGAAGGTGAGATGGCCGGTACCCGCGCCGACGTCCGCGACCAGAACCGGGGGACGCCGGCCGGAAGCCTGGACGATGCGGTCCACAGCACGTGGCGCGTACGGCGGACGGCGCCAGTAGGTCGCGGCGAGCGCCGTGTAGTACTGCTCGACTGCGCGATCGGCGCCGGTCACCGCAGGCATCCTCGTTGTTCCGGGGAGATCCAGCGAAGCGGGCGCAGGGTTGCGGGGGAGCTGATCACGACGCGGCCGGCTTGCGATGTGTCTTCAGCAAGGCGGCACAACGAATGGCCTGGTTGCGGGCGTAGCCGCTATATGGAGCGCCAAGGCGGGCCGCAGTGGCGAAGGCAGGCACCGCCTCGTGGAACCTCTCCCGGACCATTAGGAACTCGCCGAGCAGTACATGCGCCTGCGCACTGAGCGGGTCCTGCCGTACCAGGGATCGGTGGAACCGCTCCGCGGCATCGAACATTCCCGCCGCCGCGGCGGCGCGGGCACGTGTGAGCACGACTAGGTACCTGTTCTCACAGGCGAGCAGACGCCGGTCGGGATCCGCCTCCTCGACGGCCCGGTCCGCTGCCCATTCCGCCTCGTCGAGCATGGCAGCGGTCTCCGCATGCGCGCCGCCCCGAAAGGAGATGAAGCTGAGGCCACGCCAGTAGGCACTGAGGAGGATAGGGCTCAACGACGACGAGGGAGCAGACTCGACGAGACTCCGCGCGAGTGTGCTCCACCGCTGGATCTGCTCCTCGGGTCGCTCCGGCGAACGGGCGTGATGCATGAGCAGGTTCAGTGCCGCGGGGATCCTCGCTGACACCTCGTTCTCCTCGCCAGTTGCGAGCCGCACGAGATCGGGATGGGACTCAGGAGCGAAGATCACGTTGTCCCGGCCGGCCAGCTTGGTCTCGGCGACGTGCCGAATGCGCCGGAGTTGGAGGGCGACCGGCGGCGGCCCTACCTGACTGTTCGGTTCCGCGCATTGCACAGCGATGGTTCGCCAGAAGCCCAGCTTGAGCAGGACCTGCGCGATCCGGAGGCGCGCTTCCGGCGCCAGCTTGGGCCACCACTCCAATTGCACGCAGAGGGCGTCCCACTCAGCCGTCCGCCTGGCCCCTGCCAACTGCCTAGGATCACTGATCCGCGGCACATCGGGATCGTCAATCATGATCATGTGACGCAGGATGCTCGGGGCAATCTCCTGATAGGGAGGGATCGGCTGGCCGGCCAGAAACTTGCGGCCCACGTCGGCCACGGACTGAGCGTGCAACGGCCCCTCGGCCGTGCGCAGGTCGAAGTACGACGCCAGCAGCAACCCGCTGCGGGCCCGCGCATTCGGGTCAGCTAGTGGCATGACGACCACCGAAGCTGACCGGGAGGACTGGTCGCAGACATGCCCACATCACCTCACTGCCGATTGCTGCCGGTTCATGTCGTCCGGGTCGAGCTGGTCACCCGAGACCAAGGCAAGGCCGTGCCCTCCACCCCGATTCGCGCGAAGCCTCCGGTTGGCGAATATCGCTACCGCTAGCGTCGCGCAGAACAGCAGCCAGCCGGTTGCCCGAGTCCCCCAAGCGTCGATGAGATAGCCACCGACTATGGGCCCGAGCGGCACGGCCATTGTGTTCAGCATCGCCACGCCTCCGACCGCCTGCCCGAAGACCGCATCGGGCACGGCTTCCACCAAATAGACACTGACCGCGACGTTGGTGACTGCTCCAACGGCGCCGACACCGGTCCACGCCAGCGCCACCACACCCGCGTTCGTGGTCGTTGCGAACATCAGGAGGAAGAGTGCCCAACACGCCGTTCCCGCCGCGAACACGAGCCGCGGCGGAAATCGCCGATTAAGTCGGGGCGCGACTAGGCCACCGAGTATCCCGCCGACACCCGTGCTGGCCAGGACCATTCCCACCATCCACGATGGCCAGTTGGCGTCATGTCCCGCCACGATGACGACCAGGATGACGACCTGGAAGACCGCATTCAGAGCCCCAACGATCAGAGCGGCATCCCGAACGAACGGGATCGACCAAACCCAGCGGAATCCCCGACTGACATTGACCCAGGTCGAGTTTGCGTCCGGTCGGCCCGACTGGCGCCTCGGCTCGAACCGGGAGGGTCGGAGGAGCAGGAGGGTCCCGAGCGTGCCAACGTAGGATGCGAAGTTGACCGCGAACGGAAGCCAGTGCGTGACACCGAACAGGGCGGATCCGATCGCCCGCCCCACCAGACGCGACGACGGCTGCTGCGTTTCGTACCAGCCGAAGGCAGACGCACGCTGCTCCTCGGACACCACGTCCCGGATCGCCGCAACCTGCGCGACGGTGAAGACGACGGAGAGGCTTCCTTCGACGAAGGCCACCATCAACAGCACCGCAAGGAGGAACGAAACGTTGTAGTAAACGCCGATGGTGACTAGCGCGGCACCGAGCGCTCCGACGGCCTGGCACCCCAGCATGACGTGCCGGCGATTCGAGTGATCGGCCACCAGACCGGCCGGTACCTGCAGAAGTATCGCAGGCAGCAAGACTGCGAACGCCACCCAACCGGCGAACACCGGCGATCCTGACAGTGTCAGTACGAGAAGCGGGTAAGCGATATGGGCGCCAGACGTGCCGACCAACGAGACCGTGCTGCCGATCCACAACCACAGGAACTGCTTGTTATGGAGAACGCCGTGGCTAGTCATGTCGAGCACTGCCCGACAACCAGGTCGACAACGACAGCAGATCGCCCGTCCCGCCGGCGCGTCTGATCGCGTCGAATAGGTGGGCCACCACGTCCGCACGGCGCAGGAGGAGGGAGAGATTCGCGCCCGGACACCGGCGCCGAATTGCGAGCACGACGCCCGCCCAGGGCCGTGGATGCATCG
Organism: Asanoa ishikariensis; assembly: GCF_900107455.1. Classification (GTDB taxonomy): domain Bacteria; phylum Actinomycetota; class Actinomycetes; order Mycobacteriales; family Micromonosporaceae; genus Asanoa; species Asanoa ishikariensis. The sequence goes on along the minus strand of NZ_FNQB01000005.1, from coordinate 494,046 downwards.
GGTCTTCCGCCAGCTCCCGTTCGAACAGCGAGATCGCCTGGTGGTCGTCGCCCAGCATGAAGGCCGACTCGCCCGGACTAGGCTTGATTGCGGACGGCGTACCGCCGAAAGTAGTGCGCGACGCCAGCAGCTTCATGTAGCTCGGCGACAGCGCGCTGCGGTGCCCCATGGGCACGCGGGCCTGATCGACGAGCTCACTCGGAGGTATCTCGCCGGCCGGCTGTCCCGACGACCAGCGATCGAGGAGCTGGCGTACGGTGTCGGCCTGCGGCGCCAGATTCCGCACACACCACGCGACCCAGTGCGCGGTGGACGTCTCCTCGGCGATGGTGTCCGCCTCCGCCGAGACCCGCTCGTCCCGCCAGCCCAGTACCGCCGTCGTCATGGCGTCGACGAACACAACTCCCTCGACCGTGAGGAGGCCCGACTTCCTGACCTCCGCCAAGGCCTGGTTGACCTGGGTCCGCCACCGAGCAAACTCGACCTCGGCCAAGGCCACGTCCACGTCGGGGCGCGTTCGATGCACTCTCCAGAACTCGGTGACTCCGATGTGCGCGTAGATGCCTTGCAGAAGTCCGCCGAGGGGCCGCGGGTCGTCCCGCCAGGGAGCGTAGAACGTGCGTTGGTCGTACTCCTCGTGTAGCCGCACCATGTCGGTGAGTGCCCCCAGCTTGGCGTGCTGGAACTCATGGATGAGGTTCAGAGCCATCTGGTGCTGGCCAGAGGGCGCTGACATGTTTATGGAGCCGAAGGCCTCCGTGGAGGCGCTGCTGGCACCCTCTCCCGTCGGACTCGCGGTCAACGGCACGATCGCCCGGAGGTCGGACGCCATAGGTGCGGCATATCCCCCGAAGTCCCGGTTCAACAATTCCCAGGCGCCGTCGAACTTCTCCTGCCATTCGCGCGCCATGTCGTCCGCGAGCCGACCAACCGTGGGATGGGCCGGGTACGTCTGCCGGACCCGGTCGAGGGGCCGGAACGGATCCACATCGTCCAGATACACCTCGAGGCCGTTGCCGTGCGGCGATCGCAGCCCCCGCAGTGGCTTCCAGCTCACGTCCTGGCCGTCGGACGGTTCGCACACGCGAACCTCAACCGCCGACCAGCGGACGTCGCGGAGGCCCGAACGGTCCCACCGAACCTCGCCTACCCCATCTACCTCCTCGGAGGATAGTTTGGCTAGTCCTTTCCCTGGCAGCAGCACCACGCCCGCTCGGATGACCACCGGCATCGCACCGGCCTCCCCGAGTTGAGCTGCGGCGCTGGCCGCGAGCCAACCGAGATAGCCGAGATCAGGCCACAATGGCTTGTTCGATGCGGATCCTCGCCTTATCCGTCGCATCGCGTACGACAACCAGGCACCGGTGTTGGGATACAGCAGCATCTCCTCGACCAATTGCGGGCGTTGCTCGTCTATCGCGCACAGGCGCTCGTATGCGGACCGGAGACCGCCGCGCTCGACGTCGCCTGGCCACCGCTCCGATGCCTCATTGATCAAGGTGGCCAGAATGATCAGTCGTCTTTTCAGTTGGCTGGCGCGAAGTGCCTGCATTGTCTCGGGGTGGCCGTAGCCTGCGCCCACGTCCTCCACGAGGCGCCTATCTTCCGATGTTCGCAACTCCTATCCCCCGCCTCCGAGTCGCCCGATGTCTCGGGTTACCGCAGTTCTGATGTGAGTAATGAGTTTCAGGAGATCTCGGCAATAGACCGACGGATTGATGAATCCCGTGTCGCGACGATATCGGTGAGTGTAGTTCCCACCACCGCAGACCGTTCGGACCGGGCATTCCTGACACGTTTTGGAGAGCCCATCGACACCGATTTGCCGGGCGATGATCGACGGATTCCACAGAGCGTGTGCCAGCGGGCTGTCCTTTGCGAGTCCGTCGATCCTGGCGGCGTCTGCGAAAACCGATTTCAGGGTGTCGACCTGCTCCAGCGTGCCGTCGGTCTGGATGACAGCGAGACGAATGGGTGATAGCCCCACGGATTCCGACGTTGGATTGCCCCCAATGATCAATTGGATGATGTCCCGAAAGAGGCGCACGCGTGTTTCGAGGCGGGGTGCGTTGTACCAACGGTCGAAGACCGCGATCAGCCAGTCGCCGTATGGCGTCGACTCCGAGTCCGGGCTTCTCGACGGCGGCGGCGCGGACCAGTTGCCGTGTGGCAGCAGAAAGTCCACGCCTGGCGGGTCGAACTCGATGAGAGATTCATAGGTGCCGACCGGGTCGTTGGCCAGGTCAATCGTGCAGAGCAGCCCGGAGAACAGTCGGCGGCGGTCGCCGCTGGTGAGCAGAGCGATCTTGCTGGCCACCTGATCGAAGCTGCCGGATCCATTGCGGAACCGCCGGTGGCGGTCATTCGCCTCGCGCCCGCCGTCCACGCTAATCCCAACGCGCACGTCCCACTCGTCGAAGATCCGCAGATAGCGCTCATCGAGCAGCAGGCCATTGGTCTGCATCCCGATCTTCGTACGGCACGCAGTCGCCACGGTCATGGAGACCTGCCGCAGCAGTCCATCGATGACCTCGTGACCCGCGAGCAGCGGCTCGCCACCATGCAGGACAATGGCGACGCTCGGGACGCCGAATTGCCGCACGTGCTCCTCGATGCGCTTGCAGGCGGCGATGACGACCGGTTTCTGCATGACTTGCGGCTGGCCCCGCCAACCATCGTCGGCCATCTCGTAGATATAGCAGTAGTCACACGAGAGGTTGCACCTGCTGTGAACTTTGAGAATGAACTCGTTAAACGGCTGTGGCTGCCATCCACCTCGCCGCAATGCGCCGACATCCAGGCCGTGGGTCGGCCAGGCCTGGTTTATAGCAGGGCCAATTTGCATAATCCCTCTCCGCAATCCACCCGCAATCTAGCAAGAAAGAGGCTGCCCCGCACGAGATGCCGAGCAGCCCCTTTGCAAGTCGCCCCGCTAGAGGTCGGCATCCAGGAATGAACAGAACCCAAACTTGTTGTCGGCATCCGCGGAGTACTGGCGCTCCAGCGAAGCCCTGAGCGCTGGCGACGCGTCGGCCAGAATTTCTTCGAGGTCCTCGTTGACCAGCTCCGCCAAGGCGCTACCGCCCTGGCCACGTGCGGTTTTTTCCACGCGATCCTCCGTGTTGTACTCAATACCATCGCCCTGTTGGGCATTGGACACATTTCCCAGGTGCCGCTTAATAGCACCGACCCGTGCTACGAATTCACCCGAATGGCCATCGGAACACCAATGATTCTGGCATCTAGATACACATATTCATCACTGGTTGATCATCAGGCATTCTCGACAGGTCGCGTGTGCACGGCGCCGCTCTCGCCCACCTCATCGGGCTCTATAGCCAGCTCGACAGGGCGGCACCATGACCGTACGGTTCTCCCGCTGCGGTCGCCGGCATCCTGCACATCGGCGGCGACGGCGGCACCGCCGAAGGACGCATCGCGGCCGTGACCCGGATGAGCGATGCCCTCGCCCACCGTGGGCCGCACGGCGCCGGATCCCGGTACCAACCTGGCGTGGCACCAGGCCACCGGCGGCTCGCGGTCATTGACCTGGGCGACGCCGGGAACTAGCCAATGACGCGCGACCACCTCCCCACCGTCTACAACGGAGAGACTCACAACGCTCCAAAACTGCGTGGCATGCTGTCCCGCCGGTTCCTGTTCACCACGCGCACCGATACCGTGGTCGTCCTGCGCGCCTGGCAGCAATGGGCGTTGCCGCACTAGACCGGCTCAACGGCATGTACGCATTCGCGATATGGAGTCGACGGCCTCCAAGCACTGACCCCTTGCCGGGACCGCATCGGCATCAAACCGCTCTACTACCCACCTCGACCCCGAAGCGCTGACCTGAGCGTCGAAAATGGCGGCCCTCCTGGCATCCGGGACTGTCGCACCACGCCCTGACTCGACACGCTGACCCGGCACCTGCTGTGGTGGGACCCGGCAACGTCGGGGACGCTCGCGCGTTCCGCTTCCTCGTAGGCGCCGGCGCGGATTTCGTCAAGCTAGGCATCGGCGGCGGGCCGATTTTCTAGATGGCGGCCCGGACCGTGCCGCCACCTCGAATACGTTGGATGGTCCGGGACTCACCGCTACTCGAGGAGATGGGTCGGCCCGCTGCAGGACCGTCAAGACGGCCAGGACTGGTTTCCGCTCGCCGGGCTGGACGCCTACCGGGCCCCGCAACCAGGGTCCGCCTGCCGCGCGGGGCGTCGACGATCCGGACGGCTGATCGACCGGGAGGAGTTCGCCAAGCTCCGCGGTGTCAACCCCATGACCATGACGGGCTACGTCACCAACTCGCTGCCCGATTGGGATCGCGGACAGGACGGTTACCGGCCGCCGCCGACGTCACCGACACCGCGCATCACGGCAGCACCTACAGCTCGCGTCTTTTCCTCGGCGAAACGCAGCAGGTCCCAGCCGGTCCCACGCGAGCTCGCGTGGCGGGACGCAGCCAAGGCGCACACATGAACCCCGTCAACCGTGGCCGGTAGGACTAGTTGGGCGCGTTGCCGAGCACGATCGCCCCGGCCATTCGATTCTCTGCCGTCTCGCGTGCGGCGAGGATTGTCACCTTCGCTTCCTCCGCAGTCATTGCCTTCTCCTCCCCAATCTTGAAACGTGTCCGTAGTCAGCGCTTGCGGGCGCGCTCGCGGCCCAGGATCCACAGTGCTTCGACGCCGTCTTTCCAGGTGATCTTCTTGCCCTCGTCGCGGCCGCGGGCGTGATAGCTGATCGGCACCTCGTACGGCCGGATCTTGCGACGCAGCAACTTCCCGGTCACCTCGGCCTCCATGCCGAAGCCTCGCGACCACACGTCCAACGACCGGTAGAGCGAGACCGGCAACAGCTTGAAACACGTTTCGAGATCGCCGATGTACGAGTTGAACAGCACGTTCGCCGCGGTGGTCACGGCCTTGTTGCCCATCACGTACCAGAAGCTGTACGCGCTGTGACTCCCGAACGTCCGGTTGCCATAGACCACCTTCGCCCGCCCGTCCAACACCGGTTCCAGCAGCTTCGGGATGTCCAACGGGTCGTACTCCAGGTCGGCATCGAGGACGACCGTGTAGTCACCCTCGGCAGAGTCGACCGCGGTCTTGATCGCCGCACCCTTGCCCGCGTTGCGCGTATGCGTGATCACCCGCAACCGGGCGTCATCGGCCGCGTCGAGGATCGCACCGGTGCCGTCCCGGCTGCCGTCGTTGACCACGACAAGCTCGATCTCGCACGGATACTCCACCGCCAGCGCCTGCTTGAGCGCCTCCGCGATGCGTTCTTCCTCGTTGTAGACCGGCATGAGGATCGAGAGCTTCACCGGACCCTCCACCGAGTAGGTGTTGTCGCGACGATCCGATCGGACTGCCCATGGCCCGGTTCTTGCCATACTCTTACCAACCTTCGAGCCGCGGTACCGCGTCCCCTCCGGCGACAACCAGGCGCAGCTTCAGATTGGCCGTTTCCTGCTTCCACTTCCGTTCCTCCGTTGCGTTGACGTGTGTTCGGATGACCCAGACCACTGCGCCCGGACCAGAGCGCTTCGCGTTCTCGGTTGCCGTAACGATCGCGCTTCGGATGGAAATCGCGTCACGGCCGGCTGCCAGCACGATCGACGTGTCGGCGTAGGCGGGCCGCCAACCTGTTCCTAGCTCCGGATCCGGCCGTCGCCCGGGCTTTTCCGGCCAGTAGAAGGCGAAGCCGTAGGCCGCCGCTCCCCCGACCAACACGATGTCGCTCGGACGGCGATGGGTCCAGACGTATCTGACCTGCGTCCGGACATCTTCCGAAGCCGCCGGTATGCGTTCGCCGAGGGCCTTGTCATCGCCGTCGAAGCGGAACCAGGGCGACGTTTGATGTGCGTATCCGCCGACGATGGTGAGCGCGAGCATTGCGGCAAACGCCGCTCCGGGCACGGTTCGGTTGAGCGCTCGGCCTAGCAGTGTGGCCAGATAGGCGACGCCGAGCGCCGCGAACGCGATAACCGTTACGAGCATGAAGTGCGAGGTGCGCGGGTCGAGCAGCGGGTAGAGCCGGGCAACCCCAGCCGCCACCGCAGCGGGCGCCAACATCGCCGCGCCGATGGCGACTGACAGCCGGCCCAACCGGGCAGCGCCGACCACGCCGGCTGCGGCGAACGGCAGCAGAATCTGCCATGGCGCACCCATGATTCGCTCCAATAGCCGCACGCGCTCGGGCAGATAGCCAGGCAGGTCCGCGAGCGGCGGGAAGAAGCTGTTCCAATAATTCGCCATCGCGATATGGCTGCCCTGTTTGGCGAGCCCGAAGTACGCGGCGCCGAACGCCATGACGATCACCAGTCCGGCCACCGACGTCGCGGCAGCGGCTCGCCACTGCTTGCGGACAAGAGCGGTGAGCACCAGTCCGCCCACTGCGCAGCCGCCGACCAACATCGCGGTGTGGCTGACCAGCACTCCGAAGGTGCTAACGCCGATCAGCAACGCCAGCCGGTGGTACGACCATGTCGCCTCGGCGAAGCCGACCATCGCGAGCAGGAGGAGCGCGACGGCCGCATCCGCTGTGTATTGCTTGAGGTCGTGGCGTAGGTGCTGCGCCGGGAGCAAGACGACCGCTAGGCCGGTGGTCAGCCCGGCGGTCACCCGGTGAGCCGTCGACGGCCAGCGCAGTACCGTCGCGACCGCATAGCCGCCCAGCACCGAGACACCGAGGAAAGCCAGCGGCAGCAGCCGCAGTGCGTCAGGGTCCGGGATCAAGCGCAGCAACGCGGTCCAGCCGATCGGCGTCGAACTGGTCACCTCGGGGAGGTCGGTCACCGGGTAGCGGACCGACACCGCGACCCATGCCTCGTCCAGCCAGTAGGGCAGGCGTACGGCCGCCGGAACATCGTGAATGACGAACGTGACGACCAGCAGGGCCGCCGGCCACGGTGCTTCGATCAGCAACCGACTCCATCGGCAACGGGCCAGGGCCAAGCGAGGCGACAGGTTGGGCACGTCCGGCCTCGTGTCGCCAGCTGAAGCGGTTGTGGGTACGGCAACCGTGCTGGGGCCAACCAAGATTTGCTGCTCCTGCTCTGCTTACGGCGGGCCAAGGTCTGCTGTGCCGTCGCTTACTGTTCGATCAAGGGCTCGTGCTGGTCGTCCACGTCGAGGGACGACCAGCACAACCCCGAGATCGCGACATCTCTAGCGTTTTATCGGCGGGAGTAGCCGTTTGGAACAGCGGGCTTCAGCAACTCGAGAGATTCGGTGCTGCGGGGAATCCATTCGTAATCGGTCTGTCTCCGGTAGTCGTTCTCGAAGACAGACCGGACCAGCCGGAAGCTAGCGGTCTCCACCCAAAGGTGATCGACGCCGGCGTAGCCGGTGACGTCGGAATGCTGACGGCGAAGGTGGTAGGTGGCTGTTCCATCGATCGATTCCTCACCGACCATCTCGAGCTCTCCGCGCTCGAGGAGTGACCGCGGAGACTCCGGCTCGTGGGAAGGCCACCCGGCCGGGATCTCCATGTCACGTGTGGCCCAGGTGCGTGCGGTGTGGTCGACGAAGGTATGAAGCAGGGTCACTTTTCCGGGTGAGGCCGCCCGTACGACACTCCAACTTTCCGTGTCACGTACTCGAGGCTTCGACTCGTTGTACCTGCAGCGGAAGTCGCCAGTAACGCGATCCCGCCAACACTCCTCGTAAGTGCCGTAGCGGTTGTCGGTCGTCACGGAATGCTCGATGTCGTCAAGGGCGAGCGCCGCGGTCGCCCGTTCGGTAATCGCGGCGACGGGCAACATCGCCGGCCCGTCGGGCGTTTGGTCTGTTCGCCCATACGTCGGGGACAAGGTAGCGGCGGCGGCAATCGCCAATACGGCAAAGGCGCCGGCAGTGGCGATTGAGCGCGTCCGCCTGCGGCGGTGCTGCCGGACGGCACGCTCCACCAGGCCGCCGGTAGGGCGCAGGCGCTCGGCGCGCGACCGCATCGCGTCTGCCAGTTCTTCTTCCAACCGAGTGGTCATCGGGACACTCCATTCGAAAGGTCTTCCCAAGAGGCGGTGAGCTCACGGAGTCGGGCCAAACCGCGCGAGGTGTTCGACTTGACGGTGCCGACTGCGCAGCCGAGGACTTCGGCGGCCTCGGTCTCAGTGAGCTGCTCGAAATAGCGCAAGACCAGGGCGGCGCGCTGCCTGGCCGGTAGGTCCGCGAGCGCATTCATCAATGCCTCTCGAACCGCGAACCTCTCCGTCCCGTCATCCAACGGTGGGGGGTCGACCGGCACCAGGACCTCTGGTCTACGTCGGCGTCGTCGCCACGAATCGACCGCGAGGTGATACATGGTGCGCCGCAGGTATCCCTCCACGTCGCCGTCAACCCGACGCCAGGACCGCATCACCCGCTCCAGCGCTGCCTGCAACAGATCCTCACCGGCAGCCCGACTACCGGTCAGCAGCACAGCGGTGGCGAACAAAGCCGGCCCCCGGACGGCGACCAGCTCCGTCAGCCCCTCATAATTTCGCACCAGCGAACTCCCCTCGACGCCCAACAAGGACGACGGCGGACCGCGGATAGTTGCATGGATGCCACACCAAATGCGGTCGACGGATTTAACGCACCTGGAAGACGTGTGTCCATCGTCCGGCCTCCGCCTCGGCCGGAACATCTGTGGCGAAGTTTGCGCCGAACGTAGGCGCCCCCCTCATAACGCCGTCACAGAAATGTCACGAACCCAACATCAACTGTCGCGGAGGCGCTGACACTCCACTGATGACAAACGAGGGCATCGCCGCCGCAGATTCCACCGGGAAGGGCCAAGGCTGCGTTGATTTAGCTGATTTCGGTTCGTACTCCCGAACTCGACTGCGTGCCAACCATGCCGGTGTGACCCGTCGTCCTGGAACGAATCCGCCGCACCTCGTAAGCCCACGTACCTCCGCCAGTCACCGGATGGAACTTTCTCCTTCTGACTGAAGTCAGGTAGGTGTCCATGACACAGAAGGAGCGGCGAGTGGCACCTGATGACACCGATTTCGGCGAGTTCGTGGAACTTCGCTACTGCGACCTTCTGCGTATCGCGTACCTGCTGACCGGGTCGGCACACGACGCGGAGGACCTGGTGCAGTCAGCCTCGGTCAAAGTGCTACGCCGCTGGCACAAGATCGACGAGTCCCGTCGCCTACCTGCGCCGCACCATGGCCAACTCGCACATCACCGGGTGGCACCGATGGCGGTCGCGCGAGGTGACCGGGGTCGCGCCGCCCGAGCGCGGCGGCGACGACACGGCGGACCGGGTGGTCCAACGACAAGCCGTGCTCGCCGCGTTACGCCAACTGCCGTCGCGTACGCGAGCGGCCGCGTCGAGGGCGCGAAACCTGACAGCAGCGGCAGCGTCGACGGCCGCGCGACACTGATCGCCTACCCGACCGTCGGCGGTGGGTGGCGCGCCGAGCCGGAGTACTCGTTCGACAGGCCGGCCGCGAACGGCCTCATGAGAAGCGGAGCCGGCGAATGGCTGCCGTCGGATCCGAACAAGTCCTCCGCACTTGTGGCGATCCGCCTGGGCAAAGCGTGTCGGTATTGCTCGTGACACCGCCCGGTGCGACCGACGTTCGCGCGCTCCGCGCTGGCACGACCATCGACACGGCGACGGTCCGAGACGACTCGGCCGTGCTCGACGCACCCACCACGCCCGATGTCGTCTTCGAGGCGCTGGACGCCGCCGATGGCTGGTGCTGGCCACCGCCAAGCCGGCCGCAGCCCAACCGCCAACCCGGACATCGTCGGCTGGTAGCCAGCATCGGTTTGCCATCACCCCATCACCGGTTCCTCACCGCCACGCGGGGCTCATGACGAACTGATGACGACCCTCGTTGTCGACCGCTATGACCGCTGCTAGCTTCCAGCCCGTCAATAGGGAAACAGAAAGGAATTGCTGCGATAAGCAGAGCTCGCCGAATGGTCACCGCCGCGGTTTCTAGGGCCTCGTGCATCGAAACGGGGGACGAGGCCCCAGGCCTTTTCGCCTGGAGACGCTCGAAGGACAATTCGGATCTTCTAGGTCTAAGGCCAACTGAACGCGATCACACGGCGCGAAACCTTCACGATCGCCAGGTCAGCGTTGATCGAATCCCGTTCCTAGGCTTGGCGTGACCCGCCCTCAGCAACGACCGGCGCGATGCCATTGCTCAACGGCCACTGACCTGCACTTTTGGACCGAGTCGCGGCGCCCGTGGGGGCGCGTCTGCTTCGGACCGGCGGGCAGCGGGCGATGCCCACACAGCGATCTCGGTTCAACGGGCCGCCGGCTTTTCGCACCATCGCTCTGGTCTATCTGCTGCGACCCGTGGCGGCGGAAGGTGGCGGCCGGTGAACCGCTGACGGCTGCATGCGACGACCGCCCCATAAGGGAACCTTTCGGCTGCCGTGTTCGTCGCCAGTATGAAGGCCCGAGCACAGGATTGGACGGCGTTGTTGAGTCATCGAGAGCTCATCCATGATCTGTACGTCGCCAGCTACCAGCGGCTGGTGTTACAGCTCTACCCGGTGACCGGCGACCTCGGCGAGGCCCAGGAGGTCGTGCAGGAGGCCTTCGTCAAGCTGCTCGCTGCGCCAAGCCAGGTGTCCACGCTGGGTAACCCGGAGGCATGGCTGCGCACCGCGGCCGTGAACCTCGCCCGCACCCGGCGACGGCGCGGGAAGGTCTTGCAGCGGCTGCTCGGCCGCGCCGGCACCAGGTCGACCGATGTGCCCGGGGCCAGCCCGGACCACGTCGCCTTGATGGCAGCACTACTCACGTTGCCTACTGGGCAGCGCGAGGCGATCGCCTTGCACTACCTCGCCGATCTGCCGATTACCGAGGTGGCCGACCTACTGAAGGTCTCGGCCGGAACGGTGAAGTCACGGCTATCGCGTGGCCGAACTGCATTGTCGCGGCTGCTCAGAGAGTCCGCCCCGGACGACAAGCCCGAAAGAGTGTTCACGTGAGCTCATGGAGGAACGCCGACCATGTCTGAGGTGCACCACCGCTACGACCGTACGGCGGTCTCTGGCCAGATCACCCAGCCGCCCTTCACCGAGCTGGTGGATCGAAGCCGCCGCCGCGCCCATCACATCCGCAATACCCGCCTGGCCATTGTGGCGGCGTTCCTCGTATTGACCCCCGGGGTGCTGTTGGCCCTACCCGGTGGGAACGCACCGAATTCCCCGGTGGCCCTTCCGACAACGTCTCCGCCGGCGTGGAACGCCTTCGAAATCACGGTCGAGTTCTTCGACATTCGTTATGGCGTAGCGCAGTACCCGGGCCAGTCCTGTGGCGGGGGGTGGATCTCGGTCACGCAGGACGGAGGGAAAACATGGAGCAAGCTACGCGCGCTTCCCAGAATCCCAGACCCGTCCAATCAACCTGAGGATGGCAGTGATGGCGACGCTGGCTGCGTGAGGACCGCCGTAGTGTTGGCCGCTCCAGACACGCTCGTAATCCCAGTGACCTACCCACAGTCTGGCCCGGATGGAGGGTCAGCCTTCATCAGTCACGACAGCGGCCAGTCGTGGCAAATGTATCAACCGCGGGTCAGGGCCGCGGTCTCGGTGCCGGACGGGATCGTCCCGCAGTGGCGCTGCGACGAGCGACCATGCAAGGAGGAGGGGCTCGGCTGGTACGACCCCGGGGCAGGCGACTGGATGGTTCTGAGGAACCAACCCCCGTGGGTAGAGCTGGTAGGTGTGTCGGTGGCGTTCGACGGCAGCATGTGGGTCCTCGGCTCCGGACGTGACGGTTCCGGCGAGTTCCAGCTCGCGGTCAGCCGCGACCGAGGCCGTAGCTGGGTGGACCGAACCCCGACCGTAGATATCGACTGGCTCGCCCACGCGGGCTTGGTCACCGCGTACGACGGCAACACCGCCTACCTCTTTCCGATGAGCGACACCGCAAAGTCAGACCCGTTTTCGCTGTACCGCACCACCGATGGCGGTAAGACCTGGCACCCTCAGATGGCCGCGCAACAGTTCAAAGACGTCGTGTTCGTGTGGGCCAACCGCCAAGGCGGACTGAGCGTTGCGGACCTGAAACGTAACCAGTACCTGACCACGGACGGCGGCAACTCGTTCGCACCTACCACAATGCCTGTGTGGGGGGCATCCCCCATCACCGGCGGCCTCCAAGGTTGGCCGATCGACGTCGCCGCAGCAGACCCCGTCGACCTGTACCTCAGCGAAGACGGCCTGTCATGGCAGCCGGTGGAGATTCCCTACTACCAGCGGTCCCAATGTCGCGTCGGAAGCACCGAAATTTTGCCTGAGTCGTTCGTGGCGTGCGGGAGCGCACGCCGGCGGTGATGAGGAGGATGGCACGCAGGCCTGACGTCGAAATCGATGGCGAGTTCATCGACGGACGGGCCTTGACGTACCGGCGTTACAACCATTCGCGGCACCGAATCGGCGGGGCGTCTGCCGTGGGTCCGTCACCAACAGATCAGCACGCGCTGGCTGCGTCACACCGCCCCACCTCAGTGGAACGCAGCGACGGTCAGGCCATTGCCCGCGCGTCTCCGGTCGCGCCGTCACCATCTTCGGTGCCGGACAGGTCACGGTCGCGGCGGTCCAACTGACGACCGTCGTCTGACCCTGGCCGATCGAGGCTGAGGATCAGGCTGTAGTCCCGGAAGCCCAACGCGCGCCAGAACGCAAGACCGCGCTCGTTGTGCACCAGGGCGTCGAGCTTGATCGGCTTGTCATCCCAGGAGTCGAGCAGCACCGCGAAGCCGGCCCGACCTAGGCCTTCGCGGCGATGGTCGCGGCTGAGGAAGAACTGCCGCACGTAGATGCCGTCCTCGTCATCACGCCAGACGGCGTACGCGACCGACAGCCCATCGCGTTCGACGAGCGCGACGGCGTACTGGTCGCCGGCAATCCAGCGCCGCATCCGCGCTTCGAGGTCGGCGGTGGTGGCCGTGCTGTGGTGGCGCTGGTCCTCGATGAGATGCCTGTTCATCGCCGCGAGTAGAGGCGCGTCGGCCGCGGTGGCCAGGCGGACGGCGAGCGCGGTCATGCCGCAGCCCGAGAGGCGAAGCCCGGGTGGCTCACGCCGTTCAGCACGGTCTCGATCGCTGCCGGACGGCTGGTCATGGCGGCGCTCGCGAGGTTGAGGCCCATCGGTGAGCGCCCGGCCCGGCCGCGGAGTCCGACGGCCGGGCAGTTGGCGTGGAACGACCCAACCTTGCAGGTCCCCTGAGGAGGCGATCGGTGTGAGCGGCACGCCGGCCGATCGGGTCGTTCCACGACGTTCACTATTCCGTTATTGCCAGGACTTTGCAATAACCATGATGATGCAGGAGCAACGTACACCCCTCGAACCTCGGAGTGCCCTGTGATCCGCCGCGTCTGGCTGGCTCGTGCCCTTGCCCATCGCCCGGGCTACCTGCTCTGCGACGAGGCGACCGCGATGCTCGACGCCTCCACCCATGCCCACGTCGCCGGGGTCCTCACCGAGTACCAACGGGCCAGCGGCGCGGGCACCCTCGTCAGCCACGACCACGCACTGCTCACCCGATGGGCCGACCGCGTCGTGCAACTCCCACGGATCCGGGAACGCCGCCATGCCGCGACTCCTGCCTGACACCGCACCCCAGCGTCTGCTCGCCGCGTCCAACTTCGTCTACACGGTCGGCAGCGGCCTGTACCTGACCGCCGGAGTCCTGTACTTCACCCAGGCGCTGCACCTGCCCGCCACTCAGGTGGGTGCCGGACTCGCGATCGCCGGCTCCCTCGCGCTGGCCGTCGGGATCGGCGCCGGCCACCTCGCCGACCGGCACGGCGCCCGCGGCGTCTACGCCGTCACCCTCGCCGTCCAGGCCCTCGCCACCGCCGCCTTCGTGCTCGTACACGACTTCTGGCCGTTCGTCCTCGCCGTCAGCGCCGCTGCCGGGGCGAAAGCAGCCGGCCTGGCCGCCCGCAGCCCACTCATCCGGCACTACGGCGGCGACCGACCGCAGGAGTTCCGCGCCTACCTGCGCAGCGTGACCAACGTCGGCATCTCGCTCGGCGCCCTAGGCGCGGGTTGGACCGTCCAGGTCGGCACGCTCACCGCGTACCACCTCATGATTCTCGGCAACGCGATCGCGTTCGTCATCTCCGCCGTCATCCTCGTCGCCCTGCCCGCGGTCGCTCCGGAGCCGGCCGCTCCCGGCCCACGCTGGCTGGCCCTCAGCGACTGGCCCTACCTCGTGCTGACCGCGATCGACGGCGTCATGGCGATCCAGTTCAAGGTGCTCACCGTCCTCATCCCGCTGTGGGTGGTCACGGCGACGACCGCACCGGCCTGGACCATCTCCGGCACCATGCTCGTCTGCACCCTCATGGTGGTCTCCTTCCAGGTCCGCGCCAGCCGCGGCATCGACTCGCCAGCCGCCGGAGGACGGGCATATCGACGGTCCGGAGTCGCGTTCCTCGCCTCCTGCTCGCTGATCGCCCTCACCGGAGCCACATCCGCCTGGGCGGCCGTGACGCTGCTGCTCGTCGCGGCGGTCATCCACACGATCGGCGAGCTCTGGCACGCCGCCGCCGGATTCGAGATCTCCTTCGCCCTGGCCCCGATCCACGCCACCGGGCAGTACCTGGGCGTATTCGGCCTCGGCGCCGGCCTGGCCGACGCATTCGGACCCGCTCTCCTGATCGCCCTCTGCATCACCTGGGGCACACCCGGCTGGTTCGTCGCCGGCGCCATGTTCGCTCTGACCGGACTGTTGGCACCGCCCGCCATCCGCTGGGCACAACGACACCCCACGATGGTCGGCAGCGCTGGCACGCCGCCAGCCCGTCCCGTGGCGTCGTAAGGCATCAACGGCGAGTGGGGCGGACAAGTGTGACAGTGAGCGAGGCGGAACTTCCGCTGCGCGCCGTCGCCAGCTACACCCTCGTACTCGTTGTTCACGTTCACCCGACCCAACGACTTGGCCGAGGGCATCGCCAGGTTTGTCGAGGAGCCGACCTCCAGCCGACCGCTGGTGACATCTTCCGCCGGTCCAGCGGCCGGCCACGACGAAGCGCCGCCCTGATCGAGGAGCAGCGCCGCGCTTTCGGCGTCGTCACGCGAAGGTAGTCACCCTCGAGTCAGAACTGGCTCTATGACGGGCGGCCGGTTGACGACGATGCCTACCAGCTCATCGACGTCAGAAACGCCCACCCGGACCGCGCCACATTCCAAGTAACTGCTGACGGGGGAACCAGAAAACCAGAGCGCGAACAGATTGCCGGGCGTGGAATAGGCGAGGGTGCTCGTTGCGTCCGTATCGCGCTTAGCAGATTCCTTGTAATCAGGGGTGTTCTTCCATTCCCACAGGCCCAGGTCAAAGACCGGTGACAGCGGATCCGGTTTTGTCGGAGCGTCTTTGACCGACCGATCGACGTGCTGGGGGAGATCGACGATCACAAGCGCGTACAGCGCCCCCGAGTCGGGGTCCACCTTGAGCTCCACGTAACCGCCGTCGTCGCCCCTGACGTACAGGTAGAGCGGACCGCCGCGCAGGCTGACCGCCCATGACACGGTGAGCGGAATCCAAGGGTCAGCCGAAGCTGTGGCTCCCGGGCACGCCACGCCGTTCAGCACCTTGAACATCGGATCACCCTACCGGTCGTCCATGAATGAGCGCCGGGAGGACGTCGGTGGGACGCTGCCTGAACTCGAGTCTTCGTTGCAGGTCAGCACCGCCCATCCAGCTCCGAGACGGGCGGCGTCGGTGTCCAACCGATGATGAGCTGATGACGAACGGGAGGCGGCGCAAACCACCATGACAGTCGGCGTACAAGTCGCGCACTTGGGGCTTGTGCGATTGGCAGCGATGAGCGGCCGGTCTGGTTCCTTAGGTATTTCGGCGTCCTGCTTGCACGGCTCGCTGGCACACCGGTCGAAGCCGTCGCTCCGAGCGGCCTGATCGGTTGGAGAGGTCGCTGACTAAGCGGATTGACGTCTTGGCGTGGCGGGTTACGGAGTCGGAGGCACAGCTGCGTCGAATTCGGGAGGTGGTCGTCGAGTTGCCGGTGGAGGGCGGGCGTCATTCGACAGGAAGTTGTAAGTGGCGGTGAGGTCAATCTTCTCGCTTACAATTTTCACTTCAGAGGAGGAACTGCAAGGTAAAGAACTGGTGAGTGGGCCATGCAATGTTCGTTCATTCGGCCAGCATGACCGAGAAGTGTAGCAATGTCAGCAGGTGCGGGGGCGCACCTGCTGATGACCGTTCGTTATGAGGGGAGTGAATTTAATGGGTCGACTCAAGAGGCGGTGCTTGCAAGCCGTTTCCGGGATGCTGTTCGCGCTCGCCGTGGTGGCCACCACGGCCGTGCCCGCCCAAGCGGTCAAGTGGTACCCGTGGGATGGCGGCGGTTGCGGCACATTTTTCACGTACATTTGCGACGTGCAGTACACCGGTAGCTGGCCAACTGGCCAGGTACGCGGGGTGGGTCAGAGAAACGTGCACCAAGTCGCGCTGCAATCCAAGCCCGACGGCGGGTCCTGGGTTACCGTCGCCTCAACCTATCCGATAAACAATGGTGGTACCTTCATCACGCCTGCCGTCCCTGCGGGAAAATTCAACTATTACCGCAGCTGCTTCAGGCTTATATCAAGCGGGCCACTGTGGTGTTCGAAAAACGGTGGGATCTACCTCGGTGATTAGCGATCACTGCCTGCTCGACCAGCTACGAGCCGGATGGCTGGATCGACTACAGCCCCAACGGCGCTAACTGACATGTAGGGGCTCGGCACGAGCATTCACGGGCATACCGAGCCTTTCGCTTCGGCACTCTGGTCGCCCGGCACGCGGATAGCGAATCGCAAGCAGGCCAGGTCCAGGCTGGAGGGCGCAGTGAAACCGGTCCTCGTCGGCGCTCAGCGGCGGCGAGGACCGGGTCCACCACACCGCCAATGCGAGGCGCATAGCGCGACCGTTCCGGCCGAGCCAACGACCGCAAGCGGCTCTGTTCAGAACCGTGGGCGCCTGTGGCGCCTCTTTCCTAGGTCCCTCTCCCCTGCCGGGGATCACCGGGCGCCGCGCAGACCAGGGAGGCGACGTGCCGCGTCGGCCAGGTCTACGCCGAGCTCAACCGCTATCCAGCGTCTCGCACGATGGCGAAGAGTCGATAGTCGCCGAACCTGTTGCGACGATCCCTATGGGCGACCGTGGTGTGCCTGGCCGGCTGCTAGCGCCTGCTGCCGTACCCAGTTGTCGAACTCTCAGCGTGGTCGGTTGCCGGGCCCCTGATCGTTCTGCTGCACGGCTTTCCGGAGTTCTGGTACGGCTGGCGGTCGCAGATTCAGTCGCTCGCGGCGGCCGGATTCCGAGTCGTCGCACCCGACATGCGCGGCTACAAACCTCTCGTCTCGGGCTGACGGCGTCGACGCGTACGAGATTGACAAGCTGGCGGGGGACATCCGCGGCCTCGTCCACGAGCGCGGCGCCGACTCCGCGCTGCTCGTCGGTCACGACTGGGGCGGCACCGTTGCCTGGGCCACCGCGATGAATCAGCGTTTGCTTGTGTCCGAGGGCAGCCTTCCAACCAGACCCTCCGCGCCGACGAGCACCGGGAGGCACGTGGGCAAACCGAGTCCTGCGATACCCGACGACCATCCAGCAACTGACGCACCGTTCACCACGTGGATGGACACCAGCGACATCGGAGACCAGGCCAGGCCGACTCTGCCATCGTGACTACGCAGACCGCTGAGCCGCAGTGCGCCAAGGCAACGTGGCGTCGTGTTGGTGGCAGTACTCGACCGTTGGCACGTGTCCATCGGCGCCGTCAACCGCAGTCGCGCGGCCACGGCGACGCGCGGCCGATCGTGGTTGCCACCGCTGCCGGTCATATCTGCGGCGCCAAGGTCGGCCTCCTTCGCAAACACGACCGGCGGCGGGGCGGCGGATGCGCCCGTAGTCGTCAGGACCGCTGATAGTAGGGAATCTCGACTGGCTGCCAGGTGACTCCGTCGTCGCTGAGGTACATGTCGACGGGATCCGCCGCGGCGACGTCGATCGGCCAACCTTGGAGGCCTCCCGTTATATGCGTCGCCCCCCACACAGGCGATGTGATGTCGGCAAACGTATTGCCGCCGTCCATGCTCAGGTGCTGATGGTGAGTCAGGTCCGCGATGTTCAGTGCGCCCTGGCGGTTCGTCCACACGAACACGACGTCTTTGAACTCCTGCGCGGCTGGCGCCGGTAGCCAGGTCTTGCCGCCATCGGTGGTGCGGTACAGGGAAAACGGATCAGGCTGCGTGGTGTCCATCATCGGGTAGAGGTAGGCGGTGCTTCCGTCGAATGCGGTGAGGGAGCCCGCGCGTGCCAACCAGTCGATGTCTTCCTTCGGGGTTCGGTCCAGCCAGGTTCGACCTCGGTCGTGACTGACCGCCAGCTGGAATTGTCCGGAGCCGTCGGGGCCGGAGCCGTCCACCCAGATGCTGTCGTCGAACGCCCCCGTGACGCTGATGTAGTTAGCACCTGGGGGTTGGTTCTTCAGGACCATCCAGTCACCGGTCACCGGGTCGTACCAGCCGAGCCCCTCCTCCTTGCAGCGTTGCTCGTCACAGCGCCACCGAGGGATCACACCGGCCGGCACCGAGTCGGCGACCCGTACCTGTGGTTGATACTCCCGCCAATTCCTTCCCCTGTCGTGGCTGATGTAGGCCGGCCCACCGGCCAGCTGTGACTGCCGCATCGTGGCCGCCATCACCAGCGTGTCCGGGGCAGTCAGCATCGCCGCCGGCCTCATGCAGGCGGGCTCCCCGGGTGTGGCCGTCCGGGCGGACAAGTCGGGGATCTTCGGATGCGCGCGCAGCTCGCTCCAGGTCTTTCCGCCATCCTGCGTGACCGAGAGCCACCCCTCGCCACAGGACTCGCCCGGGTACTGCGCGACGCCGAAGTGGGTGTCGTAAAACTCGATCATGATATCGAAGGAGCTCCACGCTCGTACAGATGGCGATGGAGCTGCCACTGGCGTATTCGGCGCGCTCCCACCCGGCAGGGCCAGCAAAGGCCCGGCGGTCAGCAGCGAGAGCACGGCCACACCGGCCAGCCGAGCTTTCCGGGCGCGGCGAGCGCGGTGCTGGCTCCGGTCTACCAGCTCGGCGAACGGCGGTGCGGTGACCCGGGCGGCCACCGCCGTGCGGTCGTAGTAATCGTTCACGTCAGACATGACGGGCGCTCCTGCGTGGGTTCGAGTGGGTGCGTTCAAGGTCGTCGTTGGTGGGATGCTCGCCGAGCAGGCCGACTAGCGCTGTGCGGCCGCGGGACAGCCGTGACTTGACCGTGCCGACCGAGACCTGGAGCAGTTCGGCAACCTCGGTGATCGGAAGGTCCGCGAGGTAGTGCAGGGCGATCGCCTCACGCTGCCCGGCCGGCAGCGCGCGCAACGCCGACATCAGCGCGACGTGGTCTGGGCTGGCGCCCGGCACGTCGGTTGACCCGGCGCCGACCCGTCCGAGTAGCCGTTGCAAAACCCTTCCGCGCCGTCGCCGGGTCCGGGTGAGGTTTACGGCCACGGTGCGCAACCAGGCCTCCGGATTGCTCAACCCGGACAGCTGGCTTGGCGCGGCGAGCAACTTGACGAACGCCTCCTGAACGACCTCCTGGGCCTCGCCAAGTTCGCCAGTCACCGGGTAGAGCTGCAACACCAGCCGCTGGTAGCTAGCGAGATACAACTCGCGGATACCCTCTCGATGGCTCAAAGACGCCTTCCAATCATGTGCTCGGGGCCTCTATGGTGGCGACGAACACGGCCGCCCAAAGGTTCCAACCTCGCGCGAGGCTCGAGATCAGTTCGCTTAAGTCCTGGCCGACATCAGGCGACCTACCTCCGCAGTCGCGCCGTCCCTACAGCTTCAGCGGCGTGGTCCACCGTGGTGACTGCCGCCGCAAAATGGAGGGTGGGCACCCACCCCACGGCGTCGCCTACTTCAGGTGCCGCCACCTGCGATTGCCCGGCCCGGCAAACACGATCGACCGCCCTCGCACTATCAATACGCGCGGGGACGTACTCGTCCCACCTCTGGATACCTGGCTCGTCCACGAGCCTCACCCTGCCCAGCGGGCACGCACTGCCTGAGCCGATCGCAGTGCGGATGCCGTCATCCCGAGCCCCGCATCGGCGCCGAGTGGGGCACCGCAGCCGAGCTTGAGCACGATCACCTCACTCCGCGACGCGAACCTGCCTCGTCTTGGCGGACGGCGCCCCCGCGCTGCTGGATCCCGTCGTTGCCGCCACATCTCGTGGTCGGGCCGGAACGACTCCTTCCTGGCTGTGCCCTGTCTCTACCGCGCCTGCCTCACACCGTCCCGTCGTTGGAGGCGTCACCAACGCCAAGCGATCGGTTGCTGCCGGTGAGGGGATGTGCCTCGCCGGTCAGCTGGCTAAGGGCCGCGGCCACTTCGTGAATTTCGGCTTGGACGTAGGTCAACGTGGTGCCTGCGTTGCGTGGCTGTACGTGCCCTGCGAAAGCGCGCGCGACGGCGTAGCCGCAGTGTCGCTCGACCCAGGTGAGGGTGGTGTGTCGAAGCCAGTGGGTGCTGACCTGCTGGGTGCGCACCCACGGGAGTTCGGCGCCGACGCGCTGCCACAGGTGGTCGTAACGGCGGGATGTTAACGGCCGGTTGTCGCGGTAGCGCAGGAGCCGACCGGTCAGATCGTGGCGGCCACGTTCGCTGTGATGACTATTCAGGCTTCCCATGAGTGTTGGGGAGATGGGTTGCCAGCGTGACGTGCCGCCCTTCTCTCGTAGGTTGATGAGGCAGAGTTCGGGGTCGAGGTCTTGAGGACGCAGGGCGAGGGCTCCGCCGCGGCGGCAGGCGGTCTCGACGTGCAGGCGTAGTAGTAGGCAGTCGAGTTCGGGATCGTTGCCCGTCGCGGCGGCGGCCTCGCGGATGGCAGAGAGCTGGGTGTCGGTGAGGGCTCGTCGGGTGCTGGCCAGCCGGCGTGGTTTGGCCACCTTGGCGGCCGGGTTGTCAGCCTCGTGAAGCAAGCCGTCGAGGACCGCATGCCGGTACAGGCATCGCAGGGCGGAGATCAGGTGTTCGGCCGCGGTGCGGCCTCCGCGAGCGTTGCGGCGCACGACAGCGTCGGCGCGGATTTCCTCAGCGAGTTGCTTGATCTCTAAAGGGGTGGGCTCGGTGATACGACGGTGTCCCCACCGTTGGCAGATCCGTTTCCAGTAGGGGCCGTAGACCCGGCGGCTGCCCGGCGAGACTGCCTCCCACAGCCGTGGGACGTACTCGTCGAAAGTCGCAGTGGCAGCCGACGTCATCGTCGCCGTGCCCTCGATGAGCTGCTCAGGTGTGATTCCGAGCTCCTCGAGCAACCCGAGCACCATCCCGAGGTGCCGTTGATGCCGGTCGGTGGCCCCGGTCATGTCGGACCGCGCTTGGTCGACGTGGACGAGCGGAAGGTGATGAGGAGGTCGTCAAGCACCCACATCGGTAACACGAGCACCTCGGCGCGCTCCTTGTTCGGCACTACGAGCACCCGGCTACCGACCTCCACCTTGCACCGCCGGCGAATACGCAGCGGAAGCCGGAGATAGCCGCGCGAGTTGATCCGCCCGTCACCGCCGGGCTGAACGATTGCGACCGGACCGGGATCGACCGAGAAGCTGATCGGCGCCCCTGGAAACCAGGCCATGACACGCATCGGCAATCGATCGGCGAGTCGGCCGTCACGATCAACCGAGGTGATGACGCTGAGCGAGTCCGCACCACGCGTTCGATCGCGCGTCAGCAAGGCCGGTAGCCCAGGCCAGCCGGCACCGACGGACTGTGGCACGAGCGCGGGTCGGCGACCCAGCGAAGAAGCCGAGTCGGCCAGAACGGCGGGTCGCCTTGACGGGTCGAGTGAGACGGAAAGATCGTCCGTCGACTCGCCTGCGGAAGGTCTGGGGCAATGACGTGACGCGCCTCGTTGTGGGCCGCTCCCGATGTCGTCCGGCTGGTTCGGAAGGCGCCGCGCTGCAACGGGTACGTCGATTTGGTCGTGGTCGCGCGTCTGCGCTGCGGGCAGATGATGAGAGTCAGTCATCGTCGTGTGGCTCCCCCGCCCTACTGGCCGTGTTCGCAGCAACTAAGTGCCCAACGGGCTGGCCTTGCGCGACGAGTCCGGTGGTCATCGCACCCAACAACAACCCAACAGTCCTTTGTCGACCAGATCCGCGAAGTCCATTGTCGCCAGACCGCAACCACTGGTCGGCTTCGAACCAGGTCTGCAAGAGGTCCAGAACCTGCGCAATCGGACGCCGTCCATCGCGTCCGACCAGGTCGACGTCGACTATGAGGGGTTCGGGAGCGGGCCGTGGCCGCTCGGGCGCAACCCTAACCATCATCGTCTCGGGACTCGTTGGTGTCTCCTCGGATCTCATTGACGTCGAGTTCGTTTGCGGTATCGGCTACCTTGCGTGCGGGCGGCTTGGCCGGGGTCGCGTGCTGCGACGCGCCACCCCGGTTGCCAGTTGACCTGCGGCTAGGCACGCCGATCGAGGTTGCTGAAGACCAAGAGGTCGACGTGGTGAGTCGGACCGTGGTCGCTGGAAGACCACTCGTGCCGTGCCGCTTCCGCCTCGGCTGGTGTGGCGTTGTAGAGATACTCGTCCCTGCCGCTGGGGCCGGTGACAGCGACGATCTGCAGGACGTGGGTCAGGCCCGCGGCACGGGCGGCCGGCAGGAGCTCGTCGATGTGCGCGGCATACGTGGTGCCAGGAGTCCCTGGTGCTGCGGAACTGACGGTGGCGAGCACGCACGTGCCGGCTCCCATCATGAGCCTGCACGCGGCGAACAGGTAGCCGATTGTGGGTTGCGTACTCACGCGTCGTGGTGGCCAGCGCAGGACGATGAGGCTGACAGGTTCAGCTTGGCTGTCGAGGTCGGCGACGGTGCTCGGATCGGTGATGGACAGGTAGGTGCGAGCGGCGTCGATGCTGGCGCCCTTCAGCTGTGGGTCGTCATCGAGGTCGATGACCGCGTCACCGCGTCGGGTGTAGACGAGGATGAGTCGCTGGGCCAGCCGCGACTCGAGGCTTCTGGCCGGCGCGGTGGCGGGTCCGGTCTCGTCGCGGTTGTCGAGCCGCCATACGGCGATGGGGACTTCGCCGCCAATCATGGCCGCCTCGTGCCGTTGTGGTGCGTCGTGAGTGGACTGGGGCGAGCATGCCGCGCCGTTAGGCGTCGGGTCGAGTAGAGCAGTCATGGGCGGGTGGCTCCCGCGCCGACCGGCCGTGTTCGCGTCTACGAATGGCCTCGCCAGTGTGGTCGAGAGCATTACCGGCCGTGGCATGCCGCCAACAGCGGCCAACAGCAGCCCGTGCCTGTTGGTGTTGTTACCCAACAGTAGGAGCGTGGTCATCCAACAGCATTTCGGGTTCGTACTCGATAGCCTTCGGTGTTGGCCAACACGAACCGGGGTGCGCTGTTGGCTGCTCAACAGCTGGCGTCTGTGATGTCGGACGCCGCTGTGGTCGGTCTCGCGGCGACGGATGCGGCCAGCCGGCCGACGCCGGGGTCAGGAGTCAACGCGGTGGGCGTTCGCGACGCGGACGCGTAGCTCGCCAGAGTCTTGGGCGCCCTCCAGGTCTGGTTCAGCGCGGTCGAGCTGGTATGCGGCCCCTGGGTACAGCGGGGCGGCCAGGGCGAGCCGGAAGTTCCTCAATGGCGGTAATTCGGCGCGCCCCAGATCACCTGGATCAGTGGCATCGGCGGCGGCCCGACCGTGACGTGCGCGACGAACACTGCGTTGCTGGCAGGCGCTTGAGCTGCGCGCGGGTGGGGCGCGGTGTGGTCAGGGTTTAAGTGCGCGGGGACAGTCTGATCAGTGTGCTCCGCAGCACGCTGGTGGCGGTGCCCCGACGCCCCGTGGTCGAGGGTGCGTCTATCCCCGGAGCTTTGAAGCCAACAGCGTCCAACAGGCTCGTGAGCTGCCTTGTTTGGTCGGCCGGTTGGATGGGTCGACCACCGTGTTCGTGTTGGCCGTTGGGTGGACATGGCCTTGACCAGGCCCAACAGGCACTGGCGCCGTTGTGTGTGATCTTGGGCTGTCGGGCGGAGGTGCGCGGATAGAGGCCTCGCACCGCCGTCACAGCGCGGTGCCCAAGCGCCTGGTAGGTATGCCATGTCTGCTCGATCCTGGCCGTCGTCGCCGCTGGCGGCGGCGGGCCGTGCGTTCACCCTGCTGGTCCAGCCACCCACCCCCATCGGATTCGATGGACGCGGGTTCGACGGTCTGCCGGACGAGATCCTGCCCTTGGAACAGCTCCGCGCGCTGCTGTTGGCGCCGCAGACCAACGTGGAGGTCCGCGACGCGGTGTGGCGTGAGCTGGTTATCCGCGCTCGCAGGGATGGCCCGGCCTGGGTCGTGGCCGCGGTCGGTATCGCTCTGCCCGGCCTGCGGCACATCGCCGGACTGCTCGCAGCTGGGTGGCGCGGGGACACCCGTGACATGGATGCCGAGCTGTTGGTCGGGTTTCTCAGCCGTCTCAAGACCATCGACCTAGAGCCACCCCGGGTGGTCGGCCGTCTCATTGACGCTGGCCTACGTGCAGCCCGCAGGTCCCGCGACGCCGACTCCGACACCCACCTCGTCCACACCGGGGCGACCGGGCCGACCGCGCCTATCCAGCCGTGGGATCACCCGGACCTGGTCCTCGCGCGTGCGGTCGCGGCCGGTGTCATCGACGCCGACGAAGCGCATCTGATCGCCGCGACGCGCCTGGAGGACGCCACGCTCGCCCAGGCAGCGGCACGCGTCGGTATCACCGCCGGCCTGGCCTCGTCGTGGCGGCTGAAAGCCGAACGCCGGCTGCGGGACGCGATCCGCGACGGCGATTTGGCGTTCGTATCGCTACGGCCCCGTTCGCGGCGACGTCGACGCGGCGACGCGACCCAACCACGGGTCGCCGCGACGCAGCAGCCCGTCGCCGACGCCCCACTGCGCAAGACCGCTGCCTCACAGCGCGTCGCTCCCGCCGATGACACGACGCGACCGTGTGTCGCCGCGACCCAACAGCGCAAGACAGCCAGCCCACCGCGGGCGGCGGCCGCGAGCGCGACCCAACAACGACGGACTGTTGGGTCGATGTTGGGTGCCGCCGCAGCGCCGGAGGTCGTGTTGGCCGCCCAACAGACGGCCTTCGTGGGCAAGACATCGGACCGAGAAGCGGCCGGTGTCGGCGCCCCGGGGATCGGGGCAGGGCCGGCCTGAGTGGCCGTGTTCGCACCCGATCACCCACGGCTGGAAGGAGCGATGCTCCCACGGCCCGCCCCGGTTCCCGGTGGCGCACCTCAACCCCAATTCGAGCCCCGCACGCGGGGCGGGAGGTGCCCACCATGATCCGCCGCAACCTCTACCGCATCACCACTGTCACGGTCGTGTCTCTGGCGGCCGTGGCCGGCGCGACCCCGGCGTACGCGGCCAAGCCGCAGCTCCTGGCCGCCTACCCACTACCGGTGATCATCAGCAACATCACCGCCTGGATCATCGGGCTGCTCGTCGGCGTCGCGACCCTTTTCCTGACCATCGGCGGGTTGCGCCGCATGGCCGCCGGCGGAGACCCGACCGAGATCGAGAAGGCCAACTCCAACCTCAAGAACGCCCTCATCGGCTACGCACTTGCCATCCTCGCGCCGATCCTGCTCGCGATCGTGCACGGCACACTCGGCATCGTCGTGATTCAGGCGTTTGCCTTGCACACCACGCTGGCGGTCTTTCTCAGCCCGCAGAGCAACCTGCGTGTCCTCGGGCTGCCGATTCCCAACGGTGAACCCAACACCGTGCTGAATCTGCTAATCGTCATCTGCCTGCTGTGGGGAGTAGTCAAGATCCCCGGGATGATGCGCCGCTACGTCACCCAAAGCCGCCCGAGCGCAATGGGCACGATCCTTCGGGTCGTGCTCGTGCAACAGCTGACCCGTGGGATCTCGCGTGCGTTCGGCTCCGGTCGTGGCGCGGCGCGGGCTGCCGGCCGGGCCGGCGGTGGCGCGGGAGGGGCCAGCCGGCCGTGGCCGGTGAGATCCGGTGGCATGGGCCGATCCCTTTCCGTGGCGAGGACCGCGTCAGCGGTTAGGCCAACGCAGGCTGACAATCCGATCCGTCGAGCGGTACGGCCGTACACCCGCGAGGAAATCGTCGGCGGGGTCGATCTGTATACGCCAGTGGCGAAGCGGCAAGCGCCGCCTGTCACCCGCTCGTCACGACCGCCAATACGCGCTGCAGGTGTCGAACCGCGGCCGCCGCGGTCCGGTCCGCCGGTGTCGGTGTCTCCTGACATCACTCCGGCGACCGCAATCCCCCGCACCCGACCGGTTCGCAAGCCGGTCACCGGCCCGTGGAACCGACGTCCCAACAAGGACTGACTCATTAGTCCGCAACCTCCCCACCGTTCACGGCGCCAGCTGCCACACGCGCCGTGGACGACTACCTACCGATCCGATACGAAAGGAAAGTCTCGTGACCTCGCAGCACGCGACCGAAGAAGCGATGAGAACTGCGACGCCCGTCATGGACACCACAGAGCGCCCCGACATCGTCGCGATCGCCTGGCCGACCGGCCGGCCCATCTATCCCTACACCCGCCAGGAGATCGCGGAAGGCGTCGACGTCTACACCAAGGCCATGAAAGCCCGCACCACCTCGA
Organism: Asanoa ishikariensis; assembly: GCF_900107455.1. Taxonomy (GTDB): domain Bacteria; phylum Actinomycetota; class Actinomycetes; order Mycobacteriales; family Micromonosporaceae; genus Asanoa; species Asanoa ishikariensis. The sequence goes on along the minus strand of NZ_FNQB01000005.1, from coordinate 467,430 downwards.
ACCCGGGCGGCCGCCATGAGGGGTAACGACGACGCGTCCCCACAAACCCGGATTCCCGCCGACGTCGACACCCCAGACAAGATCGTCTACGGATTGACGGCACGGCAATTGGCCATCCTCGCCGTAACCGGCGTGCTCGGCTACGGCATCTTCCGTTCCGTCGGCGGCCTCCTTCCGCAGACGGTGCTCATCGCCATCCTCATCCCGCTCGCCGGGGCTGCCACCGTCCTCGCGCTGGGCCGCCGCGACGGGCTGTCCATGGACGCCTGGCTACTGGCCGCGGTGCAGCACACCCGTAGTGCGAAGCGGCTGGCCCCAGCCGCAACAGGTCGGCCCGCGACCGCACCGGCGTGGACCCCATCCACCGAGGCACCAGCCGCGCACGTACCGGTGCTGCGGCTGCCGGCCAACGCGATCAGCGACGCCGGCGTCATCGACGCCGGGTCGCACGCGGTGGCCCTGGTCGCCTCCACCACCGTGAACATCGGGCTGCGCAACGGCGACGAGCAGGCCGCCCTGATCGGCAGCTACGGCCGGTGGCTGAACTCGCTGTCCGGACCGGTGCAGATCGTGATCTCCGCCCAGCGAGTCGACCTGTCCGGCCACGCCCAGCGCATCGTCGACAACGCCGAGACCATCGGCAATCCCGCGCTGGCCGGCGCCGCGCACGACTACGCGGCGTTCCTGGACGATCTGGCCGTGCGACGGGACCCGTTGTGGCGAACGGTGACCGTCGCGGTCACCGCGGCCGGCGACAAGGGCCGCGACACCGAAGTGCTGCGCCGCGCCGAACACGCAGCCTCCGCTCTGTCCGCGTTGGGGGCGCAGACCGCCGTCCTGGACGGCGGCCGGGCTGCCGCGGTACTCGCCTGCGCCACCGACCCGTACACCCCGAGCGACGCCAGCTGGGCCCGCGCCTTGCCCGATCAAGCCGTCACCGGACCAGGAGACTGACATGTCCATGTTGCAGCGCCTGCTGCCACGACGAAGCCCGACATCTACCGACGCGAGCCCGGCCGATGCGGCCGGGCTCGCGGCCGTTCTGGGCCCGGCAGCAATCCAGAACACCCCCCGCTACCTGCGGGTCGGAGACGGGTATGCGGCCACACTGATCGTCACCGGCTACCCGGCCGTGGTCGGCCCGGCGTGGTTGGACCCGCTGCTGGCCTGGCCCGGCCGGCTCGACGTCGTCGTCTACATCGACCCCCTCGCCCCGACGGTGGCCGCGGCCCGTCTGCGTAAGCAGCGCGCACGGTTGGAGTCCAATCGGCGTACCGATTCGGACAAAGGCCGCTTGGTCGACCCGATCACCGAGGCCGCCGCCGACGACGCCGCCGAGCTCGCTGACCGGATCGCCCGCGGCCACAGCAAGCTCTTCCGCGTCGGGCTCTACCTGTGCGTGCACGCCGCCGGCCTCGACGAGCTCGACGACGCGGTCGCGCATGTGCGGGCCACCGCCGCCTCCGTGCTGCTGGACACCCAACCCGCGACATGGCGGCAGCTGCAGGGCTGGACCGCCACCCTGCCCCTAGCCACGGACGGGCTCGAGATGCGCCGAGTGATGGACACCGACGCGATCGCGTCGGCGTTCCCGCTAGCCTCAGCCGATCTACCGGCGCCGCTGCCCGGCGAGCCCGGCGCCACCGGCGGCATGCTCTACGGCCTGAACCCGGACAGCAACGGCGTCGTGTGGTGGGACCGGTGGGCGCAAGACAACGCCAACAGCGTTGTCCTCGCCCGCTCCGGCGCCGGCAAAAGCTATTTCGTCAAGCTCGAAGTGCTGCGCTCGCTGGCCGACAACGTGCACGTGGCAGTGATCGATCCGGACAACGAGTACATCCGCCTGGCCGACGCGGTCGGCGGTGTCACCATCGCACTGGGCGCCGGCGGCGTCCGCCTCAACCCACTGGACATCCCGCCGGGCGACCTCCGCCCGCAGGCACGCACGTACCGCGCACTGTTCCTGCACACGTTGATCTCGGTGTTGTTGGGGCAACAGCCGCCGCCGTCGGAGCGAGCCGCGCTGGACAAGGCGATCAACGACGCCTACGACCAGGCCGGGATCTCCAACGACCCGAACACCTGGCACCGGCAGGCGCCGCTGCTACGGGACGTCGCCACCGCGCTCAACAACCAGAGCACCGACGCCGCCGACACGCTCGCGGCGCGCCTGACGCCCTGGACGACAGGCTCGTTCCGGGAACTTTTCGACGGGCCGACCACAACTGTCCCTAGCGGACAGTTGGTGTGCTGGTCGACGCGGCAGCTCGCCGACGAGCTACGCGCTCCCGGGATGCTCCTCGCGCTCGACGCGATCTGGCGGGAGGTCGACACCCCAGCCGTGCACTCGGCGGACACCCCGCGGCGGCTGGTCGTGGTCGACGAGGCCTGGACCTTGCTGCGTGACGGCGAGGGCGCCAAGTTCCTATCGCGCCTGTCGAAATCCGCCCGTAAACGGCGAGCTGGCCTGGCAGTCATCACCCAGGACGTGGGTGACCTGCTCGGCTCCGACCTCGGGCAGGTCGTCATCGCCAACGCCGCCACGCAGATCCTGTTGCGGCAGGCACCGCAGGCGATCGATCTCGTCGCCGACGCGTTCGGGCTCACCGGCGGTGAGGCACGGATCCTGCTCACCTCCCGCCGAGGCGAGGGCCTGCTGATCTCGGGCGCCCACCGCGTCGGCTTCCAAGCCGTGGCGCACAAGCGGGAACACCAGCTGTGCATCGGAGACCTGGAACTGCCCAACGACGAGTGAATCCGCACGCGCCTCCGCCGAACCGGCTGTGAGCTAACACAACCATCCCAGGGCCGTGGGCCGCCAGAAATGGCGGCTCACGGCCCCTTTTTCGTTCTCCGAAAGGTCCAGACCAATGAACACCAGAACTCTCTACGCAACCCTCACGGCGTTTTCCGCACCACCCACACCGTCTCCCGGCACGCCGGCGCTGCCCGCTCCGTCGCAGTGGCTCCTCGACACCGCCACCGCCGTCGTCGGCTGGTCCCGGGACCGGCCCTGGCTCGTGCTCGTCGCGGTACTCCTCCTCGGCTGCGGCGTCGCCCTGCGCGCCGCGGTGACAGGCCGTCGGCATGTTCGGATGGCCGGCCATGCCCAGCTGATCACCATCAGCCCGCCGCCAGAAGTCGACTCGGACGGCGCTGCCACCTTGTGGGCCACCCTGGCCGAGATCCTGCACACCGGCTGGCGCCGCCAGCTCCGCGACGGCCGCCCCCACATCGCCATGGAGTACCGGTGGAGCGGCCGGGAACTGACCATCGCGATCTGGGTACCGGCGACCATCGCACGCGGTCCGATCCAGGCCGCGATCCGCGGCGCCTGGCCCGGCGCGGCACACGCCGTCGCCGACGCCGACCCGCCACTGCCCCTAGACGCTCTCAGCGTCGGTGGCGTGCTCGCCCCGACCCTACCGGCCTGGTATCCGCTGCAGACCGACCACAACAACGACCCGATGCGCACACTGATCGCCGCCGCGTCCGGCCTGCACCACGCCGAATCCGCCTGCGTGCAGGTCCTGGCCCGGCCCGCCACCGGCCGGCAGATCCGTCGCCTGCGACGCGGCGTCCAAGGGCTGCGCACCGGCCAACCTCCACCCGGCCTGCTCGACCCCGCCACCTGGCTACGCGGCGGCCTCGACCTCGCACTGGAGCTGTTCAGCAGCAGCAGCCGCCATGTCCGTCTCGCCGCGCGGCACACGCCGATCCCGGGCAGTGATCCGCAGCGTGAGCGCGACGCCCGCGCCGGGGTCGACAAGCTCACCGGCACCCAGTGGGAGGTGGCGCTGCGCTTCGGCGTCGCGCACACCAACCCCCGCGGCAGCGACCCCGACGACCTCACACCGCGGCTGGTCACCGTTGCCAACGGCATCGCGTCCGCGTTCGGGTCCTGGACCAGCCGCAACCGGCTCCGCCGCCGGTCGGTCAAGCATCCGGGCCCGGTGTTGGCCGCTCGGATGCTGCGACGTGGCTTTCTGTTGTCGGCGTCCGAGCTGGCGAGCATCGCGGCGCTGCCGCAGGACATCGCCGTGCCGGGTCTGGACCGGGCTCGCGCCAAGGCGATGCCCGCACCGATCACCGTCGCCGCCGGCGGCCGCGACACCAAGGTGCTCGGCAAAGCCGAGGTCGGCGGCCATTCCGTCGCTCTCAACGTTGTTGACGCCCGCCAGCATCTGCACGTGCTCGGCTCCACCGGCTCCGGCAAAAGCACGCTGCTGCTCAACATGATCCTTGACGACATCCACGCCCGCCGCGGCGTCGTGGTCATCGACCCCCGAGGCGACCTGGTCCTTGACTTGCTCAACCGGATCCCGGTCAGCCACGCCAAACGGCTGACCATCATCGACCCGGACCAGCCCGCGGGAACCACGCTCAACCCGCTGCAGGGCGACGACCACGACCTGGTCGTGGACAACATCGTCAGCATCTTCTCCCGGATCTTCGCCAAGCACTGGGGCCCACGGATCGACGACACCTTGCGGGTGTCGTGCCTGACGCTGCTGCGCAAAGCCAACGCCACCCTGACGCTGATCCCGCCGCTGCTCAACGACCGCAAGTTCCGGTACCAGTTCACCGAGGACCTCGACGATCCGGAGGGCCTGCGCGGCTACTGGGAATGGTTCGAGTCGACCCCGCCGCCGCTGCGGGCACAGGTGATCGGCCCCGTGCTGTCCCGCCTGCGCGCATTCCTGCTGCGCGATTTCGTCCGCCGCACCCTCGGCGCTCCCCGCTCGAGCTTCGACATGCGGCGGGTCCTCGACGGCGGCATCCTCCTGGCCCGGCTCCCCAAGGGCCAGATCGGCGAGGAGACCGCACGGCTGATGGGCAGCTTTGTCCTGGCCTCGGCCTGGCAGGCCGCGACCGGACGGACCCGGTTGCCTGAACCCGAACGGCGGGACGGCTTCGCCTACATCGACGAGGCGCACAACTTCTTGAATCTGCCAGGCTCGGTCGGCGACATGCTCGCCGAGGCACGGGGCTACCACTTCGGACTCGTGCTGGCGCACCAGAACCTGGCGCAGATGCCCCGCGAGACGCAATTGGCGATCTCCGCCAACGCCCGCAGCAAGGTGTTCTTCAGCTGCGCTCCCGAAGACGCCCACCAGCTGGCCCGGCACACCATGCCCGAGCTCGACGAGCACGATCTGTCCCACCTGGACGCGTACCGGGCAGCGTGCCGGCTCGTCGTCAACAGCCGCGAAACCGCCGCGTTCACCCTGCGGACCAGCCCGCCACGGCCTCTGGTCGGCGAGGCCACCGCAGTCAGGCAAGCCGCGGCAGCCAACGGCATCGGCCCTGCCGGGAACCGATCGGCCATCGCCCAACGCGCCGGTGTCGACGACCCGCCGAGCAGCGACGACGAGACCCCCGGCGACCCGGGCGAACCGCTGAACGGCGAAAACCACGAGCCGGACGATCCAACAGCCACCCAACAGCACGCGGCGTGACCCAACAGCGCCGTCACGCAACGCGCCGAGCGTGTGGCCGTTCCTGGATCTGCATCGCGACGGCCGGCCCGCGCGTCACAGCGGTGATCGAAAACGCCCCTCAGCGACCACGGGGGAAGCCGCTGAGGGACACCGCAAGCGTACGCCCTGTCACCCGCCGGTCACCAGATCGGTCCCGCTGGTAACGCCGGCCCGAGTCTGCCGACCTGGCCAGCACCCGGTCGCCGCTGCGGCCGCTGACTCGGCCAGCACCCGGCGCCGTACTGCCGGGGCCAGGCCGCCCCCACCCACCCGACAGCCCAGGTAGGAGCCGTCATGCCCGCACACACCGAATCCCGACACTTCCCCCCAGGGGAACTCTCCACAGGGGATGCACCCGTCATCGTCGTCCGCACGAACGACACTCGTCGGACCGCCGGCCGGACGCTCGTCGACGTCTCCCATCGCCTGCGCCCTCGCGACTACACCATCGCGCTGCTGCTGGACGAACACACGACCCTTACCACAGAGCACATCAACGCGGTCTTTTTCTCCAACCCCACCACCTGCCGGCACCGCCTGCAGCTGCTACGCCACATCGGGTTCCTCGACCGGTTCATCCGCAACCGGCCCGGGGCGCCCAATCCGGTCTGCTGGCTGCCCGGCGTGCTGGCCGCCCGGTACTGCGCCCTGTCCCGCGGCGAGAGCCCACCTACCGCCAAGACCCTGCGAGAGCGTCAAGACCGCGCCTACGCCAGTCCCACACTGGCGCACCTGCTCGCGGTCAACGACTTTTTCGTGTCGCTACTCGTGCACGCCCGGAATCGGCCGGGTGCGGATCTGACCCGGTCGTGGTCCGAGGGCACCACCGCAGCGGCGTTCGGTCACCGCATCAAACCCGACGGCCACGGCGTATGGACCACCGGCGACGCGGAGACCGGGTTCTTCCTCGAAATGGACCGCGGTACTGAACCGATCGGCCGGCTGGTCGACAAGCTGGCCTCGCAGCGCAAACTGCGCGCCGAGGGCGGACCGCAGTATCCGATCCTGTTCGTCCTGCCCAGCCGGCTGCGGGAGCAGAACCTGCACCGCAAGCTTGTCGACCGGCCGGAACCGACTCTTGTCGTCGCCACCACCTCGCCGGAATCCGGACTCGACCCGGCCGGCCCGGTGTGGCGGCTGGCCGGCAACGGCCGCCACCGGCTCACCCTGGCCGACCTGCCCAGCAGCCACGGCCTACCCGGCCCGCTGAACCCCGGACCGGCGCGACCCGAGGACCACCCGCTCCGGCTGCTCATCGACACAACCAGCTGACACACGAGCGTCCTTCCAGCACCGATCCTCGGGCCGTCTCCGGCCGCCTCGGGCTTCGAAGACGGATCCGTGGCCTACCGGCCACGGAATCAGGACGTTATCGGCCGTGCCGGCGCCGGCTGGCGGTGCGGCACAAACGACGTCGGATCTGTTGCCATCAACCCAGGGAGCTCGCCCGCCGCCGTGCTGCCCAGTCGTCTCCTCAGCCCGAGTAGTCGGCCAACAGCCGGCCGTGAGTTTGGCCACACCCAATGTGGAGCGTCTCGGAGCCGACCTTACGGGTGGGAATGCTGGTGGCGCGTTCAGGTTCGGCCGGCCCGCTGTGTGGTGGCCTGGCGCAGGTTGTCGGTCATCCGGCGTGACGACGCGTGCCGCTCTCCGAGCGCCCGCTCGTGCAGGGCGACGGCCGAGGTGAGCAGCTGGTGTGCCTCGTCAGCGCGGCCGAGCGCCTGGTAAGTGACAGCCAGGTTGTTCATCGACACCGAGGTCGCGGGGTGGTCGGCGCCGAGGACTCGCCGCCGGCTAGTGAGGCATTGCTCGTGCAGGCCGGCCGCGGCGGAGAGCTGCCCGGTGAGGCGACTTGCCTCGGCGAGGTTGCTGAGGGTCACCAGCGTCTGGGGATGGTCGGCGCCGAGGTGGCGTACCTGGGTGTCGTGTGCGGCGCGGTAGCGGGCGATGGCGGTCTCCGCGTCACCGTCGTCCAGGTCGAGATCGGCGAGGTTCAGCTCGGGTGGCAGCGCTCCGACGGTGTCCGTCCGCCCTGCGGCCCTCAGGCCCGCCACCGCTTCGTTGAAAAGGAGGCGCGCCTGCTCGGTGCGGCCGAGGGCCCGGTGTACAACACCGAGGTCGTTCGCGATCATCGCAACCTCGACGTGGTCGGTACCGAGCACGGTCCCCGCGTGCTCCGACAGGCTTTCCAGCAGGTCCTGCGCCTCATCGAGATACCCCGCCTTGCAGAGTGCCTCGGCCAGGTCGTGCTGGAAGGCGAGCCTTGCCGGGTCAAACACGCCGAACACGCTTTGCGCCTCGTTGTCGGCGGCCAGTAGCAGGGGCAGGGCGGCTAGGTAGTCACCACGGCGGAGCAGCAGACGGCCCATGTTGTTTCGCAGGGTCGCCGAGGACGCGTCCGCCACCCCGAGATCCTGGGCATGGGCGAGGACGGAGACGGCGTGCGGAACGATTGCGGCCATCCTGGTCCAGGCGGCCGGGTCCTCGACGTCGCCGGGCAGCGATGCGGTGATGAACCGGATTGCGACCCGGACCCAGCGGTGGTCATCCCAGGCGAGTGTGGGGTCCAGATGCCGGATGCTGCCAAAGGCGAGCACATTGCCGGGGATGCGCGATAGGAGACGGCGCCTACCGAGCCCGTCCCTGATCACGTCGCCGGTTAACGCGTGCATGCTCCATTCGGCCTGCTCGGTGTCCACAGTGATCAACGCTGTCTGCCGGAGTACCGCCACCGTGGCGTCTAGGGCCAGCGGATCGCGGGCGGCGCGGGCTAACTGTCGCGGCAGGCTTCCGGATGCCGCCACCAGCCACCGGCGCGAAACCGCAGCGGTGGGTGCCATGAACGCCAGCAGCCGCAGAAGCTGGACGGCGGCGGCATTGCGGCGGGCCGCCTGCCGGAACGCCAGTCGCAGCGTGCCCTCGACCGGCAACCGGTCCGGTGGCGCGCCCGTGCGGTGCAGCCGGGCCCGGCCGCTGCGGTACCGGCGGGCATAGTCCGCGAGACTGATCCCGGTCAGGGCGCAGTAGGCGGCAGCCTGCTCGAGCGCGAGCGGGAGGTTACCCACCAGCTCGGCGACCTCCTCGGCGGCTCGGTAGTCGGCCGATCCGGTGCGCTGGATGAGGAAGTGTGCCGACTGCCGGCGCGGGAACGGCGTCACCGGCACCGGCTCGGCGATCCGGTCGAAGGCCGGATTGCGTGAGGTGATGACCAGCCGGCCGGTACCCGCCGGGGGGATCAACCCGAAGAGGTCCTCCTCGGTGCCGGCGTTGTCGAGCACAAGTAGCCACCGGCCGCGCTCGCCGAGCAGCTGCACGGTCTCGCGCGCGGCGCCCTCCGGATCCTCGGTGCGGATTCCGAGTCGCCGGCCGAGCAGGGCTAGCCCGGCGATCACCGACAGCCGGTCGTCGGCGGCGATCCACCAGCCGATCTCCGCGTCCGCCCGCTGCTGCTGGCAGTACGCCCGAGCCAACTGCGTCTTGCCGACCCCCGGGATACCGTGCAGCACCACCGCGCTGAGGCAAGCCATGGCCTGCAACTCCTCGGCGCGGCCGGAGAACTGCCGACTGGGTGCCGGAATGTTCCACACCGGTCCCGGGCCGGACACCTCGTCTGTCGCCCCGCCGCTCCCCGCAGCGGTGAAAGCGCCACGGCGGCGGGTGAACCAAGTGACCACCATCCCGAGCGCCACCGCCACGGCTACGCTGCCCCACCCGGCGAGCCCGTCCGGCAGGGCGTCCGTGGCGAGGTTGGTGACGACCGGAAGCAGCACGAGGGCGGTCATCGACAGGGTCCACGCGGAAACGGCCGGCCGGTGCCTCAACGGTGCCCGTCCCCAGGTGCGAGGGTCGCGACCCGCTCGGTGACAAGGGCGTTCGATCGGGTAGGGATCATCGTCCGTTCCCGGTGTACGGCAGCCACGGCAGCTTGGTACGGGTTCCGCCCGCCGAGCATCGCTAGCAGGGCGGGCAGGGTGCTAACGACGATGAGAAAGAGCCGCAGCGACCATGCCGCCGTGACCACGGAGGGGTCGGCCTGCTGGATCTGCTCGAAGGCGCGCAGACGGGTTAGCAGGTCAGCGGTCTGCGCAGCGGCGCCGAGCTGCACGTCGATCGCCGAGCGGAAGACACCCAGCACCAGCGGTTCCGCGATCACGACGCCGAACACGGTGGCCATCAAGAGTCGCGGCAGGAAAATCCGCAGGCGGGCCCAGGCACCCGCCGAGACCAGGGTGGCGAGCATCCACCGGTCGACGTAGAGCGTGAAGACACCCCAGACGGCGACGAAGACGCCGGCGAGCCAGCTGAACGCGAGCACCATGTCGACGGCCACCGCCACGCTGAACGTGCTCACGAGGGTGGAACCGATCAGAACGGTGCTGATCAAGGTGAGTCTGTGGCGTTCCTGTGGGACCCGGTCGAGAGCATCTTCGTCGAACCCGGCAAGCCGGCGTACAAGCCGTCCGACGCGGTCATTCACCGCTGTAGCCTATCGACATCGGTGGAATGCCTCGATGGCTGAACTGGTGCGACGGTCACCTGTTCGGGCGATCTACGGCGTGGCGACACGCCCCCGCGGAGCCGATTCGACGACCGGCTCAGGAGGTGAGGCTGCCAGCCCGATCGTGAGCAGCATTGCCCGGGGTCGGGTCGGGTGGCCAACCGCGGCCGAACCCTATCGCTGGCTCCCGGCAAACTCCGCAAGTTCTACTCGCACCTGCAAGCGTGTCTGCGGATCTGCCGCACCCGGCCGCAGGTGCGGTTCTACGCCTACGCCAAGGACGACGACCGGTTCCGGTAACTGGTCGAACCCGACACGCCGGGCAACCTGTCCTGGGTGTACTCCTACGGCGGCACTCAAGATCATCTCCTCGACCCCGGTGTCGACCGCGTCGCCGACGTGTTCCCCGACGAGGATGCGATCGAAGCGGGCTCGTCGTCGCAGGAAGCGTCCGACCTGCCGCCCGCCGGACCGTCGCTCGGGCGCGCCGCAGCGCGGAGGTCCCCGCTGGCGTCACGCCGAGCTACCCAACAAATCACGCTGTCGCCCGGCATGTTGGCCAACAGGGCTTCGTGGCGACCCAACAGGGTCGGCGGAGCGCACCACCGCCCCTTCCGCGCGCACGCACCCACAAGGCCAGGTCAACGCGGTTTTCCGAGCGGACAAGCCGTCGGCGGGGTGTGTTGGGTGATCGGGCTACGGTGAGAGCTCAATTCTATTGAACCCTTAACGCACCACGTCGGGCCACAGCGCTCACGACCGCGGTCGCAACCGCCCACCCGCCCACCCGGGCCGGTCGGCCTGCCCCGTCCGTAGGCGCCTCGCCCACCGCACCACCGGTACGCCTTGACACGCTCCGCGCGCCCGCCGCGGGCCTTTGCCCGCCGGCCGCTGACCCCTTGCGCGGTCACGCCTCATGTCCCCCTTTCCGGCACGCCGCCGTCGGCATGCCCGTCTCTCCACGCCCTGCGAGGAGGAATCGTGTCCCACACGTCCCTGACCATCGTGTGCCTGGCGCAAGACACCGCCACCGACCAACTGGCGTCCACGGCCGCCAGCCGGCTCGCAAGCACAACGCTGACCAGCCTCGGTAGCGCCGGGCATTTCATCGCCAAGACCCGCTGGCACCGCGGCAGCTTGCTGCAGCCCTGGAAGGACACCGCCGCCGGCGGACCCGTCCGGCTCCTGGACCTCGACGCCATGCGCGTCGCCGCACACCGTGTCTACTGGTACCGCTGGCACATCTGGAACCAGGTCGTGGCCGGTACCCGGCCGGCCCTGCCCTATTGGACTTTCCTCGACCGGCACTGCGACGCGCCGAGCAAGTACCCGCTGGCCAAGGCCCAGCGTCAGTACCTCGCGCAACCGCGGATCGCGACCATGCTCACCTACAACGCCCTGCCGAACAGGCTCATGGCGTTGCCAACCAGCCATCTGGAGGCATTCCAGGCCGGCGTGCACGGCTACGCCCACTACGGCTGGCTTGGGGCCGTGCCGGGCAACAGCTTCCTCTGCCTCGACGGCACCCATCTGGTGGCCGTCAGCGACCAGTACGCCACCGAGGTGGCCTATCTGGCCGACGCCAATCACCGCATCACCGCGCTGCACTCCCGCGACGCCCTCGTGGCGCTCTGCACCCGCTGACGGCGCAACCCCATCCCCGCAGGCGAACCGGTCGACCCGGTTCGCCTGCCCGACTTGCAAACCCCGCGGTTCGGCTCTCAGGAAGGAGAAACGCGGTGATGCGCCTCGCATTCGGTTCCGCCATGCGGTGGATAAGCGTCGTCACGACGATGCTTCTTCAGTCCGCGTCTGTTCACCTGCTGCTGTCCGGACGTGCGGAGGTGGCCTGCGTCGTGGCCATCGCGGGCATTGCCGTGCAGGCCATCCTGCTGGCGTTGTTCAACGACCGCGCGGCGCGCGCCGAACACCGCATCGTGGTGCTCGAAGCCGACCTCGCGATCGCGTACACGGACCCGGTCACTGGGCTTCCGGTCCGCCGGGTCGCCGAGGAGCACCTGCGCGGCTCCGCCGGCGCTGACGTGACAGTTGCCCTCGTTGACGTCGACGGCATGCACGACGTGAACACCGCACACACCCACGACGGTGGTGACCTGTTCCTCGCCGCGCTCGCGCAGCGGCTCGTCCAGGCTGCCGCACCCGGCGACCTCGTCGCCCGCCTCGGCGGTGACGAGTTCGTCCTGGTCACCCGACGCGCCCCACCGGCCGTGGCGTTCGCTCTCGCGTCGGCGCTCGCGCCGCCGGTCACGATCGGTGGCATCGCCGTGCCGATGCGCGTCAGTATCGGCATCTGCCATGTCCCAGGCGGCGACCCGCATCTCGCGCTCGGCTGCGCGGACCGGGCCATGTACGCCGCGAAACGCTGCGGCAGAGGGATCGAGCACTACGACCCCGTCCGCGACGGCGAGCCGCTCTCGCCCGGCGTCCGCCCCGGGGTCCGGCACCGCGATCGCGGTGCCGCTTCATCGATTGGCCAGCACCCCGTTGGCATGGAAGCGGGCCCGCGACCGCCGACCGCCATTTCGGCCGACGATGCCGGCTGGTCGCTGGAGGAGCCGCGAACCGATGCGCAGCGCGCACTGCGCTCGCTCAGCAAGGCCGAGCGGCTGAGGCTGCTCGACGCGGTATTCAACGTCTTGGAGTTCGGGGACCTCGACGGCGAAGGCATGCCCGGGCCGAGCTGGTCTGCCGACACGTTCCAGGACCTTTCCGCGGCGTTCGCTGGCGTCGGTGTCGTTTTCACACCTGCGGCGTGAAGCTGCTCGATCCTGCGCACCGCTGACCGCAACCCGAGCCCGGTCGCCGCAGAGCCCGGGCCCAGGTTCCAACACGTAGGTATTCGATAGAGAGGGGCAGCACCGTCATGGGCAAGCACGAAGCTGTTGAGCCGAAGCGTCCCATCCACCGTCGCATCATGCGACACGCCCTGCACCCGGTCGCCCACATCCTCGCCCTCGTGAGCCTGCACAGCGTCGCGCTGCTGGTGGTGGAGAAGAGCCCGCTGCTGGCCCTGCTCATCCACTAGACGCGGCCGTCTCGCGGGCTGCCGACGCCGGCGGCCCGAACGCGCACACCCGGGACGACGACCGCCGCCCTCGTCGTGGCCGTCGCACCCACCCGTCCCAGTCGGCGGCATCACCGCGCCGATGCGCCGCCGTATTTGGCATCCGCCATACCTCAGGCGGTGACCCGCGCGTCGCGCTCAGCCGCGCCGACCGGCCACGAGCACCCACCGAGGGGTTCGACGCCTGGGACATCGTCTTCGACACCGACCGGCTGTCCCAGACCTGGCCCACCCAGCTCGGCGCCGCGGCGGGCCTGCTGCGCCTGTGGGGCGAAGGGTTGGCCGTCAGCACCGTCACCTTCCGCGCCTGGGGACAAACCGGCGTCACCAGAGAGGAGAAACCATGACCGGACCCGTTCGCGACATCGACCGCGGCACCCGCATCGTCGACGGCGTGCAGGTGCACCTCACCGAGCTGGTGTGGTCCGACCAGGGCCGAAGCTTTGAGGTCCATCGCACCGACACCGGCGCCGACCTGACCGAGGACGGCTGTTTCGACACGTTGCCCACCGATACCCAGATCGCCGCGCTGCTCCACGCCACGCAAGGGCTGTGGTCGCGCCCCGGATGCGGCACCACCATCGACGCCGCCCGAGCCAACATGATCACCGACCACGTCCGCGACTGCGACCTGGTCGACGGGGGCACGACCGGCCCCACACGGCCGGCGAATCCAATCACCTGACCTGATCAGGCCGCGGCCCACTGTCAGGTCTACACCTCCCCAGCTGCCCATCCCAAAGGTGCGGGGCCGCGGTTGCCCCAAACCCTTCACCGGCCGTCGCCCGGCCACACGCGCACGCCACTTGGCGTGTCCCGGGCACGGCCATCGGCCGTGCCCGAACTCCTCCATCCACAAGGGAGTCTCAGCATGACCGACCTGTTCGCTGCCCCGGCCACCCTCCCCCGGCCTGCGCTACACCTCGGCCAGGCAGTACACGTGAACGCCCGCACCGCGTGGCTGCCAGCCACCGTCATCTCCATCGCGCACACCCGCATCGGGATTGCGTACGCCGCCGAGCTCCCGGTGAGCATCCCGCTCGCCGACGCAGTCGTGCCATGGGTGGTCCGGCCGGCCGACGGTGTCCGGCTACGCCCCGTTCACGCGCTTTGCTCCGGTGACGACCTGGTGGCCGCTGATGGCAGCACGGTCACGGTCGCGACGGCCTGGCAAGGCCGCGACCGCTGGTGGGTCATCAGCTTCATCGACGGCCAACGCGCCGTCGTCCCACCGAACACCATCGTGCGGCTGACCGATCCGACACCGCAGGTCAGCGTCAACGGCATCCCCTTGTGACCGCCTTCCTCGACCCAGCTAGCAGTCCGTCCCGGCCAGAGGTCGCAGGGACGGTTCTACCCCCCGGTTCCCAGCGACCCGCCAATCGTGTCTACATGAAAGGAACGTCCGATGACCTACCCGCAAGCCACCGTGACCTCCGTAGATCAGCCTCCGCAGCTCGCGGTCACCGCTGAGCCGCAGCAGCAGCCCATCGGGGCGTTTGCCGCATCAGCGGGCCAGGCGGTCCGTATCGTCTCCGCCGGCCGCGACGAGACCGGCGTCATCTTGGCTCGCGACGCCACGACGGGCAACGTGCGGGTGCTGATCGACGGACTTGTCCAAACGCTGCGTGAGGACGTCGTGGTCGAGCCCGTAACTGATCCCGCCACGGTTGCGGCCTTGGCGCGGCAGGCGACCGTCTGGGCCGTCGCCGCCAAAGACGAAGCCACCAAACGTATCTGGCAGCTCGAGGATGACCTCGGCGAACAGCGGCGGTTGCAGGCGCAGCGCCTCAACGAGATCCGCGGCTATGCCATCAACCGGTTCCGCGACAACGACTTTAGTCGCGACGAGCTCAACGGATTCCTCGACGACCTCAATCTCAACCCGTTCGACCCGCGCCACCGGGTCCGGTTCACGATCAGCGGCAGCTTGGACGTTGATTCGGACGGCCGTGACACCGAGTACACCAGCAGCGACGTCCGCAATTACCTGAAACTGGATCTGGAGCGAGTCGACGGCGTCAACGACGACAGCGTCACCTTTGACGTGACGGTCGAGGACGTTGAGGACCTCGGCGAATGACCATCGGCCACGGACGGCTCGTCGGCTCGCCCCGCCGACACTGAGCGGGACTAGACCGCGAGCATCTGCGCGTCCCGGCCCGGACACCGGCGGGTTGGCGTCAGCCCGTCAAGGTGACCTGCTCGCCCACTCCAGCAGTCATTCTGCCTAAGTTCGATCCGCTCGCTCGCCCGGTCTGCTGCCGGTGCGGCGGCCTCACCTCGTGCCTACGGGCAGGTTGGGCCGCAGCAGGGCCCAACCTGTCCGCCGCCACGAGGCGGAGACAGGAGGGCCACATCCGATGGCCATACGCAATCTCAAGGCCAAGAAGGCCAGGGTCACCACCAGCACAGCCGCCACGGTGCGCCGCACGGCCCGACCATCAGGTCTTAGCGACGGTGACCGCACGGAAATGTTGGCGAAGATCAAAGCCGACTTTGATGCGCGGCTGGCCGCGATGGCCGCGCGACCGGCGCAGTGGATGGAGTTCATGGATCAGGTTGCCACGTTCGGCGCCCGCTACAGCCTCAGCAACCAGATTCTGCTCCTGGTGCAGGCCGAGGAACGCGGCATCGAACCCCGCTTTTTCCTGCCTTACGGCAAGAAGGACGGGTCGACTGGCTGGAAAGCCCAGAAGCGGCACGTCCGCAAGGACGAAACCGGTTTCAAGGTCTGGGCGCCGGTCAGGCGGCGGCCGACCGAGGAGCAGGCAGCCGAGTGGGAAGCCGCCGGCCGCAGGGTCAAACGGGAGGCGTCCGGTCGTCCGGCCGTGCAGGTCGTCGGCTTCACCTTGGCCAGCACCTTCGAGTTGTCGCAGACCGAGGGAGCACCGTTCGAGCCGCCGACGGTCATGGTGCGTCGACGGGTTGCGCAGCGTGGCAACTCCCCGCAGTTGCTCGTCGGCGAGGACCCGACCGGCGTCTTCGACGACCTGGTCACGCTTATCAAAGGCGAAGGGTACGGCTACGAGCTGGTCTCGCCGAGCACCGGGCATCTGGGCGGTGCGAATGGTGTCACCGTCCGACGTCGCGGACTGCAGTTCGTGCAGGTCCGCAATGACGTGGCACCCGCACAGCGGATCAAGACCACTCTGCACGAGTTGGCGCACATCCGCTGCGGACATCTCGACGACGCGCCGGCCGGTGAGACCGTTCACCGCGGACGCGGCGAGACCGAGGCCGAGAGCGTCGCCCACATCGTGTTACGGGCGCTGGGTGTGGACAGCGCGGCCTACTCCGACGCCTACGTGTTCGGCTGGGCGAACGGGGACATGGACTTGGTCAAGGCGTGCGCCGAAACGGTGCTTCGGGTGGCCAAGCAGATCCTGGCCGACCTCACCCCGCCCAGCGGCACCGACACCGGATCCGACCCTACGCAGGCCGAGCCCGACGAACCGGACCCGGTCGGGTTCGACATGGCGGGCGACGCGACGCTGGGGCCGGTGGAAGCCTGATGTGCACCTACGCCGACGAGTGATATGCGCTGGCCACGCTCGGCTGGCTGCGTGAACTCGGAGATTCCCTGTTGTGGCAACTGCTGGCCGGGTCGACGCGCACTACCCCAACAGGGTCGAGCTCAACTCGTCGCCTCTGGACCAGGTCTTGGCCGACGTCAGTGACCCGGTACGCCCCGGGCTGACGACGACCGCGCTGTGTCATGCCAACCGATTAGGTCGGCGTCGACGCTAACGCTTGTCGGTTCGGCGCCGCAGCCCGCCCACGGCGGTCTGACCTGACGCGATCGCATGCGGTGCCTCGTCCATGTAGGACGGATGGTCGCCACCTCAGCAATCACACCGTTTGACCCCTCCGGGGACCATGCCGGCTCCGTGCCGCGTCCCGGCGCTGGTGTCGGGATGTGCGTACGGCGAGGCACGGCGTCCCGGGCAACCCAGGAAAGGACGTCATGTTCGAGCCATCCGCGCACATCGTCTCCCTGCTCAACGCCATCGCTTTGAGGGACTCGGCCGCTACGGGAATGCGGGCGATGACGCAACGCGCGTCCGAGTTCACCAGCGCAGCGCAAGCCAAGCTGACCGGAGTCGCCCTCGACCCGAACGGTCGCGAGCTCGCCGACCGGCTCCTGGACGCCTACTGGCGCGATGAACAGCGCCGGGCGGACCTGATGACGTCCGCCGACATCAACGGTGAGGTCATCATCGGCAGCGGTGTCCACGCGGCGATATACGCGGCAATCCGCGTCCTGCGCGGCTACCCGAAGCCGCTGGTCTTGGAACGTGATGAGCGCGTTGGCGGAACGTTCGCGATGACCGCGCGACCGACGTTCTGGCTCAACTCCCGCAACCGCAGGGGCGCTGGAGGCATGGCCGGCGATCAAGGCGCGAGTCTGAACTACCTTCCGGGGGCTCCGATCCAAGCGAGCAACGTCTCCATGGCCGAATATCAGCCGAACACGGATCTGGCCTTCGTGGTCCGCCTCACCCTGGCCCAGTACGCGGACGTCGTACCCGGCGCCGACGTCCGTTCCGTCGCCGACTACTACGGCGACCGGGTCCGCATCGAAACCGGAGACGGCCCGTCACTGGCCGCCGGGCGAGTCATCGACGCGCGGGGCCTCGGCGACCCGGCCGACGAGGGCGTCGCCGACGGCGTCACCATCCTGACCTTCCCCCAGTTCATGAAGCGGATGTCCGGGATGTGGCCACTGCGCGGTGTGGGACGCGTCGCGGTGATCGGCGGCGGCGACTCCGCCAAGTGCGCCGTCGAGACGTGCCTGGGCATCGCGCCACCGGCGTTTATGGCCGCCGTCGCCCTCGACCAGGTCGACCGGGTCGACTGGTACGCCCAGGACCTGCCAACCACCTGCGAGGAGTGGCAGGAGGACATCCGGGGCCGATACCAGGCCATCGGCCGCTACCTGCGACCCGACCGCTTCGGCGTCCAGCGGCTCAACCTTGTGACCCGCCGGGCCATGCCCGTCGCGCTGCCCGGCGCCGGGCTCGTCGACGGCCGCACCTACGACCTGGTCGTCGTCTGCACCGGCAACCGGGAGACGAACATTGAAGGACTCGACTTCGGGTTGTTCTCCGACGTCGCGGTCGGAGGGTCCATCGTTGCGCGCCGGCACGGCGACCTGCCCGCGTGGCGGGTCGGCCCCCACGCCCGGCTGGAGTTCACCGACCAGGAGCGGGCAGACGGTGTCGCCGACATCGAGGCCAACGCGGTGTCGGTCTTCCGGACCGCCCCCAAGACGGCAGCGCTGGCGGCAACCCTCCCTGCCGTGAAACTCGATTAGAACCCTGCGCTGGCCGTGGCATCCGGGCGCGCGGCGACCAGCACGCGTAGCGCCTGTTCCGCCCGCTGCCCGGGTCAACCAGCTCATCCGGCGACACCTGGCCGCTGACGAAGCGTGGCGCGCCCGAAGAGCCCGGGCGATGTCGTCCCCAGGCCAGTACGCGGTCGTAGGACCTGCGCGGCCGACCGCACGCCGGGCGCGGCCGCTGGCTATCACCGAGCGCGTCGTTAGCGCGCCGGCACCGGCCGAGCGAAGCACACCGCCGCCGTGCGCCGGCGGTCCGCGTCACCACCTGCCGACGAGCGCGCACATGCCGACAGGGCAACGCCCTGGACGCGTCGTCGGCTCGCCAACCCCCGCTGTGTCCGCCGCCATGGCAGGCACCGCGGATCCGTTCGTGTCCTGTGGAAGGAGCACAATGTTTCCGTTCTCCGACAAAGCAGTGGTCAAAGGTCCGGTCGACCTGGTCGCTGCAGTGCCATATCTGCTTGGTTTCCATCCCCGCGAGTGTCTGGTGTGTCTGGGCGTCGATGGCGAAGGCGTGACCGTCGCGACGCATCTGCGGCTGCCCGCGACACCCGATTCCGGCCCGGACTGGATGGTCGCCGCCCGCGTGGTCGCGGCCTCGGGGCACCAGGTGTTTCTGCTGGGCTACGGGCCGGCGGAGCAGGTCGATTCGCACATCGAAGCCGGCGCTGTGGTGATGGCTACCGCCGGGATCGAGGTCGTGGCGGCGTTGCGGGTCCACGACGGGCGGATCTATTGCCTCGGCAGCGGCTGCGGCTGCTCGCCGGACGGTATCGCGTTTGACCCGGATGCCAGTGCCGTGCCGGCCACGGCGACGCTGCACGGCGTCGCGCCGCTTGCGGACCGCGAGGCCATCGACAACCTCCTCGAGCCGCCCTCCGGCGCCGACCGGGACCACATGCGGGAAGCCACCATCACCGCCCTGCGCCGGATGCTACGAGCCCTGTCCCAGTCCGCGGCGCCTGGCGCCGAGATGACGTTGGGGGCGATGCTGGGAGCTGGCCCGCCGCCGCACGTGGTCGCCTCCGGCGTCACCACGGTGCGGGAGGCGTTGGCTGCGGCCGATCGCGGCGAGGTCCTTACCGACGATGCGGTGGCGTGGCTGGCCACGGTGCTGCTGATCCCGGACGTCCGCGCGTATGCCGTGCGGGCCAGCGACGGCAGCGACCAGCAGCGTGCGCTGTGGATCGACGTGACCCGCCGCGCGGTCGGTGTCACCGCAGCCGCCCCCGCGTGCCTGGTCGCGGTCACCGCCTACCTCCACGGTGACGGCGCCCTGGCCGTGACCGCGATCCGCCGGTCGCTGGCCATCGACCCCGGATCGCAGACGGCGCAGCTGGTGGCCGACGCGCTGGAGGCCGGCATCCCACCGGCAGCGTTCCGGGCGGCCATCACCGGCCGCGACTAAACATCGGCGGCTCGGCGACCGCCGCGGCGGGTTGACCGAGTCCCTCCTAGCTGTGCGACGACTGCCGGCACGCCGGCCACCGTCGCCCCGGCTGCGCGTCGGCTTCCACCTCGTGCCTACGGGCAGGCTGGGACCGCGATCGGGGCCCCAACCTGTCCGCCGCCACGAGGCGGGGAAAGCGAGGGCCACATCCGATGGCCACAACCACCATTCACCACCCCGCGGGCGACGCCCGCGGCCACACCAGCGCCGCCACCGCCGGACACCCGTCGGTGCTCACGGTGGCCGCGCAGAGTCAGGCTCACCGGTCGGCGGTGGCGTGATGACCGACCCACACGACGCGCGTATCGCCCGGGCAGTGCTCGGTTTCCTGCTCGAGCCCGGCGACCAGCAGCTCGCGCAGCTGCTGGCCGCCCATGGTCCCGTCGACGGCTGCCGTCTGCTCGCCTCCGGCGAGGTGTCGTTCACCCCGCGGCGGGAGTTGTCGGGATGGACCGCCGATCAGATGTGGGACGCCGCCGAGGCATCAGCCGAGACAGCCGCCGGCACCAGCGGTAGCGGTCGGGTCGTCATCCCGGACGATGAGCACTGGCCGGTAGGGCTCGACGACGCACGCGACTGGGCCCCCGTCTGCCTGTGGGTGTCCGGGCCGGGCTGGATCCCGCAACCGCAGCAGTCGGTCACGGTCGTCGGCGCGCGGGCATGCACCGCGTACGGCGAGCACGTGGCCAGCGACTTGGCCTCTGGCCTGGCTGATCAGGGTCGCACGCTGGTTACGAGCAACGGCTTCGGCGTTGACCGGGCCGTGCTGCGGGCCGGCATGGTGGCCGAAGGACACCCGGTCGCGGTGCTGCCGTGCGGCCTCGACGAGCTCCGCAGCGACGACCAGGCTGTGCTGGCCGGTCAGCTCGGCGACGCGGGGCTGCTGATGACCGCGTTCGCGCCTGGCGCCCAGCCGACCCGAGCCCGCGCCGAGCTCAGCCGGCTGTACCTCGCGGTCCTGACCGCGGGGACCGTGGTCGTGGAGGCGTCACTACGGGGCCTGGCGCTGGGCGTGGCGAGCGAGGCGCTACGACGCGGTCGGGTGGTGATGGCTGTGCCAGGCCCTATCACCTCCGCCGCCTCCACCGGCTGCCACCGGCTGCTACGCGACCACCCGCAGGTGCGGCCCGTCACCAGCGTCCCGGAGATCCTCACCGACCTGCGCGGGGCGTTCACGCCCGTATGGCCGCGACCGGAGGTGACCGATGCCGGACCAGCCTGACATCCCGGTCCACCTGGCCGGCCGTCAGAGACAAGGCGGCCTGGTCGTTCCATGGATCACCCCGGCTGTTGGCGGTGTGCACCTGTTCGGGACGGTCATCGCCTCAGCCCAGCGGGCGTGCCTGCACGGACGGCTGTGTCAGGTCTGCGGGCAGCGGCTACCCGGTCGGTCAGTCCTGTTCGCCCGAGCCGCCGACCTACGCAACCGGTGCACCGTCGAACCGGCGACGTGCCCGGCCTGCGCCGCCTACAGCACCCGCGCCTGCCCGATGCTGTCCCGGCGCCGCGACCACTACCGGGCCAGCGGCCACCCGGCGCTGGCCGGACTGCCGCCGTCCGATGACGCGCGCCTACGCCAGGCAGCACCAGCCGAACCCTGGTTCGCAGTGTGGGTCCGCGACTACGACGTACGCGTCCACCCCGCCCGCACCGGGCTGCTGGCCGCGTCCTGGGCCCGGATCCCGCCGCTGACCATCCGGCCGCTACCCACCACCTGATCCGGGCGCCGCCCTGGCCGGCGGCCAGGGCGGCACCCGCGCCCCACCGGCGACCGATCGCCAGACCAGCCGTCTTGCGACGCCACCGGGCTTCCTGACCCCGACACGTCGCAGCCAACGCCGGCGACGCACATCTGCGTCGCTGCACCCGCGGCTCACGACGACGCGACGCGCCGTTGCGTCGCGATCCACAACTTCCGAGCAGGACGCCACCGCCCTCGCTCTCCAACACCGAAGGGACAACGCGTGTCCATGATCGCGTCACAGCACCAGCACGGCCCGAATGGGGCCATCCCAACCTGCCCACACGAGTCGGCGGACGAGCCCGCCGCCGCGGTCATCGCCATCACCATCACCATCACCGACAAGCTGGCCTGCATCGCCCCGTACACCGGCAACGAGATGGGCTCCGGCGACGCGGAACTCGCCGATGGCACGCTGCGCATCGACCTGCTCCACACGTGGCGACCGGTGGACAAGGCCGTCGCCGCATGCCTCATCGCCCGGATCGCCTACCAGGGCGGTGCGGTATGAGTCGCCCGTCCAACGCCCGCCGTCAGGCGACGGCGTCGGTGTTCACCCATGACGGTTTCGCCCGCCCGCACAGCCCGGAGGCGGACGGCGACGCGGCCCACGATGCCGGGCGGCGGTACCGAACAGGTGTCATCGGGGTCGCGGACCGTGAACCGGGCGTCATCCGGGTCAACCGCCCTGTCGTCGAGGCGATGTGCCGCCACCACCAACGGCTGCGGGAGGCAGCCATCGCCGACCATGTCCGCGACGGGGAGGCGCTCGAGGACGCAATCTGCTACGTCGACGGGATACTGCCGCGTATCTTCCTGCTCGACGGGCAGCTCGTCCTCGACCAGCGGCATGTGGCAGGCGACAGCGATGCCATCACCGCGACCGCGCCGCGGCGGGGCCGCTACCGCATCGGGCTCGGCTACACCTGGTATCGGGTCGACGCACGGCTGTGCGACACGATCCTCGACGACAAGCCATCTTCGACGGCGACGGCCACCATCGTGCTCCGGCACAATGATCTGCAGGCTCTCGCCGCTGGCGACGAGCTGCTGGCCACCGATACAGCGGATCGTCAGGTGCGCGTGCTGCCTGCGGCGCCCCTCCCCTGAGCGGCCGATTGACCAACCGTAAGAGCACCGCACGGCTGAAGGCCGGGCATCGGCACGCGGTGGTGCTCGAGCAACATGCGCGGCACGCACACCTCGACGTCTGCCCGCCTGAGCTGGGCAAGGTTCGGGACCGTTCCCACGGCTCCATTCGCCGGATCCTGGAACGACTGGCGCCGGCCGGCCCGGTGACCCGCACCCAACAGCAGTCCGCCCGGTTCCGTATCACCACCTGACCAACAACACCTTCTCGCTCGTCGACGGACACCCCCGTGGGGTGCTCGTCCCGGCGGGACGCCTACGCCCATTCGGGGCCCAGCGTCCCGGACGGGGGCGCTGGGCCTGCACACGTTCGCAGGAGGACCCATGACCTCACGCCCGCGACTCATCGCCGCGTCGGCAGGTGAGCGATGAACCTCACCGCCGCACCCGACAACGGCCGGCACGGCCGGGCCGCCGAACACGCCGCGTGGGTCTTCTACCTCATCGCGGCCCTCGGATCCACGATCGGCCAGATCTGGGCCGGCGTGCAGACCCCACCCTGGCCGGACAGCCTCCACTGGTGGTGGCGGGCGCTGCTCGTCGCCCCGTTCGCTGTGGTCCTCGACCTCGGCGGCGCCGTCACCGCCGCGTTCGCCGACTGGCGGCAGCGGCTCGGCGAAGCCGCCTACGGCTGGCGGACGCTGTCGGCAAGCTCGGTCACCGTCGGCGTCGCCATCAACGTCCTCGGCCACGCCGACGTGCCGTACCTAGCCGTCGTCTTCGGCACCCTCGGCACGTTCGCCTACGCGGTGTGGCTGATGCACAGCGCCGCCCGCCGCCGCGACGCGCTGCGCACCGCCGGCAAGCTCGCCGACACCGGACCCGTCTACGGCATCACCCAGTGGTGGCGCGAGCCGGCCGTCACCCGCCGCGCCCGGTCCCTCGCGCTGGCCGAGCGGCTTGCGGTACACGAGTCCCTGGACGCTGCCCGCCGGCAGCTGCGCGACGAGAGGCGCGGCGCCGCGCTCGCCAAGCACGTGGAGACGCTGATCCGCGCCCGCCACGACGACCCAGTTCGCGCCGACATCGCCGCGACCACGCTCGATCTCGACGTGCTCGCCGCCGAGCTCACCGCCCAGGCCGACGTGACCGGCTGGGCGCGCGTCATCGGCGCTGACCTGCTGCCCCCGGCACCGCCGCACACCGCCTCCGACCCGGACGTCGCGCCGGAACAGGTGCCGCTACCGACGTTTGCCGGGCCGATGCCGCCAGCGGACGTGCTGCGCCGCGTGCCACAAGACCAGGCGTCCTACGACCGGTGGCGGCAGATGTGGGCCGAACTCAAAGCCGACCCGGATATCGAGCTGGCCGAGTTCGCGCAGCGGCACGGCACCTCGCTGCGGCAGGTCCAGTGGATTCGCCGGACCGGACTCAGCGGGCTGCTCGACTCACCGCACACCTTGATCGACCGGATCGCCCAACTGGCCGCGAGCAACGGCCAGGTCCAGCACCGCCCGGCACCACCCTCGTAGCCCTGCCGCCGGTGACCAAAACACCGCGTCCGCCACCGGCGCTCCCGCTCCGAGGTTGCCTGCCGGACGCTCCCGCCCGTGACGACAGACCAGCCGCAGAGGCAGCCACCTCGAAGGGAATCACCATGCCCGCATCCTTCCGGCGCCGGCAGCCATGACCAGCCGCGCCATCGCCTTGCTCGTCTCCGTCGTCGTCGGTATCGCGTTTCTCTGCGTCGCCGGCATGTTCACCCTCACCGGGGCCGCGTCGGCCTGCTCGGTCATCACCACCCCAGACGGCACTACCGGCCGCTACGACACCGAACAAACCCACTACGTCCGAGTCATCGTCACCATCGGAGTCCAGCACGGCATCCCCCTCCGCGGCCAGATCATCGCTGTGGCCACCGCCTTGCAAGAATCGGGGCTGCGCAACCTCGGCAACCGCGGCCTCCACAACGACCACGACTCCCTCGGCCTGTTCCAGCAACGGCCGGGCCAAGGCTGGGGCACACCCGCGCAACTCAGGGACCCCGCATACGCGGCGGGTGCGTTCTACCGCAAGCTCATCACCGTTCCCGGCTGGACGACGTTGCCGCTCACCGACGCCGCGCAACAGGTGCAGCGCTCCGCGTACCCCGACGCCTACGCTAAAAGGGAGAGCGACGCGACCGTCCTGGTTGGCCTTGTCGGCCGTCAACCTGCGAGTTCCGGCGGCTCTGGCGAGCAGTGCATCAGCGTCGGTGGCTGGATGAAACCGGTCCAGGGTCGCCTCGTCTCCAGGTTCCGGGACGCGGGGCGGCCGGGCCACGACGGTGTCGACATCGCCGCTGCCAAGGGCACCCCGATCCACGCCGCAGCGTCCGGGCTTGTCATCCGGGTCGTCTGCAACGCGCACCTGGTCGATGGTGGCCCGTACTCCTGCGATGTGGACGGGCATCCGGTCAACGTGGTGGGCTGCGGCTGGTACGTGGAACTGCTGCATCCCGACTCGACCGTAACGCGCTACTGCCACATGGTCCGCCGCCCGTCAGCGGACGTCGGCCAGCAGGTCGCCATCGGTCAGGTCATCGGCCAAGTAGGCAGTAGCGGCCACTCCTCGGGGCCACATGTGCACCTGGAGACCCATACCAGTCGACCCGCGACCAAGGCCAATGCCGTTGACCCCGTTGGCTTCCTCGCCATCCGCGGTGTCGATCTGGCTGCCTCGTAAGGCGATCGTACGAACGTGCAGGAGCTCGCCCTGATCAAGCGCGAGTGTACGTTTCCGCTCAGCGAGGTCACCACGCCGGTGCGTCTATGGCACCGGCTCGCGACCGTAACCCGCCGATCGCCTTCGCCCGTCGGCTCGCGCGCGAACTACCCGACGCCACCCTGCACGTCAGCGACTCATCGAGGGCACGATGTCGGCGTCGATCGCAGCGACGAGATCGTTTCTGTGCTCACCTCGGACGCCAACTAGAACACTGTGGACCGCAGCGTCGGCTGCTTGCTCGGTCAGTCCTCGGTCGCGGCTGTCAGGTCCCGCTCCCTTCTGCGCGTCGTCGCAAGTGCTGGTCGTAGGCTTGGTGACCGTGGGCAGTGGCTGGGTGTCCGGGGGAAGCTGAGCGAGCCGGCGCTCGGTCAGGGAGATCACGTTAGCGGGCAGGGTCCGGGTCCCCGGTCGCTGAGGCAGGCGGGTGCCGTCTATCTCGGCGAACTTGCGGGCCTCGAGCGCGACCGCGCTCGATCGAGACGACCAGGATGGAGACCGCCGGCAGCCACCCGCCGGCGATCAGCCCCGCGACTGGCATGACCACCGCTGGGCAGGCCCAGATCCAGAAGATGCTCACCTTGATCGCCTACCCGGCTCGCGCCGGCGGGCGGTCGAAGCTGATGGATACTCGACGTGTGCCGAATATCGAGAAAGCACACCGAGGGCGACGTGTGGGTGTGCAGCCCCTTCGCGCACTGCCTGACCTGCTGACCACCATTTACGAGGGCGCCGAACAGTCTTTGCCCACATTGGTCCGGATAACCGGGTCACCAGGAGTAGGGAAGACATACCTGGCCCAGCAGGTGTTCGATGCGCTGACGAACGACCATCCAGGATACTGGCGCCCCTGCTTAACACCGCTGTGGCCGCCACAGGATCTGCAATCCGTCGATCGCGAGCGGAAGAAATTGCTGCCGCTCGTCTCCGAGCGAGTGGATTCCGAGGTTCCCGGATTCCTATGGCTGGCGGCTCAGGCGTTCAGTGACCGGAATCCCGCCGAAACCATCTTCGCGGAACTGCACCGGCAACTACACCGGTCGATTCAGGAGTATCAACGTCAGGAGAAGGCGGGCCTTTTCCTCTTCCGGGTCGGCAAAGTGGCGGCCGGGCAGGTGCTCGAGACACTACAGGTGGCCTACGACGCCTTCGACGTCCTCAAGGCGGTTCTCGCCTCCGCCAAGGGTGTCGACGACTACGCCGGGCAGGTCAGCGCGGCGGCCGCGAAAGCGCTCGTCAGTTACCGGAAAGCCGCCTCGGCGCTTGGCCTCGCCAGTCGACCGGCACTGATCGTCATCGACGAGGCAGAGCACATGTCGCGCGACCTGGCACGGGCGGTCACCACGCTCTGCCTGCCCGATCGCCCTGCGGACGACTCGAGAATCGTCCCGGAGCAGCTGACCCAGACGCCGCCGATCCCGTTCGTGGTGGTCCTGCTGTCCCGGTCGAGCCTGGCGCCGGACGTTCATCGGAGTCCCTACGGCGATTGGCTCACCGAGTTCTCCGCGTTGGGACTGCCGGCGATGCAGATACGCCTCAAAGACCTGCCGAACCGTACCGGCCGGCAGCTTTTCGACGCGTCGCTGCACGACATGGACGCACGTGAGCGGGAATTGTTGTCGTCCGCCATCGACCTAAAGACGGCGTGGTTCATCTCGCCCCTCAAGCTCGCTCGTCTGCTGGCCGTGGTCCGGCAGAATTGGGACCCGGTGTCCGGCTTCAGAACACTGTCTCACGATGTGCTCGGCGAGGCCCTGGTGGGTGAGACGTCTGCCGTCGACAATGTCCTGTCGATGCTGCGGGGACGACCAGAGGGTCAGCTAAGCCTGGCCGTGCTGAGGAATCTGTCACCGGTCGGGCCGAAGATGCCCACCGCGATGGTGGCGATCGCCTGCCGGGCTCTCGGCGACGCAGCCAAGGCGGAGACGGTCGTTTCCAATCTGCTCGACACGGGCGCGGCGGTCACGCTTCCGCGGGACGGCGGAGATACGTTCATCCGCTTCGACTTCGACATCTTCGACTCGCTGGCCGGCCGCCGCACGGAAATCGAGCTCGCCACCAACTGCTTGACGGAATTCCTGGTCGACTGGGTCGCGGATCTGGCCGGGCCGGACGAACTCAGCGCGGCGTACCGCCCGATCATGGTGTTCCTGCAAAATGTGACCGAGCGCTTTCCCGAGGGCGTCCTCGGTAGCGGCGGCGTGCTGGACCGGGCCAGGAGCCGATGCACCGGATTCTCCGCGGATGCGCTTTCCGCTCTTCGGATCCTGCTCCAGCCCGGCCTGGGCGACGAAACCGGACCGTCGTTGACGATGATCGCCGCGGTGGCGATGCGAGCTCCCCAGGCGTTCGCCGTGGACGTCATCTACTCGTACCTGGCTGCGAACGACGAGTGGACGGTCGAGGGCGGCCTGGATGAGCTGCGTCCCGCCTTGGACTGCCTGGCCGAGCCCGATCGCAGCGATCTGGTGATCATCGCTGATCCGGATCTGTACGCACCACATCGAATCGTCGCCCTCGAAGGCCGCCACGACGCGAGGTGGCAGCGGTCGATTCGCAAGTTGACCGTGGCCCGCGTCGCATCGGGAGATCCGTCGGCGATCGACCTGCTGGTCGAGGCGGGCAGTTTCGATCTAAGCAGCGCGCTCGGCGCGGCCCGGTTGCTGATGGACGTCGGACGATTCGACGAGGCCCTCAACTGTCTCCGGAGCTGGCATCCGGTCAACTGGATGGCTGCCGTGAAGTACATCAGGGTGCTTTCTCATCTGGGACGTCAGGAGGAAGCCAGGCCAATCCTGGAACAATGGGCGAGTTTCCGTCGCGACGCGGCGGCCCAGCTGGCGAAAGCCGACCTCGACGACTCCGCCGCGGCGGAGCCACCGCTGGCCGTCGTCCGGCGCGACGAGGCGAAGGCCCCGGTGCCGAGGTTTCCCTTCACCGAGGTGAAGCAGCTACTGGCCGACAATGCGGTCGATGCGGCGGCGGCGCTCGCCCGGTTGCATCCGGTCGAGAACCCGGGCCAAGCCTGCCTATTCGCCGATGTCGTGCTGGCGGCGGAGAGCCGGGCGTCCTTCGGTGAGATTCGACGCGTCTTGACTGAGGTCCGTGGCCAAAGCGTGTCGGTCGCGGCTCGGCTGGCGGCTCTCGACATTCTCGAGAACGGGCAGGTGAACATCGCCGTCCGGAACGGCAACCGGCATAGGAAGAACTTCGATTTCACCCTGCTCGGGATGCAATTGATGCTGGCTCGCCGGCCGGAGTTGGAATTCGAACTGCTAGAAAAGCTCCGAGCCTGGGATCGGACGCTCCCGGATGCATCATGGGCCAAGAGCCACGTGTGGCTTTTCGCCGCCGGCCGGTTGGGGGCAATCGTCCGGGGCAGACACGACGATCGGCTGAGCCCGGAACAATGGCGCAGCGAGATCTCCCAGATGACGGATTCGTTGTGGCCGCGCCGTGAGTGGCGCGAGCTGAAGATGGTTCTGTCCGGATATTTGTTCAGCTTCATCCAGAATCCCGGGGACACCGAGCCGCCCGCATTCCCGTACCACATCTTCTCCCAGTACGAGGTGCTCGCATGCGTTCAAGGCGAGTACAAGTCGCTGCAACGGCGGTTGCGGCAGCGGATCGCCCGCATGATCCGGGAGGGCGAGCTCGACGAGACGCATGCCGAGCGAGTACGCGCCTGGGCGCCCCTGACAATCATCGCGAAGGAACCGGTGGGGTCACCGGCCCCTGGAGAACGCCGCCCCGATGCCGACCGGAAACCGCGCCACCGGACGCAGCACCGCGTCCTCCCGCCGGAGGAGGTGGTGGACCAGCCGCCCGGCTAGCGGGGCCGGGCGCCGGCCGGGAATCCGTTCGATCCGCGGTGTCCTCCCGCGCGTGGCCGAGATGGCCTGCGACCTATCGGGCTGGCCTCCGTCACGGCCAGCCCAACACCGTCGAAACGTAGGCCCTATCGCGTTGCCGCCTTAGAGGCTGGCCGCAGCGAAAACGAGCACGACGAGGATCAGGAATAGACCGAATGCGGTGGCCGAGCCGCGGTCGCCGCGGCAGCATGTCGAACGGCCGTCAATGCCCGACGCATACTCATCTGCGCTCCCACCGTGTGTCGGGCCTATCGAAGCGTGGCCCGTCGGGGTCGGTGTCGAGCCAGGGGCATTCGTGGCCGTCGGCAATGCGGGCGCGTGCCGCGGTGACGACAGCGCCGGTTGCCGAGGGTGCGTCGGCCTGGTATTCGTCGATCAGTTGCCACCAGTCGACTGTGACGACTTCAGGATCGAGATGGTAGTGACCGCCGGTATTGATGATGGGTTCGGGTCGTGGACCGTCGGCGGCCTTGTCGCGGTCTTCGAGGTCGCTGGTTTGTGATGCGCTGCGGATGGTGGTGCGTAGGTTGCTCAGACAGGTCGAGAGGCGTTGGTTGGCCTTCTGTGTGGGGATGTGTGGCCATACCGCATTGAGGATCTCGCGTAGCGGGGCACCGTCGCGGTGGACGACCAGGAAGACCAGTAGTTCGATGCTCTTGGCGCGCAGGCCACGCATCGGCTGGCCGGCCGCGTCGAGGATGGCTGGCTGTCCGATGACGGCGATCGGTACCCGGCCGCCCGATGCGGGACTGCAATCGGCGGACGGTCGGGTTGTGGTGCCGGTGGGCGTGCGAGACGGCGGGGTGGTTCCCTGGCCGGGGCCACGGCTGTCGGCGGATTGCGTGAGCGTGACGGTGATGCCTCTGGTTGTCGATGGCCTTGCCGGGAGCACCTGCGGGGCGCCGGGGGCCAGCATGACGGCTGGGCCGTCGACCGCGAACCGATCATGAAACGGGAAGGGCGGGTGCCACATCGTTTCGGCCGGTGCCGGGCGGCTGCGATCGGGCTCGTTGTCCGGCGACGAACGCCGCCTGTTGGTGTCAGGGACCTCGTCGCGGTCTGCGCGCGGTAGGGCCTCGTCGAGGCGGTCGTCCGTCTCTGTATGCGAGAGTCGATCATTGGCTTGCGGGGCGAGCAAGGCATGGGCCGCGGCCTGGTCGTCGCGGCCGTCGAGGAGCTGCTCGGCGGTCAGTTCGGTGGCCAGTAGCGCGGCCAGACCGTCGTAGTCGGCGGTGGCGCGCAGTCTGCGGGCGACCTCGTCCATGTCGTAGGTGAGCACGGCGATCTCGGCCATCTTCTTGCCTGCTGCGGCACGGATGCGGCTGCGCAGCACCTCGGCGAGAGCGGCGTCGCGCTGGTGCTGGCGGCGGACGACCTGGGCGGCTTCGAGCGAGCCGTGCAACCCCAGGCGCGGATATGCCGTGGCCAGGCTGCGGGCTTGGGCGGTGATCATCGGGTGGCGGACCCAATGTGCCCACAACTGGTATCGCGGGGTCATTGCGGGCAGGAGTCCTCGGGCACGAAGCCGGTCGCGGCGCTTGTTCTCCACGTCGACCCACCAGCTGACGAATCCGAGCAGGCTCATCAGTGCGTAGAAGCCGCCGAGTAGATGGTCGCCGTGCGTCACGATGTTGAACGCCGCCGCGGTAGCGGCGATGATCCCGCCGAGCAGCCGCGATGCGGCGGCGTGTTCGCCGAGGCGGCGGCGCACGTCCGCGTTGGACAGGAACGTCACCCCGCCGAGCTCCAACGCGAAGATGCCACCGATCGCGATCCACCACGGCAGCTTGAAGGCCGCGACCGCACCGGTGACCGTCCCGTAGAGGGCGACGATTAGGACTGCGGCGTAGAACAGCCGCCGCATGAACGCGGTGCGCCGTACCGCGGTGGCAAGGTGCTGATCGAGTTCCTCCGCGACGGCGGTAGCTCGCGGATCCTCGAGCCGTGTAAGCCGTGTCAGCAGTTCCGGCTTCAAAGAGACGATCATGCTCGAGCACCAGAGTTGGCGCGGCCACGTGCGTCTGGCAGCGCTACCCGCTGGCGGGTGCGGATAGGTGCCGAACAGATCGGCGCGGTGGACTGTCGTTGGATAAAGGTCATCGCCAGCGGCAACGCTTCAAACGTTGCCGAGGCCTTGAGATGGCTGGGGTGTTGCACCCTGCTGTTGTCGGCCGCCGTCACCGGCATTCCGCCGCCGCCAAACTGGCTTTCATGGCCGCCGTCCACTTTGCGGCAGAGAAAGGGACGGTCCAGCGTTAGCAGTTGCGGCTCGATCATGGCTTGGCCCCCTCGGATAGCAAAGTGGTGGCGAGTTCCTCGGTGTCCGGGTCGATGTCCATGCCGTTGTCGTCGAGCTCGCGGCGCAGCGCGGTGAGCCGTTCTCGCACCCCGGCCGCGTCGCCGAGGCGCGCCGCGGTTCGCATCGCTCGGCGGGCCAGGTCTTCGGATAGCGGGTCGAGGGAGTACGCGGTGTCGTAGAGGGCGAGCGCGTTACTCGGGTCGTTGTCGACCTGCAGGTCCGCGGCCTGGGCGTAGATGGTCAACAGTCGGCGCCGGACGTGCTCGCGGTCGGTGTCGATCCATTCGTAGCCGCTGCCGTCGGCCAAACCGCCGCTGGCTGCGGCGATCGCGGCCCGCAGGTGGTTCAGACGGGCGTCGTTGTCGGCTGCGGCAGCGACCCGGGCGTACTCATCCTGGACGGTCCACCAGTCGACCTGTAGCAGGCTGGGGTTGAGGTGGTACCGGCCACCGGTGTTGATCACCGGTTCGATCTTGGTGGTGTTGCCGGCTTGGTCGGTATCCGGTTGGGCGATCGAGCGGATGGTGGTGCGCAGATTGGCGACACACGTGGAAAGGCGGTCTCCGGCGCGGGAGACGGTCACGTCGGGCCAGAGCGCTTCCATGATGTCGTCCAGGTTGGCGCCAGCGCGGTGGACCACCAGGTACACGAACAGCTCCACGCTCTTGGCGCGCAGGCCCCGCACCGGTCTGCCGTCGCGGCCGAGGATCGCGGGCTCGCCGAGCGCGCGGGCCCGCACCCGGTTGGCGGCAGGACTGTCGCCTCGATCGGCCAGGGTGGTGGCGGGCTGCGTTGGCGCGTCGGCGATCGTCGGTTCGGATTCGGGGGCGTCGGGGTCGGCCGATGCGGTGTTGTCGGTCGGCCGGGGGGTGGCTGTCGCGGGTTCGAGGTGCGCGTCTTCGGGAGAAAGGGCCTCGGCGGGGCGTTCGGTGTCGCCGTGCGCTTCGGCGAGCATGGTCAGGATGTCTGTGGTGGCGGCGGTGTCGAGCACGGCGACGCGCTCGCCGTTGCCGCGGTGGGTGGTGCCGTCGGCGGCGACGGTCAGAGTGGCACCGTCGGGCCAGGTGCCGATCAGGACGGCGCCGATGTCGACGTTCTTGCCAAGGTGGATTGCGGTGGAGAGCCGTGGATGCCAACTTGGGTCGGGAGCGTCAGCGATGAGGAGCAGTTGGGGCAGCGGTTCGCCGAACGTCCACTGCTCGCGCACCGCGAAGACGCTGTTGGCTTCGTGTTCGGCGACGATCCGAGTGCGGCGGATGATCTCCTCCTCGAGGAGGGCGAGCGCCGCCGGGAAGGTCGCTGCGATGGTGAGTCGTTGCATCGGCGGGAGAGCGATCGCGGACACGCCGAGCAGGCTGGCTAGGGTCGCGGCCGGGGTGATGACGTGGCCTTGCGCGTGGGGGTCGTCGGCGTTGCCGGTGGTGAGAGTGGCCACGAGCAGGGCGCGAGCGGCGTCGCGTGCGGCGGGTCCGTCCAGGCCGAGCCCGGCGGTGACCGGGAGTGCGCCGACGCCGGCCAGTTCTCCGCCGGTGGGTCCCTGTGGCGGCAGTGCAGGCTTGACCTGCGCGGTGACGTATTCGCGGACGGTTGGGCCGCGCTCTGTTTTGCGGTCCAGCAGGTGTGGTGCGGCGCGACGTACACCTCGGCGCAACCAGGTCAGCGTGGCAAGGGGTCCGCTCAGGTCCGCGTCACGCACGTTCGGGCTGGTGATCGGCGCGGGCCGGTAGTGATGACGGCGTCGCCGCCACACCGTTGCCGCCGCGTACACCAGCGCGGCGGCCAGCCCGACGCTCATCGCGCCGCCGGCGATCTGGACCCATCCCAGTGTCGAGGTCGGGGAGGTGCCGTCGGAGACGGCTGGCTGCGGTGTGGCCTTGTTGGTCCGATCGGCGGATGGGATCGGTGTGACGGCCGACGCCGCCTGGCCGCCGCCCGGTGCCGGTGACGCTGGCACAGTTGCTGAGGGGGTGACGACGACGCCGTCATCGCTCTGAGCAGGTGGACTCGTCAGATCCGGCGTGGCCGGCGTCGGGGGTGTGACGTCCGCGCGACGGGTGGGCGGTGTCAGGTTCGTGGACTCGCGTGGCGGTGCTGGCGGCGCCGCGCGGTGGCGGGCGGGCAGGCCCAGAATCCATCCGATGTGGATCTCGTCCGGGTCGTGCAGCGCGTAGCCGTTGGCCTGCCGTTTGCCTTTGTTCAGGTCGAATACTTCCGGCCACCGTCGTGGATCGCCGAGTTCGGAGCCTGCGATGTCCCACAGCGTATCGCCGCGCCGTACGGTCACCCTGTCCCGGTTCACTGCGATGGGCGTCAACGCGTTGGCGTGCGCGGGCGGCAGATGATTGGAATGCGCGGCGCGGGCGGCGCCAGCAAACGGGGTATAGCCGACGCGCACCGCGCCGACCGCTGACTGCGTGTCGAGATCATTGCGGCGTGGCGCCGCTGCGTCGGCGGCGGCCGGGCTTCGGCTCTGGCCCGGCGGTGGCGCGTCTTCTCCGCGCGGGGCGCTCTCGCGCGGTGCGTCGCCGGCCGCCCCGTCCCCGGCGGTGGAAACCGCAGCCGCAGCGGTGTCAGCGATCCCGGCGACGGCCGCAGTACCGACGAGCGCGGCGGCCACCGACTGGGCGAGGGTAGGGGGCCGGAACCGGACCTTCGCCCGGCGCTGCGAGCCGGCGGACCCGAGCGCCATCGCGGCGATCCGGATCGCCGCCGCGACGGTCACCGCGACGACCATCACCACAGCCGAGGCGACGACGAACAAGAGGGTGTCCGTGGTGAGCGGTTCGCGTAGCCACGTCGCCAGTTGAGCCGACGAGGGCAGCCCCCGTTGGTCCACACTCCATATCGCCGCCGCAGCGCCGAGCCCGATCACCATCACGGTGGCAGTAACGGCGATCTTGCGGGCCATGGTCGCAAGGATCATCAGCGCCTCTCCTTTCCACCCCGGCCGCGGCGTGCCCCGCGGGCCCCACACATCCATCGACAGCGATCGGCTCAGCTCCACGCTAGATCCGCCAACACCTGCGCACACCGGCCGCGGACCTCACACCACCTGACAGCACCTCACACGACCTCACACGCCCTGGCGGAGCCCCCATCAGGGACCGGCCCGACCAGGTAAAGCCAGTCCGCCCAAACCAGCGGCGGCAGTGGCTGGGCCAGTCACGCGACCCAGCACGGTGCCGCGGTCGTAGCGGTGGGAGATCGACTAGTGACGAGACGTCGACGATCGTGTATCTGTAGGTAGGTGACAGGTCACGGACAGGTGCGGCTCGCGGTCGCGTACGGCGCGGTCAACACGACCGTCCTGTGCTGCGACGGCGACGGTGTCTGGTCCCCACTGCGGGTGGACGCCGACCCGGTGCTGTCCAGCGCGGTCGTCGTCGGCCATGACGGGGGCGTCATCGCCGGGCAGCGGGCCTGGTCACAGCCGCCCTCGACGGGCGCGTTCGTCGCCGCTCCGCTACGTCTGGGCCGTCACCAGGCCACGGTCGGCGCCGTCGAGATCGCGGTCGAGGACCTGGTCACCGCCACCTTGGCGCTGATCACCCGGCAGGCCACCACGCACGGGGCGACAATCGGGGAGGTCCGCCTCGCCGTACCCGCGGGATGGGGGCCCCGGCATCGGATGTGGATCCGGCACGCCGCGAACCAGGCCGGACTGGGCCAGCCGGTCCTCGTCGAAGCCCCCGTCGCCGCCGCACGGCATCTGGTCGCCGCCGGCGGCATCCGCGGGCTGGTCGGCGACCTGATCCTCGTCGTTGACCTTGGCGGAGGCTGCGAGGCCACGGTGCTGCGCCGCACCGTCGACGGATACGAGGTCCTATCCACCATGTCCGACCCCGACGCCGGTGGCCTGGCCGTCGATGGTCTGCTCCTGGCCGAAGTGGCATCCGCCGCACAGCCTCAGCTGACACCGTCGACAGCGCCGGTGGCGGTGGCCGACCGGCTGGACGGTACGGTCATCCTCGCGGCGGTCCGGGCCGCGAAGGAGGCCCTCGCCACCGCGTCGGCAGTGACCGTTGCCGCGCCACCACCTGGGTCACCGGTCGTGCTCACCCGGCCGGTCCTGGACGTGGCGGCCCGGCCGGTCTGGGAACGCGCCGCGCAACTCGCCGCCGACGCCGTGACCGCCGCCGACCTGACACCCGACCAGCTCGCCGACGTCGTCTGCGTCGGCGGCAGCGCGACCTCAACCACCGCCGTCGCCGCAGTCGCCGCCGCACTCGGCCGCGAACCAGTTGTCCCCGACGACCCCGGCACCGCGATCGTGCACGGTGCCGCCGACGCCACCATCACCCCCAGCCAGGCCGCACCCGTCAACGACTGGGCGAGCGCGAAACCCTACGTCCGCAAGGCCGCCGCCATGTTCGGCGCCGGCGGGCTGTCCCTGACTGTCCTGTGCGTCGCCTTCGCCGGCGTCGACCTGCGCGAACCGTGGTGGGAACCGTTCCGCGGCAACCTGTACCCCGGCTCGTATACGTACTTCAACTGGGGCATGGTGGCTGTGGCCGCCGCGCTCGCGGTCGTCGCCGCCCTCGGCGGCGGTGTCGTCCTTGCCGGGTTCCTCGCCGAGGAGAAAGGCCGACGGCTCGACGGCCCCAGCCTAGGCCACGGTGTCCTCGCCGCGACCGTGTTCGGGGTCGTCGTCGCCGCTCTGTACGGCGTGACCGCCGCGTTCTACATCGGGCAGCGCGGCGTCTCTTCAGGGCTGCGCTGGGCGCTACTCCCCCAACTGCCGACCATCGCCGTCGCCGCGGCCCTGGCCATCGCCGCCGTCCGCGGTGGCCGGGTCCCCACCCAGGGCTGGCAGCAGCTCCTACGGTTTCCCGTCGCCTCCACCGTCTTGGTCACCGTAGGGCTGGCCATGAGCGAGTTCTCGGGGGTCCGCGCGACCGGCCCGCTGGCCGTGCTGCTGTCACTGATGGACATCGCCGGGGGTCTGCTCGTCGGGGTCGCCGTCGCCTGCGCCGTACTGCGCCGCTTCCTCTTCCGGG
The DNA here is from genome assembly GCF_900107455.1 of Asanoa ishikariensis. GTDB lineage: Bacteria > Actinomycetota > Actinomycetes > Mycobacteriales > Micromonosporaceae > Asanoa > Asanoa ishikariensis. The sequence continues at coordinate 430,812 of NZ_FNQB01000005.1, read as the reverse complement.
CCATCGCGGCGATCCCGCTAGGGCTGTTCTGCGCCATCCTCCCACCCGGAACCGGCGGAGTCCTCGGCGTCATGTACGCCCTCGCCATCTCCGTCTGGCTCGGCTCCCGCACCTGGGACCTGTACCGCAGCCCGCTGCGAGACAACCGCCGTGCCCCCTAAGAAGCCCACACCCGCAACGCAGCCGACCCGGCCCACGGCGGGTCGCTGGATTTTGCTGATCGCCATGCTCCTGACCGGCCCCGCCGTCGCCGCCGCAGCAGCCGCTGTCGTCCCACACCACCGGCCCACCCTCGACCAGGTCAGCTCGTGGGCCGACAACCCCCTGACCGCCAGATCGGTAGCCGTAGCCGCCGTCTTCGCCGCCGCGCTAATCTGGGCCATCCTCGCGGCCGCCGCGGTCGTCAGCATCCTCGCCGCCCCACGCCCTACCGCCTGGCTGAGACGCCTACCACTGCCGCACCCCGTCAAGACCGCCTTGCTCGCCGTCGCCGGGACCGCCGCCCTCGGCACCGCCGCCCCTGCCGCGACCCACCAGCCGGCGGCGGCCACCACCGGCGCCGACGAGCCGACCCGACCCGGAGCCGATCAGCACCAGCCGAGCCAGCAGCCCGTCACGGCCAGCACCACTGCGGGATTTGGCCTCGCCGACGGGAGCTGGATACCCCGCCCCCTCGCCGAGACCATCACCGCCGCTGCCGCCGCCCTCTGGTGGCGCCGCCGCCGCGACTACCGCCCCCACACCGCACCGGCCGGGCTCCGCGACTCCGATCTGCCCGCACCCTCCCCCACCGTCGCCGCTGTCATCGCGCACCTCGCCGCCGACGACACTGAGCCCAGCGACCACGACGCCACCATCCACGACCCCACTGGACCTCTACCACCGCCGATGCCTGTCGCGCACCTACCGGCGGGAGGGCTCACCCTCACCGGCGACGGCGCAGCAGCCGCGGCACGCGGCATCCTGATCTCGACACTCCTGGACCGGCAGACCCGCATCTTGACCACCGCGACGACACTGGACACCCTGCTCGGTGCCCACCGCCCCACCGACATGCCCGGCATCGACGTGGTCGCCGGCCCCGAAGAGGTCGACGAACGCGTGGAAGGCGATCGGACCGGACCGTCCATCACGATTCTCGAGATCACCGACAACGACGACACAGCCCGCCTCACCGAGCTCCCCCACACCCGGTCCGCTGTCACCATCATTCTCGGAAACGAGCGAGCGCGGACGGCTTGGCACGTCGACGACGACGGGACCACCCACACCCGCGACGGGCACTCACCGCATCGGCTCTGCGTCCTAACACCCACGGCCGCCAACGACCTACTCACCCTTGCCGCCGCCAACAGCGACGGCTTCCCCCAACCACACACGTACGCCACAGCCCGCAACGGAGCCGGTGGATCCCCTGTCCCCGCACCCCTCAGCACCACGGCAGGCCACCGATCGGCTTCCTTGCGCCTGTGTCTCCTCGGCACACTCGCCCTAGAGAAACAGGACGCACCAATCCACATCAGACGGTCAGCCGGATGGCAGATCCTCGCCTACCTCGCGATCCACCCCGCTGGCGCGACATCCCGCCAGCTCATCACCGCGATCTGGCCACACCTACACCCGACAACCATCGCCGGGCGTCTCTACACCACCATCAACGAGCTCCGCAAAGCCGTCCCCACCGACAACGGCGCGACAATCATCGAACGCGACGCAGACAACTACCGGCTGAACGCCGACATCGTCGACGTCGACCTGTGGCTCCTCACCAGTGCACACCAGAGAGCCGTAAACGCCCCCGAGAGCGAAGCCCGAACCGCCGCCCTGCGAGCAGTTATCGATACATACCGTGGCGAACTTGCCGCGGGCCGACAATGGCCTTGGCTAACACAACCCCGCGAGACCATCCACCGCCACGTCATCGACGCATGCACCGCACTGAGCGAGACCTCCACACCAACGCAAGCCATCGACCTCCTGCGCCACGCAACCGAAATCGACCCCGTCAACCAACACCTGCAACATCGGCTCCACGAAGCGTGCATACAACTCCGCTCCCGCACGTAACCACGCCGCAAACAGCGATCCCGTGTCGTGCGTGCAGCGGTGAGCAAGCCGTACGGCGCCCAGTGAGTGGCCAGACCGAGCCTGGTCCAAGCCGGACGCCATGCCGCCGGCGCCGAGCCGGCGGCATGGCCGTCGACTCGACGAGGGTCGCGGGCATTGTGGAGCACGGGCCAGCAACCAGGCAGGAGCAGGCGCTCCCGCTCCTCGGCCGTGGCAGGCCGAGGGATCACTGCGGCGTCGGCCTCGACGACCAGGTCAGCGCGACCGGGCCTGGCGCCCACCCGCGTTATCGCCGGTCTGGCTCAACGTGCCAGCAGGTCACTCCCCGAGGGAGCATCTGCCACTCCGTACCAAGCCAACCATGGCAGCTGGTTGTCCAACACAGTGGACCGGTCATCTGCGCGTGCCCACGGCATGCCGACCAGATCGGAGGACCGCTATGGCAACGATCGTCAACCTCACCCCGTACCCCGTCCGGATCTTCCCGCTGGACACCCAGAGCGCAGCGAGCCCGGCACCGGTGCGCCTGGTCGCCGCTTCCACGAAGTGCCCGCTGGCGAGGTTGGCGCAGCGCACCGCCGGATCAGAAGACCTCGACCTCAGCGTCCCTGGTCGTCGGCCTGGCCGCAGGCAACCGCGACGACCTGCTGGTGTGCCACGACACCGCCCGAGACCTGGACGGCGCTGTCATCGGTGGCCGTCGGCCCGCGCGACCCCAACGCCGTTAACACGCCAACCGCACCACACCTCAACGGACCGGTCGGGCCTGCCCACACCTCCCTCGCACCCGAAGGGACGATGTCGCTGCGCGACCGGCTCTCTCCGCCCTCAGCCACCAGCAACAGCGCAAGAACGGTTGACCTTGTAGACCCGGTGGCTACAGGTGCCGCGGCACGACCTCTGTTTCGAGCGCCTGTGCTGGAGGCAGCGGGCCTGCGGCGGCGGACGTGATCAAAGATTAGCTAGCGTACGAGCGGCGCGAACGCTCGTTCATCTCAGTGAGGAATCCGCTCCTATGGCCAAAGAGACCATCGTCAAGCTCGTCGACGACATCGACGGGAGCACCGCAACACAGACGGTGACGTTCGCTCTCGACGGCGTCGCCTTCGAGATCGACCTCTCGGACGATAACGCCAGCAAGTTGCGCCAAGCGCTCGAACCGTTCGTCGAGGCAGCCACGAAGGTGACCGCATCCGGAGCGCGCCACACCCGCACCGTTATCTCTGCCCGAGGCGAAAGCCTGCGCAAGCAGACTCAGGCGATCCGCGCCTGGGGCAAGAAGTACGGACCCCAGCTCGGCCTCGACCCAGTCAGCGACCGCGGCGCCGTCCCACAAAGGGTCCGCGACGCCTACGAACAGCACGACGGTCGCGCGCCGCGCACCGCCCTGGCATCACCGTTCCTGGCTCCCGGGCCCTAGCCACAGCGGCCACCCGCATGGCCGGTCATCGAACGCCCCGCACCTCGTTGGAGGTGCGGGGCGTTCTCGCCCGTGATAGTCGCGGATCCGCGCAGGTCGGTGACCCTCAGCTCGCAGATATGGTGCAGTCCCGCGGCACGTAGCCACGCCGTACTTTGCGGGTCACTCGTCGATGCCCAGGATGGGTACGTCGTAGACCGAGATGTCGCGGCGGACGCGGATGTGTTGGACGGGGTGGCGGTAGCGGCCGTGTTCGAATGCGGTGTCGACGAGTAGTTCGGCGACCGTGTCGGGTTCGACCTGTGTGTATCGCTGGGCTGTGCGGGTCTGCCACGACCCGGTCCACGACGACGGCAGCGGCTGCGGCCACGGATGCTCCATCCGTAGGCCCTGGCGTTGCGCGACGGGGCGGTGTAGCAGCGGCGCGAGCTCGGCGCGTTGAGTCTCGGTCAGCGGTGTGGACCTGCCCGTGAACCGCAGCCGGCCGCGGGTGTCGAACTGGCCGACCAGGATCGTCCGCGGTGCGGTGATCCACCCTGTGACCCCACCGATGATCGCCTCGGCCGACGTGCGGGCGCGCAGCTTCTGCCATCCACCCCGCCCGACCCGGTAGGGCTGGTCGACCCGTTTGGCAACGATCCCTTCGATCCCTGTCGTGGTCCAGGTGTCGAGCCATTCGCGGGCGACGGCAGGGTCGGTGGTGTGTGGGCACAACACAAGGCTCGTCGGCGCGCCGGCGAGCAGGTCCTCGAGCAGGGCACGGCGTTCGGTCAGGGGCGCGGGTAGCCAGGACGCGTCGGCGGTAGCGAGGACGTCGAAGATGACGTAGTGGGCGGGATGCTGGCGGGCCAGCTGCAGAACGTGTCGGCCGGCTGCGGCGCGGCGTTGCAGAAGGGAGAAGCTGCTGCGTTCCCGCGCGTCATCCCAAACGACGAGCTCTCCGTCAACGACGACCCCGGGTGGCAGCGTTGCCCGCAGGGCACGGGTGATGTCGGGGAACTGGACACCGATCGGTTTGCCGCTGCGGGTCTGCAGCTGCACCCGGCCCGGACGGATCCACGCCAGGCACCGCCATCCATCCCATTTCGGTTCGTACGCCCACGCCGCGGCGACGGGCAGCTCTCGAGTGGTGGCAGCGGTCATCGGCTCCACCGGGTAGTGGAGACTCGCCCGGTCCCGCTGCCCAGGTGCGGTCACCGGGACCGGTCGGCCGCCCCGCCATACTCTGGTGCCATGCCTTGATCGTCGACCTGCCCTAACGGCGGTGACCGCAGTTCGCCAGAACTTGCCAGGCAGTCGAACGCATGTTCTAGAGTATGCGGCGGCTACCGGGCGAGGAGGGTGCGGGCGTGGTGAACATCGGGCGACTGCCCAAGCGTGAGGGCATGGCCCTGGCGACGGTGTCAGGGGCGGCCGAACGGGTCACCGTCGGTCTAGACCGGGACCTGCCCCTTGAGGAGAAGATAGCCGCCCTAGACGCCCTGTTCGACGCCGCACAGGTACCGACGTCGCGTCGGCCGGTCCTACTGGGCGTGCTGCTGGGCACAGCCCGTGCCTACGACCGGTCCTGGGAACGGGGTTTGGTCGACCTGTACGTGGCGGCGGGCGCTGATCCGAAGACTGCGGCCGCGCAGGAAGCCACCCATCGGGAGATCATCGCTCACCGGCGAGGCGGCCCGCGCCACTGACGGGCCGGCGGTGTGGGTTCGTCGGAACGTAGTCGAGCGAACCGGTCTGCGGCAGATGATCGGGTGGTGAGCGATGTCGTCGAGATCCCGTGCGTCGAGGGGCCGCTCGACAGCCGTGACGCCTGGGTTCGCCTCGACGACGACGGCGTCCCGCCCGCCTACCTTGATCAGAGCTGGATGTGGGTCGAGTACGGCAGCGAGCTCCTCGACGCGGACGTCGACGGCGTCTACGCCCTGGAACCGATCGCCGGGGCGGGTCCGCCGTGGCGCTACCTATGGATCCCCAACAGTCGACCGCGGCGGACCACCTAGGCTGCGCGGTGTGGAGGGTCTGGCGTGGCTGCTCTTGTGTCCGTGCTTGCTCGTGGTGTTTGTCGCCATCTTGGCGACGGTGGTCATCTGGACCCAAACGAAGCCGGGACGGCCGTAGCTGGATACTGCTGGCGGGAGAACACGAAGTCGCTCATCTGCGTGATCGGTGGGGCCACGGGTGTGGTGGACAGACGCGCCGTTGGGCGTACCTGCGGGCGGCGTAGCTGTTCTCGATCCGGTAACGGTCGAAACCGGCGGTGTGAAGGGCTGCGGTCACGTCGTCGGGGGTGCGGCCTTGCCGGGCGAGCCGTTTGGGTGATATCTCGATGGCGATTTCGGCGTCTGGTCGAAGTCGGTGGAGATGAGGCTCGAGTCCGTCCATGACGTCGGCCTCGGAGCCCTCGACGTCGATTTTGATGATGCGAGCGTTCTAGCTCCGTGTCGCTGAGCAGAGCGGGCAGAGATGCTGCCGGTGCGCGGAAAGCGGGTAGCGGTCGCGTCGGGGGGCGCACGCTGGTCCTGCCGCCGAGGTTGTTCTTGTCTTGATGTAGAGGTTCAGCTCGCGTGCGGTGGCGGAGACCGCACTGGCGACGACGCGCACGTTGGTGTAGCCGTTGGCCGTCGCGGTCTGCGCGAGGGTGGCCGCGAATCGGGGCGATGCTTCGATCGCGACTACACAGCCGGACGGGCCGACCAGTGTTGCGGCCAGGAGGGAGAAGTGTCGGATGTGGGCGCCGACGTCGATGAACGGGTCGCCCGGTCGCAGCTGGCGGCAAATCCAGGCGGTCGGATTCGGTTCCCAGGTGCCGAACATGTAGAGGTAACGCTGGATGAGGTCGGCGGTCGTGACGGGAATGCGAACGCCGTAGCGGGTGCGTGCGATGGCGGTGATCGGGTGGTGCGTCAGGTTCTTGTCGAGGACCTGACCACGATTGGCCCGGTGACCGTCCGGCCTCATCAACAAGATCCCGAACCGTCGGAAGTCTCGGCGTAGCAACCTCGACCAAGGCGAGCAAACAAAATGACCGGCAACCTTCACGCACCGGTTGAGTTCATCACTGTAGAGACGGGGAAGGTCCACACGCTATGAGCGGGTCAGCGGCGGCGTCGCGGGACGGCCGGGCGTTTCGGCTCCCACGTCGTCGCCGAACGCCTGGGGAGGTGAGCGGCGCGGCGAGTGTGCGGAAACTAGCGGGTCAGGGCCTGTACGATCTCGTCGGCCAGCTGCCGGCTTCCGGTTGCGACGAAGGGCTGGCGTGGTTCCATCGCCTCCGCGATATCGGACTTGGACTTGAGCCTGTAGTCGAGTGGAACGTCGTGACCCTCAAGGTCGACCACGACGCCTCCGGCAGCGGTCAGGATGTAGTGGCCTGGCGCGAGGTCCCAGATGGCGAATCCTTTAGCGAATTCGATCACCGCTTCGGTGAAGCCGGCGGCAACGTGAAACAGGCTCACCGAGCCGAAGTCCAGTCCGATACGTCCTCGACGTCTGCCGTCTGGTGCCGGCTCTTCGAGCGCTTCGATCAAGCCTGTCTGCCTGCTCAGCGGAAGGAACCGCTCGTTGGGCCGCATCAGAAAATTAGTGACGATCGACTCGGAGAGCTTGCGGGGTGCGCGGGGCCCGAGGGGGCGTCTGACGTTGTCTCTCGTCATCGCGTATGCGCGGTCGATCCCGTCTTCGTCCTGGGCGGCGACGTAGAGCTGGACGTGGTGGTAGATGTCGCCGACGACTGCTGCGATGGGACGCGCGAGTGATCGCGAGTAGGCCATGACGTGGGTGTAGCCGTTGAGGGCACGTACGGCGAGCTCGCTGGTATCGAGCGGATCGACCAGGATGCACAGGTCGGGCTCGGATTCGGTGCCGACGACTTGTGGCTCCGCTTCCTCAGATGCGTAGACGAAGGATCCCAGCCGGTCGGCGAGCAGCTCACGATAGCGGTCATGCATCCAGAGGTCGTGGACGCTCAGGAAGTTGTCGGCATGACGCTCATTGTCGTTCTCTCCGGGATCGCCGGAAAACGCCGCTTCGATCAGCTTAGGGCGAGCTTCATCCATGGCGATGCGGACGACATCGGCCAGGTCATCGCCGAGGCCGGCAGGAGTCGGTGCTAAGCCCATGATCTCTCCACGTCTCTCGGTAGAAGGTGCGACGGGTGATCGTGCGTAACCTGTGGCGGACCACCCATCGCCGTTCACGTTCATGTGCCCGAACGAGCGTGCTGCGGACATGGTCGATGATCTGTGTGCGGACGATGTTCATCTGGGCTTGGTCACACCAGAGCACCGTGCCCGTCGGCAGAATGAACGGCTGCCCACGACCGATCCGGTGACCAGTAAACGTATGGCGGCCAAGAACCACCGAGAGTAGCGAAGGTCAGCTCCACGAGTTGTTCTCGGCTGAGACGGATGGATGATCTGTCACGTGTCTGAGAAATTACAGTCCATTCGCAACCCTCGCGATAAAAGGCCCAGCCGCCGATCCTCGGTCGGAGGATCCTGGAGGTTCGTCTGGTCGTCATTACTCCGTCCCGCCGCAAGATGCCGTCCCCTCGGATGGGCTCGGACTCCCCCTGGTGTGCTGGCTAGTCGATGCGGGACACCGCGATCGCGGTGAACGAGGTACTAAAACGCCACGCCGCCACGGTGGGACTGAGCCTCAGCGACGGCAAAGCAGAGTTTCTGCTCTCCAGTGACCATCGCCTGGTGTTGGCAGACAGCCCCGGTACTCCCGACGAGTGCCGCCTGTTGTTCAACGGCGCGCACTGCGGCAAGCAGTCCTGCGGAACTGGTACGTAAACAATGGACTCGAGGTCCCGACCGCCCATCTGATCGCCGACGGCGTGCCCAGGCAACGGTGGCCCCAACCGGCGCCGCTACCCGCGGAATTCGTACCGGTGATGCCGGACCTGTACCGCTCGCTAAGCCAGGCATGGACGGGAGAGCGGCGGTGGAACGCGCCGAGTCTGGAAGATGCCACACGCACCGTCACCCGACTGATCGGCCAATGATGGGGTCCGTACGGCTAAAGCTGTCGGAGGAGGATCACCTGACCGGCGGCGCGGTCGTTGACCTCGTGCCTGAACCAGTAATGGAGGCAAACGCATTGGGGAGCCTGACCGCGGACCCCGCCTTCCGGTCGACGACCTACGTAGTCATCGACTTCGAAGCGACGACGCCGACAGGCTATCCGTCTCAGCCGATCGAGATAGCCGTTCTCGCATTGCGCTACGGGGACGGCGGCTGGCGGGAGACCGGCCGAAGCACGTCGCTAATCCGGCCTCCTGCTTTCGCGCCGGTGACACCGGCTGACACCGCGCAGACTGGGCTGACTGCCGCGCAGCTGAGCGCCGCGCCCACTCCATCCCTCGCGCTGGGCGCGGTGGACCGGCGTTTCGCAGACGGCACGCCGTATCTGCTGGTGGCCCAACACGCGGCCACCGAGGCCAACCTCATCCACAACCAGCAAGAACACTGCCCAACGTTGGCCCGCATCGACTTCCTCGACACGATACCACTCGCGAAGTACTGCGTGCCGGGCCTGACCAACTACCGGCTTGACACGCTGCTGGCGCATTTCAGCATCGCGCAGCCGGCAGACCGTCACAGGGCCACCGCCGACGTCGACGTCACCGCACAGGTGTTCCGCCGGCTCATCAACCTGGCGGACGATGGCGGCAGCATCGGGAACCTCGCCTCTCTCGTGAAGATCGCCGGTCGTAGAGCGAAGGCCAATCTTCCGCGTCAAGTCGGGCTGTTCGAACTCCCGCCCACAGCGTCGACGAAAGGCACCAGGCCATCTTGGAAGGACGGTGCACGCCAGGATGAGTGACGTAGAGAGCGCCCGTGAGGTGGTCCCGTCCTGGTTCGACCCTCTCTGCCCATGGGCGTGGATCACTTCACGCTGGCTTCTGGAAGTCGAACAGGTCAAAGACGTGCGCGCTGACTGGCGACTTATGTCCCTCGCCTACCTCAACCTCGACCAACGCGAGGGCAAGGGACTCGGCGAGCAGTACCGGGCGCTGATGGAGAGGGCATGGCCGCCGGTAAGGGTCGGCGCGGCAGCCACCGAGCACGCCGGCCACGAGGTTCTCGGCCCCCTCTACACCGCCATCGGCACCTAGCCGCACAACCAACGCCGCCGTGACGATCCCACCGTTCTCCCCGAGGCCCTCGCGGAGATCGGCCTACCCGAGTCACTGGCGGGAGCAGCCTCCAGTACACGGCTCGACGATTAGATCAAGCAGTCACATCACGAGGCATTCGACGAAGTCGACCTCGACGTGGGGACGCCCGTCCTCCGCATCGCTGGCACGGTCCTATTCGGCACGGTCGTCACACCAACGCCCCGTGGCGGGGCCGCGGGCCGGCTGTGGGACGGCCTAGCCCAGGTCGCAGGCACGGACGGGTTCTTCGAGCTTAAGCGCACCCGGACCGCCAAGCCGTCCTTCGATTGACCAGAGCCGATCAGGGAGAGCTTACGGGCGGGGCGCCGGTGCCCAACAATCTGCCTGGCACACCCGCACTCTCACTTTGGCTTTCAGACACCCGTCCAGGCCGGCCAGTACTGGCCTGGACTTGAGGTCAGCCTATCCGAACCGAGGCATCAAGCACCCGCGCAATACGGCGTCCCACCAGACGCTCGGCCTCGTCCAACGGGTACCACGCCGCACTCGTCACCTCCGACTCCTGCACGGATCCCACGTCCCCCGCCACCGTCGAAAAGGCATACCCGAGGTCGAGGTGATAATGCTCCGGCTCGTCCTTCTGCGAACGCGCCGGGACCGCGCCGAACTCGATATACACGGGTACCTCAGACATGGAAACGACCGCATCTCGATCAACGCCCGTCTCCTCGACGAGCTCGCGCACCGCCGCGCCCACCAAAGTGGTGTCGATCGGTTCAAGATGGCCGCCGGGCTGCAACGGGATTCCGTACGCCCGGTGCCCGACCAGCAAAACCTCTGCGCTACCACGCATCAGCAGAGCACCAACCGTCACATGCATCGGAAAACTGCGGCGAGAGGCAAAATGCCTACCTCGCCCGAGGAGTTGAATCGCCTCAGCCAGCAAAGCCGTCTCATCCGGATACCGGTCGAGGTAGCCGGCAACAGCACCCGCAATCTTCGAGTCAGCGATCGACACGAGATGCCTCCAAGACAATCGGCAAGCCCGGCTCGCCGGGCACTGAGATGGGAAGCGGAGGACAAGACCTCTCCGAGAAGCCTGGACGACCGTCCCGCGGGCGAGCAGCCTCGCACGCTCCAAGGCGGGCAGGGCGAAAACGCGCGCGCCCACGACCGCATCCTGCTGGATCACCCGAGAGCGTGAGCAGACCCCATAGGACCGACCGGGCGTGGCGGAGCCATCGTCGGTTCAATTCACCGACTTCCCGCTGCGATATGAAGTCCCAGTTGACGGTGACGGTGACGGTGGTTGTCAGCTCAGTGCGGCACGGACAGCTGCCTCGACTGAGCTCGGAACGCGCACCGGGTAGTCGACCGGGGCGCGCCTCCGATTACCGCAGAGGATCGACGTCGTGCGATTCGTACTCAACGGCGTCGCCGGCGACCTCGACGCCGTGACTCACCTCAATCTGGTTTGTCTGGCGCCGCGCCGCGTTCAGAACGCGACGGTGAGGGTGGCGTCGGGTCGGCTGATGCGCCGTTGTCGGACGCTGGCGGCGGGTTGGTCTTCCGTCGTGCCGCTGCGGCGGGCGGCGATGGTTGGCTGGTCCGGCCGGTCTTGCCTGTCCCAGCGTTCGAGCAGGTCGGCCAGATGGGCGGTGAGACGCTCGGCGTCGGGTCCGTGGGCGATGACACCGATTTCGTGCTGATCGCTCTCAGCGTTGCTGAAGGCGAGGTAGGCGATGGTGCCACCCTCATAGAGGGCGGCACCGGCCCACCGGTAGGCAGGGGTGACCAGGCCGCTGGTGCGTGCCGTGTCACCGACGCCGAGGCGACCGAATGCTGTGTCGGTGTGGACGAGCAGCCACAGGTCGAGGTGGTGGATGGAGTCGGTGTCGGTCACTGTGATGCCGGTCCACCGTTCCTGCCGCGGGTGCGTGAGCGCCCGGCTGAGGGCCTCGCGGTCGGGTTGGTCGGCAGCGTCGAGTTTGAGGACCACGTCGGTGTCGAGACGGACGTGCTGGTCGGCGTGCTCGGTGGTGCCGCGCATGGGGACGAATCCGCAGACCAGCGGCGGGGTGCCGCTGACCAGGTGGTGAGGGCTGCTGCGGTCCAACGCGATGCACCGGGTGAGGCCGCTTTCGTGCAAGCGCAGGGGTACGACGATCCGGCCGTCGGGAGCGAGTTGGTCCCACCATGCTGCGCTGATATCCCAGGCACCAGCGGTGACGATGATCCGGTCGTAGGGTGCGGCGTCGGGGTGGCCCAGGGCGCCGTCCGCGCAGAGCACCTTGACGGTGGTGTAGCCGGCGCGGGCGAGGCCGGCAGCGGCACCGTCGGCGAGGTCCTGGTCGAGTTCGATGGTGACGACCGTGCCGCTCGGGCCGGTCAGCCTGGCGAGGAGGGCGGCGTTGATGCCGGTGGCCGCGCCGATCTCCAGGACGCGGTCGCCGGGGCGTGGGTCGAGTTGTTCGAGCATGTCCGCGACGAGGCTGGGGCTCGACGCCGATGACAGGGCGGCGCCGTTGTCGTCGCGCTTGGTCACGATCTGGCGCCGGGTGTAGACGGTTTCAAGGTCGACGCCCGGGAGGAAATGCTCCCGAGGCACGCTAAGGAATGCGTCTTCGACGCCGGCCGTGCGCAGGTGGCCGGCCGTTTTGAGGGTCGTGACCAGGCGTTCGCGGAGCTCGGTCGGCGTAGCCGCTTCGGATGTTGTTTTGGCCGTTTTCATTTCTTCTACCCTACTGTCGGTGTTCGTCGGGTCATGGCGGGCGCGGCGGTCGGATGCGGGGTGAGGTTGCTGGTAGGTGACGGTTGCGGCGGCTGCCGCAAGCAGGCCAGCGGCGGCCGCGCTGATGCCGAGTCGGTTGAACAGAAACAGGGTGTGGTGGGTGAGGACAGCGCGCAGGTCGCGGGTCAGTGCGCTGTGACGGTCGAGGACGGCCAGGTCCTGGCCCGCATGCTGGTGAGCGTTCGGCCAGTCCGGGTTGGCCTTCAGCGGGCTGTGGAGTGCGTCGTCGGTAGCGGTGATCAGTCGCTGGACTGCGGCGATGAGCCGAGCGTTCGGCTGGGGTGCCGCCGGCTCGCGCCGGTGGATGGCGACGAGGTGCCAGACGTCGCCCTGCTCGTAGAAGTCGAGCCCGGCGGCGCGCATGAGGCGGGTGGCGAGCAGGATGCCGAGTTCGCGTCGGTGGGTGCCGCCAGCGGTGGCGAGGTGATGGAGGAGGTGGCGGCTATCGGCGTGGAAGAGGTTGTGCGCGAGTGTCATGGCCTGGGCGCCGCCGAAGGCGTGTGTCTCGGGCCGGTAGAGGGGTTCAGCGATGTGGTGGATGCGTTCGTCGTCGGTGATCGTGGCCAGGACGGTGTAGAGGTCGCCGAGCTGGGGGCCGGGCAGTAGCCGCAGCCGCCACGTTTCGTTCTTGCGGATGAACCAGTACGCGGTGACCGTGCCGGTGTCTTCGGCGGTCGACAGGGTCGGGGCCAGTCGTGTTGCCGCGTACTGCTCGGCGGTCTGCCAGTCGGCGAAGCTGAGGTTGATCTGACGCCATCGGCTGGTCGGCGCGGGATCGGGTGGCTGCTCGATGTCGGGTTCGTGGTCGAGGTTTATGACGGTCTCCTCGTCTAGTTGATCAGTACGCTGCTGGCCCAGCGGATGTCGGTGCGCGTGGCGATGGTGTGCAGCGTGATGGCGGCTCCGGCGTGCCCTTCGATGAGGCCGGATCGCGCCGGGGCTGTGCTGTCGGCGTGCTGGATCAGCTGCCGCACGATCGGAGGTAGGGCGGTGGCCAGGCTGGTGGAGCGGGCGTCGGCGGCGGCGTACCAGGTGGTGGCGGCGAGCCCGGCCCAGCCGTGGCACAGCGACGGGTCGATGATCCGGCCGAGTTGGGCGGGGTCGGCCAGGCACCGAGCGAGGGCGTCCTCTGCCGACTGCCGCCGGCCGGGGTCGGCGAGGGCGATCGCGGCGAGCTGCTGTGCGCGGGCCAAGCCGGGGGTGCCGTAGCACCAGGAGGGTCGGTTCGGTTCTGTCGCGGTGGGTTGGCCTGCGTGGAATTCGGCGGCGGTGAGTCGCTCCGGCCACCATGGTCCGGTCGGACCGTTCTGCCGCCAGGTGTCCAGCCAGGTGCAGATGCGGCCGATCGCGTCGGCGTGGCCGGGCACCGTGATGTTCTGGCGAGCGGCGAGGGCCAGCAACGCCAGCGGGCCGGCGATGCCGTGCGCCATCCCGAGGTTGGCGTGCCCGCCTGGCACAACGGTTCCGCGGACGAGCGGGTCGGCGGCCCACCAGCCCGGCGCGGTCGGGCCGGCTTCGTCGTGGGCGGCGACTGGTTCGGTGAGCCTCACGAGGTATGCCAGCACCCGGCGGAGCAGGAGTCCGTCGGGGTTGCGGCGCAGCAGGTGGCTGCCCAGCCCGGTCAGCCCGCGTACGAGGTCGAACTCCCCCAACGAGGGCCGCGCCCTTTCCTGGAAACGTGCCGCCGCGGCATCCAGCTGGCGGCGGACCAGGTCGGCGACGGCGCGATCAAGAAGGCCGAGGTTTCGGGGGTGGGCGTGCGGTGTAGCGGTCGTCAGCGCATGGGCGACGGCGGGCACACCGAACCACAGACCGGCCCCGCCGGCGTTATTCAGCGGGTCGGCGGTCGCGCGCCGCAGCCACTCGTGGACCGGTTCCCATTCTCCGTGGCCGGTCTGTGCGCGTACGCCGTGCAGGATCGCTACCCCGGCGGCTCCTTTGGATAGCGATTGGGCGTGCCAGCGTCTGCTGCGCGGCCCGTAGTCATCCGGCGCGAAGTCCGGTGGCGGCGGGTGGGCAAGCATGTCGGCGATGCGTACGGCCGTGGAGTCGACCGCCTGCTCCAGCGGAGGATCGAGCGGCGGAATCCTCATCGGGAGGCCCCCGCGGCGCTGCGGCGAGGGCGCACCGCTGCCAACGCGATGTGGCGGGCAATTCGATAGGTGGCCTCCTCGGCGGTTTCGTCGGGGCCGTGGACGCGGATGTGGTGCAGGTGCAGCAGCGACGCGAGCACCGAGTCCGAGGTGACAGCGCCGCCGGAAGCGGCCAGTGCGGCTGCGTAGCGGGTCGCCGCCGCTGCCCGCTCCTGCCAGGCCCGGCGGACCGGCGGTGGGACGCCGGCTCGGTCGAGCGTGACGGCGTCGTGAAGCACCGCGCGGTCGATCGGTGGCAGACCTGGCCGGTCGCGGCGGGCGACCAGCCATTCCCAGCCGTCACCGCGGCTGCCGAGCATCGCGGCGGCCAGGTCGACCATGCTGGCGGCGGTGAGCGCCTGCCCGTTACTCCGACGGTGGGCCACAACGCTCAACTGTGCTAGAGCCGCGCTGGAGTCGGCGGCGAACAAGTCGTGGGCAGCCGTCAGCGCGGGCTCGTCGCCATAACGCCCGGACTCAGGATGGTAGGTGTCCAGGCTGAGGTCTCCGGCAAAGCCCGACTGTCGAAGCCGGGCGGCCCACCGGCCGAGCCTGTGCGCGGCGTGGCCGTAGTCGTCGGTGTGGAAGCGAAGCCGCAGATGCGGCACAGGATGTTGGAGGCGGACGAACCACCATCGCGGCGGCTCATCCCATTCTGCAAGCAGCATCGGCAGCCATCGCGACAAGATGGTGTCCATCATGGATGGTGCACAGGTGAGTGACGCGGACACCAGGCCACAGGATCCCGGAATGACCGGCTTGGCCGCAGCGGGCGGCGGCCACGTCGATCGTGCGGTGACTGCTGCCGGCGCGTGGGCGGGCGCGACGGTGGATGCGACCGGCACCACGATCTCGTGGGCTCGGCCGGACAGCCAGCCGAAATCGTCCGGGCCAGCCGCCTCGAGCACCGTGACAGGTCCGGCGCTGGCGTGTAGGTGGGCACGCAGCAGCGCACGGTCCACGGCGTGATCCTGGTTGAGTCGAAGCCGCTGGTCGCCGTGACCGACCTGGACCCAAGCAGGCAGGTCGAGCCTCTGACGTAATGCATCCCACGCAGCCGCCCACTCGGCCTCTGCCGCGCTCACGTCGGGCAGGGCAGCCGGGTCGATACGCCACCGCGCGGCGGTCAGCAGGACGCGGCCGTACCGCAGTGCGGGCCGAAACGGCAGACATGAGGCCGCTCCCCAGTCGAACGGCTTGAGCCGCGCATCAGTGGCTCGCGGTAACTCGACCAGAAACCGGGCGATCATCGGCATCGTGTGCACCGCACCGGCATGCGCAACGGTTGGTTCGACCACCCGGCGGCGCGACATAGAGACCAGAACGAGCCGATCGCGGTCGGCCGCAACCCCGAGATCGTCGAGGTCGATCGCACCCACCGCTGGCGGTCGGCACTCGGCGAGCGAGATCAGCCACGGAAGGACTTGCCTGGCGCGCAGGACGTTCTGCGAACGCAGATTGTGCGGAGGAAAGCTCACCTGCGCCGGCATGGCCCCCTCGACCGCCACGGGCAGCAGGGCGAACTCCCTGGACATCTTTTCCCTGTCGACCTCGGGCAACAGGTCGAGGAACCGCCCTGCGGTCGCGAGCGCCGAGCGGCCCATACCGGTAACCGCGACTGTGTACTGACCGGCCGAGAGCGCGTCCAACGAGACGGCACGTATTTCGGCCGAGACGTCAACGTGCGCGCTGACGCGGTAGCTGTCGTGGTCGGTGCCGGCCAGCGCGACCATGGCGGCGTCATCGAGCACAACCTCACGTGCGCCGTCGATCGATGCCTGCTGCGCCAAAGCCAGCAGTCGCTCGTCGCGACCGGACAAGGACGGATCTGCCCCGTCTGCCGGTGTGTGAAAGTGCGTCGGGTAGCCCAAACCAGTGACGGGATCGATGACATCCGCGAGTGGGATGACAGCGGCCATCCCGTAGCGATCGACGAACCGGGAACGGTAGACGCACCATTCCGGCCGTCCCGTCGGGTCAGGCGTCAACCGTCTCAGTACGTCGGTGGCCACCACGACGTCGGCGGCTACCTGTTCGGGAAGCGTGACGCGATCGGAAAGCCGAAGATCGATCGCGAGAGGTTGCTCAACGTTCGCCAGGCCGCGCATCCGCTCTGCCAGCGCACGCGGCTCTGCCGGGTGCGCGACGCGCGCGTGACCATGGGCGGCCAACGACCTCAGACGGGCGGCGACACACCGCTGACCATCGCCGTCGTCAGCTTCATTCGGGTCAAGGTGGTCGAGGATATGGCCGATCGGGTCCGTGCAGGTCGACGGTGGCCGCAGGACGGAAATCAATACTCCCTGGTCGACAAGATCGGCGACCAGTGTCTCGGCGGACTGGTGAGGGAACTCGGCAAAGGCGGCGGCAAGCGTTTCGACCAACTCCGCCCACAACAGCGGCGTGGCGGCCGATGAGACGGCTAGTTGCACGGCTCGCGTGTTCCTGACCGAGCAGGTCCCCTCCCCCGGCGGTGAAGCGTGCGGCCGGCGTCGTACGACGACGCGTGTTCCTTGCACAACGGCCAGGTTGTTCGCCTGAACGCGCAGGCCTGAGCGAACATTCGGATCGGCCTCGAGCCGTTTGACCACCGATGCGAGCCAGGCCGCATCCGGCCGCACCTGCGTTGCCAACACCCCCGACGATGCGACCGGGGCCGCCGTGTCGAAACATACCGCCGCTACGCCGGCGAACAGTCCGAAGGGTGTCGCCCGGCGCTGAGCCCGCACCAGATAGCGGGCCAAGGAAAGCGCGACCGGCGAAATACGATCCGCGTCCTGTGCCACACCCGCGCATATCGCCTCCACACGGGAAGCGAACTGCGGGCTAGCGGTCCACACGGCCTCGGCGAGCCCCGGGGTGCCCCAAGCTTCTCGAACCCAGCCACGAAACGCCGCGGCATCCCCGTAGGCCGGCCACGTAGTTGGGGCATCCGGCCAGGAGTGAACGCAGATGCGGATCGTCGCAGCGTCGACCCTTCGGAACTTGACACCTCTCACCGGCGCCGCCCTCTCGTCGTTGTGTTCCCCGAGGTGCCGGTCCGGTCAGATTTCGGGTCGCTGACCGGGACCGGCACGTACATCGGACTAGCAGTCGCTTCCCTTCACGGTGTCGCAGCCGTCGTCCGTGCTGGACAGCAACGCCGCAGTGACAGGACCTTCTGTGACGATCTGCACGTCGAGCTCGAACGGGTCGCCATCGACGTCGAGGTGGTCATTCATGCTTTCCCTCCAAGGGATCCGAGATGACGGGCGGGTAGCCCCCGCGGCTACCAGCACGACGACAAAGTTGGGATCGGCGAGACGTGAAACGATCGGATCAAGTGCGAAATGGTGGACCGCGCCCGGGCCCTACGATGCTGGGCTAGCGCGGACGCCTCGATGAGCTCGCGTGACGCTGGCGGGCTCGCGCCCCTCTCTGGCCGATCGTTCGAGCGCCGCGGGCATCTCCACGCCCTCACGGGTGAG
Source organism: Asanoa ishikariensis (assembly GCF_900107455.1). Lineage (GTDB taxonomy): Bacteria > Actinomycetota > Actinomycetes > Mycobacteriales > Micromonosporaceae > Asanoa > Asanoa ishikariensis. The sequence continues at coordinate 412,811 of NZ_FNQB01000005.1, read as the reverse complement.
CGGCTGGCAGCGCGGTACCTTTGGCAAGCTCGGCGCTGCTTCTGAGGGCGCTTATCTTCTGGTGGTCCGCGGTGACGTAGACGGCCCTGCCCTGTGCGCCAACGATCAGGCCCTGGGTACGCAGCACGATCATCGCGGACCCAACAGTTTGCCGGCTCACGCCCCAGCTCTGACATAGTTCACGGCACGACGGCAGCGCTGCCCCGGGAGCCAACTGGCCCGAGATGATCCGCTGCCGGATGTCATCGACAATCTCCTGGTACATGGGCGGGCTCATGATGTCCTCCCTTCGCAGCGCCGGCAGCCTGGGCCATCGCGGTTGACGTGCGTGGATCTGCGCACGGGCGGCCAGTGATAGTTCTGGTAGTTCGGGTCCTGGGCGCCTCGGCGACCGTCGGGCTGGGGGTGGCCGGCGCGCACGGGGGATACGCACCGGCCACCCAGCCTGTGCCTCGAAGGTCCGCCGGGTCTGGATCGATCTGCGCAGCGAAACCGTTCGGACCGCGACTATTCGTCCTTGGCTAAGGTCCGGTCTGACTCCATTTCGTCGAGCCGGATAGGCCTGAACAGGCATGGATTCCTGCGATCAGTAGAGACAGCCACACCTGGTCCGCCCGATGAGCTGCTCGTCCGCCCGTCAAAGTCCGAGCGGGACACTCTGTGCCAAGATCCGAAGGCTTCCGAAGCAAAAACGACTCGCTGCCATACACATGCGGTTCGCCCGAACCGTGTGCCCTGTGCCTGCCTGCCACCACCGAAAGACACGGCCTGCCGGACCCTGGCTGTCCCGATGCGTTCGAAACCGCGACGACCCGCGAGAACCGCGACACGTCAGGACCCGATAGGTCACCGGGGTCTGCGCGGGTCGTGTCCGTGGGCAGCCGCAGTCGACGGACCCGGCCCAGCAAACGCCTTCCCCGCGCACGACGCCGGCCGGCAGGACGCGCCATGCACCGCCCCGGTCTCGTAGCCGAATCGATTGCGGACGATTCGTGACCACCGCCGATCCCGATCGGGTCACGAGGCTTCGCGGCACTACGCGGCCCGCCAGGCGAAAGTCCAGCGCGCTTACGACGACCGGGGAACACCGGGGCTACCGCCAATCGCAGCGTCGATGCCACCAGTGTCCAGTTCGGGTGTTGACGTGGGCGTCGAACTAGTCGGCGCGGAGATCCCGCTAGCCGCGCCACGCGTTCGTTGATCTTCATATTGTTGAGGTCCTTCGAGGGGCGATCCAGCACCCGCCACGGCGACAGGATCGATCGAATGCACGAACGAACGGCACTTGGCTTAGGCGGGCAGAAGGTCACGTTGCTGGCTGCGGACACTGCCAGCGAACGCCTCCACCTCCGCCAGGTCGAAGATGAGCACAGGAAACGGGTTGCCCGGCATCCGCACCTCAGCACCACCGTCAGGCAGCACGGTCACCCACGGGGGCCACCTACCCGCCTCGACCGCGGCGACGAGGTCCACCCACTCCTTCGAGGTGAACTCCAAAACCGCGCCCCTACCGCCATCCTGGCCGTCACGGATGTACCAGAACTCACCGTTAGATAGAACCTCCCACCGAGCTCTGCTGTCGCAGTCGGACAGCAGACGCGGGCTCGTCCAGCGCCTCACGATGGACTTCCCATCGCCATGTTGGCGAACGACTCGGACGGCCTAGAGGCTGAAGACCCTGTAGTCCCGCTCCAGGAGATGAGGACTACGGCCAAGACCGAGAGCACGGCGACGAAGACCCACGACCAAAGAGTCCCCGACCTGAAGATCTCATCGACCTCGTTGTCCGAGAGCTGGGCCTGGCCTCTATTTCTTTGCCTAACGTCCGCGGGCACGCCGCAGGGATGGATCAACGTGTTGGTCCCAGGACTGGCGTCGCCAGCGCGCGACCTCGCCAGCGAACGGCCGAATGGGGTTGTGAAGGCGGACCACCTGCCAGACCAGAGAGTCAGGACGGTAGCCGCAGCTCGCCTCCCATAGGAGGCCAACCCATCGATTGAAGCGTGTTGAAGAAGCAGATTGCGATCCCCGCTGGGACCTTGGTCACTAATCTGTGAACGGGGCCTCATAGTGCTCCACGATCGCGTAGGCCCCGGCGGCAGAGAACGTCCTTAGCGCTGGCAAGTAGCTAGGCATGTTAGGTGGCACGATGGGCCTTGACGTGCATAAACGTCGAAAGTGGAGATCATCGAGGCTTCCGACCTGCAAATTCGCGGGGTTACGCTGTGGTTCAACGCCACACGACAGCTAGCGCGAAGGGCGGCGGTTGATGTCCGGCGACGGCACCCGGGGGCCCAACAGATTCAGGCTGGCGCGTGAGCGGATTCAGTCCCAACGTATGCCCGGCCGAGTTATGAGCCGCCAGGAACTCGCAGACGTTTGCAACACGTGGCTATCGACAAAGCCGGACCCCGACACGCCAATCACCGAGAACACGATCGCCAAGATCGAACAAGGAAGAGTCACTTGGCCACGCGAGTGGCGGCGTGCCGCCTACCGCCACGTCCTCGGGGCATCGACAGATGCCGAGCTCGGCTTCGAGGACCGACGCCGCAAAGCGCTCGCAGTTCCGTACTCCGACCCTCCAGATCCCGAGCAGCCCGGTTCTCGGTCGACCCATGAGTCGGGCTCGGTAGCCGGAGATCTGCTGCCCCCACCAGCACTGCCCGTCGCCGCGGGTGGCGCGACGGAGACGGCGATGATGGAGAGTCCCTTTGATATTGACGCGAGGAGCCGACTCGCGCGGAGCTCCAACACATCCGAGTCGTTCCTTGCCCATATTGAGCTCTCGGTCGGCGAGCTGATTGGCAAGGTTGAGCGGGAAAGTCCCTTCCTGGTCACGCCGGTTGCGCGGCAGTTGCACGACTTTGTGGTCGGACTCTTGCAAGGAAGTCAGCATCCCCACCAGCGCCTACGCCTCTACGTAGCAGCGACTCACCTCACCGGGATCCTTGCCGCACTGGCGCTCGACTTGGGGGCACGGCCATCTGCCGAGGCGTACGCACGAGAATCATTTGAGATCGCTGAGGCATCGGCAATCGGTGACGTTCAGGCTTGGTCACGCGCAGTACAAAGCCTCGTCGCTTACTACAACGGCAACTATCACGACGCTCTCGCATATGCCCAGGATGGACAGAGGCGGGCGCAGACGCCGACACATCAGGTACGCCTAGCGGTGAACGGAGAAGCGCGTGCGCTCGCCCGCATTGGCGATGAGCGCGGTGTCGACGAAGCAGTCAACCGCGCCTTCGACCTGACCTCGTCCATGCCTCCGCGGGCGCACATCAGCCCGAGCCTGTCGCTGGAGGCCTACTGTCCGCCGCGCGTTGCGGCCAACGCAGCGACCGCATATCTCGCGATCGGAAGGCCCGGAAAGGTCGACGGCTACCTGGACACCGCACTTGCTGCCTTCGACGCCGCCGGCTTACAAGGTCCCCGAGCTCTATCCCGGCTAGACAAGGCCATGGCTGCCATCGGCCGGAACCCAGCGGATCCTGAGGAGGGTGCGGCACAGGTGCTGCAAGCGCTCAACCTCACCGAGGGGCACCCGTACGAGTCGGTTAGCCAGCGCACGGCCGAATTCCTGCGCTCGACGCAGCGCTGGAGCGACGTCCCCGCCATACGTTCCGTTGCCGACGCCTTCAACGATCGGCGCATCAGCCAGCGGGCGCTGGTTGCCAGCACCGCTTTACCATGACGTGCGTGACCACGCGCGAAGAGGAGAGCCTCTCCGCTCGCTGGGAGGCATACCAGCGCGCGGACCGGTTAACCAACCACTGGTATTGGCGTCCTGGCTGGCGACCGGCGCGCACGTTCTACACCTGGCACCTGACGTTCAAGAACCAGCCGGATCTCCATCGGCTCGTCGCCGAGATCCAGTCAGGCCTACCGACGGAGGCCCTTGACCTCGTTCCGCTGTCGGGACTGCACCTGACCGTGCAAGGCCTGGGATTCGCCGATGAGGTGTCCGGAGAAGACATCACGCACATCGTGGAGGCGGCACGGGACCGCTGCGCCCAACTTCCTTCTTTTGAGATCAACTTGGGGCCCGTCGATCCGGATGCCGAGGGCATCGGGCTCTTGGTACGGCCTTGGGACAAGCTGACCCAACTCCGCACCGCCATACGCGACGCGATCGCCTCGGTCTGGTCTCGAGTGCCGGAAGACGTCGAGTTTCGGCCACACATCACCGTGGCCTACAGCGGCGCCAACGCTCCCAGTGGAGAAATCGTCGCCAGCCTAAGACCGCTGCGTCGACTCCGACCCGTGTCCTTACAAGTAGAAGCCGTCGAACTTATCGAGTTGCGGCGCAACGACAGGGAGTATGTGTGGGACACGGTGGATGCTATCCACCTCTGTGGGTCGTTAAGTCGTTAGCGTGGCTAACCTGTCGGTTTGTTGACAGAGGAGTCGACAGTCCACCCGAAAGAGGGAATGATCGGAGCTGCGGCATGTGTCAAACGCCACATTCCGTCGGGTGTGTCGTCCCCCTTCATGGTCATTTGCGCCCACTGATCGCGCTCTCTGCCCAAGTCATTGGGCGAGCCGACCGTCTGTCCTTTGTGCTTCACTCTTCAGGTCGGTCATCGAGATCGACCCCGCCGCAAGGCGGTGCCGCAGGCCGAGGCGCTCGGTCTCGGCCGGGAGCAGAGAAAGGAGGGCGGCGAAGTGAAGACTGCTTCGTGGCACTCCATCCTCTCGTCGGTGCACCACAACGAAACACGGTGCAACACGGGGAACAACATCGAGCCGGAGAACCGCCGCAGCGGCACGGGCGGCAAGCCGCTCTGCCGGGAGTGCGCCGCACTCTGATGTAGCTCCTTGAGAGGCAAGAGACCCCGCACCAGACACCGAGATGCTAGCGACACCTCGGTAACCGGGCGGGGTCTTCTTGCACCTTACGGCGGAAGTTGCGTCGCCGCACGGTGAGTTATTCCACTGATCCGAACGAACGTCAAGGGCCGACCGGTACTGGGTCCACGGTGGATCGACTCAACCTGAACGGGTTAACCCTCACGTGTCGAGCAGAGCAGGTAGAAGGGCCTCAGATGGCGGTCGTCGTCGAGCCGGTGCTAACAGAAGAAAAGTTGCGTTCGCTGCTGGACGAAGGCTGCGAACAGGCAGGCCTGGACTTCAAGACGATGTCCGACCTTTCCATCACCTACGACGTGGTTGCGCTGGTCAAGGACATCGCCGCCATGCTCAGCAACGAGCTCGGCGGATACATCGTCATCGGTGCACAAGACGACGGCCGCCCGGCCCCAGGCTTGACGGCTCGCCATCTGGAGCTGTTCGACGAGTCTCGTGTCCGGTCGAAGATCGTCAAGTACCTTTCGGAACCATTTGTGCTTGGTGTCGCCCGGCACACAATCGACGGTTGCCCAATGGTGCTGCTGTACGTCGGCGCGAGCCCCAAGGGCTTCCACATCTTCAGCCGCAACGGCGACTACGAGATCGATGACTCACAGGCAAAAGGCGGCAAACGCAGGGGATCCGAGTTCCGCCGCGGCGAGGTGTACGTGCGTCGCGGCACCTCATCGGTGGTGTGGGAGCCCGACGATCGGGAACGCATCATCGCGGCCATCGTCGCTCGCCACAAGGAAGATTGGCGCACCGAGTATCGCGATGAGATCAGTGCAATGATCAACGTGCGACTCAGCGCCCAAAATCTGCAGCAGCTTCCCGCCGCTGCGATGACCTGGAGGCTGGACGCCAACGCCTTCGACGAACTGACCCTGGAGCTACTCCGCCGGTCGGACCACATACCGCTGCGCCGCGCCCTGCTGCAGGCCGTCACAGACGCGGCCAGCCTCGATCTGCCCGACTTCGGCACCCTGCTGCAGCGGATTACCAGCGTTGCAGCCCAGGCGCTTACCTACAGAGAGCAGCCTTGGTTCACTGATGCGGTCGAGGCACTGGCCCGAATCTTCGAGCACCCCGTCGGGCCCGGTGATCGAGTCGCTAACCTGGAACGGCGGCTACACATCGCTGCCCACGCCTACGGGCTTGGCTCGCTTGCGGTACGGATGACAAACTGGCCAGCCGTCCGGCAGCTCGCCGAGCAGCAAGTCCGAGGCTCGGAGTTCGACTTCTATCGCAACTGGTTCCGCTACACCATCGTGAATGCCAGCCGCTCCCGGATGCTGGACGAAGGTAGCTCCGACATCATCAGCCTCGCCCGCAACGTCGTCCGTGGAACCGCAGCCTTACACGCCGGTGTGCCGGCCGACGACGACCAGATCCTCGACAGCCTGTGCCAGTTCGACGCGCTCACCGGCGTCGTGTTCCTTGCCGATCCAGTTGGCTCCGGCAGCCCAAGCTACTGGCCCAACTTTGCCCGCTACAACCACCACCGCACCGAACCGATCTTCGTCGAGTTGGCTACCGATCAGGCCATGCGCCGCCAGGTCGGCGGCCACGACGACGAGGAGCGGATCGCCAATGCGATGGGTGAGATCGACGCCATGGCACACCAGGCAGGATTCCAATACGACGGCTGGGAAAGCTTCACCTACACGCGCAACATGGCTGTACTTGACTTTCTGAAACGTCACGCGACAACCAGAACGCATGCGAATTAGCGCTCCAGAACAGCACCTCGCTGTCCGAACAAAGCCGTCGACCTGTATCCGAGAGGACGCTGGCCCTATCCACTCCCTCACAAGCGCCGCGCCTACCCCACGATCGCAACCGAGGAACCAGGGGTCGTCGTCGTTCCGACTCAGGTAGAGCTCCGAGCGACCCGTGGCTGAGACCGATGCAACACGCATCGCCTCGCCCTCACTCACCCTTGAGCACAATGCCGCGGCGTACAGCCGTGCTTCGTCAAGGCGGTGTGGGAGGCCGTCAACTCGCTACGTGGCCGCTCGCCACGCCGCCAGGGCCGGGAACAGCCGGGCCTCATGCTTCGCGGCGGGACGATCTGCCAGCAAAGGCGAGGCCGGAGAACGACGGAGTATTTTAGGCTACCAGGTCTCGCACGGCGTCTCTGAGTTGCCAGTTGAAATGACCAGTACCGAATATCTCACGCGCTGGTGCCTTGCTTCGTGCAGCACGGTTCAGAACCGAGACGCCCAGCAACAGACTGCCACTAGCGGCTAGTATTGCAGTCTCGCGAGGATCCATCGTGAATGATGGCTCATGCTTTAGGCCGTTGTATGCGTCCCAGAACTTCCGCGCCCAGTTTGCCGAATTTCCGGTCCATTGATCGAAGGACTTCCCGACGTGCTTCGACAGGACGAGGGCCTTGCTGCCGCTTGCCTTGGCCCACCCTGCCGAGCGCCGATGCCTATTGACCCAATACTCGATCCCGGACGCAACCTCTAAGAGCCGGACACTCGGCGATCGGAATCCTTGAAGGTACTCATCGACTACTGGGCGCACCGCCCGAGGGTGCTGCTCGCAGATCCGCACCCATCGGCCCAGCCCGCCAATTCCGCCGATGCTCGCAAGTCTAAACATCGGAAAGTCATGGTCGGTTGGTTCCGGCGCTCCCTTTGGGCGGCGCATGAATCTCCGATCCCAATATGTTGGGCTCTCACCCTCACGCCCAAGATCAGGTATAACCGCTCCGCCATCCGCGACAATAAACCCGGAATAAGCCAGGCACGCCAGAGCATGCACCCAGTGAAGCCGCTCTCGTAGCTCATTAGCAGGGCGCGGCCGATTTGCTTGCACCGTTATCGCGGTGGGAGTCGCTAGGATCCGTCGATCGCTTGGTCCTGTCACACTCCAGTGCGAGGACACCTTTAGTTGTGTTCCACCGGAGAGCCCGACGGTCTCATCAACCGCGCCGTCTAGAGCGATTGAGTAAGTCTTTAGGATGCCGCGTGAGTCCTGGCCGAATTCCTCGTCCGCACGCTCGATGCCAGCCCAGGATCCGAGTCCGGAGTAATAAAGCGTAAGCGACTTGATTCCGGCCGTTCTCAATTCGTTGGGATTCACGCCCACGACAATTGCTCCCGCCCGATAGCGGAGTACGCTCGCTACGTGGCCGAAGCCGATCGTGGACCCTCTGCCCGTAATGGCAAGCGCCATGATGCCGCCGTGCTCAGTAATTCCTGTGATCGACCTGGGGAAGGGAATCGATTCATCAAAGAGGCGACGACGTGGATCCTCATTGAGACTCGCAATCTCGACCTCGTCATGCTCGTTAAGCCGAACATAACCACGTTCCATCTTCTGATCAGTCTTTCTTATGGCGAGATCGTTGTGCCAAAAATGGCCGATTGCACCGGCGAGTACCTTATCCATCTTCTCCTGGGTCACTGTGTTGTCTCGCCCTCCGCTTCGCGACTGACTGCTGAGTTGCGCTTAAACAGAATTAAGGCGCTGCTCACGGCGCGCCCTATCGGAGCTGCGCTTTGGGCCTTCGGCCCGCCGCGCACGCTGGCTCTTATTCCGCCAACCGGCGCACAACGCATTCGCGATACCGCAACACCGCGTCGCGGTATTGGATGGCACCGCGCTCGACCTCTGGCCCGGCCGTATTCCTTGGAACGAGATCGTGAAAGGCTCGCACATAGTGATCTGGGCCATTTCGTGCAGGAAGCCCTCGATGGCAGGTATTACATAGCGTTATAAGATTGAGCGGGTGCGTTAGGCCTCCCATGCCCCACGGCCTGATGTGATGAACGTGCAACTCGAGGTCGACATGGTCGTTCGGGCTACGCCCGCAAGCTCGGCAACGAAATCCGTCTCGGGTGAGCACCTCCATACGGAGTTTCGCGGTCGGCGCGTATTGCAATTCCTGGCTGCTGCATCCGCTCCGGACCACAAACCCCGACCCAGTAGGTGCTTGCGAGCATGCAGCCGGCACGAGCCGATCTTGCATCAACTCCTCCGCCGTTGCTCGCTCGACAATGCCGTGGCCACCGAGCACGTTCCAAACCGCGAACTGACGTGCGCCCTCTACGACCAGCGCCGGCTGGTCGATGTAGTAAAGCTGCTCGAACGCGGCAACCCCGACGACTAGCGAGGGCTCCCGGATTTCATAGCGCATCGTGTCATCCGTCCAGCCCACCCAGTGAGTGAATGCCGAACAGTACATCGAGCCGTCCAACTCAGCCCCCAACGTGAACTGGTAGTAATCACCATCGCGATTCGCTTGAACCATTTCAAGGACGTCTGGCAGGAGGCTGGCCGGCACGGTCAAGGGGTCGTCGATCTGCAAGGCCGGCGTGGGCTCGGTCGTCATGAATCGGGATAGTAGCGTCGCCCTCCCAGTTCAACACCAGTCGGTTCGAGCGCGGAGGACTCTTGAACGTCGCATCGGGACCGAGCTGTCATCGGCGTGGACCCGCACAGGTGGTCGGCCCACTAACGAGGCAATGAGCGGCGACGAGACCATCCTCGCCACCGGACGCGAGCTGGCCGATGGCGCATTCAAAGCGAGATTGGCACCGCCGCTGAGTCTTCCTGCCTGGGCGGCCATCGATGATCAGGGTTGCGTGCCGTCGGGCTGCGGCTCAGCCAGCACCTTGATCCCGATCTGCTCGAGATTTAGGAAGACTCGTTTGACGTAGTTGAGATGTCGGTAGACGACCGCCCTCGCCTCTGGTGCGCTACCAGATCCGTTCCAGATCGGATCAAAGACCTCTGGGTTGCTCACGGCCGTTTGCGCGGCATCGAGTGCCACTAGCAGATCCGGGTGCGGTGTTTCGAGACGAAGTTTACGTGCGTTCGACTTGATGAGCTGCATGTTGCTTACCAACGCACGCCCACTATCGCTGTTTACCCACTCGACAATGTCGCGCGTTTCCCACCGACGTCGTGCGCTGCCAATAGCGAGTTCCTGCATCGTGTTGGTCCAGTTGTCGGCGGCATGGACGATGTCTGCAATAAGCGACCGCTGTCGTTTACGTCGTTCCTCTTGCCGGGCGGACTCGGCAGCCGCGTAGATACGGCCGATGAGACGTTCTTCCAGCAACTTGGTGAAGGAGGCGCTGGCGACATCGGCTGCTTCGGCGTCGGTCAGCCTCCAAGATCGTGTGCACACTGTCCGCGACAACTGGATAGCCGTGCGTTGATGGGGGAAGTCCGGTCGAAGTCCGGCGCTGGCCCGCAACGGTAGACGTGCGCGCACCTGGTGCGCGCCGTGAGCCCGAATGCCCGTCGACACATCAGCAGGTTCCTCACCACCCGTCGTGGCTCGCGGGTCGGAGCCGTCCGGCCCGCCGTGTGGGTCCTGGGTTGCCTCGACGCGCGTGCCGGAAAGGCACAGTCTGATGGCCTTGCGATCGATGCGCGTCCGCGGAGCGTTGGCAGCCGCGTTCGCCACCCTGACCCTCACCACCGTTGCGGCCGCTCCCGCCTCGGCGGCCCCGCCGCACAACCGCGTGGACGCGGCCGCCGCGACCACCTGGCTGGCGCAGCCTGCGGTCCTCGCCGGCTACATCGGTGACGGCACCGAGGCGTACGCGGGCGCGACAGCGAAGGCCGCCCTCGCAGTGCAGGTCCGGGGCCAGAATCCCGCGTCGTTCGGGGGCGTCGACCTGCTCGCGCGTTTGCGTGGCCTGCTCGGCGCCGACGGTCGGTTCACGGACCGCTCCGCGTTCGGGGACTTCAGCAACGCCTTCTCGCAGTCCTTCGGCATCCTCGCCCTGGAACCTTCCGGCGGCGCCCCGAACTCCGCGGTGGCATTCCTCGCCGCCAGCCGCTGCACCGACGGTGGCTTTCCCCTCCAGTTCGCCCAACCGGTGTGCGACAGCGACGTCGACTCGACCGCCATGGCCGTGCAGGCACTGATCGCCGCCGGTCGCCGAAGCGACGCGGCACCCGGCATCCAATGGCTGGTCAGCAACCAGGCCGCCGACGGTTCGTTCGCCGCGTTCGGAACGGCCAACACCAACAGCACCGGCCTCGCAGCCCAGGCCCTCGCAGCAGCCGGACGACCCGTGGCCTGGCAGAAGGCCCGGCAGTTCATCCTGAGCCTCCAGGTCGGCTGCGACGGAGCCGCCGAAGACCGCGGCGCCATCGCCTACAGCCCGGCCGGGTTCGATCCCTCGACAGCGCCTCGCGCCACCGCGCAAGCGGTGCCGGGTGCGGCCGGTGCCCCGTTCGCCGATCTGTCCGGCACCGGCGCAGCACCTGGCGCGCCCTCGCTGGCGCGCCGGTCAAAACGGCTGCCGTTGTGACGGACCGTCGTGGCCGGACCCACTCCCAAGGGGTCCGGCCACGCGGCCAGGTGCGGTTGATGCGAAACGTCACAGTGGCGTTCGAGGACTCCTCCCGTTAGTGTCCAGGCTGCTCGGCGCCACATCGCGTCGACATAACTCCATACGTTGAGCTGCCCGCGATAGAGGAAGCCGGTCAAAGTCCGGCGCTGTCGCGCAACCGTGGGTCACCTCTGGTGACAAGTCGGGTCCATCACGCGGGCGGTGAGTCAAACCGCTGTCGCGAAAACAGAGGGGACCCGCGCCGCATAGGCACACACCTCGTTCTCGCGCACCACCCGAAGGACGATGTGTGAGACACCCGGTGAGCGTCACCGCGGGCAAAGCGCTGGCCCTGGTCGCGATCGTGGCCGTCAGCGCGGCCGTGCTGCTCGCGGCACCCCGCGACGCGGAGGCGGCCGACCGCCCGGCCGCCCGCTCCAACTCGGCGTGGCTCGCCCGCCAACTCGCTCCCGACGGGACCCTGCAGAACCCGAACGGCGGCATCCTGCCTGACTACGGGCTGATGATCGACACCCTGTTCGCCATGTACGCCTCCGGCGACGGCGCGCTCGCCGCCCCGATCGTCCGCAACCTCGACGACGACGGCCACGCCAGCGACTACTTCACATGGGACGGCCTCGTACCCGATGCCGGGTTCGACGCCATCATCGTCGGCGGTGCGACCGCGAAGGTGCTGGTGGCGGCCGAGGTCGCCGGCCGCGACCCGCGGAGCTTCGACGGGTACGACATGGTCGCCGAGACCAAAGCCGCCATCCTGCGCTCCGGCCGCGACACCGGCCGGGTCAGCGACTACTCGAAGAATCCCGAGTACGCCGACTACGTCAGCAACAACTCGAACATGTTCGGCCAGTCCCTCGCCGTCATCGGGTTGGCCGCGGCCGGCGAGAACGACCAGCTCGCCATCGACACCCTGCTCACCCAGCAGTGCTCCGAGGGGTACTTCCGCATCTTCTTCTACTACGACGAGGGCGCCACGCGGCTGGCCAGCTGCGACGAAGGCAAGGCCGCCGACCAGTCGGCACCCGACGGCGACGCCACCGGGCTGGCCCTGTCCGCGCTGCTGGCCGCGCGGGAAGCCGGTGCGAACGGTCTCGACGAGCCGATCGACCGCGCCGTGAGCTGGCTGATCGCGAACCAGGACGACAGTGGCGGCTGGGGCGGCGGGGTTACCACCCAGGCGCCGAACACCAACAGCACCGGCCTGATCGTGCAGGCACTCGCCGACGCTGGCGGCGCGGACAACGCCGTCGGTGACGGCGCGGCCTACCTAGCAAGTGCCCAGGCCACCGCTGCCGATGCCGGCAACGCGCTCGGCGGCGACATCGGCGCGATCGCGTACACGCCGGAGGACTACACGGCGGCGCGTACCAGCGGGATCGTGGGTCTGGACACCTGGATCCGGGCCAGCGCCCAGGCCTCGCTCGGCCTCTCCCAGGTCAGCTTCCTCGACCTGGCCCTAGGCAACGTCCCCACCGACCCCGAGCCGACCGACACCCCGACTCCCATCCCCACCGCGACGCCCACACCCACGCCGACGGCTTCACCGACCCCCACGGCCACCATGACCCCGACACCGACGCGCACGGCGACGCCGCGGCCGAGTCGCACCCCGACGCCGCGGCCGACCCGCACCACCCCGCCGCCGCGTCCCCGCCCCAGCATCACGCCCCGAACGACCCCGACGGCCGGGTCGACCCCGCAGGTCGCGACGGGCACACCCGGTGGGCGGCTCGCCCGCTACCTCGCCGGCCGGCTCGCTGGCGGCGACCACGTCGAGGTGACCGAGAACGGCAAGACGTTCGTCGACTACGACGCCACCGCCGACCTCGTCCTGGCCCTGCGGGTGCTCGGCGAGCAACCCGCCGCCGTCCGCCGGGCCACCCAGTTCCTGCTGCGGCACGAGTCGATCGACGCGTACGCCCACGGCGCGCCGTACGAGAAGGAAGCCGCCGCGTACGCCGAGCCCCTGGCCAAGCTCGTGATCATCGCGCGGTTCGGACAGACGGACAGCGCGGTGCCGGCCACCACCGTCGCGGCTCTCGACGCCGACCTGGCCGCGTTGCGCGGCGACAACGGCCACTTCACCGACACCGGCGCCTTCGCCGACACCAAACAATCGGTGCGCCGCCACGCCTGGGGCACCCTCGCGACGATCGCCGGCACGCCCGAAGACAGCGGCGCGGCCGTCGACACGCTCGTGTCCAGCCAATGCGCGGACGGCACCTTCCCGGCCGAGCTCGGCTCCGGCGCCTGCGCCGCCGGTGAGCGCCCCGCCACGGCGGCGGCGATCGTCGCGCTCAACGGCATACGAGCACCGAGCGAAGACGGCACCGCCGACCCGTCGCCGGTCGCGGGCGGACCGGCGGGATGGCCGCCAGCTCGCACCCAGTCGCTGACGCGAGCCGCGACCGCACTGGCAGCCGGCACCACCGATGTCATCCGTGACGCGGCCGGCGCGATCGACCCGGCGCTGTCCGCCGCCGTAGCCGCCGGTCGGCAGGCGGTCGGCCTGGACACCAACGCGATCACGCGTGCCCTGTCCGCGCTGGCCCGCACCGACGGCGGCCTGCCCAACGGCGGACCGACCAGCGACCTGGGCACCAGCGTCGCCGCCGCACCCGGCGTTGCCGGGCGGTCCTGGACGGCGGCGACCGGCTCCCCGGTCGTGATGGCGATCCGCCTGCCGCTGCCGACCACCGACCAGCAAACGGTCGCCGCTGCCGACCGCGACAACGGTGTGCCGTTGTGGCTCGCGCTGACCCTGTTCGGACTCGGCTTCCTGATCGCGCTCGGCCTTCTGCTCGTGCGTCGTTCTCTCGTCCGTCGGCACTCAACCCACAAGGTGGTCGCGCCATGAAACGAATCCTGTCCCTCGCCTCCGCCGCCTCCCTGCTGGTCGGCCTGATCGCCGCCGCACCAACACCGGCCGGCGCCGTCGACCCGACCAGGGGCTACAACGGCATCTGCACCGGCGCCGACGCCCTGACCGGTGTCACGGTCGTCATCGACTTCCAGGAGCTCAACGGCAACGGCGGCGTGGCCGCTCCCACGATCACCCGCTGCTCGCCGAACGCCAGCCCGGGCACCGCCCGCACCGGCATCAAGGCGTTGCAGGACGCCGGCATCGGCGTGACCGGGACCGCGCAGTGGGGCCTCGGTTTCGTCTGCCGGCTGGAGAACCGGCCGTCTTCGACCGAGTCGATCCCACGCACGGGCAACCCGACGTACAAGGAAGCCTGCGTCGTAACCCCGCCGGCCAACGCGTACTGGTCGTACTGGCACGCCGACGGCGCCGGCACGACGTGGACCTACAGCAGCTTCGGCGCGCTGAACCGCAACGTCGTACCCGGTGGCTTCGAGGGCTGGTCGTTCTCCCTCAACCGCAGCGCGTCGACGAACCCGGTTCCGCGGGTCACGCCCCGCAACCCCGCTGTCAGCCCCAGCGCACCCACTGTCGGGCTGTCGGTCAACGATCTCGACCGGAAGATCACCCTCGGTCAGAGCACGTCATCGACCTGGACGTCGACGAACTCCACCAGTGTCACCGCGTACGCGGTCGCCCCGACCACCGGGGGCGGCTCCTGGTCCGGTGCGCTCGCGGTGCCGGGCGGCACCCGCACGATCACCCCGACCGCCCCGGGCACCTGCACCTACACAGTGCGCGCGGTTGGTCCTCAAGGGACGGTATACGCGACCGCCCAGCTCACCGTCCAATGAGGATGAGGTTCATCGCGGCTGCGGCCGCCGTCGTCCTGACGGCGGTCGCTTCGCCCGCGTACGCCATCGACCAGAGCAAGGGCAAGCCCGGGTTCTGCCCGTCGGCGACCGGCGTGACCGTCGTGGTCGACTTCCAGGACCTGGGCGGCACCACCATCGTGCGCTGCTTCCCCAGCGCCAGCCGGGGCACCGGGCTCGACGCGCTCAAGGGCGCCGGGTTCCAGATCGCCGGCGTTCAGCGGTGGGGCGAAGGCTTCATCTGCCGCGTCGAGAACCGACCCTCGGCGGTCGAGATCGTCCCCGCGCAGGGCAAGCAGAACTACCGGGAGCTGTGCATCGACACGCCGCCCGGCTCGGCCTACTGGTCCTACTGGCACGCCGGCAACAACTGCCCCTGGGTCTATAGCCAGTGGGGAATCAAGAACCGCGACTTCATCCCCGGCGGCTTCGAAGGCTGGTCGTTCTCCCTCAACAAGACGGCCAAGACCAACCCACAGCCGAGGATCGCCGCCGTCCGTCCTGGCGCCGAGGGCCGCACATGCAACGCCACCGAGGAACCGAAGCCGACCACGAACGACCCGAACGAGCAGCAGCAGCCCCAGCCGAACACGCCGCCCGGCGCGGACAACGGCGGCGGTGACGGCGACCCCCCGGCCGCCGAGCCGCCGCCTGCACCTGCCACGAGCGCCGCTCTTCCACTGCCGCGCCCGCGCAACAGCGCCAGCCCGACCGCGGCGAACCCCGCCCTCAGCGTCGCCTTCACCGGCGGCGAGCAGGCTGAGGACGTCAACAAAGTGCTCCGCCGCCAGTCCGGCGCCAGCCCGTACGCACCCTGGGTGGCCGGCGCCGCCGTCGTCCTGCTGGCGGCGGCGAGCTGGTGGATCGCCCGGCAGCGCCGCAGGGCGCGCAAGGCCTGATGGGCAGCACCTGGTTTCTTCCCCGCGACCTGCACCCCGCCGCCTGGTGGGTGTGGGCGCTGGGCCTGGCCACCGCCGCGAGCCGGACCACCAACCCGTGGCTGCTCGGCTTGATCGTTGCGGTGGCCAGCCTGGTCGTGATCGCCCGTCGCGGCGAGGCACCCTGGGCGCTGGCCTTCCGCCTTTATCTGGTCCTGGCCGGGTTCATCGTCACCATGCGGGTCCTGTTCAGGATCATCTTCGGCGGGGCCGAAGGCTCGACGATCATCCTGCGGCTCCCCGAGATCCCGCTGCCCGCCTGGGCCGCCGGGATCCGACTGTTCGGCGCGGTCTCGGCCGAGTCGGTCCTCGGCGGCTTCTACGACGGCCTGCGGCTGGCCACGATGGTGGTCTGCCTCGGCGCCGCCAACGCCCTCGCGAACCCGAAGCGGCTGCTCAAAGCCATGCCCGCCGCGTTGTACGAGGTGGGCACGGCAGTCACCGTCGCGCTGTCGGTGTTTCCGCAGTTGGCCGAGAGCGTGCTGCGGGTCCGTCGCGCCCGCAAACTGCGCGGCGGCACTGGGAAAGGCGTTCGCGCGCTGCGCGGAATCGTGATCCCGATCCTCGCCGACGCCCTGGACCGCTCCCTGCTGCTGGCCGCCTCGATGGACTCGCGGGGGTACGGCCGCGCCGGTGTCGCCACCACTCGGGCCCGCGCCGCCACCGGCGTGCTGATGATCGTCGGGTTGCTCGGCGTCTGCGTCGGTGTCTACGCGACCCTCGACGGCTCTACCCCGCGCTACCTGGCCACGCCTGTCCTGGTCGCCGGTCTCGTGATCGCCGTGCTCGGCTTCCGCGCGGCCGGGCGGCGCGTGCACCGTACCCGCTACCGCCCCGATCGCTGGCTCCTCGCCGAGATCGTGGTCGCCGCCAGCGGCGTCGCCGTCGCCGTGGTCATGTTCGGGACCTCCCGCGTCGACCCGACCAACCTCAACCCGTCGCTGATCACCCTGTCCTGGCCGCTGCTGTCCTGGCCCCCGCTGATCGGGGTGCTGATCGGCGTCACGCCGGCCCTGCTCGCCCCGCCGCCACTCGAGCTCGAAAAGGCACCAGCATGATCACCCTCGATCACGTCAGCTTCTGGTACCGCGGCGCCCCGCGACCGGTCCTGTCGGACGTGACGCTGACGATCCGCGAAGGCGAGCTCGTGTTGCTCGCCGGCCGCACCGGCAGCGGCAAGTCGACGCTGCTCGGCACCGTCAACGGCCTCGTGCCGCACTTCGCCGGCGGACACCTCGCCGGCACAGCCACCGTCGACGGCGTCAGCACCCGCTCCCGACCACCGCGCGAGTTCGCCCACCTCGTCGGCATGGTCGGCCAGGACCCGCTCGCCGGGTTCGTCACCGACACCGTCGAGGACGAGCTCGCGTACGGCATGGAACAGCTCGGTGTCGCACCACAGGTGATGCGCCGCCGCGTGGAGGAGACCCTCGACCTGCTCGGCATCGCCGAGCTGCGCCGACGCCCCCTGCGGACGCTCTCCGGCGGCCAGCAACAACGCGTCGCCATCGGGGCCGTGCTCACCATGCACCCCAAGGTGCTCGTGCTCGACGAGCCCACCTCGGCCCTGGACCCCATCGCCGCCGAAGACGTGCTCGCCACCCTCGCCCGGCTCGTCCAAGACCTCGGCACCACGGTCCTCATGGCCGAGCACCGCCTCGAACGAGTCGTTCCGTTCGCAGACCGATTCCTCTACCTACCCGGCGACGGATCCATCGTGGATGGAGAACCCGCCGGCGTCCTCGCCGGTATGCCCATCGCACCGCCGATCGTCGAACTGGGCCGCGTCGCCGGGTGGTCACCGCTGCCGCTGTCGGTGCGCGACGCCCGCCGACTCGCCGAGCCGATCCGCCGCGACCTCGCCGCCGGCCCGGCGCCCCGACGACCGGCGCCGGCCGGCACGGAGCCCGCGACGCTGACCGCCACCGGCATCGTCGTCCGCTACGGCGCCACCGTCGCCGTCCGCGGCGTCGACCTCGACCTGCGCAGCGGCACGGTCCTGGCCATGATGGGTCGCAACGGCTCCGGCAAGTCCTCGCTGCTCTGGGCCGTCCAAGGATCTGGGCCACGACAGGGCGGTACGGTCCGGGTCGACGGCGTCGACCCCGTCGACCTTCCCAGCGCCCGTGCCCGACGCCTGGTCGGCATGGTGCCCCAGTCCGCCGGCGACCTGCTCTACCTCGAATCCGTGGCACAGGAATGCGCCGCCGCCGACCGCGAGTCCGACGCCACACCTGGCACCTGCCGCTTCCTGCTTGACGAGCTCGCGCCCGGCATCGACCCCGACCAGCACCCGCGCGACCTGTCCGAGGGACAACGGCTCGCCCTCGTCCTGGCGATCCAGCTGACCGCCGCCCCACCGGTGCTGCTGCTCGACGAACCCACCCGGGGCCTCGATTACAACGCCAAGGCCGCGCTCGGCCGGCAGATCGCCTACCTCACCGACCAGGGCAGGGCCGTCGTCGTCGCCACCCACGACGTCGAGTTCGTGGCCACCGTCGCCGACCGGGTCGTCGTCCTCGCCGAGGGCGAGGTCGTCTCCGACGGCCCGACCGTCGACGTGCTCGGCGGATCGCCGGCCTTCGCGACCCAGGTCGCCAAAATCATCGGCCCGGACTGGCTGACCGTCTCCGAGGTGGCCGCCGCGTTGCACCAGGAGGTCCGGTGAACGCGATCCGGGTCCGACCACGCTCGGCGGCGGTGCTCACCCTGGCGTCGCTGGCCGGGCTCATGATGTTCGTCTGGCCACTGCTGGTCCGCGTCGAGCCGCAGAGCATGCAACACGGCCCGGATGCCCCGTTCGTGTTCATCGGCATCCTGCCGATCCTCATCGTCGTCGTCCTGGCCGAGCTCACCGAAGGCGGCATGGACTCCAAAGCCCTCGCCATGCTCGGCGTCCTGTCCGCGGTCAACGCCGCCCTGCGCCCACTCGGCGCCGGCA
This sequence comes from Asanoa ishikariensis, assembly GCF_900107455.1. GTDB lineage: Bacteria > Actinomycetota > Actinomycetes > Mycobacteriales > Micromonosporaceae > Asanoa > Asanoa ishikariensis. The sequence goes on along the minus strand of NZ_FNQB01000005.1, from coordinate 394,020 downwards.
CCGCCGGCATCGAGACCGTCTTCTTCATGCTCGTCCTGGCCGGCCGCGTCTTCGGCCCCGGCTTCGGCTTCGTCCTCGGCTGCACGTCGCTGTTCGCGTCCGCGTTGCTGACCGCCGGCGTCGGCCCGTGGCTCCCGTTCCAGATGCTCGCCTCCGCCTGGATCGGCATGGGCGCCGGCCTCCTGCCAAAACGCGTCACCGGCAAGGCCGAGATCGCCATGCTCGTCGGGTACGGCATCCTCGTCGCGTACGTCTTCGGGTTCGTGATGAACCTCTGGTTCTGGCCCTTCATCACCGGCGCCGAGGTCGACTACTACAGCGGACACATCTCCTACGTTCCCGGCGCACCGGTCCTCGACAACCTGCACCGGTTCGTCGTCTTCACCGTGCTCACCTCCACCGCGGGCTGGGACACCGGACGTGCGATCACGAACACGATCGCCATCGTGGTCCTGGGCCCCGCGATCCTGACGGTCCTTCGCCGCGCGGCCCGCAAGGCTTCGTACGGCGAGATCGGCACCTTCGCCGCGTGATGTGCTTCCGGCGCCATCACTTACGTTTCACAGTCACCGCCGTTCGAGGAGCCGACGATCGTAGAGCCATCCGCCAACGCGTGTCTTGTCACCGTATGTCGCGACTGCTGCTGCGGCAGCGCCACCAAACACCCCGACGTCGACCACGACGCGCAGCTCGACCGTCTCCGGAACGCCCTACCCGCGCCTCACCGCGTGCGCGTCAGTGACTGCCTGGACGCGTGCGCGCAGTCCAACGTCGTCGTGGTACACCCGACCGCTGATGCTCGCCGCCGGGGTGCCCGGCCGGTCTGGTTCGGACTGGTAGTCAACGACGTAGTGACCGACGATATCGTCGCCTGGGTCGACGCCGGTGGCCCGGGCGTCGCCCCGTTGCCCGCCATATTGGAGCTCTCCGTCGTCCAGGCGCCCGGATCGCATTGACGCGAGCAAGACCCTGGACTCCGTCAGCATATGTTGACGCCTCACGCGGCGTCAGCATATGCTGACGAACATGTCGGCTGGTGCTGATCTCGAAGACGCCACCCGCGGCACAGACCCCGACGCCGGGCTGCGCGCCGTTGCCCGACTGCGCCGGTTGCTGGAGCAGGTCGAGGCCGAGCACGTCGCGGCGGCACGACGAGCGGGATGGTCGTGGCAGGACATCGCCACGCGGCTTGGCGTCACCAAACAAACCGTGCACCGCAAATACCACCGCGGCATGGAGGACTGATGTTCCGAGGCGATCAGCCCGAGCTCCGCCGCGTTCTGAGCCGCGCGATGACCCACGCTCGGGACCTCGGGCATTACCGGGTCGGCGGCGAACACCTGCTACTCGCCCTCACCACGGCCGGCTGCGATGTCTCTACCGTGCTCACCGAGCATGGCGCGACGGCCGCGGCGATCGGGGAAGCCGTTAGCCTCGCGGCCCCGGCCGGCGCGGGCGCAGCAGCCGACCGGGAGGCCCTTGCCACGCTCGGCGTCGACCTCGATCGGCTGCTAGCCGTTTCCGGGCCGGGACTGCTGGACCAACCGCCCGCACGGGAACCGCTACTTCCCTTCGGCGCGGCGAAGGCGAGGCGGCGATGCGCTCAGCTGAGCCCACCCCTCGGGTTGGACGCCCAGGCCATCTACGAGGCATCGCTACGCACGGGTCGATCCACGAACGCTGCTCTCGGCTCTCGCGGCGGCATTCCCACCCCCGCGTCGCAACGCGCTCATGCGCGCCGAACGGCGGCTCGGTCAACACACGCGGCACCATCACATCGTGCGGCGCTACCAGCGCACAACCGGGCGCACCGCCACCGACGGAAACACCGTGGCCGCATTGATCACCAGCTGAGACTTCGCAGCTGATTCTTCTGGCGCCCAGCCGGCCGGGTTGTAGCCGGCCTCGTCGACCCCACGCGAAGTGCCGGCAGGCACTGGCGCCGATGTTGTGTTGTTGCCAACTCTGTGCAGTAAGGCTGGCCCGGCGTAGCGTCCGACCCGGTTCTCCCAGGTCGAGAAGGGTCCGCTACGGCCAGCAAAGGAAGAGGCGGCGCACGTCTCAGGAGTAACCCGGTTCCGTCGCAGCCTGACCCGCCGGGACTGGTGTTCGCTCGGCGGGATGGCCGGTCTGGTCGCACCGAAGCACTTCTCGTTGGGCGGTGACAACCCGGTCTTCACGGTCGGGTTGGGCGTGCTCGCCTACACGTTCGGCCTACGCCACGCGTTCGACGCGGACCACATCGCCGCCGTCGACAACACCACCCGCAAGCTCATGGCCGACAACGCCGCGACCGGCAACGACCGCAAGCCGCTGTCGGTCGGATTCTGGTTCTCGCTCGGCCACTCCACGATCGTCTTCTCGCTGGCGCTCCTTCTCTCGATCGGCGTGCGGGCACTCGCCGGGCAGGTCGAGGACGATGGGTAGAACCTCCACTCCATCACCGGCGTCATCGGCGCGTCGGTCTCCGGTGTCTTCCTGTGGATCCTCGGCATCCTCAACCTCGTCGTACTCCTCGCGATCATCAAGGTGTTCCGCGAGATGCGCCGCGGCACCTACGACGAGCAGGAACTTGAAGACCAGCTCAACAAGCGCGGGTTCATGAACCGTTTCCTCGGCGGCCTGACCCGCTCGGTCCGCAAGCCGTGACACATCTATCCGATCGGCGTGCTGTTCGGCATCGGTTTCGACACCGCGACCGAGGTCGGACTGCTGGTGCTGGCCGGTGGGGCCGCGGCGTTCAACCTGCCGTTCTACGCCATCCTCGTGCTGCCGATCCTGTTCGCCGCCGGCATGTGCCTGATGGACGCGGCCGACGGTGTGTTCATGAACGCCGCGTACGGGTGGGCCTTCGCCAAGCCGGTCCGCAAGGTCTTCTACAACATCACCATCACCTCGATCTCGGTCGCGGTGGCGCTGATCATCGGCACGATCGAGCTCATCGGGGTGATCGCCGACCAGGCGCACATCACCCACGGCCCGATCGCCGCGATCGCCTCGATCCCGCTCGACTACGCCGGGTACGCCATCGTCGGCCTGTTCGTCGTGTCCTGGCTGGTCGCGATCGCGATCTGGCGCTTCGCGCGGGTCGAGGAACGCTGGTCGGCGAACGTGGCGTCAAGGCCGTCGGAGTCCTGAGCAAACCCTCCACGTAGGGTTGTTGCACATTGCTGGCAACAGCGTAAGAGTTGCAGCAGTGGCGATCCATCGCTTGGAGGACAACACCAGATGGCTGTTTACACGTTGCCGGACCTGCCCTACGACTACGCGGCGCTCGAGCCGCACATCAACGGGCAGATCCTCGAACTGCACCACGACAAGCACCACGCCGCGTACGTCAAGGGCGCCAACGACGCCCTCGAACGCATCGAGGAGGCGCGCGACGCCGGGAACTTCGCCAGCATCGTCGGCCTGGAGAAGACGCTCGCGTTCAACCTGTCCGGCCACGTGCTGCACTCGCTGTACTGGGCCAACATGACCCCGGACGGCGGCGACCGCCCCGACGGCGACCTCGGCGAGGCGATCAACGAGTTCTTCGGCTCGTTCGAGGGCTTCCACGGCCAACTGTCCGCGGCCACCACCCTGGTACAGGGCTCCGGCTGGGGCGTGCTGTCCTACGAGCCCCTCTCCGGTCGCCTGATCGTCGAGCAGGTCTACGACCACCACGGCAACGTCGCGCAGACCTCCGTGCCCCTGCTCGCCTTCGACGCCTGGGAGCACGCGTACTACCTGCAGTACCGCAACGTACGCCCGGACTTCGTCAAGGCCATGTGGGAGGTCGTCAACTGGCCGGACGTGGCTGCCCGGTACGCCGCGGCGAAGGCCGGGAACAAGCCGGCCTGATGCCCCGTAGCGGGGTGGCGGACCGCCATCCGCCGCCCCGCTACGGCCGGCGCCCGGATGTTCACGTCGACGACCTTTGAAGATCACCTTCGAGTGCCTGCGCAGGTCAGGGCCGGTGGAGACACTGGGCCGTTCGTAAGGTCCGCGCCCCGGAGTGTGTTCCCGTGATCTCCCCCTGTAGCCGTGCCGTGATGGCGTTGACCGTCGTCGGGGCAGCTGTCACCGGGGCCGCGCTCGCCCCGGGGCCGGCGTCGGCGCACCCGTTCGGCGATCCCCAGACGGTCGCCATCAGCCTCGACACCACCCGCGCCGGCTTGGTCGCGCTGTCGGCCACCTCCGTGTCGGACCGCCTTCAGGACCTGATCCAGACTCCCGGCGTGCCGGCGGCGGCGTTCGTCATCGCTTTCCTCGCCGGCGCCTGGCACGCCGTCACGCCCGGCCACGGCAAGACCTTGGCCGCCGCCTACCTGGCTGGCTCCAGGGGACGCATCCGCGACGCCGCGTGGCTCGGCGGGTCCGTCGCGGTCATGCACACCATTTCAGTGCTGGTCATCGGGGTCGCCTGGACGTTCCTGTCGCTGTCCGACGTCGTGCGGATGGAACAGCTCACGACCTGGCTCCAGGTCGCGGCCGGAGCGTTCGTGATCGCCACCGGCATCTGGATGCTGCGCCGGCACCTGCGCGGGCACACCCACGATCACGACCACTCGCATGGCCATGAGCATGGGCACACCCACGGCCACACTCACGATCACCATCACGAGCCGTCGAAGCGTCCCGGCCTACTGCTGCTGGGCGTCTCGGGCGGCCTCACGCCGTCACCGGCCGCGTTCCTGGTTCTGGCCAGCGGACTGTTTCTCGGCCGTGGCGCTTTCGCCCTGTTGCTGGTCGTCACGTTCGGGATCGGCATGGCCGTCGTGCTTTTCGGAGTCGGCGTGCTCGCCGTCGCCGGCAGCACCGTCATCAGCCGCAGCGCGCGTTCCATCAGCGCGCTCAAGCTCGCCAGCCGGTTCACCCCGATCCTGGCCGCCAGCGCCGTCACCATCTTCGGCGCCGGCCTGGTCACCATCGCGGCCGTCCATCTCACGACCGTTTGACGGGGCGTCGAGACTCAGGATCGGGCCTTGCTGTGGTGGCGTGACGTGGCTGGGCTGCGCGGAGGGCTCGCGAAGACGATCGCGCCGTCGGCCTGCCCGAGAGGGCGCCAGCCGCGGCGCCGGTAGAAGCCGACAGCGCGGGTCGCGTTCGCGGAGGTCAGCAGCCAGGCCGAGCGTCCGCCGACGATCGAGTCGAGCAAGGTCCGGCCGTTCCCGACGCCTTCGGCCTCCGGGCGCACGGCGAGCTCGAGGACTTCGAAACGCCCGCACAGCTCGGTTGCTCCGGCGCCGAGCGCGGCGCTGGCCTTGTTATAGGACCGGCCGGTCGGGAACGGTGTCGGCGTCGGGTAGCCGTAGGCGAAACCGGTCAGCGCACCGGACAGGCTCCGCGTCACCGCGGCGGTGAAGCCCGGGCGGCTCGCCTCGTTCGGCAAACGGGCGCTGAAGGCGGCGAACGCGTCGCTGCGCTCGTTCCACGGCGGTCGGGAGAACGCTGCGGCGTACACCGGCGTCAGGTCTTCGGCCATGCCGAGGAACCGTTCCGCCGGCACTGTCTCGATCGCTGCCGAACGGCTGGTCATGACGCCCGCCAGAAAAATGGCGGCGCCCACAAGGTTGAGGACCATCGCGGTGGGCGCCGCCCAACCCGGCCGCGGAGTCCGACGGCCGGGCAGTCGACGTGGAGCGACCCAACCTTGCAGGTCCCCTGAGCAGGCGATCGGCGTGAGCGGCACGCCGGCCGATCGGGTCGTTCCACGACGTTCACTATCCCGTTATTGCCAAGACTTTGCAACAACCATGATGATGCAGGAGCACCGCACGCCCCTCGAACCCCGGAGTGCCCTGTGATCCGCCGTGTCCCCGCCGTCCTCGTCGCCTGCGCCCTCGCGCTCGCCGCATGCTCGACGAGCCCGACCACCAGCGGCGCCGCCGCCTCCGCCGACAGGACGTTCGTCGTCGCCACCGCCGGCGAGCCGGACACCCTGAACCCCGTGCTCAACTACGGCGTCGACGGCGCCTCGCTGATCTTCGACGGGCTCGTCGCCCGCGACGCCGGCAACGCCCTCGTGCCCGGCCTGGCCGCCGCGCTGCCGACCGTGTCGCCCGACGGGAAGACCGTCACCGCGACGCTGCGCGATGGGATCGCGTTCCACGACGGCAGCCCGCTGACCTCCGCGGACGTCGTGTTCACGTACCAGGCGATCCTGGATCCGAAGGTCGATTCGGTGATCCGCTCTGACCTGGAGATGCTCGCCTCGGTCACCGCGCCGGACCCGAAGACGGTCGTGTTCACGCTCAAGTACGCGTACGCGCCGTTCCTCCAGCGGCTCGCGCTCGGCATCGTCCCGGCGGCGGCCCTGCAGGGCACGGACGTCAACCAGGCCGACTTCAACCGCAAGCCGATCGGCACCGGCCCGTACAAGGTCGAGTCCTGGACGCCCGGCGACAAGCTCGTCCTCGCGGCCAACGACACGTACTTCGGCGGCAAGCCCGCCAACGCGAAGGTGGTCGTCGCGTTCGTCGCCGACGACAACGTCCGCGCGCAGCGGATGCGCGCCGGTGAGTTCGACGCTGCCGAGCTCGCGCCGAAGCTGGCCGCCGGGTTCGACTCCGTGGGCGGTTATCAGGTGCACCGGGTCGACAGCGCCGACTACCGCGGCGTGATGCTGCCGATGGGCAATCCTGTGACCGGCGACCTGGCGGTCCGCAAGGCGCTCAACGCCGCCGTCGACCGCACCGCGATGATCGGAGGCGTCCTCGGGGGTGCCGGTGAGCCGGCGTACGGGCCGGTGCCGCCGACCTCGGAGTTCGCCGAGCCCGCCGCCGCGGGCCGGCCCGCAGCGGATGCGGTTGCGGCAACTGCCGCGCTTGACGCCGGTGGCTGGGCCGCCGGTGGCGACGGGATCCGGGCCAAGGGTGGCCAGCGGGCCGCGTTCACCCTGATGTACCCGGCCACCGACAGCCTGCGCAAGGAGCTCGCGCTCGCGGTCACCGCCGACGCGAAGAAGGTCGGCATCGAGATCAAGCCCGAAGGCCTGACCTGGGACGCGATCGACACCCGGATCAGCCAGGACGCCCTGCTGATGGGGTTCGGCACGCCGTACGACCCGGACTTCACCTCCTACAAGCTGTTCAGCTCCCAGTTCGCCGGGCAGGGCTACTTCAATCCCGGCCACTACAAGTCCCCGGTCGTCGACAAGGCGTTGCAGGACGGGCGGGACCTCGCCGACCCGGCCGCCCGCAAGGCCGCGTACAGCTCGTTCCAGAAGCAGCTCGCTACCGACCTGCCCTGGTTGTTCCTGGCCTACCTGAAGCACACGTACGTCGTGAAGGACGCCGTGAACGGCGTCCAGCCGCGGGTCGAGGCGCACGAGCACGACGTCGCCAACAGCATCTGGTGGAACATCAACACCTGGAAGCGTAAGTGAGTCGTCGCTTCGCCGGCGCCGGACGGGTCGTCCGGCGCCGGCTGCTCGTCGCCGTCCCGATCCTGGTGCTCACCAGCATCGGCATGTTCGCTCTGGGCGCCGCATCCCCGATCGATCCCGCGAAGCAGTACGCGGGCTCGGCCGCGTTCACCGCCAACCCGGAGGTGCTGGCGCAGATCCGCGCCAACTGGGGTGTCGACGACCCGCTGCCCGTGCAGTACTTGCGGTGGATCGGCAACCTGCTGCGCGGCGACCTGGGCTGGTCGACCAGCCGGCACGAGCCGGTCGCGTCAGTGATCGCCGCCCGGGCCGGGTGGACGCTGCTGGTCGTCTCCCTCGCCCTGGCCATCGTCCTGCTGGCCAGTCTGCTGCTCGGTGCGCTGGCCGCGTACCGCCGCAACGGGATCTTCGACCGGACGCTGCGTGCCGCGGCGTACGCCGTCGAAGCCATGCCCGTGTTCTGGATCGGCCTGGCCTCGATAGCCGTGTTCGCCCTCGCGCTGGGCTGGCTGCCAGCAGGCGGTCTGACCGATGTCACCGCGAGCGGCACCGGCTTCGGCGACGTGGCCCACCACCTGGTGCTGCCCGTCTTGGTGCTGGCCATCTCGCAGGCGCCGTGGTTCGTGCTGTTCGTCCGCGACGGCGTCGCCGACAGCCTCCGCGACGACCACGTCCTCGCCGCCCGCGCCCGCGGCCTACCCGGTCGCACCATCCTATTCGGACATGCGCTGCGCACCGCGCTGCTGCCGTTCCTCACGCTGATCGGCACGCACCTGCCGGAGCTCGTCGGCGGCGCGATCCTCGTCGAGACCGTGTTCTCCCTGCCCGGGCTCGGCGGCGTCACCGTCCAGGCCGCGCTCGGCAGCGACTTCCCGCTGCTGGCCGCGATCACCCTGCTCACCACGGCCGCCGTCCTGACCGCCAACCTCGCGACGGACCTCGCCTATGCCGCCGCCGACCCGAGGATCCGTCTCGATGCTTGACGCCCTTCCGCGCCGTCGCGTTCTCCGCCTGCGGCCAGGCCAGACGGGCACTTTGGTAGCCGCCTCCGTGCTGGCGGTCGCGATCCTCGCCTGCCTGTTGGCGCCGGCGCTCTGGCCCCTCGACCAGAGCGCCGTCGCCCTCGACCAGACCCGCCTGCCACCGTCGTGGGCCCACCCGGCCGGCACCGACGACCTCGGGCGCGACGTCTCCCTGCGGGCTCTGTACGGCCTGCGGGTCTCCCTGCTGGTCGGCGCGGTCGCCGCCTTGGTCGCCACCGTGATCGGCGGGATCGTCGGCGGCATCGCCGGCACGCTGGGTGGTCCGGTCGACCGGCTGCTCATGCGCGTCGTCGACACCGTCGCGGCCCTGCCGCACCTGCTGCTCGGCATCTTCATCGTGGCGATGCTGCGCCCTAGTCTCGGCGCCGTCATCGCCTCGATCGGGGTCACGCACTGGTTGTCCACCGCCCGGATCGTCCGCTCCGAGCTGCTGAGCCTGCGCAACCGGCCGTTCATCGACGCCGCGATCAGCGGCGGAGCCGGGCGCCGTCGCATCCTCACCCGCCACCTGCTGCCGCACGTACTGCCGCGCCTGGCCCTGGCGACCACGCTGATGATCCCGCACGCCGTCTGGCACGAGACCGCACTGTCCTTCCTCGGCCTGGGCCTGCCGCCACACCTGGCCTCGCTCGGCAACATGATCAACGACGGTCAGGGCTCGCTGCTGACCGGCGCCTGGTGGGCCAGCATCGCCCCGGGGGCGGTCATCGTCGTGGTCACCCTCGCCATCGCCGCCCTGGCCGTGCGGTGGCGCGAATACCTCGATCCACGGGTACGAGCGGAGCTGCAACTGTGACCACGCCACGCCTTTCGACCGACGGGCTCACCGTCCGGTTCCGGCTGCGCGGCGCCGTCGTACACGCCGTCACCGACCTGTCCCTGACCGTCCAACCTGGAGAGTTGCTCGCCGTCGTCGGCGAGTCCGGTTGCGGCAAGTCGGTGCTCGCGCACACGCTGCTCGGCCTGCTGCCCCGCAACGCCACCGTCTCCGGGCGCGCCGTTCTCGACGGGAACACCGAGCTGCTGACTGGCCGCGTTTCCGGTGTGCGGGGCCGGCGAGTGGGGCTCGTGCCGCAGAGCCCGGCCACCGCGCTCAACCCCGTGCGCACCGGACGGCGACTGCTCGAGGAGACCCTTCGGGCGCACGGCCGCCCGCGGTCAGACGCCGACGGTATTGCCGCCGCCGTCGGGTTCGACCCAGCGGATCTCGACCGCTATCCACACGAGTTGTCCGGAGGCATGGCACAACGGCTGTGCACCGCGCTCGCGCTGGCGCCGGACCCGTCCCTGCTGATCGCCGACGAACCCACCACCGGCCTGGACCGGCCGCTGGTCGATCACACTCTCGACCTGCTGCGCCGACGCTGCGACACCGGCAACACCGTCATCCTGATCACCCACGACCTCACCGCCGCGCAACGGGTCGCCGACCGGGTGGCCGTCATGTACGCCAGCCGGATCGTCGAGGAGCAACCCGCTGACGCGTTGTTCGCCGCGCCCGCACACCCGTACACCGCCGGTCTGCTCGACGCCCTGCCCGACCGCGCCTTCCGCGCCGTACCCGGGCATCCGCCCATGCTCACCGCGCTCCCGGCGGGCTGCGCCTTCGCGCCGCGTTGCACCCGCGCGACCGACGCCTGCGCGACCATGCCGGACCTTTCCGGCACAGCCCGGTGCCACCATCCGCTCGTGGAACAGGAGGTCGCGGCGTGACCTCGCTCGCGGCACACGACGTCACCGTCTCCTACAGCCGACAGCGGGTGCTCGACCGAGTGTCTCTCCACATCGGATCCGGGGAGACGGTCGGACTGCGCGGGCCGTCCGGCGGCGGGAAATCCACGCTGGTGCGGGTGCTCGCCCTGGTGCAGGGCGCTGACGCCGGGCATGTCAGCATCGACGGCACTTGGGTCGCCGGTGCCCGGCACCGGGTGCCCGCAGCGCTGCGGACACGGATCGGCGTGCTGTTCCAGAGCCCCCGCGAGGCCACCGACCCACGGCTGCGGCTCGACGACATCATCTCCGAGCCGCTGCGCGCCACCGGCCATCCGGACGCGGCGGTCCGCGAGCGGGTCACCGAGTTGGCCGACCTGGTCGGGCTGACTGCCGACCTGCTCATCCGTCGCCCGCACGCGGTCAGCGACGGCCAGCTCCAACGCGCCTGCCTGGCCCGCGCGCTCGCCCACCGCCCGAGCTACCTGCTCTGCGACGAGGCGACAGCGATGCTCGACGCCTCGACCCAGGCCCACGTCGCCGGGGTCCTCACCGACTACCAACGCGAGACCGGTGCGGGCATCCTCGTCGTCAGCCACGACCACGCGCTGCTCACCCGATGGGCCGACCGCGTCGTGGATCTACAGACCCAGGAACGCCGCCATGCCGCGACTGCTGCCTGAAAGCGGGCCCGAGCGCCTGCTCGCCGCGTCCAACTTCGTCTACACCGTCGGCAGCGGCCTTTACCTGACCGCCGGAGTCCTCTACTTCACCCAGGCACTGCATCTGCCCGCGACCCAGGTGGGTGCCGGACTCGCGATCGCTGGCTCCCTGGCGCTGGCCGTCGGGATCGGCGCCGGGCACCTCGCCGACCGGCACGGCGCCCGCGGCGTGTACGCCGTCACCCTCGCCGTCCAGGCCCTCGCCACCGCCGCGTTCGTGCTCGTACACGAATTCTGGCCGTTCGTCGTCGCGGTCTGCGCCGCTGCCGGCGCGAAAGCGGCCGGCCTGGCCGCCCGCAGCCCACTCATCCGCCACTACGGCGGCGACCGACCGCAGGAGTTCCGCGCCTACCTGCGCAGCGTGACCAACGTCGGTATCTCGCTCGGCGCCCTGGGCGCCGGTTGGGCCGTCCAGGTCGGCACGCTGACCGCGTACCACCTCATGGTTCTGGGCAACGCGATCGCGTTCGTCATCTCCGCCGTCATCCTGGTCGCCCTGCCCGCGGTCGCTCCGGAGCCGACCGTTCCCGGCCCGCGCTGGCTGGCCCTCAGCGACTGGCCCTACCTGGTGCTGACCGCGATCGACGGCGTCATGGCGATCCAGTTCAAGGTGCTCACCGTCCTCATCCCGCTGTGGGTGGTGACGGCGACGACCGCACCGGCGTGGATCGTTTCCGGGACCATGCTCGTCGGGACCCTCATGGTGGTCGCCTTCCAGGTCCGCGCCAGCCGCGGCATCGACTCCCCAGCCGCCGGCGGACGGGCATATCGGCGCTCCGGAATCGCCTTCCTCGCCTCCTGCTCGCTGATCGCCGTCACCAGAGCCACGCCCGCCTGGGCGGCCGTGACACTCCTGCTCGTCGCGGCGGTCATCCACACGATCGGCGAGCTCTGGCACGCCGCCGCCGGATTCGAGATCTCCTTCGCCTTGGCCCCGATCCACGCCACCGGCCAGTATCTGGGTGTGTTCGGCCTCGGCGCCGGCCTAGCCGACGCGTTCGGACCCGCTCTGCTGATCGCCCTCTGCATCACCTGGGGCACACCCGGCTGGTACGTCGCCGGCGCGATGTTCGCGCTGACCGGGCTGTTGGCGCCGCCCGCCATCCGCTGGGCACAGCGACACCCCACGATGGTGGGCAGCGCTGGTTCGCCGGTCACGTCAGCAACGTCCGCCAGTAGGACCAGAACCGGACACCGATCAGCGCCACGATCGTCAGGTACCACATGAGCAGAACAAACGTGTGGCTACGAACGGCGAAGCTGATGAGGGGCAGAAGCGTGCGGGGTGATGGCAGATTGTCGGTCCGCAGGTTGTGCAGGGTGACGTACCAGAAGATAGCGATCGTCACGACCCAGAAGACCATGCAGTACGGACACAGCGCACCGATGCGCTAGAGGCTCTGGAAGATCAGCCAGTGCACGAACACCACGCCGAAGGCGGCGCCTGCCTGGAGCCCCAGCCAGAAAGGCGGTTGAGCCGGATCCCCGTAAGCACGGCCAGTCCGAGTGCCACCACTACCGGAAAGGCGACCATCCCGATCACCGGGTTGGGGAAACCGAAGGCCTCGGCCTGCGCGGTGGTCATCACCGAGCCGCACGACAGGATCGGATTGATGCTGCAGCTCGGCCGGTACGACGGATCGGCCAGCAGGTACATCTTTCTCGACCGTCAACGTGGCAGCCGCCGCGAGGCCGAGCAGGCCTCCCACCGTCAGGACACAGTCGATGGTGTGTGACCGGACCGGGTCGTCGATCGGCGCGGACCGGGGCGCCGTAGTCCCGGTGACCGCCATTAACCGGCCAAGGCATTGTCGACGGCGTCCTTGAGGGCCTGGTAGCTGGGCGGAGCCGAGATCCGCTCACCGTTGAGGAAGAAGGTCGGCGTGCCAATCACTCTGGCCGCCTCGCCCGCCGCGACATCGGTTCGGACACGCCGCTCGACCTCGGCCCCGGCAAGGTCGGATGTGAACCGTTCGACGTCGAGGCCGAGTTGTCGCGCGTAGTCCACGAACGTCTCCGCACGGTCGTCCTGCCCGCCGCCCCACGACTGCTGGTTCCGGAACAGCTGTAGGTACATCTCCTCGAACTTCCCTTGCAGTCCCGCGGCCTCGGCGGCCTTGGCCGCGTTCTCGGCGTTGCGGTGCATGGGCAGCGGGAAGTTGCGGACAACGTACGTGATGCGGCCGTCGTATTCCTCGCGTAGTTGCTCGACGGCGGGGAATGCCTGGCCGCAGGATGGGCACTCGAAGTCGAGGAACTCGACGAGCGTGACCCTGCCGTCGCTGGCTTCCGACAATCGGTGACTGTCGGCGGTGACCAGGTCGGCGCTCCCGGAGGGATTGTCACCGGCGCTTTCGACATAGACGAACAAGCCGACCAGACCGACGAGCACGACGTGAGCAAGCCGATGGTGAGCTTGGCGTTGGTGCTGAGGCCGCGCCGGCGCAGCGCCGCTACTGACTTGTCGACGGGCTTGACCTGAGGGGACTTGGCGCCGTTGATTGCCGGCGAGTGGGGCGTTCTTCTCGACATGCCTGGCCTTCTGCGTCGGGAGAGCTGTGCGCGGCAACCGATGCCGTCGCTAGATTCGGTCGTCCGCGGGGTGGTCGCGGTTCCCGCCAGGGGGAACATTCCTGGCCGGGGACGTCGGTCGTGCGCTTGGTGTGGCGGACAGGATCCGGCCGGCCGCGTCCACGAGTGCGTCCGCGCCGTCCGCCGGGCGGGCCGGCGCTCGCCACGCGATGTGGCCGTCGGGCCGAACCAGGACCGCGCCGTTCGGTCCGATTCCGCACAGGTCCAGGAACGCGTCGTCGGGGTCGGGCAAGTCGGCCGTGCCGATCCGGCGGGTCACCGGCCATGCCGGGCACCAGTCGGCGTCTCGTCCGGCCAGCACGGTCAGCTCAAGCGGATCCAGAAGGTCCAGTGTGGAGGTTCGCTGCGGCTGGCCGAGCCATAGGTGCGGCAGCCGGTGGCCCGGACGACCGACCGGCTCGTAATCAGCGACCGGGTCGCCGGGGGGCGCCGGCGAGGAGTCCGCGATGACGGCGGCCGAGGTGTAGTGGTAGCCGAGCACCAGACCCTCGCTGGGTCTCGCGGTCGGTGCGGCGCCCGTCCGGTGCGCCGCCATGGCGTCGACGAGGCGGGTGTGGCTTTCCGCGACGCTGAGCTCGGCGACCGGTCTTCGCTCTGCCGCGTAGGTGTCCAGCAGTGCCGGCCATGCCCGTCCGTGGTAGACGGCCGCGAGCTTCCAGGCGAGGTTGTCCGCGTCGGCGATGCCGCAGTTGAGACCGAAGCCGCCGTAAGGCGTGGTGACGTGTGCGGCGTCGCCCGCGAGGAGCACCCGACCGGCCTGGAAGCGGTCGGCGATTCGAGCCGCCGCACGCCAGACTTGTTGCGCCACGATGGTCAGGTGCAGGTCCGCCAGCCCCGCCGCTGATCGGATCAGGTCGGCCGCCGCCCGGTTGTCGAGATCGGCGGGCGGGCCGCCGTCGACCACGAGATTGAACAGCCATCGCCGGTCGCTGTCGACGGCGAGGAACGTGCCGTGCAGCTCCGGCCGTTGGACGGTGTAGACCGCGCTGAGCCGGTCGGTGAGGTGAGCGGCAAGGTCCGCTTCGAAGAGGATGTTGACGTTGTGCGAGACATCGGTCGGCCCTGTCATGGCGATGCCGAGCGCGTCGCGGACGGTGCTGTGGGCACCGTCGGCGCCGACGACCCAGTCGGGTCGCAGTTGCTCCACCTCGCCGGTGCGGCGATCACGCAAGGTGGCGATCGGCCGCTCCGCTTCGGTGGTCAGCGCGACCAACTCGACTCAGAAACGGATGCGTGCGGTTGTCCTCCGCGACGCCGCTTCGCGCAGCAGGGGTTCGAGGCGGTCCTGGGAGCACAGCAGGGTGTACGTGGGGCTGGGCAGCGGCCGCGACGCCGGGTTGGCGACCATCCGGGTGCCGACCGGGTCGACCAGCGACCGTCCGGCGTAGAACGCGAGCTGGTCGCGAGGTAGGCCGGCGGCGGTCACGTCCGCTTCGATGCCCCACGATCGGTAGATCTCCATACTGCGCACGCTCAGCGCACGCCCTTTCGGAAAGGTGGCCGTGCCGGTGTGCCGCTCGACCAGGGTGACCGGGACGGCGAGTTGAGCGAGCCGGAGCGCGATGCTCAGGCCGACCGGGCCGCCTCCGACGACCAGCACACCGGGCACGGCGATGCTCAACCCGCGACCGCGGCGGTCAGCCGCTGTGCGTTGGTCCGGAACACGCCCAGCAGATCGAGGTCATCGGCGGGAAAGTTGACGATGTCGACCCGTTTGGCACCGGGAATCTCCGGGTTGGCCCCGGGAATGTGTGAGTTGGCGAGGACGATGGTCGGCTTCTTCGCGGTGAGCTCGGCGAGCTGTCCCGGTGTGATCGGCTCAGGTCCGTACGTTGCCTGCACCTGTAATCCGGCGAACTCGCCCCAGTAGCCCATGAAGAGGTGCGAGACGACCACGGGTGGTGTGGTGGGCACCTTCGCCTTCACACCCGACGAGAGCGCCGCATATTCAGTGTCGAAACTGGACAGCCAGGTCGTCGCCGCGGATTCCGTGCCGAACATCGCGCCGAGTCGGGTCACCTCCGCACGGATCTTCGCCGGCGTGTTCTCGAGCTCGACCGGTACGAGCTCTCCAGTGCCTCCGGTCGCTTCTTTGATCTTGGCGGCGAAGCCGTCGAACTCCGCGTAGAGGATGTAGTCGGCGCCGGCCACCGCGGCCAGGTCACTGGGTTTCGCATCGTAGTCCGGCGGATGCTGGACGTTGGCCGGCGCGATGACCGTGACGGCGGACGCGCCGGCGGCCTTGGCGAGGGCGCCGGCCCAGCTGGTCGACGCGACCACAGTGAGCTCGTCACCGGCCGGTGGCGACCCGGCCGTCGTTGGGCTCGCGTCAGTGCTGGAGCATCCGGCTGTCAAGAGAACGAGAGTCGTCACCACTGCGGCGGCGGCTCGGGACCAACGCATCGATCGCTCCTTCGGGTATGAGATAGGTGGCCAGGGTCAGCCCGCCGCAGACCAGCACCAGCACGGGGCCCGGCGGCTGGTCGAGCGCGAGCGCGAGAGAGAAGCCGACCGCGTTGCCGACGACGCCGAAGGCGACCGCCCACAGCGCCATCGAGGTCAGCGATCGGCCGAGGTTGCGGGCCGCGAGAGCCGGCAGGATCGTCAACGCGTCGACGAGCAGGGCACCGGTCAGGCGGATCGACGCCCCGATCGCGACCGCCACGACCGCGAGTAGCGCCAGCATCAGCGGACCGGCCGCGACGCCCGAGCAGAGCGCCAGCTCCCGGTCGAACAGCAGCAGCGCGAGCTGCCGACGCCAGCGCCAGAAAAGCACGTGGACCGCGACGGCCAGCGCCGCGAGGATCCACAGGTCGACCGCGCGGACGGCCAGGATGGAACCCCAGAGCAGCTCGAACGCACCGGTCGCGTTGACGCCGGAGACCGACAGCACGAGCAGGGCGGCGGCGATCGCGAAGGTCATCAGCAGGCCCATGGCTCCCGACAGGCCGGCGGGACGTCGAGCCAGCGGCGCCACGCCGGCGCCGGCGATCGCGCAGGCGGCCAGCCCGCACAGCGTCGGGTCGAGCCCGGTCAACAGGCCGACAGCGATGCCGAGCAACGCCACGTGCATGATCGCGAAACGGACCGCGATGATGTCGAGTCCGATGATGAAGACACCGACGATCGGCAGGACCACCGCCGCGATCGCGAGGCCCGCCGCCGACCGTTGTACGGCGGGTAGCTCGAGCAGCGTCATGAACTGGTCCACGCCCTCACACCAGCCGTAGGCGGCCGGCGGCCATCTCGGCGACGCGATCGCACGCGCGGGTCGTGGTCCGGTCGTGGGAGATCACGACCATCGTGACCGGCAGTGCAGCCAGCAACGCGGCGACCTGCTCCTGTCCGGCGAAGTCGAGCGCCGCCGTCGGTTCGTCGGCGAAGAGCACGCGGGCACCGGCGGCAACGGCGCCCAGCGCGCGAGCCAGGAACACGCGCTGCAGCTGCCCACCGGAGAGGGTGTCCAACGGGCGGTCGCGCAGGCTCCCGACATCGAGGCGGCCAGCGGCGTCGCGGGCTGCCACGGGATCGCCGCCGCTGTCGAGCAGCTCACCGGCGAGCAGCGGGAACCGGCCCGGCGCGAGCCGCTGCGGCATCCACGCCACCTCTCGGCGTCGCCGCGCCAGAGCACCAGGACCATCAGCGGGGACACCACCTACCGCCACCACGCCAGACGCGATGGGATGCAGGCCGAGCGCGGCACGCAGGAGCGTTGTCTTGCCGGACCCGTTCGCGCCGGTCAGCGCGAGGTGTTCCCCGGCGGCGACGGTGAGGTCGACCTCGTCGACCACCGTCCGTCGACCGAACCTGCAGGTAACCGAGGCGAAGGAAACGGTCGTGGCGGTCACCCGGACACCAGTGCCTGTCCACACCCGACACGCTTCATGAACTGGTAGTCGTGAATCTTGAGCATCCGGTTCCCGCCGACCGCAGACTGGTCCGGAACGGCGAGTGGGGCGGCCGCGCCGTCGGCCGCCCCACTCGCCCCCGGCCGTCGACCACGTGTGCCCTGCGGCAGCGCGGCCCTGACTGACGACCAGCACCGCGTGCCCACTCGTGACGACAGATCAACCCGCGACAGCGGGCTCCGCCGGGCGTTCTGAGCGGGACCCGGAGGATAGCCCCGCACACTATTCAGTCGTCCGCGAACGGGGTCCGGTTCCCGTCCGCCTTCGCTCGGGTCAGCCCAGCAGGGATTGGCCCACCCATCCATCCTCACGACAACCCGGTGGGACGGCGAAGACAGCCGAGCCGATCGGCGTGATCCAGTCGTTGAGGAGGTCGTTCTCGGCGAGGTTGCGCTGGATGGGGAGAAACTGGGTGCCGATGTCGCGCTGGTAGGCGGCGAAGATCAGCCCGGCGTCTGAGTTCCCGTCCGGTCCTGGCGCTTCGTCATAGTTGTACGGGCGCCGGAAGATCCGCTGCCGGTCGGACGTGACGTGGGCGCGGGCGATGTGCGCCGACTCGGATATGACGGTGAAGCCGAGCTCGTTGGTCTTGGCCAGGTCGGGCTGATCGTGCTCGTCGACGCCGGTGAGTGGCGCGCCGTCGGACAGGCGGCGACCGACGGCGAACTCCTTGGCGGTGGGGTCGGCGGCGTCCCAGGTCTCGAGCTCGGCCCGGATCCGCCGCACGACGACGGTCGTGCCGCCGTGCAGCCAGGTCGGTCCACTGTCAACCCAGACGGCTCCGTCGAACACGGGCGTGCCGAGCTTGGGGTTGCGCGTGCCGTCGAGCTGACCCATGACATTGCGTTGGGTGACGCCGTCGTCCTCCATGCCGCGGCTGCGCCGGAAGCCGCGCTGGGTCCAGCGGATGCTGCCGAAGGCGCGCGTGTCCTTGATGAGCATGCGTTGGGTGTGGGTGACGGTGAGCGGCTCGTCGGCGCAGATCTGGATGAGCAGGTCCCCGCCGGTCCACTGTGGCTGGAGCTTGTCGATCGGGAACGCGGGCAACGGTGCCAGCGAGGTCGGTCGATGCGAGTCGAGGCCGGCTGCGGCGAACAGCTTCGGGCCGAATCCGAACGTGACCGTCAGCCGGGCCGGCATGGCGGCCAGCTCCGGCTCGGTGTCGGCCAGGGCCGGGCGGCCCTGGGTGAGGCGGGCGGCGTCGTCGGTGAGCAGCCGCATCATCCGCCCCAGGGCGGCTCGGTCGACGCCTGGACGCAGGTCGAAGGAGAGGAACGCGGCATGCGCCTGGGCCGGGGTGTCGACTCCGGCCTGGTGCGCGCCGTAGAAGGGAACGGTCTGGGTTCCGAGGACTTGAACGGCTGGCGCCGCTGGTGTGGCTGGCTGGGCATCGGTGGCGGCGAAGGCGTGCGCCCCGGCCGTGAGGCCGGCCCCGACGACACCCCCGCCGACGGCCAAAGCACCGCCGCCGAGCAGGCGCCGCCGGGACAGCGGCCGGTCGGGCGTACCCATCAGCCCATGGTCATCGGGCTGGCGCTGGAGCCCGGGTTGTAGCTCTCGTTGCCGCCCGCGAAGTCCTTGGCCACCGCGGTGAACTCGAAGGTCTTGCCGTCGTCGAGGGTCAGGGTGAACGTGACCTCGTCGCCGGCCTTAACTGGCGCCTTGACGTCCATCATCATCAGGTGGTCGCCGCCCGGCTTGAGCTCGTGACTGCCTCCGGCCGGGATCGTGAACCCGCCCTCCTTGGGCCGCATCTCCATCTTGCCGTCGACCTCGGCGACCTCGTGGAGCTCCATCATCGGCGAGGCGGTGGAGGTGGCCTTGACGATCCGAAGCTCGCTGCCGCCGGTGTTGAGTAGCGTGCCGAACGCGGCCGTCATGCCCTTGTCCGCTGTCTTGACCCATATGTCGCGCACGGCGATGGGGTCGGCCGGGACCGACGCGGACGGTGGGGGCGGCGTGCTGGTGCTGGCCGGCTCGGCCGCGGAACCACAGGCCGTCGCGAGCAACGCGAGCGCCGCGGTCGCCGCGAGCGCGAGACCGCGCGCTGTCGTGGAAATGCTCATGCCGTGGTTCCTCCGGTCGTCGCTCATCGGTGCGTCAGAGGATTGGTCGTCAGGGCTTCCGAAGAAGTTCCGGCTCGTCCGGCTGCATCGACCGGGGCTACCGTGTGGAGCGTCACTCGAGGAGGCTTCCCTATGTCCCGTTCCCGTTCACTGGCTGTCGTGGCTGCTGTCGTCGTGGCAGCGACGGTGTGGTTGCCGGCGTCGCCGGCGTTCGCGCACACGAAGTTGACGGGGTCGACACCAGCGGCGAAGGCCACCGTGCGCAAGGCGGTCACGGACGTGACCCTGAAGTTCAGCGGGCTGATCAAGAAGGCCGGGACCACTGTGGTGGTTGCCGGGCCGGACGAGGTCTCCTATAGCGACGGCGCGGCCAGCGCGGTGGACCGCACGGTCACCCAGGCGGTGCGGCCGCTGCCGGTCGGCACCATCACGGTGCGGTGGCGGACGGTGTCGTCCGACGGCCATCCCATCCAGGGGACGTTCTCCTTCACCAACAAGGTCGCCCCGCCCGTCGCGACAAGCCCGAGCCCGAACGTCGCAGCCGCAACACCCTCGCCAACTCCGGCGACGGCCGAGCCGACGGCGGCGTCCCCGGTCCCGGTGTCACGGACCTCGTCCGGCCGCGGGTCCGGTCCGCTCGGTTGGATCATCGCCGTGGTCGCCGCCGTGATCGTGTTCGGCGGCGGGCTGGCATGGTGGCGGCGCCGTCGGGCGGCCTCCTGACGCCACGCTTACGCGGCCGGTTCTTCGCGAACCTCGGCGGTCACGGCCGACCTGCCCTCGGCCACCATCGCAGCCGAGAACGCCTCCGCGCGCGGGCTCAGGACACTCCATCCGTGCCTTCGACCGCTTGGCGGCCGACCGGGGTCCAGTGCCGGCCGCGACAGAGCGATCGTCAGCAGGTAGCCGGCGAGGAGGAATGCGTGGCTGGCCAACCGGCCGGCACCCACCCTGCCGTCGGCGATGTCACCCAGCGACAGCAACCCCAGCACCGCGACGAACGTCGTGAGCGTCGGAAGCAGGCCGGCGGGCCGAGTCCGGCGAATGGCCACGAACAAGAACCCAGCACCGAGCGCCAGGTTCCACGCGGCCGACTCGTGCCACAAATGCCCCGAGCCCGGCGCGCCGACGTGGTCCAGGTGCGCGGCCCGCCCGATGCCGGCTGTCTGCGCCGCGCCAAGGAGGAACTGCGCGAAGCCGACGCCGGCCAAACCGACGCGGAGCAGCCACGGCACCCCGAAACATCGCACGGCAGGCGGCTCGAACACCGGAACCGGCATGCCACCAGCGGGCACGGCAGAGGTCCGGGCGATCCGGGTGACCGCTGCGGCGGCGTCCAGCCATGACCGGCAAGATGGGCAGACATACAGATGCTGATCGATGCCTTGGGCGTCGTCCGGTGCCGCTTCCCCGTCGAGACCTGCGGAGAGAGCCTCGCGATACCGCTCGCATCCCACACCCTGATAGTCGCCGGGCACGGCCCGCCGGTTCCCGCGCGCTCCGGCGGACGCTAGCCTGATGCCCATGCCTGAGGCTGATCCGGAGCTCGCCGACCTGATCACGGAGCGCGCCCTGGCCGCGGGAACGGGTGATCGTGCCGCGGCGGCCGCGTTCGTGGAGGCGACCCAGCACACGGTGCGGCGGTTCATCGGGCACCTCTCGGCTCAGGGCGACGTCGACGACCTCACCCAGGAGACGTACCTGCGCGCGATGCGGTCCCTGCCGTCGTTCGACGGCCGCTCGTCGGCCACGACGTGGCTGCTGGCCATCGCCCGCCGGGTCTGCGTCGACCACGTCCGGTCGATCACCAGGCGACCCCGGATCGCCGCCACCCAGGACTGGCGGATCGCGGCCGAGGCCGCCACGCTGCGCGAGCGCCCTGCGGGCTTCGAGGTCGGCGTGGCCCTGACCGCCCTCATGCAAGGGTTGAGCGCCGAGCGTCGCGAGGCGTTCGTGGCGACCCAGATCGCCGGACTCAGCTATGCCGAGGCCGCCGAGGTCTGCGGCTGCCCGGTCGGAACCATCCGCTCCCGCGTCGCCCGGGCGCGCGAGGACCTCGTCGAGGCGATGAACGCCAACGGCCGGGGACAGCTGCGGTCGACGAGCTGACGCGATTCGCACATGCCGCCAGCCCGGTTCTCATCACCCCGTTCGCCACCTAGTGTTACCACTCACAGTGTCGACATGGTCACCGTGGGAGGTCCGCCACGCGTCGCGCCGCCGCCATCGCCGCACTCGCCACAGCCGTTCTGCTGATCGCCAGCCCGGCTCAAGCGTTCGCACACAACAACGTCCACAACGCGTTCCTGCACGCCGTACTCGATGGGCTGACCCTCCTGGTCGTGACCGCCCCGGTGTGGACCGCCTACTTCTGGGGTGCCGGGCGCCGTGGCGTGCTCATCGCCCTGGTCGCCGTGGTCCAGGTCCCCGTCGCGGTGATCGGCTTCACCCCGATCGCCAACCCAGCCCTGCACCTGACGGCGATGCTCGCCGCGCTGGCCCTGACCGCGTTCTCGCTGTGGTCGGTGCGACGCGCGTCACGCACTCCCGCCCCCGACCACGTCGCCGAGACCGGCTGACCGCTAGTTCACGCCGTCGACCCAGCGCCCGTCGGCACCGCGGACGGTGAATCCGAGCACCGGCCCGCGGTCGCCGTCGGCGCGGCGTACCGCCACGTCCGGGCAGCCCGGTGTCGGCGGCTGCCAACCGCCGTCGGCGTCGACAACGGACGAGAACCGGCAGCGCGCCTCGTCCACGAAGCCCCACGCCATCAGCAGGTCGCGGCCCTGGTACGTGTAGTGCCCGACAGTGGCGAGCCGCTCGCCCACCGGCCGTCGGTAGAACGTCGCCGACAAGCCCGGCACGGGCACACCCTCGAACTCGGCCTCAGCGACATCCCGGTGCTGCCCGTACTCGGCAAGGTTCGGCAGTTCCATCAACACCCCTTTCGTGCGGAGACTCCGGGTGATCAGTCGTCGCCGCACCTCAGTTAGTTCCAGGAATCCCACTGGAACCACCCAGACGACTACGACGACTAGTAGGAGAGGAATCGTCAACGGAAGTCGTCTCCCATGCCTTCGTCGCACCGCCCTGCCCGCACCGCCGCCTTGATCGGTGGCCTGGTCACGCTCGCTCTGGCAGTGGTCCTGCCCGCCGCCCCGGCGTGGGCGCACAACGAGCTCACCACATCCACCCCGACCGACGGCGCGAATCTATCCGCACCGCCGAGGCAGGTCGTGCTCACCTTCGCGCAACGCCTGGACCCGCGATACACGCAGATCGTCGTCACCGACGGCCACCGTGAGCCCATGCCAGCCAAGCTCCCGACGGTGTCGGGCATGTCCGCCAGCCTCGACCTCGAAGGCGACCTGCCCGACGGTGGCTACACGGTCGCGTACCGCGTGGTGTCTCCGGACGGCCACCCCGTGCAGGGCGCTCTCACCTTCTCGGTCGGTCCACCCACCAACGCCGCCTCACCGAGCGACGCACCGGTTGCCGCCCCGTCGGCGTCTGCGTCACACCTGCCTGTCGCCGTGGTGGTCGCAGCCGTTGCCGCGACGCTTTTGGCGGTCGCCGGCGGGTGGGCCCTCCGGCGCAACCGGGTCCGGGCGCGTTGACGGTCCGCAGGTGGCCGGTCGCCGTCGCCGGGCTCGGCGTCGCCGCCGCGACGATGCTCGTGCTGCTGGCGTACGGCGGCGGCGTGGACGACCGCGCCCTGCCCGGCCTGCCCGACCCCGGCCCGTTCACCGAGTGGATGCTGCCGGTCGCCCGCCTGGGTACCCAGGTCTTCGCCGTGGCGACCATCGGGCTGCTGCTCGGGGCCACCGTGCTGGCGCCGCGACGGGAGGGACTGCTGTCACCGGTCGGCTACCGGCAGGTGCGCGCCGCCCGCTGGCTGGCACTGGCCTGGGCCGTCTCGTCGGTCGCGCTGCTGTGCCTCACCATCTCCGACCTCCTCGGCCGGCCCGTCGGGGAGACCGTGTCGCGCACCTCGATCCTGACCTTCATCAGCTCGGTCGACCTCGGCCGCGCCCTGGCCGCCTCGGCGCTGCTCGCCGTGGCGGTGTTTTCGGCCTGCACCCTCGCCCTGCGCCCGGCCGGCGCCCTGACCGCCCTGGTGCTCGCCCTGCTGGCGGTCACCCCGGCCATCTTCACCGGCCACGCCGCGTCCGCCGACAACCACCAGCTCGCGGTCTCCAGCCAGCTCCTGCACGTCGTGCCGGTGACGCTCTGGGTCGGCGGGCTCCTGGCGCTGGCGACCGTCGCCCGCGCCGACACCGAAGACCTGGCTCGAGCCGTCGCCCGGTTCTCCACGCTGGCGGCCTGGTGCCTGGCCGCCGTCGGCGCCTCCGGGGTGCTGTCGGCCGCGGTCCGCCTCCCTTCCTGGGGGGACCTGCTCGGCACCTGGTACGGGCAGTTCGTGCTGATCAAAGTCGAACTGCTCGCGTTCGCCGGTTGGGCCGGGTGGCAGCACCGCCGCGCGACGCTGCCCCGGCTTCGGGCCGGCGACCGGCGGGCCTTCCTCCGTGTCGCCGCAGTCGAGCTGCTCGTCCTGGGCGCCGCAATCGGTGCGGCCGTCGCGCTGTCACGCACACCGGCACCGGTCGGTCCCGAGTCCGAGGACGTCGCCACCTCGCTGCTCGGCTTCTCGATGCCGCCAGCTCTGTCGATCGGAACCCTGGCGACCCGCTGGCTGGTCGACCCGCTCCTGCTGGCCGCCGTCCTCGCCCTGGCCGGCACCTACCTGGCCGGAGTGCGCCGGTTGACCCGCCGCGGCGACACCTGGCCCGCCAGCCGGACCGCCGCCTTCCTCGTCGGCTGCGCGGTCATCGCCGTCGCGACCTGCGGCGGCATCGCCCGGTACGCACCGGTGCTGTTCTCGGTCCACATGGTCGAGCATCTGCTGCTCGCGATGGTCGCTCCCGTGCTGCTGGTGCTCGGCGCTCCGGTGACCCTCGGACTGCGCGCGCTGCCCGCGGCGACCGACCCGACCTGGCCCGGACCACGGGAGTGGCTGCTGTCAGCCGTCCACTCCCGTACGGCGCGCCTGCTCACCCAGCCGCTCGTCGCGCTCGGCGTCTACGTCGTGAGCATGTACGCGTTCTACTTCACCGACCTGTTCGAGCTCGCCCTGCGCTCACACGCGGCCCACCTGCTGATGGTCGCCCACTTCCTGCTCGCCGGATACCTGTTCTTCTGGGTGGTGGTCGGGATCGACCCAGCCCCACGGAGCCGGCCGTCGCCATTCGTCCGGATGGTCCTCGTGCTGATCTCGATGGTGCTGCACGGCTTCCTCGGCCTGGCCATCATGCAGGCCAGCGACCTGATCGCCGGCAACTGGTTCACCGCGCTACCGCGATCGTGGGGGCCGACCCCGGCCGACGACCAGTACGTCGCCGGCGGCATCGCCTGGTCGTTCGGGGAGCTGCCCACCGTGCTGGTGGTCGGCGCCGTCTTCCGGCAATGGATCCGCGCCGACAAGCGCGAGCAGCGGCGCGTCGACCGCGCGGCCGACCGGGCCGAGGCCGGCGGACCCCCGGATGCCCACGACGCGTACAACGAATGGCTCGCCAAGGTCGCCGCCGACGAGCGGCGCAGCCCCACGAAATAGATGGCGGGAACTGATTGACCTCCACCGCCGACCAACACGGTGGCGCGCCAGCCGGCGCCACGCCACCTTGGAGGCCCCTTGTCCACGACCACCGAGCTCACCGAACCGGGCACGCCGAAGTCCTCGGCGACCGATCCGGGCCGCGCCGGCGCCGCCGCGGCCAAACGCCAGCGAACCATCGGCCCGCTGGTGCTCCGCCTGCACTTCTACGCCGGAATCCTCATCGCGCCCTTCCTCGTGGTGGCCGCGCTGACCGGACTGGCATTCGTCTTCAGCCCACAATTCGACAAGATCGTGTACGCCCACGAGCTGCACGTGGACCCGACCGGGACCGCCCGGCCACTGGCCGAGCAGGTCACCGCCGCCCGACAGGCCCACCCCGACGGAGACCTCGCCACGGTGATCCCACCCGTCAAGGCCAGCGACACCACCAAGGTGGTGTTCAACCTTGCGGAGCTGGGCGAGAAGCAGCACACGGTGTACGTGAGCCCGTACACCAACGAGGTGCGCGGCACGCTGACCACCTGGTTCGGGTCGACGCCGCTGCAGACCTGGCTCGACGACATGCACCGCAACCTGCACCTCGGCGTGGTCGGCCGGCACTACTCCGAGCTGGCCGCGAGCTGGTTGTGGCTGGTCGCCCTCGGCGGGCTCTTCCTGTGGCTACGTCGCCAGTGGACCGGACGACGCAAACTGCGCCGTACCGTCCTGCCCGACCTCGCCGCCAAGAAAGGTGTCCGGCGCACCCGCGGCTGGCACGCCGCCACCGGCGTCTGGCTCGTCACCGGGCTGCTCGCGCTGTCCGCGACCGGCCTGACCTGGTCCCGCTATGCCGGCGCCAACTTCGATATCCTGCAGGAAGCGTGGGGTGGCCCACGGCCGACGCTGGACACCGCCTTGCCCGGCGGGTCTACGGGCGGCGGCCACCACGGGGGCGCCGCACCATCCAGCGGCGACATCACCATCACCGACGTGGACCAGGTCACGATCATCGCGCGGGACGCCGGCCTGACCGGCCCGATCCAGGTCAGCCCGCCGGCCGAGCCCGGCGCCGCGTGGGTGGTAGCGCAGAACGACATGGCCTTCCCCATGAGGCAGGACAGCGCCGCCGTCGACCCGGTGGCCGGCACGGTCGTGGGCAGGACCTACTTCGCGGAATGGCCACTCATGCAGAAGCTGTCCAGCTGGGGTGTATCCCTGCACATGGGCTACCTGTTCGGGCTGGTCAACCAGCTTCTGCTGGCCGCGCTCGCCCTGGGTCTGCTCTGTGTGATCGTCTGGGGCTACCGCATGTGGTGGCAACGCCGACCCACCCGCGCCGACCGGACCGCGCCGCTCGGCGCACCACCGGCCCGGGGAGCATGGCGGCAGGCTCACCCCGCGGTCGCCGTCGTGATCCTGCTGATCGCCGCAGGGGTCGGCTGGGCGTTGCCGATGCTGGGCATCAGCCTCGCCGCGTTCCTGGTCGTCGACCTCATCATCGGTGCCGTGCGCCGTGGCCGCACCCGCCAGGTGATACCGACCTCGCCCGCGCCGCGCGCCGGCACAACCCTGACCCGATGAAGACGCCGGCCGCCCCTATGATCGGGGGCGGCCGGCGTGCATTCAGCTGGCGCGGGTGCCGGAGCGCCGCCAGGCCAGCACGGCGAAGATCAAGGCGACCAGGCCGAGAACCAGACCGGCCACGCCCGTCACGGTCATCAGCGTCGATCGGATGCCGTTCCCATGTTTGGCGTGACCCGCCGAGGGTTCGAACCTGCGCCATGACCCGCTACAACCGCCGATTTCGCACAGGTGCGACGGCCACAAACGGGCCCTGAGCTGCGGGTACGCGGTTCGGATTGTGTCACGTTGGGTCCGCCATCTTCGATGCGGACTGGTCGAAACCCCGAACTAGCTACGGCTCGGGCTCGGCCAATCCTCCCCAACCAGCGCGACACCGGCGGAAGGTCGTGAGGTCGTGCCGGCGCTAGACGTCGGCACGACCTTCCGTCGCAGGTCACTGGGCGGGCCCGACGAGGATCCGAACGCCCGACCGCAGCCGAGTTGCGGTCACGGTCGGCGAACATCTCGGCCACCGCCCGATCTCGGCCACTACAGCTGGCAGAAGCAGCGCGCCCGCCAAATCTGGAACCGGCCGCGACAGCAGCGACCTCATCACTGTGGGCGTGGCCAGGGTACGGCTGTCCGGATAGGTCACCCGGCGTTGATCAGTGGATGTGTCTCCCCGGTCAGCCCGGTCAAGGCCATTGCCACTTCGTCAAGGCTTGCTTTGACGTAGGAGGCTGTCGATCCGCTGTTCCCGCCGTCGGTATGGCCGGCGAAGGCGCGGGCGACGGCCTGACCGTAGTTGCGCTCGACCCAGGTCAAGGTGGTGTGCCGCAACCAGTGCGTGCTGATTTGTTGGGTGCGGACCCAGGGCAGGCGGCTGCCGATGCGGTGCCACAGGTGGTCGTAGCGGCGGGAGGTCAACGGCCGCCCGTTGCGGTAGCGCAGCAGACTGCCGTTCGCGTCACCGTCGCCGCGCTCGCCGTGGTGGGCGAGCAGGTGCCGCATGAGGGTCGGGGAGACGGGCTGCCATCGGGTCGTGCCGCCCTTTTCCCGTAGGTAGATCAGGCACAGCTGCGGGTCCAGGTCGCGTGGGCGGAGCGCGAGTGCGCCGCCGCGGCGGCAGGCGGTCTCGGTGTGCAGGCGCAGCAGCAGGCAGTCCAAGACGGGGTCGTCGCCGGAGATGGCCGCCACCGCGTTGATCTCCGCGAGGCGGGCGTCACCGACGGCGCGGCGGGTGCTGGGCAGCCGGCGAGGCTTCGCGACCTTCCGTGCCGGGTTCTGCGATTCGCGGATCAGGCCGTCCGCCTCGGCCCGCCGATACAGGCAGCGCAGCGCGGCCACCAGATGCTCGGCCGCCGACCGGCCGCCCCGCCCGTTGCGGCGGGCGACGACCCCGGCCTGGATCCGGCCGCGGAGCGCTTCGATCTCGGTCGGTGTCGGCTCGTCGAGGCGCCGGTCGCCCCAATGCTCCACGACCCGTTTCCAGTACGAGCTGTACGCCTTGCGGGTGCCCGGGGAAACCGCCGCCGCGACCACCGGCACGTACTCGGCGAACGTCGGCAACGCCCGATCGGTCCCCCGCCCCGCCGTCAGCTCATCGAGAGAGATGCCCATCCGTTCCAGCAGCAGCCGGGCCGCCGCCAGGTCCGCGTCCCGTCCAAAACTCTGGCTCATTTCTGAGCACCCCCGTGGCCGGCGGCAGACGCGGCGTCCAGCAGCCGGTCAAGGACCGGCAGCGGGTATCCCGTCACCACCGCGGTGCGGCGATCGGCGACCAGCAGCAGCTGATCCCCAGTGGCCAGCCGGCACCAGCGGCGCACCGTGAGGGCAAGGATGAGGTAGCCGCGGCGGTCCACCCGGGAGCGGCCCTCACCCGCGACTCGGAGGGTGATCACCCCAGCGCGCTCGCTGACGGCCAGCCGGGTCCCCGGCAGCCAGCCGAGCTCGGCCAGGATGCCGCGGGCGCCGATCCGCCCGCTCCTGTCCACCGCGGTCAACGCGTAGACGGTGTCGGCTAACCGGGTGCCGTCCGGGCCCAACACCGGCAACGGCAACGGACCCAGCCGCAGAGAATGTCTTCCGGCGGTGGCGGCCGACCCCGGTGTGCGGGGCAGGACGGCGGGCACCAACGAGGCGGTCACGACGGCCACCCCCGCCGCCTGGCATCGATCGACGGCATCGTCACAAGCAAAAGTGCGTGTTCAGAGATCTCTGAACACGCACACCTGAATTTGCGCACCAGCGCGGAAAATCTGTGTCCGAGGGGGGACTTGAACCCCCACGCCCTATACGGGCACTAGCACCTCAAGCTAGCGCGTCTGCCATTCCGCCACCCGGACTTGCTGCGTGCACCCAGTTTACCGGGACGCACGGGCGAAACTGTACACGACAGGTTGGGGGCGGCGACTCGGGGGGCAAAACCGCTCGCGTGTCACTCCCGTACCGGCGGAGACTGCCTGGCATGACGATCATCCGGTTGAATCCTGAGGGTTTGCACCATACGCCCGGTTATCACCATGTCACTGTCGTCGACGCCGGGCGGACTGCTTACCTCGCTGGTCAGTGTCCGCTCGACGAAGCCGGCGATCTCGTCGGGGGCGGTGACGTGTTCGCGCAGGTCGACCAGGTCGTCGCCAACACCCGAGCCGCTCTCGCTAGCGTTAACGCGACCCCCGAAGACGTCGTCCGGACCGTGATCTACGTGACCGACGACGCCGACCGTAGCCTCGGGGACGTTTGGCGTCGCCTGCTCGACTCTCCGCTCGCCCCCGCCTTCACCTCTGCCAGCACCCTGCTCGGCGTCTCCCGGCTCGGCTTCCCCGGCCAGCTGATCGAGCTCGACGTCACCGCGGCACTAACCAAAGATCAGTGACCCCGCCACGTAACCGACAAGCCCTTCCCCACCGGGACCGTCGCTGACCGGCACCGCGGATCTCCAGCCACCAGCGCCAGAAAATCGGCTACCTCCGACGGGTGGGACAGGACGTTGTCGACCGCCAGCACTCCCCCGGGGCGCAGCACCCGCAGCGGGTGTGGCCACCAGCTCGCGTACTCCACCCGCTCCGCGTCCAGGAACAGCATGTCGACGCTCCCTGACGGTAGGTCCGCCAGATAGGCGCCGGCCTCGAGCAGGCGGAGATCCACCGACACGCCCGCGCGACGCAGGTTCTGCCGCAGCCCGGGCCACTCCTGCGTGTCGACGCTGACCACCCGACCACCGACATCGCGCGCCGCCAGGGCGAGCCAGATCGTCGAGTACCCGTTGGACGTGCCGATCTCGACCACTCGCCGCGCGCCGACGAGGCGGACGAGCTGCGCCAGCAGTGCGGCGGTGTCCGGTTCAAGGTTGCGGCGGCGCAGGAAACGGTCGGGCTCTGCGGCGTCGTGGTGCACGCCGTCGGCGTAAAGCTCAGCGAGTAGGGCCTGCATCGGCTCGTCCATCGCGCACCTCAGGAGAAGTCACGGACGGCGACCGGCGTGCCGCCGTTCCGCAACGACCGTACGCCTGCCTCGCTCGCCGCGGTGGCCGCGAGTCCATCCTGGAGGCCTGGTCCACCTACGAAACCATGCGAACAGGCCGAGACCCAAGCCTGGACCTCGATGTCGTACGCCGGTGCGAAGCGCACCAGAAAGTCCGGCGCCGGCGAGGCGGGCACGAATGCCGAATCCGTCTCACCTACCGCCTCGCAGCGCACCTCGTACCCCACCTGGCTGTTGACGAACACCTCAGTCGTCGCGATGCCGCCGCCCGCCATCCGGAAGATGGCCACCTGCGGGTCCTGCACGCCTGAGGGAGCCAGCCCCGAAGCAGCAGGCGACAGCACGCTCACCGACGCGATCTCGTCCGCGAACAGCCACCGGCAGATGTCCACCTCGTGCACCAGCGAGTCCCGCACGATCATCTCGGACGTGAACGACGCCGGGGCCGACACGTTGCGGTGGATGTTGTGCAGCAGCAGGAGCCGGCCCAACGACGGCAACAACCCATGGAGCCGCGTGTACGCCGGGTCGAAGCGCCGCATGAAGCCCACCTGGGCCAGCGGGCGTGGCAGGGCAGCCTCGGCCGCGACCAGGCGTTGCGCCGACGCCACCGTCAACGTCAACGGCTTCTCGCACAGCACCCACTTCCCAGCCGCCAGGCAGGCCAGCACCTGCTCCTCATGGGCCGCGCCAGGTGAAGCGATCAGCACCGCGTCCACGTCGGCAGAACCGATCAGCGAGAGCGCCGACGAGAACACCCGCACGCCCGGCAGAACGGCCCCCGCCCGCCCCGGAAAGGGGTCAGAAACGCCCGCCAACACCGCGCCGGTAACTCGGGAGGTGAGCCGACGCGCGTGGTCGGCGCCCATGACACCGACGCCGACCACTCCGACGCGCAGCGGACCGCTCACGAAGCAGTGTCCGGCGGCACCGCCACGCCGCGCAGTTCGTGGCTGAGCTCCGCCAACTCGTCGCCGCCGGCCATCTCCGCCGCCAGTCGGTCCAGGGTCAGCTCGTCGCGGTGCGCGTCCAGCACGACCCGGCCCAGCTTCAGGATGACGAAGTGGTTGCCGACCAGATAGGCGTGGTGCGGGTTGTGGGTGATGAAGATGACGCCGAGGCCGGCGTCGCGGGCCTTCACCACGTAGCGCAGCACCACCCCGGACTGCTTCACCCCCAACGCGGCCGTCGGCTCGTCGAGGATGATGACCCGGGCTCCGAAGTAGATGGCTCGCGCGATCGCCACACACTGCCGCTGCCCGCCGGACAACGACGCCACCGGCCGGTCCAGGTCAGGAACCGAGACGCCCATCTTCGACAGCTCGGAAGCGCAGATCCGCTTCATCGCGGCGATGTCGAGCGTCTTCAGGAAGCCCTTGCGCAGTTCGTTGCCGAGAAAGAAGTTGCGCCACACCGACATCAGCGGCGCCAGCGCCAAATCCTGATAGACGGTTGCGATGCCCTGAGACTGCGCGTCCCGTGGTGATCCGAAGTGGACGGATTGACCGTCTAGCAGCACGGACCCGGAGGTGTGGGCGTGCAGGCCCGATACGATCTTGATCAACGTCGACTTGCCGGCGCCGTTGTCGCCCAGTACGCAGGTGACCTCGCCCTGCCGCACCGACAGGCTGACCCCGCGCAGGGCATGCACGTTGCCGTAGCTCTTGCCCACGTTCTCCAGCTCGAGGATGGTCATCGCAGGTCCGCCCGCCTCTTGACGTACAGGTTGACGATCGTCGCCAGCAACAGCATCACGCCGAGGAAGGTGCGGAACCAGTCCGGGTTCCAGCCGGCGTAGTTGATGCCGAGCTGGGCCATCCCGAAGATGAGCGCGCCGATCGACGCGCCGACCACCGAGCCGTAGCCGCCCGTGAGCAGGCAGCCGCCGATGACCGCCGCGATGATGAAGATGAACTCCTTGCCGACGCCCTCGCCCGACTGCACCGTGTTGAACTGGAACAGCAGGTGCATGCCCGACAGCCAGGCACAGAAGCCCACAGCCATGAACAGCCCGACCTTCGTCGAGCGGACCGGCACGCCGACGGCCCGGGCCGCGGCCGCGTCGCCGCCTACCGCGAAGATCCAGTTCCCGATTCGGGTACGCAGCAGCACGTACGCACCGATCAGAGTCAGCACCAGCCAGTACAAGATGGTGATCTTGAAGTTGATCGGGCCGATCGTGACCTGCGACGCGAAGACGGCGTGGGCGCTGGCGAAGCCGTCCATGTCGCTGATGCCGGCGCTGGCCACGTTGCCGGTCGCGAGTCGGGTCACGCCGAGGTTGACGCCCTGGAGGATGAAGAACGTGCCGAGGGTGACCAGGAAGCTCGGCAGGCCGGTGCGCAACAGCAGCCAGCCGTTGAACGCCCCGATCGCGACCGCGAGGACCAGCGAGAGCAGCACGCCGACCCAGACGTTGAGGCCGAAGTTCCAGGCGAGCAGCGCCCCGGACAGGCCCGCGGTGGTCACCGCGACGCCGGCCGACAGGTCGAACTCGCCGCCGATCATGAGCAGGGCAACGGGTACGGCCATGATGCCGATCGTCGACGCTCCATAGAGGATCGTCCCGATGTTGGCCACGTTGCGGAACGGCTCGGCGACGGCCATGAAGAGCAGGAAGATGACGACCGCGGCGACCAGCGAGCCGACCTCGGGCCGGCTGAGCAGGCGGGCCGCGAGCGGCCGGCTGGCGACCCGGTCGTCCTGGGTCGCCAGCGGGGCTGTCGTGGTCACCGCTTGCCGTTGTTGGCGTACTGCTCGACGGACGCCACGTTGCCGCTGTCGATGAACGCCGGCCCGGTCAGTGTCGCCTGGCCGCCGCCGATCGTGTTGCCGTTGGTCTTGTAGAGCCAGAGGCTGTCGACGGCGAGATAGCCCTGGAGGTACGGCTGCTGGTCGACGGCCCACTGCACCGTGCCGGCCTTGATGGCGCCGACGAGCTCCTTGTTGGTGTCGAACGTGACCACCTTGGCCTGGCTGCCGCTGTCCTTGACCGACTGCACGGCGGCCAGCGCGAACGGCGCGCCCATGGTCAGCACCCGGTCGATGGCCTTGTCCTGCTGGAGCTTCGAGGTGATCGCCGCCTGGACGCCGGGCATGTCCGTGCCCGTCACGTACACCTTCTCGGTGTTCGGGAAGCTCTCCTTGGCGCCGTCGCAGCGCGCCTCGAGGCCGACGTTGCCCTGCTCGTGGATGACACAGAGGGCCTTCTTCCCGCCGTCTGCGGTGATCTTCTGCCCGGCTGCCCGGCCAGCGATCTTCTCGTCCTGGCCGAAGTAGCCGAGCACGCCCATGCCTTGCCAAGCGTCGATGCCGCCGTTGAGGGCGACCACCGGGATGCCGGCCTGCGCGGCCTTGGTGACGTTGGCCTTCATCGCGTCGGGCTTGGCCAGCGTCACCGCGATGCCGTCGACCTTCTTGTCGATCGCGGACTGCACCAGGTTGGCCTGGCCGGGACCGTCCGGGTCGGCCTGGTACTGAAGCTCCACATTGTCCTTCTTGGCCGCGTCCTCGGCGCCCTTGCGGACCAGGTCCCAGAACGTGTCGCCGGGACCGGAGTGGGTGATGAACGCGACGGTCATTCGCGGTGTGGTGGCGGCGCCGGCGGCGGGTGCCTCAGCGGTCTCCTGCTTGCCGCCGCTGGAACTGCATGCCGCCAGGGTGAGCGCGGCCGCGGCACCGATCGCCAGCAAGGACGTCCGGAGTTTGTGCGTCATTTCGGGTCTGCCTCTCTCCATCCGCCGCGTCGTCGGGGCGGGTACGGATTGGGTTCATGCGCCTGTGATGTCCGCGAGGGCGATCGGGCGGCCGGTCGCCCGGGACAGCTCGCACGCCTCGGCCACCCGGAAGGCCTCCAGGGCGTCGCGGACGGTGCACGGTGACGGTGCGGCGCCGCGGGCGACGTCGACGAACGCCGCCAACTCGGCCCGGTACGCGGGTTGGAAACGGTCCATGAAGGACCAGTGCCGGGGGCCGGCCGGGAAGTTGACGCCGGACTCGGCCGAGTCGAGGGCGAGTGAGTGGTCCAGGCCCACGCCGAGTGAGCCTTTCTCACCGAGCACTTCGAGGCGGACGTCGTGGCCGGCGCCGTTGTAGCGGGTCGCGGAGACCAGCACGATGGTGCCGTCATCGAGGGTGAGCAGGGCGCCGCCGGTGTCGACGTCGCCGGCCGCCGTGAAGAAGTCGGCGCCCTGGTTGGCGCCCGTGGCGTACGCGGTGGCCACCTCGTGTCCGGTGACGAAGCGTACGACGTCGAAGTCGTGCACCGAGCAGTCGCGGAAGATGCCGCCCGAGGTGGCGATGTAGGTCGCGGCCGGCGGCGCCTGGTCGTGGGTGTTGGCCCGGATGGTGTGGACGAAGCCGAGCTCGCCGGCGCGCACCGCCGCCTGGACCCGCCGGTAGCCGGCGTCGAACCGACGTTGAAAGCCGATCTGCACGGGTACGCCCGACCGCTCGACCAGAGTCGTCAACGCGAGGGTCTCGGTGAGGGTGGCGGCGACCGGCTTCTCGCAGAAGGTGGGTATGCCGGCGGCGACCCCTTCGGACAGCAGCGCGGCGTGCGCGGGGGTGGCGGCCGCGATCACCAGGCCGTCGATGCCGGCGGCGAGCAGGGCGGTGGTGTCGTCGGCAACCGCGACGCCGAGCTCGGCACCCAGCGAGCGGGCGGCGTCCACATCCGCGTCGGTGACCACGAGCTCGTCGACGGCGTCGAGTGACGCCAGCGTGCGGGCGTGGAAGGCGCCGATCCTTCCTACCCCTACCAGGCCGATGCGCATCGCGTTCACCTGTTCCGTCGCTCCGTCGAGGACTGGGGGTAGCGTGCACTTTGGTCGATATGACGGTCAAGCATTTGTTCCAACATTTTTACGTCAGGTCAATCGATGTGGCGAGGTAAAGTGCGGTTCATGGCCCTACAGGTGGCCGTGACGATCGACCGTTCGTCGCCGGTGCCGCTCTACCACCAGCTCGCCGAACAGCTCCGTGCGGCGATCGACGACGGGCGCCTGCAGCCCGGCGACCCGTTCGAGAACGAGATCGCCCTCGCCGCCCGCCTCGACCTGTCCCGACCGACCGTCCGGCGCGCCATCGCGGAGCTCGTCAGCCAGGGCCTGCTGCTGCGCCGGCGCGGGCTGGGCACGACGGTCGCCAACCGCAAGGTCCACCGGCGGGCCGGCCTGACCAGCCTGTACGACGACCTCGCCGGCCGTCACCCGAGCACCGTCGTGCTCGGACACGAGCTCGTGCGAGACGAACGCATCGCGGCGGAGCTGGACCTGCCGCCCGACGTCGACCTGCTCTCGATCGTGCGGCTGCGGCTCGCCGGCGACCAGCCGCTGGCGCTGCTGCGCAACTGGCTGCCGCCCCGCTCGGCCGGCGTGACCCGCGAGGAGCTCACCTCCCACGGCCTCTATCCACTGCTGCGGGCGCGCGGCGTGCGGGCGGTGGTCGCGCACCAGGAGATCGGCGCCCGCACCCCGACCGCGTTCGAGCGGCGACACCTCGGGCTCAAGGCGACCGAGCCTGTGCTGACGATGACCCGCAGCGCCTTCGACGCGGCCGGGGTCGCCGTGGAATACGGGGATCACAGCTACCGCGCGCGGGACTACACCATCGACGTCACCATCGACGAGCGTTAGGCTGCCGCGATGAACCGCGCGCTGCTCGCCCTGGTCGCCCTGGTGTGGCTGGCCTCGGTCGCCATGACGGTGACCGGCTTCCAGAACGGCCTGAGCGCGCCCGGCCGCTGGAGCGGCTTCGTGGTGATGCTCGTGGTGACGGCGCTGGCCACCGGGCTGGTCGTGGTCGCCGCCCGCCGGCTCCGTTCACGCTGACCGCCCCGGACGTCATCCGCGCCGCCGAGGCGCGGCGGGGTAATACCCGCCACCGCGTCAGTTGGTCGTCTCTATTTGGGGCTGACGAACGTCCCGCGTCCGACGAATGTCACCACGAGACCCTCTTCGCGGAGCACGTCCAGGGCGGCACGAACGGTTCCTCGCGCTACTCCGTACGTTTGCTGCAAGGTGGTCTCGGATGGGAGCTTGTGACCGGGCGGCCACTCCCCCGAATTGATCTTTGAACGGAGCACGTTGGCGAGCTGTTCAAAGAACGGCTCTGGCGCCCACTCGTCGATCACGCCCCGATGCTGTCACTTGTCCATCCGGGCCAACCTGTCTATGGTGTTTGTTCAATAGACAGGCTGTACAGGATGTACAGGTCATCGTAAGCTCATCCCGTGTCGAAGCGACAATGGCGGACCCACGCTCATACCGTCTAGCGGCGCTTCGCTGCCCCGACAGACCAGGGAGGACGGACAGTGGAGCGACTGGCCGAGCACCCACCATGGTGCGAACGCGCAGACTGTCACACGGCCGGCATGCATGTATCGCAACCAGTGTCGGCCGGCAACGCCAACGACCTCGTAGGCATTGAGGCAACACTGCTCAGGCTCGATGCACATGCCATGACGCTGGTCCAGCTGGCTTTGACGGACGACGACGTGACGACCGTCATCACTGTTTCGGGAGCACAAGCCGAGATGCTCAACCAGGTTCTCGGCAAACTGCTGTCCGCTTGATCAAACAGTGGCCACGGTCTGGCCATGCACTCGATTCCCGAGTTGGCACCCGGCTGGAGTGCACGGTACAGACCCTCCGGGGCCTCGACCTTCACGGTCGAGGCCCCCTTTACGCCTGGGCCGTTCACGATCTCTGCTCGGCCACCTTCGAGATCGAGCGACTCGGGCGGCGGGCGTCACTCGCGTCAACGCGGTCCGAGATATCAGCTAAATCCGGCTGCGCGGGGGGACGGCGGCTGTAGGCAATGAACGAAAGCGGTGAGTTGCCGGGGGGAGCTCCTGCTCAAGGAGCTGTCGGGCTACTGGGCGGCTCGACATAAACTAGGTCTACCTGGGGTGTTGGGCAGGGTGGACCCGGCCCAGCCCCGGCCTGGCGACGCGGAGTCTGGGCCGGGCTCAGGGCCGACAACAGGATCGGGTCCAGGCCGACCCGTCCCAAGGCCCTCATTGCTGGCGCACGCTCAGACGGTTGCCCGATCAACCGCCAGGGTGAAGCCTTACGTGCGATGAGGAGGTACTTCCCTAGTTTCGGTCGAGCAGCTAGCGATATGAGTGTCTTTGGGGCGCTGGGGTGATCGATTCCAGCTAAGGCAGCTCAACTCGTCAGCGGGTCCCTGCGCGGCCGACACAAGCCTGCTGCACGGTCCAATGTCGGTCCAAAGGGTTCCCTGTTGGGTCGCCAACGACCGAATTTGCGAGCGAGGTACTCAACGGTTACCTCACAGCAAAGGGCTGTTGGGTCACGCCCGCGGCGCGCCATCACACATTGGTTTCCCCAACATGGGGTGTGCGGTCGCACCGTCGTGCTGTTGGGTCACGCCGTCGTGCTGTTGGGTTGTGGCGTCGCGCCGTTGGGTGCCACAGGGCGCGGCGCTGTTGGGCTGTTGGGCTGTTGGGCTGTTGGGCTGTTGGGCTGTTGGGCTGTTGGGCTGTTGGGCTGTTGGGCTGTTGGGTCGTGGCGTCTGGACGCTCGGCGCTGACGTGGGGGCCCCTGGGCTGCAATGGCATGCCACCGGCGAACCCACGCAGCCCAAACAGCCGCATACCGCTCTGGGAAGACGGAGTAACCGCTCGGCGATGAGGAGCCCGTCGGCTACCCCGATCCGCGTCTGTTGAGTTGTCTCACCTCGCGGGGACACGTGTTGGGCGCTGTTAGAACCGACGGTGGACTGACCAAGACCGTCTGATTCATGAGCCGTCACGGAGGTCGGTGAGGCGTTCGATTACGAAGCGGATCTCGTCGAACGTCACACCGCATCCGTCGCCGGTCGGCGACTGGCTCTCGAGACCGATCCGATCGCGCAAGGTCTATTCGTCGAGGGCGAATACGCGGATCAGCTGCAGATGAACGCGAGCCCGACCGCGAATACGCTGGCGACCAGAACGAGACGCGGTCCGCGTGGACGCTGCCCGATAGCCATCGACCCTCCAAGTCGCCTCACGCTACGTGCGCCTAGAAACGAGACGATGAACGGCCGGGCGGGATGGTCGAAAGAGCAGGTATCGATCTTGCGCGGCCGCGGTCAGGTCTGGGCTGATGCCGGGTACGCCCGTTCGAACGGGTCGTGAAGTCGCCGCCAGCCGTCCTCGCCGCAGGACAGTTCTTCGTCGGTGAGCAGGCAGCGGGTGAGCGTGCGGTGTATGCCGACCGGGTCCATGTCGAGGCCGACGAATGCCAGGTGGTGGTGTCGGTCCTCGTAGTACGGATCCCAGTCGAAGGCGGCGAAGAGGCGGCGCTGCGGGTCGACGTCGCGCCAGTGCCCGTCCGGCAGGTCGGCCAGCCAGCCGCTGACCGGGCCGATAGTGACAGTGGCCGTGGATTCCCAGGACAGGACCAGGTCGGGTCGGCTGGCGAGCCAGAAATGGCCGCGGGAGCGCAGCACCTGGTCGGTGAGGTCGTCGAGGGCGTCGTGGAGCCGGCCGGGGTGGAACGGGCGGCGGGCCCGAAACACGCAGGACGTCACGCCGTGCTCGGGCAGCGGTTCGTGGACGCCGACCACCATGCCGCTCAGCCCCCGGGTGGTCGGCGACGGCGGGACGCGATGGTGGCCCGGCCGGACGAGCAGGGCGGAAAGGCGACCGTCGTCGGCGTCGAGGTGGCCCGGCCACGGCGCGATGCGATGCAGCAGGACGCGCACCTGCTCGTACTCCCATGCGTCGGCCGGTTTGTCGGCGGTGACCACCACGTCGGCCTGCTCGATCTGCCGCGCCACCAGGTCGCCGATCGACCGGTCGTCGTCGGCGCCGTGCTGCAGGTCGACGGACCGCAGCGAGTCGTCGTTGGTCAGCCCGTCGAGCAGCCAGTCGGCCGCGACGGCGGTGACCATCGTGCCGAGCCGGGCGGCCCCACCGTCGCTCGACGCCGACCAGGCGGCGCGGAGCTGGTCGGGCTCGCAGGACTGTGGCAGGACGGCGATCACGTCAGGATCGTCCGGGCGGTGAGCCAGGGTGCGTAGGTCGCGAACCACCGCCTCCGGGAGGGCGCCATGACCGGCCCGCCCGAACGTCTCGTAGTGCACCACTCGGGTGGGCCCCTCGCGGTCCCGCAATGTCTCGGCCACGGCGGCGCAGATGTCGGGCCGAAACCCGAACACCATGACCACCAGCGGCCCGCTCTCAGATGCCACGGTCGTCCCATCGCGGAAAGGGGTCCGGCAAGGCGCGCCACGAATCCTCTCCCCCGGCGAGCTCCGCTGGGGTCAGCAGGCACCGGCGCAGGCCCTCGAGCAACTCGTCGAACGGCAGGTCGACACCGATGAAGACGAGCTCTTGGCGGCGATCGCCGAAGATCGGGTGCCAGTCACGCTCCAGTTCGGCGCGTTCGGCGGGATCCTGAGGCCACTCGCCGGACGCGGCGACCGGGATCGCGGCCGGTTCGCACTGGGCGTTCGGGCCGGCCTGCGACCACAGCGCCTGGACGTCCGGACGGGTGGCCAGCCAGAGGAAACCCTTGGACCGCAGCACGCCGTACCGGATGACAGCGGTCTCGAGCAGGTCCCAGAGCCGCTGCGGGTGAAACGGCTCGTGGGCGCGGAACACCACGCTGTTGATGCCGTACTCGATGGTCTCGGGTATGTGCTCGCCGTTGAGCTCGGCGATCCAGCCGGGGGCCAACTCGGCCGCAGCCATGTCGAAGCGGCCGGTGTGCAGGAGGGCCTCCGGCGGCACCCGGCCGAACGCCGCGCGGATCTGGCGGGCTCGCGGGTTGAGCCGGGTGATCAACGCCTCGACGCGCGCGAGTTCGTCGGTGGCCACGAGGTCGGTCTTGTTCACGACGATGACATCGGCGAACTCGATCTGATCGACGAGCAAATCGGCGACGGTACGGTCGTCGTCCGCATAGGCCGACAGCCCGCCCGCCAGCACGTGTTCGTCATCGACGCCGAACGCGAAGGTGGCGGCCACCGGCATCGGCTCGGAGATCCCGCTGGACTCGATGAGCAGATAGTCGAAGCGACCGTCGCGTGCGAGGCGGGCCACCTCGTCGAGCAGGTCGTCGCGCAGGGTGCAGCAGATGCAACCGTTGGTCATCTCGACCAGGCGCTCCCCGGTGCGGGACAACTGCCCGCCGTCACGTACCAGCGTCGCGTCGATGTTGACCTCGCTCATGTCGTTGACGATGACCGCCACGCGCTGGCCGTCCCGGTTGGCCAGGACATGGTTGAGCAGCGTCGTCTTGCCGGCGCCGAGAAAGCCGGAGAGAACGGTGACCGGGAGCCGGCGCGCGGGGGTCGTCACTTGGGCGCCATGACCTGGCGACCGCGGTAGAGCCCGCAGTGTGTGCAGGCCCGGTGCGGCTGCACCTTCTCGCGACGCGTGCAGGGGCAGTCGACGACGGTCGGTAGGGCCGCCTTCCACTGCGCGCGACGGTGACGGGTGTTGGAGCGCGACAGACGCCGCTTGGGCACAGCCATTGCAGGTACCTCGCCGATCGGTTCGGGAACGTGACCCTCCCATCTTGTTGAAAACGGTTTTCATTGTAAAGTCGGCCGCATGTCCAACGTCTGTGACGTCACCGGCGCGTTTCCGGTGCTTCCCTGTTACCCGCCGATGGCCGTCAACGCGGCCCGGCACGCACGGAGAAGGTGCTCGTCGTCGACGACCTGAGCCGAGCTGGAACCCGGCCCGCCAGCGTTGTGCCGGCGTACGCGGGCGAGCTCGGCGATCAGCAGCGGCCTGGCGTCGTCGGCGGCGGGTCCCATGTCCGACCACACCTGCGCGATCCCTGTGCGGGTGTGTGGGTTGGCATCCCAGACAAGCTCGAGCACCGGTGTTACGGTCGACGTCTCGCCGGCGACGTGCCACAGCGCACGGGCCGCGGCCAGCCGGAGCCAGCCGTAGGCGTCTTTGCGACGCAGAAGCTTGCGGAGTTGGCCCGCGTGCGAGGCGGCGTGGGTTCCCAACCGGCCGAGTCCGTCCGCAGCGGCGCGCTGATCGTATTGATCCCCGCCGAGGAGCCTGTCGTACACGGCCAACGCCGCGGCGACGTCACCGCCGACGGCATACAGCGCTTCGGCAGTGGTCGCGGCGACCGACCCGTCGGAGGCTGCGGCCTGCTCGCGTAGCCAGCCCATGGCCGGGGCCGCGGCCGGGCCGATGGCCGCGAGGGCCCGGACGACTGCCGAGCTCGCCGGCAGCTTCATCAGGTCGGGCACGGCTTCCGCCGCGGCCGGGCCCATAGCGCCGACCGCGTACGCGAGGTTGTCGCGCCGCTCGTCGTCGCGAAGTCTGCGAAGGCGGCGGCGGATGATCGGCAGCAGGTGGCTGGCCCGCGCACCGTAGCCGCCGACGAGCTGTCCGACATCGCGTGGCAGCCGGCGACGTTCGAGCGCCCATTGCAGCATCGGCAACGCCCGAGGGTCACCGGTGCCGGCCAACGCCTTCAGGGCCGAGCCGACCGTGGGCATGCCGTGCGCCCACTCCACCACCCACGGCAAGTCGCTGTCCATCGCCGAGTGATGCGCCTCGCGAGGGGACAGTGAGAGAGCGCCGAACAGGGAGTCGGCCGCGGGGCGGGCCAGCTCGCCCAGGTCCTCCAGCACCTGCGTAGCCCTCGACCGCAGCCCCGGGTGGTCGTCGCGCAGCCGGTCACCGACCAGAGCCACGAGCGGAGCGAAGGACCCACGCCATCCGTCGATGAGGTTGCCCGCCGGGAACATGGCGTCGAACCGGCATTCCCAGTGCGGCGAGGCCAGCAGCGTGGACAGCAGGGTGACGCGGTCCTCCACCCGGTCGCCCAGACCGTCGCTGACCGCGCGCACCAACTGCTCCGCCTGCGGGGCCTGGCGCCCGACGGCCGCGTTCTCGCGCCGACGGCGCACCGAGCCGATGAGGGTGTCGGTCGTGAATCCGGCTGGCTCCACCACCGGCGTTCCCCGCGTGTACACGGCCTTGAGCAGGTCCAGCGCGGTGCGTGCTCGCACCGTCGGCACACCAAGCCGCGTCAGCGCGGCGAGCGCGGTCACCCGCACCTGCACGTCCTCGTCGTCGTCGGCGAGCAGGTCGGCGAGCCACCCGCCGATCGCCGGTGTCTCGGCGACTTTCGCAGCGCCGTCAACGATCGCGGTCCGCACCTGCGGGTCCTCTTCCACCGCGAACCGGTCCCTCAAGAGGCCGAAGCGA
This sequence comes from Asanoa ishikariensis, assembly GCF_900107455.1. Classification (GTDB taxonomy): domain Bacteria; phylum Actinomycetota; class Actinomycetes; order Mycobacteriales; family Micromonosporaceae; genus Asanoa; species Asanoa ishikariensis. The sequence goes on along the minus strand of NZ_FNQB01000005.1, from coordinate 351,772 downwards.
TCGGTCGCCTGCTCGGCGCAGACGGACAGCACGGCCGGCACGACGGCACGGACCCGTGGGTCGGGATCGTGGACCAGTGCCGTCCACAGCGGGTAGGCCTCGGAGACCGCTTGCCTCGCCTGCCCGTAGAGCCCGGGTCGAGGCTCGGGATCGTCCGCGCCGCCGATGCTCGCGAGTAGCTCGACGATCTCGCCGCGGCCTGGCCGGCCGACGTCCGCGACGATCCGCAGCAGGAACGGGATCACCGCGACCGTGCAGGCGTACACGTCGCCCTGGTGGTGGATGCTCCCGTACATCGCGTCAAGTGCGGTCTCCCGAGCCGCAGGGTCGGCCGCGGCCAGACCGCGCAGAAGATCGGGCACCTCCACCGCCGGACCGTACGCGTGCCGCATCCGGCCCCATCGCACCTCGTCCACCCCTGCGAGCAGATCCCCAGTCGCCGTCACGCGAGGATCATGCCGGACACCCCCGACATTCGACGCCGGCCGTAGCCTGCCACCACCGCGGACGGGTCCGCGTCACGCGATCGTTGGGACGGCACTCCCCTCAGCCGGGGTCGGCGCTCACGTAGATCGTCGAACCGAGCTCGGGAAGGCGTCCAGAAGGGGATAGTGGTGCCAAGTGTCCGCGCCTGGTAGGAGGCAGTGGAGTGTCGGACCTGCGCGGGCCGACTCGTGTGTTCGTCGGTAGTGCGGTGGCGATCGCGATTGCCGGTGGGGTGGCTGCACTCACCCATCAGCCATGGTTGTTTCCGAGCCTCGGGCCCGCGATCATGCTCCACCTGGAGAGTCCCAAGGCGCCGGAGTCGTCGCCGCGGAACACGCTGATCGGGCATGCCGTGGCGCTGTTGGCCGGGTACGGCTTTCTCGTCGCGTGCGGGTTGACCGACCGCCCGTCGGTGCTGGAGGGCGGCGTGACTGGTCCCCGGATCGGGGCCGCTGCCGCGTCGTTGGCCGTGACGACGCTGGTGCTTCTTGTCCTGCGGGCTTCTCATCCGCCGGCCGGCGCCACCACTCTGATCGTCAGTCTCGGCCTGCTCACGACCCCGACCCAGCTGTTGATCGCGGCCGGAGCGGTGGTGCTGGTGACCGCGGTGGACTGGCTGTTCAACCGGGTGACGGGTACCGACATGCCCCTATGGTCGGCGCGCTAACGAGCGGACGGTTGACTCGCCTCCCGCGCTTCGAAGGCCGTCCTCGAGTCCTGGATGCCGGCGGCGTTGTCGACGGCCCAACCAGCGAGGCTTTGCGCGACGCCGAGCAGGCTGATGCCGCGCGGCGTCAGGGCATAGTCGACCCGCAGCGGCTTGGTGTCCTGGACAGTCCTGGTCACCAGGCCGTCCCGTTCCAGCCCGCGCAGGGTGGCGCTGAGCATGCGTTGGGTGATGGGCTCGCTCAGTCGCCGAAGCTCGTTGAACCGCTTCGTGGAGTGGCCCAGCTGGCAAATGATGACCACGGACCACTTGTCGCCGATCCGTTCGAGTACGTCTCGAACCAGCTCGCGCCCTCGCCCGCACAGTTCCTGTGCCGCGTCGTCGGACACGGATGTGATCGGAAGGGCCATGGCAAGGAGTATACGAGAGATACCACCGTGTCGAGAAGCCATCCGCACGGTACCTCCGCTGATACCTAGGCACCTTGAAGTGCTCTCTTGTCGATGCCGCGGGTAGTCCGCACACTCGGGGAGGCAGTACGGATCAAATACTAGGTACGTGATGGACACCACTACGGAGGGGTACCAGCCATGCGAGCTGTTGGCCTATATGAGTTCGGCGGACCGGACGTCCTGCGGGTCCTCGAACTGCCGGAACCGCACGCCGATCGCGGAACGGTGCGGGTCCGTGTGCACGCGGCCGCCGTGAGCCCGTCGGACACGCTGATTCGGTCCGGCGGGCTCGCGTGGGCGATGTCCGGGACGCCTGGGCCGTACGTGCCTGGAATGGACGTGGCCGGCGTGGTCGACGAGATCGGCCCGGGGACGAAGACCGACCTGTCCGTCGGCGACCCGGTGATGGCGATGCTCCTGCCGCTGACCCCCGCCCCCGATGGCACCCTCGCGTACAGCGGCGGCAGCTACGTGGAGTACGTGGTGCTGCCGGCCAGCTGGGTGGTCCGTGCGCCGGAGGGCGTCGGCCATGAGGCCGCCTCCACGCTGCCGATGAACGGACTGACCGCACTCTTGACACTCGACCAGCTGGGCCTCGCGCCCGGCTCGACCCTCGCGGTGATCGGCGCCGCCGGAACGCTCGGCAGCTACCTGGTCCAACTGGCCAGCAGCGCCGGGATCACCGTGATCGCCGACGCCGCCCCGGCCGACGAAGCCCTCGTCCGCGAGTTCGGTGCGGCCGAGGTCGTGGCCCGCGGTCCCGACGTCGTCGACCGCATCCGGGCGCGCTATCCCGATGGCGTGGACGCCGTCGCGGACGTGGCGCTGTTCGGGCCGCGGTTGATCGACGCCGTCCGGGACGGCGGCACGCTGGTCCGGTTCCGCCAGGCCGAGGAGCCCGGCGGCTACGACTCGGTGAGCGATCGCGGGATCACCCTGCTATCGCCGTTCGTGCCCGACTACGCCGGCCGGACGGACAAGCTCGACGAGATCCGCAGCCACGCCGAGTCCGGTGCGCTCACGCCGCGGGTCGCGAAGGCGCTTCCCGCCGCCGAGGCCCACGAAGCCCACCGCCGACTTGAGGCCGGCGGCGTCCGGGGGCGGCTCGTCCTCACGTTCGACCACCCGCATTCCGCAAACTGAAGAGGAACAATGATGTCCACACGCTTTCACGACAAAGTCATTCTGATCACCGGGGCCACCTCCGGCATCGGCCGCGCCGTCGCGGAGCGGGTCAGCGCCGAAGGCGCGAAGGTCGTCCTGGCGGCACGCGGCCGCGAAGCAGGTGAGGCCCTGGCCGCCACGCTGCACGGTGAGGGCCGGGATGTGCTCTTCGTGCCTACCGATGTCACCGTCGGGGCGGAGGTGGAGCGGTTGGTGAGCACGGCTGTCGAGCACTACGGCCGGATCGACGGCGCGTTCAACAACGTGGGTGCGGCCACCGCGTACGGCCCCGTCGCCGACATCACCGAGGACGCCTGGAGCGCCGACCTGGCCCTCAATCTCAACAGTGTCTTCTTCGGACTCAAGTACCAAATTCCCGCCCTACAATCCGCCGGCGGCGGCGCGATCGTCAACAACGCCTCCAACCTTGGCGTCACAGGCGCGGTCGGAATGGCCTCCTACAGCGCCGCCAAACACGGCGTCGTCGGCCTGACCCGATCGGCGGCACTCGACACGGCCACGGCCGGCGTACGAATCAACGCGCTCATCACCGGAGGCGTCGACACCCCGCTACTGCGCGGCGCCATGGGCGCCAACCCGGCCGACAGCATCCGCGCCGCCGGCGCACTGCACCCGGTCGGGCGGATCGCGCAACCGGAGGAGATCGCCGCGTTCGTGGCATTCCTACTCAGCGACGAAGCCAGGTTCATCACCGGAGCCGCATTAGCGATCGACGGTGGCATGACCGCGGCCTAAGGACAGTCGCACGCGCGGGGTTGGGGTGGCTGTTCTAGCGAAGACTCGCCTCTGACATCTGCACTGACCCGCGCCTCTACGCCACCACGAGTGCCTGCGGTGCGGCTGCCTTCATCCGGGTACGCAACCAGGACAGCTGGATCGACGTGTCCTGTTCGCATTCCGCGACGGCGGTCGCGAGGTCGTCGTCGCGCAGCCCAGCGGCCGCTTGGCCGAGGACGGTCCAGGTGATGTCGGCGTAAGACGCCATCAGGTAGAGGTCGTGCAGGTCGCGGAGCACGCCGAGGCCACCGCCGCGGGCCCCGGCGAACAGCTCCGCGTGCAGCCGCTCTGGCTCCTGCGGGGCCTCCTGCGCGTACCGCTCGACGAACGGCGCCAGCCGCTCGACGTGCTGGTCACACTGCGCGGCCAGCCTGCCGGTCAGGTGGTGCACGTCGGCTTCCTCGGCGTGGGCTGCGCCGACCTGCCGGTAGGCGTCAGCGAGGTTGGCCTCGGCTCGGTGGAGCAGGCCGAGATAGTGGGCCACGTGCATCTCAGTTCTCCGTCCGAGCGACCCGCACCGCGGCGCTCTTGAACAGCGGTTGCTTGGAGACCGGGTCCCACGCGGTCAGGGTCAGCTCGTTGGCCGCCCGCCCGTCGGGCTCGTCGCCCCTGTCCCACCAGCCATAGTGGAACGGCAGGAACACCACACCGGGGCGTACGCCGCTGAGCCGGGCCGGCGCCGTGACGGCACCGCGCGCCGACTCGACCCGGACGCGGTCTCCCTCGCCGATTCCGGCCACTGCGGCGTCGGACGGGTGCAGCTCGACCCAGACGTCCGGGGCGGCCGCGTGGAGCTCGGGCGCGCGGGCGGTCTTGGTGCGGGTGTGGAAATGGTAGAGGCTGCGTCCGGTGACGAGCTGGAGCGGATACTCCGGCCCGGGCACCTCGGGCGACGGCTGATAGGCGGCCGCGTGCAGGAACGCCCGCCCGGCCGGTCGTTTCGCGCGGTACTCGTCGCCGGTGAACTCGGCCCCGGTGAGCAGATCCTGGCCGTACGTCTCGCAGTAGTCCGGGTCGGTGTGGAACACGCCGTCGGTGTAGAGCCGCTCGGTGCCGCCTGGGGCGTCGTCGGTGCACGGCCACTGCACGCCGCCGTCGCGCAGCTTCGCGTGCGACAGGCCGGAGTAATCGCAGGGACGGCCGCGGGTGCACTCTCGCCAGGCGTCGAAGACCTCCTCGGGCGTATGCCATGGCAGCAAGGGCTGGCCGTCCCGGTCGCGGAAGTTCATCCGGCGGGCGTAGTCGAGGAGGATGTCGAGGTCGGGTCGGGCCTCACCGGGCGGGTCGACCGCCTTTTCCGACAGGTGCACGGTGCGGTCGGCGTTGGTGAACGCGCCGGTCTTCTCGCCCCACGTGGCCGCCGGGAGCACCACGTCGGCGTACCGCGCGGTCTCGGTCAGGAACAGGTCCTGCACCACCAGGAACAGACCCTCCTGGTTGAGAATCCGGCGGATCCGGGCCAGGTCCGGCAGGGTGACCGTCGGGTTTGTGGCGCTGACCCAGAGGAACCGGATCGAGCCCTGCTCGGCGTACCGGAAGATCTGCATGGCGTGGGTGGGTGGTGACCAGGCGGGGATGATCCGCTGGTCCACGTTCCACAGCCGGGCGAGCTGCTCGACGTGCTCCGGGTTGGCCCAGTTGCGGAAGCCCGGCAGGTCGCCGTCGGCGCCGCACTCGCGATTGTTCTCCGCGGTGGGTTGCCCGTTCATCTGCAGCACGCCGGCGCCCGGGCGGCCGATCATCGCGCGAAGCAGGTGCAGGTTGTTGACCTGGCAGGCCGCGGCGGTGGCCTGGTTAGATTGATAGAAGCCCTGCAGCACGGTGGACAGCAGCCGGCGTGCGCAGCCGAGCAGCTCGGCAGCGCGGCGGACATCGGTGGCGGTCACGTCGCAGATCTCCGCCACCCGCTCAGGCGTATAGCCGCCGACGGTCTCCGCCAGGGCCTCGAAGCCGATGGTGTGAGCGGCGACGTACGACTCGTCGTACCACCCGTTGCGGATGATCTCGCGCAGCAGCCCGTTGAGCAGAGCGACATTGGTGCCGGGCCGGACGGCGAGATGCACGTCGGCCTCGCGGGCGACCGGGGTGCGGCGCGGATCGACGGCCAGCATCGCCGGCGGGTCGGTGCCGTGTCGGCGGTCGAGCATCCGGCTCCACAGCACCGTTTGGGTGGCGGCCACGTTGTGGCCCCACAGGGCGATCGCGTCGCAGTGGTCGACATCGGTGTAGGAGCCGGGCTGCCCGTCCGTGCCAAAAGTCGCCTTCAACGAAGCCGCCGCGGTCGCCGTGCACAGCCGGGTGTTGCCGTCCATGTGCGGCGTGCCGATGCCGGCCTTGCCGATGACGGCGAGCGCGTAGAACTCCTCCAGGAAGAACTGTCCGGTCGTGTAGAACCCGAACCTGCCCCAGCCACCTGGCCCGGCCAGCAGCTCCTGGGACTTCTCGACGATCCGGCCCATGGCCGTGTCCCAGTCCGTCTCGACCAGCCGGCCACCCTCACGGACCAGCGGTCGGGTAAGCCGGTCCGGGCTGTTGTTCGCCTGCCAGCCGAACAGGTCCTTAGGACCCAGCCGCCCTCGGTTGACCCGGTCGACGGCGCGCCCGCGTACCCCGGCGATCCGCCCGTCCTTGACCGCGATGTCCATCGCGTCGCCGTTGGAATGCAACAGCGACGCCGCTGGCACCCACCGGTCGACGTCACCCTCGGCCAAGCCGTCGGCGAGCTGGACATCGACCCGCACCGGCCAGTCAGCCCCGGGTCCATAAGGTGTACGCGCACCCCACGGGTCCGAGATCCGGTCAGCCACTAGCGCCGACCCAGCACTCGGGCCAGCGCGTCGCGCCTCATCTGCAAGACCATACCGGGCTCGTACCCGCACTTCTGAGCAATCAACATCCCGAAGACGACCCTTTGCTGAAGCGCGTCTGGCGGTGCCGATGGCGGCCGCGCGCCGCAAGCGATGCGACTCCGCCGACGGCGAAACCCCACGCCGAGCCTGAACGGGCATAGGTTCGAATACCAACCATCCGGCGACGGCACCGGACACCGCGCCCAGCCCACCGCGGGCCAGCTCCGCCGGGTCCGCACGGCCGACGATCGCCGATCGCCGATCGCCGATCGCCGATCTCGATATACGCCACATCGACGTCATCATGAACCCCGCCGTCAAAACAAGCCCCGATTAGCGCTACGCGGCCCCTGGGCCAGCGGCAACGAACGCGCCGCCGAGACCGAGTCCGTCATCCGCGGGGTCATCCTGAAACGCTCGTGACCTTTCAGCGTTCGAGGTTCGGCTTACTTCTGGTAGCCGTTGTTGTCGCACGTGCGGCGTTGGAAGACGCAGTTCTTCGTGCGCTTGTTCATCGTCGCCACGTCCCACATCACGAACGCGTCGCCGTGCATCGAGGAGGCGCTTTTGCCTTCCTTGTCCGAGGACAGGTAGTAGCCCGCCGACGTGCCCTTCGCCCCGTACTGGATGTCGAAGGTGATCGCGGGGATCTTCACCGGGTGGCTGCGGGGGCACCCGTTGCCGGAGCCGTACGCCACGTGGTCCTTGTGGTTCGGGCTGTCCAGGTGCTTGCCGTCCCAGCAGTCCGGGAACCCCAGCATGAAGTGCAGCGTGGCGTCGCCGCCGCAGATGGGCCAGTTGCCGTTCTTGCTGCGGGCGATGCCGTCCAGGTCGCCTGGGCCGTAGAAGGCGCAGTAGAACTGGCCGCGCGCGCCGCGTGGGGTCGGCGTTTTCTTCTTGGCGTCGCCGCTGATCATGCGTAGCCCGCTGGGCATCGGCATCTGGCCCGTCGAGTCCTTCGACAGCGCGCGGTAGTACACCCGGAAGCCCGTGGTCTCTACCGGCTTGTTGGTCGCGTTGTCGTAGAGGGTCGGCACCCAGTACGCCGAGTGGTCCTTGACCGGCTTGCACGTGGTGGCCGTGAACTTCGTCAGGTCCGACGCGACCGTGCTCGCCTTGACGGCCTTGTTGCCCACGAACGAGTGCATGTGTGAGGCACCCGGCAGGCCCGGCGCGACGATCGGGTCGTCCGGCAGTCGGTGGCTGTAGGTGCAGTCCGCGCGGAACTCCGCCAGGTTGCCCACCCCGGCCGGGACCGGATCAATCTTGAGCGCGTTGTACGCGTCGACCTGTGCCTTCCACGCCGCGCGGTCGATCGGGATCCAGCCGGACTTCGGAACCGGAGGCGGTTCGTCGGCCGGAGTCGACGGCTTGACACCCGCGCCCGCGCGAGCGCTGGCGGTGGCCGAGGGCTGCCCGGGCGCGGATGGCGACGACGGGGACGAGGACGACTCCGCACCGACGTATCCGGCGGCGTTGCTGACGTTCGTCGGGACCGGCTCGGTGTCACCACCGGACAGGTACACGGCCGCGGCCCCGACCACCAGCACGGCGGCGGCGAGTCCGGCGGTGATGCCCCACTTGTTGCGTACGATCGACAACGCGTTCACTTCCCAAAAGCAAAGAAAGCCAAGGTCGTCGGTAGGTTAGGCGCTCCGCTCCCGTACCCGAAAGCTATCTAAGAGTTCCTTAAAACGCCTGGACGGATAACACTTTTTTCGTCTCGAACAAGAGAATCAGCGGGTCGAATACTGGGGTGTGTATCGGCGCAGGACCGGACGTTCGACGGCGCCGATCAACGCGTACAGGCCGACCGAGACGACGACCACGAGCACGGCGCCGGCCCAGAGAGTGCCGAACCGCGAGCCGCTGTACGCGACGACGAGCAGGCTACCGAGCCCCTTGCCGGTCGCCAGCCACTCGGCCAGCGTGGCGCCGCCGATCGCTGCCGGCACCGCGATCCGGGCCGAGGCGAACAGCGCCGGCAGTGCGTACTGGATGCGGACCTTGGTCACCGTGTGGAACGGTGTGCCGCCCATCGAGGTGACCACCTCGCACGCCGGCGTGGGCGCGGCCCGCAGTCCGACGGAGAGGTTGACCAGAGTCGGGAAGAAGACGACCAGGGCGACGATCACCGTCACGCCCAGCAGGCCGCGGCCGAAGACGAGTGCGATCAGTGGTGCCATGGCCACCAGCGGGACCGAGCGCAGCACGATCGCCACCGGCATCATCGTCTGCTCGACCGCGCGGACGGTCACGACGACGATCGCCATGAGTACGGCCACCACCGTGCCGACGAGGTAGCCGACCGCCGCGTCCACCAGCGTGACCTTCAGGGCCGCGAAGAGCTCGTCGCGGTGTGCGCCGGCCTCCGGGTCCGAGACGACGTACGCGAAGACGTCGGCCGGTGTCTTGGCGAAGTAGCCGTTCAGGTCGAACAGGCGCAGCAGCGCGTACCAACCGGCGATCGTGACGGCCACGGTAAGCACCAGGAAACCGGTGGTTTCCAGCGCGCGGAGCAGGCGGTTGGCCCGTGGCGCGGCGGTCTCCCCCACGCCCACGTCAAGGAGACGGCCCGCCCACGGTGTCGCCAGGCGGGCGACGAGCGCCGTGACCGCGTACAGCAGGCCGGCGACGGCCGAGATCACCAATGCGATCCCCCACGTGCGGGCGACCTCGAACGACGACTGGGCCTGCACGAGCGCGACACCGAGGCCGCGGCTCGCACCGAGGTACTCGCCGATGATGGCGCCGAGCAGTGCGGCGGGTGCGGCGATGCGCAGGCCCGCGAACAGGCTCGGCAGCGCCGCGCGGATCCGCACCAGCCATAGGGTCTGCCAGGCCGAGCCGCCGTACGCGTGCACGATGTTCACCGCCGTCGCGTCGCTCGACCGAAGGCCGACGACGGTGGCGACGAGGGTGGTGAAGAAGACCGACAGCGCCGCGAGGGCTTCCTTCGGCGCGTCGCCGGGCAGCACGACGACGAGGATCGGCGCGATGGCCACCAGCGGCACGCAGTAGCTGGCGATGGCAAGGCGCAGCAGCACCCGTTCCACAGCCGGCACGCGGACGAACAGCACCGCGAGCAGGATCGCGGCCAGGTTGCCCCACAGGTAGCCGACCATCGCCTCCCGCAGCGTGACCGCGGTGTTCGACAGGTGGGCGGAGCGGTCCTGCCAGAGCTGGACGAGCACGTCGTCGGGCGACGGGATGACGCGCAGATCGGAGAGGAAGGCCGAGAGCGCGAACCAGGCGCCGACCAGGAGGCCCAGCCCGATGACTGCGGGTGCGACGCGTTTCACTGTGGCGGTTCCTGGGTGAAGAGCAGCTCGCCGAGCCGGTCGCAGAGCGCGTGGAACTCGGGACTGCGCAGGATCTCGGGGGTACGTGGCCGCGGCAGGTCGATGTCGACGGTCGCGAGGACCCGGCCGGGGCGCTGCGCCATCACGACGACCCGGTCGGACAGGAAGACGGCCTCCGCGATCGAGTGGGTCACCAGCAGCGTCGTCGTCGCGCGCTCCATCCAGATGCGCTGGAGCTCGAGATTGAGTCGCTGCCGGGTCATCTCGTCGAGCGCGCCGAACGGCTCGTCGAGCATCAGGACCTCGGGATTGATCGCCAGCGTACGGGCGATGGCGACGCGTTGCCGCATGCCACCGGAGAGTTGGGCCGGCCGGGCCTTCTCGAATCCGTCGAGCCCGACCAGTTTGATCAGGTCGCGGATCTCGACCGGGTCGGCCTTGCGGCCGGCGATCTGGTGCGGGAGCCGGATGTTGGCCTCGACGCTGCGCCACGGCAGCAGCGCGGAGTCCTGGAAGGCGACGCCGACGCGGTGCTCGCGGCGCAGCCGGTCCGGGTCCTGACCGTGCACGAGCACCTCACCGGAGGTGGCGCTCTCCAGCCCCGCGAAGATGCGCAGCAGGGTCGACTTCCCGCAGCCGGACGGGCCGAGCAGGGCGGTGAACGACCCGTTGGTGGTCGTCAGGTCGACCTCGTTGAGCGCCAGCACGCTGGAGCGGCCCATCCGGAACGACTTCGTCACGCCTGCGGCGACGAAGCCTTGGGTGGGCGCCACCACCGTGGTCATTCCCGTTCCGCCGTGGCCTGGGCGACCAGCCAGTCGCGGTACGTGGTGTCGCGGCCCGGGAGCTCGTTGTGCACGAGCGCGCCTTCTTGCAGGAAGTGCAGCAGGTCGCGGCCCAGCTCCTGGCCCCGGCGGGTGTGCATGTCCAGGGCGTGGTCGGGGATCTGGGGAAGCCGCTCGTCGATAACGCGCGCCGCCCAGTTGGCGAGCTCGTCGGACGTGCGGTCCTTGGTGCTGCCGGCGAGCAGGCGGATGGCGTGGACGGCGAACAGGAAACGGTCGCCGCGCGGGCGCGGGACGCGCTCGTGCATGCGGTAGACCGAATCGACGATGACGGGCTCCACAAAGGACCCCGAGCCGACGTCTTCCACCGAGATGACCTGCAGCCGGTGCCAGAGGCACTCCTCCAGCTCGGCGCTGGTCACGTACATCTCGTACGCGAGCAGGATCGCCTCCTCCAGCTCGCCGCGCCGGATCGCCTTCTGGAAGGCGGAGATGACCTCGTCGGCCGGCAGGTCGTGCAGGGTGCGGACCTGGGTCCAGGGGTCGAATCCTTCGGTTGCCATGCCTTACACCGTCGGCTTTCCGGCGAAGACCTCCGCCAGGATCGTCGTGTCGAACAACTCGTCGGCGGTCGCGGTGATGCCCACCGCCGCCATCGTCTTGATGTTCGCCTCGATGCCGTCCTTCGACATCGTGAGCAGGCCGTTGGTCTTCGTCTCCGGCGTGGCGATGAGCGGGACGAAGGACTGCGCGGTCAGGAGCTGCTCGTCGGCGTTGAGCTGGAGGCTCTTGCCGTACTTCTCGACCGCGAGCTTGACGCCCCGGGCGGGGTCCGCCACGGCGTCCTGCCAGCCCTTGACGCTGGCCCGCATCAGGTTGACCAGCCGCGCCCGCGACTCCTTGTCGGCGAGCGTCTGCTCACTGACGACGAACGCGTCGGCCCACAGCCCGTACCCGAAGTCCGCGAGGAGGAAGGCTTCCGTCTCGATTCCCTGGCGCTTGAGCTGGATGGGCTGGGAGGTCAGGAAGGACGCGAACGCGTCGACCTCGCCGTTGACGAGCGGGGCCGGGTCGAACTGCACCGGCACGTAGGTGACCGACTTGGGGTCGACGCCGTTGGCCTTGAAGAACGCGTTGTAGATCTCGGTGCCGGACTGCTGCACGCCGAGGCGCTTGCCGACCAGATCCTGCGGGGTACGGATGGGGTTCTTCGCCAGGGACACCACGGCGGAGGGGTTCTTCTGCAGGGTGGCGCCCACGACCTTGAGCGGGGCGCCTTCCTTGCGCGCCCGGGCGATGGTGTCGACCGAGTCGAGGCCGACGAACGCCTTGCCGCTGGCGATCAGGGGGCCGACGGACACCGACGGGCCGCCCGGGACGACCGTGGTCTTCAGGCCTTCCTTGGTGTAGTAACCGCCGTCGTCGGCGACGTAGATGCCCATGTTCTCGACGTTGGCGAGCCAGCCGAGCTGGAAGGTGACCGGGCTTGGGCCTTTGGAGCCTGCCGCGCTGGCGTCGTCGTCGCTGGAGCAGGCGGCCAGTGCCCCGCCGGACACGGCCACGAGTGCGCCGCCACCGAGGAGCTTCGCGGTCACGGAAAGGAAATCACGGCGAGTCGTCATCAGTGTCCAATCAGGTCGTACGTCGGTGCGTGGGGGTCGGCCCGGTTGATCCGCGGACCAGGAGGTTGGTCTCGAGCACGATGCGGCGTGCCGTCACGTCGCCGCTCTCGCTCAGCCGGCGCAGCAGCAGCCGCATGGCCAGCGCGCCCTGCTCCTCCATCGGCCTGGACACGACGGTCAGCGGCGGCATCAGCAGCGCCGCGAGGTCGAGGTCGTCGAAGCCGATGATGGAGAGTTGGTCGGGCACGCGGATGCCGAGGTCGTGCAGGGCACGCAGCGCACCGACCGTCATCAGGTTGTTCGTCACGAACAGGGCTGTCGGCGGGTGTTCGAGGGCGAGGAGCCGCATAACGGCCTGGTAGCCGCCCTGTTCGCGGAAGTCGCCGACCTCCTCGTACACGTGCACGGTTTCGACTTTTTGCAGGGTTTCGAGGAAGGCCTCGCGGCGTTGCCGGCCCGGGGTCGAGTTGACGGTGCCGTTGACGATGGCGATCCGTCTGTGGCCCAGGTCCAGGAGATGCTCGGCCGCGCGCCGGCTGCCGCCGGCGTTGTCGACCAGGACCGAGTCGAACAGGTCGCTGCCGGTGCCGCCGATCTCGCGGTCGAGGAAGACGATCGGCAGGCCGGCCTGTTGCGCGCGCAGCGGAGCCTCGTCCGACTCGACCGTCGGCGCCAGGATCGCCCCGTCGACGCGGCCGACCAGGTCCGCGAGGACGGCGGCTTCCCGGTCGACGTTTTCGTCCGTGTTGGAGAGGAACAGGTGGTATTCGTCCTGCCGGGCCACCGCTTCGGCGCCCTTCACCACGGCGGCGAAGAACGGGTTGGTGACGTCAGGGACGACGACCGCGATCGACCGGGTACGACCGGAGCGCAGGCTGCGTGCCGCCGGGCTCGGGCGGTAGGCGAGGTCCTGGACGGCGGCGCGGATCGACTCCTCCGCACGGACCGACTGCCCGGCGAGGAACCGCGAGACCGTCGTCGTGGAGACGCCGGCCCGCCGCGCCACGTCACCGATCGTCGCCTCGGACATAGCAGGTCACAGCCCCCTGGAATCGAACCCTGGTATCGATTGCACTGGACCGTAGATCCGTGCGAGCATCCCGTCAAGCAGAGATCTTGGAGGCGGCCGTTGTCGTCCCTCCCCGCATGGAGCCGCACAGCATGAGCAGTCTCGGACCGGCACGCATCGTGGTCATCGGCAGCACGATGATGGACATGATCTCCTACATGCCGCGCATTCCGGACACGGGCGAAACACTGATCGGCGACCGCTTCGCCCTCGGTTTCGGCGGCAAGGGCGCCAACCAGGCCGTGATGGCCGGACGCCTGGGCGCCGACGTGTGGATGGTCGCCTGCCTCGGCACAGACGTCTTCGGCGACATGACCATCGACAACTTCCACACGGCTGGAATCGACACCACCTACGTGACGCGGACGTCCTCGGCGAGCAGCGGGGTGGCACCGATCTGGGTGGAGGCCGGCGGAGACAACCGCATCGTCTGTGTCTCGGGAGCCAACGCCCACCTGACGTCGAGCCAAGCGATCCGCGCGGTCGAGTCCATCCCGCGGGTCGACGTCGTCGTCGGGCAGTTCGAGGTGCCGCAGGACGTGACGGCGGCGGGCTTCCGCGCGGCCAAGGAACGCGGGGCGCTCACGGTGCTGAACCCCGCGCCGGCGGCCGAGATCAGCGCCGACCTGCTGTCGGTCACGGACTGGCTCATGCCGAACGAGGTCGAGTTCGAGTCGCTGGCGGGGTCCGCCCCGACCGACGCGGCCATCGCGGAGTTGGCCCGCCGCTTCGGCGTCAACGTCGTCGCCACCCTCGGCGAAGCCGGGGCGGCGGTCCTGGACGGATCCGGGTCGGTCGTCCGCATCGCCCCGCCGACGACGACCGCGGTCGACACGACCGGCGCGGGGGACGCCTTCGTCGGCGCCTTCTCCTACGGGCTGGCCGCCGGCCTTCCTCCGGCTGCCGCGGCTCGGCTGGGCTGCGCGTGCGCGACGTCCAGCGTCGCCCGCGCGGGCACCCAGTCGTCGTTCCCGCAAGCAGCCGAACTCGAAGCGGCCCTCAGTTGGGCAACGGCCTGAGGTGCAGGTGGGTCGCCGTGCCCTCCGGGATCAGCTCGCCTCGCCCGCAGGGGCTGCCGAGCTCACTTGGGCGACGGCTTGAAACGTAGGTGGGTTACCGACCCCGTGACTGGGTTGCCCTCTGGGATCAGGTCGCCTGGCTCGCCTCGGAACAGTGGCGTCCCGTTGCCCAGGAGGATGGGGACCAGGTGTAGGTGGACCTCGTCGAGCAGGTCGGCCTTGAGTAGCTGACCGGCGATGTCCGCGCCCATCACCAGGACGTGTTTGTCGCCTGCGGCCTCTTTGGCGCGTCGGGCCGCGGACTCCAGACTGTCGTCGAAGGCGAACACTCCTCCGTTGTCGCCGTGCAGGTCCTCCTGGGGCCGGTGGGTGACCACGAAGCTGGGGATGCCCGGCCATGGTGTGCCGCCCCATAGACCCAGGCCCAGGTCGAAAGTGTGTCGACCGATGAGGGTCGCACCGACGCCGTCGTTGATCGCGTCACGGGCGTTGGCGTCCGCCGGCACCGTCCCGGCCATCCACTCGTGCAGGCGCTCACCGCCCTCGCCCATCGGTTCGTCCGGACGGACGTTGGGGCCGGTGCTGAAGCCGTCCAGCGACACCGACACGTCCAGCACGATCTTGCTCATCGCTCGTCTCCTTCGCCCGGCGCCGCCCTCCAGCGCCTCCACAGCAACGTCGGAGCCGGCGCCGGGGTTTCGACAGGTTCAGCCGGCCGAGGTGGTATCGATGTGTGCTGCCAGCAGGCCGGCCGCCCGGGCACGCCAGGCGGCGGCGACGTCCGGCGCCTCCGACGCCACCCGCTCGACGACGGCGAGGGCCTCGTGGACGCTCGCATAGCCGTCCGCGGGTCGGCCGAGGTCACGAACGGCCTCGGCCCGGGTGAACAGCACGGCGGCCAGGCCCCAGCGCACGTCGGAGCCGCCGAAGCCGTCCAGCACCAGCCGGCGGTGCAGGTCGACCGCCTCGTCGACGACCCGCACGGCGGCCTCGCACTCGCTGGCGGCGACCAGATCAGCGGCGTGGTTGCGCAGCATCCGGGCCAACTCCACGGTCAGGCCGGCGTCGTTGGTCGTGTGTGGACGGATGAGGTCGACCGCGGCACCGGACGCCCGCGCGGCTTCCTGTGAGTGGCCGAGATCGCTGAGCCGGATCGACAGCTGGCTGCTGTACATGGCGACCGGGACGTCGAGCCGGCCCCGCTCGTCAGACCGGTCCAGCGCGGCGAGATGGGTGGCGAGCGCACGGGGAAACCGCCAGAAGCGCCCCGGGCCGGGATAGAGCGCCGCCGGCCAGTCGGCGTGCGGCCCCAGCCGCAACGCCTCGTCGCGAGTGTCGGCACCCCAGATCGCCGCCTGTACGCCCAACGGCGCGCACGCGGACGCGTCCGTGAAGAACAGGCCGAGTTCGAGGCCGCGCTGGAACCAGTGCCACGACTCCCACCTCAGGAGGGTGCCCCCGAGCAGCGCGTCCAGCGCGGCGAGCTGCGTCGCGGGCACCCCGCCGCGATCGACGAACACCGGCGACGTGCGCGGCGGCTCGAACGCCCATGGAACGCTGGCGGCGACCTCGGGCAGTCGTGGCGCCAGCGCGGCGACCGCGTCACGCCACACCGATTCGGCGGACGCCACGGCGGTCAGTTCCGGCGACTCCGTGAGGTAGGGATAGCCCAGAGTTTCGAACGGCGCTGCCAACGCATCCCGCAGACCCTGCCCGACGAGCAGGACTCGGGCCTGCTGCTCCCGGCTGAACAACGACCCGAGCGCGGCGACATCCGCACCACGGAGGTGCGCGTCGTCCACCACCACGAGTACGGGATCGGGCCCGGCGGCCAGCTCGGCGAGCGCCCGCTGGTCGGGCTCGGCACGCAGGAAGCCGGCCGCCCAGCCACGAGCGCGCATCGTCCTGACCAGTTCCACCGCCAGCCGGGTGGCGCCGACGCCCGGTGCCGCGTCCAGCAGCCCGGACGATCCCGAGTCCTGGCGCCTCGCACCAGCGCGCCAGCTCGTCGTCGCGTCCGTGCGAACGGATGAGCGCACGGTGGGGATCGAGCAGCTCGACCGGCGACCGCGGCGGTGCCGGCTCGTCCAGGAAGACGGTCACGCCAGCTTCTCCCGCGCGCGGAGCAGGCGCAGCAGTGTGGGCAGGTTCGGGATCTGCCAGTCACCACCGGTGATCTCGGCGTTCTCCAGCCGCTCGCCCTCCGGCACGGCGACCCGGCGCACGACGTCGATGTCCGGCACGTGCGGCAGGTCGAAGCGGCTCGGCCTCGGCGGGCGGCCCGCGCTGTCCGCGACGGCGCGGATCTCGAAGAAGATGCGGACGAACCGCTTCACCCGTTGGGTGTTCGGGTTGTAGAACAGCGTCGTCGACCAGTCATCGAGCCGCACCCACACCAGATCCGGCCATGCGACCAGACCGCCCGGCGTGACCAGCCCGTCTGCGGTCACGGACAGCGGACCGAACGCCACTGTCTCACCGGCGTCGATCGCCTGGTTGGCCGGCCCGATCTGGCTGTCGCCGACGCCGGCCAGGATCGCTTCGCTGACCTCCTGCGGCCGGCCCATCCGAAGGAGCTCAGTCGAGACACCACCACCGTGCAGCACCATGCTCCACTGTGGCCCGTCGACCAGATCGAACCCGAACCGCTCCTCCGTCGTCACCAGAGGCCCACCCGCGACCGGCACTGTCACAATCTTGCACTCGTAGTGGAGCGTGGCGACGTCGGACCAGGAAAACGGCGGCCGCGGGAAGCAGCCCGACGAGCAGCAGCCCGTCACTGGCGATCCCCAACCGGGCCGACCGCACGTCCGGCACGAACCCAACGGTCGACCCGAGATCGTCCCCCGTGACATCCACGCCCGTCAGCCTCCACGACGTGATCAGCAAGCCGCAACCCTCACCGGCGTTGCCGCGCCATCCACTGCCAGATGCGCGTCCCGTCGTCGCGCGGGTCGTTGCGGGCGACGTAGATCCAGGACCAGTGGCCGGGGAACCGGTAGCCGTCCCAGGTCACGGTGTCGTAGAGCGACATGATCGAGCCGGGGATCAGGTCGTGCGCGTGCACGGTGTTGGGCTCCGGCGGCACCGTGGTGTCGTCGCGCGAGGCGACCAGCCAGGTCGGGGTGTCGATCGCGACGAGCTCGGCGTCGGTGACCATCGTCGGCCCGCCCGGCTGCAGGGACGTGACCACGCCACAGATCGGCACGGACGCGGCGAACGCGTCGGGGTAGACAGTGGTCATCTTCAAGCTCATGTAGCCGCCGTTGCTGCATCCGACGACATAGATCCGGTCGCGGTCGACGTCGTGGCGCCGCGAGACCTCGCGGACGATCTCCTGGATGAGCGGGGCGAACCGCGGCCCGTCCTCGAGCCAGAACGACGTGCTCTGCGGCGCCACCACGTACGCGCCGGAGAAGATCCGTTGGGCCTCCGGTGTGGCGAAGCCCAGCGCGCCGCGGTTGGCCCGCAACGTGGTCTCGTTGTCGTAGTAGTTGTCCGGCAGCGACGCGCCCTCTCCCCCACCGTGCAACCACAAGACGAGCGGGCGCCGGCCGCGACAGTCAGCCGGCGAGAACAGTCGGTACTTCATGCCCGACCCGGACGTGTGGTAGCTGAATGCGTCCACCTCAGGGTTGGCCAGTCGCCCCTGGACGAACGACGAGATCACGACCGGCCGGCGACCGCGCACGCCGATGGGCGTGTTCTGGGTGATGGTGTAGACGAGGTCGAGCCGCACGTTGCGGCCCCGGCTCAGGATGTAGCCCAGGGTGCCGCCGCCGACCTGGCCCTCACCGTGGCTCAGCTCGAGCACGATGTCGCCCCGGCGGTCGACCCGGGCGGCGGTCACGGTGCGGTCGAGGTCGTACTGGCTGAAGATCTGGTCACCGGCGGCGATCGGAATCGGGCTGGTCGCCTTGGCGTGCACGCTGAAGGTGGCAACCGAAACCGAGGCCGGGTCAACGTGGCCCAGCCGGGAAGTGTCTAGGGTGACCGAGGTGACCTGCTCGCCGCCGTCGAGCACCACCGCGTTGAGCGTGAACTTCACACTGGTGGCCGTGGCCGCGTCTGCGGAAAGGGCGGGCAGGGACAGTCCGGCGGCGGCACCCGCGCCGGCGGCCAGGATCGTGCGACGGCGCAACGGCGTACCCATGTCGGCTCCTTCGGTCGGGTTCGACGAGTAACGCAATGAAGTCGGTCTATCACAGTCGGGTGATCTCGCGGAAGCCTTCATCGGCAACCATCACTGCCAGTAGCGCCGCTGCCGCCACAATCGTGCGATGGGCAGGATCATGCATGGGGTACGGATCGCGGCGGGTGTCACCGGACGTGGGGTGAGCACTGATCGGCTGCGGGCGGCGGTCGCCGGTCGCACCGTCCTGGTGACCGGCGCGTCCGAGGGGATCGGCGCGGCGACCGCCCTCCGGCTGGCCGAAGCGGGCGCCGTGGTGCTCCTGGTGGCGCGCACGGCGGCGCGGCTGGAGCAGGTCCGCGACGAGATCGTGGCCGGTGGCGGCGTGGCCTACGTGCACCCCGCTGACCTGTCCGTGCCCGCCGAGGCCGCGGCGCTGGCGCAGGAGGTGCTGACGCGGTACCGCCGGATCGATGTGGTGGTCAACAACGCCGGGCGGTCGATCCGTCGTGCGGTGGCGGACACCGCCGACCGGTTCCACGACCTCGAACGCACGATCAACCTGAACTACCTGGGTCCGGCGCAGTTGCTGCTGGTGTTGCTGGCCGGCATGCGGGCCACCGGCGGTGTGCACGTCGTGAACGTGTCGACCGCCGGACTGGCCGTCAACGCCCCGCACTGGTCGGCGTACCACGCCTCGAAGGCTGCCTTCGACACCTGGCTGCGCACCGCCGCCGCCGAGCTTCGCCACGACGGCGTCACCGTCAGCACGGTGTACTGCGATCTGGTGCGTACGCGGATGCTCGCACCGCGCTACCAGCGTGCGCCCGTGATGTCGGCGGCCGAGGCGGCGGGCATCGTGTGCCGCTCCGTCGCCCGCCCGCGGACCTGGTGGCCGTGGTGGGCACGGCTCGGCTCGATGGCGGCGGCCGCACTGCCCCGCACGGTGGAGTGGGCGCTGGCCGCGGGGCTGCGGGTGCTGGCGCTGACCGAACCGGTGCGGGTCCTGGCCGGCGTGGGTCTGCTGCGGCCGGGCCGGTTGGTGCGGTTGGCGTGGGCCGGCCACCGCCACGGGCGCACGCTCGCCACCGCGATCGCCGCCGGGCCACCGACGGCGGTAGCCGTGATCGATCAGGACGGACCGGCCACGTACGCGGACCTGCACGCGGCCGCCGACCGGTGCGCGGCGGCAGCGGCGACCCTCGGCGTGCGGCCCGGCGAGCGGATCGGTCTGGCCTGCGGCGACCATCGCGGCTTCGTCGCGGCGGCCGCCGGCCTGGCCCGCGCCGGCGCCGACGTGGTGCTGCTGCCCCCGGATCTGCCAGCCGACCGGCTGACCGACCTGGTGACCCGGGAACGCCTGGTGGCGCTGGTGACCGAGTCGGACGCGCCAGGATGCCCGGTGCCCTCCGTGCCGGTATCGGCCCTGCTGGCCGGCGACCCGGCGATGCCGGGGCGCCGCGGCAAGGGCCGCATGTCGGTGCTCACCTCCGGCACCACCGGCACCCCGCGCAGCGTGTCCCGGCCGCTGACGGCGCGCATGCTCCTCGGCCCGGTCGTCACCCACCTGCGGCTCACACCGGTGCGCCCCGGGGAACCGATCGCCGTTGCCGCACCGGTCCACCACGGGTTCGGGCTGACGTACCTCTTGGCCGGCCTGACCCTCGGCGCGCCGGTCGTGCTGATCAGCGGCCGCGACCCGCAGGGCATCCTCGACGCGGTCCAGGAGCATCGCGCCCGGCTGCTCGTCGCAGTGCCCACCCAGTTGCGGCGCATGTGCGACCTACCCGTGACCGGCCTCCCCGAACTGCGGGCGGTGATCAGCGGCGCCGCCCTTCTCCCGGCCCACCTCAGCGACCGCCTGCGCGAACTCTTCGGCGACCGCGTATTCAACATGTACGCCACGACAGAGGCGGGCTGGGCGTCGATGGCCACTCCCGCCGACCTGCGAGCCGCGCCCGGCACCGTCGGGCGGCCACCACGCGGCGTACGACTGCGGATCGTCGACCCCACCGGCGCGCCCCTGCCACCCGGCAACGTCGGCGAGGTGCGGATCAGCGGATGGCAGCCGAACGGAGCCTGGCTCGCCACCGGCGATCTCGGCCACCTCGACCCGGCGGGCCGACTCCTGCTGGACGGCCGGACCGACGACATGATCGTCTCAGGTGGACAGAACGTGTACCCCGGCCCCGTCGCCGACGTCATCGCCGGCCACCCCGATGTCGCGGACGTCGTGCTGCGGCCGATGACCGACGAGGAGTTCGGTCAGCGGCTGCTGGCCACCGTCGAGGCGCACCCGGGCCGCACGGTGACCGAGGCCGACCTCCGCGAGTGGCTGCGGCACCGCCTCACCCGCGCCGAACTGCCCCGTGACATCGTCATCGTCACGTCGATCCCCCGCTCCGCCACCGGCAAACCCACCCGAAGCGGGTGACCCAGCGCGTCGTCGCCCGGAAGACTCGTCGATTCACCTGTGCGCCCGGCCGATTGCGACTAGACCGGAGGATATGAAGCTGGCAGCCCTGCCGGACACGCTCCCCCGGGCCATCCAGGCCCGCGGCGTCCGGCACAACACTCTGCGCGACCTCGACATCGACGTGCCCCTCTGGCGGACCGTCGTCATCGCCGGGGTGTCCGGTTCGGGCAAGACGTCGCTGGCGATGGGCACCCTCTACGCCGAGGGACTGCACCGCTTTCTGGAGGGCCTGAGCACGTACAGCCGGCGCCGGCTCACTCAGGACCAACGGCCGGACGCGGACCGGATCGACCACCTGCCGCCCGCGCTCGCGTTGCGGCAACGCCCGCCCGTGCCGGGGCCGCGCAGCACGGTCGGCACGATGAGCGAGGTGCTCAACGTGCTGCGGCTGATCATGTCGAGGCTCGGCACGCACCGCTGCCCGAACGGCCACCCCGTGCCGCCGTCGGTTGCCACGCAGGCGATGGAGATCCAGTGCCCGGTCGACGGCGTGCGGTTCGAGGCACCGGGCGCCGAGTCGTTCGCGTTCAACTCGATCGGCGCCTGCCCGGGCTGCGACGGCATCGGGACCCGGTACGACGTCGACCCGGACACGCTGGTCCCGGACCAGACCAAGACGATCGCGGAAGGGGCCGTCCTGCCGTGGAACGTCGGTGGCCGCCGGCTGTCCATGTACGCCGCCGGTGAGCTCGGGGTCCGGCTCGACGTGCCGTACAACAAGCTGACCCGCAAGGAGAAGAACTTCGTGCTGCACGGCGAGCAGGTCAAGCAGCCAGTGGTCCTCTCGGGACACAACAGGCGCACGGTGCGGCTCAACGTCACCTACGACAACGCGATCACCGCCGCCCAGAAGTCGGAGAAGAGCAGGTACCTCGTCTCGCACACGTGCCCCGTCTGCCACGGCGCCCGGCTGCGACCGGAGGCGTTGCGGTCCACGCTCAACGGCCGCAACCTGGCCGAGATCAGTGCTCTCGATCTGGACCACCTGGTCGCGTTCGCGCACGACCTGCCGCCGTTGATGCCACCTGAGCTCGACCGGCTGACCACCGGGCTGATCGGCGAGTTGCTCGGCGCGATCGGTCCCCTGCTCGACCTGGGCCTGGGCTATCTGGGGCTGGACCGGGCCGGCGCCACGTTGTCGACCGGTGAGCGGCAGCGGATCGAGCTGACCTCGACGGTGCGGGCCAACACCACGGGCATGTTGTACGTCCTGGACGAGCCGTCGGTCGGCCTGCATCCGAGCAATGTGGAGGGTCTGCGTAAGACGATCGCCGCGTTGGCGGGCAACGGCAACACCGTCGTGATCGTCGAGCACGACCTCGACCTGATCCGCAGCGCCGACTGGGTCATCGAGCTCGGCCCCGGCGCGGGTCGACTGGGCGGTGCGATCGTCGCCGAGGGTACGCCCGACCAGATCCAGCGCAGCCGCAAGTCCATCGTCGGGCCGTTCCTGTCCGGCGGCCCTGCGGTCGACCGCCCGCCCCGGCCGCTGCCCCGCGAGCGCGCCACGATCGCCGTGCGGCGGCTCTTCAACCTGCGCAACGTGACCGCCGGCTTCCCCGTCAACCGGTTGACCGCCCTGGCCGGCCCGTCCGGCGCGGGCAAGACCGCGCTCGTGCTGGACAGCCTGATCCCGGCGGCCCGCGCACAGTTGGCCGGCAAGGCGCTGCCGGAGCACGTCAAGTCGTTGACGCTCGGCTCGATCCGGCAGGTGGTGGAGATCGACGCGACGCCGATCGGCCTGAACGCCCGGTCCACGCCGAGCACCTACTCGGGTGCCTTCGACGCCATCCGCGCCTACTTCGCCGCCGACTCCGGCCTGTCGGCCGGCCACTTCTCGTTCAACACCAAGGCGGGCCAGTGCCCGACCTGCCGCGGGATCGGGTCGATCGACCTGGACGTGCAGTACCTGCCCGATATCAACGTCGACTGCCCCACCTGCCACGGGGCGCGGTTCAACCCGGAGACCTTGGCCGTGCGGGTGGGCGGGCTCACGATCTCCGACGTGCTCGGGTTGACGGTGCGGGAGGCGTTGGACCGCTACGCCGACGTGCCGACGATCGCGCGCCCGCTGCGGCCCATCGTCGACGTCGGGCTGGGCTATCTGCGCCTGGGTGAGCCGACGCCGTCCCTGTCCGGCGGGGAGTCGCAGCGGCTGCGCATCGCGGCCCGCCTGCGCAGCAGCCAGCACGACGTGTTGTACGTGCTGGACGAGCCGTCGACGGGGCTGCACCCGGTGGACATCCGTACCCTCGTCGGCGTCTTCGACCGGCTCCTCGCGGACGGCGCGACGATCGTCGCGATCGACCACGACCTGGACATCCTGGCCGCGGCCGACCACGTGATCGACATGGGTCCGAGCGGCGGCCCGGACGGCGGGCGGATCATCGCCCGTGGCACGCCGGCCGAGGTCGCCGCCGACGCGCACAGCGTCACCGGCCCGTGGCTGGCCTCCCATCTAGACGGGCAGAAAGTCGCCTGACTGCCGCGACCAGAGGTCCGCGTAGAGGCTGCCCTGTGCGAGCAACGCGGCGTGGGTGCCCTGCTCGACGATCCGGCCCGCGTCGAGGACCACGATCCGGTCCAGGTGCGCGATCGTGGAGAGCCGGTGCGCGATCGCGATGACCGTGCGCCCGCTCATCACCTCGCCCAGCGTCTCGTGGATGGCGGCCTCGGCCTCGGAGTCGAGGGCCGACGTCGCTTCGTCCAGCACCAGGATCGGCGCGTCCCGGTAGAACGCCCGGGCCAGCGCGATCCGCTGCCGCTGACCGCCGGACAGGCGCACGCCGCGCTCGCCGACCTGGGCGTCGAGGCCGGTGCGGCCGCCCGCGTCCCGCAGCGCGGCGACGAAACCGTCGGCCGACGCCCGGCGCAACGCCTCCTGCACCCGCGGGTCGTCGACGGCACCCGGCCCGGCGATGTTCTCCCGGACCGAGCGGTGCAGCAGGGTCGCCTCCTGGCCGACCATCGCGATCTGGCCGCGCAGGCTCTCCTGCGTCACGTCCGTGATGTCGGTGCCGTCGATCGTGATCGTGCCGGACTCCGCGTCGTGGAACCGCAGCAGCAGACCCACCAATGTGGACTTTCCGGCACCCGACCGGCCCACGATGCCCACTCGCTCGCCGGCCGCGACGTCCAGACTCAGCCGGTCGAGGCCACCGGCACCGCGGCCGTAGTGGTGGTCGACGTCGACGAAACTGATGGCGCCCCCGCGTACCCGCAGATCCGTCGCCTCCGGTTTGTCCGCCACCGTGAGCGGAGCCGCGACGGTCCGCAGCGCCCGCCGCAGCACACCGGCGGAGCCGAACAGCGACGACACCGCGTCCAGCAGCCACTCCGCCATCGCGGTGATGCGGAAGCTGAGGGCCAGCGCGGCGGCGACCAGGCCCACGGGTGCGGCACCGGCGCGCCAGAGCACGATCCCGTAGCCGACAAGGCCGCACAGCAGCGCGCTGCCGAGCGCCATCATGCTGGCGTTGACGGTCACCTCGACCCGCTGCACGTCCAGGTGCGCGCGCCGGGCCCGGGCGAACACCTGCCGGTCGTGCGCGGTGCGGGCGTGGGGGCCACCGAGCAACGCGAGGGTGTCGACGTTGGCGTACGCGTCGACCAGCAGGCCGGTCAGCGCCGACTCCGCCTCCTGCAAGCGTTCCGACGCCCGCCGGTAACGCGGCACCGCCCAGCGCATGAGCAACGCGTACGCGACGATCCAGCCGCCCAGTGGCAGCAGCAGGCGCACGTCGATCGCGGACATCAGCCACACCGAGCCGGCGATGTACGCGAGGACGAACACGAGCGTGTGCACGACGGCGTACGCGGCGGTGCTGGCGGCGTCCCCACCGTCGCGGACCCAGGTGGCGATGCGGCCGGCGAGGTCGTCGCGGAACCAGCCGACGGATTGGCGGGACACGTGCCGGTGCGCCCGCCAGCGGGCCAGCGGTCGGGCGTTGGCGCGGAAGGAGATGTCGTCCAGCGCCTCGCCGACGAGGTTGATGACCGGCCGGACCAGCAGCACCAACACGACGACGGTGACGAGCTCGGTGCCGTGCTCGGCCCAGAGCGTCTGGGGGTTTCCGGCGGCGAGGGTGTCGACGAGCGATCCGGCGTACCAGATGAGCCACACCTCGATCGCCGCGCACAGCAGCGTGAGGGTCACGGAGGCGGCGACGACCGGCCGCAACGGCCGGAACTCCGTCAGCAGGAAACGGCGAACGGTGCTGACTGGCGGGCGGGTGGCGTCGTCGGTCGGGAAGGGATCAACAGAGTTCTCGAACAGACCTAACACGAAGGGCCTTTCCGGCGGTGGAGGACGGGGAACCGTGGAATCCGCCGGCTGCGGGCATGGCCGTTCTCCTCTTCGTGTCAGGTGTCGGCGCTTCTGGCGAGGTTAGGTGAGATTGCCGGGCGCCGCTTCCCATTTGCGGTCGTCGGTCGCGGTGGTCACCAGGGCGGCCGCCAACAGGCCGACCGCGAGTGCGGTCAGGACCCGCACGCCGCTGGTGTGCAAGAGGAACGCGGCCGGCAGGAACGGGGTGAGCGCGATGCCCGGCAGGGCCACCACCGCGGTGACCGTCCAGAAGAGCGCCGGGCGGCGGGCTGCCGCTGGCGGGTCGCCGTGCCAGCGCCGCACGAGCCTTTGCCGGCCGATGACGAGCGCGAGCCAGACCATCACGATCGCGCCGACCAGGTACCCCGGGTACTCCAGGGCCGGAAACCGTTGCTCGCCGGCGTCGAGGACGAGATGACTGGCCGCACCGACCAGCGCCGAGCCCGCCGTGACGTGCCACGGGTGGCCGGAGAACCGCAGCGCGCCGTAGTCACGCAGGGCGAACCGCCCACCCGCCGGGAGTTGGGCGGCGACCACGGGCGCGGCGCGGCGGACCAGCGCGCAGCCGAGCAGGGTCAGCGGGAGGCACCAGAAGACCAGCCCGACGAGCTGGTGGGAGAAGGGCCAGACGGGCAGCCCGGAGCCGTCCAGCAGGTACGCGAGATCGGGTGTCGTCGAGCCGAGCACGAGGGCGACGCCGTCCCACCACCGCGGGCGCCACAGTTTGAGCGGCAGGATGCCGGCGGGATGGGACGGGAAGGTCATCGGCACCGGCGCAGGGTAGCCACCCCGCGCATCACACGTGCCGGACGACCGAGTTCGACATCTTGTCGTGGAGGGTGCGCTGCCGGTCGCCGAAGACCATGAAGGAGTCGACCAGGCCGTACACGCCGCAGGTGAGCATGCCGAGCAGCCAGCCGACCAGGCCCTTGACGCAGACCTCGCGCATGGCCATCTGGCCCCAGTCGAGCGGGTGGCCGGTGTTGGCGTCGGCGGTCACGTGCCCGAGCAGCTTCTTGCCGGGCGTCTGACCTTCCGACCAGGTGACCACCGACCAGACGAGCCAGCCGATGTACAGCGTGACCAGCATCAACAGTGCGTCGAGCAGTGCCGCGCCGAGGCGGCCGCCGGGAGAGACGAGCTGACCGGCCATCGGGTACGACTGCTGCGGGTACGGCAGTGGCGCGGCGTACGGCTGCAGATCGGCGCGGGTGGCCTGGTGCGGTGGGTAGGACGGCGCGGACACCTGCTCCCCATAGGACGGCGGTGGCCGGTAGCCGGCGGGGGGTTCGGTCATCGGTTTCGGGTCCTTCGTCCTGGCGGTCACCAACAGTGGGCGCCGCGACACCGTACCGGCCGGCGAGGCTGATCGAGCCGATGTCGGTGGACGATCCCCCGATCGGGTGTGGGCCGAGACAAACGCGTCTCGGTGTCTCAGGATGAGACACAAGACGATGCCGACACGCGGTGTGATGCGGTGATGGAGCCGACGACGTTCGCGCAGGCCGCCGAGACGGTGGCCGGGCTCGGCGCGCTCGGCATCCTGACGGCGACCCTGAACGTGTTCGCCCTGCGGGTCGTGCGCATCGAGGAGGTGCCGGGCTGCGTCCAGCCCCGCATCCGCTGGTGGAGCACCCACAACCCGGCGTTCCTGGTCATCAGCGTGGCCGTGACCGCGGCCGGCCTGGTCATGATGATCGTGGCTGCCGCAGGCTAGCGCTGCGGCTCGGCTATGCCGGCCGCGCGGGCGCGCGCGATGGCCTCGGCGCGGGTCGCGGCGTCGAGCTTGGCGATGATCGTCGAAACGTAGTTGCGGACCGTCTTGGGGCTCAGCCGGAAGCGCTCCGCGATCGCCGTGTTGGTCAGCCCCGATGCCATCAGCACCAGGATCTCGTGCTCGCGCCCGGTCAGCCCGTGAAAGGAGGGCCGCGCCGGCGTGGCCGCGGGTGCGGTCAGGTGCGCCGCCAGGTGCTGGGCGGCGGCTGGGCTGAAGATCGCCTCGCCGGCGGCCGCAGCGTGGACGGCGCGCAGGACCTCGTCCCGATCCGCGCCCTTGACCAGATAGCCGCGTGCCCCGGCCCGGACCGCCGCGAGGACGGAGGCGCTGTCGTCGAACATCGTCACCACCAGGACGTTGGTCCGCGGCCGGGCCGCCATGATGCGCCGCGTCGCCTCGACGCCGTTGAGGCCAGGCATGGTCAGGTCCATAAGCACCACGTCCGGAGCCAGGTCGAGAGCCTTCGCCACCGCCTCGTCGCCGGTGCCGGCCTCCCCGACCAGGTCCGAGCGCGGGTCGGAGGTCAACACGGCGCGAATGCCGTAGCGGAACACCGGATGGTCGTCAGCGAGCAAGATGCGGATCAGATCCATCGTGGTCACTCCGTCGTCGGCAGCGGCAGCCGGGCCCGGACCAGCGTGCCCGGGACCGCGTCGGTGATCTCCAGCGTGCCGCCGAGCTCTTCGGCCCGCTCGCGCATCGACGCCGTTCCGACGCCGGCCGGCACATCCGCGGCGATGCCGCACCCGTCGTCGCGGACCTCCACGCACAGCGTCGCACCGGCGACCGCGAGGCGCAGGAGGCATGCCCGGGCGTCGGCGTGCCGGACCACGTTGGTGATTGCCTCGTGGGCGATCCGGTAGGCGGCCACCTCGACCGCCGCAGGCAGCTCCGGTAGTTCCGGGACGTCGACATCGACCACGAGCCCGTCGTGCCCGTAGCGGTCGCCGACGTGCCGGAGCGCCGTGGTCAGGCCGAGTTCGTCCAGCACCGGCGGTCGGAGCCGGCGCGCCAACCGCCGCACCTCGGCCAGGTTCTCCTGGGTCTGGTCCTTGAGGTCGCGCAGCAGGCGATCGGCGGCGCTCGGGTCGCTGGCCAGCAGCGCGCGGGCGGTGTCGATCGTCAGTGCCTGCCCGCCCAGTGCCGGGCCGAGCGAGTCGTGCAGGTCGCGGCGGATCCGCCTCCGCTCCTCCTCACGGGCGTTGACGAGACGTTGCCGGGCGAGCTGAAGGTCGGTCGCGAGGCGCCGGGTGCGGGCGGACTCACGGTCGGCGAACAGCGCCGCGCCGCAGTGGTCGGCGAGATCAGCGAGCAACCGCCGGTCGGTGCTGGTGAGCCGATCGCCGGCGCTCAGGACGAGGTGGCCCAGCGTCACACCCCGATGCCGAAGCACAAAGAGCTCCACATCAGACACCAATATCCCGACCGAAGCCACGACCTCGCCGTCGGGCTCGGCGGTCAGCGCGACATAAGGCGCTTTGAGTGCTCGCGCGATCGTCTCCACAATGGAGTCAGCCACCGCGTGCGGCGCCATGATGACCGCCAGCCGCCGCCCCAGCGCGGAAAGTACACCGTACGGGTCGTGCCGTTCGCCGTAGACCAGTCGGTCGACGCGCCGTTGCACCCGCTCCCGCACCGGGCTGAACGCGACCGCCACGAGTCCGGTGGCGACCAGCGGCAGAGTCAGCCCGCCGCCGCGCCACAGGGCGCCCACTCCGCCGACAACCGCCGTGTAGGCGCCGACGACGAACCCGGTCAGAACCGTCCATACGAGAGTGCGATTGATAACGACGTCGATGTCGAAGAGGCGGTGCCGAATGATCGCGATGGCGATCGCCGCGGGCAGCGCGGCTGCGACGAGATAGCTCACCAGCATCAGCACGGCGTACGTCGCGAGCCCGCGCGGCGTCCGCTCAGCCTGCACGGCACCGACCGGCGTCAGCAGCAGCACCACGTTGTAGAGCAACCGAAGGGCCAACGCGTAGAGCACCCAACGGGTCTGGACCCGCTGCACCGGACCGGACACCCGCGCGTAGCGGTAAACCTGGGCGGCGACGCAGCTCGCGAAGAGCAGCAGGAGGGTGCCGACCTCGATCGGACTCTCGCCGGACGAGCCGGTGACGAGGACCCCCGCCAACCACACCGCCCAGCCGGCGGCGAGCCAGCGGCTCCATGGCGGCACGAACCGGCCGTCCGGGAACACGTACGCCAACGGGAACAGCGACATCCACGCCAGCCCCGGAAGACCCTCGGCCACGGCTGCGGTGGCCGGATAGAGCGCACCGACCACGAGCGGGACACCGCCGCCGGCCGTCGCGAACAGCACCAGCACCCAGGCGAGGTACAGCCGGAACCAGGACAGCGGGCCACGCAGGACGACGTACGCCGCTGCCGCGCTGACCGCCACCAACATGACCTCGAGCCCGACGAAGTACGCCACAAGCCCGGTGACGGGAACGCCCCAGCCGTCGAGCACCCCGCGGATTCCGTCGGCGGTCCAGCCCGCCGGCGCCGTCCACAGCTCCGGCACGCGATCGGCGTCGGCGACCCAGAGGGCAACTCCGACGGCGAAGAGCACGAGCAACGTCGCGCAGGCGATCGACACCACGACGCGGCCGGCACGCAGCGCGCGCGTGCCGGCCACCTCCGCCGCCGATCCGGTCGCTGCCGGTGCGCCGGACACGTCGGCGGTCACCGTCGTGGACCCTTCACGCTGCCGACGGTACGCGGCGACGCAGCAGCCCGATTCCCACGACGAGCCAGAAAACGGCCACCATGAACGGCGGGAGTCCACGCGTGGCGACGTCGAGCAGAAGCAGCACCGCGGCGACGATGGCGATGGTGAGACCGGTGCGGCGCAGCACGCCACCGCTCCGAAGTGCGAGTCCTGACAGGACGACCGCCACGGTCGCGCACCAGATCGTCGCGTAGCTGAGCACCTGCGACGCGGCGAACAGGTCGTTGTCGCCCAGCCGTGGCTCGCTGAAGCCGCCGGCCAGTTCGATGAGCGCCAAGTGGCCGACGACGGTGATCGCCGAGCCGGCGACCGCCACCTGGGAGGCGGTCGCCAGGGCCCGACCCGACGTCGACCGCAGGCGGCCGTTGATCAGCGCCATCGCCGCGGCGCCGACCAGGACGGCCATGGCGTACAAGGGCCAAGCGATCGCCCATCCCCAGCGCACCGTCCCCAGCTGGTCGGGCGGGATATCCGCCGCGTTCGTGACGCCGGTCGCCGACATCACCGGCACCAGCGCCGCCAGCCAGGCGACGAACAGTAGAGGAGACAGGACGAGGAGCCAGGCGGGCCGGCGCAGCGAGCGCACGGTCATGGGTGGCGCCGTCGGCGGGGTGGTGTCGAGCTGTCGCGTCATCGGGCTCTCCGGGAGGGTTGGTCGGAAGCTGTCCGGTCCAACCCTCCCGATCCCGGCGTCCCAGGCACCAGGGACGCCAAGTCCGAACCTGCCGGTCCCGGCGAAGGCCCGATGACCGGGCTACCTACCGCGTCGACCGCTACAGCAGATGGGGTACGAGTGCCCGTCGGTCGGTCGGGTAGTCGGGGAAGCGCTCGTGGTACCAGGCGTGGTGGTCGATCGCCCTCGGCGCCAGGTTGGCGGTCGTGTAGACGGCGAACGCCAACCCCGCCGGGGACCAGGTCGCCAACGCCCACCCGAACCACTGCACGATCTCGCCGGAATAGTTCGGGCTGCTGACCCAGCGGAAGGCGCCGCCATAGGGAATGCGATAGCCGGTCTCCCCCGGCGCACGCAGCCGGCGCAGGGTGCGGTCCGAGCGTGCGTGCACGGCCAACCCGGCGAAGAACAGCACCGCACCGGCGAGGAAGCGCGGGTCGGTGAGCCAGCTATCGGCGTAACCGCCGAGGTCGGCTATCCACCAGGCGTTGACGGTCGCGTTGAGCACGTTGAACGCCATCGCGAGCGCCACGACCAGCCACGGCATCCGGCCACCCGGCCGCATCAACGCGGGGTAGAGGACGTCCCGGTACACGTAGTGGCACAGCCACATCGCAAGCAGCACCAGCGCGACGAGGTCCGTGCGGTGCGACCCGAAGAGGAACACAGCGATGAAGACCACAACCGCGGGCGACTCCATCACGACCCACCCCACCCGGGCGGGCACCGTCGGGCCCCAACCTCCGCGTAGGTACCGGCCGTACGGCGCCTTTATCCACAGGAGGGCGACGGCGGTCGCGGCGGCGAGGCCGAACTCCAGCGCGACCAACGCGCCGTACCACCCGAAGCTGTTCATGGCATTGAAGTTTACGAACTGGATCAGCCCAGGAAGGTGTCGTAGAGCAGGAAAAGGTTGAGCGCGATGATCAGCGCGGCGATCGTCCCGGCCGCCACGTTGGTCAGGCGGTTGTTGACGAACGTGCCCATGATGTCGCGGCGGCGGGTCAGCAGGAGCAACGGGACCAGGGCGAACGGGATGCCGAACGACAGGACCACCTGGGAGATCACCAGGCTGTCGGTGGCAGGCAGGCCGAGGCCGAGCACGACCAGGGCCGGCGCCATCGTGACCGCACGCCTCAGGAACAGCGGGATCTGCCGGCGGATGAAGCCCTGCATGACGATCTGACCGGCGTACGTGCCGACGCTCGACGACGACAGGCCGGAGGCCAGCAACGCCACCGCGAACGCCAGCGCCGCGCCGCCGCCCACCATCTGACCCAGGCCGGCGTGCGCCGCCTCGATCGAGTCGATGTCGGAGCGGCCGCGACCGTTGAACAGGGATGCCGCGATCACCAGCATCGACAGGTTGATCAGGCCGGCCGCGCCGAGGCCGACGATCACGTCGAGGCGTTGGAAGCGCAGCAGCTCGCGGCGTTCGCCGTCGTCCCGGCAGGCGACCCGGGACTTCGTCAGGGCCGAGTGCAGGTAGACCACGTGCGGCATGACGGTCGCGCCGATGATGCCGCAGATCAGCAGCAGGCTGTCGCCTCCGGCCAGGTGGGGCACCAGGCCCGCGGCGAACTCGGCGGGTTGGGCGCCGACGACGACCAGGTCGTACAGGAAGCCGAGGAAGACGATGCCGAGCAGCGCGACGATCGCTAGCTCGAAGCGGCGGTAGCCGCGCTGCTCCAGCGCCAGGATGGCGAAGGCGATGACCGCGGTGATCAGGCCGGCGGCGAACAGGGGCACGCCGAAGAGCAGGTAGAGGCCCACGGCGGCGCCGACGAACTCGGCCAGGTCGGTGGCCATCGCGATGATCTCCGCCTGCACCCACAGGCCTCGGGAGACCGGTTTGGGCAGGTGTTCACGGCAGAGCTCGGGCAGGTCGCGGCCGGTGGCCACGCCGGCCTTGGCCGACAGGTACTGCACGAGCATCGCCATCAGGTTCGCGACGACGATGACCCAGACGAGCGTGTAGCCGAACTTGGCGCCCGCGGTGAAGTTGGTCGCGAAGTTGCCCGGGTCGACGTAGGCGACCGCCGCGACGAACGCCGGCCCGAGCAGCGCCACCACCCCACGCAGCCGGCCTCGCGACCGAAGCTGCCGCAACGCCGACTCCGTGTCCGGCGCGGACAGGACCGCAGCGCCGCCGGCGAGGGCTTGCCCCGCGCCCGGCTCGGGCACGGAGGGCGCCGGGGCGACGGCCGGCACGCCGTCGCCCCTGACCGGACCCATCGGTGCGGTCCTAACCGACCGACGGGCCGAGGCCCAGCGACTGCGGTGTGCTCGAGTCCGGTGACGGTTGCCGCAGTCCCTCGTCGAGCGGCCCGAACTCGGTCATCAGCGCCGCGCTGCCGCCCCACGGTGTCTGTTCCTCGGCGACCAGCGTGTTGGTGGTCAGCAGCAGCCCGGCGACCGAGGCGCCGTTCTGGAGGGCCGAGCGGGCTACCCGCAGCGGGTCGACGATGCCCATCTCGATCATGTTGCCGAACCGGCCTTCGAGTGCGTCGAAGCCTTCGTCGGGCCCGAGCTGCGACATCCGCTCGACGACCTCGTGGCCGGAGTAACCGGCGTTGGCCGCGATGAGGAACGCCGGCTCGGTCAGTGCCCGCCGCACGATCTCGACGCCCGTGGCGTAGTCGTCCTTGAGGTCCAGGCCCTCCAGGGTGCCCTGAGCGTGCAGGAGCGCGGCGCCGCCGCCCGCGACGATCCCCTCGGCCATCGCGGCCCGGGTCGCCGACAGCGCGTCCTCGACCCGGTGCTGGAGCTCCTTGAGCTCGGCGTTGGTCGGTGCGCCGACCTTGATGACCGCGACCTTGCCGGACAGCGCGCCGATCCGCTCGGTCAGCACGTCCTCGTCGGCGCCGAACGTCGCCCGTTCCAGCTCGGCCCGCATCTGCGTCAGCCGGAACTCGACCGCTTCCGCCGACCCGCCGCCGTCGATGATCGCCGTGCGCTCGGCGTTGACCCGCACCTGGGAGGCCCGGCCGAGCTGGTCGATCGTCATCGTCTCCAGGGTGAAGCCGGAGTGCCGGCTGTAGACGGCGCCGCCGGTGATCGCGGCGATGTCCTCCAGTTTGTGCAGGCGCCGGTCACCGAACCCGGGCGCCCGCACCGCGACGCACTGGAAGACGCCGTTGACGTGGTTGTGCGCCAGCATCGACAGGGCCGTGCCCTCGACGTTCTCCGCGACGATGACCAGCGGCCTCGGTGCCCGCATGATCTTGTCGAGGATCGGCATGAGCTGCTGGACCTTGGTGATCTTCTCGCTGCACAGCAGGATGTACGGGTCGTTGACAATCGCCTCCAAACTCGCCGGGTTGGTCACCATGTACGGCGAGAGGTAGCCGTTGTCGAACTCGAACCCTTCGACGAAGTCGACGCTCATGCCGTGCCGGGGTGACTCCTCGACGGTGACGGTGCCGGTGTCGCCGACGGTGTGCAGCGCGGCCGCGATGACCGAGCCGACCGCGTCGTCGTCGTTGGCGGAGATGGCCGCGACGCGCGACAGCTCCTCCTGTGTGGACACCGGACGGCTGACCTCGCGCAGGTGCTCGACGAGCCGGTCGACGGCCAGATCCACGCCCCGCTTCAACAACACCGGGTTCGCGCCCGCCCCGATGGCCGTCATGCCCTCGTGCACGATCGCCTGTGCGAGCACCGTGGCTGTCGTCGTACCGTCGCCGACGATGTCGTTGGTCTTGATCGCGGCTTCCTTGACGAGCTGGGCGCCCATGTTCTCGAACTGGTCCTTGAGGTGGATCTCCCGTGCGATGGTCACGCCGTCGTTGGTGACGACCGGGGAACCGGTGATCTTCTCCAGGATCACGTTGCGGCCCTTGGGGCCGAGCGTCGACTTGACCGCCTCGGCCAACTTGTCGACGCCGTTGAGGAGGAGGGTGCGCGCTTCAGCGCCGAAGCGCAGTTCCTTGGCCATCGGGGGACTCTCCTTAGGGCACGAGAATGGCCCGGCCGCGGACCCGGCCGGCATCGAGGTCCTGGATCGCGTCGACCGCGGCATCCAGCGGGTACGTGCGGGTGTGCAGGGTGACCCGGCCGGCCTGCGCGAGCACCATGAGCTCGGCGAGGTCGTTGTAGGTGCCGACGATGTTGCCGACGATGTTCCGCTCGGTGGAGATGATGTCCAGGGTCGGGATGTGCACGGTGCCGCCGTACCCGATGACGAAGTAGGAACCGGCCCGCGCGGTCATCGCGAAGGCATCCTGCTCGGCACCCTGCTCGGCGACGAAGTCGAACACGACGTCGGCGCCGCGCCCGCCGGTCAGGTCCTGCACCGCGGCGACATGCGAGCCGTCAGCCACCACCGTCTCGTTGGCGCCGATCTGCTCGGCCAGTTTGAGCGCTTCGGGGTTGCGGTCGACCACAATGATCTTCGTGGCGGTCAGCGCGGCCAGGCACTGGATGCCGATGTGCCCGAGCCCGCCGGCGCCGATGACGACGGCCGAGGTGCCCGGGTAGAGCAGCGGCACGGCCTTGCGGACCGCGTGATAGGCGGTGATGCCGGCGTCGGCGAGCGCGGCCACGTCCTGCGGCCGGGTCGCGGAGTCGAGCTTCACGCACGCCCGCTCGGAGGTCAGCAGCAGCTCGGCCATCCCACCGTCACCGGACAGGCCCGGGAACGAGCTGTTGACGCAGTGCATGTCGTCGCCGGCCCGACAGGCCCGGCACAGCCCGCAGGTCGGCGTCGGGTGCAGGATCACCGTGTCGCCGACGGCGACGCTGGACACCGCCGAGCCGACCTCCTGCACCCAGCCGGCGTTCTCGTGGCCGAGCGTGTAGGGCAGCGCGACACCCATCGCGCCGGCCCACTGTTCCTCGATGATGTGCAGGTCGGTCCGGCAGACGCCGGCGCCGCCGACCCGCACGAGCACGTCGAACGGGCCTTTGACGGTCGGGTCCGGCACCTCCTCGACCACCGGCAGCTCGTGGTAAGCCTTCAGCCGTACGGCTTTCATCGATCCTCCACTCCGTAGCGGTGCCGCAGCATCCCGCGGCAGATGCCGGTGTTGGCGTCCAGGCTGGTGCGGGTCAGCCGGGCCTTCCGCAGGTGCAGCGGCACCGCCGCGTCGCCGACCGTGGCCCCGGAGGCGGGGTCGATCAGCAGCGCCGCGTCGTCGCCGGCGGGCAGGCCGAGCTCGGTCCGGCGGCGGCGCAGCCGGTCGAGGGCCGGCGACCTCGGCACCTCGCCCAACGTCATGGCCGCGAGCGCCGCCGGAGACGAGCCCGCATCGACGAGTGGCCGGCACACCAGATCGGTGCCGGCCAACACTGCTTTGCGGAGGAAGCTGACCCGCAGTTCGTCGAGCTCGCCCGCCGCCTCGCCCTGGAAGGAGGCGACGAACCCCGCCCGCGCGGCAACCCCTTCGTTGATCGCGTCGGCCGCGAAGTGGTCGTCCAGCACCACCTCCGCCCGCCGCACCCCGTCCACGGTGGACACCGCGTCGTAGGCGTCGGCCACCATCAGGTACGCGAAGTTGGGCGCGCAGAAGTACGTCGGCAGGCGCAGATGCACCGCCGCGTCGCCGTCCTCGGACAGCGACGCGGACGCGACGAACCCGAGCGTGGTGATCGGCTCGTCGAGCTCAGGGTCGCGCACCCCCTCGAGCGCGTCGAGGAGGGTGCGCGATCCGACGGTGGTGGTCATTGCGACTCGACCAGGGCGGCGTCCTCTCGGGCCGCAGGGGTCCCCTCGCCGCTGTCGAGCTGGAACTCCGCGGGCACCTCGATGCCGTACAGCTTCGCGGCGTTGAGCCCGAGGATCTTCTTCTTGGTGGCGGTGGTGACCCGGGGGTAGTCGGAGAACTCGTCGCTCGGATAGTCCCAGTCGACGAACCCCTCGATCTGCCACTTGGGTTCCCAGATGCCGTAGTCGCTGCCGAAGGTCATCTTGTCCTCGCCGACCCAGAACAGCAGCTCGCCCATCACCTTCGCGAAGAACTTCGGCCGGGCGTGCATGAGGCCGCCGATGACGACCGACAGGCCCGCGTACACGTTGGGCTCCTGGGTCGCCATGAAGCAGAAGTCCTCGATGCGCGGCAGACCGACGTGCTCGACGATGAAGTTGAGCTCGGGGAAGTCGGTCGCGGCGTGGTCGATGTCGGAGACGTCGAAGGCGTCCTTGTCCAGGGGCCAGATCGTGGGTCCCTTGTGGACGTGGATGTTGACGATCCCGAGGTCCCGGCAGGCCTCGAGATACTTGTACGCGGCCGGGTCCTTCAGCGTCCAGCCGCGCGATCCCTCACGCCACTCGGCCGTGTAGAGCTTGACGCCCTTGGAGCCGTAGCGCTCGACGTTCTCGGCGAGCTTCTTGAGCCCGTCCTCACCCTCGCGCGGGTCCCACCGCGTGTTGGCGATGAACTTGCCCGGGTGCTTCTCGCCCAGCGCCGCGTTGCGCTCGGTGGTGTTGAAGCCGTCCTGGTACCACTCGGTCAGGTACGTCGGCTGGAACACCGCGACGTCCACGTAGCCGTCCTCGAAGACGTCCTTCATGAGGTCGTCTTCCGTGTACGACATGAACTTCTCGATCGGCCAGTGCGTCTCGGCCGGCCCGAGGCCCTGATACGCGTGGAAGCACTCGATCCAGCCCTTGGCGTATTTCTCGGCGCCGGGCACCCAGGTCTCCGGACCCGCCTGCCAGTAGTGCATGTGGCTGTCGACGACGAAGTACTTCTCCCCGTCCTTCTCGTACAAGGCGGTTACCTCCCACCGGCCGTGAGGTCGAAGCCGATGTACTCGGCGGCGTCCTCGGGGTTGGCGAACATGATGGTCCGGTCGTCCTCGTGGATCATTCGGCCGTAGTGCGTCGACATGCTCTCCTCGAACTCGGCCGCGTCGAAGAAGCCCGGCTCCTCACCGAGCGCCTCGGAGATCTCGTCGTAGACGAAGTCCATGCGATTGGTCGCGTCGACCCGGATCATCGACGGCAGCGGAGTCACGCGTACGTTCTCCTTGGTCTTCATGACCTCGGCCACCACGACGCCGACCTGGTTGTTCATCAGCGTGACGCCGCACATGTTCGACGCCGTGTTGTCCGACTTGAACGGGCTCTCCGAAAGCTTGAACTGCGTCACTGGGCCAGCTCCTTCGGTGTCTCGAGGCCGAGGTCGGTGACGATGCCGCTGAACCGGCTCTTGGCGCTGTCGAGCGCGTCCTCGAAGCGCGGCGGCTTGGCGTCGGGCTGCGACCACAGCGGCTGCAGCGCCCGGGCCGCGGCGATCGAGACCGGCACCCAGTCGGCGAGCCAGCCGTGCAGGATCCGCGTGTTGTGCTCCGCGAACTCGCGGTCGGCGGTCAGCAGCTCGAACATCGCCTTCGTGTAGCGCA
The DNA here is from genome assembly GCF_900107455.1 of Asanoa ishikariensis. GTDB lineage: Bacteria > Actinomycetota > Actinomycetes > Mycobacteriales > Micromonosporaceae > Asanoa > Asanoa ishikariensis. The sequence goes on along the minus strand of NZ_FNQB01000005.1, from coordinate 314,093 downwards.
GGTCGCGCTCCGAGAAGTCGTACTCCTCGGCGCCGACGATCGTCGGCGTGACGAAGTCGCCGTTGCGCGGTGCGGCGTGCTGCACGAGGTGGCTGCGGAACAGCTCACCGACGAGCGGCTCGAAGATGACGTTGGCCGCGAAGATCGCCTCGCACCAGTCGTCGACCGCGGTCAGGCGCTCGGCCGCCTGGCGTACGCCCTGCCACGCCGGGTCCGAGTTCCAGGCGTCCAGGTGCGCCGAGCCGTCGAAGTCCGCGATCTCCTCGCTGAGCGTGAGCCCGTACAGCGCCAGGTCCTGCGCGGCACGGATCCTGTGCATGCTGTTCACAGAGATCGCGTTGTTGTGCATGTTGGTCGGAGCCCGCCGGTTGGCGTTGGCGAACAGATAGAGCCCCAGGCCGTGGTCGACGTGCATCCACGCGCCGACGTGCCGCTCGACGAACCGCACCCAGTTGGGGTTCCACTGCTCGAAGGCCTTCGACCGACGGGCGGCCTCGACGTTCTGGCCGACCTGGCGCACGACGTTGGCGTTGTAGCGGTAGAGCGAGAGCTCCCACTCCTCGTTCGGGTCGCGGAACTCGTGCCAGCCGTGCGCCGGCCAGTCGTAGCCCTTGCCGCCGGAGCCGGGACCGCGGGTGGGCTCGGGCCGGTCGGAACCCCAGGCCTTGAGCGCGGTCCAGTCCAGCGGGTAGCCGCCGCGACCGTCGGAGAACCCGTACAGCCAGCCCTGCGCCAGGTAGTGCCGCGGGTCGGGCTGGACCTCTACGGTCACGTCCTCGTAGTGGGTCTGCTTACGCTTCTGCGGGGTGTAGTAGTTGAATCGGCGCGCGGTCGAGTCCGGGAACTCCTTCGCGCCGGCCTCGGCGTCGGTGAAGACGGGCTTGGGAACGCTACGTTCCGTCGCGGACGTCATCAGTCCTCCCCACCTGTCGTCGTGAACTTGTCGTAGTAGATGTGCTTCTCGGGCACGCCGAGCTGGCCGAGCAACGGCATCGCCGCCTCGACCATGGGTGGTGGCCCGCAGAGGTACGCGTGCGCGCGGCGCAGATCCGCCTCGTGCCGCTTGACCACGTCGGTGATCAGGCCTACCTCGCCGTCCCAGCCGTCGCCGTCCTCGGGCTCGGACAGGGCCGGCACGAAGCGGAAGTTGGGCAGTTTCTCTTCGAGCGCCTCCAACTCGGCGACGAAGCAGAGATCGCGGCGGCGCCGGGCTCCGTAGTAGAAGACCGCCCGGCGGTCGATCCCGCGCTCGGCCATCGAGCGCAACAACGCCAGGATCGGTGCCAACCCGGCACCGCCGCCGACGAAGACGACGTCCTCGTCATGCCCCTCGCGGAGCGTGAAGACCCCGAAAGGTCCGGTCAGGTCGAGCCGGTCCCCGACGGCCAGCCGGCCGTCGAGGAACGACGAGAAGAGCCCGTCCGGGTAGACCTTGATGACGAACTCCAGCCGTCCGCCCTCGCGGCTGGAGGTGTTCGCCATCGAGAACGAGCGGGTGTGCTCGGTGCCGGGCACGGCGATGTCCACGTACTGGCCGGGGAAGAACGTGATGTCCGCCGGCTCGATCAGCCGGAGCACCAGGTGCCGGAGGTCGTGTGTCACGTGGTCGATCGACACGACCTCCGCCACGGCGTTCTGGATCGGCAGCCCGGAGCGGATCATCTCCTCGTCGAAGTTGAGCAGCTCGATCGTGACGTCCTCGTAGACGTGCGCCCGGCACAGGAGCGTGAAGCCCTCCTCCTTCTCGTAGTCGGGCAGGGCGAAGGTCGAGTACCGGTCGAGCTCGATGTCGTCGCCGTCGAGCACGAACGACTTGCAGGCCGCGCACTGACCCTCCTTGCACCCGTGCATGAGCATCAGCCCCTGCTCGGACGCGGAGCGCAGCACGGTCTGCTCCTCGTCGACCTCGATCTCGATGCCGACGGGCTCGAACCGGACCCGATGCTTCTCGCCCATGGTTGGCGACTACTTGTCGGTGCGGGCGGGGCGACCGGCCGGTCCGCCCGCGATGTAGGCGGCGTGGAAGGCGTTGCGCTCCTCGTCGGTCATCTCGTTGAGCAGCACGTTCGGGCTCAGCAGCGGGTCCATCCGGCGCAGGTGGTCGAGCGTCCACATCTTCGACGGGTCGAGGTTGAGGTGCGGCTGCGCGACCAGGGTCTTGCCGTCGTCACGGACGAAGCCCATGTCGGAGACGACGTCGGCCCAGTTCCAGCCGTGGTAGAGCGTCTCCCACTCGCGGGCGCCGATGAGCTGTCCCATGTTGGGCGTCTGGCGGCCCTGGTAGGTCGGTCGGAACGCCTCGACGTCGGTCCACCGGCAGGCCTCGTGGCAGTAGGTGCGCCACTGTCCGTTGACCTCGGCCATCACCATGTCCTCGCGGACGAGGCACGGGACCATGCAGACCCAGCAGCGGTGCGGGTACTGGTAGTCGACGTCCTCGGCGACGATCGGGTGGTGCCCGTTAGGCGTGGAGAGCCGGTTGTACTGCTCCCACCACTTGCCGTACCGGTCGTACCAGCCGGGGTACTTGTACTCGAACCACTCGAAGTCCTTGTCGGTCATCGGGTCGATGCGCCAGTAGTTGGCCAGCCAGCCGGTCGCGAAGAACTGGGCGACCTCGTGCACGTAGCCCTTGTTCCAGATCTGGTTCCAGGCTTCCTCGATGAGGTCGTGCGGAATGACCAGACCATACTTTTCCAGCGGGACCAGGTACGAGCGGTAGTAGTCGTCGTAGATCCACCGGCGCCACATCTCGGCGTACGACTCGCGGTCCTTGCGGCGGTCCTTCGTGCCGTACTCGATGAAGGTGCCGATCGCGGCGTCGACCACGCGGTGGTTGTTCCACCAGGCATACCGCAGGTCGCGTTCGAGGAGCTGGTGGTTGCCCTCGTCGGCCAGGGCCATGAGCAAAGTCGCGTACCCGTTGCTGATGTGCCGCGACTCGTCGGACTGCACGGAGTGGAACACCGTCGGCAGCAGGTAGTCGCCGTTCGCGGCGGCCTCGGCCGGCATCGCGACGAACAACGTGTTGGTGAACGCCGTCTCGGCGACGATCGTCAGGTAGATGCTGGCGGCGGTGATCGCGTCGCCGGTGATGAAGCCCTCGGCGAACTGGCGACCGATGGTGCCGCAGTAGTCGTTCTGGAAGTTGCGCAGGCTGCTGTTGAACCCGGCCGGGTCGATGTAGTTGTTCATGTACAGGCGCTTGAGGTTCTGCTGGATCGTCGAGTGCCGGACCTCGTCGATCATCTGGATCGCCTGGCCGTTGTGCAGCTCCGGGTTGGGCACCGTGCGGAACAGCAGCGGCATCGCGCGGGCGGCCGAGATCTCCGGCAGTGGGATGATCGACAGGAACAGCTTCTGCCATTCGAGCCAGCGCTCCTGCACCTGGCGGAACATGTTGCCGCGGATCGCGCCGTCGGAGGCGCCGTACACCCGGTGGTCCTTCTCCTCCTGCATCGGGAAGTACGACCGCAGGACCTGCTTGAGCGGGTCCTTCTTCTGCGCCTTGCGGAAGGTGTAGTCGGTTCCGTAGTGGGACACCGGCTCGTGGTACATCGGTTCCCAGGACAACTCCTGGATCTTCTGATGAGCCCTGGCCACGCTCTGCCGACTCATCGGATAGCTCCCGAGAAGCCCCTGGCTCCAGGCACGGGGTGGCAAGAGGATGCGGTGAACAACGCGCTGGTTCTCGACATATCGCTTCACGACCTCCAGAGTCGCGCCGCCGACCGTGGCGACGAATTTCGAGTTGGTCCACATTGGGCCTTGAGGAGTTGAGCTGACAGAGCCGGTCGCAGAAGGTTCGACCCGACCGCCTTAGTCCGCGTGACGAGGGTGGATGCCGTATTGCGGTTCACATTCGGCCAGCAGGTGCACGTGGTCGGGCGTCCTCTCGAGCCCCGACCCTTATAGGCTGTCTGGCGTGATTGAGACGGTGCGTTACACCTACCGTCTGCGCCCTGGCCGCCTGGCGGAGACCGCGCTGCTCTCCGAATGGGGCAGGTGCCGGTTCTTGTGGAACGAGGCTGTGCATCAGCAGAAGACTCGGCGTGGGCCGACGCTGTGCAAGTTGTCGAAGCTGCTCACCGAAGCGCGCGGCAAGCATGCGTGGCTCCGAAAGGGTTCGCAGGTAGCCCAGCAGCAGACGCTGCGCACCTACGCGGCCGCCCTGGACGCCTCGTTCAAGGTCAACGGCTGCGGCAGGCCGAGGCCGAAGAAGGCCAAGACCGCCCTGCCCAGCTTGGAGTACACCGCCCGCGGCATGCGGGTCAAGGACGGCCGGCTGTGTCTGCCTGGCAAGATCGCTGTCCCGGTGGTCTGGTCCCGAGCCCTGCCGTCCGACCCAACCAGTGTGCGGGTTTACCGCGACAACCTCGGTCACTGGTACGCCTCGTTCGTGGTCAGGCGCGATGCTGTCCTGCCGGGCGAGCCGTCCGAGTCGGCGATTGGAATCGACTGGGGCGTCAAGACCACGGCGGCCACCACCAACGCCCACTTCGACCTGCCGCACCTCGGCCACCGCAAGCGGTGCGCCGGTGAACGCGCCAAGCTCCAACGCCGAATGGCACGGCGCCGCCGATGCAAGGGTGCAGCGCCGTCCAAGGGTTACCTGACCGCGAAGCGGCAATCGGCCCGGGTGGAGAAGAAGGCTGCCCGGCAGAACACCCACGACGCCCGCCAATGGGCCGCGAAGGTCGTAGCCAGCCATGAACTCATCGCGGTCGAAGACTTCAAACCGAAATTCCTCGCCAAGACCCGCATGGCCCGCAAAGCAGCAGACGCCGCCATCGGTGCCTGCAAACGAGAACTGATCTACCGCGGTACGCGGGCGGGCCGGAAGGTGGTGCTGGTGCCGCCCGCCTATACCACGATGACCTGCTCCGAATGCGGTACGAGAACCAAGGAACGCCTCGGACTGGGTATCCGCATCTTCGAGTGCGCGGCCTGCGGCCACACCGCCGACCGCGACCTCAACGCCGCGAGGACGATCCTCGCCACGGCTGAACGCAACCGTGCCAGTGCCGACGACATCAGACATTCGATTGCCTCCTTCCGGGGCGGTTGATCGGGTGCGGTCTGAGCTGGAAATCCCGCGGATTCATCCGTGGGAGTCGTTAAGGATCACTCCTCACCGTTATGGGTCGCGTGGCTATGCGTCATGCGACGGATCAGACCGCATGCCTGCGCCGGCTGCGGTCTCACATTGAGTCAGGAGCCGTCCTCGAACATCGCCGCCCTGATCTCCGCGAGGTGGCGTTTGACGTTCTCGCCCACCTGCCGGTCCCCTTCGGGCGCGGGCTCGATGCCCATGGCACGCAACAGTTCCGCGGCCGGCGCGCCCGGATCGGCGCCGCCCAGGATGGGGTGCAGGCCCTGCGCCGCGAGGTGGTGGAAGACCACGTTGACGACGCTCCACGGATTGAACGACTCGTGCGTCGACTCCATCGGCTCAGTCCACACCTGTCGCCCGGCTCTGCGGTCTCAACATGAGACGGACCAGATGGACGGTGCGCGTACGGTGTAACCAGGACGTAACCAGAGCGTGCTCCGGCCATCCCCCCGCTGGGGCGCGTGTCGAGGCGAACAGGGGGCCGTCAATGGCGCCGGGTTCGACGTTTCCAGACAAGATCAGCGACACCCCACAGTTGGCGAAGACCCGAGAACAGTTCCTGACCGCTGAGGCCGTGGACCCCAACCAGGTGCGCGACGCGATTCTGGCCTCGTGGTGGCGGTCCAGGCGCTGGAACGTGGCCGCTGACCGGATCGATCTGCCCTATCAGCGGGACCCTGATCTCGACACGCCGCTGACCCGCAGCGCGCTGCCCGTGCTGCGGCATCTGCGCGAGCACCTCGACGGCCAGCCGATCAGCATCATCCTCACCGACCCGACCGGGCTCGTGTTGACCAGGATGGACGCCGGTCGGGCGCTCGACTCGCACCTGGACCGGGTCAACCTGTCGCCGGGGTTCAGCTACGCCGAGGAGTACGTGGGCACCAACGGCATCGGGACGGCGCTGGAGGGCGGCCGGGCGATGCACGTGTTCGGCCATGAGCACTACGCGGAGAACCTCGAGGACCTCGCGTGCGCCGGCGTGCCGATCCATCACCCGATCTCCGGCAAGACCGTCGGCGCGGTCGACCTCACGTGCTGGCGCAAGGACGCCGACCCGCTCCTGCTCATCCTGGCCAAGACCACGGCCGGGCAGATCCAGCAGGCGCTGCTGACCGACAGCGGCATCCGCGAGCTCGAGCTGCTCCAGGAGTATCTGCGCACCTGCCGGCGTACCGCTGGGATCGTGTTCGCCCTCAACAACGACGTCGTGATGATGAACGACAACGCCCGTCAGGTGCTCGACCCGGCCGAGCAGTCGATCCTGCTCGCCCAGGCGGCCGAGACGCTGGCCAGCCGCACGCCGACCGCGTCCGTCGTGGTCGACCTGCCCAGCGGTGTGAAGGCGCGAATCTACTGTCGACCGGTGCGCGGCGAAGGCCGTCTGGCCGGCGGGGTCGTCCACGTGAAGCTGTCGTCGCCGGGGGTGCGGCCGCGGTCGGAAACGGTCACGCCTCCCCGGATGTTCCTTCCGGGCCTGGTCGGGTCGGGTGCGTTGTGGCTGCGGGGCTGTCATCAGGTGCAGTCCGGGTACGACGCCGGCGAGTGGCTGGCGGTCGAGGGCGAGCCGGGTGTCGGGAAGCTCGCGGTGGTCCGCGCGGTTCATCAGCACCGGCGCCCGGGGGTGCATTTCGCGGTGCTCGAAGGGTCCGGCGCGGGCCGGCGCGGCTGGCTGGCCGACGCGCGGCGCGAGCTGTTGGACGGCGCCGGCGCTGTGGTGATCAAGCATGTCGACCGGCTCAGCAGTGGACGGTTGCGGTCGCTGTCGCGGCTGCTGGAGGAGGCCCGCGCGGCCACACCGCCGCCGTGGGTCGCGGTGACGTTGAGCCAGCGCCACGACGGCGGGGAGATGGCCGGTCTGCTGCGGTTCTTCCCGAGCACGGTCGAGCTGCCGCCGCTGCGCCATCATGTCGAGGACGTGCAGGCCCTGGTCCCGTTCTTCCTGTCGCGCCTGGTCACCGGCGGCAAGCTGGTCTGCTCACCGGAGGCGATGCAACTGCTGGTGCGGTCGTCGTGGCCGGGCAACACCGAGCAGCTCTTCCAGGTGCTGCGGCGCATCGTGCAGCATCGGCGCAGCGGGGCGATCCTGCCGGCGGACCTGCCGCCGGAATGCCGCACGGTGAGCCGCCGGCTGCTGAGCCCGCTGGAGGCGATGGAACGGGACGCGATCGTCCGCAGCCTGATCGACTGGGACGGCAACAAGATCAAAGCCGCGGGCTCACTCGGGATGTCCCGAGCCACCATCTACCGCAAGATCCACGAGTACGGCATCGTCACGCCGACGAGCTGAACGGCGAAGGAAGGGCCCCTTGTTAACGCTTTCCGCATAACAAGGGTCCCTTGCTAACGCCCGTCAGCCGCGGGCGAGGCGGCGCTCGCCCGTGGCGCCTGGCTGGTACTCCAGGTCGTAGTGAGTGAAGATGTCCGGCTCGTCGTCGGCAGCGAGCTCGGCTCCGTCGGCGAGCGCCGGCGCGTTCTTCACCTGGTCACGGAAGTGCTTGACCTTGACGTAGCCCGGCCCGACAACCGCGCCGGCCAGTGGGACGAGCACCGCGCGGTGGCGGGTGGGCATCCCGATGGTGACGGTGGCGAAGGTGGGGTCGTCGGAGGCGGTGTCGACGTAGACCGCGTCGAAGGTCCCGATCTTGTTGCCCTCCGGGTCAAGCACCGCACTGCCGCGCCACTCTCGAATATCCGCCGCTTCGAACATGCCGCCAATCCTATGGCCCAGAGCCCGTCATTTAGGGCGAAACCGGCGCTACGGCCGGAGGGTGATCTTGCCAGTCGTCCGGCGGGCCAGCAGGTCGGTGAAGGCGCGACCGGCCTCGCCGGGGGGATAGGCGGCGTCGACCAACGGCTTGAGGACCCCGGATGAGACCAGCGCGAACATCTCGGCCAGCGGCTCCGCGTACGTGCCGGGAACGGCGAGCAGCGGGCGCAGCCAGAAGCCGGCCACTGCGGCGTTGCGCTCGGCCAAGGCGTCCGGGTCGACCAGCGGGATGCCCTCGCGGGAGGCGTTCCCGAAGGAGATCAGGCGTCCGAAGGGGGCGAGGGTCTCCAGGCCGGCGCTCAGCACCCGGCCACCGATCGAGTCGAGGACGATGTCCACCGGCCGGCCGTCGTTGGCGGCGAGGATCCGCTCGGTGTATCCGTCGGCCTCCCCGCTCACGGCCACGTCCGCTCCGAGCGTCAGGGCCAGGTCGCGTTTGGCTTCTGTGGACGCCGTCGCGATGACCCGGTCGGCGCCAGACTGCTTGGCGAGTTGGATGGCGAGCGAGCCGACACCGCCGGCCGCGGCGTTGACGACCACCGTCTCGCCGGGGGTCATCCGGGCGCTGTTGCGCAGCACGTGCCAGGCGGTCAGGCCCTGGACCAGCAACGCCAGCGCCGCACCGTCCTCGACGCCGTCGGGCACCGGCACCGCGTCCGACGAGTTGACCACGGCCCGCTCGGCGAAGCCGCCGCCGCCGAAGCTCAGCGCGACCACCCGGCGGCCGTCGTCGGTCCGGCCGACCACTTCGGTCCCGGGCACGAAGGGCAGGTCGAGCGCAGGGCCGTACGAACCGGCGATGCGACCCGTATCAGCGAAGTTGACTCCCGCCGCGCTCACCGAGACCAGCAACTGCCCCGGCCCGGCCACCGGCTCCGGAACCTCGACCAGCCGCAGCACCTCAGGACCACCGAAACGCACACACTGCACCGCCCGCATGGCTCCGCACGGTATCCCAGGTTGGTTTATCGCGAGGCCGGCAACCCCGCCCAGGCGGCGAGCAGGCGCAGGGCGTCCTCGGTCGGCGAACCGGGTTCGGCCGTGTAGACGGTCAGGGCCAGGTCGGGCTCCGCACGCAGGTCCATGCTGTCGTAGGCGAGGTCGAGATCCCCGACCGCGTCGTGGTGGAAGCGCTTGACCCCCGTGCCGTGGGTACGTACGTTGTGCGCTCCCCACCGGCGCCGGAACTCGTCGCTGCGGGTGGACAGCTCGCCGACCAGGTCATGGATGCCCTTGTCGTGCGGATCCTTGCCCGCCGACGTGCGCAGGTTGGCCACGCAGATGTCCGCGGCCAAGCCCCAGTCGGGATAGAAGCGGTGCGCACGGGCGTCGAGGAAGATGAACAGGGCGAAGTTCGGCGGGCGGCCCGGGTCGGTGTAGTGGTCGCTGTACATGGCCCGCCCCAGCAGGTTGGCGGCGACCAGTTCCATCCGGTTGTTGCCCACGATCGCCGGCGCGGTGGTGATCGCGTCCAGCATCCGTTGCAGGCTGGGTCGCACCACGGACGGCCTGGGGCGGCGCCGCGGGCGCGGGACGGCGTTGGCCTGGTGGGCCAGCCGGAGCAGGTGGTCGCGTTCGGCGTCGTCGAGGTGCAGGGCACGGGCGATCGCGTCGAGGACACCGGGCGAGACGCCCGCGAGCGAGCCGCGTTCGAGCTTCGCGTAGTACTCCACGCTCATGCCGGCCAGCGCGGCGACCTCGCTGCGCCGCAGGCCCGGGACCCGTCGCTGACCTGCGGTCGGCAGGCCGGCCCGCCCGGGACTGACCTTGGCCCGGCGCGAGGTCAGAAACTCGCGGACCTCGACTCGGTTGTCCATGACGACGACGGTACGACGGCCCGCGCGGACGTGGGATGTACCACCGGTGCACCCATCGCCGGTGACTTCCTCGGCCCCTGCGGCGCGGGTGTCCTGGATGCATGAACCGCGCCGTCTTCGCCGCTGCCATCGCCCTCGTCCTGGCCGGCTGCACGACCCGCAGCGAGCCCGTCCCGGTCCCCTCGAGCTTCCCCGGAGCGGTGCCGGTCACGCTGTCGTTCGCCGGCGGGCTCGCCACCGCCACGTTGACCGACACGCCCGAGGCGCGGCAGTTCGCGGCGATGCTCCCCGCTACCGTGGACCTGCGGGACGTGTGGGGGCAGGCGAAGTCCGGGCGGCTGCCGCGCACGATCGCCGTCGAGAGCGGCCGGCCGACCCATGATCCCGTGCCCGGTGAGCTCTACTTCTGGCCCCGCACCGACGTGATCGCCATCTACTACGACGACCTGGACCAGCGGGTTCCCGACCCGGGTCTGGTCCGCCTCGGCATCGTCGACACCGGCCTGGCCGACCTCGCCGACGCGGGCCGAACGGTCACGGTCCGCATCGAGCTTCGCGCCCCGGGACGTGATTGATCCCGTTCGCGTTCTTCGCATATGTTGACCACGACCGCGCGTCACAGATCGGCCGTCTATCCGGTCTTAGCTGGTGAAGAGCTTTAGCGCCAGGAGAGGTGGACCAGGTGCGGACGATTCTGGTGGTCGGCGGTGGCTATGCGGGCTTCTACACCGCCTGGAAGTTGGAGAAGAAGCTTAAAAAGGACGAGGCCCGGGTCGTGTTGGTCGATCCTCGCCCGTACATGACGTATCAGCCGTTTCTTCCCGAAGTGCTCGCGGGATCCGTCGAGGCCCGGCACGCGGCGGTGTCGCAGCGCCGGCACCTGCACCGCACCCGGATCATCTCGGGTGCGGTGGTCTCGGTCGACCACGCGCGCAAGACGGCCACCATCCGCCCCTCCGAGGGTGACGAGTTCGCGCTCGCGTACGACATCATCGCCGTCACCGCCGGTGCGGTGACCCGCCAGCTCGGCGTTCCCGGCGTCGCCGACGAGGCGATCGGCATGAAGCACGTCGAGGAGGCCGTGGCCATCCGGGACCGGCTGCTGACCGGCTTCGACCGGGCGGCCACGCTCGAGCCCGGGCCGGAGCGGCAAAAGCTGCTCACCGCGACGTTCGTCGGCGGCGGGTTCTCCGGCGTCGAGGGCTTCGGCGAGTTGCTGTCCCTGGCCACCGCGCTGTGCAAGCCGTACCCCGAGATCAAGAAGTCCGAGATCGCCTTCCACCTCGTCGAGGCCCGCGACCGGATCCTGCCGGAGGTCACCGACGAGCCCGGCCGTTGGGTGGTGCGCTCGCTGGAGAAGCGCGGCGCGCACGTGCACCTCAACGCCACGGTCGTGTCCGCGGTCGACGGCCACGTCGTGCTCTCCGACGGCACTGAGTTCGACTCCGACCTGATCGTCTGGACCGTCGGGAACGCCGCGACCTCGATGGTGCGCAACCACACCGACCTGCCCGTCAACGAGCGCGGGATGCTCGTCGTGCGGGCCGACCTGCGGGTGGGCACCGAGGCCGACCCCGTTGCCGACGCCTGGGGCGCGGGCGACGACGCGGCGGTCCCGGACCTGGCCGTGCCCGGCACCTGGACGGTGCCGAACGCGCAGCACGCCGTGCGCCAGGGCAAGTTGCTGGCCAGCAACATCGTCGCCAGCATCCGTGGCCGGGAGCCCAAGCAGTACAAGCACCACAGCCTCGGCACCGTCGCCACGCTCGGGCTCGGCCGCGGTATCTTCCAGTACAAGCGGATCGTCATCAAGGGCCTGCCGGCCTGGCTGATGCACCGCGGCTACCACGTGCTGGCGGTGCCGACCTGGGAGCGCAAGGTCCGGGTGCTGGCGATCTGGCTGGCCGCCGTGGTGTTCGGCCGCGACATCGTCTCCCTGGCCTCGGTGCAGGACCCCCGCCGCGCGTTCGTCACCGGCGGCGAGAACCGCTAGCGCGCCTCAGCCCAGCAGCTCCGGCCGCTGCCACCGCTCGCCCCGCAGGTGGTGCGCGAGGAACGCCAGCACCGTCTCGTACCAGATCATGGCGTTGCCGGGTTTGAGGATCCAGTGGTTCTCGTCCGGGAAGTACAGGAACTTGTGGATGCTCGACCCGTCCTCGTCCTTCGACCGCGACAGCAGGTCCCACCACATGCGCAAGGCCTCGCCGATCGGCACCCGATAGTCCTTGTCGCCGTGGATCACCAGCATCGGCGTCGTGACGGCGTCGACGAACCGGTGCGGTGAGTTGGCCTCCAGGCGCTGCGCGGTGAGCTCGCGCGCCCAGATGAACGGCAGGTCCGTGGTGGTCATCATCTGGTCGAGCGCCCACAGCGACGCGTGCGTGACGATCGCGTCGAAGCGGTCCGTGTGTCCGGCGATCCAGTTGGACATGTAGCCGCCGAACGAGCCACCCATCGCGGCCGTGCGCTCGGCGTCGACGCCCGCGTGCGCGACGGCGGCGTCGGTGATGGCCATCAGGTCGGTGTAGGGCGCGTCGCCCCACGCTCCCCAACCGCGCTTCATGAAGTCGAGGCCGTAGCCGGTGGACAGCGCCGGGTCCGGCATCAGCACCGCGTAGCCGCGCGCCACCGCGACCCACGGGTTCCAGCGCCAGGTCCAACTGTTCCAGGAGGAGAGCGGACCACCATGGATCCAGAGCAGCAGGGGTACGGGCTGCGCGGCCTCCGGCAGGGCCAGCCAGGCACGCAACGGGGTGCCGTCCGCGGCGGTGGCGGTGACTTCCTCGAGCCGACCGGGTGTGCGGACGTCGGCACCGTCCGGCCCGGGCAGCCGCTGCGGCTCGGCCGAGCCGTCCACCGCGACCCGGAACGGGGCCGGCGGGCTGTCGATCGTGCTGCGCAGCGCGTAGACCCAACGCCCGTCCGGCGCGACCTGGATGTCGGTGTAGGCACCGTCGTCATGGGTCAACCGCGCGACCTCGCCGGTCGCGACGTCGACCTTCCACAGTGGAGAACGCCCGAGGTCGTCGGCCGCCACGATCAGCGCGGCGCCGTCCGCTGTCCACCGGGGCGTGTTCGGCCAGCGGTCCCAACCGGCGGTCAGCGCCCGGACCGGCCCACCGGCCAGCGGCACGAGGGCCAGCCACATGTCGCCGGGATCCTCCAGCCCGGACCGGTGGCGGACGACGAACGCCACGGTCGAGCCGTCCGGCGACACCCGAGGCGCGTGGTATTCGTGCCCTGCGTCGTCGGCGAGCACGCGGCGCTCCCCGGTCGCGACGTCGACGGCCACCAGCGTGACCCGCTGCGACCCGGACCGTTCGGCCACCGCCCACGTGGCGACCACGGTGCGCCCGTTCGGCGCGACGTCCCAGGCGCCGTCCTCGTCGAGGGCTCGCCCGGCGTGCCCGGTCAGGTCCCGAAGGTCCAGTGCCTCGCCGAGCTCCCCGGTGAGCAGCCGCAACCGGGCCGGGCCGAGGTCGTGGTCCCACAACCGCACCGGGAACTCCTCGTGCAGCATCGCCGAGACCCCGGCCTCCTTGCGCCGCTTACGCAGGTCCTGGTCGGCATCGGGATCGGCGACCGACGGCAGCATCGACGAGCCCGCCACCACCGTGCCGCTCGCGCTGACGACCACGTTGCTCACGCCGCCGGCCGGGTTCGCGAGCACCCGTGCGTCGCCGCCACCGGCTGGTAGCAGCCACAGCGCCGCCCGCGGCTCGTCTTCGTCGTCGCCGTCCGGCGCCGGGCGGGCCGAGGTGAACAGCACGTCGCCCGACGGCGTGAACCCCGCGGCCGACTCACCCTTGCCGCTGCGGGTCAGCCGCCGGGCCGGCCGCGTCCCGTCCGGATCGAGCTCCCACAACGCCGTGTTGTAGCGGGTGTTCTTCCGGTCCGGGGCAGCCACGCCGACGACCAGCCGGCGCCCGTCCGGTGACAGCCGCAGCCCACCGAGCCTCGGCAGGCGCACGAAAGCTTCGAGGTCGAAGAACGGGTCAGCCGTGTTCATCCGGCCTTTTTACCACTGCCCTGGGCTGCCTGTACGGCCGTGTGCCCCCGGACGTCCGGGGGCACACGGTCAATCTCAGTTCACGAAGGTGATCTCGCGCGACGCGGTGTCGCCGCCCGGGTAGAAGTCGACCCGCACGGTCGCGAACGCGACGCCAGGCTTGAACGGCTTCGGGCCGGGAACGACCGCCGCCTTCAGCTTGTTGGTGCCGTCGGCCTCGCAGCGGGTGTTGAAGACGTACGTCTCCCCTCGGGTCACCTTGCCGCCGACGCGCTGGCTGACGATGACCGAGGAGTCGAAGGTCTTGCGGGGAACGCAGTTGACCTGGAAGGTCACGACGCCCGCGGCACCGTTGGCCTTGAGCTTCGCCGTCTTGACAATCTTGGCGACGCCGCGCGGCGGTGACTCGGACTGCACCTGCACCGCGGCACCGGCCGGCACCGCGACGGCGAGTGCCGCGCCCACCGCGATCGCCCCGGCGACTACGAGACGCCCTCTTCTGCTTTCTGGCACTTCTCTTCCTCCCCTGTGATGGATGGTGCTCCCCCTCCCCCGTGGACGGACGCCGTCTTGGGACGGTCGGCCGTGTGCTGGCTCGCCAGCCCGACGAGCAGGCCGGCGAGCAGCGGCAATGCCGCGAGCTGCCACAGGAAGTCGAAGGCGCTGTGCACGGCGAAGCCGACCAGCGCCGCGGCCGGACCGGCCCAGGCCACGTCGCCGCCCCCGCGCGTGACGATCGCCGCAGCGGCGGCGAGCACCAGGCCGAGCAGCGCGGCGCCGACCAGTCCCAGTTCGACCGCCAGTTGGAGATACTCGTTGTGGACGAAACGCGCGACGACCGCGTCGCCGGCGGAGTCGAGCCAGACGAACCGCGCCAGCCCGGGTCCGCTGCCCGCCCAGGGCTGGGCGGCCACCTGGTCCAGCGCGGCGGAGATCGCGTTGCTGCGGCCCCAAGAGGCGAACGTGCCCCGGTTGGCCAGCACCGCGTCCCACCGGTCGGGTGCCAGTGCGGCCACCGCCGCGATGCCGGCCGCCAGGGCGACCAGCGCCGCCCGGTGCCGCAACACCGCGACCAGGGCACCGGCGACCAGGCCCGCGACCGCGAGCCACGGCCGGGGCGCGGCACCGACCGGCGTCGTCGGCAGCAGCGCGCCGACCGCGACGACGGCGCCCAGCAACGGCCCGGCGAACAGCCGCCGACGCAGCCACGCGAGCAGGCCGAGACCGACCGCGAACGCGATGAGGCCGGCCCGGCTCTGGGTCGCGCCCAGGCCGGTGACCAGAACGAACGCGGTCAGGGCGCGGGGCACCGACGCCGGGCGGGCCGCGAGCGCGGCCAGCGCCAGCAGGGCCAGCGCGCACAGCACCGCGGCGGCGGCGTTGGGGTAGGTCAACGTCGACGAAGCCCGCCACAGCCGGCCCTCGACCGCGACCGCCCAGATCGGCACGCGGAACGCCACCCCGACCCACCCGGTCACGGCGACGAGCACGCCGACGCCGGTTAGGCCGAGCACCAGGGCCGCACGCTGAACAGGGTCGGCCCGCAAGACCAGCGCGACCGCGGCCACCAGGACCGCCAGGGTGCCGACCGTGCCGAGCACAGCCGGCCAGTAGCCGCCCGCCATTGACCCGCGCACGACCGTCCACACCGCCAGCGCGCCGGCGGTCAGGGCGAAGGGAATGACCCGGCGGTCCAACCGGGTCCGCCCGACCACCAGCGCGGTGACGACCAGCCCGCACACGGCGAGCCGCCCACCCGGGTAGAAGCCGCCTTGCGCGATGACGCCGGCCGCCACGGCGGCCAGCAGCAGGGCACAGCCCGCGCCCATGCCGTCCAAAGTGGACCTTGATGTGACGACCATCGCACTTCCCCCCGTTGCCACCTTCACGCCGCAGCGGCCCGGAAGGTTGCACCCGACTGTTCACGTTGGCATCTCCCGGTGATCACTGCGCTGAGCCGGTGCGTTTCACCGCGCTGCACAGACTCAGGCGCCGCACTGAACCGATCGACCTGGAGCGCTGCCCTGTGCCCTTCCGTGGCCTTGCCAATGGCCTGGCCTGCGCCGCCGCGTTCGCCGTCGTCGCCTTAGGAGCGCCCGCGCCGGCCGCCGCGCATCCGTTCGGTGACCCGCAGACGGTGGCGATCACGTCAGATCCGGCCCGGCCGGACGTCGTCCGGGTCAACTGGAAGGTCGGCGGCCTCGACGACCTGACCGTGCTCGGCGTCTCGCTCGGCCTGCTGCCCCGCGAACGGGTGCTGCTCGACGGCGCGGTGTTCTACCAGGACTCGGACGCGGCCGCGCTCGGGCCGTCACCGCAGTTCGCGGCCTACCTGCTCGAGCAGGTCACCGTGGCCAGCGACGGCCGGCCGTGCACCGGCGTGGTGACCCCACCGGACGACCTGGCCTGGGCCGGTGCCTCGATCGACTACACCTGTTCCGGCCCGGTCAGCGTGGTCAGCGTCGCGGTCGGGACGCTCACCGACCTCGACCCCGCCTACCGGACGCTCGCGACCGGTCCGGGTGGCGCCCGCGCGATCTACACCGCCGACGCGTCCGTACACGAATGGACGCTCGGGGCGGGCGGCGACGCCCGACTCGGCCGCAGCGCCGCACTCCAGATCGCCGCCGTCGCCGGCGGTCTCCTGTCGGCGGCCGTCGCCGTGCTGCTCGTGCTGCGCCACCGGCGCCGACGAGCCGCGATTCCACTCACCACCTGAAGGAGAGCAGTCACTTGATGCGCCGAACACGCGCGCTGGCCATAGCGTTGGTCGTCGTCGCGGCCACGCTGGTCGTGCCGGCCGACGCCGGAGCCCAAGAGGCACCGGTCACCGGCGGGGCACCGACCCTCAGCCTCCGCAACGGCCAGGCACTCGACGGCACCGTCACCGTCAAGGCCGAGCCGACCGCGGAGAACGACTCGGTCGCCCGGATCACGGTCGACGACGACGCGGTGGACCTGACCCGGACCGCCGGCACCGCCCATCTCGCCTTCGACATGGGTGGCAACGGCACCGAGGCCCGCTACCACAACTACATCACCGTGAACGGCCGCACGACCGAGGCCGACCGCGTCTACTTCCCCGACATCCCGGGCGGCAACCCGGGCGTGCTCGACTTCCCCGGCGAGTGGCTGCGCCCCGGCGCCAACACGGTCACCGTCCAGGCCGGCGCGAACTGGGTCGACTCGACGAACACCGCCGCGGTCGGCTACGAGCAGTTGCCCAACGGTGAGGGCGGGCGCTGCCCCAACTTCGACGACTTCCCGCTGAGCGGGATCAGCCTGAGCCTGCTCGGCGTGGTCATCGACGGCGAGCAGAACCTGTTCAGCTACAGCTTCGGCGACGGCACGTGCGGCAGCTCGACGCCTCGGCTGACCCAGACGCTCACGTTCGTGCTCTCGGGCGAGCCGGGCAGCACCGGCGGTGCGCGCGTAGACCTCGACACCCGGTCGCTGTCCAACGGCAGCCACACCGTCGAGGCGTTCACCGAGTCCGGCGCACGCACCGGCGTGACGGTCACCGTCAACAACCCGCCGGCCGGCTCGGCCAAGGTCACCCCCGCCGAGGGCGCCCTGGTCCGGCAGACCCAGCCGATCATCGCGGCCGCGCCGCGGGACGGCGACACGGGCGTCGACGCGATCGCCCTGGACGACAAGCCCGCGCGCAACGCGGAGACGCTGGCCGCCGGCACCTCGACGTTCACCTTCACCGTCGCGGCCGGCAACTCGATCGAGGCCCGCTACCACAACTACCTGCTGGTCAATGGCAACCGCGTCGACCTCGGTGGCGACTTCGGCGCGACGGCCGCCGAGGCGGTCACCGTCAAGCTGCCGAACCGGTTCCTGCGCCCGGGCGCGAACACCGTCCGGGTCGTCACCGGCGATTACAACTCCGGCAGCGGCGCCACCCTCTGCGCCAACCACGACGACTTCAAGATCACCCGGAGTACGGTCGGCCTGGCGACCAGCACCGGCACGGCGAACCTCGACCGCGTGTCCTACGTGACCGCCGATATCGCGACCGAGACCGTCGACGCCACGCTCGCGCTCGGCGACGGCACTTGCGGTGCCAACAAGGACGCGGAGTTCGCCTTCACCATCGCCGGCGCGGAGACCGCGCGCACGATCGCCACGCTCGGCAGTGGCGGTGACGCGCGGCTGCGGCTGTTCGTCGGCGGCAACGGCAGCGACGGTGGCTACGACAACAAGGTGCTGGTCAACGGCATCCCGCTGCCCATGGGCATCTGGGAGAAGGAGACCGCCCTCCTCTCCTTCCCGAACGAGTGGCTCGTGCCGGGCGTCAACGTCATCGACTTCGTGGCCGGCATCAACCCGACCACGGTCGCGGCGGACTGCCCGACCGGCAACTTCGACGACTTCACGATGCGCGACTACGAGCTTCTGCCGGCCGGCGGCACCGCCACCCTGCTGACCCGCCACGTCGCGCAGACGACCGTGACGATCGGGTCGTCGTCGTACCCGCCGGGCTCGCAGGTCACCACGTTCATCGGTGACGGCACCTGTGGCAGCACGTACAACAGCACGCTGCACAAGGAGATCCTGTTCGAGGTCGACGGCGCCGCGAAGGGCCTGCGGGCCGACGTGGACACCACCACCCTCGAGGACGGCAAGCACACGGTCGCGGCGACCAGCGGCGACCGGACGGCCACCCGCGCGTTCACCGTCGACAACGCCGCCCCGGTCGTGCAGAGCAGCGTGCCCGCCGAGGGCCAGCGGCTGACCGCGACGATCGCGCTCGACGTGCGGGTCAAGGACGCCACCGGCGTCGCCGGCACGCCGACCCTGACCCTCGACGGCAAGGCGGTCAAGCAGGGCGACCAGATCGGCCACGGCCTGCCGGCGGGCGCGCACACGCTCGCCGTCACCGCGACCGACACGCTCGGCAACACCGCCACCCGCGAGGTGCGGTTCAGCAGCGCCAGCATCCCGGACGTGCCGGTCGACCTGGACTCCGCGGTCACCGGCACGAACGCGCTGTCGGCCACCCTGTCCGCGAAGATCCCCGGTGAGGACGGCGTGGCGCTGTCCGCCACGTTCACCAAGGCCGACGTGGTCGCACCGACCGCCGGCTACCAGGGCGTGTCCGCCGCCGTGCCGACCACCTTGGACGTCAAGCACGAGGGCAGCGTCGACGTCACCTCGCTGCGGCCGCTCGACGGCCGCACGGTCGACACCACCTCCAGCCGCGACGTGGTCTTCCAGCGGTACGACCTGGCGCTCACCGCCGAACGGAAGACGCCGACGCTGCGCTGGGAAGGCACCATCGACCCCGCCCGCGTCGTCGCGCTGCGGGTCTGGGACCCGGACCGCGCGAAGTGGGACGTGCTGACCAGCGCCCGCGGCCTCGCGGGCAAGAACACCGTGCTGACCGCCGGGCTCACCGACGGCTACCGCGACGGTGGCACCGTGCACGTCCTGGTCACCGGCGAGGACCCGTTCGCCGACGACCTGTCCCCGCGCGACTCCTCGGCACAGAACGACAAGGACCGGTTCGAGGACCCCAACTCGTACGACTTCGCGCTCGCCCACTTCACCGACACCCAGTACGTGACCGAGGGCGCGGCCGGCGGCACGTACGACGACTTCGACGGCAAGGCCGAGCCGTCCGACATCCAGGTCGCCGAGGAGCAGGCGATCTTCGCGGCCGCCTACCGTGACCAGACCCAGTGGATCGCCGACAACGCGGCCGGTCGCAAGATCGCCTACACCGCGCACACCGGCGACATCATCGAGAACGACTACTACGACCCGCTCGCGAAGAACCCCGACGGCTCGCTGCTGCGGCCCGGCCTCGACGCGCAGGTCTCGCGGGAGTTCGAGCGCGCCTCCGAGTACCAGCGGGTGCTCGACGACCGGGGCGTCGTCAACCAGGTCATCGCCGGCAACCACGACAACCAGCTAGGTGCCGAGACCGGCCCCGAGTCCCGCTTCAGCAAGACGTTCGGTGCGGACCGCTACTACGGCGTCGCTTCGTCGTGGCCGGCCGGCGCCGAGTACCACGCCTGGGACGAGGTGACCAACGCCGACGGCAGCGTCACGCCGGGCAAGGACAACCAGAACAACTACGTCCTGTTCTCCGCCGGCGGCCTCGACTTCGTCGCGGTCGGCCTCTCGTACGGTGTCACGCCGGACGAGGCCCGGTGGGCCGACTCGGTCTTCAAGCGCTACAAGGACCGCAACGGCGTCCTGCTCTCCCACGACTACCTGCGCCCGTCGACCAGCCCCGACGGCCGTGGTGCGGCCTTCTCGGCGCCGGACGGCTCGCCGCTGTTCAAGATGGTGGTCGAGGCGAACCCCAACGTGTTCCTGGTGCTCGCCGGCCACGAGCACGGTGTCGGCACCAACGTGAAGTCGAAGGTCGGCGTCACGGTCTCGCACGACGTGGTCGAGCTGCTGGCGGACTACCAGTTCTACACGGTGTCCGCGGGCGAGCTCTGGCCCGGCCGGGCCGACGCAGCCGGCAACATCGACCTCAACGGTGACGGCAAGCCCGACCACAAGGCCACCGACCGGCTCCAGTTCGGTGCCAGCTTCCTGCGCCTGCTCCAGTTCGACGTGGACCGGGCCGAGATGCACATCGACACGTACTCGCCGCTGCTCGACAACTTCGGCGCCACCGAGTACGACGTGCGGGCCGACGGCAGCCAGCCCAAGCCCCGCTACAACGGCGCGGAGGACAACCTGACCCTCCCCGTCGACCTGTCCACCCGCAAGACGTCGTTCGCCACGGACTCGCTCGCCGCGTACGTGCCGGCCGGCGCCATCGGCACGGACTCGATCGCCGCGAACGGCACGGCGTCGGTGAAGTGGACGGGCTTGGCGCCCGCCACCTCGTACGCGTGGGTCGTGGACGCTCGGACCGCCGACGGTGGTGTGGCGGTGGCCCAACCGGCCGTGTTCCGCACCGCCAAGGGCATCCCGACCGTCACCGCCACCTCCACCCCGGTCGCCTGGGGTACGGCGGCGAAGGTGACTGTGAAGGTCGACGCGGCACCGGTCGCGGCGACCGGGACCGTCACGCTCCGCGAAGGTGACACGGTTCGAGGGTCGGCCACGCTGGCCAACGGCGCGGCGACGTTCACGCTGCCGGTCGGCCTGGCCGGCGGCACCCACGCGCTGACGGCAACGTACTCCGGCAGCGACTCGTTGGTCTCGGCCCAGGGCGCGGTCACGGTGACCGTCAACCTGCCGCCGGCGTGGAGCGCCTCCACGGTCTACAACAACGGCCAGCGGGTCACGTACCAGGGCAAGGTCTTCGTGGCCTCCTGGTACGCGAAGGGTGACAAGCCCGGTGACGTGAACGGGGCGTGGCAGGAGCTGGCGATGACCGAGGAAGGCGTCGCGATCTGGACGCCGTCGCGCGTGTTCAACGCCGGTGACATCGCCATGCAGGACGGGAAGAAGTGGAAGGCTCGCTGGTACACCCGCCACGAGCAGCCCGGCAACCCGAACGGCCCGTGGGAGGAGATCGCCCCTCCCCCGGCCAACGGCGGACCGGCGGCCTGGACCCCGACCACGGTGTACGAGGCCGGCGACCGCGCCACCTACCAGGGCAAGGTCTACGAGGCGAGGTGGTTCAGCCGCAACCAGGCGCCCGGTGACAAGAACGGGCCCTGGAAGCTGATCAGCTGACCGTGCTCCGGCCGGCGTCCACCGTGGACGCCGGCCGGTCCGGTTCGGCCGGACGCAGCGACGCCGGTCCGCGGCCGGCCACCAGACGGAAGAGCAGGCCGGCGACGACGCAGCCCGCACCCTGGATCGTGAGCAGGTTGAGCACGCCGATGCGTTCGCCGAAGGGGCCGGCGATCGCCGTGCCGAGGATGCCGGCCAGCGCCGCTCCCATCCAAATGACGTTGAAGGCCCTCCCCCGCAGCCGGTCCGGGGTCTCGAGTTGGAAGAGTGTCCACATCGCACTGACGTGGATGCCGACCGGGATGCCGACGAGCACGAACAGGGCGACCACCGGCCACACCGTGGTGTCCCAGCGTGGGTAGTTGAAGATGATCACGTCGACCAGGCCGAAGAAGACCCAGCTCGTCATGATCAGCGCTGTGGGCCGGAACCGGGCGATGACGCGCGCCGCGACGAGGCTGCCGAGGATGCCCCCGACCGCCTGCGCGGACATCAGCCAGCCGAGCTCACGCCCGCCGGCGCCCAGGCCGTCGACCACGTAGAAGACGAACAGCGTGCCCATGATGCCCTCGCCGACCGACGAGATCGCGATGATGAGGAAGACAGCCAGCACGTAGCGGTTGCGGCCGACATAGCGCACGCCCTCGGCGAGCTCCCGCCCGAGATGGCGCGACCCGATCGCGTCGGCCCGGTGACGACCCCGGATCAGCGCACACAGCGCCGCGGCCAACGCGAACGACGCGGCGTCAAGCAGTGCGGCGCCGTGGAGCCCGATCGTCACGGCGGCGACACCACCGAGTGCCGGCCCGACGAGGCGGGCGACGCTGTTGTTGAGCACGTTCAGCGCGTTCGCGGCGGCCAGGTCCTCGCCGGTGACCAGCCGCGGCAGCAGCGCGTTCTCCGCCGGTTTCGAGAACTGTTCGAGCGCCTGCTCGCCGAACGCGACGACGACCACGATCCAGACCCGGTCCGCCGAGTCGACCAGCAGCAGCGGCGTGAGCAGCAGCGCCTGGAGCACGTTGACCAGGACCAGGATGCGGCGGCGGTCCCACCGATCGACGTAGGCGCCGGCGAACGCGCCGAACAGCAGGTTGCCGGCGAGACCGGCCGCGACGATCAGGGAGACGGCGGCCGGCGACCGGGTGAGCTGCAGGACGTAGATCGGCAGGGCGACGGACAGCACCCAGTTGCCGGTGAGCGAGATGAGCCCCGCCCACCAGAGCAGCCCGAAGTCGCGCTGGCGCAGCGCCGCGAACCGCATCCGGTCAGCCGCCGAGGTGTGACACCACCAGGGTGGCGAGCTTGGTGGTGTCGGCCTGGCTACGCTCGGTGCCCTTCCCGTCGCGTACGCCGGTGGTGACCAGCAGCAGGTTCTCGCCGACGAAAACCAGGATCTGGCCGTTCGGGGTGTCCC
This sequence comes from Asanoa ishikariensis, assembly GCF_900107455.1. Taxonomy (GTDB): domain Bacteria; phylum Actinomycetota; class Actinomycetes; order Mycobacteriales; family Micromonosporaceae; genus Asanoa; species Asanoa ishikariensis. The sequence continues at coordinate 291,317 of NZ_FNQB01000005.1, read as the reverse complement.
AGTAGGCGGCGTCGCCGAGGCCATTGATCGTCACCGCGTCCGCGGTCTGCTGGTTGGCGAACTGGACCTTGTTGTCCTCGGCACCGGCCGGCGTCAGGGCCTCCCGGTAGCCCACGTTGGCGTAGTTCTTGTCGTCAGCGGTCCACCACACGCACGAGAGAAAGCGCGTGTCTTTCGCGCCCGGCTCGACGTCGTCGGTCTTCGGCGTCGGGTTCATCGGGGCGTTCAGGACCGCCGCCGCGTCCTCGAAGCGGTGGAACCCACACCCGGCCACGGGCGAGGCCGGCGCGCTGGCGCTCGGTGCCGGTGCGGTGCTCGACGGGTTGTCCGAGCAGCCGACCAGCGCCGCGACGACGACGAGGGTCGCGAACCTGATCAATCGCATGACGTCCTCCGTTTCGGGTCCCCGCCACCCTAGCCACCAGCCCGGTTGCGGCCGCCCCGCGTACCACCCACACTGGCGGCTGTCGATATGCGGAGGTTGGCGATGAGACGCTTGGCGTACACGGCGGCGGTTCTGGTCCTGGCATCGTCCCTGCTCGGCGTGCCCACGGCGGCCGGCGCGGCGCCCGCCGGCCCGAAGCAGGTCATCGCGAACCTGTTCGAGTGGAACTGGGTCTCGGTCGCCAGCGAGTGCACGAGCTTCCTCGGGCCACGCGGCTACGGCTACGTCCAGGTCTCTCCCCCGCAGGAGCACGTCCGCGGCCAGGAGTGGTGGGTGGCCTACCAGCCGGTGAGCTACCGGATCGAGTCGCGCAAGGGCACCCGGGCGCAGTTCGCCAGCATGGTCAGCACCTGCCACGCCGCCGGGGTCAAGGTGATCGTCGACGCCGTCGTCAACCACATGGCCAACGAGGACAAGACGGGGCCGGGCTGGGCCGGCTCGGCCTGGAGCCACTACAACTATCCGGGCACCTACCAGGCGCAGGACTTCCACCACTGCGGGCGCAACGGCAATGACGACATCCGCAACTACGGTGACCGGTACGAGGTCCAGAACTGCGAGCTGGTCAACCTGGCCGACCTCGACACGGGCGCGTCGTACGCGCGCGGCCGGCTGGCGGCGTACCTCAACGACCTGCTCAGCCTCGGCGTGGACGGCTTCCGGATGGACGCGAGCAAGCACATGCCGGCGGCCGACATCGCCAACATCAAGTCCCGGCTGTCCCGCTCCGCTTACATGGTCCAGGAGGTCATCTTCGGGGCTGGCGAGCCGATCACGCCGGGCGAGTACACCGGCAACGGCGACGTGCACGAGTTCCGCTACGGCAAGGACCTTGCCCGGATGTTCCGCTCGGAGCGCCTCGCGTACCTGCGCGACTTCGGTGTGGCCTGGGGTTATCTGCCCTCCGCGTCCGCAGTGGTGTTCACGGACAACCACGACACGCAGCGCGACGACCCCGGGGTGCTGACGTACCGCGACAACGGCATCTACGCCCTGGCCAACGCGTTCATGCTGGCCTGGCCGTACGGGTCGCCCACGGTGATGTCCAGCTACGAGTTCGGCAACCGCGACCAGGGCCCGCCGTCGAACAGCGCCGGCCTGACGAACAACGCCACGTGTTTCTCCGGCGGCTGGCGCTGCGAGCACCGCTGGCAGGTGATCGCCAACATGGTCGGGTTCCGCAACGCGGTCAACGGCACCTCGGTCGTCAACTGGTACGACAACGGCAACAACCACATCGCCTTCGGTCGCGGCACGGCCGGCTACCTGACGATCAACGACGAGGACGGTGCGATCAACGGTCGCTCGTACGACTCGGACCTACCCGCCGGCCGCTACTGCGACGTCATCCACGGCGAACGCACCGGCAGCACCTGCACCGGCCCGGTCATCACCGTCGGCAGCGGCGGCTGGTTCACCGCCAACGTCGCCGCCCACGACGCGGTGGCCCTGCACATCGGCGCCAAACTGCCGTGACCCGGCGGGGTTCGCGGCCGGCACCGCGAACCCCTGTCCCGGTCAGGCGCGCAGGAACTTGTCGACCGGCAGTGCCCGGTCGACGATCCTGACGTCGCCGATCCAGCCGTAGAAGCCGCTCTCCACGAGTCGGTTGTAGTGGTACGCGCCGACGAACCACGGCTCGTGCGAGGTGGCGATGCCCTTGGCCGGGGTCGACGGGTTGCGCAAGAGCTCCGCGCCGTCGACGTAGAGGGTGGTGACGCGGCCGTCGTTGACGACCGCGACGTGGAACCACTCGCCCGAGCGCATCTCGTGGCCCCAGTTGGTCGACATCGCGTCGCGGTTGAGCGGGTACATCGCCCACTGCAACGCCATGCCGTCCGACATGCCCAGGGTAGCGATCGGCTCGGCCGGGTCGTCGCCGGTCTTGCCGGCGTCGGCGCCCGCACCGAATCGGCTGACGATGCTCATCCAGGCGTGGTTCGTCGAGCGGACGTCGGAAGGCAGCTTCACGAACGCCTCGATCGTGTAGCCGTTCGCGAACGTCGCGTCGTTGATCCGGGCGCCGTTGATCGTGCGCAGGTAGCCGCCGCGCGCCGGCTTCTTGCCACCGTCGAAGAAGAGGCTGGCGTGCGCCGGCTGGTCGTCGTGGTGCTCGGCCGACCAGCGCATCGTCTCGGGCGCGCTGCCCGCGAAGGTGACCCGCTCCAGGTGGTTGCCCTGGCCGGACAGGTCCATGATCCGGAAACCGTCCGGCACCGCGGTGCCGTCAGCGCGGCCCTGGTCGAACCGCCAGTACGCGACCGTGCCCTTGGTCAGCACGGCGGCCGGCCCGCGCGGCGGCCGGGGCGCGACCGGTGCGAAACCGGCGAACCGCTCCGCGAAGTCGATCGGCATGCCGAACCGGTTGGTCGTGTCGGTCAGCTCGAGCTCCCGCTGCTCGAGCTCGTTGCGCTTCTCCGGCTCCTGGTCGAGGATCCACGGTGAGATCGTCTCGACGTCGATCGTGTTGCGCGCCAGGTCGAAGTGGTAGAGCCGGAGCATCGCGCCACCGCCGTAGTAGCGGTCCTGGTAGTTCGTGATGTGCACGTGCACGTCCCGACCCGCGGCGTTGGGCAGCACGGTCGACGCCGGCGGCCAGTAGTGGCCGTTCAGCGTCAGGAAGATCTGGTCGCTCTCGTTGATCAGCCCGTCCCAGAGCCGCCGGCCGTGGTCGGAGAGCTGCGCGGCACCGGCGTCGCCCGCGAAGGCGAGGTCGTGGGTGGTGAGGATGACGGGGGTACGCGGGTGCGCCTTGAGCACGTTCTTCGCCCAGGCCAGAGTGGCGTCGGACGGCCGCCAGTCCAGCGCGAACACCAGCCATTCGCGGCCGGCCGCCCGGAACACGTGGTAGGTGTTGTAGCCGTCCGGCGTGGCACCCCGGTAGGTGGCCAACGGGCGGAACCGCTTGGGACCGAAGACATCCAGGTACGGGCTGGGCCCGCGCTGGTCGGTCGTGCTCGCGTTGATGTCGTGGTTGCCGGCGAGCACGCTGTACGGCGTACGCCGCTTGTCGAAGATCTCGAAGACCTTGCCCGCGTCGGTCAGCTCGGACGCCAGCGCGTTCTCGACGATGTCGCCGAGGTGGGCGGTGAAGACGATGTTCTCGTCGGCCTGGTGGTCCTGGATCCAGCGCAACGTCGCGGTCAACGGCGCCGAGTCACCCCGGTCGGTGTCGAAGAGGTACTGGGTGTCGGGGATGACGGCGAGCGTGAACCTCGGGTGCTCGAGGTCGACACGCCCAGGGTTGCCGCCGCCGTGCGCGCTGGCCGCCGTCGGCACGAGCGCGCCGGCGCCCACCAGCCCGGCACCCACCAGACCGGCCCCGGCCAGGAACGTACGCCGGCTCGGTGTCTCTCCCATTGGTCACTCCTTGTTCGCGGTTGATCAAGGCCCAGTAGGCGCGGAAACCGCGAACAACGATCACGTGAGCGTGCGAACGCCGACCGAACACACCGTGAACCTCGAAACGATGTCGATCCGCGGATGGGTCGTTCGTATAGCTGGTAGAGGTAAGCCAGGCAGAGGAGAAATCATGGGCAAGGTTGTCGTGGTCGAGAACGTGACGCTCGACGGGGTGATGCAGGCACCCGCCGCTCCCGACGAGGACACGCGCGGTGGGTTCACCAGCGGTGGCTGGGCCGTTCCCTACCTGGACCAGGTCATGGCCGAGACGATGGGCAAGGGGATGCGGGCCGACGGCGCGCTGCTGCTCGGCCGGCGCACCTACGAGCACTTCCACGGCGTCTGGGCCGATCGGACCGATGGCAACCCGTACACCGACGTGCTCAACCGCCGGCAGAAGTACGTGGCCTCCCGCACCCTGGCCGAACCGCTCAAGTGGCAGAACTCGACCCTGCTGAGCGGCGACGTGGCCGCCTTGAAGAAGGAGGTCGAGGGCGACCTCGTGGTGCTGGGCAGCGGCGTCCTGGTGCGCTCGCTCCTGGAGGCCGGCCTGGTCGACGTGCTCACGCTGTCCATCCATCCACTGACGCTCGGCACGGGCACCAGGCTGTTCGGTGCGCCACCAACCACAATGGAGCTCGTCGAGGCGATCCCGACCACGACAGGCGTACTCATCGCGACCTATCGGACCGCCGCGTAAAGGGATCACCGGAGCTGAATGCCTGCGATAGAGTCCTCTCGATCAACTGAGCTGAGGGGGACTCATATGTCAAGGTTGTTCCGATCGCGCCTGTCCGGCGCGGTGCTGGCCGTCGCGGTGGGCCTGGGTGTGGCGGTCGCGCCGGCCGCCGCCGCGCAGGCGGCGTTGCCGACCTGCAACTCCTTCGCCTACCGCGACGCGTACAACATCTACGGCAGCGTCTCCGCCCGCGTGCCGGTCTGGCGCGAGACGGGCGAACCGGGCTACACGCTGGATTGCGCCCTGAAGGTGGGCCACTACAACAACACCGCGGTGCGGATCCTCCAGGAGACGCTGAACAACTGCTACTGGAATATCATCGGCGCCCAACTCGTGGCCGACGGTGACTTCGGCACCAAGACCCGCGACGCCCTGGCGAAGGCGCAGCGGTCGCACGGCATCCAGGACGACGGGTCGTACGGTCAGCAGAGCCGCCGGACCCTGTACCACCACGGTCTCGCGACCAACGAGGGCGCGGGCACCTGCGGCCGGCTCTACTAGTCGGCCCACGCCCGGCGCCGCTAAGGTGCCCTCCATGTCAGGCACCCCCGCGCCAACAGTGCACCCGTCGGTCGCTTCAGGCCGGCGGGTGCCTGTGCACCTGCTGGCCGCGGGGCTGATCGCCGCCAGCCTGGTCTGGCGGGCCAGCATCACCAGCCGGGGCTACCTGACCTTCGACGACTTTCCGCTGTTGTCCCGGGCCGACGCCGCCACCATCGGGCCGGACTTCCTGCTCACGCTGTTCAACAACCACTTCATGCCGGCCGGGCAGCTACTGACCTGGGTCGTGCTCCGGCTGACCGAGTTCCAGTACTGGCCGTACGCCACGGTGATGCTGGTCGGCCAGGCGCTGGTCAGCGTCGCCCTCTACCGCCTGTTGCTGCTCATGCTGCCGACGAGCCCGCTGCTGCTCGCGCCGCTGTCGCTGTTCCTCTTCACCCCGCTGACGCTGGAGGCCACCTCCTGGTGGGCGGTCGGCGTCAACGTGCTGCCGATGCAGCTCGCGATGGTGCTCGCGGCCGGTGCGTTCGTCCGCTACCAGCGCGGCGGCGGGCGGCGGCACCTGGTGACGCTGGCGGCCGCGGTCGTGTTCGGCCTGGTGTTCTTCGAGAAGTCGTTGCTGATCGTCGCTTTCGTGGCGCTTTTCGCCATCTTCGTCTACAGCCCGGGCGGCCCGGTGCGCGCGGTGGTCGGAGCCGCTCGCCGATGGTGGCCCGTCTGGCTGGTCCTGACCGTCGTGTCGCTGGCCTTCCTGGCGCTCTACCTGTCGCGGACCACCACCTCGTCGCTGCGCCAGCCCTCGTCGGTCGGCGAGGTCGCCACCTTCGTCGGCCAGCTCGTCACCCACACCGTCGTGCCGGGTCTGCTCGGCGGGCCGTGGAGCTGGCTCGACGGCGCCGACGGCGCCCCGCTGACCGCGCCGTCGCTCGCGGCCCGGGTGGCCGCGCTGGTGGTGTTCGCGGCACTGGTCGCGGTGACGATCCTGCTGCGGCGCGGGCTCGCCGTGCGGGCCTGGCTGCTGCTGCTGAGCTACCTGGCGCTGGACGCCGCCCTGCTCGGCGCGACCCGGATGGGTTCGATCTTCAGCGGGGTGGCCGGCGCGGTGCCCCGGTACGTCGGCGAGATCGCCGTGGTCGCCGCGATCTGTCTCGGCGTCGCGCTCTGCGGGCTGCGCGAGGCGCACGAAGGCGAGGCGCGCGAGGGCGAGGCGCCCGAACCCGTGCGGGCGGCCCCGCGCTGGCTGCCCGCCTACGGCTACGCCATCCCGGCGGTCCTGGTGCTCTTCCTGGCGAGCTGTTTCTGGAGCGGGAAGGGATACGGCGACGACTGGGCCGTCAAGGCCGGCCGCGACTACCTCAACACCGCGCGCGCCGACCTCGCCGCCGCGGCGCCCGGCACGGTGTTCATGGACCAGCCGGTGCCGGAGCACATCGTCGGGCCGCTGTCGGCACCGTACAACCTGCAGTCCCAGTTCTTCTCCCCGCTCGACCACGACCCGACCTTCGTCACCCAGGCCCGCAACCTGTGGGCGTTCGACCAGTCAGGGCACGTCCGACCCGCCTGGGTCCAGGGCGTGCACGGCACGCCCGGCCCGGAGGAGGGCTGCGGCTACCGGGTGACCGGCGGCCAGGCGACCACGCTCCGACTGGAACGCGGCGTCGGAGACTACTGGTACGCCGTCCGGGTCGCCTACATTGCCGACCGCGACACCACCGGCACGCTGCGGCTCGGCGCGGGCCACGAGCACCAGTTCGACGTGCACCGCGGCCTGAACGCCGTCTTCCTGCTGCTCGACGGCGGCGGCGCGGAGGTACACCTGAGCGTCGCGGACCCGGCCGCCAACCTCTGCACCAACGAGATCGACGTCGGCTCGGTCGTTCCGCAGCCGGCCGGCTGATGAAGGGAGCCGAGCGGCTGGCCGCTGGGGCGATCACCGCGGTGGTGCTGGCGCCACTGGTCCTACCGGGCTACGTGCTCCGCTACGACATGGTGTTCGTGCCCAAGCAGCCGCTGACCGCCGAGCTGTTCGCGCCGGCCGACGCGCTGCCGAGGGCGGTGCCGCTGGACGCGCTGGTGTCGCTGGCCAACCTCGCGGTGCCGGGCTGGGCGCTGCAACGGCTGGTTCTCGCGGCGATCGTCTACTTCGCGGCCCTCGGCATGGCCCGGCTGGTGCCGACCCAGCGAACCCTGCCGCGGTTGGTGGGCGCGCTGGCGTACGCGTGGACGCCGTTCCTGGCCGAACGCCTGCTGCTGGGCCAGTGGGGCCTGCTGCTCGCCTACGCCGCACTGCCCTGGATCGTGAAGGCCGCACTGGACCTCCGCACCGCACCGAACCGGCTCCCCGCCCTGGGCCGCCTCGTGCTCGCGGCGGCCCCGGCCGCGGTCACTCCGACCGGCGGCCTGATCGCGCTGGCCACCGTCGCGGTCCTGCTGCCGATCCGGGCCGGCCTCATCGCGATCGCCGGCACCGCGGCGCTCTGTGCGCCATGGCTGGTGGCCACCGCGACCAGCACCGCGGGCGGCACCTCGGATCCCGAGGGCGTGGCCGCGTTCGCCGCCCGCGGGGAGAACTGGAGCGGCGCCCTGGGCGCGCTGGCCGGCACCGGCGGCATCTGGAACGCGCAAACCGTGCCAGGCAGCCGATCCTCGGTGCTCGCGCCGTTCGCGACGGCGATCCTGCTGGTCCTGGCCGCCGCCGGCTGGCGAACGTTGCGGAGCCGGTGGCCCGACGGCTCGGTCCGGCTCGCGGTGCTCGCCGCCGGTTCCTTCGTCCTGGCCGCCGCCAGCATCGGCCCCGGTGCGCGGGTCATGGAATGGCTGGTGGTCAACGTCCCCGGCGCCGGCCTGCTGCGCGACAGCCAGAAGTTCCTCATCCCGTACGCCGTGCTGGTCGCGCTCCTGGCCGCGCTCGGCGCCGAGGTGCTGGCCGACCGCCTCGCCGTGCGCCTGGACGCCAACGCCGGCCGCGTCGTGCTGGTCGCCGCCCTACTGCTGCCCGTGGCGATCCTCCCGGATCTCGCGTTCGGCGCCGCCGGTCAACTGCGCCCGGTCCGCTACCCGGCGGAATGGGACACCGTCGCGGCCCAGGTGAAGGCCGCACCCGGCGAGGTGCTCTCGTTGCCGTTCCACGGCTACCAGCGCTACGCCTGGAACCGGGGTGTCATCGTGCGCGACCCGGCACCGCGCTACCTGGACGCGCCTGTGCTGATCAACGACGAGCTCCAGGTCGGCACCGTGACGGTCGACGGGGAGAGCCCCCGGGCGGCCGAGGCGCGGCGGCTGCTCGACGCCGGTGAGCCGGTCGCGGCGCTCGGCACGCGGTGGGTGCTGGTCCGCGAGGAGCCTGGCGTGGCGGTGCCGCCGTCCGTGCTGACTGGGCTGCGACCGGTGTTCACCGGGCCGAACCTGGCGTTGTGGGAGAACCCGTCCGCCACCGCGACACCGGCCACGACGCATCGACAGTGGCCAGCCGTCGTCGCGCACCTGTTCGCCGCGCTCGTGGTCATCTTCGCCGCCATTCTGGTGCTGCGCCGCAGACCTACCGCGTGGTAACGTCCCGCCACGCAGTACGTCGAGGAGGGGTATCTATGGCCCGGTTGGCCACGTTCGTCGTCGCCGCCGTCCTCGGTGCGACGTTGGGTCTCATCGGAATCATCGCGACGATCGGCCAGATAAGCCCCTCGGCCGACACCGTCGCGAACCAGTCCGACGACAACCCGGCGGCGACCATTTACGGCACCCGTTAACCGTGCGGCCGGGGGTTCGCCCCCGGCTCGCCGGTAGCACCGGCCCGTAGCTGCTCGGCCACGACTGCTGCGAACGCCTCGCCCGAGGCCGCCCAGGTGAACTGCTGCGCGTACTTCTGCGCCGCCACACCCATCTCCGCCCGCCGCTCCGGGTCGCGGAGCAGCCGGCGCACGGCGCGCAGGAAGTCGACCTCGTCGTGCACGAGCGTCCCGGTCTCCCCGTCGACGATCGCGTCGGCGACCCCGCCGGCCGACTGGAACGCCACCCCGGGCGTGCCGTGCGCGCCGGCCTCCACAATGGTCAGACCCCAGCCCTCCTTGAGGGAGGGCATCAGCGACAGCCACGAACGGCAGAGGAGCTCGTGCTTGTGCTCGTCGGAGACGAAGCCGGTGAACCGCACCCGGTCCTCGATGCCGAGGTCGGCGGCGAGCTCCCGCAGCGGGTCCTCCCACCAGCCCCGGCCGGCGACGACGAGCTCCAGGCCGGGCAGTTCCGGCGAGAGCAGCGCGGTGACCCGCAGCGCCAGCTCGATCCGCTTGTGTGGCACCAGACGGCCGAGCACCAGCAGGCTCGGGTTGACCGAACGCGGTGCGGGCGGCCCGGAGACCTCCGGGGTCCCGTTGTGCACGACCCGGATCATCTCGGGATCCACGCCGAGCTCGACGAGCTCGCGGCGGCTGGTCGGGGAGACGGTGACGTAGCGGCGGTGGCGGTAGACGCGCACCGCCAGCCGCGACTCGACCCACCAGCCGATCCGGGACATCATCGGGCCGAAGACCACGGGCCACTGCTCGCGGTGTACGTGGTGTACCAACGTGATTACGGGCCGGCGCGAGTAGAGCGGGCTCAGGAACGGCAAGCCGTTGCAGACGTCGACGATCAGGTCGGGACGCCCGAAACCCCGGCGCGACAACGGTCCGAAGCCCAGAACGCCGGCCAGGTAGGCGATCGCGGCCCGCAGGTACACGGTGTGCCGGCCGCCCCGTCGCACGATCGCAACGCCGTCGGTCTTGACCTCGCGCTCCGGAGCGCTACCGTGTGCCTGGCAAAAAAGCGTGACGCGGTAGCCGCGAGTGGTCAGCTCGGCTGCCATCCGCTCGATGTAGACCTCCGAGCCGCCGCCCTCGGGATGGCGCACATCGCGCCAGTTCAGGAACACCAGGTGTGGCGCCAAAGCATCCGTCATGGTCTACTCCGCCACCCCTACCAGCGAGTAATATTCGCGACCGCGTCACCCTAGGGCGCGGTTGGGTTGGTTGGCAACGCTTGGCGTCGATGATCTGTGAAAGGTAGGTAGGGAGCGTGGCGGACAACCGCCGACCGGAGTTCTGGCCGGTCGTGCTGCTGAGTGCCGCCCTCGTCGTGGTGCTCGCCGGCTGGGCCGCGCTCAGCTACGTCGACCGCACCGGCGACGACCCGACCTGCGAACGGCGCATCGCATTGCGCGTCATGGTCGCGCCCAGCGTGGCGGCCGCCGCGCGCGAGGTCGGCGAACAGGTCGCCACCCGCGAGACCTGCCTGGACGTGACCGTCGAGGCCCGCGAGTCCGCCGACGTGCTGCGGCTGCTCACCGCCGGCGTGCGGCCCGACGTCTGGTTGCCGGAGTCGACGCTGTGGCTGCGCCGCGCCCGGGCGGCCGGCGCCTTCCAGGTGCCTACGACTGGCGTGTCCGTGGCGGCCACCCCTGTCGTGCTCGCGCTCGACGAACGGTCCGCGACCCGGCTCGGCTGGCCGCGCCGCAAGCCGAGCTGGAAGTCCCTCGTCGCCGCCGAGAACCCGCCGCTGCCCGTGGTGCTGCCGGACCCGGCCACCAGCCCGCTCGGCTTCGCGGCCGTGGCCGGCATCAAGGCCATGGCGGGCGACGGCCCCGGTGCGGCCGCCGCCATCATGCGCCGGCTCGCGCCGCGCACCGTCGCCGTCTCCAGCGAGGCCGCGCCGACACCGGCCGGTCCCGGCGATGCCGAGTCCGCCGTCGTGACGACCGAGCAGCAGGTGCTGCGGGCCGGCGCCCAGGTGGCGGTGTACCCGCCGAGCCCGCTGCCCGGCCCCGACTACCCGTACGCCGTGCTCGCCGGCGGCCAGGCCCGCGACGGCGCCGCCGCCTTCCTGCGGCTGCTGCTGGCCGCGGACGGAGTGGCGGCCCTGGCCCGCGACGGTCTGCGCTCACCGGCCGGCGCCCCACCGACGGGCGGTGCGGGACGGATCCGCACCAGGTCCTACCGGCCGGCGCCGGTGCCGTCGGAGGCCGAGACGACCGACCTGCTCAACGCCTGGGGCGGCGTGCACATCAGCGCCCGGCTGCTCGCGGTGCTCGACACCTCAGGCTCGATGGCCGCGGCGGTCGGCGACGGCGACACCCGCTTGTCGGCCACCGTCAAGGCCGCGCAGGGTGGCGTGGGGCTGCTGCTGGGCACGACCGAGATCGGCATCTGGACGTTCTCCACCGACGTGGACGGCGGCAAGGACTACCGCGAGGTGGTGCCGGTCGGGCCGGTCGGCCCCCGGCGCGCGGAGATCGTGCGGGAGCTCGGCGCGATCCGGGTCAAGCCCAGCGGCGGCACCGGCCTCTACGACACGATGCTGGCCGCGTACCAGGACGGCACCCGCAACTGGACTCCAGGCCGGATCAACCTCGTGCTGGTCCTCACCGACGGCACCGACGACAACTCGAGCGGGATCGGCCGGGACAAGCTGATGCGCGAGCTGGCCCGCCTCCAGGACCCGCGCCGCCCGCTGCCCGTCCTGTTCATCGGCGTCGGCCCCGACATCGACGCCGGCGAGCTCAACACGATCGCCAAGGCCACCGGCGGGCGCGTGGCGCTGACGCCCGAACCAGCCGGGATCCGCCAGATCTTCTTCTCCGCGCTCGCGGAGTTCAGCTGCCTGCCGCCGGAGTGCCGCCGATGACCGCCATCACGCAGGAGCCGGTCGCGGCCGTCGCCACCGAGCCCGCTGCACCCACGGCGCGCCGGAGCCTGCGCTGGATCGGCACCGCGGCCGGCGCCTTGTCGCTGGTGGTCGTCGCGTTCCTCCAGCGCCCCGGACAGTCCACTTTCGACACCAAGCTCGACCTCGCCGTCGACCCGATCGGCTTCATGAGCCGGGCGCTGCACCTGTGGAACCCCGAAGCGACCTCGGGCGAGCTACAGAACCAGGCGTACGGATACCTGTTCCCGATGGGGCCGTTCTTCGCCGGCGGCGACCTGCTCGGCATGCCGACCTGGGTCACGCAGCGGCTGTGGTCCGCGCTGCTGCTCGTCGTGGCCTACCTCGGCGTGCTGCTGCTCGCCCGCGCCCTGCGCGTCGGCTCGGAGCCGGCCCGCCTGCTGGCCGCCCTGGCCTACGCGCTGGCACCGCGGATGCTCACCGAGGTCGGGCCGCTCTCGGCCGAGATGCTGCCCGTGGTCATGCTGCCCTGGGTGCTGCTGCCGCTGATCACGGTGCGCTCACCGCGCCGCGCGGCAGCGCTGTCCGCCCTCGCCGTGCTGTGCATGGGCGGGATCAACGCGGCCGCCGTGCTGATGGCGCTGGTCCTGCCCGGCATCTGGTTCCTGACCCGCCGCTGGGACCGCCGGCACACCGCCCTGGCCGCCTGGTGGACCCTCTGCGTGACGGCGGTCAGCCTCTGGTGGGTGCTGCCGCTGCTGCTGCTCGGCCAGTACAGCCTCCCGTTCCTCGACTTCATCGAGTCGTCGGCGACCACCACCGCGGTCACGTCGCTGTTCCAGGCGATGCGCGGCACGAACCAGTGGGTCGGGTACGTCATCCAGGGCGAACCCTGGTGGCCGGCCGGCTGGGTGCTGATCGACAGCCCGGTGCTGATGGTGGCGACCGCGCTCGTCGCGATCGTCGGCCTGGTCGGCCTCGGGCTGCGCGGCCTGCCCGAGCGGCGGTTCTTGGTCTTCGGCATGCTGACCGGGCTGACCCTGCTCGCCGTCGGCTACCTCGGCACGTTCGACAGCCCGTTCGCGGGCCCGGTCCGCGATCTCCTCGACGGTCCGCTCGCACCGCTGCGCAACGTGCACAAGTTCGAACCCGTGCTGCGGCTGCCGATCGTCCTCGGGCTCGCCCACGCGGCCAGCCGCGCGTTCGCCGTGCGCCGGTTCCGCTTGCCCGTCGCACCGGTCGTCGCCGCCCTGCTGCTCGTGGCCGCCGCGCCGGCCTGGTCCGGCGCGCTGCGGCCCGGCCCCGGCTGGTCCGAGGTGCCCGACTACTGGCGGCAGGCCAGCGGCTGGCTCGCCGCGCAGGACTCCCGCGCCCGCACGCTGGTCGTGCCGGGCGTCGGCTTCGCCCAGAACACCTGGGGTCGCACCGTCGACGAGGTCATCCAGCCGCTGGCCGGTGCGCCATGGGCGACCCGCAACCAGATCCCGCTGGGCTCCGAGGGCAACACCCGGGTCATGGACACCGTCGAGGCAGTGCTCGAACAGGGCCGCGGCTCCCCCGCCCTCGCCGACTTCCTCGCCCGGTCCGGCTACCGCTTCCTGTTGGTGCGCCACGACATCGACCGCGCGGCGACCGGCGCACCGCCCATCGCCGCCATCCGCCAGGCCGTCGCCGGCTCACCGGGGCTGCGTCCCGCGGCGCAGTTCGGTCCCACCGTCGCGGCGTATCCCGGAGGCAGCCCCGCCGACGCCGGGACCGCCGTGCCGTCGATCGAGATCTTCGAGGTGCAGCGGGAGGTCCCGGTCGTGTCGGCGGTGGCCAGCGCCGACGTGCCCGTGGTCAGTGGCGGCCCGGAGTCGCTGCTGACCGCACTGGACCAGGGAGTGCTGGCCGGCGGGACACCGACGGTGCTCGCCGGCGACGACCTGACCACGACAGTGCCGACTTACGTGGCGCCGATCGTCACCGACGGGCTGCGCCGCCGCGAGCTCAACGTCGGCCGCGTCCGCGACAACCTGAGCCAGACGATGACCTCGGACGAGGAGACCCGCCAGGGGCGGCAGCGCGGCGACCTGCTCCCGTTCGCGGCGGCCGGGCACGAGACCGTCACGGCGTACCAGGGAATCCGGTCCGTCACCGCGTCCAGCAGCGCGGCCTTCGCCGACACCCTGGCGCCGACCGACGTGTCGCACCTGCCGTTCGCGGCGCTCGACGGCGACCCGCGCACGGCCTGGCGGTCGGACCCCCTCGCACCGGCCGCCGGCCAGTGGCTGGAGGTCACCTTCGACACTCCGCGCCGGGTCGACGAGCTCACCGTGGACTTCGACACCGACCTGCGCGACGCCACCCCGGTCGGCTACGTGCGGGTCAGCACCGACCAGGGCGACATCGAACGCCAGGTGCCGCAGCGCCCGGGTCCGCACCGGCTCGACCCGCTGCCCGGCCTGACCGCGACGGTACGGGTGACCGTGCTGGCGCTGGCCCCCGGCTTCCCGAACGGCGCGGTCGGCCTGCGCGAGCTGGGAATACCGGGACTGGCTGCCGAACGCGCGCTGCGGGTGCCCGCCGACTCGCCCAGCGGGCGGCCACCGGTCTACGCGTTCGCCCGCGGCCCGGAGGACCGCGGCGCCTGCTTCGCGCCGGCCGGCACCATCCACTGTGATCAGTTCCTGAGCCGCGTCGGTGAGGAGCCGCTCGGCCTGGACCGGATCTTCGCCACGCCCATGAAGGCCGACTACGGCCTGCGGCTGACCGCCCGCCCGCGGCCCGGCGGCACGCTGCCGCTGGACGCGCCGGTGACCGCCGCGTCCTCGTCGGTGCTCGCCGGTGACCCGCTGGTCGGCGCGGACGCTGCCGTCGACGGCGACCCGGCGACGGCGTGGCTGTCCGAGCCGGTCGACCCGACCCCGTCCGTCGACCTGGCCTGGACGGGCAAGCGCCGGATCGACCGGCTCCGCCTGATCGTTCCCGACGCGCCGGCCGCCTCGAAGCCCCTCGCGGTCGTCCTGCGTGCCGGCGGGCGCGACCTCCCCGCCGACGTCGGCACCGACGGCTGGGTGCGCTTCCCGGCGCTGACCACTGACCGGCTCTCGATCGTGGTCTCCCGGTCCGCGGAGGTCACCGGCGACTCGCGGGGCAACGGCTGGCCGGCACCCGTCGGGTTCGCCGAGGTCGAGATCCCCGGTGTCACCGCCCAGGGCACGGCGCCCAGGATCGACGCGCCGTGCGGCGCTGGTCCGACCGTCACGCTGGACGGCACCGCCTACGCCACCTCGGTCGCCGGCAGCCTGGCCGACGTCCGGGCCGGGCGGGGGCTGCCGGTGACCATCTGCGACCTGTTCGCCAGCGCCTCCGTGGCGTTGGAGGCGGGCGAGCACCGGCTGCACACCACGCCTTCGAAGGCGTTCCTGGTCGACACCGCCACGCTGGCACCGGTCCGGACCGCCGCTACCGCACCGGCCCAAACCCGCGCGGTGAGCGTGTCCCGCTGGGACACGACCGTCCGCACGGTGACGGTCGGGCCCGGCGAGGCCGCGCTGTTGGTGATCCCGGAGAACTTCAGCAGCGGCGCGGCCGCGACGCTGGACGGGACCCGCCTGCGCAAGGTCCGCGTCGACGGGTGGCAGCAGGCGTACGAGGTGCCCGCCGGTGCCGGTGGCACGGTGACGCTCGAGTTCACCCCGGACCGGTCGTACCGCGCGGGTCTGGCCACCGGCGCCGCCGCCGTGCTCCTGGTCTTCGTGCTGGTGCTGATCCCGGTCCGGCGCAGGGCGGGCACGCCTTTCATGGCGCCGAGGGCACCGTCGTGGTGGATCGTCGTGCCGCTCGGCCTGGTCGCCGTCGTGCTCGGCGGCTTCCCCGCGTTGGCGTTGCTGATCGCCGCGATGCTGGGCCGACAGCTATGGCCCCACCTGCTGCCCGTGGTGGCGGCCGCCGCCGCTGTCATCGGCACCGCGATCGCGGTGCTCGGCCGGGTGCAGGGACACGGGCAGGACTGGGCCTACACCGGGCCTACCCAGGCCGCTTTGCTGGCCGCGGTGTGCGCGGTGGCCGCGACTTTGGCGCCGTCGGCCAAGGAGCTTCCGCAGGGACCGCCGCCCTACCGGGCCACCCTCGGGCGGGCGGTGCGGTTGTTCCGGGCGTTCCTGCACGAGCAGAGCGACCCGGACCGCTTCTACTCCACGCTCGCGGCCGACTCGGTCCGCCAGCTCGGGTCCTATCTGGACCTTCGTGACACGGTGGTGCTCGACGTGGGCGGCGGCCCTGGCTACTTCGCCGAGGCCTTCCAGCGGGCCGGGGCCACGTACCTCGGTCTCGATCCTGAGGCCGGGGACCTCCCGGAGCCCGGCAACGGCGGGGCCGGGGCGCCGTCCGTGCGCGGCAGCGGCACGGCACTGCCGGTGCGGACCTCGTCGGTCGACGTCTGCTACTCGTCCAACGTCGTCGAGCACGTGGCGACCCCGGAGCGGATGCTCGACGAGATGGTCCGCGTGACCCGGCCCGGTGGCACGCTGTTCGTCTCGTTCACGCCGTGGCTGTCGCCGTGGGGCGGCCACGAGACCGCGCCCTGGCACTACCTCGGCGGGACACGCGCCCGCCGGCGGTACGCGAAGAAGTTCGGCCGCGAGCCCAAGAACCGTTACGGCGAGACGCTGTTCCCGGTCAGCGCCGCCCAGGTGCACCGCTGGGCACGGGCCGCCGCACGCCAGGGTCAGGTCGAGATCGTCGATGTCCTGCCCCGGTACCACCCCTGGTGGGCGCAATGGTCCGCCCGGGTGCCGTTGCTCCGCGAAACGATCACCTGGAACTACACATTGGTACTGCGACGTCCGAAATCTTGGGGGTCGCGGACGGAAGTGACTCAGTAGTAACCTGCTCGCCAGCAGCGCGTTCCCCCCTGTCAATACCTACATTGTGGAGGCACCCCATGACGTCCCGCGCGGTCAGTGCCGTGCTCTTCGGCGTCGGCGTGGTAGCCGTGGTCTTCGCCGCCGGGCTGGCTTTCGTGGTCGGCCCGCGAGCGGCCCAGCTCCCCTACGACCTTGAGCCGACGCAGTCGATAGCCGAGGCGCCCAACGCCACCTTCATGCAGATCACCAACGGCCAGGTGGCGGTCAACACGGGCACCTTGCGCTCGACGATCCGGGTCCAGGCCGACCGGAAGGCGACCGCCGGGCTGACCGGTGACCTCGACGGCTCGGCCGCGGTGTGGCTGGTCGGCCAGGACGTGGTGCGCACCGACAACAACGAACGGGTCAGCGCCTACAGCACCTCGCTGGCCGTCGACCGCAAGACCGCGGCGGCGCAGAAGTGGGACGGGCAGTGGCTCGACACGGGCGGCAACCGCGAGGACGTCGACTACTCGGGCCAGATCTACAAGTTCCCGTTCGGCACGGAGAAGAAGGACTACCAGATCTTCGACCGTGACGTGCTGGCCACGCAGCCCGCCAAGTTCGTCAAGACCGAAGAGATCGCGGGCCTGGAGACCTACCAGTTCACCCAGGAGATCCGCGAGGGCCGGCAGCAGGTGCCGGCCGACCGGATGTCGGTGCTGGTGGGCGCGCTCGCCCCGGGCGCGACCTCGGGCGAGATCGTCTACGACAACACCCGCACGGTGTGGGTCGAGCCGACGACCGGGCAGTTCATCAAGGTCCAGGAGGTCCAGCACAAGAACCTGCTGGCCAACAACGGCGTGTCCGTGACGATCCTTGACGCGACCTTCACGTACACCGACGACACCATCAAGAAGAGCGCCGACACGGCGTCGAGCAACCGGCAGCTCCTGATGCTGGTCAAGCTGTGGGGCCCGCTGGTCCTGCTGCTGCTCGGCGTGCTCCTGATCGGCGGCGGCCTGCTGCTGCTCCGGCGGCGCCCGGCCGCCAAGGCGGTTGCCCCGGCTCCGGAGCCGGAGGAGGTCGGCGCGGGCCGACACCTCAAGGATTCCTAAGCACTATCGCGACCGACGGCGGCGGAGCCAACACTGGCTCCGCCGCCGTTCGCGTTTCATTTCAACGCCGCCAGCACCGCGTCGGCGTGCGCGGTCGCCCACATGGCAGCCGCGTCCGCCACGTCCGGTTCGAGGACCGCCAACGGCGGCGCCGGGACCGTCGCGCCGAGCTCGACCAACAGGTCGGTCAGCGTCGCGCCGACCGACTGCCGATGGGCCTCCGACGCGGCGATGGCGACCGGCACCGCGACCGCACCGGCCAGCTCCCGATGACCGAAGCGGTCCAGGAAAACCTTCAACAGCCCCGTGTACGTGCCCTTGTACGTCGGGGTCGCCACCACCAACAGCCGCGCGGACCGGACCACCGCGAACGGATCGGCGACCGGTGCCGCCGCCACCGCCGGCTCGGCAGAGAACGTGACACCCACAAGCTCGCTGAGCTCCAGCACGTGCGGCTCGTCGAAAGCCGCCCGGGCCGACAACTCCGCCACCACCCCGTCGGCCAGCGCACGGGTTCGCGACCCGGACCGTGGATTGCCGACCAGGGTCACCACGGTCGTCATGCCGCCTCCCGTGCGATCGAACCGTAGCCGCCCATGTGGTAGACCAGCGGCCGGCCGCTCTCGTCGTGTTGGCCGTCGACCGGCTCGGCCAGCACGATCGCGTGGTCGCCGGCGGTGACCCGCTCGGTCACCCGGCACAGCAGCCACGCCACCGGCGAGGTCAGCAGCGGCACCCCGTGCGGCCCCAGGCGCCAGTCGGTGTGCGCGGCGAAGCGGTCGATGCCGCTCGTCGCGAACGTCCGGGCGATCTCCTGCTGGTCCTCGCCCAGCAGGTGCACGCCCACGTGCGACGCGTCCGCCAACGTCGGCCAGCTCGACGAGCCACGGTCAAGGCAGAACGAGACCAGCGGCGGACGCAGCGACACCGACGTGAACGACGTCGCGGTGAAGCCGACCGGTGGCGCACCCGGCGCGGTGACCACCGTGACCGTGGCGGCGTGCCGGCGCAGCAACGTCCGGAACGACTCCGGACCAAGGATTGTCTGCTCCATCACCAGGTACCCGTTTCCGTCTCGACGACCGGCGCGAGCGGCGGTGTGCCGCGCAGCGCCTCCAGGAACGTGACGACGTGCGCGGCCACCGACCGGTGCGACAGGTCGTTGAGCACGTCGTGGTGCGCGCCCCGGACCACGGACAGCCGCACCGACGGGAGTGCCTTGGCCAGCCGGCCCAGCGCCGCCCGGTCGGCCAGTGGGTCGGCGTCGCCGACCAGCAGCAGGTGCGGCGGTTCGGCGGTGCTGCCGTACGCGGCGTCGAGCAGCCCGGCCGGCACCGGCGTGGCCAGCCCGCCGGGCCGGACGGCCGTGTCGCCGGTGAGCACGCCGCGGTGCACCGGGCAATGGGTGCGGGCGTCCAGTTCCTCGTCCCAGCCCAGCACGCGGTGGGTGTCGTAGCCGGGCAGCCCGGCGAGGACGACGCCGTCCGGCTGCAGCGCCGCCACCGCCGCACCCACGGCGACGGCGCCGGTGTCGGCGCCGACCAGGACGAGCGGGCCGACCCGGTCGGCGATGCCGTCGATCGCCGCGCTCAACGAGGCGACGAAGGCCGGCAGGTCGGCCGGGTCGAGGTCGGGCGCGGGCAGGACGCGGACCCGGTAGGCGTCGGCGGCCAGCCGGGCACCGAAGCGCGCGTAGCTGTCGGGTGTCTCGCCGCGCCCGGCGACGACGACCACGGTGCCCCGGGTACGCAGCCCGGGCGGGGCGGTGAAGTCGCGTTCAGACGGCGGCGGGCTGGGAGAGGTCATGCCGGATCCCTTCTGAGGACGGAGTGGGTTGGCCGAGGACGCGGTCGAGCACCGCCGCGGCGCCGCCGGCGGGCAGCGCTCCGCCGCGCCAGGCGACGTGCTGGTCGGGCCGGACCAGCACGGTGTCCGCGCCGTAGAGCGCGCGAACGCCCGGGTTCAGCAGGTGCACCACGGTGAACGGCAGCGCCCGACGGGCGGCCGCGGCGACGAACGCGCGCGCCACGGTGCCGTCGCCGCCGAGCACCAGCAGCGCGAAGTCGTTGCCGATCCGGTCGTAGAGCGTGTCGCCCCACGGGTCGACGTAACCGTCGGGGGCGCGGTGGCCGGGCCGCGGATCGTCCACATAGGTGTCGGCCGCCCACGCCGGTTCGGAGGCGTGCTGCTCGTCCTCGTACCAGAGCGCGGTCGAGGCGTCGTAGCGCTCGTCGAACAGCACGCCCGGCGCCTCGAAGCCCTCGCCGGCCAGCAACTCCCGGATCCGGTCGCGGCGCTCCTCGGCCACGTCCGACAGGTCGGCGTCGTCGGGCACGCCGATCGCCCGGACGGCGGCCAGCCGCTCACGGCCGCGACGTGCCCGGTCGAGCGCGTGGTCGGCGACCCGCCAGTTGTGCGGTCGCCGCTCCTCGTCGTAGGAGTCCAGCAGCGCCTCCGAGCCGTGGCCGGCGAGCACCGCGGCGAGCTTCCAGCCGAGGTTCACCACGTCGCCGAAGCCCTCGCCGAGGTTGCCGCCGGGGGTACGCACGTGGGCCGCGTCGCCGGCCAGCAGCACCCGTCCGGAGCGGAACGTCCGCGCGATCCGGGTCGCCTGGTAGTACGTGGTCGACGACGCGAGCTCCAGTTCCAGGTCGAAGCCGAAGGCGGCCTTGGCGACCGCCAACAGCTCGGCCTCGGCCGGCTCCGCGTCGAGCGCGTAGGGGCCGGCGTAGACCCGCCACTCGGTCGGGCTGATCGCCGCCAGGAACCCCGAGGCCTGGTCGTTGAACACGATGTTGGCGCCGCTAGGCGCCGGCCCGGCCCGCTCGTAGCCAGCACCGGCTCGCACGACCAGCCGGAACATCTTCTCGTCGGCGTAGTCACCGGCCCGGCTGATCCCGGCCAGGCGCCGCACCGTGCTGCGCCCGCCATCCGCACCGATCACGTAGCGGGACCGGATCGTCCGTGCCGTGTCCGCGCCGACCACCGTGGTCCGCACGGCGTCACCGGTGTCGCGCAACGAGTCGACGCGCCACCCGCCCGCGACGGTCACGCCGCGGTCCGCGAGGTGGCCCAGGAACGCGTGCTGCAACGCCGTCTGCGGCCGGCGGATCGGTGCGGCCAGCGAGTGCCGCCGGGCGCCCGGGTCGGTGAAGCCGCGCGGTGGCCGGGGCACCAGGTCGTGGCCGACCAGTGAGGTGGCCACCCGGATGCCGTGGTTCCACTCGGGTGGGAACGTCCAGGCGTCCCGGACCCGTTGCAACACACCCCAGCGGCGGAAATGCTCGACCACCCGCGGGCTGTGGCCCATCGCGCCGGCCCGCACGAGGGCGGCCGACGTGCCCTGGTCGACAACGGCGACGTCGACGCCGCGGTTGGCAAGCTCGACCGCCGCGGACAGCCCGACCGGCCCGGCACCGACGACGAGCACGTCGACCGTGGCCGGCGGCGACCCGGCCGGGAACACCACGTCGGTCATCGGACCGCCTCCGCGGTCGTCCAGCGGTTCTCCGGGATCGGCAGTCCCAGGTTGCCGCGCAGGGTGTCGGCCTCGTAGTCGGTGCGGAACAGGCCGCGCGCCTGGAGGATCGGCACGACGTCGGCGACGAACCGGTCCAGGTCCTCGTGGGTACGGAAGCCGAGGTTGAGCCCGTCGAACGTGCCGGCGGCGAACCAGCTCTCGATGGTGTCCGCGACGGTCCACGGGTCGCCGGTGAACGGCGAGGGCGAGTAGTCGGTGAAGGCCAGCACCGTCTCGCGCAGCGTCAGCTTCTCCTCGCGCGCCCGGCGGACGACCTCCGCGCCGCGGGTGCGGCCGCCGCGCTCGGCCAGGTCGGCGACGTCCGGGAACGGCGCGTCGAGGTCGTGCTGGGCGAAGTCGTACGCACCGAACGCGCGCCCGAACGCGGCCAGCTTGCGCGGGAAGTCGTTGTCCGCGTCGAAGATCTCGCGGGACAGCCGGTGTGCCTCGGCGTCGGTGCCGGCGATCACCGGCGCGGCACCGAGGAAGACGAGCACGTGGTCGGGGTCCCGCCCGACGGCGGCGGTGCGCCGCTTGATGTCGGCGTAGTAGTCGCGGGTCTGCTCCAGCGAGCCGCCCGGAGCGTAGATCCCCTCGGCGACGTGCGCGGCCAGGTTGCGGCCCTCCTCGGAGACGCCGGCCTGGAAGATCACCGGCTGGCCCTGCGGCGAGCGCGAGAGGTTCAGCGGCCCGGCCACCCGGAAGTGCTCGCCGACGTAGTCCAGGGCGTGCAGCTTGGCCGGGTCGAGGAAGACGTCCCGCGCGACGTCGGCCGGGAACGCGTCGTCCTCGTACGAGTCCCACAGCCCCCGCACCACGGTGACGTGCTCGAGGGCCCGCCCGTAGCGGGTCGCGTAGTCGAGGTGCTCATCGAGCCCGTAGTTGCGGGACGTCCCGGAGTCCAGGCTGGTGACCACGTTCCACCCGGAACGGCCGCGGCTGATGTGGTCGAGCGAGGCGAACCGCCGGGCCACGTTGAACGGCGAGTTGTAGGTGGAGCTGAGCGTGCCCACCAGTCCGATGTGTCGAGTATGGACGGCGACAGCCGAGAGCAGCGTGAGCGGCTCCAGCCGGTTGAGGTAATGCGGCGGGTAGGTCTCGTTGATGAACTGGCTGTCCACGATGAACAGTGCGTCGAACTTGGCGTGCTCGGCGGCCTTGGCCTGCGCGATGTACCAGTCGATGTCGATGCTCGCGTTCTTCGGGACGCGCGGGTCCTTCCACAGGCTGTGCTGCCCGGGGCCACCGACCCCGTACGCGCGCAGGGCGAGCCGGATCTGACGGGTCATGCTGGTCCTCCGTTGGTGCGTAGCAGTTCGCGCAGCTCCTCCCGCTCGGCGCGGGCGACCCGGGCCGACCGCAGCGTGGGCGCGGAGCCGATGAGCAGGCGGGTGTAGGCGTGCCGGGGCGCGTTGACGACCTCGCGGGTCGGGCCCTCCTCGACGATCTCGCCCTGGAAGAGCACGGCGATGCGGTCGGCGACCCCGGCGACCGAGCCGAGGTCGTGCGAGATGAACACGAGCGCGGTGCCGGCGTCGCGCAGCTCCTGGAAGAACTCCAGCGCCCGCACCCGGTTGGCCGCGTCGAGGGCGCTGACCGGTTCGTCGAGGATGACGAGCCGCGGTTCGGTGGCCAGGGCGCGGGCGATGGTCACCCGCTGGCGTTGCCCACCGGACAGCTCGCCCGGCAGCCGGCCCAGCAGGTCCTCGTCGAGCCGGACCCGCTCGAGCAGCTCGCGGACCCGCTCGGCGGCCGCCCGGCGCGGCCGGCCCTGGATCAGCAGCGGTTCGAGCAGCGACTCCTCGACGGTCAGGTCGGGGTCGAGGCTGCGCAGCGGGTCCTGGAACACGTACTGGACGACGCCGCGGCGGCGCAGTGCCCGCCAGCCGCCACCGCGCAGCCCGGCCACCTCCTGGCCGGCGATGGTGATCCGGCCCGCCGACGGGCGGACCAGGCCGACGATCGCCCGGGCCAGCGTCGATTTGCCGGAGCCGGTCTCACCGATGACGCCGACGGTCTCGCCGGGTGCCACGGTCAGGTCGGCGCCGCGCAGGGCGTGCACGCGGCGGTAGTGGACGTGCAGGTCGGTGACCGCGAGGACGGGTTCAGGCGACATGTTCGAGCTCCAGCACCCGGTCGAGCCCGTACCGCGCATGTTCGGCGATCAGCAGGCGGGTGTACTCGTGTCGCGGCTCGTAGAGGATCTGCTCCACCGGGCCCTGCTCGACCGTCTCGCCGGCCCGCAGCACCAGCACCTCGTCGCAGAGCTGGGCGACCACCGCCAGGTCGTGCGAGACGACGACCAGCGCCAGCCCGGTGCGGTCGCGCAGGTCGGCCAGCAGGTCCAGGATCTCGGCCTGCACGGTGACGTCGAGGGCGGTGGTCGCCTCGTCGGCGATCAGCACCCGCGGGTCCGCCGCGATCGCCGTGGCGATCAGCACCCGCTGGAGCATCCCGCCGGACAGCTCGTGGGGGTAAAGCCCGTACACGCGGGCGGGCAGGCGCACGGAGTCCAGCAGTTCGAGAGCCCGGTCCTTGGCGGCTCGGCGCCCCAGGCCCGTCTTGACGCGTACGACCTCGGCGATCTGGTTGCCGACCTTGAGCGACGGGTTGAGGTAGGACGCCGGGTCCTGGAACACCGCGGCGACCGTGGAGCCCCGCAGCGCCGTCCACTCGTTGGCGCTCAGGCCGGCCAGGTCGCGACCCTCCAGCGAAACCGTGCCGCCGGCCACCGTGAAGTGCTCCGGCAGGATGCCCAGGACCGCCCGGCAGGTCAGCGTCTTGCCGCTGCCGGACTCCCCCACGATCCCGACCGCCGCACCCGGGGCGAGCTCGAACGAGATCCCGTGTACGACGTCGCGGTCACCGACTCCGTCGTGGATCCGGACGTCGCGCAGTGACAGCAGCGTCATCGTGCCTCCTTGGCCGCGTGGACTGTTCGGGTGTTCAGCAGCGCCCGGCCGGCCTCGCCGGTGACGTCACGGATGGCGTCCGCGAGCAGGTTGCAGGCCCAGACCGTCGCCATGATCAACGCGGTCGGCGCGAGTGGCGCCCACGGCTGGAAGCTGAGGTAGCCGAGGTCCGCGGCGAGCACACCGCCCCAGGTCGGCGCCGGCGGCTGCACGCCGATGCCGAGGAACGTCAGGCTGGAGACCACCACGAAGCCGACGCCGGTCGTGTTGGCCAGCGCGACCGCGATGGGTGGCAGCACCTTGACCCAGACGTGTTTGCGGACCACCCAGCCGACCGAGGCGCCGGCCAGGATCGCGGCCTCCACATAGGGCGATCGGGCCACCGACAGCGTCGCGGCCCGGGCCACCCGGTAGAACAGCGGGGAGACCATGATGCCGACCACGAACATGGCCTGCGGGATGCCGTTGCCGAGCAGGGCGGTCACCGCGACGGCGAACACCAGGAACGGCAGGGCGATCAGGGTGTCGGCCAGCCGCAGCGTCACCCACTCGAACGGGCGGCCCAGGTAGACCGAGAGGATGCCGGGCACCACCCCGACCACCAGGGCGATCAGCGCGACCTGCACGGCGCCGAGCACACTGACCCGGGAGCCGTCGAGCAGCCGGCTGAGCACGTCGCGGCCGAGGTAGTCGGTGCCGAGCCAGTGCGCCGCCGACGGTGAGGCGAGGATGTCGGTGCCGCCCTCCAACGGGTCGTGCGGCGCGATGATCGGCCCCAGGACCGCCAGGAGCGCGATCACGCCGAGGATGCCCACCGCGATGCGGCCGGAGGCCAGGCGCAGGACCACGTCACACCCCTCTCGCCGAGGCCGGTGCCACCCGCGTCAGCACGAGGTTGACCAGCAGGTTGAACACGACGACGAGGACGATCGAGACGACCAGCACGCCCTGCACTGCGGGGACGTCGCCACGCTGGGCGGAGCCGGCGGCGAACTGGCCGAAGCCCGGCATGCCGAAGATCGCCTCGGTGACGACCGCGCCGCCGAGCAGGTTCGGGAACTTGAGGCCAAGGACGGCCAGCGCGGGCCCGATCCCGTTGCGCAGCACGTGCCGGAAGAAGATCCGGTGCGGACCGAGGCCGCGTACGACGGCGCCGGTCACGTAGTTCTCCCGGTACGCCGCGACGAGGCCGGCCCGGAGCTGCCGGGCGACGTCGGAGATGGTGTCGAAGCTGAGCGCGATGGCCGGCAACGTGATGTGTGCCAGCCAGACGCCGAGGCCTTTTTCGGTGGACGCGTAACCGGCGGACGGAAACCAGCCGAGCCCGACCGCGAAGACCCCGACCAGCGCGATGCCGACCACGAACGAGGGCATCACCGAGATGAACGTCATGAATCCGGTGATCGCCCGGTCGACCCCGGTCGTGCGGCGCAGCGCGGCGAGCACGCCGAAGCCGAACCCGAACACCACGCCGATCAGCAGCGCCAGCCCGGCCACGGACAGGCTGATCACCGCGCCCTCGACCAGCAGCCGGGAGATGTCCGCGCCGTTGTACCAGCTCGTGCCCAGGTCGCCGTGCAGCACGTCGCCGAACCAGTCGAAGTACTGGGTCAGGAACGGGCGGTCCAGGCCCCACTGGTGCTCGATGGCCGCGATGGCCTCGGGGGTGGCCGAATCGCCGAGCTGGAGGTTGGCCGGGCTGAGCCCGCTGAGCGCCCGCAGCGCGAACGTCACGAACGTCGCCACCAGGAAGACCGGCACGAAGATCGCGACCGACCGGCCGAGGAAGCGCAGCGTGCCCCGCAGGAGCCTGCTCACGGCTCGACCTTCAGTCCGGCCCAGTGGATCTGGCCCGGGATCGGCGTGATGTCGGAGACCTTGCCGGTCTTCACGAAGATGTTCGGCTGCGAGTAGGTGAACACCAGCGCCCGGCTCTCCAGCCCGGCCCGGGTGGCCGCCTGGAGGTTCTTGGCGTAGTCCGGCGAGTCCAGCGGCGTGCTCCGGGCCGCGGCGACGGCCGCCTCGAACCCGGCCGGCTGGTACGGCGTGCTGAGGTTGAGCGGTCCGTTGGGTCCGAAGTGGGCAGTCAGGGTCTGCACCGGCGACTCACGACCGGTGGTGCCGTAGAGGGAGAGCGTGAGGTCCTTGGCGAAGAAGGGCTTCTCCCAGTTCGGGTCGACCTTGATGGTCACGTCGATCCCGACGGCCTTGAGCTGCGACTGCACGATCTCCGAAGCGGTCGCGTAGATGGCGCCGGCGATCACCAGGTCGAGCTTGATCTGCCCGGGCGCGAAGCCGGCCTCGGCCAGCAACGCCTTCGCTCGCGATGGGTCGTAGGGATAGGCGTTGGCCGACTGGTCGTCGTAGGCGACGTAGCCCGGCGGGAACGGCTGGTCCGTGGCCTTGCCGGTGCCGAACGTGACCTTGTCGACGTACTCCTGCCGGTTGGTCGCGTACCGGACGGCGTCGACGACCTTCGGGTTGGTGAATGGCTCCTTGTTGACGTTGATGCTGATGTTCGACGCGTTGTAGCCCGGCTGGAACACCACGTCGAGCCCGGCCCCCTCGGCCGCCTTGACCTGCGCGGCACCGAGGTTCGCGAAGTCGTACACCCCCGTCTTGAGACCCGAGACGATCGTCGCGGCGTCCGGCGCGGGCTGCAGCTCGACCCGGTCGAGGTGGATGTTCGCCGCGTCCCAGTAGTCGGGGTTCTTCTTCAGGTAGACGTGTGAGCCCGGCACGTACTCGGTGACGACGAACGGGCCGGCGCCCACCGGCGACTGGTCGAGCTTGGCCGGGTCGAGCGCGGCCTTCGGGCTGGTGATCTGCGCGACGCGCTCACCGAGCAGCAGCGGGATCTGGTAGTCGACCTGCGTCAGCGCGATCACCACGTCGAGGTCGCCGGCGGTGGTCACCGACTTGATCGAGGTCAGGTCGCCGAAGAGCGCGGAGTTCTTCTGCGTCTTGGCCCGCTCGAGGTAAGCCTTGACCGCGGCGGCGTTCAGCGGCTCACCGTCGCTGAACTTCAGGCCCGGCCGCAGGTGGAACGTCACCTGGTCGCCCGTGGCGTTGTAGTCCCAACTCTTGGCCAGGCTCGGCACCGCCTTGCCGTTCTCGTCGATCTCGGTCAGCGACGCGTACGCCAGCGAGAGGATGCGGAACTGCGCGCCGCTGCCGCTGACCACCGGGTCCCAGTGCGCGGGCAGCGTCACCGCCCACCGCAGCGTGGACTCACCGGCCGCGCCACCGCTTCCCCCGTCACCGGCGCAACCGGACAGACCCAGGGTGAGTGCGGCGAGGACGGCGAGCGTTCGTCGTTTCATCGTCAGGCCTTTCACGAAACGGATGCGAGTCGACGGGCGGCGGTGTGCACGTTCTCCGGGATCGGCAGGCCGAGGTTGCCGCGCAGGGTGGTGGACTCGTAGTCGGAACGCACGACGCCGCGCTCGCGCAGGATGGGCAGGACGCCCTCGGTGAAGCGGGCGAACTCGCTCGGCGCGTTGACGGTGACGTTGACGCCGTCGAAGGCGCCGGCCTCCCACCACCGCTGGATCTCGTCCGCGACGGTGCGCGGCGAGCCCACGAACGGCGAGCGCCGCTCCTCCAGCAGGTGCCGCACGACCTGGCGGAGCGTGAAACGGTTTTCCCTGGCCAGTTTCTTGATGCGATCCGCCTGCGTACGGAAGCTGCGGTCACCGAGGTCGCCGAGCTCCGGGAACGGCGCGTCGAGGTCGTAGCGGGTGAAGTCGTGCCAGCCGAACGGGCGGCCGAGCTCCTTGAGCGCGCGGTCGAAGTCCTTGCCGCCCAACAGCCGCCGCTCCTTCTCGCGGGCCGCCTCGTCGGTGTCGGCCAGCACGAGGCTGATCCCGGGCACGATCAGGACGTTGTCGGGGTCGCGCCCCTTCGCGGCGGCCCGCGCCCGAATGTCGCGGGCGAACGCCTGGCCCTGCTCGATGGTCTGCGCATGGGTGAAGATCGCTTCGGCGATGCCGGCGCCGAGGTCGCGTCCCTCGTCGGAGTCGCCGGCCTGGAAGATGACCGGCTGGCCCTGCGGCGAGCGCTGGAGGTTGAGCGGCCCGACGACGGAGAAGTGCTCACCGACGTGGCCGAGGGCGTGCTGGCGGGACGGGTCGAAGAAGACGCCGCTGTCCCTGTCGCGCGGGAAGGCGTCGTCCTCATAGGAGTCCCAGAGGCCCTGCACCACCCGGACGTGCTCGTACGCACGGCCGTAGCGGGTCGTGTAGTCGTAGTGCTCCGCACGGCCGTAGTTGCCGGCGGTGCCGCCGTCTCCGGTGGCGACCACGTTCCAGCCGGCGCGGCCGCCGCTGATCACGTCGAGCGAGGCGAGCCGGCGCGCGACGTTGAACGGGTCGTTGTAGGACGTGGTCAGCGTGCCGACCAGTCCGATGTGGTTGGTGTGCACGGCTACCGCCGACAGCAGGGTGAGCGGTTCGAGCCGGTTGAGGTAGTGGTGCGGCGAGTCCGGGGTGATGAACTGGCTGTCGACGATGAAGACGTGGTCGAACCGGGCGGCCTCGGCCTCCTGGGCGCGGGCGATGTACCAGCGGATGTCGACGCTGGCGTCACCGGGTATCTCGGGATCGAGCCAGGTGCGGTGCTGACCCGGCCCGCCGACCCCGAGGAGGACGGCGCCGAGCTTGAGTTGTCTGCGAGTCATGGTTTTCGGCCCTTCGTTGCGGCGGAAGAGGGCGCGCGGGATCGCGGCGGCACCGGCGGCAGGGCACGCGGGTACGCCGTGGGGCGCGGCAAGGATCAGCGGAGAGCGAAGGGGCAGGCGACGGTGCCAGCCCGGCGGGGGGCTAGCGACAGAGGGTCGCGGCGCTTCGACCGTAGTCGAGCCAGCGGCGACTGATCAGCATCACTGCGGGTCGCGGGCTCATGCTGCTGAGTATGGTGTCACCCCGCGAGCGGTGTCCAACGACGGAATGTGATGCGGAACCATTACCGCTGCTAATCGAATTCCTAGTAACCTGGTAGGCATGAGCGGGAATCTCGGGATCGTGCCACTCCGCAGCTTCGTCGCCGTCGCCGACTGCGGCGGCTTCCAGCGTGCCGCGACCTCACTGCACCTCACCCAGGGCGCCGTGAGCCAACACGTGCGCCGGCTGGAGGAGACCCTCGGCCGGCCGCTGGTCGAGCGGCACGGCCGTGGCTCGCGGTTCACCGAAGACGGCGAGGCGCTGCTCGGTCACGCGCGGCGGATCCTGCACGTGCACGACGAGGCCCTGCGGGAGATGGGCGTGGAGGCCGAGCAGACGCTGGTCATCGGGTCGACGGAGCACGCCGCCGCCCAACTGCTGCCCGAGCTGGCGTCCGCGCTCACCGGCGCCATCACCGACTACCGGATCCGCTTCCGGATCGACCGCGGCGCCCAGCTCAGAGGGCAGTTGGCCGATGGCACGGTCGACCTCGCGCTGCTGATCGGCCCGGCCGAGGAGCCCGACGCGCGGACCGTCGGCGAGCTGGAGCTCACCTGGTACTCCGCACCCGGCTGGCGGCGGCCACCACGCGGCCGACCGATCCCGATCGCCGCGTTCGACGCCCCGTGCGCGCTGCGTACCCGGGCGCTGGAGACGCTCGCGGCGTCCGGCGTCGCCGCCGAGGTCGGTGCCGAGGCCGCGCACCTGGCCGGCGTGCAGGCGGCGGTGCGGGCCGGGCTGGGCATCGGTCTGATGGCTACGCTCGGTCAGTGCCCCGAAGGGCTGGTCGCCCGCGAGGACCTGCCGGCCGCGCCGCCGCTGCCGCTGTCCCTGTCACCCCGGCGCGGCCTGCCCGCCCGGCTCGCCGCCACCACCGCCGCGTCGCTGACCCGCCTGCTCGCCGCCACACCACTGTTGGGAGGTCTGGCGGTTGCGTGATTTATGTACAGGGTTGGATATAGTGCCTGTTACGCCGAATGTTCGGAGGTGGCCGGTGAAAGTCACCCGGATCGCTTACTCGGCCCGGCTCAACCCTGGTAAGTACGCGGCCCTGCACGAGCAGGCGCAGCGGCTCGGTCGGGTCCGGTCGCTGGCCTGGCACACGTTCGGTTCGGTTGCCGCGGCGTGGTGCAGCGACCGCGACCTACGGGATCTGTGGATGCGTGATGGCACTGGCCAGATCTTCGGCGTGCCGGCAAACGCGTGGAAGGAGACTCTGCGCGACGCCTTCGACGACATCTGCGCGAGCCGTGAAGCGGCTAAGGTGCCGGTCAAGCGAGCTATCGCGAAACGTCCAGCCAACGACCGGCGTGCCCTGTTCGCACTGCTGAAGTCGAATCGGTGGACCGATGATCGGTGGCTCTCGAGGCAGATGCGCAGGCGGTGGAAGCGCGGGAAGAACCGCACCCACAACCAGATCATCGTCCGATCCGACAAGGTCGACACGTTCACGCTGGCCGAAGGCGGAGACGTCTGGTTGAAGGTCCCAGGGCTCGAGCCCCGACGGCCGGTCATCATCCCGCTGAACACGACGGTCGCGCCCAACGGCACCTTGCGGTTGATCCTGCGAGGCAATCGGGTCGAGGTCCATTACCAGATCGACGCGTCTGCGATGAAGAGTTCGCAACGTTCGTGCGGTGACCGTGAAGTCGGGGTCGACAAGGGCTACACCGAAGCATTGACCGACTCAGACGGCAAACATCACGGCGAAGACCTTGGACGGCTACTGACCACCGATTCGGACCGATTAAAGGAACGGAATCGCAGGCGGGCCAAGCTCCGCTCGATCGCGAACAGTGCCGCCGAGAAGGGCCGCCACGCCAAGGCCACGCGGATCAAGTCGAACAACCTCGGGACCGTGAAGAGGGACCGGCAGGTCGCCGTGCATCAGGCGCGAGTCCGCACCGAGATTTTCACAGCGGTCCATTCCGTGGTCGACAAGGCGAAGGTGGTCGTTGCTGAAGACCTAGCGAAGACATTCACTGGGCGCAAGTCGCTCGGGAAGAACACGAACCGTCGCCTTGCCGCGTGGACCAAAGGGGTCACCGCCGAGGCTTTGAGAAACGTGTCGGAGCGCAGAGGTTCTGCGCTCGTGTTGGTCAATGCTGCCTACACGTCACAAGTCTGTCCCGCGTGCGAGGGCTTCGCCCGACGCAACGGGGATCGGCTTCACTGCACTCCGTGCGGGGTCGTGTGGCAAGCGGACCATGCCGCTGCGGTCAACGTCATGTCAAGACGTGGTGATCCCGACATCACCCTCCACACCCCGTACCAGCGGGTCAAGGAAATCTTGCAGGAGCGGGCCGACCGCCAACGGATCAGACTGCCGATCCAGGACTCCAGCCGGGCAATAAACGGCGGAGAGCGAATCATCCAACCACGCCCAGACTCGAATAGGTCTGAGTTTGTAAAGGAAGCAGCCGCTTGATGACCGTCGTCCGTACGCCCAGCGGGGTGCTCGTGCCCGAAGGAATTGACCCGTTCCACCGGCGCCTGCACCGGATCGCGCCGGCCGCTCTGGTCGACCAGACCTCGCAGACCACCGGGATGCGCCGGCGGGAGGCGGTCAGCGGCAAGACCGTCGGCGCCTCCCATCTGTGGATGGGTCAGACCCATGTGCCCGCGCGGACGAACTCCGGGAACCACCATCACGGCGACTCGGAGACGGCCATCTTCGTGCTCGCGGGTACGCCCGTGTTCGTCTTCCTGGAACTCGAGGGCGACGAGCCGGTGGAGACCCGGGTCCAGACCGCCCCCGGCGACTACATCTTCGTGCCGCCGTTCGTGCCGCACCGAGAGGAGAACCCGGATCCGGACACGGAGGCGGTCGTGGTGATCGCCCGCACCACCCAGGAGGCGATCGTCGTCAACCTCGACGGCCTGGACTGGTCGCCCGTTGGATAAAGTCGCCAGTTGTGCAGCTAGATGATCTTCCGCGTCGGCATGCCGAGGCTTGGGCGGATGCCACCGAGCATCCGTTCCTGACCGGGGTGCGCGACGGCACACTTCCCCAGGCCGAGTTCGCCGAGTGGCTGGTCCAGGACCACCACTTCGTCGCCGACCTGCTGGCGTTCCAGGCGCGGCTGTTGGCCCGCGCGCCCCGGCCCGCCCAGGCCGTGCTGGCCGCGGGTGCGGTCGCGCTCGTCGACGAGCTGAGCTGGTTCGAGGACCGGGCCGGGCAGCACGGGCTGGACCTGGCCGCCGCGCCCGGGCCGGCCACGCTGGCCTACCGGGAGTTGCTCGACCGGCTGGACGCCGCGCCCGTACCGCAGGCGCTGGTCGGGTTGTGGGCCATCGAGCGGGCGTACCTGGACGCGTGGGCGTTCGCCGCCCCCGGTGCGCCGGCGTTCCGGGAGTACGTGGAGCACTGGACCGCGCCTTCCTTCGCCGGCTATGTCGCCGGGCTGGCGTCGGCCGCGCAGCAGGCCCTCGGTGCCGACGACGCCGACGACGTGTTCACCGCGGTCGCCGCGGCCGAGACCGCCTTCTGGGTCGGAGGTGCGGCATGAGCCTGGCCACCACGCTCTGGGAGGACAACGCCGACCTGGCCGCGTCCGCCCTGGCGCATCCGTTCGTCCGTCGGCTGGGTGACGGCACCCTGCCTGAGCCGGTGTTCGCCGGCTACGTCGCACAGGACGCGTTCTACCTGGAGTCGTTCGCCCGCGCGTACGCCCTCGCCGTCGCGCACAGCCCGGACCGGGCCGGGTTCGACGCGTTCGCCGACCTGCTGGCCGGGGTGCGCGACGAGCTTCGCCTGCACGAGGGCTACGCGGCCCGGTTCGGCATCGACCTGGCCCGGGTCGAGCCGCTTCCGGCGACGCTCGCGTACACGGACTTCCTGCTCGCGACCGCGGCGCTCGGCAGTCTCGGCCAGACCTGCGCGGCCCTGACGCCGTGCATGCGCCTCTACGCGCACCTCGGCCGGTCGCTGGCCGCGGGCGAACCCGACGACCGTTACGGCGACTGGATCCGCACGTACGCCGACCCGGCGTTCGAGGAGCTTGCCGCCACGTTGGAAGGGCTGCTGGACACGTACGCCGTGGCCGGCGACGCCCGCACCGCCACCGTCTACCGCCGCGCGATGCGGCTGGAGGTCGGCTTCTTCGAGGCCGCGTACACCAACTAACCGACCCCGGGTCGGGCCACGAATAGGTCTGGCTCTCTGTGAGCGCTCACAGGTAGGGTGCTCGGCATGACCGTCAGCGCCTGGTACGAAGCACTGAGCCCTTGCCCCGCCGCCCGTCCGGCCCGGGCGTGGTGCGACAGCGACGCCGAGACGCTCTCGCTGGACGGGCTCTGGCGCTTCCGGTTCGCAGGCCGGGCCGACGGACCGACCGACTTCGCTGCCACCGAGTTCGACGACGCCGCCTGGACCGACCTGCCCGTGCCCGCGCACTGGCAGCTCCACGGACACGGCGCACCGGCCTACACCAACACCCGCTACCCGTTCCCGCTCGACCCGCCCAGGGTCCCCGACGAGAACCCGACCGGCGACTACCGGCGCGTGTTCGACCTGCCCACCGGCTGGGCGGCGGGGCGGACCCTGCTGCGGCTGGGTGGCGTGGACTCCGCCGCCCGGATCTGGCTCAACGGCACCGAGGTCGGCCAGACCACGGGGAGCCGCCTGGTCACCGAGTTCGACGTGACGGACCTGCTGCGGTCCGGCGCCCCGAACGTCCTGGCGATCCGGGTCGTGCAGTGGAGCGCCGGCAGCTATCTCGAGGACCAGGACATGTGGTGGCTGTCCGGGATCTTCCGCGGCGTTGACCTGGTCGCCCGGCCCGCCGAAGACGCCCTCGACGACGTGACCGTGCGGGCCGGCTACGACCACCGCACCGGCGCCGGGACGCTGCGGGTCACCGCCAGCGCCCCTGCGCGGGTCCGCGTCCCGGAGCTCGGTGTCGACGCGGCAGCCGGCGAGTTCGTGACGCTCCAACACGTCGAGCCCTGGTCGGCCGAAAGCCCGCGGCTCTACGACGCCACGGTCAGCAGCGGCACCGAGACGGTCCGGTTGCGGGTCGGCTTCCGTACCGTCGCGATCACCGATGGGCTGTTGACCGTCAACGGCCAACCTCTGCTGTTCAACGGCGTCAACCGGCACGAGTTCCACCCCGACCGGGGCCGGGCGCTGACCGAGGAGGACATGCTCGCGGACGTGCTGTTGATGAAGCAGCACAACATCAACGCGGTCCGGACCAGTCACTACCCGCCACACCCGCGGTTCCTCGAACTGTGCGACGAGTACGGCCTGTGGGTCGTCGACGAGTGCGACCTGGAGACGCACGGCTTCTGGCTGGCCGAATGGCGCGGCAACCCCGCCGACGACGCGCGCTGGGAGCAGCTCTGCGTCGACCGGATGCGGCGCATGGTCGAGCGCGACAAGAACCACCCCAGCATCGTGTTGTGGTCGTTGGGCAACGAGAGCGGCAGCGGGCGCAACCTGGCCGCGATGGCCCGGTGGACCCGGGAGCACGACCCGAGTCGGCCGCTGCTCTACGAGCGCGACTGGTCCTGCCGCGACGTCGACGTCTACAGCCGGATGTACCTGACCGTCGCCGACGTCGAGGCGATCGGACGGGCCGCCGAGGCGCCGCTGGCGGACGCGGCGCTGGACGCCCGGCGCCGCGCGATGCCGTTCATCCACGCGGAGTACGCGCACGCGATGGGCAACGGCCCGGGCAACCTGCGCGAGTACCAGGACCTGTACGAGAAGTACCCGCGCCTGCAGGGCGGCTTCGTCTGGGAGTGGATCGACCACGGCCTGCGCGCCAGCACCGCCGACGGGCAGGAGTTCTACGCGTACGGCGGCGACTTCGGGGAGATCGAGCACGACGGCAACTTCGTCGCGGACGGCCTGCTGTTCCCGGACCGGACCCCCTCCCCCGGGCTGCTCGACCTCAAGAAGGTGTTCGAGCCGGTCCGCATGTCCGCCGACGGCGACGGGCTGCGCGTCGCGAACCACTACGGCGTGCGCGACCTGGCCCACCTGGAGTTCCGTTGGCTGCTCGAAGCGGACGGCCAGGAGGTGGCACGGGGCGTCCTCGACGTGCCGGACGTGACTGCCGGCGCGAGCGTCCGGGTGACGCTGCCGCTCCTTCCGCAGACCCGCGGCGAGGCGTTCGTGACCGTCCGGGCCGTGCTGGCGGCGGACGAGCCCTGGGCGAAGGCGGGGCAGGAGGTGGCGTGGAGCCAGCTAGCGGTGGCGGCCGACCCGATCCCGCCGGCTCCGGCGAGGCTGCGCGTGCACTCGTCGGCGGACGGGATCCAGGTGGGTCCCGGGCTCTTCGACGCGCGCGACGGGCGGTTGCGCCACCTGGGCGGGTTCGCCGTTGCCGGACCGACCCTGCAGGTCTGGCGGGCGCCGACCGACAACGACCGGGCACCGCACGGCGAGGCGCTGGAGCCGGTCTGGCGTTCGCTCGGCCTGGACCACCTGCGGCACCGGGTGGACGCGGTCGAGGTGGCCGACGAGGCTCTGGTGGTGCGCACCCGCGTCGCCCCGGTGGGCACGGATCTCGCGCTGCTGGCCACGTACACCTGGACCGCTCTTGGTGACGATCGGCTCGGGCTCGCCGTGGCCGTCGAGCCCGTCGGCCCGTGGGCGTGTCCGCTGCCGATGCTGGGCGTCCTGTTCGGACTGCCGGACACGCTGACGGGGGTGGAATGGTTCGGGCGCGGGCCGGGTGAGTCCTATCCGGACACTGGGCTCGCCAACCGGGTCGGCCGGTTCTACCGCACGGTCACGGACCTCCAGACACCGTACGTGTTCCCGCAGGAGAACGGCCGGCGCGCGGCGGTCCGCTGGGCCACGGTCACCGACGGGCAGGGCGCCGGTGTGCGGGTGTCCGGGCCGGCGCCGTTCGGCCTGACCGTGCGCCCGTGGCGGACCGAGGCGCTCGACCGGGCGGCCCATCCGACCGACCTGCGGCCGGACGGGCACACCTGGCTGACGCTGGACGCCGGACACCACGGCATCGGGTCGGCGTCCTGCGGCCCGGGCGTGCTCCCGGCCTACCTACTGCCAGCGGCGCCGGCCCGCCTCGACCTGGAGCTCCACGTCCTAGGGCAAGGTGACGCCGGATAGTCGCGCGCACTCCGCCACGAGGGCGTCCTGGACGGCGGGGTCGTGCGCCTGCTCGTTGAAGGTCACGCGGGCGCGCTCGTGGAAGAACGCACCGGTGACCAGGACGGCCGGGTCGGTCGACGTGGCCAGCCAGACCGCGGTGTCCGAGCCCGCGGCGACGTCCAGGGGTGCGACGTCGCCGCTCATCTTCGTGGCGATCCAGCCGGGATGAACGGCGTTGCACAGTGTCCCGGGATAGCGCCGGGCGACGGCGAACGCGATCGCGGTCATCGCCAGCTTCGAGTCGGCGTAGGCGTCGCCGGCCGTCCACTTCGACTCGTGCTGGAGGTCGGCCACGTCGATCCGGGCCCGGACGATCGAGTCCGAGCTCACGTACACCAGGCGTTTCGGCACCGGCAGCAGCGCGGTCAGCACGTACGCGGACAGGGCGTTGACCTGGAAGGTCTGTTCGAGGCCGTCCTCGGTCAACGGCCGTTGCTCGGCCCGGCTGACCCACCCCGCGTTGTGGACCACGACGTCGAACTCGCCCAGGGCGGCCACCTGCTCCGCCAGCGCCCGGGTCTGCGCGAGCGAGGCCAGGTCGCCGGTCACGAACCGGTCGGTGACGCCGGCGGCCCGGCGGTCCGCGGCGCGCCGCTCGTCGCGGGCGTGCCGGACCACCTCGTGGCCCCCGGCGGCCAGCCGGTCGGCGATCCCGGCGCCGATGCCGTCGCTGGAGCCGGTGACGAAGACCCGGCTCATGACTGGCTCCTGATCGTCACCAGCACGCCGTCCGGGTCGAGCAGGGTGGCCGAGGTGCCGCGGTCGGCGAGCAGACGGCCGCCCGCCGCGACGGCCCGCACCACCGCGGCCGGCAGGTCCTCGGCCGCCACGCTGACCGAGCGGAAGCCGACGAGCGGCGCCTCGGCCGGTGGCGTCGGGTTGCCGCCCGTGGGCACGTCGAAGCTGAACACCTCGAGCACCGCCGCCCCGGCCCGCAGGTAGGTCATCAGGAACCCGCGCGGGTCGTCGTGGTGCCGGATCTGGCCGATCAGCTCGAAGCCCAGCCCGTCGCAGTAGAACCGCAACGTCGCGGCCAGGTCGGCGACCGTGACGGCCACGTGGTCGAAGCGGGGTGCGTCGCGCGGGCCGGGCAGGTCGGCGGCCTCGGCGTCCACGTGGTCGGGCGAGTGGACCACCTGGTAGTTCAGAGCGCCCTGGATGTATTCGAGCCGCGCGCCGTCGGGGTCGAGGAAGAACGCGATGCGGACGTCGCCCAGCACGTCGGCGGGCGGCGAGAGCACGGTGACGCCGGCGGACTCCAGTCGGCGGATCCGATCGTCCACGTCGGAGACCTTCAGCCCGACGTGCCGGACGCCGCCCTGGAGGTCGTCGTTGACCCAGTCGCCGATGGTGCCGTCCGGACCGATCTCGGTGAGCTCGACCAGCGCGGGGCCGGCGGAGAGCAGCCCGTCGCGTACCTCGGTGAAGCCGAGCAGGTCCCGGTAGAACCGGGTCGACCGGTCGAGGTCGCGGACACCGAGCCGGACGGTGTGGAGTCTGGTGGAGGGGATCGCTTCGGTGGTCACCGCGCCGCCTTCCGGGGGACGTCGTAGCCGAATGCTTGTGCGGGCAGGCTACGTGACCGCTCACAGCACCGCCACCGTTCGCGCTCCCACCCGCGCCCGAACCACGATCCCGTTGCCAACGGCAGATGATCGGCGATCACCAGGCATCGAAACAAATCCGCAACAGAGCCTTGACAACGGATCACGCCGACTTGGACGCTGTGAACGCTCACAGTCCGCGCTATCGACCCGGATCTCAGGAGAGCACATATGCTTCGCGACAAGACCAACTCTGTTGACGCCCAGGCGTTCGGGCGGCGCACCTTCCTTCGCGGCGTGGCCGGCATCGGCGCCGCCGTGACACTGCCGGCCCTGCTCACCGCCTGCGGCGGCGACGAAGAGGCATCGGCACCGCCGAAGGGCGACCCCGACGCACCGGCGAACCTGACCTTCTGGACGTGGACCACCAACATCGAAAAAGTGGTCGACATCTGGAACGCCAAGAACCCGACGCAGAAGGTGTCGGTCAGCCGGCAGGCCCAGGGCGAGGAACTGATCACGAAGGTGCTCACGGCCCACCGCGCCGGGAACGCACCCGACCTGATCCACGCCGAGTACCAGGCCCTGCCCGTGCTGATCACCAACGGCGTGACCGCCGACCTCACGGAGCTCGCCGGCACCATCAAGGGCGAGTTCACCGAGGGGACCTGGGGCCTGACCTCGTTCGGCGGCACGACGCACGCGATACCGCAGGACGTCGGCCCGATGATGCTCTACTACCGCGCCGACCTGTTCGACAAGCACGGCCTGACCGTCCCGAAGACGTGGGCCGAGTTCGAAGCCGTGGCCCGGCAGGTGCGGGCCAAGGACAGCAAGGCCTACCTGGCCACCTTCTCCTCGGGCGACCCGGGCTGGTTCGCCGGGCTCGCCGAGCAGGCCGGCGCCAACTGGTGGGCCAACGAGAGCGGCACGTGGAACGTCACCATCAACGACGAGCCGACCAAGAAGATGGCGGCCTTCTGGGGTGGCCTGGTCAACGAGGGAGTCCTCTCCGGCAAGCCGATGTACACGCCGGAGTGGAACAAGGAGATGAGCGACGGCACGCTGCTCGCCTGGCCCAGCGCCATCTGGGGCGCCGGCGTGCTGGAAGGCGTCGCGCCCGGCACCAAGGGCAAGTGGGCGATGACCGCGCTGCCGCAGTGGGACGCCGGCTCGGCCAGCACGGGCTACTGGGGCGGCTCCGCGACCGCGATCTCCGCCAAGTCCAGCCAGCGGGCCCAGGCGGAGAAGTTCGTCAAGTGGCTCAACACCGACCCCGAGGCGACCTCCGCGATGATCAAAGAGGGCGGGATCTACCCGGCCGCGATCAGCGGTCAGTCGTCACCGGCGCTGTCCGCTCCCCCGGCGATGATGCCCAACCAGCCGACGTTCTACGCCGACGCCGCCGCGATCGCCAAGACCGCGCGTGGCTTCTCCTGGGCGCCGAACGTCAACGTCACCTACAGCAGCTACAGCGACCTGTTCGCCAAGGCCATCGCGGACAAGGCGGACTTCGGCGCGGCGGTCGACCAGCTTCAGGCCGCGTCCGTGGCCGACCTGAAGAAGCAGGGCTTCCAGGTCAAGGGGGCTTAGCCGGTGACCGCACTGTCCACCGGCCGGCGGCCGGCACGGCGGCGCGGCGGGTCAGCCCCGTTCGTGCTGGTGGCGCCGGCCGTCGTACTCCTGGTGACGTTCCTGCTCGTCCCGATCGGCTACACCGTCTACCTCAGCCTGCGCGCCGCGCGGGTCACCGGTGGCGGGTTCGGCCGGCGGGTGGAGCAGTTCGTCGGGCTGGAGAACTACCGAGGTGTGCTGACCGACTCGGCGTACCTCGACGGGGTGGTCCGGATGCTCGGCTACGGCGCCGTCGTCGTGCCGGTCATGCTGGGCCTCGCGCTGTTGTTCGCACTGCTGTTGGACACCCCACGCGTCCGGCTCGCGCGGACCACCCGCATCGGCATCTTCCTGCCGTACGCGGTGCCCGGGGTGATCGCGTCCCTGCTGTGGGGCTTCCTCTACCTGCCGGGCCTCAGCCCCATCCGGTCGGTGCTCACCTCGGTGAACCTGCCGGCGCCGGACTTCCTCGGACCGTCCACGGTGTTCTTCTCGGTCGCCAACATCGGTGTCTGGGGCGGCGTCGGGTTCAACATGATCGTCCTGTTCACCGCGCTGCGCGGCATCCCGGGCGAGATGTACGACGCGGCCCGGGTGGACGGCGCCTCCGAGATCCAGATCGCGCTGCGGGTGAAGATCCCGCTCATCACGCCGGCGCTGGTGATGACCGCCATCTTCTCGATCATCGCCACCCTCCAGGTGTTCAGCGAGCCCGCCACCCTCCAGCCGATGTCCGACTCCATCCCGTCGACCTGGGTCCCGCTGATGACGATCTACCGCGACGCGTTCGTCAACAGCGACATCCACACCGCGGCCGCCGCCTCCGTCGTGCTGGCGTTGGGCACGCTCGCACTGTCGATCGGCGTGCTCACCCTCTTGCAGCGCCGAGCCTTCAGGAGCGACCAGTGAGCCTCACCGCCGACCGTGTGACCACCTCGTCGCGACGCACGAAACAGTCGAACACCAGGTCTCCGAGGCCCGGCGGCGGCCGACTTCTGCCCACCGCCATCCTCGTGCTGGGCGCGCTCTACTGCGTCGGGCCCGTGGTCTGGGTCGCGGTCGCCTCGACCAAGGGGCCGGCCGAGCTGTTCACGACGTTCTCCTTCTGGCCCAGCTTCGAGGGCGGCTTCTGGTACAACCTCACCCACCTGCTGCGCTACCAGGACGGCATCTACCTGCGGTGGGCCCTCAACAGCCTGCTGTACGCCGGTGTCGGCGCCCTGCTGTCCGTCGGTGTCTCGGTGCTGGCCGGCTATGCCCTGGCCAAGTACCGCTTCCCGGGCCGGAACGTGCTCTTCTACGTGATCCTCGCCGGCGTGCTGGTTCCGCAGATCACCCTCGCGGTGCCGCAGTATCTGCTGATCTCCGAGCTCGGCCTGGTCAACTCCTACTGGTCCGTGCTGCTGCCGAGCGTCATCAGCCCGTACGGCATCTACCTGGCCCGGATCTACGCGACCGCGGTGGTGTCCGACGAGCTGCTGGAGGCCGGCCGGATCGACGGCGCCGGCGAGTACCGGCTCGCCTGGTCGGTCGGGCTGCCGCCGATGCTGCCGGGCATGGTGACGTTGCTGCTGCTCCAGTTCGTCGCGATCTGGAACAACTTCCTGCTGCCGTACATCATGATCTCCGACGGCGACCGCTTCCCGATGACCGTCGGGCTGTTCACCATGCTCAACGTGAGCTCCAGCCAACCGGTGCTCTACTCGCTGGTGGTGATGGGCGTCTTCCTCTCCGTCCTGCCACTGATCGCGCTTTTCCTTTTCCTGCAACGGTTCTGGCGGATCGACATGATCTCCGGCGGACTGAAGGGCTGAGCACATGCCGCAAGAAGCACTGCCGTTCCCATCCGGTTTCGTGTGGGGCTCGGCCACTGCCTCCTACCAGGTGGAAGGAGCCGCCGACACCGACGGACGGGGACGGTCCATCTGGGACACGTTCTGCGATGTGCCGGGCGCCATCGTCAACGGCGACACCGGTGCGGTCGCCTGCGACCAGTACCACCGCTATCCGGCCGATGTCGCGCTGATGGCCTCGCTCGGTTTGAGCGCCTATCGGTTCTCGGTCGCCTGGCCGCGCATCCAGCCCGACGGGCGGGGCGCCGCCAATCAGAAGGGGCTCGACCACTACCGGCGGCTGGTTTCAACGTTGCTGGAAAATGGCATCGCGCCGTACGTGACGCTGTACCACTGGGACCTGCCGCAGGCCCTCCAGGACCGGGGCGGCTGGCCCGCCCGCGACACCGCGTACCGGTTCGCCGACTACGCGGGCATCGTGCACGACGCGCTCGGCGACGTGGTGCAGCACTGGATCACCCTGAACGAGCCCAAGGTCTCCAGCCACGCCGGGTACGGGAGCGGCATCCACGCACCCGGCATCCGCGACCTGGACCAGCGCAACCGGGCCGCACACCACCTGCTGCTGGCACACGGGCTGGGCCTGCAACGGCTGCGGGCCGGCGGGGGTCAGCTAGGCATCACCCTGGACCTCAGTCCCGTCGAACCGGCCGGTCCGGCCGAGGACGACGTCGCGGCCGCCCGGCGGGTCGACGCCGACAGCCACGGTCTCTTCCTCGAACCGATCCTGACCGGCGCGTACCCGCCTGGCCTCTTGGACTCCTCTTTTGTTGCCCCGGG
The DNA here is from genome assembly GCF_900107455.1 of Asanoa ishikariensis. Classification (GTDB taxonomy): domain Bacteria; phylum Actinomycetota; class Actinomycetes; order Mycobacteriales; family Micromonosporaceae; genus Asanoa; species Asanoa ishikariensis. The sequence goes on along the minus strand of NZ_FNQB01000005.1, from coordinate 249,361 downwards.
GGACCTCGAGCTCATCAGCGCCCCGCTGGACTTCCTGGGCGTCAACTACTACCGGCGGGTGCTGGTGCGGGCCGTGCCGGACGGGCACCTGCGGGCCGAGACCGTGCTTCCACCGAACACGCCGGTCACCTCCGTCGGCTGGCCTGTGCAGCCCGAGGGGCTCCGCGACCTGCTGGTCGGGCTCTCCGCCCGCCATCCGGGGCTGCCGCCGATCTACATCACGGAGAACGGCGCCGCGTACCCGGACGTCGTCGGCGCGGACGGCCAGGTGCACGACCCGCTGCGGGTCGACTACCTGCACCGGCACCTGCTGGCCCTGCGTTCGGCGATCGAGGCGGGCGTCGACGTGCGGGGCTACTTCGTGTGGACATTGATCGACAACTTCGAGTGGGCGGAGGGTTTCACGGCCCGGTTCGGCATCGTCTACGTCGACCACACCGACCAGTCCCGGGTGCCCAAGACCAGCGCGGGCTGGTACGGCCAGGTGGCCCGGTCCAACGCCGTGCCGCCCCCGTGAAACGTCGACGTGCGAAACTGACCGCGCCCGACCCACCGCAGCCTGAGGATTCGTTGTGGCCGACGCGACAGACATCACCGACCCCTCGCCACACCCGAAGTCGCGCGGGGCGGCGCGGCGGGCGCTGCGGCGCGGCCCCACGATCGACGACGTCGCGGAGGTCGCCGGGGTCTCCCGGGGCACGGTGTCCCGGGTGCTCAACGGCGCGCACTACGTCAGCCCGGGCGCGCTCAAGGCGGTCGAGCAGGCGATGCGGACCACCGGCTACACCGTCAACCAGAGCGCCCGCAGCCTGGTCACCAAGCAGTCCAACGCCATCGCGTTCGTGCTGTCGGAACCGCAGGAACGGCTCTTCGAGGACCCGAACTTCAGCGTCCTGCTCCGCTGCTGCACCCAGGCGCTGGGCGAGCAGGACTTCAGCCTGGTGCTGATGCTGGAGTCCAGCGCGGACGAGCGGGACCGGGTCCTGCGGTACGTGCGCGGCGGCCACGTCGACGGCGTCCTGCTGATCTCCGCCCACGCCGGTGACCCGTTCATCGGTGACCTCGCCCGCGGCGTGCTGCCCGCCGTGGCCTGCGGGCGGCCGGCCGGGCACGGCGTCAGCATCCCCTACGTCGCCGCGGAGGACCGGCAGGGCGCGCGCGAGATGACGCAGTACCTGGTGGACCAGGGCCGGCGCCGGATCGGCATGATCGCCTGCCCGCAGGTCGTCGGCGGGCCCGAGCGACTGGCGGGCTACCGCGACGTGCTGGGCCGCAAGGCGCTCAAGCGCCTGGTGGTCGACGCGGACGACTACAGCCACGCCGCCGGTGTCGCGGCGATGCGCTCGCTGCTGGCCACGAGCCCGGACATCGACGCCGTCTTCGCGGCCTCCGACATGCTCGCGGCGGGGGCCATCGACGAGCTGCGCCGGGCCGGGCGGCGGGTGCCGGAGGACGTCGCGGTCGGCGGGTTCGACGACTCCCGGATCGCCCGCGAGACCGACCCGCCGCTGACCACGATCCGGCAGCCGCTCGAGCAGGTCGCCCGCGAGATGGTGGACGTGCTGCTGCGTCTGGTCCGCCGCGAGCCGGCGTCGTCCCGGCTCCTGCCGACCGAGCTCGTGGTGCGCGAGTCGGCCTGACCTCTGGACATCACGGTTGTCGATGCGCTTAACTTGCCTGTGAGCGCTCACACTGCCCCTAGGAGGAGCCGTGGTCCGCATTCCCCGACGGATCTGCGCGGCCGCACTGGCCGCGACGACCGTCCTCGCCGTTTCTGGCGCGGGCAAGCCACCGACCGCCCCGGCCATGGCCAACCCTGGCTTCGAGACGGGCTCCGCGGGGTGGACGACGCGCGGTGACAGAGCCGCCGCTCTCGTCGAGGCCGATGGCCACAGTGGAGGGTTCCGGCTGACCCACGCGTCCGCCTCCTCCTATCGGGTCGAGACCTCGCAACGGCTCTCGGGCATCGCGAACGGCGACTACACCCTGCGGGCCTGGGTGCGCTCCAGCGGCGAGTCGGCCCATCTCGTGCTGCGCGACTGCGGCGGGGCCGACCAGCGGCTCGCCGTGCCGCGCACCGGCACCGCGACCGACCCATGGATCCAGGTCGCGCTCGGCGTCCGGGTCACCCGGCACGCCTGCACGATCGCGCTCGCCTCCGCCAGCGGGCAGGAGGGATGGGTGCAGATGGACGACGTCTCGCTGGCCCGTGGCGGCCACGACGGCCGGCTCGCGATCCGGGGCGCCGACGTGTCCCACCTGACCAAGAACGTCGACCACGGCGCGGTCTACCGCGACGCGAAGGGCCGGGCGACCGACCCGCTGCGCCTGCTGGCCGCCAACGGCGTCAACTACGCGCGCCTCAAGGTGTGGGTCGACCCGGTCGATGGCTACAACGACCAGGCCGACACGCTGCGCAAGGCCCGCTGGGCACACGAGCGGGGCATGAAGCTGCTGGTCGACTTCCACTACTCCGACGCCTGGGCCGACCCGGGCAAGCAGAACAAGCCGGCGGCCTGGGCCGCGCTGCCGTTCGACGGCCTGCGGCAGGCGCTCTATGACCACACGTACGACGTGCTGTCCGCGCTCCGGGCCCAGGGCACGCCGGCCGCGATGGCTCAGGTCGGCAACGAGATCAACGGCGGTCTACTGTGGCCGGACGGCCGGTGGGACAACTGGGACGGTCTGGCCGCGCTGCTCACCGCCGGCTCGCAGGCCGTACACGCCGCCTCGCCCTCGACCAAGGTCGTCCTGCATCTGGCCGAGGGCGGCAACAACGGCGGACACCGCTGGTGGTTCGACAACGCCGTCAGCCGCGGTGTGCCGTTCGACGTGATCGCCGTGTCGCACTACACCTACTGGCACGGCACCCTGGGCGCGCTCCAGGCGAACCTGCTCGACCTCACCACCCGCTACGGCAAGCCCATCATGGTCACCGAGACCGCGTACGGGTTCACCACCGCCGAGCAGGACCACGAGGCGAACATCTTCACCCAGGCCCTCGCGGACACCGCCGGCTGGCCGGCCACCCCGTCCGGCCAGACCCGGGCACTGCGCGACCTGTGCACGACGGTGGCGGCGGTGCCGGGCGCGCTCGGCGTCTTCTACTGGGAGCCGACCTGGACGGCGGCCGACGGCGCCGGCTGGGACCCGGCCGACCCGACGTCGGGCGACGGCTGGGAGAACCAGGCCCTGTTCGACTACACCGGGCGCGCGCTGCCGGCCATGCGGGTCTTCGCCGAGTTCTGAACCGGCTCAGGGCCGCCGCGGGGGATGAAGGCAGCGGCGACGGCGGCCACGAGGGCGCCGGCGGCGCAGAACAGGAATGCGCTGGTGAACGCGGATGCGTGCGGGAACGGGCTCCCGAGCGCCACCCCGCCGGCGAGGATGCCGGCCATGACCTGGGTGCCGATCGAGGAGCCCACGGAGCGGATCAGGGCGTTGACCCCGGCCGCCTCCGCCGCACGGGCGGCGGGCACCGCGTGCACGACGGTCGTGGGTATCACCGCCAGCGCCACGCCCACGCCGACCAGAGCGACGAACGACCAGCACAGGACCGCGAGCTGGCTGCCGTGCGAGACGGCGAGCAGGAGGGAGCCGAGCGCCGTCACACCGGCGGCGGCCGCGAGCGTGGAACGGCCGCCGTAACGGTGGTACAGCATCGCGGAGACCGGGCCGCCGGCCATCATGGCCAGGCTCCCGGGCAGCAGGAGCAGGCCGGCACGGGTGGCGTCGGCACCGAACCCGTACCCGGTGCTCACCGGCGCCTCGGCGAACTGCGGCACCAGCACGAACGCGCCGAACATGCCGAAGCCGACCAGGAACGTCGTGATGTTCGTGACGAGCACCGGCGGGCGGGTCAACAGTCCTAAGTCGACCAACGGGTGGGCCTTACGCCGTTCCACCACGCCGAACAGCACCAGCACCAGCAGCCCGACGGCGATCAGGCCGAGGGTACGCCCGGAAGCCCAGCCCCAGGCGCTGCCGCGGCTGATCGCGAGCAGCGGGAGCGTCACGCCGATGCCGAGCAGCGCGGTGCCGGCCAGGTCCACCCGCCCGCCGGTCGAGTGCCCCTCGGGTTCGGGCATGCCGAGGCGGACGGCCGCGGCCGACCCGGCCGCCATTGCGGCGGTGATCCAGAAGATCCAGGTGTACGAGGTGTGGTCCACGATCAGGCCGCCGAGGACGAGGCCGAGCCCGCTGCCGACGCCGAAGATCGCTGAGATCATGCCGATCGCCCGCGCCCGCCGCTCGGCGGGGAACGCCGACCGGGCGATGCCCACGGCCAGCGGGATGACTCCCCCGCCCGCACCCTGCAGCACGCGGCCGGCCAGGACCACGCTCAGGTCGTCGGAGAGTGCGCTGATCACGGAGCCGGCCGCGAACACGACCAGGACGACCACGAGCAGCCGGCGCCGCCCGAAGAGGTCGCCGAGCCGGCTGAAGACCGGAGTGAAGACCGCCGCCGCGATCAGGTAGGCGGTCAACATCCAGGTCGTGTTCTGCGGCTGGGTGTGCAGCGCGGACGCGAGGGCGGGCAGGGCCGGCAGAACGGTCGTCTGAGCCAGGGCGTACGCGAGGGTGCCCAGCCCCATGGCGACGAGCGCCCGGTTCATCGGGAAGGTGTCTTTCATGGTCCCCTCATAAGTGGACTCCAGAGTCCGGATGGGGGCGACTGTAACCGGTCTCGCGGGTCCGTTTACGTCAGCGAGGGCTCCCTGTGTTCGAACGCACAGCGGTCAGGGACGCAGCGCCTGGAGCGTCAGCTCGCCGTACCGACGCCAGAGCGCGGGGTCCCGGTCCGAGATCTTCATCAGTTGCACCGTCATGCCGCAGAGCACGACGCGCAGGTCGAGCACGGTCGCGTCGGCCCGGACCCGACCGGTCGACTTGGCCGCCTCCATCAGATCGGACAGCCCGTCGAGCAGACCGGTGGTGCTCCGGAGCTGTGCGTCCCCGAGCACCTCGGACAACAGCCTGTCCCCGGCGAGGCGCTCGAAGAGCAGGAGCACGTAGGTGCTGAACACCGCGTACGGATCCGGCTGATCCAGCGCGGGGGCGGTGAAACCCGCCAACTCCGCCAGCCGATAACGGAGCACGGCCGCCACAAGATCTTCCTTGGTGGGATAGCTCCGGTAGACCGTCGCCTTGCCCACCCCGGCCCGCTCGGCGATCTGCGGCACGGTCCCCTCGAGCCCGGCCTCGCCGAACACCTCCAGCGCCGCCGCGAAAACCCGCTCATGGTTACGACGGGCGTCAGCCCGGCGCAACGGGCTCGTCTCGGCTGGGTCCACACCGTCATTGTGTCGCCCCGGCAGTGATGAGTTGTCGCGCCCGCTCCCGTCATACCTAGGACAGGGCTTGATGAGGCGGAAGGATGACGTGATGAGTGCGGACACGCGGCTGGCGGACGAGCCGGCGTTCTCCGGGCTGGCGGAGCGCCACCGGCGAGAGCTGCACGTGCACTGCTACCGGATGCTCGGGTCGTTCGAGGACGCCGAGGACACCGTGCAGGAGACGTTTCTGCGTGCCTGGCGGCGGCGGGAGACCTTCGAGGGGCGGTCGACGTTCCGGGCCTGGCTCTACCGGATCGCCACCAACGCCTGCCTGGATCTGCTCGCCAAGAGCCGCCCCGAGCCCGCGACCGGCGGTGAGGTGCGGTGGCTCCAGCCCTATCCCGACCGGCTGCTCGACGAGCTGCCCGCGGGTGGCGCGGACGAGCCGGAAACCCTGGCCGTCGCGCGGGAGACGATCGAGCTCGCGTACCTCGTCGCGGTTCAGCATCTCGCGCCGCGTCCGCGGGCCGTGCTGATCCTGCGGGACGTGCTCGGCTGGCCGGCGAAGGACGTCGCGGAGCTCCTCGGTGACTCCGTCAACTCCGTGAACAGCGCGCTGCAGCGGGCCCGCGCCGGCATGCGTGAGCACCTGCCCGCCGAGCGGCAGGACTGGACCGGCGGGCAGGAGGATGCCGGGACGCGGGAGCTGGTGCGTCGCTACACCGACGCCAGCGTGGCCACGGACATCGACGGGCTCGCCGCGCTGCTGCGGGACGACGTTCGCTGCTCGATGCCGCCCACGCCGGGCCTGCACATCGGCCGCGACGCGGTGGTGAGCGACTGGGTCGAGAACGGCTTCGTGGGCATGAAGAACCTGCGCACCGTGCCCACCTCCGTGAACCGGCAGCCCGCCGTGGCCTTCTACCAGTGGCGGAAGCAGCAGGACGCGTACCTGCCGCTGACGATCGACGTCCTGCGCGTCACAGGCGGGGCGATCGCCGAGATCGTCACGTTCCACGACGACCAGTTCCCGCGGCTCGGGCTGCCCGAACGGCTGCCGGCATGAACGACACCACCGTCAGCGGACGGACCAGGCTCGCCGTCACCGGCTCCGTCGCCACGCTCGCGGCGATGGCGGCCACCACCCTCGCCGCCGCGCTGGCCCGGGCCGTCGGTGTCGACTTCGAGGTCCCCGACGGCGGCGAGACGATCCCGTTGCCCGGGGTCGCCGTGGTGACCGGCTTCTTCTCGGTCGTGGGCATCGTCATCGCCGCCGCCCTTCGCCGGTGGAGCGCCCGCCCCGCCGAGCGATTCGGGTGGACGGCGGTGTCGCTGACCGCGCTCTCGTTGCTCCCACCCCTGCTCGTCGGGGCCAACACCGCCACCGCCGCCACCCTGATCGGGCTGCACCTGATCGCGGCGGCGGTGATGATCCCCGCCCTGGTGCGGAGCCTGTGCTGACCATCAGCCCCGCGCCGACGCCTCTACCAGCACCGTCGTCGGCTCGGGGCGGGTCGACGGACGCAGCAACGCCAGGACCGCGACGCCCACGACGGCGGCCAGGACCGCGCTGACCGTGAAGATCCGATCCAAGCCGGCGGCGTACGCGGCCCGCAGCACCGCCGCCGGCGCCTGACCCAGCAGCTCGGCGTATCCCCCGCCGGTGAGCCGCTCCGCCACCGCCGACGGCGACGGGACGGCGCCGGCCAGCACCGACTCGGCCCGCGCCGTCACGACCGTGGCCAGAACGGGCAACGCCAGCGCGTACCCCAGTTGCCGGAAGGTGTTCGACGCCCCGTTGGCCATGCCGGCCCGTTCCGGTGGCACCACCGACAGCGCGGCCGAAGCCAGCACCGGAGTGCTCAGGCCCACCCCGATGCCCGTGACGCACAAACCCGGCACCAGGGCGGCCCAGCCGGACTCCGGTCCGACCAACGTGCACAACGCGGTGCCGGCGGCGACGAGCAGCAGGCCCGACCCGATGCTGTAGCGCGGCGCCACGCCGTGCAGCAACCGGCCCCCGGCGCCGGCGACCACGAACGCGACCACCGCCATCGGCGCCAGCACCAGACCCGCGCTCAGCGCACCCAGACCGAGCACCGACTGCGCCCACAGCGACACGAACACCAGGTTGGCGAAGGCCGCCGCGGTCAGCGCCGCGGCGCCGAGCATCAGCACGGTGAACGCCGGCCGCCGGAACAACGCCAGGTCCAGCATCGGGTCGGCACTGCGGCGTTCCACCGCGACGAACACGACCGTCGCCAGCACGCCGGCGGCCAGCGCGCCGACGGTGACCGGGTCGGTCCAGCCGGCGCCGCCGGCCCGGATGAGGCCGTAGACGACCAGGGAGGCGGCGACCGTGAAGCTGCCCACGCCGGGCAGGTCCAGCCGCCCGGTCGGACCCCGCCCGCCGGGAAGTGCGATCCGGGCCAAGAACACGGCCAGCGCGGCGACCGGGAGGTTGACCAGGAAGATCGACCGCCAGCCGACGTACTCCGTGAGCACGCCCCCGAGGATCGGCCCGGCCGCCGCCGCGGCGCCGTTCGCGGCACCCCACACGCCGAACGCCACCGATCGGTCCCGGCCCGTGTAGGTGACCGACAGCAGCGCCGCGTTGGTGGCGAGCATGGCGGCGGCGCCGATGCCCTGCACGCCCCGGGCGGCGATCAGCGCGCCGGTGTTCGGCGCCAGCCCGCAGGCCAGCGAGGCGAGGGCGAAGACGACCAGCCCGACGACGAAGACCCGGCGCCGGCCGAGCCGGTCGGCGAGCGAGCCGGCCGCCATCAGCAGGGCGGCCAGCACGAGGACGTACAGGTCGACGGTCCACTGCAGGGCGGCGAACGACGAGTGCAGTTCGCGGGCCAGGTCCGGCGCCGCGATGCTGACGATGGTCAGGTCGACCAACAGCATGAAGGTGCTCAGCGAGACCGCGAGCAGGGGCAACCATTTGCGCATGGTTCGCAAGGCTGCCCGCACCCGCGCATGGACGTCGTCAACCACGGCTCAGGCGGCGGAATCCGACACGCGCTAGCCTTTCAACGGTGGATCCACTCACGCTCGACGACCTCGACCGGCAACTTGCCCACGCCCTCCAGGTCGACGGCCGCGCTCCCTTCAGCCAGGTCGCCGCCGTGCTCGGCACCTCCGACCGCACGCTGGCCCGGCGCTACCGGCGGCTCCGGGAGGGCGGCGCCCTGCGGGTGGTCGGCGTGCCCGACGCCGCGACGCTCGGCCACGTCGACTGGCTCGTCCGCATGCGATGCACCCCGGACGCCGCCCTGCCGGTCGGCACCGCGCTGGCCCGCCGCCCCGACACGTCCTGGGTCCAGTTGCTGTCCGGCGGCACCGAGATCACCTGCATCACCCGGACCCGCGCCCAGACCACGGACGGCGACCTGCTGCTCCAGAAGCTGCCGCGCACGCCGCGCCTCACCGCTGTCGCGGCGCACTGCATCCTGCGGGCGGTGGCCGGCACCAGCGGCTGGCCGGGCCGCACCGCCGCCCTTGACGCGGACCAGATCGCCGCGCTGACACCGGAACCCGTTGCGCCGGGCGCCGTCGGAGACCTCACCGCCGCCGACCACCACCTGCTCGCCGCGCTGGCCGAGGATGGCCGCGCCGGCTACCCGACGCTCGCGAGGGCCACCGGCTGGTCGGAGACGACCGTGCGTCGGCGGATCGCGCACCTCCACGGCACCAACGCGCTCTACTTCGACGTCGAGATCGAGCCCGCGCTCTTCGGCTACACCGCAGAGGCGTCGCTGTGGCTCACCGTGGCGCCGGCCGCACTGGGCACCGTCACCCGCGCGCTCGCCACCCATCCGCAGATCGGTTTCGCCGCGGCCACCACCGGACCGTCCAATGTGGTGGCGTCCGTGATCGCGAAGGACCTGGCCGCGTTGTACGACTACCTCGCGAACGGCATCGGCGCGCTGGACGGGATCGCCCAGGCCGAGACAGCACCCGTCGTGCGCCGGCTCAAGGGTGCCGGGACTATGCGTCCTTGGTGAAGCAGGCGGCGATGTTCTTCTCCCCCGGCCGGCCCAGGAAGTCCATCGGCGACTTGCTCGACGGCTTGCTCTTCGGGTCCGCGTCCAGGTTGATCATCCAGAAGTAGATGCCGCCGAGATCCCGCTCGTGCATCACCTGGCAGGCCGCGTCGAACCAGCGCTGCTGAATCTCCGGCTTGATCGAGCCCTTGGCGTGCGGCGACCACGGCTCCGAGTAGGCGCCCGTCCGCGCGGCGATCGCGACCTCGGCCAGCACCAGGTCCGACAGCTCACCCGAGCCGCGGTTGTCGTCCAGCCAGTCGTTCCAGCCGTCGACGAGCTTGCTGACCGAGGCGGTGTCGGACACCCGCACCGGCGGGTACGCGTCGACGGACAGGGTGATCCCGGCCGCCGGACCCTTCTCCTTGAGCCGGTCGTGGTTGGCGCTGTAGTCGAGCTCGCCCTTGTAGACGGCCTTGACGCCCGTGGCGACCGTCTTCCAGCCCGTGGAGTTGGTCTCCAGCGAGCTGAGCTCGGTGCCGACGACGAACGTGGCGGACTTGGCCTGCTCGGCCACCTTGCCGTACTTGACCAGCATGTCCCGGTAGGAGGCGAACCACTTCGTCTTGCTCGACGGGCGGATCGAGCCCCGCCACATGTCCGGGTCGTCCTTGGTCAGGTTGCGCTCGCTGAGCATCGGCCGGATCGCGGTGCGCAGGTCGCGCTTCTTCGCCTCGTCGAGCACCAGGGCCAGCCGGGCCGGCGACGGGGTGATCGGGTTGTCCATCAGGACCTCGTCGGCGTACGCCGAGTCCATCGTGAAGGAGAACGAGACGGAGATGGCGTTGGCGCCCAGCGCGACCACGTGGTCGAGGATCTTCTGCGCCTTGGCCCGCACGATCTGGTCGGTGTCGTTGGGGTTGTTCTCCCAGTAGATCGCGATGCCGTGCTGCCGCTTGCCGGGCTCCCACGGGTCCTTGACCTTGACGACCGGCTTCTCGGTCGGCGCGCCACCGGGCTCGGAGGTCGCACCGGGCGGCGCGTCGGAGAGCCGGCCCAGCGGGTCACCCTCGCCGGACGAGCAGCCGCCGGCCAACAGCAGCGCGGCACAGACCGCCGCGGCCAGACGGCGCCTCATATCGGCTTCGCGATGACGACGAACTGCTGTTGCCCACCGCGGAGGTGGCGGATCAGGCCGCGGACGGCGCCGACCGCTTCCATGATCGAGAACAGTGGGACGAGCAGGATCACGGCTATGCCTTCCCACCAGTTGTACTTGGCCCGGCGGGAGACGCTGACGTTGATCCGCAGCCCTTCCGAGTAGAGCCAGATCGCGTACGCCATGTTGAGCGCCCAGATCGGCAGCACCAGCAGGGTGATCGGCACCGTGTCGAACGAACCGAGCACCCAGCCGATCAGCAGGATGGTGCCGAGGTGCTGCAACGGGCTGATCACCCAGGTGAACGTCGAGTATCCGATGTAGAGCCGGTCGCGCAGCGGGATCCGGTCGTCGAGCGCGAGCCCGATCAGGCCCCACGCCCACCGCTCCCGCTGCCGGAAGAAGTCCCGCACGGTGGCCGGCGAGGCGCCGTAGCACCGGCCCGCGAACCACGCGCTGCGCCCGGGATAGCGGCGGCTGAAGATGAGCGCGAACTGGGCGTCCTCGACGATCGCCTCCGGACCGAAGTCCCAGCCGATCTCGGCCTCCACCGAGGCCCGCACCAGCAGGAGCTCGCCGTGCACGCCGGCCACGGGGTAGCCGCTGCCGGTGAACGCCGAGTAGACCGTGACGTCGGCGATCGGCTGGCTCGCGTCGGCCAGCCAGGTCAGCCGGTTGCCGGCGTGCTCGCGCGGGTAGGTCAGGATGCCCTGGGCGAGGTGGGCCGCCTCGTCGCCGCGGTCCCGCTGCTGCTCGATCAGCCGGGCCACCGCGATCGCCGTGTCGAGCCCGACACCCGTGTCGTCGTCCATGTGCAGGACCCAGACGTCGGCCCGGTCCTCGTGCTGCGCGATCCGAAGCTCGTGCACGTAGTTGTTGGCGCGCGACTTGAACTTGGTGCCGTTGACCGTGTGGTAGCTGCGCGGGACCGTGACGACCCGGATGTAGCGGCTGATCTCGCCGAGCCGGTAGATCTGCTCCGCGGCCTCGCAGCCCTCTTCGATGACGACGTCGATCCGCAGCTTGGGAAAGCATTCCGGCAGGTACGTGATGTACGAGCGGACGACCCGGTCCAGCGCGGGATAGGTGTCGTTGCGGCCGATGGTCGGCACGACCACCACGAGGCGGTCCCGGCAGCGGATCAGCTTGTCGTCGGCGGCGGTGAGCCGGTCGCGGCGCAGCCGCCGCAGGGTGATCACGGCGCCAACCAGGCCGGCGATGGTGCCGATCACCGGGTACGTCCACAGGATGGTGACCACGGCGCCGAGCGGCCCGGTCGACTTCACGCTGAGGAACAGGGTGATCGCGAGGACGACGACGAACCAGGCTGCCAGCGGCCACATCCGCGGGAGCCAGCCGGCGTGACGCTGCGCCATCGTGGTCGCACGCGTCGTGATCGGCATGCGCACGGCGGGCATCACGTGCGTCTCGCCGGGGTGGTACTGGCGCGGGATGATCTGTGTGCGCTCGCCCGGCTCGTCGCGGCGCTCGGCCCCGACGTGGGTTGTCACACGGTGTCCTTCCGGGTTAGCAGCGCGACGGTGTAACCCGTGGTCCACCAGCTGTCGGCGACATCGTAGCCCTCTTCGAGAACTTCCTTCTTGTTACCGTCGAGCTCGTCGAGCGGATTGGCATACTCCCCGAGGCGCAGCACCCAGATCCGCTGCGTGCCCTTGAACCGGGCCGCGAGGTCCTGGTGTTCGCTGGAGACCATCCACCCGTCGGTACGCATCGGCCGGTCGACCAACAGGTCGGTGGGCCGCCGGTCGGCGGGCAGGTAGTGGGCGATGACGTCGCGGTTCAGCGCACCGGGGCCGCGGTCCTTGAGGCCGTAGACGATGCCGTCGCCGGGCTGCAGGTCGCGCTCGATCAGCGCCACGACCACCTTGGTGTCCTGGTAGCGGAACGCCGGCTTGCGCACCTCGACCTGGCCGGGCAGGGCGAGCACCGCCAGCGCGGCCATCGTGGCGACGGCCGCGATCCGCCCGCGCTTGGCGAGCAGCAGGCCGACCAGAAGGGCCCAACCGACGACCGTGTAGAGCACGTAGCGCTGCTGCCACAGGTGGGCGACTGAACCCAGCGCCAGCAGGATGCCCACCGGCACGACGCCGATGGTGATGCCGACGATCGCGCCACGCTCGCGGGACACGGCGGCCACACCGAGGGCCATGATGGCGCCGCCGATCAGCGCACCGCCGAAGAACTCCAGGCCGTACGCCTCGATCCCGTGCAGGTCGGTGAACGGGATCCAGCCGATCTGGGTGCCCTGTTGCCGGCGCCCGATCAGGATGATCGGGATGAGCGGCAGCACACCGGCGAAGGCGCTGGGGATCCACCGCCACAACAGCTTGCGCTTGAGCACGAGGACGGCCAGGCCGTGCGCGGCGAGCAGCAGCATGGCGACCAGGTGCATCAGGCCGACCCCGGCGACGGCGGCCGCGTACATCATCGCGATGCCGAGGGTGAACCCGCCCAGCATCCGGATCAGCAGCAGCGTCGCGATCGCGGCGAACAGCGTGGCCAGCGCGTACGGCCGGGCCTCCTGTCCGAAGCGGGTGGTGATCGGAATGATCGCGAAGGTGAGCCCGGCCAGCAGGCCGATCTTGTAGGTGCCGAGGCGGTTGCCGATCAGGCCGATGACCGCGGCGGTGCCGGCCATCGCGAGCAGCGACGGCAGCCGCAGGGATAGGTCGGAGTCGCCGAAGACGGTCGTCCAGAGCCGGATCACGAAGTAGTACGGGCCGATGCTGGCGTCCGTGCCCTTGAGCTGGAGCCAGAACTCCGACCACGACACCGTGGTGTTGCCCCAGGTGGCGAACTCGTCGGCCCAGAGACCGGGTCTGGTGATGCCGATCAGGCCGAGCGCCAGGGTCAGCAGCGCCGGTGCGCCCCACGCGGACCGGCGCACCCAGGCCGCCTTGCGCAGGCGGCGCTCGGACTCCTCCTGACTAGGCGTCCTGGGCAGGAAGACGGTCGCGTCAGAGGCCGGTTCCGGTGCCTTCTCCACCACGCCGACCCGGCGGGGCAGCGGAATGTGCACCTCGCCGTTGGGGGTGGCCACCGGAAGTTGGGAGCGCGCGGCCTCGTTCATCGGTGCAGAATAGGGCCGGCGCCGGCAAAGGCGAATTCGGTCATCGCGTCAGTCCCCCGCGCCACACGCCGTGCCGTCGCCGTTGCGGTCGAGGCCGTGCCGGTCCCGCTTGCCCGGGATCTGGAGCGACTCGAAGCCCCGGTCCTTGAGCCATCCGCATTTGTCGGTCACGTCCGCCGGAAACGTCCACGGCACGCAAACGTCACGATCGCCGTACGCGTGGTCGCAGCCGTCCGTGCCCTCAGCGATCCGGACGCCGCCGGTGGGCGACGGCTGCGCCGCCTGCGGCTTGGCGGCGGGCTGGTCGGCGAAGTTGTGGATGAGCGGCGGCGGCGCACCTGTCGGGCCGGTCGGCCCAGGGCCACTGTCGGCGGGCGTCGACCCGGCGTCGCCGAGGTCCGCGGACTCGTCGGCCGGCGTCGTGGCGGGCGCACCGGCCAGCCACTGCCCCGCGCCGCCGCCACCGCCGGCGACCAGCACTCCGACGAGGGCGAGCACGAGCACCACCGGCACCGCCGCGAGACCGATCCGCTCGCGGCGGCTGCGGCCCCGTACCCAGTCTGCGGTGGCCGTGAACCAACGACTCATCCGAGCTTGACCCACTTGGCGACCGACGGGATCCCCTTGCCGTTGTGCACGAAGAGCATGTACCAGCCGGGCGGGGCGACGTTGGGGTTGTTGGTGACGTTCAGGTCGATCGCGTTGTTGGCCTTGACGGTCAACGGAAGCTCGACGAACCGCTGGTTCGGGTCGGACGAGTGGGTCACGGCGGCGGGGCGGATCAGCGAGGCCCGGGTGATGGCGCCGTTGGTCGTGATCCGCTGCGTGCTGCCGTACGCCCAGTTGGTGTTGGTCACGGTCTTGATCTGCGGCCGGGCGCCCTTGAACAGGTACGGCGGTGAGTAGATCGAGATGCGGGTGTCGAACGAGCCGTTGCCGGGGTTGTCGCCGACCGCCATCACGCGGCCGTCGGGCAGCAGGAACGCCGACGAGTGGTACGTGCGCGGCACCGGGTCGGTGGCCATGCCGGACTTGAACGTGTTGGTGGCCGGGTCGAAGATCGACGCCTCGAACACCGGGTCGGCCCGGTTGTGCAGGGCGCCGCCGGTCTCGAAGACCGTGCCGTCGGGCAGCAGCACCAGCGAGACGTACATCTTGCCCTGCGCGCCGGTCTGCGGAACGCCACCGGTCAGCTTGCCCTGCGGGATCAGCGGGCCGGCTTTGTAGGCCGGGTTGGCCGCCTTGAGGTCGATGATGTCGGTCAGCCGGCCGGCGGTCGCGCCCGTGTCACCGTTGCCACCGCCGACGGTGAGCACCCGCTGCGCCTGCGCCGGCGGCAGCATGACGCTCATCGACTGGTCGCGCTCGTCCTTGTTCTGCAGGCCCGGCACGTCGGTGATGGTGTTGGCGCCGTAGTTGTAGATGGACGCGCCGGTGCCCGGCAGGCCGTTGCCGAACGTGTGGCTGCCCGTGTAGAACAGCCGGCCGTCCTGCATCAGCACCATCGACGGGTAGAGCCCCCACCAGGCCCAGGTCTGCTTCACCTGGTCCATCGGCAGCCACTGCTGCGAAGCGGCGCTGTAATAGTCGGTGGTCGTGGTGCCGGTCGAGTCCTCGCCGAGGCCACCGAGCGAGATGATGTCGCCGTTGCCGAGCATGGTCGCCGACGGGTACCAGTGACCCGCGAGCATGTCGTTGGTCCGCGTGTACTTGTTGGTGGCCGGGTCGAAGATGTACGAGTTCTTCAAGCCCTTGTAGCCCACGGTGCCGTCGGCGCTCGGGTAGTCCTTGTTGCCGCCCATCACCAGCACGCGGCCGTCGCTGAGCTGCACGTGGCCCGAGCAGAACAGGTCGACCGGCGTCGCGACGTTGGTGAAGCTGCCGTTGGCCGGGTCGTACACGGCGGTCTTGAACGTGCCGGCCGCGAAGGCGTTGGGGTCGTTGCCGGAGCCCGCGACCAGCAGCACCTTGCCGTTGTGCAGCACCACCGAGTGGACACCGCGGACGGTGGACTCGTACGGCATCACCTGCCACTTGCCCTTGATGCAGTTGTTCGCGTCGGTGCACGCGACCGGTGTGCCGATCGCCGCGCTCACCTCGACCATCGAGTAGTCGTCGGTGGTCAGCGTGCCGACGCCGTAGACGGACACGCCCCAGGTGACCTGGTCGGTGTTGGCCGGCACCGGAGGGGTCCGGACGACCTTCTGGGTCCAGGCGTTGGTCGCGGGCAGGGTCGCCGGGTCCATCCAGTACTGCCAGCCGAGCGCCTTGTCGTGCCGGAACAGCGTCATCGCGTTGGCCGCGGTCGTCGACTTGTACCAGACCGAGAGGTCGTACTGGCGGCCCGCCGTGACACGGGGCGCACACTGCGCGCTCTCCGTCATCATGGCCTTGCGGTCACCGTTGTTGAGCCGTGTGACGGCGACCCGCAACGCCTTGCCGCCGGTGCGCGCCTCGGCCGTGGTGCCCAGTGTGAACGTGTTGTCGCCCTGGCCCGACCTCTCCCAGCACGCCGGGAAACCGTCGGTGCCCGCCTGCTCGAGGCCCGGATTCTGCACGAGGTTGGCGGCGGCCTGCGCCGGAGAGGCGATGAACACGCCCGCCGTCAGCAGGAGCGTGAGGGCGAGGAGTCGGCCGAGTCCCCGTCGGAGTTCCGGACTGAACATCGGAACGGCTTCCGTGGGGGGCACGGCGTCTCCTGTCGATCCATGTCTACCTGGGCCGTTCCGCAGGCTACCGGTCATTGCCATCCCGGCCAATAACGCTTTGCCCGCAACTGTCCGAATAGATCGCTTACCAGGTAAGACTTTCTCCGGATCTGCCCGACTCCACGAACCGGTCCATCTACGCACCGGTCACGCGCCGTCGACCAGGAGTGTCGGACCCGTGGTTCACAATCGTCGGCATGGGAACTTCCTCGGCAGACGCGGGCAGGACGGCTCCCGCGATGCGCCCGGTGGACACGGCCGTCGAGCCGTTCCTGGCGGCGGTCGCGGACGAGCGGCGGCGGGCCGACGCGCGGGCATTGTCCGCGCTGATGGCCGAGGTCAGCGGCGAGCCGCCGGCCCTGTGGGCCGCCGGCATCGTCGGTTTCGGCACCTACCACTACCGCTACGAGAGCGGCCGGGAGGGCGACGCGCCCCTGGTCGGCTTCGCGCCGCGCAAGACGCAGCTCGTGGTCTATTTGGTCGGCGGCTACGAGGAGCGCTACCCGCAGACCCTGGCGCGGCTCGGGCCGCACAAGACCGGCAAGGGCTGCCTCTACCTAAAACGGCTGGCCGACGTCGACGAGGGCGCGCTGCGGGAGCTGATCGACCGCACGGTCCGGGTGCACCGCGGCTGATAGGCGGTGGCTTTGCCGGGCTGTGTCGCGGCGGGTGAAGCTGTCGCCGGCGACCCCGGGCCACACCGAACACCCCCGGGGTCGCCGGGGGTGTTCGGTGTCAGGTCAGGTCAGGCCACGCGCCGCCGGCGCAGTGCGACCAGGGCGAGTCCGGCCATCGTCAGCGCGCCGCCGACGCCGGCGAGCTGAGGCAACGACAGGCCGCCGACCGCAGGCCCCGTGACCGGCAGCATGCCGCCGGTGGCCGGGCAGGTCTGTGCCAGGTCGAAGGTGCCGTCGGCGCCGGTGACCACCGCGGTGGCACTGACGATCGAGAACGGGTTGACGAGCTCGCCGGACGAGTTCAGGCCCGCCGAGGTCCGGATCCAGGCCCGGTCGCCGACGATCGCCCGGTCGCGGGCCGGTTCGGCGGTGATCGTCTCGGTCTGCGGGCCGCCCTCGGTCGCGAACTCGATCGTCAGCGTGAGGAACTCGCCGGCGCCCCGCGGCGCCGCGAAGACCCAGACGTCCTCGCCCGCGAACGGGCCGCCGCCCAGGTTCGGGTCGCACCGGTGGACGGGGAACGCCGCCGCGGTCTTCCCGGTGTCAGCCGGATCGATGTGGATGGTGGTGTCGGCCCAGGCCGGTGCGGCTCCGAGCCCAATCATCGCGGCGGCCACAGCGGCGCCGGCGAACCGGGCGAGTACGGATATCTTCACAAGATCACCCCAACTGCCGTGTATGCGGGTAAAGCTCATGAACGGGGCGCGACCCGCTGTCAGGTAACCATGTGGGCCTGATCTTCGCGGGCCTTATCAGGAGTCGACGTGATTTGTGCCTGAAAATGCCGGTACGTGATGAGATGAGATGTGCGGAAGGGTGGGGAGGACCGGCGCAACACCGAGGGCGTGACGCGGGCCCTGTTTGCCACCGCAGCGCTGGTCGTCGTGATCGCCGGGATGCGGGTGGCCAGCGGGCTGCTCGGCCCGATCCTGCTCGCGCTCATCCTGGTCGTCACCCTGAGCCCGATCCGGTCGGCGCTGGCCCGCTGGATACCTGGCTGGCTGGCCACCGCCGTGTTGATCATCGTGTTGTACGGGATCCTGGCCGCGGGGGTGGCGTCGCTGGTCGCGGCCGGCATCCAGCTCGCATCGCTCGCGCCGCGCTACTCGGACCGGGTCAGCGACATCGTCAACGACGTGCAGGCCTGGTTGCAGGACCTCGGCGTCGAGGCCAACGACGCCGAGCAGCTCGTCACCCGGATCGACCCGAGCACGCTGGCCAACATCGCCCAGACCGCGGCGGGCGTGGTGCTCAACCTGCTGACCAACATCGTGTTCCTGGTGACCCTGCTGCTGTTCATGGCGGTCGAGACCGGCGGCTATCCCAGCCGGATGGCGCGCGCCGAGCTGTTCCGCCCGTCGTTGACCCGGGCGCTGCGCCAGTTCGTCAACGGCACCCGCCGCTACCTCGTGGTGTCCACCGTGTTCGGCCTGATCGTCGCGGTCTTCGACGGGATCGCCCTGTGGATCCTCGGCATTCCGCTGGCCACGCTGTGGGCGGTGATCGCGTTCGTCACCAACTACATCCCCAACATCGGCTTCGTCATCGGCCTGGCGCCCCCGGCCGTCCTCGGGCTGTTGGAGGGCGGCGTCGGACTGATGATCGCGGTGATCGTGGTCTACAGCGTGATCAACTTCGTACTCCAGTCGATCGTCCAACCGAAGATCGTCGGTGACAGCGTCAACCTGTCGGTGACGGTGACGTTCCTGTCCCTGATCTTCTGGACTTTCATCCTCGGCGGCGTGGGCGCCGTTCTCGCCGTCCCACTCACCCTGCTGGCGCGGGCGCTGCTGGTCGACGCGTCGCCGGGCACCCGCTGGGCCGACATCTTCCTGGCCGGCAGCGGCAGCCTGCGGGGCGAGGCGACCTGGCGGGCCGGCCAGGAGCCGACGGGGCCCCGCCGGTGGCGGATCGGCCGCCGTCGACCCCAGAACCCGTGGCAGAAATGACCAGCCGCGCCGGCCGCCAACTACCCGGCGGACCGACCCGCCACCAGGAGCCGAGACCACCAGCCGAACCAGGCGCCAACCACCCGGCGGACCGACCCGCCACCAAGAGCCGAGACGACCGGCCGAGCCGGATGCGGACCGCCGGTGGGGTGAAAGCGATCAGCCGAGCCGCACGCTGAGCTGCCAGCCAAGCTCGCGGTAGCCAAGGACTCGCCCGACCCTGCGGGACGCCTCCGGGCGGGCACGCCACTGCGGCAGCAGGCCGACGGCGAGCGCCTCCGTCGTAGCCGCGCCGGCCACGGCCCGCGCCAGCCCCCGGCCGCGGTGCTCCGGCGCGGTCAACACGCACACGTGCGCGGCGCCGCCGGCGACAGCGCGCCGCCGAGCGCCGCCGGGTCGCGCCAGGACAGCGGCCCCGCCAGCGCGAGCGCCGCCGCGTCGTCGGGCGCGGTCGCGATGGCCGCGCCGGCCAGCGAGACGACGCCGGCCCAGCCTGGTGGGCACAACATCGAAGCCGGCGAGACGACGACACCGGCCGGGGAGCCGAAGGCGACCGGCGCCCCGGCCAGCCTCACCCAGAGCGTGCGGGCCCGCGACAGCAGAAGGTCATCGACCACGGTCGCATCGTCACATGGGGTGTCCACATCGCGCCATGTCCGCAGTGCGGCAGGCCTCGGTTACACGAACATGAATATCCGGACTCCAGGATGCGTGCAGCGAACCACCGCGCGAAGGAGTCCCCATGTTCAGTCGTCTGCTCGCCGGCGTCATCGCCGGCGTGGCGGTCCTGCCCGGAGCGGCGCTGGCCAACGGTCCCGCACCCGGGAACCCGGCCGCACCCACCCCGGCCGCCGACAGCCAGGGCGCCCAGATCACCCTCGTCACCGGCGACACCGTCTCGCTCGTCCGCGCCGCGCAGGGCCGCTACGCGGCCAGCGTCGCACCGGCGCCCGGCCGCGAGCGCGTCACCTTCCACACCCTGGAGGTCGACGGCGGCCTGCGGGTCCTGCCCAGCGACGCCGTGCCCCTGATCGAGGCCGGCCGGCTCGACGTCGACCTGTTCGACGTGCAGAAGCTGATCGCCGACGGCTTCGGCGACGCGACGAGCAAGACGCTTCCGCTGATCGTGCGCGGTGGCGCCGCCCAGCGCACCGCCGCGAACCTGCCCAGCATCGGCGCGAGCGCGATCGCCCCGGCCAAGGACACCCTGGCCGACTTCTGGCGCGCCCAGACCGGGCCGGGCGCCCGCAGCACCGGTGCCTCGACGATCTATCTCGACGGCAAGGTCCGGGCCAGCCTGGACCGCAGCGCCGCGCAGATCGGCGCACCGCAGGCGTGGCAGCGCGGGCTCGACGGGCGCGGCGTGAAGGTCGCGGTGCTGGACACCGGCGTCGACGCCACGCACCCCGACCTGGCCGGCCAGGTCATCGAGGCACGCAACTTCAGCGACAGCTCCGACGCCGTCGACCGCCACGGGCACGGCACCCACGTCGCCTCCACCATCGCCGGCACGGGCGCCGCGTCCGACGGGCGTCGCAAGGGCATCGCGTACGGCGCGCACCTGCTCGTCGGCAAGGTGCTCGGCGACACCGGCAGCGGCTCGGAGTCGCAGATCATCGCGGGCATGCAGTGGGCCGTCGACAGCGGCGCCAAGGTGGTCAGCATGAGCCTCGGCGGCGACCCCACCGACGGCCTGGACCCGATGAGCCTCGCGGTGGACGAGCTCAGTGAGCGCAGTGGCGCGCTGTTCGTGATCGCGGCCGGGAACGCCGGCGGCGCCTCCACCGTCGGCTCGCCGGGCGCCGCCCGCAGCGCGCTGACCGTCGGCGCCGTCGACCGCGCCGACCGGCTCGCCGACTTCTCCAGCCGCGGCCCGCGCCTGGGCGACCAGGGCCTCAAGCCGGAGATCACCGCGCCGGGCGTCGACATCGTCGCGGCCCGCGCGGCCGGCACGACGATGGGCAGCCCGGTCGACGCCCGCTACACGGCGGCCTCCGGCACCTCGATGGCCACGCCGCACGTGGCCGGTGCCGCCGCGATCCTGGCGCAGGAGCACCCGGACTGGACCGGCACGGCGATCAAGAACGCACTGGTCAGCACCGCACAGACCACGCCCGACCTGCCCGTGTACGCGCAGGGCGCGGGCCGCGTCGACGTCGCCCGGGCCAGCGCCCAGGCCGTCACCGGCACCGGCGTCGCCGACTTCGGCCTGCACACCGTGGGCGGCACGCCGACCACCGGGACCCGGACGCTCACGTACACCAACAGCGGCGACTCCCCCGTGACGCTGACGCTGGCCGGTCCGGCCGGGGTGTTGCTGAGCGCCGCCACCGTGACCGTGCCCGCCAACGGCACCGCCACTGTCGATGCGACCGTCGACTTCGGCACCCTGCCGCTCGGCACGCTCAGCGGCTGGATCACCGCGACCGCGACCGGCGTCAAGGTCACCACCGCCGTCGGCGCGATCAAGGACGGGCCGGTACACCACGTCACCGTCCGCGCGCTGGACCGCAAGGGCGCGCCGGCCTCCCTGCCGGTGCTGACGATGTTCGGCGACGACGCCCGCTCCGACCTGCTGGGCTGGGCGTCCGAGGGCGGCGCCACGTTCGAGGTCCGCGAGGGCACGTACATCCTGCAAGGGGTGCTCGAGGACGGCGCACGCAACGACGAGCAGGCCACCCTGCTGACCATCCCGGAGCTCACCGTCGACCGCGACCTCGAGGTCGTCGTCGACGCCCGCAAGGCCCGGCCGATCCGGATCGAGACGCCCAAGCCGGCCGAGCAGCGGGCGGTGCTGTCCTACTACGTGCACCGGGTCACCGGCACCGGCCGCTCCATCGCTCACGGCGTCATGCACTTCAGCAACATCGAGCAGGTCAACGTCGTGCCGACCAAGGCGGTCCGGGCGGGCAGCTTCGAGTTCTCGTCCCGCTGGCAACTCGTCGCGCCGCTCGTGGTGGCGAGCGCGCCGGGGGTCAAGGGGCCGCTGGACCTCAACCTGATGGGCAACTCCCCCGCGTACGACGGCACGAAGCGCTTCCCCCTGGCCCGCTCGGGCGACCGCGACGTGCGCGGCAAGGCGGTCCTGATCCCAGCGGACGAGCAGGACGAGCTGACCAAGATCGACGCGGCGGCCCGGGCCGGCGCCGCGGTCGCGCTGATGGTCCGCCCGCCGGACTTCTCGACCTGGACCTCGTGGAGCCCCGAGGGCGACCGGCTGCCGATCGTCTCGCTCGCGCTCGACCAGCCCACCGCGGCCAAGCTGGCCCGCAAGACCCAACTGTCGCTGACGCTGACCACGTCGAGCCCGTACCTCTACGACGTCGTCCAGGTCTCCCCCGGCCGCATCCCGGACCAGGTGGTGCACAAGGTGACCGCGGCCAACAGCCAGCGGATCACCACCGACTACGCGGACAACGGCGGCTTTGACTGGGTACGCGAGCAGCGGTTCGGCTGGCGCCCCTGGCAGGAGTACGCGTGGAACGACACCTCGCGCGACGCCCGTACCCCCTCGGTCCGTGAGGAGTGGGTGTCGGCCGGCGACTCGCTGTGGCAGCACTACGTCTCCGACGGCTACCCGTGGGGCTGGGGTCCGCTGACCAGCGGTTTCCGCGACGCCCCGCACTCGGTCAAGGCCGGGCGGACGGCGGAGAGCTGGGGCGCGCCGGTGGTGCGGCCCGCCGACCTGGGGTCGACCCGCGCCGGTGACGTGCTCCGCCTGCGGGTGCCGGGTCTGGTCGACCAGGAGGGCCACTACGCCCACCTGGGCGGCGGTGAGCTGGCCGCGACGCTGTGGCGCGACGGCACGGTGCTGGCCGAGCTTCCCGACGGCTGGCAGGACGTGACCACCACCCCGGGCGACGCGGCCTACCGACTGAAGGTCACCACCGCACACGGTGGCGACGACTGGACCGTGGCCACCCGCACGGACACGCAGTGGACGTTCCGCTCGGGCGCGGACGGCGACCTGCCCCTGCTGGGCGTGGACTACGACGTGCGCCGGGACGGGGTGGCGTTGGACTTCAACGCCAAGCTGCGCACGCTGCGCGTCGACGTCTCCACGGACGACGGCGCCACCTGGCGGGCGGCGACGGTGCGCGACGGTGTGGCGTCGGTGCCGCGCGGCCACAGCGCGGTCTCGCTGCGAGTGCGGGCCACCGACCGCGCCGGCAACACGCTCGACCAGACGGTCATCCGCGCCTACCCGCGGGGCTGACCAATCGGGTCCGCCGGGCTGCACCCCAGCCCGGCGGGCTGCCCGCGCCTACCCGCGCGGGGCTGACTAATCGGGTCCGCCGGGCTGCACCCCAGCCCGGCGGGCTGCCCGCGCCTACCCGCGGGCGGGACCGAACCGGTCCGCCGGGGCTGCGAGCCAGCCCCGGCGGGCCGCCTGGAACGCCAGGCCCGTGCGGGTGTCGACGCCGGCCAGGGCCATCAGCCGTTCGAGCCGGCGCTGCACGGTCCGCTTGCTCACCCGCAGGTGCGTCGCGATCGACTTGTCCGGCAGGCCGGAGACGACCAGCGACAGCAGCAGCACGTCGGCCTCGCCGAGATCCTCCGCCGGGTGTCCGTCGCCGCGCAGGGGTGTGGCCCGTTCCCAGAAGCTCTCGAAGAGCGCGACGAGTGCGTCCAGCAGCTCACTGGGCCGGATCAGCGCCGCGGTCGGCTCGCCCAGATCCCGGGCCTCGTCCGGCACGAGAGGGCAGATCGCCAGCTCACCGTCGGCGATGGCCAGGCGCACCGGCAACGTCGGCAGGCTGCGGGCCTCCTCGCCCCGCGTCATCGACTCCAGGATGCTGGGCAGCTCGCCGGGTAGCTCCAGCAACGCCCGCTCGTAGATGGCCCGGTAGCGGACCCCGCGCGCCAGCGCCGTGTCCTCCTCGGTGTTCTCCGGACCGGGCATCGCCAGGGGGTTGGCGCGGCAGAACCAGAGGATCTCCTTGCGGGCGCCCTCCTGCATCTCCCGCAGCCGGCCGCGCAGCGCGTCGCGACCCACGATCACCTCAACCAGGCGGTCGGCGTCGCGGCGGCGGCTGTGCCGGCGGAAGTCCTCGCTGAGCGCCGCGACCGTCCGGCGGGCATCGTCGAGCACCTCCTGGCGCCGCAGCAGGGCGTCACCGAGCGCCACGTCGGGCGCCAGCGGGCGGAACACCGGGCCGGCGCTCACCAGCCCTTTCGCGTGCAGGGCCGCCAGCAGCACTCCGGCCTCGCCGGCCGGCACCCCCGCCGAGGCCGCGAGCTTCGCCGCGTCGGCCGCGCCGAGCCGGACCAGCAGCCGGTACGCGTCCTGCTCGCCGGCCGAGAGCAGCTCATCCATGCGGGCCACTGTACGAACGAGCTGTTGATCATGTGCGGGCCAGGTTGGTTGTGATCAACCGCACTGGTCGGATTAACCCACCATGGCAGTAGGTTAAGTCGAGTTGTTGCCCCCGACCCCGTAAAGGCAGACCGACCGTGCCCACGCCCCCCGCCTCCGTCGCGGTGCTCGACCGTGCCCGTGCCGGCTGGCCCGCATGGCATGCCGCCCGGGTCAAGCGGGTCGCCGGGCCGGACGGCAACCTCGCCCTGGTCGAGACGATCTGGGGCGCCGGCGTCGAGGACCACCCGGGCAGCGTGCCGATCGAGCGCCGCGACCTGCGCACCGGCGTCGTCTTCCGCGGGGTGCGCCGCTTCGACGGAGACTCGCCGGCCATCCGCCACTTCGAGACCATCGACGCCTACCCGTTCGACCCCGACTGGGTGGTCGAGGCGCGGTTCGTACCCCACGACCCGCCCCGGCTGGTGGCCTTCGAGCACCTGCGCGACAACGGACTGACCCGGGACCTCGCCGTGCCGGGCGACATCCTGTTCAGCCTCGACGGTGTCGACTACGCCTTCGACGCGTTCGACGACGAGGGGACGCTGCTGCTGGTCTTCGGCGACGAGACCAACGGCATCACCACGTACGAGTCGGGACGGTTCCTGATCGTGCCCCGCGAACCCGGCGACGACCGGGTCGTGCTCGACTTCAACCGGGCCTTCGTGCCGCCGTGCGGGTTCTCCGGGCAATACAACTGTCCGATGCCGCCGCGGCAGAACCGCTTCCGCAGGGCCGTCCTGGCCGGCGAGAAGCAGCCCCTCTTCCGCGACGGCTTCCAGGTGCACTAGCCCGTTCGCTTTACCCCCTTCAATGCCGGAGATACACACGTGAAGAAGCAACGAATCGCGCTGCTTGGCGCCGCTGTCGCGACCGCTGTGGCCCTGGCCGCGTGCGGCTCGAACAGCGGCGGCGCCAGCCCGTCCTCGAGTGCGGCGGCCGACGCCAACGCCGTCGTCCAGGTCGGCTCGCTCTACGAACCGCAGAACCTCGACAACACCGCCGGTGGCGGTCAGGGCATCACCGAGGCGTTCAACGGCAACGTCTACGAAGGACTGTTCCGGCTCACCGACGACGGCAAGGTGGAACCCTTGCTGGCCACCGCCAACACGGTCAGCGCCGACGGCCTGACCTACACGTTCACCCTGCGCGACGGCGTGAAGTTCCACTCGGGCAAGGCCCTCACGTCCGCCGACGTGAAGTACAGCATCGAGAAGGTGCTCGCGCCCGACTCGAAGTCGGCCCGCAAGAGCAGCTTCCCGGAGATCAAGTCGATCGCCACCCCGGACCCGAAGACGGTCACCGTCACGCTGGCGACGCGCTCGATCTCGTTCATCTACAACCTCAGCTACGTGTGGATCGTCAACGACCAGGCCGGCAACCTATCCGCCAAGGAGGACGGCACCGGTCCGTACACGTTGGACGGTTGGAAGCGCGGCTCGTCCCTGACGCTCAAGAAGAACCCGAGCTACTGGGGCACGGCGGCCACCAATGGCGGCGTGGTGTTCCACTACTTCACCGACGGCAGCGCCCTCGACAACGCGCTGCTGACCAACGCCGTCGACGTGGTCACCAGCGAGCAGAACCCGGACGCGCTCGCGCAGTTCACCGACAACCCGGCGTACAAGGTGAACGACGGGCACTCGACCACCAAGCTGCTGCTGGCGTTCAACGACCGCGTCGCGCCCTTCAACGACGTCAAGGTGCGCAAGGCGGTCAGCTCGGCGATCGACGACAAGAAGCTGCTCCAGTCGATCTGGGGCGACCACGGCGAGCTGATCGGCTCGATGGTCCCGCCGACCGACCCGTGGCACACCGATCTCACGGGTGTCAACGCTTACGACGTGGCTGGTGCCAAAGCGCTCCTCGCCGAGGCCGGCCACCCGAACGGCTTCACGTTCACCCTGGACACCCCGAACTACGACCCGCACCCGACGGTCGCGGCGTTCGTCAAGTCGGAGCTGGCCAAGGTCGGCATCACGGTGAACATCAACGTGATCACGCCGGACCAGTGGTACACGAAGGTCTACCAGAACAAGGACTTCACGGCGACGCTCCAGGAGCACGTCAACGACCGTGACGTCGTCTGGTACGGCGACCCGAACTTCTACTGGGGCTACGACAACCCGCAGGTCACCGCGTGGATCAAGCAGGCGGAGCAGGCGGGCTCGGAGGCGGAGCAGACCGAGCTGTTGAAGAAGGCCGACCAGCAGATCGCGGCCGACGCCGCCAGCGACTGGCTGTACCTCTACCCCCAGATCGTGGTCGCCTCGACCAAGCTGTCCGGCTACCCGGTCAACGGCCTCAACTCGCAGTTCTACGCGTACGGCATCCACAAGGGATGACCCGCTACCTGGTGCGCCGGGCGGCGCTGCTGGTCGGCACTCTGCTGCTCGCGAGCGTGGTGCTGTTCCTCATCCTGCGGCTGCTGCCCGGCGACCCGGCCAACGCCCTGCTGTCGGTCGGCGCCACGCCCGACCAGGTCGCCGCCGCCCGGCACCAGATCGGCACGGACCGGCCGCTGCCCGCCCAGTTCGGGCACTGGCTGAGCCAGCTCGCCACGCTGCACTTCGGTGACTCGTTCGTCAGCTCGCTGCCGGTCGGCCCGGAGATCGTCAGCCGGCTGTCGGTGACGGTGCCGCTGACGCTGTCCGCGTTCGTGCTCGCCGTGGTCGTCGCGGTGCCGGTCGGTTTCCTGGCCGCGCACCGCGCCCACACCTGGTACGGCGCGCTGGCCGGGCTCGTGTCGCAGCTCGGCATCGCCGTACCCGCGTTCTGGCTCGGTCTGCTGCTGGTCTGGGTGTTCGCGCTGAACCTGCGGGTGCTGCCGGCCGGCGGCTTCCCGCCCGACGGCTGGTCGTCGTTCCCCGACGCGTTCCGGGCACTGGTGCTTCCTGTGGTGACTGTCGCTCTCGTCATGGCGGCATCGCTGATCCGGTACGTCCGGTCGGCCACCCTCGACGTGCTGGGCAGCGACCACCTGCGCACGGCCCGCGCGCTCGGCTCGTCGTTCGCGGGCGCGATGTGGCGGCACGGGGTGCGCAACGCGGCCGTGCCGGTGGTGTCGGTGCTCGGCATCGAGCTAGCCACCACGTTCCTCGGCGCGGTCGTCATCGAGAGCGTGTTCGCGCTTCCCGGGCTCGGCAGCATGCTGGTGCGCGGGATCGCCCAGCACGACTACCCGGTGATCCAGGGCGTGCTGTTCGTCAGCACGTTCGCGGTGCTGGTCGTCGGCTTCCTCGCCGACGTCGCACAGCGGTTCATCGACCCTCGGCTGCGCGGCGGGCTCGTCCGATGAGACGCCGCGTCTTCCTCATCGCCGGGATCGTGCTGGTCGCCCTCGTCGTCGGCATCGCACTGGTGTCGCTGTTCTGGACACCGTTCCCGGCCGCGGACACCACCGGCGGCCGGCTCGAAGGACCGGGCGCGCACCACCTGCTCGGCACCGACAAGCTGGGCCGCGACCTGCTCACCCGGCTGATGATCGGCGCCCGGATCGCGGTCGCGGTCGGTCTCGGGGCGGTCGCCCTGGGCGCGGTGGTCGGGGGCGTCGCCGGGCTGCTCGCGGGCTTCGCCAACCGCTGGCTCGACGACACCCTCGCGGCCCTGCTGGACATCCTGATCGCGTTCCCGACCCTGTTGCTGGCGATGCTCGTGGTGGCCGCCCGTGGCGCGTCGCTCGGCTCCGCGATCGTCGCGATCGGGCTGGCCATGTCGGCGATCGTCGCCCGCCTCACCCGCGTGCTGGTCAAACGCGTGCTGGCGATGGACTACGTGACGCTGGCCCGCACCTCCGGGGTGAGCTGGCCCCGGATCGTCACCGCGCACGTGCTGCCGAACATCTGGCCCACGATGGCGGTCAACCTGGCCCTCCAGTTCGGGCTCGCCGTGCTCGCGGAAGCCAGCCTCTCCTACCTCGGCCTGGGTCCGCCGCCACCGAACGCGTCCTGGGGCCGGCTGCTCCAGGAGGCCCAGTCCACGGTCCTGACCGCACCGATCGGAGCCATCGCGCCCGGCGTCCTGCTGGTCGTCCTCGTCGTCGGCGTCAACCTGCTCGCCGACGGCCTGCGCGACGTCGCCGACCCGACCCGAAGGGGGCACCGATGAGCCTGCTGACGGTCTCCGACCTGACGGTGTCGACGGCTGACGGACGCACACTGGTCGACGGTCTCTCGTTCTCCATCGCGAAAGGCCACCGCCTCGGGCTGATCGGCGAGTCCGGCTCGGGCAAGTCGCTGACCGCGCTGGCCGTGACCGGCCTGCTGCCGCCCGGATTGCGCGCGTCCGGCACGGTGCTGCTCGACGGCACACCGGTGATCGGTGCCAACGAGCGTTCGCTCAACCGCCTGCGCGGTCGGGTGGCGGCGGTGGTCTTCCAGGAGCCGTCGACGGCGCTGGACCCGCTGATGCGCCTCGGCAACCAGGTGGCCGAGCCGCTGCGCCGGCATCAGGGCCTGCGCGGCGCCGCGTTGAGGGCCGCCGTCGCCTCGGCGTTGGAAGAGGTGGCACTGCCGGCGCGGGTGGCGCACGCCTATCCCCACGAGGTCTCGGGCGGCCAACGCCAGCGCGCGGCGATCGCGATGGCCCTGGCCTGCCGCCCCGCGCTGTTGATCGCCGACGAGCCGACCACCGCGCTGGACGTCACCGTGCAGGCCGAGGTGCTGGCCCTGCTCGACCGGCTGGTCGCCGCGCACGACATGGCGCTGCTGTTCGTCAGCCACGACCTCGCCGTCGTCGGCAAGGTCACCGACGAGGTGGTGGTGCTGTCGTCCGGGCGGGCGGTGCGCACCGGTCCGCTGCGTGCGATCCTGGCCGACCCTCAGGACGATTACACGGCGGCCCTGGTGGCCAGCGCCCGCCGCCTCGACGAGGCCCTCGGAGGTGCGTTGTGATTCTCGAGGCCCGAGACGTCGGCTTCCGCTACCCGTCGGGCGCACCGGTGCTCGACGGTGTCTCCTTCGGCGTGACACCGGGCCGCAGTGTCGCCCTGGTCGGCGAGTCCGCGGCCGGCAAGACCACGCTGCTGCGGCTGCTGCTCGGCCTGCGCCGGCCGACATCGGGGTCGGTGCTGTTCCAGGACGCGCCGCTGCCGACCGGGCACCGCGCCGCCCGCGACTTCCGGCGGCACGTGCAGACGGTGTTCCAGGACCCGTACTCCTCATTGGACCCGCGCCAGAAGGTCTCGCGCATCGTCGCCGAGCCGTTGCGGGCGTTGGGTTTCACCGACCACGCGCCCCGGGTGTCGGCGGCCCTGTCGGCCGTGGGCCTGCCGGTCGACGCGGCGGACCGCTACCCGCACGAGTTCTCCGGCGGCCAGCGGCAACGGATCGCGATCGCCCGTGCGATCGCGGTCGAGCCGACCGTGTTGCTGGCCGACGAGCCGGTCAGCGCGCTGGACGTGACCACCAAGGTGCGCATCATCGACCTGCTGGCCGAGCTACGCGCCACCCGCGGCCTGACCCTGGTCCTGGTCTCCCACGACCTGGCCGCGGTGGCCAGCCTCTGCGACGAGACGGTGGTCCTGGAACGCGGCCGGGTGGTCGAGCAGGGCCCGACCGGCGCGGTGCTCGGCAGCCCGCAGGACGCGTACACCCGACGACTGATCGCGAGCATTCCCCGGCTGCCCTGAACTACCGCTCGACGGTGAGTCCGTAGCGCTCGATGACGCCCGGCAGCCAGTCCGGGTCCCCGAACTGCAAACCGTAGCGCTCGGTCAGGTCGGCGCCCGCCCCCTCCGCGACCGGCCCGGCCGCGATCGCCTCGGCCACCTCCCGGAAGAAGTGCTCGAAACCGGCCGGGCTGATGATCTCGATCATCCGCGCGGGTGTGACACCGGCGTTCCACATCGCGTGCAACTCACCCCGCGGCTTGGTGATGTAGCCGCCGGGCCCGAGCACGACTTCCCGATCGCCCGACCGGAACCCGATCTCGCCCTCGGTGACGATCGAGTACTCGTCTTCCCGGGTATGCAGATGCGGCGGCACCAACGCGCCGACCGGAAACGGATGCTCGACAATCGCCAACGCGCCGCCGGTGTCGTGACCCCAGAGCTTGAACTGCACGCCGATCGAGCCGAGCTCGCCCACCTGCCCGCCACCGGGCTGCACCACCGTCAACGGCGGCGGATCTGACGACACCATGCGTCGATCGTCCACCCGCGAGCGGAAACACACCAGCGACCCGCCGAGACCGGACGCCGACGCGACAGCTACTGCCGGCCCGGGTTGGCAGGCTGACCCCCGGCCGCGGCCGCCCGTGCCTCCGCGACGAGGTTCGCGCGGAGCTGGACGCTGACCCCACCGGCGGTGTCGCTGCCGCGCTTCTCGACCGTCAGACCGATCAGCGCCAGCGTGGCGGCATGCTCGCGCAGAGTCGACTGCCGCGCTGACTCCGGGGACGCCAGGTCGTCGTCCTCGTCGCGGTGCCAGGCGGCCAGGGCGGCGGCCGCGAGCTCACTCGGAAGCGTCACGGCGGCTCCGGCCACCGCGCCGCCCAGCGTTGTCCCGATCGCGCGAAGCACATGGCTGTCGAGAAGGTAGCGATCGTATTGGTCCACAGGCGCACCCTAGGCCGAAACGACGCGATAGTGGGTGGTCAGCCGGCGCTGATTGTCCAGCAGGTGGTAGGCGAGCATCGGCGGCAGGTCCTGGTCGATCGTGTCGGCGGGCTCGAACGGCAGCCGGAACGTCGACACCACCCCCGGCGCGACCAGCAGCGGCCGGCCCGCGAACGTCGTCGCGGCCGGCGTGTGGGCGTGGCCGCAGAGCAGCGCCACGACGTTGGGGTGCGCGGCGACGAGCGAGGCCAGCCGGTCGGTGGCGAACTGGCGGCTCTGGTCCGCGAACGGCGACCCGAGCACGACCGGCGGGTGGTGGAAGCAGACGAACGCGGGCAGGTCGGCCGCTGCCGTCAGCTCCGCGTCGAGCCAGCCCAGCGTCGACGCCTCGAGCAGGCCGTCGTGTTGGCCGGGAATGCTCGAGTCGCACATCGCGAACAGTGCCCCGCCGACCCGGTGGGCGCGGTTGACCGGCGCGTCACTCGCCGGCTCACCGAGCAGGACCTTCCGGTACGCCGCGCGGCCGTCATGGTTGCCGGGGCAGTACAGCACCGGCGCGGGCAGGTCGACCAGCTCGCGGGCGAGCTCGTACTCCGCCTCGGCTCCGTGGTCGGCGATGTCGCCCGTGACCAGCACGACGTCGGGCGCCGGCCGCAGCCCGGCCAGTTCCCGCACGACCCGTTCGACCCGCCGCCGGCTGCGCTCCCCACCGTCGACGTGCAGGTCACTGAGCTGCGCAATGATCATGGCGCCACGTTAGTCGCCGGCCGCACACCCCCTAAAGCGTCCTAGGATGAAGGTGGGGCGATCGAGGCCCGCTCGTGGAGCCGCATCGGCACCCGTTCGACCAGCGGGCTCGCCGGTGGCGACAGCAGGAGGTCGACGGCGCGGCCGCCGAGCTCCGCGTGGGGCAGCGCGACGCTGGTCAGGGACGGTCGCAGCCAGGCCGCCAGGTCCGAGTCGTCGAACGAGACCACCGACAGGTCGTCGGGCACTCGCAGCCCCGCCTCCTGCGCCGCCTGGTACGCGCCCAGCGCGATCCGGTCGTTGAGGCAGATCAGGCCGGTCACCGACGGGCCGGTGGCGAGGAACGACGACACCGCCGTGTACGCCGGCTCCGGCCACCAGTCGCACTCGACCGTCGCGGCCACCGTGACCCCCGCCGCCCGGATGCCCGCCAGTCGCTCCCCTGCCGCCCAGACGTCGGGGCTCGGGACACCGACCAGCGCGATCCGCTCGTGCCCCACCGCCGTCAGGGCCGAGGCGGCCAGCGTGCCGGCCGAACGCTCGTCGGGGATCACCGCCGACGCGCTCGCCCGGCCGCGTGGCAGGCAGTTGAGCCACACGAACGGATGCCCGCGCAGCACGGCCGGCAGCCGGCTGACCCGGGTCCAGGTCGACGCGTACAGGAAACCGTCGACGCCCCGGTCGAGCATGTCCTGGACGACCCGTTCCTCGACGCCCCGGTCGCCCGAGGTCTCCCCGATGACCAGCAGGTTGTCGTGCCGCAGCGCGGCGTTGACGGCGCCACGGACGATGTCGCCCGCGAACGGCTCGGTGGTGACCGTGTCGGAGATCAGGCCGATCGTGTGCGTCGTGCGGGTACGCAACCCGCGCGCCATCAGGTTCGGCCGGTAGCTGAGCTCCCGGGCCGCCCGCAGCACCCGCTGCTCGGCGTCGACGGAGATCCGCATGTCGCGCCGGCCGGTGAGGACGAACGACGCGGTGGTCCGTGAGACGCCGGCGTGCCGGGCGACGTCCTGGAGTGTGACGCGCGATGCCATACGCACAGGTTCACCGATCTTGCCGCCGCTGGCAATCCGATCGACGCATCGTATTGACAGTCGCCGAATCCCGGCGCATGCTCCGTGCTAAATCGGGTTAGCACAGCAACTCCCCTGCGGGAGGGGTGACGACCATGCACAGAGCACGAGCGTTGGTGGCTATCACCGCCCTGCTGCTCGCCGGCTGCCAAGCAGGAGCGGGCGCGGGTGCCACGGAAAAGCCGAGCCTGCTGATCTGGACGGGCGGCGGCCCCGGCGGCGAGGCGACGCAGGCGCTGGGCGCGATCTTCGCCCGGGAGAACGGCGTCGACGTCAACGTCCAGATCATCCCGGAAGACCTGCAGACCCAGTTCGTCACGGCCTCCCAGGCCGGCCGCGCGCCCGACGTCGTGATGGGCGCGCACGACTGGATCGGCAACCTGGTGCAGAACGCGACGATCGATCCGTTGCAGATGACCGACGACACCAAGGCCGGCTACCAGGATCTGGCGATCAAGGCGGTCACCTTCAACGGGCAGGTCTACGGCATGCCGTACACGATGAACAACATCGTGCTGTTCCGGAACACCGCCCTCGTCCCGGACGCGCCACGGTCCATGGAGGAGCTTGTCCAAAAAGGAACGCAGCTCAAGAGCAGCGGCAAGGCACAGGAGATCCTGGCGCTGCCGGTCGGGCCGACCGGCGACCCGTACCACATCAACCCGCTGTTCACCTCGGGCGGCGGCTACATCTTCGGCACCCGCGACACCGGCGACTTCGACCCGGCAGACCTCGGCGTGGCCAAGCCCGGCGCCACCGCGGCGTACGCGAAGATCCGTGCGCTGGGCGAGGGCGGAGCCGGCGTGCTCAAGCGATCGATCACCACCGACAACATCCTGAGCCTGTTCTCCGGCGGCAAGGCCCCGTTCATGATCTCCGGGCCGTGGCAGCTACCGCAGCTCCAGCAGACCGGCGTCAAGTACGACATCTCCCCAGTGCCCCCGTTCGAGGGCGGCCAGCCGGCCCGGCCGTTCATCACGGTCGACGCCGCCTACGTGGCCAGCCGCGGCGACAACAAGGCGCTCGCGCAGGAGTTCGTCACCAACTTCTGGTCCCGCCCCGACACCGGCACCGCGCTCTACACCGCGACCTCCAGCGTCCCGGCGCTGAAGGAGGCCCTGGCCACGGTCCGAGCAGGCGACCCGCTCGTCGGCAAGGTGTCCGACGCGGGTGTCGAGTTCGGACAGATCATGCCCAGCATCCCCGCGATGGCCGTGGTGTGGGACCCGCTGGGCAAGGCCGAGGCCGCCGTGGTCGGTGGCGCCGACCCCGCCTCGACCATCTCCGCGGCCGCCTCCGCCATCCAGGCCCAGATCAAATAGAGAGGACCGAGATGAGACGCAAGCTCGGCCTCGGCGCCGACGGCACGGCCTCCCCGCTCGGCCTGATCATCAAGATCGTGGTGCTCGGCCTGGTGGCCGCCATCGCGGTCTGGGCGGCGTTCCCGCTGATCGGCACCGGCAACTGGCTCGGCCTGGCCGTCCTGCTGCTGGTCACCGCCGTCATCTTCTCCATCTACCTGTCGCCGCGGGCGATACCCGCGAAGTACCTGATCCCCGGCACCCTGTTCCTCATCGTGTTCCAGGTGCTGCCGGTGCTGTTCACGCTCTCCACCGCGTTCACCAACTTCGGCGACGCGCACCGGGGCAGCAAGGACGAGGCGGTCGCCGCCGTCGAGGGCTCGTCGGTGCAGCAGGTGCCCGGCTCGACGGTCTACACGCTGACCATCGCGACCGACGGCGAGCCCGGCAGCGGCGACATCGTCTTCCTGCTCACGGATCCCGCCACGAAGGCCGCGTTCGTCGGCACCGCGGACGGCCTCGAACCGCTGAACGACGCCACGCAGAACACCGACGGCAAGATAACCGAGGCCGGCGGGTACGAGATTCTCGACATCGCCGAGGTCAGCGCCCGCTCGGCGGACATCGTCGAGTTCAGCGTCCCCACCGACCGCGGGGCGATCAAGAACCAGGGCCTGTCCCGGGCTTTCGAGGGCACCCCGCAGCAGGCGTACGACGCCGGTTGTGACTGTGTGAAGGACCGCACCACCGGCCAGACGTGGACGGCCAACGACGACGACGGCCTGTTCGTCGACGGGCAGGGCCAGGCGCTCGCCCAGGGCTGGCAGGTCAACGTCGGCTTCCGCAACTTCGCCGAGGTGCTCACCAACCCGGTGATCCGGGCGTCGTTCCTCAAGATCCTGCTGTGGAACCTCGGCTTCGCGTTCGGCGTCGTGCTGATCACGTTCGCCCTCGGGCTGCTCGTCGCGCTCGTGCTCAACAAGCCGGGACTGCGCGGCCAGCGGCTATACCGGTCGCTGATCATCCTGCCGTACGCGATGCCCGCCGTCGCGATGATGCTGGTCTGGCGGGACATGTTCAACACCGACTTCGGGCTGATCAACAGGCTGTTCGGGCTCGACGTCAACTGGTTCGGCTCGGCACCCAGCTCGATGTTCGCGATCCTGCTCGTGCAGCTCTGGCTGGGCTACAACTACATGTTCCTGGTCAGCACCGGCGCGCTCCAGGCGATCCCGGCGGACCTCACGGAGGCGGCCCAGGTCGACGGCGCCCGGCCGTTCCACGCGTTCCGCACCATCACCTTCCCACTCCTGCTGGTCGCCCTCGCGCCACTGCTGATCAGCTCGTTCGCCTTCAACTTCAACAACTTCACCGCGATCTATCTGGTGAGCGAGGGCGCGCCGTTCCCGCCCGACAACCCGCAGGCGGGTGCCACCGACATCCTGATCACCTACACCTACCGGCTGGCGTTCGGCGGTGCCGGCGCGCAGTACGGGTTCGCCGCCGCGATCTCGGTGTTCATCTTCCTCATCGTGGCCACGATCTCGATCGTGAGCTTCCGCCGCACCCACGCGCTGGAGGAGATCAACTGATGGCTGCCACCGACACCCTCCCGGCGACTACCGGCGACGAGACCGTCGTCCGGCTCGGCGGCGCCCAGGGCGGCTGGTTCCGCCAGGTCGGCTGGCGGCACCTGGTCGGCCTGCTGGCACTGGCGTTCTCGCTGTTCCCGATCCTGTTCGTGGTCTCGGCGGCGGTCAACCCGCTGGGCACGCTCAGCTCCTCGGAGCTGGTGCCGACCGGCGCGAGCTTCGAGAACTTCCGCAAGCTGTTCGTCGACACCGCGTTCCCGACGTGGTTCCTCAACAGCATGGTGATCGGGCTGCTCGCGGCCGCGCTGTCGATGTTCGTCTCGGCCTGCGCGGCGTTCGCGTTCAGCCGCTACCGGTTCCGCGGCCGCCGCGCCGGCCTGCTCGGCATCCTGCTCGTGCAGATGTTCCCGCAGTTCCTGCTCATCGTCGCCCTCTACATCATGTTCGCGTACGTCAGCGACCTGTGGCCGGCGGTCGGCTTCAACACCCGCACCGGGCTGCTGCTGCTCTACCTCGGCGGCGCGCTGGGGACCAACACCTGGTTGATGAAGGGCTTCTTCGACACCATCCCGAAGGACCTCGACGAGTCGGCCAAGGTCGACGGCGCCACCCACGCGCAGGTGTTCTTCGGCCTGATCCTGCCGCTCGTGACGCCGATCCTCGCCGTCACCGGCCTGCTCGGCTTCATCAGCGCCGTCAACGAGTTCCTGA
The DNA here is from genome assembly GCF_900107455.1 of Asanoa ishikariensis. Lineage (GTDB taxonomy): Bacteria > Actinomycetota > Actinomycetes > Mycobacteriales > Micromonosporaceae > Asanoa > Asanoa ishikariensis. The sequence goes on along the minus strand of NZ_FNQB01000005.1, from coordinate 213,173 downwards.
TCGCCAGCGTCTTCCTCACCGACGACGACGCGAAGACCGCGGCCGTCGGGCTCTACGGGTTGGTCTCCGAGGAGCGCAACAACAACTTCGGCGTCTTCGCCGCCGGCGCGCTGGTGCTCGCCGTGCCCACGGTGGCGTTGTTCCAGTTCCTCCAGCGCTACATCGTCGGCGGACTCACCGCGGGTGCGGTGAAGGGATGAGCCTGCTCGCCGAGCCTCACCACGACGGCGCCGCCTGGCACGTGCCGGTCGAGGCACCGCGGCTCGGCGACACCGTGCCGGTCTTCGTCCGGGTGCCGCACGGCCACGGCACCGGTGGGGTGTGGGCGCGCGCGACCGCCGACGCCGAGCCCATGTTCGTCGCCGGTCGGATCGACCGCACCACCGCGGCCGAGACGTGGTGGCGCTGCGACATCCCGATGCACAACCCGCTCACCGGCTACCGCTTCCTGCTCGGCGGCGGCGCCGACCCCGGCTACCGCTGGCTCAACGGCTCCGGCACCCACCACCACGACGTGACCGACGCCGACGACTTCCTGCTGACCACCGCGCCGCCCGCCGCCGACTGGGCCCGGGACGCGATCGTCTACCAGATCTTCCCCGACCGGTTCGCCCGGTCCGGCCACGATCGCGAGCCGCCACCTTGGGCCGAGCCGGCGGGCTGGGACGATCCGGTCGTCCACACCGGACCATCCACCCCCGCGCAGTGGTACGGCGGCGACCTCGACGGTGTCACCGACAAGCTCGACCACATCGGGGCCGTCGGCGCCGACACCGTCTACCTGACACCGTTCTTCCCCGCACCGTCCAACCACCGCTACAACGCCTCCTCGTTCGACGAGGTCGACCCGCACCTGGGCGGCGACAAGGCGCTGGCCCGGCTGGCGCAGGAGGTGCACGCCCGGGGCTGGCGGATCCTCGGCGACCTCACCACCAACCACTGCGGGTCGACGCACCCCTGGTTCCGGACCGCGCTCGCCGACCCGGCCAGCCTCGAACGCCAGTTCTTCTACCTCACCCCCGCCGGCGAGGTGGTCGGCTGGCTCGGCCACGGATCCCTGCCCAAGCTGCGGTACGCCTCCGTCGAGCTGCGCCGCCGGCTGGTCCAGGGGCCGGCGTCGGCCGCCGCACGCTGGCTGCGCCCGCCGTTCGAGCTCGACGGGTGGCGGGTCGACGTCGCCAACATGACGGGCCGCTACCGCACCGACGACCGCAACGCCGAGGTCGCCGCCGCGCTGCGCCGCACGGTCGACGAGGCGAGGCCGGGCGGGCTGCTGATCGCCGAGCACTGCCACGACGCCACCGCCGACCTGCGCCGCGGCGACTGGCACGGCACGATGAACTACGCCGGCTTCAGCAACCCGGTGTGGACCTGGCTGCGCGACCCCGCCGCCGGGCTGACCCTGTCGGGCAAGCCGGTCGCCCCGACCCGCGGACCGGCCGAGGCGCTGCTGGCCACCGTGCGGGCCTTCCGCGCCGGCGTGCCGTGGCACGCGATGGCCGCCTCGTGGTCACTGGTCGGCTCGCACGACACCGCCCGGATCCGCACCATCACGGGCGACGCCGCGCTGGTCGAGGTCGCGGCCGGGCTGATGTTCACGATGCCGGGCGTGCCGATGGTCTACGCCGGCGACGAGATCGGCCTGACGGGCACCAACGGCGAGGACGCCCGGCGCCCGTTTCCCTGGGACCGGCCGGAGCGCTGGGACCGCCGCACGTTCGACGTGTACGCCCGGCTCGCGGCGCTGCGGCGGGACGCCGAACCGCTGCGCCGCGGTGGCCTGCGCTGGGTGCACGCCCACGGCGACGTGCTGGTGTTCCTGCGCGAGAGCGCGGCGGGCCGGCTGCTCGTGCTCGCCGCACGGTCCCCGCACGCCCCGGTGCGGCTGCTCGGCCGGCAGCTCGGGCTGCACGGCGAGGCGGCCAACCGCTACGGCGGCGCGCCCCCGTTGCGGGCCGCCGTCGACAACCACGTGACGCTGCCCGGTGACGGGCCCACATTCCAGGTCTGGCAGCTCTGAACGGAGGTCCGTGATGGCCGAGGTCATCCTCGATCGGGTCAACAAGCAGTACGAGAACGGGTTCCACGCCGTCAAGGATCTCGACCTGGACATCGCCGACGGCGAGTTCCTCGTCCTGGTCGGCCCGTCCGGCTGCGGCAAGAGCACGGCGCTGCGGATGGTGGCCGGGCTCGAGGACATCACCAGCGGGACGCTGAAGATCGGCGACCGGGTGGTCAACACCCTCTCGCCGCGCGACCGCGACATCGCGATGGTGTTCCAGTCGTACGCGCTCTACCCGCACATGACGGTCGCCGACAACATCTCGTACGGGCTGAAGATCCGGCGGATGGAGAAGGCCGAGATCGACCGTCGGGTCAAGAAGGCCGCCGAGATGCTGGAGCTCGGCGCGCTGCTCGACCGGCGGCCCAAGCAGCTCTCCGGCGGCCAGCGGCAGCGCGTGGCGATGGGCCGGGCGATCGTCCGCGAGCCACAGGTGTTCCTGATGGACGAGCCGCTGTCCAACCTGGACGCCAAGCTGCGCGTGCAGATGCGGGCCGAGATCGCCCAGGTGCAGCACGACCTCAACGTCACCACCATCTACGTCACCCACGACCAGACCGAGGCGATGACGATGGGCGACCGGGTCGCCCTGATGAAGGCCGGCGTGCTGCAACAGGTCGGCAACCCGCAGTTCCTCTACGACAACCCCGACAACATCTTCGTCGCCGGCTTCATCGGGTCACCGCCGATGAACATGGCGCTGGCCCAGGTCGAGCGCGACGGCGACGACCTGGTCGTGGTGCTGGGCCGGTCCCGGCTGCCACTGCCCGCGGCGGCCAGGTCCGAGCGGCCGGGGCTCGACGCGTACGCCGGCCGGCAGGTAGCGGTCGGCATCCGCAGCGAGGACATGGAGGACGCCCGGCTCGTGCGCGGCGCCGACGAGCGGAGCCGGCTGCGGGCGACGGTCAGCCTGATCGAGGCCCTCGGCTCGCAGATCATGGTGCACTTCCTGCTCGACGCTCCCCGCGTGGTCACCGAGGACACCAAGCTGCTGGACAAGGACGCGCACGCCGAGGAGGCACCGAAGCACGACGCGACCAAGTTCGTCGCCTCGTTCGCCCCCCGCTCCCGGGTCCGCGCCGGCGACGAGGTGGAGGTCGTCGTCGACACGGAGCGGATGCACTTCTTCGACCCGACGACCGGGGACGCGATCCGCTAGGAATAGTGCTGGAGGCGCGGCCAGAGAACGGTCCATGGGCTGACCGGGTCGCGACAGACCCGGACGTCGTTGTCCTGCTCCTCGTTGGGGATGTCGACGCCGTTGTCGAGGTCGTGGGCCACCTGGCACGAGCCGAACAACGCGCCTAGCGGGGCACCGAAGCCGACCGCGACCACCACGGTCGCGTCGGCCGGCGGACCGCCTCGATACCACAGCTCGTTGTGTCCGCTGTAGACAGCCGGCAGGCCGACACCGTAACGGTCCAGCGCGCCCGCCTCGCCGTAGTTGGCGGTCAGGATCACCGTGCGGGACCGGTCCGCGGGCGGGAGCGAGTCGTAGACCGAGGCGATCTGCTCGACGTAGACCGGCCAGCCGATCTGGTCGCTCGTGCCCTGGTTGACGTCGGCGATCGGGGTCTTCGCCAGCACCGACACCGGCAGCAGCGCCAGCGCGAACACCGCCGACACCGCCACGTTGAGCGGTGCCCCGACTCCGAGCAGCCAACGGGGCCACCGCACCGCCGTCGGGCAACCCGCCGCGAACAGCGCCAGCACCAGACCCAGCGTGTAGTAGGGCTGCCCGCCGGTCACCAGCACCAGCGCGCAGAGCACCGGGTACGCCAGCGCCAGCGCGCGCAGCGCGGGCGTGCGCCACAGCCGCACGATGCCGGCCACCCACACCGGCACGAACAGGATGCCGAGCAGCACGAGCTGCAACGGCGCGAACAGGGTGCGCGACTCGGCGCCCTTGTCCTCGCGGATCGCGCCGGCCATCTCGAGCTGCGGCCAGCCGTGGGTGATCTGGTAGATCACGTTCGGGGAGCCGACCACCAGGGCGACGGCGACGCCCGCCCAGAGCCAGCGCGACGCGAGCACCCGGCGCGGACCGACCGCGACCAGCGAGACGCCGATCGCGACCAACGTCAGCAGCACGAGGTGCTTGTTGTAGAGCCCGACTCCGACGCCCAGGCCCGCCGCCAGCCACCAACGGGGGTCGCCGCGCAGGGCCCGCACCACGAACAGCAGCACCGCCGCCACGACCACCAGGTCGACCGTCGCGGTCAGCAGGACGTGACCGAAGACCAGCGGGAACGTGCCGGCCGCGCCCAGCGCCGCCAGCACCTGCGCTCCGGTGCGGCCGCCGAGCTCGCGGGCCAGCAGCGCGGTCAGGACGGCGGTCGCCATGATGGCCAGCGACCCGGGGACCCGCAGCGCCCACAGGTGGTCGCCGAAGACCTCGGTCGTCGCCCGCGCGAGCAGCGGGGTCAACGGTGGCTGGTCGACGTAGCCCCAGGCCGGATGCTCACCCAGCAGGCGGAAGTAGAGCTCGTCGCGGTGGTAGCCGTAACGGTTGCTGTTGGCCGCGACCAGGACACCCAGCAGCACGGCCACCGCGCCGACCGGACCCCAGGACACTGCCGGCCGTTCCCCCGGTTCGTCCACGCACCGACCGTATCGGTCCGGCCGCCGCGGCGGTGTCCCCCGATTCCACCGAAAGAATCTTCGCCGGCGGCCAATCCTCGGCGGCTTCGGCCTCGAAGCACTGATGTGACCGCCGAAACCGTGCTTGCCGGCCGTTATGTCCTCGACGAGGTCATCGGCACCGGCGGCATGGGACGGGTCTGGCGCGCGCACGACCCGGTCCTCGGCCGGGCCGTCGCGGTCAAAGAGGTGCTGGCACAGCCGTGGCTCGGCGCCGACCGCTGGCAGCAGACCCTGCGTGAGGCGCGCGCCGCCTCGCGGTTGCGGCACCCCAACGTGGTCGCGATCCTCGACGTGCTCCAGACGGACAGATCGTGGATCGTCATGGAGTACGTGCCGGGCCGCTCCCTGCACGAGGTGGTCGCCGACCGCGGTCCGTTCGATCCGGAGGAGACCGCCCGGATCGGGCTGGAGCTCCTGTCCGCCCTCGACGCGGCGCACCGGGCCGGCATCCTGCACCGTGACGTGAAGCCGCAGAACGTCCTGCTGGCCGACGACGGACGGGTGGTGCTCACCGACTTCGGGCTCGCGGTCGCCGCCGAGGGCGGGGTCACCATCCCGCGGCAGGTGCTCGGGTCGCCGGACTTCGTCGCGCCGGAGTTCGCCCGCACCGGTGCGTCCACCGTGGCATGCGACCTGTGGTCGCTGGGCGCCACGCTCTACGCGCTCGTGGAAGGCGTCGCGCCCTACCACCGGCCGAGCGTGGTCGCCACGCTGACCGCGCTCGCCGCCGGACCACCCGACCCGCTGCGCCGAGCCGGGCCGCTCGCCCCGGTGATCCTGCGCCTGTTGGATCGCGACCCGGGCCGCCGGCCGGACGCCGCCCGGATCCGGCAGTTGCTCGAGGCCGTCGCGGACGGCGAGCCGCCGGAGCCCGGGCCGGGCCGGCGCGTGGTCCGGGCGGCCCGTGGGCTGGCCCTGCGGCATCGCTGGCGGGTCGTGCTGGCCGGCGCTGCCGCGCTGACGCTGGCCTCGGTGGGCACCGCCGCCGCGGTCGCCCTCCCGGCCGACGAGCCGGCACCGGGGCCGCCGGCCGTGCACGCCTGCCTGAACGCCGGCCCGGAACCCGGCGCCACCTCCCCCGGCGGCGGCACCGGCGCGTTCGCGCTGCCGCCCGGTTGGCGCTGGCACACCGACGAGACCGGGTTCACGGTGGCCGTGCCCGCCACCTGGACCCGCTTCCAGGCGGGCTCGGCGGTGTGTTTCCGGGACCAGATCGGCACCAGGACGCTGGCCGTCGACCCGACGGTCACGCCTACTCCGGAGCCCGCCGACTACTGGCTGCGCGCCGAACCGGAGCTACGCGTGTTGCCCGGCTACGAGCGGCTGCGGATCGGCCCGGTGCGGGCCGCCGCCGGCGGTGCCGACTGGGAGTTCACCTGGTCCGGCCGGCACGCGCGGCGCGTCACCGTCACCACCGATCCCGGCCGGGCGTACGCGCTGTCGTGGTTCACCGACGACGCCGCCTGGCCGCGCGACCAGGACCTGTTCCGGCTGGTCCTCAGCAGCTACCGGGGGGTCAGCTAGCGGTCGGGAAGTGCATCGACGGCGCGGCGTCGACCGCCGGGCCGGGCCAGCGCGAGGTGACCGCCTTGGCGCGGGTGTAGAAGGCCACCCCTTCCGGGCCGTGCACGTGGGTGTCGCCGAACAGCGAGTCCTTCCAGCCACCGAACGAGTGGTAGGCCATCGGCACCGGGATCGGCACGTTGACGCCGACCATGCCGGCCCGCACCGCCCGCTGGAACCGCCGCGCGGCCGCACCCGAGTCGGTGAAGATGGCCGCACCGTTGCCGTACGGGTTCGCGTTCAGCAACTCGATCGCCTCGTCCAGGGTGGCGACCCGCAGGACAACCAGCACCGGCCCGAAGATCTCCTCCTGGTAGACCGGCATGTCGGTGCCGACGTGGTCGAACAGGCACGGCCCGATGAAGAAGCCTTCCCCAGTGGCCAGGTCGCGGCCGTCTACCACCAGATCGGCGTCAGAAGCGTCCACAAGGGACAAAATGCGGTCCCGGGCCGCGGCCGTGACGACCGGTCCCATCTGGCTGGCCGGGTCAGCGCCCGGACCGACGACGATCGCGCGGGCGTGCGCGGCCAGCCGCTCCACGAGCGGGTCGGCGGCGGCACCGACGGCGACCACGGCCGAGATCGCCATGCAACGCTGCCCCGCCGACCCGTACGCGGCCCCGGTGATCTGCCGCGCCGCGTCGTCGAGGTCCGCGTCCGGCAGCACCACCGCGTGGTTCTTGGCGCCGCCCAGCGCCTGCACGCGCTTGCCGGCCGCGCCCGCCCGCTGGTGCACGTAGCGGGCGACCGGCGTCGAGCCGACGAACGAGACGGCGGCGACGTCGGGGTGGTCCAGCAGCGCGTCGACGGCCACCTTGTCGCCGTGCACCACGTTGAACACCCCGTCGGGCAGGCCGGCGTCGGCGTACAGGGAAGCGATCAGGTCCGACGCGGACGGGTCCCGCTCGCTGGGCTTGAGCACGAACGTGTTGCCGGTCGCGATGGCCAGCGGGTGCATCCACAGCGGCACCATCACCGGGAAGTTGAACGGTGTGATGCCGGCGCAGACGCCCAGCGGCTGCCGGAACGTCCACGCGTCGACGCCGGTCGACGCCTGGTCGGTGTAGGCGCCCTTGAGCAGCGACGGGATGCCGCAGGCGTAGTCGATCACCTCTCGGCCGCGGGTCACCTCGCCGCGGGCGTCCTCGAGGGTCTTGCCGTGCTCGGCCGTGACCAGCCGGGCGAGCTCGTCGGCGTGCCGGTCGACCAGGTCGCGCATGGCGAACATGACCGCACTGCGGCGCGCGAGCGAGATCTCGCTCCACTCCACGAACGCCTTGCCGGCGGCCGCGACCGCGTCGTCGACGTCGGCGGCCGTCGCCGCGGCCACCCGCGCGGTCTCGGCGCCGGTCGCCGGGTCGTGCACGGGCAGGGTCCGCTCCGACGTGCGCCGGGTGCCGCCGATGACGTGCTCGATGGTGCGCAAAAGAGAACCCCTCACAGATAGTCTCGCTGGGCCTGCTTGGCCTTCTCGTACGCGGCCCGGGCCGCGTCGGTGCCGGACGTGCGCGCCACCTCGGCGACCGGCACGTCCCACCACGCCTGCGAGTCCGGTGCGTGCACCAGCGGGTCGGTCTCGATCTGGATGACGGTCGTGCGGTCGGACGCCTGCGCCGTCGACAGCGCCGCCCGCAGCCCGTCGATGTCGGCCACGCTGATGGTGTGCGCGCCCAGGCTCGCGGCGTTCGCGGCCAGGTCGGTCGGCAGGTTGGCGCCGTCCCGGTCCCGGTACCAGGTGCCGAAGCGGTTGACGCCGACAGTCTCCGAGAGGGCGCCGATCGAGGCGAAGCCGTGGTTGACCACCAGCACGACGATCAGCTTCACGCCCTCGGCGACCGCCGTCGCGAGCTCGCTCGACATCATCAGGTACGAGCCGTCGCCGACCAGCACGAACACGTCGCGGTCGGGTGCGGCGAGCTTGACCCCGAGGCCGCCGGCGATCTCGTAGCCCATGCAGGAGTAGCCGTACTCGACGTGGTACTGCTTCGGGTCCCGGGGCCGCCACAGCTTGTGCAGGTCGCCGGGCATCGAACCGGCCGCGCAGACCACCACGCCGCGCTCGCCTGCGGCGTCGTTGACCGCGCCGATCACGGCGCTCTGTGCGGGCAGCGGCCGGTGGTCCAGGGCGTACGCCCGGTCGACGGTCTCGTTCCAGGCAGCGGTCAACTGGGCCGCCCGCACCAGATAGGCGTCGTCGACCTGCCAGTCCGCCAACGCCTCGTCGAGCGCCGCCACACCGGCCCGGGCATCGGCCACGAGAGACAGTCCACTGTGCTTGGCCGCGTCGAACGCCGCGACGTTCAGGTTGACGAACCGGACGTCCGGGTCGGCGAACAGGGTCCGCGACGCGGTGGTGAAGTCCGAGTAGCGCGTGCCGATCCCGATCACCAGGTCGGCATGGGCCGCGAGCTCGTTGGCCGCGGTCGTGCCGGTGGCACCGATCGCGCCGACCGCCGACGGGTGGTCGTGGTGCAGCGCGCCCTTGCCGGCCTGGGTCTCGCCCACGGCCACACCGGTCCGCTCGGCGAACGCGGCGAGCGCCTCGGTGGCCTCGGAATAGATGACGCCGCCGCCGGCCACGATCAGCGGACGGCGGGCGGACCGGATCGCGGCGACCGCACGGTCCAGTGCGGCGGGCTCGGGCACCGGGCGGGCCACGTGCCACACCCGGGTCGCGAAGAACTCGTCGGGCCAGTCGTACGCCTCGGCCTGCACATCCTGCGGCAGCGCCAGGGTCACGGCGCCGGTCTCCACCGGGTCGGTGAGCACCCGCATCGCCCGCAGCGCCGCCTCGACAAGCTGCTCGGGCCGGTTGACGCGGTCGAAGTAGCGGGACACCGGGCGCAGGCAGTCGTTGACCGACACGTCTCCGGCGTACGGCGCCTCGAGCTGTTGCAGCACGGGGTCGGCGACCCGGGTGGCGAACGTGTCGCCGGGCAGCAGCAGGACCGGCAGCCGGTTGATGGTGGCGCCGGCCGCGCCCGTGACCATGTTGGTCGCGCCCGGACCGACGGAAGTGGTGCAGGCGTAGGTGGCGAGTCGGTTGGTCATCCGCGCGTACGCCGCCGCCGAGTGCACCATCGCCTGCTCGTTGCGGGCCAGGTGGTACGGCATCGTGTCGGCGTACTCGCGCAGCGCCTGGCCCATGCCGGCCAGGTTGCCGTGGCCGAAGATGCCGAACGTGCCGGCGAAGAACCGGCGGCGCACACCGTCGCGCTCGGTCTCCTGCGCGGTGAGGAACCGGACCAGGGCCTGTGCCACCGTGAGTCGGGTCGTCATGCTGGCCTCCCGTAGAACGGAACGCGCGGGTCGATCGGCTGGTCGGCCCAGGTGTCGCGGATCCAGGCGTGCGCGGGGTCGTCGCGGAACCGCCAGGCCCGGTCGCCCGGCCCGGCCATCACGTTCAAGTAGTAGAGGTCGTAGCCGGGCGCCGCCATCGACGGGCCGTGCCAGCCGTGCGGCACCAGCACGACGTCGCCGGTGCGCACCTCGGCCAGCACGTCGATCGGGCGGTCCGGCGCGCTGCCGTAGACCCGCTGGTAGCCGGGGCCGCCGCGGGCGACCTCGAAGTAGTAGATCTCTTCGAGCTCGGTCTCGTCGGGCCGGTGCTCGTCGTGCTTGTGCGGCGGGTAGCTCGACCAGTTGCCGCCGGGGGTGAGCACCTCGACCACGATCAGCTTGCGGCACTCGAACGTCACCGCGTCGGCGAGGTTGTTGACCTGGCGCGTGGAAACCCCGGCGCCGCGCACCTCGACCGGGACGTCGGCTGCCGGCCGATAGCGCACCGGCAGGCCGGGGTCCGCTGCGGCGGAGGCGATCGCGAACCGGCCGCCGGCCGCGCTGCCGATCGTCGCCCGCTCGCCGGGAGGCAGGTAGCAGAGGTCGGTGGCGGCGGTGAAGACGTCCGGCCGGCCGTGCAGGGTCAGGTCGACACCGGCGCAGCTCACCTCGGCGGCTCCGGCCAACGGCACGACGACCACCTCGGTGCCGCCGGTGTGCCAGGTCGTCGACTCACCGGGCGCGAGGGTGACGATCCGCAGACCGGTGTGCCGCCAGCCGTCGCCGTCCGGGGCCACCTCCGAGCACCGTGGTCGGTGCCAGCTCACGCTCACAGCAGGCCCACCGCCGTGTCCACCGCGGTCGCCACGTCGTCGTCCGGTGGGTAGAGCAGGGTCCGGCCGACCACGAGCCCGCGTACGGTCGGCAGCCGTAGCGCCTTCTGCCACGCGGCGTAGGTCTCGTCCGGTGCCTCTCCCGGGTCGCCGCCGAGCAGCAGCGCCGGCAGCGTGCTGGCGGCGAGGACCCGCTCCATGTCCGCGACGACCGGGACCTTGAGCCAGGTGTACGCGGAGGTGCGGCCGAGCGCCTGCGCGACCGCGATCGACTTGATCACCGCGTCCGGCGACAGGTCGTTGACGGCCTTGCCGGCGTCGTCGCGGCGCACCCAGAAGGGCTCGACCATCGCCATCAGCCGGTGCGCGGCCAGCGCGCTGACCGCCTCGGCGCAGCCCTGCAGGACGTCGGCGCTGGCGCGGTCGGTCGGGTCGATGCGCAGCAGCATCTTGCCGCCGTCGAGGTGCCCGGAGGCCAGCGCGTCGGCGTCGTACGCGGTGAACCGGTCGTCGATCTCGAACGCGGTGCCAGGTATCCCGCCGCGGTTCATCGAGCCGATCACCACCTTGCCGTCGAGCCCGTCGAGCAGCAGCAGGTCCTCGATCACGTCGGGGGTGGCCAGCACGCCGTCGACGCCGGGGCGGGACAGCGCGACCTGGAGGCGGTCGAGCAGGTCGATCCGGTCGGCCATCGCCATGCTTCGCTTGCCGACCGCGAGGTTGCCGCGGGCGGGGTGGTCGGCGGCGATCAGCATCAGCCGGCCCCGGTCACCCAGCAGCGGGCGGCGCCGTCGGGCCGCGGCCGTGGCCGCCAGCCGTTCCGGTTCCTCCGCGCGGGTCCGGACCAGCTCCCGCAAGGCTTCCTCACGCATGGGTCGTCACCAGTTCCTCCACCTCAGCGGACGTCGGCATGTCGGGCGCGCAGGCGAGTCGGCCGGCGACGAGCGCGCCGGCCGCGTTGGCGAACGCCAGCACCCGGGCCAGTGGCCAGCCGGCCAGCAGGCCGTGGCAGAGCGCGCCACCGAACGCGTCGCCCGCGCCGAGCCCGTTGACCACCTCGACCCGTACCGGCGGCACCCGTACCGCCTCGGTCGCGGTCACCGCGAGCACACCGTCGCCGCCGAGCTTGACGACGGCGATCTCGACTCCCATGGCGAGCAGCGCGGCGGCGGCCCGCTCCGGGTCGCGCTCGCCGGTGGCGACCGCGCACTCCTCCTGGTTGCCGACCGCGACCGTCACCAACGGCAATGCCTGGCGGTACGCGGAGCCGGCGGTCTCCTCGTCCGGCCAGAACTGGGCGCGGTAGTCGAGGTCCAGGATGGTCAGCGGCGCCCGGTCGCGGGCGCGGAGCGCGGCCAGGTGGGCCGCGCGGCTCGGCTCCGCAGACAGTCCGGTGCCGGTCAGCCAGAGGACCCCGGCCGCGCGCAACGCGCCCAGGTCCAGGTCCTCCTCCGCGACGCACAGGTCGGGAGCGGTCGGGAAGCGGTAGAAGTAGATCGGGAAGTGGTCCGGCGGGAAGATCTCGCAGAACGTCACCGGGGTCGGCAGGTCCGGCACGGTCGCCACCCAGCGGTCGTCGACGCCGTAGCCGCGCAGTTCGTCGTGCAGGTAGTCGCCGAACGGGTCCTTGCCGGTGCCGCTGACGAGCGCGACCCTCCTTCCGTGCCGGGCCGCCGCGACCGCGACGTTGGCGGCGGTGCCACCCAGCGACTTGGCGAACGTCCGCACAGCGCCGAGCGGCACGCCGATCTGCTCGGGGTAGAGGTCGACGCCGAGACGCCCCACCGCGACGACGTCGAACTGGGTCATGCGCTCACCTTTCGCAGGTGTTCGAGGCTCCGGCGGACGTCGAGCACGGGTCCCTCCCCCGCCGGCGGGTCCGTGTCGAGCATCGTGTCCTGCTCCAACACGTACCATCCCGCGTAGCCGTTGGCCGTCAAGGTGGTGACGATGGCGGCCACGTCGACGTCGCCATCGCCGAGCGGCCTGTACATCCCGGCCCGGACCGCGTCGGTGTAGCTGACCTCTCCGGCGCGCACCCGCTCCGCCCACGCCGCGTCGACGTCCTTGAGGTGGACGTGCGCGACCCGGCCCGGCACCTCGCGGGCCAGCGCCGCCGGGTCGGTGCCGCCGGCCAGCAGGTGGCCGGTGTCCAGGCAGAGCTTGACGTCCGAGCCGTCCAGCACCCGACGCACCTCGTCCTCCCGCTCGACCATGGTGCCGACGTGCGGGTGGAGGGTGGCCAGGACGCCGCGCCGGGTGGCGGCGGCGTTGATGCGGTCGAGGTTGGTCAGCAGGGTCCGCCAGCCGTCGGCGTCGAGCTCCGGTCGGGCGTCGTAGCCGTCGGCGCCCGTCGCGGCGGCCAGCACGAGCGCGCCCTCCCAGGTTTGCAGGGTCGGCTGGAGCGCGGGCAGCGGGTCGTGCGCGGAGTCATGCAGCACCACGGGTACGAACCCGCCGGCCACCTCGAGACCGTGCTGTCGCAGCACCGTGGCCCGGTCGACCGGAAGATAGCCGTCGGGCCCGAGCTCGGTGGCGGTCAGCCCCAGCGCGGCCATCTCGGCGAGCACCCGCTCAACGGGCAGCATGTGGCCCCAGCCGGGCACCTCGCAGACGCCCCAGGAGATCGGTGCCCCGGCAACGCGGATCATGCGGCCACCTCCGTGATGCGCACCGGCCGGCCTTCGCGGCGGGACAGGTCGGCCGCCTCGGCGACCAGCAGGGCGGCGAGTGCCTCCTCGCCGGGGCAGGTGTTCGGCCCGGTGCCCGCGACCAGCGCGCAGAACGCGGTCAGCTCGGCGACGTAGGCGTCGCGGAACCGTTCACCGAAGCCGGCGTACGGCGCTGCGGCGGTGATCGGCGGCAGTGGCGTGTGCGCGTCGAGCCCGGCGGCCAGCGCACCGGCGGAACCGTGCGCCTCCAGCCGGACGTCGTAGCCGGCGCCGTTGTATCGGGTCGCGGTGCAGACCGCGAGGGTGCCGTCGTCGAGGGTCAGGGTGGCGACGGCGGTGTCCACGTCGCCGGCCTCGGCGAAGTACGCGTCGCCGCGGTTGGCGCCGGCCGCCGACACCTCGACGACCTCCCGTCCCGTGACGAACCGGACCGCGTCGAAGTCGTGCACCGCACAGTCGCGGAAGATCCCGCCGGAGCCGGCGACGTAGCCGGGCGGCGGCGGTGCCGGGTCGTGGGTGGCCGAGCGCACCAGGTGCACGGTGCCGAGCGTGCCGGCGGCGATCGCGTCGCGGACGGCCGTGATGCCGGCGTCGTGCCGGCGCTGGAAGCCGACCTGCAGCGGCACTCCGGCGGCGCGCACCGCGGCGAGCGCCGCCCGGGTGCCGGCGACATCGGGCGCGACGGGCTTCTCGCAGAACACCGGCAGCCCGGCGGCGGCCGCCCGCTCGATGAGCGCGCGGTGGGTGGAGGTGGGTGTCGTGACGACGACCGCGTCGAGGCCGCCGAGGCCGTCCCCCGTCTCGGCGCCGACCTTCTCCGCCAGCACCCGGGCGAGGTCGCGATCGACGTCCTCGATCACCAACCCGGTCACGGACGGCAACGAAGCCAGCGTGGAAGCATGCAGAGCGCCGATGCGCCCTGCACCGATGAGTCCGATGCGCATGTCAGCGAGTCTTGCCGCGGTCCCGAGATCGTGTCAAGTGTTTGTCATGACATACTGACGTTCGAATGACCCTTGTCCGTAGCCCTATCATGGATGCCCCGAGCGCAGGAGTCCGACGTGGACGGCATCGCCAGCCTCATCACCATCGACAGGTTCAGCCCCGTGCCGCTGTACTTCCAGGTGGCGACGAGCCTCGAAGACCTGATCGAGTCCGGCAAGCTGCCCGCCGGCTCCCGGCTCGACACCGAGGTGGCGTTGGCCGACCGGCTCGGGCTGTCCCGCCCCACGATGCGCCAGGCGATCGCGCACTTGGTCGACAAGGGGCTCGTGGTCCGCAAGCGCGGCGTCGGCACCCAGGTCGTGCACAGCGCCGTGCGCCGCAAGGTCGAGCTGACCAGCCTCAACGACGATCTGCGCCGGGCACAGCGGTCACCGCGCACCGAGGTGCTGGCCTTCTCGGTCGCACCCGCGCCGGAGCACATCGCGGTCGCCCTGCACCTCGAGCCCGGCGCCGACGTCATCACCACGCAGCGCCTGCGTTACGCCGAGGACGAGCCGCTCGCACTGATGCACAACTATCTGCCGGCCGCCGTCGCGCCCGGGCTGACCCCTGAGCAACTCGGTGAGCATGGCCTCTACCAGGTGCTGCGCACGCACGGCGTGCAGTTGCGGATCGCCGACCAGACGATCGGCGCGCGCCGGGCCACCGCGGCCGAGGCCCGCCTGCTCGGCGAGGGCCGCGGCGCACCGCTGTTGACCATGCAGCGCACGGCGTACGACCACGCCGGCCGGGCGATTGAGTACGGCTCGCACGTCTACCGCGCGGACCGCTACTCGTTCGAGGTGTCCCTCGTCGCCCGCTGACCGTCGGTCTGAGGCGAATGTCCGGTTTTCCAAATTCCTCCCGCGACCCTGTCACGGATCGGTGGGCTGTCCGGTCGAAGTGGTGGCGGCGCTCCACGGTGCCGCGCAGACTGACCGGAGGGGTAAGTACATGAAGATCGTGGTGATTGGTGGGACCGGCCTGATCGGCTCGCAGGTGGTGAGCCACCTGGAGAAGGCAGGGCACGAGGCGGTGGCGGCGTCACCCTCCAGCGGCGTCAACACGCTGACCGGTGAAGGGCTGAACGAGGTGCTGACCGGCGCCGACGTGCTGGTGGACGTGGCGAACTCGCCCTCCTTCGCGCCGGACGACGTGCTCAACTTCTTCACGACGGCGACGACCAACCTGATCGAGGCCGTGCGGGCGACCGGGGTGGGGCACTACGTCGCCCTGTCGGTGGTCGGTTCCGACCGCAGCCCGCAGAGCACCTACCTGCCGGCGAAGGTCGCGCAGGAGAAGCTGATCCGTGAGTCGGGACTGCCGTACACGGTGGTGCGCGCGACGCAGTTCTTCGAGTTCCTCGGCGCCATCGCCGACTCGGCGACCCAGGACGGCAAGGTGCACATGGCGCCCGTGGCCTTCCAGCCGATCGCGTCCGCCGACGTCGCGAAGGCGGTCGCGGACGCGGCGGTCGCCGCACCGGTCAACGGTGCCGTCGAGGTGGCCGGACCGGACCGCAGCACCTTCGACGAGGTGATCCGGCAGGCGCTCGCGTCGAAGGGCGACACGCGTGAGGTGGTCACCGACCCGAAGGCACCGTACTTCGGCCAGGTCATGAACGACGAGACGATCGTCCCGATCGGCGATTACGACAAGGGTGCGACCAAGCTCGCAGATTGGCTCGCCGCCCACGCCGGAAAGTAACGCGAGGCTAGGGTTGTCGGGTGACCGGCGTTGACGTCACAGGCGAAGACCTGGACCAGTTCGAGGCGGTACGCGGGCGGCTGTTCGGCATCGCGTACCGGATGCTGGGCTCGGTCAGCGACGCCGAGGACGTCGTCCAGGAGGCCTGGATGCGGTGGCAGAACACCGATCGCCGGAAGGTCGACAACCCAGCCGCTTTCCTCACCACCACGACCACCCGCCTCGCCATCAACGCGACCACCAGTGCGCGGGCGCGGCGGGAGACGTACGTGGGTCCGTGGCTGCCCGAGCCTGTCGACACCAGCGCGGACCCGTCGCTCGGCGCCGAACGGGCCGAGGCGCTGGAGATGAGCGCACTGCTGTTGCTGGAACGGCTTCCGGCGGCGGAGCGGGCCGCGTACGTCCTGCGCGAGGCGTTCGGCTATCCGCACAAGGACGTGGCGGAGGTGCTGGAGACCAGCGAGGCCAACGCCCGCCAGCTCGTGACCCGCGCGCGGCGGCACCTGGCCAGCGACCGGTCCGCGCCGGTCGACCGCGCGCAGCACCGGCGCTTCGTCGACCGCTTCCTGGCCGCCTCCCGGGACGGCGACATCGCGGCCTTCGAGCAGTTGCTCACCAGCGACGTGATCGCCCGCAACGACGGCGGCGGCAAGGTGCACGCGGCCCGCAAGGACGTGGTCGGCGCGGACCGGGTGGCCAACCTGCTCGACAACGTCCTGCGCAAGTACTGGAACACGGCGACGTTCCGCGAGGTCGAGGTGAACGGCGACACCGGCCTGCTGGTGGTGCACGCCGACGGAACGCCCGAGGCTTTGATCGCGCTGAGCACGTCCGCCCGAGGCATCGAAGAGCTCTTCATCGTCGCCAACCCCGACAAGCTGCGCCAATTCAACTGAGTTCCCAAGTTCAGCCAAGCTCTCGGCCCAGTCGGGCCAGCGGCGAGCACGCCATCACCACCGGCGAGAGCAGCATGCCGGCGGCCGTCAAGGTGAGCGCCGTGCGCAGACCCCAGTGCGCCGCGAGGACGCCGCCGAGCAGTGAGCCCAGCGGCGTCATGCCCATCCCGGCGAAGGTGATCGTCGCGGCCACCCGGCCTTGGAGACCGTCCGGGGTCAGCGCCTGACGGACGGCCTGCGTCGTGACGTTGACGAGCTGCCCGAACACACCGAACACCAGGTTGACCGCCACGAGCGCGGGCACCGTCACGGCCGCCGGGCCGTGCAGGGCGGACACCGACAGCAGCACGCCGTCGCCGATCGCGGCCCCGGACACGAGCACGAAGCCGTGGCCGAGCCGGCGTGGCAGCCGGGCGGCGAGCAGCGAGCCCACCAGCGCGCCCGGCCCGGTCGCCGCCAGCACCAGGCCGATCGCGGCGCCCGACAGATGCAGCTCGCGTGGCAGGAACAACAGGTAGGCCGTCATCGTGGCGGAGAAACAGAACTGGAACGCCGCCGACGCCAGGCACAGCGCCCGCAGCGCACCGTCGCGGGCCACGAAGCGAAGTCCATCATGGACCTGTTGCCAGAGCGCGCCCGACGACCGTGGCGGGACCGGCTCCACGCGGCGGATCCGGCGGATGGTCAGGAACGACACCACGAAGAAGACCGCGCTGGACGCGGCGGCCAACGGCGCCGAGAGCACGGAGACCAGGGCACCGCCGAGGGCGGGACCGCCGATCTGGGCGCCGGAGCGGCTGGCCTCCAGCGCGCTGTTCGCCTCCGTCAGCCGGCCGCGGCGGACGAGCCGGACCACGGACGCCTGGTAGGCGACGTCGAAGAAGACCGACATGGCCCCGACGGCGAAGGCGACCGCGAGCAGCGCCGGCAGTCCGAGGCCACCGAGGTACGCGGCCACCACCGCGCCGGCCAGGGCGACGGTGCGGCCGAGGTCGGCGAGCACCATGACGGTCCGGCCGCGCCACCGGTCGACCCAGGCGCCGGCCAGGAGTGGGAGCAGCAGCAACGGCACCTGCCCGACCGCGCGGAGCAGGCCGAGCTGGTCCGGTGCGGCGCCGAGGGTGAGCACGGCGACCAGGGGCAGGACCACCAGGCTGGTCTGCTCACCGAGCTGGGACGCGGTCTGACCGATCCAGAGGGAGCGGAAGTCACGGTCGTTGAACAGGGACGGCAAAGGAGAACCCCTTGGACTGAAGGGCTCGCTGTGCCGCGCTGATCAGAGCAGCACGCGATGCGGACCGGCCGAGAATCGGCCTGGAACGTCAGCGCGTGCGCGAGTAACCGGGCATGGCCCGCACGTTACCGCAGGAACCCGCCGACCACGGTGCATGGTCGGCGGGTTCCGTTGATACGAAGGGTCAGGCGACGAAGCGGGTCCGGCGACGCCGGGCCACGATGAAGCCGGCCACGCCGGCGCCGACCAGCAGCACGCCGGCGCTGGCGATCAGCGTCGCCTGCGGGCCGGTAACGGGCAGCCCGCCGTCATCGTCGCCACCGCCGCCACCGGCGCCGGTTCCGTTGATCACGATCTGGGCCACGTCGTTGGCGGCGTTCGGGTCGCCATCGATCTTGGCAGTGATGGTGCCGGTCGCGTCGCTCACCACCCGGTCGATCTTGAGTCGGAAGTCGTACCCGTACGAGTCTCCGGCGAACACGTCCCAGACCATGCAACCGTATTCGCGCGCGCCCGCCTTGCCCCACGCGTCCTCGTCCGGCGGCCAGGTGCCACCCGCGGAGTAGGGAGCACAGTCCCACGTCGCGTCGGTCACCGTCGTACCCTCCGGAATGGTGATCCGCAGGGCCGGCGTCTTGGGCTCCTCGAAGTTCGTCTCGAGGTCGGCCGGGCCGAGGTTCTTCAGGGTCGGCGTCACCGTGACGGTCGCGCCGGCCGCGCCGGTGGCGGTGGCGCCGACCGCCGCCATGTCGACCTGGTTGTTGCCGCCGACCGTGATGTCGATCTGCAGGAAGCTGTCGTACGGGTTGATGTCGGTCTGCGGACCACGAGCGGTGTTGGCCACCTCTTCGAGGCGCAGGGGCTCACCCGTGCCGCGCGTCGGCTCGTAGTCGCCCAGGCCCCACGCCGGCTCGAGGACCTTCCAGTCGTCCTCGACGTACCAGTCGGCGTACGTCGGGAACACCGCGCCGGTGCGAGCGGTCTTCGAGACGGAGTACGGGATGTCCTCGGAAAGCCGGTAGCTCTTGCCCGGCTTGAGCGGCTGGTCGAACTCACAGATGGTGAACGCGTCCATGTAGTTGACGCAGTTCGAGAAGTCGCCGGCGTAGGGCGTGTGCCAGTCGGGCGACAGGATCATGGTCGTGCGGGCCACAGTGGACTCGCCGACGTTGGAGACCGGGGCGTTCGACTTGGCCACGCCACCCGGGTCACCCTTGACCGCCAGCGGCTCCTGCTGGACCCGCAGGTCGCTCGCCTCGGCGATCGTGACGACCGACTTCGCGGTCGCCTTGGTGCCGTCGACGTCCGCCGTGAGGGTGATGCTGCTCTTGGTGCCGATCTCCGCGTCCGACTTGCCGAGGATCGCGTAGCTGATGCTGGTGCCGAAGGAGCCCTCGGGAGCGTCCTGCTCGCACCGGATCTGCGTGCCGGTGGTGGTGTCGCACAGCCAGTCGCTGGACGTCCAGTCGAGCTCGACGGTGGCGCCCTCGAGATCCGACGAGTCGATCAGGATGGAGATCTTGCCAACCAGCTCGTCCCCGCCGCCGTACACCGCGACGAATCCGCGTGTGTAGCCGTTCGCGGCCACGAGCGCGTCAAGCGTGTCCATCTTGAGGCTGGGCGCGGCGTAGGCGGGAAACGCGGTCGCCGCGACGAAAGCGCCGGCGGCCGCTACGCCGGCGAGCAGCCGGCGGGCAGTCTTTATCGACATGGATGTCCTCGGGAGGGGGTCAAAGATCAAGACCGCAGACGATAGATCACTGTCAGCGACCCTGCTGCCCCACCGAGCCAAAACGGTTGTTACTGGCTGAGTACGCCCGCCTCCGCCATGCCGTCGACCGTGCCCAGGTAGTGCTCCTCCATGGCCGCGACGATCTCGTCCATGGTGCCCGCGCCGAACACGTCGACGATGAGCTGGTGCCGCCGGACCGCCTCGTCCAGCGCGATGTGCTGCCGGTCGATCGACGACCGCATCAGCGCGCCCATCTGGGCGTCCAGCATCCGCCACAGCGAACCGAGGCGGTGCCGGCCGGAGGCGTCGATGATGCAGCCGTGGAACTCGGTGTCCAGGTCGATCATGCGCGCCACATCGCCGGACTCCGCCGCCTCGGCCATGCCGGCGACGACCTTCTTCATCGCCACGATCAGGCCGGTGCGCTCGCTGATGCTGCGGGCGGCGCCGGCCTCCAGCACGAACCGGGCGTAGCAGGCGTCGCGGATGTCCTCGTACGCCATCCGGGTGACCACGCTGTGCCGGCGCGGCGAGATGTCGACGAGCCCCTCGACGGAGAGCTGGCGCAGCGCCTCACGGACCGTGGACCGGCTGACGCCGAGCTCCTCTGCGATGGAGGCCTCGATGAGCCGTTGCCCGGCCTGGAACTCGTTGTTCAGAATGCGCCGGCGCAACAGCAGATAGACGCTCTCCGGCAGGGACCTGTGCAGGACAGCTGTCGGATCGGTCATGGGCGGCAGTTTAGGTCGTCGGGGCGGAGCATGGGCAAGGCATCGGTCGTGATGGTGACCGGCAAGTTCTCCGCGGGAGCGCACAGGATCGGCATCAGGCCGGGTCCATGCCCGGGCAACGGGCTGGCGCCGTGGACGATCAGGCCGATCGTGCGGTAGCCGCGCCGGTAGCCGGCGTTGTGCCGCACGTCCAGGTCGTCGACCGCGACCAGGTCGCCGAGCCGCAGTCCTGGCGCCAACGCCGGGGTCACCTGGAGGTCGATGTCCCACATCTGCGCGGGACGACCGATCCCGTTCCCGGCGTACGAGGACGGGAACACCGCCCGGACCGTCGCCGACACGTTGCCGTCGCCGACAGTCAACGGCAGCAGGTGCAGGGCCGCCGGGTCGACGTTGAGCACCGACACCCCGGGCAGCGACGCACCCTGGCCGTCGCCCCGGACCACGACACTGTCGCCGGGTGCCAATCGAGCCAGCACGTCGTCGTGGAAGACCACGATGACCCGGCCGGCCTCGCCGCGCTTGCCGAGCACGAAGCCCTCGGCGCCGGCCGCGCCGCCGGAGCGGACCAGCGCCCGGTTGCCGAAGCAGGCGAACGCGGTCAGCGCGTGCCGGGCCGCCTGGTCCGGGTGGGCGAGGGTGACGCCGGGCGCGACGTGGTCGCCGTCGACGTCGAAGACCCCGTCGCCCACGTGTACGCCGAGCACCACGCCGCCGTCGCCGACCGGCACGTACGGGTGGCCGTCGGCGTCGACGAGGTAGGGCGAGCCGGGCATGGTGGGTGTCTCCACCACCCCGGTCAGGTTCACCGCGACAGTCACAGCAGGCCTCCCAGGCACGCGTCGGGGTCGTCGACGACGTGGAACGCGTCGGCCGGGCCGGACAGGATGGTGCTCGGCCCGGGTCCGTGGCCGAACAGCCGGCAGTGGCCGGTGCTGATCACGCCAATCGTCAGATAGCCGGGGCGGAAACCCCGGCCGAAACGGTGGTCGCTGTCCTCGAGCACCACCAGGTCGCCGATGCGCAGCGATTCCAGGCCCAGCGACAGATCGTCACCCTGGCCGGCGTACGCGCCCATCAGATCGGTGTTCGCGAACTCGGACACCATGCCCGCGCCCGCTCCGACCGCGATGGCTGGGACCCTGGCCGCGACGCCGATCTCCAACCGCCCGTCGGCGCGGGTCCGCACCGGCAGCCGGTCGAGCAGCCCCGGGTCGAGGTTCTTGGCCACCACGTCCGGGTGGTCCAGCAGTCGCAGGCCCTGGCCACGGGCCGCCACGGTCACCTGGTCGCCGGTGCTGACCTGGGCCAGCTCCTCCTCGGCCAGGTCGACCAGGACGTACGCGTGCTGTCCGATGACCTTGCCCTGCGCGCCCGCGGCCGGGCCGGTGCGCACCGTCACGGTGTTGCCGACGCAGGACAGGAACTGCAGGGCCATGTTGGCGTCGCCGTCCCGGTGCCGGACCGACAGGCCCGGCTCCAGGTGGTCGGCGGCGTAGCCGGTGGCCGGGTCACCGGGGTGCACGCCCAGGGTCACCCCGCCCATGCCGGGCAGCAGGAACGGCGTCCCGTCGGCGTCGACCCGGTAGCCGTGCCGATCCGCCAGGGCCGGCCACACCTCGCCGGTCAGGATCTGGGTGACCAGCCGGTCGGCATTGCTGCGGACAGCCATCAGGACTCCTCCACGGTCGCGGCGCCGAACCGGAACCCGTGCCCGCGCAAGGCGGGCGCGGTGACGGCGCCGTTCCAGACGTTCATCACCGGCTGCGACCGGCGGGCCGATCCGACCCCGTCGACGGTGCCGAGGAAGTCGAGGACCGAGTGGGTGAACCGGGCACCGGCGACCGGCGCGGTCAGCCGGCCGTCCTCGATCAGGAAGCAGCCGTCGCGGCTGACCCCGGTGATGGTCGCGGTGACCCGGTCGACCAGCCGGGTGTACCAGAACCGCTGCACGTAGATGCCGCGTTCGACGCCCGCGATCAGCTCCGCCTCGGTGGCGTCGCCGGCGTCCATCACCATGTTGGCGGCGACGGGCGTCGGCACCTCCTCGCGGGCGATGTGCGCGTGCCCGGTCGACCGGGTCCCGAGCGCGGCGGCCGTGGCCAGGTTGGTGACGGCCTCGCCGACGACGCCGGCGGTCAGCAGCGGCACCCGGCGCTTCGGCGTGCCTTCCATGTCGAACCCGATGGGCAGGCCGATCGTGGCGGTGGCGTCGTCGGCGACGGTCACCAACGAGCTGGCCACCTTTTGGCCTGCTCGCTGGGCGACCAGCCCGACGTGCGCGGCCGCGAGCTCGCCGGAGAAGCCGGCGTCCTCGAGGAAGGTGAGCAGCTCGCCGGCCGCCTGCGGGCCGAGCACGACGGTGTGCCGGCCGTCGGGCACAGGCCGGCGGCCCTGGCCGGCGACCGCCTCGGCGATCGTCCGGTCGACGCTGGCGGCCAGGTCGAGGGCTCCGGCCGACCGGTGCAGGTCGATCCAGTGCGAGGTGCCGTCGGCCACGGTCGCGGTCAGCGTGCCGAGGGCCTCGGTGGCCAGCGCGTGGTGGGCCACGCCGGCCGAGTTCACCACGGCGATCTGGGTCAGCGCGCGGCCGAACATGCCGGCGGCGCCGCCACCGGCGTCCGCCGCGGCCCGCATCGTCCGGCCGGCGGCGGTCGCGCGGGCGCCACCGTCGAAGGCCGCGGTGTCGTCGTGCCAGAGCACCACCTCGGGCGCGACGGCCGGCATCGCGACAGTAGCCGAACCGGCTTTCCCTCGCGCCCGGTCCGCCAACGCGCGGGCCGCAGCCGTGGCCCGCGCGACGGCCTGGTCCAAACCCGACAGTGTGCCCGTCGCCGCCCGGGCGGCGTGCCCGTCGACGACGGCCCGCACGGAGAACTGCGTCTCGAGGATGTCCTGCGGCTGGTGCACGCGGCCGCCGGCGAACCGCGTGTACTCGCCGGCCCGGCCGAGCAGGGTGATCTCGACCGCGTCGGCATTCGGTGCGGCCGCTGCGGACGCGAGCTGCGCCAGCAGGCCGTCCGGTGCCACGGGTGGGGCGAACGAGGTCATCAGGCCACTCCGATCCGCAGGTCGCGCACCAACATCGGGGAGGCGCCGTGGCTGAGGAAGCCCCACTGCTTGGGCTCGCCCTTGCCGCACGGGTAGCCGAACGCGCGGAACTCCTCGGGACCGGCGACGGCCTCCACCGAACCCCAGAACTGGGGCGTGACGCCGCCGTAGGAGAAGTTCTTCAGCAGCCGGCCGCGCCGGCCACCGCGAACCTCGTACGCCACCTCGGTGCCGAACTGGAAGTTGAGGCGCTGGTTGTCGATCGACCAGCTCCGGTTGTCGTCGATGTAGTAGCCGTCGCCCATCCGGTCGAGCAGCTCGTCGAGGCTGCCGCCGTCGCCGGGCTCCAGGTAGACGTGGGTCGAGAAGCACACGGGCAGGTACGCCCAGCCGTCCGAGCGGGCGGCCCCGGTCAGCGCCAGACCCGACCGGGCGGCGGAGTCCCGCGTGGACAGCGTGTTGCGGACGATGCCCCGGTCGATCAGTGCGGCGCGGCGGGCCGGGGTGCCCTCGTCGTCGAAGGCGAAGCTGCCGCGGGTGCCGGGCACGGTCGGGTCGGAGGCGATGGTGACGGCGTCCGAGCCGTAGCGCAGCGAGCCGACGTCGCCGGCCGTGATGAACGACGTGCCGGCGTAGTTGGCCTCGTCGCCGAGGATCCGGTCGAGCTCCAGCGCGTGCCCGGCCGACTCGTGGATCTGCAGCGACACCTGCTGTGCGCCGATCACCACGTCGGCGTGGCCGCGCGGCGCGAGCGGCGCGGTCAGCAGTGCGACCGCCTCCTCGCCGACCCGGGCCGCGTTCTCGCGCATCGCCAGGCCCGCCAGGTACTCCCACCCGGCGGCCGCGGTGTTGCCGTGGAACGAGTTGGGGTAGCTGCGCCGCTGCACGTCGCCGTGCCCGGCCGCGGTCACCATCAGCATCGCGCCGGTCTCCAGCAGATGCTGGTGCTGGCGCGAGCCCTCGGTGCTGGCGAAATGCCGATGCTGGCGCTTGGCGTTGACGCCGGCCTGCGCGGCCGCCACCTCGGCCGGCGCGCTCGCGGCACCCAGCCACGCGGCCAGCAGGTCGTGCCGGGTAGCGGTGTCGACGGTGAACGGATCCTGGCCGGCTTCGGTCTCGTAGCGGCCGCTGACCGCCTCGCGCGGCGGCAACGACACCCGCCGGCCGCTGCCGGCCAACGCGACCGCCGAGGCGAGTGCCGAACGGGCGGCGGTCGCGGCGTCGGCGTGCGCGGCGAGCGGCCGGGCGGCGAAGCCCCACTGGCCGTCGACGAGCACCCGTACGCCGATGCCGATGTTCTGCTCGATCCGCTCGTCGGGGTCCGCGCCGAGCTGGGCGTACGACCGCAGCTCCTCGCACTCGATCAGCCGGGCGTCGGCGTACTCGACCCGGCCATCCACAGTGTCCAGAGCGGAGTCGAGGATGGCGCGAGCGGCGGCATCGTCGGAGAGCGCGCCCCAATCGTGGGAGCTCATGCGGACTCCAGCGGGAACGACACCCACGCCCGGTCCCGGAACGACTTCTCGAAGGCGTTGATGGTCTCCTGCACCAGCGCGCCCTGCGCGAAGTCGCCCTGGTTGACGTCGCTGCCCGAGAGGATCTCGGTGGTGAAGTCGGCGCAGAGGTTGGAGTAGAACAGGAAGTCCCAGTCCTCGCGGCTGTGGCCGCCGGCCGGGAAGAACTCCTGCGGGATCTCCCGCTCGACGAACTCGACGGAGCCCTTGGTGGCCGTCTTGATGGTCTGGCAGATGCCGAACTCCTCGACCAGTCGGACGATGATGGCGCCTTCCGAGCCGAAGATGCGCGCCTCGATGCCAGGGAAGTTGCCGACGGTCACGTACGACGACTGGATCGAGGCCAGCACGCCGTTGTCGAACTCGCCGATCCACATGTCGCCGTCGTCGATGTTGAGGCGCTGCACCAGGCCGGTGTCGCGGACCATCCGCTCGGGCACGAAGTTGCGCATGGTGCCGACGACGGAGCTCAGGTTGCCGCCGCTCCACCAGTGCATGATGTCGATGATCGGCGCGCCGTAGCCCTCGATGGACGAGGTGGTCAGCACGGCCGGGTCGGCGTTCGGGTCGACCTGCCGCATCGGGGTGGCCGGGTCGATCCACTGGCTGTTCTGCTCGTACCCGTTGAAGATGTAGGGCGTGCCGACGAAGCCCGCGTCGATCAGGCTCTTGGCGTACTGAACGGCCGGCGCGTACCGGAACGTGAAGCCCAGCTTGGTCTTCAGGCCCTTGCCGCGGGCGAGCTCGGCCAGCGCGCGAGTCTCACGGTTGTCATGGTGCACCGGCTTCTCGCACAGCACGTGCTTGCCCGCCTCGAGCGCCGCCGCGGAGATCTCGTAGTGGACCCGGTTGGCGGTGGCCACGTCGACGACGTCGATGTCCGGGTCGTCGAGCAGCTCGCGGTAGTCGGTGACCAGCCGCTTGACGCCGAAGCGCTCCCCCGCCTCGGCCAGCATGGCCGGGTCGGTGTCGGCGAGCGCGACCACCTCGACGCGCGGATCGCGTTGCCAGCCCGGGATGTGGGCCCGCTGGGCCCAGCGGCCGGCACCGGCCACAGCCACGCGCAGCTTGTCACTCATGGTGTTTCCTTTCCGTTTGCGTTTCCGGGGCGGTCTAACGACGCACCCGGGGGTCGACCAGCGCGTAGGCGAGGTCGACGAGGAGGTTCATGACGACGATGAAGAAGGCGGCGAACAGCACAGCGCCGGTGATCATGGGGACGTCCAGCGTGCCGATGGCGTCGAAGGTGAGCTTGCCCGCGCCGGGCAGGCCGAAGACCGACTCGATGACCACGACGCCGCCGAGGAAGTAGCCCAGGTCCATGCCGAGCATCGTCAGCAGCGGGCTGAGCACGTTGCGCAGGCAGTGCCGCAGCAGCACGACCCGCTCGGGCATCCCCTTGGCCCGGGCCATCTGCACGTACGGGCTGCGCAGCGCCTCCAGCATGTTGGTGCGGGTGAGCCGGGCGTACCAGGCCGCTCCGCCGAGGCCGAGGGTGAAGCTGGGCAGGATCAGGTAGTTGATGTACGGCGCCGCGTAGCCGGACAGCGGGAACAGGTTGAACTTGAACGCCAGCACGTAGAGCAGCAGGAGGCCGACCCAGAACGGCGGAGCGGACAGGCCGACCAGGGTGGCCAGCGTGGTGACCCGGTCGGCGAGCTTGCCCGGCCGGTACGCGGCCAGGATCCCGACCGGGATGCCCAGCAGCGCCTCCCAGAGCACGCCGAGGACGGCCAGCGCGGCGCTGATCGGCAGGGCACGCAGGATCGCCGACGCGACCGGAGTGTCCTGGAGCGCGTAGCTGGTGCCCAGGTCGCCGTGGAAGAGCCCGACCAGGTAGCGCCAGTACTGATAGCCGATCGAGCGGTCCAGGCCGAGCTGGTGGTGGATCGACGCCACGGTGTCGACGCTGGCGTTCGGGCCGGCGATCAGCCGGGCCGGGTCGCCGGGCACCACGTGGGTCAGGACGAAGGCGAGAGTCACCACTCCGAACAGGACGATGACCGCCTGCGGGATGCGGCGCAGCAGGAACCGGGTCATCAGCGGCGCTCCGGTGCGGTCGGGTCGAGGAGGTCGCGCAGCCAGTCACCGGCGAGGTTGAAGGCGAGCACGGTGACGATCAGGCAGACGCCGGGAGCGAACAGCAGCCACGGCGCGATCTGGAAATACTCCTTGCCCTGCTCGATCATCTGGCCCCAGGACGGGGTGGGCACCGGCACGCCGACACCGAGGAACGACAGCGACGCCTCGATCAGGATCGACGACGCGACGCCGAGGGTGGCGTACACGATGATGGTCGGGACTAGATGCGGGAACAGGTGCTTGCGCATGATGCGCCAGTGCGACAGGCCCATCGTGCGGGCGGCGACCACGAACTCCCGCTCGCGCAGGGACAGCACCTGGCTGCGGATGATCCGGGCGAGGGTGGTCCAGTAGATGAGCGCGATGACGATCACCACGTTGCGCTCGCTGGGCCCGGTGACCGAGATCAGCGCGATGCAGAACAGCAGGATCGGGAACGACATCACGACGTCGGTCAGCCGCATCAGGATCGTCTCGACCCAGCCGCCGAGATAGCCGGCGGTGAGCCCGACGAGCACACCGAACACCGTGGCCAGACCGTTGGCCAGGATGCCGATGGTCAGCGACACCCTTGCTCCGTAGAGCAGCCGGGCCAATACGTCTCGGCCGTTGGGGTCGGTGCCGAGCGGGAAGCCGTGCCCGGGGCCGATCGGGGCGCCGTTGGCGGCAAGGCCTTCCTGGTACGTCTGGAGCGGCGGGTGTGACGCCAGCAGCGGGGCGAAGATCGCGGCGAGGGCCAGCAGCACCAGGACCAGGATCGAGATCAGCGCGGGCAGGTCGTGCCGCAGGCTGCCGAGCGCTCGTCGAAGGCCGGTCGGCGCCGCGAGCGGCACGGCTTCGGCGATCGGTGGGGCAGTCATGCTGGGCTCCCCTCGGTCTGGTCGGCGTGGTGGCAGGCGGCCCGGTGCCCGGCGGCGTCGGCTTCCAGCGGCGGGCGTTCGGTCCGGCAGATCTCCGTGGCCAGCGGGCAGCGGGGTGCGAAGGCACAGCCGGTGAGCTCGGCGTCGGCGGGTGGTGCCTCGCCGCGGACGACGCCCCGGCGGTGGCGGCGGCCGGCGCCGGGCTGCGGGATGGCCGCGAGCAGGGCCCGGGTGTACGGGTGGCGCGGGTTGGCGAACACCTCGGCGGAGGTGCCGAGCTCGACGATCCGGCCCTGGTACATGATCGCGACGTCGTCGGCGATGAACCGCAGCGTCGACATGTCGTGCGAGATGAACAGGTACGCCAGCCCGTCGGCCTCCTGGAGGTCCTTGAGCAGATTGAGGATCTGGGCTCGCACCGAGACGTCCAATGCGGACACCGCCTCGTCGCAGACCAGCACCTGCGGGCCGACGGCGAGCGCGCGGGCGATGGAGACCCGCTGCCGCTGGCCCCCGGAGAGCTGGTGCGGGTAGCGGCCCGTGAACGCGGCCGGCAACCCGACCCGTTCGAACAGCTCGCGGGTGCGTGCCACCTGGGCCGGGCGGGGAATGCCGGCCGCGGTCAGCGCCTCGGCCACGTTGTCGCCCACGGTCAGCCGGGGGTTGAGCGAGTCGTACGGGTCCTGGAAGACCATCTGCATGTGCGCGCGGAACTTCCGCAGGGCTCCGCCGCGCAGCGTGGTCACCTCGCGGTCGGCCACCCGCACGGAGCCGGCGGCGGGGTCGTGCACCCGCATCAGGGCGCGCGCGACGCTGCTCTTGCCGGAGCCGGACTCGCCGGCCAGCCCGAGCGTGCGGCCGGCCTCGATGGTGAAGCTCACCGCGTCGACGGCCGTCAACTGGGTGCGCCGGAGAGTGCCTCGGCGGGGGTAGCGCACTGTCAGGTCGTGCACTTCGACGACGGTCATGTTCTTGCCCCCTCGGTGAGCGGGAAGTGGCACGCGGCAGTGGTGTTGGGGCCGACCGGCGCCATCGTTGGAGCCTCGGTCCGGCAGCGGTCCTGGGCGTGCGGGCAGCGGTCGGCGAACGCGCACGAGCCGGTGGGCACGTTGCCGAAGGGCGGCGAGCCGGGCACCGTCGGGAGCCGGCGCGGCAGGTCGCCGTCGAGGCGTGGGATCGAGTCGAGCAGCGCCCGGGTGTACGGGTGCGCGGGCGCGGCCACGATGTCGTCGGTCGGGCCGGCCTCGACGACCTGGCCGGCGTACATCACCATGATCCGGTCGCAGAAGCTGGAGATGACGCCGAGGTCGTGGCTGACCAGGACGGTCGCGGTGTCGTGCCGCTCGGTAAGCTCGTCGAGCAGGTCGAGCACCTGGGCCTGCACGGTGACGTCGAGGGCGGTGGTGGGCTCATCGGCGATGATGAGCTTGGGCGTGCAGGCCGCGGCGATGGCGATGCAGACCCGCTGGCGCATCCCGCCGCTGAACGCGTGCGGGTAGTCGTCGAGCCGGCGCTCGGCGTCGTCGATGCCGACCGTCCGCAGCAGCCGCACCGCCTCCGCGCGGGCCGCCGCCTTACCGAGGCCACGGTGCCGACGCAGTCCTTCGGTGAGCTGCGTGCCGACCCGCAGCAGCGGGTTGAGGCTCGACATCGGGTCCTGGAAGACCATGGCGATGTCGGCGCCGCGCCAGGCGGCCAGCCGGGCCGGGTCGAAACCCAGCACGTCCTGCCCGGCGAACCGGATCCGGCCGCCGACGGTGGCGGTCGGCGGCAGCAGCCGCATCACCGCCTGCGCGGTGACCGACTTGCCGGAGCCGGACTCGCCGACGATGCCGACCCGCTCGCCCGCCTCCACACGCAGGGAGACGCCACGGACCGCGGTGGTCCGGCTGAAGTCGACGGTGAGGTCGTCGACTTCGAGGATGGCTGTCATCGAGATCCTCGGGGTTCGAAGGGGGTGGGTGGCGATGCGACCGCGCCGCGGAAGGGGGTTGGCGGCGCGGCCGCATCGCCTCGGAAGGTCAGCGGCTGCTCTTGCCGTTGGTCTTCCAGTAGTTGGTCATGTCCCAGCCCCAGATCGGCTGCGAGTGGTAGCCGCCGACGGTCTTGCCGAACACCTCGGTCTTGGAGCCGTAGTAGAGCGGCACCACCGGGTTGTCGGCGAGCATCTTCTTGGTCGCCTCGGCGTAGATGGTGTTCGCCTCGTCCACAGTGGAAGCGGCGAGCGCCTTGTTGACCAGGTCGTCGACGTCCTTGTTGCAGTAGAACGGGTAGTTCTGCGCGCCCGGCACGGCCGAGGCGCAGGACAGCAGCGCCTGGTAGAAGTCACTTCCGTCCGGGTAGTCGGCCACCCAGAAGGTCAGCGTCATCGGCGCCTTGTTGGGCGTCGCGGCCAGCTCGAAGAAGGCGCTCTGCTGGATCGGCTGGGCGTCGACCTTGATGCCGATCTTGCCCAGGTCCTGCTGGAGCTGGGGCAGCAGCGCGGTCCACGGGTCGGTGTTCCACGAGTACATCGTGGTCTCGAAACCGTTGGGGTAGCCGGCCTCGGTCAGGAGCTGCTTGGCCTTCGCGATGTCCTGGTCGTGCACCAGCTTCTCGGAGGTGTAGCCGGTGACACCCTTGGGCAGGTACTCGTTGGCCACCTCGCCCTGGCCCGCGACGAGCTTGAGCAGGAAGTTGCGGTCGAACGCGTACGAGACGGCCTCGCGCACCTTCGGGTTGTCGAAGGGCTTCATCTTCGTGTTCATCGTGACGTAGTACGTCGACGGCTTGACGATCGTCTTCGTCTGCGCCTTGAGCGACGCGTCGGTGCTGACCTTCAGGTAGTCGGCGGCCGGGATCGGGTCGCCCATCAGGTCGATCTGACCCTTCTGAAGCTCGAGGAGCTGCACGTGCGGGTCGACGCCGAGTTTCTCGACGACCTTGTCCACATAGGGCTTCGGCGCGTCCCAGTACTTGGCGTTGCGGTTGACCACGATCTCGGAGCCGGGGGTGAAGTGGTCGAGCACGAACGGGCCCGAGCCGATCGGCTTGCTCGCCGAGTCCTTCTCGATGATCGACGCGTGCGGCATCGCCAACACGTACTTGAAGGCGCTGTTCGGCGCGGTCAGCACGATCTGCACGGTGCTGTCGTCGACCGCGGTGATCCCGGCGGCCCCGCCCTTGATGCCGGTCCAGAAGCTGGCCACCGGGGACTTCGTGGCCGGGTCGAGGATCCGGGTGTACGAGTAGACGACGTCGGCGGCGGTGACGGGCTTGCCGTCGCTGAACGTCATGCCGGCGCGCAGCTTCACGGTGTAGGTGAGCCCGTCCTGGCTCACCTGCGGCATGTCCTGCGCGGCCTGCGGCTCGATCTCCATGGTGTCGCCCACGTAGTCGAACAGCCGGTCGTACATCATCCGCATGTTGTTCCAGCAGGTGGCGTCGTAGCACACCGCCGGGTCGAAGGTCTTCGGGTCGCTCTTGTACGCGACGGTCATCGTCTCGCCGAAGCGCGGCTCGGTCGAGCTGCCGGCGGCGGCGCCGGTGTCGGTCGGCGTGCTGTTTCCGGCACAGGCGGCGGTGACCGCGAGGGTGCCGGCGAGCAGCGCGCCGAGAAGGGGCCGGAGGGGTGTGGACTTCATGTGCGCTCCATCTCTTATGTGGGACGGACGTTGAGGGCAGCGGCCAGTTCGGACAGTCCGAGGTCGATGTCCTCGGGCCGGGCGGCCAGTGAAAGGCGCATGCGGGACTCGCCCGCCGCGCCGAAAGCGATACCGGGTGCGAGTGCGACACCCTGGTCACGCAACAGGTCCAGGGCGAACCCAGCACTGTCGGTTATGGAGTGATCAGTGAGCCAGAGGTAGAAGGCGCCGGCGGGGCGAGCGGCTTTGAGCCCGAGGGCGGCCGCGCGTTCGACGGCGACGTCGCGGCGTTCCCGGTACGCCACACGCATCTCGGCGACAGCGTCCTGCGGGCCGGACAGCGCGGCGATCCCGGCGTGCTGGGTCGGTGTGCTGACGCAGGAGGCGGTCGCCTCCTGCACCCGCGCGAGGCCGGCGCCGAGCTGGTCGGCACCGGGTCCGCCGGTCACCGCGTAGCCGAGCCGCCACCCGGTCATCGCATAACTCTTGGACAGGGAGAACACCGTGACTGCCGGGGTCTCCGGTGCGGCGACGGTGAAGGTGGTGGCCGGCTCGTCGAGCCAGAGCTGGTCGTAGCACTCGTCGGAGATGACGCACAGCCCGTGCTCGTTGGCCCAGGCGCCCAGTTCGGCGAGCTGGCCGGCGGTCCACTGGTAGCCCACCGGGTTCGCCGGTGAGTTGACCAGGATCGCCTTGGTGCGCGGGCCGACCAGCGACGCGAGATGGTCGTAGTCGGGCCCGAAGTTGTCTTCTTCGATCAGCCGGTAGCCCTTGGCGGTGGCACCGAGCATCGTGGCGATGGTGGTGAAGTTGGTCCAGCCCGGGTCGGGCACGAGGATGTCGTCGCCCGGTTCCAGGAGCACCTTGTAGGCGGCGGTCAGTGCGCCGACGCCGCCGGCCGTGACGACGACGTTGTTCATCGTCGCGGTCAGGCCGTTGTCGCGGGCCAGTTTCGCGACGACCGCTTCACGCAGGGCGGGCAGCCCGGCACTCGGCCCGTAACGGGTGTGCCCGGCGCGTGCCGCTACGTCCGCCGCCTCGACGATGTGGGCCGGCGTGGCGAAGTCCGGCTCACCGAACTCGAGGTGTACCGCGCCCGGGTGCGCCCAGGCGGCGTTGGCGAGCGCCCGGATGCCGGACGCGGGCGTGTCACGGACCTGCTTCGAAATCCTGTTCACGGCAGGCTCCGCATGAGGCCGCCGTCGCAGGCGAGCAGGCTGGCGGTCACGTAGGAGGACTCGGGGCCGGCGAGGAAGCCGACGAGGGCGGCGAACTCCTCCGGCCGTCCGTACCGCCCGGCCGGGATCGTGGCGATGCTGGCCGCTTTGACACTGGCGGGGTCGGTGCCGGTCCGCTTGGCAGCGGCGGCATCGAGCTGCGCGACCCGGTCGGTGTCGATCCGGCCCGGCACGACACCGTTGACGGTGACGCCGTCTTGGGCGACCTCGCGGCCAAGCGTCTTGATCCAGGCGGCCAGGGCGGCCCGGCCGCTGTTGGAGTAGGTCAGGTGTGGCAGCGGCTCGCGTACCCCCGAGGAGAGCACCGCGATGATCCGGCCGTGCCCGCGCTCGCGCATCCCGGGCAGCAGCCGGGTGGCGAGGTCGATCGGGGTGATCGTGAGCAGTTGAAGCGCGGCGCGCCAGCCGTCGGCGTCGGTCTTGTCGGCCGTGGCCGGCGGCGGGCCGCCGGCGTTGAGCACGAGGATGTCGACGCTCTCGAAGAGCTCTTGGGCTTTCCGGGCCACGGTGGCGGCGGCGTCCGGGTCGGCCGCGTCCGCGGCGACGGTGTGCACGGTGACGCCGTACTCCTGCCGGATCTTGGCCGCCATCGGTGCGAGCCGTTCGGCACTCCGAGACCAGAGCAGCAGATCGTTACCGTGAGCAGCGAGCCGGTTCGCGATCGCCGCTCCGAGACCAGCGCTCGCGCCCCCAACGAGAGCGGTGCTCACTGCAACTCCAAGGGCTCGATGCCGGGCGTGAGGCCGACGCGGGCAAGCACGTCGTCGAGCTCCGCGAGGGTCGCCGGGTCCGGCAGGGGGTTCAGCGCGCGGGTCCGGGCCGTGGCCAGCACGCCGCGCCGGCGCAGCACCTCCTTGCGGATGCCGAGCCCGACCCGCACCTGGCCCTCGAAGACGAGGTAGGGCAGGAACCGGTCGTTGAGCGCCGCGGCCCGCGCGGTGTCGCCAGCTTCGAACGCCAGCCGAATGGCCTTGAGGATCTCCGGGTACGCGAACCCGGTCATCGTCCCGGCCGCACCCCGGCGCAGTTCCGAGTAGGCGCTGACACCACCGAGCCCGCCGAACACGGTCAACCCAGGCCGCTGGGCCAACAACCGCCCGATCTTCGGCGGCGTCGGCGGGTCCTCGAGCTTGACCACGGTGCTGTGCGCGGCGTCCAGCGCGGCCAGCAGCGCGGAGACCGGCATGGTCACACCGGTCGCGGCGGGCTCGTCCTGGACGATCACCGGAATCGGGCTGGTGCCGACGGCGGCGGTGTAGAAGGCGGCGATCTGGTCGGTGTCCCTGAGCAACGTCGGCGCGGCGACCATCACCGCGCTGGCACCCGCGTCGACGGCCCGCGCGACGTTGGCGCGAACCACCGCGGCGGCCGGCGCCGAACAGCCGACAGCGAACGGAATCCGCCCGGCCGCCGCGGTCGCGACGGTGGACAGCACCGTCTCGCGCTCGGCCGAGGTGAGGTCGGCGACCTCACCCATCACACCGAGGATGGTGATGCCGTCGGCGCCCCAGGAGGACGCGGCGTCGACGATCCGCCGCAGGCTGTCCGGGTCGACAGCACCGTCGCCGGTGAACGGCGTGGGGCTGATGTACCAGGTACCGGTCAGGTCCGTCATGTCAGTAGCCCAACTCCCGCTGGTAGACGTTGCGTAGCTCGCGGCCGTCGAGGTAACGGCGCAGGTTGTCGCAGAACAGGTCGGTGATCGCCGCGTTCTCGGTGTCCACGGTGGACGCCGAGTGCGGCGAGACGAGCACGTTGTCGAGGTCCCACAAGGGCGATTCAGCCGGCAGCGGCTCGGTGCCGAACACATCGAGCGCGGCACCGGCCAGCGCGCCGCCGCGCAGCGCCTTTACGAGGGCGGTCTCGTCGACGAGCTGCCCCCGGCCGATGTTGACGACGATCGCGCCGGGCTTGAGCTTGGCGATCCGCTCGGCCGACAGCAGCCCGTCGGTCTGCGCGGTCAACGGCGTGCACAGCACCAGCACGTCGGTCCAGCGCAGCAGGTCGTCGAGCTCGTCGGTCGTGTGCACACCTGCGGCGGCGTCGACCTCGTAGTCCCGACCCGGACGCCCGACCGCGAGCACCCGGGTGCCGAGCGCGGCGAAGCTGGCCACCACCTGCCGGCCGATCCCCCCAAGCCCGACGACGGTGACGGTGCGGCCGGCCAGCCGGCTGGTGGTGTAGCGCTGCCAGTGGTGCGCGGCCTGCTGCGCCCGCAGGTGCGGAACACCCTTGACGAAGTGCAGAGCCCCCAGCACCGCGAACTCGGCGAGGGGGACGGCGTGGATCCCGGCCGCGGTGGTGAACGTCAGGCCGGTGCGGTCGAGCCCGGTGCGCTGGACGAAGCCCCCGATGCCGGCGCTGGTCGCCTGAACCCACCGCAGCCCCGGCGCCCGCGTCGCCAGGTCGGCAGGCGCCTGCCAGTCGAAGTCGAACGACACATCGGCGCCGGCAAGGGCCCGCTCCCAGCGGTCCTGCTGAGCCGAGGTGAGCTGGCGCGGAGTGCCGACGTGGTCGCAGACGTAGCGCGGAACCGGAACGATCTCCGGCTCGTAGCTGACGTCGATCCTCGGATCCACATCAGCGATGCGTTGGACCAGATCGGGTTCGAGGTAGGTGGCGATCAGAACGCCAAGCCGCGCGGACATGATCAGGACCGTAATGGTCACCGCCGACTGTCGACAATCGGTAGGCGACACTTTTCTTGCCCGCCAGGCAAGAAAAATTTCACCTGTATGTCATGCAAAACGGTCACTCAGGCGGGAAAGGACGCCCACCCAGGGCCCCGTCCCGCCGAGCTAACCAAGCCGAGACGAACGTCCCGGCGCCGTCCGGCGGTGGCCCGAGCCGCGGTTTGCCCGGGCGAAATACATGCTCCGGGATGTACGCACATGCCAGACCATGTACGCCGCCCGGCGAAGGGTCCTCACCGGTCTCCGGGGGTGTCGCCGGAGGGCAATCCGCCCGATCGAAACCGGGCGGTCGGGTCGAGCCGGACTTCGCGGCGGTATCGCCTGCCGGCGACCGACCCGAGCCGACGCCGAGCGGTCAGGGTCGAGCCGCACGACGAACCGGTCGAACAACTCCTGGGACCGGCCAGCGAGCCACCCGACCGACACCAGGCAGTCAGAACTGAGCCGCACGCCAACCCCGAGCGAACAGCTCTAGAGCGGGCGCGCATCGCGGCGGTGTGATCCGGCGCGGGCGGCAGGGCTGCCGGCTCATGAATATCTATGGGCCCTGTGCCGGCGGCGGTTGGGTCATTTGCGACGCGCCGCCGGCGGCCCCGACAGGGGTGTGCCGTGACACCGCGACTGCTCGCGAGGATCGGCCCATGATCAAGTGCAGCCGAGCGACAAGCTGAGGACACCCGCGCATGATCATGTGTCGCTGGTCGAGTTCTCGCACGGCGCGTCGACCCGACCATGCACACTCGATCATGCCCGACACGCCCGTTCCCCCAGACACACGACACATGATCATGGGGGCGACAGTTCGGTCTACTGACCACCAACCGCCAGCCACCCGCCGCGTCTTGGCCTCTCGCGGGCCGCGACGGTCGGCAGGTCAGGGACCAAGGGCTACGACGACGGGCTGTCGGTCTCCCGGTGTGGCAGGGACGCTGTGTGGCCGAAGAAGTTGCGGATCTCGGAGACCACGCGGTCGAAGTCGTCGAGGTCTATGGGCTTTGTGACGTATGCGTTCGCGTGTGAGCGGTAGCTGGCCACTATGTCCGGGGTCGCCGCGGACGTCGTGAAGACGATCGCCGGGATGGACCTCAGGTCGTCGTCGTGTTTGATCTGGTCCAGTACCTGCCGGCCGTCTACCCGCGGCATGTTGAGGTCGAGCAGGATCAGGTCCGGGCGCGGCGCATCCGCGAACCCGTTCTCCCGCCGCAGGAACGCCAAGGCGTCGGCTCCGTCGGCCACGTGGTGCAGCGTGCTGGAGACGCTGTGGTCCGCGAAGGCGTTCTCCACCAGTGCGAGGTCGCCGAGGTCGTCCTCGACCACGAGCACCTGGAGTAATGACTGGTCACTGGCCATGGCTCTCGGCCCTTCGATCGGTGGTGCGCGATGATGACGGCCGAGCCGATACGGCCATGGTGGCACGACCCGAAGGTCATCACTAGGCTGCCGCGCATGACCAGCCGGGTTGGCGACATTGTGATCGACTGCGCGGACCCGGAACTGCTCGCCGCCTTCTGGTCTGGCGTGCTCGGCTATCGGATCTTCGCCCGGGACGAGACCGGCGTGGCGATCCGCGGCGCGACCGTCAGCCCCGACATCCTGTTCATCCGCGTACCCGAGGTCAAGTCAGCGAAGAACCGCCTGCACTTCGATGTCTGCCCTACCGACGGCGACCAGGCCCAGGAGCTGGACCGGCTGCTCGCCCTCGGCGCCCGCCGCTCCCCCATCCAGGCCGGCGGCTCTTGGGTGGTCCTCGAAGACCCCGAGGGCAACGAGTTCTGCCTGATGGCCAAGCGCATTGCCGCCGAGCCCGAGCCCTTCCACGAGCCCTGAAAGAACTCAGCGCCAGTCTTCGATCGTCTCCACCGCCAGCCCGCCGAAGAGGCGTACGTCGTCCGGGTCCGCCTCGCCGATCTCGAACACGCTGTCGCTGACCACCGTGACGATGTCGCCGACCCGGATGGCCAGGAGATAGTCCGAGTCATTGCCCTGGCTCCACTCGCTGCGCCGCTCCACGAGGATCGCCTCGTCGCCGTCGTCCGGTGGGTTCAGGGTCTCCAGCGTGTACGTGATTCCTTCCGACTCGTACGAGTCGCAGCCGTTCAGCTCCGACCGCAGCCGGTCCATGGCCTTGGCGGCTCTGCCCGGCCCGTACGCCGAGATCGCCTGGACGACGACCCCCTCGATCGCGTTGTCGTCGACCTGGGACGGCGACTGGTAGTAGCTCTCCCGCACCCGACGGGCGGTGACGGTCGAATCGTCGGCGAGCGGGTCGGCGCAGAACTTGGTGACCGGGAAATCCGCCGGCTTGTTGACGGCCGCGTGCACCGTGCGCCGTTCACTCGGGATCGCGAAGAACGCCCGGCCCGGAATGCTGGTGATCGTCGGCGGCACCGAGCTCACGCTGGGCGAGGTCGGCGGCGCGGACGTCCGGGACGGGCCGGGCGTCGGGCTCGGCGAGAAGCTCGGCGTGGGGGTCACCGGCGGTGGGACGATCGGGTCCGGCGGCGCCGTGGCCCCGCGGAACACGCCCGCACCCGCGGCGGCGACCACGACCACGCCGGCCGACACGAGCACCGCCATCCGGCGCCGGGCCCGGCGGTCCGCGCCTCGGCGCAGGTCGGCCGCGTCGGTCAGGCCTCGTGCGTCCACGTCGCCCGCGAACTCGGCGAATCGGCTCTCGAGGTCACGCATCACGTACCCCCAGGTCCGTGTCGGTGTCGGTTTCGGTGAGCACCGCGGCGAGCCGTTCCCGGCCGCGCGCCAGCCACGACTTCACGGTGTTCGTCCCGGCGCCCGTCTCGGCCGAGATCTGCTCGACGGACAGGTCGCAGAGGTAGTGCAGGGCCAGCGCCCGGCGGTGGTTGGCCGGCAGGTCGCGCAGCGCGGCGACCAGCACGACGGTGTTCTCGCTCGGCGGCGGTGCGGTCGGCGGTGGTCCGCTGCGGCGCAGCGCCCCGGCCAGCCCGCCGAGCCGCCGCCAGCGGTCGGTGGCCAGCCGGCTGATCACCAGGCGCACCCACGCTTCGGGGGCCGGATGGTCGGCCACCGTCTCCCAACGGCGCCAGGCCCGCGCGTACGCCTCCTGCACCGCGTCCTGGGCCTCGCCGTGATCTCCCACGACGACCACCGCATACCGCAGCGTCCGGGCCGCGGTCGCCCGGTAGAACTCGTCGAAACTGGGCGCGTCGCGCACCGGCCGCCTCTTCCCTGTGTGTCCCCCTTCTTACGGCCCACGGTCGAACTAGGTTGCACCCGAGGCGAAGCCGGTCACACCGACCGGGCGATTAGGGATACATTGGTGCGCATGTCCCGACGTCTGGGTTTCGTCGCGGTCCTGACCATTTGCGCGCTCGGCCTCGCGGCCTGCGGCTCCAACGCGCCCGAGGCCGCGGCGCCCGCGCCCACAGAGACCGCGGCTCCGCACGGCGGCCACAGCGCGTCACCCCCGCCGAGGGCGCAGCCGTTGCGCGGCGGCGAGCGGTTCGTCGACACCGGACTCGCGCGACCGTTCACTCCGGACCCGCCCGGTGACGACGCCGACGAATATCGGTGCTTTGTGGTCGACCCGAAGCTCACCGAGACCGCGTACCTGACCGGCAGCCAGTTCCGGCCCGAAAACCGCGACATCGTGCACCACGCGATCTTCTTCCAGATCCCGGCGGAGGACGCCGATCGGGTACGCGCACACGACGCGGCCACCGACGGCGACGGCTGGCAGTGTTTCGGCGATGCCGGCATCGGCGACGACCCCGCGTGGGTGGCGAGTTGGGCGCCCGGCGTCGGCGAGACCATCTTCCCGACCGGCGTCGGCTTCGAGCTGAGCCCGGGCAGCCTGCTGGTCATGCAGATCCACTACAGCCTGCTGGCCACCGGCGGCGCACCCGGCGGGGCCGACCGGTCCGGCATTCGCCTGCGGCTGGCCGGCGGCAAGCTGACTCCGCTGCACACCACGCTGCTGCCCGCCCCCATCGAGCTGCCCTGCGCCGCCGGCGAGAAGGGCCCGCTCTGCGACCGGGACCGCGCGGTCGCCGACGTGGTGCGCCGGTTCGGCGACCAGGCCGGCCAGACCGTGGACGGCCTCGCCCGACTCTGCGGCGGCGCCCCCGAGCCCGGGCCGACGCAGTCCTGCACGCGCCGGGTCTTCCGGACCGCCACGCTTTACGGGATCGGCGGCCACATGCACCTGCTGGGTCGCTCGATCAAGGTCGAGCTCAACCCCGGCACGCCGGGCGCCCGCACCCTGCTCGACATGCCCGCGTTCGACTTCGACGACCAGGCCATCCGCCCGGTCGGCGAGGGGGTCACGGTCAAACCCGGCGACACGTACCGCGTGACCTGCACCCACGACGCGGGCCTGCGACAGAAGCTGCCCGCGCTGCGCAAGCTCCCGCCCCGCTACGTGGTCTGGGGCGAGGGCACGGCCGACGAGATGTGCCTGGCCATCGTGATCGAGGCGCGGGCATCCTGACCGCACGCATCGCCCGCCACGAGGCCGTCTCGGCGGCGTTGGCCCGGCTCACCGACGACGAGCTCGCGCACCGGGTGGCGTCGGCCCACGCGATCGGCACGGGGATCGGCGGCGAGGTGGCCAGCCTCGACGTCGCCGGCGCGGCGGTGTTCGTCAAACGGATCCCGCTCAGCGACCTCGAACGGGCCAACGCGTTGTCCACCGCGAACCTGTTCGACCTTCCGCCGTTCTGCCAGTACGGCGTCGGCGAGATCGGCAGCCCAGGCTTCGGCGCCTGGCGCGAGCTGGCCGCCAACCAACTGGCGACCGGCTGGGTGCTGGCCGGACGGACCGCGGCGTTCCCGCTGCTGCATCACTGGCGGGTGCTGCCCGGTGCCGCATCGCCGCCCGCGGAGCATGCCGATGTCGCGGCCGCCGTCGCCTACTGGGGCGGCGCACCGGGAGTCGGCCACCGGCTGCGGGCCCGTGCGACGGCCACGACGAGCATCGTGCTGTTCCAGGAGCACGTGCCGTGGAGCCTGCACGGGTGGCTGCACGACCGGCTGGCCGCCGGACCGGACGCGCTCGCCGCCGCCGTTCGCATGGTGTGCCGGGCGCTGCTCGCCGACGTCGGCTTCATGAACGCCAACGGGCTGCTGCATTTCGATGCCCACTTCGGCAACGTGCTCACCGACGGCCGCCGGCTCTACTTCGCGGACCTGGGACTGGCCACGTCGCCGGCGTTCGCCCTGTCTTCCGACGAGCGCGATTTCGTCGACCACCACGCCACGCACGACCGCTGCTACACGCTCGCCCAGCTCGTCAACTGGCTGGTCACGCACGCCGCCGGGGTGCCGGACCCGGTCGCACGCAACGACTACATCCGGGCCTGCGCCGCCGGTGCCGCGCCTGCCGGGCTGGAGTCACCACTCGCGGCCGTGGTCAGCCGATACGCGCCGGTCGCGGTGGTGTTCAACGACTTCTTCTGGGACCTGTGGGGCACGAGCCGGACGACTCCGTACCCGGCGGCGGACGCGGCCCGCGCGATGGCCGACGCGGAGGAAATCGAGGTAGCTTCACGGTTACCCCCCAGTTAAGGAGACACCGTGCCCCTGAGCGGTGAGTACGCCCCCAGCCCCAGTGATTGGGCCCGCAAGCAGGCCGAGCTGTTCGAGAGCACCGAGGGTGCGGAAGGCAACACGCTGCGTGGTCGTCCGATCATCCTGCTGACCTCGGTCGGCGCCAAAAGCGGCAAGATCCGCAAGACGCCCCTGATGCGGGTCGAGCACGAAGGCGAGTACGCGGTGGTCGCCTCGAAGGGTGGCGCGCCGACCCACCCCGTCTGGTACCACAACCTCGTCGCCCACCCGCACGTCGAGCTTCAGGACGGGGCGGTCCGCAAGGACTACGTGGCCCGCGTGGCGACCGGCGACGAGCGCGCGGCCTGGTGGCAGCGGGCCACCGCGACCTGGCCGGACTACGACGAGTACCAGACGAAGACCGACCGGCTGATCCCGATCTTCGTGCTGACCCCGAAGGCGTAAGGCCCCTTCGAATCGAAGGGCGACCCCGACCAGGGGTCGCCCTTCGCGCGTGTCGGATAGGCCCTATGTCCGGATTTGCGGTAAACGAAGAGCATGCGACGACGGACGATCCTGCGTGCTCTTGGTCTCGCCGCCGGTGCCGGGGCGCTGGGCACACCGGCGACCGCGGCACCGCTGCCCTGGGCCGACTTCGACCGGCAGGTCCGGGCCGAGTTCGGTCGCGAGCGACTGGTCGGCGCCGCGGTGGCGATCGTCAGCGCCGACCGCGTGCTGCACCGGTTGACCCTCGGCCACACCGACCCGGGCCGGCGAACGGCCATCTCACCGCGTACGCACTTCCTGGTCGCCTCGACCACCAAGTCGATGTCGTCGCTGCTCGCCGCGACCTATGTGGACGACGGCGTCATCGGCTGGGACCAGCGGGCCGTCGACGCCTGGTCCGGGTCCCGCGCGCCGACGCCGGAGCTCACCCGGACGCTGCGGGTGCGCGACCTGCTCGGCATGGGCACGGGCATCGGCGAGCCGCCGGCGCTCTCCGCGCTGCACGAGGGCTACCCGACCGCCGAGCAACTGCTCCAACAGGTCGTCAACCTGCCGGTCGAGGCACCGCCGGAAACCCGTTGGATCTACAACAACACGGTGTACGCCACCGGCGGCTACCTGCCGCTGCTCGCCTCGGGCGTGCGACCCGCCGACGTCGCGGCCGCCTGGGTCGAGGCGATCCGCACGCGCCTGTTCGCACCGGCCGGCATGACCGGCAGCACGATCGCCGACGACCCGCGCGGCGTGGTCGCCGACTACAGCCGGGGCAACGGCGTCGACATCTTCGGCAACACCAATGTCCTGCCGTACGGCCCGGTCGGCAGCTACGCACCGGCCGGCGGCACGCTGTCCACACTGGACGACATGGCCAGCTACGTACGCCTGCAACTGCGTCGCGGCCGCTCGGTGACCGGCCGGCGGGTGGTCTCGGCCGCGAACCTCGCCGAGTGCTGGAAGCCGCACGTGGACGTGCCCATCGACCCGGTCCTCGACCCGGACGGCGTCGCGCAGGGCTATGGCATGGGCTGGATCCGCGAGCGGTTCACCGACGGCACGTCGCTCGTCTGGCACAACGGGGCGATCGACGGCTTCACCGCGTACATCGGCTTCCTGCCCGAACGCGACCTCGGACTGGTCGTGCTCAACAACATCAACCCGGAACCGACGGGCCTGTTCCTCTACCTCTACGCGCTCAACGCGATCCTCAGCGGCCGGTTCGGCCTCAACGAGGGCGTGCCGCCGAAGGTCAGCGCGGCGGCGGCGCGGGCGCGCGAGAGTTTGACCGCGAAAGGCCCCACGACGCACCCGGTCGACCCGCGCCGGGTCGGGCCGTGGCTGGGCTACTACGAGGGCGGCTACCTGCTGACGCTGGAGAAGTCGCGACTGGTCCTGCACCTGCAGTCCCGCCGCTTCGACCTGCGCTGGGTACGCGGCGAGACCTACCTCA
The DNA here is from genome assembly GCF_900107455.1 of Asanoa ishikariensis. Lineage (GTDB taxonomy): Bacteria > Actinomycetota > Actinomycetes > Mycobacteriales > Micromonosporaceae > Asanoa > Asanoa ishikariensis. The sequence goes on along the minus strand of NZ_FNQB01000005.1, from coordinate 170,299 downwards.
TGGCCGACGGCCTGCTGCCCGGCTCGACCGTGCTGCTGCGCCGCGACCCGGACGGCACTCCGACACTCGCGGTCGCCGGCGTCGAAACGGTCCGTCGCGAAGTGGGCCCGAACTGACCCGTTTATGACCAATTTCCAGTGGGAATGGAAGTCGCCATGATGCGCGACAGTTCCGCCGCCCTTCTGGTCAAGGGCTATGCCTGGCTGCCGGACAGCCGCCGAGGCAGCGCCGACGGTGTGGTCGAGACGCGGTTGCTGGGTCGGCGGGCGTACGGCATCGGCGGGCCGTCGGCCGCCCGCTTCTTCTACGACGAGCGGCACGTGCGCCGCACCGGCGCCGTCCCGGGTTCCGTCCAGGCGACCCTGTTCGGGCGCGGCGCGGTGCACACGCTCGACAGCCTGGAGCACCGGCACCGCAAGGCCATGTTCCTGACGCTGTTCACCACCGACCGGATCGCCGACCTCGTCGCGGAGACCGGCGCCGCCTGGGACACCGCCGCGCCAGGCTGGGTCGGTCGGCCGGTGTCACTCCTCGACGCGGCCGCCGCGGTCCTGGCCGACGGGGTCGCCCGCTGGATGGGCCTTCCACCGGACGGCGACCTGGCCGGGGACTGCGTCGCCATGGTCGACGGATTCGCCACCGCCGGGCAGCGGCACTGGCAGGCCCGGGCCGCGCGGCGGCGCCAGGAGCAGCGACTGTCCGACGTGGTGGCGACCCTGCGCGACGGCCGCGCGGGCGGCGACACCCCGCTGGAGGTCATCGCACGGCACCGCGCCGACGACGGCCACCTGCTCACGCGGGGAACCGCCGCCGTCGAGATCCTCAACATCGCGCGGCCCACGGTCGCGGTCAGTTGGCTCGTCGCGTTCGCCGCGCACGCCCTGCACCGCTGGCCCGACCACCGGGATCCTCTGCGGTCCGGCGACCGCGCGTTCGCGGAGGCGTTCGCCCACGAGGTCCGCCGGTTCTACCCCTTCGCGCCGTTCGTCGGCGGCCGGGCGGCCGGCGACGTCGAGTTCGCCGGGCACGCCATCCCGACAGGCTCGCTGATCCTGCTCGACCTGTACGGGCAGAACCACGACCCGGCGCTGTGGAAGGACCCGTACCGCTTCGACCCGGAGCGGTTCCTCGGCCCGGACGCGGAGGCCGCGCGGGACCCGTTCACCCTCGTGTCGCAGGGCGCCGGCAACCCCGCCGCCGGCCACCGCTGCCCAGGCGAGCCGAACACGGTCGCGCTGCTGTCCGACCTCGCGATCCGGGTGGCCTGCCTGGACTACGACGTGCCGCCACAGGACCTCGACATTCCCCTGGACCGCGTACCGACCCGACCACGGGACGGCATGATCGTCGTACCCCGTTAGTCAGAGGCTCGCCCGAAGCTCGCGTTTGAGGAGCTTTCCGGTCGCGCTCTTGGGCAGCGTGTCCAGCACCCGCACCTCGCGCGGGCACTTGTAGTCGGCCAGCCGGGTCCGGCAGTAGGCGATCAGCTCGGCGGGGTCCAGGTCGGCGCCCGGCCGCACGGAGACCACCGCGACGATCTCCTCGCCGAGCCGCTCGTCGGGTCGGCCGACCACCGCCGCCTCGGCCACGGCCGGGTGGCCGTAGAGGACCTCTTCCACCTCGCGTGGGTACACGTTGAAACCGCCCCGGATGATCAGGTCCTTGATCCGGTCGACCACGTAGAGGAAACCGTCCGGGTCGCGGTAGCCCAGGTCGCCGGTGTGCAGCCAGCCGTCCCGGATCGTCTCCGCGGTGGCCTCGGGGTTGCCGTGGTAGCCCTTCATCACCACGTGGCCGCGGACCAGCAGCTCGCCAACCTCGCCGGTCGGCACCTCCGCGCCGTCCGATGCCGCGACCCGCACGTCGACACCCCAGATCGGCCGGCCGATGGAGAGGATGCGGCGGTCGTCGACGCCCGGGTTCATCGTCGCGGTGCTGCCGGTCTCGGAGAGCCCGTAGCCCTCCAGCACCGTGATGCCGAACTTCTCCTCGACGCCCTTGAGCACCGCCTCGGGCATGGACGCGCCGCCGCACGAACCGAGCCGCAGCGCCGACAGGTCGCGGTCGCCGGTGTCGGCGTTGAGCAGGGCGTGGTACATGGTCGGCACTCCGGCGAGGATGCTGACCCGGTGGTCGTGCAGCGCGTCGAGCACGAGCTCCACGTCGAAACGGGGCACGGCCACGATCGTGCCGCCCTTGCGGATCGCCACGTTGACCACACTGGACAGTCCGTACACGTGGAAGAACGGGAGCACCGCGAGCGCCACGTCATCGGGTCCGCTGTCGAACCGCTCGCCGGACAGCGAACAGTTCAGATAGAGCTGGAAGTGGGTCAGCTCCGCGCCCTTGGGCCGGCCGGTCGTGCCGCTCGTGTAGATGATGACCGCGGTGTCGTCGGCGTTCGTGGTGGCCGCGTAGGGCAGCGGGTCCGGGTCGCCCAGGTAGTCGGATCGGTCGGGGTTGAGCACCGGGACGCCGTTTACCTCGCCGGCCGACAGGTCGCCGGCGACCACCACGCGGGCGCCGCTGTCGTTGACGATGTGCGCGACTTCGGCGGCCTTCAGCAACGGGTTCATCGGCACCGCGACCAGGCCGGCCTTGAGAATGCCGAAGTAGCACTCGAGAAACTCGACGCGGTTGGGCAGCATCAGCGCCACCCGGTCGCCGGGTGACGCGTGCCGCAGCAGTCCGGCCGCGGCCCGGTCGGCGGCCGCGTCGAGCTCGGCGAAGCTGACCTTGCGATCACCGAAGATGACCGCGGTCTTGTCGGGGTCGCGGCGGGCGGACTCGCGGAGGATCACGCTGAGGTTGAACGTCACGGCGGTGCCTCCCAGGGGACGACGAGATCCGTCGATTCTCGCCGAACCCGCGCCGGATAACACCTGCTGAATGTCACCGCGATCTTCTAGGGTGCGTGGATGCCCGCTCTGCTGCCACGGTCCGCTTCGGGGGTGCCGTCCCGTGCCGTCAACGCGGTGCTGGACCGGTTCGAGGCGCAGTCCATCGAGTGCCACTCCATCATGGTCGTGCGACACGGGCACGTCGCTGCCGAAGGCTGGTGGGCGCCCTATTCGGCCGAGCGCCCGCACCTGCTCTACTCGCTGACCAAGTCGTTCACCTCGGTCGCCGTGGGGCTCGCGATCGCCGACGGGCTGCTCGCGCTGGACGACCGGGTGGTGGACGTGTTGCCCGACCGCGTACCGGACGGCATCTCGGAGCAGGCCCGCCGCATCACGGTGCACCACCTGCTGTCCATGTCGGCCGGGCACGACACGGACAGCCTCGGCGAGGCCTGGGACCTCGAACCGGACGACCTGGTGAAGGGCTTCCTGCGCGTCCCGTTTCCCCACTCCGAGGGAACCTTCCACGCGTACGACAACGCGACCACCTACGTCCTGGCCCGGATGGTGGAGCGGGTCACGGGCCGCGAACTGCCGGAGTTCCTCGACGACCGCCTCCTGCGGCCGATGGGCGTCGACCACGCCGAGTGGGATCGCGTGGCGAGCGGTGCCGTGTTCGGGTTCCACGGCCTGCACCTGACAACAGAGGCGGTCGCCGCCTTCGGCGAACTGCTGTTGCGCGGCGGCCGTTGGGGCGACCGGCAGCTCGTCCCGAGCGAGTGGGTGCGGCTCGCGACCACGCCGTGGATCGAGACGCGGCACGTCGAGGGCTGGGCGGAGAACCCCGACGCACTCTGCGGGTACGGCTACCAGTTCTGGATGTCCCGCCACGGCTACCGGGGCCAAGGCGCCTTCGGCCAGCAGTGCATCGTCGTACCCTCGCACGATCTCGTGGTCGTCGTGACCGGCGCCATGATCCAGGAAGAGGCGATCACCGCCGCCCTGTGGGACTGCCTGCTGCCCGGCCTGGACGACGCGGGCACCGCGGAGGACGACGCGCTCCTCGCCGACCGGCTGCGGCACCTCTCACTCGCCCCGATAGACGGCGCCCCCGGCCGCTCCGTCAAGGCGCGACTCGACGCCTCCGCGGAGGACTCACCGCTGCCCGACGGGACCACGGTGACCGTCGACGCTACGGAGGATGGCTGGCTCGTGAGCCTCGGCTCGTCCCTGAAAGTCGAGGTGGGCCACGGCGAATGGCGGGAAAGCGCACCGCTGGGCCGCCCGGTGGTAGCGACCGGCGCCTGGCAGGGCGACACGTTCGTCGCCGACCTCTACGTCATCACCACGCCGCACCGGGTCAGGCTGGTGGTGTACGCCGGCACCGCGGTCGCGACCTGGAACATCGTGCCCCTGACCGACCCCGATCTGGTGCTGCACCTGACCTCGCCACTCATGACGAGGCCCGACGTGGCCTGACGTCAGATCACGTCGGGTTCGGTTAGTTCGCCCAGCCAGTCCGCGGGTGCGGTGCGCACGTCGTCGTCCAACGGCAGCGCCGAGCGGTCCAGCGACCGCCGCCACGAGAGCGCGCGGCTGACGCGGGTGACGCGGCAGGCCAGCGTGGCCGAGTGGCGCAGGGCCACCGGGTCGCCCGGCCAGGCGGACAGGTAGGCGTCACGGAGCCGCAGCAGTTCCGGTGCGCCCGGGTCCAGGCCGAAGGTGTAGCCCGCCGACGACAGCGTGACCAGGAGCGTGCCGAACGGGTGCGCCACGCTCGCGTCGCCCCAGTCGAAGAAGCGGCCGTTGACGAAGACGTTGCCGTCGTGGAGGTCGTCGTGTTGCAGCGACGCGCCCAGGCCGTCTCCGGCCAGTTCCGCGCACCAGGTCTCGTAGGCCGGCACCACCGCGGTGATGGCGGCCAGCCGGTCGGTGCCGAGGTCCGCGCGGACCGCCGGATCGTCGAGCAGGCCGGCCAGCAAACCAGGCAGGAGGCGCGGGCGCTGGTCGGGCACGCCGAGCGCGACCATCTCGTCGGCCCGTACGGCCAGGGCCTGCTGCAACTGCGCGTACGACGCCAGCAGCGACGCCCAGTCGTCCAGCGACGGCGAGGTCTCGCGCAGGATCGGGCCGGCGTCGGCGGTCAGCAGCCAGCCGCGGTCAGGCTCCACGGCGACCGGCACCAGCACGGCGTCGGGCGCCCACCAGCCCAGGGCTGAGGCCAGGCCGGCCTCGTAGCGGCAGCCGAACGTGTTGGCCTTGAACCAGTACGCACCGGCGGCGGTCGGCACCCGCAGGCTGACCGACCACGGACGCACCCGGGTCTGCTCGATCGGGCCCGTGACAGGCGTGGAGAGGGCGGCGAGCCGCTCGGTCACCCAGGCCTCGGCGCCCGCCCGCCACTGCGGGTCGAGCCAGTCATTGCCGTCTACGGTGGAGCCGCTGATCGCAGGAAGCACGGCCGCCACCCTAGCCGGGGACGGGACCGGGCGGCACCGGATTTACCGCTGGCGCAGCCCGTCGAACAGCAGGTCGAGCAGCCGGTCGGCTTGCTCGCGCGACCCGGCGGCCAAGGTCACCCCGTTGACCGCGACCAGCACGTCGAAGGGATCGACGCCTTCGACCAGGGTCGCCGACTCCAGCAGCGGCGTGATCGCGGCGAGCAACTGGGCCCGACTTTCCGCGAACAGGTCGCCGCCGCCCGCGATCACCGCCCGCAACGCGTCCGCCATGCCCTGCTTGGCGGTCAGGTAGTCGACGAACCGGCCCAGGAACGCCCGCAGCGCCTCGTCCGGCGGCAGTGTCGACCGCAACGACGCCGACGCCTCGACCAGGCGGGCTAGCTCGTTGCGGTACGCGGCCTCGACCAGCGCCTCCCGGGTCGGGAAGTGCCGGTACAGCGTGCCGATCCCGACGCCGGCCTCCTTGGCGATCGCGTCGAGGGTGACCTCCGGATCGCGGGAGAACGCGGCGACGGCGGTGGCCAGCAGGCGCTCCCGGTTGCGCCGGGCGTCGGCGCGCAGCGGGCGCGGTGTGGCGGCGGTCACGACGGTTCCTTCCGAGGACGGTGGCAATCCGGAGGAGCCTCCGGTTATGGTTCCGGAGGACCCTCCGGTTCAAGCCTACAAGGAGTTGGACCCCATGCCTGACCGCATCGTGACCCCGTTCACCGCCGCCTCGACCGCTGCCGACGTGGTCGACGGCGTCGACCTCACCGGCCGCCGGGCAATCGTCACCGGCGGCGCCTCCGGCCTCGGCATCGAGACCGCCCGCGCGCTGGCCACCGCCGGCGCCGAGGTCACCCTCGCCGTGCGCGACCTCGCCGCCGGCGCCGCCGTCGCGGACGACCTCATCGCCACCACCGGCAACAAATACATCCACGTCGCGCACCTCGAGCTCGCCGACCGGGCGGAGGTCGCCGCGTTCGTCGCCGGATGGGACGGGCCGCTGCACATCCTGGTCAACAACGCCGGTGTGATGGCCGCGCCGCTGTCCCGTACCCCCGATGGTTGGGAATCGCAGTTCGCCACCAACCACCTCGGACACTTCGCGCTGGCCACCGGCCTGCACCCGGCGCTGGCGCAGGCCGGCGGGGCCCGGGTCGTCTCGGTCAGCTCGTCCGCCCACCTCGGCAGCGCCGTGATCTTCGAGGACATCAACTTCGAGCGGCGGGCGTACGAGCCATGGGCGGCCTACGGCCAGTCGAAGACGGCCAACGTGCTGTTCGCCGTCGAGGCCGCCCGGCGCTGGGCCGACGACGGCATCGCCGTCAACGCGCTGCACCCGGGCGGCATCCGGACCAAGCTGCAGCGCCACGTCAGCGAGGAGGAGCTCGAAGCCGCCCGCAAGGCGGCGGGCAGCAAGGCCGTCTGGCGTACGCCCGAGCAGGGCGCGGCCACCTCGGTGCTGCTCGCGGCCTCCCCGCTGGTCGAAGGCGCGACCGGCCACTACTTCGAGGACTGCAACGAGGCGGAGCCCAACGTGCCCGGCAGCCGCACGGGGGTGGCCGCGTACGCGACCGACCCGGAAGCGGCGAGCCGGCTCTGGGAGCTCAGCTCGCGGTAGGCGCGTCCTGGCCGCGGGGTGAGCCCTCCGGGCTCTCCTTGCGGCCGTTGGCGAACGTCACCTTCTCGAACCGCACGTCGACTCGCTCCGGGTACCGCTTGCCGTTGACCGGGTCGTGGCGCATGAACGTCGGCGCCGCGATCCGGACGGTCACGTCGAACGGCCCGGCGTCCGGCACCTTGGCGTTGCCGCCGTAGTGGTAGAGGAACGGGTGCCACAGGAACGGCAGCTCGGCGTTGGTGAGGATGGGCTTGCCGTCGCGCTCGACGTCGACGTGCACCCGCAGTCCCGGCACGAACCGGCCGTCGCCGGCGTCGGCCACCGCGACCTCCAGGTGCACGTTGGCGTCCGGCGCCGCCTCGCGCCAGAGCAGCACGCCGTCCTCCAGCATGTACATGCCCTCGGCGTTCTCGTTGATGAACGCGACGAGATAGTCGCCGGCCCGGGCGGTCGCGGCGCCGTCCTCGTCGGCCATCGCGCCGATCGCGTGCCCGTACGCGTCGCCCTGCTCCCGCGCGACCCGAAGCTCCTCGCGGGTCGCCTCGTTGCTCTCTTCCATCGGCGGATACGTCGGTTCGGTGGTCATAACTGGCGGTTACCCACGGTGTGGCCGGGATAACCGGGGAAGATCCCCACCGCAGGCGGCGTTCAAGGCGATATGGAAATCGGAATCATCGGTGCCGGCTACATCGGCGGCACCCTCGCCCGGCGCCTCGGCGCGCTCGGTCACCGCGTGGTGGTCGCCAACTCCCGCGGCCCCGAGACGCACGACGAGACGCTGACCTCCTCCCCCGGTGTGACGGCCGGCACGGCCGCCCAGGCCGCCGACCACGATGTGGTCATCGTCTCGATCCCCACCAAGGCCGTCCCCGACCTACCGGGTGACGCCTTCGCCGGCAAGATCGTGGTCGACACCAACAACTACTACCCGCAACGCGACGGCCAGCTCGCGGCGATCGACGCGGGCACGCCGTCGGCGCGCTGGCTCGCGGACCATCTCGCGGGCGCGCGGGTGGTCAAGGCGTTCAACACGATCAATTGGCGGCCGCTCGGCGACGCGGGCAAGCCGGCCGGCACGCCGGGCCGGATCGCCATCCCGGTCGCCGGTGACGACGCCGAGGCCAAGCGGGTCGTGTCGGAGCTGATCGACGCGCTCGGGTTCGACCCGGTCGACGCCGGCCCGCTGGACGAGAGCTGGCGCCAGGAGCCCGGCACGCCGGTCTACGGCGCCGACGCCGACGTGGAAGGCGCCCGCGCGGCGCTCGCGGCCGCCACCCGCTAGAAACGCCATCGGGTACGGCGGAAAAGGTGCTCCCGCCGTACCCGATGCGCCTGGTGTTAAGGCAGGACCCAGCGCTGGTTCGCACCCGCGAAGCAGTCCCAGATCTGCAGCCGGGCGCCCTCGGCGCTGCTGTTGTCGCGCACGTCGAGGCACTTGTTGGACTGGGGGTTGCGCAGCGTCTGGTTCGACTGCGCCTGCCAGACCTGAGCCCCGGAGCCGTTGCAGTCCCAGAGCTGCACGTTGGCGCCGTTGGCGACCGAGCCGCTCGCGACGTCCATGCACTTGCCCAGCGCCCGCAGCGTGCTGTCGCTGGACACCGTCCACGTCTGGGCGTTGGTGCCGTTGCAGGTGTAGAGCTGCACCGCGGCGCCGTTGGCGGTGCTGGCCGCTGCGATGTCGACGCACTTGCCGGCCAGGCCGGTGATCCGCCCGGTGCGGCCGGTAGGCGGCGGGGTGGTGCCCCCTGTCGCGACCGTGTAGATCGCGCTGACCAACGAGTTGGCGTTGTTCGGGTCCTGGGACAGCTCCCAGTTCATCATCCCGCCGGCGTTGGCCATGGCCCACTGCGTCTTGGCACGGATCGTCGGCAGGCCGTTGTAACACTGCTGCGCGCCGTTGATGGTCGCGCAGTCCTGGTTCGCCCACGCGGCGTTCTGGGCCACGATCTGGTTGTACGGGATGCCGCCGGGCCGGCTGTAGAACGGCACACCGAGCACCGCCTTGCTGGCCGGCAGGCCGCGCGACTTCCACCCGTTGATGTTGTCGATCGTCCACTGGTAGTTGGCGTGGGGCGAGCCGCCGTCGTACGTCATGATGTTGAGGAAGTCGACGTAGCCGAAGACGGCCGGCTGGACGCCCTGCGCGGTGCCGCCACCGGAGACGACCGCGGCGGTGAGCAGCTTGCCCCGGCTGTGCATGGCCGTGCTGAGCTGCGACATCAGCGTGGTGAAGTTGTTGCCGCTCGTGCCGGGATCCGGGTACTCCCAGTCGATGTCGACACCGTCCAGGTTGTACTGGTTGACCAGGTTCACGACGTTGTTGACGAACGTGGTGCGGGCGCCCGCGTTGGCCGCCATCTGCTCGAAGCCGGAGTCGTTGCCGTCGTTCCAGCCACCGATCGCGATCAGCACCTTGGTGTTGGCGGCGTGGCCGAGGCTGACGATCTGCTGGAGCTTGCTCGGGTTCTCGACCCCGGTCAGGCTGCCGTTCGCGTTGGGCAGCACGAACGCGTAGTTGACGTGGGTGAGCTTGCTGTACTGGATCGCGGTGGCGCTGCCGGCCCACGAGGGCATGTAGCCGACGCTCTTGAAGCCGTTCGGCAGGACGGCGGCCTGGGCTGGGGTGGGCGCGGCGAGGACGGCCAGCGTGCCGGCCGCGACCGCCGTGACGGCGGCGGACAGGGCAGCGGCGAATCTTTTGGTCATGGGCGGACCTTTCGAGGCACAGCCTTGTACGTGGAGACGGACGGAGGTACGCGGGTGTGCGGCGGGTGGTGGGTGGTCCCGCCGATGGGCCTCGAGGTGGCCAAAGTTTAGGAAACTTTACTATTGAAGTCAATGGATGTCCGACCCCGTCGCTAAGCTGTCGTCCATGCTTGCCGCTGTTTATCGCGACCATGGGCCCGCCGCCGAGGTGCTGCGGATCGAGGAGATCGACACCCCGAGTCCCGGGCCGGGCGAGGTACGGGTGCGCGTCGCGTACTCGGGCGTCAACCCGACCGACTGGAAGACCCGCTCGGGCACGGTGGCTCAGCCACGGGCGTCGCACTTCCAGGTGCCTAACCAGGACGGCTCGGGCGTCGTCGACGAGGTCGGCCCGGGTGTCGACCCATCGCGGATCGGCCAGCGGGTGTGGCTCTACATGGCCGCCTACAAACGCGTCTACGGCACCGCCGCGCAGTTCACCGTGATCCCGTCCGACCAGGCGATCCCGCTGCCCGACAACGCGTCGATGCGGCTCGGCGCGAGCCTCGGCGTCCCGGCCGTGACGGCACACCGCTGCCTGTTCGCCGACGGCCCGCTCGACGGCCGGACCGTGCTGGTCGCCGGCGGCGCGGGCGCGGTCGGCCGGGCCGCGATCCAGCTCGCCCTGGCGGCCGGCGCGACCGTGATCAGCACGGTCTCCAGCGACGCCAAGGCCGACCTGGCCCGCGACGCCGGCGCCCGGCACGTGGTCAACTACCGGTCCTCAAGCGCGGCTGACGAGATCCGCGCGATCGCACCCGAGGGCGTCGACCGGATCGTCGAGGTCGCGCCGGCCAGTAACCTGCGCCTCGACCTCGACGTGGTCGCCCCGAACGCGATGATCGTCTGCTACGCGGCCGAGCCGCAGCCGCCGCAACTCGTGGTCCGCGAGCTGATGAACCGCAACCTGGTGCTGCGCTTCGTGCTGCTCTACACGATGCCGGACGAGGCCTTCCAGCAGGCCGCCGCGGACATCACCGGCGCACTCGCCGCGGGCCTGCTCACTCCCCCGCCGATCACGGTCTTCCCGCTGTCCGAAACGGCCGCGGCCCACGACGCCGTCCAGGGTGGCGCCGTCGGCAAGGTCCTGATCGAGGTCGAGCCAGCGATCTAAGGTGGTCACGTGGCGTCTGAAAAGCTGGAGGTCGCCGGGCGCGAGGTGACGATCACCAACCCTGACCGGGTGGTGTTCCCCGAGGCCGGCCACACGAAGCTCGACCTGGTCCGCTACTACCTGACCGTGGCCGAGGGCGCGCTGCGCGGCGTCGGCGGGCGGCCGATGGTGCTCAAGCGCTTCGTCAAGGGGCTCACCGAAGAGGCGATCTGGCAGAAGCGGGCGCCCGCCAAACGGCCCGACTGGATCGAGGTCGCCGAGTTGCACTACCGGTCCGGCACCTCGGCGGCGGAGACCGTGGTCCGCGACGCCGCCGCGCTGGCGTGGGTGGTCAACCTCGGCTGCGTCGACCTCAACCCGCATCCGGTCCGCGCCGAAGACCTCGAGCACCCCGACGAGTTGCGGGTCGACCTCGACCCGATGCCCGGCGTCGAGTGGGGCCAGATCGTCGACGTGGCGCTGGTCGCCCGCGAGGTGCTGGAGGAGCACGGCCTGACCGCCTGGCCGAAGACCTCGGGTTCGCGGGGCTTCCACATCTACGCGCGGATCGACCCGCAGTGGAGCTACCGCGACGTGCGGCTGGCCGCCGAGACGGTGGCCCGCGAGGTGGAGATCCGGGTGCCCGACCTGGCCACCGCCCGCTGGTGGAAGGAGGAGCGCGAAGGCGTCTTCGTCGACTTCAACCAGAACGCCAAGGACCGCACGGTGGCCTCGGCGTACTCCGTGCGCCCCTTGCCCGATGCCCGGGTCTCGACGCCGCTGGACTGGGCCGAGGTGCCCGACTGCCGGCCCGCCGACTTCACCCTGACCACGGTGCTGGACCGCTGGGCGGAGCGCGGCGACCCGTGGACCGGCATCGAGGACGCTCGTGGCTCGCTGGAGCCGCTGCTCGACCTGGCCCGCCGGCTCGGCCCGGCGGAGAAGCCGCCGAAGGGCGAGGGCCGCCGGCTGCAGACCCGGCCGCTGATCGAGATCGCCCGCTCGAAGACCAAGGACGAGTCGCTGGCCGCCCTGGACCGCTGGAAGGCCCGGCACGCCGCGATCGTCGGCTACCTGGAGCCGGCCGACGTCCTGATCGACGGCATGCGCGGCCGCAGCTCGATCTGGTACCGCATCCGCGTCAACCTCCAACATGTCCCGGAGGACGAGCGCCCCGAGCAGGAGCCGCTGGAAGTCGACTACAACCCCTGGGCGCCAGGATCAGGGTCTTGACTCAGTCGAACTGCTTCCAATGACCTTCGGAGATGACCTCGACCTTGCCGTCGACCACCTTGATGGCCGTCTCGTCGTCGATCGCGTACGACGGGTTTCCGATCTCGGCGGCCCACCGCGTTGCCTCGGCCAGCGAGTTCTCCGGAAATCCGTCGAGGTGCGGGAAGATCGAGAAGTCGACGATGCCGAGGGTGTTGTCGTTGCCCGTCGGTGACTTCCACTGGACGAAGTCGTCGCCGATGCGCGGGGTCATGACCATGCTGCCCGCGCTTAGACCGACCCAGACCTTGTCGTCCAGCGACGGGATGAGGTCGGCCAGGCCGGACTCGCGCATCCAGTGGCACAGGTAGAGCGCATCGCCGCCGTTGACCAACAGGACGTCCGTCTCCTGGACCCAGCGGACCCAGTTCTCCTTGTCAAGGCTGGGCAACGCGGTGAGCTCCAGCACGCCGACCGACTTCCAGCCGAGCTCCGTCATGGGGCAGCGGGGTTCCTGCCCGCTGATGAACGACCAGGCCCTGACCGGACTGACCATGGGGTGGCCGTACCCCGCCGTCGGGATGCACAGGGCGTCAGAGTCGGCGATCGGCTTGCCGAGCAGGTCGACCAGCGCGTCCTTGATGCTCGGGTTCTTGACGCCCGCGGCCGTGAGTAGCAGCTTCATCGATGCCCCCGGAAACTGGTTGCAGAGTGAAAGCACGCTAACACGACTGGTTGCGAAGTACCATCAGCGAACGATGGCTGACGTACGCGGACCGGCGCACCGGTCGGGCTGCCCGATCAACCTGTCGGTCGAGATCCTCGGCGACCGGTGGTCACTGGTCGTGCTGCGCGACGTGATGTTCGGCGACCGGCACTACTTCCGCGAGCTGCTGACCGGCTCGCAGGAAGGGATCGCGTCCAACATCCTCGCCGACCGGCTGCGGCGCCTGGTCGCCAACGGGCTGCTGTGGCGGTCCGACGACGCGAGCCACCGGCAGAAGATCCGCTACAGCCTCACCGAGGCCGGCGTGCAGCTCGTGCCGGTGATGGCGGCGCTCGGCTCGTGGGGACGCCGGCACCTGCCCGCCAGCCACGAGCTCTCCGTGCGCGCCGAACTGCTGGAGCGCGGCGGCCCCGAGCTGTGGGACCGGTTCATGGACGAGCTGCGCGAACAGCACCTCGGCATCGCGCGTCCGCCGGGCACACCGTCGGTCTTCGCCGAGCTCCAGGCGGCGTACGAGGCCGCTGTCAGCCGCGGTGCGCCAGCCGCTCCAGATAGGAGCTGATCGCGGCCCGGACCGCCGGGCTGTTCCACACCTCGATCACCTCGTCGGTGGACCCACCGGCCATCAACCGGCTCGCGTCGGCCCGCAACGCGGCCTTGGTCATCGCGAAGCTGACCGCCGGAATGGCCGCGAACGCCTCCGCCCGGGCGAGCGCCGCGTCGAGCAATCCCTCCGGCGGCACCACCTCGTCGACCAGGCCGACCGCGAGCGCCTCGTCGGGACGCAGGGTCCGACCGGTGTTGACGAGAGCCGCCGTGCGCGGGCCGACCACGTAGCGGATCGCCTCCAGCGCGGTCGCCGGGAACGGCACGCCGACGAGAAGCTCGGTCACACCGATCGTGCCGCCGGACATGAACCGGTAGTCGCAGCCCGCGGCGATCACGCAGCCGCCGGCGATCGCGTGGCCGTTGACCGCGGCCACCACCGGGCGCGGGTGGTCGAACACCGCACGGAAGGCGACGCCGAGCGCGAGCAGGAAATCCCGGGTGTACGCCTCGCCGCCCTCGTACAACCGCTTGAGGTCGACCCCGGCGGAGAATGCCCGGCCCGCGCCGGTGAGCACGACCGCGGGCGCGTCGATCAGGCCCGCCAGGGTCGACGTGAGCTCCCGCAACGTGTCCAGGTCCAGCACATTGACCGGCCCGTTCTCGAACCGGACGACCGACACCGCACCGCGTTCCTCGACGCTGATCACCTCGGGATCATCGCACCGGCCCGGGATCGGGTCTAGCGTTCAGAGGGTGCGGTGGCGGGCGCGCAGGTGGTCGGGGCCGTCGCGACCCGGGCGGTCAGCTCGGGGCACTCGGCCGTCCTTCCGCCGGGTCGCAGCAGGAACCACCCGATCAGCGCGACGACCGCCACCACCGCGAGCGCCGCGACGCCGGCCGTCCACCCGCGCCGGTCCGGCCGCCGCACCGGTTCCGCACCGGAGGACCAGTCGACCGGGACCGCTCGCGAGGGCACTGCCCGGAACGCTTCCTCACCGGCCAGGAACCCGCGGTAAGCGGCCAGCGCCGGACCCATCGCCTTGTCCAGATCGGACGGTGGCGGTGGCGAGGTGGTGGTGCCGGTGCGGGCCAGCCCGTACATCATCAGCAGTGGCCGGCCCTGTTCGTCGCGCAGCGGTGCCGGATCGCCGCGGCCCACGTCAAAGCCGGTCAGGGCGTGGGTGCGGTACGCGACGGTGAGCCGGCCTCCGCTCGCGGTCGTGACCGCCCGCACCCGCGGCGCCCCACCCACCGGGCCGGGGCTGAGCGACTCGACCAGCACGCCGTACTCGGTGCTGATGATCTCCGGTGTCAGCACCGTGCTGTAGTCCCGGCGCCGGCCCGCCGCGACCGCCACCGGCCAGGCGCGCGCGGTCACGGCGTGCCGCCGAGGCGAGAGCTGGGAATCCGGCCCTCCAGGACGTCGACCCGGCTGCGGAACTCGCGGATCACCTTGCGCTGGGCGAGCTGGAACTCCTCGATGTGCGACTCGGCCTCGTCGAGCAGCCGGGTCACGTGCGCCTCGTGGGTGGCCGCGGCCTGCTCCTGGCGCCGCATCAGGTCGGTCGCGGCCAACCCGACCAGCGAGGCGTACAGCGGGTTGAGCGCGCCGATCACCCGGTTGGTCGAGCGGAGCAGCGTGGCACCGACCTCGGCGAACGCCTCCGCCGGCGGGCGCCGGGTCTGGCGGCGGAGCCGGGCGAGCTCGGCGGCCAGCTTGGCCTGGTCGAGCCGGAGCATGATCTGCTCGAAGACGTCGGGCACGACGGCGGCGATCGGCACGTCCACGTTGGTGGGTTCGAGCAGGCCGTCGGGCAGCTTGGTCATCGCGCCGCTCTCGTCGAGCTCCGCGAACGCCGGGCCGACCGCGGAGACCGGCACGAGCCGCACCACCCGCCGGCCGGTGTGCTCCTGCACGAGGTCGCGGAAGCCCTGGTTCGTCATGAGCAGCTTGCGTACGGTCCGCAGCCGGCTGTCCTCGTCGACGTCCACGTCGCGCAGCAGGTCCCACTTGGTGATGACGAAGGTGACCGGCTTCTCCACCACCAGCATCCGGCTGATCATCGCGGTCAGCGCGTGTTGCAGGCCCATCTGCCCTTCGCGCTTGCCGTCCAGCCACTGCCGCACCCGGTGGCCGTCGATGACCGCGACGAGCGCGTCGGCCGACTCGATCCGGTCGTCAAGGTCCTTCCACAGCGTCGATCCGGGCTCCGGAGGCTGGGTGAGCAGGGTGCCCGCGTAGTCGAGGTAGCTGAGCTGGAGCACCGTGTGCAGCGCACCGGACCCGCCGCGCGTCTTGACGGCGAAGGTGAACTCGCGGGTGTCGGCGGTGGCGGTGCCCGCCGGCCAGTCCCGGCCGGAGTCCTCGACCTCGGTGAACCAGTGGTTGAGCAACGCCACCTGCTCCCGGGGCGCGGCCAGGAAGTAGCCGCGCCCGCCCCAGGTCTGCATCTGGTGGTACATGCTGGCCAGCAGCAAGGTCTTGCCCGAGCCGCGGGGGCCGAGGGTGACGACCCGGAACGTGGGCACGCCCTCGGTGCCGCGCGGCGCGGGCTCGGCCTTTTGTCGCGGGGCGCGGTGGCGCCGCCGGACCACGAGGACGACCGCCGCGACGGCGACGGCGACCAGCACCAGCGTGAAGACAGTCATGCCCTGACGGAGGGCGCGGATCCCGCGTTGATACGTCCTAGCTCGTGCCGCGCGGCACCGACTGGCGGGCCGCGAGCGCGGCACCCCGGGCGCCGGCCATGTCGAGGTCGGGCACGAGCGCGAACGTCGCCACCTGGCGCTGCTCGTCACGCAGGCTCGTGTTCTTCTCCACCTGCTCGAGGAACCACTGGCCGAACGCCGCCGAGGCCTGCACGACGCCACCGCCGACGAAGTACGCGTCGGGGTCGGTGAAGTTGGCGGCGATGGTGAACAGCCGGCCGATCGCCGCGGCCTGCTGCTCGAAGATCTTCACGGCCAGCGGGTCGCCCGCCTCGCCCAACCCGCGCACCAGCTTGGCCGCGGTGGCCACCGAGGGCTCCTTCGCGAGCGGGTGGTCGGGGTGCTTCGCCAGCCAGTACGGCAGGAGGTTGCGCTCGATGCCGGTCAGCGAGGCGATGCTCTCCGCGTCGCCGAAGAAGCCGCAGTTGCAGCTCGGGATCGACTGGTCGCCGTCGAGCAGCCCCTGCATCGGGATGTGCACGTGCCCTAGCTCGCCGGCCATGCCCGCGGCGCCGGAGACGATCCGTCCGGACTCGATGACCCCGCCGCCCAGTCCGGTGCCGACGATGGCCGACACCGACGACCGGGTGGCGCCCAGCAGTCCGAAGTGGACGTGGTGGGCGTAGAGCGCGGCCGCGTTGCCGTCGTTGTTGTAGACGACCGGCAGGCCCAGCTTCTCCTCCAGAGCCCCGCGGACGTCGTACCCCCGCCAGGCCTGGTCGACGAAGTTGGTCGAGCCCTTGGTCGAGATGACGCCGGTGGCGCTGGCCGGCCCGGGGGTGTCCAGCCCGACCGAGCGCACCCCCGCCCGCGGCACGCCGGTCTGGGTCAGCACGTTGTCGAACGCCTCGGCCAACGCCTCGACGGCGACGACCGGGCCTTCCTTGACCCGGCTCGGGCTCTCCAGCAGCCCTTCCACCAGGAACTCGCCGGCCGAGTCGAGCACCGTCGCGTTGTTGGCATTGCCGCCGTTGTCGAGGCCGACCACCACCCAGCGGTCACCCTCGACCGCCCGCACGCTGTCGTTCATGAGCCGATCCTGTCACGCTCTCGCGTTAGCCGCCGTCGTCCGGACGCCGGAGGCGCTTGACCTCGCCGCGGCGCTTCTTGGCCGCGATCCGGCGTTCCTTGGCTCCGCGCGACGGCTTGGTCGCGCGCCGTGGCGGCGGCGGTGGCTCGATCGCCCGCGCGACGAGGACGGCCAGCCGCTCCAGGGCCGCCTCGCGGTTGCGGAGCTGGGCGCGGTGCTCGGAGGCGGCGATGGTGACCACGCCGTCGACCAGCCGCCCGGCCAGCCGTTCGCGGGCCCGGTCCTTGAGCACAGGGCCGATCGCGTTGGTCGCTTCGAGGTCCCAGGACAGCTCGACTCGCGAGTCGGCGGTGTTGACCCCTTGCCCGCCGGGGCCGGAGGAGCGGGAGAAGCGCCAACGCAGCTCGGCATCGGGAATCTCCACGCCGGGTCTGATCGTCAGTGGCGCCATGCCGCCCAGGATAGGTCCCGTTCGAGTTTGACAGTACTTATATAAGTGCTGTTACATCGGGCCGTGGACCTTCTCGACAGCAGTCACTTCGGACCGGTCTGGGCCCTCCTGCACGGCATGGACCGCGAGATCGCCGCGCTCTACGCCGAGGCCGGCATCGGCGACGTGCGCACCCGGTTCGTCGGCCCGGTCATCCAGCTCTCCCGGCACGAGCCGCTGACCATCCAGGAACTGGCCGACCGCGTCTCGGTCACCCACTCCGCGATGAGCCAGACGGTGGCCGCCATGCGCCGGGCCGAGCTCGTCGACGACGCCTCGAACGTCGACGGGCGCACGCGCCGGATCCAGCTCTCCGCCCGTGGCCGGGAGCTGGTGCCGTTCCTGGCCGCGGAGTGGCGGGCGACCGAGAAGACCGTTCGCGAGCTCGACGCGGAGGTGCCCTACGCGCTGACCGCCGTGGTCGAGGACATCCGGCGGGCGCTGGAGCAACGGTCGTTCCGGGACCGGCTGCGGGCCAACTTCGCGGGCGAGCGGCAGGACGAGTGAAGGGCGCGCTGGTCGACCTGCGTCCCCTGCGCGACCACCCCACCTTCCGTCGGCTCTGGGTGGGCCGCACGCTGTCCGGCTTCGGCGGGCAGTTCGGCGGCTTCGCGGTCGTCTTCTACGTCTGGGACCGCACCCACAACCCGGCCCTGGTCGGGCTGATCGGCCTGGTCACCGCCGTGCCGCTGATCGTGGTCGCGCTGCTGGGCAGCGCCTTCGTCGACCACGTCGACCGGCGGCGGATGGCGGCGGGCGCGACCTGGGGACTGCTGGCGACGAGCCTGCTGATGGCGGTCACCACGGTCACCGCCAGCCCCGTCGGCGTGCTGATGGCGCTGGCCGCCATCCACTCCGGACTGTCCGCGCTGGCGGCGCCGGCGCTGCGCGCGTTCACGCCGGTGCTGCTGCCGTCGTCGCGGCTGGCCGCCGGGCTCGCCCTCGACCACCTCTCGTTCCAGCTCGCCATGCTGCTCGGTCCGGCGGCGGCCGGCCTGGTGACCGCGTACGCCGGCACCACGGTCTGCTTCGTCGTCGACGCCGTCTCGTTCGCCGCCGCGCTGGTCGGGATCGCCGGGCTGCCCCGGGTGACCGGCATGCCGGGCGGTGGGGCGGGGCTGCGCGCGGTCGCCGACGGGATCCGGTTCGCGGTGCGGACCCGCCCGGTGGCGGGCGCGCTGCTGGCCGACCTCTGCGCCACGCTGCTGGCGATGCCGGTCGCCGTGTTCCCGCTGGTCAACCAGGAGAAGTTCGGGGGGTCGCCGGCCCGATTAGGACTGTTCCTGACCGCCATCGGCGTGGGGGGCGCCATCGCGTCCGTGCTGTCCGGGCTGTCGACGCGGCGTACCAGACCAGGCCTGGTGCTGTTGATCTGTGGCGGGGTCTGGGGGTTGGGGCTGGCCCTGGCCGGGTTCGCCGGCACGCTGCCCGCGGTGCTCGGCTGCCTGGCCCTGGCCGGAGCGGCCGACACCTGGGCGGTGGTGGCCCGCGGCACGGTGGTGCAGACGTCCACACCGGACGCCTACCTCGGCCGGGTGGCCGCCCTCGAACACGTCGTCGGGGTCGCCGGGCCTGAGGTGGGCAACCTGCGCGCGGGCGTGGTCGCCTCGCTGACCGGCGGTGGCGCCGCGTTGGCGATCGGCGGGCTGAGCTGCGTGGCCGGCACGGTGCTGTTGGCCAGCCTCAGCCGGCCGCTGCGCACAGCAACTGTCCCAGCACCAGCGGAGGTCGCCCCGTCAGCACCGTGAACCCGCGCAGGGCGCCGTGCACCGCCGCGGTCAGCGCGGGGTCGTCGAACACGGCGCCGGCGAGCACCACGACGTCGAGCCCCATGTCGTCGGCACACCGCCGGGCCTGCCGGGCGACCAGGGTGGCGACCGTCGCCCGGACGCGCGCGGCGATCGTCTCGGCCGACGTTCCCCGCCGGACGTCGCCGACGACGGCCCGGACCAGATCGCCAGGATCCAGACCGCGCATCGGGTACGGGTCGAAGGCGCCGTGCCCGCTCGTCGGCCCGTGCAGCGCGGCGACCGCGTCGAGGAGCAGGCCGAGGCTGGACGTGGCGCCGCAGCCGTAGCCGGAGTCGAGCTGGCCGTCCAGCACCCGGCGCTCGCGGGTCGCGCACGCCCGCACCGGTGGCAGGTCCAGATCCCAGGCCACGCCCGCGTGCCGGAGGTGGGCCAGCGCGGCGTGGTGGGCCCGGCCCGCGGTGCGCACGTAGTCGAGGTGGGCCACCCGGCGGAACTCCTTGTAGCCGGCGGCCAGCACCTCGCCGCCCCAGGTGGCACCGTCCGGGCCGTAGCCGCCGCGGTCGAACGCGAACCCGATCACGTGCTCGTCGGGCCCGAGCCGGTGCGCGGCCATCACGGCGGCGACCAACGCGTGATGCCGGACCACCGCCCGCGCGGGCAACCCGTTGCGCGCCGCCCACCTTCTCGCCGGATCGCCCGGGTAGAGATCGACCGCGACCAGCTCGGGCTTGGCACCGGACTCGGCCCGCAGTGCCCCGAGCGCGTCGTCCAGGTCCGCAGCCTCGCCGATCCAGGCCTGCCGACCCGCGCCGAGCGCCGACCGACCCGCACCCACGGCGAACGTCGGCGTCACTTCCCACGGCAGCGCGACCACCACACGCGAAATTCTCCCCACCCGGACGAAGGAAGGGGCCCTTATTAACGGTTTCCGTTGTATAAGGGTCCCTTCCCATCGCTTGACCGAAGATCATCTTTCTTGCAGGTGCCCGCACTGTGAGTGGAACCTCGACACGCTCGCTCCGATCGAGGGGGCCACCTGGTTCTGGCGGTCGATCCGCACCCGCGACCACCGCGCCGGTTTCCGCTCCGACCGCCTGCTGGCGTCCGGGGTGCCAGGCCGGCCATGGGTGTACGCGCTGCTCGTCGCGCTCTCCGTCGTGCTCGTCGCGGTGCCGGTGACGGCGTTGCTGGCCGCCGTGTGGCTGCTGATCGTCGGGCCGGTCGCCATCGGGCTGCTGCTGCTCCTCGTCGCGTACGCCGTGCGGCCCCGGCTCGGACGGGTCAAGAAAGTGCTCAAGGGCCACTACCGGCTGGACTCCGACCGCGCACCCGTGCTGCACGCCCTGATCGGCCGGGTGGCGAGCGCGGTCGACGCGCCGCGGCCCGACATCGTGGCCATCGACCCGGGCTCGTGGGGCGCCGAGACGGACGTGGCCGGCATCCGGCAGCGCCGGATCCTCCTGCTGGGCATTCCCCTGCTGGCCAGCATCGACCGGGGCGAGTTCGTCGCACTGCTTGGTCACGAAGTCGGCCACTTCGCCAACCGGGACTCCCGTCGTCGGCTGTTGACCTGGCCCGCGCGGGTGACCTTCGGACACATCTCGCGGGCCTTGAAGCCGAGCCGCGTCTCCGGCGTCGAACGTGACCTGCTCGGCCTGCAACTGATCGTGTTCGAGCTCTGGCGGATGATCAGCGGCCTGCTGTCGTGGCTGTCGTTCGCGGTGCACACGGTGATCCGCACCGCGGCCGCCCGCGACGACCGGCACGCCGAGCAGCGGGCCGACCTGCTGGCAGTGCGAGCCGCCGGGCGGGCGTCGACGCTGGGACTGTTCGACGCGACCGCCGCGTTCCCGCTCTACCGCGGCGCCATCAGCGGTGCGACCCGCAAGGGGTACGCGATGACGGAATGGCGGGCGCGGATCGCGCAGAACCGTTCGCGCAACGACGAGGGCAGGACCGCGGTGCTGCGCCAGCTCACCATGCGGACCGAGGCGTCGCTGTTCGCCAGCCACCCGTCGACGGGCCGCCGCCACCAGTTCGTGTCGACGCTGCCGAACTCGCACGCCGCTGTGCGGGTGACCGACGCCGAGTGGGCGACGATCGTGCGCGAGGTCGCACCGTACGCCGAGACGTTGCGGAACGAGCTCGCCGAGCAGTACGAGATGTGAGCGGGCCGGTGCCGCACCGGCCCGCTCGGGCTCCTCAGAACGCGGAGACAGGCGTCGCGTACACCATGCGTTGTGTTGGATGTTCGGTGATGCTGAACAGCACGTCGCCGAAACCGTAGAAGTCGGACCAGTAGCTCAGGTCTTCGGGGCCGACCGGTGCCGTGCGACGGACCGGCGTGCCGAGCGTGCCCGTCGTGCCGCTCGGCGCCGTCGACCGCAGCAGGTCGCCGTTGTCGTTCTGGTCCGGCACGTCCTTGCCGTGGCTGCGGTTGAGGTAGTACGTGTTGCCGTGCCCGACCGCGCCCTGCACGTTCGGGACGGGCAGCCGGTACGCGCTGGTCGCCCGCCATCGGCCGTCGCTGGAGATCGCCGGCAGCCCGTTGAGCCCGTCCAGCGGCCAGTTGGCCACCCGCCCGGTCTTGTTGGGGTCGTTGCCGTTGGCGGCGCCGTCGCAGTACTCACCGGTCGTCAGGTGGTCTCCGCCGGTGCGGTCGAGGCCGACGAACGAGAAGTGCGGGGCGCCGTCCACCGTGCAGGTGCTGGCGTCGCCGACCTGCCCGGCGTTGCTGGTCCACGCGCCTACCTCGGGCATCACGTAGCGGTAGCCGTGCCCGTAGAAGACCCCGTTCTGCCGGCCGATCTTGGTCTTGTCGGTGAGGTTGCCCTTAGCGCCGGCCGCCTGCAGGTCGAAGATGTAGCGCATGTCGAAGACCCGGAACCCCCGGCGCGTGTCGGCGACATAGAGGAAGTTGCCGTACCAGGCGAGGCCGCCGGCGTGCAGCGAGCTGCCGCTGGAGTCCTGGTTGTTGCGCAGGCTCATGTAGGTCGCGTTGCCGGAGTCGTTCTGGAACGGATAGGCCAGCAGCACGTGCTGGTAGGCGCCGGTGTGCACGTCGACGAACGTGATCCGGGTGCCCTTGACCTGCTCGGAGTCGTTGTTGTACCAACTCACCAGCAGCGGCTGCGAGTTGCCCCAGAACTGGTCCTCCTGCGCGTCGGCGACGGTGGTCATCCCCTGCGGCGTCCACTCGACGTTGCCGCCGTTGGTGCCGCTGTCGGCGGCGTCGAAACAGAAGCTGTAGACGGCGTTGAGATCGCGCTGCCTGACATCGACCGCGTCCGGGTTGCAGATCGCGCCGGCGCCCGACATCGCGGTGCCGTCGCGGCTGGCCTGCGCCAGGATGTTCTGGACGCCGAGCTTGGGCAGTTCGGCGTCAAGCTCCTGCACGCGCTGCGTCAGTGCGATCGCGTTGGACGCGGGCCGCAGGTCGAAGTCGCTGAGCTTGGGCGGCGGTGGCGCGGCCGCCGCCGGAGCGACGGCGACGGCCGTCGAGGCGACAACCAACGCGGCGACCAGACCTGCTCGTCGAAACCACACGTAGGACCTCCCCAGGGTTCGTGGGATCGAAGCCCCGGAGTCTAGGTGCTAGAGATCGAAGTCCATCGCATCGACGGTCATCGGCGCGTCGTGAGTCAGCAGGGCTCGGCGACGACATCGCCGGCGGGGGCGGTGAGGCGCGTGCCGTCGGTCAGGATGACGTCTACCAGGCCGGCCTCGTCGGCGGCGCTGACGCCGAAGACCGGCGCGCCGGACAGGTTCGACTCGGGCGACCTGCGGTTGCGGGGTGGGCGGTAGACCCAACGGATCTCACTCGCCACGCCGTTCGCGTTCATCGGCACTGCCCCCGTTCCTCGCCGCAGCACCGTCGGGCGCCGCGACACCCATTTGACCGGATTTTGCTGTCGGTCACGAACCGGCGCGCCGGGCCGAACGGGTTGCGCGCGCGGTCAGTCCGGGAGGGTGCCGCGAACCGTCCAAGCGCGCGGTCAGTCCGGGAGGGTGCCGCGAACCGTCCAAGCGCGCGCGGTGAGTCGGATCGAGCCGTCCGGCGCGGCCGGCAGTCGGGACCGCAGCAGGTCGCGGAGGCGGTTGCGGTCGGCGGCCTCGAGCCGCGCGACGAAGCCGGGCGCCGGGCCCTGCCCGCCGAGGAACGGGGTCCAGAAATCGTCGAACCCGGTGAACGTGGTCGGTGTCGACACCGCGTCGACGGTCACGCCCTGGAGCCCCGCGCCGGTCCACAGTGTGCGGAGCGGATCGGGGCGGCACACCGCGGCGAACCGGTCCAACTCGTCCGGCGCCGTCGGGTCGATCTTCGCCGCGGCGGCCCAGAAGTAGCGGAGCATCTCCATGCCGTCGCCGTAGTCCCAGACGTAGGCGGCCACCGTGCCGCCCGGGGCCGTGACCCGGGCCAGCTCGGCGACGGCCCGACGGGGCTCGGACACGAAGTTGAGCGCCAGCCCGCTGACCGCGACGTCGAACTCCCCGTCGTCGAACGGCAACGCCTCCGCGTCACCGACCCGAAACCGGGCTCGCGGATCACCGACGCGATCGGCGGCGGCGGTCACGAAGGCGGCCGAGCTGTCCACACCGACCACCTCGACCGGCGCCGCGGCGGCAAGAACCGCGCCACTCAGCGCCCCGGTCCCGCACCCGACGTCGACCCATCGCCGCCCCACGGGTGCGGTCAGCCAGCGTAGGAACAGCGGGGCCACCCGACGGCTCCACCGGCCCATATAGGCCTCGTAGGCGTCTTTCTCGGACCACCGCTCCGGTACCACGCGGGCAACAGTATCCGCTGATCGCCATCGATTGACCCCCGTTCGAGTGAACGACTTTCGCATCCGTCACCCACCCGACTCATCCATTTACACGAGGGTGTCCCTGGCCCGCTCGACCCGGCGGGCAGCGACGGCGACCCGCAGCGCGCGGCCGACCCGCAACCGGCGCGAGCTGTCGGTGGCCGCGATGAGCTCGGCCAACGCCGCCCGGTCACACGGCGGCACGTAGGTCAGGATGATGACCAGCGGAAGCACGGCGGCGGCGAGCTCGACCAGCACGACCAGGCCGACGAACGCACCGACCACCCCGACGAGCGCGATGTGCTCCACCCCGACCTCCTCAGGTTCCGCTCACGACGACAGCGAAGAGAACGACGACCGCCATTCCGACCGCGAAGGCGACACCGGCGATGGCGGCCAACGCGTGGACGATCGGCCCGATCGGCGCCAACGCCCGGCGCATCGACCGCAGCGCGACGGCGGCGACGACCACGGCGAGGGCCAGGTAGACGTACCGATGGTCGCTGAGCGATGTCCAAAGATCCGCAAGACTCACGATGATCACCCCACACATCGTTGGGCCGCACGTCGATGGATTCACTATCCATGATCAACATTCAAGGTCACATGCATAATTCAACTGGCGCGAATTCAGGTTAGAAGCCGGGTCAAAACACATCTAAGTTGCCATATGGCTGAGTGGTAGCGTCCACATCGCAGGACGGCCGATGGACTACCACCAACTAGCGGCCCTTCAGATGGATGACAATTCAGCGTGGGAGGTTGACGCCGCAAAGATCCTGAATCAGGATACGGCTTCGTGAATATGCCCAGCATCGGTGCAGATGCAGTCACGTCAAACCAGGGTCCGTCGGCTTCGGCGGCGTTCAACCTTCGGACCATCTCCGCGTATTGCACAACAGGCACGTGCCCGACGGTCTACGACAGCGGTCGCGGCACCATCGTCGTCCAGGGCTACATCGTTACCGGAGATCATGCGGGCGTCACCCTCCCCGACGGAGAACAACTCGTTGAGATTCCCGTCGAGCTACTGAAGAATGCCGCGCGCGGCCTTTCATGATCAGCGACTAGTCCACGGAGGAGGGAGCGCTGATGGCCAACAACCTTGGCGCTCCCCACGACCAGCCCGACTCGCTGGGCGCGCGACTAGCACGGCTTCGAGCAGCGAGGAACCTGACCGGCAGACAACTGGGCGTGCTGGTCGGCATGAGCCAGCCGAAGATTTCTCGGATTGAGAACGGGGCGCCGGCCGAGGCCGCAGACGTGGAGCGGATCGCTCGGGCGCTCGAGGCGCCCGACGATCTCGTGGTCGAGCTCGTGAGAATGGCCGAGCTGTCGCACGACCGGATGACCGACTGGCGTCCCCTCGGCCCTACGCTCGCGGACGCGCAAAGAAGTGCGGCGGCGTTCGAGGCCGACACGCAGATGCTGGCCGTCTTCCAACCTTCGGTGATACCAGGGCTGATCCAGTCGAGTGACTACGCGAGATCCGTTCTCACGCCGTTCCACGAACTCATGTTCTCGGCCGGCGAGATCACCTCTCAGCGCGCCGTCCTCCAAGCGGTGTCCGCCCGAATCCAGCGCCAGGAGATCCTCGCCGATCCGACGCGGACCTTCCACTTCCTCATGCTGGAGAACGTACTGACCGACAATGTCTGTGCGCCCGAATACATGCCCGCACAGCTCGAACGGCTGCGCGAGGTCGCCAAGCAGGACAACGTCACGGTCAGCGTGATTCCCCAGGGCCGACGCATCATTCCGCCGCCCATGCACGGCTTCGAACTGGGCGACCGTTCGGTCGCAGTCGACCTGCTGAACACATCGCTGACGTCCCACGGTCCCGCGGACGTCGCTGTGTATCGGCAGATCTTCGACGGGTATGCGGCGCAGGCCGTCACCGACGTCGACCGGATCCTGGACCACCACCTCCAGCGGCATCTGCGAGCCCTGCAGACGGGCCGGCAGCACGAGCCGCGGGCGAACGAGCGCCGGGTCGAATGACCCGGCGCCCGTCTTGGGGTTACGCGGGTTCGATCCAGACGTTGCGGTAGCGGACCGGGTTTGTGTGGTCCTGTAGGCGGATCGGGCCCTGGGTGTTGGCCTCGGCCGCTCCCCCGCCTGTCGGACCGTTGACGGCCACGTTGTTGTGCACCGTCACGCCGTTCCAGACCACTGTCATCCGGGCGTCCTCGGTCTTCGTCGTGCCGTTGAAGCGGGCCGCTCGGAAGGTGACCTCGTACGTCTGCCAGGTCTCCGGTGCCGTCGCCGCGTTCACGTCGGCTGCCTTCTTCTGGTAGATCGAGGCCGCTTCGTCGTTGCCCAGCGACGTGTCACCGAACGAGTCCAGGACCTGTAGCTCGTAACGGTCCTGTTGGTAGACGCCGCTGTTCGCGCGGGCCTGGCCTGTCACCTCCGGCCCGTACAAGGGGAGCCAGAACTCGACGTGCAGCTTGTAGTCGCCGTAGCTCTGCCGGGTTCGGATGTCACCGCCGTTGACCTGCATGCCGCCGCCCGTGATGGTCCAGGTCGGGTTGCGGCCGTCGGTGTGCTGCCAGTTCGCGGTCATCGACGCCGCGGTGCCGTCGAACAGGACCGTTCGGGTCGGGCCTGAACTGGTCGTGCCGTAGACCTCGAACTCGTAGATCCGCGCCGCCCCGTTGCCGTCGCTCGCCGGGGTCTGCACGTTGAGCCGTACGTATCGCGCCTGCACCGCGGTGAAGTTGTGCGTCGTCGTCGCCGCGGTGTTGGCTGTCACCGTGGCCACTGTGGACCATGACGTGCCGTTGGTGGACACCTGGACGTTGAAGTCCCGGGTGTTCCACGACGCGTTCTCGCCGCCGGTCGCCGCATGCTTGAGCACGACCCGGCTCACCGTGGTCGCCGCACCCAGATCGACCTGCATCCACTTGGAGGAGCCCAGCGAGCACCACTTGTCGGTGTTGCCGCCCGTCGTGCTCCCGTTGACCGCCTTCGCCGGGCCCTCGTTGGCGTTGCACGAGCTGTCCGATGTGGCCGTCTTGTTCAGCGCCAGGTTGACCGTCGAGGACGGGCCGCCCGTGACCGAGATGTTGTCCAGGTTGACGTTGCCGATGTCGCCGGCGTCGTACCGATAGGAGATGGTGTTGTTGCCCGCGTTCAGCGTCACCGCCTCCGTCTTCGTCGCCCACGTGTCCCAGTTGTTCGTGAACGGCAACTGCGTCTGGCGCAGCTTGGTGCCGTTGACGTACAGCGACACCGTCTTCGTACCCGTGCCGCCGTTGGGGCCGTTCGAGTAACGAAGGTTCACGTCATAGGAACCAGCGGCGGCCGCGGACACCGTGAACGTGGTGTTCGCGCCCTGGGTGCCGTAGCCGGCAACGAAGCCCGAACCCGTGTAGTTCAGGTGGTCCGTCGCCACGACGGCGCCGCCGGACAGTGCCGCCGACTCCGCCTCCAGCACGCCGCCCGGTTGTTGCGGGCCGTCGATCAGGGAGTTGAGCGTGTACCAGGCCTCCGTGCTCCACAGCTCCTGGCCGTTGGCCGCGGAGAACGGGCGCGGCGAGCGCAGGTACACCACCCGGCCGGACTGCAGGCCGTTGATCTTCAGGGTGACCTTGCGGCCGTCGGCGGACGCGGTCGCGGAGGTGACCGTCAGCGTCTGCTCGTCGACCTTCGGGCCGCCGTAGTTCTGCGTCGGCACGTACCGCCACTGCTTCACCTGGTATTTGGTGGCCAAGCTGGCGATCGTGGCGGCCGACAGAGGCTGGGTGTACTCCACCTCGAAACCGCCGCTGACAGCGCGCATCGCGAGCATGTCGAACACGTTGCCGCCGTTGGGCGTCAGCTTCTGCAGGCCGTACTTCAGCTTGCCCTCCTGGCCCCAGTTGCCGTCGGCGCCGAGGCCTCCGACGTAGATGGCGCCGTTCGGGCCGATCGACGTGCGCAGCACGCCCATCTCGAGGCCCTGGGTGTGCCGGAACAGCGCACCCTGGTACTCACCGTTGATCTTCTCCAGGTACGCCCGCTGCAGGCCGCCGTAGGTCACGTCGCCGATCAGCATCTGGCCGGCGTAGACACCCGACTGCACGAGCACCGGTGTGCTCGGCGAGTTGGCGATCTCGTTCTGCGGCATCCACAGCACCGGCTGGGTCACCGGCTGGCTCTGGAACGGGCCGGGCGGGTTCATGTTGAGGTTGAAGAACCGGTCCTGCTTGATGTGCACCAGCTTCGAGGACGGGAGCCAGTCACCCTGGTTGTCGGTGACGAAGATGCCACCCTCCGGACCCCAACCGATGCCATCGGGTGTACGCAGGCCGCCCGCGACGTAGTGCACCGCGCCCGAGTTCTTGTCGATCCGGATCGTCGAACCGCGGTTGGCGGCCGGCTGCGGGTTCGTCGTCGCGCCGCCGTAGTTGATCGAGATCGACAGGTTCAGGTAGAAGTACGGCGCCTGGTAGAGCAGCCCGAACGCGAACTCGTGGAAGTTGCCACCCCACGGCCACGTCGCCACCTGACGGTAGTTGTCGGTGACCCAGTCGCCGTTGGTGTCGTTGAGCTCGACGAGCCGGTGCTTCTCCGACACGTACAGCTTTCCGTCGACGTATTTGATGCCCATCGGTTCCCGCAGTCCTTGCGCGATCCGTTGGTACGTCACCTGTGACGGCGCGGTCGCGGTGGTCACATTGGACAGCAGGTAGACCTCGCCGAGCACGTTGTCCGTGCCGCCCCAGGTGGTGATCGCGAGCCGGCCGTCGGGCAGCCAGTCCATCGCGGACACCTGCGGCTGGAAGCCGGTCGGGCGCAGGTTGGTCAGCGTGTAGTTGGGGTTCAGGGAGTTCAGCGGCAGGCCGTCGCCGGGAGTGTCGGTGCCGGCCTCGCACTCCTTGCGGCCCGGGGCGGTCACCCGCACCACGCCGGCGTCGGTGGACAGCACGCTGTTGGGCACGAGCACGAAGGTCGACGATCCGGGCGTACGCCAGTCCAGCGTGATCTGTTGGTCGACGCTGCGCTCGAAGTGGTCGATCCGCAGCGAGTGGTAGCCGGTGGTGAGGGAGATCGTGCCTTCCTTGGGCGGCTGGGCGCTGTGCAGACCGTCGTGGTCGATGACCACCGTGTTGTCGATCAGCAGCCGGGAGCCGTCGTCGCTGGTGAGCCGGAACGTGTAGCTGCCGGCCGT
Organism: Asanoa ishikariensis; assembly: GCF_900107455.1. Taxonomy (GTDB): domain Bacteria; phylum Actinomycetota; class Actinomycetes; order Mycobacteriales; family Micromonosporaceae; genus Asanoa; species Asanoa ishikariensis. The sequence goes on along the minus strand of NZ_FNQB01000005.1, from coordinate 141,125 downwards.
GGCGATGTTGATGTTGCCGACCACCTGGGTGACGAAGTTGTCGCTGAACCCGCCGAAGTCGGCGGTCGTCGTCCAGTTGATCGTGGGCATGAGTTTGTCCACGTTGGGCGTCTGGCTGGGCTTGAGGTCACAGATCTCGTTGAGCGGCACCTGTACGTCGAAGACGCGCAGGGTGACGCCAGGCTCCTGGGGCGGCGGAGCGGCCTGGGCTGCCACCGGCGCGACCAGCACGCTACCGAGGAGCAGGCCCGCGGCCGCGACTATGGACAGGGGACGGCGTAACGGTGTGCTCATTGTTCCTCCGGGACGGTAGAGGGACGAGCGAAATGGGGACGGCGGATCGACGCGGGTCATCGCGTTGCGCACACGTTAGGGGTCTTCCCGGTCACCTGTCCATATCTAAACTTCAATGGGACAGAACTTCCGTCTTAACGAGCAGAAGTAGCACCGATGCCGTCGAAAGGGTTGCCGACGGTCACCCGTTCAGGGATATTCATCGATATGCGCCTAGCCCGGATCCTCGCCACCGTCGCGACGCTCACCGTGCTGCTTCCGGCCACCACCGCCGTGGCTGCGCCGAGTCTCGCCGCTTACCGCAGCCTGCCCGGCACAGCCTGGTGGACCTCCCCGGCCGGCGAGACCGTCGTCGCCGTCGACGAGACGGTCCCGACCTCTCGCGTCGCCGGCCTTCGCAAGGCCCTGCGTGACCGGGGACAGGTCGTCCAGGAGAAGGGGACGCTGCGACGGCACATCGCCGGCGCCGACCCGTTCTTCCAGGCGGGCGGCTTCCGATGCCTGATCGGGTTCAACGCCCGCGCCGGGAGCACGTACTACTTCCTCACCTCGCGGCACTGTGTCGGCGCGGTCGGCAGCACCGTCTACGCCGACGCCGCGGCCACCGTGCCGCTCGGCGTGGTCACCACCGTGACCCCGAGCTACGACACCGCGCTGATCCGCTACACCAACACCACGATCGCCAAGCCCAGTGCGGTCAACATCTACCCGGGCCTGGCTCCGATCAGCACCTTCGGGACCAGGGCCGTCGGCACGCGGGTCACCCGCAGCGGGCCGAGCGGCGTGCGGTCCGGCACGGTCACCGCGCTGAACGTGACCGTCAACTACGCCGACGGGGCCGTGACCGGGCTGATCCGCACCAACATCTGCAGCCAGCCCGGCGACAGCGGCGGACCGCTGTTCGCCGGGACGACCGGCGTCGGCATCACCTCGGGCGGCAGCGGCTCGTGCTCCACCGGCGGCGTCAGCTACTACTCCCCGGCCGCGCGGGCCGGTTCCGCGTACGGCGTCGGGCCTTACTAGGCTTTGCTGTCGAGGAGTGAGCGCTGCTCGGGGGTGAGCGTGACCTCCATCGCGGCGATCGCCTCGTCGAGCTGTTCCACCGTGCTCGGGCCGACGATCGGCATGACCGACGGGCGGTCGCCGGTCATCCAGGCGAGCACCACGTGATTGCGGGTGGTGCCGAGCTCTGCAGCCACGGTGTCCAGCGCTGCCAGCCGGGCGACGGTGCCCGGGTGGTCGTACTCCTCTGCCAGCGGCTTGTCCGCCCTGGTGTAGGCGCCGCTCAGCAGCGGCGTGTAGGCCCAGACCGCGATGTCGTCGTGGCTCTCCACATAGGAGCGCAGCTCGTCCTCGTAGAAGCCGAACCGGTGCACCACCGTCGGCCGCGTGCCGGGCCGCGGCCGCAGGTAGGTGTGGTGCTGCTGCACCGCGGTGTAGCCGACCACTCCCGCGTCCGCCGCCGCCCGGCGTGACCGTTCCATGCGCCAGGCCGCGAAGTTGGAGCAGCCGAGCCGCTTGACCAGCCCGGCGTTCACCAGCTCGCCGAAGGCACCCACCGTCTCCTCGACCGGCGTGCGGCGGAAGTCCTTGTGCGCCCAGTACAGCTCGACCCGGTCCGTGCCGAGCCGGCGCAGGCTCTGCTCGATGCCGCTCTTGATCGTCTGCGCGCCCAGCCCCTCGGCCGTCTCCGGGAAGCGACCCGCTTCCAGCGGTTCACAGCCCACCTTGGTGCTGATCGCCACCCGGTCGCGTACCCCGGGACGGCGGGCCAGCCAGCGGCCGAGCAACGTCTCGCTCTGTCCGCCGAAGCCGCTCGGGTCGGCCCAGAAGGAGTAGCAGTTGGCGGTGTCGATCCAGGTGCCGCCGGCGTCGACGAAGCGGTCGAGGATCGCGAACGCGCGCCGCTCGTCGACGGTGGTGCCGAACATCATCGCTCCGAGTACCAGGTGATCCATCATGCTGTCGACGCTAGTGAGGATCGGTCGGGGCGTACGCTCCAATTTCGTGGCGGATTCCCAGACCAATCTCGCGTGGGCGACGCTGCTCGACCTGACCGGGACCGGTCCCGTCCACCAACGGCTGGCCCGGGCGCTGCGTGCGGCGATCCGAACCGGCCGGCTGCCTAGCGGGTCAGCCGTGCCACCGAGCCGGGCGCTGGCCGAGGAGCTGGGCTGCTCGCGCTGGGTGGTCACGGAGGCGTACGGCCAGCTCGTCACTGAGGGCTACCTGGCGGCGCGGGTGGGTTCGGCGACCCGGGTGGCCTGGACGCCTGACACAGCCGTCACCTCGTTGGGACCGGCCCGCGCCGCCCGCACTCGGACCACCGCGATCCGTTATGACCTGGCACCCGGCCTGCCCGATCTGCGGGCGTTCCCCCGCCGCCGCTGGGCCGACAGCGTCGCCGCCGTGACCCGCACGGTCTCCGTCACCGATCTGGGCCTGCCCGACCCACGCGGCCACCCGCTTGCCCGCCGGACGATCGCCGAGTATCTGCGCCGCTCCCGTGGCGCCGTCGCCACCGCCGACACGGTCACCATCTGCGCCGGGATCACCGACGGCGTGACCCGGGTGGCACGGGCGCTGCGCCGGCTCGGCGTCGACGCGGTAGCGGTCGAGGAGCCCGGCTGGCCCCGGTTGCGGGCGGCGGTGGCGGGCGCGGGCCTGTCCGTGCGTTCGGTCCCCGTCGACCGGGACGGAGTGCGGGTGGACACCCTGGACGAAGTGCGAGCGGTCGTCGTCGGAGCAGCGCACCAGTTCCCGAGTGGAGCGGTGCTCTCCCCCGAACGCCGCGCCGCACTGGTCCGATGGGCCCGCGCGGTCGACGGCTTCGTGGTGGAAGACGACTACGACGCCGAGTTCCGCTACGACCGCCGACCGATCGCCGCGATGCAGGGACTCGACCCCTCCCGGGTGGCGCTGCTCGGCTCGGTGAGCAAGATCCTCTCCCCTGCGCTCGGCCTGGGCTGGCTGGTCGCGCCGGGTGCGCTCGTCTTTGGCGGCGAAGCCGCTCCGCCGGTGCTGGACCAGCTCGCGCTGGCCGCCTTCGTCGACCGGGGCTGGTACGACGCCCACCTGCGCGCCGCCCGCCGCCGCTTCCGTACCCGCCGCGACCTGCTCCTGGCTGCCCTGGCCCGGGCCATCCCGGAGGGCACGGTCGACGGCACCGCCGCCGGACTGCACGTGCTGCTCCACCTGCCCGCCGGCACTGACGCGGGCGCCGTGGTCCAGTCCGCCGCGCGGGCCGGGCTGAGTCTGATGGCGCTGGACGACTACCGGGCCGAGCGGCCAGCCACCCCGACGCCGGTGCTAGTGCTCGGCTACGGCAACCTCGCCGACGGCGAGATCGCCCCGGCGGTCGCCACGCTGCGGACGACCCTCGACCGGGTGTAGCGACGGGCGGCCCACGGGTGCTTTCTGGCATGCTGGGGGGTGAGTGCGACTGGCGGCACGGGGATGGCAACGACCATCGGGGAGCCCGCCGTGGGTATCGACCGCCTGGGTTCCCACGGTCGAGGGGGGATAACCATGTCCGCACGTCTGCTGCCCGGCGGCCCGGTCGCCGAGAGCATCCTGTCCGAGGTCTCCGACCGGGTCCGCGTGCTGCGCGACAAGGGCGTCACGCCCGCGCTGGCCACCATCCTGGTCGGCGACGACGACGCCAGCGCCGGCTACATCCGGATCAAGCAACGGCAGGCGGCCGACCTCGGCTTCGTCTCGCCGCACGCGCACCTGCCGGCCGACACCACGCAGGCGGAGCTCGAGCGGGTGATCGCCGAGTTCAGCGCCGACTCCGCGGTGCACGGGCTGCTCGTGCAGCACCCGGTCCCGGGGCACCTGGACTACGACGTGGCGCTCAACGCGATGGACCCCGACAAGGACGTCGACGGCATGCACCCGGTCAACATGGGCCGGCTCGCACTCGGGCTGCCCGGCCCGCTGCCGTGCACACCGGCGGGCATCGAGGCACTGCTCGCCTTCCACGAGATCCCGGTCTCCGGACGCGAGGTAGTCATCCTCGGCCGCGGCGCCACACTCGGCCGGCCGCTCGCGATGCTGCTCGCCCAGAAGCGCCCGACCGCCAACGCCGCGGTCACGGTGGTGCACACGGGCGTCAAGGACTGGCCGCGCTACACCCAGCGTGCCGAGATCCTGATCGCGGCGGCCGGGGTGCCCGGCATCATCCAGCCCGAGCACGTCCGCCCCGGCTCGACAGTGATCGGCGGCGGCGTCCGCTACGAGGGCCGCCGCCTGCTCCCGGACGTCGACGAGTCATGCGCCGAGGTGGCGGGGGCTATTACTCCGCGCGTCGGTGGAGTTGGGCCGACCACGGTCGCGATGCTGTTCCGCAACGCGGTTTCGGCGGCGGAACGCGCCACTTCTTAGGTCTTTGCTCGGGTTCGCGGTGGGCACGACCGTCGCTCCCGCCAGAGAACGCTCCGCTTCGCTCCACTGCCAGGTCCGCGGTGGGTTCGGCGCCAAGGCAAAGCAAGGGACCCTTGCTAACGCCCAGCGTTAACAAGGGTCCCTTCCTTCGCGTTAGATCTGGACGCGGTCTTCCGACTCGACGGCCGGTGCGGCCTTTTGCGTCGGCAGGGACAGACTCGGACCGGCTACCGCCGGGACCAGCGGCGCACGGAAGGCGAGCCGCACCATGGCGACCAGCAGCCAGACCAGCGCGGCCACCGCGACCAGAACGACAAGGGCGAGAACCACCGGCGGCATGGCGTACCAGTCGAAGATGGCCCGGAACGCGGCCAGGCGGTTGCCGTCCGCGGGCGTCCAGAACAGGTCCAGCGTGTATCCGAAGTAGACCGCCTGCATCACCACCGCGCCCAGCAGGACCGCGAGCGGGGTCGCGCGTCGCCAGCGGTCTGGCAGCCGACTCGCTGCCGCGACCGCGACCACAGCAAGCCCGACCAGGCCTCCGTAGAGGTAGCGGCCCTGCATGCCCGCGTACGTCTGGGTCGCCGCCCACTGTTCGTAGGAGCCCTTGGCCACGATCGCCAGCAGCCCGACCACCGGCACCAGCAGCACGAGCGCCGTGGTCCGCGGCACCGCCCCCAGCACCAGCGTCAGCACGATGCCCGCCGCCACCACCAAGGCGGCAAGAATCGCGAGCTTCCATGGCCAGTGGTGCAACCGGTCGCCGGTCTGGTCGTGCACGAAGAACAGCGTGTTCATCCGCTCCAGCAGCCGCGCCAACCAGGTCAGGCCGCCGTCGCCGAACGAGTGGGTGGCGGTCAGCGTCGGCACCTCCGTGAACCGTCCGTGCGGCTGCACCGACCCGTACACGATGCGGTTGCGCACCCACCACGCCAGTCCGGGCAGCGTGGCCAGCAACGCGACACCGAGCGTCAGGAGCACGCGAGGCGAACGCCTGCGGATCGCCACGGTGGCATAGGCGACAACGACCCAGATCGGCACCAGCAGCGCGAATCCCTTGGTCAGCAGGGCCAGCGAGCCGACCGCGCCGATCGCCAGCGCGGTGCGCCGGGTGGTGTCGCCGGTCAGCACCCGTACGACCAGGAAGGTCAGCACTGCGAACAGCAGGACCAGCAGGTTGTCGTTGTTGACCGCGGACTCGGTGTGGGTGAGCTCCGGGATCGCGAGCGGCACCAGCGCCGCGACCACCGGGATGGGTTCGGGCAGCCGCAGCCGGCGGGCCACGGCCCAGAGGATCAGCGGAAGCAAAGCCGCGAACAGCACGTTCCACCACCGCAGCACGAGGTACGTGAGGTCGAACGGGATCTTGTCCCAGCCCGGCACCAGGGCGAGCGCGGCGCCGCCGGCAACGTAGTACAGCGGCGGGTGCTGGATGAGCTGGTTCGCCGGCTGGTCGGGGTCGCGGGTGTTGCCGCCGTGGGAAACGTACGAGGGGCGGTCCCCGCGCGACGGCAGCGGGTGGTCGGCCAGCCGCAGCGGCCCGTCGATCCGATTCGACTTGGTGAAGCCGCCCGCGCCGCTGCCCTCGGTGACGGCCAGGGTTCCGGGGTCCGGCCAGGGCCACGCCGCGCCGCGCTCGACCGCGACGATCAGGTCGACGTGCTGGCGTTCGTCCGGCGAGCGGAAGTTCGGAAACATCGCGGTCTGCCAGAGCACGACTGCGACGTGCAACACCAGGATCAGCCACACCAATCCGGGTACGGCTCGCGTTCGGCGCAAAACCGGCGTCAGCGGCAGTCGGGGCACCGGCGCAGGCTAGCGGACGACCAGGACCGGGACAACGCACCGAGCGAGCGGGCTCCTAGGCTGGCACCCGACCGAGGGAAATGAGGGAACCAATGAGCCAGGACCCAGAGTTCGAGGTGCTCGAGGACGACGGGGTGCTCGACGCCTCCGACACGCTCGACGACGACCGGGTCGCCGACCCGCTGGACGTGGGCATAGCCCCCGCCGACCGGTGGAGCGGCGCCGACCGGTTCGGCACTACGGCGGCCGAGGAGCGTCAGGGCGAGTCACTCGAGCAACTCCTGGCCGAGGAGGAGCCGGACGTCGACCCGTACGCGGAGGTTCCGGACGACGAGGACGAGCTCAGCCGGCGCGGCTACGAGCAGGACCCCCGGTCCGGCCGCCTGGTCGAGGACGACCAGGGATTCGGCGAGGACACCGAGGCCGACTCGGTAGCGTGGGACGCCGGGATCGATGCCGGCGGTGCCAGCGCCGAGGAAGCCGCGATCCACGTGGTCGACGGGCCGGACGACGAGGGTGACGGACCTCTCCGTTAAGCTCCCCGGAATAGTTGCGGCGTCAAATAAGTTGACGGTGGCGAAACCGAAGTGAGGAGTTTTGTGATGCAGTTCGGGATCTTCACCGTCGGCGACGTGACGCCGGACCCGACCAACGGCACGACCCCCAGCGAGCACGACCGGATCAAGGCCATGGTCCGCATCGCGCAGAAGGTGGAAGAGGTGGGCCTGGACGTCTTCGCGATGGGCGAGCACCACAACCCGCCCTTCGTGCCGTCCTCGCCGACCACGATGCTGGGCTACATCGCGGCGCGCACGGAGAAGATCCTGCTCTCCACCGCCACCACGCTGATCACCACCAACGACCCGGTGAAGATCGCCGAGGACTACGCGATGCTCCAGCACCTGGCCGACGGCCGGGTCGACCTGATGATGGGCCGCGGCAACACCGGGCCGGTCTACCCCTGGTTCGGCCAGGACATCCGCAACGGCATCGCGTTGGCGATCGAGAACTACTCGCTGCTGCACAAGCTGTGGCGCGAGGACGTGGTCGACTGGAAGGGCCGCTTCCGCACGCCGCTGCAGTCGTTCACCGCGACACCGCGCCCGCTCGACGGTGTCCCGCCGTTCGTCTGGCACGGCTCCATCCGCAGCCCGGAGATCGCCGAGCAGGCCGCCTTCTACGGTGACGGCTTCTTCGCGAACCACATCTTCTGGCCCAAGGAGCACACCCAGAAGATGATCGCGCTCTACCGCGAGCGGTACGCGCACTACGGCCACGGCACCGCGGAGCAGGCCATCGTCGGTCTCGGCGGCCAGGTCTTCATGCGCAAGAACAGCCAGGACGCGGTACGCGAGTTCCGCCCCTACTTCAACGAGGCGCCGGTGTACGGCCACGGCCCGTCGATGGAGGACTTCACCCGCGAGACGCCGCTGACCGTCGGCAGCCCGCAGCAGGTGATCGACCGCACGCTCGGCTTCCGCGACTACGTGGGCGACTACCAGCGTCAGCTGTTCCTGATGGACCACGCCGGCCTGCCGCTCAAGACGGTCCTGGAGCAGCTCGACCTGCTGGGCGAGGAGGTTGTTCCGGTGCTCCGCAAGGAGTTCGAGGTCAACCGGCCGGCCGACGTGCCGGACGCGCCGACGCACGAGTCGCTGGTGGCGGCGGCCGCTGCGAAGGTGAGCGCATGACGGAACGCACCCTGGCGGTGGTCACTGGCGGTCTGCGCCAGCCCTCGTCGTCGCGGCTGCTGGCCGACAAGCTGGCGGCCGCGGCCGGCGAGGAGCTGACCCGGCTCGGTGTCACGCCGAAGATCGAGGTGATCGAGCTGCGCGACCACGCGCACGAGATCACCGACAACCTGCTGACCGGCTTCGCCGGCGCCGCGTTCGCCAAGGTGGTGGAGACGGTGGCCGGCGCGGACGGGCTGGTCGCCGTCTCGCCCGTCTTCACCGCGTCGTACAGCGGGCTGTTCAAGTCGTTCGTCGACGTGCTGCCGGACGGCTCGCTGGCCGGCAAGCCCGTGCTGATCGGCGCGACGGGCGGCACCGCCCGACACTCGCTGGCGCTGGACCACGCGCTGCGCCCGCTGTTCGCGTACACCCGGTCGATCGTCATCCCGACCGGTGTGTTCGCGGCGCCCGAGGACTGGGGCGGCGACGAGGGCGGTGGCCGGCTCGACCAGCGGGTGCGCCGCGCCGCGGCCGAGCTGGCCGCCGAGGTCGCCCGCCGCGACCCGGCGACGGTCGACGACCCGTTCGCGCTCAAGACCTCGTTCGAGGACCTGCTCGCCGGCGAGTGATGCGCGAGGATGAGGTCATGTACCTCATCCGTGAGAAGTTCCTCGACATCGGCGACGACTTCGACATCACCGACGACGCGGGCAACAAGGTGTTCCACGTCGACGGCAAGGTGCTCAGCCTGCGCGACAAGCTGGTCATCGAAGACCCGTCGGGCCGCGAGGTGGCCGCGGTGCACCGCAAGCTGATCGCGTTGCGCCCGACCTACGCGATCAGCATCGGTGGCGAAGAGGCGGCCGAGATGCGCAAGAAGCTGTTCACGCCGTTCCGCGACAAGTACACGATCGACGTGCCGGGGCCGGACGACCTGGAGATGAAGGGCGACCTGCTCGACCACGAGTACGAGGTGGAGCTGGGTGGCCACCGCGTCGCCAAGGTGTCCAAGAAGTGGTTCACGATCCGCGACACGTACGCGGTGGACATCGCCGAAGGCCAGAACGACCTGCTGATCCTGGCCGGCGTGCTGGCGTTGGACCTCGCCGAGTCGCGGGCCGAACGTAAGCGCGCCGAGGAAGCCGAAGACCACTGACGAACCGACATCCATAATGGTGTGAGCGCGGTCACAGGTGGGCATGAGTGGACTCATGTCGATCGCCGAGAACACCCGGCCTGCTGACGCGCCGCGCCGCGACCGGACCAAGTACCTCTATCTGGCAGTCATCGTCGCCGTGTTGGCCGGAATTCTCGTCGGGCTGGTCGCGCCCGGGGTCGGTGAGTCGCTGAAACCGCTCGGCACCGGGTTCGTCAACCTGATCAAGATGATGATCAGCCCGATCATCTTCTGCACGATCGTGCTCGGCATCGGTTCGGTGCGCCAGGCCGCCAAGGTCGGCAAGGTGGGCGGCCTGGCGCTCGGCTACTTCCTGGTGATGTCCACAGTGGCGTTGGCGATCGGCCTGCTCGTCGGCAACATCCTGCACCCCGGCAGCGGCCTCGACCTCAGCGCCGGCAAGCCGCCGGACACCAGCGAGTCCGAGGGTACGGTCGACTTCCTGCTCGGCATCATCCCGACGACGCTGTTCTCGGCGCTGACCAACTCGCAGGTGCTGCAGACGCTGCTGGTCGCCCTGCTGGTCGGATTCGCGATCCAGGCGATGGGCGCGACGGGCGAGCCCATCCTGCGCGCGGTCGGCTTCCTCCAGAAGCTGGTCTTCCGGGTGCTCGCGATGATCATGTGGGTGGCGCCGATCGGCGCGTTCGGTGCGATCGCCGCCGTGGTCGGCGAGACCGGCTGGAAGGCACTCGCCGGGCTGCTCCAGATCATGCTCGGCTTCTACCTGACCTGCCTGATCTTCGTGGTCATCGTGCTCGGCACGCTGCTCAAGCTGGTCACCGGGCTCAACATCTTCGCCGTGTTCCGCTATCTCGGCCGCGAGTTCCTGCTCATCCTGTCGACCTCGTCGTCGGAGTCGGCGCTGCCCCGCCTGATCGCCAAGATGGAGCACGTCGGCGTCTCCCGCACGGTCGTCGGCATCACGGTGCCGACCGGGTACTCGTTCAACCTGGACGGCACGGCGATCTACCTGACGATGGCGTCGATCTTCATCGCGGACGCGCTGAACAAGCCGCTGGCGGTGGGCGAGCAGATCGGCCTGCTGCTCTTCATGATCATTGCTTCGAAGGGCGCGGCCGGTGTGACCGGGGCCGGCCTGGCCACACTGGCCGGCGGACTCCAGTCGCACCGGCCCGACCTGGTCGAGGGCGTCGGGCTGATCGTCGGCATCGACCGGTTCATGTCGGAGGCCCGCGCACTGACCAACTTCGCCGGCAACGCGGTGGCGACGTTCCTGGTCGGGCACTGGGCCGGCGAGCTCGACCGGGACCGCGCCCAGGCGGTGCTGGGCGGCGCGGACCCGTTCGACGAGGCCACGATGCTCGACGACGAGCCGGAACGGGAACGTGAGCCGGTGGTCGCCGCCCAACGCAGGAGCAGCGACCGCCCGACCCACAACTCTGAACCGATCTAGAACCTAGATCGCCGCGGTGGAGCAGGTCCGGGCGCGCCGGGGCTCGACCCGGTCGGCGACCCGCCGCAGCACCGTGGCGGCGACCCGGCGCAGAGGATCACCGCGGCCGGTGCGGCGTGCCCGGTCAGGCACCACCGGCGCGTCCGGGCGGGCCGAGTACACGTGGTCACGGGTGGCGTTCATGGCCTGTACGAAGGCAGTGGGATCGAGCATGACGGAACTCTCCTGTCAGGACGGGGCCGGGCCGGTCGTCGCCCGCACGACGAGCCGCGTGGGCAGCACGACGGTGCGGTCGGCCGGGTCGGCCGGTGGGTCGAGCAACAGTTCGCCGGAGCGCCGGCCGCGGTCGGCCGCCGGCTGGTGGACGGTGGTCAGGTTCTCGGCCGCGGCCTCCGGGATGTCGTCGAAACCGACGACCGACACGTCCCGGCCGGGTTGCAGCCCGCGCGCCCGCAGGGCGTCCAGCACCCCGAGCGCGACGATGTCGCTGAGCGCCGCGATCGCGGTCGGGCGCGGCGCCCGGTCGAGCAGGTGCGCGGCCGCGGCGGCGCCGTCGTCCCGGCAGTTGCCGGGCACGTTGACGGTGGTGACCGTGGACCAGTCGACGCCGGCGGCGGCAAAAGCCGCCTGGTAGCCGCGCAGCCGCTCGCGACTCGTGTAGTAGGCGACATCGGCCGGCGACGCCAGCAGGGCCGGACCGATCGTCGGTGCGACGCTGAAGTAGTCGCCGATCACGGCGATCCGCCGGTGCCCGAGCGCCATCAGGTGCTCGCCCGCCGCCCGGGTGGCCGCCGCCTCGTCGATGCCGACGAACGCCGACTGTGGACCGTCGCTGGCCCGCCGCTGCCCACTGACCACCGGCAGCCCGCGGGCCGCGAGGGCGTCGAGCGCCGGGTGCCAGTCGGGCATGCAGTAGACGCAGAAGCCGTCGACCGCGGCCTCGTTGACCGCCGCGACCGCGGCCACGTCGTCGTCGACGGACAGCGGGAGCAGCAGCAGCCCGGTGCGGGCCTGTTCGGCCGCCTCGGCTATGCCGCGCAGGTACTGCACCGCGTACGGGTCGGTGAACGCGAACGACAGGCTGGAGGTGAACAGCATGCCGATCGCACCGGCCCGGCGCTTGCGCAGCGACCGGGCGGTCGGGTCCGGCCCGGCGTAGCCCAGCGCCGTCGCCGCGGCCAGGATGCGGTCGCGCAGGTCGGCGGAGAGCTGGTCGGGCCGGCTGTAGGCGTTGGAGACGGTGCTGCGCGACACCCCGACGGTGTCGGCCACGGTCTGAAGTGTGGGTCGCACCGCACGCCTCCTCTGCATCGATCCAGAACCCTTCTGCATCGATACAGTACGCGCGAGACATTGATCCTCATAGAGTGACGCCAGTCACAGCGTTAACAAGGGCCCCTTGTACCGCGGAAAGCGATAACAAGGGGCCCTTGCTTGCTCTTAGGCGGTGAAGGTGTACGAGCCGGCCGCGAGTTGGTAGACGGCCGCGCCGCCCGTGTAGCCCATCGCTACCGCCTGCGCGGGGGCGCTGACCGCGGCGGCCGACGACGCCGGCACGCGCACCGTCGCCGTGGTGTTCGCGGGAATCTCGACCCGCAGGGTCAGCGTGCCGCCGGTGATGGACCAGTCCGACAGCGCCCGCCCGTACGGCGTCGACAGGTCGGCCCGCCCGGAGGTGAGCCCGCCGCCGGGGCGCGGAGCGATGACCAGGCGGTGGTAGCCCGGGTCACGCGGGTCCGGGCCGACGCCGCCGACCGACCGGTACAGGAAGTCGCCGACCGAGCCGAGTCCATAGTGGTTGAACGAGTTCATCCCGGCGTCCTGGAACGAGCCGTCGGTGCGGATCCCGTCCCAGCGCTCCCAGATCGTCGTGCCGCCGCGCGCGCTCATGTAGCCCCAACCGGGATAGTCCGGCTGGAGCAGCACCTGGTACGCGGTCGCCAGGTGCCCGTTCTCGGCGAGCACCGGGAGCAGGTTCTCCACGCCCAGGAAGCCGACGGACAGGTGCCCGCTGCGGGAGGCCACCTTGGCGGCCAGCTTGTCCGCCACTGCCTGCACCCGACCAGAAGGCACGAGCCCGAACGAGAGGGCCAGCACGTACCCCGTCTGGGTGTTGCCGGAGACCGTGCCGTCCGCCGCGACGAACCGGTTGGTGAACGCGGCCGCCACCTGGTCGGCAAGGGTCCCGTAGGACGAAGCCTCGGCGGTGCGCCCGGTCGCCGCGGCCATCCGGGCCACCAGCCGCGCGCTGTAGGCGAAGTAGGCCGTCGAGATGAGGTCGTTGGCCGTGTTGTCGCCGACGTTGAGCCAGTCCCCGTACGTCGACTGGTTGCGGATCAGGTCGGCGCCCGAGGTGGCCCGGGAGTAGTCGACCCAGCGGCGCATCGCCGTGAAGTTCTCGTCGACGATCCGCAGGTCGCCGTAGCGCTGCCAGACCGTGTACGGCACGATCACGCCCGCGTCGCCCCAGCCCGCGGTGCCCGCGCCGCAGCAGACGGCCGGCGCCACGTCGGTGAACGCGCCGTCGGTGCGCTGCGCGTCGGTCAGGTCGTCGGTGAACTTGTCGAGCAGCCCGTGCACGTCCATGTTGAACGTCGAGGTGCCCACGAACGCCGCGATGTCACCGGTCCAGCCGAGCCGTTCGTCGCGCTGCGGACAGTCGGTCGGGATCGTCAGCATGTTGGACCGCTGTCCCCACAGGATGCTCCGCTGCACCTGGTTCACCAGCGCGTTCGAGGTGCTGAAGGTGCCCGTCGCGGGGCCGTTGGTCCACGCCGCGAGTCCGGTCACCGTCGACAGACTGGGCGTGCCCGGGAAGCCGGTCAGCTCGACGTAGCGATAGCCGTGCACCGTGAACCGCGGCTCGTAGACCTCGTCCGCGCCGGTGCCGGCCAGGGTGAACCGGTCGGTCGCCCGGGCCGCGCGCAGGTTCGCGGTGTAGACCGTGCCGTCCGGGTTGAGCACCTCGGCGTGCCGCATCGTCACCGTCGTTCCGGCCGGCCCGCGTACCCGCAGCCGGTTCCAGCCCGCGAAGTTCTGCCCGAGGTCGACCACCCAGACGCCCGGCTGGGGCTGGGTCACCGCCACCGCCGGCAGCGTCGCCTGCACCGCGACGCCGGGGTCGACGGAGGACACCAGGTTGGGCTTCGTGCCGGTGCGGACCGTGGCGGCCGCCCACGACGCGTCGTTGAAGCCCGGTTGGTCCCAACCGGCCTGCGTGGCGCGGGCGTCGTACTCCTCGCCGTGGAAGATGTCGTCGAACCGGATCGGGCTCGATGACGTGCGCCAGGACCCGTCGGTGCGCACGGTCGTGCTGGTGCCGTCGGTGTGCGTCACCACGAGGTCGGCCGAGTACCACGGCTGGGTGCCGTAGCGCTGGTTGCCGCCCATGCCCAGCGATCCCGAGTACCAGCCGTTGCCGAGGTAGGCGCCGATCGCGTTGTCGCCCTGGCGCACCTGCGACGTGACGTCGAGGATCCGGTACTGCACGCGGCGGTTGTAGTCCGTCCACCCTGGAGCGAGCGCCTCACCACCTACCTTCGCGCCGTTGATCCGCGTCTCGTGCAGGCCGAGCGCGGTCACCATCAGCCGGGCGCTGGCCACCGGCTTGGCCAGTGAGAAGCCCTTGCGCAGGTACGGCGCCCCGCGCACGACGGACACCTGGGCGCCCCATGGGCCGGCGCCGTACGCGGCGATCGCCCGGGCCGCCGGCCACGCCGCGTCGTTGAAGCCGGAGTTCTGCCAGCCGGCGGGTGCGGTCTGGCTGGCCTTCCAGGCGCCGTCGCTGACCACCCGGGTGGTGGCGGCCCCGGTCACCTCGAGCGCGGCGATCGCGCCGGCCGGCGAGACGGTGGTGTTCTCGGTCGCGACGGCGATGGTGTTGGTGCCGCCCGCCACGAGCCGGGCGGTGACGTCGAGGACGGCCGCGCTCTTCCACGACTCGAACACCCTCGGCGAACTGCTCACCTGGGTGCCGTTGACCCAGACGTCGGCCGTGTCGTCACCGGTGACGGTCAAGGTGCCTCGGGTGATGGCACCGGCCGGGAGGGTGAACGTGCGGCGCAGGTAGCGGATGCCGATCGGCGCGCTCGCGCCCGGATCGCCCTCCGGGTACCAGATCCAGGTGGCGCCGGACAGCGCCGGTGCGGTCGCGCTGGACCCGATGAACGCGGCCTGCCAACCAGTGGCCGGGTTGTACTGCCCGGTCTCGAACCAGCTCACCGGACCCCACGACCCTTGCCGGCCCTGGGTGTCCCAGACCCGCGCGCGCCACCAGTAGCGGGTGCGGGACGCGAGCGCGGCACCGCCGTAGGCGGCGTCGACCGAGCGGCCGGAGACCACCCGGCCGCTGTCCCAGACGTTGCCGGTGCCGCCCTGGGCCGCGGCCTCCGTCGTGGAGACGATCACCTGATAGGCGCCCTGGAGCAGTTCGGTGCCGGCCGGCGCGGTCGCCTTCCAGCCGAAACGTGGCTTCGCCGCGTCGACACCGAGAGGCGTCACCCGGCGCTCGGTGGTCGGCGCGGTGACCGCCAGCGGTGAGCCGGCGGCGACGTCCGGTCCGGTGACGCCACTCCCCCACGGTCCCGCGCCGTAGCCGGCGGAGACGAGCGCGGCGGGCCAGCTCGCGTCACTGGTCGCCGGCTCGGTCCAGTCTGGACCGACGCTGTTAGCGGCCTTCCACGCCGCGTCGGTGACGAGCTCGACGGTGCCGCCCGCGGCGACCACCCGCAGCCGGCCGATGACGCCGGCGGGTCCGGCGGCGGTGTTGCGGGCGGCGACGGCGAGCGTGTTCGCGCCGGGTCGCAGGGCGCCGGCCAGGTCGACGTAGAGCGCCTGGCGCCAGGAGTCGACCGCCTGGGCCGAGCTGGCCAGTGGCACGCCGTTGAGCCAGACGTCGACGCTGTCGTCGCCGGTCACCACGAGCTGCGCCTCACTGACCACACCGGACGGTGCGGTGAAGGTGCGACGCAGATAGCGGGTGGCGGCGGGCGCGGTGTCGGCGGGGTTGCCTTCCGGGTACCAGATCCAGTTGGCGCCGGCCAGGTTGACCGGCGCGGCCTGCGCGGGCGCGGCGCCGGCGAACAGCAGGGCCGCGACGCAGGTGAGGGTGGTGGCCGCGCCGGCGAGGCGGCGCGGTGTGGTGGTTGGCATGGATTCCTCCAAGCGATCCGGGGACGGGCGGATCGGTGCACCGACCGGCGGTGAAACGTTTCATCGACGGTCGTAACCGCCATGCTACGGATCGTCGCGACGCCTGGCAACGATGCTCATCCATGTCTTGCGGAGGTTGCCGCGAGTCGGAATCCGGTCAGCGCGCTGTTACCGTCCGCGCGGGATGCGTTACGGTCCGCCAACTCAACCCGGCCTCGCGGGCCGGGAACACACGGGGGAAGGACGCGAATTGAGGGCTAAGCGAGTTCTTGCGGCACTGGCCGTGGCCGCGTTGGCGGCGACGGTGGTCGCCGGCCCGGCGCACGCGGGCGGCCCGGGTGACCCACTGCTCGGCGACGTCAACGGCGACGGCCGCACCGACCGGGCCACCCTGGTCGACCTGGCGGACGACTGCGGCGTCGACGTCGCGCTCGGCCAGCCCGGCGGCGGATTCGGTGCCGCCACCCGCTACACCTGGCCGGACCCGTCCGAGGTCGGCTACTGCCCCGACCTGGGCGTGATCGTCGACCTCGGCGGCGACGGCACGGCCGAGCTCGTGCTGGCCTACTTCAACGGGCTGACGCCCGGGGTCGACAGCGACCTGGTCGTGCTCGAGGACTTCACGCCGACCCGCGGTTTCGACGCCATCAACCAGCCGAGCTTCATCGGCCTGGAGAACTTCAACAAGGACGACCTCGTCGACGTGTACGAGTGGACCGACCAGGGCAGCGGCATCCTCACCTGGCTCAACACGCCGTCCGGGCAGCTCGTGCCGGGTCCGGTGCGCCAGCAGGCGCTGGACTTCGGTTTCGAGTTCGCCGACTTCGACCGCAACGGCGCCACCGACCTGGTCATCGGATACACCGGCGCCTACCCGCAGGTGCCGGACACGGCGGCCGTGGTCATCCTCGACGACGGCGAGCGGGTCGTCCTGCGTGACGACGGCAGCTACTACGCCGTCGACGCGCTCGACGCCAACGGTGACAGCAAGCGCGACGTGCGCGTCGAGAGCGGGGACACCGGCGAGGTCGCGCAGTTCATCGGCAACGGGCGGGGCGCGTTCACCGAGGCACCCCACGCGGTCGACGACACGGTCCAGGTGGCCCACCGCGAGCAGAAGACGATCAGCGTGCTCGTGAACGACGCGGCCACCACCTCGGCCGCGTTGGAGATCGTCACCCCGCCGGCGTACGGCACGATCGTGCGCACCACGAGCAAGGGCTTCGTCTACCGCAACACGGTCAAGCACAACGACAGCTTCGTGTACCGGCTGACCGTCGACGGGAAGTCGCAGACCGCGACCGCCACCCTCAAGGTGAGGTAGCTCAGTCGCGGGCCGCCGCGCCCATGCGTTCGGTGTTGAGCTCTGCCGAACGCATGGCGCGCGTCGACGTGGAGATCAACCCGATGACCAGGTTCGCCAGGCCGATCGCGCCGATCACCGCCCAACTGATGTGGTATGCCCGCATGAACGCCGGCGTCTGGGCCACCTCGACCACCTGACCCGCGATGATCGACCCGATGATCGCCACGCCCAGGGTCTGGCCGAGCTGCCGCATGGTGGAGGCGATGCCCGCGGCGACGCCGGCCTGCCGGTTGGGCATTCCGGCGACCGCCGTGTTCGTGATCGCCGCGTTGGTCCAACCCAGGCCGAAGCCGATCAGGCAGTACATGAAGAACAGCCGGAAGTAGTGCGGGTCGCTGTGCGGGATCACGGTGATCACGCCGGCCACCAGGACCGAGAGGCCACCGATGACGAGCGACGGCCGTGGGCCGTAGCGGGCCACCACCCGCCCGGATACGGGACTGAACACCGCCAGCAACGCCGCCATCGGCAGGATCGCCAGGCCCGCCTCGACCGGCGAGAACGCCAGCACGTCCTGGAGGTAGAACGTGTTGAGCAGCAGGAAGCCGCCCTGCGCCGTGTACGCCAGCAGCGCGATCGCGGTGGCGCCGGAGAACGGCGGCGAGCGGAAGAAGCGCAGGTCGATCAGCGGCTCTCGCCGGCGCATCTCCCACCACACCAGCACCACGAAGGACCCGATGGCACCCAGGAAGAAGCCGAGGATCGACGGCGACATGCCCCTCATCGGCAGCTCGATGATCCCGTAGGTGAGCGACCCGACCAGCAGGACGAGCAGCACCTGGGCGAACAGGTCCAGCCGGCGGTGCTTGGCCGCCATCGACTCGCGGATGTAGCGGCCGGCCAGGATGAACGCGGTGATCGCGATCGGCACGTTGATCAGGAAGATCGCCCGCCAAGAGAACGCCTGCACCAGCACGCCACCCAGGATCGGGCCGGCGGCGACGCTCACGCCTACCGTGGCACCCCAGAAGCCGATCGCCTTGGCCCGCGCCCGCCGCTCCGTGAAGGTGTTGGTGATGATCGAGAGGGCGACCGGGTTCAGCATGCTGCCGCCGAGCCCCTGCAGGATCCGGAACGCGATCAGCCAGCCGAGGTTGGGCGCCAGCGCGCACAGCAGCGAGCCGAGCGCGAACACGGCCAGCCCCACCTGGAAGACGCGCCGCCGGCCTATCCGGTCGCCGATCGAGGCCGAGACGATCAGGAACGACGCGAGCACCAGCATGTACGAGGCCAGCGTCCACTGCGCGCCCTGGATCGACGCGTTGAAGTCCTGCTGGATCGACGGCAGCGCGACGTTGAGCGCGCTCGTGTCCAGACCGACGATGAAGATGCTGCAGCAGCAGATGGCCAGCACCAGGATTCCCCGGGCGCGCGGCGGCTGCGCGGCCTGCCTGGTCACGCGTTGCCTCGGGGGTGCCGCCATAGGGTGAAGGTTCGCCCTCGCTGAGAGGTCCAGATCCGCCCTTCAGCCTATTCCCGCAGGTCGTCGCGGTTCCGGCCGTCGCCGAAACCGCTGGCACCACTGGCCACTTCCGCCTACGGAACGAGCCGCTCCGGAAGGTTCTGCAGTGCCACGGTGCGCAGGAAGCGCTCGACCGCGGCGGTGCCCACCGACGTGAACGCGCCGGAGGCCGCCGGCCACGGACCGCCGTGCTGCATCGCATCGACCACCGCGACCCCGGTCGGCACCCCGTTGTAGATGACCCGGCCGGCCCGGTCGACCAACGCCGGCAGCAGCGCACGGACCGCGTCGTCGTCGCCCTCGCCGGCCAGCACGGTCGCGGTCAGGCTGCCCTCCAGCCGGCCGGCCAGGGTGCCGTAACCGTCCACGGCCGACTGTGCGATCACCACGGTCGGGCCGAAGTGCTCCGCCAGCAGCTCACCGTCGAGCGCCGCGCCGGCGACCCGCACGGCGAACGGGGCCGCACCACCGTCCGGCGCGGTCGCCGCACCCTCGGCCGCCGGTGCCCGGTCCCGCCAGGCGGCGTGTTCGGCGGCCATCGCCGGGGTCAGCATGCGGTCGAACACCGGCGTCCCGGCGACCTCGGCGGCGAGCCGGTCGGCGAACGCGGCGCCGGCCGCGTCGTCGGGCACCACGACCAGGCCCGGCTTGGTGCAGAGCTGCCCGGCCGAGCCGGTCACCGCGGCGGCCAGCGTCGCCGGCCAGCGCTCGTCGCCCAGCGCGGAGGGGAAGACGAACACCGGGTTGAGCGCGCCCATCTCGGCGTAGACCGGGATCGGGTCGGGACGTGCGGCGGCCGCGTCCATAAGCGCGCGGCCACCGCCCGCGGAGCCGGTGAAGCCGACCGCGCGGATCTCCGGTGCGCGGACCAACGCGAGCGAGACGTCGGCGCCGCCCTCTACGACCCGGAAGGCGTCGCCGAGCGCGGGCTTGACCGCGGCCTCGACCAGCCGCGCGGTCTCCGGCTGGGCCGGGTGGGCCTTGGCGACCACCGGGCAACCCGCGGCGAGCGCCGACGCGCTGTCGCCGCCGAGCACACCGAAGGCCAGCGGGAAGTTGGAGGCGGCGAAGACCGCGACCGGACCGATCGGCACCCGCACCGAGACGATGTCGCCGCCACCGGGTGCGGCGCCGGCCGAGCGGACCACCGGGCGGTCCCGGCCGTCGGCGACGAAGTCACCGAGCAGGCGGAGCTGGCCGGTCGTGCGGGCCAGCTCGCCCTCGATCCGCGGCCGGGGCAGGCCGGTCTCGGCCATCGCCGTCTCGATGATCGGCCCGGCGGCGGCCGTGAGGGCGTCGGCGGCCGCGTGCAGGGCGTCCCGTCGCCGGGCGCCGGACCAGGTGGCCAGCTCACGCGCGGCGACCGCGGCCGCGGCGGTGCTGCTTTCGACAGACACGGTGCCTCCGTAGTGTTCCGAGGGTGACAGCGGCGACGCTACCCAAGACCAACCTGCATCTGCATCTCACGGGCGCCATGCGCCCGAGCACGCTGGCCGAGCTGGCGGCCCGCGCCGGCCTTCCGTTGCCGCCGCCGTTCGTCGCCGGCACGGTCCACGAATGGGCCGCCTTCCAGGAGCGATACGACCTGGCCCGCGCCACGATCCGCGGCCCCGAGGACATCGAGCGGGTGGTGGTCGAGGCCGCCGAGGACGACGCGGCCTGCGGCGCGCGCTGGGTGGAGCTCCAGGTCGACCCGACGTCGTACGCCGTGGTGGCGGGCAGCCTGCACGGCGCGGTCGAGGCGGCCCTGGCCGGCGCCGCCCGCGCCCCGATCCCGGTCGGCATCGTGGTGGCCGCGAGTTGGGCGGCGGGGCCGGAGCACGCCCTGCGACTGGCCAAGCTGGCCGCGGCGTACGCGGACCGGGGTGTCGTCGGTTTCGGACTGTCCAACGACGAGCGCCTGGGCAGCGTGGCGGACCTGGCGCCGGCCTGCCGGCTGGCCGCCGAGGCCGGGCTGCTGGTGGTGCCGCACGGCGGGTTCTACACCCCGGCGTCGCACGTCGCCGACTGCGTCACGGTGCTCGGTGCCCACCGGATCGGCCACGGCCTGGCCGCGATGCACGACCCCGCCACCCGCGACCTGCTCGCCGAACGCGGCGTCGCCCTGGAGGTCTGCCCGACGTCCTATCCCCCACTGGGCGTCGCGGCGATCACAGAGCTACCGATCCGCGAGCTCCGAGCGGCCGGCGTCCCGGTCGCCCTGGGCACCGACGACCCGCTGCTGTTCGGCGGAGACCTGACCACCCAGTACGCGCTGGTCACCAGCGACCCGGCCGAACAGGCCGACCTGGCCCGCTGCTCCATCACCGCGAGCGCCGCGCCCGCTGCGCTCAAGGAAGTCCTCCTGAGGTGACTTCTTAAGCTCTCGCCCACTCGGCCTTGACGGCGAACATGTCGGCCGTCTTCGTCGGGTCGGTGTCGACCAGATCGCCAAGGGTTCGGTCGATCTCGGTCAGCAGGTCGGGGGTCAGCCGGACACCTGCGGCGGCGGCGTTCTCGGTGACCTGCTCCGGCCGGGTGGCGCCGATGATGGCAGCGCTAACGCCGTCGGTGGCCAGGGTCCAGGCGATCGCGAGCTGGGCCATCGTGACGCCCGCCTCGTCGGCCAACGGCCGCAGCCGCTGGACCCGGTCGAGCACGGCGTCACCGAGCACCCGCCCGATGAAGCGCGGTGCGCGGCCGAAGCCCGCGCCCCGGGAGCCGACCGGCGGCGCGGCGCCCGGCTGGTACTTGCCGGTCAGCACGCCCTGCGCCAACGGCTGGAAGACGATCTGGCCGATGCCTTCGCGCCGGCACAGCGGCAGCACCTCGGGCTCGATCACCCGCCAGAGCATGTTGTACTGCGGCTGGTTGGACACGATGCGGCGGGCCAGGCCCCACTCGTCGGCGAGTGCCAGCGCTTCGGCGATCTGCGCCGCGGT
This sequence comes from Asanoa ishikariensis, assembly GCF_900107455.1. Classification (GTDB taxonomy): domain Bacteria; phylum Actinomycetota; class Actinomycetes; order Mycobacteriales; family Micromonosporaceae; genus Asanoa; species Asanoa ishikariensis. The sequence goes on along the minus strand of NZ_FNQB01000005.1, from coordinate 119,472 downwards.
CCACTCGGATACGCCGACGTAGCGCACCTTGCCCGCCCGGACCAGGTCGTCGAAGGCGACCAGCGTCTCCTCCAGCGGCGTCCTCGGATCGAACCGGTGCGCCTGGTAGAGGTCGATGTGGTCGGTGCCCAGCCGGCGCAGCGACGCGTGGCACGACTCGAGGACGTGCTTGCGGGACAGGCCGCGGTCGTTCGGGCCGTCGCCGGTGGGCAGGCAGACCTTGGTCGCCAACTCCACGGAGTCCCGGCGTACGCCCCGGAGCGCCTCGCCCAGCACCTGCTCGGCCGCGCCCAGCGCGTACACGTCGGCGGTGTCGAAGGTGGTGATGCCGGCGTCCAACGCCGCCCGCACGCATGCGGTCGCGGTCGCGCGGTCGACGGTCTCGCCGTGTGTCAACCAGTTGCCGTAGACGACTTCGCTGACCCACAGACCGGACCGGCCGAGCGCACGATGCTCCATGTGATCAATCTAGCGCTGGTGCGATGGTCGCCCCCCAAGCGAGCAGGCGCTCGTCGGCGCCGCGCGCTCCGACCAGCTGCATGCCCCAGGGCAGTCCTTGTGCGTCGTGGCCCGCGGGAACGCTCAGGGCAGGCGCCCCGAGCACGCTGAACGGCACCGACATGGCGGCGTGGCCGGTGCTGTCGAGTCCGCGCGGTGCGGTGCCGGGTGCGGCCGGGGTGACCCAGACGTCCACGTCGGCGTCGTCGAAGGCCGCGACGAACTCGCGCCGCCAGCGCGTCGCTTCGGCGTAGTCGTCGAGCGTGACCGCCAACCCTTGGCGGACCGCGGCCGCGGTCTGCGGGCGGTAGCGGTCGCCGTATTCAGGGAACCAGGCCGCGTGGGTGCGGGCGAGCTCGAACCGGTTGAGCGCCACGCATCGCGCCGCATTGTCTTCCACATCGGACAGGAAGTCGGTGGTACGCACGACGAAACCCGCCTCCCGCAACGCCGTCAGCCGCTCCTCGAACGCCGCCCGCGCCGCCGCGCCGGCCCGTGCGAGATAGACCGGGGACGGCACACCTAGCACCGGTGCGCGGTCGGGCACCATCGGCGTCCACGATGGACACGCGAAGGCGGCCATCCGCGTGGCGCTCGCCACGTCGGCGGTGAACCAGCCGACCGTGTCCAGCGACGGCGAGTGCGGCACCATTCCGTCCGCCGGGACCCGGCCGTGGGTGGGGCGGAAGCCGACCACGCCGCAGAACGCGGCCGGACGGACCACCGAGCCGAGGGTCTGCGAGCCGAGCGCGACCGGCACCATCCCGGCCGCGACGGCCGCGGCAGAGCCGCTGCTGGACCCGCCGGGTGTGTGCGTCGGGTCGTGCGGGTTGCGGGTCGGCCCGGGCGCCGCGCTGGCGAACTCAGCCGTCACGGTCTTGCCGGCGACCACGAAGCCGGCCGCTCGCAGGCGGGTCACCAGGGACGCCTCCGGGCCGTCGAACAGCTCGGGCGGCAGCGCCGAGCCGGCCCGGGTGGGGAACCCGTCGACCCGGAAGATGTCCTTGACCCCGAGCGGGACTCCCGCATCGCTCAGGCGCGCCCGGCGGTCGGGCTCGGGCAGGAACGCGTGGAGCACGGGGTCGACCGCGTCGATCCTGTCCAGCCACGCGGAGAGGGGCTGGGGGTCGGCCAGCGACCGGGGCCTGACCAGGTCGAGAGGTGCCATCGGGCACCAAACTACGCGAGCGGCCCGACGCCGGGCCGGTCCGGGGGTACGTTCGGAACATGGCCGACGACAGCGTCCCGCGCCCGACCCAGGCCGCCGGACTGCGCGAGTTCTGGGCAGGCCTCGGCACCTTCCGCCGGGCCGGCGTGGTCACCCTGGCCGCGTTCGAGGTCGTCTGCACGACCGCCGCCGCGCTCGACCTGATGCGCCGTCCGCAGCACCTGGTGCGCGGGCCCAAGGCGCTCTGGTGGCCGGCGATCTTCGTGCAGCCGGTCGGCTCGGTCGCCTACCTGACCTGGGGCCGCCGCCTGCGCACGAGCTCCGACGTCACGCCCTGAGGACGGCCAGCAGCTCGGCCAGCCCGCCCTCGCGGGTCACCGCACCACCCACGCCCAACGCGTCCGCGCCTGCCGCGAGGAAGTCGCGGGCGTTGTGCGCCCCGATCCCGCCCGTGGCGACGAACCGCACGTCGGGGAACGGCCCGCGCATCTCCCGCAGCCAACCCGCGCCGAGCGAGCCGGCCGGGAACGCCTTCAGCCAGTCGCAGCCGGCTTTCCGCGCGTGGTGCACCTCCGACGGGGTGGCCACGCCCGGGAGGTGCGGCAGGCCGGCGGCGGCGCTCGCGGCGACCACGTCGAGGTCGAGCCCGGGCGCCACGGTGAACACCGCGCCGGCGTCGGCCGCCAGCCTCACCTGCTCGACGGTCACTACCGTGCCGGCACCGACCACGGCGCCACGCGCGGCCGCGGCCGACGCCACCGCCCGCAGGCACCGGGCGGCCTCGGGGGTCTGGATCGGCACCTCGACCGCGCCGAGGCCGCTGTCCCACACGGTCTCGGCGAGCGCTACCGCGCGCTCGATCGGCACGTTGCGGAGGATGGCCATCAGGGGTTTGCCGCGGAGCAGCGTCGCGAAGTCGGTCATCGGAATGGCAAGGTAGCCCGCATGCCCCCACCGGTCAACCGCAGCCCCGCCGCACCGGACATCGTCGGCCTGGGTGAGGCGATGGTGCTCGTCCAGCCGGTCGGCGGCGCGCCCCTGGACGCTTGTGCGATGGCCTCGGTGCACGTCGCCGGGGCCGAGCTCAACCTGCTCGCGGCCGCCGCACGGGCCGGCGCCCGGGCGGCGTTCTGCAGCAGGGTCGGTGCCGACCCGTTCGGCCGGCGGGTGCTCGCCGCCGCCACGGCGCTCGACGTCGACACCGACCTCGTGGCCACCGCCGACGACTTCCCGACCGGTGTGTTCTTCAAGGAGGTACGCCCCGACGGCGCGCGCCGGGTGCACTACTACCGGGCCGGCTCGGCGGCGTCCACGATGGACGAAGGCGACGCCGACCGGGCTCTGGCCGCGACGCCACGGCTGGTCGCCGTCTCCGGGCTGACGGCGGCGCTCGGGGAGGGTCCGGAGCGCGCGGTGGTGCGGCTGGCCAGGCAGGCACACGCCCGGGGTGTCGCGGTCGCGCTCGACCCCAACCTGCGGCCCGGGCTGCGGCCGGTCGGCGAGACGCTGGTCGGGCTGCTGCCGTACACGGCCTATCTGGTGCTGGGTCGCGACGAGGCGCCGGCGCTGTTCGGCACCGACGACCCGGCCGAGGTGTTCGCCCTGGCCCGCGCCGCCGGCGTCGGCGAGGTCGTGCTCAAGGCCGGCGCCGACGGCTGTTTCTACGCGACGGACGACGGCCCGGTGCACCTGCCCACGGCGGCGGTGCGGGTGGTCGACCCGGTGGGTGCGGGCGACGCGTTCGCCGGCGCCTACCTGGCGGCCCGGCTGGCCGGCATCGACACTCGCGGCGCCGCCTGGCTGGGCAGTCAGTTCGCCGCGGGCGTGGTGGCCACCCCGGGCGACAACGAGGGCCTGCCGGACGCCGCCCGGGCCCGCGCGCTGGTCAGCTCAGCTGGGAGCGCAGCTTCTCGGCGGTGACGCGCGGGTCGTAGCCCGGCGGGACGCCGTCGAACAGGATCGTGTCGCCGTCGATGTGCGCGAGGCGCAGGGGCAGGATCTCCCGGTAGGCGGGCGAGGCGTACCAGGCGCGCGCGGCGTCGGCGTCCGGGAACTCCAGCAGCACGACCGAGCCCGGCCACTCCCCTTCGTACACCTCGACCTTTGGTCCGTGCGCGAGGAATCGGCCGCCGAACGGATCCATCGTGTCCTGGATCCGGGTGATGTAGTCGACGATGTCGGCGTTGGTGGTCGGGTTCTTGAGATGAGCGAGGGCGTACGCGGTCATGACCGCATCATCCCCCGCCGGCGGCCAGCAGGTCGCCCAGGGGCGTGCGGTGGTAGAGCACCGAGCGCCCGGAGCGGGCGGCGTCCAGCAGTCCGGCCCGGCGCAGCGCGCGCAGGTGGTCGCCGGCCGAGCCGATCGGCAGGGCCAGCGACCGGGCAAGCTGCGTGGTGCTGGCCGGTTCGCGCAGCGCGACCAGGATCCGCGCCCGCGTCCGGCCGATGAGCTCCTCCAGGGCGGCCGACGGCGGCGCCGGCTTGGCACCCCACCACTGCGCGACTCCGCGCGCCGGGTAGATGATGGCGCGCTCCCACGGGTCGTCGGAGTGTGCGGCGATGCTGGGCCAGATGAACACCGACGGGATGAACGTCATCCCCCGGCCGCCGACCACGACATCGCGGTCCAGGATGCGACTCACCTCGATGCGGCCGTCCCGCCAGCGCACGCGGGAGTGCAGCCCGTCGAGCGCCGCCGCCCAGCCGTGCCGGGCCAGCAGGCCGGAGCGGTAGACGATGTCGCGCTCGCAGATCGCCCGAAGCTGGAGCCAGTCGGCGGCGAGCAGGGCGTCCCAGGCACGGCGCAGGCCATCGGCCAGCAGCGGCGCGACGTCCGGCGAGGCGAGGACCTCCCGGGCGTCCGGGTCCTCCGCCGGCCGGGCGGCCAGACACACCGCGATCTCGGCGCGGGCGACGGCCAGCGGCACCGACCGCACCACCTCGAGGTCGTCCTCGATGGTCTGCAGCCCCGCTCGGGTCGGCGGCGGCGCGACGAAGTCGGCGCCGCCGTGCGGGTGGTGCAGCGCGAGCAGGGCCCGCATGGCCGGGTCGGTGCGGCGGAGGTGCTCGAACGCGGGGCGCAGCCGGACGGCTGGGCCGGGCGTGCGGGGGCCGTGCCGGTCCGTGCCGTCGAAGTAGCGGAGCAGGTTCTCCAGCTCGAAGCTCGGCGACAGCGCGAACCGGCTGTGCAGCAGGTCAGCCTGGTCGACGAGGTAGCGGAGCATACCTTGACGTTACGGCCAGAACCGTAACGTTGGCCACCGGGGCAGCGCCTCCCGCAGGCTGCGGCAGTGAGCACACAGTCCGCCACCTACCGCGAGGTCTTCGCGGTGCCGGCCTTCCGGGTCCTGTTCGCCAGCCGCTCGATCGCGATCGCCGCCGACGCACTGCGCATCGTCGCGCTCTCGGTGCTGGTGTTCGCGGCGACCGGCTCACCTCTGCTGTCCGCGATCACCTTCGCCATCGGCTTCCTGCCGCAGGTGCTCGGCGGAGCGCTGTTCGGCTCGCTGGCCGACCGGCTCCGGCCCCGGCCGCTGATCGTGGCGGGCTACGGCGCGGAGTGCGTGGCCGCCCTGACCCTGGCGCTGGTCCCGCTGCCGACCTGGGCCAGGCTGGCGCTGGTGGCCGTCGTCGCCATCGGCACTCCGGTGTTCAACGGAGCCTCCGGCCGGCTGGTCGCCGACGTGCTGACCGGCGACGCGTACGTGTTGGGACGCTCGCTGAGCAGCATGGCGTCCGGCGGCGCGCAGTTGCTCGGGCTCGCGGCCGGCGGCGTCGCGATCGCCGCGCTCGGCGCGCAGCGGGCACTGCTGCTCACCGCCGCCTGCCACCTCGTCGCCGCGCTGATCGTCCGGTTCGGGTTGGCCGACCTGCCCGCGGTGCCGGCCGCGGCCGACGGCGGCGCGGTGCGGCAGAGTTGGGCGAGCAACACCACGCTGCTGGCCGACCCGTGGGTCCGGCAGTTGCTGCTGCTGCAGTGGCTGCCCTCGGCGTTCGTGGTCGGGGCCGAGGCGCTGATGGTCGCGTACGCGTCGACGCGGGGCTTCCCCGCCAGCGCGGTCGGGCTGCTGATGGCGTGCTCGCCCCTGGGCATGCTGGTCGGCCATCTCGTGGTCGGCCGGCTGGTGCCGCCGGACACCCGGGTCCGGCTCGTGGCGCCGCTGGTGCTGCTGCTCGGGCTGCCACCCGTGGCGTTCGCCTTCGACCCACCGCTGCTGGTCTGCTCAGTGCTGATGGTGGCCAGCGGGGCGGGGTTCGCGTACTCGCTCGGCGTGCAGCGGGCGTTCGTCGACGCGGTGCCGGAACGCGGGCGGGGCCAGGCCTTCGGCCTGCTCTCCACCGGCCTGATGACGCTGCAAGGCGTGGGACCGGCGGTGTTCGGCGCGCTGGCCTCACTGACGGCACCGCGCTGGGCGGTCGCCCTGGCCGGTGTGACCACGGTCACGACCGTGCTTCTGGTGCCCAAGAGCCGATTCCTTCTCGACCCCGGTGCGGTCAACACCGGCAGAGGGAAGGAGAGCCACGATGGCCAGCACACAGTCGAGCGCCGTGGAGCGCATGTACCGGACGTGGACCCGGGACCGCTTGAACCCGCCGCCGGAGCCGGAGCCACGGGAGACCGACGACCACTGGGGTGACCTGACGGCGGAGCCGCGCGGGGTGGACTACGTCGAGGTGGACCACGGGCTGCGGCTCGTGCCGCACGGGACCGACGGGGGCCGCGCCGCGCTGCTCTGCCTGCACGGCGGCGGCTTCGTCAGCGGGTCGGTCTTCACCCACCGCAAGCTGTACGGGCATCTCGCCAAGGCGGTCGGCGTGCCGGCGCTGATCGCGCACCAACGGCACACCCCTGAACACCCGTACCCCGCACAGCTCGACGACGCGCTGGCCGCGTACGCCGATCTGGTCTCCCAGGGTTTCGATCGGCTCGTCCTGGTGGGCGACTCGGCCGGTGGCGGTCTCGCCGTGACCGCCGCCCGGGCCGCCCGCGCCCGGAGCCTGCCCGCGCCGGCCGCGCTGCTGCTCATCTCGCCGTGGGTGGACATGGCGGTCAGCGGCGACAGCTTCGACATCAACGCCGAACGCGACGGGTTCTTCTACCGGGACGTGGTGCGGGAGTTGGCCGCGATGTACCTGGCCGGGCGCGACCCGCACGACCCCGGGGCCAACCCGCTCCATGCCGACCTGACCGGGCTGCCGCCGATGTTCATCCAGGTGGGTGCCGACGAGACGCTGCTCGACGAGAGCCGGATGCTGGAGAAGCGCGCCCGCGACTTCGGCGTGGAGGTGCGCCGGGACGTGTTCGAGGAGCAGCAGCACACCTTCCAGATGGCCGCCGGGCGCGCGCCGGAGGCGGATGACGCGATCCGGCGGTTCGCCGACTGGGTACGACCGAGACTGGAGCGGTGAGGATGGATGCGGGAGAGCTCGAGCCGTATCGCCGTGAGCTGACGGCGCACTGCTACCGCATGCTCGGCTCGGCCGAAGAGGCGCAGGACGTGGTGCAGGAGACCTTCCTGCGGGCCTGGCGGGCCGCTGAGCGCTTCGAGGGACGGGCGTCCGTGCGGGTCTGGCTCTATCGCATCGCCACCAACGCCTGCCTGACCGCGCTGGGGCAGCGGGCCCGCCGCCCGCTGCCCTCCGGCCTCGGCGCGCCCGCCGACGACCCGACCACACCCGGCACGGTCGACCTCGACGTGCCGTGGCTCCAGCCCTTCGCCGACGACCCGGCCGACACGGTGGTGCGGCACGAGAGCCTGCGCCTGGCGCTGGTGGCGAGCCTGCAGTTGCTGCCGCCCCGACAGCGGGCGGTGCTGCTGATGCGCGAGGTGCTGGAGTTCCCCGCGACCGAGGTGGCGTCCATGTTGGACATGTCGGTGCCGGCGGTGAAGAGCAGCCTGCAACGGGCCCGGGCCCGCCTGGACGCGGCGCGCGGCGAGCCACTGTCCGACCCGGACTCGCCGGAGGCGTTGGCACAGCTCGACGCGTACCTGGCCGCGTTCGTCAACAGCGACCTGCGCGCGCTGGAAGCGGCGCTGCGCAAGGACGCCACGCTCGAGGTCGTACCCTCGCGCACCTGGTTCGCGGGCAAGGCCGTCTGCGTGCCCTATCTGGCCTCGGTGCTCGGCGAGCCCGGCGAGTGGGCGATGTTCCCGGTGACCGCCAACGACCAGCCGGCCGTGGTGGTCTACCGCGCCGGCGCCGCCTTCGGCGTGGTGCTGCTGTCACCGACTCCGACGGGCCTGCGCGGCATCGTCCTGTTCACCGGGGCCGACCACGTCGCCCGCTTCGGCTATCCGGCCGTGCTGCGGACGACACCGGCTTAACCGCCCTCGGTCTGGCGGATCTGGCCCGCGATGTTGTCCGGTGAGAGGTTCGCGTTCGCGAACGCGGCGGTACGCGGCAGGCTGAGGTGAAGCTCGGTCTCGGTGGCCACCCGCACCTCGCCCTCGACCAGGGTGAAGTCGAGGTCGTGGCCGCCGTGGTCGCGGTCGGCGGTGAGGAAGTGCAGGTGGTAGCCCGGCACCGAGATGCCCTGCTCGTAGGCCGGCGAGCGGAACCCGGCCAGGTCACCGTCGACGTCGCGGAAGGTCGTGACCGCCTGCCCTTCGGTGGCCTTGGTCAGCGGCGGGTACGGCGGCTTCTGCTCCATCACCGTGCGGGTCTCGACCGCGTCGAAGTGGCCGGTGACGTGGACGGCGGCGGTCAGGTTGGTGGTGGGCAACGCCCGGTCGATGCGGTCGAGCAGGTCCTTGCGGTCGATCGGATCGGTGACCCGCAGCGTGGTCTCCGGCCGGAACCAGGTGACGGTGGCGAACGGGGTCAGGTCGGTGGGCTCCGCGACCCGCGCGCTGCCGTCGGCCCGCAGGTGGTGGCAGGTCCCGCCGAGGACGACCATCTCGCCGTCGAGGTGGTTGAAGGTGCCGAGCCCGAAGTTGCCGTGCCGGAGCAGTTCGGCGATCGTCACGTCGCCGTCGTAGAGCCCGTCGAGCAGCGCACCCATGGTCGATGTCTGGTAGATCTCGTCGGCGTGCCCGTCGTGGATCATCGCGCGACCCCACGCCCGGAACCGGCCGTATGCTTCGCTGTCCATGGTCAGATCAGTACTTCCTCGTGCAGCTGTGCGGCGATGTCGCCGCTGTGTGAATAGTCGACGGGAACGTCGATGATGGACACTCCCTCTTCGGCGAGGGCCCGCCGCAACGTCGGCGCGAACTCGTCGGGCCCGTCCAGGCGATAGCCGTGCGCACCGAAGGCGGCCGCGTACGCGGTGATGTCGTAGTCCCCGAGCTCGACGCCGGACTCGCGGCCGAACGTGAGCACCTGTTGGAACTTCACCATGTCGTAGCTGTTGTCGCGCATGATGACGTGCGTGAGCTTGCTGCCCAGGCGGGCCGCGGTCTCCAGCTCCATCGCGCTGTAGAGGAAGCCGCCGTCACCGGAGACCGACACGACCTGTGTGTCCGGCCGCACCAGCTTGGCGGCGATCGCCCACGGCAGGCCAACGCCCAACGTCTGCTGGCCGTTGCTGAACAGCAGGTGCCGCGGCTCGTACACCCGGAAGTGGCGGGCCATGTGGATGTAGTTCGTGCCCATGTCGACCGCGACGATCGCGTCGTCGTCGAGGTGCTCGCGGAGCTGGAGCACGAGCCACGCCGGGTTGACGCCGCCGGGGCCACGTGACGGGCTGCCCGCCGACCGGTCGATCGCGGCCAGCGCCTCGCCCTGCCGGGCGATCTCGGCCTCGAACTCGATGGAGAGCTCCAGGCCGTCGAGCTGGCGGGCCAACGCGTGGACCGTGGCGTCGACGTCGCCGCGCAGCTCGACCGCCGGGCGGTAATGGTTGTCGATGTCCGCGGGGACCACGTCGATGTGCACGATCGTGCGTTCGACGTCGGTGTTCCACAGGCGCGGGTCGTACTCGACCGGGTCGTACCCGATGGTCACCAGCACGTCGGCGTTGGCCACGACGGCGTCGCCGGGCTGGTTCTTGAACAGCCCGATCCGCCCGACGTAGCGGGACTCCAGCTCCCGCGAGACCACGCCGGCGGCCTGGAACGTCTCCACGACCGGCAGTTGGGTGGCCGCGACCAGTTCGCGGACCGCCTGGCAGGCAGCCGGGTCGGCGCCGCGCACCCCGACCAGCAGCACCGGCCGCCGGGCCGCCTGGATCAGCTCAGCCGCCCGCGCGATGTCGCTTGCGGGCGCGGGTCCGAGGGCGCTCGGCGGTGCGGGCGTGAGCGTGCCGGCGGCGCTCGGCGCGGCCATCAGGTCGTCCGGCAGCACCAGCGCGGCGGCGCCCCGACGGTCGCTGACGGCGGCGCGGAAGGCGTTCGCGAGCGCCTCCGGCACGGTGTCCGGGTCGGTGATCTCCTCCGTGAACTTGGTGACGTTCTCCAGCAGGCCGGCCGCGTTCATCGACTGGTGCGTGCGCTTGAGCCGATCGGTGAGCGGCACCTCGCCGCACAGGGCCAACACCGGGTCGCCCTCGGTGTTGGCCGTGACCAGACCCGTCGCGAGGTTGGTGGTGCCCGGTCCGGAGGTCACCAGCACGACGCCGGGCGTGCCGGTCAGCCGCCCGACGGCGCCGGCCATGAACGCGGCGTTCTGCTCGTGCCGGCACACCACGAGCTCCGGACCACCGTCGTTGAGGGCGTCGTACGTCTGGTCGATCTTGGCACCCGGCACCCCGAAGATGTACGGGACGCCCTGCGCCGCCAGGCCCTCGACGAGCCGGTCGGCGGTGCGGACGGGTCGGGCGTGCGGCTGGGTCATCGGAGCACCTCCGGTTGGCCGCTCCGACTCACCTTTGGGCACCGAACACCGCGCGTGTCCGGCTCGGCCGGAGGGTTCCCGCAGCGCTTACCCGGTCAAGCCCTACCGACACCCCCGGCAGGGGAGGTCCCGGTGGCCCACGCCCTGACCTTCTGCCGGAAGTCCTGCTCCACCTCGTCGGGCGGCAGCCAGGCGATGCCGTGCACCTCGTCGGCCCGCATCCGGGTGGCCGGCTCGGTGACCGTGGTGAACAGGTAGCGGACGTCGAAGTGGTGGTGCGCGGCTTCGGACCGGGCCGGGTTGGCGGCGATCGCGTGCACGCCGACGTCGCACGGCGTCTCGTCGGCCAGGGTCAGCAGGTGCGACGGAATCCCGGTCTCCTCCTCGACCTCACGGCGGGCCGCGCCGAGCAGCGTCGTGTCGCCGGGCTCGAGGTGCCCGCCGGGCTGGAGCCACCTGTTGAAGACGTTGTGCCGGATGTGCAGCATGCGACCGGCCGGATCGAGCACGACGGCGGACGCGGTCACATGGCCGGGCACGAAGGTCTTTCGCGAGACGATGTCGGGTCCGGCTTTGGCGGCCAGCGCTCCGGTCAGCGGTGCGAGCCGGTCGGCCTCGGTCGGATTCCTGGCCAGGTAGCCGGCGACCACCTCGGCGACGTGCGCATGGGACATCACCACGGGATCGTACGTGCGGCTCCGGCCGGCAGCAGGCATTGGAGGCCACGGCCCGTCCTGCGGCCGGCCGGCTCGGCGTCGAAGGCCACCGACCCGCCCTCGGCGTCGCCCGGCAGCGGCGACTTGTCTGTCACCCGCCGGCCATCATCAGGAAGCATCGACGGCCGCGCCACCGCCGTCAAGAGTGCTGGTGGGCCGTGGAGGCGCGGGGCACGAGGCTCGGTTCGAAGCGCAGGTGCTGGGCCGCGACCCGGGTGCCGTTCTCGCGTTCCACGATCGCCTCCAGCAGCAGGCGGGCCGCGTGCCGGCCGAGGTCGGCGCGGGGCGCCCGCACGGAGGTCAGCGGGACGGCCGCCGCGGCGGCGAACTCCATGTCGTCGTAGCCGACGATGGCCACCTCCTCGGGCACCCGGACGCCGTGCGCGAGCAACCCTTGCAGGAGCCCGATGGCGACCAGGTCGTTGGCGGCGAAGACGCCCGTGGGCCGGCTCGCGGGATGCATCGCCAGGAGGTCGTCGGCGGCGGCGCGGCCGGAGCGCAGGGTCAGGTCGGCGGTCGGGATCGACAGGAACAAGGTGGCGCCGTCGGACACCCGGCGGATCGCCTCGTACGCGCCGTCCCGGCGGTCCTCGATCTGCGCCAGCGTGGCCGGCCCACCGACGACCGCGATCCGTCGGTGGCCCCGCGCGAGCAGGTGCTCGGCCGCGATCCGGCCGCCGGCCACGTCGTCCACGGCGACGTTCGAGTGGGTGCGCTCCAGATGCCGGTCGAGGAAGACGATCGGGATGCCGAGCCGGTCGAACGCGTCGGCCCGCGGCGGCGCCAGGTTGGTCGGGTTCCACAGCAGTCCGCGTACCCGCTGCTGCTGGAACATTTCCAGGTAGCGCTGCTCCCGGCCGAGCAGCCCGCCGCTGCCCGCGAGCATGACCACGAGCCCGGCGGCGGCCACCTCGTCTTCGACACCGCGTACGACATCGGTCAGATAGGGGTTGGCCACGTCGAGCACCAGCATGGCGACCGTCCGGCTGGACCCGGCGCGGAGCTGGCGGGCCGACTCGCTGCGCACGAAGCCGAGCTTGGAGATGACGGCGCTCACCCGACGCCGGGTCGGCAGGGCGACCAGATGCGGCCGGTTGAGCACATTGGACACAGTGCCGACCGAGACGCCGGCGGCCGCCGCCACGTCCTTGATCCGCACACCGCCGGGTAGCTCAGTCATAGGTGTGACCAGGGTGCCACAGCCAGCGATCGATGCGGCATCCACCGCCCGGCGGGCGCTTGTGGCCATCGTCACGCGTCTCCATTACGTGCCCGTGACATCGCGTGGATGGGTCGCGGACACGCGGCTGCCACCGTCTGACCCGTGGAAACGCCCTCGCCTCGCCTCGCCTCGCGCACCGGAGCCCGTGCCGTCTGGGTCTCGTCGTGGGCTTCGCACGTCCCGTCACAACGAGTGGCGTGGGCGGATACGGCCAAGGGTGTCTGCATCATCCTGGTCGTCGCGTGGCACGTGATCGTCAAGGACTACCTGCTGGTCGACTGGCACATCGGCCTGCCCCTGCCGGGTGTGTGGGGGACGCTGGGCGAGCAGTTGCTGCCGCTGCGGATGCCGCTGTTCTTCACCATCTCCGGCGTCTTCGCGACCAGCGCTCTCGCGCGGCCGTGGCGGGTGGTCGCCCGTGGGCGGATCGCCAAGTTCCTCTACCTCTACACGGTGTGGCTGCTCGTACACACCGCGGTCCTGGCCCTCGTGCCTTCCTTTCCGACCGAGCGGGCTCACTCGCCCCTGGGTCTGTTGTCGCAGCTGACCATCACACCGTCGAACCTCTGGTACCTGTACGCCCTGGCCCTCTACTTCGCGTTCGCCAAGGCCGTGCGGCGGCTGCCGGTGGCGGCGGTGCTGGTGCCCGCGGCCGTGTTGTCCGCCGGCGTTGGCTTCTTGCCCACCCCGGGCGACCGCGGTGGCTTCTACCAGAACCTGGTGTTCTTCCTGGCCGGCCTGTACTTCCGGCCACGGATCGAGCGGCTGGCGGCGACCGCGACCCGGCGCCGGCTGTGGCTGACCGGCGCGGTGTACGCGGTCGCCCTCGCCCTGATGGCGGCCCTCGGCGCGGAGGAGTGGTTCGGGGTGTGGCTCGTGGTGTCCGCGGTGGCGGTGGTGTTCGGGGTAACCGCGGCCGCCCGCTTGGCCGTCGCCCGGCCCTCGCTGAGCGCCCGGCTGGCCCGGCTGGGCCGGATCACGCTGCCGATCTACGTGATCCACATGCCGGTGCTCGCCCTGCTGCACGGCCTGCTGGTCGGGCCGGTGTCCGCCCTCGGCGGCGGAGCCCAGTTGGTGGTCGCCGTCGGCTACCCGGCGGTGCTGACCGCCGTGGTGATCGGGCTGAGCCTCGGTATCCATCGTGGACTGATTGCTGTTCGTGCCCGCTGGTTGTTCGACCTGCCCTCTCGACGCTTAGGAGCTTCCGCATGATCCTGATCTCCGACCCGCGGGTCGCCGCCGTGCCGGTACACGACACCGGCGAGGCTATGGTCGACCTGCGCACCGTGGACGAGCTCCGGGTGGACGACCGGCTGGCCGATCCGGCTGGCGCGTACGCGCACATGCGTGAGGGCGCGGTGTCGCGCCTCCTCGCGGCGCAACGGTCGCTGCCGGCCGGGCTGCGGTTGCTGGTCGTCGAGGCTTACCGGCCGTTGAGCCTGCAGCGGTCGTACTTCAACGACTATCAGTCCGAATTGCGGGCGCTGTATCCCGGGTGGGACGAGGAGCGGGTGTACGTCGAGGCGAGCAAGTACGTGTCGCCGCCGTCGGTGGCGCCGCACAGCACCGGTGGCACTGTGGACCTGACGTTGGTCGGGCCGGACGGGCGTGAGCTCGACATGGGTACGGCCGTCAACGACAGCCCAGTCGCCAGTGGGAACGCCTGTTTCACGGCTGCTGCGCACATCTCGGCCCTGGCCCGCCGCAACCGGTACGTGCTGGGGACGGCGTTGCGGTTGGCCGGCTTCGCGAACTACCCGACTGAGTGGTGGCACTGGTCGTACGGCGACCGCTACTGGGCCCTAGGCACCGGCGCCAGCCAAACCCGCTACGGCCCGATCGACCTGAGCTGAGCCGGTCCAGCGCCAGCCAGACTCGCTACGGCCCGATCGACCTGGGCTGAGCCGGTCCGGCGCCAGCCAGACTCGCCACGGCCCAGCCACCTGGGCTGAGCCGGTCCGGCGCCAGCCGGACCCGCCACTGACCGATCGACCCGGGCCGGGCTGGCCAGCCGCCGGGTCGCGGCGTCGGCCAAAAGAACTGGTCAGCGGTTGTCCGACGCGACCATCAGGCGGATCTGGGCGTCGGCCCAGGCCGTCGGTAGTCGTTCCGGTGATCCGCAGGCTCCGGCCACGGCCGCCAGCGCCTGGCCGCAGCGGGCCAGGCCGGTGTCGGTGAGGGTGGCCGCCGCAGTGCGCAGCCGCTCCGGATAGGTCGGCGGTAGGTGGTGCCCGCCGCGGTGTGCCACCTCCGCGAGCAGGCCGAGTGCGTCGTCGAGCGCCCGGCCGATCTCGTCGCTGTCCTCCGCGTCGCCATCAGCGGCCAGCGGCCCGCCGGCGGTCGCCAGGTCCGGCACCACGACCGTTTCGCCCGCGACGATCGCGAGCGGGCTGATGACCAGGCCACCCCGACCACGGCGGACCACACCGGCGAGGAAGCGCGCCCGCGGCAGGGCCTCCGCGACCGCGTCCAGCGCACCCGGGCTGGCGGAGCGATGGACCGCGGACACCGTCGCCGTGCCGCCGGCCGCGTCGGCGACGACCGCGTCGAGTCGCTGGTCGCCCGGGGCGTAGCGGACGGATCTGACCTCGGCGACGGGTACGACGCGGACCGCCTCGGCGTCGACCCGAGGCCGGATCAGCCGCGGTGGTAGTCGGTCGAGCTCGGCGGTGAGCGCGGCCAGGTCGGGGGCGAGGATGCCGGGTGGCAGGTCGCCCCACTCCCCCGCCGAGCCCAGCACGCTGTTGCGGGACAGCCGCCCGGCCGGCAGGCGGACCCGGCGGCTCGCGGTGCGTACCGCCGACTCGCTGACCAGGTTGCCACCGGCCAGGGCGGCGATCGTGGTGCCCGCGACCCGGCGTGACCCGGCGGCCGGGCCGTCCGCGTGCGTCCAACGGTGGCGCAGGGTCAGCACGGTGGCGGTCGCCGGGTCGGCCAGGAAGATGTCGGCGGTGTGCTCCAGGCCGGCCGAGCTGATCCGGCAACCGAGGCCGGTCAGCCGCACCCTGCGTAGCTGCGTCTCCGCGGCTTCCTCGGTGCCCAGGACTCGTGCACCCTTCGCGGCGGCCCGGCGCCGAGCGTGCAACTCGGCCAGCAGTTCCGCGAGCTGCTCCGGGCGGTAGCGGGCGCTGCGCTCGGCGTACGCGGTGAGCTGGTCCGCGATGTCCTCGAGCGCGAGCAACGGCCAGCGCAACCGGGCGCCGTCGAGCCCCTTGGCCACCGCCGCGACGGCGGGCAGCAGCGGCGTGGCGTGCGCGGCGCCGTCGAGCAGGAGGTCGTCGGCCAGGGCGACGGCGTCGTCCAGCGCGCCGAGCGGGCCGGTGCTGCCGCTGCCGACGTCGACCTGTTGCCGGGCGGCCGCCGGATCCTGCTCGTCGGCGACCCGGAACGCCCAGACGGCCAGCGCGACGGTGTGGTCCGTCCCGCCATGCGCGGCGTCGCTGTGCACGTAGCCGAGGTCGTGCGGCACCAGGAACCGGACCGTGCAGGCCGGCAGGTCGACGCGCGGCGCGTGGTCGGTGGCCGTCGGACGGTGGACCTGGGCCTGGTAGCCGGCGCGGGCGATCCGTCGGGCCGCGGCGAACGCGCGCTTCCCGATCGCGGCTGCGAGGTCGGCGTCGGTGAAGGTGCCGGGCGACCACGCGGTCGCGGGCTCCGCGGGCTCCACGGTGGGTGGGTCGGCCTGGTAGGCGAGGATCGACGCGAGGGCGTGGCGGCAGGTGGTGGTCGCGCCGCAGGTGCAAAAGGCGGCGACGAGGCCACCGGGTGGCAGCGTCGTGCGTACCCCGTCGGAGAAGTCGGCATGCACGGACCCGTCGGGGTCCGTCCGGATCGTCGGCCGGTCACCGGACTCGACGGCGCGGCTGGCCCGCTTGACCAGGCCGCGGTTGGTCAGTGCGGCCAGCGCGTCGGTGGTCAGCGCGAGCAGGTCGGCCCTCATCGGCCCACCTTCTCGGCGACGAACTCGGCCAGGTGCGCGGGGGTCATCGCGCCGACGTGGGCGCCGGCGTCGGCGAGGAGTTGCGCGGTCTGCCGGTCGTACGACGGATTGGCCTCCTCGTCGAGGGCGGCCAGCCCGAGCACGTGCGTGCCCTGTTCGACCAGCCCGCGGACCGCGCGCACCAGCCCGCCCGGCGCACCGCCCTCGTAGAAGTCGGTGACCACGGCGACGATCGCCCGGCGCGGGTTGTCGACCAGCCCGGCGCCGTAGCGGACCGCGCGGGCGATGTCGGTGCCGCCGCCGAGCTGGACCTTCATCAAAAGCTCGACCGGGTCGTCGACGTCGGCGGTCAGGTCGACCACCTCGGTATCGAACGCGACCAGGTGCGTGCGGATGCCGGGCAGCCCCCAGAGACACGCGGCGGTGACGGCGGAGTGGATGACCGAGTCGACCATCGAGCCGGACTGGTCGACCAGCAGGATGAACTGCCAGGGCTCGAGCTGCCGCCGCGTACGCCCGAAGAAGTGCACGTCCTCGACCAGCAACCGGCGCTGGTCCGGCTGATAGTTGCCCAGATTCGCGCGGATCGTCCGGCGCATGTCGAGGTTGCGGGCCTGCCGGAACCGGCTCGGGCGACGCGACCGGGCGCCGGTGAACGACTGCCGCACGCTGACCGCGAGCCGGTCGACGAGGTCCTGCACGACGGTACGGACGATCCGCCGGGCCAGTGCGAGCACCGCGGGGTTCATCAGGTGTTTGGTGCGCAGCACGGCCTTGAGCAGCGTGGCGTTGGGCTCGATCCGGCCGAGCACCTCGGGGTCGGTGAGCACGTCAGGGATCTGGTAGCGCTCGACCGCGTCGCGTTCGAGGCGTTCCACCGTCTCCTTCGGGAAGAGCCGGTTGACCTGATCGAGCCAGTCCATCGTGGTCAGTTGAGACGCGCCGTCGCCGCCGGACCGGCGCCGGACGTCGCGCCGGTCCAGGTCCTCGTCGCGGCCGTAGAGCCAGTCGAGCGCGGCGTCCCGCCCCGCCGCGGTCGTGCTCATCGGCTGACCGGCCAGGCAGGCGTCGGCGGCTTCGCCAAGGATCAGCCGCCAGCGTTCGAGGTCTGGGGCGGTCACGGCGCCACGAGTCTTTCCGTGCGGAGCAGTTCGTCTACATAGGAGTCCAGCTCGATCGCCCGGGCGCGCCGCACCGGGTCGGCCCGCAGGCGCAGCAGCGCGCGGCCGTCCTCCACGATCCCCCGCCGGGCCAGCACCGCCTCGGCCAGCCGCTGCCGCTCGCGGGGCGGGAAGTAGGCGAACGCCTGGCGCAGCGCGGGCAGGGCGATCAGGAAGTCGCCGTCGGTCATCGCGCCGACCAGCCCGTCGAGCACGTCGAGGAGCCCGCCGTCGGCGGTCGCCTCGTCCCGGGCGACGCTGAACAGCCCGGCCAGCCAGTCGCCGAGCACACCCGGTGCCGCCGCGCCTCGCACGGCCCGGGCGGGGTCGCCGCCGCCGCCCAGCGACCAGCCGAACCCGAACGCGGCGCCGCGCAGGTCGGGAGGTGCCGCCGCGTCGGCCGCGATCCGCGCCATGACGGCGAGCCCGGCTGCGCGGTCGATGTCGAGCGCCTCCGCGGCGTGCCGCAGCCCGTCGCGGATCGCCACGACGGCCCTCAGCCGGGCGAGGTCGGCCGGTGCGGGTCCACCATGCACTCCCTCGGCCAGCCACAGTCCGCGGGTCACGCCGCCGTGGATGACTTCGCCGAGCTGTTCGCTGCGGGCGGCGCCGAACAACCGGTCGTGCCGCCACAGCCCGAGCGCGACCGCCAGCACCCCGCCGAGCTGAGCGAGGTCGGTGATGCCGCCGACCGCCCGGCGCAGCGAGGCGACGATCTCTCCTGTGACGGCCGCGACGCCGCACAGCGCGGCGTCGAAGAGCACGTCGGCGACAACGTCAGCTCGGCCGCCCGCGTCGGCGGCCCGTTCGAGCAGGGCCGCGGCAGCGGCGTCGGCGAGCGTGGCGCCGTGCCCGCCGGCCTCGATCAGCGCGACCAACCGGTTCGGGTCGTCGGCGAGCCGCCACTGTTCGGTCAGCGCCGGGTCGACGCCCGGCTTCGGCCCGCTGATGCGTTGGTATCCGGGCACCCCCAACACCCGCAGCCGGTGCAACGCCCGGCTGCGCTCCCGGTCCGCACCGTCGGTCAGGTCCAGCGTCCTTGCCCCGGCCACGTCGAGCCCGAGTCGGGTCAGCTCGGCGGTCACGGCCCCGACCAGCGGGGGTTGCGGCGTGTCCGGGTGCAGCGCGCCGACCCGGTCGCCGGCGAGGGCCGCGACCATCTCCACGACCACGGGGTGCGTGCCGACGGCGAGCCGGCCGCGGTGCGCCCACGGCAGCGGCGCCTCCATCGCCTCGCCGACCAGGGCCGAGACCAGACCGTCGAGCACGTCGGCGCGCGCCGGGTAGGCGTGGCCGCGCACCCGGGCGAGCCCTTCGGCCATCGTGCGGGCCGCGATGAGGTCGGCGGTGGAGGCGGGCTGACCGCGCCGACGCAGCCGGGTGACCACGGTCTCGGCGAGCCCGCGCCCGGCCGCTTCCGGCCCGTCGTCCCAGACGCGCTGGTAGAACTCGGGCGACGGCATCCCGGACTGGTAGCCGTGGAAGGCATCCAGCCGCTTGAACGCATACGGGACGAGATAACTCGACCCGACCGCCCCCGGCGGCGGCGCCGGCACCGCAGGCCACGACCAGACCGCCCCGCCTGGAGGCGTCGACACCTCAGGCACCGACCCGACCGCTCCGCCCTGAGCCGCCGGCACCTCAGACACCGACCAGGCCGCCCCGCCCGGAGCCGCCGGCACCTCAGCCGCCGACCCGACCGCCTTGGGCGGGGGCGCCGGCACTTCGGGCGTGGCCGCATTGCGTTCGCAGGCTTCGACCGGCGGTTTCAACGCAGGGCGGTGGCAGCCACGCGGAGCCGCCGGCACCTCAGGCACCGACCCCACCGCCCCGGGCGGGGGCGCCAGCATCGCGGGCCTGGCCGCGGCGCTGTCGTCCGTGGCGAGCAGGCGTTCCAGCGCCGGACGGTGGAAGCCGCCGCACACGACGAGCACCGGGCCCTCGTCGCGGGCCGCTGCGGCGCGGATCCAGGTCGCCATGTAGGCCTCGCGCTCCAGGTCGGCGGCGCCGGCCGCGGAGTCGCCGCGCAGGGTCTCGAAGTAGACCGACAGGCGGTCGGCCAGGCCCTCGGCGGGTGCGGCCTCGACGAGGTGGTCCCAGAGCGTGTCGGCGTTGTCCATCCCGAACGCCGCGCATAGTCGCTCCGTCGCCCGCAGGTAGCGCTCCTCCGCGTCGGCGTAGCGGTTCTCCCTGGTCGCGAACGCCGGGTGCCAGGCCGGCAGGTCGATGAACCGGACCTCGGCACCGCTCGCGCGGCCCTGGGTCACGGCGACCCATTCCGGCGAGTAGCCGCAGAACGGGCTCCAGGAGGCGTGCGTCCGCTCGCCGTCGCGGTAGGAGGTGAAGATCGCGACCGGCAGTGTGTGCCCGAGCAGCAGCTCGTCCATCCGGTCGTTGACGTCGGCCGGGCCTTCGATCAGCACGTAGGCCGGACGCAGCGTCTCTATCGTCGCGGCGACCAGTCCGGCGCAGGCGGGGCTGTGGTGGCGGACGCCGACGACGGTGACAGGCGCGGCCATCAGCCCGGCAGCAGGTGCCGGGCAGCGTGCAGTGCCTGCCACTGCTCGCCCGCGTGCCCCCGCGCCTGCTGCTCCAGGTAGCGGCGCAACCGCGCCAGGTCGTCGGCGTTGTCCTTGGCCGCCGTGCCGGCCAGGCAGGCGACCACGTCGGCGGCCTGGCCGGCCTCGCCGCGCAGGAACCAGCCTCGTAGCCCGACCGCGTGTGCGACCGAGACCGCTTCGGCGGTGCTCATCACCGACGACAGGCGTTCCATCGTGTCGCCGCGTTCGGTGACGCCGCCGCGTAGCTCGCGGAACGTGGTGACGAGCACCTCCAGCACGTCGCGGCGGGGCGGCACCCGGACGCCCGAGCGTGCCAGGAGCTCGGATGCCTGCGCCTCGACCAGGTCGAGCTCGGTGGCCAGGTCGGGGATCGGGAACACGGTCTCGAAGTTGAAGCGCCGCTTGAGCGCCGCACTCATCTCGTTGACCCCGCGGTCACGGGTGTTGGCGGTGGCGATGACGGTGAACCCGTCGCGGGCGAAGACCAGCCCGTCGTCGCCGCTGAGCTCCGGGACCGCCAGCATCCGGTCGGACAGCGGTGACAGGAGCGAGTCCTGCACCTCCAGCGGGCAGCGGGTGATCTCCTCGAACCGCACCACGCGGCCCTCCGCCATGCCCCGCAACAGTGGCGCGGCGACCAGCGACCGGGTCGACGGCCCTTCGGCGACCAGCAGCGCGTAGTTCCACGAGTAGCGGATCTGGTCCTCGGTCGTGGCGGCACCACCCTGGATGACCAATGTGGAGTCACCGCTGACCGCGGCCGCCAGCAGCTCGGAGAGCAGCGACTTGGCGGTGCCGGGCTCGCCGACCAGCAGCAGGCCGCGGCTGGTGGCCAGGGTGACCAGCGCCCGGTCGATCAGCGACGCGTCACCGACGAACTTGCGGCTGATGCCGGCGTCGGGGTCGCCGACGATGAATGTGCGGGCGGCTCGCAGGCTCAACGCCCAGCCTGGTGGGCGTTCCCCGTCGTCGGTCTCCCGCAGCCGGACCAGCTCGTCGGCGTAGCGGACCTCGGCCGGCGGCCGCTGCACCGCGTCGCGCCTGGTCTCGGTGGTCATCGGGACAGCACCTCGCTCAGGTCGCGGAGCATCTCGGACACGGTCACCGCGTCGAGAGTGTCGAAGGTTTCGGTGAGGTCGGGCCGTCGCCAGTCCCCATGGGGGCGGGTGTTGATCCAGACGGCGGTGATTGTCTGCTCTTCGAGGATGTCGGGTGCGCCGACGGCGATGCCGGGGTCGAGGTCGAGCACGATCGCCCGGCGGTCAGGCGTGGCGCGCCAGAACCAGCCCTGGACGCCGCCGTCCTGTGGCTCGCCCCGGCGCCAGCCACGGCGTTCGAGGCCGAGCAGGGTCGTGCTCGGCACCGTCTCGTCGGCGAAGCGGGTCAGCGCGGTCGCCGCGCGTTCGGCGTCGCTGAGGGCGAGGACCGGGCGGCCGAGCTGTGGGAAGGGCTGGAGGATCGCGTAGTCGGCGAAGATCTCCGACCAGGTCGCCGCCGCCTCGGCGCCGAGGTGCAGCGGGTGGGCCACGCGGACTTTGGCGTCCGCCGGCAGCTCCCAGGTGTCGTCGTCGACGTCGGCGTAGCTGCGGTCCTCGGCCACCCGGAACGCGACCGGTGCGCCGTCGCCGACCTGCGCGACCCAGACCAGGCGGCGGACGATGTGCCAGAGCAGCGGGTGCCGCACGAACAGGTCGCGGAACTCTTCCGCCGACCAGAGTCGCTGGCCGACCATCGCCGCCTCCAGCCGTCGGATCTGGTCTGCGGCGAGGGTGCGGACGTCTTTCTTCAGGCCGGCGAAGCGCTGGTGTGCCACGGGTGCGAGCGCGGGTTCGTCGCGGATGCCGGGCTTGGGCAGGTCCTTGCGGCGGGCACCCGACTCGTCGACCACGTAGGGCTTGAGCTGCTCGTCGAAACCGACCACGAACTTGCGGGGGCCGTAGTCGAGGGTCAGCGAGCCGTTGTCGTCGAGCCCGAGGTCGGGCACGAGCCGGTCGGCGAGCTGATCGGCGGTGAGCCCGAGCCCGTCCGCCACCTCGGCGATCTTCTCGCCCGCCCGGTCCTTGAGCCCCTTGAACTTGGCCTTCTGCGCGATGCCGTGCAGGTGGGTCAGCGCGAGGTCGGAGCCGATCTCGGCGAGCACGTCGAGCCCGGTCAGCGCCTTGGTGTGGCCGCCCTCGCCCGGCCAGGCACGGATCACCGGCGACAGGCGGCGGACCGTTTCGTCGTCGCCGATCCAGCGCAGCGCGTGCAGCGGCCAGGCCTCCTTCGGCGGCGCGCCGACCGCCTGCCACGCCTTGAACAGCGACCAGGCGAACTCGGCCAGCGAGCCTCGGTCGCACACCTCGCGGACGATGGGAACGCCCGCGTAGACGTCGCCGGGCTTGGAGATGGCGAGCATGGTGCACAGGTGCCGCGCCGCCTCGGGGCTCAGGGCGGCCGACCGGTCGGCGAGCAGGATCCGCGGCAACAGGTTGGGCTCGGCCCAGACCGGTAGCTGCGGGATGCGCGCCGGCAGGAGCTCGAGCGCGTCGGCGCCGAGCAGTTCCTCGACGCCGGCCCGGGCGGCCGGACCGTAGTCGTCGGCGGCCGCGAGCACGGCGTCGCGGTGCCTGGCCGCGATCTGCCGGAGTGCTCCCTCGGCGGCCCGCCGGGCCGGGCCGGGCTTGCCCAGTGCGGCCGGGGTCAGGGCCCGGGCGGCATAGGCGGGGTGCCGGTCGAGCCAGGCGATCGCGTGCGGGCGCAACGACTTGAGCCGGGCCAGCGCCTCGGCCATCCGCTCTGCGACTTCGGCGCTGGCGAACGGCATCAACAAGTCTGTGCAGCTCGCTGGCAGCGCCTTGGCCACGTGCATGGTCGCCGGCAGGGCGGTGACACCGTGCGTGGCGATGATCGTCGGCATCCACTCGTCGGCGTCCCAGGCCCGCTCGGGTCGCCAGTCGGGAAGGAGCGTCGACACCTCGTCACGCGGCCCGGTGACCATCAGCGTCACGTGGTGGCGCTCCTCGAGCCGTCCGGCACGACAGAGTTCGATCGCGCGCTCCATCGGGATGTCGAGCTTCCACCAGGCCAGGCGGCGTACGGTAGTAGCCGCCCACTCCTCCTGCTCGCCTGGCTCCCACGTGATCACGGGATCCCCCGTGAAGACCAGCCCGGTCAGAACGGTCGGCTTGGCCGCCCTCCGCTTGACCGTCCAGGGTGGAGTGACCAGGACGGGCGGCAGCGCCTCGGGTAGCGCGTCCGGCGTGGTGGACCGCTCGGCGAGGATGGCCTCGACCCGGGCTCGAGCGGCGGGCGGCAGCGTGGGTAGCTCGCTTTCGGCCAGCTCCTGGTTGGTCAGGACGTGGACCCGGAGCTGGTCTGCCGCAGCCCTGGTGCCCGCGTCCGCGAGCATGCGGAGGGCCCGGCGCGGGAACTGACGGGCCGCCGTCATGGCGGCGGCCGGCACATATCTGTCGTTGAGTCGGGCGACCAGGGCAGCGAACGCGTCGTCGGTGGGGAACTGCGCGACCAGGCCCACCAGCCGTTGCAGCCCCTCGGCACCGACCGTGTCGTGGTCGAACCAGGCGAGCAGTTGCGGCAGGATGGCCGGCCCGACCCCGTCGACCGCGGTGGACAACAGGTCGGTGCCGTTGACGATGCCCCAAGTGTGCATCGCGGAGGCGATCAGCGTGGCCTGGTCGTTCGTCGCCGCCGAGCACCACAGCAGTTGGGGGCCAAATCCGTGCCCGGTCGCGCTGAATTCCACGCAGTCGGCGTCGACCCAGAGTTGTTGTGTCGGCACCAGAAACGAGCTCGCCGCTCGCGCCTCCGCCGAGTCGCCGCGTAGCCCGGCGAGTGTGTCGATCGCCGCGGCGTAGTCGTCGTCGCTGGCCACCGCAAGGTAGGCCCGCACCCGGCCGGCGATCGCCAACCAGTGCGGGAAGAAGCTCCAGTAGCCGCTGTTCGTGCGGAACGCTAGTCGCGGGTCGAACGATCGCCCGTTGCTCCAATAGCCGCCTAGCTCCATCCGGGCCATGACCAGCGCGGCCCGGGCGGCGAACACCACGCCGTGCCGCGCCACCCAGTCGTCGGCGAGCTTGCCGACCCGGTCGGGCTCGCTGCGGCCGACATGGGCACTGACCAGCGCGGCCACCACGGCCGCCCCCTCCGGCGAGCCGGATGCGGGATCGGCCAGGTAAGCCTCACCCGCGGCGATCAGTCGCGGATCGCTGTGGGCGTTGACGAACCGAGCATCCATTGTGGCCTTTGCCGCACGCACCAGCTCGTCGGCCTTGGCCAGGTCGGCGGTCAGGGCTGGCCCGGGCGTGCCGCCGCGGCGTGGATAGAAATGCCGACGCCACGCGACCGGCAGCGTGAACGGCCCGTCCTCGCCCACTATGTGCTCCTGCCCGACCGACAACACAGCCTCCCCGATCCGTTGTGAACGGTGGAACCGTAGCGGCTGGGTACGACAAAACCTCGTCTTGAAGTACGCGGTCCGATCTGACAATCTATGAGCGTCTATGTTAACGCTCACATCCCCGTACCGCCGGAAAAGATTGGTGATTCTGATGTCCCTGACCCGACGTGCGTTCACCGCCGGCACGCTGGCCGCCGCGGCCGGCATGTTCTCGCTGCCACGCGCCGCGCTCGCGGCCAACACCGCGTACCTGATGGCGTATTTCACCGAGTCGCCGCAGATGCAGGGCGCGAACTACGGGCTGCACCTGGCCGTGAGCCAGGACGGCTGGAACTGGACCCCGCTCAACCAGAACAACCCGGTCGTCACCCCCACCGCCGGGACGCTCGGCCTGCGCGACCCCTTCGTGCTGCGCAAACAGGACGGCACGTTCGTCGTGCTGGCCACCGATCTCAACGGCACGAACTTCGGCCTGAACAACCAGTACCTGCACGTCTGGGACTCGACCAACCTGACCGCGTTCACCGGCTACCGGCGCATCCAGATGCACACCCTGGCGACCCACACCTGGGCGCCGACCGCGTTCTGGGACGCGTCGCGCGGCCAATACGGCATCGTCTACTCCGCCGTCAACGGTGGCCGCGACCTGTTCCAGGTCAACTACACCTCGGACTTCCGCGCCGTCAGCGCGCCCCAGATCTTCTTCAACCCCGGCTTCGGCGTGCTCGACGGCGACATCGTGGTCGACGGCGCCACGACCTATCTGTATTACAAGAACCTCAACGACGGTTACCTGTACGGCGCGCGCTCCTCTTCCGGGGCTCCGAACAGCTTCAGCACGTACACGGGCGGGTTGCGGCAAGGCACTGCGATCGAGGCGCCGCTGCTGCTGAAGGCCAACGACGGCGGCTGGCGGCTGTGGGGCGACTCGTTCGGGCCGGTCAACAACGACTACTACGCCTGGTCCACGAGCAACGTCGGTGGCGGGTCGTGGTCGGTGATGAACCAGCGGGACTACACGCCGCCGCTGAACGCCAAGCACGGCTCGATCATCGGAATCAGCGCCACGGAGTACGCCGGTGCGATCTCCCGCTGGGGCACGCCGGCGTGGGTGCGGCTCAAGTCGTCGAACTTCCCCGACCGGTACGTGCGGCACGCCAACCGGATCGGCCGGATCGACGCGTACCCGTTCGACCCGTACCAGGACCAGCTGTGGCGCATGGTCGCCGGCCTCGCCGACTCGGCCGGAGTGTCGTTCGAGTCGGTCAACTACCCCGGCTCGTACCTGCGGCACTACAACTACGCGATCCGCCTCGACCCGAACGACAACACCGCGACCTTCCGCGCCGACGCCACCTTCTACCGCACCGCCGGCCTGGCTGACTCCGCCTGGTCGTCGTTCCGGTCCTACAACGTCCCGACCCGCTACCTACGGCACTACGACTACCTGCTGCGGATCGACCCGATCAGCACCGCGACCGAGCGGCAGGACGCGACGTTCCGGGTCACTTCCTGACGGTGAAGGGCTTGGACTCGGCGACGGAGCGCAGGCCGTCGTCAGGCAGCAGGCGCACCACGTACCGGCCGGGCGGCAGCGGCCAGTCACCGATGCCGTCCGGGCCGATACTCAGGCGCCCTTCGATCAAGCTGCCCGTGTACGCGTACGCGAGGTATGCATCGTTGCCGTCTCCTGCACGGAACACCGAGATCCAGTCGAGTCCCATGCCCGGCGCGTTGCTGAAGTCGACCGCGATCTTCTCGCCTGTGCGGTAGCTGGTCTTCGTCGTCGCCACGCGCACGGGCTCGTCGCGGGGATAGAGCCAGACCGGTGCGCCGTTGACCGTGTAGCGGCCGCGTTTCAGGTCGCGCGTGGCGAATCGCACGGTGCCGTCCTGGCGCGGCGTCGCCTGCCGGGCGATCAGGCGGCCGGCGTCGTCGCGCAAGGTCACCGCGTCGGTGCCGTGGTAGTCGACCACGATCGGGTCGCCGAGGTCGACGTTGCGCTCTCGCGGAGCGGCCAGCACCGGCGGCACGGCGGGTGTGACGTCCACTGTGGAGACGACACCCCGATGATCGGTCGGGTACGGGTCCACGTCCCGCTCGCCGACCACCCGGCTCGCGACGGTGTGCCCGGGCCCGGCGCGCAGCACCCAGTCGATCCGGTCGTACACCTCGTGCGGGTCGGATTCCGGGCCGCCCGGCGTCCAGGTGAAGCCGGGGTCCTTGACCGGGTTCGGGTGCGCCTCGCGGAAGGTGTCCTTCAGGCCGGCGTCCGCGAGCGCGTGGCTGGCCGGCCAGTCGACGGCGAACGGCACGTCGTCGCGGGCGTCGTCCACGGCCTGGGTCCAGTCGAGGTGCGAGGGGCTGTTGAAGTCGCCGGTGAGGAAGACCGGGATGCCCTGCCTGGCCAACTTCGGCAGCGGCTTGACGGCGCTCTTGGCGGCGGCGAGGCGGGTGTCGCGTTCGAGCTTCAGGACGTCGCTCCTGGTGCCGCCGTCGCGTACCAGGTAGGGCCCGTAAGGATCCGACGGCAGGTGCATGTTGGCGACCGCGACCACCCGGCCGGGCGCGACCTCGACGAAGACGTACAGGCCGTCGCTGTCCGGCGGATCGATGATCGGGAAGCGGGACATGACGTGGGCGCGGTCGCTCGAGTACCAGCCGAGCAGGCGTGCGATCCGCGAGGTGTTGCGCTCGGGCTCCTGGATGCCGACGATGTCCGCGCCGGCAGCCTGGATGACCCGCTTGACCTCGGTCAGCGTCTCCGTGCAGGCGTCGGGCTCGGCGCAGAAGTCGCCGGTGGCCAGGTCGAGCTCGTCGCCGCCGTAGAAGACGTTGAGCGTCATCACCTTGATCCGGCTCGGGTGGCCGCCGGCCTGCGCCGGCTGGGCGACGCCCACTGTTCCAAGCGCAAGGGCCGCCAGTGCGCCCGCCAAGATCCGCCGTGCTCGCATGGTCGCCACGCTAGGCGGCGCGCGGCAGCCATCCATCGACGTGCGCCCCAACGCCGGCCGAACCGTGCCCTAACGTCTGGCGCGGCGCCTACGTTCGGCGCCACCATGATTGGGTCGGGTCGATCCACGTCTGGTCGACCGGTCCCAACCCGGAGATCGCGATGACCGCCGGTTGACTGGCGTCGGCGAGGACGCCGTCGTAGTGGGGTGTTCCGGCGACTCGGCGGACGAAGCCGCCGGCGGGCACGGGGACCGCGCTCCCAGGGTCGAAGTCGTCGCCGCTGTTGCACCACCAGGTGCCTGAGACGACCACGCAGAGTCGGTCGGTGCGGTACATGTGGGGGCGCTCATGTATCCCGGGTACCACCTCATGAGTACGAGGTATGGACCGGTTTCCTTCTCCCCTCCCGCGAGCGTCGCCATCTCCACCGACCTGTCGGGAGCGTCCTTGGATGTCTGCCAGGCGACGTTCTCGGGGAGGGTGATCATTGTCTGAGCGGGATTCAGTGCGCTCACGGCTCGGCCTCCTCCCCAACGTAAGGCACTCGCTGCAGCCGACGTTATCGAGGTGCGCTGCGGGAGTTCGCTGAATCGGCGACATCAGGTGCGGCCTGGCCGTTACCATTTTTGCTTTAAACGTGTCCGGTTCGTGGGCGGTGCGCCGGACGGCACGCCGCATCGGCCGGTCGTCCGAATCTTCACGACGACCCTCTGGGGAGTGTCGCGTCCACGCGATAGCGAGGGAGCTGATCTCCCAAGATGGGCGACAACCACGTCAAGACCACTGTCCACAATGTCACGTACGATCTGCTCAGGTCGCTCGGCCTGACAACGGTTTTCGGCAACCCAGGGTCCACCGAGCAGACTTTCCTGAGCGACTTCCCGGACGACTTCACCTACGTGCTGGCGCTCCAGGAGGCGTCGGCGATCGGGATCGCTGACGGGTTCGCCCAGTCGACCGGGCGACCGGCCCTGGTCAACCTGCATTCGGTCGCCGGGCTCGGCAACAGCATGGGCAACATGGTGGCCGCGAACAAGGGCCACACTCCCCTGATCGTCACGAGTGGGCAGCAACACCGCGAGATGGTGATCGGCGATCCGTACCTCAGCAATCCGGACGCCACCAACATGCCGCGCCCGTGGGTGAAGTGGTCGTACGAGCCGGCCCGCGCCGAGGACGTGCCCGAGGCGTTCATGCGCGCCTACGCGATGGCGCTGCAACCGCCGGCTGGGCCGGTCTACCTCTCCATCCCGCTCGACGACTGGGACCGCCCGCTGGAGGGCCCGGCCATCCGTCGCTCGGTCAGCAGCACCTTCGCACCCGATCCGGCGCGGCTGCGGCACTTCGCCGACCGGATCAGCGCGAGCCAGCACCCGGCACTGATCATCGGCCCGGACGTGGACCGCGCACACGGCTGGCAGGCCGCGGTGGCGTTGGCGGAGAAGCTGAACGCCGCCGTTTTCAGTGCACCGCTCTCCGACCGCGGCTCGTTCCCCGAGGACCACAGGCTCTATCAAGGGCCGGTCGGAATGTCGTACGCGGAGATCAGCGGCCGCCTTGCCGGCCATGACCTGGTCGTGGTCGTCGGGGCCGAGGTGTTCCGGTACTACCCGTTCGTGGCGGGCGACATCCTGCCGCACGGCACGGATCTCCTGCAGATCACGCACGACCCGATGCAGGCGGGCGCGGCGCGGGTCGGTGACAGCCTGCTGGGCGACGCCCGGATGACGATGGAGTCGCTCACCGAGCTCGTGGCGGACGGAAGTGACCGCACGCCACCGGCCACGCTGTCATGGCCGCACAAGCTGCCCGCGAAGGAGAGCAGCCCGCTGACCCCGGACGAGGTGTACGCGGCACTGAGCCGTTTGCGGCCGCCGCACGCCGTCATCCTCAACGAGTCCACCTCGACGATGGCCCAACACGCGGAGTGGCTGCCGACCATCGAGCCGGAGTCGTACTACGGCACGCCCAGCGGCGGCATCGGCTGGGGCCTGCCGGCCACGGTCGGCGTCGCCCTGGGGCTGCGCGACAGCGGCGACGACCGTCCCGTGATCGGGCTGATCGGAGACGGCTCTTTCCACTACTCCATCCAGAGCCTGTGGACCGCCGCCCAGCACAACCTGCCGATCGTGTTCGTCGCCATGCGCAACGGCGAGTACTCGATTCTCAAGTCGTTCGCCGAGCTGGAACACACGCCCGGCGTGCCGGGAATGGACCTGCCAGACCTGGACATCGCCGCCGAGGCCCACGGTCTGGGATGCGGGGCCGCCGAGGTCGAGACGATCGCCGAACTCGAGCAGGAGTTCCGGACGGCGCTGGCCGCGGACGGTCCCACGGTCATCGTGGTGCGGACCCAGCCGCAGAAGACGACTCTCTGAGCCTTAGCCCGGAGGCCGGTCCGCTCCGGCCTCCGGGCACCGACCGGTCCAGTGATCCGGAGACGACGAATGCCCATCTACACCTGCACAACCGCCGAGGGCACGCTGACGAACGACGCCAAGGCCTCGCTCGCGGCGGAGATCAGCAAGATTCACTCGGCCATCAACCACGTTCCACCGGACTACGTCAACGTGGTCTTCACCGAGCTACCCACCGACAACGTCTACGTAGGCTCGGAGCCGGGAACACCGGTCCTGATCAGCGGGTGGGCACGACGTGGACATCCCCAGCCAGACGTGACCCGGCTGGCGTTGGAGGTGTCCAAGGCGGCGGCGACGATCACCCACAAGAGCGAGAAACAAGTGCTGGTTGTCATCGACGACAGCCCGGCCCGGTCAGCGGTCGAGCATGGCAGCGTGCTGCCGGAGCCGGGCGACGAAGCCAACTGGCAACGGCGGCAACACCCGGCATAAGAGGTACAGCCCGCAGCGAGCTAGCTGACGGTGTCGTCGTCACCCGCGGCGGCGGGCTGCCGCGCCGCCTCGCGGTCGGGGGTCGGCCGGCGGGCCGACGAGCCGTCGATCGGACCCGCAGCGAGGGCGGCAACACCCGTCCCTCCCCGCGGGTCCGACGACACCGCCATGTTCTTCCTGCTGCTCACCGACCCGCGGTGGCCGGCGTGGCCGGTGCTTCGTTCTCTGTCGGCGCCGCCCCGCCAGGCTCATCCGGCGCTGCCGATGGGACGCGCCCGTCTTGTTCCGCGGTGATGACCTTGCGTAGGGAGGCCGCCAATACGGCCGAGATCAGACAGCCCGCGACGGTCAGGCCGAGCCAGACCGAGCTGTGACCGCCGCCGATCAGCGGGGCCGCGGTGATCGGGCCGACGATGCCGCTGATGCCCCAGACCATCGCGCCGAGGGCGTTGAAGCGGCCGCGTAGTTCGTCGGTCGCCAGCGAGTTGAGCAGCGTCGGGCTGATTGGGGACAGCAGCGTCTCGCCGAAGGCGAAGACCGCCGCGCACGCGATGACCGCCACGATCGCGATCGCCGTGTTGCGATTGTCTGTCACGCCCGCCACGGCGAGGATCAGCCACGAGGCGGCCATGATGACCCCGACCACGGACAGCAGGCGGGTGCGGCTGCGGCCCTGGATCAGGCGCACGACGAACAGTTGGGCCAGGACGATGACCAGGGTGTTGGCCGTGAAGGCGTAGGCGACGACCTGCGGGGTCACCTGGGCCACGTTGACCGAGAAGGCAGTGAAACCGACTTCGAGCTGGGCGTAGCCGCTGATCGTGAGCACGATGCTGAACAGCAGCAGCCGGCGGAAGCCGCGATGCGCGAAGACCTCTCGGTAGCCGGGCTGGCGCTGTCGCGTCGGCGCGGCGCCGCTGCCGTCGGGGGCTAGTCGGCGGCCGACGCCGGGCATGGTCAACAGGTTGACGAACGGGACCAGGTAGAGCGACGCGTCGATCAGGTAGACAAGTTGGAACGTGCCGGGGCGGCTGGAGTCGACGATCGAGCCGGCGATCACCGTGCCCGCACCGATGCCCAGGTTGAGCAGGGCGAAGCTCAGGCCGAAGGTCTTCTGCCGCTCCAGGCCGTCGGTGACCGACGACAGGATCGTCGTGTTGGCCGCCCAGATCACGCCGCCGCCCGCGCCGACCAGGGTGACCGACGCGAGAGCCTGCCATGCGGTGTGCGCGAAGCCGACGCTGCCCACGCCGACCGCCTCGACCAGGAGCATGGGAAGCACGACGCGGCGCGCGCCGTAGCGGTCGACCGCCCAGCCGCCGAGTGCCCCGATGGCCAGCGCGCACACCGCCATCCAGCCGATGACCAGGCCCGCGGTGCCGGACGGCAGGTGGCGCACGTCGGTCAGGTAGATGTACATGAACGGCAGCGTCAAGCCCCGCCCGGTGGCGGAGAAGAAGGTGGCGGCCAGCAACCGCCGGGCCTCGGGTCGTTGGGGCAGGACGTCGCGGAACATGGGGTCATCTTGACGAGGGGGTACGACATTTCGCGACCGAGTTATCCGCCACCAGCGACAAACGCCGGGCGAGCTGAGTCCGCCGCCGGCGCCGTAGCAGACGCCGCGGGGGCGAGGTCGCTCGTCAGCTCCATCGGCGTCGCCGCAGACGCAGCCCCAGGTAACCAGGGGCGCCAGCCCCGTCGGCGTCGTCGTCCTACCACCGGGTGGCGGGGCAAAGCTGGGGTCGATGTCAGTTCAGCGGCGACCGGTAGAGGACCTCGACGAAGACGATCTCGTCGTCGACCACGTCGAGGATGAGGTAGCCCGGCCACGGTGCGGGAAGTTCCAGGTTGCGGTGGCCTGCGCTGTACGGGCCGGTGGGTTTCGGGGCCGTGTGGAAGCTCCGGCAGAAGTCGTCACCGCAGCCGCATTCCTCGACCACGCGCAGTCGGTCGACCTGGTCTTTCAGCCCAGGCTCGTCGAGGGCGGCGGCGAGCTCCGCCGCGAACGTGGGCCAGGTCGCGCGTAGCAGCGGCGGTGGTGCGGGCACGGAGCTGAGGCTACGACACGAACCGCCACCGACCGCGGCAGCACGGTAAAGGCGCCGCCGCCGTTGTAGCGGGCCGTCTTGACCTACGACACGAACACCGCCACCGACCGCGGCGGCACCGTGAAGGCGCCGCCGCCGTTGTAGCGGGCCGTTTTGACCACCGCATCGCTTCCGTTTGCTTGCACCGGGTGCAGCGCGTAGGAGCGGCCCGCGACGCCCGTGACCGTCTGCGTCGTGGCCGTCGGGGACGCGTTGAAGACCACTACCAGCCGCTCCCAGCGGCGGTCGATGTCCTTTCCGGTCGTGTCGTCCAGGACCATGACGATCACGCCCGGGGTCTGGGATGGGCCGCCTAGCGGGAAGGTCACCCGTCGCTGGATCTCGGTGGCCGACGGTAGTGCGAACAGGGGTGACGAACCCGCGATCCGTAGGAAGTCGGCGGATCCCGTGGCGGCCGCGGCGATATCAGCAGGCATTGGTTTCAGGGCCGGGTCTGACAGCAGCGGGCGCATGTAGGGCCACTTGGCCTCGTTGTCGCCGCGTGGGGGTAGGCCCGAGCCCCACGTCGACGACGAGCCCGACCAGTCGATGCGGTTGAACCAGTCGCCTGAGTCGTAAGAGTTACGGTCCAGGGACTTCGAGCGCAGCAGGTCGGTGCCCGCGTGCCAGAAGCCGACTCCCTGCGACAGGGTGGTCGTGGCCAGCGACAGCGTGTTCATCCTGACCCGGTCGGCCATCGGCAGGGACTGGGGCAGCTTGTACTGCAGGTTGTCGAAGAGCGTCTCGTTGTCGTGGGCGTCCACATAGGTCACTGTGTCGGCCGGTGACGCCGCATAGCCCGCCGGTTGGCCGTTGTAGTCGACCTCAGCGCCCGTGATCACCGCGCCGGTGCGAGACTCGAAGCGGTAGGAGCGGAGGTTGCCGGCCAGGCCCACCTTGATCTGGTCCTGGGAAAGCAACAAACGCGAGAGCTGCGCGTCAGCGCTGCCGTTGACCGGGTCGCCGTTGGGGTCCGTGAACAGGCCCGAGCCGAAGCCCTGCAACCGCGGGTTTTCGTCGAAAGGCCCACCGCCGCGGACCGCGTCCCGCAAACGGTCCGAGAACGTGGCGATGCCTGTGCCGGCCATGTTGGCCTGGGTCGCCTGCACGAAGCGGGCGTCGTTGGCCACCTCGCCGAAGTTCCAGCCCTCGCCGTAGAGCAGGATCGACCGGCCGTCGACGCCGTCTCGGGCCAGCGACAGGCGGTCCAGGGCGTGGCGAACCGCGAGCATGTTGGCCTTGGAGTGGTGGCCCATCAGGTCGAAGCGGAAGCCGTCGACCTTGTAGTCGCGGGCCCAGGTGACCAGCGAGTCGACCATCAGCTTTTCCATCATCCGGTGCTCGGTCGCCGTGTTGGCGCAGCAGGTCGACGTCTCCTGCTGACCGGTGAGGGTGAGTCGCTGGTAGTAGCCCGGCACGATCCGGTCCAGCACCGACTTGGGCGCCTGGCCGGACGCGGTGGTGTGGTTGTAGACCACGTCCATCACGACCCGCAGCCCGGCGCCGTTGATGCCGGCGACCATCGAACGGAACTCGCGGGTACGCGCTGCGCCGGCCGGGTCGACCGCGTAGGAGCCCTCGGGCGTCGTGTAGTGCCACGGGTCATAGCCCCAGTTGAACCCGTCGGTCGGCCGCACCGGCTCGACGCACTCCTGTTGCTGCTCGGACGAAGACGGCAGCGCGGCCAGATCACAACCCGGCACCTGCTGGGAGGAACGCGGCTCCGGCACCGTCGCGAAGTCGAACACCGGCAGCAGGTGCAGATAGCTCACCCCGGCCGAGGACAGCGACCGCAGATGCCGCATCCCCGCACTGGACCGGTCGGTGAACGCCGCATAGGTGCCCCGGTGGGCGGCGGGCACCGTCGAGTCGCCGATGGAGAAGTCCCGCACGTGCAACTCGTAGACCTGCGGCGCGGCAAGAGCGGGCTTGCGCAGGCGGCTCCAGCCCGCAGGCGTCAACGACGGGTCGGACAGCGACGCCAGCACTGACCGGGTCGAGTCGGCGGTCAGCGCCACCGAGTACGGATCGGTCACCTCGTTGGTCTCGACGCGCCCGGTCGTCGGGGCGAACACCCGCACCGAGTAGAGGTAGGACAACCCACTCCAGGAGCGGGAACCCGCAACGGACCACACCCCGTCACGGTCCCGCCGCATCGGAACAGGCGCCGCGACACCATCGACCAGCAGGGAGACCGACTGCGCCGTCGGCGCCCACAACGCGAACGACGGCACCCCGCGCGCCGACCACGACACCCCAAGAGTCCGCCGCGCCGCGCCGGCGTAGAGATCGTCGAGCACGCCGGGAATCTGCACTCCGGTCGCGTCGACCAAGGCCCCGGCAGCGTCGAACCCGGCAACGGCGAGCTGCCCGGTCAGGACCGTGGAGGCCGGCACCGAGGACGGGACCGTCAGCGCGTGCATGGATGCCAGGTGGGGAAAGTCCCGCCGTACGCCATCAGGCAACCCCGCCGCGCGTATCCCCAATGGATAAGCGGAACCACCGACCACCGCGCCGTCGACCACGGACATCCCGCCCGACCGCGCGGCGTAGAGCGCGAAGCGCACCGCCGAAGCCGGCGGCTGCCAGGCGATCAGCCCCCGCGAAACCCAGTGCGCCGCAGACTCGGCGCCCAGAGCGCGAGGCGCGTCGTCGACGATCCGGTGCGTCGCGTGGTCATAGGTGAAGGTGAGCAGGCCACCCGGCGCGGTCAGCGGAATGTTTGCCCCACCAGGTGCCCCACCGGCGCCGTAGTTCTCGTCCCACGAGCCGTTCAAAGCAACTTTGTATTCGAACGCGCCCGCGGGCACCACAAAAGAGGCACGGAACAGCCCCGGCGACCCGGCGACCGGAGCCAGCCCGGACTGCGCACACTCCGGCTGCCAGTCGCCGGGACAGCCCAACTCGGACTGGAGCGACCCGACCAGCGTCACCTGCGTCGGCAGCGGCGTGTGATCAGCGAAGGCCGGGGCGCCGCCCAAAGACGCCACCAAACCGAACACAGCGACAACCGCGACCCGCCAGCGTGGACGCATCGGACCCTCCCCAAGAAGCATCGAAGCTCCTCGCATTGGAGTCGTCCGGCGACGCTGCGTCAACCCACTACCGGCGAGTCGCGCGAAACCGCCTCACATATTGATCATGTGCCCCGCGAGACCGTGGATGGCCTCCTTGACCGCCTCGCTCAGGGTCGGGTGCGAGTGCACGTTGCGCCCCACCTCGTGCACGCTCAGATCCCACTGCTGGGCCAACGTCAGCTCCGGCAGCAACTCGGTCACCTCAGGCCCGATCAGATGGGCACCCAGCAGCTCGCCGTATTTCGAATCCGAGAGGATCTTGACGAACCCGACCGTGTCACCGAGCCCGTTCGACTTGCCGTTGGCGGTGAAGGGGAACTTCGCGACCTGCACGTCGTACCCCGCTGCCAGGGCCTGCGCCTCCGTGTAGCCGAAGCTGGCCACCTGCGGCTGGCAGAACGTCGCCCGCGGGATCATCACGAAGTCGAGCTCCATGGTCTCCGCGTTCGCGATCGTCTCGGCGGCGATGACGCCCATGCTCTCGGCGGCGTGCGCGAGCATCAGCTTGGCGGTCACGTCACCGATGGCATAGATGCCGGACACGTTGGTACGCCCACGCCCGTCGACCGCGATCGCCCCACGATCGGTGAGCGACACACCGGTGCTCTCCAGCCCGTACCCGGTGACATTGGGCTGGAAGCCGATCGCCTGAAGCAGCTTGTCGGCCTCGATGACGCGGCTCTGCCCCTCGGTGTTCGACACGGTCACCTGCACACCGGACTCGGACTCGGACACCGACTCGACCTTGGTCGACACCAGCACCTCGACGCCGAGGCGCTTGTAGCGCTTGAGCAGCTCCGCCGAGACCTCCTCGTCCTCCAGCGGCAGCATCCGGTCGAGGAACTCGACGATCGTGACCTTGACGCCGTAGTTGTGCAGCACGTACGCGAACTCGACCCCGATCGCACCGGCGCCCGCGATCACGATCGACGACGGCAGCTCAGAGCTCAGGATCTGCTCCTCGTACGTGACGACCCGGTCGGACAGCGAGGTGCCGGGGATCAGTCGGGTCGAGGCGCCGGTCGCGATGATGCAGTTGTCGAACGTCACGGTCTGGTCGCCGATGGCCAGCGTGTGGGCGTCGACGAACGTGCCCCGCCCGTTGATCTCGGTGATGCCGTTCTTCTTCATCAGGTAGTGCACGCCGCGCACCCGCCCGTCGGCGACCTTGCGGCTGCGCGTGAACGCGGCGCCGTAGTCGAAGGTCACCTCACCTGTCACGTTGATGCCGAACGTCTTGCGCTCGTTCGTGAAGATGTGGTTGAGCTCCGCGTTGCGCAGCAGCGCCTTCGAGGGGATGCAGCCCACGTTGAGACACACGCCGCCCCAGTAGCGCTCCTCGACGACCGCGGTCCGCAGGCCGAGTTGGGCGCCACGGACCGCGGCGGTGTAGCCGCCCGGGCCCGCGCCGAGAACGACGAGATCGAAATGCTCAGTCATACCCGCAAGCCTAGGACTCCCGAAGTGTCGGTGCCCGCGACTAGCATCCGCCGCATGCGTATCGGTGTGATCGGGTGCGGCAAGATCAGCGGGATTTACTTCCAAAACCTGCCCCAACTGCCCCAGACCGAGGTTGTACGCTGCGCGGACCTCGACGTCGGGCGGGCCAAGGAGGCTGCGGCCCAGCACGGCATCCCGTCCGCCGGCAGCGTCGACGACCTCCTGGTCGACGACTCGGTCGACCTTGTGGTCAACCTCACCATCCCGGCGGCCCACGTGGCGGTCGGCCTGGCCGCCGTCCGGGCGGGCAAGCACGTCTACGCCGAGAAGCCGCTGGCCCTCACCACCGATGACGGCCGCGAGCTGCTGGTCGAGGCGGCCCAGCACAACGTGCGGGTCGGCAGCGCGCCCGACACCTTCCTAGGGGCCGGCCTACAGACCGCCCGCGCCCTGCTCGACGAGGGCGCCATCGGCACCCCACGCGCCGGCGCGGTGCACATGCTCTCCCCCGGCCACGAGCACTGGCACCCCGAGCCCGACTTCTACTACCAGCGCGGCGGCGGGCCGCTGTTCGACATGGGTCCCTACTACCTGACCGCGCTGGTCAACCTGCTCGGCCCGGTGGCCGCCGCCAGCGCCGTGGCCACCTCCGGCTCGCCGACCCGGCGCACCCCGCAGGGCCGGGAGATCCCGGTCGAGGTGCCGACGCACGTCAGCGCGGTGCTCGAGTTCGAGGGCGGCGCGACCGTCACCGCCGTGTTCAGCTTCGACGTGCCCGCCTCGACCGTCCCGCACGGCATCGAGCTCTACGGCAGCGACGGCACGCTGGTCGTGCACGACCCCAACAACTTCGGCGGGCCGGTGCTGTCCCGCGGCAAGGGCGACACCGAGTGGCGGGAGGAGCCGCTACGCACGCCCTGGTCGGAAAACTCCCGAGGCCTCGGTGTCGCCGAGATGGTCGCGGCCATCGAGGCCGGCCGCGACCACCGGGCGTCCGCGACGCTGGCCCTGCACGTGCTCGACACGATGGAGACCATCCACGCCGCCGCCGAGCGCGGCGAACGACTACCGGTGCGCACGACCTGCGTGCGCCCGGAGCCGTTCGACACGTTCTAGCGGAGTGGCGAGCTCGCTCATGCCGGTCCGAGGTGCGGACCGGCGCCTGGTCGGCGCCCGTCCCAGCCCGGCGACGGTCAGGACGCGGCCCTAACGGAGTTCCTCGGCGCGGGCCACCAGTTCGGCGAGCTCGCCCACCGCCGGGTCGGCCGCGCGGTCGGCGGCCCGGTCGGCGATCCGGCGCAGGTCCGTGATCGGGATCGACTGCTCGCCGCCGCGCAGGGTCTCGGCTAGATAGGCGGCCACGTAGTCGACGGTCAGCCGGGGCGCCGCCTCCTCGAAGCCGCGGTCGAGGTCGGCCACGGTGACGCGGTGGGACGCCTCGGCCGGGCTGCGGTTGCCCGGGTCGAGCCAGCGCACCCGGACGGT
Organism: Asanoa ishikariensis; assembly: GCF_900107455.1. GTDB lineage: Bacteria > Actinomycetota > Actinomycetes > Mycobacteriales > Micromonosporaceae > Asanoa > Asanoa ishikariensis. The sequence goes on along the minus strand of NZ_FNQB01000005.1, from coordinate 81,137 downwards.
GGCCACCTCGGCGCCGAGGTCCTCGGCGGTCAGGCGCACCTCGTAGAGCGCGGTCACGCTGTGCCCGGGACCGACCTCGCCGCCGTCGACCTTGTCGTTGCGGAAGTCCTCGTCGGCCACCGCGCGGTTCTCGTAGCCGATCAGCCGGTAGTCCTTGACCGCCCGGGAGTCGAAGGTCACCTGGACCTTGGCGTCGAGCGCGCGCACCTCCAGGGTCGCCGGCAGCCGGTTGACGAAGACGTCGCGGGCCTGCTCCGGCTCGCTGACGTAGACGGCGAACCCGTCGCCGCCGTCGGCGAGGCGCTCCATCAGCGCGTCGCCGTAGTCGCTGCCGACACCCACACCGAGCAGCGCGATCTCCTTGGCGGCCTCCTCGCGGACCCGGCGCAGAATCGAGTCGGCCTCGGTGTCGCCGGAGTTGGCCAGCCCGTCGGAGAGCACGATCACCCGGTTGGAAGTGCCTTCCCGGAACCCGTCACGGGCGACCCGGTAGCCGAGCTTGAGCCCGGCGCCGAGGTTGGTGCTCCCGTCGGGGCGCAGGCGGTCGATCGCCTTGCGCAGGTCGGCCTTCTCCGACACCCGGGTCATCTCGCGCAGGACCTTCGCCTTGTCGCTGAACGAGACGATGGCCACCGAGTCGGTGGGGCGGAGCTGGTCGACCAGCGTGTGCAGGGCGTCGCGGACCAGGTCGAGCCGGCCGGGCTCGGCCATCGAGCCGGAGACGTCGACGACGAAGGTCAGCGAGGCGTCCGGGCGGCGGAACTCGGACTCCGAGCGGGTCTGCAGCCCGACCCGCATGATGCGCACGTCGCCCTCGGCGCGGTGGGCCGCGGGCGGACGGGTGCCGTCGGCGAAGACCGCGAAGCCGTCACCGCGGGGCTCCGGGTAGTCCTGGTCGAACGAGTTGACGAACTCCTCCGGCCGGACCATCGTCGGGTCGGGCAGGTTGCCGTCCTGGATCACCCGCCGGGCATAGCCGTAGGAGGCGGTGTCGACGTCCACCGCGAACGTCGACTGTGGATCGTCGAGTGGATTGCGGTCGCCGCTCCCGTCCTCCTCCTGCGAGTAGTTCGGTGCCGAGGCCTCGCGGCCGGTCGAGCTGCCACCCAGGTCACCGCCGCAGCCGGTCAACGCCAGCAGGGCCACCACTGGCACCGCCGCGAGGCGTACCATCGTGCGCTTCATCTGTTCCTCCCCGCTCGTCATGTCCTCTTCATTGGACAGACGTCGTCGGCCCAGCGCTCCCGTCGTGGCCGAGCCGTTGCCGAAGCGCGACAACCGTGATCGCAGCGTGTCCTTCCGTAACCTCCGCGAGTCGCCACCGAGACCGATACGCGTCCGCGCCGAGACCATTGCCCGGCATTGGTACCGTGCGGCGCGTGAGGCGAACCGCATCGATACTCGTCGCCGCCGGCTGAGCCGGCCCACCCCTAGCCAGACCAAGTGCCCCGAGGACGGCCGGCACATCTCGTTCACGGTCGGTCCGCTGCTGTCGTCCTCGACCAGCGACTACACCTTCGTCTGCGCGGAACGCCTCTAGCCGGTGTGAGATCCGCCCCGTCCGGGATGCGTCGGGCGGCATGCGGCGTTGTCGTGATCGTGCGGGATGTCGACGTCGTGGTGATCGGGGCCGGGCAGGCGGGGCTTTCCGCCGCCTACCACCTGCGGGGCTCGGGGCTGAGCAGTGTCGTGCTGGACGCCAACCCGGGTCCCGGCGGCGCGTGGCAGCACCGCTGGCCGAGCCTGCGGATGGCGACCGTGCACGGGATCTTCGACCTGCCCGGGATGCGTTTCGACCCGCCGGCGCCGGACGAGCGTGCCGCCGACGCGGTGCCCGCCTACTTCGCCGCCTTCGAGCGGCGGTTCTCGCTCGACGTGCGGCGGCCGGTCAAGGTCTCCGCGGTCCGCCCCGGCGACGACGGACGGCTGCTGGTCGAGTCCGATCACGGCGTCTGGCGTACGCGGGCGCTGGTCAACGCCACCGGCACCTGGACCCGGCCGTTCTGGCCCGTCTACCCGGGCCAGGAGACGTTCGGCGGCCGGCAGCTACACACCGCCGACTACCCCGGCCCGGACGCGTTCGCCGGCCAGCGCGTCGTGATCGTCGGCGGCGGCACGTCGGCCGTGCAGACCTTGCTGGAGGTCGCCGAGGTCGCCGCGGACACCACCTGGGTCACCCGCCGGCCGCCGGTGTTCCGCGAGGGACCCTTCGACCAGGAGTACGGCCGGGCCGTGATCGCCAAGGTCGAGGCCCGGGTCAAGGAGGGGCTGCCGCCGCGCAGCGTGGTCAGCGTCACCGACCTGCCCTGGACGCCGCAGTACGCGGCCGCCGCCGAGCGCGGGGTGCTGGTCCGCCGGCCGATGTTCGAGCGCATCGAACCCGACGGCGTGGTCTGGGCCGACGGCACCCGGCAGGCCGCCGACGTGATTCTGTGGGCCACCGGCTGGCGGGCGGCCCTGGACCACCTGGCGCCGCTGCGACTGCGCGGCGAGGGTGGCGGCGTCGTCATGGACGGGACCCGGGTGGTCGCCGATCCCCGGATCCATCTGGTCGGCTACGGGCCGTCGGCGAGCACGGTCGGGGCGAACCGCGCGGGGCGGGCGGCGGTACGCGAGTTGCGAGTGTTGCTGGCGGCGCCGGGCTCAGGCGACGCGGGCGTGGCCGGCGGTGCGGTGCAGGAACTCGGCGTTGCTGCCGGTCCGGGCTAGCTGCTCGAGCAGTTGCGGTAGGGCCTGCACGGTCTCCCGTCCGGCGAGCGCGCGGCGCAGCAGGTGGACGGCGGCCAGCTCGTCCGGGGGCATCAGCAGGTGCTCGTTGCGCGTACCCGACTGGTTGAGGTCGACGGCCGGGAAGATCCGCCCGTCGGCGCTGGCCCGGTCGAGGGTCAGCTCGGCGTTGCCGGTGCCCTTGAACTCCTCGTAGATCAGCGTGTCGCCGCGCGAGCCGGTGTCGATCAGCGCGCTCGCGATGATGGTCAGCGAGCCGCCACCGTCGATGGCCCGGGCCGCGCCGAGCAGCCGCTTGGGCGGGGCGAGAGCGGAGGCGCCGACACCGCCGGAGAGGGTACGGCTGTTGCCGCCGGCCGTGTTGTTGTAGGCGCGGCCGAGCCGGGTCAGCGAGTCCATCACGATGACGACGTCGCGGCCGAGCTCCACGAGCCGCTTGGCCCGCTCGATGGCGAGCTCGGCGACCGCGGTGTGGTCCTGGGCCGGCCGGTCGAACGGCGAGGCGATGACCTCGGCCTTGACGGAGCGCTGCAGGTCGGTGACCTCTTCGGGCCGCTCGTCGATCAGCAGCACCATCACGTGGCACTCGGGGTTGTTGCGCAGGACCGACTGGGCGACCGCCTTGAGCACGATGGTCTTACCGGCCTTGGGCGGCGACACGATCAGCGCCCGCTGCCCCTTGCCGATCGGCATGACGAGGTCGATCACCCGGGTGGTGAGCAGCCGCGGGTCGGTCTCCAGACGGAGCCGCTCGTGCGGGTGCACCGGAGTCAGGTCGTAGAAGTCAGGGCGCCGGCGGATCTGCTCCGGGTCGCGGCCGTTGATCGTGTCGACGGTCTCGACCGGGCGGGGGCGGTTGCCCTGCGGCTTGCTCTGCGACCTGTTCTGCGGCTGGCGGCCGCCGGCCTTCTTGGCCTGGCCCTCACCGGCGCGCAGGGTGCCGACGATCCGGTCGCCGGGGCGCAGGCCGAGCCGGCGGACCAGCGGCGGAGGGAGATAGGCGTCCTGCGGGCCGGGCGCGTAGCCCTGGGTCCGCAGGAAGTACTGGTCGCCGCGCTGGTCGACGATCCCGTCGACGGGATCCGCTCCAGCGGGCGTCTCTTGTGGAGCATTGGGGGTAGCGCGCACGCGCGTCTCCTCATGGGAAGTAGTCGTTCCCGGCGTGTTCTTTGGGCGCGCCGGGAGCGGTCGAGATGGATCGGGCGAACTGCCTCGATCACGAACGGCCTCCCGGGGGGCAGCAGGAAAGCTGCGCACATCCACGGGGGTGACCGGTAGACTTCGCGCTGCGACAACAGCGCGACGGCTGAGGACGGATCGTCTTCGCCTGGCTGAACGGTAGCGCGCCCCCACTACACACCGCAAGCACCTCCGGAAATCCCCTTACGGGTGGGGTTGTCACCACCTCGGATCCGGTTGGCCGCTGGATCGAGTCCCGTCGCCGTCGGACCTAGCGTCGAGAGCATGACCGCGACGGTATCCCTCACCCCGGTCGCCCCCGCCGTTTTTCATCGCGAACGGGCCATAGACGGCCTGCGGGCACTGGCGATCCTCGGTGTCGTGTGTGGACATTGGTTGGTCGGCGGGCTCAGCCCGGGCACCGCCGGCGGGCTCGTCGTCGACAGCCCTCTGCGCGCCGCCGCCTGGCTCGCGCCCATGACCTGGCTGCTCCAGATGCTCGGCGTGTTCTTTCTCGTCGGCGGCTACGCGGCGGGCGCTTCGCTGACCCGGTGGCGGGCGGGCGGAGGCACCGACCGGGCCTGGCTGAGGCGGCGATTCCTGCGCCTGGCGTGGCCGGTGTTGGCCGCGGTCGCGCTGGTCACGGCCGCCCTGCCGCTCGCCGCGCTGGCCGGCGCGGCGCCCACGACGCTGCGCACCTGGGCGGTGCTGCTGGTGCAGCCGTTCTGGTTCATCGGCATCTACGCGGTGGTGACGGCGCTCACCCCGGTGGCGATGTGGCTGGACCGGCGCTGGGGCTGGGCGGCCGCGCTGCCGCTGGCCGGCATGGTCGCCGTCGCCGACGTGGCGCGCTACGGGCTGCACCTCGTGCCGGACTGGGCCGGGTACCTCACCGTCGTACCCGCGTGGATGTTCACCTATCAGCTCGGCGTGGCGTGGGCCCGCGGCGGCATCACCCGGACCACCGCGTGGCGCCTGCTGCTCGGCGGAGCCGCGCTGTTCGCGACTCTGGTGGTCGTTCTGCGGTATCCGGCCAGCATGGTGACCGTGCCCGGCGCGGGCCGCTCGAACTCCAACCCGCCGTCGCTGCTGGTGCCGGCGCTGGCGGCCGTGCAGTCGGGTGCGGCGATCCTGCTCCGGGAGCGCTTCGACCGGCTCCTCCACCGGCACAACGCGCTGTGGACCGTCGTCGCGGTGCTCAACCTGTGCGCGATGACCATCTTCTGCTGGCACCAGACGGCGCTGGTCGCGGTGTCCGCCGGCGCGGCACGGCTGGGCTCGTTCGACGGGCTGACCGACGCGCCGTCCTCCGGAGCTTGGGTGGCGGAGCGGCTCAGTTGGTTCCCGGTGCTGGCCCTGGCGCTCGGGCTGCTCGTCGTGCTGGTGCGCCGGTTCGAGCGGCCGGCGGCGGTGGTCACGGCGCGACACCGGGCCTTCGCGGTCGCGGCCGTGGCGGCCTTCACGGCGTACCTCGTCCTGGTTTATTGATCCTGTTCCTGCGGCGTGCCGGCCCGACCCTCGACTACTCTTCGTGTTCTTGTTGACACGTTGCGTCGCTGCTTTCTCGGGGGTCGGAATGGCGCGTTGGTACGCGGCGCTGATGGTGCTGGTCGCCCTGGTCGCGCCACTGCCGGCGTCGCCTTCGTTTGCCGCTTCCGCTCCCCTTGTTTGGATGCCCGCCGGCGACGGGATCTTCTCGGTCGACGCCGCCACGCGCACTGTTCGGTACCGGTCGTGCTCGGTCGACACCGGGCGGCTGTACAACCCGACGATGCGGGTCGGTGGCGGTTTCGCGAGCGGGCGGATCACGTACGAGGGGACGGCTTATCGCTTCCGGGTGCCGTTGGTCGGGCGCTCGACCGGCTTTCTGGAGATTGGCCGGCGGCACCTCAGCGGTCCGACGGTGACCAGCCCGCAGCCGCCCGTTTCGCCTTCACTCGGTCGCCGGCTGCGCCCCCTGGGCGCGAAGCTGCAGGCGATCGTGGACGCGGCGCCGGTGACCGCAGGCGTATCGGTCCGCGACCTGTCCGGCCGCTACGGCGAGCAGCAGATCTCGGTGGCCGGGCGCTTCCGGCCGAAGGCCGCCAGCCTCATCAAGCTGTGGGTGATCACCGAGCTCATGCGCCGCATCGACTGCGGGCAGGCCGCGTACACGGACACGGTTCTGGTCTTGCCGACCGATGTCGTCGGAGGAACCGGCGAGCTCCAGCACGAGACGTTCCCGCAGAACGTGACACTGTTTCGGCTGGCCCAGTACACGATCAAGTACAGCGACAACACAGCCACCAACGTGCTGATCGACTACCTCGGTGGGTTCGGGCCGGTCAACGCCCTGGCGGACTCGATGAACCAGACGCAGACGGTGCTGGCGCGCAAGATGCTCGCGCCGGCGCCGCCGGAGAACTTCACGTCACCGGACGACGTCATCTCCCTGCTGGGCGCGGTCTGGTCCGGGAACGTCCTGCGCCAGGTCAACCGGGACCTGCTGTTGAGCTTCATGCTGGAGCAGACCCTCAACGGCAAGATCCCGGCGGCGCTGCCCTCGGGGGTGCCGGTCGCGCACAAGACCGGGGAACTGGTCGACGTGTCGCACGACGTGGGCTACTACCTGATCCCGGGTACGGAGATCGCGGTCGCGTTCCTGACCGCTGGTCCCGAGGAGCTCGGTGCATCGACGGTGCGGGAGTTGGCGCGGGCGGTGTACGACTACATCGAGTCGCCGCCGCCCGTTGGTGGGTTGCCTATCACCGGTTCACCGGTGGTCTCGTTGTCTTTGGCTGGCGCGCTGTTGGTGTTCTCCGGCCTGGTGCTGGTCGTCGTGTTCAGGCGTAGAGCGGTCCGGACAGGTATTTGAGTCCACTGTCTACCTGGATGGTGACCACTCGCTGGTCCTTGGCTGCTATTTGAAGGGCCGCGGCGAGGTTGGCGCCGGTGGACGGGCCGCTGAAGATGCCGTGTTGTCTGGCCGCTTTCCTCGCGGTCGCGAACGCCTCGGCGTCGGGGATGGCGATCACCTCGTCGAAGTCTGCCGGGCTTAGCTGGGGCGGCCAGTAGCCGATGCCGCCACCCTCGATGTGGTGGGTCCCCGCCGGCTTGCCGGAGAGCACGGCCGACTCGCCGGGCTCGACGGCGACTCGCTTGAGTTTGGGCAGCTTTTGTCTGAGCGCCCGACTAGCGCCGAGGAAGGCGCCGGCAGTGCCCACGTACGAGCAGAAGGCGTCGAGGGTGTCGACCTGCTCGAGGATCTCCTCCCCCATCCTGCGGTAGCCGTCGGTCATGTCGGTGTTGTTGAACTGATCGGTCCAGAAGGCCCCGGTCTCGGCGGCGATCTCCGCGGCCCGCGCGACCATGGCCGGGATGAGCTGCGGGGTGATCCCACCCGGGCTGTGGATGAGCTCAACCTCGGCCCCGAAGGCCCGCATAGTCCTGATCTTCTCGGTGGCGAAGGCGTCGGAGGACACGATCTTGAGCGGGTAGCCCTTGACGGCACAGACAAAGGCAAGCGAGGAGCCAGTGCTGCCGCCGGTGTACTCGACGACGGTCTGCCCGGGTTGCAGGCGCCCGTCCCGCTCAGCGGCCTCGATCATCGCGAGCGCCATCCGGTCCTTGTACGACCCGGTCGGATTGGCCGCCTCAACCTTGACCCAGACCTCCCCGGGCCCGCCGCCAAGCTCCAACGCGACCAACGGAGTGTTCCCGATCGCCCCCAAACCGCCCATCGACCCCTCCAGCCTCTCGACACCACAGACCACGCGGAACACCGGGCCCCCCTGTGCGCTACTCTGTAGCGGCTGCCATGCGGGACGCAACACCCCGCGAGGCAACGGGACGTGGCGCAGCTTGGTAGCGCACTTGACTGGGGGTCAAGGGGTCGTGGGTTCGAATCCCGCCGTCCCGACACAGCTCAGAGGGCATATCTGATCGATGGATATGCCCTCTCTTCGTCCCTGAGTGACTATCGGTTCCGGTCACACGACGGCAGCGACCAACTTTGACCACGGTCTGGCGAAGAGCCGGTCATCACGCTGGCAGCCGGACGCAAGAACCGGCCAGCGACACGGTCGGCGCACCCGCCGCCTCCGCCGGGCGGCTTTGGTGACATCCACAAGCCGAGACGGCAAGGCTGCATCGACCCCGGCAAGAGCGAGCGCCCTACCAGCGCGGCCACACAGAGCTAGCCTGGTCGTATGCCTGTTGTCGAGTCCCACATGACACAGAGGGACCTGTTGGAGGTCGAGCCGCCGTCCATCCCGGAGGGTTCGTTGGCGATGGTCCGACACCTCGACCTGCCGCCAGGGGACCCCGGCATCGCTCCGCACCGGCACTCCGGACCCGTCTTCGGCTTCATGCTCGAAGGGGAGATGCTGTTCGAGCTCGAAGGCGGGGCGCCCTATCCGGTCAAGGCCGGAGAGGCATTCTGGGAACCAGGTGGCGATGTCATCCACTACACGGTCTCGAACTTGCTCGCGGACAGCTGGAGCCGGTTCGTCGTGACCATGTTCTGTCCCCCCGGCGTCGAGATGATCACATACGTCGATGACGAGGAGCTCGCGGCCAAACGACCCGGCCGGGTCAGCTCGGCGGACCCTTCGGCTCCTGCGGGTTGGCCTTCACGCCCTGCAACGCGAACCTGACACCCGGCCGAGCCTCACCCGTCTGTGCGCAGAAGGCCCAGCGTGCCGATATGCCCTGTGTCGGAACCCCTCCCTTCGACGATCGCGACGGGAAGGCCGCCGTCGGCTGAGACGGCAAACTGATCTCGCGGCACGGGCAGTCCCCGATGGCCAACGCTCGCATGCGATGCCCCGCAGGGGATCATTGGGGACCGGCTAGCTGAAAGATGCGCGGTGAGGGCCTCCCCTCGCCGCGCGAATCGACCGCCGATCCGGACCAGCTGTCCGCGATCTTCCCCCTGCTCTATCTGGCCTGGTTCAGCGGACACGTCGTGCTCGTCGACCGGGTCGGCGCAATCCCTGCGCCGCCCCGAGTACGTGCCCGCATCGAGCCGCTAACCGGAATTCTCCTGATCGGCTCGGCAGGGCCCGGTGTGGATCTCGCGCAGACCGTGGCTGGGCGGTCAACTCGGGAAACGCGGGCGGTAGTCGCGTCTTACCTGGCGGACCTTTCGATAGCCCATAGTGCCGAGCAAGACCGCGGCCGCGAGGGCGGCGAGGACGCCGGCGATGGTGCGCAGGACAGCCCCGGCGCCCACGGCCTGACAGACGACCGCAGTCAGCACGCCGGTGACGACGGCGTCGATGATGCCCACGATGACCGGCGATCCCGAGAGCCAGTGGGTCAGGCCGACCCGACTGCGGAAGCTATACGTCTGCAGCATGCCCGATTCGTCGTCGTGATGGCTTGCGACAAAGTAAGGATCCAGCTCCGGTGCTAGCTCAATGTAGGCGTGCCGTAGCCGGTTCATGCCGATCACCAGCCAGGCGTCCTCGATATCGGCCTCGATCAGGCGGAAGTACGTTCCCACGCCGACGAGCAGGACAACGGGGAGTACCAGCAGCGCGAACGTCCGGAAGTCCTGCCCGAAGCCACCGGTCGCGTTCGCCACCAGCGAGAGTGCGATGACGGCGGCCGAGAGAACGGTCAGATAGGTGCCGGTCCGGCTGAAGATCTCGTTCCAGGTCATGCTGCGGGTGGCTAGCAAGCTCCAGTGCTCGCTCGCCAAGAACTGCGCATGCGGCGGGGTCCCGGTGACTTCGAGGCTGTCGAGGGATGGCGGCTTTCTAACCGGCGGCTGCTGCCTCGGCCGATCTCCCATGGTCGTATTGCCCCTTCGCGACAGCCACGGACGCGCACGGACATCACCCTACGTCAGACGACACCGACGGGTTGATCATCGCCAGCATCGCCCAGTTTCTGGCTAGTGGTCGAGTCGGCCGAGTTCCTCGCTGTGCCGGGCACGGACCGGAATCTCGACTGGTGCGGCGTTGGATGCTCGGATCGCTGCTCCCGCGACTACTACCTCGCCTTCCTGGCCCCGTTCGCCGACAAAGACGACCAACCTTTCCAGCCGGGAAGCCCGCGGCGTTCTCGGCAACGCCCACACCTCGGCCGGCGCCGCCGCGCGGCGCTCCGCCAGATCGCGCGGGTGCGGGTCGAAACCCGAGGCCGGTCGGAGACTCCCGCGCCGAGACCGTACGGTGGCGACCTGCCCCGGTCACGTCAGCCCTCGGGACCTGGCTGCGGCCGATCCTCTAGAACGCTGTAATGGGCGGCACGCTCGTCGAAGCGCGACAGTACGGCGCGGGCGGCTTCCGGCACGTGGCTCACTTCGTAGTCGTCGCCGGTGAAGCCCCGGATGGATGCGACATCGTCGAACCACATGGCCGTGAGGAACTCGACCTCACCATTGAGGTCACGGCGCATCAGGTCAATATGCCGGAAACCGGGCAGCGTCCGCGCCTCGATGCCCGGAATCACTTGGCCCCGGACGACGGACTCGTAGGCGTCGGCGTTTTCGGGCGTGGTCCAGCCCCGCCAGATCCGACAGATCATCTCTCACCCTCTCTTTGAACGGCGCCACATCCAAACCACAACCATCGCATCATGCGCCGCGCGGCGAAGAAGCCGACCAGGCTCGGCTGATGATCCGCGACAGCTCCGGCTAGATGATCATCGGCTGTTCTTGGTCCGGTCCTCGTGAGCAACCCGTTGTTCGATCACGATCTTGCCCAAAATGCCGATCATCTGTTTGGGATCTTCTGGGATTACCTGCGGCGCGCCAAACCCAAACTGGCAGGCCGCCTCGCTTCCTGCGGCGGAGCGTAGCTCCATTGAGGATTCCGATGAAGAGGCGGCGCGAAGCACCGCAACAGGTCATCCGCGATCGCCCGGATTTGCGGTGCCTCAGCTTGGCGATCAGGATGAGGTTCTGGTCCCCGCTGAGGATCTCTTCCACCGCCGCGAACTGCCCGGTCAGACTGATTGGCTCGCGTACGTCAGCGGCCTACGCCGCGACATCGAAACCGTTGACCGGGCCGTCCCGGCGTCGGCCTAGCAGCGTGGACAGGGTCTTCACTACCGTGGTCTTCCCCCGCCCCGTTGGAGCCGAGCAGGGCGAAGATGCCCAAGAGCGGACGCGACGCCACCACGAAAGCCCCCGGCTGGGGACGGCGGCACCCTCTTGGTGGACCAGACGCGGCCGTATCCGAACCGAGTTTGCGCAGCTCAGGGTCCAATTGTCAGGGTCAAACCGGTCGGGAAACCTGGCTCACCGTAAAGGCCGGGCCCGCGCGCTCGGCCGTGCCAAGCCAAACACGGCCCGAACCGGCCGACCGCTGACAGCGCATGTCAGTCGATGGACCAAGCCGCGGGCGACACAGGCTGGGCCAACTGTTCGGCCGCCCAGAGCAGATTGCGGAAGCCACGGCGGCACAGGAACGGGATCATCACGCGGTGAGTCATCGTGGCCATGAAGGGAAGGCGCATCCGCAGCGGCGGGTTGGTCATGGATGCCCGACGCAGCCGGTAGATCACCCGCGCGCCGTCGGCGGCCGGCTCGATGTCGTACCGGTGCTCCCACCGGGCCTCGGTGTGGCGGCCGCTTGGCCACACCGCAACGCCGTCAGTGTGAAACTCGATGACGGCGGCCCGGTCGGCCCGCACGACCACGCTGTGATCCTGCCAACGGGTGCGGGTCATCGGCATTGATCCGACGCTCGTGAATTCGGCGCCTGCCCGCATCGGGCCGTCGGCCCTCAGCGACGTGAGTTGAAACCCATGCCGTTGCTTGCGGCCGGCCCACTCCAGGTGGGTCTCCAGGTTTGCCAGCACGTCGTAAACCGCGGATGGCGAGGCGTCGCAGTGCGCCTCGAGCACCATCTCGTAGAAGTTGTCGCCATCCCACACCACGCGAGTCAAGGCCGTCTCCCTCATGCCGGTACCCAGGCATTCGACGTTAGGTCGGAGCACGGGGGCGGACATGAGGCATTCACCTCATCTTTGTCGCGACTCCGCGTCGATGTCGTCGTCGCCGATCAGGCCGTGCTTTACGGCGAACAGACTGGCCCGGGCCCGGTTGGACACACCAATCTTGACGTAGATGTGCTCCACGTGGTTGGCGGCGGTCTTCTTGGAGATGCCTAGCTGGGCGGCAATGGCCGCGACCGCCAGTCCTCGGGCGGCTAACCGGAGGACTTCGACCTCTCGGGCCGTGAGCCCGGCCGGCCAGGAACGGCGGCGACGCACCGCATGCCCGGCCACCTGAAGCACACCCTCGACCGCGTCGCCGTCGAGCCGGCCGACCCGTACCTCATCGCGCAGGTAGGCCGCGGCTTGATCGGCCGTCAGCCGGGCTCGGTGCGGTCGCGGTTCCAGCTTGGACCGGTACGCATCGGCCGCTCCGAGAATCCGGGCGACCATGGGCAGAGCATCGCCGGTGATGCCCCGCGGGTACCCAGAGCCGTCCAGCCGTTCGTGATGGGCTATAGCCACCGTCCCCAGTGGAGCGAGTGCCGACGCTGCCAGCATCCGCTCGGTCAGATACGGATGCAGCCGCACCCGCTCCCGTTCGCCGACGCTGAGGCTGCCCGGCTTGTCCCAGATGGCATTGGACACGCCAAGCCGGCCGAGGTCATGGACATACGCGGCCCGCCGCACCAGCACCGCGTCAGCCTCGACCAGTCCGGCGGTCCGAGCCGCCGACTCGGCCAGCACGGCCACCGCGCACGAATGGCCGAGCGTGTAAGGCGACTTCACATCGGCGAAGTTGGCTACCGCCGCGAGCGCCGCGTCGAGCTCCGCGCCAGTCAGCACGACGTCCAGCTCGGGCTCGGCGGCGATCACCGCGTTCCAGGTCGCCTCGCCGCCAGGCCCCACCAAGATTTCGTCGGCGACGGACACGAACAGGTCGACCAGCTCCGGATCGAACTGAGTCCCCCGCCGCTCACGTGCGACCGCCACGGCCGCCTCAACGCCACCCAGCCGGTGGAAAACCTCGACCACATCGGCCATGCTCACCAGCCGTGAGGCCAGCGAGATCGCGGGCCCCCGAGCCAGCCCTGGCGTACCCCTTCCATCCCACCGTTCGAAAGCCTGCCCAAGGCTGTCTCGAACCTCGGCGTCGAGACCGAGCTGGTGGGCCAGATCCTCCGCTGCCCGCCGATGGTTGTCGATGATCGCCTCGACCTCGCGTCGGCCACCGCCGATCAGCGCCAACCCGAGCCGGGCCCGGTCGACCAGCGGTCGCCCTGCCCCCAGATGACGCAGAACGAAACCCGTCCCGGCCCCGTCGACCATCGGAAAGTCAGACTTAAATGCCAGGTCGTCACCGAACCACTTCGCCTGCTCGTACGCGTCCACGTGGCAGCCGACCCAGGTCAGCAGCGCCGTGTAGCAAACGGTCGCGCGGCCCTTCGTATCCAGTCCGACTCGCTCGGCCAGCCGCATCGCGATCAGGCACTCACGCAGCACGTGCTCCATTGGCTGACCGAGGCCGAGATCGGCACCCAGCGACATGACAGCCAGCAGCTCTAGGCGGCGCACTCGCAGATCAGCTGAAGCCCCGGTCACGCGGCCCAGTCTAATAATCTAGCGGCACGGGCGGGCTGGCCGACTCAGCCTGCTCAATCCACTGATGGGACTTCCTCGGGTTGGCAAGCGTTGCCGCGCGCCGAGTGACTAACTGCGTGACAATCGGCAGCGATCCCGATGCACCATCATGGACGTTGACGGATCGTTCATCTTGGCCAGGCTTACTGGCATCTGAGGTCATCGGATCCGGTTGGTTGCCTGGGGGTCAAGGGGTCGTGGGTTCGAATCCCGCCGTCCCGACACCCGCTAGGGCCGCTAACCTGGGATTCAAATCCGCAGGTCAGCGGCCCTTTAGCACCTCTCCCCTAGCGCGGTAGAGATGATCTAGGCAGCGGGTGCCTAGGGACCATCTGGGGACCGACGTGCCTTCAGGTGGGCACTGAGTGACGTTCCCGCGTCCTTGATCGACCGCCGGTCAGGGTGCAGGTAGCGCTGTGTCATCAACGGAGCGAAGATCGGGCCGACGTGACCGTCCAGGTCTCCGTGACATGGTGGGGCGGGCCAGCAGGATCAAGCATCCTGGACAGCACCGCCTACCCGTGGCGAGGTCGCCGCTGACCGCGCCGATGGTGCGGGCTTGGATTCATATCCCGGCACCGTGTCGCTGACACTGCCACTGCACCGCCTACCGACCCAGTGGCTGAGGCGATCCCCGCCCAACGCCTCGCCACCCTCACTACGCCGGGGCGTGTACCCGACCGACCCGTTCCTGCCGCGCCTGCCCTGACGCCCGGGCCCTCGGCTGGCTGCGTAAGCCCGTCGTCTTAGCCCTTGATCGGCGGGGAGCGGCCGCCCTCACGATGCTCTCGGTCACGCGGAGGGCGCCAACCGCTTGGCGCCCGTCATGATCGCCACGCCTTCACCCATGTCGTGTGACTGCGGGGTGATCACTCCCGCCAGAGCACCCAGCCGCTGGATGTGGATGCGGTCTGCGACTTCCCACACATGCGGCATGTTGTGGCTGATGAGGATGATCGACAGGCCGCCGTCACGCAACTGCTTGATCATCTCGAGGACCATGCCTGACTCCTTGACCCCAAGGGCTGCCGTCGGCTCGTCGAGGACGACGACCTTGCTTCCGAACGCCGCAGCGCGGGCTACCGCGACGGCTTGGCGCTGGCCACCGGACAAGGTCTCAACGGCCTGACCCATGTTCTGGATGGTCTGAATGCCGAGGCGCTGTATCGCCTGACCAGCGCGGCGCTCCATGCCCTTCTTGTCGAGCATCCGGAAGACCGAGCCGAGCGGACCCTTGCGACGCTCCTCGCGGGCGAGGTACAGATTGCTCGCGATGTCGAGGGCCGGGACGACGGCGAGTTGCTGGTACACCGTTTCGATACCCGCCATTCGGGCGTCTTGGGGCTTCCTGAAGTGGACCGGTTGCCCATTCATCAGGATCTCGCCGGAGTCGGGGATGTACGCCCCGGTGAGGCACTTGATGAGTGTGGACTTGCCGGCGCCGTTGTCACCGATGACGGCGAGGATCTCACCGGGGTAGAGATCGAGGTCCACCCCGTCCAGGCCGACGACCCGGCCGAAGGTGATGACGAGCTTGCGCGCTGACAGGATGGGCTGCTGGCTGTATATGCCCTCCTTGCCCACGGGAATGCCACCATGGGCGACCTCGAGATCTCGTGTGGTCATGCCTTGACCTTCCTGATCCATTGGTCGGCAGCGACGGCCACGACGATGAGGATGCCGGTCGCGAGCACGCGCCACTGCTGGTCGACGCCCATCTGGGACAATCCGAACTGGAGCGTCTGGACGATGAGGGCGCCGAGAAGGGTGCCGATCAGGACACCACGGCCACCGAAGAGGCTCGTGCCTCCAATGACGACAGCCGTAATGGACTGCAGGTTCGCATCGGGAACGGCATTGGGCGTCGCGGCCCCAGCACGTCCGATGAGTTCCCAGGCAGCGACGGCGTAGATCAGGCCGGCGACCGTATAGACGGCGAGCAGGATTCGCTTGCTGGGCACGCCGGAAAGGCGCGCGGCCTCGGGGTCGTCGCCCACGGCATACACGTATCGGCCCCACGCCGTCTGCGACAGAGCAAAGCCGACGACGGCGTAGATGATCACCATGACGACGATGCCCCAGGTCAACCGGAAGCCTCCGATGGCGAAGCCGTCGCCGAGGACGTTGAGCAACCCGGGCAGGTGAGAGGCCTGAATGCTCTCACCACCGGAGTACAGCAGGGCGATCGCGGTGTAGACGCTTAGCGTGCCGAGCGTGACGATGAACGGCGGCAGGTTGATCCGGGTGACGAGAAATCCGTTGAGCGCTCCGGCCGCCAAGGCGAGCACGAATCCGATCAGCAGGGCAAGCAGGCCCGGCATGCCCCCGTCCCTGGCGAGCGAGGCCATGACCATCATCGTCAGCACCATGATGGCCCCGACCGACAGGTCGATGCCGGCCGTGAGAATGACCAGCGTCTGGCCGACCGCGAGCGTCGCGACGACGGCGGTCTGCTGGAGCAGGATGCCCATCGAGTTGGCGGTGAGGAACGTGGGCGTGGCGATGAAGAACACCACGAAGGCCACGAACAGCAGAAAGAGCGGACTCAACCACGGCCGAGCGTGCAGCTGGTGCTGGACGCGTTGAACGGGAGAGTGCTGCCGCCGGGCGAACTCGGCGGCAGCAGACGTGACCGTATTACTCATGGTCAGTTACCCCAGCAGATCTTGGCGCCCTCGTCAGAGGAGATGCTGTCGACTCCATCCACCTTCTTGTCGGTCACCAGCGCAACGCCGGTGTTGTAGAAGTCGAGGCCGGGCGAGGTCTTCGGCTTCTCACCACCGCGGGCGATCTTGGCTATGGCCTCCATGCCGAGAGTCGCCATCTTGAGCGGGTACTGCTGGGAGGTCGCGCCGACAATGCCACTCTCGACGCTCGCGACGCCGGCGCAGCCACCATCCACGGAGACGATGATGGCCGTCTTGCCGGCGGCCTTCAGGCTGGCGTTCGCCCCGACAGCCGTCGGCTCGTTGATCGTGTACACGAGGTTGATGTTGGGGTTCTTGGCGAGGCACCTCTCCATAGCGGTCCGGCCACCGTCCTCGGCGCCCTGTCCGGCCTCGTTGCAGACGATGGTGTACGTGCCCCCCTTGCCACCCGTGTACTTGCCGGTCTTCGCTTCGTCGCCGTTCTTCTTCGGGTCGGCGACGTCGATGCCCATCCCCTCGAGGAAGCCCTGGTCGCGGTTGTAGTCCACCGACACGATCTTGTCGTCGAACAGGTCGATCAGGGCGATGACCGCCGGCTTGCCGTCGAGCTGCGCGGCTGCCCACTTCCCGTCCAGGTTGCCAGCCTGACGATTGTCGGTGGCGAACGTGATGTCGACGGTGTCCGCCGGGTCCGGGGGGGTATCCAGCGCAATGACGTACAGGCCCGCATCCCGAGCCTTCGTCATGGAGGCGTTGACGCCGTTGCTCATCGGGGTGATGAGGATGCCCTTGTCGCCGCGGGCGATGGCGTCCTCGATCGCGGTGATCTGGCCCTGGTCGTCACCCTCCTCCTTGCCCGAGGCGACGGTCAGCTTCACGTTGTTCTTCGTGGCGTCCTGCTTTGCGCCTTTCTGCATGGCGACGAAAAACGGGTTGGTGGAGTCCTTGGTGATGAGGGTGACGCCGATGGCCGCCTCGCCGCCGGTACCCGAACTGGAGGAATCGCCGCGGTTGCAGGCTGCCACGGTCACGGCGGTCGAGACTGCCGCGACGATGGCGATTGCCCGTCGGCAGGACGAATTGCTGAAAGTCATGCGAGTCATGGTGGGGTTGCTCCCTCTCTTAGGCGGCCAGCAGGTCGCCGATTTGACCGGCGGCTAGCCCGACCTGGGACCGCCCTGGTTGCGCAACCAGCAATGAAGGAGGAGGCCGGCTCCACTGCTGAACTGGTCGCTACTGCCAGGCTGACCGTAGCTGCCAGATGGTGATCCGGTCCAGTGACGTCCGCCGATGAAGAACACTTGGATCCATTGTCGTCGCGGTCGGACAAGGGCTGGTCGGTGGTGGTCCGCTGAAGGCCCGACCAGCTACACACCCGACGTCAAGGGAAAGACGATCATCCGCGTACGCCTATAAGGCCTTGGCATCCATCATGTGCCCGCCGTTCTAGGCTGAAGTGGTGGATGACCTGCGCGAACGTGCCACACGTCGCGACGAGGAACCGGCATGACCACGATTCACCTTCATAAGTCCACGACCGCGACACCCGAGCAGTTCGTCGCCGCGTTGACCGACTTCGGGCCCGGGCGGTCCGACATCTTCAGCCGCAGCGCCGACGGCTATCTCAAGGTGCACGAACGGGGCATCGATCAGGCCGACGTCACCGAGGGCTCAGGCGGCGTCTGGGAACGCATGCACTACGACTGGTCGGACGTGAACCACGTCGTGGTCACCACCACGGAATCCAACACGTGGGGTGGCAAGTCGGGCTTCACCTACACGCTGAGCCCGCAGCCCGACGGAACTGGAGCACGCCATCAAGGCCGCCGAGGCCCGCAACAACGCTGAAGGCGAGCGAGGCCGCTGACGCCGGACAGAGAACCGACGTCTGAGCCGACAGGTGGCGTCGACTCCGCGCCCACGGTCGACCACCGGAAGGCACCTCGTCGAGCAGCCCCAGTTCGAGGCCTTCTCGGGCGATGGTGCCACCGGTGACCGCGACCACGCGGTCGCCGGCGAGCGTCTGTGCATCAGCGACCGCGGCTGCGACCCTGCGAGGGCCCAGGGGACGAGCCGCTCACGGCGTTCGACCACGGCATGACGTAGCCGTTCGGCGTCTGCACATCGGTCGAGCCGGTCCCAAGACGTCGGCCTGGTCGGCCGCGGACGAACAGCGGCAACGTCGCGGTCCCAACGATGTCGTCGCCGCCTCGACCGGACCGACCAAGCCAAGACGACCCGGGTTCGTCCACGGAGGGCCCGGCGACAACGAAACCATTGTGGACACCGAGGGAGTTTGCGGCGACTCCTTTACCCAGCTGGCCTATGCTTTGCACGACCTGGGAAACGTTGCCGAGCATGCCGCTCCCCCATCCGGGTCCGGTGGTTGTCTGTCGCCGGACCGTCCAGATCCAGGAATCCCGGTCGATGTCGGCACGCCGGACACCCGCGACCTCCCCAATCCGTGCGGCGGTGCCGCCCGCGAACGTGACCACATCGCCCCACCCCTGATAGCGGCCATGCGAGCGTTCCACCAGCGCGGTCGCCAGGCGACCAGGGCCGGCCAGTCCGGCAGGGCGAGCGCGCGTACGTGGCGCCGGGTCAGGGGCGGTCGTGCAGCAACCAGGCGTCGCTGCGAGTCAACGCAAGAGCCAGCTTCCAGGCTGGTGTTTCGAGACTGCCGCCGACCGCCAGGTGCTGGAGAGCGAGCTGCCACGCCTGTTCGCCCAGGGCGGGCTGCCTGCTGACGACGAACTGCAGCATCGTCCCCCAGGACGCCACCAGTTCGGCGCCCCACTGCTGCTCCCATTGACGGATCGCCGCAGCGAGACCGTCCCGGCCGGGGTCACCACCACGATTGCCCAGCGAGATCGCACCCCAGTAGTCGAACCATGCCGGGGCAAGCCACTGCACCGGCGTGGGCAGCAGCACTACATCCGCCCCTTCCAGGGGCGTGAACCAGCACCGGGTGCCGACATACGGCGCAGTGTGCGGCCAAGCCTGCTCAAGGGCCGTTGGGTCGGCCAACAGCCGCTCCCAGGTCCAACGCTGGACCGCGACCGGTGTCGTGGGCGGGCGAAGATCCTGCCGGGCCTGCTGCGTGGCGTCCTGCCCGAGGAAATCGGGCAGCCACAGGTGCAGCTGATCGGGCTCGATAAGGGAGTGTGCGTCAGCCCCCGACCATTGATGGACCGCCCACGGATCCACCGTCCGGGCCGCATGCTCAAGCGCCTCGATCTGCTCGCGTTCGGGGTCCAGCCACTGCCCGTCGACCATGGCGAGGACGGGCCATCGGCCGGTCTGTGCCGTTGCCGCCCGTGCCGCCCGCCAGGCGGGAAGTAGCTGGCTTTTGTCGACGCCGGTGACTACCCACGTGTCGCCGAGGCCCTCCTCGATCGAAAGCCCGTCCAATACAGTCCCCCGGAATACGGCGGCGATCTCGTCGGGGTCGTCCAACGCCGAAGTCACGCCGCGAACCGTAGCCCTTGGCGGCGATCCCGGTAACCCGGCGGCGTCGACGCCGATCGCGCCGGTTCGACGCAGACTTCTTCGTCCACGGCGTCGACGCTCTCCTGCAGGGAATGCCGCGAGCCGGCGTACGACGTCTCATTCTGATCGGTCTCTTCGCCAACCTGCACGATGAGCACGGTCGGCTGGTCCTGGACGACCCCACATCGTTCCTCGGGCACCTACGTCCCTTCGGCCTTTGCACACCGCTGGTTGGAACGGCTCCGGGCTGCCGACGCCACAGTGGACCCGCCGGCCATGTTGGATGTGGCTGCGCCTCGGACCGGTCGCTACCGCACCGGCGGAGACCCGGCCGGGATCGGCGACCCTGTCCTACGCCGACCTGGCGGTCGCCGTCATAGACGAGATCGAAGCGCCGCGACACCATCAGACTCGCACGTCGGTCTTCGACTAAGACCCCTAACATCCGGACCGGACCGGCTCCAGCCGGGCACACAACGACGTCAGCGTGGCTCGCGTTCGCTTCCCGCCACATCCGATCCGGCCGCAGGTCCTGGCGAACAGGCGTCATGGCGAAGTTGCTCGAAGCGGTGCGGTGTTGCAACGAGGTGCGGATCGTGTCGTCGAGCGGGCGCACGGATTCAAACAAGTCGAGCAGAATGGCCGGATGCCGAGGTGGTGGAGTGCGCTGGCACCGCCGCGCGGACGCGCCGGGAAGGAACTGCTGTATGTGCTGCTGACCGCGCCCTTGACGGCCCTCGGGTTCGGCTATGTGCTCGCCGGCTTCGTGGTGTGTGCGGTGCTGTCGATCACGGCTCTCGGTGTTCCCGTGCTCGCGGCTATGGTGCCTGGCACACGCCTGATCGCGCGGACGCGACTCGCGCTCGCCCGATGGCTGCTCGGCGAGGTCGTGCTGGCGCCGCTGGCGTTCCGGCCCGCCGCGGGGCTCTTCGCCTGGCTGCGTACCGGCCTTCGGGACGGCCCAGGATGGCGCGCGGTCGCCTTTCAGCTCTCGGCGCTGCCGTTGGCGCTGGTCGAGCTGACCGTGGTGCTGTTCACGTGGGCGTGGGGTGTCGTCGGGCTCACCGCACCGCTACAGCACGCCCTCGACCTCAACCAGAACACGGTCGACGGCCGGCGCGGCCTGGTGGTAGCGGGCGTCCTGATCGACAGCTGGGTGGGGGTCGCGCTGCTCAGCGCGGCCGGTGCGGCGCTGCTGGTCATCGCGCCGTGGTCGCTGCGGGTGGTGCTGGTCGTCGATCGGCTCCTGGTTCGCGGCCTGCTCAGCCGCGACGAACGCGCCGTGCGGATCGCCGCCCTGCGGCGCAGTCGGGCCGCTGCGGTCGAGGACGCGGCCGCCACGCTGCGGCGCATCGAGCGCGACCTGCACGACGGCGTGCAGGCGCGACTCGTCGCGTTGACGATGAACCTGGCTATGATCGGCGATTTGGTCGGCCGCGGTCCGGGGCAGACCGGTGACCTGCTGGAGTCGGCGCGGGCCAACGCCCGCGACGCCATCAAAGACCTGCGGGACGTCATTCACGACATCCATCCGCCGATCCTCGACAACGGCCTGGAGGCCGCGATCGCCACCCTGACCGCCCGCAGCTCGGTGCCGGTCAGTTGCGACATCCGGATCGGTGACCGACCGGCGGCCGCGATCGAGACGATCGCGTATTTCTGTGTGGCCGAGTTGCTCACCAACGTCGTCAAGCACAGCAGGGCCACCAGGGCCACCGTCGAGCTCTCCCGGCGTGGCGATCGGCTACGCGTGGTGGTCTCGGACAACGGGTCGGGCGGCGCGCACGAGGCCGGCGGCAGCGGGCTGCGGGGGCTGGCCGATCGGGTGGCTACGGTGGACGGCACACTGAGCCTTACCAGCCCGCCAGGAGGCCCCACGGTGGTCAGCGTCTTCCTGCCCGCCCATCTGTGAGGAATCGATGCGCATCCTGATCGCCGAAGACCTCGCCATCCTGCGCGAGGGGCTGGCGCAGCTGCTGGAGATGCGCGGACACCAGATCGCAACCGTGGGCGACGCCGCGGCCCTGCACGACCGGGCCGGGGCCTGGCATCCCGACATTGCGGTGATCGACATCCGGATGCCACCGACGCATACCGACGAGGGCGTGCGGGCCGCGGTCGCGCTCCGGGCGGCGTACCCCGCGGTAGGTGTCCTGCTCTTCTCCCAATATGTCGAGACGCGCTTCGCCAAACAGCTCCTGACCGGCGGCGCCGCCGGCGTCGGCTATCTGCTCAAGGACCGGGTCGGCGACATCGACGAATTCGTCGACGCCCTCGAGCGGGTCGCCGCCGGCGGCACCGCCCTGGACCCCGAGGTGGTCAACCAACTGTTCGGAGCCAGCCAACGCGACCACGATCTCGCCCGGCTCACCCGACGGGAGCGCGAGGCCCTCGCGCTGATGGCCGAGGGCCGCACCAACGCGGCCATCGCGAAGACCTTCGTGGTCACGGAGCGCGCAGTGGAGAAGCACGTGGCCAACATCTTCAGCAAACTTGGCCTGCTGGCATCGGAATCCGACCACCGGCGCGTCCTGGCCGTCCTGCGCTATCTGGAAGCCGCCTAGAGCTGGCGGGTCCAGGCCACGAACAGCAGCGCGGTGGCCAGGCCAGCGACCACGACGGTCGGCATCAGCCAGCGGGGCGTCCGCGCCCCGTCGAGCGCCGCCGTCAACCGCTGGTGCAGTGCGGCGATACCCGCGAGTGCGGCCAGTCCGGCGAGCGCCTCCGGTGTGCCGATCAGGAAGTGGGCCACCCACGCGCCGCCCCGGGTCGGGCCGCCCCACGAATGGTCGTACGGGCCGGAGTCGACGAACCCGTAGAGGACGGCGCGGAGCAGCCACAGCACCTCGACCCCGAGTGGCACCACGGCCATCACGCCGAGAAGGAGGCTCCCCATCGCGTGGCCGGCGACGGCGCGCGTCCGCGGCCGGCCCTCCGGCACCGCGGGCAGGTCCAGCAGCCTGGTCCGCAGCCACCGCCACGACGCGACCGTCCACCGCTGACGGCCGATGACGGCGGCGAACAAGGACACGAGGGACAGTGGCAGCAAGAGCGCACAGTACGCGAGGCTCCGGCCCGCAATGCGAATCCAGTTGCGGAGGCGGCCATGGGTCAGAGCGGTGGGCGGGGCCAGGTGGTCAACGAGAGTATTCACCCGTCCATCGTGTGAGAGCTCCGGCTGCGGGCCAATCGTGCCGCCACGACACTGTCTGGTTCGGAAAGCCGAACCATGCGGTCCACACTGTTCGGATTCGCTCGGCTTCGTTCGGAAACCTTCGACCTGCCCTAACGACCTCGGGACCGTCCCTAGAGGACATTTGCTGACCGCTGTCGCGATGGCGGCAGCGACTCAGGGATGTTCTGCAGACGCGGCGACGTCTCGTGGGGGGTTCCCCGGAGATCACCCTGGAACCGTCGACGATCTCTTCTGGTCTGAATCGACACGTGCTCGACTTGCGGCAGCTCATCCATCGGTGAATGGAGTTGCCCTTTCATGCGAAATGCCATCCGTACTGCGGTAGCTATGGCAGCAGCCGTCATGGCACTGATCGCTCCCATGGCCAGCCCCGCGGGTGCGAAACCGAGTTGGACGGCTGGCAGCGGGCCAAACGGCTGGCGGGCCGGCCCCATCACCTGGAACCCGTGCCCGCAACATTCCGACGACCCCGGACTGCGCTGCGCCACCCTCGACCTCCCGATCGACTGGGCCCACCCACACGGACCGACATTCTCATTGGCGATAGCCAAGCAGGTCGCCACCGACCCGAAAAGGCGAATCGGACCGCTGCTCGTCGGCACAGGCGGTCCCGGCCTGTCCGGCGTCGACTACGTGTTCGACGCGGATACGAAGTTCAGTCCCGAGATCCGCCGAAGGTTCGACATCATCGGGTTCGATCCGCGTGGCGTCGCCCGCAGCAGCCCGGCCGTCTGCTCGGTCTCCCTCCTGGCCCAGATGCCATACCCGGTGATAAGCAGCCAAGCGGATTACGACCAGCAGATCGCCTACAACAAGCGGCTCTACGACGACTGCCGCGCACGCACCGGACCCCTGTTCGACCACGCGGACACCCTCAGCGTGGCCTACGACATGGACGCGATCCGGGCCGCACTCGGCGCACAGCGGATCAGCTATCACGGGGTGTCCTACGGCACGCTGATCGGGCAGGTGTACGCCGAGCGATTCCCGGGTCGCGTCCGGGCGCTCGCGCTCGACAGCGTCATGGACCACAGCCTGAGCACCAAACCGTTCCTGGTCGACCAAGCGGCGGCGGTCGAGGATTCCTTTGACGAGTTCGCCGCCTGGTGCGACCGGAGTCCGGCGTGCGCGCTGCACGGCCGGAGCGTAGGTGCGCTCTACGACGACCTGATGCGTCGAGCCGAGACCGGCACGCTGGTGGACCCGACCAGCGGCAACAGGTTGACCTGGTTCGACCTGAGCAAGCACGCGTTCAAGGAGTTCTACGGGCCGAACTGGTCGAGTCTGGCCAATTGGCTCGACTCGCTGGACAACACCACCCTTGGCGCCACGTCGCCAAAAGCGGCCGCGCCGTCGACCGGTGAGGTCGCTGAACTGCCCCTGCCGGTGGTCTGCGGAGACTGGTCGTTGCCCATTGACGGCTACGCACAGATGTCCCGGTACCTCGACAAATCGCGTGCGGTGGCGCCGCACCTGCGCGTCTCGACCGGCGCCCTCGCACCCACCATGGTGTGCCTCGGCTGGCAGGGCACAGTGAACAATCCACAGCACCGATTGCGGGTAAACACCTCCACGCCGCTACTACTGATTAATGCCCAGCACGATCCGGCCACCCCGTACGCCTGGGCGCGGAACGTCGCGGACCAGCTTGGTGACAACGGCCGGCTCGTCACCTACCAGGGCTGGGGCCACGGAGCTTACCTACGTACCGCGTGTACCACCGGGTATGTCGACCGATTTCTGATCGACCGCAAGCTCCCGCCGATTGGCGCGACCTGCCGGGCCACAGCCCAAACGAAGTAACCGGCCGCTCACTGATTCATATACGGCGGCGCGCGGCCCTTCCTCAGGGCCTCCGCGCCGCCGTAACCAGTTAGCCTGCCGGCCTCCTGCGGGCAGCACAGACAAAGTGGCCAGTCTGCCACTGCTCAGCAGGCACACGCCCGGGCACCATCCAGCCTGAGTGCGATCTGGCGCGTCGGGTGACTAGATCGCGCCACGTTTCGCCGGCTCGCCGTGGCGGGTACAAGGGGCGGCCGCCGGTCCACCACCCCAGCGAGAGCGCCATGTCGGTCCAGGTAGTCCTGTACGTTCTCGCCGTCATCCTGATCGCGGTGGCCGCCCTGCCCCTGCGACCGCGGGGATTTTCCCCGGCCCTGCTGGGCGCGGCGTGCGCGCTGCTCGCGTACGCCTGGCCGGTGATCACCGGCTGACAGTGCACTAGACCGTGCCGCACGAACAATCGACGGTCTGTCGACAAGGCCGATGCCGTTCGCCGCTCGCACACAGGCGTCCCGGCTGCGAACGCTCTGTGCTTCCAACTCGCCTTCGGCGCACTGGTACTCGGAGGCTCGCTGTTGGCGACTCGGCGGGATCGTGATCGTTACGCTGTCGGGCTCCCGTTGATCCGTTGCGGATCGGCGTCACGTGATGCGTGACAGCCCCGGCTCGACGATCGGTAGGAGACACCAGTCGGTCTCTCCGCCGGGGCCGACGGTGATTGGGTCGACGCCTATGCCGGTCAGATTCCAGGACTCGTACTCGGCATGCGGACCGACCTGCAGCTCGGAGCCGTCGTCGAACGTCAAGTGGAGGGCGCCTCGGCCACGGATTTCTACGGTGCTGACGGTCCGGCGGAAGAGGTCCAGCACCGGTGCGAGGCCGGATCCGGTGCCGGGATCGAGCTCGTGCCATTCACCGCTGGCGTCGCAGAGCAGGAACGGGGTCTCGATGACCAGATCGGCATCAACTCGATAGCCTTCGTCGGGGCCGAGACCGCTGAAGCTAAGTCGGACCTGGAAGTCGAAGGCGGTCCGGTCGACGCGGCAGTCAACCAACGCGGTCGGGATTCTCACGAGGCCTACCCTGTCGTGACCGTTCAGCGGTGTTGCCCGCTGGCGTGGAGGTTCGGGTTTACGAACCTTGAATCTAGCGATGGTCTCTTGTCGTCGTGCGCGGGACTTCCACGACCAGGGCCGCACAAAGGGGAGAGGTACTGGGGATGGGCGAGGCCACCGATAAGCACGAGGGGCCGTCCGCGGAGGAACTCGCGAGGCGAACTGAATGGTTCGAGCAGTACGCCGAGGCGTTGAATGTACGTTCTGTGGTGATTGAAGAGGGCAGCGGACCGCACGCGTGTCCGTGCTGCCGGCACCCGACGCTTGACGGGCGAGGTCAGTTCGAAATCTGCTTCGTCTGCGCCTGGGAGGACGACGGGCAAGACGATGAAGACGCCGACACGGTTCGCGGTGGTCCGAACGGCTCGATGAGCCTGACGGACGCGCGGCACGCGTATGCGGAGCGGCCGGTCAGTCTGGCGGACGCGCGGCGTGCCCATGCCGAACGACAAGCCCGCTGGGAGAGCAGGCGCCGCCGATAGGCACTCGCCCAGCCTCGACGTCCTGTTACCGCGGCCGGCCGTTGGGCAGGCGGGACAGTGCCGCGCACAGCAGGTCGATTTCGTCTTCGGTGTTGTAGTAGTGCACCGATGCCCGCACGATCGCGGACAGGCCTCGGGCGGCCAGGTCGTACCTGGCTGAGGTGACCGTGGAGGTCGAGGTGTTGATCTGTGCCCTGGCCAGGTGTGCCTGGATCTCCGCGGCAGGTATGCCGTCGACGGTGAAGCTGACGATTCCGCAGAGGCGCTTGCCGCGGTCCTGAACGACGACGCCGGGCAGTTCAGCCAGGCGCCGGCGGAGATAGGTGGCGAGGGTGGTGACGCGGTCCTCTATGGACTCGATGCCCCACCGCAGGGCGTAGTCCACCGCGACGCCGAGACCGATTTTGGTGGCGTAGTTGGTCTCCCAGCTTTCGAAGCGCCGGGCGTCCGGCCTGAGCTCGTAGCGGTCGTGGTCGGTCCACGTCGCGGCGTGCAGGTCGAGGAACGGCGGGTCGAGTTGGTCGATGAGCCGGTCGGATACGTAGAGGAAGCCGGTGCCGCGTGGCCCGCGCAGGTATTTGCGGCCGGTGGCGGACAGCACGTCGCAGCCGATCTCGGCGACGTCGATGGGTAGCTGTCCGATGGATTGGCAGGCGTCGAGCAGGAACGGCACGCCCGCCGCCCGGGTCAGCCGTCCGATCTCGGCCGCGGGATTGACCAGACCGCTCTGCGTCGGTACGTGCGTCACCGCGACGAGCTTGACGTCGTCGTCGAGCCGTCGACGCAGGTCGTCCACGGAGAACTGCCCGTGCTCGTCGTCGTCGACCACCTCGATGCGGGCGCCGGTACGCGCCGCGGTCTGGAGGAAGGCGATGACGTTGCTGGCGTACTCGGCCCTGGCGGTCAGGATGCGGTCGCCGGGGCCGAAGCGCATCGCGTAGAAGGCCATGTCCCAGGCACGGGTGGCGTTCTCTACGACGGCGATCTCGTGTGGCCGGCTGCCAATCAGGCGGGCGATCGCGTCGTAGACGTTGTTCACCGAGGCCACCGCCGCCGCGGCTGCCTCGTAACCGCCCATCCGCGCCTCTAGCCGAAGGTGGTCGACAACCGCGTCGGTCACCACCGCGGGCGGGAGGGCGGCCCCGGCGTTGTTGAGATGGACGACGTTCGCGCACCCGGGAGTCTCCCGGCGCGCGCGATCGACATCGAGGGTCGCGGGATTGCCTTTTCGCGTCATCGTCTCAGGGCAGCCGGGGGCCGGCTTCGCGCTGGGCGGCGAGCCAGGCTTCGACCTCGTCGGCCTTGCGTGGCAGACCCGTCGACAGGTTCGTCGCGCCTGCGGCGGTGACGAGGATGTCGTCCTCGATGCGGATACCGATGCCGCGCAGCTCGGCGGGGACCAGGTCGTCTTCGGGCTGGAAGTAGAGGCCGGGCTCAACGGTGAGCACGTAGCCCTCGTCGAGCTCGCCGTCGCGGTACTTGTCCGGACGAGCCGACGCGCAGTCATGGACATCCATGCCGAGCATGTGGCCGAACGGGTGGAGCGTCCATCGCCGGTAGATCGTGGAACGTGGGTCCATGGCTTCGTCGACGCTCACCGGCAGCACGCCGAGTGCGGCCAGACCCTCGGCCAGTGCCCGCATGCAGGTTTGGTGGACGTCGCTGAACCTGACTCCCGGCTTGATCAGGTCGATGCCGGCCTGCTGCGCGGCGTACACGATGTCGTAGACCTGCCGCTGTAACGGGGTGAAGGTGCCGGAGACGGGCACGGTGCGGGTCACGTCGGCGGTGTAGAGGTGCCGGTTCTCCACGCCCATGTCCATCAGCAGCAGTTGCCCCGGCGCGGTGAGGCCGGTGTTGCGTTTCCAGCACAGGACGGTGGCGTTGGCGCCGGCGCACACGATGGACCCGTAGCCGACGTGGTTGCCGTCGTGGCGGGCGCGCAGGCCGAACACACCTTCCACAAGCCGTTCCGACACGCCACGATCGGCCGGCAGGACGCGGGCGACATCTTCGAATCCGCGTACGGTGGCGTCGACCGCGTCCTGAAGCTGAGCGATCTCCCACTCATCCTTGGCGAGCTTCGCCTCCGCTATCACCGCGGCCAGTTCCTGGTCACGTGCGCCGGCCCGCTGCGGGTCATGCGGCCGCACGGCGTGGTCGACGCCCGGGTCCAGGCCGCGCAGCACCCGCGTGCGGCCGGGTGCGCACGCGGCGAGCGCGGCGTCGAGGTCGGCGAGGTCGGTGGTTTCGATCCCCAGCTCGGTCGCCTTCTCGGCGAGTGCGTGCCGCCGGCCGACCCACAGCTCACCGTCGCGGCTGCGGAAGAACTCGTCGCTCTCGCGGGGCGAGCGTGTCCGTGTGTACAGCACGGCGTCGTGCCCGCCGCCGTTCGGCCGCAGGATCAGCACGCCGTCAGGGTCGTGGTCTCCGGAGAGGTACGCGAAGTCGCTGCCGGGGCGAAACGGGAACGTCGTGTCGTTCGCCCGCACCTTCCGCGACCCGGTGGGGATCACCAGCGTCTCGCCAGGAAACCCCTCCGACAGCGCCGCCCGGCGACGGGCATGATGGCCGATCTCGGGTCTGGGCCGCACCTCGAGCGGCTCGTCACGCCACCCGGTCCGCATGAAGCTCAGGAACCCGTCCGGAAAATCGGGATCGTACGACTCCGTGCGCACCTCATGCCGTTCATCCCCTGCTGTCACCACTTGCTCCTCGACCGTGTGTCCCGGCAGGCCATGATCACCTGCAACTCTTAGGCTATTGCATATTATTGGCAATAGCGAGACCGGGCATCAGGTCGACGCCCTGTGGCCGGCCGGGGTGCGGCGACGGCACGAACTTGGCGTTGGATGTTGCCCTCGACCAGTTCGCCCGCACGCCCTGCACTTCTCGCCCCTACGCTGCACGATCGTTTCGATCCGCGGCGTCTGGGCCGGGCTGGAGCGCTCTTTGATCCCGCGGAGCTTCCCTGCGCATGAGCAGACGCACCAGGGGCACGCATGCCGCGACCAGCAAAGATAAGGCCGTGATGACGGCGACGACTCCGCTTAGGACCTCTGCCACCTATTTACTGTGGACTCAGGATTCGCTGTTCCGCCAACGTATTGAGCACGCTCCAGGATCTGAGACGCACCCGTGTGTTGGTTAACAAATAATCGGGCAACGTAGTCCGCGGAGACGGGCGCTCGACCTCGCTGGTTCCCGCACCCCTCACACGCGTCGAGGCAGGGGCCATGACCTGCGCAAACGCGTCGGCTCGCGAAGAGAGCCGCGCCGCATGCCAGTTCGCCCTCATAGAATCGCCGTCGCCGACAGGTTCATCTTCGCTATGGCCAACAGCGGCTCGGGCCGCTGCCCAGTTCTTGTTGCCCGGATAGTGTTGATCTCGCCGTAGTGCGCGATCAACCGGTAGAGGTGGGCCAGCGGTCACGACGGAAACGTGTTGGTCTAGAGCCGGGAGTGCACCGGTGGCTTTGGCCGCGTCGGCGAGCGGCAGCGTGTGGCCGATGCGCTTACGAGCGACTGCCAGCAGCTACCTCACGTCAGCAGGGAGCCCGCGCCGATGTCGTCCACAGCAGGCGAGCTCATTACCGAAGTGCTGGAGTACGACGGCGGACGTCAAGTCACCGCCTACGTTCCGGCGGCTGCGCCCGAGGCGATCGTCTTCGCCGGTGACGGCCAGTTGATCACGTCATGGGGAGGAGTTCTGGAAGCCGCCGATCTGCCGCCCACGATGATCATCGGCGCGCACCGGTTGGAGGATGAGACGCTGCGGCTGCACGAGTACTCACCGGGCCGCAGCACGGACGCGTTCGCCTTCGACCCGCGACGGTTCGCGGCACACGAGAAGTTCTTCGTCGAGGACGTACGCCGGTGGGCGGCGACCCGCCTGGGCGCCAAGCTGCCAGCCGACCGAACCGCGGCGTTCGGCGTCTCCGCCGGCGCAGAACTCGCGCTCGCCATGGGGCTTCGTCACCCCGACATCTACGGCGCGGTCTTCTGCGCCTCGCCCGGCGCGGGATATCAGCCACCAGCCGTGCTGCCCGGCAGACTCCCGCGCGCCTACCTCGTCGCGGGCACCAAAGAACCGTTCTTCCGCGACAACGCCACCCGGTGGGCGAACGCGCTGCGCGATGCGGGCGGCGACGTTGTCCTGACCGAACGGGTCGGCTCGCACGGCAACGCGTTCTGGAGGCAAGAGTTTCCACTGATGGTGGCGTGGGCGTTCGGACACTGATCAGGCGCACGTACGGTCGGCTGTCAGGTTTGGCCTGACAGCCGACCGCGCGTACCTAGGGGATGATGTTGATCGTGTCGCAGCCGTAGAAGCTCGTCTGCGTCGACGGGCCGCTGGTGAACTTGCCGAAGACACAGGCCGTCGTGTCGGTCCGGGTCAAGGCGTCGCGTGGTGGTCCGAAGTTGAGGAGCGCGTCCAGGTCGAGGTCGACCGTGCGCTCGTTGGGCTCCAGTGAGAACACTTTGAGGATCCTGTTGTTGATGTCCCGCACGCCCTGGCCGCGTTGCAGGACGTCTGGCGAGCCGAACCGGGTCGCACTGGCGACGATCTTGGTCGCGTCGAACGCCAGCGGGTTGCCGTATTCGCCGGCTCGGGTGGTGAGCACCGCGGTGGGCACGAAGGGCGCGTAGAGGGTGATCCAGTTCTGTGCGATGCCGGGCTGGATGTTGATCGTGACCGGGACCGCGCAGTCGAGCGTGAGTCGCGCGGTCCGCTGGTTGTTGTCGGCCCTCGCGTCGACGACTGAGGCCCGCCGCGGCGTCACCGTGGTGGTGAAGTCGAGCGTGCGCGGTCCCGGCTGGCCACAAGTCACGGTGTACGTCTTCTCCAGCCGCTGCGGTGTGCCGACCGCGATGGTGGCCGGCGTCGTGTCCGGAGCGCTGGGGGTGACGGTGATGCCGGCACCGGCCACGACCTTGCGTTCCACCTTGGCCTCGGTCGGACCGTCGGGTCCGGCGTTGGCGACCGTGCTGGCCACGGTGATGGTCACCGGCCGGCCGATCACGCCGAACAGCGGCCCGGGTGCCGCGACCGCGTCGACCGACAGGTCGCTCTCGTGGCAGTCCGGGTCGTTCGGGTTCGCGACGCAGTAGTCGCGCACGGCCGCCGTGGTGTCGACCGTGGCCACCGTGGCACCGGCCGGGCCGGCCAGCTTGATCTGCTCGATCCGGCTGTCGTAGGGCACGAGCACCTGGGTGCGGCCGGCCTGGCCGGTGAAGCCCGCATGCTCCGCGTACGCCAGAGCCGGGTTCGGCATGGTGGTGGTGCGCAGCACCGCGCCGTCGGCGATGCTGGTCACCGTCAGGTCCGGCTTCAAAAACGCCGTGCCCGGTGTGGCCACGTTCGCCACCACGACGCCGGCCGACGTGCCGGACAGCGCGGATTGGAAGTCGATCGTGGCGACGAAGCTACGGGCGTTGTCGACGTATTCGGGCTGTGGAGCCGGAGCGAAGGCCGAGTTGGCTACGGTGGGGACCGCCTGTGCGGTCGCGTGGATCGCGCCGACCGCCAGGGCGACGACACCGATTATCAGCATGGGTACGCGTTTTCGCATCGTGGGCCCCCTCAGCACTTTGCCTGGTCGCATAGACCGAACACGAAGGTCATGCGTCGCCGGTCGGCTCGTCGGGCGAAGTCGTTGTCGTTCATCAGGTCGTTGGACGCGGGGTCGGAGACCCAGAAATCAAAGTTGGTGTCGGTGTCGAAGACCGAGTCCATGCCGCGGCACTGGGCGGCGGTCCCGCCGAGGTTCCCGACGTCGTTGACGCACGCGTTGCTGCTCAGGTAGACGTTCGGAGCGTCGTCGGTCTGGAAGTAGCCGCCGTCGCAGCAGTACTCGTCGGCCAGGCCGAAGCCGGCGTGTCCGACCTCGTGGATGAACACCCCGGTCTCGCCGGCCTCGGCGCTGAGCACGCCGCCGAAGGCGCATTCCCGCAGGGTGTTCGCGTTGCCGGGTGGCGGGGTCGCCGGATGCAGGATCGCGCGGACATTGGCGAATCCATAGTCGACGCCGAGGTTGGCCGGCGGTTGGTGCTGGCACGTGTCGTCGATGCCGTCGCCGTTGCGCAGGTCCCGGAAACCGCCCGTGGCCGCCGGGTCGAGAGCTATCCAGACGTTGATGTGACGTTGGTTGTCGAGCACGAGTTGCTCGCGCATCAGCTCCGCCACGGCCGTGTGGGCGTGGTTGAGGAAGTTGGAATCCTTCGGCCCGCTGTAGACCGGGAAGGTCAGCAGGCTGGTGTTCGACGGGTTGTTCGGTTGACTCCGCACGTTGGTGGTCGCCGGGAACAGGACCACGTCCAGGGCGCTCTCACGGGCCCCGGACAGCAGCACGGGTACGGCGCGTCCCTGCGGCGGATCCCCGACCTGCACCGTGTGCCACCCGGAGTCGACAGGCTCGAGTCTGTCGATCGCCAGGCAGCTGTAGGAGAAGGTCGAGCCTGCCGCCCCGGCCGTCCGGCTGGCGCTGAACGTCGTCTGCCGGCCCGAACCACCGATCTTCTGTCGGGTCGCGCCGCCGTCGGTCGAGAAGAAGATGTCCAACTGGTCGGAGATCAGTTGCGGCAGTGGGCCGCCGTCGGATTGGTCGCCGAACGCTTCGGCGGTGATGGTGACCGACTCGCCGGGCTGCGGCCACAACGGAGAGTGCAGGCACCTGACATGCCGTCCGGGCGCCTGCGCCGGCTCGTTGACCTCGACCATGAGGATCATGTCGCCGACGTCGCCGTCGTCCGCGTTGCCCTGCGTCGTGACCTCGGCACCGCACGGTCCGCTGACGTCACCGGTGAAGTAGCAGCGGGAGTCCTCCGGGTGCAGGTCGATCGAGAAGTTCACCGCCCGGTCGGCATCATTGTTGGTGAGGTCGATCTGGTTGTCGCGGAAATTCAGGCCGTCGTCCTCGTCGAAAATCTCGATCTTCACATCGGTGGTGGCATTGCTGTGGTCAACCGTTTCGGTGGCTTTCCAGTCCGGCGTGATAATCGACTTGTCCTCGATCTCCCCGAAGTCGGTCGAGTTGCCCGCGATGGTCGTCCGGCCATAGAAATCGGCGTCCGAAGTCACGTCGATCGGGCCGCCCGGACAGCATTCCGCCACCCTGACAATCGTGACGGTCACGCTCAACGGCAGCGCCTGCGCGGGCGCCGCCCAGGCCACCAGGCACGTCGCGGCCACGGCGACGGCCACGAGCGCCGCGCGTATTCGCCGAAGGACGACCCGTCTCGCATTTCGGTTTCCTGCCAAGCTCATTCGCGTACACCTCTTTTCAAGAAAGGCATTTCCTAAAGAGGGTTGCCGCGCCAGAGAGGCGTCGTCAAGGCGACGTACAGTCGGCTTTCAAGTCAGATCAACGACTCGCGAACGCAATTCTTCACTCGAAAGAACGAAATTGCGATTCTCAATTGAATGACGTGTATCAAACGACGTCCAAGTCCGTCCGTAGCGCCATCGCGAGCGCGAGCTAGTCGGACAGCGCGGCGGCGTCGAGGAACGCTGCCACGTCGGCCGGCAGCGGGTCGCCTTCAATCCGCGTCCCCTCGGCCACCGCACCGTCGAACACGAACCGCGCCCCCGCGGCAAGTTCCAAGCCCGTGAACGTCATCCGGCCGCCGGTGAGCCGGGCACCGCGCAGGTCGACCGTGCCGCCCACGACCCGGCAGCCGGTGAAGTTGAGGTGGGTGCCGTCGGTGAGGTGGATACCGGGCAACCAGATCACATCGAGCACCGCGTTGCGCAGGTTGAACGAGCAGCCGTTCCAGCTCGGCAGTGGACCGGGCGCGAGGTGGGCCCGGATGGAGCCGACGATCGCTTGGCGGATCTCGTCTTCTCCCGCGATCCAGCCTTGCGCGGACGGGTCGGGCTGGTAGGGCAGCCGCAGGTAGGCGCACAGCGCGCTGACGCAGGTCTGGCGTAGCTCCTGGCTCGGTGCGTCGTCGGCGAGACCGGCGACGGCGTAGACGGCGGCGGCCCGGACCGCGGGCCGCTCGTGGCCGAGTTGGGTCGTCGAGCTGCCGAAACGCTCGTTGAACAGGCGAGTGTCGTCGCGGCGGGCGGCGGCGACGGCGCGCTCGTTCTCCTTCTCGACCACCGCCTGCCGCCGATATGCCACGACGAGTGCCACCACGCCGCCGACCCCGGCCACCACCGCGAGCGCGAGCTTGATCAACTCAAGCTGGTTGGTGACCGTGAAGGCGGCACCCCGTGGCAGGTGGGGCGCCCCGACCGCGAGCCAGAGCACGGCGGCCGCCACCCCGAACACCAGAACGGCGACGAGCAGAACGACTGCGACGTGCCGGCCCAGCGACATCGGGCGGCGCAGCCAGAACCTGCGTCCTTCCATGCCGCGCAGCGTAGAGCGAAACAGAGCCTCGGCGACTGTTTGATTTCGTAGCGCTTTCGCTTTGATCGCATGGTCAGAGATCGACCTCGTGCATAGCGCCGTCGCGGGCCGCGAGCGCGTTCGGATCCGTTCGAGGTTGTTCGAGATCCTTTCCCCGAGGGACCCCGCGCACCGACGATTGCCGCATCAGCTTTCCGGGCGACCGACTCGCCGGACGGGCACAGTGGTTCGGGGGCCGTCCGGCGCGCATGTCAGCCGGCGGTCGGCGCCTCCACGCCGATCGCCGGCTCGTGCAGCAGTTCCGCCGCCTCGTCGTGGCACGCCTGCGCCTGCGTCGTCCGGCCGAGGCTCCCGTGGATGTCACCCAACAGCCGCAGGGCCAGGCCGCACCCGCGGTCGTGGCGCAACTCCCGGCTGATGGCCAGCGCCCGCTCGGCGTGCCAGAGCGCCTGGCGCTGCTGACCGGCCTGATGCTCGGTCTCGGCCAGGTTGGTCAGCACCAGCGCCTCCCGGAGCCGGTCGTCCAGCTCGCGGGTGATCGCGAGGCCGGCGCGGTGGTGGTCCAGCGCCTCCTCGAACCGTCCCAGCCGGCGCAGCACGATCCCGATGTTGTCCAGTGTGGACCCGGTCTTGTAGCGGTCGCTGAGCTCCTTGCGCAGTGTCAGGCTGCGCTCCAGGCACCGCAGCGCCGCTTCGAAGTCGCCGTTGTCGCGGTGGGCGTTGCCCAGGTTGTTGAGGCAGGCCGCCTCCCCCGCCCGGTCGCCGAGCTCCCGCCTGATCGCCAGCGCCTGGTCGAGCAGCTCGATGCCCTCGCGCCGCCGCTCGTGCCGCAGCATCGCGATGGCCAGCGTGTTGAGCGCCTGCGCCGTGCCTCGCTGGTCACCGAGCCGCTGCGCGGCCGCGATCGCGAGCTGTCCGAGGCGGGCCTGGTCGACGAAGTGACCGGCGTAGTCCAGGTACTTGGCCACGGCGATGCCCAGGTCACGGATCGCGGGCAGCGCGCGGCCGGCCGCGTACTCCTGACCGGCGAGCATTCTGATGTTGACCCGCTCCTGTTCGAGCCACTGCCAGGCCTGCGCGGTGGTGGCGTCCGGCGCGATCAGACGCTGCGCGGTGCCAGCGATCTCCGTGTACGGCAGTGGGTCGTGCGGGAAGAGCGTGCGCGCGGCGCTGGCGGCGGCGCTGAACATCACCGCCGCCAGCCGCTCCCGCACCGCGAGCTGGGCAGCCGGTGGATCCACCTCCGAAGCCTGCTCACGCGCGAAGATCCGCACGCTGTCGTGGTAACGGAACCGGCCCGGCGCCGGGCACTCGACCAGATGGGCATCGACGAGGACGTCGAGGGCGCGTTCGACGGCCACCTGAGGCGCGTCGAGCATCGCGGCACAGGCGGCCGCGCCCAGCTCGATCCACTCGGGAACCGCGGCGAGGCGGAACACGGTCGCGGCCGTGTCCGCTGGCAGGCTTCGGTATCCGACCCGCAGGCCCGCGCGCACCGACAGGTCGCCGACCTCGAGCTCGTCGAGGTGGCGGGCGTGGTCGCCGAGGTGGGCGGCGAGGGCGCCGAGGGTGCCCGGTGCCTGCCGGCCCGCCGCCCGCGCGCCCACGATCCGCAGAGCGAGCGGGGACCCGCCGCACAGCCGGACGATGTCGCCGGCGGCCGCGGCCTCGACGGTCACCCGCTCCGGCCCGCACAGGTGCGCGAGCAGGTCCCGCCCGGCCGAGGCCGCCAGCGGCTCCACCGGGAGGCGCCGGGTCACGTCGAGGTCGGGCAACCGGCGCCGGCTGGTCACCAATGTGGTCGACCGCGGGCCGCTGGGCAGCAGCGGCCGCACCTGCGCGGCCGACCCGGCGTTGTCGAGCACGACCAGCATCGCCCGGTCGGCCGTCGTACTGCGGAACAGCGCACTGGCCTCGTCCACCGTGGCGGGTGCGGTGCGAACGCCGAGGGCCCGCAGGAAGCCGAGGAGCACGTCGTGCGGCTCGCTCGGCGCGGCATCGGTGCTGGCACCGCGCAGGTCGACGTAGAGGCAGCCGCCCGGGTGCCGGCCGGCCGCACGGTGGGCGGCCAACACCGCGAGGGCGGACTTGCCGACGCCGCCGGCACCGGTGAGCAGCCACACGCCCGGCGGCTGGGCCAGCCCCTCGGCGAGCCGGTCGAGCTCGTCGTCGCGGCCCACGAGCACGGGCGGCGCGGGTGGCAGCTGGAACGGCACCTGGACCGGGCGCTCAGCGGGCTCCGGTTCCGGGGCGGCGCCCTCGGCCAGCCGTTCCCACACCGCGATCCACTGCCGTACCGCCGCGGGCGGAACCTCGCACGCGGTCAGGACGGCCGTCACCAGCTCGCGGCGGGGAAGGGTCTGCCGGGCGAGCATCGTGGCGAGCGTGCTGGCGGGCAACACCGCGCCGGCCACCTCGGCCCGTTTCGCGATCGTCCGGTAGGACAGGCCCGACCGGTCCCGTACGCGGCGCAGCAGGACGACGAACTCCTCTGCGGTCGTCACTCCGCGTGGATCGAGCGCCTGCATGTACCCCCGGTCCCGGAAAGCCAGCCATCACGTGGCGTCGATGATCCCGCGCCGGGGCCACGCCGGGCAACGTGCCGTCCTACCCCGTGGACATCGGCCGTTGTTGACGCAGCGTAGGGCGCGTGAGACGCGCGGACTGCGGCGGAAACGCTTGTGCCTGCTTCAGGTGTGTCCGTTTCGCCCTGACGACGAGCCCGGGCACGATGTCCGTGAACTCTTTTAGCCCGGCCACTCGCTCCGCTCGCGTGGGGCGAGCCATTTGGAGCATCGTCATCACCTCGCCGGCGAGGCGGTCGCCGCGCTCGGAGTGTTGCGGGTCGTCGCGGTCCGCGATGACCAGGGGCACTACCCATTCCGGGAGATCCTTCAAGGCGGCACGCAGCACGTTGATGCCGTCCGGCTGACCGGCCACCCAGGGGTCGATCAAAAGCAACGCCGGTGCCGAGGCGAAGATTTCCGACCGACTCGAGTACGACGCGAGGCTGGCCCGCAATCCGAGCCGCTCGACAAGGTTCACCCCGTACTCGCCGATTGGCCGTTCCTGGCTCTGTGCGAAGGGGCGCCATTGGCTGCTCACGGTGCCATAGCTGCCGGGAGCGCGGCGCGGTGGCAGGTGACTGGCGATGGGCGCGGTCACCGCGACGACGAATGGAGCCGCAGTTGTCTCCTCGGTCGGCTGGTCCAGGAACGGGCCGAGGTATCGCCCGGACACGGGCGGCAAGGGCGATCGTTCGGCGAGGTCGACGATCCCGACCGCGAGTTTGTCGAGCAGCCGTTCGTACGGCTCCCGGTAGAGACCCACCATGCACAACGCACGCATGCCCTCTGCGGCGTACTCCGGGACGTCGCTGCCGAATTGAAGGGCGCGCCGAGTCTCGGGCGTCTGATCCCACGTCTCCATCGGGATCCATCGCACCGGCATGATCCGGTCAACGGGGTCCTGGCCCGTGGCCGCGACCCGCTCGGCGAACGCACGGCGCTCCCGGGTCATCCACGCGCCTTTGAAATACCGGGGAGAATAGAGCGGGATGAAGACCTGAGCGGCGCCGAGCGCCCCGGTGACCACGGCGTTCCAGTCCGCCCCAGCCGGAACGTGCTGGCCGGAGAACCCGACGCTCGCACGACCCGGACGCGATCGGAGCTGGACGGCGCGAGAAAGATCGTCGAAGAAGGCCTCCACCGGGCGGTCGGTGCCGACGCCATCGGGCGTCGGCGGCGAGTGCGCGTAGCTCAGGTAGAAATAGATACCGCTGTCGCCTCCCGCCCGCGACTGCGCGTCGCTGGCGCCCATCAGTCCACCTCCCTGCCCGCGAGGAAGATGTTCCGGAGGTGGTCAGTGCTGGTCGGGATCGGGTCGAGTCGCTCGACGTGATGCCGCCTGGCGATCTCTACGATCGCCTGGGCGAGTCGCCAGACGATCGCGTTGTAGACGGAATCCGCACCGACCATGCGCAGCCCGAGCAGCCCCTCCCGCCGGTAGGTCGCCGCCATTTGGGGATCTGGGAGGCCCACCGGCGTGAAGAGCTGAATATCTTTGACCACCGGCGGAGCGGAAGCGTAGTCGTCCGTAGGGGTCCAAAGGACCGGAAGGATTCCGGCATCGGACACCTCACCGTCGCTGATGCGAACCACTCTGCGCCGCGCGAACAAGTCCCACTCCATGCCGCACCAGGTGCTGCTCAGCAGCCTCGCCGAGATCAACGGGACGAAGACCTGGCAGGTGCTGGCGGCGCGGAAGAGCTCGGCGGACCATCGGGTGCCGCCCACCGTCGCGTGATCCACGAACCCCGGGTCTTCGCCGGGTAGCCCGCCGACCAGTTCGCTCACGTTCTCGGACAGGTCGGAGAACAGCTCCATCACCCGTCGGTCCGGATCGCGGGCGACAGTGCGCGTACTGGCCCGGGAGTAGCTCAGGAAGAACAACGGCGCGCTCGGGTCGACGTCGTACCTGGAGGTTCTCACGATGTCGATCTCCCACGTCCGATTGAGTCGCGAACCAAGACTAGATTGAGGCGGGCCAGCACCGAAGTGTCAACCTCGTGGCCGAAATCTATCGACCGATTGAGCGCAGCCTTCCGGACCGCGTTGGCCCTATGCTCTGGACCTGTGAGCCGAGTCGTCGTCGTTCATGGAATCTCGAATACCTTCATCACTGGCCCACAATTGGCCCAGACATGGGGACCGGCGCTGCGCGGTGGCGTGGAGCTCGCTGGCGGCGCCCGCGGAATCCTGACCACAGACGACATCGGCTACGTGGCCTACGGGGATATCTTTCGTCCGTCTGGCAGGTTTCTCGGCGGTGATGGCCCCCCGCTGACAGCGGACGATGTCGACGACGGCCTCGAGACCGAGCTGCTGTTGGCATGGTGGAAGCGTGCGGCGGAGATAGATCCGGGAGTGCCCCCGCCCGACGGTCGCACCCTCGGGGCGCGGGCGTCGTCGCGGGCAGCTCTGTTGGCCCTTGCCGGGTCGCGCTTTCTGGCGCGGGTCGCGGAGCGCACATTGGTGTGGTGGTTGAAGCAGGTCAGCACATATTTCACCGATGCCGAGACGCGGCAGGCGATTCAGAAACGGTTCGCTGAAGCGATCGACGCGGATACCCGCGTCGTGGTGGCGCATTCACTCGGCTCCGTCCTGGCGTACGAAGGATTGTGCACGCGACAGCACCCGAATGTGACGGATCTGGTGACGCTGGGTTCCCCGCTGGGAGTTCCGCATGTCGTCCTGCACCGGCTGCGACCGCAGCCGAGCAGCGGGGCGGGGGCGCCGCTCGGCGTGTGGCCGGGCGTGAGCCGGTGGGTGAACATCAATGACGACGGAGACTTCGTAGCGCTGCAACCGCGGCTCCGGGCGGTGTTCGGCGAGCGCGTCGTCGACGTGGCCATCAGCAACGGCGTCTCGGGCCACGCGGCGGAGCGCTACCTGTCGGCCGCGGAGACCGGCGCCGCGGTCCTGGCCGGGCTGCGCTGACGGGATTGTCGGATGGCGACCCCCCAGCCACGGCGATACTTCATCGGCGCGGCAACGATCACCTACCAGCCAGAGGTGAATCTGGACGATCGTCCGGAACTGGCCGAGGAGCTCTGGCGCGCGCGGGAGCTGTTCGCCGGCATCGGCTATGAGGTGGTGCCCGGCTTCGGTCTCGGGCTGGGGGCTCGGCCTTTCCAGGATCAGCTTCGCGAGTTCCTGCGTTCCGAGGATCGACGCCCCACCGACGTGGTGGTTGTCTACTACACCGGTCACGGCATTGGGCACGGCACCGATCTGCTTCTGCCGATGGCCGACACGACTGATGTCACCTATCAATCGGTGCGAGCCGGCGACTTGACCGGCAAGCTGCTCGACAGCCAGGAACCCGGAGAGGTGACCGGTCAACAACTGCTGATCATTCTCGACACCTGCTACAGCGCTGCGGCAGCAGGCCTCATGGGTGCCAACGCGGCTGCCTTCCTGGATCGGCTGCGAGCCCTGGCCGGCACGCCTTCCGTGGCCGTGATCGGCGCCGCACGAAACTACGAATCCGCGACGGCGGGCGCCTTTACCCGCGCGTTGGCTGCCGCCATAGGCCATGACACCTCTGTCGGCGGACGCGAGATACCGTACCTGCCACTCGACGCCGTCGTCCTTGCCGTCAACGACAACACACCGCTGCATCAGCACGCACAGTTGATGTTCATCGGCGAGCGCGCGGGAGAGTTCTTTCCGAACCCACGCTTCAAGAACTGGTACGCGGACCTCGATCAGCAAGCACGCGCCCGGCAACATCAACGGCAGGCACGCGAGCGCGAGCGTCACGACCACGTCATGCCACGCGCCCAAGGTCTCGATGGCCCCGCCGTTCGGGACGACCTGTGGTTGTTCACCGGCAGACACGCCGCGCTGCGAACCGTCAATCGATGGCTCAGCGGCACCGGCCCCGCGACGCTGATCGTGACCGGCGGCCCCGGGTCAGGCAAATCGGCACTGCTGGGTCGCCTCGACGTGCTCGGCGATGCCCAACGCCGCGGGCGCGTGCCGAACCTTCACCTGCTGCCCGCCGACACCATCCCCCCGCCTCGAGTGATCGACCGTTTCATCCACGCCCGGGGTCACACTCCACAGGACCTCCTGTCCGCACTGGCCGAGGCGTGCGAAGTCGACGACATCGCCGCGGTGGACTCCGTCGGTGCACTGCTTCGCCGCCTGCCGGAAGGCAGAACGCGCATCGTTGTCATCATCGACGCGATCGACGAAGCCGTCGCGCCCGGCAAAGACCTCGCCGGGGTCGGGTCGCCGGTGGTGGACCAGGTCCTCGCCCCACTCGTAGCCGCCGCCGGACGGACACCGTTGCGCCTGCTGCTCGGCACCCGCACACATCTGGTCGATGGTCTGGGTCAGCAGGCGCAACTGCTCGACCTCGACAAGCCCGGTTTCGCTGACCCGGACAGTGTTCGTCAGTACGCCCGGGCCTGCTTGACCGCGCTCACCGACGCCTCGCCCTACCGTGGACGCTCGGCCGCCTATCTGGACGCCGTCGCCGACGCCGTTGCCGCCAACGCGGGCGACTCGTTCCTCGTCGCGTTCATCACCGCCCAGAGCCTGGCCCTCCGCGCGGCCGCGGTGACCAACCCGCACGATCCGACCTGGCGCGTCGAGCTGCCCCGCGAAGCCGCCGAGGCGATGAGTCAGGACCTCTCCCAGCGCCTCACCCACCAAGCCCCACGGGCGCGGGACCTCCTTCTTCCGCTCGCGTACGCCCAGACCAGCGGCTTGCCGTGGGAGGACCTGTGGCCCGAACTGGTGCGCACGCTCACCGGCCGCCCGTGCGGCAACGGTGATCTCGACTGGCTGATGAAGGAAGCCGGCTATTACGTCATCGAAACCACGCTCGGCACCCGCTCGGTGTACCGCCTCCATCACGAGTCCCTCGCCGAACACCTGCGCGCCGCACGAGACATCGAAGCCGACCAGGCCGCGATCGTCGACGTCCTCACCCGGCGCGTCCCGAGACTGCCCGACGGCACCACCGATTGGGCGAGGGCTCATCCCTACACGGCCGCGACCATCGCCACCCACGCGGCCGGCTCCAGTCGCCTTGACGACCTCGTGGCGCAACCCCGGTTCCTGCTTGACACTCCCCAAGCACCGTTGTCAGCCGCCCTTCCGCACATCCGCACCGCCGACGGACACGCGACGGCCGACGCCTACCGCCGAGCGGCCACGCGCATCCGCACCGCGTCGAACCGCCACCGCGCCGCATATCTTCAACTCGCGGCCCGGTGCGCGAGAGCACCTGGCCTTGCCGCGGCTATCACCGGCAGTGGCCTGCCGCTGCCGTTCGCGACCGCCTGGGCCTCGTGGCGTCTGCAACCACCCCACCAAACCCTCATCGGTCACACAGACCT
Organism: Asanoa ishikariensis; assembly: GCF_900107455.1. Classification (GTDB taxonomy): domain Bacteria; phylum Actinomycetota; class Actinomycetes; order Mycobacteriales; family Micromonosporaceae; genus Asanoa; species Asanoa ishikariensis. Next base: position 38,683 of record NZ_FNQB01000005.1, on the reverse strand, counting down.
GGTGAGCGCGGTGGTCACCGGCAACCTCAACGGACGCCTGGCGATCGTCTCCGGCAGCGGCGACGGAACGGTGCGGGTGTGGGACGCGGCCACCGGCACCCCGATCAGCGACCCACTCGCCGGTCACACCGCTTCCGTGTACGCCGTGGCGGTCGGCCAACTCGACGGCCGCCCGATCATCGTCTCCGGCAGCAGCGACCGAACCGTCCGGGTGTGGGACGCGACAACCGGCGACCCGATCGGCGGTGTGCTCGCCGGCCACGCCCGCGAAGTCAACTCGGTGACCGTCGGTCAGCTCGACGGCCGCCCGATCATCGTCTCCGGCAGCAGCGACCGAACCGTCCGCATCTGGGACGCGACAACCGGCAACCCGATCGGCGAACCACTGGCCGGCCACACCGACTGGGTCCGCGCCGTCGCCGTCGGCGAACTCGACGGCCGACCGGTCATCGTCTCCGGCAGCGACGATCGAACAGTGCGGGTCTGGGACCCGACCACCGGCACCCTCGTCGGCCAGCCGATGTCCGATCACACCGGCGATGTCAACGCGGTAGCGGTCGGTCAGCTCGACGGCCGCCCGATCATCGTCTCCGGCAGCAGCGACCGAACCGTCCGCATCTGGGACGCGACAACCGGCAACCCGATCGGCGAACCTCTCGCAGGCAACACCGGGTGGGTCAACGCGGTCGCGATCGGCCAGCTCGACGGCCGCCCGATCATCGTCTCCGGCAGCAGCGACCGAACCGTCCGCATCTGGGACGCGACAACCGGCAACCCGATCGGCGAACCACTGGCCGGCCACACCGACTGGGTCCGCGCCGTCGCCGTCGGCGAACTCGACGGCCGCCCGATCATCGTGTCCGGCGGCAGCGACCGCACCGTGCGCGTCTGGGACAGCGCCACTGACAACCCGATCAGCGATCCCTTCGCCGGGCACGCCGAGGAGGTGCACGCCGTCGCGGTCGGTCAGTTCGACGGCCGACCGATCATCGTCTCCGGCAGCGACGACCAGACGCTGCGGATGTGGAACGCCGCCACCGGCGCCCCGATCGGCGAACCGCTCATCGGACACACCGACTGGGTCCGCACGGTCGCGGTCGGTGAACTCGACGGCCGTCCCATCGTCGTCTCCGGCAGTGACGATGGAACTGTGCGGCGTTGGGACATCGCCACCGGTGCCCCGATCGGCGAGGCGCTCGCCGGTCACACCGGCTTGGTCAACGCGGTGGCCATCGGTCAGAGCGACGGCCGGCCGATCATCGTGTCCGGCGGCGGTGACGGCACCGTGCGCGTGTGGGACGCCGGCACCGGAGCCCCGATCGGCCAACCGCTCGCCGGCCACGCCCGCGGCGTTCAGTCGGCGACGGTCGGTCGACTGCACGATCGAGCGATCATCGTGTCCGGCGGGCGTGACGGAACCGTGCGGGTGTGGGACGCCGCCACCGGCGCCTCGATCGGCCTCCCGATCGCCGGTCACTCCGACGAGGTCCACGCGCTGGCGATCGGTCAGCTCGACGGCCGCCCGATGATCGTCTCGTGCGGCGCCGACCGGACCATCCGGATGTGGGACGCCGCTACGGGAGCCCCGATCGGCACGCCGCTCACCGGCCACACCGGTGCGGTGTACGCCGTCGCGGTCGGTCACCTCGATGATCGCCCGATCATCGTCTCCGGCGGCGTCGACGGGACCGTCCGCGTGTGGGACCCCGCGACCGGTGCGGCGATCGGCGAGCCGCTCACCGGGAACGCCGGCTCGGTAGACGCGGTAGCGGTCGGTGACCTAGAGGGCCGGCCGATCATCGTCTCGAACAGCAGCGACCGCACGGTCCAGGTATGGGACGCCGCGACCCGCGCGCCGGTCGGTTCGTCCTTCGCCGGCCACACCGCCTCGGTCAACGCCATCGCCATCGGCGACCTCGACGGCCGCCCGATCGTGGCGAGCGGCAGCGACGACCGCACCGTGCGGATCTGGGACGCGGCCACGGGCGCACCGATCGCCGACCCACTGACCGGCCACGTCGCCGTGGTCAACGCCGTCGCCGTCGGTGACCTTCACGGCCAGCCGATCATCGCGAGCGGCAGCGACGACCGAACGGTGCGGATCTGGGACGGCGCCACGGGCACGCCGGTCGGCAAGCCGCTCACCGGACACACCGCCGCCGTCAAGGCGATCGCCATCGGCGACCTCGACGGCCGTCCGTTCATCGCGAGCGGCAGCGACGACCGAACAGTGCGGATCTGGAGCGCCGCCACCGGGACCCTGATCGGCGACCCGCTCACCGGCCACAGCGCTGCGGTCAACGCCATCGCGACAGGCGACCTCGACGGCCGCCCGATCATCGCCACCGCCAGCGATGACCACACCGTTCGGCTCTGGGAGATCGCCACCGGCATCCGCACCGGCTTCCCGTTCGTCGGCCACAGCGATCAGGTCCACGCGGTCGCGGTCGGTGATGTCGGTGGACGCACGATCATCGTCTCGGGCAGCAGCGACCGAAGCGTGCGGATATGGGACCCGGCCACCGGCAACCAGATCGGAGCTTCCTTGACCGGTCACACCGGCGCGGTGTACGCGGTCGCGATCGGCCAGCTTGACGGCCAACCGATCATCGCCTCCGGCAGCACCGGCGGCTTCATCCGGATCTGGACCCTACGGGGCCTCGCGGTTGCCCACTCGGACCCCGACTTCGCCATCGACATCTCGTCCGCGGCGCACGACATCGTCCTCGGCCCTTCGAACAGCGTCTTCGCCGCCGCCGAACTCGGAATCATCCACGTGCGCCTCAGCCCAGGGCACCCATCAGGGCGGTGACCTGGGCATTCGACCGCGCGACGGGTCAGAGTCAGGGGCGCAGGGTGTCGACGCGCGCCACGGCCTGGTCGATCTGGGCCTCGGTGAGGGTTTTGTTGCGGACCAGGTTGACGACGTTGTCGAGGGTCTCGTCCACGACGTTCGGGTCGTACACCTGCTGGTTGGCGAAGACGAGCAGGTCGAGGCCGGCCTTCAGACCGAGCGCGACCGCCTCGTCCAGGCCGTACCTCCTGGTGATCGCGGCGGCCTGCATGTCGTCGCTGACCGCCGGGCCCTTGAAGCCGAGCTGGCCGCGAAGCAGGTTCGTGACGACGGCCGGTGACAGCGAGGCCGGCAGGTTTGGGTCGAGTTGTTTGATGAGCAGGTGGGCGACCAGCACCGAGTCGGCGTTTCCGCTGCTGATCAGCCGTTGGAACGGGACGAGCTCGGCCCGCGTCCACGTCGCGCTGACGTCGACCACGTCGAAGTCCGTGTTGCCGGTCGCCGTGCCGAAGCCCGGGAAGTGCTTGATCGACGTCTTGACCTTGCCCGCCCGGTGGACCTGGATCTCCTCGGTCGCGTTCGTGACGACGACGTCGGTGTTGGCGGAGAAGCTGCGGCCGAGTTGGCCGATCGCCGGGTTGTTCGGGTTCAGGTTCAGGTCGACGACCGGCGCGTAGTTGAGGTTCACGCCGATCGACCTGAGGCTGTCGACGATCTGCTGAGCCCAGGCCCGGGTCGCGGCCGGCGAGTTCTGGGCCCCGATCTCGGCCTCCGACTTCGTCGCCGGGAAGCCGTTGCTGGGGTTCAGGCGGGCGACCTGGCCGCCCTCCTGGTCGATCGACACGATGAGCGGCCCGGGTGCGGCGTCTCGCAGGCTCTTCACGAGCGCGGTGACCTGGGCCGGCGAGGTGATGTTGCGCGGGGCGTTGGTCTCCAGTTCCTTGTCGAACAGGATGACGCCGCCGAGGCCGTTCTTGACCGCCTTCACGATCCAGTCGTTGTTGTCGACCGTCTGGCCGCGGAAACCGACCACGAGCAGGCTGGAAATCTTCCGCCGGAGGGCGGCCTCGTCGAAGCTGCTCGGCGAGGCCGCCGGGGACGGTGTCGGACTCGCCGGCTGTCGCGGGGGCGTTTCGGCGTTGCCGGAACCGCAGCCCGCCAGACCCGCCACCACGGCCGAGCCGACGCCCGCGAGCAGCCGCCGCCGGGTCACGGATGCATCCTTCATCCGATCCACGCTACGGCCGATCGCCGGACGCAGCGCGCATATCGATGGGCTCCACAGTGGTTAGCTGCCGTCGTGAGAACAGCTCGCGTGGAAAGCGGAGGAGTCACGCTCTCGTGCCGGCACGGCGGCGTCGGCGACGGCCTGGTGGTGTTGCTGCACGGGCTCGCCGGCAGCGCCGGCGAGCTGGCTCCGACCGCACAGGCGCTCGTGGCGGACCACCGGGTCATCGCCTTCGACCAGCGCGGGCACGGCGACAGCACGCGGCGGCCGTCCGATGTGTCACGAGAGGCGTATGTCGCCGACGTTCTGGCCGTGCTCGACGCTCTCGGCGGTGCCGACGTCGCGCACGTGACGCTGGTCGGGCAGTCGATGGGCGCCCACACGGCCCTGCTCACCGCGGCGTGGCATCCGGACCGGGTCAAGCGGCTCGTGCTCCTGGAAGGTGGCGTCGGCGGCGGGGCCGACCGGGACTACCCGCAGCGCCTCGGGACGTGGTTCGCCTCGTGGCCCGTCCCCTTTCCTGATGCGGAGACGGCCGTCACGTTCCTCGGCGGGACGGCGATCGCCGCCGCGTGGGCGCGGGATCTCGAGAAGCGTCCCGACGGCCTCTGGCCGCGCTTCGACGCCGACATCATGGCGAAGGCGATCGGTGCGGTGGCCGCTCGCGCACGCTGGTTGGAGTGGGCGCGGATCACGGCGAGGACGACGCTGGTACGCGGGAGCCGAGGCACCGTGCCGGACAACGAGGTGGACCGGATGCTCGCGATGCGTCCTGATGTCGACCACGTCGTCATCCCTGACGCCGGACACGACGCTCACCTTGACGAGCCGGCCGCGTGGCTGGCGACACTGACGGAGCTCCTGCGCTGAGCGTGGACGGAGCCGAGACGCGCCTCGCCTGCTGGGGAAGGCCACCGACGCGCAGCCGGGCGTCGGCACGATCGATGGGCAGGAGCAGACCCGCCAGCACGATGGCCGCGCCGAGCGCGACGGCGACCACGACCAGCGCCAGCCGAAGCGTCGACGCGCCGGCGAGGACGCCGATCATCGCTGGGCTGGCGAGCACACCGGCGTACGCGATGACGCCGAGCTGGGCGATGACCGCGTCACTGCTCTGAGCGTCGCTGCTGCCGGCGAGGGAGAAGGCCAGCGGCAGCACCGGGCTGATGGCGACGCCGACGCCGTAGATGCCGGCGAGCACGACGAGCGCTTGCGAGGCGGAGGTCACGGCCAGGAATCCCGCGGTGAGGGCGCCGGCCCAGACGAGCACCGCTCGCGCGCCCAGCCGGGTGCGGAGCCGGTCGGCCACGACCCGACCGGTCAGGAGGCCCGCCTGGAACATCGGATACGCGAGCGCGGCGACGGCCTGGGACGTGCCGAGACCGCCGTGCAGCAGCACGCCGGTCCAGTCGGTGACCGCGACCTCGATCGCGAGCGCGGAGAACGCGATGACGCCCAACCCGTAGACGACCGGGCGGGTTCGTCCGCGCGTACGGCCGGCCAGGGGTGGCGGGCGGGTGTGGAGCAGTGTCCGGCCCAGCACCACCGCCACCGGCAGCGCGAGCACCGCGGCGCCGACGAGAGTCTGCGTGTACGGGACGCCGAGGTGGGCGCAGAACGCGGCGATCAGGCCGCCGGCCCCGGCGCCGACGGGCCAGCCCGCGTGGATGCCGGCGACGATCGGACGCCCGTACGCCCGCTCGGTGGCAGAGCCCTGTGAGTTGGCGGCGACGTCCACCGCGCCCAGGCCCATCCCGAACACGGTGACGGCGGCGAGCAGCGTTCCGTAGGTCGGCGCGCAGGCGACGAGGGCCAATGCCATCGCATACGCCGGCGCCGCCACGCGTAACACCGGTGCGCTGCCCGTGCGTGCCATGACCCACCGCAGCGCCTGGGTGCTGACCACCGCGCCGAGGCCCCACAGAAACAGCACGCCGCCCAACTGGCTCGGCGAGATAGCGTGCTCGTCCATCAGCGCCGGGATCCGCGCGGTGAGGACGCCGCACAGAGCGCCGGCGAGTCCGAAGGCGGCCGTCACGCCGATCCTGGCTCGGCGTAGCCGCCCGTCGGCTCATCCGAGACGTTCTCGCCTCCGCACCAGGACCACGCGTGGCTACCCGCTTCCGTCTGCCTCGGTGACCCGGAGTCGATCGCGCACCGCCAAGCGGCGTCTTCCTTCAACGGTGGGTACGCGGGCTTCGGCGTGGCCGAAGGCGCACAACCCCACCGGAGTGAGCCGAACGCACCCGTCTGTGGTCGCGCGCCCGCACCCGACCCACAGCGCACGCACGCCCAACACCGAGGCTGGGATGGCACGATGCGTGCTGTGAGTTGGCACCTGCTGGTGACGCCCCTACACCTCGCGGCCGCGGACGGCGGGCTCGAGTGGGCGGCCGACGCGGAATCGTCCTTTGGTCTGCCGGAGGAGCCGCCGGCGACCCGTGAGCTGCCGACAGTTGCGCAAATCCTGTCCGCGTTCGGGGAGGCCGGCTGCCACGGCACGCTGTGGTCCCCGGCCGGGCATGGTCTTCCGGTCTGCCCGGACCCGGCCTCTTGCGCATCGCTGGGCGGGTTGGACCTAGGCGAGATCAGCCTGGGCGTCGAACCGGTGGAGCTGGGCCAGCCCGTGACCGACATCGGGTTCCGCAAGCCCTCCGGTGCCGCGGTGCTGGCCGCGGCGGTGGCACTGGCGGCCCGGGCAGGACCGCTCCTGGTGTTCGACGACAACGGCGAACACACGTTCGTGGTGTCGCCAGGCGACGACCCGATCCGCCTGGCCACGCATTGGCCGTGGTAGCCACTGCCGGCAAAATTGTTCCGGCCGTGCGTCGGATCCGGGGCTGGTCGTTCGTAGAGCAAGCGAGAGGCAGCCGGAACGAGGCCGCCGGGACTAGGGAGTCATGGGATGGCGCGGTACCTGATCTCGTTCAACGAGGGCGCGATGGACCACATCAGCGAGGAGGAACTCCCCGAAGTGGGCGACGCCGCGCACGCCGCGGTCCAGGAGGCGGTGGACGCCGGTGTGTTCGTGTTCGGCGGCGGACTGCAGAGGCAGCAGGCGAGCATCGTGGGCACGGACGGGCTGGTCGCCGACGGCCCGTACCCGGAGACCAAGGAGGTCATCGGCGGGTTCGTGGTCGTCGACGTGGCCGCACGCGAAGAGGCACTGAAGTGGGCCGCCAAGATCGCCGCCGCCTGCCGCTGCGCGCAGGAGGTACGGGAGCTCGGGGCCGACCCCAGGGTCGACGAGATGCTCCGCCAGTCCGACCGGCGATGACTTTCCCGACCGCGTGCGGGCTTCCGCGGGGTCAACGCCCCGCGGAGGCCCGCACGCGGCGCGGTGCGTCAGTACGGGTAGTGGACCGGCAGGTCGGTCGTGGTCAGCCAGCGCCGCTGGGTGAACTCCTCCAGGTTGTCGTCGCCGCCTGAGCGGCCGCCCAGGCCCGACAGGCCGATGCCGCCGAACGGGGCCAGCGCCTCGTCCTGTGGTGTCGCGTCGTTCACGTGCGCCATGCCGCCGCGCAGTCGGCGCGCGACCGACAGACCACGTCGCAGGTCGGCGGTCACGACCGAGTTCACCAGGCCGTACTCCGTGTCGTTGACCACCCGCACCGCCTCCTCCTCGTCGGCCACCACCAGCACCGGGGCGATAGGGGCGAAGATCTCCTCGCGCCACAGCCGCATGTCGGTGGCAACGGACGTGACGACCGTCGGCCGGAAGAACGGCGCGTCGTCCGCGCCGCCGGTCACCACCGTCGCGCCGTCGGCGACCGCCTCCGCGAGCATGGATGCGGCGCGGCCATGCTGCCGCGAGTTGATCATCGGACCCAGACCCACCTGCCCCGTGTACGGGTCACCGACCACGATCGCGGCCGCACGGCGCGAGAGCTCGGCCACGTACGCGTCGGCGACAGCAGCGTGCACCACGTGCCGTCCAGCGGTGATGCACGTCTGCCCCTGGTAGTGGAAGCTCGACCACGCGCCGATCATCGCGGCCTGCTCAAGGTCGGCATCGTCGAGCACCACGAGCGCGTTGTTGCCACCCAACTCCAGCGACACCTTCTTGAGCAGCCCACCCGCCGTGGCCGCGATCGACCGCCCGACCGCACTCGACCCGGTGAAGTGCACCATCGCCGTCGCCGGGTGGGCGACCAGGCGCTCACCGACGTCAGCGCCGCCCTGCACCACCTGGAACACGCCCTCAGGCAGCCCGGCCTCCGAGAACAGCTCGACCAAGGACGCGCCACCGGACAGCGGTGTCTCCGGCGACGGCTTAAGGACCACCGCGTTGCCCAGCGCCAGCGCCGGCGCGATGACCCGCATGCCCAGCACGAGCGGGAAGTTCCACGGCGTGATGGCCGCGACCACGCCCAGTGGCACCCGCTCGGCCAGGCTGAACCGGCCCGCGTGGTTGGACGGCCGCACCTCACCGATCGGCCGGGCGGCCAGGGCGGCGGCCTCCAGCAGCTCAGCACTCGCGGCGCCGATCTCGTAGTCGGCCTTCCCGTAGATCGAGCCGGTCTCCCGGACGATGAGCTCGCGCATCGCCGTGGCACGGTCACCGAGTGACGCGGCGGCCCGGCGCAGCACCGCGGCCCGTTCGGCGTAGGTGAGCGCGGCCCATGCGGGCTGCGCCGCGGCGGCACGCGAGACCGCGGCATCGACGTCTTCGGGCGCGGAGACCGGGACGGTGCCGAGGGCGACGCCCGAAGCCTTGTCCAGGGAAGTAAGGGTGGACATCACAGCTCCTCAGGAAGGGGATGGCGCCGGGCGAGGGCGACGGCCCCCGCGACCGGCGATGCGTCCAACAGATGGATGGTCAGGTCGGGGTGTGAGCGGGCGAGGGTGCCCCGGAACGCCTCGAACAGCGACGGCTGGCTCGTGATGACCCCGCCGGCGGCCACGACATCCCCGACCGCGCCGGACGACAGCAGGACGCCGACGAGAGCGGCCAGCGCAGCCCCGCCGTCGGTGATCACCTGACGCGCATCCGCTGAACCCGACGAGGCCGCGGCGAACACGGCGGGCGCGCGGGTCGCCCAGTGTGCCGGGTCGGTGTTGTCGTTGACCGTGCGCGCGAGCCCGGCCGCACTCGACACCCCAAAGGCTTCGAGCAACATCGGCAGCAGTACGTCGTGCACCCCGCCCGCGTCGTGCCGGGTGAGCGCGGCCCGCACCGCTTCCCGCACGAGCGCCGGCGCACTCCCCTCGTCGCCGAGGACCCAGCCCCAGCCACCGGCGAAGCCGAGACTCCCGTCGGGGCGGACGGCGACGGCGATCGAACCGGTCCAGGCGATCACGCCGATGCCACTGACCAGTCCGGCAGCGGGTACGAGCAGCGCTGCGTCGTTGGTGACCGTGGAAGGCACCCCGCTGGCGGCCGTCAACGCCCGCCCCAGCGCGACACAGTGCTCCTCGGTGTCACACCCCTGCGCGCCGGCACCGATCGCGGCGAGGACCGCACCGGCCGGCACGTGCCGATCGACGGCGGCCGCGATCCAGTCGGCCGCGGCGGCCACCGGCGAAGCCGCCCAGTCCCCACTGGGCGAGACCGCGTCCACCAACCGCGCACCGTCGAGGGTCTCGACCCGAACCTGGGTCTTCGTCCCACCGATGTCGAGGCCGACCACCACCACGCTCACAGCACCGGCACCTTCGTGTCGTCGTGGTGGAACACGAACTCCTCGATGTCGATGTCGGCCTGTGCCGCCGCCCGGGCGACGAGCACCTGCAGCACGATCGCCTCGAGGATCGCCCGCTGGTTCAGCGGCACGGCGGGCAGCCGCACCACCTGAAGCAGCGGCGCCGCCGGCACGTCGTCGGTCGTCACCAGGATCGTCGGGTGCCCCGCGCCGGACAGGGTGCGGGCGACCGCGATCTCCCGCTCGCCGCCGATGAGCACGTGCGCGGTGCCGCCGGCCGACTCCATCGCGCCGTGCAGGTACTGCCGCGTGCTCATCGCGGTCGCCGGCAGCCGCACCACCTCGCGGAAGAGCAACGCACCGGCTTCCGCCGAGCCGACCGACGGGCCGGCACCGGCGAAGTCCGCGGACCGGGCGCCGGCGAACGTGGCTGCGAGATCGTCGGCCCGTTCGGCGAGCACTGCTTCCAGAGCACTGATCCGCTCTGGCAACAGTGCCCACCCCGGGTCGACCCGCCCACCGTCCCAGGCCTCGGCGATCATGCCGAGCCCGGCGACGGTCGCGGTGTAGCCGATCGTCGACGCGTAGCTGTCCGGCAGGTCCCCCAGCGACACGTGCCGGGACGCGGCGGCGCCGATGGGCGACGGGTCGGCGTTGGTCACCGCGTACCGCAGCGGTTCGTCCACCGAGGACAGCACCGCGAGCGTCTCGGCGCTGCGGCCGCTCTGGGACACGGCGAGCAGCGGGTGGCGGCTGGCCGGGTACGGCAACGGGTGGTCGCCGGCACTGAGCCGCCACGAGTGGATCCCCCGCGAGCGCAGGGTCCAGGTCGGCGCGCAGGCCGCGGCGAAGCTCGCACCGATGGCGACGAAGATCGGGCCGGGCCCGCGGAACCAACCATCGGCCTGCCGCGCCGCGACCTCGGCGCCAAGCCGCCGCAACGCGCCCTCGAGCACGTCGTGCTGCTGCGCGCGGGCGGCGGCGAAGGTGATGTGACCCTCCGGCGTTGACATAAGCGTTCTCCGTACTTGTGAAGGGCTGATCAGGCGTGGCAGTGGTTGCCGCCGCTGGCGGGCACGTCCAGCGTCGGGTTGCGGCCGAAGAAGCCGGCAGGCTTGAGGACGAAGCCGGTGGTGTCGACCGGCATGACCGGCCAGTCCTCTGGCCGCGGGAAGTGCGTGAGCCCGAAGGTGTGCCACACGACGATGTCGGTGCCGTCGACGTCGCGATCGGCGGCGATCCACGCGGGGATGCCGGCGCCGCCGGGGTGCTGGTTGACGAAGTCGCCCGCGGGATACTGCTCGGCCGGGTCGTACGCGGTGACCCACAGGTGCCCGGTCGCGAACGTGGCCCGGCCGTACAGATCCGACGAGGCGTCGGCGAGCAGCGCGGGCTGGCCCTGCGGGTGCAGGACGTACGCGACGTCGCGGCCGAGCCGGTTCTGCACCGACGGGTTGCCGATCCGCCAGACCCGCCCGCGGTTGCCGTCCGCGAGCCGGGGAGCATCGCTCTCCCTGCGCAGCCGGGTCACCTGCTGGGTGATGCCCGTCCCGGTCGGGTTCTCCGGCCCACGCGGCACCGCGACCGCGTCGACCTCCTCGACATAGTTCGCGGGTCCGTCCACGGTGAAGTCCAGGCGGGCGCTGAAGAGGTGCTGGTGGTGCGGGGCGCCCAGCGCCGGCGCGACCTCGGTGGCGTAGGCGTAGTCGCCACCAGGGTGGCCCGAGGTGAACACGACACCGGTGGCCTTGACCTCCAGCTCGATCGTGCCGTCGAGGTAGAAGTACCAGTAGAAGCCGTAGTCGTAGTTGCCGACGGTCACGAAGAAGGAGACGACGAGCCGGCGGTTGCGCCGCACGTCGCTGGAGCCGGTGAAGCTGCTGGTGTGCTTCCAGAGCACGCCGGCGTCCTCCTCGTGGATGCAGATGGCCTGCGGGATGGTGCGGGGCTGGCCGGCGTTGTCGGCGACGACCACGTCGAGGTAGGTGATGTCGCCGACGCAGTCGCAGCCGAGCTCCAGCGAGTTGGCGAAGTTGCCGAGCAGGTACTCGCCGCCGTCGAAGAACGTCTGGAACCACCGCTGTGGGCTCGGATCGGCGTACGGGACGACCATCTCGGCGATCGACGCCCGGTAGAGCACCGGCCGCTCGGCGATCGAGATGTCGCGCAGCACGAGGCCTTCGCGGGAGTCGAAGGACACCTGGAGCTTCCAGCCGAGCCACTCGAGCACGTTGTCCGCGTCGATCGTGAAGCTCGGCCCGTGTGGCTGCGTGATCTCGATCGGCCGGAAGCCCTCGCGGGTCGGGCCGTTGAACTCGGCCAGGTGGAAGTTGCCGTCCTCCTGCGGGACCGCGAGCAGCGCCGCGTCGACCACGTCGACGACCTCACGGGCGATGACGTCGACGTACGCGACGACGCCGTCGACCGGGTGCGCCCACGGCAGGTCCTGGGGGTGCTTCTGCAGGAACGTGAAGGTGCGCTGGAGGCGGCGGCCGCGCTCGGACTCTGTCATCGCCGCGCCGGCCGACAGCGGCTGCACCCGCAGGACGGACAGGTCGGTCAGGCCCCGGCGGTGCATGGCGGCGAGCCAGCGCGGGTCCTTGTGCACGATCTCCTCGACCATCGCGAACTCGAGCATCACGACCGGCACCTGGCCGTCGCGGGCGGGTTCGATGCGGGTCGAGGAGACCACCCGATCCTCGATCGGGCAGACCACCACGTCGTGCGACGTGCCGTCGCCCATGTCGATCAACATCGCCCGAAAGCGCCGGGGCACCGCCTCACCATCGAGCCGCTTGTCAGGTTCGACCAGCCCGAGGTACGCCACGTGCGTCGTGTCGGTCAGCAGGCCACTGTGGACAAGAAGCTCACGCGCGGCCGAGATCTCCTCGGCTCGAAGCGGTGCGAGCGCGCTCGATGGTTCAACCACGGCAAATCCTCCCCTGACCAGTGGGATACCCAATGTCGACCACACAATACCAATTTCGCCTCGTTGGTACAGGGTGGCAACTCAGGCTTTCCCGAGACACGGACGAAACCCTGGAAAATGGCCGGACCGCAGGGACCCTCTGGTCTTCTGTGGTTTGCACAAACCGTGCTCGTCCGCGATGATGCGAAGGTGACCGAGGCTGCGATGTCCACGTCGATCCGCGCCGACCACCCGGAACCCCTGTGGATCCAGGCCGTGAACCTGATCAAAGAACAGATCGGCACGGGCGCGCTGAAACCGGGCAGCCGGCTCCCCCCGGAGCGCGAGCTGTGCGAGCGACTCGGCATCAGCCGGGTGACGCTGCGCAAGGCGCTGACCACCCTCGTCGAGGAGGGCGCGCTGAGCGCCTCGCACGGCCGCGGCTGGTACGTGGCGGCCAGCGCCAGCGCCCGCGAGTGGCCGAACAGCCTGGAGTCGTTCAGCGAGACCGCCAGCCGGATGGGCCTGGCGCCGAGCTCCACGGTGCTGCGGCAGGAGGTGGTCGCGGCCGACCTGGACCAGGCCGAGCACCTCTCGATCGCGCCGGGCACGCCGCTGTTCGTACTCGAACGGGTCCGGCTGCTCAACGACGTGCCGATCGCGCTGGACCTCACGCAGGTGCCGGCCGAGTTCGTACCCGGCATCACGGATGTGGATTTCCGCACCGGTTCGCTCTACGACCACCTTGCCGCCGCCAACCTCGATCCGGTCAAGGCCGACGCGACCGTCGAGGCGCAGCAGGCCGACGCCTACCTCGCCGAGCAGCTCCAGCTCGAGATCGGCAAACCGGTGCTGGTGATGCGCCAGCTCGTGTTCAGCCCGACCGACCGGCCGCTGTTCTCCTCGGTGGTGCGCTACCGCGGCGACCGCTACCGCCTGCGGACCTTCTTCCTGCGCAGCGCGCCGGCCCGGCCGGCGTGGGGACCTCGCTGAAACTGAACGAACGCTCGTTTTCGGATGCCTTGGCTCGCTCACTTGCCGAGGCCCTGGCTCAGACCCTGGATGAACTGCCGGGAGAAGACCACGAACAGCACCACCAGCGGCACGGCGCCGAGCGTCAGCGCGCCGAGCAGCGCCGGGTAGTCGTTGAGGAACTGGCCGACGAACTGCTGCACGCCGAGCGTCACCGTCTGGTTCTCCTGGCTGGGCGCGAGAATCAGCGGGAACCAGAGGTCGTTCCAGATCGGCAGCATCGTCACCGACGCGACCGCGGCCAGGCCCGGTCGCACGATCGGCAGGACGATCGAGAGGGTACGCAGCTCGCCGGCGCCGTCGATGCGCGCGGCTTCCTTGAGGTCGTGCGGCACCGACCGGAAGTACGTCATCAGCAGTGCCACGGCCAGCGGCAGGCTCATCGCGGTGTAGACCAGGACCAACGCCGTCAGCGTGTCCATCAGGCCCCACGAGATCATCGTCTTGAGGATCGGCACGGTGCCCAGGCGGATCGGCAGCATGATGCCGGCCACGAAGAACCCACCGACGAGCGGCGCGAACCGCACCTTGTACTCGGTGAGCGCGAACGCGGCCAGCGTCGCCAGCACCAGCGTCGCCACCGTGCTGCCCACCGTGACGACGAGGCTGTTGCGGTAGTTGTCGACGAAGTGCCCACGCTGGAAGACCCGCTCGTAGCCGGCGGCGCTGAACGTGTCCGCGGTCGGCAGCGCGAACGGATGCTCGAAGATGGCCGGCGTCGTCTTGAACGAGTTGACGACGATCAGCAGGATCGGCGCGATCGCCAACACCGCGAACACGATCAGCAGGGCGTGCACCACGAGGTTGCCGGCGCGCTCGGAGGATCGGCGTGCTGCCTTCATTTGTCCACCACTCACAGCTCGTACGACTTCAGCCGGCGGTGCAACAGACCGAAGTACGCGCCGGTGATGACGAGGATGATCAGGAAGATGACGCTGGCCACGGTGGCGCCCAGGTCGAGATCGGCGAGCTGGCCGCTCGAGCCGAAGAACGTGCGGTAGAACAGCGTGCCGAGGATGTCCGTGCTGTAGTTGGGACCGGGCGCCGACCCGTTGAGGGCGAAGACCAGATCGAACCCGTTGAACGTCCAGATGTACGTCAGGATGGCGATCAGTCCGAACTGCGGCGCGATGAGCGGGAACTTGATCCGCCAGAACGTGGTCCAGCCGCCCGCGCCTTCCACCCGGGCCGCCTCCAGGACGTCGCTGGGCACGGCGAGCAGCGCCGCGTACAGGAAGATCATCGGAATGCCGACGTACTGCCACACCGACATCAGCGAGATGGTCGGCAGCGCCGTGGTCTCGGTGCCGAGCAGCGGGTAGTCGACCAGCCCCCACAACGGGTTGATGATGAGTCGCCAGATGAACCCGACGATCACCACCGACAGGGTGGTCGGGATGAACAGCAACGTGCGGTAGAGGCCGGTCGATCGCCTCAGCCGCCCGGAGGTCAGCAGCGCGGCCAGCAACAGTCCGAGCGGCACTTCGACGAGCAGGTGGATCGCGAAGAACTCGAGGTTGTTGACCAGCGCGTTCCAGAACCGTTCGCTCGTCGTCGGGTTCGTGAACAGGTAGTGGTAGTTGTCGAGGCCGACGAACCGCGCCACGTCCCCGTCGGTGTCGAAGAGGCTGTAGTACATGGAGTTCAGCAGCGGCAGCGCCGCGAAGAGCACGTAGACCGCGAGCGCGGGCAGTGTGAACGCGAGGAAGTACCGATAGTGGGCCCTGCGCACGGTTGTCCTTTCGGTGAGGACGGGGATGCGCCGCGCGCATCCCCGTCCGGGCCGCTACTTCTGCTGCTGCGGGGCGTACCAGGCCGACAGGCCCTTCTGCAGTTCCGCGGTGGCGTCCTGCGGGCTCAGGTCCTTTGTGTACATGAGCTGCAGCACCCGCCAGACCTCGTCGTCGAAGGGCGGCGTGCCGGCGCTGAGCCGGTCCAGGCCGAGCCGCGGCGTGAGCTTGGCGCCCTGCTTCAGGTCGGCGAACTCCTGCGCGAGCTTGTTGGTGTAGGTGACCGGCTCCTTGCCCATCGAGAAGAACCCGGGGAGCTTGTTCACGTACAGCGACAGGAACTCGGGCGTCGCGGTCCAGGCGAGGAACGTCTCCGCCTCGGCCTTGTGCTTGCTGGCCGCGCTGACGCCGATCGCCATGTCCGGCATCTCCTGGACGTAGCGCTCGCCGCCCGTGGTCGCCGCCGGCGGACCGAAGACACCGACGTTGAGGTTGCCCACGGCCACCTGGTTGATGTCCCACGAACCGTCGGGCAGGATCGCGGCCTTGCCGAGCGCGAACAACTGCGTCATGTCGGAGTACTTCAGGCTCGCGGAGCCCTTCGGCAGGTACGGCTTCCAGGCGTCGAAGGCCGAGAACGCGGCGACGAAGTCCGGGTCGGTGACCTTCTTGGTGCCCTTGATCAGCCCCTGCCGGCCCTCCTCGCCCTTCCAGTACGCCGGGCCGATGCTGTAGAGCCCGTTGTACGCGAGCTGCCAGGACTCGGCCGAGCCGACCGCGAGCGGCGCGTACTTCCCGTTGTCCTTGATGGCCTTGAGCACCGACAGGAACTCGTCCTGTGTGGTCGGCACCTGGAGGTTCAGCTCGGTGAAGATGTCCTTGTTGTAGAAGAAGCCGGCCAGGACCGCGGCGGTCGGCAGGCAGTAGGGGCTGCCGTCGTCGCCGGCCCACGGGTCGAGGGCGAGCGGGTCGAAGGCGTCCAGCATGGGCTTGCCGTCGAGCTTCTCGAAGTACCCCTTCTTGATCCACGAACGGTTCACGTCGTACGGCCGGCAGGTGATCAGGTCCGGTCCGGTGCCGCCGTCCACCTGCGACTGGATCGCGGCGTTGTATTCATTGGTATTGGTCGGGCTGAACTTGACGTCGATCGTCGGGTGGGTCTTCTCGAAGGCCGGCAGGATCTCGTCCTGCCACATCGCAAGGTCCTCGGTGCGCCAACTGCCGAGTGTGAGCGTGACCTTGCCGGGATCACCGCCGCTCGCCGACGGGGAGCAGCCCGAGGTCAGGACGACTGCTGCCGCCGCGACCAGCGCAACGGACGCACGGAATGCACGCATTGAGTTGCCTCTCGTCATCGTTGCCATCGCGCGGCTCCCCCCGGTGGCCGGCGCCTGAGGCGGGAGCATATACAGGTAGACCCAGTGGTAACAAGAGGTACAGCTTTGGTTTGCAGTGATGCTAAGGTGCGCATCCACGGCGTACCACTTGTTGGTTTTGGAGGATCCATGATCGGGGTCGGCCTGCTGGGGTCCGGGTTCATCGGCGAGACCTACGCCGAGGCACTCGACGACGTACGCGACGCACGGCTCGTGGCGCACTACTCCCGCTCGCCGGAGCGGGCCGCCGCCTTCGCCGCGAAGCCGGGACGGGACACGAGACCACACGACACCATGGCGTCGCTGTGCGCCGACCCGGCCGTCGACCTGGTCGTCGTCGCCCTGCCCAACGAGGTGCACCTGGAGGCCGTGCGCCTGGTCGCCGCGGCCGGCAAGGGCGTCGTCTGCACCAAGCCGCTGGCCCGCACCGGTGCAGAGGCGGCCGAGATCCTCGATGTGGTCACGTCAGCGGGGATCTGGCATGGGTACGCGGAGAGCTCGGTGTTCTCCCCCAACCTCGCCAAGGCACACGAGATCGTCGCGGCCGGCGGCATCGGCGACGTGCTCTGGATGCGCGCCCGCGAAGGACATTCCGGCCCGCACGCCGCGCACTTCTGGGACGCCGAGACGGCCGGCGGCGGCGCGCTGCTCGACATGGGCTGCCACACGATCGAGTCGGCCCGGCACTTCTTCGGCCGGGACAACCCGATCGTCGAGGTCTTCGCGTGGGGCGCGACGCTCGCCCACCAGGACAAGACCACCGGCGAGGACACGTCGATCGCCCTGCTGAAGTTCGCCGGCGGACAGGTCGCCTCGATCGAGAGCTCCTGGGTGGAGCAGGGCGGCATGCAGCTACGCCACGAGATCGTCGGCAGCGCCGGCCGCCTGGTGACGGACACGGCGTCGACACCGGTGTGGGGCTTCATCACCAAGCCGGTCGGCTACCTCGTGGAGAAGTCCGACGCGGACACGGGCTGGGTCTACCCGGTGCCGGAGGAGACGCGTGCCTACGGCTTCTCACAGGAGATGCGGCATTTCGTGGACCGCTTCGCGGCCGGCGAGCCTCCACTGGAGACCTTCCACGACGGCCTGGTGGTCAACAAGGTCGTCGACGCCTGCTACCGCTCGATGAAGTCGGGCCGCTGGGAACCCGTCGCTTGACAGGTGCCGCTATACCGGTGGGATAGGTCTCCCATCGGGGGTTGGAGGACGGCATGTCGAGCAAGCAGAGCAAGCGGCCGAAGCAGACCACTTCGGTGAAGGTCCGCCGAGGCATCGCGCTCAACCACAATGAAATCCTGGTTGGGCTCCGAACCAGCAAGTAGCTGGATACCGAGGCTCTCCCCCCGCGCCTGGTTCGTCCTGGGTGGCGACGCTGTCTCCGCCCTGGGCAGTGGGCTGACGCTGCCGTTCCTGCTCGTCTATCTGCATCAGGTGCGGGGGATCAACCTCGGGGTCGCCGGGCTCATGCTCTCCACCGTGGCTCTGGCCGGCCTGGTGGGGAACCCGGCGGGTGGGTGGCTCGCGGATCGGATCGGAGCACGGCGCGCCGTCATCGCGGGATTGGCGGTGGCGGCCGCCGGCGCCGGCGCGATCGCGCTGGTGCACGCCACGTGGCACGGCTTCGCCGCCACGTTCCTGTACGGCATGGGCATGGCGGCGCTGCTGCCCGCGCAGGACGCCCTGTTGGCCACCACGGTCGACGCGGCGCAACGTCCGCAGGTCTTCGCCGTGCGACATGCGACGTTGAACGTCGGGCTCAGCGTCGGCACCGTGCTGGGCGCGTTGATCGTCAGCTTCCAGACGCCGTCGACCTTCGTGCTGGTGTTCGTGCTCGACGCCGCGTCGTTCGTCGCTTTCGCCTTGGTCCTGGGCCGTCTGCGCGACGTGCAGAGCGACGCGGCTGAGCCTTCGTTCGCGGAGGGCAGCTATCGGCACGTGCTGCGGGACCGGGTCTTCCTGCGCATGTGGGTGTTGGTCTTCCTGCTCGTGATGGCGGGTTACGCGCAGTACCACGCGGCATTCCCCGCGTACGCCACCGAAGTTGGCGGTCTGAGCCCGCGTGGCCTAGGGCTGGCGTTCGCCGCGAACATGGTCACCGTCGTCGTGGCCCAGTTGGTCGTGCTGCGCATGATGACCGGTCGGCGGCGGACTCGGGGCATCGCTCTGGCGGCCGCCTTCATGGCAGCGGCGTGGGCGATGACGCTGTTCGCCGGCTCGCGCGGTGCTCTGCCTCTGTTCGTGGCGGCCATGGTGCTCTTCGGGATCGGTGAGACGCTGGTGTCGCCGACCGTCCCCGCGATCGTCAACGACCTCGCGCCGGACTCCCTGCGGGGGCGCTACAACGGGGCGTACGCGCTCGCCTGGACCGTCGGCTATGTCGGTGGGCCAGGGGTCGCCGGCCTTGTGATCGCCGCCGGCCACGGACACGGTCTGTTCGCTGTCCTGATCGCCACGCTCGGTGTGGTCGCGTTGCTCGCCTGGAGTGTGGGCCGCCGGCTGCCGTTGAAGGCGAACCTGATCGATGCCACCTCTTGAGAAGCGGTTGGCCCGGGCCGAGCTGTTGCGCGCCCAAGGCCGCTACACCGAGGCGGCCGCGCTGCTGCGGAGCACCTTGCGGCACGCTTCGGACCCCTTGGCGATCGCGGACATCTGCAACGCGCTGGCGGTCACCTACAAGTACACGGGACGGTTCGACGAAGCCCAGGTCCTGTACGACCGGGCGCTGGCGATCATCGAACGTGTCCAGGGCCCGGACCACGTCGACGTGGCCAGCATCTACCACAACCTGGGCGGCCTGGCCCACGCCCGCGGCGCGCTGTCGGATGCGGAACGACCGGCCCGCCGGGCCGTCGACATCCGGGTCAGGGCCGTCGGCGCCGGCCATCCCGACGTCGCCGCCGACAAAGTGCGCCCTGGCGGCCATCCTCGACGGCCTCGGCCGGGACGACGAGGCCGAGCAGCTCATCCAGGAGGCCCTGGAGGTGTTCGAGCGGATCGCTGATCACCACGAGGTGGCTGTCTGCCTGCACAACCTCGGCAGCATCTACCACCGGCGTGCCGAGCCTGCCCGGGCAGAGCCGCTGTACCGTCGCGCGCTGGCGATAAAGGAGCGGGCACTCGGGCCGGACCACCCCGAGCTCGCGACCACCCTGACGAACCTCGGAACGCTGTGCGAGCAACGCGGTCGCGCGGCTGAGGCACTGGTGTTCTACGGACGGGCGATCAGCGTCCTGGAAGGCGTGGTCGAGGACGACCACCCGACGCTGACGGTCTGCCGTGAGCAACAAGCGGCGCTGTCGACGCGCGAGTGAGTGGCGTCAGCCGGCCAGGTCGTCGCGTGTCTTGCGCCTGTTCTGCCGACCCTGCATGACGGTCGCGACCACGGCGGCCACCACCGAGAGAATCGTCAGCAACAATGCCGGTGCCACGACGCCCGTGATGTCTTCGCCGGTACCTCGGGCCAGCAGCATGACCGTGACGATGCCCGCGACCATCAGGGCTCCGACGGCCAGCGCGACGTACTTGACGGTCTTGAAGACGTTCCTCGCCATGGCCGATCTCCCGACGTCTGTCGCGCGCTCGCGGACGATGCCCGCGAACGTCTCGAGGAAAATCCAAAGGGTGAACCCGGGCCCGGGGCGTTCACGGCGGAGGTCCCTGAATGTCTGCTCCATGCTCTCGCCGAAGCGCTCGCGGTACGGCCTCGGATAGAGGCGGAGCAGCCTGCTGTACCAGCGCATGACTAGGCACCCGCCGTCTTGGGCGACAGGGACCGGGCGACCGCCACGACCTCGCGGTAGCGCTGCAACTCGGCGGCCAGCGTCTGCTGACCGAGAGCGGTGATGCGGTAGTAGACGCGGCGCTCGTCGTCCAAACTCGGGTCGACCTTCTTGTCGCTCTCGGAGATCAGGCCCGCGTCGGTCATCCGGCGGATCGACCCGTAGAGCGTCCCTGGCCCCATCGTGACCTTTCCTCGGGAATCGGCCTCGACCTGCTTCATGATCCCGTAGCCGTGGCGGTCCTGGGCCGAGAGCGCGAGCAGGATGTGGAGCACCGCTGGAGTGAGGGGACCGCCGCTTGCCATGGGTCGAAACTATATCCGCGACGGATATACGTCAAGGAGGGGCGACCGGGGCCGCCCCTCCTTGACCGCTAAGGCAGGAAGCGGGTCCGGCGGAAGTACTCGACATAGGTCTGGAGGAGCTCGGCGTCCGGGGCTGGGCAGCCGGCGCTTGCGGGACCGGGTTCGAGGAAGACCTCGTGGTCCGGCCCCCAGGCCGTCGCGGCGAAACTGTCCACCAGCGTGTGCGCCGCGTTCGCCGGGTCGGTCCCGACCAACTCGGTCCACTTGCCACGGTCGAGGTCGGCGAGCGGATAGCCGTCCTCTCGCAGGTGGCCCACGAGCATCGCGAACGTCACGGGCATCGGGTTGGCGTGGTGGTGGTTGCCGCCCGCGCCTTCTCGCACCAGGTCCGCGATCGCGCGGGCCACGTGGTCGACCGGCACGATGTCGAACGCCAGGTCGGTGTCGGCCGGCACCCCGCCGACCTGGACGCAGCCCTTGAGGATCCGCCACAGGAAGTCGTCACGCTGGCATGCTCCCGTCGTCGACGCACCGCTGACCCGCGCGATCCGGTGGATGGTGACCGGGATGTCGTGAGACCGCGCCAGCTCACAGATGCCTTCGGCCACCCACTTCGACCGCTGGTATCCGGTGACCAGCCGCTCCGGCGCCGGCAGTGGCGATGTGGTCGTCGCGCGGGCAGCGCCGCGCGGGCCGTACCCGAACACGCCCATCGACGAGAGATGGTGGACGACGGCGCCCGACCGGGCGGCGAGCTCCAGGATCCGGCGCGTTCCGCCGACGTTGGTCGGAGCCAACTGGTGGTACGACCGGAGCCAGTGCACGTCGGCCGCCGCGTGCACGATCGCGTCGGCGTCGACCGTCAGCGGAAACTCGCCGGCGAGGTCGCCGGTGAGCACGTCGACGCTGCCGATCGGCTCCGGGAGTCCGTACCCGTGCAGGTTCCTCCTGATCCTGTCGAGTCCGTCCGCCGAGCGCACCAGGCAGGTGACCCGCACGGCGGGATCCGCGGCGAGCTCGTACAGCAGGAAGGCGCCGAGGAAGCCGGTCGCACCGGTCAGCAGGATGTGCCGGGGCGGGCGGCTGACTGAAGGCCGCCGTCGCGGGACCACGTCAAGACTGACCTCGGCCGCCAGGTCGACCGGGGCGAGCGGTGCGGCGGCCCCGTCGAGGTGCGCGGCGAGGCGGGCCGCGGTCGGTGCGCGGAACAGGTCCGCAACGCTCAGCTCCAACCCAGCGTCGCGTGCGGCGCCGATCAGGCCTACCGCGCGCAGGCTGTCGCCGCCGGCTGCGAAATAGTCGTCGTCGGGCCCGATGTCGCGGCCGAGGCTGGCGGCGAAGAGGGCGCAGAGTTGGCGCTCCCGCACCGTTTCCGGCAGGCGGGACGACGTCGCGGCGGCGGCCGGCGCGGGCGCGGGAAGAGCGCCGCGGTCGACCTTGCCGTTGGCGGTGAGCGGCAACGCGTCCAGCACCGTCACGGTCGCCGGCACCATGTAGTCGGGAAGCCTTCGCGCCGCCGCGAGCCGCAAGGCTCCTATGTCGACGGTCTGCCCGGGAGCGGGGGTGACGTACGCGGCCAGGGTGGCCTCGTCACCGTCGCGCCGGGCCACCACGACCGCGCTGCCGACCTCCGCGGCCGCGCCGAGTACGGCCTCGATCTCGCCGAGTTCGATCCGGAAGCCACGGATCTTCACCTGGTGGTCGGTGCGGCCCAGGAACTCGAGCTGCCCGTCGGCGTTGCGGCGCACCAGATCGCCGGTCCGGTAAAGGCGGCCGGCCGCGAACGGATCGTCCCGGAACCGGTCCGCGGTCAGCACCGGCCGGCCGAGATAGCCGTCGGCGACCCCGTCGCCGCCGATGCCCAGCTCCCCCGGCACCCCGACGGGCAACGGCCGCAACTGGTCGTCCAGCACGTACAAGCGGGTGTTGGCCACGGGTTGTCCCAGGGTGACGGGTGCTCCGGCGACGACCTGGCTCACCGTCGACCACACGGTCGTCTCCGTCGGGCCGTAGAGGTTCCAGACTTCGGCAGCGCGGGTGAGGAGCCCGTCGGCGAGGTCACGGGTGAGCGCCTCGCCCCCGCACCACGCGCGCAGGCCGGGTGTTCCGCGCCAACCCGCCGCTATGAGCATCTTCCAGGTGACCGGGGTGGCCTGGAGCACGGTCGGCCGCTCCCGCTCGATCAGCGCGCAGAGCGCGTGCCCGTCGCGGGCGGTGTCCGCGTCGGCGAGGTGCACGGCGCCGCCGACCAGCAAGGGGCCGAACAACTCCAGGACCGCGATGTCGAAACAGACCGTCGTGACGGCGAGCATCCGGTCGTCGGCGGTCAGGCCAGGCTCGCGCACCATCGACCAGAGGAAGTTGGTCAGCGCACGGTGACCGATCTGCACGCCCTTGGGGCGCCCGGTGGAGCCGGAGGTGTAGATGACGTAGGCGCGGTCGTCTGGTGTGGCACTGTCCGGGTGGTCGGCCGCGATGGCCAGCCCGGCTGGGCGCAGGTGCAGGATCGCCGGTGCGGCAGCCCCAACAAGGGGATCCGGCGCGGTGTCCGTGACGAGCAGCCGCACCCGGGCGTCGTCGAGCATCGTCGCGATGCGCTCGGGCGGGTACACCGGGTCGAGCGGCACGTACGCGGCGCCCGTCCGCAACACCGCGAGCAGCGTCGCGACCAGGTCCGGCGTCCGCCCGACCGAGACACCGACGAGGTCGCCCGGGCCGACACCATGCGCCGCCATGCGAGCGGCGAGCTCTCGCGTACGCGCGTGCAGTTGCCCATAGGTGACCGCCTGCCCGGCCGAGGTGACGGCGAGGGCGTCGGGTGTGCGGGCGACCTGGTCGGCGATGAGCTGATGGACGCAGCGGTCACGTGGGTAGTCCACCGCCGGTGCCTGAGCCGGAACCGGCGCACTGCCGGCGAAAGCCGCGACCAGCGCCCGCGCCTCGGCCTCGACCAGGACGCTGTCGGCGACCGACCAACGAGACGAGCCATCCTCGGCGACCGCGATCCGCAGGACGGTCGCCGGACCGGCTGTCGAGGGGTGGCCGGTCAGGTCGAGCTCGATCGGCAGCCCGTCGTCGAGCGTGCGAACGTCGTGCAGCCGGGGATGGCGGACGAACACGTCGCGCAGGTAGGTCCCTGACGCACGTGTCGCGTCGAGCCGACGGGCCACCTCACCCGCGTACTCGGTGAGGTTCAGTTCCGGCAGCGCGAACGGCACGACGGGCGCCATTAGACCGTCGCCATCGCCCGTGGACACCCGAAGCCCGATGTCGCCGGGTTCACCGCGACCGATGCGGACGAGGAACGCGCACACGGCCGCGACCGGAGCATCGTGGACAGCCGGCACGTCGAAGTGGTGCCAGGCGGACGGAGGCGCGGCGGAACGTCGGTACGGCACGTCCATCGGGCGCGCTGTCGCGAGCCGAGCCACCCACGCACGTTCCTGACGGACGGCGACGCGCTGGGCCGCGGTGAAGGCCGCGCCTTCGCTGAGGGCAGGCAGCACCCGGCCCACCAGGTCCCGCAGGTCGACCGGAAGCCCCGCGACGCTGGCGACCGCCGTGAGCGTCAGGTCGTGAGTGGTCGTCGCGACCGTCAACGACCCCTCGCCACCTGCCACCACCGTGCCGGCCCGCACGGTTGAGCGAGCCTCGGTGACCTCGGCACCGCCCACCGTCAGGAGCCGGCCGTCGTCGAGGGCGACCTTCGCCGTGCCGAACTCGTTGGCGTGCGCGCCGAAGTCGGTGGCACGCACGAGCGCGGCGATCCGACCGGCCGGCTGGGCCCAGTCGATCGTCAGCGTCGGCCGGTCGGCGGCGCCGTGATAGGTACGCCGGGCCAGATCCTGCGCGACAGGCTGGAGCGTGCCGGCGTCCAGCCGGTCGACCAACTCACCGAACGCGTCGAGCCCGGCCGCGAAGCAGCGCGTGTTGAGGTCCCAGCTCGTGTCGTCCGGCCCGACCGCGACCCGCCGCTGCACGAGGATGTCGCCGGCGTCGGCCCGCTCGGTCATCACGTGCCAGGTGACGCCGTGCACGGTCGCGCCCCGCACGATGGCCCAGGCGCTGGCGTGCAGACCCGCGTCGACCGGCAGGAGCCCGTCGTGGAAGTTGACCGCGAGCAGCCTCGCCCGCCGCAGCACCGTGTCCGGCAGCATCCGGAGATGAACGACGCTGAACAGATAGTCGAACTCGACCCCGAGCTCGCCGACCCGCTCGGCGTCACGGATGCCGCGGACCCGCGCCCAGTCCCGCACGGACTCGACCTCACTGGCGACCCCGGCTATCTCATGACCCGCCGCGAGCCAACGCTCAGCACACCCGACCGTAAGCGCGTTCTCCCCGACGAAGACCGCACTTCGACACTCCACTATGTTCATTGATCTTGGCTCTTCCCCCACTTGACCTGCAGAAACACCATGATCATGGGGTACGAAGAATCAAGATCCCATTAGCCGAGCACCGCGTGTTGCCGTTCAATTACTCACGGTGACAATTAGGTCGTGGAGGCCGCGTAGATCTCGGCGATCGACGTGTCGAGGATCCGGTCGAACACCTCGTCGTCCTGGTCGCGCTCCAGGCCCTCCGTGAAGGCCCGCGAGAAGCTGGCGATCAACCGGTGGTTGCGCGCGAGCCGGGTGACAGCCTCCTCCCGGGAGTAGCCGCCGGAGAGAGCGACCACTCGCAGCACCTTCGGATGCCGGATCAGGTCGAGGTAGAGGTCGTCCTCGGTCGGGATCGACAGCTTCAACATGACCCGCTGCCCGTCGGGCACGTCACCCAGGCGGTCGATGAAACCCTGCTTGAGCAACTGCTCGGACCGCGCCTTCTCCGGGCTTTCGATGTCGACCTCCGGCTCAAGGATCGGCACGAGGCCGGCGTCGAGGATCTGCCGCGCGTACGCGAACTGCTGGTCCAAGATGGCGGCGATGCCACCGGCGTCGGCGCGGCTGATGAACGACCGCATCTTCGTGCCGAACACCTGCCGCTCCACCGCCCGTTCGAGCACGGCGGGCAACTTGGTGAACGGCTTCATCAGCCGCACTCCGTCGGCCTCGGGGGCCAGCCCCTCGTCGACCTTGACGAACGGAACGACGCTCTTCTGTTCCCACAGGTATCGCGGCGCGGGCGTGCCTTCAATGTCCCGATCCATCGTCTGCTCGAACAGGATCGCGCCCAGAATGCGCTCACCGGTGAACCCCGGCGCGGTGATCAACCGACTCCGGAACTCGTGCATCAGGTCGAACATCTCTTGATCGGAGGAGTACGCCGACTCAGGCACGCCGTACATCGCCAGCGCCTTCGGTGTACTCCCGCCACTCTGGTCAAGAGCGGCGACGAAGCCCGTACCGCCGCTCATCCTCTCGGTCCAGGCCTTCTCCATGCCTGGTTGATACCCACCGATGGGCGAACTTCACGTGGCCGCCTCGCACACCGGCGGGGGTTCTGCCGGTCCGAGGTTCAAGCGCGCGGGTCACGACATCGCCAGTTGCGCTGGCGTCTTTCGACTCCGCCTCAACGAATGGCGGCCGCGGTGGGAACTGCGACCGAAGCGGCAGCCAAGAGGGGAGCCCAGGCAACGCCTCGAGAACGGCGTCAACGGCCGCCACAGCTCGACGGCGTGCGTCTCGTCGCGCGGCAGCGTGCCCGCAGCGACCGCCGCTTCCTGTTCGCGGTCGCGAAACTACTGGCTGGTCGCGATGGCCGTCACCGATGTCGCTGGTATCGGCCCCGCGCACCGGGAGTCGTTCGACCTCGCGCGGTTGTCTCCCATCACGAAGACGGCGTCCTTCGGCACCTCGATCGGGCCGAACCGGCGCGAGTCGCACACGTCCGGGTTCGGCGGCGAATCGAGTGGCGCGTCGTCCGCGACGTACGGCTCGTCCAGCGGCGCGCCGTTGACCGTCACCTTCCCGGACGGGTCACAGCAGCCGACGGTCTCGCCGCCCACCGCGATGACCCGCTTGAGGAACGACGTCTCGCGGTTGCCCCATTTCCCGCCGCTGGGTCGGAACAGGACGATGTCGCCGTGCCGCGGACGGTACCCGCCGTCGACAGCCTGGACGGTGACGACCTGTCCGGACTTGACGGTCGGCTCCATGCTGACGCCGCCTTGGGTGAACCGCTCAGTGGGCTGGCTCGCGCCTGCTGTCGCGGCGCCCGAACATCCACTCGTCGCAGCCACCACGACGACGACCGACAGCGACAGCAGTCTCCTCATCCGGCCGATCCTGTCAGAACACACAGGCGACGTGTGGCCGGCAGGGGTTGAGGTCAGCGCTCCACCCGGTAATGGCGCGGGTACGGCGAGGCGGCTACCCAGGTGCCGGACGAGCATCGCGAACAGCGCGGGCACCCTGCGCCGCGTAGAGTGGTTGCAGATCGCAATCACTATGGGAGGCTGACCCGTGCTGAGGCAGGTCGCGGATCGTGCGCTGGTCCACCAGAGCGAGTTCTTGCAGAGCAACGCCATTGTCGTGCAAGGCCGCGCCGGCGTGCTGCTCGTCGACCCCGGGCTGCAGAGCCACGAAATGGTCTGCCTGGCTAACGACCTCTCAGGCCAGACCGTGCTGGCGGCCTTCTCCACGCATCCACATTGGGATCACGCGCTCTGGCATGCCGACTTCGGCTCGGCCCCTCGCTACGGCACGCCCCGCTGCGCGGCCACCCTCCAGGAGGAGCTGTCCGATCCGGAGGCGAAGGCCCGCATCACCGAGCACCTGGAGCCGACGGGCATCGCTGAGCACGTCCCGCTCGACCTCTACGGCCTGATCACCGCGCTGCCCGCCGAAACGGCACGGGTTCCGTGGGACGGCCCGCACGTCCGGATCATCGAGCATCAGGCGCACGCACCGGGCCACGCGGCGCTGCTCGTGGAAGAGAGCGGTGTTCTCGTCGCAGGCGACATGCTCTCCGACATCCTGATCCCGATGCTCGACCTGGACTGCGCCGGTGATCCCGTCGAGGACTACCTCGCGGCGCTGCGGCTGTTGGAGGACGTGGCGGGCGACGTCGATGTCGTCGTCCCCGGCCACGGGTCAGTCGGCGGAGCCGACGAGCTACAGGCACGGATCGAGCGCGATCGGGCGTACGTGCTCGCCCTGCGCGACGGCCAGATGCCCGACGACCCGCGGATCGGCCCATCGGCCAAGCCCGGCTGGGAATGGGTGACCGATGTCCACAACGGACAAGTCAAGCGCCTCGCCGAACGATGCGAACTGCCCTGACGGCCGAGCCGTCGACGCCCAGGACAAATCGGAGCGCCTCGCCGAACGATCCGAACTGCCCTGACGACCGGACCGTCGGTGCCCAGGACAATCCTGCCGACCAACGCCGGCTTCACCGCCAGACGGAGGACCGCGTTGATCGGCAGGACCCGCTCCAGGGCCGACGACGTCAGTCGGTCTGCCGACGGGGTGTCAGAACGCCCGCGACGACGGCGGCCACCGCGGCGGCGATCGCGGCGACGGTGAAGCCGTCCTCGAATCCCGTCAGGGTGTCTCCGACGAGGCTGGCGGCGGCGACGCTGGAGACGACCGCGGCGCCCAACGACGCGCCGAACTCGTGGAACGTGCTGACGATGCCGGACGCGACCCCGGCCTCGTGCGGCGCTACGTGCCCGAGCGCGGTGGCCGAGGCGACGACGAAGATGGCACCGGTCCCGGCCGCACCCAGCGCGACACCGGCGACCACCGCGACGGGGTTCATCGTCAACGCCGGCACGGCGAGGCCCACGGCCGCGACCGCCAACCCCGCCACCGCGAGCGCACGGGCGCCGACCCTGGCGATGAGCTGACCGGTGGTGTGCGCGCCCAGGATGGTGGCGAGGGCGACGGGGAGGAAGAGGAGCCCGGTGCGCATGGCTCCGTACCCCCGTGCGTGTTGGAAGTAGAACGTGCCGAGGAAGAAGACCGCGATCATCAGTGCGGTCGCGACCAGGATGAGGAACGTTCCGGTCGCCACCGGGCGGCGGGCGAGCAGCGCGACGTCCATCAGCGGTGACCGGGCTTTGCGCTGCCAGGTCACGAACGCCACGTACCCGATGGCCGCCAGCAGCAACAGCCATCCGGTGGTGGCCGTGAACCAGCCTGTGTCGCCGGCCCGGATCAGCGCGTAGATGACGGCCGCCGACGAGCCTGTCACCAGGACGGCGCCCAGCACGTCCAGCCCGGTCCGGGGCGCGGCCTGGGTGCGGCTCGGCAACATCCGCGCGAGCAGGGCGACGATCACCAGTCCAATGGGGACGTTGACGTAGAAGACCCATGGCCAACCGGGGCCGGCGGTGATCAGCCCACCGAGGAGCACGCCGAGGGCCGCTCCGCCGCCTCCCAACGCGGACCACACCCCGAGTGCCTTGTTGCGTTCCTCGCCGCCGAACAGGGTGACTACCAGGGACAGCGCCGCCGGGGACAGCAACGCCGCGCCCGCGCCCTGTGCGACGCGACCGGCCAGGAGCATCGTGGCCGAGCCGGCCAGACCGGTGACCAGGGAAGCCGCGGTGAAGATCAGCAGGCCGGCGAGCACCACGCGTTTGGCGCCGACCAGGTCGGCGATCCGGCCGCCGAGCAGCATCAGGCCGCCGAACGTCAGGGTGTACGCGCTGACGGTCCAGGTCAGCGCCGCCCGGCTCAGGTGCAGGTCGGTCTCCATGTGTGGCAACGCGATGGCCACCACGGTCACGTCGAGGATCAGCATGAGCTGGGCGATGCCGAGGAAGCCCAGGATCCGCCAGCGCGCGGGATGCGGTGCCTCGTGCGCCACCTCGGTGTCGCGTCTCTCGTCGGTAGTCATCGACGGCCTCCCACCTTAATTCGTACTCTCATGTACGAGTTCAGTGGCCAGGTTAGCTCGTACATGCCCATACGAGCTAGTGTTCGTTCATGACGCGCCCCCGCCGGAGGGCCGACGCCGAGCGCAGCATCGCCCGGATCGTGGCCGCAGCCCGCGAAGCCCTGAGCGCCGACCCGGACGCCACCGTCGACGACATCGCCAAAGCCGCGGGCGTCGGGCGAATGACGCTGTACGGGCACTTCCGCACCCGCCCGGAACTCGTCGAAGCCGCGATCGCGGACGCCCTGCGCTCCGGCGAAGAGACACTGGGCGGCCTCGACCTGTCCGGCGACGCCCACGACGCGCTGACCCGGCTGCTCGAGTCGAGCTGGTCCCTGGTCAGCGAGTCCGCCGCCCTGCTCGTCGCGGCGCAGAAGGTGCTGCCGGAGGGGCGGGTCCGCGAGCTGCACGCCGGCGCGGCCGACCGGATGGAGGAGCTCATCCGGCGCGGTCAGCGGCAGGGCGTGTTCCGCACCGATCTGCCGACGGCCTGGCTGGTCAACGCGGTCCAGTACCTGCTGCACGGCGCCGCCGAGGAGATCCGCGCCGGCCGGCTGAAGACCGCTGAGGCCGCGGGCGTGGTCACCGCCACCATTTCGTCGATGCTGGAGGCCTGAGTTGACCTACGTCATACGACACGAGACGCCGTCGCCCGAGGTCTATCGCGCCCTGCGCGTCGGCGCCGGGATGACTCCGAAGTCACCGGCCGCCGCGGCCGCCGGACTGCCCGGCACCTGGCACGCGGTCGTGGTCCACCTCGACGACCAGCCGATCGGAATGGGCCGCGTCATCGGCGACGGTGGCACCGCCTTCCAGATCGTCGACGTGTGCGTGCTCCCCGAGCACCAGGGCCGCGGAGTCGGCAAGACCATCATGTCGTCCCTGATCCAGGAGCTACGTGACCGCGCCCCCAGCACGGCCTACGTCTCCCTCATCGCCGACGGCGACGCCCGCCACCTCTACGAGAAGTTCGGCTTCACGGAAACCGCACCGGAGTCAGTCGGCATGGCGCTGGTGCTGTAACCCGCCCTTCCCAGGGCAGCGCGGGCAGTGCGAGTAAGGCCATCACGCGCAGGTCCGTGCGACTGGCGCCGGAAGCGGCCTGCCGCCGAAGCCGCAGGTCGGCTCTGACCTCGTTCGCGGCGTCACGGGTGGCCAACGCGCCCTCCACTAGTAGGCAGCGAGCCGGGCCGATGACCTGGCTCCGCCACCGTCCATGATGGACCGCCGGTCGATAACGTCGATCAGGGTGATGGCCGCCGGGCTGCCGTCGACGATCTCCGGGTTCGGCCGCTCCGAACCGTCGCTGTTGGCCGTCGCGAAACGCAGGCCGAACCCATCCGGCCGGGTGTTCCCGGGCGGCCTACGTGTCCCGGCATGTGCGTACGTGCCAGAACACGTACGCCGCCGGGCGCAGACTCCCACCCCGTCGACGACGATCCGCACCAAACGTCAACTCACCCGTCATGCGGCGCGGCGCGGGCCATCTCCACAGCGCGATCGAGCCTGTGTGACTGGTGCCACTAACAGGATGGCCATTTTGTTTGTATGCTCGCTTACGGAGGGACCGTTCTGTTTGCCAACCGAGAGTGGGTCGCCGTGCCTAAGTTGACCGAGGCTCGTAGTCAGTTGCGGCGCGATCAGATCGTGCAGGCCGCTCGGCGTTGCTTCGTGCGCAATGGCATGGAGCGCACCTCCGTCGCGGAGATCACCGCCGAGTCGGGGCTTTCGGCCGGGTCGATCTACGCGCACTACAGCAGCAAGGCCGAGATCGTCCTCGCTGTCGTCCAGGACGTGATGGACCGACGGGCCGCGATCCTGGCCGAGTACGCCTCCCGCGCCCAACCGCCCAGCCCCGCGCAGGTGATCGTCCACCTCGCCGCCGCGACCGACCGCGACGAGGCGCGCGTTGCCCTCCAGGCCTGGGGTGAGGCCACGACCGACCCCGCCATACACGACGTCGTGGTCGCGATGATCGATCGGATTCGTGGCCTGTTCCGGGCGAGCTGCGAGCAGTGGCTGGTCTCCGCCAAGGACTACGCACCGTCCGAGGCCGGCCCCCGGGCGGCACGGCTGGCCGACCAGCTCGTCGCCGCCTACCAGGCGCACCTCGTCCGCGCCGCGCTCGGTGCGCCCGACGCCATCGATCACGCGGCCATCGAAGCAATCAGTTGATCTAGGAGCACCACATGCAGACACGCCCAGGCGGCATCGGCCGTCTCGCCGGACACGACGTTTCCCGCATCGGGTACGGAGCCATGCAGCTCGCCCGCCTGCGCGACGACCGGCCCGCCGCGGTCGCGCTGTTGCGCCGCGCCTTCGACCTCGGCGTCGACCATGTCGACACCGCACACGTCTACGCCGCCGGCTTCGTCAACGGCGTGGTCCGTGACGCGCTGCGGCCCACCGACAGCGTCGTCGTGGCGACCAAGGTCGGCATCGACCCCGACCCGGGTGGCCGCTTCCCGATGCGTCCCGCCCAGCGGCCCGACGAGCTGCGGGCCAGCATCCAGGACAACCTGCGCAGCCTCGGCGTCGACCAACTGCCCCTCGTGTACCTGCGACGGTTCGACGTCGGCGCCCGGATGCCGCTCGACGGCGACCAGGTGGTCGACCTCGAGGACCAGCTCGCGGCGCTCGTGGCGATGCGCGACGAGGGCACGGTCGGGGCGATCGGGCTGAGCGCCGTGGACCTCGACGGGCTCAAGCGGGCCATCCCGGCCGGCATCGCGTCCGTCCAGAATGCCTACAGCCTGCTGCACCGCGAGCACGAGGACCTGCTCGAGCTCTGCCTGGCCGAGGGCATCGCGTGGGTGCCCTTCTACCCGCTCGGCGGCGCCACCCCCGGCCTGCCGAAGGTGACCGACGCGCCGGCCGTGCGCGCCGCAGCCGCCGACCTGGGCTCCACCCCCGCCCAGGTCGGCCTCGCCTGGTTGCTCCAGCACGCCCCGCACGTGCTGCTCATCCCCGGCACCGGCAAACCCGAGCACCTGGCGGCCAACGCCGCCGCGGGAGCCCTGAACATCCAGGGCGCGGCGCTCGACGTGACCTGAGGAGGGGACTATGGGACTGCACGAC
The DNA here is from genome assembly GCF_900107455.1 of Asanoa ishikariensis. GTDB lineage: Bacteria > Actinomycetota > Actinomycetes > Mycobacteriales > Micromonosporaceae > Asanoa > Asanoa ishikariensis. The sequence goes on along the minus strand of NZ_FNQB01000005.1, from coordinate 5,979 downwards.
CTGCCCCGCCCCGTGGCCGTCGCTCTCGGCGGCGGTGGCGTGCTCGGCGCCGCGCACGTCGGCGTCGGCCACGCGTTGGAGCGGCGTGGTTTCGTCCCGGACCTGATCATCGGGACCTCGGTGGGCGCGCTGACCGGGGCGATCGCCGCCGCCCACCCCGACCGCGCGGCACCGTGGCTGGAACAGGTGTGGACCCGGCTGCGGCGCCGCGAGGTGTTCCCGTTCGGCTACCCGCCCTCGCGGGCCAGCGTCTTCGCCGACCGCGGCCTGCGCCGCCTGATCGCCCGGGCCGGGCTGCCAGACCGGATCGAGCGACTCGCGATCCCCTTCACGGCCGTCGCGATGGACCTGGTCACCGGCGAGCAGGCGCTGCTCGACCACGGCGACCTCGAGTCGGCATTGCTGGCCAGCACCGCCATCCCCGGCGTGCTGCCACCGGTCACCCGCGACGGCCGGATCCTGGTCGACGGCGGCGTGACGGCGTACGTCCCGGTGCGCGCCGCGCGCCAGGCCGGTGCGGCCAGCGTGGTGGTGCTGTCGACCGGTCCGGAAAGCGGTCCGCTGCAAAGGATCGCGCCGCGTCGCCGGGCCGACGCGATCGCCGCCCGGGCCGGGCTGCTGATGCTGCGCAACCAGATCGAGCGGGACCTGCTCGAGGTGTCCCAGCAGATTCCGACCGTCGTCCTGCCGACCGGCGTCGACGCCTGGCCCGCGCCGTGGGACTTCGACCAGTCGCAGCGGCTGATCGACACCGCGTCCGCCACGGCCGGACGGTTTCTGGATCGGCTGCGGGTCAGCGGTCCCCACCTGTACCGGACGGAGGAGGCTTCATGAGCACCATCGCGTTCGTCAACATCCCCATGCACGGTCGGGTCAACCCGACGCTGCCGGTCGTGGCCGAGCTTGTCCGACGTGGACAATCCGTCACGTACCACACCTCGCCCTCGTTCGGCGCGGAGGTCACGGCCGCCGGCGCGACCCTGTGCCTCTACCCCGGCGGCGACCAGCCGCTCCCCGACCCGCCGACCCCGGCCACCCTGCTCGCGGGGTTGGCGCAGACCGCCGTCGCCGTGCTGCCCACGGTGCTGACGGACCTGCGGCGTACCCGGCCCGATCTGATCGTCCACGACGCCGCCTGCCTGTGGGGCGCGATCGCCGCCCGCGAGCTCGGTGTGCCCGCGGTGTCCTCGTTCACCACGTTCGCCTTCAACCGTCAGGTGCCGAGCCCCACCCGCGGGTCGTGGGGACTGCTGGCCGCGGCCCGGCCTCGTACGCTGCGCGCCTTCCTGCGCTCGCAATGGGACCTGCACCGCCGCTTCGACGCGCGCGGGCTGCCCCTGCTCGACCTCGGCAACATCGCCGAGCCGCTCAACCTGGTCTACACGTCGCGGGAGTTCCAGCTCGGCGCCGAGAACTTCGACGCGTCGTTCCGGTTCGTCGGACCGAGCATCGGCGCCCGCCGGCCCGATCCGTCGTTCCCGATCGACGACCTCAAAGAGCCGGTGGTGTACGCCTCCCTCGGCACCGTGTTCAACGCCGAGCCGCGCCTGCTGCGCAGCCTCGCCACCGCCCTGTCCCCGCTGGCCGGCACCGTGGTCGTCTCCACCGGGCAGACCGATCCCGCGGCGCTCGGACCGCTGCCGGCCAACGTGCTCGCCCGCCGCACCGTGCCCCAGCTCGAGGTGCTGGAACGCGCGTCGCTGTTCGTCACCCACGGCGGGATGAACAGCGTCAACGAGGCCATGCACGCCGGCGTCCCGATGCTGGTCGTCCCGCAGGGCGCCGAACAGCCGCTGGTGGCGGCCCGGGTCGTCGAGCTCGGTGCGGGCCTGACGATCCGGACCGAGGAGGTCGAGGTGCTGGTCGTACGCGAGCTCGCCCAACGCCTGCTCTACGAGCCCCGGTTCCGGGCGGCCGCCGACCAACTGCGGGCCGCCCAGCGCGCGGCGGGCGGCTATCAGCGGGCAGCCGACGAGCTCGAGTCGGTGTGGGGCTGACCCATGTCACCCTTCGTCGTCATCCTCCTCCTGCTCGCCGGGCTGTCCGAGGCCGTCGGGCGCGTCCTGCCCGTGGTGGCGGCACGGTCCGGTGTGTCCCGCACCCGGGCGATCGGGCTCATCACCGCCGGCGCCGTCGTCGAAGCGGCGGTGTTCGCGCTCTGGCCCCTGTCGGCCTGGGCCGTCGCCATGCTGATCCTGCCGCCCGGAACGGAAGACGGAGCGGCGCTGGTCTGGTCACCAGGGCTGGTCGCCCCGCTGCTGCTCGCCGCGGTGCTCGCGTTCCCGTTGCTCGGGCCGTTCCTGCACCTGGCGCTCTTCGTGGGAGTGGGCGCCGGCCTGACCACCGCGCTCGCCCCGCTCGTCGGGCTGGGCTGGTGGACCGCCGCGGGCTGCGTTGCCGTCGCCGGAGTCGGCCTCGGCGTCACCGTCGAGGTGGTCCGCCGTCTGGCCGCCTGGCTCAACACGGCACCGGCCCGGGAGGCACTGACATGGCCGGCCTGACGCTCCTGCTGCTGCTCTGCGTGCTCGGGCCGGTCCTGCTGGCCGAGGCGCTGCTGGCCCGGCACGAGGTGCTGGCCTACGCCGCCGGCTGGCGCGCGCCCACCGGCGGGCTCCGCACCCGCATCCCCCACGCCCGGGGTGCGGAGCCCGACGCGCCGCCGGCGGCGTACCTCGTCTATCTGGACGGCATCGGCAAACGCCACTACCGCGACACCCGCGACGGCGGCCGGCTGGTCAAGGCCATCATCGCGGCGGCGCCGGAGCTGCGGGTGCTGGGCCAGGTGCAGCCGTACTCCCCCTTGGCCTATGCCCTGGCCGAACGTCCAGTGTGGATCTGGTTGCGCCGGCACGTCGGGTTGCTGCTGTTCCTGCACAACGTGATGCAGATCTTCATCGCCGCCGACCACCGGTACCGCCCGCTCTACAACCGGGCGGTCGGCTCACAGATCGCCACCCAGCTCCGACTCGCGGGTTACCAGCGCGACAGCGGCATCCCGGTCGTGCTGCTCAGCTACAGCGGCGGCGCCCAGGTCGCCACCGGCGCGGTCGAGGAGCTGTGGGCGCAGCTACGCTGCCCGCTCCAGCTCATCAACCTCGGCGGGTTCCACAACGGCGCCAACGACCTCACCCACGCGACCCACCTCCACCGGCTCACCAGCGACGCCGACTGGATCGAACGCCTCGGCACCCGGATCTTCCCGCAGCGGTGGCGGCTGTTTCGCCGGAGCCCGTGGAACCAGGCCGAACGCAGCGGCAAGGTCACCGTGCACCGGCTGGACCCGGCCACCCACATCGGCCCGAACAGCTACATCAGCCCGGCCGCCACGCTGCCCGACGGGCGCACCCACCTCGACCACACCGCCGACACGGTGATCTCGTTGGTCCGCGCCGGCGTCACTCCACCAGTTTCCCTACACTCGACACTTCGGTCATGAGCTCGGCGATCTCGGTGGGCACCGGCGGAATCTCCTCCTGGACGACGCCCGTCGCCGGCGACCAGACGAGGTTGACCCGCAGCGCGGGATCGAGGTCCGGGTAGTCGCTGCGGTTGTGGCACCCCCGGGTCTCGCGCCGCTCCAGCGCCGCCGCCAACGTGGCCCGCGCGGCGAGCGCCGATGACTTGAGGTCGAAGGCGTGCGCGAGGTCCTGGAAGCCGGCGATGTCCGGATGGATGCCCACGTCCTGCATGCGGTCCTCGATCGCGTCGAGCTCGGCGAGGCCGGCCCGCAGTCCGGGCTCGTCGCGGACCACTCCGGCGTACGCCGTCATCGTGTCGCGGACCGCCCGCTGCAGGGCGCGGACGTTCTCGTGGCCGTCCGCCGCGAGCAGGTCGTCGACCTCGGCGCGGGCCTCGGCGACGGCGTCCCGGGAGCGACGCTGTGCGTCAAGGCCGGCGGAGTACGCGGCCGCCGCCGCACCGACGATGCGGCCGTAGACGAGCAGTTCGGAGAGGGAGTTGCCGCCGAGCCGGTTCGCGCCGTGCAGCCCGCTGGCCGCCTCACCGACCGCGTAGAGGCCGGCGACGTCGGTGCTGTGGTCCTCCGGCCGGACCCATACTCCGCCCATCGAGTAATGCGCCGTCGGGGCGATCTCGATCGGGCCGGCGGTGATGTCGAGCATCTGGATCTCCAACATCATCTGGTAGACCCTCGGCAGGCGCCGCATGATGGTCTCGCGCGGCAGGTGCGACACGTCGAGCCAGACGCCGCCGTTCGGAGTGCCACGACCCGCCATGATCTCGGTGTACTCGGCCAGTGCCACGCGGTCGCGTGTGGACAGTTCCATCCGCTCCGGGTCGTAGCGTTCCATGAACCGTTCACCCGACGCGTTGCGCAGGATTCCGCCCTCGCCCCGGGCGGCCTCGGAGACCAGTGTCCCGGCCGCGTTCTCGGGCTCGAGGATGCCCGACGGGTGGAACTGCACCAGTTCCGGGTCGCGCAGGCGCGCGCCGGCCGCCACCGCGAGCCGGAAGGAGTCACCGGTGTTCTCGTCCCGCCGCGACGAGGTGCGCCGCCAGATCCGGGTGTGCCCGCCGGTCGCCAGGATCACCGCGTCGGCGTGCACCACGGCGCGGGTGCCGTCGCCCACATCAAAGCCGTACGCGCCGAAGACCGTGTTGTCGTGGACGAGCAGGCGGGTGACGTACACGGTGTCGAGGATCCGGACGTTGAGCTCCGTCGCCCGCCGCACGAGCGCCCGCTGGATCTCCAGACCCGTGTAGTCGCCCGCGAAAGCCGTGCGGCGGTACGTGTGCGCGCCGAAGAAGCGTTGCGAGACGCGGCCGTCGTCCTCGCGGGCGAACGCCATTCCGTAGCGTTCCAGGTCGTGGATGCCCGCGGCGGCGCCCTGCGTCACGATCTCCACCGTGCGCGGGTCGGCCAGCAGGTAGCTCTCCTTGACGGTGTCCGCGGCGTGCTGCTGCCAACTGTCCTGCGGGTCCATCGTGCCGAGCGCCGCGTTGATCCCGCCGGCGGCCAACGTGGTGTGTGCGTCGAGTCGCGGACGCTTGCCGAGGACGAGCACGTCGACCCCGCGCTCGGCCAGCTCGATGGCCGCCCGCAGCCCGGACCCGCCGGTGCCGATCACGAGGACGGACGTGGACAGGCGACGTTCCGAACGCTCCGACATGCGTCCAACGCTAGGCTCAAGTTGCGGTGAACCGGAGTCGGTCAGACCGGCATTGCCGGGCGGAAACGGGGCCAATCATGCGCACAGGACTCACGCCCGTCGGCGTCCTGACGTCAGTGGGCATACCCGTCATGCGCTACGGCCTCGCGACGGTGTTCGTGTGGGTCGGCGGGCTCAAGTTCACGGAGTACGAGATCCAGAACGCGGAGCCGCTGGTCACCGGAAGTCCGCTCACCGCGGGACTGCGCCGCAAGCTCGGCGCGCGCAAGCTCGGCCGCATCGTCGCCATCTCGCAGGTCGCGCTGGGCGCACTGATCGCGGCGAAACCGTTGGCACCACGGGCTTCGGCGCTCGGCAGCCTCGGCGCGGCGGGAATGATGGTCGGCACGCTCAGCTTCCTGGTCACCACACCGGAGGCCTGGCGCGAGGGACACGGCGTGCCGCAGCTCTCGGTGCTGGGCGAGGCCCTCCTGAAGGACGGCGTGCTCCTCGGCGCCTGCCTGCTCACCACCGCCGACTCGTTGCGGGCGGCGGGCTTCCGTTAGCCGAAGCGGCCGGTGATGTAGTCCTCGGTCTTCTTCTCGCTCGGGTTGTTGAAGATCCGCTGCGTGGTGTCGTACTCGATGAGGCGGCCCGGGTCGCCGGTCTCCTCGATCGAGAAGAACGCCGTCCGGTCTGACACCCGGGCGGCCTGCTGCATGTTGTGGGTCACGATGATGATCGTGTACAGATCCTTCAGTTGGAACATCAGGTCTTCGATCGCCAGCGTCGAGATCGGGTCCAGCGCCGAGCACGGCTCGTCCATCAGCACGACCTGCGGCTCCACCGCGATCGTCCGCGCGATGCACAA
>NZ_FNQB01000004.1 GCF_900107455.1 Asanoa ishikariensis | reverse complement strand
AGCAAGAAGGATGCCCAGGAGGCGGCGGACTGGCTGGTCGACCGGTTCTCTCGGCTGGTGCCCGGACTGGCGGTGACCGCAAGCGTCGACGCGGGCGGCGGGCAGTACCTCGTCGCCTTGGCCACCGGTAGACGCTGAACGGGCCCCGGCCGGCGGGCCGACGACCCAGGGCGGCCACCCAAGCCGCCATTCTGACTCACGCCGCCGTCCAGAGCCTGGGCTGTCTGGCGAGATGCCCGCGGCCGTGCAGCGGAGGTCGAGAAAGTTCGCGACCACATCCTGGGCTTGGGTCACTTCTGGGGCGACACGGATCCCAGAACCCGTCAGCGTTACGTCCGCGATCTTCTTGCGCCACTGCTGCCGGACGACGAGCTCCGGCGCGAACTCACTTCCTGACCGGCGGCAACGAACCAGCGTCGAACCGACCGAGCGCGCGGCCACAAGAGGAACGTGCCAGTTCCCTCGGTCAACGGTCGTAGGACCGGTAGGGCCGGTAGCCGGCGCAGGACGGGTCAGGGCAGGTCCGGCAAGCGCCAGACTCAAGCAGGAGCCGCCGAAGAGTTCCGGAACGTTCGGGTGATGGACGATGTGTTGACGGCCGACGAAAGACCTGGTGCCGTAGACGAGCGCTTCCTCTGCGGCCATGCCTTCCAGCGCGTTGCCGGGCGTCTGCGGGTTCAACAACACGTTCCAACGCACTGACGAGTCTTGATCGCGTGACAGACGCTCCAGGGCATCCGGTGGTGTGCGCTCGTTGCGAGCGGTCCAGAGCCGGACCGGGCGGATGTCGTCAACAGCCAGTTCCCGCAGCCTTTCCGACGAAGTCTCCAGTGAACGCGCCTCGAGAACCCTGAGATAACCGAGCCTTCGCTACGTCGCGCACCGCCGCACCTGGCAGATCTCCGGCGGGCAGCAGCAGCGGGTCGCCATCGCCCGGGCGCTGGCCGTGGACAGCCCGCTGCTGTTGCTCGACGAGCCGTTCGCGGCGTTGGACGCGCTGACCCGCGAACGGTTGCAGGAGGACCTGCGTCAGGTCACCCACGGCCGCACCTGCGTGTTCGTCACCCACAGCGTCGACGAGGCGGTGTTCCTGGGCAGCCGGGTAGTGGTGCTGACCAGTCGACCCGGCCGGATCGCGCTCGACCTCGACGTCGACCTGCCCCGCACCGGCGTGGAGCCCGACGTGCTGCGCGGCCTGCCCCGCTACGCCGCACTCCGCGCCGAGATCGGCCACGCCGTCCGGGCGGCGGCCGTCGCGCACTAGAAGGGAGACACCATGTCCGGCACGGATCTCGACCTGGCCACCGACCGCCTCTCGCCGGAGTTCGGCTCCGAGGTGTTCGGCCTCGACCTCGGCAATGCCACCGACGACGAGCTCGCGGCCGTACGCCGTACCCTCGTGGACCGCAAGGTGTTGTTCTTCCGCGACCAGCAGCTCGACGAGGACGGGCAGGTCAGCCTCGGCCGGCGCATCGGTGAGCTGACCGCGTCGCACCCGGTGGTCGGCGGTGTCGACGAGGCGCATCCGGAGATCTACGCGCTCGACAGCGCCGACGACGGGTTCGCCGACGTGTGGCACACCGACGTCACCTTCATGCGGCGCCCACCGCTGGGCTCGATCCTGCGGGCGGTCACCCTGCCGCCGTCGGGCGGCGACACGAGCTGGGCCGACACGCAGCTCGCGTACCGGTCACTGTCCGCGCCTGTGCGCCAGCTGGCGGACCAGCTCACCGCGGTGCACGACGGCAACCGGGAGTTCGGCTACTACCTGGCCCAGCGGCGCGGCGGTCGGGGCAGTGTCTGGGACGGCGAGGTGGTCACCCGCCTCGACCCCGTCGAGCACCCGGTCGTGCGGGTGCACCCGGAGACGGGCCTGCGCGGCCTGTTCGTCAACCCGGGCTTCACCTCACACATCGTCGGCGTCTCGGACGCCGAGAGCCGCGGCATCCTGGACCTGCTGTACGCCCACCTGACCAAGCCCGAGCACATCGTGCGCCACCGCTGGCGCGCCGGCGACGTGGTGATGTGGGACAACCGCAGCACCGCCCACTACGCCAACCGCGATTACGGCAGCGCCCACCGCGTCATGCACCGCATCACCCTGCGCGGCGACGAACCGTACGGTCCCTAGTCCGCGAGCGTGGGTAGCAGCGCGACGGCCGCGTCGAGGTCGGCTTCGAGGCTGCGGTCGGCGTCGTCCGCACTGGCGAAAGCCGCCAGCGGCCCCGGTAGCTGGCCGCCGCGTTGCCGGACCGCCCGCGCAGCCGCCACCAGCTCGCAGCCCACCACCACGGCGGCCCGGTCGGCGGCCGTCGCCAACCGCGCCGCCGACTGGGTCGCGAAGCTCGCGTGCTCCTCGGCGCCCATCGACAGGGCGCCGCCGCTGGCCGCCGCGACCGCACCGCCGGCACAGCCGCGCAGCTCGGCGAGTGCGCTGTGTGCGACGTACTCGAGGATCATCACGCCGGAGCTGTCCTGCGGGCCGGTGGCGAGGAAGGCGCGCAACCCGGTGGTCGCCGGGTCGACCAGGCTCGCGAGGCGGGCCGCCGACAGCGCGGCCGTCTGGGCGAGAGCGGCGCACAGCCCGTCGGCGGCGGCCGCGAGTGCGGCGGTGTGGAAGTTTCCATTGTGGACAGCACGACCCGAGGCGACGAGCGGATTCTCCGCCGCGGCGTTGAGCGCGACCGTGAGCACGGCGTCGAGCCGGTCCGCGGCGTCGAAGGCGGTGCCGTGCACCTGCGGCAGCGCCCGGTACGCGTAGGAGTCCTGGACCCGGCGCTGACTGCGATCCACGATCAGTGCCCGCACCATCGCCGCGACGCGGGCCTGGCCCGGGTACGGGTTCGCCGCCTGGACCGCTTCGGCGAACGGCTCCGGCGAGGCGTCCACGGCGTCCATCGACAGGGCCGCGACCGTGACCATCGCCCGCAGCAGCCGGTCCGTGTCGCACCACGCCAGCGCGGCCGCACCGATGGTCGCCGCGCTGCTGCTGATCAGCGCCAGCGCGTCGCCGTCGTCGATGTCGACCACGGGCATCGTGCCGCCCTGCCACGGCCGCTCGCCGAGCAGGCACAGGGCGGTCGTCGCGAGCGCGGTCAGGTCGCCGGTGCCGATCGCCCCGATGCTGCGGACGGGCGGGGTGAGTCCCTGGTTCAGCGCCTCCACCAGGGCGGCGACGACCCGCGGGTGGACGCCCGCTCCCCCGGCGGCGAGCTGGTTGACCCGGACGGCGAGCATCGCCCGGGCCTGATCGGCCGGGACGGGCGCCCCCGCGCCGCAGGCGTGACTGCGCAGCAGCCGCAACCCGTTGCCAAATGCCGCGTCGGCATGCTTGTTGGCGCCGACTCCCGTGGTGCGTCCGTAGACGGAGCCGTCGCCGAGCGGCCGGGCCGCCACCGCGATCCGCTCCCAGCCGGCGTCGGTCACCCGCACCGGCGCGCCGCCGCGGGCGATCGTCTCGACGTCGCCGGCGCGCAGGCCGGTGCCGTCGAGGTCGACGGTCGGACTCACGATGCCGCGGGCGCCCGGCGCAGCGTGATGTCGTTGCACTGCTCGCAGACGGATTCCGGGATCAGGTTGGCCCGCATCAGCGCCGCGAAGATGACGCAGCCGATGCAGAAGGCGAACACGGACTCGAGGGTCGCCGCCACGAGGACGAGTCCGAGAACGACCTTGCCCGCGGTGGCCAGGCCGAAACCGACCCAGAGCACGGCCGCGGTCGTGGTGATGACGGCGCCCATGCCCTGCGCGAACCGCTTCGGCGGCCCCGGCACCGGCTTGGCGGCGACCGGCAGCCGCGGCGTGACGACCCGGGTGACGAGCTGCCCGAGCGGCGACAGCGTCGGGCCGGTGGCCACCCGGGCGAGGAACCCGTACGCCATGACTACCGTCAGCCACCGCAGGTCGAAGATCAGCGCGGCGGCCGCCATGATCACGACGCCGCCCGCGACCAGCCGTGCCGAGACCTCGTTGACGGGATTCGGGAAGCTGAACAGGTTGCGCCACATGCGTCGCTCCCGGGCCGTGTTCGTCAGCCCTGCCATCCTACTCGGCCGATAGGTTTAGTGCCGCGATCACCGCGTCGGCGTGCGCGGACGCCCACTTGGCGGCCGCGTCCGCGACGTCCGGTTCGAGGACCGCCAGGGGCGATGCCGGGACGGTCGCGCCGAGCTCGACCAGCAGGTCGGTCAGCGTGGCGCCGACCGACTGCCGGTGGGCCTCCGACGCGGCGATCGCGACCGGCACCGCGACCAGACCGGCCAGCTCCCGATGGCCGAACCGATCCAGGAAGACCTTCAACAGCCCGGTGTACGTGCCCTTGTAGGTCGGAGTGGCCACCACGAGCAGCCGCGCCGCGCGCACCACGGCGAACGGGTCCTCCACCGGCGCGGCGGCCACCGCCGGCTCGGCCGAGAACGTGATGCCCACGAGCTCGCTGAGCTCCAGCACGCGCGGCTCGTCGAGCACCGCCCGGGCCGACAGCTCCGCCACCGCCGCGTCGGCCAGCGAGCGGGTCCGTGAGCCGGACCGTGGGTTGCCGACCAAGGTCACCACCGAGGTCACGTCGTCTCCCGCCACTTCCACTATGGACGCCGCGTTCGGCTCCCCAAACATTCTCGGCGAGCGCGACGCGCGCTGTCAACCACACCCATCGGGTTAATAGGATTAAACACAGCTTCGTCGCAGTTGGGGCACCCGGACCACCTGCACGATCGGCTCGAAACAATGTCTTGAAAGTCGACTGGTTTAGTGGGATATTCGGATCCATGGCTGGCACGCCAGCCGATCCGCGGCGACGCCGGCGACAACGCCGTGCGGCTGGTGCTCGCCTGTTCGCGTATGCGTTTTTCAGCAGAAGTGCGTCCCTTGACGAGTTGTGCGCGCCTATGCGCTGAAGGAGGACACGTTCCCCGATGAAGACCCGGATCCGAGCAACCATCGCGATCGCACTCGCCGCCGGCCTCGCGCTGTCGGCGTGCGGTAGCGGTGACGAGGGTGCGTCGTCAGGCGGAGGCTCCACGACGTTGTCGATCGTGGGCTTCGCCGTCCCCGAGGCGGCCAACAAGGCGATCGCCCAGGCGTGGAACAAGACGCCGGAGGGCAAGGGCGTCCGCTTCCAGACCTCCTACGGCGCCTCCGGTGACCAGAGTCGCGCGGTCGTCGCCGGGCTGAAGGCCGACTACGTGCACTTCTCGGTCACCAGCGACGTGACCCGCCTGGTCGACGCCGACCTGGTCGACCCGACCTGGGACGACGGACCGAACAAGGGTGTCGTCTCGTCGTCGATCGTGGTGCTGGCGGTCCCGAAGGGCAACCCGAAGAACATCAAGGACTGGGACGACCTGATCAAGCCGGGCATCAAGATCGTGACGCCCAACCCGGCCTCCTCGGGCGCGGCCCGGTGGAACGCGCTCGCCGCCTGGGGCCACATCGCCGCCAACGGCGGCACCGACGCCCAGGCCACGGAGTACCTGACCAAGCTGTTCGCCAACGTCTCGTCGCTGCCCAACAGCGGCCGTGACGCGACCACCAGCTTCCTCAACGGCGGCGGCGACGTCCTGCTCGCCTACGAGAACGAGGCGATCCTCGCCACCCAGAACGGCGAGGAGCTCGACTGGGTGATCCCGTCGACGACGATCAAGATCGAGAACCCGGGTGCGGTGCTCAAGGCCGCCGACCCCAAGGCCAAGGACTGGCTGAACTTCGTGCTGAGCAAGGACGGGCAGCGCCAGTTCGCGCTCAAGGGCTTCCGGCCGATCATCGACGGCGTGGACACCACCGGGATCGAAGGCGCTAAGGACGCCAACGACCCGTTCCCGACGCCGCCGAAGCTGCTCACCGTCGAGAAGGACTTCGGGAGCTGGTCGGACCTGTCGAAGAAGTTCTTCGACGAGAAGGAGGGCATCATCGTGAAGATCATCACGGCCTCCGGAAAAGCTTCATGACCTCAGCGACCCTCGCCCCGGCTCCGACGGCTCTCAAGCGCCGTCGGGGCCGGGACGGCCGCCTCACCCGGACCTCGGGCCTGGGCCTCGGCATCGCGATGCTGTGGTTCAGCCTGCTCGTGCTGATTCCGCTCGCCGCCGTGGTGACCACCGCGGTGACGGGCGGCTGGAGCGGGTTCTGGGACGCGGTGACCAACGAGCAGACCGCGGCCGCCATCCGGCTGACCGTCGGCACCGCCTTCCTCGTCACGCTCGTCAACATCGTCATGGGCACGCTCATCGCGTGGGTGCTCGTGCGGGACCGGTTCTTCGGCCAGCGTGCGCTCGAGGTGCTCATCGACATCCCGTTCGCCCTGCCGACGATCGTCGCCGGCCTGGTGCTGCTGTCGCTGTACGGCCCGGACAGCCCGCTCGGCGTCGACATCGCCAACACCCGGATCGCCGTGTTCCTGGCGTTCCTGTTCGTCACGCTGCCGTTCATCGTGCGTACCGTCCAGCCGGTCCTGGCCGAGCTGGACCGCGACGCCGAGGACGCGGCGGCCTCGCTGGGAGCGAGCCGGCTCACCACGTTCCGGCGGATCACGCTGCCCAGCATCGCGCCGGCGATCGCGGCGGGTGCCGCCCTCTCGTTCGCGCGCGGCGTCAGCGAGTACGGCTCGCTGGTCCTGCTCTCCGGCAACCTGCCGATGCGTACGGAGGTGACCTCGGTGCGGATCCTCAGCAGCATCGAGAACGACAACCTGCCCGGCGCGGCGGCGGTCGCGACCGTGCTGCTGGCGATCTCGTTCGTGGTGATCGTGGCCCTCGACATCATCCAGCGCAGGGTGGTGCGCCGTGGCTGACCGCACCGCACCGGCCCGGACCCGCGGCCCTTCCCGCTACGTCATCCGGCTCGTCGTCATCGCGTACCTGTTCTTCCTGGTCGCCTGGCCGGTCTACCTCGTCGGCAAGAACGCCTTCAGCGACGGGTTCGAGAACCTCCGCGGCATCATCGAGGACCCGGACATCGTCCACGCCCTCAACCTGACGATCACCGTGGCGATCATCGCCGTGGTGATCAACACCGTGTTCGGCGTGGGGATCTCGCTGCTGCTCGTGCGCTACCAGTTCCCCGGCAAGCGGCTGCTGAGCGCGCTGCTCGACGTGCCGTTGTCGGTCTCGCCGATCGTCGTGGGCCTGGCCCTCGTGCTGGTGTACGGCGGCCGCAACGGCTGGTTCGGCCCGACCCTGGAGAGCGCCGGATTCCAGGTCATCTTCGCGACACCGGGAATCGTGCTCGCCACCGTGTTCGTCGCACTGCCGCTGGTGATCCGCGAGGTCGTGCCCGTCCTCGAGGAGCTCGGCGACGAACAGGAGCAGGCGGCCCGCAGCCTGGGCGCCAACGCCGTCCAGACGTTCCTGCGGATCACCCTTCCCGCCATCAAGTGGGGAGTCATCTACGGTGTCGTGCTCAGCCTGGCGCGTTCGCTGGGCGAGTTCGGGGCCGTCAAGGTCGTCTCCGGCAACGTCCTCGGCGAGACCAGGACCGCGACGCTCGTGGTCGAGGAGAACTACCTCAACTTCGACAAGGGCGGGGCGTACGCCACCGCCTTCCTGCTCGCCCTTGTGGCTGTCGCCTGCATCATCGTCGTCTCCGTCATCCGGCCTAAGGAAGACCGTTGAGCATCGAGATCGTCAACGTAACCAAGCGTTTCGGAGGGTTCGTCGCGCTCGACGACGTGTCCGTGAGCATCCCGTCCGGGCAGCTCACCGCGCTGCTCGGCCCCTCCGGTGGTGGCAAGTCCACGCTACTGCGCATCATCGCGGGCCTGGAGCACGCCGACACGGGCCGGATCGAGATCGAGGGCCTCGAGGCGACCGACCTGGCCCCGCAGAAGCGCAACGTCGGCTTCGTGTTCCAGCACTACGCCGCGTTCAAGCACCTGTCGGTCCGGCGCAACGTGGCCTTCGGCCTGGAGATCCGGCGGCGGCCCAAGCCGGAGATCCGCAAGCGGGTCGACGAGCTGCTCGAGCTCGTACACCTGGAGCAGTTCGCCGACCGGCTGCCGTCTCAGCTTTCGGGTGGCCAGCGCCAGCGGATGGCTCTGGCGCGGGCGCTGGCCGTCGAGCCGACGGTGTTGTTGCTCGACGAGCCGTTCGGTGCGCTCGACGCGAAGGTCCGCAAAGAGCTTCGCGACTGGCTGCGCCGGCTGCACGACGAGGTCAACGTGACCACGGTGTTCGTCACGCACGACCAGGAGGAGGCCCTCGAGGTCGCCGACGAGATCGTCGTCATCAACGACGGCCGCATCGAACAGATCGGAACACCGGACCAGCTCTACGACGAGCCCGCCAACGACTTCGTGATGCGATTCCTCGGCCCGGTCACCCAACTCGGCGAGCACCTCGTGCGGCCGCACGACCTGGAGATCGTCACCGACGGCTCCGGCGCGGCCGCTGTCGCGGGCCGGGTCACCCGCATCGTGCGGGTCGGGTTCGAGGTCCGCGTGGAGGTCACCACCGAGGACCAGGTCGTCCTGGTGACCCTGACCCGGGCCAAGTTCCTTTCGCTCGGCATCGAGACCGGCGCGACCGTCTCGGTGCGGATCGTGCCGTCGGGTGGCGCCGGAGTCGGCCGTCAGATCCGCGCGGCCACCGTCCAGACCAGCTAAATAGTGCGGATGACCCGCCGGGCGGCGGCCGCGAACGACTGCCCGGCGTTGGTTGTCCTGCCTGGAAGGAACCGATCGGTGCAGATCTCGGCCCGCAGCGACTACGCCGTCAAGGCGATGATCGGCGCCGCCCTGCACGCGGGAGAAGGCTTCATCTCCAGCGCGCGCCTCGCCGAAGGGCAGAACATCCCCCAGAGCTTCATTCCCACCATCCTGGCGGACCTGCGCCGCGGCGGCCTGCTGACCAGCCAGCGGGGCTTCGTCGGCGGGTACGTGCTGGCCCGGCCCGCCGCCGAGATCAGCGTCGGCGACATCCTGCGGACGATCCAGGGATCGCTCACCACCGTGCGCGGGCTTTCCCTCGACGACGTCGACTACCGCGCTGACGCGAACGCCAACCTCACCACGCTGTGGCAGTCAGTCGAGGACTCCATCGCCGCCGTCGTCGACCGCGTCACGCTGGCCGACCTGGTCGCCGCCCGAGAGTCCTGCCGGGACTGAAGCCTGCTTCCGGGTGCCTGGGCCTTCGCCGGGCTATGACGCGCGCCGGTAGCGGTGGCGCAGGTCGGCGTAGCGGCCCGCGTGGTAGAGCAGCGGCTGCTCGTCTCCCCCGACGTGCTCGCCGTGCACCGGGGTAGCCAGCACGATCGTGTGGTCGCCCGCGGTGACCGAGCCGGCGATCCGGCAGACGATCCGGGCCAGGGCACCATCCAGCAGCGGCACCCCGTCCGGACCCGGCTGCCACGAGCCGTGCGCCGCGAACCGGTCGATGCCGCTGGTCGCGAAGGTCCGCGCGACGTCCTCCTGGTGCTCGCCCAGCACGTGGACCGCGACGGTGCCGGCCGCCCGGACCGCCGGCCAGGCCGACGCGGTGTGGGCGATGCCGAACGAGACGAGCGGCGGGTCGAGCGACACGGAGGTGAACGAGGTGGCGGTGAAGCCCGCCGGGGGCGCGCCGGGCGCCGTCACCACGACGACACCGGCCGCGTGGTGGCGCAGCAGGCTGCGGAACAGAGCGGGCTCCACGGCGAAATCATCCGTGGGTACGGAGGTGACGGTCATCGAAGCGCCTCCCGCGTTGAGCATTGGCGGACCGGGTGCCGGCGCCAGTCCAGCAACGAGATCGCCGGGCAGTCAACGGATCCGGGGTGGTCATTGGCGTCCTCCGACAAACGCCGGCTGACCCCTGGACCATAACCTAGTAAGTCAGTAGGATTAGTAGGCTAACCGCCCCGGTCCTTACGGAGGTGCCCGTGGCACTCCCCCTGGCCAGTCCCGCCGACACGGCGGTCTACGGTTCCTACCGGTTCGACACGTCCGAGCCCCGTTACCGCTTCGGCGGCCGGATCGCCCCCGACGGCCCGTTTCCGCCCGAGCCCGGTCGCTACCACGTCTACGCGGGCTGGTTCTGCCCGTGGTCCCACCGCGTCACCATCACCCGGGCCCTGACCGGCCTGACCCACGTGGTCAGCGTCTCCTACGTCGACAACGAACGCGACGGCCGCGGCTGGGCGTTCCGCGAAAGCTACGGCCCGGACCCCGTCAACGGGTTCACGCTGCTGCGCGAGGCCTACGAGGCGACCGAACCGGGCTTCACCGGACTGGTCTCCGTGCCCACGCTCTGGGACCGCGCGACCCGGCAGGTCGTCAGCAACACCCACGCGGCCATCGAGGTCGACCTCGCGACCCGGTTCGACGCCGAGGTCGACGTCTTCCCGGTGCGGCTGCGCGCGGAGATCGAGGCCCTCGACGACTGGATCGGCCCGGCGATCAACCACGGCGTAGCCGCGGCGACCACGGCCGGACCCGCCGGCACCAGTGCCCGCGCCGCCCTGCTCGACGCCTTCGCCCGGCTCGACGAGCGGCTCGCGACCCAGCCCTTCCTGGTCGGCGACACGGTGACCCTCGCGGACATCCGGCTCTGGGTCACCCTGGTCCGCTACGACGTCGGACCCAACGCCGACCGCGCGATCCACCCCGGACTGCCCGAGTTCCCACACCTCTGGGCGTACGCGCGGCGCCTCTACACGCTCCCCGCCTTCCGCGACACGACCGACTTCGCGGCCTTCACCCGACCCGGCGCCGAACAGCCCGACTGGACGGGTGTGTCCGCATGACGCTGCACCTTGCCGTCGCGCTCGACGGCGCCGGCTGGCACCCGGCGGCCTGGCGGGACGCCACCGCCCGGGCCGGCGCGCTCTTCGACCCCGACTACTGGCTCGACCTCGTCCGCACGGCCGAACGCGGCAAGCTCGACTTCGTCACCATCGAAGACGCGCTCGGCCTGCAATCCAGCCGCTTCGACGGCCTCGACGGACGCGCCGACCGGGTCAAGGGCCGCCTCGACGCGCTGCTCGTCGCGGCCCGCGCCGCGCCCGTGACCAGCCGGATCGGGCTGGTGCCGACGGTGACCGTCACCCACACCGAGCCGTTCCACGTCTCCACCCAGCTCGCCACCCTCGACTACCTGAGCACCGGCCGCGCCGGCTGGCGGCCCCAGGTGTCCGCCCGCCCCGGCGAGGCCGACCACTTCGGGCGCCGCCAGTTCCCCACCATCGACCCGATCGCGGCCGACGACCCGGCCACTGCGGCGTTCATCGCCGAACGGTTCGCCGAGGCCGCCGACCACGTCGAGGCCGTCCGGCGGCTCTGGGACAGTTGGGAGGACGACGCCGAGATCCGCGACGTGGCCACCGGCCGGTTCGTCGACCGCGACAAGCTGCACTACGTCGACTTCACCGGTCGGTTCTTCAGCGTCAAGGGACCGTCGATCACGCCGCGGCCGCCGCAGGGGCAGCCGGTGGTGACCGCGCTCGCGCATGCCCGCGTCCCGTACGAGTTCGCCGCCGCGTCCGCCGATGTGGTCTACGTGACCCCGACCTCCACGGACGATGCGGCCCGGATCGTGGCCGAGGTCCGATCCCTGCCCGCGGCCCACGAGCTGAAGGTGTTCGCCGACGTCACCGTGTTCCTCGATCCCGACCGCAAGGCCCGCCTCGACCGGATCGACCCCGGGTACGCCAGCGACGCGCACACGTACGTCGGTGACCCGGCCGGGCTGGCCGACCTGCTCCTGGACTGGCGGACCGCCGGCATCGAGGGCTTCCGGCTGCGGCCGGGTGTGCTGCCGGCCGACCTGAGCGCGATCGTCGACGGGCTGCTGCCGATCCTGCGCGCCCACGGGGCGTTCCGCACCGACTACACCGCCACCACGCTGCGCGGCCACCTCGGGCTGCGGGCGGCGGCCAATCGCTACGCGACCACCGGAGGCGCCGCATGAAGCAGATCATCCTGGCCGCGCACTTTCCGGGCGTCAACAACACCACGGTCTGGAGCGACCCGGCGTCCGGCAGCCAGATCGCCTTCGACTCGTTCGCGCGCTTCGCGCGTACCGCCGAGCGGGGCAAGTTCGACTTCTTCTTCCTCGCCGAAGGGTTGCGGCTGCGCGAGCAGCGCGGGCTGATCCACGACCTCGACGTGGTCGGCCGGCCCGACTCGGTGACGCTGCTGGCTGGTCTGGCCGCCGTGACCAGTCACCTCGGGCTGGCCGCCACCGTCAACGCCACCTACAACGAGCCGTACGAGCTCGCCCGTAAGCTCGCCTCGCTGGACCACCTCACCGGCGGGCGGGCCGGCTGGAACGTCGTGACCACCTCGGACGCGTTCACCGGCGAGAACTTCCGGCGCGGCGGCTACCTGGAACGGGCGGACCGGTACACCCGCGCCGCCGAGGTGCTGCGGACCGCCCGGGAGCTCTGGGACACCTGGCCGGCGGACGAGCTTGTCGCCGATGCGGCGGCGGGCGTCTTCGCCCGGCACGGCGACCCGGGTGCCTTCTCCCACACGGGCCAGCACGTCGAGATCCACGGCCACTTCACCGTGCCGCGCAGCCCGCAGGGCCGGCCGCTGATCATCCAGGCCGGCGACTCGGATCCCGGCCGGGAGTTCGCCGCCCGCGACGCCGACGCGATCTTCTCCCGGCACGGGACGCTCGAGGCCGGGAAGGCGTTCTACGCCGATGTGAAGGGGCGCATGGCCGCGTACGGCCGGCATCCCGACGAGCTCAAGATCCTGCCCGCCAGCACGTTCGTGCTCGGTGACACCGAGGCCGAGGCCCGCGACAAGGCCCACCACATCCGCCGCCAGCAGGTCAGCCCGCAGACCGCGATCCTGCTCCTGGAGCAGCTCTGGAACAAGGACCTCAGCGACCACGACCCCGACGGGCCGCTGCCCGCCTTCGACCCGGTGGCCGACGACGACAGCATCATCAAGGGCCGCACCCGGCTCTTCGACGACCACGTCGCCACCGCCCGTGAATGGCGGGCCATGGCCGAGGCCAAGAACCTGGGGATCCGGGACCTGATCATCGAGGTCACCGGGCGACAGACCTTCATCGGCACGCCGGCCACGGTCGCCGCGACGCTGGACGAGTTCGTGCAGAACGACGCGGCGGACGGCTTCATCCTCGTGCCGCACATCGTGCCCGGCGGGCTCGACGACTTCGTCGACACGGTGGTGCCGCTGCTCCAGGAGCGCGGCGTGTTCCGGGCCGACTACGCCACCAGCACGCTGCGCGGCCACCTCGGCCTGGAGGTCTGAGCATGTCCATCCCCCTGTCCATCCTCGACCTCGCGCCCGTGCCGTCGGGCTCCGACGCCGGGCAGGCGCTGCGCAACACCATCGACCTCGCCCAACGGGCCGAGGCGTTCGGCTACAACCGGTACTGGGTCGCCGAGCACCACTTCACCGACGGCGTCGCCAGCGCCGCGCCCGCCGTGCTGATCGGACTCATCGCCGCCGCCACGCAGCGGATCAGGGTCGGCTCGGGCGCAGTGCAGGTCGGCCATCAGACCGCGCTGTCCATCGTGGAGAGCTTCGGCCTCGTCGACGCCGTCCACCCCGGCCGGATCGATCTCGGCCTGGGCCGTTCGGGGCAACGGCGATCCGAGGCCATCAACTCGCTCGCCGGCCCTCCCCCGGAGCCCAAGCCCGCGCACGTCGTCGACGGCCTGCTGATCCCCGCGCCGTTCGACTTCTCGAAGCTCGTCGCCTCGCCCAAGTTCGGTGCCTTCGCCGCACTGTTGCAGCAACCGGGTGCCCAGTCGCCGGACCTCGCCGTCATCGTCGAGGAGATCCAGGCGCTGATCGACGGCAGCTACGCCCGCGACGGCATTGAGGTGCACGTGACACCCGGCGAGGGCGCCAAGGTGGAGCTCTGGATTCTCGGCAGCAGCGCCGGCCAGAGCGCCACGGTCGCCGGCGAGCGGGGCCTGCCGTTCGCGGCCAACTACCACGTCAGCCCCGCGACCGTACTCGAGGCGGTCGACGCGTACCGGGCCGCGTTCCGGCCCTCCGCCGTGCTCGACAAGCCGTACGTGCTCGTCTCCGCCGACGTGGTCGTCGCACCCACCGAAGCCACGGCGCAACACCTCGCCTCGCCCTACAAGCTGTGGGTGCACAGCATCCGCACGGGCCGCGGCGCGATCCCCTTCCCCACCCCGGCGGAGGCGGCCGCCGCGCCGTGGACCGACGACGACCAGGCGCTCGTGCAGGACCGGCTGGACACCCAGTTCGTCGGCGACCCGGCCGCGGTCGCCGAGCGGCTGCGGGTCCTGGCCAGCGTGACCCGGGCCGACGAGCTGCTGGTCACCACGATCACCCACGACCACTCCGACCGCGTACGCAGCTTCGAACTGCTCGCCGACGAATGGTTCGGACATTGAGCCGCCCGAGCACGGCCCGGTTCGGCACGCGGTTGTCGATCGTCGGTACGGCGCGCGAGAACCGCCATCTGCGCGTCGACGCCCGCGGTAGCAGCGCGGCTGACGAGTTTCTGGCCGGTGCGGTCCTCGGCCTGTCCCTCTGGCTCTGCCAGCACGGCGTCGACCGCCTGAGCGTGTGCGCGGGCCAGCATTGCGGGACGATGTTCCTCGATGCGACGACCGGCCGCGTACGCCGGTTCTGCGGCAAACGCTGCGCCACCCGCACCCACGTCCAGAAGCACCGCGCCCGGCTGGCCCACACCCGGTCGTACACCCCGCTGACGGAAGGATCCCGATCCCGATGACCACCACCGACGAACTGATCGCCAACGCCGCCCGCTATGCCGACAGCTTCGACAAGGGCGACCTGCCCCTGCCTCCGGCCCGCCAGGTGGCCGTCGTGGCCTGCATGGACGCGCGACTCAACCCCTACGGGCTGCTCGGCCTCTCCGAGGGCGACGCCCACGTGATCCGCAACGCCGGCGGCGTCGTCACCGCCGACCAGCTCCGCAGCCTCGCCATCAGCCAGCGGCTGCTCGGCACCACCGAGATCATCCTGATCCACCACACCGACTGCGGGATGCTCACCTTCACCGACGACGCGTTCAAGGCCGGCATCCAGGCCGAGACCGGTCAGAAGCCGGCCTGGGCGGCCGAGGCGTTCACTGACCTCGACGAGGACGTGCGCCAGTCGATCCGGCGCATCCAGGCGGACCCGTTCATCCCCGTCAAGGACTCGGTCCGCGGCTTCGTCTACGACGTGCACACCGGCAAGCTGCACGAGGTCAAGTAGCCCATCCACCGCGTGGGATCGGCATTGCCCGGACATCGCTCGGCCGTTAACCTACAAATCCGATAGGAGATATCTAGTTCTCGGGAGCTGCCGCATGCGCCGGTCCGTCATGAAGAGGCTCGTCCTCGCGCTCGTGCTCGCCGCCGTGTCCGGTGCACTGACCGCCTGCGGCGGTGACGACGCCGCGGCGGCCGGCGACGGCGACCCGCTGCGGGTCGGCTACCAGCGCTTCGGCGGCCTCGCGCTGGTCAAGGCCCGCGCCGCCGCACCCGACGTCACCTGGTCGCTGTTCGAGAGCGGGCCGGCCCTGACCGAGGCACTCAAGGCCGGCAGCATCGATGTCGGACAGACCGGCGAGGCGCCGCCCATCTTCGCCGCCGCGGGAAAGACCGACTTCCGCATCATCGGCACGAGCCAGCCCATCCCGCAGGGCGAGGCGGTGCTGGTCAAGGAGAAGAGCGGGTTCACCTCGTTCGCCGACCTCAAGGGCCGCACCGTCGCCCTCAACAAAGGCTCCAACGTGCACTGGCTGCTGGTGAAACTGTTGGAAGCCAACAAGATGACGCTCGACGACATCACCGTCAAATACCTCAAGCCGGCCGAGGGGCGCCCCGCCTTCGACAACGACCAGGTCGACGCCTGGATCATCTGGGATCCCTACTTCGCACTGGCCGAACAGCCGGGCGTGAAGGTGCTGGTCGACGCGTCCAACCTCGTCAACAACCGCGAGTACATCCTGGCCGCACCCGACGCCCTGACCGGCAAGGGCACACAGCTCGAGTCGTTCCTGCGGACCTATCGCGAGACGACGGACTGGGGCATCGCCAACCCGGAGGAACGCGCCCGCGTGCTGGCGCCCGAGTTGAAGATCGACGAAGCGGTCACCGCGCGGGCGCTGAGCCGCAGTGCCAAGCCGCTCGCGCCGGTCGACGCGACCATCGGGGCCGAGATCCAGACGATCGCCGACGGCTTCGCCAAGCTCGAGCTGATCCCGGAGCCGGTCGACATCAAGTCGCGCGTGGACGAGACGTACGCGGACGTGTTCCGGTGACGGCTCGCCGCTGGCGGCGGGCGTTGACTCCGGTGGCCGTCCTCCTCGCGTGGGAGGCGGCCAGCCGGGGCGGGCTGATCCCGCCGGCGAAGCTGCCCGCGCCCAGCACCGTGCTGGAGACCGGCTGGCGACTGGCCCGGTCGGGCGACCTCGGGGAACACCTCGGCGACTCGCTGACCCGCGCCGCCCTCGGCCTGGCCATCGGCGGCGCCCTCGGCGTCCTCCTCGGCACGGTCGCGGGCCTCATCCGGCTCGGTGACGACCTCGTCGACCCACCCGTGCAGATGGCCCGCATGCTCCCCCACCTCGCCCTCGTGCCGCTCGTGATCGTCTGGGTCGGCATCGACGAGTCGCTCAAGGTGACCCTGGTCGCCCTGGGCGCGTTCTTCCCGCTCTACCTCAACACCTACGCCGGCATCCGCGACGTCGACGAGCGCCTGGTCGAGGCGGCCCGCACCTGCGGACTGTCGACGCTGGCCCGGGTGCGCCACGTCGTGCTGCCCGGCTCGCTGCCGTCGCTGTTGCTCGGGCTGCGCCTCGCGATCGCGGCCGCCTGGCTCAGCCTCGTCGTCGGCGAGCAGGTCGCGGCGCAGAGCGGTATCGGCTTCATGATGATGGAGGCCCGCGAGTTCAGCCAGATCGACGTCGTCGTCCTGGGCCTGTTCGTCTACGGGTTGCTGGGCCTGGCCTCCGACCTGATCCTGCGCGCTGTGGAACGGAGGGCCCTCGCATGGCGGGTCGGGCTGAAGGCGAGCTGATCGCCGGTTTCGACGTCCGGCGGGCATTCGGGGCGTCGGTCGTACTGTCCGGTGTGGACATCATGATTCGCCGCGGTGAGGTCGTCGCGCTCCTCGGTGGCAGCGGGTCCGGCAAGAGCACGCTGCTGCGGGCACTGGCCGGCCTCGACCCCGACGCCACCGGCACGATCACCCGTCACGGCCGCAGCGCCGTCGTCTTCCAGGAACACCGCCTCCTGCCGTGGAAACGCGTCGCCGCCAACGTCGGCCTCGGGCTCACCGGCGACGTGCCACGCCGCGTCGCCGCCGCCCTGGCCGAGGTCGGCCTCGCCGACCGGGAGCGCGCCTGGCCGGCGGAGCTCTCCGGCGGCCAGGCGCAACGGGTCGCGTTCGCGCGGGCGCTCGTCAGGGAACCGGACCTGCTCCTGCTCGACGAGCCGTTCGGTGCCCTCGACGCGCTGACCCGGCTGCGGATGCAGGGACTCTTCGGCCGGTTGCGGGCCGAGCACGGGTTCTCGGCGCTGTTCGTCACCCACGACGTCGACGAGGCGCTCCTGCTCTCCGACCGCATCCTTCTGCTCGACGGCGGCGTCATCGCCGAGGACATCGCCGTGGATCTCGACCACCCGCGCACCCCCGACCATTCGGGCTTCGGCGTGCTCCGCCGGCGCCTGCTGGCTCGACTCGGCGTACCCGTCCTGGAGGAAATCGCACCATGAGCCTGACGTTCCACTGGTTCCTGCCCACCTACGGCGACAGCCGCCACATCGTCGGCGGCGGACACGGCCTGCCCGCAGGCGTCGCCGGCGGCGCCCGCCCCGCCACCCGCGCCTATCTCGGCCAGATCGCGCGTACCGCCGAGCAACTCGGTTTCGTCGGCGCCCTCACCCCGACCGGAGCCTGGTGCGAGGACGCCTGGCTGTCGACCGCGACCCTCGTCGAGGCGACCGAGCGGCTCAAGTTCCTGGTCGCCTTCCGCCCCGGCCTGCTCTCACCGACCCTGGCCGCACAGATGGCCGCCACCTTCCAACGGCACTCCGACGGACGGCTGCTGCTCAACGTCGTCACCGGCGGCGAGGCCCACGAGCAGCGTGCCTACGGCGACTTCCTGGACAAGGACGCCCGCTACGCCCGCTGCGACGAGTTCCTCGAGGTCGCCCGCCGGCTCTGGCGCGGCGAACAGGTCACATACACCGGCCAACACATCACGGTCGAAGGCGCGGTGTTGCCCCGCGTGCCCGATCCGGTCCCACCGATCTACTTCGGAGGATCGTCCCCCGCCGCCGGCGACGTGGCGGCCAAGCACGCCGACGTATACCTGACCTGGGGCGAGCCGCCCGACGCGGTGGCCCGCAAGCTCGACTGGATCCGCGGTCTGGCCGGCACGCGCCCGGTCCGGTTCGGCATCCGGCTGCACGTGATCACCCGCGACACGTCCGAGGAAGCCTGGGCGCAGGCCCGCAAGCTGCTCGACGGGATCAACGACGCCGACATCGCGACCGTGCAGGCGGGCCTGGCCCAGAGCGAGTCGGAAGGACAGAAGCGGATGCTGGCGCTGCACGGCGGCCGCCGTGACAGCCTCGAGGTGGCCCCGAACCTGTGGGCCGGTGTCGGGCTGGTGCGCGGTGGCGCGGGGACCGCACTGGTCGGCAGCCACCAGGAAGTGGCCGACCGCATCATCGAGTACGCGGACCTCGGCATCGACGAGTTCATCCTGTCCGGCCACCCCCACCTCGAAGAGGCGTACTGGTTCGGCGAAGGAGTGCTGCCGATCCTGCGGGCGCGCGGACTCTGGCAGCACCCGGCGGGCGACCAGGCCGACGAAAAGCCCGCCGTCCCGTTCGCCGGAGCCGCACGCTAGGTCTGGTCGGGCAGCACCGCGATCGCCTCGATGGACACGAGCAGGCCGTGCGGCAGCCGCACGTTGGCGGGCGCGGAGCGGGCCGGAGGTGGATCGGGCATGTGCCGGGCGTAGACGGCGTTGAGCCGCGCGAAGTCGTTCACGTCGGCGTAGAAGATCGTCGTCTTCACCAGGTCGGCCAGGGAAGCGCCGGCGGTGGCGAGGACGGCGCCCAGGTTGAGCAGCGCCTGCTCGGTCTGTGCCTCGATCCCCTCCGGGATCGCCCCGGTGGCGGGGTCGATCCCGGCCATGCCGGAGCAGAACACGAACCCGTTGGCGACGATCGCCTGGCTGTACGGCCCGAGCGCGGCCGGTGCACCGTCACTCGAGATCGCTTGTCGCGTCATCGTTGTCCCTCCCGTGAGTCGCACCGAACTCTAGGGAGTCGCGCCGCCCGATGAAGTCGGGTTCAAGACCGTTACGGGGTCGCGGTCGCGGTCGGACGGAGCACGGCGCACGCCTGCATGGCCTGCGCGACCTTGGGGTCGGCCGTGCTCGGGTTGGCGCTCAGGTCGACGTCGTGGTCGGCGAGGCAGTTGCGATACGCCGCGCCGGCCTGGCGGTTGCCGGCGCTCGGACCGCGACCGTTGGCGCCGGGGCCACCCGTCGGCCGCAACGACCCACAGGCCTCCTGCGCCTTCTGCCAGGTCGCGTCGTCGACGCCCTCCGGTCGGAAGCCGCCACCCATCCGCCCGGACGGGAACGCCGTGGGACGGCCGGACGGGAAGGCGGTCGGACGGCCGGAGGGAAACGCCCGGGGACGGCCGGACGGCAGGTTGGCGATGCCGTGCTCGCGCAGACAGTCCAGGTACGCCGACGACCCGGCCGGTCCCGGGGCCGCGGCCTCAGCATCACCGTCGGAGCCGCAACCGGCCGCCAGCAACAGGACGGCGGAACCGACGACCAGCGCGAGCGTCCAGGCAGAGCGGGCAGACACAGGTCCTCCATTCTTGGACGTGCCGCGGGGTGGGGTTGACGTCCGCGGCACGCCGGCCCATGGGACCGCGGCAACCTCCACGCGCCGTCAGGCCAAGCTCGGAAGAACCTTCGAATCGGCTTTGAGCAAACTCCGAGGTACGACTCAGCGGCCTGCGAGGTGGACCGCCGAGACTCGCGGCTCATGGGCGTACGCCGGAAGACTTGGGCCGTATGCGGCCTCGTGGTGCTGGTCGTCGGGTCGGCCTCGGCAGGCGCGTACGCGCTCACCAGAGCCGATCCGGCACCGTCGACCGCGAAGGGCACGGCAAGGGTGGACCGCGGCGACGTGGTCAGCGCCGTCGCGACGACGGGATCGCTCGAACCCGCCCAGACCCGCACCCTCGGCTTCGCCACCGCCGGCACGGTGACCGTCGTCAAGGTGCGCCCGGGCGACCAGGTGAAGGCCGGCCAGGTGCTCGCCGAGATCGACGCCACCGGCGCACGGGAGCGCGTGGACGACGCCCGGGCGAAGCTCGACGACGCGCGGGACGCCCTGGACAAGGCGGACGACGCCGGGACGACGACCTGCACGGTCGCCTTCCGCACGAGCCCGAGCCCGTCGCCGTCAGCCACACCGACACCGACCGGCCGCCCGACGACGTCCCCGTCACCCACCCACCGCCCGACCGCGCCGCCGTCGAGCCAACCCACCCACGCCACGCGTGACGGCGGCTGCACCAACCAGCGCGGCGGCGACCCCCTGCTCTCCGCGCAGCAACGGGTGAACAGCGCCGACCTCGCGCTCGCCGAGGCGCAGGACCAACTCGCCGGCACCAGGATCAAGGCACCGATCGCCGGCAAGGTCCTCACGGTCGCCGGGGTGGTCGGCACGGACGTCGGCGCCGGCAGCACCTTCGTGTCGGTGGCCGACGTCGCCGGCATGCAGGTCGCGGCCGACTTCCCGGAGGCCGACGCGAACCGTCTCAAGGTCGGCCAGGTCGCCACCGTCACGCTGGCCAACCGGCCCGGCGACGACCTGACCGCCCGCGTCGTCCAGGTCAGCCCGGTCGGCACCGCCGACGGCGACCTGGTCCGCTACGGCGTGGTGCTCGCCTTCGACGAGAACCCCGCCGACCTGCTGGTGGGCCAGAGCGCGAACGTACGTGTCACCACGGGCGAGGCCACCGGCGTCCTGCGGGTGCCCTCGTCAGCGGTGCACGGCGACGGCAGCGCGGTGGTCCGGACGGCGGCCGGCGACCAGACCCGCAGTGTCGAGGTGGGCCTGCGCGGCGACCAGTACACGGAGATAAAGACCGGCCTCGTCGAAGGCGACGAAGTGGTCACCCCCTAGGCCCTAGTTCCCAGGTGGCTTTGAGGTGGCGCGAGGCTGGCTCCGAGGCAGCGCCTCCAAGCTGTCGCGCATGCGCCGATCCCTTCCGAGACCGGGCCTGCCGCCCGCGCTCGTGGTCAACGTCGTGCTCGCGCTGGCGGTGGCCGGCACGGCCGCATGGGCGTACACCTCCTTCGGCAAGGCCGAGGCAGCCGAGTCGGCGTCGGGCAACACCCGCACCATCGCCGCCGCAGAGGGCACCGTGACCGCCACGGTCTCCGCGGACGGCACCGTGCGGAGCGCCTCGACCGCGAGCGCCTCGTTCGACACGTCCGGGACGGTCACCGACATCCGTGTGAAGGTCGGCGACAAGGTCAAGAAGGGCCAGGTGCTGGCCACGGTCGACGACACCGCCGCGCGACGCAAGCTCGACGCCGCCCAGGCCGACCAGGACGCCGCACAGGCCGCGCTCGACCGGGCCGAGGACGCCGACAGCGACACCTCCGAGGCCGAGGCCCAGGTGAGCCAGGCCGACGCCGCCGTCGAGGAGGCCGAGGACGGTGTCGCCGGCGCCACCCTCAAAGCGCCGAAAGCCGGCACGATCACCGCGGTCAACGGCACCGTCGGCGGGTCGGCCTCCGGAACGAGCTCGAAGGACACCACAGGTTTCATCGACATCGCCGACCTCACCAAGCTCGAAGTCGCCGCCGAGGTCTCCGAGACCGACGCCACGAAGCTCAAGACCGGCCAGGAAGGCACCATCACCTGGAACGCGCTGCCGGCTGCCGAGACCACCGGCGCGCTCGCCACCGTCGACCCCAACGCGACGTCCGAGAACAACGTCGTGACCTACGGTGTGACCTTCACCCTCGACGAGCTGCCCGACGGGGTGCGGGCGGGGCAGAGCGTCAAGGTGTCGGTCACCGTCGGGCAGGCCGACAACGTCGTCTACGTCAACTCGGCCGCCGTCACCAGCGCCGGCAACCGACACACGGTCACCGTCATGGAGAACGGCCAGCGGGTCGTCCGCGCGGTCGAGATCGGGCTGAAGGGTGACGCCACGACCGAGATCAAGGACGGTCTCGCAGCCGGTGAGCAGGTGGTGGTCACCCTGCCGTCGACGACGTCCAACCAGGGCGGGTTCACCGGACCCGGCTTCCCGGGTGGCGGAGGCTTCCCCGGCGGCGGACGGACCGGTGGCGGTCGCACCGGAGGCGGGCGGTGACCGTCCTCGACGTCCGCGCGGTCACCAAGGTGTACGGCGACGGCGCCGCCACCGTGCACGCCCTGCGCGGAGTCTCCCTCGACGTCGAGCGCGGCGAGTACGTGGCCATCATGGGCTCGTCCGGCTCCGGCAAGTCGACCCTGATGAACATCCTGGGCTGCCTGGACATCCCGTCCACCGGTCGGTACCTGCTCGACGGCGTCGACGTGAGCCGCCTCAACGACCGTCAGCTCGCCCTCGTCCGCAACCGGCGCATCGGGTTCGTCTTCCAGTCGTTCAACCTGATCCCGCGTACGACCGCCGTGGCCAATGTGGAGCTTCCGCTGGCGTACGCGGGCGTCAAGCCGGCCGAGCGCCGCCGTCGCGCGCTGGTGGCCCTGGACATGGTCGGCCTCGCCGATCGGGCCGGCCATGAGCCCAACCAGCTCTCCGGCGGGCAGCAACAGCGCGTCGCGGTGGCCCGGGCGCTGGTCACCGAGCCCGCCCTGGTCCTCGCCGACGAGCCGACCGGCAACCTCGACAGCCGGTCCACGGAGGACATCCTGCGCATCTTCGACGACCTGCACGCGGCCGGCCGCACCATCGTCCTGATCACCCACGAGACCGACGTGGCCGCCCGGGCCAGCCGACTGATCCGGCTCTTCGACGGACAGATCGCCTCCGACATCTGGCAAGAGCGGATCCTGACATGAGCCTTTTCGAGGTGCTGCGCTTCGCCGTACGCGGAATCGGCGCCAACAAGCTCCGCTCCGGCCTGACCATGCTCGGCATCCTGATCGGTGTCGCCGCGGTGATCCTGCTCGTCGCGGTCGGCAACGGCTCGGCCCGCGAGGTCGCGCAACGGATCGAGGCACTGGGCACCAAGACGCTGACCGTGCAGGGCGTCGGCGGAGACCAGGTCCTCACCCCGGCGGTGGCGCAGGCGCTGCACGACCCGGTGCTCGCGCCCGACGTCACCTCGGTGTCACCGGTCGTGAGCACGCAGGCGACGCTGACCTACCAGGGCACTGACCACGCGGTGCAGCAGTTCGTCGGCAGCTACCCGAGCTATTTCGGCGCGTCCAACTCCCCCGTCGGCACCGGTTCGGCGTTCACCGACGACGACGTCGCGCAGGGCCGCCGGGTCGTCGTCATCGGCCGGACCGTCGCCGAGGAGCTGTTCCCCGGCGTCGAGCCGGTCGGCAAGGAGCTCACCGTCAGCGGCGCGCTGTTCACCGTCGTCGGCGTGCTGGACGAGAAGAGCAGCGCGTCCGGCTTCATGGACGCCAACGACCTCGCGATCGCCCCGCTCACCGCGGTCCAACAGACCCTGACCGGGTACGGCGCCTACAACTCGATCGTCGTCGAGGCCGGCTCGACGGAGCAGGTGGCCGACGCGCAGTCACAGGTCTCGCTGATCCTGTCGCAACGGGTCCACGTCCCGGCGGGCTCGACGAGCCAGCCCTACCGGATCCAGAACGCCTCCCAGTTGCTGGAGACGCAGAGCGAGACGGCCGACACGTTCACCACGCTGCTCGGCGCGGTCGCCGGGATCAGCCTGCTGGTCGGTGGCATCGGCATCACCAACATCATGCTGGTGACGGTGACCGAGCGGACCCGCGAGATCGGCATCCGCAAGGCTCTGGGCGCGCCCCGCCGGGTGATCCTGACGCAGTTCCTCGCCGAGGCCACGATGCTGAGCCTGCTCGGCGGCGGGCTGGGCGTGGCGGCCGCGCTCATCGGCAGCCACTTCACGATCGTCGGCGTGCGCCCGGTGATCGTCCCCAGCTCCGTCGCGCTGGCGCTGTGCGTCTCCGTCGCGATCGGCCTCTTCTTCGGCAGCGTCCCCGCGAACCGGGCCGCCCGCCTGCGTCCCATCGACGCCCTCCGCTACGAGTGACACCGGGAGAATCGCGTGACCACATTGGACGCACAGCTCGCCGCCGCGGCCGGCCGTCGCTGGTGGAACCGGTGGACCGTCGTCCTGGCGGTGGCGCTGCTGCTGGTCGGCGGCTTCGCGACGGGCATCGAGGTCCAGAAGGCGTACGGTGAGCAGCCCACGGGCGGCGGCGGGTTCCGTGGCCAGGGCGGGTTCACCCCGCCGACGGCGTTCCCGGGCGGCGGAGCGGCCCGTGGCGGCACCGGAAACAGCGGTTCCGGCTCCGGCGAGACGACGACCGGCACCGTGAAGCTCGTCGACGGCACCACCGTCTACGTCGAGACGGCGGCGGGCGAGGTCGTCACCGTCCGCACCGACGGCGCGACCACCGTCGCGATACCCGGCAAGCTCAAGGACCTCAAGGCCGGCGACAAGGTCAGCGTCCAGGGCGGCGCCGACGGCTCGACAGCGGCGACCTCGGTGACCAGGTCCAAGTAGGACTCAGGTCTCCGGCGGGATGTTGTGGTTGATCCGGAACAGGTTGCGCGGGTCGTAGGACCGCTTGACCTCGCGCAGCCGGTGGTAGGTGTCCGGCTCGTACGCCCGCGCCACCGCATCGGGCGCGAGGTCGTAGCCGGTCAGGAAGTTCGCCTGCTGGTGGCCGGTCGACCACGGGGCCAGCGCGCCGGAGATCGCGGCCAACGGGGCACGGAACTGCTCCGCCAGGCCGGGTCCGGTCCCGAACGCCCCGCCGAAGAGCTGGAAACCGGCGTCCCGGTTGCCGACGGCGTTCGGCACGCTCGGGTCGCGGCCGAGAGCGCCGCCGAGCTGGCGGATCTCGATCATCCCGGCCGGGGTGTCGGCGTCCGGTCCGGCGACGTCGATCAGCGCCTGCTCGGCGTCCGCCGGGAAGTCGCTGAGCAGGGCCGACACCTCGTACGTCGGCACCGGATCGAGCGGGTCCTGGTGGATGGCGGCGATCCCCGTGTACGGCATCTCGGTCACCGTGTCGATCAGGGCGGGCGCGGTGGCGCGCAGGTCCGCGATGAGCCGTTCGCCTTCGGCGGGCGGCCCCAGATAGGCGACCCGCACGTGGACGGTGAACCGGTCGCGCAGCGGCTCCGGCACGTCCGGCTGGTCGGGCAACCGCATGAACGCGAACGAGAGGGTCAGCTCCTGCGGCGAAGCGGCGACCAGCCGGCGGAACGCGTCGAGCACCGGTTCGACGTGCTCGCCGGCGAAGTAGATGCCACCGCCATACAGTTCCGTCATCGGCACCAGGTCGAGGTCGAGCGAGGTGACCACGCCGAAGTTTCCCTTGCCGCCGCGGATCGCCCAGAACAGGTCCGGCTCGTGTGCGGCGTCGATGTGCCGGAGCTCGCCGTCCGGGGTGACGATGTCGGCGGACCGCACATGGTCGGCGGCCCAGCCGTACGTGCGGCCCAGCGTCGCGCTCAGCCCGCCGCCGAGGGCGTAGCCGACCACGCCCACGTTGGGCGACGAGCCGGCCAGCGGTGCGAGGCCTTCCGGGAACGCCGCGTCGATCAGGGGCTGGGCCGTGACCGCGCCGCCGATGGTCGCCGACCGCGTCGGGGTGTCGACGACGATGTCCTTGAGCCGGCGCAGGTTGACCATGACGGCGCCGTCGGAGGCCACGACCGCGCCGTGCCCGGTGGCGACCGCGGCGACGGGCAGGTCGTTGGCGGCCGCGAAGCGCACGGCGGCCTGCACGTCGGCGGTGGACGTGGCACCGACCACGACCGCCGGCCGTTCGACCAGCGTCTCGTTCCAGGTGGCGGTCTCCGCCGGGTAGTCCGCGTCGCCGGGGGCGAGGACGGGGCCGGCGACCTGCGAAGCCAGCCGCCCCAGATCGGCCCGATCGATAACGTACGTCATCCGAAGCCCCTTCTGATCTCGTTGCCCGCTTCACGCGGGCGTGGAGCAGATCCGACCGGGGGGACGTGCCTCGACGGTATCCAGCGTCAGCCCTTGCCGCCCAGCATCGATCTGAGCTGGGACAGCAGGACCTCGCGCAGCTCTTCGGGCGACGGCGCGGGTCCGCGCTGCACGGCGAACAGGGTCAGCCCAGCCAGGCTCGCCAGCAGCAGGTCCGTCACGGCCTCGGCGTCGTGTGCGGGCGTGAAGTCGCCGCGCTGGATGCCCTCACGCACGGCGGCCAGGAACGGCTCCCGGTAACGCGTGCGTACGTGCGCGCTGTGCTGGCCGAGGTCGTCGTCGCGCATGGCGAACCGCCAGAACTCGACGAGGACCTGCCGGGCGCTCTCCGAGTTGTGCAGGCTCCGGTCCACCAGGGCGACCAGCCGCCGCCACGGGTCGGGCTCGGCCTCGGACACCGCTTCCAGCGCGACCACCTCGCGGTCGGTGAAGGCCTCCATGGCCTCGATGACCATGTCCTCCCGCGACCCGAAGTAGTTCTGGAGCGTGCTGATCGCGACGCCGCTGGCCAGCGACACGTCCGTGAACCGCGTGTTCTCGTATCCGCGCGCGGCGAGCACGGTCGCCACCGCGTCCAGGACAGCCATCCGCTTGGTCCCGCCGGCCCGCCGTCGTCGCGTCACCACGGAGTTATACCCGGGGCGGGATGTTGTAGTTCCAGCGGAACATGTTCTGCGGGTCCCAGGTGGTCTTCACGGTCCGGAGCCGCTCATAGGTCGCATCGTCGTAGGCCAGCCGCACGCCCGCGACCGACGCGTCGGCCGGTGCCAGGTAGCTGGGATGCTTCTTGCCCGTCGGGCCGGCGAGCCGGTTGGTCAGCGCCAACCCCGGGTCGTGCGCGAGGGCCGGTGCGCCGGGCGGCACGACGGTCAGCGCGAACAGGGCGAAGGCGACGTCACGGCGCACAGCGTTCGGGTATCGCGCCGGCCTTCCGAACGCGCCGCCGAGCTGGGTCAGGTTGACCAGCGTGGGGCCCTGTGCGGAGTCGGTGAGCTCGAGGATCGCGTCCATCGCGGACGGTGACAGCTCGTCGAGCATGGCGAAGTGCTCGACCGAGGTGCCCGGGTCGCTCGGGTCGTTGGCGATGGCGGCGATGTCTCCCACTGGCATCGTGGTCAGGGTGTCGACGAGCACGGGGGCGGCGGCCCGCAGCGGCGCGACCAGTGTGTCGCCGTCGGTGCCGAGGTACGCGAGGCGGACGAACACGGTGAGCTTGCCGCGCATGAACTCGGGAACGAACGGCAGGTCCGGCGCCCGCAGGAAGACGATCGACGACGTCAGCTCGTCGGTCGCCGCGGCAGTGAGCAGGTGGTACGCGCGGAGCACGTCGGCCGCGTGCTCCCCCGCGAACTGGAGCGATCCCGCGTAGAGCTCCGCGACCGGGAACAGGTCGAACTCCAGCGCGGTGACGACACCGACGTTGCCCTTGCCGCCGAGGAGGGCGAAGAACAGGCCCGGGTCGGAATCCGGGGTGACGCGGCGCAGCGCGCCGTCCGCGGTCACGACCTCGACCGCCTGGACGTGGTCGGCCGCGTACCCGAAGGCCCGTCCCATCGAGACGCTCACGCCGCCGCCCAACGTGTAGCCGACGACGCCGACCTGTGGTGAGGAGCCGGCGAGCGGCGCAAGGCCGAGCTTGGCGGCCGCTTCGACGACCTGTCCCCAGTGGACACCCGCTTCGACCCGTGCGCGGCCAGCAGTTCCGGAGTGTTCGGCATGGAAATACGGTATCTCCGTACCGAATCCGCCGGGCAAGCCTTTGACCTGCAATGTTGCTGTCGTCACGCCCGCGTGATCGCCCGCAGGCTGGCCTTGAACTCCTCGTACCGTTCCGGGCCGAGCACCCCCGCATGCCGGGTTTCAATCTCGGCGACCACCATGTCGGAGTAGCGCATCAGCGCGCGACCACGCTCGGTTGGCATGATCAGTTTCGCCCGGCGGTCGGCGGGATCCGACTCGCGCCGCAGGTATCCGAGATCCTCGAGCTCGTCGATGATGGCGCCGACGGTCTGCTTGTGCCGGCCGGAGAGCTGCGCGAGCTCGCCCGGCCGGATCCCCTCCTCGTCGAGGTAGGCCGTGACGGCGCCGTGCCGGGGCCGCAGGTCGTCGAAGCCCGCCTCGGCACTGCGGCCGAACAGCTCCCGCTGCAGGTCGAACAGCAGGTTCGCGGCCAGTACCCCCAGGTCAGGGTCCTGCCGTTTGTGCATGCTGCGTTTCATCCGCTCTCCCGTCGACCACTCCAGCTTAGTACAACTACGTGATGGTCCCCATTTGTGATAGTCACGGTTCTGGACTATCTTTGCGGGTACCACGGAGGGATCGAGGAGCGATGAGCACAGTCGAGTTGACCCGTTTCCGCGTGCCCGAGGCACGCGCCGACGCGCTGCTGGCCGCACGACCGGCCATGCTGCGCGACTTCGAGAGTGACCGCGCCGGCTTCCTCGGCGCGCGACTGATCCGCCTGAACGCCGAGGAGTGGCTGGACATCGTCCTGTGGAACACCCACGAGGACTTCGCCGAGTCGCGGCGCCGCGGAGCCAACCGGCCCGGCATCCAGGCGTTCTTCGAGGCGATCGCCGAGGTGATCAGCTCCGAGGAAGGCACCGACGGCTTCGAGGGAGATGCCTGATGCGCGCGGCATGGTACGACCGGCAGGGCCCGGCACATAAGGTGCTCGAGGTCGGCGAGCTCCCGGATCCGAAGCCGGGCCCGGGCGAGGTCCGCGTCAAGGTGTCGGTCTCCGGGGTCCACGTCGGCGACATCGGCAAACGGCAGGGCTGGTGGGGGTCGACCATGCCGTACCCCCGGGTCATCCCGCACGGCGACGGCGCCGGGACGATCGACGCCGTCGGACCGGGCATCCACCGGTCCCGGATCGGCGAGCGGGTGTGGGTCTACCTGGCCCAGTCGTACCGCCCGTTCGGGACCGCCGCCGAGTACACGGTGGTCCCGGCCCACCACGCCGTGCCGCTGCCTTCCGGGGTGCCGGACGACCAGGCGGCCGGGCTCGGCATCCCGGGCATCACCGGCCACCGGGCGATCTTCGCCGACGGTCCGGTGACGGACCAGCGGGTGGTCGTCTCGGGAGCGCTGGGGGCGGTCGGCCGCGCCGCGGTGGCCGTGGCCCGCCGGGGCGGCGCCACCGTGATCGCCACGGTGCACACACCGGACCAGATCGACCAGGCCCTGGCGGCGGGCGCACACCAGGCCGTCGACACCGCTTCCGGCGACGTGGCGGCCCGGATCCTCGAACACACCGGCGGCGAACCGGTCGACCGGGTGGCCGAGCTCGCCTTCGACACGAACCTGGCGACCAACCTGGAGATCCTGGACTACAACGGCGTGGTCGCCGCGTACGCGACGGGCGCGACCGAGCCGCGCATCCCGTTCTGGCAGCTCGGCTTCAAGAACCTCACGGTCCGGTTCCTGAGCAACGACGACTTCCCGGAGAAGGCGAACAAGGCCGCCGCGAAGGACCTGACGGCCGCGCTGGTGGCCGGCGACCTGCGCTACCCGATCGCCGCCCGCCTGCCGCTGGCGGACATCGCCGACGCACACGACCTCGCGGAACACAGCGCATCGCGGGGCCGGGTCGTCGTGGACATCGAGGCCTAGCGCGCCTTTCAGACCGACAGCACGTAGATCCGCGGGTTCAGCTTGCCGATCATCTGGTAGACGCCCCACAGGCTGTCGGTGAGCAGGTACTCGTACGCGATGGTGCCGAACCGCTCCTCGTAGGCAGCACGGTTGCGCAGCAAACGCGACACCCACAGCAACTGCTGGGAGCTGGAGGCGATGCCGTCTTCCTCGCTGCGCTCGCGGGTCTCACCGTGCAACTCGATGCATTGCTCGATGCTCAGCCCGGCCCCGGTGATCGCGGCCTCGATCCGTTGCGGATCCACGCTGGAGGTGTGGATGCCGGCCGGTGGCCACAGGAACGCCGCCTCCGCCGGGGTGAGCCAGTCCGTGGCGGTCATCTGGAAGACCAGCGCGCGACCGCCGGGTTTGAGGACCCGGCGGAACTCACCGAATGCCGTCTCCAGATCCTCGACGTGTACGAGCACGTCCCGGCACCAGATCAGATCGACCGAGCCGCTGGGGTCGGTCAGCTTCTCGGCGACGCCCTCGTCGATACGGACCCGGGCGGCGGCCTCGGGTTCCTCGACCGCGAAGGCGGCGAGGTCGCGGGCCGCGTTGTCGAGGTGACGGCGGACCGGCTCGACACCCCGCACGGTGAACCCGAAACGACGCGACAGCTCGAAGGAGTAACGCCCCTCGCGAGCACCGACATCCAGCACGGCCGAACCCGGCGGCAGGCCGGTCTCCGCGACCAGGTCGAACAGCAACTCGTTGAGGCTCCGCGGCGACAGGCTCTCGTTCAGCGCCGCCTCGACCTCCTGGTCGTCGAACGTGTCGCCATAGACGTCGTCGACGCTGCGCATGACCCGAGGCGCGGGAGTGTCAGGCATGGGCCGCAGCCTAGGAGCGGCCCTACGCATGCACCACGGGTTTTTCGAACGGCCCGTATGGCTGACTGCCCTACTCCGGTATCTGGTAGGCGTCGTGTTCGCCGTAGTAGATGACGGCAATCGTCGCCTCTTCCGGGGTTGGTGTCGCGCCATCCCTCCAGTCGCTCCAGACCTCGACGGCCTCCAGAGCGAGATGGACCTCCAGCAGGTAGTCGTGGCCAGACTTGGTCGTGACGCCGTCAGGAACGTCGTCGCCAGTGAGAACCAGCGCATCCGAGGCAAGGGTCCACGGCCGTCGTGCATAGATGGTCGGACCGGGCGAGTAGCCGTCACCGGCAGGAATGTCATCGAGATGTGAGATCACGTCGATCAGGGTTGGCACATCGCCGACCCTACAGACGCTGAGGGCTATGTGCTGCGGCTCAGCTTTCGTCGCTGGGGATGCCAACTCGGGTGATGTCCTTGCTCCGGACGAGTTCTCGAATCGCGGTGACCATGGCCGCTATCCCTGGACGGGGAACGATGAGCTGGTCGACGACCCAGAAGCAACTGCCATGGACAACCTCAGCGGTCGCCTCCCAGTGCTGGAGCAGGCGACGTACCTCGTCGACGGTGAAGATCGTGAGTGCCCAGCTCGATCCATCGGGCAGGTCGACGAACGCGTCGACGTTGTCCACGGCCTCTATTTGCCCGGGCCGAGGACGAATCGTGCGACGAAGGTGGGTTCCCGCACGATGACGAACGGTGCGTCGATCGTGAGCCGACTAGCGGATTCCATCGCTTGATCATCCCGCGTGAATCCCGTTGCCGGGATGTCTGGACGGCTGGCGCGGCGGCTCAGGCTGGCGGACCCTGAATCGGGCGATGGCCTTGGTTATGGTTCGGGGGACGTCAGCCAGGAGTTGGTCGATTCCTCGGCGGCCGTCTCGGGCCGCTGGTGGCCGCAGGTGAGCTCATTGCCGTGGGAGTCGGTGACATCAGCGCTGAGACCGTTGCAGTGCACCGTCATCGACTGTGGGCGGTAGTCCACCTCGAATGGCTCGTCGGGATGAGTAGTCCCGGGATAGAGGTTGTCATCTGGCGAAGCGGCCGTGGAGACGACGAAGACTTCACCGGGTCGTAGCCAGTAGTCACGGCCCCAGGGTTCGATGACGAGCTCGAGTAGCGTGGCGCCAGAGTTCTGGAGGCGCACGTGGCACTTCTTGGGACCCGGGTCAGTCAATGTCCTGGCTCGCATGCGTTGGGGGACACGGCACGGCCTATTGTGCCGGGTCGCGAGGGCGTGGAGGTTCGCGCTTGCGGACCTTGAACCGGGCGACCGCTTTGGTCGTGGTGCGGGCGACCTCGGTGATCAGCTCATT
This sequence comes from Asanoa ishikariensis, assembly GCF_900107455.1. Classification (GTDB taxonomy): domain Bacteria; phylum Actinomycetota; class Actinomycetes; order Mycobacteriales; family Micromonosporaceae; genus Asanoa; species Asanoa ishikariensis. Next base: position 871,373 of record NZ_FNQB01000004.1, on the reverse strand, counting down.
GCCGTCGTTAGACCCGGAAGGTGTGGTCAGCGGACTCGACGGTGACCGTGCGGCCGGCGTGCATCATTCCGACGTGGATGCGTTGCCGGGCGGCTCGCTAACGCTCTAGTCGAGGCGTCAGCGTGATGCAGATGGTCTCGCCAAGGAGGTGCCACGGTAGTTTCGGTGTCGATGGAACCGACATCGACCCGCGAACAGGTCGTCCGGCTCGTGCTCGCAGCCGTCCGAGAACCTGGAGCTTCGTTCCCGGGCGGCGCCGACGACGCTGAGATCGCCGACCTGCGAGAGGCGGTCGGCGTTCCGCTGCCGCCCGAACTCGAAGAGTGGCTACAGGTGTGCAAGGGCGACGTGATCGGCCCGGGTGGGCTGTACGGGGTGCGGCAACCTGGTGGTGCGACGAGCATCGCGTCGATGCTGGAGCTCTTCCCCGGGTGGCGGGAGCGCGGGTGGCTACCGGTCGCCGGGGACGGCAACGGTGACTACTACGTGCTTCTCACCGCAGGGGAGCTGGCCGGGCAGGTGGGCTTCGTCGACCAGTGCGACTACGACGTCCTCGACCACGTCGTGGCTGGCGATCTGTGGACCCTCGTGCGAAACCTCCTGCTCGCCGACGCCGGCCGGGCCTAGTAGCGCGAGCGCATGGTCTGCGCCGAGCGAACGGCCCAGAAGTGGAAGGCCAGGCCGATCGTCCAGCCGAGGAACGACCACAGGGGCCAGAAGAAGTGGTCCGGCGTGAGCAGCCGCCACAACACGACCTGGGCCGCAATGCCGACGACGTAGCAGAGAACGTGCACCCACAGCCCGATTCTCGCGGCGTTATCGCTCATCTTCGATCTCATGGCCACACGGTAGGTCGGCGCACTTGACGACGACGGAACCCCGCGTCAGCCGTCGTTCAGTGTTCGGGAAGATCGTGATGTCACCTCCCCAGCGTGCCGCAGGTCGTATGGGTGACTGACGGAGGTGACGGTGGACGGCGATGTCGACCTGCACGAGCTCTACCGCGTCGCGGCGCCCCGGCTCACGGCCCAGATGTTCGGCCTGACCGGGGACTATGCCGAGGCGCAGGATGCCGTGCACGAGGCGTTCGCGCGCGTGCTCGCGCGACCGGCTCGGCTACGCGGGGTCGACAACCCCGAAGCGTGGCTGCGGACGGTGGCGATGAACGTCGCGCGCTCGCGGCACCGCAGACGGGCGCTCTTCGACCGCCTGGTCCGCACGGGGCGACTGCCCCGGGACGAGGTCGCTCCGCCGCTGTCCCCCGACCACGTCGCGCTGGTCGCGGAACTGCAGACCCTGCCGAGGGTCGTGCGTGAGGCGGTGGTGCTGCACTACATCGCGGACCAGCCGGTCGCGGAGGTGGCCAGCGCGCTGGGCTGCAGCGTGGAAGCGGTCAAAACCAGGCTGTTGCGGGGCCGCCGAGCCCTCGCGGTGGCCCTCACCGACCGGGAGGCGACCCGTGCGTGAACCAGACTTCGCCGGACTGGTCGAGTCCGGCCGGCAGGCGTTCCGGCCCGACTGGGACGACGTGGTGGCCAAGGCCGCCCGCAAGCGCCGGTTCCTGGCGGCGTTCGGCGCGGCCGCGGTCGCCCTGGTGGTCGCCGCCGGTGGCGGTCTCGCGACCGGCAGCTTCGGCGGCGCCGACCAGCCCCGACCGGAGCCGACCGGCAGCCCGTACGCACTGGAGCATTTCGCCCAGAACCCGGTGCCCGGCCGCAGCCCGATCCCCCAGATCTCCGTGACCAGCTACGCGGTCGCCGGCGACCTTGACCACCTCTATGTCCCCGTGCGCGACTGCCGGTCGCAGTGCGTCGACCTGATCGCCGCCACCGCGGACCGGGGCCGCACCTGGACGTCGGCCGTGATGCCGGGCGGAAAGATCAACGCCTCCCGGTTCGTCGTCGCGGCGGCCGGCGAGACCGTGGTCGCGGTCGTCCGCGGGCGCCCGGATGCGCGTGGCGACCGCACGGCGGACTACTCGACCAGTACGAACGCGGGTCGCATGTGGCGCCCGGCCCCGGTCGCCGAGGTCGCGGAACTGCCCGCCGACTGGGTGTCGATCGAGGTGGTGCGGGACCGGCTGATCGGCCTCGACCCGCGCACCGGCGACCTCGCCAGCGTGGCGTTGCCGATCCTGGAGGCGCGGGTGCTCGCCACCCCGGCGGAGCCGTCCGAGCGATGGCTGTTCGGCTACACCGGGACGGAACCGACGGGCAAACGCGGCAAGCTGCGGTACGTGGGTAAGTCGCTGGCCGTCAGCCGCGACGGCGGCCGCACCTGGAGCGTCCGCAAGCTGCCGAAGGACGACGTGTTCAGCGACGTCACGGTGGCGAACAGCAAGCGGGTGTACGCGCTGTACCAGTCGAGCTCGGCGTACGCGCAGCGCGTCTTCCGCAGCGATGACGGCGGCCGGACGTGGGACGACGGCACCGAAGTTCCCGTGGAGGTCGGCCAGAACACGATCTACGGGACGGCCGACGGCGGCGCGTACCTGTCCGCGCGGGAGAGGTTGTTCCATACCAGTGACGGCCGAACGGTCCGCGAGGTACGCGACGCCCCGCCGCCGTACGCGCGGATCGTCCCTGTGTACGGCGGTGGCTACCTGGCGGTGAGCCTGTGGAGCCAGTTCGGCATGTCGGTGTCGGACGACGGCCGGTCGTGGACGAGGTTGGAGACGCCGGTGCTCCGTTTGTAGGCGTGTCAGTGGCCGTGTCAACACCGTGTCAGGTCGGTGGCAGGACTGGCGCCGATGGTTGTCGCATGGCCCGCCGAGAGCGAGCCGACCGACCAGAGGAGCCAGTCATGCCGACCTTCGCCACCCCGAACCCGATCGCCGCCATCGTCGAGGTCGCCGGTGCCCGCGTGCGGGTCACCGCCAGCGACCGCACCGACGCCTCCGTGGTCGTCGCACCCATCGACGCGGCGAACCGCAAGGACGTCAAGGTGGCCGAGAAGACCTCGGTCGACTTCGCCAACGGCCGCTTGTCCGTCAAGACCACGGCCTCCGGCGACAAGTCCGGTTCGGTGGCCATCACCATCGACCTGCCCGCGGGGTCGAGCTTGCGGGCTTATCTCGCACACTCGGACGTACACGCCGCCGGGTCGTTGGGCGGTTGCGAGGTGCACATGGCGTCGGGTCGGGTCCAGCTCGACCGCGTGGAGACGCTGCGGGCGAACGTCGCGTCCGGTGAGGTCGCGGTCGACCGCATCACGGGCGGCGCCGACATCGACGGCGGAGCGTTCACGATGCGGATCGGCTCGGTCGGGCAGACCGTGAAGTTCTCGAACTCGGGCGGCCAGGCCTGGATCGGCCACGCCGCCGGCGACCTCGAGCTCAGCAGTGCGAGCTGCGACTTCGACATCGACCGCGCCGACGGCAACGTCACCGCCGGGACCGCCAGTGGCGCCATCCGGATCGGCCGGATGACGAACGGACACGCGAACCTGACGAACGGCTCGGGCACCATCGAGGTCGGCATCAGCGAGGGCGCCACGGCCGACGTCGACGTGCGGAGCGAGCGGGCGTCGGTGCGCGACTCGGTCTCGGGACAGTCCGACCCCTCGCCGTCGGACGGCAAGGTCTCGGTCCACGCCCGCACCCGCCACGGCGACATCGTCATCCGTCGCGCGGTATGAAGCACTTCGACCCCTGAGCGCGGCACACCGTTGCCGCGCTCAGGCCGTCGTGGCGTTGCCGTCCGTCTCGGGGACGACGAGCACCGGGCAGAGCGCGTGGCGCAGCAGGTGACGGGTCGTCGATCCCGGCCGGCCTCGCAGGCCGCTGCCCCCGGATCCGACGACCACAAGCCGCACGCCGGAGGACAGATCGGACAACATCGCAGCTGGCGGTCCCTCGACCACCAATCCGTCGACCGGCACGTCCGGGTTCGCGTCGGCGAGCGCGGACACCGCCCGCGCCAGAGTGCGTTCGGCGCCGCGGTAGGCCTCGGTCCGCGGCCAACTCTGCGGCCGCGTGGTAGCCGGCCCGACGCGCACCGGCCACTCGAAGACGTCGACGAGCCGCACGCGACAGGTCCACCGCCGCGCCTCTTCGAGCGCCAGCGTGACCGCCGCCCGCGCACCGGCTGAGCCGTCGTACCCGACAAGGATCGTCATGACGACCACTCCAATCTTCCTTGTCGAGCGTCGCCCACCGGGCCGTGCGGCTGCCACCGGCATTGGTCATGTCCCCACGGGACCAGTGGGCCGCCGGCCGTGACCAGTGATGCTGACGCGCCTCATGTGCCGCCGATCGGGACTTTCGGCCCTACGGGAAAGGCACGCCGACGCGGCAGCGTTGGGTTATGACCGAGCTCAGCTTTACCTGCGAGGTCCACCGCCACACGACGACCCTCACCGTTCATGGCAACGTCGAAACCGATCGCACCGAGACGCTGGGCGACGCGATCGCGATGGCGTCGATCATGCGTTCCCGCGGTCCCATCGTGGTCGACGTGACCGACGTCGGCCGGCTGTCGCCGGCCGCGCTCGCGGTGCTGCGCAGAGCCACGAACGACGCCGGCGCCGCCGGCCGCCAACTCACGGTGCGGGCCGGCGCACCCGCGTTACGCCAGGCCGCCGGTGTCGCGTAGTCACGGGTTCTTGCGCAGCAGCCGGGTGGCCAGCACCGCGGCCTGGGTGCGGCGCTCGAGGCCGAGCTTGGCCAGCAGACTGGAGACGTAGTTCTTCACCGTCTTCTCGGCCAGGAACATCTCGGCGGCGATCTCCCGGTTGGTGCGCCCTTCGGCGATGTGCTCCAGGATCCGCCGTTCCTGGTCGGTGAGCGCCTTGAGCTCCTGTGGCTGCTCCACGCCGCTGCGGATGCGGTCCAGGACCCGCTGCGTGACCGCCGGGTCGAGCATCGACTGACCGGCGGCGACCCGCCTGACCCCGTCGACCAGGTCCGTGCCGCGGACCTGCTTGAGCACGTATCCCGACGCACCGGCCATGATGGCCGCGAACAGCGCCTCGTCGTCTTCGTACGAGGTGAGGATCAGCGCCTTGATGGACGGGTCGACGGCTCGGACGTCACGACAGACGTCGATGCCGCTGCCGTCCGGCAGCCGCGCATCGAGGATCATGACATCCGGCCGGAGCGCCGGGATGCGCGCGGCGGCTTCTCGGGCGAGCCCGGCCTCGCCGATCACCTCGATGTCGCCGTGGCTCTGCAACAGGTCCGTCAGGCCGCGACGGACGACCTCGTGGTCGTCGAGCAGGTACACGCGAATCACAACTCATTCTGCACCTCAGAGAGGTCCCGGTGCATCAACGCCGGCCGGCCCGCGACCTCGGGACCTCTGCCCCTGCCCGGGAAACGCCCGGCAGAAGACGATCGGTGGCGGGACAACCAGAGGGGGCCACCCGTGAAGCCGACGAACATAGCGCCGACGACAACCGGCTACACCACGGACGACCTGTCGGCCGCGGTCGAGCTGGCCATTCGGGCGCCGTCGATGCACAACAGCCAACCGTGGCGCTTCCGCCTCTCCGGCGGCACGATCGAGGTCCGCCTCGACCTGAGCCGGCTTCCCGACATCCCCGCGCGCGACTGGGCGGGTCGCGTCAGTTGCGGCGCGGCCGTCTTCAACCTGCGGATGGCGCTGGCCGCCCTCGGGAAACCCGCCGCGGTGCTCGTCCAACCGCTCAGCCGGGACCGCGACGTGGTTGCCCAACTGCTGCCGGACGATCCGCGCCCCGCCTCCGGCGCCGAGCGGGCGTTGTGCGCCGCCATCGCGCGCCGGCACAGCAACCGCATGCCGTTCAGCGCCGAGGTCGTGCCGGCCGATCTGCGGTCTCGGCTCCTGGAGGCCGCACGAGCCGAAGGCGGCTGGCTTGATCTGATCATCGGGACCAGCGCGGTCAACGCGCTCGCCGAGGTCGTCAACGCCGCGAACCGGGTGCTGCACCGCGATCGGGCGTACGCGGATGAGCTCGACCGATGGCGGAGAGCGGAGCTCGCACCCGACGGGGTGTCTGTCCGCGCCGCGGGATACGCACCGGAGCCGCAGGACCTGCTGCCGATGCGCGCGTTCGGCGGTCGCACCCGTCCGCCCGGGCGCGACTACGAACCCGAACCGTTGGTGGCGGTGCTCGGCTCGCTCGGCGATCGCGACAGCGACCAGGTGAGGGCAGGACAGGCGCTCGAGCGGGTGCTGCTGACCGCGACGGACGCGGGCCTGGCCGTCTCGATGCTGTCCCAGCCCATCGAGGTGCCGGCGGCTCGGGAACGGCTGCGCTCGGCGCTGGGCCGCCACGGCGCACCGCAGATGGTGCTCCGCATCGGTTACGGGCATCCCGGATATCCCAGTCTGAGACGGCCGGCGGCCTCCGTCATCGACCCCGGGTGACGCGGCCGGTGAGCCGGTGCAGGGGAATGGCGATGAGGTGTCCGTCCACTGCGGACTCGGACCAGGGCTCTGGCATCCGTGGTGCGAGCGACCCTAGTCGCAGTGCGTCGACGACCTCGTAAGCCTCGCCGACTCCGAGCACGCTCCAGCCGGTCCGCGCGCCGGCGCGAATGTCGTCGACCTGGAAGGCGACGATGTTGCGCAGGGTGGCGGCGGCGAGCTTGCCGCCGCCGCCGGTGCGGAACACCACCTCTTCGCCGTCCAACAGATAGTTGACCGGGTGCGCCGCGGGCAGCGCTCCCTCCGTGAAGACGACGCGACCCACCGACCCGGTCGCGATGAGCCGCAGGCACTCGGTGCGGCTCAACTCGGCGAGGTTCCGGTCGGCTCCGGGTCCGGCAGGTATGGCGTCCACCGCCTCACGGTCGCGGATGGCGGGCGCGCGCGGTCAGGGCCAAAGGTCCTCAGTTGTCGCCGGTCGACCCGGGACCCGCCAACGGGACCGACCAGACCAGCCGGGTGCCGGACGGCCGACCGGCCATGACCGCCAGGGTGCCGCCCCGGCGTTCCGCACGTACCCGCAGGTTGCCCAGGCCGCTGACCCGGGTGGTCTCGCCGATCCCGCGTCCGTCGTCGCGGATCTCGAGCGTCACGGCGTCGGCCGTGACGGTGAACTCGACCTCGGCCGACCGGGCGTCCGCGTGGCGTGCCACGTTGGTGAGCGCTTCGCGCAGGACCGCCTCGAGGTCGTCGGCAAGATCGTCGGGCACCTGGCTTTCGATGACGCCGCTGAAGCGGACGCCGGCCTCGAACCCGAGCGCCGGTGCGACCTGGGTCGCGACATCGAGCAAACGGCCACGGACGCCGCCCGCCAGGGCACCGGGTTGGCGTTGGAGCTGGAAGATCGTGGTCCGGATCTGGCTGATGGTGGTGTCGAGGTCGTCGATGACCTGCACGATGCGGTCGGCGTCGGGGCCGGCGCCGATCTGCACCGCGGCGCCCTGCAAGGATAGACCGGCGGCGAACAGCCGTTGGATGACGTGGTCGTGCAGGTCGGCCGCGATCCGTTCGCGCTCGTGGAGCATCGCCACGCGCTGCTGTTCGGCGCGTGCCTCGGCAAGCTCGATGGCCAGCGCCGCCTGGTTGGCGAAGCTCGCGGCCATGTCGACGTCGTCGGCGGTGAACAGCGCCCGGCCCGGCGCTCGTGCGGTCCACAGCACACCGTGGACGCGTGCGGAGCCGTGCAGCGGCACCGCGAGGACCGGTCCGATGTCGACCACCTCGGCCGTCGGCGACACGCTCGCGCCGCCCTCACCCGGGTTGGCCAACCGCAGCGGCCGACCGGACGCGAACACCTCACCGGACAAGGTGCCCCGCGCCGGCACGCGCGTGCCGGTGAGCGGGACGGCGGCGAGGCCGACGGCCACTTCGATCCGCAACTCGTCTTCGTCATCGGGGTTCGGGAGCACGACCGTCACCAGATCGGCCTTCGCCACCTCCATGGTGCGCTCGGCGATGCGCCGAAGCGGAAGGATGGGCGAGCCCTCGGTCGCCAGAACCTGACGGGTGATGGCGGCCGACGCCTGCAGCCATTCGCCCCGCAGTTGTGCGGAGGCGTAGAGGCGGGCGTTGTCGATCGCGACCGCGGCCGTCGCGGCGAGCGCCCTGACCAGTTCCTCGTCCTCGGCGGTGAACGCGCCGGCCGCGCTCTCGGCCAGATACAGGTTGCCGAAGACCTCGTCGCGGACGCGGATCGGCACGCCGAGGAAGCTGTGCATCGGTGGATGCCCGGCCGGGAACCCCGCCGAGCGCGGGTCGTCGCCGATGTCCTCGAGGCGGATCGGTCGCGGGTCGTCGATCAGCGCACCCAGCAGGCCCTTGCCCTGGGGAAGATGACCGATGACCTCCACCGCGTCTGCGGGCATTCCACTGTGGATGAACTCGGCCAGTCCACCCGTGGGCGATACGACGCCCAGCGCCGCGTAGCGGGCGCCGGCAAGCTCGCGGGCGGCCTCGACGATGCGCCGAAGCACGGCCGGGAGAGCGAGATCGCCGATGATGAGCTGGTTCGCGTGCAGCAGCCCGCGAAGCCGCCCCTGGGTGGACATCACCTCCTGCGCCCGGTCGACCAACTGCCCGAGGAGCTGGTCGAGCTCGAGCCGCGGTGCGTCGGGAAATGTCAGCGAGCTATCGCCGCGTTCGCGCTGGATGCCCGCTTTCTCGTCAGGCTCGGCTGGTCCAGGCATCGCTAGGCTCCTTAACCCCGATCATCTCAGCCTAGCGACCTCGCGCCGCGCATTGATCCGGTCAGCCCGGGTCGACCGCGGACAGGTCGACGGTCTGGCTCGCCGGCATCCGCGGCGTGCGCGGCGGCGCGGCGTCCGCGACACCGAGCCGGATGACCAGGTACGGCCGGCCGACGCCCGCGAGCATCCGGCGCAGTGTCTCCCGGGTGGTCGTCACCTCGATGGCACCGCTGAGCGGCACCAGAGAGACGCCCTTCCCGACCGCGACGAGCCACACCGCGCCCAGCGCCTCACCGGCGCGCAGCCACGAGGCCGGCTGGTCGTCGTCGCCGTAGAGCAACGCGTACCGTGCGTGCCGGTCGTGACCAGGCCCGATCGGCAGCGTGCCCGGCGTTCCGAAGTCCCGCGCCGGCACCGTCGTTCGGGGAGCGCCCGCCAGCAGTACGTCCTGCGGCAGTCCGGTGCCCTCCGGCGCGGATCTGCCGGTCCAGTAGGCGAGCTCGGACCGGATCTGCGGATCGTCCGCCTCGATCTCGCCGGCCCGATATGCCGCGGCGGCCAGCTCGAGGACCTGGTCGGCGGTCAGCACGTGCAGCCGCGCCGACCCCGCGGCGGCAGCGGCCAACGCGTGCGTGGTGTCCGAGGGCAGCGCCTCGTCGGACACGGGCCGGCGATCGGTATGCCGGGTCCTCATCGCCTGCACCATGCGCATCGCCCGCGGAGTGACCTCGGCCCGATCGCACGGGATGATCTCGGCCAGCAGGTCCGGGCACGCGGGGTCGGGCAGATAGCGCACCGTCGTGTCCCAGCCCGCGGCACAGAGCGCCAGACGGGCGTGCTGCAGCGCCGTGCCGCAGCTCAGCAGCAGCAGCTCTCCGTCCGGGTCGGTGGCGGTGAGCTGCCGGCCGCGGTCCGCGAACAGCAGGAGCCGGTCGGGCAGCACCCGCCAACGCCACGGTTGGGTGTTGTGGATCGACGGCGCGTAGCCGGCGACGTTGGCGGCCTCCGCGAGCACGACCGCGATGGGGTCAGCGATGCGCGACATCATCTTTGTCCTTCCTAACTCCAGGCAACCGCGGTGGCGGCGTCCCGGGCAGGGCCGTCCGGCACCTGGCCAGCGGGCCGGATGGCCCTGACCCGGGCCGACCGGGCGCGTTTTGGTTGAGGTGTGACCAGCGGTCCGGGGAGGCGGTGTCAGAGGTGCCCGTGTCAACAGTTGCGCACACCGTGGACAACCGGGAGATCGTCGTCGGAACCGACGGGTCGCCGTGCGCGACCGCGGCGGTCAGGTGGGCCGCCGAAGAGGCTGCCCTGCGCGAGGTTCCACTGCGTGTGCTGCTCGCGCACGACACCGGCCCGCGCTTCGGGGGTGAGCCCGGGCTCCATCCCGAACAGGTCGACGCCATCCTCGATGCCGGGGCCGACGCGGCGCGGAGGGTTGACCGCGATCTTGACGTCCGCCCGCAGCAGGTGGTCGGCTGGGCCGTCCCGGCGTTGCTGAACGCGGCCGGCGGGGCAGGGATGTTGGTCGTGGGGAGCCGCGGCCACGGCGGGTTCGCCAGCCTCCTGCTCGGCTCCGTGTGCCAACAGGTCGCCAGCCGTGCGCCGTGCGCGGTCGCCATGGTCCGCGAGGGTGTGCACGCCGGGCCCGTGGTCGTCGGCAGCGACGGCTCCGAGCCGGCGCGAGGGGCGTTGGCAGTCGGTTTCCGGCTCGCCGACGAGCGCCACGCTCCCCTGCTCGCCGTGCGTGCCTACTATCCGCCAACGCCCCCACTCGGCTACGGATACCAGTCGCTGGTGCATGCCGTTGGCGACCTCGACCAGGCGACCGCGGACCGACTGGCCGGCGACCTGCGACCGTGGCGCCAGAGATATCCGACCGTGCGGGTCGACACCGCCGTCGTGCACGGCAGCGCGGCCGGCGCCCTGGTCGAACAGTCCCGAGACGCCCTGGCCGTCGTCGTCGGCAGCCACGGCCGAGGTCGGGTGACCGGCGCACTGCACGGCTCGGTCGGCCCGCACCTGTTGCGCCACGCACGCTGCCCGGTAATGGTCACCCATGAACGACAACGCGCCGCGGTCACTTGAGCCAGGGCAGCCGCTGCACGATCGGCAGCTTCTCCCATTGTCCGCCGAAACCCAGCGTGCGTCCGGCGCCGACGAGCGCGAGTCCTACCAGGACTGTGGCCAGGATCAGGTGCTCGTCCAGGAACGGGTTGGCCTCCGGAGGAAGTGCGACCGACCACATCATGACGTAAAGCAGGGCACCCGAGGCGGCGGCGATCCGCATGCCGATGCCGAGGGCGAGCGCCAGGCCGATGCCCAGCAGGCCGAGCATGAACGCCCAGTTGGCGAATCCCGTGCCGGCGAGGTGGTGGTAGAGGCCCGCGAACGGCCCCTCCGAGCCGCTGAGGAACCCCTTCGTCGGGCTGCCGCCGTTGAGCCATGAACGCTCGCTCGGGGTGGCGAAGCCGAAGCCGAAGACCTTGTCCAGGAAGGCCCACAGGAAGGTGTACGCGAGAGCCAGGCGAACGCCCGCCCACACGTAGCGCGCCGCCTGCTGGGCGGTTGTCCCGGTCGACCTGCCGGTGACCTCCTGAACGGTCGTCCGCGCGGTGTGCCGCTCTGCCATCGCGGTCATGGCGCTCCACGTCCTTTCGTCCCGTCTGCGGGTCCTGTCTGGACCCACATCGATTCCACCCTCCTGTCCGCCTGCGGAGCAGTGCCGGTGGTCCACACCCGCACAGGACCACGGTCACCCGGCCACCGGGACTTTCGCCTCTGCCGGGATGCGGTTGGGCCGCACCAACCACCGATGATCTAGCCTGCCTCCCATGAGTCCGTCCAGTGATCGTTCGCGCGAGGACCTCGTCAAGGAGGCCTACCAGGCCTGGGACGCCGAGGACTGGCCGCGTGCCGCCGAGCTGATGGAGGCCGCCGTCCGGGTCGATCCCGACGCACGCGGTGCCGACAAGCTCTGGTTCGACGCTGCCCTCGCCCACAAGTTCCTCGGCAACTGGCAGGAGGCGTACGACCTGGGCAAGGAGGCCGCCGCCCGCGCCACGCGCGGCGCGCAGGACCCCGCGTTCTGGAACCTCGGCATCGCCGCGACCATGCTGCGGGACTGGGCGACCGCCCGCGACTCCTGGATCGCCTACGGCATCAACCTCCCGGACGGCGACGGCGAGATCGTCGCCAACCTGGGCATGACGTGTGTACGCATCAACACCGCGACCGGTCAGGAAGTGGTGTGGGCCCAGCGGTTGTGCCCGACCCGCGCGGTAGTGCGCAGCGTCCCCTTCGACACCAGTCGCCGCCGCGGCGAGGTCGTCCTGCACGACGGTGCGCCCAACGGCGAGCGAATCGTGGCGGGCACGCGCTTCGCCGTGTTCGACGAGATCATGCTGTTCGAGCCCTCCGACGTGGCCACCCTGTCGGTCACGGTCACCGCCACCACGGCCGACGACCTCGAAGCGCTCCTGGTCGCGTTCGAGGAGGCCGACTTCGGCGCCGAGCCGACCAACAGCGCCCAACTGCTGTGCGCGTGTTGCAGCCAGGAGTCGATCGAGGTCGAACGGGCGACCGAAGCGGGCCAGCAGGTCGTCCTCATCGCCGCACCCGAGCCCCGCGCCCACGAGATCCTCGACGCCTGGCGCACCGCCGCACCCGACCGCCGCGGCTGGCGGGGCCTGCACCTCGCGGCCTGAGCTGCGGGGGGTCCGGGCGACGCCTGGACCCGCCCGCGTCACTGTTCGTCGAGGAAGAGCTCTTCGATCCGCGTGTCGAAGAGTTTGGCGAGACGGAAAGCGAGGGGAAGGCTGGGGTCGAACTTCCCGGTCTCGATGGCGTTGATCGTCTGCCTGGACACACCGGCCTGTTGAGCGAGGGACAACTGCGTCCAGCCGCGTTCGGCGCGAAGGTCGGTGATGCGGTTCTTCATCGGTATCGAATCTTGCCCACGGCGAGCGCCACCACGAAGACGACCGCCACGACCACGGGCAGGACGGCGACATTGAGGTCGGCGGTCGCCAGATCTGCCTGGTCGGCCACGACGTAGGCGAACCAGAGGACCCATCCCACGCCCAACGCGGCCGCCAGGGCATCCTGCATGATCTTTCGCTGCAGCTCGTCGAGCGCGCGGAGAAAGCGCGTGAAGGCGACGATCCAGCCGACTCCGACGGCAACGTTGACGGCGATCGCGGCCCAACTCGCCGCCTGCTGCGGCGGATCCCACACGTGTCGGGGGCCGAACTTGGCCAGGGCCACGGTGGCCACCCAGGCGAGCGTCCAGAGCGCGAGCCGAGCGGTCGCCTTGAGCTCCGTGAGTGCGGACACGAGCGCCTCCTTCGAAGCGATGTCAAGTCTACTTGACACGCTAAGGGGCGCCGCGGGCGGTGTCAAGTGTCCTTTACATCGACATTGATTGTCTACTTGCATGCAGTTCGGCCCGGCAGCACCGCCCCCGTGCGAGGGTGTTGGCGTGTCACCCTGGGTGCGCGTGCTCGGCCCGGTCACCGTCGACGGCCCGGCCGGACCGGCCGCACTCGTCGGTGCCCGGCAACGCACCCTGCTCGCCCTCCTCGCACTCGGCGTCGGCACGGTCGTCCCCCGCTCCCGGTTGGTCGACGCGCTCTGGGGCGAGGACCCGCCCCGGACGGCGGTACGCACCCTGCACAGCCACGTCTCCCGCGTACGCCAGGCGCTCGAGTCCTGTGGCCTGCCCGGGGTCCTGCTCACCAAAGAGCCCGGCTACCAGCTCGAACTCCCCCGCGCCGAGGTCGACGCCCATCGGTTCGAAGACGGCGTACGCGCCGCCCGCGCCTGTCTTCCCGATGAGCCCGAGCAGGCCGCGGCGCTGCTCACCGAAAGCCTGGCCTGGTGGCGCGGCGACGCGTTGGCGGACGGCGAGCCCGACGGCTGGGGACGGGCCGAGACGGAGCGGCTGGCGGAGATCCGGCTCACGGCGATCGAGGACCTTTGGGACGCCAACCTGCGGCTGGGGCGGCACCCCGAGGCCGTACCCGAGCTCGAACGCCTCGCCACCATCCACCCGACCCGCGAACGCCTCGTCGAGCTGCTCATGCGCGCACTGTTCCACTGTGGACGCCATGTCGACGCCCTCGACCGCTACCGCCGGCTCAGCAACCATCTCGCCGCGGAGTTCGGCGTCGACCCCAGCCACCGGGTCAACGACCTGCACGCCGCGATCCTGCGCGGCGAACTGGGCAGGAACACCCCCACCGCGGCCGGGCTGCCACCGCGCGTCGGGCATTTCGCCGGCCGTACCGTCGAGCTCGACGCCCTTCGCCACTGGCTGGCCGGAGGGACAACGCAAATCATGGTGGTGCGCGGATCCGCCGGCATCGGAAAGACCGCGCTGGCCGTGGAGTGGGCGCACGAGGTGTCCGCGCACTTCCCCGACGGCATCGTGTTCGTCGACCTGCGCGGCCACGACCCGGAGACGGCGCTGACCCCCGGCGAGGTGATCGCGCGGGTGCTCGACGGACTCGGCGTGCCACCCGACCGGCTCCCGGTCTCGGTCGAACAGCGGGTCGCCCACTACCGAGCGCTGATCCACGACCGCAAGGCGCTGATCGTCCTCGACAACGCCGGCACCGCCGACCATGTCCTGCCCCTGGTGCCCAACTCCCCGCACAGCCGGATCCTGGTCACCAGCCGGCACCGGCTCGCCGCCGCGTCCGCGTACCACAGCGTCCTGCACGTGGAGCTGGACGCGCTCGGACCCGGCGACGCCCGGGCGCTGCTCGGCCGGGTCCTCGGGAGCGAACGCGTGGCCGCCGAGCCCGCCGCGACGGACCGGCTGGTCGAGTTGTGCGGACGGATCCCCATCGCCCTGCGGGTCGCCGGCGCACGCCTGGCCGGCCGTCCGCGCCAACCGATCGCCGAGCTCGTGGCCGAGCTGGACCAGGGTGGGCTCGACGCGCTGTCCGTCGACGGTGACGCGCGCAGCGTCCGGACAGTGTTCGCGAGTGCCTACCAGGCGCTGAGCGACCCGGCCGCGCGGATGTTCCGCCTCGTCGGGCTGCATCCGGGTGGCACGGTCTCGTCGTGGCTGGCTGCCGCGATCGTCGACGACACGCACGGGCGCGGCCGGCGCGGCGTCGACGAGCTGGCCGCCGCGCACCTGCTCAACGAGGTCGCGGTCGGTCGCTACCGCTTCCACGACCTGATGCGGCGGTACGCCGTCGAATGCGCGGCCGACGACTCCGAGTCAGAAGCCGCGGTCGGGCGACTGCTCGACTGGTACCTGGCCGTCGCCGAGGCCGCCAACCGCGTGCTCGACCGGGGCCGGGACCGGGTCGTCGCCACGCCGCTGCATCCACCCCGCGAACTGCCGTTCGGCGCCGACCCGGACGAGGTGCTGGCGTTCCTCGACGGTGAGCGCGACAACCTCGTACCCGTGGCGGCATTCGCCCTGCGACGCGGTCACGATCGCGTGGTATGGCAGCTCAGCTACCTGTTCAGCGGCTACTTCGAGTCACGCGGCCACTCCGACAGCCGGGTCGCGATCAACCGGCTGGGACTGGCGGCGGCGCAACGGGCGGGCGACCCGGTCGTCGAGGGGCTGATGCGCAGCGGGCTCGGGGTGGCCCACATCGCCGCCCGCCAGTACGAGGCCGCCCTCGACCACCTCCGCGAGGCGCTGCGCCTGATGGCGGCGGCCGGCGACCTGCGCGGGATCGGGCACGCGTACAACAACCTGGCGGCGGCCCTCGGCGAGCTAGGCCGGTTCGAGGAGGCGATCGGCGCCTGCCACGAGGCGCACACCGTGCACGTCGCCAACTCGCACACCCTCGGCGCGATCCTCGCCCTGAACAACCTGGGCCACCTCTATGCCCGCGTCGGGCAGCCGGACGAGAGCCTGCACCACCTGCACCGCGGCCTGCTGCTCGCGCGGGACGCGGACGACCGGCGCCTCGAAGCCGCGATCCAGCACGGCATCGGCGAGACGCACCGCGCGACCGGCGCGCTGGAGGCGGCCCTGGAGGCGTTCACGGCCGCGCTGGCGCTGCGCCGGGCGGCGGGCAACCGGCGCTACGAGGCGCGCACGCTGGTCGAGCTCGGAGCGACCCTGATCGACGCCGGGCGGGAAGCCGAGGCCGGCAAGCCGCTGGACGAGGCGGCGGCCATCGCCGACGACCTGTCCGACGAGCACACGGCCGACCGCGCCCGCGCCCAGTTGCACCGCCTCTCACTCTGAGCAGTGCAGGCGGGAGCCGATCTTGGGCGAGAGCACGACACCGAAGTCGTCGTTGAGGATCTTTCCGCCGCCGACGCACTTGTCGATCACCGCACCGGGGGCAGCCGGAGGCTTGATCCAGACGGCGAAGATCTCGTCGTGCTCGGGCGCGTTGTCGGGCCTGACCTGCACGGTGATCTCCTTCGGCTCGAGGTCACCCGCGCCGAACCGGATGAAGCCGAACCGCGGCACCATGTCGAAGAAGTCGGTGCTGTCGATCGGGCTGACCTCGAACGGCACCTCCATGGGCGCGCCGCAGCCGCTGCTCGTCACATGGAACACGAACTCGGTGTAGACCCGGGCCGGGGCGTCGCCCTCGTAGCCGCTGACGTCATCGACCGACAGGTGTCGGTTACACACCGGCGTATCCGGCAGACCGGGCTGGGCCTGCACGAACGACGCCACCATGCCCACCGCGATCGCGGCCACCACAGCCTTGCCCATCCCATCGCCTCCTAGGTCGAGGCTCTCTTTCTAGGCGTGGCCGGTTGTGGAACTGTTGTGGCGATCAGAACTCGCGGGTCTCGTCGAACCAGTCGCCGGCCACCGGCCCGGGCACCCCGAGGCGCTGGGCGAGCGCGTCGAACGCGTCCCCTGCCTGCTCGCGATAGAACGTGTCGATCAGCTCGTGCTCCTCGTCGATCGCGTTGAGCCGGGCAACGAAATCGCGGAGCACCCGCTCGGCGTCGGGTGCGACCGACTCGATCGATCGCACCGCCTCCAGGTACGCCTCACAGGCGGCCCGGGCGAATGGCTCCGACTCCTCCACCCAGTCCCGGAACGGGTTGTCGAGGTAGTCGGCGAGCCAGGCCTCCGACTTCGCGCCTGTGATGCTCAGCTCGACCGGCTCGCCCTCGAAGCGCGCCTCGAGCGCTTGGGCAATCGTGTGTCTGGTCCCGTGGGTCGACAGGCCACGCAGCGACGACAGCTCCGGCAACGCAGCCGGGTCCAGACCGTAGGCGTCATCCATGCGCAGGTGGTGCAGCCGCTGGTGCCGGCCGAGATCGGCGAGGTCCGACACCACGCCGGGCGGCGATTCGAAGGTGAGCCGCAGGTCCCGCAGGTTCGTCAGACCGGACAGCGCCCGCGCCGACACCTCCGCGCCCACCCACAGCCACAGCGTCGGCACCCGAGTCAATCCCGTTGGCACCGAGAGGGCGCCGCCATAGGGGAACAATCGCAGGTCCAGCCACTCCCCCAGGTCCGCCGCCTCGACGCGGAGCGATGCCGATGGCCTGCGAAGCAGCAGTGTCCGGATTGACGCGGGCAGACGTAGGCTGTCAAACGCACTGCCGTAAAGCCGCACCGTGTCGAGCCCTGTGCTCCTGAGGTCCACCTCGCCGACTGCGTCGTGCCACTCCAGGAACCCGATATCGGAGCGGGTGGCGAGCGCGTCGACGAGTCCGCGGTCAGGGCCCGACCACTCGACCGTGCGCAACGCGGGCAACGCCGACAGCTGTGTCCAGTCGATCCGACCCGCCGCCGGCACCAGCCCACCGGCAGCCGTGAGGTTCAGGACCTCGATGGAACGGGGCAGTCGACGCGGACCGGCACCGAAGTCGACCTCCACCCTGTCCCCGCCTCCTCGGACGCCGACGAGGGACTGAAGACTGTCGAAACCTGGGGCCACGAACCTCATGCTAGGGCTTCGATCCGCGGCGGGTGCGGCCCCCGACAGCGACCAGAGCACACCGCCGCCATAAAATCTTCACGTTCTTCCTCCCCATCGGCGATGGGCCCCGTACGACCCTTCGAGGAGTAGCTTGCGGACGACAATCCGGCGGTCTGCGTTCGGTGCAATCGCGGTAGCGCTGATAGCTGCCCTCGGGCTGACGTCCTGCGCGGACCCGGGCCGCACCGCCGTGCCGGACGCTCCGGTCGCCGCCACCGCGCCGGCTTCGGTGGGTTTGGGTCGGTCCCGCGTGCCTTCGCCGTTGCCGTCGGTGCGGGCGACCAAGAAGCCGCCCCAGACCATGAGCAACCTCGCGTCCCGGCTGCGCACCCTTCCGGCCAGCACCCGACAGGTGGTCGTCGTCTACAACAGCGGGTACGGCACGAGCTACGCGTCCATGGAGACGTTCGAGAAGACGAACGGCGTGTGGCGCGCGAAGTTCGGCAAGATGAGCGCGCGGATCGGCTCCAAGGGATTCAGCGAGAACCACGAGGAAGGCGTCGCCACCACGCCGACGGGGGTCTACAGCTTCGGATCCACAATGTACGGTGTGCGGGCGGACCCCGGCGTCAAGTACAAGTACCACAAGCTGGTGACCGACGACTGGTGGAACGAGAACCCCGACTCGGCCGCGTACAACAGCTTCGAACACGGCAACGACCCGGGCGGTTTCAGCGAGGCGTTGTGGGAGGAAGTCCCGCAGTACAACTACTTCGCGGTCATCAACTACAACATCCCCGTGAAGGTGGCCACCCCGGCCCGCGGCAGCGGCATCTTCCTGCACGTCATGGGCAGCGGCGCCACCGCCGGCTGCGTCTCGCTGACGCAGACCAACCTCCTGCGCGTGCTGGAGTGGCTCGACCCGGACGCCAACCCCCGCATCGTGATGGCGCCGAGCCAGAACCTCGACCGCTACTGACCCGCCTGAACCGAACGGACGCGGTCTCGGCCGCCGACCTGTTCCCGCGAACGATGGACGAATTCGGACACCCGTCACAGCGAAAGCATGTGCCGGCGCAGAACGCCCGCGACGCCGCCCGCGCGCTTCTTGAGCGACGGTTGGCCCCACCCAACGCCGCAACCGAGAAGCCTGAGTAGCGCCGGCAGGTAGGGCTCCGCCGCCTCCTTCAGAAGCTGCGGGTTCGACGCGATCGCCTCGTCGCAGAGCGCACGCAGCACCGGCTCGACAGCCGCTTTCCCGTGCGCGATCAGCCGGTCTCGGGCGGCTTCCCGGTCTTCTTGCACGCCACTGGCGAGTTGCTCCACGAGCGCGGCGATCCGCACGCGTACCTCCGATCAGCGCACCCGCCGCGGCGCCGAAACTCGATGGCCCTGCCGCGTCGGAGCGTGTGAAGATCGTCGTCGGGGTCGCTAGCTCAACTGGCAGAGCATTCGGCTGATTAGCGCGTCCGCTCCCCGCCCTGTGCGGGCACATGGAGGCGCTTCCTTCATCTCTGGGATCGAAGGGTTCGGGGTTCGAATCCCCGGCGGCCCCCTTATTCATCGAATCGGAGGTCGGCGTGCTCGAGAAGCTCATCATCGCGAAGACCTTGCGCGTGCCGGCGAGCGGTGGCGAGGCCGGCGACGGCACGCCCGTGGCCCGCCAGCTCGACGCGGCACTGCTCGACGTCGGGTTCTCGGCCTCGCGGGCTCTGCTTGAGCACATCGGCGCCCTGGCCACCGGGCCGGCGATGGACCTCGCCGCCACGGTCGTGTCCGCGGTGCGCGAGCTGGTCGGCGACCACGTCCAGCACAACGCCTATTTCATCGGCTTCCCGCACGACGTGCCGGACACCGTCGAGTTCTGGGCCGATCGGCTGCGGGCGGCCGTGCTCACCGGCGCCGGCGAGGCGACCGCCCTGGCGGCGGTCAACCTGCTCGACCTGCCGGGGTACGGCGTCTACCGGCACACGCACGCCGAGCTGCTGGCCGCGCACGACGCGCTGGTCAGCACGGCCGGCGACCGGGTCACCGTGCTGCACCTCGGCGACAGCGCCGACGTCGAAGCCACGCGGCTCTACCTGGCCCTGGCCGGCAGCGCGACGCCACACGGTGAGGCGGACCTCGCTATCCTCAGCGAGCTCGCCCTCTCCTGCGCGGACGGCGACCAGCCGGCCGAGATCCCGGTGCGGGAGAACCGCGCCGTGCTCAACGGCATCCGGCTCGTCCTCGGCCGTCCGCTGGTGGCCGTGGACTCGACGACCGACGTCCTGCGCCTCGCCTGCCAGGCCTCCGGCGGAGACGTCTCACTCGCCGCGCCCACGCGCTTTCGTGCCTTTCGCCGTCCCGAGCGGCGCGTCCTGCTGGCCGCGCTGAACGAGGTGGCGACCCCCAACAAGCTTGGGGACATCGCGCGGTACGCGGAGCGGTGGAAGCGGCTGGGCGAACGGCTGCACCCGCACGAGTACGACCAGTGGCCGCACGCACAGCAGGTGTTCACGGTCGCGCGCGGCGAGCGCAAGGTGCGCAGCCTCGCGGGCCGCGCCGAGGCGGCCGTCCGCGCCGGATCCATCGGCCCGGCCGCGACGGTGCTGTCGGGCTCCCCGGGGCTGCTCCTGCGGTCCGCGGACCGGCTGCTGCGACTGGCATCGCCGGCCGAACAGTCCGATGTGGTCGAAGCGGTCACGAGCGCGCTCGGGTCGGCGTCCGGCCGGGTGCTCTGCTCACTGCGGGAACACGTCGCCAACCGGCTGACGCCCGCGCCGGCCCGGGTGTACGCGAGCCGCGCGCGGCGGGCGTGGGTGGGGCCGGACGGGCGCCGACCGCTCCCGGCCGACCTGGTGGCGGAGCTCGCGTCGCGGCTCGACGCCGAGATCGCCGCTCGGCTGCCGGACCCGACGCGACCGTTGGTCGTGGACCCGGCGGTGCTCGACGTCGCGCTGCCGCTGTCCGGCAAGGCGGCCGAAGGCGGGTTCGCGGTGCTGCCGCGGGGCTCGCGAGCCCCGGTGTCCGGTGAGCTGCTGCGCTTCTTCACCTACTGGCGCCAGACCGGCCGTCGCACCGACCACGACCTGTCGGTGCTGCTGCTCGACGACCAGTTCGACAGCGCCGGCCAGGTGTCCTGGACGAACTACCACCACGGCGACGTGGTGCACTCCGGCGACATCACCGACGCGAAGAAGGGCGCGACCGAGTTCATCGACGTGCCCCTCACCATCCCGGCGCGGTACGTGGTTCCCCAGGTCAACGTCTATTCAGGAGAGGGGTTCGACGAGGTCGCGGAGTCGATGTTCGGCTACCAGACCCGCACCGAGGACCAGCGCGGCGCCCCGTTCGAGGCCCGGACCGTGCGGGCGCGCTCGCACCTGCGCGGCCGGGGCCGGATCGCGCTGCCGATGGTGTTCACGCGGCGCGAGCACGACTGGCAGGCCGTGTGGCTGCACCTTTACCTCCAGGGCTGGCCGTCGTTCAACCGGGTGGAGCACAACACCGTTTCAACGGCTTCCCTGGTACGCGCGATGCTGGAGCGGCAGTACCTCACCGTGTCCTATCTGGTCGACAGGTGGCGCGCGCGGGCCGAGGTCCGCACGTGGAACGGCGAACCGCCGGACGAGCCGGTCACCTTCATCGGCATCGAGGCACCGGAGGGTCTGCCCGACGGATCGGAGACGTTCACCTTGCACCGGCTCAGCGAGCTCATCCCGGCCTGAGCGGTGAAAGCCGAGGCCATGCAGGCGCTTCCTCCTGTTCCCGTTCAACTCGGGAACCTTCGCGCAAGCGGGGGATGTGGCTGTCCTAGCGCCCGCGCTCTCCTCGGCTCTCATCGCTCTAGTTAGGATATTTGCGCCGATCCACTACGGTCGCTTCCAGGTCCGCCGGTGATCTTCGATCTGTCGATCGTCGCGGACGCCACGATCACGGTGACCCCGACCGGCCGCACCACTGATCTCTCCGTGCAGGCGATCGCGCCCGGCGGTGCCGACCGCCGGCAACACCGCCGGTCTGGCCAGCGGCCTATGGCTGGCCGGCGGAGCCGCGACCAGGAACGGCCGCGTACGCGTACCGGCCGCGAACATCGGCGTCAACGGCATCGGCACCGGCACCGACTCCGGACCCGACGACTACAACGACACCCAGGTCCTGACCGGACGGTTCACCGGCAGCAACTCTCAGGACGTGCTGGTCTACCGGCGAAACAACGGCGACGCCGTCATCATCAACGGCAGCGTCGACGGCTCTGCCCTCGACGTGCGCAGTGGCAACCAGCGCACCATGTTCGCCGGCATGCTGACGGACCCGAACGGCAACGACCCGAGCCAACTCGCCAACCCGTACGACGCGTCCCACAGCGGCTTCGGCTACCCGGACCTCATCGGTATCAGCAGCGACTTCCTCACCTACTACCCCAGCCTGGACGGCATCGGCGCCTTCGTCGCCACGGTCCAGTTGGACACGCCGACGCCGACCGGCGGCGCCGACTGGGCGAACTGGACGATCGCGACCACGCTCCTGCCCTCCGGCACCGCGATGTACCTCTGGAACCAGCAGACCGGTGCCCTCTACCTCTGGCAGGGCCTGTCGTTCACCGACCACCAGGACGGGACGGGCTCGCTCGCGTTCACCCCGCACCTGATCGCCAACGGCTGGAACGCCGGGACGAACCTCTCGACCCTGCAGGCCACCGACATCAACGCCGACGGCGTGCCGGACCTGTGGTCGGTCACCCCCGACGGCATGGTGACCGCGCACCTGGTCACCATGCCGTCGCCGACGGGGCCGGCAAAGGTCCGCAGCAAGGCACCGCAGAGCTTGTCCTGACCCGTCAGAGTCCCACCGCGCGGGGCGTCAACCCAGCGCGGTGGGACTCAACGTCGCGCCTGTCCGCCCAGGACCTCGGCCAGGAGCTCGTAGGTCTCCTCCACCGCCCCCGCCGCGCTGGGCACCACCACGGCGTCCGGGCGCAGGTGGACGAGCTCGAGCAGGTCGTCGTACATGGTCCCGAGAAGGACCGGCCCGCCGCGCGACCTGACCAGGCGGTGGTGGTGGCGGACCCACGGGTCGTCGTCCTCGTCGGCCCGGCGCTCGAAGCGCTCGATCGACGCCGCCCGGTCGTCGAGCAGCACGACCTCGAGGAAGGAAGCCCCGTGCTCGCGGGCGAGATCCTCGAACGCGGTGATCTCGGAGAGCCGGGCCAGGTACTGGGGCAGGACGACATCGCGGCCGCCGGCCAGGTGGGTCGCGGCCATCGCCCGTACCAGAGGCCAGACGATGTCCCAGGTCCGGTTCTCGTCGTCCTGCCACCCGCCGACCAGGCGGTGCACGGCGTCGACATCGAGGTTCAGCACCCCGGGCGTCCGGTCCGCGTAGCGCGCGGACAGCGTGGACTTCCCGATGCCGGGCGGGCCGTTCAGGTGGACGAGTCGCGACACCACCCCACCGTAGAGCGTCAGCCAATCACGTCCGGGACACAACCTTTCACCGCGGTTTCGCATCCATGCGGGTGACAGTGTGTTCGACGAGGAGGCTGGGTGGACGACGACGATGGGTTTCGAGAGTTTGTTCGAGTCCGTTATGTGGACCTGTTGCGCACCGCGTACCTGTTGAGCGGGTCCCGCGACGCCGCCCAGGACCTGGTCCAGAACGCCCTGGTCAAGGTGATGCGCCGGTGGTCGCGGGTGGACGACCCGATGGCCTACCTCCGCCGGACCATGGTGAACGAGCGGACCGCGAGGTGGCGCCGGGTCGGTTCGCGGGAGTTGCTCACGGCCCTGGTCCCAGAGCGGTGGCGGCCCGACTCCACCGACGCCGTGGTCGAGCGGGACGAGTTGCTCACCGCACTGGCTCAGTTGCCGACGCGGATGCGCGCGGTACTGGTCCTCCGCTACTGGGAGGACCTTTCGGAGGCGGACACGGCGGCCGTGCTCGGCTGTTCGGTCGGCACGGTGAAGAGTCAGGCGGCCCGCGGACTGGCCAGGCTGCGGGTCGTTCTCGCGCCGCCCGTCACTGCCCGTCCGGTGCAAGCGGTTCGAGGAGGCCACGCATGAGCGTCGAAGAGTTGCGTACGGGTTTTGACCGGCTCACCGCTGCCGTGACGTCGGACGTCGACCCGTACGAAGCGGTGCTGCGCCGGGCACGCCGCCGGCGGTGGCGCCGCTTCAAGGCTCTGGGTGCCGCCGTGGCGGTGGTGGTGACGATGGCGCTGGCCGGCCCGGCCGCGCTGAACGCCGGTCGCCCGCATGTGCCGCCCGTCGATCCCGGGCCGTTCGAAGGGTTCCCGGTCACCTCGTCGTGGACGTGGCGGTTGATCGACTCGCCCACCCGCGGCAACCTCGGCAACGACCAACCGCTGATCCAGGACCTCACGCGGGAGCTCGCCAAAACCGGGAGCAGGAGCAACGGACTGGACCTCGTGGGTACGGCGCCGAGCATCAAGGTGCTGTTCGCACACGACTTCTCGGGCTCACGGTTCGTCGCCGTCGCGTACTACTCGACGTCCGCGGCCATGCTCGTCACCCGGACGGCGCCCCGCGGGGCGTCGGCAGCCGAGCTTGTCGGCGGCAGCGGCGTCAGTCGCGGCTGGGTGGAGCCACTCACGAAACACAGTGAGTCCTGGGGCGGCGCCATGGCCGGATGGAACCAGTTCTCGCTCGGTCTGGCCCCGGCCGGATGCACGATGGACAGCTCCAGCGACGGAGTCGTTCAGCCGGACGGCACGGTACGCCGAACGTGGCAGCCCTCGCCGACCGGCGACTACCTCCTGACCGAGAACGCCACCGTCAACGAGCTCTGGCGAGTCACCTGCGACGGCGTGGTGCGCTCCCAATCCCCCGCGACGTGGCAGGGGCAGCACGACGACGGCGTCGACGGCAAAGACCAGACGAAGCCGGAGGATGTACTGGCGGCGCGGGGAACCGTAAATCTGGCCACGGCGGCTACCGCTCTGGGCGCCTACCGTGCGCTGGTCGACCACGCCGGGGTGCGTGCCGGCACCCCCGTCGTGCGCTGGGGCGGCTCTGTGCCCGGCGTCGACGGCGAAGCGACCCCCGCCGTGCTCGTCAGCCAGGCGTCGGGAGCGGGCCCGGCGGTGCTCCAGGTCGGCGACGGAGCCAGCTTCATGGTCGCGGCCGGCCCCACCCCCGAGCCCCGTCGGTACTACCAGCCGAACGAGCCGGGCGGCGACTTCATCGCCAACCTGTCCTGGGCGGCAACGGCGCCGACGGCGTCGTCGGAGCTGATGGCGGTACGCGTACCCGCCCGAAAGGATCTCGGTGCCGTCCGGACCGACAACCTGCTCGTCCTGGCCCCACCGGGAACGGTCCGGGTCGAAGCCCTCGCCAACGGCCGCCAGGCGTGGACGACGGGCCTCCTCACCAACGGCGCGGGAATCGTCGACATCCCCCACCGGGGCGACGTGACCCTGCGGGCGCTGGACGCGACCGGCGCGGTGCTGGCGACCGCGCCGATGCACGACCCCGCCAAGGGAAACACGCTGTTCGGGGAGCAGCTCGTCAACGCCTGGTAGTCGCGACCGGCCCGGCTGGGCGCGTCTCAGTCGGGCCGGCGCACCGCTTCGTAGCGGTCGAGCAGGATGGGCACTCCGGTCTGTGCCCACCACCCAAGCTGCACGGCACCCGCGGACATCCCGTGGCCCGGGTCGTACTCGGCGAGGTAGACGTGTGCCGCGCCGTCACTGAGCGTTTCGCCGACGACCTGCTCGATGGCGTCGGTGAGCAGCTTCCGCAGCGCGAACCAGTCCTCCGGCAGCGGCGTGTCGGCGAACCGGGCGCGCAGCTCGCGCCACAGGTACGAGTCGCCGCGCAGCCCGAACTGGGTCGGCCGCCGCTCGAACAACGAGCCGACCGTGCCCTCGCCGACGGGCGGTGGGAAACGGACCCAGACGGCCGCGCGGATCTGCTTGTAGACGGCTTCGTCGAACGCGACCAGCCGCACGTCGTCGACCCGGCCTTCCGCCGCCGCGATCGTCTCGACCGCCGCGGCGATGGCGTCGGCAAGGGGCCAGCCGAAGACGCCGGCGCTGATCATCGGGAACGCGACGCTGCGCGCACCGAGTTCGTCGGCGATTTCGAGCGAGCGTCGATAGCAGGACACCAGCAGGGAACGGTCGCGCTGCCCGGCGTTGTAGTTCGGCCCGACCGTGTGGATCACCCATCGGGCGGGCAGCTCACCGGCCGTCGTCCACCCGGCGTCACCGGTCGCGAGACCATCCGGAAACCGGGCGACGCAGTCGCGCAGGATCGCCGGCCCCCCGCCACGATGGATAGCGCCGTCCACACCCCCACCGCCGCGCATGGCACTGTTCGCCGGGTTCACCACGGCGTCAACCGATTGCGTGGTGATGTCGCCGAGCACGGCGGTGATAACTGGCACGCCGAACAGTCTGCCCGACGGCGGTGGTGGCTAGGCGGCCACGAAGGCGAGGACCTTCGGCCAGCCGTCGCTGCGGGCTGCGGCGTTGGCCTGGCGGGTGCCGCCCATCGCAGAGGCGCGGAAGACGGTGCCGGCGGCGACGTACGGGAAGCTGCCGACCCCGTGGCCTGCGTCCGGATAGATCAGGTTCTGGTGTGCGGCGGACACGTCGGCGTCGTCGAGGCGTTGCATGATCCGCCGCGCCTGCTCGGCGGCCGGCCAGACCTCGTCGTCGCCGCCGGCGATGGTGAGGACCGGACCTCGCACGCGCGTGACGGGGATTTCGCCCTGCGGCACCGGGGCGCCGCCGATGGTCCAGGCGTTGTCGTGCTTGGGGTAGCCCGACCAGACCGAGTCGCTGGGCGCGTACAGGATGGTGCCACGAACGAGGTCCGGAAAGGACTGAGCCAGCAACAGCGCCGCCTCGCTGCCGCGGGAATAGCCGTTGACTATCACCCCGCCCGGATCGGCCCCGGGCTGCCCTCGCAGGAGCCGCGCCGCCGCGGCGAAGTACTCCAGCGGTATGTCGCTGAGAGCCTCGGGCAGCCCCGGCGCGCCGAAGTAGCCCAACGCCAGCGCCGGATGGCCGTGCGAGGCGAACAGGGCGGCGTCGTACCTGCCTCCTATGCCGCCTTCGGACCCGCCAAGAACCAGCACTCCGGCGCGGCGCACGGCACCGGCCGCCGGCAGGAACAAGACTCCGGCTAGTCCGTCGGCGCCAAGCGTGAGGGCGCGATGGGTCACGCCGGGCGCGAGCCATTGCCGAGTCACGGTCCGGGCCGCGATCTCCTGGCCGGCCGCTGTAACACTCAGGCGGACCTCGTACGCTCCCGCCGCATCGGGGTAGTCGGGGCTGAACCAGGCGCCCTCCCGATCGCCGGTCGCCGGCTGCATCGACCAGAACAGACCCATACCGTCGACGCCGGTGTACGTGCCGGACACGGGCGCGGAGCGGGCGAGGTCGACGACACCGGCGCCGTCGGCCTCGAAGGTCGCCTCACCGCTCCAACGCGTTCCACCGGCGTCGACCGCGTGCGACGCGACCGTTGCGGTCTCCCCGGCGTGCAGGCCCGACACCCGCACCTGGACGGGCTGATCGGCCAAGGCGACGGCCGCGTCCACATCGATCGTGGCATCCGTCGACTGCCGCGCCGAGCAGCCCACAGCGCCACCGACCGTGAGGGCGACAGCCGTCAGGCCGACGAGGCAACGACGAAGGCGCATGCCGTACACGGTAACGATGGATCTCAATGAGAACTGGTGCGGGCCTCGCGGACCGTGCTCGTGCCGTGCCAGCTCGCGTCCCCGACGAGGAACAGATAAATCGCTGGCGTCGCCGACGGCGGCCGAGCCATGGTGGGGTGTGATCGTCATTCAGCGGGTGCGCGTGCGGTGGAGCGCCGCCGGGCGCGGCGCGCCGCAGGCCAACGCCCGCCGCGGCCTGGTTCGCCCGGTGACGCTTCCGGACCCGCTGCCGTCAGGCGAGGTGGTGTTCCACGACGTCCTGTCGGATGAGGCGGCCGGATACGCACGCCGCGACAACGTGTCGGCCGGCGGCCTGAAGCTGGCCCGCGACCTCGCCCTGTGGTTGTCCCTCGACGGCCCGGCGGCGACCATCAACCGGTTGCCCGGGCGGGCCGCATACCCCAGGCCGCGCGCCTCGACCCGCCTCTTCACCCTCGCGCACGGTCAGGTCGGCCGCTACCGGGCCAACTTCCGGTTCACCGGCTGCATGTGCGACCCCAGTTGGTACTACGAGGACTGGCTGGTCCACGTCGGCTACGGCCACGTGCGCGGCGACCGGTTCGTCCACGGCGAGCCCGACCGCGACGTCGACGAACGTGTTCACCTGTACGGCGGTCGTTAGCGAAGCTCCAGGCAGGGTTCGGCGACTGAGGTCGGCGCCGGCTGCGTTCGGTTTATCTCTACCAGGGCCCAGGAGTGCGGGCCGATGCGGTCGCGCGGAGCGTCATGGCGTTCCTTGACCGTGCCGATCGTGGCCAGCGCCTGGACGGACACGTCGAAGTTGTCCCGCCGGGTCGTGGCGTTCAGCCTGCCCTGGACGTAGAACACCCGCTTGGCCTGGCTAATGGACTCCCACAGCGATGTCCTCGCCTCGACCGCGCTGTCCGGCTGGCACAGCCGCACGTAGAGGACCTGCTCACCGAGGTCGAGCTGGGGTCTGTACCACTCCGTGACGGCCTTGCCGAAGTAATACACGAGCACCAGGTCGCCCTCGCGCACCTGGCCGGAGATGTCGCGCAACGCGTCACGCAACGCTTCCTTGCCCTGGGGTACCGCTACTTCCTTGCGGACCGTGCCGTACACCGGGCGGACCATCACCGCCACACCGACCAGCACCGCGACCAGAGCAACGGTCGCTAACACCGGCCGACCTCTGCCACGAACGGCCCGCACCAGCCCATCCAGGCCCGCGACGACCAGTAGGACCGCCGGTGCGATCAGGTAGGTCGCGGGGCGGCTGGTCATCGGGTATCCGCGTGCGGCGGCCCCACCAAACGCGACGACGAAGACCGAGGCCAGCAACGCCGCCCACACCGGCTGTCGCCGCCACAGTGCGACAACACCGACGACCATCAGCAGGAGCGTCAGCCAACCGAGCTGCCAGTGCATCGGCGTGCCGACGAACTGCCTCCACAGGTCCGGGGGCCACGCGAGGAGCTCGCGGACGCCCGCCCCTTTGGGCGCCGTGCCGTTCTCGAAGTAGTCGGTCTGGCCCGGATAGAAGGAGAACTGGTGACGCCGGGCCACCAGGAACACCGCGGCGAGGCCGGCCGGCACGGACAGCGCGGCCTGCCAGGCCGCGTCGGCCCAGGCGCGTCGCAGGGCGTGCATCGCCACCACCGCCGCGGTCACCGCGGCCACGACCAGGATCGCGCTGTACGAGACGAACACCGCCACGCCCGTCGCGGCCACCCAGGCCACCGAGGACCACAGACCGCGACCGGCCCAGCGGATCGCGCCGTGTGCCCAGGCGCCGAGCACGAGCAGGGCAACCGCCACCCCGGCTTCCCAGGTGTACTGCTTGAGCTCGCCCGAGTAGACCAGCAGCGTCGGCGACACCGCTAGCAGGCCGGCCACCACCACCGCGCCGGCGCGGCCGATGGCCCTGTGCGCGATCAGCGTGGCCAGGCCGAGCACCGCCAGCGCGCCCAGGTAGGACGGCAGGCGGACCACCCGGTCGCCCGCGCCGAAGACCTCGAGGATCGTCTTCTCCAGCCAGAGCCAGCCGACGGGGGCGACCTGTTCATAGGTGAGATGTCCGGTGAGCGCGAGATACGAACGGTTCAGGTTGTTCGCGATCCCGGCTTCGTCCTTCCACAGCCCCAGGCCGGCCCACCACACGCGGGACACACCGACAATCCCCAACCCCAGGGCCGATGCGAGAAGAATCCGGTAAACCCAATCACGGCTCAGGACAGTCGTCCGAGCGAACATCTGCGACTCCGCAATCAATGACACACAGATCCGCGATTGAACAATTTCGCGGATCGGGTTACCGCTAAATCATGGCCCGGCAGTCGGTCGCGTTCGGATCGTCCAACCGGTCGGCAGTTACGTAATTCGACTAAGACTGGCGGCGCGCGAAGACGATGGCGCCGAGCCGGCTTTCGGCTGACGTGAGAGTCATTTGCGCCTCGACGGCGAAGCCCGCTTCCCGCAATCGGGCCGCCATCTGGTCGGGCTGACGGCGATGGACGTACACCTTCATCGGGTGGCCGCCGTAGCCCTCGGTCTTGAGCCGGGAATCGTCGCCCACGTGGAAGCTGACCAGCAGTGGGCCGCCGGGACGCAGCACCCGCCGGAAGTGCTTCAAGACCGCGCCGAGCGCGTCGTCGGGTACGTGGATCAGCGAATACCAGGCGACCAGGCCGGCGACCGATTCGTCGGCCAGAGCGAGGTCCGTCATGGATCCCACGTCGAACCTCAGCCCGGGATGTTCAGCGCGAGCCACCTCCACCATCTTCGGCGACAGGTCGATCCCGAACGCGTCGACGCCAAGCTCGTGCAGGTGCGCGGTGATGCGACCGGATCCGCAGCCCACGTCGGCGACCGGCCCGCCGCGGACGAAATCGGCGAACAGGGCCAGGGCGCTTTGCTCGTACGGTGTGTCCGCCAGCAGGTCGCGGACCTGGTCCGCATAGCTGCCCGCGACCGTGTCGTACGAGCTACGGGTGTCCGCCAGCCAGCCCGCGCCATTGAGGATCTCGGCCGCCGCGAGCAGGTAGCGATCTTCGGCGGCGGCAGCCTCTGGGGAACTGTCGTGCAGGGTCGGGAAGTTGTGCTCGGCGCCGGCTTCGCGCCAGTGCCGCACCGGTACGCCCGCGTCGGTGAGCCGGGCCGCCAACGCCTCGCCCTCGTCGCGCAGGGCGTCGAGCTCGGCGGTGACCAGCAGCGTGGGCGGCAGTCCCCGCAGGTCTGCGGCGAGCAGGTTGACCTCGGCCGAGGTGTGGACGGCCGGGTCCGGCAGCCACAGGTCGATCCACTCCCGCAGCGTCGCGCCGCCGAACTCGGCCACGCTCGGCGAGCTCAGCGTCGGGTCGGCGTTGGGGCACATGAGCAGCAGGGCCAGCAGCGGGACCTCGGGCAGCCGCAGTGCGGCCAGCACCGCGAGCATGCCCCCGGCGGAGTCGCCGGCCACCGCGACCGGCCTGTCGCCTGCGGAGAGGGCGGTGATGACCGCGACCGTGTCGTCGACCGCGGCCGGCCACGGGTGCTCCGGCGCCAGGCGGTAGTCGACCGCCACCACGCAGGCTCCGGTCGCCGCCGCGAGCCGGCGTACCAGGGAGTCATGGGTTTCAAGATCGCAGAAGACGAACCCTCCGCCGTGCAGGTAGACCACCACGGGCCGGGCGTCCGGCTGGTAGACGCGGACCGGCACACCGCCGATGAGACGATCTTCGGTGGGCATCGCCGGCCCCGGTTGGCGGGCGGCGGCGCGGGCGCGTGATCGGGCCCGCATCGCGACGATGTCGTCGATGAGCACACCGCAGGATAGATCAACCCCGGCGACGGGATATACGTCACCAACCGCGCTTTTCCGCCTTTGGGTCGGTCATGCTTGTCCGATGAAAGGGACCGCTCCTCGGCGCAACCCCCTGCTCGAAGAGCTGAAGTCCGTGCACAACATGCTCAAGCGGGATCTCGCGGCCGTCCGGAAGCTCGCCGACGCCGCGGCCGGTGGGGCACCCGCCCGCGAGGTCAGGTCCGGCCTGAACCGGCTCAAGACCAACGGGCCGCTGTTCCAGCTACGGGTCAACTGCCTCAGCTACTGCCAGGTCGTGCACCGGCACCACCACAACGAGGACGAGGCGCTGTTCCCGGCCGTCGTACGCGCGGCGCCGCAGTTGAAGGGGACCGTGGCCAAGCTGAAGGCCGACCACCGGCTCGTCGAGGACATGCTCTACGAGGTCGAGGGCGCCGCCCGCCAACTCGGCGGCAACGACGCCGCGCCCCGGCGCAAGCTGGTCACGGCGCTGCGGGCCCTGTCGGACCATCTGCTCGAGCACCTGGCGTACGAGGAGACCCAGCTCGGGCCCGTCCTCGCGAACTGGAAGAGCTGGCCGGGTCGGCGCTGAGGAGCGTCCGTTCCGGCATCGACAGCGGTGGTTCACAACGGGGAGACTGGCGTGACCCCGGACCGCTAGGAGCCGTCGATGCGCCACAGCCGGATGCTCGCCTCCCTCTGCGCCATCGTTCTCGCGGTCGCCGGTGGTCTCGCCGCCAGTGCCCCGGCCGCTGCGGGCCAACGCTGCATCAGCACACCCAGCGAATATCGCGCCGCCTGGCAGGCCAAGCAGGTCCGCTGCGTCGCACCCACCCTGTTCGCCACCGTGCACAGCCGGGGCGACAGTTTCCTTTACCCCGCGGGCTTCGCGTACGCCTGGGCCGGGTCGAGTGACAACCTCGAGGCATACCTCAAGCTGCGCCACCGGTACGGCGACGAGCCCGCGAAGGTCGGCGTCGGAATCCTGTCGTACGTGGGCTTCCCGGGCCTGGAGAGCTGGCCCTACCCGATGGACCTCGCCGTCTACACCCTCCCCCGCGGCGTCCACGCGAAGGTGCCGACGTTCGCCGCGTGGTACCGCCTGGTCGACCTCGGCATCCCGCGCGCGGCGCTACGTGAGCTCGAGCGGTCGTACGCGCGGATCGGCCGCGACCAGGACGTGGTCGACGCCTTCGAGCACGTGACCGGCTGCCGGCGCGACGACCTCCTGGCCGGCGCATTCCCGTCGGCCGACATCGGCTGCGACGCGGACTTCCTGGACGCGCTGACCGCCGCCGGACCGTCGCCCTACGAAGGCGCCGAGTCCACCCAATGCTTCGCCAACTTCGACGAGCAATATGCGGGCCGGCGCAACGCCGCGGCACTGCGGGCGGTGCTGTATCAGTGCCAGGACGCCGGATTCCTCAACACCGGTGCCGGGATCGGTTACAACACCTACGCCGACCCGCTGATCTGCGCGCCGGCCGCCGCCCAGTCGGTCCGGCAGCGCTACACAGGGCACGAGTTCGTCCTGCCCAACGCGAGCCTCGACCAGCTACCGGCCGCGGTCGACATCCCGCTGGACATCGGCGAACCGGGCCAGCGCCCGTACCTGCACGAGGGCTACTGCTAACGCTCGGACCCTGTTCAGATGTCAACCAGGTCGTCCAGCGCGCCGGCCAGCAACCCGCGGGTGCGCTGCAGTTCAGCGATGGAGCTGTCGAGGTCGCGGATCTGGCCGCGCAGTCGTTCGCGGGCGGTCGGGCAGGCCGTCAGGGCTCCGTCCTGGTCGAAGCACGGCAGCACCTGCGCGACCGCTTGCAGGCCGAGGCCGATGTCGAGCAGCAGCCGGATCCGGCGCACCTCTTCGACGGCGGACTCCGCGAAGTCGCGGTAGCCGTTGCCGAGGCGCCGCGACGACAACAGCCCGAGGCCGTCGTAGTGCCGCAGCGCCCGCGTGCTCACGCCCGTGCGATGAGCCAACTGATTGATCAGCATCGTCCACTCTTGACCTTGACACCCATGTCAAACCTTACGGTCCCACCATGTTGCTGACCAGACTGCGCGACGACCTGCGCGGCCCGCAGGACCCCCGACAACGGTTGCTGGCGCTGTCGACCCTCGTCAACACCGTCGGCATGGGGCTGTTCCTGTCCGCGGGCACGATCTTCCTCATCCGCTCCGCGGGCCTGAGCCCGACGGCCGCGGGCGTCGGCTTGACCGTCGGCTCGCTGATCGGCTTCGGCGCCGGCATCTTCATCGGCGACCAGGCCGACCGCCGGGGCGCGCGCGAGGTCGTCATCGCGGCCATGCTGCTGGAAGCCGTCGCCAGCGTCGGCCTGCTGCTGGTGCGCGACGTGTGGACGCTGATCCTGGTGGCGACGGTCGCGGCGATCGGCCGGGCGGGTTCGGGCAGTGCGCGCGGGGCGATGATCGGCGTACTCGCCGAGGAGGGCAAGGGCGCCGCGCTGCGCACGTACCTGCGCGCGGTCACCAACGTCGGCCTGGCGGTGGGCATGCTCGGCGCCGCTGTGGTGCTGGCCGTCGACAGCCGACCCGCGTACGTGGTGATGGTCCTGACCGACACCGTGACGTTCCTGGTCGCGGCCGCCGTGCTGGCCCGGCTGCCGCACCTCCCCCCGACCCGAACCGCCGGGTCGGCCCAGGCCGCCGGTCGTTGGCTGGCCCTCCGCGATCGGCGCTACCTGGCCTTCACCGCCGCGTCGTCGGTCGCGAGCCTCCAGTACTGGGTGCTCGTCCAGGCGCTTCCAGTGTGGATAGTCCTGCGCACGGCGGCGCCCCGCTCGATGGCCGCGCTGGTCCTGTTCGTCGCGGCGGTCACGGTGGCCGTCACCCAGATCCCGGCCACCCGCTCGATCGACGGCCCTCGGACGGCGGCCCGACTGCTGGCCCGCTCCGGCCCGCTGTTCCTGGTCGCCTGGATCCTGATGGCGTTGTCCTCCGGCCCGTCGGCGTGGGTCACGGTCGCGCTGCTGCTGGTCGCGGTGCTCGTGCACTCGCTGGCCGAGGTCTGGCAGGCGGCCGGAACGTTCGAGCTCTCGTTCGCGCTGGCCCGATCGGAGGCGCACGGCCAGTACCAGGGGGTGGTCGGGCTGGGACACGGCTTCATCGAGGCGGTGGCACCGGTCGTCGTCATCACGTTGTGCATCGACGGCGGCAGGCTCGGCTGGGTCGCGCTCGCCGTCATCGTGACGGTGGCGGGCTACCTGTGCGCCCTCATCGAACGGCGCTGGCCCCAGCCGGTTCACCCGTCGAGCACGCTGCCGTCGTATCAGCCGTCTTCGTAGGCGGGCGAGTCCGCGGGGGTCCTCCCGCCCTACTCGCAGAAGACGCGCACCTTGGCATCGGCCTGGTCGACCTCCACCGTCACCTCGTCGAGGTGCTCGATCAGCGCCTCGAGCTGTTCGGGCTTGAGTTGCGTCAGGTCGAACGGCACGCCTGACTTGTTGAGCTCGATGGTGGCCTTGCCGAGGGCCTGCGGAGGGATCAGGGCCGCCAGCTTCACGCCGGCGCGCAGCAGTTGCAGCGGCACCCGCACGTTGACCCGGCCCGGCTCGCCGTTCTCGACGGCGTCCACCTGGACCCGCAGGTACTTCGCCTTGGCCTTCGGCCGGGTCTCGACGCTCGCGGCCGGCGGCTGGCCCCGTTCGAGCGCCGCGATGAGCTGCTCGGCCTCGACCGCGGTGAGCTTGCCCTCGGCCAGCATGTCGAGGATGTCCTTGCGCTGTTCGTTCATCGGGACCTCCCTGTTCGATGGAAACCTCGGCCGGCAGGCCTCGCGCCTACCGGATGGAGACGAGCACGGCCGTGCGGCCCTGCTCGACGTCGATCTGGGTGCCGCGTAGCGCGGAGAAGACGCGCCAGCCGGTGCCCAGCGCCGTCAGCACTCTGACGCGATAGACGGCTCCCGCCACCGCCGCCACCAACGCGGCCAGGACCAGCACCGGCAGCAGCACGGGGGCGACGGGGAGCAACGGGACCCAGATCCGGATGAGGCGACCGGTCGGGCGCTTGACCCGGACGGTGACCAACTGCGGCATCACGCGCGACCCTCCAACTCGGACAGTGCCTGCTGCGCGGTGAGCTCGCCGCGGCGCAGCCGGTCGATGACGTCGGTGCGCGACGGTGCCGGATCGGTCTCGACGAAGTCGAGCATCTGGGTGATCCGGTTGAGTCGCGATTTGATCGTCGGGTAGCTCACCCCGAAGATCCGCTCCATCTCCTTGATGGAGCCGTGGCAGCGCACGAACGCCGTGACGAAGACCTGGTCCTCGACGTTGAGCTGAGCCAGTTGCGGCAACTCGAACTCGCCCTCGATCGCGACACCGTTGCCCGCCAGGCGGACCCGCTCGACGACGAACGGCTGGCCCCGGGTCAGGTTCGTGAGCTCCTGCCAGTCCATCGCCTGTTCTGTCATAACTAAAGTTGTACGCGCCAGAAGTTCGACTTTCAAGATGTCGATCTTAATTTTCTTAAGATCGGCCTAGTTGATCGCGCCGGCGGCTCAAGTAGGCGGTCTCGGCGGTGTTGCCCGCCAGCGCGATGGCCTGGTCGTAGGCGGCGCGCGCCTGTTGGCTGCGGCCGAGCCGGCGCAGCAGGTCGGCGCGCGTCGCGTGGTACGCGTGATAGCCCGCCAACCTGTCCTCCAGCCGCTCGACGGCTGCCAGCGCCACGTCCGGGCCGTCGAGCTCCGCGACCGCGATGGCCCGGTTCAGGGCGACGATCGGCGAGGGGTCGATGCGGGCGAGCTGGTCGTAGAGGGCGACGATCTGCGACCAGTCGGTGTCACGGATGTCGCGCGCGTAGGTGTGCACGGCGTTGATCGCCGCGAGGAGCTGGTAGCGACCAGGCGCCACCCCCGCCGCCAGGCGCTCGCGCACGAGCCGATGGCCCTCGGCGATCAGGGAGGCGTCCCACGCGCCGCGGTCCTGCTCGTCGAGGGTGACGAGTTCGCCGCCGGCCGAGACGCGGGCGGTCCGGCGGGCCTCGGTGAGCAGCATCAGTGCCAGCAACCCGGCCACCTCACCGTCGTCCGGCAGGAGCGCACGGATCACCCGGGTGAGCCGGATCGCCTCGGCGGTCAGGTCCTGGCGCACGGGATCGGTGTCCGGGCCGCTGGCCAGGTAGCCCTCGTTGAAGACGAGGAAGAGCACGGCGAGCACGCCGGAGACACGGGACGGAAGATCCTCCGCGGACGGCACCCGGTACGGGATGCGCGCCGCCTTGATCTTGTCCTTCGCGCGTGTGATCCGCCGTCCCATGGCGGGTTCCTGCACCAGGAAGGCGCGGGCGATCTCCGCGACGGTCAGGCCTCCCACCATGCGCAGGGTCAGCGCCACGCGGGTCTCCATCGCCAGTGCCGGGTGGCAGCAGGTGAAGATCAGCCGGAGGCGCTCGTCGTCGATCGCGCCGAGAGGCTCGGGCGGGTCCTCGTCGTACAACAGCCGAGCCTCCTTCTGCTTGTCGTCGCGTTTGCTCTCCCGCCGGATCCGGTCGATCGCCTTGCGATTGGCGGTGGTGGTCAGCCAGGCGCCGGGGTTAGGGGGCACGCCGTCGGCCGGCCACCGCTCGACAGCGGTCGCGAACGCCTCGGCGGCCGCCTCCTCCGCGATGTCGAGGTCACCGAAACGACGGGTCAGGGCGGCGACCACTCGCGCCCACTCCCCGCGGTGGGCCCGGGTGACCGCCGCGTCGACGTCGCTCACAGGAACGGCCGCACCTCGACCTTGCGGTTGCACGCCTTCGAGCCTTCGGCGGCGATCTTGAGCGCGACGTCGAGGTCGTCGGCCTCGATGATCCAGAAGCCGGCGAGGTATTCCTTCGACTCCACGAAGGGCCCGTCCGTGAACAGCGCGTCCGCTCCCCGGTTGTCGATGACGGTCGCCGTCGTGGGCGCACCGAGGCCACCGGCGAAGACCCAGTGGCCCTCGGCCACGAGCTTGTCGTTGAACACGTCGATGGCGGCCATCTCCTCGTCGGTGGCGAGGGTGTCCGCGTCGTGGATCACGGAGAACAGGTACTGCATCTCGGCTCATCTCCCGTTGGTGGACGTTCCGCTTGTGCACGGCGTTCACAACTGCCACGAACGCGGCTGCCGCGATCAGACACCGCCACGGGAAATCTTTCAAGAAAAGAGCGCGGCACGGCGGCGGAGGTCTGACACCCCCGATCCGCCGTGCCGGCAATCGCGTCTAGCCCTCGCGGAGGATCAGCAACGTCTCCGGGTGTACGCCGTCGTGCTTCATCGCCGCCGCCGCCGCGTCCGAGGACATGAACTCCTGGAACGCCGCCATGTCGGGGATCTCCGCGATCAGACCCACCCGGTTGGAGCCCGACGGGTCCGAGAACTCGCGAACCTTGATGCCCAGCGGCCCGAAGGCCTCTTTCCGCTTGGGCGAAGCCATCCATGCGTCGACGTCGTCGACCTCGTGCGTGATCAGGTACGTGGCCACTGCCAACTCCTTCAGGTCGGGCGGGGCCAGCTTATCTCCGCAAAACGCCACATTTGAGCATTCTTAGGCCCGTGTCCGGCCTCGGCGGTGATCGGTACCGTTGGGGTATGGATCGTCCGGAGGTCCGGGACCTCGTCTACTTCGTCGCGGTGGCCGAGCAGCGGCATTTCGGCCGCGCCGCCGAGCAGCTCGGCATGGCGCAGCCGCCGCTGTCCCGGGCCATCAGCCGGCTCGAGCGCCGGTTGCGCGTGCCGCTCTTCGAGCGCACCAGCCGGCGGGTCGACCTCACGCCGGCCGGCGAGGTGTTCCTGAAGGAGAGCCGCAAGATCCTCGCGACCTTCGACGACGCGGTACGGCGTACCCAGCGCGCGGCCCGGCCGGAACGGCTGGTGCTCGCCGCCCCGGCCGGCACCGGCGCACGCCTGCTCGGCAGGATGCTCGACGCCTACCGGGACGGCCCGGACCCCGTACCGGTGGAGGTGCACTTCACCACCGACACGGGCGCCGCGGTGCGCGCCGGCACCGCCGACGCGGCGTTCATGTGCAGCAGCGACGACTTCGACGGACTGGACGCGGTCGACCTCGCCGAGGAGACCCAGGTCGCGTTGGTCCCTGCCGATCACCCGCTCGCCGCGTACGACAAGCTGACCGTGGCCGACCTGGAGAGCGACGACCTCTTCCAGGCGCAGCCGCCCGCGGTGGCCCTGGACGAGCTGGTCGACCGGATCGCGCTCGGCGAGCTCGTGGTCCTGTCCGGGGCCAGCGTGACCGACCGACTCGGCTCGTCCGTCGTCGCCGTGCCGGTTGTCGACGTGCCGGCCAGGCAGATCGTCATGGCCTGGCCCCAGACCACCGGCTCGACCGAGCGCGACCGGCTCGTCAGCACCGCGGTCGCGGTGGCTAGATCTGGTTGACGCCGCCGTCCACCGACAGTTCGGAGCCGGTCATGAAGCTGCTCTGGTCCGAGGCGAGGAAGAGGGCGACGGCGGCCTGCTCGGCCACCTCGGCGTTGCGCCCCAGCGGCACCATCGTGGCCAGCATCGCGAGGAACTCGTCCGGGCTGACCCCGGCGGGCGCGTTGCCCCGCACCAGAGACGTGTCGGTGACGCCCGGGGCGAGCGCGTTGACCCGGATGCCCCGGTCCTTCAGCTCGTTGGCCCAGCTACGGGTCAACGACCGCACGCCGGCCTTGGCCGCGGAGTAGAGCCCGACGCCGGCGGCCCCACGACCGGCGGTGGTCGACGAGCAGAGGATGACCGACGCGTTGTCGTTGAGCAGCGGCAGGGCCTTCTGCACGGTGAACAGCGCGCTGCGCAGGTTGACCTCGGTGGCGTGCTCATAGTCCGCCACGGTCACCGCGGCCAACGGACCCATCGGCGCACCACCCGCGTTGGCGAACAGCACGTCGATCCGCCGCCCGTCGGCGCCGACGGTGGCGAAGAGCCGATCGAGGTCGGCCAGGTCCTTCACGTCGCCCTGCACGCCGCTGGCGCGGTGCGCCCCGATCCGCACGACGGCCTCGTCGAGCTCCGGCTTGCGGCGCCCGGTGAGGTAGACGTACGCGCCTTCCTCGGCGAACCGCAACGCACTGGCGAACCCGATGCCGTCGCTGGCACCGGTCACTACGGCGACCTTGCCGTCGAGCTGACCCATTCTCTGCACTCCCCTGACTCGGACGGCGGCCCGTTGACCGCCTGCCTAGCCAGTGCATCTCGCGGGAGCGGCACCAACAATGATCAGTTCGGCAAGGACCGATACCCCGGAGGTATCGAACGAGGTGCGAGCCAGTCACGGACAGCGGAGAAATCCGCGTCGGTCAGGCCTACGTAGGGGTCGACCCGGTGCAGCAGCGCCGGCACCGGGTGATGGGCCGCGACCCACCGGCGGTCGACGTCGGCGACCTCGTCGTCGATCCAGACGAACGGACGCGCACCCGCCCACTTGCTCAAGAACGCGGTCTTCCAATGTAGACCGTGCGGTGGCTCCTCGTCCTCGTCCGGCCATTCGACGACGGGCAGCGTCGGGAGTCCGAGCCGCGGTGCGACGACCTCGTTCGCGTCGCCCATCCACGTGGTCGCCCAGACGAGCGGGCAGCCCAGGGCGAGCAGCCGGCGGCCGTCGGCGGGGTCCAGCCGCTCCAGGATCGGATTGCCGCTGGCGGCGTCGTCCGAGCGGCGGCGGACGGACAGACGTGCTTTGAAGGGGATCAGCGGTCCGTCGACATCCACGAAGACCAGGGGCCGGTGCTCCATCAGCCCATTCTGCCGTCAGCGGTCACGCAGCAAAGTTCGAGCGGTCAGCTCTCCTCGCGGACGATCAACTACGCGACCTCGGCCTCCGACATTCCTCATGAGCGCGAGGACCGGTCACATGGCGTAGGACAGGCTGAGCCAGAAAGCCAGCGCTGCCGTGGCGAGCAGCCCGCTGAGTGTGGTGCTCGCCAGGACCAGTGCGGCACTGATCCGCAGCCGCACACGCACGAGTAGGTAGACCCCGACCGCCGCGACGAACGCGACGAACGCGAGGTAGACCACGAGGACGAAACTGGCCGTGACGACCGCCGTCGCCCCCGCCGTGGCCAGCATCGCCCGGCGTCGGCCGAGGTCCCGCAGGAACACCCGATAGGCGACCGCGCCCGCCAGCAGCGCCAGCAACCCCGTGGTGGCGAGCACGGAGACCTCGGCCATCAGGAGCATCAGCAGGAATCCCACGGCGACCGCGACCGCGGCACCCGCGGCGGCCAATGCGGCCCGCTGACGTCCGTGGTCGCCGAGCGTGACGAGATAGGCGACGGTCGCTGCGAAGATCCCAGTGCCGCCGATGACGATCGCGAGTGCCGAGTCCACGGTGCTTCTTCCGGTTCGGGAGCGGGCTGACCCACGACGGTAGGCGAGCCGCGCGCACCCCATATGAGCGGCACGCGAGGCCGTGGTTGCTGGGAGACGAACGCTCGTCACACCCGGGCCGCGGGCAACAGCCCGTGCAGCGCGGTCCAGTAATCGGTCACCCGCGAAGCGGCCACCGTGACCAGGCCGACATAGCCGTCCGGCCGGATCAGCACCAGCGTGCCGTCCGCCACGTCGTACCCGGCCCGTGCGTGCCCGTCGGTGTCCACCACCGCATGCTCGTCGGCCGACCCACCGGCGGGGAGAACGGCACACGCCCGGATCGCCCCGCCGAACCGCTCGTTGACCGCCGCCACCGTGTCCGAGGAGTCGGCCCCGAACGCGAGCAGCGTCCAATGTGGTCCCTGGAACAACGAGAACAGCCGCGTGGCCGGGCCGCCGACGGGAGCGTCCGGTGCCCGGTCGCCGGCCTGGACTGCCCCTGGTGCCTGCCGATCGTCGGCGCTCAGCAGCCCGTCGCGGTAGTTCAGGGTGAAGCCGCGCAACTCGGGCCCACGAACGTGAGCGTCCTCGTCACCCCGGCGATGCTTCTCCAGCAGACCGGTCGCCAGGTCCAGCGCCATCCGGGCCGCCGCCATCCGCTCTGGCTCGAAGCTGTCGAGCAGCACGTCCCGGCCTCCGGCCAGGGCGGCGGCGAGCTTCCACCCGAGGTTGTAGCCGTCCTGGATTCCCGTGTTCATGCCCTGCCCACCGGTCGGCGGGTGCACGTGCCCGGCGTCGCCGACCAGGAACACCCGGCCGTCCCGGAACCGCGACGCCAGCCGGGTGTTCTCCCGCCACGTCGTGTGCCAGGTCACCTCGCGCACCACGATGTCGGACCGGCCGGACGCCTCCTCGACCGTCCGCTGTAGATAGTCGCGAACGGGCTCTTCCGCGTCTGAAGGCGGGCGCGCCACCGCCACGAACAGGTCCGTGCCGGCCAACGGCGTCAGCCCGACCCCACCCTCGCCCACCCGCCAGATCCGGCCGTGGTCGCGCCCGATGCCCTCGACGCGGGCGTCGGCGAACAGCATCGTGGTGGACTCGTCGGTCTCGCCCGGAAAGTCGATGCCGAGCGCCTTGCGGACCGTGCTGCGGCCGCCGTCGGCACCGACCAGGTAGCGCGCGCGAACCCGCGATGTGCGCCCGTCCGCGGTCGCCAGAGAAACGGTCACGCCGTCGTCGTCCTGGGTGAAGTCGACCAGCGCGGTCGACAGCTCGACGCGCACGCCGAGCTCCGCCAGCCGTTCGCGCAGGATCTCCTCGGTGCGGAACTGCGGCACGAACCAGGCGTTCGGGTACGGCACGGAGGGCGTCGGCTCCTCCGCCTCGCTCATCCTGCCCTCCCAGATGACCGTGTCGCCCTGGTAGGCGCGCATCAGGATGCCCAGGTCTCCGCCGGCCAGGATGCGGTCGAGCACGCCCAGGTCCTCGAACACCTCCATGGTCCGAGGTTGGATGCCGTCGGCGCGCGACCCGCCGAAGTGCTCCGGCGACTGGTCGACGATCCGCACCTCGACCCCCCGCACCGCGAGCTCGCAGGCCAGCGTGAGCCCGGTCGGCCCGGCTCCAGCGATCAACACCTCGGTCATGACGTCCTCCCCGACTGTTCGTACCGCGTACGATATTGTCGTACGACGTACCAATAACGCTAGCGGTACGGTGTACGAATGGCAAGCGCGGACGACGACGCACTGATCTGGACCCGAGACGAGCCGGGCACCCGCCGGCCGAAGTTCACCCGCGACCAGATCGCCTTGACCGCGCTGGCCATCGCCGACGCGGAGGGGTTCGCCGCCGTGTCGATGCGCCGCGTCGCGAGCGAGCTGAACGCCGGCACCATGACGCTCTACCACTACGTGCGGACGAAGGACGAGCTCGTCGCCCTCATGGACGACGCGCTGATGGCGGAGGTGCTGATCCCCGAAGGCGAGCTCCCGTCGCACTGGTACGACGCGCTGTCCGCGATCGCTCTGCGCACCTGGGACGTCCTGACCCGCCACCTCTGGGCGCTGCACTCGCTGCAGAACGCACCGGTCGGGCCGAACAACATGCGGCACTTCGAGCAGAC
Source organism: Asanoa ishikariensis (assembly GCF_900107455.1). Taxonomy (GTDB): domain Bacteria; phylum Actinomycetota; class Actinomycetes; order Mycobacteriales; family Micromonosporaceae; genus Asanoa; species Asanoa ishikariensis. The sequence continues at coordinate 829,043 of NZ_FNQB01000004.1, read as the reverse complement.
GCTCGCCGCCCTCGCCGGGACCGGCCTCGACGCGCCGGACAAGTTCCTGCTGATCAACATCGTCGACGACTACGTACACGGCAATGCGCTTCGCACGGCCGAAGTGCGCGAAGCCGGCGAGTCCACCTCGAATGAGTCGCCGATCGACGCCGCCATCCGGTTCGGCCAGACCCAGCTCGCCACCGGGAAGTTCCCGCACACCGCGGCGCTGTTCGGCGACGGCGACGACCCGCACGAGGCCTGGGGTCGGCTGGTCGGCCCGCTGTCCGAACGGGACCGGTTCCGCACCGGCCTGGCCACCCTGCTGCACGGCGTGGCCGACCGGTGGAAGCTGACCCTGCCCAACGCCTGACCGATCTCCTTCGCGAACACTTCCGGCCGCATCGGCGAAGTAGGTGCGAGCCCCTCGCAACGCGGGGCCCGGACAGAGGGAGGCCGCATGGGTGTGGTGTCACCGGAAGTGCACACCGACACCGGACAGACCGACTCCGAGATCATCGGCCGGATGCACACGGATCCGGAGTCGTTCGGCACGATCTTCGACCGCTACTACCCCGCCATCCACGGGTACGTGAGCCGCCGGCTGGGCCAGGACCTGGCGGACGACGTGGCCGCGGAGACGTTCCTGGCCGCGTTCGACCGCTGGCAACGCTTCGACACCGCGTACGACAGCGCCCGGCCCTGGCTCTTCGGCATCGCGTCGAACCTGGTCGCCGGCCACCAACGGGCCGAGGCGCGGCGGTACCGCGCGCTGGCCCGGGCCGACCAGACCACCGCGCGCAGTGTGGACGGCCCCGCCGACCGGATCGCGGTGCGACTGGACGCCCAGGCCGTGCGTGGCCGGCTCGCCGCGGCCCTGGAGCAGATCGCCCCGCCGGACCGGGAGGTGCTGCTCCTGGTCGCCTGGGGCGACCTGACCAGCGAAGAGGTCGCCCACGCACTGGAGGTCCCCGCCGGCACCGTCCGGTCCCGGCTGCATCGGGCACGCACGAAGTTGAAAGCGGCGCTGGGCGGCGCCGACCCCACCGCGACGAAGGAGGACTTGTGATGACGAACGAGCTCACCGCACTGCGGGAGAACTGGACCGAGGTCGAGCCGCCGTCGGCGGACGCACAGGCCAAGGCGCGGGCGGCGCTGCTGAACCGGATCGCCGACCAGGCGCGCCCGGCCGAGCGGACCAAGCCGCGGCACCGACGCCTGCCGTCCTGGGCATGGCGGACCGGCCTGGCCACTCTCACGGCGGCCGCGGTGGCGGCGGGCGTGGTAGCGGTCGGGGGCTCCGGCCAGACGCCCGGGGAGCAGACCGATTACGCGGCCGGCGGTTCGGTCGCCGAGACCTTCGAGCTCGCCGCCGCGACCGCGGAGACCGAGCCGTTCACACCGCCGCGGCCCGATCAATGGACCTACGTCGAGCTGAAGATGGTCCGGGGCAAGATCGCCGTCGACAAGGGACAGGCCACCAGCGAGACGACCAGGTCGTGGCAGCGGGCTGACGGCCTGCAGACCGCCGACCTGCTCGACGGCAAGCTCCAGGTCTCGCCGGAGACCACGGAAATCCCGATCGTCATGCCGCCACGGGACTACCCGACCCTGGCCGGGCTGCCCACCCAGCCGCAGGCACTGCTCGACTGGGTGCGGGCCAAGGCGGCGCCGGGTAAGACCGACCACGACGCCGTCCCGTACTCGCTGATCAGCGCGATGCTGCGCGACAACGTCCTGCCGCCCTCGGTGAAGGCGACGCTGCTGCGGGCCTTGGCCCTGATCCCGGGTGTCACCCGGTCCACCGACCCGGTCGACTTCGCCGGCCGCCCGGCGATCGCGGTCGGCATGGTCCAGGACGGCTGGCGGCAGGAGGACATCCTGCTCGACCCGACCACGCACGAGTTCCTCGGAAGCCGCACGGCGGTGGTGAAGGACTACACCACGCCCGAGGGGGTCGCCCTGAAGAAGGGTGACGTCGAGGTCGAACTGGTGCGGGTCGCCGGAAAGATCGTCAACGCGCCAGGCCAGGTCGACTGAACAACTCGTCCGATGAATTCGCCGGGATGTCTGAAGTTTGACTTCTTTCATCTCGGCGATCGTCGTCCGTCATTGACGGACGTCCGATGTTTCGGGAGTATTATCGAGTCTCGTCAATCTCCGAACGTCCACCGGAGGGCACCATGCGCGCACCGCTCCGCATCGGACTGTCGCTGCTCATCGCGGTGGCGGCGGCGATCGTCATCCCAGCGGCACCGGTCGCCGCCGCACCGGGCGACAACTACGTAGTCGACGACGCGCTGAGCGGGGCACGCACCCGCTGGTTCGACGAGGCCCGCTTCGGCATGTTCATCCACTTCGGTCCGTACGCCGTCTATCAGGGCCAATACGGCACCTGTCGCGAGGCCGAGTGGATCAAGCGGCAGTGCAACATCCCGTGGAGCGACTATGAGGCGAAGGCGGCCACCTTCAACCCCGCGTCGTTCAACGCGAACACGATCGTGCAGATGGCCAAGCAAGCAGGTCAGAAGTACATCGTCATCACCTCCAAGCATCACGACGGGTTCGCCATGTGGCCCACCCGCGTCAACCGGTGGAACCTGCGCGACCACTCCGGCTTCTCCCGTGACCTCCTGCGCGAGCTCAAGGACGCCGCGACCGCCAACGGCATCAAACTCGGCTTCTACTACTCGATCTGGGACTGGCACGACCCGGATTTCGTCGCCAACTTCCCGGCGTACGTCACCAAGATGAAGGCGCAGCTACAGGAGCTCGTGACCAACTACGACCCCGCGTTGCTGTGGTTCGACGGCGAGTGGACCGAGACCAACCCCACCAACCCGTGGTCCGAGCAGAACGGCGAGGACCTCGAGCGGTTCGTACGCGGCATCTCACCCCAGGTCATCACCAACAACCGGATCGGCAAGCGCCGCCCCGTCGACGGCGACTACGGCACCCCTGAACAGGCCCTCGCCGGCTCCCCGCCCTCGGCGCAGTTGCAGGAGACCTGCCTGACGATCAACAACACCTGGGGGTACGCGGCCTGGGACACGAACTTCAAATCGCCGACCCAACTCGTACGCGACCTGGCCCACCTGACGAGCAACGGCGCCAACCTCCTGCTCAACGTCGGCCCGACCCCCACCGGGGCGATCACGGCGGGGCAGTCCGGTGCCCTGAACGGCATCGGCACCTGGATGTCCGTCAACGGCGCGGCCGTCACCGGTGCGGGCTACCCGGGCGTAGTGAACCAACCCGCCTGGGGCAAGGTCACCCGCAAGGGCAACAAGCTCTACCTCATCGTCAACAACTGGGCCACGACCCTGCACCTCAGCCAACGCTCACCCTTCATGGTCACGGGCGCACGAGTGCTCGGCAGCGCTTCACCGGTCAGTGTGCGCACCGCCGGCGACGGCTACGACTTCCTGCCCAGCGGCGGCGCCACCAACGCGATCGCCACCGTCATCGAGGTCGACATCACGACCCCCGCGCCCACCGCGGTCGGCACCGGGTCGGGCCTCAAGGCGGAGTTCTGGAACAACACCACCTTCACCGGTACGCCGGCGGTCACCCGCACGGACCCGACCGTCAACTACGCCTGGCGTTTCAGCGGCTCCCCCGCCCCCGCGATCGGCACGGACAACTTCGCCAGCCGCTGGACCGGCTCGATCGAGCCGCGGCACTCCGAGACGTACACCTTCACCGCCGTATCGGACGACACGGTCCGGCTGTGGATCGACGGCCAACTCGTCATCGGCAACACCGCGCCCCACGGGCCGACCGTCGACCAGGGCAGCGTCACACTCACCGCCGGCCGGCACGACATCCGCCTGGAACACACCGAGCAGGGCGGCTCGGCGTACCTGAAGCTCATCTGGAGCAGCCCCAACACACCCGCCCAGATCGTGCCGCAGTCACAGCTCTACCCGGCCGCGACCGGCACGATCCAGCGGTTGAACGACAACGTGGCCACGTACAGCAGCGGTTGGTCCGTCAGCAGTGCCCGCGGCCTCGGCGACTACAACGACGACGTGCACTACACCACCACCAACGGCGGGTCGTTCACGTACACCTTCAACGGTACGGGCATCGACTACCTCTCGGAGCGCTACTCCGACCAGGGTCAGGTGGACATCTACCTCGACGGCGTGCTGCGGGCGACGGTGGACACGAGCAGCAGCACCCGCCTGACCCAGCAGGTCATCTACACGGTCCGCGGACTGCCCCAGGGCTCACACACCCTGCGCGGCGTCAAACGATCGGGCACGTACATGCTCGTCGACCGGTTCGACGTGGTCGCCCAGTAGGGCCGGATTGTTTGTAACACTCGCGCTTCGCCCTCCGAAGAAGAGGTGTGACGGCGACGAGGGGACGGCCTGTGCATGACCCTGGCTCAGCGGACGGTGACATCTCCGGCATCGGAGACGATCCGGTGGCCTTCGAGGTCTTCTACCGGCGGCACGTGGAGGCGGTCGGCCGGTTCGTGGCGCGGCGGGTCGACGACCCACACCTCGCCGCCGACCTGACCGCCGACGTGTTCCTGGCGGTGATCGAGTCGGCGGCGGGCTACCGGCCGGACCGGGGCAGCCAGATCGGCTGGCTGTTCGGCGTGGCCCGCAACGTCATCGCCGACGAAGGGCGACGGGCGGCCAGACGACTGCGGGTGACCGGCCGCCTGGCCGGACGGCGGGACCTTGACGCCGACGACATCGCCCGCATCGAGGAGCGGATCGACGCCGAGTCGGCCGCCCGCCGTGTCCATCGGTCGCTGAGCGAGCTGCCCGCGGACACCCGGGCGCTGGTCGAACTCGTCGCGGTGGACGGCCTCACCGTCGCGGAGGCGGCGATCGCGGTCGGGCTCTCCCCCGTCGCCGCGCGAGTCCGTCTGCATCGCGCGCGCCGCCTCGTCCGCGCCGTGCTCGCCCGTCCGGCCGTCGGCCTCGCATGATGAACGGAGATGACGCTGTGAACAAGGTCGAGCAGTCGCCGAACGGTTTCGAGGAACAGCTCCTCAGCGATTTGAAGGCGCACGTCGTGCAGCGGGCGCAGCCGCTTCCGGTGGCCCGTCCATCCCGCTCTTCTCGTGGTTGGCGCCTCGCCGGGGCGTTCGGGCTGGCGGTCGCGCTGACCGTCGGCGGCCTGGCGATCCAGACCATGCGGGTGGGCGATCAGCCGCCGTCCACGGCCAGCGCGGCGCAGATCCTTCGACTCGCGGCCGCTGCCGCCCAGCAGCAGCCCGAGCTCACCGCCCGACCGGACCAGTACGTCTTCACGGAGTTCCTGGCGACGTTGCGGGAGACACCGACCAGCGGCCCGTACACCACCGTGCGGACCCAGCTCTGGCAGTCGGCCGGAGGCGTCGCGCACAACCAGGCCAGGTATCAGCCGCAGAGCGGATCGAAGGAGTGGAGCGAACTGCGGGTGCTCCGGCCCCTCGATGCCGCGGATCCCACCAAGGAACTCGACGAGCTCCCGTCGCCCGCGTACCACGGCGACCTGCCCACCGACCCGGACGAGCTGCTTCGATACCTTCGGGAACACCCCGTCGACCTGCATCTCCCCGACGGAGCCGACGAGAAGGCCGTGTACGGGGACGAGAGCATGGCATACACCACGGCGCGGTCGATGCTCAACGGGTACGTGCCTCCCCGGGCGCTGGCCGCGCTGTTCGAACTGCTGGCGCGAGAGCCCGGTGCGGTAGTCATATCGAGCGACGTCGTCGACGCCGCCGGGCGACACGGGGTGGCGATTCGAATGCCCGGCGTCGTCGGCGGCAACGACGACTACATCTTCGACCGGGACACCCACGTCTACCTCGGCACCCGCAATTCGGTGATACACAACGGCACGGAGTCGCCGCACACGGCCGCCGCGCTGCTGCGGGTCGCCATCGTCGACCGTCCGGGCCAACTACCCTGACGGTGATCCGCCCGCAACTCGCGACCGCTCCCGCCGACGCCGTGCTGGTTCGCGAACTGGCGTGGCAACGTGGGCCGTACGTCCAATCTGGAGGGGCTCCGCCTGTTCGCTTTGTTCCCGAGGTGGCGGTAGGTGTCGGGACGAGTCACGGTGTTTTTTGGGCGATGGCGAGCCGGGTCCGGTACTGCTTGGTGACTGCTCCGTTGTAGACGTCGTCGATCAGGTGGGAGATGCACGCGAACAGGCCGCTGCGTGCCTGCGGTGCCATGGCTCGATTGCCGGAGTAGGTCATGAGCAGGTTCAGATACTCGGGCGACGTATAGGACTGTTGCCACTCGTAGCGCCGGAATTCGACTGGCCCGAATCGTGCCGATCGATCGAACTCTGCCGCCTCCTCGGGGGTTTCGTCGTCGCTCGTCAGACGCATGCCGGGCGGTGTTGTGGGGTCGAAACGTTCGTAGCATCGTTGTGCGTCGGCGAAGAAGGCGTTCGTCCCGCCGGCGATGTGGTGAGTCGAGACGATGCCGAGAGATCCGCCAGGCCGCAACAGGTCAGCGGCTTTGATCATGCGCACGTCGGGGTCAAGCCAGTGGAACGCGGTCGCGGAGAGGATCGCGTCGAAGGTTTCGTCCGAGGGCGGCCAGTCCTCGAAGGCCGCCGCGACGACGGTGACATTCGGGAACTGCGCGAGATTCCGTCGGGCGATGGCGGCCATGTCGGGGCTGAGGTCCATCGCGACAACGGTGCATCCCAGTTGTGCCAGGGGCAGGGTCGCTTGGCCGGTTCCGCACCCGATCTCCAGCACCCGGGAGCGGGGACCAAGATCTGCCAGGGTGGCGAGCTCGGTGAACAGCTGGGGCGGGTAGGTCGGACGGCATTGGTCGTAGAGTTCGGCGTCCTGGCCGAATGTGGTGCGCAGGGTTCCTCGGTTGGCGTCGGTCATAGTTGCGGGGTTGTCCCTTCAAGTCGCGCGGGCCGGGCTGATGGAGCGGGCCAGGCAAGAGCGAACGCATCCGCGGCATCCGGACGTGCTCAGGCGGTGCCGGAGTCCGTCGAGCACCGTCGTGCAGTCAACGCGTCCGGGGAAGTGTCGCAACGGCCCTACTGAGAAGATGCCGCGCGTGCCCGCGGACCCCATCCCCGCCAAGGAACTCCTCCGTCGGGCTAGCGATGGCGCCTAGCTCGTGCGACTTCGCAGGGTCGTGAGCACCACGCTGAAGCGGTCGGGCGACAGGATGACCCGTTCTGGCGTCCGGCCCGCGCCGCGGCGTTTGATCGCTGGCGACAGGCGCCAGATCGGCGTCGGGAGGTCGCGGTCCGGATCTCGCGTGGTCACCCAGAGCTGCCAGGCGTCGTGGCCGGTGGCCGGGCATGCCCAGACGCGGGCCACTCGTCCCCAGGGGACGATCCGGGTCCGCAACACCGAGCGGATCTTGATGCCGTCGGCGCCGACACAGACGCCGGCCAGCGCTATCCGCCAGACCAACGTGTACCAGACCAGGAGGAAAGGCAGGACGAGCGGCGCCGACTGCCGGGCCTCCGTGGCTGCCAGGCCGCACAGCGGGACCAGGCCGCCGACCGAGAAGGCCGCGGCCACGACGTAGCGGACGTTCCCCGAATCTCCTTCGACCCGTTCCCACCTCGGCATGGCGCGGATCTTAGGCCGCGACCGCAAACGGTCAGGACTTTCCGTAGCCGGCCTGGGTCAGGATGCGGCGGAGTTGGACGACCGTCTCGGTGTCGAGGTCCTTGGTCACCGGGATCTCGATGACCTCGCTCGCCGACCCGATGGCAAGACGGATCTTGCCATCGTGTCGTTCGTCGACCGTGCCGACCTCCGCGAGCAGCGAGAGCACGTCGTGCCACTCGATGTTGTGGCTCACCGGGTGGTCGAGGATCTTCTGCAGTGTCCGGCGGTGATGGCTGCTCAGGTGCGGTTGTCCCATTTGCCCACGCTAGCGCCGCCAGGCGTGGATCGTGGCGACGGCGCGGCGGGCGAAGTCCGCGACGACCGCGGGCTTGCTGTTCGAGCGTTCGTACTCGGCGTCCCACAGGATCGTCACCGTGTCTCCGACGCGGATGACTGCGGCGCGGTTGGTCTGGAAGCCGCCGACCAGGTCGCCGGGCAGGTTCCTCGCCGGCTGGACGAGGTCGATGGTCAGCGCCTCGTCGCCGACGCCGCGCAGTGGCGCCGTGCGTACCCGGAAGGAGTTGCCTTCGTCGGTGAAGGAACTGCACGCCGCCAGGTCGGCGCGCAGGCGCCGCATGAAGACCGAAGCGCCGTCCCCGGGGTACGTGCGGATCGTCTGGTAGAGGACGCCGGACGGGACGGTCCCCGGCGGGTCCCTGGGCAGCCCGTGCACCGTCTTCACGGCGGCGCTGGCCGCGGTCGCGCCGCGGCTGGCGAACTCGTCGCCGCACAGCCGTGGCAGTGCCTCGTCGACATCGGCCCGCAGACGGCTCTCGCCGTAGGTCATGTCCTTGGGCAGTTTCAGGAACGCGCTGAGCGGGATGACGGTCGGCGCCGGAGCCTGGGTGGCCGGCGGGGTTGCGGCCGGCGAAGAGGTGGCCGGGACCGGTGCGGAGGTGGACGGGATCGGTGCCGTGGTGGGCGGGCTTGCGGCGCCAGGGCCGGCCCGCTCGCAGCCGGCTGCCGCGAGGACAGCGACCAGGCCGACCGTCACCAGCCCGAGACCTCGATGGTTTCGCACGATGAACCCCCGTGATCGTGTGCGCCGGGCACGGTGCCCGGTGCTTACCCGACCTGACGTGCGGATCAAACGGAGAGTTGCGTCGTCAACCCGCGGGTGCGCGATTCGTGCGAAGGACCAAACGGGCTAGCTCCGCCAGACATGGATGGTGTCGACGGCGCGGCGGGCGAAGTCGGCGACGACCGCGGGCTTGCTGCTCGAGTTCTCGTACGGGGCGTCCCACAGGATCGTCACCGTGTCACCGACGCGGATGACGACGATCCGGTTGATCTGGTCGCCGCCGATCGGGTTGCCGGGCAGGTCGGTCTGCGGCTGGATGAGGTCGATGGTGAGCGCCTCGTCGCCGACGCCGGAAAGTGCCGCGGTGCGGACCCGGAACGGGACGCCGGCGCGGGTGAAGGACGTGCACGACGCCAGATCGGCACGCAGGCCCCGCATGAACGCGGCCGAACCGCTCCCGTTGTAGGTGCGGATCGTCTGGTAGACGACGCCGGGCCAGAGGCTGCCTTCCGACGGTTCGTCGCGGAGCTGGTACGCGGACACCACAGCGGCAGTAGCCGCAGCCATCCGGCCGGCGGCGAACTCGCCGCCGCAGAGCGGCGGTACGGCCCTGTCGAACTGGGTTCCCACGCGGATCTGGCCGAACCGCATCTCCTCGGGCAACGCCATGAAAGCGCGCACCGGGATCACGGTCGGCGCCCGGTCCGGCACCGGCCTGGCCGACAGCGGCGGCAGGGTCGCCGGAGCGGTCGAGGTGGACGGAACCGGCGCCGACATGCCACCGCCACCGCCGCCCCCGCCCGTGCCGCCCGCGTCGGCGGGGCCGGCCGCCGTGCAGCCGGTCGCCGTGAGGACGGCAGCCAGGCCGACCGTGGCGAGCTGAAGACGTCGTTGGTTGCGCACGATGAACCCCCGTGGTCAGGACTGCCCAGGCACATCGCCCGGGCTCAATACCGTCCTCACGGGCGGACCGCGCCGCGGGTTGCGGCGCTACCGCGCGGTTGCACCATTCGCACGAACGACCAAAGAACGCGCGTCAGCGCCGGGCGCCAGGTGCACCTCGCCACCGGCGTCCAGGTCGACCCGCACGGACGAGTCCTGCCAGCGCGCCTCGACGGCGACCGCGCGAGCCGCCGACAGCCGGGCCGCGACCAGGCGCTGCCGCGAGTCCCATTCGACGTCGACGACCACTCCGGGCCGGGCGACGAGCCCGTGCAGGCGGCCGGCGGGCCAGTCCGTCGGGACGGCCGGCAGCAGGTCGATCACAGCCGCGTGGCTCTGCACCACGAACTCGGCCACGGCCGCGGTGAAGCCGAGGTTCCCGTCGATCTGGAAAGGCGGATGGGCCGAGAACCGGTTCGGGTAGAGCCCACCCTGCTCACCAGCACTGCGAACGCCGGCAGGCCGCAGCGCGAGGTCGATCAGGGCCGGCAGCCGTTCGGGCTGGCGGAGCCGGGCGCGCAGGGCGAGCTTCCACGCGAGCGACCAGCCGGTGGAGTCGTCGCCGCGGGCGTCGAGCGAGCGTGCGGCCGCCGCCGCGAAGCGCGGCGAGGTGTCGTCGCCGGGGAACACCGCGTACAGGTGGGAGACGTGCCGGTGGTGCGGCTCAGGAAGAGACCGATCGACAAGCCACTCTTGTACGCGGCCGTCCGCACCAACGGGAAGCGCTGGTAACCGGTCGAGCGCCGCCGCCGCGGACGCCACGATCGGCTCGGAAGACGCACCGAGCAACCCAGCCAACTCCCCGACCGACGAGAACAGCTCGCGAGTCAGCGTCAGGTCGACAGTGGACGTCCCGTCCACCGCATACGATTCGCCGCCGACCGCGAAGTGGTTCTCCGGAGAGGTCGACGGAGACAGCGACAGGCTTCCGTCCGGCCCCTCGACCAGCCAGTCGAGCAGGAACTCCGCGGCCGAGGTCACGACCGGCCAGGCGACGTCGGCGGCGAAGGCCCGGTCGGCGCCGAAGCGCACGTGCTCGACGAGATGCCGGCACAGCCACACCCCCGCCAGCGGCCAGAACGCCCACGAGGGGTCACCGCGCCGGCGCCCGGCCGGCGACGTGTACGCCCACGCGTCGGTGTTGTGGTGCGCGCACCAGCCGCGAGCGTCGTAGAGGTGGCGTGCGGTCCGCTCCCCGCTCGTGCGCATGGCCGAGACAAGGTCGAACAGCGGCCCCGCGCACTCGGCCAGGTTCGCCGTCTCCGCCGCCCAGTAGTTCATCTGTGTGTTGATGTTGACCGTGTAGTTGGCGCTCCACGGTGGACGCATCGACTCGTTCCACAGCCCCTGCAACGTCGCGGGCAACCCGCCGGGCCGGGACGAGCTGATCAGCAGGTACCGTCCGAAGTGGAACAGGTAGGCGATCAGCGAGGTCCGGTCGTCTCCACCGGCGAAGCTCAGCGCGGCCCGGTCGTAGAGCCGCCGGTGCTCCGCGCGGTGGCGGTCGAACAGCTCACCCGCACCGACCGCGAGCGCCGCGTCCGCGGTCACGGTCGCCGCCGCCAGCGCCGTCTCCTCGGAACCCGACGGCGGCTGGCCGATCGCGGTGAACGTGGTCGCGGTGGTCACGACCAGCAGCAGCCGGCGCACCCCGGTCGCCCGCATGACGCCGTCGGCCGACCGGTCCGTCCCGTCGTGTTCCCAGCGTGCCACCAGGGCGCCGCGCACCGACGGCCGCGCGTCGTAGACCGGCGACGGCAGATCCGGCTCGTGCGGCGGCGCCGCGTCGCTCGGCAGCCGCACGGTCGCCCAGCCAAAGCCCCGCCCGAGCACGGCGAGCGGGCTGTCCAGCCGCACCGAGACGTCCACCGTCTCGTCGCCGTCCACCGACAGGGAGAGCACGAAGGCCTGATCCGGCGCGGAGACAAAGGAACGCCGGGTCACCCGCGACGAACCGACGGCGTACGAGACCACCACCGAGGCATCCCGCAGCCAGAGGGAACGCCGGTAGTCCGAGGTCGGCCCGGAGTGCGTGACGTCCAGCAGCAGGTCCCCGAACGGCAGGTAGCTCTGCGAGTAGTCGCTCTGCAACCGCTGCACGCACGCGGTGGCCTCGTCGAACGAACCGGCGAGCAGCGCCGCTCGGGCGCCGGCGAGCGCCGAGCGGGCATCGTCAGCGGAGATGGCCCGCTGCCGGGCCTCGCTGTCGACCCCGCCCGACCACGCGGTGCCGTCGTTGAGCGACACCCGCTCTCGCACGGGATCGCCGAACACCATCGCACCGAGGCGGCCGTTGCCCAGCGGGAAGGCGTCGAGCCAGTCGCCGGCCGGCGTATCGCGCGTGTGGACATGCGAGGCAGGGCTGTCGGTGCTCATTCACACGCTCTCGATAGGGTGGGTTTGTAAGGACATACTAGTCAAGGGAGAAGCATGCGCGTCTTCGACGTCGTCGACTTCGGCGCCGACCCGACCGGACGCCGTGACTCGGCGGACGCGTTCGCCGCCACGTTCCGGGAAGCCTGCGGCTGCGACGGGCCGTCCGAGGTGCTGATCCCGCCGGGCACCTACGCCCTCTACCCGGAGCGGGCCGAGCGCCGCGACCTCTACGTCTCGAACACCGTGGGCGCCGACGAGCGCTACCGCACGAAGACGATCGCGATGCTGGTCGAGGGTGCCCGCGACCTCACCGTGACCGGCACCGGCGCCGCCCTGGTGCTGCACGGCCAGCAGACCGCCCTGGCCGTCATCGACTCGGAGAACGTGCGGTGGGCCGGTTTCTCGGTCGACTACCACGCACCAAGTCTGGTGGAGGCGCGCGTCGTGGCCGCGGGACCGGACTGGCGGCAGATCGCGGTGCCGAAAGACGTGATGTGGCGGATCGACGGCACCCACCTGATCTGGGAGGGCGAGCAAGGCAAGGGCGGCCGCCCGTACTGGACCGGTCGCGACGGCCTCGACTACACGCAGGTCCACGACCCGCGGACCGGCCGCACGAGGCGGTGCGACAACCCGCTGTTCACCGGCGTACGCGCCATCCGGGAAGACCTGACCATCGAGTACGACCACGCGATCGACGACGACACCGGCCTCGTCTACCAAATGCGCCCGACCGTCCGCGACCACCCGGGCATGTTCATCTGGGAGAGCCGAGGCGTCGCCCTCGACCACCTCCAGGTGCGCTACCTGCACGGCTTCGGGATCCTCGGCCAACTCAGCCGCGACCTCACCATCAGCGACGTACGGTTCCAGGCCGACCCCGAAACCGGCCGGTACACCGCGAGCTACGCCGACTTCGTCAACCTGTCGTCCATGGGTGGCCAGGTCAGGATCGAAGACTGCGTCTTCGCCGTCGCGCACGACGACGCGATCAACGTGCACGGCACCTACCTCGTGGTCAAGGAGCGAGCCGACGACCGCACGGTCGTGCTGGAGTATCGCCACCCGGAGACCGCCGGCTTCCCCGCGTTCCACCCCGGCGACGAGGTCGAGTTCATCGAGCGGGCCAGCCTCGCGGCCGAAACGGCGATCCGCGCGCGGATCGAAACGGTGGACGGCCCGAACGGTCGCGACGACAGCCACGACCCGTTCACCATGACCGTCACGGTCGACCGCGCGCTGCCGACCGACCTGGTCACGGAAGACTGGGCCGCCGAGAACATCAGCTACTCCCCCGACGTCACCATCGCCGGCAACCTGATCACCGGCATACCGACCCGCGGCGTGCTGCTGACCGCCCGCGGCCACTGCGTCATCGAGGGCAACACCTTCGACGACACCGGGATGGCGGGCATCTTCGTCTCGGGTGACGCCAACGACTGGTTCGAGTCCGGCCCGGTCCGCGACCTGACGATCCGCGACAACGAGTTCCGGAGCCTGACCGCGCCGGCCGTCCTCGTCGAGCCCACCAACACGGTGGACGGCGGCCCCGTGCACAGCGGCATCACCGTGGAGCACAACCGGTTCGTCGACTGCACCGAGCCGCACGTCAAACCCAAGTGCTGAGTTAGTAAGGGACCCTTGTTATGCGGAAAGCGTTAACAAGGGTCCCTTCCTTGCCACTAACTACTTGTACAGCGCGTTGATCTGGTCGTTCACACCGACGAAGCTGTCGGCCTGGGTCTGGCCGTTCAGGAACGCCTCCATGGCGGGCTTGAAGATCGCCATGGCGTCGGCCCACTGCGGCACGACCGGCTCGATGCTGGTCTTCGGCTCCAGGAACGGCTGGATGTCAATCCCGTTGGTCTTGAAGGTCGCCTTGGCCTCTTCGATGGCGCTGGTGATGGCCGGCAGCACCACGCCCTCCTTGGCGACGATCGACTGGCAGTCCTTGCCGCCCAGGAAGACGAGCAGCTTCTTGGCCTCCGCCGGGTGCTTGGTGGTGGCGGTGACCGCGTCGCCCAGGGCGTTCGTCGTCGACTGGCGGCCGGCGGGGCCGGTCGGCAGCGGCGCGATGGTGGTCTTGACGTCCTTCAGCTCGAAGTACGACTTGGCGCTCCACACGCCGTCGGTGGTCATCGCGTACTTGCCGGCGCCGTAGGACGCCTGCATGCCGATGCCGCTCGACGCGACCTTCAACGACGGCATGAAGCCCTTGTCCGACAGGCCCTTGAACCACTTCAGGGTGTCGGTGAACTTCGGGTCGTTGTAGTTGAAGACCGGCTTCGAGGTCGAGCCGGAGTAGTACTGCCAGCCGTTCGACAGGGCGTACTGCGCCCAGATCGTCTCGCCCGAACCGTCACCGGCGCCGTTGAGGCCCAGTCCGTACACCGCGACCTTGCCCTTGTCGAAGCCGGGCTGGTCGCCGCGCTTGCCGGCCTTGTCGACCGTCAGGTGCGCGATGAGCTGCTCGAAGGTCCCGCCGTCGGTCGGGTTCCAGGTCAGGTTCGCCAGATCGGCCGCGGTCTTGCCGGCGTCCTTGAGCAACCCGTCGTTGGCGTAGAGGCCGACCAGGCCGTTGTCCTTCGGAAGCCCGTAGCGCTTGCCGTCGGTGCCGACCCAGAGCTCGGGCAGCCCGGCCTGGTACGCGGACAGGTCGACCTTCTCGTCGTCGATCGGCAGGATCTGGTGCTTGTCGACGAAGGTCGGGAAGTACGAGGCGTGGTTGGTGAACACGTCCGGAGCGGTGCCGCTGACCAGGCCGGTCGTGATGCTGCTCCAGTAGTCGTCCCAGCCGTACTGCTTCACCGTGACGCTGATGTTCGGGTTCGCGGCGGTGAACGCCTCCGCGCACTTCTGGTATCCCGGCTGCTGGTTGGCATCCCAGAGCCAGTAGCTCAGGTCCACCTTGCCGCCGGAGCCGGAGCCGGAACCGCTATCCGAGTCCGACGAGCCACAGCCGGCAAGCACACCGGCCGCGGTCAGTGCTGCCGCCGCGACGGCGGCACTTTTACGCCACTTCACCGTGGGTTGTTCCTTCCGTTTGTAGGGGATGCCGGGGTCGACGGGGAACGCGTCACTTGACCCCGGAGAACTGGATCGAGTTGATGACTCGCCTGCCGAGCAGCGTGAAGAGGATGACGACCGGGAGAGCCGCGATGACGGTCGCCGCCATGAGCCCGGACCAGTCCGGTCCGCCGCCGTTCGGTGTCTGTGCCTTGAAGATGCCGAGCGCCACGGTCAGCACCCGCACGTTCTCGTCCTGGCCGACCAGCAGTGGCCAGAAGTAGTCGTTCCACGCGGCGACGTACGTCAGGATCGCCAGCGTGGTGATCGGCGCGGCGCTCATCGGGACGATGACCCGGAAGAACGTCCGCAGATGGCCGGCGCCGTCCAGCCGCGCCGCCTCCTCGATCTCGGTGCTGATGTTGAGGAAGAACTGCCGCAGGAAGAACACCGCGAACGGCGACATCAGCAGGTTGGGCAGGACGATGCCCAGGAACGTGTTGAGCAGTCCCAGATCCCGGATGAGGATGAAGTTCGGCAGCGTCGTGAAGATCGGCGGCACCATCAGCGCGGACAGGAAGATGGTGAACACCACGTTGCGGCCGGGCCAGCGCAGCCGGGCGAAGGCATAGGCGGCCAGTGCGGAGAACAGCGTCTGCACCACCGTGGTCGAGATGGCCACGATGAACGAGTTGCGCAGGTAGAGCCAGAAGTCCACCGACGCGGTCGAGCCGCCCTTCTCCAACGCCTCGCTGACGCTCGACAGACCGAGCACGCGGCGGTACGCGTCCAAGGTGCCTTCGGCCGGCAGCAGGCTGTTGGAGTGGCTCGGCAGCGCGCCGTTGGTGGAGAACGACGTGCGCAGCATCCAGTAGAAGGGGAACAGCGTGATCAGGATGAAGACGCCGACGAGGACCCAGGCACCGGCCCGGCCGATCCGGAACCGCCGGCGAGGAGTGGCGATGGTGGTCATGCGGTTCTCCAGCCGGCTCACGCGAGATCGGACTTGTTGGCGCGGGTGATGCGCAGTTGGATCAGCGTGATCCCGAGGAGGATGACGAACAGCACCAGCGCGATGGCCGAGGCGTATCCGAAGTCGTACCTGTTGAAGGCCAGGTCGTAGATGTAGTAGTAGATGACCCGGGTCGCGTTGACCGGTCCGCCCTTGGTGGTCACGGCGATGGTGTCGAAGATCTGGAACGAGCCGATCAGTGACACGATCAGGACCAGCGCGAGTACGGGCCGCAGCAGTGGGAGGCTGACCCGCCAGAACGCCTTGGCCTCCGAGGCGCCGTCGATGGCCGCGGCCTCGTACACGTCCTTGGGAATCGCCTGCAGGCCGGCGAACAGCAGCAGCGCCGTGTAGCCCATGCTCTTCCACACGTTGATCAGCGCGACGGTGACGATCGCCAGGGCCGGGTCGCCGAAGAACGACTGGCGGGGCAGGCCGACGAAGTCGAGCGCGTTGTTGACGATGCCGATCTGGTAGTCCAGGAGCCACTGCCAGAGCAGGGCCACGACGACACCGGAGACCATGTACGGGACGAGCAGGATGCCCCGGATGACCAGTGACTTGGCCAGCCGCTGCATGAGCACGGCCATCAGCAGCGCCACCGCGGTCTGCAGCCCGATGTTGATGACCACGTACTCGGCCGTCACCAGCAGGGCGTTCCAGAACACCTTGTCGTCGACGATCTGCGCGTAGTTGGCGCCGCCGACGAACTCCCCCGACGAGAACAGGTCGTAGTTGGTGAAGCTGAGCCACACGCCACGGATCGCCGGGAAGAGGTAGAACACCAGGAACCCGATCGCGGCGGGCGCGACGAACGCGATGGCGTACCACGTCTCGCGCCTGCGCTCGCGGATCATCGGCCGGCGAAGCCGCCGGGCTGTGCTGGTTAGCGTCATTGCCGCCTCATGCGATGGGTTGGACGGGGCCGGGGTTCAGCGGGTCAGCCGCAGCGTGCGGATCTCCCAGGGCGCCAGTTCGAGCGTCAGCTCACCGGCGGCCTCGGTGCGATCCAGCGGATCGCCGAGCAGGGTGGTCGTCTCGACCGCCCCGAACGGGCCTTGAAGCGCGGCGCGGACCGGTTCGGGGGCCATCGCGACGACCCGGACCTCGGTGCCGCCGGCCACCGGCCGCACGGTCGAGACCGCGATGTCGCTGCCGGTGACCCGGATGCCGGAGTCGGACGGCGGGAGCGGCGTGTCCGCGGTGGCGGCGCCGCGCCGCACCGAGGCGTCGTTGCGGAACAGCTCCGCCGCGCGCACCGCGCCCGCCGCCCGCCAGCCCCGCGCGGACGGCAGGATCGCCAGCCGGGCGACGACCTCACGGCCGAGGGACTGCGCGCCCGGCGCGGGCAGGTGCAGCGCGGCGGGCTCGTCGCGCAGCGGGTGCAGGTTGACGCTGATCGCGCCGATCGCCCGCAGCAGGGTCACCGCGAGCTCGGTGCCGACGACCTCGTACTCCGCCGTGTGTTCGAGGAGCACCGTGGCCGCGCCGGCGGTGACGAACGACGAGGCGGGGAACGTCGGCAGCGGGAACTCGCCCCAGCCGCCCTCGCTGGTCAGCCCGCGCTCGGTGACGCTGAACTGGCCCTCGGCGGCGGAGCTGGTGACCGGCTCGGGCAGCGGGACGTGGAACCGCAGGCGGTGGTCCGCGGACGGGTTGACGAAGCGGGTGGTGACCCGGGCGAACGGCTCGCCGGCGTGCAGGTGGACCAGCGTCTCGACGGTGACCGGGCGGGTGGTGGGTGAGCGGTGGTCGACGTCGTCGGCGAGGGCGGCCGGCCAGTCGTAGTCGCGCAGGACGCGGACGGCGCCGCGCACCGGACCCGGCTCGAGCACCTCGACGGTGACCCGGGTCGGCTTCTCCACGAGCAGGTCGTGCCGGGGTGGGCCGTAGTTGTAGCTGTCGCCACGGTCGCCGCCGTCGACGAGGCGGCCGACTCCCGCGAGGCGGGTGCCGTCCTCCCCCACGAGTTCCAGCGTGCCCTCGGCCTCGACGGTCACGGTGACGCGACCGTTGGCCAGGGTGTGCCCGTCGACCGTGACGCCGGTGTCGGGGACCGCGCCGGACTCGATCCGGATGGCGGTCGACCCGGATGCCGGCGTCGGCACCGCCACGGCCACCGTGACGACCGGCGCGGCCAGGGTGCGGACCCGCCACGGCCCGTCATGCTCCGCCTCGGCGGCGGCGACCGCCGACCGCAGCGCGATCAGGTCGAACTCGGGCCGGGTGGGCACGTCGGCCAGGTGGAACTCCAGCAGGCCGGGTTCGAGGACGTAGTGGTCGATCAGCTTGCCGAACAGCTCCCGGCGGTGGATGCGGCGCAGCACCCGGTCGAGCTCGCCGGCCGGCACGGTCTCGTCGCCGAGCACGGTCGGCGCGGTGGCCACCGGCTGGGCCGGCAGCAGGACACCGTCACCGGTACGCGCGGCGTAGGTGTCGGCGGCAAGCTCCGCCGCGACCTCGACGACGGTGGTCCGGTCGTACGGCAGCGGGTTGGCGACCAGGTAGGCGCCCGAGGGCACGGCGGCCGCACGGCGGTCGAGCGCGGCGTCGCGCACTCCGCGGGCCGCGTGCTCGGCCTCCGCGAGCCGGGCGCCGACCTGGTCCGACGTCTCGTCGGTGCCCGAGCCGACGACCGAGTCGTGCGCCGATGACTCCACGATCTTGCGCCAGGCCAGTTCCAGGAACGGCGCCTCGCCGTCGCCGCCCCAGGTCGCCGTGAACCGCTCCGCGTGGTCGACGGTGCGCTCGGCGGTGGCCATGGCCCGCTTCAGCTCCGCGCGGACCGACAGCACACCCGGCAGGATGTTGCCGCGTACGTGGCTGCGCAGCTCACCGCGGACGGTCTCGCGCACCTCGTCACGGGCGTGTGCGGTGACGTACTCCTCGATGGTGGCGATCTGGATGCCCCGGTCGGCCGCCCGCAGCCACTGGCCCAGGCGGGGGTCGGGTGCGGCATGGTCGGTGCCGACCATCGCGAGCACCGGGTCGTTGCCCCAGCGCTCCGCCGTCATCCGCGAGTAGTCGTCGAGTGCCCGGTCGATGACGGCCGGCACGAGGATCACGTCGAGGCCGTTGTCGTAGCCGTCGAAGAGGAACTCGGTGCGCACCGCCGAACCGTCGGGCGCCTCCCACCAGAACGCGTGGCCGGCGACGCTGCCCGGCACGCCCCGCCAGAGGGCGGCGTCCGTGATGCCGGCGCGGCGCAGGATCTGCGGCATCTGCGCGACGTGTCCGAACATGTCCGGCAGGTAGCCCAGCGGCATCGCCCGGCCCAGCGCGTTGGCGTCCGACCAGCCGAACTGGAGGTTCCGGACGATCGTCTCGCCGGAGCAGAGGAACTCGTCGAGCAGGATGTACCAGGGTCCGAGCGCGAGCCGGCCGCTCTCGGCGAGTGCCCGCACCTCGTCGGCCCGCTCGGGGCGGATCTCCAGGTAGTCGAGGATCGCCGCCGTCTGACCGTCCACGGTGAAGCGGAACGAGGGGTCTTCCTTCGCGGTGGCCAGGACGACGTCGAACGCTTCCACGAGGCGGTGGCGGAAGACCTGGAACGGCTCGTACCACTCACGGTCCCAGTGGAAGTGCGGGACGAAGACGGCGTAGTTCTGCATCGAGGCCGATGCCCTTTCCTGGTCGGTCGCGAGGCGACCGGGGCTTGATCGGCAATTAGAAAATCATGTTTTCAAAATCAGCGCAATAGAAAGATCACCCGCCGTTCAGGCAGGTCGCAGCGTTCCGTTGAGAGTTAGTTCAGCCCGCGGCGATGAGGAGCGTGGACGGGCGGGGTGAAAACGTGCTGTCGAACACCAGGCTCGCGGCGCCGACCGCGGCGACGTCGACCGGGATCACGGACTCGGTGAACCGCACCTCGTGAGGTGGCACCAGGGCCGGGTCGGAGCGCACGACACCGGGCAGCACATCGAGGACGATCGGCGCGACCCGCGACCAGAACGGGCCGCCGAAGATGACGCGTTCGATGTCGAGCAGGTTGACGATCACGACGACGGCGCGGGCGAGCTGGCGGGCCGCGTCGGCGATCACCGCGTGCGCCGGGGCGTCGCCGGCCTCGGCCAGCGCGGCAAGCCGGGTGAAGGCCTCGTCGATCTGGGGGATCCCCTCGGCACCGGGCGCCAGCTTGCCGTCGAGGATGCCCAGGCTCTGCGCCTTCTCGATGAGCGCGCGGGGCACGACGCTGTAGCCGACGCAGCCACGGCGGCCGCAGACGCACAGCGGGCCCTCCGGGTCCACCGTCATGTGGCCGGGGTCGCCGGCGTTCGAGCTGATCCCCCGCACGACCTCGCCCGCCACCGCGATGCCGGTGCCGAGGCCGGTGCCGTAGTACATGAACGCGAAGTCGCGGCTGTCGGACGGCTCGGCGTACCAGAGCTCGGCGACCGCGGCGGCGGTCACGTCCTTCTCCAACAGCACCGGCAGGCCGGTCGCGGCGCTCAGCGCCGTCCGCAGCGGAACCCGGTGCCAGTGCGGCAGCATCGGCGGGTTCAGCACGATGCCGTCCTCGATGTTGACCGGGCCGGGAGTGGCGATGCCGATGCCGAGCAACCGGGAGCGGTCGACCCCGGACGTCGTGATCAGGGCGTCGATCGAGCGGGCCATCTCGTCGATCACCGACTCGGGATCCTGCGCGGACGGCGTGCCGCTGCGGGTGTGGTCACGCACCTCCCCCGCGAGGTCAACCAGCACGTACGTCACGACGGCGGGGTCGATGTGCACGCCGATCGCGAACCCGCCACCGGGGTTCAGCCGCAGGATGGCCGCCGGTTTGCCGGGCCCGTTGACGTGTGTGCCGCGCTCCTCGACCAGCCCGCTGGCCAGCAGCCGGCGGCAGACGTTGGCGACGGTCATCGAGCTCAGCCCGGTGAACGTGGCGAGCTTCGAACGGGTGCTGCCGTGCGGGTGGCGACGGATGGCGTCGAGGACGACGGTCTGGTTGTACTCGCCGACCGCGGGCAAATTCGAGCCCGTGAACACCACTGCCTCGCCCTCCCGCGTACCTGGCGTGGAAGCTATTAAGTCGGAAACGCGGCGCAGAAGCAAGCGACGGACCGGCGCACGGCGGCCCGACCGCACCGTATCTAGGCTGGTCACGTGGATCTGGTCGGACGTCGCCGCGAGCTCGCCACGGTCGGGCAGGCCCTCGACCGGGCAGCGCGCGGGCACGGCGGAGTGATCGTCGTCATCGGTCCGGCCGGCTCGGGCAAGACCGCGCTGGCGGACGCGGCAGCGGAGCTGGCCCAGGCGCGCGGGGTGCCGGTGCTCCACTCGGAAGACCCGCACGGATCCGGTCCGCGGCTGCTCGTCGTCGACGACCCCGACCACACGGCGGCGGAGGACCTGACCCGGCTCGCGTCGCTGCCCGGCACCGTCGTGGTCGCGACCAGCCGACAGCCGCTCGGCGTCGGGACCGAGCTCCGGCTGGGCGGGCTGTCGGAGCCGGACCTCGCCGAGCTGGTCGGAAACCTGCCGGACGGTGCGGTGCACGCGCTGTGGTTGGCGACGGGAGGCGTGCCCGGGCCGGCGCTCCGGCTCGCGGCGGAGCTGGCCGGCTCGTCCGGCGATGCGGTCGTCCAGCTCGCACTGACGACTCCGTCGCGCGCCGAGTTCCTCGAACTGGACGCCGGCCTGATCCGGCTGTTGGAGGAGGCGACGACGCGGCCTGGCCCGGCGGAAACCCGGGCGCGGGTGCTGGCCCGGCTCGCCCGTGAACTGCTGGGCGACCCCACCTCGGCGGCACGCCGCCAGGAGCTGGTTGCCGAGGCAGTGGCGCTCGCACGGGCCGCCGACCCCGGCGTGCTCGCCGAGGTGCTGGACGCCCGGCTGCACGCACTCTGGGATCCGGCAGCGGCGCGCGACCGGCTGACCACCGCCGCGGAGATCGTCACCCAGGCACGGGCGGCCGGCGACGCCCGGCTCGAGCTGCGCGGGCTGTTCTGGACCTTCGTCGCCCGCGCGGAGCTGGGTGACCTGGCCGGCGCCGAGACCGCGCTGACCGCGTACGCCCGCGCCGGCGAGCTGGCCGGCGACAGCGAGGTGGCGGTCGTGGTGCTGGCCCGCCAGGCGATGCTCGCGACCATCCGCGGCCGCTTCGACACCGCCGAGAACCTGATGGGCCAGGTGGCCGAGCGGGGCCGCCGCGCCGGAGTGGCCGACACGGAACGCCTGCTCGCCACGCTGCGCGGCCCGCTCCTCCAGCTCAGGGGCGACACCAGCGGCGAGGTCGACACGCTGCGCGCGCTGGCCCGCCGGCTGCCCGGACATTTCTTCGAGGCGACGTTGGCCCGGGTGCTCGCCGAGACTGGTCACGCCGCCGAGGCCGAGCTCGAACTGGCCCGGACACTGCCGGCCGTCCTCGCCGGCACCGGCCCGCGCTGGCTCGCCGCGGCGGCGGAGCTCGCGACCGTGGCGGCCCGGGCCGAGGACGCGGCGGCGGCGCGGGCGTTGTACGACGCCCTCCTGCCGTTCGCCGGACGGCTGGTGGTCTGGGGCGGCGCGAACACGATCAGCGGACCGGTCGACGACTACCTCGGCCGGCTCGCGCTCCGGCTGGACCGGCCGGCGGAGGCGGTCGCCCACCTGGACCGCGCGGTCGAGCTGGAGGAACGCGCCGGAACGCTGCCGTGGCTGGCCTCCTCGCTCGCCACGCGGGCCGGCGGGGCCGGTGACCTCGCGCGGGCCCGGTCGATCGCCGAGCGGCTGGGCCTGCGTGGTGTGCTGGCCGACCTCGACCCGCCCGCCGACGAGTGGGCACTGCTGCGCGACGGTGACGACTGGCGGCTGGACGCCGGGTCGGAGACGGCCCGCCTCCGCGACGGCCGTGGGGTGCACTACCTGCGCGCGCTGCTGGCGGCACCCGGGCAGGAGATTCCCGCGCTCGACCTCGTCGCCGGTGGCGCCGGCCTGCGGGTGACGCCGGGCGACCCCGTGCTCGACGACACCGCACGCGCCGCGTATCGCCGCCGGTTGGAAGTCCTCGACGAGCAGCTCGCGGCGGCCGACCGGGCCGGCGACGCTGACCGGGCTTCGGCTACGGAGGCAGAGCGCACCGCGCTGCTGGCCGAGCTGCGCCGGGCGACCGGGCTCGGCGGTCGGCCGCGGACCGTGTCCGACGAGGCGGAACGGGCGCGGGTCAACGCCACCCGCGCGCTGCGGACCACCCTAGAACGGCTCTCGGCGGCGGCCCCGCTCGCCGGCGCCCACCTGCGCGCGTCCGTGCACACGGGCCGGCTCTTCCGCTACCAGCCGATTCCCGGTGGGCCGGGCCGCTGGCGACTGTGACCCGGACCACGAACGGGATGTCGCTCCCGCTGTTACGCCTACGTGGGCATGGGGACTGAACTCTTTGGTGGGCTCGCGGCGGACATCCTGGGCGAGACGGACGAGCGCGCGCCGTTGGTGCTCCTGCACGGACTCAGCTTCGACCGGCGCCAGTGGTCACCGATGCTGGCGGAGCTCGCCCGGCTCGACCCGGGCCGGCGCGTGCTGGCCGTCGACCTGCCAGGGCACGGCGGCTCGCCCGCCCGCGACAGCTACGGGCTGGACGAGGTCGCGCGCGCGGTCCGCGCCGCGGTGGTCGACGCCGGGCTCGAAGCGCCCGTGGTGGTCGGCCATTCGCTCGGTGGCGTCCTGGCGACCGTCTACGCGGCCGCCTATCCCGCGAGCCGGGTGATCAATGTGGACCAGCCGCTGCTGGTCGGCGGCTTCGCGGCGATGTTGCGTCAGGTCGAACCGGTGCTGCGCGGCCCGGACTACGGACGGGTGTGGCGGTCCATGATGGATCGGATGGGCGTCGACCTGCTGCCGCCAGAGGCCCGGCCACTGGTCGAGGCGGCCGGGACACCACCGCGGGACCTGCTGCTCGGCTACTGGCACGAGGTGCTGACCGAGCCCGTGGAGCGGCTCACCCAGCGACGGGCCAGTGACCTGGCCATCATCGGTGCGAGCGGCATCGCCTACGACTACGTGACCGGGGCGGAGCCGGACCCCGCGTACCGCCAATGGTTGGAAGCCGCCCTGCCCGACGTGGCCGTCACCGTGCTGCCGGGCAGCGGCCACTTTCCGCACCTCGCACGGCCCCGCGAGCTGGCCGGGATCCTAGCCGCGCAAGGGGTTCCATCGATGCCCGTACGGTGACCGGCCGACCCGAATGATCCGCCGAGCGGGCTGACCTGGTCTGACTGGACGGCCATTGTTTCCGAGATGTCGAGCTGCTTCGATCCGTTGGCACCGATCATGCAGGTCCACCCTTTGACACCGGAGACAGGTAATGTCCTTCACTGACTCGATCAAGGCCGTTCTCACCAACTACGTCGGGTTCTCCGGCCGCGCCCGCCGTTCCGAGTACTGGTGGTTCGTGGTCTTCAGCATCCTCGTCAACGTCGTCGCCCGGATCCTCGACAGCGTGCTGTTCGACACCACCACGTCCGGCACCGGCATCATCGGCGGCATCGTCGGCCTGGCACTGTTCCTTCCCGGTCTGGCGGTCGCGATCCGCCGCCTGCACGACACCGACCGTTCGGGCTGGTGGGTGCTGCTCGCGCTGATCCCGATCATCGGCGCCATCGTCCTGATCGTGTTCATGGCCGGCGACAGCAAGCCCGGCACGAACCGCTTCGGTGCCAACCCGAAGGAGCAGGGCGCGGTCGCGCCCGGCTTCGCTTCCTGACGTCTCGCGGTTGGTGGCTGGCCCGTCCGGGCCAGCCACCCGCTTTTACGGGGCGGTCAGGTCCCGGGAGGCCCGGGCGATGACCGCGATCGCGGTGCGGCGCGGCAGCAGCCGTGACATGAGCGCCGACGACACGCGCATGCCCAGGCCCGGCACCACCCGCGGCCCACGGCCGAGACCGCGCAACGCCGCCCGCGCCACCTGGTCGGGTGTCTGCGTGCCGGGTGCCGGACGGGCCTTCGCACCGGCCAGGTTCGGCGTTGCGACCGCGCCGGCGACACAGGTGAGCACGTCGACCCCGGTGCCCCGTAGCTCGGCCCAGAGACCTTCGCCGAGGATGGCGCCGAACGCCTTGGTCGCCGCGTAGGCGCTGATGGGCGGCGAGCCCTGCATGCCGGCCAGCGACGACATGACGACGAAGCCGCCGCGGCCACGCGCCACCATGGGCGGAAGGAAGCGGTGGGCCAGTTCCAGCGGCATCCGGCAGTTGAGGTCGACGGCGCGGCGGGTCAGCGCCGGGTCCATCTCGACGAACCGGCCGATCGGTGAGTAGGCGGCGTTCGCGACCACCAGGCCGATGTCCAGACCTGCTGTCGCCGCGGTGACGGCGTCCAGTCCCTCCACTGTCGACAGGTCCGCGCTGACCGTGACCGTCTTGGTCGGCAGCGCCGCGGCGAGCTCAGCCAGCGGCTCCGCGCGGCGGGCGGCGAGGACGAGGTGCAGGCCGTGCTCGGCCAGCCGGTGCGCGAAGGCGGCACCGAGGCCCTCGGACGCCCCGGCGACCAGCGCCCATGGGCCGTAGCGGTCGGCGAAGCCGGGCTTCACGCGGTCACCGGTTCGGGCCGGGTGAACGGGTTGTCCCGCCGCATCCGCCACATCATCAGGAACGGGGTGAGCAGCCAGGCGGCGTTCGCGGCCAGGACGATCGCGAAGTTGGGTGCCTTGGTGACGCCGTACCGCTCGTCCATCAGGATGATCAGCACGTTGGCGAGCATGGTGCCCGACCACACCAGCGCCGGCACCCGGATCCAGTTGCGGCCGCGGATGAACGCGTACAGGGCGAAGAAGTAGAACGGCCCGAAGAAGATCAGGTCGATCCAGATCGTCATCTGCCAGAACGGCGGGCGGGCCATCAACAGCGGGTCGAAGTTCTCACCCCACCAGTGCACCAGGTCGATCGCGCCGGCGGGCGGCCACAGTGGATAGTTGAAGTTGTCGGGGTCGCGGACCACGATCTGCTCGAGGTCGACGATGTAGGTGATGACGGACGCGTTGACGGCGAAGAAGCCCACGAAGAACCAGTCGAACTTGCGCTCGCGCAGGGGCACGGTCATGAATCAGATCCTGGCCCCTGCACGAGCGGCTCAACAAGATCTAAGTTGCGGGCAGCCAGGGGCTGGGCGGCGGGACGACGCCGAGCTGCTGGGCGATGGTCATCGCGTTGGTCGGCTCGACACGCGCGCGCAGGTCCGCGTATGCCGTGAGGGTCAGGGGCGCGAGCAGCACCGCGACCGCGCCGGAGATCACCGAGGTCAGCAGTGTCGACACGATCGAACCGGTGATGATGCCGGCATTGTTGGACATCGAGACGCCGGTCGCGGCCTCGACGATGCCGCCGATCATCGCGCCGATCAGGGCGACGCCGATGGTGAGGCCGAGAATGGTCGCGATCCGACCCGCCGCCGCGCCGAAGTCGCGGTGGAACAGGGTGAAGCAGCGGCCGATCGCGTTGGTCCGCTCGACCGCGACCACGACCGGCAGCACCGCGAAGACGGCCGCCACGTAGAAGATCGGCAGCACACAGAGGCACAGCGCGACCAGGTAGATGGGTATCGCGAGCAGTTGCCAGCCGATCAGCGGGAAGAGCCGGCGGACGGCCATCCGCAACGCGTCGTCCATCCGCGGTGGGACGCCGACCGCGATGCTCACCCCGACGTACACGCTGGCGAGCGTCACTACCGTCGCCAGGAGCATCGCCAGCAGCGCCGCGCCCACGGTCAGGGACATCAGCACGATGAACGGCGTGAAATCGGGGTTCGCGCCCGTGTCGGACGCCGTGGTGAACGAGTTCTCGAGGTCGTCCGACGCGAACGCGATGAAGATGGCCGCGGGCGCCTGCACGAGCAGCGCCAGGACCACGCCGACAAGTTGCAGCCCCGCCAGCGGACGCCAACCGGCCTTGGCGATCGCCACACCTCGGTTCCACCAACCGCCGTAATTCGGGCTGATCAGCGGATCGGCGTGCTGCGGCGCGAACTGCGGCGGGGGCAGGTAGCCACCGGTCGGCACGGCCGGGTCGCCGGGCTGTTGCTGCGGGTAGGAAGGGTCCGGATACATGTCTCGCCTCTGCTGCCACTCGTGCGC
The DNA here is from genome assembly GCF_900107455.1 of Asanoa ishikariensis. GTDB lineage: Bacteria > Actinomycetota > Actinomycetes > Mycobacteriales > Micromonosporaceae > Asanoa > Asanoa ishikariensis. The sequence continues at coordinate 802,054 of NZ_FNQB01000004.1, read as the reverse complement.
TGTGGCCACGGTCGGCCACAGACGGGCATCAAGATAATGCCCCCGCTTCCTACCGCGCAGCCCCTAGGCACGGGCCATGCCTCCCGCCCGCGACCGCGACGCGCACAATGACGGTTTCCGTTTCGACCCGAAGGACGCAGCCGTGCCCGACCGACCGGAGATTGTCTGCATCTGCGGCTGTACCCGCTTCGTGGACGAGATGAGCGCCTGTCTGACCAGCAGACGCTAGGGGCGGTGGAAGGCCACGATCGCGAGCAGGAGAAGGCCGATCGCCAGCAGGGGTACGGACCAACGGGCCGTCTGGAAAAGGACGGCGGCGACAACGGCCCCCGCGGCCAGGGCGGCCAGTTGGCCGAGAGCGGCGGCGCGGCGGCCGCGCTGACCGGCGACCAGGTCGTGCAGCGCACCGGTCAACGTGCCCGTCATGTAGGTCGTCGACTCGTGCATGCGGTGTGCCACGACGCTCTGCGTGCCCATCGCGACGCCCGCGGTCGCCAACAGCAACAACGACGTGGTCCGGCCCGGCCGGCCGTCGGTCGCCACCCAACCGGCCGTCAACGCGCCCAGCAGCGCGAGCTCGACGACCAGGTGGGCCGGCCAACGCCAGCGCGGGGTCGCCTGGGCCCACAGCACGCCGGCGCTGTAGCCGGCGACCGCGACCGCCGGCGTCGCGAACATGTGGTCGTCGGCCGTGCCGATGCCCAGGCCGACGACGACGAGGTTGCCGGTGACGATGCTGGCGAAGGCGCCGCCCAGTCCGGCGAACGCGACGACGTCGACCACGCCGGCGCAGGCGGCAAGGGAGAGCGGGGTGACCCGGCGCCCGCCGCGCCGAGCCAACCCCGCCAGCACCACGGGATCACCGTACGCGACAAATTGGACTTTCGCGGCAGAACCGGATCAGCCCAGTCTGCGGGGTGGGCGGCGGGCCGAGGGGCGACGGCGGAGCGGGCGGCGCGGCAGGGTGCGGCGGCGACGGCGCGGGTCCGGCGGCCGGGCATTCACCGGACGGACCAACGTGGACGGAGCATCGAGGAGCCTCTCTTGATCGGTTGGCGCGGGCCGACTCTACGAGGCATTCGTCCCCGGTGGCGGGTGCTTAACCCGAACCTAAGCCCGGCTTGAGTCGCGCCAGCTCGCTGGTACGCGCCGCGCCCAACTCGACCGCCAGCGCCCGCACCGCCGGGTCCTCCGCCACCTCCGCCGCGCTCGCCGAGACCCGCTCCCCCTGCGTCAGGTGCTCGCGGAGCAGGTCGGCCACGCGCGCGTCACGGGCCGGCGGCGACAGCGCGGCCACCTCGTCGATCTGCCGCTCGCTGAACAGGCCGGGCAGCTCGTGCCCGTCGTGCAGGTCCCCGTCCGGCAGCCCGGCCGCCCTCAGCAGGGCGCGCATCCGGGCGAGCTCCGCCGGGTGGTCGGCGACGACGGCCGCCAGGGCGGGGTCCTGCGCCAGCGCCGCCAGCCGGACCGCGCCGACGTCCATCGGGATCATCAACTGGAGGTACGCGATGTCCGTGGCACCGAGGTAGGCCGCAGCCGAAGCGGTGGGCGCCGGGCCGGCCACCGCGGGGGTGGCCGGCCGGGAGGATGTCGTCGCCACGGTCAGCGGGACGGCTACGGCCGTGGCGACGAGCACCCCAACGGCCGCCAGTCGGCGTGCGGCGGCCGGGCTCAGAACTGGCCGTTGGATCCGCACTTGACGCCCTGGTTGACGCAGTTACGGACGCGCTCGGCGAGCGCCTTGGGCTCCCACGCGTTGAAGAAGTCGGCGTGCATCGAGTAGCCCGTACCGGAGGCCAGCTTGATGCCGGTCATGTTGGTGTTCAGCGGGTAGCCGATGACGAACGACACCGACGGGATCGCCACCGGGAACTTGCCGGAGCACTTGCCGTCGCGGTCGGCCGGGCCGACGTGCGACTTGTGGTCGGGGCTGTCCAGGTGCTTGCCGTCCCAGCAGTCCGGGAAGGTGACCTGGCGGACCAGGTTCGCGGTCTTGGCGCAGACCGGCCACTCCCCGTCCGGCGTGCGGCCGGTCTCCCCACCGATGCCACCGCACCAGAAGTGGTTGCCCTGCTTGTCCGGGGTGTCCTTCTGGTTCTTGGCGTCCCCGGTGATCATCCGGAAGCCCATCGGGAACGGCACGGTCTTGCCGGGGTCCTTCAGCCGCGATCCGTAGTAGACGGTGACGCCGCTGGGGTTCACCGCCTTGCCGTTCTGGAGCAGCGTGGGGATCCAGTACGCCGAGTGGTCCTGGGCCGGCGTGCAGGTGGTCTTCTTGTTGGCGAACAGCGACTGCGCGGTGGAGAACGCGTTCGTGCTCGTGTTGCCCATGAACGTGTGGTTGTGCGAGGCGCCCTTCAGCCCGGGCGCGACGATCGGGTCGTCGTCGTTGCGGTGGCTCGCCTTGCACGACGCGTTGAACTCCGGCACCTTCACCGGGTTGTTGGTGACCTTGCGCGGCTTCATCGCGAAGAACGCCCGGACGTCAGCCGCCTGCTTGGTCGGATCGACGGCGACCCAGCCCGGCCGGGCGGGCGGCGCCGACCGCGCCGTCGCGGGGGCTGACGGCGAAGCGGTCGGTTTCGGCGTGGCCGAGGGCGTCCCGGCGGACGGCGTGGTCCCGCCAGGCTCGACACCGAACTCCTCCGGCAGGGCCGCGGTGTTGACTTCCTCGACCCCGCCGGCCGACGCCGGCTTCGGGTCGGCGGAACGCGCATACGCGGTCGTGACCGCGATGCTCGCCGCGAGGGCCACGACGACCGGGACCGCGACGAAGAGGGTGGACCGGCGGCGCAGGAAAGGGCGACGCGGTGCGGGAGTGGGTTGGGACATCGGAGCCTCTCGGGCCAAACGCAGCAGGGCAGCCCGAACTGTAGGTACCGATGATCGCCGACGGCCGCGGCTTAAGCCGAAGATAAGGAGAGTTTGCAGGTCACTCGACTGGCATTCGTGGTAGGGGCCACGGATAACGGAAAACCGTGGTGAGGTTTTTGTTATTCGGCCGGCGCGGTTGGTTATTCGGCTGGCACTGCTCGTTATTCGGCCGGTGCGGGCACGTCGCCGCGTGGAAGCAGGACCGCGGCGGCGGCCACGACGACGGCCACCACGAGCACGCCGATGAAGACCTGGTGCACGGCGCCGGTCAGCCTAGCCGCATCGCCGTGCGACCCGCGCAGCTTCGCGTTGGCCACCGCACCGAACACCGCGGTGCCCAGCGAGCTGCCGACCGAACGCAGGAACAGGTTGTTGGCCGTGACCACGCCGCGGTCCTTCCAGCCGACGCTGGACTGCGACGCGATCAGCGTCGGGCTGACGGTCAGGCCCATGCCGAGCCCGATCACCATGCAGGTCAGGCCGACCTGCCACACGCTGCTGTCGCCGCCGAGCAGGAGCAGCCCGGCAGAGCCGACCACGATGATGCCGACGCCGGTCAAGGCGCAGGTGCGGAAGCCGTACCGCAGGTAGAGCCGCCCGGACTGGGACGCCGCGATCGGCCAGCCGAGGGTCAACGCGGCCAGGGCGAGGCCGGCGACCAGCGGGCCGACGCCGATCACCTCCTGCGCGTACGTCGGCACGTAGGAGCTCAGGCCGAGCAGGATCGCGCCGGCACCGGCGGAGACCACCCCGCTGGCCACCAACAACCGGCGGCGGAACACCCACAGCGGCAGCACCGGCTCGCTGGTCCGGCGCTCGACCAGCAGGAACACGGCGAGCAGCAGCGCACCGATGCCGAGGGTGCCGGCGCTGGCCGGCGAGGCCCACGCCCAGGCCTGCCCGCCCTCCAGCACGCCGAGGATCACCAGGGTGAGGCCCGCCGTCAACAACACCGCGCCCCGGTAGTCGATCACCGGCCGGGCGGGCGTGCGGCGCTCGTGGTAGCTGCGCCAGATCATCCCGGCGGCCAGCAGGCACAGCGGGATGTTGACGAAGAAGATCCAGCGCCAGGACACGTACTCGCTGAACACGCCGCCCAGCGTCGGGCCAACCACCGAGGAGATGCCCCAGACGCTGGCCACGTACCCCTGGACCTTGGCCCGTTCCTCGACCGTGTAGAGGTCGCCGACGATGGTCACGGTCACCGGGGCGATGCCACCGGCACCCAGGCCCTGGATCGCCCGGAAAATGATCAGCATGGTCATGCTGGTGGCCAGGCCGCAGAGCACCGAGCCGACGAAGAACGTGGCGATGCCGAACAGGATCACCGGCTTGCGCCCGAACAGGTCGGAGAGCTTGCCGTAGAGCGGCACCGTGACCGCCTGGGCCAGCAGGTAGACCGAGAACAACCAGGGGAACTGGCTGAACCCGCCGATGTCGTCGACCACCGACGGCACGGCGGTGGCGATAATGGTCGAGTCGATGGCGACGAGCGCGGTCGAGAGCATCACCGCGGCGAGCACCGGGCCTCGCTCGGACCGGAAGCCGACGCCGGCGGTGGCTACAGAGGGGGTGGCGGGCACGTTGTCCCAGCTTCCACCCGGATGGGTGACAGCGCCAGGGTGTGCCCGATCACTCCGGCAAGCGCGTGATCTCTTCACATCATGCGGATCTGGTTACTCGCCGTCGTCACGTCGCTCACTGTCGGTATAGGACCGGTGATGGCGGCACCCGCCCCGACCCCGGTCGGCACCCACGGCGCGTTGCGGGTCTGCGGCACCAAGCTGTGCGACCGGCTCGGGAAGCCGGTCCAGCTCCGCGGGATGTCCACACACGGCATCCAGTGGTACGCCAACTGCGTCAACGGGCCGTCGCTCGACGTGCTGGCCCGCGACTGGCGCGCCGACCTGCTGCGGATCTCGATGTACGTGCAGGAGGACGGCTACGCCAGCGACCCGCGCAAGTTCACCGAGCTCGTCGACGACTACATCGACCTGGCCACGGCGCGCGGGCTGTACGTGATCGTCGACTGGCACATCCTCGACCCCGGCGACCCGATGGCCAACCTCGACCGCGCCCGCACGTTCTTCGGCGAGATCGCCAACCGCCACCGCGGTGCCGACAACATCCTCTACGAGATCGCCAACGAGCCCAGCGGGGTCTCGTGGAGCCGGATCCGGTCGTACGCCGAGCAGGTCATCCCGGTCATCCGCGCGCAGGACCCCGACGCGGTGGTGCTGGTCGGCACCCGAGGCTGGTCGTCGCTGGGCATCTCGGAGGACGCCGACGAGCGCGAGGTGATCGCGAACCCGGTCCGGGCGACCAACGTGATGTACACCTTCCACTTCTACGCGGCCTCGCACGGCCACAACTACCTGAACGCGCTGTCCCGCGCCGCCGACAAGCTGCCGATGTTCGTCACCGAGTTCGGCACCCAGAAATACACCGGCGACGGCGGCGACAACTTCACCCGGGCGCAGTCCTATCTGGACCTCATGGCGGCCAAGGGGATCGGGTGGGCCAACTGGAACTGGAGTGACGACAAGCGCTCCGGCGCGGTGTTCAAGAAGGGCACCTGCAAGGCCGGCGCGTACGCGGACACCTCCCGGCTCAAGCCTGCCGGCACGTGGGTGCGCGACCGGCTGCGGACCGGCCGCTCCTAGGCGTAACGTCGGCAAAGGTGGACGAAGAACGCTATCTACCCATCGGCGAGCATGGCCTCATCGGTAACTTGAGAACCGTGGCCCTCGTCGGCACTGACGGGACCATCGACTGGTGCTGCGTGCCCCGTTTCGACTCGCCCAGCATCTTCGCCTCGATCCTCGACCGCGACAAGGGCGGCTTCTTCCAGTTGCGGGCCGACATCCCAGCCACCACGCGGCAGTTCTACTTCCCCGACACCAACGTGCTGATCACCCGCTTCCTGTCCGACGACGGCATCGCGGAGATCCAGGACTTCATGCCGGTGCCGGCCGACAAGATGGAGAGCCACGGCTTCCGGGTCATCAGGCGGGTGAACTGCGTACGCGGCGAGCTGCCGTTCCGGGCGCACGTGGCACCCCGGTTCGACTACGGCCTCCAGCCGCACACCGTGCGCATGGACGAGGGCCGGGCGGTCTTCGAGTCGGCGTCGATGAGCCTGGCGCTGAACTCGACCGCGCCGTTCGAACTGGTCGACGGCGACGTGGTCAGCTCCTTCCGGCTCAAGCAGGGCGAGTCGGTGGTGTTCTGCCTCGACCGGGCCGATGACGGCAAACCGGCGTACGGCACCGCCGAGGAGGCGGAGGAGGCGTTCACCGAGACCGTCGCGTACTGGCGGCGCTGGCTGTCGGCGTCCCGCTACCGGGGTCGCTGGCGGGAGGCCGTGCACCGCTCCGCGCTCACCCTCAAGCTGATGACCTACGCCCCGACCGGTGCCATCGTGGCCGCGCCCACGACGAGCCTGCCCGAACGGCTCGGCGGCGAGCGCAACTGGGACTACCGCTACGTGTGGGTCCGGGACGCGGCGTTCTGCGTGTACGCGCTGCTGCGGCTCGGCTTCACCGAGGAGGCCGACTCGTTCATGAGCTTCCTCGCCGCCCGGGTGCGGGCCAGTGGCCCGGACCCGGAGGGCCCGCTGCAGATCATGTACCGGGTCGACGGCAGCGAGTCGCTCTCGGAACGGCGCCTCGACCACCTGGAGGGCTACGAGGGATCCGCGCCGGTCCGGGTCGGCAACGACGCGGTCAACCAGCTCCAACTCGACATCTACGGCGCCCTGATCGACTCGATCTACCTCTACAACAAATGGGGCCAACCGATCTCCAGCGGGGTGTGGGACGGCGTCACCACCTTCGTCGAGTGGGTGTGCCAGAACTGGGACCAGCCCGACGAGGGTGTCTGGGAGATCCGCGGCGGGCGGCGCAACTTCCTCTACTCGCGGCTGATGTGCTGGGTAGCGCTCGAACGAGCGATCCGCGTCGCGCACCAACGCGGGCTGCCGGCGGACCTGGTCCGCTGGGGCAAGGCCCGGGACGCCATCTACTACCAGATCATGGACCGGTTCTGGGACCCGGAGCTGAAGGCCTTCGTCCAGCACCGCGACGGCCATGTCCTGGACGCCTCGGTGCTGATGATGCCGCTGTCGAAGTTCATCGCGCCGTCGGACCCGCGCTGGCTGAGCACCCTCGACCTGCTCGGCGACACGCTGGTCTCCGACTCGCTGGTCTACCGCTACGACCCGCACCTGGCCCCGGACGGCCTGGAGGGCGAAGAGGGCACGATGTCCATCTGCACCTTCTGGTACGTCGAGGCGCTCTCCCGCGCGGGCCGGGTCGACGAGGCCCGCCTGGCCTTCGAAAAGATGATCACCTACGCCAACCACGTCGGCCTGTACGCCGAGCAACTCGGCCCGACAGGCGAACACCTCGGCAACTTCCCACAGGCCTTCACCCACCTGGCCCTGATCAGCGCAGCCTTCAACGTCGACCGCGCCCTCGGGTGACACGCACACGGTGATATCGGTAACGATGGCGTTCGCGGCGGGTATGTCGTAGCCTGCCCAGAGTCACAACGGGAGCTCGGAGGCACCGGGCTGAGAGGGCGGCTTACGCGCCGCCGACCGTCGGAACCTGGCCCGGGTAATGCCGGCGTAGGGAGCTTCTCACGTGTCGACCACGTCCACGGCCGTCGCCGAAAGCGCGACCGAGCCCGCTCGTACCCTCGGCTTTCGCGACACCGCCGGGCTGTTCGGCAGTCTCGGCGTCAGCCTGCTGCTGCCGGTCGCCGCCACCTTCGCCGTGCTGCCCGGTCGGCCGCTCGGCGTCACCATCCTCGCCATCGTGGTCGGCGCCGTCATCGGCTCCGTGCTGCTCGGCCTCGGCGCCGCCGCCGGTGCCCGGGAGGGCGCGCCCGGCATGGTGCTGCTGCGCGGGCTGCTCGGCCGGCGGCTGTCGTACCTGCCGACCGTCTTCAACCTCGTCCAGTGCGTCGGCTGGGCGACCTTCGAGATCTTCATCATCGCGACCGCCGCGGCCAAGGTGCTGGACGCGCCCAAGTGGCCGTTCGTGCTGGTCGCCGGCGTCGCCGCCACCCTGATGGCGCTGCGTCCGCTCGGGGCCGTCCGGGTGCTCGCCCGGTACGCCGTCTGGGCCGCCCTGATCGCCGGCGTCTACCTGTTCGTCGAGGTGCTGCGGGCCGACCCGCAGCCACTGACCGGCGACGGCGGCTCGTTCTGGACCGCCGTCGACGTGGTCATCGCGATGCCGGTCTCCTGGTTCCCGCTGGTCGCCGACTACACCCGGCACACCCGCAGCGGCCGGGCCGCGTTCGCCGGAGCCAGCGTGGGCTACGGCGCCGCCACCATCGCGTGTTTCACGCTCGGGGTGCTCGCCCTGGCCGCGTACGGTGCCGGCGGCCTGGACGTCGTGGATGCCCTGCTGGCCGTGCCGCTCGGCGCCGTCGCGCTGGCCGTGCTCGTGGTGGTCGAGGTCGACGAGGCCTTCGCCAACGTCTACTCGACCGCCGTCTCGGCCCGCAACATCGTGGAGCGGATCGACCGGCGGGTGCTCGCGATCCTGGTCGGCACCGTCGCCACGCTGCTGGCGCTGGCCGTCGACATCGTCACGTACGAGCCGTTCCTGTTCCTGATCGGCGCGGTCTTCGTGCCCCTGGTCGGCGTCTTCGCGATCGCCTACTTCGTGCTGCCGCGCGGCCGCTGGGACACCTCGGCGACCGCACCGGCCCGACCCTGGCTGCTGCTCCCCTGGGCCGCCGGCTTCGTCGCCTACCAGCTCACCCTGCCGACCTTCTTCCCCGACCTCGGTCAGGGCTGGACGACCTGGTGGACGTCCAGACAGCACGACCTCGGCATCGATCCGGCCAACGGCTGGTCGGCCTCCCTGGTCAGCCTCGCCGTCGCGGCCGGGCTCACCGCGCTGTTCATGCTGCCGAACCGGCGCCGGCGGGTGGCGTCGTGATCGGCCGGCTGCACGTGGTCACCGACGCGGCCGGCGGCACGGCGGCGTTGGACGCGGTCCGCGCCGCGTTGGCCGGCGGCACCCCGGTCATCCAGGTCCGCACCAAGGTCGGCAGCGACCGCGACCGGCTGGCGTTCGCCCGCGAGGTGGTGCTGCTGTGCCGGGCCGCCGGCGCGCAGTGCATCGTCAACGACCGGGTCGACCTGGCGCTCGCCGCCCGGGCCGACGGCACCCACGTCGGCGCCGACGACCTGCCGGTCGAGGTGGTCCGCCGGATCGCCGGACCGGCCCACCTGATCGGCGGCACCGCCCGTGACCCGGAACGGGCCGCCGCGCTGGTGGCCGCCGGCGCCGACTACCTCGGCGTCGGTCCCGCGTTCGCCACGTCCACGAAGGACGGTCTGCCCGACCCGATCGGTCCGGCCGGTGTCGCGGCCGTCGCGGCCGCCGTGCGGGTGCCCGTCATCGCGATCGGCGGCGTGACGGCGTCGCGGGTGCCGGTGCTAAAGGCGGCGGGCGCACACGGCGTCGCGGTGGTGTCCGCCGTCTCGGCCGCTCCCGACCCGGCCGCCGCGGCCCGGGCGTTGATCGCCGCGCTGGGAGACGAGCAATGACGGTGCTGGTCGCCGGCGGCGGGCTGATCGGGCTCGCGGTCGCCTGGCGGGCCGCCCAACGCGGGCTCGACGTCACCGTGGTCGACGAGGCGCCCGGCAGCGGTGCCTCGCTGGCCGCCGCCGGCATGTTGGCCCCGTTGACCGAGGCCGCGTACGGCGAGGAGGCGCTGCGCGCTTTGAGCCGGGAGTCGCTGGCCCGCTATCCGGCCTTCCTCGCCGACCTCGGCGGCGACGTCGACCTGCGTACCGCAGGCACGCTCGAGGTCGGCTTCGACGCCGACGACATGGCCGCGCTCGACCGGCTGCACGCCTACTACCTCGAGTCCGGCCTGCCGGTCGAGCGCCTGACCGGCAGCCAGGCCCGGCGCCGCGAACCGGCACTGAGCCCGCGGGTCCGCGGTGCGCTGCACGCACCCAGCGACCACTCGGTCGAACCGCGCTCCCTGCACGCCGCGCTGCTCGCCGCCGCCGTCGACGCGGGTGTCCACATCGACCGGTCGCGGATCGCCGCGCTGACGGTCGACGGCGGCCGGGCCATCGGGCTTCGCCTGGCCGACGGCACCGAGCTGACCGCCGACACCGTCGTGCTCGCGCTCGGCGCGTGGAGCGGCAGCCTGCCCGGCGCTCCCCCGCTGCCCGTGCGCCCGGTCAAGGGCCAGATCCTGCGGCTGCGCGGCGACACCCTGCTCGACGGGACGATCCGGGCGCTGGTCCGCGGCCAGCACGTCTATCTCGTGCCGCACGGCACGGACGGCGGTCTCGTCGTCGGCGCCACCAGCGAGGAGCTGGGCTTCGACCCGACCGTCACCGCGGGCGCCGTGCACATCCTGCTTCGCGACGCCATCGAGGTCGTGCCCGACGTCGCCGAGCTCGAACTGGTCGAGACGCTGGCCCGCTGGCGACCGGGCACGCCCGACAACGCACCGCTGCTCGGCCCCTCGTCGCTGCCCGGCCTGGTGCTGGCGACCGGGCACCACCGCAACGGCGTACTGCTCACCCCGGCGACCGCGGACGCGATCGCCGAGCTGTTGACTGAGGGGGCGCTGCCGTCGTTCGCGGCTCCGTTCGCTCCGGACGGGAGGATTGGATGACCCTGACCGTCAATGGCCAGGCCGTCGAGGTGGCGGCGCCGGTCACGGTGGCCGAGCTGGTCGCGGCCCGCACCGACCAGCGCCGCATCGCGGTGGCCCGCAACGGTGAGGTGGTGCCCCGCAGCGCGTGGGCGGCCACGGCACTGACCGAGGGCGACGAGGTCGAGATCCTCGCCGCGGTGGCGGGCGGGTGACGGCCATGACCGAGGACCCGTTCGTCCTGGCCGGACAGACGCTGCCGTCCCGGCTGATCCTCGGCACCGGCGGCGTGCCCAGTCTGGACGTGCTGGCCCGCGCCATCACCGCGTCCGGCACCGCGCTGGTGACCGTCGCGCTGCGCCGGGTCGAGGCGTCCACCGGTGGCGCGCTGGCCGACGTGCTGGAGCGCTGCGGCGTGCGGCTGCTGCCGAACACCGCCGGCTGCTTCACCGCCCGGGAGGCGGTGCGCACCGCCCGCCTGGCCCGCGAGGCGTTCGAGACCGACTGGGTCAAGCTCGAGGTGATCGGCGACGAGCGGACCCTGCTGCCCGACCCGATCGAGCTGCTCGACGCGGCCGAACAGCTCGTCGCGGACGGCTTCCAGGTGCTGCCGTACACCAACGACGACCCGATCACCGCGCGCCGGCTGGCCGACGCCGGCTGCGTCGCGGTGATGCCGCTCGGCTCGCCGATCGGCAGCGGCCTGGGCATCCGCAACCCGCACAACATCTCCCTGATCCGCGAGACCGTCGACGTGCCGGTGATCCTCGACGCCGGGCTCGGCACGGCGTCCGACGCGGCCCTGGCGATGGAGCTCGGCTGCGACGGCGTGCTGCTCGCCTCCGCGGTGACCCGGGCCCGCGACCCGGAGAAGATGGCGCTGGCGATGCGGCACGCGGTCGACGCGGGCCGGCTGGCGTTCGGCGCCGGACGCATCGAGCGGCGCTGGCACGCCCAGGCGTCCACGCAGGACGCGGGCCTGGCGGCGCTGTGACCCTGCCTCGGCTGCTGGTGCTGACCGACCGCACCCAGTGCGCCGGGCCGCTGCCACGCGCCGTCGAGGCCGCCGTCGAAGCCGGCGCGCGGGCCGTGGTGCTGCGCGAGAAGGACCTGCCGGGCAACGCGCGCGCGGCGTTGGCGGCGGAGCTGGCGGGCATCCTCGCGCCCGTCCGGGGCACGCTGATCGTGGCGGGCCGAGCCGGCGGAGGCGCCGTGCACCTGGCGGCCCGGGACGCTTTCCCGGGCCGGCCGCGGCCGGCGCTGGTGGGTCGGTCCTGCCACGACCTCGCCGAGGTGGCCGCGGCCGCCGCTGAAGGCTGCGACTACGTGACCGTGTCGCCGGTCTACCCGAGCGCCTCGAAGCCCGGTTACGGCCCACCGCTGGGGCCGGCGGGACTCGCGACCCTGGCCCGGGCCACACCGGCGGTCTACGCCCTCGGCGGTGTCGGCCCCGAGCACGTCGCTGACTGCCGCGCCGCCGGTGCGTACGGCGTCGCCGTGATGGGTGGTGTGATGCGCGACCCCCACTCCGTCGCTGAATACCTGAGCGCACTGCACAACACCGTGGAGGACCAACCGTGAACCCGCCCGTCGCGTTGACCATCGCCGGCTCCGACTCCGGCGGTGGCGCCGGCATCCAGGCCGACCTCAAGACCTTCGCGGCCCTGCGGGTGTTCGGCACCAGCGCGATCACCGCGTTGACCGCACAGAACACCCTGGGCGTACGTGGCGTGCACGCGGCACCGGCCAGCTTCGTGATCGCCCAGATCGCGGCGGTCCTCGACGACCTGCCCGTGGCCTCCGTCAAAACCGGCATGCTGGCCACCGCGGCGACGGTCGAGGCCGTCTCGGCCCTCGCCGCCCAGGGCCGCCTGCCCAACCTGGTGGTCGACCCGGTGATGGTCTCCTCCAGCGGCGACCGGCTGCTGGAACCGGCCGCCGAGAACGCCTACCGCCACGGCCTGTTCCCGCACGCGGCCGTGGTCACGCCCAACCTGCGCGAGACCGAGGTGCTGCTCGGCTCGTCGATCCGCGACCGCGACGACCAGCACGCCGCCGCCCGCGCCCTGGGCGACCTCGGTGCGGGCGCGGCCGTGGTCAAGGGTGGGCACCCCGCCGGCAACGAGCCCGGGACCGCGGTGGACGTGGTCTGGGACGGCAAGGAGACCTACGAGCTGCGCGCGCCGTGGGTCGACACCCCGAACACGCACGGCACCGGCTGCTCCTTCGCGGCCGCCACCGCCGCCTACCTGGCACACGGCGAGGACCTGCGCACGGCCCTCGCCTCCGCCAAGGACTACGTCACCAAGGCGATCGCCGGTGGCGCCCGCTGGCATCTGGGCGCCGGCCACGGCCCCCTGGACCACTTCGGCTGGACCCGCCCCTGACCGCGGTGGCCGCACAGGGCTACGTTCGGGAGGAACCGCAGGAGGGACCGCCATGACCGACGAACGTTCCCGTAAGCGGCCCCGGTCCGGGCGGGCGCGCAAGCGCCTCGTCCGCGCCCACGCCGCGCATGCCGGGGTGGCCTACTCGGTCGCCGCCCGCCAGGTCGCCGCAGCCGGGCTGGCGGCCGGCGAGACCCTCGGCGACTTCGGCCGCACCGTCTATCCCCTGGCCGTCCGGGGCGACGGGCGCTGGTCGCTCGGCAGCCGGGCCGCTCGTCCGGCCGACGTGCGCCTGGCGGACGCCCGACGCGGAGCCGGGCTGCCCGGCGGTCGCGCGGGGCACCTGGTGGACCGCTTCCCACCCACTCGGGCCGCCCATGGCCCGCTCTACGCCGGCGACGGCCGCGCCGCGCTGCTCGCGATGCTCTACCTCGTAAGCGGCGCACCCTCCTGCGGCGAGCGCGACCGGGCGGCCGCGACGGGCGAGGAGACGGCGGTCGACCTGGTCTGTGCCGACGTCGACCGGGCCGCCCGCCGGCTCCTCGACGGCGACTGGACGATCCTGTGGGACCGCATCGACGGCGCGCTGACCGCCGGCGCGTACCCCCGGCTCCGCTCGGTGTTCCGCGCCTTCCGCGACGAGGCCGGCGCACCCTGGACGGGCGCCCGGCAGGTCCTCGACGCCCTGCTCGTCGTGGCCGACGACGGGCACGCGCCCGGCACGCGGGTCCGGGCCGGGCTCGCCGCCGGCTCGGTGACCGGCCTGTGGTGGGCCGCGACCGGTCCGCCCGTCGGCTACGACGTCTGGTTCGACGGCGCCGCCGGGCCGCGGCGGGTGCGGCCCGGCGACATCGTCGTGCTGCCCCGGCAGGAGACGCCCTAACCCGCCAGCGCCTGCTGCTCTTCGACGCGATAGGCGAGCTCCGTTCCCACGAGGTCGACGACGACCGTCTGCCCGCGGCGAAGCTCGTCGAGCAGGATGCGCTCGGACAACGCGTCCTCGACGGCGTTCTGGATGACGCGGCGCAGCGGGCGCGCGCCGTAGGCGGGATCGGTCCCCTGGCGCACCAGGTGCCGCTTGGCGTCGTCGGTGACCACCAGCGTCATGTCCTGGACGGCCAACCGCCGCGCGACCCGCGCCAGCATGAGGTCGGCGATCGCGAGCAACTCGGCCTCCGCCAGGTGCCGGAACACCACCGTCTCGTCGAGCCGGTTGAGCAGCTCCGGCGGGAAGTGCCGGCGCAGCTCCTCGCGTACCGCGGCCCGCACCTGGTCGTGACCATCCACGATGGAGTCGACGAACCCGACCGGCGCGCCCCGGGCCGTGCCCAGGTTCGTGGTCAGGATGACGACGGTGTTCCGGAAGTCCACCTTGCGCCCCTGCGCGTCGGTCAGCGTGCCGTCCTCGAGGATCTGGAGCAGGGTGAGCAGGACGTCGGGGTGGGCCTTCTCCACCTCGTCGAACAGCACGACCGAGAACGGACGCCGCCTTACCCGCTCGGTGAGCTGGCCGCCCTCGTCGTGCCCGACGTACCCGGGCGGGGCACCGACCAGCCGGGCCACCGTGTGCCGGTCGTGGAACTCCGACATGTCCAACTGGATCAGCGCGTCCTCCGTGCCGAACAGGAACTCCGCGAGCGCCCGGCACAGGTCGGTCTTGCCGACACCCGTCGGGCCAGCGAACACGAACGACCCGGCGGGCCGGCGGGGATCCTTCAATCCTGCCCGGGTACGGCGCACCGCGCGCGCGACCGCACCGACCGCCTCGTCCTGCCCGACGACCCGCAGGTGCAGCTCGTCCTCCATCCGGGCCAGGCGACGGGTTTCGGCGTCGCTGCGCGGGCGCACCGGCACACCTACCCAGTCGGCCAGCACCTCGGCGACGTCGTCCTCGCCCACCTGCGTCGCGCCGCGCAGGTGGGTGCGCACGCCGGCCTCGTCGATCAGGTCGATCGCCTTGTCCGGCAGGAACCGGTCGGCGACGTACCTGTCGGCCAGGGTCACGGCCGCGACGAGGGCCGCGTCGGTGTACTCGACGCCGTGGTGCGCCTCGTAGTGGCGCCGCAGCCCCGTGAGGATCTCGATGGCCTGCGCGACCGTGGGCTCAGCGACCGCGACGGGCTGGAAGCGCCTTTCGAGAGCCGGGTCGCGGACCAGGATCCGGCGGTACTCGTCGGTGGTCGTGGCGCCGATCAGCCGCAGCTCGGTCCGGGCCAGCAGCGGCTTGAGGATCGACGCGGCGTCGAGGGCACCCTCGGCGGCACCGGCGCCGACGATCGTGTGGATCTCGTCGACGAACAGGATGATGTCGTCGCGGCCGCGTACCTCCCGGAGCACCTTGCGGAGCCGCTCCTCGAAGTCGCCGCGGTAGCGCGAGCCGGCGACCAGGGCGCTGAGGTCGAGCGTGTAGACCTGCGTGCCGCGCAACCGCTGCGGCACGTCACCGGCGGCGATGCGCTGGGCCAGCCCTTCGACGGCGGCCGTCTTGCCCACGCCGGGCTCGCCGAGCAGGACCGGGTTGTTCTTCGTACGCCGGCACAGCACCTGGATGACCCGCTGGATCTCGGTGTCCCGCCCGACGAGGGGGTCGAGCGTGCCGCGCAGCGCCGCGTCCGTGAGATTGGTGCCGAACTGGTCGAGCACGGCACTGCTCGCCGGCGCGGCCCCGTCGTCGGCATTGGCATTGGCTTTGGCGGTCAGGGCCTCGATGACGCTCCGCCGGACGGCGGCCGGGTCGGCGTCGAACCGCTCGAGCACCTGGGCGCCGACCCCGCCGCCGTCGCGGACCAACCCGAGCAGCAGGTGCTCGGGCCCGATGTGCGCGTGCCCGAGCTGGAGCGCCTCGCGCAGGGCGAGCTCGAGCACCCGCCGGGCCCGCGGCGTGAAGGGGATGTGGCCGCCGGCCGCCTGCCCGCCGAGGCCGACCACGTCCTCGACCTGCTGACGGGCGGTGACGAGGGAGAGCCCGAGCGCGGTCAGCGCCCGCGCTCCGACGTTCTCGCCCTCTTTGAGAATGCCGAGCAACAGGTGCTCGGTGCCGATCGACGCGTGGTTGAGGATCCGCGCCTCTTCCTGGGCCAGGATGACCACCCGGCGGGACCGGTCGGTGAACCGTTCGAACATGCCGCACGCCCTCACGAGGCCCCACGCACCCCAATCCGGACGCGGCAGAGCCGCAGCGAACGAGGGCGCTGAGTCGAAGCCTCTTGGCCAGGTCGGTGGTCGGCGTGGGCGACCACACGAGGCGCGGGCAGGCGCACTACCCACCACCGACGCTAGCGCCTCGATGGCGGGCAGCGCCCGTCATGATCGTTCGCCCGTAGCGAACGGATCAGTAGCCGCCGGTGCCGGTGTCGTACCCGTCGTCGCCCTCGGCCGGCGGCTCGGTGCTTTCGACCGCGTCTTCCTCAAGCGGCGGCGGGGCGACCGCCTTCGGGGTGCCCTTCGGCAGGCAGCTCAGGTTCTTCTTGCCGTCGGGCTTCACGACGAACCAGACGTTGCCGACCTTCTGGCCCTTCCACTGGCCCGGCTCCTTGTCGCCGATGTAGCGGTAGAGCGGCCAGCCGCCGATGGTCAGTTGCTGGGTTCCGTCCTTGCGGGTGACCGTGCCGACCTTCGCCAGGGCCACACCGGAGAGCTTGGGGGTGCTGTCGGTGTACGCGGGCGGCCAGACCCTCGCACAGTTGCCCTCGCAGGTGGTGGCGGAGGGATCCGCCGAGTCGTTGTCGAAGCGGTACAGCACGAAGCCGTCCTGGTCGGTGACGACCTGGCCCATCTTCGGGACGCTCTTGCCGTTGAGCTCGGTGGTGAGTGCGACGTCGGGCGCTTCAGGCGCGTCGGGCGCCGGCTCCTCCGGCGGGGCGGCGGTCGGCGTCGGCGTCGCGGCGATCTGCAGCTGGGCCGCCACCTGCGCGGCACCGCCGTCGGACGTGGGTGCACAGGCGGCGAGGGCGGCCATGGCCGCCACGGCGCCGACGCTGAACAGGGTGCGGGTGAGCGGTGCCATTGGCTCTCCTTCTCGGCGGGTCGCCGGGAAGTACGAGGGTCGACGGAACATGGATGAGCGCATCGGTGGTGCTGAATTTCACAGTGATTTCGGTGATCCACGGAGCTCCATGGCACGTACTTCCTGGAACGTGTTGCCGGCGTCGCTACGCTTCCGGGATGAGCGTCATCGACGAGATCGGTCGCAGCAAGCACGTCAGCCTGGTGACCTTCAAGAGGGACGGCACCGGCGTCGCGACACCGGTCTGGCACGTCACCGAGGGAAACGAGCTGTACGTCGTCTCCGAGGCCAAGGCGTGGAAGGTCAAGCGGGTCCGCAACACCGGCCGGGCCGAGGTAACAGTCTGCGACCTACGCGGGCGGATCGCTCCCGGTGCGGCCTCGGCGAAGGGAACCGCGCGGCTGCTGGACGAGGCCGGGACGGCGGCAGCGCGCGAGAAGCTCGCCCGCAAGTACGTGAGCTCGCGGGTCGGCAACTGGTTCGCGCGACTCCTGCACCTGCGCCGGCCGCCACTGGTCGCGATCGCCGTCACCCTCTAGCCCGCAGGCGATGCGACGTGACGCCGTTCGAAGAGAGCTACTACCACCTCATCCTGCTCGATCCCGCGCTGCGCAAGGGATGGCTGCTCGACAATCGGCCGGCTGACGTCAGCCCGGCACACTGGTGGTTCTCGCTGATCGACTCGGCCGTTTCGGATGTGCGGCATCAGCACCTGGGGTTTGCCAGCACGCGACCGCAGGCAGACCAGGCACTCGCTGCCGCTCTCATCGACTGGGCCCTGGAACGGCCCTTTCCGCTCGTGATCGCCGTCCAAAGGCTTGCCCAGCTCTTGTCGATCGCTTTCGACGCTGGCCAGATGGTGGAAGAGTTGCCCGTCAACGTCCGACCTGATGCGATCGCCCGCCTCGCGCTCGACGGCTTCGCGATGACCAGAGAACACGCGATCGCCCGCGCGGCGAGCCTGCGAGCGAAGCCTCTGACCGAGGACGACCTGTATCAGCCCGGCCAAGACCCGGCGATCTTTGAGGCACTCACGCAGACCGATGACTACCGCGACTACCACCGCCTGTTCGACTTCGACCGCATGCTGACCTGCCTCGCACCGTTCGTCGACCTCATCGCGGACCCGGACCTCGCCGGAGAGCTACGCCGTTGGCTCGCCGTCCAGCCCGACCTCGACCCGGTCCCGACCGCCATCATGCTTCTCGGCACGGCAGCCAGGTCTGCACCGCCGGAGTGAGGGCGCGGACGCCGGTGTCGAGGGTCGGGTCCACGACTGGGGGCCAGCGGATCGCGGCCATGGCCGCCACTTCGGTGACCGCACAGCTCCCAACGGCGAAAGGCCGCCCGAGTAAGCCGGGCGGCCTTTCGGGACAGCAGCGGTCAGACGGCCGGGATGCCGTTGCTCGTCGGGGTGGCGGGTGCCTCGGTGTACTCCTGGACCGGGCCGGCGCCGTCGTCGGTCTGCACGACCGGGCCGAACGCCGCCTGCACGCCGCCGGTCACCCGGCCCATCTGCATGCCGCCGATGCCGGAGTGGTCGGACGCCGAGTAGCGGTACGGGCCGACGGCCGCGTTCTTGAAGCCGCCCGA
This sequence comes from Asanoa ishikariensis, assembly GCF_900107455.1. Taxonomy (GTDB): domain Bacteria; phylum Actinomycetota; class Actinomycetes; order Mycobacteriales; family Micromonosporaceae; genus Asanoa; species Asanoa ishikariensis. The sequence continues at coordinate 783,553 of NZ_FNQB01000004.1, read as the reverse complement.
CTCGACCGCTGAGATCAGGCCCTCGCGGGTCAGGTCCTTGCCGGCCTTCAGCAGCGCCTGCACGGTCAGGTAGCCGACCGTCATGCCGAACATGATGTTGTTGTCGAAGGGTGCGTCTCCGTTGTACTCCTTGTTGACCTTCTGGTAGAGCTGCACCCACGGGTTGCTGGCGTCGGTCGAGACCGGCAGGTAGCCGGGCGCGACCAGGCCCTCGAGCAGCACCTTGCCTTCGCCCAGCAGACCGGACAGCGTCGTGTAGTCGGCGCCGACGCTGGAGGGCACCCACTGCGGCTTGAAGCCGCCGAGCTTGGCCGCGGTGCCGAGCGACAGCGCGGTGAACGCCGGGATGGTCGCGGAGATGACGACCTGGCAGCCGGCCGCCTTGAACGCCTGGATCTGTGGCGTGATGTTGGTGTTGCTGGTGACGTACTTCTGCTTCTCCTTGACGCCGTCGGCGCCGAGGACCTGCTCCACGCCGGCCAGGCTGTCGCGGCCGAAGTCGTCGTCCTGACCCATGTGGCAGACGACCTGACCCGGGTACGTCTTCTTCACGAAGTCAGCGATGATCTTGCCTTCGACCGTGTAGTCCGGCTGGAAGCCGAACGTGGTCGGGTACTTCTCGGGCTGGTTCCAGCTTCGGCTGCCCGAGGCCACGAACAGGTCCGGCACCTCCTGGGTCTTCAGGAAGTCGAGCACGCCGGTGTGGGTCGGCGTGCCGAGTCCATTGAGGATCGCGAAGACCTTGTCCTCGAGCACCAGCTTGCGCACCAGGGTCTGGGTGTTCGCCGGGTTGTAGCCGTCGTCCTCGACCAGGTACTTGATCTTGCGACCGTGCACGCCGCCGTTGGCGTTGACGTACTCGAAGTACGCCTTGGTGGCCGGCGAGATCTTCGAGTAGCCGGCGGCGGCCGGCCCGGTCAGCGGCATGTGCGTGCCGAGCACGATTTCGGTGTCGGTGACCCCCGGCACGCTCGCGGCGGTCCCGCCGCCACTGCTGCTGGGTGCCTCGTCGGAACACGCGGAGCTGGCCGCGACCAACGCGAGACATGCGGCGACCACGATGCCGCGACGTGCGATGCGAAGCATGGCTCTCCTGTTCGGATGGTGGACTGGGACAGGGGGATTTCAGAACCGGCGGCGGATCGTGCGGCCCAGGGCCCGGAACGCGTCCTGGATGCCGCCGGGGGCGACCAGCATCACGATGATCAATGTGAGGCCGAAGATCGCCAGTGGGAGGTTGCCTTCCAACTTGTTCGCCAGCCCCGGACTCAGTGACAGTCCGCGGGTGACCTCGGTGGTGAGATAGGGCAGCAGCACGAGCAGCAGCGCACCCCAGGCCGCACCGAACAGGCTGCCGAGCCCGCCGAGCACGATCGCCAGCAACAGGTTGAGCGACAGCGTCAGGCCGAAGACGCTGGGCGACACGCTCTGCGAGATGACCGCCAGCACGCCGCCGCCGAGGCCCGCGCAGCCCGCGCTCACCACGAACGCGAGCACCTGGGTGCGGGCGACGTGGATGCCGGCCAGCTTGGCCGCGACCTCGTCGTCGCGGACGGCCTTGAACGCCCGGCCGAACCGGCTGTTCACCAGGTTCGCGACGATCAGCAGGGACAGCATGGCCGCGCCGATCGCGATCCACGCCTGCCACCGCTCCGGCGGGAAGTACTGGCCGAGGGCTGCGGGCGCCGGGTCCACGTACACCGAAAGGCCCTGATCGGCGTTGAACAGGCCGGCGAACCGCGTGGTGAACGCCGGCACGACGAGGGCGACCGCGAGCGTCACGCCCGCCAGGTACGGGCCGCGGAGCCGGGCGGCGCACACGCCGATCAGTGCGCCGGCCAGCGCCGCGACCAGCACGCCGAGCGCGAGCGAGACCGGCAGCGCCCAGGCACCGAGCACACCGCGGTCGCTGAACTCGTTCTGGGCCAACGCCACCGTGTACGCGCCACAGGCCATCAGCGCGCCGTGCCCCAGCGAGAGCTGCCCGTTGAGGCCGGTGAGCATCGTCAGGCCGGCCGTCACGCACAGGTAGGCGGCGACCGTGGCGAGCTGGTAGTTGCGGAACGGGTCGATGCCGTAGCTGACGAAGTAGACCGCCACCGCCGCGATCGCCACCCAGAGCAGATGGCGCAGCAGCGTCGACCCACGGCGGGGGCCGGTCCTGCGGGGCGTGATCAGGCGGCTGATCGGCGACCGGGCCGGCCGCACCTGCGTTGTGCTCATACCGTCCTCGCCCGTACACCTGAGAAGATCCCGCCGGGCCGCAGCAGCAGGACCGCGAGCAGCACGGCGAGCACCGCGACGGGGGTCAAGGCCGCACCCAGATAGCCGCTGACGTACGACAGGATCAGGCCGACGATGATGCCGCCGACCACCGCGCCGACGGGGCTGTCGAGGCCGCCCACGATGGCCGCGGCGAACGAGGAGGCGAACACGATGTCCATCGCATGTGGATGGAGGCCGAGCTCGGTCGGCAGGATCAGCACACCCGCCACCGCGCCGACGACCGCCGCGAGCGCCCAGCCCAACGTGAGCATCCGGCCCACGTTGACGCCGAGCAGCCGCGACACCTCGGGTGCGAACGCCGCCGCCCGCATCCGCAGGCCGACGGCGGTGCGGGTGAACAGCAGCGCCAGCAGCACCACGATGGTGGCGACGGTGCCCCAGATGAACAGGTCGTACCGGCTCATCAGCGGTACGCCGCCGACCTCGATCGCCCTGGTGTCGAACGGCTGGTTGGCGGCGCGGAACTCCCCGCCGAAGATGATGCCGACGACGGCGGTCAGCAGCAGCACCAGGCCGAGCGCGACGATGACGTCGTTGAGCGGGTTGGCGTGCCCGACGAACCGCATCAGGCCGCGTTCGACCAGGGCGCCGAGCAGCAGACCACCGACCAGGGCAACGACGAAGCCGACGAGGTACGAGCCGACGGCGTCGGAGACCATGTACGCGGCGTACGCGGTGACGACCGCCATCGCACCCTGCGCGAAGTTGACCACCCGCGCCGCCCGCCAGATCAGCACCAACGCGAGCGCGAAGGCGGCGTAGACGGCTCCCCGCGACAGCCCGTCGAAGGTGAGGAAGACGAAGCGTTCCAAACCGCGTTTCCTTTCGTGCGGTGGGTGGGCAGGTGCAGGTCAGAAGCCGAGATAGGCGTGGCGCAGGCCGTCGTCGGCGAGTAGCTGGTCCGCGTCGGCGGACATCACGATCCGGCCGAGCGACATCACGACGCCTCGGTCCGCAATGGACAGTGCACCTCGGACGTTCTGCTCGACCAGCAGCACGGTGAGCCCGGTCGTGTCGCGGAGCTGTTTGAGCAGCGCCATGATCTGCGCCGTCACCTTCGGCGCGAGACCGAGCGACGGCTCGTCGAGCAGCAGCAGGGTCGGCCTGGCGACCAACGCGCGCCCGAGGGCGAGCATCTGCCGCTCACCGCCGGAGAGCTGGTGCCCGAGGTGCGCGCGGCGGCGGGCCAACGGCTCGAACAGCTCGTACACCTCGGCGGTCGCCTTCTTGGCGTCTGCCTTGTCCTTTCGCCACAGCCCGCCGAGCCGCAGGTTCTCGTCGACGGTCAGCTCGGCGACCACGCCACGCCCTTCGGGCACGTGGGCGATCCCCCGGCGAACGAGCTGCTCGACCTTGACGGCGCGCAGATCGGCGCCGGAGAAGAGGATCCGCCCGCCGGTCGGTCGGACCAGGCCGGTGATCGTGCGCAGCAGGGTGGTCTTGCCCGCGCCGTTGGCGCCGAGGACGGCGGTGATGGTGCCGGCCGGCACGGTCAGGTCGACGTCGCGCAGCACGGGCACCGCGCCGTAGCCGGCGTTGAGCTTGTCGACCACGAGGACGTCGGTCATGACCCCACCTCCGCACCCAGGTAGGCCTCGGCCACCGCCGGGTTGTCGCGCACCTGCGCGGGCGTGCCGGAGGCGACCACTCGGCCGAAGTCGAGGACGACGATCTGGTCGCAGACCTTCATGACCAGGTCCATGTGGTGCTCGACGAGCATCACCGAACAGTCCGAGCGCCGCGGCAGGTCGACGATCAGGGCCGCGAGCTCGTCGACGTCCTCACCGCCCAGACCGCCGGCCGGCTCGTCGAGCAACAGCAGCCGCGGCCGGGCGACCAGCGCGCGGGCCAGGGCCACCCGTTTGCCGACCGCGTACGGGAGGGTGCCCGGCCAGGCCTGGGCGTGTTCGGCGATGCCTAGCTCGTCGAGAAGGGTCATCGCCTCGTCGCGGAGCCGGCGCTCGTCGCGGTCGCTGCGCGGCAGCCCGAGCAGCGCCGACACCAGCCCGGCCCGCGCGGTGTGGGTGGCGCCGGCCATCACGTTCTCCAGCACGGTGAGGCCACGGAACAACCCGACGCCCTGGAGGGTGCGGACGATGCCCTTGGCGGCGAGTTGATGTGGCCGTGGCCGCAGCGGTTTCTGTTCGAAGAGGACCGAGCCGGTGTTCGGCTCGACGAACCCGCAGATCACGTTGAACAAGGTCGTCTTGCCGGCCCCGTTGGGCCCGATCACGCCGACGACGGTGCCGGTGGCGGCCGTCATCGACACGTCGTCGAGCGCGACGAGACCACCGAAGCTGACGCCGATCCCCCGAAGCTCGAGGACGGTGCCGGTGTGTTGCGGCGTCATAGTCACCTCTACGCGACGAGATCAACGACTGCCGATCAGGTATTTACACTGGGAGTGTATTTACACTGGGAGTGTACTTTTCTCGCCCCGTCCGTCAATGCCCTCGTTGCGAGGTCGTGATCTCCCCAGGTCAGCACCCGTCCGCCCCCGCCTCCGGCACGAATCCCTGGTGGACGAAAGGGACGACGACGGAGCTCGCGGCGATCTACCGGGACCTGCACGCACACCCAGAGCTGGGCTGCCACAGCTCGGTCGACGTCAGTTGCTTCCCGTCCTCGAACATCGCCTGGACGTGGAAGGACCACTGCTCGTCGTGGACGTCACGCGCGGCAACCTAGCGACGGCGGGCCGGTACGGTGGTATACCGACGGTAGGGAGCCTGATGGATATTCAGCGGACCTTTCCAGGTGTCGCGCTGGAGTCGTTCTGGGACGACAGTGAGTACGCGCTCGACGCCTTCGTCGATGACCCGCCCTCGGCGGAGTTGGTGGCCTCGGTGGAGGCCGAGCTCGGATACCGGCTGCCGGCGTCCTACGTGACGCTCATGCGGTGGCACAACGGCGGGATCCCGCGCAACACCTGGTGCCCGGCGCCGAGCCCGACGACCTGGGCCGACGACCACGTATTCGTGGACGGCATCATGGGGATCGGGCGGACGAAGCGCTATTCGTTGGCCGGTGCCGGCGGCTACCGGCTGTGGTTGGGAGAATGGGAGTACCCGCCGATCGGCGTCTACTTCGGCACCTGCCCGTCCGGAGGACACGACCTGATCGCGTTCGACTACCGCGAATGCGGCCCTGACGGCGAGCCCCGCGTGGTCCACGTCGATCAGGACTGGGACTACGGGATCACGGTCCTGGCGCCCGACTTCGTGTCCTTCGTGGGCGCCCTCCGCCCGGAACCCGCCCAGCTTCCCACCTGAGGTAGCGTCCCGTCGTGAGATGGATTCGCCGGATCGCGGTGACCGCGATCGTTTGGTGCGTGGTGCTGCTCGCAGCATCGGCACTTCCGGGCGCCCTTCCGCTGCCCACCGCCGCCATTGCGGGGTCGGCGTTGCTGCTGGCGGTGCCGAGCTTTGTCATCACCCTCTTCGCATGCTTGCTCTTCAACGTGCGCCAGACGGGCAACCGCGCACGTGCTTCCAGAGCGATGTTCCGGCTGGTGGGCGAAACGGTGCCGGCTGGGCTCCTCATCGCGGGCGGGCTGCTGTTCGCCGGGTTCTGGCTGGTCGGAGTTCAATCCGTCGGTGGCGCTGGTGTGCCCGAGCAGCGCGCCGGGGAGTACGTCACCAACAACCACGGCATCGTGACGGTCATCAGCGAGGACGAATATCTGACCTTGAAGGAGCAGGGGCGGCGAATACCTGTCGCGATCGCGGGAGGACTCAGCGTGTTCGCCGCGGTCTTCTCGACTGCCCTCGTTCGTCGAGAAGAGCAACGCGAGACGTCGGCTACCTCGCGCGGACCCGCTCCGGGGTGATCGGGAGGTCGCGGACGCGTACGCCGGTCGCATGGAAGACGGCGTTGGCCACCGCGGCCGCGGACCCGACGATGCCGAGCTCGCCGATGCCCTTGCCACCGACGAGGGTCACGTCGTCGTCGGCACGTTCCAGCGAGTGCGCCTCCAGGCCACGGATGTCGGCGTTCGTGGCGACGTGGTACTGCGCCAGGTCGTGGTTGACGAACAGGCCCAGCCGCGGGTCGACCACGGTCTGCTCGCACAGGGCCATAGACACGCCCATCACCATGCCGCCGAGTAGTTGTGAGTGGGTCGTGCGGGCGTTGAGTGCGTGGCCGTGCGCGAACACCCCGAGCAGCCGATCCACCCGCACCTGGCCGGTGTCGGCGTCGACGCGGACCGCGCAGAAGTGCGCTCCGTACGAGTGCCGGGCCCGGTCCGGCGCTAGCTGGTCCTCCGCGGTGTCCGCGGTTACCTCGAGACCGTCCGAAGGCACCGCGCCCCCGTGCTCGGCCACCCGACGGCTCAGCTCAAGACACGCCTTGCGCACCGCGCCGCCCCACGACGCCGTGCCCGCCGAACCGCCGGCCAGCGCGGCCTGACCGTAGGCCGAGTGTCCGATGTGGATCGAAACCTGCGACGGTGGTACGCCGAGCGCGTCCACGGCCGCCTGCCAGAGCGCGGTGCGGGAGCCGGTGCCGATGTCGACCGCGGCGACCCAGACGTCGAACGTGCCGTCCGGCTCGGCGCGGGCCGTCGCCTTGCCGCCCTGTTGGTAGACCGGGTACATCGCGGACGCCAGTCCCGTGCCGAACAGCCAGCGGCCGCGCCGCCGCGCGCCCGGCGTCGGGTCGCGGGACGCCCAGCCGAACTTGTCGGCACCGGCCTGAAGGCAATCGACCAGGTGCCGCCCGTCGAACGGCAGCCCGCTCGCCGGCTCGGTCGCGGGCTCGTTGCGCAGTCGCAGGGCGAGCGGATCGAGATCCAGCGCGTACGCCAACTCGTCCATCGCCGACTCGAGCGCGAACATGCCCGGCGTCTTGCCCGGTGCCCGCATCACCCGCGGCGTCGGCAGGTTCAGCCGGGCCAGGCGGTGCCGGATCCGCAGGTTGTCGCTCGCGTACATCGTGCGGGTGGCCGACCCGGTCTGTTCGACGAACTCGTGGATCACCGAGCTGTACTGGAGCGCGTCGTGGTCGATCGCGGTGAGGGTGCCGTCGCTGCGGGCGCCGAGCCGGATCCGGCTGCGGGTCGCGGTGCGGGCCGGTGCCATGGTGTACATCTGCTGCCGGGTCAGCATCAGCTTGCAGGGCCGGCCGGTGACGCGCGCGGCGACCGTCGCCACCACGGCGCCCGCTGTTGGCCAGACCTTGCTGCCGAAGCCGCCGCCGACGTGCTCCGTCACCACGTCGACCTGCGAAGGCGGAATCCCCCACAGCATCCCGAATGCGGTCGCCGCCGCCCACGGGCCCTGGTTGGAGTCGTGGAGCAGCAACCGCTCGCCGTCCCAACGCGCGATGATCGCGACCGTCTCCATCGGGTTGTTGTGCTGCGCCGGGGTCGTGTAGACGGTGTCGACCACCACGTCGGCGGCGGCCAGCGCGGCGTCGACGTCGCCCTTGATCGACGTACCCGGGAAGCCGGCGTTGGTGGTCTCGGGTTGCTCCAGATCGGGGTCTTCCGGGTCGAGCACGACCTTGTGCCCGTGTTCGACGTAGCGGACCAGGACCTGCTCGGCGCCCTCCTGGGCCGCCTCGATCGTGGTGGCGACGACAGCGGCGACGATCTGACCGCGGTACGCGACGGTCGGCGACTGAAGGACGAGCTCGTCGGCGGTGACGGCCGGCAGCAGCCGGGGCGCGTTGGTGTGGTCGATCACCGCGACCACCTCCGGGTCGGCGAGCGCGGCGGTGCTGTCGACCTCGGTGACGGTGCCACTGGCCACGGTCGCCCCGACCGGCCAGACGTAGAGGACATCCTCGACGGGGTACTCGTAGGCGTAGCGGGCCGCGCCGGTGACCTTGTCGTGGCCCTCCAGCCGGGACAGCCCGCTGCCGGCGGTCATCGGACGGCTCCCGCCGTGCGCAGGTCACGCAGCACCGCCGCGACGAGATCCGCGGCGAGCTCGATCTTGAACGCGTTCTCCGGCAGCGGCCGGGCGTCGGTGAACGCCGCGCGGGTCGCCGCCCGGACGTCGTCGTCGCTCGGGTCGGTGCCCGCCAGCATCCGCTCGGTGGCCGTCAGCCGCCACGGTTTCGGGGCGACACCGCCCAGCGCCAGCCTGACCTGGTCGGTGCTGAGCACGGCCGCTACGGAGACCGTCGCGAACGCGAACGACCAGCGGTCGCGCACCTTGCGGTACGTCGCGACCGCGCCGTCCGGCGGTGGCGGGAGCTGGACGCCGGTGACCAGGTCGCCGGGTTCGAGCACGGTCTCGATCCACGGTGTGTCGCCGGGCAGCCGGTGCAGGTCGCCGATCGGCACCAGGACTTCGGCGCCGTCGGGGCGGCGCACCTCCACCACCGCGTCGTACGCGGCCAGCGCCACCGCGAGGTCCGACGGGTGGGTCGCCACACAGTGCTCCGACGTGCCGATCACGCCGAGGTCGCGGTGCGCGCCGGGGATCGCCGAGCAGCCGCTGCCCGGGTCCCGTTTGTTGCACGGCGTGGCGGTGTTCTGGAAGTACGGGCAGCGGGTGCGCTGCAACAGGTTGCCGGCCACCGTGGCCTGGCTGCGGATCTGCCCGGACGCTCCGGACAGCAACGCCCGGGCCAGCGCGGGGTAGCGGCGGCGGATGCCCTCGTCGTGCGCGACCCGGCGGTTGCGGGCGGCGCCACCGATCAGCACGCCGCCGTCGGGCAGGTGCTCGATCCGGTCGTACGGCAGCCGGCTGACGTCGACGACCAGGCCGGGGCGAAGGACACCGAGCTTCATCAGGTCGACCAGGTTGGTGCCGCCGCCCAGGTAGACCGCGTCCGGCTGGCTCGTGACCAGGGCGGCCGCCGCGCCGGGGTCGGTGGCCCGCGCATACCGGAAGGCCCTCATCCGTCGGCCACCTCGCGGATGGCGGCGACGATCCCCGCGTACGCGCCGCACCGGCACAGGTTGCCGCTCATCCGCTCGCGGATCTCGTCGTCGTCGAGGTCCGGCGTGGCCGTGAGGTCGGCGCTGATCCAGCTCGGCATGCCGTCCGCGACCTCGGCGAGCATGCCGATCGCGGAGCAGAGCTGTCCGGGTGTGCAGTAGCCGCACTGGAAGCCGTCGTGCGCGATGAACGCCCGTTGCAACGGGTGGAGCTCGTCTTCGTCGGCGAGGCCCTCGACGGTGGTCACCTCGCGGCCCTCGGCGGCGACGGCGAGGAGCAGGCAGCTATTGGCCCGCTCGCCGTCGACCAGCACCGTGCAGGCTCCGCACTGGCCGTGGTCGCAGCCCTTCTTGGTGCCGGTGAGGCGCAGGTGCTCGCGGAGGGCGTCGAGCAGGGTGGACCGGTTGTCGAGGTTCACGACCCGGTCCTCACCGTTGACGCGCAGCACCACGTCGCCGCGCAGCTGATCGGTCAAGGCCGTCTCCCGCGTCGCGCGTGTCTTCCGTCTTTTCGACCCTACGCGCGGAGCGGAAGAGCTAGGAGCTAAACCGCGTTGACGAGCCTGCGCCGGATGGCCAGCGCGAGCCCGGCGGAGACAACCAGCAACAGGCCGGCTTCGGCCGCCTGGAACCAGACATAACGGTCGAGGGGTTGGTATACCGCCCGCTGTCGAAGCCCGGTGCGGGCCAGGCACTCCGCGGTCGGATAGCTGTTCGCCGGGTCAGCACAGAGCTCTCCGGCCGTCGTCGAGGTCAGCTCCCGGCCGCCGGAGTCCAGATAGGACACGCGATAGAGCCAGCCGCGCTCGCTGGCCTCGAACCACGGGTCGGGCATCATCCGCTCGGCGCCGGCGACCGCGACCACCGGCGGGATCAGATGTGGCCGCAGCGCGACCAGGCCGGCGAAGCCGAGCACGAGCACGGCCAAGGTCACCGCCACGGTCGGCATGAGGCGGCGCACGCCGGCTCCGAGCGCGGCGCCGACGAGCAGCGCGCACACCCAGGTCGCGACGGGCACCACGCCCGCCTGGCTGAAGAGCACGTCGTTGCCGAACGGCCAGTCGTTGCTGAGCGAACCCAGGCGCGGCGCCGCCCAACTGACCGTCAAGCCCACGGCGACGCCGAACACACCCGCGGCGGCGGCAAGCACACCCAGCTTGACGCTGAGCCAGCCGCGTCGGCTCACCGACTGGGTCAGCACCAACCGGATGGTGCCCTGCTCGACCTCACGGGCCAGCAGCGGCGCTCCCCAGAAGACGCCGGCAGCGAGCGGCAGCAGGTTGCCCACGAGGATCGCGCTGTCCCAGCGGGACTTGGCCAGGTTGAACGCGTCGCAGGCACCGCCGAGGGTCCGGCACTCGTCGATCGCGGCCGGCACACCCCACGCGACCCAGATCAGATATCCGCAGTACGCGGCCGTGACGGCGGCGACGGTGAGCAACTGCCAGCGGTGCTGGCGCCAGACGAGCCAGAGCATGCGTGCGTCTCCAGTGGATGGTCAGCGGGCTAGGGCGACAGGGCCGGGCAACGCGCTCGCGTCGGGTGCGCCGAGGTAGCCGCGGACCAGCTCGTCGAGGGACGGCGGCCGGACGCTCCAGGCCGGGCCGAACGTGTCGGTGGTCGCGCGGGTCAGCAGGTCGACCTGGCGTCCGTTGACGCTCTCGGTGACCACCGGGAGCCGGTCGGGCAGGTGCGCGCGCCGGTCCACCGGGCCGCTGACCACAGCGTGCCCGGCCAGCAACTCGTCGATCTCGCCGCTGACCTGAATCCGGCCGCGGTTGACGGCGACCAGCCAATCGCACGTGTCGACCAGGTCCGCGATGATGTGCGACGACAGGACGACCGTGGTGCCGTGCAGGGCGACCGTCTCCATCAGCAGCGCCATCACGTCGTGACGGGCGAGCGGGTCGAGGCTGGCCAGCGGCTCGTCCAGGAGCAGCAGGTCGGGCCGCTTGGCCGAGGCGAGGACCAGTGCGCACTGCGCCCGCTGGCCGCCGGAGAGCTGGCGGACCCGCTTGCGCGGCGGGATGCCGAGCTGGGCGAGCCGGTCACGGGCGAGGTCGTCGTCCCAGCGCGGGTTGAGCTTGCGGCCGAAGGTGAGCAGGTCGGCGACCCGGAACCCCGGGTAGAGCGCGGAGTCCTGGGCCAGGTAGGCGAACCGGCCCAGGGAGGCCGGGTCGTCGCGGACCGGCTCGCCGAACCGCAGCACGCTGCCGGCAGACGGCCGGATCAGCCCGGCGACCAGGTTGAGCAGTGTCGTCTTCCCGGCGCCGTTGGGTCCGACGAGCGCGACCACCCGACCCTCCGGGATGGACAGTCGGCACTCCCGGAGCGCCCAGTGCCGCCCGTAGCGCCGCCCCAGCCCCACCGTCTCGACCGCGTTGCTCATGCGACGTCCTCCGCCACGTCCTGGCGGGCGGCCTCGAACAGCGCCTCGACGTCTTCGCGGTCGAGCCCGGCCGCGTTCGCCGACCGCATCCAGGTCACGAGCTGGCGGTGCAGGCGCGCGCGGTCGGCGGCGCCGACCCGGCCGAGCGTGCGCTGCACGAACGTCCCCGTGCCGGGCCGGGCCGCCACCAACCCTTCCCGCTCGAGCTCGCGGTAGGCCTTGAGTACCGTGTTCGGGTTGATGGCGAGCGCGGCGACCACCTCGGCCGCGGTCGGCAGCCGGTCGCCGGGCTCCAGCAGGCCCAGCCGCAGCGCGTGCTTGACCTGGTTGACGAGCTGGAGATAGGTCGGCACGCCGGAGCGCGCGTCGAGCCGGAAGCCGATCATCTCCCACCTTCCACTAAGCGATTAGTGGAATCGTGGAACAGTTCCGGGCACCGTGTCAACCCGCCAGTCCCTAGACTGTGCAGCGATGGCGTCCCGGCGGTGGTTCGTGCTCGTCGCCTGGCTGCTCGCGGCCACGGCGCTGCTCGGTGGTTCGGTGGCACCGCCCGCCCGCGCCGTCCGGCTGCTCCAGCTCAACCTGTGCGCCAGCGGGCAGGCCGGCTGCTACACCGGCCGGTCGATCGACGTCGCGGCCCAGGTCATCCGGGACACCCGGCCCGACGTGGTCACGCTCAACGAGATCTGCGAGGGCGACGTCGACACCCTCGGCTCGGTGCTCGCGGGCGTGCACGGCGACCTGGTGACGTCCGGCTTCCGGGCGGCGCCCGACCGCCCGTCCGGCGGACCCACCCGGTGCGGCCGCAACGGCCAGGCGTACGGGATCGGACTGATCGCCCGCCGGCCGACGACGCCGCACGAGGTGGTCGGCGGCGAGTACCCCGTGCAGGACCCCGTCGACCCGGAGGAGCGGGTCTGGCTGTGCCTGCTCGCCGCCGTCGACGTGTGCACCACCCACCTGGCCGGCTTCGACAGCGAGGCCGCGCTGCGCCAGTGCCAGCACCTGTTCGGCGTCACTCTGCCGGCGCTGCACCGGCGGGCCGGCTACCGCCCGACGATCGTGGCCGGCGACCTAAACCTCCGCTACGGCGCGCCGCCGGACCTGCGGCCCTGCATCCCCCCTGGCTACCGGTGGCTCGGCGACGGCGGCCTGCAACACGTGCTCGCCACCTCCGACCTCGCTCAGCCGACCATGCGCCCGGTCGACCTGGACCGCAGCACCGACCACCCGGGCCTGCTGGTCACGGTCGGGCTGACCAGCACAACCTGAGCCGCAGGGACGGGCGTACGATCCGGCAATGGCGCTGTTGCACAAAGCCACCCTGACCCCGACCAAGCTCGAGCTGCTCGCGGGCTGGCTGCCCGGCCGGCGTTGGCACGAGGCCGCCGCCGGCGAGCTGGAGCGGGTCGCCGCGTTCCGGTTCGACGACCCCGCCGGCGCCGTCGGCATCGAGACGATGCTCGTCCGATTCGGCGTCGGGTCGGTGCACCACGTGCCGCTCACCTACCGTGACGCGCCGCTGCCCGGATGTGACGCCTGGTTGGTCGGCACCACCGAGCACGAGGTGCTCGGCAAGCGCTGGGTGTACGACGCGGCCGGCGACCCGGTCTACCTCGCCGCCCTGGCCGGCGCGATCATCACGGGCACCGGCGAGGCCGAGGAGTTCGTCGACGTCGACGGCGCCGGCACGCTGGAGCAACGTGAGCCGGCGATGACGGCCCGGGGCACCGGCGTACCCGACCGCGCCGCGCCCAAGGTCGAGGAGATCCGCCGGATCGAGGAGCACGGCGACCACACTGTGGTCCACGTGGGGTCATTACGCATCGTCATCCTCCGCCGAATTACCGACGGTGACCTTCCAGCCGCCGCGCTCACCGGGCGCTGGGACTCACAACCGGAAGTTATCTTGGCGTATCTTTCGAACGGTTGACACGGATCGATCTGTGGACTGATGTAGGACCCAGCGTCCTTCGATGTCCGCAGGAGGTTCCATGTCGAACAGACGGATCTGGGTGGCCGGCGCCACCGCAGCCGTTCTGACCGTCGGGCTGCTCGCCCCGTCCGGGTCGAGCATCGCCGCCCCGCCCGACACCGCCAAACCCGCCGCCGGCCCCGCTGTCAAGGTGGCCGCCGGCGAGACCGCACTCGTCCGATTCCGCCTACCCGACGAGGCGATGCTGCGCGACCTGGTCGCCAGCGGCGCCGACGTCGCCGCCCGGCCGCGCACCACGCTCGGCCAGGTGCAGGTCGACCTCGTCGTGACCGACCAGGAGCTGGCGGCGCTGACCGCCCGCGGTGCCGTGGCCACCCAGCTCATCCAGACCGCGTCCGAAGGCTCGGCGCGGGTCATGGCCAGCAAGGAGGCCGCCGGCGCCCGTGCTGCCCTGGCCGCCAACACCGACACCCTCCAGTTCCTCCAGTCGTACTGGTGGACGTCCGAGGGCCAGAGCTTCCTGGCGGTGCAGGTGGCGACGACGGCGACCGCCGACCCGGACGTCGAGATCACCGTGACGTGGAAGACCGCCGACGGCACCACCGGCTCCTTCCCGCTCTCCCGGTTCGAGGACTCGGGCGAGTACCAGTACCACGTCGCACTCCCCCAGCCCGTGCCGGCGCAGCCGGTGACGGTGACGGCCAACTCCAGCCTGGGCGGCACCACCCGGGCGATCCGGCCGACGGCGTGGCCGGGCGCGGTCCCGCCGCCCAACCCGGCCGGCTACCAGAAGGACTTCATCGCCGCCTACATGACGCCGACCGACATCCAGGCGCGCGTCAAGCGGCTGGGTCGGCAGTACAAGAGCCTGGTCGACGTCATCGACCTGCCCAACAAGACCCAGGGCTACCGCCGCACGGCGTCCGCCTACCTCGGCGACCCGGCCACCGCCGCGATCGTCGTCGACTCGGTCAAGTTCGGCGACCAGAAGATGAACGGCGTCCAGGTCAAGACGGTCGACCCCGGCAAGAAGAACAAGCCGCTGAAGACCACGTACAAGGACCGCGTGTTGACCGTCTCGCTCGCGACGGACAGCACCGGCGCGGTCATCAGCACCACCGACCAGGTCGCCGCGTTCATCGACGCCGGCTACCCGCAGGTGTTCAACGCGTTCGTCGAGGACGGCTCGGCCGGCAAGGTCATGCCGATCGCCGGCCCGGCCCGGCTCGACGACGGCCTCGACGGCACCGAGGTGTCGAAGAAGCCGTGGACCGTGCAGGCGCTGCGGATCGGCAAGGTCCGTGACGGTTCGAAGATCGGCGTCATGGCGTACTCGCAGGAGCACGCCCGTGAGTGGGCCACCCCGCTGGTCACCCTGGAGTTCGCGGAGCGGCTGCTGGCCAACTACGCGACCGACGCGGAGACCCGCAGCCTGCTCGACAACGTCGACATCTTCGTGATCCCGATGGTCAACCCGGACGGCGCGAACTACGCCTTCAACGACTACAACTTCCAGCGCAAGAACCTGGTGAACCACTGCACGGGCGCCCAGCGCGACCCGCGGTTCGCCAACTCGTGGGGCGTCGACATCAACCGCAACTACACCGTCGGTTCCTACTTCGACGGGTACGTCGGCGGCAGCGCCAACTGCACCTCGGGCACGTACTCCGGCACCTCGGAGCTGTCCGAGGCGGAGAGCGGCAACGTGATCGCGCTCGCCAGGGCGCACGCGAACATCAAGTTCGCGATGAACGTGCACAGCTACGGCGGCTACTTCATGTGGCCGCCCGGCGCCTACAAGGCGGACGGCCGCATCACGCTGCCGCGTCCGTCCATCGAGGAGTCGGCGTACTTCATGGACAGCGCCAAGCGCATCATCGGCGCCATCCGCAGCTCGCGTGGCACGGTGACCTGGCCGTCGTACACCGGCCCGGTCGCTGACGTGCTCTACTCCGCGGCCGGCAACTCGGCCGACCAGCTCTACTACGAGCTGGGCATCCTGGCCTGGGACTTCGAGGTCGGCAACGACCTGTGGAACGCGGAGACCCAGGAGTGGGAGGGCGTCGGCTTCCAGCCGCCGTACGACGAGGCACACGCCGAGTCGCAGGAGTACGCGTCCGGCCTGGTCGAACTGGTCCGGGTCGCCCGCGACATGCAGGCCGACGGAGCCATCCAGCCGTAACGACAAGCGGAGCGGCCCCCGGTCAACGCCATGACCGGGGGCCGCTCCCGTCTCAGAGGAAGTTCGGGTGGCCGGCCGCCGCCAGCCGCCGCCGCTCCTCCACAGCCTGCGCGTCGTACGCGCCGGCCGAGTCCGGGACGACCCGCTCGCGCGGGCCGGTGGCGACGAAGTCGTAGCTGTCGACGCCGAGCGCGCGCAGGACGGCCTGCTCCACCAATGAGGGGTCGGGCCGGTTGAACCTCATCGGCTCGGCGAGGAACAGCGTCGAGTTGGTGATGAACCGCGGCACCTTCAGCGCGTTCTCGGACTTGGCGTGCACCACGAAGGGGTGCAGCAGGTAGACGTCGCCGACCCGGCCGGTCGCCTCGACGTACTCGTGGCACTGGCCCGCCAGGTCGGCGTAGTCGAAGACCGTCGCGTCGGGGTGCCCGCTCGGCAGCACGCCCTCGGGATGGTCGGCGAGGAACCGGGCGACGGGCGCGACCGAGTCCGTGGTGACGAACGTCGGGCCGCCCTCGTGCACCACGTCGGACCAGAGCACGATGGCCAGCAGCCCCTGTTCGGGCGAGTCCAGGTAGTGCCGGAACCAGCTTCCGTCGACGTGCCAGCCGGGGGTGGCCGGCGACGGTGGCTGCCACGGCCCGTCGGTCTCCTGGCGCAGGTTGACGATGAACGCGTCGGTCCACGGGAACGGGTTCTTCGCCGCGGTCAGCCGGTCCGCGCCGCCGACGAGCTCGCAGGCGGCCTGCCAGGCCTTGGGCGCGAACGTGCTGACGTCGATGTCCTCGTGCGCGGCCATGTGCACGGACGCCTTCGCCCAGGTGGTGGGGTCGTCCGCGCGATAGCCGAGGCGGTCCCAGATGTAACGGGTGCGCGACTGCGCTTCCTCCGCGCTGAAGCAGCCCGTCAGTTTGACGTATCCCTTGTCCAGGAACTGCGCCCGGTCGTCGGCGGTGAGCACTTCGGTGGGTGACATCCACGTCTCCTTCAGGATGGATCTGAACCGGTTCAGATGTCGCCGCTCAGCCTAGCCGGGGAGCCAAGCGCTGTGGTAGATAGAACGCATGGAATCTTCTGAACCGGTTCACATGGGCCGGTCGCGAGGCCGCCCCCTACGCGCGCTCCTGGCCGCGGCCGGCGCCGCAGCCCTCGTCCTCGGCGCCGCCCAACCGGCGTCCGCAGCACCCCGGGTGACGCTCGCCGTCGCCGCACCCACCTCCGGCAGCACCGTCCACGACACCACCGAGCTGCGCTTCACCGGCACCAACCTCGCGACCGTGCGGGTCTACCGGCTCGCCCACCTGGTCGCGACGGCCACCGTCACCGCCGACGGCACGGCCGCCACCTCACAGGTCGACACCACCGCGTTCCGCGACGGGCCAGTCGTGCTGAGCGCCCTGGCCTGGGGTCGCGGGTCACTGCTCCCCCGGGCCAGCGCCACCCTGCTGGTCCGCGTCGGCAACGCGACGGCCGACCAGCATCCCGCCGGCTACAAGCTGGTCTACGGCGACGAGTTCGCTGGGCGTGCACTCGACCGCGACAAGTGGTGCACGCGCTACATGTACGACGGCGGCACCGAGTCCGCCGCCGAGCAGGCGAAGATCGACCCGAGCTGCCTGGGCCGCGACCCGGTCACCGGCACGACCCTCGGCACCCTCGACACGCTGGGCGGCAACGGGACCGCGCCCGGCCAGGAGGCGCAGGTCTACCGGGACGTCAACGCCGGCGGCAAGCGGATGCACACGGTGCAGGACGGCTACCTGAGCCTGCACGCCACCGCGACCCGCCTGGACCAGCCCTACCTCAAGTACGAGTCGGCGATGATCCGCAGCAAGCGCGAGTTCCTGCCGACCGTCTCGCACCCGTTGTACCTCACCACCCGGGTCCGGCTGCCCGACGTGCTCGGGAGCTGGCCGGCGTTCTGGCTCGCGGGCGGATACGGCGACGGGCACGTCCGGCCGCCGTGGCCGCCGGAGATCGACATCCTGGAAGCCCCGTACAACAAGGGCGGCAACGGCGCCGACGTGCTCTGGACTGCGGTGCAGACCTACTACGACCACGACGAGTTCCCGGACGGCCCGCCGCAGGGACCGGTCCGCACGACGTACGCCCACCCGTCCTTCGACGGCAACGCCTTCCACGCCGACTCCTCGATCCGCGTGCGGTGGATCGAGGTCGCCGCCGAATGGACGCCGACGAGCGTCTGCTGGTACCTGGACGGCCTCAAGTTCGCCTGCAAGGACTACAAGTGGGTGGCCAACGCCGGCCCGCAGGACACCACGCCGGCCACGCTGCTGCTCAACCTCGCGGTCGGCGGCCCGTGGGCTGGCGCCGACGGCGTCGACACCACGAAGTTCCCGATGACGTACGACATCGACCACGTCCGCGTCTACCGCAAGTAGTCGGTTGTGCGGCGCCCGGTCCGCCGGGCGCCGCACCCCTGCCCCTTGGAGTAACCATCATGGACAGTTACCGGCAGGACGGCTTCGCGGTGCTGCGGGACCTGCTGACCCCGCAGGA
Organism: Asanoa ishikariensis; assembly: GCF_900107455.1. GTDB lineage: Bacteria > Actinomycetota > Actinomycetes > Mycobacteriales > Micromonosporaceae > Asanoa > Asanoa ishikariensis. Next base: position 765,348 of record NZ_FNQB01000004.1, on the reverse strand, counting down.
GGTCTCCGCTTTGCGGGCCGAGACGGTCGCCCTGTGCCGCGGCGACCGCGGCGACGTCGACGGCGTGACCCCGGCGGACCCGGCGGAGCCCGACGACGAGGTGATCCGGCGATACCTGTGCATCCACCACCCGCACAAGCTGTCGCCGGTGATGGCCGCCATGCAACAGCACGCCGCCGTGGTCGACACGCTGACCACGCTGATCGGCCCCGACGTCAAGGCGATGCAGTCGATGCTGTTCGTCAAGGCCGAGGGGAGGCCCGGCCAGGCGTGGCACCAGGACGAGTTCTTCATCCCGACCCGCGACCGGTCGCTGACGGCGGTCTGGGTCGCCCTCGACGACGCCACCGTCGACAACGGCTGCCTGTGGGTGCTGCCCGGCTCACACCGGCGCGGTGTCATCTACCCGAACCGGGAGCACGACGACCCACGCTGGGACTGCACCGCCGAGTCGTACGGCTTCCCGCACCGCGAGCAGGACGCGGTCCCGGTCGAGGTGCCGGCGGGCAGTGCGGTGGTGTTCAACGGCTACCTGCTGCACCGCTCCCTGCCCAACACCGGAAAACGGGGATTCCGTCGCGCCCTGGTCAACCACTACATGAGCGCCACCTCCCCGCTGCCCTGGGGCAAAGCGGCGGCCGGCACCCACTTCGCCGAGGCCGACTACCGCGACGTCGTCCTGGTCGCGGGCACGGACCCGTACGCGTACAAGGGACTGGCCGACCTCTCCCACCCCGGCGTCCGCCCGGACCGGGAGGGCGGCTGCGACCGTTGACCCCGGGCACGATGGACGCCCACGAGCGACGGGTACATCCGCGCCCGTGGGCAGGCGCCACTCATTGACGGTTGGTGACCTGCAACAGTCGATAGACGGCGCGCCCGCCCATGGCGACCGAACCGATGAGGAGAACGACGCCGACGAGGACGAGGCCCGACGAGTCGTCACGTGCCCCGAACACCATGGCCACGACACCGACAATCGCAAGGACGAGCGCGATGGCAATAGACGTCATCAGGAACCCCCTCCCTGCTAGGAACATAGCTTCCGAGGCTCGGCCAGGTGGCGTCTTCACCCGGACCCGACCCCCGCCCACGCGGCCGCGCTCCTGGGACATCCGGTCAGCCGGGTCCTCGCACACTGACAGCGGAAGAAGACGTCGACCGGACCGACCCGCTGGGTCCCGTAGCGGACCTTCGTCATGCGAGAAATGCCTCGGCGACCGCGGTGTCCTCCGAGATTCCGCCGCCGGACACGCCGACCGCGCCGATGACGTGCCCGTCCGCGATGATGGGTAGGCCGCCGCCGAAGGTCACCAGGCCGCCGTTGGTGAGCTCTACGTTGTAGAGCTCGCCGCCGGGCTGGGACACTTCGCCGATCGCCGCCGTCGGCCGCTCGAACAGCGCGGCCGTTCTCGCCTTCTTGATCGCGATGTCGATCGTTCCCAGCCAGGCGCCGTCCATCCGGGCGAAGTGCACCAGGTGACCGCCCGCGTCGACCACGGCGATGTTCTCGGCGACGCCCAGCTCGGCGGCCTTTCTCATGGCGGCCGTGGTGCGGTTCGTCGCCTCTCGCAGCGTCAGAGCGCTCACTGTGCCGATCCTTCCTGCCGGTCGGCGTCGAGCTCGCGTTCGCCGGCGGACGAGGTGACTGAGTGGACGCGGGGGCGTCCGCGGCCCAGATGAGCCAGCCGCCTGCCCGGGTCCGGGAAGATGGGGATGAGGTGCCGGCCCCAGGTGCCGTTGATGAGCCCCGCGAACGACCCGTACCAGGCGATCGCGGCCGTCACGAACCCGACGGCGCCGGCCGCCCGCAGCACCGCCGTCGAGTCCGCGAAGCTGCCCGCGGTGACCAGGGACAGCGTGACGAACGCTCCGCTGACCAGCGCCAGCAACACCCCGGAGATGCGCAGGGTGGCCACCGCCAGATAGAGGGTCAGGATGGCCCACGGTAAGGCGAACAGGCCGTCGGCCACGTTCACGTCGTCCGTGGGCAGGGTTGGTCGGATGAGCCAACCGAAGAGGCCATAACCGATCCAGAACGCGCCGTACGCGGAGAACGCGGTGGCACCGAAGGTGCTGCCCTGTCTGAACTCGACGATGCCCGCGACGAGCTGTACGAGACCTCCGAAGAAGAGCGCCATGGCGAAAACGGTCGGGGTCAGCAGCGCGTCGGTCCCGGCGAGGAAGAAGCTGAGCAGAAACGTGGTGCCGCCGAAAGCGGCGAGCCCCAAGGGTGCGGCGTCCACCACCCGGCGAGAGGAATCGCTCACGACGGCCCCGTCCTGACGTGGTCTGCGTGGCCGCCGCATTCCCCTTTTGGTGCCGCGCACACCCTCTAAGGCGTCCTAGGATGAAACCGTCAGTGGCGCGACGGGTTCACCAGCCCCGGTGACGGAGAGCCAGAGGTCGACCTCGCCGGGCCGGCCAAGGCCTGGCAGCGCGTCGCCCAGGACCGGGACCGCGGTGTCCGCCGTTCCGCCGGCATCGAGGGTGACGTGGGTGAAGCCCACCAGGACCGCCTTGCGGGGCAGCAGGCCCGGGACGCGGGCACGGGCATAGAGCTGCACCACCTGGGTGCCTCGCCGCCGGCCCGTGTTGCGCAGCGCGGCCGTGACCGTCACCGCCGGCCAGGAACCCTCCACCGTGGCGGGGCCGAGGTCCCACGTCGTGTAGCCGAGGCCATGGCCGAACGGGAACTCGGCGGCGGCGTCGGCGTCCACGTAGCGCACCGTGGTCTCCGTGCGCTCGTTGTAGGCGACCGGCAGGACTCCGCTGGAGCCGGGCAGCGAGACCGGCAGCCGCCCGGTCGGTTCCCGGTCGCCGAGCACGAGGTCGGCGATCGCCCGGCCACCGGTCGGGCCGGGATACCAGGCGTAAAGCAGCGCGTTCGCGACGACCGCGCCGACGCCCTGCGGGCGGCCCGAGACGATGACCGCCACCGTGGGCGTTCCGGTCGCGGCGACCGCCGCCGCGAGCGCGCGCTGTGCCTCCGGCAGGAGCACCTCGGCCGCGTCGAAGCCCTCGCCCGTGGTCGCCGTCGGGCGGCGGCCCCCGAGCGCGGCGGCGCCGTTGGCGGCGAAGTCGTCGTCGTAGTGCCGCACGCTGCTGCCGCCGAGCACCAGCACCGCGAGGTCGGCCTCCGCCGCCAGCGCGACCGCGCGCTCCACGCCGCCCTCGATCGGCCCGGTCAGACCGCAACCCGGCTCGTACTCCGTGCGCGCGACCCGGGTGCGCAGCGCGCCGAGTACCGTCGCTCCCCCGCGCACCGGCGGCACGTAGTCGCCGAGCAGGGCGGACAGGTCGTCGGCGTTGGGACCGAGCACCGCGACCCGGCGCGGCACCGCGGTCAGCGGCAGCACGCCGTCGTTGCGCAGCAGCACTGTCGTGCCGGCGACGAGGGCCAGGGCCGGCCACACCTCGGGAAACTCCGGAAGCGGCTCCGGCGGGTCGAGCAAACCCAACCGCAGCTTGAGCAGCAGCACTCGCCGGCAGGCCCGGTCGACGAGCGACTCCGGCACCAGCCCGAGCGAGACGGCCTCCTCCAGCGCCGCGTAGGACACGTCGCACATGCTCAGGTCCACGCCCGCCCGCAGCGCGAGGGCTCCCGCCGCGGCCGGTGACGGCGCCGCGCGCAGCAGGCGGTCGACCGCGAACATGTCGGCCATCACGATGCCCTCGAAGCCCCACTGTCCACGCAGGACGTCGGTCAACAGCGACTCGTTCGCGACGCACGGCACGCCGTCGATGTCGTTGTAGGCGGCCATCACGCCCAGCGCGCCCTCCTCGATCCCCGCGCGGGCCGCCGGCAGGTGGAGCTCGGCGAGCTCGCGCGGGCCGATCGGGCCACCGGAGCTGTTGCGGCCACCGATCCCGGCGCCCTGGCCGGCGAAGTGCTTGAGCACGACGGCCACGCCGCGCATGCCGCGCACCAGCGCCCGGGTGCAGAGCGAGGCGAGCAGTGGGTCCTCGCCGAAGCATTCCTCGGACCGGCCCCAGCGCGGGTCGCGGAGGATGTCGAGGCCGGAGACCAGGGCCACGTGGGCGCCCCGGGCGCGCAGCTCGAGGGCCGTGTGCGCCGCGGCTTGCTCAACCAAATCCGGGCGGAAGGTGGCCGCGGCGCCGAGGTTCGTGGGGAAGAGCTGGGAACCCAGCGCCTGGTGGCCGTGTGGCGCCTCCTCGACCATCAGCGCCGGGATGCCGAACCGGGACGCCGCCACCACCTTTTCCTGGACCATCGCGACCAGTTCGGGCGCGCCGGCGAAGTCGACGCCGTTCTCCCAGTCGCGACCGGACCAGGCGTCGGCCCGCTGCAGGCCGTAGAGCGCGCCCAGCCCACCCCAGCGGGCGACCTCCTCGTCCAGGACCTCGGTCAGCTCATAGCCGGACGGCCCCGGCGACCAGGTCTGCCAGCCGAGCAGCCGCTGGTTGAGCTGGCCGACCTTCTCCCGCAGCGTCATCCGGCGCAGCAGGTCGTCGGCCCGCGTCTCCAACGGCAGGGCGGTGTCCTGGTACGGCTCGACCATCGAGGTCCTCCCTAACGTTTCGGCAGGAGATCGCGATAGCCTATCCGAGCTTGCCGTGAACCGGTTCAAGGAGCCACCCATGTCCCGTCTGACCGCCGTCCAAGTCGCCGCGATCCCGATCCTGCACGCCCGCGAGCCGGTCGTCGCCGAACGGACACGGGCGTGAGAGTCCTGGTCACCGGCGGCGAAGGGCTGGTCGGCACGGCGGTGGTCGACCACCTGCGCGCGCACGGCCACGACGTCACCCTGCTGCGCGGAGACGCGCGCGACCGGGCCGCGGTCGCCGAAGCCGCCGAGTGCGTCGACGGGGTCGCCCACCTCGCGGCGATCCCGAGCCCGTTCCACCACCCGGCCGACGAGGTGTTCGGCAACAACGCGCTCGCCACGTTCACCGTGCTGTGGACGGCCGCCGAGCTCGGTGTCCGACGGTTCGTGGTCGCCGGCAGCGTCAACGCGACCGGCCTCATCATGAACCCGCACGCACCGCCGCCCGCGCGCTATCCGATCGACGAGACGGCGCCGGCGGACGTGGCCGACCCGTACTCGCTGTCCAAACAGGTCGACGAGCTGACCCTGCGGGCCGTCTGTCGCCGGTTCGGCGCGGCCGGCTTCGCCCTGCGGCTGCCGCTGATGATCTCGGAGGCCAACCGGGCCGGACTGCGCGCCTGGGCCGCCGAGAACGCCGCAAGCGGCCGGGGCGACGGCTGGGGCTGGCTCGACGTCCGCGACGGCGCGGAGGCGTTCCGGCTGGCCCTGACCGTGCCGTGCGACGGCGCCCAAGTGGTGCACGTCGCGGCGACGACCACGTTCCAGGACGCGCCGACCGAGGAACTGCTGGCGCGGCACGCGCCCAAGGTGCCGAGAACCGAGAGGTTCCCGGGGCGCACCGCGCCCATCGACACCACCCGGGCGCGCGAGCTGCTCGGCTTCACACCGCGCCACGGGGAGGACTGACATGCGGATCACCACCGTCGAGACGTTCGTGCTCGGCGAACGGCAGGTGCTCGTGCGGGTCGGCACCGACGAAGGCCTGGTCGGCTGGGGCGACGCCTCGCTGGAGCACCGGCCCGGCACGGTCGCCGCCGCCGTCCACGAGCTCAGCGGGCACCTGGTCGGCGAGGACCCGCTGCCGGTCACCGCGCACTGGCAGCGGCTGACCCGGGGCGGCTTCTACCGCGGCGGCGCCGTGCTCTCCAGCGCGGTCGCGGGCTTGGACATGGCGCTGTGGGACCTCCGCGGCAGGTTCTTCGACGCGCCCGTGCACGTGTTGCTGGGCGGCCCGTGCCGGGACCGGGTGCGGCTCTACACGCACGCCTGGGGCACACCGGAGCGCACCGGCAACCCCGAGCGCGCACGCACGCTGGTGAAGAACGGCTACACGCTCGTCAAGGCGTCCGTCGCCGGGCCGGTCGGGTTCCTCGACTCCCCCGCGATGACCGCGCGGTTCGCCGACGACCTGGCCGCCCTGCGAGAGGCGATCGGCGACGCCGCGGACTTCGGCATCGACCTGCACGGCCGGGTCTCCGTGCACCAGGCCCGCCGGCTGGCCGACGCGGTCGCCCACACCGCGCCGGCATTCCTCGAGGAGCCCTTGCGGCCCGAGCACTCACGGTTGATCGGGCAGCTCACCGCCGGCACGTCCGTGCCCATCGCGACCGGCGAGCGGCTGTTCGGGCGGGAGGAGTTCGTGCCCGTGCTCGAGGCCGGCATCGCGATCGCCCAGCCGGACCCGGCCCACGCGGGCGGGATCACCGAGGTGTTCCGGATCGCGACCATGGCCGAGTCGTACGACGTGCAGTTGGCGCCGCACTGCCCACTCGGACCCGTGGCGCTGGCTGCCTGCGTCCAGCTCGACCTGGCCGTGCCCAACTTCTTCGCCCAGGAGCACGTCATCGACCTGAACGCGGCCACCTCGCCGGACCTGGCGATCCTGCGCAACCCCGAGGTGCTGGTCGCGGTCGACGGGCACCTGCCGCGCCTCACCGGGCCGGGCCTGGGCATCGAGGTCGACGAGGACAGGGTCCGCGCGGCGGCAGGCGAACCGGGCATACCTGTCGGTAACCCGCAGTGGCGATATCGGGACGGCGGGTTCGCCGAATGGTGACCGGGCAACCCTTAGCATTCAGGTCGACCAATCGAGAAAGCGAACGTCCATGAAGGAAGCCTCGGGCCGGCGACGGACCGTTCGGATCAGTGATGTCGCGGCGGCCGCCGGAGTGAGCAAGACCCTGGTCTCGTACGCGCTCAACAACCGACCGGGCGTGCGCGAGGAGACCCGCGAGCGGATCGTCGCGAAGGCGCGGGAGCTGGGCTGGACGCCCAGCCTGCCGGCGCGCGCGCTGTCCGTGTCCCGGGCGTACGCCATCGGCCTGGTCTTCGAGAAGTCGCCCGAGGCGCTGGCCAGCGACCAGTACTACACGAGCCTGATGGCCGGCCTGCAGAGCGTGTTGTCCCACTCGCGCTACTCGCTGGTGACCGAGGTGGTCGAGAGCACCGAGGCGGAACGCGAGGCCTATCTGCGGCTGGCCCACGACGGCCGGGTCGACGGCATGGTGATCGTCGACCTGCGCCAGGACGACCCGCGGTTCGCGCTGGTCCGCGAGGCCGGGCTGGCCTTCGTCAGCCTCGGCTGGCCGCCCGAGCGCACCACCATGCCGGTGCTGGTCTACGACGAGAGCGAAGCGATCACCGACGTCGTCAAGCACCTCGTCGACCAGGGCCACCGCCGGGTCGCACAGGTGGTCGGTCCGCAGACCAACGCGCCCGCCCGGCTGCGTCGCGAGCTCTACCAGAAGCGGTTCAGGGAACACGGCATCGACGCGTCCCGGTGGATCGAGAGTGACTACACCGCGGCCGGCGGGCGTGCGGCCACCGCCGCGTTGCTCGACGCCGACCCGCGGCCGACCGCGATCGTCTACTCCAACGACCTGATGGCCGTGGCCGGGATGAGCGCCGCGTTCTCGCGCGGCCTGCGCGTGCCGACCGACATCTCGATCGTGGGCTGGGACGACATCACCATCTCGCAGTACCTGCACCCGGCCCTGTCGACCGTCACACAGCACCCGTTCGACGATGGCAAGGTGGCCGCCACCCTGCTGCTGGAGGCGATCGGCGGGCAGGAGTTCGTCGAGCCGGTGTGGATGCCCAACCCACGCTTCGTGCCGCGCGAGTCGAGCGGCCCCGCCTCCGCCTGACACCTTTCTGCAACGTCGGCGCAACTTCTTCCTTGACACCTGGCCGGGCAGCGGACGACTATCTGTCTGAACCGGTTCAGGCGACACCGGACCCCGTTCCCCCCACTCCCCTTCGTTCGCCGTACCGAGGAGTGTCCACATGATTCGTTCCACCCACCGGCGGCTCCGGCTGGCGGCGTTGCTCGCCACCGCGTCGCTCGCGGCCGGCGCGCTGACCGCCTGCTCGGGCGACGACGCCGCCGAGACCGACACGCAGACACTGACCATCCTGTCGTCGTTCACCACGGGCAACGCGACCGGCGACCACTTCAACAAGCTGGCCAAGGACTTCACCGCGCAGACCGGCATCGCGATCGACGTGGAGGAGGCCAACACCACCGACATCGCGAACAACTACGAGGCCTCGAAGCTGGCCGACGAGGAGCGCGACCTGGTCATCCTCAACCTGACCCCGGACACCAGCGACTGGCTGCCGCAGGGCCAGGTCGTCGACGTCAAGAAGTACCTCGACGAATGGGGCCTGACCGACAAGATCGTCCCCGAGGCGATGACCTTCTGGACCCAGGCCGACAACCAGGTGGCCGGCTTCCCCTACACCAGCTTCAACTGGCCCGTCTGGTACAACACCGACCTGCTCAAGCAGGCCGGCGTCACGCAGGTGCCGGCGACCGTCGACGACCTGGTCGCGGCCTCCGCCAAGCTGCGCGCGGCGAAGATCCCGCCGATGGTGCTCGGCGGCGCCGAGTGGCCGGTGCAGAACTTCATCACCTGGATGGTCCAGCAGTTCGTGCGGCCCGATGAGGCCAAGCAGATCTTCGCCAAGGGCGGCTACTGCGCGAGCCCCGGCGCGGTCCAGGGCCTCGACCTGCTCGGCAAGCTGCGCGACTCCGGCGTCTTCGTCGACAACGTGCAGGGCTACACCGCCGACCAGATGACCTCGGCATACTTCAACGGCAAGGCGGCCATGATGCCGTCCGGGTCGTGGAGCTACACCGAGGCGCCGCCGGCCATCGCGTCCGCGACCGAGCTCGCCGGCTTCCCGGTGTCCTCCGGGGGCGCGTACACCAAGCCCACCGCGTTCCAGGGGCACTCCAACGGCTTCTTCCTCTCCCCCAACGGTGAGAAGAAGATCGCCTCGGTCGAGAAGTTCATCAAGTTCATGTACGAGCAGACGACACTGCAGGGCTGGGTGTCCGAGGGCTCGCAGATCATGAGCGTGAAGAACGACATCCTCGGCAGCGTCACCTCGACCCAGCCGCTGGTGGTCAAGGGCAACGAGCTCGCCCCGAAGGTCGACTACCTGGTGCTGCCGGACTCCTACATCCCGTCCGGCACCGACTACGCGCCGGCCGGCAGTGCCTTCCTCGGCAAGAAGGGCCAGACCGGAGCCGAGTTCTGCAAGACACTCGACAAGCTCTACCAGAAGTGATCGGAGCGGCCCGCCCGGTGCTCCGGGCGGGCCGCCATGACGCGGAAGGCCGTAGATGACCGCCATCCTCGACTCACCCGTCGTCGCCCGTCCCGGCGGCGGCAAGAAACGCGCTCGTACGCGGGACCGCGGGCTGATCGTCTTCGCCCTGCCCTCCGTGGTCTGGTACGTCCTGTTCACCATCGGCCCGCTGGTGGCGATGTTCGTCGTCGCCTTCATGGACTGGGCCGGGCTGGCCGCACCGGCCTCGTTCAACGGCGCCGACAACGTCACCCGGCTGCTCGACGACGAGCGGGTGCTCACCGCGCTGAAGAACACGGCCGTCCACCTGGCCGTCTCGCTGCCGGTCATCATGGTCGGCGCGTTCATGCTCGGGTACTTCCTCAACCTCAAGCTGCCCGGCCACCGCATCCTGCGGGTCATCATGTTCGTGCCGGCGCTCATCTCGCTCTCCGCGATGGGCATGCTGTTCGTCGCCGTGCTCGGCCCGACGGGGCTGGTCAACTCGGCGCTCGACCAGGTCGGCCTGGGCGCGCACGCCACCGCCTGGCTGGCCGACCCGACCTGGGCGATGCCGTCGCTGATCCTGGTCACCATCTGGTCCGGCCTCGGCTTAACCGGCATCCTGTTCGCCGCGCGGCTGTCGGCGATCGACGACGAGATCTACGCGGCCGCCGAGCTCGACGGCGCCAACCACTGGCAGAAGATGTGGCGGGTCGCGTACCCGATCACCCGGGACTACTTCGGCGTGCTGACCATGCTGCAGTATCTCTGGACGCTGTTCGGCTCGGCCGGCATGGTGCTGCTGCTGACCCGCGGCGGACCCGGCGAGGCGACCTCGACACTGGCCTGGCTGGTCTACCGGTTCGGCTTCCGCTCCCCCGAGGTCGGCTACAGCCAGACCATCGGGCTCGTGCTCTTCGTGCTCGGCATCGTCGGGCTCGTCATCATCCGGCGAGTCTTCCGGGCGAGGTACTGATGGCTGTCGCGACATCGACCACAGTGGACAACCAGCCGGCGCGCCCGGTGGTACGCGCACCGCGGCGCAAGCGTCCCAGCCGGTTCACGCCTGGGCTCGTCGGTTCCTACGCGCTCGTGCTCGTCTACGCGGCCACGCTGGTGCTGCCGCTCTACTGGCTGTTCATCTCGGCCTTCAAGTCACAGCTCGACGCCGTGGACGCGCCGTTCGCCCCGACGTTCTCCTCTGGCTTCGACAACCTGACCCGGGTCTGGGACCTGCTCAACCTGGGCGACGCGATGCTCAACTCGCTCTACATCACGGCCGCGTCGCTGGCGGTGACCCTGGTCATCGCGATTCCCGCCGCGTACGCGCTGGCCCGTTCACAGGGCCGGATCGCCACGGTGTTCGAGCGGATCTACGCGCTGGGCTTCCTGATCCCCGGTTTCGCCGCGCTGGTCCCGACCCTGCTGCTGGCCATCCAGCTCGACCTGTTCCACACCCGCGAATTCATGATCCTCTACCTGCCGGCGTCGGCCCAGCCGCTCGCGGTGATCCTGCTGACCCAGTTCATGCGTACGGTGCCGCAGGAGCTCGAGGAGAGCGCGACGATCGACGGCGCCGGCCGGTTCCGGGTGCTGCGCAGCATCTACCTGCCGCTGACGATGCCCGGCATCGCCACCATCTCGATCCTCAACTTCATCTCGTTCTGGAACGACTACCTCTACACGCTGGTCATCGTCGGCGCGAACGCCAAGGTCCGCACGGTGCAGGTCGCACTGCCGACGCTCCAGGGCAACCAGGGCATCACCGACTACGCCCTGGTCTGCGCCGGCACGCTGATCTCGGTGCTGCCGGTGTTCGTCGTCTACGCGGTGCTCAACCGCCGCATGGAGAGCGCGCTGGTCCAGGGCGCGCTGAAAGGCTGAGGGTGGCGCGGTTCACGACGCGGGCCGACCGGGGAGACGGACTCGACCTGCGCACGATCCGTTACGGCGACCAGGAGGTGGTGTCCCGGATCTACTTCGCGGTCCGCGACCGGTTCTGGCGCACGGTGCCGCTGACCGTCCATTCCGGATCGCGGACGCAGACGCCGGGCGGGTTCCGGTTCGAGGCGACGGCCAGCACGCTGTGGCCGTCGCACCCGCTCGACGTGCGGCTGAGGTACACCGCCGAGGGTGACGAGCTCGACGCGGAGTTCGAGGCGACCGCCCGGGACGGCTTCGACTACGCCCGCATCGGCTTCTGTGTGCTGTTCCCGGCCGCCGGCTATCAGGGCCGGGCGGCCACATCGTGGCTGGGCGGTGCACCGACGACGTTCGTGTTCCCGGAGCGCGTGGTCACCCGGGACCACACCGACGCGCCGGCCCGGCGGTTCCACCGGCGGTTCGACCGGCTGGACGCCAGCCTGTCCGGGGGGACCCGAGTCGCCTTCGGGTTCCTTGGCGAGGCGTTCGAGTTCGAGGACCAGCGCAACTGGACCGACGCCTCGTACAAGGCGTACTCGTCCCCGCCCGGACGGCTGCACGCGGACCCCGGCGACCGCTTCGCGCAGCGGATCCGGATCCGGGCGGTCGCGCCGCTGCTCGGGGCCGCCGCGCCACCGGGCCTCGCCGTCCGACTCGGAGCCCCCATCGGCGTGCTCCCACCGGTGACCCTCTATGACGGTCGGCTCTCGCCGCGCTCGTTCCGGCCCGCGGGTGGCTTCCACGAGCTCAACGCCACCCCGCCGGCGCTGGCCGGCTGCGACTCGGTGGAGCTGCCGCTCAACGGGGCGGTGCACGCGGCCGACGACGACTCGGTGCTGGAGGCGACCGCGACCCACGGTGACCTGGTCGCCCAGGCACGGGCGACGGGGCTGCCCGTGCGGCTGGCACCGGTCAGCTTCCTCGACGTGGCCGGCGACTGGCGCGACGAGACCGGCGCGTACGCACCGGAACCGCCACCCGGCCCACTGCCCGCCCGCCTGCTCGGCCCGTTGGCCGCCACCTGGGTGCTGGCCAGCGTGGCGCGGGCGGTGCCGGCCGGCGCGGACGCGCTGGCCTATCTGGACGTCCGGCTGCCGGCGGACGCGCCCGCCGCCCGGGCCGTGGCCCGGCTGGCCGCGCTGGCGGGTGCCGCCGTGCTGGCCGTCTCGGCGCCACCACCGCTGGCCGCGTTGGCCGTGCGGGACGCGGGCGGGGTCACGGTCGCGGTGGCCAACACCGGACCGGACCCCGTCGCGTTCACGCTGCCCGGCGGCCGCACCGCGCGGCTCGCCGGGTTCGCGTCGGAGTGGTTCGCGCTGTCCGCGCCGGACCGTCAGCGGCCGGGCGCGGTCAACGCGTCGTAGGCGGCGAGCCAGCGCTCGGCGATCAGTCGGTGGCCGAGCGCGGACGGGTGCACACCGTCCTGCGCCAGGACCGCCGGCCCGCGTTCGGCCACGGCCGCGTCGACGGGCGCCTGGAGCGGGACGAACGCGGCGCCGAAGCGCTCGGCGAGCGCCCGGACGATGGGCCGCTTGCGATCGAGATCCTCGCGCACGAAGGCGTTGCCCCGAGCCCAGGGCGCGGCCGCCTGCTCGGTGTCCACATAGAACGGCTCGACCAGCAGGATGCGCGGGACCCCGGCGGCGACCGCCTGTGCGAGCACGTCGGCGTAACGCTCCTCGAACAGCTTCGGCGGTGTCGGCCGGCCCTCCCAGAACGCCACCAGCGTGTCGTTGACGCCGATGTAGACCGACAGCGCGGTCGGCGCGTGGTCGAGCACGTCGGCCTGCCAACGCTCCTGGAGATGGGCGATCCGGTTGCCGGCGATGCCCGTGTTGCGCACGACGGCGTCGTCTCCACGCTCGCGCAGCCGGGTCGCCACGGCGTCGACGTAGCCGCCACCGAGGCCGAGCTTGTCGGCGCCGCGCGAGCAGTCGGTGATGCTGTCACCGATGAACAGGATCGTCTCGCCCATCTCACACTCCCGCGATCAGGTCGTTGGCCGTCCGCAGCACCGGGGCGGCCAGCAGGTCCTTCTCCCGGCCCGCCGGCACGCCGCGGACGCGTAGCTCCCGCCGCTCGCCGGGCAGGAGGGTGACCAGGCAGTCGTCGGCCTCGGCGGCCGGGTCGACCCGGTCGGCGAAGACGCACAGGTCGCGCACGAGGTTGCGGGCGGTCAGGGTCAGCACAATGTCGTCGCCGTCGCGATCGGCCCGCGCGTCCAGGTCGGCCGGCCGGTAGGCCAGGTCCTTGTCCTCCGCGAAGAACCACAGGGCCCGCTCGCCGCTGTCGGCCTCGGCGACCAGCAGTTCTCGTGCGGCGTCGCCGGCCGTGGTGAGTTCCGAAGGCAGCGGGACCGTCACCGCGCCGACCCGGTCCGCCGCGAAGCGGGTGCGGTGCTCGGCCAGCACCGTCCCGTCGAACGAGAGCCGGCGCACCGTCACCGGCACCCGCCAGGACGCCGTGGTGTCGTTGACGGCGACCAGGGCCAGGCCGGCCTCGCGCGGCTCGACGGTCAGCAGCCGCTCGGCGTGCGCCGCGCGCAGCGCGTACCACAGCGGCTTCTTGCGTCCTTGACCGTCGACCGCGGCCCACGAGGTGACCGGCCAGCAGTCGTTGAGTTGCCAGACGACGGTGCCGGAGCAGCGCGGGCGCAGCGAGCGGTAGTGCCGGATGCCGAGCCCGAGCGCGCGGGCCTGGTTGAGCTGGGTGGCGAAGTGCCAGTCGGTGAGGTCGGTCGGCACGGGGAAGTGCGGCGCCAGCCCCCGCTCGAGCTTGCCGTTGCCATCGGACGCCTTCTGGTGGTGCAGCATGCCCGGCGAGGTCGGGGTGAGCGGATCGTCGTGCAGCGACCCGGTCATCGTCGACCAGGTGGGCGGCGCCTGCCAGCCGAACTCGGCGACGAACCGGGGCCGGTACTCGCGATAGACGGTGTAGTCGGCGGTGTTCCACACGTCCCAGACGTGCATCGGGCCGTGGTCCGGGTCGTTGGGATGGCGTTCCATCGACCCGGAGTACGGGCTTCCGGGCCAGTAGGGCCGGGTCGGGTCCGTGTCCCGCACCGCCTTCGGCAACACGTCGAGGTAGTAGCCGAGACCCCAGGTGCGGTCGGCGATCGCCTGCTGCCAGTCCCAGTCGAAGAAGCCCCAGATGTTCTCGTTGTTGCCGTTCCAGAGCACCAGGCTCGGGTGTGGCATGAGCCGGGCGACGTTGTCGCGGGCCTCGGCGTCGACCTCGGCCGCGAGCCGCTCGTCCTCGGGGTAGGCCGCGCAGGCGAACAGGAAGTCCTGCCAGACAAGCACGCCCCGGGCGTCGCAGGCGGCGTAGAACTCGTCGCTCTCGTAGGTGCCGCCGCCCCAGACCCGCAGCAGGTTGATGCCGGCGTCGACCGCCTGGTCGATCCGGGTGTGCAGGCGGTCAGCGGTGACCCGGCTCGGGAAGCAGTCGTCGGGGATCCAGTTGGCGCCGCGCACCGGCACCGGCAGGCCGTTGACGACCAGCGTGAACGGCGTGCCCTCCGGGTCCTCGGTGGTGTCCAGGCGCAGGCTGCGAAAGCCGATCCGGGCGCTCCACTCGTCGCCGGGCACCCGCACGACGGCGTCGTAGAGCGGCTGCGGGCCGAGGCCGCGCGGCCACCACAGGTCCGGGTCCGCGACGGTCACCTCGACCGTGACCCGCTCCTGCCCGGCCGCGAGGGTCGCCGTCGCCAAGATGTCTTCCACCGAGACCGTCACCTCTGTGGCTTCGTCCGCTGGGGCGGCGAGCCGGACGTCGAAGGACGCGCGGCCGTGCGCGCCCTCGACCGTGACGCTCGGGCGCACCTCGCGGATCCGCGGCCCCTCCCCGGAGCGGATGAGCGTGACCGGGCGCCAGATGCCGGCGGTGACCAGCGTCGGTCCCCAGTCCCAGCCGAAGTTGCAGGCCATCTTGCGCAGGAAGTTGAACGGTGCCGGGTACTGGTTGGGCAGCGCGCCGATCCGGTCGCGTTCCGCCTCGCCGTAGTCCCAGGCGGAGTCGAAGCGCACCGACAGCTTGGCCGGCAGGCGGACCGGGACCTCGTAGCGGCGGTGCATGTTGGCCGTGCGGGCGACGACCACGCCGTCGACGCTGACGGTGGCCACCGTGTCGAGGCCGGCGAAGGCCAGCACGGCGTCAACGGGTCCGTCTCCCACCGCGGGCAGGTCGCGCTCATAGACCCAGGCGACCCGACCGATCCAGTCCAGGGTGAGCTCGTTGCGGTCGAGGTAGGGATCGGGGATGAGGCCGGCGGCGAGCAGGTCGGTGTGCACGGTGCCGGGCACGGTCGCGGGGATCGGGAGGGCGGCACGCACGGCGGGCGGCACCGCGGGCGCGTCCGGCGCCGCGAGCCGCAGCACCCAGCCGTCGGAAAGGTCGGCGCGGATCGTCATGGGTACGGACGATACAGCGACTTGAACCGGTTCAGTAGATGCCCTACAGTGCGACGTGAACCGGTTCATGCACCTCCATCGATCCGTCCAATCCGGGAGGTCCCCATGCCCAGACGCCTTGCCGGCGTCATCGTCGCCGTCCTCGCGAGCGCGTTGCTCGTCGTGCCGGGCGGCAGCGCGTCCGCCGCCGTCAGCAACGTGCTGATCCGCGGGGTCGGCTCCGGTCGCTGCCTGACCCCGCCCGCCAGCAGCACCGCGAGCGCGACGATCCAGAACTGCGCGTCCCAGCGCTGGTCCACCACGGACGCCGGCCAGATCACCATCAACGGCCAGTGCCTCGATGCCAAGGGCGAGTTGACCGCCAACGGCACCCCGGTCATCACGTACGCGTGCCACGGCGGCGCCAACCAGCGCTGGACCGTCAACAGCGACGGCACCATCCGCGGCGCGGCGTCCGGGCGCTGCCTCGACGTCAAGGGCCAGGCGACCGCGGCCGGCACCGTCGTGCAGCTCTACGACTGCTCCGCGGGCAGCCACCAGCGCTGGGAGCTCGTCGGCGGCGGCACCACTCCCCCGCCCACCGGCAGCGGCCCTGACCTCAGCGGCTTCGGGCTGCTGCGCGACTACCGCTTCGGCACCGGCTCCGGTCGCAACGTCAGCAACCTGGCGACGAACTTCAACCCGTACGGCATCGCCGGCACGGCGGTCATCAACAACGAGTGGCAGCGCTATCAGCCGTTCAACGGCACCAACCACAAGATCACCTCGGACCGGCTCGAACTGACCGCCCTGCCGAACCTCGGCGGCGTCTACAACGGCGGCATCAGCAGCGGCCAGATCACCACCAAGGAGACGTTCTATCCGCGGGACGGACGCACGTACGTCTTCTCGGTCCGGGCGAAGATCCCACGTGGCAGCGGGGCGTGGCCGGCGTTCTGGCTCTACGCCAAGCAGGCACCGAACACCTCGTCCGAGATCGACGTGGTCGAGTTCTTCGACACGCCCACCCAGAACACCTTCGACTGGACGGGCTACGACCACGGCGCCGGTGTCGGCTCCAACTACCACAGCATCATGACCAACCAGTGGGTGTGGCACCCGGGCTTCGACTTCGCGTCCGACTACCACACCTACACGCTGGTCTGGCGCAACGGCCAGATCGAGAAGTGGGTCGACAACACCTGGGTGAAGGGCACCAACTTCACCTGGCAGGGCTCGGACCCGCAGCTACTGGTCAACCTGGCGACCGGCGGCTCGAACAACAACAACCCGAACGCGGCGACCTTCCCGTCGGTGTTCAGCGTCGACTCGGTCAAGGTCTGGGTGAAGTGCCCGAACGGCTCCCCGGCCAACCCGACGACAAGCTGCCACCCCACCAACGGCTGACCGACGTGCGGCCGGCCCGGGACGTCCCGGGCCGGCCGACGCGCACCTGCAGCACGGCGACCGAGGACAGCACCAGGGCCGCGCCCGCGAGCTGGAGCGGGGTCAGGGACTCGCCGAGGGTGAGGGCCGCCAACGCGGTCGTGACGACGGGTTCGAAGGTGGACAGGATGGCGGCGGTCGACGGGCCGGTCCGCTTCAGGCCCGCGAAGAAGGTCAGCATGGCCACGACCGTGGAGAGCACGGCGATGCAGGACAGCCAGAGCCAGCCCGCCCGCCCGAAGGTCAGGTCCACGCCGCCGGCCAGCACGGCCCGTCCGCCGAGAGTGACGGCGGCGCCGCCCATCACCAGCGCGCACAGCACCACCGGCGCCAGGCGGTGCACGATGGTGTCGGCCACCAGGATGTAGACCGTGTACGTGAGCGCGGCGCCGAAGGCCAGCACCGCCCCGGTCGGCTGGAAGCTGACCGCGCCGGCGCCGAGCAGGACCAGCAGCGTGCCGCTCGACGCGGCCACCAGCGCGGCGCCCCGGGCCGGGGTGAGCCGGTCCCGACCGAGCAGCACCGCCGACACGGTGACCAGGACCGGGAACGTGTAGAGGATCAGCGACAGCAGCGTGGCGTCCATCCGCTCCAGGGCCGCGAAGAACAGGCTCGCCTGCGCGGCGTACCCGATGGCGCCGAGCCCGACCGCGACGAGCAGCACGCGCGCGGTCGCCGGCCGATCCGTTCGGGTGCGGCGCAGGCCCGGCCGCAGGAGCAGGAGCAGGGCGAGCAGCGCCGCCGCCAGGGTGAAGCGGACGAGCAGCAGCGCACCGGGCGAGACCCCGGCGTCGTACGCGAGCTTGCCGAAGATCGCCATGGCGCCGAAGCACGCGGCGGACAGGAGGCACAGTGCGGGACCCACGAGAACCATGATCAGTGGCGGAAGTCATCAGGTCCAGCGATGATTCATGGATCCAACTCGTTAGGATTCCCGCATGGTTGTGCTGGACCTGCGCCGGCTGCGGTTCCTCCGGGAGGTCGAGGAGCGCGGCACCCTCGCCGCGGTCGCCACGGCCCTGGGCTACAGCCCGTCGACCGTCTCCCAGCAACTGTCCATTCTGGAGAGGGAGGTCGGCACTCCGCTCTTCGCCAAGGCCGGGCGGGGCGTGCGACTCACCGACGCCGGACGCCTGCTGGCGCAGCACGCCCGCGTCCTGCTGGCCGCGGCGGAGTCGGCGGAGGCGGACCTGGCCGCGCTCAGCGGCGACATCCGGGGCACCGTCCGGGCCGGCGGCCTCCAGTCCGCCGCCCGCAAGCTGCTGGTCCCGGCGCTGGCCCGGATGAACGCCGACCATCCCGGCGTACGCGTCGAAATCTTCGAGTACGAGCTCGAACAGTCCCTGCCGAGCCTGCGACTGGGCGCGGTCGACCTGGTCATCGGCGACGAGTACGACGGCCAGCCCCGCCCCCGCCCGGCCGGGCTGCGCTTCACCGTGCTGATCGAGGAGCCGATGAAGATCGTGCTGCCGGCCGCGCATCCGCTGGCCGGCACCGGCGGACCCGTCGCGGTCGCCGATCTGCGGTCGGCCGTGTGGACCGCGTCCGCCGAAGGAACCGGCCACCACGCCATGGTGGTCGGCACCTGCCGGTCCCTCGGCGGCTACGAGCCCGACCTGCGCCACCGCTCCAGCGACGCCGGCGTCCAGCTCGAGATCGTCCGCGCCGGTGCGGCGGTGGCCCTGATGCCGGTGCTGGCCCTGCCGGCCGACGACCCGTCGGTCGCCGTCCGGGACGTCGCCGAGGTGACGCTGCGGCGCCGGCTGGTCGCCGTCACCCGGGACACGCCGCCGGCCCCCGCGCTGACCGCGCTCCTTTTGGCCGTGACCGACCAGGTGCCCGGAACCCAGCCGCCGTGATCGACCCGCCGCGGCAGGGCGCGGCGGGTCGATCACCGGTGGGTCAGGAGCGGCGGGCCCGCGCCTCCTGGCGCCGGACCTCGGCGATCTGGGCGGCGGCCCGGTCCAGGTCGGCCTGGCTGACCACGACCTTGCCGAACGCGCGCACAGCCTGGTAGTACGTCCAGGCCAGGCCGTCGCAGATCGGCTTCAGCGCGACGTTGTAACGCGCGCAGGAACGTTTGAGGTCCTCGTAGAAGGCACTGTCCAGCCGCGACTTGCTGGCGCTGAACTGGCCCACCGCCTTGTAGTTGCGGTAGCCGAAGTCGTGCCGGTAGCAGGAGAGCTCGAACGCGAACCCGAACGGGTTGTCGGGGCTGGTCGAGCAGTAGTCGGTGGACCAGTCGAAGTTGTAGGCCTGCCACGGACCGCGATTGAGGCGGGCCGCGTTCCACGCGTTGTAGCTGCTGGCACTGGTCTGGGTGAAGCTCGACAGGACGGCGAGCTTCTCGGCGTTGGTGACGGCGGCGGCGGGGGATGCGATGCCGAGCAGCATCACGGCGGCAAGGGTGGCCGCGGAGATGAGGGTGAGCAACCGACGAGGCATACCGCTTATGGTGCGGTCGTACCCTCAGGAATGTAAATGAATGGATGTTGAAGATCGCAAAGAAGGGTCCCTTCCGGCCGGTTTCGGGGAAGGGACCCTGCTTCGTGTCAGCGGCTGTAGAACTCGACGACGAGCTGCTCGTCGCAGAGGACCGGGATCTCGGGCCGCTCGGGCAGCCGGATCAGCGTCGTACGCAGGTCCGTGATCGCGGTCGACAGGTAGGGCGCCGTGCGGGCACCGACGTGCGCGCCGGCCGCGGCGACCTGGAACGGGGTCTTGTCGCGGCTCTTCTCGCGCACCTCGATGGTCTGGAACGGCGCCACCTTGTACGAGGGCCGGTCCACCTTGCGCCCGTCGACGGCGATGTGCCCGTGCGCGACGGCCTGGCGCGCCTGGTAGATGGTGCGCGCGAAGCCGGCCCGCAGCACCAGCGAGTCGAGCCGGCACTCGAGCGCGACCACCATCCGCTCACCGGTCTTCCCGGTGCTGCGGTGCGCCTCGGCGAACGTCCGGCGCATCTGCACCTCGCTGACGTTGTACTGATGGCGCAGCCGCTGCTTCTCCAGCAGTCGGACCTTGTAGTCGGTCTCCTTGCGACGCGCGCGACCGTGCACGCCCGGCGGATACGGCCGGCGCTCGAAGTACTTCACGCACTTGGGCGTCAGCGGGATGCCGAGGGACCGCGAGAGCTTCGCCTTCGGCCGCGATTGGTTCACGTTGCCTCCACGAGTTGGATCTGCCGAGAGGTTAGCCTAACCTAACTAAACAGGCACACCCCGGGAGGTCCGTCATGGCGCAGTCCACCGTTCTCGTCGCGCTCGTGCGCACGCTCGCGTCCGGGCACCTGCCGGGCATGGTCCAGGTCGCCAGGCGCGCGACGGCCCGCGGTGGCCCCGGGCCGTTCCCGGTCCGGCACGCGCTCGACCGGGCCGGCTCACCGTTGCTCCTCGCCGCCGCCGGCGACCCCGTCGACAAGGCCCTGACCTCGTGCGACGACTACGACGTGGCCACGGTCCTGGCCATCACGGCACCCGACGGCGGCCAGCTCTGGATCTCCGGCTGGTCCACCAGGCTGCGCGAGCCGCTCCTGCGCGGGGCGGTGCTCGACTTCGCCGCGCACAATCCGCTGCCCGACCTGCTCGACGTCGGGCACGGCCACACGCTGCACCGGATGGACGTGGCCGAGGTCCGTTTCGAGCACCCGGACGGCCTCATGATCGAGATCGACCCGGACGACTACGCCGCCGGCTGACCCGGAGTGACCGGCCACGGTCGCTGCTCATGTCGATGCTCGGCGAGGAAGTGGACGCCGGACACGACGAGCGGGCGTCGCACCGCGGACCAGCACGGCCCGACGTGCTCGATGCGCTCCTCGCTGACCACTCTTCCGTCGCACCAGTCAAGCGTCATCAACAGGCCGGACACCTGACGGGTCGGGTCGAACCCGGCCGGCCACTCGGCGGGCACGACGAACAGCCCCGGACGCGGGCGATGTGTCACCTGGTTCGATGCCTGCTGCCGTGCGGTCATCGCCGCTCCTCGGATGCATCCTCGTCGACTGAATCCTGATCCGCTTGTGTCCGGCGGGGGCCTGGACGTCACATTCCTGGCAGGGCAATTAGGTAACAGTTCGATCGCGAAGGGACGGTCACTGTGGACGCAGCGGCGCGGCTCTATGGCCGTCTCCTCAGTTGGCGCTAATTTCTCTGCCGGGTGTGACGACTCGTAGGGAGGTGGACACAACGGCGGTGACGGGCTCGACGAGCGATGACGAGAGGTTCGAAGCGATGTATCGGCTGCACTACGACGCCGTCGGGCGCTTCGTCCGCCGCCGTGCGGCCGATCTGGACTGTGACAACATCGTCGGCCAGGTGATGACGATCGCGTGGCAGAGCCGGGAGAACGTTCCGGCCGACCACCCGCTGCCGTGGCTCTACCGCACCGCCCGCAACGTGCTCGCCAACGAGTTCCGGCGCCGTAAGCGCGAGCGCAACGACCCGTACGACCCGGGCAGCGACCCGCTCGCCACGATGGCCGACCGCGACGACCGGCCCAGCGGCATCGTCGACCGGATGGCGCTGCGGCAGGCCCTCGCCGAGCTCGGCGACCGCGACCGGGAGATCCTGGAGCTGATCGCCTGGGAAGGGCTCACCGTCCCCGAGGTCGCCCAGGTGCTCGGCCTCGGCCGCACCGCCGTCAGCAACCGGGTCGCCCGGTTGCGCAAGCTGTGGGATCCCCAGCCCAACCGGGCGCACCAGCTTGTCACGCTCCTCGGCCGGAGGACCCGTCGATGAACGACGCCGACCGGCTGCGGGAGCTCTTCGGTCCCACCGACCCCATCGCCGACGACGGCTACGTGGCCGACCTCGACCGGCGTGAACGCACGCTGCGGACCATCCTCGCCTCGTCGCCGACCCCCACGCGGGCCCGCCGGGCGTTCACCGGCTGGGTGGCCGCCGCGGCGGCCGTGGTGCTCGTCGCGATCACGGGGCTTGTCGTGGTCGTCGCCCTCCCCCAGGCAGCGTCGACCGCGTGGGCGACGCCGGCGCCCTTGACCAGCCCGCGTCCGGCCGCATCCGAGCCGGGCTCTCCCCGCCTGCTCGCGCTGGCCGCCACGGTCGCGGCCCAGCCCTCGGCCGCGACACCGACCCGCGACCACGTGCTGATCCGCAGTTGGGCGTTGAACAGCGCCATCGCCGGCACGACGGTCACCTGCGTCGTCATCCCCACCGAGACCGAGATCTGGCGCGATCCGGACAACGCCGGTACGCGCACGGTCGCCTACCTCCCACCCGAGTCACCCACGCGGGCCCAACTCGACGAATGGCGCGACGAAGGATCGCCCGGCGCCGACCAGACCCGCAGCACCGAGGAATACACGGCGGGCCAGTTCGTCGCCGTCTGGCCGGATCGGCCGCCGACCGACCCCGACCGGCTCCGCGAGTGGCTGGCGGCCACCCGGCCGGGCACCGACCCGGCCACCACGATCGTCGGCGGCATCACCGACCTGCTCCACGAACGCGCGCTGACCGCCGCGGAGCGGGCCGCGACGCTGACCCTCCTGGCCGGCCTGCCCGGGCTGCGCTACATCGGCGCGCTCACCGACCGGGCCGGCCGCACCGGCGAGGCGTACACCGCCATCGTCGATGGGACCGGCCTGCCGGTCACCCACACGTTCGTCGTCGACCCCGGCAGCGGACGCGTCCTGGCGCAGGAACGCGTCCTGGCCACCGAGGTCGGGCGGCTCGAGGTCACCGCTCCGGCCGTGATCGGTTACGACACCTACCTTTAACCCCAGACGGCGTACGCCTGGTCGTTGTAGGAGCCCATCGAAAGCGCGTACGAGCGGGCACCGCAGTTGTAGACGGACGTGAGGTTGTAGAGGCTCAGGTGGCCTCCGTCGCTGGCGCCCTGGTTGTTGCGCCACGACGACGTCGACCGGTTGAAGCCCCAGTCCGCCAGATAGTGCCAGTACTCGTCGCTGAACTGCAGCCGCCGCCCGCCGCCGTTGACGTTCTCGTAGAGGCACAGCCAGCCGGACCCGCACGCCGGCACCGCCGCCGCGACGACCGCTCCCTGCGCCCGCGCTGTCTGGGCGACCAGCGGGTCCGCGTCACGCCGGTAGCCCGACGCCTTGTCGGCCTCGGCGTGCGAGGCGAAACAACGTGTGTCCGCCGCCGCGAACACCAGGCAGGACTGCGCGCCCTGCCAGCTCTTGCCCAGGTCGATGACGCGACCGTCGAACGTCGCCGATCCCGGCGCACCACTGGGTTCCGCGGCCACGGCCGGGACACCTGTCAACACCACCGCCGCCATCACGAGCACGGCACCCACGCGGAAAAGTCCCTTCATATCCGACCTCCTGCATAGCCCCCGTGCGGGCAGGGAAATACCCGCAGTGACATCGAGACTACGGAATGTTTACATCCCTCGAATCGGGCGGTCGGCGATCCGACGGTGTCCCTACCGGGCGAACGCGTGGACGATCGCGGCGATCAGCGCGGCGCGCGCAAGCGTCGCGTCGACGTCGATGTGCTCGTCGCGGGCGTGCGCGCCGGCCCCGACCGCGCCGAGGCCGTCGAGCAACGGCACGCCTCGCGCGGCCAGGAAGTTGGCGTCGCTGCCGCCGCCAACAGCGCATTCCGACAAGTCCTCGCCGAGCCCGACGGCCAGGGCACGGGCCAGGTCGACCATCGCCGCGATCCCGGGTGTACGCGTCATCGGCGGCCGGTTCCAGCCGCCGCCGACCGTGACGGTCAGGCGCGGGTCGGCGGGCCGCAGCGCGCTCAGCGCGGCATCGACCCGCTGTGCCTCGGCCGGTGCGGCGACCCGCACGTCGACCGCCGCCCAGGCGTGACCGGCGATCACGTTGCCGCGCGTACCGCCAGAGATGGTGCCGACGTTGACGCTCGTGCCGCGCCCGAGGTCCTGCACCGCCCGCAGCGTGAGCACGATCCGGGCGAGCTCGTCGATCGCGCTGATCCCCTTCTCCGGGTCGAGCCCGGCGTGCGCCTCGACGCCGGTGACGTCGATCCGGAACATGCCGATGCCCTTGCGGGCGGTCTTGAGCGCGCCGCCCAGCCCGGGCTCCAGGACCAGGGCGGCGGTGACACCGTCGGCCGCTGCCTCGATCACCGACCGGGAGGCGGGGCTGCCCAACTCCTCGTCGCCGTTGAGGACGAACCGCAGCGGCGGCCGGGGCAGCCCGGCGGCGTCCAGCGCGCGCACCGCCCACAGCGCCTGCACCAGGCCGGCCTTCATGTCGAAGACGCCAGGCCCACGGGCGAGCCGGCCCTCCACCACGAACGGCCGCTCGGCGAGCGTGCCGGCGTCCCAGACGGTGTCGTAGTGGCAGAGCACCAGCAGCCGGCGCGGCCCGACCCCCGCGAAGTCGGCGACCAGGGTGTCGCCGTGGGTCGCGGACGGCACCCGTCGGACCGCTTCGGGCGACCCGAGCACCTCGGTGAGCCGGACGGTGAGCCAGTCCAGGCCGGCGTCCAGGTGCGGCTTGCTGTCGCTGGGCGTCTCGCGGGACACGTAGTCGCCGAGCTCGGCGAGCAGGTCGCCGCGGCGGCCCCGCAGCCACCGCTGGACGGCCGACAGGTCAAGGGTGCGGGCGAGGGCCGGGCTGGGGATGTCCACGGTCACATCCTGCTACTCGCCGGCACGCTAATCCGTTTGGCCCTGGGCTCGCGGGGCATGTGCGGGGCATGGACCTGACCTTGCTGTCCGGTGCGACCGCCGGCGCCGCGGCTGGTGCGGCCGGCTGTGCGGCGCTCGACGCGACCACCTACATCGACATGGCCGTGCGGGGCCGCCCGGCCAGTGACGTGCCGGCCGAAACCGCCGAAGCGATCGTCAAGCACCTCCCGGTGGACGTACCGGGCCAGAACTCACGCCGGCAGAACCGCTTCAACGGACTCGGCGGCCTCTCCGGTGTGCTGTCGGGTGTGTCGGTCGGTGTCGCGTTCGGCCTGCTGCACGGATATGGCTGGCGGCCGCCGCTGCCGGTCGGTGCGGCCGCGGTCGGGCTCGGCGCGATGGTCGTCAGCGACGGGACCCTGGCTGGGCTGAAGGTGTCGGACCCGCGCACCTGGTCGGCCACCGACTGGCTCAGCGACCTGATTCCCCACCTGGTGTACGGCGCGGTCACCTACGCCACACTGGTCGCGCTGGAGGGCCGTCGTTAGATCGGGCCGAGGGTCAGGTAGGCGAAGCCCATCAGGCCGCGGTGGCCACGCAGCCAGATGTCGCGTTGGGTGTCGGCCTGCGCGCGTACCGCCGCCGCCTCGGGGTGGTCCGGATGGGTGATCAGCCATTCTTCGCGGTCGGCGGCCAGCAGTGACTCGAACTCGTCCCACTCGTCACGGGTGGCGGTCTCGACGCGCAACGGTCGGAAGCCGGCGGCGATGGCCTGGTCGACGAGCCCGGCCAGGTCGGTGCAGTCGTCGGCGGACATGCCCGGCCACATCCGGGCGAGCCTGTCGGGCGGCGGCGGACTCTCCCAGAACTCGGCCGCGAAGAGCACCCGCCCACCCGGGTTGACCATCGCCCGCATGGCATTCAGGGCTTCGGCGATCGTGCCGAACGCCTGGTAGGCGCCGACGCTGACGAGCAGGTCGGCCGGATCGCGGTGGTCGGCGGCCGGGCCGTCGACGAACGTGACGCGCCCGTCGAGGCCGCGGGCGCCCGCGTTGGCGCGACCGCGGGCCAGGTCGGGCTCGTGGGTGTCCAGACCGACGCCCTTGGCACCGGGGCAGGCCGCGAGGACCCGCAGCAGCAGCTCTGCCCAACCGCAGCCGAGATCGACCACAGTGGACGGCGATCGCACGGCGAGGTCGGCCACGAGGCGCTCGGCCCGCGTCGCGGACAGCGGCGCCATGTAGGTGAGTCGCGCGCCGTTGCCCGCCGGCGGGGGTGAGGTCATGCCGCAAATTAGCAAGCCTCCCCGCGGGCGGCCATCGATTAAATCGCGTAGGGTGGCCCGAGAAGGATCGAGATGTTCCGATCAATCGATGGGGGGTCCGGAACCTCACAACGCTGTGCGAGATCCTCGCCGTTCGTCGGCGCGTCGGCCCCTGGCACGGGCCGCGACGTTGTGCGCGCCGCCACGCGAGTCCGGTCTCGCCGTGCTCATCCCTCGTCGGCCCCGTGGCACCAGCCGACGAACGCCTGGTCACCCGTGACCGACCGTGCGTCTGGCGTGCCCTCGTGTCGGCAACGAACGACACGCGACGCTGACCCGGTCCGGGTGCGCTCTGTTCACCCAGACACAGGAGGCGTCAGTTGCGCAAGAAGCTTGCCCTGGTCGTCGCGCCGCTCCTCGCGGTAGCCGGCGGCGGCATATCGCTGTCACCGGCCGCGGCCGCACCACCCGGCGGGCCACCCGCCGACAGCAACTTCCAGAAGGTGACCCTCAACGACTTCCCCGGCGAGCCCGTCAGCCTCGCCGTGCTGCCCGACAACCGGGTGCTGCACACCGCCCGCACCGGTGAGGTGCGGATCCACGACCCACGCTCGGGGCGCAACATCCTCGCCGCCGACGTGCCCGTCTACGAACACGACGAGGAAGGCCTGCAGGGCGTCGCGATCGACCCCGACTTCGCCCGCAACAAGTGGGTCTACCTCTACTACTCGCCCGTGCTGAACACGCCGACCGACGACCCGGCGACGCCGGACCTCAACGAGGGCGACGCGCCGTTCGAGGGCACCGCGGCCGATTTCGCGCCGTTCAAGGGCCACCTCCAGCTTTCCCGGTTCAAGCTGGAGGGCAACACCCTCAACCTGCGCAGCGAGCAGAAGATCATCCAGGTGGCCACCGACCGCGGCATCTGCTGCCACGTCGGCGGTCAGATCGACTTCGACAGCAAGGGCAACCTCTACCTGTCCACCGGCGACGACTCCAACCCGTTCTTCTCCGACGGGTACGTGCCGATCGACGAGCGCGCCAACCGCAACCCGGCCTTCGACGCGCAGCGCACGTCGGCCAACACCAACGACCTGCGCGGCAAGGTGCTGCGGATCCGGGTCAAGAACGGCGGCGGTTACACCGTGCCGTCCGGCAACCTGTTCAAGGCGGGCACGGCGAAGACCCGTCCCGAGATCTACGCGATGGGCCTGCGCAACCCGTTCCGGTTCGCGGTCGACCAGCGGACCGACGACGTGTACGTGGGCGACTACTCGCCGGACGCCGGCGAGGCCGACCCGGCACGCGGCCCGGCCGGCCAGGGCCGGTGGCTGCGGATCGACAAGCCCGCCAACTACGGCTGGCCGTACTGTGCGACCGACACACTGCCCTATGTGGACTACGACTTCGCCACCGGCACGTCGGGGGCGCCGTTCAACTGCCGGCGCCCGGTCAACGAGTCGCCGCGCAACACCGGCCTGACCCGACTGCCCGCGGTCGAGAAGCCGGAAGTCTTCTACGGGTACGGTCCGTCGGCGCAGTTCCCTGGCCTCGGCGAGGGTGGCATCGGCCCGATGGGCGGCCCGGCGTACGAGTACGACAAGCGCAACGACTCGCGGACCAAGTGGCCGGCCTACTACGACGGTGTGCCGCTGTTCTACGAGTGGACGCGTGACTACATCAAGGAGTTCCGCCTCGACCGGCACGGCAACGTGGCCGACATCCGGCCGGTGCTGGGCTCCTTCGTGGTCGACAACCCGATGGACATGGAGTTCGGCCCCGACGGCGCGCTCTACGTCCTGGAATACGGTGACGGCTTCTTCGCCGAGAACCCGGACGCGCAACTGTCCAGGTTCGACTTCGTGCGCGGCAACCGCACGCCGGTTCCGGTGATCAGCGCCGACCCACTCGCCGGTGACGCACCGCTGACCGTCCAGTTCTCCAGCGCCGGCACCACCGACGCGGACGGCGACGCGCTGCGCTACGCGTGGGACTTCGACGCCAACGGCACGGTGGACTCGAGGGCGGCGAACCCGACGTACACGTTCGCCGCGAACGGCTCCTACCGGGTCACGCTGAAGGTCACCGACAGCACCGGTCGCTCGGCCTCGGCCGAACTGCCGTTCGTCGTCGGCGCCCGACCGCCGACGGTCACCATCGTCGCACCGGAGGAGGGCCAGCCGTTCGAGTTCGGTGACACGGTGCCCTTCCAGGTGACCGTGGTCGACAACGAGCCGACGGACTGCTCGCGGGTCACCGTGAACTACATCCTCGGCCACGACGAGCACGGCCACCCGATCACCTCGGCGACGGGTTGCTCCGGCAGCATCTCCACCTCGGCACCCGGTCACGGACCCGGCGACGACCTCTCCGGCGTCTTCGTGGCGACCTACACCGACGCCGACGGCCAGGTCGGCACCGACCAGGTAGTCCTTTTCCCGAGCACGACACCGTAAGGGAGCATCGTCGAGGGTGGTGGGGATAGGGCAGACTGCCTCGCGTGGCAGAGTCCTTCCGCACCACCCTCGCCCAACTCCTCAAGGCCCGATTCCCGATCATGGCGGTCGAGTCGCACGAGGAGCTCCGGGTGCTGTTCGAGGTGCGCGCGGTCGCCGGCGACGCCGGACTCGTGCGCACCCCGCGCAGGGTGTGGACCTGGTCGCTGACCGACGGGCTGCGGCGCGACGACGGCGAGGAGCAGGCCCGCACAAAGGACCCGGCCGACGCGCTCGACGCGCTGCTCCGGATGCAAGAGCCGATCGTCGCGGTCTTCCGCGACCTGCACCCTGTGCTCGGCGCGACCGGCCAGCCTGGTGATCCGGCGGTGATCCGCCGCATGCGCGATCTGGCGACCGCGTTCCGCGCCGGTGCGGTCCCGCGTAGCCTCGTGCTCGTCTCACCGGTCAACCGGGTGCCGGTCGAGCTCGAGAAGGACGTCACCGTCGTCGACTTTCCGTTGCCGTCCGAAACCGACATCCGCGGCGTGCTCGACGGGATGCTGCGGGCCAACGCCGCCTCGCCGCGACTTCGGATCGACCTCGACGACAGCGGACGCGAACGGTTCGCCAAGGCCGCGCTCGGGCTGACACTGCACGAGGCGGAGAACGCGTTCGCCCGCGCGATGGTCAACGACGGAGTCATCAGCGTCGCCGACCTGCCGGTGATCCTGGAGGAGAAGCGGCAGACGGTACGCAAGGCGGGGCTGCTCGAGTTCATCGAGACCGGCCCGCGGCTGTCCGACATCGGCGGGCTCGAGAACTTGAAACGCTGGCTCGGCCGTCGGGAGGGCGCGTGGCTGGCGGACGCCGCCGACTACGGCCTGCCGGCACCGCGCGGCGTGCTGATCACCGGTGTCCCTGGCTGCGGCAAGTCGCTGACCGCCAAAGCGGTCGCCGCCGCGTGGGGCATCCCGCTGCTCCGCCTCGACATCGGCCGGGTCTTCGCCGGCCTGGTCGGGTCGAGCGAGCACAACATGCGCAGCGCCATCCGCACCGCCGAGGCGGTCGCGCCGTGTGTCCTCTGGATCGACGAGATCGAGAAGGGCTTCGCCGCCACCGGCGCCGGCGACTCCGGCACCTCGTCGCGGGTGTTCGGGTCGTTCCTGACCTGGCTGCAGGAGAAGAGCCGGCCGGTGTTCGTGATCGCGACCGCAAACGAGATCGAGAGCCTCCCGCCCGAGTTGCTCCGCAAGGGCCGCTTCGACGAGGTGTTCTTCGTCGACCTGCCGACCCGTGCGGAACGCGGCTCGATCTGGCAGGTCCACCTCGCCCGGTGGATGCGCAACCCGCGAGTCGGTGGCGCCCTCACCGTCGACGCCGCGGTGCTGGCCGAGTTGACCTCGCTCAGCGAGGGCTACTCCGGCGCCGAGATCGAGCACGCACTGGTCGCCGCGGTGTACGACGCGTTCGCCGAGCGGCGCCCCCTGCGCCAGGACGACGTGGTGCGGGCGCTGGTCAACATGGTGCCGCTGAGCCGCACCCAGGCCGAGCGGATCGCCGCCGTCCGGGCGTGGGCCGATGCCCGCGCGGTCGCCGCGACCGCCGCCGAGGACTGGGATCTGGACGTGCCGCAGCCGCGGCCCGAGGCGGACGGTCCGCACCGCTCGCACGGCGGCCGGCCCGTCGAGTTCTGATGTACGACCCCGATGGTTGGATGATGCGATGAGCGTTTCCCTGCTCCTCATTCCGGCGGCACTGGCCGCCGCGGCGGCCATCCAGGCCCGCAGCGCCGGTCAGTCGGGCGGGTCCGGCGGCCTGGTCTGCACGGTGTCGACCCGGATGCGCGACAGCGCGCTGCTGTCCACCGCGCTGCGCGAGACCGGCGCCGTCGTCACCACCGGCACCGACCTGGTCGACGCGGTGTGGCAGGGCGTTACCGCCCGGTTCACCCGCGACACCGAGGGCATCTGGGCCGCGCATTTCGCCGGTGACGTCGACGAGACCCGCGCGGTCGAGATCGTCCGACGGCTCGACGCCGCGTACGGCCGGCAGGTGCAGGCGGCGGTGCTCGACCGGCTGCGCACCCAGGCACCCGCGGCCGGGCTGCGCCTGGCGTCCGAGACCGTCACGGACGACGCGTCCGTTCGGCTGGTCTTCGCGGTCGAACAGCGGGAGCGGGCATGAGCACGCGCGAGACGGTCACGGTGGTGGTGGCTCCCGACGGGACGGTCACCGCCGAGACGCATGGCATCCACGGCACCGACTGCCTCGACTACATCGCCGTGCTCGAAGACCTGCTCGACGCGACCACGGTGTCGAGCGCCCACACCGCCGACTACACGCGGGCACGCGCCACGGTCGAGACCACTGAAACGGTGCACGATGTCGACCGCCTTTGATCCTGGCCCGGCCCGCAAACTGTCCTGGCGGGTGCTGCACAGTCTCTGGCTGCTACTGCCGGTGGCGGGCTTTGGCTGCCTCGGTTCCAGCGCCCTGATCTTTCTCGGGATCCGGATGAAACGCCGGTCCCTGTGGATCGCGGGGATCGGCTACTTCGTGGTCTCGACGGCATTGTTCATCGTGATCGGCGAGTCTGAGCAGGACACGGCCCTCAGCAACTGGGCGGTCGGCCTGTGGCTGGCGACCTGGCTGGTCGTCATCCTGCACGCCTTCTCCGTCAACCCTTCGTGGTTGCGGTTCAAGGCCACCTACGTGCCGTGGCACGCCACACCGCTGGCGCCGCCGCCCGGCTACCCGGCCGCGCCCGGCTATCCCGCGACGCCCGGCTACCCATCCGGCCCCGGCTACCCGGCCGCCGCCGGCCACCCGGCCCCGCCCGGCCATCCGGCCGCGCCGTTCGGATACGCGCCCGTTCCGGCCCCGCCGCACATGCCTGCCGCGATGCCCGTGCCGACCTCTCCCCCCGTTCCGGCGACGCCGCTCGACGTCAACTCGGCCAGCGCCGCGCAACTGGCGACCCTTCCCCACTTCGACCAGTGGCGGGCGCTGCGGGCGGTCGCCGAGCGGGAGAGCCGCGGCGGCTTCCCCGACGTGCACGCGTTCAGCGACGCGCTAGGCCTGCAACCGCACGAGTACGTCCGGATCCTGCCGCTGGTGTACGCCGCTCCTGTCTCCGCGCCGCAGCCGCCGCCACCCCAGCCGCCCGGGCCGGGCGGCCACCAGGGTCGCATCCTCGATGTCTGAGCCGGCGGTCACCGTCGCCCGCTACCTCGGCACCACCACCGCCGAGGGGCCGGGCGTGCGTACCGCCGTCTGGGTGCAGGGCTGCACGATCCGCTGCGCCGGCTGCTTCAACCCGCACCTGTTCGCGGTCGAGGGCGGGGTCCCCTGGTCGCCCGCGGAGCTGGCGGCCCGGGTCCTCTCCGAGCCGTCCGGCGGCCTGACTCTGCTCGGCGGCGAGCCGTTCGACCAGGCCGAGGGGCTGGCCGCGGTGGCCAGTCAGGTGCGCGCCGGCGGCCGCTCGGTGCTGACCTTCTCCGGCTACACGCACGCGTCGCTGCGCCGGGCCGCTGCGGCCGGCCGGCCCGGTGTCGCGGGTCTGCTCGCGGCCACCGACCTGTTGATCGCGGGTCCGTTCCAGCGGGACCGGATCGACCACGAGCGGCCATGGGCCGGCTCGACCAACCAGGAGTTCGTGGTGCTCGGCGACCGCTTCCCCGACCTCGTCCACTGGCGGGAGGGCGCGGTCGACCGGCTCCAGGTCGACGTCGACCGGTCCGGCACCGTCGCGGTCAACGGTTGGTTGGACACCGACCGCCTCGACGCGCTGCTCGCCGCCCTGGATTAACTCTGGACTTATATAAGCCGCGACTGTCAGAATGTGGCGGGCACCCGGCCCGCCGCCACAGCGAGAGGACAGCCGCATGATCGACATCGCCAACCATCTCAAGGCGATCCACCGCGAGGTCGGGGTCGGCCCGGCCGAGGGCGGCGGCGAGGAGGTCTCCGTGGTCCTGCGCCGGACGTACGCGGCGCCGGTCGAGGACGTCTGGGACGCGCTGACCGACCCCGACCGGATCAAGCGCTGGTTCTACCCGCTCACCGGAGACCTGCGCGAAGGCGGCACCTTCCAGCTCGAGGGCAACGCCGGCGGCGAGATCCGGCACTGCGAAGCACCGCACCGGCTCACCGTCACCTTCGGCGGCCCGACCAGCGTGGTCCACCTGCGCCTGTCCCCCGGCACTGCCGACGACACCGAGCTCGAGCTGACGCACACCGTGCCGATCGAGATGGCCGGCAGCGGCGCCGGCGCCCTGTTCGTCGGCCCCGGCTGGGACGGCGCGCTGCTCGGCCTCGCGCTCTTCTTCGCCGGAGAGATCAACGGCGACCCGATCGCGTACGCCAACTCGCCCGAAGTCCGCGAGTTCTCCCGTGGCTCGGTCGACGCCTGGGAGGCCGTGGTCGCGGCGTCCGGCACCGCGACCGCCGACGAGACCGCGGCGGGCCGGCAGATGGCGCTGGCCCAGTTCGCTCCCGAGGAGTCCTAGCCGGGGTTACGGTCGGGGGATGACCGATCGACCCCCGCTGCCGCCGTTCGACCGGCCCTCGGCGATGGCCAAGGTGCAGGCCGCTGAAGACGCCTGGAACACCCGGGACCCGGAGAAGGTCTCGATGGCGTACACCACGGACTCGGTCTGGCGGAACCGTGACACCTTCCTCGTCGGGCGTCCGGCGATCGTCGACTTCCTGAGCGACAAGTGGTCCCGCGAGCTCGACTACGCGCTGCGCAAGAACCTGTGGGCGTTCACCGACGACCGGATCGCCGTACGCTTCCAGTACGAGTCGCACGACGGCACCGGGCAGTGGTGGCGCAGCTACGGCAACGAGCTGTGGGAGTTCGACGAGCACGGGCTGATGCGCCGCCGCGAGGCGAGCATCAACGACCTGCGGATCGACGAGTCGGAGCGGCGCATCTTCGGCCCGCGGCCGAAGGACTCGAACGAGCCGGACCTGCCCACGCAGTGACGCTTGACCTCAAGGCGGCTTGAGGTCACAGACTGCTTCGCATGCGTGCCGCTGCTTTCGACTCGCCCGGTGGTCCCGACGTGCTCCGCGTGTTCGAGCTGCCTGACCCGGTGCCGGCACCGGGTCAGGTGCTCGTCCGGATCCGCGCGGCCGGCGTCCAGCCGTACGACTGCGCGGTCCGGGCGGGCTGGCTCCCGGCCGGCGTGCCGCCCACGTTCCCGCGCATCCCCGGCAACGAGTTCGCCGGCGTGGTCGCCGCGCTCGGCCCGGGTGTGTCCGGTGTCGACGTCGGCGCCGAGGTGCTCGGCTTCGGTCAGCTCGGCGCGTACGCGGAACTGCTGGCGGTGCCGGCCGACCAGCTCGTCGCGAAGCCGGCCGCGATGCCGTGGGAGGTCGCGGGTGGCTTCTCGGCCGGTGCGCAGACGGCGCACATCGCGCTCGCGGAACTGGCGCCCAAACCCGGCGAGACGCTGCTCGTGCACGGCGCGGCGGGCGCGGTCGGCACGGTCGCCGTGCAACTCGCGGCGGCGGCGGGCGCCACGGTGGTCGGCACCGCCCGCCCGGAGAACCACGACTACCTGCGGGAGCTGGGCGCGATCCCGGTCGCGTACGGCGATGGTCTGGCCGACCGGGTGCGCGCGGCCGCGCCGGACGGCGTCGACGCCGCCTTGGACGGTGCCGGCGGCGCCGCCCTCGACGTCTCGCTCGACCTGGTGGCGGACCGCCGACGAATCCTGACCCTGGTCGACCACGGTCGCGCCGCCGACCTCGGCATCCGGGTCACTCCCCCGCTGCGCTCGGCCGCCCGCCTGGCCGAGCTCGTGCGGGCCGAGCTGCGCATCCACGTCCGCCGGACCTACCCGTTGGCGTCCGCCGCCGACGCCCACCGGGAGGTCGAGACCGGCCACGGGCGAGGCAAGGTCGTCATCACGGTCTAGCGTCTGGGCATGATCGGACGCCTGCACCACACGATCCTCGACTGCCCCGATCCGCACGCCGTCGCGCGGTTCTACAGCGCGCTGCTCGGCCTGCCGATCACGTACCAGGACGATGATTTCGCGGTTGTCGCCGTCTCGGACCGGACCTCGGGCCTCGCCTTCCAACGGGCGCCGGACAATCCGCCGTCGACCTGGCCGGACCCCGCGGTGCCGCAGCAGATCCACTTCGACGTGATGGTCGACGACCCGGCCGCCGCCGGAGCGGCGGTGCTCGCCCTGGGCGCCCGCAAGCTCGCCGGCGACGGCGTCTACGCCGATCCCGCCGGCCACCCGTTCTGTCTGATCCCACTGCCGGGCTGGGCCGACCCGGTGTGTGCTGAAATCGAATGATGCGACAGCTCGACGAGCTCCGGACCCTGCTGGCCCGGCACGCGCGGCCCGACTGGACGACCGCGATCGACGGTGTGCTGATCTCGAAGGTCGAACGGTCACTCCCGCCGTCGCCGTCGATGTCGGGCACGGTCCTCGCGGTCATCGCGCAGGGTGCGAAACGGCTGTCGCTGGGCGACCGGGTGTACGAGTACCACGCCGGCCAGTACCTGGTCGCCTCGGTCGACCTGCCCGTGACCGGCCACTTCGTCGACGCCAGCGCGGAGCGGCCGGCGCTCGGATTCGGGCTGGTCCTGCGCCCGGACGACATCGCCGAACTGCTGCTCGGCGCCGGACCGGGCGAGGTGCCGGCGGCGGCACCGCCCGGCATCGCGGTCAGCGACGCGCCCGACGAACTGCTCGACGCGGTGCTGCGCCTGGTCCGGTTGCTGGAGACGCCCCGCGACCGGGCCGTGCTCGCCCCGCTGGTGATCCGCGAGATCCTCTGGCGGCTGGTCACGGGCGAGCAGGGCGGCCTGGTCCGTCAGCTCGGCCTGCCGGACAGCGGGCTGCGGCACGTGGACCGGGCCGTGCGCTGGATCCGCGACAACTACGCGGAACCGTTCAAGGTCGAGGACGTCGCGCGGCTGGCCGGGATGAGCGTGTCCGCGTTCCACCGCAACTTCCAGACCGTCACGGCGATGAGCCCGATCCAGTTCCAGAAGCGGATCCGGCTGCACCAGGCCCGGCTGCTGCTGGCCACCGATCCGGGTGACATCGCCGGCGTCGGCGCGCGGGTCGGCTACGACAGCCCGTCCCAGTTCAGCCGCGAGTACCGGCGCGCGTTCGGTGCCCCGCCGAGCCAGCACGCCGGCCGCCTCGAAGCCGCCCTGCCGTAGAAAAGCAGGATCAGGCAAGACCTCGCGCCTAACGGTCTACGCCCGGCGCCGTGACGGCGGTGAACTGAAGGCATGGCACTCGACAACTACGTGACCCTCGGCCGATCCGGCCTCCGCGTCAGCCCGTTCGCGCTGGGCGCGATGACCTTCGGCAGCGACCCCGGTGGGGCCGGCTGCGACGTCGCGGAGTCGGAGAAGATCCTCGCGACCTACCTGGAGCGCGGCGGCAACTTCGTCGACACCGCCAACTTCTACACCAACGGCCACTCGGAGAAGATCCTCGGCGACTACCTCGCCGCCCGGCCCGGGCTGCGCGACCACGTCGTACTCGCCTCGAAGTTCTTCTTCAACATGTTCCCCGGCGACCCGAACGGCGGCGGCGCCGGACGCGGCTCGATCATCGCCCAGCTCCACGAGTCGTTGCGCCGGCTGCGCACCGACCACCTCGACGTGTACTGGATGCACAACTGGGACCGGCACACCCCGATCGACGAGACCATGCGCACGCTCGACGACCTGGTCCGCGCAGGCACGATCCGCTATGTCGGCTTCTCGAACACGCCGGCCTGGGTCACCGCGCAGGCGCAGACGATGGCGCAGTTGAAGGGCTGGACGCCGCTGGTCGCGCTCCAGGTCGAGTACTCGCTGCTGGCCCGCACCGTCGAGGGCGAGATCGGCCCGCTGGCCCTGGACCAGGGCATGGCCCTGGTGCCGTGGAGCCCGCTGCGCAACGGCTTCCTGTCCGGCAAGTACCGGCGCGGCGGTCAGGTCACCGACTCGGCCCGGTCGGCCTACGTCGGCGGCCCGAGCGACGCCGACTACGACGTGATCGAGGCGGTCACCGCGATCGCCGACGAGCTGGGCACCACCGCGGCCGCGGTGTCGCTGGCCTGGCTGCGCGCCCGCGAAGGCACCGTCGTCCCGATCATCGGCGCCCGCAAGGCGGGCCACCTGGAGGACAACCTCG
This sequence comes from Asanoa ishikariensis, assembly GCF_900107455.1. Classification (GTDB taxonomy): domain Bacteria; phylum Actinomycetota; class Actinomycetes; order Mycobacteriales; family Micromonosporaceae; genus Asanoa; species Asanoa ishikariensis. The sequence goes on along the minus strand of NZ_FNQB01000004.1, from coordinate 728,994 downwards.
CGGGCCTGACGGTGCGCCTCACCGACGAGCACCTGCGCACGCTGGACGAGGTGTCCACACCGGACCTGGACTACCCGGCACCGATGCACGGCGCACAGCAGGCGATGCTCCAGTTCGCCGGCACCACGGTGGACGGCCGCTCGTCCGAGGTCTACCCGCCGCTCCTGCAGAGCACCGTTCGCTACTAGCCCAGGGCCGCCGCGAGGGCCTCGATGTTCGCGGTCACCTCCGGCCGCGTCCCCGCCGCCTCCACCATGAGGAGCTGATGGTGTACGCCGGTGGCGGCGGCCGAGGCGGCGAGCCGGCGCCGGACCTCCGCCGCGTCACCCACGGCACCGATCTGGATCAGGTGCTCGGTGTACGCGGCGAGGTCCCGGTGCGCGGGCGGTGAACCGTCGACCCGCACGTACTCCCGGGTGCCGGCCAGCAGCGCCGGCAGCCGGGTGCGCACGAGCGCGGCGGCGTCCGCGCCGACCTGGGCGAGATGTGCGCTGGCGTGCGGCGCGAGGGCCGGGTCGTGCCCGTGCGCGGCCGCGACCCGGCGGTAGCGACCCAGCAGGTCCGCGTGCTCCGCGTCGGAGGCGTGCATCCCGAGCAGCACCGGCAGCCCGCGGGCGGCCGCCGCCTCCACCGTGGAGGGTGAGGTCGCCGCGACCCACACCGGCAGGGGACGGCGTGGCCGGGGCACGACGGCGACCGGGCGGAACCGGAACAGCGGGCCGTCGGCGCCGACCCTCGGTGCGCCGGAGAGCCAGGCCAGCAGCAGGTCGAGCGACTCCGGGAAGCCGGTGGTGAAGCGGTCCAGGCCCGTGCCGAACACCTCCAGGTCGACCCACGGGCCGCCGCGGGCGACGCCGAGTGCGAACCGCCCGCCGGAGACCTCGTCGAGCAGCACCGCCTCCTCCGCGAGCGCCACCGGGTGCCGGGTCGACAGCACGCAGGCGGCCGTGCCGACCCGGATCCGGCTGGTCGCACCCAACAGGTTCGCGGCGAGGGCGATCGCGGACGGGCACGTCCCGTACGAGATGAAATGGTGTTCGGCCAGAGCGACACCGGCGAACCCCAGCCGCTCGGCGGCCAGCGCGTAGCTGACCGCCGAGGCCAGGGTCTCCGCGTGGCTGGTGCCGGGGACACGCCCCGCGAGCAGGAAGAGGTGGGTCTGCGGCTCAGCAGTCACGCAGCTCGGGCGACTGGTTGAGGAGCTGGCCGCGCGCCGAGGTGAACCGCCGGTATCTCTCACCGCCGACCGCCGACGGGCGGAACGCGGCGACGCGGTGGCAGTTCTGGAACGCCAGCTTCACGCCGAAGTGCTGCTCCAGGCCGCTGCGGATGGCGTCGCTGGCCAGCGCGCGCAACAGTTGCCCACGCTCCTGTTCGGACGGTGGCGGAATGACGTTGTCGGCGAAGTCCGCGTCGCCGTGTGCCAGGTCGTCGACCACCCGACTGATCAGCTCCCAGGCGTACGGCAAGGACGAGCGGACGCACGCGACGAAGTCGGCGGCCGCCACCTCACCTCGTTCGGCTTCGGCGAGCAGGTGGGGCGAGACGGTGAGCGACACAGCGATCTCCCTTCGGACGGTATCCGCACGAATACTATTAGTGATCGCCGTCGATTTCTAGAGACCCGTTGCCACTGCGGCGCCGATGCAGATCAGGGTGCAGCCGGTGACCACCTGGAGGCGCCAATGCATCGCCGGGCGGGCGACGAGCGCGCGGCCTCGGTCGACGGCCCAGGTGAACAGCAGGTACCAGGCACCGGTGACGAGCGCCCAGAGCACACCGAGGCCGACGCTGGAGAGGAAGACAGGACCCTCGTCGGTGAGGAACTGTGGCAGCAGCGAGATCGCGAAGACGCCGGCCTTCGGGTTGCCCAGGTTCGTCGCGAGACCGGCCGCGAACGCGCGGCCGTAACCGGTCGTGGGCGCGGCGACGAGACTGGCCGCGACCGGTCGGCGCAGGCTCCACAGGGTGCTCACGCCGAGGCCCGCGAGCAGCACGCCGCCCGCGATCCGGACGCCGGCGTACGCGTGCGGGTTGGCCAGCAGCACCGCGGAGAGCCCGGCCGCCGCGGCCGTGGTCCAGACCACCAGCCCGGTGCAGGTGCCGGCCACGCTGGCCCAGGCGCGGCGGCGACCGCCCTCGATGGTCTGCCGGAGCATCAGCGCCTGGCCCGCGCCGGGCAGCATCGCGAGCAGCCAGGTGGTGACGACGAAGACGGGCACGCGGGTCGGCATGCCTTCAGGTTGCCGCCAGCGCACGCCTCAACAGAAGTAAAGGTTCCATGGCTCAGCAGTAAGATTGCTTAATGCGCCTGGATCCGGGGCAGCTCCGGCTGCTCGCCCTGATCGACCGGCACGGCTCGCTGTCGGCCGCGGCGGGCGCCCTCGGGATCACCGCGGCCGCCGTGACTCAGCAGGTCGCCCGGACGGAGCGGGCCTGCGGCGCCTCGCTGGTGCGGCGCGGCCCCCGGGGTGCGTCACTGACGTCGGCCGGCGCCCTGCTCGCGGCGCACGGCCAGGTGATCGACGAGCAGACCCGGGAGGCCGGCGCGGGGCTGGCGGCGCTGCTCGGCGAGCTGTCGCTGCGGCTGCGGATCGGCGGGTTCCAGGCCGCCGCGCTGCGGCTGCTGCCGCCGGCGCTGACCGCCCTGCGGCACCGGCACCCCGACGCCGACCTCTCCGTCGTCGACATCGGCTCCGAGGAGGGCATCCCCCTGGTCGCGGCCGGCGACCTCGACCTCGCGGTGATCGCCGCCTGGGACGAGGTGCTGACGGCGCCCGAGCACGTCCGGCTGCACCCGCTGCTGACCGACCCGATGGTCGTGGTGCTGCCCGAGGACCACCCGCTGGCCGCCGGCACCGGGCCGCTGCGACTCGAACGGCTCCGCGACGAGGCCTGGGTCACGATCATCGCCGGGCACGCGGCCCGGGCCCAGTTCGACCGCGCCACGGCCGCCGCCGGGTTCACCCCGCGGGTGCGGTTCCAGACGGCGTCGTACGACGTGGCCCAGGCCCTGGTCGGCACCGGCATCGGCGTCGCCCTGGTGTCGCGGCTGACGCTCGGCCTCGCGCCGGGCACCGTCCACCGCGAACTGGCGCGGGGTGGCCTGCATCGGCGGATCTACGCGGCGACCCTCACCGACACCACCCCCACGCCGCTGGTCGACGCGTTCCTGCACCTCCTGCACGACGTGGTGCGAGACCTTCAGTGACGAACCACCGACCAGGCCAGGATGTCGAGCAGCCGGACGTCGCTGAGCTGCCCGCCGTCCCCGGTCTCCCGCAGCGCTGTCCGCAGGGCCGCCAGGGCCTCCTCGGCCTGGAGCAGGTCGAGCCGGATCGCGGCCCAGTAGGCGCGCCGCACGGCCCGCTTGTCGCGCCGCGCGTCTTCGAGGTCCCGCGCCGCCAGCCGGGCCGGCAGGTGATAGAGCCGCAGCATCCGGCGGTCGAGGATCGGAAAGAGCCCGGGCCGGGTCAGATGCAGGCACTTGCTGATCTTCGCGTGGTCGACGCCCCGTGGCCGGTCGCGGTAGAAGTGCGCGTACAGCCGCTCCGCGTTGTCGTAGTCGCCGCCCGCCACCTCCGGGTCGGCGTCACGCAGCAGCGCCCCGGCGGCCACGTGGTGCCACGGTGCGTCGGGCGACCGGTCGAGCAGCCACCGCTGCTGTGCGTAGCTGATCCGGCTGTTCAGCAGCCAGCTCGCCCGCACGACGTCGGGCGTCAGTGTCTCCTGCTCACCGGCTAGCCCGTCGTAGCGCCGCAGTGTGGTGGCGTGGTCGCGGCAGTACGCCGACACCACCGCCAACGGCTCCAGGACCTTCCAACCGGCAACCTCGATCGGTGGTACGTGTGCACTCACGGCTGCACCCCTCGACGAACCGACAGGTCGCCGACCACGATCCCGGGCGTGAGCCGCCGAGGCAATGTCCAACTTTTCAGCTGACGAACTGCTGGCCGCCGTCGATGTCGTAGGTCGCTCCCGTCAGGGCGGTGTTGGCCATGAGGTGCACGGCGAGCGCGGCGACGTCGGCCGGGCCGACCACGCGGCCGATCGGCAGGGTCGCCCGCAGCTCGGCCCGGCGCGCGTCGAGCTGGTCACCGAGCAGCGTGGCCGACAGCGGGGTGTCGACGAACCCGGCCGCGATGAGGTTGGCCCGCACGGGCGCGATCTCCAGCGCGAGAGCGGCGACGAACGGCGGCAGCACCGCCGTGGCCGCCGACGCGATGCCGAGCTCACGGCTGATCTTCCGGCCGCCGGTGCCGCCCATGAACAGCAGCGAGCCGCCCGGCCGCATCCTAGGGACTGCGTTGCGCGCGACCTCGATGGCCACCAGCACGTGGTCGCTGAGCGCCCGGCTCACGTCGGCGGGCGCCATCTCCAGCATGGGGCCGTAGCGCGGACCGCCGGCGGTGACCAGCACGTGGTCGAACGGATCCGGCAGGTCGTGGAAGAACGCGGCCAGCGCAGCCGGGTCGGTGGCGTCGAAGGCCGCGGTGCGCTGCGACCCGACCTCACGGGCGGCCCGCTCCAGCCGGCCCGGATCACGGCCGGCGATCACCACGTCGGCGCCCTCGGCGGCGGCCCGGCGGGCGGTCTCCAGGCCGATGCCCGCACTCCCGCCGATCACGACGACGGTCTGACCAGCCAGCTCTGCCATACACCCGATTCTTGGCCAAGAAAGGGTCCCTTGTTAACGCTTTCCGCAGCGCAAGGGACCCTTCTTAACAGCGGGCGTCATAGCGCCTCGACGACCTCGCGCTCGTTGGGGATGCCTTCCGCCACGTCGACCGGTCGCGCGCCGCGGCGCCGCCAGGCACGGTAGGACCGGAAGGCGATGGGCAGCCCGCGGGCGATGTACGCGTCGGGTCCGTCCATCACCTGGATGTGTACGTGCGGCTGGGTGGAGTTGCCGGAGTTGCCGCAGGACCCGAGCTCATCGCCGGCCGCGACCACGTCGTCGACCCTCACCCGCAGCGAGCCCTTACGCAGGTGGGCCAGCAGCACGTGGCCGCCGTCGACCTCGAGCACCACGTGGTTGCCGGCGATCGCGCCGGCGCCGGCCCGCGCCCGCCGCGCCTGGGTCAGCAGGTAGGGCACCTTGGCCACCAGCGACCGGCGGGCCTCCTCGTCGGACCGGCCGTCGAAGACCGCCACCACCCGGCCGGCCGCCGGCGCGAGGACGGGCTCGTCGAAGGCGAAGAACCGCTCCACCGGCTCGGTGCCGACCAGCGCGCGCCAGTCGCGGACGTGGGCCGTGCGGCGGTTACGGACAGCGATGAAGTCCATAGCGTACGTCGTGGCGAACAGGTCGGTGCCGTGGCTCGGCACCCGGCGCGCCGGGCTGTTGCGGGCCAGCCAGGTGCCGCGGAACGGCAACGTGAGCACGACCATGATCCGTGATCCTATCGGCTGACGGCCGGTAACATCTGGGGTGAATCGGACCCTGTTGGAGGAAGCATGTCGCTGCGTGAGCGCGCCGCCTGGAAGGCCCTCGCCGCACACCACGCCGAGATCGGCGGGAAGCATCTGCGAGAGCTTTTCGCGGAGGACCCGTCGCGCGGGGAACGACTGAGCGCCGAGGCCGCCGGGCTCTACCTCGACTACTCCAAGAACCGCGTGACCGACGAGACGCTGCGGCTGCTGGTCCAGCTCGCCCGCGAGTGCGAGCTCGAAGAGCAGCGCGACCTGATGTTCTCCGGCGCGCCGATCAACACCTCCGAGCACCGCTCCGTGCTGCACGTGGCGCTGCGGATGCCGAAGACCGCCCCCCTCGTGGTCGACGGGGTCGACGTGGTCGCGCAGGTGCACGGGGAGCTCGACCGGATGGCCGCGTTCGCCGACCGGATCCGCTCCGGGCAGTGGCGCGGGCACACCGGCAAGCCCATCCGCGCCATCGTCAACGTGGGCATCGGCGGCTCGGACCTCGGACCGGTGATGGCGTACGAGGCGTTGCGCCACTACACCCAGCGCGACCTGACGTTCCGGTTCGTGTCCAACGTGGACTCCACCGACTTCGTGGAGGCGACCCGCGACCTGAACGCCGAGGAGACGCTGTTCATCATCTCCTCCAAGACCTTCGGCACGCTGGAGACCCTGACCAACGCCCACTCCGCCCGCGACTGGGTGGTCGGCCAGCTCGGCGACGAGGCCGCGGTCGCCAAGCACTTCGTCGCGGTGTCCACCAACGCCGACCGGGTCGCCGAGTTCGGCATCGACACCGCCAACATGTTCGGCTTCTGGGACTGGGTCGGCGGTCGCTACTCGATGGACTCCGCGATCGGTCTGTCCACGATGCTCGCCGTCGGGCCGGAGGGCTTCGCCGAGCTGCTGGCCGGGTTCCACGAGATGGACGAGCACTTCCGCACCGCACCGCTGGGCGAGAACCTGCCGGCGCTGATGGGCCTGCTGACCGTCTGGTACGTGAACTTCTTCAACGTGCAGAGCGTCGGCGTGATGCCGTACGAGCAATATCTCAAGCGCTTCCCGGCCTACCTGCAGCAGCTCACCATGGAGTCCAACGGCAAGCACGTCACCCGCGACGGCCGCCCGATCGACTACGACACCGGCCCCGTCTACTGGGGCGAGCCGGGCACCAACGGCCAGCACAGCTTCTACCAGCTTCTCCACCAGGGCACCCGGCTCATCCCGGTCGACCTGATCGGGTTCGGCCAGACCCTCAACCCGCTCCGCGACCACCACGACCTGCTCTCGTCCAACGTGTTCGCACAGGCGCAGGCGTTGGCCTTCGGCAAGACCGAGGAGGAGGTACGGGCCGAGGGCACCGCGGCCGACGTCGTGCCGCACCGGGTCATGGAGGGCAACCGGCCGAGCAACGTGCTGCTGGCGGAGCGGCTCACGCCGCGGGTGCTCGGCGCCCTGGTGGCGCTCTACGAGCACAGCGTCTTCACCCAGGGCACGATCTGGGGCATCGACTCCTTCGACCAGTGGGGCGTCGAGCTCGGCAAGGTGCTCGCAGCCAAGATCATTCCGGAGCTGACCGGCGCCGCGGCTCCGAACCCCGAGCACGACTCGTCGACCCGGGAGCTGATCCGCCGCTACCTCGCGCTGAAGGGCTGATCGGCCCAAACGGCGCCGCGGCGCCCCCCGTGCGGGCGAGAATGAGCGTGACTCGGTCGGCGGGGGGCGAGGAGGAGCGCGGGTGGGCACAGCGGACGCTCTGGTCTTCTTCGGCGCCACCGGCGACCTCGCGTACAAGCAGATCTTCCCTGCCCTCGCGGGCCTGACGTCCCAGGGCCGGCTGGACATGCCGGTGATCGGGGTCGCGAAGGCCGGCTGGAACCGGGACCAGTTGGCCCAGCGTGCCCGCGCCAGCCTCGCGGACGCGGGTGTCACCGACGAGGCGACCTTGGGGCGCCTCGTCGACCGGCTCCGGTACGTCGACGGCGACTATCGCGACCCTGCCACGTTCCAGGCGCTGAAGACGGAGTTGGGATCCGCCAAGGCGCCCCTGTTCTACCTGGCCATCCCACCGGCGATGTTCGGCACGGTCGCGACGGCGCTCCACGAGTCCGGCTGCGCGACCGGCGGCCGGGTGGTCGTGGAGAAGCCGTTCGGTCGCGACCTGGCCGAGGCGCGCGAGCTGAACACGCTCCTGAGCGGGATCTTCCCCGAGGACGCGATCTACCGGATCGACCACTTCCTCGGCAAGGACGCCGTCCTGGGACTGCTCTACTTCCGCTTCGCCAACGCCCTGCTCGAGCCGTTCTGGAACCGCTTCTACGTGGACTCCGTGCAGATCACGATGGCGGAGACGTTCGGCGTCAGCGACCGGGGCGCCTTCTACGACAAGACCGGTGTGGTCCGCGACGTCGTGCAGAACCACCTCCTCCAGGTGCTGAGCCTGGTGGCGATGGAGCCACCCGGCGGGTACGGCCACCAGGACATCCGGGTCGAGAAGACCAAGGTGCTCCGGGCGATGCCGCCGCTGCGCCACAACGACGTGGTCCGCGGCCAGTTCTCCGGTTACCTGTCCGTAGACGGCGTGGCACCCGACTCCACTGTGGAGACCTTCGTCGCGCTGCGCGCCCACGTCGACACGTGGCGGTGGGCCGGAGTGCCGTTCTTCATCCGGGCGGGCAAGGAGCTGCCGGTCACGGCGACTGAGGTCGTGGTCCGGCTGCGCCGGCCACCGGCGGCGTTGGCCTCGACCGACCGTGACCAGCCGCCGAACTACGTGCGGTTCAAGCTCGGCCCGGACGGCGCGATCTGCCTCGGCGTCATGGTCAAGGCCCAGGGCGAGGCCATGCGCGGCACCGCCGTCGAGCTCGCCGCGATGGACCGGCCGGCGTCGGCGGACCTGCCGCCGTACGAGCGGCTGCTGGGCGACGCCCTGATGGGCGACGCGTCGCTGTTCACCACCGAGCAGGGCGTGGAAGCGGCGTGGGCGGTCGTCGAGCCGATCATCGACGAGTCGTCGGCACCACTCCCCTACGCGCCCGGCACCTGGGGCCCGGACCAGGCGAGCGCCCTGACCGCCAGCCACGGCGGCTGGCACGACCCCGCGAGCTAACCCTCGATATATACCGCGAGCCGATATATGCTCTCGGGCATGATGACGGAACCGACGTTCCTCGTCCTCACCGCGCTGGCCGCGACACCACAGCACGGCTACGGCGTGGTCGAGGACGTGCTGCGCATCTCCGACGGCCGCGTGCGGCTGCGCGCCGGCACGCTCTACGGCGTGCTCGACCGGTTGCGCGTCGACGGACTCATCGAGGTCGACCACGAAGAGGTCGTCCAGTCCCGGCTGCGCCGCTACTACCGGCTGACCGGTGTGGGCGCCCAGGCGCTGGCCGAGGAGACCACCCGGATGCGGCGCAACGCCACCGCGGCCGCCACCCGGCTGCGCCGCAGCGGCCTGCTGCCGAAGGAAGGGCTGGCATGAGCCTGGAGCAGCGCTACCGGCGGCTGCTGGTGTGGTACCCGTGGTCCCACCGCCGCGTCTACGAGGAGGAGATGCTCGCGGTGCTGGTCGCCGGCGCCCGGCCCGGCCAGCGCCGGCCGACCCTCGGCGAGACCGCCAACCTCGTCGCGTCGGGGTTGCGCTACCGCGCCGGAGCGGCCTCGTCCGCCCTGACCGCACCGGCCTGGCAGGACGCCGCGGCGGTGTTCGGCCTGCTCGCCGCGCTGGTGCTGCTGTCCCAACGGATCGCCCGGCTGCTCGACCCGTTCGGCTTCGACAACGCTCATCTCTGGATTCGCGCCGCGGGCTGGGCAGCGGTCGTGCTGGCGATCGTCGTCGGCCGGCGACTTCCGGCCGCCGCGCTGGCCTGGGCCGCCGTCGTCTACGAGGCGGTGCTGGTAGCCCGTTCCTACGAGACGGACCCTGTCGGTGCGGTCAACCTGTTCTGGCCGGTAGCGCTCGGCGCGGTCGCCGCCGGCGCGCTCGTCCTGCCGGCTCCCCACCGGCACGCACTGACGGTGTTGCGGTTGCCCCGGCTCGCGGCCTTCGCAGGGGCCCTGACCGTGCTGCAGGCCATCCCGGTCTACAACCACTGGCAGCAGAGGAACACGTGGTACGACCTCCAGTCCACACAAGTCTATGTCGCCTGGGGCATGGAACACTCGTCCGACGCGGTGCTGACGACATTGTTGGCCATCCTCGCCCTGGCGGTCCTGACGGCGGGCCTCGCGGCACTGACGCTGCCGGCGACGGTTCGCTGGCGACTGGTCGTGCTCGCGGCCCCGGTCGTCACCCTCGTGGCGACGGTCAAACTGACCCTGAGCGGTTGGGCCTATTCCAACAGTTGGATCGGGCACCCGATCTACCTGGTTCCGATCCAATGGACCCTGCTCGTCGTCGTGCCGCTGGCCACACTCGCCCTCGGCATCGCCCTGGCACAGTGGCGCGACCAGTCGGTCCGGTTGATAGCCCTGGGCCGGGCCGCGGACCGCGAGGGCTGACGCCCAACCTTCGCGGCGCTCGGCACCGACCGAGCCCACACCTATGAGAGAGGCGCCGTGCGAGCTCGCACGGCGCCTCTTTCGCGAAGAACGTCAGGCGACGTCGTACCGGTCCAGGTTCATGACCTTGACCCAGGCGGCGACGAAGTCGGACACGAACTTCTCCTCCGCGTCGTCGCACGCGTAGACCTCGGCCAGCGCGCGCAGCACCGAGTTGGAGCCGAAGATCAGGTCGGCCCGGGTGGCCGTCCACTTCGGTGCGTCGGTGACCGTGTCGCGGCCCTCGAACGTCTCCTCGTCCTCCGACGGCGTCCACGTCGTGCCGCCGAAGTCGACCAGGTTGACGAAGAAGTCGTTGGTCAGCGCGCCCGGACGGTCGGTGAGCACACCGTGCGTCGACTGCCCGGCGTTGGCGCCCAGCACCCGCAGGCCGCCCACCAGCACGGTCAGCTCGGGCGCGGTCAGCGAGAGCAGCTGCGCCCGGTCGACCAGCAACTGCTCGGTCGGCCGCTGCTGGCCCTTGCCGAGGTAGCTGCGGAAACCGTCAGCGGTCGGCTCCAGGACGGCGAACGACTCGATGTCGGTCTGCTCCTGGGTGGCGTCCGTGCGACCCGGCGTGAACGGCACCACGACCTCCTGGCCGGCGGCCCGTGCGGCCCGCTCGACGCCGGCGCCACCCGCGAGCACGACCAGGTCGGCGATCGAGATCCGCTTGCCGCCGGTCTGCGCGGCGTTGAACTCCCGCGCGATGCCTTCCAGCGTGCCGAGCACCCGGGCGAGCTGGGCGGGGTCGTTGACCTCCCACTCGCGCTGCGGCGCGAGCCGGATGCGGCCGCCGTTGGCGCCACCGCGCTTGTCGGTCGCGCGGAACGTCGACGCCGAGGCCCAGGCGGTGCCGACGAGCTCGGCGACCGTCAGGTCGGAGGCGAGGACGGCCTCCTTCAGCGCCGCGATGTCAGCCGCGGAGACCAGCTCGTGGTCGAGGGCCGGCACCCGGTCCTGCCAGAGCTGCGGCTCGGCGGGCACCTCGGCGCCCAGGTAGAGCTGGATCGGGCCCATGTCGCGGTGGGTCAGCTTGAACCACGCCTTGGCGAACGCGTCCGCGAACTCCTGCGGGTTCTCGTAGAACCGCCGCGAGATCTCCTCGTAGATCGGGTCGACGCGCAACGCGAGGTCGGTGGTCAGCATCATCGGCGCGTGGCGCTTGGCCGGGTCGTGCGCGTCGGGGACGAGGTCGCCGGCGGCCGGGTCGGTGGGCTCCCACTGCTTGGCGCCGGCGGGGCTCTCGGTGAGCTGCCACTCGAAGCTGAACAGCGTCTCGAAGAAGGTGTTGTCCCAGGTGGTCGGCGTGGCCGTCCAGGCGCCCTCGAGGCCGCTGGTGATGGCGTCGGCGCCGTGACCGGTGCCGTGGGCGTTCTTCCACCCGAGGCCCTGCTGCTCGATCGCCGCGCCCTCGGGCTCGATGCCGACCTTGTGCGCGGGGCCGGCGCCGTGCGCCTTGCCGAAGGTGTGTCCGCCGGCGATGAGGGCGACGGTCTCCTCGTCGTTCATCGCCATCCGGCTGAAGGTGTCGCGGATGTCGCGGGCGGCCGCGAGCGCGTCCGGGTTGCCGTTCGGGCCCTCGGGGTTGACGTAGATCAGGCCCATCTGGACCGCGGCGAGGGGGTTGGAGAGCTGGCGGTTGCCGCTGTAGCGGGCGTCACCGAGCCAGGTGTCCTCCGTACCCCAGTTGATCTGCTCCGGCTCCCAGACGTCCTCGCGACCGCCGGCGAAGCCGAACGTCTTGAAGCCCATGGACTCGAGTGCGCAGTTGCCGGCCAGCACCATCAGGTCGGCCCAGGAGACCGACTTGCCGTACTTCTTCTTGACTGGCCACAGCAGCCGCCGCGCCTTGTCCAGGTTGCCGTTGTCGGGCCAGCTGTTCAGCGGCGCGAAACGCTGCTCGCCGGAACCGGCACCGCCGCGGCCGTCGCTGACCCGGTAGGTGCCGGCGCTGTGCCAGGCCATCCGGATGAACAGCGGGCCGTAGTGCCCGTAGTCCGCCGGCCACCAGTCCTGCGACGTCGTCATGACCTCGTTGATGTCGGTCTTGAGCGCGGCGAGGTCGACGGTCTTGAACGCGGCGGCGTAGTCGAAGCTCCCGCCCATCGGGTGACCCGCCGGCGGGTTCTGGTGGAGGACGGTCAGGTCCAGCAGGTTCGGCCACCAGTCGCGGTTCGACCTCGCCTGGGCCTGGTTATCACGTGCCACGTTGCTCTCCTCGAGATCAAAAAGGTGCCGGGGAAAGTCTGGACACTTTTCTGGATTGAGTCAAGAAAGGCGCGGTGTGGTTCTGACTGCGCGTAGTGGCACTGGTCACGAATGGGCGACGGCCGCGACCGTTCGAGGAGCGTCGACCGCCTGGCGTACGACCAGCGCGCGCTCCATGATCAGAAACAGCCAGCCGATCAGGAGCCCGGTCACGACGCCCGTCAAGGCGTACAGCGTGTCGGAGTCGGCGGCATTGACGGGGACGTTGCCGCCGAGGGCGGTGAACCACGACGGCACCGGCACCAGGTAGGCGGTGATCAACACGATGAACAGCACCAGGGCGGGATAGAGCACCAGCGGGACCAGCAGCTTGGGCAACTGCTTCAGCCACGCCAGCGCACCGCGCGGCACCGCACCGGTCAGCAGGGCCACTCCGGTCAGTTGCACGGTGCCGAGCAGCATCATCGATCCGAGCTGGCTGCCGGGCTCCAGCACCCGGGCCAGGGTCAGCCCGCCGGCAGCCGCGACCGCGACCACACCTGTCGTGACCCGGTGCATGGTCTCCAGGTCCGGGGCCGCGGCCAGCGCGAGGCCCAGCGTCAGCACCGTGAGCAGCGCACCGAGCGTCACAGCGGCCGGCGTCAGCGCCGCCTCTGTGTCGGTCGGCGACTCGATGCCGGCGACCAGCGGGGCCAGCGCGGCGCTGACCGCCGCACCCAGCACGAGGGGCCGGTGGTCCGGCTCGTCGCCACGGGTCCGGCGGCGCACGACGAGAATCGCCGCCAGCGCCGCGGCCGCCGCGGCCACGGACAGCACCACCGCGGCCACGTCACCCCGGACATCGGACCGGTTGAGGAGCAGATCGGCGCCGATCCAGGCCGCGCCGACCGCCAAGGCGGCCCAGCGCGCCAGCCGGCCTCCGCGCCCGGCGAGCAGCACCGCCAGCACGATCGCGACGACCGCGCAGAACCGCAGATCGCGAGCCCAGTACGTGTTGTTCTCCGCGTACGAGAACAGCACCAGCTCGCCGGACCGTTCGGTCAACGGCTGCCAGAACGCCAGGTCAATTCCCCAGAAAACCGCCGCACCGACCGCACATCCGACAGCCACCACGTCCCGCCAGCCCACCCGCATGACGAAACGGTAAACCATTTCCGATCTTCATACGTGCGGCGCGCGTCAGGTAAGGCGCTCCGCGAGGACGACCGTGACCGTGGCGCCGGCCTCCTTGCCGATCGCTTTGCGGACCTCGGCCTTGACCGGGAGTTTGTGCCGGCCGTCGCCCATCGCCATGAACGAGCTCTGGAACGGGTGCCCGTCGATGGTGCCGCGCACCTTCACCAGACCCCGTGTGCCGAAGAAGCCCACCGACTCCGGCCAGACCACATAGGTGTGTCCGCCCTTGGCCGGGCTCTTCACCAACATCGCGGAGAACTGCCTGTCGAGCTCTCCACCCTGCTCACCTCGGGTACCAACCACAACAGCAGTATCCACCGCGATCACGCGCGGTCACAGCACATCCACCGTCCGGGTAACTCCTCGCTACGATGGAGATTCCGAACGGGGGTGGTCCGGATGAAGATCGACGTCATCGGCGGGACCGGGATGATCGGTTCCAAAGTGGTGACACTGCTGCGGGAGCAGGGCCACGAGGTGGTCGCCGCGGCACCGAACACCGGGGTGAACACACTGACCGGCGAGGGCCTGGCCGAGGCGCTGGACGGCGCGACGGTGGTGGTCGACGTGTCGAACTCGCGGTCGTTCGACGCAGACGCGGCGCTGGAGTTCTTCGAGACCTCCATGGGCAACCTGCGCAGTGCCGAGACAGCAGCGGGGGTACGTCACCACGTGGCGCTGTCGGTCGTCGGCGCCGACCGGATGCTCGACAGTGGATACATGCGGGCCAAGGTCGCGCAGGAGCGGATGATCAGCGAGTCGGACGTGCCGTACACGGTGGTGCGGTCCACCCAGTTCTTCGAGTTCCTGAACGCCATGACCGACGCCGCGACCGACGGCGCCACCGTGCACCTGGCACCGGTCGCGTTCCGGCCGATCGCCGGCGACGACACGGCCCGCACGGTGGCCGAGGTGGCATTGGGCAAGCCGGTCAACGGCGTCGTCGAGGTGGCCGGCCCCGAACAGGCCCGGTTCGACGAGGTGATCCGGTCGAACCTTCCCGCCGACGACCCGCGCGAGGTGCTGGCCGACCCGACCGCCGACTACTTCGGTGCCGTGCTGGCTCAGAACTCGCTCGTGCCCGGCCCTGGTGCCCGGATCGCCGACACGCGCCTGGCCGACTGGCGCGCCACACACTCCTAGCCGCGTTTGGCGTAGTCGCCGATCTCGCCGAAGTCGACCATCACACAGGCCTCGTCGCCGATCACCTCGGCGTCGTGGCCCGGCTCGACGGCCAGCAGGTCGCCCGGGCCGAACTCCAGCGTCTGACCGGCGTCCGTCATGATCCGCATCCGGCCGGACAGGACGTAGCCGAGGTGCGAGGTCTGGCACGTTGGTGTGCCGGCGATCGGCCCCAGGTTGGTCGTCCAGCGCCAACCGGGCTCGAACGTGCCCCGGCTGACCGGCCGCCCGGCAATCGAGACGAGCTCGGCGAAACCGTTGCCCTCGAACATCCGCTTCTCGTCGGGCTTGTCGAAGGTTCTGCGCTCCATGGCAACCTCCTCCGTCGTTTTCGACGCTACTCGGCGGGGATGCGGGCGCGCAGGGCATCCGCACCCGCACCGGTGAGCCCCCGCAGCCCCGCCCGTCGCCCGGTCATCAGCAGCAGGATGTCGATGGCGGGACCCTCGACCACCGGCCCGGAACCGGCGCGGAACGCGGTGTCGGTGGCGGCGAACTCGAGCCCCCGCAGGCCTTTCATGGCCCGGAACAACCACGGGCGTGACCAGATCCGGGCGGCTGCCGCGGCGGCCGCGTGCGCCGGCACGTCGTGCCGGCGACCCAGCGGAGTCATGATGTCCTGACTGTGCACCACGACATCGATGAGGGCCTCGTTGTCGGTCATGACCGGCACGTGCCGGCGCGAGCCGATGTGGCCACGTATCTCCGCGATCAGCGCGGCGGTCGGCTCGGCCGCCTTGGCGTCGATGGCCAGCCGGTTCGCCCGGGCGACGTTGCCCCGGGCACGGACCACCCCGACAAGCGCGGCACCGAGCGTCATGTGCTGCTGCGTGAGGTGCGCGGCGACGTCCCGCACCGTCCACTCAGTACACAGCGACGGCTCCCGCCATTCCGCGTCGGACAGCTCTTCGAGTTGGTCCGTCAGCGCGCGACGCTGGTCGTCCACGACGCGCCACAGTTCGTCACGGTCCATCGGTGCCTCCCAGCAACGCCTCCACGAGCGGTGTCAGCCGTCCGGCAGGGTCGAAGTACGGGTCGGGGTTGGCCAGTTCGTGCAGGATCAGGCCGCTGTACGCGTTCATCAGGATCGGCGCGTCCCGCTCGGCGTCGGTCGACCCGGCCACCCGCAGCCACGTGGTGAACCAGGCGTCGACCCGCCTGCCGGCCGCCAGCAGCGGCGCGCGCAACGCCGGGTGGTGCGCGGCCTCGACCAGGATGACGTAGCGGGCAAGCGTGAGCGTCCGGTGTGGACCGACGGCGGCAAGGGCCACGGTGGCCATCACCGCGGCGAGCTCGGCCGGTGACCCCGGTGTGTCCCGCGCCGCGAGGTCGTCCCAGGCGGCCTTCTCCCGCTCGGCGAACCGCTCGACCACCGCGCCGAGCAGGGCGTCGCGGGTGCGGAACAGGTTGGACGTGGCGCCGGCGGGCAGGCCGGCCCCGGCGTCGACCGCGCGGTGGGTGACGGCGCGGACCCCGCCGGTGCCGAGCAGGGCGATTGCGGCGTCGAGGACCTCGGTGCGACGGCTCACCCCGTCAGACTACGTCCGTAGTGCGATCGACTACAAGCGTAGTGCCGCTGATACGCTCGGCCAGGCAAGATACGAAACGTTCCCTAGAGGCCGGAATGACCCCGAGACGCAGACGCGGCGAAGAGCTTGTGAGCGCCATTCACAAGGCGGTCCTCGCCGAGGTAGCCGAGCACGGCTACGCCGGCACCACCTATGACGGCGTGGCGGCCCGGGCGGGCACCAGCAAACCCGTCCTCTACCGGCGCTGGCCCACCAAGGCGGCCATGGTCCTGGACGCGTCGCTCGAGGCCAGCCCCGGCCTGACGCTGCCGCCGGACACCGGCAGCCTTTCCGGGGACCTCAAGGCGTTCCTGCGCACCGCACAGTCCATGATGGAGCGCGCCGGACGGCAGACGCTGCTGAGTCTCCTGGCCGAGCTCGACCGCTCCGCCGGCGAGTCGCTGCGCGACCTGCTGTTCGCCCGGGGCGCCGACATCATCGAACCGCTGCTGGACCGCGCGCGGGCGCGCGGCGAGCTCGGCGACTCCCCCTTGCCACCGCGGGTGATCACGCTCGCCCTGAATCTCGTCCGCCACGAGGTCGTCATCGTCGGCGCATTGACGGAGGAAACGCTCGACATCATCGTCGACGAGATCGCCGTGCCGTTACTCACTTCCCGCAGCTTGCGAGGCACTCCCGGGTCGGCTTAGATACGATCCGTATCTAAGCGTGGAGGTAGTCGAAGCATGGCGTTGTTCGCTCCAGGAGGCCCGGGACCGACCGAGCACAGCACGGCCCGGAAGATGGCGGTGACCGTCGGTGGCCTGCTGATAGTCATGGTCATCCTGTTGACGGCCTTCGCCTTACCGGGCGTCAACACGGCGGTCAAAGACGTGCCGGTCGCCGCCACCGGCACCGGCCCGGCCGCGGTGCGGCTCAAGGCGACGCTCGACCGGGCCGCTCCCGGCGCGTTCGACGTCAGCCTGGTCGGCTCCGCGGAAGCGTCCGAGCGCAAGATCCTCGACCGCGACGTGTACGGCGCGTTCATCGTCGACGACGACGGCCTGACCCTGGACACCGCCTCGGCCGCCAGTTCCGCCGTCGCCACCTCCCTCACCCAGGTGGCCCAACAACTCGGCGCGGCGATGAAGCTCCCCGTGACCGTGCACGACCTCCGACCGCTGACCACCGACGACCCCAAGGGGCTCGGGCTGGCGGCCGGGGCGCTGCCGATCGCCCTCGGTGGCTGGCTGGCCGCGATGGGGATCATCGCCCTGGTCGTCGGTGCCTGGCAACGCCTCATCGCGGCCGCCGCGTTCGGCGTCGCCGGCGGGTTCGTACTCAGCGGAACGCTCTTCGCCATCGGCACCTTCGACACCAACTACTGGGCGACCTCCGCCGCGGCCGCGCTGGGTCTGGCCGCCACGTGCTACTTCGTCCTGGGCTTCGAGCGGCTGCTGCGCGGTGGCGGCATCGCCATCGCCGCACTGACCCTGATCCTGCTGGGCAACCCGCTGTCCGGCCAGGCCAGCGCGCCGGAGATGCTGCCCCACCCCTGGGGCACACTCGGCCAGTTCCTGCCGCCCGGCGCGACCGGCACCCTGCTCCGCAACGTCTCGTTCTTCGACGGCGCCGCCATCGCGCGACCCATCGTCGTACTCGTGGCATGGGCGGTCCTGGGTCTGGTTGCCTATTACCTCGCCGGCCGCCGGCACAAGAGGCGCACGCCGTTCGACCTCCACCTGGACGACGCCGACGAGCCCGCCCCCGTCGGCCGTCACCATCGCCGGGAGATCGGCGAGAGCCTGCCCGCGTGAGGAGGGACATTTCGCGGGTAGGTGCAACACCATGAGTGAACCCGAGGAAAGCTACGAGAAGACCTCGAAAACGGACGACATCCTGCTCAAGCCCATCCTCAAGGACCTCAACCACCTCAAGGACGACGAGGACCTAGAGCAGCCACGCCGGACCCGCAAGAAGGACGCACCCGACGACCGCAAGCGCTGATTTCGGGACCTGGGCCGCCGCCCGGGTGTGACACGATCGGGCACGGCGCGGCCGAAGCCTCGGCGTGGCCCTCGTGACCACCGGCTGGAGGACTCCATGGCTGGCACGCTCTGGCCCGCCGTCCACGCGGAGCGCGCCGCTCTCGCTGCGGACCTCGCCGGCCTCGACGACAAGCAGTGGGCCCACCCGACCCTCTGCGGCGACTGGGTGGTCGAAGAGGTCGTCGCCCACCTGACCGCGGGCGCGCGCATCAACATGGCGCGCTGGCTGGTCAGCATCGTGGGTGCCCGGTTCAACGCCGACCTGCACAACCAGCGCCGGATGGCCGAGCATCGCGGCGCGACGCCCGCGGAGACCCTGGAGCTGTTCCGCCAGGTGAGCACCAGCACCACGGCGCCGACCCGGGACACCGCCGCCTGGCTGGGTGAGGTCGTCGTCCACGGCGAGGACATCCGCCGGCCGCTCGGGCTGTCGTACACGCCGCCGGTGGCGACCGTCACCGAGGTCGCGCGGTTCTTCGCCAGTCGCGACTTCACGGTCTCCGGCAAGACGATGGCCAAGGGCCTGCGCCTGGAAGCGACGGACGGGCCGTTCGCGACCGGCACCGGCCAGGTGGTGAGCGGGACGACGCTCGCACTGACGATGGCCATGGCCGGCCGCGCGGTCTACGCCGATGAGCTGACCGGCCCCGGGGCACCGATCCTGCGCGAGCGCTGCGCCTCCTAGGGAGTCGGGGCGGGAAGCTCGCCGAAGGCCGCGCCGAGGCCGCTGAGGTCGACGGCGCGCCTGGGCTGGTCGGGCGAACGGTGCACGAAGGACCGCATGACCTCCAGCGCGGCGAGGATCTCGCGGCCGACCTGGTCCGCCGGGCGCATGGCGTCGACGGTGACGAAGATGCCGCGGTCGCCGTACCAGGCCACGATGGGGTGGGTCAGCTCGTGGTAGACCCGCAGCCGGCGGCGGATGGTCTCCTCGGTGTCGTCGGACCGGCCTTCGAGGGCGGCGCGCGCCAACAGCCGCCGTTCGAGCTCCCGGTCGTCGGCCTTGAGGTGCAGGGCCACGTCCGCGGTCATGCCGAGCTCCAGGCCGATCTGGTACGTGGCCCGCGCCTGCGCCATGGTGCGGGGCACGCCGTCGAGCACGTACCCGCCACCGGTCGCGGCCGCGTCGGCCAGTGCCTCACGGACCATGTCCAGCACGATCTCGTCCGGCACGAGCTCGCCCTGGTCGAGGTGTGCCTGGACCGCCTGGCCCAGCGGTGTCCGGCGCGCCACGTGGTCCCGCAGCAGATCGCCGGTGGCGATGTGCGGTATGCCGAAATGCGTGGCGATGACCGCGCCCTGCGTTCCTTTGCCGGCACCCGGTGGTGCGACCATCAGCACCCGCATCATTGGCCCCTTCGTCATGCCTAACGCCCGCACCAGTATCCCTCGCGCACGCGTGCTGACCAGGTGTGATTACGGCCACTAAAAAGAGCACTCATTCTGTTTGTGCCGACCTCGTTACGATCGAGAACGACACCCTGGACGATCAGGAGTCTGTTGTGATCGACACTGACGAACTGGTCCGGCGGAACGCCGCGTTCGCCGCAGGCGAAGCGTTCGCCGACGTCCCACTCCGGTCCGCCGGCGCGCTGCGCCTCATCGGTTGCGTCGACCCGCGGGTCGACCCCGCCCACGTCCTCGGTCTCCACAACACCGAGGCCGTGGTCATGCGCAACGTCGGCGGCCGCGTCACACCCGAGGCACTGCGTTCGTGGGCGATGCTGGCGAAGGTGGCCCAGGCACGCGGCGCCGGGCTCCCCCGGGCCGGCGGGCACCTGGTGGTGCTCCACCACACCGACTGCGGGATAACGGATCTGGCCGCCTTCCCGGATCTGCTGGCCGAGTACTTCGAGATCCCGGCCGCCGAGCTGCCCGCGAAGGCGGTCCTCGACCCGTACACCTCGGTCAGGCTCGACGTCGACCTCATGAAGCAGGCCCTTCCGCCCGGGATCGCAGTGTCCGGCCTCGTCTACGACGTCCACACAGGACTGATCGAGGTGGTCGTCCCGCCCGTCCAGCCCGAGGGGTGATCCGTATGGCACAGATCGACATCACGAAGGAGTCGCAATCGTTCTGGCGCGCCTCGTTCGACAACCCACCGGTCAACGTCTTCGGCGCACAAATGATCATCGAGATGCGCGCGCTGCTCGATGCCGCCGAGAACGACCCGGACCTGGCCGTGATCGTGTTCGAGAGCGCGATTCCGGACTACTTCATCGCGCACTGGGACCTGGCCGATGACCTGTCCGCCCTGGCGAACCAGCCGCCGGCACCGACCGGACAGCAGCCCTTCGTCGACATCTGCGTGCGCGTGAGCAGGCTGCCCGTACTGACGATCAGCAAGATCCGGGGCCGGGCGCGCGGGGCCGGCAGCGAGTTCCTGCTGGCGACCGACATCCGTTTCGCCAGCCGGGAACGCACCCTGATCGGCCAGTTCGAAATGGGCGCGGGCAGCGTCCCACCGGGCGGCGGAGCGCCGGCGCGCCTGCCGCGGCTCGTCGGTCGCGGCCGCGCCCTGGAGATCCTCGCCGGCGCCGAGGACTTCGACGGCGATTTGGCCGAACGCTACGGCTACGTCAACCGCGCCGTCCCCGACGCGGACCTCGACGGCTTCGTCACCGCTTTCGCCAGCCGCGTGGCGACGTTCGACCGTGAGGTGCTGGCCGAGCTCAAGGGCTGGGTCGACGCCATCACCCTGCCCGACGACGCCGAGTTCCCACCCCAGTCCGCCGCCTTCGCCGGCCGCATCGGTGGTCCGCGATACCAGACCTGGGCGGAGCACGCCTTCGCCGCCGGCCTGCAACAACCGGGCGACCTCGAGGAACGCCTCGGCACCCGTTCCGTCGCGTACTAAGAAGCACGCTCGGCCCGAAGATCGGTCAATACGAACTAATCAGGTCTCGGGTACGTGGAGCGCTCTCCGACATCGATACTCTTCCACTCATGAATTCACGCTCAATGAGTGGTTGGGGGCCGTCTTGGCAGTGAGTTCCACGTCCGTGTCGCGCGCCGTACGCAGCGCGCTGGTCACTACGACCGTGGCGATCGTGACGCTGGTCAGCGTCACCGGGCCGGCTTCGGCCGCGCCCAAGCCCGGGCCCGGCAGTGGCGCCGTCGACGAGCTTCAGGTCCGTCAACGGCCGTTGGTCGATGCCGCCACGGCGCTCCGTGCGGTGGTCGACGAAGACCGGTCCAACTTCGCCGGGATCGAGCTCGTCGGCTCGACCGAGCTTCGCCTCTACTGGAAGGGCACGCCGCCCGCCGCGGTGGGCACCGTCGTCAAGCGGCTGCGACAGAGCGTCCCGGTCAAGGTCATTCCCGCGGCGTACGCGCTGCGCGAGCTCAAGGCCGAGGCCACGCGACTCGTCACCACGGGCAACGCGTCCGGAGTCGTCCTGGCCGCACCGCTCGCCGACGGCAGCGGCCTGCGGGTCCGGGTCACGTCGACGGCCACGATGACGGCGGCGCGCACGATGACCGCGGTTCCGACGTCCGTGGAGGTCGGCGACGCGCCGACGCCGACCGGCCGATGGGCCGACACCGTCCCGTTCTGGGGTGGCTCGACCATCGAACGACCCGTCAACGCCAACACCGTCTCGCGCTGCACAACCGCGTTCGCGGGCCGGCGCAACAACCAGAACGTGCTGCTCACCGCCGGGCACTGTGGCTCGACCGGCAACGCGTTCACCACACCGAGCGGCACCTACTTCCCGAAGATCTCCGTCGGCACCGCCAACTACAAGAAGGCCGACCTAGAGGCGCTGTTCATCCCCGTGTCCGACCACCGCGGCCGGATCTACGACGGTGGGGTCGACCCGACCGGCCAGGGAATCGGCGAGTTCTCCAAGGGGGTCGCCGGCTGGGCGCCGCCCGAGGTCGGTCAGTACATCTGCCAGTCCGGGAGCTACTCCGGAGTCCGCTGCAGCATCCGGATCACGCTCAAGTGGGTCACGTACGCCCTCGATGCCGGCACCATCGTCACCAACGGCGTCGAGGCACAGCGCGACGACCAGGCCAACGCGGTCGGCAAGGGCGACAGCGGCGGGCCCGTCTTCCGCCTGCACAGCGACCCGAACCGGGTCATCGCCCTCGGCGTGCAGTCCGCCGCGGACCCCAGCAAGACGACCACCTGCACCGGCATCGCGACCACGTGTTTCTGGCGGCTCTACTTCGCCGACATGACCCAGATCGTCGGCCACACCGGGTTCACCATCACCGTCGGCTGACGTTTCCCTCCACACAGGACCGGCCCGGCGGAGCCCCGCGCTCCGCCGGGCTAGTCGATCCGCACCGACTCGGAGATCGACGCGACCAGGGCCGGGTCGGCCGAGACGACCTCGACCACGATGTCGCGATCCGGAACCACCGCCAGCCATCGGGCGCGGCCGTCCGGCAGAGTGCCCTCACCGGTGCGCACGGGCACGCCACCGATCTCGGCCGCCGTCGTGGCCGCCGCGTTCGCGGGGTCCGCGGACAGGTCCGACTCACGCAGTGCCACGTAGCTGACTTTCGGCTCGGGACTCAGCGCGCAGGTCGGCACCTTGCCGGGATCGAGCACGTAGGTGTCGGCCACCGGAGTGCCGCACTCCAGCCGGTTCTTCGGCCAGGCCGCCGGCACCACGACGCTGACACCGTCCTTGCTGAGCTCACGCCCGGCGTCGGTGAGCCGCTCGCCCGGACCCGAGCCGGCCCGCACCCACCAGACCACACCGACGAGCAGCACCACGGCGACCGCCGCAGCGCCCCACACCCAGAAACCACGCCTCTTCATCGCCACCCTGGTTTCGACGTCCACCGCACCGTACCGGTTGCACCATCCCGAGGAGCTTCCGAAGCGTTTTCGAAGTGCCGCTCAATAGCCTCCGGCCGATCGATGTCTCCTCGACCCCTGGAGTGAACGTGAGCGCACCCGATCCCACCACCGTCCCGAAGCGCCGCCTCCGTGCCGCGGCCGCGCTCGGCCTGCTCGGTGGCCTCCTGGTCGTACCCCAGGCGGCCCCGGCGGCACCGTCCATCATGGCCGACCCACGGGTGGCGGGCAGCCTCAGCGTCGCCCGCGCACAGGCGTTGGCCACCATCCTGGGCGCCGAGCGCACCGGCGGCGTCTACATCGACGACAGCGGCAAGATGGTGGTCGCCGTCACCGACTCGGCCGGCGTCCAGCAGGTCGAGGCCGCGGGCGGCGTGGCCCGACTGGTCACACACAGCACCGCCGAGCTCGCGTCGATCCACACCGCCCTCGACAAGCTCGCCGGGATCCCTGGGACCTCGTGGGGCGTGGACCCGTCCACGAACCGGGTGTCCATCGAGCTCGACAGCACCGTCAGCGCGGCCAACACCATGAAGCTCAAGGCGGCGGCGAGCAGGTACGGCAGCGCGGTCCGCATCGACCGGGTGTCCGGTGTGATCAAGAAGGACGAGATCTACACCGCGGGCGGGGACTCGATCCGCAACGTGCACTCGAGCCTGTACTGCTCGATCGGCTTCAACGTGCAGACGCCCGGCGGCAACAAGCACTTCCTCACCGCCGGCCACTGCGCCACCGGCACCCAGCAGTGGTACGACACCGCCAGCGGCGAGTACCTCGGCCACCGGGTGGCGGTGAGCTGGCCGGGCAACGACTACGCGGACATCGACTACACCGAGAGCGACGTCACGGCCTACGGCACGGTCAACGACAACACCCGGCAGATCACCGCGTCGAGCTGGCCGATCGACGGCGAGTCGGTCTCCCGCGCCGGAGCGACCAGCAACGACCTCGTCGGCCAGGTGCTGCTGACCAGCACGACGGTCACCTACAGCAGCGGCGAGACGCTGTACGGCATGATCAAGACGAGTCTGTGCGGCAAGGGCGGCGACAGCGGCGGCCCGGTCTACAACGGAACGATCGCGATCGGCATCCACTCGGGCAGCAACACCGGCGACTCACCGTGCAACTCGAGCGTGAGCGACAAGCGCGGTTATCACCAGCCGGTCCAGGAAGTGCTCAACGCACGCGGGCTACAGGTGTACTGAACCTGAACACCGCGGGAACACCGGTCGACTGAGTCCACATAGGCCCGCGGCCTGGGAACGCACTGGCATGATCAGCCGGTGCGTTTCCAGGTGCTCGGGCCGGTGACCGCGGTGGACTTGGACGGGGTGTCCCAGCAGTTGGGAGGACCGAAACCGCGTGCCGTGCTGGCGACGCTGTTGCTGGACGCCAACCGCGTCGTCTCCGAGGAGCGGCTCATCGCGCTCGCCTGGGGCGACGACCCGCCGGCGACGGTGCGGGGCCAGCTCCAGGCGCACATCTCCGGACTACGCAAGCTGCTCGGTGCCGATCGGATCCTGCGGCGTCCGCCCGGCTACCTCATCTCCGTACACCCGGGCGAACTGGATCTCGACGTCTTCTCCGAGGCGCTCGAACGGACCCGCCGGACCGCGGCCGGCAACGCCGGACGAACGGCCGACGGGCTGCGCGCGGCGTTGGCGATGTGGCCCGGCCCGGTCCTGGGCGGCACCCCGGAGTCGTTGCGCACGACCGCCGCTCCGGCCCTGCTGGAACGCCGGCTGGGCGTGCTGGAGGAACTGTACGGCGCGGAGCTCGCCGCGGGCCGCCACGCCGAGGTGATCGGTGAGCTGGTGCAGGCGACCCGCGACAACCCTTTCCAGGAACGCCTGCACGGGCTGCTCATGACCGCCCTGCATCGCTCCGGTCGCACAGCGGAGGCGCTGGAGGTCTTCGCGGCGCTGCGCGACGATCTGGCCGACGAGCTCGGCGTCGAGCCCGGTGCCCAACTGCGGGAGGTCCGGTCGCGGGTCCTGCGGAGCACGGACGAAAGCTCCCCGATCCCCCGCCAGCTCCCCGCCGACCTGCCCAGCTTCGCCGGCCGGACGGAGGCGTTGACCACGCTCGACGACATCGCCCCGGGCGTGCGCGTCGCCGCCATCGTGGGCACCGCCGGGGTCGGGAAGACAACCCTGGCGGTGCACTGGTCCCATCGTGTGCGGCAACGGTTCCCCGACGGGCAGCTGTACGTGAACCTGCGCGGCTTCGACCCCGGCGGTGGCGCGGTCGACCCGGCCGAGGCTGTCCACGCTTTCCTGGCGGCGCTCGCGGTGCCACCCGACCGGCTCCACGCCGGCGCCGACGCGCAGGCCGCGTTGTATCGCAGCGTCATCGCCGACAAGCGCATCCTGATCGTGCTGGACAACGCCCGCGACGCCGCGCAGGTCCAGCCGTTGCTGCCCGGCGCGTCCGGCTGCTTCGTGCTGGTGACCAGCCGCACCGACCTCACCGGCCTGGTCGCGCACGACGGCGCGTACCAGCTGCGTCTTGACCTGCCCTCCACCGACGAGGCGCGCGAGATGCTGGTGCGGCGCCTCGGCATCGCCCGGGTCACCTCTTCGGCGGAGGCGGTGCGGGACATCATCGCCGCCTCGGCCCGGCTGCCGCTGGCCCTCGCCATCGTCGCCGCCCGCGCCGCCAACCATCCGGACTTCCCGCTCGCCGCCATCGCGGGCGAGCTGACGAGCCAGGCGGACGTGTTGGACGACGTCCGCGCGGTGCTGTCCACGTCGTACCAGACGCTGGGTCCTGACGCGGCCCGGGTCTTCCAGTTGCTCAGCCTGCACCCGGGGCCGGACTTCGCGGTGCCGGCCGTGGCCAGCCTGGTCGGCGTCCCGCTGCGCCAGGCTCGCCGGGCCGTCGTCGAGCTGACCCGGGCCAACCTGTTGAGTGAGCGGGTCCTCGGCCGTTACACGTTCCACGACCTGCTGCGCGGGTACGCCGCCGACCTCGCCGACGGCGGCTCGCATGCGGCGGAACTGCCGGCGGCGTGGCATCGGCTGCTCGACCACTACCTGCACACGGCGCTGCACGCCGAACGTCTGCTGAACCCGCAGCGCGACCCCATCACGGTGGCCGCGGCCGCTCCCGGCGTGGCGCGGGAAGAGCTGGCCGACCATCGGTGCGCGTTGGCCTGGCTCACCGCCGAGTACGCGACCCTGGTGGCCCTTGTCGAGCGGAGCGCGGCCGACTTCCCCACCCACACGTGGCAGCTCGCGTGGTCGCTCGTGACGTTCTTCGACCGCCAGGGGCATTGGGACGAGTACGTCGCGTCCCACCTCACCGCCCTCGGTGCCGCCAATCGCCTGCGGCACGGCGTGGGCCAGGCGCACACTCTGCGCAACCTGGGCCGGGCGTACACCCGGCTGAGGCGTTTCGCCGACGCGGAGCCGCGTCTGGAGCAGGCCCTCACGCTCTTCCAGGAACTGGGCGACCACGCCGGCGAGGCGCAGGTGCACGGGAACCTGTCGTTCCTCCAGGAGAGGCAGCAGCGGTACGCCGCAGCCCTCGTCCACTCGCAGCGGGCACTGGCGCTCTATCGCCTGCTCGGCGACACGACGATGGAGGCGAACGCGCTGAACACGGTCGGCTGGCAGTACGCGCTGGTGGGCGAGTACGACCGGGCCGCCGGGCACTGCCGGCGAGGCGCTGACGCTGCTGGCCGCCGCCGGAGACCGGTTCGGTGAGGCGGTGACCTGGGACAGCCTGGGCTACATCCACCATCGCCGGGCGGACCACGCCGACGCGGTCGCCGCCTACGAGCGCGCGATCGGCCTGTTCCGGGAGATTGGAGACCGCACATACGAGGCGACGACCCTGGTCCAGCTCGGCGACACGTTCGAAGCCGCCGGCGCCCCGGACCGGGCGCGGGCCACCTGGCTGCGGGCCGCCACCCTGCTCGAGGACCTGGGGTCCCCGAAGGCCGCGGAGGTGCACGCGAGAGTCAGGCGGGCACGAGCTCCGGCGTCCACGGGTCGCGACCCGTCAGCAGCGGCGACGAGATGACGAAGTCGGCCGTCGCGCGGTTGCAGGCGACCGGGATGTTGGACAGGACCGCGAGCCGCAGGAGGGCGCGCACGTCGGGTTCGTGGGGTTGAGCGGTGAGCGGGTCCCAGAAGAAGATCAGCAGGTCCACGTCGCCCTCGGCGATCCGTGAGCCGATCTGTTGGTCGCCGCCGTGCGGGCCGCTGCGCAGCCGGGTGACCGAGAGCCCGACCTCGTCGATGAGCCGGCCGCCGGTCGTCCCCGTGGCGTAGAGGCGGTGCGCGGACAGCGTCCTGCGGTTGAACCGAGCCCAGTCGACCATGTCCTGCTTACAACTGTCGTGCGCGACGAGCGCGATACCGCTGCGCGGCTGCATGGCGTCTCCTTCCCTCGTCCACCCAGCGTCACCCCGGGACGTTTCGCGGTCGTATCGGTGGCATAAATTCATGGATAGGTGATTTGACCCACAACGTCCGCCGCGTGACCTTGGTCGCGCACCACTTTGACCGACGCGCGAAACAGAAAGCGCGTGCTGACGGGTTAGCGTTGCCTTTCCTGAATTAGCCTAGGCTTACCTCGGAATGGGCGCACCAACTGCCTCAGCCGCCTTTCTGGTCCATTCTTTCGCGTTTTCGGAAACAGCCTCTGACCTGCGGTGATAGTCCGACATCCGGCGCGGTGCGGATCGTTGCGAGTGTGCGTACAGCCGTTTGTTGATACCGTTGGTCGCGGCCTGATTCATAGGTCTGAACAATTCATTAAACGGAGGACGTCACATGAGAACTCTCTTGCAGATGCCGGCCATCCGTGAATGTGCGGCCACCGCGTGCAGCTTCAACGACGGAGGCTGCCACGCCCCGGCCGTGACCGTCGCGTCCGCCGGCGACACCGCTTCCTGTGCGACCTTCGTCGAGTCGTCCGTACGCGGCGGCATCGCGGACGTCACAGGCACAGTCGGCGCCTGCGCGCGCACGCAGTGTGTGCACAACACCAACCTGGCGTGCACGGCGAAGTCCGTGGAGATCGGTCCCGGCGCCACGGTGAGCGACTGCCTGACCTACCAGCCAGCCTGACCAGGCACGGCCTCCTTCCCATCGGGAGTTAGGTAAGGCTAAGCTCGAAGCCTCCCTGATCCCGACGAAGGAGGCCGCATGCCGCCGGACGCCAGCCGGATGTCGGACGGCGTTCCCGCCACCGACGCGGTCGCCGCGCGGTCCGTCCTCGCGCTGTCCAGCTCGCTGCTGCTCTGCACCGACGGCACGGCCTCCGAGCTCGTGGCCGCCCACGCCGTTCTCCCCGACGGCTCGGTGGCGCTCGCGGTCGACGCCATGACGCCGATCGGTGGCCAGCTCGTCGCCGCCCGAGGACGACCGGGCGGCGTGCGACTCCAGGTGACCTCGGTGGTGCCGGTGCGGGTGCGGTGCCGGGTACGCGCCCGGGTAACCGTCACGGGCACCGTGCGGGCGCTGGACCCGGCGGCTCTCGACGGCTGCGACGCCAACACCGTCGCGTCGCTCCTAGACCTACCGCCGGTCGCGCTGTGGGCGGTCGAGCCGGTCGGCGTGCACATCGAGCGCCACTCGACCTCCGGTGACGTGTCCGTCTCCGACTACCGCGCCGCTTCGCCTGATCCCGTCGCCGCCGTCGAGGCGGCGTTCCTCCACCAGCTCGACATCGAGCGGCTGACCCTGCCGGCCGGCTGGCGGCTGCCGTCCCCGAGCGCCCGGCTCGTTCCGGTCGCGATCGACTCCGACGGGCTGACGGTGCGGGCCGAGACGCGGCAGGAGCACCGCGACGTACGTCTGCCGTTCGCCTCCCGGGTCACCACCGAGGACGAGCTCGCGCGAGAGCTGGCCGTGCTGGCCGCCACCGACCCGGCGACCCTCCGCCCCAGGGCCGCGCGGCCCGACGGCATCATCGTCGAATAGCTCGCAGCGCTTCTCGGGCCTTCTTCTCCAACAGGGCGAACCCGCCTTCACGGGCCAGGGCCACGGCCGACGTCGCGTGGCTCACCGCCTCGTCCGCTCGGCCGTCGACCCGCAGCGCGTGGGCCAGGGCCGTCAACGCGGCGATCTCCGGCTCCCGCGCGGCCGCGCTTCGCGCCCGCTCCAGCGCCTGCCGCGCCGCGCTCGGGCCGGTCCACGAGCCGTCCTCCGGCGCCGAGCCGAGCTGAGCCGTCAGGGCGGTCGCGACGTTGCCCGTCTCCCGGTAGAGGGCGAGCGCTTGCGTGGACGCCTCGTTGGCGAGCTCGAGGTCACCCATCGCGGAGTGCAGCGTGCCCAGGTTGGCCAGTGCGACCGCCTCGCTGGCCTGGCGGCCGACCGCCCGGTAGATGGCGACCGCTTCCGCGATCCGCGTCACGCCGATGCGCGGCTCGCCCAGCTCCGTGTGGATCACACCCATGCTGCTCGCGGCCGACGCCTGTGCCTCGGGCCAGCCGATGTCGCGGGCGATGCGCGCGGCCTCGTCGAAGTGTGCGGCCGCCGCGCGCAACTCCGCCCGTACCCGATGAGCAAGGCCGAGGCTGAGGTGCATGGCCGCGCGGCCGTGTCCGTCGCCGGCGGCCTCCGCCGCCGCGAGACCGGCGCGGGCGACGCTGAACCACTCGCCGTACGACCGGCGCAGCCAGAAGTAGCCCCGCAACGAGTCCGGGATCAGCCACGCGTCGGCGCCGCAGGCCGAACCGGCCACGGCGACCAGGTTCGGCAACGCGCGGTCGATCCATCGCGCGGCGGCCTCGCCGTCGGTGAACGGCCCGGCCGGCCCCGGCGCGTGCGGAATGGTGACCATCCGCGGCGCCACCAGCGCGCCGGACGCCCGCACGGTCGTGAGGTAGTGATAGAACAACCGCTCCCGCGCCGCCTCGCCGTCCGCGTCAGGTCGTTCGCGCGCGAACTGGAGCAGCAGATCGTGCATGCCGAACTGCTCCGGCGCCTCGCGGACGACGAGGTGTGCCGCCGCGAGC
Organism: Asanoa ishikariensis; assembly: GCF_900107455.1. Classification (GTDB taxonomy): domain Bacteria; phylum Actinomycetota; class Actinomycetes; order Mycobacteriales; family Micromonosporaceae; genus Asanoa; species Asanoa ishikariensis. Next base: position 699,123 of record NZ_FNQB01000004.1, on the reverse strand, counting down.
TCGTCGAGCCGACCGGCCGCCGGGCCGTCGAGGAGCGCGCCGGCGGCGGCCAGGTCGATGACGGGACCGGGGTGCTCGCCCAGGAGACGGAACGCGCGCTGGGCGGGCGACGACAACGTGCGGTAGGAGCGTTCGAACGCCATCCGGGACCGATGCGGCCGGGTCACCGTCGACGTCGAGAGCGCCGAGCGCCACCGTCTCGGCGTAGTCCGTGATGTCCGTGGCCGCCAGGTCGGCGATCGCGGCACCGACGATCCGCAGCGCCAGCGGAAGGTTGCCGCACGCCGTCGCCAACCGGCTGACCGCGCACGGCGGCGGCTGCGCACGGCGGCCGACCATCCGGGTCAACAGGTCTACGCTCTCGTCGTCGTCGAGCACAACGAGGGCGAGGCGGCGGGCGTGCTCGATCGCCACGAGCCCGGCGAGCGTGTCCCGGCTCGTCACCAGCACCCGGCAGCCGGCGCCACCGGGCAGCAGCGGGCGCACCTGCTCGGCGTGCGCGGCGTTGTCGAGCAGCATCAGGCAGCGTTTGCGGTCCACTGTGCTGCGATAGAGCGCCGTCGCCTCGTCGAGGTCAAGAGGGACGTCGGGCGCCGGCACGCCGAACCGGGTCACCGCGTCGATCGGCTCCAGCGGCCCCAACCTGTCGTGACCACGCAGGTTGACGTAGAGCTCGCCGTCCGGAAACCGGTCTGGCCGGCGGCGTGCCCATGTCGTGGCCAGTGCGGTCTTGCCCACACCGGCCATGCCCGCGATCACGACGACGGCGGCGTCCGTCGAGTCCAGAAAGGCCAGCTGTCTCGTCCGGCCGACGAACCCGGGCACCGCCGCCGGCAGTTGCCGTGGCCCTCGCTGTGCCGCACCGGTCCGCGCCGACCAGGCGTGGTCGGCGCCCGCCCGGACGAAGGCCGCGCGCGCGGCACCCACCAGTTCCAGACCGTCGGCGAGCTGTTCGACGTCGCGGGGTCTCGGGCGCCGGGGTGCTCTATCTGCGCAAGTCCACCGCGGGCGTCCAGAAGCTGTGCTGGTTGCAGATCAATGCCAGCCACGCCGTCTACCAGCGCGACGGCAACTTCGTGACGATCAACAGCGCCGGCAACGTGTCCTGGACCAGCAACACCGTGGGCCAGAGCGGAAACGCGCGAGTCAACAGCACCGGCTTCTTTGTGGGCAGCAAGAAGATCGCGAGCTGCTGAGGCCCCCGCACCGGTGGGTCGCGCCCGGGACGGGGCGGGCGCGACCCGCCGGTGCGGCTAGGGGCGGCCGAACCGGCGACGGAGCAGGTCGGCCGCCGTGCCCCAGAGGCCGCGCCGGAAGACCAGGACCACCACCACGAACAGGCCGCCGGTGACCAGGCCGACCGCCTCGAAGCCCGAGAAGGACAGCCAGTCCTCCAGTCTCACCAGCAGGCCCGCGCCCAGCACTCCGCCCCAGAGCGTGCCGATGCCGCCCAGGACGACCATGACCACCGCCTTGCCCGAGGTGGTCCAGTGGAGGGTGTCGAGGGTGACGAAGCGGTGCGCCATCGCGAACAGGCCACCGCCCAGCCCCGCGATGAAGGCCGACAGGACGAACGCCAGCAGCTTGTAGTGGTGCACCGGGTAGCCGAGTGCCCGCGCCCGCGCCGGGTTGTCGCGGATGCCGACGAGGACCCGGCCGAACGGTGAGTTGACGATCCGCCACGCCGCCCACAAACCGAGCAGCACCACCGGCAGGGCCGCGTAGTAGAAGTAGTACGCGTCCGTCAGGTCCAGGCCGAACAGCTCCCGCGGCACGCTCTGCAGGCCGTTCTCGCCACCGGTCAGACCACGTCGGTTGTTGGCGATGTAGTAGATCATCTGGGCGAAGGCCAGCGTCACCATCGCGAAGTAGATGCCGGTGCGCCGGACCGCCAGGTACCCGATCGGCACGGCCAGCGCGGCCGCGACCAGCGCGCCCGACAGCACGGCGACCGGGAACGGCGCGCCGAGATGAATGGCTACCAACCCTGTCGCGTACGCGGACGTGCCCCAGAACGCGGCATGGCCGAACGAGAGCAGACCCGTGTAGCCCAGCAGCAGGTCGACCGCCACGGCGAACAACGCCCAGCAGAGCATGTCGACGGCGACCGCCGGATAGAGCCCGTTGGGCAACCACACCGCGATCGCCAGCCCGGCGACCAGCAGCGCCCAGCGCAGGCGACGCGGCGCAGCGGCCGCCGCCCGCACCACCGAAGGTGCCACGCTCATGCCGGCGCCTCCTCGCGGCCGAAGAGCCCGGCCGGTCGCCACAGCAGAACGGCCGCCATGATGACGAAGACCGACGTCTGCGCCACGATCGGCCATTGGTCCAGATAGGACTCTCCCCAGGCCTGGACGAGGCCGATGCCGAAGCCCGCCGCCACCGAGCCGAAGATCGAGCCGAGGCCGCCAATCACCACGACCGCGAAGACCACGATGACCAGGTCGGCGCCCATCAGTGGGTTGACCGCCCGCATCGGCGCGGCCAGCACCCCGGCGACGCCGGCCAGCGCGATCCCGAAGCCGAACACCGGCATCACCCACCGCCCGACGTCGATGCCCAGCGCCCGGCTCAGTTCCGGACGCTCGGTCGCGGCCCGCACCACCATGCCGACCCGGGTGTGCCCGAGCAGCCACCAGACCGCGACACAGGCCACGACGGCGAAGGCCAGGACGAACACGCGGTACGCCGGGAAGTCGAACAGTCCGAAGTCGACGGTCCCGGCCAATGCGGACGGTGTGGCGTACGGGCTGGACTGCGTCCCGTACCGCAGCTTGACCAGATCCTGGAGCACCAGCGTGAGGCCGAAGGTGAGCAGGAAGTTGTAGAGCGGGTCGAGCCGGGCCAGCCGGTGCACGAACGCCCGCTCGACGCCCATGCCGAGCACTCCCAGCGCCACCGGCACGATCAGCAACGCCCACCAGAACGGCACGCCGAACTCGGTCAGCAACAGGTAGGTGCCGACCGCGCCGAGCATGTAGAACGCTCCGTGCGCGAAGTTCACCACCCGCAGCATCCCGAAGATGACCGCCAGGCCGAGGGCGAGCAGGGCGAGAAACGCCCCGCTCACCAACCCGTCGAACGTGTGCTGAAGAAAAGAGCTCATAGCTTGCAGTCAGCCGACGGGGTCCGGAAGGCCTCCGCGGCGGGGATCGTCTTGAGGATCTTCACGTAGTCCCAGTCCTCCGTGACCTCTGCCGCCGGCTTCACCTGGGCCAGGTACGCGTCGTGGATGACCCGGTGGTCCTCCGCCCGGATCTTGCCGTTGCGCAGGAACACGTCGTTGATGCTCTTGCCCTCGAGCTGCTTGACCACCGCGTCCGCGTCGTCGGTGCCGGCCGCCTGCACCGCCTCCAGGTATTGCAGCGCCGCCGAGTAGTTGGCCGCGTGCGCGAACGTCGGCCGCGACCCTGTCTCCTTGAGGAACCGGTCGGCGAACGCCCGGTTCTCCGCGTCGAAGTTCCAGTACCAGGCGTCGGTGTACGTGGTGCCGGCCAGCGCCGCCGGGGTCAGCGAGTGGATGTCCGTGAGGAACATCAGGCCGACCGACAGCCCGACGCCCTTCTCCCGCAGCTTGAACTCGTTGTACTGCTTGACCAGGTTGACCAGGTCGCCGCCGGCCTGCATGGTGCCGAGCACGTCCGGCTTCGGCTTCAGCGTCGGCGCCTTGAGCAGGAAGGTGGAGAAGTTGTCGTTCGGGAACGGCGTCGCGTCCTTGCCGACGATGGTGCCGCCCGCACCGGTCACCGCGGTCGAGAAGCTCTTCTCCATGTCCTGACCGAACGCGTAGTTCGGGTAGACGATGTACCAGTTCTTCGAACCCTGCTCGGTGACGGCCCGACCGGTGCCGTTGGCCAGCATGTACGTGTCGTACGCGTAATGGAACGTGTACTTGTTGCAGGACTTGCCCGTCAGGTCCGTCGTCGCGCCGCTGATGTTGAAGTAGAGCTTCTTCTTCTCCTTCGCCACGTCGGCCACCTTCAGCGCCGCCGACGAGGTGGGCACGTCGAGGATCGTGTCGACGCCGAGCCGGTCGTACATCTCAGCGGCCTTGGTGTTGGCCACGTCCGGCTTGTTCTGGTGGTCGGCGGTCTCCACCGTGATGTCGTCGGTGATGGCGTCGCCGCCGTGCTTGGCCTTGAAGTCGGCGATCGCCATCTCCACGGCCTTGACCGAGTTGGTGCCGGAGAGCGCCAGGTAGACGCCCGACTGGTCGTTGAGCACCCCCAGCACGATCCGGTCGCCGGAGAGCTTGCTGTCCCCCGAGCTCTGCGGTCCCCCACCTCCGCAACCGGAGAGCAGGAGCCCGAGGGCACCGACCACCGCTACGCCAACACGTCTATCCATGAGCCGCCTCCAAAATCTCGAATCAGATGCCGAGGTACGTGAGCAGCTCGCTCTCGCGCTCGCGTACCTCCTCGTTGCGGAGCGTCTCGACCACCCGGCCCTCGGCCAGCAGGTGATGGCGGTCGGCGACCCCGGTCGCGAAGCGCAGGTTCTGCTCGACCAGCAGCACCGCGGTGCCTTGGTCGCGGACCTGCCGGATGATGTCGCCGACGCGCGCGACCAGCAGCGGGGCGAGCCCCTCGGTCGGCTCGTCGCAGAGCAGCAGGCGGGCGCCCATCCGGAGCACCCGGGCCAGCGCCAGCATCTGCTGCTCGCCGCCGGAGAGCTGGGTGGCCGCGGAGTCCCGGCGCTCGTGCAGCACGGGAAAGCTCTCGTAGACCCGCGCCAGCGGCCACGGGTTCGGCCCGACCGCCGGCGGCAGGGTGAGGTTCTCGGTGACGGTCAGCGAGGCGTACGCGCCGCGGTCGTCGGGCACCCAACCGAGCCCGAGGCGGGCCCTCCGATGCGCCGGCAGTGACCCGAGGTCGCGCCCGTCGAGGGTGACCGTGCCGCGCTGGCCCGCGTGCAGGCCCATCAGGCAGCGCAGCAGCGTGGACTTGCCGGCGCCGTTGCGCCCGACCAGCGTGACCACCTCGCCGGGAGCGACCGTCAACGCGACGTCGCGCAGCACGGTGGCCTCGCCGTACCAGGCGCGCAGTCCCTCAACCCGCAGCATCAGGCGCTCCTAGGTAGGCGGTGATCACCCGTTCGTCGGCCCGCACCTCGGCGTAGCCGCCCTCGGCCAGCACCCGGCCGGCCTGGAGCACGGTGACCTGGTCGGCGAGCCGCCCGACGACGCTCATGTTGTGCTCGACCAGCACGACCGTGCGCCCGGCCCGGACCCGGTCGACCAGGTCGACGGTGCGGTCGACGTCCTCCAGGCCCATCCCCGCGGTCGGCTCGTCGAGCAGCAGCACCACCGGGTCGAGGGCGAGCGCGAGAGCCAGTTCGAGGGCGCGCTTGCGGCCGTACGGGAGGGCGTCGGACGGCACGTCGGCCAGGCCCTCGAGCCCGACCATGGCGAGCAGCTCGTCGGCCCGCTCCCGGAACCGGCCGAGCAGCTTCGCCGAGCGCCAGAACTGCCAGCCGAGCCGGCCCCGGCTCTGGAGCGCGAGCTCCACGTGCTCGCGGGCGGACAGCATCGGGAACAGGCTGGTGATTTGGAACGAGCGGGCCACCCCCAGCCCGGCGATCCGCTCCGGCGGCAGCCCGGTGATGTCGCGGCCACCCACTTCGATGCGTCCTGAGGTGGGCCGCAGAAATCCGGTCAAGAGGTTGAACAAGGTAGTCTTGCCCGCACCGTTCGGGCCGACCAGCGCGTGCACGGTGCCGGCCGCGACGGCCAGGTCGACACCGTCGACCGCCCGGAATCCGCGAAAGTCGCGGGTCAGGGCGTGGGTGGCGAGCACTGTCTCGACCATCGCGCCTCCTGTCTGTGTCGCGCGCCACACCGCGGCGAGGTGCAAAACCTACGAGCGGATGGGTGTGGGTCGATATGTCGACGGCCCACATAAAACGACTTGGATCGATGGGCACGAAGGTGGGGTTTCCCCTACCGACAGCGGCGCCGCGGCGCGGGAGAATGGGCGAACGATGGAGTGGGAAGACCGGATCGCGGCTGCGCGCGAGGCGGGTCTGCGAGGCATCGAGCTCGCGGCACGCTCGCTCGGCGGCCTCCTCCTGTTCATCGCCGCCGCCATCTCCATCGCGCTGCTGCCCCTCGGCATCGGCCTGGTGCTCGCACCCCGCGCGCTGGCGGCCGTCCGGCGCTACGCCGACGAGCAGCGGGAACGCGGCCGAGCCTGGTCAGGGGTGCGGATCGACCGCCCCTACCGCGGGCCGGCGCACGGGCTCCGCCAGCTCGCCGACCCGGCGACCTGGCGCGACCTGCTCTGGCTCGTCCTCAACGTGCCGGTCGGCACCGCGATGGGCCTCGTACCGGTCGCGCTGACGGCGTGGGCGGGCCTCGGCCTGGTGATCGCCCCGGTGGTGCTCACGGTCGGCACCGAGCACCAGTTCTGGCCGGTGGCGGTGGGCATCGGCGTGCTCGCGGTGGCCGTCCTGATCGCCGGCGCGCCCGCCTTCCTCGACCTGCACGCCAGGTTCAGCGCCGCGCTGCTCAGCCCGCCCCGGTACGCCCTGGAGGCCCGGGTCGACCGGCTCGAGGTGACCCGCGCGGACGCGCTCGACTCCGGCGCCGCCGAGCTACGCCGCATCGAGAAGGACCTCCACGACGGCGCGCAGGCGCGGATCGCGGCGCTCGGCATGACGATCGGCCTCGCCGAGCAGCTCATCCGCACCGACCCGGCCAAGGCGGAGGCACTGCTCGCCGAGGCCCGCGACACCAGCGGCCAGGCGCTGGCCGACCTGCGCCGCCTGGTCCGCGGCATCCACCCGCCGGTGCTGGCCGAACGCGGGCTGGTCGAGGCGGTCCGCGCGCTCGCGGTGGTGCTGCCGGTGCCGACCACGGTCTTCGCCGACCCAGGGGTGCGTGCGGCGGCACCGGTCGAGGCCGCGCTCTATTTCGCGATCGCGGAGGCGCTGGCCAACGTCACCAAGCACAGCGGCGCGACGCGCGCCTGGGTCAACCTGCGCGCTCGCGCCCAGAACCTGCTGGTCGAGGTCGGCGACGACGGCGCGGGCGGCGCCGGCATCCCACCGGCCGGCGGCCTGGCCGGCGTGTGCAAGCGGCTGGGCGCCTTCGACGGCCGCCTGGCCGTGACCAGCCCGCCGGGCGGCCCGACGGTGCTCGCGATGGAGGTCCCGTGCGGGTCGTGATCGGCGAGGACCAGGCGCTGCTGCGGGACGGCCTGGCCCGGATACTGACCGCGTACGGCGAGACGGTGGTGGCCACGGCCGCCACGGCCCCGGAGCTCCGCACGGCCATCGCCGACCTGTCCCCCGACGTCGCGATCGTCGACGTCCGGCTGCCACCTTCGTTCACCGACGAAGGGCTGCGGGTGGCGGCGCAGGCGCGGGCGCGTACCCCCGGCTTCCCGGTCCTGGTCCTCTCCCAGCACGTCGAGGTGCTCTACGCACGGGAGCTGCTGTCGGACGGCCGCGGCGGCCTCGGCTACCTGCTCAAGGACCGGGTCGCGGACGTGGCCCGGTTCGTCGAGGCGGTCCGGATCGTGGCCGCCGGCGGCACGGTCCTCGACCCCGACGTGGTCGCGGACCTGCTCTCCCGGCGGGGCCAGGAGGAGACGATCGCCCGCCTGACGCCACGCGAGCGCGAGGTGCTGCGACTGATGGCCGAGGGCCGCGCGAACGCCGGCATCGCGAGCCGCCTGGGCGTCACGGAGAAGGCGGTCAACAAGCACATCAACAACATCTTCGGGAAGCTGGGCCTGCTTCCGGACGGCGACGACAACAGGCGGGTGCTGGCGGTCCTCAACTACCTGGAAGCGCCGTAGCTTCTACGGGTGAATGACCACCATGGACGTTCATTCGGGCGTACGCTGACGGGCCGTGACCGAAACGTACACGGTAGTGAGATCGATCGAGATCGCGGCGCCGCCGGCCCGGATCTACGAGAAGATCGCGGACTTTCACAACTGGACACAGTGGTCGCCGTGGGAAGATGTCGACCCGGCGCTGCAGCGTCACTACTCGGGCGCCCCGGCCGGACCCGGCGCGGCCTACTCGTGGTCGGGCAACAAGCAGGCCGGCGTCGGCCGCATGGAGATCGTCTCCGCGCAGGAGCCGTCCGACGTGAAGATCGACCTGGCCTTCGAGAAGCCCTTCAAGTCCCGCAACGAGATCATGTTCCGGGTCGAGCCGGCGGCCGACGGGTCCCGGGTCACCTGGACGATGATCGGCCCGAAGAGCCTCGGCATCCGGCTGATGGGCATCTTCAAGTCGATGGACCAGATGATCGGCCCCGACTTCGAGAAGGGCCTCGGCCGCCTCAAGACCGTCTCGGAGGCGGCCTGACCTACCACGGCACGACGGCGTAGTTCTTCAGCAGCACGCCGTGCAAGGGTGCTCCGGACTCACCGCTGATGATCGGGTGGTAGATCCGCGCTGCCGCGTCCACCACGTCCAGTGGCGGTCGCCAGCCGGAGGAGGCGCGACGCGCCTTGATGTCGGCCGGGTTCTCGTCGGTGACCCATCCTGTGTCGACACCGCACATGTACACCCGGTGTCGCGCCAGGTCGGCCGCGCCGACCCGGGTCAGCATGTTGAGCGCCGCCTTGCTGACGGAGGTGTGCGGGTGGCGCTCGGGGCCGGGGCCGTTCTCGCCGAACCAGCCCTCGCGGCCGTTCACGTTCACCACGTAGCTCGGGCCGGCTTTGCTCAGTGCCCCGCGGAGCCGGTCGACCAGCAGGAACGGGGCCACGACGTTGACGAGCTGTACTTCCAGCAGTTCCACCGGGTCGATCTCGCCGATCCGGGCCGTCCAGGAGTTCGCGGAGCCGCGGACCACCAACGCGCCGGTGGCGTCGGTGTCGCCCGCCAGCGCCGAACCCGCCGTTTCAAGCGCCGCCTGCCATTCGGGTGGAGCCGCACCGGGTCGGTAGCCGGTCACGGTCTCGACCGCGCCGACCGCCAGGAGCTCCGTCGCCACGAGCGGCTGGAACGCCCAGAGCGGCCGCCGTACCGTCTGGGCCGCGTTGTTGATCAAAATGTCCAGGCCGCCCTCGGCCAACCGCTCGGCAAGGTCCAGCACCTGGCGCGGGTCACGCAGGTCGGCACCGATGATTCGCAGTGCCGGCAGCCAGGTCGCGGCATCCCGCTCCTGCGCGTACCGGCGCGCGGCGTCCGCCGGGAAGCGCGTCACCACCGTGACCGCCGCGCCGTCACGCAGCAACTTCAGGGCCACCTGATAACCGATCTTGACCCGACCACCGGTCACCACCGCACGCCGGCCACGCAGATCGGCTCTGGCATCGCGGTGCTGGCGGTGAAGGTCAGCACAGCTCGGGCAAAGCGCGTGGTAGAACGCGTCGACGTCGCGGAATCGGCCGAAGCAGGCATAGCAACGCCGCTCCCGGCGCGTCCGGCCGCGATCGACCGGCTCGGCGGCGGGGACCGGTTCGCCGTCGGCCCGGTCCGCCGCACCAGTGGCCGCCGTGGCAACTACCGCCCGGTCGGCGGCCGAGGTCTGTCGCCGGCGGTTGGCTCGCCGCTGCCGCTGGGCATCCTTGACCAGGCCGTCGACCGCACGCTGGACGCGCAGCCGGGCAGGATCGTCGACGGGCAGCTCGCGAACCTCACCGAGCGCCCGCAGCAGGGCCTCGAGCTCGTCACCGTTCATCGCCTTGTTCACCTCTGCGCCTGGGGGTGGCCGGGCCGGACTCGAACCGGCGTCCTCCGCATTTGGAGTGCGGCGCGTCAACCACTGCGCTACCGGCCACCACGCGAGGGGTAAGGCCCGACCGGACTCGAACCGGCATCCTCCGCCTAGTGGAATGCGGCGCGACCACCCCTGCGCTACAGGCCCTACCTTGCGGCGATCGTACCGAAAATGATCAATGGGCTGTCAACGACGTTTCTGCGCGGGGTTCAGCTTCCGTAGCTGAGGCCGGCGCTCTCGGGCGGGCCGAGCTCTCCCCAGATCAACAGGTGCGTTCCGGTCCAGACCATCGAAGCGCTCTCGGCGGGTGCCCGCGGCGCGTCCGGGATTGTGGTCCAGCGGTCCGCGCCGGGATCCCAGACGGCTCCCGCACCCGCGTTGTCGAAAGAGATGACAGCCGCGCCGGTCCAGACGTATTGGCCGTTCCGGTCGTCGATCGGGCCGTGGGTCATGGTTCGCCATCGCCCGTCGGCCGGGTCGAGGCGGCTGCCGCGGAGGTTGACGACGATGGGGCCAGAGCCTGGCCGGTACGGGAAAGCGGCCGGGACGATGATCTCCCGCCCCGTCCAGAGGGGCTGGCGCGCACCAGCCGGAGCATCGCCGGTCAGCTCGGGCGTGGACCACGTATCGGTCCGGGTGTCGAAGCGGAACAGATCAACGGCGTAGTTCGTGTGGATGGTGTTCGGGGACGTGTGCACCCGGTGCGCCCACGGCGCCCACACGTAGACCTGGTCGCCCGTGACCACCGGCACGAGATAGTCCACGGGGTGGTCGGGCGGCGCCGGCAACGCGGGCAGCGACCGCCACCGCGAGGTAGCGGGGTCGTAGGCGGCCGCGTCGACCAGGGCGCGTCCGTCCTCGGACCGTCCGCCGAGGACCAGCACCTCGCGTCCGGTCCAGAGCGCTGTCGCATCTGTGCGCGGGGACAGCGGCGACGTCGGCAGGAGCCGCCAGATCCGCGCCGCCGGGTCGTAGACAGCGCCGTCCGCAGTGGTGTCGCCCCCACCCCAGACGAACAACACGGCGCCGGTCCACGTGTACGCCATGCCGAAGCGGGCCGTCAGCGGCGCCGGCGGGAGGACCGTCCACCGCTGATCCGAAGGCCGGTAGGCGGCCCCGTCGGCGCGCGCCGAGTCCGCCACTCGGCCGCCCCAGACAAGCATCTCGGTGCCGGTCCAGGCCGTCGCCGCGTCCGACCGCCCGGGGATCGGCGCTGACGGCAACCTGCTCCAACGCCCGGCTGCCAGCGCGATCGCCGTGCCCGGACCGGTCGCCGGATATCCCTGCCAGGAAGGGGCAACCGATCGCTCCGCCGGCCCCCGGTCCAGGACCGCCTGCGGCACCGCGACGGCGGCCGCCACCGCTAGGACGACCGCGCAGGCGACCGTTTGACGCCGCCGGCGAGATCGGCGCGCCCGCCCGATCAGGTCAGCGACCGGTGGGACGATCTGCTCCCCTGCCCCGCGCTCGGCCACCGTGACCAGCAGAGCGCGTACCGACTCAGCCTCGTTCACGACCCGACACCCCCTCGATGTGGACGACCGCGCGCAATGCCGCCAGGCCGCGGCTGGCCCGGCTCTTCACCGTGCCCGGCGAGCAGCCGAGCACTTCGGCGATCTCCGCCTCGGACCGTTCCTCGAAATAGCGCATCACCAGCACGGCCCGTTGCGCCCACGGCAGTGACGCCAATGCCTGGCGTACGACCTCGGCCGTGTCCACATCCGGCGCGTGGTCGCCGATCGGCCGGTCCGGCAGCCATTGCGTCGGTACCTCCGCCCGCCACCGGCGCCGCCACCACCGCGATGCCAGGCGCACCATGGTCGTGCGGGTGTAGGCCTCCGCGTTGGCGACGCGATCGAGCCGGTCCCAGGACCGGAACACCGCCAGCAGGGCCCGTTGCACGAGATCCTCCGCGTGCCCGCGGTCGCCGGTGAGCAGCACCGCCGTGCGGACCAGGTCGGCATAGCGCAGCGCGACGAACTCGGCGAACTCCCGTTCCCGGTCCGACCGTGCAGCCATGGTGACCCCCTCACCGGATAAGAGGACCGGCCATCGTTGGGTGGTTCCATGCTTGTTGTGACTCGGGTCACGACGCGGCACATCCGTCGGGGCTGTGCCGTCCTCTGTGGGACCACACCCGGAGGAGAACCCATGTTCGGCGCCTACGTCACCGTCACCATTCTCGCCTCGGTCTTCACCGCGATCGCCGCCGTCACCTACTTCGCCGGCCACGACTATCCCAAGGCGCAGCTCGACATGAAGCGCCTGCCACACAGCTGGATGCCGATGCTGGGCGCGTTCCTCGCGGCGGGTTCCGTCGGGCTGCTGGCCGGGTTCGCGGTGCCGCTGCTGGGGATCCTCGCCTCGATCGGCCTCGTCCTGTACTTCGTCGGCGCGCTCGTCGCCCACCTGCGCGTCGGGTCCCGCAACCTCGTCGGGTGGGGCGTCTTCTTCATTACCGTGGTGGCCGCCCTTGTTGTGAACATCGCTCACAACGGCTGAAGCGGCGGCGTGCGCCGGCACCGCACAATGACGGTCGTGTCTTTGTGGAACTCCGGCGGCGCCTACTTCCTTTCCCTCTACGTCGCCCTGGCCGGCGCTGCCCTCGTGGTCGCGCTGGCGGCCCGGGCGGTGGTGTGGCTCTGGCCCGGCGGCGACCCGGGCCGCCGAACACCCGGCGCCGTCGACCTCGCCTATCTGAACGGCGGGTTCCACCTCGCGACGCTCACCTGCGCGGTCGGCCTGCACCGCAAGGGCGCCATCAACCTCGGACCCGCGTCAGTCCTCGACGTGACGGGTCCACTCCCCACAGGCGCGCCGCCGCTGATGGTCGCCATCCATGCTCGGCTGCGGGAACCGTCGAGCTGGCCACGGGCACTGGCCGACCGGGACGTACGGGCCGCGGCCGCCGCCCTGCACCTCAAGCTCGCCCGGCGCGGGCTGCTCTCCTCACCCGAGCGGCGGCGCTGGTTCCAGGTGACCACCGTCCCGCTCTGGTTGGCCGCGGCGTTCGGCGTCCTCCGGCTGCTCTCGCTGGTCGGCAACCGCGCCGAGGCGGCCCGCGGCGCCACCGCCGGCATCCTGGTGGTGGTCGGTACCTGCGCGGTCGTCGGCTGGCTGCTGTTGAAGGCCCCATGGCCGACCCTGGCAGGTCGGCAGGCGTTGCGGGCAGCGGCGAAACGCGTCGACGACGCCGAGAGGCACGGAGGCGAGCCGAACGCGCGGGAGCTGATGTGGGCCGTAGCGGTCCGCGGCTCGGGCGAGCTGTTGACCGCGCGCGCCCAGACGCGTGCGGCGGATGCGCGTTTCGCCGAGGCGGTCGGCGTCCACTGGGTCCCGGCGAACCGGGCACGGAAGTTCAGCTGGGAGTACGACGACTGGACTCCCGCTCAGCGATAGAGCCGCCGGTGGGGGCACCGATGACCGCGACACCGTGCTGCGCCACCGCTAGCCCCCCTCTACCGCGACGGACTGATCCGCGACCTCGACGCCGCGTACGCCGAGGTCGGCCCGCGGCTCGGCGGGCACCTCACCCGCGGCTGCGTCGAGGTCAGGCGCGTTCGGCGCGCGCGAGGTTGGCCGTGAGCTCCTCGACGGTTTGCGGAGCCACCGTGTAGGCGGGATCGTCGTCGCGGTCGAAGCGCCAGCTTGTGTCGAGGTCTCCTGAGCTCACGGTGTCGTACCCGAGCTCGTCGTAGAACGCGGTGATGAACGCGACCGCTTCCGGGTAGTCGCTCGCCGTCGCGAGCGCACGGCGGTCGGACGCGCCCTTGGGCCTGCCATCGGTGGTGATGTCCGGCGCCAGGATGAGGTTGAACCCCTTGACGACCTTGCTGGCGGGCAGGTGCTCCTGCAGCAGGCCGGAGACGGTCGCCGTGCCGTCGTCGATCGCCTCGATGGGGCCGTCGCGGTCGGCGTCGTAGTTGTTGGTATCAATCACGATCTTGCCGGCGAGCTGATCGACGGGCACCTGCGAATAGTTCTTGAGCGGCACGGCGACCACGGCGAAGTCCCCGGCCGCGGCCGCTTCGCGTGCGGACGCGGCCCGAGCGGACGGGCCGAGCTCCCGTACCAGCCCGGCGAGCGTCTCGGGACCACGCGAGTTGCTGATCACGACGTCATACCCGTGCCGCACCGCCTCGCGGGCGAGCTGACTGCCGATCTGTCCCGCACCGATCATCGCGATTGTCGTCATGTCGAATCCTCACAGCATGGAACGCCAGCCGCATGGTCCACATCGGACGGGCGGCGGGCCGCCGAACCGGAGCAATCATTCACTGTATCGCGATCGCGTTCCCATGTCCGGCATTCTCGGAATCGCAGCTGAGGATCGACGCAGGCAAGGTCCCGCTCGGCGCGCCCGACCGCACCGGCCCCCTGATGTCCGGAGGTCGGTCGGTCAGGTGCGTCGCCGTCAGTACCAGCGCTGGTTGTTGAGACCGTTGCAGTTCCAGGTGGTCACCATCGTGCCGTTGCCGGAGTCGCCGTTGAAGACGTCGAGGCAGCGTCGTGAGTGGAAGCTGACGAACCGGTAGCTCGACGCGAAGCCGTCGTAGACCGTGTATGCCTGTCCCGCGCCGTGCTGTTCCCAGTACATTCCCGGATCTGACCACCCGCACGGCCAGATCACCGCCGCGAACCCGGCGCCCCGGTCGGTCAGGCAGAGCGCCGTGTTCGACGCGAGACGCATGAAGTAGACGCCGTCGCTCGTGCAGTCCATGTACCACTTCTGCCGGTTGTCGTTGTTGTAGTCCCAGATGTACGTGGTGGAGTTTTGCGCCCACGGATCGCTGACCGCGAGGACCTTCCGGGTCCCGCTGTCGGCGACAGCGTCGACGCCGGCCCACCAGTAGGGACCGCGCAGCGGGTCGTTGTCGTTGCACACCGCGGCCGCGGCCGCGGGGGTGGCGGCGAAAGCCGTCAAGCCGGCGGCTACCAAGGTGGCGGCCAGTAACGTTCCTAGGATTCGACGGATCATGCAGGCACTCCTTGTCCACGTGGCTGAGAGTTCGACTAGCTGATCCTGTCGGAGGCCGCTTTCTGACGGCTTTTTCAGCTTCCGTAGCTCACGCCCGCGGACTCGCCTCAGCGGTAGAGGCGGCGGTGGAGTGCGCCGACGACCGCCGCGTACGCCGGACCCGCGGCACCGTTGCGGGCCAGCGCCGCGTGGGCCGCGTTGGAGCCGGGGCCGCCGTGCACTCCCCCGCCCGGATGCGCCGACGAGCCGGCCAGGTAGAGCCGGTCGATCGGCGTGTCAGCGCGGCCCAGCCCCGGCACCGGCCGGAAGAAAAGCTGCTGGTGCAACGCAGAGGTGCCCCCGTTGATGGCACCGCCGAACAGGCTCGGGTTGCCGTGCTCCAGATCGCCCGGTAGCTGCACGTGCCGCCCGAGGATCGACGAGCGGAACCCGGGCGCGTGGCGTTCGATCAGGTCCTCCATGAGCTCCGCCTGCGCCTGGAGACGGTCGACATCGCCGGCCGCCTGTTGCGGCACGTGGGTGTACGCCCACAGCGACTCCGTGCCCGCCGGCGACCGGCTGGGGTCGGACGTCGTCATCTGTCCGATCAGGACGAACGGCTCGGAGGGCACCTCACCCCGCGCCAACGCGGCGCCGTACGCCGTCAACCCGGCCAGGGAGCCCAGGTGAACCGTCCCGGCTCCGCGCGCGCCAGCAGCCGTCCAGGGCACCGGCGCCGACAGCGCCCAGTCCACCTTGATCGTGCTGTTGTCCCACTGGAACCCCCGCAGGTGCCGGGTGAATCCGGCCGGCAGCGCGTCCAGCCCGACCAGCTCCGAGTAGAGGAAGGGCGCCGGCACGTCGGCCAGCACCGCCCGTCGCGCCCGCACGTGTTCGCCGTGCACGTCCTCGACACCGACCGCGGTCCCGCGGGCATGCAAGACGCGAGCGACCGGCCGGCCGTACTCGACGGTGCCCCCACGGGCCGACAACCGGCGCAGCAGCGCCGAGACCAGTTGTCCCGCGCCACCGACCGGCACCGGGAATCCGATGGATTGGCCGAGCATGGCCAACAGCCACCCGTAGAGAGCGCTGCCCGCCTGCTCCGGACCCAGGTCGGTGTGCAACGCGCCGCCCGCGAACAACAGCCGGGCGCCCTCGCCGTGGAACCTCTCCCGGCCGAACTCGCGGACCGGCAACACGGAGAACCGGGCGAAGTCCAGCGCACCGGCCGGGCCGAGCCGGGCCGCCAGGCGCGCGCCCGCGCGTACCGGCGGGAACGGTCGCAGAATCGCCTCCAGGAACGGGGAGCCAACACGCTCCCAGCGCCGCACCTCGGCGGTCCACGCCTCCGCGTCGCGCTCGTCGAACGCCGCCAACGAGGCCGCGGTCGAGTCCACGTCGCGGGACAGCACCGCGCACCGGTCGTCGGGCAGCACGTGCGCGAGCACGGCCGGCGCGTGATGCCAGGCCAGCCCGTGTGACTCCAGGTCGAGCTCGCGCAACACCGGCGACGCGGCACCCAGCGGATAGAACGCGCTGTAGACGTCGTGGTGGAAGCCGGGCACGGTCAGCTCGGCGGTCCGCACGGCTCCCCCGGCCGTGTCGGTGGCCTCCAGAACCAGCACCTCCCACCCGGCGTCCGCCAGCAGGTTGGCAGCCACCAGGCCGTTGTGCCCCGCACCGATCACCACCGCGTCGACCGTTCGCACCGCCATGCGCCCTCCCGCTGTGACCTTCCCTGAACCTACCCACCATTACCCTGTCCGGGTGACGGACACCTGGCTGGCGGACACCCGAACCTCGTACGACACGGTCGCCGTGAGTTACGCCGAGCACATGATCGGCTCTCTCGACGGCGCCCCGTACCTACGGGCGGCCCTCGCGCTCTTCGCCGACCTGGTGGACCGGGCCGGCGGCGGACCCGTCGCGGACGTGGGCTGCGGACCCGGCCACGTCACCGCGCACCTGGCCGGCCTGGGCGTCGACGCGTTCGGCATCGACCTGTCGCCGGCGATGGTCGAGGTGGCCCGGCGGGACCATCCGGGCCTGCGGTTCGAGGTGGGCACGATGACCGCCCTCGACCTCCCCGACGCCGACCTGGCCGGGCTGCTCGCCTTCTGGTCGCTGGTGCACGTGCCGGAGCCCGAGGTGCCCGCGATCCTGCGCGAGTTCCACCGGGTGGTGCGCCCCGGCGGCCCGGTGCTCCTCGGCTTCCACGTCGGTGACCGCGCGAAGCACAAGACCGAGGGCTACGGCGGACACCCCATGAACGTGTACGTGTACCGCCGCCCCCTGGCCCGCGTCAGCGGCTGGCTGCGTGACGCGGGCTTCACGGTCGAGGCCGAAATGCTGCTCGAACCCGACGACCCACCGCCGGGCGGCATCCTGATCGCGCGGGCCTAGATGTCGAGGGTGGCGCGGACGTCGCCGAGGCCCCGCGTGACGAGGAGCCGCCCACCGGCCAACATGGTCCATCCGCCGGTCGCGGTGTCCCAGCGCCGCCAGAGCCGGCTGTCGCACGGCACCGTGACCGGCACCGACGCGCCCGGCTCCGCCTGCACCGCCCACCAACCCACGAGCCGTACCGGCTGGTCCTCTTCGGACGGTGCGAAGTACACCTGGACCACTTCGCGGCTCGCCCGCGAACCGGTGTTCGTCACGGTGACGTGGACGGTCGTCCCCGACCAGGACGCGTCGGCGTACGCCCAGCGGCTGTAGCCCAGGCCGTGCCCCATCCAGAACGCGGGCGACGGCGCCCGGCCGGCGTGATGGCCCCGATAGCCGACGAACGTGCCCTCCGTGTACGGCAGCTTCCCGGCGACCGGCGTCACCGACCAGGCCGGGCTCGCCTCGTCCGCCGCCGGGAAGGTGGTGACCAGCCTCCCGGTCGGCTCGATGTCGCCGAGCAACGTGGCCGCGACCGCGTGACCGCCCTCCTGCCCGGGCAGCCCGATCCAGAGGACCGCGGCGACCTCGTCCAGCCACGGCATCAGCACCGGTGTCGCGGCGTTGACCACCACCACGGTCCGCCGGGCCGCCCGCGCGACGGCGAAGACCAGGTCGTCCTGCCGCCCCGGCAGCCGCAACGTGTGCTTGTCGACCGCCTCCGTCTCCTCCTCCTCGGTGAGGCCGACGACCACCACCGCGACGTCGGCCGCTGCCGCCGCGGCGACCGCGGTGGCGATTACCTCGTCGGGGTCGGCCGGCGCCGGCCGGGCAACGACGCCGTAGCGGCCGACTCCACCCATGGGTCCGTCGCCGGCGCGCAGCGTGAGCGAGCCGGTCAGCAGGTCACCGGGCGCGGCGGTGAGCACGCCGGTCGCCGACGGTGGCGCCAGGATCTCCGCGCCGATGCCGCCGGGCGGCACCGTGAGCTCGTACGCCAGGCTCTGGTCACCGACCCGCAACTGCCACGAGCCCGCACCGATCGCGCCCACCTCGACGGGGCCGCCGGCCACGAACCGGCCGGTGAAGGACACCGTGGCGACCTGCCCAGCCAGCCCGTCGTCGAAGCCGACCACCGTCGACGTCGCGGACAGGCGGGTGTCGAGCACCGTCCCGTCGGCGGCGAACAGCGTCCACCGCACGTCGGTCAGGAACCCGGGCCGGGCGGGCACCGCGCGCGACCTGACCTCCACTCCGTCGGCCACGGTCAAGGTCGCCGTTTCGCCGAGCGCAGCGGTCAGCCCCTCGGCGATGCTGACCTGATAGGGCGGGTTGACCTGGGCCGAGCCTCCGCCCATGCAGATCGTCTCGACGGCGTGCCGGCCCACCAGGGCGATGCTGCCGCCGCGGGCCAACGGCAGCGCGTCGTCGCGGTTGGTCAGCACGGTCATCCCGGCCGCCGCGAGCCGGATCAACTGCGCACGCCGGGCCGGGCTGTCCGGCGCGGGCAGCGCGGCCGGCCAGGTGCGCGGCGTGCCCAGCGCACCGACCCGGTCGGCCAACAGCAGCAACCGCGCGACGTGCTCGTCGACGACCGCCTCGGGCACCTCGCCGGCGGCGACGGCCGCCACGAGTGCGTCCCCCCAAGGCCCGGAGGGACCGGGCATCACCAGGTCGAGACCGCCGTTGGCGGCGGGTGCGGCGCTCTTGGTGGCGAACCAGTCCGAGACCACGAGCCCGGTGTACGCCCACTCACCCTTGAGGATCTCGTTGATCACGTGGTCGTGCTCGGTCGCCGGCACGCCGTTGACGTCGTTGTAGGCGGCCATCACGGACCAGGCGTCCGCCTCCGCCACGGCGATCTCGAACGGCAGCAGGTAGAGCTCGCGCAGCGTCGCCTCGTCGACCACGCTGTCGACGGTGGTGCGGTCGGTCTCGGACTCGTTGGCGACCAGGTGCTTGAGGCAGGCGCCGACCCCGCTGTCCTGCATGCCGCGGACGTACGCCGCCGCAAGCTTGCCGGTCAGCAGCGGGTCCTCGGAGAACGCCTCGAACAGCCGGCCGCCGAGTGGTGAGCGGTGCAGGTTGATCGTCGGGCCGAGGACCACGTGGATCCGCTGTGCCATCGCCTCCTCGGCCAGCAGCCGACCGACCTCGTACATGGCTTCCGAGCTCCACGCGGAGGCGAGCAGGGTGGCGTTGGGGAACAGCGTCACCACCGGGCCGCCGGAGAACCTCAGGCCGCGTACACCGGTGGGTCCGTCGGACATGCGCAGTTCGCCGAGGCCGATCGCCGGAGCCGGCGCGAGCGTGAAGACGCTCGCGCCGGTCAGCAGCCGAACCTTGTCCGCGAGGTCGAGCGACTCGGCCAGGGATCGATAGTCCATGACCGTCAGCGTAGGACGAAGCGGTCGGTGAGAGCGGTGTCGAACGATCCGCCGACGGTAACGGTGTACCGGCCCTTCGACGTGGTCCACCGGCCGTCCCAGTGCTGGAGCAGGTGCAGGTCGGCCAGGTCGGCCGCGCTCAGCCTGAGCTCGACGGTGGTGGAGCGGCCCGGTGCCAGGGTGACCCGTTGCCAGCCGAGCAGCCGCTTGGCGGGCTCGCCCGCCGACGCCGGCAACTCCACATAGGCCTGCGCGGTCTCGGTGCCGGTCCGCTGACCGGTGTTCGTCAGCTTGAAGCGGACCCGAAGACCGTCCTTCCCGCGCTCGACCCGCAGGTCGCGGTACGCGAACGAGGTGTACGAGAGCCCGTGCCCGAATGGGAACAGCGGCTCCACGTCCTGCGCCGCGTACCAGCGGTACCCGACCTGGAGGCCCTCGCCGTAGTTCACCTGTCGCGGGTCCGTGTTGCCCGGCGGGCGCACCACGGAGCCGTCGGCGAACACGCCGGGATAGCGGTCCGGGTGTCCGGCGGTGGGCAGGTCGGCCTCGGCGCGTGGGAACGAGTGGGTCAGCTTCCCGCTCGGCGCGGCGTCGCCGAACAGCAACGCGGCGGTCGCGGGGCCGACCTGCTCGCCGGCGTACCAGACCTCCAGCACGCCCTTGACGTCGTCGAGCCACGGCATCAGCACGGGTCCGCCGGTCTGGAGCACGACGACCGTGTTCGGGTTGGCCGCCGCCACCGCCGCGATGAGGGCGTCGCCGTTGCCGTCGAGCGCGATGTTCGGCCGGTCCGCGAACTCGCCCTCCTGGTAGTAGCCGAACACGACCGCGACGTCGGCCGCGGCGGCCGTCTGCGCCGCGACGGTCAGGTCGCTGCCGGACGCGTACGTGACGGTGCCGGGGGCACGGGCGGTGATCGCGTCGAGCGGCGCCGCCGCGCTGCACGGGATGTTCGGCGCGGTGTGCAGGCAGACGCTGGACGCGTCGATGTCGCCGGTCGCGGCCGTGTTGACGGCGGTCGGTCCGATCACCGCGATCCGCTCAGCGCCCGAGGTCAGGGGCAGCACGTCGCCGGCGTTCTTGAGCAGCACCGAGCCACGTTCGGCCAAGGTCCGCGCCAGGGCGACGCTGCCCGGGGTCGAGACGTCGGCGTCGGGCGCGGCGATCCGCGGCACGTCGAACAGCCCGGCCGCGATGTGCGCGCGGACGATCCGGTACGCGGCCTCGTCGACGTCGGCGACGCGCAACGTACCCGCGGAGATCAGGTCCTTGATCGCCATCGGGGTCCAGTAGCGCCAGGCGTTGAGCTCCTGGTCGAGGCCGGCGCGCAGGGACGGCGGGTTGTCGGTCAGCCCGTGCCGGCCGCCGAAGTCGGTGACCGTCCAGCCGTCGAAACCGATCTCCCGCTTGAGGATCTGGTCGAGCAGGAGCTTGCTGCCGCACGACCACTCGTGGTTGACCTGGTTGAACGCGCACATCACGCCGCCGACGTCGCCGCGGTCGATGGCGATCTCGTACGGCAGTGTGTAGAGCTCCCGCAAGGTCCGCGGGTCCACGTTGGACGAGCTGTTGTTGCGGTCGATCTCCTGCTCGTTGGCGACGTAGTGCTTCAGCACCGACTCGACCGGCTCGGCGGGGTTGGCGCCGACGCCCCGGCTGTACGCGGCCGCCATCAGCCCGGAGAGCACGGGGTCCTCGCCGAGGTACTCGGAGGTGCGCCCGCTGCGCGGGTCACGGCCGCTGGCGATGCCCGGCCCGAGCAGCACGTTGCGCTGCTTGCGCCACGCCTCGTGGCCCATCGCGACGCCCTTCTCGCGGGCCAGCGCGGTGTCCCACGACGCCGAGAGCGAGACGTTGGCCGGGAACACCGTGACGCCCGCACCGGCCCCGGCGATCGCCGACGGTGCGTCGCTGTACTGGATCGTCGGCGTGCAGGCCACCTGCGCCGGCATGGTGAAGGTGATCGGGGTGAACTGGTCGGCCGGCACCTCGCGGGGTCGGGCGGTGGTGAACGTGGTCTGCGCCGGGTTGTTGGCCGACTGCTCGTCGAGCCAGCGCAGCTTCTGGTCGAGAGTCGACGCCGCCAGCAGGGCGCGGGCGCGTTGCTCGGGTGACTTGTGCCGGTTCATCCAGGGCACGCGGGCGCAGTCGGCCTCGGCCGCGGCTCCGGTGGGCACGCTCACGAACTGCACGGCCGGCAGTGCGAGCAGGGCGGCCAGCGTCAGCGCCAGGCGGCGCCGCGCGATGGGTAAGCGGATGTGCATCGTCAGCCTCCGGAGGACGGATGGGGCTTTGAACGATTCAACCGCCCGCCAGGTTAGGAGCACAGCGGTCGATGGGTCAACCCCGGGCCTCGCGAAAAGTGAGGGGTTGACGACCCGAGCGCGAGGGCTGGAAGATGAGAGGCTTGAATCGATTCACAGAGCCACTGGGAGCCCCCATGGTCCGCACTGCCGCACCCACCCCCGTCCGCTTCGCACACCGGACCGACGACGGCACCGTCCTCGCCGTGCCGAGCCGGACCCCGAGCCTGTCCTGGCAGATCCCCGAGGCGCCGGCGGAGTTCGCGGCCGTCGCCTACGAGCTCGAGACCACCGTCGACGGTGACTCGCCGCAGACCCACCTGGTCGACTCCCCCGAGCAGGTTCTCGTGCCGTGGCCCGCGGCCCCGATCGCGTCCCGGCAGCGGGTCACGGTCCGGGTCCGGGTCCGCGACACCGCCGGCGAGTGGACCGACTGGAGCCCGGCCGCCCACGCCGAGGGCGGGCTCTTCGACCAGGGCGACTGGACCGCCCGGTTCGTCAGCCCGCGCACCCTGGGCGCCCCCGACCAGCCCGCGCCGCTGCTGCGCGGGCGCCTCGACGTGCCCGGCGAGATCACCAGGGCCCGGCTCTACGTGACCAGCCACGGACTGCACCGCGCGGAGCTCAACGGGCAGCGGGTCGGCGACGACGAGCTGGCACCCGGCTGGACGAGCTACCCGCACCGGCTGCGCTATCGCGCGTACGACGTCACGGGTCTGCTGAAGAGCGGTGCCAACACGCTCGACGTGGCGCTCGGCAACGGCTGGTTCCGCGGGCGGCTCGGCTGGCGCGGCGGCCGTGCGCTCTACGGCGAGCGCCTGGCCCTGCTGGCCCAGCTCGAGGTGACCACCGCGGACGGCCGGACGCACACCCTCGCCACTGACGAGAGCTGGACGGCCGGCGAGACGGACGTGCTGGCCAACGACAACTACGACGGCCAGCGCACCGACCTGCGCCGACCCGCCCGCCCGGCGGACACCACCGACGCGGTCGACGTGCTCGACGCCGACCTCGGCCGGCTGGTCGCGCCCGAGGGCCCGCCGGTGCGGGTCACCGAGGTGCTGCCGGCGGTCGCCGTCTCCACCTCGCCGTCCGGTCGTACCCTGGTCGATTTCGGTCAGAACCTGGTCGGCTGGGTCCGCCTGCGGGTCCGCGACCTGGGGGCCGGCAAAGAGGTGACGATCCGCCACGCCGAGGTGTTGGAGAACGGCGAGCTCGGCGTGCGCCCGCTCAAGACCGCCAAGGCGACCGACACGTACGTCCTCGCCGGCCCCGACGAGGTGACCCTGGAGCCGGTGTTCACGTTCCACGGCTTCCGCTACGCGGAAATCAGCGGCGTCGACTCGCTCGAAGCGACCGACATCGAGGCCGTCGTCGTCGGCACCGACCTGCGCCGGACCGGCTGGTTCGAGTCGTCGCACCCGCTGCTCAACCGGTTCCACGACAACGTGGTGTGGAGCGCCCGGGGCAACTTCCTGGACGTGCCGACCGACTGCCCGCAGCGCGACGAGCGGCTCGGCTGGACCGGCGACATCCAGGTGTTCGCGCCGACGGCGACGTTCCTCTTCGACGCGGCCGGCTTCCTCACGAACTGGCTCGCCGACCTCGCCGCTGAGCAGTACCCGGACGGCTCGGTGCCGTTCGTGATCCCGGACGTGCTGCGCACCGAACGCCCGGCGGCGGCGGCCTGGGGTGACGCCGCGACGATCGTGCCCTGGGTGATCTACCAGCGCACCGGCGACGCCGGCGTGCTCGAGAAGCAGTTCCCCAGCATGCGCGCCTGGGTCGACCGGCTCGCCGGGCTGGCCGGCAAGGACTGCCTGTGGACGGGCGGCTTCCAGTTCGGCGACTGGCTCGACCCGACCGCACCACCGGAGGCGCCGGCCGCCGCGAAGGCCGACCCCGACGTCATCGCCACCGCGCACCTGGCCCGCTCGGCCGAGCTCGTCGCGTGGGCCGCCGCCGTGCTGGGTGACCACGACACCGAACAGCACTACGCCGACCTGGCCGCGCGGACCCGGGAGGCGTTCGCCCGCGAGTACGTCACCGCCGGCGGCCGGGTGATCAGCGACGCGCCGACCGTGTACGCGCTGGCGTTGGAGTGGGCGCTGCTGCCCGGCGAGCGGGAGCGGGCCGGTGCCGGCCGGCGGCTGGCCGACCTGGTGCGTACCTCCGGCTTCCGGATCAGCACCGGTTTCGTCGGCACCCCGCTGATCGCGGACGCGCTGACCTCGGCCGGCGCGGTCGACGTCGCGCACCGGCTGCTCATGCAGACCGGCGTGCCGTCGTGGCTCTACGCGGTCACGATGGACGCGACGACGGTCTGGGAGCGCTGGGACAGCATGCTGCCGGACGGTCGGATCAACCCGGGCGAGATGACCTCCTTCAACCACTACGCCCTGGGTGCGGTGGCGGACTGGCTGCACCGCGCGGTCGCCGGTCTGGCACCGGCCGCGCCGGGCTACCGGAAGATCACCGTGCGGCCGCTGCCCGGTCCCGTGCTGAGCTCGGCCGCCGCCCGGCATCTCACGCCGTACGGCGAGGCGGCGGTGGGATGGCAGAGGGCGGACGGCCGGTTCACGCTGACCGTGCGGCTGCCGGTGGGCAGCAGGGCGACCGTCCACCTGCCGGACGGCAGCGACCCGGTCGAGGTCGGGCACGGCAGTCACGAGTTCGAGTGCGCCGACCCGTACCCCCGCGATCAGGAACTGGCTGGTGACCCGACGGTCCGTGACGTGCTCGACCACGAGCCCACCTGGGCGGCGGTCCTGGCACTGGCGGCGGAGTTCGAGGTCACGGGCGACGACCGGGACGCGGCCGGCCGCACGTTGCCCTATCTGGACGCGCCCGCGATCGAGGTCGCGGAGGCGCTCGCACCGGCCGGGCTCGCACCCCGGGCCGAGGCGTTCCGTGACCGGTTGGCCGCGCTGCTGGCTTAGCACACGAGGGGGTTGACCGCGATGGATGCTCCCGTTAATGTCTGGTTACTTCAACTGAAACGATTCATACACCCCTCTCGGAGGTAGGCCATGTTCGACGTCCCGCCGCGGCGCCTGCTGGCGTGCGCGGCCGCCGTGGTCAGCGCCGTCGCGCTCACCGCGTGCAGTGCCGGGAGCCTCGGCTCCAGCGAGGAAGGCGGCAAGACCGCCATCTCGCTCCTGGTTGACAACGCGGAAGCGACCGTCAAGACGGCCGAGCAGGTCGTCAAGGACTTCACCGCGAAGAACCCGGACATCACCGTCAAGGTCGAGACCCGGCCGCAGGGCACCGAGGGTGACAACATCGTCAAGACCCGGCTGTCCACCGGCGACATGAGCGACGTCTTCTTCTACAACTCCGGATCGCTGTTCCAGGCCCTCAAGCCCGAGCAGAACCTGGTCTCCCTCGACGACCAGTCCTACGCCGGCCAACTCGACGAGAACTTCAAGACCACGGTGAGCGCGGGCGGCAAGCTCTACGGCTCCCCGTTCGGCACCTTCATGGGCGGCGCGGTCCTCTACAACCGCAAGGTGTACGAGCGGCTGGGCCTGCAGGTGCCCAAGACCTGGTCCGAGTTCATGGCCAACAACGCGAAGATCAAGGCGGACGGCAAGGTCGCGCCGGTCATCCAGACGTACCAGGAGACCTGGACCTCGCAACTGTTCATCCTCGGCGACTTCCACAACATCTCGGCGGCCGACCCGGGCTGGGCCGACAAGTACACGAAGAACCAGGCCAAGTACGCGACGACCCCGGCGGCGCTGGAGGGCTTCCAGCACCTCCAGGACGTGCACGACGCCGGCTACCTCAACAAGGACTTCGCCTCGGCCAAGTACGAGGACGGCCAGCGGATGCTCGCCCTCGGCGAGGGCGCGCACTACCCGATGCTGACGGCGGCCATCGCCAACATCGCGATCAACAACGCGGACAAGGTCAACGACATCGGTCTGTTCGCGCTCCCCGGCGACGACGCGGCGTCCAACGGCCTGACCGTGTGGGCACCCGCCGGCGCCTACATCCCGACCTCGACGAGCGGCGCCAAGCTCGACGCGGCCAAGAAGCTGCTCGCCTTCATCGCCAGCCCCGACGGCTGCACCTCGCAGGCCAAGGCCACCCCGCCGACCGGCCCGTTCGCGGTCGAGGGTTGTGACCTGCCGGCCGACGTGCCACAGTCGATCAAGGACATGCAGCCCTACATCGACAAGCCGGGTGGGTCCAGCCTGGCGCTGGAGTTCCTCTCCCCGGTGAAGGGTCCGTCGCTCGAGCAGATCTGCGTCGAGGTGGGTTCCGGCATCCGCAAGGCACCGGACGGTGCCGCGCTGTACGACCGGGACGTCGAGAAGCAGGCCCAACAGCTCGGTCTGCCGGGCTGGTAGGGATGTGACGCCGCGCGATCCCCTGTGATCGCGCGGCGTCCGCGACGAGAGGCCGTGCGATGACGACGATCGAGGCTCAACGCGCGCACCACGGAGAAGGGACCGAGCTGCCGGCGCGACGCAAGCGCAAACGCAGCCCGTACCCCTCCTGGTTCTATCTGCCCGCCGCGCTCATCTACGGCGTGCTCTTCCTGGTGCCGACGTTCGCGTCGTTCTACTTCAGCCTGACCCGCTGGACGATCTTCGACTCGCACTTCATCGGCTTCGAGAACTTCGTCAACTTCTTCCGCGAGCCGGCGCTGGTCTCGGGCCTGACCCACACCCTGGTCTACGCGGTGGTCACGTCCAGCCTGAAGGTCGTACTCGGCCTGCTCCTGGCCGTGTTGCTGACCTCGCAGATCATCGGCCGGGGCTACCTGCGCTCGGTCGTCTTCTTCCCCGTGCTGGTCAGCACCATCGGCGTGGGGCTGACCTTCACGGTGCTGATGAACCCGGAACGCGGCCTGATCAACGAGTCGCTTGCGGCCATCGGTGTCCAGGGCCCGGGCTGGCTGACCGACCCTTCGTACGCGCTGCTCTCGGTGGCTCTGGTCGACGTCTGGAAGGGCGTGGGCTTAGCGACGCTCATCTTCATCGCGGGCATCGTCTCGATCCCGCAGGAGTACTTCGAGGCGGCCCGCGTCGACGGCGCCAGCGCGACGGCCAGCTTCTTCAAGATAGTGCTGCCGCTGGCCCGCCCGGCCACCGTCACGGTGGTCATCCTGTCGCTGATCGGCGGCCTGCGCTCGTTCGACCTGATCTGGGCGATGACGCGGGGCGGCCCAGGCTTCACGTCGGACGTGATCGCGTCGGTCATCTACAAGCAGTACCAGGCGGGGTTCTACGGCCTGTCCACCGCCGGCAACGTGATCCTATTCCTGGTCGTGACGGCCATCATCCTGCCGCTGTACTGGTTCCTGTCGCGCAAGGAGGTCGAGCTGTGACCGCTGCCCGTCGGCGTCCTCGGCGCAACTACTGGCTCAGCATCGTCGCGATCCCGGTGTCCATTGTGGTCTTCCTGGTGCCGTTCGCGTTCATCGTGCTGACCGCGGTCAAAGACCGGCAACAGGCGGCACTGCTGGACTTCTCTTGGCCGGAGAACTTCCAGGTGGTCCAGAACTTCGTGGACGTGGTCCGGGCCCGCGACTACATGCTCATCATCGCGTTCATCAACAGCACGATCCTGACGGTCGCGAGCGTGGCCATCATGGTGGTGCTGGCCGCGATGGTCGCCTATGTGTGGCAGCGCCGGAAGTCGAAGTGGAACATCCTGATCAACTTCCTGGTGCTGTCGGGCCTGATCATCCCGCCGGCGGTCGTACCCACCATCTGGGTCCTGCAAAAGCTCGGGCTGTTCCGCACCATGCCGGGCCTGATCCTGGTCGAGGTGGCGTTCGGCATCTCGTTCGCGATCCTGCTCTTCCGCGCCTTCATCGCGACGATCCCCCGAGAGCTCGACGAGGCCGCCATCATCGACGGCGCGTCCCCGTTCCGCCTGTTCTTCCGGGTCATCTTCCCGCTGCTGCGCTCGGTAGCGATCACGGTCATCGTGGTCCAGTCGGTCACGGTCTTCAACGACTTCGTGAACCCGCTGTACTTCCTGCCCGGCGACCAGAACGCCACGGTCCAGCTAACCCTCTACAACTTCTCGAGCCAGTTCACGTCCCAGTACAACCTGCTCTTCATGAACATCCTCCTGATCACCATCCCCCCGCTGGTCATGTTCCTGTTCTTCAACCGCAGGATCGTCGCGGGTATGACGAGCGGAGCGATCAAAGGCTGAATCTCGTGGGTTAATTCGGTTGGCAGCCTGTGATGCTCGTCGTTAGGTTGCGCGCCATGCCTCTTCGTGTCGAGCAGGTGCGTGACCACGACGCCATAGCTTCCGTTGTCCGCACCGCCTTTGGAGGTGCGCACGGCGACACCGTGGCTCTGCTCGTCGGTGCGCTGCGGCGCGACGACCCGGACGTGCTGTCGCTCGTGTGCGAGGAGGCGGACGAGGTCGTCGGGCACGTCATGTTCAGCCGAGGGCTGGTCGACGCGCCGCAGCGCCTTGTCCCTGTGCGCTCGCTGAGCCCGCTCTCGGTAGCGCCGCGGTGGCAACGCCGCGGGGTCGGCTCCGCCCTGATCCACGAGGGTCTGCGGCGGCTCGACGAGCGCGGCGTCCCGCTGGTGTTCCTGGAGGGCGACCCGGCCTACTACTCGCGCGCGGGCTTCACCCCGGCCGTCGACCACGGCTTCCGCAAGCCCTCGCTGCGGATCCCGGACGCGGCCTTCCAGGTTCTGAAGCTGTCCGCCTACGAGCCCTGGATGACGGGGACGTTCGTCTACTCCAGCGCCTTCTGGGAGTTCGACTGCGTCGGCCGGCGCGAAGAGACCACATAGGCAGCGGAGTTCTCGCCTGCCGCGACCGAGGCCGGCGACAGCTCGCGCGGGCCGGCCCGGGCGCGTTGTTCCAGCGTTGCAATCAGTGTCCCGTCGACGTCGCGCGCCGACGATGTGCCCGTCCTGGGCGTGTACATGCGAAAGCATGTGGCGACATGCTTTCGCATGTACGGCCCGCGAGAGCGGGCCTACCACGGGCGTGACCACATCGGGAGGTCCCACGACGGGCCTGGCGAGCGGAGCGCAGCGCAGCGGTCCCTCGCGGGAGGAACGGTCCGGACCACCGCGGACCCGAGTAAGAAAGCTTGGTTATCGGGTTCGGCGGCGTTTGCGTTCGCTGGATTGACGAACGGCTAGCTCCGGCTGGAAGACGACGTGGCGGTGTTCGTGGTGTTCCGGGTCCGTGGACTCCTCCAGGAGGAGCTGCGCGGCGGTGCGGCCGAGCTGCTCCCGGGGCTGGCGCACCGACGAGAGCGGCACGGCCGCGCCCGCCGCGAACTCGATGTCGTCGTAGCCCACCAGGGCGATGTCGTCCGGCACCCGCAGCCCGTGTGCCGTCAGCGCCTGGAGCACCCCCAGCGCGACCAGGTCGTTGGCGCAGAAGATGGCCGTCGGGCGGCGGGTCGTGGGTAGCCCGACGATCTCGTCGGCGGCCTGGCGGCCGGCGGAGACCGAGAGCATCGGGGTCTCGACCACCAGCGGGGCCGGCAGCCCCTGCTCCGCCAGGGCCGCCTCGGCGCCGGTGCGTCGGTCGGTGACCTGGCGCAGGGCCATCGGGCCGCCGACGAAGGCGATCCGGCGGTGACCGCGCTCGGCCAGGTGCTCCGCCGCGATGCGGCCGCCGAGGACGTCGTCGACCGCCACCGAGCACTGGTTGGCCAGGCCGGCGCCGCGGTCGACCAGGACCACCGGGATGCCGCGCGTGACAATGCGGTCCAGCCGGGGCTGCTTGCCGTCGCTGACCGGGGTGACCAGGATGCCCTGGACCCGTTGCTCCTCCAGGACGTCCAGGTGCCGGTGTTCGCGGGCCGCGTCGCCGCCGCTGTTGCAGACGACCACCATGCCGCCGGCTCCTTCGACGATCGACTCCGCGCCGCGGACCACGTCGGTGAAGAACGGGTTCGACACATCGAGGACGACGATCGCCACCGTGCGGCTGCGGCCGGCGCGGAGCTGCCGGGCCGAGTCGTTGCGGACGAAGCCGAGCTCTTCGATCGCTTCCTGCACGCGCTTGCGGGTCTGCGGTGACACGATGTCGGGGCGGTTGAGCACGTTGCTCACCGTGCCGAGCGACACGCCAGCCCGCTGCGCGACCTCCTTGATGCTCGCCGCCATGGTGGATCAGCGTACGCGACCTTCTGAAACGTCTCATACCTTGACTCCCCCGTGCGGGGACGGATATCTTCGATTCGTTCCATGAAACGTTTCACAAAGAGGCCGCGCACGGAGGACCGAACATGACCGAGCTTGCCCCGTCCACCCGCAGCCGCGTGCTGGCGGCGTTGCGCGATCAGCGAGTCGAGACGGCCTCGTGGGCGTTCGGGAACTCCGGCACGCGGTTCAAGGTGTTCGCCCAGGAAGGTGTGCCGCGGGACCCGTTCGAGAAGATCTCCGACGCCGCCACCGTGCACCGCTTCACGGGTGTCGCGCCGACCGTGGCGCTGCACATCCCGTGGGACAAGGTCGACGACTACGCCGCCCTGGCCGCCTTTGCCAAGGAGCGCGGCGTCGGGCTGGGGGCGATCAACTCCAACGTCTTCCAGGACGACGACTACAAGCTCGGCTCCGTCACCAACCCTGACGCCCGCATCCGCGCCAAGGCCCTCGCGCATCTGGTCGAGTGTGTGGACATCATGGACGCCACCGGGTCCCGCGACCTCAAGCTGTGGTTCTCCGACGGCACCAACTACCCGGGCCAGGACAGCATCCGGAACCGGCAGGACCGGCTCTCCGAAGCGCTGGCCGCCGTCTACGACCGGCTCGGCGACGACCAGCGGATGCTGCTGGAGTACAAGTTCTTCGAGCCGGCGTTCTACGTCACCGACGTGCCGGACTGGGGCACCGCGTACGCGCATTGCCTGACCCTGGGCGACAAGGCACAGGTGGTCATCGACACCGGACACCACGCACCGGGTACGAACATCGAGTTCATCGTCGCGATCCTGCTGCGGGCCGGCAAGCTCGGCGGGTTCGACTTCAACTCCCGCTTCTACGCCGACGACGACCTGATGGTCGGCGCGGCCGACCCGTTCCAGCTCTTCCGGATCATGTGCGAGATCGTGAGCGCCGACGTGCTCAAGCCGGAGGCGGGCATCGCATTCATGCTCGACCAGTGCCACAACCTCGAACCGAAGATCCAGGCCGTCATCCGCTCGGTGATGAACGTGCAGGAAGCGACCGCCAAAGCACTGCTCGTGGATGCTGACGCGCTCGCCGCCGCACAGCAGAATGGTGACGTGCTCGAAGCCAACGACGTGTTGATGGACGCCTATCACACCGACGTCCGGCCGCTGCTGCGCGACCTGCGCGCGGACCTGGGCCTGGACTCCGATCCGGTCGGCGCCTACAAGCGGTCCGGCTACTACGAGACCGTCAAAGCCGAGCGTGTCGGTGGCAACGCCGCCGGATGGGGAGCCTGAGCGTGTCCGCTGTCGAAGAGTTGATCGCGCGGTCGAACCGGCTCGGCGCCGACCCCCGCAACACGAACTACGCGGGCGGGAACACGTCCGCGAAGGGCACCGACACCGATCCGGTGACCGGCGGCGACGTGGAACTGTTGTGGGTCAAGGGCTCCGGCGGCGATCTGGGCACGTTGACGGCTTCCGGGTTGGCGGTGCTGCGGCTGGATCGGCTGCGGGCGCTGGTCGACGTCTACCCGGGCGTCGAGCGTGAGGACGAGATGGTCGCCGCGTTCGACTACTGCCTGCACGGGCGTGGTGGTGCGGCGCCGTCGATCGACACCGCGATGCACGGCCTGGTCGACGTCGCACACGTCGACCACCTGCACCCCGACTCCGGGATCGCCCTCGCGACCGCGGCCGACGGGCCGGCGCTGACCAAGGAGATCTTCGGCGACCGGGTCCTGTGGGTGCCGTGGCGCCGGCCCGGCTTCCAGCTCGGCCTGGACATCGCCGCGGTCAAGCGCGCCAACCCGGCCGCGATCGGCGTGATCCTCGGCGGGCACGGCATCACCGCGTGGGGCGCGACCAGCGACGAGTGCGAGGCCAACGCCCTCGACATCATCCGCACCGCGGCCGCCTACATCGCCGAGCACGGCCGGCCCGAGCCGTTCGGCCCTGTGGTCCATGAGTCGCTTCCCGAGGACGCCCGCCGGGAGCGGGCCGCCGCGCTGGCCCCCGTCATCCGCGGCCTGGCGTCCACCGACCGCCGGATGGTCGGCCACTTCACCGACGCGGACGTGGTCCTCGACTTCCTCGCGCGCGCGGAGCACCCGCGGCTGGCCGCCCTGGGCACGTCCTGCCCCGACCACTTCCTGCGCACCAAGGTCCGCCCACTGGTCCTCGACCTGGCGCCGGACGCACCGTTGGAGACCGTCGTCGCCCGGCTCCAGGAGCTCCACACGGCATATCGGGACGACTACCGCGCCTACTACGAGCGGCACGCCAACGCCGACTCGCCGGCGATGCGTGGCGCCGACCCGGCCATCGTCCTCGTACCCGGCGTCGGAATGTTCTCGTTCGGCGCCAACAAGCAGACCGCGCGGGTCGCCGGCGAGTTCTACGTCAACGCCATCAACGTGATGCGCGGCGCCGAAGCCGTCTCCCGCTACGCACCCATCGACGAGGCCGAGAAGTTCCGCATCGAGTACTGGGCCCTCGAAGAAGCCAAGCTCCAGCGCATGCCCAAGCCGAAGCCCTTAGCGACCCGGGTCGCGTTCGTGACCGGCGGCGGCTCCGGCATCGGCCGTGCCATCGCCCACCGCGTCGCCGCCGAAGGCGCCTGCGTCGTCGTGGCCGACCGTGACGGCACCGCCGCCGCGCGCGTAGCGGCCGAGATCGGCGGCACCGACGTCGCGATCCCGGTCACGGCCGACGTCACCGACACCGCGGCCATCGTCACCGCCCTCCGGGAAGCGGCGATCGCGTTCGGTGGCGTGGACCTGGTCGTCAACAACGCCGGCCTGTCCATCTCCAAGCCCCTGCTCGAGACGACCGACGGCGACTGGGACCTCCAACACGGCGTCATGGCCCGCGGCTCCTTCCTCGTCTCCCGCGAAGCCGCCCGGATCCTCGTCGCCCAGAACATGGGCGGCGACATCATCTACATCTCCTCCAAGAACTCCGTCTTCGCCGGACCCAACAACGTCGCCTACGGCGCCGCCAAAGCCGACCAGGCCCACCAGGTCCGCCTCCTGGCCGCCGAGCTCGGTGGGCACGGCATCCGGGTCAACGGCATCAACCCCGACGGTGTCGTACGCGGCTCCGGCATCTTCTCCGGCGGCTGGGGAGCCAAACGCGCCGCCGTCTACGGCGTCAAAGAAGAAGACCTCGGCACCTACTACGCCCAACGCACCCTCCTCAAACAAGAAGTGCTGCCGGAGAACGTCGCCAACGCCGTCTTCGCCCTCACCGCCGGCGACCTGTCCCACACCACCGGCGTGCACATCCCCGTCGACGCCGGCGTCCCCGCGGCGTTCCTGCGGTGAACGCGTTCGCCGCGGTCGACCTCGGCGCGTCCAGCGGGCGCGTCGTGGTCGGCCGGGTGGGCGCCGGACGGCTGGACCTGACGACCGCGCACCGGTTCCCCAACCAGCCGGTACGCGCGGCCGGCACGCTGCACTGGGACGTGCTGGCGCTGCACGCCGGTGTCCTGGCGGGCCTACGCGCCGCCGGCCCCGTCGACAGCGTCGGCATCGACTCGTGGGCGGTCGACTACGGCCTGGTCGACGCGACCGGTGCGCTGCTCGGCAACCCCGTGCACTACCGCGACGCCCGCACCGACGGCTGGCGGGCGACCGCGGAACGCCTCGGCGAGCAACGGCTCTACGCCACCACCGGGCTTCAGCAGCTTCCGTTCAACACGCTCTACCAACTCGTCGCGTCGGCCGGCACTCCGCAGCTCGCGGCCGCCCGGCACCTGCTGCTGATCCCGGACCTGATCGCGTACTGGCTGACCGGCGAGCTCGGCGCCGAGGAGACCAACGCCTCGACCACCCAGTTGTACGACGTCCGCACGCGCGCCTGGGCCACGGAGCTGATCGCCGACGCCGGCCTGCCCGCCGGGCTGTTCCCGCCGCTGCGCCGGCCGGGCGACCGAATCGGCCAGGTGCGGGCCGACGCCGGACTCCCCTACCCCACCGAGGTCGTCGCGGTCGGCTCGCACGACACCGCGTCGGCGGTGGTCGGGGTGCCGGCCGACGGCACGGACTTCGCGTACATCTCCTGCGGCACCTGGTCCCTGGTCGGCGTCGAGCTCGACGCGCCGGTGCTCACCGAGGCGAGCCGGTTGGCCAACTTCACCAACGAGGGCGGCGTCGACGGGACGATCCGGTACCTGCGCAACGTGATGGGCCTCTGGCTGCTCCAGGAGTGCCTGCGGGAGTGGGGCGACCCCGACCTCGAGCCGTTGCTGCGCGCGGCCGAGGCTTCACCGGCGTTCGGCGCCGTCGTCGACGCCGACGACCCCGTCTTCCTGCCGCCGGGCGGAATGCCCGAGCGGATCGCCGCGTACTGCCGGCGCACCGGGCAGGCGCCACCGTCGACCCGGCCGGCTGTGCTTCGGTGCATCATGGACAGTCTCGCCCTGGCCCACCGCCGGGCCGTGCGGGCGGCCGCCGAGCTGTCCGGGCGGGACATCGCCGTGGTGCATCTGGTCGGTGGCGGCGCCCGCAACGCGCTGCTCTGCCAACTCACCGCCGACGCCTGCGGCCTGCCGGTGCTGGCCGGTCCGGTGGAGGCCACCGCGGTCGGCAACGTGCTGGTGCAGGCCCGCGCGGCCGGCGCCGTGCGAGGCGACCTGGCCGCGCTGCGCAAGCTGGTCCGCGAGACGCACGAGCTGCACCGCTTCGAGCCGCGCGCCGATGCCACCGCGTGGGACGCGGCGGACGGCCGGCTCAGGTGACTCCGGACCCGGCGGTCCGCCGCGCGACAGTCGCCACGTTCGCGGCGTTCGGCGCGTCGGGCCTGGCGTTCGCGAGCCTGTTCGCCCGGATCCCCCAGATCCGCGACCAACTCCACCTCGACCCCGCCGGGCTGGGTCTGACCCTGCTGTCCGGCTCCGCCGGTTCGGTGCTCGCGCTGATCCTGTCGGGCTCGGTCGTGGCCCGGTTCGGCTCCCGGCGGGTCGTCCAGGTCAGCGCCGTGCTGTTCGCCGTCGGCCTCGCGACCGCCGCGTTCGGCGCGCTGGTCGGCGTCGCTCCGGTCGTGGTCGGGCTGTTCGTGCTCGGCGTCGGCACCGGTGCCTGGGACGTCGCGATGAACCTCCAGGGCACGAACGTCGAGCGGCACCTGGACCGGACGATCATGTCCCGCCTGCACGCCGGCTTCTCGGTCGGCACGGTCGTGGGCGCGCTGGTCGGCGCCGCGATGGTCGCCCTGAAGGTGCCGGTCGCCATCCACCTCACCGCCATCGCCGTGCTGGTCGCCACGGTCGTGCCCGGCTACGCCCGCCGCTTCCTCCCGGACGGCCGCGAACCGGGCGCACCGGCCGCGCGGACCGGGTTCGGCGCGTGGCGCGAGCCGCGCACCATCCTGATCGGACTGTTCGTGCTCGCCTTCACCCTGGCCGAGGGCGCCGGCAACGACTGGATCGTGATCGCCTCGGTCGACGGCCACGGCGCGGCGCCGGCCATCGGCACGCTGGCCTTCGCGGCCTTCCTCACCGCGATGACCATCGGCCGTTGGTGCGGCCCGTGGTTGTTACACCGCTACGGCAAGGTCCCCGTGCTGCGAGTCCTCGCCGTCCTGGGTCTGGCCGGCACCGCCCTGTTCGTGTTCGCGCCGGTGCTGCCGCTGGCCCTGGCCGGTGCGCTGCTGTGGGGCCTGGGCGCCGCGCTCGGATTCCCGGTGGGGATGACCGCCGCTGCCGAGGACCCGGACCGGGCGGCCGGTCGGGTCAGCGTGGTCGCCACCATCGGCTACTGCGCGTTCCTCGCCGGTCCCCCACTGCTCGGCCTGCTCGGCGACCAGATCACCGTGCTGCGGGCACTGACCGTCATCGCGTTGCTCTTCGGCTTCGCCGCGCTGCTCACCGGTGTCTCCTTGGGCCGAACCGCTGCCAGCGGTCCCAGTGCACGAACGCCTCAGCCTCAGCCGGCGGACCGGGCCTGAAGTCCGTGCCGACCGCATGGGCGACTGGGACCTTCGCCGAGCGCTCGGGACGGGTCGTGGTCGGCACCTCGTCGGGGCTGAGCGAGAGCGTCAGGCCGGCACCCGGACGTCGAGGTTGGCGGTGACGGCGGGAAGCACGCCGGGGAAGCGGGCGTCGACCTCGGCCGCGCGTAGCTCGTGGAGGCGGAAGCTGCCGCTCGGCGTGACCCGCAGGACGCCCGCCTCGCGGAGCACCTTGAGATGGTGCGAGAGCGTCGACATGCTCACCTCGGAGAGCGCGTCGAACTTGCCGCACACCACCCCGCCGGAGGACGCCAGTTGGCGCACGACACTCAGCCGCACCGGATCGGAGAGCGCCGCGAGCAGCGTGGCGAGCTCGATCGAGGCGAGATCTGGATGGTGCAGGGCGCGCATCGCCTCATGCTAGCCTTGGCTTCGACGTTTCGCCAATCATCGAAATCAGGCCTCTCATGCGCAGTGACACCGTCATCTTCAGCGGCCAGGGTGACCACGCCGATCCCTGGCACGACCTGCCGGCGACCAGTGCCGCGCTGGCCGATCTGCTCGGCCCGCCCGGCTCAGTGACGGTCGTCACCGAGGTCGACCAGCTCAAGACGGCGCTGGCCGGAGCCCGCCTGCTCGTCGTCAACGCGACCGCGTACCGGCTCGAGCCCGTGCCGGAGGACGCCGTGTTCGCCGCCACCGTGGCGGACTTCCTGGCCGGCGGCGGCGGGCTGCTCGCGATGCACAGCGCGACGGTCGCGTTCCCCGGCGACCCGACCTGGCGCGCGACGATCGGAGCGGTCTGGGAGCACGGCCGCACGTTCCATCCGGACATCGAGCCGAACCTGGTCCGGCGCACCGAGGTCGCCCACCCGATCGCCGACGGCCTGGGCGACTTCGAGGTCATCGACGAGCGCTACACCGACCTGGACCTGGTCGACGACCTAACGCCGGTGTACGTGCACGCCAGCGGACCCGCCGTCTGGGCGCGCGAGGTCGGCGGCGGCCGGGTGGTCTATGACGCGTTCGGGCACGACCTGCGCTCCTACGCCTCGCCGGGGCACGTCGCCCTGGTGCGCAGGGCGGCCGACTGGCTACGCGGCGCTCACTGAGTACCCGGGCTCATGAGCCCGACCCCGCCCCGCTGGCAGGCTGACACCCGCACAGGACGACGGGGGGTCGTCCTTGTTGCGGCGGCGTCGGCGCGGACGGGACGATGGGGGCACCCCGACCGCGCCGACGACGAACTCACCGTGACCCTGCCGGCGCGTGGCCAACGCCGACGGCGAACTTACCGACGCACCGCCGGCGCGTTGCGGGCGCCGAGGGCGGCTCCGGCCAGCCCGAGTGCGAGGCCGAAGATCGGGAAGATGGCTAGGCAGAAGGCCAGGGCGTCGGCCAGGTTCGCGCTGGCCGGGGCTAGTAGCTCGCCGTCGAGGGTTCGGCCGTCGATCGCGTGGCGGCGCAGCGCTTCCGGCAGCCAGACCGCGTAGGTGAGCGGCATCGCGACGGCCACCGTCCACATTGCCGCCCGCAGGCCCGGCCGGAACGAGCGGCCGGAGCGGCCGGCCACGAAGGCCGGGACGAAGAAGGCGGCCATCGGCACCAACACCAGCACCGCGCCCAGCAGGGGCACGAGGACCGCCGGCGGCTCACCGGAGCGGTTCGACAGGAGGAACCACGCCGCGAACACGACCCCCGCGCCGGCGCCGAGGTGGGATGAGCGTGGGCCGGCGAGCGCGACGAACAGGCAGCCTGCCAGCGCGACCGCGAGGGCCACCGCAGCCGGCGCCGCAAGGTGGGTGGCGGGCTCGTGGCGCAGGAAGTACACGGTCGCGGCGATCGCCGCCGCCACGCCGAGCGTCACAACGACCGCGGGCACCGCGAGCCGGGGCCGGTGTGAGCGGGCGACCGCCGTCGCCGCGAGCGCGCCGACCAGCCCCGTGAACGTCATCGCGAACACCGTCAGCCCGGGCATCGCCGCGCGCCCGACCGCCGCGACCGCGGCCACCGCCAGAGCGACCACCGCCGTGGGCACCGGCCACCCGCCCGCCGGTGGCAGCGACAGGGTGGCCCGGACACAGCTCAGCGCGAACCGCCAGCGGGCCGCTCGCCCCTCCAGCGAGGCAAGCTCGGCGAGCATCGCCCGGCCCCACCCCCGCCGACCGGTCGGCAGCGCCGCCACCGCGGCGGAGAGCAACCGTGTCGCTGGATCGGTCACGGACACCCGGCCGACGGCCCAGCGGAGCTGGGACAGCGCCACCCACAGCAGCGGCACGACGGCCCATCCCACGACGACGGAGACCGGCCCGGGTCGCTCGTCGACCAGCGTGAGCACCACCCCGTAGGCGATCGTCCACGCGAGCAGAAGAATCATGTCGCCTGCCACCCGGCTCTCCACGGAGGCGCCGGGGCTGCCGCGAGCTCGGTGGCCAGCGTCCTCCCCGAACCGGTCAACCGGTAGAGGTGACGCGGCGGCCGCCCGGCGGGGCCGTTGGTCTCCCAGGTCGCCTCGAGCAGGCCGCGGTCGGTCAGTCGCATCAGGATCGGGTAGAGCGAACCGGGCTTGAGGTCGAGCTGCTGGCAGAGCTCGTAGCCGTAGCGCCAGGCGGACGGCTCCGAAGCCAGCGCCAGGACGACGGCCGTGGTCTGTGCGGAGGGGCGTCGGCTGCGGACCATGCGTTAACTCTATATAGCTAGAGTTAATCGGTCAACGGCCCGGTCGACTCGCGTACGGTCAGGTAGGTCGGCAGCACCACCGTCCGGCGCTGTGGCTGCGGCGCCCGGTGGTCCAGGCCGGCGACCAGCAGCGACACCGCCATGCGGCCGGCCTGCTCGATCGGTGCCGTCAACGTCGTCAGCGGCGGGTTGCTGAAGTCGGCGCCGAAGATGTCGTCGCAGCCCACCACGCTCAGGTCGGCGGGCACCCGCACGCCGCGCTCGCGCAGCCGGGTCAGCATGCCGAGCGCGAACAG
This sequence comes from Asanoa ishikariensis, assembly GCF_900107455.1. Classification (GTDB taxonomy): domain Bacteria; phylum Actinomycetota; class Actinomycetes; order Mycobacteriales; family Micromonosporaceae; genus Asanoa; species Asanoa ishikariensis. Next base: position 660,360 of record NZ_FNQB01000004.1, on the reverse strand, counting down.
GTCGTTGAACGCGACGCAGGCGGTGGCGCCGCTGTTGAGCACGGCGTCGGCGGCCGCGGTGCCGGAGCCCCGGCCGGACGGGAACGGGCCGACCCGCTGAGCGCCCAGCCCGTGCCGCTCCAGCGCTCCCCGCATCGCCTGCCAGCGCGCCTGGTTGGACCACGACTGGGTCGGGCCCGACACGTACACGATGTCGCGGTGTCCGAGCGAGACCAGGTGCTCGACCGCCTGCGCGATGCCCGCCGGAGTGTCGATCACGACGCTGGGCACGCCGCGCACGTTGCGGTTGACGGTCACCAGGGGGATCTCGCCGGCCAACGCCACGAGTGCCCGGGCCGGCAGCCGGGAGGCGCCGAGGATCGCGCCATCCAAAGACCGCCGCATGGTGTGCAGCATCTCGATCTCGTGCTCGGCCGAGTCTTCGGTGTCGATCAAGAGGTGTGCGTAACCGGCGGCCTTCAACTGCTGCTGGGTGCCGCGGATCATGCCGAAGTAGAACGGGTTGGTGACGTCGGAGACGACCAGCGCGACCGTCCTGGTGCGCCCGGAGGCCAGCGCCCGGGCCGGTGGGTGCGGCACGTAGTCCATCGAGCGGGCCGCTGCCTGGATCCGCTCCCGGGTCGCCGGGCTCACCCTGGACGGCCGGGACAGGGCACGCGAGACCGTCGACACGGCCACGCCGGTGGCCGCCGCGATGTCGGCGATGGTGACCGGCCGTCGGCGTCCGCTCTCCACGAGCGCCAGCCAACCATCGATGGCAACACATGGCAAACGGTTGTCACCGCCGGACGGGCCTGACTAGCGTCCGGAAACAACATCGATCACCCCCACTCCCTCGCCGCCCCGAGGAGTTCCGATGAACAGACGACAACTCGCCGCGTTGGCCGGCGCGCTCCTGCTGGGCTCGACGCTGACGGCCTGCGGTTCCGACGACGACACAGCGTCCGGTGACAACTCCGGTGTCACCCTCACCATGCTCATGGGCGTCAACAACATCTACCCCGAGCAGCAACGCGCGTGGTTCACCGAGGTCTCCGACAAGTTCAAGGCGGAGACCGGCGCCAGCGTACGGTTCGAGACGTTCGCGTCCGCCAACGACGAGCTGACGAAGATCCAGACGTCGGTGGTCGCCGGACAGGGCCCGGACATCTACGCGCTCGGCACGACCTTCACCCCGACCGCGTACGCCACCGGCGCGTTCGTCGAACTGACAAAGGACGACTGGGACAAGGTCGGCGGCCGGGACCGGTTCCTGCCGGCCACGCTGGGCATCTCCGGGCCCGACAAGGAGCACGAGGTCGGCATCCCGTTCGCCAGCCGGCCGTTCGTGATGGCCTACAACAAGGACCTGCTGACCGCGGCCGGCATCGACAAGCCGGCCGACAGTTGGGACGGCCTGCGCGACCAGGCCAAGCAGCTCACCAAGGACGGCGCGTACGGGCTGGCGGTCGGCTACGCCGACGGCTTCGACCCGTGGAAGTTCATCTGGGCGATGACCACGCAGGCCGGCACCCCGGTCGTGAAGGACGGCAAGGCCTCCCTCGACGGGCCCAACACGAAGGCCGCCTACCAGGCCTACCTGGGCTGGCTGGCCACCGACAAGGTGGTCGACCCGGCCGCCGTCGGCTGGAAGAACGCGCAGGCGATCGCCGCGTTCGGTGAGGGCAAGGCCGCGTACCTGCCGATGGTCTCCGCGAGCTCCAAGGTGAGCCTCGACAAGTCGAAGGTCGCCGGGAAATACGCGTACGCCGTGATGCCGACGATCCCGCCCGGCGCGACCAGCCTCCCGTCCGGTGGCGTGGCCGCGACCAGCATCCTGTCCGGCGACAACGTGGTGGTCGCGAAATACAGCAAGCACAAGGACCTCGCGCTCGCCCTGCTCAAGCAGTTGACCAGCGAGGAGTCGCAGACCAGCTACTACAAGACGTTCGGTGAGCTGCCGACCAACCAGGCCGCCGCCACCGCGTTGGGCAGCGACCCGGCCCTGGCGGCGATCGTCGAGTCCGCGGGCAAGTCGCTGAACACGCCCTTCACCGGCGGCTGGGGCCAGGTGCAGCTCGCCCTGACCAACGTCGTCGTCCAGTCGATCCCCGACCTGTCCGCCGGAAAGGTCGACGACGGCAAGCTGGCCGGCCTGCTCGGCCAGGCCCAGAGCACCGCGCAAGAAGCGCTCGACAAGGCGAAGTGACCCGGCCGCGCCGCACCGCCACCCGGCGGGGACGTCCACTCTGGATGTTCCTGCCGGGTGGTGTGCTCACCCTCCTGGTCATCCTCGTCCCGCTCGCCCTCGCCCTCTACATCTCGCTGCTCGACCTCGACCAGTACTCGATCCGCGAGTGGGTCGGCGCCGACTTCATCGGGTTCGCCAACTACGTCGAGGCGGTCCGCGACTCACACCTGGTGCACGCGATCGGCCTCAGCGTCGGCTACTCGGCGCTGGTCACGGTCGGCTGCCTGCCGATCGGGCTGGCCGCGGCGGTGGCGACCCAGGACCGGTTCAAGGGCCGCGGTCTGGTCCGCTCGGTGCTGCTCGTCCCGTACGTGCTGCCCGCCTTCGTGGTCGGCAGCACCTGGCGCATCATCTTCCAGCCCGACGGCGTCGCCAACGAGGTGCTCGGCACGAGCGGGCTGTGGCTCAACGGTCCACGCAGCTTCTGGGCGCTGGTCATCGTGCAGCTCTGGGCCGGCTGGCCGCTGGTCTACCTGCTGGCCGCCGCGGGCCTGCAGTCGCTGGACGCCACCGTGCACGAGGCCGCCGCGCTCGACGGCGCCGGCTGGTGGGCCAAGCTGCGCCATGTCATCCTCCCGCAGCTGCGCGGCCCGGTCTCGCTCGCGCTCGTTATCTCGTTCCTGCACAACGTCAACAGCTTCACGCTGCCGTTCGTGCTCTTCGGCGTGCCCAGCCCCTACGACGTGGAGGTGCTGCCCGTGCTGACCTATGTGGAGAGCTTCCAGAACTTCGAGTTCGGCCTCAGCGTCGCGATGGCCGTGGTCTCGCTGATCCTGGTGGCCATCCCGATGGCGGTCTACCTGCGCGCGGTGCGGCTCGACACGGGACTGGGGCGACGATGAGACGCTCCGAAGAGGTCGCCCGCCTGCTGCCCGGGCCACTGCGCGCGGTCGTGCTCACCGTGCTGCTGCTGGTCGTGCTCGGCCCGCTGGCCTACATGGCGCTCGCGAGCGTCAGCTCCGACCTCGCGGTGGCCCGCGGCGCGCTGTGGCCCGACGGCTTCCACATCGACAACTACGCCAAGATCTGGTCGACCACGAACCTCGGCCGGGGCCTCGTCAACAGCGTGCTGGTGGCGGGTGCCGTGGCCGTGGTGAGCGCGTTCGTCGCGCTGCTGTCCGCGTACGTGCTCGTGCGCTATGCCTTCCGCGGCCGCATCGCCGTGCTGCGCGCCCTGCTCGCGTTGCAGAGCATCCCTGGCACGCTGCTGCTGCTCCCGGTGTTCGTGCTGTTCGCCAGCGCCGCCACGGCCCTGGGCGTCACCATCATCGGCACCCGGTGGGCGGTGCTCATCACGTACCTCACCTTCGCCCTGCCGTTCTCCACCTGGGTGATGGTCACCTACCTGCGTGAGCTGCCGCCGGAGCTCGACGAGGCGGCCCGGGTCGACGGCGCCTCGCCGTGGCGGGTGCTGACCCGGGTGATCGCGCCGCTGAGCTGGCCCGGCCTGGTGGTCAGCGGGGTGTTCGCGTTCCTGCTCGGCTGGAACGACGTGCTGTTCGCCTCCGTGCTGACCAACCCGGACACCCGCACCGCCGCGGTCGAGTTGCAGATCTTCGGCGCCAGCCAGGAAGGCGGGGCGCTTCCGGTGTACGGGCAGTTGATGGCGGCCGCGCTGGTCTGCGCCGTCCCGGTGGTGGCGCTCTACCTTGTGTTCCAGCGATATCTGGTGGCCGGCCTGACCACGGGAGGCGTGCGGTGACGGTGTGGCACCTGTCCGGCTTCGGCGACGAGATCGACCCGGACCCGGTGGTGCAGCTCGCGGTGCTGTCCGCCCTCGGCGCCCGGCACCTGGAGCTGCGCAGCGCCTGGGACGTCAACGTGGTCGACCTTTCCTCGGAGCAGCTCGACCGCGTGGCGACTCTGCTCGCCGAGCGCGACATGGAGGTTTCCGCGATCGCGTCGCCGATCGGCAAGGTGCTGATCACCGAGGACCCAGCCGGCGAGCTCGACCGGCTGGGCCGGGCCATCGCGGCCGCGCACCGGCTCGGCTGCCGCTACATCCGGCTGTTCTCGTTCTACCGCCCGCCAGGGACTAAAGCCGGCGACATCCGCGACGAGGTGCTGCGCCGCGTGCGGGACTGGGCCACCGTCGCCGAGCGGGAAGGCGTCGTGCTGGTGCACGAGAACGAGAAGGAGATCTACGGCGACATACCGGACCGGGTACGCGATCTGGTCGAGTCGGTCGGCTCCTCCGCGCTGAAGGTCGCCTGGGACAACGCCAACTTCGTGCAAGTCGGCGTGCGCCCGTTCACCGACGGCTACGCGATGCTCCGGCCGCACCTCGAATATCTCCAGGTCAAGGACGCGATCGCGGCGACCGGCGAGGTCGTGCCGGCGGGCGAGGGCGACGGTGAGTTGCGGGCGACGTTGACCGCGCTGCGCGACGACGGCTACGCCGGTTTCGCCTCGCTGGAGCCGCACCTCGCGATGCAGAGTGCCACCGGCGGGTTCTCGGGTCCGGCGGAGTTCGGCCGGGCCGCCCGGGCGTTCGCCGCACTCACCAACGAGATCGGAGTGCAGACGGCATGACCACCATCCCCGTCACCGTCGTCGGTGCCGGCATCATCGGCGAGACCCACGCTGACGCCGTGCTCCGGCATCCCCGACTGCACGTCGCCGCGGTCGTCGACACCGACCCGGTCGCCAGGGAGCGACTCGCGGCCCGCGCGGGCGGCGCCGAGCCGTTCGCCGACCTCGCCGAGGCGCTGACCCCGGGTGGGCTGGTCACCGTCTGCACGCCGTCGGGGCTGCACGCCGAGCTCGCCGAGCAGGCGCTGGCCGCCGGCGCGCACGTGCTCGTCGAGAAGCCGCTCGACGCCGCGGTCGGACCGGCCCGCCGGCTCGCCGACCGCGCCGACGAGTTCGCCGCGCGTGGGCTGGTCGCCTCCGTGGTCAGTCAGCACCGGTTCGACCCGGCCAGCGTCGCGGTCGCCGCGGCTGCGCACGGCGGCGGGCTCGGTCGCCTCACCTCCGCGGTCGCGTCCGTGCCATGGTGGCGGGCGCAGGCCTACTACGACTCGGCCGCCTGGCGCGGCACCCAGGCCCTGGACGGCGGTGGCGCGCTGATGAACCAGGGCGTGCACACCGTCGACCTGCTGCTGTGGCTGCTCGGCGAGCCGGTCGAGGTGTTCGCGTACACAGCCCGGCTGGCGCACGAGGACATCGAGGTGGAGGACGTCGCCGTGGCGACGCTGCGGTTCGCGTCCGGCGCGCTGGCCACGCTGCACGCCACCACCGCCGGCCGTCCTGGCATCGGGGTGCGGCTCCAGCTCCACGGCACCGACGGTTCAGCGGTCATCCACGACGACCAGCTCGAGTACCTGCACGCCGGTGCGGGGCCGGCCAGGGCCTCCGACGCGGTGCCGGTCAGTGAGCTGCGCGGGGCGCCGAAACCGCCGGACAGCTTCGTACTCGGCCATCTGCGCCAGTACGACGACGTGGTGGCCGCCATCGACGGGGGGCGGCCACCCGGGGTCGGGCTGCGCGACGGGTTGCTCGCGGTCGCGGTCGTGCACGCGGTGTACCTGTCGGCCACGCTCGGCCGCCCCGTCAAGGTCGCGGAGGTCTCCTGATGCGGTTCTCGGTGTTCACCGCCTCCACACCACAATGGACGCCCGAGGAGGCCGCCCGGGAGCTGGCCGCGCAGGGCTGGGACGGGGTCGAGTGGCGGGTGACCGACCAGGACGACGCCGAGGTGCCGGGCTTCTGGGCCGGCAACCGGGCCACCTGGCCGCTGCGCGGGCTGGAGGAGAGCCTGCCGGAGATCTCCCGGATCACCCGAGCGGCCGGGCTCGACTTCTCGGGCGTCGGCGCGTACGTGCCCGCCAGTGACCACGACGGCATCGAACGTGTGCTGGCGGCGACCGCGGCGCTCGGCGCCGGTCGGGTCCGGGTGACCATGCCCAAACTGGGCATGGCGCCGTACCCGGACCTGTTCGCGACGACCCGGGACGACCTGGCGTGGGCCGCGCAGCGGGCGGCGACGCACGGCGTCACGGCGCTGGTCGAGCTCCACCACGGCACCATCGCCGCGTCCGCGTCGGCCGCGCTGCGCCTGGTCGAAGGGTTGGACCCGGGCCACGTAGCGGTCATCCACGACGTCGGCAACCTCGTCATCGAGGGGCACGAGGAGCACCGGGCGGCGTTCGAGCTGCTCGGGCCGTACCTCGCGCACGTGCACGTCAAGAACGTCGCCTGGCGGCCGGTCGGCACTCGGGCTGACGGGTCGACCGCATGGGCGGCGGACTGGGCGCCGCTGCGCGAAGGGCAGGCCGACCTCGGGGCGTACTTCACCGCGCTGCGGGAGGTCGGTTACGACGGCTGGGTGACCGTGGAAGACTTCTCGACGGCGCTACCGCTGGCGGAGCGCACCCGGGACAACCTCGCCTACCTGCGTACCCTCGCGGGTTGACCCACGGAGGCAGCCGTGAAGATCGTCGACGCGCGGGTGATCGTCACCTGCCCCGGTCGCAACTTCGTCACCCTCAAGCTGGTCACCGACGACGGCCTCACCGGCGTCGGCGACGCCACGCTCAACGGGCGTGAGCTGGCGGTGGCCAGTTACCTGCGCGACCACGTGGTGCCCGCCCTGATCGGCCGCGACGCGTCCCGGATCGAGGACACCTGGAACTACCTCTACAAGGGTGCCTACTGGCGACGCGGGCCGGTGACGATGACCGCGATCGCGGCGGTCGACACGGCACTCTGGGACATCAAGGGCAAGGCCGCCGGCATGCCGGTCTACCAGTTGCTCGGCGGTCGCAGCCGAGAGGGCGTGACGGTGTACGGGCACGCCAACGCCGAGACCGTCGAGGGCGTGCTGGCCGAGGTCGCCCGTTATGTCGACCTCGGCTACAAGGCCGTGCGGGTGCAGGCGGGGGTACCGGGGCTGGCCACCACGTACGGCGTCAGCGGCGACAAGATGTTCTACGAGCCGGCCGACGCGGCGGTGCCGACCGAGGCGGTCTGGTCGACCGAGCGCTATCTGGCCCACACGCCGGGCGTGTTCGCCCAGGTCCGTGACGAGTTCGGTCCGAACCTGCGGCTGTTGCACGACGTGCACCACCGGCTGACCCCGATCGAGGCGGGCCGGCTCGGCAAGAGCCTGGAGCCGTACGCGCTGACCTGGATGGAAGACCCGACGCCGGCCGAGCTTCAGGACAGCCTGCGGTTGATTCGCCAGCACACCACGACACCGATCGCCATCGGCGAGATCTTCAGTGGCATCTGGGACTGCCAGCAGCTCATCACCGAGCAGCTCATCGACTACATCCGGGCCACCGTCGTGCACGCCGGCGGCATCACCCACCTTCGCCGGATCTTCGACCTGGCCGCGCTCTACCAGGTGCGCAGCGGCTCGCACGGCGCGACGGACCTGTCGCCGGTGTGCATGTCCGCGGCGCTGCACCTCGACGTAGCGATCCCGAACTTCGGTTTGCAGGAGTACATGCGACACACGGCGGAGACCGACGCGGTGTTCCCGCACGGCTACCACTTCGCCGACGGCTACCTGCACCCGTCGGAGGAGCCCGGCCTGGGCGTCGACATCGACGAGGACCTGGCCGCCGCGTTCCCCTACCGACCCGCCGCGCTGCCGGTCAACCGCCTCGAAGACGGCACCCTGCACAGCTGGTGAACGGGTCGTTCGCTATGCGAACACGTTGCGATGGCGCAAACATCCTTGACGACCTGCGTAAATATTCACTAGCGTGAGTTCAGTTTCGTTGCGGCACGGCTTTCTGCCGATCGTGCAAAAGTTCCGGTGATCTACAAAGAACTTTCGTTCGCAACCATCTATCTTTTGCCATCGACTGACATTATCGTCTCCCGTAACACACAGGACACACCACGGGACGCCCGGTCATCCCAGAGCCGGTCGCCCGCCGCGCGTGGCACCGCGGCACCTGCCCCTTGTCAGATCTGACCACGCCTGTACAGGCGCATCGGCGGCGCCTGAATCGATTCATCCCCCCGCGACGGCTTCACCTGCCGGCGCGCAGTTGGCGGCAGACCCTGCCGCCGAGAGGACGGACGACGATGACCGAAACTCCGATGGACCCCGCCGAGCGCCGCCGCCTGACCCGGCGCAACATCCTGAAGGCCTCAGCCGCCGCCGGCGCCGCGATCGGTGCCGCCGGACTGCCCGTGCTGTCCACCAGCACGCCCGCCATCGGCACCCGGGGCCTGCACTCCGAGGAGCTGATCCCGGAGAAGCGGCGTGGCATCATCCTCTACTCGGTGCGGGACCGGATCTCGGCGGCGCCGGACGACAGCGGCGTGCCCTACGGCTTCGAGCGGGTCCTGGCCCGGATCGCCGAGCTCGGCTACAAGGAGGTCGAGTTCGCCGGTTACAACCAGCACACCTCGATCCTCGGCCGGCAGATCACCCCGGCGGAGATCCGCAAGATCCTCGACGACAACGGGCTGATCGCCAACGGCACGCACGCGTCGGTGAACCCCACCACCTTCACCGCGCAGCTCGACATCGCCGAGGCGCTGGGCATGAAGCACATCGGCACGGGCTCCGACCCGACCAACTCCAACTACCGCGCGGACTGGGACGCCGCGGCGGACGTCTGGAACGAGCTCGGCCGGCAGGCCCGCAAGCGCGGCATGAAGCTCTACACGCACAACCACGACGCGGCCTACTCGTTCCTGCTCGACGAGGGCCCGCTGGACGCCAACGGCAAGCCCACCCGGTCGTCCGGCATGCGGCGCCTGGAGTACTTCTTCGGCAAGGCCGACCCGAAGTACGTCTTCTTCGAGCTCGACATCTACTGGGCGTACGTGGCCCGGTACAAGCACCAGAAGTTCATCGACAAGCGCGGCGTCGAGCGCACCGACCTGTTCGACCCGATCCTCAACGTGGCCTCGCGCGGCGACCGGTTCCCGCTGTTCCACGCCAAGGACGGCAATCGCAACAACGCGCTGGCCAACGGGTACGAGATGACGCCGCTCGGCGAGGGCGACATCAACTTCCAGCAGTTCTTCGAGACGATCGGCGACGCTGACTACCGCCACGCCAACTGGGAGCAGGACAGCGCACCCGGCGGCGCGGCCAACCCCGGCCAGTCGCTGCAGTTCGCGGAGATCTCCTACCAGAACATGTCCGAGCTGACCATCTACAAGCGCGGCCACTGATTTTCGGCTACACCCCGCTTCATTTGTGAAACGGGCCGGGCGCGGCGGCGCGCGCCCGGCCTCCGAGGCAAGGCAACCCACCACCCCGGAGGAAGAAATGCCAACCACCCTTCGTCGACGGCTGGCTGTGCTGGCCGCGGCGACCATCGGGCTGCCGCTCGTGGCGCTGGCTCCGGCCAGCGCCATAGCGGACCCCCGCCCAACCGATCCCGCGACGGCCCCCGAGCCACTGGTCGCGGCCGAGAACGGCCCGGCCGCCCTACGTTCCGAGGCCCGGGCGCCCAAGAACTACAAGGTGCTGGTCTTCACGAAGACCGCCGGCGTACGCCGTCCGTCCATCCAGGACGGTGTGGCCACGATCCGGGCTCTGGCCCAGGACAACGGCTTCACGGTCACCGCCTCGCAGAACGCGGCCGACTTCACCGCGGCGAACCTGGCCAACTTCCGCGCCGTGGTGTTCCTGAACACCACCGGTGACATCCTCAACCCGACCCAGCAGGGCGCGTTCGAGGCCTACATCAAGGCCGGTGGCGGCTACGTCGGCGTGCACGCGGCGGCCGAGACCGAGCCGGACTGGCCGTTCTACCAGACCCTCGTCGGCGCCAAGGTGGCCAGTGTCACCGGCGTCGAGCCCGGCAATGTCGACGTCGCGGACCGGGTGCACCCGGCCACGGAGACGGTGCCGCGCGCGCTGACCCTGACGGAGGAGTGGTACAACTTCACCGCCAACGTCCGCGGCCAGTCGCACGTGCTCGCCACAGTCGACGAGAAGAGCGTCACCGGCGGCACGATGGGCTTCGACCACCCGATCAGCTGGTGCAAGGACTACCAGGGCGGCCGGTCGTTCTACACGGGCCTCGGCCACTCGATCGAGACCTACCGGGCCGGTGCCTACAAGAAGCACCTGCTCGGGGGCATCCAGTGGGCGTCCGGCGTGGTCGAGGGCGACTGCGGCGCGACCGTGCTGGCCAACTACGAGAAGGTCACGCTCAACGACGAGCCCGGCGAGCCGATGTCGCTGGCCGTGCTGCCCGACGGCCGGGTGCTGCACAACACCCGCGGCGGCCAGATCCGGCTCTACGACCCGGCGACCAACGCCAGCCCGGTGATCACCACGATGCCGGTCTACTCGCACGACGAGGACGGCCTGCAGACGCTGGCGATCGACCCGGACTTCGCCACCAACAAGTGGGTCTACGTCTACTACGCGCCGCAGCTCAACACGCCCGTCGACAACCCGGCCACCCCGGGCGTCAACGAGGGCGACGCTCCGGCCACCAACGCCGACCCCACCACGTGGGACAAGTTCAAGGGCTACAACCAGCTCTCCCGGTTCAAGCTGGTCGACAGCCCCGCACCGCACCTGGACCTGGCTTCCGAGCAGCAGATCATCCGGGTCGACGTCGACCGCGGCATCTGCTGCCACGTCGCCGGCCAGGTCAAGTTCGACGGCAAGGGCAACCTGTTCCTGATCACCGGTGACGACACCAACGCCGGTGGCTCGGACGGCTTCACGCCGATCAACGACTCGGCCAACCAGGGTCCCGGCTACGACGCCCGGCGCTCCTCGGCCAACACCAACGACCTGCGCGGCAAGGTGCTGCGGATCAAGGTGAAGGCGAACGGCACCTACACGTCGCCGGCCGGCAACCTGTTCCCCGAGGCACAGGACCACACCAGCAAGACCCGTCCGGAGATCTTCCTGATGGGTCTGCGCAACCCGTTCCGGTTCGACGTCGACAGCACGGGCCGGCTCTACATCGCCGACTACTCCCCCGACTCGCGGGTCTCCAACCCGACGCGTGGGCCGGAGGGCACCGGCCGGTGGTTCAGCGCCAACAAGGCCGGCAACTACGGCTGGCCGCTGTGCGTCTCGCCGAGCCTGCCCTACTTCGACTTCGACTTCGCGACGCGTACGTCGGGCGAGCCGTTCAACTGCGGTGCGCCGGTCAACGACTCGCGGCACAACACGGGCCTGACCGTGCTTCCCGCGGTGCAGCAGCCCCAGTTCTGGTACACGTACGAGGCCCGCACGCCGTGCGGCAGCGCGTACCTGCAGAACCCGCCCATCGCCTGCGACTTCAAGTGGCCGGTGATCGGCACGGGCGGCGTCGGACCGCACGGCGGCCCGATCTACAAGTACGACGCGGACAGCACCTCGCAGGTGAAGTTCCCGGAGTACTTCAACAACGCGGTCGTCTTCGGCGAGTTCACCCGCGACAAGCTGTTCATGATGCGCACGGACGGCAAGGGCAACCTGAACGGCGTCGAGCAGTTCCTGCCCGGCACGCTGTTCGACAACCCGATGGAGATGCAGTTCGGCCCCGACGGCGCGCTGTACGTGCTCGAGTACGGTGACGGCTTCTTCAACGCCAACCCGGACGCCCAGCTCTCCGTCATCCGCTACGTGAAGGGCACCCGGTCGCCGGTCGTCAAGGTGACCGCGACGCCGACCTCCGGGCAGGCACCACTGAACGTCGCCTTCTCCTCGGCCGGCACCTTCGACCCGGACCCGGGCGAGTCCATCTCGTACGCGTGGGACTTCACCAACGACGGCACGGTCGACTCGGCCGACCCGAACCCGTCCTTCACGTACACCCAGAACGGGTCCTATGTGGCCAAGCTGACAGTGACCGACTCGAGCGGCAAGACCGGCGTCCTGACGACGGTCATCGTGGTCGGCAACACCGCGCCGACGGTGCGGGTCACCACGCCGTTGGCGGGCACTTTCTTCAACTGGGGCGACCCGATTCCGTACACGGTCGAGGTCTCGGATCCTGAGGACGGTCCGATCGACTGCTCGCGCGTCGTGGTGACGTTCGTGCTCGGCCACGACACGCACGGCCACCCGGACAGCTCCACCACCGGGTGCACGGGCACGGTGCAGTCCCCCGCTGACGGCGCCGACCACGCGGGCGGTTATCTCTACGGCGGCATCAGCGCGTCGTACACGGACCTGGGTGGTGGCGGCCAGCCGCCGCTGACCACGGTCGGCCAGGCGATCATCCAGACGCCACGGCAGCAGGCCGAGTTCGCGCAGGTGCAGACCAACGTGACGATCGGCAACACCGGTGACACCGGCGGCGGCCAGCACGTCAACGGCATCGACCCGGGCGACAACATCGCCTTCGACCCGATCAACCTGGGCGGGGTGTCGACGGTGACACTGCGGCACTCGGGCGGTTCGGCGGCCACGGCGGGCACCCCGCGGGCCACGGTCGAGCTCCGGTTCGACTCGCCGACCGGTCCGGTGGTGGGCACAGCGACCCTGAACGCGACGACGGGCAACGGCGCCTTCGTCGAGACCTCGGTCGCGGTCAGCCAGCCGGCCGGCCCGCACAAGCTCTACCTGGTCTTCGGCGGCGTCACCGGCGGCCCGACGACCGGCCTCGTCAACCTCAACTGGGTCCAGTTCGGCTGACCCATCGCTAGGCGGCGGCCCGTCACCCTTCACGGGTGGCGGGCCGTCGCGTGCGTCAGGCGCTGAAGGCGCCGTCGATCGCGATGGCCGCGCCACTGACGAAGGCGGACTCGTCGCTGAGCAGGAACGCGGTCAGCGCCGCGACCTCCTCGGCGGTGCCGGCGCGCCCGGTCGGCTGCGTCGACAGGTAGCGCTCCGCGGCCACCGGATCGCGATTGACGACCCCCTGCCACATGGGCGTGTCGATCAGGCCGGTGACCAGGGCGTTCACCCGGACACCCGAGCGGGCCACGTCGAGCGCGGCCGACCGGGTCAGGCCGATGACACCGTGCTTGGCGGCGTTGTAGGCGGCCTGCGTCGGGTCACCCTTGACGCCGGACACCGAGGCGTTGTTGACGATCGCCCCGCCGCCGGCCGCGACGATCGCGGGAAGCTGATACTTGAGGCCGTAGAAGACGCTCGTCAGGTTGAGCGCGAGCGACCGGTGCCACATCCCGCTGTCAGCCTCGCGGATGCTGGCCATCGGCCCGCCGCCGGCATTGTTGAACGCGCCGTCGAGCCGCCCGAACTCCGACACCGCCGTGTCGACCAGCCGCGCCATCTCCTCCTCGACCGTCACGTCGGTCGGCACGAAGACGGCGCTGCCGCCCGCGCTCCTTAGCTCGTCGACCACCTGGTCGCCGCGCTCCTTGTCGCGGGCACCGATCACCACGCGGGCGCCTTCGGCGGCGGCGCGACGCGCGAACGCGAGGCCCATGCCCTGCGTTCCACCGGTCACCACGAGCACCTTCGATTCCAACGTTCCAGACATCACGCTCTCCCGTCGCAGTCGTTCGCTGTACGGGTCGAGACGCTAATCGTTTCTGGAACGATCGGCAAAGTAACGGCAGCCACAGCGGCGGGATCGAACCGGACATTGGGCTCACGAAGTCGGGGCTCACCTGGGTCTTAGGCGCGCAAACAACTTTGGCAATCGTTCCAGATAGAGGTAGCGTTCAGGGCATGGCACGCACCCGGGAGTTCGACCTCGACGCCGCCGTGGACGCCGCGATGGGGGTGTTCCGGGCCAAGGGCTACGAAGGCGCCTCCATGCGCGACCTGGCCGAGGCGACGAACCTGGGCAGCGGCTCGCTGTACGCCGCGTTCGGCAGCAAGGAAGGCCTCTACCTGGCCGCGCTCGACCGCTACCGGCAGCGCTACGCGACACCCCTGGTCGAGATCCTGCGCTCCAGCGACGACGCCCGCGGTGTCATCCGGGCGGTCTTCGTCGGCGTGATCGACGACATCGTCGGCGACGGGCAACGCATGGCCTGCCTCATCGTCGGCGCCGCCATGGAGCGGGCACACTTCGATCCCCGGGTGGTCGACCGACTCCGCTCGACGACCCAATCGCTGGAGCTGGCGCTCTACGACCTGATCGCCGAGGCGCAGCTACGCGGCCAGATCCCGGCCGACCGCAACGCCGGCGACCTGGCCGGCTTTCTGGTGAGCACCCTGCAGGGCCTGCGCGTGATGGGCGCCATCAACTCGGACCGCGCCGCCCTGATGCGCTCCGCCGAGGTCGCCCTGCACTGCCTCGACTGACCACCGGCAGAATGGGCGGGTGGCTACCCGCGACCTGAACCGGATGGCCGACGCCGGCCGTTGGGGTGACCTGCTCGACTTCGCCGCCGGCCCAGCGCCCGAGGATGCACGCCGTGAGGCGGCGCACCTCGTGGCATTCGAGGCTCCGGCTTCCGCCGCCGCCGCTGCGGCCGAGCTGTTCACGGACGACCGGGGATATCTCGGACCGTTGTGGGAGGTCGCCTCCCACCACCCATGGCGGGATCTCGACCCGCATCTCACCGATCCGCGCATCCGTTCTCTCGTCACTCAGATGCGCGTTCTGTGGGGCGAGGACCTGCGCGGCAGCGAAGACCTGACGTCGATGCGGCCGGCCGCCCCGCTGTGCCTCGAACCGTGGGAGGCGGCGGGCTGGGACGAGCACGAGGTTCCCGGATACGCCCGGCGCGGTAGGAGCGGCTCCGTGTGGGCCTGTCCGCCCGACCTGGCCGACCCGGCGCGGTTGCCGTCCACGCCGGCGGCCAGCATTGATCATCCGGCCGTGCCGGTCCTGGCCGGTTTGTCGACGGCCGCGCAGGCCAGAGCGTTCCGTGCCACCGCCTGGGAAGCCGCGTCGGCGACGGCGCCGGACGAGTGCTCCGCCTGGGAGATTCCGTTCTCCTCGGCGTACTCGGACCTGGTGCACCTAGCCAGCGGCGACCGGGCGTACGGCGGAGCGTCCGGGCGGGCCGTGGGACGGGTCGCGCTGTGGACGGCGCTGATCGCGATGGCCGGCACACACGACCCGCGACTCGTCACTGGCTTCGTCGACCGGTTGCGCTGCGTCGCCTGGCGCCAGCCCGCCGAGCCGATGATGTACGTGCGCCTGGCGATGGAAGACCCCGAGCAAGGGGTGTCCTGGGTGCTGACCGCCGAGGACGACGACTAGAGCAGTCGGCCGACGGCGGCCCACATGCCGCTGCGGCGGGTGTCGTTCTCGAAGTCCGTCGGGTCGTCCGCTGCCGGTCGCCAGTCCGGAGCCCAGCTCACTCCGGGTTCGACGAGCTCGCAGCGGGCGCCGAAGAAACGCGAGACCTCCTCCCGGGTACGGGGCTTGCCCGCCGTCGAGGTCTGTCGCGTGTAGACGGACCGCGCCGCGGCCGTGCGTTCGTCGCCCAGCAGGAACGTCTCGGCCGCGCCGTGCGAGATGACCAGGTGGCTGCCCGCCGGCAGGGCCGTGAGTAGCTCGTCGACCACCCCGTGCGCCTGGGTGTCGTCGGGCACGAAGTGCAGGACCGCGGCCAGCACCACCGCGACGGGACGGGTGAGGTCGAGCATCCCGTGCACCCCGGGGTCGTCGAGGATCGCCTTGGGGTCGCGCAGGTCGCCGTGGATCGCCGTCGCGAGGTCGTTGCCGTGCAGGATCTCGCGGCTCTCCGCCACCGCCACCGGGTCGATGTCGACGTAGACGACCCGGGCCTCGGGCACGGAACGCTGGGCGATCTCGTGGACGTTGCCGGACGTGGGAATCCCGGAGCCGATGTCGAGAAACTGCCGCACGCCGGCGTCGGCGAGGAACCGCACCGCCCGGCCCAGGAACGCCCGGTTCGTGCGCGCCACCGCGGGCACCGTCGGGTACTGCTCGATGACCTTCAGCGCCGCCCGCCGGTCCGCCGCGAAGTTGTGGGCGCCACCCAGGTAGAAGTCGTACATCCGGGCCGACGTGGCCGGCTTCCGCACTGTCTCGTTCGGACCGTCCACGTTGTCTCGCCTTCCGCCGTCAAGATCCTGATCTTACCGAGCCCGCGCAATTCGATGGCCAAACCCGGCGGCCGCTGGTTGGCTCGGTCGGCATGAGCAGCTTCGGCGACCCTGACTTCTACGGCGACCGCTACGCACACGAGTACGACGACCGCACGGAGCTGGACCCGACCGCTGCCGTGGCTTTCCTCGCCGCGCTCGTCCCGGCCGGCGGCCGGGTGCTCGAGCTGGCCGCCGGCACCGGGCGGGTGACGCTCCCCCTGGCGGCACGCGGCGTCCGGGTCGAGGGCATCGAGGGCTCCGCCGCCATGGTCGAACGGATGCGTGCCCGGCCCGGCGGGGCAGGCATCCCCGTCGTCGTCGGTGACATGGCCGACCTGGAGGGCATCGACGGGCCGTACGACATGGCCTATCTGGTCTTCAACACCCTGTTCAACCTGACCTCGCAGGAGCGGCAGGTCGACTGCTTCCGCAACGTCGCCCGGGTGCTGAGGCCGGGCGGGCGGTTCGTCATCGAGGCGTTCGTCCAGGACGTGGCCGCGTTCGACAACGGGCAGCGGGTGGCGGCGCGGGCGTTGACCGAGGAGTCGGTCGACATGGAGTACCAGATCCACGACCCGGTGGCCCAGACGGTCACCTACCAGCGGGTGACGATCGACGCCGCCGGCACGACGCTGCGGCCCCTGCTCCTGCGTTATGCCTGGCCCAGCGAGCTCGACCTGATGGCCCGGCTGGCCGGCCTGCGACGCACGGCGCGCTACACCGACTGGGACCGCTCCCCGTTCACGGGCAAGAGCACCAGGCACGTCACCGTGTACGAACGGGAATGAGCGGTGTCGGGTATCGGCACCTGTCCACTCCCCGCCGGACTCCGAATCAGGGGTATGCCGGCCCACTCCGGGCGGCGTGACCTGAGTGGAGGATCGGATGCGGAAGAAGATGATCGCCGGTGTGCTCGCCGCCGTCGGCGCGGTCGCCGTCGGCACGCTCGCGATCGGTGCGCTGCGGGGGTCGTCCGGCTCCGCGCCGGCCGACGCACTGCTGGTGGGCAGCTCGCGGCAGTCCGACGCGGCGCCGCGGGTCGTCGGGCTGACCCGTGGCGGCGACCTGGTGAGCTTCCGGGCCGACCGCCCCGGCGACGCGCGCCGGGTCGGCGTCGTCAAGGGCCTGACCGGCGACACGCGCCTCGTCGGCATCGACTTCCGGGTGCAGGACGGCAAGCTGTACGGAGTCGGGAACCAGGGTGGCGTCTACACCCTGAACACGACGAACGCCCGGGCGGCCCAGGTCTCTCGGCTCACCGTGCCGCTGCTCGGGACGCGCTTCGGCGTCGACTTCAATCCGGCCGCCAACCGGCTGCGGGTCGTCAGCGACACCGGACAGAACCTGCGCCACAACATCGACGACCCCGCGGGCGCACCGGCGGCCGGCACGACGGCCACGGACACGACGCTCACGGTGCCCCCGGCCTCCACGGCGGCGGTCGGCGTGACGGCGGCGGCGTACACCAACAACGACCTGGACGCGACGACGGCGACCACCCTGTTCGACCTGAACACGACGACGGACCAGATCGTGGTGCAATCGCCGGCGAACCAGGGCGAGCTCGCGCCGACCGGCGCGCTGGGCGTCGACGCGACCGGCGACGCCGGCCTCGACATCGTCAGCGACCTGCGGGCCGGCAAGACCCGCGCCAACACGGCGTACGCGACGCTGAAGGTCGACGGCCGCCAGCGCTTCTATCAGATCTCCCTGCTGACCGGCCGGGCTGACGTGATCGGCTCGTTCGCCGGCCAGGCTCCCGTCACCGACATCGCGGTCACCCTCGACCGGTGAAGGTGCGGCCCGGCACCCCGAGGCGCGGGGTGCCGGGCCGGCTGCCGGACAGCGTCAGCAGCTCGCCTTGTAGGCGGCCGCCTTGCCCTCCGCGCTGTCGATGGTGTCCTTGGTGATGATGGTCGAGCCGGTCTGGATCTTGGCCTCGTTCGACTCGCCCTTGAGCGCCTTGATGGCCTGCTGCACGCCCTGGACGCCGATGTCGCCCGGCTGCTGGGCGATCAGCGCCTGCACGGTGCCGTCCTGGAGCGCCTTGATCTGCTCCGGGCCGGCGTCGAAGCCGACGACGTTGACCTTGCCCTGCTTGCCGGCCTGGCGGATGCCCGTCGCCGAACCCTGCGCCGAGAAGAGGTTCGACGCGAAGATGCCGACGATGTCGGGGTCCTTCTGCAGCGCAGCGCTCACGATCGACGCGGCCTTGGCCGGGTCGTTCTGCGAGTACTGCACGCCCAGGTAGGTGAACTTCGAGTCGGCCTTCGCGGCGTCGGCGAAGCCCTTGTCGCGGGCGTCAGTGGTGCTGATGCCGGGCTGCACGCCGACGCCGAGCACCTTGCCGCCGTTGGGGGCGAGCTTCTGGATCGCCTCGAACGCCGCCTTGCCACCGGCGGTGTTGTCGGACGAGATCGCCGACACGGCGACCGACGGGTCGTTGAGCGTGGTGTCGACCAGGACGATCTTGATGCCCTGGGCCTTGGCCTGCGCGATCGGCTGCTGCATCGCGGAGACGTCGGTCGGTGCGATCAGGATCGCGTCGGGCTTGGAGGCGATGACCGACTGCAGCACGGGGGTCTGCAGCGTCGGGTCGAACTTCTGGGCACCCTGGGTGGTGACGGTGGCGCCTTCCTTGGCCGCCTCCTCCTTGATGCCGCACTCCATGGTGATGTAGAACGCGTCGCCGGCTACACCCTGGACGAATGCCAGCTTGTAGTTGCCGTCCTTCGCCCCGCCGGCGGTCGTACCGCCGCTGTCGGTGTCGGAGCCACAGGCGGCCGCGCCGAGCGCGACGGCGGCCAACGCGGCGACTATGGCGGTTGACTTGCGCTTCATGCTGAACCCTTTCTCGATGTGCTTCCTGCACGGGACAGGAATGGCAGGCGTGTTTTTGTGCCTCTCACTGCCGCTGCGCGACGGAGCTGGTCGACGTAGACCACGGCGACGAGCACCGCGCCGACGACGACCTGCTGCCAGAACGGCTGGACGCCGGTCTGGATGAACCCGTTCTGCAGCACGATCGGGATGAACAGTCCGATGACGGTGCCGAACACGGACCCGATGCCACCGAACAGGCTGGTGCCGCCGATCGCGACGCCGGCGATGACGTTCAGCGGCGTGTTGGACTGGCCGCCGATCGTCGTGGACTGGAAGAAGCCGAGGTTGAGCAGGCCGGCGAACCCGGCCAGCAACCCCGCGAACGCGTACACCTTGATCAGGTGTCGGTCGACCTTGACGCCGGCGCGGCGGCCGGCCTCGGCGTTGGAGCCGATGGCGTACGTGTAGAGGCCGAAGCGGGTGCGGTGCAGCAGCACGATGCCGAGGATGACGACCACCGCGGAGACGACGGCGATGGTGGGCACCTGGC
Organism: Asanoa ishikariensis; assembly: GCF_900107455.1. Classification (GTDB taxonomy): domain Bacteria; phylum Actinomycetota; class Actinomycetes; order Mycobacteriales; family Micromonosporaceae; genus Asanoa; species Asanoa ishikariensis. Next base: position 640,848 of record NZ_FNQB01000004.1, on the reverse strand, counting down.
CGACGATGTTGCCGAAGCCGATGTCGTTGACCAGGGTCTGCGGCGCGTCGCGCAGGTCGAGGCCCTTCGTGATGATCTGGGCGAAGCCCAGTGCGGCGCTCAGCGAGCCGAGCGTCACCACGAGGGGCGGCACCTTCGCCTTGGCCACCAGGATGCCGTTGAGCAGACCCCAGGCCAGGCCGGAGGCGAGGGCGGCGACGAGTCCGACGAGGACGGTCCCCCAGCCCTGCCCGCCGTACGCCACCATGATCTTGTCCGCCACCACGCCGCTGAACACCAGCACGCTGCCGACGGACAGGTCGATGCCGCCGGTGATGATGACGAACGTCATGCCGACGCCGAGCACCGCGTAGATGGCCGTGTTCTGCACGATGCCGCGGATGTTGAACCCGGTGAGGAAGGTGTCCGGGCGCAGCGCCGTGAACACCGCGATCGTGACCACCAGCAGGATCAGGATCTGCAGGGCCTGGAGACGGGAAATCCGCGACAGGCGGCTGGTGGGTGCGTCCTCAGTGGAGGCCGGTGCGCTGGTGGTGGACGTGCTCATGATGCCTCCTGTGCCACGGCACCGGTCATCGCGGACACCAGTTGCTCCATCGAGGTGTCCGCCTTGTTGTAGGTGGCCACCCGGCGACCGCGCCACATCACCTGGATGCGGTCGGCGACCTCCATCACGTGGGGCATCGAGTGGCTGATGAACACGACGCCGATGCCCTCTCCGCTGACCCGCCGGACCAGGTCCAGCACGTTCTGGGTCTGCACCACGCCCAGCGCCGCGGTCGGCTCGTCGAGGAAGATGACCTTCTGCGCCCAGGCGGCCGCCCGGGCGACCGCGATGCCCTGGCGCTGACCACCGGACATCCCGCCGACCGTGCCGTTCAGGTCGCGCACGGTCGCACCGAGGCGGTCGAACGCGCTGCGGCTGCCGTCGCGCATCGCCTTGTTGTCCATGAAGCCGAGCATGCCGAGCAGGCCTTTGCGCATGACTTCGCGGCCCAGGTACATGTTCTGCACCGGCGACAGGTGCGGCGCCAGCGCGAGGTCCTGGAAGACGGTCTCCATGCCGAGCTCGCGGGCGTCCGTCGGCGACGTCAGGGTTATCTTCTTGCCGTCGAAGAGCACCTCGCCTCCGTCGGCGGACTCGGCACCGGAGAGGATCCGGACGAGCGTGCTCTTGCCGGCGCCGTTGTCGCCGATCAGGGCGACCACCTCACCGGCCTGCACGTCGAAGTTGGCATCGGTCAGCGCCTCGACGTGTCCATAGTGCTTGGTGATGCCGCGCGCCTCGAGGACCGCAGTCATGCTTTGCTCACCGCCTCGTGCCAGGGCCGTGCCCGCCCGGCGACCGTGTCGAGGCAGGTCTGCAACCGTTGGCGCGCAACGGTGTCCAGGAACTCCTGCCGTGCCGTCCCTTCGAGGCCGATGGCCTCTTTCCAGATCGAGCGTCCGGCGATGAAGCCCGACGCGCCGCCCTCGTCGCAGCTCACCCGCAGGACGTTCTGGAACTCATCGAAGCCCACGCCGGCCGAGAGCACCGCCCACGGCGCCTTGACCGTCTCGGCGACTCGGCGGCAGCCCTTGGCGGAGCCCGGGTACTCGATCTTGACCAGGTCGACGCCGGTGTCCGCGATCTGCACGGCCGCCTCGACGATCAGGTCCTCGCGCTGCTGCTCGGTCAGTTGCTCGCCGGGCAACTGGTAGATCAGGTTCTCGACGACCGACGGCACGCCGGCCGCCCGGCAGTCGGCGGCGACCTCGCGGACGATGTCGAGCACCTCCGCCGAGATGTCCGGGCCGTCGCCGACCGGCCGGCCGGGGCGTAGCTGCACGAGGAACTTGACCGCGTCGCCGCCCTGGGCCCGGACCCACTCGGCGTCCTGCTTCGGGTCGCGGTGCGTACGCGGCTCGCCGTTGTAGTTGCCCCGGTCCGCCGGTTCGGCCGCGACCAGCAGGCCGCAGCTAGCCGCCCGCGCGCCCGCCTCGGTCGTGGCCGGCACCCCGTAGGTCGGGTCGAGCAGGATGGCACTGGCCAGCGGCGTGAGGGCACCGGCGACGTCGATCTTCGCCTGCCGGATGTCGGCGTCGGTGGCCTCCTGGCCGACCGCGGCGAACATCCGCCGCAGCGTGTTGCGCTGGTCCATCGCGACGATCGAGAACACGCCGTCGGCGTCCGCGATCGACCCGAGGCCGCTATTTCGGGCTGTCATGTGTGGTCCTTTCCGTGGCGACGGCCGGGTTCTGGAACTGCCGCGTCACCTTGTCGAACGGGACGTCGTAGGCGGCGCAGGCGGCGAACATCGCCGCACCACGGGCACCCGGTTGTTCGAGCGCGGAGATCCGCAGACGCGGGATCACCGCCGCTTTCGCTGTTCGTACGCTGTCCATCCGGGTCCACCCGCCGGCCGCGACCGCCGTGCGGTGCTCGCCGACCACCGAGTTGACCGCCGCGAGCAGGGCTTCGGTCTGCTCATTGAGGTATGCGAGAGTGGCCGCCCACAACTGGTCCGGGCCCGCGCCGTCGCGCAGCCGCAGCGTCACGTCGTTGTCGTGCGGCGCGGCGGGCAACACGGTGACGCCGTCGCCCTTGGCGGTGTCGGGTCGCCATCGCCGGTCGAGCTCGTCGCGCCGCGCCGGCTCGTCGGCGCCGACGAGGGCCAGGACGCGGCGCATCACCAACCCGGACCGCATCCCGCCGATCAGCACGCCATGCCCCGGCAGCACGTGCCGGCCCGCGTCGACGCCCAGCCCGACCAGGGTCGAACGCTCGTCGTCGGTCAGGATCCGGGGCACCGAGCGCAGCAGGACCTCGGCGGTGCCGCACGAGTTGAACAGGTCCTCGGGGCCGGTGGCACCGGCTCCGATCGCGGCGACCGGGTGGTCGTGCCCCGCGACGGTGACCGCGGCGCCGTTCAACGCGTGGTTATTGATCTTTACTGTGCCGGCTCGTTGACCGGCCGCCAGCAGCTCCGGCAGGAACGCCGCTTTGACGCCGATCCGCTCGAGCGCTTCCGACCACGGCCGCCCGGTCGCCTGGTCGAGCAGGCCGGTGCGGGAGGCCAACGACGGCTCGCTGACCCGTTCGCCGGTGAGCGCGTACGCCACGTACTCCGGCATGTTCAGCCACCGCGACGCGTGGTCCAGGCGGATGCCGGCATCGCGCATCCAGAGCAGCTTCGGCAGGCTCCACTGGGTGCCGAACGGCAGCCCGGTGCGGCGCGGGAACTCGCTGACGAACGCGGGCCCTTGCGCGGTCAGCTCGGCCATGCCCCGCTCGTCGAACCAGGCGATCACCGGGGAGGTCTCGTTGCCGTGCTCGTCGAGGATGACGCCGCTCTCGGCGAGGCCGGCGATGCCGATGCCGGTGATCTTTACCGGGCCACCCGTGCTCTTCTCGGCTTCGTCGACCGCCGCGGCGAGGGCGCGCAGCACGTCGTTCGCGAGCGCGGCGCCGGTGGTCTCCAGCCGGCCGTCCGGCTTGTGCGTCCACGTCGTCGGTTTGCGGGCGAACGCGACGGTCTCGCCGTCCGGGCGGGTCAGGACGGCCTTGGTGTCGGTGGTGCCGAGGTCGACCCCGGCCACGAGCTCGGTCATGCCGGCCCCAGCTCTCCGCTGCCGCGCGGCACCACCCGCAGCGGCGCCAGGATCGTCTCCACCGGCGGGTCCTCGCCGGCCAACCGGCTGAACAGCCGCTCCGCCGCGAGCCGGCCGATCAGCTCCGGCGAGTGCTCGATGATGGTGATCGCCGGGGTGATCGTGTCGGCCATCGCGAAGTCACCGAACGAGACGAAGCCGATGTCGGTCCGGCGCAGCCGGTGAACGGTCGGCAACGTACCCAGCGAGCACCGGGTGTTGGCACTGAAAATGGCCGTCGGTGGGTTTGCCAGGCGCAGCAACGTCTCGGCCGCGACACCGGCGTCACCCTTGGCCGGCTCGACCTCGGCGACCAGATCCTCGTCGGGGGCGATGCCGGCGGCCTCCAACGCGTCCCGGTAGCCGGCCAGCCGGTACCGCGCCGTCGCTGTGTCCAGCCGGTCGCCGATGTAGGCGATCCGCCGGTGGCCGTGCCGCATCAGATGCTCGATGGCCATCCGGGCACCACCACGGTCGTCGACGACCACCGCGTCGGCCGCGAGGTCCTCGGCCGCCCGGTCGATGAAGACCAAGGGGCAGGGTGAGGTACGCAGGTACGCGTGAGTGTCCGAAATGGACGCGATGATGAGCCCGGCGACCCGGCGCTGGAGCAGGCCGTCGAGCACGATCCGCTCCCGCTCCGCGAGCCGGCGCGTGCTGGCGATGATGACCGAGACGCCCCGGTCGAGCGCCATCCGCTCGATCTCGCCGATCACGCTGGCGAAGAACGGGTCACCGACCTCGTCGACCACCACGCCGATGGTCTCGTCCTGGCCGAGCCGCAACGACCGTGCGAGGGGGTCCGGCCGGTAGCCGAGGTCGACGACGGCCTGCTCGACCCGGGCCCGGGTGCTGGCCGAGACGCGAACGTCCCCGTTGATCACCCGCGACGCGGTCTTGGTGCTCGTCTGCGCGGCCTCCGCGACATCCCGCAACCGGGGCCGTGGGGCCTTCACGACAACCGCCGGGCGGGCTCGGTGGGCTGTTTGCGGAGTTGGGCCAGCAGTTCTGCCGCGCGGTTCGGGTCGACGCCGCCGGCGCGTAGCTGCTCGCAGGAGGCGCTGGCCGTGGCCGAGCCGCGCAGGATCGCGGCGGCCCAGTCGGGCGTGTCGTTGGCTTCCAGCTCGAGCAGGACGCCGCCGAGGAAGGAGTCGCCGGCGCCTACCGCGCTGACCACCTGGACCTTCATCGCCGGGAACCAGCGCACCCGGTTTGCCGCGCCTTCGGCCAGGGCGGCGCCGTGGGCGCCGGCGGTGACCGCGGCGTTGCGGGCGCCGAGCGCGCACAGCGTGGCCGCCGCGTCCATCGCGCGTTCCCGGACGTCGCCGTCGGCGTCGGTGAGTACCAGGCCCGAGGTGCCGGAGATCGCCGCCTCGGCTTCCTGGAGGTTGGGTTTGACCAGGTCGGGGCCGCTGGCCAGGCTGGCGCGCAGGGCACCGGGCGCGGTGTCGACGACGGCCAGCACACCGGCGGTGTGTGCGAGTTCGACGAGCTGCCCGTAGCCGTCCTCCGGCGCTCCCGGCGGGAGACTGCCCGAGCAGGACAGCGTGAGGTGGGCGGGGAGGTTGGCCGCGACGGCGTCCCGGTAGCGTTCCCAGATGTCGGCGTCGATCGTGGAGCCCTGCTCGTTGACGATCGTCGTACGGCCGCCGGGCTGCTCGATCATGATGATCGCGTTGCGGGTGTCGCCCGGCATCGGCACGTCGACGACGTCGGCGCCTTCCTCTGCGAGCAGGCGCAGCAGGCGTTCCCGGTCCCGGTCGGCGACCAGGCCGACGACGGTGGCTTTTCGCTGGTGAGACCGGGCGACCCGCGCGATGTTGACACCCTTGCCGCCGGCCGTGACCTCCACGGAACGGGCGCGCATCACCCCGCCCAGCACCAACTCTGGGACGAGCTGTGTCCTATCCAGACACAGGTTGGGCGTCGCGATCAGCACTGATCGGTCCCCTCTTCGGGCTCGCCAGGTAATCGTTGTCACCGGACGAGGTAATCGATGTCACAGCGGTGTTCGCACTATGTGCACTCGCCTTCATGACTGTCAAGATGACGAAGAGTTTTCAGGCAGGTTTCGTGACTGGATCGTTTCCTGAAACGGCTGTGCGATATCGAGCGTGACCTGTTCGTCACGCTGCGTCGCGGCGAGAGGAGCGTGCTGCGCGGTGGGTTTGTCCACTTTGCTCGTCGCCGGTCCACCGGCGAGCGGCAAGACCGTGCTCGGGGCGGCGCTGGCCCGCCGACTCGGTGCGACGCTGCTCGACCAGGACGTGCTGACCCAGCCTCTGACCTCGGTGATCGCGGACCTGCTGGGCACCGACGACCTCGATGACCCTCGCCTCGCCGGGGCGACGCGATTCGCTCGGTATGAAGCTCTCTACGCCGCCGCCGTCGACAACCTCGCGGCCGGCAACCCCGTCGTGCTCGTCGCCCCGTTCACCACCGAACGACGCGACCCGGCGGCGTGGCATCGCATCGCCGACCGACTCACCGCCGCCTCCAACCGCTCCGGTGCCGACCACGCCGGGGCCGCCCACTCCGGTGCCGACGGCGCCGCCGCCGCCCATTTCGGTGCCGACCGGCCCGCGGCCTCCGACCGCTCCAGTGCCGGCGGCCGCGGTGTCGCCGCCTTCTCCGGTGCTGACCGGTCTGCCGCCGCCGACCGGCCCGCCGACGCTGACCGCGCCGGTGCCGACCGGCCCGCGCCCGCCGACCAGTCCGCCGCGTCCCGCGCCCGCGCCGACCCCGCCTGCGCCGCCGCCCATTTCGGTGCCGACCGCGCCGGCGGCGCCGGCCGCGCTGGTGCCGCCACGCCCACCCACGATCGCGACCGTCGCCGGACCGAATGGAGCGCGGTCGACGGACGCCCACTTCTGGTCTGGCTGCGGGTCACGCCGAGCCTGCTCCGCGCCCGGATGGAAGGGCGCGGCGCCGACCGCGACCGGCGCAAACTCGCCGACCTCGGGGCGTTCCTCGACCGGGTCGACCTCGACCCGCCCAATGCCCCGCACCTCGCGGTCGACGCCGCCGACTCCCCCGCCGCACAGGTCCGCGCCGTGCTGGCAGGGCTTGACGCGCCGGAGCATCCGCACCAATGATCACCGCCAGCCCCCGTAACCCGGAGGAGATCCACATGACCGTCATCGCGCTACCCGCCAACCAGCCGGCGGACCGGTTCTACCTCGGCGGCGACCGGATCGCCGCGTTCCGTGGCTCCGCTCCCACGGGCGACCACGTGCCGGAGGACTGGGTAGGTTCCGCGACCACCGTCGCCGGCTTCGACTCGCTGGGGTTGACCGTGCTGCCGGACGGCCGGTCGCTGCGGGCCGCGATCGCCGACGACCCGGTGCACTGGCTCGGCGCGGCACACGTCGACCGCTTCGGCGCCGACCCGGCCCTGCTGGTCAAGTTGCTCGACGCCGGCGAACGGCTGCCGGTGCACGCACACCCTGACGACGCGTTCGCGCAGTCGCACCTGGGTTGCCGCAACGGCAAGACCGAGTCCTGGATCATCCTGTCCGCCGAACCGGGCGCCAAGGTGCACCTCGGCTTCCGAGCGGACGTCCCACCGGCGACCCTGGCCGACTGGGTGGCCCGCCAGGACCGCCCGGCGATGCTCGAGGCCCTGCACACCGTCGAGGTGACAGCCGGCGACACGATCTTCGTGCCGGCCGGCTACCCGCACGCGATCGGACCCGGCATCCTGCTCCTCGAACTCCAGCAGGCCGCGGACCTCTCACTGCTCCTGGAGTACGACGGCTTCGCGGTCGACGGCCCCCGCGACGGCCATCTGGGCATCGGCTTCGACGCGGCGCTCCCCTGCGTCCGCCGCCAGGCCGTCCCGGCCGAAACCCTCAAGGAACTCCGCGGGCGCCTCGACGACCCGCACATCTTCCCGAGGTACGCGGACGAGTTCTTCCGTGCGAACCGCCACAGTGGACCGTCCACGTGGGATCCCAGCTTCTCGATCGCCGCGGTCCTCTCGGGTGAAGGCCGCCTGACCTGGTCGACCAACGAGTCCCTGCCGCTGCGCCCCGGGATGACCGTCCTGACAGCACACAACACCGGCCGCGTCCACGTGGAGGGCGACGTCGAACTGATCCGCTGCCGCCCGCCGGCCCTCTGAACGCCGTGGAGGACGTCCCCGCGGCGGTCAGGTCGCTGATCACCGCGGCGGTGGCCGACGAGCTGGCCACAACGTACGACGACCAGGTGGTCTTTCCGCGTCACGTGGTCATCGACCTCCACGAGGACCCGGACCGGCGCTTCCCCGAATGGCCCACACCCGTGCTGGTGATCGCCGTCGAGAACCAGGGCGTGTGCAGTTGGGGAGTGCCGCTGGACGACCCGGCGCTCCCCGTCGTGGTCGGCGACAGCGGAGGCACGATCGTCTACACGCCGGACGTCGCGAGCTATCTCGCGGCCCGGCGGTGGGATCGTCGGTGCGTCCACCGCGGACCGCTGCTTCAAGCTCAGGCGGCCGAGCTCGACGACGACTCGCTGGCGCGATTGCGAGCCGACTTCGACGAACAACCCGCCACGCACGGCTGGCCCGGACACACGCAGTTCAGGTTCGAGCGCGACGGAGTCATGATCCTGCTGTGGTCGGACGCCGGCCAGTGCGACTGGTGGTTGTCCGGCCCTGCCGACGCCCTCAGCGTGGCGGTGGGACGGCTGTTGAGCCTGTCCGATCTGAGCACGTCGCTGTGGTCCAACGACGCGGCAGGAGAGGCGCTGCTCGTCGGCCTCCGCAAGAGCCTAGAAGACCCAGCGAACCAGGGTGACCAGCCCTAGGCCGGCCAGACCACACACCGCGATGAGGGCCGCCGCGATCGCCAACGCCCAGACGGCGTCGCGCCGTGGTGCGGCGGGATCGTGGGGTGCGGGGCCGGACGCCGTCCACAGCACGGGGCCCGGTGGCTCGTCGGCGGCCTGGGCGGTCAGCCGGCTCAGGCGGGCCTTGGCCACCGGCCCGAGCCGGTCCATCGGGTCGGCGATGAGCCTCAGTGCGCGCAGCCGCGTCCAGGCGACCGGATAGGCCCGCTCGAACGCGGCGATCTCTTGTTCGCCCGTGTCCTCGGTGAGGAAGCCCCACCGGCCGGCCTCGGTCAGGTTGCCGACCTGCCGGCAGAGCGCCGCCCGGGCGGCGCGCACATCCAGGTCGTCCGGGTACGCGGCCGTGAGGCTGGACAGGCGTTGCATCGCGGGATGCGAGTGGCCGCGGCGCAGGTCGGCCTCGACCTTGGCCAGAACGTCTTCCTTCGCCACGAGGGCCAGTATCAGCGGTCGGCCCGTCCGTGACCTATCGGTTTTCGGCGAGGTGCCGGATGGCGGCGGCCGACGCGCCGCGCGCCCAGTCCTCGAACGTGTGCGGCCTGGTGACGATCTGGCAGCGGCCGGCCGCTCCGAAGGCGTGTTCGGCGAAGGACGCCCGCAGGTGCGGCTCGAAGAGGTCGAAGTTGCTGACCGCCTCGCCGCCGATGATGACCAGTTCGGGGCCGGTGAGGTTGACCAACGTCGCGATCGCGGTGCCGATCACCGTCGCCGCGTGTTCGAACGTCTGGACCGCGGCCGGGTCGCCTTCGTGTGCCAGTTCGACGATCTCGCCGATCGACAGGTCTCGGCCGTGGGCGCGGGACACCTCGGCGACGATCGCGGGTGTGCCGGCTACCGCCTCGACACAGCCTCGGCGGCCGCAGGGGCAGATCCGGTCCGGCGACGTGAGTGGGAGATGACCGATCTCGCCGGCTACGCCGTAGGCGCCCTCGACTACCTCGCCGTTGACGTGCAGGCCGCTGCCGATGCCTCGGCCGATCGTGACGATCGCGAACAGGTCCGTGCCGACACCGACGCCGAACCAGTGTTCGCCGATCGTCAGCGCGCGGACGTCGTTCTCGACCAGCACCTCGCGGTCCAGTCGGCCAGCCAGTAGGGCGCCCAACGGCACGTCCGTCCAGCCCATGATGGCCGACTCGCGGACGACGCCGCTGTGTGCGTCGACGTCGCCCGAGACGCTGACCCCTACCGCGCAGAGGCGGTCGGCGCGGTCGCCGAGTGCGTCGGCCAGGTCCGCCACCGTCGCCGCGATGGCGTCGACGGTCGCCTGCGGTGTGGTGGTCTTCAGCGCGCGCCGGTTGGCGGCGAGCACCGTCGTGCGCAGGTCCGTCGCCACGCCCACGATCTCGTCCGCATTGACCTTGATGCCGATCGAGAGCAGCGCGTCGGCGACGACCATCAGCGGGTTGGCCGGACGGCCCGGCTGGCCGTCGCGCGGAAGCTCGAGCTCGTCGGAGACGAGTCCGACGTCCAACAGCGGGCCGACCGCCTTGGTGACCGCCGCCTGCGAGAGGCCCAGGAGCCGCGCGATGTCGATCCGGCTGATCGGGCCCCGGGTCAGGATGGCCCGGAAGACGTCGGCGGCTGCCGCGGACGCTCCCTTGAGGAGCGCGACGGCGGCGCCTGGTTGATGCATTGCTGGAATCCTTTGCTCAAAGAGCCGGCGCTAGGTCGCACATGGACGATACGGCAGCCGGCGCGCCGGGGGCGGAACAGCGCCCGCCCCCGGCACCGGGTGCTACTGCTTCGCGAGGATCTCCTGTGTCTTCGCGGCCATCTCGGGGAACACGGCCTTGTCCTTCTCACCGCTGAAGTACGCCTCGAACAGCGGCTGGATCGTGTCCACGAGCTGCTGGCCGTTGGCGGTCGGCGGGGCCGGGTACAGCTCGCCGTTGTTCAGCGCGTTCACGAAGCCGGTCAGGTCGAGCCCGTCCTTCTTCTGCGCGTCGACCGCGGCCTGGAGCGACTTGGCGATCGACGGGAGGAACGTGGCGTCCGCGCCGGCGGTCGACTGGCACGCCTCCGAGCCCATGTAGGTGACCCACTTCCACGTCGAGTCGAGGTTCTTCGTACCCGCGTAGATGTTGTTGGCGTTCGAGTTGCTGATCATCGAGCGGCCTTGGGGACCCTTGACCGTCGGCGCGACACCGACCTTGACGCCGGGGATCTTGGTCATCGAGGTGGCGTCCCACGTGCCGCCCTGCGCCATCGCGACCTGGCCGGAACCGATCTGCTGGCTGCCGGCCACGGTGAGCTGCCCGAACTTGGGCATGAGACCGCGGTCGCCGAGGCCCTTGATGTACTCGAGCGTCTTCACGAAGTTCGGGTCGTCGTAAGGGAACTTGGTCGGCCAGGCCGGCTTGTCGCCGAGCCGCCAGCCGGTCGTGGAGACGAACGGGTTCCACGAGGTCTGCCCGTTGAAGTCACCGGAGGCCAGAGAGGCGATGCCGTACGTCGCGATCTTGGTCTTGTCGAAGCCGGGCTGGTCGCCCCGCTTGCCGTTCTTGTCGACGGTCAGCTTGGTGACGATGGTGTCGAACGTGCCGCCGTCGTCCGGGTTCCAGGTCATGTTGGCGATGTCGTCCGCGGTGACACCGGCCTTGGTGGCCTTGTCCTCGTTGAAGTAGATCGCGGCGCCGGCCCAGTCGAGCGGGATGCCGTACTGCTTGCCGTCGGTGTACTTCCACGACTCGACGCCGATGTCGAAGACCGACAGGTCGTAGTTGGTCTTCTTGATCTGGTCGTCGAGCGCCATGATCTGCTTCTGACCGGCGTACGCCCCCAGCAGCGGCACGCTGTTCTGGAAGGCGTCGGGCGCCGCCCCGGAGACGAAACCGGCGGTCAGCTTGGTGAAGTAGTCGTCGACGGCGTACTGCGAGATCTTCACGGTGATGCCCGGGTTGGCCGCCTCGAAGCCCGGAAGGCATTTCTTGTACGAGGCCGCCTGGCGCTCGTCCCAGGTCCACCAGTTGACGGTCTTGCCGCCGGCGGAGTCGGCGCTGTCCTTGTCGCTGCCACACGCGGCGAGCGCGGTGGTGGCGGCCAGGGCAAGCGCGAGCGCGGTCGCGATTCGCTTCGCTTTCATCGATTCCTCACTGTGGTTTCTCGGGGGCGTGGTGGGTCCAAGGGGTGCGCCGGGGCGTGCTTCATCCACATCGGACGAGGGTGCGCGTCCGATGCCCGGCAGGTGTTGGGGTTGTCAGATGTGGAGGGCGACCTCGCCGTGGGAGGGCACGTCGAGCTCGAACTGGTCGCCGCCGTGCTGGACGACGATGTGTTGCGGTAGTCCGCGGAACACCGCGCTGGAGACCGCGCATCCGGCCCAGCGAAGGTCCACCTCGAGCCCGCCGCGGACCCGCAGGCCGGTCACCCAGCCGTCCGGCCACTGCGCCGGAAGCGCGGGCAGCAACCGCACGCGCCCCCGGTGGCTCTGCACGAGCATCTCGGCGATCGCCGCCGTGAACCCGTAGTTGCCGTCCAGCTGCACCGGTGGGTGGGTGCTGAACAGGTTCGGCAGGAGCCCGCCCCATTCGGATCCGTCGACGGGGGCGTGCTCGCTGTGGTCGCGGTCGTAGGGGGTGAGCGCCTCCAACAACAGCTCCCGCGCCTCGGCAGCGTCGCCCAGGCGGGCCCGCAGCGCGATCTTCCAGGCCCACGACCAGCCCATCGCCCCGGGTCCGCGGCCTTCGAGGAAGGCCCGGGCCGCCTTGGCGAGGTCGGGGGTCTCGACGGGGTCGACGAGGTCCAGCGGATAGAGGGCGACCAGCGGCGACAGGTGCCGATGGTGCGGGTCCACGTCCGCCACGTCCGCCGACCACTCGCGCAGCCGGCCGTCCTGGCCGACGGACAGGCCCGGCAGCCGATCGAGCGCTGCGGCAAGCTCCGCATCGAGCGGATCAACCACGCCTGGCAAGCCATCGACGGCAGCGGCCAGCTCCGCATCGAGCGGATCAACCACCGCCGGCAGCTGGTCAACCGTGGATGCGGCTACCGCATCGAGCGGATGGGCCACGACTGGCAGCCGATCAAGCGCGGAGGCGATCTCGGCATCGAGCGGATCAGCCATGGCCAGCGTCGCGATCGCTTTGCGGGAGCGTTCGAACAAGGAACGGATCAGCGCCAGGTCCGTCGTGGTCAGTGCGCTCAGCGCTTCCGGGCGCCCGTCCGCGCCCACGTACAGGTTCTCCGGCGAGGTCGACGGGATGGTCCGCAGCCCACCGGTCGCGGGGTCGTCGACGAGCCAGTCGAGGCAGAACTCCGCCGCACCGCGCATCAGCGGCCACACGGTGTCGGCCAGCAGAGCGCGGTCGCCCGAGAACTCGTATTGGTCCCACATGTTGTGGGTCAGCCAGACGCCGCCCATCATCCAGATCGCCCAGCTCGGCGCGCCGTGTCCCATGCCGACCGGCAGGCTCCAGCCCCACAGGTCGCTGTTGTGGTGCGCCACCCAGCCGCGCGCGCCATAGAGCCGCGCCGCCACGTCGCTGCCGGTCGACGCGAGCCGCCGGACCATGGCCGCCAGCGGTGCGGCGGAGTCTTCCAGCCCCACCACCGGCGCCGGCCAGTAGTTCATCTGCGTGTTGATGTTGATCGTGTAGTTGGAGGACCACGGCGGCCGCAGCGAGGCGTTCCAGATCCCCTGGAGGTTCGCCGCGGGGTTCCCGGCGCGGGACGAAGCACCGAGCAGGTAGCGCCCGTACTCGGCGAGAACCGTCGCCCGCAGGCCCTCGTCGGTCCCCCGCAGGACGTCGCGCGCGACGTCCCAGGTGCCGGCGCGCCGGCCGCCGATCGCGAAGCGCGCTCCCGACACGTGGTCCCGCAGATCCGCCACGTGCTCGGCGAGCCGCTCGGACGCGGTCCGCCGCAAGGCCTCCCGCGCGGTCGAGCGTGCGCGCTCCCGAATCTCCTCACGCGAGGAGGTCCGCCAGTCGGAGCCGGCCGGGTCGCCCCACCACAGTGCGGCCCGGCTCGACGTCGACAGGGCGATCAGCAGCCGGCTCGCCCCACGGACCCACAGGAAGTCGCCGTCCCGACCCTGGGTTCCGTCGCTCTCCACCGCCAGCGCCGCGGTGGCGAAATGGTCGAAGCCGTCCGTCTCGTACCGGTGGCCCGGCACCGCCGGCTCGTGCAGCGGTGCGCCGTCGACGGGCGCGAGCACGTCGAGAGCGAGGTCCGCCGAGCCGCCACCCCGGCCCGCCTCCCGCAACACGGTCGACAGGCTCATGTGAACGTCGAGCACAGGCGCGTCGGCTGTGTACGCGACGAACAAGCAACCGGCCGGCGCGGAGACGAAGGTACGCCGGGTCACCGCCGACCCGTCGATCTCGAAAAACTCGGTCAGGTGCGACTCGTCCAGGTCGAGAACCCGGGCCGGGCGAGCATCCACCCCACGAGTGCGCAGGGTCAGGTCGACGAACGGCAGGAACTCCTGGGAGTACGGCCCTTCGAAGCTCATCAGCAGCGACTCGGCGCGGCGCAGGTCCCCCGCGTCGATGGCCGACCGGATCTCGGCGAGCCGGGCAGGGCCGGCCCCGCCGGCGACCAGGGCATCAAGCGCCTGAGCCGGCCCGGACGGGTGACCCGACCACACCGTGGCGTCGTTGACCTGGATGAGAGCGGACGGGCCGCCGCCGTACGCCATGGCCCCGATCCGGCCGTTGCCCAGCGGGGTGGCCTCGACCCAGTCGCGCGCCGGCGAGTCCCAGGAGAGTCGGAGGCTCATTTGATCCCCGAGAAGCCGATGGAGTTGACGATGCGGCGGCCGAACGCCATGAACAGCGCGAGCATCGGCACGGCCGCGACCAGCGTCGCCGCCATCAGCCCGGCCCAGTCGGGCTGGGCCTGCGGCGAGGACTGCTTGAACACGGCGAGCGCGAGCGTCAGCGGCTGCACGGACTCGTCGCTGGTGACCAGCAGCGGCCAGAAGTAGTCGTTCCACATCCCGATGAAGCCCAGGATCGACAGCGTGAAGATCGGGCCGCTGGTCATCGGCAGCGTGATGCCGAACAGCACCCGCAACCGGCCGGCGCCGTCGATCAGGGCCGCCTCCTCGATCTCCGTCGAGAGGCCGAGCATGAACTGGCGCAGGAAGAAGATGTTGAAGGCCGAGAACAGCCCGAAGGGCAGGATCATGCCGGCGAAGGTGTTGAGCAGACCGAGTTCCTTCACGAGTACGAAGTTCGGCAGCAGCGTGAGGATGCCGGGCACCATGAGGGCGGTCAGGAAGAGGCTGAACATGAGGTTGCGGCCGCGCCAGTGCAACCGCGAGAACGCGTACGCCGCGAGCGTCGAGAAGAACACGACCAGCACCGTCGAGACGGTGGCGTAGACGATCGAGTTCACCAGGAAGTGGCCGATCTCGATCGACGCGCCCGAGCCGCCCTCCGCGATCGACTCCTGGGTGGTCGCCAGGCCGAGCACGCGCTTGAACGGACCCCAGGTGAAGCCGACGGGCAGCGGCGAGGCCGGGTCGGCGCTCAGCGCGTAGTTGTCGGACAGCGCGGTGCGCAGGATCCAGTAGAACGGGAAGATCGTCACGACGAGCACACCGATGAGGTACGCCCAGGCGAAGCCCTTCCCGACGCTGAACCGGCGCCGGCGGGTGGCGGTGGCCGTCATCAGTTGGTGTCCGATTCGCTCGCCCGCAGCAGCCGCATCTGCAGGAAGGTGATGGCAATGAGGATCACGAAGAGGGCCAGCGACATCGTCGCCGCGTACCCGAAGTCGAATTGCCCGAACGCCTTGCTGTAGATGTACATCTGGAGCACGTTGGAGGCGTTGGCCGGGCCGCCCTTGGTGGTCACCGAGACGATGTCGAACACCTGGAACGCGTTGATGACGTTCAGGACGACCACCAGGGCGAGGATCGGGCGCAGCAGCGGGAGCGTCAGCGTGCGGAACATCCGCAGCTCGCTGGCCCCGTCGACCCGGCCCGCCTCGTAGATGGTCGCCGGGATGGTCTGCAGCCCCGCGAAGATGATGATCGCGGTGTAGCCCATCTGCTTCCACACGTTGATCAGCGCGACCGACGGGATGGCCCAGTCTCGCGAGGTCAGGAACTGGATGCCGTCACCGCCGAACGCCTTGATGACGATGTTGACGATGCCGAGCTGGCTGTCGAGCATCCACCACCACACCGTTCCGGCCACGACGCCGGAGATGAGGAACGGCAGGATGATCAGGCCGCGGATGACCGTCGAGGACGTGATCCGGTGCAGCACGGCCGCGGTGACGACCGAGACGACGAGACCGAGGCTCACCGACAACAGTACGAAGTAGACGGTGACGCCGAGCGAGGACCAGAAGACCTCGTCGCCCAGGAGCTGCCGGTAGTTGTCGAGGCCGATCCACTCGGGCGGGGAAAGCACCGCGAAGTCGGTGAAGCTGAGATAGATCCCTCGCAGGGTCGGGTAGGCCGCGAAAACGGCGAATCCGACCAGTGCCGGGGCGATGAGCACCCAGGCGAGTTTCGCGTCGCCGCGGTGCGCGGGCGAGTACGGGTTCGTCGTGCGGCGGGCGTTCTTCCGCCGCCGCGTCGCCTCTCCCGATGCCCGCTGATCGCGGGCGGTTGTTTCCAGGACCGCCATTGGTCTGCCTGCTCCCGCACGTTGTGGCCTGCGCCCCGGCGCTTGCGGCGACAGACTAAGCATGGTTAATTAACGCCGTCAAGTAACCTGGTCGTAACGTCCACGGAGGCTGTTGCACATGCTGTCCGGCGCCGAAGCCGTCCTCGCCCTGCGAGCCGGAGGCACCGCCTTCGTCGTGGAGGTGTGCCATCCCGTGCCCCGGGTGCTGCACTGGGGTGCCGACCTCGACGCCCCGGCGGACGACCTTCGGCTCACCGCCGGGCCGGCGGTGCTCAACAACTCCCCCGACGTGCCACGGGTGCTGTCGGTGTGGCCGAGCGAGCGCGACGGCTGGTCGGGCACGCCCGCACAGTCGGGCCACGCGGCCGGTTTCGGCACCACGCCGCGCCCGGAGCTTGAGTCACATTGGACGGACGTGCCGCCCGACGGCGTCGGCGGCCGGATGTTCTTCCGGTTCGTCGACGAGGTTTCGGGATTGCGGTCGACGGTCGGCTACGAGCTCGACCGATTCGGGGTGCTGGCGGTCACGATGAGCGTCGAGCGGGCGGCGCCCGGCGCTGCCGCGTACACATTGGACGGTCTGGTCGCCCTGCTGCCCGTGCCCGAGCGCGCCGTCGAGCTGCTCGACTTCACCGGGAAGTGGTGCCGGGAACGCGCGCCGCAGCGTGCGCCGTTCGGTTTCGGCACGCACCTGCGCTCGACCCGGCGCGGCAAGCCCGGTCACGACTCGCCCTATCTGTTGCTGGCCGGGACGGCCGCGTTCGGGTTCGGGCACGGCGAGGTGTGGGCGGCACACCTGGCCTGGAGCGGCGAACAGCGTTACCTGGCCGAACGGCTGCCGGAGGGCGCGGGCACCTTCTCCGCCGTCATCGGCGCCGGCGAGTCGCTGCGCTCGGGCGAGGTCATCCTGGCCGAGGGCGAGCGCTACGACGCCCCGACGGTGCTGTTCGTCTGGTCGGACGCCGGCACCGACGGTGTCGCCGACCGCCTGCACCGCCGGCTGCGGGCGCGCGAGCGGCATCCCCGCACGCCGCGGCCGCTCGTGCTCAACACCTGGGAGGCCGTGTACTTCGACCACGACCTCGACCGGCTCACCGACCTGGTCGAGCGGGCCGCCGAGGTGGGCGTCGAGCGGATCGTGCTGGACGACGGCTGGTTCCGCGGGCGCCGCGAGGCCGACGCCGGCCTCGGCGACTGGTTCGTGGACGGCGACGTCTGGCCCGACGGGCTCGAACCATTCGTGAAGGTGGTCCGCGCGCACGGCATGCAGTTCGGGCTGTGGTTCGAGCCGGAGATGGTCAACCTCGACTCCGACCTGGCGCGCGCGCATCCGGACTGGGTGCTCGGGCCGCGGGCGGGGCTCGGACCGACCGCCCGCCGCCAGTATGTGCTGGACATCGCCCGCCCGGAGGCCTACGACTACCTGCTGGCGCGGCTCGACGAGCTCGTGTCGGCGTACTCGATCGACTACCTGAAATGGGACCACAACCGGGACCTGCTCGAGGCGGTCAGCGAGGAACGGCCCGGCGTGCGGCGCCAGACGCTCGCGCTCTACCGACTGCTGGACGAGCTACGGAAACGGCACCCGGGCCTGGAGATCGAGACGTGCTCCGGCGGCGGCGGCCGGGTCGACCTCGGCATCCTCGACCGCACCGACCGGGTGTGGGCCTCGGACTGCAACGACCCCGTGGAACGTGCCCAGATCGAACGCTGGACCCGGGTACTCGTACCGCCGGAGCTCGTCGGTTCGCACCTCGGCGCGGCCCGGGCGCACACCACGTCGCGGACCACCGACCTGTCGTTCCGGCTCGTCGCCTCGCTGACCGCGCACGCCGGCATCGAGCAGGACCTCACCGCCGCCGACCCGGCCACGCTCGCGAGGGTCGCGGCCTGGTCCGCGCTGTACCGCGAGTTCCGGCCGCTGCTGCACACGGGCCGGGTGGTCAACGCCGACGTCGCCGACGACGCGACCGCGCTCTACGGCACCGTCGCGCAGGACGGCTCGCGGGCGCTGTTCACCTGGATCCGTTTCCAGACGTCGGCGGCGGGCCAGTCCGGGCGGGTCCGCTTTCCGGGTCTGGACGCGTCCGCCCGCTACCGCGTGACCATCCGCGAAGAGCTGGGAGCGGCGAGCCGGCACCAGGCCGCCGACCCGGCGTGGGTGGCGGCCGGTCCGATCGAGCTCTCCGGCGCGGTGCTGACCGTGGCCGGCGTGCCCCTGCCCACGCTCAATCCCCAACAGGCCATGCTGTTCGACATCGAGAGGATTTCATGACCACCATCGTTTTCGCCGGCGACAGCATCACCGACTGCGAACGCCGCGACGACCCGACCGGCCTCGGCGACGGCTACGTCCGCCGGATCGCCACGACCCTGGGCGACGCCGTCCGCGTGGTCAACCGCGGGATCAGCGGCAACAGCGCCCGCGACCTGCGCGACCGCTGGGCCGCCGACGTGCTGGCGGAGCGGCCGGACCTGGTCAGCATCCTGGTCGGCGTCAACGACACCTGGCGTCGCTACGACAGCGGCGCGGTGACGACGGCGGAGGAGTTCGAGGAGAACTACCGCGCGCTGCTCGACCCGCTGGCCGGCGTCCCGGTCGTGCTGATCGAGCCGTTCCTGCTGCCGATCAACGAGGAGCAGGTCACCTGGCGCGAGGACCTCGACCCGAAGCTGGCGGTCGTACGCAAGCTGGCGGCGGAATACGGCGCGACCCTCGTGCCGGCGGACACCGCTCTGGCCGGCGCCGGCACCCCAGCCGAGATGGCACCCGACGGCGTCCACCCGAGCGACCGCGGGCACGACCTGCTCGCGACCCTGTGGCTGGAGCACGCGAAGCCCGCGCTCTAAGACTTGAACGGAAGGATCCGTTCCGCTAAGCTCGGTCTTAGCGGAACGGTCCGATCCGTTCCTCCTTCGGATGGAGTCAGGCATGAGCGAGAACATCACCATCAGCGGCTGGGACGTGCTGGACGAGGCCCACCGCGTGCTGCGCGCGACGGTGGCCGGCGTCGCTGCCGGCGACTGGGACCGCCCCACGCCGTGCACGGACTGGAACGCCACCCAGGTCCTCCAGCACGCGGCCGGCGACCAGCGCGGCTTCGCGTGGGCGATCACCGGCGGGGACGCGCCGACCGAGAACCCGTTCGCACCCTCCGGCGTCCTCACCCAGGACCCGACGGCCTATCTGAACCCGCACCTCGACGCCGCGGCCGCCGCCTGGGCGACCGTCGACAAGAGCGCCGAGACCGCACCGACCCCGCTCCCCCTCGGCCCGCTGCCGACCTGGGTCGGCTCGGGCGCCGCCGCCCTCGACGCGGCCGTCCACGCGTGGGACATCGCCGTGGCCACGGGCCAGCCGTCGCCGCTGACCCCGGAGCTCGCCCGGTCGCTGATGAAGGTCGCCGTGGAGATCGTGGAGCCGCTGCGCGCCTTCGCCTACGCACCGGCGATCGCGACGAACCCGACCGACGACGACGTCACCGTCCTCCTGGCCTACCTCGGCCGCCGCTCCGACTGGTCCGCCTGACGGCCGATGCTAAGCAAGGGTCCCTTGTTAACGCTTTCCGCATAACAAGGGACCCTTGCCAACAGGCGGAGGGCGACGACAATGTCCCGCGTGACCGACTTCGACATCAGCCTGCGGGGCTATGACCGGCACACCGTGGACACTCTCGTGCGGGCCGTGCACGCGGCGGCGGGCGACCCCGACCGCATCGAATCTCTGATCGCCGGCGCGGAGCCGCTGACCATGGCGCTGCGGGGCTACGACCGGGCTCAGGTCGACGCCTGGCTGGCCTCCTGCCGGACGCTCCTGCCCGCCCCGACGCCCGACTCGTCGTTCCGGCCGACGATCGTGTTGCGTGGCTACCGGATCGCGGAGACGGACGCGCTGTTCGCCAAGGCCGAGGCCGCGATCGGAGAGAACGACCCGTTCCGCCGGGCGGCTGCTCTGCGGGCGATCGCCGAGGCGCGGCTGCCGGTCTCGTTCCGCGGCTACGACCGCGGCCAGGTCGACGCCCACCTGAGCAGGGTCACCGAAGCACTGGCCTAACCGATGGACAGGCGTGCTTCGCTGACCCAGCCGGCCACCGCGTGCGCGCCCGCGTCGGTGGCCAGCGTGGCGGCCTCGTCGAGCAGTGCGCTCGGGTTGCGGGTGCCCGTCTCGGCCGCGAAGTAGGCCTCCGCGACCAGGTTGGCCGCCACGCCCGCGGTGAAGCCGAGCTCGCGCCGCAGGCTGGTGGACTCCGCCAGGGCCGCGCGGGCCTCGTCGGTGCGTCCGGTGTGCTGGGCCGCGAACGCCAGGTGTCGCAACACGTACGAGCGGGTCAGGTCGTCACCCGCCTCGACGGCCAGGTCGCGGGCGCGGACGAACATCGCCTCCGTGGTGTCCATGTCGCCGCGTACCACCTGGTGGTAAAGGCCCACCAGGAACTGGGCCTCGGCCGTGCCCCGGGTGTCGCCGAGGGACTCGTAGAGCGCCAGCGCCCGCTCGAACAGCGCGAGCTCGGTCGGGTCCTCCGCCGGCTGCTCCCCCGCCGCCCGGGCGGACAGGTAGCGGGCGTGCCGGATCCGGCCCCGCGCCAGCGTCGTGTCGGCCTCGACACCGTCGAGTGCCCGGTCGGCGACGTCCAGCCCGTCGTCGGCGCCGCCGAAGACCGCCGCCTCGTAGCGGTTTTTCGCCTCGATCAGTCGATCATCCACACCGCCGAGTGTAGGGCGGTGCGGTCAGGCGCCACCGACCATATTTTCGACGAGCGCCCAGACCTGGTAGACGGCGGCGGCGACCGCGGCGACCGGGGTGACCCGACCGATCAGGCGCAGGAACGCCGCCCGGATCGCGTCGGTGTCCGGGTCGTCCTGGCGCACCTCGTCCAAGAGCGCGTCGACGTCGCGGACGGCCTTGTGGCGGTCGGTCACCCCGTCGTCGTTCTCGATGACGGCGCGAATCTTCGCGAGCTCCGCGAGGATCGACTCGACACCCGCCACTGCCGGCGCGGCGGTGTTCTGCACCGCCTGGGCATGATCGCCGGCCGCCACCGCGCCATGGTTGTCGCGACCGATCGAGATGCCGTACGTGGGTTGATTCATCGCGCTTTCCCGTCCCCGCCGCCGGTCGTCGCCTTCGCCTTCTCGCCCGCTGCCGCGGCACCGTAGTTGTCGCCGGCGATCACCACGCCGTTGTTGGTGTACGAGCTGACCCGCTCCTCGTACTCGGACGTGTCGACGCCGTTGCGGCGCAGGTAGTCGACCACCGCGTCGTTGATCCGGCGCTGCACGAGCTTGGCGTACTTGGTGGAGTCCAGCCGCTGGAGGTACGTCATCGGCGTGGTCAACGAGGCCATCTGGCGGACCTCGTCCCGTGCCCCGAAGTCGTAGACCTCGTCCTCCATGCTCAACCGGTCCGCGCGGCCGCCGCGCCACCACGCGCGCACGCGCCGCACGAGCGTGGTCAGCAGGCGCGGCGCGGCCAGGGCGATGTCGGCGCCGGCGGAGCGCAGGCTCTCCTTGAGCGCCTCCCACCACACGTCCGCGCTGCGCGGGAAGTGGTCGATGTCGAGGTACTTGCGCCGGATCGGGCCGAGCATCGCGGCGACGTTCTCGACGTACAACATGCCGCCCTCGACGGCGATGTGGGTGAACGTGGTGACCATGACGCTCTGGTGTTCGGCCGGCATCACCACCGTCCGGTCCGGACGCCTGATCGCCCGGCTCTCCGCGCCGACGCTGACGCGCAGGAAGTGCCGTGCACTCGACTGTGGATGGCGGACGATCTCGTCCATGGCGTCGCGGGTGGCGACCGAGTACGGCACCCGCAGGGCCTGGTCGACCAGCGGGAAGTCACGCCACCGGGTGCCGTCGGCGATGATCTGGTCGCGTAGCTGCAGGCTGGTGAACGCGGCGCCCTCGGGGAGGTCGGGCGAGCTCAGCGCCGCGACCCGCTCCTTGACGTGCCGGTTGAGCGCGACCGGGTCGATGGCCACCGGTGGCGGAGCCGGCTCGTCCGGTGGTCGGCGCGGTGCCAGCAGGCCGTCGAGCGGCCGGGCCGGCTTCAGCTCCACCGCGACCGACCAGGCGTCGGTGACCCGCCCGGCGCCGAGGAACGGGTTGTATCCCGAGTGCAGCACGATGTTGCCGTGCTGCGCGGCCGCCACGGCCTGGACCCGTTGCCCGGCCGGGCCGCCGACGCCTGTGCCATGCCGCCCGACCGGCGCGCCCGGTGCCAACTCGGTGGCGAGCACCCTGACCGCCTGGCCTTTGCAGACGAGCACCACGAGGAACGCGGCAACCCCGACCAGGCCCATGCCGAGGAACCACAACCCCGCACCGGAGGGCTCGGTGGACTCGTCGTACCCGCCGTACCCACCGCCGTAGTCGTAGCTGTCGCCGCTCGAGTCGAAGCTGTCGACCAGGGAGTTGATCGCCATGACGATCGGGACTCCGAACAGGGCCAGCGCCAGGAGGACGGCCACGGCGACCACCGCGACCCGGCGGGACTTCGCGCGGCCGATCCGCCCGCCGATCAGGGCCGGCAGGGCCAGCGCCAGTCCCGCACCGACCAGCAGGATCGTGCCCACGGGCGCGAGGAAGAGCCCGGCCAGCAGCACCAGCGTGACCAACGCGTGTTGGGTGAGCCAGATCCGGCGGGCGCGGTACGCGTGCCGGAGCACGGGGCCGAGGTCATAGCCGGTCGGTGGCACGACGGCCCGGTGCGCGTCCTCCGTGAGCTCGCCCACGACCCGGTCGCCGAAGCCGGGGTCGACATAGGAGGCGCCGCACAGGTATCGCGTGATCGCGTTGAGCGGGCCGGCCGGCTGCTCCGGCGGCGCGGAGTGGTCGAAGAGCAATGGCTCGTCGTCGTATCCGCGGGAAGGTGCGGTGTGCACGGTCTGGGTGTCCTGTCGCAGCGGTTCTCGAACGGACCGACCCTACGGCTGTTTCGGGTTAAAAGCCGCAGGTGGCACCCGTCCGGTGGACCGTCGCGCGAGTGATTGCGCAATCACGCCGAAGGGCCCGCCCCACGAGGGACGGGCCCTTCGCCGTGCTCAGTTCCGGACGGCGACGTCGCGGCCGCGGGGGCCGTGCGCCGGCTTCCAGTTGGCGGCCACGTTCGGGTCGCCGGTGCCGTCGTAGCGGGCCTGGAGCGGGTACGCGTACACCGGACGCTCCATTGTGGTCAGGCCGCCGCTGACCTTGGTGGCCAGCACCGACGCCGGCGCCTTGCCCCGCTCGGTCCAGTCGCGGATGCCGGCCGGCCAGTCGACCCGGTCGGCGCCGGGGCCACCGTTGCAGTGGTAGACACCCGGCAGCAGGAACAGCCGGGCGAACTGCTGCGTGCGGTCCAGCGACCCGGGTCGGCCAGGCCGTGGTAGAGCATCGGCTTGCCGCCGGCCTTGCGGAACGCGTCGAGGTCGGTGGTGTCGGCGTTGTAGACCTTCGCCATCGTGCCCAGCTTCTTCGCGTCCCGGCTCGGGTCGAAGTCGAAAAGCGTGTAGCCGGCGCCCGGGTCGGTCGGGAAGGCGAGATAGCGAAGGACCTGCTCCGCGTACGCGCCTCCGCCGCTGAGCCTGGTCGGGTCGGTGCTGATGTCGGAGCCGACCCAGCCACCTTCAGAGCCCACCGGCAGGCCGCCGGGGTAAAGCTCATGGCCGCGGTTGTCGCGCGGGCTGTCGTACCAGTCCTTCACCACCGCGACCTGAGCGGCGCTCAGGCAGCCCGGTGCGGCAAGACCGGAGGGACACGCCACCGCAGCGGGGTCGAAGCGACAGGTACGCGGGTCGTCGACCACGCCGTCCTTGACGACGCCGTCGCACGTCGCGACCACGGCCGCACCCACCACCGCGGCTGCGGCAGCGTCGACGACCTGGTTCCCGGAAGCGTCCCGGTTCTGCTGCTCACGCACGCCCTGCGAGAGGGTGGCCAGGTAGTTCTGCCGGTTGGCCGGTGCGCCCGCCACTATGCCGTCGAAGTCGTCGGGCCAGCGCTGCGCCTCGATCAGCGCCTGCCGCCCGCCGGTGGAGCACCCGACGAAGTACGCGTACGCGAGAGACTGCCGGGTCAGTCCTTTGAGGATCGTCTTGGACGCGAGCGCCGTCAGGTGCTCGGAGAGGTAACCCCCAGGTGCTCTGGACCGCGGTGTTGTCGAGGGCGAACGAGGCGTCCGAGCCGCCGCCGACGTGGCCGGTGTCGTCGGAGGCCACGGCGTAGCCGAGGTCCACGTTGGCGCTGCCGGAGGTGCCGGCCGTCGGGATGCTGCCGCAGAAGCCGCCGCCCCCGAGTTGGACGTAGCGGCGGTTCCAGTCGGTCGGCGCCTGCAGCCGGAGCTGGATGACGGAGGTGCTGCCGTCGCGGGCGCCGACGGTGATGCTGGCCCGCACGTCGCAGAAGGACGTCCCGGCGGCCGTCGACGCGGTCGTCGCGGCGGTGACCGTGGAGGGGTAGCCGACGGCGCGGAACCTAGCCGGCCACGCCGCGCTCCCGCAGGTCCGCCAGCTCCTCCGCCGACAGCCCGAGCTCGTCGCCGAGCACCGCGTCGGTGTCCGCACCCAACGCCCGCCCGGTGAACCGGATTCGGCCCGGAGTGCGCCCCATCCGCCAGAGCAGGTTCTGCATCCGCATCTCGCCCAGGTCCGGATCGTCCACAGTGGTAACGAGCTCCAACGCCCGCACCTGCGGGTCGTCGAGCAGCTCGCTGGGCCTGTAGACCGGACCCACCGCGGCGCCCGCCTCGGCGAACGCTCGCAGCACCTCCTCGCGCGTCCGCTCCCCGATCCACGCGCCCACGTAGCCGTCGAGCAGGTCGGCGTGGGCCGCCCGCTGCCGCCCGGTGGCGAACCACGGCTCGTCGATCACCTCCGGGTGGCCGACCAGCGTCAACACCCGCCGCGCGATGCTGTCCGCGCTCGTGGAAATCGCGACCCAATGGCCGTCAGACGTGCGGTACGTGTTGCGCGGCGCGTTGTTGGCCGACCGGTTGCCGGTGCGCTGCTGGTCGATGCCGAGCTGGTCGGCATAGATCACACCGGGGCCGACGGCGGTCATGATGGGGCTGAGCAGGTCGAGGTCGATCTCCTGCCCGTGACCGTCCTTCTCCCGCTGGAAGAGCGCCATCGAGACCGCCGCAGCCCCGGCCATCCCCGCGATCGAGTCGGCCAGCCCGAACGCGGGAAGTGTCGGCGGGCCGTCCGGCTCGCCGGTGAGATGCGCGAAACCACTCATCGCCTCGACCAGCGTGCCGAACGCCGGTCGCGACGCGTACGGGCCGGACTGCCCGAAACCGGTGACCCGCAACAGGATCAGCCCGGGGTTGTCGGCGGACAGCACGTCATAGCCGAGGCCCCAGCGCTCCAGTGTGCCGGGCCGGAAGTTTTCGATCACCACGTCGGCGGTCGCCGCGAGCTTGCGGAAGACCTCCGCGCCGGCCGGGTCGCCGAGGTAGAGCCCGACGGTCCGCTTGTTGCGAGCCACCATCTTCCACCACAGGGACTGGTCGTCCTTGGCCAGCCCGTGCCCGCGCATGCCGTCGCCGCGGGCCGGGTGCTCGATCTTGATGACCTCCGCGCCGAAGTCGCCGAGGACCTGCGCCACCAGCGGACCAGCGAGGATGGTCGACGCGTCGAGCACCCGCAGGCCCGCCAGCGGGCCGTCTTCTGCAGTAGTCACACTCACCCCTGGTACGGACGGTGCACGTAGCGGCCGCCCGGCGAACCGACGACGTTGCCGGCCTCCAGCACGCGCTGACCCCGTACCCATGTGTCGGTCACCCGGGCGCCGAGCTCGAAGCCCTCGAACGGGGTGTACTCCTGGGTGGACTGCGAGTCAGCGGCGTGCACGGTCCAGGACGTGTTGTCCACCAGGCACAGGTCGGCGTCGAACCCGACGCCGATGGTGCCCTTGCCGGGCAGGCCGTAGCGGCGGGCCGGGTTCAGCGCGACGAGCTGGGCGATCCGCTGGTGCGACAGGCCACGCTTGCGGCCCTCGGAGACCAGGCCGGGCAGGAGATACTCCGCGCCGCCGAAACCGGACTTGGCCGCGAAGATGTCGTCGCGCGGGTCGCCGAACTTCTGCTCGTCCTTGCAGCACGCGTGGTCGCTGACCACCCAGTCGATGTCGCCCGCGAGCACGTGCTCCCAGAGCGCCTCGACGTCGTCCTGGGGTCGCAGCGGCGGGTTCACCTTGCCGCCCAGCCCGTGGGCCGTGTCCACCGACGCCAGCAGGTGGCCGATCGTCACCTCGCGGCGGAAGTCGACGTGCGGGAAGGTGTTCGCCATGGCCATGGCGGCCTTGAGCGCCTTGCGCGAGGAGAGGTGCAGCAGGTTGATGTTCGGCAGCCCGGTCTCGTCGGCCAGGAACGCCGCGATGGTGACCGCGAGGCCCTCCGAGTGCGGCGGCCGCGACGCGCTGTAGGCGGCCAGGCCGGAGAGCGAGCCGTCCTGCTCGACCAGCTTCGTGTACGCGGTCATGATCTCGGCGGTCTCGCAGTGCAGCGACAGCGACACGTGCGGTGCCGCGTCGACCAGCTTCTCGCGGGCGGCCTGCACGCCGCGCATCACGAACTCGAAATGGGCCAGGTCGTAGCGCTCGTCCGGCGGGATCATCAGGAACGAGCTCTGGTCGGACGAGCGCCCGTGCAGGCCGTGGCTGCCGTAGAACATGAAGATCTTGAACGAGGTGACGCCGAAGTTCTCGACGATCGACGGGATCTCGTCGATGTGCTCCTTGCTCATCGGCGCGAGGTGGAACCCGTAGTCGATGTAGGAGCGTCCTTCGGACGCCGAGAGCACGTGTGGGAAGAAGTCCGCGTACGAGCCGCCCCGGTTGAGGTAGTACTGCCCGGTGCGCATGTAGGTCAGCCCGGTGGTCACGCCGCCCTGCGCGCTGGCCCGGCTCTCGGTGGCGGTGTCGGCGTCCAGCGGGTTGTAGATGCCCCAGTGCTGGTGCGCGTCGACCGCACCCGGGTACGCGAGCCGCCCGCGACCGTCGATGACCACCTCGGCGTCGGACGCGGGGATGTCGGCCTCCAGCCGCACCACCTTGCCACCGGCGATGCCGATGTCGAGCTGGTCGCCGTCCGGAGAGCCGGCGTCGGGCCGTACCACGGTGACGTTCTTGATCAGGGTCTCTAGCGGTTTCATTTGGTTCCTTCCGTGGTTGCGGCCACTTTGGTGGTCGCGATGTGGTTTGCAGCCACGTAGGCGAGGCCGAGGGCAGGCAGCAGTCCGTTGCCCGCCAGGTAGCCGGCCGCGCCGTGCCCGGAGATGCCCGACGCGGCACCGCCCGAGGCGTAGAGCCCGGGGATCGGCGCGCCGTCCGGGCGCAGCACCCGGGCGTGCTCGTCGACCACCAGGCCGCCTTGCGTGTGGAAGAGCGCCGGCACCACCCGTGCGACAAGGTACGGCGGTGCGAGCGGCGCTTCGAAGAACGTGCGGCCGAAGCGGTCGGCCTGTTCGCCGCGCGCGACGGCGGCGGTCTCGGCCAGTTCGGCGGCCACGGCGTCGGCCGGCAGCCCAGTGATGGAAGCGAGATCGGCGTCGGACGCGGCAGTCAACAGGGCGCCGGACTCGACGCTCTGCCGGAAGTCGGTGAAGGGCAGGCAGGCGTCGTGGATGCGCTGGTCGAGCACCAACCAGCCGAACGCGTCCGGGCGGGCGGCGAGGGCGGCAGCGTACTCGGAGTAGCCCGTGGTCTCGTCGCCGAAGCGGCGGCCGGTGGTGTCGAGCATGAACCCGCCGTGCATCACCGTCGCCCAGCCGACCAGCGTCGCCGAGCGGGCGGCGAGGGCGGCGTGCCCCTGGTACGCGTCCAGGAACGCCGACGAAGCGCCCAGCGCGGCACCGATCCGCAGCGCGTCACCCCGGGAGGTCTCGCTGCCGTGGTAGACGGCCTTGGCGATCTCCGGCAGGTGCTCGGCGACCAGCGCCCGGTCGGCGCCGTAGCCGTTGGTGGCCAGCAGCACCGCGCGGGTGGGGATCTCCTCACGCGAGCCGTCCGGGCGCTCGACCACCGCGGCCCGCACCGCACCGCCGGCATCGACCAGCACGTCGACCAGCCGCGCCGGCACGAGCAGGTCGATGCCGGCCTGCTCGACCCGCTCGACCAGGTGGTCGAGCAGCACGGTGCCGTGCCGGCCCTCGACGGTGTGGCAGCGGTCGACCGAGTGGCCCGGGTAGTGGAAGTCGGTGACCAGCGAGAGGCCGAGCCCGATGTCGTCGGCCAGCCACTCGACTAGGGGCGCGCTGACCGCGCCGAGGGTGCGCGCCAGTCGCTGGTCACCCTCGTCGTGCGTCTTGCGGGCGACGTCGGCGGCGAACAGCTCGGCCGAGTCCTCGATGCCGGCGTCCCGCTGCCACCGGGAGCCGGCGCCGGGGATCATCGCGGTCGACATCGAGGTGTTGTTGCCACGCCGGAAGTGCTCGCTGGCCTCGACCACCAGCACCTGCAGGCCCAGTTGGGCGGCGCGCAGCGCGGCGACGAGGCCGCCGCCCGCGCCGGCGACGACCAGGTCGAGGCTCATCGCCCGGCCCCGATCAGCCGCAGCGCGAGGGCGGTCGGGTCGACCACCCGGGCCGGCAGCACGACGTCGGCCGGCACGTCGACGGCGGAGCAGCCGTTGATGACGTCGCGGGCGCCGGTCCCGGCGAGCGTGGTGACCGCGCCGCCGAGCGTGCCCGCCCAGCGGTCGGTGTCGGCGATCGCGTGGACGTCGAGGTCGAGCACCTCGACGCCGAGCAGGTCCGCGGACCAGCCGTAGACGGCGGCCCGGGCCAGGATCTCGTCGGCGATCGCCTTGTTGCGGGCCACCGCGGCGGACTTGCGGCCGGTCAGCACCGACCAGCCGAGGCTGAGCCGCAGCAGGCCGAAGACCGGGACCGGCAGGGTGCCGGCGAGGTCCGCGACACCCGGGTCGAGCACGCAGTCGGGCAGCAGCGCGTCGAAGCCGTCCGGCGCACCTTTCAACGCGTCGATGACGAGGGCTTCGCTGTCGCGCACCTGGCCGTCGGTGTCCAGCGCGCGAGGGGCGTCCGGCCCGATGTCGTGCAGCAGGACCTGGACTCCGGGCGGCGACAGCGCGGCATAGCGCGCCTGCCGGCGGGCCAGCTCGTCGGTGTCGACGTGGATCGGGGTCACGGCGTAGATGCGCACAACGGGTTCCTTTCAGATGTCGGCGAGCCGCCGGAGCGCCGGGCCGATGTCGGGGCTGTCGGGCAGACCGGTCGCCACGTCGTGCACGGTCGCGACGGTGCCCGGGTCGAGCAGGCGGCCGAGCAGGGCGAGCACGTCGTCCTCGGCCATCGGATGGTGCGCGGCGTCGCCGATCGGGTTCGGCACCTCGACGACGCGTGGCTCGGCGCCCGCCATGCGCACGGTCACGCGGGCCGCCCGCTCGTCGGGCAGCCGGGCGTCGAGGTCGGGCGCCACCCGCAACGCCACCTTGGCGGCCAGGGCCCGGACCCGGGGGTCGTCGCGCCCCTCGTCGGCGGACACGGCGGGGTCGACGGCGCCGTGCACCAGAGCGGCGGCGACCACGAACGGCGTCGAGAACAGAGCGCCCAGCCGGCTGTCCCAGGTGGTGCGGCCGAGGCCGCCGCCCAGCGAGTGCGTCTCGACGACGATCTCCTCGACGGCGCCGAGGTCCAGACCGCGCATCGCCAGCGCCGCGTCGGCCGCCGGGTGGGTGAAGGAGCAGGAGGCGTGGCGCTTGAAGTAGCCGAGATCGACGTCCCAGCGCTCACCGAGCGCGTCGGTCAACGGTCCCGGGTCAAAGGAACCGAGCACGTCGCCCAGAGAGAGCGCCGGTGTGCCGGTATTGCGAGCGACTCCGGCCGCGGCCATCCTGGCCGCCGCGAGACCGGACACATTGGACGCCCCGAGCCACGCGTCCCGGACCGGGTTGCCGTCCAGCGCGCTGGCGAAGTGGCCGGCGACCGGCAGCCCGGCGCCGGCGTCGATCGCGGCGGCCACCTGATCCGCGGGCAGCCCGAGCAACTTGGCGCACCCGGCCGCCGCGCCGGCCACGCCCCAGCTTCCGTGCGGATGCATCCCGGCCCGCAGGGTGGTCGCCCGGCCGAACCGGGCGGCCACCTCGTAGGCCGCCAGCAGGGCGGCCAGAGTCGAAGGGCCGGACGCGCCGAGGTCCGCGGCCAGGGCGAGCACCGCCGGCAGACCGTGCGCGGCCGGATGACCCTTGGCGTACTTGTGTCCCTCGTCGAGCTCGAGCCGGGCCATGGCGGTCGCGTTGAGCCAGGCGGCCGCCTCGACCGTCGTGCAAACGCCGCCGCCGACCAGCGGGGCCGGTCCGGCAGACGGCCGCCACGCCGCGGCCAGCGCGCGCTGCTCCGGCTGGCGGGCACCGACCACGGTCACGCCGAGCGAGTCGAGCAGCACCAACCCGAGCCGGTCCCTCGTGGCCGAAGGCACGTCGGCCCAGCGCAGCCCGGCGACCCAGTCACCGAGCCGCGCGACGGCCTCCACAGTAGACATCACAGCCCCAGGTACGCGGCCCGGACCCGGTCGTCGCGGGCCAGTTCGGGTCCTGGCCCGTCGAGCACCAGGCTGCCGCTCTCCAGCACGTACGCCCGGTCGGCCAGGTTGAGCGCGTGCGCGGCGTTCTGCTCGACCAGCAGCACCGACACGCCCTTCTCCCGGATGGCCTTGACCGCGTCGAGCACCGTCCAGGTCAGCTTCGGCGAGAGGCCGGTGGACGGCTCGTCGAGCAGCAGCAGCTTCGGCGCGGCCATCAAGGCCCGGCCGATCGCGAGCATCTGCTGCTGGCCACCGCTGAGGGTCTCGGCGGCCTGGGAGCGCCGCTCCGCGAGGATCGGGAACAGCTCGAAGACCTCGCGCAACGGTGCGTCCAACGGCTTGCGGCCGCGGGTCCAGCCGCCCATCCGCAGGTTCTCCTCGACGCTGAGCGGGCCGAACAACGCCCGCCCCTCCGGCACGTGCAGCAGGCCGCGGGAGACTAGCTCGCTGGGACGTACCCCGTCGGCGCGTTTGCCGTCGAAGGTGATCGTGCCCGCGGTCAGCTTCACCAACCCGGAGACGGCCTTGAGCGTGGTGGTCTTGCCCGCGCCGTTGGCACCGACGATCGCCACGATCTCGCCCTCGTCGACCCGCAGGTCGAGCTCGTGCAGGATCTGCAGCCCGTGGTAGCCGGCGCTCAGCCCCTCAAGCCTTAGCATGCGGGTCCTCCCCGAGGTAGGCCTCGATGACCCGGGGGTCCCGGGTCACCTCCTCCGGCGCGCCCGAGGTGAGCACCCGGCCCAGGTCGAGCACCAGCACCGAGTCCGACAGCCGCATGACGGCCGCCATGATGTGCTCGACGAACACCAGCGTCACGCCGTCCTCGGTGCGCAGCCGCTCCAGCAGTTCCATCACCGGCGTGCGCTCGGCGGGCACGAGCCCGGCGAGCACCTCGTCGAGCAGCAGCACCCGCGGCTTGCTGGCCAAGGCCCGGGCCAGCTCCAGCCGCTTGAGCGCGGCGGTGGGCAGGCCCTCGGTCGGCGCGTCACGCCACTTGTCCAGGCCGACGCGGGCGATCACCTCGGCGGCCGTCTCCCGGGCAGTGCGCTTGGCCGCGCCGCCGGCCAGCACGGCGACCGTGACGTTCTCCAGCACGGTCATCGAGTAAAACGGCCGCATCAACTGGAACGTCCGGGTCATGCCGGCGGCGGTGATGCGGTGCGGTGCGTGCCCGGTGATCTCCTTGCCGCCCAGGTGCACCCTGCCTGTGTCCGGGCGCAGCGCGCCGGCGACCAGGTTGAACATGGTGGTCTTGCCGGCGCCGTTGGGACCGATCACGCCGAGGATGCTGCCCTCGGTGACCTCGAAGCTGACGTCGTCGACCGCGCGCAGTCCCTTGAAGGACTTCGCCAGGTTCTCCACTCGCAGCAGGGTCATCGCCGGGACCACCTCTTGCGCAGCGCTCCGTAGATGCCTTGCGGCAGGAGCAGGACGATAATGATCAGCAGCGCGCCATAGACGATCACGTCGAGACCGCCCCGGCCCTGCAGGAACTCCAGCGCCGGTGGCGGGTTGCGCAGGATCGTCGCCGTCACGTCGTTGAGCGGGCCCATCACCACGGCTCCGATCACCGGTCCCCAGATGGTCGCGACGCCGCCGATCACCGCGGGCAGGATCGCCTGGATCGACACGCTGGACCCGAACGCCAGGTCGGGGTCGATGAACAGGAAGTACTGCACGTAGAAGGCGCCGGCGACTGCGGTGATCGCGGCGGAGAGCGCCATCGTCAGCAGCTTGTAGCGCATCACCGGGATGCCCACGGCGGCGGCCGCGTCCTCGTCGTCACGGGCGGCCTTGGTGAACTGGCCGGCCCGGGACCGGACGAACTGGACGCTGACCACGAGCGCGATCACGGTGAGCCCGAGCGCGATCCAGAAGTAGTTCGCCGAGGCCGGCTCGAACTGCATCCACCACCAGGAGCTCTCGGGCCGCAGCGGCACGTGGTAGCCGACCGCCCGGTTGACGAACTCGCTGTTGGTCGCCCACAACCGCAGCATCTCCGCGAAGGCGAAGGTGGCCAGCGCGAAGTAGGCGCCGCGCAGCTTGTAGCGCAGCGCGAGGAAACCGATCAGCGTGGCGAAGGCCGCGGCGATCACCATGCCGACGAGCATCCCGATCCAGGGCGAGACATTGTGCTCGACGAGCAGGAAGCCGCCCGCGTACGCACCGATGCCGAAGTAGGCCGCGTGACCGAAGCTGAACATGCCGCCGAAGCCGCTCATCATGTTCCAGCCGATGCTCATCAGCGCGAAGATCAGCACGCGTACGGCGACCGACGCCTGCGCCGGCGGCAGGATCAGCGGCAGCGGGATCAGCAGCACGGTCAGCACCGCGATCGCCAACAGGTGCCGGTTCCAGGGCTGGCGGGGCAACGGCTTCCCGGCGGCGGTGGTGGCGGCCGGTGCGGTGGTGGTCGTCATGCCGACCTCCGGAAGAGTCCCTGTGGTCGCAGGAACAGCACGAGCACGAAGACGATGAAGACCGACAGCAGCGGCGACTGGCCGGGCAGGTAGATGCCGCCGAGCTGTTCGGCCAGCCCGATGATCAGGCCGCCGACGAGCGCGCCGACCACGTTGCCCATGCCGCCCAGCACGACGACCACGAAGGCCACGATGTTGAACAGCGAGCCGGTGGTCGGCTCGATGGTGACCAGCGGGGCCACCAGCGTGCCGGCGGCGCCGGCGCAGGCCGTACCGAGCGCGAAGGTGACCGCGTAGATCACCCGGGTGTCGATGCCGACGAGCTGCGCGCCGGTGTCGTTGGCGGCCACCGCGCGGATCGCGGTGCCGAGCCGGGTGCGCTGCAGCAGCAGGTAGAGCAGGCCGGCCAGGAGCAGGGCGCCGACGAACGCGAGGATCCGGGACAGGTTGGCCACGGCCTCGAAGATGGGCACACCGCGGTCGCCGGACAGCGCCACCGAGCGGGGGTTGGCGCCGAAGAACAGCAGCAGCGCGTTCTCGATGATCAGCGAGATGCCCAGCGTGATCAGCAACTGGTTCTCCAGCGGCTTGCCCATCGCCCCGGCCAGGATGCCGCGTTGCACCAGCACGCCGAGCAGGAACATGGCCGGCACGC
Source organism: Asanoa ishikariensis (assembly GCF_900107455.1). Lineage (GTDB taxonomy): Bacteria > Actinomycetota > Actinomycetes > Mycobacteriales > Micromonosporaceae > Asanoa > Asanoa ishikariensis. Next base: position 607,201 of record NZ_FNQB01000004.1, on the reverse strand, counting down.
TGACCGCCAGGGCCAGATAGACGTGCAGGCCGGCCTGGGTCAACCCGAAGGTGAGGAACAGGGCCAGCGCCAGGAAGCTGCCGTGCGCGAAGTTGACGATGTCGAGGACGCCGAAGATCAACGTCAGGCCCATCGCGACCAGGCCGTAGATGCCGCCGATGAGGATGCCGGTCGTGACCGCCTGCACGACGACCACACCGCTGCCGGCGCGGACGTAGGCGAGCACGATCGCGACCACGATCAGCGCCGCGATCACGCCGATCCGGAGCCACGGCACCGTGCGGGTCGCGGCCGTGGGCAGCTCGTCGGGGTCCAGGGTGGCCACGCCGCCGCCGTTGCCGGCGGCGACGTGGTCCTGGTCGGGTGTCGAGGTCACTGGCTCTTGAAGGCGGGGTAGACGGGCTGAGCCTCCGCCTTGTCGGCCGGGAACACCTGCTTGGGCGCACCGCCCTGGACCTGCATCAGGATCGGCGTGGCGTTCAGGTTCTCGCCGGTCGGGCCGAACTTGATCGTGCCGGGGCCGGCGATCAGGGTCGGCACCTCACCGCTGGCGATCGCGTCGCGCACCTTGGCCGGTTCGGCACTGCCGGCCTTCTCCAGCGCGGCGGCGATGACCTGGACGGAGTCGTACGCCAGCACGGCGCCGGTCCGGATCGCGTCGTTGTACTTCGACTGGTAGAGCTGGGCCAGCGCCTGCATGTCCGGCTTGGTCATGTCGGCGTGGTAGTTCGCGTCGAAGTAGCCCTCGCCCGCGGCTCCCACCTCCTTGGGGAACTGCGGCAGGTCGAAGGCGCCGTTGGCCACACCGTAGACCGCGTTGAGCGCCGGCTTGACGGTGTCGACCGCCTTCGCGGCCAGCACGCCGTCGCGGTAGTAGCCGGCCACCATCAGCACGTCCGCGCCGCTGGCCTTGACCTGGGTCACCTGGGTGGTCAGGTCGGAGACGCTGGCGGCGTCGTACGCGATGGCCGGACCGACCTTGATGCCCGACTTCTCCGCCTCGGCCTTGAACGCGTCCCGCACCGCGGTGCCGAACGGGCCCTGCTCGTGCAGGATCGCGACGGACTTGACCGGCTTGCCGGCCGCCTTGCTCACCTGGTCGAGGAACTGCGCGCCGGAGGTGCCGAGCACGGTCGAGCTCGGCTGCACCCGGAACGTGTTCTTGTAGCCCTGCGCCAGGATCGAGTCGGCGCTGGACACGTCGATGACGAACGGCACCTTGTTGCGTTCGGCCACGGTGGACACGTTGGCGCTGACGGCACTCTGGTAGGTGCCGACCAGGCCGACCGCGCCCTCCTGGATGAGGCGCTGGGCCTCGCTCTGACCGACCTCGGGCTTGCCCTGGGTGTCGGCGCTGACCAGCTCGAGCTTCTTGCCGCCCTGCGACTTGATGCCGCCGGCGTCGTTGATGGCCTCCACGGCCAGCTTGGCTCCGTTGTCCATCTGCTGCCCGTCAGCCGCGGACGAGCCGCTGAGCGGATGCAGGGAACCGATCTTTATGGTGCCGCCGGACTGCCCGCCGCCGCCGTTGGTGGTGCCGGCCGGAGCGGATCCGCCGCAGGCGGCGAGCGCCAGCGGCAGGGCTAAGGCAAGGCTCAGGGTCCAGGTCTTCCTCATGTCAGCTCCTGGGGGTGACTGTGTTCCGCCGCACGGAACGTCGCATGAAGGCTGACTCTGGCACTGCCCGTTCAGCGGGTCAAGACTCCGTTACAGAATCTTCTTCAACCCAGTACAGAGCCACATTCAGGGGTTGACCCCTGGCCTGGTCGGTGTTGAAATCGTGTTCCGCTGGCTGAAACACCGTACTGAGGGATGTGGACGTGGCAGAAAGTCAGGGCACGGAGGCGGCAACCCGCGTGGCCGACGTGCTGCTCCTGTTCACCGACGGGCCGGACTTCCTCGGGGTCACCGCCATCGCGCGCAGCCTCGATCTGTCCAAGGCCGTGGTGCACCGGATCCTGCAGACCCTCGTCGAGCGCCGGCTCCTGGTCAGCGACCCGGCCAGCCGCGGTTACCAGCTCGGCCCCGCGGCCGCGGCGCTCGGCGCCCGCGCCCTGCGCGAGTCGCAGCTTCGCACCGTCGCCATGCCGGTGCTGCGCGAGCTGCAACTGGCCACCGGCGAGACGACCACCGTCTCGGCGCGGGTGCACAGCGGCCGTGTCTACCTCGACCAGGTCGAGTCCACCCGGGAAATCAAGATGACCGTCGAGGTGGGCCGCCGCTACCCGCTGCACGCGGGCAGCTCCAGCACGTGCATCCTGGCGTTCCTGCCGGACAGCGAGCGCGAGGCCGTGCTGAGCGCCGACCTGCCGACGCTGACCACCCGCACGACGACCGACCACGACCTGCTGCGCGCCCGCCTGGCCGAGATCCGCGAGACCGGCATCGCCGGGTCCGACGGAGAGCGGCAGGAGGGCGCCGGCTCCGTCGCCGCCCCGGTGTTCGGCATCGACGGCACCGTCATCGGCGCGATCTCGGTCTGCGGGCCGGCGCATCGCGTCGACGCGGAGGCCCGCGAGCGCTTCGGCCCGCTGGTGCGCGAGGCCGCCGACCGGATCTCCCGCGCCCTCGGCTGGTCCGGCGGGTTGCCCAAGTGACCCCGCGCTCCTGGCTCTACGTGCCCGGGCACCGCCCCGACCGGGTGACCAAGGCCCTGACCGCCGGCGCCGACGCGGTCGTCGTCGACCTCGAGGACGCCGTGCCGCCGGACCAGAAGCTGGCCGCCCGGGAAACCGCGGTGCGACTGGCCACGCAGGACCATCCAGTGTGGGTACGCGTGAACGACCCCGCCGGCCCGTGGGGCGCGGCGGACGTCGAGGCCCTGGCCGGCCTTCCGTTGGCGGGCCTGCGCCTGCCACGGTGCGAGGACCCGGCCGTGGTTCGCGAGGTCGGCGACCGCGCCGGGCTCCCGCTCCAGCTCCTGGTGGAAAGCGCCGCCGGCCTGGCCCGGGCGGCCGACCTGGCCACCGCGCACCCGCTGGTCACGGGAATCGGGCTCGGCGAGGCCGACCTGTCGGCCGACCTGCGGGTGACCGGCGACGAGGGACTGGCCTGGGCCCGTGGCTGGGTCGTGGTCGCCGCCCGCGCCGCCGGCCTGCCCTCACCCGTGCAGAGCGTCTACACCGACGTCGCCGACCTCGAAGGCCTGCGCGCGAGCACCGAACGCGCCCGGGTGACCGGCTTCGTCGGCCGGTCGGTGGTGCATCCGCGGCAGATCCCGGTCGTGCACGACGTCTTCACCCCCGGCCCCGCCGAGGTGGCCGCCGCCCGGGCGGTGCTCGACGCCGCCGCCCGCGCTCAGGAGCGCGGAGAGGTCGCGGTGCTCGACGCCGACGGCCGGTTCGTCGACCCCGCTGTGGTGCGCCGGGCCCGACTCGTCCTCGACCTGTACGACCTTTCACCAGGAGGAACGAATTGACCACCGAGCCGCAGGCCCGCCCCGCGCCTGACGCCCTGCTCGCTGCGGTGACCGCCGGCGTACGGCTCGTCGAGCTCGGGCACCCGCACTTCACGGGCATGCCGTGCTCGCCGAACCACCCTGGTTTCCGGATGAGCCTGATCCGTCGGCACGGCGACATGGTGCGCCCCGACGGTGGTTCCGCGGCCAACGAGATGATCGTGACGGGCGGGCACGTGGGCACCCACGTCGACGCGCTCTCCCACGTCAGCCACGACGGCAAGCTGCACGGCGGTGTCGACGCCGCCGCCGCGCAGACCGGCGGCCGGTTCACGGTGCTCGGCGCCGAGCACACCCCCGCCCTGCTCACCCGGGGCGTCCTGCTGGACGTGGCCGCGGTGCACGGCGTCGAGGTGCTGCCCGCCGGCTACGGCGTTACCGCGGGCGACCTCGACGCCGCCGCCAAACGGGCCGGAGTCCCGGTGGGCCGCGGCGACGTCGCGCTGGTCCGCACCGGCTGGGCACGACACTTCGACGACGCGCCGACCTACCTCGGGCAGGCCTCCGGCGTTCCCGGCGCCACCACCGAGGCGGCGCAGTGGCTGGCCGCGCGCGAGGTGGTCGCCACCGGTTCGGACACCACGGCGTACGAGCAGATCCGCCCCGGCGCCGGGCACAGCGTGCTGCCGGTGCACCGGGTCCTGCTGGTCGACGCCGGCATCTACATCATCGAGCACCTCAACCTGGAGGACGCGGCCGCCGAGGGGCTGACCGAGTTCGTCTTCGGGATGGCGCCCCTGCGCATCGTCGGCGGCACCGGCTCACCGATCCGGCCGTTCGCGGCGGTGGCGGCATGACCCAGCCCACCGTCGTGCAGCGGTTGGCCGCCGTGGCCGAGGACGTGCGCCGTGACGGGCTGCCGGGTGACCTGCGGCAGGATGTCGCCCGCCGCGTGCTCGACCTGATCGGCAACAGCCTCGCCGCCACCGGGCTGCCGCCCGCGCGCGCCGTCACCGCGTACGTCCGAGAGGCCGGCGGCACCCCCGAGGCGGTCGCGATCGGCACCGGACTGCGGGTGCCGGCCGCCAACGCAGCGCTGGTCAACGGCACCCTCGCGCACTCGCTCGACTTCGACGACACCCACCTGCCGTCGGTGCTGCACCCGTCCTCGCCGGTCGTGCCGGCCGCCCTCGCCATGGCCGAGGCCCGCGGCGCGTCCGGCGCCGCGCTGCTCGACGCCGCCGGCATGGGCATCGAGGTCGCGGTCCGGCTCGGCATGGGCGGCTACGACCGCGCCCTCGGCAACTCCGAGTTCTTCGAGCGCGGCCAGCACGCCACCTCGATCTGCGGCGCGGTCGGCGCGGCGGTGGCAGCCGCCATGGTCGGCGGCGCCGACGCCGAGCGCATCGCGCACGCGTCCGGCATCGCCGCCAGCATGGGCGCCGGCCTGTTGGAGGCCAACCGCACCGGCGGCACCGTCAAGCGCGTGCATTGCGGGTGGGCCGCGCACGCCGGTGTGGTCGCCGCGGAGCTGGCCCGGCACGGGCTGACCGGCCCGCCGACCGTGGTCGAGGGCCGCTTCGGCTTCCTGCACGCCTTCTGCGGCGAGCGGGCCGACGTCGACGCGGTGGTCGACCGGCTCGGCGAGCACTGGGAGCTGCCCGGCATCTTCTTCAAGCCGTACCCGTGCAACCACTTCACCCAGGCCGGCATCGACGCCGCACTGACCCTGCGCGCCCGAGGCGTCGACCCGGCCGACATCGAGTCGATCGAACTGGGCGTGCCCTCGCCGGTGCTGCGCACGATCGCCCAGCCGCCCGAGGACAAGGCGCGGCCGAAGTCCGGCTACCACGCCGCGTTCAGTGGCCCGTACACGGTGGCCGCGGCCCTGCTCGGCGGCGGCGGCCTGGGCCTCGGTCACGACGACTTCACCGACGCCGCGGCGGCCGACGAGTCCCGGCTGGCGCTGGCCGCGAAGGTCACCTGCGTGCCGGACGCGCGCTGCGACGAGATCTTCCCGAACCAGTTCCCGGCCGTGCTGCGCGTCGTCATGCGGGACGGCACGCGGCACGAGGAGCGGGTCGACGTCAACCGGGGCGGACCGGGCAACCCGCTGAGCTCGGCGGAGCTGGCCACGAAGTTCGCCTTCAACGCCGCCGCCGTGCCGGACCGCGACGCCATCGCCGCGGCCGTGCTCGACCTCGCGTCCGCGCCGGACGTGGCCGGCCTGATGGCCCGGGTGCGGGGATGATCGAGCGGCTGGCCGCGACGGACTGGGCCGCGGCGCCGGCGTCCGTGCGGGACCGCGTGGTCGACCTCGTCGCCGACACGGTCGCGGTGGCCGCGCTGGGCAGCGCACGGCCGGAGCTTCAGGCGCTGTCCGGCGGCGGGTCGGGCTCGTCCACTGTGGTCGGGTCACCGCACGGCTGGCCGGTCGCGGACGCGCAGTTCCGCAACGGCAGCGCCATCGCCGCCGACCAGCTTCAGGACGGCCACCGCCTGGCCCGCGGTCACCCGGCCTCGCACGTCGTGCCGGCGGTGCTGGCGCTCGCCGAGGACCGCGACCGCTCGGGCGTCGAGCTGCTGTCGGCGGTGCTCGCCGGCTACGAGGCGGGCGTCCGGCTCGGTCGCGCGATGGGCGGGACGCCGGACGGCGTGCACGACATCGGCACGTGGGGGCAGGTCGGCGCGGCCGTCGGCGTGGCACGGCTGCTCGCGCCCGGGGACCCCGCCGCCATGGGCCGGGCCGTCGAGCTCTCGGCGTCCGCCGTGCTGCTCAGCGACGCCGCGACGATCTTCGCGGGACGCAGTGGCGGACATGCGTTCCTGGGCGCCTCGGTGCAGCTCGGCGCGAGCCTGGGAGCGGCCGCCGTGAGTGGTCTGGAGCCGGAGCCGGGCGCGCTCGACCGCCATTTCGCTGCCGTCGCGGCCCGCGACTGGTCCGGTCTCGCGCCGGGCGAGGGCTACGCGGTGCTGGGCGGCTACACCAAGGCCCACCCGACCTGCGCACACCTGCACGGAGTCAACGACGCGGTCGCCGACATCGTGGCCACCACCGGCCCACTGTCCGACGTGGATCGCGTGGAGGTGCGGGCGTTCGCACACGCGGCCGCCTTCGACAAGGTCGCCGACACCGAGCTGGCCGCCCGGTTCAGCGTGCCCACGTCGGTCGCCGTAGCCCTGCTCACCGGCCGGCTCGACGAGACCACGATGACCGCGGAGGTAGTCCGCTCGCCCGCGGTCCGCGAGCTCGCCGCCCGGGTCGACGTGCACCACGACCCGGCGCTGGACGCCGGCTACCCGGCCGGCCGCCCGGCCCGCGTGCGGGTGGTCCGGGCGGATGGCAGCGAGCTGACCGCCTCCGCCGACCTTCCGCGCGGCGACGACACCCGGGCGTTCGACCGGGATGCCCTGCGAGCCAAGGCCCGCCGCCTGATCGGCCACCGCTTCCCCGGCCACGCCGGCGCCGTGCTCGCCGCGGTCGACGGCCTCGCCACCGGCGGCTCCGCCCGGGATCTGGGTGCCGCGTTGCGGGCGGCGGCCGCGTGATCGTCACCCGCCGCGACGGCGCCCTGCACCTGGTCGAGCAGATCGAGCACGGCCGGATCGCCGGCGTCCTTGCGGCGGCCTGGGGCAACGACAGCTTCGAGGCGCCCACACCGGGCGAGCCGGTGCGCACCGCGGCGACCCGGCACGACGAGGGCTGGCGGGCCTGGGACGCCCGGGTGCTCTTCCACGAGCTCGACCGCCGCCCGCTGCATTTCCTCGAGATCGACGCGAGCGAGCACGTCCAGCTCTACCGGCAGGGCGTCGAGCGGGTCTCGCTCGGCGACGTGTACGCCGGCGTGCTGGTCGGCATGCACTGGACCGGCCTCTACCGGGGTCGCTGGTCCGCACCCGGCGCGCGCGGGCGACTCGACCTCGGCGCCGACGGCCGCGCCGCACAGGACGCCGCCGTGGACGCCGAGGAACGGCGCTGGGTTCCGGCCAAGCGCCTGGCCTGGACGGCGCAGGAGCCGCGGGCCGCCTTCGAGACCCGGCTCTGGCACAACTTCGAGCTGCTCCAGCTCTGGGACCTGCTCTCGCTATACCTGTGCGTGATGCCGCAGCAGCCGGCCGCCGCGCCAGGTCCGGCCACGCCGTGGGGTCCGCAGCTCGCGGCGCTCGAACACGCCGCCGAGGACGTGCTGCTGCCGTCGGTGCGCGGCAACCCGTTCGGCCCGGCCCACCGGATCACCATCGGCGTCCGCGCGCCGGGCGTGCTCTGGCTCGACCCGTACCCCTTCGCCGCCGCCCTGAGCGTCGACGTGGTCAGCACCGCTGTCCCCGACCGGCCGTCCAGCCACGCCGAGCTGACCTCCCGCGTCGGCCGCACGCCGGCCACCGTCACGACCTGGCGCCTCGCGCCGTGGAGCGACTGATGGACCTTTCCACCGCCCGGGCCGCCGCGCACGACTTCGTGCTCCGCGAGGCCGGCTTCGCCCAGGTGACCACCATCGACGGCGGCGGTTTCCCGGTCGCTCGCACGATGACCGCGTTCCTCGAACCGGACTGGTCGGTCAGCCTGGTGCAGCGGGCCGGGCACCGCCGGCTCGACCAGTGGCGCCGCGACCCGCACACGCTGGTCACCTGGGTCGGCACGCCGGCTCCCGGCGCCAGCAACGAGCGCCCGCACGTCTTCGACCTCGACCTGCTCCCGCCCCGCGTGGTCGCGGTGCGCGGCACGGCGACGGTGATGCCGGCGGACTGGACGGTGGCGGTCTACCGGCGGGAGGTGACCCGGCAACGGGCCGCCGGGCATACCAAAGCTCCATTGCGGACGGACGAAGAAGTCGTCGCCGAACTGGCCGGAGTACGCATCGTCCCGGTCCGGGTGCGGCTGGAGGGATTCGGCACCGGTGCGGAGTCCCACCTCTGGACGGTAGGGAGAGAAACCTCATGATCAAGAACATCCTCGGGTACGAGATCGAAGAGGGCGTCAGCCCGGAGGAGTACGAGCGCTGGCTCTTCGAGGTGCACGCACCCGACCTGCTGGCCAACCCGCACCTGGACCGGATCGTCTTCAACAAGGTGCTGCGCCCGGTGCGCCAGGCGTCCGGCAACACCGCGGCGGTGCCGGAGGGCTACACGTTCTACCGGATCGCCGAGATGTACTACGCCGACGAGGAGGCGTACGCGAACTACCTGAAGTGGTTCGAGGAGAACCCGCTGCCGGTGGAGCGCGGGCCGGCCGGCCGCACGAAGTTCAAGTTCTACCTCGTCACCGAGAGCACCGAGGTGACCCGCGAATGACTGTCGGCACGATGCTCACCGCGTTCGCCGCGCTGCCCGCTCCCGACGCCGACCTGGCCGCCTGGGCGGCCCGGGTCGGCACGCCGGACGGCGACTTCCCGCTGATCGGCGCCGGCGCCCGGGCGCAGACCTACGTCGCGCTGCTGTGGAACGGCGAGCGCTGCGCGCGGGCCGGCCTCGGCCAGGAGAGCGCGCTGACCCTGGTCGGGCTCGCGGTCGGCGCCGCACACGGACGGACCGCCGCCGAACTGTCCGACGCGGTCGCCGCCGGGGCCGGATACACCGCGCCCCGGGCGACGGTGAGCACCGGCGTGTTGGCGGCCACGGTGTGCGCGGCCCGGCTGGCCGGCGTGCCGGACGACGAACTGCCCGCGCTGCTGGACCTGGCGGCCAGCCTGATGGTGATCGGGCCACCCGGCGTGGCACCCGGGCACGACCCGGCCGCCGCCTGGCTCGCGCTGCGCGCCCGCGACGCCGGCATCGTCGGGATGCCGGGCGGACTCGCGCACACCGTCTCCCTGCTTCCCGACGCGCCGTCCGATGTGGACGTAGCGGAGCTGGTCAGGGCGCTGCGATGATCCTGCTCAACATCGCCCGGCCGATCGGCACGGCCGACCCGGTCGAGCTGGCCGGCACCGCGCTCGCCGCCGGCCTGGACGGCATCGCGTTGGCCGACAGTCCCCGGCTGTTCCCGGACTGCCTCGTGGAGACCGAGCGCGTGCTGCGTGACACCACCGCCCGGCTGGCCGGGCCGTGCGTGCTCAGCCTCGGGCTGCGCCACCCGGCCACGGTCGCCGGCGCTGTGCGCACCCTCGACGGGCACCACCCCGGCCGGATGTTCACCGTGGTCGGGCGGGGCGAGAGCTCGGTGCGCAACGAAGGACTGACTCCGCCGTCCCTGCGCGCGTACGAGGAGTCGCTGCGCACCCTGCGCGAGCTGGTGCCGGCGTCGGCCCTCCTGCTCGGGGCCGCCTCCGGCCCGCGCACCATCGCGTCGACCGCGGCGCTGCTGGGTGGCGTGCTGGTCGACGCCGGCGCGGACCCGGCGATCGTCGCCAAGGCGGTCGCGCTGGCCCGTTCGGCGCGGCCGGACGCGACCGTGTGGATGTTCGTCCGCGCGGTGGTGACCGACGACCCGGACGCGGCCGCCGCGCCGGTGCTCGGGTCGTGCGCGGCCCGGCTGGTCCGCGCGCCGGACTGGTTCGATGTGCCGGCCGAGCTGCGCCCGGCGGTCGCGGCGGTCGCGGACGCGCACGACTACCGGCGCCACGGCACCGCCGACGCCCGCCAGGGCGACGTGCCGGCCGGCGCCGACACGTTCGTACGGGACCGCTTCGTGGTCACCGGCGAGCCGGACGCCGTCGCCGAGCGGTTCGCCGAGTTCGGCGCGCTCGGAGTGGACGGTGTCGTGCTGGCCGGCGCCCTCGACGGCGTGTGGGACCGGCTCGACGAGCTGGGAGCCGCCGTCCGCACCGGGATGAGGGAATCATGATCGACACCGCGCGGATCGCCGCGTTCGCACACGCTGCCCGCCTCGACGACGCGCCGCAGGAGGTCGTCGGATTCACGGGCCGGCTGCTGCTCGACACCCTGGGTGTGCTGCTCGGCGGGCTGCGCTATCCGGAGGTGAAGGCGTTCGGTGACGGCCTGCGCGCGGCGGAACCGGCCGGGCCTCGGGACCTCCCGTTCGGTCGGCTGGTCACCCTCGGCACGGCCGCCACCTGGCTGGACGCCGACTCCGGTGGCTCGTTCCACCCGCAGGGCCACCGCCTGCCGCCCGTGCCGACCGCGCACCCGGCGCCGCACTCGCTGCCGGTGCTGCTGCACGCCGCGGCCGGTGGCGTCGACGACCGCCGGCTGCTGGAGATCTTCCTGATCGCCAATGAGCTCGGCATGCGGTTCGGCGCCGGCACCACGCTGCGGCCGGGCCTGCACCCGCACGGGATCCACGGCCCGATCGCCTCCGCCGTCGCCACGGCGCTGCTGCACGACCTGTCCCCCGCCGCCACCGCGACCGCGGTCGAGCTGGCCGGTTCGGTGCCGCTGGCGGCGACGCTGGCCGTGCCCATGCACGGCGGCACGGTGCGCAACCTCTGGACGGGGCTCGGCGCCTACTACGGGGCCGCGGCCGCCGGGCGGGCCGCCGACGGGGCGGCCGGGTCAGCGACCCTGCTGGCCCAGCTGCTCGACGGGCTGGTCACCACCGACCTGTCCACATCGGAACTCATCGGCGGCCTGGGCGAGCGCTGGCGACTGGCGGACAGCTACCTCAAGCCGTACGCCTGCGCCCGTTGGATCCATCCGGCCCTGGACGCGTTCCGCCTGGCCGTCGCCGGCGTCCCCGACCGGGCAGCGCTGGCCGCGATCGAGGTCGACACGTTCGCCTTCGCCGCGTCGCTGTCGGCCACCGAGGTCACCTCGGACCTGCACGCGCGGTTCTCGGTGCCGGTCAGCCTGGCCACCTTCGCGCTCGACGGCGAGCTGAACGCGGCCGGTTTCCTGCCGGACCGGCTGGCCCGTTCGCGGGTGGGTGAACTGGCCGCCCTGGTGCGGATGCGCGAGGAGCCGGCGTTCACCGCGGCCCTGCCCCGCGAGCGGCCGACCACGGTCACGGTCCGCTGGCAGGACGGCTCGGCGGAGACGGCGTCGGTCCGCAACGCCCGCGGCAACCCGTCCGACCCGCTGACGGCCGACGAGGTGGCGGCGAAGTTCCGCCGCAACGCGCACGACGTGCTCACCCCGGCCACCGCCGACGGCGTGGTCGCGGCCCTGCTCGACACTGGGTCCGGCCACACGCTGCACGCGGTGGCCGCCGAGGTGCTCGGTCGGTTCTGCCCTTAGACCGGCACGGTCACCAGCGGGCTGGTCGCTCCGTCGGCCTGCATCACCTGCACCTGCACGGCCTTCAGGTCCTTGAGCGGGGACGCGGTGGCCGCCTGCAGCTTCAGCGCCTCGGGTCGCTCCGGCGTGCCGTAGCCCTCCGGCGGCACCTGCCAGCTCGACAGCACCTCGGCGGCGCCGTCGTTGGTCAGGGCGACCAGCCGGCAGGTGGCCGGACCGTTCAGGTTGCTGAGCGCGAACGAGATCCGGGTGCCGAAGGGCCGCGAGTCGACGGCGAGGTCGGCGTGCACACCGGTCTTGGCGTCGGTGGCGCTGTGCGGCTCGCCGGGGCCGACGTCGGGCTTCGCGGCCGCGGTCGACTGCGGTGGCCCCGCGGCCACCTGCGGCTCCGCCACCCAGTTGGCGCCCGCGAAGAGCGCCAACGCGCCCACCAGAGCGATCAGCACCACGCCGGCCGCGAGGCTCAGCACGCGCTGCCGGCGGACCTTGCGGCGGTCGTCGCCGACCGCGGTCAGCATCCGGCCGAGCAACACGCCGTCCTTGTCGACCTGCTCGGTCACCGCGAGGTCGTTGCCGTTCACCGCGCCGAGCGCGTCCACCACCGGCAGGAACGACTCCAGCTCACCGGCGCAGACCCAGCAGGTGGCGAGATGCTCCTCGAAGCGCTCGCTGTCGGCCTGGTCGAGGACGCCCAGCGCGTACGACGCGACGTCCCAGTGCTCCTCGCGGCTCATGCCTCGGTCACCTCGCGTGCCTCGAGCGCCTCGCGCAGGGCGCGCAGCGCGTAGTAGACGCGGGATTTCGCCGTCCCCAGCGGCACCCCGAGCTCCGCGGCCGCTTCCGGAACGGTCCGGCCCCGGAAGTACGTCGCCAGAATGATCTCGCGGTGGACCGGGCTCAGCGTCTTGAACGCGGAGGTGATGGTCATCCGGCGGACGACCTGGTCGGTCTCGTCCGCCTCCGCGAAGCGCGTCAGGTCCTGGTCGTACATCTCCTGCGGCCGGGCCTGCACGCTGCGATGCTCGTCGATCACAATCCGGCGGGCGACCGTCACCAGCCAGGGCCGCAACGAGGGCTGCGTCGAGGTGTTGAGCCGGTCGGCGTTGCGCCACGCTCGCAGCAGGGTCTCCTGCACCACGTCTTCGGCACGCTGGCGGTCGCCCCCGGTCAGCCGGAGGACGAACATCAGCAGCGGGCCGGCATGCTCCCGGTAGAGCACCCGCATGAGCTCGTCGGCGTCACCGGGGGCCCCTGACCCGGCTGAGGGTTTACCGGATTCCGAACGTGGCAGCACCCGATCATTGTGTCGTGCTGCCCCCGACCCGTCAGTAGCCGCCCCAGGAATGCGTGCCGAGGGCCGGAACGTCCAGTTCGGTGGAATCACACCGAGTGGCGCGGCGGTGACCGCGTGCATACCAGTCCTCCCTCGAACCCGGCCGGCGGTGGGTTCCCACACGTGACCACGTGGGGGTACGCACGCGGAGGACGGACGGATCAATCGCGGCTAAAGCAACCGGTAGCAACCCGCCGGGGCGCGCTCCGCGGCCGGGCGCACGTCGACGACCAGCGCGATCACCGCCGGTCCGTAGGAGCCCGTCGCGACCACCGTGCCGACGGCCGCCGCGTCGGCGCGCAACTGCTCGCCGGTCCTGGTCGGCTGGCCCGGCTTCGGGTTGCCGTAGATCAGCACCCGCCGGTAGCCGTCGACGACCGCGCTCAACTCGGTGCCCGTGCAGGGCGCTCCGGCCGGTGGTGGCGCGAACACCGGTTCCTGCCTGGGGCGCAGGGAGTCGGCGTACCAGCCGACGGTGTGCCGGCTCGACGACAGCACCAGCGTCAGGTCGCCCGGCCGGTGCAGGCCGGCCAGCCAACGGGTCGCGGCGCGCTCGTCGGAGGCGGCCACCCGCTGCGGGCCGGCCCGGGCGACGATCAGCGGAGCGAGCAGCGCGCCCACCAACAGCACGGCGGCGGCGCCGGCCAGACCGCCGGCGTGGACTCGCCGTGCCCGGACGGACGCCACGACCAACCGCGCGCCGGCGTCGGCGGCGAACCCGATCGCCACGTACACCGCGGGCAGGATCCAGATGGCCATGCGCATGTAGAGCGGGACGATCTCGGCGACGGCCAGCACGTAGCCGAACACCACGACACCGGCCAGCAGCACGCCGAACGAGCGGCGGCGCCACGCGGCGGCCAGGCAGCCGAGCACGACCAGCAGCCAGAACAGGTGCGACACGAGCTCGAGGTCATGCGGCGACAGGCCGAGCGGGTCGCGACCCAGCACCACGAGCCGGTCCCAGGCCCAGCCGGCCAGCTCGCGCGGACCCGCGTCGGCCGGCGGGTAGCCGCGCCGGCCCCAGAATGCCGTCATGTAGTCGCTGCCGACCACGTAGCGCAGGGAGGCCAGGTAGTGGACGGTGAACGCGGCGAGCCAGATCAGGAACGGCGCCACTGCGCGCAGGCCCGCGCGCCGCCAGCCCGCGCCGACGACGACCATCGCGCACACCGGTGTGGCGAGCATCGCGCCCATGCTGCACAGGCAGGCCACCGCGGCCACCGACCACCAGAGCACATAGGACCGCAGGGCCGGGCGTGGCCGCTCCAGCAGCACCATCGTCGCGACCAGCAGCAGCATCGTCCAGAACAGGTCGTCGGAGTACTGCTTCACCTCGGCCGCGTACCGGATGGCGGCCGAGCTCGTGGCGACCGACGTGACCAGCGCGACCGCGCCGACCGGGCCGAGCCAGCGGCGGCCGGCCCACCACGCCAGCACCAGGGTGCCGATCGCGGCCAGCAACGGGAGCAACCGCAGCACGTACTCGTCGGTGCCGAACAACGAGACCAGCGCGCGCTGGCTCCACAGCCAACCCAGCGGCGCGCTCTGGTTGTTGCCGAGCCGGCCGACCAGCTCGCCGAAGTCACGGTCGCGGATGTTGCGGGCGATCATCTGCTCGTCGAGCCACAGCGGCGTGTGGAGCGCGTACCGCCGGACGAACAACGCCACCCCGAACACCAAGGGAACCAGCGCGAGATCTGACCAGCGAGCACGCATCGTCATTGAATGTAAACCGAACGTAGTGGTGACCGCAGCGGCATAGATCGGGGATGATGCGATCGGGGGTGGCCGATGGCGGTGCGGGTGGCGGTGGTCGGTGGCGGGATCGGTGGGTTGGTGGCCGGGCTGGCGCTGCGCCGGGCCGGGCTCGACGTCCGGGTCTTCGAGCAGGCACCGGCGGTCGGCACCGTCGGCGCCGGCATCCAGCTCGCACCTAACGCGACCCGAGCGCTCGCGGCGCTGGGCGTGCTGCCGGCGGTGCGCGCCGTCGCGGTCGAGCCGACCGCGTTCGAGTTCCGGCGCTGGGACGACGGGCGGGTGCTCTCGTCGACGCCGCTGGGCGCCCCGGTCGAGTCCGCCTACGGCGCGCCGTACCTGCACGTTCACCGCGGCGACCTGGTCGCCGTGCTGGCCTCAGCCGTGCAGGCCGCGGCGGTGCCCGTCGAGGTCGGCGTCCGCTGCGTCGACGTGCTGCCCGGCGAGCGCGACGTGGAGTTGCGTCTCGCCGGTGGGCGGCGGGAGCGAGCCGACCTGGTGGTTGGTGCGGACGGCATCCATTCCGTCGTCCGGCGAGCGATCCTCGGCACCGGCGACGCCCGCTTCACCGGCCACGTGGCGTTTCGCGGGCTGATCCCGGCATCCCGGGTGGCCGGGCTGCCGGTCGGGCACACCTCGACCGTCCGGATGGGACCGGGCCGGCACTGCGTGCACTACTTCGTCTCGGCCGGGCGGCTGCTCAACGTGGTCTGCGTGATCGAGGAGGACACCTGGACCCGGGAGTCGTGGACCGACCACGGCGACCCGGCCGAACTGCGCGCCGCGTTCGCCGACTGGGACCCGGTGGTGCGGGCGCTGGTCGACGCGCTCGACGCACCCCTCAAGTGGGCGCTGTTCGACCGCCTGCCGTTCCCGCGCTGGAGCAAGGGCCCGGTGACGCTGCTCGGCGACGCGTGTCACCCGATGCTGCCGTACGGCGCGCAGGGCGCCGCGCAGGCGATCGAGGACGCCGCGGTGCTGGCCGCGTGCCTGCGCGACGCGGGCGCCGACGTTCCCGCCGCACTGGCCCGGTACGAGCTCCTCCGCCACGACCGCACCGCCCGCGTGCAGGAGCTCTCGCGCGGCAACGCGACCCGGTTCCACCTGCCGGACGGGCCGGAGCAGCGGGCCCGCGACGCCGCGATCGCCTCGACGTACGGCCTGTCCCCCGACATCGACTGGCTCTACGGGTTCGACCCGCTCGCGCCGCACTGATCATCACCCGATCGGGTGCATCGGCCGCGCGCCTGCGGGGGCCGACCCGGCCGGCGTTCGATGCTGGAGCCCGTCCCCTGGGGGAAGGAGACGGCGATGGCGACGTACGTCTACCGCTGCCCGAGTGACGGCGACTTCGAGGTGCGGATCCCGCTCGGCGCGGCCACCGCGAGTGTCCCCTGTGCACAGTGCGCCGGCGCTGCCGGCCGGGTCTGGTCGGCGCCGCACCTGGGCCGGACGCCCCGCCCACTGACCGATGCCATCGATCGGGCCGGCCGCAGCGCCGAAGCGCCTCAGGTGGTCTCGCGGCTGCCCGGCACGCGGCGCACGCCGGCAGTAGTCCCGCGCGGCTTGCCACGGCTCTAGCCGGGACCCAGGACGGCGCGCGCCACGGGGGCGCGGCGCGGCGGCAAAAGGAGTGGGCATGCCCGAGGTCATCTTTGGGTTGGACTCGACGAAGCGGTTCAAGGACCAGGAGAAGGTAGGCCACAACCGGTGGCACCCGGCCGTTCCACCGGTGGCGACCGTCAAGCCCGGGGCCACGTTCCGGGTGCACTGCCGGGAATGGTTCGACGGTGCCATCCACAACGACGACTCGGCCGACGACGTACGCGACGCGCCACTGTCCACCGTGCACGCGCTCAGCGGTCCGTTCGCGGTGCAGGGCGCGGAGCCCGGCGACCTGTTGATGGTGGACATCCTGGACGTCGGTCCGATCCCGCAGGAGGACTCCGGGCCGCTGGCCGGGCAGGGTTGGGGCTACACGGGCATCTTCGCCAAGCAGAACGGCGGCGGGTTCCTCACCGACCAGTTCCCGGACGCGTACAAGGCGATCTGGGACTTCAGCGGCCAGGTGGCCACCTCCCGGCACGTCCCCGGCGTCTCCTTCACCGGCCTGGTGCACCCGGGCCTGATGGGCACCGCGCCCTCGATGGAGCTGCTGCGCAAGTGGAACCGGCGGGAGACGGCGCTGCGCGAGACCGACCCGAACCGGGTGCCGCCGCTGTCGCTGCCGCCGCTGCCGCAGGACGCCATCCTCGGCTCGCTGACCGGCAGCCCGTTCGACGACGCCGCGGCCGAGGCCGCCCGCACCGCGCCGCCCCGGGAGAACGGCGGCAACCAGGACATCAAGAACCTGACCAAGGGCTCCCGCGTCTTCTACCCGGTGTTCGTGCCGGGCGCCAACCTGTCGGTGGGCGACCTGCACTTCTCGCAGGGCGACGGCGAGATCACCTTCTGCGGCGCGATCGAGATGGGCGGCTTCATCGACCTGCACGTCGACGTGATCAAGGGCGGGATGACGACGTACGGCGTGGCCGAGAACGCGATCTTCCTGCCCGGCAACAACAACCCGCAGTACAGCCGGTGGCTGGCGTTCTCCGGTGTGTCCGTGACGCTCGACGGCGAGCAGCGCTACCTGGACTCGCAGCTCTCGTTCCAGCGGGCCTGCCTGCACGCGATCGACTACCTGGAGAAGTTCGGCTACAGCCGGGAGCAGGCGTACATGATCCTCGGCGCCGCACCGATCGAGGGGCGCTTCTCCGGCGTCGTGGACATCCCGAACTCGTGCGCCACGGTCTACCTCCCGACCGAGATCTTCGACATCGACGTGCGCCCGTCGGCGTCCGGGCCGGCGAAGGTCAACGGTGGGAAGCCGGTGCCGAAGTCGACGTTCTGACCGGGGGCCGCGCCCACCACTGGGCCAGCGCCACGGCGGCGAGCACGAGCAGGGCGCCGGCCAGCGCGAACCAGCCGGTGAGCTCCATGTCCTGCCGCTGGAGCACGATGTTGCTGGGCAGGTCGCGGAGGACCCGGCTGAGCGCGGCCGCGTCCTGCGCCTGGTAGTACTCGCCGCCGGTCAGGTCGGCGACCTCGCGCAGCGTCGGCTCGTCGATGTTCTGGTAGCGCCGGCCACCGAACCCGCCGCCGCCGAAGCGCGAGCTGTCGCCGAACATCGACGCGTCGCCGCTGATCTGGGCGGGGTTGCACACCATGGACGAGGGCTGGGTGGTGCCGAAGCCGATCGTGTAGACGCGCAGCCCACGGGCCGCCGCCTGCTCCGCCGCGGTGGTCGGGTCGACGCCCTGGGTGTTGCGGCCGTCGGTCAGCACGACGATGGTGTCGGCCTGGAAGTCACCTGGCGCGCCGTCGGCCGGCAGTTCCACGCCGGTCGGCGGCACGTCGGCGTTGACCTCGGCGATCGCGTCCACGGAGGCGAGGATGGCCAGGCCGATCGCGGTGCCCCGGGCCGTGCGCAGGGCGTCGATCGCGGCCGTCAGCGCCTGCTTGTTCTCGGTCGGCTCGACCAGCAGGCCGGCGTTGCCGGAGAAGGTGACCAGGCCGATCCTGGCCCCTTCGGGCTGGCTCTCGACGAACTCCTTGGCCGCCTGCTGTGCCGCGGTGAGCCGGTTGGGTGGCACGTCGGTCGAGCACATCGAGCCGGACGAGTCGATCGCCAGCATGATGGTGGTCGAGTTGGCCGGCACCGGCACCGACGCCTGCGGTCGGGCGGCGCCGGTCGCGAGCACGACCAGGCCGGCCGCGAACAGCCACAGTGGAATCCGGCGCCGCCAGCGCGACCGGCCCGGCAACGCGGCGCGGACCAGCGCGATGCTGGGCAGCCGCACCGTCTCGCGGCGCCGGCGGCGGCGGGTCCACCAGCGATAGCCGAGCAGGGCCGGGAAGACCAGCAGCGCGGCGAGGGCCAAGGGCCAGGTCAGCGACATCAGAGCAACCGCCCGAACCAGCGGATGGTGAGCAGCGCGCCGGCCGCGAGCAGCAGCAGCGCCAGGACGACGATCGAACCGGTCAGCTCGATCGGCTGCGGCTCGATCGTGGTGCGCAGGTCGAGGTCGCGGTACGCGGCGTCCAGCGCACCGGCGTCCTGGGCCCGGTGGTAGGCGCCGCTGGTGGTCGCGGCGATCTGGGACAGCAGGTCCTCGTCCAACGACGTCGAGATCTGGTAACCGTCGACGTCGACGGTGTCGCCCTCGACCGTGCCGACGCCCATGGTCTGGATGTGCACGCCGGCATTGGCGGCGAGCTCGGCGGCCTGCAACGCGTCCGGGCCACCGGTGTCCTCGCCGTCCGTGAGCAGCACGATGGTCGCGTCGGCGTGGTAGCCGATGTCCGGTGGCGGGGCCGGTGGCTCCGGCAGGGCGACGGGCCGGCCGGCGATCGCGGTGAGCGAGCCGAGGATGGCCTGGCCGAGCGAGGTGCCACCGGTGACCCGCAGCCGTTTGATCGCCTCGACGGTCTCGACGTGGCGGTTGGCCGGCTGGTGGGTGGTCAGCGCGCCCTGGCTGAAGGCGACGACGCCGATGTCGACCGTGTCGGGCTGCCCCTCGACGAAGGCGGTCGCGGCGGCCTGCGCGGCGGCCAGCCGGCTCGGCGCGATGTCGTCGGCGCCCATGCTGTTGGAGACGTCGAAGGCCAGGATCACGGTCCCGGAGGTACGCGGGACGCCGAGTGTGGCTTGTGGACGGGCGACGGCGAGCAGCAGGAAGACGACAGCGGTGAGGAACAGCAGCGGCGGAAGGTAGCGGCGGAGGCCACCTTGGGCGGTCACTCCGGCGGCCGCGTACGCCCGGGTCCGTTCGCGGTGCAGCCGCCACAACGCGAGCGCGCAGCCGGCGCCGACCAGGACGGCGACCGCGACCATCACGGGATGCTGGACGCTCATCGGCGCCTGCGGCGGGTCCGGCGGACCATTTCGACGAGCACCTCGACCAGGTCCTCGTCGGTGCGTACCCGGTGGGCGGCGACGCCGGTGCGGACCATCCGTTCGTCCACCATGGACTCACGTGCCTCGACCTCGGCCCGCAGCCGTTCCCGGAACAGGGGATCCCCGGTGTCGGCCAGGAGCTGCTCGCCGGTCTCCGCGTCCTCCACCAGCACGAGGCCCAGGTCGGGCAGGTCGAGCTCGGCCGGGTGCACCACCCGGATCGCGACCACCTCGTGGCGCAGCGCGAGCCGGGTCAGCTCGCCGGCCCAGTCGCCCTCGCCGATGAAGTCCGAGACCACGAACACCAGGGAGCGGCGGCGGGCGCTGCCGGCGGCCAACCGGAGCATCGCCGCCAGGTCGGTGCTGCCGCCGCCGCGGTCGGCAGTCGGCGCGGTGACCAGGTCGGTGAGCCGCAGCACGTGGTCGCGGCCCGTGCGCGGCGGGACGACCCGGTGCGCCCGGTTGTCGTAGAGGATCGCGCCGACCCGGTTGCCGCCCCGGGTGAACAGCCTGGCCAGGCAGACGGCCAGGTCGGTGAGCATCGAGTCCTTACCCTGCGGGGTCTCGCCGAACCGCATGGACGCCGACTGGTCGAGCACCAGCCAGGCGGTCAGCTCGCGCTCCTCCGTGTACTGCCGGACGTGCGGCTGGTCCAGCCGGGCGGTGACGTTCCAGTCGATGTGCCGGACGTCGTCGTCGGGCGCGTACTCGCGCAGGCTGTCGAAGTCGATCCCGGTGCCGCGGAACGCCGTGCGGTAGGCGCCCTGCAACCGGCCGTCGAGCCGGCGGATGACCCGCCACTCGAGGCGGCGCAGGAGGCGGTCCGGGGCACTCCTCATGGGCGTCCGGCCCGCTGCAACGGCGCTTCGGGGACCGGGACGGCGGACATCACGGTGGTCAGGACGTGGTCGGCGGTCACGTCGTCGGACAGCGCCTCGTAGGAGAGCACCAGGCGGTGCCGGAACACGTCGAGGACGAGCTCCGTGACGTCGGCCGGCACCACGTAGTCGCGGCCACGGATGAAGGCCAGCGCCCGCCCGGCCAGGATCAGGTTGATCGAGGAGCGGGGGCTGGCACCGAAGCTGACATAGCGGGCCAGGTCGCCGAGCCCGGCGGCGGCGGGGTCCCGGGTCGTGTTCGCCAGCCGCACCGCGTACTCGATCAGCGCCGGGTCCACGTACACCCGGTCGACCTGGTCCTGCATCGCGACCAGCTTCTCCGGGTCGGACACGGCCTGGCCGACGGCGGTCGCGGCGATCGCCCGCTCGACGATGACGAACTCCTCGGTCGGGCTGGGGTAGCCGACCAGGACCTTCATCATGAACCGGTCGACCTGGGCCTCCGGCAGCGGATAGGTGCCCTCGGACTCGATCGGGTTCTGGGTCGCCATCACCAGGAAGGGGCGCGGCACCCGGTGGGTCTCCCGGCCGATGGTGACCTGCTGCTCCTGCATCACCTCGAGCAGCGCGCTCTGCACCTTCGCCGGTGCGCGGTTGATCTCGTCGGCGAGCAACAGGTTGGTGAACACCGGACCGAGCGACACCTGGAACTCACCGCTGTGCTGGTGGTAGACGCGGGTGCCGACGATGTCCGCTGGCACCAGGTCGGGGGTGAACTGCACCCGGTGGAACTGGCCGCCGATGGCTCCCGCGAGCGCCTTGACGGCGAGGGTCTTGGCCAGGCCCGGCACGCCTTCGACGAGGATGTGTCCGCGGGACAGCAGGGCGACCAGCAGCCGTTCCAGCAGCGCGTCCTGGCCGACAATGGTCTTCTTGACCTCGTACAGGATCTGCTCGGTGTCCATCCACGCTCCTATCGCATCGGTCCGGGTGGTCCGGTGCCGTCGGAGCCGCCGCCGAGCGCGGCCCCGATCGGCACGGCGAAGCCCACACCGACGAAGGTGCCGGCCGGGGTCGGGTTGAGCAGGGCGACGACGATGCCGACGGTCTCGCCCCGGGTGTTCACCAGCGGGCCGCCGGAGCTGCCCGGGTTGACCGCGGCGTCGAACTGGATGAGCCCGCGCAGCCGGGTGCCGTCGGTGCCCGTCGCTGCCCGCTCCAAACCGGACACGACGCCGGCGGTGGTGCTGTGCACGAGACCGAGCTGGTTGCCGATGGCCACGACGTCGTCGCCGACCACGAGCCGGCCGGCGTTGCCGAGCACGGCCGGCACGATGATGCCGGGCGGGCTGTTCGGCATCAGCAGGGCGATGTCGCTCTCGGGGTCGCTGCCGGCGAGGGTGGCCGGCACCTCGGTGCCGTCCGCGAACGTGATCGCGATCCGCTTCGCGCCGTCGACCACGTGCAGCGCGGTGACCACCAGCCCGTCGGCGTTGGCGACCACGCCGGTGCCGTTGCCGGCGCCCTCGACACTGACGACGGACGGCGCCAGCGTGGCGTACACCTGCGCGGTGGTCAGGGGCGGTTTGCTGGTGGGCGACGGGCTCGGTGCGGCTCCCGGCCGGGCCTCTCCCCCGCCTCCGGCCTGGAAGGCGACCACGGCGGTGACGACCAGCAGCGCGACGACGCCCGCACCGGCCAAAGCGCCCCGCCGTGACCAGCGGGGGCGGGGCGGCGGGACGCCCTCGTCGGTCATCGTGGGCCGCGACCCACGCGCGTCCGGCTGGCGCGGTGCATGTGGTCACCCTAACCGCGCTCCGGCGTCAGGGAAATTGTCCGTCCTTTCGAGACCGCGCCGTGATCAGCGCGCGACAATCTCGGCGATCGCCTCGAACGGGTCGTACCGGCTGATCTCCTTGGCCATGATTCCGGCCCGGTCGTGGTAGCCGGGGTCGTCCAGCACCGTCCGCACCGCGACGCGCAGGTCCGCCGCCTCCGGCCGGCCGGTGCGCAGGTCGACGCCGGTGCCGCTCCACGCGACGCGGGCCGCCACCTCGGGCTTGTCCTCGCTGGCACCGGCGACCACCAGCGGAACTCCGTAGTACAGGGCGGTTTGTACCCCGCCGTAGCCGCCGTTGGTGACCAGCACGTCGGCGTGCGGGAGCAGCCGGTCGAACGGCACGAAGCCGGCCAGCCGCAGGTTGTCCGGCACCACGCCGAGCGCGCGGCGCACCCGGTCCGGCCCGTCCTCGCCGGCGGTGGCGCCGACCACCAGGACGTCCTGGTCCGCGAGGGCCAGCACCGTCGGGACGACCAGTTCGGTCAGGTCCGTCCTGGCGACCGTGCCCTGCGTGACGACCACGACCGGCCGCCCGGCCGACAGCTCGGGCCACCACGACGGCTCGTCGAACTGACCACCGGCGTGCGGTGGCAGCGCACCGACGAACCGGATGTGCGCCGGCAGGCCGTCGCGGGGGTACTCGAAGCTGGGCACGGTCAGCTGCAGGTAGTGGTCCGTGTGCCGGAACGGCGCGCTGAGCGCGAAGCCGGACAACGACGCCCCCAACGACTCGAGCGTCGCCTCGGCGAACCTTTGGAGGTGGGCGAGCGCGGGCGGCTCCTCGTTCTGGAACAGCAGCGGCACCACGCCCAGCGTCACCAGCGTCGGGCGTTCTTCCCGCGCCATGGTCAGGCTCAGTGCCGGAATCGACCAGAACCCGAGCTCACCGATCACCACGTCCGCGGGGAACGTCGCCAGCAACTCCCGCAGGCCGCATAGCTGCGCGGGTAGCTGGCCGACGAAGAAGGTCTCGAAGTCGAAGGAGAGCTGGGCTGGTCCCGGCGGGAGCGTAGCCCGCACCGGATAGCGGCTGTCGAGCTCGCGGTCGTCGAGGTCGGCGTCCGGCGGCAGCGGCGCGAATCGCGCCCCGATCGCCGCGACCCGGTCCGCGAACCGGGATCCGGTGTAGACGACCACCTCGTGGCCGCGCCCGACCAGGTCCGCCGCGACGGTCAGGACCGGGGTCACGTGGCCCTGGAACGGGGTCGCGCAGACAACTATCTTGCTCACTCGTCGGCCACCTTGATGATCGTCTTGCCGGCGGCGTGGTGCCGGCGGTCGAACGCGTCGCCGGTCTCGGCCAGTGGTCGCACGGCACCCACGACGGGCGTGAGCCGGCCGGCCCGGACGCGCTCGGCCAGGTCGGCCAGCCGGGCCCGATCGGGTTCGACCACGAAGAACACCGCCCGCCCGTCCTTGGGCCGCACGGTGGGTGGCTCGGCGATCGTGACGACGGTGCCGCCGGGGCCGACCAGCGCGGTCGACCGCGCGAGGATGTCGCCGCCGATGACGTCGAACACCACGTCCACCTCGCCGACGCCCTCCCAGTCAGCGCCGAGGTCCACGAAGGACTGTGCGCCGAGGCCGAGCACGGCGTCACGGGCGGCGGCCCGGCCGGTGCCGATCACGTGGGCACCGACCTCGCGGGCGAGTTGGACGGCGATCGAGCCGACGCCGCCCGCGGCGCCGTGGACGAGGACCCGCTGGCCGGTCGTGAGGTGGGCGTGGTCGAACAGTCCCTGCCACGCGGTCAGCCCGGAGATGGGCAGCGCGGCGGCCACGGTGTGGTCGATGTCGGCCGGGAGGGGCGCGAGGTTGCGCGCCTCCACCGCGGTGAACTCGGCCAGGGACCCGTTGCGGGCCCAGTCGGTCATCCCGAACACCCGCTGGCCCACGGACAGGCCGGTGGTGCCGTAGCCGAGCTCGGCCACGACGCCGGACAGCTCGTGCCCGGGGATGGTCGGTGTGCGGTCGTGGCCGGCGCGGTCGGTCCACGTCGCCGGCCAGTCGAGCTCGCCAGGAGTGAACCCGGCGGCGTGTACGCGCACGATGACGTCGTTCTCCGCGGCGTGCGGGTGCGGCATGTCGGTCAGGGTGAGGCCGCCGACGCCCGCGTCCCGGTCTCGCACGGTGATTGCTCGCATGTTCGTGTCCTCTCAGCTCGGCCAGGGCGAACGGATGGTGAGGTCGACCAATGACGGACTCTGGTAGCCGGGGACGAAGTGCTCCAGCAGGTCGGCGTTGAAGGTGCCGATCGTGGTGTCGGGGCGGTTCCTCATCCCGTCGACCTGCATCCGCAGGAACTCGTTCTTGAAGTCCCCGCGCGGGTGGGCGGCGAGGATCTCGTCCACCCGGTCCTGCTCGAGCCCGTCCAGACCCGCGCCGATGACGTCGGTCATCACGCCGAGCTGGGTCGTCGCGATCTCCGGACCCATCCGGCCGGGGATGCCTGGCGTGGTGTGCAGCGCGATCGCCTCCCAGACGGTCCGCGCGGCGGCGGCGGAGAAGTCCCGGTCGAGGAGGAACGTGCTCGCGTGGTCCGCACCGTCGACCTCGAAGCGCTGTTCGACCGCCGAGAACGGCGTCAGCAGCCCGTAGTCGTGGAACAGCGACGCGACGTAGAGCAGCTCCGGGTCCGGTTTCAGTCCGAGGCGTTGTGCGAAGAGCTGGGCGAAGAAGTAGACCCGCCGCGAGTGGTGGTAGATGACCGGTGCGGTCGTCTCCCGGATGTGCGTGGTCGCTTCCGCGACCGCGGCTGTCTCAGGAATCTCAATTCCCGCGATGACCTCAGCCATTACCTTGTGACTCCCCCGAGAAAGGTACGTGTGCTCGGCTTCCATGCTGCCCACCCGGCCGGCGGCAGCGCTGCCTTTCTCCGGCCAGGAACCCCTCGCATCCGGACAGGGCGAAATCCCGGCTCATTACGGTGTGTTACGAATGAACGGTGTCCAGCCATCGCGTCGCGATCCTCGTCTACGACGGAGTGACGATGCTGGACATCGCCGGTCCCGCGGAGGTGTTCAAGGAGGCCAACCGGTTCGGGGCCGACTACACGATCGTGCTGCTGTCGCCCACCGGCGCGGAGGTCACGTCGAACCTCGGGTTCCGGATGTCGGTCGACGGCGGCGTCTCCGTCCAGTCGGCCTTCGATACGTTGCTGGTGCCCGGTTCCGACCGCTACCCGCGTGCCCGGGTCCCGGCCGACCTCGTGGACGCCGTGCGCGTGCCGGTGGCCGACCGGATCGCGTCGGTCTGCACCGGTGCGTTCATCCTCGCCGCCGCGGGCATGCTCGACGGCAAGCGGGCGACCACGCACTGGAAGGTCACGCACGAGCTCGCCCTCCGGTGCCCGACGTGCCAGGTCGAGCCCGACGCGATCTACGTGCGCGACGGCACCACGTACACCTCGGCGGGTGTGACGGCCGGGATCGACCTGGCGCTGGCCCTCGTCGAGGACGACCTCGGCGCCGACGTGGCCCGCGAGGTGGCCCGCAGGTTGGTGGTCTACATGCAGCGGACGGGCGGCCAGTCCCAGTTCTCGGCGCCACTGCAAGGGCCGCCGCCACGCTCGCCGACCCTCCGCAAGGTCACGGACCTGGTCAGCGCGAACCCGCAGGGCGAGCACTCACTGGGTGAGCTCGCGAAACACCTCAACGTCAGCACCCGGCACCTGAACCGGCTCTTCCACGACGAGCTGTCGACCACCCCGGCCCGCTACGTGGAGAGCATCAGGTTCGACCTGGCCCGCACGCTGCTCGACCAGGGCTACACCGCGACCCAGGCGGCGACCATGGCCGGTTTCCCGAGCTACGAGAGCATGCGGCGGGTCTTCGCCCGACGGCTGTCGATCAGCCCGTCCGCGTACCAGCGGCGGTTCGGCACGACCCGCCGTTGACTAGGGCGTGCGGAAGACCTCGCCGCAGACGTCGAGGCAGTGGGCCAGCACCACGTCGGCGGCCAGCGGCTCGGTGGTGGTGAACAGGAAGACCTCGCGGTCGACCCGCTCGACCACCTCGGTCCAGGGCACGGCCGTGAGCGCCTGCTCGAACACGTCGCTGCCGGGACGGGACAGGCCGAAGACGACCAGCATGCCGTCGTCGAAGCTGAGCGTCCACTCGCCGCCGTCCTTCGTGGACACCGACAGGTAGGCCGGCAGGTCCGCCAGCGCGGGGTCCTGCGGCAGGCGCGCCACGGCCTCGGCGACCACGGACCGCCCGGCCAGCGCGTCGCCCTCGAACACGTCCCAGCCGTCGATGCGCGCGGGCTCGACACCGTCGACCGCGTAGGCCGGGCGGGAGCGTCGCAACCAGCTCATGGGATCCAAACTAGCTCCAGGTCTGGAGCCCGGCGTCGCCGCCGGGCTCCAGAGCGACGGGTCACGGCCAGAAGACGCGATCTATCGAGGCGTAGATCTTGTAGGGGATCCGGTTGCGCCGCAGGCAGTCCAGCAGGTCCTGCGGGATGTCGAGCGAGCCGTTGGCGTGCGGCAGGAAGTGCCAGGTCGCCTCGGCCACCTCCCCGATGTCGAGCAGATGCCGGTCCTGGTCGCACTGCTTGAGATAGTGGCCGGGATACGGCTTGCCGGTCTTCACCTCGTGCAGTTTGCGCGGCGGGCCGGTCTCCAGGAAGTCCGGCTCACGGGCGGAACCCGGCCTCGGCACGCCCGGGGTCTCGATGCGGCCCGCGTTGTTGCGCAGACCCGGCACGCCGTTCATCAGCACGTCGGCGAAGTAGTCCTCGCCGCGGTCCGCGCCCCGGATCCACGGGATCGGTGACGGCGGTGGCGTGACCGCGGTGGTCAACGCGTCGGCGAGCCGCCCCAGGCTGTTGTCGGCCCGGCGGGCCAGCCGGAGGATGACCTCGCGCGAGAAGCCCGCGCCGGTCAGCCGGCCGTAGTTGCCGAGCAGGATCAGCCGGAACGTCACCTCTTTGGCGCTGTCCGGGATCTTGTCGTACTTGGCGACGAAATGGATGACCTTGTCGAGCCGGTGCAAGTAGCGGGCCACGAACTTCGCGGCCTTGCCCGGGATCGCGATGGCGTCACCGACGTATGGCACGAGGCCCATGACGCTCAGCCCGGCGCCGACCCAGTCCTGGTTGATCAGCCCGGCGACGGTGTCGCGCAGGTCGGCCAGGCCGCCCAGGACCCAGCCCACCACCGGGATCAGGCTCAGCCCGCCGGAGCACAGGTAGCCCGCCAGCCACGCCATCGAGTCCTTGGGCGAGAAGTCACCGGCGATCAGACCGACCACGAAGTCGGTCACGTAGGTCCACTTGCTGACCCGCTCGTCCGGGGTGAGCGGATCCAGGCCCTGGTCCTCGGCGTGCGCCAGCTCGTACGCGTCGGCGAGCCCGTCACCGTCGGTGTCGGCGGCGAGCGGGTTCGTCAGGTGCTCACCGATCTCGATCCCGTCGCTGAGGCCGTCACCG
Organism: Asanoa ishikariensis; assembly: GCF_900107455.1. Lineage (GTDB taxonomy): Bacteria > Actinomycetota > Actinomycetes > Mycobacteriales > Micromonosporaceae > Asanoa > Asanoa ishikariensis. Next base: position 579,532 of record NZ_FNQB01000004.1, on the reverse strand, counting down.
TCGGTGTCGGGGTTCGCGGGATCGGTCTCGGAGTCGTCGCGCTCGGTGGTGTCCGCGATGCCGTCGCCGTCGGTGTCGACGTCGGTCGGCGTGGTCTGCACCGGCGACGTCGGCTCGCTGACGGGCGGCGGCGGGTTGTCGGCCACGAGCGGGTCGCGACCGCGCTCGACCTCGGCGCCGTCGGCGAGGCCGTCACCGTCGGTGTCCGGGTCGGTCAGCTTCGTGCCCAGCTCCTGCTCACGAAGGTTGGTCAGGCCGTCGCCGTCGGTGTCCTCCGCGCCGTCGTTGACGCCGTCGCCGTCGGAGTCCGGATTGTTCGGCCGGGTGTCCGTGGCGAGCTGCTCGATCTCGGTCTTGTCGGTGAGCCCGTCACCGTCGGAGTCGACCAGCAGCGGGCTGGCCCCGAACCGCAGCTCGACGACGTCGACCAGTCCGTCGGCGTCGTGGTCGCCCTCGTAGGTGATGCCGAGCCGGGTCAGGACGTTGAACCCCTGCTGCCAGGCCCGGCCGGCGTTGACAGTCGCCGGCGCGGGGTTGGCCTTGCGCAGCATGTCGTCGGCCTTGGCCAGGTCGCCGCGCGCGGCGTCGAGGTCGGCGAACGCCGCGGCCAGACCCGGCGGCGACGGGCCGGGCGGCGGGCTGGCCCGGAACGGGCCGATCGTCGCCTCGGCGTCCTGGATCGCGGCATCGGCGAGCAGGCGGGTGGCCGTCAGCGTCTCGACCAGGGCGGCCAGGTGGGCCAGCTCCGCGTCGCCGTTGGGCGCGCTGGCGCCGCCCATCCGGCTCTTGAGGAACGTCGCGAGCTGCTTGAGGTTGTCGAAGGCGGGATCGCCCTCGGCCGTGCCCTTCAGGCGCGCACCGTCGAAGTAGGCGGTCTCCACGTCGGCCAGCACGGCGTCGACGCGGGCCTGCCCAGGCCCGTTGCCGAGATGCGGGATCAGCGCATTCAGCGACTCGGTGATCGACGTCAGGGCGTCGCGGGTGTACGCCGTTGTCGGGATCTTCGCGACCTCGGCTTCCCAGGACTTCGGGCCGGCCTGGACCGGTGTCGCGAAGGCCTGCGCGGCAACGGCCGCGACGACGACCGCGGCGAGCGCATGCCGCATCCGTCTCTTGAATTTCATCGACGTCCCCCCATGCTTCGATGACCAGAGCAGGGGTGAGCGTATTGGGGTTCATGATTGGCCCGCTGTCCCGCCGGGCCGACTTGTCCGGTCCGGGGGAAAGATCGGTAGTTCAGTGCATCCAGGGCAAAGCCGGTTGGGCACTGTGCGCTAACGACATTCGGTCGGCGGCCCGGCACCGTTGTCGACGTCAGGCCGCACCACCACGGGAGAGTCGATGAGGATGACGAACGCGGTCATCTCCGCCGCTGTCACCGGGGCCGCGCTAACGGTGATCACCGGCGCGGACGCACGGCTGCCGTGGTGGGCGCGTGGCGGCGGTGCGCACGGCACGGTCGTCGTCCAGGTCGGCACGGGGCAACCTGGACCTCGGCAGCGCCGAAGGCACCGCCGCTAGACGTTCGCGCGGCGGCACTCCGAGGGTGGCATGCCGTACGCGGCACGGAACGCGCGACCAGCACGGTCCCGAGCCGTGGCCCGTCGGCCGGCCCGTACACGCTGGTGTCGGCGACCAGGTCGGTCAGGAAGTGCGGAGAACAGCGCACCAAGGCACACCCACCGCCGAGGTGCGGCCCTTGCCCCGTCCAGATCTCGTACGGTCGCGACGAGTCGTTGAGGTGGAGTCGCCCACGCGGTAGGCCGCCCGGTTCTCGCCCCACGACGCCTTGGCGGCCCCCGACCGGACGAGGGAGAGGCCCACACCGTCAGCCCGTCCGCGTATCAGCGCCGCTTCGGCACGACCCGCCGCTGACCTGGTGCATCCAGTGCCAAGGCGGTTGGGCACTGTGCGCTAAGGACATCCGGGCATCGGGCCGGCAACCTTGCAGTCGCTGCGGGTGCGCGCAGCACGGCCGTCGTCCAGGTTGGCACGGGGGGACCTGGACGACGGCATCGCCGCCCACCTCGCCGCCGGTCCTGTCGCGATGCCCAGAGAAGAGAACCATGGCCAGCACACACTCCCCTGCGATAGCCGTGACCGGGTTACGGAAGTCCTTCGGTGACCAGGTCGTACTCGACGGAATCGACCTGGATGTCCCGCGCGGAACGGTCTTCTCGCTGCTCGGCGCCAACGGCGCCGGGAAGACCACCACGGTCAAGATACTGTCCACTTTGCTTGGTCTGGACGCCGGCGAGATCCGGGTCGCCGGGTACGACGTCGTCCGCCAGCCGGACGCGGTGCGGGCCGCGATCGGCGTCACCGGTCAGTTCTCCGCGGTGGACAAGCTGCTCACCGGCGCCGAGAACCTGCGGCTGATGGCGGATCTGCACCACCTCGCCCGCGACGCGGGCCGCCGGCGGGCCGCCGACCTGCTGGAGCAGTTCGACCTGACCGACGCGGCCGGCAAGCCCGCCTCGACGTACTCCGGAGGCATGCTGCGGCGGCTCGACCTGGCGATGACGCTGGTCGGCAGCCCGCAGGTGATCTTCCTTGACGAGCCGACCACCGGACTGGACCCGCGCAGCCGCCGGGACATGTGGCAGATCGTCCGGGACCTGGTGGCCGGCGGCGTCACCATCTTCCTGACCACCCAGTACCTGGAGGAGGCCGACGAGCTCGCCGACCGGATCGCGGTCCTGAACCAGGGCCGGGTGGTGGCCGAGGGTTCCGCGGAGGAGCTCAAGCGGCAGATCCCGGGTGGGCACGTCCTCCTGCGGTTCGGCGACCCGGAGCAGTTGGACGCCGCACGGCGCGTCCTGGCCCAGGCGGCGCGGGACGGTGACGCGCTCGCCCTGCGGGTGCCCAGCGACGGCAGCCTGAGCTCGTTGCGGTCCCTGATCGGCCTGCTCGACGACCGGGGCGTCCAGGTCGACGAGCTGTCCGTGCACACCCCCGACCTCGACGATGTCTTCCTCGCCCTCACCGGCAACCCCACCAAGGACAAGGTGACCGCCCGATGAGCACGACCGCGCTGGACCTGCGCACCTATCCGCTGCGTGACTCGGCGACCATGCTGCGCCGCAACCTCAAGCGGATGCTGCGGTACCCGTCGATGACCGTGACGCTCATCGCGATGCCCGTCGTCTTCCTGCTCCTGTTCGTCTACGTGCTCGGCGGGACGCTGGGCGCCGGACTCGACGGGACGGTGGCGGGCGCGGGCGGCCGCGCCGCCTACGCCAACTACGTGGCACCCGCGATCATCCTGATGACCGTGACGGCGACGATCCAGGGCACGGCGATCTCGATCGCCATGGACATGACCGAGGGCATCATCACCCGCTTCCGGACCATGCACATCGCCCGGGTCTCAGTGCTGACCGGGCACGTGCTGGGCAGTGTGCTGCAGGCGGTGTTCAGCCTGGTGGTGGTGATCGGGGCGGCGATACTGGTCGGCTTCCGGCCCAAGGCCGGGCCGGGTGGCTGGCTGGCCGCGGCCGGCTTCCTGATCGCGGTGGCCTACGCCCTCGTCTGGCTCGCCGTCGCGCTCGGCCAGGTGAGCCAGAGCGTCGAGACCGCGAGCAACCTGCCTATGCCGCTCACCTTCCTTCCGTTCCTCGGCAGCGGGTTCGTGCCCACGGACTCGATGCCCGCCGGTCTGCGCTGGTTCGCCGAGTACCAACCGTTCACGCCGATCATCGAGACCATCCGTGCCCTGCTGATGGCCGAGCCGGTCGGCAACAAGGCCTGGATCGCGCTCGCCTGGTGCGCCGTCATCGCGCTGGGTGGCTACCTCTGGTCGAAGCGACTGTTCAACCGCCAGGGCTGAGGTGCGGGGTCCCCGGCTCCGGCCGGGGACCCATGCGGCGGCGCTCCGAGGGCGCGATGCCGTACGCCGAACGGAACGCGCGCGTGAAGTCCGTCGCGCGCGGAAAGCCCCACCGGGCGCCCACGACGTGGATGGGTGAGCCGGCCCAGGCCGGGTCCGCGAGGTCCCGGTGTGCGCCTTCGAGACGGTTGCGCCGGATGTACGCGGCGACCGTCTCGCCCTCGGCCTGGAAGATCCGGTGCAGATAGCCACGGGAGATGTGGTGCCGGTCCGCGATCTGGGCCGGGGTCAGGGTCGGGTCGTGCAGGTTCCGCCGGATGAAGTCCTTGACCCGCGGCAGCAGCGCGTGCCCACAGGGCCCGTCCGCCTCGACCGCCTGCGCCACCAGCGCGGCCACCAGGTCGACCAGGATCGTCGCCAGCCGTGGCCCGTCGGCCGGCCCGTAAGGACTCGTGTCGGCGACCAGGTCGGTCAGGAAATGCGCGAGCAGCGCCCCCAGGCCGGCGTGGGCCGACAAGCGCCGGCCGACGGCCTGCTGCACGGTGCGCGCGGGCAGCGGCAGCAGCGCCTTCGGGATCTCGACGCCCACCGCCGAGGTCGGGCCCTGCCCGGTCCAGATCTCGTACGGTCGCGACGAGTCGTTGAGGTGGAAGTCGCCCACGCCGTAGGCCGCCCGGCTCTCGCCCCAGGACGCCTTGGCGGCACCGGCCCGGACGAGCGAGAGGTGATAGACCTCAGGGTCGGACCGCCGGATCAGCTCCGGCGTGCGCACGAACACGAGCTGGTCGAAGGTCGTGGGCCAGATCGACACCGCGCCCAGGTCGATCAGCCGCTGGTGGGCGCGGTAGTCGGCGGCGTGGTCGCTCTCCAGCCGCATCGGCGCGTGGGTCGAGCCCATCCGCTCGCACCAGGCGTCGAACCGGTCGCCGACCGCGAGGTCACCGCTGTCGAACACCGACTCCTGGAGCATGCCGGGATCCTCGCACGCCGCCTTGTCGGATCAGCCGGCCATCCCCGCTCCGGCCTCGTCGATCGCGCTGTTCACGCGGTGGGCGAGCGTCACGTCGGCGTCGGTCACGGTGCCGGTCGCCGACGTGTACGCGGTCAGCGTCGCCGTCCGGGCGTTCGGCCGGGCGATGTGCGGTGCCCGCCCGGTCGCGCGCAGCCGTTCGATCCTCGGCAGCACCCGGTCGAGGTTGTCCGGCGGCAGCTCGATCGTGCGGCTGATGGCGTGCTGGTCACCTGACCACTCCGGCAGGTCGCGCAGCGCGGCGACCACGTCGGCGTCGCTGAGCGGCAACGGCCGCCCGGCCGTCGTGCGCTCCTCCGGCGGCAGCGGGTCGGACAGCTCGCTCAGTTCGGCCGGCAGCGGCAGGTCGACCCCGGCGTCCCCGAGGACGGCGAACACCGCCTGCACCTTGACCCTTATCTGCTCGGGCCGCCGCTCCACCAGCCGGCCGACCTCGCGCAGGAACATGGTCAGGTCGCGTTCCGGCGGGCCGCTCAGCGCCCGCGGCACCTCCAGCTCACCCGGCAGGACCGCGACCAGGCGTTTCCCGTCGGGCTCGTCGAGTGACCGGGCGGTGACCCCGACCACGGCCTGGGTCAGCTCCCGGGCCACCGCGAACTCGTCGCCGGTGAGCCTGGCGATCTCCGTGACCATCTCCCGGTAGCGCAGCCGGGGGCCGGCGCCGGCGTCCGTGCTGTCGTCGACCCCGGCCGGGCGACGCGGCCACGTGGCCTCCGGCGTCGCGGGCTCGGTGATCTCGGCGGACCCGGCACGGGGCTTGTGCCGGCCGACGGGCTGGGGTCCCGACCGGCGTTTCTCCTGTTGGTGTTCCTGCTGCTTCGAGGCACCCAGTGTGACGCCCTCCGCGCTGGGCTTGCGGTCCGCGTTGCGGGCCTCCCGGGCCAACTGGCGACGGCGACGGTTGTCGCCCTCCATCTCTTTTGGGGCCATGCGGGTCGGGTGCCCGCTGCACCGCGCGCTACACGCCCCGGATCGTGCGCTTTCGACTCAGTGTCACCGCGCTTCCCGCCCGCCGCGTTGCCGGTTTGCCGGCCCCCTGAACGGGTAGGCGCCGGCAATCGTGGTTTCGACCCGAGGAGAGTCAGATGTCTACCGGTTACTGGGGAAACGGGCCATTCGGCGGCGACCCGTTCGACGAGTTCATGGCCCAGTTCCTTTCCCCCGGGCAACCCCGGGCCCGGCTCGACCTGGGCAAGGTGATGAGCCAGGACGCCCGCGAGCTGCTGCAGGCGGCCGCGGGTGAGGCAGCCCAGCTCGGCAGCACCGACCTGGACACCGAGCACCTGCTCTGGGCGATGACCCAGAAACCTCCGCTCAACGAGCTGCTGGCCCGGGCCGGCGCCGACCCGGCGACGCTGGCCGGCGAGATCGAACAGCGCGACCGGCGGGGCAACGCGGTCGAGGGCATGCCCGCGCTGACCCCGGCGGCCAAGCGGGTGCTGCTCCAGGCGCACCAGATCTCCCGGCGGCTCGGGTCCTCGTACCTGGGTCCGGAGCACATCCTGCTGGCGTTGACCCTCAGTCAGGAGACCGAGGCCGGCCGGCTGCTCGCGATGCACGGGATCAACCCGGAGTCGCTGCAGGCCGCGTCCCGACCCGGCGCGCAGACCGTGCCCAAGCCCGCGCCACAGCAGCAGGAGACCGAGACACCCACCCTCGACCAGTACGGGCGGGACCTGACCGCGATGGCGCGGGAAGGCCGGATCGACCCCGTGGTCGGGCGGTCGGACGAGATCGAGCAGTGCGTCGAGGTGCTGGCCCGGCGCACCAAGAACAACCCGGTGCTGATCGGCGAGGCCGGGGTCGGCAAGACCGCGATCGTGGAGGGGCTGGCGCAGCGGATCATCGACGGCGAGGTGCCGCGCACGCTGACGGGCAAGCGCCTCGTGCAGCTCGACGTGACCGGGCTGGTCGCCGGCACCCGCTACCGGGGCGACTTCGAGGAGCGGCTGAAGAACCTGCTGGACGAGGTGCGTACCCATTCCGACGCCCTGGTCGTGTTCATCGACGAGATCCACACGGTGGTCGGCGCGGGCGGTGGCGAGGGAGCGACCGACGCGGCCAACATCCTCAAGCCGGCGCTGTCGCGCGGCGAGCTGCACGTGGTCGGCGCGACCACGCTCGACGAGTACCGGCGCTTCATCGAGAAGGACGCCGCGCTGGAGCGGCGGTTCCAGCCGATCCTGGTGCCGGAGCCGAGCGTCGAGGACACCATCGAGATCCTGCGCGGGCTCCGCGACCGCTACGAGGCGCACCACGGCGTGCGGTTCGCCGACCAGACGCTGATCGCGGCGTCCGAGCTGTCCGACCGCTACCTGGCCGACCGGTTCCTGCCGGACAAGGCGATCGACCTGATGGACCAGGCCGGTGCCCGGGTGCAGTTGCGCAGCCGGTCGGTGGCGAAGGACGAGCGCGACCTGGAGCAGCGCATCCACCAGCTCTGCCGCGACAAGGACCAGGCGGTCGCGGCGGAGCTCTTCGAGCGGGCCAGCGAGCTGCGTGACGAGGTCGCCGGGCTGCGCAAGCAGATCGAGGAGCGGGACGCCGACGGGCAGAGCCGGGTGCCGGAGGTGACGCCCGACGACATCGCCGACGTGGTCTCGCGGGCCACCGGCATCCCGGCCCGCCAGCTCAGCGAGGAGGAGAAGGAGCGCCTCGCGAACCTGGAGTCGCGCCTGCACGAGCGGCTGGTCGGGCAGGACGAGGCGGTCCGGGTGGTCGCACAGGCGATCCGCCGCTCGCGGACCGGGCTGGGCGACCCGAACCGGCCGATCGGCAGCTTCCTGTTCCTCGGGCCGACCGGCGTCGGCAAGACCGAGCTCGCCCGGGCACTGGCGGAGACGCTGTTCGGCAACCAGGACCGGATGATCCGCCTCGACATGAGCGAGTTCCAGGAGCGGCACACCGTCAGCCGGCTGGTCGGCGCACCGCCCGGCTACGTCGGGTACGACGAGGCCGGTCAGCTCACGGAGGCGGTGCGCCGGGCCCCGTACTCGGTGGTCCTGCTCGACGAGATCGAGAAGGCCCACGCGGACGTGTTCAACCTGCTGCTCCAGGTGCTCGACGACGGCCGGCTGACCGACAGCCAGGGCCGCACGGTCAGCTTCAAGAACACCGTGCTGATCATGACGAGCAACCTCGGCTCCGAGCTGATCACCGCGGAGCAGCCGTCGGTCGGCTTCGCCACGGCCGGCAGCGGCGACGCGGACCGCGACCTCGCGGACCGGGTCACCCGCCGGCTGCGCGAGGAGCTGCGCCCGGAGTTCATCAACCGGATCGACGAGATCGTCATCTTCCGGCGGCTGGACCCGGAGCAGCTCGTCGCGATCACCGACCTGATGCTGGAGCAGACCCGGCGGCGGATGCACGCGCAGGACATCACGGCCGAGTTCACCCCGGAGGCGATCCGGTGGCTGGTCGACCGGGGCTACGAGCCGGCGTACGGCGCCCGCCCGATGCGCCGCACCATCCAGCGCGAGGTCGACAACCGGCTCTCGGAGATGCTGCTCGACGGGCGGGTCTCCGCGGGCCAGAAGGTCACGGTCGGCGAACGGGAGGGCGCCCTGACCTTCGAGGTCTCGTCGTCGGTGGCCGCCTAGAAGCCGACCCGCGTCCGGATCAGGACGATGTGGATCCGGCCGGGCAGCTCCTGGTGGATCTCCAGGACCTTGCCGACGCTGCTGTGCTGGCCGTAGGTGGCCTGGGCGCGGACGTCCTCGAGCTTGAGGCTGTGCTGGTAGATCCGCTCGTGGGCATCGGCCAGCGTGTCCACGAGCTTCTGGGCTCCGACCACGAAGATGACGTTGGCGGCTCCCCAGGCGTACGAGGCGAACTGGCTGCCGGACGCCGAGGCGATGACCAACGTGCCGTCCCTGGTGATCGCGTGCACGCTGCCGAGCGCGTAGTCGGTCTGGTTGGCGATCACCTTCATCTCCTGGCCCTGCGTCTGCCAGTCCAGGGCGAGCAGCTTGGCGCGTGCGGAGTCGTACGGCCCGCCGTCGTTGATCGCGTCCTCGATGCCGGACTCCTGGAGGGTCACCGAGGTGTTGGTCATCACCGACGCGCCGTGCGGGATGCGGGCCAGCGTGGCGGCACGCGCGGCGTCGAGGTCGTCGACGACCTCCACGCTGAAGCCGTGCTCCTCGAGCGCGACCACGGTCGCCTTCAGGGTCTGCTCGTCCGGCAGCACCTGCTCGCCATCGCGCGGGAGATGCTGGCCGAGGTCGGCCCGGAGCAGTTGACCATGGACGCGCTGGCCGAGCGCTCCGGGCTCGGCAAGGGCACCGTCTTCCGCCGCTTCGGCACCCGCACCGGGATCTTCGCCGCGCTGCTCGACGAGGCCGAGCGCGGCTTCCAGGAGGACGTGCTCGGCGGACCGCCACCGCTCGGGCCCGGTGCGCCGCCGATGGAGCGACTCGCCGCGTACGGCGAAGCCCGGATGCGGTTCCTGATGGACAACCGCGGGGTCGCCAGGGCCGCGCTCGCCGGCCGCCAGCCGCAGCCCGGCGGCAGCCTGCCAACGTCGCTGTCCCACACCCACATCCGGATGCTGCTGGGCCTGATCGACCTGGGCCCGGCCGATCTGGGCCTGCTCACCCTGCAGCTCACCGCGGCGCTGGACGACCCACTGCTGCGCTACCTGTCGACGACCGAGGTCGACCACGCCACAGCCCAGATCACCGACACGCTCGCGAAGGGTTGGCGCGACCTCGTCCGCCGGGTCTGCCGGCCGTAGTCCGCGTCAGTGGGCGTGGTGGTAGTAGTCGGCGCGACGCCAGAGCATCGCGGCGAGCATGGTCACGAACATCAGCACATGGCCGCCCATCATCAGGCCGTGTCCGGAGAGCGCGCCGAGCCAGTAGGGCACCAGCAGCACGACGAAGGGCGCGTACATCGCGGCGACCATCTCCGCGATCCTCGGCCAGGAATGCCGGCGGATCGCCATCCAGGCCGCCATGCCGATGGACATGTTGGTGGCCATCACGAGCGCGTCAGCGGCGGGGTGGTCGGCCAGGCCGGGCAGCGCCATGGACCACAGTGGACCCAGGGCGAACATGCCGACCAGCATCGAGACGACCATCTCGAGGTAGTGGAGGGCGAAGCGGAGGTGGCCTCGGCGGTTGCTGTGCGTCGATGTCGTCATGTGGACGATCCTCCCGGCGCACCACCGCCGTGCGCAGGTGCCGATGGTCACGACCGGGGTCACGTGACCTCAGAGCAGGCCGAGCTCGCGGGCGCGCAAGGCGGCCTGGGTGCGGTCGCGGGCGTCGAGCTTGCCGAGCACGTTGGTGACGTGGTTCTTGACCGTGCCCTCGGCCAGGAAGAGCGCGGCGGCGATCTCCCGGTTGCTGCGTCCGCCCGCGAGCAGCCGGACCACTTCGAGCTCCCGCTCCGACAACGCGACCGTCAAAGGGGCCGGGTCGGTGGGCTCCGCGGCGATCCGGGCCACCAGCTTGGCCGCGACCGACGGCTGGAGCACCGACTCGCCTCGGGCGGCGGCCAGCACCGCCTCGGCCAGCCGGGCCGACGAGACGTCCTTGAGCAGGTAGCCGAGCGCCCCGGCGCGCAGGGCGGCGAACACGTCATCGTCGTCGTCGAAGGTGGTCAGCGCGATCACCCGTACGCCGGGATGCTCGGTCCGCAGGCGCCTGGTGGCCGCGACCCCGTCCAGCACCGGCATCCGCAGGTCCATCAGCACCACGTCGGGTGCGACCGTGCCGGCCTTGGTCAGCGCCTCGGCACCGTCGCCGGCCTCTCCCACCACCTCGATGTCCGGGTGCACGCCGAGCAGCATCGCCAGCGCCTCCCGGAACAGCGCCTGGTCGTCGACGAGCAGCACCCGGACGGTCACCCGGGCACCTCGACCCGCAGCGTCGAACCCTTGCCCGGCACGGACTCCAGGCTCATCCGGCCACCCACGTGCGCGGCCCGCTCGCGGAGACCGAGCAGGCCGAAGCCGTCGCTCCCGGCCGCCGTGCCGGCACCGTCGTCACGCACCTCGACCCGCACCTCCGCCGGCCGGGAGTAGTCGAGGATCACCGCGGCCCGCCCCGCCCGGGCGTGCTTGCGCACGTTGGTCAGCCCCTCCTGCGCGGCCCGGAACAGCGACTCCTCGGCCTCGTCCGGCAGCGGGCGCACCGGGCCGGTGACCTCCAACTCGGTCGGCACGCCGGCCGCCGACGTCTCCGCGGCCAGCGCCTTCAACGCCTCCGGCAACGGGACCGCCGGCTGGCGCTCGCGCAGCGCGCCCACCGAACGGCGCACCTCACGCAGCGCCTCCTCGGCCTGGTCCTGCGCCTTGGCCAACACCTCGTCGGCCCGCTCGGGTTGGACCGCCAGCACCGCGCGGGCCGCCTTGATCTGCATCTGGACCACGGTCAGCGCGTGCCCGAGCCCGTCGTGGATGTCGCGGGCCATCCGGTTGCGCTCCCGCACGGCGGCGAGCTCCTCCACTTGCACGGCGTACTCCCGAAGCTGTTGCCGGGCCGCCTGTTCGCGGAGCAGCAGTTTGGTCAGCACCGCCGCGAACACGGCGGCCGCGAGCAGGCCCAGACCCTCGCGCAGGCCCTCGGCGAAGGCCATGCCGGCATGGAAGAACGGCACCAGCGCGACCACCACGGCCACCGCCGGCAGGGGCAGCAGCAGCGTGGTCTGGCTCACCAGCACGACCAGCAGCAGGGTGGCGCCGACATAGCCACCGGAGCTGGCGAAGACGGCACCCCCGAGCAGGAGGAGCGCCACGATGTACGCGTACCGCGGCCAGGTTCTGGTGCTTCTCTCGACGTGTCCGAAGCCGAGCGTCGCGGCGAGCACGAACGCGACGGCCGGCCCGAGCGACACCGCCGACCGGTGTGCGGCGACGACGTCGACCAGGAGGGTGACGAACGCCGCGACGGTCAGCGCGGCCAGGGCACGTCTCACGCCACCACTGTGGGCTCTCAGCGGAAACACAGCAACCCCGGGCGATCCTGCACGCATGATCCTGGCAACCCACCTGGGCAAGCGGTACGGCGCGAAGGTCGCCGTCGACGACCTCTCGTTCGAGGTCCGCCCTGGCATGGTCACCGGCTTCCTCGGCCCCAACGGCGCCGGCAAGTCGACGACCATGCGACTGATGCTCGACCTCGACCGCGGCGCCGGCGAGACCCTGTTCGACGGCCGGCGGTTCGACACGCTTAGGCAGCCGCTGCGGGAGATCGGCGCGGTGCTGGAGGCGCGGGCCGTCCACCCGACCCGGACCGCGCGGAACCATCTGCGCATGCTGGCCGCGGGCAGCGGCATCCCGGCGTCGCGGGTGGACGAGGTGCTCGAGTTCGTCGGCATCGCCGACGTCGCCCGCCGTAAGCCCAAGGGCTTCTCGCTCGGCATGGCGCAGCGGCTCGGCCTGGCCCAGGCGCTGCTCGGCGACCCGGGCACGTTGATCCTCGACGAGCCGGCCAACGGCCTGGACCCGCACGGCATCCACTGGCTGCGCGACGTGCTGCGGGCGTTGGCGGCCGAGGGCCGCACGGTGTTCGTCTCCAGCCACCTGCTCTCCGAGATGTCGCTGATGGCCGACGAGCTCGTGGTCGTGGGCCGCGGCCGGATGATCTATCAGGGCAAGGTCGAGGGCTTCGTGAGCGAGTTCACCCGGTCGACGGTGCTGGTGCGCAGCCCGCAGGCCTCGGCGCTGGCCGACGCGCTGCGCGCCCTTGACGGGGTGAGCGTGGAGCCGGCCGGCGACGACGCGCTGCGGGTCGCGGGCGCCGACGCGGTGACGATCGGCGATGTCGCGTTCGACAACGGTGTCCGGCTGCACGAGCTAGCCACGACGACCGCTTCGCTGGAGGCGGCGTTCATGACCGCTACCGGCGACGCCGAGGAGTACGTGGCGGTGCCCCGTGGCTGACGCGCTGCGCTTCGAGTGGGTGCGGCTGCGTACCCTGCGTTCCACGTGTTGGCTGATCGGTTCGGCGCTGGTGCTCAACGTCGCGATCGCACTCCTGGTCGCCTCCCTGGACGACTCGCCGTCTCTCGAGGTGGTGGCGGCCGCGGTGACCGGCGGCGGTGCGAACGCGCCGGTGCCGATGGCGGTGGTCCTGCTGGCGGTGGTCGGGGTGTTCGCGTCGGGCCACGAGTACCGCTACGGCACGATCCAGCCGACGCTGACCACGGTGCCGCAACGGGCCCGGCTGTTCACCGCGAAGGTGCTCGTCGTCGGCGCGACGGCCCTGGTCGTCACGGCGGTGTCGGTGCTGCTCAACGTCGCCGTCACGGTGCCGTTCTGGGCGGATACGCCATCGCTGACGGACGCGACCGTGATCGGCTACGTGCTGCTGGCGGTGCTCTGGGCGGTGCTGGGGGTCGCTTTCGGGCAGCTCCTGCGCGGAGTGCCGGGAGCCCTGGTGGTCCTCCTGGTGACGCCGATGATCGTCGAACAGCTCATCTTCCGGCTGTCGTACGTGCCGGCGTTGGACTGGCTGCACCCGGTGGTGAGGTTCCTTCCCTTCACCGCCGGCCTGCAACTGGTGAGCGCGGCGGGCGAGGCGTCCGGCGGGCTGGCCTCGGAGGTCGGCCTGTTCACCCGATGGCCGTCGGCGGGCGTCTTCGCGGTCTTCGTGGCGGCCGTCCTGGCCGCCGCCGTCACCCTCTTCCGCCGGCGGGATGCCTGACCAGGTATCGTGGCGCCAGGTCATGAGTGTCAGCGCGTAGCCCCGGCTTGCTGACCGGCAACCCTTCTTCGCGATGGGGTGCCCCGGATGAGGACCTGGCCGACGCCGCCCGGTGTTCGGCAAGCGCGAACACAGGAAGGCCCTCGTGATCACTCTCGCTGCCCTGCCGCCCCAGGTGGCGCTCCCTGACGGGCGGAAGCTGCCCTTCGCCAACCTCGACTACGCGGCGACCGCGCCCGTGGCGCGCGTCGCGCTCGATGCGGTGGAGGACCTGCTGCCCTGGTACGGGAGCGTCCACCGGGGGGCCGGCGCCCTGTCGCAGAAGACCTCGCTGGCGTACGAGCGTTCCCGGCAGACGATCGGCGACTTCCTCGGAACCCGTCCCGACGACGAGGTGGTGTTCACCCGGAACACCACCGACGCGATGAACCTGCTCGCCCACGCCCTGCCGCCGGGCACGCTGACGGTGACGTTCCTGGGCGAGCACCACGCCGGCCTGCTGCCCTGGCCTTCGGTGCACCGGCTGCCGATACCGGCCTCGCCGGCGTCGGCGGTCGCGTCGCTCGCGGATGCCCTGCGCGCCATCAGGGCTCGCGACGGGGCGGCCCGGCCGCTGCTCGTGGCGGTGACCGCCGCCAGCAACGTGACCGGCGAGGTGTGGCCGATCGCCGAACTGGTCGAGCAGGCACACCGTTTCGGCGCACGGGTGGCGGTCGACGCGGCGCAGCTCGCGCCGCACCGACCCGTCGACCTCTCGTCGTGGGACGCGGACTACGTGGCCGTCTCCGGGCACAAGCTCTACGCACCGTTCGGCTGCGGTGTGCTCGCCGGCCGGGCCGACTGGCTCGACCAGGCACCGCCCTATCTGGCCGGCGGCGGTGCGACCAGCGGGGTGGCGGACGACGCGGCGACGGTGACGTGGACGGACGGGCCGGCCAGGCACGAAGCGGGCACGCCGAACGTGTTCGGGGCCGTGGCCCTGGGCGCGGTCTGTGCCGCGCTGACGTCCTGCGACCGGGTTGGCTGGCAGGACCACGAGGCCCGGCTCTCCACCCGCCTCGAAAGACGCTTGGCGCGCATCCCGGGCGTCGCGGTGCTGCGGTCGTTCCCGTCCGGGTCCGACCGCGTGGGCATCGTGTCGTTCGCCGTCTCGGGACACGACAGCGGCGACCTAGCCACCTGGCTGAGCGTGGAGCACGGCATCGGCGTACGCGAGGGCCTGTTCTGCGCACACCCGTTCAGCCGCCACCTACTGTCCGAAGCGGGCCGCCGCACCGGGTTGCCGATGCCCGCGACCGCGTTACGCGCCAGCGTCGGCGCGGGCACCACGACCGACGACGTCGACCGCCTCGTCGAGGCAGTGGCGAAAGCCGCCTGAGGGCAGCCCGCCGGACCCCCGTCGGGTCGGGTCCGGCGGGCTTCCCCTCAGTGGCCGACGCCGGACCGGAGCGCCACGCGCAGGTTGTCCGCCGCGTCCGCGGGCTGGAGGTAGCCGGCTACGACGTTGTGGACGTCGGTGGCTACCACGCGAGCGACGTAACCCAGGTGCGTGCGGTAGAGACCGTCCAGTGTGGCGTCGTCGAACGGCTGGTGCGTGCCGAACAAGAAACAGAACGACTCACCGGCGTTGTCCCCGGTGTTCAGCGCGATCGGAACGTCCACTTGGGACATTCGGATGCCGCCACGGGCCAGGCCCAGCTCGTCCCGGGCCTTGGTGCCGTCCGCGTTGAACTCGATCGGTGTCGCGGTCGGCGGTGGGGTGCCGCGGCGCACCCAGCGCTCCAGGTGTGCGTACGCCGCCGCGGTCACGTGCTGCACCGGCACCTGGCTGAACGGCGGCCGTGCGCACGTGTAGACCGGCGCCGCGCCGAGGTCCCGAACTTGAATCGGTGCCCGGTAGACCTGGCCGTTGTAGCCGCTGTGCGCACCGCCGGCAACCTCCCACCGGCGGAACTGGTTCGTGTCGGCCGGGCGCACCGGCGTGCGTACGTCGGTCTCGGACAGCACCTGGAATACCGGCTCCGGACCGACGCGGGTCGGTGCCGAGCCGACGATGAAGCCGTAGCCGGCGTACACCGGCCGCACCTGGGGCAGCACCTTGTCGTAGTAGACGGTCATGCGGGACGCCGACTGGGATGCGCCGATGGCGAGCACCGTGCGGGCCTTCAGGCGGCCCAGCGGGGAGACGCCGCGCGGGTCCGCGATCGCCTTGCCGGCCTGGGCGAAGATGTCGTACGACAGCTCGTCGGTCAGGAACCTGCCCGCGCCGGTGACGTCCAGCGCGCCGTAGCGGGTCGGGCTCCAGCCTCGGAGCTGGTCGACGCCGACCCGTTGCGCGGAGACGCCGACCCAGGCGTGTCCGGCGCGCGTGGTCGCCTCGGCGTTCCACAGCGCGTCGAGGTCGTAGCCGGCGGTGACGTTCTGCCACTCGACCAGCACCGTGCCGCTGAACGCCCGGGCGTTCGCCGGCCGGCGGACCACCAGCCGCGTCCGGTACGGCACGTCGGTGGCCACCTGGTTGCCGAGGGTGTCCCATCCGTCGGCGACCCCGGAGAGATAGAACTCCTCCTCCACGTAGCCGTGCCGGGCCAGGTCGAAGGGTGTCGAGAAGAAGGGGTACGTATCGGCGAGGTTCGCGGCGAGGCGGTCGCCCGGCACGGTGCCGGGAATCGGTCCCTGCACGGTGGGGCGGGCGACGGGTGCGGGGCCGGCCTGTGCCGGTGTCGCGGACAGGACGGAGGCGAGCAGGCCGGCGGTCAGCGCGGCGCGGCTCCAGAGACGGGTCATGTCGGCGAGCTCCTTCACGACGTCGGTCCTGCGCCGCACCATAAGTGTTCGTCGATGCGAGCTGCTACCGGTCGCGCGGAAGCTGAGATGGCCGTCTCAGCAGGCCTCGAGCACCGCCCGGGCAGCCCGTTCGGTGGTGCCGGGGTCGGCCCGGTGACCGCCGAGCAGCTCGGCGTACAGGGCGGACTCGATGATCCGGACGTAGAGGTAGGCGGCACCGTCGAGGTCACCGGGTGACCAGGCGGGGTCGGTCGCGGCGGCGAGGATGCCGCGCTGCGCCGCGACCACCCTGGCGTGCACTCCCCCGGCCGGCGTGAACAGCACCCGGGCGGCCGTCGCGGGCTCCGCGTGCAGGAAGGCCAGGAACGGCTCGGCCTGCCGGACCTGGTCGGCGAACCGGCGGGTGGTCTCCAGGACGCCGTCGAGGCCGGGGCTGGTCGTCTCGGCGTGGGCGCGGGCCAGCATCCGTTCGGCGAGCCGCCACAGCACCTCGCCGAGCAGCGGGTCACGGCCGTGCACCACCCGGTAGAGCGTGGCGCGGCTGACCGACAGGCTGCCGGCCAGACCGTCCATGTCCAATGTGCCGTGCCGCAGGAAGAACGCGCAGCCGCCGCGCACGACCCGTTCCTGGCTGACCACCCGCATGCGGGTGACGATAACCCCGGAAGTGTCAGACGTCGATGTCCGTCGGGGCGCCGATCGGAAGCCAGCGGACGCTGTCGCGAACCTCCGCCGGCGCGGAGGAGAAGGCCCGCTCGATCGCCGGTCGCGGCTCCTGGAAGTGGCTCCAGCCCTCGTAGTGCACCGGGATCGTGGTGTGTGGGCGGACTAGCTCGCACAGCTTGACCGCCCGGCGGGCGGTCAGCGAGTAGCGCAGCGGACCGGTGATCGGGAAGCGCACGCCGCCGAGGTGCAGCACGGCGGTGCCGACCGGGACGCGGCCGGCGACCTCGCGCACGCCGCCGTAGAGCACTGTGTCGCCGGTGAACCAGAGCGCGCCGTGCCGCTGACCCTCCCACGCCAGGGCGAAGCCGATCACGTCGCCGACCAGTGGGCCGCTCAGCGGCGGGCCATGTCGGCAGGGCGTCGCGGTGACCTCGATGCTGGGCCGCCCGGGCCGGGACAGGGTGAGGCTCTGCCACGGACGCAGCCCCTGTGCCCGCCCGCCGAGCCGGCGTGCCCCGGACTCCGTCGTGACGATGTCGTCCACCAGGGACAGCAGCGAACGCCCGGCGTCGTCGAGGTTGTCGGCGTGGTGGTCGTGGGTGAGCAGCACCGCGTCGATCGGGCCGAGCGCGTCGACCTCGACCGCCGGGCCGGTCAGCTTGCGCGACGACGTGCCCAGACCGAAACCGTACCGCCGGCCCGGTGGGTCGAAGGTCGGGTCGGTGAGCAGCCGCCAGCCGGCGACCTCGACCAGGGTGGTCGGGCCGCCGACGTGCGTCAGCCGAACATCACTCACTTGGCGTGCTCGAGCGCCCAGTCCAGGGCGTAGTCGGCGATCTCCTGCCAGCCGTCCTGGGAAGGCAGCAGGTGCGCCTTGCCCTCGTACAGCTTCACCTCGGTCGTCGTGCCGCCCTTGTAGTGCGCGGCGTTCGACTTCTGCACGCTGGGCGGCATGATGTGGTCCTCGGAGCCCGAGATGAACAGCAGGGGCGCGCGATCAGCGTTGTGGTAGTTGACCGCGATGTCCTGCGGGCCGGGCATCAGGTTGGCCAGCACGCTGTTCCAGAGGATGCCGCCCGAGGCCGGGATCGCGTAGCGCTCGTAGAGCGCCCGTGCCCTGTCCTCGGGGAAGGTGTTGGTGAACGCGTAGTTCCACTGGTCGAAGTCGAAGCCCACCGCGCGATGCCGGTTGGCCGGGTTCTTCAGCACCGGGAACGTCGACTTGATCTGCGAGAGCGGGATGACGTTGACGCCCTCGGTCGGCGCCGAGTTGAGCACCACGGCCGACGCGCCGTAGCCGCGGTCGAGCAGCACCTGGGTGAACGCGCCGCCCGCCGAGTGGCCCATCAGGATCGGCGGCTTCGGCAGCGCGCCGACCACGGCGGACAGGTGTTCGATGACCTGCGGTGCGGTCAGGGAGGCGATCGGCGACGGGTCGGCGTTGAGCGCCTCGACCTCGACCTCGAAGCCGGGGTAGGCCGGTGTGAGGACGGTGAAGCCCTTGGCCTCGTAATGCGCTTTCCAGTCTTCCCAGCTGCGGGGTGTGACCCAGAATCCGTGGATCAGGACGATCGTGTCCGGCTTTTCGCTCATGCTCAGGCTCCGTGTCGTCGAAGTCGGGCGCGGAAGTCAGCAAACCGCAACATCATCGCACCCGGACACGACGGCGGCCTCAGCCAAACGCATTGCAAACTTCCTGCACATGTCAAAGCATTGACGAGCATGGTTGTAAACGCCTAGTTTTCCCTCGGGAAAGCGCTTACCTAAAGCAAACTCGGCCCTATGGCTAACTCAGCATGCCGGCGACCAGCCCCGCCGGCTGAATCGGCAATGGAGGTCATTTCCCCATGCGACATTCCGCTCCCGCGCGCCGCGTACGCGCGCTGCTGGCAGGCGCCTTGGGCCTGCTCGCGGCCGTCGCGGTCACGCAGGTGGTGGCCGCACCCGCGCAAGCGGCCACCATCGACACCGGTGCCTACTACGTGATCGTCTCCCGACACAGCGGCAAGGCCATCGATCTCTACAACTTCAACACGGCCGACGGCGCACCGATCGTGCAGTGGGCCCGCAACAACAACAACGCACAGCAATGGCAGTTCGTCGACGCCGGCAGCGGCTACTACAAGCTGCGCTCCCGGCACAGCGGCAAGTTCCTGGAGCTGCCGAACGCCAACGACGGCACGCCACTCGTCGCGAACTCCGACAACGGCACGACCCGGCAGCACTTCGCCGTCCGGGACACCGACAGCGGCTTCGTGAAACTGCTCAACCGGCACAGCGGCAAGGCGCTCGACATCTGGGAATGGTCGACGGCCGATGGCGGCATCATCTCCCAGTACGCGGACCTCGGCGGCTGGAACCAGCAGTGGCAACTGGCCCTGGTCGGCAGCGGCGGAGGCGGCGGTGGCGGCACCCCGCAGACCGGCCTGGTCGGCTGGGCCACCCAGGGCGGCGGCACCAGCGGCGGCGGCAGCGCCTCCGCGACCACGGTGACGAGCTCGTCGGCCCTGTCCAGCGCCGTATCGGGCAGCACCGCCCGGGTCGTCCGGGTCTCCGGCACGATCTCCTGCTCCGGGATGATCACCGTCGGGTCGAACAAGACGATCCTCGGCAACTCGGGTGCGACGATCGCCGGCTGCGGGCTCAACGTGTCCAACGCCAGCAACGTGATCATCCGCAACATCTCGTTCCGGGACTGGGACGACGACGCGATCAACGTCCAGTACTCGACGCGAGTCTGGGTCGACCACAACAGCTTCACCAACGGGTACGACGGCGCCGTCGACGTCAAACGGGCCAGCGACTACGTGACCATCTCCTGGAACCGGGTGTACGGCCACGACAAGTCCATGCTGCTCGGACACAGCGACGACAACGCCGGTGAGGACCGTGGCCACCTACGGGTGACGTACCACCACAACTGGTTCGACGGCTCCGGCACGCGGCACCCGCGGGTGCGGTTCGGCAACCCGGTGCACGTCTACAACAACTACTACAACAACAACGAGTACGGCGTCGCGTCCACCATGGGCGCCGGCGTGCTGGTCGAGGGCAACTACTTCGAGGGCGTCGACGAGCCCACGCTCGTCGGGTACGCGGACTCGGACGACGGCGCGATCCTCCAGCGCAACAACTACTTCACCGGCTCCGGCACCCCGGAGAGCGGTGGCGGAAGTGTCTCCGGCGTCCCCTACTCGTACCAGCTCGACAGCGCCAGCGGCGTCAAGTCGAGCGTCACGGCAGGAGCCGGCGCCGGCCGGATCTCTGTCTAACCAGGCACAATGACCCGGCGCGGCGGCCGAACCGCCGCCGCGCCGGCGTGCGCTAGTTTCCACGGTGTGACGACCACCACCGCCGACGCGACGGACCCGCGCACCGTCAACGGCCTCGAACGCGCCCTCGACGTGCTCCTGCTGTTCGCCCGCGCACCCGAGCCGAGCCTCGGCGTCACCGAGATCGGCCGGCGGCTCGGCCTGTCGAAGGCGGTCGTGCACCGCATCCTGACCACGCTGTGCAGCCGCCAGCTCGTGGTCGCCGACGAGACCAGCCGCCGCTACGGGCTCGGCCCGGCGTCGCTGGCCCTCGGCCGCGCGTTCCTCGACCGGGTCGACGTGCGCGACCTGGCCCGCGAACCGATGCGCCGGCTCAGCGCCGCCACCGACGAGACCTCGACGCTGTCCATCAGGGTCCGGGACAGCCGCGTCTACCTCGACCAGGTGACGCCGGCCCGAGACGTCAAGATGGAGGTCCGGGTCGGCGAGCCGTTCCCGCTGCACGCCGGCAGCTCGTCCAAGGCGTTCCTGGCCTTCCTGCCTGACGAGCAGCGCGACGCCTATCTAGGGTCGGGCCCGCTGCCCGCGCTGACCGACCACACGGTGGTCGACCCCACCTTCCTGCGCGACGAGCTCCGGGTCATCCGCGAACGCGGCTACGCGGCGTCGTTCGGCGAGCGCCAGGCCGGCGCGGCATCGGTCGCGGCGCCGGTGTTCGACCACGAGGGCCGGCCGGTCGCGGTGATCAGCGTCTGCGGCCCGGTCGAACGGATCCGCACCCGCGTCGACGAACTGGCCCGGATCCTGCTGGCCGAGACCCACGCCCTGTCCGCGCGACTGGGCGGTTAAGGCTTGGCGGCTTCGGCCGAGTGCCAGACCACGGCCCGATTGATCCGGTCCGGGTAGCGTTCGATCATCGTGTCGTAGAGCGCCTGTGCATTGGCGCTGCGGCGCACCGCCTCGTCCCAGTCGCGCAGGTAGTCGCGGGTCGCGTCGACGTCGGTCGGGCGGTCGTCGGCGTCGGCGCGCTTGTGCCCGGCCACCACCGCGCGCGGCCGCAGACCGGCCACCTTGTCCAGGGCGTCGAACCAGCCGTCCAGGCCGTCCCGGCCCGCCTCGGCCAGGTAGAGATGCACGCCGTTGTAGACGCTGTCGCCGGCCACGACCAGCCCGATCGACGGCGCGTGCAGCGCGGTGGTGTGGTCGGTGTCGCTGTGCCCGAGCGCGACGGCGTGCAACTCCTCGCCCTCGAGTTCGATGGTGTCGCCGTCGAGCGGCTCGGCCACCACCGGGTCGCCGATCTGGTCCGGGAACCGGGTCCGCCAGAACCCGTCGAGCAGGTCCGGCTCAACCTGCTCCTCCATCACGTCGACCACCTGCGAGGTGGCCACCAGCCGGGCGTCCGGGAACCGCTCCAGCACCGCGGCGGCACCGAAGAAGTGGTCGCCGTGGCCGTGTGTGACGTAGATGGTGGTCAGGTCCTTGCCCGACTCCTCGACCCAGTCGGCCAGGTCGTACCCCTCGCGGTCGGTCAGCAGCGCGTCGACGAGCACCGCGTCCCGCTCGCCGTGGATCAGGGTCGCGCTGGTCGGAGACCACATCTCCGCCGTCTCACCGGCGGGCAGATCATCAGAAACCACGGGTTTCCCAGGAGCGACGTAGGTCTCGTACACAAGTGGTGCCATGATCCCCAGGCTCGCACCGATCCCGGCGCGTCGGGGCGGAATCAGGGCATGCGGGAGTCGTGATTGTGGGCCGCCATCCAGCGTTCCTCCGGGCGCAGGCGCGACCACGGCACAAGGGTGACGAACGTGCGGTGCTCGCCCACCGGGCACCACTGGAAACGCACGGGACCGAGGCGGATGGCCTTGAACGAGATGCCCGGCACCCAGACGGTGGTGAACACGTGCCCGTCGCGGCAGCGGACCGGCACCTCGAACCGCTCGGCGGCCGTCCGCCTAGCCGCGCAGGACGACGTCGGAGGCGTGGAACGGAACGTAGTGGTCGAAGAACAGGCTGGTCAGCAGCTCCGCCCGGCCGTTGGCCCGGAACGCGGTCAGCAGTGCCGTCAGGCCGTCCTCGACCGCGTACACGGACAGGTTCAGCTCGCGGGCGATCTGCCTTGTGTTGCGACCCCGGGCGACCGCGCCGAGGATCGCGCCGTGCCAGGGCTGGAGACCGCGGGCCTGTACGACGAACGCGCTGATCTCGTGCGGGCGGATGCGGCCGACGCTCACGGCGATCGCGCTCTCCAGGTCGACGGCGTGGAACGCGAGCCAGCGGCCGTCGTACCGCAGGTGGCCGGACGTGTCGACCAGCCCGGTGCGCCGGCCCTTGGCGACCGCCGTGCCGACCCGGTCGAGCTCCACCGCGTCGAGCACGCCGCGGGCCGAGGCCGTCACGTCGAGCAGCCGGCCGTCCGGTGACAGGACGAGGCGGCCCGAGTCGGAGTCGGCCACGGGCGGGCCGGGCGCCGGCGCGCTGACCGGGGCGAGGTCGGTGCGGCGGGGTCGCCGCTGTCGGGGCAGCCGGAACCGCGAGACACGCGGGGCCGGCAAGCCCGGAGCGGGCGCGGGCGTAGGCGCAGGCGGCGGGTCCTCGTGCCCACGGGCCAGCGCGTTGTGCAGGGCCGCACCGAGCAGCCGGCCGGCGGGCGCCACCTGAGCCACGTCCGTGCTGCTGAACAGGCCTCCGGCCCGGTAAGCGAACAGTGCTCCCCAGGTGCCGTCGGCGTCGTGGAAGGACGCCCGGAGCTCGTCGGTGAAGCCGCGCGGCCGCAGGATGCCCCGGAACCTCGGGCTCAGCGCCGGGTCGCCGTGGGTGGCGAGATCCAGCGTCCCGATGCGCTGGTCGCCGGCCAGGTCGACCAGCCGGAGCACGTCGTCCTGGCCGTACTCGTTGACGAACAGCTCGCGTTCTAGCGACTCGTCGTGCGGCCCGCCGTCGACCACACAGGCCGCCCACATCAGCGTCATGGGGTCGAGCACCGCCCAGATCGCCAGGTCGAACCCGACTGTCTCGCGGAGCATCGCGCTGGCCTGGCGGCGCAGGTCGACGTGGTCCAGCGCGACGTCGAGCTCGGCGCCGAGCCGCTCCGCGAACGGCCCGGCGCGGGGCCGCCTGCCAGGGACGGCGCGCAGGTGCCGGCGGTCGGCGGTGGTGCCCGCGCTCGGAGCGGACGAGGCCACCTCCTCGTCCTCGTCCTGTTCGTCGTCGTCGGCCCCGTCCAGCGGGACGTGGACCCCGGCCGCGCGGGCCAGCGTCACGGTCACCTCCCGGCTGACGGGGCGAGCGTCCGGCTCCTTGTCCAGGCAGCGGCTCAGCAGGTCCCGGACGACCGGCGGCACGCCGGGCAGCTTCGGCAACGGTTCCGGCTCCAGGTAGATGTGGGCCTCGAGCATCTGCGTGCTGGTCTCGGCGGTCCAGGGCAACCGGCCGGCGAGCAGGCGGTAGAGCAGCAGGGCCAGCGCGTACACGTCGGTGGCGGCCACCACCGGCCGCCCGTCTAGCCGTTCCGGTGCGAGGTAGGCCGGCGTGCCGAGGACGAGCTCGCCCGGGGCCGCGTCGCGCGCGCCGGCCACCGCGGCGAGTCCGAAGTCGACGACCTTGGCGCCGCCCGCCGGCAGCATCACGTTGCCAGGTTTGACGTCGCGGTGGACCACGCCGCGGGCGTGCGCGGCGGCGAGCGCGGAGGCCACCTCGGCGCAGATCCGCAGGGCCGGTTCCACCCCGATCGGGCCGCGCTTGAGCCGCTGCTCCAGCGAGCGGCCGTGGAGCAGTTCCATGACGACGTACGGGAGCGGGTCGCCGGGGCCGGTCGTCTCGCCGTAGTCGTAGACGCTCGCGATGTGCGGGTGGCTGAGCCGGCCGGCCGCGCGGGCCTCCGCCAGGATCCGGCGGCGAAACTCGGCATCCCGGGCGAACTGGGGCGCGAGGAGCTTGACCGCCACGTCGCGATCGAGGACCCGGTCGTACGCCTGCCAGACGACGCCCATGCCGCCCGCACCCAGCCGGCGGGTCAGCCGGTAGCGCGCGCCGAGCGTCTCGTCCTGCACTGTGTCGAATCCTCCCTCCGATTTAAGCAAGACCTAACCGCTGGCTAAGCCGGTCCTAGGTGGATCCATAGGCGTGTCAAGTACCGTCGGCAGGACTTCACACGGGGCAAAGGAAGGAACCGAGCGGATCGGAGTGGTGCAGTGGCGACGACTGTCTTCGCCATCCACGCCAACGCGGCAACACACATGATGATCAGCCGCGCGGTGGCCGCTGTCGCCAACACCGAGCTGACCGGCCGCACGACCTCGGCGATCGAGGCGCAGCGGGTGGTCGAGTCCCTCGCACCGGACCTTGTCACCGTTGATCTCCGCCTGCCGGACGGCGACGGGATCGCGCTGGCCCAACGCCTGCACGCCACCCGGCCCCTCCTGCCGGTGCTGGTCGTCGGCGCGGCCACGCAGCGGCTGTTCGAACGCGCGCTCGCGGCCGGCGTCGCCGCATACGTGTCGCGCGAAGCCGGCGCCGTCGAGGTCGCGGCGGCCATCCGCGCCTGCCTGTCCGGTGGCGGCAGCTATTCCGCGCACACTCTGAACGCGGCGCTCCGCCACCACCTCACGACCGGGCTGAGCCGCCGCGAGCGCGAGGTGTACGACCTGCTCCGCGCCGGCCTGACTCCCGCCGGCGTGGCCGATGAGCTGGGCGTGGGCGAGTCGACCGTGCGTACGTACGTCGCCCGGGTGCGCGCCAAGACCGCCGGGGGCGGCGACCTGCCCCAGGCTGGCTGACGGGACCGACACTTCAGCCACCGAACGCCCGCAGGATCTTGATCGCGGCCGGCCCGATCACGACCACGAACAATGCCGGGAAGATGCAGAACACCATCGGGAACAGGATCTTCACCGGGACCTTCTGGGCCGCCTCCTCCGCCCGCTGCCGGCGACGCATCCGCATCTCGGCGGACTGCTGGCGCAGCACCTGACCCATCGGGATGCCCAGCGTCGTCGCCTGCACGACTGCCGACGCGAACGCCCTCAGCTCGGTCACGGTGGTGCGGGCCGCCATCTCCCGCAGCGCGTCGACCCTCCCCCGGCCGATCTGCATCTCGTGCAGGACCCGGGCGAACTCGCCGACCATCGGCCCACGCCCGTTGCGCACCACCTGGGCCAGCGCGGCCTCGAAACCGAGCCCGGCCTCGACGGTCACGACCAGGGTGTCCAGGACGTCGGGCAGCGTACGCCGGACGGAGTCCTGTCGTTCCTGCGCGAGATGCAGCACGAGCAGGGCCGGCGCGGCGTAGCCGGCCGCGGCGCCCAGCACCGTCCAGACCGGCCAACCCAGCGGCGGCGCGGCGAGCACGGCGAGCGCCAGCCCGGCGGCGGCACCCACGACCACCAGCAGACCCTGGTAGGCGATCACCTTGGGCACGTTGAGCCAGCTCGGGTTGCCGGCCTGGTCGAGCCGGCGGGACAGCCAGGCTGACACGCCACCGCGGCCCAGCGCATGACCGACCGCGTACGCCATGGGTGGCAAGGCCCCGGCACCTCGGGCCGGGCGCGCCACCTGCACGCCGGGCACCCGGTAGCCCCGGTCGGCCGTTTCGACGGTGCGGGTGACGGCCTCCTGCGGGCGCCCGCCGGCCAGCGCCATCCCGGCGACGGCCAGCCCCACGGTGACCGCGACCAACCCGATGACCAGCAGCATCCTCAGACCTCGACCTTCAGCCAGCGGGACATCCAGAACGCGCCCAGCACCATCAGCAGACCCGCCGCCACGAGCATGACCAGGCCCGCTGTCGTGGTCCAGAGCACGCTCAGGTAGTCCCGGCTGACCAGGAACATCCAGGCGCCGATCGCGACGGGCAGACCCAGCAGGAGGTACGCGGAGAGCCGCCCCTCGGCCGACAACGCCCGCACGTGCCGGCGCAGCCGGGCCCGCTCCCGGATCGTGTCCACCGTGGTCTCCAGCGTCTCCGCGAGGTTGCCGCCGGTCTCGTGCTGGATCCGGATCGCGATGACCGCCCAGGCCAGGTCCTGGTTGCCGGCCCGCTCGGCGGCCCGGTCCAGCGAGTCCGCCAGGTCGGCGCCCAGCCGCACCTCGGCCATCGCGCGGCCGAGCTCGACCGCCAGCGGCCCGGGTGGGGCGTCGCGCACGACCGCGTCCAGCGACTGGGTCAGCGAGAATCCCGAGCGCAGCGAGCTCACGATCAGCGCGAGGGCGTCGGGCAACTGGTCGGCGAACGACTGCCGGCGACGGCGCTCGCGGATCCGGGGATAGAGCGCCGTCAACAGCGCGCCGAGCAGGCCGCCCAGCACGATGCCCAGCGCACCGGCCAGGGGTCCGAGCACGGCGACGCCGACGGCCACGGCGGCCAGCCGGAGCTTCCAACCCTGCCCCAGCACCGGACGGGCGTCGTCGGGCTTCTGCGCCTGGCCGGTCGTCCGGCCCACCCGGCCGGACAGGTTCGACACGGTGCCGGCGAAGCCGGCGGCGGACATGACCGGCACGCCGCCGCCCTGGCCGGCCAGGCGGAAGCGTTGGACCTGGTCGAGGCGGCGCTGCCGGCGGGTGCCGCCCGCGCCGAAGACCACGAGCAGCAGCGCCACCAGCAGCACGGCGAAGACCAGGACGCCGAGCACGCCGGTGCCCAGCCGGGGCATCAGCAGACGAGGGCCGCCGTCGGCTGCGGCTTCGACGTCCGTGGGGGCGGGGGCCGGGCCGAACCGGACCTTGACGTCGGCGGTGCGCCGGGCGGCGCCGGTGCCGGTGCTGACCCGCAGCGACGCCGCGGCACCGGCGAGCTCGGCGGGCACCGCCACGGTGATGGTGAACAGCGCCGGCAGCGTGGCGGCCGACCGGAGCGTGGCGGCCAGTGTGCCGGCGGTCGCGGACCGGGCATCGCCACCGGTGGCGGCGGCGAGCTCGCGCAGGCCGGCGCCGGCCGCGCCGAGGGTGACCACGTCGAGGCGCTGGCCGGCCCGGGTGAGGGCGTTCGCGGCGCCGGGATCGGACGCACCGGTCGCGGCCTCGGCGTCGACCAGTAGCAGCCGTCGCTCGCCGGCCTTGGGTGCCAGTGCCGCCGCGGTGCGCAGCGCGGTCAGCGGACCGGGGCCGGCCTCGGCCCGCAGGCGGTCGAGGCCGGCCCGGAAGGCGGCCCGGTCCCGGGTCGGCGACACCGTCACGACGGCCGGGTCGGTCGCGGCGACGAGCCCAAGCGCGACGTCGTCCGGAACGCTGCCGGCGAGCGCGGCCACCGCGGATCGGGCGGCGCCCAGAGTTTCCGGACCGGCGTCGACCACGACGGTCAGGGTCCGGGCCGGCGCGGCACCGGCCGCGACGCCGGCCCGGACGGTGGCGGGCAGCGCGTAGCCGTCGCGGGAGACCGTGACGGCCGGGGACCGCCCGCCCGGTAGCGCTGCCACGAGCCGCACCTGTCCCGGGCGCACGTCGGCTACCGAGACGGCCAGGGCACCGTCCGCGTATGCCGCAGGGCCGGTCAGCAGGCTCACCGCGAGCCCGGCGGCGACCGCGGCCAGCACCCGCCGGGTCACCACGGTGGGCTCTCGAAAAGCCCCGCCGGCAGCGGGATTCCGCTGTCCGCGAGGGTGTCCAGGAACTTGGGCCGCAGGCCGGTCCAGCGCAGCGTCCCGCGATGCCGGCCGTGCTCGTCGAGGCCGGCCCGGTGGTCGAAGACGAACAGGTCCTGCAACGTGACGACCTCGCCCTCCATGCCGATCACCTCGGAGACGTGGGTGACCCGGCGCGAGCCGTCCCGCAGACGGTCCTGGTGCAGGATCAGGTCGACGGCGGAGGCGAGCTGCTCGCGGATCGCCCGCACCGGCAGGTCCAGGCCCGCCATCATGGCCATCGTCTCGAGCCGGGCGATCGAGTCCCGCGGCGCGTTGGCGTGCACCGTGGTCAGCGAACCGTTGTGGCCGGTGTTCATCGCCTGGAGCAGGTCGAGCGCGGCGCCGTCGCGAACCTCGCCGATCACGATCCGGTCCGGCCGCATCCGCAGCGAGTTGCGCACGAGGTCCCGGATGGTGATCTCGCCCCGGCCCTCGATGTTGGGCGGGCGGGCCTCCAGGCGCAGCACGTGGTCCTGGCGGAGCTGGAGCTCGGCGGCGTCCTCGATGGTGACGATCCGCTCGTTGGGTGGGATGAAGCCGGACAGCACGTTGAGGGTCGTCGTCTTGCCGGACCCCGTGCCGCCGCTGATCACGATGTCCAGGCGGCCGCGCACGCAGGCGTACAGAAGCTGGGCCACCTCCTGGGTGACAGTGCCGAAGCCGATCAGGTCGTCCACCGTGAACGCCTCGCGGGCGAACTTGCGGATGGTCAGCATCGAGCCGTCCAGGGCGATCGGCGGCAGCACGACGTTGACCCGGCTGCCGTCGGGCAGGCGGGCGTCGACCATCGGGCTCGCCTCGTCGACCCGCCGGCCCACCCGCCAGACGATCCGGTCGATGACCCGGCGGAGGTGGTCCTCGTCGACGAACGTGGCGTCGACCTGATGGATCTGCCCGAACCGCTCGACGAAGATCCGGTTCGGACCGTTCACCATGATCTCGGTGATGTCCGGGTCGCGCAGCAGCGGTTCGACGGGGCCGTGGCCGAGGATCTCGTCGATCAGCTCGGCGGCGACCCGGGCCGGGTCGGCGACCGCCAAGGGCGAGTCGTCCCGGGCCAGCACGTCGTTGATGGTCTCCCGGACCTTCTGCTCCAACGCCTGGTCGCCGGTGCGCTGGTCGTAGAGCTGCGGTCCGAGGATGGCCAGCAGCTCACGGTGCACCCGCACGCGCAGAGCAGCCGCCGAGCCCACGCCCGCCCGGGTCGGCCACGCGCCGCTGTCGCCACCGGCGTAGTGCCGCTGGGAGAGTCGATCCGTCAGGCTCATCGGCCGGCCCGGTGCCACCGGCGGCCACGGGCGCCCGCACGCTGGGCGATCTGGCCGGCTGCCAGGTCACGGATCGCCTTGCTGACCGGATGGCCGGGTTTCTCGACCACGATCGGCGTGCCGCGGTTGATCGAGATCGGCACGTCCCGGCTGGACGGGATCTGTGCGGTCGTGCGGGCCTGGAGCACGCGTTCGATGTCGGCGCCGGAGAGCCCCACCTTGGCATCGCTGCGGTTGAGCACGATCAGCCGGTTGTCCTTGGCGAGCCCGAGCAGGTCGAGCATGTCCATCGCGATCCGCAGGTTCTTCAGCGCCGGCACGTCGGGCGTCGCGACGAGGACGTGGACGTCGGTGACGTCGAGCGCGGCCAGGACACCCTCGGTGAAGTGCGCCGGCGTGTCGATGACCACGTAGTCGGCCATCGTGCGGACCGCCGCCAGCACCGCGACCACGAGATCCCGGTCGATCCGCTCGGCCTCGGTCGGCCCGACCGGTGCGAGCAGCACGTCCACCCCCGGCGCGTACGACGTCAGCAGGGCACGGATCAATCCCGCGTCGATCCGCTCCCGCGAGGCGACGGCGTCGGCGATGCCCCGGTCGGGCGAGAGCTGGAGCATGATCCCGACGTCGCCGAACGCGAGGTCGAGGTCGACCAGGCAGACCCGCCGCCGCCCGCCCTCGGCCAGGCTCACGGCGAGGTTGGTGGCCAGGGTGGACTTGCCGCAGCCGCCCTTGGCGGAGAAGACGGTGACGATCTTCGCCTCCCCCTGCGGCGTGGCCGCCGGAGCGCCGGTCAACTGCCGGGACACCTCGAGCGACCGGGTGCACGCGGTCCGCACGGCGGTGGAGTCGTGGGCGTCGACGGCCTCCCGCACGCCGGCCCGCAGCGCCTGCGACATCGTCTCCAGGTCCAGGCGTTCCCGGAGCAGGACCACCCCGAGGGCCGGGCGCACCAGCCGCTGCTGCGCGGCGACCTCCAGCGCGACCGAGGCGGGCGCGCCCGGGCCGACGACGACCAGCGGCTCCGTGGCCCCGTCGACCAGCAGGCGTCGCAGGTCGGCGACCTCGCCGACGGTGTGCACGCTCGCGCCGAGCAACGCCGCCAGGTGCGCCGACCACTGCCGGTTCGGTTCGAAGAGGATGGTCATCTCATCCCGCCTTCCCGAAGAGGGTCCCGTTGTCGACCCCGCGGTCGGGGCTGACGTCGGAGGAGTCGCCGAGCAGGCCGACGTTGAGCAGTCCGCCCAGGGCCGTGGCGTGCGCCAGGATCTCGGCCTGCCGCTGGTCGAGTGCGAAGGTCATCGCGACGTCGCCGGTGCTGGCGGTGGCCGGCAGCGGCGCGTCACCGACGGCGTCCTCCGCCGCGACGCCGACGGAGATCACCTCGATGTCGGTCATCAGCACGCGGGTGACGCTGTTGGTGGTGCGGCCGCGCTCGAGCCCGCTGCCGGACACGTCGTCGATCTTGTCTGCCTCCAGGGGCGTGTACGTGTAGAAGATCGCGACCCGGGTGCCGGCCTGTACGGAGCCGGGGCCGAACACGGCCGACTTGACCTTGGCGGAGATCGCGAGCTTGCCGTCGGGGATGGCCATTCCGGAGCGGTCGACCGCTGTGCCGAACATGGTCCGCAGCACGAGCTGTCCACGCTGGACGGTGGCCGTGGTGACCAGCGCGTCCAGGTCCGGCTCGACCGCGGTCAGGGTGTCCTCGGGCAACGTCTCGATCGGCATCCGGGTCTGTCTCAGATAGCCACCGGCCCGCAGCGCACGGCCGTTGGTGCCGGCCGGGATCTGTTTCTCGGCGATCAGCACGGTGCGCGCCTGTTTGCCGGCGACGGCACGGGAGTCCGCCGACCGGACGTACAGCAGCACGGCGCCGGCCCCGGCCGCGGCCAGGACGACGGCGGCGAGCACCGCGATGATGCGTCGGTTCATCAGTGGTCTTTCCCCTCGGTCAACCGATGAGTGCGGTGATCTGTGCGCCGAGGTTCGGTCCGCCGACCGTTCCCCCGCCGGGCACCTGCGCCCGCGTGAAATACCCGGACACGCAGTCGCCCGCGCCGCAGCCGGCCGGCGTCCGCGGCGAGCGCGAGCCGGGCAGCCGCCAGCCGGTGACCACGAAGGCCGCGACGCCCAGGACGGTGTACGCGAACCCGCCGTCACCGGCGTCGGTGACGGCGGTGAAGATCGGCACGGCCACGGCCTGCCCGGGCGTCAACGCCTCCAGGACGTCCCGGCAGCCGGCGGGCAGCTCGGTGACCCGGAACGCCGTGGTGGTCGACACGGGCGTGCGGCACGTCGCGTCGGCGCCGGCCACCCAGCGGAAGCCGCCCGCGCCCGCACTGCCGGCGCCGCCCCGGCCACAGGCCGCCGGGTCCGTCTCCGGATAGAGACGGACGGTCCGCTCCCCGGTCGGAAAGGCGCGCCCACGGCCGGTCATCGCGGCCCAGTCACAGGCGGAGACGGTCAGCGCGAGGGTCCGCGCCGCCCGCGGCGGTCCCCAGGTGACGCGGGCGCAGGCGGTGACCGCCGCACCGTCGTAGTCGTCGACCACCGCCTGCGCGAACACCGGCGGCAGCAGCGTCGAGCCGTCCGGCCGCAGGATGCTGGTGCGCACCTCGGCGTAGACGCCGGTCTCGGGCGCGGGGCGGGCGCAGGCGCTCGGTGTCGGGCACGCGCTCAGCCCGCCACCGCGGCCGCACACCGACGCGGTCGCCTCGCCGTCGGCCACGTTCTCCCGGGCGTACGCGGCCGCGGTGGCGACGGTGCCCGGTGCGCCGCAGGCGACGGCGCTGGTCGCGCAGACCCGGGCCACCTCGACGGCGGCCGCGTCGGCGCCGGTCTGTAGCTGCTTGCGCTCGACGTAGATCAGTCCGATGTCGATGACCAGCGCGCACATGCCCAACGCGACACCGGTGCCGAAGAGCACGGCGACGATGGCGCCGACGGCACCCCGGTCGCGTGGGCGTCTCACGAGCACGGCATGACTCCGCGGCCGGTCAGCTCGATGGTGCCGTCCGGTCCGTCGGCGCCGAGCACGCTCGCGATCGCGCCCATCGGCGTCACGAACGTGAACGGGTAGGTGACGGTCACCTCCGCCGTCCTTCCACCGCCGCCGCCGCCGGAGATCGGGCAGACGACGGCCGCGACGCGGGCATCGGCGCCGGCGATCTCGCGAATACGGGCGTGGGGCCGGTCGCCGAACGAGGCGATCCGGGCGCCCTGTTGAGCGGCTTCCGTGGCATTCATCTGGGCGTTGAGCATCCGTCCGAAGTCGACGATCCCGAATATCAGCAACAACAGAATCGGGAAGACGAGGGCCGCCTCGACGGCCGCCGCACCGCGGTCGGTCAGGGAACCGACGGTGCCCGCCCGTGGGCGGCCGGCCGAGGCCTGACCTGGGCCTACGGGGTCGCGACGCGGCACGTGTCGGTGGGTGCGACGCCCTTGCACGCCTTGTCGAACGTCCGCGCGATGGACGGGCCGAAGACGGCGAGCACCACGATCAGCGCCGTGACGATAAAACCCAGGATCAACGCGTACTCGGTCGCGCTCGCGCCACGATCACGATTGCGGCGCTCGGCGAACCGCTTGATCTTCTCGATCATGAGACAGGACTCCAAGAAGTGTCGGGGACACGGGTGGGGAACGCACATGAGTCTCATTCGGGAAGAGATCACTGTCATTCAGTCGCCGGTCGATATCCGGACTGGATGATCGCTGAGGGTGGCTACACGGCCACGACACGATCGAACGAGGGGAAGTGTGACCGGTCGGCTACCGGAGGGCGACCAACGTGACAACTGACAGCGCCGCCGCCAGCATCGCCGGGCCGAACGGCGCCGCCGAGCGACGATCGGTCCGGCCGCTGACCAGCAGACCGATCACCAGCGGCAGGTTGACCACGGGCGCGAACACAACCCCGGCGACCACCGCCGGCCAGCCGAACCACCCCAGGTAGAGGCCGAGCGCGGCGCCCAGCTTGACGTCGCCGAAGCCGATCTGCCCACGAAGGACCAGGGCGACCAGGCCGTAGCCGGCCCCGCAGGCAGCGGCGGCGGCCAACGCCCGCAACAGGCCGTGACCGGCGCCGTCGAGCACCGCCGCCAGGCCGAGCAGGGCCAGTCCGCCGCCGAACAACAGGCCGACCAGCGGGTCGGGCAGCCGCAGCACCAACAGGTCGACGGCGGCCAGCGGCACCGCGAGCGCCCCGAGCAGCAGGACGGCCGGCAGCACGGCGGTCGGCCCGACGGCAGCGGCCGGCACCGCGCAGACCAGGGCCGTCACGGGCACCAACAGCCAGCGGCCCGGCACCGGCGCGCGGCCGCAGGCCGGGCACCGACCCGCCGCCCGCCACCAGCGCGGCCGGTCGGCACCGCAGTGCGGACAGCTCCGCCGCCAGGCCGGCGCCTGCGGCTGTTCTTCTGGCCAGACCACCGCGAACCGGGCGATCAACCCGGGCAGCACCGCGCCCCAGCACGCACCGAGCGTCCCGGCGACGAGCACCAACGGCAGCGACACGGGCGCATCGTAGTCATCGACGACCGCGAAACCCAGGGTCACCAGCCCGCGCGGATCTCCTCGGCGACGTCCGCGACCGTGCGGTGGTCGGTGTCGACGCACAGGTCGCCGATGCCCGACCGGTCCAGGGCCGCGGCCTCGGCGGCCGCTCGGGCCGGCACGTCGCGCAGGAGCGCCGCGGGTTTGCCGGTCAGCTCGTCACCGGCCAGACCCCAGGTCGCTCCCTCGCCCCGGCCGCGCGCCATGATCCGCGACGCGAGCTCGTCCGGTGAGGCGCGCAGCCGGCACACCGTGACGGTCGCTTCGGGCAGCGCGGCCCGGTAGGGCGCGACCTCCTCGACGTGGCCGGCCACGACCATCCGGCGGGCGCCCCGCTCGCGGTAGGTCTGCCACATCGCGGCGAGGTTGGCCGCCTTGAGGCCATGGTTGCCATCGGACGACGGCCGGACGAACCCGATCTGCCGCAGGTCCGCGAACGCCGTCCGCACCCCGGCCCGCATCAGCTCCTGATAGATCCGCCACCCGACGGTCGAGGTGCCGACCGCGGTCGGCCCGCACAGCAGCAGGAGCTCCCCCGGGCCGCCCACGGGTGGCGGCCAGGAAGCGGCGGCCGGTTCCGGAGCCGGCAGGTGCGCGCACACCAGGCGCACGACCTCGGCGACATCGAGACCGGTGGTGTCGACGCAGGGTCCGGGCAGGCGATCAAGTTCCGCGGCGTACGCCAGTGTCTCGTCGACCCGGTCCATCGGTCTCCGGCGTGCGGCCAGTCGCCGCCGCAGCTCGGCCGGTTCGGCACGCAGCCGGCACGGGACCACCGTGCCGTTCGACAGCGGCAGCGCACCACGCGCGGCGTCGACCACGCCCGGCACGACGACGCACCGCGCCCCGGCCGCGACGAAGTTCGCCACCACCGCGTCGAGGTTGCGCGCCTTCATCAGGTGCCGCCCCGGGTCCGACGCGGGCTCGGGCGCCCACTCGTGCGACGTGGCCGCCGCGTAGCACATCCCGAGCTGGTCGATGTCGACGAAGCCGACCGGCTCGGGGAGCTCGTTGAACAGCTCCCAGCCCACCGTGGTCTTCCCGACGCCAGGAGGCCCGTAGAGCCACAGCACCGGCATACCCATCGACTGATTATGGTCAGCGCCCCGGACCGGGTCGACCGATATGCCGCCGCCCCCCATCGGCGGTAGATTCCGCTCTCGTGACTACGGAGGCGGATCTTGACTGGGCCGCACAGCGCCAGCGCGCGCTCGACGCCCATGCCCGCGCGCAGGCGGACCGGCGGGCGCGCGAGGCGGAGCGGGCCGCCGAGCTGATCGGGGAGTTCGTCCGCGACGCGGCCGGGCGCGGGATCGCGCCGGTGGCTTTGACCGCGGCCGCCCATCGCGGCAGCGCCCGCTACCGCACGGGGCTGCACGGCTGGTACCTCGACCGGCATCGGAGCCTGGGCGTCGACACCGGGGGCCGGTTCTACCTGCTCAACGTGCCGAACTCCACCCGGGCGCGACTGACCGGAGTGACCCTCGAGCCCCAGCCGGCCCCACTGGTCATCGGGCGCGGCGGCCGCGACGGCGAGTCGATCCCGCTCGACGTCCTGCTCCGCCGCCGCCTCGCGGAACCAGTGGGCTAGATCGCCGCGTAGGCGTGGTGGTCCAGGGCCGGGTCGGCGGTCAGGATGGCGTGCTGGAGGCGCTGGACCCGCTGTGACGGTTCGAGGCCCAGGTCGTCCTGGAGCGTGCCGCGCAGGCGGTGGAAGGCCTCCAGCGCGTCGGTGCGCCGGCCCGCCCGGTAGAGCGCGACCATGTACTGCGCCTGGAGGTCCTCGTTGAGCGGGTGCCGGGAGGCCAGCCAACCCAGGTCGCCGAGCACCGCCTGGTGTCGGTCGAGCCGCAGGTCCGCCTCGATCCGCTGGCGCCAGAGGCTCAGCCGGCGCTCTTCCAGGCGCTGCACCTCCGCCTGGAGGACCGGGCCGAGCCGCACGTCGACCAGCGCTCCGCCCTTCCAGAGGCCGAGCGCCTCGGCGAGCAGCCGCGCTCCCTCGACGTCGTCGCCCTGGCCGAGCGCGGCCCGGCCGGCGGCGGCCAGCCGCTCGTACTCGTGCAGGTCCAGCTCGCCGGGGCCGACGTTGAGCCGGTAGCCACCGGACGTGGTCACCAGGATCTCGCTGGCGAGCTGGTCGGGGCCGACGGACAGGGCGGTCACCAGCATCCGGCGGGTCTTGAGGATGTAGGTCTGGAGCGTGGTCTGCGCGCTGGCCGGCGGCTCGTCGCCCCACAGCTCGACGATCAGTGTCTCGACCGGCACGACCAGGTTCGCGTGCAGCAGGAGCAGGGCCAGCACCTTGCGTGGCTTCGGTGCGGTGAGCTGATCCGGCGGGCCGGCAGGTGTGGCCCTCACCAGCAGCGGACCAAGAACGTGGTACTTCATCGCGCCCCCGTATGACCGTCGCTGTGAAGAACCTTAAAGCTCTTAGACGACATGAGTAACCTTTTCGGTCTGATCGTACGATTGCGACAGAGGCTTTTTCGCCTCCAGCGACATTCCAGGCGGGCTCAAGTGGACAACTGCGACCGTCGGAGGGCCGTAAGACAGCCGGCCCGAAGGAGCCCTCCGTGTCCGAAACTGAGTCCACTCAGTCGCTGGATGGGCTGTTGCGGCGGGCGGCGACGATCGCACCCGAGCAGGCCGCCATCCGGTACGGCACCCGGGCGCTGACCTACCGCGAGCTCGACGCTGCCGTGGACGGGTTCGCCGCGGCCCTGCGCGGCCTGCGGCCCACCACCGTCGTGGGCGTCACGGCCGCCCTGCACCCCGCCTTCCCGATCGCCTACTTCGGCGCCGTGCGCGCCGGACACGTGTGCGCGGTCGTGGATCCCGCCCTGACCGAGGACGCGCTCGACGACCTGGTCGGGCGGGCCGGCATCGCGCTTCTCGTGGCCACCGCCGGCATGGCCGACCAGCTTCGCCGGATCCGGGTGGAGCGCGACGAACTGGACGTGGCCTACCTGGACCAGCCGGGCCACCACCGCGCCCAGACCGTGGCCGCCCTCGTCCGCAAGCACGCGGCGCGCGCCCGCCCGCTGCCGCCCGCGGACCCCGACACGGTCGCCTGCCTGCGGCGCGCCGCCGACGGCGCGATCGTCCCGCTGACCCACCGCAACCTCACGGTCGGCGCCGCCCAGGCGGCCCAGGCCTACGGTTTCGGCCCCGGCTCGACTGTGGTCAACCAGCTCCCCACGTACGAGCAGGTGTACCTGAACGCGGCGGTACACGCGGCCGCGACCCAGGTGCTCTGCGCGGACCCGGACCCGGCGGGCGGCGTCACGTTGGCCGCGCGGGAGGCGGCGACCCACTACTGCGGACTGCCCGCACCGCTGGCCCGGCTGGCCGCCGACCCCCGGTCGACGCACCCGCGCACGCCGACGGTGCGGGCCGTGCTGTCCAGTGGTGCCACGCTCGCCCCGTCCGCCGCCAGCCGGCTCGCCCTGCGCGTCGGCGCACCGCTGGTGCAGTGGTACGGCCCGGCCGGCGGCCCGCTGACCCACTGCGACCGGCTCGACCGCCAGACGGCGGGCTCGGTGGGGCACCCGGTGGATAGCACCGACTGTTGCGTCCTCGACCTCGACGGGCGGCGCCCCGCCCCGCCGGGAAAGCCCGGCCTCGTCCGTGTTCGCGGACCGCAGGTGGCCACCGCCATCGCCGACGCGGACGGCTGGCTGCACACCGGCGACGTCGGCTATCTCGATGACGAGGGCACCTTGTTCCTGGTCGACACGGGGGTGACCGGATGAGCGCGCGACCGGACTGGGCGCTGTGCCGGCACTGCCGGGCCGTCGTCTACGCCAAGCGGTTGGCCCGCAACCACGGCGTCTGCCCACAGTGCGGCGGCTGTTTCCCGCTGACCGCGCAGGAGTGGCTCGACCTGCTCGCCGACCGGGACTCGCTGCGCCCGCTGGACTGTGAGGTCGCGTCCGCGGACCCGCTGGGCTTCACCGACGGCGTGCCGTACGCCGACCGCCTGGCGCAGGCCCGCGCGGCCACCGGCATGCCGGAGGCGGTGCTCTGCGCCCGGCTGTCCATCGGCGACACACCGGCGATCGTCGCCGCGATGGACTTCCGGTTCATGGGCGGCAGCCTCAGCGGCGCGGTCGGCGAGCTCATCACGCGGGCCGCCGAGACCGCGCTCGCCGAGCGCCTGCCCCTGATCACGGTGACCGCGTCCGGCGGTGTGCGGATGCAGGAGGGCGTGGTCGGGCTGATGCAGATGGCCAAGACCGCGCAGGCCATGCAGCAGCTCGACGAGGCCGGCCTGATCACCGTCTGCGTGATCACCGACCCGACCTACGGTGGCGTGGCGGCGTCGTACGCGATGCTCGGCGACATCGTCATCGCCGAGCCCGGCGCGCGGTTCGGCTTCGCCGGCCCCCGGGTGATCGCGCAGACCATCAAGCAGGAGCTGCCGCCGGGGTTCCAGACGGCCGAGTTCCTGCTGGAGCGCGGCTTCGTCGACCTGGTGTCGCCGCGGTCGGCGCTGCGCGAGCGGCTGGGCCGGATCCTGTCGGTCGGTGGCCGGCGAGACACCGCCGCCAACGTCTGCCCGGTCGAGCAGGTGGTGATCCGCGAGCCCGACCAGGTCGCCGAACAGGACGCCTGGGACGCGGTGCGTCGCGCCCGGCACATCGGCCGACCGACCACATCGGACTACTTCCGCCTGATCCTCGACGACTTCGAGGAGCTGCACGGCGACCGGGTCGGCGGCGACTGCCCGGCGATCATCGGCGGGGTGGGCCGGATCGGCCGCGACTCCGTCGTCGTGATCGGCCACGAGAAGGGGCACACTCCCGCCGACCTGGCCGCGCACAACTTCGGGATGCCCAACCCGGCCGGCTACCGCAAGGCCGCCCGGCTGATGCGGCTGGCCGCCAAGTGGGGGCTGCCGGTGGTGACGCTCGTGGACACGCCCGGCGCGTACCCGGGGGTGGACGCCGAGCTGCAGGGGCAGGCCACCGTGATCGCGGAGACGTTGCGCCTGATGGGCGCCCTGCCGGTCCCGCTGGTCACGGTGGTCACCGGCGAGGGCTGCAGCGGCGGCGCGCTCGCCATCGCGGTCGCCGACCGGGTCCTGATCATGGAGAACGCGATCTACACGGTGATCAGCCCGGAGGGTTGCGCCGCCATCCTCTGGAAGGACTCCTCCGCCGCGCCCACCGCCGCCCGCGCGCTGCGGGTCGACGCCCGCTCCCTGCTCTCCCTCGGCGTCGTCGACGGCGTGGTGCCGGAACCTGCGGGCGGCGCCGAGGCCGACCAGGCCGCCGCCGCGGCGCTGGTCCGGGCCGCGATCCGGGCCGAGCTCAGTGACCTCGCCTCGCGCGACCCCGGGCGCCTGGTCGCCGAGCGGCGCGCGCGGTTCCGCCGGTTCGGCGCCGGTCCCGGTTACGCCCCGCAGAGCGCCGCCGCACTCTCGCACCCTGGAGGAGCACAGTGACGTCCTTGATCGAACCAGCGCCGACCGACAGTCCGGCCCCGCTCGCGGAGGCGTTGGACGAGGTCCGCCGCAGCGCCCAGTCGCTCCTCGCCGACCTGGGCCACCGGCCCCGCGCGCTGCGGATCCGGGCCGGCGACGTGGTCGTCGAGATGGAGTGGACCGTCCAGGAGGCGGCGGCCGGACCCGCCGCCCCCGCACCGGCCACCACCACCGCCGTCGTGCCGGTAGAAGTCCCGGCCGACGAGCCCGCTCTGCCGCCCGGCGTCGGGGTGTGCGCGCCGATCGTCGGCACCTTCTACCGGGCGCCGGAGCCCGGTGCCACGCCCTTCGTGGCCGAAGGGGACCAGGTTCGCCGGGGCCAGCAGGTCGGCATCGTCGAGGCGATGAAGCTGATGATCCCGGTCGAGTCCGACGCCGAGGGCCGGATCGTGGCGCTGCACGTCGCGGACGGCGCGGCGGTCGAGTTCGGCGAACGGCTCCTGACCATCGATCCCCAGGCCGGTTAGGAGGTCGCCGTGTTCGACACCGTGCTCATCGCCAACCGCGGCGAGATCGCCCTGCGCGTCGCCCGCACGTGCCGCGAGCTTGGCCTGCGGGTGGCCGCCGTCTACTCCACCGAGGACCGGGACAGCCCCGTCGTACGCTTCGCGGACCAGGCCGTGTGCATCGGCCCCGGTCCCGCCCGGCACAGCTACCTCTACCTGCCCGCGATCATGGAGGCGGCCCGGCAGACCGGCGCCGAGGCGGTCCACCCCGGCTACGGCTTCCTCTCCGAGCAGGCCGACTTCGCCGAGGCGTGCGAGGCCGAAGGGCTCATCTTCGTCGGCCCTCCCCCGGCCGTGATCGACCGGCTCGGCGACAAGTCCACGGCCCGTGCCGCGATGGCCGACGCCGGCCTGCCGCTGCTGCCGGGAACGATCGAACCGGTCAGCGACGCCGAGGCCGTCGCGAAGGTGGCCGCCGACATCGGCTATCCCG
The DNA here is from genome assembly GCF_900107455.1 of Asanoa ishikariensis. Taxonomy (GTDB): domain Bacteria; phylum Actinomycetota; class Actinomycetes; order Mycobacteriales; family Micromonosporaceae; genus Asanoa; species Asanoa ishikariensis. The sequence goes on along the minus strand of NZ_FNQB01000004.1, from coordinate 539,423 downwards.
TCATCGTCAAGGCGGTCGCGGGCGGTGGTGGGCGGGGCATGCAGGTCGTCACCGAGCCCGACGACCTGCCGAGGCAGTACCGGGAGATCCGCAGCACCGCCCAGTCGCTGTTCGGCGACGACCGCGTCTACGTCGAGCGTTACCTGCCGGCCGCCCGGCACATCGAGGTGCAGGTGCTCTGCGACAGCCACGGCAACGGGCTGCACCTCGGCCAGCGTGACTGCTCCGTGCAGCGCCGCCGCCAGAAGATCATCGAGGAGGCCCCCGCCCCGGGCCTGCCGCGCGGGCTGGTCGAGCAGATGGGCCACGCCGCCGTGCGGGGCCTGCTCGCCGCCGGGTACGTCGGTGCCGGCACCGTCGAGTTCCTCGTCGACGACCAGCACCGGTTCTACTTCATGGAGGTCAACTGCCGGATCCAGGTCGAACACCCGGTGACGGAGCTGACCCACGGCGTCGACCTGGTCCGCGAGCAGCTACGGATCGCGGCGGGCGAGCCGCTCGACGTGTCGCAGGAGGAGCTCACGGCGCGCGGGTGGGCCATCGAGTGCCGCATCAACGCCGAGGACCCGGATCGCGACTTCATGCCGACGCCAGGGCGGCTGACCGAGCTGACGCTGCCGGGCGGCCCGTTCGTCCGCGTCGACACGGCCGCGGAGGCCGGCGGGCGCATCTCCGCCGCGTACGACCCGCTGCTCGCCAAGATCTGCGTCTGGGCCCCGGACCGGCCCCAGGCGATCGCCCGGATGCGGCGGGCGCTCGCGGAGCTCTCCGTCGAAGGCCCGGGGGTGCGGACCAACCGCGACTTCCTGCTGACCGCACTGAAGCACGAGCTGTTCGTCGCCGGAACCCACGACACGTCGCTCGTCGGCCGGCTCACCGATCCGCAGACACGGGAGGAATCATGAGGTTCACCATCGACGACCTGATGCAGCTGCTGGTCAGCAAGGTTGGGCTGCCCTCGGACATGCGCACGCAGGACCCGGGCAAGACCTTCGGCGACCTGGGGCTGGACTCGCTGGCGTTCCTCCAGCTCCAGTCCGAACTGCAGGAGCTCTACGGGTTCGAGCTGCCCGACGACCGCCCGATGGCGTTCACCGTCGGCGAGATGACCGCCGCCATCAACGAGCGGCTTTCGCGTGACGAGGAGCCGGCGGCATGAGCGAGCGAAGCGAGCGCAGTCAACTCAGCCGCCGGCGTTCATGCTCCGCCGACCGCAGGGAGGTGGCGGCATGAGCGCACCGACCATTGGACACGTCGACAACGAGATTCTGATCAACGCGCCGTTCGACGTCGTCTGGGACGCCACCAACGACGTCGAGAAATGGCCCGAGCTGTTCACCGAGTACGCGTCGGCGGAGATCATCGAACGCTCCGGCGACACGGTGCGGTTCCGGCTCGCCATGCACCCGGACGAGAACGGCAAGGTGTGGAGCTGGGTCTCCGAGCGCACCCCCGACAAGGCCACGCGCCGGGTCGTCGCCCGCCGGGTCGAGCCGGGTCCGTTCGAGTTCATGAACATCGAATGGCTGTACGAGGCCGAGGGCAAGGCCACCCGGATGCGCTGGATCCAGGACTTCCGGATGCGCCCCGACGCGCCGATCGACACGGCCGCGATGACCGACCGGATCAACGCAAACACCGCGATCCAGATGGACGTCATCCGCGACAAGGTCGAGCGCATCGCCCTGCACGGCATCGGCGGCCCGAGCAAGGCCCGGCCGGCGATCAAGACGGTGTCGATCGAGGACGTGCCGAGCAACCGGCGCCGCGGCGGCGACATCCGCACGATCCTCTCCCCCGCCACCGTCGGCTCGACGTCGGGCTTCATGGGGACACTGCGCCTGCAGCCGGCCGAGGTGGTGACCGAGCACTGGCACCCGTACTCGGAGGAGTTCCTGTTCTGCGTCGAGGGCGCGATCACCGTGCGGCTGGACGGCCGGGAGCTGCCGCTGAACGCCAACGAGGGCGTGCACATCCCGATCGGCGTCAAGCACCGGCTCATGAACAACGGCGCCGCGCCGGCGTTCCTGGTCTTCACCCTCGGCCCGCTGGCACCGCGCCCGGAGCTCGGGCACGTGGACACGGAGGCGCTGCCCGGGAGCGCGCCGTGAGCGGGAGGCGCACCGTGGTGACCGGCGTCGGGGTGGTCGCACCCGGCGGGGTCACCCGCGCCGCGTTCTGGGACCTGCTGACCGCCGGGCGCACGGCGACGCGGCGGATCTCGTTCTTCGACGCGGCCGACTTCCGCTCGCAGATCGCGGCCGAGTGCGACTTCGACCCGCGCGCGGCCGGGCTGACGCCGCAGGAGATCCACCGCAACGACCGGTTCGCCCAGTTCACCCTGGTCGCCGCCGACGAGGCCCTCAAGGAGAGCGGCCTTGACCTGCGTGCCACCGACCGGGACAACGTCGCGGTGAGCATCGGCAGCGCGGTGGGCGCCACGACCCGGCTCGAGGACGAGTACGTCAACGTCAGCGACCACGGGCGCAACTGGCACGTCGACGAGCGCTACGGCAGCCGGTTCCTCTACCAGGCGCTGGTGCCGAGCAGCGCGGCGACCGAGGTGGCCTGCCGGTACGGCGCGCACGGGCCGGCAGCGGTGATCTCCACCGGCTGCACGTCCGGCCTGGACGCGATCGGCCACGGCCACCAGCTCATCGAGGACGGCGAGGCCGACGTGGTCATCGCCGGCGCGGCCGACGCGCCGATCTCGCCCATCTCGATGGCGTGCTTCGACGCGATCCGGGCCACCTCGGCGCGCAACGACGACCCGGAGCACGCCTCCCGGCCGTTCGACGCCACCCGGGACGGGTTCGTCATGGGAGAGGGCGCGGCCGTGCTCATCCTCGAGGAGTTCGAGCACGCGCGCCGCCGTGGTGCGGAGATCTTCTGCGAGGTGGCCGGCTTCGCCAACCGCAGCAACGCGTTCCACATGACTGGGCTGCGGCCGGACGGGCTGGAGATGGCGGAGGCCATCACCGACGCGCTCGGCCAGGCCCGCCTGGACCCGACCGCGGTCAGCTACATCAACGCGCACGGCTCGGGCACGAAGCAGAACGACCGGCACGAGACGGCCGCGTTCAAGCGCAGCCTCGGGCAGCACGCGTACGACGTGCCGGTCAGCTCGATCAAGTCGATGGTCGGCCACTCGCTGGGCGCGATCGGCGCGATCGAGCTCGCCGCGTGCGTGCTGGCGATCCGCTACGGCGTGGTCCCGCCGACCGCGAACCTGGAGAACAAGGATCCCGAGTGCGACCTGGACTACGTGCCGAAGAACGCGCGCGAGCAGCGCGTCGAGGTCGCGCTGTCGGTGGGTAGCGGATTCGGCGGCTTCCAGTCCGCCGCTGTCTTGCGGAGGTGGTCGTCGTGAAGCGGGCCGTCATCACGGGAATCGGCGTCGTGGCGCCGAGCGGTCTGACCACCGAGGACCACTGGCGCTCCACATTGGCCGGTGAACAGCACGTGCGCGAGCTCGACGGCAGGTTGGTCGGCCAGGTGCCGGGCTTCGCCGCCGAGGGCTCCGTCGACCCACGGCTGATCATCCAGACCGACCGGTGGACCTGGATGTCGCTGGCGGCGACGCGGCAGGCGCTCGACGACGCCAAGTACGACCCGGCGGCGCACGACCCGTACGCCACCTCGGTCGTGCTGGCCAGCGGCTCCGGCGGCAACGAGTTCGGGCAGCGGGAGATCCAGGCGCTGTGGAGCAAGGGGCGCCGGGCCGTCACCGCGTACCAGTCGATCGCCTGGTTCTACGCCGCCAGCGTCGGGCAGACCTCGATCCTGCACGGGACCAAGGGTCCCAACCAGGTGCTGGTGTCCGAGGGCGCGGGCGGGCTGGACAGCCTCGGCGCCGCGCGCCGGGTGATCCGGCGCGGCACACCGGCCGTCATCGCCGGCGGCACCGAGGCGCCGCTGTCCCCGTACGCGCTGGTCTGCCAAAGCACGAGCGAACGGCTGTCGGCGACCGGCTACCGGCCGTTCGACGCCGACGCGGACGGCCACGTGCCCGGTGAGGGCGGCGCGGTGCTGATCGTCGAGGACGCCGCGGCGGCAGCGGAACGTGGCGCGCAGCAGATCTACGGCGAGCTCGCCGGGTACGCCGCGACCCACGACGCACACCACCCGGAGCGGCCCGCGCCCGACTGCGCGCAGCTCGTCCGGGCCATGCGCAAGGCGCTCGCCGACGCCGACGTCTCGCCGGACGACGTCGGGTTCGTGTTCGCCGACGGTGCCGCCACACCCGCGCTCGACGCCCTGGAAGCGCAGGCGATCCGCGAGGTGTTCGGCCGGCCGGTGCCGGTCACCGCGCCACAGGGTCACATCGGGCGGCTCTGCTCGGGCGGCGGCGCGCTGACCGTGGCGACCGCGCTGCTGGCGCTGCGCGACGGGATCGTGCCGGCGGTCGGCAACCTCGCCCGCCCGGGTCACGACCTCGACCTGGTGCGCGAGCCGCGCCAGCTCGCCGCCGACGTGGTGCTCGTCAACGCCCGCGGCTTCGGCGGTTTCAACAGCTCCATCGTGCTCAAGCGCTATCGGGAGGAAGGTCTGCGCGATGCCGGATGAGGGTCCAGTTCGGACGATCCTGAGGATGCGGGCCAGAGAGGGCTGCGTCGAGGCCTTCGAGGCCGCCTGGCGGGTCGCCGCCGAGGAGATCAGCCGGACGCAGGGCAGTCTGCGTCAGGAGCTGATCCGGGACGCCGACGATCCGCAGACGTTCCTGATCGTCAGCGACTGGCGTGACCAGGAGGCGCTCGACGCGTTCGGGCCGAGCGCCGCGCGCGAGCAGCTCACCGCCGCGCTGCGGGACCTGCGCGAGTCGGGCGAGAAGAACACGTACGAGGTGCTGTCGACCGTGGTCGGCCGGGGTCCGGGGATCCGGGTGCGGGTCACCGTCACCGTGCCGCAGGGCGAGGAGGCCGCGTACGAGAAGGCCTACCGCAAGGTCGCCGAACGGATGCGCGGCACGCCCGGGCACGTCCGTGAGGAGCTGCTGCGCGAGCCCGGCACCGGGACGTACCACATCTTCGCCGAGTGGCTCGACGAAGCGTCCTTCGAGGCGTGGACCGACGACCAGTCGCACCTGGATCAGACCGCTCCGCTGATCCAGTACATCTGCGAGAACTTCGAGCGGGCCACGTACCACATCGTGGCTCGGCCGCAGGAGAGCCCGCAGCCCGGTGGTGGCGTCGTCCAGGCGGCACCGCGGCCGCAGCCGGTCGCCCGGGTCGAGCCCGTCGCGGCGAAGCCGGCCGCACCCAGCGCAGAGAGGTCTACGGTGGACAGTTCAACCGACGTGCTCGTCGTGGGTGCGGGCCCGGCCGGCCTGACCGCGGCGATCGAGCTGGCCCGGCGCGGCGTGCCGTGCCGGCTCGTCGAGAAACGGCCCGACGCGGCCGGCACCGCCGACAAGGCGATCGGCGTGCAGTGCCGCACGATGGAGATCTGGGAGAACCTCGGCATCGTCCGGGAGGCGATGGACGCGGGCATCTGGCTGCACGGCCAGACCGTGTTCGTCAACGGCCGGCAGACGCACCAGGTCGACTGGGACCTGCCCGACCTGCCGTACGCGCACGTCGGCCTGCCGCAGTACGAGACCGAGAACATCCTGACCAAGTGCCTGGCCGGCCACGGAGTCCGGGTCGAGCGGGGCACCGAGCTCAAGGAGTTCACCCAGGACGCCGACGGGGTGACCGCCTATCTCGTCGGGGCCGACGGCCGCGCGGAGACCGTGCGGGCGCAGTATCTGGTCGGCGCCGACGGCGCACACAGCACCGTGCGGCAGAAGCTGGGCCTGACCTTCGAGGGCGGCATGGGCATGTTCCCCCAGCTCTTCATGCTGGGCGACGTCGACCTGGACTGGTCGATGCCGGAGGGCCACCTGTTGCGCTTCATCCACGTCGAGGACGACGAGATGAAGGGCATGCTGGTCTGCGTGCCGCTCAAGGGCCGCAACCGCTACCGGGTGGCCACCCTGGCCCCGCCGCGCCTGCAGGCCGAGATCGGCTCGAACCCCATCCCGCCGGGCTTCCAGGCGGAGTACGACCCGCCGTCGCTGGCGGACATCCAGGTCGTCCTGGACGAGCTCGCCCCGGAGCCCACGACCGCGAGCAACCTGCGCTGGTCGTCGATCTTCCGGATCAAGCACGGCATCGTCGACCGCTACCGTCAAGGCCGGGCCTTCGTCGTCGGCGACGCCGCGCACCTGCACCCGCCGGCCGGCGGCCAGGGCATGAACACCGGCATCCAGGACGCCTGGAACCTCGGGTGGAAGCTGGCCCTGGCGTGTGGCGGCGACGCCGCGCCCGCGCTGCTGGACAGCTACGAGGCCGAGCGCCGGCCCGCCGGCAAGGCGATCGTCGATCGCGCGGTGAAGATCGCGTTCACCGACGAGATGGACATGGACGACGAGCGGGAGCAGTTCCTGCTCGAGATGCAGATGACGCTGAGCTACGCCGGCAGCCCGCTGGTCGGCGCACACGGCGACGCGTTCGACGGCGGTCCGCAGCCAGGTGACCGGGCGCCCGACGCGCACGACCTGCGGCGCTTCGGGGTCGGTCACCCGACGCGGCTGTTCGAGCTGACCCGCGGCACCGCGCACACTCTGCTGGTGCACGCGGACGGCGCGACGCCGCAGGACGAGTACGCCGGCTTCGACAAGCTGGCCGAGAAGGTCCGCGGGTTCGTCAACATCTACGTCCTGGCCAGCCCGGACGCCGACGTGCCGGCCGGCCTGGACGTGCCGGTGCTGCGGGACGCGTCGGGCACCTTCCGCGCCGCGTACGGCCTGCGCGGCACCGGCGCCTACCTGATCCGCCCCGACGGCCACGTCGGGTTCCGCACCTCGCCGGTCGCGGCCGAGGCGCTCGACGCACACCTGGCAGGGATCTTCGCACTAGGTGGCACCGACTCATTCCATCAGGGAGGAAACGCATGAACCGCACCGTGATCGTTGCCAAGATCCAGCCCGACTCCCAGCAGTCGGTGGCCCAGATCTTCGCGGCGTCCGACGCCACCTCACTCCCGCACGACCTGGGGGTGAGGGCCCGCTCGCTCTACTCGCTCAACGACCTCTACCTGCACGTCATCGAGTTCGCCGAGGACCCGACCGAGGCGCTGCGCAAGGGCCCCGGCATGGCCGGGTTCAAGCAGATCAGCGACGACCTGCGGGCCTACATCAAGCCGTACGACCCGCAGACCTGGAAGTCACCGCAGGACGCGGTGGCCCGGGAGTTCTACCACTGGCGCGGCTGAGGTTCGTCGACCTGGGCGGGCGTCCCTTCGGGGGCGCCCGCTTCGTCGTCCCGCGCCGCCTCCTCGACCGCGCCCGCGAGCCCGAGCCGTTCGCCCTCACGCCGGCTCCGCTCGTACCGCTCGTCGCCCAGGCGCACCCGGAGCTCCGCGAGGTCGGCGCCGGCGGTCGGCCACGGCGGCACGTACGCCCGCATCCACAGCTTGCCCGACGGCGTCCGGAACGTGGCGGCCGCGGCGGCCAGCCGCACGGACCGGACCAACCGGCCTCGGGCGGCGGCCACGTCTGACAGCGCGACGAGAATCCACCCGGCGCAGGCCAGGTCGCCGCTCTTCGAGGCGGACCGCAGGCCCGCCACGAGGTTGGCGTGAGCGCCGGCCAGGTCGCCCGTCGCGACCCGCACCACCGCGGCCGAGTAGTGGGCGACGACCAGCCCGAGCTCGTCGTCGACCTCCGCCGCGACCCGTTTGGCCTCGTCGAGATGCCGCACGGCACCCGCCGCGTCGCCCGACCGGAAGGCGATCATGCCGAGCCGGCAGTGGAAGAGACTGACCAGCCAGAGCCGGTTGCCGCGCACCGCGAGCTCATACGCCTGGCCCAGCAGTTCGCGCCCGCGGTCGATGTCGCCGGCGCGGGCCGCGTAGGTGCCGAGCGGGCCGAGCGCGTGGGCCTCGGCGACGTCGTCACCCGCCGCCCGGGCCAGCTCCCGCGCCTGTTCGAAGGTGGTGCGGGCCTCGTCGTCCTGGCCGGAGACGTAGGCCATGGCGGCGGCGACGACCAGCGCGCGGCCGCGCACAGCCGGCGGCAGCACGTCCGGGTCCGCCAGGACACGTCGCAGGTAGCGCACGCCTTCGTCGATGTGGCCGCGCCGCCACCAGAACAGCCAGAGGCCCCAGCACACCTCGACCGCCTCGACCGGCCGGCCGGTGTCAAGGAGCCGGTCCAGCGCGGCGTCGAGGTTGCGGTGGTCGCGCTCGATCCGACTCAGCCACTCCGGCGAGTCGGCGGTGTTGAGATGAGGCTCGGCGCGCAGAGCCAGGTCGCGGAAGTACGCCGCGTGCCGGTCGTGCGTCACGTCCCATTCGCCGACCTCGGCGAGCCGCTCCCGGGCGAAGTCACGCACGCTCTCGGCCAGCCGGAAGCGGTCGTCGCCGTCCGGCTCGACCAATGCGGCGTCCACAAGGGATTCCAGGGCACCGAAAGTGTCCATCGGTTCCTCGTCGCAGACGCACACCGCCTCGATCGCGGCGAGGTCGAACCCACCGGCGAACACCCCGGTCCGGGCCAACAGCCGCTGCGCGTCGTGCGGCAGCAGCCGGTGGCTCCAGGCCAGCGTGTCCCGCACGGTCCGTTGCCGCTCCGGCAGGTCACGCCGGCCGCTGGTCAACAGGCTGAGCTGGTCGTCGAGGAGGGCGGCGATGGCCGCGGGCGGCAGCAGCGGGACCCGCGCGGCCGCCAGCTCGATGGCCAACGGTATGCCGCCGAGCCGGCGGGTGATCTCCAGCACCGCGGCGGCGTTGTCGTCGGTCAGGGCGAACCGCCGGTCGGCCGCCCGGGCGCGGTCCACGAAGAGCCGGACGGCGCTGAACCGCTGGGTGATCATGGCCAGGTCGTGGCGGGCGGAGTCCGGCGCGGAACGCAGCGGGGGCACCCGGAACACCCGTTCGACACTCAGCCGCAGCGGGACCCGGCTGGTCACCACCACGGACACGCCCGGCGCCGCGCGCAACAGCGTCGTGAGGCGTGGCGCCAGGTCGACGATCTGCTCGAAGTTGTCGACGACCAGCAAGAGCCGCTTGGAGCGCAGGAACGACACGACGTCGGCGAACGCGGCCACACCGCCGGAGGTACGCAGTCGCAGGGCTCGGGCGAACGCCTCACCGGCCGCGTCGCCACCGGTGACCGCGGACAGATCGACGTAGCGGACGCCGTCGGGATATCCCGCCGCGACGCGTGCGGCGAGGGCGCCGGCCAACCTCGTCTTCCCGACGCCGCCCGGACCGGCCAGGGTCAGCAACGGCACACGCTCGTCGGTCAGCAGGGCGGCCAGCACGTCGAGCTCGTGCTCCCGACCCACCAACGGGGTGCGGGCCACCGGAATCCCGTCGCCGGCACCGGTGTCCGAGTCCCGCGGCGTCCGGCGGGCCTGGTCGAAGTGCAGGGAGAGCAACGCGGCGAGATCCCGTTCGACATGACCGCGCAGCTCGTCCGGTGAGCGGAACGAGCGGTAGGAGACGGCGGCGTCCCGGTCCATCCGCGCCAGCAGGTCCGCCAGGCGCGCGTCGCGGCCCGGTGCCGGTTCCTTCACGTAGATCAGCCGGGGCAGGTCGCGCGCCAGGCCGTACTCCTCCGCCAGGCCGGAGATCGTCGAGTCGGGGCCGATCCAGCCGTAGCTCTCGTCGTAGACGCCGACGAAGACCTGGCTCTGGGCGAGGTAGGACCGGTAGACGTCGCTGGGTGCGTGGGGGCGGGCGCCGGACTCGAACATGACCGGCACCAGGTGGAGCCCGACCACGGCATCGCTGACCGCCTGCCGCTCGGCCGCGAGCTCCGTGAGTGTCGAGCTGACGAACACGCGCACCCGCTGGTCCGGAGTCAGGATCAGGTCGGACGTCACTCCTGGGCCGCCTCGTCGATGGCGCCGCGCAGCCCGAGTCGCTCGCCCTCACGCCAGGCGCGGTCGAAGCGGTCGTCGCCGAGCCCGGCCCGCATCGTCGCGAGGTCCGGACCGGCGACAGGCCAGGGTGGCACGTACGCCCGCATCCACAGCTTGCTCGACGGTGTCTGGAAACTCCCCGCGGCGGCGGCCAGCCGTACGGCCCGGACCAGCCGGCCGTCCGCGCCCGCCAGGTCCGCGAACGCCGCGAGGAACAGCCCCACACTGGCCTGGTCGCCGCTGCGCGCGGCCAACCGCAGGCCGGCCAGGAGGCTGTCGTGGGCGCCCGCACCGTCGCCGTCCGCCGACCGCACGGCGGCGGACGTGTAGCGGGCGACCACCATGCCGAGCTCGTCCCCGCCCTGCGCGGAGACCCGCACCGCGTCATCGAGGTGGCGACCGGCGGCCGCCCGGTCGCCCTGCCGGAACGCGATCATCCCGATCCGGCTGTGGAAGAGGCTGATCAGCCATTGCTCGTCACCGCTGAGCGCCAGTTCGTACGCCTCACGGAGCAGCCGGCCGGCCCGCTCGTGGTCACCGTCACGGCTCGCGAAGGAGCCGAGCGGGCCAAGCGCGCGGGCCTCGGTGACGGGATCGTCGGCCACCCGGGCCAGCTCGCGCGCCCGCTCGAAGTCGATGCGCGCCTGGGCGTCCTGGCCCGACACGAGCGCCATCGCACCTGAGGCCACCAGCGCCCGGCCGTGCAGCTTCGGCGAGAGCTGGTCGGCACCGTCGAGGATCCGGCTGACGACACGCGCGGCCTCGTCGACGTACCCGCGCTGCCACCACAGCGGCCAGATCGCCCAGCCGATCCGAAGCGCGTCGGCGGGCCGGCCGGAGTCCAGGAACCACTCGGTCGCCGCGCCGAGGTTGGCGTGCTCCCGGTCGAGCCGGTCCAGCCAGACGGGTGAGTCGACGGTGTTCAGGTACGGCGCCGCGCGCAGGGCGGCATCCAGGAAGTGGGCCGCGTGCCGGTCGCGTGCCGCGGTCACGTCGTCGTCGGCCCCGAGCCGCTCCAGCGCGTACAAACGGACGCTGTCGACCATCCGGAAGCGGTCATGGTCGTCCGGCTCGACGAGTGCGGCGTCCACAAGTGACTCCAGTGCCGCGAAGACGTCGAACGACTCGTCCGCGCACACCGCCTCGATCGCCGCGAGGTCGAACCCGCCTGTGAACACCCCGGTCCGGGCGAACAGCTTCTGTGCGTCCGGCGGCAGCAGCCGGTAGCTCCAGGCCAACGTGTCGCGCACCGTCCGCTGCCGGGCCGGCAGGTCGCGCTGGCCGCCGGTCAGCAGGCTGAGCTGGTCGTCCAGCAGCGCGGCGATCGCCATGGGCGGCAGCAGAGGGACCCGGGCCGCGGCCAGCTCGATGGCCAACGGGACGCCGCCGAGCCGACGGGTGATCTCCAGCACCGCTTCGACGTTGTCGTCCGTCAACGCGAACCGCCGGTCGGCGGCGCGGGCGCGGTCGACGAAGAGGCGCACGGCGCTGAACCGCTGGGTGAGCGTGGCCACGTCGAAGCGGGTCGACTTGGGCGCCGAGCGCAACGGCGGCACGCGGTACACCCGCTCGTCGGACAGCCGCAGCGGAGCCCTGCTGGTCACCACCGCGGTCACGCCGGGCGCCGCGCGCAGCAGCGCGGCCAGCCCCGGCGCGGCACCTGCGACGTGTTCGAAGTTGTCGACGACGAGCAGCATCCGCTTGGAGCGCAGGAACGACTCGACGTCGTCGAACGAACCCACGCCGTCGGAGGTACGCAGCCGCAGCGCGCGGGCGAACACGTCGCCGACGTTGTCGACGCTGCCGGCGGTCGCGAGGTCGACGAACCGCACGCCGTCGGGATAGCCGGACGCGACGCGCTCGGCCAGCGCCGTCGCCAGTCGCGTCTTGCCCACCCCACCCGGACCGGCCAGCGTCAGCAACTGCACGCGGTCCTGGGTCAGCCGGGAGCTCAGCAGGTCGAGCTCGTGCTCGCGTCCCACCAAAGGGGTGCGGGCCAACGGGACATGCAGGACCTCCCCCGGTTCGCCGGCCCGCGCCTGCCGGGTCTGGTGGAACCGCTGCGAGAGCAGCGCCGCGAGGTCGCGCTCGACGAGGCCCCGCAGCTCGTCGGGTGACCGGAACCGGCGGCGGACGACGTTGATGTCGGCCTCGACGTCCGCCAGCAGGTCGGCCAGTCGCGGGTCCCGCGCCGGCGCCGGTTCCTTCACGTAGACCAGCCGGGGCAATCCCCGCGCCAGGCGGTACTCGTCCGCCAGCCCGGAGATCGCCGAGTCGGGCCCGACCCAGCCGTAGCTCTCGTCGTAGATGCCGACGAAGATCTGGCTCTGCGCGAGATACGAGCGGTAGACGTCACGCGGGGCGTGCGGGCGGGCGCCTGCCTCGAACATCACCGTCAACAGGTGCAGCCGCTCCACGGCCTCCCGGACCGCCTCCCGCTCGGCCGCCAGCTCCGTGAGCGTCGAGCTGACGAACACCCGGACCCGCTGGTCCGGTGTCAGGATGACCCGGTCGGACGTGCCCCCGGTCACATCAGCCCGAACGTCTGTCATTAGGCCATTTATAACGCGCGGCGGGGGTGCGGGCACACCTGCCCACACCCCCGCCACCACGCGCCGCCGATCAGTCGCTGGCCCGCCAGCTGTAGAACGGCTTGGCCATCGAGTCCTGCGGACCACGCCAGGTCTCCGGGTCGTACGGAGCCACGTACGGCGCCAGGTCCTCGATGATCTTCGTGAACGCCGGGGCGTGGTGGTTGGAGCCCAGGCCCTCCTTGACCGCCTCGTCCGTGCGCTCCATCACATGCACGTACACGTCGTCGATCGAGTAGAGCCACCGGCCCGTGACACCCATCTGGGTCGGCAGCGGGGTCTCGTCGGACTCGCGGAAGATCCGCGCCACCTCGGACTCCGAGCCTGGCTTGATCCGCTGGACGATCAGCAGCGGGTTGGCGCCGGCCGAGGCCGTCTTCCCCGGTGCGGTCCAGCTGTAGAACTCCTTGGCCACCGAGTGGGACGGGTTCTCCCAGTTGCGCGGGTACGGCGTGACGTACGGCGCGATCTGCTCGGCGATCTCCTTGAACGCCGGCAGGCCGCGGTTGTTGCCGGTGATCGCCGGGTCCTGCGGGCGCTCGACGACGTGGATGTAGAGGTCCTTCAGCGACAACAGGATGCGACCGGTCACACCGACGTCCTGCGGCCGGGTCACCTTGTCGTAGTGGCCGAACACGTCGGCGACCTTCTGCTCACTGCCCGGAACGATGCGGCAGACGATCACAGTGCGGAATACCACGGCAGCTCCTCACGAGGATTGGACATACAGACGTCAGGCGGTGAAATGGACCGGCAGCTCGATCAGCCCGCGGAACGGTGACGCGGCCGGCAGCCGGCGCAGCTTGTCGACCGGCACGCTCAGGGCGAGACCGGGCAGCCGGCGCAGCAGCGCGCCGATGCCGATCTGCGCCTCCATGCGGGCGAGCGAGACGCCGAGGCAGTAGTGCACCCCGTGGCCGAAACCCAGATGCGGCCCGCGTTCCCGGGTCAGGTCGAGGCGGTCCCCGTCCTCGAACTGCGCCGAGTCATGGTTCGCGGAGTTGATGACCACACCGACGATCGAGCCTTCAGGGATACGCACGCCCTGGTACTCGAGGTCCTCGGTGGCGACCCGCGGACTGGCCACCGGCAGCGGCCCGTCGAAGCGCAGCAGCTCCTCGATCGCGTGCGGCAGCAGCTCGGGCGTCTTCCGCAACAGCGCGAGCTGCTCGGGGTTGGTCAGCAGCGCCACCATCGCGTTGCCGATGAAGTCCGCGGTGGTCTGGTGCCCGGCGAACAGCAGCAGGAACGCGGTGCTGACCAGTTCCCGCTCGGAGAGCACGCCCTCCTCGTCACAGGCGCTGATCAGCATGCTGACCATGTCGTCGCCCGGCTCGGCGCGCTTGGCCGTCACGAGGTCCTGCAGATAGCCGTGCAGCCAGGCCTGCGCCTCCTGCACCCGCGCCTTCTCCTCCGCAGGTGGCCGGCCGGACGACCCGGACTCGCGGATCACCTGGGTCCACTCGAGCACGTTGTCGTTGTCGGTGCGCGGGATTCCGAGCAGCTCGGAGACCACCAGCATCGGCAACGGGATGGCGAAGTCGCGCATCAGGTCGGCCTTGCCCTGCGGCTCGACCTTGTCCAGCAGGCCCGAGACGATCTCGGCGACGCGCGGCCTCAGCGCCTCGATCCGGCGCGGCGCGAACGCCCGACCGGTGACCTGGCGCAGGCGGCTGTGCTCCGGCGGATCCGAGTTGAGCATGTTCTTGTTCAGGCCCGCCGAGTTCGGCCCGAAGATGCGCAGGTAGTGGTCGCCCGGACCGTAGAGGTCCTTGGACAGCCGCGGGTCGTTCAACGCCGCCTTGGCGTCCTCGAACCTGGTGATCAGGAACGAGTCGAACCGCGGCGAAGTGACCGGACACACTGGACTGTCGGTGCGCAGCTTGGCGAACGCGGGATACGGGTCGGCGGCGAACTCATCGGTGTAGAGCTCCGCCGCCGGAACGGCTTTGTCGGTCATCGCGACTCCTCAGGCTTCGCGGCGCTTCATTCCGGAGGTTAGCGAGGCATCGCACGTTTTTAGTGGTTTTCGCAGGTTTATGCCCGTTTGGTCGAGACACTGCCTGACCGGGTCTTGACGGGCTGATCCACGCCGCTCTAGATTGCGTCCTAAATTTAGGTCCAAACAAAGGGTGTGTCGGCATGGCGCGGTCCGGGCAGGTCTCTCCACGCGGCGACCTCGTCCGCGCCGCCGTGCTCGGCGTGCTGGGCACCCGGGGCGCCTCGTCCCGCGCCGACATCGCCCGCGTGCTCGGGGTCAGCCCCGCCACCGTCACCCAGACCACCAAGGAGCTGCTCCAGCGCCAGCTCGTCACCGAGCTGCGTTCGGTGCCCAGCAACGGTGGCCGTCCGGCGACCCTGCTCGGCCTGGTCCGCACCGCGGGCGGCGCGATCGGCGCCAAGGTGACCGCCGACCACGTCGCGGTCGTCACCGTCGACCTCGACGGCACCGTCCGCTCGTCGCGGTCCGAGCCCTTCGACCCGGCGCGGCCGGCCGCACTCGAAGCGCTCAGCGGCATCCTGCGGGACGTCGTCACCGCGCACGACGGCCACCTGCTCGGCGTCGGCGTCGGGCTGCCCGGGGCGGTCGACGCCCAGGCGTCCGGCATGGTCGACGCGCCGACGCTCGGCTGGAGCCAGGTTCCGGTCGGGCGGCGCCTGCGCGACGCGCTCGGGGTGCCGGTCCTCGTCGACAACGACGTCAACACGCTCGCGGCAGCCCAGATCGTCTACGGACACGGACGCGAGCACACCTCGTTCATGGTGGTCACGATCGGCCTCGGCATCGGCTGCGGGATGGTCTACCAGGGCTCCGTGAGCCGGGGAGCGCACGGCGGCGCCGGCGAGATCGGGCACATCCCGGTCTCCGCCGACGGACCGACCTGCGGCTGCGGCAACACCGGCTGCCTGGAGGCCTACATCGGCGAGCCGGGGCTGGTCGCCGCCGCCGTCCGGGCCGGTGCCATCGGGCCGCGCGGCACGATCGCCACCCTCGCCAAGGCCGCCCGCGCCGGTCAGCCGGCGGCGCTGGAGATCTACCACGACGCCGGCCGGCTGCTCGGGCGCACGCTCGCCGGGGTGGTGCACACGGTCGACCCCGAGCTGGTGGTGCTGATGGGTGAGGGCATCCGCGACTGGGCGTTCTGGGAGACCGGTTTCGAGGAAGCGTTCCGGCGGCAGCTCATGCCCGCCCGGCGCGGCATCCGATGCCTGGTCGACTCGTGGACCGAGGACCAGTGGGCGGTCGGCGCGGCCTCGCTGGTGTTGGCATCCCCGTTCGACGCGGTCGCCGCGGGTGCGCAGGGCGAGCTCGTCCGCGCCCGGCTCCAGACCGGCCCGGAGGCGGCCCGATGAACCGCCGCGGCTGGCGCAACAGGGGCTGGGTGCTGTTCTTCCTCCTGCCCAGCGCGATCCCGCTCGTGCTGTTCACCGCCGTACCCATGGTCTCGTCGGCCTGGGTCAGCCTCCACCGCTGGAACCTCATCTCACCGATGGAGTGGGTGGGGCTGGACAACTACACCGAGCTGCTTCGCGACCCCGCGACCCGCGACGTGTTCGCACACACGCTGCTCTACTGCGCCGGCTACCTGCCATTGGTGTTCGCCGGCGGGCTCGGCCTCGCCCTGCTGCTCAACCAACGGATGCCCGGCCGTGCCTTCTTCCGCGCCGCGTACTTCCTGCCCGTCGTGACGAGCTGGGTGGTCGTCGCCCTCGTCTGGAAGTGGCTGCTCAACCCGTCCAGCGGGCTGGTCAACTCGCTGCTCGGCGCGCTCGGGGCACCCCAGCCCGGCTGGTGGACGGACCCCGCCTGGGCGCTGCCCGCCGTCATTCTCGCCTCGGCCTGGAAGGACCTCGGCTTCGTCATGGTCATCATGCTCGCCGGGCTCCAGGCGATCCCGCAGGACGTCCTGGAGGCCGCCCGCACCGACGGCGCGAGCGCGTGGCAGCGCTTCTGGCGCGTCACCCTGCCGCTGCTGTCACCGTCGACGTTCTTCGTCGTCGTCATCTCGCTCATCAACGGCTTCCAGGTCTTCGACCAGGTCTACGTGATGACCGGCGGGGGCCCCTCCGGCTCCAGCCAGGTCGTCGTCGGCCAGATCTACGACCTCACCTTCCGGTACGGCCGGGCCGGCGAGGCCAGCGCGCTGTCCTGGATCCTGTTCGCCGTCATCCTGCTCATCACCGCGGTCCAGGTGCGCGGCCAGCGCCGGTGGGTGCACTATGCCTAACTTCCGAACCGTCCTGCGCTGGACCGCGGTCGTCGCCGGCGCGGCCGTCATGCTCGTCCCGTTCCTCTGGACGGTGATCACCTCGATCACCCCGAACGGCAGCCTGGCCGGCGGGCCCACGCTCGTCGTCAAGGACCCGACCCTGGCCGCGTACCGCGAGCTGCTCGATGCCCTGCCGATGTGGCGCATCGCGCTCAACTCGTTCTGGATCGCCGCCGCCAGCACCCTGTTCCAGCTCGTCACCGGTTCGATGGCGGCGTACGGGTTCGCCCGGCTCGCCTTCCGCGGCAAGGGCCTCGTCTTCGGCCTCTACCTCGCCACCCTGATGGTGCCGATGCAGGTGCTGGTCGTGCCGCTGTTCATCGAGATGAAGACGCTCAACTTGCAGGACACGTACCTTTCACTGCTCGCGCCGTCGATCGCGTCCGCGTTCGGCGTCTTCCTGCTCCGGCAGGCGGTCGAGTCGCTGCCCCGCGACCTCGACGAGGCGGCCACCATCGACGGCGCCGGCCACCTGCGCATCTTCACCACCATCGTGCTGCCGCTGATCCGTCCGGCGCTGGCCACCGTCGCGGTCTTCGCGTTCATGGGGAGCTGGAACTCGTTCCTGTGGCCCCTGGTCGTGATCCGCTCACCCGAGTTCATGACGCTGCCGCTGGGCCTGTCCACCCTCCAGGGCCAGTTCACCACCGACTGGGACGTGGTGATGGCCGGCTCGGTCTTCTCGATCCTGCCGATCGCCGTCGTCTACCTGTTCGCGCAGCGCCACATCATCGCCGGGATCGCACACACCGGCATCAAGTAACCCCACACCCCCCGCTGGAAAGGAACGTCGACATGAGGAGTTTCGTCAGACGCGCGGCCGTGCCCGTGATCGCCGGACTGGTGCTGGCGCTGGCCGCCTGCTCGCAGGGATCGGCCACGCGGGCGGACGAGCCGGTCGCCGGCAAGACCACCGTCCGCTACATGAACTTCTCCGCCAACGACGGGCACGAGAAGGACCTCGACGCGATCAAGGCCGCGTTCCAGACGGCCAACCCCGACATCACGGTCCAGATCGAGACGCTGCCGTACGCCGACTACTTCACCAAGCTCCAGACCGCTGTCGCCGGTGGCACCGCCGGCGACGCGTTCGAGCTCAACTACGAGAACTTCGTGACCTACACCGCCAACGGCTCGCTGGCCGAGCTCAAGGACGTAGACGCCGCACCGTACAAGGCGTCCCTGCTCGAGGCGTTCAAGGCCGACGGCAAGCAGTACGGCCTGCCGGCGTCGTTCTCCAACGTCGTGCTGTTCTACAACAAGGACCTGTTCAAGGCCGCCGGTGTCGCACCGCCGACGGCGAGCTGGACCTGGGCCGACGAGCAGGCGGCGGCGACCAAGCTGACCAACAAGGGCAAGGGCGTCTGGGGCGACTACCAGCCGATCTCGTTCTTCGAGTTCTACAAGGCGCTCGCCCAGGCCGGCGGCGAGTTCCTCGCACCCGACAAGAAGTCCTCGACGTTCAACTCCGACGCGGGCCGCAAGGCCGCCGAGTTCCTGGTCGCCAAGGCCGGCAAGACGATGCCGACCGAGGCTCAGGGCGCGGGTACGCCCGACTTCGACTCCAAGCTGTTCAAGGACGGCAAGCTGGCCATGTGGCACAGCGGCATCTGGATGTTCTCCGGCCTGGCCGACGCGAAGTTCGACTGGGACATCGCCGTCGAGCCCGGTGACACCACGAAGGCGTCCGCGATGTTCACCAACGGTGCCGTCGTCTCGGCCGCGAGCAAGAACCAGGCGGCCGCCCAGAAGTGGGTCACCTTCCTCACCTCGTCCGACGACATGGTCAAGGCCCGGCTCGCCACGAGCTGGGAGCTGCCGCCGGTCGCCGACACCGACAAGGTGGCCAGCTACCTGACCGCCGGCAAGCCCGCCAACCGGCAGGCCGTCTTCGACTCGCTCGACGCCACCGTGCTGCCGCCGGTCATCGAGCGCCAGCAGGAGATGCAGGACGCCGTCACGAAGGAGCTGTCGGCCGCCGCGGCCGGCCGCAAGGATGTCGCCACCGCGCTCGCCGACGCCCAAAAGGCCGTCGACAAGCTCCTCTCCTGATCCTTCTGATTCAAGGAACCCGGATGACCACCGTCGCGCAGTACCAGGCGCTGGCCGCCCGCAGCCACGCCGTCATCACCGCACACCAGCATCCTGGCGGCGCCTACCCGGCCGCGCCGACCTTCTCGGCGTACCGCGGCTATGCCTGGCTGCGCGACGGTGGTTTCACCGCCGAAGGCGTCTCCCGGTTCGGTGACGTCGCCTCGGCCAACAGGTTCCACGACTGGGTCAGCCGCGTGCTGGCCGACCGCCGGGCGCAGGTCGACCGGTTGCGGTCGGCCGGCGCCGCGGCACCGGTCGAGCAGATGCCGCCGACCCGATTCACGTTCGACGGGCACGACGGCGCGGACCCGTGGTGGAACTTCCAGACCGACGGCTACGGCACCTGGCTGTGGTCGGTGGTCACCCACGCGCGGCGACACGGGCTCGACCCGGCCCGCTGGCTGCCCGGCATCGAGGTGGCCGTCGACTTCCTCACCGCGTTCTGGGACCGGCCCTGCTACGACTGGTGGGAGGAGCACGTCGAGCACCGGCACGTCTCGACCCTCGGTGCGATCCACGGCGGGCTCCGCGCGGCTCTGTCTGTCCTCGACGGTAGCCGCGCCTCCGCGGCCGCCGCCGCCGCGGACGCCGCCCGCCAACTGGTGCTGACCGAGGGGACCCGCGACGGCCACCTGGTGAAGTGGCTGGGCTCCCCCGCTGTCGACGGCTCACTG
This sequence comes from Asanoa ishikariensis, assembly GCF_900107455.1. Lineage (GTDB taxonomy): Bacteria > Actinomycetota > Actinomycetes > Mycobacteriales > Micromonosporaceae > Asanoa > Asanoa ishikariensis. The sequence goes on along the minus strand of NZ_FNQB01000004.1, from coordinate 519,885 downwards.
CCGGCCTGCGTCGTCCCGTTCGGGCTGGTCGACGCCGGATCCCCGGTGGCCGCCGCGACGCTCGCGAAGGTCGCCGCCGACCTCGACGCCGACGGCGGCGTGCACCGCTTCACCGCCGACGTGTTCTACGGCGGCGGCCAATGGCTGCTGCTGTCCGCGCTGCTCGGCTGGAACCTGGCGCGCGCCGGGGACCCGGCCGGCGCCAGGCGCCACCTGAGCTGGATCGCCGACCAGGCCACCGCCGACGGAGAGCTGCCCGAGCAGGTCCCCCATCACCTGCTGCACCCCGCGAGCCGGCCGGAGTGGCTCGATCGCTGGGGGCCGGTCGCGACGCCGCTGCTGTGGTCGCACGGCATGTACCTGATTCTCGCCGACGAGCTGGGAGTGCTCGCATGATCCGGCACCGTCCACATGGGATCGAGCACCCGTACGCCACGTCGTTGGACCAGCGCGTTCCGGTGCTACCGCTGACCGGGCAGCGGGTGCTGCTCGGCGTGTGGGCGGATTCCGACGTCACCGCCGTGGTTTGCGAATGGCGGGTTCGCGACGGGCTGGTCGAGCTTCCGCTCGCTCCGCACGCCGGCAGCTCCGCCGACGCGGCCGCCCTGGCCGGTGGTGAGGGCCACCTCGCCGGCGCGCAGGCTTCCGCGTTGGGCGGCGAAGGCGGCTGGGCCGTCGAGTCTCCGCCCGTTGCCGAGGTCGCCTCCTATCGGTTCGTCGCGGCTACCGCCGACGGCCGGACCCAATCGACCAGTTGGTTCGGGGTCGCGCCGGCCGCCTGGACCACCGAGGCGCCGGCCGGTCTCGACGTCGCGCTTACCGGCGGCGACGACCGCGTCGTCCCCGGCTCCGTCGAGTGGCTGGTCTCCACTGACGGGGTCCACCGCGCCCGCTTCGCACTCACGCTGCGCCCGGGTGACCACGTCGTCGGCTTCGGCGAGCGCTTCGACCACCTCGACCAGGCCGGGCGGCGGCTCGACGCGGTGGTCTTCGAGCAGTACAAGGCGCAGGGCGCGCACGGCCGCACGTACCTGCCGATGCCGTTCGCGCACGTGGTCGGCACCGACGGCACCGGCTGGGGCTTCCACGTCCGGACCAGCCGGCGCACCTGGTACGACGTCGGCGCCACCACCCCCGACCGGCTGGTCGTGGAGGTCGCGCTCGGCGGGACCCCGAATGAGCGGGTCGACCTCGGCGTCTACGAAGGCACCCCGACCGAGGTGCTCGGCGCGTTCCTGGACGAGGTGGGCCGGGCCGAGGAGCTGCCCGACTGGGTCTTCCGGCTCTGGGCCTCCGGCAACGAGTGGAACACCCAGCGGACCGTCCTCGACCGGATGGACCAGCACCGCGACCTCGACATCCCGGTCGGCGCGGTGGTCATCGAGGCGTGGAGCGACGAGGAAGGCATCATGATCCCCCGGGACGCCGCCTACGCGCCGCGCCCCGACGGGTCCCCGTTCAAGGACGGCGACTTCAGCTATCCGGCCGACGGCGCCTGGCCGGACCCGAAGGGCATGGTCGCGGAGCTCCACGACCGCCACATCAAGGTGCTGCTGTGGCAGATCCCGCTGTTGAAGACCGCGGACTCCGAGCCGGGGCTGCACGAGCAGGTGTTGGCCGAGGGTGCCGCGCTGGTCGCCGGTGGGCACGCCGTGTCGGAAGCCGACGGCACTCCGTACCACAACCGGGGTTGGTGGTTCCCGAAGTCGCTGCTGCCCGACCTGTCCACGGCCGCCACCCGCGAATGGTGGACGGCCAAGCGCGCCTACCTCGTGCGGGACTGGGACGTCGACGGGTTCAAGACCGACGGCGGCGAGCACGCCTGGGGACACGACCTGCGCTACGGCGACGGCAGCCGCGGCGACGAGGGCAACAACCGCTATCCCGTGCACTACGCCCGGGCGTTCGGTGACCTGCTGCGCGCGCACGGCAAGGCGCCGGTCACGTTCTCCCGCAGCGGGTTCACCGGCTCACAGGCGCACGGCGTGTTCTGGGCCGGTGACGAGGACTCGACCTGGGAGGCGTTCCGCAACTCCGTCACGGCCGGGGTGACCGCGGCCGCCTGCGGCATCGTCTACTGGGGCTGGGACCTCGCGGGCTTCTCCGGGCCGGTGCCCGACGCCGAGCTCTACCTGCGCGCCGCGGCAGCGTCGACCTTCATGCCGATCATGCAGTACCACTCGGAGTTCAACCACCACCAGCTTCCGCTGCGTGACCGCACGCCCTGGCACGTCGCGGAGACGAGCGGTGACGAGCGGGTCGTGCCGGTCTTCCGGCGGCTGGCCCACCTCCGCGAACGGCTGGTGGCGTACCTCGCGCGGGAGGCGGCCACGACGATCGCCACCGACCGGCCGTTGATGCGCCCGCTGTTCTTCGACGAGCCGGCCGACGCACGGGTCTGGAGCCGGCCGCGGCAATGGATGCTCGGCGCCGACCTGCTGGTCAACCCCGTCACCGAGCCGTCCACGACGTCGTGGACCACCTATCTGCCGGCCGGAGACTGGGTCGACGTGTGGTCGGGCGTTCGCCTCGCCGGCGGCCGGGAGCACCGGCGGGACACCCCGATCGACCTGATCCCGGTCTACTGCCGGGCGTCGGCGTGGCCCGGCTTCGTGGGGATCTTCGACGTGCGCTAGATCACGGCCTGTGACACGACGTGAATTCGGCTATTAGAGTGCCCTTCGCAGTTAGGGCAGGCTTAGCTAAGGATTCGAGTGCGTCGTCGATTGGTTCTGCTGGCCGGGGCGGCTCTGCTCGTCCTGGTCGTGCTGGCCAGCCTCGCGGTGGGCAGCAATCCGTTGAGCATCGGGCGCGTCTGGCACGCGCTCGTCGCTCCGGACGGCGGTGAGGCGGCCAGCGTCGTCTGGGACCTGCGGGTGCCACGGACACTGCTCGGCCTTGTCGTCGGTGCGGCCCTGGCCGCCGCGGGCGTGCTGCTCCAGGCGCTGACCCGGAACCCCCTCGCCGAACCCCGGATCCTGGGCATCAGCGCGGGCGCCTCGCTCGGCGTCGTCGTGGCCATCACGCTGTTCGGCATCGGTTCGCTGACCGGGTACGTCTGGTTCGGCATCGCCGGCGCCCTCGGTGCCGGGCTGCTGGTCTTCGGCGTCGCCGCGCGAACGAGGGACGGCGCCTCCCCCGTGACCCTCGCCCTCGTCGGCGCGGCCCTGGAGGCCAGCCTCGGCGCGATCACCGCCGGCCTGCTCAGCGCCGACACCCGCACCTTCGAGGAGTTCCGCTTCTGGGTGGTCGGCGGGCTGACCGGCCGCGACTCCGGCGTGGCGCTCCAGGTGCTGCCGTTCCTGCTGACCGGCCTGGTGCTCGCCGCCGTGGTGGCCCGCGGCCTGGACTCGCTCGCGCTCGGCGACGACGTGGCACGCGGCCTGGGCACCCGGGTCGGCCTGACCCGGATCGGCGGCGGCGTCGCCGCGGTGCTGCTGACCGGTGCCGGCGTCGCGGCGGCAGGCCCGATCGCGTTCGTCGGCCTCGCGGTGCCCCACCTGGCCCGGTTCCTGGTCGGCAGCGACCAGCGCTGGGTGCTGGCCACGTCGGTGCTGCTCGGACCGGCGCTGCTGCTGACCGCCGACGTGATCGGCCGGGTCGTCGCACTGCCCGGCGAAGTGTCCGCGGGCATCGTCACCGCGTTGATCGGCGCACCGCTGCTCGCCGTGCTGGTGACCCGGGCCAAGGTGGTGTCGGCATGAGCGTGCTGCGGATCGGTCGTTCATCGCTGGTCGTACGGCGGCGCGCGGTGGCCGTCTCGCTCGTGCTGCTCGTGCTGCTGGCCGTCGCGCTGGTGCTCGCGGTCTCGCTCGGCAAGCCGTACGTGGCGCCGGGCGACGTGCTGCGGTCGCTGTCGGGCGCGGGCACCCCGTACGACGTCGTGGTGCAACGGCTCCGCCTCCCCCGGGCCGTGCTCGCGGTCGCGGTCGGCGTGCTGTTCGGCGTGGCCGGCGCGCTGATCCAGAGCGTCGCCCGCAACTCCCTGGCCAGCCCCGACATCATCGGCATCACCCAGGGCGCCGGGCTGGCCGCCACCATCGCACTGACCAGTGGCGCGGCCGCCGCCGTGATCGCGCCGTCGGCCCTGGCCGGCGGGCTGCTCGCGGCCGCCGCCGTGCTCGCACTCGGCGCCCGACACGGCCTGGCCGCCCAACGGTTCGTGCTCGCCGGCGTCGCCGTCGCCATCGCGCTGCGGGCGCTGACCGAGATCGTCATGCTCACCGCCGAGCCGATCGACGGGCAACGCGCACACATCTGGCTCGTCGGCACGCTGGCCGGCCGCGGCTGGACCGAGACCCTCTGGCTGACCGGCACCCTCGTGGTGCTGCTGCCGGTGCTGTTCTGGGCCGGGTGGGCGCTGCGCACCAGCGCGCTCGACGACGACACGGCCCGCGGCCTCGGCACCCGCCCGGTCGCCCGCCGGGTCGGTCTGGCCGCCGCGGGCGTGCTGCTCGCCGCGATGGTCACGGCCCAGGTAGGCGCCGTCGACTTCGTCGCCCTGGTCGCGCCGCAGGTGGCCCGCCGGCTGGTCCGCACCGAACGGCCACCACTGGTCGCCGCCGGGCTGACCGGCGCCCTGCTGGTGGTGCTGGCCGACCTGGTCGGCCGACTGGTCTTCGCACCGACCCAACTTCCGGCCGGCGTGGTCACCGCCGCGATCGGCGGCCCGTACCTGTTGTTCCTGCTCGTCCGGAGGAAACAGTCATGAACCCGTCTCTTAAGGAACGGGCTTGCAGTCGGTCGCCCCGCTGGATGCGAGGGTCACGCCGCGTTCGGCTGCATGACTTCAGCCCGGCGCGAGATGTTCCGCGCCGCGTTGTGGTCGGCGGGGCCAGCGTGCCCACAGCCGGTGCAGCGGAAGTCGTCCCGGGTGGGGCGGTTCCGTTTGTCGATGTGTCCGCACTCGTAGCATTCCCGCGACGTGTTACGCGGATCTACGAAGGCGACCACAACCCCGGCGATCGCAGCCTTGTAAGCCACAAACATCCGGAGCTGGTAGAACGCCCACGAGTGCAGGTCGGCGCGCTGAGCCTTCTTAACCGTTATCCGGCGACGGATTCCACTCAGGTCCTCGAGCTTGATCCCCCGTCCGGTGTCTTTGGCTACACCGACCAGTTTCTTCGATACAACGTGGTTGACGTCGCGGACGAACCGGGACTCTTTGCGACGGCGCTTCCTCAACAGCCGCTTCGCCGACTTGGTGCCGGTCGCCTGCAACTTCGCCCGCAACCGGGCATTGCGACGGCGGACGTTTCTGACTCCCTTGCCGCTGTGGGCAGCGCCGTCCGAATCGGTGGCGATGTTGACGACACCGAGGTCGACGCCCAACCAGTCATCGGGTTTGGCGCCTCTTGGTGGCTCAGGGACGTCGATGACCACGGCGACAAACCACATGCCGTCGCGGTAGATCAGGTCAGCTTGACCCCGCACCACGGTCCCAGCCCGCTTGAACCAACGCCCTTCGTAGACGACCGGGACGATTGTGCGGCCTTCGAGAGTCAGGATCGATACTGCTTCGCGGCCCTTCCACGTCAAGATCCGCTGGTCGTACTGGATCGCTCCGTGCGGACGGAACACCGGGCGGACGGTCTTATCGCGCTTGTACGCCCCGCACGCCTTTGCGACGGCACGCACGGCCATTTGCGACGACAGCCCAAAGTCTGCACGCAGCCGTGCATAGACCAGTTTGTGCAAGGCGATCTTGTTCGCGGTCCCATGCATGAAGGCCACCTCGGCAACCCGGTTCGCGCCAGCGTTACACGCCTCCAGAGTCGCAACCAGTGCTGTCGCCTGACTTTGCGACGGTGCCAGTTTCAGCGTTTCCGTCACCAACACGTATTGAAGTTTATGGTCACTAGGGAGGTACGGGTGTTCGACACGCCTACGTCCGCGTCCGTTGCTCCTCTCGCCGCTGGAGGACCGAACGACGTGGCGGTCCTTCGGTGAAGCTGACCGCTCAGAGCCTCGCCGCCGGCTACCACGACCGGGCCGTGTTCGAAGGTCTCGACCTGGAGCTTCCCGACGGCGCGTTCACGGTGATCGTCGGCCCGAACGCCTGCGGGAAGTCGACTTTGCTGCGCACCCTCGCGCGGCTGCTGCCGGCCCGACACGGCACAGTGCTTCTGGACGGCACCGACATCACCACTCTGCCCACCCGCGAGGTGGCCCGCCGGCTCGGTGTGCTGCCGCAGAGCCCGCTGGTGCCCGAGGGCGTGACGGTGTCGGATCTGGTCGGTCGCGGCCGCCAGCCGCACCAGCGCTGGTGGCAGCAGTGGTCACCGGAGGACACGGCCGCGGTGCGTGCGGCGATGGACCAGGCCGGCGTGGCGGAGCTCGCCGACCGACCGGTCGACCAGCTCTCCGGCGGGCAGCGCCAGCGGGTCTGGATCGCCATGGCGCTGGCCCAGCGCACCGGGACGTTGCTGCTGGACGAGCCGACCACGTTCCTCGACCTGGCGCACCAGGTCGAGGTGCTGAACCTGCTGCGCGGCATGCGCGACGGCGGCAGCACCGTCGTGGCGGTCCTGCACGACCTCAACCAGGCCGCCCGCTACGCCGACCATCTCGTCGCGATGCGCGACGGCGCGGTGGTCGCCGCCGGCCCACCCCGCGAGGTGGTCACCGTCGAACTGGTCCGTGACGTCTTCGGGCTCGACTCCGTGGTCGTGCCCTGCCCGGTGAGCGACGCACCGCTCGTCCTCCACATCTGAAGAGTTAGGAACGTCCAATGTCGACCCGTAGAACCGCTACCGTGCTCGCCGGCCTGGCGCTGGCCGCGGCGGCCCTCACCGCGTGCTCCAGCGACCCGGTCGCCGGCGCGAGTGACGACGCCGCCACCCAGCAGATCACCCACGCGATGGGCACCACCACGGTCCCGCTGCACCCTAAGCGGGTCGTCGTGCTGGACACGGACAAGATCGACACGGCGGTCAGCCTCGGCATCACCCCGGTCGGCGCGACAGAGCTTCCGGAGCTGGACAAGCCGCCCGCGTACCTCGGCGACCTGTCCTCGATGAAGGGTGTCGGCGAGATCTCCGAGCCGGACCTGGAGGCCGTCGCGGCGCTCCAGCCGGACCTGATCCTCGGCAGCAAGTTCCGCCAGGAGAAGTTCTACGACGAGCTGTCGGCGATCGCGCCGACCGTGTTCACCGACCGGGTCGGCATCACCTGGAAGGAGAACTTCCTGCTCGACGGCAAGGCCCTCGGCCAGGAGCAGAAGGCCAAGGACCTGCTCGCCGCGTACGAGACCAGGGCCAAGGAACTGGGCACGAAGATCCCGAACGCCGCGAGCCTCAACGTGTCGATCGTGCGGTTCATGCCGGCCGAGATCCGGGTGTACGGCCCGGACGGCTTCTCCGGCATCGTCCTGCGCGACATCGGCCTGGGCCGCCCGGAGCGCCAGTTGCTCGCGAACAAGGACGACAAGCGGTTCGACAAGGTCAGCCCGGAGCGCATCGCCGACCTCGACGGCGACGTCATGTTCGTGACGGCACAGGGCCCGACCGCCGAAGGCCAGAAGGCCAAGGTCACCGGCGGCAACCTGTGGAAGGACCTCGGCGCGGTCAAGGCCGGCAAGTCCTGGGACGTGCCCGCCGAGACCTGGATGACCGGCATCGGCGTGACGGCCGCGAACAAGATCCTGGACGACGTCCAGAGCCACCTAGCCGCCTGATCGCACCAGCGGGTCCCGGGCGCCTTCCTGGCGTCCGGGGCCGGCGGCGCGGGTGCGTTGGGTGAGCACCACGAAGACCAGTACGGCCAGGGCCGCGGCGATCGCGCCGGCGGTGACCGACTCGCTGAGCAGCAGCGCCGACCAGGCCATGGTGAGCACCGGCTGCACCAGTTGGATCTGGCCGACCCGGGCGATGCCGCCGCGCGCCAGGCCCGCGTACCAGGCGAAGAAGCCCAGGAACATCGAGACCACGGTCAGGTAGCCGAACGCGACCCAGCCGGGACCGTCCGCGCGCGGCGGCGCGGCGACCGCCGCCACAACGGTCACTGGCACGGTGACCGGCAGGGCGACCAGCAGCGCCCAGCAGATGGTGCGGGCGCCGCCCAGGTCGCGGGCCAGCGCGCCGCCCTCGGCGTAGCCCAGGCCGCAGAGGACCACGGCCGCGAGCAGGAACAGGTCGGCCAGCGACAGTCCACCGTGTACGGTCCCGCTGACCGCGAGGAAGACCAGCACCGCCAGCAGGCCACCGGCGCCGGCGAGCCAGAACGTCCGCGGCGGGCGCTCGCCCGCCCGGAGCACCGCGAAGACGGCGGTCATGGCCGGAAGCACCCCGACCACCACGGCGCCGTGCGCGGCGGTCTCGTCGCGCAGCGCCAGCGAGGTGAACAGCGGGAAGCCCGCGACGACACCGAGCGCGACCACCGCGAGGCGCCGCCACTGGGCCCGGCTCGGGCGGGGCGCGCGGGTGAACCACAGGTAGGCCGCCGCGAGCAGCGCCGCGCCGACGGCCCGGCCGAACGCCACGAACCACGGGTCGAGCCGCTCGACGGCGACCCGGGTGGCCGGCAGCGACATGCTGAAGGCCAGCACGCCCAGCGCGCCGAGCACCAGCCCGGCCGTTACCGTGCCGGCGGCAGTAGCGTTACTCTGGCTTCTCATGAATGACGGTAACGCAGCCGCCCGCGTTATCCAAGATCTCCGCGCGGCGGCGGCCGCGGCCGAGCCCGGCACGCGGCTGCCCGCGGTCCGCGAGCTGACCGCCCGCCACCAGGCCTCGCCGGTCACCGTCGCCGAGGCGATCCGGCACCTCGTGGCGCAGGGCATCGTCGAGACCCGGCCCGGCCGGGGCACCTTCGTGGCGGCCGCGCCGGCCGACCGCCGCACACCCGACCTGTCCTGGCAGACCGTCGCGCTGGGCACCGGCCGCCCGGGCGAGGAGGCCATGCGGGCGCTGCTGGCGCTGCCGCCCGCCGGCTCGATCCCGCTCTCCGGCGGCTACCTGGACCCGGACCTGCAGCCCGCGGCGGCACTCGGCGCCGCGCTGGCCCGCGCCGCCCGGCAGCCCGCGTCGTGGCAGCGCGGACCGGCCGAGGGCAACGCGGACCTGCGCGCCTGGTTCGCCCGCGAGGCCGGCGGCGGGCTGCGCCCCGACGACTTCGTGATCTGCCCCGGCGGCCAGGCCGCCCTGTCCACGGCGCTGCGGGCGCTGGCCGCACCGGGCGACACGGTGCTCGTCGAGTCACCGACCTACCTGGGCACGCTGGCCACGGCCCGGGCGGCCGGGCTGCGGGTGGTGCCGGTGCCGGCCGACGCCGACGGCGTGCGCCCCGACCAGCTCGCGGCCGCGTTCGACCGCACCGGCGCGCGCCTGTTCTACTGCCAGCCGCTGCACGCCAACCCGCACGGCGCGACGCTGGCGACGCACCGGCGCGCCCAGGTCGCCGCGGCGGTCCGCGACGCGGGTGCCTTCCTGATCGAGGACGACTACGCCCGTGACCTCACCATCGACGGCGAGGCGCCACCACCACTGGCCGCCGACGACCCCGACGGCCACGTCGTCTACGTGCGGTCACTGGCCAAGTCGGCCGCGCCGGGCCTGCGGGTGGCGGCGATCGGCGCCCGCGGCCCGGCCGGCGAGCGGCTGCGCACCGCCCGGCTGCTCGACGACTTCTTCGTCACCGGCCCGCTCCAGCAGGCCACCCTCGAGTTCGTCAGCGCGCCCGCCTGGGCGCGGCACCGCCGCTTCCTGCGCACGGCCCTGCGGGCCCGCCGCGACGCGCTGCTGGCCGCGCTCCACCGACACCTGCCGCAGCTCGCCGACCCACCGGTCCCCCGCGGCGGCCTGCACCTGTGGACCCGCCTGCCGGACGGCACCGACGATGTCGCGCTGGCCTCAGCGGCCGCGGCGGAGGGCGTCGTCGTCTTCCCTGGCCGCCCGTGGTTCGCCGCCGAACCACCGGCACCGCACCTACGCCTGACCTACGCCGCCGCCCCACCGGACCTGATGGACGAAGCGGTCCGCCGCCTGGCCCGCGCCCTGAACAGAGCCTGAACAATCCCCGCGCTCGGCCTCCAGCTTCTTGCGAACCTCAGCGTCGCGGTCGGCCGGGGTGTCATCGGTGCCGTAGAGCGCGGCGGCCAGGGCCAGATCTATCTCGCAGCAGTCCACATGGTCCACCACACCGTCCACATTGCTCGGTTAAGCGCCGAAGATGGCGCGCCTTCGACATGCGGGGCGGGACGGGCGGGCGTACGGTCAATATCGACAGGCGGCGCAATCCGGTGCCTGCGCAGGCGAACCGCCGTTTGGCCGCGCGGGTGCTGCTCCGCAACGGGAGAGGAAACACATGAAGCAACGACGCCTCATGTCCATCGTCAGCGCAACCCTGCTCGGCCTGGCAGCGAGCTTCTTCGTGGCGCAAGCCCCCGCCTCCGCGGCTATCGCGGAGTGCACGCTCACGCCGGCCGACAACACTTGCACGACCGGCACGTTGAGCGCCAATCCCACCTACCACGCTATCCGGATGTTCGCGTGGGGCGGCTCGGGAGACATCGACTGCTGGGTCTACGACGTTGACAGTCGCGCCACCGTCGGCTCGATCCACGCCGGTTGGGGAAACCAGACCGCGCTCATCACGGGACTCTACGGCCGCTACACGATGGGCTGCGCCCAGGTCGGGGGCACCTTCGGCGACAGCAGCGGCGGCATCAACAACGCTGATTCGGCGACGTCCCCCGGGAGCTGACACGCTGATCCCAGCCCACGGCTGAGTCACCACGACACGCGAACGCCGAGCCGCCCGGCGTTCGCGTCGTCGCGAGCACCGATCGGCTTGTTCACCCCATAACCCGCAGTGACCCGCTGTCCACAAGGGACGTCAGGGTTCGATGTCGCTCAGGGCGTAGGCCACGGCGGACTGCAGGGAGTCGGTGTAGCCCTGGTCGCGGGCCTCGGCGTAGTCGATCGCGTCGAGGTCGGCGCCCAGGTGTGGCCAGGGCAGCACGTACGCCTGCATCCACGCGGTGCCCGCGAAAGCGCGCAGCTTGCGGGCGGAGGACGCCAGCCGCGCCGCCCGTGCCAGGTCGCCCTTGCGGGTCGCGAGGTCGGACAGCGCCGACAGGTAGAGCGCGGTGCCCGCCTCGTCGCTCGCGGCGGCCGACAGACGCAGCCCCACCGCGAGGTGCTGGGCCGCGGTCTCCAGGTCGTCGGCCGCGGTCGCCGTCACGGCGAGGCTGTAGAGCGCCACGACCTCGCCGAGGTGGTCGTCGGTCTTGCGGGCCGTACGCAGGCCGTCGTTGAACTGCTCCGCCGCCGCCGCGTAGTCGCCCTCGTTGAACGGCACCAGTCCGAGCCGGGTGTGGTAGAGCGCGGCCATCCACAGCTCGCCGATCCGCTCGCTGATCTCCTTGGTCTCGCCGAGCAGGACGCGCGCCTCGTCGTAGTCGCCCCGGGTCAGCGCCAACTGCCCCAGCATGCCCGCGGCCCGGGCGTTGACATCCTGGTCGCCGACCTCGCGCAGGATCGGCAGGACCCGCTCGAGCTGGACCCGGGCGCGGTCCTTGTCACCGCTGAGGAACGAGATGGCGCCGTCGCCGAACAGCATGTGCGCGTACGTCCGCCGCGGCGCCGCGTCCTCGTGCTCGAGCATCCGCCGGACGGTCCTGGCCCCCTCGTCGATGTGCCCGCGCAGCCACCAGAGCGGCCAGAGCATCCAGCCGAGCCGCACCGCCTCGACCATGTGCTCCTTGTCGATGAGCCAGTTGATGGCGGTACGAAGGTTGTCGTGCTCGTGCTCCAACAGGTCGACCGAGGCGGGGTCGGTCGACGTCTGCCCGACCGGCGGCGCGGTCGCCTCCGCGAAGGCGAGGTAGTAGCGGGCGTGCCGCTCCTGGGTGTCCTCCCAGTCGAAGTCCGAGCGGAGCTTGTCCAGCGCGAACTCGCGGACGACCCCGAGCATCGACAGGCGCGGCTCAGGACCGCGGTTGTCCTGGGTGACCAGGCTGCTCTCGATCAACTCGGTGAGCGACTCCAGGCCGGCGTACCGGTCCTTCATCTCGGCCACCGCGCGGGCCGCGTCCAGGTCGAAGCCGCCGGAGAAGACGCCGAACCGGGCGAACATCTCCTGCTCGGCCCGCGGCAGCAACTGGTAGCTCCAGTCGATCGTGTCCCGCAGGGTGCGCTGGCGCGCGGGCAGGTCGCGGGCGCCGCCGGTCAGCGTGCCGAGTTGGCGGGTGAGCCGGTCGACCAGGGCCCGCGGGGGCAGCACCCGGACCTTGGCGGCGGCGAGCTCTATGGCCAACGGGAGCCCGTCGAGGCGGCGGACGATCTCGACGATCGCGGCGGCCCCGTCGGCGTCGTACCGGAAGCCGGCGTTGACCGCCCGGGCACGCTCGACGAACAACTGGGCGGCACCGTCGCGGTCGACCGCCACGGTCGGGTCGTCGGTCGCTTCGGGGATGCGCAACGGGGGTACGTCGAAGACGTGCTCGCCGGTCAGCCGCAGCGGGACCCGGCTCGTCACCAGGATCGTGACCCGGGGGCACGCGTCCAGCATGGTGCTGAGGTCGGTCGCGGCGGGGGTGACGTGCTCCATGTTGTCGACGATGAGCAGCACCGAGCGGTCCCGCAGGTAGGCGACCGCGTTCTCGATGGCGGACTGGTTGGGCATGGTCCGCAGGTCGAGCGCGTTGCCGATGGTCATGCCGACCGCGTCCGGGTCGACGACGGTGGAGAGGTCGGCGAACGCCACCCCGTCGGGGAACTTCTCGCGCAGTGACGACCCGAGGGCCAGCGCCAGCCGGGTCTTGCCGACGCCTCCGGGCCCGGTGAGCGTCACCAGCCGCACCTGAGGGTCGGTCAGCAGGTCGCTCAGGGCCTGCTGCTCGGCTGCGCGGCCGAGCAGCCGGTTGGGTGCCACCGGCAGGGGCAGCGGGACGCGCGCGTCGGTGGACGGTTCCGTGCCGGCCGGGTTGAACCGCTCGCTGAGCAGCAGGGCGATGTCCTCGCCCACGGCCCGGCGCAGCTCGTCGGCGTCACGGAACTGGCGGTAGCTGACCCGGGCGTCGTCACGGATCCGGTCGAGCAGGGCGGCGAGCCGCGCGTCGCGGCCGGGCGCCGGGGTCTTGACGTAGATCAACCTGGGAAGCTGGTCGGCCGCCAGGTACTCGTTCTCGATGCCGGCGTGGTCGTACCGCTCCCAGTAGATCCCGATGAAGAGCTGGCTCGCGTCGATGTACTCGCGGTAGATCTCCGAGCCGCCGGCCGGGCGGGCGCCGAGCTCGAACATCACCGGCACCAGGCGCATCCGGGCGATGGTGTCCCGGACGGCGAGGCGCTCAGGTTCGAGTTCCTCGAGTGCCGAAGAGATGAAGATGCGTAGTCGGTGATCCGGAGTCTGGATCACGGAGTCGCCCCAGCCTGCCATGAAAAACCATCACATCCCCCGATTAACGCCGAAACTACCTCCACCCGGCGCAGTTTCCCAACGGGAGATCCAATTTTCCCAGACTTGGGGGCGGCGCGTACGCGCCGCCCCCAACTTGAGCCCTGGTCAGTGACCGGCGTTCTGACCACCGTCGACGTGCAGGATCTCGCCCGTGACGAACGGCGCCGACTCCAGGAAGAGCACGGCCTCGACGATGTCGCTCGTCTCGCCCATCCGGCCGACCGGGTGCAGCGCGTCGAACGTCGGGTAGTAGTCGGGCGAGTGCATCGGGGTCTTGATGATGCCCGGTGCGACCGCGTTCACCCGTACGCCCCGGTTCGCGTACTCGATGGCCAGTGACTTGGTCGCGGAGGTCAGCCCACCCTTGCTCAACGAGGCCAGCACGGACGGCACGTTGGAGTTCGGCTGGTCCACGAAGCTCGTGGTGATGCTGACGATGTGACCACCACCGCTGGCGAGCAGGTGGGGCATGGCGCGCTGCGTGAGGTTGAAGAAGCCGGCGACGTTCACACCGAAGACCAGGTCGTAGTCCTCGGCGGTGTAGTCGGTGTACGGCTTGGCGATGAAGACGCCGGCGTTGCTCACCACGGTGTCGATCCGGCCGAACCGGTCCAGGGCGGCCGTGACGACGGCGTCGGTCGTGGCCTTGTCGGCGATGTCGCCGCGCACGGTCACGACGTCCGGGTCGTCGCTCGGTGCGATCGACCGGGAGGTGGCCACGACGCCGTAGCCAAGCTTGCGGTACGCCTCGACGAGCCCGGCCCCGATGCCCTGGGACGCACCGGTGATGACGACGACCTTCTGTGCTGAGTTGGTGCTCATAGCTGTCTTAACCTCGCAAATCCGACTGGATGTCGCCGGTAGACGACTGGTCGACTAAGACGCTAGACGACCGGTCATGTATTCTCCAAGGGTGGGACGGACAAGTGACGCGCGAAACAAGATCCTCGAAGCGGCCAAGCAGCTCATCGAGCAGCGGGGCTACTCGGCGCTGGGCGTGGCGGAGATCTGCGCGGCGGCCGGGGTGCCGAAGGGCAGCTTCTACTACTTCTTCGAGTCCAAGCAGGCGCTCGCGCTGACAGTGATAGACGAGCACTGGGTGGCCCAGCGTGCCCAGTGGGAGGCGGTGCTCGGCACCGACCGCGACCCGCTGCGGCGGCTGCGCGAGCTGTTCGAGGCCACCGAGGAGGTGCAGCGGGTCGCGCAGCGGCGCTCCGGCGTGGTGGTCGGTTGCATGTTCGGCAACCTCGCCCTCGAGCTCAGCAACCAGCACCCGGAGATCCGGGAGCGACTCCAGGCGATCTTCGACGCCCAGATCGACCTGATCGAGGCCGTTGTCACCCAGGCGAAGGACCTCGGCGAGGCCGGCGGGGCGGTCGACAGCCGCGGCGCCGCCCGCTCGATCGTGGCCCAGATCGAGGGCCGCGTGCTGCTCGCGAAGCTGCTCAACGACCCTGCCCAGCTCGACACGCTGTGGCGCGACTGCCTGGACCTCCTCCAGGTGCCGACGAACTCGCGGACCCTGGTCAACTAAGCCGCCCGGACGTGCTAAAGTTCCGGTATTGCGGTTTCACGTTCATACCTTGCAGACGCCCGGGTCTCCAGCCACGGGCGTTTTGTGTTGTGCCGGGTCAACCGGTCGGGATGGATGAGTTCGGCAATCACGGTCCCCGCACGGTGCGGGCGCCATTCCGAAAGGTTTTAAGAAATGACTCAAGGCACCGTCAAGTGGTTCAACGCTGACAAGGGGTTCGGCTTCATCACCCCCGATGGTGGCGGCCCGGACGTGTTCGCCCACTTCTCGGCCATCGCGGCGTCCGGCTTCCGGTCGCTGGAGGAGAACCAGCGCGTGGAGTTCGACGTCGAGCAGGGCCAGAAGGGCCCGCAGGCCGCGAACATCCGCACGATCTGATCTAGACCTGTCGCGGCCGTGCCCCTGGTCACTTTCCGTGCACGGGGGCACGGCCACCGACAGAATCCCGGGCGTCGGTCCGGACAACATCAGAGCGGGGATTGACATGGATGGTCTCCGACTCACCTCGGCGCGGCTCGTACCTGAGGTGCGCCTTTTCCTTGCGGAGGATCCGACGATCCTCTGGGCGCGGTTGGAGGCCCAGGTGGGCCACAACCTCCCGGCACCTTTCTGGGCTACAGCGTGGGGCGGCGGCCAGGCCGTCGCCCGCTACGTTCTCGATGCCCCCGAGATCGTGGCCGGTCGCCGAGTGCTCGACCTGGGTTCCGGGTCCGGCCTCGTCGCGATCGCGGCGGCCAAGGCGGGTGCCGCGGTCGTCGTCGCCAACGACATCGACCCTTACGCCCCCGCCGCCATCCGGGCCAACGCCCGGGCGAACGGCGTGCACGTCGTTCCCCTCTCCACCAACCTCCTCGACCTGACACCCGAGGCCGTACTCGATATCCAGGCCGATGTGGTGTTGGCCGGCGACGCGTTCTACGATGATCAGCTCGCCGACCAGGTCCTACCCTTCCTGCTCACAGCCGCCCGCCGCGACGCGCTGGTCCTCGCCGGCGACCCGGGCCGTGGTCGGATCCCCTCCCGAGATTGGCAGGTCGTCATGACGTATCCGGTGTCGCCCGCGACCGGCGAAGAAACGTACGTAACCGCCGCCAGCGTGCTCACGCCCCGCAACCCCGGAGCGCGGCCGTGATGGTGCTCTTCCTTGGCGGTCCCTGGCACGACCAGCGCCACGACGTCACCCCCACCCGGCAGTCCGCCGGCCGGTTGCCGCTGCACTTCGCCGTGCCCACCTTCGACGGTGTCCGGCCGAGGCACGTCAACTACACCCGGCGGTACGTGCGCTCGGGCGGCGACGACCGGCTCCCGGTCTACGTCGCCCCGGACTACCAGGGACCGGCTCGCGGCTGACGCTCGTGGGCTGACCCGGCTCAGCGCCGACGGGTGACCGTCTTGTGCTCCACGTAGCCCGTCAGCCCCACCACGCCGTACTCCCGGCCGATCCCGCTCGCCTTGTAGCCCCCGAATGGCCCGTCGAAGCTCATCGGTGACCCGTTCAACGTGACGGTGCCCGTGCGCAACCGGCGGGCCACGTCCAACGCGCGCTCGGTGCTGGCTGACCAGATGCCGCCGGACAGGCCGTACTCGGAGTCGTTGGCGATCCGGACCGCGTCGTCCTCGTCGTCGTACGGGATCACGACCAGCACCGGACCGAAGATCTCCTCCCGGGCGATCCGCATGCCGTTGTGCACGTCGGCGAAGAGCGTGGGCGTCACGTAGTTGCCGCTCTCCAGCCCTGGCGGCACCTGAGGGCCGCCGCTCACGAGCCGGGCACCTTCCTGGACGCCGGTGCGGATGTAGTCGCGCACCCGCTCCTGCTGGTCCCGCCTGATCATCGGGCCGACAAAGGTGTCCGGGTCGGCCGGGTCGCCCACCTTCAGCGACTCCACCATGTCCTTGAGTGCGGCGACCACCTCGTCGTAGCGGCCGCGCGGCGCCAGGATCCGGGTCTGCAGGATGCACGCCTCGCCGTTGTTGGCCAGCGCGCCGAACCGCAGTCCGCTGATCGCGGCGGCAAGGTCGGCGTCGTCCAGGATGATCGCGGCGGACTTGCCGCCGAGCTCCAGGCTGACCCGCTTGAGCTGCGCGCCGGCGATCGACGCGATCCGCCGGCCGGCCCGGGTCGACCCGGTGAAGGCGATCTTGTCGACCTGCGGGTGCGAGACCAGGTACTCGCTTGTGTCCCGGTCCGCCGGCAGGATGCTGAGCACGCCCGCCGGGAGCCCGGCCTCGTGCCAGAGGTCGGCCAGCAGCGTCATGCTCAGCGAGTTCTCCGGCGAGACCTTGAGGACCACGGTGTTGCCGGCCAGCAGCGCGGGCGTCAGCTTGGCGGTGGCCGCGGAGAACGGCGAGTTCCACGGGATGACCGCGGCGACCACGCCGATGGGCTCTCGCCGGACGATGGTGTCGAACGCGACGGACGGGTCCGACGGCTCGACCACCTCCTCCCA
This sequence comes from Asanoa ishikariensis, assembly GCF_900107455.1. Lineage (GTDB taxonomy): Bacteria > Actinomycetota > Actinomycetes > Mycobacteriales > Micromonosporaceae > Asanoa > Asanoa ishikariensis. The sequence goes on along the minus strand of NZ_FNQB01000004.1, from coordinate 502,500 downwards.
GCCGAACCCCTCGGCGGCGGCCAGATAGGCGTTGACCTGCCGGGTCAGGAACGGCTGGCCGAGCTTGGTGAACCAGCCGGCCGAGCCGTTCTCCGCCGAGATGATCGCGGCGATCTCGTCGGCCCGGGCCTCGCGCAGCGCGTTGAGCCGGCGGACGACCGCCTGGCGCTGCGCTGGGTCGGTGCGCGGCCACGGGCCGTCGTCGAAGGCCGCCCGGGCGGCGGCCACGGCGGCGTCCACGTCCGCATCATTCGCCTGGGCCACGGCTCCCAGCACCGACTGGTCGTGTGGTGAGCGGATCTCCAGCAGGTTCGGCGCGCTAGGCGCGACCCATTCCCCGCCGATGTAGAGCTTGTCGCGGACGATCATGAGTTGGCTCCTTCGCTCTGGTGGTCGGTGCTGCGGCTGACGGCGGCCCACTTGCGGGCCTCGGCGAGCCGGCCCTCCTCGGCGGCCATGGCGATGTCCAGGGCGTCGTTGCCGAGCAGCAGCCGGCGCGGGTGCTCGGGACCCTCGACCAGGTCGACGATGGCGGTGGCCATCCGGGCGGGGTCGCCGGGCTCGTTGCCGGTGTACGCGGCGAACATGTCCTGCCACTTCCCCACCGACTCCGCGTACTCGGGACGCGTCGGGCCCGAGGTCTTCGCCGCGCCGGCCGCCCAGCCGGTCCGGATGCCGCCGGGCTCCACGATCGTCACCTTGATCCCCAGCGGGGCCACCTCGTTGGCGAGGACCTCGGAGAAGCCGGCGACGCCGAACTTCGCGGCCTGGTAGGCGCTGAGCCCCGGCGTGCCGCCGACCCGTCCGCCGACGGACGAGACCTGCACGAAGTGCCCGGACCGCTGGCGGCGCATGACCGGCAGCGCGGCCCGGCTGACGTTGACGACGCCGAAGAGGTTCGTCTCGATCTGCGCGCGGAACTCGTCCGCCGGGAAGTCCTCGACGGTGCCGCTGGTGGCGTACCCGGCGTTGTTGACCACCACGTCGAGCGAGCCGAACCGCTCGACCACGGCCGCCACCGCGTCCCGGGCGGCAGCCTCGTCGGTGAGGTCCAGTACCAAGGTCAACAGCCGGTCCGGGTACGCCTGGCGCAGGTCGGCGAGGGCGTCGGCCTGCCGTGAGGTGATCGCGACCCGGTCGCCCTTCGCGAGCGCTGCCGCCGTCAGGGCCCGGCCGAGACCCTGGGAACCACCGGTGATCAGCCACGTGCGTGTCATTGCGAAACTCCCGTTCCGTGTAGATGGTCGAACCGTAAGTGCGACGCTAGCGTGGTGTTTCTCGACTGATCTACTACGAGGGGTATGATGTACAGCACGATGAGAGCTGATGCCGCCCGCAACCTGGCCGGGGTCCTGCGTGCCGGGGCCCGGCTCCTGGCCGACGACCCGAGCACCTCACTGGCGGCCATCGCCAGCGCCGCCGGGGTCGACCGCACGACCGTCCACCGCCGCTTCGCCACCCGCGAGGCGCTGTTGAGCGCGGTGTTCGAGGCAAAGCTCGACTCCGCCGAGCGGGTGCTCGACGAGGCCCGGCTCACGGAGGCGCCGGTGGCCGTGGCCCTGCACCGCTACGTCGAGGGCATCGTCCCGGTCAGCCGCGAATGGCCGGTCGACACCCGGCGGATGATGCGCGACGACCCCTCCGCCGAGGGCCGCGCCCAGAAGCAGAGCGCCCGCGTGGACGCGTTCGTACGCCGCGCGGTCGACGAGGGCCTCCTACGCGGCGACGTGCCCTGGGCCCGTGCGGTCCTCGACCAGTTGGTCAGCACCGCCGCGTACCGCTTCCCCGACCTGACTCCCCCACAGGCGGCCGACCTGGTCGTCGACACCCTGTTGCGCGGCCTCGGCCGGCCCGCCACCTAGGATCTCGATCATGGAAAGCGCCAAACTCCGTTGGCCGACCGTCGCGGACGAGCAGCTTCGCGCCGGCGTGCACCGCGTGCTGTTCGCGGTGGCCGACCGCGGTGGCGCGATCGGATATGCGGCGCCGCCGAGCCGGACCGAGACGGATGCCTGGCTGGACCAGGTGCTGACTCAGGTCGGCGAGGGCGACGCGGCGCTGGCGCTGGCGACGCTCGACGACGAGGTGGTCGGCACCGGCCTGTGGCGACGCGGCCCGAAACCGATCTTCGCCCACTCCGCGGACGTGCAGAAGGTGGCCACGCACCCGGCCGCGCGCGGTCGCGGCGTCGGCCGGCTCGTCACCGCCGCCCTGATCGACGACGCCCGCAAGGCCGGGATCGAGACCCTGGCGCTCGGCGTCCGCGGCAACAACCACGGTGCCATCGAGCTCTACGAGCGGCTCGGCTTCCGGGAGTGGGGACGGCTCCCCAATGTCATCGAGATCGGCGCCGAACGCTTCGACGACGTGCGGATGTTCCTGGACCTCGGCCGCGATCCCGGCGTGGTGCTGCGGGGCTCGGCTCCGGGCGGCCCGGGGTCGTCACCGCGTCGCGGCTAGGCCGTCGAAGGCGACCGCGAGCATGCGGTCGCGCTGTTCGGCCGAGGCGAAGTTCACGGTGGTGTACGCCATCACGAAGCGCATGACGTCGTCGATGTCGACGTCGGTGCGCATGGCGCCGGCCTCCTGCGCCCGCGCGAGCAGCGGCCCACCGGACGCGATGAGCGCCTCGGTGGCGGCCCGGTAGGCGACCGATCCCCGGTCCAGCTCGGTCGCGACCGCGCGCTTGGTCGCCACGTAGTCGATGAAGCGCCGCAGCCAGGTGGTAATGCCCTCCCACGGCGCCAAGCTGGCGGCGGGCTCGGCCGCACGGCAGACCTCGTCGACCTCGGTCAGGTACACCTGCTCGAGGAGTTGCTCCCTGGTGGGGAAGTTGCGATAGAGGGTGGCGATGCCGACGCCGGCCCGCCGGACCACCTCGTCCAGCGGCGCGTCCGCGCCGTACTCGGTGAACACGTCCCGCGCCGCCGCCACCAACGCGTCGAAGTTGCGCGCGGCGTCCGCCCGGTGGGGTCGGCGCGCACCCACCACGGACAGGTCGAGGCCCGGCATTGGCGCTCCCCTCGAAGCGGAGTACGGTTATCAGTAATCCGATAACGCGGCTCCGTTTTACCGGAGTCTGGTTATCAGTCTATCCATCGCAGGAAGCGTTCCGATGACCCTCACCGCAACCCCGCCCGCCGCGGCTCCGGCGCGATCGACCACGTCGCTGGTCTTCGTGCTGCTCGGCCTCGGCGCCGGCACGTTCGCCATCCTTCAGTCACTGATCAGCCCGGTGCTCCCGGTGATCCGCCACGACCTCGGCACCACCCAGGCGGGCGTGTCCTGGGTGCTGATCGCCTGGCTGCTCTCCGCCTCCGTCGCCACCCCGATCCTCGGCCGCATCGCCGACCTGATCGGCAAGCACCGCGCCCTGCTGATCGTGCTCGGCGCGATCGCGGTGGGCAGCCTCGTCTCCGCGCTCGCCCCGAACCTGGGCGTGCTGATCGTCGGCCGGATCATCCAGGGTCTCGGCGGCGCCATCTTCCCGATCGTGTTCGGCATCATCCGGGACGAGTACCCGGCACACCGCGTACCGCGGGCGATCGGCGCGATGTCCAGCGTCATCGCCGTCGGCGGCGGCCTCGGCACCGTGCTGGCCGGCCCGATCACCGCCGCCCTCGGCTGGCGCGCTCTGTTCGGCATCCCGCTCGTCCTGGTCGTGGCCGTGGCCGCGCTGGCGTGGAAGTTCGTGCCCGCCTCCCCCGTCCGCGGCGGGGGCCGCGTCAACTGGCCCGCCGCCGCACTGCTGGCCGGCTGGCTGGTCGCGCTGCTCCTGCCGGTGAGCATCGGCGCGCGCTGGGGCTGGCTGTCGGCGCCCACCCTCGGGCTGTTCGTGGTGGCTGCGATCGCGTTCACGCTGTGGGTGTTGGTGGAAACCCGGTCGTCGAACCCGGTGATCGACATGCGGATGATGCGCCACCGTCCGGTGTGGACGACCAACCTGGTCGCCCTCCTGTTCGGCGCCGCCATGTTCTCCGTGATCACCTTCCTGCCCCAGTTCATCCAGACCCCGAAGGCGGCCGGGTACGGCTTCGGCTCCAGCGTGACCGTCGCCGGCTTCCTGATCTTCCCGATGCTGGTCACGATGGCCGTCGGCGGCATGATCAGCGGACCCATCCACACGGTCGTGGGCTTCCGCGCGCAACTCGCCTACGGGTCGGCGTTCCTCGCGGCCGGCGCCGCCGGATTCGCCCTCTTCAACGACGCGCCGTGGCAGGTGTCCAGCGCGGCCGCGGTCTTCGGGCTCGGGCTCGGCCTCGCATACGCGGCCATGACCAGCGTCATCGTCCACTCGGTCAGCCCGTCCGCGACCGGCGCCGCCACGGGCATGAACGCCAACATCCGCAACATCGGCGGCGCGATCGGCACGGCGGCGGTCAGCGCTCTGGTGACGGGCACGATCGCGCCCAACGGGCTGCCCACGTCGACCGGCTATGCGGTCGCCTTCCTCACCATCGCGGCGACCGCCGCCGTCGCCGTCGTCCTGTCGCTGCTCATTCCGGGCCGCCGAAACGCCTGATCAACTGGTTCGATGGCCTTCATGCGCGCGTTGGGACTTCGAATCGCCGCCGTCGGTGCGGTCGTGCTGGTGCTCGGTGGGATGCTGACCTGGTCGGCGGGACTGTGGCCGGGGGCCGACGGGCCGCGCGCCATCGTGGACCACTGCTACCTCACCTACGACCGGCAGGAGAACACGCACTCGCGGTGCGTCGGCAACTGGACCCGCGGCGACCGCGGCTACAGCGGGCCGATTCATGGCGTCGACGTCTCCCGGTCGTGGCAGGCCACCACCGTCGAACCGAACGACGCCGGCGAGTGGGAGTTGACCGTGCCGGAGTCGGCGAAGCGCCAACTGGTGCTCGCCGACTCCCGGCAGGCCTGGGTGCTTTCGCCGCGCTCCCTGCCCTGGGTGCTGACCCCCGTGGTCCCCGCCGCACTCCTGCTCGCCCTCGGCTGGTCGGTGACTAGCCTTTTACGGCACCTTGCAAGCCGCCGACGATCTGCTTCTCCGCGAACGTGAAGAAGACGAGCGCCGGGAGCATGGCCAGGGACGTGAAGGCCAGGATGCCGGCCGTGTCGGACGTGTACTGGCTCGAGAAGTTCTGCACGCCCAGTGGCAGCGTGTGCAGGCTGGCGTCGCTGAGGACCAGCAGTGGCAGCAGGAACGCGTTCCAGCTCGCCACGAACGCGAGGACGCCGACGGTGACCAGGGCCGGTTTGGACAGTGGAAGCGTGATGCGCCACAGGAAGCCCAGCTTGCCCGTGCCGTCGATCGCCGCCGCGTCCTCGAGCTCGCGTGGGATCGCGCTCAGGAACGGGCGCAGGATCACGATGGTCAACGGCAACGAGAACGCGACCTGCGGCAGGATCACCGCATAGTACGAGTTGGTCAGGTTGAGGTCGCGCAGCATCAGGTAGAGCGGCAGGATCGCCGCGCCCGCAGGGAAGAGCAGGCCGAGGGTGAAGAACGTGTAGAGCGCCTCGCGGCCGCGGAAGGTGTAGCGGGCCAGCACGTACGCGGCGCTGACGCCCAGAGCCACCACAGCGATCGTCGTGCCCAGGGCGATCACCGCGCTGTTGAATGCCTGGCCCCAGAAGTCGCTCTGGGTCAGCACCCGGGCGTAGTTGTCCCACACCCACGGGTCGGGCAGCCCGGCCGGGTCGGCGACGATCTGCGGCGTGGTCCGGAAGCCGCCGACGATCACGTAGACCACCGGCGCGATCGAAATGGCCGCGACGGCGAACGCCAACGAGTAGGTCAGCGGGCTGCCCCAGGAGAATGGCCGACGCTCGGTCATCAGCCCACCCTTCTTGTGATGGCGCCCTCGATGTCCCGGCGGAGCAGGAAACGCTGGAACAGCAACGCCGCGACGAACGAGATGACGAACAGGATGACGGCGACCGCGTTGCCGTAACCCCAGAGCCGAGCGAAGAAGCCGTTGTCCACCATGTACGTCGCCATGGTTCCCGAGGCCCCGAGGGAGCGCACGGCCGGCACCGAGGTCACCCAGATCACGTCGAAGACCTGTAGCGAGCCGATGATCGACAGGAACATCCAGATCCGGATCGTGGGGCCGAGCAACGGAAGCGTGATGTGCCGCTGGACCTGCCACCACCCCGCGCCGTCGATCGCCGCCGCCTCGGTCAGCTCGGCAGGCACATTGGACAGTCCGGCGAGCAGCAGGATGATGGCGAAGCCGACGTACTTCCAGGTGAGCACGAACAGCAGCGTCCAGATCACCACGTCGAGGTCGGCCAGCCAGGCCTGGGTCAGGCTGCCCAGCCCGAGCGACTTCAGCAGCGCGTCGACCGTGCCCCCGTCGGTCAGAATGAGCTTCCACATGATGCCGACGGTGACCTCGGCGAGCACGTAGGGCACGAAGACCAACAGGCGGAACACGGTGCGCCCGCGGAACCGGCGGTTCAGCAGCAGAGCGACGCCGAGGGCGATCGGGCCCTGCACGAGCAGCGAGCCGACCACGATGATGGCGTTGTTGCGCAGGGCGTCGATGAAAATCGGGTCCTGGAAGGCCAGGACGTAGTTGTCGAACCCCACGAACTGGGTCGGCGGACCGACCCCGCGCCAACGGTAGAGGCTGTAGTAGACCGCGAAGCCCATCGGCACGAGTACGAACATCACGTACACGGCGATCGCCGGAGTGGTCAGCCCGATGATCTCGTACCACTTGCGCCTGGTCTCGGCAGCTCGTCCGGACCCGCGGTAGACGGGCCTCGCCGGCGACGCGGTGGCGCCGCCGGCGAGGTGTTGTGTCGAGGTCACTTGCGGGCAGCCGACTTCATGGCGTCGACGACCTGCTGAGGCGAGCCCTTGCCGGCGAAGATGGCGACGATGGCGTCGTTCATCGCGTTGCCGACGGTGCTGCCGTATGCGGTGTCCAACCAGAGTTGGACGTAGGTGGCGCTGGAGGTCGCGTCCAGGATGGACTTGAGCGCCGGGTCCTCGACGCCGGACTCCGCACCCTTGGCAACGGGCAGACCGACACCCGTTTGGGCGTACGCCTTCTGCACCTCAGGGCTGACGATGTACTTCAGGAACTCGACGCATTCGGCCGGCGCGTTCTTGGCGCAGGCGTAGCCGTCGCCGCCACCGAGGGCCGCCTTCGGGTCGCCCGCGGAGCCGGAGATCGCCGGCACCGGGAACCAGCCGAGGAACTTGGTCAGTTTGGCGGGGTCTTGGGCGACCGTCTCCAGGGTGCCCTTGTTCCAGTCGCCCATCAGCTCCATCGCGGCCTTGCCGTTGGCGAGCAGGCCGTTGGCGCTGGTCGGGTCGTTCTGACCGGGGGTGGCGATGAAGTTCTTCTGGAACGGGTCGGTGCCGATGAAGGTCTTGAGGTCGTCACCGGCCTTGACGAAGCACGGGTCGTCGAAGGTGAGGTCGATCGACGCCTTCTTCAACACGTCCACCGAGCACGCCCGCAGGGCGAAGTTGTACCACCAGTGCGCGGCGGGCCACTTGTCACCCGCACCGAGCGCGATCGGCACGACGTTGATCGCCTTGAGCTTGGTGACCGCGTCGTTGAGCTCGTCGAACGTCGTCGGCGGCGCCGCGATGCCCGCCTGCGCGAACATGTCCTTGTTGTACCAGATGCCCTCGATGCCCATCCGGAACGGCAACCCGTACTGCTTGCCGTCGACCTGCCAGATCTCGGAGGCACTGCCGATGTTGGCGACCTCGGTCTTGACCTGGTCGGTGATGTCCTTGAGGTAGTCGGCCTCGACCTGCTCGCGGATCTCGCCGCCGCCCCAGGCCTGGAAGATGTCCGGCGGGTCACTGGTCAGCAGCGCGGCGGGGAGCCGCGTGCGCTGAAGCTGGTTGGTCTCGATCGCTTCGATCTCGATCGTGACGGTCGGGTGCGCCGCGGAGAAGTCCTTGGCGACCTTTGTCCAGTAGGTCTTGCCCGGACCGTCCTGCGAGGCGTTGTGCCACCAGGTCAGCGTGACGGGGTTCTTGTATAGCTCGTTCGCGGCCGGTTCTTCGCTCTCCCCACCGCCGCCACAGGCGGTCAGCAGCAGCGATCCGGACAAAAGTATCCCCAAAAATGGGGCTGCACGGTGCTTGGTTGCCATCGATGTCTCCTCGACCAGCAGTCGCGGTACTCGGCATTGACGGCGAGTTTTGCAGCCCCGCTCGGCCAGTGTCAATCGTTATCGATATCGTTTTCGAAACGCCCCCGACACTCCCCGCGGCGGCATCTATCATCATCGGCGTGGCGTTCCCGCAGCGTGTGAAGATGTCGGACGTGGCCCGCACGGCCGGCGTCTCCGTGGCGACCGTGTCCAAGGTCGTGAACGGGCGTTATGGCGTCGCGGCGGCCACCGTGGAGCGGGTGCAGCAGGTCATCAGCCAGCTCGGATACGAGGCGAGCCTGGGCGCGCAGTCGTTGCGCAGCCACCGCACGAACGTCCTCGGCATCCTGGTGGCGGAGTTCGAGCCGTTCTCGACGGAGCTCCTGAAGGGTGCGTCGAAGGAGGTGGCCGGCACTGGATACCAGTTGTTGGCCTACTCCAGCGGCGACGGCGGCGGGACCTCGATCGGCTGGGAACGTCGCTCGTTGGCGCGGCTGTCGGGCACCTTGATCGACGGCGCGGTGATCGTCACGCCCACCGTCGTGGAGACCAAGCAGGACTTCCATGTGGTGGCTGTCGACCCGCATACCGGCCCGTCCGGGTTGCCGACTATTGATTCGGACAACTTCGCGGGGGCGGTGCTCGCTACCAACTATCTGCTTTCGTTGGGGCACCGGCGGATCGGGCACCTCAGTGGTCGGCCTGATCTGGAGTCCGCTCGCCTGCGGGAGGCCGGATTCCGCAAGGCGATGGCTGATGCCGGGGTCGCTGTTGACGAGCGGCTGGTCCGGGTTGGCGGGTTCCGGGTCGAAAGTGCCGAGGCGCCTGCTTTTGAGTTGTTGTCGCTGCCTGATCGACCGACGGCGGTATTCGCCGGCAACGACCTGTCGGCCATCTCGACGATGGATGTGGCGCGCGGCATGGGGTTGTCGGTGCCTGATGATCTGTCGGTGATCGGGTTCGACAACGTGCCTGAGTCAGCGCTGGTCAATCCGCCGCTGACGACTATCACGCAGCCCTTGCAGCGAATGGGTGCCGAGGCGCTGCGGTTGCTCGTGGACCTGATCGCGGGGGTGGAGCGGTCCACCCACATCCGGCTGCCTACGGAGCTCGTAGTGCGGTCCTCTTGCCGGCCGTTTCCCCCGCCGCCTCGGGCCAGCCTGCCGCTGACCGTCCGACCAACATGAACGTCCGCCCCGTCCCTTGGACTGGGACGGAGCGGAACCGGTCGGCGGTCGCTAGGTCTATGTGACGTCGCGACCGGGGCGTGGCGCCCTGGCCGGAGGTTGTGTCTCCTCTTTGGCGCCCGGGTTTGCCATTCACCCCCCGAGGCTGAATGACGTGGCCAGCATGGCTGAGGCTGCTTTGCCAACGCTTTTTCGCCGCTGTCGGGTCCACGCGAACCCGGGTACGGACGCACGAATCTGTCCGTCCCCGCGTGTGCGGGGAGCGCCCGCGGTTGACCGAGCCGGCGATCTTCAGGTCCGGACCATCCCCGCGTGCGCGGGGAGCATCGCCCCGCCGATGGAGCACGGAATCGTCCTCGCGGACCATCCCCGCCATGCGCGGGGATCACGGCCCGGCGATCCTGGCGCCAGGCCCTTCCGCCGGACCATCCCCGCGTGCGCGGGGAGCACACCGCCGCCAACCATTGCGGCTTGACGATCTGGGGATCACCCCGCGTGCGCGGTGAGCATGGGTAATCCTCTGTCGGCATGGTCGGGAATCGCGGACCATCCCCGCGTGCGCGGGGAGCACGTCGTGCCCTGGCCAGAGCTCATGTCTCCTCCGGACCATCCCCGCGTGCGCGGGCAGCACTAGACTTCATCGTCGTAAAACGTGCAGACGTACGGACCATCCCCACGTGAGCGGGAAGCACACTTGTCGACCAGCGTCGTTACAGATCAGGAGTTGCGATTTTCATCGGTTCTCTCGACGCGTGTTCACGGGATGCCCGTGTGGTTTGAGGATAAATACACCGACCAACTTACCTGCTGCGAGTCCGCCAAGTGTGCCCTGAGTTGGCCGACGATCGATCGCTGCGACACCTTGGGTTAGGCAGCCACTTGTTCGAGCGGGGCAGAGGTGTGTTCGGTGGCCTGCCGGCGGACGCCGCGTACCAGGAGGTAGCCGATCATCCAGAATTCGCCGGCGGTGGCCGGAAAGGCGAGGAGGTCGGCGATCGGTTGCGCGTCCGGCGTCAGATAGCGGAGGAACGCGCTCAGCACGTAGCCGATGCCGCCTGCGATCAGGAGCCAGCCAAGTGCGCGCGGCAACCAACCCGAGCGCAGCGCGACCTGGCCCATGGGGATGAGCCACAAGCCGAAGAACAGTGCGCCGACGCCCCACAGGTTGTCGCTGATGCCGTAGAGCAACTGGACAGTGCCGGCCTCGCCGTCGAGGGCCGCGTCCAGGGCCGTCGCCAGCAGGGCCGCGCTGGACAGGACGGCTATCGCGTTGGCCAGGCCGAAGGCGGCGATGCCGCCCGCCGCGAAGCGGTCGGCCGCGTGGAACAGGCGGTAGAACCAGACCGCGACCAGGGCCTGCGTCAGCACCGTGAGCAGTTCGAAGGCGATGCCCGCGCGCGCCAGCGACTGGTGTGCGACCACGTTGGCCAACGTTGCCGCGGCGTCGTCCGGCGCGTACAGGCGCGATCGGATCAGCAGGAAACCTAGCGCTCCCGAGACGGCGAGGCCCAGGTAGAGCAGCCCGGTCACGCGTGCGGTGCGGATCAACGGGTCCATCTTGGCGGCTCCCTCGGTGTCGGCCTTACAACGTAAGGTGCCTTACATGGTAAGGTGGCCGCACAAGAGTTGGGAAGTGGATGACAGCTAAGACATTTCGGGAACCGCTCAGTCGCGAGCGGGTGCTGGCCGCCGCCGTCAGCCTGGTCGACTCCGAGGGGATCAAGGCGCTCACCATGCGCCGCCTGGCATCGGAGCTCGGCGTCGAGGCCATGTCGCTCTACTTCTACGTCGCCGGCAAGGAGGAACTGCTCGACGGCGTCATCTCCACCGTGCTCGACGAGATCGTCGAGACTTCCACCCAGCAAACCGACTGGCGCGCACACCTGCGCGAGCAGTTCCTCGCCGCCCGTCAGGTCATGTTGCGCCATCCGTGGGCGCCCGGGCTGCTAACCACCAGGCGGACCATCCCCGGCGGCGTCTACGCGTACTTCGACCGGATCGTCGGCACCCTCCTGCGCGCCGGCTTCTCACACCACCTCGCGCACCGGGCCATCCACGCGTTCGGCAGCATGCCGTTCGGCTTCGCGCAGGAGGTGTTCAGTCCGGCGGCCGCCGGTGGCAGTCTCGAACCGGACGACGCCGAGGCCGACCTGGCCGCGATGGCCGAGGCGCTGCCCAACCTGACCGCCATGGTGGCGCACGAGATGCACGGCGCCACCGATCCGACGCTGGGGTGGTGTGACAGCCAGGTCGAGTTCGAGTTCACCCTCGACCTGCTGCTGGACGGGCTCGAGCGTTACCGCGCCGCGAGCACCTCCGACAACATCGCCGGCTGAAGTCCCCGTTCTTTCAAGCCCGCGAGGATGTGCGGCAGCGCGTCGTCCGTCATCGCCGCGTTCGCCTCGGTCACGTGCAGGATGATGACCGACCCGGGGCGCACGTTCGTCAGCACCGCCTTGACGATCGGCTGCCACCGCTTCGCGAACGGGTCGCCGCTGACCACGTCGCCGTCCACGACCGTGACACCCAGCGGCGCCAGCGCGTCCAGGGCGGCGCGGTCATGACACAGACCAGGGAAGCGGAAGAACCGGGTCTGCCGACCTCCGTACCGGCCGATGATGTCGAAGGTCTTGTCCACATCGGACGTCATCTTCGACCGCGGGATCCGGGGCAGCCCGTAGCAGTTGTCCACGAAGGACTCGTGGCCGTAGGTGTGGTTCGCGAGCTCGAACCGGTCGTTGCGGGCGATCCGGCGTGTCACCTGCGGATATTGCTCCACCCACATGCCGGTCAGGAAGAACGTCGCGGGCACGCGGTCGCGTTCCAACTGGTCGAGAATGCGCAGGTTGGCGTAGGACTTCACGCGCCCCGAGTCGAGCGACTCCCGCATCGACACGGTCAGGTCCGCGTCGAAGGTCAAGGCGACGAGATTGCCCGTACGCGGACCGCTGTTGACCACCGGTGGCCGGTTCCCCCGTCGCGTGGCACCCGGCACCGACGTGCGTTCCGGGACTCTGGGACTGGGGCTGGACGTCGCCAACGGAGTGTGCGGCGGAGTCGAGGGCGGCACGTCGGACGTCGGCGCGACCACTTCCGGCGACGTGGCGACGAACCTCGGTGTCGGCGTGGTCGACGGCCAGGTTGTTACGAGCAGGGCGACCACCGCCAGGACCGCGGCGACGGAGACGAACGCGGCCCACGCAGGTTTCACGCCGAGATCAGACCAGGATGTGAACGCCTGCGCCGTCCCGGCCGAGCGAAACGGGCGAATCGGTCAGGTCAAGGAGCTCGCCCGGTATGCCGCGGGCGACGCGCCCGTGACCCGCTTGAAGGCCACGCTCAACGCGCTCTCGGATCCGTAGCCGACGTCCCGCGCGATGCTGGCAAGCGTGCCGTCTCCGCGCCGGAGTCGGTCCGCCGCGAGCTCGATGCGCCAACCGGTGAGGTAGTCGAGCGGGCCCTTGCCGACGAGAGCGCGGAACCGGGCCGCGAGCGTCGATCTCGACACCGCCGCCGTATCCGCCAGCGTCTCGACCGACCACCGGTCCGCCGGGCGGGCGTGCATCGCTCGCAACGCCGGGCCGACCACCGGATCCGTCAGCCCGGCCAGCCAGCCGGACGCGGGGGCGGCCGTGGTGGCCAGGTGGAACCGGAGCACCTGGATCAGCATCACCACGGCCAGGTGCTCCGCCACCAGCGTCGAGCCGATCTGCGCGCGCCGCACCTCGTGCTCGATCCGGTCGATCGCCCAGTGCACAGCGTCGGCCTCGGGGGTCGCGCCCGGGACGTAAATAACCGGTGGCAGGCCGTCGAGCAACAGCGCGCGGGCGCGGCCCCGGAAGCTGAACCGCCCACCGATCAGGGCGACCTCGTCACCGGTGCCGGCCCGGGCGACGCCGTCGATCGCGGCCCGGAAGACCGGATCGGCCGGCTCGACCGGTACGTCGTCGTCCCTGGCCAGTTCGAACGGCACCGGGCGGGTGAGCAGGAAGCAGTCACCGGCCGTGAGTGCGATCGGGTCCGCGAGACCGTCGACCCGCAGTTGGCACGCGCCGCGGCGGATGGCGTTGAACTTGACGCCGTCGAGCGGGGTGAATCGCAGCCCCCAGCGCCCGCCGGCGGCCATGCTCGTGGAGAGGTGGCCGGTGGCGGCAGTGAGGGTCAGGACGTCTTCCAGTGGATCCATGGTTGGACGCTCGCTAAAGAAGGCCGGAGTATCAACTATTCATCGTCCGATGATCCCTTCGTACCGTAGCAGCCATGACTGAGTTCGACGCTCGTACCACCGCAGCCCAGATCCTCGCCGGAGTCGACCTGACCGGCCGCCGGATGATCGTCACCGGCGGCGCCTCTGGGATCGGGGCCGAGACCGTCCGCGCCCTCGCGGGAGCCGGCGCCGAGGTGACCGTGGCGACCCGCGAGCCCGCTGACGCCAAGCCGATCATCGACGAGATCACCGCCCAGTCCGGTGCGGGTCGAGTGCTGGCCAGCCGGCTCGACCTCGCCGACCTCGACTCCGTGGCGGCGTTCGCCGACGGTTGGACGGGGCCGCTGGATGCCCTCGTCGCCAACGCCGGGATCATGGCGCTGCCGACCCGCCAGACCACGGCGGCCGGTTGGGAGCTCCAGCTCGCCACCAACTACCTGGGTCATTTCGCGCTTGTGTACGGCCTTCACAAGGCGCTTGCCGCCGCTGACGGAGCGCGGGTCGTGACGGTGAGCTCGGGTGCGCATCTCGCGTGGCCGATGGACTTCGACGACCCCCATTTCGCCCGCCGGCCGTACGCGGGGTGGGCCGCATACGGCCAGTCCAAGACGGCCGACGTGCTGCTCGCGGTCGGGGTCGCCCAACGCTGGGCGGCGGATGGCATCACAGCCAACGCCGTGGCGCCGGGGTCCATTCACACCAAGCTCCAGCGGCACCTCGACCGCGCGACGATGGTCGGGTTCGGCGCCATGACCGAGACCGGTGAACTGCTGGTCCCGGCGCATTTCAAGACGCCCGCCGAAGGCGCCTCGGCCACGGTGCTGGTAGCCGCGTCGCCGACGGTCGAGGGTGTGACCGGGCGTTACTTCGAGGACAACCGTGAGTCCCCCGTCGTACCCGGCGGCCCGAACTCGACCCCCGGTGTCGCCGCACACGCCCTCGACCCGGAGGCCGCCGACCGCCTGTGGGAGCTTGCCCTGCCGAACCTGGGGTGAGCCAGAATCGCCTTGTGACCAATGTTCACGTCGTCTACGCGCATCCGAGCGCGCACAGCTTCACCCGCGAGGTCCGCGACGCCTTCCTCGGCGGGCTCGCGGACACCGGCCACACGTGGACCGTCTCGGACCTCTACGCGATGGCGTTCCGCCCCGAGCTGACCCTTGACGAGTACGAACGGGAAGGCGGCCGTGACGCCACCGCGCCGGTGGGCGACGACGTGGCCGCCGAGCACGCCAAACTCGACGCGGCCGAGGTCTGGGCGTTCGTCTACCCCGTCTGGTGGGCGGACTGCCCGGCGCTACTCAAGGGCTGGTTCGATCGGGTGTGGACGGTCGGGTACGCGTACAAACCGGCCCGCCTGCGCCCGGCGCGCAAGGCTCTGATGCTCTGCACGGCCGGTTACACCGTCGCCGAGCTCGAGTCGTCCGGCTGCTACCAGGCGATGCGCACCACGATGCTCACCGACCGCATCGGCGAACGGGCCCGATCGAGCGAGTTCGTCGTGCTGGGCGGCACGACCGTGCGCGACAGCGACGACCAGGAAAGCTGGGCGGCCCTGCGAGCGACACATCTGCGGCGGGCCGCCGACCTGGCCCGCTAGCGCGGGGCCAGGAGGCAGAACTCGTTGCCCTCCGGGTCGGCGAAGACCTGCCACGGGATGTCGCCCAGCTCGATTTCGGTGGCACCGAGAGCCCGCAGCCTGGCCGCCTCGGCCTCCGGGTCGTCATCCGGGTACGGGCGGACGTCGAGATGGACCCGGTTCCACCCGGTCTTCACGTCGGGGGTGCGGAGGAACTGCAGGTACGGGCCGACGCCCGCCGACGAGCGCAGCACCGCGCTCTCGTCGGTCACCTTGAGTAGCGTCCAGTCCGTGGCCTCGCCCCAGAAGCGGGCCATGGCGCGCGGATCCGCGCAGTCGACCACCACCGAGGCGATCGGACCGGTGTCCTGGATGAGCGGCCCGGGGGCCAACACACAGAACTCGTTGCCCTCCGGATCGGCCATGGGGATCCACGAGGCGTCGTCTCCCTGGCCCACGTCCACGGGCTTCGCGCCGAGCTCCGTCAAGCGCGCTACCAGCTCCGCCTGGTGGGCCGTCGACGTGGTCGCGAGGTCGACGTGCACCCGGTTCTTCACCGTCTTCGGCTCCGGGGAGACGACCAGGTCGATGCAGATGGCGACCGGGTCGGGATAGTCGAAGCCTTCGGGTTCGAGGTTGATGACGCCGGGTTCTTCGACAGTGGCGCCCCAGCCGAGCGCTTTCGCCCAGAAACCGCCCAGCGCGTTCTCGTCCCGAGCCTTCATGGTGATGTGCACCAGCCGCGTTGCCATGCGGAGGACCCTAACTAACTCCGGAGGTCGCGGAACACCGCCTCCTGGCAGTAGCGGGCCACGACTGACCGGTACGGGCGGAACGGGTCGCCCAGCGGCAGCAGTTCCTTCTCGGTCGGTCGCGGCTCGACCTGCCACGTGCGTGCATAGCCTTCACGGACGTCCAGGTCGCCCGCGGGCCAGACGTCGAGGCGGCGTAGGCAGTGCATGAGGTACATCTCGGCACTCCAGCGGCCGATGCCGCGTACCGCCGTCAGTCGTTCGATGATCTCTTCGTCGCTTTGCCTGGTCGCCGGGCTGACGTCGACCGTCCCGTCGAGCACCTTCGCGGACAGGTCACGCAGCGAGACCATCTTGTTGCGGGACAGGCCGGCCTCCCGCATCAGCTCGTCCGAGGCCGTGGCCAAGCCTGACGGTGTGAACAGGCCGCCGACCGCGGCGGCCAGCCGGGCGATGATGGCCTGCGCGGCCGCCGCCGAGATCTGCTGTGAACAGATCGAACGGACGAGCATGCCGAAGGGCCCGTCAGGGACTCGCGGGAGGTACCGGATCGGGCCTACCGTCGCCACCAACTGCGCCAGCGTCCGGTCCCTGGCCGCCACTTCCTCGATCGCGGTGGCCAGGGCGATGCGGCGCTGTGGTCGCTGCCCGGCGGCGGCCACACCGCGTGCTCGCGGATCGCGACCCAAAGGTCACCCGCCGACGGCGGTCGCTGCGGCCACCACCGCGTCGACGGCCGCCTCCGGGTGCGAGATCAGCGAGACGTGCGAGGCGTCGACCTCGCTGACGGTCGAGCCCGCCCGCTCGGCCATCCGGCGCTGCGCCACCGGCGGAATGATCTTGTCCTGCGTGCCGACCACGGTCCAGCTCGGCAGGGTCTTCCACGCCGGCGGGCCGGACGGGATCTGGTTCGCGCTCAGCGTCAGCGGACGCTGACCCGCGGCGATCAGCCACCGGTCCGCCTCGGGCAGGTCCTGCGCGAACGAGGTGTGCACAGCGTCCGGCTTCAGGAACGCGTCGGCATCGCCCTGGGGGGCGCCCGGATAGCCGGCCACGTCGAACACCGTCGTCGGGTCCGGGACGTCGAGCGCCGAACCGGCGTTGGCCAGCATCCCGAAGGTGGTGTCGCCCTCGTCGGGGATGAACGCGTCGACGTAGACGAGCGCCTTCACGTCGCCGCCGCCGAGGGCGGCGTTGGTGATGACCAGGCCGCCGTACGAGTGTCCAACCAGGACCACCGGCCCACTCGTACGCTGGGCGATGAACGATGCGATGTACGGGGCGTCGGTGGTCACACCGCGTAGCAGGTTCGGTGGGGCGTAGACCGTGAATCCCCTCCCCTGCAGTACGGACGCGACGCCGTTCCAACTGGCCGCGTCGGCCCATGCTCCGTGCACCAGGACGATCGTGGGCAATGCCATGGTGGTCCCCCTTGTCTGATCGGCCCGTTACGCACGGTGGGCCAAACCCACCCGTAACCGCCAGCCGCGAAACCAAACCCCGCGCGGCCAGAGTGGGGCGGATGGGTCAGACGGTGTCCCATCGCGCGAGAGTGCTGATCGGAGTCGGACTCCCCGGCGGTAGCGTGCGGCTGTGCCCGCTGTCGAAGTTCGCATCCTGGGTGCCGTCGAGATCGTGGCGGACGGTGTGGTGGCGGCCCTGGCCAGCGCCCCGGCGCGGACGGTGCTGGCCGCCCTCGCCCTCCGGTCCGGCGTGCTGGTGCAGGTCGAGGACCTGGTCGACATGGTGTGGGGTGGAGCGCCGCCGCGTACCGCGGTCAACCAGCTACAGATCGCCGTGCACCGGATCCGGCGGGCCTTCGCGCCGGCGGGGGTCGACCCACAGATGCTCCTGGCCACCCACCCGGCCGGCTACCGGCTGGCCGCGGACGCCGTCGAGGTCGACCTGGGCGCCTTCCGATCCCTGACAGCGGGGGCCGCACAACGGGCGGCGACCGCGGACTGGTCCGGCGCGAGCGGAGGTTACGCCGCGGCGTTGCGGCTGTGGCGCGGGCGGGCGTGCCAGGACGCGGCCGGCGAACGGATCCGGTCGGCGGGCGGCCTGCTCGACGCCGAACGGATGGAGGCGCTGCAACGGCACCTCGCCGTCGACCTGCTCGCCGGCCGTCCGATCACCGAACAGACCGCCGACCTGGTGCTGGCCGAGCCCCTGCGCGAACGGTTCTGGGTGCTGCACGTGCTCGGACTCGCCCTGGAGGGCAGACAGGCCGAAGCGCTGGCCGCGTACCGCCGGGCACAGCGCGTACTCGCCGACGAACTGGGCCTCGACCCCGGCGCGGAGCTACGGGCGATCGAACGGCACCTGCTCCTCGGCGACACCGTCGCGGGCGTCGCTCTGGTCCGCTCGTGGTTCGGCGGATCACCGGCCCGACCGGCGCCGCGGGTGCGGCAGCTCCCGGCCGACATCTCCTACTTCACCGGGCGGGCGTCCGAGCTGGACCGGGTCAGCGCGCTGCTCGACGGCGCCGCCGCGCGGCCCGTGACGGTCTGCGTCTCCGGGATGGGCGGCGCCGGCAAGACGACGCTCGCGGTCCGCCTGGCCCACCAACTCGACACCGAGGCGGTCTTCGTCGACCTGCACGGCACCGAGCCTTCACCGCCCGAGGCGTACCAGGTGATGGGCTCGATCCTGCGCTCCTTGGGGCTGCCCGGCCCGTCGGTCCCCTCGGACCGGGACGCCCGGGCGGGCCTGTACCGGTCCACAATGGCCGAACGAGGCCCGCTTCTGGTCCTGGACAACGCGGCCGGCGAGGCGCAGGTGCGGCCGCTGCTGCCGGGTGCCCCTGGCTGCCGGACAATCGTGACGTCACGGTCGACGCTGGCCGGGCTCGACGGGGTCACCGCCGTGGAGCTGGGCGTGCTGGACCCGAGGGACGCGGCGGCTCTGCTGGACAACGTCTCAGGCCAGCCGCGTACGTCCGACGAGCCCGACGCGGCCCGCCGACTCCTCGAACTCTGCGGTGGCCTGCCGCTCGCGCTGCGCATCGTCGGGGTCCGGCTGGCCCGCCAACCAGGCACCTCGCTGGAACGGATGGCGGCCCGGCTCGACGACGAACGGTCGCGGCTGGACGAGCTGACCGTGGGCGACCGGGACGTCCGGGCCGTGTTCGCGGAGAGCCTCCGGCTGGTCGACGCGTCGGCGGCCCTGTTGTTGCGACGGCTCGCGCTGCTTCCGGTGCCGTCGGCCGGCGCTCGGCTCGCGGCTGCCTTGCTGGACGTCGGGCTGCCGGAGGCGGAGCGGCGGTTGGAGCGACTGTCGGCCGCGTCGCTGGTGTCCACGTGGGACAGCGGACAGGAGCTCCGGTACCAGATGCACGACCTGGTGCGGCTGTACGCCCGCGAGGACTGCGACGACCTTGATGTGGCCGCACTGCGCCATGGTTACGAGGCGTTGCTGGGTGAGGCATTGCGGGCCGATCTGGGTTCGCGCCCGTATCCGGCGGAGCCTGCTCCGGCCGGGCCACCAGCGTCGCGGGTCGATCAGGCCCTGGTGCTGTCCGCGGCACTCGACTGCGTCGCCCGTGGCTGGGTCGAGCTGGCGTGGCGGCTGGTGTGTGCGACGACCAACGTCGCGTTGACGCACGCGTACGGTCCGGAGTGGACTGACGCTGCGGGTCGGGTGCTCGCGGCCGGGCCCGATGCGGAGGGCTCCGCCGCGCTGCGGCTAGGGCTGGGCATGGTGTGGCAGCGCAGCGGGCGGCCGTTGGCGGCGCGCGGACCGCTGCGTTCGGCCCGGCGGGCGTACGCGGTTCGGGGCGACTCGTTGCGCGCGGCGACGGCGGCGACCTACCTGAGCATGGCCTATCGGGTGATGGGAAGGTGGCGGCCGGCGCTGGCCGCTGTCGGCTGGGCGGTCGTGCGGCTCGACGCCGATCCGGCGCCTGTTCAGCTCGGGTGGGCGCAGTTGGCGCTCGGCAACCTGCTGCTGGAGATGGACGACCCGCCTGCCGCGCGGGCCGCTTACGCCCGTGCACTGGCGGTAATGCGCACAGCCGGCGACCGGGCCGGCGAGGCCAACGTGCTGATCTCCCTGGCGCAGTCGTTGCGCCGGAGCGGGCGGTACGAGCAGATGATGATGCGCTATCAGGAAGCGGTACAGATCCTCCGCGAGGTGGACGAGCCGCTGGGGCTGGTCATGGTCGAGATCGCACTGGGCCGGGTCAGTCTGCGGGCCGGCGACCTGGGAGCGGCCCGTCCGCACTCCGAGCAGGCGCTGGCGCTGGCCAAGCGGGCGCCTTTCACCCTGGCCCGCAAGGACGCACTCGACCTTGCCGGCGAGGTGGCGCTGGCCGGCGGAGACGTGCCGGCGGCGCTGGAGCTGTTCACAGCGACACTCGAGATCGCACGTGCGCAGAGCGCTCCGGTCGGCGTCGCGTCGGTGCTGCATCACCTGGCCCGAGCTCAACGGGCGGCCGGGGACATCAAGGCCGCACGGGCGGCGGCGACCGAGTCACTGGAGATCTTCACGGCCCTGGGACGCAGCGAACGACATGGGATCAGCGCATTTCTCCGCGACCTCGACGGCTGAAGCGCCCGCGCCGGGACGCCCTTGGAAAGGCACCGCAATGCGACCAGGTCTAGAGCTGGAGTGGACGCCAAAGGCGGCCCCGCCAGCGTGCGCGCCGTGCTTCGGACACCTCGACGCCGGCGACGGGTCGGGCCGGTAGGCGGCGATCGCGGCGGTGCACGACGAGGCGCCAGCACCGGCGACACCGACTGGCAAGCGGTTGACGTGAGCGCGAGGGAGACCACGGCCACGATCACCCAGGACACCGGACAGCGCCGCGGCGCCGCCATTGGTCGACGGACTGCGGCGGATCACCGCCCGTTGGGCCGCGTACGACGCCGGGGTTGTCGAAAAACCGGACCCGGCGGCCGCCACCAGGTCCAGGTCGGCGGCGGTCGACGGGTGCAAGGAGGCCTCGATGTCGTCGCGGTCCCCTGACCTGAGGCCGGAGGCACCCCGACGTAGCGTGGCGACTACCCGAGCCTCGTCAAAGTCGGACCCGAGCTTCGGGATCGCCTTCAGGCAAGAGCTCCAGAGCACCCGCCGTGAGCCCGTCGCCGATGTCGCGAGCCAACGCCGCGCCGGCCGCCGCCGCCAGGTCGAGTTGTGCACGGAACTCGGCGACCCGCCGGAAGGCCAGCCCGTATCGCCGCTGCTGCTCCAAGGGCAGGACAGGAATGGCCAGGCGCCTGATGTCGATGCGGAAGGTGCCGCTGACCGTGCTCAGGGTTCGGCCGGCGACGCGGGCGTTGTCCGTCCGGGAGATGACGCCGGCGACGAACCACGGGTCGAAGAGGGTCGTGTCCACCCGCATCAACTGGACGCCGGGTCCTAGCTCCGCCCCGACGTGATCCGCGGCTGCCACGCGCGCGGTGATCGAGTGGCCGACTACCGGGATGAGGATGTCGTCGGTGCGTACCTGCGGACCCCCACCGTCGCTCGCCGCTCGCGTCACCGAGCCGGTTGCCGGCCCACCCGCCACCACGTCGCCAGGGGTCAGCACCACCACGGTCGTGTCGGACTCGCTGGATCGGCTGCGGGAGACCGCGCGATGCACAGAAACGCTGCCGGACCGGAGCAGGTCGCTGATCTCCGCCTGGGGAGCCGAACGCAACGACCCTGTCGGCGTCGCCGTCACGGCGGGCAGGCTGCTGCGCACCTGCCCCATGAGCCGGTCGAATGCCTTGATCCGGGTGACGACCTGCGCCGGATCAGCGGCGAGCTCGTCGGCCTGCGGCAGATGGCGCTGCGGTGTCAGGTCGACCTGGTCGTCGAGCACGTCGATCGCGGCCACCGCGCGATGGAGGCCAGGCTCTTCTGTGTACGCGGACGACAGATAGGAACGCCAAATGGTCCCCACGACGTCGGCGAGGGTCCGGCCCGGCGGGGTGACCGTGGCGTCGACCATCAGCAGCTCGCCGACCCGCTTCGAGGGCTGGGTCAGCACCCAGATGTGCAGGCCGACGTTGGTGGGCGGCATCAGCCCGAGCGGCAGCGCGATGACCGACCGCAGCGCTCCCCTACGAATCAGCTCCGCGCGAATCCGGCGGCCGGCGGGCCGCGACGCGGCAGCGGGCGGCATGAGGACGACCGCAGTGCCGTCGGTCGCGAGATGGGCCAACGCGTGCTGCACCCACGCGAGCTCGGGTTCGGTGCGGGGCGGCAGGCCGTACGTCCACCGTGGATCGTAGGGGAGCCGTTCATTCCCCCAGTCGTGCAGGCCGAACGGGAAGTTCGCCACGACGATGTCGGCCGCCAATCCCGGCGTCGCGTCGGCGAGCAGGCTGTCACCGACATGCAGGACCGGCGGCTCCGCCGCAAACCCCGTGCGTCGGGCCCGCAGGTGTACGAACCACAGCCGCAGCAGAGCGACCAGTGCGTACTCCGACCTGATCTCCTGGCCGTAGCACCGGGTGGACGAGCCGCCGGCCAGCGCGCGGTCGGCGGCCATCCGCAGGAGCGATCCGGTGCCGGCGGTGAAGTCGAACGTGACCGGACCGGAGCCCGCGATCGTCAGCATCGCCTCGGCGACGGTGTCCGGGGTGCCGGCCAGGCCCGACAGCGAATGGGCCGAGGACACGAACTGGCGGTGCAGGTATTCGAAGGCCGTCTCCGGGTCCTGCTCAGCGGCGAGCTGGTCGATCGTGGACAGCGCGATGCTCTGTTGTGGCGTCCAGCGCTTCGGCACGACACCGGCGACGAGCCGCGCCAGGCCCGGGTCGAGTGCGTCGAGTTGGGTGACGAGCTCGCGCGGTGCCGGCACGGTGCCGGCCGTGGCGCCGTTGGCCAGGGTGAGCAGGCGCGCGCCGCAGAGGGCGAGCAGGTCGCTGACCTCCGCCGCCGGCTGATAGCTCCCGATGTGGCGCCACGCCGACTGGTCGGTGCCGACCTCGTGCAGCCGGTTGTGGCGGCTCAGCCACCGCTCCACCTCCCGCGCGTCGAAGGACGGGCTCGCCGGGGTGCCGCCGACGGGTTCCGGGAAGTCGGCGTATCTGCGGCGCCAGTTGCTCACCGCGGCCCTGCCGACGTTGGCAAGTCGCGCGATGCCGCTGGCGGTCAGCGTGGCCTCGCCCATGGTCGCTGTCGGCTCGTTTGTCACACGTGAACGCTACCATCGGTAAACAGCTTGTGGATAGTGTTCACAGTCGCTACGTTGTTCACGTTCCTCGTTACGTACTGCCACGGAGGGGTCCAATGCCGCGTCGGGGGCACAGCACGACCATCGGCAAGATCGCGAAGTTCTATCAGGACCGTCGGGCGTCCGAGATCCGGCTGTTCGGCGAGCAGTTGCGCCGCGAGCAGTTGCGCCGCGAACAGCAGGCGGCCGAGGAACGGCCGTCGATCTCCAGCACCAGGGAGCGCTCGGCGGCCCGCTGAACCCGGACACCGGCCGGTTAGCCGCCGTCGACCCGATGCCAACGTTTCCCCAGTTCGCACTGCCTGAGGAGGACCATGAACTCCGTTGTTCGTACCCACGCCGTCACCGCCCTTCCCACCGGTCGAGTATCTGCGTAGCGGTTCGATCCAGTTCGGCCCGAAGACTGAAGTCGCGCCCGAGGTATACGCCCGCGTGCGGCTCGATCCGGGCGTCGGCGCGGCCATCGCGGACGCGTACCTGGCCGCGCCGAGCCGCGAGGAGCGCGCCTATTCCGCGTACGCCGCGTTCTGTCGTGAAACCCTGAAACAGTACGACTTCCTGATCGGCCGCACCGAGTTCGGCGGCCTGGGAGTGGCCGTGCGGGTCGTCGACGAGGATCCGTACACGGATGTCGAGTCCATGGTCGACGACCTGCGGGCCCACCGGCTGAACGTGTGGGCCAGCGCCGCCGGCGGCAACTCCCACCCGTACCTCAGCGACGGGCAGAACGACATGTTCCGCGCGGTCCACGATGCCTTCGGGCACGCGGGGAGCGGGCGGGGCTTCGACCGGCACGGCGAAGAGGCCGCCTGGGTGAAGCACAGCACCATGTACTCGGCGCTCGCGCGGCGCGCGCTGACGACCGAGACGCGCGGTCAAAACTGCGCCCGCATCTTCCGCTACGGCGGTGACGTGTTTCCCGAGCAGAAGGCCGCGCTGCTTCCCCGGCGGTTCAGCGACCTGCAGCCCTCGCTCTAGGGCGTGTCCTGCCGATCAACGCGGCCTGTGACGGGCCTAGCCGCCGCCTGGCGGCATGCCTGGATCACCGAGATGCAACACCGGTATCCCGGCAATCCCGAGCCACCTGGCGGTGACGCTGCCGTGGTCGACGATCGTCCTCCACCTGGGCATGGTGGGCGTCGTGGCGGCGATCCTGCCGTCGATCCGGGCGGCACGGCTCAACGTGCTCGGCCGGCTCGGCTCACGTTGATCGGCAGGACACGCCCTAGCCGGGAAAGATCAACACAGACCTCCAAGAAAGCACACAGGAACGACATATAACGTCGCTCACGTTCGGGGATCAGCGTGGTCGCCGGCGGGACGGATGGGCTTGGGATAGTGCGTCGCAGGACGAAACGGATTTTGATCGGGGCCCTGGCAGTCGTGGTGCTGCTGGGCGTCGGTGGCGTCGTGGCCGGTTGGGCCTACGGACGGTCACTCAACAACCACCTTGCGCGCACTGACGCCTTCAAAGACGTGCCTGAGGAAAGCCGGCCGACCCAGGTGGTCCAGGGCGCGCTCAACGTGCTGCTACTTGGCAGCGACTCCCGCGACCCGGACAAGACCGCCGACTCCCGTACCGACACGATCATGATCTTGCACGTCGACGCCGACCACAAGAAGGCCGAGGTCATCTCGATCCCCCGCGACACCTGGGTGTTCGTGCCGACCTCGCCGGACGGCAACAACGGCAACACGATGGCGAAGATCAACGCAGCGTACGCGTGGGGTGGCACGCCGTTGATCGTCCAGACCGTCGAAGGGTTCACCGGCGTGCACATCGACCACGTGGCGCTGATCGACTTCGGCGGCTTCGCCCAGGTGGTCAACGCGCTTGGTGGCGTCGACCTGAAGATCGAGAAGACGATCAAGTCGATCCACGCGCCGTACCGGACGTTCAAGAAAGGCACTCAGCACCTGACCGGGGCCGAGGCGCTGGACTACGTGCGGCAGCGCTACCAGTTCGCCGACGGTGACTTCAGCCGCGAGCGCCACCAGCGGGAGTTCCTGCAGGCCCTGCTGGACAAGGCCGCCAGCGCCGGCACCCTCGCGAATCCCGTCAAGCTCAACAGTTTCCTCCAGGCCGCGACCAAATCCCTGACCGTGGACCAGGATTTCGACCTCGTCGACACGGCAGTCGAGCTCCGCGGGTTGCGCAGCGCCGACCTGACCTTCATGGGCAGCCCCAACGCCGGCACCGCCACGCGAGACGGACAGAGCGTCGTTCTTTCGGACAAGACCAAGGCCAAGGCCCTCTACCAGGCTGTGGCCGACGACACCGTGCAGAGCTACCTCACGAAGGCCATGTAAAGCTGTAGCCATGAGCTACGCCGCCGCTGACGACCGTTACGACTCGATGAGCTACCGCCGCACCGGGCGCAGTGGGCTGAAGCTGCCCGCGATCTCGCTCGGGCTGTGGCAGAACTTCGGCGGAGAGCGGCCGTTGGAGACCCAGCGGGCCATCGCGCGCCGGGCCTTCGACCGCGGCGTCACGCACTTCGACCTGGCCAACAACTACGGCCCGCCGTACGGCTCCGCCGAGGAAGCCTTTGGCATCCTGATGGAGCAGGACCTGCGTCCGTACCGGGACGAGCTCGTTGTCTCCACGAAGGCCGGCTACGACATGTGGGCCGGGCCGTACGGCAACTGGGGCTCGCGTAAATATCTGTTGGCCAGCCTCGACCAGAGCCTGTCGCGGATGGGCCTGGACTACGTCGACATCTTCTACTCCCACCGCTTCGACCCGGAGACGCCGCTCGAGGAGACGCTCGGCGCGCTCGACTCCGCGGTGCGCCAGGGCAAGGCGCTCTACGTCGGCATCTCGTCCTACTCGCCGGCGATGACGACGCAAGCCGTCCAGATCCTGCGCGACCTGGGTACGCCGTTGCTGATCCACCAGCCCTCGTACTCGATGCTGAACCGCTGGGTCGAAGACGGGCTGCTCGACGTGCTCGGCCAGGAAGGGGTCGGCTGCATCGGCTTCTCGCCGCTGGCGCAGGGCCTGCTGACCGACCGCTACCTCAACGGTGTCCCCGCCGACTCGCGCGCCGCCCGGCCCGGCTCCTTCGACGCCGCCTGGCTGACCGACGAGAACCTCGGGAAGATCCGGGCGCTGCGCGACATCGCCGCCGGGCGCGGGCAGTCGTTGGCGCAGATGGCGCTCGCCTGGACCCTGCGCGACCCGCGGATGACCTCGACGCTGATCGGCGCCAGCAGCGTCGCGCAACTCGACGACAGCCTGGCGGCGCTGGACAACCTCAGCTTCACGGCGGAGGAACTCGCGGAGATCGACCGCTACGCCACCGAGTCGGAACTCAACATCTGGGCCGGGTCTTCACAAGCGGGCTGACGGCAAGATTCTGGCAAGATCGCGGCGTGGGATCACCAAAGAGCTGGCTCGGCCGTTACGAGCAGGGGCAACGCGAGCAGGTCTGGCAGGAGCTGCGTCAGCTCGGCGGCGCGACTCTGGAGCCCGAACAAGCGCACGAGGCGCAGCTCGTCTGTGACGAGATGGCGCGCCGCGCCCGCCAGAACGTCGAGGCGATCGTCGAGCGGCTGTCCGGTGATGGCTACCGCTTCCACACCAACGACGACGAGCAGACGCCCGTGCGACCGCACATCCCGCCGACCGCGAACGCGGCGGCCCATGTCGATTGGTTGGGGCAGCAGTTCGGCGCCGTCCCCATGACTCTGTCCTCCTGGGTACGCATCGTCGGGGACGTCTGGCTGGTGGGCACACACCCGGCGTGGGCCGGTTCGGCGAGCGCCGACCCGCTCGTGATCGAGGTCGAGGCGACCCCTCGCGACTACCTCGAGGACGAGTGGGCCGACTGGAACGAACGGCAGAACGACGACGACCCCGACAACGGCCTGTTCGTGCTGCCTGCCGCACCCGACCGCTTCCACAAAGCCAACGTCAGCGGAGGCGACCCGTACGGCTTCGTCCTTCCGGACCGGTGCGTCGACGGCCTGTTCAGCTGGGAGACGACCATGCCGTTCGTCTCGTACCTGAACTGGGTCTTCAGCGAAGGCGGTTTTCCCTGGCCATCGGGCGACGATGACCAATGGCAGGTAAGACACCGACTCGTCCGCGACCTGCTGCCGCTGTAGCCCCTAGCCGCGGAGCTTCAGGCAGAGCGACGTGGTCCAGACCGCGCCGATCAGTTGGCCGACCAGCATCGCGCGGAAATCGGTGGTGGAGAAGGCGATCGCGTCCGTGGCGAGGATGGCGATCGGGGCCGCGATGGTCCAGGCGAGCCAGCCGCGTTCGCGGTCGGCGCTGAACCGCCGGGCGAAGACGACGTAGGCGACCAGGCCCGCGATGCCGCCGACGGCTGGGGCCATCGAGTGGATGATGCCGTGGACGGTCACGGCGTCCGGCGTACCGACCGGATAGCCGTTGACCGGGTCGGCCTGGAAGATGCCGGCCACGATCAACGCCACGCCGCCCAGGCGGACGAGTCGGGGACCCCAGGTGCTCGCCCGACCCGGTAGCAGGGCTCTGCGCAGGCCGACCGCGGCCACGATGGTCAGCGCACCGCAGACGACGAAGTTGAGGATCTGTAGCCAGCCGCCGTCGCCGAGCGCCAGGGAGCTCAACGGGTGCTGGGCCAGGTCAAAACCGTCGCGGGTGTACGCCTGGGCGAGCACAACGGCGACGAACAGCGGCCCGGCCACGGCGCCGGCGGCGAGCAACCGGCCCGTCGACTGGGTGGCCGGCGCAGCCAGGGTGGCGGTCACGACTCCATCTCCTTGCCGGTCTCCAGCAGCGTCTTGAGGCCACTGAGCGCCCACGGCCAGCCACCGCCCGCACCCATCGCTTCGAGGTCGCCGCGCATCAATGCCGCCATGCCGGGCGCACCGCTCACGTCGTGAACGACGGTCAGCGTGCAAACGCCGTTCACACCCTCGGCGATCTCGTAGGTGAGCCGTGTGAACCCCTCGGCCGCGATCGACGGGTCCATCAGGATGCGGAAGGTCTGCACCAGCTTGCGCGGCGGGTCGACCTCGACGACCTCGCCGTCGACGGCCACCTCGGGCGCGCCCATAGCTTTCATGCCCTCGTTGGCGCGCCCTACGAACGCGCCGCCGGGGCGCAGGTCGTACTCGTTGAGCCCGCGGTGTCCATATCGGGCAGTCCACTCCGGCTTGGTGATCGCGTCCCAGATCGCGTCCGGCGTCGCCTTGATGTAGACCCGGTGGACCTGCACGGTCGTCTCGACATCACTCATCAGTCGTCTCCAGCTCAGCTTTCAACTCCACCAGGGCGGAAGCCTGGCGTTCGGTGTATTTGTCGATCCAGCGGTCGTGGATCAGCCGGATCGGCACAGGGTTGAGGAAGTGCAGCTTCTCCCGACCTGACCGGCGGGTGACGACAAGATCCGCGTCCTCGAGCACGCGCAGATGCTTCATCACCCCGAACCGCGTCATCTCCAGCTCGGACTCCAACTCGGTGAGCGTGCGGCCGTCACGCGCGAAGAGGAGGTCGAGCAGGAAGCGCCGGGTCGGATCGGCCAGCGCCTTGAAAACCAGGTCGCCGTCTGTCACGCCTTCGAAAATAGGTGACCGAATGGTCACATGTCAAGGAGCGGTCGATCGTGGAGGCTCGGCCGGTGATCGTCAGCTCTTCCTTCACGGACTCGGCCTGGGTCAGCTCGCTGGGCGGCCCGTATGTGGGCTTGGTCCAGCTCCGGTCGCAGTCGTGAATGACATCGACCGTGTCGTCGGGGCTCTGCTGTCGGCCGTGGCGAGCTTCGAGACCCTTCTCCAGCTCTACTCGCACGAGCACTTGGTGATCAACGCTCGAGGACATCGCGCATGAGCTCGGCGAGATGAGCGATGAGGAATGGCGGGCGTTCGACGCCGCCATCGCGCGCATCGCGGACGCACGCGACGAGGACCGTCCGGGCACAGGAGACTGGGTTCACAACGTACCTCTGAACCTCGGGCTTCACAGGTGACCGACATCGCCGCCGATGTCCTCGAGTCCGCGGGGGCCGACCCCGCGGCGCCGGCCTGGAAGCTGATCTGGGCCGGCTTCTCTCGTGGGCTCGGCACCGGCGAGACCGGCGGCTCCGCGACCGTGTTCCAGCCAATGACATGCTCTGCGACGTGACGATCGATCAGCCTTGGTTCATGGGCAGTTGGATCGGCGTGCTCGATCGTCCGGAGGAGGTCGACGAGGCTGTCGACCGAAACGACCCCTACGCGGGCGTCGCGTTGCTGACGTTGGTGCTCCACCGTCCCGATCCTGAGGTCGCGCTTCCGCGGATCAAGCGCGCCTTGGTGTCGCCCAACGCCCAGACCAGAGCCAACGCGTTGCAGTCGCTGGGCCACTACGCCCGCCTGCACAGGTCGATCGACGCTGACCTGGTGAGGCGGTTGCGTTGCGCGCTGAGCGACCGAACACCAGTGGGTCGCTCTCAGATCCGTGGTTACGCATATCACGCCGCGTGCGACGTCGGCATGTTCGCGAGGCGCCACGAGCTTCCTCGATGGCTACGCCGACGGTGTGCGGGGCCGCGCCGTCCGACGCACCAGTAGCTAGCGGCCCGTCGCAGGCCCAGCTGGGTGGCTCTCGGTAACCTTGGCGCTGGTCCAGCCCAACACATCGGCCCAGTTGGTGGAGTATTCCGGGCGCTGCCCGTCGGCCGCCAGGGCAACACCTCGCCGCACTCCCTCGTCCCACTCGGGATGGCGTTCGACATAGCGGGCAACGTAGACCGGCACAAGATCGATGCGCCCTCTACTGGCCAGCCAATCGACGATGCACGCAGGAGAGCTCGTCATATCGGCCGCGCGCGATTCGACGATCAGGTCCGGGTCGCTGGCCTCGGCGAACCATGGCAGCACCGACTGGCGAACGGTGGCGACAAACGCGTCCAGGTGTCGTTCCCGTTCGCCGGGGCTGCTCAGATCGATTTCGCCGTCGCGGAAGTCGCCGTACAGGTATCCGTTGGCCCGACCGGTGGCATAGCCCAGGAAGTGGCCGCAGACGTAGTCGTTGTCGGGGTCGAACACGAGCTGTGGGTTCGCCTTGCGCCACCGCCGCAGCGCCGTGTCCCGGACGTTGAGCATGGCCTGGACGGCGATCGGGCCGCCGCGTCGGTTGTACGTGTCCGGCTGCACATGGATCTGATGGCGCACCGAACCGACTGAGCGTTGCAGCGTCAACCGGCTCGGCAACCAGACGAACCCGTCCTGCTGAAGCTGGCTGGCGATCCAGTCGCCAGCCGCCAGAACCACCTCGCGTGGCGTGGGCAGCACCGCCGGTTCCTCGATCATGTCGCGCACTCCGCGATTGTCACCGCGACCGTGGGATCGATCCAGCCAGGGTCCCCTGGATCGGAAACGACGTGACGCTGCGGGGCTGTTGTTCCAGGTGGCTGGCGAGATGGTGCGCCGCCGATCCGCCTTGCGACACGCGCAGGTTATCGGCCCGCGTGGCCCGCTGTTTCCAGACAGTCAGATGACTGCGATGGTCGCGATCAGCCCGTTGTATCTGCCCGAAGGGTTCGCCGTCGTCCATGTCGACGACTCGGTGCCAGTCGTCTTGACGTGGTTGGTGCCGATCACGTCCGGTGAGGCCGACGTGATCAGCAGCGCTGGTTGGAAAGCGCTGGAGCAGGTGTTCGTGGCTCAAGACCCAGACTTGTCCGACCCCGGCCGGCCAGAGGTGGCGCTCCGCGAGCCGGGATCGTAGAGGTCCACACTTAGCGCCTGGGCGGGCCGGTTGAGTCGCGGACCACCAGGGTGTGGCCCGTCGAGCGGCGACGCGCCCGCGTTGACGGCGGTTTCAGAGCCAGCTCCAGCGCCATTCGCCCCATGTCGGTCATCGGGAGCCGGACGGTCGTCAGTGACGGTGCCAGGTCGGCCGCCACCGACACGTCGTCGAAGCCGACCACTGACATCTTCTT
This sequence comes from Asanoa ishikariensis, assembly GCF_900107455.1. Lineage (GTDB taxonomy): Bacteria > Actinomycetota > Actinomycetes > Mycobacteriales > Micromonosporaceae > Asanoa > Asanoa ishikariensis. The sequence continues at coordinate 471,603 of NZ_FNQB01000004.1, read as the reverse complement.
CGGCACCGAGATCTTCAGGCCGCGGAGGACCGACAGCACCCCCATCGCCATCGCGTCGTTCAGGGCGATGATCGCCGTCGTTTCGGGGTGGTCCCGCAGGATCTGTTCTGTCGCTCGGCAGCCGCCCTCGCGCGTGAAGTCCGTGTGCACGACCGGGAGCGACGACGGGTCGAGCCCAAGCGACCGCAAAGAACGCAGCACCCCCGCCATCCGGTCCGTGACCGTTGTCAGAGCACCGGTGCCCGCCGCTACAGCCAGACGCCGGTGGCCAAGCGACAGCAGGTGAGCACCAAGAGCGAAACCCCCGGCCTCGTTATCAGGCAGCACCGCGTCGACACCCAACGCATGCCGGCCGATCACCGCGACCCGACCACCAAGACTCTGAAAAGCAGTCAGCTCCGCCTTCGTCGAAGCCTCCGTGCGCGGGTCGTCATACCCAGACCCCGCGATGATGATGACCCCCACTCGCTGCGCGATCAGGTGCCGGATCTGCCGTAGCTCGTAGTCCGGATCCCGCCCCGAGTGGCAGATCTGGACCATCAACCCCCGCTCCCCGGCGACCTGGATGACCCCGCCCGCGATCTCGGAGAAGTACGGGTCGTCCACCTGGTGCACGACGAGTCCCACGGACGAGCTGGCGCCCCCCGCCAGCGTGCGCGCATAAGGGTTCACCACATAGCCGAGCGACGCCGCGACCTGACGCACCCGCGAGGCGACCTCCTCGCTCACCCCGTCGCGACCAGTCAGTGACCGCGAGGCGGTGGCCAGCGAGACGCCCGCGGCCTCGGCGACATCCACGAGGCGCAACCGTGATCCAGGCTTGGGCATACGCGACTCCCGCGCTGACATCGATCTAGCGAAATCTTTCTATTGCCAGCCCCGCATGCCACAGCTTAGGCTACGAAAGCGCTTTCGCAAGCGCTTCCGTCACCGGCTCGAAGGAGCGCCCGGAGATGACGATCAGAAAAGCCACATGGGCCACCGCGGTCGGCGCGACCCTCGCTCTCGTGCTCGGCGCCTGCGGTGGAGACGAACCAGAAGAAACAACCAACGACGGGCCGATCGTCGTTGGGATCTCGTTGCCGCTCACCGGCGACTTCTCGGAGCCCGGCAAGGGCGTCCAGCGCGGCTACGAAGCCTGGGCCAAGATCACCAACGACAACGGTGGCCTGCTCGGCCGCCAAGTAGAACTGAAGATCCTCGACGACCAGTCCAACGCCGACCGGGTCGTGGCCGACTACGAGCAGCTCATCGGCAGCGACCAGGTCGACATCGTGGTCGGGCCGTTCTCGACCCGGCTCGTGGTGCCGGCCGCCCGGGTGGCGCAGGAATACGGCATGCTCTTCGTCGAGCCGGCCGGCGCCGCCAAGGAAGTCTTCGAGCAGGGCTTCAAGAACCTGTTCTACGCCGCCCCCGCGGTGGCCAACGACCACTACAACCACCTCGCCGAATACCTGCTGGCACTCCCCGCAGGACAGAAGCCGACGAGCGTGGCCTACGCCGCCATGGACGACCCGTTCGCGCAGGGCACCGCCTACGGCCTCAAGGAAAAGCTCGAGGCCGGCGGCGTCAAGACCGTGGTCGACGAGGTCTACCCGCCCAACACCACCGACTTCAGCAGCATCGCCGCGAAGATCGCCACGTCGAAGGCGGACATGCTGGTCGGCGGCTCGCAGTACCAGGACGGCGTCAACCTGATCGTCGCCCTCCAGCAGCTCAACTACCAGCCGAAGCTCGCCGCCTTCTCGACGGCACCGACGAGCCCCGAGTTCGCGGCCGCGATCGGCAACAAGACCGAGGGCATCCTGTCGCCGACCGGCTACACGCAGCAGGCGCCCTACCCCAGCAACAAGGAGTTCGTCGAGAAATACACGGCCCAGTTCGGCTCGCCGCCCGAGGAGGACGAGGCCAACGCGTACACGACAGGTCAGGTCGTCGCCGCCGCCATCACCGCCGCCGGCTGCGCCGAACAGGGCGACTGCCAGAAGAAACTGATCGACTGGGTACGCGCCAACAAGGTCGAGACGGTCGTCGGTCCACTGTCCTGGGACGAGACCGGCAAGCCGCAGGGCGCGCACATGATCCAGCAGTGGGTGGGCGGCGAGATCCAGATCGTGCTGCCGGCCGACGCCAAGGAAACCGACCTGGTCTACCCGAAGCCGGCCTGGTGAGCTGACCATGCCGTCCGGCGCCCTGCTCTTCCAGAGCGTCATCCTCGGCCTGCTGCTGGGAGGGCTCTACGCCCTCCTGGCGGCGGGGCTGACGCTCTACTTCGGAATCATGCGGGTGGTGATGATCGCCCACTCGGCGTTCCTCATCCTGGCCGCCTACCTCGCCTGGTGGTCACACACCGAGCTGGGCATCGACCCGCTGCTGTCGATGCTGGTGACCGTCCCGCTGTTCTTCGGCTGCGGGGTGCTGCTGCAACGCCTGCTGCTGGCCCGGCTGCGGCCCGTCACGCTCACGATGATGTCGGTGCTGCTGACCTTCGCGATCGCGGTGGTGATCGAAGGGTTGCTGGGCTACGTGTTCAGCGGGACACAACGACGGATCCAGCTCGGGTACGGGTCGGCCAGCCTCGAACTGTTCGGCGCGCGCATCGCCGTGGTCAAGCTGATCGCGTTCGGCCTGGCCGGTGTGGCCCTCGCCGCGCTCTACCTGGTCATGAAGAAGACCACTTTCGGCTGGGCACTACGCGCGACGATCCAGCACCGGGACGCCGCGAAGCTGGTCGGCATCGACACCGATCGGGTGGCCGGCTTCGGCTTCGGGCTGGGCCTCGCGACCGCCGCGATCGGCGGCACCGCGCTGTCGTTGGACACCACCATCTACCCGTCCCTGCACTGGCACTGGATCGGCCCGCTGATGGCCATCATCGTGGTCGGCGGCCTGGGCAGCGTGCCGGGCGCCGCGGCGGCCGCGATGGTGCTGGGCCTCGCGCAGAGCCTGCTCCAGATCGAGCTCGGCACGACCTGGGCGCAGACGGTCTTCTACCTCGCGCTGTTCCTCACGCTGGCGGTCCGGCCGCAGGGATTCTTCGGAGGTCGCCTTGCCCAGCGTTTCTGAGCGCTCGACAAAAATCGCAGCAACCGTCGCCCTAACAGCCTTCGCCGCCGTCGCGCTGGCGTTCCCGGAGCTCGCGCCCAACCCGTACATCCTCTCGGTCGGGATCGTCGTCCTGAACTACGCGGTCCTGTCCACCTCGTGGAACTTCGTGGGCGGCTTCACCGGCTACATCTCGCTAGGCCACGGCGCCCTCGCCGGCCTCGGCGCCTACGGCACCGGCCTGCTCATCACCAAGGGCGGCCTGCCGAGCTTCGTGGCCCTGGGCGTGGGCGCGGTGCTGGTCGCGGTCGTCGCGATCCCCATCGGGTACGCCGCCCTGCGCGTGCGCGGCGCCTCGTTCGTGATCGTGTCGATCGCGCTGGTGCTGGTCACGCTGCTGGTCTTCCAGAGCTGGGCGTCGTTCACCGGCGGGTCGCGCGGGCTCAACGTGCCGCGCCCGTTCCCCGGCATGCTCCGCCCCGAGCACCACCGCGTCTTCTTCTACCTGTTCCTCGCGCTGCTAGCGCTGGCAGCACTGGTCTGGTGGCTGATCGACCGCTCGCGGTTCGGGCTCGGCCTCAAGGCGATCCGGGAAGACGAGGACAAGGCCGAGACACTGGGTACGCCGACCTTCGCGTACAAGCTGGTGGTGTTCGTCGTCTCGGCGTTCTTCACCGGGCTGGCCGGCGGCCTATACGCGCTCTGGTTCGGCGACCTCGATCCCATCTTCCAGTTCTCGATCCTCACCGGTTCCTACATGGTGCTGATGGCCCTGCTCGGCGGCGTGCGCAACCTGTTCGGCCCGCTGGTCGGCGCACTGATCGTCGGGTCGGCGCTGGAGTACTTCAAGGTCGAGTTCGGCAACACACCGCTGCACCTGGTCGCCACCGGCGTGCTGCTCGCCCTGGTCGTGCTCTTCATGCCCGACGGCGTCCTGCCCGCGCTCGGCGCGCTGCTGCGGCGCCTCTCCCCCACCACGGACACCTCGATCCGAGAGGTGACCGCGGCCGAGCTCGCCGCGACAGGAGGTGACCGGCAGCATGCTGAGTCTCGAAACCTTTGAGCTCACCAAGGCCTTCGGCGGCAATCTGGTGCTCGACAAGACGACCGTGAGCTTCCAGCACGGCAAGGTGAACGCGCTCATCGGCCCCAACGGCTCGGGCAAGACGACGTTCTTCAACTGCGTCACCGGGTTGATCCGCCCTGACAGCGGCCGGATCAGCTACGCGGGGGCCGACATCACCCGCCGCAGCCCGCATGCGATCGCCCGCGCGGGGCTCGGCCGCACCTTCCAGCTCTGCCGGGTCTTCCCCCGGATGACGGCGCTCGACAACGTGCTCGCGGCCACCCGCCCACGCGGCGCCAACCTGCTGCGCGGCGCCCGCGGCCGTGCCGAGATCGACCGCGCCCGGGGCTGGCTGACCAAGCTCGGCATCGAGCACCTGATGCAAACAGAGGCGCGCAACCTGTCGTGGGGTCAGCAGAAGCTGCTGGAGCTGGCCGGCGTGCTGATGAGCGAGCCCGAGACCGTGCTCCTCGACGAGCCGGCCGGCGGCGTCAACCCGGCGCTCCTCGACCGGATCGGCGGCCTGGTCCGCGACCTCAACGCGGAGGGGCGCACGTTCGTCATCGTCGAGCACAACATGGACCTGGTGATGAGCATCAGCGACCACATCGTGGTCTTCGACCGCGGCCGGCCGATCGCCGAGGGTCCGCCATCGCTGATCCGCACGGACGAACGCGTGTTGGGAGCCTATCTTGGTGCCTGAGCTCGAGCTCGTCGACGTCCAGGCGGGCTACGGCCGCGCGGCGCCGGTCCTACGTGGACTGAGCGTGGCAGTCCCGGCGGGCACGATCGTCTGCCTCGTCGGCCCCAACGGTGCCGGCAAGTCGACCGTGCTCAAGGTGGCCAGCGGCCTGCTCGCGCCCCGCGCCGGCAAGATAATGGTCGGCGGTGTCGACGTGGCCGGTCAGGGTCCACAACGGATGCTCGCCAACGGCGTGGCCCACGTGCTCCAGGGGCACAGCGTCTTCCCTGAGATGACCGTCGCGGAGAACGTGCTGCTCGGCGCGTACACCCTCAAGGACAAGGCCCGCATCGCCGACCGCACCGACTTCGTCAAGAGCCTGTTCCCGGTGGTCGCCGACCGGTGGACCAGCCTCGCCGGGCTGCTCTCCGGCGGCCAGCAGAAGCAGGTCGAGTTCGCCCGCTCGCTGATGGTCGACCCCAAGGTCGTGCTGCTCGACGAGCCGAGCATGGGCCTGGATCCCAAGGCCACCACCACCGTCTTCGAACAGGTCGTCCGCATGCGCGACGCCGGTACGGCCGTGCTGCTCGTCGAGCAGAACGCCCGCCGGGCGCTGGAGACCGCCGACATCGGCTGCGTCCTGGACCTCGGGCGCGTCCACATCTCGGGGCCGGCGGCCGAGCTCATCGCCGACCCCCAACTCGGAGAGCTGTACCTCGGCGGCCGACCCGCCGAACCCCGTCCCTAGGAGGCATCCGTGCGGAAAGCCGTCCTCGCCATCGCCCTCGCCACGACGCTCTTAACCGCCGGCAGTGCCGCGATCCCGGCCTCGGCCAGCAACGACGGGCCTCGCGACGTCTACCCGTCCCTGCGCGACGACCTCGTCGCCTACTACGACTTCGACCACCCGGTGCAGGGCGATCCCGCCCTGGAGCGCGACCAGGGCCGCTCCGGCACCGAGATCGACCTGGTCAACGGCGGCACCGCGATGCGGGTACGCGACCGCGCGTTCAAACGATCCGGCAACGCGCTGCAGACGAAACAGGTCGACCCGGCGACAACCGGGAATGACGACTGGAAGGCCGGCATCTACGCCCAGCCCGGTGTGCGTACCCTGCGGGCGTTCAACTCCGTCGCGGGTACCACCGTGATGGGTTGGTTCAAAGTGGACATGGACGCACCCGCGCTCAACTCCGTCACGGCCGCACCCGACGACCGGTTCAACGCGATCGGGCTGGCCGGTCTGCTGACCGGCGACTCCGACGGCCACGGCGTGCGTGCGCTGCTCGAGCTGATCGACGTCAACGGCGAGCTGCGGCTCGTGGCGCTGGGCCGGCGGATCGACGGCGGCAACTCGCAGACGTTCGCGGCCAACCAGCCGTGGCAGGAGTTGTTGCCGCGCGGCGAGTGGGTGCACCTGGCCGCCACCTTCAACTTCGCCGACGGCACGCTCGCCCTCTACCGCAACGGCAAGCCGGTCGACGGGTTCTACACCCGCACCGACGACCCCTGGCTGGTCAACGGCCCCGGCCCGCACGTCACCACCGCGTCGGACCCGCGCGGCATCAAGATCGGCGGCAGCTTCCCGCAGGACACCCGCGAGCAGAACCCGTGCGACTGCCGGATGGACTCGCTGATGTTCCTCGACACGGTTGTCTCGGCGCGCGACGTCGAGAAGCAGTACCGGCACATGCGTTGACCCGTCCCTGAGAACGGAGTGAGATCGCGTGCGTAGACCCATCGCCACCGCCTGCCTCACCGCCGCCACGCTAGCCCTGTCTCTGCTCGTCGCGTCGCCCGCCCGGGCCGCCGACGCCGTCTACGACCCAGTGCCCGAATCACAGGTGCAGAGCCGTCTCGGCCTGGTGCTCGAGGAGTACGCGTCGTTCCCCAAGACCGAGCCGACCCCGGCGCCCACCGACGGCCGGCTCATGCGGCAGGCCCGGATCAACACGATCATGGAACTCCCCGACGGCTCTGGCCGCCGTGCCGTGCCGGACCTCAACGGCAAGCTCTACCTCGTCGAGAACGGGGTGCCGCACGTCTACCTCGACGTCGCCGCGACCTTCGCGCCGCAGTTCTTCTCCGGCCGCGGCCTCGGCCAGGGCTTCGGCTACGTCGCGTTCCACCCGAACTTCAAGCGCAACGGCAAGTTCTACACGATCCACACGGAGCAGGCCTCGACCACAACCGAGGTGCCCGACTGGCAGCAGACCGGCACGCTCTTCCACGGTGTGATCAACGAGTGGACGGCGACCGACCCGTCGGCCGGCACGTTCGCCGGCTCCCGCCGCGAGGTGCTGCGGATCGGGTTCGGCGGGCAGGTCCACGGCATCCAGGAGATCAACTTCAACCCGACCGCGCGGCGCGGGGACGCCGACTACGGCAACCTCTACCTGGCGGTCGGCGACGGCGGCCTCGGCGCCCGCAACACCGACCCGCAGAACCTGGCCATCCCGCACGGCAAGCTGCTGCGGATCGACCCGCTGGGCACCAACGCGGCCAACGGGGCGTACGGGATCCCGCCGTCGAACCCGTTCGTCGGTCAGGCCGGCAAGCTCGGCGAGATCTTCTCGTACGGCTACCGGGATCCGCACCGGTTCAGTTGGGACCGTGGCACCGGCAAGCTGTATCTCGGCCACATCGGCGAGCACGCGATCGAGGCGATCTACGAGGTTCGCGCGGGTGACAACATGGGCTGGAGCGAGCGCGAGGGCGCGTTCGTCTTCGACAAGACGGCCACGAACCCGTGCGACCGCATCTTCCCGCTGCCCGCGGACGACACGGGCTACGTCTACCCCGTCGCCGCGTACGACCACGACCCCGCACCGGGTTGGAACTGCACCGCGGACGTGGGGGTCGCGGTGGCCGGCGGCTTCGTCTACCGGGGCAAGGACGTGCCGAAGCTGCGCGGCAAGTACGTCTTCGGCGACCTGGTCGACGGCCGGGTGATGTACACCGAGGCGTCCGAGATGCGCCGCGGCCACACGCCGGCGACCATCCACCGGCTCGCCTTGTTCAACGCCGCGGGTGAGTCGGTGCGCATGCAGAACCTCTCGGCACCCGGGGCGCCCGGCGACCCGAACCGCGTCGACCTGCGGTTCGGCACGGACGCGCAGGGTGAGCTCTACATCCTCGCGAAGGCCAACGGCAAGATCTGGAAGGTGACGGGTACGCGGGAGTTCGCCAGCGGTTCCGTCGGCGAGGTCAAGGTGCGGGACACCATGCGCCCGACCAACTGGGCGCCGGTCACCCCGTCGAAGTGGCAGTTCACCAACGGTCAGGTCATCCTGGCGGAGGCCGGTGAGGCACGACCCGGACCGCGACGGCCCTTCGAGTACGCGGTGCTGACCGCCGGGCCTTCCTTCGGTGCCGTGGAGGTCACCGCCGAGGTCCGGCTCGACACCCCCGTCGAGGTCACCAACCGCGACGTGATCATCGTGTTCGGCTACAGGTCGGACACGGAGTTCTACTACGCACACGTCTCGACCGACAACACGATCTACCCGCACAACGGCATCTTCAAAGTCAACAACGCCGACCGCGAGCGGATCGACTACCAGTGGAACGGCCGCTCGCTGGGCGCCAACCCGGCGATCGTCGACGCCAAGTGGCACACGGTGCGGGTCAAGCACCTGCCGACGACCGGCGAGATCGCGGTCTATGTGGACGGTGTCAAGGACCCTCTGATGACCGCGAAGGACACCACGTTCGGCTCGGGCCGGGTGGGCTTCGGCTCGTTCGACAACATCGGCCGGCTGCGTGACCTGAAGGTGAAGGGAACACCCGCGACCTGATCCGGTAGGGAGACAGCGGGGCGGGGTGCCGACGAGGTCACCCCGCCCCGTTGTCGTCACAGGTCGAAGACCCCGGACCATGCCCGCGTCGACGAACTAGCCTGCGGCCCGTGCGGCGGCAAGACCTTCGGCGTCGACGCTGACCTGGTCGCGACCGTCTGTCCCTGCGGGGCGAGGCGTTCGCCGTCGGTGTCGGCTTCGCCCCGCACACGGACGGCGAGGTGCGCTGGATCAGCGTCGGAGTGCGCTGCCTCCAGGACGGCACCCTGGGCATCTGCGCTGATTGGAAGATCAGCTACTCGCCCACCAACCACCTAACGGCCTAGCTCCACCCGGTACGTCTCGTTGGTCAGCCATTGCGGCAGGAGGTTCGCGTACCAGCGGCTGCCCAGGGTTTCGCTGGTACCGCCCGGTAGGGACGAGACCGCCTCGATGCCGCTGCGGCCCGGCTGGGCTACCGCTCGACGGACCGGGCCGCCGGCGAAGGTGAACTCCGAGGCCGAGTCCGCGCGGACGTTGTGGCTGGCCGCGTCCACCGTGCCGAAGCCGCCGTCGACCGGCACCCCCGGCAGGTCCGACAGCGGCGGTGGGAACGCGCCACCGGCCGGCGGGATCGACCACGGCGCCCCGAGCGGCGCCGAGAAGGTCACCCGGTGCAGCCGGCCCCAGCGGTAGTCGTCCTGCCGCGTCGAACCGCCGAAGGCGGCCGCGAACGACGGGCCCGACAGCAGGTCGAGCGCGTCGGACAGGCTGCGCAGCAGCAGCACGTCGCGCCGGTCCACGGGGTCCGCGACACCCGGAACGGCGTAGAAGTCGACGCCCGACGTGCCCACCCCCTGCCGGTCGGGGAACCGCTCCAGCAGCACTCGCAGGGCCTTGAGCGCCTCCGGGCCGCTGGGCTGCGGCAGGCCGGCGGGGGCCAGGCGCGCGTCGATCACGTTCTTGACGTACTGGCCACGCCAGACCGCGTAGATGGTCGCCGCCACGCTGTCGGCCACCTCGGAAGACTTGGGCGGGCGGCGGTGGCCCGAGACGTCGGAGGCGTCGTAGCCCTGCGGGATGCCGGTCGGCGTCGTGCAGTCCCAGCGAGCCAGGCGCCCGACCGCCTCGGTCACCCGACGGTCGGCGGCCAGGGCGGCGAGCTCCGGAACGGAGCTGCGGTCGGCCCGGCGCAGGGCGGATACGAGGTACGGGCGGAAGAACTGGGCGTCGAGCAGCGTGACGTCGGCCTGCTGGTCCTGAACGTCGCGCACCGTCAGCTTGCGGCCGCTCGCGATCGCCGCGCGCAGCATGGCCGTGATGCGCCCCGCCCGGAAGCCGCCGTCGTAGCCGACGTTGAGGTAGTAGATGCCCCCGGTCGGACGGCGCTCGTTGACCGGGTTGTTGTCCAATGTGGTGCCGGCGGGATCGTTGTTGGCATTGACGAAGAATCCGGCTGACGGGTCGACCACCTGGGGCATCTCGGCCGGCGGGAGGATCTCGTAGGGCAGGGCCTGGCCCCGATACAGCCGGGTGGCCGGCAGCCACTCGTTGCCGCCCGTGCCGTCCCGCAACAGGTACGGCGGCCGGCCCCGCACCGCGCCCGCCTCCAGGTCCTCGCGCAGCGGCATCTCGGCGCTGGTGAAGTACGCGATGTGGCCGCCGACGTCGGTGACCGACCAGTTCTGCGAGCCCACGTCGAAGAAGTCCAGCGACCGTTGGAAGTCCCGGATGTCGCGGGCGTAGTTGAACCCACGGGCGGCCTCGATCTCGCGGGTCGCCGAGAAGCCGGTGTACTGGACGGACAGCGCGGTGCCGGTGGACTGGTCGAGGGAGACGATCGGGCCGTTGTTGCGCCGCGGCACGATCAGCGTGGCAGCGGGCACGGCGCCACCCGGCGGCACGGTGACCAGCTCACCAAGGGTGTTGACGCGGAAGGTCTCCGGGATCGCGAGGACCGGCTCCGGCTGGCCGCGGTAGACGGTGGCCAGACCGCTGGGCGACCCGGCGAACGGCACCAGCCGCTCGACGAAGGTGTCGGTGACGTCCATCGGGTTCGTGGTGGCACCCCAGGCGACCCGCTTGTTCTGGCCGAGGATGACGTACGGCGCACCGGCGAAGCTCTCACCCTGCACGTCGAGGCCGGCGCCCCGGAGCCCGACCGGATAGAACGTCGCCGGCGTGGTCAGCCCGAGGTGCGGGTCGTTCGCCATGATCGGCCGGCCCGACTTGGTGTGCCGGCCGGAGACGGCCCACTCGTTGGAGCCGAGGGTGAAGGTCCGGTCGACGGCCTCGGCCAGCAGCGGTGTCCGCTCGGCCCGGTCCTGGTAGTCGCGGGCCAGCCGAAGCGCAACGTCGGAAAGATCCGAAGTGCGCGGCCGGGTCGCGTCGGGGACCGTCGAGGCGGCGTCGAACGGGGCCGCGCGGAACAGGTCGTCGCTGAACAGCGCCGCGCCGTCGAAACCGGCCTGCGCACCGGCCTGGGCGTACGCGTCGGCGGCGACGGTCAGCTCGATGTCCAGGTCGAACGAGAGGTTGAACGCGATCGCCTTGAGCAGGACGATGCTGTCGACCGGCGTCCACGGCGTGAAGCGGGTGATCCGCACGGCCGCGTACTGCGCCGGAAGGGGATGGCTCGCGACCCAGGCGTTGACGCCCGCCGCGTACGCGTCGAGGGACCGTCGCAGGTCGGGCGAGTAGGCGGGCAGGCTGCGCTCGGCCGCCCGCCGCAGCCCGATCGTCCGCGCCTCGATGTCACCGGGCAGTGCCGGTTGGCCCAGCAGCTCGGCCAGCGTGCCGGAGGCCTGCCGGCGCGTGGTGTCCATCTGGAACAGCCGGTCCGAGGCGTGCACCCAACCCTGGGCGAACAGCAGGTCACGCTCGCTGCCGGCCCGGATGTGCGCGATGCCGTTGCCGTCCCGCTTGACCGACACCCCGCGTGGCAGGCCGGAGGAGTGGGCGAAGGCCGGCAGCGGAACCGTGAGCGGGAGGACAAGAGCAAGGAGCACGGCGAGGAGCCGACGTCGCATGAGGGGCCTCCGTCGAGGGTGGAGGGTGCGCCTGGCCCTCGCACCTTAGTGACCGTTCGGTCACTGCGGCAATAGCACGCCCTGCGCCCGTCGGGAGCGGTCCACCGGCACGACCAGCGGTGTGCCGGTCGCGGGATCGGGAATGACCAGGCAGGGCACGCCGAACACGTCGTTGACCAACTCTGCGGTCATCACGTCCGAGGGCGGCCCCTGGGCGACCACCACTCCCCCACGCATCACGACCAGGTTCGTCGCGTACCGACTGGCCTGGTTGAGGTCGTGCAGCACCGCGACGATCGTGCGGCCTCCCTCGTGGAGCTCGGCGCAGATGTCCAGCACGTCGATCTGGTGTGCCAGGTCCAGGAACGTGGTCGGCTCGTCGAGCAACATGATCGAGGTCTGCTGCGCCAGCACCATGGCCAACCAGACCCGTTGCCGCTGGCCGCCCGAGAGCTCGTCGACGTAGCGGTCGGCCAGGTCGGTCACCTTGGTCAACCGCATCGCGTCCGAGACGGCCCGGGCGTCCTCCGTCGACCACTGCCGCAGCAGCCGCTGGTGCGCGAACCGGCCCCGGGCCACCAGGTCCTCGACCACGATGCCCGGCGGCACCAGCGGTGACTGGGGCAGCAGGCCCAGCCGGCGGGCCACCTCCCGGGTCGGGTACGACGCGATCTCGGCGCCGTCCAGCACGACCGATCCCGAGCGCGGCTTGAGCACGCGGGCGAGCGCCTTCAGCAGGGTCGACTTGCCGCACGCGTTTGGTCCGACGATCACGGTGAACGACCCGTCGGCGATGTCGAGGTGCAGGTCGTCGACGACAGGGGAGCCGTCGTACGCCAGAGTCAGCCCGCGCGCACCCAGCCGGTTGTCCATTGTGCTCTCCGAAGTCATACGAGCTGCCGTCCCCGCCGCCACTCGCCGGCGAGCAACCAGGTCAGATAGAGGCCGCCGAGCGCGGCGGTGACCACGCCGACCGGCAGGTCCAGCGGCAGCACCCGCCGGCCGATCCAGTCGCTGGCGGTGAGCAGGAAGGCGCCCATCGCCGCCGCGGCACCGATGTTGGCGCCCGGTGCGCGGGTCAGCCGGCTCGCGAGCTGGGGCGCGGCCAGCGCCACGAAGGCGATCGGTCCTGCGACCGCCGTGGCGACCGCCGCGAGGGCGACGCTGATGACCGCGAGCACGAGCCGGGACCGCTCGGCGCGGACCCCGTGCGCGACGGCCGCCTCGTCGCCGAGGCTGAGCATCTCCAGCTCGCGCCCGTAGCGGACCAGCGGCGGCAGCAGCACCACCAGGGCACCGCCGATCAGCGCCACTTCGAGCATCGTGCTGGAGTTGACGCTGCCGATCAGCCAGCGATGGGCCTGCATGGCGCCTTCGAGCTTGGCCCGGACGATGAGCAGCGTGTCGAACGCGACCAGCATCGTCGAGACCCCGATGCCCATCAGGACCAGGCGCACGGGCTGGGCGCCCCGCCGGAAGGCCAGCAGGTAGATCACGGCGAACGTGACCAGGCAGCCGACCAGCGCGCCGGCGGCGACGGACAGGCCGCTGCCGCCGAGCAGCAGCATGACGACCAGCCCGCCCGTGGCCGCGCCGACGGTCAGGCCGATGAAGTCGGGACTGCCGAGCGGGTTGCGAGTCAGGCTCTGGAAGATGGCGCCGCTGATGCCCAGTGCCGCGCCGACCAGCATGGCGACCGCGACCCGGGGCAGGCGAAGCTCGCGTACGACATAGCCCGTCCCGTCGGAGGCCGTGCCCAGCAGGGAGCGCACCACCTCGCCGAAAGGCACCGGGAAGTCCCCTGTGGACAGGTTGACGACGGCTATGGCCAGCGCCGCGAGCACCAGCAGGGAGCTGACGGCGACGGTGCGCGGGCGCAGCCGCAGCGACCACCCGCCCACCCGAACCGTCGCGCGCCGGGCGCTCACAGCACACCCACCCGGCGCCGGCGGCACAGCGCGATGAACACAGGCCCGCCGATGAGCGCGGTGACGATGCCGACCTGAAGCTCGGACGGCGCGACGACGACCCGGCCGAGGACGTCGGCGATCAGGAAGACACCCGGTCCGAGCAGCAGCGACATCGCCAGGATCGCGCGGTTGTCGGCGCCGACGAGCAGGCGTGCGGCGAACGGCACGGCCAGGCCCAGGAAGGCGATCGGGCCCACGGCGGCGGTTGCGGCGCCGCAGAGCAGCATGACGACGACCATGCCGGCGAGTCGGATCCGCCCGGGCCGCGCGCCGACCGCCTTGGCCGCGTCGTCACCGAGTGCGAGCGCGTTGAGACCGCGTCCCAGCACGAGCGCGGCGGCGATGCCCAGCACGAGGAACGGCGCGACCTGGCCGAGCACCGCGTAGCCGCGGTCGGTCAGCGAGCCGACGTCCCAGTGGCGGTAGCGCAGGAACGAGTCGGGACGGGTCATCAGCACGGTCCAGATGAGCATGGCCAGGACGGCGTCGACGGCGACCCCGGCCAGCACCAGCCGGTCCGGCGTCGGAACCCGACCGGCGCCGCCGAGCACGAACACGGCGACCGAGAGCAGGCCGGCACCGGCGAAGGCGAACCACACGTACGCGCCCAGGGAGTTGGTGCCGACGAACGCGATCGCGATGACCACCCCGGTGGCGGCACCGGTGTTCACGCCGAGCAGGCCGGGCTCGGCGAGCGGGTTGCGGGTCAGCGCCTGCATCACCGCCCCGGCCAGGCCGAGCGCGGCGCCGACGGCGATCGCCAGCAGGGTCCGCGGTATCCGCACGTCGTGCACGATGACGGACTCCGGAGAGCCGTCGGGATTCCACAGGACGTGCCAGACCGTGGCCGGGTCGATCCAGCGCGTACCGACGGCGACGCTGAGCACGACGGCCGCCAGCAGCAGGCCGGTCGCGGCCGCGACACCGACGGTGGAGCGCCGGCGCAGAGCCGACCGCGGGGGCGGTGCGGTCTCTGTTGGCGCCGGAGAGACCGCTGTCAGCAATCCCGCCTCCCTCGTAGACAGTTAGGGAAGGCTAACCTATGCTCCCGGTCGAGTCCAGGAATGCTTCACCGGAAGGAACCCCATGCGTCTGGGTCGTCATATCGCCGCCGTGGCCGGCCTGCTCGTGCTCGCGTCCGGCCTCTCTGCCTGCGCCGACGAGAAGAGCCCCGAGGCCGCCGCGTCGAGCTCGACCGCTTTCCCGGCCGTGATCGAGCACAAGTACGGCACGACCACCGTTCCCGCCGAGCCGAAGCGCATCGTCGTCGTCGGTCTCGTCGAGCAGGACGCGCTGCTGGCGCTCGGCGTCACACCGATCGCGACCACCGAGTGGTGGGGCGAGCATCCGGGCGCGCTCTGGCCCTGGGCGAAAGAGAAGCTCGGCAGCAACCCCGTGCCGCAGGTCCTCAAGCCGACCGACGGCATCGAGATCGAGAAGGTGCTCGCCCTCAACCCCGACCTCGTCCTCGGCGCCTACTCCGGCATGACCAAGGAGGAGTACGACAAGCTGTCGGCGCGCGTACCCACCATCGCGCAGCCCAAGGGTGTCATCGACTTCGGCACAAGCTGGCAGGACGTCACCCGGATCGTCGGCACCGCCGTCGGCAAGAAGGCCGAGGCCGACAAGGTCGTCTCGGACGTCGAAGCGAAGTTCGCGGCGGCCCGCGAGGCCAACCCCGCGTTCGCCGGCAAGGTCGCCGCGGTGGTGACCTACTACCAGGGCATCTACGTGTACGGGTCGCAGGACGCCCGTGGCCGGTTCCTCAAGGACCTCGGCTTCAAGCTGCCCGACGGCCTGGATGCGCTGACCGGCACCGAGTTCGGCGTCACGCTGAGCCCCGAGAAGACCAACCTGATCGACACCGACGTGCTCGTCTGGCTGATCGACGACTACGCGAAGGACAAGGCGAGCGTCCAGGCCAATCCGTTGTACGCCACCCTCGGCGTCAAGACCGAGGCGCGCGACGTGTTCCTCGAGAACAACGAGACGCTCGGCGCCGCGACCTCGTTCGTCACCGCGCTCAGCCTGCCGTACGTGCTGGACAACCTGGTGCCCCAGATGGCCGCGGCCATCGACGGCAACCCCGCGACCGAGGTGAAGCGGGCCGCCTGAGCCGTACGCTCGGGCCATGAGTGGCTGGTTTCTCCTCGGCGCGCCCTGGGACTGCTCCGGGACGGGCCGGGGAGAGGCCGCGGCCCCCGACGCGTTGCGGGCGGCGGGCCTGGTCGAGCGGGTCGACGTCGACCTGGGCAACGCGGCCACCCACATCTCCACCCAACACCGCGACCAGGACACGGGTGTACGCGCGCTGCCCGACACCATCACGGCGGCGCGGTCCCTGGCGTCGGCGTTGGGCGCCGGCCTGCGTGACCGTCCCGGGCTCCGGCCGCTCGTGGTCGGCGGCGACTGCAGCCTGCTGCTCGGCGTGTTCGCCCACCTCCGCGCCGCCCTCGGTGAGGTCGGGCTCTGGTTTCTCGACGGACACCCCGACTTCTACGACGGGCACGGCTCGGAGACCGGTGAGACCGCGGACCTCGAGCTTGCCGTGCTGACCGGCGACGGTCCCCCGGAGCTGGTCGGCCTGGGTGGCGTGGTGCCGATGGTCGCGGCGCGGCACGTCGCGCTGATCGGGCACCGGACCGTCGACCTCGACCCGGAGTCGGCGGCCGAGGTGGCCCGGCTGCCCGACGAGCTGTTTCGCCTCGACGCGCCCGCCGTCATTCGGGATCCGGCCGGGGCGGGCGACCTGGCCTCGGCGTGGGGCGAAGGGCTCGGGCTGCCGATGTGGCTGCACATCGACGTGGACGTGCTCGACGAGGCGGTTCTGCCCGCGGTGACCTATCCGCAGGCCGGCGGGCCGGATTTCGGCCAGCTCGCCACCACCCTGCGGCCACTCACGGTGTCGGGACGATTGCTCGGAGTAAGCGTCGCGGACTTCCGCCCTGACCTCGACGGTGACGGTCGACACGCGGCCAGGCTCGTCGACCTTCTCGATCGGGTACTCGAGGGCTGATCGCCCCCACCAGCTTTGTCCACCTATATCGGGATAAGCAGGGGATGCGAGGGCTACGCGGCTTTCCTGCGAGTCCGTACACAGGTAAGCCCGCTACGGTGAGTAACTCGGCACGCTGAATCCCCTCGGGAGTCTCACATCAGCATCGACGCAGGTCCCCATGTCATCGAACTCGGCGCGATCAAGCCAGCCCTGGTGCGCGCCGCCCGTCTCTTCGCGGAGACGGTGCTCGTACCGACCGGTCTCCTGTACATCCTGCTGCACACCGCGGGCCTGCTGCCCGCGCTCCTGGCGGTCATCGGGTGGTCCGTGATCACGGTGACCATCCGTTGGGTCTCCGGCCGGCACCTGCCAGGCACCCTGCTGGTCTGCTCCGGCGCCATGATCGCCCGGGCCAGCGTCGCACTGGCGCTGTCCAGCGCCTTGGTCTACTTCGTGCAGCCGGTGATCGCCTCGGTCTTCATGGCCGCACTCTTCCTCGGCAGCGCCCTGCTCGGCAGACCGATCACCAAGCGCCTCGCCCGTGACTTCGTCGCCCTGCCGGCGCACCTGCGCCACCACCCGGGCCTGCACAAGGTCTTCGTGCAGACCGCCGCCCTGTGGGGCATCGGCCGCCTCGTCGACGCCGGCATGAGCATGGGCTTCCTGCACATGGGCCTCGACGCGGCCGTGCTCTCCCGCGGCGTGTTCAGCGGCATCCTCACTGCGGTGATGGTGGCCGTCTGCGCGGCCTGGGGTTTCCGCGCCCTGCGCAAGATGCCGGACCTGTCGTTCCGGATCGGCCTACCCAAGCCGACCGCCGCCCCGGCCGCGGCACCCGCGATGGCCTGACGACCGGCACTAAACCCAGACCACCGGCCCCGGCCCAGCGACCAACGCTGGGACCGGGGCCGAACTGGTAGGCCCGCTCCCTGACCGCCCGACGGCTCAGGCCGATGAGCGGGCCGCGCCGAGGACCGCGTGGATGAGCGCCGCGGTGGCCGCCGACTGCGGTCGGTGCGCCGGAGTGGCCAGGCCGATGGACAGGTCGAAGTTCACGTCGGCCACCTCGATGACCGACGTGTCCGGTGTCTCGCCGGCGGATCGCGGCAGGAAGGCGACGCCCAGGCCGTTGCGGACCAGGCCGAGTGCGCTGCCGTGGTCGGCGGCCTCGAACGGGACGTTGCGCCCGATCCCCGCGATCGCGAACGCCCGGTCGACCATCGTGCGATTGCCCCAGCCGAGCGGGAAGTCGACGAACGTCTCGTCCCGCAGGTCGTCGAGGGTCACCGAACGGGCGTCGGCCAGCGGATGGCCCTGGGCACAGACGAAGCACCAGCGCACGGACCCGATCGGATGCAGCCGTACGCCCGGCGGACGCTCGATCGTGCCGACCATCGCCAGATCCAGAGCGCCCGCGGCGACGTCGGCCAGGTGACTGGCCGATCCGCTGGAGGCGCCGCGCAGCCGGAACTCGACCAGCGGATGTGTCGCGTGGAATCGGCCCAGGATCGCCGGCAGGTCGATGACCAGCGGACCCGCCAGCCCTTCCCGGGTGCCGATGGGTGACAGCGTGCCCATCCGGATCGTGCCGCGCAGGCCACCGCGCGCCTGCGCCACGGTGTCCCTGGCCCGGACCGCCGAGTCCAGCACCGCCCGCGCCTCCGGCAGCAGGGCCTGACCGGCATCCGTCAACGAGGTCGCCTGCGGCTCCCGGGCGAACAGCGCCGTGCCCAGTTCCCGCTCCAACTTCCGGATCGTCGCGGAAACGGCCGACTGGGCGACCCGTACCCTGCGTGCCCCTCCGGTGAACGTGCCCTCCTCCGCGACCGCGACGAAGTACTCGAGTTGGCGGAGCTCCATCACCTCACTATCGCGGATCGCGATGACCCCCAGCGTGCAGTTGTGTGGCCGCTCAACCCCATCCGTCACACAATTGCTTGCACAAACAACAAACGGGGGTAAGAGAAATGGCTGACACCACCAAACGCACCGACCTGACGGATCTTGCCCAGGCGGTGGCCGGGCCGGTCACCCTGCCCGGCGACGAGGGCTACGCCGCCGAGACCGCCACCTGGAACCTGGCCGCGGCCCAGCGTCCGGCCGTCGCGATCGGCGTCACGTCTGTGGCAGACGTGACGGCAGCGGTGCGGTTCGCGGCCGGGGGCGGCTTGCGCATCGTGGTCGTCGCGACCGGACACGGCGCCGCGCGGGGCTCGGACGGGGCCGTGATGCTCAATGTGCGCCGCATGAACGACATCCAGATCGACGCCGCCGCGCGTACGGCGACGATCGGCCCGGGTGTCGAGGCACAACCGCTGGTCGAGGCCGCCGCCGAGGCGGGGCTGGCGCCGCTCGCGGGCTCGTCACCGAACGTCGGCGTGGTCGGCTACACCCTCGGCGGTGGCCTGAGCCCGACGCTGGGCCGCGCCTACGGCTACTCGGCCGACCATGTGCGGGCGATCGAGATCGTCACCGCCGACGGAACCCTGCGGCAGGTCGACGCGGAGCACGAACCCGAGCTGTTCTGGGCGGTCCGCGGCGGCAAGGGCAACTTCGGCGTGGTCACCGCGCTGACCGTCGAACTGGTTCCGGTCACCCGGCTGTACGGCGGCGGCCTGTACTTCGCGGCCGAGCACACGGAGCGCGTGGTCGAGGCGTACCGCCGCCTGACCGCCACGGCCCCGGACACGCTCAGCGTGTCCTTCGCCTTCCTGCGCCTGCCGCCACTGCCGTTCGTGCCGGAGCCGCTGCGCGGCCGCTTCACCGTCCACGTGCGATTCGCGTACCTGGGCTCGGCGGCCGACGGCGAACGCCTCGTGGCGGACCTACGCGCGACGGCACCCACCCTCATCGACACGGTGGCCGAGATGCCGTTCACCGGGATCCCCGAAATCCATGCGGACCCGATCGACCCGCTGCCGGGGTACGAGGCCACGACGCTGCTGCGCGAGTTTCCGGCCGAGGCGGCCAAGGCGCTGATCGCCGTGGCCGGCCCCGACGCGGACACGCCGGCGCTGATCGCCGAGGTCCGCCAACTCGGCGGCGCGCTGAGCCGGGAACCCCTGGTGGCCAACGCGGTCAGCAACCGGGACGCCGGCTTCCAGTTCCTGACCGGCGCGGCCGCGGAGCCGGGAGCGGAGGAGCAGCTCCGCGGGCCGTTGATCGGCATCCTCGACGCGCTGGCGCCATGGGCCACCGGACGGGCGATGGCCAACTTCATGGGCACCTACGATGCGACACCGGACGGGGCACGCCGGGCGTACGAGCCGGAGACGTACACGCGGCTGGCCCGGGTCAAGCACAACTACGACCCGGACAACCTGTTCCGCCCGAGCCTCAACGTCATCCCTAGTCCGCTCTGACGGTGACGCCGCGGGGGCAGGGAGCCTCCGCGCGGGTGCGGGGATCGGGGCGCAGGTTCAGGGCGAGCAGCGCGGTGGCCCCGATTCCCGCCGCGATGGCGAACACCGCCGTGCGCAGGCCCGCGGCGGTCTCCACCCGCAGCGACTCCCCCGCGAGCCCTTCGGTGCCGGCGGCCGCGACCAGCACCAGCAGCGCGAGCCCGACGGCGGCGCCGATCGACGTGCTGGTCGAGGCGATGCCGGAGGCCACGCCCTGTTCGCGGTCGGCGACCCCGGTGCCGGCCGCGATGAAGATCATCGTGAAGGCGATGCCGTCGCCGACGCTGGTCAGCACCAGACCCGGGATCAGGCTGGCATACGCGGCGTCGGGCGACATGGCCAGGCCGAGGGCGACCGCGCCGACCGCGCCGACCGCCAGCGCCGCGACCAACGTGGGCCGCAGCCCCCATCGGGTCGCGACCCGTCCGGCGAACGTCGAGCCGGCGACCACCACGGCGGTCGGGATCAGGAAGGCGACGCCGGTGCCCAGCGCGTCGTACCCGCGAACGTCCTGGAAGTAGAGGGTCAGGAAGTAGAGCACCGAGCCGAACGTGGCCCAGAACATGAAGGCCATCGCCGAGGCCGTGACGAGGTTGCGATTGGCCAGCAGCCGCGGCGGCACGAGCGGGTCGCCTCCGCGGCGCTCGAGCACCACGAAGCCGGTCAGCGCCAGCACGGCGCCGACCGCGCTCACGATGACGCCGGGCGAGATCCAGCCGAGGTTCGGCCCCTGCACGAGGGCGAACACGAGCAAGGTGATGCCGAGGGCGGCGGTCAGTGCGCCGGGCAGGTCGAACCTGCGCCCATGCTCGCGCTCGCCGTCGGCGGGGACGAGCACGAACGTCAGCACCAGCGCGAGCGCCGCGAGCGGGACGTTGACGAAGAAGACCGCCTCCCAGCCGAACGCCTGGGTGAGCACGCCGCCCAGAAGCACGCCGATGACGAGGCCGGCGGCGCCGGTGCCGCCCCAGACGGCAACGGCGCGGTTGCGGGGTGGGCCTTCGGGAAAGGTCGTGTTGATCAGCGCGAGGGTGGCGGGAAAGACCAACGCTCCCCCGAGACCCTGCACCGCGCGACCGACCAGCAGGACACCGGGGCCCGTCGCGACTCCGCCGATCAACGAGCCGGCGCCGTACAGGACGAGGCCCGTGACCAGCACCCGCCGGCGGCCGAGCAGATCCGATGCCCGGCCACCGAGCAGGAGGAAGCCGGCCGACGCCACCGCGTACGCGCTGATCACCGCTTGCAGTGTCTGTGCCGAGTAACCCAGGGCCCGCCCGATCTCGGGCAGTGCCACGACCACGATGTACTGGTCCAGCGAGACGATCAGCATCGCGAACGCGAGCAACGGCAGGATCGCACGTCGGGCACCGGTGTCGGTCTGGGGCATGAGCGGGCTCCCTGGTGAGGTGTCGGCGCGTCACCAGACCAACGATCGTCGTCAGGTGCGCGCGGCGACCGGCTCCGGCTCGGCGACGGGGGTGCGCTGCGCCGGGATCGCGCCGTGGCGGGCGGTGGCGAGCTGCCGCGCGACCGCCGCGCTGCCCTGGTAGAGCATGTAGATCAGCGCCAGCTCGAACAGCACCATCAGACCGGCGGCGGCCAGGGTGACCGGCACGATCGCGCCGACGACCGGCGCGATGATGAAGACGGCCATCTGGAACTCGATCCCGCCGACCAGGTGCGGCCGGATGCGGCTGCGACGCAGGGCCGTGCGCATGCGGTGGAACACGCCCAGCCCGACCGTCGAGTTGTCGACCATGGCGAGCATCGAGAGCCGGTCGGGGTCGGTCTCGTCCGAGGCCACCGCGGTCCGCGGCAGCGGCTTGGGCGCGAGGCCGGCCTCCTCGAGCTGGGTCTTCAGCTCCCGGTTGACTTTGGCGTTCTCCAGCGCGTTGAGGTAACGGAACATGTCGAGGAAAATCACCAGGCCGCCGAGCACCAGGTAGACGATGCTCTTCGTGGCCGCGTACTGCCCGCCCATCAGGGCGATTGTGCAGGCCACGATCCGCAGGCGGTCGAAGACGTAGTCCAGCCACGCGCCGAACACCGACCCGGTGCCGTTGAGTCGCGCGATCTTGCCGTCGATGCAGTCGAGGACGAAGCTCACGTGGTACGCCAGCGCACCGGCGACGAGCCACCAGTTGTTCTCGCGGACGCCGCCCAGGGCGAAGAACGCGGCGGCGGTCAACCCGACCAGGAAGCCGAGCATGGTGATCCGGTTGGGCGTGAACCAGCGGTAGGGAGCGATCCAGCGGGTCAGCCGGCTGGCGACCGGGTCGACGAGCAACACCGTCCACCACGAGTCCCGCGTCTTGTACGTGCGATCCCGCACCTCGTCGAGCGGAATGCGTTCCACGGCTCTCTCCCCTGTATCTACCGTCCGAGGCGAGAGACCTTACCGTGAACGGAAGGTGGAATTGAAGTGTCTGCTCAGCCAATCTCCAGGCGCGCGATCAGGTCACCGCGCACGGTGAGCACCAGGTCGCCGGTGCCGTTGAAGCGCCGGCTGGTCGCCCGGATCGTGAGCACATAGGTGTCGACGTCGGTGGCTTCCCACCCCAGCAGGTCGAAGTGCATCCCGACCCCGATGTTGTCGGTGCCGTCCCAGTCGGCGACACCGGCACGCCCGGTGAACTCACGGCTGCCGTCGCGGACGTACGCGTCGTCGGTGAACGCGGCGACGAAGCCCGCGGTGTCACCCGCGTTCGTGGTGTCGATGAACGCGCTGATAGCGGCCGGCGGCTGCTCGGTCATGCGGGCTCCCTCGTGTCGTCGTTCTCCTTCAGGGTCGCGTACCACTGGGCGCCCGTGATGCGGATTCGCTTGGACTGGTTGCGGTTCCAGTCGACCCGCATGCCGTGCTTACGCAGCACCGGGAAGGCGATCTCGTCCAGTACGCGCTCAAGATCGGCCTGGTAGCCCGCGCGCTTCTCGTCCTCCGACAGCGCCTCGTACGCGGCCTCGTCGAAGTCCTCCGGCGGATACACGCCGTATCCGAGATAGACCTCGCCGTCCGCGCTCGCGAGCAGCGACTCGGTGTCCTGCTGGTGGTACCACAGATAGCCGTGCCAGTGGCGGGAATCGTCGCGCTCGTCGTGGATCTCCGCGGACGCACAGGTGCCGCAGCAACTGAAGTTCTCGCGCGCCAGCACGCCCACGTCGTTGAGCTCGGCGAACGCGCGGTTCAGGTTGCTCGCCACGTCGCCGAAGCCCCGCTGCTGGTCCAGCCGGGCCGCGACCGCCGTCCCGTACGCCGAGGAGAGCTCGTCGTCCGTGGCACCGTGCCGCTCCTCGTCCTCGTCGAGAAAGTCCACGAACTCGCTGGCGTCGTCCTCGCCGCGTACGACCCAGTCCCAGATCTCGTTCTCGATCTCGGTGCGGCCCGGCTCGGTGATCCGGTCGGTCAGGAACCTGACGTCCGTCGGACGCTCGTTGTAGACCCATGCGCTCACGGAGAAATCCTCACATGGGCGGGTGCCTCAGTACTCGTCGGGCAGCCGCATCGCCGGGCCGCCCGCCTGGAGGCCGAGTGGCTCTGCCCGCCCCTTCGGCTCCTCCCACGCCTCCTGCCGACCGAGCGCGGTCAGGTCGAGATAAGGGTATCCATTGTGGAACTCTTCGATGCCGCGACTGAACGTGGAGTACGTGTGGAAGACGTCGTCACCGACCCGCAGGAACGCGCTGACGCCCGGCATCTCACCGCCTTCGACGGTGGCGCCGAAGTCCTCGTTGAAGTCATTGCCGTAAGCGGAGTACCAGGGAAACGTCCAGCCCATCCGTTCCCGGAACGCGGCGAGCTTCGGGTGCGGCGCCCGCGAGACCGCCACGAGCGTGGTGTTACGCGCGTGCAACTGCCGCACCGCGCCGATCTGGTCGGCGGCCGAGGAACAGCTCGGACAGGCCGCCTCCCACTCCGGCGCGAACATGAAGTGGTGCAGCACGAGCTGCGGCCGGCCTTCGAACAGGTCCGCCAGACCCACCGGGCCGTCGGGACCGTCGAACTCGTACGCCTTGTCGACGCGGACCATCGGCAGTCGGCGGCGGTCGGCGTTGACCCGGTCGCGCGCCCGGGTCAGCTCTTTCTCCTTCACCAGCAGCTCCGCGCGTGCGGTCAGCCACTCTTCGCGCGAAACGACCTCGGGCATCGTGCCCATCGTCATCCTCCTTCGTTCATCCGCTCCCGCAGGGCGGCCAGCGGGCCGTCCCAGTCGCGGGCCAGGGCGGCCAGGAACTGTTGCGCCACCTTCATCGGCGCCGAGTCGAGCCGGTAGCGGACCCGGCGCCCCTCCCCCGGCTCGGCGGTCACGAGCCCCGCCTCCGCCAGCAGGCCCAGGTGCTTGGCGATGGCCTGCCGGGTGATGGGCAGTTGGGCGGCCAGGTCCGTCGCGGTGGCCGGGCCGCGGGCCGCGAGCGCGGCGAGGATGCCGCGCCGGCTCGGGTCGGCCAGGGCCGCGAACACCTCCTGCGCCACCGCCTCCGGGTCAGGCCTGGCCATCGAGGTATGCGACGAGCTCGCCCAGCTCGTTGGTCCAGCCCCGGTCGTTGCCCGAGAAGGCCGCCTTGTGCTCGGCGTCCGGAAGCTGCGCGAACCCGCTCTCGACCATCGTCAGCGTGGTGCCGACGCCGTGGGGAGCCAGCGTGAACTCCACATAGGTGCGTCGCGGGTCGTTGTCCGGCAGGCCGTGCACCGGCCAGGTGTAGCCGAAGACGTGCGGTGGCTCCAGGCGCTCGATCGTGAGGGTCGCCGTGTCACCGCTGTCCCAGGTGAGCTTGGCCTCGCCGCCGACCCGCAGGTCGACCTCGGCCCGGTTGCCGAACCACGTGCCCAGGCCGTCAGCGGTGGTCAGCGCCGCCCACACCCGCTCCGGGGGTTGGGCCAGCTCGACCGTGCGCTCGATCCGATCGGGAAATGCCATGTCGACCTCCTCATAGCAACCATCTGGTTGCTACCCAACTTAATAGCAACCGAGCGGTTGCGTCAACCCGAGGGCACATATTCATGAAACTCTCTTTCATGGTCGTCGATATGTTGGTTGAATATCTTCATGAAGCCCGTCCTTCGTTGGTCGGCCGCCGCCGTCGCGGCCGCTCTGGTTCTGCTCGGTCCGGCCGACTCCGCGGCCGCGGCGACCACCATCGTCGACAACGGCACTGCCGGACGGTTCACCGCCAGCACCGGCTGGGGCACGTCCGCGTGGTCGGCTCAGCGGTACGGCGCCGACTACCGGTTCGCGACGCCGGACACCGTCGCGAGCGATGCCGCCTGGTTCAAGGCGTCCATCGCCGCCGCCGGCGCGCACCTGGTCGAGGTCTGGTATCCGGCGGACGCCGGCTACAACGGCGCCACTCCGTTCGTGGTCGCCACGACCGGCGGCACTCGGAGTGTGGTGGTCGACCAGCGCGCCAACGGTGGGCGGTGGGTCAGCCTCGGCACGTTCACGCTCGCCGCCGGTGACTACAACGTGGTCGGGGTGAGCCGGTGGACCAGCCAGCCCGGCTACGTCGTCGCCGACGCGGTCCGGATCACCTCGTCGACCGGTTCCCCCTCGATCACCTTGCCGCTCGCCCGAGGCGCGCTGCCGCGCAGCGAGTACGACGACCCGCACCACGACTACCCCGCGATCGACCTGCCGGTCGGCACCGGGACACCGGCGTACGCCGTCCGCTCCGGCACGGTGGTGGTCATCGACGACAGTTCGTGCGGCCGCGGCATCAACCTGACCGGCAGCGACGGCGCCATCTACACGTACTGCCACTTCTCGTCGTGGTCCGTCTCGAACGGCGCGTCGGTCACCGCCGGCCAGCAGGTCGGACTGACCGGCAACACCGGCAACTCGACCGGTCCGCACCTGCACTTCGGCATCAGGACCGGCACCACGCGGCGCTGCCCGCAGAACTTCCTGCTCGCTCTGTACGACGGCGCGACGCCGCCGGCCGCGAGCAGCTTGCCGACCACGGGGTGCTTCTACGTCGCCCGCTCGACGGCCCCGGTGGTGCCGCTGGGCTGATGTTAGGTTGCCCCATGCGGCTTCTCCTGTGTTCCTCCGGCGTCAACAACCGGGCCATCCACGACGCCCTCGTCGACCTGCTGGGCAAGCCGATCGCCGAGTCCAACGCGCTCTGCGTTCCCACCGCGGGCTACTTCTACGACCCGACCGGGCCGTGGAGGTTCGTCAGCGGGCAGGCGCCCGCGAGGTTGGTCGGTCTCGGCTGGAAGTCAGTGGGAGTCCTGGAGCTCACCGCGCTGCCCAGCATCGACCGGGAACGGTGGGTCCAGTGGGTCCGGGACGCCGACGTCCTGCTGGTGAACGGCGGCGAGACGGTGTATCTGCGCCGCTGGATGCGGGAGTCCGGGCTGGCCGACCTCCTGCCGTCACTGGCCGACCTGGTCTACGTCGGATCAAGCGCCGGCAGCCTGGTGCTGACCCCGCGCGTCGGGCGGCACTTCGTCGACTCGCCCACCGACGACGACGGCATGCTCGGGATGGTCGACTTCTCGATCTTCCCGCACCTCGATCTCCCCGACACCCCGCGGTTGAGCATGGCCGCCGCGGAGCGGTGGGCGGACGACATCGCGGGCCCGGCGTACGCGATCGACGACGACACGGCCATCAAGGTGACCGACGGCACCGTGGAGGTGGTCTCCGAAGGATCGTGGAAGTTCTTCAACCGCGGGTGAGGTCCAGCTCGTAGACCCGGACCGGCCGCCCGGCGGAAGGCTCGACCGTCTCGCGTTCGAGGTGCATGCCGATCTTGATCATCACGCGGGCGGAGGCTTCGTTGCCGACCTGATGGATGCTGACGAGTCGCTCGAGGCCGAGGTCGTCGCGCGCGTGCTGGACCACGGCTCGGGCCGCTTCGGTGGCCAGCCCCAGTCCCCAGTGTCGCCGCCCCAGTCGCCACCCGATCTCGACGGCCGGCATGATCTCGGGAAGGAACGTCGGCACCGCCAACCCGGTGAACCCGGCCAGCTCACCGGTCTCCCGCACGACGAGGGCATAGAGCCCGAAGCCGTGCTCTTCCCAGTGCCTCTCGAAGGCCGCCAGACGCTCGGCGGTGGCCTCCCTGTCCAGAACGCTGCCATCGCGGATCCAGCGCATCACTTCCGGCTGGGAGCAGACCTCGGCGAAGGCGTCCAGGTCGTCCTCCTGCCATCGGCGCAGCAGGATTCGGGGCGTAACCAGGCTGTTCACCACGACACCCTAGCTAGTGATCGCGGACAGGGTCGCCGACGGCCGCGGCGAGCGCCTTGGCGACCAGGCCGGCCAGGTCGCTGCGGCCGTCGTCCTGGGCCCACCGCACCAGGGCGGTGTGCATCGCGGCAAGGCAGGCGCTGGCCGCCGCCTCGGCATCGAACGGGTCGCCGGCGTCGGCGCCGAGAGCGTCCACAATGGCCTGCTGCAGGACGTAGTGATTGTCGAGATGCCGCGCCCGTAAGGCCTGGGTCGAGATCATGAGCTGAAGCCGGGCGAGGAGGAAACGGTCACCGGTCACCGCCGTGGCCGACTCGACGAGCGCCTGGCCGATCCGACGCACCGGCGGGCGCACGCCGGCGGACGCGGCCACCCGGGCCGCGACGAGCGGGCCTAGCTCGTCCACCAGGACCAGGTCTTCCTTGGTCGGGAAGTGCCGGTAGACGGTCATGGCCGAGACGCCCGCGGCCTCCGCCACCTCGGTCACGGTCGTGGCGTCGTAGCCGCGCTCGCTGAACAGCCGCACCGCGTGCGCCTGGATCGCGCGCTGGGTCTCGGCTCGGCGCTGCGCTCGCAGCGGTGACTCGGGCACGCGTTAGAGACTACCAGTGTGTTAGCGTCTACCAAGTTGGTAGTGACTAACACAAATGAGGCAGCGACCATGACTGATCTGACCGGCAGGACCGCCCTCGTAACCGGGGCATCGCGCGGCATCGGGCAGGCGATCGCGACCCGGCTGGCGGCGCGGGGTGCGGCGGTCATCGTCCATTTCGGCACGGACCAGGACGGCGCGGCGGCGACGGTCGACGAGATCGTGCGCGCCGGCGGCACCGCGTTCACGGTCGGTGCCGAGCTCGGGGTGGACGGCGACGTCGAGAGGCTCTTCGCGGGCGTCGAGGCCGGCCTGGCCGGACGCCCGCTCGACATCCTCGTCAACAACGCGGCGGCCGCGCCCGCCGGCCCGATCGGCACCACCACCCGCGCGCAGTTCGACCACCTCTTCGCGGTCAACGTGCGCGCGCCGTACTTCATCATTGAGCGCGCCCTGCCGTTGTTCCGCGACGGCGGCCGCATCATCACCATCTCGTCGGTGGCGACCCGGATGGCCAACTCCGCCCAGACGTCCTTCGCCATGACGAAGGGCGCGGTCGAGACGATGAGCCGGACCCTGGCCAACGAGCTCGGAGTCCGCGGCATCACCGTCAACGCGGTCGCGCCCGGCGCGACCCGGACCGTGACCAACGCGGCCGTGTTCGAGACGCCGGGCCTGGCCGGGCTGATCGCCGGCACCACGGCACTGGACCGGTTGGGCGGGCCCGACGACGTCGCCGAGGTCGTCGCGTTCCTCGCCTCCGACGCGGCCCGCTGGATCACCGGCCAGGTGGTCGACGCGAGCGGCGGCCTGTTCCTCGGGCCACGGATCTGACCCTTTGCGCGGATCCCGCCGCTGGCGGGTGGTAGCTACCCTGCACTCAGGACGCGGGGAGGGCGGTGTCGGATGGACGGTGCCACCGTTGTCTTCCTGCTCATCGGCGGCGCCGGTGCGCTGGTGCTGGCTCTCTCGCTGCTCGGCGGCGAGCTGCTCCACTTCGGACACCTCGAACTGCCCGACTTCTTCTCCATCGAGGCGGTGGCGGGCTTCCTGGGCGCGCTCGGGTTCGCCGGTGCGATCACCAACGAGCTGGTCGGTGGGCACACGCCCGAGACGGTGGCGGTGGCCGGGGCCGTGGGCGTGCTCGCCGCACTGCCCACCGCCTACCTCGCGGTGCGCCTGTCGCGGGCCGCCCGCAACATGCACACGGACGCCACGCCCACCCGGGCCGACCTCGTCGGCACCACCGGCGTGGTGGTCACGCCGATCAGCGCGACCGGATACGGCGAAGTGCGGGTCCGCCTCGGCGGGCAACCGATCAAGCTGTACGCCAAGGCCGACCGGCCGCTGCCCGCGGGCGCCGAAATCTTCGTCATCGAGGCCGCCAGCGAGACGAGCGTCGTCGTCGAGCCGGTGCACCCCCTCTCCTGAAGGGCTTGTCAGATGCCACTGCTCATCGGGCTCGGCGGCGCCGTGCTGCTGGTGCTGCTCCTGGTCATGTTCGTGCTCTCCCGCATCAAGGTGGCCGGGCCCAACGAGGCCTTCATCGTGACCGGCCGCAAGGGGCGGGCCACCGTGTCGTCCGCCGGCATCCGGCAGACGGACCTGTCGGGCCAGAAGGTCGTCATGGGCGCCTCCGTCTTCGTCGTGCCCGTGGTGCAGAAGCTCCAGTCGCTGGACCTGTCGAGCCGGCGCATCCACGTCGAGATCACCGGCGCGGTCACCAAGTTGGGCATCCGCGCCGCCCTGCACGGCGTCGCGATCGTCAAGGTCGGCGGCACCGAGGACGCGATCCGCGCGGCCGGGCAACGGTTCCTGCGCCAGCAGGCCGAGATCGACGAGTTCACCCGCGAGGTGCTGGCCGGTTCGCTGCGTTCGATCGTCGGCCGGCTCACCATCGAGGAGATCATCCGGGACCGCGCCGCCTTCGCGTCCGCGGTGGCCGAGGAGGCCGAGCACTCGATGACCAACCAGGGTCTGGTGCTCGACACGTTCCAGTTGCAGGACATCGTCGCCGAGGGCTCGTACCTGCAGGATCTCGGTCGGCCCGAGGCCGCCCGGGTGCTCAAGGAGGCCTCCATCGCGGAGGCCCGCGCGCGGCAGTCCGCCGAGCAGGAGCGCCTGCTGGCCGAGGAGGCGATCGCCGAGGCGGAGCGCAACCTCGCGCTGAAGAAGGCGGGCATCCAGGCGGAGATCGACGCGGCCAGGGCCCGGTCGGCGGCCGCCGGCCCGCTCGCGACCGCCGAGCGCGACCAGGCCATCCTCGCCGAGCAGCAGAAGGTCGCCGAACGCAACGCCGAGCTCAAGCAGCGGCAGCTCGACACCGAGGTGCGCAAGCCGGCCGACGCGGCCCGCTACAAGCTGGAGCAGGAGGCCGAGGCGTCCCGCAACGCGGCCGTCTTCAAGGCCGACGCCGAGCGCCAGGCGACCATCGCCGCGGCCCAGGCGCAGGCGGAGCAGGCGCGGCTGACCGGTGAGGGTGAGCGGGCGCGGCGGGCCGCGCTGGCGGAGGCCAACGCGATCGAGGGCGCCAAGGAGGGCGAGGCCGAGCAGCGCCGGCGCACGGCCATCGCGGACGCGATCGAGCGCGAGGGTTCCGCCGAGGCGGCGGCCATCCTGGCCAAGGGCAACGCCGAGGCCGAGGCGATGGCCCGCAAGGCCGACGCGTTCGCCACGTACGGCGAGGCCGCCGTCCTCGACCTGCTCGTGCGGGTGCTTCCGGAGGTGGTCGAGGCGGCCAGCCGCCCGATGAGCGCGATCGACAAGATGACCGTCATCTCCACCGACGGCGCGTCGGCACTGGCGAAGTCCGTCGCCGGCAACGTCGCGCAGGGCCTCCAGCTCGGCTCGGACCTCACGGGTGTCGACCTGCCGGCGCTGCTGGCCCGGCTCGGCGAGCGGGCCAACGGCGGCGAGACGAAGGCCGTGGAGGGCAAACCAAAGAAGTAGGAGCCGGCCCGGCCCGCGGTGGGCCGGGCCGACCCGGGTTCAGTCGAGCAACTTGGCGGCCATCCCGGCCTCGTACGAGCCGGCCGGGGTCCGCATGATGACGTTGATCCGGTTGGCCATATTGATCATGGCGACCACGCAGATCAGCGCACCGATCTGGTCGTCGTCGAAGTGCTTGCGCACCTGCGCCCAGGTCTCGTCGGACACGCCCTCGTGCGCGTCGGCGAGCCGGGCGCCCTCCTCGGCCAACGCCAGCGCCGCCCGCTCCGCCTCCGTGAACACGGTGGCCTCGCGCCAGACGGCGACCAGGTTGAGCCGCACCGAGGTCTCGCCCGCCGCCGTGGCCTCCTTGGTGTGGATGTCGACGCACATCGCGCAGCCGTTGATCTGGCTGACCCGAAGCTGCACCAGCTCGGCGGTGGCCAGCGGCAGCGTCGACTGGTGCAGGACCGAAGCGGCGCCGAAGACCCGCTTGGCGAACTTGGCGGCGGTCGGGCTCTCGAACAGGTTGAAGCGGGCGTCCATGACGTTCTCCTCGCTGGTGTCTCGCGTACCGGACGCTCATGAGATGCCGGCCGCCCGCACCCTGTGACAGGGTGACGAGGTGACCCACGCCATAGCCGGCTCACTGTCACGGAACCGCGGTGCCCGGTGTCTGGTGGATGTCAGGGTCAAAGGCGAACAGGAGTCACCCATGCCCGCCACCGAGACATTCGTCGCCCACCGCAACCTGCTTTTCACCGTCGCCTACGAGCTGTTGGGCTCGGCCGTCGACGCGGAGGACGTGCTGCAGGAGACGTGGTTGCGCTGGGTGGACGTCGATCTCGACACGGTGCGGGACCAGCGCGCGTACCTGGTGCAGATCACCACCCGCCAAGCCCTGAACCGGCTGCGCACGCTGAGCCGGCGCAAGGAGACCTACGTCGGTCAGTGGTTGCCCGAGCCGCTGCTGACCGCGCCCGACGTGGCCGACGACGTCGAGCTCGCCGAGAGCGTCTCGATGGCGATGCTGCTGGTGCTGGAGACGCTCACGCCGACCGAGCGGGCGGTCTTCGTGCTGCGTGAGGTGTTCGCCCTGGAATACGAGGAGATCGCCGAGGCCGTCGAGAAGGAGCCGGCCACGGTGCGCCAGATCGCACACCGCGCCCGGGCCCACGTCGCCGCGCGCCGCCCGCGCGGTGGCGTCTCCGCCGACCAGGCCCGCGGTGCCGTCGAGGCGTTCCAGCGGGCGGTCGAGACCGGCGACCTGCAGAGCCTGGTCGACGTGCTCGCGCCGGACGTCGTGCTGCTGGGCGATGGCGGCGGAGTCCGCCAGGCCATCCCGAAGCCGGTTGTCGGCGCCGCCAAGGTGTCCCGCGTGCTGGCCGCCGGCCTGCCCCGCGTCGCGGGCCTCGTTGCCGTCGAGCCGGCGCAGATCAACGGCTGGCCCGCGCTGATCATCCGGATCGACGGGGAGATCGACAACGTCGTCGCGGTGCGGATCGACGACGGCCTGGTCACCGGTCTCTACATCGTCCGGAACCCCGAGAAGCTCTCGCGCGTGGAGCGGGAGACGACCGTGAGCCGTTGACACCACCGCCGGCGAGACATAGCCTGCCGTCGAACTCGCAGGAAACTTTACCGTTTCGCTGGAGGACGTCGTGCACCGTCGCGCCCTGGCCCTCGCGGCCGTCACCATCCTCGCCGCCGCCGGGCTCGTCGCCGGTGCCACACCAGCCAGCGCGGCCGTCGTGAGCTTGCAGAGCGTCGTGCCCGTGCCGGTGACCGTGCAGCCGGCGACCGGTGTCACCTACACGTTGCCGGCCGGCGCGGCGATCCAGACCGACGCGGGCTCGGCGGCCGTCGGCACCTACCTCGCCGGGATCCTGCGCCCCTCCACCGGCTACGCGCTGCCCGTCACGACCGTGAGCGGCACCCCGTCGAGCGGCATCGCGCTGCTGCTGTCCGGGGCCGACTCGAGCGTCGGGGCCGAGGGCTACCAGCTCGACGTGACCGCGAGCGTGCTCACCATCCGCGCGCAGACCGCGGCCGGGCTCTTCTACGGCGTGCAGACCCTGCGGCAGCTCTTCCCGGGCGCCATCGAGGCGCGGACCGTCCAACCCGGACCGTGGGAGGTCGCCGGCGGCCGGATCGTCGACCGCCCCCGGTACGCGTACCGGGGCGCGATGCTCGACGTCTCTCGGCATTTCTTCGGCGTCGACGTGGTGAAGCGCTACATCGACCACATCAGCCAGTACAAGCTGAACACCCTGCACCTGCACCTGTCCGACGACCAGGGCTGGCGGATCGTGGTGGACGCCTGGCCACGGCTGACCAGCGTCGGCGGCAGCACGCAGGTCGGCGGCGGTCCCGGCGGCTTCTACACCAAGGCGCAGTACAGCGACCTGGTGGCTTACGCCGCCGCACGGCACATCACGATCGTGCCGGAGATCGACATGCCGGGGCACACCAACGCGGCCCTCGCCTCGTACGCCGAGCTCAACTGCGACAACGTCGCCCCGCCGCTCTACACGGGCACCGCCGTCGGCTTCAGCTCGCTGTGCGTCGGCAAGGAGCTCACCTACACGTTCGTGCAGCAGGTGCTGAACGAGCTCGCCGCGCTCACTCCCGGGCCGTACCTGCACATCGGCGGTGACGAGGCGAACAGCACCTCCGACGCCGACTACCGCACGTTCATGAACCGGATCCAGCCGTACGCCGGTGCCGCCGGCAAGACCGTCATGGGCTGGCACCAGCTCGGCCAGGCCGACCACACGCCCGGTCGGATCGCGCAGTTCTGGGGCACCACGACCTCCGACCCCGACCTGAGCGCGGCGGTCGCCAAGGGCGACAAGGTCGTCATGTCGCCGGCCAACAAGGCCTACCTGGACATGAAGTACACCAACGAGACGCCGCTCGGGCTCAGCTGGGCCGGGCTGATCGAGGTGCAGACCGCGTACAACTGGGATCCGGCGACCCTGGTGCCCGGCGTGCCCGCGAGCGCGATCCTTGGCGTCGAGGCTCCGATGTGGAGCGAGACGCTCACCCAGCTCGCGCACATCGAGTTCATGGCGTTCCCGCGCATGCCCGCCATCGCGGAGCTCGCCTGGTCGCCCCAGTCGGCCCGCAACTGGGACACGTTCAAGGTGCGCCTGGGTGCGCAGGGTCCACGGTGGACGACCCAGGGCATCTCGTTCTACCGCTCGCCGCAGGTGCCGTGGGCGACGGCGCCACCGACCGGCGGCCGCGTCGAGGCGGAGTCGTACACGTCGCAGTCGGGTGTGCAGATCGTCGCCGACGCGGCGGCGCACGGCGGCAACCGCGTCGGCTACATCGACGCCGGGGACTGGATCGGCTTCTCCGGCGTCTCCGTGGCCGGCCGGACCGGCTTCACCGCCCGGATCGCGTCCGGCGGCACGGGCGGCACGATCCAGGTGCGCTCCGGCTCGGCCACCGGGCCGCTGCTCGGTTCGGTCGCGGTGCCCAACACCGGCGGCTACGGCACCTACGCCGACGTCAGCACGAGCCTGACCGCCGGGTCGGGGTCGCTGTTCCTGGTCTTCACCGGCAGCGGCGGCGGGCTGTTCGACATCGACGACTTCGCCCTCACCGGCACCACCCCGCCGGCGACGAACCTCGCCCTGAACAAACCCGCCACCGCCGACAGCCGGTGCGCCACCAACGAAGGACCCGAGAAGGCCGTCAACGGGACGACCAACGGCGGCAACGCCGACAAATGGTGCTCCGTCGGCGCCACCAAGTGGCTGCGGGTCGACCTGCAGTCCAGCACCGCCGTCGGCCGCGTCGTCGTCCGCCATGCCGGCGCCGGCGGCGAGAGCGCCGGGTTCAACACCCGGGACTTCGACATCCAGACCAGCGGCGACGGCACCACCTGGACCACCGCCGCGCAGGTCCGCGGCAACACGGCCAACGTCACGACCAGCACGTTCGGCCCGGTCGCGGCGCGCTACCTCCGGCTCAACGTGATCTCGCCGACCAGCACGTCCGACCAGGCCGCCCGCATCTACGAGCTCGAGGCGTACGCCGCCTAGGCCAGGTTGGCCGCGGGGATCCGCATCGGGTTGAAGGCCGCCTGGATCCAGTTCGGGTACGCGACCGGCGGCCGGCTGACCTCGTCGAGCTCCGCGAGATCCTGCTCGGTGAGGGTCAGGTCGGAGGCGGCCAGGTTGTCGGCGAGCTGCTCGGGCTTGCGGGCACCCACCACGACACTGGTGACCGCCCGCTGGGCGAGCAGCCAGGCGAGCGATACCCGGGCGGGGCTCACCTCGTGCCGCGCCGCGACGGCCCGGACCACGTCGAGGATCTTGAAGCCGGCCTCCTCGTCGAACGGCACGAAGTCGCCGCCGGCCTGGACCCGGCGGGAGTCCTGCTCGGTGCTCACGCCGCCGCGGTCGTGCTTGCCCGAGAGGAACCCGCCGGCGAGCGGCGCCCAGACCGTCAGGCTCACGCCCTCGTCCTCGGCCATCGGCACCAGGTCGCGCTCGGCGTCTCGGGAGACCAGCGAGTAGTGCGTCTGGTTGGAGACGAGCCGGGCCTGGTCGTGCAGCGCGGAGATGCCCAGCGCCTTGCTGATCTGCCAGGCGAAGAAGTTCGAACAGCCGATGTAGCGGATCTTGCCCTGGCGCACGGCGTCGTCGAGCGCGCTGAGCGTCTCCTCCATCGGCGTCACATGGTCATAGTTGTGGAGCTGGTAGAGGTCGATGTAGTCGGTGCCCAGCCGGCGCAGGCTGTCCTCCACGGACCGCATGATGTGCATCCGGGTGAGGCCCTGGTCGTTCGGCCCCGGCCCGACCGCGGCGAGCAGCTTGGTGCCGATCAGCACGTCGCGCCGGCGGCCCTTGATCGCCTGGCCGAGCAACTGCTCGCTCTCGCCGTCGGCGTAGATGTCGGCGGTGTCGATGAAGTTGACCCCGGCGTCGAGCGCCATGCCGACCAGCCGATCGACGCCGTCCTGCCCAAGGGCGCCCAGGTTCTTGTAGATCGGGTGGTCCGCGCCACCGAAGGTGATCGCCCCTAGGGAGATCTCGGAAACCCATACCCCCGTGCGTCCCAACAGACGGTATTTCACCGTTTACCCCTTTTACGCGGTCAGCTCGTCCGGACACTATGTCCGGCGCAACGCTACACGGCGTCCGGACACGGTGTAGTGTGATGATCGACATCCGGCCCAGCCCATAGGATTCCCACCATGGCCTCGATCACCCGGCGACGCGCACCGAAGGTTTCGCGGCCCGTCTCGGCCGAGGACGAGATCCTGGCCGCGACGCGCCGGATCCTGACCGGCGGCGCGAGCTTCACCGATCTCGGTGTGCAACAGATCTCCGTCGAGGCCGGCGTCGCCCGCTCGACCTTCTACGCCCACTTCCGGGACAAGACCGACCTGCTCCTGCGGCTGGCCACCGACATGCTCGCCACGTCCTTCGACGTCGCCTCGGCCTGGGAGCCGACCGACGGCCTCGACAAGCTCGCCGAGGACTTCCTGCGGATCCTGGGTGTCTACCGGGAACACGCCGCCGTCCTGCGAGCGGTCGGCGAGGTCGCCACCTACGACCTGACCGTGCGCGACTTCTGGAGCCAGGGCCTCGCGCAGTTCACCGACCGGACGATCGCGGCGCTGCGCGCCGAGCAGGCCGCGGGTCGCACCCCCGCCGACGTCAACCTGGTCAGCGCCGCGCGGGTGATCGTCCAGGGCGGCGAGCGGGCCATCTTCGACCAGGTCACCACCGCGCCACCCACCGACGACGCGGCATTCGCCCGTGAGCTGGCCCAGACCTGGTGGTACGGGGTCTACCGGCGCCCCGCCTAGAATCCACCCTCGTGCGTGACTTCCCGGACGTCCTGGCCGTTTCCCCGTCGCGCGGGCCGCTCGACGCTGTCGTGCGCCCGCCGGGTTCGAAGAGCATCACCAACCGAGCGCTGCTCTGCGCCGCCCTCGCGCCAGGCACCTCGACGCTGAGCGGCGTCCTGTTCGCCGACGACACCCGCGCGATGCTGGGTGCGATCGCCGCGCTCGGCGCCACTGTGGACGCTGATCCGGCGGCCGCCCGCGTCACCGTGACGGGGATCGACCTGCGCGCCGGCACGTCGGACGCCGTCGTCGACGCCCGCCAGTCGGGCACCACGGCCCGGTTCGTCCTGCCGGTCGCGGCGGCGCGGCCTGGTCGCACGGTGGTCGACGGCGCACCGCAGTTGCGCGCCCGGCCGTTCGGGCCGGTGCTGGACGCGTTGCGCGACCTCGGCGGCGAGGTCTCGGCGGAGGACTTCCTGCCCGCGACCGTGCGGGGTCCGTTGCCTGGCGGCCCGGTTCAGGTCAGCGGCCACATCTCCAGCCAGTTCCTCTCCGGGCTGCTGCTGGCCGGCCCGCTGATGACCGACGGCCTGGCGGTGGAGGTCACCTCTCCCCTGGTTTCCGTGCCGTACGTCGAGATGACGAAGGCCGTGATGGCCGCGTTCGGTGTCACGGTCGACGGGCTGCGGGTGGCGCCCGGTTCCTACCGGGCGACCGACTACGCCGTCGAGCCGGACGCGAGTGCCGCCTCCTACTTGCTGGCCGCGGCCGCGGTGGCCGGCGGCACGGTGACCGTCCAGGGGCTCGGCACCGGGAGCCTGCAGGGCGACGTCCGCTTCGCCGACGTCCTCGCCGAGATGGGCGCACACGTGTTGCGCACGGCCGACTCGCTGACGGTCAGCGTCGACGGCCCGCTGACCGGCGTCGACGTCGACATGGCCGACATCTCCGACACTGCGCAGACGTTGGCCGCGGTCGCCGTCTTCGCCGACTCGCCGACCCGGGTGCGCGGCATCGGCTTCATCCGCCGCAAGGAGACCGACCGGCTCGCGGCGATCGTCACCGAACTGCGCAGGGCAGGCATCGACGCCACCGAGGACGACGACGGTTTCACGATCCGCCCCGGTCAGCCCCGACCGACCCGGTTCGCGACGTACGACGACCACCGGATGGCGATGAGCCTGTCGCTGCTGGGCCTGCGCGTGCCCGGCATCGAGATCGCCGGCCCCGGCTGCGTCACCAAGACGTACCCCGAATTCTTCGAGGATCTGGACCGACTCCTGTTCTAGGGTTTGGGCATGGCCACCATTCGGCTTCACCAGACCACCACCGCGACGCCTGAGCAGTTCGTCGCCGGGCTCACCGACTTCGGTCCAGGGCGGTCAGAGCTCTTCGGCCGCAGTGACGACGGATACCTCAAGGTGCACGAGCGCAGCACTGATCACGCTGATGTCACCGAGGGCTCCGGTGGCATCTGGGAACGCCTGAACTACGACTGGTCCGACATCAACCACGTCGTCCTCACGACGACGGACTCCAACACCTGGGGCGGTCGGTCGGGCCACACCTACAACCTGACGCCGCAGCCCGACGGCACGACCGATGTGGACGTGGTCGTGGTGCGCGAGGGCAAGAACTTCAAGGGCAAGGCCATCGGGGCCCTGCTCGGCGTCGTCGGCACCGGCATGTTCGCCAAGGGGCTCGCGAGCACCATCAAGGCGATCGAAGCCCGCAACCGCTGACGGGTCCGATTCCTTCAAGCCATGCCCGGCGCCCGCGCGTACGGTCTCGGGAATGGAAAAGCGATTCGTCGACGGGCGCGACTTCATCCGGTGCGCGGGCCGGCTCCTGGAGCGGCGGCTGTTCGCCACCTGCTTCGAGGCCGCGCCCGGCACGGGCGTGCTCGACGCCCTGCGCGGCTACCGCAACGACGACGGCGGGTTCGGCCACGGGCTCGAGCCCGACAAGCGCTGCCCGGCCAGCCTGCCCATCGACGTCGAGTGCGCGCTCCAGGCCATGGTCACGGCGCGGACCGTCGACCCGGCACTGGTTCGCGACGCGTGCGACTACCTCGCGACGGTGACTGTCGGTGGCGCCGTGCCGCTGGCCTTCCCGGTGATCGAGGACTACCCGAGGGCCGAGCACTGGTCGGACTGGACCTACGAGCCCGGCCTCAACCCCACCGCGGGCATCGTCGGTCTGTTGTACGAGCTCGGCGTCGAGCACCCGTGGACCGCCACCGCGTCGGCCTACGTCTGGACCACACTGGACACTGTGGACCTGCCCGCCGACGCGCACGCGCTCAGCGAGGTCCTGGGCTTCCTGGAGCACACGCCGGAGCGGGGCCGGGCCATCGCGGCGGCGGACCGGGTGCGTGACGCACTCACCAAGGCGTCGTGGTTCCGCCTGGACCCGGACGACGACGCCTATGGGCTTTCGCCGCTCAGCGTCGCTCCGTCCGCGGACAGCCCCTGGCGCGGTCTGTTCGGCGAGGACGTCATCCAGGCCCACCTCGACCGTCTGGAGCGCGACCAGCAGGACGACGGCGGCTGGCCGGTCACCTGGGAGCCGCCGGGCCAGGCCGCGCTCGGCGAGTGGCGCGGCATCGTCACCCTGGGCAGCCTGCGGACCCTGGTCTCCTACGGGCGGCTCAGTCCCGGTCCCGATCCGAGATGAGGTGCCGCGCCGCCGGCAGGACGGCGTCGGCGGCGGCGCGCAGTCCCTCGTCGGCGCGCAGCCGGGCCAGGGTGTCGAGGGCCAGCACCTCGACGTCGACGGCGTGGTCGCGGCGAGCGGCGGCCAGCACGTCGTCGAGGCGCCGGCCGGCGTCCGGCGCACCGTCGTCCGCGTCGAGGGCGGCCAGCAGGTAGTCAGCGAGCAGGGCCGCGTCTCCCCCACCGGCGGCGGCGTACCACCGGCACGCGGGCTCGACGGCGGTGCGGGCCTGGTCGCCGCGGCCGAGCGCGCGCAGGACCCAACCGAGGCGTACGCCCGCGAGGGCGGCCGTGCGCGGGTCGCCGGTGGCACGCGCGGTGTCGCGGGCCAGCCGGAGGGTGGCGACGGCCCCTTCCCGGTCGCCGTCGCGGTGCTGGACGCGGCCGAGGTTGGCCAGGTGGTGTGCCTCTGCGGCCGCGAACCCGAGCGCGTGTGTCGCGTCGGCGGCTCGGCGCAGGTGCGCGGCGGCCGCACCGAACCGCTGTTCGGCCTGGGCGAGCTCACCCAGCAGGGCTTCGGCGTGGCTGAGCGCCCACTGGTCGCCGACCGGTTCGAGCAGGCGCAGCGCCTCGGCGCAGGCGGCCCGGCCCTGTGCGACGTCGCCCAGGGCGATCCCGGCCCAGGCTTCCAGCAACCAGCTCACGCCCTCCTCCCAGACCTGACCGTCGCGGTGGAACGCCGACCGGCAGTCGGCCAGCAGGGCGAGCGCCTCCGGTGCCCGACCCTGCTGGCTGCGGACGAACGCGAGGTAGAGGCCGTTGCCGCCGGCCTCCTCCAGGTCCGCCGTTGCCCGGTCGAGGTCGCCGCCCGAGGCCTCCAGGAAGCCGGCCAGCAGCAGCGCCGTCGCCCGGTCCTGTTCGGAGGCGCGGGAGTCGGCTGCGGAGAGGGCCGCGCGGACGCGCCGGGCACCGTCCGGTCCGGCGCCGAGGACGGACCAGGCCCAGCCGAACCCGTTGGCGATCCGCAGGCCCAGCAACGGGTCGTGGTCGGCGGTCCAGGAGAGCGCGGCGTCGGTGTTGGCGCCCTCCGCCCGTACCGTCGCCAGGTGGGTGGCCTGGTCCGCGCCCCGCGCGCCGGTGGCGGCCCGGTCGGCCGCCTCGGCCAGCCACGTGGCGTGGGCGGCCTGGGCCACGTCGGCCAGACCGGCCGCACGCAGGCGCTCCAGGCTGTACGCGTGGACGCTGTCCAGCAGCCGGTACCGCGTCGCGTCGCCGTCGACCGCGACGAGTGAGCGGTCGACGAGCCGGTCGACGATGTCGACGGCGGCGGTGGCCGGCACGTCGAGGGCGGCGAGGACGTGCTCGAACGCGGTTAGCGGCGCACCCCCGGCGAAGCACGCGAAGGCCCAGAGACCGCGCTGGTCGTCGGGGAACAGCAGGTCGTAGCTCCAGGCGATGGCGGCGCGAAGGGTGCGCCGGCGTTCCGGGCGGCGGCTGGTCGGGTCGACCAGCAACGCGAACCGGTCGTCGAGGCGCCGGGCGATCTCGTCGATCGACAGCGCCTTGGCGCGGGCACCGGCGAGCTCGATGGCCAGCGGGAGGCCGTCGAGTGCCCGGCACACCTGCGCGATGGACCGTCGCGTGTCCGCGTCGACCACGAGTGACCGGCGCTGCTGTGTGGCGCGCTCGGTGAACAACGTGATCGAGTCGGCGAGCGTCAACGGCTCCAGCGGGAAGCCGACCTCACCATCCACACCGGACGGAACCTGGCTCGTGGCGAGGACCCGCAGCCCGGGCGCCGCGCTCAGTGCCGTGCTGACCAGGTCCGCGACCTCGTCCAGCAGGTGCTCGCAGTTGTCGAGCACGAGCAGCAGGTCGATGCCGCGCAGCCGGTCCAGGACCATGGCCCGCGTCGCCGCGCTCACGCCGAACGCCTCGCCCACCGCGGGCCACAGGGGCGCTCCGGGGCGCACGCCGTCCAGGCGGACCAGCCACGCGCCGCCCGCCGGCCGGGCGGACCGCGCCACCTCGACGGCGAGGCGGGTCTTGCCGACCCCGGCCGGGCCGACCACGGTCACCAGCCGATGGTCGCGCGTCGCGCGGGTGAGGGCGGTGAGCTCCGCGTCGCGGCCGACCAGCGACGCCGAGACCCCCGGCAGGTTTCCCGGGGCTGGCGCGTCCAGGCCGTGGTCCTGGCGCAGGACCCGCTGCTCCAGATCGCGTAGCTCCCGGCCCGGGTCGACGCCCAACTCGTCGGCGAGGCGCCGCTGGACCCGGCGGTACGCGGTGAGGGCGTCGGCCTGCCGGCCGGACCGGTAAAGGGCGGTGATCAGCAGCGCCCACAGGCGCTCGCGGAGGGGATGGGCCTCGACCAGCCCTTCCAGGTCGCCGACCAGCTCACCGGCGGCGCCGAGGTCGATCCGGGCGGCGAGGCTGTCCTCGGTCAGGCGCAGCCGTGCCTCCCGCAGCCGGGTGCGGTGCGGTGCGACCCAGGCGCCGTCGCCCGCGCCGGGCAGGAGGAGATCGCCGCGGAACATCGCCAATGCCGTGGCGGTGTCGCCGTCGACCTCCGCCAGCCGGAGCACCTCCAGCGCGTCGACCTGGCCGCGGCCGATCGCCAGCGTGTAGCCGGCCGGGCCGCCCTGGACCAGCGCGGGATCGCCCAGCGCACGGCGGAGCGCGGACACCTTCGACTGCACCGTGTTGCGGGCGCCGCCGCCCCACAGATCCTCGATCAACCGCTCGGTCCGCACGAGCTCACCGGCGTCGAGGGCGAGCCGAACCAGCACCTCGGTGGTCTTGCCGGCCGGTATCGCCAGCGGGACACCATCGCGTCGCACCTCGACCGGACCCAAGACCGCCACGGTCAGCACGGGTCGAGCATAGGCGTCAGCCGGGCATCAGCGCGGCGTCAGCGCCCGCGTCGATCCTTCGAGGCATGACCGACACCGACCGGCTGATCCGGCAGTTCATCGGCGGCGACGCCGCGGCGGCCGCCCGCCTCGTCGAACAGGCCCGGACCAGCCAGGAGCCGGTCCTGTTGGTCGCGGCCGTGTTGGCCGCCCCCGCCACGCCGGGCCTGCTCGCGCGGGCCGCGCGGCGGGCGGCGAGCACCCGCGACCGTCAACTCGTGGCCATCGCGGCCGCGCATCTCGACGGCGACCACGACCGGGTGCACACCCTGGCCCGGGACCACCTCGCCGACCACCCCGACAACATCCTCGTCGCCTGGATCGCGGGCGCACACCACCACCGGGAGGACTCATGAACCGCAAGCTCACCGCAGCGCTGCTGATCGCCGCCGCCGTGCTGACCAACGTGGCGTTCACGGCACTGGGCAGTGTCTTCAACTACCCGGACGTGCTCAAGGAGCCGGTCGACGCGGTACTCGCGTCGTTCCGCGCCCACCAGGGTGCGGTCACCGGCTGGTTCACCGTGCTGGCCCTGTCGGCCGCGCTGTTCGCGCCGATCGCCGTCGGTGTCGGGCGGCTCTCCACCAGTCGACTCATGCGGGTCGCGGTGCCGGTCGGCATCGCCGCCGCGGTGGTGCAGGTGATCGGCTTGGCCCGCTGGCCGCTGCTGGTGCCCGGGTACGCCGCCGACGCGACCAGCGCCGACCCGGCCGTCGCCGCCGGCGCCCGCGACTCGTTCGCCACCGCCCACCTGGTCCTCGGCAACATCATCGGGGAGACCCTCGGCTACCTGCTGACCGCCGCGTGGACGCTGCTGGTGCTGGCCGCTCTCGGTCGTACCCTCGCCGGACGTTGGTTCTCGGTCCTCGGCGCGGTGTCGGCGGTCCTCGTCCTGGCCGGTGTGCTCTCGCCGCTGGACCTGCCGCTCGTCGACCTGGCCAACTTCGCCGGCTATGTCCTCTGGAGCCTGTGGCTGCTGGCCTTCGCGGTGCTGTTGCTGCGCCGTCCGCGCGCCGAGGACGTGACGGCCGCCGCTCGCCTGGCGACCGTGCGACGCCCGACATAGGTTGGGTCTCATGCCGAAAGCGATCTGGAACGACCTGGTCATAGCCGAGTCCGACGACACCGTCGTGGTCGAGGGCAACCACTACTTCCCCCGCGCGGCGCTGCGGGACGACCTGATCAAGGAATCCGCCACGCACACCATCTGCCCCTGGAAGGGCACGGCCTCGTACTACTCCCTCCAGCACGACGGCCAGTCCAGCGCCGACGCCGTCTGGTACTACCCCGAGCCGAAGCCGGACGCCGAGATGGTCCGCGACCGGGTGGCCTTCTGGAAGGACGTCAAGGTCGTCGACTGAGCCGCGGGTAGACGCGGTACGCGTTGCGCTCGTACACCTTTGACCGGTCGTCGGCGTCCAGGTGCAGCGCGTCGACGTAGCGGCGGGTGTCGTCGAAGTGGTGGCCGGTGCGTGGATCGATGCCACGCACCGCACCGAGCACCTCCGACCCGAACAGGATGTTGTCCACCGGGACCACGCCGAAGAGCAGGTCGATGCCCGGCTGGTGGTAGACGCAGGTGTCGAAGAACACGTTGCCCAGCAAGGCTTCCTCGATCGGTGGCCGACCCAGCATGTCGGCCAGGCCACGGAACCGACCCCAGTGGTACGGCACCGCTCCCCCGCCGTGCGGGATCACCAGGCGCAGCGTCGGGAAGTCGGTGAACAGGT
The DNA here is from genome assembly GCF_900107455.1 of Asanoa ishikariensis. Lineage (GTDB taxonomy): Bacteria > Actinomycetota > Actinomycetes > Mycobacteriales > Micromonosporaceae > Asanoa > Asanoa ishikariensis. Next base: position 427,815 of record NZ_FNQB01000004.1, on the reverse strand, counting down.
CCGCCTGCAGTAGCTGCATGAAGGCGGTCGTGTCGGCGTTGAGGTAGTGCGACCCGGTGGCGTGGAAGCTGGGGTTGGTGACCGCCGACACGTGCACCATGGCCGGCACGTCGAGCTCGGCCATGGCCTCGTAGAAGGGGTACCAGCTCCGGTCGGTCAGCGGCGGTGCGGTCCAGTGGCCACCGCTGGGGTCGGGGTTGAGGTTGCAGCCCACGAACCCGAGCTCCTCGACACAGCGCCGGAGCTCCGCCACCGAGTGGGCGATCGGCACGCCGGGTGACTGCGGAAGCTGGCAGACGCCCGCGAAACTGTCGGGGTAGAGCTGGACCACGCGGGCGATCAGGTCGTTGCAGGCCCTGGCCCAGGCTCCGCTGACCGTCTCGTCGCCGACATGGTGGCCCATCGCCGACGCGCGCGGTGAGAACAGCGTGCGGTCGATGCCGCGTTCGGCCATCAGCCTGAGCTGGTTGCCTTCGATCGACTCGCTTAGCTCGTCGTCGGAGATCTCCGGGTACGGCGGGGGTTGCCCCGCGTCGCGCCAGGCCGTGTGGGCGGTCGGTGCCGTCGTGTAGTGACCATGACAGTCAATGATCATTGAGGCTCCGGAGCAGGTCGCGGGCGGCGTTCGTGATCCGGGGCTCGACACCCAGTGCGCGCAACTGTTCGGCCGCCGCGGCCATCTCGTCGGCCCGTCTTCTCGCGTGCCGGTGGGTGCCGTCGACCAGGCGGTCGATCGTGCGCGAGTCGAAGCCGGCCAGCTCCGCGCTGATGTTGCCGCGGAGCCAATCGGCGCAGCCGGCCGCTTCGGCGGCGGTGAGGGCCTCGACCACGGCGGCGGCCAGGCCCTTGTAGAAGACGCTGCGCAGGAGCTTGCGGGCGATCGCGGCGCCCGCCGGTCCGGGTTGGACGGTGACGTCGGCGCCGAGCGGGGTGAGGAGGTCGGCATAGCGTTCGGCGGCCCGCCCGGCGACGAGCATCGGGGTGCGCAGGCCGTTGCCGGGCACGGGCGCCATCAGCGCGACGTCGACGACCTCGATGCCGGTCGCCCGTGCGGCCAACGCTGCTTTCACCGCGGGTGCGGCGGTGTTGAGATCGGCCCAGATGGTGCCTGGCGCTAGGGCGGTTAGCGAGCTCTCCAGGGCCGGCAGGGCGTCGTGCGCGCTGTTGACGCTCAGCACGAGGTCGGCGTCGCGGACGGCGTCGGCGTCGTCGTTCCGGCCCTCCACACCGGACGGTGGTGCGACGAGTGGGTCGAAGCCGCGCACGTCGACGCCTTTGGCGACGAGGTCCCGGGCGAGCTCACTGCCGGCCTCGCCCAGCCCGAGCACGGCGACCCTCAGTTGACTATCCATTCTGGATCGGGACGACCGGGGTGCCGTGGGTGTGGAAGGACTCGATGGTCTTCAGGCCCCAGGCCTGGCCCTTGGCGCGTTCCTCGCGGGTCCAACTGATGGTCTTCCAGTCGGGGGCGAGGATCAGCCGCGCGCCGGCGTTGCACAGCTCGATGCGGTTGCCGCCGGGCTCCCACACGTACAGGAAGAAGGTCTGCTGGATGGCGTGCTTGTGTGGCCCGGTCTCGATGTGCACGCCGGCGTCGAGGCAGACGTCGGCGGCCCGCAGGATCTCCTCGCGGGTGTCGGTGGCGAACGCCAGGTGGTGCAGGCGGCCCCGGGTGCCGGTCCAGTCCTCGGTGTAGACGAGGTCGTAGCTCTTGTTGCCCAGCGAGTACCAGATCGCCTGCGGGCTGCCGTCATCCTTGACGATCTGCTCGGTGCAGCGCGCGCCGAGGGTGTCGCGCAGGAACGCGGCGGTCCGCGGAACGTCGGCGGTGAGGTAGTTGACGTGGTCGAGCCGGCGCAGGTTGGCTCCCCGGCCGGGATAGGCCGCGGCCTGGTTCTTCAGCGCGGGCCGGTCGGTGTCGTCCGCCGCGTACCAATCCACGTCCCAGTAGAGGCCGAGCTCGTGCCCGTCGGGGTCGGCGATCAGGTGCACCTCGCCCAGATCTCGCGCGTCGGTGACCACGCCTCGGTGCAGGCCGGCGGCCTTCGCCGCGTCTTTCAGGCGATCGAGCGCCTGCGGACTGGCCGCACGGAGGTAGGTGCGGCCGACGCCGGCGGTGTCGCGCTGGATCAGCCGCAGCGTCCAGGACTGGTAGTCGTCCCAGGTGTGCAGGTAGACGGAGGTGGCGTCGCGGTGGACCTCGCGCAGGCCCATCTGGTTGACGAAGAAGTCGCGGGATTTTTCGAGTACGGGCGTGTACAGCTCGACCGGGCCGACATGGGCGAGGTCGCGGCGCCGGTCCGGGTCATCGGTCATGTGGTTGCCTCTCCATCGCGGGGCCAGACCAGGCCGTCAGACAGCTTGCGGGCGGTGCGCACGACAGCGCTGGACCGCAGCCGGGTCAGCGGTCCTTCGCCTTCGAGGTCGACGGTCACGTCGAACGTGCCGGTCGGGTGCTCGATCCGCACCAGTCGTGGCGGCCCCGGCGAGGTCACCCCGGCGGCCACCGAGACCGCACCCAGGACGCCGATCGCCGGGTGGACCCGGTGCGGGATGAAGGTCCGGGTGGTGACCGTGCCGCCGTGCCTGGGCGGCGAGACGATGGTGATCTTCGGGACCGTGCTGTCGGTGACGTCGCCGAGGCCCATCGCGGGGCCGGCCTCGCGGCGCAGCGTCTCCACTTTGGTCCTGAGCGCGGCGTCGGCCTCCAGCGCGGCCGGTGTCTCGGTGCCGTCGAGGCCGAGGGCGCCGGCGCGCACCAGGACGACCGGCATGCCGGCGTCGACGCAGGTGACCTCGAGGCCCGCGAACCGGTCGACGAGGTTGCCTGTCGGGAACACCGTCCGGTCGCTGCCCGGGAACTCGATTTCGATCGGCGCGGCCGGGAACGGTGTGCCGGCCATCGTGGTGTCACCGGCGTAGGTCACCCGGCCGCCCGGCGTGCGTACCCTTTCTCGGGCGTACGCCACCGTGGGGTTCATGATCCGGATGCGCACCTCGGTCGTCTCTCCTGCCGCCGGGACGAGGCCCCGCTCGATGGCGAAGGGTCCCACGCCGGCTAGCAGGTTGCCGCAGGTCTGCGCGTCGGTGACGACCGACCGGTCCGGCACCACCTGGAGGAACAGGTAGTCGACGTCGGCGGCGGCGTCCGTCGAGCGGCTGACCACGGCGACCTTGCTGGTCAACGGGTGTCCGCCGCCGATGCCGTCGACCTGCCGCTCGTCGGGCGAACCCATGATCCGCAGGAGCAGGTCGGCGCGCTCCCGCGGGTCGTCGGGGAGGTCTGCCGCGAGGAAGTACGCGCCCTTGGAGCTTCCGCCGCGTAGTTGCATACAGCGGACGCCGTCGGTGCTCATCGGTCCGGCAGCCGGTCGACGTATTCCACGCCCAGGTCGTGCAACAGAGGGCGCAGGCCGTAGAGGTCGACTCCGAGCGTGCCGGCGGCGAGCGTGGCGCGCTTGGCCTCCTCGTTGCTGATCCGCTTGGCGGCGGCCTCGGCCACGGCTTCACCCGCCGGGGCGGGCAGGACGACCACACCGTCGTCGTCGGCGACCACGACGTCGCCGGGCCGGACGAGCCGACCGGCGGCCACGACGGGCACGTTGACCGAGCCGGGGCTGGCCTTCACGGTGCCCTGGGCGTGGACTGCGGCCGACCAGACCGGGAAGCCCATGGCGCGCAGGCTCGCGAGGTCGCGTACGCCCGCGTCGATCACCAACCCGAGCACCCCGCGGGCCGTCAGCGACGTGGCCAGCAGATCGCCGAACATGCCGTCGGTCGACGGCGACGTCGTCGTGACGACCAGGATGTCGCCGGCCTGGCAGACCTCGACCGCGGCGTGGATCATCAGGTTGTCGCCGGGGTGGCAGGAAACCGTGATCGCCGAGCCGGCGATGGTGACGCCGGCCTGGCGGGCCTGGATCGCGGGTCCGAGCAGCCCGACCCGCCCGGCCGCCTCGTGGACCGTGGCGACGCCCGCGTCGCCCAGCGCGGCGATGACGGCCGGATCGGCGCGGTCGACGTGGCGCACGACGTAATGGGCTGCCATGCCGGCTCCTCCCTGACGGATCGACGGTAACGACCACCAAGATCGCAGTCAATGTCCACCTCGATCAGTCCAAAGAGGGCAATCGCCGGAGCGATTTGCCGGATACTGCCTGAGTGTCCCTGTTTCCCGCCTCGCTGTTCGCGCCCGTGGTGCTTGGGTTCTTCGGGCTCGGCACCGGCTACCTGATCTGGGGTCCGCAGGAGCTGTTCCGCTACCCACGGCGCAGCCGGGAGGACGATCGGGCCACTGGCGTCTGGGGCATCCTGATGCCCGGGTTCTGCCAGTTCCTGGTCGGCATCCTGCTGTTCATCGGGTTGACCTGGTTCCCGGTCTTCACCACGAACCCGGGCCAGTACATGGCGGCGCTGGCGTTCAGCGCGTACGGGATCCACTGGTTCGCGCTGGGCTGGAACCGGGCGCGGGGCAACGACCCTAGGCCCAACGGCTATATGGCGATCCCGTTCATCATCGTCTCGGTGCTGGGCGTGGTGGTGTTCTTCGACGCGGGCGCCTGGCCCCTTGGTGTGCTCTTCGGCGGACTGACCGCGGTGTACATCTGCGAGTTCTTCGCGAGCTTCAAGATCGGCGTTCGGGTGGACGCGGACGGGCGCGAGTCGGCGAACCTGGGCGAGCGGGCGCTGGGCGCCGTACACATCCTGGTCGGCCTGTGGCTCATGTACCTGACCTTCGCCACGACACTGAACGTCGCCTCCGGCTTCGACCTCCCGGCCGCCTGACCCAGAGCGCCGCCCTGCGGATCGTCGCCCGAGTGGCGGCGCGCGAGGTTGGCATCATCGCCCGGGAGCCCACATGCTCTTCCATGTACGCATATGGGAGAACACGTCGGCTCCTTCGAGCATGATCCACGAGACAGGGCACTAACCGCGTGCCGCGGCGGCTGCCTTGACCTGGCGCATCGCTTCCCTGACGCCGCCGTTCCAGGGCGTGCCGTGGCCCGGGAGCACCCAGGTCGCGTCGAGGCCCTCCAGGTGGCTCAGCGACGCGGCGGCCTCCTGCGGGTCGTCGGTGAACGGGGCCGGCTGCGGTCCGTTCTGGCCGGTGAGCACGTGGCGGGTGGTGAGCCCGTCCCCGACGAAGACCGCGTCGGCGACCGGCGAGTAGACCGCGATGCTGCCCGGCGAGTGACCCGGCAGCCCGATGATCCGCGGCGCGCCGGGCAGGTCGAGCACCTGACCGTCCTGGACCTCGACCACCTCGGTCAGGTAGGTGGTGCGGAGGCCGCCGTGCGTGCTCGCGTACCAGAGGAACTTCGACAGCGCGCCGATCTTGAAGCTGCCCCAGCTCGCCTTGGACTTGAACTCGCCACGGGCGCGGGCGGCGTCGGCTCCGTGCACGTAGACCGGGACGCCGCGCTCACGGCGGAGCCGCTCGGCGAAGCCGATGTGGTCGGTGTCACCGTGGGTGAGGATGACGCCGCGGACGTCGGCGAGTGACCGACCCATGGTCGCGAGCTCGGCGGTCAGCTCGTTCCACTGCCCGGCGAGCCCGGCGTCGATGACCGTCACGCCCTCGTCGGTGTCGATCAGGTAGACCGCCACGATGTCGTTGCCAATGCGGTGCAGGTGAGAACCGAGCTTCACGGTCCACCCCTTCCAGATGATCGGGTACGTCGTTTACGATAGCTACGATACATAGCCATCATGGCTACGAGCAATAGCTATCACGAAAGATCTTGGAGATCGCCGATGCCGACGCCTGAACGGACGTCCCTTGATCAGATCGTCGCGGCCGCCCGCGAGATCCTGGAGTCGGAGGGACTCGCCCGGCTGACCATGCAGGCGGTCGCCGACCGGGTCGGCGTGCGCGCACCGTCGCTCTACAAGCGGGTGCGCAGCCGCGACGACCTGATCGGCCTGGTCACCGAGGCCACGATCCTCGACCTCGGGGCGCGGCTCCAGGCCCTGGACGGCAACGCCGACGCCCGGGCCGACCTGGCTTCACTGGCCCGGGCGTTCCGGGCGTTCGCGCACGAACGCCCGGCCGGCTACCGGTTGATCTTCGGCTGGGGGCCGGACGCGGGCCAGCCGCGGCAGGACGCGTTCGCCAGCGCCGTCGCTCCCCTGCTCCGGATCGCCGAGAAACTGGCCGGGCCGGAACACGCCCTGTCGGCCGCGCGCACGATCACCGCCTGGGCGAACGGCTTCGTCAGCATGGAACTGGCCGGCGCCTTCAAGCTCGGGGGCTCGGTCGACGACGCCTTCGAGTACGGCATCGCCCACCTCGCGGCCGCCTTCAACCGGTCAGAGCTCGTCTAGACCCACTGCGTCGTCATGGCGTCGCTCGTGTGGATGCAGGTCATTCGCAGCGGGCCGGTGGACGACGCCTTGAAGCCGTGGACCTCCCCGGCGGGCACCACGACGACCGAGCCCGCCTCGGCCTCGATCGTCTCCTCGCCGGCCAGGAACGTTCCCGAACCCTCGTGCAGGACGAACACCTCCGCGTACGGGTGGGTGTGCGGCTCCGGGCCGTGGCCCGTGGGGCTTGCCTGGATGAAGAACGAGACCGGCACTCCGCCGTGGTCGCGCCCGAGGAACGTCCGAGAGGTCGCGTTGCCTGGCAGGTCGTGGTTCTGGATGTGGGTGGCCATTGACGCACGTTAGCCCACCCGACCGCTATGTACATCCGTACACATCATATGTACGCTCGTACGCATGGCGCTCGAGAACGACGGCCGGTCCATGCGGGAGCGGATGCTCGCCGGTGACCTCTACATCGCCGACGACCCAGAACTGGCCGAGCACAACCTGCGGGCGATGGACCTGATGGACGCGTACAACGCGACCTCGGCCCGGGATCCTGGAGCGCGCGGGCGGTTGCTCGCCGAGCTACTGGGTGCGGTCGGCGCCGACACGGTGGTCCGGCCGCCGCTGCGGGTGGACTACGGCAGCCACATCCGGATCGGTGCGCGGTCGTTCGCCAACTTCGGCCTCGTCGCGTTGGACGTCGCGCCGATCACCATCGGCGACGACGTGCAGATCGGCACGAACGTGCAGTTGCTGACGCCGACGCACCCGGTGGACCCGGAGCTGCGCCGGGCCAAGTGGGAGGCCGCCCAGCCGATCACGATCGGCGACAACGTGTGGCTCGGCAGCGGCGCCATCGTGCTGGCCGGAGTCACGATCGGCGCGAACACCGTGGTCGGCGCCGGCACCGTGGTCACCCGCGACCTGCCGGCCAACGTGGTCGCGGTGGGCAACCCCGCCCGCGTGATCCGGACGATCCCGACGTGAACGGCACCGCACGAAGGCCGCGGCGGCACGATCCCGGGCGGCGCGACCGCTTGGTGGACGCCGCGATCGCCGTCATCGCCGAGCGCGGCGTCGCCGGCACGACGCACCGCGAGATCGCCCGTGCCGCGGACGTGCCGCTGGGCTCGATGACCTATCACTTCGCGTCGCTGGACGAGGTGCTCGCCGAGGCGTTCACCCGGCACGCGTCGTCGGTGGCCGACGTCTTCGACGAGCGGCTCGGCGCCGCACCGGATCGGGACGCGGCGGTCGAGGCCGTCATCTCGCTGGTCGCCGACGACCTGCTCGGCTCCGCGCACGACCTGGTGCTCACCGTCGAGCTATACGTGGCGGCCGCGCGCAACCCCGCTCTCAAGGCCGTGACCCAGGCCTGGATGGGGCGCAGCCGCCGGGCGCTGGAACGCCACTTCGACGCCACCACCGCCCGCGAGCTCGACGCCCTCATCGAGGGGCTCGTGCTGCACAGCGCCCTGTCCACCGACCCGATGACGCCCGAGCAGATCCGGCACGCCATCCACCGCCTCCTGCGCTGAGCCCGCCGCACCCCGATCGGATGTCGATGTCCGCTGTCACCGCCCGCCCCACCCTGCCCGGCGCACCCACCCGGCAGGACCGCCACGCCCGCGCCGCCGTGGCCGCGCTGTTCCTCACCAACGGCGCCGTGTTCTTCAACGTCGTGCCGCGCTACCCCGAGCTCAAGGCCGACCTGGGCCTGAGCAACACGGTCCTCGGCACCGCGCTGGCGGCGTACCCGATCGGTGCCCTGCTCGCCGGGCTGCTCGCCGGTGCCGCCATCCGCCGGTTCCGGTCCTCGCGGGTGGCCGCCTACGGCATCGTGATCACCACCATCGTGACGCTCGCCGTCGCCGTGGCGCCGAACTGGCTCACCCTCGCCGCCGTGCTCTTCGTCGTCGGCGCCCTCGACGCGATCGTCGACGTCGCGCAGAACGCGCACGGCCTGCGTGTGCAACGCCGTTACAAACGATCCATCGTGAACTCGCTTCACGGGCTGTGGAGCATCGGCGCGGTGCTGGGCGGCCTGATGGGTGCGGCGGCCGCCGGTTTGCACCTGCCGCTGGCCGCGCACCTGAGCATCTCGGCGGCGTTGTTCAGCGCCGTCGCCCTGGTCGCCTACCGGTTCCTGCTGCCGGGTCCCGACGAGCACCGCGACCCGACCCCTGTCCACGGTGGACGGTCCTACACCGGCGTCGCGGTCAAGATGCTGGCCGTGCTCGGCGTGCTCGCCGCGTGCGGCGCACTCGTCGAGGACGCCGGGGCGTCCTGGGGCGCGATCTACCTGAGCGGCGACCTGCACACCAGCGCCGCCGTCGCCGGCCTGGCCGTCGTCTCCCTCCAGGTCGCCATGACGGTCGGCCGGCTCGCCGGTGACCGTCTCGTCGACCGCTTCGGGCAGCGCACCGTCGTCCGCACCGGCGGGGCGCTGGCCGCACTCGGCATGGGCGCGGCGCTGGCGATGCCGTCGGTCGGCACCACACTGGCCGGCTTCGCCCTCGCCGGGCTCGGCGTCGCGACCCTGATCCCGGCGGCCATGCACACGGCCGACGAACTGCCAGGGCTCCCACCGGGTACGGGCCTGACCATCGTGAGCTGGCTCCTGCGCGGCGGCTCCCTGCTCTCGCCACCACTGGTCGGTCTCGTCGCCGACCAGGCCAGCCTGCGCGTAGGCCTGCTCACGGTGGTGGTCGCGGGCCTGGTCACGTTCGTCCTCGCCCGAGTCCTGGTGAACCGGGCCTAGCTGCTACTAGTAGAAGGCATGAGCCAGCCCAGTTCTTCAGTCACGTTCGGTGAGCTTGCGGGGACACTCCATCAGGAGACGATCGAGTCGGAGCTGTTGCGGGGCAACCCGCTCGGTGACCCGCACGTTCGGCCGCTGTGGGTTTACACCCCTCCCGGGTACGAGGAGTCGACCGAGCGGTATCCCAGCATCTATGTGATCCAGGGTTACACCGGTCAGGTGGCCATGTGGGGCAACCGGACCCCGTTCCGGCAGCCGTTCGTCGAGACCGCGGACCAGGTCTTCGCCGGTGGGCAGGCACCCGGCTGCATCCTGGTCTACGTCGACGCGTGGACCGCGTACGGCGGCTCCCAGTTCGTCGACTCGGTCGGCACCGGGAACTACCACTCGTACCTCTGTGACGAGGTCGTGCCCTGGGTGGACGCCCACTACCGCACCATCGCGGACCGCGAGTCGCGCGCGATCAGTGGCAAGTCGTCCGGTGGCTTCGGTGCGATGATCACGCCGATGCTGCGTCCGGACCTGTTCGGGGCGCTGGCCACGCACGCCGGGGACGCGCTCTACGAGTACTGCTATCTCAACGAGTTCGCCAAGGCCGTGCGGGCGCTGCGGGCCTACGACCACGACATCCTCAAGTGGTGGAAGGACTTCCAGGGCCGGGTCTCCTTCACCAAGGAGGAGGACATGGTGCTGATCCTGACCCTGGGCTGTGCGGCGGCGTTCTCCCCCGACCCGGACGGCACACCTCGGCTGCCGGTCGACCCGCGCTCCGGCGAGATCATCCCGGAGCTGTGGCAGCGCTGGCTGGACTGGGACCCGATCCGCATGGTCGACAAGTACGCCGACGAGCTTCGCTCGCTGCGCGCGGTCTGGATCGACGCCGGCACCCGCGACGAGTGGTTCCTCGACCTGGGTGCCGAGGCGTTCAAGGACGGCCTGGAGCGGGTCGGCGTCCCGTCGGAAAAGATCGCCTTCGAGCTGTTCCCGGCGGCGCACGGCGGCATCGACTACCGCTATCCGCAGGCGGTCGCCTGGCTCGCCGAACGCCTGCGCCGCGAGAGCTGACGGACGATCCCCCGGCCGGCGCACCCCCGCGCTGGCCGGGGTCAACCTGCGCCGAACAGGCGTACGATGAGCCTAAGCCTTGCTCCGCGCTCCCGGGGGCCGCAGCTTCTGCCCCTCCAGCCCTAGGAGCGTCCCGTGGCATACCTCAGCGACACCAACTTACGAGCCGTGCTGATTGTTCTCCTGGGTCGCATCGGCGGTACCGTTGAAGTGACCAACGGTGAGATCTACGACGCGATGCTGCCTGATACGGGCGGCGGCGAGCGTTTCATCGTCACGGAAATCCACGGTGGGGTCCGCGTTTCCATAGCACCCTCGCGACAGGAACAGTCCGGGTCCAACTGACTCAGGATCCGCGCACGACTCCGCACCGAGGAGCAGACCATGCAGATCCACAAGCGCGACATCATCGACGCACTGCGCGCCCGGGGTCAGGACGACCGGGCCGACTGGGTGGACCGGACGCTTCCGGACATCGTCGACTCGCGCCGCAACGACGGCCTGCTCAAACTGCTCAACCTCGACCTGAGTACGTTGCCCGCCGTCGAACAGCCTACGAAGGGCTGACCCGGGCGAGGAAGCGGCCGCCGACCTCGATGATGTCGTCGGCGGTCCAGTCGAGCCCGGGTGCGGCGACCGTGATCTCGGTCATCGCCAGCCCCGGCACGTCCGCGTCCTGCCAGCCGGCGGCGAACCAGATCTTCTCCTCCTCGGCCAGGGTCACCGCGGCCTCGTTGAGCGCTTCGGCCGTGCCGGGCAGCCAGAGGCGGAACCGCTGGGTGTGTGGTGGCTCCGGATAGACCCGCGCGCCGGGCAACGCGGCCAGGGCGGCGGCGACGGTCCGCGCGTGCGCCACGTAGCCGGGGATGAGCGGCAGCTCGCGCCGCAGACCGGCGAGGGCGGTCAGCACGGCCGGCCACTGCTGGAAAGCCATGCCGCCGTAACGGTGTCGCCAGACGCGGGCGTACGTGGCGAGGTCAGCACTGCCCGCCAGCGCCGCGCCGCTGATCGCGCCGATCGTCTTGTAGAACGAGACGTACGTGCTGTCGGCCAGGCCGGCGATCTCGTGCAGCGGGTGCTCGAGGTGAACGGTCGACTCCCAGAGGCGGGCGCCGTCGAGGTGCAGCCGCGCACCGGCGGCCCCGGTCGCGGCGGCCACGGCGACGAGCTCGTCCCACGACGGCAGCACGAAGCCGGCGTCGCGCATCGGCAGCTCGAGCAGGACGGTGCCGACCGGCTCGGCCAGCGCGGCGATCTCGTCGGCGGTGGGGTTGCGCGGCTCGGTCGTGGGCCAGACGGCGCGCAGGCCGGTGAGCTGGTTGTACGCGTGCCGCTCGTGCTTCTCCAGGTGACCGAGCGGGTGCAGCGCGACAGCATCGCGACCACTGTGGTCGGCGCCGTAGCGCAGCGCGACCTGCTGGGCCATCGTGCCGGTCGGGAAGAACACGGCGGCCTCGGTGCCCAGGAGCTCGGCCACCCGTTCCTCGAGCGTGGCCATCGGCCCGCCGCCGTAGAAGTCGGGCTCGTCGTCCAGCAGGCCGGTTTCGTCCAGGACCGCCAGGTGTTCCCGCATCGTCGGGGGCCGGATGCCGGAAAGAATGCGGTCACAGCCCCGGAGCGCGGCCGTCCGCCGCTGCCGTGTGTTGTCCTCCACCGGCTGATCGTCGCAGAGCCCCGAAATCCCGTGGGCACCGGTCAAGAGAGATCGGCGCGGGTGATGGCGTTGCGGGCCATCGCCTCGTTCGCCAGGCGTACGCGCCGCTTCTCCCCGTCAACGACGATGCCGAACTTGTCGTAGAGGCGCAGCAGGTGCTGCTTCACCGCCGCCTCGGTGACGACCAGCGCGGCGGCGATCTCCCGGCTGGAGGCGGGTTCGGTGAACATCGCGCCGGCCAGCAACGGTCGACAGAGCTGCACGAGGACGTCCCGTTCGCGGTTGGTCAGCTCCGGCGCCGGTGCACCCGCCTCGGTGGCCTGCGCTTTTGGCACGCGGCCGGAGCGCAGCACGAACCGGGAACCGCCGGCGCGGATCTCGTCACCGTCGGCGAGTACGCGCTCGTGCCAGACGCGCTGGCCGTTGACGAAGGTGCCGTTGCGGGAGCCGAGGTCGCGCACTGACCAGCCGGCCGGGTACCGCTCGAACACCGCGTGCAGCCTGGAGAGGCGGCGGTCAGTGGGCACGGCCAGGTCGTTGGAATCGGCGCTGCCGAGGGTGATCCGGTCACCGTCGAGCGGGACCATCGAGGCGCCGGCGGTGCCCCACACCTCCAGCCAGGCGCTCATCGGCTGGTCAACCGCACGGCGAACTTGCCACCGACGCCGTCGCCTCCGACGCGAAGCTCGTAGTCGCCCGGGGTCAGCGCGTAGGGGCCGCGCTGCCCGCAGAGGGTGCCGGAGCTGACGATGCCGCGCTCTGAGTTGAAGAGACCCCAGGGAACGAGGTCGGAGCAGCTTTCGCCCGTGACGTACACGTCGACGGCGGTGTCGACGTGGAGGCGGTAAGCGCGCCGCTCGCCCACCCCGAGTGCGACCAAACCCTGCGCCGGGAGCCGTGCGCCGAGCTCGATCTCCGTGGGCTCGGCAACCGGGTCGGAGCCCGTGGGCGCGGAGCCGGTGGGCGAGGACCCCGTGGGCGCGGAGCCTGCGGGCGGCGAGCCGGTGGGCGCGTTCGACGCCGAGACCGACGGACCGCTGGACCGGCCGCGATTCTTGTCGCCGTTGTCGTCCCGCACCGACAGGGCCACGGTGACGGCGACGGCGGCGACCAGCCCCGCCGCGACCAACCCCACCAGCAGACGCCGACGGGACGGCCCCCGCTCGACCAGAGGGCGATCGAGCAGCGGCCCGGCCACGCCGCTGTCATCGACCCGCGTCGGCGGTGTCCACTGTGTCGAGAGGATCCGTGAGCTCGCGTCGATCGGGTCGCCGGCGTCGCCGATGAGCGCGAGCAGGAGCGCCCGAGCGGTCGGCCGCCGCGCCGGTTCCTTGTCGAGGGCCTGGGCGACGAGGTCGCGCAGCGGCCGCTCCAGCGCGCCGAACGCGGGCGGATCCGACACGACGCGGTGCATCAGCTCCAACGGAGCACCGGAACCGAACGGCGGCCGACCGTTCGCCGCGAAGGCGACCACCGCGCCCCAACTGAAGACGTCGGTGGCGGTGGTGACCACACCACGGAACTGCTCGGGCGCCATGTAGGCCGGCGTGCCGACGACGTGTCCGGACTCGGTCAGGCTTTCCTCCGCGTCCGGCGCGCGGGCGATGCCGAAGTCGATGACCTTCGGGCCGACCCGCGACAGCAGGACGTTGCTCGGCTTCAGATCCCGGTGGACGACGCTCGCGGCGTGGATGCCATTGAGCGCGGCAGCGATCCCGATCGCCAGACTGTCCAGTGTGGACCCACGCATGGCGCCGTCCTGCCGCACGGCCGCCGTGAGCGTCGGCCCCTCGATGTAGTCGGTGACGAGGTAGGCGAGGTCGCCGTCCACACCGGCGTCGAGAACCTGGGCGGTGCAGAAGCGCGCCACGCGACGGGCGGCCGAGGCCTCGGCGGCGAAGCGGGCCCGAAAGCGGGCGTCCCGGGCGTACTCCGCCCTGATCAGCTTGACGCACACCAGGCGGCCGTCGTCGAGCCGGCCGAGGAACGCGACACCCATGCCGCCCTCGCCGAGGCGCCCGAGCAGCCGGACCCCGCCCACCCGGCGCGGGTCGCCCGGCTGCAGGACCGGCGCCGGCGCGCCGGTCCGCTGCGTCGCGCCACCGGCGTCCAGCGTCATCGACGCATTCTAACGATCGTCAATCCACGGGTACGCGCAGCGCGCCCTTCTCGTACCGGTCCCAACTGAGCGAATACGTGCCGTTCGCCGGGGCGGGGACCAGGAAGCAGGCGAGTCCACCGTCGGCCGTGGCGTACGGGGGCGGGTAGATCTGGGCCCGGCTGCAGTTGTTGTCGGTGCCGACCGAGGTGCCATCGGGCAGCTTGAGCTGCAGGTCTCGGTCGAACACCCAGGCGAAGCCGGCGGCGGTGTTGTTCGTGGCCGAGAAGGCCAGCCGCAGGAACTCCTGGCCGGTCGGGGCCTGCTGGTGCAGAAGCGGCTCGTCGGACCGCACCTCCACCCCGGACACGCTCATGAACACGCTGCCGGCTTTCGTCCGCTGGACCTTCCCCGTGACCGGCACCGGCACGGGCTCCAGCGCGACCAACCCGTCAGGGCCGCTGAACGGCACGGTCGCCTGCCGGTTCGTCGGCTGACCGACGATGAGCACCGCCTCGGGGAGGACGAAGTGCTCGTCGACCGCGAAGGCGTACGTGCCGGGCTGGCTGCGTTGCGCCGGGACCTCGGGCAGGTCCAGCAACGGGTTGTCCAGCTCGGCATAGGTGCGGTCGCCGACGGTCAGCAACGCCTCCTCGGTCGGCGAGCCCTCGTTCTCAGGGCTGAGGTTCTGGAAGACGCCCTCGATCGTCACCGACTTGCCCCCGCCCGAGGACGACGCGACGACCCGCGCGGTGTTCAACGTGACCTTGAAACCCGCGTACCAGTAGGACTTGTTGATCTGGATCTCGGTGACCGCCGCCGGCGCGGGAGCGTCGGGCTCCGTCTCCCGCTCGCTCTGCGACGACCGTGGAACGCAGCCCGCCAGGGCCAACGCGGTCGCTGTGGCGGCGACCAGTATCCGCGAACTCCTCATGCGCCCAATATGGCGTCCGGTCGATGTCCGAAGACATGGTCCCGAGGTGACGGTTACCGGACTGTACGGAAAGGCCGCTCTTACCTTCCGGTAAGGCACGAGACTGGGTCGGTGGGGCAGTCCGACTCAGTGATCCGCACCCCGGATCAGCGTGTACGGGTCTTCGTCAGCTCGACGCTGAGCGAACTGGCCGCCGAGCGCGTGGTCGTGGGCCGGGCGATCGAGGCGCTGCGGCTCATCCCGGTCATGTTCGAGCAGGGCGCGCGCCCGCATCCGCCCAGAGCGGTCTACCAGGCCTATCTGGCGCAGAGTGACATCTTCGTCGGCCTCTACTGGGAGCAGTACGGATGGATGGGGCCCGAGATGGACGTCTCGGGGCTGGAGGACGAGTTCGAGCTCGCCAGGGACATGCCGCGGCTCGTCTACGTCAAGGTCCCCGCGCCGGACCGCGACCCCCGGCTCGCCGAGCTGATCACCCGCATCGGCGACGAGGCGCTGGTCACCTTCCGCCAATTCCGTACCTCTGACGAGCTCAACCGGTTGGTCAGCATCGACCTCGCGGTCCTGCTGAGCGAGCGGTTCGCCGCTGCCAAGACCACCCCGGGCGCCCGCGGCGGCGCGCAGCCGTTGCCGGTGGGGCGGACGTCGCTGGTGGGGCGCGAACTGGCCATCGACGAGGTGGCCGGCCTGCTCGAAGGGCCGGACGTGCGGCTGCTGACGTTGACCGGTCCGGGCGGGGTAGGCAAGACCCGGCTGGCGGTCGCGGCCGCCGAACGGCTCCGCGACCATTTCAGCGCGGGCGTCGTGTTCGTGCCGCTGGCCGACGTGACCGAGCCGGACCAGGTGGTGGCCGGCATCGCGCGGCAGGTCGGCGCGGACCTCGCGGGCGCGGCGTCACCGACGACCGCCCTGGCGGGCCAGCTCGGCGACGAACGCTGGTTGCTGGTCCTCGACAACCTGGAGCAGGTGGTCGGCGCGGCCGCCGACCTCGGCGACCTGCTCACCCGGTGCCCCGGCCTGACGATCGTCGCGACCAGCCGGACCGTGCTGGAGCTGCGGGCCGAACGCGAGTACGCGGTGCCGCCGCTGGAGCTGCCCGCCGACCCCGCCGCCATGCCGATCGAGGAGCTGGCCGAATCGCCGGCCGTGCGGCTGTTCGTCGACCGGGCGCGGGCGGTGCGCTACGACTTCGCCCTCACCCCGCACAACGCGGTGGCGGTGGCCGAGATCTGCCGCCGGCTGGAGGGCCTGCCGCTGGCGATCGAGCTCGCCGCCGCGCGTACCCGGCTGCTCAGTCCCGCTGCCCTGCTGGAACGCCTGCAAACCTCGCTGGACGCGCTGGGAACGGGCGCGATGGACCTGCCCGAGCGGCAGCGCACCCTGCGGGCCGCCGTCGAGTGGAGTGTGGACCTGCTCGACGCCGCCGAGCGTTCGCTGCTGGAGAGCACTGCCGTCTTCGTGGACGGCTGGACCATCGCGGCCTCGGCCGAGGTGGCCGGCATCAGCGAGGACGAGGCGCTCGACCTGACCGACGCGCTGGTCCGGCACAGCCTGGTGCAGCTCGACCACGCCGACGTCGGCACGCGCTGCCGGATGCTCCAGACCGTGCGCATGTTCGTCGCCGAGCGGCTGATGGCCCGCCCCGACGCCGCCGACATCCAGCGCCGGCACGCGCAGACGTACGCGGCGTTAGCCATGAGCGCCGACCGCCCGCTGCGCGGTGTCGGGCAACGGGACTGGGTCGAGCGGCTCCAGGCCGACGCCGGCAACCTGGCCGCCGCGGTGCGCTGGCACCTGGCCCACGACCAACGTCCACTCCCCCACCTCTACCGGGTCCTGTGGCCGTTCTGGTCGCAGCGCGACCACCTGGCCGACGCCCGCGCCTGGGTGGACCAGCTCCTGCCGACCGCCGAGTCGCTGGATCCCCAGGCGCGGGCGGAGCTGCTGTGGACCGCCACGGTGACGGCCCGGGAGGTGGGCGACGACCAGGCGGCCCTGGCCCACCGCGCCCAGCTCGCGCCGCTGCTGCCGCAGATCGAGGACCCGTACCTGCATGCCGCGACCCTGCTGTCGATGGCATGGACGTCGACGATGATGGGCGACATCGAGGGCGCGCTGCGGGAGGCGTTGGCCGCGCTGGCGGAGTTCCAACCCCAGGACGAGCCATTGGGTACGGCGTCGTCGGCGCTCACCGCGGGTTCGCTGGAGACGAGCACCGGCCGTCAGGACGAGGCGCTGGGCCACCTGCGCGACGCGTACGACTGGGCGATGCGGCTCGACAACGCCTGGCTGGCGGCGACGGCCCAGGTTCTGCTGGCCGGCCTCGCCCTGGTGCGCGGTGAGAAGCAGAACGCGCGCATGCTGCTGGACGACGGGCTCGAGCTGAGCCTTGCGGCCTACAGCACGCAGCTCGTGACGTTGTGCCTGGCGACGTTCGCGCAGTTGGTGTTCGCGGAAGGCAATCCCGAGCGGGCGGCGTTGCTGGCCGGCGCGGCCGACGGGTTGCGGCGGCGGGCCGGGCTGCGGGTGTATCCGTCGCTGCGCCAGCGGGAGGCCGTGCTGACGGGGCTGCTGCGGGAGGCGCTGGGTGGGGCGGCCTTCGACGCGGTCTTCGCGAAGGGCGGCCGACTCACCCGCCCGGAAGCGGTGGCCAGCGCGCACGAACCGCCCGGCTGAGTCCCAGCGGTCTCCTCCAGACCTGATGTGACACGGCGGCGCCACGCACGCGCACGCGGATGGCGGCTCGTTCCTCCGGCAGCAGGTCGGTGGGCCAGCGGGCCGTGAGGTGGATCGGGCCGCACTCGGCGGGCCCTCCTGCCGGACCGCCAGGGCAGCCCGAAGGTGATGTTGCCCGTGACGGTGAGGTGCGGGAAGAGGTTGCCGTCCCGGGTGACATAGCCGATCCGGCGGCGCTCCGGTGGAACGCCGACCACCGGTCGGTCACCGAGGACGACGGCACCGGTGTCGGGCCGTTCGAAGCCGGCGATGATCCGCAGCAGAGTGGTCTTCCCGGATCCGGACCGGCCCAGCAGCGCGGTCAGCTCACCCGGCACGCGGTGGCCGGCCAGGTGAGCGTCACCCTGGCCGTGGCCGGCCCGGATTCGTCCGGTGGCGCTGGGAGTCACACGACGTTGAGCCACGCGACGGCAACGGCGGCGAACTCCACCGCCGCGGTCGCCGTGACGGCCGCGATGACGACGAGGATCGCGGCCGGACCGGCCAACCGGGTCCAACGGCCGCTCGGCTCGGGACTCCGCAGCGCGCGCACACGCCCGACCACGCTCGACCCACCGAGCGCGAGCACCGGCCTGGTCGCCAGAGCGGCCTTGGCAACGCACCGCGCGACGAGGCCGCGATCGCCGACCCTCCGCACGGCCTCTTCGTCGGCCCAGCGCTCGCAGTGATGGGCCACCGCCTCTCGCAACGGCACCAGCAGCGGGTTGACCGCGGCGGCACCGGCGGCGAGCGCGATCAGGCGGTGGTGGCCGTGCCGCAGGTGGGCGTGCTCGTGGGCCAGCACCACCTCGCGTTCCCGCCCGTCGAGGCCGCGGAGCAGCCCGGTCGTGATCAGCACGTGCCCTGGCCGGCCGGGCACGGCGACGGCGTGTGGCGCCTCCCAGTCGGCGACGACCAGGCCGGCCGGGCCTGGCGCGCCGGCTTTCCGGAGCCGGCGGTAGGTGTCGCGTCGGGTTCGCACATCTCGGAAGAGCCGTAGGGCACCCCAGGCGACCAGGGCGGCGGCGACCAGCGCGATCGGTCCGGGCACCGGCTTCGGCAGGCCGGGCACGCGGTCGAAGGCCGCCAACGGCGGAAGGTCATCGAGCAGGGTCAGCGCCAGCAGACCGAGGCAGAAGGTGTACGCGGCTGCCGCCCCGGCGGCGGCCAACGTCAGCCCTCGGGCCACCGCCGCGGGTGACGTATGCCGGGCTGCGGCTTTCGACACCGCGACGAGCAGCAGCGACAGCACGGCGGGCAGGTAAACGGCGAAGGTCACGGCGACTCCGGCTCGGCGAGCAACGCGCGCAGCACCTCGGCGTCGGCGTCGTCGAGGCCGGCGGCGAACTGCTGGAGCACGGCGGCGCGGTCCGGCCGGCCCACGAGGGTCGACCGCATCGTGCGCGCCGCCTCGGCGGCCTCGGTGTGCCGGAGCCAGTAGACGTGGCCGCGCCCCTCCGGCCGGCGCTGCACGGCGTCCTTCTCGAGGAGCCTGATCAGGATCGTCTGGACCGTGTTGTACGCCAGATCGTGCGGCAGTGCCCGCTGGACGTCGGAGGCACTCATCGGCTCGGACGCGGCGGCGAGCGTGGCCAGCACCTCCGCTTCGAGCGAGCCATGGGGTCGCCGGCCCGCGCCTGCGGTCACCGCCATCGATCCACCTCTGTCGTCACGGTGTGCCCAACGGTTGGTGGGCCTGTCCGTAACGAACCTAGCACCTACACGTTGTAGGAGGAAGCTGTCGAAAGGGTGCTAACCATGCGCGACTACGCGAACGTGTTCCACGACGCCGCCGCGGCGGCCCGCTACGACAAGGAGGTGTTCGCGGCGGGAGGCTGGGCGGCCGGCGTCGACCGACGCCAGCGATCGCGCCTACGGAGGTGGGTTCGCGAGGCGTTCGGGGACGCGCGACCGACCCAGCACGACTTCGCCTGTGGCTCGGGTCGGTCGCTGGCGATGTTCGAAGGCCTGACGGCGTCCGCGCACGGCTACGACACCTCGGTGACGATGCTTTCCCGCGCCAGGGCACGCCTGCCCGCCGCGGAGTTCCATCTGGTCGAGGACGGCGTCCCCGCTACGCCGGCGGCGACGGGCACACCGGCGCTCGTGACCCTGTTCCGGTTCCTCCTCAACGCACCGCCCGAGGGTCGCGCCGCGGCACTCGATTTCGCGGTGCGGGCGCTGCCCCACCGCGCGAGCGGCTTCGTGCTGGTCGAGAACCACGGGCCGAGCGGGTCGCTGCGCGCGCTGGGCCGACGCCGGCACCGCGGCGAGCGGTGGTTCGCCGAGCTGTCGCATCGGGACGTCGGAAACCTCCTCGAACGACACGGCTTCACCGTCATCGACCGATTCGGCTTCGGAGTGGCGCCCGCGGGCGCGTACCGCCATGGCTGGTCCCGGCCGTTGGCTCGTGCGCTGGACACGGCGACGCGGCTCGTGCCGCACGCGGCGGTGTCGACGGACGTCGTCTACGTCGCGCGGCGGAGTTGACAGCACCTACAACTTGTAGGAGCTTTGCTGGTGTGAACTACACGCTCTTCCAGGCGATCAACTCGATGGCCGGCCGCGTCGACGCCGTTGACGACCCCATCGAGTTTGCCGCGATCTGGCTGATCGTGCTCCTGTTCGCGGCCGGCGCCGCCCGGGCGTGGTTGGCGCTGCGCCGGCGCGAATACCAGCAGGTGGGTCAGGTCGGTGCCGTGCTGGTCGTCGCCTTTCTTCTGGGCGCCGTCCTGTCCGGCTTCGGCCTCGAGCAACGTCCGTTCCAGTCGCACCAGGTGCACCAACTGATCGCGCACGCCCCCGGCACGTCCTTGCCGAGTGACCACGCGACCGCGGCGTTCGCGCTGGCGCTGGCCATCGGCTGGTTCCTGGACCGGACCTGGGGCGCGGTGCTGCTCGTCGGTGCGGCGCTGGTCGGACTCGCTCGCATCTGGGTCGGCGTGCACTATCCGGCCGATGTGCTGGCCAGCTTCCTGGTGGCCGTGGCCGCCGTCGGAGTCGTCGCTGCCGGCACCCGACTTGGGCGGAGGGTCCCGCGATGAACGTGCTGAACCCCGAGTGGCTGATCTCGACACTGGGCGTCGCCGGCGTCCTCGGCGCGGTGTTCGCCGAGTCCGGCCTGTTGATCGGCTTCTTCCTGCCCGGCGACTCGCTGCTGTTCACCGTCGGTTTGCTGATCGCCGACGGCCGCTACCTGCACCTGTCGCTCTGGCTGGCCTGTGTCCTGATCGCCGTCGCCGCGATCGCGGGCGACCAGGTCGGCTACCTGTTCGGCAGGCGTGCCGGACCCCGGATCTTCCGCCGCCCGGACTCTCGCCTGTTCAAGCGCGAGAATCTCGACCGGGCTGAAGCCTTCTTCCAGCGACACGGCGGCCGGTCGATCGTGCTGGCGCGGTTCATCCCGGTGGTCCGCACCTTCACGCCGATCGTGGCCGGCGCGAGCCGGATGCCGTACCGGACCTTCGTCCTGTTCAACGTGCTCGGCGGGGTCCTGTGGGGCTGCGGCGTGACCGTGGTCGGCTATTTCCTCGGCCAGGTCGCGTTCGTCCACAACCACATCGAGCTCATCCTCGTCGGCATCGTCGCGCTGTCGCTCGCGCCGGTCGCCGTCTCGCTCGCCCGGTCCCGCCGCCGTTCACGCGTCGGTTGACCGGGTTCAGCCGCCGTTCGCGGAGAAGTGCATGTAGTCCTTGAGCGAGCGGTAGTCGCCGCCCCACTGCCAGCCGACCGAGGCGAACGCCTTCACCGCCGCGTTGCTGTGGGCCACCATGCCGGGCCGGGACTTGGCCCGGTCTAGGTACGAGGTGGCCAGCTCCGGCAGCACGACCTTGCCCTTCTGGTACGGGTTCTGGAACGGGTTGACGTCCACGGCGAGCCCGTACGAGTGCTGCGACCACGCGCTCTGACCCCGTACCGGCCGGCAGGCGAACGCCTCCGTGGTGTTGCCGTCACCGGTCGACGGCGCGTTCAGGTCGGCGGCGCTGGAGATGTGCATGCGCTCGATCGGGAAGTTCGCGGCGAAGAGCTGGCGGAACACCTTGATCAGGTCGTTGGCCGCCTTGGCGTTGACCAGCAGTTCGCCGGTGTGGGCGCGGCCGTCGAAGCCCCGGAAGCCGACCGTCAGGTAGCGCAGGTCGGTCGCGGCCACCGGGCAGCCCTTGGTCCAGGTGGACCTGGCCAGGACGTCGGCCGGGACGGCGCGGTTCGTCGCGTGGAAGCGGCCGTCCGCCGGCGGTGGCAGGTCGTCGACCGTGATGATCGAACGGTTGCGGAGCTCGGGCGGTGTGGGCTTTGCCACGCCCGTGGTGAGGACGCGCGTTCCCAGCCAGCGTGGTGCGGGAGTGGCGTTCCCGACCCGGATGACCGTGGGGCTCGGCGAGGGGGTGTGCGCGGCCGGCGACTTCGACGGAGACGGGGCCAACGACGGCGTCACGGCCGCCTGGCGGTCCGTCGGCGCGGCCTTGACGCTGGAACAGGCGCCCAAGGCCAGGCTGATGCAGCCGACCAGGAACAGCAGGAGCGCCGCCCTGGCGCCAGCTTTCGGCATCTCCGTCCGCCTCCGTCCCGATCACGCGGTGCACCGTCCCGAACCGCGGGCAAGCGTACGCGCTCTGACCTGCGGGTCCTTGTTACGCGGCAGTACCTCCGCGAACGGCATGCAACATATTGAATGTGGCAGGCTTTCCCGGTTCTGACCTGGGGGAGGAAGGACACACAACCCCATGCACGTCTCCACCGGAGCGCGCGGGCTGGCCACCGCCATGTCCGCCACGCTGCTCTTGACCGTCGCCGCCTGCCAGCAGGGAACGCCGCCGCAGGGCGCCGACAGCGGCACGACCGCCGGCCTCACGCGGCTGTACGGCACCGACGGAAATATGATCAACACGTTCGGTGACGAGTTCTCGAACCAGGCCGGACTGCTGGCCGGGATGAAGGGGACCACCCCGCTCACCCCGCTGTCCGAGGACTTCAAGTCGCGGCTCAACGCGGTGCACCCCGGCCTGACCGACTACCTGTTCGCGGGCGAGACCTACGACGCCGTGGTGATCAGCACGCTCGCCGCGGAACAGGCCGGCAGCAACGACCCGCGCACGATCGCCCGCCAGATCAACTCGATCACCACCGGCGGCACCGAGTGCACGGCCGTGGCCGACTGCCTGGCGCTCGCGCGTGCGGGCACCGACCTCAACTACCGCGGGATCTCGCTGACCCGCGGCGGGTTCACCGACGCGGGCGAGCCGTCCACCGCGAGCTACGCGACGCTCCACTTCGGACCCGAGGACAAGCTCGACGACAGCAAGACGGAGTACGTCGGCGCGGGCGACGAGTCGACCACTTCCACGAAGAAGCCGCCGCGAGCGGTGCCGGCGCGCGACGTGCAGGCGCTGAAGATCGGCGGGCTGTTGCCGGAGACCGGCGACCTGGCCCTGGCCAACCCGCCGATGGAGGCCGGCGCGGCGCTCGCCATCCAGGAGGTCAACGCGGCCGGCGGTGTGTTCGCCAAGGACGTGCAGTGGGTGCCCGGCGACGACGGCACCAACCCGGACGTCGCGAAGGAGACCGTGGCCAAGCACGTCGCCGCCAAGGTCAGCGTGATCATCGGGGCCGGCGCGTCGAGCATCTCCCGCGAGGTGCTGCCCGACGTGGTCAAGGCCGGCCTGATCCTCTTCTCACCCTGCAACACCGACGCCGGGCTCAGCACGATCGACGACAAGGGCCTGTTCTTCCGCACCTCGCCGTCCGACATCCTGCAAGGCCGCGCGCTGGCCGACGTCATCCTCCGCGACGGCCCGCACAAGCTCGCGATCGTGGCGCGCGACGACTCGTACGGCACCGGCCTCCAGGAGAACGTCATCTCCGAGTTGGAGAAGGCCGGGTTCCCGACCGACAAGGTCGAGACGATGGAGTACGAGCCGCCGACGCCCGGTGCGCCGGACATCGACTTCAGCACCGGCGCCAGCCAGATCAAGACCACCAAGCCCGACGGCGTGCTCCTCATCGGTTTCGGCGAGTCCGCCCAGATCATCAAGGCGATGGCAGAGGCCGGCGTCCAGATCCACCACGGAGTCTCATAGTTCCTTCGAGCTGGCGGGCGACAACGGCTTCACAACGGCCTCACAACCCTGGGCGGCGATCATCGACTTCACGATGTCCCGTACGCACAGGACTATGAGGAGGTTCTCCATGAGGTCGCACATCGAGAAGCCAGTCGCCGTCGGTGGTGCCGCACTGGCCGTCACCGCCGCGGTCGCCGGAGTCACCATCGCGGGTGAGCAACTCGCGCCCACCGAGGTGGCCGCCAAGGTGGCCAGTTTCGCATCCGCGTTGCCCGTCATCGAGCAGGCCGACCTCGTCGAGCTGATGACGTCGGATGACTCGGTCCTCGCCACCGCGGTCCAGGCCGCCCGAAACATGGGCCGGACGGCAACCCTCGGCTTCGCTGCCCACGGAAGCTGACGGACCAACCGCCGAGCGGCTGGGCCGTGGCTCTCCGCGGCCCACCATTCCATCGTGGAGGGCAGATGACAGTTCCGGTCCAGTGGCCGACCGACTCGTGGATGGCCTCGGTACGCGCGGCGCGGATCTGGCAGCCGTACCCGTTCCAGCAGTTCATTCTCAAGCTGCACGGCTGGTGCAACCTGTCGTGCGACTACTGCTACATCTACGAGATGGCGGACCGGTCTTGGCGGGACCGCCCACGCGGCATGTCGACAGCGACCGTCGAGCAGACGGCCCGCCGCATTGGCGAGCACGCCGCCGCACACGACCTGGGCGCCGTCAACATCGTCCTGCACGGTGGGGAGCCGCTGCTGGCCGGCCCGGACGGCATCGCGCACGCGGTGGACGCCATCCGGCACGCGACGCCCGCCGGGGTCGACCTGACGTTCCGGATGCAGACGAACGGCACCCTGCTGACCGACCGGGTGCTGGATCGCCTGCTGGACCTGGATGTCATGGTGAGCATCAGCCTGGACGGGAACCGCAGCGGAAACCGGCACCGCCGTGACGCCAGCGGCCGGGAGAGCTACGACGCTGTGGTCCGCGGGATCGAGCGGCTACGCCAGGATCGCTACCGCCGGCTCTTCTCCCACCTCCTGTGCACGATCGACCTGGAAAACCCCCCGGTCGAGACCTACGAGACGCTGCTGTCGTTCGAGCCGCCGCTGGTGGACTTCCTGCTTCCACACGGCACCTGGGACGCGCCGCCGCCGGGCCGCACCGCCGATCCGGCCGCCACACCGTACGCGGACTGGTTGATCGCCGTGTTCGACCGCTGGTACGGCGCTCCCCGACAGGAGACCCGGATCCGCTTCCTCAACTCCATGCTGTACCTCCTCCTTGGTGGCCATGGCCAGGTGGAGACGATCGGGCTCGAGCCGCGCGCGCTCGTGGTGGTCGACACGGACGGTTCGATCCAACAGGTGGACACCTTGAAGGCGACGTTCCCGGGGGCGCCGGAGACGGGGCTGGACGTCTTCCGTCACACCTTCGACGACGCCCTGAACCATCCCATGACGGTGTCCCGCCAGGTCGGCATGTCGGCCCTGTGCGACACCTGTCAGCGATGCGCGGTACGCGACGTCTGTGGCGCCGGCTACTTCCCACACCGGTACCGCGCCGGGAGCGGGTTCCTGAACCCGTCCGTGTACTGCCCGGACCTGTTCACCCTGATCACGCACATCAACGACCGCGTCACGACCGACCTGCGCGACCTTGTGGAGCGTCCCGCATGAAGCTGACCTCGTTGGGCCTCTCCGGTGCTGACTTCGACTCGCTCGCCGCCGGAGCCGCGCGTCCCGAGACGTACCGGCTCCTCCGGAACGGCCAACTGACCAAGCGGTTCCTGCAGCTACGGGCACTGGCCGACGACACCGCCGTCGCCCACCCGGAGGTGCGGCAGCACATCGCGCTGCTCACGGCGGTGCAGCGGACGGACGCGACGGCGGTGACGATGGTGCTGGGCCATCCGCAGGTCGGTGCCTGGCTGTCGCACTGCCTGCGGCGGCTGCACACCACGACCGATGCGGACGACGTGCCGCTCGGAGTCGTGGTGGGACAAATCGCCGCCGTCGCCGCCGCCGCGGCGATCCGCGCGGGGCACCCCGCAGAGGTCACCGTGCCCCTGCGCCGGGGTGAGGTCATGCTGCCCACGCTCGGGGTGGCCCACCTGGCGGACGAGAACGCGTTCGATCCGGCGACGATCCGGATCGAGCCGGCCGGCACGGTTGTCCGCATGGGCGACCGCACGGTGGCGATCCCGCCCGACCCGAGCGGCGACGCTCCCGGCTGGCGGGGTCTGCGCCGGCTCCACGCGAGTGCCGACGGACGCACCATCGTCGCGGATCTCGACGACCTCAGTCCGCACCGCGACACCCTGGAACCGTTGGCCGTGCGGGCCTCCACCGCGGAGCTTGCCCGATGGCAGGACCTGCTGGAGCGGTCCTGGGCGCTGCTGGTCTCGTCGCATCCGCGTCATGCCGGCCTGGCCGGCGAGTCGCTGCGCTCGCTCATCCCGCTCGCTGACCTGCCCGCCCTGGCGAGCGCGAGCATAACCTCGAACGACGCGTTCGGCGCCGTCTTCCTCACCCGCCCGGCCGACGAGGAGAAGTTCGCCACCACGCTCGTCCACGAGCTGTTCCACTCGATGCTGAACGCGGTGCTGGAACTGATTCCGCTGCATCGGGCCTCGGGCAATGAGCTGCTGTACTCGCCGTGGCGCGACGATCCCCGCCCGCTGGTCGGCATCCTGCACGGCGCCTACTCGTTCATGGGCGTCGGCGACTTCTGGCGGCGCCGGCAGGAGAACGGCGACGACCGGGAGTCCCGGTTCGAGTTCCTGCGTACCCGCGGTGAGGTCGAGGTCGCCCTGCACACCCTGACGCAGTCCGACCTACTGACCGACGAGGGCGTGCGCTTCGTCCGCGCGATGAGCGCCAAGGTCGCGTCCTGGCCGAACCCGGACCTGCCGGACGACGCGACGAGCGCCGCCGACGACGTGACCGACCACTGGCTCCGGTGGCGACTGCTCAACCTGCACCCCGATGCGGCCGAGATCGACGCGCTAGCCGCCGCCTGGCACCACGCCGACGATCGGCGCCTGGACCTCGATGCCGTGGGCGACACGATCCGTCCTGTGGCACGGACCCAGTTCAGCGGCGAACGCGGCCGGGTCAGAGCGCGGCAGATCCAGCTACGCGACCCGGCTCTGTTCCGGCGGATCGTCGACGGGCGGGCGGAACGGCCGGCCGAGGCGACTCCGGCCGACATCGCGTACGTGGCCGGCGACTGGGCGGTCGCCATCGACCGTTATGAACGTCAGCTCGTCGAGCACCCGGACCGGGCGGAGCAGTGGGCGGGGCTGGCGTTGGCCTGCCGCCGCAACGGTGACGAGGACGGGGCGCGGGTGTTGACCAGCCGTCCTGAGGTCGTGCGCGCCTTGCACCGCGCGGTGCGTTCGGCCGGTCCGGTGGAACTGGCGAGGTGGCTGGGCGTGCGGAGCGCGGTCCGTGTCCCCGCTCGCTGAAGAGACCGACACGGACGCGACCGACGACGCGTACCGGATCGGGTCACATTGGCGAAGGCAGGGCGATTTCGTCAAGGCGTACCGCCATCTTTCGATCGCAGCCGCGGCCGGCCATACCGACGCGATGACCGAGCTCGGCATCATCGCCTGGGAGCACGGGCTCGTCGCGAAAGCCGTCGAGCTGCATCAGGCCGCCGCGACGGCCGGGAACGCGCGCGCCGCGGGCAACCTGGGTTCGCTGCTGGTCGACCTGGCCCGCGACGAGGAGGCCGAGCATTGGCTGCGGATCGCCGTCGACGCGGGCCAGCTCATGCCGGCCAGCGAGCTAGGTGAACTGCTGCGCCATCGCGGCGACTTCGCCGAGGCCGAGCGCTGGCAGCGGGTGGCGGTGGACGCGGGCAATCCCCGCGCAGCATGTCGGCTCGGGCTGCTGTTCCACGACCAGGGCCGGGACCAGGAGGCGGAGCACTGGTTTCGCCGTGCCTTGGCCGACCACCATCCCGAGGCCATGAACCGGTTGGGCCTGCTCGCGGCCCGGCGGGGCGACACCGACGAGGCGAAACGGTGGTACCGCGAGGCCGCCGCCGCCGGCCACCAGCTCGCCGAACACAACCTGGCGACACTGACGAACCCCCGTCGGTGACGTCACCACGAAGCCGTCTCACACCTGTCGATCCGTGATCCGAGCCGTGTCTTGCGCGATCTTCGTATACAACATACGCTCCGACAATCGTCGATATAGGAGCCCGTACATGACGAACATCTCGCGTGCGATCGGTCGGGCCGCCGTCGGTGCGGTTGCGGTCGTTTGTGCGCTCACGGCCTGCTCACCCGTGTCCCCAGACGGCGGATCGGACGAGCAGAAGCCTTCGCAGACCCAGGATTCCTTCGGATCGCCGGCCAACCCGGACGAAGTCAAGCAGGGCGGCAAGCTGACGGTCGCCCTGTCGGCCGAGCCTGATCGGCTGGACCCCTCCCTGTCCCGGAGCCTCTACTCGCGCTACGTCTTCCAGGCCATGTGCGAGAAGCTGTACGACGTCAACGAGAAGGCACAGGTGGTGCCGCAACTCGCCACCGACCTGCCGACCGTCAGCCCTGACGGCAAGACCGTCACCATCAAGGTGCGGCAGGGCGTGAAGTTCGCCGACGGCACCGAGTTCAACGCGGCAGCCGTGAAGACCACCCTCGACCGGCACCTGACCCTGCCGGAGTCGGCGCGCAAGAGCGAGCTAGGTCCTATCGACAAGGTCGACGCGACCGACGCGCAGACCGTCACCATCCACCTCAGGAACCCGTTCGCGCCGTTGCTGGGCGCGTTGGCCGACCGCGCCGGCATGATCATGAGTCCCGCGGCGCTCCAGAGCCTGGGCACCAACTTCGCCTCGGCGCCGGTCTGCGTGGGCCCGTTCAAGTTCGACAAGCGGGTGCCGCAGAGCTCGATCGACGTCGTACGCGACTCGAACTACTACGCCGCCGACAAGGTGCACCTCGACGCCATCTCGTGGCGCATCCTGACCGACGCGAGCATCCGCTCGGCCAACCTCCGGGCCGGCGACGCCGAGGTCGCGGACAGCGTCTCCACGCAGGACGTCGACAGTCTGCGCAAGGAGTCGTCGCTGACGGTGCTCCAGTCGCAGTCGCTGGGCTACCAGGGCATCACCATCAACGTCGGCAACGTCGACGGAATCGGCACCCCGCCCAAGCCCATCGACCGTCCGATCGCGAAGGACCCGAAGGTACGGCAGGCGTTCGAGTACGCGATCGACCGCAAGGCCCTGGTCGACGCCGTGTTCAACGGGATCTCGACCCCGGCCTGCAGCCCGATCTCACCCGCGAGCGTGTTCTCGTCCGACGAGGCCCAGAAGTGCCGTGCGCACGACCCGGCCAAGTCCAAGCAGTTGCTCCAGGAAGCCGGCGTGCAGGTCCCGTACACCATCAAGATGTTGGCCTCGAACACCCCCGACACGCTGCGCCTCGCGCAGGCTCTCCAGTCGATGGTCAAGGACGGCGGCTTCAACATCGAGATCAGCCCGGTCGAGTACTCGTCGCTCCTCGACGAGCAGGACCGCGGCAACTTCGAGATCCTCCAGCTCGGTTGGAGCGGCCGCATCGACCCGGACGCCAACATGGTGAACTTCGTGGGCACCGGTGGCAGCCAGAACGTCGCCGGCAGCAGCAACCCCGCATTGGACGCCGTGCTCGACCAGGCTCGCCAGTCGAGCAACGTCGACGAGCGCAAGAAGTTGTACGGGCAGGCGGTGACCCTGCTCCAGGAGGACAACCCGCTCGTCTACCTCTACCGGCAGGCCAACCTGACGGCGTTCTCCAACAAGGTGAAGGGCGTCCAGGTCTATCCCGACGGCGTCATCCGGGCGGCCTTCGCCGGCTTCGCCAAGTAGGTTCCCCCTGATGGCCAGGTACCTGCTGACCCGTGCGTGGCACTCCGCGTTGACCCTGGTGTTGGCGTCGGTGGTGGTGTTCCTCGGAATCCGTGCGCTTCCGGGGGACCCCGCGCTCGCGCTGGCCGGCGAGGACCGCTCGCCGGAGGCATTGGCGGCCATCCGCGCGGAGTACGGGCTGGACCGTCCCCTGACGGTCCAGTTCGGACACTACGTGGAACGGGCCCTGCAGGGCGACTTCGGCAGCTCGATCCGCACGGGCATACCGGTGTCGGACATGCTCCGCACCGCGCTGCCGGTCACGATCGAGCTGTCGTTCCTGGCGATCCTCATCGCGACCGCGCTGGGAGTCGGCGCGGGGGTGGTCGCGGCAGTGCGCCGCGGCCGCCCGGCCGAGTGGGTGGCCAACTTCCTGGCCCTCGTCGGCCTTTCGGTGCCGCACTTCTGGCTCGGACTGCTCGCGATCCTCTACCTGTCGGTGGCGACGGGGCTGTTTCCGGCCTCCGGCTTCGTCCCCTTCTTCGAGGACCCTGTGGGCAACCTGCACCACATCATCCTGCCCGCCCTGATCCTCGGCACCGGCCTGGCGGCGATCATCATGCGGCAGACCCGGTCGGCGATGCTCGACTCGCTCTCGGCGGACTATGTGCGCACCGCCAAAGCCAAAGGCCTGTCGCCGCGGGCCGTGATCGGCCGGCACGCCCTGCGCAACAGTCTCATCGTGGTCGTCACGATCGTCGGCCTCCAGCTCGGCGGCCTCATCTCGGGGGCGGTCGTGACCGAGCAGATCTTCGGGCTGCCCGGCTTCGGCAAGATGACGATCGACGCGGTGTTCCAACGGGACTACCCGGTGATCCAGGCGGTCGTGCTGCTGACCGCTACGGCGTACATTGTGATCAACTTCCTGGTGGACCTGGTGTACTCGCTCATCGACCCACGTATCCGAGTGGCGGGTGACGCGGCATGACGATTTTGACCGTGCCGGAGGCCGAGACCAGCCCCAGCCTGACCCGGCGCACCCGGGTTTTCCGGCGGCTGCGGCGCAACCCGCTCGCCGTCATCAGCTTCGTGATCCTCGCGATCGCAGTGCTGGTCGCGTTGCTGGCGCCGTGGATCGCGCCGCACTCGGTCGAGGACACGGACTTCGGCAACATCTTCTCGCCACCGGGCACGCCCGGGCACTTCCTCGGCACCGACGACCTGGGCCGGGACGTGTTGTCCCGCATCATGTTCGGCGCCCGGGCGTCGCTCGAGGTGGGGTTGCTCGCGGTGCTCACCGCGCTCGTCATCGGTGTGCCGCTCGGTCTGGCCGCCGGCTACTTCCGGGCCTTCGACGCGGTCATCGGCCGGTTCACCGACCTGCTGCTGGCGTTTCCGTTCCTCATCCTCGCGGTGGGGTTGGCGGCCATCCGGGGTGCCAGCCTCGGCAACGCGGCCGTGGCGATCGGCATCGCCCAGATTCCCGGCGTCATCCGGGTCATCCGCTCCGACACCCTGCGCCTCAAGTCGTTGGACTTCGTCGCCGCGGCGGTGGTCGACGGCGCCAGCGACCTGTGGGTCCTGTCTCGACACATCCTGCCCAACGCGACCTCGGTCATCCTGGTGCAGGCCACCGTGGCGCTGCCGGCCGCGATCCTCGGTGAGGCGGTGCTGTCGTTCCTCGGCCTGGGCATCCAACCACCGGACCCGAGCCTGGGCACGATGCTGGCGACAGCGCAACAGTTCGCGGCCCGGGCACCGTGGGCGGCGACGCTGCCTGGCCTGGTCATCATGATCCTGGCGTTGACGTTCAACGTGTTCGGCGACGCCCTCCGCGACGCCCTCGACCCGAAGGGCGATCGATGACGGCCGGTGCGCGGATCCTCGAGGTCGCCGACCTGTCGGTGTCGTTCGTGACCGAGAGTGGCAACGTCTCCGCGGTCGACCACGTGAGCCTGGACCTGGCACCCGGCGAGATCGTCGGCGTCGTCGGCGAGTCTGGCTGCGGGAAGAGCGTGACGGCGATGAGCCTGGCCGGTCTGCTGCCGCGCAGCGCCCGCGTCACGGGCTCGGTCCGGCTCCGTGGGACGGAGCTCATCGGCGCCCCCGAGACCTCGCTCCGGCGCGTACGCGGTAAGGAGATCGCCTATATCTTCCAGGAGCCGATGACCTCGCTGAACCCGGTGCTCACCGTCGGGCGGCAGATCGGCGAGGTGCTCCAGGTGCACGAGCGAATCTCCCGCAAACAGGCCAGGGCGCGGGCGATCGAGCTGCTGTCGCTGGTCGGCATCCCGTCGGCGGCGACGCGGGTCGACAACTATCCGCACCAGCTCTCCGGCGGCATGCGCCAACGCGTGATGATCGCGATGGCGGTGGCGTGCAACCCGACGGTGCTGGTCGCCGACGAGCCGACGACCGCGCTCGACGTCACCGTGCAGGCCGGCATCCTCGAGGTGCTGCGGGACCTGCGGGACCGGCTCGGCACGAGCATCCTCATCATCACCCACGACCTCGGCGTGATCGCCGACATCGCGGACCGGGTCGTGGTCATGTACGCCGGCCGCGTCGTGGAGCGCGCACCGGTGACCGAGTTGTTCGCGCACCCGCACCACCGGTACACCAACGGGCTGCTGAACGCCTCCCCCACACCCGGACGGCACGCCGGCACCGACCGGTTGCAGGAGATCCCCGGCCTCGTGCCCGTCCTGACCACCCAGCCGGACGCCTGCACGTTCGCCGACCGCTGCCCGGCGGCCGACGACACCTGCCGCGGCTCGGCACCGCCGCTTGCTGCCCTTGGCGTGGCGGACCACCTCGTCGCGTGCTGGCATCCCGTGGAGGCGACGTGACGAACGCGCTCGAAATCGAAGACCTGGTGATGCACTTCGGACCGGTACGCGCGGTCGACGCAGTCTCGCTGACGATCCCGCGCGGTGGCGTGACGGCTCTGGTCGGCGAGAGCGGCTCCGGCAAGTCGACCGTGGGCCGGTGCGTCGTGCGGCTGCTGAAGCCGACCAGCGGGTCGGTCCGGATCGGCGGCGTGGACGTGACCCACCTGACGCGGCGCCAGCTTCGACCGCACCGCAGCACGGTGTCCATCGTCTTCCAGGACCCGGCCGGCTCCTTGGACCCGCGCATGCTCGTCGGTGACGTGGTGGCCGAGCCGCTGCGGCTGTCGTCCGCGCGGATGTCCCGGGCCGAACGGCAGAAGCGGGTGGCCGAGTCGCTCGGCCAGGTGGGCCTGCGCGCGGAGGTGGCTCGCCGCTATCCCCACGAGCTCTCCGGCGGTCAGCGGCAACGCGTGAGCATCGCCCGGGCGCTGATCTCCAAGCCGTCCCTGCTCATCGCCGACGAGCCGATCAGCGCGCTCGACGTGTCGGTGCAGGCGTCGGTGCTCAACCTCCTCGCGGACCTCCAGCGGGACATCGGGTTCGCCTGCCTGTTCATCACGCACAACCTCTCCGCGGTGGAGTACCTGGCGGACGAGATCGCCGTCATGTACCTCGGCCAGCTCATGGAGAAGGGCACCCGGTCGCAGATCTTCTCCAGCCCGGCCCACCCGTACACCCAGGCCCTGCTCGCGGCCGCACCGGTCGCGGACCCGGTGCGCCAACGGGCCCGCACACCGGTGCTGCTCGGCGACGACCTGCCGTCCGCGCTCGACCCGCCGTCCGGCTGCCGGTTCCGGACGCGGTGTCCCCTCGCCTTCGACAAGTGCGCGACCGATGTGCCGCCACACGTGAAGATCGGCAATGGAGAGGCGGCGTGTCACCTCGTGCAGGCGGACGGGACACGCCCTGATGTGCGCGCGGGGGTTCCAGAATGACGTTCACGACCAGGCCCACCTTGCAGGGTACGTTCGGAATGGTGTCGTCGACCCACTGGCTGGCCAGCCAGTCGGCGATGCGGATGCTCGAGTTGGGCGGCAACGCCTTCGACGCGGCCGTGACCGCGGGCTTCGTGCTGCACGTCGTCGAGCCGCACCTGAACGGCCCGGGCGGCGAGGTCCCCGCGATCGTCGCGACCGCCGCGGACCCCCGGCCACGCGTCCTGTGTGGACAGGGCACGGCGCCCGCCGGCGCCACCATCGAGCATTTCCGTTCGCTCGGGCTGGACCTCATCCCCGGCTCGGGCCTGCTCGCCGCCACGGTGCCGGGCGCCGTCGACGCCTGGTTGCTGCTGCTGCGCGACCACGGCACGCTGTCGTTGCGGGAAGTGCTGACACCCGCGATCGAGTACGCGACCGCCGGACACCCACTGGTCGCCCGCGTCGGCGACACGGTCGCGGCGGTGCGGTCGCTCTTCGAACAGCACTGGCCGACCTCCGCTGAGCTCTGGCTGCGACCGTTGGACGGCCTGTTCACCAACCCGGCGTACGGTGGCACGCTGGCCCGCCTGGTCCGCACCGCGGAAGGGGCCGGCTCAGACCGGCAGACCCAGATCGAGGCCGCCCGCCACACCTGGCGCGAAGGATTCGTGGCCGACGCGATCGACCGTTTCGCCCGCCAACCGATCCGGGACTCCAGCGGTCGCGAGCACGCCGGCGTACTGACCGGCGCCGACCTGGCCACCTGGTCCGCCTCCTGGGAAGACCCGGTCACGCTGGCCTGGAACGGCCACGTCGTAGCAAAAACCGCGCCATGGGGCCAGGGACCGGTACTGCTCCAAACTTTGTCCATCCTGGACGCCCTTGACGACGCCGGGGCATACGACCCGTCGACCACCCGCGGCATCCACGCGCAGGCCGAGGCACTCAAACTGGCGTTCGCGGATCGCGAGGCCTGGTACGGCGACACAGGCGACGTACCGCTGAAGACCTTGCTGTCCCGCGAGTACGCGACAGAACGCGCGGCCCTGATCGGCGCCCGGGCCGCCACGAACCTGCGCCCCGGCTCCCCGGGCGGCGCAGCTCCCCGCCTCCCCCGTCACGTCTCCCAGGGCGGCAGTGGTGGTGCCACGCCCGACCCGACCACCGGCGAACCAACAGTGCGGCCCAACGGGGTAACCCGCGGCGACACCTGCCACGTCGACATAGTGGACCGCTGGGGCAACATGATCTCGGCAACTCCCAGCGGAGGTTGGCTGCAAAGCTCACCGACCATTCCCGAGCTGGGTTTCCCACTGGGCAGCCGGTTGCAGATGTTCTGGTTGGACGAGGGACTGCCGTCGTCGCTGGCCCCGGGCCGACGCCCACGAACAACCCTGAGCCCAACCATGGTCTACCGCGACGAGGAGCCGATACTGGCCTGCGGTACGCCAGGCGGCGACCAACAGGACCAGTGGCAGTTGCTGTTCCTACTACGCCACCTGGCCGGCGGCCAAGCGTTGCAGGAGGCCATCGACGCCCCGACGTGGCACACCACCAGCTTCCCGTCCTCGTTCCACCCGCGAGAGACCGAGCCCGGCGTGCTGGTAGTGGAAGACCGCGTACCGGAAAAGGTCCGCGCAGAACTCACCGCACTCGGGCACCAGGTGCGAGTGTCAGACCCCTGGAGCCTCGGCCGGATGTGCGCGGTGACCAGAAATCCCACGTCCGGCGTGTTGGCCGCAGGCGCGAACCCACGCGGCATGCAGGGCTACGCAGTAGGCCGCTAACACCAAACAGCCCAGCCCGCACAATGCCCGCAACCCGACACGGACTCCAGGCGTTGGTCGGTGGCCCGGGATCACCTGGGCACCCTCTCCGTCCCCACGGGGGGTGGCATCTCCCAGGGGCGCACATCTTCTTACACGTAAATACATGCGAGAACACGTCGGCTCCTTGGACACACACCTACATCCGTGCGCCGCTCTTACGACAGCCTCGACGGGTCCGAGCCCGGACGCGGACGCCGCGCCACATGCGAAACGGCGACGGACTCGGCGAGATCCCCGTTGCCGCCTCCGACCCCCAACCTCGACCACCGCGGCAGTCGCGAAGCGAAGACCAACCACTGGACTGTGTCCCACGGCCCGGCACCGGAGTCGACCGAGGCCGAAGTGATTCAGGGCGGGGGAGGATGTTGTGGGTGCCGACAATAGAGGTCGCGCTCTCTGCGGCCTGTCGGCACCCACAACATCCTCCCCCGCCCCAGACGGCAACCAGCGACGGGCAGAAATCCAAGGGACGGGACCGGCGACCGGTCGTGGGACGGCAATTACGCGCCCTCGGTAGTTTCGCGAGCGGCGGCAGAGGCCGCACCCACGTGGGCGAGCGCGACCGACTCAGCCAGGTCTCCGTCGCCAGACTCGATGGCGTCGACCAACTTGATGTGTTCGTCCCACGAGTGCGGAGCGCGCACCTCGGCAGTGAGTTGGAAGACCCACTGCACGTGCAGGTACAGCGCCTTGGCGATCGAGGCCAGCCACGGATTCCCGCTTATCTCGAGGATCTGCAGGTGCAGGGCGCTGTTCAGTTCCGCGACGCGGCGCAGGTTCTGGTTCTCGGTCGCCAGGCGGGCCTGCTCCAGCACCGCGCGCAGCGACGTCACGTCGCTAGGGGCAGCGCGCTCCGCCGCGAGCCGGGCGGCCAGGGGTTCGAGGCGCTCGCGTACCGCGAAGATGTCGTGGATCGTCGCACTGCTCGGGGAGGCGACGACCGCTCCCCTGCGCGGAAGGATCACCACGAAGCCCTCGGCCTCCGCGACGCGCAGGGCCTCGCGGACCGGGTTGCGGGAGACGCCGAAGTCCTCCGCCAACCGGTCCTCGGTCAGCCGCTCGCCCGGGGGATAGTCGCCGCTGATGATTCCCTTCCGAAGAGCGGCGAGCACCTGGTCCCGCAACGGCAGGTGCTGAGCGCCGATCTTGGCCGGTAGGTCCGTGTCCACCCGACCGCCTTTCACAATGACGTCAAGCGACAATTGTATACGAAGAACAATAGGTTCTCGTCAGGCTCCACATCAGCGAGTGTGCATGGACCCATGGGGCCGGCGGCTTCCGGTGGTCGGGTGCGCGATCTGGCCGAACGGGCCGTTGGGCCGGCCGCACGGATGGACGAAGATCATCCTTTCTCCCGGAGACGAAGGTGGGCGGGCGTGACGGTTGACCGTGTGACTCGTCGGCGGTGGTGGTCGCTCGCCGTGGTGGCTCTGCTGGCCGTCCTGGTTCCGCTCGGATTGTCGCCGGCGACGGCGGCCCCGCTGCCGGCCGCCGGGTCGCCGTCCCTGCCGGACCGGGTCGGCGCACCGCACTGGGGCACGGATTCGGTGTCGTCCTCGCCCACCGGTCCGGCCAGTGTGGTCATCGGCGGACCGACCTGGTGGTACACCGGCAGCAAAGGTGTGCTCGCGCTGGTCGGGGCGGGTCGCGACGACTACCGGATCACGGAGAACCTCGCGGACCTGCACCACGCCGGCGAGCAGGCGGTGCTCTCCCCCGACGGCGGCCGGCTCGCCACCATAGGTCGAGTCACCGACCTGACCACCGGCGACTCGACCGAGCTTCCGCCGATCGACGGCGCCGTCGTCGTGCCGCAGGCCTGGTCGCCGGACGGGCGCTCGCTGGCGGTCATCGCGTACACCCGGGGCACCCCGACCGCCGTCCTTCACCTCGTCGATGTGTCGTCCGGCAGCTCGCAGCGGCTCGCCGACCTGGACCCCGGCGACGTTCACGACGGCTACACCGTGGCGTTCGCGCGCGACGGTGCGCGGATGGCGTACCAGTCCGGACGGACCGTCACCGTCGCCACCGTCGGTGGCCAGACGGTCAGCCGGTTCACCACGGGCGACCGGCTCTCGGGCAAGGGCGCCTGGACTCCGGACGGTCAGGGCCTGGCCCTGCTGCGGCAACACGGTTGCTGCGCGGGGGACGCCTATCCGTCGCGCTGGCAGTTGACGGTGGTCGACGCGGCGACCGGTGTGGCCCGGTCGACGCTTCCCGAGCTGACCGACCTCGTCGCGGTCCGACTCCTGGGTTGGTCTCCGTCCGGCGCGGCCGTGGTGGCCACACTCGCTCCGGAGCCGGGAACCTCCGTCGCCGGATTCGGCCCGCGGCCTGGGGCGGCGCTGGCGCTGACCGACTACGAGCGGGTCCCCGCCGTGCAGGTCGTGGCCATCGCGCCCGGAAACGCCGAGCAGACCACCCTGCTGGCGGCGCCGGCGCAGGAGGCGCTGTCGATCGACGTGGCCGACAACGTGATCAGCTCCGGTCAGGTGCGGACCGGACATCCTCCGGAGGGCCTCGGCCCGATCCTGCGTGCGCTCGTGACCGGCGCCGCCGTCCTTGTCGTGGGGCTGACCGCGGTCATCCTCGTCTTCCGGCGCCGAAACCGCGCCTGAGTACGGGAGCGGATGTGCGCGGCCCGGAGCCGTGGCAGGTTCGTGCGCATGGATGGGCCGGGTGCCTCGGTGCCCTGCTGCTCGCCTGGCTCTACGGCGTGCCGTTCCTGCTGATCGTGGGGTTCATCCGCCGCACGTCGACGCCCCATCTCGCGACCCACGCGCAGGCGCGGGCGTTCGGCGCCACCACCGACACGATCCTGGTCACCGCGCTGGCGCTAAACCTCGCCCTTCCCGCGGCCGGGCTGCTGCTCGCCCTGCTCCTGCGCAGCCGCCCATGGATCCGGCAGTTCGCCTGGACGCTCGGCGGCACGGCGCTGATCTACGTCGCCGTCTCGATCGCCCCGGCCGCGGCCACCGCGCCGTTGATCGGCCGGACCCCGGCCGATCAGGAGCCCGCACCCGCCGTCACCCGGTGCATCCCGATCAGCGGTGGACGCGGCTGCCCCGGCGGCTGATTCTGATGTGATCCGGTGACAACGTTCCGCGATGCTGCTGCGTGGTGGCTGATGTGAGCAGGGACAGCGAACGCGCGCGTGACCACGAGTTCGTCGACTTCGTGGCCGCGTCCGGTCGCTACCTGCTGCGCACCGCCGTGCTGCTCTGCGGTGACCCGGTCCGGGCGGAGGAGCTGGTCCAGGCCACCTACGAGCGCACCTACCGCTCCTGGCGGGTGGCACGCGACGGCGATCCGCAGGCGTACGCCCGGCGGATTCTGGTCAACCTGCGCATCGACGGTTGGCGGCGGACCCGCCGCGAGGTGCTCCTCGACCCGAGTGCGCTGCCCGATCGCGCCGGACCCGACCACATGGGCGCCGTCGTCGTCCGCAACGCCGTGGTCCAGGCCCTGGCCAGGCTGCCGCTGACGCAGCGGCGGGTCGTGGTCATGCGGCACCTGCTCGACCTCACCGAGGCCGACGTCGCCCGCGAACTGGAGATCTCGGTCGGCACGGTCAAGTCCCACAACGCGCGGGGGATCGCGCGACTACGTGAGATCTTCGCGGAAGGGGATCTGCGATGAACGTGCCCGAGGACGATGTCGTCGCCCGGTTGCGGGCAGGCGAACCCGGCTACCCGGAGACCGGCCCCGACGCCGGGCTGACGCTCGCCTCCGCCCGACGCGCGCTGCGCCGCAGCCGGGTCCGGCGCGCGCTCGCCGGCGGCGTGGCCGTGGTGATCGCCGCTCTGGTCGGGCTCACGACGGTCGGCGGGCTCAACCTGCCTGGCACTCTCGCAGCGCCGTTCGGCTACGACATCGGGTCGCTCCCGGACGAGGGTGACCCTCCGATCTACCCGGCCGACCGGATGCTCGACGACGCTTCCAGCCTGGGGCTCGTGCTGTCGGCGACCAACGACCTTGGGCTCACGCTCTACATCGACGATCCAGGGGCGTGGGGCCGCCCGGGCTGCCGGGTGTTCACCTGGTCGCAGGGGGCATATCGGGACAGGCACTCGGACTGCGCGAATGCCACCGACCCCGAGCTGCCGTTCGACGCCGCGAGCGAGGCGGCGTTCGGCCGGGTGACGAAAGCGATCGAGCGCTCCGGGGTCAACGTCGACCGGATCGACAAGGGCGGCTGGGGTGCCGGCACGTCGTTCCACCTGCGCGACAACTCCTGGCGGTGGAACTGGTACTACTCCTACGTGCCCGACACCCCGCACGACACCCCGGTGGAGAAGCGGACGCAGACGAACCTCGGCACCAGGCTGGAGGTGCACATCATCGGCGACTGGTGGTTCGTCGTGGAGCCCGACGACTGAGGTCAGAGCAGGCTGGTCAGGGTGCTCTCGTACGCCGGCCGGTCCTCCTCCGGCGTGCGCGCCGCGGCGTAGCTCAGCACCACGACACCGACTCGATGGGTGTCCGGGCCCGCGAACTCCTCCGCGCTCGTCTCGTCGGGGAACACGTACACGGAGATCGCGTCCGTGGTGACGAGCTCGGAGCAACGCAACCCGCCGCTGGCGCAGTTGCTCGAATTGTCCCGGGGCGAAGGCACCGGCAGGCCGGCCGCGGCGAACGCGTCGACCACGTCCCGTGCACTCGGCGCGCCGTCGGCTCGCGGCGGGATCTGGACGGCGGCCGGCGGCGTTTCGGCGGGCTTCGCCGGGGGGTCGTTGGCCGAGCACGCGGCCGCGGCGAGCATGAGCGCGGCCGCGAGGAGAGTAAGACGTCGTTTCACCTGGGCATTCTCCGGCCCGGACCAGGGTGGCGCCGGCCGTGACGCGCGTGGTGCGCCCCGGCTGTCGGGTTGCCGTCAAGCGACCTGAAAAAGTCGTGGCGGATCTTGAGTTCTAGGCTTTGACCATGCCAAACACACCAATGCCGGAGCGGGTCGTCGAACTTCTGCGACAGCCGAACCCCGCGGTCATGGCGACAGTGGCCGCGGACGGACGTCCGGTCACCGTGGCCACCTGGTACCTGCTCGAGGACGACGGCCGCGTGCTGCTGGGACTGGACGCGAAGCGGGCGCGGCTCAAGCACCTGCACGCCGATCCCCGGGTCTCGCTGACCGTCTTGGCCCGCGATGACTGGTACACGCACGTGAGTCTGCAAGGCCGGGTCGTCTCCATCGCCGACGACGAGGGCCTGGCCGGGATCGACCGCCTGGCCACGCATTACACGGGCCGACCGTACGCGGACCGGGAGCGTCCCCGCGTGATCGCGCACCTCGAGGTCGACCGCTGGCACGGCTGGGGCGAGCTCAAGGACGCGTAGCCGGAAGGCCGCACGGTTCGTTCAAACGCTTGACTCGATGCGGACGCGGCCGTAGCTTACGTTCAATCGTTTGAG
Source organism: Asanoa ishikariensis (assembly GCF_900107455.1). Classification (GTDB taxonomy): domain Bacteria; phylum Actinomycetota; class Actinomycetes; order Mycobacteriales; family Micromonosporaceae; genus Asanoa; species Asanoa ishikariensis. The sequence goes on along the minus strand of NZ_FNQB01000004.1, from coordinate 387,326 downwards.
CGTCGCGGGCGTGCGTTGCACGCCCGCAGCTAGGAGCTGTGAATGGCCTTCGATCTGCTCGGCAAACTCGGAGAAGACGGCGTCATGGGCGCGGTCTTCTCCGAGGAGCGCGCGGTCTCTGACTGGCTCGTGGTCGAGGCCGCGTTCGCTCGTGCGCTGGCGGATGCCGGGGCCATCGACCAGGCCCGGGGCGAGCGGATCGCCGCCGCCTGCCGGCTCGACGTCATCGACCGGCAGCGGCTCTGGAAGGAAACCCGCAACGTCGGCTACCCGATCCTGCCGCTGGTGAAGCAGATCGTCGCCGCGCTCTCCGACGACGACGCCGCGTGGGTGCACTACGGCGCGACCACGCAGGACATCATGGACTGCGCGCTGGCCCTCCAGCTTCGCGACGCCGCAGACCGGCTGGTCGCGTTGGTCGGCCAGTTCGGCGACGCGGTCGCCGCGCTCGTGCAGGCGCACGCGGGGTCGGTCATGCCCGGCCGCACGCACGCCCAGCAGGCCGTGCCGACCACCTTCGGCCTCAAGCTGGCCGTCTACCTCGACCAGCTCGGCCGCGACACCCAGCGACTCAACGACGCTCGCCACCGGGCGGCAGTCGTCTCCTCCTACGGCGCCGGCGGCACGTCGGCGGCGTTGGGCGAGAAGGGCCCGGCCGTGCGGGCGGCGCTCGCCGCGCGGCTCGGGCTCGCCGACGCCGCGCTGCCGTGGCACGTCGCCCGTGACCGGGTGGCCGAGCTGACCAACGCGGCGGCGCTGGTCGCGGGCACCTGCGTGCGGTTCGCGCGGGAGGTCGTCGACCTGTCCCGGACCGAGGTGGGCGAGGTGTCCGAGGCGACCGGGAAGTACCGCGGCGCGTCGTCGACGATGCCGCAGAAGTCCAACCCCATCTCCGCCGAGGCGATCATCGGGTTCGGCGTCGTCGCGCAGAGCTCGGCCAACGCGATGCTGCGGGCGCTGGAGGCGGGTCACGAACGCGCGGCCGGCGAGTGGCAGATTGAGTGGCGGGCCGTCCCCGACTGCCTGATCGCCGCCGCCTCGGCTCTGGACATCGCCCGCGAGGCCGCCGAGCACCTGCTGGTCTTCCCCGACCGGATGCGCGCCAACCTCGCGCGCGACGGCGGCCGGATCATGGCCGAGGCGTACATGATCACGCTTGCCGACCATCTCGGGCGCGACGTCGCCCACGAGAGCGTCTACGAGGCCGTCCTGCTCTCCCGGGCTGACGACCTGCCCCTGTCCGAGGCCCTGCGACGCAGCGTGTCGCCCGAGCTTTGGGACCGGATCGCCACCGTCCTGCCCGAGCCCGACACCTACCTCGGCAACGCCACTGACCTCTGCGCGGCCGCCCTCCGCACCTGGCGAACGCGCGCGTAACCGCCGAACACCCCTATCCCCTGGAGATCCGGCACCACGTCGTCCAGCACCAGCGGATCTCCGCGTACCCCAGGAGAGAATTTCATGAGAACTGTCCGCAGAGCCGGCGCCATCTGTGTGGGTCTGGCCCTGGCCCTGACCGCAGCGGCGTGCAACACCGAAAGCACCGGCGACGACGCCCCGGCAGCGCAGCAGCAGAAGCAGCTCACCATCGGCCTGGCCAACCAGCAGGAGTCGGTGACGTTCCCCGCCGCGATCTCCGAGGGCGCGAAGAAGAAAGCCGCCGAGCTCGGCGTCAAGCTGGTCACCCTGGACTCGCAGGGCGACCAGGCCAAGCAGGCCAGCCAGGTGCAGGACCTGATCGCCCAGAAGGTCGACGGCATCATCCTCGTGCCGCTCTCCCCCGGGCCGGCGCAGGCGCTGGTCGACCAGGCCGACGCCGCCGGGATCGCGGTGGGCACCACGCACGGTTATGTGGGCGCCGACCGTAAGCCCGAGGACCCGTACTCGAAGCTCAAGTTCATCGTCACTGAGGACGAGGTCGGTTCCGGCGCGACCGCGGGCGAGATGGCGGTCAAGGCCGTGCCCAACGGCGGCAAGGTCGCCGTGATCACCGGCGCCGCCGGCTTCCAGGAGAACACGACCCGGGTCAGCGAGTTCACCGAGGCGCTGGAGACCAAGGGCGGCTTCACCGTCGTCGCCACCCAGCCGGGCAACTGGACCAAGCAGGACGGCCAGGCGGCCTGCCAGAACATCCTGGCCGCGAACCAGGACGTCGCGCTCTTCTACGCGATCTCCGACGACATGGCCGTCGGCTGCGGCGCGGCCATCAAGGCGGCGAACTCCACCGCGAAGGTGATCGGCATCGGCGGCGCCCAGGTCGGCATCGACGCGATCAAGGACGGCACGATGTACGGCACGGTCTGCTACAAGCCCTTCGACGAGGGTGGCCAGGCCGTCCAGCAGATGTACGACGCGCTGACCGGCAAGCTTACCGGCGCGCCCAAGACGAACTTCTACGAGACGCCCGGCGTCACGAAGGACAACGTCGACTCGTGCGTTCCGCAGTGGTGACCGGCCAAAACATCAGGTGATCTCATGAGCAGTGACCCGGGCGGAACCCCGCCAATTCTCGATGTCCGAGATGTCCACAAGGTCTACCGGACCGGTACGCACGCCCTCCGCGGTGTCAGCATGCGGGTCCGCCCGGGCACCGTTCACGGGCTGATCGGTGCCAATGGCGCCGGCAAGTCCACCCTCATCAAGATCCTGTCGGGCGCGCAGACCGTCTCCGACGGCGAGATCGCCTGGCGCGGTGAGCCGGCGCATTGGTCGTCGCCATCCCAGGCGCTGGCCGACGGGCTCGCCGCCGTCTATCAGCACATGCCGCTCGTACCCAGTCTCAGCGTCCTCGACAACGTCTTCCTCGGGCACACGGGCAGCGTCCGGTGGGACCGGACCCGGCGGACCCGGGAGCTGGCCGAGCTGTGCGACCGGGTGGGCTATCCGCTCGACGGCGACGACCTCGTGGGCGACCTGTCGATCGGCGCCCGCCAGATGGTCGCCATCCTCCAGGCGCTCGCCCGCGGCCCGGCCCTCGTGCTCCTCGACGAGCCGACCGCCGCACTGTCACCGAGCGAGCGCGAGATCCTGTTCGCGTCGGTGCGCCGGCTGCGCGACACCGGCACGACCTTCATCTACGTCTCGCACTTCCTCGACGAGGTGCTGGACCTGACCGACCACCTCACGGTGCTCCGGGACGGCCTGGTGGTCCTCGACGCGCCGACCGCGTCGACCGACGAGGCGGCCCTGATCACCGCGATCGTCGGCGAGCGGCTGGCCGCGTTCGAGGCCGACGCCCCCTCCCCGGCGCGGGACCTCGGGGAGGTCGTGCTGGCCGTCGACGACCTGGCCTCGGGCGCGGCGTTCGGCCCGCTGAGCTTCAGCGTGCGGGCCGGCGAGGTGGTCGGCATCGCCGGCCTGCTCGGCAGCGGCCGCACCGAGCTGCTCCAGGCGATCTATGGCGCCGACCGGGCGGTGACCGGCTCGGTCACGGTCAACGGGCGCGACCGGCCGCGCGGCCCGCAGGTCGCCGTGCGCCGGGGCATGGCCCTCGTGCCCGAGGACCGTGCCCGCCAGGGCTTCCTCGCCGACTGGGAGATCTGGCGCAACATCTCGCTGCCGGACCTGCCGCGGCTGTCGTGGCGGCGGATGTTCCCGCACACCGGACGCGAACGCGCACAGGCCCGCCAGGCCGTCGAGGACCTCGGCATCAAGACCCAGACGATCGACTCGAAGGTCGGGGACCTCAGCGGCGGCAACGCCCAGAAGGTCGTCTTCGCCAAGTGGCTGTACGGGAACGCCTCGATCTTCCTGCTCGACGAGCCCACCGCCGGCGTCGACGTCGGCGCCAAGTCCGACATCCTGCACCTCATCCGCCGCCTCGCCCAGCGGGGCGCGGCCGTCCTGATCGTCACGTCCGAGTTCGAGGAGCTGATCGGCTCCTGCGACCGGATCCTCGTCCTGCGACGTGGGGCGCTGGTCGCCGACCTGGTCTCGGCCGAGACGGACGTCCACGAAGTCACCGCGATCGCCAGCGGCTTCGCCAGGCATGGCGACCAAATCTCCAGCCGAAAGGCAGCAACCTCATGACCAACCCGGCAGCGAAGCCACCGGCCTGGCGGAAGGCACTGGCCCCCCGTGCCGCCGGCGTGGTCTACGCCTTCATCGCTTTGTTAGCGGTGCTCACAATCACTTCGTCGGTGCAGGGCCGGCCGAGCTATCTCAGCAGCGTCAACCTGAGCAACATCCTCGAGCAGTCCGCCCTCATCGGGATCCTCGCGATCTTCATGACGGTGGTGCTCATCTCCGGCAACTTCGACCTGTCGGTCGCATCGACCGCGGCGCTCGCCGGAACGGTCGCGCTCAAGCTCATCGACGGCAACGGCACCTTCCTCGCCGTGCTGGCCGCGATCGCCTGCGGCGCTCTGGTCGGGCTGGTCAACGCGCTGCTGGTGCAGAAGGTCGGGGTCAACGCCTTCATCGTCACGCTCGGCACGCTGACCGCGGTCCGCGGCGTCGTGCAGGCGATCCTCGACGGCAAGAGCATCACGGCGCACAACACCGCGCTGCTGTCCTTCTCGACCGGGCGTTGGGAACTGCCGGTCGCTGTCGCTCTGGTTCTCGGAGGCGCCCTGATCGCCCTCGCGGTGGTCCTCGCGGTCCGCTCCGGCCCGGCCCGGACCAGCGCGGCCAGCTCGGGCGCGGACAGCTCGGGCGCCGTGCGCGAGAAGCTCACCGCGACCTGGCCGCTGTGGCTCGGCGGCCTGCTGATCCTGGTCATCGCCGGCTTCCGGCCGAACCTGCTGGAGCAGGCCGTACCCGTGTGGATCATGCTCGGTCTGGCCCTGGTCGCCAGCCTTGTCCTGCGGTTCACCGTGATCGGCCGCAACCTCTACGCCGTCGGCGGCAACGCCGAGGCCGCGCGCCTGTCCGGCATCAACGTCGACCGCTACAAGATGGGCGCGTTCGTGCTCAACGGCGTGCTCGCCGCGGTCGTCGGCGTGCTCTACGCGGGCCGGTTCAACTCGGTCGACCCGACCGTGCTCACCGGCGGCGAGCTCACCGTCATCGCGGCCGCGGTGCTGGGCGGGACGTCGCTGTTCGGCGGCTCCGGCGTCGTCGTGAAGTCGGTGATCGGCACGTTGATCCTGTTCACGCTCAGCAACGGCTTCAACGTGTTGAACATCGGCTCGAACTACCAGAACGTCGTCCAGGGCACGGTGTTGGTCGCGGCGGCGTCGCTCTACACCGCGACCAGCCAGCGGGACCGGGCGCTGTTCCGCAAACGGGTGGCCCGCAAAACTGCCGACCCCGCACCGGTCCTCACCAAGTCAAGCGCGTGACCTCACCGGTCCGGATCGACTCGTAACCGGCCTCGACCAGGGCGAGCGTGCGCAGCGCGTCCGCTCCCCTGGTCGGGGCCGCACCGGTTCCGGCGACCTGGCGCAGCAGCGCGCCCATCGGCCCGGCGAAGGCGTCCGGGATCCACCGCGTGGTCACCGGGTATGGGAGCCAGCCGTCGGTCGGCAGCACGGCGCTGCGCACCGCGACGGTGTCCGGCCGGCCGTGCGGGTAGTCCAGCAGCAGGCCGATGCTCCCCCGCACCGAACCTTGCGAACCATCGAGCCGGAAGGTGGCGTACGGGTCGCCGGTGACGTTCTCGTGGTTGACGTTCACCAGCGCCCGGGCTCCGGACGGGAACGTCATCGTGGTGATCGACCGGGTCTCGCCGGTCGGCGCCTGGCCCGGCCGCCGGCCGGCGACGCAGTAGAGGCTGTCCGGGTCGCCGAGCAGCGACCGCACGGAGTCGTAGTAGTGGATCGAGTGGTACATCAGGTCCAGCCGCTCGCTGCGCACGAGCCAGTCCCAGGCGGTGAAGTCGGTGGTGATGTTGACGTCGATGGTCAGCGCGGTCACCTCGCCCAGCCAGCCGGCCTCGGCGATCGCCCGGGTCGCGGCGATGCCCTCGCCGTAACGCATCTGCTGGTTGACCACGAGTGCGGTGCCCGCCGCGTCGGCCGCGGCGACCAGGTCGTGGCCGAGCGTGGTGTCGACCGCGATCGGCTTCTGCGCCAGGACGTGCCGGCCGGCGGCGAAGGCGCGCTTGGCGATCTCGGGCTGGGCGTTCGGGACGACCGCGACGTCGAGCACCTCGACCTCGTCGTCCGCGAGGACGTCGTCGAGGCTGTCGTAGACCCGTGGCAACCCGAAGCGGGCGGCAAGCTTCTCGGCTCGCGCGCGGTCGAGGTCGACGATCCCCCTGACCGGCAGACCGGCGCGCTGGTACGCGGGCAGGTGGGCCACCTCCACGATGGCGCCGGCACCGACGACGGCGATGCCGCGGTGGTGCTCCTGAGGGATGGACAGGTCGCAGGCCTGCGCGATGGGCCGCAGCGCGTCGAGCATCGAGTCTCCTGGTGTCGAGGGGGTTTCCCCATCAGACCACCGGCTGCTATACATAGTCAATCGTTTGAACGCCTGCCCGGAAGGTCGGTGGCCCCGTGCCCGATTCCTTGGTCGTCGTCGGCCGCGAGTTCGACGGCTTCCACCGGTCGTTGACGACGCAGCTCGCCGCTCTTCCCGACCTGCCGGCGCGCTACGAGCTGCTGGAGATCTCCGACCTGCAGAACCGGCTGATCGACGGCGACGCGGCCACCTCCGGCGCGTACGACGTGGTCATGGTCGTCACCGACTGGCTGCCGAGCCTCATCGAAGCCGGCAAGGTGCTGCCGCTGGACTTCACGGCGGAGGCGCCCGACGGCTGGCCACACCAGTGGGTGCCGGCGCTGCGGTCGCTCCAGACGGGCGCGGACGGGCAGACCTACGGGGTTGCCTACCACGACGGGCCGATGCTGTTCCTCTACCGCACCGACCTCTACGGCGACCCGGCCGAGCAGGCGGGCTTCGCGGAGCGGTTCGGCTACCCGCTGGCCGTCCCCGCGACCTGGGCCGAGTATCGCGACCAGGCGGTCTGGTTCACCCGGCCCGGCTTGTACGGCACGGTGCTCGCCGGCTTCCCCGACGAGCACAACAACGTCTACGACTTCCTGATGCATCTCTGGAGCCGGGGCGGGGAGCTCGTACTCGACGGGCGCTCCGGGCTCGACAGCGACAGCGCCCGGGCGGCGATCGACTTCATCGACGACCTCTGGCACGGCAGCCAAGTCGTGGACCCGGCGGCGGCGGGTTGGGACAGCGTCGAGTCGGGCGTCCGCTTCGCCGCCGGTGCCGGAGCGATGATGGTCAACTGGTGCGGCTTCGCCGCCATGTCGGCGCCACCGGAGTCACCCACGCACGGACTGGTCGGCTGCGCTCCCGTGCCCGGCGGCGAGTCGCGCGTGACGATGAACGCGTACTGGGTCCTCGCGGTGCCGGCCGGCGCCAAGGACCCGGCCCGCTCCGCCGAGTTGATCCGCCGGCTGACCACGAAGGAGATGGACGTCGTCACGGCCCAGTCCGGCGGCTCGGCGACGCGACTCGACGCGTGGGCGGACCCACGGGTGTCGTCGCTGGCGCCGTACTACGGCGTGCTCGCCGACGCGCACCAGGACTCGCGCTCGGTGCCCGTCGACCCGCGCTGGCCGGAAATGGCCCTGATCCTCAACGACATGATGATCCGAGTCATCGAGCACCGAGCCGGCCACGCCGCCCTGGCCGAGGCACACGAACGGCTGGAAGCCCTGTTCCACAAGGACTAGCGCGCGACAACTCGGGTCCGCGAACCCTAGCGCGTCGCGATCGTGGGCCTGTTCCCGGCGCAGGACAGGGATTACGGCGCGAGGCTTGACGTGTTGGCGGCCGCCGTGGAGCCCATGGCGGACGGGTCGTGAGCCGGCACGTCCAGCGGCGACGGGTCTCGCACGGCGGTGCGAAAAGATGGCCGCGCCGTTGTCGCTGCGGATTGCTGAGCCCGGACAAGGCGCGCGAGAGTGCGCAGGCGTGCCGGCGGCAGAGGTCATTGCTGCCGTGTCGTCAACCCGCTCACGAATCACCAGCGAGATCACGGCAAAGCCAGCTCGGTCGTCCGTGGTCAGTCGGCTCGCTTTGCCTGCGACCGCGGGTCGTTCGGGTGTGGGTCTAGCTGGCGCACCTCGACGGTCATGTGCGGGAAGAACGGCAAGGTGGCCAGGGTCCGCCACAGGTCCTGCTCGTCCGCCGCCCGCCAGAGGCAGACGTTGGCCCAGCCCGCGGCGCCGTGTGGTCGCCAGGCCCGGACCAACCGGCCCTCCTCGGCGAGTTCCGCGGCCCGGGCCGCCTCGCGTCGCCGGAGATCGTCGAGTTCGTCGGCGGCGATTCCCGCAGGTGGGGAGACCGTCGCCTGGGTCAGGAACTCGATCATGCGATGCCCTTCCGGTCAAACGATTGACCCGTAACGATCCGAAGATTAGCATGATCCAGTCAAACGTTTGACCAAAGGGATGGTGGTCCGATGGGTAAGGCGTTCACCACGATGGCGGTCACGGTCGCCGTGACGGCGGCCCTGGGAGCTGTCGCACCCGCGGCGCGGGCCGCTCCGGCGCACCAGACAACCTCGGCCTGGCGGGACGGCGCGTTGCAGGTCGACACCGCCGGTGTCGTGTCGCGCTCCGACCTCGTGCTCGAGGCACCGGCATGGCGCGACTACCAGAGCATGCCGTTAGGCAACGGCCGCCTCGGTGCGGCCGTCTGGGCGCAGGACGGGTTCACCGCGCAGCTCAACCGCAACGACACCTTTCCCGACCTGAAGTCCGCCGGCCGGCTCGTCGTGCCGGGCCTGTTCGACCTCGCCGCCGCGCCCAACTACAAAGGGCGGCTCAACATCGGCGACGCCGTGCTGGAGCAGAGCGGCCGGGGCATGTCGGCGCGCACCTTCGTCCGTGCTGACCGCGACCAGCTCGTCCTTGAGGTGACCGGGGCCAAGCCGGGCAAGGAGCAGACCGCCGACCTCAACCTGTGGGAGGGACGCAAGCCCACCACGTACGCGGACGGAAAGATCGGCGCGCTCGCCGAAACGTTCGCCGCCGGTGGTGCGGTCGCCGCACTGACCGCCGACGCCCGCGACGTCCGCGCCACCGTCGTCGACGCCGACACGGTCCGGCTGACCTTCAAGCCCAACGCGAACGGCAGCTTCCGCATCGTCGTCGGCGCCCCTGCCTACACCGGCGGCGACCTCGCCGCCGCGAGCCAGAAGGCGGTCGCCGGCGCGACCGACAAACGGGTCGACCAGGCGCACCTGAGCTGGTGGCACGACTTCTGGCGGCAGGCCGCCCCGATGAAGATCACGTCGAAGGACGGCACGGGAGAGTACGCCGAGGCGCTGCGCGCCCAGCAGCTCTACACGACGGCCGCGACCCAGCGGAACACTCTGCCGACCGGGCAGGCCGGTGCGGCCAACATGCTCTACCCGTGGCAGGACACCCCCGTCTCGCCGTCGACCTGGTTCCATTTCAACCTGCGCCAGCAGGTCAACGCCAACTACGGCGCCGGCACCGCGAGCTTCAACGCGCCGTACCTCAACCTCTACACGAGCCACCTCGCGCAGATGAAGGCGTGGACGCAGGCCCACTGGGCCGGCGCCGACGGCACCTGTGTCCCGGAACTGATTCGCTACGACGGCACCCCCGATGGTTGCGTCAACGGCCAGGCTCCAACATGGACGAACGCGATCCTGACCGGCGGCCTCGAGGTGTCACACGACCTGTGGCGCCAGTACGAGTTCACCCAGGACCCCAAGGTGCTCGACCAGGGCTACCCGCTGATGAGCGAGGTCGCCCGCTTCTACCTCTCGCAACTCAAGGAAGGCACGGACGGCAAGCTCCACCTCGAGCACGTCAACTCGTTCGAGACCCAGTGGGACGCGGCCGACCCGACACCCGACCTCGCGGGCATGCGGGTCATGTTCCCGGTCATCGCCGACCTCGCCGCGGACCGCGGTGACGCCGACCTGGCCGGCAAGCTGCGCGCCGCGCTCACCAAGCTGCCGAACCTGCCCACCACGACCCGCAACGGCAAGCAGGTGTACGCCTGGTCGGCGACCAACGAGCCGGCCAAGAACACCCAGAACACGGATCTGGAGCCGCTCGCCCCGTGGGGCCTGACAGGACCCGACGACGCCGTCATGCAGGACACCTTCGCCCAGCGCGGCTTCCCGTTGACCCGCGAGTGGGACGAGTCCCCGGTCTGGGCGGCGGACCTCGGGCGGGCCGACGACATGCGGCGCCTGATCGTCCAGGGCACCGCGGACCTCCAGAAGTACCCCAACGGGTTCTCGGGCCACGGCCGCAACGACGACCCCGCGTCGATTCACAACCTGTACAGCTCGTGGAACGCCGTGGTCGCCAACGCCCTCCAGGACGCACTGGTCCAGAGCAACGGCGGCACCGTGCGGGTCGCGTCGGCGATCCCGGCCGGCTGGACCGTCGAAGGCTCGGCGCTGATCGCCGGCGGGCACCGGATCAGCACCCAGGTCAGCGGCGGCGAGCCGAACGAAGTCGGCATCCAGGCCGGCTCCACCGACACCATCCGCATCCAGAACCCGTGGCCGGGCAAAGCGATCGAGGTCGTCGACGGCCGGGGCAAGGCGGTCGTCCGCAGCACCCGGTCCGACACGGTCGACGTCAACGTGAGCGCCGGCAAGTCGTACACGCTGAAGCGGGTCGATCGTGACTTCCGGTTCGACCGCATCGAAGGTCGCCCGGCCGGCGCGGTCAAGCGCCTCGGCACCCAGACCCTGGGCGTCGCGGCGACCGCGCCGCAGATCCAGGACGCCAACGTGTCCGTGGCCGCGCCCGACAAGCTGCACGCCCTCGTCGCGGCCCGCCCGGGCGTGGCGGCGTACGTCGACCGCAGCGACCAGGTCACCTCGCTTCCGAAGGAGCTGACCGGGACGACCATGGTGCGGGGAGCCAACGGCGACGCGTCGCGCAACACCCCGGCCGCCTACCTGAGCGTCGACCTGGCCAAGCCGGCGCCTGTGTACGTTGCTTTCGACCAGCGCGGCGAGGGCACCTGGTGGCCGTCCTGGCTCCAGGAGCAGGGCTTCACCCGCACCGACCTGACTGTCGGCAAGCACGAGTTCGCCCGCAAGTTCGAGATCGTCGACGGCGGCCGGCTGCGCGCGTCGGGCGGTGGGGCGACCCTCTCCCGCGTCGGAGCCGGCTGGGGTGACCAGGTCATCGAGGCGAAGGTCCGCCAGATCCAGGTGGGCGCGAGCGTGATGTTCCGGGCCACGGACGCGAGCAACGGGTACGTGTGGAACATCGGCGGCCCGCTGGGCAGCGCCGGTGGCCTCGGCCAGCTCCGGATGAGCACCGTGGTCAACGGCAAGTCGACGCTGATCGGCTCGGTCATCCCGATCGGTCCGGGCGCCGGCAATGAGTACACGCTGCGGATCGAGGCGATCGGCAACCACCTGCGCACGTTCGTCGACGGCAAGCTGGTGGACGACCGGATCGACAACACGTTTGCCGGCGGCCGCGTCGGGGTCAACCTCGGGGGCAGCGACGTCGGCGAGTACGACCGCATCACGGTCTCGTCCCCGGACGGCGCCACGCTGTTCAAGGACGAGTTCTCGGGCGACCTGGCGCAGTGGGACATCCCCGCCACCCGCCAGGACGTGCCGCTGGTCGTCTTCAAGAAGGACGCACCGGCCGGCCGGCTGCTCCTGGGACCCAACACGGGCATCTCGGGCCGCGGCGACTCCAGCTACCTGACCTTCATCGGCAAACCGGGCCAGTAGCGAACGGGGCCGGCCGGCGTCACCGCCGGCCGGCCCAGCCAGGGGTTTGACGTGGGCGGCACCGCCCTCTAGCCTCAGATTCAAACGATTGAACGGGGTACGGCACATGAACGAGCGCGCGCCGCGCATCGACTTCGCGGGCCGGTGGGCGCTGATCACCGGCGGGGCCGGCGGCCTCGGCTCGGCCTGCGCCCGCGCCTACCTCGCGGCCGGCGGCAACGTCGTGCTGGCCGACCTGCCCGGCGACCGCCTGGACCAGGTCGCCGCCGAACTGCGCGCCCCCGGTGGCCGCGTCGAGGCCATCGGCGTCGATCTTGCTGACGTCGCGACCTGCCGGGACCTGCCTCACCGCGCGCACGCGTTCGGCGGCCGGCTCGACACCCTAATCAACGCCACCGGGATCATGCAGACCAAGCCGATGGCCGAGGTCACCGCCGACGAGTGGCAGCGGGTGATCGACATCAACCTGACCGGTGTGTTCCACACCGTGCAGGCCGCCTGCGGGCTGATGGCCGAGGCCGGCGGCTCCGTCGTGAGCATCGCCTCCGTCGCCGCGCGCTCCGGGCGGCCCGCCGCGCCGGCGTACGCCGCCAGCAAGACCGCATTGCTGTCGCTGACCAAGTCCGCCGCCCTGGCGTACGCGCCGAAGGTCCGGGTGAATGCGGTCTGTCCCGGCGTCTTCTTCACCGACATGTGGCGCGGGATCGTGCAGGACCGGGACCGCGAGTACGGGCCCGGCGCCGGCCAGCGCTACCTCGACGAGGTCACCGCCAAGACGCCGCTGCAACGGCTCGGCACGGTCGAGGAGCTCGCCGCTGTCGTGGCCTTCCTCGCCAGTGACCTCGCCGCCTACATCACCGGACAGGCCGTCAACGTCGACGGCGGCCTCGAGATGGACTGAACAGGGAGCACGGATGACAACCGACGACCACTTGGCCGACCTGCACGCCATGTGGCGGATCCGCGTGCTGGAGGAGAAGATCCTCGAGCTGCGCCTCGCCGGCGACGTCGTCGGCTCCGTACACCTCAGCAACGGCCAGGAGGCGGTGGCGGTCGGCGTCTGCGGTCAACTGCGCAAGCAGGACGCCGTCTTCGCCACCTACCGCGGGCACGGCTGGGCGATGGCCCGCGGCGTCCCGGCCTTCCCCATCCTCGCCGAGGTGCTGGCCCGCACGGCCGGCGTCAACGGCGGACGGGGTGGATCGGCCCACTTCTCCGCTCCCGAGTACGGCTTCTACGGCGAGAACTCCATCGTCGGCGCCGGCGCCCCCATCGCCACCGGAGCCGCCCTGGCCAGCACGTTCGACAAGAGCGGCCGGGTCGTCGTGACCGTCTTCGGCGACGGTGCGATGAACCAGGGCGCCGTGCCCGAGGCGATGAACTTCGCCGCCGCGATGAACCTGCCCGTGATCTTCGTCTGCGAGAACAACAAGTACTCCGAGCTGACGCCGATCAACGACATGGTCCGCAACCCCGACCTGTCGGCGCGGGCCACCGCCCTGGGCATCCCGGCCACGCGGGTCGACGGCAACGACGCGGCCGAGGTGGCCGCCGCGACCGCGCTCGCGATCCAGACCGCCCGGCACGGGCTCGGACCGACCTTCATCGAGGCGCATACGCGCCGGATCGTCGGCCACTACATCGGTGACGCGCAGCAGTACCGGCCCGAGGGCGAGCTCGAGGCCGACCTCGCCGCGGAACCCATCGTCCGGCTCTCCCACCAGCTCATCGCCTCCGGCGTCGCCGCGGACACCGTCGACGCCGCGCGCCGCCGTGCCGTCACCGAGATCGAGGAAGCCGCCCGGCGCGCCCTCGCCGCCTCCGCCGCCGACCCCGCTACCGCTCTGGAGCACCTCTATGCGTGAGACCGTCAAGCTCAACTACGGCGGCGCGGTCAACGCCGCGCTGGCCCGGTCCCTCGATGACTACCCGGAGGCGATCCTCTTCGGCGAGGACGTGGCCGTGCCCGGTGGCGTCTTCGGCGTGACCCGCGGCCTGCGCAAGGCGTTCGGCCCGCGGGTCTTCGACACCCCGATCTCCGAGACCGCGATGCTGGGCGCCGCGATCGGCTCCGCGATGATGGGCCGCCGGCCGATCGTGGAGATCATGTGGATGGACTTCATGTTCGTCGCGTTCGACCAGATCGTGAACCAGGCTTCCAACGTGCGCTACGTGTCCGAGGGGCGGCTGACCGCGCCGTTGACGATCCGCACCCAGCAGGGCAACGCGCCCGGCGCTTGTGCACAGCATTCGCAGAACATGGAGGCGCTGCTGCTGCACGTGCCCGGCATCCGGGTGGCGATGACCTCGACACCGCAGGACGCGTACGACGTGCTGCGCTCCGCCGTCGCCTGCGACGACCCGGTGGTGGTCATCGAGAACCGCTCGCTGTACGCGGGTCCGAAGGCCGAGATCGAGATCGGTGGTGACCCGGCGCCGATCGGTGGGCACCGGCTGCGCCGACCGGGCGCGGACGTCACGGTCGTCACCTGGGGCTCGATCACCAGCCGGGTGCTGGCCGGCGCCGACCGGCTCGCCGCCGAGGGCATCGACGCCGAGGTCATCGAGGCCGTCTGGCTCAACCCGTTCGACCACGCGGCGGTCGCCGCGAGCGTGGCCCGCACCGGCCGGCTGGTCGTCGTGCACGAGGCCAACACGACGGGCGGCTTCGGCGCCGAGGTCGTGGCCCGGGTCGTGGAGAGCGGCGCGACGCTGAAGAGCCCACCGCGCCGGATCGGCGCCCGGGACAGCCGGATCCCCGCGGCGGTCGGCCTCGCGGCCGCGGTGCTGCCGCAGGAGGACGACATCGTCAGCGGCCTGCGCGCGGCGGTGGCCGGGTGAACGGCATGTGGCACTTCAGCTTCACGGTCGCGGACATTGACCGCAGCGTCGCGTTCTACCGGGACGTGCTGGGACTGACGCTCGTGCACCAGCAGGTCCAGTCCAATGAGTACACCCGCCGCCTGGTCGGCTACCCGGACGCCGAGTTGCGCGTGGCCCAGCTCGCCATTCCCGGCCAGGACCGTACTCACTCGACGCACGACCTGGAGCTCGTGGAGTACGTCGTGCCGCGCGGTGAGCCGTTCGGCCCGGAACGACACCGCCCGGGTGCCGCGCACCTCGCCTTCGTCGTGCGTGACGCGCTGGCCGAGCACCGCCGGCTGACCGAGCTGGGCGTAAGGTTCGTCAGCCCACCACAGGAAATAACCGCAGGGGTGAACCGCGGCGGGTTCACATGCTATTTCCTGGACCCGGACGACATTACGCTCGAACTCGTCCAGCCACCGGCTCAGTGATCTGAAGGAGAAGCACCCGTGACCCGAGGCCCCCGCGCCGGCACGAAGCGAGTGACGCTGGTCGACGTGGCGGCCGCCGCGGGTGTCGACAAGGCGATCGTCTCGCGGGTCGTCAACCGCGACCCGACGCTGCTGATCCGGCCGGAGACACGGACACGGGTCGAGGCGGCGATCGTCGATCTCGGCTACCGGCCGAACCTGAGCGCGCGCTCGTTGCGCACCGCGAAGACGGGGATCCTGGGCCTGGTCATCCCCGACTTCAGCAACCCCGTCTATGCACAGATCATCGCCGGCGCCGAGGCGGCGGCCCTGTCCAGCGGCAACGTCCTGGTGACGGGCTCCGCCGGCGGCGCCGTCTCGCCCGCCGCCTATCTCGACCTGCTCGGCAACGGCCGGGTCGACGGGCTGCTGATCGCCGGTGGCGCACCGTCCACGCAGGAGCAACGGATCCTCGACGGCCTCGACATCCCGTGGCTGCTGGTCAACCGACGCGACCGCAAGAGCCGGCGCTACGTCATCCTCGACGACGCGAAGTCGGCCCACATGGCGGTCGAGCACCTCGTCGAGCTCGGCCACACCGAGATCGCGCACATCGCGGGCCCGAAGACGACTGACACGGCTCAGCGGCGGCTCACCGGCTTCACCGAGGCTATGGAGGAACACGGCCTGCGTACGCCGGCGTCCCGGATCGTCGTAGGCGAGTACACGATGGATGGTGGCGCCGAGGCGGCGGCGAAGCTGATGTCCTCGCGGCGCCGCCCGACGGCCATCTATGTGGCCAACGTGGCCGCGGCCGTCGGCGTGCTGCACCAGCTCGCCGCGTTGGACCTGTCGGTCCCCGGCGACGTGTCGGTGGTGACCACCCACGACACGGAGCTGGCGTCACACGTGATGCCGGCATTGACGACGGTGCGGATGCCGCTGCGGGAGCTGGGCGCCCGAGCGGTGCGCAGCCTCCTCGACACCCCACCCGACGCCCAGGTGGAGCTGCTGCTGGCGGACGACTTCACCCTGGTGCGGCGGGAGTCGACAGCCCCGCTCGCCTAGGAAGGCCGAACTTCCCGACAGCGACGTCAGACGTCGTCTATGGTGACGGCGAGGCCGGGCCGGTCGGGGCTGGCGCCGCGCTGACCTTGGTCGGCGCTGAACCGTGCGGTGCGACAATCGGCCGGTGAGCCACGACGGGGATACGGAGCGCGCCGTCGCCAGGACGTTGATGCGGGCGGGTACAGGGGCGGACGACGCGCCGGCCGACATTCGCACCGAAAGTCGTCGGCTGGCTGCCGCGATGGTTCGACGCGCCGCGTCGCGGCCAGCCGGCCGACTCCGGACATTCAGCGGGGGCTGGTCGCCGCCGGTGTCGTCGTCAGCGAACCGTGACTGAACTCGATGGGCTGTTGACGCATCGGCCGTAGGTCGTCCACAGTGGCGAACGCCGATCGGGAGGTGCGGATGCCGGTGGTCGACACGGACCTGACCAGTTTGGCCGTCGCCGCGCGCAGCGGTGATCGACAGGCCCGCGACGAGCTCGCCGCGCGGGTGCTTCCGCTGGTCTACACCGTTGTCGCCCGCGCGTTGCCCGGTGATCCCGACCTCGACGACGTCGTGCAGGACGCGATGCTGCGGGCCGTCCGGGACCTGCCGACCTTGCGGGAGCCGAGCCAGTTCCGGGCCTGGCTGATGGCGATCGCGGTGCGTCAGGTCGGGACCCATTTGCATCGGCGGCGGGTGGCCGACGCGCGCGTCGCGCCGCTGGACGACGCGGTCGACGTGCCGGTCGAGGACCTGACCATGCTGCATGCGGTGTTGTCCGAGCAGCGCCGCCAGGTCGCGCGGGCCGGGCACTGGCTCGATCCCGCCGACCGGATGTTGCTGTCGCTGTGGTGGCTGGAACAGGTCGGCCACCTGACCCGGGAGGAGCTCGCGGAGGCGATCGGCGCCCGCGGCGCGCACGTGCGGGTGCGGCTCCAGCGGATGCGGGAGCAGCTCGAGCTGAGCCGCACGCTGGTCGCGGCCCTGGCGGCGACGCCGCGGTGCGCCGGCCTGGTCGCGGCCCGCGCCGGCTGGAACGGTGCGCCGGGCCCGCTGTGGCGCAAGCGGCTGGCCCGGCACATCCGTTTCTGTCCCGCCTGTCAGCAGGCCGGAGCGGGTCAGGTTCCCACGGAGCGGCTCCTCGACTACGCCCTGCTCCCGGTGCCGGTGGCCGTGGCGGCCGCGGTGGTCGGCCAGGGCAGACCCGTCGGCGCCGCGAAGGCGTCGGTGCTCGCCAAGGCCATGTCGGTCCTCGGCGCCCATCCCATCCTCGCCGCGTCGGCGGCCGCCGGGCTCGTGGCCGTCGTCGTCGCGTTCGCCGTGCCGTGGTCGCCGCAGACGCCACCACCCGCGCCCGAGTCGGCGACCGCACTCCCGCTCGGCCCGGCCGCGCTGGAAATGGCCAACGAACCCGGGCAGTACGCCGCGACGAGCCGGACCCTCGGCGTGCTGACCAGGGTCGATGCGGGCAGCGCCGAAACCGTGCGGCGGCGGGCGACGTTCGTGGTCACTCCCGGCATCGCGAACTCCCAGTGCTCCACGCTGCGAACGGCGGATGGCGGCTACCTGCGGCACATGTCATGGCGGCTGCGGACCAGCCTCGACGAGGACACGGAACTCTTCCGCGGCGACGCCACGTTCTGCGTACGCCCGGGTGCCCTGCCCGACTCGGTGTCGCTGGAGGCGTCGAACTATCCCGGTTGGTTCCTGCGGCACCGCGATGGCCAGCTATGGGTCGATCAGTCCGACGGAAGTGCGGGCTTCCTGGCGGACAGCTCGTTCTTCGTGCGCCCGCCTTGGGCGCCGTAACAGAAAAAGAGCGACGACTTTTCGTTACGGCGGTGCCCCGAAAATAGTCCCGGGCCAGCCTCCGATACACCTCTTGAAACTTTCCGAAACCATCTGGCAACATCGGTGTCACTCGATGTGAACGGTCTATCCCCCGCACCAAAACTAGACCTTGACGCTGCCCGACATCGAATGTGAGCGCTAACATGCCTTTGCCTCGAATGCTCCGCCGGGCCCTCGCTTCGGCCAGCGCCGTCGTGCTCATGAGTGGCGTGCTGATCGGCGTGAACACGCCCAGCGCGGCAGCGGCCACCGTCGACACCACCGCCTGGTACGTCCTCGTCAACCGCACCAGCGGCAAGGCGCTGGACGTCTACAACCTGGCCACCAACGACGGCGCGCGGATCACTCAGTGGTCCCGCAACGACGGCAACAACCAGCAGTGGCAGTTCGTCGACTCCGGCGACGGCTACTACCGGCTGAAGTCCCGGCTCTCGGGCAAGGTCCTCGACGTCTCCAACCGGTCGACCGCCGACGGCGCCGCGATCGTGCAGTGGGCCGACGGCAACGGCACCAACCAGCAGTTCCGGCTCGCCGACTCGGACAGCGGCTACGTGCGGCTGATCGCCCGGCACAGCGGCAAAGCGGTCGAGGTGCAGAACGCCTCGACGGCCGACGGCGCCAACGTCGTGCAGTACGCCGACTGGGGTGGGGCCAACCAGCAGTGGCAGCTCGTCAAGATCGGGACCGGGGGCGGCGGCAGCGGCACCTACAACAACCCCGTGGTCTGGCAGGACTTCGCCGACGGGGACATCATCCGGGTCGGTGACGCCTACTACTACTCGGCGTCGACCATGCACTACTCCCCCGGCGCGCCGATCCTGCGCTCCTACGACCTGGTCAACTGGGAGTACGCCGGCCACTCCGTGCCCAGCCTCGACTTCGGGTCCTCGGCCTACGACCTGAGCGGCGGGCGGGCGTACGTGAAGGGGATCTGGGCCTCGACCCTCAACTACCGGCGCAGCAACTCGACCTACTACTGGCTGGGCTGCGTCGAGTTCAACCGCACCTACGTCTACACGGCCGCGGCGGTCGACGGCACCTGGCAGAAGCGGTCCCAGATCAACAACTGCTACTACGACGCCGGGCTGCTGGTCGACGACAACGACACGATGTACGTGGCCTACGGCAACAGCACCATCAGCGTGGCCCAGCTCTCCACCGACGGGCTCAGCCAGGTCCGCGCCCAGCAGGTGTTCCAGACCCCGTCCAGCGTCGGCACCCTCGAAGGCGCACGCTTCTACAAGCGCAACGGCAGCTACTACATCTGGCTGACCCGACCCGCCAACGGCCAGTACGTGCTCAAGTCGAGCAGCCCGTTCGGCCCGTACGAGATGCGCCAGGTGCTGTTGAACATGCCCGGCCCGATCTCCGGCGGCGGTGTGCCGCACCAGGGCGGGCTCGTGCAGACCCAGAACGGCGACTGGTACTACATGTCCTTCGTGGACGCGTACCCCGGCGGACGGGTGCCCGCACTCGCGCCGATCTCGTGGAGCTCCGACGGCTGGCCCACCATCCAGACGGTCAACGGCGCCTGGGGCAGCTCCTATCCCAAGCCCAACATTCCGGCGTCGGGCCGCACCGTGCAGTCGATGATCGGCGCGGACACCTTCAGCGCCGCGACGCTCGGCCACCGGTGGGAGTGGAACCACAACCCCGACAACAGCCGGTGGACGGCGGGCAGCGGGCTGCGGCTGCAGACCGCGACCGTCACCAACGACCTGTACGCCGCCCGCAACACCCTCACGCACCGCATCCAGGGCCCGTCCTCCACGGCGACGATCGAGCTGGACTACTCGGGCATGGCCAACGGCGACCGGGCCGGCCTCGCGATGCTGCGCGACTCGTCGGCCTGGATCGGCGTGCGGCGCGACAACGGCGCCACCCGGGTCGTGATGACGAACAACCTGACCATGAACAGCAGTTGGAACACCACGAGCACCGGCACGGAAGTCGCCGGCACGGCGGTGTCGGGCGGCCGCATCTGGTTGCGGGCGAACGCCGACATCCGGCCCGGATCCGGTCGACAGGCGCGGTTCTCCTACAGCACGGACGGCAGCACGTTCACCAGCCTCGGGTCCGCGTTCACGCTCAACAACGCCTGGCAGTTCTTCATGGGCTATCGGTTCGCGATGTTCAACTACGCGACCCAGGCGCTCGGCGGCGCCGTGACCGTGCGCCGTTTCGACCTCACCACTCCCTGAAAGCTGGACGGAGGAATCACGATGAGACGGACCTTGTGGTCGATCGCGGTGGCGGTGTTGCTGCTGGTCGGCTTCCCCGGCACCGCACAGGCCGCCAGCACGCTCGGCGCCTCCGCCGCCGAGAAGGGCCGCTATTTCGGGGCCGCGATCGCGGCCGGCCGGCTGGGCGACAGCACGTACGTGGGGATCCTCAACCGCGAGTTCAACAGCGTGACGCCCGAGAACGAGATGAAGTGGTCCTACACCGAGCCGCAGCAGGGCAGCTTCAGCTACGGCAGTGCCGACCGCATCGTCAACCACGCGCGCTCACTCGGCAAGACGGTCCGCGGTCACACCCTGCTGTGGCACGCCCAACAGCCGGGCTGGGCACAGAACATGTCGGGCAGCGCGCTGCGCAACGCCATGAACAATCACGTCACCCAGGTCGCCACCTACTACCGGGGCAAAATCCACTCCTGGGACGTGGTCAACGAGGCGTTCGCCGACGGGGGCGGCGGCGGCCGGCGCGACTCGAACCTCCAGCGCACCGGCAACGACTGGATCGAGGTCGCGTTCCGCCTCGCCCGCGCCGCCGACCCGAACGCCAAGCTCTGCTACAACGACTACAACACCGACGGCGTCAACGCGAAGTCGACCGGCATCTACAACATGGTCCGCGACTTCAAGTCCCGCGGTGTGCCCATCGACTGCGTCGGATTCCAGTCGCACCTGACCAACTCGGCGCCGAGCGACTACCAGGCCAACCTGCAACGCTTCGCCGACCTCGGCGTCGACGTGCAGATCACCGAGCTCGACATCTCCGGTTCCAACCAGGCCAACGCGTACGCCGCCGTCACCCGCGCCTGCCTGGCCGTGACGCGCTGCAACGGCATCACCGTCTGGGGCATCCGCGACAGCGACTCCTGGCGCACCGGCCAGAACCCGCTGCTGTTCGACGGCAACGGCAACAAGAAGGCCGCGTACGACGCCGTGCTGAACGCCCTCAACGCCGGCGGCGGCGGCAACCCGTCCGGCCCGGTCGACACGTCCGCCTGGTACGTGCTGGTCAACCGCAACAGCGGCAAGGCGCTGGACGTCTACGGCCTGGCCACCAACGACGGCGCCCGGATCACGCAGTGGGCCCGCAACGACGGCAACAACCAACAGTGGCAGTTCGTCGACTCCGGCAGCGGCTACTACCGGGTCCGGTCCCGGCTGTCGGGCAAGGTCCTGGACGTCTACAACTTCTCGACCGCCGACGGGGGCGCGATCGTGCAGTGGGCCGATGGCAACGGCACGAACCAGCAGTTCCAGCTCGCGGACTCGAGCGGCTACGTGCGACTGCTCAGCCGGCACAGCGGCAAAGCGGTCGAGGTGCAGGGTGCGTCGACGGCCGACGGCGCAAACGTCGTTCAGTACGCCGACTGGGGCGGCGCGAACCAGCAATGGCAGCTCGTACGAGTCGGATAAGGAGAGGTCATGTCTGTCTATCAAGGAACCTCGCGGCGGAGATGGTGGTTGCCGCGGGTCGTCGCCGCCGGTGTGACGGCGGTGCTGGTCGGGGCGGCCGCCGCGACCGTGTTGGCGGCACCCGCCGCCGCGGCGACGGTCGACACGAGCGCGTGGTACGTGCTGGTCAACCGCAACAGCGGCAAGGCGTTGGACGTCTACAACCTGGCCACCAACGACGGCGCCCGGATCGTGCAGTGGGCCCGCAACAACGGCAACCAGCAGCAGTGGCAGTTCGTGGACTCGGGCAGCGGCTACTACCGGCTGAAGTCGCGGCTGTCCGGGAAGGTCCTCGACGTCTACAACTTCTCGACCGCCAACGGCGGCGCCATCGTGCAGTGGAGCGATGCGAACGGGACCAACCAGCAGTTCCGGCTGGCTGACTCCGACAGCGGCTACGTCCGGCTGATCAATAGGAACAGCAACCGGGTCGTGGAGGTCCAGGGCGCCTCGACGGCCGACGGCGGCAGCATCGTCCAGTACGACGACTGGAACGGCGCCAACCAGCAGTGGCAGCTCGTCCGCGTCGACGGCGGCAGCAACCCGACCACCCCACCGCCGAGCGGATCGTGCTCTCTTCCGTCCACGTACCGCTGGTCGTCGACCGGCGCTCTGGCGCAGCCGAAGTCGGGTTGGGTGTCGCTCAAGGACTTCACCTACGCCCCGTACAACGGCCGGCACCTGGTCTACGCGACGACGCACAACACCGGGACGTCGTGGGGCTCGATGAACTTCAGCCTCTTCTCGAACTGGTCGGACATGGGCTCGGCGAGCCAGAACACCATGAACAGCGCCACCGTCGCGCCGTCGCTGTTCTACTTCGCACCCAGGAACATCTGGGTGCTGGCCTACCAGTGGGGCGGCACCGCCTTCTCCTACCGGACCTCCAGCGACCCCACCAACCCCAACGGCTGGTCGGGGGCGCAGACGCTGTTCACGGGCAGCATCTCCAACTCCGGCACGGGGCCGATCGACCAGGCCGTGATCGGCGACAGCTCGAACATGTACCTGTTCTTCGCCGGTGACAACGGCCGGATCTACCGCGCGAGCATGCCGATCGGGAACTTCCCGGGCAGCTTCGGTTCGAACTACACGACGATCATGACCGACTCGACCAACAACCTGTTCGAGGCGGTCCAGGTCTACAAGCTCCAGGGTGAGACCCGGTACCTCATGATCGTCGAGGCCATCGGCTCGCAGGGCCGCTACTTCCGCTCGTTCACGGCCACCAGCCTGGGCGGTTCGTGGACACCGCAGGCTGCGTCCGAGAGCAACCCGTTCGCCGGCAAGGCCAACAGCGGCGCCACGTGGACCAACGACATCAGCCACGGTGAGCTGATCCGCAGCAACGCCGACCAGACCATGACCGTCGACCCCTGCAACCTGCAACTGCTCTACCAAGGTCGCTCCCCCAACTCCGGCGGCGACTACGGCCTGCTTCCCTACCGGCCGGGTCTGTTGACCCTGCAGCGCTGAACGGAGTCTCCATGCCCATCACCCGTCGCGGCCTGCTCCAAGCGACGGTCCTCTCGGCCACCGGCGGCGCGGTCCTGACCGCGCCGCCGGCGGCGGCCGCCGTCGTGGCGCCGGCCCGTGCGGACCTCGGTGTCTCCGCCTATCCCTTCGACCTCGGTCAGGTACGCCTGACCAGCGGGCGCCTGCTGGACAACCAGACCCGGACGCTCACCTATCTGCGCTTCGTCGACGTCGACCGGCTGCTCTACGTCTTCCGCGCCAACCACCGCCTCTCCACCAACGGCGCCGCGACCAACGGTGGCTGGGACGCGCCGAGCTTCCCGTTCCGCAGCCATATGCAGGGGCACTTCCTCACGGCCTGGGCGCAGGCGTACGCCGTGCTCGGGGACACCACCTGCCGCGACAAGGCCGCGTATATGGTGGCCGAGCTCGCCAAGTGCCAGGCGAACAACGGCGCGGCCGGGTTCGGCACCGGATACCTGTCCGGGTTCCCGGAGTCCGACTTCACGGCGCTCGAGGCACGCACGCTCTCGAACGGCAACGTGCCCTACTACTGCGTACACAAGACCCTCGCGGGCCTGCTCGACGTCTGGCGCTACACCGGCAACACCCAGGCCCGGTCGGTGCTGCTGGCCCTGGCGGGCTGGGTCGACACCCGCACGGCCCGCCTGAGTTCCAGCCAGCTCCAGGCGATGCTCGGCACCGAGTTCGGCGGCATGAACGAGGTGCTGACCGACATCTACCAGCAGACCGGTGACGGGCGCTGGCTCACCACCGCACAGCGGTTCGACCACGCCGCGGTGTTCAACCCACTGGCCTCGGGCCAGGACCAGCTCGCCGGTCTGCACGCCAACACCCAGGTGCCCAAGTGGGTCGGGGCGGCCCGCGAGTACAAGGCGACCGGCACCACCCGCTACCGCGACATCGCCACCAACGCCTGGAACATCACGGTCGGCGCACACACGTACGCCATCGGTGGCAACAGCCAGGCCGAGCACTTCCGGGCGCCGAACGCGATCGCCGGCTACCTCTCCAACGACACCTGCGAGCAGTGCAACACGTACAACATGCTGAAGTTGACCCGGGAGCTCTGGCTCGTCGATCCCAGCCGGGCGGCCTACTTCGACTACTACGAGCGGGCCCTGCTCAACCACCTGGTCGGCGCGCAGAACCCCGCCGACAGCCACGGCCACATCACCTACTTCACCCCGCTGCGGCCCGGAGGGCGAAAGGGCGTCGGGCCCGCGTGGGGCGGTGGCACGTGGAGCACCGACTACTCGTCGTTCTGGTGCTGCCAGGGCACGGGCATCGAGACGAACACGAAGCTGATGGACTCGGTCTACTTCTACAACGGCACCACGCTGACCGTGAACCTGTTCGTCCCGTCGGTGCTGACCTGGTCACAGCGCGGGATCACGGTCACCCAGACCACCAGCTATCCCGTCGGCGACACGACCACGTTGACGCTCGCCGGGTCCATGAGCGGCACCTGGACCATTCGAGTACGCATCCCCGCGTGGACCAGCGGCGCGAGCATCACCGTCAACGGCGTCGCCCAGAACGTCGCCGTCACCCCGGGCAGCTATGCGGCGGTGACCCGGGCGTGGGCGGCCGGCGACACGGTCACCGTGCGGCTGCCGATGCGGGTCACCACCCTCGCGGCGAACGACAACGTCGGCGTCGCGGCGGTCACCTACGGGCCGGTCGTGTTGTGCGGCAACTACGGCAACACCACGGTCAGCGCGGCGCCGTCGTTGACCGTGTCGTCGATCGCCCGGACCAGCTCGTCCGCTCTCGCCTTCACCGCCAACGCGAACGGCTCGACGGTCAACCTCGGGGCGTTCCACGACGCCTTCGGCTACAACTATGTCGTCTATTGGAACGTCGGTGCCGCCGGTGGCAGCCAGCGGCTCGTCAACGCCGGGACCGGGCTCGTGCTCGGAGTCCAGGACATGTCGACCGCCGACGGGGGGCTCGCGGTCCAGTGGGGCGACACCGGGACCGCCGACCACAACTGGGTCGTCGTGACCGACGGCGACGCCGTGCGGTTCCGCAACGTCAACAGCGGCAAGGTGCCAGGCGTGGAGAACATGTCCACGGCGGATGGTGCCCGCGTCCTGCAGTGGGCCGACAACGGCACCGCCGACCACCGCTGGCAGTTGCTCAGCAACGGCGACGGCACGTACCGGATCCGGAACGTCAACAGCGGCAAGCTCCTGGGCATCCGCGACGGCTCGACCGCCTGGGGCGCCCAGGCCGTGCAGGACTCCGACAACGGCACCGCCGACAACCGTTGGCGGCTGGTGGCCAACGCCTGACCGGAAGGACATCATGACGAGAGCTATCCGGCGCGTGTTGGCCGGGGCGCTGGGCCTGCTGTGCGTGTTGACCGCGGCGCCGGCCTACGCGGACAACCCCATCATCCAGACCATCTACACCGCCGACCCCGCGCCGATCGTCCACAACGGACGCGTCTACCTGTACACCGGTCACGACGAGGACGGCTCCACCTACTTCACCATGAAGGAGTGGCGGGTCTACTCCTCCGCCGACATGGTGAACTGGACCGACCACGGCTCCCCCCTCAACCTCGCCAGCTTCGCCTGGGCCGACGCCAACGCCTGGGCCGGCCACGTGATCGCCCGCAACGGCCGGTTCTACTGGTACGTGCCGGTCCGCAACCGGGCGACCGGTGGGATGGCCATCGGCGTCGCCGTCGGGGACAGCCCCACCGGGCCGTTCAGCGACGCTCTCGGCCGCCCGCTGGTGGAGAACAACGAGATCGATCCTGTCGCGTTCATCGACGACGACGGGCAGGCCTACCTCTACTGGGGCAACCCACGGCTGTCGTACGTGCGGCTCAACGCCGACATGACCTCGTACTCGGGCGGGGTGAACCAGATCGCACTGACCACCGCCGGCTTCGGCACCCGCACCGGCAATGCCAGCCGCCCGACGCTCTACGAGGAAGGGCCGTGGGTCTTCAAGCGCAACGGGCTCTACTACAACGTCTTCGCCGCCCGCTGCTGCTCCGAGTTCATCGGCTACTCGACCGCCACCGGACCCACCGGACCGTGGACCTATCGCGGGACGGTCATGCCCACCCAGGGCAGCAGCTTCACGAACCACCCGGGGCTCGTCGACTTCAACGGCGGCTCGTACTTCTTCTACCACAACGGGGCGTTGCCGGGCGGCGGTGGCTACACGCGATCGGTCGCGGTCGAACGGTTCAGCTACAACGCCAACGGCACGATCCCGACCATCAACATGACCACGACCGGCGCTCCGCAGGTCGGCACGCTCAGCCCGTACACGCGGCAGGAGGCCGAGACGATCGCCTGGACCTCGGGCGTCGAGACCGAGCGGGCCGGCGAAGGCGGCATGAACGTCGGCTGGATCGACAACGGCGACTGGATCAAGGTCAAGGGAGTCGCCTTCGGCGCCGGCGCCACGTCCTTCAGCGCCCGGGTGGCCTCGGCCGCCGCCGGAGGTCAGATCGAGGTGCGGCTCGACGGTACGAGCGGGACCGTGGCCGGCCGCTGCACGGTGCCGGGCACCGGCGGTTGGCAGACCTGGACGACGGTGTCCTGCGGCGTGAGCGGCGCGACCGGTACACACGACCTCTACCTGCGCTTCACCGGCGGGTCAGGCTCGCTGTTCAACCTGAACTGGTGGCAGTTCAGCGGCGGCGGTGGCAGCAGCAGCGTGCTGGCCAACGGCACGATGGAGAGCGGGACGACCGGGTGGGCGCCGTTCGGCGGTGGCACACTGTCGACGTCGAGTGTCGCGCACGGTGGTGCGATCTCACTCGCGATCGCGGGGCGCACGGCGTCGTGGCAGGGTCCGAGCCAGACGGTGACGGCCGGGATTGCCAACGGTCGCACCTACACGACGTCCGCATGGGTACGCGCCCAGAGCGGCACGCCGGCGGCTAAGGCCACGTTGGCGCTCAACGTCGGTGGCACGACGAGCTATGTGTCACTGACGCCCGCGACGACGGTCTCCTCGTCAGGATGGACGTTGCTGACCGGCACGGCCACCGTCGCGTGGACCGGGACCCTGACCTCGGCGACCTTCTACATCGAGACGACGTCGGGCACGGACGGCCTGCTCGTGGACGACGTCACCATCCAGTAGTTGTCCGGCGTGTCCGAAGCGGGTTCGCTTCGGACACGCCGGCTTCTTCAGGTGGCGAGGTGTCAGGTCCAGGCGATCGAGCTGACCTCGTCGTCGAGCCAGCTAGGGAACGACGTGCGGGAGAAGAAGAACCCGTTGTCGTTGAAGGGCCCGCTCGCGCCGATGTGCAGGAAGTGCATGGCGGCGCAGTTGGCGAAGGCGCGGAACGACTCGATGTCGTCGTTCCAGCCCGACGGCATGCTGGCCATGGTGAACTCGACCGGACTGAGGGCGTTGTCGCAGGCGTGGGTGCCGGTGATGGTCAGGGAGCTGCCGCCGAAACCCTCGCCGGTGTACTCGACGCTGATCACGATGTTGCTCGCGGCGGCGGCCATCGGCGCGTTCGACCGGGCGGACGGGAGATCGTTGAGCTTCGTCGCGAGCTTCTCGTCGTTGAGCGCCGCCTTCGCGTCGCCGGGCGCGTCGGTGACCCGGCCGCCGGTCGCGTTCGTGATCGCCGTCCGGAACGACGAGTAGCAGACCATCGCCGCACCGGTAGAGGCGCTGACCACGCAGTGCCTGCCGGCCGGAGCCGCGTGGGCTGAGGTCGGCGCCAGCAGCAGGGACGCCAGGACCCCGGCGCCGATCGCGAGTTGTCGCTTGATGCCCATCTGATTCTCTCCTCAGTAGTGGGGTTACCCATGAGGAGCGGGCCGCGGCGGCGACAAATACCGGCATCGGCTAAAGCCACCCGATCGAGCACGCGGAGACACGCCGGTCCGGCACGTACACTCGATAAGAGGATTTGTCGCTTTTGTTCCAGGTGGTGCTCATGACCGAGCCTCCGATCGGCACGCCCGACCAGCGCGTGCGCGTGTTCGTCAGTTCGACGTTGCACGAGCTCGCGGCCGAGCGGTGGGCGGTCCGCGAGGCCGTCACCCGGTTGCGGCTCACGCCGGTGTTCTTCGAGCAGAGTGCCCAGGCGCACCCACCGCGCGAGGTGTATCGCGCCTACCTCGCGCAGAGCCACCTGTTCGTCGGCGTGTACGGCGAGAGTTATGGATGGGTGGCGCCGGACACGACGATGTCGGGGCTCGAGGACGAATATCTTCTGGCCCGCGAGCTGTCGCTTCCCCGGCTCATCTATGTCAAGCGCTCTGCGACCACGCGCGAGCCCCGGCTCGCCGCCATGATCGACGGCATCCGGTCCAGCGCCGACGTGTCGTACCGGGAGTTCACCGATCCGGCGCAGCTACGCGATCAGGTCGAGCAGGACATCGCCGTCCTACTGACCGAGCGCTTCCACCAAAGTGGCCGGACGCCGCAGGGCGAGGCGCCACCGTCGGCACGTACGCCGTTGATCGGGCGCGAAACCGAGGTCGCCGCACTGACCGGGCTGCTCGCCGAAGAGGGGGTGCCACTGGTCACCCTGACCGGACCGGGCGGTGTCGGGAAGACCCGCCTCGCCACCGACCTCGCGGTGCGGCTCGCGGACCGTTTCCCCGACGGGGTGCGCTACATCGACCTGTCCGCCGTCAGCCGCACCGACCTGGTCGGCGAGGCGATGGCCCGGTCACTCGGGTTGCGTACCTCAGGAGCGGGCGAGGCCGTCGAGGACGTCGCGGCGTTCCTGCGGTCCAAACGGCTCCTCCTGGTGGTCGACAACTTCGAGCAGGTGGCCGAGGCCGCCCCGGTGGTCGCGCGGCTGCTCCGCGCGGCGCCGCGGGTCACCGCCCTGGTGACCAGCCGGGCACCGCTGCGCATCGACGGCGAGCGCGTGTATGCCGTGGCACCGCTGTCTTCGCCCTCCACATCGGACACCGATCCCGCTGCCGCCGCCGCGCACGCGTCGGTCCAGTTGTTCGTCGAGCGTTCCCGGGCCGCCGAGCCGGGCTTCGCGTTGACCGAGGACAACGTCGACGCGGTGGCCGAAATCTGCCGGCGCCTCGACGGACTGCCGTTAGCGATCGAACTGGCCGCCGCCCGGGTGCGTCTGATGCGGCCGGCCGGGATCCTCGATCTGCTCGACAGCCGGCTGAGCCTGCTCACCAGCGGAGCCCGCGACCTGCCGGCCCGCCAACGGACCCTGCGCGACACCATCGCCTGGAGCTACAACCTGCTCGGCCCCGAGGAGAAGTCGCTGTTCACACGGCTGTCGGTCTTCACGGGTGGCTTCGATCTTCCCGCGGCGAGGGCCATCGGCGGACCCGGCGCCCTCGACGCGCTCGACCACCTTGTCGAGAACAGCCTCGTCGACTATGCGCCCGACACTTCCCGCTTCGGCATGCTCCAAAGCATCCGCGAGTACGGGATGGACCGGCTGGACTCAGAGGCGGACGGCACGGCAGCACACCGCGCCCACGCCGACTACTTCCACGACGTGGCGCTGGAGGCGGGACCCGAGCTCAACCGCCGTGCCACGCGATGGCTGCGGCGGCTCGCCATCGACCACGACAACGTCGTCACGGCCACGTACTGGTACTTCGACAATGGCGAGTACGACTCGGCGCTGGCGATGAACGAGGCGATCTGGGTCTACTGGCTGCTGCACGGCCCGATCGAAGAGGCCGGCCGGATCTCCGCCCGAATCCACGCGCACGGCGACCGCCTCCCCGACCCCCGCAGAAGTCGGGCCCTGCTCGCCGACGGGGTCGTCGCGCTGATCACCGGCGACTACCGGCGCGGCCGATCCCAGGTGGAAGAGGCGCTGCCACTACTACGCGCGGCCAGCGACGACGAAGGCGTCGTGCGCGCCATCGGACCGTTGGCCATGCTGGCCATCCGCGAGCGCGACTACGCCCGCGCCCGTGGCCTGCTCGAAGAGGGCCGGCAGGTGAGCGAACGCCTCGACGAACGCTGGCAGATCAGCCTCTACCACAGCCGGCTGGGATTGATCGCGCTCGGCGAGGGAGACCATGACCGGGCGGCGGGGCTGCTGGTCACCGCGCTCGACGTGGCCGGCGCCGCCGACGCGCCACTGGCCAGCATCGTCGCGCTCTACAGCCTGGCCGTCAACGCGGTGCTGCGGGAGGACGTCGATGCCGCGCGGAACTACCTGCTGGACGGGCTCGTCATCGCGCGGGACAGCAACGACCTCAACAGCCCGTCGCTGTTCATCGCCGCGATCGCCGACGCCAGCGCCCGCCGCGGCGACCACGAACGAGCGACCAGACTCGCCGCCGCGGCCACCTCCCTCCGCCAGGCGTCCGGCACCCCCTGGCTCGCCTGGTACGTGCCGCCCTGGCCGGGCTACCAACCGGTCGACGCGGCGGCGTACGCACAGGCCCGCACCGAAGGCGCCACACTCGATCTGGACGGCGCGATGTCAGAGGCACTCCGCGACTGACCGCCGGCACGAAAGACCAACTGCGCGATCGTGTGGGCGGGCGAACCTGCCGGTGATTCTGCCGGTCGTTATGCCGGTTGCCGCGCGACGGCGCCGGTCAGCACGTTGGCGACACCGCTCAGGAACGATCAAGTCGCGATGGGGTTACCGTGCCGTACGGTCTGCACCGACGAACGCATCGACGGATGTATAAAGTGGAGCCGACAGGCCGGGCAACACCGGGCAAGACGGAGACGGTCGTGGGCGATGAGCATGCGGCACACGTCGGGGCGACGATCCGCCGGCATCGGGTGGCGGCCGGGCTGACCCAGGATGAGCTTGCCCGGCAGGCGGGCCTGAGTGTGCGTTCGGTACGCGACATCGAGCAAGGCCGGATCGGCCGGCCGCGGTCGCGATCGGTTCTCGGGCTGGTCGAGGC
This sequence comes from Asanoa ishikariensis, assembly GCF_900107455.1. Taxonomy (GTDB): domain Bacteria; phylum Actinomycetota; class Actinomycetes; order Mycobacteriales; family Micromonosporaceae; genus Asanoa; species Asanoa ishikariensis. The sequence continues at coordinate 356,446 of NZ_FNQB01000004.1, read as the reverse complement.
GCTGGCCTTGCCTTCCAAGGTGGGCGAAGCACTGCTGTCCTCCCTGACCGCGATCGACGGTCGGCTGCGCGTCGGTGTGCTGGGACCGCCGGATGTCGTCGTCAACGGGTCGCGGGTGGACATTCGTTCGGCGCGGCAGCGCACTGTGCTCGCGCTCCTGGCCCTGGCGCACGGCCGGACTGTCCCGGTCGACGACTTCGTCGACGCGCTGTGGGGCGACCAGCCACCCCGGACCGCGCGCAACCTGGTGCAGCTCTATATCGGCGAGGTACGTGCGCTGCTCGGCCCGGCCGGACACACCGTGCGGTTCTCCGGCGGCGGCTACCTGGCCCAGTGGGGCACCGAGGAGGTCGACCTGGCCTGGTTCGACGACCTCGTGACGCGCGCGCGGGCCGCGTGGTCGGGCGGCCATCCGGAGCAGGCGGCCGAGCTGTACGCGGACGCGTTGCGCCTCTGGCGCGGCCCGGCACTGGTCGACGCCGGGGATCGCCTGCGCCACCATCCGGCCGCCATCGCCGCCGGACAGCGCCGGATCGCCGCCACCGTCGCGTTCGCCGACGCCGTCATCGCGCTCGGGGCGAGCGAGCGCGCGATTCCCGCCCTGCGGGCGCTCTGTCGCGAGGAGCCGCTGCAGGAGGCGCTGCACGGCCGGCTGATGCTCGCCCTCACGGCCACCGACGAGCGGGCCGCCGCCCTGCAGGTGTTCGCGGACCTGCGCGCCGTGCTCGCGAACGAGCTCGGGGTCGAACCGGGCGCCGCGCTCGCCGACATCCACCTGCGGATCCTGCGCGACGGGCGGCCCACGACCGACGCGGCGGCGGACCGGCGCGAACGATGGACCCCCGCCCAGCTCCCGGCCCCGCCGTTCCCGTTCGTCGGTCGCACCGGCCAACTGTCGGCCCTGGACCAATTGCTCACCGGGAGCCCGGTCGCCGTGATCGCCGGCACCGCCGGGGCCGGCAAGACCGCGCTGGCCGTCCATTGGGCGCACCTGGTCGCCGACCGGTTCCCGGACGGCCAGCTCTACCTGAACCTGCGGGGGTACGACCCCGAAACGCCCCTGGATCCCGGTGATGCGCTGGCGCGGCTCCTCGGCGCTCTCGGCGTGCCGGGCGAGAACGTCAGGGCGTCGGTCGACGAGCGGGCCGCCCAGCTACGCACCACACTGGCCGGACGGCGGATGTTGATGCTGCTCGACAACGCCGGCACCGCCGAGCAGGTCCGACCGCTGCTGCCCGGCACCGCCGGCTGCGCCGTCGTGGTCACCAGCCGAGACGACCTGGCCGGCCTCGTCGCCGCGCAGGGTGCCCGGCGGGTCGACCTCCACCTCCTGCGGGAGGACGAGTCCGTCCTCCTGCTCCGCCAGCTCATCGGTGCGCGCGCCGAGGCTTCGCCGGACGCCGTCGCGCGGATCGCCCAGCAGTGCGCGCACCTGCCGCTGGCGCTGCGGGTCGCGGCCGAGCTGACCGCCGCGCGGCCCGACACGTCACTCACCGACCTGGCCGCCGAGCTGGCCGACCATCAGGAGCGGCTGCGGTCCCTGGACGCCGGCGGTGATCCCCGGGCCGCCGTCGCCACGGTCTTCTCCTGGTCGATGCGAAACCTGGCCGCCGACAGCGCCCGCACGTTCCGGCTGCTCGGGCTCCATCCAGGAGCGAACGTCGACGCGTACGCCGCGGCGGCGTTGGCCGACACCACGCCGCGCCAGGCGGGTCACGCCCTGGCCATGCTCGGGCGTGCGCACCTCACCCAGGCGAACGAGGGCGGCCGGCACGGCATGCACGACCTCCTGCGCGCGTACGCCACGCAACTCAGCAGCGAGCTGGACAGCGCCGAGGAGCGAGCGGCGGCGCGCGGGCGGCTCCTCGACTTCTACCTGGCCACCGCGGCAGCGGCGATGGACACCCTGCATCCCGCCGAGGCCCATCGCCGGCCGCGCGTGCCCGCGTCACCGACGCCGACGCCCGACCTGCCCGATGCCGCCGCCGCGCTCGCTTGGCTCGACGCCGAACGGCCCACCTTGGTCGCGGTGACCGCACACGCGGCCACCCACGGATGGAGCAGCCATGCCACCCGCCTCGCCACGGTGCTGTTTCGCTACCTCGAAGGCGGCCACTACGCCGACGCGTCGATCATCTACCGCCACGCGCTGGCCGCGGCACGACGCGACGGCGACCGCGCCGCTCAGGCACACGCTCTGCACGGCCTCGGCTCCATTCATTACCACTATGGACAGTACGACGTCGCGGCCCGCTACCTCCGTACCGCCCGGGAGCATTTCCGGCAGGTCGGCGACCGCGGCGGCGAGGCGCGCGCACTGAACAACCTCGGCAGTGTCGAGCAGTGGCGCGGGCGGTACGGCACCGCGGCCGACCTCCACCGGCGCGCCCTGAACCGTTACCTGGACGTCGGCGACCAGGTCGGTCAGGCGCGGGCCCTGTCCAACCTCGGCCGGAGCGAGTACCGGCTGGGTCGCCTCGACGCCGCCGCCGGTCACCTCCAGCGGGTGCTCATCCTGTGTCGTGCCATCGGAGACGCATCCGGTGAGGCCGAGGCGCTCGACCGGCTCGGCAGCGTCGAGCACCAACGCGGCCAGCACAGCCGCGCCGCCGAATACCATCTCCGGTCCCTGCGGTTGCACCAGCGCAACGGCGACCGAACCGGTGAGGCAAGCGCGATGGCCAGCCTGGGAATCGTCTATTCGCAGTTCGGCCGGCACGCCGAAGCCGCCGACCTGCTGCACCAGGCGCAGGCGCTGTACCGGGAAGTCGGCGATCAGGACGGTGAGGGCGATGCCCGCAACGGCCTCGGTGAGGCGTCGCGGGCCACGGGAGCACATGCGGAGGCGCTCCGCCACCACACCGCGGCCCTCGCCCTGGTCACGATGAGCGGCGCCCGCGACCAGCAGGCGCGCGCCCACGCCGGCCTCGGGCACGCCCACGACGCGCTCGGGTCCGAGACCGACGCGAACCTCCATTTCCGACGCGCTCTCGCCCTCTACGCCAACCTGGGCATGCCCGAGGCCGACACCCTGCGAACGCACGTCGCCGCCCGCCCGCACGGCCGTCGCGACGCCTGCTGATTCGCATGGCGCCAATGAGGTCGGTGAGGCTCCACCGCTCCCGGAACTACGCTGGATAGTTCACGCGTGGGAAGGGGACGACGACGTGGCCTGGAGCACACGCGAGCTCGCGGAGCTCGCCGGCACCACGGTGAACACCATTCGTCACTACCACCGGCTCCACCTGCTCGACGAGCCCGACCGCAGGTACAACGGCTACAAGAAGTACGGGGTGCCGGATCTCGTATGCCTGCTGCGCATCCGCCGGCTCGCCGAGCTCGGCGTGCCGCTCTCGCAGATCGGCGAGGTCGGAAAGAGCGCGGACGGCACCCCGGACGCACTGCGCCGGGTCGACGCCGAGCTGGCAGGACGCATCGCGCGTCTGGAGAAGGCTCGCTCCGACATCGCCGCCATCCTGCGGGAGAAGGCGCCCGCCGACGTGCCAGCGGGGTTCGAGTCCGTCGCGGGACGGCTGTCCGAGGCCGACACCTCGCTCATCCACATCTACACGCGGCTGTACGACGAGGAGGCGATGGCCGACCTCCGGCGCATGGTCGAGGACGACACCGACCCCGTCAGCGCGGAGGTCGACGCGCTGCCGGCCGACGCGGACGAAGCCACCCGGCAGAACCTCGCCGAGAAGCTGGCGCCGAGCATCGCACGCAACCTCATGGAGTACCCGTGGCTGAACGATCCGGCCGGGCGCCTCTCGCAGAGCGAGCAGGTGACGCAGCACACGTTCGTCGAAGCGGTGATCGAGCTCTACAACCCCGCCCAGCGCGATGTGCTGGCGCGAGCCAGCGTCCTCGCACAGGAGCAACTGCGCATCGCCCGCGAGGAGCAGGGCGAATGACTTGACCCTGTTCCAGGAACACGGTGTCAACTTGGGCCTCGACAAGGAGGAACACCGATGACTGCGCAGCTCGAGGCCCCGACCCTGGCCGAGGACCTTCTGCTCCTGCTGTTCCAGCCGCGCTCGGGGACGATCGCCGGCGAGAACACGCTCTTCTACCCCCTGGGTGGAGCGGTGCTCGCCGACCTGGCGCTCGGCGATCACGTGCGGACCCGCCCCGGCCGGGTCGGCGGGACCCTGGTGGAGACCGTCGAGGACCACCCGCCAGCGGACGAGCTCCTGCGCTCGGCGTGGGACTACCTCGTCAAGAAGCCCCGCGGCGTCCAGACGGTGCTTGCGGCGATCGGGCCGACGTTGCGTGGCCCGCTGCTCGACCGGCTCGTCGAACGCGGCGATCTCCGCCGCGCGAAGCGCCGGACGCTCGGCCTGTTCGACACGACCGTCCTCAAGGAAGGCGAAACCGGACGCAGGGAGGGCATCGTCGCGGACATCAGGCAGGTGCTCGTCGACGGCGCGGAGCCGCGACCCCGCGCCGCCGCACTCGCGGCACTGCTCTCGGGAAGTGGGACGCTCCCCCAGTTCCACCGAGAGATCCCCTGGACCTCACCCGTGATCACCCGCGCCAAGGAGCTCGAGCAGGGCAACTGGGGAGCCGGAGCCGCCTCCGAAGCGGTCACGCGGACCGTCACCGCCGTCATCGTCAACAGCGTGATCGTGGCCTCGACCGTGGTGCCCCGAACCTGACGAGATGAGGGGCTCTGGCGCGCGCCATCGCTGCCGGGCGGGCAACGACGTGGCAGTCTCGATCGCACGGGGCGGGACAATCACCCACGGACGCGGGAGTCAGCCACATGGCAACGCTGTTACGCCGGATCACCGGCAATGCTCCCCACCGGTTCGACGCCAACCCGACCCGTCTGGGACATTCCGTCGACCGCCGCGCCACGGCGGTTGTCATCGGTGGTGGAATAGCCGGCGTCACCGCGGCACTGACGCTGGCCGAACGCGGCATGGCCGTGACCTTGCTCGAACGCGGTCACCGACTGGGTGGTCGCCTCACCACGTGGCCGAAAAACCTTCGCGACGGCTCGACGCAGGTGGTCGAGCACGGCTTTCACGGATTCTTTCGCCAGTACTACAACTGGCGGAACGTGCTGCGGCGCATTGACCCGGAACTGGCCTTCCTGCGCCCGCTGGGCCGCTACCCCGTCGTTTCACGGCAGTGGCCCGAGGAGGATTTCACCGGCCTGTTCGGTATGCCGCCCGTCAACCTGCTGTCCCTCCTCGTCCGGTCGCCGAGCCTGCGGTTGCGCGAGCTGCGTCGGATGGACAGCAAGGCCGCCCTCCCCCTGCTCGCGTTCGCCCGCGACGAGACGTACCGCCGCTTCGACACGATGTCGGCGGCAACCTTCCTCGACACTCTCGGCCTGCCCGAACGGGCGCGCGCGATGCTGTTCGACGTCTTCGCCCATTCCTTCTTCAACCATCAGGCCGAGATGTCGGCAGCAGAGATGATCATGCAGTTCCACTTCTACTTCCTTCGCAACCCCGAAGGACTGGACATGGACGCGCCCGACAGCGACTACGAAGCAGCCATCTGGTCACCGCTGACGGCTCGGCTGGCAGCCCTCGGCGCCGACGTGCGCACCGCTTCGCCGGTCGATCACCTCGAGCCGGGCTGGAAGGTCTGCCTCGTGGGCGGCGCACGGATCGCGGCCGAGCACGTCGTGCTCGCAGTCGATCCCGCCGCGGCGCGGGACATCGTCGCCGCATCACCCGACGTCGTGCGAACGAGCCCTTCGTTCGCCGCGCGCATCGCCGCGCTGCGCACCGCCGCACCGTACGCGGTCGACCGGATCTGGTTCAACGGTGACGTGGCGGCCGACCGTGCCCCGTTCACGAGCATCTCCGGAGAGGCCACGCTCGACTCGATCACGCTCTACCACCGGGCCGAGCAGGAATCAGGTCGATGGGCGACCCGCACAGGCGGAAGCGTCCTGGAGCTTCACGCGTACGCGGCACCCGCCGGCGTCGACGCCTCGGCCCTGGCCGATCGCATGCGCACGGAGCTCAAGACGATCTGGCCGGAGGTGAGCGACCTGGCGATCGTCGACAGCGACTACCGAGTCGGGCACGACGCTCCCGCCTTCGACCTCGGAAGTGACGTCACCCGCCCGTCCGTCCGGACGGACCTCGCCGGCCTCTACCTCGCCGGCGACTGGGTTCGCATGCCCTTTCCCTGCGCGCTGATGGAACGCGCCGCCTCGTCGGCCCTGCTCGCCGCGAACGCGATCCTGCACAGGCATGCGGCACGCCCAGCACCCGTGTTGTCGATCCCCCCGAACGGGCTGCTCGCCAAGAGGGGAGCGCGCGACCACTAGAGTCCGTCGCAGCCCGGTCTGCCGTTCCGGGCACCTGGGGGCTGTGATGGATAGAGATCGGGCGCTCGCCGCTGCCCTTGTGGGCATCCTGCTCGTCCCGGCCACCGCGGGATGCTCTCGGTTGTTCGGATGCGCGCCAAGTCCGCCCGAAGACATCACAGTCTCAGACCTGGCAGGTGCTTACGCCGGCGACGACGGCGCGAGCATCGAACTCCGCGAGGACGGCCAGTTCAGCGCCAACGACGTGCCGGGGCTCAAGGGCGGACCCAACGAAGGCACCTGGAGCCTCGACCTCGCGTCGAAGACCAGCGAGGACATGCGGCTCGGGGAGGTCCAGATGTGGATCTCCGGCGACCGCGACGAGCCCTGGCTTTATCGGTTCGACGGCGACCCGGACAACTGCGACCTGGTCGAGTTCCACCGGGACCGCTGACGGCTCAGCGGTCGGTCGAATGCCGGCATCCATCTATGATGATGCCCGCCACGTCCACATTCCCCGGAGTCACGGATGACCGCGAGCCTCCTCACGACGATGGTCGAGCGCCTCGACGCCGCTCCTCGGGCGCCCCTGTACACCTTCCTCGACCGCCACGGCCAGGAGGCGGACTCGGCCGGCTACGAGGACGTCGTGCGGCGCGCGGCCGGGACCGCCGACTTCCTCCAGGCGGCCGGGGTCGAGCCCGGCGATCGCGTCCTGCTGATCTTCCCGCCGGACGATGGTCTCGACTTCGTCGCCGGCTTCTTCGGGTGCATGCTGCTCGGCGCTATCGCGGTCCCGGTGGCGAGCCCCGATCCGCGACATCTCGACCGGGAGATGCCGAAGCTCCGGCACGTCGCGGAGGACAGCGGGGCGCGCTTCGCGCTCACGCATGGGAAGTATCGGGCGCTCACGGCCGTCACGGCGGTGGCGAACCGCCTGCGCGGTGGCGAGAGCTGGCCCAAGCTCTCCTGGCTCCTGTCGAACCGCGTCAAGCGGGCCGAGCCGAAGGAGGCCGCGACCCGACTCGCCCAAGCGGCCAGCAGGTTCGGCCCGGACGACATCGTGTATCTCCAGTACACCTCCGGCTCGACGTCGGCGCCCAAGGGCGTCGTCCTGCGCCACCGGAACCTCGTGCACAACCTCGAGCTGATCGCGCGCAACACCCGGGTCGACAGCGATTCCGTGCTCGTCGGTTGGGTGCCCCTGTTCCACGACATGGGGCTCGCCGGCGGGATCCTCAACGCCATGTACACCGGCGCGCGCTGCGTCGCCTTCTCCCCCATCACCTTCCTCGTCGCACCGCGCCTCTGGGTCGAGGCGATCGACCGCTATCGCGGCACGCACATCGCCGGACCGAACTTCGGTTACGAGTACGTGTTGCGCGGGCTACGCGACGGCGACGCGTTCGACCTCTCGTCATTGCGCGCCACGCTCCAAGGCGGCGAGCCGATGCTCGCGTCCACGATGGACCGGTTCGAGGCCGCGCTGAGCCCGATGCGCTTCGACCCGGCGTCGTTCTGCAACGTCTACGGCATGGCGGAAGCCGTGCTCTTCGTCAGCGGCCAGACCGGCAGCAGGCCGACGCTCCTCCGCGGGGACCGGGCGATGCTGGACCGGGACGGCGTCATCGTCCCGCCCGCACCTGACGCGCCCGTCGTGACCCTCGTCGGCAGCGGCGTCCCCGACGCGGAGCTAGGCGTGACGGTGATCGCCGTCGACCCCGTCACCCGCCGGCCGCAGCCACCCCACGTCGTCGGCGAGCTGTGGGTGTCCAGCGCCAGCGTGTCGACCGGCTACTGGGGACGGACCGACGAGGAGAACGCCGCCGTCTTCGCCGCGCGCCTGGCGACCCCGGACGACGAACGGCGGTTCCTGCGCACCGGTGACCTCGGGGTCATCGGCGACGACGGCGAGGTGTTCATCTGCGGCCGCCTCAAGGACCTCATCATCGTCGGCGGACGCAACATCCACCCGCAGGACCTGGAAGCGGCCGTGGTCGCGGCGGACCCGATCCTGCGGCCCGGCAACGCGGTCGCCTTCGGCGTGCAGGTCGACGGTGTCGAGCGGGTCGTGGTGGCGGCCGAGCTACGCAAGAAGGCCCTCGCCAGCAGGGAGCCCGTTCCGCTCGACCGCGCGGCGGCCGCGATCCGGGCCGCGGTGGCCGCCCATTGCGGCGTGCAGTGTCACGAGGTCCTGCTGCTGAAGCCCGACAGCCTCCCGAAGACGACGAGCGGCAAGCTCCAGCGCGGCGAGTGCAAGGAACGCTGGACCAGCGGCGCGCTGCGGTCGGCGGCGCTCACGGGAAAGCCTGGACCCAGGCCGAGCCAGGAGATCCAGGGCGACACGGAGTACGTGCTCCGGCTGCTCCAGCAGGACGTCGCGGCCGTGTTACAGCTGACCGACGTACCCGTGGATGTGCCGTTGCGCGATCTCGGCCTCGACTCCCTCGGGATGATGGACCTGGCCGCGCGGGTCGAGGATCGGACCGGCGCGCGCGTGCCCCCGGCAGAGGTCAACGACGGCTCGACCCTGCGGGCCCTGGCGACCCTCGTCATGCGCCAGTTCGAGCAGGCGCCGGCCGCGGAGAGCCAAGCGGGCGCGCCGCAGACGGGCGACGTCCCGTTCAGCGCCGCGCAGACCCACGCCCTGCACCTCGGCCAATGGAACTGGTGGAACCGCGCCATCATGCTCGACGTGCACCGGCGGCTCACGCCGGAGCGGCTCCAGCGGGCCACGACCGCGCTGGTCGCCCGCCACGAGGCGCTGCGCCTGAGGTTCCGCCGGGACGACGGCCGCTTCGCGCAGCACTACGGCGACATCGAGGACAGCTTCGCCGTCGAGTCGGTCACCGCGCCCGACGAGTTCCTGCCGTTGCTCGACGAGCAGCATCGCCGCCTCGACATCGAGAACGGCCCGGTGATGCGGCTCCTGCTGGTGGAGACCGGCGCGGAGCAACAGCTCTTCATCACCGTCAACCACCTCGTCATGGACGCCGCGACGCTGGGCATCCTGGTCGACGAGCTGGACCGCCTCTGCGAGCTGGACGAGCGGGGCGAACGCCTCCGCCTGGCCCGGACGTCAGCCCGCTTCGAGTCGTTCTCCTGCTGGGTGAACGACTTCGCGCACGACGGTGCACGAGCCGACCTGGACTTCTGGCGGGAGCAGCTCGACGCGGCGCCGCCCGCCGCCTACGACTCGCGGGTGCATCCCGCCGTCACGATGAAGGACCTGGCGAGCGCCCACCAATACCTGCTGCCCGACGAGACGCGCGCACTCCGCGACGTGCGCATGGACGGGCGCCGGGCACCGGTCGCCACGACGCTGCTCGCGGCGCTGGTGCGGACCGCCCAGAGCCGGTGGAGCTGCGGCCGACTCGCGGTCAAGCTGTCGAGCTCGGGCCGGCAGTCGGCGGTGCACGGCCTCGATGTCTCCCGGACGGTCGGCGACCTGCACTCCACCTTCCCGCTCGCCTTCGCGGACAGCTCCGCCCAGAGCCCGGCAGAGACACTGGCCGCCGTCGGCGAGCGGCTCACCCACGTACCCTCCGCGGGCATGTCCTTCGACGCTCTCCGGTATCTGAACGAAGAGAAGAGCATCCTCGACGCGCCGGCCCCGACGCTCTGGTTCAACTTCCAGGGCGAGGTGCCGACCCGGAGCCGCAGTGGCCTCTTCGCACTGCGTGACGCTCCGCTCGGCGACATGTGGGACCCGGAATGCGGTGTCAAACAACCGCCGCTGTACGTCGAGTGCTCGGTGATCGAGGGTACGACGCGCATCGACTGGTACTACTCCCCGCGCCACCTGGAGTGGTCGGGCGGGGAGATCGACGAGTGGCAGACCCGGCTCGCCGACGAGCTGCGCGGCATGGTGCGAAGCGGTGGCAGTGCCACACCTCGCTGATCGCGCGTTCGCCGCGACCTTCAAGCACGTCTTCACCTTCTCCCTGTTGTACGAGGACTCGGAGGTCGACAACCGCGTCCTCGAGCTGGACCCGCGTTCCCGTGTGCTGGCGGTCAGCGGGGCCGGCTGCGGTGTGGCGGGTCTGCTGGCCGCCCACCCGGCGCGGATCGACGCCGTCGACACCAACCCGCATCATCTGGCCCTGGCCGCCCTCAAGGTCGCCGCGGCGCGACGGATGACGTCCCACGGCGAGTTCTACCAACTGCTCGGCCGAGGCCGGCACACCGATCCGGCGCGTGCGCTCCAGCCGCTCATGACGGTGTTGCCGGCGTGGATCGGGCGGTACTGGAGGGCGCACCACCGCCGCTTCCGGGACAACCTGTACGCCGAGGGTCTGGTCGGCACCTTCCAGCGGTTGCTGCGGCAGAAGGTGGGCGTGGACGCGGACTTCCTGCGCACCGTGCAGGCGCTCCCGCCCGCCGAGCGGCTCGCGCGCTTCGAACCCATCTTCGCCTCGCTTCGGCGCTGGTGGCCGATGCGCGCGCTGGTCAACACCCCGCTGTTCCTGCTCGGCGTCGGCGTCAACTTCGAGCAGCGGCGCCGCAACCTGCGTGCCAGCCGATCGGAGTCCATGATGAACGTCGTCACCGCGCAGTTCGAGCGGCTGGTGCGGACCGATCTGGAGACGAACTGGTTCGTCTGGTTGTGCCTGACCGGAGAGTTCAACCACGACCATCCCGACGCGGTGCCGCCGTACCTGCGGGAGCAGAGCCACAAGTTGTCGCTCGTGGCGCCGACGCGGGTGGGTTTCCATCGTGCGTCGCTGCAAGAGTTGCTCGCCGACGGGACACCGGGACAGTGGTCCCACTTCTCCCTGTGCGACGTGCTGGACTGGATGCCGGCCCCCGCGCAGCATCGGCTGCTCCACCGGATCGCCCGCGTGGGCGGACCCGGGGCCGTCGTCCTGACGCGCAGCGTCGAAGACGCGTGCGTCGTGGACCGCGTCGGCCTGTCGGACCGCTTCGAACGCGTCGAGCCGACGTCGACCCTCGCCAGCGAGCTGGAGCGGACCCGGCTGTACGGGCGCGTCAACGTCTACCGGGTCGTCAGCGGCGCATGACGTGGGAGGCGGACCACCGCGCGTTCCTCGACCGGTACTACCGGCTCACCCACCACGTCTACGACGCGTCCCGGAAGTACTTCCTGTTCGGCCGCGACCGCGTGCTCGACCGCCTGCTCGCGAGCGATGACTGGACGACGCTCGTGGAGGTCGGCCCGGGCACCGGACGCAACCTCGCCCGGCTGCACCGCCGGCGGCCGGAGGCGGCGCTCGGCGGTCTGGAGGCGAGCGAGGTCATGCGCGCGCACGCCCTTCGCCGCTGTCCCTGGGCGCGGATCGACGCGGGCTTCGCCGAGGACGGGGACATCGGTGCGGTGCTGGGTGCGCCGCCGCAGCGCATCCTCATGTCGTACTGCCTGTCGATGTTCGTCGACAAGGACCGGGCGATCGACAACGCGCTCAGGCACCTCGCGCCCGGCGGCGAGCTGTGGGTGGTCGACTTCTCGGAGCTCGCGGGATGGGCCATGCGCCCGTTCCTGTCGGCGTTCCACGTCGAGGCCGTGCCGAACGACCTGCTGCACCGCCACGGCGCCGACCACGTCGAGCACGGCCCGTTGCGCTATTACGTCGTCGCGCGGTTCACGGCGTGATGCGTCGCCACTGGGTGGTCCGCGACGGAGTGCGGCTGTCCTATCAGGTCGCCGGCGATCCAAGCGACCGCGCGCTCGTGCTGCTGGCCGGTTACGGCCGGTCCGGAAGCAGTTGGATCCCCTGGCTCGATCGGGTGGGACCCCTTCCCTTCCGCGTCGTGCTCGTCGACCACCGCGGCACGGGCGAGTCGGCGCGCTCGCTTCGGCCGTACACCCTGGCCACCCTGGCCGACGACGTGGCCGCCGTCCTGCGCGACAGCGTCGGGGACGCGCCGGCGGTCGTGGTGGGTGAGTCGATGGGCGGGATGGTCGCGCAGCACCTGGCCCTCCGGCACCCGGCGAGCGTCGGCGGACTGGTCCTGTCGGCGAGCTCGGCCCGCGGCGACGCCGTGTCACCGGAGTTCCTGCGCTCGCTGCCCCTCACCGTCGCGGCCGCCGTCTCCAAGAACGTGAGCGTGTGGGCGATGTGCGACCGCCTGCTCGTCCACGACGCACGCAACGCGCGCGAGCTATTGGCCCCACTCCGCCAGATCCAGCGGGCGGAGCCCTACTCGCGCCTCAACTCGCTCTTGCAGGCGGTGGCGATGTCGTCGCATCGCGTCGCGGCTCGGCTGGGAGCTGTTCGCGGGCCGGTCGAGGTGCTGGTCGGCGCCGACGACCGCGTGCTGGCGCCGCGCAACTCACACGTGCTCGCGCGGTGCTTTCCGCACGCGCGATTGACGGTCCTGGCGGACACCGGTCACGCGATCCCCTTCGAACGACCGGCGGAGCTCCTGCACGCCGTCAGGCGGCTCGGCTGAGCGCCGTCCGGAAGAACGCCGCCCGGCACAGCAGTGGCACGAGCAGGACGCTGTGGAGGACGAACTGCCCGACGGCACCACGACCGCGCTGGTAGGAACTCATATAGGTCCGCTCGCGGAACACGATGTGGGACACGTCCTGAGCCACCCAGCCGACAACGACGAGCACCGCCGAGATGAGCCAGCCGAGGGTCGGAATGCTGAGGTAGACGGCGAGCACGAAGCCTGTGTAGAGAATCGACGCGACCGCGGTCTGGTCGGGTGCCGTGTATGCGCAGAAGAACGCGTAGAGGACCGCCGCGAAGGACACCGCCATCGAGGGCGTCGCGCCGAGGGCGAGCGCCCCGGCACCGACGAGGCCGCAGACGCCGAGCAGGCCGATGCCCGTGGAGAACAGGTGGACGACGACGTTCCCTGTCCGCTGGTGGAAGCGGGCGAAGTCGCGGTAGGTCGCCTCGAAACGGTAGGTGTCCCCCACATGCCGGTTGGCCACCTCCTGGCACAGGACGACCACGTAGCACGCGACATGGGCGAGCAGGAGCGGCCACCACGCCGCGCGGAACGGGGCGTGCAGGGCGAGTCCGGCGAACCCGACCAGCTTGCCGACGATCATGGGATGCGGAATGACCCCGTACGGGAAGCCCGCGACCTTGCCCGGCGGCACGACGCCGAACTCCGCGCCGAAGTACGTGCGGTCGGAGCCGAGCCGGAGGAACGCGAGCCCGGTCAGCCCGAAACCGAGGGCCGCCACGGCCAGCGACGGCGCGTCGAACCCCGTCCGCCCGTATTGGTAGAACAGGGTCCCCAGCGCGACAAGCTGGAACAGTGTCGCGTCGCGCGCGAACCTACCGGGCTCGACAGCGCGGAACAGGTGGGCGACGAAGTACAGGAAGTAGTGGACGAAGCTGAAGAGGTAGACCCGCTCGGTCGGATGCCCTGAGGTCACGCCCCAGAACAGCAGCAGGACGAGCAGGTTCAGGATGCCGACGTATTGGAAGAACAGCGGGTAGAGGAACGTGCCGGCGTTGACGATGCCGCCGAGGAACCTGCCGATCGCGGACTGTGGGTTCTTGCTGGCGACGAACAGGTCCCGGGCCCGCCGGTTGTAGGTCTCGTTCCATCCCGCGAACAGCCCACGAATGGGCGCGAGCCAGCGTGGGACGACCGCGTAGTGCACCTTGAGGCAGATGCGGCTGTCGTCCAGGAGGTCGTCCGGCTCGCCGCTCTTGACGATGTGGTGGATGTCCCGGTTGTAGTCGAGCCAGCAGAACTCCCCTGTGCGGAGCGTGTTCTGGGTCTTCTGCGCCGCGAAGACCGTCGTGACGCGGTCGTTGCCCCGCACGACGACGAGGCACCGCAGCAGCGTCACGAACGGCAGGAGGCCGAACGGCCCGTCGATGTGCTGCTGGAGAAAGGCCCGGTCGGAGCCCTTGGCTCCCATGTTCGAGACGTAGACCTCGTTCATGCCGCTGACATTGTGGACAGTGTTCCCCGGGAACGCTTCGAGGATGCTCGCGCGGATCGCGTCCGAGTCCTTCAGGCCGGCGAACGCCGCGCGCGCGTCGGGCGGCAGCTCGGCCTCCCACTCGTGGAAGGTCTCCTGGCGGTCCAGCGCCTGCCCCTCCACGTACGCCAGCATGGTCTCGAGGTGGCCAGCGTGTGCCTCCTCGACGATTCCGACCCCGGGCTTCATGCGACCATCCTCGCGCCGAGTCGGGCGATGCGGTAGATGCGACGGCCGTCGATCCAGAGCCAGGCCGTGGCGAAGACGGTCCGGTCACGGATCTCGAGGATCTCCAGCTCGACGGTGACCAGGCGGTCGGTGGGCACGACCTGGCCGCGATAGGTCCACGTCAACGGCTCGTCGACGGCGACGGGCTCGAAGCGGGCGCCGGGCAGGTCGGCGCCGATGCCGCGCTCGGCCACGTACCACTGGAGTAGCTGGCAGGCCGCCTCGACACCGAGCGAGCCGGGCATCACGGGGTCCTGGAAGAAATGGGCCTTGAAGAACCACTCGTCGGGGTCGACGTCCTTCTCGGCCCGCACCCGTCCGAGGCCGGCGGCCCCGCCCTCGGGCCAGTAGCCGGTGATCCGGTCGAGCATCATCAGCATGCTCCCGGCCTGACCGGAGAGCGCGGGGGCGTTCTCGCACGGTTCGGTCAGGCGCTCGAGCTCGGCGCGGGACGGTGGCAGGCCGGGCTGCTCGGCGAACGCCGTGGTGAGGAAGTAGCCGAACACGGCGGTGCCGCGCAGCAGCGGCTCTCCGTCGGCGTGACACTCGATCCGGAAGCTCTCGATGATCATCCCGGCGGCCCGGGACACGTCGGTGAGCTCGGCCCGCGTGCGGATGCGGCGGGTGCCCGGCCGCACCTCGCGTAGCACCCGCAGGTCGCCGTCGAGGTTGCGGAAGAGCAGTTCGGCGTCGATCTGCGTGGGGCTGCCGACGTAGCAGCCCAGCCAGCCACAGGGTTGGAGGGCGACCTCCATCAGGACGGCGGCCGGCATCGTGGGTGCGGCGTTCTCGGCGAAATACCAGACCTCGTCGGGCACATCGTACTCCGCCGTGACCGCACTGCCGACCGCCATCCCCTGGTACGGGCCGTCGACCGCGGCGATCCTGCTCATGAAGTGGTACGGGGGTCCGGGCAGGCGTGGTCCGCGCCGCGCGCCGAGGAACGCCTCGGCCATCGGTCCGAGCCCGTCGGTGGGCTTGCCCCAGGCGCAGGCGAGCAGCGAGGCGTAGCCCAGCGACAGGCCCGCGACCTCGGCGACGGGTCCGGCGTCGCGGTGCCCGGCCAGGCCGCCGAGCCGGTGCAGCGGTACCGGTTCCGCGGTACGCGCGACGGTCGGCGGTCCGAGCTGTCGCCAGTGCTCAAGGGGCCAGTCGGGCACCAGCCGCACGGCGCAGTCGTTGACGTGCAGGGCCTTGACGCCGTCGACGGTGACGAGCACGTCCGCGACGACGGTCGGGTAGGGGCCGGCCGACACCTCCGAGACGAAGACCTCGTAGGTGAGCTGCTTGCTGTCCGGGGTGACCTGGCCTCGGCAGCGCATCCGGGCGGTGCGGCCGGGCACCGGCTCGAACCGCCAGCCGTCGCGCGCGATCGTGTGGCCGCAGGCGGCGAGGTAGAAGGAAACGGCCTGCAGACAGCCGTCGGACATCAGGGTGCCGGGCATGCACGGGTCGTTGTGGAAGTGGCCGTCGAAGAACCAGTCGTCCGGGCTGACGGCCGTCTCGGCCCGCAGGTAGCCACGGCCCCACGGCCCACCGGTCGGGTCGAAGACGGGAACCTCGTCGAGCAGGCGGAGCCGCCCGTCACCGATCCGCGGCGTGCGCACATGGGCGAGGGTCGGCTCCCAACCGGGGCCGAAGCAAGCGGCGGGACGGCCCTGGGCGAAGGCGCTGACCGCGTTCTTGTCGAACCCGGTGCGCGTGCATGGGATCGCGGGCGGGTCTTGGGGTTTGTTGGAGGGAGGATTGGACGGTTCCCAGATGACCCCGCCGGTGTTGGCGAGCTCGTCGTCGTCGAAGAAGCCTGCCTGTCCATCTCGGACGGTGAGCAGGAGGGTGTCGCCGACGTGGCAGTCGTACTCGAAGAAGAACAGCCGGACCGGTCCGTGCACGACGTGCCCGACGACGCGGATCTCGAAGGTGAGGGTCGCTCCGGGTCCGGGTGGCGAGGCGTGGAACGTCACGTCGCTGCCCAGCAGGCGATAGACCCGCTCGCCCCGGTTGTGCAGGTCGGCACCGAGCCAACTGATCAGCAGCAGGTCGGCCTGGCCCGCTTCGACGACCAGGCCGGGGGGCATGCGACCGGCGGCGTCGAGGTACCACGCGTCGGTGTCCACATCGGTCTCTGTCCAGATGGTGCCCTTGCCAAGCGAGCCCGGTGCGGCGTCGATCCCGACCACCCGGTCGGCGAGCAGCAGCGGCGGCCCGGGCATGCGGGTCTGCCGCACGTCGAGGTCCTGTCCGGCGAACATCGGGCCGAGCAGGTCGGAGATCCGGCCCTTCGCGAGGTGTTCGAGCTGGGCGCGGTCGAACCGCGGGCCGGGGCGCTCGCGCGTGGCGGCGGGGGCGAGCGCGCGGAGGGCCGCGGCCCGTCCGGCCAGGAACCGGTTGTGCGCGGTGGCCTGGAGGTCCAGGAACTGGTGGTGTGCCTCGGTGATCGATGCGCGCCAGGCCTCGGCCGGGGAGGTGGCTCGCGGCGCAGGGTGGCTGGTCGGCATCGGAGCCAGCTCCGGGGCGGGCTCCATCACGGTGTATTCGACGGGTGCCGCGAGACGTTTCGGCACGCTGATCGTCTGGCCTCGCGCCTTTACGGGACGGGCGTTCTCGAGGTAGGTCGCGAGGGCGTCGTGGCGCACCGGGACGCCGGCGGCGGCCAGCTCCACGACCGCTGCCGACAACGACCACAGGCCGCGGTCCTTCCCGGTGTCCAGGGCTACCGCCACGTGCTCGCGTTCGCCCAGGATGCGCCGGATCCACCCGGTGCACAGCGCGCTGGGACCGTGCTCGACGAACACGCGTACGCCGTCGTCCCAGGCCTTCTGGATGACCTTGGGGAAGTCGACCGTGGAGAGCATCTGCTCGGTGATGGCGTCGGCGGCGGTCTGCTCTGTCGGGTGGTACCACTGTCCGGTCGCGCCCCGGTAGAACCGGATGCCCGGCACGCTCGTCGTCGGGCGGCGGTGCAGCGCGTGCCACCGGTCACGCACCTCGACCAGTTCCGGGGCGTGCGCCGCCAGGTCGTACTGGATGCGGATAAGGGAGGCCGGGTCGAAGCGTGCGACGAAAGCCGCGCACGCCTCTTCCTCGCCGGCGACCACGCAGGTGCCGGGGGCGCAGACCGCCGTCAGATGCACGGCGGCCTCGTCCGCGAGCATGGCCCGGACCTGCTCCGCGTCGGCCGACACGAGGTAGCCGGCCCACCGCTGCCCGGTGATGCCGTGCCGGGCCCAGAAGCGGCGCACGGCGCGCAGGTCGCCGCCCAGGTCGTGGGTGAAAAGGCCGCTGGCGCGGGCGTCGACGGACATGGCCGGCACGTCGTTCCACACGCCCAGCGACACGAGGGCCGCCGACTCGCCGGACGAGTAGCCGATCGCGGCCTGCGGTTCGATCCCCAGCACCTCGCGGGTGATCCTGGTGTGCAGGCGCGCGACGAAGCCCACGGCGAGGATCTGGTCCAGGGAGTCGTCGGGTACGTCCCGCCCCTCGTAGAGCCACGAGACCAGCGCGTGCTCGTCCATCCCGGCGGCCAGCGGCGCGAACGCCAGCGCGACGTCGGAGCCCATGCCCGCGTAGAAGGCCGAGCCCTTGGTGTAGACGAACGCTGTCTCGCCGCCGATGGGCCGCTCGCGGAAGGCGACACCGGGTGGCCGCAGCGCGGTGCCGTCGAGCCACGCGCGGGCCGCCAGCAATTGCTCGGCCAGGTGCGCGGAGTCGCGTGCGGCGACGGCGAGGCGGGCCGGGCCGGTGTCACTCTCGGTGCGGGAGGCCAGCACCTCCGCACGGTTCGCGCCCGAGTAGACGTGCAGCCGGGGTACCGGCTCGGTGGCCCAGACAGCGGCGTCCGCGGCCCGGAGGCGGACGCGAGTCGGTGCCGCGCCCAGCACGGACGTGACGACCTCGGCCGTGGTCTCGCCCAGACGCGGTTGCGCGCGTTGCCCGGCGACGGGCCAGGCGCGGTGATGCAGTGCGATCGCGGCAGCGGCCACGTCGAGCAGGCCACGGGCGGCGTGCGGCGCGCCGAACAGACCTGAGGGGAACGAATCAGCCGGCCGGTCGGTGCGATCGAGCACCGCGATGACCCGGTCACCGTCGCGCCGCGCGTCGTCGAGCCGTTTGAGGACGACGACGACGGCCGCGTCGGCCGGTTCGGCGAGCGGGTCCAGTTCCGCGATCGCGGCGCGGTGCACCGGCTCGTCGGAGAGGTCGACCGCGCCGACGAGAGCCGCGTCCACCTCGCCGGCCCGCAGCGCGCGGGCGGCCAGTTCAAGGCCGACGATGCCGGAGGCTTCCTCGGCGAAGACCGCGAAGCCCGGTCCGGACAGGCCGAGCTGCCCGCCGATGCGGTTGGCGGCGATGTTGGCCA
The DNA here is from genome assembly GCF_900107455.1 of Asanoa ishikariensis. Taxonomy (GTDB): domain Bacteria; phylum Actinomycetota; class Actinomycetes; order Mycobacteriales; family Micromonosporaceae; genus Asanoa; species Asanoa ishikariensis. Next base: position 337,666 of record NZ_FNQB01000004.1, on the reverse strand, counting down.
TGGCGCCCAGGACACGGGCGGCGGTCAGCGGTGGGCCGAAACCGCGCACCCTGGCGGTCTCCGGGTCGCAGCCCATCCCGACCAGGACGGCCGTGCGCTCGGGCGGGAGGTCGATCCCCTGGACGGCCTCGCGGGCGACTTCCAGCACGAGCACCTGCTGGCCCAGCGTCTCGCGCAGGTCGCGCGGTGGGTAGCGCAAGCCGTCGAGCCCGACCTCAATGTCGTTCTTGGTTGGCCGCCGGGTCCAGCCACGCAGGACAGCGTCTTCGAGCGCGTCGTCGCCGACGCGGCCGCTGATGGCGACGATCGCGACCCCGGATGGCGCTTTCGGTGCGCTGAAGGTCTTCGGTGCGCCGTCGTACGCCTCGACGATCAGGTGGGCGTTGTTGCCGCCGAAGCCGAACGCGCTGATTGCCGCGCGTCGGCGTGAGCCTGACCATGGTTCGTTCGCGGTCAACAATCGCAGCGGGCCGTCGCGGAGGTCGTCGATCGGGTCGTCGGCGCCGGCCGTGGCGGGGAACGTCCCGTCGTCCATGGCCGCCAGGAGTTTGAGCAGACCGGCCGCGCCCGAGGCGGTCAGCAGATGGCCCACATTGGACTTAGCGGAGCCGATGGGCAGTGGATCGGGTCGCTCGCCGAAGAAGCGGGCCGTCGAGCGGGCCTCGACGGCGTCGCCCAGCGGTGTACCCGTCGCGTGGCACTCCAGCAGCTCCAGGGTCTCCGGACCGAAACCCGCCTGCGCGTACGCCGCGTGCATGGCCCGGAGTTGGCCCTCTTCCGCCGGCGCGAGGAAGCCGCCCGTCCGGCCGTCGTTCGAGAGTCCGATGCCGCGGATGACGCCGAGCACCGGGACGCGCTGGTCGACCGCGTCGCGCAAGCGCATCAGCGCCACAAGGGCTGTTCCCTCGGCGGGGACGAGCCCGTCGGCGCCGCGATGGAAGGGCCGGCTGCGGCCGGACGGGCTCAGCGCGCCCAGGGCCGCGAACCCCGAGTTGATGATCTGCCCGTCGCAGCCGCTGACCGCTCCGGCGAGCATGAGGTCGGCCGTGTCGTCGTGCAGCCGGTCGCAGGCGATCTTGATGGCGTAGAGCGCGGAGGCGCACGCCGCGTCGAGGGCGAGCGACCCACCTTTCAGGTTCAGCTCGTTGGCGGCCTGATGGGCCCATAGACCCGACGAGAACCGGTCGCGTGGGTCTGCGGGGTCGTCGGCCCGCCAGACGCTTTCCGCGTAGGCCACCAGGCTCCGGCTCGGATATCCGAGGTTGCCGAGGACGAGGCCACTGCGCTCCGGCCGCGCGCGGTCGCCTGCCTCGCGCAGCGCGGCCCGGCCCGCGTGGAGCACCCATCGCAGGGCGGGGTCGTACGCGGAGTCACCGGGATCGAAGCCTCGGACGAGGCCGGCGTGGCGCACGGTGTCGATGCTGACCCGCGCTGACGCGATGTTGTCCCAGAACTGTTCTGGGGTGTGCGCTCCGGGCAGCACGCAGCCGCGTCCGACGATCGCGATCGGTGCGAAGGTGCTCACGCCGGTGCCAGGTCGGGGCGGCGGACGAGACGCACGCCCAGCAACTCGGTGCGGACCTCGCCGTCCTCGTCGAGCAGGGCGATGTCGCAGCGGGTCTGGTCCGTGGTGCGGGAGCCGGCACGCACGACGCAGCGCAGCGGTCCGGGGGCGGGTCCCGGGCGGTGGACGTGCAGCGCGTCGACGCCCATCGGCAATGTGGCGTGGCCGGTGGTGTGCGCGGCCCACAGGACCGCCGCCTGCAGCGCGCCGTCGATCGCGGCCGGGTCGGTCTGCCAGGTGCCGGGCCAGCCCATCACCCGCACGCCGACGACGTCTGCCTCGGCTCCGTGCGGTGACAGGCTCACCCTGCGCAGGACCTGGAAGTCGGGGCCGTGGAACAGCGCGGGTGAGGCGTACGCCGTGGTGATCGGGTCGCCCAAGGCTTCGGGTGTGGTCCAGCGCCGGGCCGCCGCGTTTTGGGCCCTGCGTGCCGCGAAGTGCACGCGGCCGGTGGCCGAGGTCAGCCGGAGGTCATCGCCTCCGTCGATGTCGAACCGGCCGCTGAGGTCGGGGAGGTCGACCCGGTGCAGTACGCGGACGTCGGCCAGGGAGCGTTCGTGCGCCGAGAACCACTCGATGACCATCGCCAGCGGGAGCACCGGCACCCCGGCCGGAGCGTGGTCAGCCAGGAAGCCGTGCGTTGCCTTGTCGACCGTCTGGGTGCGGCCGTCCGCGGCGGCCAGGAGGACCGTCGTGGCACCGTCGGCGGTGCTCAGCTCGGTGACGAACGCTTGCGCACCCTGGTCACGCGGGATCAGCGGTATGCCGAGGCTCTTGAAGTGTGCCGCGTGCGCGGCGGTGACCATGCCCGCGTCCCACGGACCCCAGCCGATTGCGCGCACCCGGCAGGACGGTCGCCGCCGTTGCTCGGCGCTCGCCATGTGGTTGAGGACCTCGTTGGCCATCGCGTAGTCGCACTGCCCGGCGTTGCCGTAGCGGGCCGCGACGGAGGAGAACAGGAACAGCACGTCGAGCGGATCGTTCGCGGTCGCGTCCAGCAGGGCTTCCAGGCCCGCGACCTTCGTCGCGTAGACGCGGTCGAAGTCGTCGTCGGTCTTGTCCGCGATGCGTCTGTCCGCGAGGACGCCGGCGCCGTGGATGAGGCCGGTGACCGGTCCCCACTCCTGACGTGCGCGGTCGAGCTCGCTGGTCAACGCGGGGCGGTCGGTGATGTCGAGGGCGGCGTAGCGCACCGTGGATCCGGCCCGTTCGAGGTCGGCCAGCGTCGCCCGCACCTCACGGCGCGCCAGGATCATGCGTGCCTGGGCGGCGAGCTGTGCCGGTTTGGCGGGCTGACGTTCGGCCAGCAGGCGGGTCACCGATGACTCGTCGCGGGCGCCCGCCAGGAACTCGGGCTCGGCGGCGAGGGTGGTGCGTCCGAGCAGCAGCATGCGTGGCTGGCGCTGTGCCGCCAGCGCGCGCAGCCCGGCGGCGGTGACGCCACGGGCACCGCCGGAGACGACCAGGACCGACTCGCGGGTGATGTTCAGGTCATCCCCGGGTCGTGGTGCCACGTCGCTCTCGGCGAGGGTCCAGCGGGTGCCGTCGGCGCGCAGGCCCACATCGAGGGTGGGGCCGCCGGTCAGCAACTCGTCGACGAGCGCTTTGGCGATGGCGTCGGCGTGCCGGTCGCCGCGTTGGCAGTCGATGGCCTTGACCGCCGCCGCTGGCCACTCCTTCGCGGCGGTCCTCGCCAGCGCCGCGAGGCCGCCCGACCGGCACTGGCGCGGGTCAGGATCCGCCAGGCCGAAGCTGCCGCCGGTGTCCTGCACGGTCACGAAGACGCCGCCGCGCTCTCCCATGGTGGCGGCCACCGTGCGCGCGGCGCGGAAGGCGGCGTGGTTGTCTCTGCCGAGCAGGATCACGCCCCACACGTCGGGCGGCGGCGCCTCCTCGACCGTGGCGGTGATCGCGTGCGCTTCGAGGTGGGCGACGACGGCAGCGGCGAGTTCGCTGCCGTCGTCGATGACGGCGATCGGGCCCTGGCGCAGGCCCGCCAATTCCCGTCCGGAAGCCGGTGCGGAGACCGGCTGGACCTGTAATCGGCGTACCACCACCGTCGGGGTCGTGGGATGGCCGCTCGCCAGGCGGATGACCTCGTCGAGGGTGCGGGCCTGGAACAGGTCGGCCATCTGCGGCGAGTCGGTGGGTGGCAGGCCGTGGGTGCGCTCGCGTACCGCCGCGAAGATCTCGACCTTCTTGATCGAGTCGATGCCCAGGTCGGCGGCCAGGTCCATGCCACCGTCGAGCATGTCCACCGGGTAGCCGGTCTTGTCGGCGACGACGGATAGCAGCAGCGCGAGGCTCACGGGTTCGGTGGTCGCGGCCGGGACCGGCGGCTCAGGCTCGGGGATGTGCTGCCGCACGATCGGCGGTTCGGGTGCCGGTGGCATGAGGACAGGCGCCGGGGCGACGCGCTGAGGTGGTGCTTGTTGGCCGGTGAAGGTCGCGAAGGTGTTCTCGGCCATCTGGAGGAAGGCCTGGTGCGATTCCGCGAGTACGCGCTGGAAGTGCATGTGCGCCTCGGCGGTCTGGCGCTGCACCTCCTGCACCGCGGCCAACCACTGGGCGTTCGGTTCGGGCTCGGTCATCGGGGCGGGGGCCTCCACGCGTTTGGGCGCCGGCGACCGGCGAACAGGGGTGGGCGGAACATAGCCGGATCCGTTGACCCGCACTGTCATCCGGGGCCGGTCCTGGGGTGGCTCATCGCTGCGGTCCGGGATCAGGTGCATCGGCACGCCGCGCACCGCGAGCCGGCCGAGGGCCTCGTGCCACGCGGAGACCCCGTCGCGGCCACGCCGGTCGAGGCTGACGGCCAGGTGCTCGCGGTCGCCGAGGATCTGTCCGATCAGGCCGGTGAGCGCGGATCCGGCGCCGACCTCGATGAAGGTGCGCACGCCGTCGGCGTACATCGCCTCGATCTGGTCGAGGAACCTGACCGGCGCGGCGACCTGTCTCGCGAGCGTGCCGCGAATGTCATCGCCGTAGAGCGCCGCGTCGGTGTTCCCGTAGACGTCGATGCGCGGCGCGGTCACGTCGAGCTTCTCAAGGAACTCCCGCAGCGGCGCCTCGGCCGAGCCGGCCATGGGGCTGTGGAAGGCCGCCGACACGTTGAGGCGGATCGCCGCGATTCCGCGCGCGGCCAGCCCCTCTCGCAGTGCCTCGATCGCGCGCACGCTCCCCGATACGACGGTCTGCCGCGGTGCGTTGAGGTTCGCGATCCAGGCGTCAGCCTCCCCGATCGCCGATGCGACCGCGTCCGCGTCAGCGCTCACGGCCAGCATCGCGCCGGGTTCGGTGTCGATCCGGGCCAGCAGCTCACCCCGGTGCTGGGCCAGACGCAGCAGGCTGTCGGCGTCCATGACGCCGGCCGCGTGCAGTGCGACGAGCTCGCCGAGACTGTGGCCGGCCACGCAGTCCGGCTTGACGCCGATCGACGTCAGCAGCGCGAGCAGGGAGAGGCTGTGCGCGGCGAGGGCCGGTTGGGCCCATCGGGTGTCGGTGAGTCGCCGTTGCTGGGCGGCACGCTGCTCGTCGGTGAAGGCGGGTGGAGGGAAGACGACGTCGTGCAGGCGGAGCCCGGCCGCGAGGTCCCACACTTCCTGCGCCTCCGGGAAGGCCATCGCGATGTCGTCGCCCATGCCGACGTACTGCGATCCCTGCCCTGGGAAGACGAATGCGATCCGGCCCGGGTCGGCGGCCTTGCCCTTGTCGCGCGCCACCGTCGCCAGCCGATTTGGCTGGCCGGGGTCGAAGCCCGCGCGCGTGTCCAGGTGTGCGTGTTCTTCAAGGGTGACGTGGTAGTTGGCGCCACCGAAGCCGAAGCTCGAGACGGACGCCCGGCGCGGGTGGTCCGGGTTCTGAGTCCAGGGGCGCGCGGTGGTGTTCAGGTAGAAGGGGCTGTCCTCGATGCCCAGTCCTGGGCTGGGTGCGCGCACCTTGATGGTCGGCGGGAGGACGCGTTGGTGCAGTGCGAGCACGGCTTTGATCAGCCCGGCTGCTCCCGCCGCCGCCTTCGTGTGCCCGATCTGGGACTTGACGCTCCCGAGCGCGCACCATCCGGTGTCGGGCCGTCCGGTCGCGCCGAAGACGTGCCGGAGCGACTCGAACTCGGCGGCGTCGCCGGCGCGGGTCGCGGTGCCGTGTGCCTCCACCAACTCCACGGTGTCGGGGCCGTAACCGGCGGCGTCGTACGCGCGTCGCAGCGCCCGCACCTGTCCCTCGGGCATCGGCGCGTAGATGGCGCCACCCCGGCCGTCCGACGAGGTGCCGAGCCCACGGATCACGGCGTAGACCCGGTCACCGTCGCGCTCGGCGGTGTCCAACCGCTTGAGTGCCAACATCGCCAGGCCCTCGCCCAGCAACGTGCCGTCGGCGTCGTCGGAGAACGGGCGGGCGTCGCCGGTCGGAGACAGGGCCGGCGTCTTGCTGAAGCACACGTACATCAGCGGGTTGTTCGTCGCGTCCACCCCGCCGGTGACGACCAGGTCCGCGGTGCCCAGCGCGAGCTCGTTCACCGCGGCCGAGACCGCCGCGAGTGAGCTCGCGCAGGCGGCGTCGACGGTGCAGCTCGTGCCGTGCAGGTCGAGGCGGTTCGCGATCCGGCCGGCCACCACATTGGAGAGCAGGCCGGGGAACGAGTCCTCCTGCCAGGGCACGTACTGTTCGGCGATCCGGTCGCAGACCTGCTGGGCCAGGGATTCCTCGATACCCTGCTCCCGCAGGGCTTTGAGCCACACCGGGCGCTGGATGCGGGCGTCCATCGTGCCGACGCGGCTGAGTGTGGAGCTGCCGAGGATGACGCTGACGCGCTCGCGGTCGAGCGGGCCGGCCAGGTTGCGGTCCAGATCGGCCAGCAGTGCGTCCGCGACGGTCAGACCCAAAAGCTGCGCGGGGTCGATCGCCTCGAGTGTGGACGGCGGCAGCCCGTGGGCGAGCGGATCGAACTCGATCTCGGGCAGGAACGCACCCCGGCGGCTGTACGTCGTGTCGGGCGTCGAAGGGTCAGGGTCGTAGAACTCGTCGGAGGGCCAGCGGTCTTTCGGCACGTCGGTGATCAGGTCCTGGCCGGTGACGATGTTGCGCCAGTACTCGGCCGTGTCCCGCGCGCCGGGCATCAGAGCCGCGATCCCGACAACGGCGATCGGCACCATTGGTCCTCCTCACGACAGCAGACGCGGGCGCGGGGCGAAGGCCTCGTCGGGCACCGCGACGCCGTAGGAACGTAGCTGGTGCGCACGTGTCACCACGGCCGCACCTTCGAGCAGGTTGAGCGCGATCTGGGTGACCGTTCGATGCGCGGGTTCCGCGAGCGGGCTGCCGGCGACCCAGCGGTTGAACGCACCGATCGCTGGGCCGCACCAAATCTGGTAGTCGGTCTGCCTGGTCGGCTCGCCGGTGATGGCCCACCGGCTCGACAGCCCGAGATAGGAACGGAAGACCAGCGCCATGCGGTGGCGGGGATCGTGCTCGGCGCGGTCCGCCTCGGCCGGGTCGCGTTCGAGCCAGAACTGGCGGGTCTGCTTCCAGCAGTCGTCAAAGGTCCCGCGCAGGATGTCCTTCTCGATGCGCTCGCGCGTCGCGTCCGGGACGTCGTCAAGGGTCGGACAGGCCAGGTAGGTCTCGTAGAGCTGTCCGGCGCGGGCGGCGAACATTGTGCCGCGTCGCAGCACCTGCACCTTGATGCCGTACTCGAACATGTCGGCGGCGGGAGCCATGGTGACGTCGGCCAGGTCCGCTTCGGCGAGCAGCGCTTTGGCCGCGTCGGAGAGTCCCGCCTCGCGGGAGAGCTGGTTGATCGTGCCGGTCACGACGTAGGCGGCACCAGCGGCGAACGCGGCCGCGACACCGGCTGGATCGCCCAGCCCGCCGGCGGCGCCGACCCTGATGGGGCGGGTGTAGCCGTGGCGGCGGACCAACTCGTCCCGCAAGGCCCGGATCGCGGGAAGCACCACGGCCAGCGGCCGGTTGTCGGTGTGGCCGCCGCTGTCGGCCTCCACAGTGATGTCTTCGGCGAGCGGGACCTTTCTTGCCAGGTCGGCCTCGGCTCTGGTGATCTGCCCGCGTTCCAGGAGCGCACGCAGGATCTCGGGTGGCGCCGGCGACAGGAACTTGGCGGCGACCTCGGGCCGGGAGACCTTCGCGAACAGGTGCCGGGCGCGGCCGTCCGGTCTCAGGCCCGCGACCGCACAGCGCACGACGGCCGGGGTGAGATCCATGTAGGCGGACACGGACACCTTGGGCACGGCGGCTTTCAGGAGCAGGTCGACCAGGCCGTCTTCGAGCTCGGGTGTGCCCGGGGTGTGAATCAGGTTGACGCCCCAGTTGTCGGTGCCCCGCAGCTCGCGACTCAGCTCGCCTACCGCGCGTTCGACGGCTGGCAGCGGAAGACCGGCGGCGCCGAAGAAGCCGAGCATCCGCGCGCGGGCCATCGCGACGACCGAGGCGACGGTGGCGATGCCGTTGGCCATCTCCCCCGCGATGTAGGGGAACCGGACGCCGTGGGTGCGGTTGAAGGAGCGGTCGCCGAGCCATTCCGGGTAGAGCGCAGGCAGCGTGCCGAGCAGCTCGAATGCGCCGTCCGCGGCCAGGTGTCCACCGATCCCGAGCCCGGGCTCGTAGCCGGCCTGGCCGCGTACGACATGAACGGGCTCGCGAAAGCGTCGTACACAGTCGACGATGCCGTCGGGCGAGAAGTCCGCTTGACGCTCACCAGGCAGCCAACGTGGCGAAGACGTCAATGGGTTCCCCCCGGTCGCGGTCAGCTTCGAGCGTAGCCGTCACGATGAATGTCATGGTGTCGGCTCTTGAACTGACGGCGTCAGTAGGGAAGCTCCCGCCCGAGGTGGCTGGCGTACGCCTGGTGTGCGGTGAAAATGGCCGCCAGCCAGCGGGCCATCATCTCGTCCGCGCGCAGTAGCTCCGAGGTCTCCGCCTCGAAGGACTCCCGGTCGTAATGGAACACGGACGCTACGCCCGGTTGCTCGGCGAGCGCCTTCTCGATCAGGTCCTCGGGGATGCGGCCCTTGCTCGGCTGGACCAGGAAGCCCACCTCGTCGGCGAACCCGAGACCCCATCGCAGGCCGTCGTCGGTCGACACGTAGACCTGCTCCGTCAGTGCCTGGCGGCCGATCGGGTATTCCTCCCGGGTCTCGGCCGGACCGGCCAGCGCGATCAGCTCCGCCGGGAGGCCGTCGAGGACGGCCGCGACCGCGGGAAGGCCGGCGAACTGGTCGCCGCGGTAGCCGACACTGCCCTGATCCGCGGAGCCGGCCTGCGGTTCGACGCCCGGCACCGCGAAAGGCGAAGAGGTCATTCCTGCGTCCTCACGTACGTGGTCCGAAGGTGCGGGCCGGGCACGTGGCCCGGCCCGCAACGCTGCGATCAGTCAGTCCGCCGGGAAGTGAATAGTGTAGGTGATGTTGTTCTCTTTCAGGCAGTTGTAAAGCTCCTCGGACATGCCGAGGTCGTTCACGTTGGGCTGTCCGCTGCCGCTCGCCACGAAGTGCCAGTGGACCTTCTTGACACCCTTGCCCTTCATCTTGTCCTGATTGGCTTGCTTGATCGAGTCCTGGTTCGCGCGATCCTGGTACCAGGCGTCCTTCTTGCACTGGTCGACCTGTTCCAAGATCCGCCCAGAGCTGAAAGCGAAGCCGGACTTGACCTCGTGGAAGATCCAGCCCTCGTCGGTCTCCTCGGCGTAGTCGACTTCGCGCGGGCCTTTGAAGTCGGGACTGTCCGGCTTCTTGACGTCGAAGGTCCGCTCGCCCGGGCGGCCGATGCCCTGCATCATCTCGGCGAAGTTGTCCTCGCCGTCGGTCCAGCCGTATGCCCAGGCGACCTTCGGGCCGTTCTCGTGCGGCCCGTCGGTCATCATCTCCTGCAGCCGCTTGAGGTCGGTCCGCTTGCCGTTGAGCAGCCGGTCGAAGTTCCCCTTGGAGACCCGGCTGCTGGCCACCGCCACCGAGACGAGGCCGGCCGGCTCCTCGACCTGCTCGACGACGAGGTAGTTCCAGACCTCGGGCATCATGAGCTCGTAGGTGAGCTCCTTGACGGTGTCCGGGATCTTGTCGTACTTGGCGACGTAGCGCGCCGCCGCCATGAGCCGGTGCGCGTACTTGTTGACGAACTTGACGACCTTGGCCGGGATGCTGACCGCGTCGCCGACGTACGGGATGACGCCGAGGATGCTCAGGCCCGCGCTGACCCAGTCGGCGTGGATGAGCGCGGCGATGGTGTCGCGGATGTCGGCGAGTCCGCCGAGAATCCAGCCGACCACCGGAATGACGCTGAGCCCGCCGCCGCAGAGGTTGCCGGCCAGCCAGGCCATCGAGTCTTTCTCGGCGAAGTCGCCGGCGAACATCCCGAGCAGGAAGTCGCTGACGTACGTCCACTTGCTGATCTGCTCGTCGAACTGGCTCGGGTGCAGCCCCTGCGACTCGGCGTTGGCGATCTCGTAGTCGTCGCGCAGGCCGTCGCCGTCGGTGTCCTGGAAGAGCGCGCTGATCAGGTAGTCGAGCTCGGTGCCGTCGGAGAGGCCGTCGCCGTCGGTGTCGGGCTTGGCCGGGTCGGACCCGTTGTCCTCTTCGACAAGGTCCGGAACCCCGTCACCGTCGGTGTCGACACCGGTGGGCTGCGGGTTGATCGGAGGGACGTCGCCCGGCAGCGGCGGGCCACGCGGCTGGTCGGCCACGAGCGGGTTGCTGCCCCGGCTGACCTCGGTGCCGTCGTTGACCCCGTCGCCGTCGGTGTCGGGATTCGTGGGTGAGGTGCCGATCCGCTGCTCGTCCAGGTTGGTCAGACCATCCTGGTCGACGTCCTCGGCGGCGTCCGAGATCGCGTCAGCGTCGGTGTCGTAGGAGTTCGGCCGCGTAAATCCGACGAGCTGGGTGATCTCGAACTTGTCGGTCAGCTCGTCGCGGTCCGAGTCGACAAGCAGCGGGCTGGACCCGAAACGCAGCTCCACCCCGTCGACGACGCCGTCCGCGTCACGGTCTCCCGTGTACGTGATGCCGAACTGCTTGAGAACCTTGAATCCGCTCGCCCACGCCTCGGCGGCGTGCTCGATCGCGTCCTCGACGTCGGCGTCGCGGAACTCCTCGTCGGCCTCGGCGAGGTCTTCCCGCGCGTCGCGCAGGTCCTTGAACGCCTTGTCCAGGCCCTCGGGGACCGGTGTCGGCTTCGGGTTCGCCCGGAACGGCCCGATGGTCGCCTCGGCGTCCTGGACGGCCGCATCGGCGAGCTGCCGGACCGCGGTCAGGCTCTTCACCAGCGCGGCGATGTGATCCTGTTCCTTGGTACCGCTGAGCCCGTCGTCCAGTCGCTCCTCGACGAAGTCGCCGAACTTCTCGAGGTTGCCGAACGCCTTGTCAGCGTCTTCGAAGCCGTTGAGCCGGGCCCCGTCGAAGTAACGGATGCCGACATCGGCCAGCACCTGGTCGATGCGGCTTTCCTTCTTGTCCTCACTGCCCCTGATGTGCGGCCGCAGCGCCTCGACCGCCTCGGTGATGTAGGCCTTGGCGTCCCGGGCGTACTTGGTGCCGGGCACCGCCGCGACCGCGGCCTCCCAGCGGTCGGTGTTGGCAGCGGCGGGTGTGCCGAAGAACGCCACCTGAGCGACGACGGTCGCCGCGACCAAGGCGGCCAGCCTCCGGAACATGCGTCTGCGATGTCGCATGGACTCGTTCCCCCATTGATTGAATCCGATGGATGCACACCGGACGGTAGCGGGGAACGAGCATGCGTAGGGGGCACAAGAGGCATCGACGGCTGTCGTAAAGCTGACGTCAAATGATGGGACGCGACACACCCACGAAACACGCGTAGGTCAGTGCTGCTTAAGGGGGTCGGGCAGCGGTTTGCTGTGCACGACAACATGTTCCCGGCTGCCCCGGGTCAAGCTCGTATAGACCGTTCCGACCTCTGGCTGGAACAGGCCTGTACTGGCGAAGATGCCGAGCCGCTTCGCTAACGCATGCCAGTCGAGGTGGCCGATGTCCAGGAGTTCTGCACACGGATGATCTCTGCCCTTGTGGACACTGCTTGGTTGGCTAACCTCCGTACATGATGGACAGAACCGCGGTTGGCGGATGGCCTTCGCTGACCACCGCTTTGAGCGATCGGACCTCGCCCGTGAGGGCGTTCGTCACGGTACGGTTCGGGAGGTGGCAGGACCTCCAGGCGCGGTACCGGGAATCCGTCGGCCCGCTGGTCGTGGCCGGCGGCCGGGCCAACCCGGCGACCATCGGCTCAGCGTTCGACTGGATGGTGCGCTTCATGACGCACCCTCGCCCAGACCTACGTTTGGCCCTGCGCGGGGCGCGCACGCCCGCTGTCCGCGTCGCGGTCCGCGAGCTCGCGCTCATGCTCGGCTACCGAGAAGACCCGGGAACCCCTCGGTTCGAGGGACCGGTCTCAGACACCGAAATCGACCACGAGCTGCTCGCCCGCGCCTGCTGGTCGCTGGCGCTGCTGACCGACGTCTATCGGGTCGGCCTCGTGCCAGGATCGCCCTTGGCGGAGTTGGGAAGCTCGGTCACGGCCGACAGGCTCCTCGAACTCGCCCCGCTCAACGCGATCGACGAGCTCCGAGAGCTCCGTGCGTCCGCGCAGAGCACGTTGATGCCGGCCCTGGCGGCTCGGCGCGGCGCTTGGGCGCTAGGGCCGACCTTCGAGGGGTCGCGCTTGATGAAGGCCGATGCCGATCTGGTCGCCGCCGGCTTGCTGCTGGAGCTCAAGACGGGGCTCGGCAGCAAACGCCCCGACGGAACGCGGCGGTCGTCGCTGGAGGCGGCGACCATCATGCAGTTGCTCGGGTACGTCCTGCTCGACTTCTCGGACGAGTTCGCCATCGAGGCCGTCGGGGTCTACAACGCCCGTTACGCACACCTGGCGACCTGGCCCCTGCCGGATCTCCTGACCGAACTGGCGGGCGGCCCGGTCGACCTCGAGAAGGAACGGGCGGGGTTCAGGGACCTGCTGGCGGGTTGAGCGTCTCAGGTGCCGCGGCGGACGGTCAGCGCCACCGCGACCACCGCCAGCAGCGGTACGACCACGAACATCCACGCCGCGTCCGGACCCACCTTGTCGCCCACGGCCATCGCGAGCAGAACAGCGGTCGCCGCGGCTACGAACGGGTAGAGCTTCCAGCTCGGCTTCTTCATCACGGACCACCACCTTTCCGGCGATGGTGGACATACCCAGAACGACGGGGCCGTAAATCACCGGCCGCGATCACGTCAGCGCTGGGTCTTCTCGAACAAGGTCGTAGGGGAGGTCGGGAGACTCGCCGCCATGGAATGCCAGGAGCAATTTGTGAAGCCGCGGGATGGCCCGCTGCGCGTCGTCGTCGTCGAAGTCGCCGTGATAATGACCATCGGCATTGATGATATGCGCGACGCCGCCGCCGCCGTGCGCGAAGGGGACGCTCTCGACGCGGAAGCGGTAACGCTTCGCTTGACCGTGACAGACATATTCCATGTCATACACACCGACGTCTACATGCGTCATAGACGTCACTTCGCAGCTCATGGGTTGCAAAGTACCGCAACCTCATCGGGTGCCCATTGATCGACGACTGCGGGCCGGGTACGGGAGGAGACGGTCGAGCCAGTTCGGCAAAATCACCGGCCCGGTAGGAGGGCGTCGAACAGGTCCTGCAGCGGCGCCAGGAGGTCGTGCTCGTCCGCCGACGTCAGCGGCTCCATTGTGGTCGTCGACCGCAGGAGGGCCAGCCCCAGCGCCGCCGAGAGGAGGACCTGCGCGCGGAGCAGGCAGTCCTCGTTGCCGGGGGCGCAGTTTCCCGCGGCAGCCATGCGTTCGGCGAACGAGCGCAGGATGCCGAGCCTGATCTCCTCGGCCCGCTCGTCACCCGACGACCGCAACAACAACAGCAGTTGGTTCGGGTGCTCACCCTTGTGGGCGCCGGAAAGCTGTCGGGCGATGATCCGCGGCACTTGGTCGACACCGACGACCGCGTCGCCGAGCTCGTTGCCGACTCCCTGTAGGCACGCCTCGAACAAGCCTTCTTTGGAAGCGAAGTAGCGGTTGATCAATGCCACGTTCACGCCGGCCTCGTCGGCGATGTCGCGCACTGTCGTCGCCGCGTAGCCGTTGCGGGCGAACCGGCGGCGGGCGGCCTCGAGCAGCAGCCGTCTGGTGCCGGCCGCGTCACGGCGCCGCGGTGAAGTCACACGATCAGCGTACCGGCGCCGTCAGTGTGATGTAAACCATCGTTGACTTACGTCCTGACGTGCGCATACTGGTAAGTCAGCAGTTGTTTACAAGACGCTTCGGGGAACTCATGACAGAGATCATCGAGCGCGCCACCCCGCGGGCCACCAGCAACACCCTGCTCGTGCTGTACCTGTCGCTCGGCGGGTTGGCCTTCGCGGTGCTGCAGTCGCTCGTCGCGCCCGCGTTGTCGACCATCGGGCGCGATCTTGGCGCCTCGACCGCGGACGTGAGCTGGATCCTGACCGCCTACCTGCTGTCCGCGTCGGTCCTGACGCCCATCCTCGGTCGACTCGGCGACATGGTCGGCAAGCGCCGCGTGCTCATCGGGGTCCTCGCGACCCTGTTCGCCGGCACCCTGCTCGCCGCCGTGGCACCGAACCTGATCGTGCTGATCGTGGCCCGGGCGCTGCAGGGTGCGGCCGGCGCGATCCTTCCCCTCTCGATCGGCATCGTGCGCGACGAGCTTCCGCGCGAGAAGGTCGGCGTGACCGTCGGCCTGCTGTCCGCGATCTTCGGCGTGGGCGCCGGCGTCGGCATCGTCGCCGCCGGGCCGATCGTCGAGCACCTCTCCTGGCACTGGCTGTTCTGGCTGCCGCTGGTCGTCGTGGCCGTCGCGCTGGCCGGTGCGATCTTCGGCATTCAGGAGTCGCGGGTACGCACACCGGGGCGCCTCGACATCCTCGGCGCCGGGATCCTGTCCGTGGCCCTCGTGTCTCTGCTGCTCGCGATCAGCAAGGGGCAGAGCTGGGGCTGGGTCGCGACACCGACCGTCGTACTCCTGCTGCTGGGTCTGGTGGCCCTGGTCGCGTTCGTCGCCGTCGAGCTGAAGGTACGCGAGCCCCTCGTCGACATGCGCCTGATGAAGCTGCGCGGCGTCTGGGCGACCGACGTCGTGGCCCTCGGCCTCGGCTTCGCGATGTTCGGCACCTTCCTGCTCATCCCGACACTGCTGCAACTCCCCGCGGCCACCGGCTACGGCTTCGGCAAGTCCGTCACGCAGTCGGGCCTGTTCCTGCTGCCCACCGTCGCGACCATGGTGGTCTTCGGACCCCTGGCCGGCCTGCTGGACCGCCGCTACGGCCCGAAGGTCCCGATGTTCCTCGGCGTCGTCCTGGTCGTCGTGTCGTTCGCGCTGCCCGCCGTCGGCCACGGCGCGATCTGGCAGATGCTGGCCTCCGGCATCCTCACCGGCGCCGGGATCGGCCTCGCGTTCGCCGCGATGTCCAACGCCATCATCGAGAGCGTTCCCGCCACGCAGACCGGCGAGGCGACCAGCGTCAACACCATCGCGCGGACCATCGGCAGCAGCATCGGCACGGCCGTCGTCGCGGCCGTCATCACCTCGCACAGCACCCCGCAGGGCCTGCCCACCGACGACGCGTTCACCTACGGCTTCTGGGTCTGCGCCGGCGCGGGCCTCGTCGCGGTCCTGGCCTCGCTGGCCCTGCCGTCGGTGCGGCGCCGGCACCAGCAGGCCGTTGCCGCCGGAGTCGACGACCTCCCACCGGAGCCCGTCGAGCTGCACCTGGTCCCCCACGGAACCAAGCGGTAACCCCGGGACCGGAAACGCCCTGATCGGACCTCCGTCCGGCCAGGGCTTTTCCGTTTCGCGGGCGGATAGCGATGGCGGCGTGGTTGCGGCACACTCGACTGGCAATCAGTGCCCGGCGCAAAATCGACGTGATCGGTAGCTGTCATGACCAGCGCATCGCACGAGGGTGCATATGAGGTGCTCGACCTTTTCATCGAGCGGTACGTGGACGAGAACGCGTTGACCGTTGCCGTCGCCGGCGAGGTGGACCTGGACACCGCGGGACGACTCGAAGACGCGCTCCAGGACGGGATCGACAATGCGGGGGTCACCAAAATCGTGGTGGACCTGGCCGGAGTCCCGTTCCTCGACTCCACCGGCATCAGGGTGCTCCTCGCCGGTCGCCATCGCGCGGCGGAGTGTGGCACCGCGTTGATCGTCACGAGAGCTCAGCCGGTCGTACGCCGGGTGCTCGAGGTCATGGGTGTCTTCACCCTGCTCACGACCGATCCCCAGCTTCTGGAGTGCGGGAGCGCGCAACGGACGAGCGACCAACAGAAAGCCGGCTAGCCCCCCGAACTATTAGTAAAGTTTACGAACAGAAGGTGCTACAGTCACGGGCATCGATCCGTGGCTCCTGTTCGCACGCAGGGGCATACTCCAGAAAGGAGTGATCGCATGTCGAGACTGCGTGCCGTTCTCGTGGCCCTGGCCATGGTCGTCGCCGGCGGAGTGGCCGCGATCATCCCCGCGACCGCGGCCTCGGCCGCCGCCTGTTCGGCCGCGTGGCAGGCCTCCACCGTCTACTGGGGAGGCAACCAGGCTTCTCGCAACGGTCGCAACTACCAGGCGAAATGGTGGACGCAGGGCGAGGCCCCGCCCGGCACCACCGGCGTGTGGCAGGACCTCGGCGCCTGCGACGGCGGGAGCGGCAACCCGGGCGGAAGCTGCAACTACCCGAACTGGGCCGCCGGCACCTTCTACGCCACCGGCGCGATCGTGCGCTACACCAACGGCTTGTACTACATCGCCGAGCACGACAACCCGGGCTACGACCCGATCATCAGCACCTGGTACTGGGAGCCCTACACCTGCGGCGGTGGCGGCCCGACCAACCCACCACCGACGGGTGGCTTCGTCGTCAGTGAGTCCCAGTTCAACCAGATGTTCCCGGGCCGGAACTCCTTCTACACCTACTCCGGGCTGGTAGCCGCGCTCAGCGCGTACCCCGCGTTCGCCAAGAGCGGCAGCACCACCGTCCAGCGCCAGGAGGCAGCGGCCTTCCTCGCCAACGTGCACCACGAGACTGGCGGGCTCGTCTACATCGTCGAGCAGAACACCGCGAACTACCCCCACTACTGCGACCCGAACCAGTCGTACGGTTGCCCCGCCGGCCAGGCCGCCTACTACGGCCGCGGGCCGATCCAGCTCAGTTGGAACTTCAACTACAACGCGGCCGGCAACGCGCTCGGGCTGCCGCTGCTGACCAACCCCTGGCTCGTCCAGACCGACGCGGCGGTCGCCTGGAAGACCGGCCTCTGGTACTGGATGACCCAGAACGGCCCCGGCACGATGACCGCGCACAACGCCATGGTCAACGGCGCCGGCTTCGGCCAGACCATCCGCAGCATCAACGGCTCGATCGAGTGCAACGGCGGCAACCCCGCCCAGGTGCAGAGCCGCGTCACCCGTTACCAGCAGTTCGTCGGCATCCTCGGCGTCGGCGCGGGTAACAACCTCTACTGCTGAACAGGATGCCCGGGAGCGTCGCACCCGGACGCTCCCGGGCTCCTCAGCCGCTCAAGGCGCCTTCGAAGCTGGTCAACGCCTCGGAATAGCGGCCGAGGTGGTGGAGCGCATAGCCGACGCTGTCATGGGCGCGGGCGGCTCCCGACGTGTCGTTCCGCTGCTCGTGCAGGCGCACGGCCCGGCGGCAATGCCGCAGCGCCTGGGCATGGCTGCCCAACCGCGAGTGGTCCCAGCCGACCGCGTTGAGGGCTCGCGCCTGGCCCGCGACGTCTCCGGCGCGCACGAAGAGGGCGAGCGCCTGGCGGTCGTGGTCGAGGCTGTCGCTCAGGCGCCCCTGCTGGTCCGCGAGCCAGCCGAGCGTGAGGTGGGTGTCGGCCGTGCCGACGTAGTCGTCGAGGTCGCGAAACCGTTCCAGCGCCGCGTCGAGCGTGTCGGCCGCCTCGCTGTGCCGGTCGAGCTGGATGAGCGCCAGGCCGAGTTCGCGCAGCGCATCCGCCTGTCCCCACGCGTCACCGGTGCGCTCGGTCGCCCGCAGCGCCGACGTCGCCACGGACAGGACGACGGCCGGTTGCAGCGACCGGTGCAGGTACGTCGTCATGGCACGGGCGAGCGCGGCGGCCGCCGTGTCGCCGGTCGAAGCGCTCTCCAGGAGCGCCAACAGGACGGGCCGCTCGGCGGCCAGCCAGGCCATCGCCTGTTCCTGGTCGTCGAACGCCACGGTCGCCGTGGCGGTGCTCCCGCGGTGCCGGTGCGGCCTCAACAGCCGCTCGGCGGCCTCAGCGGTGTGCAGATAGTGGTCGACGAGCCGTCCGGTGGCGGCCTCCGCGTCCGGCGTCGCCAGCTCGAAGGCGTACGCACGAAGAAGGTCATGTGTGCTGAAGCGTCCGCCGGGCAGTTCGGTGACCATATTGGACTCGGCGAGGACCGCCAGTGCCGCGGTGGCGGACAGCGCCGTCGTGCCGGCCAGACTGGCGGCGGCGTCGACGCCGATCGCCGCGCCCGGAAAGAGCCCCAGCACCCGGAACATCGTGCGCTCCCGCTCCCCCAGCGCGAGGTAGGACGCCGACAACGCCTCGGCCCGGTCGCGCCGGGCGGCCTGGCGCAGACCCTGCAACCGGGCGATCTGGGGCAGGGCAAAGGGCTGATGGGCGATATCGGCGTACGCGGGACCGCGCCACAGCGCCAGCGCTTCGTCGAGGAGAGCCAGCGAACGCGTGGCGTCGTCGGCCCGCTGCGAATGCGCACAGGCCGACGCGAAGCGGTGCGAGTCGACGGCGTCAGGGTCGATGTCGAGGCGATAGCCCAGGCGCGCGCCCCTGCCCACGGTGACGATCGGATCAGGTCCGAGAGCCGTGCGCAGATGCGAGACGTGGCTGCGAAGGGTGGCCG
This sequence comes from Asanoa ishikariensis, assembly GCF_900107455.1. Lineage (GTDB taxonomy): Bacteria > Actinomycetota > Actinomycetes > Mycobacteriales > Micromonosporaceae > Asanoa > Asanoa ishikariensis. The sequence goes on along the minus strand of NZ_FNQB01000004.1, from coordinate 319,199 downwards.
CCGCGCCGTCCGGCGGTGCGCCGGTCCATAGGAGGTCGATCAGGCGCCGGGCCGGGATCGCGGCGCCCGGCTCGAGCAGGAGCGTCGAGGTCAGCGCGGTGAGCTGTGGGCCGAGCGGAACACCGATGCCGTCGCGCTCGACCCGCAACGGCCCGAGCACGGCGTCTTCCGCACGAACCTGGGTCGGCGACTGGCGATCGTGATCCTGGGCGGCGCCGCCATGATCGCGATGGCGGCCGCACCGGCCGCCGCGAGCGCACTCGGGGGAAGGTCGGGCGGCCACTCGATCGAGTGCTGCTAGCTGACCGACGTCCCGGGACGATCGTCGATCGTCCCGGGACACCCCGACACTGTGGACTCGTGTGCCGCCGCCCGGGGCCTTCATGTCCAATGTGGGCAGATGAAACCCGGCGCGCGGACGGCCCGGGCCTCCCTGTGATACCAGCCACCAGGTTGCCGAATTTGGGGTAACTACGGTTAACACTGCGTTACGCTTTCCGGTCGGTGGTCGCGGTGTCCGCGCGCCACCGAGGAACAGATGCGCCTTGCCCGCCGGCGGTGCAGCTCATGTTCGTCGGAGGGTGGAGCATGCGCGCGAACGTGGCCGAAGTCGATCTGGTCGAGGCCCCCGCTGAGCCGCTGCCCGTCGACGCACCCGTCGCGCCCAGCCAGCCGTGGGCCCTGTACTCCGCCGAGACCGCCCCGCCCGCGCGCACCCTTCTGGACATCCTCGCCCAAACCGCCCAGCGGCACCCGAACGCCCCGGCCATCGACGACGGAGCCACCCAGCTCACCTACAAGGCCCTCGAAGGCGAGATCAGCGAGCTGCGGCAGCGGCTCGTCGCGACCGGCGTCGGGGTCGGCGACCGCGTCGGCGTGCGCGTCCCGTCCGGCACCGTCGACCTGTACGTATCGATCCTCGCCGTCCTGGCCGCCGGCGCCGCGTACGTGCCGGTGGACGCCGACGACCCGGACGAGCGGGCCGAGCTCGTGTTCGCCGAGGCGGACGTGTCTGCCGTCCTCGGACCCGACCGGACGCTGACACAGCGCCGCACACCCAGTGGAAAGGCCCGCCGCCCCGGTCCCGACGACGACGCGTGGATCATCTTCACCTCCGGGTCCACGGGCCGGCCGAAGGGCGTCGCGGTGACCCACCGCTCCGCCGCCGCGTTCGTCGACGCCGAGGCGCGGCTCTTCCTGCGCGACGAGCCGCTGGGGCCGGACGACCGGGTGCTCGCCGGGCTGTCGGTCGCGTTCGACGCCTCCTGCGAGGAGATGTGGCTGGCGTGGCGGCACGGCGCCTGCCTGGTGCCCGCGCCGCGCTCGCTCGTGCGTACCGGGATGGATCTCGGGCCGTGGTTGGTCGAGCAGGGGATCACCGTGGTGTCCACGGTCCCGACGCTCGCCACGCTCTGGCCGGCCGAGGCCCTCGACGACGTGCGGCTGCTCATCTTCGGCGGCGAGGCCTGCCCGCCCGAGCTCGCCGAGCGGCTGGCCGTCGAAGGCCGCGAGGTGTGGAACACGTACGGGCCGACCGAGGCCACGGTCGTCGCCTGCGCCGCGCAGCTCACCGGCGAGGGTCCGGTGCGCATCGGGCTGCCGCTCGACGGCTGGGAGCTGGCGGTCATGGGTCCCTGGGGCCACCCGGCCGCGATGGGCGAGATCGGCGAGCTCGTGATCGGCGGCGTCGGGCTGGCCCGCTACCTGGACGCCGACAAGGACGCGGAGAAGTTCGCGCCGCTGCCGTCACTCGGCTGGACGCGCGCGTACCGCAGCGGTGACCTGGTCCGCGCCGAGCCTGAGGGGCTGGTGTTCCTCGGCCGGGCCGACGAGCAGGTCAAGCTGGGCGGGCGCCGGATCGAGCTGGGCGAGGTCGACGCGGCGCTGCAGGCGCTGCCGGACGTGGCCGCCGCGGCCGCCGCGGTGCGCACGACCACACACGGCAACCAACTTCTCGTCGGGTACGTCGTGCCGGCGGCAGATACGGGGTTCGACAAGGCGGCGGCGGTCGAGCGGCTGCGGGCCGCGCTGCCGGCCGCGCTGGTGCCCCTGATAGCCGTGGTCGACGGCCTGCCCACCCGCACGTCGGGCAAGGTGGACCGGGCCGCCCTGCCGTGGCCGCTGCCGGAGCTGGAGGCCGCCGCGACCGCCCTCCGGCTGGAAGGCACCGAGGCGTGGCTGGCCGAGTGCTGGAGCGAGATCCTCGGCGTCGCGCCGGGCGGCACCGATGACGACTTCTTCGCCTCCGGCGGCTCCAGCCTGGGCGCCGCACAGCTCGTCACGCTGCTGCGCGTCCGCTACCCGGGCGCGTCGGTCAGCGACGTCTACCAGCACCCGACCCTGCGCGCGCTGGCCCGCAGGCTCGACGACTTCAAGGCCGCGGAGGCGGCCAACCGCACCGTGCGCCCGACGCCCCGGCGCACGGGTATCGCCCAGAGCGTCCTGATGCTCCCGCTGCTCGGCGTGGTCGGGCTGCGTTGGGTCGTGACCCTGGCCGCGATCAACAACGTGCTCGCGATGTTCGGCTCGTACCCGTGGGCACCGACCGTGTCCTGGTGGTGGGTCCTGGCCGGCTGGCTGCTGTTCATCAGCCCGCCGGGCCGGCTCGCGATCGCGGCCGGCGGCGCCCGCCTGCTGCTGCGCGGTGTGCGGCGCGGCACCTACCCGCGTGGCGGTCGCGTCCACATGCGACTGTGGGCCGCCGAGCAGCTCGCGGCGTCCACCGGCGCGACCAACCTCACCGGGGTGTGGATCACCTACTACGCACGCGCGCTCGGCGCGAAGATCGGCGCCGGGGTCGACCTGCACTCCCTGCCGCCGGTGACCGGCATGCTCCGGATCGGGCCGGGCGCGGCGATCGAGCCGGAGGTCGACCTGTCCGGGCACTGGGTCGACGGTGACGTCGTGCACGTCGGCCGCATCCGGATCGGCGCCGGCGCCACGGTCGGCGCCCGCAGCACGCTGATGCCCGGCGCGCGGATCGGCAAACGGGCCGAGGTCGCACCCGGGTCGGCCGTGATCGGTTCGGTGCCCGCGGCGCAACGGTGGGCCGGTGTCCCGGCGAGCCGGTCCGGCCGGGCGGCCCGCCGCTGGCCGCAGCGCCGTCCCGACCGCGTGGTCGGGTGGACCCTGGCGTACGGGCTGACCTCGCTCGTGCTCGGTCTGCTCCCCGCGATCGCGGCGGTGCCGGGGCTGCTGGTGCTCGGCCGGTTCGTGCAGGGCACCGCCACCCTCCAGGCCGCCCTCGGGCAGGCGCTGATCGGCGTGCCGCTCGCCACCGTGGCGGTGGTGGCCACGTACGCGCTGCTCATTCTGGCCCTGGTGCGGGCGCTCAGCCTCGGCCTGCGCGCCGGCTACCACCCCGTGCACGGGCGGGTCGCGTGGCAGGCGTGGGCGACCGAACGACTCATGAGCCTCGCCCGGGTCGGCCTGTTCCCCCTGTACGCGAGCCTGTTCACGCCGGTCTGGCTGCGCGCGCTGGGCATGCGGGTCGGCCGCGGGGTCGAGGCGTCCACCGTCCTCGCGGTGCCCGCGATGACCACCGTCGGCGACGGCGCGTTCCTCGCCGACGACACCATGGTCGCCTCGTACGAGCTGGGCGGCGGCTGGCTGCGGATCGGCGCCGCCCGCGTCGGCAAGCGGGCGTTCCTCGGCAACTCGGGAATGACCGCGCCCGGCCGTGCCGTGCCCAACCGCGGGCTGGTCGGCGTGCTGTCCGCGACGCCGAAGAAGGCCAAGGCCGGCAGCTCCTACCTCGGCATGCCGCCGATGAAGGTGCCGCGCGCGGTGGCCGACGGCGACCAGAGCCGGACGTTCGACCCGCCGGCGCACCTGATGTTCGCGCGTGCCCTCGTCGAGGCCTGCCGGGTCATCCCGGTCATGAGCACGGTCGCGCTCGCGGTGCTCACCCTCGCTGGTCTTCAGGCTCTCGCCGCCGGTTACGGCTTCGCTGTCGCGATCGCCGCCGTCGGTGCGCTGCTGTTCGCGGCCGGGATCGCCGCGTGCGTGGTCGCTCTCGCCGCGAAATGGCTGCTGGTCGGCGCGTTCCGGGTCGGCGAGCGCCCGCTGTGGAGCAGTTTCGTGTGGCGCAACGAGCTGGCCGACACCTTCGTCGAGGTCCTGGCCGTCCCGTGGCTCGCCGGTTCGGTCGGCGGCACCCCGCTGATGAGCCTGTGGCTGCGCGGCCTGGGCGCGCGGATCGGGCGCGGCGTGTGGTGCGAGACCTACTGGCTGCCGGAGAGCGACCTGATCCGCCTCGGCGACGGCGCCACCGTCAACCGCGGCTGTGTCGTGCAAACCCACCTGTTCCATGATCGGATCATGCGCATGGATCAGGTGACTCTCGAGGAGGGCGCCACGCTCGGCCCGCACGGCATCGTCCTGCCGGGCGCGACCGTCGGTGCGCATGCCACGGTCGGGCCGGCGTCGCTGGTCATGCGCGGCGAGACCGTGCCCGGCGGAGGCCGTTGGCTGGGCAACCCGATCGCCGCGTGGCAAGCGGACTGAGCGTGGGCGCGGACCCGTATCTGCCCCGGCACGGCAACGACGGCTACCGGACGACGCACTACGACCTCGAGCTGGACTACCGGGCCGGTCCGGGCCGGCTCTCCGGCCGGGCGACGATCTCCGCGACGGCCGACCGTACCCTTGCCGAGGTCAGCCTGGATCTCGGCATGTTCCAGGTCGACCAGGTCCTGGTCGACGGCGCGCGGGCGCGCTACAGCCATCGCGCCGGCAAGCTGCGGATCCGACCGGCGTCGCCGCTGCGCGCCGGGAGACCGTTCACGGTCACGGTGCGGTACGAAGGCGCTCCCCGGGCGATCCCCAGCCGGTGGGGCGACCTCGGCTGGGAGCGGCTCGACGACGGCGCGCTCGTGGCGAGCCAGCCGACGGGAGCGCCGTCCTGGTTCCCGTGCAACGACCACCCTGCCGACAAGGCCACGTACCGGATCGCGCTGACCACCCAGTCGCGGTTCACCGTCGTCGCCAACGGCACCCTGGTCTCCCGCACGGTCGGTGCGACCAGGACAACCTGGGTGTACGAGCAGTCGGCGCCGATGTCGACCTACCTCGCGACCGTCCAGATCGGACGTTACGCGCTCGTCGACCTGGCCACCGGTCCGATTCCGCAGCGGGCGGCCGTCCCGCCGCGGCTGCTCACCCCGGTGGCGCACGACTTCGCCCGGCAGCCGGAGATGATGACGACCTTCGAGGGCCTCTTCGGGCCGTACCCGTTCAGCGAGTACGCGGTCGTCGTGGTCGACGAGGAGCTGGACGTGCCGGTCGAGGCACACGGGCTGTCCATCTTCGGCGCGAACCACGTCGACGGGCGGCGCGGATCCGAGCGGCTCGTCGCCCACGAGCTGGCGCACCAGTGGTTCGGCAACAGCCTGACGGTGGCCGACTGGCGGCACATCTGGCTGAACGAGGGCTTCGCGAAGTACGCGGAGTGGCTGTGGTCAGAGCTCTCCGGCGGCGACTCGGCAGCGATGCACGCGGCCCGGTCGCGGAGGCTGCTGGCCGGGTTGCCGCAGGACCTGCGGGTGGCCGATCCGGGAGTACGGCGGATGTTCGACGACCGGGTCTACCAGCGCGGAGCACTGACCCTGCACGCCCTGCGCACGGTCATCGGTGACGCGTCGTTCTTCGCGCTGGTGCGGGACTGGGCGCAGACCCATCAGCACGGCACGGTGACCACCGAGCAGTTCACGACGCTGGCGCAGCACCACACGTCAGGCTCACTCAGCGAGCTGTTCGCCGCGTGGCTGTACGAGCCGAACCTGCCGGCCTGACATGCTGGTCCTCGGCGAGTCGCGACTCGCACGTCGCCGTCCCTAGTTCTTCTCGGAGCGAATGGACGCGAGCAGATCTGCGACCTCGGCTGGACTTGGGTCCGTGCCGGCCGGCAACCGGCGCACGTCATCGAGCAGGCTCGTCAGCGTCTTTTGGGCCCTGTCATGTTGGCCGGACCGCAACTGCAGCAGGGCGATTTGTTTACGAAGCTCCAGCGTGCGGGGATCGTCCGCGCCGTAGGAACCTCGCCGGTAGGCAAGTAGCCCGTCGAGTTGTTCTAAGGCTTGCCGTGCCTCGCCCGTCATAGCCTGACAGATGGCCGCCCTGACCCGACAGTCGAACACCATGTCGGATGAGCCAGCTCCCCCGGCCAGCAGATCAGCAGCAAGCGCTTGGTAGACGGGTGCGGCGCGGCGGTAGTCACCGCCCTCAAACAGCGCGTTAGCCAGGTCGTAGCGGATGCGTAGCACCTCGTTGTCGGTGGCGCCGAAGGCCTCTCGACCGGTGTTTTCGGCGTCGGCGAGGATCTCAGCCGCCTCGCTGAACCTCGTGTCACGAATCAACTGCCCGACGTCGCCGCGCACTTTCGTCAGAGCTTGGCGGGTAACAGCGGGCTCGGCAGTTTTCGGTTCACGCCGGCCTTGCACAGGAGCGGATGGCGTTGACTCCCGCGCCGTGCCTGGCACTCGAGTGACCAACTCGGCGTACATACGGACTGGACTAGGTCGACCTGGTGCTTCGAGAACCCCAGGAAGCGAAGGGAGGTTCTTGGCGAAGGGCAGCAGGCGCTGGTGAACCTCGTCGGCGCCGGCTGGGCGGTCCTCTGGCCGCTTCTCCAGCAGATCAAGGACCAGTTTCTCCAGCGCCGCGGGGATATCTGAGCGCAACGACCGCAGTCGCGGCGGCGCGTCCCTCACCTGCTGCGTCATCACAGAGTATGCGGTCGGACCGATGAAGACTTGGTCGCCCGCAATCATCTCGTGAAGCGTGCAGCCGAGGGCGTACAAGTCCGTAGCGGGCTCGCTGAGGCCCGCTTCGACCTGCTCCGGCGCCATGTACGCCGGGGTGCCGATCGGCTGGCCGGTCACGGTGATCCGAGAGAAGTCAGCCAGGGTCGGTGCCACGGCCAGGCCGAAGTCGAGGACCTTCACACAACCGTTCGGTTCGAGCATGAGGTTGCTGGGCTTGAGATCACGATGCACCAGTGATGCGGCGTGCGCGGCGACGAGGACGGCGCATGCTTGCGCGGCGATGGTGGCTGCCCAACTGATCGGCAGTGGGTCATGCTCGGAGACGAGGTCTGCCACGCTCATGCCGTGGACCCGTTGCATAACCATGTACGGGCGACCGTCCTGGTCAACACCGGTGTCGTACACGGCCGGCACCCCGGGGTGCTCCAGCCGTGCTGTGATCTTCGCTTCCCGAAAAAACCGGCGGAGCTGCTCTTCTTCCAGCGCTTCGTGCCGGGCCCAGATGAACTTGACCGCCATCTCCCGGTCAAGTCGCGTGTCGCGGCCGAGCCAAACCTCGCCCATCCCTCCACGCGCGAGCGGGCTTTGCAGTTCGTACCGCCCGTCGCCGAGCGTTCGCCCCGCCACCGCGACCCCCATTCTGTCCGCTGGCCGAGCAACGGCCCTAGTGGATAGATGATCGATCCATTGCTCGGCATCCGCCATCATCGCGCATTTCAGGCGATCGATGTCATCGGGCCGTTCAGATGTCGCCAAGCGTCAGGAATCCATAGGCCAAGCCGTCAGCGGCGTGGCGGGACAGCTCGCCACTGAGCATCGCGGCCGCTCGGACGGTGACGTCGAATTGCTGGAGTTTCTGGAACGCGGCACCGTGCCGCCGCTGCTGCTCAATGGGGATGCGTGGGATCTGGGCCTTGCGGACGTCGTAACGTTGGGATCCGGAGGAACTAGCAGTCTGCCGTTCGTTGGTCGATGTTCGTAAGTGGCCCGCGAGGAACCATGGGTCAAGTTCATCCGGCGTGCAACGCAGGAGAAGCAGATTGCGGCCGAGCACCGCTGGCTCTGCGGTGATGACGCGTGCCACTATGCCCGAGCCGATCGTAGGCACGACCACATCGCCTGGCAGCAGAGGGATCTGCGGATGAAGCGGCCCTTCCGAGCGTCCGGATGCACTGTGGCCCGCTACGACGTCATCGCTGGTCAATACCGGGACATCTGTCTCCTGACCCAAATCACTCGGGCCGACACGGACCGGACCAAGCAGATGAAGACTTCCCGTGCGAACCAACTCAGCGACTCCGATCACGGGAAGCGGGCCGGCAGCGACGTCCGCATCAGGCAAGTCGGGCAAGAGGTCGTGAAGCGAGTTAACCATACCGACCAGCCGTTTCCGGCTCTCGTGCAGCGTCTTCGCCGACGCAGCCCCAGCCGCATCTGCCAAGCCGTGCCGGCCGGGCGTAAGATCGACTTCTTCGTCCAGTAGATCGATCACCGAGGCCGCGTATGTCATGTCGTCGTCGGCGCCCTCCACGGATTCCGCGATGCGCCGGGTGACCGACTCGATGCTTGCCGCGGTCGCATCGACGAATAAGACCTCTTGAGCGGCCTGGGTCGTGCGCTGCAGCACCCAAAGGTGCAGGCTGATCGCGTGAGGCGCGGCAGCTCCCGGCGGCAACGCGACTACCGCACGAATCGCTCCCCGCCGCAGCAACTCGGAGCGGATGCGCCGACCCGCTCGCCGACTCGCCGCCGAAGGCGGCATCAGCAGTACCGCACGCCTCCCGGGTTTCAGATGAGCGAGCGCATGTTGCACCCAAGCGAGTTCAGGTTCGGTACGTGGCGGAAGTCCATAGACCCATCGCGCGTCGTGGCTGAGCGCCTCATGCCCCCAGTTGGTAAGGCCGAACGGCAGGTTTGCCACCACCGCATCGACGTTGAGGCCGGGAAAGGCATCCCGTCGTAGGGAGTCGTCGGTAGCGACCGTCCCTGGCCGATTGTTGATCGCGAGCCAGAGTCGAGCAAGACGAGTCGCGGCGGCGTCGTTGTCTTGGCCATAGACCGTTGTGGCGCCGGCCCTGATTGCCGCACGCAGCAGACTCCCGTTCCCGCAAGCAGGGTCCAGGACTGTACTGCCGGAGACGTGGGCGAGGGTGACCATCAGGTCGGCTAGAGCGTCCGGTGTGGTGATCGAACGCTGTCCAGGCAGCCCGACGAACCGGCGCCAGAGTTCATCGAACGCGCCCTGCGGCTCACGTCTTCTCGCAAGGTCGGCGAGTTCCAACTCCAACTCGGAATAGGGCAAAGGGCGTACACCGTGGAGGTGTTCGCCTGCGGCAGCCAAGGCTTCGGACGGATCATCCGCGCTCGCGAGCAGCTTGCGCCAGATTCGATCCTCGTCAGCGACTGCCGGCAGTTTGCCCTGGTCAGCCAGCCATACCTCAACCTGTTCGAGATCGAAGTGCGGGGACGCGGCAGTACCGCCCACCGGCGTCGGGAACGTCGCATGCCGCTTCCGCCAGTTGGTGACGGCGGCCCGCCCGACTCCCGCAAGGCGGGCGATGTCCGCTGCCGTGACCCTTGCTCTCCGTTCCACACGGCGGAGTGTACACAGGGCGTCCAGACTTTGTCTGTTGACAGTGTTCTCCGACAGTGGTTCCATGAATCCCGACCCCCGAAGACGAGGGCCCCCAAGGGATGGCTCATCCACAGTCAACCCGTTGTCGTGCTGTGCGCGACGGACGGAACCCAACCCTTTCGGATCAACCGGCGAGCACAGCCAACGCTACTCCTATACCGATAAATGGGAAATCGAAGGCGGATTCGCTTCCGCAAGCCGATGAAATCCTGCGACACCAACGCTTTGCTATTTGCCTCACCCCATTAGGCTTCGACCGCCAGGCGGTCGAGCACCGCGATCACGGTGGCATGCACAGGTTGCGGCCAGCAACCCGCGCGACACGCCTGCACTTTCGGGCGCATTTTTGTGAAGACATGCCGACCTTACGAAGACGTTAGATAGCCAGCGAGGAGACGTTATGCCTATCATCAACGCTTACGATCCTCGCTACGCTCCGCAGGTGCCATCGCCCCTCACCAGCCATCCCATGGGGCAATTTGTACAGCACCCAGCCATTCCAGGCGTGGCCAAAGTTCGCGCACACGACGGGGATCATCTGCTGGTCGAGGCCTTCGAGTCCGCCGCTCGACCCGTCGCTCGCGAATGGAAACTTCCCGCCCAGCAGTGTTCTGTCGTCATTCTTCCGATACAGACTCGGGTGTACTGGCCCGACCACGAAGGCAGCGGCGCGTGGCGCGCCGGCCGCGTCGTAGGTGGCGGTCCGCACCACTACGCGGTGCGTCTACCCAACCGAGAGTTCGACCTACAGATCTCGGCCACAAACCTCTACGTGCGGTGGAACCGGCCGGTCCAGTCACCGGTGGAGGTGCTCGCGGCCGGCGCGAACGAGTCACCATACTTTCGGGACGCCCGGATTCCCATGTTGTACAGCCTGATGTGGCAACGTGCCGCCTCGGCGAACTTCTCGGCTCTGGTTTCATCAGCCATCGAGATCTATCCCCACCAAGTCGACACAGCCCTGACCGTCCTAACTGATCCTGTCCAGCGGTACGTGCTGGCCGATGAGGTTGGTTTGGGCAAGACCATCGAGGCAGGGCTGGTCATCCGGCAGCACCTCATCGACCATCCGTCGGCCCGGATCGCTGTGCTCACTCCGGATCTTCTGCGCCGGCAGTGGAAGGCCGAGTTGCGCACCAAGTTCTTCATCGACGACTTCCCGAACGCGGACATCCGGATCGGGCAACACGAGGCTCCCGACCGCTGGCGCGAGTACCACGGCTTCGATCTTCTCGTGATCGACGAGGTGCACAACCTCACCCGGACCGGCGACCCTCGGCAGGCACCCTACCCGCAGTTGGTGGCCTTGGCGCATTCAGTACCCCGGCTCATCCTGCTCTCCGCGACGCCCGCCGCCGCTCGCCCGGAATTGCACCTCAGCCTTCTGCATCTGCTCGATCCACATCTTTACAAGTGGTCCGATCTGGATCGGTTCCGCGTCCATTTCGAGGATCGAAGACTACTCGCCAATGCCGTTCACGGCCTGAACGCAGAATTTGAGATGTTGCTGCCGCAGGTGCTCGATGAAATCGCCACGATTATTCCCGGCGACGAGACCTTCGACGAGCTTTCGATCGGCATCCGGAAATTCCTCACCGAGTTCGGCGACCTGCACAGCGAAACGGAGCGGCCAAAGTTGGCCGAGGCGTTGGACTTGCTGCGCGCACACATCAGCGAGACGTACCGGATGCACCGCCGGATGATCCGGCACCGCCGCACCGACGTGCTGTCGACACGGGACGAAGACCTGGTGCCCTTCGAGGTCACCAGTCGTAGCCGGCCAGCAAGCCTCGCGCTGGGCAGTCGCCGCGCGCTACTTGCACAACAAGCCCTGCTGGAGTGGCAGCAGCGAGTCGCCCAATGGCTGGTGGACCACGACGACGAGAGGCTTGCCCGCCGTTACGGCCAGGTGCTTGCGATCCTCGCCAGCCGAGTCGACGAACTTTCCGGGGACCTGATCGATGCGCTTCGGTGGCGGATCGACGGGATTGCGGCCTCGGCGAGTAGCGCCGGACTCTCCGTGTCCGAGCGAGCGGTACTTCGCGATGTTCCTGTGTTGTCAACGGAAAAACAGACGTTGGACGAGCTAACCCAGATGACGACCAGCCCCGCGCTGGCTCTCAACGAACTTGGCCGAGTGCTGAAGGGAGCCCAGCGACCGGTCGTTTTCTGCGGCCCCGGGCGGATGGCGGACGACCTCGCTGCGTTGCTCACGCGGCGGACCCCATGGACCATCCTGCGTCACACCGGCAGCCGAGCTGGCGACCAAGTCGCGGCCGACCTCTCGACCTGGCGCCTAGGAACCGGGTCGGCGCTGCTGATCGTGGACGACAGCGGAGAGGACGGGGTCAACCTGCAAGAGGCCGACGTCGTCGTCCACCTTCGGTTGCCCTGGTCGCCGAACCGGCTGGAACAAAGGCTAGGGCGGGTTGACCGGTTCGCTGGCTGGTCGTGGAGCGGCAAACAACCCGCTGCCCAACACTGCGAGTCGGGTGGTGGCTCCGACGAGTCTTTCAACTCCGCCTGGCGCGACTTCCTAGTAGACGCGGTAGGCGCGTTCGACGGCTCTCTGTCGGCGTTGCAAGACCGACTGGACCAGATTCAAGAGCAAGCTTGGGAGGCGGCCGTACTCAACGGGCCGACCGCGATAACCGCGCGGACGGACCAGGTCGTCGCCGAACTGCGCAAGGAGCGGATCGAGATCGAGGCGATGGATGCCCTCGAATCGATCCACGAAGACCCGAACGGGTTGCGGGTCGCCAAGGCGATCGCCCGGATGGAGCTGGGCTGGCAGCGCCAGGAGCGTGCTTTGCGAGCCCTGACCTCCCACACCAGCGGCGGTGTCCGTCTCACCGTCGAACCACCCGGCGAAGCCGTGGTGACGTTCGGATTCAACAGCAGCGCTCCACCGTTGATCTCCCCGCTGGTTCTGGCGCACGGACGCCGCCACCTCCCGGCCGGCAGTATGACTGGAGCGTTCAATCGCAATGTCAGCCTGCACACCACCGATCTACACGATGGTGGCGTCCGACTCTTCCGAATCGGCAATCCGCTAATCGAACTACTCAGCGCCGTCATCGCGATCGACGACCGAGGACAAGCCTCAGCACTGTGGCGCCCTGGCCAGCCACACGAGACTGTGCACTTTGGATTCGAGGTCGTGGTAGAGGCCGACTTGACGTCGGCCCTCGACCACCCCGATGCCGGCGAGGAAGCCCAGCACGCGATTCGGCGGCACGCCGACCTGCTGCTACCGCCTTACATCGAACGGGTCTGGCTAGACACCGCAGGCACCCGAGTTAGCGATGAACACCTCCTCAGGTGGCTGAACCAGCCGTACGGGGCGCGAGACATCAACTTGAACCCCGATCGCGCCACGCCGGTCCTGAACAGCTTCGGCGGCCTCGCGCGCTTCGCGGACGCCGCGCGGACCGCCGAAGCGACTGCTCGCGAACTCCTCGCGAGCAGTGAAGACCTCCAGGCGAAGACTACTGCCGCTCACGCCGAAGGCCGTCGCAAACTGGCCATCCAGCGGGCGCAAGCATTGGCTCGGAAGGCCGCCGGACGGCTGCTCTCCGACACCGAGAGCTATGTGACGAACGTGGACATGACAAACCTCCTAGTTAACGGGCTTCTTCGCCCGAAGATTCGCGTAGTCGCGGCGACGTGCATCGTGGGGGGCAACCAATGGGGGATCGATCGTGCAGCATGACGACTGGACGACCGCACAGTCGATCTGGCAAGCGTGGCCCGACGTCGAGCACATTCCCACGGCCGGCACCTGTCGCCGGCTGCGTGACGCCGTGGCCAGCCTGGAAACCGGCGCAGCGCGCTGGCGTGACGTCGTCGCGTTGACCAGGCAGGTTCTGCTCGAGCATCAGGCCCGCACCGGCGTCCAGGACTCGTTGGTTGTGCCGACAGGTCCTCGCCTACCGACTGAGCAGCAGTGGAAATCGGCCCGCTGCACAGTCCTTCCGACCGGGGAACGCCTACGCATTGGCGGCGAACCCTGGTCGCCCTCACCGAGCCCTGATGCAGCCGCCGAGGACGATTTGTCGCGCGTTTACGCTGGAGTCGCTGGCCGTGAGCGCGATCTGCCAGCTGATCCCTTCTGGACCGAGGCGCTCGGCTTCGGCAATTACTCCTCGTACGGACAGCGAGAGGCCGCTCGTACCTTGGCCACTGCGCCGGCCGGTGGCACCGTGATCGCCTGCCTGCCGACGGGTGAGGGCAAGACCGAGGTCGCGTGGGCGACCGTGCTGCCGGCAATCCGAAATGGTGGTGTCGCGGTCATGGTTGTGCCGACCGTGGTCCTAGCCTTGGACATGGAGCGCCGACTGCGCCGTCGCCTTATCCAACGCGGTGACAAGACTGCCGCGACACGGGCGTTCGCATACACCGGCAGCCTTGACAAGGCTGTGAAGGAGACGATCCGGCAGGACATCCGTACTGGCCAGCAAGGGATGGTGATCGCGGCGCCGGAGGCTGTGACCACCGGCCTGAGTTTTGCGTTGGAAGCTGCCGCGCGGGCTGGTCATTTGACCCACCTGATCATTGACGAGGCACACATCGTCGAGCAGTGGGGCCACGACTTCCGGCCTGAGTTTCAGGCCATCGCGGCTAAGCGCCGGTCGTGGCTAAGGGTTGCGCCGGAGGGGCGCCAGGTGGTGACCATCGCGATGAGCGCCACCCTCACCGCCTCGCAGGTCCACACCCTCAGGGAGACTTTCGGGAAGCCGAGCCCGGTGGAGTTGGTCTGGGCCTCGCACACTCGGGCCGAGCCCATTTACTTCGTCGACGACTTCACCGATCAGGATGCGCGGGACAGCGCGGTCATGGAGGCGATCAACGCGCTGCCGCGGCCGCTGGTCCTCTACACCACCACGCGCCAAGATGCCACAGACTGGGCACGCCGGCTCCGCGAGGCCGGTTTCGGCCGAGTAACTCAACTGACCGGGGACTCCGGTGAGGCTGAGCGGCGCACCGTGATCAACGGCTGGCGCGGCGAGGACGCCTCCGGGAATGAGTCGGCCACCCGCTTCGACGTCGTTGTCGGCACCTCGGCGTTCGGTCTGGGCGTGGATATGGCGAGCGTCCGGTCGGTCGTGCACGCGTGCTTGCCTGAGACGATCGACCGCTACTACCAGGAGGTCGGTCGTGGCGGCCGGGACGGGCGGGCGTGCGTCGCGTACATGGCCACCGCACCGGTGGACAAGAACTTGGCCGAGCGGCTCAGCCGAGTGACCCTGATCGGTGACGACTTGGGCTGGGTCCGCTGGCGGAGCATGCGCGCCAAGGCTCGGGTGGCCGAGGATTCCACGCTGGAGATCGATCTTGCGGAGTTGCCAGCCTATCTGCGCGCCGAATCAGCCCGGAACATCCAGTGGAATGTCCGCCTGCTCAACCTGATGGAGCAGGCGGGGCTGATCCGCCAGGAAGCTCCGGCCTGGCGACGCGACCAAGACGAGGACGGCGAATCGCCTGTCGACCAACAGGCCGTGCTCCGCGTGGTCAGTGAGCGCGAAGGCCAACTCAACAACCAATTTTTCTTCAAGGAGCGGCTGACTGCACAACGTCAGGTGGTGCACGACCAACAGCAGACCGCCCTGCGTCAGCTCAAATCCCTGTTGCGTGGCGAGCGTTGCGTGTCAGAGATTCTCGCCGAGTACTACCGGCTCAGGTGGCAAGGTGGCACCTTGGCCACTGGGCTCTCGTGCCGCAGTTGCCCCCACTGTCGGAAACACCGGGCACCTGACGAACAGACTGGAATGCGCCGACGCGGGATGCTCCCTTGGCCAGCCAGCGCACGCTGGCCCGCTCGCCCGGATCCCTTGGCCCGGTATCGTGGCGGCAGTCCGCTGCTGAGCATCTACTGGAGCCGGCGAGAGCATCTCGACGACCTGCTCCCCGACTTGCTCGAAAAGCTCGTCCGGCTGCGGTGTGGCGTCCTGGGTGGCCCTGGCCTGTCAGAACCCTTGCTGCGCCGGGTACAACGCCGGGCCGCACCCTACCCCGTGATCGTGGATCGCGACGCGAGCCTGCTGGGCATGTACGAGAGCGCGCTTGTCTGGGTTCTCGACGAGACCACCGAGTCCCTGCCAGAAGCTGTAGTAGAGCGGCTTGGCATGGAGGCGCCCACTTACCTTGTACACCCAGCGACTCTGCCCGATCCGCACCGTCCCGGAACACCGCTGAGATACATGAACAAGGCAATCCCGCTCGACATCCTCTCGAAGGACCCCGCATGGTAGCCCTAATCAACGTTGAATCGTCGCTGCCGCGGCCACTCTGGGCGCTCGTCCGGCATCTGGCCGTTCAGCCGGGCCGCAAGCAGCGGCTGGTCGAGGCCAAGGCCATGCTCAGCCCGCCCACCCTCTTCGCCACGACGAAGGAACCCGAGCGACTGGACGACGGCCAGCGCATCTTCGAGAAGGCTTTGAACACAGCCGTGGCGCTCGGCCTCGTGGCTGTGGACGACGAGGTCATCGCGCTCACCGACGACATCGACGGAGATGACATCGCCGGCTTTTACGACATCGTCCGCGGGCGTGTGCTTACTCGCGTCACGCCTAAGGAGGTCGTCGACGACCCCTCGTCTCAGACCAACGGCAAGGACCTCATACGGGCCCTTAGCTGGTTCCTCACCCGAGGAAGCCAACTGGATCCGGTCAGCACAAAAACGTTCAATGCAGAGCAATACAAGGCTTTGGACATCGAGTTCGGCAACCCTCTCCAGAATAAAGAGCGGTGGAACCTCTTTACGTACTGGGCACCCGCACTGGGGTTCGCGGAACCGCTATTGCTGCCATTCGATGACGGAACATCGGGATTGGTCCCAGACTGCACCCGGGCGGTCCGGGGAGCCGTCCGCGGAATGTGGAAACCGGGCACCAAACTCGACGCTCCCACGTTCGTTGCCGGCCTGCTGCACGCCCTTCCAGTTTTTCCCGGCGGCGCGTTCAGCGTGGCGTTAGGCCTCCCCGTTGGGCCTCGGAAGGTGGCGGACAGCCTGGCGTTCGCGCTACAGCGGGGCCGCGAGGGCGGGTGGTTGAAGCTGACCACCTCTTCCGACGCCAGCAATGAAATGCAATTCCTCGATCCTGCAGCACCTGGCGGTATCGGGCTGTTCGCCGATGTCGAGATTGGAGACGTCACCGATGTCTGACCTGGATGAGAGGGTCTGCTGGACGGTCTCCACCGCGATCTCGACGCTGAGTACCGAGGCCGTCAGCCCGTCCACCGCTGTCTTCTTGGCCACCCATGCGCCGCTGCGCATCCGGCGGCGTGATCCGCAGTTGCTCGAGGGCGTGGCTGGGGCGGTGGTGACTGAGGAGGATGTACTGCAAGACTTCTTGAACCGCTCGCCGGGGAACGGCGCCTTGCTCATGCCGGTGATTGGCGAGTCCGGCACCGGGAAATCGCACCTCGTGCGATGGGTCCACGAACGCACCAGCCGGATGCCTGTCGACCACCGGGTAATCATCCATATCCCCAAGGCCAGCACCAGTCTACGGGCGCTCGTTCGGATCCTGCTTGAACGCAGCGACATCCATAGCGAAAAGCTCACCCAATTGCGCAACCAGGTCGACGATCTCGCCAGCGGTATGGACGAGAAGGCCTTGCAGCGACACTTGCTGTTCGCGCTAGCCGAGGCGATCACAGGCGCGCAACCCGGCTCCGACCCGTCCCGCAGGGCTTTGGTGAGTCAGGGCAAGCTGGCTGAGGTGCTCCGCGACGTGACTGTCGGGCACCATCTAACGGACGACCCCGGATCACTGATCCCACGCCTCGCCGCGAGCCTGCTCAATGACCGAGGCGACGGCGAGTCTGACCGGCCCACCCAGTTCACCCCAGAGGACCTGCCGCACATTAGCGACGTCAGCGAGGCCGCCCAGCGGGTCCGTTCACTACTCACTCTGATCATGAGTCGGCCGGAGTTGCAGACTGCGGCGGCGGACCTGATCACTGAAAATCTCTCCACCGCGGTGCAGCAGGTGTTCAAGCTCGGCGGCCGGCTCCAGGACGCCATGCTGACAATTCGCGAGGAGTATCAGCGGCAGGGCAAGGAACTCGTCCTCTTGATCGAGGACTTCGCGGTCATCCAAGGTTTGCAGCAGGACCTGCTTGAGGTCCTGATCGAAGCAGGTGTTCGCGACGGACGGCAAATCTATGCACCGGTCCGGACGCTGATGGCAATCACGTCGGGTTACTACCTCACGCTCACCAAGACCGTCGTCACCCGAATCGAGGCAGCCACCCCGTACGTCTACGACCTCGACACCGACTTCGACGCGGACACGGAGGGACGAAGGCAAACCGAGGACTTCGTCGGGCGATACTTGAACGCCGCGCGCATCGGGGTAGACCGGTTGGAAGCCGCCGGCGTCGCCTACAACGCCGAAGTGCCGAACGCGTGCGTCGACTGCAAGTTCCGCGACAGCTGTCATGAGGCGTTCGGTGTCTCCCCAAGCGGGCACGGCTTATTCCCCTTCAACTGGCACGCGCTTCGGCGAGCTATTCGGAGCACCCCCGCCCGGGGCGAACTAGACACTTTCAACCCTCGCCGGATCATCGGCCGGGTGATTCGTCCGGTGCTCGAGGACGCAGAGGACCTGGCCGACAGACGTTTTCCGGGTAGTCGTTTCCAGGAGCAGTTCCCGTTGGCGCGCGGCGAGGATCCGCTCTCGCCTTTCGTCGCGGTCGAGATTGAAAAACTGGATGCGGTCGACTCTGCCCGCCGGACGGTCATGCTGGAGTTTTGGGGCGGTGCTCCCGCCGAGGTGATTAACCTGGCTTCCGGTATCCACGAGGCCTTCGCCATCCCTGAACTCAATGTCGCCGGGCGCCGAGTTCTCGAGCAGTTGGACGACGAACCACCACGACTGCCGCCCAAGAAGCCGAATGATCACAGGGCAAACTGGACGAGATCGTTGCAGGCCAACGTGAAATCCGTTCTGGAGTGGGCGGCCGGGCGCGAGCCGCTGGAACAGAACGCGGCTATGAGGATCCGTCAAATCGTCGGTACGGCGGTAATGAGCCGTTGCGACTGGAGCACGCCGCTGATGGCCGAACCAGGAGCGGACATCAAAAAGACCGCATGGCCAAACGCTTCATCGGTGGTTTCGATCGAGAACGCCGCAGGAGAGGCGCAAAGCGCGGGCGCTCCGATTCGTTTCGTTCGGAACCAGCACAATGCGGTCTTCTTCGAACATCTGCTGACCCTCCAAGCAAAGGCCGACGCCCCCGGAAACGAATCGGCTCTGCCGCGGCTCGCCCGCCTCGCCGAACTGCACCAGCCTGACGTCATCGCAGCCGTGCTACGCGTTCGCAGCGCGGAGGACGACCGGCTGGTCGCCGCGCTTCGAGTGTCTCTGATGGGCGCCGCCCTGGCCGGCCGCGCATGGCCGGGCATGAAGGACACCGAGCTCGTCGCCGCGGCTTTCGACGAGGGCATCACCTGGGAACTCGGCGACGCCGCGATACGGTCGGACCGCTGGAACACCGCCCTTACCAAGCACCGGTCCGCCCGGCCCGCGATGGTGGCGGACCTGCGCCAACTACTGGGCGCGCGCCAGGGCACGAGCGGCCTCAACGCCCGAATCCTCGATGCCGCCCGCATCATGCCACTCATCCGGCAGGCGGCCGCAGATTGGTCCATCGCGAAGTCGGAAGCAGTCAAGTGGTATCGGGACGCGAACGCGCCACTCACAAAGTTCGACGAACTCGTGGAACAACAGAACAGTGCTCTGCGCGTCATCAGCGAACAACTATCCGGGTGGATCCCCGCCGGCGTGAACGTGAGTGAGACCCTGGACGCGGTCAACCAGGCGTTCAAGGAGGCCAAGGCCACGGGTCTGCTGCCCGGTGGTGAGGACCTTGTGGCGGGCTTCCCTGCGAAGCTCAAGGCCGTACGCGGTCGAAACTCCCAGGTCATCGAGCAGGTGCGACGGGACCTCGAACGACTGGAAAATGCCGAGGACAACGAGTGGAAACGGATCCAGATCACCACGGCTGTCCGAGACCGGGGTGCAGATCTGGGATCGCTGATGGCCTTCCTCAAGGAGTGCGACGCATGGTTGCAGTTCGGCCTGGAGGCGGCGGCGAAGCACGCCGGCGGGCGGGGCGAGGACCTGGCCGAACAGGTGCGCAAGGTGCACACCGAGTGGCAGCAGATCGTGGGCGACATGACGGAGCTGGAGAAGTCAGGTGAGTAACCAGTCGGTAAGCGAGAAGGCGCTGCTGCTCGCCGCCGAGGCCCGCCGGATCGCGGTCAGCCAGTCGGACCAAGTAAACGAGTTCGCGGTGCACACAAAGATCGATACACTCCGGAAGAACCTAGATCAACTCCGGGTCGTGCTCGACGCCGCACGGCAACTCAACGCCAAGGGCGCGGCGATCGACCTGACGGATGCCGATGCCGGGCTCGCTACGTTCCGCGGCCGCTCGGGCAAGGGCGTGCCTTCCAACAAGGCTCTAGATGGCGCGATCAACACCGTGTCTGAGGTAAGCACCAAGATCGGCGCCACCCTGAAGCAGGCCTGGGTCGACTGGTGCGACGCGCGCCTGGGGGAGCTACAGGTAGGTCGGCGCGTCATGCTCGAGGGCAAGGCTGCCCACGACGCGAATCTCTCCCTCCGCGACCTCGAGAAGTTCCGCAACGGCGAACCGCGCGCCGCAGCCATCACTCAGTTCCGGTTGATCCACGACAGCCTTCGCGAGCGGCTCGACGAGGCGCCGGATCCGGACCCGCAACTTGTCGAACTCTTCGGTCGGCTCAACGCTGGGACAACGTTCGACAAGTTGACGGCCGACGACCTCACGCTGATTCACCAGCACAAGCTTGGCTCGACGATCGAAGTCCGGCGGAGGGTGTCGTGAACGACCGCCTACGTTTCACCTCCGAGATTCTCGATGACCTGGAGAACCTCGAGCTGCCGCTGCTGACCTGGGGGATCACCAGCGGAGTCATCTCCCGCGACGAACTGATGACCGTCATCGATCACCACCTCGACAAGCGCGGCGCGCCGGATCTGTCGTCGGACGAGGTGATGGACGAGTTGGTTGATCGCGGCCTGGTGCTCGAGGTGCCGCAAAGCTCACCACGTAGCTACCGGACCCGCCTCGGTGAGGCGGTCCGCCTGACCGCCTCGCTGCGCCAAATCTTTCCTCCTAGAGGCGACCAACGGGTAGGCCGTTGGTGGGAGAGGTCGGCGCGCCTGGTTGCCGACTACCGGCTGCACGTGAACCGGCGCCGGTACCCAGCCCGGGACATTCCCACCGCGGACGTGCTCGCGAGGCTTTCGTCGGCCGGCCACGCGGGCCTCGACGCTCGGCAGAGCGCGGTCGTGGAAGCCCTTCTGGGCGGTCGGAAACTGGCTGGGTTCCAGGTCGCCGCCAGCGTCACCATCCGCGAGAACCTCACGGCCGGTGCGGCACGGGCCGTGATCGTCGGCGCAGGCACGGGTAGCGGGAAGACGCTCTCTTTCTACCTGCCGGCGTTGCTGGCGATGACCGACCACGCCCACGCCGGCGGCACGGGGGTTCACACGCTGGCGTTGTACCCGCGTAACGAGCTTCTGCGTGACCAACTCCGCGAAGCGGTGGGCAACACCGCCGTGATCAACAAGGCACAGAACTCGCACGGCAGCCGGACTCTCCGCATTGGAGTTCTCTACGGCGACACGGTCTACAGCGCGACCGATCGCCGGCTGATCCGTCCCGGTGATGGAGCCTGGCGACGACAGGGCACGAATGCCGTTTGCCCATACCTCAAGTGTCCCACCTGCCGGGGCGACCTGGTTTGGGCTGAGGTCGACCGGACTGCGGTTCAGCCACGCGAGCGGCTGCAGTGTGCCGACCCGCATTGCGACCAGCCGGTGATCGAGCACCTGATTCTCACTCGGGACGGCTTGCACCGAAATCCACCCGACCTACTGTTCACCACCACCGAGATGCTGAACCTCCACAGCACAGAGCGTCGGAACGGTCCCCTGCTCGGGTGGTCGGGACCGCGGGGACCACGCTTGGTCCTGCTCGACGAGGCGCATACGTACAGTGGCATGCACGGCGCCCAGGTCGCTCTGTTGATGCGTCGATGGCGCAGCAGGCTCGGTAAGCAACCGATGATGGTCGGCCTGAGCGCGACGCTTCGCGACGCCGCTGATTTCTTCAGCGAACTCACCGGCATCGACCGGCACGACGTCGACTACCTCACTCCCCATCCCGATGATATGGAGGAGGAGGGCCGCGAATATGCCATCGCCCTACGAGTCGACCCGGTTTCCCGGGTCAGCCCTCTGTCGACCACCATCCAGGCCGCGATGCTGCACGCGCGTCTCCTCGATGTACGCGGCTCGGAGTCTCTCTACGGCTCACGTGGATTCGTATTCACTGACGACCTCGACGTGACGAACCGTCTGTTCAACGACCTTTCCGATGCTGAAGGCCAGGCTCCGGGACAACGGAAGACGCCCCAGGTGCTGGCCGGTCTGCGTTCGAAGGACGGTGCCACCAACGAGCAGTACGTGGACGGCCAGTCGTGGGACCTTGTACATCGCATCGGCCGGGACTTGGACCCACAGCTTGTCCGTCATGGTTTGCGCGTAGCCCGGACCTCGTCGCAGGATTCCGGGGTTGACCAAGACGCCGATCTCGTCGTGGCGACGGCGTCACTCGAGGTCGGCGTCGACGACGAACGGGTCGGATTGGTGCTGCAGCATAAGGCGCCCCGCGATGCCGCATCGTTCCTGCAGCGACGTGGGCGCGCCGGACGGCGCCGCCTGACGCGACCCTGGACCGTGGTGACGCTCTCGGACTTCGGCCGGGACCGGCTCACCTACCAGGCCTACGATCAATTGTTCGCGCCAGAACTCCCCGCGCGCAGATTACCGGTCAACAACCGGTTCGTGCTGAAGATCCAGGCGACGCAGGCTTTGCTGGACTGGCTGGGGCGGCGTGCCTCATGCGACAGTCGCAAGGTAGTCAGGGCACCGGCGGCAAATGCCACCCAGGTGCAAGGTACTGAAGCCGTGCTTAACCGGTTGCGGGACCTGCTGGATAACCAGGAACTTCAGGAGGACCTGGCCGTATGGCTGCGGCGGGCCTTGGACATCCCCGCCGACGAGGTGACGGCGCTCATGTGGGAACCGCCGCGTTCGCTTCTGCTCGGCGTCGTACCGACAATCCTGCGACGCCTGGAATCGAACTGGCGGGCGTCCGAACCGGGTGCCCGACCGGGGTCGCTGCTGCCCGAGTTCGTAACTCGTACCCTGTTCGATCCGCTGAACCTTCCGGAGGTGACCTTCCGGTTGCCGTTCCGCACGGCGGACGACGAGTCGATGCCGATTGAGAGCGCCCTGCGTGAGGCTGTGCCTGGTCGGGTCAGCCGCCGGTACGGCCACCGGAGTAGCTACGACCGCACCTGGCTACCGTTGCCCGGCCCCCGGGACGGCGGCGGTCTGGAGATCACCTCGTTCGTCGAACAGTACGACGACGAGGGGCGCTGGCAGCCGCCCGGCCAGCGGTCCATCCACGTGCTTCGCCCGCACGTCATCAAACTGGCCGAGCCGCCGCGTGACGTCAAAGACCAGTCGCAGGGCATTCCGGTGTGGGAGTCCCATTTCGTTCCCGACCATCTCTACGGCGGTGCGATCCCTAAGGCGTCGCTGTGGGAAGAGCGCGTTCGCTCGGTCGGATTCGCGACCAGCGCGGCCGGCAATCCCGTGGAGGTGCGCCGGATGACCACGGGCGCAAGTTGCACGACTCAGATCGGTACGGAGCGAACCACCAGCAAGGTGGAGTACCGCCACCACGGCGAGCCCGCGGCACTCGGGTTCCGGCTTGACGTCGACGCGATCAAATTCACGATCGCCGCGGTGGATCCATCCGACGAACGCGTCGCCGCCTACGTACGCTCGCCTCAATGGCGGTTCCTGGCGTTCAAGGCCGCACTCCTGTCCGACCCCGAACTGGACGACCACGTCAATGTGTTCGCCCGCGGATGGCTGGCCCTGGTGTACACCACCGCGTACGCGCTGAAGCGGTGTGGGGGTGGCCCAAACGATCCCGAACTGGCGCACGGCTCGTTGTCCGACGGACGCTGGTCCGATCAGGTCGACCAGGTCCTCAATGCCATCTACCGCAGCGAGGGCAGCACCGGACCAGATCGGTTGACGAATGACCTGCGGCACCTAGCCACCTTGAAGGTGGTCAGGGAGGCCGTCGACCGGCACAGCCGGCTGCTCTGGTGCGACGACATCGGAGATCAGACGGCCGACCTGGCTCAGCGGGCGTACCGGGACACCGTGGCCGCGGCGATCCTGGCGGCAGCGCAGCGCGCGTGCCCAGACGCACAGGACGGTGACCTCACCGTCGACGTCATCGCGCCAGAGACAGCAGACGGTGTCACCACAATCTGGCTGAGCGAGACGGCGCTAGGCGGACTGGGCCTCGTCAGCCAGTTGGTGCCCTACTACCAGCAGGATCCGCGCCGGTTCTGGTCGCTTGTCGACAACGCCCTGGCTCCTAGTGATTACGAATACCTGCATGACACGCTTACGCAGTTGTTGCGGCGCGTCGTCGACGATCCTCAGTCGGCCGCGGCACGGCAGATCGAGGTGCTGCGTGACCCGCCGTCCGCCGGAGCGGCGGAGGATGCCCTGCGTGAACTGAAGCGGGCCTGGGCTGCGATCGACGGACACCCCAGACAACAGGCCGTGTCGGCACTGTCCGGGCGCCTCCTCCGGAAGGGTACGGACCGAAATACTGATCGGCTCGTTCTTGAGTTGATGAGGGTCTGGGACGAGACCCAGACCCGGCTCGGCTTCGAGGTTGACGCCGCGGTCTTCTCCTATCTGGCGAGCACAGGCCACATCGCCGTGCCCGGCCTGGACATCCACCGGTTCGCTGCGGACCAGGTGTACAGCATGCTGTGGCCGCGCGGCGCCGACGCCCGCTCCCAGCAACTTGTCCACTATCAGCCGTTCGCGCCGAGCCCGTTGCTGGACCGTCTTCTGGTGCAGGCGGCACACGACGAGCGGATGACGCAGATAGACATCACTGACCCTGGATGGCGGGAAAGGTACGCGACGGAGATCAACCGGTCGGGTGCGGTGCAACTGATCGCGCCGGTTGAAACCATGACTGACCTGACCTCCGCCATGCGCCTGGTGCCGACCATTGCGGTGGATCACGGAGCACTGCGGGTGTACGGCCAGGTCCGCTCCGTCGCCCGCGAGGCCGGGAAGATCCGCTGCGTCGTAGAGATTCGGGAGTTCGTTCAGTGACCGACGAACGGGTGGTACGAACAAGTGCGCGTACGGGGGTACGCATCGACGGGATCCTGGCCACGGCGCTGCTGGCCGAACTCATGACGCCCAGTTCGCACCTGTGGCTGGTCTCGCCGTGGATCGGCGACGTCGACGCGATCGACAATCGGAGCGCGGCGTACGACGCCGTCTTCCCCGATCCGTCCAACCGCGTCTACACGCTTGCCGAGGTGCTCGCCGGCATCACTCACGCCGGCGGCCGCCTATCGGTTGTCACCCGTCCGGATAAGTTCAATAGCGTCTTCCTCGCCCGCCTGGACCGGCAGGCGATCACCGGCTCGGTCAGCGTGATCAAGGCCGAAGACGTACACGAGAAGACGCTGTGCGGGGAGGATTGGCTGATCACCGGCTCGATGAACTTCACCTACCGGGGGATGGCGGTCAACGACGAAGCCGTCAGCTATCGCATCGACCCGGCGACGGCCGCCCACGCGAGGCTCGACTTCGAACGACGGTTCGGTGCCGGGACCGGGGCGGCACCGTGAACCAGGAGACCTTCCTAGACGTCTTCTTCGGGCCGGGAAATGACAGTTGGCCCGGGCGCGATCCCGGTGCGGGGGCGGCTGAGTTCCTCGCCGGCTTCATGGCGGACTTCGCCGTCAAAGGATCTAGCATTCCGTACATCCTTCCGCGCAACGAGCCCGGAAAGGCGACCAAACATATCTACGTGATCCCGCGGGACGTCCGGCACGCAAACGCCGTACGCGAATGGTTGAACGCCTTCGTGGTTCCCAGCCACGCTGCGCTCGCCGACCGTCCGGAGCCCCTGCGTGGTGGCGATCCGATCGACGATGCCGTGGCCGCGTTCGTGGGACATCGGCGAGTGTTCGTGCTGGAACACTCCCAGGCGACCTCTCGGGAACTCTGGCGCGCGCTCAAGCGAATGCACCGGGTCATTACCCATCGGCCGGTCACGCACTGGACCGAAACTCTGCCGGTCGGCCGGTTGCTGGCCGAGTTCGAACTCGCGATGGCGGCGGGTGATCACCGCAGCAGCGCTGAACTCTTGAACCGTCTCGAAGGCGCCGGCCTCGGCGGGATGAACATCGCCTACCTGACAGTCAAACGACTGGCCCGGATGGGACGACACAGCGAATTGTTGCGTCTTCCCCTGCTGCGCGACGTGGTGGCGACGCGGCCACCGCTGCCGGTCCGCGAAGCGATCCTGGACGCGCTGCACTCAACGCTGGTGGCCGCCCCCCTTGCCGAGGGCAACCTGGACCGCGCCCTCGAGGTGCTGGAACGCGATGCGTCAGTGGCCCCCGGACTGGCCGACGGACCGCTGACCGATTTTGGGGTCGAGGCCTTGACCGTCTTGGCGCTCACCTCCGCTGGCAGCGGCAACGTCGTTCTATGGCAACGGCTCCAAGCCGACGAGTCGGCTTGGCAGCGGCTGGTCGGTGCGAAGCTCGGCGTCGTCGAGTACCTCGAATCGCTTCATCCGACATTCCGGCCGCACACCGCCGAGCCGAAAGAACTGACGGCGGAAGAGCGGAAGGCAGAGACGCCTACGGCGCCTGGTAGCTGGACGGAACTCGTGGAGGAGATCGCCGCGGGCAGGGACGTCCGGCCGGCGATGGCCGAGGAAGCCTGGCGCTCCTGGGAACCGGCGGTAGCCTCCGACAACGCTCTAGCGGAGTTGCTGAACAGACTTGACGACGACAGCGCCGAGCGCGCCTGGGAGCTAGCTGGGGCGTTCGTCGAAGCTGACGGTTTCGGTCAGCCGGCCAGCCTGACTGCTCGTGCTTTCCTCACCAATGCCCTCACATACAGCCGATTCCGGTTCAGCGACATGGCCGGCATCGTCGCCCTGCTGGAGATCTCGTTGCGAGATGGGCTGGCCGCCGGTGAGTACCGGCAGTTGCTGGCCGACCTCGGCGACGAGTCGGCCAGCTGGGTCAGCGTCAACAACGCCTCGATCGTGTTGGACATCTGCGACGCGATCGCCCGGGCACCAAGTCCGGATCAGGAGGCCCGTCGGCGAATCGCAGAGCGTCTGCTGGCTCCGATGGCAAGCCAACGGACTCGGCTTGAAGCCGACCAACTCGCCCTCGCCCGCATCATTGACGGCGAGCTCGGGTTGGAGCTGCCGTGGGACGTCAAACGGGAGTCCGGCGCACCGGGAACGATGCCGAACACCGCCCGTCAGGTCCTGCTCTACTCGCTGGACGACGGCGTGCTGCGTAGGGCAGGCGATGCGCTGAAGGAGGCGGCGCCCGCACTGGTCATCCAATACAGCAACGACCATGTGGGTAGCCCACGGCTCAAACAGTGGGTCCGCCGGGCGGACGTAATCATCATGGCCACCCGCTGCGCAACCCATGCCGCCACAGGGTTCATCCGCGCCCAGGCGCGCAAGGACACGATCATCAGAGAAGCGGACGGATCGGGCTCGGCGTCACTTCTGCGAGCGGTAGCCTCCGCCCTGTGAGCCGGCAGAGTCCGGGCGTACGCGTCGCGCGTGCGCCCGGACCCTGGTTTCTCGGTCAGCGGAGTTGGCTGGCCCGATAGCGGTTCTGCAGCATGTCCGCCACTCGCTGGATGTCCTTCGGAGTGTTCTGGATGTCGTTCCACTTGCGGACGACACCGTCGCTGAACCTCCATTCGCCCTCGGTCCAGTGGCAATCCTCGGCCACGGCCTTGAGGTCGACGGCGAACTCCTCGGTGCTGACGATCTCGCCTCCGTTGTCACGGACGTGGCTGATCGCGTCCATCAGGTATCCCATGCTGACGATGCCCGCACCGTGCATGAGCCGGGATTTGCGAGACGGCTTGCCCCACGCGTCCGGGAAGGTATCCCTGACGGCGGCCCAGAAGTTGTACAGCAACGTCAGCATTTCCCCGGTGCTGGGCAGCCCGTCGTCGTTGCGATAACGGTAAAGGGCGCCGTCGGAAAGGCTGTTTTCCAGCATCCGAAGCATCGAGTTGTCCTTGATGTATCCGCCTGGGTTGGTCGGGGTCTGAATCATGTG
Source organism: Asanoa ishikariensis (assembly GCF_900107455.1). GTDB lineage: Bacteria > Actinomycetota > Actinomycetes > Mycobacteriales > Micromonosporaceae > Asanoa > Asanoa ishikariensis. The sequence continues at coordinate 291,502 of NZ_FNQB01000004.1, read as the reverse complement.
ATGCAGCGGGGAACGCACGGCGTCGAAGTTGAGTCGCTCCAGCAGCGTGGCCGGCAGTTGGCGAACACGCAGCGGTGTCGGCAGAGCGCCGGACGCACGAGGTAGCAACTCGTGAATCAGGCCCTTCGGCAGTGCTTTGGTGGAGTTGACCAGGATGAATTGCGAACGCTGGTCAGCGGTCTCGCTGGTGACGAAGGCGTTCACGCTGATCGGGAATCGGTCGACGCGGGCGTCTCGGATGGCGGCGCAACGTTGCTGACCATCCACGATGAATCCAGGCCGTTCGTGGTCCGGCCCGTCGATCAACGGAATGACCAAGGTGCCGGCCTGTACGTAGCCCGGTTCGTCGATGGTGCTGCCTGAAGCCGGCTCGAATCGAACTCGCTCGTCGAACGCGATAACGATGGCGTTGGGAAGCATGGGACTCTCGTCAGTCTCGATGTACCGACGGATTGCCGCCACGTGGCTGAGCGCTTCGGGGCGCTGATAGCCGTGTAGTTCGGTGTTCTGGTCGCGGCGGATGCGGGAAACCGTTGCGATCTGCGGCACCAGCTTGCCGTCGACGGCGAAGCTGAACAGGCTGCGCCCGCGCCCCTGATCGATCTTCAGCGTGGGCAGCCGGAGTTCAGTCGCCGTACCACTATCACGCTCGGAGGTCTCGGTCACGCGGGGTCCTTCCTTGCTTGGCGGGCACGAAGTTGCTGTTCGAAGACGTACAGGTTGTGGAATCCACGGCGCTTGTTGCGTTCGGATCCTCTGAAGATCGCGATCTCAATACCGTGCCGCTGGCAGAGGTCACAAGAACAGTTTCGCCACGGACGGTCGGTGAGTGTCTCACGATATTGACTGCTGCGGTCGGACTTGCCGTCCCAGACGGCGCTGTAGGACGCGAGTGCCTGCACGACGGAGTCGACGTCAGTTTCGTCCTTGTCGTACCGACGGAGTTGATCAAGCGCCTCCCGCTCCAACGCGATCGCCATGCCCTGGCTGATCTCGCCGGAACGGATCCGGGCCCTCAACTTCAGATTGCCATCCACCTGCGGCACCCGCAGGGCGACATAGGTGCGCGACTGCGTGTAGTAATTGTCGCGATCGTCCTTGAACGCCTGCCTGAACGGCGACGTGCTGTCGAAGCTGGTGACTCCGCCCGCGGCGAAGCTCGGAACGTCATCGCACCGGCTGATACCCAGCAAGTGCATCTCCATATCGCTTCGAAGCTCCTGCTTGATGGCGGCGAGGCACGCCAGGATGTCGCGCGACTTGAGCGGCACCATCCCACCGAGGGCGATGTGCCGATAGCCCAGGTCTTGCAGCCTATTCACCGCCTCGGCATAGGACTGCGGGCTCCATCCTTGCGCCACACCGTAAGGGCTGAAGTTCACCCGTCTCGTCGCACATCGGTCCAGGAACGCTTCCGCGAGCTCGAGCGTGATCCGCTGACGCTCCGCCCACCCTCTCCCTTCGGCTTCCGCCAGGCTCGCTGTCGGGTCGTACTGGAAGATGACGTGGTCGACGGAAATGCCGTAGTCGAATCCGCATCCGTCGTAGAAGTCGATAACCTCGTCAACCGTGTACGGCGGCTTCGCCTCCGCGACGTAAGAGAATGCTCCACAGTCCCCCATGATCTTGAGAGGTGTATGCCCGTGGTCCAGGCGGAAGAACCGACGAGCGCCTTCGCGGTAGAGCCGGTGCCGCTGAGCCACGGTGTACTTGCCGGCGCTGCTGCCGGCCTGGCCGTCGACGATGGCCTTTGAGACGAGCAAGCCGTCGAACGGGGCCCCTGTCAACACCTCGTGGGCATAGAGATCGTCCCGCTGTCGCACGCGAAACGGATCGTGCTCCTCGGTCTCGAAGTCGAAGGTCGGATCGACCTGGTCCTGGCTGTCCGGGAAGAAGAATCTCACGCCAACTCCACCCGGGTGTTGCGCTGAACACGGATTAGGTAACTGGACAACTCTTGTATATGTCGGTGCACGTTCTCGATCTCGTTCCAGCGCAGGCCGAGGTCGTCCCACGTGCCTGCGGTCCAGTGGCAATACGGTGCGATAAGGGCCAAGTGCTGCCGGATTGTCTCCGGCGCGTTGGGGCTACGTGGATCAACAACACCAAGGATTCGGTCCATGAGCCGGCCCATCGCGCGAACGCCTGCGCCGTGCATCAGTCTGCTTTTGTTAGCCGGCTTCCCCCACGCGTCCGGGAAAGTATCGCGCACCGCCGCCCAGTAGGTGAACAGCGCCTGCAGGATGCCGTCGAAGTCGGTTTCGTTCCGGCTGACATCCCGATAAGGGAACAGGCATCCGGACGGTGACGTGAGGCTTTCATTGATCATGTTGACGATGACCGTGTCAGTAATGACTGCGTTTGGCGCTTGCTCGCGCGTGGTCGAAGCCCTCTTGATGAGCCCGTGCATTGGAGAGGCGGGGTCCGTGTTGAGCACGTCGCACAGGGCCGCTGGAGCCTTGCGGATCGCCAGTCGCGGCGGGAGAGGACTGTCCACCTCGGGAAGCAGTTCGGTGACAAGCCCGCGCGGAAGCGGCCTGGTGTTGTTGACGCGTAGAAACTGATCACGTTGCAGGCCGACGCTGTCGGCAACGAACGCGGTTACCGGAACTGGGAAGTCGCTGCGGTGAGTCCGTGCAAGGGCGAGCGCTCGCTGCTGGCCGTCCACAATCCAGGCCGGCTTGGGTTTTCCGTCCGCCGGCAGTGGAATCGTCAGTTTGCCGGACGTAGCCAGACCATCGCCAGCCCCCGGCCCACGGCTGGACTCGAACCGCGTCCGCGACGACAGAGCGAGAATAATCGGGTTGGGAAACAGTGATCCTGCGGTGTTCAGGTACTCGACGATCTCCTCCACGTGCCGACGCACCTCAGGTCGTTGGTAGCCGATGAGGTTGCCGGCCTCGTCCCTGCTGACTCGGGAAATGTCGGCGATCCGCAACACCTCGTCGGCGCGCAGCGCGAAAACGAACAGCGGTTGGGTGCCCGTCTGGTCGATGCGCAGGGCCCTCCGGACCAGATGCCTCGCGGAGACGGCTGTCGACGTCATCCCTGCACCTCCCCGGCGATCGCTGCGAACAGGGCGTGGAAGCGGGCTTGTTCGCAGGATTGACCTGACGCGCGCAACCTCCGCAGAAGACCCGTAGCGGAACTACGTCCTTCAGCGAGAGCCCGGCGGATGTACTCACGCACTTCGTCGTCGCCCAGTTTCTGTCCAGCCGGCCGCCGGCCCGGATCCGGAGCAGCCGCTTCGGTAGCCTCCTGAGCGAGTTTGCAGAGGGCGCTGTACGAGAACCTGTCGCCTGCGGCGCGGAGAAGATGGTTAGCAGCGCGGACGTTGAGCGCCTGCATGCTGCCGCCGACCACCGGACGCAGCGCACCCGTTACCGGCACAACGAACTCATCGAGTTCCGTGCAGCGATTGGGCGGACCGAAGATCGCGAATTGTTCGCGGTCGTTCAAGCAGGCGACAGCCTCGCGGAGATCGTCGGAGCAGGCCCGCATGTAGGACTCAGACAGCACCGCGATGATGACGCCCTGTGGGTTCTGCCGCGCAAGATCGGCGAACGATCGGGGGCCAGCCTCCGCGGACCAATTCCATCGGGTGAGCTGCCGCCACCACTCACGCATCTCCGTTGGCGACGAACCAGCGGAGTCGTCCGCCCCAGGGGCGAAGGTCGCCGCGTACGGAGCAAGCGGCGCGTCTGCGGCGACAAGCCCGTAACCGGCGGAGCAGACCCAAAGGTTCGCGGCGCTCGAAAGAGTCTGCCGGAGGGCACGGGCACCGTGCCAGTGCTCCCCGGCATAGAGATCGATCGCCGGGACCCTGGGGCAATCCGTAGTCGCGAGCCGTTCCGCCCAGACCGGGAACCGTTGCTGCGCCGAATGAACCTTCAAGCCGCCGAGCCGGAGCTCGTCTGGCACCGCTGCGGTCTTGCGATTGGCACAGGTGACGATGACGTGGATCGGCGAGATGACGGAAGCAGCGTTAGACATCACGCGTTCCCGTCGTCGGTGGCCGTCCAGTCCAGCCGCGCGAATGCGGCGTGATTGTGGATGCTCTCGTCATTGACGACCCGGGCCCGGAATCGAGCGATACGCACGTCGCCGCGAAGCACAACGGCGACATGGCGTGCCATGTCCTCGACGAAGACAGGGTTGTCATAGCCCGCCATCGTGACGTGCCGCTCGTCGGGCCGCTTGAGCAAGGCATACACCGGTGATGATGCCGATGCTTCCGCGACATCGATGAGGTCGTCGAACCAGAGCTGCGCACCGGTCGCTGGTTCGACCTCGATGGTGACGTAGCCACGCTGGTTGTGTGCACCACGGTCGCTGATCGCCTTGCTGCAGGGACACACGCTCGTCACCGGAACACGGACCTGCAACAGGAGCGAGGCAGCGCCCCCACTCGTCGCAACCGTCAAAGTGCATTGGTACTCGGAAAACGAGCAGGCCCCGGTAACCGGCGCCCGACGCTCGAGGAAGTAGGCGAACGACAGTCGCACCCGGGCGTCGCGAGTGCCAAGCCGGGTACGCACGTCCTCGGCAAGGCTGATCGCACTCGTCGCATCGAGTTGGTCCCGCCATGCATGCAGCACTTCCACGAAACGGCTCAGATGTGCGCCCTTGACGTCTGCCTCTATGCCGACGGACATGTCGACAGTGGCGACAGTCTCGCGCTTGACGCCTTGACCGTCCGCAATCAGCAGCGGATACCGAAGACCTTCGATTCCGACGTCGTCCAGGGTGACGCCTCGCTCGTCCGAGAGTCCCTGCACGTCCGGCAACATCACTGCTCCCCTCGATAGACGCAGCCGGATGTGCACGTCTCGCGCACCATCACGGCGGACACCGGCAACTGGCCTATGAGCCGATCCCAGATCCAGCGGGCAAGCACCTCGCTGGTCGGATTCTCCAGGCCCGCTACCTCGTTGAGGTAGTAGTGGTCGAGTTGAGCGTGCAAAGGCTGGAACGCCTTCTTGAGGTCGCCGAAGTCCATCACCCACCCGGTTTGCGCGTCGACCTCACCCGAGACGTGTACCTGAACTCGATAGGAATGGCCGTGCAACCGGGCGCACTTGTGTCCTTCCGGCACGTTGGGAAGCCGGTGTGCGGCTTCGAAGGTGAACTCCCGGAATATTTCCATCAGGCGATTCCTATGTACTTGTGCGTCTGCAAGCTCAAACGCCATTGCGGATGCTTCATGCAGTAGCGAACCGCGGCCTCGGTGTTCGCCACCCGGTCCGGTCCGTCCATCGGCTGAAGCATGAAGTGCTCGAACTCCAGGTCCTCGAACAATTCGGGCTCGGCGCCCGCCTGCGGAAAGACCAACTTCAGGTCGTGTCCTGCGGTCAACACGACCGGTGCGCCAGCTTTGGGGCTGACGCAGATCCAGTCGAGACCGGCCGGCGCCGGGCGAGTGCCGTTGGTCTCCACGGCCACCTCAAAGCCCAGATTGTGCAGGGCGTGTACGGCCTCGTCGTCGAGTTGCAGTAGCGGTTCGCCTCCGGTGCAGACGACATAGGGCCTGCTACGTGGATGCGGTTCGCCCTCCCAAGTGCGGGCGACCGCAGCGGCCAGATCCGCCGCGGAACGGAATCGCCCACCTCCGGGGCCGTCTGTGCCGACGAAGTCCGTGTCGCAAAACTGGCATAGGGCACGATGCCGGTCCTGCTCCCTGCCGGTCCACAGATTGCAGCTAGTGAACCGACAGAACACGGCCGGCCGGCCGGCATGCGTGCCCTCGCCTTGCAGCGTGTAGAAGATCTCCTTGACCCGGTACACCACGACTCACCCGGCGGCGGGTGCCAGTGCCGGGTCAGAGAGACCGAGCTCGGCGAACCCACGTCCCCGTAGCAGGCAAGAGTCACACGTCCCGCAGGCCCGATCATCGGCTGGGTCATAGCAGCTGTGCGTCAGCGAGTAGTCAACACCAAGCTCCAGGCCACTACGAATCGTCTGGGCCTTCGTCAGTTCGATAAGCGGCGTGTGGATGCGCAACCGCTGACGCCCTTCCACTCCCGCCTTCGTGGCTAGGTTCGCCATCGCCTCGTAGGCGGCGATAAACTCCGGACGGCAGTCCGGGTAGCCGCTGTAGTCAAGCGCGTTGACGCCAATGAACACGTCTGAGGCGTCAAGCGTCTCTGCCCACGCGAGGGCGAAGGACAGAAAGATGGTGTTACGTGCTGGCACGTAGGTGACCGGAATGTCTTGGCTCAGCTCGTCTGCGCTGGCGTAGTGCGGCACCGCGATCCCGTCGTCCGTGAGGGCCGAACCGCCGAAGGCCCGCAGGTCGATGTCGGCGATGACGTGCCGACGGACGCCGAACTGCTCAGCTACCGCAGCCGCGGCCTTCAACTCGACCGTGTGGCGCTGGCCGTACCGGAAACTCAGCGCATACGCCTCGTACCCCTCGCGCAGCGCCATCGCGAGCACCGTAGCGGAGTCAAGGCCACCGCTGAGGAGGACCACGGCCTTCGGCTTCGTGTCAGACATGCGCGCTACCTTCCTTTGCAGTAACTACGGTGAACCAACAGACAGCTCAGCCGCAGTTTCTTGGATCTAGTGGCGCCAGCCTACCGAACCGGGAAGAGCCACGGAACGAGGTGGGCCGCACGACACGCGGGAACACCAGTTCGATTTTGGACGTTGCACCGCACATCGCTGACCGCCGGCGATGGCGGCCAGCCGCGCGAGCATTGAGCCAACCGGCGGCAGGCGCGTGCCGCGGCCTCCTGCAGTTTCGGGGCCTCGAAGGCTCTTCACGCCAGCGCAGTATCGTGCTATCTGCACAGCCAGAACGGTTGGCGCCGAACCGAGGGCAACCTTCTTGCGACTGGTCCGCCGCCGCGTAAACGCAGACCCCTGGGTCTCGCGCATCCGGTCTAGCGTCGGCAGCACCACCGGTGGGCTTGTCGAGCGACGCGGCGCGACCCCGCGGAAGAATACAGCACGGCCCACCCGCGCATCGGGCCCAAGTAGCAGTAGTGACGGTCTCACCGTTGGTGATCGATGCCGGGGTCCAGGAGGAACGAGCGGTCGCGGCCAGGACCATCCGCAAAGCGCTCACCGTCATCGCGCGAAGACCATCCGCTCGGACGTGCGCAAGGATGGTCCCGTGACGCTGGTCCTCGATGCCGACGCGGTGCGTGCCGCGTGTGGTCCGCTCGCCGCCGTCGACGCGATCACGGCCGCGCTCGTCGCCGGCCTCGATCCGGCCGCCGATCTCCCCCGCCAGACCGTCCCGTTGCGCGGCGGTGAGTTCCTGCTGATGCCGTCAGAGCGCTCGCAGGCGTACGCCGGGATCAAGGTGGTGACCGTCGCTCCCGACAACCCGACCCGCGGACTCCCCCGCATCCAGGCGTCCTACCTGCTCTTCGACGCCGAATCGCTCAGCCTGCGCGCGGTGCTCGACGGCACGGCGCTGACCACCCTGCGTACCCCCGCGGTGTCCGTGGCCGCCGTGCGGTCGCGACTGTTGGCCATGCCCGGCCCGTTGCGGCTGGCCGTCTTCGGCGCCGGTCCGCAGGCGCACGGGCATGCCGCGACGCTGGCCGCGACGGTGCCCATCGCCTCGACGACGCACCTGGTCAGAGACGACCTGGGGACCCCTCGGGCGGAAGACGTCCTGCGCGCGGCCGACGTCGTCGTCTGCGCGACCTCCGCCCGGACCCCACTGTTCGACGCCAACCTGATCCAGGACCACGCCGTGGTCATCGCCGTCGGCTCCCACGAGCCCGACGCCCGGGAGGTCCCGGCCGCGCTGTGCGCGCGAGCCACGGTCGTCGTCGAGGACGTGGCGACCGCCCTGCGTGAGGCCGGCGACGTCTGCCTGGCGGTGCGGGACGGGGCGATGCGGACCGACGATCTGGTCCCGATGCGGGACATCGTCACCGGACGCGTCCGACCCGCGCGCGACCGGCCTTTGTTGTTCAAGAGCGTCGGCATGTCCTGGGAGGACCTCGTCGTCGCCGAGGCCGTCATCCGCGCAGGTAGGTGAGCACGGCCGACACGCGCCGGTCCGACGCCGGATCCAGCGGGAGCTTGGCGAAGATGTTGCCGATGTGCTTGCGTACCGCCGCCTCGCTGACGAACAGCTTTCCCGCGATCGCGTTGTTCGTATGGCCTTCGGCCATGAGCGCCAGGACCTCGCGTTCGCGGTCCGTGAGTGTCGCGAGTGGACCGTCGGCGTGCCGGCGGCGGACGAGTTGGCGGACGACCTCGCCGTCGACGACGGTGCCGCCCGCCGCCACGCGGTCGACGCTGTCGAGGAAGTCGCGCACGTGGCCGACCCGGTCCTTGAGCAGATAGCCGATGCCGCCGCCCGGGGCCGAGTCGAGCAGGTCTCCGACGTACGCGTCGGCCACGTAGGCGGACAGCAACATGATGGCCACGCCGGGATGTTCGGCCCGGATGATCGCGGCCGCGCGCAGGCCCTCGTCGGTGTGGGTGGGCGGCATGCGGATGTCGGTGATGACGATGTCAGGTGCGGTGCTCGCCACGTACGTGAGCAGGGCCTGGCCATCGGCGACCGCCGCGACGATCTCGTGGCCCGCCCGTTCGAGTATCCGCACCAGCCCCTCGCGGAGCAGGGCCGCGTCCTCGGCCACCACGATCCGCAGCGGCGTCACTGGATCTGGCACGTCATCCTCACCTGGGTCGGGCCGCCGGCGGGGCTGGTGACGTCCAACTCGCCGTCGAGGGCGTCGAGTCGGGCGCGCAGCCCGGCCAGACCGGTGCCCGCCTGCGGGTCGGCGCCTCCGATGCCGTCGTCGACCACCGACACGACAAGGGTCCCGTCTGAGGTCCACGCGTGCACCTGCGCCGACCGGGCGTGGGCGTGCTTGGCGACGTTGGTCAGGCTCTCGCTGACGAAGAAGTACGCCGCGGCCTCGATCGCGGGCGGGAGCCGGCCTTCCACGGCGAGGTCGAGGTGGACCGGGACGGGTGACCGGCCGGCGATCTCGTGCACGGCCGCCGCCAGACCGTGGTCGGTGAGCACCTGCGGGTGGATGCCCCGGATCGTGGTGCGCAGATCGGCGAGGGCCTGCTCCGCCTGCTGGTGCGCCTCGCGGACGAGCTCGAGGCCGGGACCGCTGGGCAGGTCGAGCTCGGCGCTGCCCAGCGTCATGGTCAGCGCGACCAGCCGCTGCTGGACGCCGTCGTGAAGGTCGCGCTCGATCCGGCGCCGTTCGGTCTCGAACGCGTCGACCAGCCCGCTGCGGGATTTGCGGAGCTGCGCGACCGCCTCGACCAGCCGCGCCTCGGGTGGGTCCAGCAACTGCCGGACCAGTGCCGCCTGGCCACAGGCCAGCGCCGTGATCGCGTAGAGCACCAGGACGAGGGCGACGAGGCCGACCGCCACCGCCGCCCACGCCTTGCCGGTGCCGTCGACCCGCCATCCGGCGACCTCGAGCGTGTCGTACCGGACCAGCAGCGGGGCCAGCAGCAGCACGACCGGGGCGGTCAGCAGCACCAGCGCCACGGCGTCGACCAGCCAGAACAGCGTCGCGAGCAGGACGGTGACGCCCATCTCGGGCCAGGAGAGGGGCCGCCGGCCGTCGCGGGGGGCAAGAGGGCCGCGCCTTCCCGGGATGACCAGCCGGATCCGCCAGCGCTCGCCCCGGGCGGCGAGGTGCGCGAGCGTCGGCAGGCCGGCGAGGACGAACAGCCCGGCGACCACCACGATCGTGGCCACGCCGACCCCGAGCACCACGACCATCACGAGCAACCAGGCCAGGCCGATCGGCAGGGTGCTGGCGACGTAGGCGAGCGCCCGCCACGGCCACACCGACGTCAGGAACCGGACGGGGCGGCCACGCACGGCCGACCAGGCGTCCGGGAACCGACTCACTCGCCCAACCCTACGGACCGATCCGGCGGTACGCGGTAGCGCGCACGCTACCTCGATGTCGCGTCCAGGCCCGTGTGCCGCGACCCGCCGGCGGCTGCACTGGAGGGCATGAACCAGGCTGCCGTCACGCTCGACGGTCTCACCCGTACCTACCGCTCGCGGGCCGGCTCCGTGCACGCCCTGCGGGGCGTGACCCACGTGGTCCAGCGGGGCACCTTCACCGCGATCATGGGCCCCTCCGGGTCCGGCAAGTCCACCCTGCTGCAGCTCGCCGCCGGCCTCGACCGGCCGACCAGCGGGCGGGTGACCATCGGCGACACCCGGTTGGACAAGCTGAACGAAACGGCGTTGACCCGCTTCCGGCGTACGTCGATGGCGTTCGTCTTCCAGTCGTACAACCTGTTGGACTCGCTCACCGCGTTCGACAACGTCGCCCTTCCCGCCCGGCTGGCCGGACGCCGGGCCGACCGGGCGGGTGTGCTGGCGGCCCTCGCGCACGTGGGCCTGCGCGACCAGGCCAGGCGCCGGCCCTCGGAGCTGTCCGGCGGTCAGCAGCAACGGGTCGCGATCGCCCGGGCGGTGTACGGCCGGCCCGACGTCCTCTTCGCCGACGAGCCCACCGGTGCCCTGGACCGCGGGACCGGGCGCGACGTCCTCGAGCTCCTGCGCTCGCTGACCCAGGGCGGGCAGAGCGTCGTCATGGTGACGCACGACCCGCTGGCCGCCTCCTTCGCCGACGGTGTGCTGTTCCTCGCCGACGGGCAGATCGTCGGTCACCTCGCGCGCGCCGACGCCGGCCAGATCGCGGCCGCGATGAACGAGCTGGAGCGATGATGCTCGCGCTGGCACGGCAGACCGTTCGCAGCTCCTGGCGCGGCTACCTGGGCGCCTTCGTCGCGTTGCTGTTCGGCGTCGTGCTGATCGCCGTCACCACGACGCTCATCGGGTCCGTGGACGCCACCTCGAACCTCCCGGGTGTCACCGCCGACCAGCGGACCCAACTCGACGACCTGGCCGCGATGTTCGGGATGATGTCGGCGGTCTCGGCGTTCATGGCCCTGTTCGTGGTGGGCAGCACGTTCGGCTTCGTCGTGGCCAGCCGCCGGCGTGAGCTCGGCCTGCTCCGCCTGGTCGGCGCGACGCCACGACAGGTGCGGCGCCTGTTGCTGGGCGAGTCCACCGTCGTCGCCGCCGCGGCCACCACCGTCGGCTGCCTGCTCGGCACGATGCTGGCACCGGCCGTGCTCGACCTGGTGCGGACCATCGGGATCACCACCCTGCACCTGGAAGCACCGAGCCCGTGGATCGCCTGGGTGGTCGCCGCGCCCGCCGGCGCGGTGGTCGCGCTGCTCGGCGTGTGGCGATCCGCCCGCCGCGCCTCCCGGATCACCCCGAGTGCCGCCCTGCGCGAGGCCGCCGTCGAACGGACCCGCCCCAGCATCGTGCAACTCGCCGTGGCGATCGTGTGCTTCGGCGGCCTGGTCACCGCCATCGTCCTGGCCGCCGACCTGCCCCCGCTGTTCGCGCTGGTCGCCTCCATCCTGCTGCCGGAGGTGGTGGTGATCGGTCTGCTGAGCATCGGTCCCGCCGTCATCCCGCGGCTGGCGGCCCTGCTCGCCCGCCCGTTCGTCGACCGGGACGTGGCGGCCCGCCTCGCCCGCGACGAGGTGCGCGGCGCCGTCCGCACCACCGCTGCCGTCGCCGCCCCGGTCATGGCCATCTCCGCCATCGCCGGGTCGCTGCTGCTGTCCCTGAGCTTCACCGCCGACTGGACGACGGCGCAGGACCGGTCCCGGCTCCGCGCCCCGCTCGTCGTCGAGGCCGGCAGCCCCGGCGCCACGGCGGCGGTCGCGGCCGACCCGACCGTCGCCGTCGCCGATGTGCGCCGGCAGGTGACGCTTCAACGCGACGAGGACGGCCGGCCCGGCTCACCGGACGAGGTCGAGATCGTCGACCTCGCGACCGCCTCCACCGCCCGGAGCCTGACCGCCACCCGTGGCAGCATCGACGACCTGCGCGGCCCTTCGGTCGCGGTCACCACGACCTGGGTCACCGATGCCGGGATCGGCCTCGGCGGCACGGTCGCGTTCTGGATCGACGGTGACCGAGTCCCGTTGCGGGTGGTGGCGGTCGTGCCCGACGCACCGGACCTCTACGGCGAGCTCCTCATCCCGGCCGGCCTCGTGCCGCCGACGACCGACGGGCCTGTCTTCGTCGTCCCGCACGGCGACGCCAGCGCTACCCGGGACTCCCTCCGGCGCACGCTGGCCGGCACCGACAGCCGGATCCTCGACGCGTCCGCCTGGATCGACGCCACGGCCGCGCAAACCCGCCAGGCGAACAACGTAGGGTTCACCGTCCTGTTAGGACCTGCCGGGCTCTACGCCGCCATCGCGATCGTCAACGCCACCCTCATCGGCGCGTCCCAGCGACGGCGGCAGCGGGAGCTGGTCCAACTCCTCGGCGCGAGCCCGGACCAGGTGCGGCGGGCGGCCATCTGGCAGGCCGGCCTGGTCTGCGGCACCGCGCTGCTGCTGGGCGGAGCCACCACCGCGGTGCTGGGCTGGCTCGTACGCCGGGCCATCACCGCCGACCTCGCCGCCGTACCCATGACCATCCCGTGGCTACCCCTGCTCGCGATCGGCGTCGTCTGCCTCCTGCTCACCGTCTCGGCAACGGCAGCCGGCCTCAGCTCACGAAAGTGACCGATGGGTGGTGGCTCACATGTACGAGCACCGGCCATCCGCTTTAGATTACGCTAATAATCTAATTCCCCCACCTGGAGGCCTGAGATGACCACGTACCTCATCAACCACTTGCGCATCCCCGGCGGCATCCCGAACGACGCCGGCCTGACCTACCTCGAGCAGGTCGAGGCGACGGTGAAGCCGTACGGCGGCAAGTGGCTCGCCAACGGCGAGCCGACCGTCGTGGAGGGCGCCTGGCACGGTCTGGTGGTCCTCATGGAGTTTCCCGATCGGGCGGCCGCCGAGACGTGGTACGCGTCGCCCGAGTACCAGCGGATCCTGCCGCTGCGCCTCAACAACGCGATCTCCGACATCGTGCTGATCGACAGCCTGCCCGAGGACTACACCGTCCGCGGGTTCGCCGGGCAGGTCCGTGCCGCTGTCGCCGCCGCCGGACAAGGCTGAGACTGGAAGCGGAGCCGTGGCGTGCCGCCGCGGCTCCGCTGTTCGCTACTCGGGAAGCGGGGACGCGGCGTCGCTCACCGCACGCAGGATCTCTTCCGACACAGGGGATCCCGCGGTCGCCCGGGCGAGCAGGACGCCGCCGACGAGCGTGGCCAACGCGGCCAGCCCGGCGTCCCCGGGCGCGATCCACGCGGCCATCTCACGGACACCGGTCGCGTACGTCTGGCGTGGCGCGGGGTCACGCGCGATGTCACCGGCGAACCCGGCGGCCGGACACCCCTCACCCGGGTCGTCGCGATGCTGAACCGACAGGTACGTGTCCAACAGCGCCTGCCACGCCGCCGCGTGATCGTCGGTGTCCTCGCTCAGCTCCGACAGGTAACGCAGCATGTCCGTGAACCCCATGCCGACGGCCTCGTCGACCAGCGCAGCCTTGGACGGAAACCGCTTGTAGAAACCCCCGGGCGTCAGCCCGACGGACTTCATCACGTCGGCGACACCGACGTTCGCGACGCCGCTCTCGCGAAAGAGCCGTGTCGCTGCCTGCACGGCCGCGGCCCGGTTCGCCCGCGCCTCGGCCTGGGATACCCGCCCCATCGATCCACCTTCACTACGCGCCGATCTTCCAGGGCATAGATTACACCCAGAATCTAACCCTGCCCGGCGTGCATGTCCAGGCGGCGGTGCTGCCGATCGGAGGTCGCCGGCGGGTCAGCGAGCTGCTCGGTGCGGACGTCATCGCGCTGGACGGCTCTTGGCGACGTCCTGCTGCCGCGCTAAGCGACCACCGACTGCGGCTCCTTCTGTGCGGCACCTGCGACGCGGCGCACATCGGCGGCCTGGCGCCGCCGGTCGAGGACGGCGACCCGGTCGTGACGTTCGGTGCGACCACCTGGCAGGCACCGCGCGCTCGCCTGCCGATCCGTTCTGGATTTCTGTCGCGCCGCTGATGCGATCAGTCATCCCTGAGTATTTGAAATTGGTGCGGGTCCGAACAGGAGGCGCGCGTGTCGAGAACTGCCTGTCGCGACATAGGTCACCACGGTCAGACCGCGCCATTTCTGGCGTGGCCCATGAGCGTTTGTTCCCCTTCGGGAAATCCGGCCCAGCGTTGGTTTCCGGCCGCCGTCGGCAGATCTGGGCCGGCCTGGATCGGGGTGTGCCGACGCAAGCGGTCAGTGGTCGTCTAGCCGGTCGTGATCGCTGCGACCCGGCAGGCCGTGCCGGTGTCTTCGCGCCCGATCCGGGATGGGTGACCGCGCTCTGCGCCGCATGGCGCGAATCGTTCCGGCCAGCCGTGGACCGCGCGCCTGCTGCTGAACAGTTCACCGGGTCAAGCGCCCTGGGGGCCAGCTCATGCTCGCGGCGGAACTCTTCACCGGCGGGTGAATAACTGCGGGAAGCGGTGCGGTCGCGCATGCCGGCCAGTTCTGCTCTGGTGAACAACGCAAGCTGCCCCACGCATTAATTGTGCCGCATTGCGGCCGCCCGGTCCGGCTCGCCCGGCGATTCAAGTGTGCCAATCTGCAAACAACAAATATTGCGACCCGTCCGTCAATAATGACGTTGTGATATTCCAACATCAATCATTTACGGGCTCGTGAGCCATGCTCGGGCAAGGGTCCTTTTCGCGCCGGTCTCAGCCGAGGGCGGGTGGGTCCAGGTAGTAGCCCTCGTCGGTCGACAGCGTTCCCTTGACCAGCCTCGACTGCTCGTCGGCCAGCAGTTCCTCGTCGCCGCGTTCCAGGGCGTCGAGGGTGGCCACGGCTACCTGGTGCGGGTCGTTCTTGGGCACGTCGAGGTCGCGCACCAGGTCCGTGTCCATGAAGCCGACGTGCAGGCTGAGCACCTCGACGCCCTTGGGGCGCAGGTCGACCCGCAGGGCGTTGGTGAAGTTCCACACCGCCGACTTGCTGATCGCGTACGCGCCGAGAATCGGGCGGGCGTACCACGCCTGGTCGGACACGACGTTGACGATGGCTCCCCCACCGTTGCGCAGGATCACCGGTGCGAGCGCCTGGGATGACCGGACCGTCCCGTACAGGTTGACGTCGAAGACCCGCTGCATGCTCGACACCAGGTCGGGATCGGCCGTGCCCTCGACGTGGAGGCTTCCGGTCCCGGCGTTGTTGACCAGCAGCGTCACGTCGTCGCATTGCGCCGCCGCCGCGGTGACCGACTCGGTGTCGGTCACGTCGAGCTCGACCGCGTCGAGGCCGGGGTGTTCGAAATCGGCCGCGTTGCGCATGCCGACGTAGACCTTCTTCGCGCCGTGGGTCTGGAGTTCCTCGGCCATCGCCAAGCCAAACCCACGGCCCCCGCCAGTAACGAGTGCCACCGCGCCTGGGATCCGCATGATCTGGCGTCTTCCCAGACCCAAGCGGCCTAAACGAATGGGGTCCCCGGAGCACACCGGGGACCCCACAAGTCGCTAGTGCGTGGGCTCGGCCACGATCAGCTGGAACTTCTCGAACTTCACCTTGACGGTGTTGTGCCGGGCGTCGACGGTGCCCAGCGAGACGCCGTTGAACGGGTCGGTCAGGCGGTACTTGCCCTTACCGAGACCGCGCAGCTCGACCGTGCCGTCGAACGTGGCGGCGTAGAACGCGTAGTGCAGCGCGCGATCCTTGCTCACGACGTGCGTCTCGGGCTTGTCGAAGCCGATGTCGTAGAGCTCGCCGCGGTACTCACCGGTGGGCAGCATGTTCTTGTTGTAGAGCTTCACCCACTTGCGCCACACGACCTCCTTCTCCGGTGTGAGGAGGGTGTCGTTGTCCGGGCCCGTCGGGTAGGTGAACTTGGTCGACAGGACGCCGCCGACGCCGTACGTGGACGCGAAGTCGTCGCCGTTGTCGCTGAGCTCGACGTGGTCACCGGCGTAGCTGGCGCCGGTGCCCATCAGCGCGTGCATGGTCTTGCCCTTGTGCCGCACCTGGTACGACGACTCCGGGTCCGAGCCCGGGTACTGGTCGATGTAGGGCAGGTTGTGGAACGCGAACGCCGTCCCACAGGGGCACAGCTCGATGACCGCGTTGCGGTTGGCCTTGTGCGCGGCGTCGTACACGGCCTTCCAGAACTGCGCCAGGCCCTCGGTCGACTCCTCCGGACGCTTGTGGCCGTGCGCCGGGTTGTAGCAGGGCGTGACCCCGTTGAGGTGCTGGCCGTCGATCTTGAGGCCCTCGTAGCCCCACTCACCGATGTACTTCTTGGCCTGGGCGGCGAAGTAGTCGATGACCGGCTGGTACGCGGGGCACAGCGTCCAGGCGTTCCACCACGTCACCCGCTGCATGGCGCCCTTGCTGTCCAGCAGGAGCATGTCGGGGCGGTTCTTGAACAGGTTGCTCTCCGGGTCCGCCGCCAGCGGCGCCCACCACAGCCGCGGCCGCATGCCCTGGTCGCGGATCGCCTTGGTGAAGGCCTTCATGTCGGCCTCACCGCGCGGGAACTTGGCCAGGTTGATGTCCCAGTCGCCCTCGTTGGTCTGCCAGCCGTCGTCGAGCCCGGCCCACTTGAGGCCGACCTCGCGCACCTTGGGCAGCGTCGCGATGACCTGCTCGGTGGTGAAGTTGCGCTCGTAGCCCCAGGCGCACCAGATGCTCTCGAAGCTCGACTTCGGCGACTTGGGCGCGCGCTGGCCAATGTCGCTCATGTAGTCGCGGTACCGCTGCAGCGCCACGAAGTGGTCGCCCGGGTGGGCGGTCAGGAACGTGGTGTCGGTGGTCAGCTTCTCGCCCGGCTTGAGGGTGCGCACGACGTCGCCCTCGACGGCGATGCTCGCGCCACCCGCCGACTTGCTCACCGGCAGGCGCAGGATCCGCGCCACGGGCTCGACGTGGCCGACGGAGATGCCGCCGTCCGGCCGCCAGACGGAGGCCACCGGCGTGCCGCCGCCGTAGTCGGAGGAGTCCATGCCCAGCGAGTTCTTCTGGCTGAACGTGGCCGTCACCGGTCGCACCCAGTCACGCCGGTTGCGGTAGGTGGTGCCCGAGAAGGTGTAGAAGCCGCCGGGCTTCTCCAGCACCTCGTGCGCGCCGCTGCGCCAGCCGGTGACGGCCAGGTCGGCCTGGGACCGGTTGGCGTACGTCACCGACATGACGACCATGCCGGCCAGTCGCTGGAAGGAGGTCAGCTCGACCGTCTTCCGTACGCCCTCGGCGGAGTCGCCCCACACGGTCACCTGGACGCCCGCGCCGTGCCGGGAATGCTTGGTCTTGCGGGTGTCGTGCCCGCGATAGGCGAAGTCGCCGACGGTCGTAGCGCCAAGGACGAGCACCTCGCTGGCGTCGAAGCGGGTCACGTCGACGCCCTGGAGGGCCACCCGGGTGTGCAGCTTCTCGTCGAACTCGACGGTGATGGAGTCGTCGCCGACCCCGACGGTGTCGTGGTCGTGGTCGTGCTTCGGTTTCGCGGCCGCCGGCGTGGCGCCCAGAGCCACGGCAGGGATAGCGGCCAAACCGGCGCCCCCCAGAGCCAACTTCAGTACGGTCCGCCGATTCAGATCAGTCATGTCGCACTCCCTTTCGGGTTCAGTTCGACGAACGTAAGTGGCCTGGAAATGGCTTGTCAATGGTCTGGCACCGGTTGTTTTCTGGTACGGTCACCGACTGCTATGGTCCGGTATGACCGTCACGACGACGCCCACGTCGCGTCGCCTGTTCGCCGACGAGGCGCTCCCGCTCTACGAGCGCACCGCGGCCCAGCTCCTCGATGACCTGCGCGCGGACGCCGCCCGCTCCGGCGACCGGCTGCCCTCCGAGCGGGCCCTGGCCACCCGGTACGCCGTGTCCCGGGTGACGCTGCGTGCCGCCCTCGCCGAGCTCGAGTCCCGGGGCATCGTGCGACCGGCGTCGTCCCGCGGCTGGTTCATCGGCGACCTCGAACCTGGCCCGGCAGCGCCCACCACGCCCCCACCTCAGCCGCAGGTGCAGGGCCTGGCCGACTTCGCCCGCGTCAACGGGCTGACGCCGAGCAGCCGCGTGCTCTCCGCCGCGGTCCGCCCGACGACGGTGTCCGAGGCCGAAGAGCTGCGGATCGCACCCGGCGCCGACCTGTTCGAGCTGCACCGGCTGCGCTACCTCGACGACCTGCTCGTCGCGTTCGAGCACAACCGGCTGCCGCTGGCCGCCTGCCCGGCCCTGGCCACGACCGACTTCACGACCGCTTCGCTGTACGCCACCCTGCGCGCGGCGGACCCACCGCAGCTCCCCCGGGTCGCCGACTACTCGGTCGAGGCCCGACACCCGACGGCGCGGGAGATCGAGCTGTTCGAGATCGGCGACACCATGCCGATGCTCGTCGCCACCCAGCTCACGTTCAACCAGGCCGGCCGCCCGATCGAGCTCACGGTGCAGGTCTACCGGGGCGACCGTTACCGCTTCCGCGCCTCCATCACCAACCGGCCCTAGTCGGTTATCGACCCACGGAACCGGTAGCGGTCACCGCGGTAGACCTGGACGGTGAACTCGATCGGCGCTCCGTCCTGGTTGAAGCTCAACTGGGTCGCCACCAGCATGGGCACGGTGTTGTCGACCTCCAGCAGGCGCCGCTCCTCCTCGATCGGCTGCCGTGCCTCCACTGTGTACTGCGCCAACCGCGGTAGCTGTGGTGGCTTCGCCGCGCGCAGGGTGGCGTACAGCGAAGCGGTGGTGAAGTCGGTCGTGGCCAGGGCCGGGCAGATCGCCAGCGGCAGCAGGTTGTGCTCCAGCACCACCACCAGGTCGTTGAGGTAGCGCAGCCGCCGCATCTCGAACAGCTCGGCGCCGGGTGCGATGCGCAGCATCTCGGACTCCGCGACCACGCAGGGCCGCACCCCGGACTCCAGGACCATCGCGTGGGTGGCCAGGCCGTGCTCCGCCGCGTAGTCGGCGAAACCCTGCACCACGTGCCCGGACGGCCGGCCGTCGCCGGGCTGCTGCGTGCGGCCGTCGCCGGCCGTCAGATCGGTGAGGAACCAACCGCGCGCCGGCGAGGGCGTGATGACGCCCTGCTCCGCGAGCTGGGTCAGCGCCGCCCGCAGCGTCGACCGCGACACGCGGTAGTGCTCGGACAGGACGCGTTCGGACGGCAGCCGGTCGCCTGGGCGGAAACCGCCGGCGACCAGGTCATCGACCAGTCTCGTGGCGGTGCGCCCGTAGAGGAGCGCCGCCGAGCTGGCGGGTAGGGCCTGGGGCAATGCGGGCTCGCGGGGAACGACCATGACGCGCAGCGTACCGGATTACATACCACTTAGACAGTAGACCGGCCAGTTCTAATACCAGTAGGGTCCATTCCACCTTGGTACGGCGAGGAGGAACCACCCCGTGACGAACCCGCTAGACGCCGTGGTCACCCGGCACAAACAGGGGGAACCGGTCGGCATCACGTCGATCTGCTCCGCCCATCCGTTGGTCCTCAAGGCCGCGATGGCACAGGCTCGCGAGGACGGCGACCTCGTGCTGATCGAGGCGACCTCGAACCAGGTCGACCAGACCGGCGGCTATACCGGTATGCGACCGGCCGACTTCCGCGATCTCGTGCACCGGGCCGCCGACGACGCCGGCCTGCCGCGAGACCGGGTGGTGCTCGGCGGCGACCACCTCGGCCCGAATCGCTGGCGCGACCTACCCGCCGAACAGGCCATGGCGCACGTCGACGTGCTCGTGGCCGCGTACGTCGAGGCCGGCTTCACCAAAATCCACCTCGACTGCAGCTACCCGTGTGCGGACGACGTGACGCCGTTGACCGACGAGGTGATGGCTGCCCGCGCCGCCCGCATGCTCGCGGTCGCCGAGCGGACCGCCGCGGCGACCGGGCGGGCCGGCACACTCCGGTACGTCATCGGCACGGAGGTTCCGGTGCCGGGCGGGGCCGAGGAGACGATCGAGGAGCTCCGGCCCACCACCGCCGCCTCGGCCAACCGCACGCTGGACCAGCACCGAAAAGCCTTTGCCGCCAAGGGTTTCGCACACGTCTGGCCCCAGGTGCTGGCCCTGGTCGTGCAACCCGGTGTCGAGTTCGACCACCTCCGCGTCGTCGATTACGACCGGGACCGCACCAAGGACCTGCAGGCGGTGCTGGACGACGAGCCGGCGATGGTCTTCGAGGCCCACTCCACGGACTACCAGACCGTCCCACGGCTCGCCGCCCTCGTAGAGGACCACTGGGCCGTGCTCAAGGTCGGGCCGGGCCTGACGTTCGCGCTGCGGGAAGTCCTGTTCGCCCTGGCCGCGATCGAGGCCGAGCTCGTCGGAGACGGCCGTGAAGGCCTGCCGGAGGTGGTCGAGCGGCGGATGCGCGCCGAGCCCGGCCAGTGGGCGAAGTACTACACCGGCGACGCCGACGAGCAGCGCCTCGCCCGGCGGTTCAGCTACAGCGACCGGATGCGTTACTACTGGCCCGATCCGGAGATCCAGGCCGCCGAGCAACAGCTGCTGGCCAACCTGAGCGGCCGGACGATCCCGCTGCCGCTGCTCAGCCAGTACCTGCCCGATCAGTACCAACGGGTCCGCGCCGGCGTCCTCGCCGCCCACCCCGTCGACCTCGTCCTCGACCGCGTCCGGGACGTCCTGCGCGGCTACCGCCAGGCGATCACCCCTTCGAAATGGCGGCAGGCGGCATGAGCACCCTTCTCGGCTACGACCTCGACCAGTTGCGCGACCTCGGCGCACTCGACACCAGCCGCGAGATCGCGCAGCAGCCGGGCGTGTGGCGGGAGATCGGCCGGCTGGAGGGCGCGGAGACCGACGCGTTCCTCAAACCGCTGCTCGAACGGCCCGACCTGCGCATCATCCTCACCGGGGCGGGCACGTCCGCGTACGTCGGCGAGGTGTTGGCGCCGTCGCTGCGGCGCCGACTGGGCCGCCGGGTGGAGGCCGTCGCCACCACCGACATCGTGGCCGACCCGCTGGCCTGCTTCGCCGAGGACGTGCCCACGCTGCTGGTCTCGTTCGCCCGCTCCGGCGACAGCCCGGAGAGCCTCACCGCCCCAGAGCTCGCCTCCCAGGTGCTGACCGACTGCTGGCACCTCGTGGTGACCTGCAACGCCCAGGGCGAGCTCGCGCGGCAGCACGCCGACCGGTCCAGCTCCGCGGTGGTGCTGCTGCCGGCGGCGGCCAACGACCGGGGCTTCGCGATGACGTCCAGCTTCACCGGCATGGTGCTGGCCGGCCTGCTGACCCTCGGCGGTCGCGACGACGAGTTGGTGGACCGCTTGGCCGCCGCGGCCGAACAGGTCCTGGCCACCCGGCCAACCGCGGCGGCCGACCTCGCCGCCCGCGGCTACGACCGGATCGTCTACCTCGGCAGCGGCGCGCTGCACGGGCTGGCCCGAGAGTCGGCCCTGAAGGTGCTGGAGCTGACCGCCGGCGGCGCGGTGGCGCTGTCCGAGTCCGCGCTGGCCTTCCGGCACGGCCCGAAATCCGTGCTGAACGACGCGACCCTGGTCGTCAGCTACGAGTCCAACGACCCCTACACCAGCCAGTACGACCGCGACATGGTCGCCGAACTGTTGCGGGTCATCCCAGCACGGAACCTCGTTACGGTGACTGCCCACAGTGGCCGGTCGGACGCCTGGGCGTTGCCCGGTGTCGAAGACGTGGACGACGCCGCGCTGGCCCTGCCCGCCGTGATCTGCGCCCAGTTGATCGGCCTGCACTTCTCGCTGGCACTGGGGTGCACACCCGACAACCCGTTCCCCGGCGGCGAGGTCAACCGCGTCGTCCAGGGCGCGATCATGCACCCGCTGCAACACCCGAACCGGAGGTGAGAGACATGTTCCTCGGCGTGGACGGTGGCGGCACCAAGACCGCCTTCTGCCTGCTGCGGCCGGACGGCTCGATCGCGGCCCAGACCTCGGCCCCGAGCACCTACTACTTCAGCGACGGCATCGACCTGGTGCCCCGGGTCCTCAAGGAGGGCATCGGCGCCGTCTGCGCCGCGGCCGGCATCACCCCGGACGGCATCGACTTCGCCTTCTTCGGGCTGCCGGCCTACGGCGAGGTCAGCGGCGACGTCGCGACCCTCGACGCGGCGCCGCGGGACATCCTCGGCCACGACCGCTACCGGGTCGACAACGACATGGTCTGCGGCTGGTCCGGCTCACTGGGTGCCGCGGACGGGATCAACGTCATCAGCGGCACCGGATCGATGACGTACGGCGAGCGGGCCGGGCGCGGCCACCGCGTCGGCGGCTGGAGCGAGCTGTTCGGCGACGAGGGCTCGGCGTACTGGATCGCGGCGCACGGCCTGCAGGCGTTCTCCCGCATGAGCGACGGGCGCGCGCCGGCCGGTCCGCTCCTGGACGTCCTGCGCGAGCACCTGGAGCTGTCCGCCGATCTGGACCTGATCGACGTGGTACTCAACCGGTGGCAGGGCGACCGCGGCCAGATCGCGAGCCTGTGCCCACAGGTCATCACCGCCGCCGAGCGGGGCGACGAGGCGGCGAGCGCGATCCTGCGCGAGGCCGCCCGGGAGCTCGCCCTATTGGTGGACACGACTCGTAGCCAGCTCGGCTACGGCGCCGACGAGCAGGTGCTGGTCTCCTACTCCGGCGGCACGTTCAACGCGACACCGGTGCGCGAGGAGTTCCGGGCGCACCTCCACAAGCTGCACGACCGGTACGACCTGCGCCAACCCCTGTACTCACCGGTCGTCGGAGCGGCGCTGTATGCCGCGAAACAGGCCCGTAGCCCGCTCGGCGTCGACGCGCTCGAGCGGCTTCGGGACACCCCCACCGCCACCGCCGCCTGAGGAGGCACCACATGCCAACAACCATTTCCCGCGTCGGCAAGAGCTGGATCCCGTACGCGGGACTGCTCGTGCTGTTCTGGGGCGTCTGGGGAGCTTTCTCCGCCGTCCCCACCAGTGATTACGGCTACCCCGACGGGATGGTGTACGTCGTCTGGTCGATCACGATGATCATCCCCGCCGTCGTGGCCCTGCGTGGCGCGCGCGTCGACCGCCGCCCGGTCGCGACGTTCTACGGCCTGCTCGTCGGCCTGACCGGCGCCGGTGGCCAGCTCCTGCTGTTCAAGGCGCTGACCATCGGACCGGCGTACCTCATCTTCCCGTTGATCGCACTCTCCCCCGCGATCACCGTGCTGATGGCCATGCTGCTGCTCCGTGAGCGCATCCCGAGGCTCGCCCTGCTCGGCGCGGTCGCCGCGCTGGTCGCGGTGGTGCTCTTCAGCGTCAGCGACGGCGACGGCTCCGCCAAGGGTGGACTGTGGCTGCTGCTCGCCATCGTGGTCTGCGTCGCCTGGGGCGTGCAGGCGTACTTCATGCGCAAGGCGGCGACCGAAGGCGTCAACGACGCCACCACGTTCCTGTGGATGACCATCAGCGGCCTGCTGCTGGCACCGGTCGCCATCTGGATGGCCGGCGGCCTCGCCCTGGACGCGCCGTGGCAGGCACCGACCCTGGCCGCGGTGACCCAGATCCTCAACGCCGTCGGCGCGCTGTTCCTGGTGATGGCGTTCAGCCGCGGCAAGGCCTCGATCGTGGCACCTACGACGAACGCCCTCGCGCCGGTGCTGACCGTGATCCTCTCGCTGATCGTCTACCAGAAGGTCCCGTCGTTCTACGCGACGATCGGCATCGTGCTGGCCATCCTGGGCTCGACCCTGATGGTGTACGCGGACGAGAAGCGCGGCGAGGCAGCGGCCGTGTCCGGCCCGGCCAACCGCGACGTGGCGGTGTCGTAACCCTCGATCCACCCGGCAGCCGCCGGTCCGGGCTCACCCCGGACCGGCGGCTCCGTCTTGCGTGCCAGTAGCGGCTCCACAATGGAGACTCAACGCTCCCACATCCTCCATTGACACACGTCGACGTAGCGGCGACGATATGACCAACGAGCGCGCGCTACCGGAATCGATGCGGTACGGGGAGAAAAATCCGTGAGAATTCCAGCGAGAATCCTGCTCGCCTGCACGATCATCCTCGCGATGATCGGGATGCCGGCCGTGGCCCAGGCCACCGGCAAGCCGGGCGCCAGTGCCTCACAATCCGCCCTCAACCAGCAGCTCCTGGCCGCCAATCCGTGCGGAGGCTGGGACTACGCCTGCGCCGACGGCAACTTCTACGTAGGTGCCCCTTCCGGCATTCCAACCGGGTTGTGCATATTCTCCGGCGTCGCACCGACGCTCGGCGGCTGCACCAACCGGAATTCCTCCGTCACCAACCGCGGCACGCAGTGCAACAACTGCGACTGGATCAGGCTCTACTGGGGATCCAACTACACGGGTGCCTGGTTCTGCATTCAGCCTGGTTACGCCTACGACATGTGGGAAAACCCGGGCCTGGTGTTCAACAAGGGCAGCGGCAAGAGCGGATTCGGCTCGACGGTCTGGCTCAACGCGGCATCGGCCAAGTGGACTGGCGCCTGCTGAACAGGTGAAAGGTGGCCCCGGTCCACGACCGGGGCCATCCCTTGAGGTTCGCTAGGCGACGATCTTCATCTGGGCCATCATGCCGCTCGACGAGTGGTCGATCATGTGGCAGTGATAGGCATACTTCCCGATGTACGGCCCGAAAGTCGCTTGTAGACGGACGGTCTCGCCCGGGCCGACCGCGACCGTGTCCTTCACGCCGGCCTCGCCCGGTGCCGGTGGCCGGCCGTTGCGGTCCAGGACCCGGAACTGGACCAGGTGCGGGTGGAAGTTGTGCGGGATGGCGAAGTTGGTGCTGTCGTTCGTCACGGTCCACACCTCGGTGGTGCCGAGCTTGATCTCCGTGTCGACGCGCTTCTGGTCGAACTCTCGTCCGTTGATGAGGAACCGGCCATTGGTCCGGTCGAAGCTGAGCACGATCTTCCGCTTGCCCGTCGCGGTCGGCAGCGCCGGGAGGGTGCTGAGGCGATCCGGCACCCGGCTCGTGTCGGTGGTGGCCGAGCGGCCGACGTCGAAGCGCATCACCGGCCCGACCTCGGCGTCATTGAGAATGACCTGGCTGCCGACCTTGAACCGGCTGAAGTCGACGACCACCTCGATCCGCTCCCCCGGCGTCATCCGCCACGACCGCACGGCCGCCGGCGCCGCGAGCAGGCCGCCGTCGCTGGCGATCTGGGCGACCTGGGTGTCCTTGCCGAGCCGCAGCGTGAACGTCCGCAGGTTGGAGGCGTTGACGAAACGCAACCGGTACCGCCGCGCGGCGACCGGGAAGTAAGGCTGCGGCTTGCCGTTGGCCAGGATCGTGGTCCGGCCCTGGAAGTCGTCCTTCTCGAAGACCATCCGAGCCTTGTCGTCGAACCGCGCGTCCCGCAGCATGATCGGGATGTCGTAATCGCCGCTGGGCAGGCGCAGCGCGGCCTCCGCCGGATCGTCGATCAGATAGAAGCCGGCGAGCCCGCGGAACACGTGCTCGGCCTCCATGTGATGAGCATGGTCGTGGTACCACAACGTGGCGGCGCGCTGCTTGTTCGGATAGACGTAGTCGCGGCTCTTGCCCGGCGCGAGCGTGTCGGTCGGGAAGCCGTCGCTGCTCGCAGGGGTGCAGCCCCCGTGCACATGCGCCACGGTGCCCATGTCGAGGTCGTTGGTGTGCCTGACGATGGCCGTCCGCCCGGTGCGGACCCGCAGCGTCGGTCCAGGGAACATCCCCGCGTACGTGAACACCTCGGTGCGCGTACCCGGCAGAATCTCGACCTTGGCCTTCTTGGCGGTCACGACGTAGAAATCGTTGTCGCCCTTGGTGGACTGCGGCTGGAGCACCTTCGGAACGGGCATGCGGACACTGAACGGCGCGACGGCCCGTTCCACCGGAGCCACGTGACCGGTATGGCCCGGATGACCCGTCGCGCGCGCGGCCTCGGGCAAAGCCGCGGGCGGCGCCGCGCCGGCGTCGGTGCCCCGCGCGGCACCCGCCGCCCCAGCCGTGACTAGGGCGGCCACCCCTGCTGTCGCACTGACGATGACGTTGCGCCTGCTGACCATCGACCCCTCCACCCGCTGAGTGTCCAAGACCAACTCACTAAGTGCCGGTAGCGACACACAGAGTCATCTTTTCGGTCGAGCGATCGAGCGTCCGGGCGACTGGGGTGAGGATCTTTCAGGTGCTGGCGCCAAGCTCTTCGAGGTCGACGGCGTTGATGAGTGCGGTGATGTCGGGTTCGTAACTCAAGTCGAGCGGGCTGAGCTCCTTGCTGCGCCCCTTCTGAGCCATCAGCTTCTCGTGCGCTGCCGCGTTGAGGATGTCGACCGCGTCAGCGTCGCGCCAGCGCACTCCCTCCAGCGCTCGCCGAGCCACGGAGACGGCGACCAGACAGGGCATGTCGGGGCGCCCGTACGGGTCCCGGCCGTCGTTCCGCAGCACGATCACCCGGGCGGCCCGAAGACCCGGGGCGACGGCGAACGCCTCGCGCAGCGTGACGAGGACCTGCCCACAGACGAACTGTTTGAAGAAGTCAGCCTTGTCGGCCTGCGTTATCTTCTTCAACGAAAGGTTGCCTGCAGCCGTCCGCCCCGGCATCTGCTCGGGGATCGCCTGCGACGCCGGTGGCACCAACACGACGAGCGATACCTCGTCCCCGTCGACGCCCACGGCGTCAGATGCGGCCTCGTTGTCCTCGAATGCCTCCGCCAGCGTCCGCAGCACCGCGTCGGGGTCGTTGCTGACCAACGCCTGCCACTGCTGGTCGAGCGCTTGCTGCCACTGCGCCTGCTGGCTCTTGAGCGCCGCCCACTGCCGAGCTGCCTCCGCATCGGCCCAGGCCGCCGCCTGCTGCTTGGCCGATGTGCGTTCCGCCCGTTTGAACACACCGACCCCGGTAAGCGTCTGCTTCTCGTAGTGGCGATAGATCGCCGCGCGGTCGGGTGGATTTTCGTGGAGCTCGACGGGTATCCGGTCGGTCCATTGGTCGCCGCGGCGCCACAGGGTCGGTCCGGTCCGTTCGGCTACGCCTTTCACGAACCACGGAACGCGGCCCCCGGGCTGGACGAGCAGCGCGCTCTCTCCGCCCTCGGGTTCGAACGTCGTCGCCAGGCAGAGGTCATCCTGGGTCACGAACAGGTAGGTCATCCGCAGGCCGGCGCCCGGCAGCGGGAACTGCCCCACGAACGTCATCGGAATGCCGAACTGTCCGGACACCGGCCAGAACGGTTCGTCCAGCCAGACCGGCTGCCCACCGAGCTTCGGCACAGGCTGGTCGATCGGGTGCGAGGTCGGCCGCCAGGACAGGTCCATCCGCGGCGTCAGCCACCGATCCAGCGGCCCAGCCGCCAACGGCGACGTCTCCGAACCTGCCAACCAACCCATATGGCTCACCCCGTCCTGCGCGAATTGCGGGCGGCGACGAGAATAGGCGCTCACACGTACCCGTCGATGGCGAAGGAGCCTTGGTGAGCGCTGGACTCGCGGCACTGTTGGATGATGTGGCGGTCTTGGCGCGTGCGGCGGCCGCGTCCATCGATGACGTCGGGCTGGCCGCGGCCAAGGCCGGATCGAAGGCCGCCGGGGTCGTCATCGACGACGCCGCCGTCACCCCGCAGTACGTGCGTGGCCTGGCGGCGGAGCGCGAGCTTCCGATCGTCAAGCGCATCGCGCTGGGCTCGCTGCGCAACAAGTTCCTGATCATCCTGCCGGTGATCCTGGTCCTCAGCCAGTTCCTCCCGGTCCTGCTGACCCCGCTGCTCATGATCGGTGGCGCCTACCTGTGTTACGAGGGCGCCGAGAAGGTCTGGGCCAAGATCGCTCATCATGACGCCCACGGCGCGGGCGAGGAACGGCAGGCCGACGAGAAGACGCTGGTCTCCGGGGCGATCCGGACCGACCTCATCCTGTCGGCGGAGATCATGGTGATCTCGCTGAACGAGGTCGCCGACGAGTCGTTCGTGTCCCGCCTGGTGATCCTCGTGATCGTCGCGATCGCCATGACCGTGCTGGTCTACGGCGCGGTCGGCCTGATCGTGAAGATGGACGACGTCGGCCTGCGGCTGTCCCAGCTCCCGGGCGCGGGCGTCGCGCGGTTCGGCCGCGGCCTGGTCAAGGCGATGCCCCGGGTCCTCACGTTCCTGACGGTGGTGGGCACCGCCGCGATGCTGTGGGTTGGCGGACACATCCTGCTGGTCGGTGCGGACGAGCTCGGACTGCATTTCCTGTACGAGTCCGTGCACCACCTGGAGGAGGCGGCCCACGACGCCACGGGCGCCCTCGGCGGCCTGGTGGGCTGGCTGGTCAACACGATCGCCAGCGCGATCGTCGGTCTGATCGTCGGCGCGGTGATCGTGGCCGTCATGAGCGTGACGTTCCACCGGAGCAAGGCAACGGCCGAGCACACCGACGCGGGTACGGACGAGCCGAAGGCGGTAGACCCGGCCGCAAGCGACAGGTAGCGCCAAACAACGGCCTGCGCCCACCTCGCGTACAAGGTGAGCGCAGGCCGTTGCGGTAACCGTCAGCCGACCCGTTCGATCAGGGCGCGCCGGATCAGGTTCTTGCCGGGCTCGCGGACCGTCTCGTAGGCCGCGTTGTTCAGGAGCACGCAGCTGCCGGACGGGCTGGTCACCCGCACCGTCGTGCTCTTGTTGTTGTCCAGGTTGGTGACACGCAACCGGGTCCCGATCGGGAACGTTCCGCTGGACGCGGCGGGCCCGGCGTTCTCGTTGAAGAAGGTCACGGTCGAGCCCTTGCAGACGACCTCCCCGGACGCCGAGCCGGATCCGCCGCCGGACGGCGCCTTGGTAGTGGGCGCGGTCGTGGGCCGGGTGGGTTTGGCCGGTGCGGCGGCGACCGGGTCGGCGACGACCTTCGCGGTGCACCCGGCGGTGACGCGACGCTGCTGGATGAGGTCGACGACGGCCCGGCGGTTCTCGATCCGCGCCGCGGACTGGGCGTCCGGGTTGGCCCGCTGGCCGGCGATGAAGTTCAGGTTGTTGCGCAGCGCGGTGTCCAGGCCGGCGCAGCTCTCGCCGGCGTTGCTGAGCCCGGTGCCGACCGCGAACGCGCCCGCGAGCAGAGCCACCGCCGCGCCACCGAGGAACAGTTTCCGCGCCCGGCCGGTCGTCCTGCTTTTCCTGTGCATGCGTCGCTCCTCGAACGTCGGCTGCCGGGTTGCAGCACCAGGGGATACGTCCGGGGCAGGCGATACGGATTGGTTTACATTCCTAAATGTTCCTTAACTCCACCAAGGTCACCCCACGATCACGCCGCGCTGCCGGCCATGGCGACGGCGACGTCCTCTGGTTCGGGATCCCGACCGAACCAGCCACGGACGCGTCCCTCGCGCAGCACCACGGTCCGATCCGCGAGACCCAGCAGCTCTTCCAGCTCCGAGGAGACGAGCAGGATCGCCGTGCCCTCCTCCGTCAGGGCCTGGAGAATCTCGTAGATCTGTGCTTTGGCGCCGACGTCGATCCCGCGCGTCGGCTCGTCCAGCAGCAGCGCCCGCGGCTGCCCGCCCAGCCACCGGCCCAGCACGACCTTCTGCTGGTTGCCGCCGGACAGCGTCCGGATCGGCGCGTCGGGGTCCGGCGCCTTGAGCGCGAGTCGTTCGCGAAGGTGGGAGACGAGAGCGGCGTCGCGGGACGCCGATGCGCGCCGGGTCCACGCGCGCTGACCGGACGACGCGAACGTGGCGTTCGCCCGCACCGACATGTCCATCGCGAGGCCGTGCTCGCGGCGGTCCTCGGGCACGTATCCCAGCCCGGCCGCGACCGCCGCCCGTGGTGCCGACGGCTTGAGCCGGCGGCCGTCCACCGTGATCTGTCCGGTGCGGCGCCGCAGGCCGAAGATCGCCTCGAGTACGGTCGAGCGCCCGCTGCCGACCAGCCCGCCGATGCCGACGGTCTCACCGGCGTGCACGTCGAACGAGAGCGGGTCGGCGAGGCGGCCGGCGGTGACACCGTCCAGCGAGAGGCGCACGTCGCCCGGCGTCACCGGCAGCCGCAACGCCTTGCCGGCCAGCGCGCGGCCGACCATGTCACGGATGATCTGTGCCTCGTCGGTCTCGGAGGCGGTTCGGACCGCGACCAGTTCGCCGTCGCGCAGGACCGCGATCCGGTCGCACAGCTCGAAGATCTCGTTGAGGCGGTGACTGATGAACACGACCGACGTGCCGCGGTCGCGCTCGGCGCGGACGATCGCGAACAGCCGGCGCACGTAGTCGTCGGTCAGCGAGGCGGTGGTCTCGTCGAGCACCAGGACCCGGGTGCCGCGGGCGAGCAGGTGCGCGACGTCGGTCAGGTGGCGGTCGTCCTTGGACAGTGCCCGCACCTTGGCCCCGGCCCGCAACGGAATGCCGGCCCGGTCGAGCACGTCGGTCGCCGCCTGCCGGGTGGCACCCCAGCGGACCACGCCACGGCTGGTCCGGCACGCACCGAGGAACAGGTTCTCGGCGACGTCGAGCTCCGGGCAGAGGTTCGGCTCCTGGAAGACCACGCCGACGCCGGCGGCGAGCCGGGCCGGCACGTCGCCGGGCGGCAGCGGGTGACCGTCGACGACGACCTCCCCCGCGTCGGGTGTCTCGTCACCGGCGAGGATGCGCATGAGCGTGGACTTGCCGGACCCGTTCTCACCGACCAGGCCGATGATCTCTCCGGGCGCGATGTCGAGGTCGACGCCGCGCAGCGCCGTGACGCCGCCGAAGCGTTTGACGATGCCGCGCATCCGCACCTGGGTCATGAGGCTGCCTTCCCGCGCCGCAGCCGGTCGATCCAGACAGCCAGGATCAGCACCGCGCCGGTGACGACGCCACGCCACAGCGCCTGCACACCGACGAGGTTCAGAGCGTTCTGGAGTACGGCGATGAACAGCACTCCGAGGGTCGTGCCGACCAGCGAGCTCTGCCCGCCGAGGAAGCTCGTTCCGCCGAGCAGTACGGCGGCGATGACCTCGAGCTCGATGCCCTGGCCGATGAGCGGGGACCCGGATTGGATGCGGCCGGCGAACAGCACCGCGGCGAGCCCGACGAGCAGGCCGTTGACGGAGAAGACCGCGATCCGGACCCGCTCGACCGGGATGCCGGACAGGCGCGCGGCATGTTCGTTGCCGCCCACGGCGTACACCTGCCGGCCGAAGTTGGTCCAGCGCATGACGAAGAAGGCGAGCGCCAGCGTCAGCACGGCGACCACGACCGGCACGGAGACCGGGCCGATCTCGCCGTCGCCGAGCCAGGTGAACAGACCGAACCCGGCCTTGTCGGAGAGCTGGACGCTGATCCCCTCGGTCGGCAGTTGGGCCGCCGATCGGTAGACCGCCAGGGCGCCCAGGGTGACCACGAAGAACGAGAGCCCCGCTTTGGCGATCAACGCTCCGTTCACCGCACCGAGCACGCCGCCGGCCAGGATCGTCGCGAGCAGCGCCACCCAGGCCGGCAGGCCGGCCACCAGGCAGCCGGCGGCGACCATCGTGCACAGCGCCAGCATCGAGCCGATCGACAGGTCGATCATGCCGGTGGTGAGCAGCAGGGTCGCGCCGATCGCGAGCAGCAGCGGGATCGCCAGGCCGCGGGCGACGTTGTTGAGGTTCAGGTAGGTCAGGAAGAGCGGTTGGCTGACGGCCAGCCCGACCACCATCACCACGAGCACGACACCGACGCCCGTCCAGGGAGGCGCCTCCGCGACGGCCGTCGCGAGCCTGCCGCGACGGCCGCGCGGACCGGGGTCGCCGACGGAGACCGACGGGGATGCGTCGGCGCCGGCGACCCGCAGCGCGTCGTTCACTTCGCCGCTGCGCAGCGCTGTTCGGCGGGCACCCACTCGGCCGCGTTCGACGCGTCCCACCGCTTGAACTCTGACGCGATCGGCGTAGCCGTCCCGCCGTCCTTCTTGAGCTTCGCGCCCAGTTCCGCGGCCTTGAAGCCCATGCCCCACTGGTCGGCGTCGTAGGTGGCGGTGATCGTGCCGTCCTTGACCGCCGCGATGCCCTCGGGGGTGCCGTTGATGCCGAAGATGATGACGTCCTTCATCCCACGCGCCTTGGCCGCGAGACCGGCGCCGACCGCGGAGTTGTCGTTGAACCCGAAGATGACCTGCACGTCGGGGTGCTTGGTGAGCAGGTCGTCCGCGAGCGCACGGGCGTCGTTGACGTTGTCCTTCAGGTTGTCCGCCTGCTCCAGGATCGTGATCTTGTTGGCGGCGGCGTTCTCCTTGAAGCCCTCCATCCGCTCGGTCACGGCCGGAATCGGCGGGCCGCCGATCAACAGGGCCTTGGCGCCGTTCGGGAGCTTCTCGGCCACGTACTTGGTGGCGTCGGCGCCCGCCTCGCGGCTGTCCTCGTAGACGCCGCCGGGCGCGGTGGTCTTCGCGTTGTACAGCTCGACGACGATGGCGTTGGCGTCCTTGGCCCGGCCGAACGGCGCGGTGAACGCCTTCTGGTCCAGCGGCAGGAACGCCAGCACGTTGGCACCCTGCGCGAGCAGGCTGTCGAAGTCGGAGATCTGCTTGTTCACGTCGAGGTTCGCGTCGAGGGTGATCACCTTGCCGCCGTTCTTCTCGGCGTAGCAGGTGATGCCCAGGTTGATGTTGTGCTCGCCAGGCTCCGTCGACAGCGGCGACGGGATGCCGTAGACGAGTTTGGCGTCCGACGACGCGCCGGCATCGCCCTTGTCACCGCACGCGGCCAGGGTCGACAGTCCGAGCAGAGCCGCTGCCGCCACGCTGATGGTTCTTCTCATTCGGGAGGCTCCTAAAGGGGTTACGCGGGGGCTCGCCACAAGCGGGTCTCGAGGTCGCCCGAGAGCACCTCGGCACCGTCCGCGGTCACATGGATCTGGTTCTCGAAGACGAAGACGCCGACCAGCCCCGCGTCGTCCGAGGGCATGAGGATCGGTTCGATCGACAGCGTCATGCCGGGACGCAGGGCCACGTCCTCGACCGGGTCGCCCGTGTGGTCGCGCACGAACGGCCGCTCCCACAACTCCAGGCCGATGCCGTGTCCGGACAGGCCACCGCCCGAACCACCCACTCCCTCGGCATCGAAGACCGCCTGACCGGCCCCGAAGACCTCCGACACGCGTACGCCGGGCCGGATGGTCGCGATCGCGGCGTCCAGTGCCGCGCCGGCGATAGCGGCGTAGCGCTCCGCCTCGTCGCTGATCCGGCCGATCGCGATCAGCCGGATGATGTCGGAGATGTAGCCGTCGCGGGCTCCCCCGCCGTCGAGGAAGACCACGTCGCCTTCGGCCAGCGGACGGTCGGACGCGGTGGTGTCGACGAGCCCGTACCGGTCGCGGCCCGCCACGCAGTTGAGGTAGACCGGCTTGGTGCCGGCGGTGATTCCCGAGCCGAACATCGTGGCCGCGGCGATCCCGACCAGTTCCCGCTCGGTCATGCCGGCGCGGGCGGCCTCCATCGCGGCCCGGTAACCGGCGGTGGTGGCCGTGACGGCCGCCCGGAGCCGGTCGACCTCCGCCGGCGTCTTGACCATCCGCAGCGTGCTGATCAGTTTCGTGGCGTCGACCGGGTCGACGGCCTTCACCAGCGCCTGGGCGGCCGGCCAGGGCAGCATGACGACCGCGCCGGCGCCGGTCTCCATGCCGATCCGGCCCGCGCGCAGGCCCAGCCGCTCGAGGTGACCAGAGACCTTGTCGGGGATCGCCATCGGGTCGGGATGGCCGTCGATCGTGCCGACCCACGAGGTGCCGTGGGCCGCGCCGACGTCGAACGCCGACGGGATCAGCACGGCGTCCCGAGGGTCGCGGGTCGCGATCATGCAGCCGGGCAACCAGCGGCCGACCGCCCAGATGACCGAGACGTACCCGCTGAGGTAGCGGATCGTCTCCTCCTGGGTGAGCACCAGAGCGTCGAGGTCGTACGCCTCGAGCAACCGGGTCAGCCGGGCGTACCGAAGCTGGTGTTCCGCTGTCGGGAAGTCGGGGTATGCGGGCTCACGACCGCCGAGGTCCGGCGGGGCTAGGGTTTCGTCGTGGAGGAGTCCGAGCGCTTCGTCGAACTCGCGCTCCGGGTGGAAGCTGACCTGCTCGGCCATGGCGGTTCCTTGAAGGCGACGCGCCGACTCTCGGCGGTGCCAGCACGCTAAGACCGCGATCTTCGAGAGTCAACGGAGAAGTTGCGCTCCGCACCGGATATCGAGTTCGAACGACCCGTTAAGTGCGGAAATCGAACCGCACCACTGGCCGCTCAGGTGACGTCCACCTGCCACTCGTAGGAGAACTTGACCACCTTGAGAATCAGCGAGTTCTCCACCGCCGTCACGCCTTCCAGGTCGCCGAGCCGCCCGCTCACGAACTCCAGCACGTGCTCCTGGTCGGTGAAGAACGCTTCGACGATGATGTCGTAGCGGCCCGCCGCCAGTCCCACGTAGCGGACCTCCGGGTACGAGCGAAGCTGGTCGGAGACCTGGTGCAGCTTGGCGAGTTGCACCCGGATCCCGATGATCGCGGACACGGTCAGCCCGGCGACGCTGGGGTGCGGTATGCCGACCACGTTGACCAGACCGTCGTCGACCAGCGCCTTGATGCGCTTGCGGACGGTCGTCTCGGTGACCTTCAACCGTCGGGCGATCTCGGTGTTGCTGAGCCGGCCGTCGGTCTGGAGAAAGCCGATGATGCGCCGGTCGAGTGCGTCGGTCTGACGCGGGACGAGGTCCTCCAGGCGCGGGAGGGCCTTCGTCGGTTCATCCGCCATGATTCGAGATCCGTTTCTCTCAGGCCCAAATGATACGAAGATCGACGCCCGCAGGTAACCCTGCCTTGACTTCCGATTCGAACGGGTGCTGACTTCTGCCCGTGACACAGACACCGTCCACGCAGGTCGACGAGGTGCGGCGCCGGCTCGTCGACGCCGGCGTGCGCTACTTCTTCGGCGCGTACACCGACATCCACGGAGTGCCGAAGTCGAAATGCGTGCCCATCGGGCACCTCACGTCAGCCGCGGGCGGGTCGGAACTCTATACCGTGGGCGCCCTCGAAGGGATGGGCGAGCTCGGCCCCAACGAGGACGAGTGCAGCGGCCACCCGGACCTGTCCGCGGTCACGGTGCTGCCCTGGGACACCCGCTATGCGATCGCGCCGGTCAACCTCGTGCTCGGCGGCAAGCCGTACCCCTTCGACTTCCGGCGCATCCTCCAGGACCAAGCGGCGGCCGCCGCGGAGCTCGGCTTCCGGTGTGACTTCGGGGTCGAGCCCGAGGTGTACGTGCTGCGCCGGGGCGCGGACGGCCAGCTCGCGCCGTTCGTGGCCGAGGACACCGTCAACGCGCCCACCCGCGGCTACGACGTCTACACCACGATGCTCGCCGACCCGTTCCTGGAACAGATGGTCGACCACATGGACGCGCTCGGCTGGGGCGTCTACTCCTTCGACCACGAGGGCGGCGAGGGGCAGTACGAGTTCGACTTCGGCTACAGCGACGTCGTCACGACCGCCGACCGCATGGTGATCTTCCGGCTGATGGCCAAGCACGTCGCGCGCTCGCTGGGCTGCCTCGCGACGTTCATGCCCAAGCCGTTCCAGAGCTCCTTCGGCTCCGGCGCCCACTTCAACCTCAGCCTCGCCGACCTCGACACGGGCGCGAACCGGTTCGACAGCGGCACCGGCTACAGCGAGGTCGCGCGCCAGTTCACCGCCGGCGTCCTGCATCATTCGGCCGCACTGACCGCGGTGCTCGCGCCCACCGTCAACTCGTACAAGCGGCTCATGCCCCGCGGGCTCATGGACGAGATCTCCTGGGCCCCGGTCTATCGGGCGTACGGCGACAACAACCGCACTCTGATGTGCCGGCTCCCGGCCAACCGGCGCTGCCTGGAGGTGCGGGTCGCGGACAGCGCGGTGAACTTCCATCTCGGCGCCGCGGTCACGCTGGCCGCCGGCCTGGACGGCATCCGGCGTGGGCTCAAGCCCGGCGACCCGGTCAACTACGACACGTACTCGCGGTCGGAGAAGGAACTGGACGCGGCCGGCGTGCACCGGTTGCCCTCGACGCTCGGCGCCGCCGTGGCCGCGTTCCGCGAGAGCGAGCTGATGGCCGAGGTTCTCGGCCCGGTGCACGAGGCGTACGCGAACTACAAGGAAGCCGAGTGGTTGGAGTACAACATGGTGGTCGGCGACTGGGAACGCGCGAAATACCTGGAGCTGTGGTGACCGCGCCGTCGTTGCGGGACAAGGCGAACCGGGTCGCGGCCGAGCGGATGTGCGCGGCGCGGCCGACGCTGGTCGGCGTCGAGCCGGCCGGGGCCGTCGTGCCCGGCATGACACCGACCACGATCCTCACCTCGGGGCCGCCGCTGGCGTGGTCCGACTACTACGGCGGGCAGCGGCACGCGATCCTGTCCGCCGCCGTCTACGAAGGACTCGCCCCTGACCTCGACACGGCCGACGCCGCGATCCGGGAGAACCGGATCACCGTCGAGAGCACCCACGACCACGGCTGTGTCGGCTCGGTCGCCGGGCTCTACACCGCGTCCATGCCGGTCTTCGTCGTCGAGGACGCCGCCACCGGCGTGCGCGGCTTCTGCAACATGTACGAGGGCGAGTCGCGCAAGAGGCTCAACTACGGCGTGTACGACGAGACGGTCGCGGCCGGGCTCGACTTCCTGCGCGACGGGCTCGCACCCGTCCTGGCCGAGGCAGTGCGACGCGCGGGCGGCGTACCCCTGACGCCGTTGATCGCCCGTGCCCTGCGGATGGGCGACGAGCTGCACAGCCGCAACACGGCGGCGACCACGCTGTTCCTCAAGGCCCTGACCCCGGTGCTGCTGGACATGGCCGCGGACGGCGACCACCTGGCGGTGCGCACCGCCTACGGCTTCCTGGCGGACAGCGACTACTCGTTCCTGCGCCTGGCGATGGCGGCGGCCAAGGTCTCCGCCGACTCGGCCCGCGACGTCGCGCACTCGAGCGTGGTGACCGCGATGAGCATCAGTTGCCGGGAGTTCGGCATCCGGGTCAGCGGCACCGGCGACACCTGGCACCGCGGTCCACTGCCCGATGTGGACTGCCGACTCTTCGACGGCTTCACCGAGGACGACATCGAGTGGATGGGCGGCGAGTCGCACATCACCGAGACCACCGGACTGGGCGGATTCGCTCAGGCCGCGGCGTTCGCGCTCCAGCAGTACCAGGGCGGCAGCCCGCAGGCCATGGTCGACATGAACCAGCGGATGTACCAGATCACGGTGGCCGAGCACCCGGAGTACCGGATCCCGTTCCTGGCCTTCCGCGGCAGCCCGGTCGGCATCGACGTGTTCAAGGTCGTGGAGACCGGCATCCAGCCGGTCATCGACGGCGGGCTGGCGGGACGCGGTGGCGGCCAGATCGGCGCGGGCATCCTGCGTGCGCCGATGGAGTGCTTCGCCAAAGCGGCCGCGGCCCTCGGCTAGCGGGGGTCACCACCACGAGAACACGGTGAGACAGGCGATTCCGCAGACGGCGACCGTCACGCCGCCGCTTGCCACCAGCACGTTCGCGCCCAGCCACAAGGCGACCTCGTCGATGGGCTTGAACAGCCAGAGGATTCCCTGCAACGGCGCCAACGCGACGCGGACCGTCCCGGCCAGGAGCTTGCTGCCGCTCCTGGCCGCGTCCTTGAGCTCGGTGCGGCTCTCGGCCACCTGCTCGTATTTCGGGGCCGCACAGAACCAGAAGGCGATGCCGCACCAGATCTTCACGAGGTCGATCAGGCCGTACGTGAGGAAGGCGTTGAGCGCGATCCGTCCCGGCCCGCCCTCGCGGATCGCGACGCCCGGATTGTGTGACAGGGCCGGGAGGATCGCGGTGGACAGCGCCGCCTGGCGGATCAGAAACGGAGCCAGGAGCAGAGTGCCCAGGACCAGCAGGACCACCGACGGGAACAGGCGCACGGCCGTCATGCGCCACGCGCCGCGGGTCGCCGGGTTGAAGTCCTCGGGCAGGGTCACGTCGCCCGGCCAGCGGTTGAGTCGCACGGTGTAGGGCACCTGCGCGGCGCGCGCGGTGAACGCCCGCACACCGACGAGGGCGATGACGCCGGGCAGGAAGGCCAGCAGGGTCACCTGCTGGTTCGCGAAGCGGAGCAGGCCGCGCAGCGTCGTGCCGATCGCGGCGAAGCCGACCAGCGCCCCGGTGCCGACGAGACTCCCGCTCATGGGCTGCCTGACGGGTTGTGGCTGGTCGACTGCTCGCCGCGGGGTGACCGGCCGCGGTGCGCGGTCCGCGCGCACGTCCTCGAGCCGGCCGCCGCCCTCGGCGAGCATGAAGTGCGCCGCACCCTCGTTCACCGCGGCGACGGCTTCGAGCAGGTCCGTGCTGTGCGACGCGGGCGCGCCAGCACGGCGGGCACCTTCCTGCGCACCGGCCAGGATCCTGGTCACCGTGGCGTTGGGCATCGGCATTTCGCCGTTCGACGACCGATGCGGCAGGCGGTTCGTGTGCTCGACCAGGCGGGTGTTCAGCGCGGCGAGGTCGAAGCCCGCCTGGCCGAGGAGCCAAGGACAGGTCGCGTCCGCTTCGACGAGCGCACGCAGCACGTCCAGGTCGGTGATGAGCCAGTCGCGACGGCCCGCCGCGTAACCGCGGGCCACCCCCAGGACCCGGAGAGCGGCGTCGGTCCACTCGCCGCTCATGGCAGGACCAACGGCAGGCGCGACGGAAGCGGGGACGACTCGGGAATGAACATCCGGTCGCCCAGATCCTTGGGGAAGAAGAGCTCCGAGCCGTTGCGACGGACGAACCCGTAGTTCGGACCCATGGCCTTGACGCACGACTCCAACGGTCCGCCGACGGCGAGCGGCTCCTCGCGCAGCCGCAGATGCAGGTCGAGGCCCGCGCTGAAATGCTTGCCCGCGTGGTACCGCAGGCCGGCCCGCTCATTCAGGCAGCCGATGGCGAGGAGCCGCTGCCACTCCTGCGCCTTGGGATAGGGCGCGATCGCGTCGCGATAAGTGGACTCCTCGGCCGGGCCGGGTGCACCGCGCGCGATCGCGGTCAGGATCGCGGCTGTCTCGTCGTCGTTCTTCGGCTGCACGTAGAGGGCGGGTGAGCTCCCGTCGTAATAGGTGAGCCGAAGGCGGTGGAGCGTCGGCGCGTTGACGAAGCACGGCTCGCCGATGACCGTGTCGTCCCAGCGCACCCCGGCACCGAGTGCCCGGTCGAAATAGGCCACGGCCTCGTCCTGGTAGCCGGCGTCCCAACTGAGGCAACTCAGGCGCAGCAGCGCCTCCACGGACCGCGGTGCGGCGGCCAGCACGTCGAGCCACGCGCGGGCGGCCCGACGGACGTCACCGGCGGCGGTGGCTTCTCGCGCGACGTCTCGCTTCGCCACCGCGGAGCCGGCCGTTCCCAGGTCCGGCAGGCTGCCCAACGCGCACACGATCAGGACGACGGCGAGCACCATCGCGACGACGTTGAGCGGTTTGACCCCGCCGGAGCGCGCGGGGCGCGGGGCGACGGCCGGCGGTGGCGGCTGGGCGACGGAGACCGGAGCAGTGGGCGGGCGGCGCACCTCGATGCCGATCGGCAGGGCGGCCGGGAGGTCCCAGGTCAGCTCGCCCGGTGACTGGGCGCTGGGCGCGGCCGTTGCCCGGAGTTGTTCGAGCGCCGCGGTGTCCTGACCGGGTCGGCTCATGAGCCGGTGGGAGGCGATGTCCCGGACCAACGCCTGGACCAAGGCCGTGACGGCCGCCGCGCGAAAGCCCCGGTGGAGACTCATGGTCAGTGAGATGACGGTCGTCTGCCCGTCGGGCCGGCGGCAGGTGATGAGGATGACCGCGAGTTTGAGGAAGGCGACCTTGCGGAGAATGAGCTGTATCCGTGTTGGCCACTCGAATCTCACCTGACCCGCGTACCGGTGGTCAGCCCACTTCCTGTCGTCGTTCGCGTGCAGGCCGATGAGATAGCCGGTCATCGGTCCGGACTTTGTCTTGATCTCGCGCGTGACGTAGATCAGGCGTCGGTCGGTGATCGCCAGGGGGCAGTCGAAGTCGCCCATGGTCCAGAGAATGTTCGGATCGTCGCCCACGGGCCGGAGCTCCGAGACATCGCGGAGGGTTCCTGTCCAGCGGAGCGGCTCGTCGGCGGCCAGGTGCGCGCGGAAGTCAGGGCCGATCGACGGCCAGAGGATGTCGTCCTGAGGCTGGCCGGACGCTTCTCGCCGTGCGATCAACGGCTCCATGAAGCGTCTCCCTAATGGCGGTCAATGCCACAGAGTAGTGCCGCAATGGTGTCTTTCCGGAATGGATGGTCGGTTGATACGACACGTCGGACGGTTCGCTCACGGCGCCGATCATCGTGAGGTCAGCAGTGAGCTGTGGCCGGTAAAGGGCTGGACGGGGTGATGGTCGGGCTTGTAGCTTGCCGTTGACCGTGACACCGCCCGAGGAGGTGAGACCCATGAACGCTGTATCGATGTGGGTGCTCCCCCTTCCCGTCACGGGCGGGCGACTGACGTAGGTGTCGCCGGGAGCGCCTCGCCAACAGGCACTCCCGAAAGGCACCACATGTTTGACGTGATCATTGCCGGCTGCGGTCCGACCGGCGCGCTGCTGGCCGCCGAGCTACGGCTCCACGGCGTGCGGGTCCTCGTTCTCGAGAAGGAAACCGAGCCCACGTCGTACGTCCGCATCGTCGGTCTGCATATTCGCAGCATCGAGCTGATGGCCATGCGCGGGCTGCTGGAGCGGATGCTTGAACGCGGACGACAGCGACCGGCCGCCGGCTTCTTCGCCGCGATCAACAAGCCCGTGCCCGAGGGCCTGGACTCCGCCCACGCTTATCTGCTGGGCATCCCGCAGCCGGTCATCGTTCATCTGCTCGAAGAACATGCGATCGCCATGGGTACGGAGGTTCGGCGCGGTTGTGCGGTGGCCGGTGTCGCGCAGGACGACGACGGTGTGACCGTCGAGCTGGCCGGCGGCGAACAGCTACGTGCGCGGTATCTCGTCGGCTGTGACGGGGCGCGCAGCACGGTCCGCAAGCTGCTCGGCGTCGGATTCCCCGGCGAGCCCTCGCGGACCGAGACGCTGATGGGCGAGCTGGCCGTGGGCATGCCCGCGGAGGAGATCGCCGCCAAGGTGGCAGAGCTCCGCGAGACCGCCAGGCGATTCAGCCTCACGCCGTTCGGCGACGGAGTCTGTCGCGTCGTCGTGCCTGCCGCGGGAGTCAGCGATCGTGCGGAACCGCCCACCCTCGAGGACTTCAAACAACAGCTACGCGCAATCGCCGGAACCGACTTCGGCGTACACACGCCGCGTTGGTTGTCCCGTTTCGGAGATGCCACCCGGCTGGCCGATCGTTATCGGGTCGGGCGGGTGCTGCTGGCCGGCGACGCGGCGCACATCCACCCACCGATCGGCGGGCAGGGCCTCAACCTGGGCGTGCAGGACGCGTTCAACCTCGGCTGGAAGCTGGCCGCGCAGGTCCACGGCTGGGCGCCGGAGGCACTGCTGGACACGTACCAGGCCGAACGTCACCCGGTCGCCGCGGAGGTGCTGGACAACACCCGCGCGCAGACGGA
Organism: Asanoa ishikariensis; assembly: GCF_900107455.1. GTDB lineage: Bacteria > Actinomycetota > Actinomycetes > Mycobacteriales > Micromonosporaceae > Asanoa > Asanoa ishikariensis. Next base: position 250,142 of record NZ_FNQB01000004.1, on the reverse strand, counting down.
GCTGCTGTCCACCGAACCAGGTCCGCAGGCCGTGCGCCGACTGCTCACCGAGCTGATGGACTTCAACGAGGTGAACCGGCATCTGATCGAGAAGATCACCGCGATCGGCATCCGGTACGACTTCGGCCCCGGACCCGACCTGCTCGGCCGCCGCCTGCCCGACATCGACCTGAAACGGGGCACTCTTTACGGTCTGCTGCATCGCGGCCGCGGCCTGCTGCTCGACCGCACCGAACGCCTGAGTGTCGGCGGCTGGTCGGACCGGGTCGACTACCTCGCGGATCCGGTCGCGGCGCTGGACGTTCCGTGCGTCCTGCTGCGTCCCGACGGTCACGTCGCCTGGATCGGTGACGACCAGCGGGATCTGGACGGCCAGCTTTCCCGCTGGTACGGCGAGTCAGGAGCCGTCACGGAGGTCGGCGAGGCGTTCCGGTGAGAAGCGGATCTCGTCGAAGGTCGCGCTGCATCCTTCACCGGTCGGCGACTGCCCCTCGAAACCGATCCTGTCGTCCTCGCTGTGCTCGTCAAAGGCGAACATTCGGATCAATTGCCAGGTCTTGCCGTCGAGCGAGGCGTGGTACGCGTACACCTGATCCAGACGTGAGACCCGCAGCCACACCGAGCGGCCCGGCACCACGAAAGCGTTCGCGTCGTCCGAGACACCACGGCAGACGACGGACACGATCATGGGCTCGGCCGCCGGTGAGAACTCGAAGCACAGCTTGGCCCAGCGCCGCTCGTCGAGCCAGACGAGAAGCACACCGGCGTCGAAGGTCGCCGCGAAGCCCACCGTGACCCGGGCACTGAACTGGAAGTCACCCGTTGGCGCGGCGCCGAGCAGCGTGGCGGCGTTGAGCAGGGACTCCGCGCTGACAGCGGCACCAGGGTCGATGAAAAGGTCGGTGTGCGGCTGCGCCGACACGGTCACGGCGCCGGCCGCCTCGTCCACCTGCCAGAGCTCCGCGGCCGAGGGAACGAGCGGGAACGGCATACCGGGAATGATCAAGGGGTCAGCCATGCCTCAAGACCGTACAGCGATTGACTGCCGCGCACACTGGGTGTGCGGTGGCTTTGCCGGGATATCGGTGCTGCCCCAGGGACATCTGGGTGGCCGCCAATGCGCCGGGCCGGGGTGTTCCCGGGCGGCGTACGTGTTCTGGCATGTGCTTACGTACCAGAACACGTACGCCGCCGGGCGCAGACTCCTCACCCCCGCCACGGGAATGCCGCCGGCCGGCGATCCGCCACCGCGCAGCCGGCTGCCCGCGGCCCGTGTGCTGACCGCCCGGCACCGGGCCTCGCCGAGGCGATCCGCAGTCCTCGGATTTCCGTCGCGACAACCGAATCCGACGGTCAGCTCACCTGCCAGGACGCGTTCGCGGCACGGTGTGCCGCGACATGAGGACCCTCCACTGTGCTGGTCCATGATCCTGTTCAGCCGGTCCACAAGCCGACCGCACTCACCCACGATCGTGTGTGGCTGGTCGGGTTCTCGCGCGGCGTGTCGACCAGACCTGGCACACAGGATCACGCGGAACGCCCCTGGCCATACAGACCCACCACGCATGATCACGCCCAGCCCGCCGGCCGCCCAGCCACCAGCCCCACCCGAACCGGCTCAGGCGAGGACGCGCCGACAACACCGCCGCAAGTCCGGACGAAGGTGCCGTGCCGCCGGGCGGAGCCTGCGCCCGCGGCAGCCGGGGCTCAGTTATGAATCATGGCCACGACCGGCCAGTTCCCGTCACGGCGAACCGCGGGGCGCTGGCCTCCCATCGCGCGATCCGTGACGCGTCCGACCCCCCATCACGCGAACCGCAACGCGCCCGGTGCCCATCACGCGCGCCGCAATGCGCCCGCCTCCCGTCGCGGGGGCCGCGACGTGCCCACCCCCATCACGCGCGCCGCAATGCGCCCGCCTCCCGTCGCGGGGGCCGCGACGTGCCCACCCCCATCACGCGCGCCGCGACGGGCCGGATTCCCGTCGCGGCTCGCACTGGTGGCGCGACGGGATCGCCCGTGTGGTTGATAAGCGGAAGACCGTTAGGCGGCGGTGGACGGATGTTCGGCTGACAGTCAGGGCGTCAGCCGGCAAGGCATCGCGACGATCTCCCTGGCCGATCCCGCTCATGGGACCTGCTGGGGATGATCTGGGAATGCTGACTTGGACGCCCGATCTCGGGTTGCTGAAGGCACTGATCGCGATGAACGACGGCAAGACCGACATCGTCCTCACGCCGCCCGACCAGCAGGTGCTGGAGTGGGCTCGGGTCGAGGGCTACCGGGTGACGGTCGCGGCCGGGACGGCGGAGATCCGGCCCGGTGACGACCTGGACGCACCGCCACCGCCGCTGACGTTCTGACCGTTCAGTCCTGGCCGAACGTGCGCGTTCCCCTTGCCACCGCGACGTCGACGAACGCGCGGGCTCGCGGGGACAGTTCGCCCGTACGCCAGACCAACGCCCACTCGTTCGGCGGTGCGTCCTCGACGCGAAGCAGGACGATGCCCGGATGCGAGTAGTACCGCGCGTAGTGATCGGTCAGCGGTGACACTGCCTGACGGGTCGCGACGGTGTGGAGTACCTCGTGGAAGGTCTTGACCTCGGGGCCACGCAGCACGGGCGTGCCGTCGGGGGTGGACCTCGGCACCATGGATTCGATCCAGTAGTCCGGCGCTCGCGAGCCCAAGCTCACAAAGGCCCGTCCGCCGAAGTCGGCCCTCGTCACCGACGGCCGGTCGGCCAGTTCGTGGCCGGCCCACACCGCGAGCAGGCGTCGCTCGGTCAGCAGGGTCGGGCCTTCGACGAGGTCGGGTTCCCGGACCGGCCGCCAGACCAGGGCGAGGTCCACGTCGCCCGCCCGAACGTCCGTGAACGGATCGCTGACGTGGATCTCGTGCTGGACCACGTCGCAGCCGGGATGGCGGTCGCAGAACAGTTGGATGACGTCGTGGATCTCGTGCCCGACCGCGCCCATGATCCCCAGCCGCACGGTGCCCGTGATGCCGCGTGCGGACTGGGTCGCCCGGGTCAGACCGCCCCGGATCGCGTCGTATCCCACTCGCAGGTCGTCGCGGAGTTGTTCGCCGAGCGGGGTCAGCGTCACCGCGCGGCTGGTCCGCTCGAACAGCGCGCCACCGATGCGTCGTTCCTGCGCCTTGATCGCCTGGCTCACCCTCGCCTGCGAGACGTGCAGCCGCTCGGCGGTCCGGCCGAAATGCAGTTCGTCGGCCAGCGTCAAGAAGATCTCGATGTCGCGAAGCTCCACCCGCGTACCCCCGCCTCACTTATGGATCTTGCTGGCGCAGGCTACCCGTGATGCCATCCAGGACGGTGGTCAGGCCGCGGTCGAAGGTCTCGTCGGCGTCGAGGTGGGCGCCGTCGATGACGAGGCGGGCGATGGTGGGATATCGGCCGGTGTCGAGCATGCGTGTGACGTAAGGGCCGAGGGTGGCCTGCCAGGCAGCCTCGTCGGTGCCGGTCGAGCGGGCCGTGCGTCGCTCGGTGATCTCCCTGCGGAGCGCTCCGATGATGAAGGCGTTGAGAGTGCCTACCGCCCGCTGGAGATCGTCGATGCCGCGCACGCCCGGGGCATGCAAGAGCGCCGCCGCGGTCGCCTCGCCCACTGCGAGCGCGTGCGGTCCCAGGTGCGGCCGCCCGCCGAGCACGTCGGCGAACCACTCGTGGGCGAGCGCGGCGTCCCGGGTCGCACGGGCGATGGCCAGCACCGTGGCACGCCACTCCGCATCCTGCGGGGCCTCGGCGATCTGGGCATAGACCATGTCGACCATCAGATCGAGCAGCTCGGACCTGTTGAGCACGTAGTCGTAGAGCCGCATCGGACCGACGCCGAGCTCTTTGGCGATCTTGCGAAGGGACAGGCCCTCCAGGCCGTGCTCGTCGGCCAGCAGCAGAGCCGTCGCGGCGATCTTCGACCGGCTCAACGGCACCGGTGCCGCCCGCGGTAGGGGCTCGGGCCGTTCCCACACGGGCAACGGTGCGCTACCGTACGGCGTATCCATGCGATACAGCGTACGCTAAGGAGATTGAAATGCGAATCGCGATCGCCGGCGGTGGTCTTGGCGGGCTGACGCTGGCACGGATCCTGCACCGACACGGCATAGCTGCGGTGGTGTACGAGCGCGAGGCGAACCGATCCGCCCGGTCACAGGGCGGCATGCTCGACCTGCACCCGGAGTCCGGTCAGCGGGCCTTGGCCGACGCGGGTCTCACCGCCCGGTTCCAATCGGAGGCGCGACCCGAGGGCGAGGAGCATCGCATCCTCGACCCGGCCGGCCGGACCCTGGTGCACCACACGCCGCAACAGGGACCCGGGTCATTCGACGGACGCCCCGAGATCGACCGACGGGCCCTGCGTGACCTTCTGCTCGACTCACTCCCCCGCGACGCGGTCGCCTGGCACCACCGGCTCACCAAGGCGACTCCGCGACCCGACGGAGGCTGGGCGCTGACGTTCGACAATGGTCAGAGGATCGCCTGCGACCTCCTCGTCGGTGCTGACGGCGCGCGCTCGGTCGCCCGGTCACTGGTGACCGACGCGCGACTGTCCTATGTGGCCACGCTCGTGGAGCTGAGCATCGGCGACGTCGATCGGCGCCACCCGGAGCTCGCCGAGCTGGTCGGCCCCGGCAACCTGTGGTGCGTCGGCGTGAACCAGATCCTGGCGGCGCAACGCCTCGGCGACGGCAGCCTCCGCGTCGGGGCCTCGCTGCGCGCGGACGATCGCCAGATCGGAGACAAACGCGCCCTGCTGGACCTGTTCGGCGACTGGGACCCACGCCTCACCGCACTCATCGAAGCCGGCGACGGCACGGTGACGGAGCGCAGGATCGAGGCGATGCCCACCGGCGCGCGTTGGCCGAGCCGGCGCGGCGTCACCCTCATCGGCGACGCCGCGCATCTCATGCCACCGGTCGGCGAAGGCGCCAACCAGGCCATGCTCGACGCCGCCGAGCTCGCCGGTCAGCTCGCCGCGAACCCCGGCGACCCGGACTCGGCGATCCGGGCGTACGAAGAGGCGATGTTCACCCGGATCCAGCCGATCGCCGAGATGTCGGCCCGAGTCCAGGCGATGATGCTCTCCCCGACCGCGGCGGAAGACATCGTCCGCTTCTTCACGCGCCGGCCCGCCGAGCCGGCGCTCACCGACTGAACCGGTGGATCGTGGCGCTCTGCCGGCGGGGCGAGCGTTCGTCGTGGGGTACCTTCTGGCGATGTCGCAGGTGCTCTTCACCATCGCGTTCGCAGTGGCCATCCTCGTCTCGGTGTCGCTGCACGAGCTCGGCCACATGGTGTCGGCGAAGCGGTTCGGGATGCTGGTGACGCGCTTCTTCGTGGGCTACGGACCCACGGTCTTCTCGTGGCGTCGCGGCGAGACCGAATACGGCCTGAAGGCGATCCCGCTCGGCGGGTTCTGCACGATCGCCGGGATGACGCGGGACGACGAGCTAGAACCGAAGGACGAGCATCGCGCGATGTGGCGGTTCCCGGTGTGGAAGCGGACTGTCGTGATGGTCTCCGGCGTGACCGTCCAGTTCGCACTGGCCGTGCCCGGCCTCTGGTTCGCCACGGCCTTCGTCGGCGTCCCGAACCTGGACTACCCGCAGACCGCCCAACAGCTCGGCGCACAACCGGCCGCGATCGTGCTGGCCGGCTGCGTCACGCCGGACACCGCGCGGGCGTGCGCGGCCGGCGACCCGGCGTCACCGGCGCGCGCCGCCGGTCTCCGGGACGGTGACGTGCTCACCGCCGTCAACGGGGTGGCCATCGCCAACTACTCGGACATGCTCCGCGTCGTCCGGGACACCCGGCCGGGTCTCGCGGAGGTGGCGTACGTCCGCGACGGCCAGCCCGGCACCGTGCGCGCCGACCTCAGCGCGGTCCAGCGCCCGTCGCTGAGCGACCCGACCGCGGCACCGACCACAGTGGCGGCACTCGGCGTGGGCCTGCAGGTCACCGCGCCCCGCGAGGTGACGTTCGGGCCGGCCGGAGCGTTCGGGGCGACCGTGACGTACACGGGCTGGATGGCCGGGCAGACCTGGGAGGCGGCGAAGCGGATCCCGCAGAAGGTGCCGGCCCTGTGGCGGTCGATCACCGGCGACGAGCGTGACCCCGCGACCCCGATCAGCGTGGTCGGCGTCAGCCTCCTGGGCGGCGAGGCCGCATCGCTCGGCATGTGGTCGACAGTGCTGATGATCTTCATCGGCCTGAACGTCTTCATGGTCTTCTTCAACCTGCTGCCGCTCTTGCCCCTCGACGGTGGTCACATCGCGATCGCCTGGTTCGAACGCGCCCGCTCGTGGGTGGCGGCCCGCCTCGGCCGACCGGACCCGGGCGGGATCGACTACTTCAAACTGATGCCGCTGACGTACGCCGTGGTGTTGATCGGCGGCGCGTTCACCCTCCTGACCATCACCGCGGACGTCATCAACCCGATCACCATCCGCTAGCGACCAGCCGGCGTCCCCGGCAGGCCGCAGGTGTCTTCCAGGGCGCCGTTCATTACGGAACCATGGGTCCATGTCTGTCAGGGCGACGTGGCGATCGTGAAGCGTCGACCACGTTTGGTCAGATCCTGGCCCTGGGCCTACGCGCTCTCCGCGATAACGGTCAGCGGACTCTTCCTCGCATCGGTGGGCATAGGTCTCGGCAGTCTCCTCGTCGCCGCCATCGGATTCGTCACGTTCGTCGGGCCCGTGGCGTACTTCGTCGGAGACAACGTACGGCGCGAGCGCCACCCCGGCCCCGCGAGTGATGAGGACGTGGCAGTCAGTCGGCCGGGCCTGATGCCCACTGTGCTGACCGTCCTGCAGGAGGAGGAGTTCCGGCACGCCACGATGCCCATCATCGACGTGGACGCCGCGACGAGCGTCGGTGAGCTGCGAAAGGCCATCTACGAGGAAGTGGAGGCGGCGGAGGCATCGATCATCGACGCCACCAGCGATGACCGACGCACCTGGTACGCGGTGCTCTCACGCGTCGGCGCAGTGGTGACCATCGAGGCGATCGCGGTGCTGGCCGGCCTCGCAGCCCTCGTCGCCGGACCGGTCAAGGCGATGCTGGCGGCGTCGCTCGACGGCAACGGCCTGCGTGGGGACGAGGCCGCGCGGATCTTTCGCGACCTGTGGCCGGCCGGCCCGGTCAACTCGGCCCTGACGATCGGCGGGCTCATCGCGTTGCTGTACGCCGCGATCGTCGCGAACCGGGCCATGGCTCGCACGGCGTACGCCTACTGGCATGAGTTCGAGGAGGCGGTTTCCGACGAGTTGCGGCCGCTCATCCGCTCCGCGATCAACGAGTTCGCGAACTCGCGACACCCCACGACACTGCTGGTCGAGAACGCCCCCGGCCTTGCCGAGGCCAACGATCCCGAACGGCTGGTCGACCGCCCTCAGTTCAAGCAGGTCGAGGCCCTCATCGAGCGGCTGGGAGCCACGACGATCGCGGTCAGCGGTGACCGCGGCGTCGGCAAGACGACCTTGCTCCGTTACGTCGAGGAGCGGATGTTCGGTCTCGTACCCGCCGGTGTGATCCGGTTCGTGCTGTCGGCGCCGGTGAACTACGACCCCCGCGACTTCCTGATCCACCTCTACCTTCGCCTGTGCGACGCAGTCATCGCGCACGACGGTGGTGGAACACGCGCTCCGCGTGCGATATCGGTGCTACGACTCGTGGCCAAGAGCATTGCCGTGCTCGCCCTGGCCGTACTCGCGGCGTCTTTGCGACCTGAGGTCGGCGACTTCTTCCGTGCCCGCGGCGTCGCTGTCCCGGAATCATGGGCCGTCGTTCTTCTCGCGATGGCAGCGTTCGGCGCCCTCTACTTCGTCGTGGGGCGAACTCCCGCTCAGGGCAGGAAGAGAGCCGCCTCGTCGGTGACAGCGCGGGCCGAGTCGGAACGCCGGCGGCTGGCGTATCTGCGAACCGTGACGACGGAGCGTTCGGGAGTGTTGGACCGCCTCGGTTTCAAGCTCGGCTGGCGTGCGGCGCACCAGCTTGCCGAGCAACCGGTGACGTTGCCGGAGCTCGTCGACTCGTACCGTTCCTTCGCGCGGGAGGTCGGGCAGTGGCTGCGCGCCCAACGCGGTCGACGCGGACGTCTCGTGATCGGCATCGACGAGGTCGACCGCATCGCCGACCAGGACGAAGCCGAACGGTTCCTCAACAGCATCAAGGGAATCTTCGGCAGCCGGGACAGCGTCTATGTCGTGACCGTGCCGCGCAGTGTCCTGGCTCGGTTCGAGAGGCGCGTCATCCATGCCAGACCCGCCGTGGACAACGCCTTCGACGAGATCGTCACGTTGGACGCCTTCACCTACGACGAAGCGATCCAACTTCTGCGTGCCCGGGTCATCGGCTTTCCTGACGCGTTCATCGCGTTGGCGCACGCGGTCTCCGGGGGAAACCCGCGGGATCTCGTCCGAGTCGCCCGCACCATCGTTCGGGTCAGCGTCGCGACCAGGGAGACCGAGCTCGCCCGACTGGTGCCGCTCGTCCTGGCCCAGGAGCTCGGCGCCCTCGTCAGCGGCATCGCCGAACGTCTGCACAGCGACGACAGCACCAATCGCAACCCCATGCGCGCGGTTCTGGCCGATCGCGACTGGCCACCGCTGCCACGTGCCGGTGAAATGTGGTGGGGCGAGGAGTCGGTTCTGGTCGAGGCCGCCAGTCGCCTGCTGGGCACCGAGACCGGCGACGACCGCACGGACGCCCTACGCGACGACCTCGCCACCGCGATGTACTTCTTCGCCACCGTCCACGACCTTTTCGTCACCGGATCCTTCCAAGCGCCCGGCAACCTCGACCGGGTCGCCTCGGCCCGCGGACTCCTGGCCACCAGCCCCGAGACGGCCCGGCGGGAACTGGATTCGATCCGGACCCGCGCTCAGGCCTGGGCATGACCCGGGTCACACACCGAATTTTCAGGTGGCTGACCGGATTTTCCCAGCGAAGCGACGCACCGTTGAGCGTCGCGCTGGACTCACCGGCGCGCGACGCATCGAGGGGAACGTCCGCGCATGACCAGTGGAAGCGCGAAGAAGCGCGCCGCCGCGGCTCGTAAGGCGCTAGAAACCGCCAACAAGCGCGACCGTCGGCGTAGACACCTCTTCTCGTACAGCATGGTTGGTTTGGTTGTGCTGGTTGTTGTTGGAGTTGTTCTCGCGCTCAGCTTGCACAAGAGCAGCCCCGCCGCCGCGTCGGGGATTCCGGCCACCCCGGCCACCACCGCCGCGCCAGGCCGCACGGACCAGCCGCCCTGGCCGGCGCCCTTCGACGCCGCTGCCCAGGTGAAGGATGCTGGCCTGCCGATGCTCGGCACCGAAGGCGAGGTCGTCCACATTCACGCGCACCTGGACGTCGTCGCCAACGGCCAGAAGGTGGAGGTTCCCGCGCTCATCGGGATCGACGAGTCCACCGGCCAGCTCAGCCCGCTGCACACGCACGACACCACCGGCGTGATCCATGTCGAGTCGCCCGTGAAGGCCGAGTTCAGCCTCGGGCAGTTCTTCACCGAGTGGGACGTGTCGCTGTCGGCGGACCACCTCGGAAGCCTGCACACCGGGGACGGGAAGGTCCTGCAGGCGTACGTGAACGGCAAGCAGGTCCAGGGCGACCCCGCCGCCATCGTGCTGCACGCCCACGACGAGATCGCGCTCGTCTACGGGACCGCCGCCCAGCAGGCCAACCCGCCGGCGAGTTTCGCCTTCCCTGAAGGTCTCTAATCAGGACAGTGCGTCGCGGGCGGCCTGGACGAAAGCACGGACCAGCGAGGTCTCCGCGCCGCCGCGCCACACCAGCGCGTACCGCATGGTCGGTGCGTCCGTGATGGGCACGAAGGTGACGTCACGGCGCACTCGGCCGGCGGCCGTGTACGAGCCGATCGGTGACACCACCCCGCCGGCGCCGACCGCCGTGAGGGCCTCTTCGACGGTGCTGATGGCGACGCCGCGCCGGATGGGCCGCCCGCCCGGGGTCACCGACGGGGTGTGCGCCTCCCAGACGTAGTCCGGGATCGGTCCGTCGACCTGCACCACCGCGTGGTCGCCGAGGTCCTCCATCTCGACCCGGTCCCGTGCGGCCAGCGGGTGATCGGTGGCGACCGCGAGCACGGTCCGCTCGGTGAACAGCTCAGGTCCCACGACGAGGTCGGGCTCCTGGACCGGCAGCCAGAGCAGCCCGATGTCGACCCGGCCCGCGCGCAGGGCGCCGAACGGGTCCGCCGGGAGGATCTCGCGGAGCCGCAGCTCGCATTGCGGGTGCCGCTGGCGGAACAGGTCGACGGTCGGGGCCAGCCCGTGGTGGTACGTGTCGAAGGTGCCGACGGTCAGCGTGCCGACCTGGCCACGGGCGGCGGCCTCCGCCTCGTCCACACCGGCCATGATCTCGCCGTAGCCCGCCGCGAGCCGGTCGCGGAGGCGCTCCCCGAGCGGGGTGAGCCGGACGCTGCGGCTGGTCCGTTCGAACAAGGCCCCGCCGATCCGGCGCTCCTGCGCTTTGATCGACTGGCTGACCCGCGCCTGGGACACCCGGAGGCGCTCGGCCGTACGCCCGAAATGAAGCTCTTCCGCCAGCGTCAGGAAGATCTCGATGTCGCGCAGCTCCACGCGGCCACCTCCTCCTGATCATCCCACCGCCAAGGACCTCGAACGATAACCGAGGGCTTATCCGGCGGTTCGACATCTCCCGTTGTTCCGGCCGACGGCCGGCGCGATCGTGAGTGCCATGAACGAAACGATGATCAACATCGTCGCGGTGCCGGGAGGTGCGCGCTGGCTGGCCGTCGCGCCGAGCGGCGTCACGGCAGGAGTGCTCGCCATGGGACCCGATCCGCCGCTGGCTCTGGGGGGCCGGGAGCTGAGCCTTCGTGTGGAGCCGCGATGGCGGAGGCAGGGGGTCGGCTCCCGACTCCTGGCCGCGGTCCGGGACCAGACCGCCGAGCCGCGCCTGTTGGCGGACGTCGTCCCGGGTACGCCCGGCGAGGCGTTCTGCCTGCGACACGGCTTCCGGCGCACCGTGGCCAGGCGCCATGACCTGCTCACCTACTGCGACGTGCACGGCGCGTGGCTGGGTGAGCTGGTCGACGCCGAGCACCCCGGCTACCGCCTGACCCACTGGACCGGCGACGTGGCCGACGCGTCCCCCGTGCCCGTGGTGCCGAGCGGCCCGGGCGACACGGTCCTCACCGCCGCGAACACGGCCAGCGACCTGGCGGCGTACGCGATGGCGGTCATCGACGTCGGACCCCGCGCTCGGCTGCACGGACCCGCGGTGCTCCCCACCCATGACGGCCCCGAGCTCGGCCCCTGGGTCGGCGCCGCCCTGATCCAGCGGGTGCGCCAGGTCCATCCGCACGTCAACGAGATCGAGACCGTCACCGCCGAGAACGACCCCTACCTGCTCGGGGATCTCGGCTTCCAGCCCATCCGGCGAACTCGCCTCTACGAGCTCGCCCTGCCCTGACCACAGGAGACCAGCACGATGCAGACGTTCGAAACCCCCACCCCGATCTCCGCCGTCCTGGACATTCCCGCGGGGCGCGTCCACCTCGTGGCCACCGATCGGGCCGACACCGTCGTCGAGGTCATGCCCGTGGACGCCGCCAAGGGTCGCGACGTCAAAGCGGCGGAGCGGACCACGGTCGAGTACGCCGACGGCGTGCTGCGGATCGCGACCACGGTGAAGAACGAGTACCTCGGCCCCTCCGGATCCGTCGAGGTGACCGTCCACCTGCCCACCGGCTCCAGCGTCGAGGCGAAGGCCGCCAGTGCCGAGCTCCGGGTCGAAGGCCGGTTCGGGGACGTCGCCTTCGACGGTGCGCACGGCACGATCGAGGTCGACGAGGCCGCCGGCGTCAAGCTCACCGCGCTCGCCGGTGACGTGTCGGTCCGCCGCCTCGACGGCCCCGCCGAGATCAGCACGGCGAAGGGCGACATCCGGATCGCCGAGGCGGTACGCGGCACCGTCGTGTTGCGCACCCAGGCCGGCGACATCGCGGTCAGCGCCGCCCATGGCGTCTCCGCCGCTCTCGACGCCAGCACGAGCTTCGGCCGGATCGACAACGCGCTCATGAACACCGGCGACGCCGACCTGCGGATCCAGGCCACCACCGCATACGGCGACATCGCCGCACGCAGCCTCTAGGAGCTTTGAAGATGAACAATCTGGCCATCGCGGCGTACGGGCTGCGCAAGTCCTACGGGGACAAGGTCGTGCTCGACGGCGTCGACCTGTCCGTACCCGAAGGAACGATCTTCTCCCTGCTCGGTCCCAACGGCGCCGGCAAGACCACCGCCGTCAAGATCCTCTCGACCCTGATCTCCGCCGACCCGGGCTCCGGCGACATCCGCGTCGGTGGCCACGACCTCACCACCGATCCGCAGTCGGTACGCGCCGCGATCGGCGTCACCGGCCAGTTCTCCGCCGTCGACGGCCTGATCACCGGCGAGGAGAACATGCTGCTGATGGCCGACCTGCACCACCTGTCCAAGGTGGAGGGCCGACGCACCGCCGCCCGGCTGCTCGAGCGCTTCGACCTGGTCGACGCCGCACGCAAGCCCGCGTCGACCTACTCGGGCGGCATGAAGCGCCGCCTCGACCTCGCCATGACGCTCGTCGGCACACCGCGGGTCATCTTCCTCGACGAGCCAACCACCGGCCTGGACCCGCGCAGCCGGCACAACATGTGGGTGATCATCCGCGAGCTCGTCGCCGACGGCGCCACCGTCTTCCTCACCACCCAGTACCTGGAGGAGGCCGACGAGCTAGCCGACCGGATCGCCGTGCTCAACAACGGCCGGATCGCCGCCGAGGGCACCGCGGACGAGCTCAAGCGGCTCATCCCCGGCGGCCACGTCCGGCTCCGCTTCACCGACCCGGCGGCGTACCGGTCCGCGGCCACCACCCTGCCCGACGCCGCCCGCGACGACGAGTCCCTCGCGCTGCGGATCCCCAGCGACGGCAGCCAACGCGAGCTCCGGTACGTCCTGGACCAACTCGACGCGGCCGGCGTCGAGGCCGACGAGCTCACCGTGCACACCCCCGACCTCGACGACGTGTTCTTCGCCCTGACCGACGGCGTACGCGTCCCCGCCCCGACCAAGGTGGCCGCCCGATGAGCACCCTCGCCCTGACCGTGCGCGACTCGTCGACGATGCTGCGCCGCAACCTCCTGCACGCGCGGCGCTATCCGTCGCTCACCCTGAACCTGCTGCTCACCCCGATCATGCTGTTGCTGCTGTTCGTCTACATCCTGGGCGACGCGCTGGGCTCCGGCATCGGGGGCGGCGACCGGTCGGGCTACCTCGCGTACGTCGTGCCGGGCCTGCTCCTGATGACCATCGGCAGCACCGTGATCGGCACCGCGGTGTCGGTCTCCAACGACATGAACGAGGGCATCATCGCCCGCTTCCGCACGATGTCGATCCACCGCGGCGCGGTACTCGTCGGCCACGTCGTCGGCAGCGTGCTGCAGTCGGTGGCCAGCGTGGTGCTGGTCGGAGCGGTCGCGGTGGCGATCGGCTTCCGGTCCAGGGACGCGGGAGTCCTGGACTGGCTGGCCGCCCTGGGTCTGCTCGCGCTGTTCGCGCTGGCGGTGACCTGGATCGCGGTCGGCATGGGCCTGGTCAGCCCGAACGCGGAGGCGGCGAGCAACAACGCGCTGCCGCTGATCGTGCTGCCGCTGCTGTCGAGCGCCTTCGTGCCGCTGCACTCGATGCCGGGCTGGTTCCAGCCGATCGCGGAGTACCAGCCGTTCACGCCGGCCATCGAAACCCTGCGCGGCCTGCTGCTGGGCGGGGAGATCGGCCACAACGGCTGGCTCGCGGTCGGCTGGTGTGTGGGCCTGGCGGTGCTGGGCTACGTGTGGTCGACGTCGCGCTTCGACCGCGACCCGGCCTAGCCGAGCGGGAGGCGTGCGCCGACATCACGTCGGCGCACGCCGCGCCAGGCCACGACTCACCGGCGACGAGCCCAGCGCCGCGTGGTAACCACCAGGACGGCAAGGGCAAGCAGTCCGATGAGGAGCATCGCGAGACGGATCGTTCCCTCGCTCTCAGCGGTTCCACTCAGGGTGGCGAGCGTGACGAGGGCCGCGATTGCCGTCTTGACCACGGGGTAGTCCCCGTCGCCAGGCCGCCGCTGATGACCGCCCGACGGTCGGCTGGGTCCAGCCACAGGCGTTGTCCTTTCGCTCCTGCCAAGGTCCGACGGATGACACGCCGGCCCCGCAACGGTTGGTCCTGGCGAAAGAACGACGACCTCGTCGTACCTGGTGCATGTGACGGAGTGTTCCGCGTTCTTGGCCAACCGAGCCGCCGACAAAGCACCATCGAATGGCCAGTCCAGATATCGACATGGCGGACGTGAGCGATCTGAGTCGAACATCCGCACGCGCGCCGGGCGGCCGTCGGCGCTCGTTTGGATCCGGGCGAACCAGGTGGCGCGGCGCGGCGGGAGGCGATGTGCCGGTGGCGCCTCGTACACCGTGATCGGGTCCGGGCGGACGTCGATCGTGCAGATGATGACTACGTAGCGCGCGCCGCGTCTCGGCGACGTCGGGACCTGATAGCGGCGCTCACGGGCCTCGGCACTCAACCCGCGAGTCAACGCCGACCTGGCTCGCAGGGCGTCAGGCGTTCGCCGCCACGGTTCGGTCGAGGACCAGGTCGCGGGCGGCGGTGACGCCGACCGCTACCGCGCCGTCGAGGACGGCGTCGGCGCCCAGTGAGGACACTTCGATCCGTGGGGGTTGCAGCGCCACCAGGTGGCGGAGGCGGTCCTGGATCGGGCCGATCAGCAGGTCGCCTCCCTGGACTCCCACGCCGCCTCCGAGCACGATGAGCTCCAGGTCCAGCACCGCGGTCACCGCGGCCAACGCGTGCGCTACGTGGTTGACTTCGACCTCCACCGCGCGTTGGGCGATCGGGTCGCCGGCCCGGGCCGCGTCGAAGACCTCCTTGGCGCTCGTTGCCTTCGTCCAGCCCAGTCGCTGGGCCGCCGCGACTATGCCGTCGGCCGAGGCCACCGTCTCGAACATTCCGCGCCGGGTGGCGGCCGGGTCGTCCTGCAGCGGGTCGCCCTCGCCGATCGGGAGGTAGGAGATCTCGCCCGCGCAGCCTCGCGCACCCCTGTAGAGCTTGCCGTCGATCACGATGCCCATGCCGGTGCCCGTGCCGATCGACATGTAGGCGAAGTGGGCCACTCCGAGGCCCAACCCGTGGGTCGCTTCGCCTACCGCGGCCAGGTCCGTGTCGTTCTCCACGAGGTACGGCGACGGCGACACCACCGAGAACCGGTCTACGGCGCCGGGTAGGTCCCAGCCGGGCAGGTTGGGCGCCAGGTGCAGTGAGCCGGTTTCCTTGTCGTGGATGCCGGGCGTGCCGAAGACGGTCAGGGTGACGTCGGCGCGGGTGATGCCGACCTGTGCGGTCAGGCGGTCGGCCAGGCCGGTCAACTGGGCGAGCAGGTCGGTCGGGTTCCGGCTGCCGGACGGATCATCGATGCGGGTGACGATCGTTCCCGCCAGGTTGGCCAGCACCAGCCGGACAAAAGACCGTCCGATGTCGACGGCCAGCACCCAGCCCGCCTCCGGGCGTGCCTCGTACAGCACCGCGGAACGGCCCGCCGGTCCCGCGCGCAGGCCGACCTCCCGCACCAGGCCCGCGCGGCCCAGGTTGGCGAGGGCGACCGAGATCGTCGGCTTGGACAGGCCGGTGGCCTGGGCCAGCTCGGGCCGCGAGACCGGGCCCAGCCGGAAGATCTCCCCGAACACCGCCCGCTCGTTCATGACGCGGAGCATCGTCGTCGTGCTCGCGGTCTGGTGGTCGGTCGCCATCGGCTCACGGTCTCACACGGGTTCGTAAAGGTCCATTACGAATTTCGTTAGAGACCTTGCCAAATGCGTTCGGCCGGGTGCATCCTGCTGGCCTGAACCTCCGACGAGAGGTACGCCATGAGACCTAAGTGGTTCCTCGTCCTATCCGTGGCAGCGCTGACGACCACAGTGCTGACCGCCGGCTGCGGCAATGGCTCGGACTCCGGCTCCGGCAAGCAGGCAGAGGACGCACCGACGATCGCTTTGTTCCTACCCGAGTCCAAGACCACCCGTTATGAGGCGTTCGACCGGCCGCTGTTCGAGGCCAAGGTCAAGGCGCTCTGCGCGGACTGCAAGTTGCTCTACAACAACGCCGACCAGGACGCCGCCAAACAGCAGCAGCAGGTCGAGTCGGCCCTCGCGCAGGGCGCGGACGTCCTGGTGCTCGACGCCGTCGACGCCGCCGCGGCCGCTTCTCTGGTCAACCAGGCCAAGCAGAAGAAAGTGCCGGTCATCGCGTACGACCGGCTGATCTCCGACATCTCGTACGACTACTACGTGTCCTTCAACAACGTCCGTGTCGGTGAGGCGCAGGGTCAGGCGCTGCTGGACGCCCTCAACGCCAAGGGGACCGCCGACAAGGGCAAGATCGTGATGATCAACGGGGCGCCGACGGATCCGAGCTCCGCGGACTACAAGACCGGCGCGCACAACGTCCTCGACGGCAAGGTGCAGATCGGGCGCGAGTTCGACACTCCCGACTGGAGTCCGGACAAGGCGCAGCAGCAGATGGAGCAGGCCATCACGGCGCTCGGCCGGGACAACATCGTCGGCGTGCTCTCGGCCAACGACGGCATGGCCGGTGGTGCGATCGCCGCCATGAAGCGGGCCGGCTACACCACCCTGCCGCCGATCACCGGGCAGGACGCCGAGCTGGCCGCCGTGCAGCGGATCCTGACCGGCGAGCAGTACATGACCATCTACCTGGACATCCGCAGCGAGGCCGAGAAGTCCGCCGAGCTGGCGGTCGGGCTGGCCAAGGGCGAGCCGGCCTCGGCGACGACCAAGGTCAACAACGGGGCGGCGGACATCCCGGCGTTCCTGCTGGACCCGATCGCGGTGACCGCTGACAAGATCAAGGACACCATCGTGAAGGACGGCTTCTACAAGGCCAGCGAGATCTGTACGGGCGCCGTCGCCGCCGCCTGCGCCAAGGCGGGAATCCAGTAGATGTTCGCGGTGCGAGGCGTGTCAAAACGGTTCGGTGCGGTGCGGGCGCTCGACGCGGTCGACCTGGACCTGAGCGCGGGCGAGGTCGTCGCGCTGGTCGGCGACAACGGCGCCGGCAAGTCCACCCTGATCAAGGTGATCTCCGGCGCGGTGACCGCGGACGAGGGACAGCTCGAGCGCGACGGGGTGCCCGTGCAGATCAACAACCCGCATCAGGCCAGAAGCCTCGGCATCTCCACCGTCTACCAGGACCTCGCGCTCTGCGAGAACCTCAACGTCATCGGCAACCTGTTCCTCGGCTCGGAGCGACGACGCTGGTCGCTGCTGCGCAAGATTGAGATGGAACGGACCGCACGTACGCTGCTGTCCTCGTTGGACGTGCGGATCCAGGACATCCAGGTGCCGGTGGCGATGCTCTCCGGCGGCCAGCGTCAGTCCGTCGCCATCGCCCGGGCGTTGGTGGGCGAGCCGTGGCTGGTCATCCTCGACGAGCCCACCGCCGCCCTGGGTGTCGAGCAGACCGCGCAGGTGCTGGACCTGATCCGGCGCCTGCGCGACCGCGGTCTGGCCGTACTCGTCATCTCGCACAACCTCGCCGACGTCCGCGCCGTGAGCGACCGCACGGTCGTGCTGCGGTTGGGGCGCAACGCCGGCGAGTTCCGAACAGCCGAGACCAGCCCGGAGGCGATCGTGGCCGCAATCACCGGAGCGGTGGCATGACTACCCTGGCGAAAGCGCTCCGCCGGCCGGCGGAGCGGGCCGCGAGGCCCGGCGGTGTCGGTAGCTGGCCGGTCGTAGGTGGGCTGATCGTCATCGCGATCGTGTTCGGCTCGCTCAACGAGCAGTTCCTGTCCGCCGAGAACCTCACCAACCTCGCACTGCAACTCGCCGCGACCGGCACGATCTCGCTGGGCATCATCATGGTGCTCCTGCTCGGCGAGATCGACCTGTCCGCCGGGTCCGTCAGCGGGCTGTGCGCGGCGGTCCTCGCCATCGTGCACGTCCGACATGGACAGTCCGCACTGCTCGCGGTCGTCATCGCGCTCGCCCTGGGTGCGGTCATCGGCCTCGTACACGGACTGATGTTCACGCAGCTCCGCATGCCGTCCTTCGTGGTGACCCTCGCCGGCCTGATCGGCTGGCAAGGACTGCTGCTCTACGTGCTGGGCCGGGGCGGCACGATCAACCTCCCGTTCGACGGTGCGATCGCCCGCCTCAGCGACACCTGGCTCCCACCCTGGTCAAGCTGGCTCATCGTCGTGCTCATCGTCGGCGTCGTGGCGACGAGCGCGGTGCTCAACAGGCGGGCCCGCCGGGGTGCCGACCTGCCGCTGCAACCGGTGCACCGCTCGATCCTGCGCATCGGCGGGCTCACGGTGCTGCTCGGCGCCGCCGTGCTCGTGCTGAGCGCAGACCGCGGCGTACCCCTGCTGCTCGTCATCTTCGGCGCCCTGGTCGTCTCCCTCGACCTGGTGCTGCGTAACACCGTGTTCGGACAGTGGATCTACGCCATCGGCGGCAACGCGGAGGCGGCACGGCGGGCCGGCATCCCCGTCACCCGACTGCGGATCGTCGCGTTCGTCCTGGCGTCGACGCTGGCCGCGTTCGGCGGTGTGCTCGCCGCCAGCCGGCTCGCTGCCGTCAACCAGAGCTCGGGGGGCAGCGACACCCTGCTGATGGCCATCGCTGCCGCGGTCATCGGCGGGGTGTCGTTGTTCGGTGGCCGGGGCCGTCCGTACGCGGCCCTGCTCGGCATCCTCGTGATCCAGTCGATCACGAACGGAATGCTGCTGCTCAATGTGGACTCGTCGATCCGCTTCATGGTCACCGCCGTCGTGCTCGCGGCAGCCGTGGCCATCGACTCGCTGTCCCGTCGGGGCAGTGAGCAGTGACGGCGGGCCAAGTGCTCGGCATCGACTTCGGCGGCACGAAGGTCGCGCTGGCCACGGCGGATCCAGGATGGTCGCCCGTGGTCTCGTCGGCCCGGCGAAGGCTCCCGACGACCGGGAGCGCCGAGGAGGTGGTGCGGCGGTCACTGGAGGCCGCTCGCGAGATGGTCGCCGCACCCCTCGCCGTCGGAGTGTCCACAATAGGCGTCGTCCGTGACGAGCGGATCCGGCTCGCCCCCAACGTGCCCGGCTGGGAGGGCATGGAGCTGCCACGGATGCTGCGCGACGAGTACGGCGACACACCGGTCGTCATCGACAACGACGTCAACGCCGCCGCCGCGGCCGAGCTGCGCTGGGGTGCGCTGCGCGGAGTCGACGTCGGCATCTACCTCAACCTGGGCACGGGCCTGGCGGCGGCGCTGGTCGTCGACGGTCGAGTGGTGCGCGGCGCGCACGGCGCCGCCGGCGAGATCGGCTACCTGCTCGACCCGACCCGCGACAACTGCTATGCCGATGGTGACGCGCCGCTGGAGGAGCTCGTGTCCGGCAGCGCGTTGGCCGCCCAGGGCTCAGCTCTGGTTGGCCGCCCGGTGGCCGCCGCTGAACTGTTCACCATGGCCGGTGACGCGCGCGTGGACGCGCTCATCGACGAAGCACTGCGCACGCTGGCCCAGGCCGTGGCCAACCTGTGCATCACCCTCGACCCGGCGCGAGTGGTCATCGGCGGCGGCATGATGGGCGCCGCCGAGCGCATCCTGCCCCGCATCGCCGCCCTGCTCCCCCGGGCGGTCCCCTTCCCGCCGGAGCTGGCACCGGCAACGTTCATCGACGACGCGCCGCTGCTGGGCGCACTCGCCCTGGCCGTCGAAGCGGTGGGCGTCAGCTAGTCAACACCCACACCCCCGGACTGAGCCGATCAGCCCGATGAAGGGGGAACTATCGACCGTTGGCATTGAGGCATGTCAATCTCGGCTTTAAAGCGATGTCCTCGAAATCGGGTGATCCCGGAGAGGTAACCCCATGAATCGCAGATTCACCGTCGCAGCGGCCCTACCCGTACTCCTTGTCAGCTCGCTTCTCGCAGCTTTTCCGGCGACCCCCAGCAGTGCGACTTCCGCTGGTGTGGAATCGACGGTCGACCTCGACGGGAAATGGCAGGTGCAGAGCAGCACGGCCACCCCCGACACCGGCGACCTCATCTCCCGGCGCAGTTATTCGCCGCGCGGTTGGCTGCCGGTGCGCACCAACGACGCCCACGCGGTCGGCAGCGTGGTCGCGGCACAGCTTCAGAACATCCCGCCAGACGACCAGTGCGGCGCGAACAACATCTTCTACTCGGAGAACATCACGGCGTGCCAGGGACCGCAGCCCGACGCGCACGGCGCTCCGAACGACCAGTACAACTTCCCGTGGTGGTTCCGCACGGAGTTCAGCGCACACCCGCAGCCAGGCGACCGAAACGTGGTGCTCGAGGTACGCGGGATCATGGGTCAGGCCGACCTCTGGGTCAACGGCGTCCAACTCGCCACCAAGGACGTCCTCCAGGGCTCCGAGCCCGAGTACACCTTCGACGTCACCGACCTGGTCAACGGCAACGGCCCCAACGCGCTGGCATTCAAGATCTATCCCAACGTACCGGGCGAGATGTTGACCCAGGACTTCAATGACTGGACCCAGGCCGCACGCGACCAGAACACCGGCATCAAGTACCCGATCCGGCTGCACACGTCCAACACGTTCCGGCTCGACGACGTGCACGTCGTGCAGGCCAACGCCACCGACCTGAGCAGCTCTGATCTGACGGTCAAGGGCACCGTGACGAACACGTCCAGGAAGTCGCGGACCGCCACCGTCAACGCGACCGTCACCGACCCGCGGGGCAAGCACCCGATCAACCTGCGCAAGACGATCACCCTTCAGGCCGGCGAGGCGAAGAACGTCGCCTTCGACCCGAGCACCGACTCCGCCCTGCACCTGCGGCACCCTCAGCTCTGGTGGCCGTACCAGATGGGCGACCAGCCCCTCTACAAGCTGTCGATGAACGTCTCGCGGGACAGGCAGGTCTCGGACTCGGACAGCAAGACCTTCGGTATCCGCACCATCGACTCGTGGCTCTCGTCGCCCGGCACCAAGGCGTACGACGGCTCAAGGTGGTTCGCCATCAACGGAAAGCCGTTCGTCTTCCGCGGCGGCGGGATGATGGACCAGGACATGTTCCTGCGCTACTCGCGCGACAACGTGGCGGACCAGATCCAGCTCATCAAGTCGATGGGCCTCAACGGTTTGCGGCTGGAGGGCGACGACCAGCCGGACGACTTCTACGAGCAGATGGACAAGGCCGGCCTGCTCATCTACGGCGGCTTCCTGTGCTGCAACTACTGGGAAGAAGCCTCCCGCTGGACCGAGAAGGACCAGGAGACGAACTACCGCACCGCGGTGGCCCTCGGCCGTCAGCAGCGCAGCCACCCCAGCGTCGTCTTCTATAGCTGGAGTGACAACGAGCCGTCCGCCAGCCAGGAGGCCGGCGTCCTGCGCGGCTTCGCCGAGACCGACTTCGACATCCCGGTCATGGCCTCGGCCGAGTACAAGTCCACCCCGACCCTCGGCCCGTCCGGGATGAAGGAAGGACCGTACAACTGGTTCCCGCCGAGCTACGCGTACAGCTCGAACTGCCGTGGCCGCACGGGGAACGACCCCTGCACGAGCGGCGAGTTCGTCAACCGCGGTGGTGCGTGGGGGTTCCAGACCGAGTCCAGCCCTGGATCGACCATCCCGACCCAGGACTCGCTCAACCGGTTCATGACGCCGGCCGACCAGACCGCCCTGGTCACCTCGCCGAACCTGGCGCAGTTCAACTCGGGACGGGGCGAGGAGTCCAGCGGCACGAGCTACTCGAGCTTCCAGCATGTCGGCGTGCTCGCGACCGCGATCTGCCACCGTTACGGCCCGTGGACGGCCAACCCGGTCACGTGCCCGACCAACCCGCCAGGTGCCACGGGCCTCTACGGCGACAACCCCAGTGTCGACGACTTCGTCCGCAAGGCCCAGGCCATCAACTACGAGACGGTGCGCGCCCAGTTCGAGGCGTACCTCGACCACTCGACCAGGACCGACTCGCCCTCGACGGGGCTCGTCTACTGGATGATGAACAAGCCCATGCCGAGCCTGCTGTGGAACCTGTACGGGTTCGACTTCGACCAGGCGGGCACGTACTTCGGCGCCAAGAAGGCGAACGAGGCGCTGCACGTCTACTACGCCCACCCGGCACCGGAAGCGGACCCGAGCAACCGCACGGTGGGCGTGTCCAACCTGACCGGTCAGACGCAGAGCGGGCTGTCGGTGACGGCGCGGACCTATGACATGCACGGCACTGTGCTGACGACCCAGAACGCGGCCGGTATCACCATGCCCAGCCAGGGCGTGATGAACCAGCTTCTGACCGTCCCGAACCCGACGCTCCCGGACGTCAACGGCACACCGCAGCGGACGTACTTCCTGGAGTTGCTGCTGAAGCGGGGCTCGCACGTGGTCGACCGCAACGTCTATTGGCTGTCGACGGTCAATGACGTTCCTACCTATACCGGAAGTGCTTATCCGAACCTTTCCACCTATGGGGACCTGCGCAACCTGCAGAGTCCGGCGGCTGATCCGGCCAACGGGCTGCTGCCCTCGACGAAGATCCGGGCCAGCGCGGTTACGCACCGGCAGTCCGGGCTTTCCGACGGGCAGGACACGGCCACCGACGTCACGCTGACGAACAACTCCGACACCGTGGCGTTCATGGTGCGGGTCGACGTGCATCGGGGGCGCGGGTCCAAGCCTGGCAGCGGTGACAGCCAGGTCAGGCCGGCCTCGTACAGCGACAACTATGTGACGCTTTGGCCGGGACAGTCGCAGACCATCACCCAGACGTACGCCGCTTCACAGTTGGGCAGGCAGGATCCGGTCGTGACCATCAGCGGCTTCAACGTCGCGACCACGACCATCGATGGTGATTGCCACTGCGTGGCCAGGGTCGGAGCCGAGAACCTCGGCAACGCCAACGGGTACGCGGAGGCCGGCAACGCTGTTCCCGGTGTGGCCAACACCCCGGAGACAATGGCCGAGCTCAAGCAGCGTGTGACGGTCCAGTAATGACGAACTGACACTCCGCCCCGGCGGCGGCCGCCCAACGCGGCCGCCGCCGACTGCGGGGTTCAGGTCGGGGGCTGGACGATGAGCGCGTCGTATTCGGCGACCGGCCATGGGACCGTGAAGTACTGCCGTTCGACGGCCCGCTTCATGAGGCGCTGAAGGTCGTCGCCTCCGATCTGGATGAGCCGGAAGTTGGCCGGGTCACCCTGACGCACTTCTCCACGATGTAGATCCAGAAGTCAGGGTCGCTGGCCGCTTCGTTCTTCTGCCGAGGCTCGAGCCACAGATCCTGACCGCGGGAGTACTGGCCGTAGGCCTTGACCTCGATGGTGCGGCCGCCGCCGGCGACGTCCGCCGCCGCACCGGTGCCGCGCGGAACCGTTGACTGGACCGAAGTAGCCAACACCTGACAACGATCGGTGGCCCGCCCAAAATCACGTGAGGTTGGTTCGGGGGCGCTGGCAGGATGGCGGCGTGATGTTGACCATCGGGACCACGTATCGGCCCGCGACCGATCTCGGCTATCTGCTGGTGAAGCACCCGGACCGGGTGCACGAGTTCGAGTTGCCGACCGGGCGGGCGACCGTGTGCTTCCCCGAGGCCGACGAGGCGCGCTGCACCGCCGCGCTGGTGCTCGAGGTGGACGCGCCTGATCGGCGTGCGGCGCCGGACGGCTTCTCACTCGGGCGGTTCGTCAACGACCGGCCGTACGCGGCGTCGAGCTTGATGTCGGCAGCCCTGAACAAAGCCTTCCGCACCGCGATGGCGGGGCGGTCGAAGGATCGGCCCGAGCTGGTCGCGACCGCGATCCCGTTGGAGATCCGGATCCCGGTGCTGCGATGCCGGGGCGGTGCGGACCTGGCCGACCGCTTGTTCGCGCCGCTCGGCTACGACGTCGCCGCTGCCGCCATCCCGCTGGACGAGGGGCATCCGGAGTGGGGCGAGAGTCCCTACGTCGACCTTCAGCTCCGTGGCACCGTGCGGCTCGCGGACGCGCTGCACCATTTGTACGTCCTGCTGCCCGTGCTCGATGACGCCAAGCACTACTGGGTGTCGACCGACGAGGTGGACAAGCTCGTCCGGGCCGGTGAGGGCTGGCTGGCGGGACACCCGGAGCGGGAGCTCATCGTGCGGCGATACCTGGCGCACAGCCGCGCGCTGTCCGAGCCCGCGCTCGAGCGGCTCGCCGAGTCCGACGACCTGGTCGTGGCGGACAGCGTCGACGCCGTGCTGCCCGCGGACGCCGACGAAGACGCCCCGTCGCTTGCCGTCGTCCGGCGCGCGGCGGTGCTGCGGGTGCTGCGTGAGTCGGGTGCGCAGCGGGTGCTCGATCTCGGGTGCGGTCCCGGGGCGCTGCTCGCCGACCTGATGGCGGATCGGCGCTTCACCGAGATCGTCGGCGTTGACATCGCCCCGCGGGTGCTGGCCATCGCGGCGCGGCGGCTGCGGCTCGATCGGCCCGGTGCGATCGCGGAGCGGGACCGGCAGCGGATCGCGCTGGTGCAGTCGGCGCTGACCTATCGCGACGCCCGGCTCGGCGGATACGACGCGGCCGTGCTGATGGAGGTGATCGAGCACGTCGACGAGTCCCGCCTGCCGGCCCTGGTCCGCTCCGTCTTCGGCTCCGCACGACCCGGCACGGTGATCGTCACGACGCCCAACGCGGAGTACAACACCCGATACGCGGGTCTGGCCGCGGGGGCGATGCGCCACACCGACCACCGCTTCGAATGGACACGGGCCCAGTTCGCGGACTGGGCGGCAGCCGTGTCGGCGGCCAACGACTACGCCGTGACGATCGAAGGCGTCGGTCCGGCCGACGCGGACCTGGGCGCACCGACCCAGCTTGCCGTCTTCACCGCAGCCGGAGGCAACGCATGACCGAGCTCCCCGTACCCGCCCTGAGCCTGGTGGCATTGATCGGGATCTCCGGCGCCGGCAAGTCCACCTTCGCTCGGCGGCACTTCCTGCCGAGCCAGGTGCTCTCCTCCGACGCCTTCCGCGCGATGGTGGCCGACGACGAGACCGACCAGTCGGCGTCCGCCGCGGCCTTCGACGCTCTGCACTACGTGGCCGGCAAGCGGCTCGCGGCCGGCCGACTCACGGTGATCGACGCCACCCATGTCCAGGAGCACGCCCGCTCCACTCTCGTGGCTCTGGCCCGCGCCCACGACGTGCTTCCCGTGGCGATCGTGCTCGACCTGCCCGAGGAAGAATGCTGGTCACGCACCGAGCAGCGCCCGGACCGCTCGTTCGGACGCGGTGTCCTCGCCCGCCAGTCCCGCGACCTGCGTCGGACTCTCAAGCGACTGAACCGCGAAGGCTTCCGCACCGTCCATGTGCTGCGCGGCCGCGACGAGATCGAGGCTGCCACGATCCGGCTCCAGCCGCTCTACACCGACCGCCGCGAGCTGGCCGGGCCGTTCGACGTGATCGGCGACGTGCACGGCTGCCGGTCCGAGCTCGAAACGCTGCTGACCCGCCTCGGCTGGACGATCAGCCGCGACGACGCCGGCCGGCCGGTCAACGCCGAGCACCCCGAGGGGCGCACGGCCGTTTTCGTCGGCGACCTCGTCGACCGCGGACCGGACTCCCCCGGCGTGCTGCGACTCGTCATGGGCATGGTGCGCTCCGGCACCGCCCTGTGCGTCAACGGCAACCACGAAGCCAAGCTGCTCCGCAAGCTGCGCGGCAAACAGGTCACCGTCTCACACGGCCTGGCCGAGACTCTCGAACAGCTCGACGGCGAGGACGGCGGCTTCGTCGCCGACGCCACCGCGTTCATCGACGGACTTGTCAGCCACTACATCCTCGACGGCGGGCGGCTCGCGGTGGCGCACGCCGGCATCAAGGAGGAATACCAGGGTCGGGCATCCGGCCGCGTACGCGCGTTCTGCCTCTACGGTGACACGACCGGCGAGACCGACGAGTACGGCCTCCCCGTGCGGTATCCGTGGGCGGACGACTACCGCGGCCCGGCCACCGTCGTCTATGGACATACGACGACGGTCGACCCGCAGTGGGTCAACAACACCATCTGCGTCGACACCGGCTGCGTGTTCGGCGGAGAGCTCACCGCCCTGCGCTACCCGGAACGCACCCTGGTGTCCGTGCCCGCCGAACGCGAGCACTACGCACCGGCCACACCGCTGGCGACGACGGTTCCCGAACGCCCTGGCGACCTGCTCGACGTCGCCGACGTGCTGCCCGGCTCGGGACGTCGCCAGCTCGACACGCCGTACGGGCGCATCCCGATCGAGGCGCCCCAGGCGGCAGCCGCGCTGGAGATCCTGGGACGGTTCGCCATCGACCCGCGCTGGCTGATCTACCTGCCGCCGACCATGGCACCCGCGCCCACCTCGAAAGCGGACGGCTATCTCGAGCATCCCCGGGAGGCGTTCGACGGCTACCGCGAGGCCGGTGTGACCCGGGTGATCTGCGAAGAGAAGCACATGGGATCGCGGGCCCTCGTGCTGGTGTGCCGCGACGAGGCGGCGGCAGCGCGCAGGTTCGGCGTCACCGACGGCGAGACCGGCGCGATCTACACCCGCACGGGCCGGCCGTTCTTCACGCCGCCGCTCACCGCCGACCTGCTCGCCCGCGTCCGAGCCGCCGTGTCCGCAGCCGACCTGTGGGCCGCACTCGAGACGGACTGGCTGCTGCTGGACACCGAGATCCTCCCCTGGTCCGCCAAGGCCGGCGAGCTGATCCGCGGCCAGTACGCGAGCGTGGGTGCCGCCGCCGGCGCCGCATTGCCCGCAACGCTGGACGTCCTCGCCACGGCGATCAACCGCGGCCTGGACGTGACCGCCCTACGCGACCGCACCCGGGACCGCGCCACCAACGCCGCCCTCTTCACCGCGGCCTACCAGCGCTACGTCCGCCCCACGACCGACCTCACCGGCGTCACCATCGCCCCGTTCGCCGTCCTCGCCGCCGAAGGCACGAACCTGGCCACCAACGACAACGGATGGCACCTGAGCATCGCCGACCGGCTGGTCGCCGCCGACAGCACGCTGTTCACCCGGACGGCCCGCGTGCCCGTCGACCTCGACGATCCGGCGACCACGGAGGCCGCCGAGAAATGGTGGTCCGAGCTCACCGACGCCGGAGGCGAGGGCATGGTCGTCAAGCCCGCCGACGGCCTGGTCCGCACGGCACGCGGCGGCCTGGCCCAGCCCGGCCTCAAATGCCGCGGCCGCGAATACCTGCGCATCATCTACGGCCCCGACTACACCACCCCCGACACCCTGGCGGGCCTGCGCGGCCGCAACCTCGGCCGCAAACGAAGCCTGGCGCTGCGTGAACACTCGCTCGGACTCGCCGCGCTCGACCGCCACGCCGCCGGCGAGCCGCTGTGGCGCGTACACGAGCTGGTCTTCGGGATCCTCGCCCTGGAATCAGAGCCGGTGGACCCCCGGCTTTGACTCCCGCCATGTCATGAGGACTGGAGCAGCCATCGCTCAGGGTCTTCGCCCGCGACGAAACCAAGGTAATCGCTGGCCAGCGCCACTCCGGCCAGGCGTCGAAGGTGGGAGGTCAGGCTCCGTAGCTGGTCGGTGCCGGTGGCCAGGATGTGGTTGTCGGCGGGCCGGAGCCAGGGCAGGACGTGTTCACAGATCAGGGCCCGCCGTGTGGTCTCGGTGGTGTTGTGCCCGGCGGCGTGCCACAGGCGGCCGCTGTAGACGAGCGCACTGCCGGCGGGCATGACCGCAGGAACGAGCTCCTGCGGCTGCGGACGGCGTCCCGCGGCCCAGTGGTGGCTTCCCGGGGCGATCAAGGTGGCGCCGTTGCCTGCGGTGAAGTCGTCGAGTGCCCAGATGACGTTGGTCTCCGCCTCGACCTCTCGGGGAAGTGGGTAGACCCCCGCGTCGAAGTGTGGCTGCTGGGCGCCCTGGCCCGGATCCACGGCGGACAGGAACAGCATGCCGAACTGGTAGACCTCACCCAGGCGTGCGGTGACGAGGTGATGCACCTCGGGGCGGAGCAGCAGCGGTTCGAGGGAGCCGACGCGGTTCAGCAGGGAGTAGACGCGCCGGGTGCGCCGGCCGTCGAAGTCGTTGTCGCTCCAGCCGGCCCCCCGCAGAAGGTCATCCGCGTGATCGCGGGCCGCGGCGAGCTCCGCCTCGGACAGCAGCGCGCGCAGCACGACGAAGCCATGCTCTCGCAGCGCGGCAAGAGCTGAACCGCGGTCGGGCGCCACAGCAGGAGATCTTAACCGCTGGCCGCCTGGTAGAACGGTGTTCCGTCCGGCACCCCGGCGTCCCAGCGCGTGCGACCCTGAGGACGTTCAGGGCACAGCCCGGGTTTGTGCCGGATCCGGGGTCATGCCCGCGGGCCATACAGTCGGACCGTGACGCTGATGGCGATGCCGGGCAACCCGCTTTCCCGGCGCTCGTTCCTGGCCGCCGCGGCCACCGCCGCGCTGGCCGCCCCCTTGCTGGCCCCGACCCGCGCCGGCGCGACCACCGCGCCCGCCCCGGCCCGGCGGATCCCGCTGCTGCTGCCCACGCCCACGGGTCGGTTCCCGGTCGGCGTGCTGCCGCTGCACCTGCGCGACCTGTCGCGCCCCGACCCAGTGATTCCCGAGATCACGTTCCGCGACTTCATGGTGAGCGTCTGGTATCCGGCGAATCCAGGACCCGGGCAGCCCCGCGCCGACTGGCTCCTGCCGGCGGCCTGGCGCACGTTCCAGGAGCGCAACGTATTGCCGCTCGACGTCCTCGCCGTCCCCCGCACACACGGTCGGATCGGTGCCCGGGTGAGGCACGTGGCCACGCCGTACCCGGTGGTGATCTTCTCGCCCGGTTTCGGCCTGGACCGCGACAGCGCCACTGTGTTGGTCGAGGATCTGGTCAGCCACGGGTACGTGGTGGTCACCGTGGACCACCCGCACGACGCCGGGGAGGTGCAGTTCCCGGACGGTCACGTGGTGGTCGCCGGGCTTCCAGACGACGACGTCCGGGCGGTCGGGCTGCGGATGGCCGACGTGCTCTTCACCCTGGACCGTCTGCCCACGGTGAACGCCGGCCGGAATCCGTCGGTGGCGGGTGGGCCATTGCCGGCGGGCCTGGCCGGCGCGCTGGATCTGCGGCGGGTGGCGGTGATCGGGCACTCGCTCGGCGGCGCGACCGCGGCGCACCTGCTGAACGACCCGAGGGTGCGGGCCGGCGCGAACCTCGACGGTGGCATTTTCGGCCCGCCGCTGTGGGAGGCGTCGCACAAGCCGTTCCTGTTCTTCCTGGGCCAGGGGCACGACACCACGCTCGACCCGACCCTGCACGAGCTGTGGACACGGCTCCACGGTTTCCGGGCCGCGGTGAACCTGCGCGACTCCGGGCACCTGTCGTTCACCGACTTCCAGGCGTTGATCCCCCAACTCGCCGGGCCGGCGGGCTTCACACCGGAGCAGGTGGCGGGCTTCATCGGCACGATCAACCCGGCGGCCTCCGTGCGCACGGCCCGGGCGTACCTGCGCTCGTTCCTGGACCTGACCCTGCGGCACCACGACGACGGCCTGCTGCACCGTCCTTCGCCGCGCTTCCCGGACGCGCGGTTGGTCACTCTGTGACTAGCTGATCAGCGCCATGGGCAGCAGATCAACCGGCAACCCATCCTTCGGGTACGGCAGCGAAACGTTGCTCATCGGCGGCGTGTAGTGCGCCGGCACCGACCACCGGAACCGTCGCAGAATCTGCGCCAGGACCGTCCGCGCCTCGAGGTTCGAGAACGCCATCCCCAGACACTTG
Source organism: Asanoa ishikariensis (assembly GCF_900107455.1). Classification (GTDB taxonomy): domain Bacteria; phylum Actinomycetota; class Actinomycetes; order Mycobacteriales; family Micromonosporaceae; genus Asanoa; species Asanoa ishikariensis. The sequence goes on along the minus strand of NZ_FNQB01000004.1, from coordinate 220,312 downwards.
TGCACTCCCCCGCCGAACGGCGCCCACGCGAACCGGTGCGACCGTTCCTCCGCCCTGTGCGGTGAGAACCGCGACGGATCGAACGCCTCGGGGCCGGTCCAGAGCTCCGGTAGGTAGTGCGAGAGCTGCTGACACACGAACGCTCGGGTGCCGGCCTGAACGTGGCGGCCGGCTACCTCGGTGTCCTTGACCGCCCGCCGCGCCACCACGGGAACGGGCGCGACCAGGCGCTGACACTCCTTGATCACCATGTCCAGGTCGGGCAACGTGCTCAGCTGCTCCACGGTCGGTTCCGGACCGAGCACCGCCGCCTCCGCACGGACCCGGTCCTGCCAGTCGGGATGACGGCCCAGGTAGTACATCGCGGTCGACACCGTCGAGGTCGTGGTCTCGTGCGCCGCCATCAGCAGGAAGATCATGTGGTTGACGACGTCCGCGTCGCCGAAGCGGGTGCCGTCCTCGTCCTCGACCCGGGTCAGCACGGAGAACAGGTCGTCGCCGCCGGCCGCCCGCGCCGCCGGCAACTGCGCGGTGAGGAACCGATCCAGGGTCGCCCGCCCGCGCGTCGCGCGGTGCCATTTGTTGCCCGGCACCGCGACGCGCATGATCGCGCCGGCGGCCTGCACGCAGTCGATGAAGGCCCGGTTGACCCGGTCCAGCTCGACCGGGTCGGCGATCCGGTGCCCGCCCATGAAGATCTGCGTGGCGAGATTGAGCGTCAACCGCTTGAGAGCCGAGTACGCCGGGAAACGCTCCGCCGCCTGCCAGGTATCCAGCTCCGCGGCGACCGCGGGGTGCAGCGCCGCGGTGTAGGCCGCGAGCCGCGAACGGGTGAACGCCTGCTGCAGGATCCGGCGGTGCTGCTTGTGTTCCGCGCCGTCGAGCAGCATCAGGCCACGGTCGAAGAACGGGCCGACGAGCAGCTCCCAACCGTTGACGAAGGCCTTGTCGCCGTTCTGGAGAACGGCGCCGCAAGCATCCGGGCCGAGGATGAACGCCGCCGGCCCAGGGCCCGGCATCGCGACCGGGGCGACCGGACCGTGAGACCGGTAAAGCTGACGCATCAGGGTGAGCGGGTCGTGCATGTAGGCCAACGAGCCGCCGATCACCGGAATCGCCGACTTCGCCCGAATCCATCGATTCGTCTCCATGTCCTGATTATGCGCGCGTCCGCGACGGCGGCCGAGGGTCAGCCGTTCGTGGTGCTACTTTCCTGACTTTTCGTTGGTTCCGCGGACATTCGCTGGCAGTGTGACGGGCACAAGGGCTCAGCGGGTCGTGGAGAGAAGCTGAGATGACGGGATCGGCCATCCAGGCCCCGCAGATCACGCTGCCGAAAGGTGGGGGTGCGGTTCGCGGGATCGGTGAGAAGCTCGGCGCGAATCCGGTGACGGGCACCGGCACGATGTCGGTGCCGATCGCGACCAGTGAAGGGCGCGGCGGGTTCGGGCCGCAGCTTTCGCTCGCGTACGACTCCGGCCAGGGCAACGGGCCGTTCGGGCTCGGCTGGAACCTGGCCCTCGCCACCGTCACCCGCAAGACCGACAAAGGGCTGCCCCGCTACGAGGACGGCATCGAGTCCGACGTCTTCGTCCTGTCGGGCGCCGAGGACCTGGTGCCGCGCGCCGGCGGCGGACCCCTGCGGCGCACGCTGGGCGGCATCACCTACACGGTGGACCAGTACCGGCCGCGCATCGACGGGTCGTTCGCCCGGATCGAGCGGTGGACCAGCACCACCGACAGCCGCGAGGTGTGCTGGCGGGCGATCTCCCGCGACAACATCACGACGTGGTACGGCAAGACGGGCGAGAGCCGGATCGCCGACTCGGGCCGCGTCTTCAGCTGGCTGATGTGCGAGAGCTACGACGACAAGGGCAATGCGATCCGGTACGAGTACAAGGCCGAGGACTCGTCCGGTGTGGACCTCGCGGCGCAGTCACACGAGCGCCACCGCACACCTGCCGCGCGATCGGCGGGGCGTTACCTGAAGCGGATCAAGTACGGCAACCGCACGCCCCGGCTGGCGGACGAGGACCTGGCCGCCAGGGCCGACTGGCTGTTCGAGGTCGTGTTCGACTACGGCGAGCACGTCACGCCCGGCGCGGACGGTCGGTCGGTGTCCGCCGTGCTCGGCGACCACGAGCGTGCCTGGGCGCGCCGCGAGGACACCTTCTCGACCTACCGCGCCGGTTTCGAGGTGCGCACCTCGCGGCTGTGCCAGCGCGTTTTGATGTTCCATCATTTCCCGGCGGAGCTCGGCGCCGCCGACTGTCTGGTGCGCTCCACCGACATCACCTACGACACCACGGGCGTCCGGTCACTGGTCACGCAGGTGACGAACTCGGGCTACGTGCTCCGCACGGACGGAAGCTACCTGCGCAAGTCGATGCCGCCCGTCGAGTTCGAGTACTCCCCGGCCACCGTCGACGGCGAGGTCCGCGACGTCGACCTGGGGGACCTGCCGCTGGGCGCTTCGGCGTACCAGTGGGTCGATCTCGACGGCGAAGGGTCGCCCGGTCTGCTCGCCCAACAGCAGGGCGCCTGGTTCTACAAGCGCAACGTGAGCCCGCTGTCCGGCTCGTCCGCGCGATTCGATCCGGTGGTCGAGGCGGCGAGCCTGCCGTCGTTCGCGACCACTCCGGCCCGGCACCACCAGTTTCTCGACCTCGCCGGTGACGGCCGGCTCGACTGCGTGGTGCTGGAGCGTCCCGCGCCGGGCTTCTTCGAGCGCACCGACGAGCGCGGCTGGGACCCGTACACGCCGCTCGCCTCGTTTCCCGATCTTGACTGGAACGAGCCCAACCTGCGGTTCGTCGATCTCACCGGGGACGGGCACGTCGACCTCGCGATCACCGAGGGCGACGCTCTGACGTGGTATCCGTCGCTCGCCGAGGACGGATTCGGCTCCGCGCTCCGCGTGCCGAGCCCCCGCGAGCCCGTGATTTTCGCCGACCTGGACCAGACGGTCTTCGCCGCGGACATGTCGGGCGATGGCCTCGCCGACATCGTCCGCGTGCGGAACGGCGAGGTCTGCTACTGGCCCAACCTGGGCTACGGGCGGTTCGGTGCGAAGGTGACGATGGATCACGCACCGTGGTTCGACGCGCCCGACGTGTTCGATCCGCGACGCCTGCGTCTGGCGGACATCGACGGATCCGGCCCGACGGACCTCATCTATCTCGCGGCGACGGAGGTACGGCTCTACTTCAACGAGTCCGGCAACGGCTGGACGGGCGCGCGCACGCTGCCGGCGTTCCCTGTCGTGGACGACCTCTCGACCGTCCAGGCCGTGGATCTGCTGGGCAACGGCACCGCGTGTCTGGTGTGGACCTCACCGCTGGACGCCGCGATGCGTTACGTGGACCTCATGGGCGGGCAGAAGCCGCACCTGCTCGTCGGCACGGTGAACAACCTCGGCGCGGAGACGCGCATGCGGTACGCCCCTTCGACGAAGTTCTACCTCGCGGACGAGCGCGCGGGCCGGCCGTGGATCACGCGCCTGCCGTTCCCGGTCCACGTCGTCGAGAGCGTCGAGACCCTGGACCGCATCTCGGGCAACCGTTTCGTCACCCGGTCGGCGTACCACCATGGCTTCTTCGACGGCGTCGAGCGGGAGTTCCGCGGCTTCGGCCTGGTGGAGCAGTGGGACACGCAGGAGTTCGCCGCGGCTTCGGACGTGCCGCCGGTGCTCACCCGGAGTTGGTTCCACACTGGAGTGTTTGACGATCGGCAGCGGATCTCGCGCTACTACGCCGACGAGTACTTCCGTGAGCCAGGACTGACCGACGCCGAGGCGGAGCGCCTGCTGCTCGACGACACGGTGCTGCCCCCGGGCCTGACCGCCGACGAGCAGCGCGAGGCGTGCCGGGCGTTGAAGGGCTCGATGCTGCGACAGGAGATCTACGCCCTCGACGGCACGGACCAGTCCCCCTACCCGTACACGGTCGCCGAACAGAACTTCACGGTCGTGTGTGTGCAGCCCCAGAACGCGAACCCGCACGCCGTCTTCTTCCCACACTCGCGCGAGTCGATCGTCTACCACTACGAACGCGATCCGGTCGATCCGCGCGTCACGCACAACCTGACGCTCGCCGTCGACGCCTTCGGCAACGTCCTCCAGTCGGCGGTGGTGGCGTACGCACGCCGCCGGCCCGACCCGACGCTGGAGCCCCGCGACCAGGCGAAGCAGGGCCAGGTGCACGTCATGTGCATCGAGCAGGCGATGACGAACGCCGTCGACACCCCCGACGACTATCGCACCCCGCTGACGTCCGAGTCGCGGTCGTTCGAGCTCACGGGGTTGACGCCGGACACGCGCTTCTCACTGGACGAGCTGTTGGCCGCCCTGTCCGACGGCGGGCCGCAGAAGCGGCTGGTCGGCCACTCGCGGATGCTGTACCGCGCCGACGACCTGTCGGGAGCCCTTCCGTTGGGCCGCCTGGATCCGCGCGCGATTCCCTTCCAGGGCCTGAAGCTGGCGCTCACGCGGGAACTGGTCGAGCAGGTGTTCGGCACGCGGGTCTCCGACGCGGTGCTGTCCGGCGAGGGCGGATACGTGCACAGCGAGGGCGACGACCAGTGGTGGGTGCCCTCTGGCCGGGCGTTCCTGTCGCCGAGCGCGGCGGACGACGAGCTCGCCTATGCGCGCGGTCACTTCTACCTCCCCCATCGCTACCTCGACCCGTTCGGCCAAGTCACCGCCGTCACCTACGACGGGTACGACCTCATGACCGAGAGCATCAGCGACCCGCTCGGCAACACCGTGACGTCCGGTGAGCGCGATCCGGCCGGCAACGTGCTGTCGTCGGGCAACGACTATCGCGTGCTCCAACCGAAGCTGGTGACCGACCCGAACGGCAACCGGTCCGCGGCGAGCTTCGACGCGCTCGGCCTGCTCGTCGGCACGGCCGTCATGGGCAAACCGGCCCCGGCGCCCCGGCAGGGCGACCTGCTCGACGGCTTCGAGCCCGACCTCCCCGACGACGTCGTGGCCGCGCACCTGAGCGATCCGCTCACCGACCCGCACGCGATTCTCGGCCGGGCGACGACGCGAATGGTCTACGACCCCTTCGCCTACTGGCGCACGCGGCACGAGGACAGGCCGGCGCCGTGCGTCGTCTACACGCTCACGCGCGAGACCCCCGACGCGGAGCTCGGCGCGGGCGAGCTGACCCGGGTCCAGCACCGCTTCGCGTACTCCGACGGGTTCGGCCGCACCATCCAGCAGAAGTCGCAGGCGGAGCTGGGGCGTTGGGTGGGCGGCGGCTGGACGGTCTTCAACAACAAGGGCAAGCCGGTCCGGCAGTACGAGCCGTTCTTCAGCCCGACCTTCACGTTCGAGTCCGACATGCGGGTGGGCGTCAGCCCCGTCATCTTCTACGACCCCGCGGGCCGCGCCGTGGCGACGCTGCATCCGAACCACACGTGGGAGAAGGTCGTGTTCGACTCCTGGCGCCAGGAGAGCTGGGACGGCAACGACACGGCCCTCGTCGCCGATCCCGCCGCGGACGCCGACGCCGGCGGCTTCTTCCGCCGCCTGGACGACGCGCAGTACCGGCCGACCTGGCTCGAGCGCCGGCTGTCAGGCGACCTCGGTCCGCAGGAACAGGACGCGGCCGAGAAGACGACGATCCATGCGGCCACACCACTGGTGACCCACGCGGACACGCTCGGCCGGACGTTCCTGAAAGTGGCTCACAACGCGTTCGTGCGCGACGGCGCGACCGTCCGGGAGACCTACGCGACGCGGTTGGAGCTGGACGTCGAAGGCAACGAGCGGGCCGTGGTCGACGCGCGCGATCGCGTGGTCGTCAGCTACGACTACGACCTGCTCGGCACGCTCCTGCATCAGGCGAGCATGGAGGCCGGCGACCGCTGGATGCTGGGCGCCGTCGACGGCAAGTCGATCCGCACCTGGGACAGCCGCGACCACGAGTTCCGGACGGCGTACGACGCGGGCCGGCGGCCCGTCGAGAGCTACCTTCGCGAAGGAACCGGGTCGCCCGTGTTGCTCGGGCGGTCCGTCTACGGTGAGGGCCGGCCGGACGCCGCCGAGCGGAACCTGCGCGGCCGGATGGTGCAGGTCTTCGACCAGTCCGGTGTGACGACCACCGACACGTACGACCTGCGGGGCAACGCGTTGACGAGCGTTCGCCAGCTCGCCAGCGAGTTCCGCGGGACCCTCGACTGGGGTGCGGCCCCGGCACTCGACCCGACCACGTTCGCCGGCAGCGTCACGTACGACGGGCTCAACCGGCCGACATCGGCGACGACACCGGACGGAAGCGTCTACCTCGCGACGTTCAACGAGGCGAACCTGCTCGAGCGGGTGCGGGTGCGGCTGCGCGGTGCGCCGACCGCGACCACCTTCGTCAGCGACCTCGGCTATGACGCGAAGGGGCAGCGCACCAGGGTCGAGTACGGCAACGGCGCCAGGACCGAGTACGCGTACGACCCGCTGACCTTCCGCCTGGCCGGCGTCGGGACGACGCGCGCTTCGGACCAGGCGACCGTGCAGAACCTGCGCTACACGTACGACCCGGTCGGCAACATCACGCACATCCGCGACGAGGCCCAGCAGACGCTCTACTACGACAACCAGGTCGTCACACCGGACAGCGACTACCGCTACGACGCGGTCTACCGCCTGATCGCCGCCTCGGGGCGCGAGCACATCGGCCAGGCCGCGCGACCAAGGCCGGGCTGGGACGAGCACCTGCCGCTGCCCACCGACGGCCAGGCGATGCGCGCCTACAGCGAGCGCTACGACTACGACGCGGTCGGCAACGTGGAGCGGTTGATCCATCGGGCCGCCGGGGGTGACTGGACCCGGACCTATGCCTACGGCTCGCCGAGCCCGTTCGATCCGGCTGTCACCACGAATCGCCTCACCGCGACCAAGGTCGGAGCGGGTCCCGCCGAGCTCTACACGTACGACGCTCACGGCAACATGACGTCGATGCCGCACCTGACGGGGATGGACTGGAACCACCACGACGAGCTCGCGGCCACCACGAAGCAGTCGGTGACGGAGGGCACGCCCGAGACGACGTACTACGTCTACGACGCGGGCGGTGCGCGCGTCCGCAAGATCACCGAACGGCAGAACGGCACGCGCATGAACGAGCGCGTCTACATCGGCGGCTTCGAGGTGTACCGCGAGTACGACGGGAGCGGCGCCACGGTGACGCTCGAACGCGAGACGCTGCACGTCATGGACGACCAGCAGCGTGTCGCGTTGGTCGAGACGCGCACGCGGGGCAGCGAGCCCGGCGTGCCGGAGCAGTTGACGCGGTACCAGTTCGGCAACCATCTCGGGTCGGCGGCGCTGGAGCTGGACGCGGCCGGTCAGGTGATCTCCTACGAGGAGTACTTCCCCTACGGCGGCTCGTCGTACCAGGCCGGCCGGAGCCTGGCGGAGGTCAAGCTCAAGCGGTACCGGTACACCGGGCTCGAGCGCGACGACGAGACCGGCCTGAGCCAGCACGGTGCGCGGTACTACGCGACCTGGCTCGGGCGGTGGACGAGCAGCGACCCGTCGGGCATCAAGGACAACCTCAACACGTACGCCTATTGCCGGGGTAACCCGATCACTCTCGTCGACCGGACCGGGCACGACTCGGAGGGGTGGACCGGCCTCAACCAGATGACCGACGAGGGCCGCCACTGGAGCTACACGGACCAGAACGGCGACATCTGGAACTACGTGCGGATCGTGGAGGACAAGCCGGTCATTGAGCTCGAGTCGGAGTGGGAGACGACGGAGACCAGGTTCGACGCCTGGTCGTTCTTCTACTACAAACGCGAGCGGGTCGTGCATAGCGGGCTGCGGGCCGTCACGCGTATCCGGCCGGTCGTGACGTTCGAGGGGTGGCTGCCGTCCTCGTCGGAAGTGATCACTGTTACCGGGACCGTCCCCAAGGAGTCGAAGGGCTGGCTTGGGACGGCCGCCGGATGGGTGGGTACGGCCCTGGACTGGGGGTTCGGACCCAAGAAGGCCGTCGCGGCGTACCGCGCCTTCCAGTTCCTCAGCGACGCGTGGGACAACGGGGTCACCACCGCCGCGGAGAACTACGGGATCGGCAAGCTGCAGGACAAGGCCGTCGACACCGCGTTGAAGATCGGCAAGAAGGTGGTCAAGGGCAAGGGCTCCGGGCACCAAGACCAGGGCGGGACGAAGTCGACGGCCAAGCCGCGCCGGTACGTCACCAAGAAGCTGACCGACGCGGAGCGGACCAAGCTCCGCAAGGAGGCGCGCGAGATCGCGGAGGCCGCCCGGGGAAAGCGCCTGCCCACCGGCACCCAGGTCCACCATCGCGTCCCGCTGGAGTTCGCGCATCTCCAGCCACATCTGGATCCGAACCGGCTCGACAACCTGATCGTGATCACCGACCGCGAGGCGTTCGACAACCGGAGCACGGGCCTCGGGCTGAACTTCCACCTGCGCCTGCACGAGATCTTCGAGTCGCAGATCAAGGGGGTCCCGCGAAAGGGGAAGGGAGCCTTGACGGCCGCCGAGATCGAAGACGTCGCCAATCGGATGGAGAGCTACATCAAGTCTTCGACCAAATGGACCGTGGAGCGGCTCAAGTGACGGTCACGCGGTGAACACGGCGAGCTGCGTCACCGAGCCGTAGCCCGGGTACGCGCGGCCGAGTGGCCGCACCCGCACGGCGTACCCGTGTGTGCTCCCGACGTGATCGGACCACGCGCGGAACTGCGCCCGGGTCCATTCGAAGCGATGCTCCGGATGGCGCAGGTCGACGGTCTTCAACAACGCGTTGTACTCGCTGTTAGGCGTCGTCAGCACGACCACCGCCGGGCGCAGGCGGGCGAACACGACGGTGACGAACCCGTCGAGGTCGGCCGGGTCCAGGTGCTCGACGACCTCGACGGCGACGGCGGCGTCGTGCCCGGCCAGCGCGTCGTCCCAGACGGACACCGCGGCGTGCCGCCACGTGATGCGGCGGCAGGTCGCGGGCGGCAGGGTCCGCTCGACCCGTGCTCGGGCGCGGGCCAACGTGTCCGCGTCGCGGTCGACGGCCGTCAGCCGCTCGATCCCCGCGCGGGCGAGCGACTCGACCAGTCGGCCCGTGCCACAGCCGAAGTCGACGACCCGGCGGGCGCCCGCTTCGGTCAGGACCGAGGCGACGGCGGCCAGCCGCCGTTCGTGCCACGGGCCGGGCGCGGACACCGGTCCGGCGAGCCGCGCGGTGAGCGGCGCCGCCGCCGCGCCGTGGACGCGGCCGTCGGGGTCGACGAGGATCCGCCCGGCCAGGATGGCGGCGCGGAGACCGGCGGCCGCCTGTTCGAGCGGTACGACGTCGACGTGCCGGCCCGAGAGCCGGGCCAGCGCGCCCTGCGCCTCGGTGAGGCGGTGCGGTGGCAGCCCCTCGACGGCGAAGTCCACATCGGAGCGCTCATCCCACTGGCCGGCGCGGGCGATCGAGCCGCAGATCCACACCCGGCGGGCGCCGAGCCGGTAGAGGGCCTGGGCGCCCCGGCGGGCGTTGGCCAACGGGGACGTCACGGGCGCAGCCGGTCCGGCGCGGCGATCCGTTGGTAGACGTTGAGCCGCGGCGGGCTGTCGCCGGCGAGCCGAACGCTGACCACGCTGGTGGTGACGGCCGGGCCGACCGCGTGCCGCCACCGCCGGAACGCCGCCAGCGACGACGGTCGGTCGAGCAACAGACGCTCGATCGCGGCCTCCGCCGGACCGGCCAGGGCGTCCGAGAGCAGTTCCACCTTGAGGTCGAGCCCGCCCGCCCGCTCGGCGACCGCCACCAGCGCCGCGTCCTCGGGAAGCAGCAGCCGGCCCCCGGTGAGCTCCGCGACGGTCGCGGCCAGCGCCGGCAACCGGTGCCGGAGGCCCAGCCCCGCGAGCAGGCCGTCGAGCGCGAGGATCCGCAGGCCGCCGCGGCACGCGAGGTAGACCCGTTCCAGCGGGCCGTCGAGGCCGCCGCCGATCGCGACCAGGTGCGGTACGACGCCGGGCACGTGCGCGGCCACCATCGACGCGGCCGCGCCGAGGCGTCCGGGCAGGGCGGCCGGCGCGACCGCCGGGTCGAGCTCGAGGTACGCCTTGACGGAGGTCAGGTCGTCCGGGCCGAACTCCGCGCCGAGGAACGCACCGAAGCGGTCGGCGCGCAGATACGGACGCCAGGCGGCGTAGCGGCGGTGGAACCCGGTTCCGGCGTGCCGACCGACCACCGTCAGGGTCCGGGCCCTACGCCGCACCGGCAGACACTCCACATCGGAGGGCTGGAGGTCGAGGCGGAGCCGGTCCGGGCGTTCCTCGGAGAACGACACCTCCAGCGGCCACCCGCCCGGCACGAGCGCGTTGCCGCGGTAGGCGGCGTCGTCCATGGGGCGCGCGAAGGCGCCGGCGAGCACGTCGCCCAGCCGGTCTCCGGGGTCGGCCGTGCCGAGGCGCCGCGCCGTCCCGCTCAGCCAGTCGCCGACCGTCCGGGCGTCAGAACACGTAGCGGACAAGGAGGCCAAGGTCCGTCACCGCCCCCGGTCGTAGGCGGCGCACGGTCTGGCCGTCGACCTCGACCTCTTCGGCCAGGTCGTCCGGCACGTCGGTGACCTCGATCGTCCACGGCGCCTCGGCGTCGAGCGGAACACCGCCCGGCCCCAGGTCCAGCACTCCCCCGGGTAGCCCACCGAGGTGGGTGTCGACCCGCTGTAAGGGCACGGGGTGGGGTGCTCCCCCGCCCGGTGGGTGCACCAGCACGGCGAAGGGCTGGCTGTCGTCGTACGCGGCGGCCGGCCGGAAGAAGACGGCGACCTGCGCGATCCGCACGGCCTGGTCGCGCACCATCGACGGGAAGCGGTCGATGCCGAGCACGGCGGCGAACCGCTGCGGCGCGGCCGGGTCCGGCGGCGCGTACAGGAATGCCTGCCAGGCGTTGCCGAACTCGTGCCGCGCGGAGAGCAGCCGGAACATCCCGCGGACGCCCTGCTCGACCTCCATGGCGTTGAGCTGCGCGGTGAGCTCGTCGAGGGCGGCCGCCCGCAGCGCCGGCCCGCCGCCGCGCGCGGTGTACCGCAGGTGGATGACCACGTCGGTGATGCTCTGGTAGTCGAACTGCCGCAGTGGCGTCGGCAGTTCGAGCAGCCAGGTGCTGATCGCCCCGTCACCTTCGAACGGCAGGTAGCGCTCGTCGCTCAGGCTGGTCTCGAACAGACCGGCGTCCTCCCGGCCGGAGCTGGTCACGATCGTCGTCGTGCCTCCCGCGGAGTGCCGGAACCGGGTGTCGTCGGGACCGGTCCAGGCATATTCCGGCACCGTGCCCGTCTCCACCCGGACCCGGCTGGACAGCAGGGTCAGCGAGCAGTTGACGCTGGCGTACGGCCCGACGGTGCACGGGATGGAGAGGCTGACGGCCCTGATCCGGCGCAGGTGGTCGCCGGGGCGGTCCAGGTCGAAGACGGCCTCTGGGATCTGGACGTAGCAGCGGCCGGTCTCGCGCAGGTCGACCAGCGCCTCGGGGTGCAGGCCGGCCAGCGACACGTGTTTGGTCAACTCGTACTCGCGGCGGTGCTGGTCGAGGTACGCCGCCTCCATCCGCCCCAGGGCGTGCTGGAGCTGCTCGCCCGCGAGCAGGCCCTTGCGCAGGCTGTCCCAGTAGCCGAACCGGATGTGCTCGGACTCCGCCACACCGAGGTCACGGCGGAAGGCCCGCTCGGCCGCCTTCGCCGCGTCGTACGCGAGCTGGTACGACTGGAAGTACACGGTGGACAGTCGGCCGACCATCCACTCGTACAGCTCCCGGTTGGTGAACTTGTTCCGCAGGAACTCCTCCGCCGCGCGCTGGTGCTCCATCTGGGTGCGGTGGTTGGCCAGTTCGGCACCCGCGATCTCGAGCCGGAGCTCGGCCGCGAGCCGCTGCCGGTCGATGCTCATGATGTCCAGCGCGGCCTGGTTGCTCTGCAACACCCAGTCGTGCTCACGCACCACGTGCTGCGCGAGCCGGGCGGATCGCCCGGCGTCGTGGCTGTCGGACTCGGCGAAGATGCCGAAGAGACCGGCCAGCGCCGACGCCGCGGCGCCGAGGTTCGGGCCGCCCCAGCTCGATCCCGTGCCCACGCCCCATGGCTTGGCGTCGAAGGAGACGGTGGGCAGGACGCTGAACACGCTCGCGCCCACCTGGGAACCGGAGCTGAGCCTCGTGTTGTCGTGTGCGTCGGAGAGGCTGCTCAGCTCGGCCCGGTCGTGGCGGAGCATCCGGACACCCTCCGACACCGCGATCCCCGCGTTCGCGGACGGGTCAACGAGCGGGATCGGCTCGTCCTCGGCGGGTGTGCGCGGTGCGCTCGTGCCGAGCAGGCGTTGGAAGTGCAGGTAACGCCCGACGGCCACCGCACGGGCCGCGCGCAGCGCCGCGATCTGGGCGCGCGCCTCGTCCTGCTGCCGGACCCGGACCTGTTCGACGAGGTCGGTGAGCTCCCGCTCCTGGGTCGCCCGCAGCCGGGCCAGGGCTTCGGCGTCGCGCCGTTCCAGCGCGCCGAGCAGTTGCTGGCCGAGCGACTTGACCTCCTGGCACAGGGCGCCGGCGCGCTGGACGAGCGTGCGGAACCGGTAGTGCGGCACCGGAGCCGAGACGTCGGCCAGCGCGCTGGCGATGTCGACGCCGGCGGCGGTGGCCCGCACGAGCAACGCCGGGTCGATCGGCGGCTCGAACAGCGGGAGCTGCCGGACGACGCCCTCGATGTTCATGCAATGCCTGATCTTGAAGAGCCGGTCGGCGACGGTGTCCCAGTAGCCGAGCAACTTGTCGTTGCGGGGCACGCCGAAGTACGCCATCTTCGCCAGGGTCAGTGGCGGGGCGTCGGGCGGCACGATCACGCTGTCCGGCGCGGGTGACGCGATGAGCTGCTCCAGCTCGACCAGGGTGTTCGACAGCGCGTCCAGCTCCGGGTCGAGCGAGACCGCCGTGCGCACCTGTGGGGCGGCACGCGGCGCCAGGCCGGCCGGACGAGGCCCGAGCAGCTCCGCCGCGAGCACGTACAACTGCGTCGCCTCGTTGATGGACTCGATCGTGTCGCGCCGGAAGAGCTGGTCTCCCCAGGCGACGAGATTGTCGAGGTAGCGCATCACGACGGACCGCTGGAACGCGGTGATCCGCAGTCGGGCGATCGCGAACGGCTGGAACGGCTGCGCCCGCCACTCCCGGACCTGCTTGACCAGGGCGGGGTCGGCCGAGCCGTCGGCGAGCTGGGCGAGGAGCTCTTCGATCCGCTGGGCGAGCAGTTCGGGCTGGCTCTGCTCGTAGAACGGTCGGGTCTGCCAGAACCGCGCGGGCACCGGCCCGTTGGACGCGTCGGTCGGGTCGAAGACAAGGTGGAACCAGCGCTGGGCCTCCTCGAAGCGCTGGTTGGCCGACAGCCGCAGGGCCACGAGCAGCGGCGCGTGGAAGAACAGCTCCCAGTTGTACGCGGCGTACGCGGCACGGTGGTCGAAGTCGACGTCCTCGATCGGATAGCGCTGCTGCTCCGGGCCGGCCAGGACGAGGTCGGTGGGCTGGTAGCGCCCGGCGAACGGGTTGGCGGAGCGGAGCTGCGCGGTCCGGCGGACCAGGCGCTCGATGCCACCGGCGTTCAGGTCACGCAGGAACGCGCAGGCGTACGGGTGGTAGTGCGTCTTGAAATGGTAGCGGTGGACGGTAGCCGCGACCGGGACCGTCCAGCCGGCGCCGAGGGCCCGGGCCTCGTCCACGTACTCGCCGATGGTCAGCAGCGCCTTGTCGGGGCGGCTGACGATGACGTTGCGCAAGGCCTGTGTGGACGGTGCGTCGACGGTGGCGCCCGGCCTGGCCCGCGCTTCGAGCTCGGCGGTCTGTGCGCGGACCAGCGCGGCGCGGCCACCGTCGATGGTGGCCAGGGCGGTCGTGACCGGATCATCAGCCGCACCCCGGGTTGCCGCCGACGGGGCCGCGCCCCTCCCGTGCAGCAGGGCGCGCAGCATCGGCGTCGGCTCTATCGGCCCGGCGCCGTCGACCGTGGCCAGATCCGGCTCGTAGTACCGCTGGTTGACGAGGTCGACGTGGAGCGGACCGAAGGCCCACGGCGAGCTCCAGACCTGATCCCAGACGACCTCCTCGGACGGATCGACGTGGTAGGTCTTGGCCGCGTCCTGGAAGAAGAACGTCTGCCCGCCCGTGATGTACGCGTCCTCGTGGGTGTACGACAGCGTGAACGTGGCCGGCGGCGCCGCGAGCGCGACGTCCTCCTGTGCCGCCGACCCGCCCGTGGGCAGGTAGAGCGGGTTGGCGCCGACCTGTTCGAAGAGCATGCCGCTGGGCACCGTGGCGTTCGGCTCGAACAGGCCGTAGATGCGTTGGGAGTAGCCCTGGACCTTCGCGTCGCAACCGGTGAAGTACCAGCCGTTGACGGTCGCGAAGCCGTACGTGACCGGGCCGTAGTAGTCGTCGCTTTCGTCGTACGTCGTCGAGGGGTTGTTGTACTCGTACCAGACCCGCAGCGCCGGATCGGTCACCCGTGCCCGCAAGACGTGCGCGTGCCGGCCGTGGTCGGGGCTGGCGTCGGGCGTCTGTGCGGAGCGGACCGTCAGGCTGCTGAGCTGCTTCGGCTGCCAGCGGCCCTGCCGGAACTCGCTCCACGCGAGCTGGATGTCGAAGTAGCGCTTCGGGGTCACCGGTTTGTCCGGCGGTGGTTCCACCGGGATCGTGCCCTCGGTGAACACCGGCCAGAACAGGTACAGGCGCCGGTTCCACACGACCGGCAGGAGCTGCGGCTCGGTGATGTCGACGTCGATGCGCTGCCACGCCGTCCACCGTCCGCCGTCGATGCGCTGCCGGTGGTAGTAGGTCGGCGCCATCCCCTGCGTGCGGCCGAAGACGTGCAGCACCGCCGGGCGGCCGTCGGCGGCGGCCTCGCGGCAGCTTCCCAGGATCTCCAGTCGCGCCACCCCGTCGAGGCGCTGCAGGTAGGTCCGGAAGGCCTCCTCGGCCACCTCGGCCGTCACGTCGTCCTGCAGCAGTGCCGACTCGAGCTCCTCGAAGAACGGGGTCTTGTCGTCGCGCAGCTCCGGTTCCAGCCAGTTCTCCGGGTAGCAGAAGACCTTGCGGTTGGCCTCCCACACCCGGTAGCTCTTCATCCAGCGCCAGTCCCGCCAGCCGGTGTCGACGGCCTCGTCGACGACCACGTCCGGTTCGAGGTTGAGCAGGCACCGCTGCACGAAGAGCTGGACGGAGCCGATCGCCTGCTTGATGCGGGAGGTCACCATGCACGGGTCCATCTCGCAGTCCATCAGCAGGTGCCGGTAGAGCGAGTTGACGTCGGCGAAGTCGTGGCCCCGGGTGACGAGGTAGGCGACGAGCGCGTCGCGTTGCCGGGAGCGCAGCCGGTCCCGCAACGGCCGGGCCACCGCCGGCCAGTCGGCCTCGCCGTATCTGGCCTTGGCGGCGTGCCGGGCGGCGCGGGCGTCGACGGCGTCCGGCGACGGGGCCGCGAACGCCCGGCACTGGTTCGCGGAGCTGCCGATGGCCCGCATCCGCCGCAGGCACCGGGCGATCAGCGCCGGGCCGGTCTCGTCGCGGAAGGCGTCGGGCAGGTCCAGGTCGAGGATCCCGGGTCCGGCCAGCGTGGTGAGCTCGGCCTCGTCGCTGCCCGTGCGGTCGGCGAACAAGGCCAGCAACGACGCGGGCGAGGGGCCGTGGGCCGCGGCGAGCACGTCGCCGACGGTGGCCTCGCCGAGGCCGGCACGGATGCGGCCGAGCTCGACGAGCCGCAACAACGCGGCGAGGGGTCCGGGTGTGCGCGCGGTTGCCGTGGCCGGGATGTCGTCGAACCTCAGCCAGCGGGCGGTGGCTCCCGTGCCGGGCAGCCAGGGCACGGACCGCGGCGGCACGGCGTCCCCGTACGCCGCGAGCCAGTCCAACTCGGTGGTGGTCAGGCGCAGCCCGCCGATCAGCGCCGCGGCCTTGTGCAGGCGCAGGAAGGTCCGGAACGGGGCGGGGAAGCTCGCCTCGCTCAGTGCGACGTCGGGGTGGCTGTCGGCGAACGCGGCGTCCAGGAAAGCCTCGACCGCGGGTCGGCCAGGCTCGCCCGCCACGGAGACCTGCCGGGTCAGCAGCCGCTCGGCGATCCGGGTCGGCACACCGAGCGCCTCGCCGAGGTGGTGCACGACCAGCCGCCGGCTCGCCGCGAGCCGCAGGTATTCGCGCAGCGGCGCGTTGACGGCCGCGAACCGCTCGGCTTGGGGCAGGTCGAGGATCGCGGACACGTCGGCCTCTTCGAGGAACGCGTTGCCGGGGTCCGGCACGAAGGTCGCCGGTGCTTCGAACAGTCGCGTCACTGCGGCCTGGAACGCGGTGTCTGCCGAGAGCGCCAGGAGCCGGTTGCGGTCCGTCTCCGTCAGCGGGCCGACGCTGACGAGCTGTCCGGCGGGCCCGTCGTGATAGACGCGCTCGCGAAGGTCGGCGGGGACGGCGACCGGCGCGGGCAGCGGTGCGCGGAAAGCCGGCCACGCGAAGGCCGTCAGGTAGGTCGTGGCGTACCCGCGCGGCGCGTCGAAGATCTGCGCCACGGCCGCGTGGTAGTCCCCGTCCGCGCTGCCCGCGAGCAACGCGTCCCGCTCGGCCGTCGTGAGCGTTCCCCGGACGAGGAGCCGCCCGTCGGTGTACGTCACGCGGTCGGCCAGCCCGGGTGGCACGGTCAGGTCCCCGGGTGCGGCCGCCAACGCCGCCGAGTAGGTCGCGCTGCCGTCGAGCAGGGCGACGAGTCGCTCGACGAGCTCGATGGGCCAGCGCAGCGACGCGAGCGCCTTGGCCAGCCGTTCGCCGGCCGGGCCGGGCTGGCCGGCGGTCTCGTCGGCGATCGACCGGAGCCCGTCGCGCACCTCGGTGAGAATCGTCGCGAGCTCGGCTTCGGCGGGCGCCAGCGGGGTTTGGTGAAAGAGCAGGTAGTCCACCTCGGACACCGACAGCCCGCTGGCCCGGATGCGGGAGGCCAGGTCGACGAACCGGACCGTGTCGGCGGTGTCCGCGAACGGATCCAGGCCGGCCGCCTCGCGAAGCGTGAGGAGGTCGCGGATGCTCAGGCCGAGTCCACGGGCGAGCCGCGCGTGCCGGTGCAGCGTCCCGAGGTTGGCCAGGTCGAGGGTGTCGTCGGGGAGCACGCCGGCGAGCAGGTCCAGCTCCGCGGCGGTCAGGCCGAGCGCGGCCAGCACCGTGGGGGTGTGTGCGCCGATCGTCGCGTCGGCGGGTGACTCGGTCACGATGGCCAGCTCGTCGCGCTGGGCGTTGAGCCGGAACGCCGGGTCGAGTGGGAGCAGCACCGCCGGGTTGCGGAACAGGCGGTGGTAGAGCGCGTCGTCGCGTCGGGTGCCCAGCGGTGCCCAGAAGGCGCACAGCTCCTCGATCGAGCCGCCCACCGTCGCCCGCAGCCGGACCAGGTGGGACAGGCGCAGGACCAAGGTGTCGGAGAGCTGCTCGTCGACGTCGGGGGTGTCGGACGCGAGAGCGGCGATCGCGTCGTCGAGCTCGTCCGCCCGCCAGCCGAGCCGGCGGCGCAGCCGCACGTAGCGGCGCAGGCGGCTGGCCGCGGTGACGGTGAGGTTCGTCAGGCGCAGCTTGGCCAGGTCGCACGAGGCGAGGTCGGCCGGGTCCGCGGACTCGATGCGCACGGCGCCGTCCGGGTTGACGAAGCGGGTGTCGAGCGCGTCGAGCAGTTCCTGGTACGTCAGCTCGGTCCGCTTGAGCAGCTCTCGGACCCAGGACAGCGCGGCCAGCCAGCCGAGCGGCTGCGTGCTGACGCCGCCCGGCGCGGACGCGTCGAACACCTCGACCAGGTTGCCGGTCTCGGCCAGGCCGAAGTGCTCCCAGGGCGGTCGGGTGCCGGCGGCGCCCGTGCCGGTGACCAGGTCGCGTTCCACCGGCGTCAGGGCGAGCTGTTCGGTGGCGAACGCGAGGTCGGCGTCCACATCGGACGCAGCCGGGGCGAACTCCCGCATGAGGTCCGTGCGGGCGACGCCGAGGTGGTCGAGGTACGCCCGGACCTCCTCCCACCACAGGTCAAGTGGCAGGGCCGACGGGTGGATGGCATCGCGCAGCCGTTGGTACGCCGGAGCGTGCTGGTGCTCGGCCTCCGCGGCGAGCTCGACGTCGGTGCCGCGGGTCTGGTAGCTGCCCAGGCGCACCTCGAGCTCGTCGGCGGCGGATCGCCGCACGACGTACAGGGTCGCGTGATCGGTGAGGAACCAGTGCTGGTCCGGTTCGACGACGTAGGCGACGTGCTCGCCTGCGAGCGGCACGCCGTTGGCCGCGAACGCGTCGCGCACCGCGGCGGAGATGGTCCGCGCGTCGAGGTCGCCCGCGAGGGAGCCCGGCACGGCGAACCCCTCCAGCGGCTCGACCAGCAGCTCGAGCAACTCGATGGCCAGGTCGACATACGGCAGCGACGTGTTGGTGTTGGCGCACGTCAGCTCGATCTCACCGATGTCGGGGCGGCGCGCGTAGAGGACGTCCCGTGCGGTCGTGTCGTCGGCGAGCGCGCGCTCCCCGAGCCAGGTGAGCAACTCGGTGAGGTACGCCGCCGGGCTGAGCACCGAACGGCAATGCGCGCAGTCGCAGTAGTCGAGCGACCCGAACAGCGTCCGCAGATCCGGCAGTGCGCTCAAGTCCGGTGTGGACAGTGCGTACGTGCCGAGGTTCTGAAACAGCGGGCTGAGGCTGGAGGCCAGGGCCAGGCTCGTCCCCGAGACCGTCGCCGCCTTCTCGTACGCCACCAGGGCGGCGGCTCCCCCGCCGAACGTGTCGCCGAACCGCGAGACGAACACGCCGGTGCCGAGTCGGGTCACCGCGGTCGCGGAGTCCAGCCCGGCCTGCTGGAGCGTGCGCACCTGGTCGTAGTCGCGGGTGAGGTTGAACAACCGGCGGACGCCGGCGACCTCCGCGCGTACGCCGGCCTCGTCGGCGACGCCGGACAGCAGCTCCGGATGCGCGGACAGGAACGTCCCGACGTTGGTCTTCCTGAGGTCGAACCCGACGTCGCTCGCGATGACGTTGCGCCAGAACGTGCGCGCGTCCGCCGGCTGCTCGGTGTCGTCGGCGGCACGGTGGGCCAGCACCTCGGTGGGCAGTGCGTCCGACACGATGCGGGACAACGTCTGCGCGTACGCCGTGAGCCGTTCCTGGGGTGAGCCTCCGGGGATGCCGGGCGGGAACCGTTGCTCCTCCGGCAACGCACCGATGATCTGCTCGAAGTCCTCCGTCGACAGCCCGGCCAGGCCGCGGAACCCGGCCCGGCCGACCCGTTCGCGCAGCGCCTGCATCGTCGGCACGTGGCTGCGCGTCAGCGCCGCGAGCCGCAGCGAGAGCTGGACGCTCTCGGCCCGCGGGCCCAGCCGGTCGTCGTCGCGTACGCCGGCCCAGAAGTCCTCGACCGGCCCCCGGTGGGCGAGGAAGCGGGCGGCGAAGGCCGTCCGGTCCGGGGCTGCGGGCAGCGCGGTGGCCAGCACGGCGCCGAAGGGCGTGCGACCGTCGTCGACGCGCAGCCGCAGCATCCACTGCTGGGCCGCCTCGGCCAGTCGCCTCGGCACCTCGTCGACCTCGTCGGCCAGGCGCCCGGGCACGATCCGGGACTCCACGGCGGACTCCAGCGCGCGGCGCTGGACCTCGGCGGGTTGGGCCAGCATCTCCGACAGGTTCGTGCCCAGACCCGATCGGATCAGCCCGTAGTAGAGCTCCGGGGAAACCTTGCTGTGCGCCGCGAGCTTGTGCGCGAGGACGAGGTCGGCCACCCGCCGCGCGGGCTGCCCGGTCTTGCCGACGAGCAGGCTGACGTCCGGGTCGTCGTCGGTCTCGTGCAGGCTGTCGATCGCGACGTCACCGAGCAGGGGCTTCACCTCGGCGAGCAGTTGCTCGTATTCGGACCAGGTGTTCTCGGGTCCGCCGTCGACCTGCAGGCGGACCTTCTCCACCTTGCGCGCGTGGTAGATGACCTTCGACTCGGCGACGAGTGCGGCGGTGCCGTCGTCGGTCCGTTGGAAGGCGCGGACGAGCAGGTCGGCCGACCGCCCTGGCGGGAGCCCGAGCCCGGCCAGCCCATAGTGAATCTCGAACAGTCCACGGGCGTCCGTGGTGGCCTGCCCGAGGTCCACCTCGCGTCGCAGGTCGCGGTGGATCGCCCGGACGACCAGGTTCGGGATCGGCAGCCCGCCCCGGTAGATGATCTGGCCACGGACGAGGTACTCCGGCTCCGCGGCGAGCGGCTCGTCCCCGGACGGCTCGACCGGCGCCGGCTCATCGGGCGCCGGCGGGTCGGCGTCAATGGGCGTGCGCGGGAGCGGTGGAGCGACGGCCGGCTCGGCGTCCTCGGTCGCCCGATCCAGCGCCTCGGCGGTGCGTGCGTCGACGACCGCCGTGTCGAGCAGGCCCTGGGCCTTCTGGAACACCGCGACGGCCTGCGCCGTGCTCGTGCCGAAGATGCCGTGGCGCACCTCCTGCTCGGGAAGGCGGTAGTCGAGCCGACCCAGCGCTATGTGGAGTTCCTTGACGTCGTCACCGGCCATGCCGGCGCGAAGTTCACGTCCTTGCAGCCGCATCGCCCGATCCCTTCGCACGGCTCGACGCTCTCGTTCTACGTCGCGCTCTGCTTAACAGCATCGACGTCGGCCGCTGGGCCCTGCGTCAGCCTTCCGACTGCGCAGTTGCCGACATGCTGGCGAAAGAACTGGTCAACGGTCATCCAAGGACTATGGCCGAGCCCCGACGATCGGCGACGGATGGCCGCCAGAATCGTCCGTTCGGGGCTGCAGCGACTACTGCCGGTAGTCATCTCCTCTCGATCCGTATGCCTTCACGGTTGACACGGGCGTGGGGATCGCACAAGATCTATCTGGCCGCTGAATCTCTATCTTCTCGATAGAAGAACTCTGCTTTATGCGCGGAAGACCACTCTCGACACTGGCCGTGACCGCCGCGATGCTCGCGACCGTCGGCTGGGCCGTGCCTGCCCAGGCGACGGCCTTGCCCGAGGAGCCGGGCCGGCCCGTCGAGCTGTCCGACGTCAAAAGCCTCCCCCAGAAGCACGTCCTGCCGCTCTGGCCGGACAACCCCGCTGACGCGTCGATCCCGATCGGGGTCATCCCGTACGACGAGATCGCTCCGAAGCTCAACGCCCTGCAGGCGGCCGGCGACCGGGTGTCCGCCCGGGTCGCCGGCAAGTCCTCGGGCGGCTACGACCTGTACGCCGTCACGGTGACCGCGCCCGAGAGCCGCTCAGATGCGCGCCAGCAGGAGGCCTGGAAGCGGTGGATCGAGGACGAGCCGGCCAAGGCCCGCACGGACCGCAAGCTGCTCGCCGGCTACAAGACGCCGCTGTTCGTCAACGCCAACATCCACGGCAACGAGTGGGAGGGCACCGACGCGGCGCTGCGGGTCATCGAGGAGTTCGCGACCAGCACTGACCCCGCGGTGGAGCGGTTGCTGCGGCGTAACCGGCTCGTCTTCAACATCACGTCCAACCCGGACGGTCGGGTGGCC
This sequence comes from Asanoa ishikariensis, assembly GCF_900107455.1. Taxonomy (GTDB): domain Bacteria; phylum Actinomycetota; class Actinomycetes; order Mycobacteriales; family Micromonosporaceae; genus Asanoa; species Asanoa ishikariensis. The sequence goes on along the minus strand of NZ_FNQB01000004.1, from coordinate 198,803 downwards.
GGCCAACGCCCCAACGCCGCCGGTTATGACCTCAACCGCGACCTGACGATCGTGTCGCAGCCCGAGACCAACCTGATCCGCGAGCTGATCGTCGACACCAAGCCGATCATCACGCTGGACCTGCACGGGTACGTCAACCCGACGCTGCTGCACCCCAGCACTCCCCCGCACAACGTCAACAACGAGTACGACCTTTACATCAAGCACGGCCTGCCGAACGCGCTGGCGATCGAGCAGGGCCTGCGCGCGCTGGGCTACCCCGAGACGCAGCGGGCCCGGATCCCGTTCCGTGACGACGAGCCCGGTGTCTGGGACGACTTCCCGCCGATCTACGTGCCCTCGTTCGCCATGCTGCAGAGCAGCATCCCGTACACCATCGAGGCTCCGCTCAACCCCCGCGGCAACCTGACCCCCGAGGAGCGCGTGCGCCGCTCCGCCATCAACACCGACGTCCACGAGGTCGCGATCAAGACCTCGCTGCAGTACATCCAGGACCACCGCGCCCAGGTGATCTTCGACCAGGCCGAGGTCTACCGGCGCGGGTGGGCCGGCGAGCCGCTGCGGGACATCCCGGACGAGTACGTGCCTGGCTGGGGACAGGAGGACAACTACCAGACGGTCTTCCCCCGGTCGTACGTGATTCCGACCGGCCCCGGCCAGCACTCCGAGACCGCCGCGGCACGCCTCGTCGACCTGCTGGTCGACAGCGGCGGCCGGGTCACGCAGGCGAAGCGGGACTTCCGGGTCGGTCGCAAGACCTATCAGGCCGGCTCGTACGTGGTCGACCTGCACCAGCCGAAGCGTGGACTCGTCAACTCCCTGCTGGAGCCCGGCATCGACCTCACCGACCGGGTCGACGACCTCTACGCCGGACCGGCCGCCTGGAGCCAGGGACTGACCTGGGGCGCCACGGTGGACACGCTCTGGTCCACGCTCCCCGATGTGCGGCTGGAGCGGGTCTACGACGGCGAGGCAGAGGGCTACCTGCCTGGCGACGGCGACTTGCGCCTCGACATCCAGGACGCGACCGACCTGCTCGCGGTCAACTCGCTGCTGGACAAGGGCGTCAAGGTCTACCGGTTGACCGACGGCTCCGTGGCGATCCCCGGCACCCGGACCAACCGCCGGCTGGCCGCGCACGAGGTCCGCGAGCACGACGTCACCTTCGAGCGGGCGCCGCGCCGCTGGAGCGGGACGCTGCTCGACGAGGTGGTGGTCGGCTACGTCGGCGCGGCGGAGGAGCGGGACACGCTGCTCGACATCGGCTTCGAGGCCCGCGCCGTCACCGCCGCCACCCTGGCGACGACCCTGACCGACGACGTCGACCTGCTGTTGGTCGGCGGCAACCTCAACGTGGCCACCCTCACGCCGGAGAACAAGGCGGCCCTGGACGCGTTCCTCGCCCGCGACGGCGGCGTCGTGGGTCTCGGCACCGCCGGCGCCGCGTTCAGCAACGCGACGGCGCTGCTGAGCGTGACCGCCACGGCCGGCGACAGCCTGGCCAGCGGCGTGGCCAACATCGTGAACAGCGGTGGTCCGGTCACCGCGGGTGCCATCCCGCACTCGTTCATCAACCAGCCGGTGTGGTTCACGGGCCTGGGGGCCAACGTCAGCGTCGAGCAGTCGTACGCGCCTGACCCGTTGCTCTCCGGTTGGTGGGCGTCGAACGCGGCGGGCACCAACGGCCAGGCCGCGGCGGCCGGGCAGGCCAGCATCGTCCGGGGCGTCAGCGCCGGCGGCAACGGCACGGTGCTGTTCGGCACGGACCCGGCGTACCGGCTGCATCCCAAGGGCTTGCAGCCTCAGCTCGGTCGCGCGGTGCTCTGGGCGGCCACGCGCTAGCTGCCATTCGGGGCCCGGGGGTTCAGCGAACCCCCGGGTCCCTTCTACGGTTTGGGTTCGGACGCGTCCACGAGATAGCCGCGGATTCGGCGCAATAGGCGACTCGCTTCGGCCGTGTGGGCGCCTTCGCCGTCACGGTGGATGACGTCGGCCAACGCGATGGCCTCCCGCCGCAATCTCGCCGGCGCGGAATGCTCGGCGGCGGCGGGTAGCTGGCGTACGGCGTCATTGAGCTCGCCGAGCGTCGCAGTGAGCGGCGGCGGAACGATGGGTTGCATCCCGGACCAACCTTCTGGTGTCGGTGTCGACCTACCCCTGTGCGCTTGAGCTTCCAGTTCAGTATGCCGGACATAACGCCCAAATGGGTCGGAACCACAAATCCCAGACACGGCGGTGCCCCGGCCGTTGGCCGGGGCACCGATGGAACAGGGTCAGCGCGTGACGCTTCGCCGCCCGCGGCCGGCGAAGCCGACGGCGAGCGCGACCCCGACAGCCGCGAGAGCGATCTGGAGGAGCAGCTCACGCCAGTCGATCCAGCCGTCTGTGTCGGAGAAACCACCGGCCCGCGCGATCGCGGAGCCGATGAGCGCAGCTACGACACCGATGACCAGCGTCAGCCACAACGGGATGTTCTGGCGACCGGGCACGACGAGACGGCCCAGCGCGCCGATGATCAGACCGACAATAAGGGCGGTGATGATTCCACCTGGGGTCATGGCCGTTCTCCTCCTCGGGGGTTGTGTCCTTCAGCGACGGCCGCTAGGTGCCCGACGGCCAGAGCGGTCAAACCGCGGCGGATCCGAACCCACGTTGCGACACCGAATCGCAACGCGTCCGGGCGCCTCCGCGCGGGCAGGTCAGGAACATGGACCGCACGGCGGCGGAGGGCGTACGCGGTGGGGATCAGGTGTCGGTGGGAGTGCGGCGAGCGCCGCTTCGCGTCCGGCTTTGCCGTCGAATCGCATGTTCACGCGGCTTTCAGGTTCGGCAGTGGGCGTTTCGGTCTCTCGCTGCCAGCCGCGTCGACGACGGCACGCCACGACGCTTCCGAGTACCGGAACGGTCGGGTGGTGCGCAGGAACGCTTGGATCGCGGGTACGAGGCGATCCGGTGCGGTCTCATGCGGATAGTGCCCGGCATCAGCGATCTCCGCGGTGTGAAAGGCGGGTTTCGCCGCCGCGATCGCCTTGTGATGCCGTGGCGGGATGGTCTTGTCGTCGCTGCCCCAGGCCACCAGGACCGGGAGGCCGGCCAGCAGATTGAGGTGCTGGATCGCGCTGACGGTCTGCCCTCGCCAGTCGATGACCGTGCGCGCGGTGCGGATGAAGGTCCGGCGCCGCCGCGCGTCGCTCAGGCCGCGCAGGCTGTCCGCGACGGATTGTGCGTCCTGTCGGGCGATCAGCGCCGGCATCGTGGGCAGCACCCGCCTGGTCAGGAAGGAAGGGATCCGCGCCAGGGCCGCGACGACGGTCTCCGCGGCCGGCAAGGTGGCCGCCCGGAGCGCGGGCGTGAGCTGTGGTCCGAGCCCTCCGCTGCTGATGAGCACGAGACGATCGGTTCGCTCGGGGAACTGATAGGCGAACTGGAGGGCGATCCCGCCCCCAAGGCTGTGGCCGACGATGGTCGCGGAGGTCACGCCGAGCGAGACGAGGAGATCGCGCAGGGCGGTGGCATGGGCGCCCAGGGAGTAGTCGCCGGCGGGAGCGGCGGAGTCTCCATGTCCCGGCAGGTCCGGCGCGATCACCGTGTGCGACCGGGCCAACGTGCCGATGAGGTGGCGCCAGGTGTGGCGGTCCCCACCGAGGCCGTGAACGAGCAGCAGGGGCTCGCCACTGCCCGCGAACGTATAGGCCAGCGTGCCGTCGGTACGTTCGGAAGCGGTATTGATCGGATTCTCCTACGACGCGGTACAGCACTCGGGTGGCGGCAGGACTCGTCCACAGCGGAGTGCCCGCCGGCAGGCCGCCGAATCCTCACGACGCTGTGTCAACGGTCTCGCTTCAGGCGTCCCTGTCGTCAAGGTTGCGGCGCAGCGTGGCCAGCGCCCGGGCGATCAGGCGGGACACGTGCATCTGGGAGATGCCGACCTGCTCGGCGATCTGGGTCTGCGTGAGGTTGCCGTAGAAGCGCAGCGTCAGAACCCGCCGTTCCCGCTGGTTGAGCCGGCGCAGCGCCGGGCCCAGCGCCAGGCGGTTCTCGACGACTTCGAAGTCTGGATCGACGCCGCCGATCAGGTCACCGAGTTCCATGACACCGTCGTAATCGCCAACCGGCGTGGACAGCGACGCGGCGCGGTACGCGCGGGCGCCCTCGAGCCCGTCGAGGACGTCGTCCTCGCTGACACCTAGGTGAGCGGCGATGTCGGTGACGGTCGGCGACCGACCCATCGTGTGCATCAGAGTGGCGTTGGCGGTGGCGATCGCCATGCGCAGCTCTTGGAGACGGCGTGGCACCCGCACCGACCAGGTGCGATCGCGGAAGTGGCGCTTGAGCTCGCCGACGATGGTCGGGATGGCGAAGCCTGGGAAATCGATGCCACGTTCGGGTTCGAACCGATCGATGGCCTTGATCAGGCCGAGCGACGCGGTCTGCAGCAGGTCGTCGGTCGGCTCGCCGCGGCCGGTGTAACGGCGGGACAGGTGTCGGGCCAGTGGGAGCCATGCTTCGATCGCGCGCTCGCGTGCCCGGGCGCGGCCGGGGTGGTCAAGGGGCATCGTGGTCAGCGCGGTGAGCAACTCGGTGGCGGTCGACGTGTAACCGGCGTCCGTTACTCGATCAGAGATCGTGCCACGCAAAACAACGGTGGTGGTCGTCATCGTTCTCCTCAACCCGGGTTGAACGTGAAGCTCATCCACCCAGGGTCTAGAGGCGAACCCGCCAGCCAGCGGTCATACTTGCTCAAAGGCAACCGTAGTCGAATGGTCAGCCGATAGCCAACTGTAAAGGTGAACTTTACCTGCTAGTTCAGCTTTCCCGACTGTCGCTTTGCGACGGAGTACGCTGAACCGCACATACGCACGATGCCCCGGACCTCGGCATTCGCGAGCACCGAATTCGAGGGCAGACATGGGGATTTTTCGCCACAACAGCGACTTTTTCTCGCAGACGCCGCGCAACGCCTCGGTCGAATCATTCGGGCCACGGCGGTTGTGGGACCTGCTAAATCTGGCCGCCGCCCTCGACGCGATGCCCGATTGGCCGATCAACCGGGCACGCGACTCTAATCCCTACAACGCTGTCGATCGAAAACAGGACACTACGCGGTGACCGCGTCGATCGCGTTCGCCTTCTCCTAACTGACGGAGGTCAGTCGACCTGGTCACCGTCACCCGTGCGGTGCTGTGCCTCGTCGACGCCTTTCTCGATCTTGTCGTGATATTCGCCGCCGGTGCGGTCGTCCACTTTGTCCCCGCCTTGCTTCAGGCCCTTGTCGACCGCGCCGTCGTGCTCGTTGTCGAAGTCCTTCGCCTTGTCCGTGAAGTCACCCATGCAGGCGAGATGCCCAACGGCGGGGCACCGAAACCGGGTGTGTGCCGCGTGGTGCGTCCACACCGGCGCCGTAGGACACAACAGGGCTCTCCTCCCCGCGAGTCGGTCGCCTGTGACCTGGGTCGGCCATAAGGTCGTGAGCATGTCCGCTGGTTCCGGGGGTCGGCCGCCCGCCGCCGGCTTGATCGCCGTGCTCCTGGCGGTCCCCGGCGTGGTGATCCGTGTCGCCGGGCTGCACCCATCCCCTCCGGTGGCGGCCGTCGTCTATGGACTCGCGATCGTGGGTGCGGCGTTCCTGCTGGCGTGGGCGGCGGAGGCCGCACAGGTCGACATCTCCGCCGGGCTGGCCGTCGCACTGCTGGCGCTGATCGCCGTGCTGCCCGAGTACGCCGTGGATTTCGTGTTCACCGCCCGCGGGGGCGAGGCGGTCGCCGCGTACGGCCCGTCGTGCCTGGCGCCCGGCGAGGAGACGTCGAACTGTTCGCTGGCCCTGGCCAACATGACCGGCGCGAACCGGATCCTGGTCGGCGTCGGTTGGGCCCTGGTGGTGGTGATCGCCTGGCGCCGCATGCGGGCGCGCGGCGAGCCACCGGCGACGGCGACCCGGGTCACCCTCGGCCGCCCGGACTCGGTCGCCATCGCGTTCCTGACCGTGGCCTCCCTGTACTGCCTGGTGCTGCCGTTCAAACGGACACTGTCGCTGGTCGACAGCGGAGTGCTGCTGGCCATCTTCGTCGTCTACAGCTGGCGGGTCTCGCGCGCTCCGGCCGGCGTGCCGGACCTGATCGGCCCGGCGGCATGGGTCGGCGCACTGTCGCGACGCCCCCGCCGCCTAACGGTCGTGGCGATGTTCCTCGGGGCGGCCGCGGTCATCCTGCTCACCGCCGAGCACTTCGCCGATTCGCTCGTGGAGACGGGTGCGCAGTTCGGGATCAGCGAGTTCCTCCTGGTGCAGTGGCTGGCGCCACTCGCATCGGAGGCGCCCGAGTTGCTGGTGGCGGGCCTTTACGCCTGGCGGCTGCACACCACGGACGCGTTGGGTGCGCTGCTCTCCTCGAAGGTCAACCAGTGGACGCTGCTGGTGGGCTCGCTGCCGATCGTGTTCGCCGTGTCCAGCGGCGGCTGGTCGGGACTGCCGATCGAGTCCACGCAACGCGAGGAGCTGTTGCTCACCGCGGCCCAGTCGCTGCTGGCGGTCTCGCTGCTGATCGGCCGCACCCTGACCCTGCGGGCCGCGCTGCTGTTGTTCGGATTGTTCGTGGGTCAGTTCGTGCTCAGCGCCGCGGTGCCCTCGTCGTGGCAGGGCCGCGAGCTGATCGGGCTGTCGGTGGTCTACCTGGTGCTCGCGGCCCTCACCGTGTTCCGCGACCGCCGGCTCGTGCTGCCGCTGCTCCGCGACGGCTTCATCACGCCGTACCGGGCGATGGGTGAGGACATGCGCTGCACGACGACCGCCGGCAAACTCCGCCTGCGAGAGACGATCATCCAGGTGCCCCCTCGCCGTCGGGACACCTAGGCCTGGGCAGCCGGGAACAGGGTCCACGCCAGAGTGGTGGTCAGGGTTGTCCACACGACGATCGCCACCGCCTGCCACAGCAGCACCCACCGACGCGGCGTGCCAGAGGCAATGAGCATGGCGGAGGTGATCTGGGTGGGCACCGCCAGAGGTCCGAGCAGGCTCGCGCCTGGCACGCCGAACCGGACCAGGTACCTGCGGAAGCGCTGACGCCCCTTCGACTCGGGCTTGTGCTGCTGGGGCGCGTCGGCTCGGCTCCCACGGCGGGCCATGGCGGCCGTGCGGGCCCGCGAGCTGAGGAGCACGACGACTAGCACGATGAGGAAGTTCCCCGCGGCTGCGGCGACCCCGGCGACGACGGGGTGGATCCCGCCGATGACCCCGATCGGCGATGCCCCTTCGCCCTCGATGAAGGGGATCGCACCGGCGAGCATGACGACGAACGGCTGGACGGCCTCGGGCACCTGGGCCACGAGATCCTGGAAGTTACGGACAAGCGTTTCGATGGCGCGAAGCTCCTTCGATGGGGGCGGAATGACCAGTCCCCCAGTAAAGAGCGTGTTCCAAGGACAGGGTCAAACGTCGAAGGAGTGCAACATGCGCACCAGGAGCACCGTCAGCGCACTGACGCCCAGGTAGGCGTAGCGTCTGGCTCATGAACCGGCACACCGAGTGAAGCTTGCCCTGTTGGGACCCGTCGCGTGGCGGACGCCACCGCTCGCCTACGGGCCCTGGGAGCTGGTGACGAGCCTGCTGGCCGAGGGACTGAGCGCACGCGGTGTCGATGTGACCCTGTTCGCGACTCTGGACTCGATCACCGCAGCCACCCTCGACGGTGTCAGCCCCCACGGCTATGCCGATGATCCGACCATGGACGGGCGCGTGTGGGAGGCGCTCCACGTGTCCCGCGCGATGGCCCGGTCCGGCGAGTTCGACCTGGTCCACAACCACATCGACTGGCTGCCGCTGGCCTTCGCCGCGCACTGCCGGGCTCCACTGGTCACCACCGTGCACGGATTCTCCGGTGCCGGCATCCTCCCCGCGTACGAGCGGGCGCGTTCGTCCTATGTGTCGATCTCCGACAGCGACCGTGTCCCCGGGCTCGACTATGTCGCGACCGTGCACCACGGTGTCGACCTCGGCGGCCTTCCGTTTCAGGCGGACGCGGGCGACGGCCTGGTGGCCTTCGGGCGGATTCACCCCGACAAGGGCATTCATACCGCTATCGAGATTGCCCGCCTCGCCGACCGGCCGCTGACCATCTGCGGCATCGTCCAGGACGAGCGTTACTTCGCCGAGCAGGTGCTGCCACACATCGACGGGGAGCGGGTCGTGTTCCTCGGCGCGGTCGGCCCGCGACAACGCGGTGAGATCCTGGGCGCGAGCGCCGCCCTGCTCCACCCGATCGCGTTCGACGAGCCGTTCGGCCTCTCGGTGGTGGAGTCGATGGCCTGCGGCACGCCGGTCGTCGCGTACGCACGTGGGTCGATGCCGGAGGTCGTCGACGAGGGGGTGACGGGGATGCTGGTCCACGACGTGGCGCAGGCGGTCGCCGCCGTCGCCCGGATCAAGGAGATCGACCGGGCCGCCTGTCGGGACCGCGCCGCCGGGCGTTTCGGCGTGGATCGGATGGTCACCGACTACCTGGCGGTCTACGACGACGTTCTGACCGGTCGCCGGCGACCCTGATACTGTTCAAACGGCCGACGGTCCGCACCGGACCCGGCCCCTCTTGACAGGTTCGCGCCGGCCGAGTCCCGCAACTGCGGCGGCCTGCCCCGAACTCGTTCCGTCGGCCACACACGCTGGCCGGCGCGCGCCGCAACCGCGTGAGGCTCGCCGCGTTCCTGCGGCCGTGGCCGATAATCGGAAGGCACGGCGCCCATGCCCGCCAGCTACGGTTTCCTGAGCACCCACCCGCCGACCCAGTGCGGACTGGCCACTTTCAACTCCGCCCTCGCCGCCCACCTGACCGCCGACGGCACGCGCGGCGGCGTCGTGCGGGTCACCGACGGCAGCGACGACCAGCGCGCCAGAGCCGACGTCGTGCACACCTGGTCGGCCCGCACCGCGGTGGGCTGGCAGCCAGCGGCCGCCGCCTTGAACGCCTTCGACGTGGCGGTCGTCCAGCACGAGTACGGCATCTACCCCGGTGCCGACGGCCAGGACGTGCTGCCGCTGCTGCGGCGGCTCACCACACCGAGCATCGTGGTCCTGCACACCGTGCTCAGCCAGCCCTCCCCCAGGCAGAAGTTCGTGCTGGAGCAGATCGTCGCGGCCGCCGGCGCGGTCGTCACGATGACCGACACCGCCCGCGAACGGCTGATCGTCGGCTACGTCGTGGACCCGGCGAAGATCACCGTCATCCCGCACGGCGCCGCCGATGGGTTCGACGCGCCGGTGGAGCGTCGTGCCCGCCCGCACCTGCTCACCTGGGGCCTGCTCGGTCCCGGCAAGGGCATCGAGTGGGCGTTGCGGGCCCTCGCGCGCCTCCAGGATCTCGATCCCGCGCCGACCTACACGGTCGCTGGCCGGACCCACCCGAAGGTTCTCGAGCTGCACGGTGACGCCTATCGGTCGAGCCTGCACCAGCTCGGCGCGCGCCTCGGTGTCGCACATGCCGTCGACTACCAGCCGGCCTATCTCGACGACGCGGCCCTCGGCGCGCTGATCCGCTCGGCCGATGTCGTCGTGCTCCCGTACGACTCCCGTGAGCAGGTCACCTCCGGCGTCCTCATCGAGGCGGTCGCCGCCGGGGTGCCCGTGGTGGCCACGCCGTTCCCACACGCCGTCGAGCTGCTCACCGACGGCCCCGGCCTGCTCGTGCCCCACCGGGATCCGACAGCTCTGGCCAAGGCGATCCGGCGGATCGTGACCGAGCCGGGCCTGGCCGCCGGGCTCGCCGGCCGCACCCAGCCGATCGCGGCTGACCTGCGCTGGCCGGCGGTCGCCGCCCGCTACCGCGCCCTGGCCGAACAGCTCATCGCCGCGCGCACACCCGAGGTCAGTCCGGCGTCGGCGTGACCACCGCCGCCGATCCGCGCATCGCCTACCGGGTCGTCGCCCCGGCGCCGAGCTTCACCCACCTGACCCGCCTGACCGACGACACCGGACTGTTCGAGCACGCCCGGCACGCCACGGTCCGCCGCGAACACGGCTACTGCACCGACGACGTCGCCCGAGGTCTGGTCGTCACCAGCCGCGAGCCCGAACCGTCGCCGGTGGTGCTTGAGCTCGCCGAGTGCTACCTGGGCTTCCTCACCCACGCGCAGGACGCCCGAGGCGCCTTCCACAACCGGCTCGGCCACGACCGGCGCTGGAACGACGAGCCCGCGCTGGGCGACTGGTGGGGCCGCGCGTTGTGGGGACTGGGCACCGCCGTCGCCCGTAGCCCCGCACCCTGGATCCGGGACGAGGCGCTGGTCGCCTTCGCCCTCGGCGCGTTGCGGCGCTCACCCCACCCGCGCGCCATGGCCTTCGCCGGGCTCGGCGCCGCCGAGGTGCTGCGCCGGCACCCCCAACACGTCGGGGCGGCGTCGCTGCTCGCCGATGCCGCGGTCGCGGTCGGTAAGCCCGATCCGGACCGACGCTGGCCGTGGCCGCAGGATCGGCTGACCTACGCGAACGCGGCCCTGGCCGAGGTCGTCATCGCCGCCGGCCACGCCCACGCCGACAGCGCCCTGCTGACCAAAGGCCTGGGCATGCTGGCGTGGCTGCGTGACGTCCAGTCGCGCGACGGGCGGCTCTCGGTCGTACCCGCCTCAGGTTGGCGCCGCGGTGGGGTGCGGTTCCATCATGACCAGCAGCCCATCGAGGTCGCCGCACTCGCCGACGCCTGCGCCACCGCCGCCGCGATCACCGGCGACCCGGTCTGGGACGCCGCGGTGCGCCACTGCGTGGGCTGGTTCCTCGGCGACAACGACGCGGACGCCCCGATGTGGGATCCGAACACCGGCGGCGGCTACGACGGGCTGACCCGGCACGGACCCAACCTCAACCAGGGCGCCGAGTCGACCCTCGCGCTGATCTCCACCATGCAGCACGCCCGGCGGTGGTCGTGATCCGGGCCGTGGCCGTCCGGCACGAAACGATCCTCATCCCCGACCCGAGCCGCGTCATCGTGAAGCTCTTCGTGCCGGGCGAGGACGCCGCGCTCGTCCGGACCCGCGCGCAGGCTCTCATCGACCGCATCGCGCACCTCGACGCCGACGAGACCGATCGACTGCTGCGCGAGATCCTCCAGCGGTTCGGCGATCGGCACCGCGACCTGGAGACCACGTTCGAGCACCACTACGCGCTGGTCCGACACCGGGTCACCCGGGCTCGTGACCTCTCGCCGACCGCCCGGCGGCTCGTGGGTGCCTACTTCAGCCACGAGTACGCGGTGGAGGCGGCGGCGTTGTGCAACCCGTCGATGGTCCCCCACCCCGACCAGGACGGTCTGGAGCCCGGGCAGCTTCGCGTCGCTGTCAGCCTTCGCCAGATCGGTGAAGGACACCTGTCCTCGATCGGGTTCGCCACCGCCGTGCTGGGACCAGGGCGCGGGCTCTCGATCGGCGACCGCCGCGGCCCGCTGGTAGTCGGGCAACGGGTGGGCATCGCGCACCGCCGCGACCTGCTCGCCTCAGGCCTGTCCGAACAGGACTGTGACAACGAGGTGTCGGCGACCGTGCTCGACGCGCTTCCGGCACGCTACGACGAGGCGACCTTCGAGCGGGTGCTCGGCGACCTCCCGGCGGAGCTGCTCTCCCGCAGCACCGGGCGAACCACGCTCGAACAGCTACGCCGCATCAACGCCGAAAGCTACGCCGCGACCTTCCCCGCCGATGCCGACCTGCGTCAACGCGTGCTGTGGCCGGCCACTCCGGCGGAGAGCAACGGGATGGAGGACGCGCGTTTCGTCAGGTACGTCGACGAGTCCGGGCCGGTGTACCGCGCGACCTACACCGCCTACGACGGGCGCAGGATCGCCGCCCGCGTGTTGACCAGCGACGATCTGCGCCGCTTCGAGATCCATCCCATGCGTGGACCGGGCGCCCGCAACAAGGGACTCGCGCTGTTCCCCCGTACCGTCGGAGGTCGGGAGCTGGCGCTGTGCCGCTCCGACGGGGAGACCATCGGACTGACCTGCCTCGACGCCGGCGGGCAGTGGCAGCCACCGGTCCCGCTGCACGCACCGCGGGAAAGCTGGGAGCTGATCCAGGTCGGCAACTGCGGCTCGCCGATCGAGACCGCCGCGGGCTGGCTGGTGCTCACGCACGGCGTCGGCCCGATGCGCCGGTACGCCATCGGCGCACTCCTGCTCGACCTGGACCGGCCGGAGCGGGTCATCGGCGAGCTGCCGGGCGCGCTGCTCGCACCCGACGAGACCGAGCGTGACGGCTACGTTCCCAACGTCGTCTACTCCTGCGGAGGGTTGGTCCACAGTGGTGAGCTGTGGCTGCCGTTCGGAGCCAGCGACGCCCGCGTCGGCTTCGCCACGGTGCCGCTCGACGCGCTGCTGGCCGCCATGGAACCGCCCACGTCGAACCCGGCGCTCAGGTCCGTGGCACGGCGGTGACGACGACGTTGTCGCGGTAGTGGCGGGTGCGTGTGTCGAACGGGCCGCCGCAGGTGATGAGGGTGAGCCGCACGGGGCCTTCTCGCGCGAAGTACTTCCGCAGCGGGATCGCCGTCTTGCGATAGCGCTCGCGGGCCGTCACCCGGAACGCCCGGCTCTGCCCGTCCGGTCCGGCCAGGGTGATCTCGTCGCCGGCCTCGAGGGAGCCCAGACGAAAGAACGCGCCCTGACCGTCCGCCGCGCTGTCGACGTGCCCGGCGACGACGATCGAGCCGGCCGTCGCCGAGAAGCCCGGCCCGAACCGGTACCAGCCGACCTGGTCGACGCTCGGCGGCACCGCGAAGTCACCGGTTTCCGGGTCGACGCCGACGGCGTTGACGGTCGCCTTCAGCTTCAACGCGGGGACGGTCAGCGCAGTGGGTCCGTCGGCGTCGGCGGGCGCGGGGGCCGTTCCGTCCTGGATGGGTACGGACGGCGGAGCCGAGGTCGGTGCGGTCACGGTGGGGCGGCCGAAGTCGCCGGCTGGTTCGGCCTGGCAGGCCGCCACGCCGGCGGATCCAGTGAGGACCGTGCCGACCGCCAGCAGGAGCAGGGCGCGCCCCGGCACAGGTCGGGGCGCGCCGTCGGGTCCGCTCACCGGCGGCCGGTCGCCAGCCGCGCGAGTCCGAGCAGGGCCAGCACGATGCCGACACCACCGACGCCGTACCAGGGCAACGGCACGCCTCGATCGGCGCCGCCGCCGTCGCCGCTGGGCACGCCGCCCGGCGCCGAGTGCAGCCCGGTGATGCTCTGCGAGACCAGGCCGAGCGTCTTGTCCTCGGCCGAGCCCACCGCGTACACGATGGTCGCCGTGCCCTCCTTGAGGTCGAGGTCCGCCGGGCCGATGGCCCGGGTCGACGTGCCGGCCAGCACCACGTCCGCGGACACCGTGCCCGCGTCGAGGTCCGCCTTGGCCTCCTTCGGGTTCGTCAGATCCTTGAAGACGGGCTCGCCGCCCGCGCGGACGTCGACGGCCGGCGCGGCGGCGGTGTGCCGCACGATGAGCCGGGCCTTGCCCGCGGCCAGCTTGGCGGTGTCGTTGACGAACGGGGTCAACACGGGCTCGCCGTCCGCGCTGAGGTGCGCCACTAGGCTGATGTTCGCGTCGCCGGGCACGTCGGCGTTGTCGACGGTCAGCAGCGCGTCAGCGATCGCGTCGCCGGGTTTGGTGAGCGCGATGTCGTACTGCCCGGCCGGCAGACTCAGCGGCCCCGCGACCTTGCCCGGCTGGAAGTCCGGGAGGGCCTTTTCGCCGTTGACGTAGACGTCCACCGGCTGCCCGGGGATGCCGTGTACAACGAACACTTGCGAGTTCGCCCTGGCGAACGCCGGGCCGGAGAGGAACGCGCCGGCGGCGCCGAACGCGATCAGAGCGACCGCGCCGACCGTGGCCGCACGGCGAAGGTGCAGGATACGCATGGATACACCTCGAACAGATAGTCGCGAATTCCGTACGCCCTGGTCTTCGTCGCAGCCCTCACCCGTGGATGCGGTCCGCACGGTTAAAAAGTCGCCGCATCCATTTCGGGCCCGCGGAGCGAATGACAAAGAGAACCGCTGCCCGGAAGGAGGTTGATGATTTCCCACGACGAGCTTGCCGAGCGCCTGCGCGACGGTGACGAGAAGGCCCTGCGCACGGCGTACGAGCGGCACGGCGCCGCCGTGCTCTACTTGGCCCAACGCCTGCTGAGCAACCGCGCCGACGCCGAGGACGTCACGCAACTGACGTTCGTAGCCGCGTGGGCGGGGCGGGAGACGTTCGACCCGCAGCGCGGCACGCTGCTGGGCTGGCTGCTCGGGATAGCGCGGCGCAAGGCCATCGACCGGATCCGGTCGACCGTCCGCGACGACCGGGTCACGCAGACGGTCCGTGCCCAGCTCTCCGCGCCGGATCAGGCGGAGCTTCCGGAGCGGGTCGTCGACCGGCTCGTGGTGGCCGACGAGCTGGGCCGGCTGCCCGCCGAGCAGCGGCGCACGCTGGAGCTGGCCTTCTTCGACGACCTGACCCATCCACAGATCGCGGCCGTCACCGGGCTCCCGCTCGGTACGGTCAAGAGCCACATTCGCCGTGGACTGGCGAACCTACGACGGCGTTGGGAGGTGGACGGTGCAACATCTGGATCCCGATCGGCTGGTTCTTCTCGCGCTCTCTGAGGAGACCGAGGGCCCTTTCGACTTCGACCACCTGGCCGAGTGCGCGGTCTGCCGGCACGAGCTCGACGCGTTGCGTACCGTCGCCGACCTGGGCGCGGAAAGCCAGGACCTGCGTGACCTGCCACCGCCGCCCGAGCGGATCTGGCAGTCCATCGAGGCCGGCATCGCCGGGCCGGCGGTCACTGACCTCGCTGAGCGACCCCGACGGTCACCCCGGTCACGGCCACGCTGGCTCATGCCGGTGCTCGCCGCGGCGGCGGCCGCCGTGCTCGCGGTCGCCGGAACGGTCGTGGTCGACCGGTTGGCGCACCGCGCTCCGGCGGAGCGGGTGACGGCCCGGGCGACCCTCTCTCCGCTGCCGTCCGTGCCCGCGGCAGCCGGCGGGACCGTGCGGGTGCTGGCCGAAGGCGAGATGCGCGTCGACGTGCGGAACCTGCCGCTGACCACCGGCTTCCACGAGGTGTGGCTGATCGACCCTGACGACCTCACGAGGATGGTCGCGATCGGCAACCTGTCCGACAAGCCGGACGTGGTGCTCACGGTGCCGCCCGGCATCGACATGAACCGGTACCGCCTGGTCGACATCAGCGACGAGCCGCACGACGGAGACGCCGCACACTCCGGCCGCAGCCTGCTGCGCGGAACGCTGACCTATTAGGTGCATCCAGCGCGGGCAACGCGGCCGAAGTACGGGGTGGTGGCAACAAAGCCACCGCCCCGTACTTCGAAAGGACTCACGACGATGAGGTTGCTCCGAACCGTCGCCGTCGCTGCGGCGGCGATCGTCACGTCCGCTCTCGCCGCCGCACCCGCCGACGCACACGGGAAGCTGGGAACCCGGTCGCTCGCCACGGTGTTGACCGCGGACACCAGCGGGTTCGACCGCAACGGCGGCGACTACGACATCCTGACGGCCGCGGTGCTGGCGGTCCTGGAAGCCAAGCCGTCCAGCGCGGTCGGCGTGCTCACCGACGGCAGGACGGCGCTGACCGCGTTCATCCCGAACGACCGGGCCTTCCAGACGCTGGTCGCCGACCTGCGACACACCAAGCGGCTGCCGAGCGAGCGGGCGTCGTTCACCGCGGTGGCCGGGCTCGGCATCGACACCGTGGAGTCGGTTCTGCTCTACCACGTGGTGCCGGGCTCCACGATCACGCGCAAGGCGGCGCTGAAGGCCGACGGCGCCGCGCTGCCGACCGCGGCGGGGTCCACCGTCAAGGTCGACGTGTACGGCTACTGGTGGAAGCGGGTCAGGCTCGTCGACGCCGATCGCACCGACCGCGACCCGCGCGTCATCAGGTTCGACGTGAACAAGGGCAACCGGCAGATCGCACACGGCATCGACCGCGTTCTCCGGCCGATCGACCTGCCCTGAGCCTAAAGCTCACATGTTTGGCGCCTTGATGGCCGTAAATCATCGAGGTCTGGTCCTGTGTTGACGTTAGACGTCAGATGTTTGTAACCTGACCTTCACATCGCTTAGACGAGTTTCGATGCGTTGCGGAGGTCCGTCATGTCTGACCTGACCCGGAGGCAAGTGCTGCTCGGAGCGGCAGGCGCCGGCGCCGCGATGCTCCCCTGGATCGCTCATCCTCGGCCGGCGTCGGCCGCCCCCGCCGCGGTGCTGGCGGCGAACGACCTCGCGCTCTGGTACGACGAGGGCGCGGGCACGGACTGGCTGCGCGCCCTCCCGATCGGCAACGGGAGGCTGGGCGCGATGGTGTTCGGCAACGTCGACGTCGAGCGTCTGCAGCTCAACGAGGACACCGTCTGGGCCGGCGGGCCGTACGACTCGAGCAACACCCAGGGCGCGGGGGCGCTGTCGGAGCTCCGGCGTCTGGTGTTCGCCAACCAGTGGAGCCAGGCACAGTCCCTTGTCGACCAGGCCATGCTCGGCCGACCGGCCGGCCAGCTCGCGTACCAGACGGTCGGCAACATCCGACTCACGTTCCCGAGCGGCTCCGGGGTCTCCGAGTACTACCGGCATCTGGACCTGACGACCGCGACGACCTCGGTGTCGTACCTGCAGAACGGGGTCCGGCACCAGCGCGAGACGCTCGCCAGCGCGCCCGACCAGGCGATCGCCGTCCGGCTGACCGCCGACCGCGCCGGCGCCATCAGCTTCTCGGCCCGCTTCGACAGCCCGCAGCGCACGACGCAGTCCAGTCCGGACAGCGCGACGATCGCGCTCGACGGCCTCTCGGGCGACATGGAGGGCGTCACCGGGCGCGTCCGGTTCCTGGCGCTGGCCCGGGCCGTCGTCGAGGGAGGCAGCGTCAGCAGTTCGGGCGGGACGCTCACGGTCAGCAACGCCACCAGCGTGACGCTGCTGATCTCCATCGGCACCAACTACGTCAGCTACGCCAACGTGTCCGGCGACTACCAGGGCATCGCGCGGGGGCACCTCGCCAACGCGCAGAGCCGCTCCTGGGACCAGCTACGCAGCCGGCATGTGGCCGACTACCAGACGCTCTTCAACCGGACGACGCTCGACCTCGGTCGGACCTCGGCGGCCGACCAGCCGACCGACGTCCGGATCTCCCAGCACGCCAGCGTCAACGACCCGCAGTTCTCCGCGCTGCTCTTCCAGTTCGGTCGCTATCTCCTGATCTCCTCGTCGCGCCAGGGCACCCAACCGGCGAACCTGCAGGGCATCTGGAACGACTCGCTCGCGCCGTCCTGGGACTCGAAGTACACGATCAACGCCAACCTGCCGATGAACTACTGGCCGGCCGACACCACGAACCTGTCCGAGTGCTTCGAGCCGGTGTTCAGGATGGTGAACGACCTGGCCGTGACCGGCGCCCGCACCGCACAGGTGCAGTACGGCGCCGGCGGGTGGGTGACCCACCACAACACCGACGCCTGGCGGGGCAGCTCCGTCGTCGACGGTGCGCTGTGGGGAATGTGGCAGACCGGAGGCGCCTGGCTGGCCACGCTGATCTGGGACCACTACCGGTTCACCAACGATCTCGACTTCCTCCGCCAGTACTATCCGGCGCTCAAGGGCGCCGCCCAGTTCTTCGTGGACAGCCTGGTGCCCGAGCCGAGCCTGGGCTACCTGGTCACCAACCCGTCGAACTCGCCGGAGCTCGCGCACCACTCCGGTGTCAGCGTGTGCGCGGGGCCGACCATGGACAACCAGATCCTGCGGGACCTGTTCAACGCGTACGCCCAGGCCAGCCAGGTGCTGGGGGTGGACGCCGACTTCCGGACCCGGGTGCTGGCGACCCGCGACCGGCTGCCCCCGATGCGGGTCGGGTCACGCGGCAACATCATGGAGTGGCTGTACGACTGGGTCGAACCCGAGACGAGCCACCGCCACGTGTCGCATCTCTACGGGCTCCATCCCAGCAACCAGATCACCAAGCGCGGCAATGCCACTCTCTTCAACGCCGCGCGGCGCACCCTCGAGCTGCGCGGTGACGACGGCACCGGCTGGTCGCTCGCGTGGAAGATCAATTACTGGGCACGGCTGGAGGAGGGCACCCGCGCGCACGACCTGATCCGACTGCTCGCCACGCCGGCAAGGCTCGCGCCCAACATGTTCGACCTGCACCCGCCGTTCCAGATCGACGGCAACTTCGGCGCGACGTCCGGCATCGCGGAGATGCTGCTGCAGAGCCACGCCGGAGAGCTGCACGTGCTGCCGGCGCTGCCGTCCGCCTGGACGAGCGGCCAGGTCCAGGGGCTCCGCGGTCGCGGGGGCTACACCGTCGGCATCACCTGGAGCGCCGGACAGGCGAGCGAGATCCTGGTGCGGGCGGACCGTGCCGGGACCGTCAACGTCCGCGGCCGGGACTTCGCCGGCACCTTCCAGGTCGTCGACACCAGCACCGGCGGCGCCGTCTCGGTCACCCGACCGGAGAGCGACGTCATCGCACTTCCGGTGCTGGCCGGGCGCACGTACCGGGTGACCGCGGCGCAGCTTCCGGTCGTCGGCACCGCGGCGCTCTACTCGGACACGAACTTCGGCGGCAGCGGCGCCGCGCTCGCGGTCGGCAGTTTCACGGCGGCGCAGCTCCAGTCGGCCGGGATCGGGCTGCGAACCGCGTCGTCGGTCCGGGTGACCTCCGGATACCAGGTCGTCGGCTACGCGAACGACAACTTCACGGGCACGAGCTGGACCTTCACCGCGGACAACGCGGACCTGCGCGCCACCGGCAACAACGACGCCATCGCGTCGGTGCGGGTCGTCTTCAACCCGTCGCGGTACGTGCGCGTGACCAACGTGGCCAACGGTTTGGTCATCGACAGTGGCGGGTCCGTCGCCTCCGGCTCGAACCTGAAGCTGTGGGCCTGGAACGGCAGCAACAACCTGCAATGGCAGCTCGTCGAGCTCGGCACCGGCTACTACCGCATCGTCAACCGCGCCAACGGCATGGTCGCCGACGGTTGGGGATCGACCGCCAACGGCTCCCCGGTGCGGCAGGCGGCCTGGAACGGGGGCACCAACCAGCAGTGGCAGGTCCTCCACCTCGGCGAGGGCCGCTATCGGATTCTCAACCGGACCACCGGACTGGCCGTCGACAACGGCGGCAGCGTCGCCGCCGGCTCGACGCTCAAGCAGTGGGCGTCGAACGGCAGCACGAACCTACAGTGGACGGTCGCGTTCGTTTAGGGCAGGCGCGGCACCGATCACCGTACGCAGCCAGGCTTCCGACGTGTTCACGTGGACGAGGGCGGCGGCGTGGACGAGTGCCGGATCCCGGGCGAGCAGGGCGAGATAGATCGCCCGGTGCTCGTCGATGGTGCGGTCGGCCGCGTTGCCCTCGATCAACCCGCGCCAGACCCGGGCGCGCAGGGTGCGGGTGGAGAGGCCGTCGAGCAGCGAGGTCAGCGTCTCGTTGCCGGTGCTGGCGGTGATCACGTGATGGAACGCGGTGTCGTACTCGATGAGCTTCTCCGCGTCGCCGGCCGCCGCACCCATGTCGTCGAGGATGCGGCTCAGCTCCGCGAGCTGGACCGTGGTCATGCGCAGCGTCGCCACGCCGGTCGCCACCGGCTCCAACATCCGGCGGACCTCCATGACCTCCAGCAGCGTGTCGTCTCGCAACAGCTCCACCGCGACACCGAGTCCTTCCAGCAACAGCCCCGGCGACAGACTTGTGACATAGGTGCCGTCTCCCCGGCGGACGTCCAGCACCCGAGCGGACTCGAGAACCTTCACCGCCTCGCGGACACCGCTGCGCGAAAGGCCGATCTGCGTGGCCAGTTGCTGTTCCGGGGGCAGCCTGGCCCCGGGCTGCAGCTCGCCGCTCGCGATCATGCCGCGCAGCTTCGCGATGGCTTCGTCGGTCAGCGCCACGAATCCCCCTTCGAGCCGGCTCGGGGCCGTACCACTCGAATATAGGGTTCGGGAAGCGTCCGGCTGCCGGCTCCCGCGGGGTGGAACCCGCGGGAGCCGGCCCTCACCGTCCAGCTGTTCGGCGTCCTACTGGATGGCGACGTCGTCGGCGAACGAGCCGATTTCCCTTTCCTGGGCCGCTCAGGTGACGAGCGCCCAGCGCTGGTTGGCGGCCGCCGTGCAGTTCCAGAGCAGCACGACGGTGCCGTTGGTGGTCAGGTTCCGGTCGACGTCCAGGCAGAGTCCGGACTGCTCACCGCGTGCGGTGCCGTCGGAGCCGAACGTCCAGCGTTGGTTGGCACCGCCGTTGCAGTCCCAGAGCTGCGCTTTCGACCCGGCGGCGGCGTTGAGCGGAGCGTCCAGACACTTGCCGAGCGCCCGGACGGTCTGCCCGTCGCGCGTCCAGCGTTGGTTGGTGCCACCGTTGCAGTCCCAGATGATCGGCTGGGTGCCGTTGGCCCCGCTGCTCTGGGGCACGTCGAGGCACTTCCCGGATGCCGCGCTGACCAGGGTCCCCGTGTTCGACGGCACGGTGCCGCCCCCGGACACCCGGTAGACGACCGTGCCGTGGGCCGGCACCGACGCGCTGATCGTGCCGGTCGAGCTGGTGGTCGTGTTGGTCCACGCGTCCCGCAGCGTGAACGACGAGCCGCTCTTGCCGACCGCCGCGGCGGTGGTCGAGATCGTGGCGGTCGAGCCGCTCTGGTTGAACAGGGCGACCGCGACGTCCCCGTTCGCGAGGGGTTTCGCGAGCACCCGGCGCGAACCGTCGCCGGACACCTGGCGCGCCTGGAGGGCCAGCGAGTCCTGGTTGATCGCGATGAGGTTCTGGTTCTTGAGGATCGTCTGCGTCGCCGAGGTCATGGACCGCACGTCGTTGCCGGCGATCAGCGGCGCCGCCAGCATGGCCCACAGGGCGAAGTGGCTGCGCATCTCGGTGTCCGACATCCCGCCGCGGCCGACCTCGAGCATGTCGGGGTCGTTGAAGCTGCCGGGGCCGGCGTAGTTCGCCAGCGGGACGGTGACGTTGACGATGTTCTGGATGCCCATCGGGTAGCCGTTGCTCTGGCCGGTGTCCCACGCGTTGGTGATGTCCTCGGTGGTGCGCCACAGGTTGGCCACGTCACCCCAGTTGCGCTGCGGCCCGGTCTTCGCGTGGATGCTGTTGGGGTTGATGCTGTAGACGATCGGCCGGCCCGTGGCGGCCAGGGCGTCGCGCATCTTCGCGAACGTGGTGACCTGGTCCTGGATCGTTCCGTTGGGCGAGCACCAGTCGTACTTGAGGTAGTCGACGCCCCAGGCGGCGAACTGCCGCGCGTCCTGCGCCTCGTGCCCCTGGCTGCCGGTCGCACCCGGATAGGCGCCGAAGTACTGCGCGCAGGTCCGGTCTACCGGCACCTGGTAGAGGCCGAACTTCAGGCCCCTGGCGTGCAGGTAGTCGCCGAGCGCCCGCATCCCGCTCGGGAAGCGGGACGGATCGCCCTGCAGGTCCCCGGCGGCGTCGCGGTTGGGGTTGAACCAGCAGTCGTCCACGACGACGTGCTGGTAACCCAGATCGCGCATTCCGCTGGAGACCAGGGCGTCCGCCATCTGCCGGATCAGGGTCTCGTTGATGTTGCAGCCGAAGCTGTTCCAACTGTTCCAGCCCATCGGCGGCACGCGCGCCACACCGTTCGCCAGCGCCGTGGCGGCGGGCGCCCGCAGGACCACTGCGCCTCCTCCCGCGAGCAGAACAGCGAGCACCAGGGCGGCGAACCGGGCCATCCGGCGAACTCTCACGATCAACTCCTCTCGCCTCACGTGATTGGCTATGTGAGCGTTAACATTCGATTTCGCACAAAGCCCGGGCGCATTTCAAACAGGGAGGACGAACCGTTCACATCGGGTAGCGCCGATGTTGCCAGATGGTTTCGGAAACTTTCAAGAGGTGTATCGACCGCGTCGCGAGGACTATTTCGAATGGACCTTCGTAACGAAAAAAGACGACTGTCTTTCTGGCCCGCGCGGGCGAGGGCGGTAGCTTCTCAGGCGTGTTGACCGACAGCGATGAGCGACGGCCACCGGTCGGGCGGGCCCGGGCGCAGCGGCTGCTGGTGACCCTGCTCGGCGACTACTGGCGCGCCGACCGGGAGCCGCTGCCGTCCGGCGGGCTGGTCACGGCCTTGTCCGAGTTCGACATCGCTCCGGCGAACGCGCGCGCGACGCTCAGCCGACTGACCCAGCGAGGTCTGCTCGAGCGGTCCAAAGAGGGCCGACACACCAGCTACCGACTGACCGATCCGGCCTGGCAGATCCTGCGCCGCGGCGCTCGGCGCATCTTCGCGCCGAGCGACGAGAGCACCTGGGACGGCCTCTGGACGCTGATCGCGTTCACCCTCCCCCTGGACGACGCGAGCCAGCGCCGGCTGCTGCGGGCCAGGCTGCGCTGGCTGACCTTCTGGCCGCTGTACGACGGCACCTGGGTCACCCCGCACGACCGGTTCGACGAGGCACGCGACCAACTCCGCGAGCTCGGCATCACGGACGCGGTCGTGCTGCGGTCCCGCGACCTGGAACTGCTGCCCACCGGCCGGGCCCGGCTCGAGGCCGGCTGGCGCATCGACGACCTCGCCGGCGCCTACCGCGACTTCCTGGCCCGCCATCGCCGGCTGGCGAGCCGGGCCGTCGAGGGCGGGCTGGCACCGCGGGCGGCGCTCGTCCACCGCACCGAGATCGTCGACGACTGGCGGGCGCTGGTGGGCAACGACCCCGATCTTCCGGCCGAGTTCCTGCCGCCGTCCTTTCCGCGCGCCGAGGCGAGGCAGCTGTTCCTTCGCACGGCCGAGTCGCTGGCAGAACCGGCCCAACGTCGCTTCGAGGAACTCGTCGACACCCGCTGACCGAGCATCGATGTATTACACATTCGTTGACGTGCTGCCGGATTTCGCATTATGTTGCGGTCGACGCGAAGGAGTTCGCATGCCCCTCGATGGCAAGGTCGCGATCGTCACCGGAGCCGGGCAGGGCCTCGGCCTGGCCTACGCCCGCCAGCTCGCCCGGCAGGGCGCTTGCGTGGTGGTGAACGACGTCGACGGCCAAGCCGCGGACGACGCCGTCGCGGCGATCGAGGCAGCCGGTGGCCGTGCCGTCGCGGTGGTCGCGCCCGTCGGTCCCACCGCCACGGCGCAGGCACTGGTCACCGAGGCCGTCAGCCGCTTCGGCCGGTTGGACATCCTCGTGACGAACGCCGGCATCCTGCGCGACGCGGTGCTGTGGAAGATGAGCGACGACGAGTTCGACGCGGTGATCGACGTGCACCTGCGGGGCACCTTCACCACGGTGCGCGCGGCCGTCCGGCACATGCGCCAGGCCGGCGAGGGCGGGCGGGTCATCTGCGTCGGTTCACCCACGGGCCAGCGCGGCAACTTCGGCCAGACCAACTACGCGGCCGCCAAAGCGGGCATCGTCGGCATGGTGCGCACCTGGGCGCTGGAGCTCGAACGCGCCGGCATCACCGTCAACGCGGTCGTCCCGGTCGCGGCGACCGCGATGACCTCCACCATCCCCTACTTCGCCGCCGCGGTGCGGGCGGACTCGCGCGGGGAGCCCGTACCCGCCTTCTTCCGGCACGACCTCGGGTTCGGCACCGCGGACGACGTGACCGGCCTCGTCGCCTTCCTGGCCTCCGACGCGGCCGCGGCGGTCACCGGTCAGGTGGTCGGCGTCGGTGGTGACCGCATCCAGATCTGGACCCACCCCGAGGCCGCGCTGACCGCCCATCACGAGGGTGGCTGGTCCTACGACACGCTCGCCGCCGCGTGGCCGACGACGTTCGCCGGGGCGTTGCAGCAGGTCGGAGAACGGTTCCCGGACCTTCCCGAGGCGTTCCGGCCGGCCTCCTGAACATGTATCAGCCCGCGATCGACCTCGCCGCCCTGACCGCGATCGACACACACGTGCACATCGAGGTCGACGACCACGGCCATACCTCGCTCCCCGCTCCCCTGGTCGCCGCCGCGTCGCGCTACTTCCGGACCGACGGCCCCCGACCGGCCGTCGACAGCGTGGCGCGCTACTACCGTGAACGGCGCATGGCCGCCGTGGTGTTCACGGTGGACGCGCGCACGCAGCTCGCGCACGCCCCGTTGTCCAGCGTCGACATCGCCCGCGCCGCGGCGGACCACGCGGACGTGCTCATCCCGTTCGGCTCGGTGGACCCGCGCACCGGCCAGGCGGCGCTCGAACTGGCCAACCAGCTAGTCGAGGAGGAGGGCGTACGCGGGTTCAAGTTCCATCCGACGGTGCAGGGCTTCGACCCGAGCGACGAGGCGTACGCGCCGCTGTGGGGCCTGATCGAGAAGCTGGGCGTCCCCGCGCTGTTCCACACCGGACAGACGGGCATCGGGGCCGGGCTCCCCGGCGGCTACGGTCTGCGGCTCGGCCTGTCGAACCCCATGCTGCTCGACGCCGTCGCCGCCGACTTCCCCGACCTGCAGATCGTGATGGCCCATCCGTCGGTGCCGTGGCAGGACGAGGCGCTGTCGGTGGCCAGCCACAAACCCAACACCTGGATCGACCTGTCCGGTTGGAGCCCGAAGTACTTCCCGCCGCAACTGGTGCGCTACGCCAACTCGATGCTCGCCCACCGGGTGCTCTTCGCCACCGACTACCCGTTGCTCACCCCGGACCGGTGGCTGCGGGACGTGGCCGGCACGGCAATCAAGGCCGAGGTGCTGCCCGGCATCCTGAAGGACAACGCCGCCCGGCTGCTGGGGCTGTCGGGTGACCAGGAGGAGGACCTGCGTGCCGACGACGATCAGCTATGACCAGCTCCCCGAGATCGCCGGCGCGGACCTCGGTCACAGTGCCTACCGGACGGTCACGCAGGAGCAGGTCAACCTCTTCGCGGACGCCACCGACGACCACCAGTGGATCCACGTCGACGCCGAGCGCGCCCGGTCCGGCCCGTTCGGTGCGCCGGTCGCGCACGGTTTTCTGACCCTCGCCCTACTCATCCCACTGTGGACGGAGCTGCTCGACGTGCGGGGCGTGGCGACGAAGGTGAACTACGGTCTCGACAAGGTGCGTTTCCCCGCCCCCGTCGTGGTCGGATCCCGCATCCGCATGCGGGCCGTCGTCGCCGAGGTCACCGCGGTCACCGGGGGCTTCCAGATCACGGTCGACCAGGCGATCGACATCGAAGGCGGACCCAAGCCCGCGGTGGTCGCCCGCGGGCTCTACCGCTTCTACGCCTGAGCTGGGAGGTCGCTGATGCACCAGCAGGGTATCGGCACCTGGCTGGCCAAGCGCCGGCTCAGGTCGCCCGAGAAGGTCGCGCTGGTTCACGACGACCGGTCGACCACCTACCGGCAGTTCGCCGATCGCGCGGACCAGGTGGCCTCGGTGCTCCGGCGGCTCGGCGTCCGGCGCGGTGACGCGGTCGCGTACCTGGGCGAGAACAGTCCCGACCTCCTCCAGGTGATGTTCGGCGTCGCGCAGGTCGGCGCCGTCTTCGTCCCGGTCAACACCCGGCTGGCACCGGCCGAGGTGCGCCACGTCCTCACGGACAGCCGCGCCCGGATCCTGATCCACGACCCGGAGCTAACGGAGGCCGTGACGCCCGTCGCGGACCGGGCCCGCGTGCCGCACGTCGTCTCCACCGGCCGAGGAACCCCAGCCCGGCCCGGGCTCACGCGCCTGCCAGGTGCGGAAGGCGCGACGGCCGAGCCAGCGGGCGTGGGCATGGACGACCCGGCGGCGATCATCTACACGTCCGGCACGACCGGCCGGGCCAAGGGAGCGGTGCTGACGCACGGCAACCTCACCTGGGTCGCGGTGAACTGCGTCGTCGACTACGACGTCGTCTCCACGGACGTGGCGCTGATGATCTCTCCGCTGTTCCACGTGGCCTCGCTGGGGATGGGTGCCCTACCCGTCATCCTCAAGGGAGCCACGATGGTGCTGGAGCGGGGCTTCGAGCCCGGACGCGCGCTCGCCCAGATCGAACGGCACGGCGTCACGATGCTCAGCGGAGTGCCGACGACGTACCAGCTCATGGCCGACCATCCGAACTGGGCCTCGACCGACCTGTCGACGTTGGCCAAGCTCACCTGCGGCGGGTCCGCGGTGCCTACCCGGATCCTGCGCGCGT
Source organism: Asanoa ishikariensis (assembly GCF_900107455.1). GTDB lineage: Bacteria > Actinomycetota > Actinomycetes > Mycobacteriales > Micromonosporaceae > Asanoa > Asanoa ishikariensis. The sequence continues at coordinate 172,726 of NZ_FNQB01000004.1, read as the reverse complement.
ACGAGGATCGCGGGCTCTCGTTCTCCCAGGGCTACGGCATGACCGAGGCGTCGCCCGGCGTGACCTCGCTGCCGCCGACCATGACGCGGGCGAAGCAGGGCAGCGTCGGCCTCCCCCACTTCTTCACCGACGTGCGGGTCCCTGGCCCGCCGGGCACGGTCGGCGAGATCGAGATCTCGGGTCCCAACGTCTTCGCCGGCTACCTCGGGCTTCCGGAGGCGACGGCCGAGGCGCTCACCGCGGACGGCTGGTTCCGCTCAGGCGACCTGGGATATCTGGACTCCGACGGTTACCTGCACATCGCCGGCCGACTCAAGGACATGATCATCTCCGGTGGCGAGAACATCTACCCGGCCGAGCTCGAGCTCCTGCTCAGCGAGATCGACGGGGTCACCGCGGCAGCGGTCATCGGAGTCCCCGACGAGCGATGGGGTGAGGTGCCCTGGGCGATCATGACGGTGCGCGCGGACGTCACCATCGACACGGAGACCGTACGCGGAATGCTGGATGGCAGGATCGCCCGCTACAAGCTGCCCCAGAAGGTGGTCATCGTGAACGACCTGCCGCGGACCGCCTCGGGGAAGGTGCGGAAGACCGACCTGCGCCGGCGCTTCGGCGGTTGACGGCCGTGCGGTCGCCGACAAGCGTGGCGAACTCGCCGGCGGACGCCCGGGCGAGCCGCTCGTGCATCCGGCGGTAGACCTCCACCGACCGCTCGGCGGGCCAGCGCGCGTCCATGAACTCACGCGGCAGCCTCGGGTCCGCGCGCAGCAGTGCCAGCCAGTCCGCCACGAGCATCGTTCGCAGCGTCAGCGCGCTCGACGCCTGAGCCGTCGCCGCCGCGTCTTCCCAGGTCTCGATGAACGCGAGATGCTCACGCCGGATCGTCTCGATGTCCCACGCGGCCCGGACACTCTGGCCGATCGGGAACCCCGTGAGCTCCCGGGCGTGGAAGCCGACGACGGCGTCCGGCGGCAGGTCCTGGCGCAACGGCTCGAGCGAGCTGGCGAGGTCGACCTCGCCGGGCGCCAACCACAACCCGTCGCGCAGCGGCGCGAAGCCCTCCCACGTCAGGGTCGAGCGCAGGCGGTGGCGGAGCGTGCGCTGGTCCTCGGGAATCGTGAACGTGACGAGCGTCCAGCCGGTGCCCTGCGGGTCGAACGGGTGCGGGCCGCGGACCCGGGCCGTCGCCTCGCGCAGCACCGCCGTGCCGTGTTCGGTCAGGGAGAACAGGATCTCCCGCCCGCTGCGACTGCGCGCGAGGATGCCGGTCTGCACGAGCCGGTCGAGGGTGGCGCGCGTCGCCGGGGCGGCGACGCCGGCGCCCTCGAGCACGCCGATCAGCACGCTGGCCCGGATGGGGCCGGGATCGTCGTCGACCACGTGCTCGCCGAAGAAGGCGAGCACCAGTTGCTTCGGTGCACGGCTGCGCACAGTTCGCCCCTCCGGCGGGCCGGTCCGGTCAGGCACGCTCGATCGCCCTGCTTCCGTGGTACCAACGAAGCACCCGCCGCTCGACCACGCCGAAGGCGGCGGCGAGCAGCACTCCGACGAGCCCGAGCAGCAGGATGCCGCTCCACATCTCGGCGATGAGGTAGTTCCGCTGGAAGTAGGCGATCCGGTAGCCCAGCCCGGAGGACGACGCGAACATCTCCGAGATGACCATCAGGATCAGCGCGATCGACAGGGCCTGCCGGACGCCGGTCATGATCCGGGGGCTCGCCGCGGGTAGCACCAGAGACCACAGCCGCTGGCGCCGCCCGATCCGGAACGAGCGCGCGGTATCGGACTGCACGCTGTCGATCGACCGTACGCCGTCGATCGTGTTCAGCAGGATGGGCCAGACCGCGCCCGACACGATGACCACCACCTTCATCGTGTCGGTGATGCCGAGCAGGAGCATGCCGACCGGGATCAGCACCGGCGGCGGGATGGCGCGGAAGAACTCCAACAACGGCTCGACCACGTCGCCGATACCGCGGGACAGACCCACGACGGTGCCGGCGGCGACGCCGACGACGATCGACGCCGCGATGCCGAGGCCGAGCCGGTAGAGGCTCGGCAACACGTCGTCGACGAACGCCGGACCGATCCAGGTCTCGCGGAAGGCGCTCAGGATCGCGAGCGGGCCGGGGAAGAACCGGTTCGTCGTTCCCGTCGAGGCCAGCCCCCAGCACACCAGCACCAGGAACGGAAGGCCGAGGGGATACAGCAGGCCGCCGAGGACCCGGCGGCCCACGTCGCGCGATCCGGTCGCCGCGAGGGTCCGTGCGGTCATGGCGCCTCCCCGCGCACCGACTGGTGCCAGGCCAGCGACCGCCGTTCGATGAGGCGGAACACGATGTTGACCAGCAGTCCGAGCAGCCCGGTGAGGACCACCAGGGCGTAGAGGCCCTCGGCGTCGCCGGCCGAGCGGGAGAGCTCGATCATCCGACCCACGCCCGGGTTGCCGATCACCATCTCCGACGTGATGGCGAGGATCAGCGCGACGGCGGCGGCGAGCCGGACACCCGTCACCAGGTAGGGCAGGGCCGTCGGCAGCACCAGGTAGGCCAGCCGCTGGCGCCGGTTGAGGCGGAAACTGCGAGCGGTGTCGCGCGCCACGACGTCCACATCGGCGACACCGTAGATCATCTGCACGAACACCTGCCAGAACGAGGCGTACACGATGACGACCAGGGCGGCCTGCAGTTGGATGCCGAACATGAGCACCGCGAGCGGGATGAGGGCGACCGACGGGATCGGACGCAGGAACTCGATCAGCGTATGCGTCGCGCGGCGCAGGAACGGCACCAGCCCGACCACGGCGCCGAGGACGACGGCGGCGAGCGTCGCCACGGTGAGGCCGATCGCCCAGGACGTCATGGTGAACCCGAGTCGTCGCCAGAAGGCGAGGTCGCGCAGCTCCTCGGCCAGCCGCACGAGCACGTCCGTGGCGTAGGGCAGGTACTGCGGGTCGACGAGGCCCAGGGCCGGCACGAGCTGCCAGCAGAGGAGGAAGCCGACCAGGCCGCAGGCGCCGAGCAGGACCTTGCGGGGACGGGGTCGCCGAACGGAGGGAACCTGCACCGGACGGCTACTGCTGCTGGATGAGGCGATCGAGGTTCGGCTGGCGGTCGAGGACCCCGTACTTACCGGCCAGCGTCGCCAGCGCCTCGAGGCTCGCCCGGTCGACCTCCCACCCGAACGCCGGCAGCTTGACCGAGTCCGCCACCGCCTCGGGCAGCTTCAGGTTGTCCTTGATGGACTGTCGGAGGGCGGGCTCGTTGGCGGGGTCCTGCGCCCATTGGAGCGACTCCTTCATCGCCGCGGAGAAGTCCGCCACCAGGTCCGCGTCGGAGTCCAACCGCTTCTTGGTCGCGATCGTGGTCAGCGTCGCGAGCCCCGGGACGGTCGCCTGGTAGGGCGCGACGACGAAGGTGTCGCCCCGGCTGCGAAGCTGGGTGACGAACGGCTCCGGCACCCACGCGGCGTCGATGTTGCCGGCCGCGAGCTGCGCGGGTGCGTCGGGGAAGGCGACCTCGACGAACTTGATCGTCTTCGGGTCACCACCGTCCTTCTCGACCGCCGCCATGATCGTCACGTCGCCGGCGGCGCCCAGGCTGTTGACCGCGACGCGGCGGCCGGCGAACTCGGCGGGCCGCTTGATGCCCGACTTGGCCGACGCGACGACGGCGTTGATGTCGTCGCCGGTGGCGTAGGACGACGCGTAGTTGCCGATCACCACGACGCCCAGGTCCTGCACGTCGGCGCGGAACGGCCCGAACGGCTGGCCGATGGCGAAGTCGATGTCACCGTTGATCAGCGCGGGAATCGCCTGTGCGCCGCCCTGCGCGGGCAACACCTCGACCTGAAGCCCGTGCTTGGCGAAGATGCCGGCCTTAATGCCGCCCCACAGCGCGGCTGTCTCGGTGATCGGCAAGGCCGCGACCCGTACCTGGCGAAGCTGGTCGCCACCCGACTGCGCCGCCGCCGGCGGCGAGTCCGAGTCCGTGCAACCGGCGAGGGCCACCGCGACGACGGCGACCAACCCGAGAACGCTGACCTTCTTCATTGACGAGGCCCTTCCTGGAACGGAGGTGGGTGGGATGCGTCAATTGCGAGCTCGTGGCAGGTGCCGTCGTGCGGCGCGTGTGAGCCGGGTCACAACGACCTGTTGGCCATCGTCGGGGACCACGCCCATAAATGTCAAGAAATTCTGACGACCGTCGAAGATGAGTTGAATATTGCGGCTACGGGCTCGTGCACGAGAGGGTTGGGGCGGCCGCGGTCCCGGCACCGAGGAACCCGAAGACCGTCGAGCCTCCGGCGGGGATGGTGGCGTTCCACGACACGTTCCGCACGGTGTAGCTCGAGCCGCTGCCGGAAAGCGTGCCGCTCCACACCTGCGTGATGCTGGTGCCGCCGGTGAAGCCCAGGCCGACCTGCCAACCGTTGACGGCCGCCTGTCCCGCCCGCACGGTCACCTCTCCCTGGAATCCCCCGGTCCACGAGCTGACCTGGCGGTAGCTCGCGGCGCACGCTCCGGCGGGCGGAGCCGTCGTGGCGGGCGGCGTCGTGGCCGGCGGGGTCGTGGCCGGCGGCGGCGTCGGGCTCGTGCCGCTCAGACCGAAGAACGCGACGGCGGCCGCAGCCATCCCGCTGGACGGAAGGCTGTGCCCGGCGCCCGCGATGCTGTAGGCCTCCACCCGCACGTCGCCGGAGGCGGTGGCGAAGCGGCGACGGTTCCAGCCGGACCGCGGCGTGTCGGTCGAGGTCGGCGACTGGCTGAGGCCGAACACGTTGGTCCACTGCTCGATGGACTCCTGCAGCAGCGAGTACGGCACGAGCGTGTCGTTCGTGCCGTGCCAGAGCTGCACCGGGGGCCGCGCCCCGGTGTAGCCGGGATAGGCCTGGCGCACCGCGTCACCCCACTGCTGCGGTGTGCGGTCCATGCTGCCGCCCGTGCACCTGCTGCTGCCAGGCGGATAGTCGGCCGCGTTGGCGAAGCAGTTGAACGGGACACCCATGAACGCCGCTCCCGCGCGGAACACGTCCGGGTAGAGGGCGAGCATCTGGTTGGTCATCATGCCGCCGGACGAGCTTCCGGTCGCGTACACGCGGTTGCGGTCACCGCCGTAGCGTTGCTGCGCATAGCTCACCATCGACACGATGGAGACCGGGTCGCTGCCGCCACCGCGGCGCTTGGCCGCGTCCGACCACGTGTCGAAGCAGTTGCCGAAGCCGGCCTGCTGGGTCGCGGACGGGTAGATGACGATGAAGCCGTACTGGTTGGCCAGCGAGGCGAACTCACTGCCGGAGTAGAAGCCGGGTCCGGAACCGCCGCAACCGTGCATGGCGACCACGATCGCCGGTTGTGCCGGGCGGACGTCCGGCACGTAGATGTGCATCCTCATGCCGCCCGGGTTGTCGCCGAAGTTGGTGACCTCGGCCAACGACGCCGCGGCCGCCGGCGTGGCGAGCCCCGGCACCATCAGCGCCGAGGCCACCACCGCGACCAGTGCCGCGGAGCCGGCGAGCAGGGTTCGACTCAGTTTCATGCGTCACTCCTCGATGCCTCAAGGGGCGTGACGCATCGCCGCCGGACCGTCGACGTGGGTCTTGGCCAGGCGCTCGGACGCGGCAGGCCCCGCATGGTGGGCGTCGACCAGCGCCGCTCGGCATGCCCGGTGAAGCACCGTCCGGCGAGGGTCGGTCAACCGCTGACCGGCGTCGCCGGCTCCCGCGACGCCAGAAGCGTGACAAACAGTGTCCCCCTCGGACACACAATCGTCAATCGATGTACGGCTATGGATCAGGCCCTTCGCGAACCCGGCCGGAGCGCACCGTCGACGCGCCGCGGAATCGCCTCGAAGGCCTCCGTGAGCTCGTCGGGCAGGATCCACTCCGGAGCGTCCTGCCAGGCCAGTGGCCGCAGGAACCGGCGGATCGCGGTCGCGCCCACGGAGGTGTGCACCGAGTTGGTCGCCGGCCACGGCCCACCGTGGTGCTGTGCCCAGGACACCCGCACGCCGGTGGGATACCCGTCGAAGACGATCCGTCCGGCGCGGGCGGCAAGGGCGTCGACCAGCCGGCGCACCACGGCCCGGTCGTCGGCGGCCTCCGCGTGGATCGAGCCGGTCAGCGACCCGGGCAGCGCGCTGAGCACGCCGTCGAGCTTGGCCGGGTCGTCGTAGCGCACGACGACCAGCAACGGGCCGAAACGCGGACTGGATGGCGCGCGCGGCAGCGGTTGGAACCGGTCAGGGCGGCGGCGCCGACCGAATCTCGCGCGAGCTCGGCTACACACCGGCCGCCGACTAACGGCGCAGGCGCACGGGGTCTGGTCCGCTGCGGCGGACCAGCCAAGCGTCGGTGATGTGGGTGAACATCGCCTCGGCGGCGCCGGCCGGGTCGTGCGCGGCGATGCGGTCGTAGATCCGGCGGTGCCCTTGGTTGGACGCGACACACAGGGCACGCTCGGTGCGCCCGAGGTAGGCGGCGCTCCGGATGACCTGACCCTGCAGCGAGCGCACGACCGCCCGGGCGATGCGGTTGCCGGACGCTCGCATGATCATGTCGTGGAAGGCGCGGTCGTGTTCCTCGTAGGTCACGTGGTCGCCGACGAGCTCGTCCATGCGGTCGACCTGGGCGCGCAGTAGGTCGACGGTCTCCTGGTCGGCCAGCCGCGCGGCGACGTTCGCCATGTCCGATTCGAGGACGCGCCGGGTCACCACCACGTCGTCGAGGATCGCCACGGTGTCGTCCTCGGCGATCGTCGCTCCGAGCACCAGATCGTCGAGCATGTCCCATTCGGACGGTGCGGTGACGATCGTGCCCGTGCCCTGGCGGACCTGCACCAGCCCCTTCTCCTGAAGGATCTTCACCGCCTCGCGCACCACCGTGCGGCTCACCGCGAACGTCTCACAGAGCGCGGGCTCGGGCGGCAGCGGCGTGCCCGGCTGATGAACGCCGCGGACGATCCGTTGCACCAACTCGGCGGTGATCGCCTTCGCCAGGTTGGTGGACCGCCGCGCCCAGACCGGCGGCGCCGCGGCCGCGCCGTTCAGTTGCCCTGATGCCGTCATGTCGCCCTCCGGACGCGCCCTTTTGCCCTGCCCCCAGCCCGATCTCGGCAGTATACGGCACTGTGTTGACGTCTAACGTCATACGAGTTACGTTTCTCGTCACTCTGAGCACGATGGTCCTCCCCCGCACCTTCTGGAGAGTGAGCAGCGATGAAGCAGCGAGCACTGTGGTCGGCGGTTCTCATAGCGGTTCTGGCGATGTCCGGATGCGGCAGCGCCTCCGGCCCTAAGGAAGCAGACAAGGGTTCGAACGGCGGCAAGCTCGTCGTCTGGGACTGGAAGTCCGGCGACGCCACCGCCGCGTCATACATCAAGAAGGCGAAGGCCGACTTCGCCAAGAGTCACCCGGACACGACGGTCGAGTTCGTGGCGCAGCCCTTCGAGCAGTACTACACCCTGCTGGGCGCCGCGATCCAGGCCGGCAAGGGTCCCGACGTCATGCTCTTCAACGGCGGCGGCCAGATCCGCGACCGCGTCGACTCCCTGGTGGCGATCGACGAGTACATCGCCGGGGACAAGCAGCGGTTGGCCGGCTGGGATGCCTTCGGCAAGGCCGGCAAGACCTACGCGGCGCCGGTGACCCTGCAGGGACATCCCATCTACTACAACAAGGCGCTCTACAAGAAGGCCGGGCTCAACCCCGACAGCCCACCGCGCACCTGGACCGAGTTCCTCGCCAACTGCGCGGCGATCGCGAAGGCCGGCGCCAAATGCTTCGGGCAGGGCAACAAGGAAGGCATCGGCATCCAGTTCTTCATGTCGGGCCTCGGCTCCGGGATCCTGACGCCCAAGGAGTACGACGACTGGATCGCCGGCAAGCGTGACTGGCAGGCACCCGGCGTCAAGCGGCTCTTCCAACTCTGGAAAGAGGTCAGCGACGCCGGCCTGAACACGGACGGGGCGAACTCGACCGCCATGTTCAACGACGCCTTCGCGCAGTTCCAGTCCGGCAAGGCGGCCCACATGATCGGCCTGATGTCCGACATCGGCCACTGGAAGGACTTCAACGAGTTCCTGAAGCCGGAGAACGTCGGCGTCATGATCGCACCCGTCGTCACCGACGGCGCGACGCCGAGCCTTCCGTACGACGGCGGCATCGGGTACGCGGTCGCCAAGTGGACCAAGGACCCCAAGCTGGCCGCCGACCTCGTGCGGTCCCTGACCTCGACCGACGCCCTCGCCTCGTTCTACGCCGACGCCGGCGCGATCGCCTCCGACACCACGATCGACGTGTCTACCGCCGGCCCGGCGGTGGCGACGATCGTCGCCGACCTCAAGTCCGGAAAGCCCGCCCTGCACGTCGCACTCTCGTCGAAGACGATCGACCTGATGGGACGCCTGTCCCAGCAGTTGATCAGTGGTTCGGTCACGGTCGACGAGGCGCTCAAGCAGCTTGCCGCCTCCGACAAACCGGCCTGAGCCAATGGCCAACAGCACCTCGCACCCGTCGGTCCGCCCGGCTCCGGCCGGGCGGACCGGGGGGCCGCGGCCGCCGTCGGCACCGCGCCGAGCCACCCGGGCGTCGCGCCGGAGCATGCGCGGAGAACGACTGGCTCCGTACGTCCTGGTCGCGCCGGCGATCCTGATCATCGTCGCGCTGCGGCTGTGGCCGCTGGCGCTCGGTGTCAACTTCTCCTTCACCGGGGACGGCGACCGCGACGGCGCCGTCGTCGGCCTGGACAACTACATCGACCTGTTCCGTGATCCGCTGTTCCAGACGGCGCTGCGCAACGTCGGGCTGCTCGTGCTGTTGCTGCCGATCGCGGTGGCGATCCCGGGGCTGCTGGCGACGTTCATCTACCTGCGGGTGCCCGGCCACCGGTTCTTCCGCAGCGTCTACTTCTTCCCCGCGGTGCTCTCTCCCGTCATCGTCGGGGCGATCTTCAATCTCCTGCTCGCGTTCGACGGGCCGCTCAACGCCGTTCTCGGGACCGTCGGCCTCGGACCGGTGGACTGGCTCGGTGATCCGGACGTCGCCATGTTCGCGGTCGTCGGCGTGCACATCTGGGCCACGTTCGGGATGGCGTTGGTGGTGTTCCTCGCCGGCTTCGCCACATTGGACGGTGCGCTGCTGGACGCCGCCCGGGTCGACGGCGCGTCACTCCCGCAGGTGATCTGGCACGTGATCATCCCGGGCCTGTCCCGCACCATCCAGTTCGTCTTCGTCACCACGATGATCGGGATGCTGACGTCCATGTTCGGCCTGCTCTACGTGATGACCAGCGGCGGGCCGGAAGGGTCGACCTACCTGCCCGAGTACTTCATCTGGATCCAACAAGGACAGATGAACCGTCCGGCCCTCGCGTCCGCGGCGTCGACGGTCCTCTTCGTGATCATGTTGGTCGTCGGGCTGCTGCAGCTCAGCCTGCTCCGGCGCGCCGTGAAGGAGTCCTGATGTCGCGCACGCGTACGAGCCGGTGGCTGGTGGCCGTGCCGATGGGCCTGCTCGCCCTGGCGACGATCTATCCGTTGCTGTTCACGGGAAACGTCGCGATGAAGACCCGACGGGAGTACGTCCTCGACCGCTTCTCGTTGGCCCCCGCCGCCCGCTGGGACAACATCGTCGGCGCGTGGACCAGTGTCGGCATGGGCCGGTACTTCCTGAACTCGGTCGTCGTGGTGACCGCCGCGGTGGTCCTGCTTCTCCTGCTGGGATCGATGGCCGGCTTCGCCCTGAGCCAGATCAGGTTCCGCGGCTCCTCGGTCCTGTTCCTGGGCTGCCTCGCGGCGCTCTTCATCCCCTTCCAGGTGATCATGGTGCCGATGGCCCGGGTCATGGCCGACCTCGGCCTCATCGACACCTACCCCGGGCTGGTGCTCGTCTACGTGGCGCAGTTCCTGCCGTTCACGGTCTTCCTGATGACGAGCTTCTACCGCACGATCCCACCGGAGATCATCGACGCGGCCCGGATCGACGGAAACAGCGTCTACGGCGTCTACCGGCGGATCATGCTGCCGATGGGCACGCCGGCCCTGTTGTCGGTCGGCATCCTCAACGCCCTCTTCTGCTGGAACGACGTCCTGATCGCGCTGCTGATGATGCCCTCGGCCGAGCACCGCACGCTCATGGTCGGTGTGACCGCGCTGCGCGGTCAGTATTCGGCCGACATCCCGACCTTCGCGTCCGGCGTGCTGATCGCCGCCGCACCCGTCCTGCTGCTCTACCTGTTCCTCCAGCGCCAGATCGCCGACGGGGTCACCGCCGGCGCCACGAAAGGCTGATATGCGCATCACCGGGTATCGAACGCTGACGACGGTCCACGAGTGGGGCCGACCCGTCGGTGACGCGAACGGCGTCTACGCCGAGGGCAGCGTCCCGGTGCCGATCGTCATGGTCGACACCGACGAAGGAATCACCGGCATCGGGCTCGGTCCCCACTCACACATCGACTCCATCTTCGCCGCCATCGAGGGCGAGGACCCCCGCGGCGTGACCGCCCTCTACGACCGCATGCTCCGGCAGACCTTCAAGGCCGGTCACGCCGGGACGGTCTTCGGGACCATCGGCGCCCTCGACACCGCCCTGTGGGACATCAAAGCCCGCGCCGCCGGTGAACCGCTGTGGCGCATGCTCGGCGGACGCGACCGGGTGGTGCCGGCGTACGCCTCCGGCCTGGACATCGGACTGACCGACGACGAGCTCGTCAAGGTCTACACCGGCTACGCCGACCGCGGACTGCGGGCCGCCAAGCTGAAGGGCGGGCTCGACGTCGAGCGGGACCTGCGCCGCCTGCTGCTGGTCCGCGACGTGTTGGCCGCGGCCGCACCCGGGCCGCGGCCCGGCCTGATGCTCGACGCCAACGAGTGCTGGACCCGCAAGCAGGCTGTCCGGCATGTCCGCGAGCTCGAGGACACCCTGGACCTCACCTGGGTCGAGGAACCGGTGCGGCGGTGGGACGCCGACGGTCTCGCGGCGGTCAGCCACGGCATCCGCGCGTCCGTCGCCACCGGCGAGAACCTCACGGGCCTGGAGCAGTTCCGCCCGCTGATCGCGGCCGGGGCGGTCGACATCGTGCAGACCGCCGCGGTCTGGGGCGTCACCCACTTCCTGCGGGTCTCGGCGCTGGCCCATGCCCACGACCTGCCGGTCAGCCCCATCGGCACCACCCCGGTCGGCCTGCTCCACGCGGCGACATCGGTGCCGAACCACCTGGCCAGCGAACTGCAGGATCTGCGGCCACCGGTGGGCGTCCACGTAGATCTGTCCATCGAGGACGGCGCGTTCGTGCTCAGCGACTCCCCCGGTCTCGGCGTGACGATCGACGAGACGGCCATCGCGGCGTCAGCCCGTCCGGTCGACACCACCACGGCCGACGGGCCGAACGTGCGGCCCGAGCGGGCCGGGCACCGACTGCTGGCGGTGGTCGGGCCGTGAAGGCGGTCGTCTACCGGGGCGCACGGCGACTCGACGTCACGGAGGTGGACGCCCTTCCACCTGGTCCCGGGGAGGTGCGCATCGCCGTCGCGTACACCGGGATCTGCGGAACGGACCTGCACATCTTCCACGGCGACATGGACGCGCGGGTCGGCGCCGCCGCGGTGCTCGGACACGAGATGTCCGGGCGGATCGCCGAGGTCGGCGACGGCGTGACCGCGTTCGCCGTCGGGCAGCCGGTCACGGTCATGCCGACCCGCACGTGCGGCCGGTGCGTCGCCTGCCGGCGCGGGCATTCCCACATCTGTCACGCCATGCGGTTCCTGGGCATCGACTCGCCGGGAGCGATGCAGGCGTCGTGGACGGTTCCGGCGGAGTTGGTGCTCCCCCTCCCGGACGGCCTGCCGCTGCGCCACGCGGCGCTGATCGAGCCGGTCGCGGTCGCGGTGCACGACGTCCGGCGGTCCGGCATCGCCGGCGGTGAGCGGGTCGTCGTGGTCGGTGGTGGGCCGGTCGGCGTGCTGATCGCGACCGTGGCGACGAGACGCGGAGCCGAGGTTCTGCTCGTCGAACCGGATCCGTTCCGGCGCGCCGTCGCCGCCGAGGCCGGGATCGACGCGGTCGACCCGACGACCACCGACGTCGTCGCTCTGGTGGACGACCGCACCGCGGGCGCCGGCGCCGACGTCGCCTTCGAGGTCTCCGGTGCCGCAGGCGGTGTCGAGACGGCGGTCGCGGTGCTCACCACCCGGGGCCGGCTCGTCATGGTCGCGATCCACCCCCAACCCCGGGCCGTCAACCTGCACCGGTTCTTCTGGCGTGAGTTGGAACTGCTCGGCGCCAGGTTGTACGAGCGCGACGACATGGCCGAGGCCGTCCGGCTCGTCGCCTCCGGGGCCGTCGCACCGGAGCGGTTGATCTCACGGGTCGAGCCCGTCGAGGCCGTCGACGCCGCCTTCACGGCCCTCGAGCGCGGTGGCGGCGTCATGAAGGTCCTCATCGACTGGCAGGAGCCCACCCGATGAACGCCCTCTTCGACCTGTCGGGGCGCACCGCGGTGGTCACCGGTGCCCGGCGCGGCATCGGGCTGGCGATGGCCACCGCGCTCGCCGAGGCGGGTGCCGACATCGTGGGCGTCTCCGCCGCGCTCGAGCCGACCGGCAGCGAGGTGGAGCGCCGCGTGCATGCGGCCGGCCGCCGGTTCACCGCGCTGCGCGCCGACTTCGCCGACCGGGCCGACGTGCACCGGCTGGCCGCGGAGCTCGGCGCGCTCGGGCCCATCGACATCCTGGTCAACAACGCCGGCACCATCGGCCGCGCCCCGGCCGCCGACCACACCGACGAGATGTGGGACGACGTCCTGCACGTCAACCTCACCAGCCAGTTCGTGCTGAGCAGGGAGGTCGGCCGGCGGATGCTCGACCGCGGCAGCGGGAAGATCATCTTTACGGCGTCGCTGTTGAGCTTCCAGGGCGGCATCACCGTTCCGGCCTACACCGCGTCGAAGTCCGGTCTCGCCGGGCTCACCAAGGCACTGGCCAACGAGTGGGCCGCGCACGGCGTCAACGTCAACGCGATCGCGCCCGGCTATGTCGCCACCGACAACACCCAGGCGCTGCGCGCGGACCCGACCCGCAACGAGGCGATCGTGGCCCGGATACCGGCGGGCAGGTGGGGCCGCCCCGCCGACCTCGCCGGCGCAGTGGTCTTCCTGGCCGCACCGGCGTCCGACTACGTCAACGGGATCGTGCTCCCCGTCGACGGCGGCTGGCTGGGGCGCTGATGCACGACCGCAGATCGGTGACGAGGAGGCCCACTTGCAGCGCTACGCGATGGTGACCCGGCTGCTTCCCGAACGACGCGACGAGTACCTACGGCTGCACGCGGCCGTCTGGCCGTCGGTCGAACGGATGCTGCTCGACGCCAACATCCACAACTTCAGCATCTTTCTTCATGACGACCTGCTCTTCGGTTACTACGAGTACACCGGGCAGGACCATGCCGCCGACCAGGCCCGCATCGCCGCAGATCCACAGACGCGGCGCTGGTGGACGCTGACCGACCCCTGTCAGCAGGCGCTCGACGGCACTGACTCCGCGCGCCGGTGGGCGCCGATGGCGGAAATCTGGCACCTCGCCGGATAACCACCGCGCATGCGGGCGCAACCCCGGTCGAACGGCAGCGCTGCCCTCGCCCGGGCACCCCGTCCCGTCCCGCACCAGGAGGTCCCATGTTCGGATCCCCATCCACCGCAGTACGCAGGCTCGCATCGGCCGCGGCGGCCACCGGTCTCGCCGTCGCGACCGTCGTCCTGGTCGCTCCGGCCGCTCCCGCCCTGGCGGCCACCACCACGTTGTACGCCGCGCCTTCGGGCGGCGACACCACCTGCTCCGCGACCCAACCGTGCTCGTTGTCCGCCGCGCAGACCCGGGTCCGGAGCCTGGTCGGCTCGATGACCGGTGACATCGTGGTGCAGATCGCCGGCGGCGCGTACCGGCTGACCGCGCCGTTGCGGTTCTCGGCCGCCGACTCCGGCACCAACGGCTATCGGGTGTTCTGGCAGGCGGCCCCGTCCGCGCAACCCGTGATCACCGGCGCCCGAGCCGTCACCGGCTGGACACTGGCCGATTCCGGGAAGAACGTCTGGCGTGCCAACGTCGGCGCTGGGCTCGACAGCCGGCAGCTCTACGTCAACGGCGCCCTCGCCACCCGGGCCCGCACCCAGGTCAACCGGAGCGACTTCACCGCGTCGAGCACCGGGCTGAGCTTCACCAACGGTGCCCTGGGCTACCTGAACAACCTGGCCAACAAGAGCCGGGTGCAGATGGAGAGCGTCAACTCGTTCACGGATCGCTACGTCTCGGTGCAGAGCATCAGCGGCAACCTCATCACCATGCAGCAGCCGGGGTGGAGCAACAACAACTTCGGGTACGACACGTTCACCAGTCCGCACCGGGCTGGCCCGCTCTACCTGAGCAACGCGTACGAGTTCCTCGACGCTCCGGGTGAGTGGTACCTCGATCCAGGGACCGGCGCGCTGTCGTACATCCCGCTCAGCGGGCAGAACATGAGCAGCGTCAGCGTCGAACTGCCCACCCTCCAGTCCCTGCTCGCTGTGGGAGGCAGCTACGACGCACCCGCTCACCACCTCACCTTCAGCGGGGTCACCTTCACCGGCACGAGCTGGCTCGGCGCGAGCGGCAGCCAGGGCTACGTCGACCAGCAGACCGGCGCGTACATCACCGGCAACTGGAACTGGCCGAGTTTCAGCTCGTGCCACAACGGCTGTGCCCAGTTCGAGGCCACGCGACCCAACTGGGCGCAGATGCCGGCCGCGGTGCAGGTCTCGGCGGCCAACAACGTCACGTTCACCGACGCGCAGTTCGTCAACCTCGGCCAGACCGCAATCGGCATCGGCAACGACGCCAACGCCCACTCCAGCGGGGTCGGTCTGGGCACCAGCAACATCACGGTCACCCGGTCCGAGATCGCCCGCAACGCGGCCGGTGGCATCGTCGTCGGCGGAGTCCGCGCCGACGCGCACCACCCCGGCGACCAGCGGATGGTCAACCGGGACGTGACCATCAGCAACAACCGGCTGCACGACCTCGGCATCGAGTACCGCGGCATCGTCTCGGTCCTGACCACGTACGTCACGAACAGCACGGTCTCGAACAACGAGGTCTACAACCTGCCGTACACCGGCATGTCCATCGGCTACGGCTGGGGCTCTAACGACGCCGGCGGCAGCAACCACTACGCCGACCGCGGCCTCTACAACTACCAGCCGCGCTACAACACGGCGACGACGGCCGCGAACAACCGCCTGGTCGGCAACTATGTGCACGACGTGATGCAGCAGATGAACGACGGCGGCTGCATCTACACCCTGTCGGCGAACCCCGGTGGGCTGGTGAGCGACAACTACTGCCTCCGCACCAACGGCTACTTCGGGATCTACTTCGACGAGGGCTCGCGTTACTTCACCGCCCGCAACAACGTGTTCTCCTCGACCGGCACGTGGGCCACCGCCAACTACTGGTTCGCCGAGAACATGGGCAACTTCACCGTGACCAACAACTGGTCGACCAACGGCAGCACGAACGTGACCAACGGCGACCGCGGCAACGTCGTGTCCGGCAACGTCACCGTGACCAACGGCAACTGGCCGTCCGGCGCCCAGGCGGTGATGGCCGCGGCCGGGCCGCAGAGCTCGAGCACGCCGCAGAGCGTCACCATCGTGGGCGGCGCGTCCGGTCGCTGTGTCGACATCCCCGGCACCACGACGACGAATGGCACGCAGGCCCAGCTCTGGGACTGCAACGGCGGGTCCAACCAACGATGGACCTACACCGCGAGCAAACAGCTGACCGGGTCCGGCAACAAGTGTCTGGACGCGAACAACCAGGGCACCGTCAACGGCACCGCGGCGATCATCTGGGACTGCAACGGCCAGACGAACCAGCAGTGGAACCTCAACACGAACGGCACCATCACCAGCGCGCTGTCGGGCCTCTGCCTGGACGCCAGCGGCAACGGCACCGCGAACGGCACGAAGCTCCACCTGTGGTCCTGCCACGGCGGGACCAACCAGCAGTGGAGCCGGCGCGGCTGAGCGGACGCGATGACCGGCTCGGGCACCTGTCGGGTGCCCGAGCCGGGTTCGATCGTCAGACGGCGTTGTCAGGCCCTGGAAAGCGCGTTGGCTCTGCCGGTCATCGGAGCGTCACCGCGGTCCACGAGACCGGCGGCAGCGTGATCCGCAGGACACCGTCCGCAATGGAGTGTGCGGTGTTCGGCGTGAGGCCGACGCGCTCGGGATCGTCGAGCGTGTTCTTCGCGTGGATGTCATCGTCGTGGAGGGTCTGCGCGTCGACGACAGCGACCTGGCCGAGGTTGCGGACGTCGACCGCCAGCTCGACCGCCTCGGTGAGGCTGCGGTTGACCATGAAGACCGCGGTGTCGCCCGTGCTCGCGTCGTGCGTCGCGACGGCGTCCACCACGCCGACCTCACCGTGGAGCGCGGTCTCGTAGGTCGGGCTGTCCAGCTTGAGCTCCAGCGTCACGCCACGGGCGAGCTGTGAGGTCAGGGCGAACGGGAAGAACGTCGTCTGCCGCCAGGCCGCGCCGCCGGGCTCGGTCATGATCGGTGCGATCACGTTCACCAACTGCGCGAGGCTCGCGGACGTGACCCGGTCCGCGTGCCGCAGCAACGAGATGAGGAGACTTCCGACGACCACCGCGTCGGCGACCGAGTAGGCGTCCTCGAGCAGGCGCGGGGCGACCGGCCAGTCGTCGATCCCGGTGATGCGGTCGACCTCGGCATAGCGCGAGTGGTACCAGACGTTCCACTCGTCGAACGAGACGTTGATCGTCTTCTTGCTGCCGCGCACCGCCTTGACGTGGTCCGCGGTGGCGACGACCGAGTCGATGAACCGATCCATGTTCACGGCGGACGCCAGGAAGCTCGCGTAGTCGCCGTCGTGCGGCTCGTAGTAGGCGTGGCACGAGATGTAGTCGACCTCGTCGTACGCCGCCTCTAGCACGACCCGCTCCCAGTTCGCGAAGAGCGGCATCTGCGCGTTCGAGCTGCCGCACAGCACGAGCTCCAGCGCGGGGTCGAGCTGCCGCATCGCGCGCGCGGTCTTGACCGCGAGCTGCCCGTACTCCTCCGGACTGCCGTGCCCGAGCTGCCAGGGCCCGTCCATCTCGTTACCCAGGCACCACATGCGGATGGCGTACGGCTCGACCGCGCCGTTGGCGATCCGCTGGTCGGAGAGCGTGGTGCCCGACCGGATGTTCGCGTACTCGAGCACGTCGAGCGCTTCCTGCACGCCGCGGGTGCCCAGGTTCACCGCGTACATGAGCTCGCTGTCGACCTTCTTGAGCCAGCTCGCGAACTCGTCGAGACCGATCTCGTTCGTCTCCGTGGAGTGCCAGGCGAGGTCGAGACGCCGGGGGCGGTTCTCGACCGGCCCGACGCCGTCCTCCCAGCGGTACCCCGAGAGGAAGTTGCCCCCGGGGTAGCGGATCGTGCTCACACCGAGCTCCTTGACGAGCGCGATCACGTCGCGCCGGTACCCCTCTTTGTCAGCGTCGGGGTGCGCTGGCTCGTAGATGCCGTCGTAAACGCATCGCCCCAGGTGCTCGACAAAGGAGCCGAAGAGCCTGCGGTTGATCGGCCCCACGACGAAATGCGGGTCGATGGTGAGATGCGCGGAGATCAAGGTGTCCCTCTGTTTCGTTAGTGGCTGATCGATGTTGGCGACGCGAGCGGGCTACTTCAGGGAGCCAACGGTCAGCCCTCCTCGCCAATAGCGCTGGAGGGAGAGGAACGCGATGATCAGGGGGATGATCGAGACCAGCGAGCCGAGGATGATGATGCTCCACAGGTTGGTGCCCGCGGCGCCGTACGTGGACGCGGTGGACTGCCAGAGCCCGATCCCGACCGTGACCGGGAAGAGCCGGTTGTCCACGAGCATCGCGAGTGGCAGGAAGTAGTTGTTCCACGACTGCACGACCGACAGCAGCAGCACGGTCACGATCACCGGCCGCAGCAGGGGCAGCGCGACCTTGACGAAGGTCCGGAACTCGCCCGCGCCGTCCACCCGCGCCGCGTCCAGGAGCTCGTCGGGCACGGAGTCACGCGCGTACAGGTTGACGAGGAACACGCCGAACGGGTTGAGCAGCGTCGGCAGAATGACCGACCAGACCGTGTCCGTCAGACCCGCCCGGGAGAACAGGATGAAGGTCGGGATGACCAGCGCGGTCGCCGGCACCATGACGGCGCCGAGCAGGATCGAGAACCCGGCGCGGCGGCCCACGAAGCTGTATTTCGCGAAACCGTATCCGGCCAGCACCGACAGCACCGTCGCCCCGATGCCGCCGGCGAACGCGTACAGGGCCGAGTTCGCCAGCCAGCGCGCGTAGAGCCCGCCGTTGTAGGTGAACAGTTGCTTGAAGTTCTCGACGTAGTTGATGTCGGGGGCGAACCAGAGCGCGCTGGTGCCACCGAACAGCGCGGCCGAGTCCTTCGAGCTGTTCACGATGACCCACCAGAAGGGGATCAGGAAGTAGATCACCAGCGCCGCGAGCACGAGATGCAGCGGGATGTGCCGCGGTTTCCGACGAGCCCGCCCGCGTTCGATGTTGGTGGCGGTCATGACATGAAGTTCCCTCGCTTGCGGGTGGCGAGCATGAAGACGTAGACGCAGATGAATACGACTGCGCCGAGTGCGAACGAGATCGTCGAGCTGTAGTTGCTGTTGGCCAGCGTGAACGCCTGCTGGTACGCGTACATGTTCGGCGTGAAGTCATCCGGAATGGCGCCGGCGGCGAGCTGCTGGATGATCTTCGGCTCGTTGAAGAACTGCAGCGTTCCGATGAGGGCGAACACCAGGATGAGGACGAGAGCCGGCGTGAGCAGGCGAATCTTGATCCGGAAGATGATCTGCCACCTGGACGCGCCGTCGATGCGGGCGGCCTCGTAGAGGGTCGGATCGATGCCCTGCAGCGCGGCGTACAGGATGATCATGTAGTACCCGGCCCATTGCCAGGTCACCACGTTCAGCAGGCCGTAGAAGATCATGTTGGTGCTGAGGAGGTCCGGGCCGGCCGCGCCGAAGGCGCCGAAGACGTCCGCGATGGGGCCGAAGTTCCTGCTGTAGAGGAACCCCCACATCAGGGCGCCGATGACGGTGGGGATCGCGTACGGCAGGAAGATCATGAGACGCGAGAACCGGGCGAACCTGCTCGTCACCTCGTCGAGGATCAGCGCGATGGCCAGCGAGATGATCATCTGGATCGGGATGAGCACCAGCGAGAACCGGATGACGAACCACACGCCCTTGAGGAACGAGGGATCGTCGAACGCCTTGAGGTAGTTGTCGAATCCGGCGAAGGTGGTCCCGGCCATCAGCGTCTTCTGGTACAGGCTCAGGTAGAGCGCGTAGCAGATCGGGAGCACGAGCAGGGCGAGGAAGACGATCCCGAACGGTCCGACGAAGAGCCAGCCGATCAAGTTCTGCCGTGCGTTCGTGCGTCGGCGTCGCTTCCTCGTTTGCACGGCGCCGGTGGTCGAGGCGGTCATGGTGTCTCCGGGTCTGGGATGGAACGGCGGGCCGGCCCATGAGTTCACGGACCGGCCCGCCGCGTCAGGTCACTTGACGGTGAGCCCTTGCTCTGTCGCGTACTTCACGACGTCCTCTTGCAGAGCGTCCGCGGCCTCGGACCCGGTCTTGGACCCGTCGTTGATCGCGGCGATCTGCTTGGTGAAGGCCGTGTAGAAGTACTGTCCGATCGGCGTGTAGGTCATGCCCTTGTAGGCGTTGGCCGCCGGGACGTAGACCTCCTTGTTGGCCTGCTGGCCGTCGAAGAACCCGACCTTGGCGTCGATGAACGCCGGGTCCTTCAGCACCTTGAGGTTGAGCGGGAAGATGATCTGGTTCTCCCAGCCGTCCTTCAGCGACGCGTCGTCGGCGTAGACCCCGAACGCGACCTTGGCCGCGAGCGCCGGGTCCTTCGCCTGGCTGGTCACCGAGAAGGCGGAGCCGCCCCAGTTCACCGACACCGGGTTGGCCGGGTCCCACTGCGGCAGCGGGGCCGTGGCCCACACCTTCGCGTCGGCGCCCTTACCCACGCCGGCACCCTGCAGGTAGCCCGGTGCCCACGCGGCCGACAGGTACGTGCCGTACTTGCCGCCGATCACACCCGCGATGTACTCGGGCGTGAACTGGTCCTGCTTGCCGACCAGGCCCTTCTTGACCAGCCCGGCCCAGTAGTCGAGCACCTTCTTGCTGGCGTCGTCGTTCAGCTTGATGCTGATCTCGCCCTTGTTGGCGGGGTCGTACGTGAACGGCTGCGCGCCGTTCTGGTACAGCAGCGCCGTGACGTAGGCCGGCTGGTTCGCCGGGAAGTCGCCGAAGAGCGGGCCGCCGGCGTCCTTGACCTTCTGCGCCGCGGTCTCGTACTCGGCCCAGGTGGTCGGAGGGGTGATCTTGTACTTGTCGAAGACGTCCTTGCGGTAGATCATGCCCATCGGCCCACCGTCGATCGGCGCGCCGTAGACGCCCGAGCCGACCGAGAGGTCCTTCCAGGCGCCTTCGCTGAAGTTCGCCTTGACGTCCTGGTAGCCCTTGTCGGTGAGGTCCACCAGGGCCTTCTGGATCTGGAAGGTCGCGATCCGGTCCGCCTCCAGCATGACGACGTCGGGAGCGCCCTTGCCGGCCGTGATCGCCGTCTGGAACTTGTCGTACTCGTCGCCGCCGGCGCCGGCGTTCGTCCAGCAGACCTGGACATCGTCGTGCGCCTTGTTGAAGTTGTCGACCACGAGCTGCGTGTTCGGGTACCAGGCCCACAGGGTGACCACGGGCGCGTCGGGCTTGGGGATGGTGTTGGTGCAGTTCGTCGGCTTGTCCTGGCCGCCACCGCCGCCACTGTCATCGCCGGAGCATGCCGCAATCGCGCCTGTCAGCAAGAGGGCCAGCGACGCAGCGAGGACTTGCTTCGTCTTCACTGTTCGATTCCTTTCGGATGCGGGACGTCATCATGGGTGCAGGCGCATCCGCAGACCGGCGTGACCGCGAAGGGGGGAACTCCGCGGACCGCTCCGCGTCCTGGACGCGATTTCTCACGTTGTATTTCCAACGTTGTAGGAGGACTATCGCGGAGTGCCCGCGCGCTGTCAAGACTGCGGGACGACGCTGAATGCGAGGTCGTTACGTCATTGCGCTCGGGGGGAAACCAGCCGCCACCGGGCATAGACGGGGGCGAGAGGGACTTGCTCTCTCGCCCACCTGACGGCAAGGACCACGCCGCTACACTCTTTCCAGACCGCTTCTCCGCGGTCGCCGCGCGATGAGGGAGATTCCAATGGCCGCCACCATGCACGACGTCGCGCGCGTCGCCGGGGTATCGGTCAAGACGGTCTCGAACGTCATCAACGACTATCCATACGTGCGCCCGGCGACCCGCGAACGGGTCCGCTCGGCGATCGACAAGCTCGACTACCGCCCCAATCTCTCGGCGCGCGGGCTGCGTTCGGGAAAGACCGGCGTCATCGGGCTCGCGATCCCGGAGCTTCGCCAGAACTACTTCGCCGAGCTCGCCGACGCCGTCATCCGCGCGGCCGAGCGGCGCAACGTCGCGGTGCTCGTGGACCAGACGGGCGCCACCCGCGAAGGCGAGATCGCGGTGCTGGCGGGGCACCGGTTGCGGCTCACCGACGGGATACTGTTCAGCCCCGAGCAGCTCGGCCAGGACGACATCGCGCTGCTCCAGGTGCCGTTCCCGCTGGTGCTGCTCGGCGAGCGCATGTTCGACGGCCCCACCGACCACGTCACGATGCACAACGTGGGCTCGGCCCGCGCGGCCACCGAGCACCTGCTCGAGATCGGCCGCCGCCGCATCGCGGTGATCGGAGCGCACCCGACTCATCCGGACGACATCCGGTCCGCGAACCTTCGCGTACGCGGATATCGGGAGGCGCTGGCGGCGGCCGGCATCCCGTACGACCCGGCGCTCGTGCGGGTCGCCGCCCCGTGGCATCGCGAGAACGGCGCTGCCGCGATGCGCGATCTCCTGGCCGACGGCGTCGAGTTCGACGCCGTGTTCACGTTCAACGACACGCTCGGGCTCGGCGCGCTCCGCACCCTGGGACAGGCGGGAATCCGCGTCCCGGAAGACGTCGCGGTGATCGGGCTCGACAACATCGACGAGGCACGCTTCTCCGTACCGTCGATGTCGAGCGTCGATCCCGGCCGGGACCAGATCGCCGAGGTCGCCGTCGACCTGCTGATCGAGCGGATCAACGAGAAGGGCGACCCGGCGCCGCCACGGCAGATCCTGGCCGACTACCGGGTCGCGGCACGCGAGTCCACCGGATTCGTGGACCCGGAGCCGGCGCTCGCGTCGGCCGTGAGCCCCTCGGTGCTGGCGGACTAGAGGCGGCGAACGGCCGCGCCACCCTGTGGGTGACGCGGCCGGTTCGTTAAGGGTCAGGGCACGAGCTTCCACGGTCCGTACGGCGTGGTCGGTGTCTGGTTGCGGGTCCACCACTGCGCCACGTAGCGCTTGCCCTGGTAGACCACGACATCCCCGCTAACGAAGATCCGCGTCGGCGTCCAGATCGCGGTGCCGTCACCGGAGACCAGCAGCTCCTGCCACGGTCCGTACGGGTCACCCGGCGTCTGGTTCTGCGTCCACCACGAGGCCAGCCAGGTCGAGCCGTGGTAGCTCACCTGGTTCCCCTCGGTGTACACGGTCGACGAGTTCCAGCCCGGCACGTCCCGCACCGTGATGGTCACCTGCTTGGTCCCCGACAGGCTGTACGACTTCGTGCCGTCGCTGGCCTTGAAGGTGACCGCGTAGGTGCCCGCCTGGTTGTAGCCCGGAGTCCACGAGAGCTGCCGCGTCGCCGGGTCGAACGTCGCACCCGCCGGCAGGCCGTCGGCCGAGTACGTCAGCGCGTCACCGTCAGGGTCGGTCGCCGAGACGGTGAACGTCAGCTTGCGGTTCTCGTCGACCGACTGCGACTCACCGCCGGTGGCGAACGCCGGGGCGCCGTTGAGAAACGCACCCCGCTGCCACAGGTAGTCCCGCGCGAAGGTCGTGAACAACTGGTTCCAGGTGTTGAAGTCGTGGGCACCGGCGACCACGACGTTCTTCACGTTGGCGTTGGTCAGCGCGGCCACCTGGTTCGGGTTGGGCAACCCGAAGTCCCACGCACCGCCGCCGAAGAGGATGTACGGCACGTTGAGGTTCGCGGAGGTGTTGCGGACGCCGACGCCACCGCTCCATACCCCGTAGTAGCCGAACTTCGTCGCGTCGAAGTTGATGAGGTTGGAGGTGACCGCCGCGCCCGCCGACAGACCGGCGAACGCCCGGTCCTTGGCAACCGTCGAGACGTGGTAGTTGCTCTCGACGAACGGGATCACGACGTCGCGCAGGTTGGGGTAACCCTGGGCGGAGCTGCCGAGGTAGTTCGTGTTCGTCGTGATGACGACCGCGGGCTCGGTCAGACCGTCCTGGAGCAGGTTGTCCATGATCACGGGCACGTCGCCCATGTTCATCCAGTCGGACTGGTCCTGGCCGCCACCGTGCTGCATGTAGATCGTCTTGTACGGCTCGGCCCGGTCGGGGTCGTAGCCGGGCGGGACGTAGACGCCGACCGTCCGCGAGGTGGTGCCGATCTGGATCGGCACGTAGCTCCACGTGCCGTGCGGCGCGTTCGGCCGGTAGAGCTCGATCTGCCGCGCGGCCAACGGCGCGAAGTTCTGCTTCTCCGCGTCGTAGGGCACGAAGACCTTGTTGAAGGCACGACGGGCCGTGCCCGTCAGGCCGTCAGGTGCGTAGATCGGCGAGTTCGCCGGGTCCGACACCCACAGGCTCGTGTCGTTGTTGACGTAGAACCAGTACTGGTTCGCGCCCGCGGCCAGGGGCACGTCGGTGACCCAGTAGCCGTTGCCGGCATCGGTCATCTGCACGTCGTAGCCGCCGCCACCGCGCATCAGCCCGGGCCGGAACTGCTGCGGCTGGTACACCGTCGTGTCCGTGGGGTCAGCCCAGTTGCGCAGCAGGATGTCCCCGACGAACCGCACGCTGGTCGCCGTCGGGTCGTAGTACACGAAGTGCCCCGTGTAGCCCGTCGGCGAGCTCGGATCCGCGATGACGTGCGGACCCGGAGTCAGGTCGACCCCGTCCTCGGCGTGGGCCACGCTCGACATGCTCAGCACCATCGCCGAGGCGAGCGCGACCGCCGCGACCGACTTGCGGACCACGGCGCGCCTGCCCGAGTCCACTCCGGGTTTTCTCCGCAATTGCAGAACGCGTATCAACGTTCCTCCTTGAACGGCCGGTGAGCGCCGAGTGGCGCTCGGGAGCAAAACTATCGTCGATTTACGACGTTGTAAAGAAGGTGTTCACAACGTCTTCCATAACCGCGATCGAGAGTTTTATGAGAACGACGGATTGGCCGGGACCGAATATTTCGGCCCCGGCTTCCGTTTCGTTGCGGAACGCTTAGGAGATCAGCTTCCAGGGGCCGCCCGAAACCGCCGGGGTCGCATTTCTCGTCCACCATTGTGCCTGGTAGACGTGGCCTTGAAAGGTGACCTTGTCGCCCGCGTTATAAATCGTGGTCGCGGTCCAATCAGGCGCGCCGGCAGGCGTGCTCACGACCTCGGCCCATGGCCCGTTCGGGTCCCCCGGCGTCTGATCGCGGGTCCACCACTGGGCCTTGTAGAGCTTGCCCTCGTAGTAGGCCTGCTCACCGGCGTTGAAGGTGCGCGAGGCCGCCCACGCCGTGGAGCCGTCGGCCGTGACGGCCAACTCCTGCCACGACCCGGTCGGAACCCCCGGCGCCTGGTTCTGGGTCCACCAGCTCGCCTTGTAGAGCTTTCCCTTGTGGATGACCAGGTCACCGGCGTTGTAGACGGCCGTCGACGCCCATGCCGCGACCGCCTTGATCGTGACGGGCTGGGACGTGGCGCTGCCGTCCGGCCGACCGGCGGCGCTCGCCGTCACGGTGACCGTGACCGCCTTGCCGGACAGCTCCGGCGTCACCACCAGCTTGGTGCCGGTGGCACCGGCGATCGCCTGGCCGTCCGCCGACCATTGGTAGCCGAACGTGGTGCCGTCGACGTCCCAGGTGCCGGGTGCGGCGGTCAGGACCCCGTTGACCTCGGCGGCGCCGCTGACGGACGGCGCCGTCTGGGCCGCCGGCGCGGGCACGTCGCGGACCGCGATGGTGACGTCCTTGCTGGCCGACAGGCTGTACGACCTCGTGCCGTCACGGGCTTCGAAGGTGACCGGGTAGGTGCCCGCCTGGTCGAAGCCGGGAGTCCACGAGAACCGCTGCGTCGCCGGGTCGAAGCTCGCACCCGCCGGCAGACCGCTGGCCGAGTACGTCAGCGCATCGCCATCGGGATCCGTCGCCGCCACACCGAACGACAGCTCGCGGTTCTCGTCGACCGACTGCGACTCGTCACCAGCGGCGAACGCGGGGGCACCGTTGACGAACGCCCCTCGCTGCCACACGTAATTCCTGGCGAAGTTCGCGAAGAGCTGCGGCCAGGCGTTGAAGTCGTGGCCACCAGCGATCTTGTCGAACTTGTAGTTGACGAGCCCGTTCATGGCGTTGAGCTGTGCCTGCGTGACGCAGAGGTTCAGGTTGTCCCACGCACCGCAGCCCAGGTAGATGTAGGCCTGCTTGATGTTCGCCGTGGTCGTGCGCGGCGGCGGGGTCCAACTGAAGGCGCCGTAGTAGCCGAAGCGCAGTGGGTTGTTGTTGATGATGTTGATCGTCATCGACGCACCCATCGACAGGCCGGCGAACGCCCTGTCCATCCGGTCCGTCGAGACGTTGTAGTGGCTCTGGACGAACGGGATGATGATGCCCTCGAGGTTGGTCGTGTACGGCGAGGCACCCATGTACTGGGAGTTCGTCGTCACGATGACCGCGGGCTCGGTCTGTCCGTCGGCGATCAGGTTGTCCATGACGACCGGCACGCTGCCGATGTTCAGCCAGTCGGACTGGTCCTGACCGCTGCCGTGCTGCATGTAGATCGTCTTGTACGGCTGGGCGCGGTCAGGGTCGTAGCCGGGCGGGAGATAGACACCCAGCGTCCGCGTGGCCGTGCCGATCTGGATCGGCACGTAGCTCCACGTGCCCTTCGGCGTGTCCGGCCGCGGGTTCGCGATCACCTTCTCGGCCAGCGGTGCGTAGTTCTGCTTCGCGGCGTCATAGGGCACGTTGACCCTGTTGAAGGAGCGCCGGGCCGTACCCGTCAGGCCGTCCGGGGGGTAGATCGGAGAGTTCGCCGGGTCGGCCACCCACAAGCTCGTGTTGTTGTTGACGTAGAACCAGTACTGGTTCGGGCCGGCCGCCAGGGGCACGTCGGTGACCCAGTTGCCGTCGCCGGCGTTGGTCATCTGCACGTCGTACGCACCGGCGCCGCGCATCAGACCGGGCCGGTACTGCTGCGGCTGGTAGACCGTCGTGTCCGTCGGGTCCGCCCAGTTGCGCAGCAGGATGTCGGCGACGAACCGCACGCTGGTCGCGGTCGGGTTGTGATACACGAAGTGCCCCGTGTAACCCGTCGGCGAGTTGGGATCCGCGACGACGTGCGGGCCTGGGGTCAGGTCGACCCCGTCCTCGGCCCGCGCCACGCTCGACATGCTCAGCACCATCGCCGAAGCGAGCACGACAGCCGCGACTGGTTTCAGAGCCCCTCGGAACCGCTTGCTCAGTTGCAAGACTCTCACTACCTCTCGTCCTTGATCGCGACCGTCAGGGTGAGGGTGAAACTTGCCCATCGGGCACCCACGATGACTGACGGTTGGCGCCACGTTACAAGCGCTTTACGACGTTGTAAAGAAGTTCTTTACAACGTCGTACTACGCCGCTCGACGACCTCCCTGGGAAGTGGGTAGACAGAGACAGGTAGATCCATCGATGATCACGCGATGAAGAGAATCTTGCGCAGGGCCGGCGTCGCGGTCGTCATCGCAACGGTGATGGCCGTCCTCGCCCCGTCGACCGCGTTCGCCGCGTCGAACCTGCCCAACAACAGTGCGCTGCGGAACTACCAGGGCCAGCCGGGTACCCCGCTCATGGACATGTACAACTCCGCCGGGCAGCGGATCGGCCAGTACTCACTCAAGGTCAACTACTGGTACACCCCGGGGGACAACTGGTACAACGCCGAGGTGACGGTCTGCGTCTCGGACACCCTCGCCAACGGGCGTGGTGTGGTCGCCCGGGTCATGATGAAGTTCGGCACGAACGAGAGCAAAGAGGTCGGCAAGTTCAGGGACAAGACCGGCTGTTACGCCACCGTGTACCCGTACCACACCGCGCCCATCTGGGCCTTCGACGTCGACTTCGGTGAGATCTGGTCCGGCGTGCCCTACCAGTACGCCGGGCGCTACCACCGTTTCACATCGGAGAAGCTGCCGTACTGGCCGTACATCGGCACCAGCTGACCAAACCCGGAGAAACACCGCGCCGGCGGTGACAGCGAAAATGCTGTCACCGCCGGCGTTTTTGTGTCCGGGCGCGTGTCTTGCGGGCCGCCGATAGACCACGATGCCGGCGCCGTCGCGAGAGAAAGGGTCCTCACCTGCTGTTTTGTCGGGCCAGATCATCGCCTGGTCTATTCGAATTCGGTCCATGGTCTAGCCCAGCGGCGCCTGGCCGCACTAGCGTGCCACCAACGCGAACAAAGATCGGCATGCGAATCGATGCCGACGTCGGGTGGCAGGAGGTGAGCGCGATGTTGTTGGACGGCTCCGACCGTGCGGCCGAGGCTCGGGCCCGCCTGCTGCATCTGATCGACTCGCTTCCGGTCGGCGAGCGGATACCCGCCGAGCGCGAGCTGGCCCAGCGCTGGTCGGTGGCGCGGATGACGCTCCGCAAGGCGATCGACGGGCTGGTGCTCGACGGTCTGCTGGAGCGTCGCGAACGCCAGGGCACCTACACGAGCAAGCCGCGGGTTCCTCGGCACCTGACGATCGCCTCGTTCACCGAGGAGATGACGCGCCGCGGCGTCAAGGCCAGCAGCCGGACCCTGGACATCCGCCGGATGCGGGCGACCACCCAGGTCGCCCGACAGTTGCGGGTGCCCGAGGGCGACCCGGTGATCCGCTTCATCCGGCTGCGGTCCGGCGACGAGGAACCGCTCGCCGTCGAGACCAACATCGTCCCGGCCCGGCTGTTTCCGGACCTGGGCGCCGAAGACCTCGAAGGCTCCTGGTACGCGCTGATGGAAGAGCGCTACGGCATCGACATCATCTCGGGCACCGCACAGGTCGAGCCGGCGTTGCCGGACGCCCGTACGGCCGAACTGCTCTGCATCTCCGTCACACAGCCGTGTTTCCGCATTCGGACGCTGGTCCGGGACCGGCACGGCCGGGTCGTCGAGTACGGCGAGTCCGTCTACCGCGGCGACTACTACACGATCACCGTCGAGCTCAAGCCGACGAAGAGAACCCCCGAACCCCAGCGGTAGCGCACCTTTCATGGAGGTACCACGGTGAGAACGCGCATACATCGAAGGCGTTTTATGGCTATTGCGGCGACATTGGCCGTCGTGGCGGCCGGCTCGGCCGCCTGCGGCGGGGGCAGTGACGACGCCGCCGGCGGGAACGTGACGATCACGTTCTGGACCCACACGCACCCGCCGATGATCGACCTGAACAAGAAGCTGATCGCCGAGTACGAGAGCAAGAACCCGAACGTCAAGATCGAGTACCAGACGATCCCGAACACCGAGTTCAACACCAAGATGCTGACCTCGCTGTCGACCGGCGCCGGGCCCGACATCATCAACATGGACGACAACGCGCTGCGTGGTGAGTACCTGCCCAAGCGGCTGCTCGCCGAGATCGACCCGAAGGCGTTCGGCAAGTCGTCGGTCGGCGAGGTCGAGGCCGACTACGTGCCCGGCACGCTCGACGGCGCCAAGGACGCCGAGGGCAAGCTGTTCGGCGTGCCGAGCGAGTTCAACGGCACCGCGTTCGCCATCAACACCGCCCACTTCAAGGACGCCGGCCTCGATCCGGCGCAGCCGCCGAAGACCTGGCAGCAGGTCGTCGACTACGGCAAGAAGCTCAACGCGGCCGGTCACAAGCAGGCGTTCAACTTCCTCTACCTGCACTCCGGCTGGTACAGCCAGAATTTCCAGACGCTGGCCAACCAGACCGGCGGCTCAATCGTCTCCGCCGACGGCAAGACCGCGAACCTGGAGTCCGAAGGCACCAAGGAGGCGCTGCGCCTGTGGGTCGAGCTGGCCCGCACCTCGGGGATCTCCGACCCGAAGTCCTCCTCGCGTGACGCGACCGCGCCGTTCCAGGACCTGGCCAGCGGCACCCAGTCCATGGCGATCGTCTACCCGTGGTCGATGGACCAGATCAAGGAGTCGAACCCCGACACCTACAAGAACCTGGCCGTCGTGCCGCTCCCCCAGCCCACCGCGACCTCGACCCCGGTCAACCGCGTGTACGGATACTTCTGGGCGGTCAACAACGCCAGCAAGCAGAAGGCCGAGGCGTGGAAGTTCATCTCCTACCTCGCCAGCCAGAAGGAGCGGTGGCTGACCGACGTCAGCTTCGTCCAGCCCGTCAAGGGCTGGGAGACCAGCGCGCCGGCCAAGGCCATGCCGTTCATCGACGTGATCGCACAGTCCTACGGCACCGGCAAGTACGACCAGGTCGGGCCGCACTGGGCCGAGGTGCAGGACACCATCCGCGACGCGGTCGACGCGGCCGTGTTCGACGGCAAGCCGGTCGACGAGGCGCTGCGCGAAGCGAACGAGGCCGTACAGCGGAGCATCGGCTAGCCGTGACCGCCCCCACCCGGCCGGACCAGGCCTCCCCACCCGCGGTGAACCCCCGTCACCGCCCCTCCGGCGCCGGCATCCGCCGGCGCCGGAGGGTCCACCGCCGCGACCTGCTCGGCGCGCTGCTCTCGGTGCCGGCCCTGGCGCTGTTCGCGGTGTTCGCCATCTACCCCGGGCTGCGGGTGTTCTACCTGAGCCTGTTCGACTACAGCCTCACCGCACCGCCGGAGTTCGTCGGGCTGGACAACTTCCGGTTCCTGGCCACCGATCCCCGGTTCCGCGAGACCGTCCTGAACTCGATCTTCTACACGGTCGGCACGTACCTGCCGGCGCTCGTTCTCGCGCTGCTGCTCGCGATCGTGCTGCGCCGCATGACCGCCGGCCTCGGTTGGGTGCGGCTGCTCTACTTCCTGCCGGTCGCGACGAGCTGGGTGGCGATCGCGGTGGTCTGGCGGCTCGTCCTGCACCCCGACGGCCTGCTCAACCAGACGCTCGGACTCGACGTGACGTGGCTGAGCAGCTCGTCGAGCGCCCGCTGGGCACTGGTCATCATGGGCGTCTGGAAGGAGACCGGGTTCTTCCTGATCCTCTTCCTGGCGGGGCTCGCCCGGCTGCCGGCCGAGGTGCACGAGGCCGCCCTGGTCGACGGCGCCAACGCCTGGCAACGCTTCTGGCGGGTCACGTTCCCGCTCCTCAAGCCCATCACCGCGATCTGCACGATCATCGCCGTCATCCGTGGCTTCCAGTCGTTCAGCCCGCAGGTCGTGCTCACCGACGGCGCGTTCGGCACCGAGGTGGTCAACCAGTTCGTCTACAAGACGGCGTTCGAGAGTGCCCGCATGGGCCGCGCCAGCGCGGTCGCCGTCCTCATGTTCGCGCTGCTGATCGCCGTCACCATGGTGCAGCTACGGGTGTTCCGCCGGGAGGACTCATGAAGACCACACCGGTGCGCCGAACCGCCCGCGTCGGGGTCCAGTTGCTCGTCGCGGCCGGCGGGGTCGTGTTCGCCGCGGTCCTCGCGTACGCCTTCCTATCGGCGCTCAAGCCCGGCGGCGAGGTGCTCTCGGTGCCGCTGCACTGGTGGCCGAGCAGCTTCGAGTGGCACAACTTCGCACGGCCGTTCACCGAGGCCGCGTTCAGCCGCTACTACCTCAACAGCGTGTTCGTCGGCGTCTCGGTCACGCTGCTCAACATCGTCACCTGCACGCTGGCCGGCTACAGCTTCTCGAAGTTCTCGTACCCGGGACGCAACACCGCGTTCGTGGTCGTGCTCGCGACGCTGATGGTGCCGCTCGAGGTCATCTACGTCCCGCTGTACGCGCTGGTGTTCGACCTCGGCTGGGTCAACAGCTTCGCGGGCCTGATCATCCCGGCGGGTACGAGCGCGTTCGGCATCTTCCTGATGCGCCAGAGCATCGACTCGGTCCCCGACGAGCTGCTCGAGGCCGCCCGGCTGGACGGCGCCGGCGTCGTGCGTACCCTCCTGACCATCATCGGTCCGCTGGTCCGCGGCCCGATCGCGGCGCTGGCGCTGTTCATCTTCCTGATGAACTGGGACAGCCACCTGTGGCCGCTGCTGGTCGCCTCCGACGACGAGCACCGCACGCTGCCGGTCGGGCTCGCCGCCATGCAGGCCAACAACCTCGGCGCGAGCAGCGTGCCGATGATGATGGCCGCTGCGGTGCTCGCGCTGCTGCCGACGATCGTGCTGTTCCTGAGCCTGCAGAAGCGATTCGTCGAGGGCGTCGCGATGAGCGCGGGCCTGCGATGAGCGGGCTGCGCGTCGGTGTCGACGGTGGACAGTCGCGGCTGCGGCTCGCCGTCGTCGGCGACGACCGGGTGCACGAGGCGCCCGGATTCAGTTACCACGCCGGCGACCCGATCACCGCCACCATCGACGCGGTCGAGCGGGCGTGGGCCTCCGCCGGCGCGGCCGGCCCGGTCGAACGGGTCGTGCTCGGGCTGACGGGACTGCCCTCGAGCGCCAACCGGCGCGACGCGCTCTCGGCGGGCATCGCCCGCGTGCTCGGAGCGCGGGAGGTCGTGCTCGGCGCCGACAACGTGACCGCGCACGCGGGCGCACTGCCCTCGTCGCACGGTGTCGCGCTCACGGTCGGCACCGGGGTCGGCTGCCTGGTCGTGGACCCGGCCGCCGGGACGATCCGCCGGCTCGACGGCTGGGGCCACCTGCTCGGCGACGACGGCAGCGCGTTCGCGATCGGCCGCGCCGGCATCGCCGCCGTGCTGCGGGCGGTCGACGGCCGGGGATCGGCCACCGCGCTCGACGCGGCCGCACAGCACCGCTTCGGACCGTTGCCCCAGCTCACCGAGCGCATCTACACGTCGCCGCGGATGGTCGACGACATCGCCCGGTTCGCTCCCGACGTGGTCGCTGCGGCGGCGGGCGGCGACCCGGTGTCCATCCGCGTCATCCGATCGGCGGCGGCCGAGCTCGCGCACACCGCGGCGAGCGCGGTCGCCTTCGTCACCGGAGCGGGCGCGGGCGCGGTGCCGGTGACGCTGGTCGGCCGGCTGGTCGCGGCCGGCGGCCCGCTCGTCGACGCGTTCCACGAAGCGCTGGCCGCGCAATGCCCGCGCGCCTCCCCCGTGCCGCCGGCCGGCAGTTCCCTCGACGGCGCCCGCCGCCTCGCCCTGCTCGACCACTGTGGCCCGTACGGCGGCCACCTCCACGTCTACCGAGGATTCTGATGCAGGTTCCTTTTCCGCCCCAGTCACTGATCGTGTCCTGCCAGGCGCAGCCCGACAGCGCCCTGCACGGCCCCGACTCCATGGCCCGGATGGCACAGGAGGCGCTGCGCGGCGGCGCACAGGGCATCCGTGCCAACGGCGTCGGCGACGTCGCCGCGATCCGCGCCGTCGTCGACGTGCCGATCATCGGCATCAACAAACTCGGCGACCACGACGGCGTGTTCATCACGCCCTCGGCCGCCGCCGCCGGCGCGGTGATCGAGGCCGGCGCCGACCTCGTCGCCATCGACGGCACGCGCCGGGCACGGCCCGACGGCACGTCGCTGTCGGCGCAGATCGAGGCCATTCACCGGGAGTACGGCGTGCCGGTGATGGCGGACGTGGACGACTACGAGGCCGGGCTGGCCGCGGCGGACGCGGGTGCCGACCTGGTCGCGACCACCCTGTCCGGCTACACGGGCGGAAGGGTGCCCGTCGGTCCCGACCTCGAGCTGGTCGCCCGGCTGGCGGCCGCGATCGCCGTGCCGGTGGTCGCCGAGGGCCGGATCTGGACGCCGCAGGAGGCCCGGGCGGCGCTCGACGCCGGCGCGCACGCGGTGGTGGTGGGCACCGCGATCACCAACCCCGCGGCGATCACCGGCCTGTTCCGGCGGGCGGCGGCATGAGGGTCGGCCACGCCGCCGTGCCGCTGGAGGTCCCGGTCGGCACACCGCTGGGCGGCTACGCCGGACGCGCCGGTCCGTCGACGGGCACGCTCGACCCGCTGTCGGTCGCCGCGGTCTCGATCGAGAGCGGCGGCACCCGGTTCGTCTGGGCCGTCGCGGACCTGCCGTACGTCCACGAGGACCTCGCGGCCGACGTCGCCGCGACCATGCCGGACGCCGTGGTCTGGCTGTCGGCGTCGCACACCCACGCCGGCCCAGAGACGAGCTGCCTGCCGTCGTCGCCGACCACGCCGGCGCCATGGCGGGACGCGGTCACCGAGGCGGCCGCGCGGGCGATGGCGGAGGCCGTCTCTTCCGAGCGTGACGCGCTGTTGGAACTGCGGCGCACCCGGCTCACCGGTGTCGGCGGGCAACGCTCGGGAGCCCGGCCGCGGCGCACCGTGCCGGTCGACACGCTCAGCTTCAGCGACCCGTCGGGGGCGTTGATCGGCGCCGTCGTGGTGCTGCCCATCCACCCGACCGTGCTCAGCGCCGACAACCTGTGCGTGAGCGCCGACCTCACCGGCGCCACCCGCCGCGCCCTGGCCGATGTGGGCGGTTGGGCGATGGTCGCCACCGGCGCCGCCGGCGACGTCAGCACGCGGGCCCACCGCCTGGCACAGACGCCTTCGGAGTGCGCGCGGCTGGGTGGCGTCGTGGCCTCGACCGTCGCGCGGAGCCTGCGGCGACCCGCGCGGGCCGTCGTACCCGCGCACGCCTCCATCGTGTCGCGGCAGGTGCGTGTGCCACTCGAGGCCAAGCCTCCCCCGGGGTCGCCGGAGCTGATCGAATCGCTTTCAGCCCGGTTCGAGCGGGCGCGAGGTGCGGTCGCCCGGCGCACCGCGTGGACCGCCTTGCAGGCGGCGCAACTGGCGGCTGAGTCACCGGCGCCTGCCGTCGATCCCGCCTGTGTCGCGTCA
Source organism: Asanoa ishikariensis (assembly GCF_900107455.1). Taxonomy (GTDB): domain Bacteria; phylum Actinomycetota; class Actinomycetes; order Mycobacteriales; family Micromonosporaceae; genus Asanoa; species Asanoa ishikariensis. The sequence continues at coordinate 138,616 of NZ_FNQB01000004.1, read as the reverse complement.
GCGGTCCGGATCGGGCCGGTCTCGCTGGTCGCGGTCGGCGCGGAGCCCTACCTGGCGCTCGGCGAGCGCCTCGACCACGCGCTCGACCACCCGACCATCCTCATCGGATACACCAACGGATACCTGGGCTACCTGCCCGTCCGCGCGGCCTACCGGCGCGCGGACTACGAGGTGCTGCGCTCCCCGGTCGTCGCCGGAAGCGCCGAAATCGTGCTCGACCAGGCGGCTGCGCTCGCCCTGGCTAACCGGAAGGATCGTCCGTGACCAACCCAACCGCCCTCGGTGCCATCCAGGAGGCGATAGACAGCGTCGTCGCCACCCAAGGGCCGGCGATCAGCAAGGCCGCGCTGCTGTGCACCGACGCGCTCGCCGGAGACGGGATCGTCCAGGTCTTCGGCACCGGCCACTCCCGCTCGTTCGCCATGGAGATCGCCGGGCGGGCCGGCGGCCTCGTGCCCGCGAACGCACTGTCCATCAAGGACCTCGTGATGTACGGCGGCGTCGACCCGGCGGACATTCTCGACCCGCATTGCGAACGCGACCCGGCCCTGGCACACCGGGTCTGGGCGCTGCACGACGTGCGCCCGAGCGACGTGCTGCTGATCGCGTCGAACTCAGGGATCAACGGCGCGGTCGTCGAGATGGCCACGATCGGCCGCGACAACGGCAACCCGGTGGTGGCGGTCACGTCCGTCGCACACAGCTCCTCGATGGCGTCCCGGCACCCTTCGGGCGCCCGCCTGTTCGAGGTGGCCGACGTCGTGATCGACAACCGGGGCGTGCCCGGCGACGCCGCCCTCGAACTGCCCGGCGGGGCGCGGATCGTGCCGACGTCGACGATGACCAGCGTGCTGGTCGCGCAGTTGCTGTCCGCGCAGATCTGCGAGGCGCTGATCGCGCGGGGCATCGACCCGCCGGTATATCGGTCGGCCAACGTGGAGGGTGGGGACGCGCACAACGACGCGCTGCTCGCCCGCTATGCCGGCCGCCTCAAGGTGCACGAGCCCTAAACCGACGGGCAAGCCTGCGACGTTATCGGGTTCGGCGAGGTGGACCTTGCCGAACCCGATCGGTCGCGGTACGTGAATGACCCGCCCGGAGCGGCAATCGCTCCTCGGTTATTCGGACAGGTGTGGTGAGGTTCGGTGCGAGCAGCGCGGAGAGGGCTCGCGCTTCGTCCACCGTCAGCGGCAGCCCGTGGGGCGCGGCGCGTGGGTCGTCGGTGGAGTAGAGCAGCAACTCGAACCATTCGTCGTGGCGACGGACGACGCCGATGCGGGCGCCGCTGGCGGTGGTGACGACGTAGACCGTCCCTAGCCGCACCAGTCGGTGGCGTTCGATCTCCATCGCCTCTCCTCCCGCAGCGGTCGCCTGTGGTGGGCGGCGGCAGGGTGCACCACGTCTGCCACCGCCCAACCCAAGGATCTCCGGACGGCGGCGCACCGGCCATCGATGCCGGCACCCATATTTCGCGCCGCGACCATGTAACTCCGTCAAGTCACGCGCGTAGCGTTCGCCGGATGAGCCAGCTCGTGGAGATCGTGCTCGACTGCCGTCATGCGTCGAGCCTGGCGCGCTTCTGGGAGGTCGCGCTCGGTTGGCGGATCCGGCCCTATGACGAGGCCGAGGTTGCCCGGCTCGCCTCGCTGGGACTGACACCGGAGACCGACCCGACGGTGGCCATCGACTCCCCGGACGGTTCGCTGGTCTTCTTCCTCCAAGAGGTTCCCGAGCCCAAAACGGTAAAGAACCGCATGCACGTCGATGTCCGGCTCCGGGACGAGGCTCACCTGGAGCAACTCCTCCGGCTCGGCGCCACGGTGCTGTCCGAGCATGACGGCTGGCGGCTCCTGGCCGATCCGGAAGGCAACGAGTTCTGCGCCAGGCAGCCAGCTTGAGGCGCCGCACCCAGGTGACCTGGGTGCGGCTGCCCCACTCAGCAGGACGCGGTCAGGCCCGCCCAGTTCGCGCGGTCGTTGTAGCCGCCGTCGCCCGCGTCGCCGACCACGAGGTCGAGGACCCGGACGCCGGTCAGGTCGACGTCGACCTGGCGGAGGTCGTCTCGCGTGAGCACACCGCTGTCGAACAGGACCCGGCCGTCGCCGATCACCTGGAAGGTCGAGGTGGCACCCTCGGGCCCGACGTTGCGGACCGCGTCGTCCAGGCCGACGACCGCCGCGAGCCGGGTGCACGCCCCGCCTAGGTAGTAACGGACCGTCGACGGCGATGCCACGCCGATCCCGGTCGGGTAGACCTGGCCCAGCATGCTGATCGGTGACCAGCCGCCGACGCTGAGGTCGACGGTCGGGCTCATCCATCCGCTGGTGGCGCTGATCCAGGCGTGGTGCGACAGGACGACCTCGCCGTCCGGGGCCGCCGGGGCGACCACCAGGCTGGCAGCGGTCGTCTGACTCACCCGTCCATGCCCGATCACGTCGTACGACGTGGTGGCGGTCAGTTCGTTCGTTCCGGTGGCGGCGTTGGCCGCGAGGGTCACCGCGAAGGCGAACGTGGTGCTGCTCCCCGGTGTCAGCACCTTCGGCGCCCGGCCCTTGGCCTGGACCGTCCAGCCCTGGGGCGCCGCGAGGCGCACGGCGGGCGTGAGCACCGGCAGCGAACCGTCATTGCGTACGGTGACCTCGACCCGCACCTCCTCGCCGGCGGCAACCACCGACGGCGCGCCCAGGCTGGCGGTCACGTGCGGGACGCCCGGCAGGCCGCGGGCCTTGCTGACGCGGAACAGCGCCGCGCCGTGTGCGGCGACGGCCGCGCTGACCGTGCCGGCGCTCTCGGTGACCTGGTCGGTCCACGCGTTCTCGAGGGTGAACCGGCCGCCGTCGAGCCCGATGGACTTCGCTTTGACGGTCAGGGTCTGCGGGCTGTCGCCTCGGTTGAGCAGCACGACGGCCCGGTCGCCGTTCGCCAGACGCTTGACCCAGGTCTCGGTCGTGCCGGCGGGGCCGACGCGGACGGCCTGGACGCCGGCCCGGTCCTGGTTGATCGCGATCACATCGGGGTCGGCGAGGATGTCCAATGAGGACCTGCTGAGCGTGCGCAGGTCACTGCCGATCATCAGCGGCGCGGCGGCCACCGACCAGAGCGTCATCTGCGTGCGGAACTCCTCGTCGGTCATGCCGAGTTGCGGCCCGAGGTAGTCCGGGTCGTTGAAGTGGCCGGGCCCGGCCACCTCGGGATGCCGCGCGTTCGCGTCGTAGTTGCGCAGCACGTCCTTGAACTTGATGTCACCGAGGAAGCCCACGTCGGTGTACGTCCGCCAGGACTGCGCGATGCCCGGTGCGTAGGACCAGGAGAACGTCGACTGCTGCGACTCGGGATAGTTGCCCCAGTCCGGCGAGGTCACGGGGTTGCAGAGGTTGAACACCATGGGCCGGTGGCTGGCGTTGTTCCGCAACGCGCGCGCGAACTCGGTGTAGACGGTCCTGGGGTCGAGGTCCGCGGCGATGCCGCACAGAAAGTCGACCTTCACGGCGTCGAACTCCCAGCCGGCGAACTGGTCGGCGTCGCGCTGGTAGTAGCCGCCGCCGCTGCCGAGACCGCACTTGCCGGGGATGTACGGTCCGGCGTCGGTGTAGATGCCGGCCTTGAGCCCCTTGGCGTGGATGTACTGCACGAGTGGCGCCAGCCCGTTGGGGAACTGCGCGGGGTTGGCGACGAGGTCGCCGCTTTCGCTGCGTGGGGTGGGCGCGGCCCAGTTGCCGTCGATCCAGACGTAGCGGTAGCCGGCGTCGCGCAGGCCGCTGCTGACCAGGAAGTCGGCGCTGGCCTTGACCTCGGCTTCGGTGGGGTCGCCACCGAGGCCGTAGTAGGTGTTCCAGCCCATGTACGGCGTCTGCTGCTGGGGTGCTGCTGTCGCTGGAGGGCCGGCGTGCGCGGCCGCCGGCACGGTCAGTTGACCGGCCGTGACGGCGAGCAGGGCAGTGAGCACAAATCGATTCACATCAGATTCCTTCGCTGCCGAACGAGGGGGTCACCGCGGGGACGGTTTCGACGATCTTCCATCTTGTTACGGCAGGAGGTCAATATTAATTAGTAATTTATGAGTTCTGGAAGGTCGAGGCCGGGGTCGACGGCCGTCACTGCATGGCCGGTGACGGGTAGACCGTGAAGACCCGCTGGCCGTCCAGCCACTCGGTGAGTCGTCGCGCTTCGGCCACCAACGGCTGGTGCACCGCCGGGGTGACCTCGTCGAGCAGGCGCAGCCCCACCACACCGTCGGGGCTCTGCACCCACGCGCCGACCACGCGCCCGTCGACCCAGACGGTGGTCCCGGCGTTGCCGGCGCTGTCGAAAAGCTGGGGTGCGTGCGGGCCGAGGTAGAAGGCTCGTCCCTTCCAGCCCATGACGGTCGGGTCGAGCAGCGGCAGGAGCGCGACCCACGGCTCGGGAGCGGCGACGGGGTCGAGATCGTCGGCGCGCAGCCAACCGATCGAGCCGTCCTCAAGGGACACCTGCTGCGCGCCGAGGTCCTCGAGCGCCGTCCGAACGACGGACTTGGTGGCGCCGAGCCACCAGGCGATGTCCTCGACGGTGCCCGGTCCGTAGGACCACAGCCAGCGACCCACCAACTCGGCGTAGCCCTGCTGGGACGCGAGCGCACCGGGCACGGCCCGCACCCACCACGCCTGTGTCGTCGTCCAGGTCGGGCGGCTCGCGTACCAGGCACCGGCGTTGCCGGCGCGTGCCACCGCGCCGTCAAGGCTGAGCTGGGTAAGGACTTTCGGAGCGATCGCGACCGGTCCTCCCCAGGTCTTGTCCGGAGCCTGGACGATGACGCCGCCGGCCTCGGGCACCTGCTCGCGAATCTGCTTGGACGACCGCTGCACGCCGTCGGCGAGCCGAGCCAGCACCGCGTTCTCCACGGTCGCGAGCCAGGCGGCTCCGTGCCCCCCGTCGGCCGGGCCCCATCGTTCGAGGTCCTTGAGAAGTCGTTTCCGGTGCACCGCGGCCACCCGGGCCGCCGCGCTCCCCCACACCGCCGGCACCAGGTCACGGGGAAACACGAACAGCGTCTCGCGCATCGACTGCTGCCTGACGAGCGAGCGCGTGTCGTAGAGCGCCCGCTCGACGTCGTCGACTGCGACGTCGTCGACGCGCGCCCAGCACGACAGGTGCACGCTCGGCGCCTCGGTCGCGTGTAGACACACCACCGCGCGGGCAGCCTCCTCGGGAGAGCTCACCCTGGCCGACTCCGCGAGCGCGTGCCGCACACCCAACCGGGCGCGGCGCTCCTCGTCCGTCACTACCCGCACGGGGTCATTCCGCCGGCTCGGTCGTGTAGGCGCTTTGCGGGCTCGGACGGGAGGTCTGCTCGATGATGGCGTCGAGTTTGCCCCGGGTGAGCGTCAACTCCGCGATCTGCCGGTCGATGCGGTCGCGCTCGGCCGCCAGCAGCGCCCGCGACTCCGGTGTGCTGACCTGAGCGTCGACACAGGGCAGCAGGTCGGCGATCGTCTTGCTGGAGAGCCCCGCGCCGTAGAGCGACTGGATCAGTTTGACCCGCTCCACCGCTGACTCGGTGTAGTGCCGCTGCCCGCTCACGCTGCGGGTCGCGGCCAGCAGCCCCTGCTCCTCGTAGTACCGCAGCGCCCGGACGCTCACCGCGGCCCGCGTCGCCACATCTCCGATCCGCACGTGTGACCCCCGTCTCGCACCTTGCCTCTGACGTCAGCGTCAGGTCTTAGCGTAACCGCATGCAGATCACCGGAGCTAAAGCTCTCGTCACCGGCGCCAACCGCGGCCTCGGCAAGGCGTTCGTCGAAGCCCTCGTCGCGCGCGGCGCCCACACGGTCTACGCCACCGGCCGTCGCCCCGAGCTCATCGACACGCCTGGCGTCATCCCGCTGCACCTGGACATCACCGACGCGGCCTCCATCGACGCGGCCGCCTCCCGGGTCGGCGAGCTGGACATCCTGATCAACAACGCCGGCATCTCGACCCACTCGCCCCTGCTCGGCGACAACCTCGACAACGTCCGCCGCGAGTTCGACACGCACTTCTGGGGCACCCTCAACGTCACCCGCGCCTTCGCGCCTCGGCTCGCGGGCGGCGCCATTCTCAACGTCATCTCCGCGCTCTCCTGGTACGTCTACGGCCCCGGCAGCAACGGGTACGCCGCGGCCAAGGCGGCGGAATGGTCCCTGACCAACGGCGTGCGGATCGAGCTCGCCGGCCAGCAGACGCAGGTCACCGCCCTGGCCCTCGCCATAGCCGACACCGACATGATGGCCGCCTACGACATCCCGAAGCTCCCCCCGGCCGACATCGTCGCCATGGCCCTCGACGGCCTGGAAGCCGGCAAACTCGAAGTCATCGGCGACCCCGTCACCGCCAACGTCAAAGCCGCCCTCGCCGGCGACCCCGCGACGTTCTATGCCGACGTCCAGGCGGCCCTGTTCGGCCAGACCGCCTAGCGGCTACCTCACTGCTCCGGCGCCTTGCGCAGCCAGAGCCGCACCGCCGCCAGCACGCACACCGCCGCGGCAACGGAGATGCCCGACTTCGCCGAATCGGAGAGCTCATCCAGAGAGCTGGAGCCGCGCGAAAGATAGAGGGCCACGAGCGCGGCGACCAGCAGGAGGACGGCAAGGGCGCGCCGCAGAATCATGGCCGCCATTGAACCACGGCACGTGCCGTCGTACCCACCAGGTCATGATCATCTAGCGCACGCCGCCGCGGGTCCGGTTGGCGGGTGTCGCGTGGCGCTGGGTCGGGGTGCGCGCCGGCGGCGGCCCTTGCCGGCTCAATCGGTAGGTGCGCAACGCCTCCCAGCGTCGCGCCTCGTCGGCCTCGCGGTAGGCGATGAGGCGGAGGCCGACACAACTCTTGCGGGTGCCCCGGTCCCGGGGGGACAGGTGGCGGAACCGTTGCCCGGTGACGCCGTGCGGAGGGCTCAGATAGGAGCCGCCCGCGAGCCGGAACGCCCCCTCGAAGAGCTGGTCAGTGTCGAAACTGTCGTGCGGCAGCTCACGGACGATCTCGTGGACGCCGCCGCAACAGTCGTAGATGCCGGCCGGCGACCGGCCCGCGACGTAGGTGCGCACCGGGCTCAACCGGCTGCCGCGATCGAACTTGAGGTTGGCGTGGAGAGCCGTCGGGCGGTCGTGCCCCCAGGGGTAGGGCTGGTCGACGCAGCCGGCGAGCGTCACCCACTCCGCGACCGTCGGGATGTCCCACCGCCACTCGTCACCGCCACTGCTGCGCGACAACGAGCCGAGGATGTCGGCCAGCTCCCGCCAGAGCCCGCCGAACGCGGTGCCGTCGGTGTTGTCCTGGGCGAGCACGTGAGGCAGGGCGGCGTCGACACGGCCGGAGCGACGAAGGATGGTGTCGACGTCGCCGACCGTGAGCGGCGCCTGCATCGCCTGGAACGGGTAGGGACACGTGATGTCGGGCGCGAACTCTACGAGCTTGGGCCGGAACGGCGCCGGCCCGACCGCCACGCCGAGACGACCGAGCAGGAGCTGGATCCGCTTCAACACCGCGGGGCTGCCGCCGCCTTCCCGGAGCACCTCGTCGTGCCGCGTCAGCGCGTCGCGGATGAGCCGCAGAGTCGCCGGGTCGTCGCGCGCGATCCCGATGAGGAAGTCGAAGATGGGGTAAAGCCGTTTGTGGTCATCGCCGGACTGGCGGACCGCCTCGGTGACGAGCGTCGCCATGACCCCGTCGGCGGGTTCGTCAGCGGTCGCGGCGAGGTGGGTCGCGAAGAGCCATTCCCAGACCTCGGTGAGCCGCGGAACGTGCTGGCGCTCGGCGCGCAGGATCAGATCGGTTTCCCGCAGCAGCCAACGCTTGAGGCCGATGCCGCCATCGTTGAGGATCGAGTCCACGAGCAGGACGGTCCAGAACTGGTCGACCGATCCCGCATGGACGGTACGCGGTCGGTAGGCGGTGCGGATCTCGACGCGGACCAGCGGCAGCGATTGGGCGAGGAAGTCGTCGAGCGGGGCGAGTGCCGTCGAGAGACCACCCGCCGCCTCGCCACGGAGCAGACCCTCGGAGACGCCGTGGCGCTCGAGCTGAGGTGTCCAGGCGCCGGCCGGGACGATGACCTGGGCGGCCGTGTCGTCCGCGACCTGCGCCGACACCGGCGGAAGGGTCGGGACGGCGACGATCTCCGGCGGCGCAGGGGCGAGGGTCGGCACCTCGACTGGGGAGGTGTCAGCGGCCGGCGAGCCCTCGCGGGTGGAGATCAACGCGACGACCGTCGCCGCCAGGCTGCCGATCCCGGCCAGCCAACTGGCGACCTCGATGCTCTGCGAGCCGAAAACCGCCGCCGTGGCGGCGAGGGCGACCGCAGCGACGCCGCCGATCACGAAGATCTTCGTTCGTCGAGTCAGCGTCACCGATCCATCGTCCTCACGGCCATCAGCCACGTCCCGACCGCGCCCTCGGGAGTGATTCGAACACCCGACCACGGCTCCGAGGGCCGCTGCTCTATCCCCTGAGCTACGAGGGCTTGCGGAGCCCGGATCGGCTCCGTCACCGATGTTAGCGTGCCCGGTCCACATGAGAAACCGTCACAAGGGCTCCGCCGGCCGGAAAACCGCTACCCACAACCGGATTCAGCGGTGATCATTGAGAGGTGCACATCCCTCGGCAGATCCCGTTCGAGCTCGGCGCCGCCGGCGTCGCGCCGGAGTCGGTGCTGCCCGTCGTGCTCACCGTCGACGACTCCGACTCCCCTCGTGACATCATCGACGCGCTCGCCCTGACCGCCTTCGTCGCCGGCCACCAGCCGCACGCGACGTCGCGTGACCTGACCGACGTGCGCGCGGACGCCACCCTGCTTCCGGCCGGCGTCACCACGCTGCGCGAGAGCACCAGCACGAACGAGCACGCCCGGCTGGCCTCCGGCGAGGGCTGGACGCTGCGGTCGGTGCACTGGCCGCGGACCAAGAGCGCCGAGGTCTCGGTCACCGCGGTCACGGCCGAGCTGTGCGCCGAGATCATGGAGCGCGCCGTCGAGGGGATGACCGAGGAGCCCGCGCCGGTGGAAGAGTCGGTGCAGATGGGCTTCTGGTACTTCGGGCCGCAGAGCCCGCAGCGTCACCCGCGGCCGATCACGGCAGGTTCCTGGGCCGACATCCGGGCCAACTACGCCGGTGTCGCGGCGGCGAGCTTCGACCGCCTCATGAAGGTCGACCGTGCGTCCGTCCGTGGCCGGCTGTTGCTGCTGCACGGGCCGCCCGGCACCGGCAAGACCACGGTGTTGCGGGCGCTCGCGCGCGAGTGGCACGAGTGGTGCCAGTTCGACTGCGTGCTCGACCCGGAGGCGCTCTTCACCAGCCCGGCCTACCTGATGGAGGTCGCCCTCAGCAGCTCCGGCGACTGCCGGTGCCCCGACAAGCGGCACGACAAATGGCGGCTGCTGCTGCTCGAGGACTGCGACGAGCTGATCCGCGGTGAGGCCAAGCAGAACACCGGCCAGGCGCTCTCGCGGCTGCTCAACCTCACCGACGGCCTGCTCGGTCAGGGACGCAAGGTGCTGGTGGCGATCACGACCAACGAAGACCTCGCCCGCCTGCACCCGGCCGTCGTGCGTCCCGGGCGTTGCCTGGCCCGCATCGAGGTGCCCGCATTGCCGTTCGGCGAGGCCACGGCCTGGCTCGGCACCTCGACCGGGGTGCCGGCGGACGGCGCCACCCTGGCCGAGCTCTACGCACTGCGCGAAGGCTACGGCGGCTCGGAGGAACGGGAGCCGGTCGCCACCGGCCTCTACCTCTAGCCGCTGCGATCAGGACCGGCGGGTTCCTCGGTCAGTCCGGCGCGGACGGCGAACACGGCCAACTGGACCCGGTTGGCGTACCCGGTCTTGGTCATCAGGTTGCCGACGTGCGTCTTGATCGTGGTGATGCCGAGATGCAGCCGCTCACCGATGTCCGCATTGGACAGACCGGCACCGAGCAGGCGCAGCACGTCGCGCTCGCGTGCCGTCAGCGACGCCGCCGGGACGGGGACCGGCGCACCCCGGTCGGTCCGCGCGGACATCGCCTGGGAGACCAGGCGGCGCAGCACCGTCGGGCTGAACGGATTCTCGTCACGGGCGGCGCGGCGGATGCCGTCCAACAGTTCGTCCGGGGTGGCGTCCTTGACCAGGAAGCCGCAGGCGCCGGCGGCCAATGCCGGGTAGAGGTGGTCGTCGTCGTCGAACGTCGTCAGCACGGTGATCCGAGCGTGCGGGCGCCGGCGCAGGATCTCCGTCGTCGCCTCGATCCCGTCCATCCGTGGCATGCGCAGGTCCATCAGGATGACGTCGGGCGCGAGCCGCTCGGCGAGGTGGACCGCGTCCCGGCCGTCGACCGCCTCTCCGACGATCTCGATGTCGGGTTCGGCGGCGCACAGCGCGCGCAGCCCCGCCCGCACCAGCCGCTGGTCGTCGACGAGCAGGAGCCGAATGCTCACGCCGACCCCGCCGCGAGCGGCGCCGGTGTGACGGCTGCCGGCAGGACCGCCTGGACCCGCCAGCCCGACGCCGCGGGTCCGGCGTCGAAGCGTCCGCCGAGCAGGTCGATCCGCTCGCGCAGGCCGAGCAGACCGTGTCCGCCCTGAGGCGGCCGCTGTGCCGCAGCGGGACCGTCGTCGGCGATGTGGATCCGCACGGCGCCGTCCGCCGTCGCCTCCACGGTGACCGTGGCACTCGCTCGGGGGCCGGCATGCTTGAGCACGTTCGTCAGCCCTTCCTGGACCACCCGCAGCAGGGCGAGGCCGCGTACCGCGTCGAGCCGCGCGACCGTCGGGTCCACGCGGGCGTCGAGGGACAGGCCGGCGTTGCGGCTGCGGGCGACCGCCTGGTGCAGCAGGTCGGGCAGGTCGGCGGGGTCGAGCAAGGGAGCGTGGGCCTCCTCCTCGATGGTCGCGGGGTCACGCAGCACCGCGACCAGGCGGCGCAGGTCGGCCAACGCGGCGGTGCCCGTGGCGTGCACGTCGTCGAGGGCGGCCGCCGTCTCCGGATCAGCGTCAGGGTCGAGGTGGCGGGCCACACCGACGCGCAGCACGATCGAGGCGACGTGGTGGACGACGATGTCGTGCAGCTCACGGGCGATGGCGGTGCGTTCGGTGGCTCGTACCATCGCCTTTTCCGACTCTCGCCGTTGTTCGAGCTCGATCGCGCGCTGCTGGGCCTGCGCGGTGGCGAGCCGGGCTGCCTTGAGGTGCAGGCCGAGGAGGATCGGCGCGCCGAGCAGGCTGGCGATCACGCCGGTGACGACGAAGAAGAACGGCGGCTGCAGGGGCTCCAGCGGCACGTCGACGAAGTTGGCGAACAGGCCGACGCCGGCCGCGATCGCGCCGACGGCGATCCATCGGCGGTCGCGCTGCAACGCCAGATCGATCAACGCCGCGAAGGTCGCCAGGATCACCACCACGTCGGCGTGGGTGCCGATCCGGTCGCAGACAACCAGGAGGGCGGCCAGGCAGAGCACCATCGTGAGCGGGATCCGGCGGCCGAACGCGAACAGCGCGGCGGCGCCGAGCCCGAACGCCCACGCCCAGCCGTCGACGGGGTTGCCGGGCTGGTCCGCCAACGGCAGGTAGCAGACAGCCAGAGCGGTCGGGACCAGACGCAGCCAGAACCCGCGGCGCGACCGTGCGATGGGGGGCGACACCCGCCGACCCTAGAACGCCACGCTGGGTACGCGGTTCCTCCTTCGGTAGGAGTGCGGTCCTGCCGCCGGCCAGCGGGACGGGCTTCGTGGCCGACGTCACGGCGCTCGGCGCCGCAGAGGCTGGTCGGCGTGACCACACCACCTGACCTGCTCGCCTTCCTCGACGCCGCGAGCCGGAACCCACGATCCGTCGGCGCGATCGCGCCGAGCGCACCGCAACTGTGTCGCCGTCTGGCCCAGATCGTGCCCCGCACGCACGTTTCGACCGTCGTGGAGCTCGGCGCCGGCACCGGCGCTGTCAGCGACGCGATCGGCCGGCGGCTCCTGCCGGGCTCCCGCCACCTCGCGATCGAGATCGACCCGCGGCTGGCCGAGCGGCTGAGCGCTCGACGGCCCGACCTCGAGGTCGTCGTCGCTGACGCCGCGGACCTGCGGGCGGTTCTGCGCGAACGCGGCGTGGACCGGGTCGACGCGGTGGTCAGTGGCCTGCCGTGGTCGCTCTTCCCGGCGGCGGCGCAGCAACGGATCATGACCGCGGTCGCCCAGGTGCTCGCCCCGGGCGCCGGGTTCGCGACGTTCGCGTATCTGCACGCGCTGCCGCTCGCCGGCGCCCGCGGCCTGCGCCGTCTCCTGCACGGCACCTTCGACGAGGTCATCGCGAGCGCGTCGGTGTGGCGCAACCTTCCGCCCGCGCTCACCTACACCTGCCGCCGCCCCACCGCGCGCTCCACCTGGGTCACCCCGTGCGTCCCCACCGCCTACCCGGCGCGGTCATAGCGTCCGCAGGGCGTCGGTCGGGGAAAGGCGAGCCGCACGTAGGGCCGGGTACAGCCCGGCACACCCGCCGATCAGCAGAGCGGAGGCGACCCCTGCCCCCACGGCGTACGCGGGCACCAGGGTCTGCCATCCGCGCGCGGTCGCCATGGCGAAGGTGACCGCCGTGCCCAACATGATGCCCGCCACTCCCCCGGCGGCACCCAGCAGCAGCGACTCCACCAGAAACTGGGCACCGACATGGCCACGGGTGGCGCCGAGAGCGCGACGCAGGCCGACTTCGCCACGCCGTTCCAGCACCGAGATCACCAGCACGTTGGCGATGCCGATGCCACCGACCAGCAGCGCCACCACGCCGAGACCGAGCATGAGAACCGTGGTGCCGTCCGTGACCGCCAGCCGGGCGGTGAGCGCCTCCGACGGCCGGCTGACCGCGACCTCCTCCGGATGCGCCGGGTTCGCCGCACGCGCCAGGAGGCCGGCAACCTCGTCGGTGCGGTCGGTCTGAGCGCGCACGAAGATCCGCGTGGGGCTCCCCTGGTAGCCGAACTCGGTGGCCGCCACGGCGGCGCCGATGAAGGCCGCGGTGTCGAGCTCGGGAGCCAGGTCCACCGGGGCCATCACCCCGATCACGGTGAACCAACGATCGCCGAGGTAGACCTGCGGACGGCCGGTGACATCCCGGACGCCGAGCACTGTCGCGGCGTAGGTGCCGAGGACGACAGCCGGGTAGCGGCTCACCGCCGGGTCCAGGAAGCGGCCCTCCAGCATCCTGCCGTCCAGGGTCGTGAGGAGGGCGGGGTCGGCGACCCGGACGGACAGCCCGCCTGTGCGCCCGCTCGGGATGCGGTCGGTGCGGTACACACGTACCGGGAGCGTCGCCGTCGCGGCAGCCGACAGCACTCCGTCGGTCCGCGCCACCCCCGGTGCGGCGGTGGGCGGCAGTTCGGCCTCGTCGCCGCCGGTCGTCTTGCCGGTGGCGACGGTGAGCAGGTTGGTGCCCACGCGGTCGATTTCGGCGAGCACGTCGGCCTGGCTGGATTGGGTCACACCCAGCACCGCGACCATCGCGGCGATGCCGATGGCGACGCCGAGGATCGACAGCACGGCTCGCCCGGGTCGCGAGCGCAGACCGACCGTGCTGACCGGCAGCAGGTCCGCCAGACGCAGTCTGGACCTCACGACGCGGCCCCCGTGTCCAGGACGACCCGACCGTCGCGCAGCTCGACGCGGCGACTCATCGTCGAGGCGATCCGCTCGTCGTGTGTGATCACCACGATGGTGGTCCCGTCGGCGTTGAGCTCCTGGAGCAGGCCGATCACGCCGTCGCCGGCGACGGAGTCGAGGTTGCCCGTCGGCTCGTCCGCCAACACCACCGCGGGCCGGCCGACCAACGCGCGAGCGATGGCGACCCGCTGCCGCTCCCCACCGGACAGCCGCGCGGCCGGAAAATCGGCGCGGTGCGCCAGGCCGACCCGTTCGAGAGCGTCCCGGGCCGCGGCACGCCGCCGGCCACCCGGCACGCCCCGGTAGATCAGCCCGGTCGCCACGTTCTCCACGGCGGTGAGCCGATCCAGCAGGACGAACTGTTGGAAGACCACGCCGAGGCGGTGCGCCCGGACGCCCGAGAGCTGCCGGTCGCGCAACGTCTCGACCGGGCTGCCGGCGATCCGCACCGAGCCCCCGGAGGGGCGGTCCAGCCCGGCGGCGAGGTTCAGCAGCGTGGTCTTACCGGAACCGGACGGGCCCAGGACGGCCACCAGCTCGCCACCGCACACGGTGAACGTGACGCCGCGCAGCGACTCGACCGGCGGTGGGCCGGGATAGACCTTCCACACGTCGACCAGCTCGAGGACCGCAGTCATGACGCCGGCACCTCCACGGACTGCCCTTCGACGAGGCCGCCGACGATCTCCACCTGTCCGCTGGTCTCGTCGAAGCTGCCCGGCTCGACAGGCACCACACCGCCGCCAACCAGGCGCACCTGGTAGCCGCCGCCCGGACGGGCGAGCAGTGCGGCGATCGGCAGGAGCAGCACGTCGGGCCGGGAGCTCGTAGTGACCTCGACCGTGACCGGCGCCTCGTCCAACGTGAATCCGCGCGGCAGGCGCACGCTGATCGTGACCGGGACGGTCGCGGCGTCCGGCTGCTGCGGACCGTCGAGGCTCGAGCTGTCGGCCGGAGCCGTCGCGGCCTGGCCGATCGCGGTCACCCGACCCGGGATCGGGTCACTGTCCGGCGGTGAGACCTTGACCTGATCCCCGACGCGAACCCTGCCACGTGCGCCCGTGTCGAGCTGGCCGACCACCGCGCGGCTCGTCGACGTGCCGGTGAGCGCCGTCGCACCCGGCGCCATGGCGGCGCCGACCTGGAGCGGTAGTGCCGTGACCCGCAACGGCGTGGGCAGGAACACGATCTGTCCCTGGTGGAGTCGACCGGTGCGGTCGTACGCCTGCCGGCCCCAGGCTCTCTCCCACCGCCTGATCGCCGCAGCGGTGGCCGCGCTGAAATGGCGGTCCACCGTCATCCGATGGTCTGGATCGAAGCCCATGGCGACCAGGTTCGTTTCGAGCTGACGCACGTCCGGGCCGTCGGTCATGCCGGGCCCGAAGTCCCGATACACCGGGACCGCGCCGAGCAGCAGGCGCACCGGCGCGTCCGACACCCGAAAGAGGATGCCGCCGCGTCCGATCGTCGTGCCTGGCCGGGAGGCGGCGGTGAGCACACCGGGGGAACCCTGGTAGCTGACCGCGTACGTCCCCGTGTAGGCGAGTATGCCGTCGATCTGGATGCTCTGGGTCAGGGTTCCTCTGGTCACCTCCGCGGTGCCGGTCGATATGCCGCTCGTGGGCGTGGTGGCCGATGTCGGATCCGACCGGACCGCGTAGACCACACCGGCCGCGAGCGGTGCGGCCACCGCGAGCGCGACGACAGCGCCGGCCCGCCGCCGGCTCACTTCTTTCCTCCGCCCGGGCCACTGTTGATGGCGATCCGGCCGCTCCAGATGCTGCGGCAGGCTTCGATCGCCTTGGTCATCTGATCCTTGGGGACGCCGTTTGCCAGCGCGGTGCCGCTGAGGTCGAAGGAGCCGTCGGATCTCGGATCGGGCCAGGCCGGAAGGCCGTTCGTGCGCACGCACTCCGCGTACTCCCGCAGCTTGCGCAGGTCGTCGGCCGAGACCTGCTCCTTGGGACGGAACGCGTTGGGCGGATAGCGGTCCTCGATCGGTTTGCACGCCTCGATGATGTCCGGGTGTTCGGCGCCGTCCTCTTTCCAGTTGTAGTCGTCTTGGGGCGGGAAGCTGAGGTAGCCCTCCTCGGTGAGCTGCGCGTCCGGCATCCGCGGTAGGCCTTTGTCGCGCATGCACTGAACCCATTCCTGGCCGAGGGCGAGCAACTCCTGACGGCTTGCCGACGGTGCGGCCGACGGAGTAGCCGAGCCTGATGCGGCGCCAAGGTGGCAGCCGGCGAGCGCGGCGGCGAGCAACAGCGGGATGAGCACAAGGGACCTGGTTCGCGTCATGGCCACAGCGTGGTCGGCGGTGTGAGTGAACTCGTCCGACCGCGGTCCCGGCTTCCGTTGGCGGTTGTCTCGCCGATGTAGTACCTGAGTCTGACGGCACCGGCGCCGGTCGTTCCTACGATGAGAGCGTGTCCCGGTTCGTGCCACGCCACCTGCTGGCAGACGCCGCCCTCGCGCTGGCGCTGTTGGCAGTGACCCTGGGACCAAACTTCGTGACGGCGCTCGCCTCGCCGCAGAAGCCCGGCGACTCTGTCGGCTTCCTCGCCCGCGCGGGTGTTCCGCTGGACTACATCTGGTGGTTGTGCGCTGCGCTGGCGATCGTCGGCGTGGCGCTCAGACGGCGAAACGCCGTTGTGGCGCTTGTCCTCACCGCGGCCGGGACGGCCGGTCATCTGTTGCTACAGACCAAGTTCCAGCTACTCGACCTGGCGCTGCCACTGGTGCTGTACACGCTGGCCGCCATGAGCCGCCGGCGGCGGTTCGTCCTGGGCGCGCTGGCCGTGACGATGATCCTGACCTACCTCGCCATGTTGGGCAGCCGGGTCGACATGGCGCACAACCAGAAAGCCGCCGCCGCAGCGAAACAGGCCCAGCAGGCTCTTGACGGCCAGGAACCGACGACACCCCAGCGGCAGCCGGACGAAACGCGGATGCTCGCCAACACAGCGATTCCCGTCGGCGCGCTGGTCGAAACGGGTCAGGCCGTCCTCGAGATGTGGCTGCTGCTGGTCGCGGCGTACGCGGTCGGCGACGGCATCCGTACCCGTCGCGCGCACCTTGTCGCCATCGAACAGCGCACCGCCGACCTGGCCCGGCAGGAGCGCCAGCGAGCGACGCTCGCGGTCGCGGCCGAGCGGACCCGGATCACCCGGGAGCTGCACGACGTGGTCGCACACGGCATGTCCGTCATGGTCGTGCAGGCCCAGGGCGCCGCCGCGGCGCTCGACCGGCATCCGGACCGCGCGGCCACGGCCCTGCAACACGTGATCGAGGTCGGACGGTCGTCATTGTCCGAGATGCGCCGGCTGCTCACGGCCGAACGCACGGACCCGGCCGGAGAGGACGCCCGGCTCGCGCCGCTGCCGGGGATCGGCGCGATACCCGACCTCGTCGACCAGTTGCGCTCGGCCGGCATGCGGATCGACCTGCGCATCGAAGGGGTGCCCGACGTCCTGCCGGCAGCAGTCGACCTGTCCGCGTACCGGATCGTGCAGGAAGCCCTCACCAACACGCTGAAGCACGCGGGCCCGGACGCCGGCGCGTGGGTCCGGCTCGAGTTCGATCCGGAGTTTCTGCGGGTAGACGTGACAGACGACGGCCAGGGTCTCGCCGAGGGGGCGGATGGGTCCGGCAACGGCCTGCGCGGCATCGCCGAACGAGTCGCCATGCTCGGCGGCACCCTGGAGACGGGAAGAGCACCCGACCGTGGGTTCAGGCTTGGTGCGACGCTTCCGGTCGGGGCGCGGCCATGACCATCAGGGTGGTGCTGGTCGACGATCAGACGCTCGTCCGCACGGGCTTCCGGCTGGTGCTCGACGAAACCGACGACATCGTGGTGGTCGGCGAGGCCGCCGACGGACACCGGGCACTCGACACCGTGGCCCTGACCCGCCCCGACGTCGTCCTGATGGATGTGCGCATGCCGGGTCTGGACGGCATCGAGACCACCCGCCGCATCCGTTCCGGCCAGCACCCCGCCAGGGTCATCATCCTGACCACCTTCGACCTCGACGAGTACGTGCTCGCGGGACTACGCGCCGGAGCCAGCGGTTTCCTGCTCAAGGACGCCCTCGCCGCCGACCTGATCTCGGCGGTACGGATCGTCGCAGCGGGCGAGTCGGTGGCCGCGCCGAGCGTCACGCGCCGCCTGATCGCCCACTACGTGAGCCGGGCACCGGCCCCGCCCATCGCCGTAGAACGACTCGCCGCACTCACCGCCCGCGAGCGGGAAGTGCTGACCCTCGTCACCCGCGGCCTGTCCAACGCCGAGATCGCCGCCGCCCTCGTCCTGTCCGAGAGCACCGTCAAGACCCACCTCGGCCGGGTCCTCGCCAAGCTCGACCTGCGCGACCGGGTCCAGGCGGTGATCTTCGGTTACGAGTGTGGCCTGGTCTCGCGCGTCCAGTGACCTGCCCCGCGCGGCGGAGGCCGCACCGGCACGATGCCTGATGCGGCCTCCAACGCGGTTGGTCAATGCTTCTTCGAGACGCGCAATGGGAAGGTCGGTGCGCCGACGGTGTCGAGCGTGATGGTGTTCGCCGTCAGATACCGGTCCAGGTACGGCGATCGGTCACCTTGGGTGGGTGAGTCGAACCGCGGATCCTGCACCTCGATGGCGAGCCGTGCGTCGGTGACGGTGATCGTCTGACCCGAGGGAACCGGGCGCCAGCCCCGGGA
Source organism: Asanoa ishikariensis (assembly GCF_900107455.1). Lineage (GTDB taxonomy): Bacteria > Actinomycetota > Actinomycetes > Mycobacteriales > Micromonosporaceae > Asanoa > Asanoa ishikariensis. The sequence goes on along the minus strand of NZ_FNQB01000004.1, from coordinate 120,299 downwards.
TGTGATGGTTCCTATTTGGACCCCGAGCTGGTGGCCCTGCTCGAAGGTCCAGTCCGTCGCCTTCAGCGGGAACGACGTCGACCTGTCGTTCAGCGCCGCGACCATCTCGTTGAACATCGTCGCCCTGCCGTCCGGAGCGACGTCCCACAGCCGTACCCACACGTTGCCCTCGCCCTTGGTCTTCAGCGCGATCTCCGGCGTGCCGGTGAGCCGCACCTGCTTGGAGGCGGGCGTGGAGAAGCTCCAGTAGCTGTTGCCGGGCTCGTCGACTACCGCGACCGTTGGCGAGCCGGCCGCCTGCGCGTACTCGATGTCCCAGCCCGCGGCTGGGGTCTCGACGGTCCGCTGCGCCGCCTGGCCCCCATCGTCGACGTAACGCCCGGGCGACAACCGCGCCGTGTACGAGTCATTGGTCACCGGCCAGGTCGGCTGGGCGCGCCAGTCGCCGAGGCTGTCCTCGACCGAGAACGCCGGGTCCTTCACCGACGGCTTGATGCCACGCAGATGCTGGTCGTAGAAGCGCATCACCTCGTCGAACCAGCCGGCCCGGCCCATCTTGAGTTGGCCGTTGTTGTCGGTCTCGTTGCCGCGGACGTGCTCCCACTGACCGAGCCAGCCGCGTTCCGGGCCGTGATGGTTGTTCAGGTACTTCTGCATGTCCTCGGGCTTGGTGTTGTCCTCGATGAAGCCCGACGTGACGAACAACGGTGTACGGGAGCCGGCGGCGCGGGAGGCGAAGTCACGGGCACGCCAGAACGCCGACTTCGGGTCGGGATCCTGGGTGCTGGTGGCGTTGTTGATCTGGCACTCGGGGTGGCTCTTCTCGTAGTCCGCGTTCGCCTTGTAGCGGTCGCTGTCATCGCCCAGTTGCGGCATCGTCGCGATCGAGTAGTAGCTGCGCGGGCTGCTGGTCGCGTTGGAGCGCGGCACCCCGTTGCTGTACAGGTAGTTGTACCTGTTCCACGTCGGTTCCTGGGCGACGATCGCCTTGAGAGGCTTGAGCTTGAGGACGTTGGCCGCCAGTCCGGTGTTGGCGTCGTACGACTTGCCGTACATGCCGACCTTGCCGGTGGACCACGGCTGGCGAGCGGCCCACTCGACGGCCGCCTTGATGTCGGCCTGCTCGCCGGGGCCGAGGAAGTCGAGGCACCCCGTGCTGCCGCCGAAGCCGCGCAGGTCGACCATCACGAAGGTGTATCCACGCTCCATGAGCCGGGCGCCGTCGATCAGGTCCTGAAAGCGCGGCGACGGTCCGACCTGGTCGAACCCGCCGGGAGAGGTCTCCCCGGCGTGCGAGAAGTACGGTCCCACCGACAGGATCACCGGTGTCTTCGCCCGCGCCGGCAGGTGTGCCGGGCGCAGGATGTCGGCGTGCAGCTCGACCCCGCTGCCGTCCGAGGACGGGAAGTACGTCTGCGTCCACGCCGCCCCTTCGGGAACCCGAGGGTTCTCCTCATGGGTGATCGGGACACCATCAGTGGCAGCGTGTGCCACCGACGGCAGGCCGGCCGCGGTGAGGCTCGTGAAAATGGCCAGTACGCCTGCCGCGACAGGCGAGACCACCCTCCGCCGAACGTTCATCCAACCTCCACCTAACTCCAGACGAGGTCGCCTGGTTGGACATTGATGCTAGTGATCATTGGCGTACATGTATCCCACAGTTATCTCGCCGTTACCTTCCGCACTGGGCCGCGAAATGCCTGGTAGTACGGTGTAAACCGGGAGCTGATTCAACCGAAAAGCCTTCAAATGGGCGGTGAGGTGTGAGTCTTGGGCGAAGAGGTGCATAACCGGCGCTGGTTGGGCGTCGGCCGGAGCACTCAGGCCGATTCGGGCGCGGCGGCGACCGAGGCGGTGCGCGAGGCGCGGGCCGGACCCGACCCGAAGCTGTTGATCGTGTTCGCGGCCATCACCCACGACACCGCGGCGGTGCTGGCCGGCGTCGCGCGGGCCGCGCCAGGGGTGCCCGTCATCGGGTGCACCACGCACGGAGAGATCGGCGTAGGCGGACCTGCCGACGGCACCGTCACCGTGGCCGCGATCGGCGGCGTCGGGCTGGAGGTCGCCACCTGCGCCGTCGAGCACGTCTCCGGTCGTCAGGCCGAGGCTGGTTACGAGGCCGCGTCCTGCATGCGAGACGTCTCGCAGCCGCACCGGGTGCTGATGTTGCTCACCGACGGCCTGGTCCGCGACCAGGAGAGCATCGTGCGCGGCAGCTATCGCGCGTTGGGTGCGGGCACTCCGCTGTTCGGCGGGGCCGCGGCTGACGGCTGGCGGATGAACGGGGTGTACCTCTTCAAGGACGGGCACGTGCTCACCGACGCGGTGATCGGCGCGGCCATCGCGTCCGAGGCGCCGCTCGCGGTGGGGGTCGGCCATGGGTACCGCACGGTCGGCCAGCCGATGATCGTGACCCGCGCCGCCGACGGGCGCGTGCTGACGCTCGACGACCGGCCCGCGCTCGATGTGTACCTGGAACGCCTGGACGCGCCGCCGGAGGCGTACACGGACCCGTCGGCGTTCACCGATTTCGCCCTGCCACGCCCGCTCGGCGTGCAACGGCGCAGCGGTGTCGAGGCCCGCAACCTCTCCACCGAGGTCGACCTCGAGGGCCGCTCGATCGGCGGGGGTGGCGCGATCGACCCGGGCGGCCTCACATGGGTGATGACCGGCGACGAGCAGTCCATTTTGGAGTCGGTGGACACGGTCTGCCGGGACACGCTGGATCGACTCGGAGGGAACGATCCGATCGGCATGCTCACGTTCAGTTGCGCCGCGTCGCGCGCGGTGCTGGGCGACGACGGCATCCGGCGCGAAGGCGAGCGCCTGCAGCGGTGGGCCGGCACGATGCCGTTCGCCGGCTTCTACACGTACGGCGAGATCGCCCGCAACCACGGGATCGACGGGTTCCACAACCAGACACTCGCTGTGCTGGCATTGAGCTGACATGGCCGGACCCGCGGATTCGCTCTACATCCAGCAGCTCGTGGAGCTGCTGGCCGTGGTGTCCTCCTCCCCCGACGAGGCGTCCGCTGTGCAGAACGCGGTCGAGCGCTCGGCGCAGGCGTTGGAGGCGGAGGTCGCCGCCGCGGTCATCGACGGCAAAGTGGTGGCGTCGATCGGCTTTCCGCCCGGCGCCGTCCCGCACGACGAGATCGTCGCGATGGCCGGGCAGCAACACTCCGAATTGGACGTTCCTGGGCTGGGCGACTCCCCCACTGTGACCGCGTCCTGGGCCGGCAGCCACCCAGGGCACCTGGTGCTGGCCCGCTGGGGCGCTCCGTTTCAGGTCGAGGAGCAGAATCTCGTGCGCGGTATGGCCCGGGTGTTGGAGCTGACTCTGACGATGCTGCGGACGCTGGTCGCCGAGCACGCCATGCGCGAGTCGTTGCAGGAACGACAGCGGCTGCTGGAGCACCTGTCCGCGATCCAGCGCGCGATCTCCCACCGCGAGGACCTCCAGGACATCCTCGACACGATCACCGAAGGTGCCCGCGATCTGCTCGGCGACGGGATCGGGCTGCTGTGGGTACGCGACGAGCCCGACTCGGGCCGGGCCCGGTTGGCGGCGGCGGCCGGCACGCGGCCCGTCGACCCGGCTGACCGGCCCTTGGTCGACCTCACCGCCGCAGCACCGGCGGGCGAGGCGATGGTCACCGACCGGGTGGCGGTGCGGCACGGCGAGGAGCTCCAGTCCAAGATGCTCAAACTGCTCGGCCCCGGCACGGTCCACGCGTCGATGGCCGCCCCCGTGCACGACAGCGGTGTGCTGACCGGCGCCCTGGTCGTGGCGTCCTGCGACCCGACTCGCAGGTACTCCGCCGCCGACGAACAGACCCTGAGCGCCTTCGCGGAGAACGTCAGCCTCGCCCTCACCGACGCCAACACGCTGGTGCGCATGCGCCAGGCGCGCCACGACCCACTGACCGGCCTGGCCAGCCGCGGACTGTTCCTCGAGCAGTTGGCGCAGCAGCTCGCGATCGCGGACGGCGACGGCCGCACGCTGGCGGTGCTGTTCCTGGACCTCGACCGGTTCAAGGACATCAACGACTCACTCGGGCACGCCGCCGGCGACCAGCTACTCACCCTGACCGCGGACCGGATCACGGCGCAGCTACGCGCGGGCGACACGGCGTCACGCTTCGGCGGCGACGAGTTCGCGGTGATGCTGGCCCGGGTCGACAGGCCGCAGGACGCCGCCGGCGTGGCACGGCGCATCGTGACCGCACTGGCCGAGCCGATGCGCGTGGCCGACCAATGGCTCCGGGTCAGCGTCAGCGTCGGCGTCGCGCTGAGCAGCACCGACGGACAAGAGCCCGCCGAACTCGTCGCCCGCGCCGACCTCGCCATGTACGAGGCCAAGCACCGCGGCACCGGCGGCTACGCCATCTACTGCGACCGCTAACCGGCCCGGCTGCGGGCGATGGCCGCAGCGGCCTTCGGTGCCGACACCTTCCCGGCCGGCGCTCCGGTCGGGAATCCGTTGTCGACGGTGGGGTCCGGGCGCCGGGCGTCGTACAGCCAGGCTTGGAAGAACGACGTGAGGTTCTGCCCGCTGAGGTTGGTCGAGATCGCGGTGAAGTCGGCGCTGTCGGCGTTGCCGTGCCGGTGCCGCGCCGCCCACGTCCGCATGATGCGGTAGAAGTCCGCGTCGCCGACGCGGTTGCGTAGGGCTTGCAGGAGCATCGCGCCGCGCTGGTAGACCGACTGGTCCAGCGGGTAGAACGGCGCGTTCAACGGGCTTTCCCACAACGATGCCGGCGCGGTCGCGTAGTAGTAGTCGAACAGTTCCGCAGGGGTGCCGGTGCTTTGTGCCTGGGACCATTCCCACTCGGAGTACGTCGCGAATCCCTCGGCGAGCCACAGGTCGCTCCAGGTCCGCGCGGTGACGCTGTCGCCGTACCACTGGTGGGCGCTCTCGTGCACCACCACCCACACGTTCTCGGTGGAGTTGCGCCACCGGCCGCCCTGGTAGACCGGCCGCGTCTGGGTTTCGAGGGCGCTGCCGAACGTCTCGCCGGTCACCAGGGCGCCCGCGGCCGTGAAGGGGTAGGGCCCCCACTTGCGTTGGAGGAACGCGAGCACCTCGGGCGTGCGGGAGATGTCGCGCCTGGCCCGGTCGTTGATGACGCCGTTGCTGGTCTCATAGGCGTAGTAGGCCGGCACGGAGCCCCCTAGCGCGGTGCCGGTCTCCACTGTGTAGTCGCCGATGGCCAGCATGGCCAGGTAGGTCGCCATGGGGCTGTCACTGCGCCAGTGGGCGGTCGCCACATCGCCGTTGACGACGCGGGACAGCAGGCGGCCGTTCGTGACGGCCGTCAACCCCGCCGGCGCGGTGACCCGCACGTCGTACGTCGCCTTGTCGCTGGGATGGGCGTTGGCCGGGAACCACCATTCGGACGACGGATCCGGCTCGTTCCAGACGATGACGCCGGTCGGCGTGGAGCGCCACTCGGAGCCGTAGAACTCGATCATCACGTCGGCGGGCCGGCCGGCGTAGGTCACGACCACGCTCATCCCGGTGCCCGCGGGCAGCCCGCGCGCGGGGGTGACCTCCAGCTCGCGGTGGTTGACGTAGTCTCCCCAGTCGCGCTGGGTGAACGTCGCGGGCTCGCCGTTGACCGTCACCGCGGTGACCGGCAGTGCGAAGTCGAGGTTGAACCGGGACAGGTTGCGGGTGGCGGTCGCGGTGATCGTGGTGCGCCCATTGAGCCGGCCGGTGTCCGGCGCCCAACGCAGTCGGATGTCGTAGTTGCCGACGTCGTAGCCGCCGTTGCCGAGACCGGGCATGAGCGCGTCGCCCAGGCTGGCCGCTCCCGGTCGGAATATGGGATCGGCCGCCGATGCCGGCTGACCGACCGGCGCCCCGCCGACCACCAGGACCAACCCGAGAACCGTGCCGAGTTTGACGCGTGCGACCCAGGACCTGCCCATGCTGACCCTCCCCGTTTGCGGGCGCGCGAACGGACCCATTCTCGCTCAAGACATTGACGACCGTGGTCCCGGTTCCGCGCGTTCCGGCCACAATCGCCGAGCCGGGGCAATATCGTGGAGCTTGTGAGCTTGCCGGTGCTTGTCGCGGTGGACGACGATGCGGTCGCTCTGGGCGATCTCGAGCGGGAGTTGCGGGATCGCTACGAGCGGCACTACCGCGTGGAGGCTCTGCCTTCGGCGGACGAGGCGTACGCGCGCTTCGAAGAGCTCGCCGTCTCCGGCGAGGAGATCGCGTTGGTGCTCTCGGGTCGAGGGCTGTCCGGTGCGGTCGGGATTCCGGTGCTGGAGGCGGCACGTCGCCTGCACCCGCAAGCCAAGCGGGGTCTGGTGATCGCATGGGGAGACTGGGGCAAGCCCGCCATCGGTGAGGCGATCTTCGAGTCGATGGCCCGTGGCCTCATCGACCACTACATGCTCAGGCCGTCGTCGCCGCCGGACGAGGCGTTCCATCAGGAGGTCTCGGCCCTGCTGCTCGGCTGGGCGGAGGCGCGGCGGTCCCTGCCGTACATGGTGCACATCGTCGGTGAGTCGTGGTCCGGGCGGGCCTACGAGCTGCGTAAGGCCCTGGTGAGCTGCGCGCTCCCGCATTCGTTCTGTCTGGCCGACTCCGACGAAGGCCGAGTGCTGCTCGGCACGGCCGGCGACAGCCAGCTTCCCGTCGTGATCTTTCCCAACGGCAGGATCCTGACGGATCCCAGCAACGCCGAGATCGCCCTGGCCGCCGGCTCCGCGGTGAACCCCGCGCGGATCGACTACGACCTCCTCATCATCGGCGCCGGCCCCGCTGGCCTGTCAGCGGCCGTCTACGGCGCTTCGGAGGGTTTCAGCACGTTGGTCGTCGACGAGGGCGGAGTCGGCGGGCAGGCGACGTCGAGCTCGATGATCCGCAACTACCTCGGGTTTCCCCGCGGGGTGAGCGGTCGACGATTGGCGCAACGGGCGTACGACCAGGCGTGGATCTTCGGAGCCAACTTCGCGTTCATGCAGGTGGCCACGGGCCTGCGCCGCGAGGGCGACCGGCTGGTGGTCACGCTGTCCGACAGCGGCGACGTGCACGCCCGGGCGGTTCTCCTGACGATGGGAGCCACCTATCGCAGGGTCGGGGTCGCGGAGCTCGAGGCGCTCAACGGCGCCGGCGTCTTCTACGGCGGTCCGACCTCGGAGGCACCGGCCATGGCCGGCCGCGACGTCTTCGTGCTCGGCGGCGCCAACTCGGCCGGTCAGGCCGCCATCTACCTCGCTCGCTATGCCAAGACGGTCACTCTCGTGGTGCGCGCCGACTCGCTGGCCGCGGGCATGTCGCACTATCTCGTCCGCGAGATCGTGTTGACGCCGAACGTGTCCGTACGCCTGCGGACCGAGATCGTCGGTGGCGGCGGCGCGGGAGCACTGGACCACCTCGTGCTGCGGGACAACGCGCACGGGACGCAGGAGACCGTCGAAGCCGGCGGCCTGTTTCTGATGATCGGCGCGCATCCGTCGACCGATTGGTTGCCGCCCGAGATCGAGCGCGACGAGCGGGGGTTCGTCCGCACTGGACAGAACGTCACCGATGTTGATCCCTGGCCCCTGGCTCGCAACCGGATGTTCCTCGAGACCAGCATGCCGGCGGTGTTCGCGGCCGGCGACATCCGCCATGGCTCGGTCAAACGCGTCGCATCGGCCGTCGGGGAGGGCTCGGTGGCCATCCAGCTCCTGCACGACCTGTTCGCGGCGGACCGGCGGCAACCAGGTGGGCGGCCAAGGCGCGCGTCGGGCTGAGCCCCGCAGTGTTCGATGTCGTTCGATGTTGTTCGAGACGCTTCCCAGGCGCAGACGGCATTCCAGACTATGAATGCCAGTCTATTGGCCGGACTGCGCTACAACAGCGACACGGACAAGTTCACGATCTGGGACAACCTCAATGACGGCGGTGAGACGTACGCCCACGCGGTGATCACCAACGACAAGAGGTCGAACAGTCCCATTGTCATTCGGCACCAATGGGGCTCCAGCTCCAACAAGACGGTCTCCAAACCGTCGGGCTGGCAGTCGGGCGACAAGATCATCATGCAGATCTGCAGCATTGGGGCTGCCGACTTCTGCTCGGGCCCCAAGACCGCTTACATCTGACCCGATCATCATCGCGTACGGCGGAACCATCCGCCGTGCACGATGATGCCGTGGGGTTGATATCGTCGTGGATCGATGTATGGTGGGAACGCTCCCAGACCGCGTCCCCCACTCTGCTCGAGGAGCTCGACCATGTCGCGACCGCACAGTCGCCGGGCCGCCAAGCTGGCCGGCCTGCTCGTTCTGGCCCTGTCCGCGTCCCTGTTGTCCTCAGCGGCCGGCGCCTCCCCCACCCGCGCGGCGCCACTCGCTGAGCTGACCGTCGTCTCCGAACAGGTGGCTTTCGGTTTGCAGCGTCCGATCGCGATCACCGGGCTGCCGGACGGCCGGATGCTGATCGCGGAGAAGGACGGCACCGTCCGCTCGTACCACCCCGACACCGGCTTGGCGGCCGAGCCGGTGCTCGACCTGACCGCCCGGATCGACACGTCCGACAACGAGCGCGGCCTCCTCGGCATCACGCCCGCACCGAACTTCGCGCGGACCGGGATGCTCTACGTGGCCTACACGAGCCTGCCGGCCGGCGCGCTGACGCTGGCGCGAGTGCGCATCGGCGCTCCCGAACGGTTGCAGGTGCTGCTCACCCAGGAGCACGCCGACTACGGCAACCACAACGGCGGACAGGTGGCATTCGGCCGCGACGGCTACCTCTACTGGTCCCTCGGCGACGGTGGCCACGCGTACGACCCGTTCAAGTCCGGCCAGAACCTCGGCACCCTGCTCGGCAAGATTCTGCGGATCGACGTCAACCGCACCTGCGGGGCGAAGCCCTACTGCGTACCCTCCGACAACCCGTTCGTCCGTACGGCTGGCGCACGGCCGGAGATCTGGCTCTACGGGCTGCGCAACCCGTGGCGGTTCTCGGTCGACCCGGTCGACGGCTCACTGTGGATCGGTGACGTCGGCCAGGGCCTGATCGAGGAGATCAACCACATCCGCCCGTGGCAGCGTGGAGCGAACCTCGGCTGGTCGTGCCGGGAAGGCACCCCGGTGTTCGACCCACAGCAATGCCGGCCGGGCGGGCGCTACACCGACCCCGTCTTCGAGTACGACCACTACAACGACAACTGCGCGGTGACCGGTGGCGTGGTGTACCGAGGATCCCGGACCCCCGCGGCATACGGCACCTACGTCGCGGCCGACTACTGCTCGACCCGTGTGTTCGCCGTGCGCCCCAAACCCGCGGGCGGCTACGAGTCCGCCACGATCGGCTACTTCCCCACCCAACCGACCGCGATCGGCACGGACGTGCACGGCGAGCTCTACGTGCTCAGCGACCTGCCGGGCTGGCTGAACCGGGTCCGGTTCGAGCGCGTCCAGCCGACCCCAGGCGGTGGGATGGCGAACCGCTGACTTTCAGATCGGCGATCTCGCATTCAGAGGTCCTCGCGCCCGGCCCGACGAAAAGTCGAGCCGGGCGCATCGAGTCCGCTACGCCACGAAGCGGGAACGGCGCCGGCGTCCGATCAGGTAGCCCATGCCACCGAGCAGCAGGAGTGCACCGCCGACGCCAGCGACGATCGCGGTGTCGGCACCGGTCAGGGGCAGCCCACCGCCACCGCCGTCGCCGCCCGGAGCGTCCGGGCTGCCGGAGGGAGCAGGGGTCGGCACGACGGTCGGCGTCGGGGTCGGGGCCGAGGTCGGTGCGACGGTCGGCGTCGGGGTGGGCTGAGCAGCGCAATCAAGCGCACGCGCGTCGTACAGGCCGTTGTTGAGGTAAGCCAGGTAGGTGTCGATGGACGGGTCGTCGAGGACCTTCTGCGCTGCCGTCTTCACGTTGGTGCCAGCGTCCGTCAACGTCCGGACCACTTCGATCCGCAGACCCACCGACCAGGCATTCTCCAGGTCCGACTTGAGGAATGCGCGCAGATCATCCGCGGTGCCGTCCAGTCGCTCCTGTATCGCGCCAGGCAAAACGGCCAAGGACTCTGCTTTTGCCACGGTCAGGAGCTGGTTGGCCAACACGCGTATCTCGACGTCGGTGGCGGTGTCCAGGTCGATGGTGACAAGCTCGCGGATATCCCTGTACACCTTGCGCTCGACCGTTTGGCAGGACTCGTTGAGCCCGGGTTGTGCGGCGTGAGCCGCGGCCGGTGCCGCCGGAATCAAAAAGGCCAGCGCCACCAGGACGCCAGCCGGAATCTTCCATCGCATATGGGTCTTCCTCCCCGTTGCACTCCAAAGCACGGGGATACTACCGTCAGCGGACCGAGGAGCAAGAAGGGACTCGATGCCGTCGGGGGTGCCCGCCTCCGGTATGGCGAGCGGCCGCTTCTCGGTTCCTCCACAAAGGATGGGAACTGCCAGGGATCGAAGGCAGCGTGGAGCGAACCCCGTCTTCGAGTACGACCACTACAACGACAACTGCGCGGTGACCGGCGGCGTGGTGTACCGAGGATCCCGAACCCCCGTGGGTCCGGTTCGAGCGCGTCCAGCCAGCCCACGTCGGCGCGATGGCGTTTTCTCGCGCAACAGGCGCTTGGGCCACCCGGATATCCGTGGACGGATGCGGTTAGGGCGGAAATGCCCGGGTAGCCGGAATGGAAGGCCAGCGAGGAGGACCGCCATGGCATTGCGAGCATTTGGGGTAGCCGCCGTACTCGTGGCCGCGCTCGGCGCCGGTCCGGCCGTCGCCGGGGCGGCAGACGCTCCTGCCGCTGCGCCGTCCGCGCAGGACGTGGGCTATCTGCAGGCCGCGCACCAGTCCAACCTGGTGGAGATCGCCACTGGTCAACAGGCTCAGCAGAAGGGGCAAAGTCAGCAGGTCAAGGATCTCGGGGGCCGGTTCGTCACCGACTTCACCCGGCTGGACCAGTCCCTCCAGCAAACCGCATCGTCACTCGGAGTGCCCCTGGCCCCGGCCGACGCCGCGCGCCAGGCGACCAAGCAGCTGGACAAGGTGCCTGACGGTCGATACGACCGCGTGTGGATTCCGGTGCAGCAGGCGGCCAACAAGGCGGCGACGGCAAACGCGCAACGCGAGATCACGAGCGGCTCGGATCCTGCGGTCAAGCAGGACGCCAGCGTGGCCGCTCCCGTCCTCGCAGAGCACGCCGCCCTGCTCAATCAGGCGGCAAGCCAGATCTGACGGCTTGACCCGCCTGGTCGCCGTCCCCCGGCTCGGCGGTCAGGACACTCGCGACTGGCCGCTTCGGCCCCCGCTCTCGACGCTGTCGTCCGGCAGGTGGATGTCGTTGATATTGACCCGTACTCCACCACAAGATCTAGGTCGATAGCGGTTTCGTTCTCCCCCACTTCGGCCCCGACGCCGGTGCGCTGATCTGTCATACGCGCGCTCTGCGTCATCGCTACGCCCCGTTCGTGATAATCAACCCGATAACGACCCGCTCCTTACGCAATTGAACGTCGTCAGCCGAATTTGAACTAGTCAACCAACGTGGCTGGAGTGACGTGGAGGAACGGTCCGCGTCGGGGTTGCGGCACCCGACTGTCCTTCCAAGAAGGACCGTCCATATGCGATGTCAGGCAGGATGCCGGGTTGACCCGTCGCCGCTCGGGTAGCCATCCGGTAAGTAGCCCAACAGAGGGAGCAGACCACCATGACGACCGCACGCGACATCATGACTCCCGACGCCACGTGCGTCGGTGCCGAGGAGACCGTGGCCGCGGCCGCCCGCAAGATGGCCGAACTCAACGTTGGCTCGTTGCCGATCTGCGGCACAGACAACCGGCTCAAAGGCATGCTGACCGATCGCGACATCGTCGTGAAGGTCATCGCGCAGGGACGCGACCCGGAGCAGATCCTGGCGGGCGAGCTGGGCCAGGGCAAGCCCGTGACGATCGGCGCCGACGACGACATCGAGGAGATTCTCAAGACCATGGGCAGCCACCAGGTACGTCGGCTGCCCGTGATCGACGGCCACGATCTGGTCGGCATCGTCGCGGTCGCCGACGTCGCCCGCGCCCTGCCCGACAAGCCGGTCGGCGCGCTGCTCGACGCGATCAGCGTCTGAGGCCGACCCGGACGGTCAGGCGCTCACCTATCGAGGATGCCTGTCAGGTCCTTGCGGGACGTGCACCCGAGCTTGCGCAGCGCGCTGGAGACGTGGCTCTCCACCGTGCGGCGCGACAGGAACAGCTCGGTGGCGATCTCCTGGTTCGTCCTGCCCGCGGCGGCCAGCAGGGCCACGCGATGTTCCTGCGCCGACAAAGTGTGGCCGAGTGCGGGCCGGCCGCCGCGCCAGGGATACGGGATGGGCACGTTGTGGAGTCGCATCGCCCGGCAGACGCGGGCGATGTCGCGGGTGGCGTGCAGGGCGCCGTACAGCCGCAGGGCGGTCTCCAGGTCCTCGCCGCCGCGTGGGTCGTCGTGCGCGCACCGCAGGCCTCCGAGCCGTTCGGTGGCCCGCGCCTCGTCGTAGGTCAAACCCGCGTCGCCCGCGACCCCGCGTGCCGCGACGAGGAGCCGGTCGGCGTCGCCTGGGGCCAGGACGGCCTGCGCGGCCAGCAGAGCGGACCGCGCACGAGGTGCGTCGGTCCCCGCCAGCCCGGCCGCGAGCTCGACGACGACGGCCTCGGCCTCGTCCGTCCGCCCCACCGCGTCGACGAGACACAGCACGGCCTCCCCGCCCCAGACCCAGTTCCCCTTGGCGCGGACCTGGGTGATGGCCGCCCTGGCGTGGTCGGCCGCGCCGTTGGCGTCGTCCAGCGTCAACAGCAACCGGGCCATGGCGGTCCGGGCCGAGATGAGTGGCCATGCGGTGCCGACCTGCTCCGCGACGGTGATGACCTCGCCGAAGCAGTCCGCCGCCTCCTCCGCGGGCCCGATCGCCGCGAGCAGCGCACCGAGCAGCAGCCGCGAGTCCAATGACGCGGCGCCGAACGTGGCGTGGGTCGCGCCCATCAGGCGCGCTCGGTCCAGCAGCCCGTCCCATCGGCCGGCCGCGTAGTCCACCAGAGCGGTCACGAGGTCGAGCACCACCGCGATCCGGAGATATTCGACCTGATCGGCGACCTGCCGCCCGGTGGCCAGCAACGCCTCCGCGTGGTCCAGCCGGCCGGCGTGCAGGGCGCCCTGCGCCCAGTTGAGGCACGCGCGGGCGCACTCGCGGGGAGAAGACCGCAGGTCGTCCCCGTCGAGCAGGTCCTCGACCAGCGGCCAGCCCGCCGGCTGCCCCAGCTCCAACAGGAGCCCCGCCCGCGTGATCCGCACCGCGAGGTCGACGCCGCGGTCGCCACTGCGACGTGCTGCCGCGGCCGCCTCGTCGCAGCGGGCCAGGTGCTCGCGGACATGCCGGTCCGTGACGGTCTCCGGCGCAGCCAGGACGGCGAGCGCACGGCCGAGCAGCGCGGGCGCGCCGGCGAGGTCCTCGACGGCACGTTCGATCTCCAGGTGGCCGGCCCGGGTGTCACCGGACTGACGAAGCAGGCGGCCGTACGCGAACCGGAGCTCACCGCGTACCGCCGCCGGCAGTTGCTCGGTGGTCAGCAGCCGGGCGACGATCGGCAGTGCCTCGGCATGGGCGAGGCCGTCGACGGCGGCCCTGCCGAGCTTGACCGCGAGCCGCACCCGGGTCTCCTGAGGAACCCCGTCCGCGCCGAGCGCCGCCAGCAGGAATCGCGCGGCGGTGGCGTCGTTGCCGTGTGCGAGCGCGGTCTCGGCGGCCGCCTCGGCATGGGTCACCATCTCGGTGTGGTGGCCCGCCCGCAGGTAGTGGTGTGCGAGCCGGGCCGAGCTGCCGGTCGACTCGAGTGCGCGACCGGTGCGCAGGTGCAGCCACCGCCGCCAGGCCGCGGGGGCGGACTCGTACACGACCTGTCGGGCCAGGGCGTGGCGGAACCCGTCCTCCTGAAGGAGACCGACGTCCTGCGCGCCGGCGAGCGCACGCGCGATCTCGGCGGAGTCGCGCCCGGTCACCTCGGCGAGCAGCCGGTCGTCGGCCACCAGGCCGACGACCGCGGCGGCCTGGACGATCTCCCGGGCGTCGTCGTCGAGGGAGAGCAGACGTTGCAGGATCACGTCGCGCAGCACGGTCGGCACGGCGAGGTCGTCCAGTGCCTCCGGCCGTCCCGAAAGCGCGCCAGGCCCTTTCAGGTACGTGCGGAGCACTTCCTCCACCACGAACGGGATGCCACCGGTCTTCTCGTAGAGCCGGTCGGCGAAGCCGGGCGCGGGTGCCGCGTCGAGGATCTCACCGGCGAGCTGTGCCACCTCGGGCGGGCGCAACGGGCGCAGGCCGACGACGTGGGCGGCGCCGGACGGGGCGCGGGCCAGCGCTTCGCGGATCGGCAGCCGGCCGGTCTCGGTGCGCGCGGTGATGACCAGCGCGAGGTCCGGCGGCAGGTGCGCGGCGAGGAAAGCGAGGAAGTCGAACGTCACCGTGTCGGCCCAGTGCACGTCCTCCAGCACCAGCAGCAAAGGGCCGAGCTCCTCCAGCAGGGCGACGGCCGCCCGGAAGACGCGGTGCCGGTCCGCCCCCGGGTCGGACAGTGCCGGCGGAGGCGCCGGCAGGTGCGCGGCCAGCTCCGGAAGCAGCGGGGCCAGCGCGCCGATCACCGGGTTGAGCGGACCGCCGAGCTCGGGTCCCGCCTGGCGGAACGCGTCGAGCAGCGGCGAGAGCGGCAACGGCTCCTGAAGCTGCTCGCACTGGCCGATCAGGACTCGGCGACCCGACGTGACAGTCAACAGCTCACGGACCAGGCGGCTCTTGCCGATCCCGGCCTCACCCTCGACCAGCGCGACCGACGGTGCCGCGGTGATCGCCGCCTGCAACAGGTCCAGCTCCGCAGACCGGCCGACCAGCCGCGCGGCGAGCACTCCTGAGGTCATGCAGCAACCTCCGTACTCACCCTGGGCGGCCAAAGGTTACCGCCATTTTTCCGTGTGCGGTACGGATGGTTCCCCGTGCGGCCATCCGTAGCGTCAGCGGAACTCGTACGCGGAGGTGAGTGGTGTCCACGTTCTCAAGGGCTCGACGGTGGCTGCCGGCCGGCGTCGCGGTCGCGCTGGCGGTGCAGGTCGCGGTGTCCGGCACGCCCGCCATGGCCGCCCCCGACAGTGGTAAGCAGACCTACATCGTCCAGATGGCGCTGGATCCCGTGGTCGCCTATGGCGGCGGCGTCGCCGGTATGGCGCCGACCAGGCCCGGCCACGGCAGGAAGGTCAACCCCCGGTCGTCGGACGTGACGCGGTACGCCGCCCACGTCAGGGGCCAGCAGGACCGTGCCGTGCGCACAGTGGGCGCGAAGAAGCGCGGCGCGTACGTCTACTCCTTCGACGGGTTCTCGGCGGACCTGACCAAGGCTCAGGCGGCGAAACTGCGCGCACTGCCCGACGTCGTCGCCGTCACCGCCGACCGGAAGGTGACCACGCAGACCTCCTCGACGGCGGGCTTCCTCGGTCTGGACCAGCCGGGCGGGCTGTGGGACCAGCTCCGTGGCCCCGAGGACGCGGGCGAGGGGCTGGTCATCGGCGTCATCGACAGCGGCATCTGGCCGGACAGCGCCAGCTTCGCCAACCCGGACGCCGGTGGCAAGGCGTACGCGCCGCTGACCGACTTCCACGGCACGTGCGAGACGGGCACCGACGACTCGTGGCACGCCGACGACTGCACCGGCAAGATCGTGGCCGCGCGGCACTTCAACAACGCGTGGGGCGGCGACGCGGGCATCAAGACCGAGTTGCCGTGGGAGTTCCCCTCCCCGCGTGACTACAACGGACACGGCACCCACACCGCGTCGACCGCCGGCGGCAACCACGGCGTCCAGGCCACGGGCCCGATGTCCGCGCTCGGCAAGATCACCGGTATGGCGCCGCGCGCCCGGATCGCCTCCTACAAGGCGCTGTGGTCGGCCCAGGACGGGTCGACGGCGTCGGGCGCCACCTCCGACATCGTGGCCGCCATCGACCAGTCCGTGGCCGACGGTGTCGACGTGCTCAACTTCTCTGTCTCGGGCACGACGTCCGACCTGCTCGACCCGATGGAGGTCGCCTTCCTCGCCGCGGCGAAGGCCGGCGTGTTCGTCTCGGCGTCCGCCGGCAACAGCGGACCGGCGGCCACGACGGTCGCCCACCCGTCGCCCTGGGTGACGACGGTCGCCGCCGACACCCACAACCGGACCACCACCGCCACCGCCACCCTCGGCGACGCCGCGGCGTACACCGGTGCCTCTCTCGCGGGCACGTCGGCCGGCCCGGCACCGCTGGTGTACGCCAGCGCGGCCACGATCGGGCTGCCGAAGGCCAGCGACTTCCTCACGAAGCTCTGCTACGCCGCGGTCGACAACGGCGGCAAGCCCGTGCTCGACCCCGCCAAGGTGGCCGGCAAGATCGTCGTCTGCGAGCGGGGCAACAACCCGCGCGTCAACAAGAGCCTCGCGGTCAAGCAGGCCGGTGGCGTCGGCATGATCCTCGTCAACACGGACCCCGCCGACGACGGCATCGTCGCCGACGTCCACTCCGTGCCGTCGGTGCACCTGCCGGCAGCGAACCTGGTCGCTCTTCGGGCTTACGCGGCGCAATCCGGCGCTACGGCCACGATCTCGGCCGCCACCATCTCCTACGACGCCCCGGCGCCGTACATCGCCGAGTTCTCCTCCCGAGGACCCTCCACCGCGGCCGGTGGCGACCTGCTCAAGCCCGACCTCGCGGCGCCCGGACAGGACATCCTGGCCGCGGTCGCACCCCCGGGGCAGGGCGGCCTCGACTTCAACCTCATGAGCGGCACGTCGATGTCGGCGCCGCACGTCGCCGGCCTGGCGGCCCTGCTCAAGCAGCGGCACCCCGACTGGTCGCCGATGGCCGTCAAGTCGGCGCTGATGACGACCAGTCGTGACCTGCTCGACGCGCCGGGCGTGTTCGCCCAGGGCGCCGGCCACGTCGTGCCGAACAGCGCCGTGGACCCGGGTCTCGTCTACGACAGCGGGGCCGACGACTGGACCGCCTTCCTGTGCGCCACCACGAAGGGCGTGTCGAAGAGCGCGTGCGCCGCCGTCCCGAAGTCGTTCGACCCCAGCGACCTGAACACACCGTCGGTCGCGATCGGCCGGCTCGCGGGCACCCAGACGGTGACGCGTTCGGTGACCAATGTCGGTCGCGCCAAGGCGACGTACACCCCGTCGGTCTCCGGTCTTCCCGGGGTGTCGGTGAAGGTCACACCGAAGCGACTCACGCTGCGTCCCGGCCAGACCGGGTCGTTCACGGTGAAGTTCACCCGGGCAACGGCGGCCATGAACGCGTACGTGTCCGGTCAGCTCACCTGGAGCGACACCAAGCACAAGGTGCGGATCCCGTTGGTGGTGCGCCCCGTGGCCGAGGCGTGGACGGCGGACCACGGCGTCGCCGGCGTGCAGGACTCGGGTGAGCAGGTCGTCACCGACCCCGCCGGCAAGCGGGTCTACGTGACCGGCGTCAACTACGGGTCGGTTCCGGGGCAGTACAACTTGAGCATCGCGACGGTCGCCTACGACCCGAAGACGGGCAAGGAACTGTGGTCCGTGGGGTACGCGGGTCCGGCCGGAACCTACGCCGAGCCCCACGACACCACGGTGAGCCCGGACGGGCGCACGCTGTACGTCACCGGTGGCACGGCCGCGGACGACACCGGCAACGACGCCGTCACCATCGCGTACGACACCGCGACTGGCCGGAAGAGGTGGGAGTCGCGGTACACCGGTCCGGATGCGTTCACGGCCTGGTCCAACGCGGTCGTGGTGAGCCGCGACGGCAAGCACGTGTACGTCACCGGGATGACGACCCTCGCGGAGGGCGGCATCGACGACTTCTTCACGGCCTCGTACGACGCCGCCACCGGCAAGCAGGCCTGGGCCACCCGTTACGACGGGCCGGGCAAGGCGACCGACGACGCGCGGATGATCGCCCTGGCGCCGGACGGCAAGACCGTGTTCGTCGGCGGCCAGAGCCCGGGCCTGGAGGAGACCGGCTACGACTGGGGCACGGTCGCCTACGACACGGCCACGGGCAAGCAAAAGTGGGTGGCCCGCTATGACGGTTCCGCGCACGGGTACGACATGCCGTCGGCGATGACCGTGACGGCGGACGGCCGGTCGGTCATCGTGACCGGCGCCAGCAGCGACAAGTCGGTCGACCTCACGACGGTCGCTTACGACACGCGCACCGGCGCCGTGCGGTGGACGGACAGCTACGACGGACCGGGCCAGGCCACCGACAACCCTTACGTCATCACGGTTTCCCGGGGCCGGGTCTACGTCACGGGCAACACCGAAGGTGACGGCACCCGGTTCGACCTGACCACGGTCGCCTACGACGAGGCCAGCGGGCGCCGGCTGTGGATCCAGCGCTTCGACGGCAAGGCGCATTACGACGACACGTCGTGGGGTCTCGCGGTCACGCCGGACGGCAAGAAGGTCGTGGTCACCGGCACCAGCGCCGACAGCGACGCCGGCACGGACTACGTGACGATCGCGTACGACTCGGCTACTGGCCGGCAGACCTGGCTGGGTCGGTACGAAGGGCTGGTCGGGGCGTCCGACAGCGCCCACGCGCTCGCGATGACCGCGACGAAGGACGGCGTCCGGATGTTCGTGACCGGCCAGAGCACGACCGCGGGCAGCTTCGACACCGGAGTCGAGGTCGACATGACCACGGTCGCCTATTTCGACCCCTGGCAACGCTGAGCAAGCGACAACGACACGGCGCCCTCCGTACGGGGGCGCCGTGTTCGTTCAGCGCCCGGCGTCGGCTCCCCACGCGGACGGCGCTGCCTGACGTAGGTCGTCGCCGCTCACCGCCGTTCTGTCGGCTGCTCGGACCTTCACGACTGGCACATCGAATCCGAACACCACGTTCGACCCGTCCGCGAACGAGACCGTCACGTGCGTGTCGGGACCTGCCGGGTGGTTGTCCATCCACTGCACGTGGACAACCTCATCCGTCAGGGATCCGTCCGGACGCACCAACGCGAATCCCTCGAGGTCGCCCTGAGCGACATCGGACCGCAGCAGCTCACGATGCTCAGCGACCTGCCGCTCTCGCCAGCGCCGTCGTGCGTCGGTATTCGCCACGAGTGCATTCTCCAACAGGCCCTGCCGCGATGATTTGGGTGATTCTGACGAGCCCGCGCTACATCGGATGTTCCGAGTGCCGCGTGGTGAGGCGGCGGGTCGACTGTGGGACGGCACGCTCCTGGTCGCGCAGGCCGATGGGTTCCACGAGCTGAAGGGTCGGCCCCACGAGCCGCCCGTCTGGTGATTCGGGGCCCCGGGACGGATCCCGGGGCCCCGCTTCGTTGACTAGCGGCGGCCTGCGTACAGCTGGGTCACGTGCTCGGCACTGAGCTCGTAGCCGTACAGACGGAAGTCGTCGATCAGCCCGTCGAATCGGGGGTCTCCCCAACTCGTCCCACCGAGGAAGTTGGCCGTGGTGGTGCCGCCCACTCCCACGTTACCGATGCCGATGGGGAAGTCGGAGCGGGTGGCCTGGAGGACCCCGTTGAAGTAGATCTTCGCGGTCGAGCCGTTCATCGTGAACACCACGTGGGTCCACTGGCCCAGCGGCAGGTCCCGGCCGGCGCCGAGGGTGAGCCGTTCCTGCGCCGGCACTCCCGCCGCCTTGAAGGTGGCCCCGAACCCGGTCGTCCCGCTGTTCGTGGCCGACTGGAGCAGGAAGAACGTGTCCGTGCTGCTGCCGATCTGCAGCAGCGGCACCCAGTTCGGGAGCGTGTCCGGACGAGCCCAGAAGGACGTGGTGAACTGGTTGGTCAGTCCGGCCTGGATGTTGTTGGGCAGCTTGACCTCGTTACCCGAGGTCGCGGCGCCGCCCGGTAGGTTCACCGCGCTGCCGAGCTGGCCGCCGGCCCAGGTCACCGTGGCCGGCAACACGGCCGCACCGATCGACGTCCTGGTGCCCGAGTTCCCGGCGGCGGTGCCGGTGTTCTCGTCGAAGGTGTAGCGCACGGCGTTGCCCTCGTTGTACATCGCCGCCACGTCCGCACCGTTCAATGTGGACGTGTACACCCGTACGTCGTCGATCAGACCGTCGAACGCGGCGTCGCCGTATCCGTTGCGGCCCAGCCAGTTGTTGGCCGTTGGGCCGATGGCGGTCATGTCGACCGTCAGGTCGGCCCGGCTCGCGATCGCCACGCCGTTGAGATAGAGCGTGCCGATCGAGCCCTGGCGGGTGAAGGCCACGTGGTTCCACTGGTTGGCTACCACATCCTGGGCCGGACTGGCGTACACCCGCTCCTCGGGGCCGGTCTTGGCCTTGAAGGTCGCGGCCAGGCCGGTGCTCCCGGACGCCTGGGTCTGCATCTGGAGCTGGAAGTAGCTTCCGGCGGAGCCGAGCCCGTCTCCGATGTGGAACAGGCCGGTCCAGTTGCTCTTGGTGTCGGGGCGCACCCAGAACCCGGTGGTGAAGTTCGCCGCGTTCTGCAGCAGGTTGTCCGGCAGGTCCACCGCGTTGGCGGTGCTGCCGCCCGGCAGGTTGAGCGCCTTCCCGATGACACCGTTGGCGGACCAGCCCGTGGTGCCGGTCAGGATCGCGGCACCCGGGCCACCGGAGCCACCGGTGTTGGCGGCCGAGGTGCCCTGGCCCTCCTCGAACTCGTAGCGGACCGGGACACCGACGGGTGTCGGCGGCGCGTCGTCGCCCACGACCACCAGGTCGTCGATCATCATTCCGGCGCCGGTTCCCGGACCCCTCAGGGTGAGCGTCTGCGTGCTCGTGGCGGCTGTGAAAGTGCCGACGTACGTGCCGTAGTTGCCCGTCGAGGGCAGGCTCGTCGTGGCGGTGATGGTGGCATTCAGGTTGGCGACCGTAAGGTTGGCTGTCGCCGAGCCGGTTCCGGAAACCCGGCTGTCACGTGCGTAGCGCACTGACACCCGGTACGTGGTCCCCGGGGTCAGCGAGCTGAGCGTGCGGGTGATGCTGCCCGCGTTGCCGAGGCTGAGCTGGTAGCCGGTGAGCCCGAGGCCACCCTGACCGGAAACGGTGCCGCGCGCGAGCTGAACCTGGCTCTGGACCGTCCACGGAGACATCCGGGTGTTGCCGGCGGCGACGTCGACGGTCGCCGGCGGGTTGCTGGTGCGCCACTCGGCGGGCAGGCGCGGGTACTCGAACTGGTCGACGACCCGCGGGTTGAGCTGGCTCAGCTTGACCGCCGGGTCGATCTTCACGATCTTCGCGACCGACGGCGTGCCGGCCGAGTCCCAGACGAACAGCATGTACGAACCGGGAGGCGCGTACGTGCCGTTGGCCGGCGCGGTGATGTTGACCGTGCTGCCGGACTGGCTGAACGCCAGGTCCTGGAAGTTCTGGTCGTTGTTGAAGCCGTGCGTCACCGAGCCGTTGCGGACCAGCGTGACCCGCGAGACGGTGCCGGACGCGGTGATCGGGAAGCTGCCGTTGTAGCCGATGGTGGCGGGCGCGGTGTTGATCGCCGGGCGCGGGGCGACCTGGTCGCCGTTGAACAGGTACGCCGGGGAGTAGTACTCCACGTCCGTGTAGTTGCGCGGGCCGGGAGTGCCGCCGCCGCCCATCATCACGCGACCGTCGGGCAGGAGCAGCGACGCGGAGTGGTAGAGCCGAGCGTGCTCGTACGGCACGGCGACCTCGGTCCAGTTTCCGGAGTCCGGGTCCCAGATCTCGGCGTTCGTGACGTACCCACCGTTGCCGTTGTTCTCGCGGCCGCCGCCGGTGACGAGCACGTCGCCGTCGGGCAGAACCGTCGAGGTGGCCCAGTGCCGCTGGTATTTCATCGGCCTGGTCGCCGTGACGACCGGGCTGGCCGTGCCGCCGGTGATGTCGACGGTGAAGCCGGCGCGAGCGCCGTCCGGGCCGCCGCCGTTGCCCCACCAGCCGCCGCCGACCTGAAGAATCTTGCCAGGGCGGTACATGGTGGCGGTGGACGTCGCACCGACCGGGTTGCCGTTCGTGCCCTGGTTGGCGATGGCGGTGGGCAGCGTGCCACGCAGCGTGGTCTGTCCGGTGCCGCCGTTGCCCGCGGGGTTGAGCTCGTACATCTGCGTGCCGGTGATGTTGAACAGGGTTCCGCTGCCCGGGGCCACGAACGCCCGGGGATACCACCAGCGGTTCTCGTCCTGGCCGGCGTGGTCGGACCCGCCGTCGCCGTACGCCGCCGGGCTGCGGGCGCCGTCGAGCGTCTTCCAGCCCGAGCCCGACTGTGGAGTGTAGATCTCCGGGGTGAGCACACCGGGTCCACCGGGGCCGCCGCGGAGGCTGCCGCCCTGGACGACGATGTCGCCGTTGGGCATGGTGGTGCCGGTCGGATACCACCGGGGGTAGTTCATGGGTGCCTTGTTCTGCAGCCCGTTGTTGGTGGTGTAGCTGGTGACGCCGATGGCGGCGTCGTTCGGGGCGTTGCCGCCCAGTCCGTCGTCACCGCCGACCGTCATCGTGGAGTGGTCGTGCGGGTTCTGCACCTGCATCGCGCAGAACAGGTCGGTGTACGTGGTGTTCGGGAGGATGCCGGCACGCAGGTTCGTGAGATTTCGTGGCTGGCCCGGATCCCAGATGTCGACCTCCATCTGGCCGCCCTGGGTGACCGAGCTGTTGCCGGTCCAGTCGTACGGCGTGGTGTCGTTGCCCCAACCCCCGACGCTGCCGAACGACTGCACCTTGCCGTCGGAGGTCAGCGACATGTTGATCGGCACCAGCGGCCACGGCGTGACGCCGCTCCAGGCGCCGGCGCGGTCCTTCACGGGCGGCGAGCAGTCGGCGGGCAGCAGCCCGGCGGCGTACGCCAAACCGTTCTTCATCTGGGCGCGCATGTAGGACTCGGAGTAGGCGGTGCCCTCGTGACCCATCGAGGTGTACCAGGACCGGCCGGAGTCGATCTTCTGGCACCAGGTGACGGGGTGCGAGGTGCCCTGACGGCCGCCGCCGTACGAGGACTCGTCGGCCTCGATCACGGTCCGGACGTACGGCGCCGGGTTGACCACCCAGTCGTACCACTCGTCGCTGCGGGTGAGCGAGGCGGTCACGCCCTGGGCGAGCGGGTGAGCGGTGTCCCTGACGAACACCCGGCCCGGCCGGACGCCGGGGTCCTCCGGGTGTCCCTCGGACGCGGCGCCGACGAGGCGGGCGTAGAACGGGTTGACGTCGTGCTCGCTCTCGCCGACCGACCAACCGGTGTAGTGCAGGCCCATGAAGCCGCCGCCACCGCGGATGTAGGACTCCAGCGCGGTGCGCTGCGCCGCGTTGAACAGCACGCCACCGGTCTGCGCGAAGACCACGGCGTCCCGGGCGGCCAGGTTCGCCGTGTTGAAGACCGCGGGGTCCTCGGTCTCCTGGATCTCCACCGGCTGGTTGTACTGCGTGCCGAGCTGGGCGGCCAGGTCGCGCACGGCCTGCCGGGCCTGCACGTTCGAGGCGTGGAAGTTGGGTTTGTAGAACAGCAGGACGTTGAGCCGGCCGTCATCGACGAGGGCGGCCCGGGCGGCGGCGTTGGCCACCGCGGGGGCTGACCCGGCGACGAGCGTCAGGGCGAGGAAAGCTGCTGCCAGGGGACGGGCAGACCTGCGGGGCACCTTCATAAGAGATCCCTTGAGGTTCGGCTGACATTGGCAGTGAGGACGGACACTGCCACTGATAGGCCCGAAGGTATAACAACGCCGAGAACCCTGTCTATATTCTTGAACTTTAGTACGACAGGTTTCTATATGTGAACTGCCGCCCGACTCTTGCACTACCGGCGTACGCGGGCGCTGCCGCCACCGGCGAGCGCCCAGACCTCTGCCCGGTCGCCATCGAGGTGTCGCCCGGCGTGGTCATCGCGAGCGCGCCGTGCGCGGCGCCCAGCTCCAGACACGTCTGGAGCCCCTCCCCCTCGAGCAGGCCGTAGATCAAACCGGAGGCGAACCCGTCGCCACCACCGACGCGGTCGAAGATGGCGAGGTGTTCACGCGCCGCCGAGGACAGCACACCGGTCCGCGGCGACCAGGCGATCGCCTGCCAGTCGTTGTCGCTGGCGCTGTGGACCGTCCGCAGCGTCGTCGCCACGACCGACAGCCATGGCATCTTCCCCGCGACCGTGTTCACCATCTCGGCGAAGCTGTCGATCGGCAACGCCCGCAGTTGCTCGTCCACCTCCGCGACCTCGAAGCCGAGCGCGGCGGTGAAGTCCTCCTCGTTGCCGATCATCACGTCGACGTGCCGGGCCAACCTGGTGTTGACCTCCCGCGCCACCTCCGTGCCGCCGATGCCGGCCCACAGGCTGGGTCGGTAGTTGAGGTCGAAGGAGACCACCGTGCCGTGCCGCCGCGCGGCGGCCATCGCCTCCTCGGCCACGGCGGCCGCGTTCTCGGAGAGGGCGGCGAAGATCCCACCGGTGTGCAGCCAACGGACACCGCGCCGGCCGAACAGGTCGTCCCAGTCGACCACGCCCGGCCGCAGGTTCGCGATCGCCGTGTTGGCCCGGTCGGACACGCCGACCGCACCGCGTACGCCGAAACCGCGCTCGGTGAAGTTGAGACCGTTGCGCGCGGTGCGGCCGATGCCGTCGTACTTCTCCCAGCGGATCAGCGAGGTGTCGACGCCGCCCTGCATGATGAGGTTCTCGACGAGACGGCCGATCTCGTTGTCCGCGAGTGCGGTCACCACCGCGCCGCGCAACCCGAACACCTTGCGCATCCCGCGGGCGACGTTGTACTCGCCGCCGCCCTCCCACACCTCGAACCGGCGGGCGGTGCGCACCCGGCTGTCACCGGGATCGAGCCGCAGCATGACCTCGCCGAGCGCGACGATGTCGAACTCGCAGTCGGTGGCGGGACGGAGTTCGATCATGACGCGGCTACCGTGGCCGCGCACCTCGCGGTGACCTCGTCCCACTTGCCGGCCGCCAGCAGGTCGGGCGCCACCATCCAACTCCCGCCGACTGCGGCAACCGCCGGATGGTCGAGATAGGACGGTGCGTTCCGCTCGGTGATGCCCCCGGTCGGCACGAAGCGGACCTGTGGAAACGCTGCGGACAGCGCCTTGACCGTCGGCAACCCGCCGCAGGCCTCGGCCGGGAAGAACTTGACTGTGTCGAGGCCGAGGTCCAGCGCCGCCATGATCTCGGTAGCCGTGCTGGCTCCCGGAATCACCGGCAGGTCGAGCGCCTGGCAACGACGCACGACATCGGCGCTCAGGCCGGGCGAGACGACGAACCGGGCGCCCGCCTCGTACGCGAGGTCGACCTGCCCGGCCGTGAGGACCGTTCCGGCCCCCACGACCAGGTCACCGCGCCGCGCCAGGCGACGCAGGACCGTCGCCGCTTCCGGGGTACGAAAGGTGACCTCGGCGACCGGCAGGCCGCCCGCGACCAACGCGTCGCCGAGGGCGTCGGCGTGCGCCGGATCCCGCAGGACGACGACCGGGACCACCCGGTGTGCCCCCAGGGTGTCGAGCACGCTCATCGCAGCTCGGCGATGACGGTCTTGAGCTCGGTGTAGTCGTCCAGGCCGAACGAGCCGAGCTCGCGGCCCCAACCCGACTGCTTGAATCCACCGCGCGGCAGGGTGACGTCATCGGCGTGCCACGTGTTGAGCCACACCGTGCCGGCCCGCAGACGGGCGCCGACCCGGTGTGCCGTGCCGATGTTGTTGGACCAGACACCCGCGGCGAGGCCGTACACCGTGTTGTTCGCGGCCGCGACGACCTCGTCCTCGGTGTCGAACGGGATCGCGGTCACGACCGGGCCGAAGATCTCGTCGGTCTGCACCGCCATCTGCTCGTCGACGCCGGTGATCAGCGTCGGCTGCACGAAGAAGCCGCGGTCACCGACCCGGTCGGCGCTTCCCGCGGTCAGCACGGCGCCGTCGCGGACCGCCCCGCCGATGTAGCCCAGCACCTTCTCGTGCTGCTCCTGCGAGACCAGCGGGCCCATCTGCGAGGTGGGGTCGAAGCCGTCGCCCACCTTGATCGCGGCCGCCGCCGCGGCCACTCCCGCGACGACCTGGTCGAAGACGCCGCGCTGGACGTACAGGCGCGAGCCGTTGACGCAGCACTGCCCCTCGTTGAAGAAGCCGCCGAGCACCGCACCGGCGATGGCCGCCTCGATGTCCGCGTCGTTGAAGATGATGTTGGGAGCCTTGCCGCCGAGCTCGAGGGAGACCTTCTTCAGGTTGCCCGCGGCCGCTGCGGCGATCTTCTTGCCGACCTCGGTGCTGCCGGTGAAGGCCACCTTGTCGACACCGTGGTGCTCGACCAGCGCGGCGCCGGTGTCGCCGAAGCCGGGCAGCACGTTCACTACGCCGGCCGGCACGCCGGCCTCGAGCAGCAGCTCACCGAGGCGCAGCGCGGTCAGCGGCGTCTGCTCGGCCGGCTTGAGGATGACGGTGTTGCCCGCGGTGATCGCCGGGACGATCTTGAAACAGGCCATCAGCAGCGGGAAGTTCCACGGCACGATGCCGGCGACGACACCGACCGGCTCGCGGCGGGTGTAGGCGTGGAACTCGCGACCCGGCACGGACATCGGGATGGAGGTGCCCTCCATCTTGGTCGCCCAGCCGGCGAAGTACCGGAAGAGCTCCGCGGCGATCGCGATGTCGCCCTCCCGGGCCGCCTCGACGCGCTTGCCGTTGTCGAGGGCCTCCAACTGGGCGAACTCGTCGGCGTGGGCGTCGATCAGGTCGCCGATGCGCCACAGCAGGTGCGAGCGGTCGCGCGGGGTCATCTTCGACCATGGCGAGCCGGACTCGAACGCCGCGCGCGCCGCCACGACCGCCCGGTCCACGTCGACGCTCGATGCGTGCGCGACCTGAACCAGCTCTTCCTCGGTCGATGGGTTGACGGTGGCGAAGGTCCTGCCGTCCTTCGCGTCCACCCACTCACCGTCGATGAGGAGCTGCCTGGGCGAGGACAGGAACGAGCGGACGGCGGGCAAGAGAGCGGGGTTCATGGTGGCCTTCCATAGGAGTTATTTGACGGTCGACACTTTTGAGCGGTCGAGGGTGAGCGCGACCGCGACGACGATGATCGCGCCGTACAGGATCTGCTCGTACGCGGAGGGCACGCCGACGATCGGCAGGCCCACCCGCAGCAGCGTCACGACGAGCGCGCCGGCGAGGCTTCGCCACACGCTGCCGTGGCCACCGGTGATGGCGGTCCCGCCGACCACGATCGCCGCGACCGCCGGCAGCAGCAGGTTGTCGGCCATCGTGGGGCCGCCGCTGAACTGCCGCGACACCAGCATGACCGCGGCGAGCCCGGCGCAGGCGCCGGAGACGCAGAACGCACCGATCTTGACCAGGTCGACCGGTGTGCCGGCGAGCCGCGCGGCCGACTCGGAGTAGCCGGTGGCCGAGATCCAGCTCCGCAGCGGGGTCACCTTGAGGACCACGGCGATCAGGGCGACGACGATGATCGCCATGGCGGCGGACATCGGCACGTAGCCGGCGAGATAGAGGTCGAGCCAGCGGACCGTCGAGTCGTCCACGACCCGCACCGTGCCGGCGCCGGAGACCACGAGGGCGACCGCGGACAGGATGCTCATCCCGCCCAGGGTGACGATGAACGACGGAATCCGCAGCAACACGTGCGCGACGCCCTGCACCGCGCCGATCGTCGCCGCGACCAGGATGACAGCCGGTGTGGCCAGGCCACCGAGATCGGGCAGCCACAGGGCGAGAAAGACGGTCGACAGCGAGGCCAACGCCGCGATGGACAGGTCGATGCCACCGCAGAGCACGACCAGCGTCGCCCCCGCGGCCAGCACGATGAGCGGAGCGGCGGTGCGTGCCACCGCGATCAGGCTCCGCTGCGTCAAGAAGTCCGGGTCGGCGATGGTGAGGGCGGCGACGAGCGCTGCGAGGGCGATGAGCGGCATGAACCCCGTGAGCCGCTGGGTCGGCTTGAGGGCGACGGCAGTGCTCACACCATCTCCTTCACGAGGTCGAGAGGGCTCGGTTTGGCGCCGTTGGGGCAGGCGACCTCGGTGGCGACCCGGCCGTCGTTCATGACCAGGATGCGGTCGGCCATGCCGATGGCTTCCTCGAGGCTGTCGGCGAGCAGCACGGTGGCGACGCCGGTCGCGGCGAGTTCGCGCATCAGCCGGTACACCTCCGAGCGGGCGCCGATGTCCAGGCCGCGCGTCGGGTGGTCCAGCAGGAGCAGCCGGATGTCGCCGGCCACCAGCCAGCGGGCCAGGACCACCTTCTGCTGGTTGCCGCCGGACAGCCGCTGGATCGCGGTGTCGCGGCCGGGGGTGCGGATGGAGAGCCGGCGAATCCACGAGTCGACCAGGGTGGCTTGCTTCTTGGGCGCCACGAAGGGTCCCGCGCAGCGGGCCTGTTGCTTGGCCAGGGTCATGTTCTCGGCCACCGACATCGCACCGACCATGCCCTCGAGCTTGCGTTCGGCCGGCACGTAGCCGATGCCGGCGGCGCAGGCGGCCCGGGTGCTGGGCAGGTCGATCTTCTTGCCGTCCATCCGGATCTCGCCGGCGGTGGTCGGCTCGGCGCCGAACAGGGCCCGGCAGACGTCTTCGCGACCGGAACCGTGCACGCCGACGATCGACACGATCTCGCCGGGTGCGACGTCGAAGCTGATGTCCTGGAACGTCGTGCCAGACAGTCCGCGTACGGACAGCCGGGGCTGCTCGGAGCCGACCGTGGCGGCGGCGTTCTCGTGGTAGTGATCGTCGGATCCGGTGGACCCGATCATCATCCGGTGCAGTTCGCGCGGGACCGCGCCGGCCGTGGCGACCTCGCCGACCGACTGGCCGCCGCGCAGGACGGACACCCGGTCGCAGACGTCCAGCACCTCGTCGAGCCGGTGCGAGACGAAGATGACCGTGGCGAACTCGCGCAGTCGGCGGATCTGCGCGAACAGCGTGTCGATCTCCTTGGACTCCAGGACCGATGTCGGCTCGTCCAGGATGACGACCGGCGGATGCTGGGTGCGCTCCTCGATGCGCAGCACCTTAGCGATCTCGACCATCTGCCGGTCGGCGAAGGAGAGCGAGTCGGTGCGGGCGAGCGGGTCGATGGGCGAGCCGATCTTGTCGAGCTGCTCCTGGGCCAGGCGGCGCATGACCTCCCAGCGGTAGACACCCCGGCGTACGGCCGGCCCCTCGCTGCCGAGCACGATGTTCTCCGCGGCGGTCAGGTTGGGCACCAGCGACTGTTCCTGGAAGACCATCCCGATGCCGTGGTTGGCGGCGTCGACGACGCTGCGCAGCCTGACCGGCTCGCCGCGGACGTAGATCGAGCCGGCATCCGGGGCGACCAGGCCGACCAGCGCTTTGAGCAAAGTGGACTTGCCTGCGCCGTTCTCCCCGGCCAGACCGAGGACCTCGTTCTGCTGGACCACCAGGTCGACCCCGTCGAGGGCTTTCACCCCGGGGTAGTGCTTCACGAGGCCGCGTACCTCCAGGGCCGGCACACTCATTTGACCACCTGGTTCCGTCGACGTTGGGGGATGACGGCGGCGGCGACCGCGGCCACCACGATGAGGCCCTCGACCCCGCCCTGCCAGTACGGACTGACCCCGATCTGCACGAGACCGTTGGTGAGAACCATGACGAGCATGACGCCGACGGCGGAGTGCAGGATGCCGCCCCGACCCCCGGTGAGCAGGGTGCCGCCGACGACGGCGGCGGTGATGGCCGAGAAGTCGTATCCGTCGCCGGCCTGGACGAGGCCCGCGCCGAGCTGGCTGGTCACCATCACGCCGCCCAGCCCGTAGAAGGCGCCGGCAAGTGCGAAGACCGCGACCTTGTACGGATTGACCTTGACGCCCGAGAGCAGGAGCACCTCCTCGGCGCCGCCGATGGCGAAGGCGTAGCGACCCAGCCGGGTGTAGCGCTGGATGAGCCAGCCGACCAGGATGCACACGGCGGCGATCCAGGTGAGGTACGAGAACCCGAGGAACCGCTCGATCGCCAGGCCCTTGACCATGGTGTCGGAGATGTTGGGCTGCACGCCGGCGAACATGAGGGTCGCGACGCCGAGCCCGACGGCCGACATCCCCAGCGTGGCCATGAACGACGGCACCTTCAGCAGCACCAGGGCAAGCCCGCTCACGCATCCGAACGCGCAGCCCAGCAAGACGGCGACCGCGATGCCGAGCAACCCGAAGTCGTTGTCGTTGCGATTGTTGGCCACCAGCAGCGACACGGTCAGGGCGCAGGCGCCCATCACGCCGGCGGCCGACAGGTCGATCGACCCCATCATCAGCACGAACGTGATTCCGCAGGTGACGACCGCGAGCACGGCGGCCGCGTCCACGATGTTCTGGACGTTGTCGGTGCTGCGGAACTGCGGGCTGAGGGCCGCGAAGATCAGGAAGATGACGATCAGCGCGACCGGTGGACCAGCATCGCGGAACGACGCGCCTCGCCGGGACTGGCGGCGAGGCGCGTTGACGACCTCGGATGTCACTGTCACGTCAGGGGCCCGGCCACACGGTTGAAGACGTTGCCGCACTCGAAGTCGGCCGGGTTCGTCTTCGGAGCGGCGAACTCGGCGGCGTTGTCCTTGGTGATGAGGAACTGCTCGGCGAAGAACGCCCGATTGGCCGCGGCGATGTCCTCCACCTTGAGCTTGCCGGTGGCGGCGCAGAAGCCGATCGCCAGACCGATGCCACCCTGCCACGAGCCGTCGCTGGAGACGGTCGCGGTCATCGTGCCGGCCTTCACGGCGCTGACGGCGTCCGGGACGGCGTCGATGCCGACGACCGCCACCTTGCCGGCCTTGCCCGCCTGCTGCAGCGCCTCCAGGGCGCCGAGCGCCATGTCGTCGTTGGCCGCCCAGATGCCCTTCACCTTGTCGCCGTGCTTGGTCAGCAGCGTCTTGGTGACGGTGAGCGCCTCGGCGCGCGAGAAGTTGGCCGCCTGCTGGTCGAGCAGCGTGACGCCGGTGTTCTTCTTGAGCGAGTTCTGCAGACCGACGAACCGGTCCTTGGCGGCCGCGGTGTCGAGCACACCCTGCAGCGCGATGATGCCGCCCGAGCCGCCGATCGCGGTGGCGAGCGCGTCACCGATCTGCTGCCCCGACTCGACGCCGTTGTAAGTGATGTGGCTGAGCCAGGTCTTGTAATCGGCCGGCTTCAGGTCGGCCGGCTTGTTCCACTGCGTGACCAGGTACGCCCCGGCCTGGTCGGCACCCTTGACGATCGGCGCGGTGTCCGAGTCGCCGTTGGGGAGCACGTTCATGACCAGGCACTTGGTGTCGCCGGCGAGGATCTGGCTGATCTGCTCCTGCTGCTTGGTGGAGTCACCGTCGTACGTGAGGCGCTCCTGGGTGAGACCGACCGACTTGGCGAAGGCGTCGCCGCCGGCCAGCCACGAGGCCTCGTACGGGTTCGACTCGTTGCGGACCTGGCCCACCAGCTTGACGGCGGACGGATCGCAGGCGGCAGAGCCACCGGCGGCGGTGTCGTTGCCTCCGGCGGCCTGCTCGCTGCAGCCCGCCAGGACGGCGGCAGCCAACGACAGGCTCATGATGGCGGCGGCGGAACGAGGGGTGACATTCATGGTCGATCCTCAATTCTTCGTAGGGGACGGGAATGCGGGGTTAGCGGGCCAGCCACCCTCCGTCGACGGCCAGGACGTGGCCGTTGACGTAGTCTGCGGCGGCGGAGCTCAGGAAGACGGCCGCGCCGGCGACATCGGCGGCGCTCCCCCAGCGACCGGCCGGGATGCGCTCGAGGATGGCCCGCGACCGGTCGGGGTCGGCGCGCAGCGCGGTGGTGTTGTCGGTGGCCATGTAGCCGGGCGCGATGGCGTTGACCTGCACGCCGAGCGGACCCCACTCGTTGGCCAGGGCCTTGGTGATGCCGGCGACGCCGTGCTTGCTGGCCGTGTACGACGCGACGCGGATGCCGCCCTGGAAGGAGAGCAGGCTGGCGACGCTGACGATCTTGCCGTGCCCGCGCTCGGCCATCGGGCGGCCGAACTCCTGGCAGAGGAAGAACAGGCCGTTCAGGTTGATGTCCAGCACCCGGTGCCAGGCCTGGCGGGTCACGTTGACCGCGTCCTCGCGGTCGATGATGCCGGCGTTGTTGACCAGGATGTCCACCTGCCGGCTGCCGGTCACCTCGGCGGCAACCCGTTCGATGGCCGCGTGGTCGCTGACGTCGAGGTCGACGATCTCGACGTCGCGGCCGCTTTCGGCCACCTGGTCGCGGGTCTCGCACTGGCTTCCCGACCGTCCGACCAGGACCAGATCGGCTCCGGCCTGGGCGAGCCCGACCGCGATGCCCTGTCCCAGGCCCCGGCCGGCGCCGGTCACGACGGCGCGGCGGCCGTGCAGGTCGAAGGGCGAGCGGGTCACAGCTCCTCCAGCGCCACGGGGGTCAGGTCGGTGTAGTCGTTGTTCTCGCCGCCCATCGCCCAGATGAAGGCGTACGACCCGGTGCCGACACCCGAGTGGATCGACCACGGCGGCGAGATGACCGCCTCGCGGTTGCGCACGACCAGGTGGCGGGCGGCGCCGGGCTGGCCCATCAGGTGGAAGACCCGCTCCTTCTCGTCGAGGTCGACGTAGAGGTAGACCTCGGTGCGCCGGTCGTGCAGGTGCGGCGGGAGCGTGTTCCACACCGAGCCGTCGGCGATGACGGTGACGCCGAACTGCAGCACCGCGGTCTGCGGCTCCTGACCCCAGGCGTAGCGGTAGAGGCTGCGTTCGTTGGCACCCTGCGGCGTGCCGAGCTTGACCGGTTCGATCGACGCGCGGCTCAGCAGCGTTGTCGGGTAGGTCGCGTGCGCCGGAGCGCTGACGAAGTAGAACTCGGCGTCGGGACCGGCGAAGGTGACCTCGTTGCCGCGGCCGACGAACAGTCCGTCGAGGTGGCGCAGCTCGAACTTCTCGTTGTTGACCAGCACGTGGCCCGGCTGCCCGACGTTGACGATGCCGAGCTCGCGGCGGGCCAGGTGCGACGGTGCGCCGAGCACGTCCCAGGCCGGCAGCTCGAGCTGATCGGTGCCGGGAACCGCCGCGCCGATGATCAGTCGGTCGTCGTGGGTGTACACCCCCCGGACCTCGCCGGTGCGGAACAGCTGCTCCACGAGGAAGTTCTTTCGCAGGTCCGCATTCGTCGCCGTCTCAACGTCGGACGGCGATGCGGAGTACCTAACCTCGATCAAAACTCGCTCCTCGTTTGTGAACCGCGTTCAGCTACGTGAACCGAGCAGGACGTTACCTATGGCTCCGATCACAGGTCAAGAGCTTGAAGTTGGTTCTTCTATGTGAACTGTGATTGAGTTTGGTACCGCACACGGCGTGATGAGCGCATGCTTTAGGCGCGCCATCGTTGATGAGGAGGTCTGGGTGGACACGGAAAAGACGGCCAACGGCGGCTCCGCCACCTCGCAGGTCAAGTCGGCCGCACGCGTCCTCGACCTCTTGGACGACATCGCCGCCAACGGCCCCGGCACCCAGTTGCAACTGGCCACCCGCCTCGGCATCCCGAAGAGCAGCCTGCACGCGCTGCTGCGCACCATGTGCGCCCGCGGCTGGCTGGACACCGACCAGACCGGCAGCGTGTACCGGCTCGGCGTGCACACCCTGACGGTCAGCTCCGCCTACCTCGACGGCGATCCGGTGCTCTCGCGCGCCCGGTCCGTGATGGACGAGATCGCGACGGCCACCGAGGAGACCGTGCATCTGGGGCGCCTGGAGGGTGCCGAGATCATCTACACCGCCAAGCGCGAGTCCAAGCACCCGTTGCGGATGTACTCGGCCGTCGGTCGCCGCCTTCCCGCGTACATGACGGCTCTCGGCCGGGCGATGCTCGCCGAGCTGCCCGAAGACGTCCGCGACCCGCTCGTCCCCCACCAGATCAAGCCGGTCACCACCCAGACGATCACCGACCGCGACGCACTGCTGGCGATCATCGACAAGGCCGGCCAGCTCGGCTACGCCGAAGAGAGCGAAGAGTCCTGCCTGGGCGTACGTTGCTTCGGCGTCGCGCTGCCCTTCTCGCCCGACTCGGCGGACGCGGTGAGCGTCGCGGTCCCCATCAGCCGCCTCGACCAGGGTCGGGAGGACTTCATCATCGAGACCCTGCTGAGCGTGAAGGCCCGCCTGTCGGCGATGCGTTAGCTCTTGTCGAGCGCCGCCACCACGGCGGCGCGACTTGGGTCCTCGCTGGCCAGCACGCCTCCGTTGGCCACGATGTCCGGGGTGATCTCGTTGAAGACCATGCGGACGTCCTGCGGACGGGCACCGAGGATCTCGACCGCGTGGTCGGTCACGGCTCGGGCGAAGGCCCGGCGCTGCTCCACGGACCGGCCCGCGAGCAACTCGACGGTGATGTTAGGCATGGCGGCCCTCTCCCGTACATCCAGGCTGTGGACTTCAGTTCACTAGCGTGAACGCACGCTACCGTGACGGCCCTGGAGTCGCAATCGAGGATGGGTCGTGTTCACATCCTTGACATCGGTTCAGCCTGTTGTTCCAATCTGTGCGATGAACCGCCATCCCGCTCGTACGCGGTGGCGCCGCGTCGCACGGATCGCCGCCGCGACGCTGGTCGCCGGCTGGGTCTTCGGCGTCGCCTCCCCGGCGAGCGCCCACGTCACCGTCACCCCCTCCACGACCACGGCCGGAGCGCACGCCATCCTGACGTTCGAGGTCGGGCACGGCTGCGGGAAGTCGCCCACCACCGCGATCACCGTGCGGATCCCGGATCAGATCACCTCGGTGACACCCACCCGCACAGCGCTGTGGGAGGTCGAGAAGGAGACGGAGAAGGTCGACCCACCGGCGGTCGACCCGCACGGCAACCAGATCGTGGAACGGGTCGCCTCGGTCTCCTACCGCACGGACACCCCGCTTCCGGACGGCTACCGCGAGGTCTTCGAACTCGTGGTCCAGTTGCCCGAGGCCGACGGGACCCGACTGGTGTTTCCCACCATCCAGACCTGCGAGCAGGGCGAGTCGGCCTGGATCGAGGTCGCGCAGGACGGGGGTTCCGTCGAGGACCTGGAGTTGCCCGCCCCGAGCTTCGTCATCTCCGGTTCTGTTTCTCCCGAGGGGGCACACCACCACGCGGCCGTCGCGGCGCCGGCCTCGGCGTCGGGAGGAACTCTGGCAATTTCTGCGCTGGTCGCCGGCATCCTCGGCTCGCTCCTGGGTGGAGCGGCGCTCGTCCGACAGCGCCGCCGGACATGACCAACCGCCTGTCGGCACTGCTGTTGCTGGCTCTTTCGGCCGCGCTGGTGGTCGGCGTCTCCCCGCCGGCGTACGCGCACGCCACTGTGGTCAGCACCGATCCGGCGGAGGGCGCGGTCCTGGCGACCGCACCCGACCAGATCCGGTTCACCTTCGACGAGGCCGTACGCGCGGTCCCTGATGGAATGCAGGTCTTCGACTCCCAGAGCAAGCTCGTCCGGGCGACGACAACCGCCCGGGGCGTCGAGCTCGGAGTCGCTCTGCCCGACGGCCTCCGCGACGGCACGACCGTGATCACCTGGCGGGTCGTCTCGGAGGACGGGCACCCGATCGGCGGCGCGCTCACCTTCTCGGTGGGCGTGCCCACCCCGCACGTCGCCCCGCCGGCTCGCATCCCGGACGTCCCTTGGCCGCTCACGCTGGCCCGCTGGCTCGGCTACCTCGGCCTGCTGCTGACCGCGGGGCTGGTCATCTTCGCGGCGGCGTTCCTGCCCACCGGCGTTGGAGTCGACCGCCGGGTGGCCGCCGTCATCCGTGCCGCCGCGGCCGTCACCGTGGTGGCATGGCTGGCCATCCTGCCGATCACCGCGACCTATCTGCTCGGTGACGGGCTGAGCCTGCTCACCCAGGGCTCCACGTGGTCGGCGCTGCCGTTGACCGAGTACGCGGTCACCGCAGTCGTGATCAGCGGATCCGTCCTGGCGGTGGCCCTGCTCGGCCGCGGCCGTGTGGCGGCGATGGTTGCCGCCGTGCTCGCCGCCACGGCCCCCGCGCTGGTGGGACACACCCGAGCAGCGAGCCCCGAAGCGCTCGTCATCGGTGCGGACGCGCTGCACCTGCTCGCCGGCAGCGTCTGGCTCGGCGGGCTCGTCGGCTTGGCAGTGACATTGCCCCGCCTCGCCGGCCGCGGCGCCGCCTTGACGCTCGCCCGGTTCTCCAGCGCCGCCGCCGGCGTCCTGGCCGCCCTGGTCGTCACCGGCGCACTGCTCGGGTGGCGGATCCTCGGGTCGTGGCAGGGGCTCGTCGACACCAGCTACGGACGACTTCTCCTGGCCAAGATCGCCGTTGTGCTGATCGCGATCGCCTTCGCGGCGTGGAACAGGTGGTCGCTCCTCCCCCGGCTCACTCGGGCCACGAAGCGACCCTCGTCCCGGCCGGTGGTTCGCGCCACCGCGATCGAGGGCGCGATCCTCGTCGTCGCGCTGCTGATCACCGGCTTCCTAGTCGACACGAGTCCCGAGGGCGGCGCCGCGCCCGCGTCTGCCTCCAGTGTGGACACTCGCACGACCAAGTTGGGCGACATCGCCGTGCGGGCCACCCTCGCCCCGCTCGCCCGGGGCGCCAACACCGTCACCCTGCGGCTGAGCAACGCAGCCGGCGAACCCACCGACGGCATAGCCCCTCCGGTCGTACGCCTGTCCGCCGACCAGACGACGCTCGGCGCCGTCCCACTCACCCAGGTATCACCGGGCTTCTACACGGCGAAGGTGACACTGCCGGTGCCCGGAACGTGGCGGATGCAAGTCTCCCTGCGGGTCAGCGAGTTCACCAACCCGGTAAGCGAGCTGGAGTTCACCGTCGCCGGGTGAGTCACCCGCCGACAGGGATGGCCGGCACGGAAACAGCAGGACCGATCAGCATGTCGCCGCCCTGTACCCCGACATCGCCCTCCGAGCACGATGCAGGTCGAGCACCGCGGTCACCGCGGCCAGGGTGTGCGCGCCGCGCTCGCGCTCCTGGACGTGCGCGCGGGCCCGGGCGACCATGTGCCGCACACGGTCCACATCGGTGCCATCGATGTCGACGGGCCTCACAGAGGCAAGAACGCGGGACGACGCGCTGGCGACAGGTTCTCCAGCAACACCAGGAACGCCAGCGACAGGGAGTCGGCGGTCTCGGCTTGGTCCGCCGGTGAAGGCCCGGTGACCACCGGCTCCGGCAACCACTCGCCGACGTACCGTTGCCGCCGTACCCGCCAAGCGGAGCCGACGCCTGGAGATCCGACAGCGACCGATCACCGACTCACAGCGCCAGTCTCTTTGCGCGTAGCGTTCGTCTGCTCGGACGCTACGTGAGAGGACAAGCGATGATCTTTACAAAGCGGCGCACGATCACCGGGCTGGCGATCGCCTTCGTCCTTGGGCTGATCGCCGTCGGCATCTTCCTCATCGGCGAACAGCAGCGGACACGGATCGTCGATCAGGGCAGCCCGACCCAGGCCATCGTCATCTCCGACCACAACGACGAATTTGATCACTGGTACACCGTGAGGTACACGGCGCAGGGGCAGGCCCGCACAGCCAATCTGCGATACCCATGGGTGATCGATAAAATTCCGGTGGGTCAGGCCCTCACCGTCCACGTTGATCCGGACCACCCAGAGCGGATCGCCACCGCCGACGGCTATTCCACCCCGATCTGGACTTCCGCGCCTGGCTGGTTCGCCATCCTGGCGGTCTTCGCCGCCTTCATTTCTGTTGTCGGGCGCCTGACCTCTTCTCGCAAACGGTTGCCGGAGAATGGTTAGGCGCGTCTGCCGGCGGCGGGCATCCGCCGCATTACTCCCCACCGGTCAGATCGCCACACAAGTCGCGGTTGGGTCGGGTATCCGTCGCCGCCCGCTCCCTCCCCGTACCGAGATTCGGCGGACCAGGGCCAACGGGGCGTTGGCCCCCATCGGGCCTTCCCCTGGGCTGGCCAGATATGCGTGATGAACACCACCGGCGGCGCAGCCACCCGCACCAAACGGACAGGTGGCTGCGCCCAGTGAACACGGGTCACGCCGTTTGAACGGCGCCTATCTCTAGCAGGTCGGGGTGCCCTCGCAGAGCCGGTCGGCGGCGACCCGGCCGAGCTCGCGCAGCGCCGCTACGTCGGTCTGCTGCCGCTGCCAGAGCTGAGTGATCAGCGAACCCTGCCGGACGAAGACGTAGAAGTTGGTCTCGCCCTTGTTCGCGGTCACCCGGATCAGCGTCGAGCCGGCGCCGGCAAAGCCGGTGTCGACCACAGTGAAGCGAACCCGGGGGCAGTGGCTGCTGAGCTGATCCGGCAGGGCGTCGAGCCAGGCCTCGGTCGCGGCTGACGAGTCCATCCTCTCGGTGACCTGGTAGAGGTCGTCGTCGCCGCCGCGCTCGTAGCTCTCCTCCAGCATCCATTTACCGAGGGGATTGACACCCGCGCTTCGCGGGAAGGCGCAGCCACCCGCGTAATGGCCCAGCGTCCGGGAACTACCGATCAGGTATAGCGGCACGCGGTGGTAGCCCGCTGGCAGGTCGCTCTCCCGCAGCATCACCGCGGCGCCCAGCCCGTCCGGTTCAGCGACCTGGTCCGGTGGAGCGGTGCTGGGGCTCGGTGAGGTCGGCGGGCCACTCACCGCCGGCGGACGGTCGAACACGCCGACCGCGAAACCCACGGACGGCAGACCGACCGCGACGGCGGTCAGCACGCCGGCTGCTGCCGTCCGCGACCGCCGGCGGCGCCGGGACACCTGCCGGGCAGCGTCGGCCCCGGCCGGAACAGCAAGCGGCGGGCCGGCGCGGAACCGCGCGAACAGTTCGTCGACCTGGTCAGGCACGGTCGTCCTCCTCGTCTTCGGTTAGCAGCGTGGCGAGTGCGGCCCGGCCGCGGTGCAGCCAGGACTTGACCGTGCTCTCGGGGACGCCCTCTTGCACGGCGATCTCGGCGATGGCGAGGTCGGCGATGTGGAACAGCACGATGGCCCGGCGGTGTTTTTCGGGCAACGAGCGCAGCGCGCGGGCCAGCGCGACCCGGTCCGGGCTCGGCTCGGCCACCACCTCCTCGCGGTGGTAACGGGCGTGGGCCCGGGCCGCGCGGACCCGGCGCCAGCGATTGCTGGCCACGTTCATCGCGACCCGCCGGATCCAGGCCGCCGGCTCGTCGTAGGTGGCCAGTCGGTCCCAGCGAGCCCAGGCTCGGCTGAAGGCCTCCTGGACCGCGTCCTGCGCAGCGCCGACATCCGCGGTGTACGCGTACATCTGGAGCATCAACCGGTGGACGTTCGCGCCGTAGAACTCGTCGAACGACACGCCGGCCGCCGCTCCTGCCCCGGGCTTGGGCACCCGCACAACCGTCTCCATAGGCTGCCTCCTCGTCTCCGGAGAGGACACCATTGACCCCGGTCGCGGGTTGCACCGTCAGTCGGCGAGATATCGGCCGCGATAGTGACGTCGGGTATTTGTCTCGGTCCCATCAGGTTTGCGCGGGTAGCTCATCATCTGGAGTACGGAGTTCCAGCCGGATTGGGGCGGCCATGCCTGACGACGACACCGTGCGATCCCAGGAAACGGCACTGGCTGAATTCACCGCCCTGCGCGCGGAGATCATGGCTCGGCAGAACAGCCAGCAGGCCCTCCTGTCCATCCAACTGACGGTCGCGGGCGCGTTGTTCAGCCTCGCGCTCTCGAGCCCCGGCCGCGCCACGGTTCTGCTGATCCTGCCGCTGACCACAGTCATGCTGGCGGGCCGCCACGTGGCGCACAGCTACGCGTGCCTAAGCATCGCGACCTACATCAGGACCGAGCTCAGCCCACGCGTGGCCGGCGGCCTCGGCTGGGAAGAGTGGCTCCGCGCGCATCGCGAGATCCCGCGCCGGCATCGACTGCTGAGCCCACTGTTCATCTCGTTCCCGGCGATAAGCGCACTCGCGATTGTCGGCGCATTCCCATACCTCGTCGGCCTGCCGCCATCCCCGACGTCCGTGAGCTACTGGCTGGGATGGACGATCGGCGCCGCTTTGACGGTGTCGTCGATCAGGCTCGTCCAAAAGGTACGACACGACTCCTTCCTGTGGACCGGCCCGACGCCGGAGAAGGTGTTGGCGCCCGAGGTGTGACGCGCGCAGGGCCAGCTTGCGTACCGGGACGCCGCTCCAGTTCTTGCTCTATCCGATGATTCACATCGCCAAACCCGCGTTCTACGCGGGGGTGACCAGGCGGCTCGAGCAGAACATCGATTACCGGGCCCTCGGCGTGCCTATGGCTCGTGCTACCGGCCATCGCGCTCGCGCGGCTGTTCGGCGGCTCCCGGGTGATCTGGTCGAAATCGATGGAGACCAACGACCTCCCGTTGACGAACAAGGAGGAAGAGCTCAACGACCTGCCGCCGGGGTTGGATGCCGCCTTCGCCGATCAGCGCGACGAGCGCCTCATCGCCGCGCTCTGCCGGCTGCACGAGGAGCGCGGCCACGAAGACATCGAGGTGGCCGTCGTCTCCGGCGCCGGACACACGGCCGCCGTCGTGGCCGGCCTCCAGCAGGGGTACGGGTACCGCCCGCGCTCGGCCGACTGGCTCACCGTCGCCGACCTGTGACCAGCCGGGCCAGGCGACCCGGGCGACCACCGGTCATCGGAGGTGCGGTGCGAGACGGGAAACCGAGATGGATTCGGAAGACCGTGGCGGGCTCATGAAACGCCGAACGGCGGCCCGACTGAACCAGTCAGGCCGCCGTTCGCAGAGCGTGGATCAGAGCGGGCGGATGTTCTCCGCCTGCGGGCCCTTCTGGCCCTGGGTGATGTCGAACTCGACCTTCTGGTTCTCGTCGAGGCTGCGGAAGCCGCTCGCCGAGATCGCGGAGAAGTGGGCGAAGACGTCCGCGCCGCCGTCGTCGGGGCTGATGAAGCCGAAGCCCTTGTCGGCGTTGAACCACTTCACGGTGCCTGTAGTCATGTCTGCTCCTTCGCAGGCTGTTGGGGACCGCACTGCGCGGACCCCTACGCCGCTGCGTTGATCACCCGCGTCGAAACGACACGAAAACGAAAAGGCGCCTTGATGGTTTCAAATACCCATCAGGCGCCGATAACGTCTACGGAAATCAAAACTGCAACAGGACCAAGATAGCACATGCTCCGCCGTCGGTCCTGCCGCAGCGAGTGGAACAGGCCACTCGTCTGTACGCCACACAGCGTGGACGCACTTTGACCCGCGTTCACGACGGCCTGGCTCGGCGAGCCAGCGAGGTGTCCAGCATGGCCCGAGCTGGACACCGGCCCCATCGCGCTCGACCGGTGTTCGATCGCACCCTGCCGATGCCACTTTCCATCCGCGCCGTTTCCACGGGCCTTCCACGCATCGCTGACACGGTGGTGGTCACCGGGTAGCGGGTGCTGGCCCTTGCCGCGAGGAGATGTCAATGACACGTTTCCGCACGCACCTGGCCCGCCGCCTGGCGATCGTGATCCTCGGCGGCGCGGCCGCGGTCGCGCTGTTCGCCGCACCCGCCGCCGCGGCGAACATGCCGTGGGCCGCCCCGGTCACCCACGGGCTCGAGTGCTGCTAGCCGGACATCGTCCCGGGCGAACTGTGGACTCGCCCGGGACACCCGGTCTTCAGATCGACCTCACCCACACCACGGACCCCTCCGTCCTGGCCGTTCGGCTGACCCCTTGACCGTCATCCACCTCGCCGGATGCGCGGTCCCGTCGCCCGATCCCGTGGACGGGACCCGTTGGACAAAATCGGTACATGCTGAGATTCACGCCAGACATCGGACTCCTCCGAGCGTTGATCGCCATGAACGATGGCAAGACCAACGTCATCCACACCCCGCCGGACCAGCAGGTTGTGGCGTGGGTCCACAGGCAGGGCTACAGCGTGACCCTCGTCGAGGGAACAGCCGAGATCCGGCCCGGCGACGTCATGAACATCCCACTGCATCCGCTGACATTTTGAGCCGACCACCGCGACGCAGCTCGCCTGGACGTGCCACCCCAGCCCACGATGTGTCGATCGTGACCCGCACACAGCAGCTCGGCAGCCTCGGGTCGACGCGCCGCGCCGCGGCACGCGTAGCGTCGACGCCATGCCTGCCCCGCACTGGTTCTTTCGCTTCATGTACGACCGTGAGAGCGCGGCCTGGGAGCGGCGACGCGACGAGTCGGGGCAACGTGAGCTGGTCGAGCGGACCGTCGATGAGCTCGCCAACGTCGTCGCACCGCCCGGACCTGTAGCCGATCTCGGATGCGGGCCCGGCGCGCACGCGCTCGCACTCGCACGGCGCGGTTACGAGTCGTCGGTGTCGACGGGTCACCTCGGATGGTCGAAGTCGCGCGGACACGCCGTACTGGCGGCTGCGCGCGATGTGCTACCAGCTCGTGCCGGCGTCGTTCGCTTCTATGACCTGAACTCCCTCCGCCGTCTAGTCGAGGGCCAGGACCTCACCGTCGTCGAGTGCGACGGCGAGCCCGGCCGCGTAAGCGTGTTGGCTCGCGCATAACGTCGCTCGTCGAACGTCCATTGTGGTGCGAGTGATCCATCGCCTGCGTCGCGCGAGTGTCTGGAGCGGTCCGCTACGAGATGCGAGGGGGAAGCGCAACGGTTTCGCCCGCCACATCGATCGCGACCTTGCCGCGGAGTGCGTACGACCGCCTGTTCTCCAGCAGTTCATGAGCCTCGCCCATTCGAGCGAGCGGAAGAGTCGCGCCGATGACCGGCTTCACGAGACTGCGCTCGACCAGCGTGGTGAGCCCGTCCAGCTTTCCTCGGCTCTGTCGTGCGAAGACGAAGTGATAGGCGGCGTTCCTGCCCCACGCCTCGATGAGGTTCTGCGGCTGCGCGATGTCGACGATGCTGACGACGCGTCCGAAGTCGGCAAGCGTCAGCGGGCTTCGGGTCAGCGTGTCGCCACCGATCGTGTCGAAGACGACGTCGACCCCCTTGCCTCGCGTCATCTCGGCCACGGCATCGACGTAGTCCGTCGAGGTGAAGTCGATCGCCGCATCCGCTCCGAGAGAACCCACGAACTCATGGTCGCCGGCTTTCGCGGTGGTGATCACTCGTGCGCCGATCGCCTTCGCGATCTGGATCGCGATCGTGCCGACACCGCCCGCGCCTCCGTGGATGAGGATCGTCTCCCCCACGGTGAGCTGAGCTCGCGTCACCAGGGCCTCCCAGACCGTTCCGCCGACGAGAGTCAGGCTCGCCGCCTCCAGGTGACTGAGGTTCTCCGGCTTCCGGCCGACGAGGTCGACGTCGGCGACGTGCTGCTCGGCGTACGAGCCGGGACCGCCGAAGATCCGGGGCGTGTAGTACACCGCATCGCCGGCGCGGAACTCGGTCACGTGTGATCCGACTTCCTCGATCACGCCCGAGATGTCGTGCCCGATGATCGCCGGGAGCGGCACATCATCCGCGTAGTCGCCGCGACGGATCTGATAGTCGAGCGGGTTGACGGCGGTCGCATGCACGCGCACCCGCACCTGGCGGGGCTCGACCTGCGGCACGGAGACGTCGCGCAACTCGAAAGCATCGGCCCCTCCGAAACGGGCGAGCACAACGGCCTTCATCGGATCAGCCATATCGGTGTTCCTCATCGTGGTTCTGGGTAGCTCCTAGCCGTATCACTCCAAAACGGTAGGCCTGCTTCCGGGCGGTGTCCGGTAAACACCGTTTCGAGGTCAGCGCGGTTGCCGACGGTCGACCGCGGCCAGGACGGCAGGCTGCCCGGTCGACCCCCTCCGGGCGGCCTTCGCCCGGCGACACCCACGATCTTCCTGTGACCGTGGCCACCGTCACTGTGGTGAGACCTGCCGGACGATTCTCGTCGTCAAGGTCATGGCAACGGACACTGATTTCCAGCAACTGGCGGAAGAGGTCGACGGCCCCGTCCTCCGCCCCACCGACCCCGGGTACGACGCCGAATGCTTCACCTACAACCTGTTGACCCCGCTGCGGCCTGTGGTGGCCGTTGGCGCCACGAGCCCGGGCGACGTGCAGGCCGCGATCCGCTTCGCCGCGAGGTTCGGGCTCGCCGTCGCCATCCGCGGCGGCGGACACATGCAGCCGTACACCGCGCAGGACGCCTTGCTCGTGACGCTCGATCGCCTCAGCGGTGTCACGGTCGACGTCGATCGGGCAACGGCGCGGGTGACGGGGGCTGCGCGCTGGTCCGAGGTGATCGATGCGACGACACCGTACGGGCTCGCGCCAATGAGCGGCTCCTCTACCACCGTGGCCGTCATCGGC
Organism: Asanoa ishikariensis; assembly: GCF_900107455.1. Taxonomy (GTDB): domain Bacteria; phylum Actinomycetota; class Actinomycetes; order Mycobacteriales; family Micromonosporaceae; genus Asanoa; species Asanoa ishikariensis. The sequence goes on along the minus strand of NZ_FNQB01000004.1, from coordinate 76,160 downwards.
TACGCCCTTGGTGGCGGCCAGAGCCCGATCTTCGGCCGGCCGCACGGCTACGCCTCCGACCATGTGCGGTCATTCGACATCGTCACCGCCGACGCGCAGCTTCGAACGGTGAGCGCCGAGGCGGAACCCGAGTTGTTCGCGGCGCTGCGCGGCGGGAAGGGCAACTTCGGCGTCGTCACGGCCATGGAGATCGCGCTCTTTCGGGTGACCTCGGTCTTCGCCGGCGGCATCTACTTTCCGGCCAGTCAGATCAAAGAGGTCCTGCACACGTGGCGCGACTGGGCCGCGAGACTGCCGAAGCAGGCCACCACGTCGGTCGCGATCCAGAATCTTCCTCCGATCGACGAGTACCCCGAAGTGCTGCACGGCTCGCATGTCGTGCACGTCCGATACGCCTACCTCGGGCCGGCCGCGACAGGCCGCGCCCTGCTGGAACCGATGCGAGGCGTCGGCACCAGGCTCCTGGACACCATCGCCCAGCAGCCCTACCGGGAGGCCGCGGCGCTGCACAACGACCCGGTGGGTCCGATCCCCTACCAGGACCGCAGCCTCGGCCTGGCCGCGCTGCCCGACGAGGCCTTGGAGACATTGGTCGGGCTGACCGGGCTGGGTAGCGGCAGCCTGCTGGCCAGCATCGAACTGCGAGCCCTCGGCGGAGCGCTGGACCGGGTGCCGGCCAGGCCCGACTTCGTGCCCAGCCGCGGATTGCCGTACCAGCTATTCGCGTTCGGGGTCGGCGACGGTGCGTTGATCCCGGTGCTGCACGACCAGTTGGAGCGCCTGTTCGCGGCGATGCGCCCGTGGGCCGACCTGAAACACCGGCGGATGCTGAACTTCCTGTCCCCGGAGGAAGCACTCGATCCGCACACGCTGAGCGAGGTCTACGGAGCGGATAACTACGACCGTCTCCTCGCCATCAAGCAGCGGTTCGACCCGCACACCATGTTCCGGATGAACCACACCGTTCGGCCCCGGCAGGCATGACTGATCCAGGGGCCATCCTGACTCCGGACCAGCGGCTGCGGGTGTTCGTCAGCTCGACGCTCACGGAGCTCGCCGCCGAGCGCGCGGTGGTGCGGGAGGCCGTGACCGCGCTGCGTCTGCACCCGGTGATGTTCGAGGCCGGGGCCCGGGCGCACCCGCCGCGCGAGGTCTACCGGTCCTACTTGGCGCAGAGCCAGATCTACATCGGCGTGTACGACCGGAGTTACGGCTGGGTCGGCCCGGGGATGGACATCTCCGGCCTGGAGGACGAGTTCCGGCTCGCCGCGGAAACGATGCCACGGCTCATCTACGTGCGGGAGCCGGCACCGGACCGCGATCCGCGCCTGGAGAGGCTGCTCGACTCGATCCGGCAGAAGGGCGAGCTGTCGTATCGCGTCTTCAGTTCGACCGAGGAGCTGCGCGGTCTGGTCCAGCAGGACATCGCGGTGCTGCTCTCGGAGCGCTTCGAGCGCACCGGCGGTCTTGCACCGCGCGAGTCGGAGCCGGCGGACGTGCACCGCCTGCCGGTGCCGCGCACCGCGCTGCTCGACCGGGAGGCCGACCTCGACCTGCTCCGCGCGCTGGTGACCGACGAGCGGGTGCGGCTTGTGACGCTGGCCGGCCCGGGCGGCGTCGGCAAGACCCGGCTGGCCGCCGCGGTCGCGGAGCGGGTCTCCGCCGGCTACCCCGACGGGGTCCGCTATGTCGACCTGTCCGCCGCGACCAACCCCGCCGCGGTCGGCGAGGCGTTCGCCCGATCCCTGCGGCTGCGTACCTCCGGCGGGGTGCGCTCGCTGGACGACACCACCTCGTTCCTGCGCGCCAAGCGGCTGCTGCTCGTCGTCGACAACTTCGAGCAGGTCGCCGGCAGCGCACCGCACCTGGCCGCGCTGCTGCGCGCGGCGCCCGGCGTCACCGCGCTGGTGACCAGCCGTGCGCCGCTGCGGCTGACCGCCGAGCGGGTGTTCACCGTCCAGCCGCTGCGCACGCCGCCGCCGTCGACCCGGACGGCGTCCGCGGCGTTCGCGGCGGGGTTCAGCGCCGTCCAGCTCTTCGTCGACCGCGCCCGCGCGGCCGACCGGCGATTCACGCTGACCGACGAGAACGCCGGCCCGATCCTGGAGATCACCCGCCGGCTCAACGGCCTGCCGCTCGCCATCGAGCTCGCCGCCGCCCGCGTGCCGCTCCTGCCACCGTCGGCCATCGCCGCCCGCCTCGACGACCAGCTCAGCCTGCTCACCCGCGGTCCCCGCGACCGGCCGGCCCGGCAGCGCACGCTGCGCGACACCCTGGCCTGGAGCTACGACCTCCTGCCTCCGGACGCGCAACGGCTCTTCACCCGCATCGGCGCGTTCGCGGGCGGCTTCGACCTCGCCGCCGTCGAGGCAGTTGCCGGCGAGGACGACACCGACGTCCTCGTCACCCTGGAATCCCTTGTGGACGCCGCGCTCGTGGAACCGGACACCGTCGACGAGCCCGTCCGGTTCAAGGTGCTCGACAGCGTGCGCGACTTCGCCCGGGAGCGGCTCGCCGACGAGGGCGACGCCGTCCGGGAGCGGCACGCCGCGCACTACCTGGCCGTCGCGGCGAACGCCGAGCCACACCTCAACACCGGTGCGTCGGCGGAGTGGCTGGAGCGACTGGACCGGGACCACGGCAACTTCGACGCCGCGCTCGACTGGCTCCTCGAGCGGCGCCGGCCCGCCGACGCCGTCCGGATCGGCTGGTCGATCTGGCAGCTCTGGTGGCGCCGCGGCTACCTCGACGAGGCCGTGCGCTACCTGCGCCGAATCCTCGAACAGCGCGACCTGCTGCCACCAGCCCTGCGTGGCCGGGCCCTGGTCGCGTCCGCCGCGATGGAGTTCGTGTCCCACCAACATGATCGGGCACGCCCGGCGTTCGAAGAGGCCCGCGTGCTGGCCCGCGAAGCGGGCGACAACGCCGTGGAGGCACGGGCGCTCGGTCCGCTGGCGAGCTACGCCGCCCAAGCAGGCGACTTCGAACAGGCCCGCGAGCTGCTCGGGAAGGCGTACGAGCTGGCCGTTCGCACCGACGAGCACTGGTTGACCAGCCTGTTCCACAGCCGGCTCGGCATGGTCTCGCTGCGCACCGGCGACCCGGACGCGGCCGCCCTGCACCTTGCGGAGGCGCAACGGATCTCCGCCCGCGTCGGCGACGACCTCGGCCTCGTCGTGGCCCGCTACACGGCCGCGGTGATCGCCGTCGCGCGCGGCGACTCGGTCAGCGCGCACGAGAGCCTGCGGGCGGGTCTGCGCGAGTCAGCCGCCAGCGGGGACGTCTCCAGCGTGGGCCTGTTCCTGGTCGCGCTCGCCGACCTGGAAAGCGCCCGAGGTCGATGGGTGCGGGCGGTGCGGTTGGGTGCCGCGGCAGCCACCTTCCAGACGCCGTCGAGCGTGCTCTGGATGACGGCGTACGTGCCGCCGTGGCCGACTCTGGGCGAGGACAACGCGACACTGCGGCAGCGGCTCGGCCCCGACCGGTACGACCAGGCCCGGCGCGACGGGGAACGGCTGGGGTTGCAGGGCGTCGTCGCGGAGACGGAGCGCGGCGACGACGTCCACGGAGGAGGATCGTTGCGGCAGGCTCAGGGCCGGCTCACACCGTGCGTGCGAGCCGGCCCGGGGTGAAGTGGTCGGGTGTCAGCGAGTTTCGCCGGCGGCGTTCTGTGCGGCGGTCACGATGACGTCGGAGACGACGCCGGCCTGCGTCAGGTACAGGGCATGGCTGGCCGAGACGTTGGTGATCGTCGCGCCCATGCGCTTGGCCATGTGCTGCAGCATCGCCTGGTCGAACGACTTGTCCTCCGTCGCGATGACAGCCCAACTCGGCTTGCCGCGCCAGGCGGCGTTCGTCACCGGCGTCGCTGGCATCCGCCGCGAAGCCGGCCTTGAACGTGGTGTTCATGGCTCCAGGCTCGACCAGAAGGGAGCGGCGAGAATCAGTCATTTGCCTGTGGCGAGGGGTGGTCGGTGGACAGCGCGTCGCGCAGGCCAGCGCGGGAGGAGATCCCTAGTTTCGGGAAGATCCGATAGAGGTGGGCGCCGACCGTGCGATGAGACAGGAACAATCGCTCACCGATCTGTTTGTTGCTCAGGCCGCTCGCGGCCAGGCGGGCGATCTCGAGCTCCTGGGTGGTCAGCGTGACCGGTCCCGGCTCTTCGGCGATGGCCGGGCGATATCCGGTGGCCCGTAGTTCTTGCGCACTGCGGGTCAACCACGGCTCGGCGCCGATGGCGGCGAAGCCGGTGCGAGCCTCGAGCAGATGTTCGCGGGCGCGGGCGAAGGATTTGCCTCGGCGCAGCTTTTCGGCGAAGGCCAGCCGGATGCGACAGGCCTCGAAACGCCACCTTTGCGCGGCGGAGGAGCTGAGCATCTCCTCGAGGTGCCGGCCCGCCTCGTCGTCGTCGAGGACGAGAGCGTCGACGCCACGCTGGATCAGCGCCATCCGGGGAGAGATCCCCGCCAGGTTCGCCCTGCGTACGGCGTCGGCGTGGGCTCGTGCCTCGGTCGTCCGGCCGGTACGCAGTGCGGCTTCGACGAGATCGAGGACGGCCCACATGGCGACCGGTACGTACGGTGCCAGCACTCCGACGGGACTGATGGCAGTGGCGTGGAGATAGGCGGACTGGAAGTCGCCCTCGGCCGCGGCGGCGATCGTACGTGGATAGTGCGCGATGGCCGTGGCTCCGGCGACTCCTCGCGGGAGCGCCCAGCGGGTTATCTCGTCGGCCAGCGCATAGGCCTCGTCGGTCAGACCACGGCCGGCCGCGATGTTTGCCCGGTTGAACAGGAAATACCAGGTGAGAAAAGGCAGGCCAGCCTCAGCGCAGAGTTTCTGGCCCTCTTTCGCCAGTTCCTCGGCTTCGTCCCACCGGCCGGTGAGGTAGCCGTCGAGACCCAAGTGCATGAGCGCCCCGAGCTGACGACGCGGTGCACCGCCGTCCCGGCCCTGCTGGACCAGGCGCCACGCCGACTCCCGGATCTCGGCGAGCCGGTCGACGTACACCGCGGCGGTGCCGATGCGCATGGCCCTGGTGAGGTCGTCCTCATCGGCGAGGGTGGCGAGCAGGGCGTCCAGGTCGGTTCTCGCGGCCGCGCCGGTGCGTACCGGGTCTGGGAACGTCTTGCTCATCACCGCGAGGATGTCCGACGGCCCGGGAGTGAGCCGGTCGAGGGCGCGGTTGAAAACCGCCCAGTGCTCGGGCGTGCCGGCATACCAGGAGAGCAGAAGCAGGGTGTGCATCGCCTCGTCCAGCGCCGGGTCGTCGGCGCGCCAGCCATGCCGTCCGGTTTCGATGGCGCCGGCCAGCAGCCGATGGGCGGTGTGCACGTCGCCGTCGCCGTTGATCATCAGCAGGGCGGCCGCGCTGGCCGCGTTGAGCGCCCCCGAAGGATCCGGGTTGGTGATCTGCGCCTCGGCCAGCAACGTGCGCAGGTCATCGCGTGCGCCGCCGGCCTCAGCGCCCAGGTAGGCCGCCTCCGCGAGCCGCCGCGCGCGATTCTCCCCGGAAGCGCTCAACTCGGCGGCGCGAACCAGTGCCGACACCGCACCGAGTACGTCGCCGCGCTGCATGACGCGCCGAGCCGACTCGTCGAGCATGGCCGCGATCGACTCGTCGGGATCGGCCGCCGCGGCGGCCAGGTGCCAGGCGCGGCGTTCCCAGTCACGCGGGAGCGCGGCGGCGATGTCGAGGTGGGCGTCCCGCCGTTCGGTGTGTGTGGACATGGCGACGATCGCTGACTTGATCAGTGGGTGGCGAAAGGCGATCCGGCCGGTGGCGCCGTCGACCCGGACGAGTTGGGCGCGTTCGGCGGGGGCCAGGTCGGTGAGGCTGGTGATCCCACGCAGGACCCGGAGCTCACCGCTGCCCTCGAAGGTCGCCAGCAGCAGCAGTCGCCGGGTGGCCTCGGGCAGACCGCCGACGCGCGCGGCGAACACGGCCCGCAAGCGGTTGTTGAGCGGGACGACGTCAGGGCCCACACCGCCCGTTTCCGTCAGCGGGGCCGGCGGGTCGACCTCCGTGAGGGTGGCCGGCAACTCGACGAGAGCGAGCGGGTTGCCCTCGGCGAGGTCGAGCAGCCGCTGGCGGACCTGCGGCAGCAGGTCCGGGTAACGCGCGTCGACGAATCGCGTGGCGGCCTCCGGGCTCAGCGGCTGCACGACCACCTCGGTGAGGCCGCGGCGGTCGAGCAGACCTTCGGTGCCGATGCGCGAGGACGCCACGACGCCGATCGAGGTGCCTTGGACCCGTCGCGCGATGAAACCGAGCACGACCGCGCTCGGTCGGTCGACCCACTGCACGTCGTCGACGAGCAGCAGGACGGGTGTCTTCCGCGCGATGGTCGACAGCAGTGAGAGCGCCGCGTTGCACACCAGCAGCACAGGCGGTGGCGGACCAGGACCGAAACCCAACGCGACGTTCAGTGCGTCACGCATCCCGGGTGGCTGCCGCGGAATCTCGGTGTGGACGGGCAGCAGCAACTGGTTGAGAACCGAGTAGCTGATGTCGGCCTCGAACTCCGAGCCGGAGGCGCGTAGGACGCGCATCCCGTCGTCGACCGCGAGTTCCGCGGCGGCGGTGAGGAGCGCGGACTTCCCGACACCCGGTTCGCCGCGGACCATCCGTACGTCGCCGCCGCCGCGCACCGACTCGAGGAAGCGGGAAATGCGCGCCAGTTCGACCTCACGTCCGAACAGCTCCATGGCGGAAACCTCCGTCGGGTGAGGTGCCCGGGTAGCCACATGAATTATATCGTGCATTTCCGTCGCGTTGGTGCACCCGGGCAATGCAACGGCACGGCCCCGGTCACCACGGATGTGAGCTGTCTCCCATCGACGTCCGACCAGTCCGTGCGAGCAATTCCGTTCCGCCCCTGCTAGGAGCGCTGATCGCATCGACAATCCTCGCGCCGATCAAACGGCGGTATCTTCGGCCCTGGGCCGATGTCACTGACAAATAAGAAGGAATACATGCCTGCCCATTTAGCCTTCGCGGGTGCTCAACGCAACGGAGGCAAGAATGGCGTCCGACCCGGCTTCGTACATGCGGGAAATTCACGACGATAATCGTCGCTCGCTGCTCGCCTTTCTGCGAAGCCTGATTCCGTCGCACAGTTTCCCCACCGCGGAGGATCTGTTTCAGGAGACGATGCTGCGGGCCTGGCAGCACCTCGACGCGGTGCCGCCGGAACCGGAAGGCCAGCGGCGGTGGCTGTTCACGGTGGCGCGCCGGCTGGTGGTGGACGCGCACCGTCGGCGGCAGGCGCGCCCCGTGCAGGTCATCCTGGCCGATGCCGCCTGGATCCACTCGCGCGACGACGACCAGGGCGCGATGGTCGCGCGACTCATGCTGCGGCACGCTGTCGGCAGTCTCAGCCGCGCTCATCGATCCGTCCTCTCCGAGCTGTACGTGCACGGCAACTCGTTCACCGAGACCGCGACCCGGCTGGGCGTCCCGGTCGGCACCGTGAAATCTCGGGCCCACTACGCCATGCGGTCCATCCGCGAGGTGCTGTTCGAGGAATGAGGCGTACCCGCCGGAGGGACTCAAAGGGTGTCAGGGCTAGAAAGGTGTCCTGGTGTCCGGCGCGAACGGCGCACCGTGGCCCGGCACGATCAAGGCCGGGTTCATCGCGAGCACTCGTTCCCGGGAAGCTCGCAGCACATCGCGGTCAGTGGCGAACGGGTCGTCCACCGGGCCGAACTCCGACCACCAGAGATGGGTGCACGCCACCAGGCCGTCCTGGGTCTCGACGAGCGTGGTGACGTCCTGGGCGGTGTGCCCGGGCGTCCGCACCAGGCACACCGCGTCGGAGAGGCTGCTGACGCCTGAGTCGTCGGCGAACTGGCGAGGCACCCACAGGTCGTTCTGGTACGTCGCCTGGAAGTCGTGGACGCGGGCGTTGGGAAATAGCGCCGCGTTGACTGTGTGGTCCGGGTGGTGGTGGCTGAACACGACGTCCGTCACCGCACCGGTGTCCACTCCGGCCGCTGCGAGCGGGTCAAGGATCATCGAGCGGTTGGCCACCATGCCGGGATCGATCACCGCGATGAAGTCGCCGTCGCGGACCAGTGCGACCGTCCCGGCAACCCGCTCGCCCGCGTACCCGATGGACAAGATCTTAAGTTGCGCGCTCACACCGGCCTCCTTCTCCTCGCGGTTGGTGGGTCTACTCTCAGCCGCTCCGGCCGGCGCCGAATCAGTCATTCGTCTCGGCTCACGACGTGAACCGTCATGCCTCGCGCGCGTCAGTAGATGCGGGCACCCGCCCAACCGGCCCACACCAGCGGAGGCATCACCCATGACCCACTCGACGCACATCATCGTCCGCAGCGACGACATCGACACCAACGGCCACGTCCGGGGCGCCCAGTACCTCAACTACGCCGTGCACGCCCGCTGGACCGCTCTGTTCGAGGCCGGCCTGTCACTCGAGAAGATCACCGCGGCCCGCCTCGGGCCCGTGGATCTCGACGACTCCGTCAAGTACCTGCGCGAGCTCACCTTGGGCGACGAGATCGACGTCCACACCCGCTTCGAGTTCCCGGCGCCGCGCTACGTCAAGGTCATCCAATCGGCCGTGCGCCGCTCGGACGGCGCCGTGACTGCCGAGGTGGTCAGCACGACCGGGCTGATGGACCTGACCGAACGCAAGCTCGTCAACGACGTCGCCGAGCTCTGGAGCCGTTTTCTGCGCGCCCCCGAGCTCATCGGCCTGCCCGAGGCGGTCGGGTAGGCGCACTCCCCCACCTTTAGCGCGTCGTCACGACGAGGTCCTCGAGACCGCGCAGCAGCGCGCTCGCCCGCCAGCGGGGAACGAATCCGTCGGCGAGGCGCGTCTCGGGCAGGCATGACACCAGCCTGGTGAAGGCGATCCGCGCCTCCAGACGGGCAAGCGGCGCCCCGAGGCAATGGTGGATGCCGTGGCCGAAGGCGAGATGGACGCTGCGGGTGCGCGCGGGCTCGAACACCTCGGGCTCGGCCATAACACGGTCGTCGTGGTTGGCCGACAGCAGCGAGAGCAACACGGTCGAGCCCGCCGGGATGAGCTGACCTCCGTAGCTGACGTCCTCGGCAGCCATGCGGTGGGTTCCCAGTTGTACGGGACTCTCGTACCGCAGCATCTCTTCGATGATCTTCGGCAACCGGTCCGGATCGGCTCGTGCCTCGCTCCACCACGTGCGATCCCGCAGCAACAGCCAGGCGCCGTTGCCGATGAGATTGGCGGTGGTGTCGTAGCCGGCCAATATCAGCAGATAGATCGTCGAGACGAGCTCGTCCTCGGTGAGCTGATCACCCTGGTCGGTCGCGGTGGTCAGGGCGGAGGTCAGGTCGTCTCCCGGCCGCTCACGTTTGCCCGCCACCAGGTGGCGGATGAAGGTGATCATCGCGACCACCGCGCCGGGCAACTCGCTCTTGCGGTGCACGCCGGAGGCGAGAATGCTCGCCCACTCCGTGAAGTCGCCGCGCTCGTCCAGCGGCACGCCGAGCAGGTCCGAGATGACCGCGACCGGGAGCGGGAAGGCGAATTCCGTTACCAGGTCGTGCGTTCCCGGTGTGTCGAGCGCGTCGATGAGTCGGTCCGTGGTGGCCGTGATGGCCGGCGCGAGCTCTCCGATTCGGCGCGGCGTAAAGGCGCCCTGGATCATCCGGCGCAGGCGGGTGTGGTCCGGAGGCTCGACGGTCAGCATGTTCTGTGCGGTGGCGGCGTAGACCTCCGGAGGCAACTGGGGCCGGAACCCGAGCGGGGACAACAGGCCGTCCTTGACGAGGCGCGGGTCGGCCAGCGCGCGGCGCACGTCGTCGTGACGGGTCAGCAGCCAGCCGGTCCGTCCGTCCGGCAGGCGCAGCGGCGCCACCGGCCACCGCTCGCGGAAGTCCGCCAGCTGACCGTGGACGTCACCGTCGAAGAAGCCCAGGAACGGTTTCTGAGTTGTTGGTTCCATGCCGATGTGGACGCAGTCGCACGCGCGGAGTTCACGGGGGCTCTCCGCTCAACGGCGTCTGCGCGCGGAGCCTTGTCCGGCAAGCGCATCGCGCAGTCCGGCCCGCGCCGTGATGCCGAGCTTCGGAAAGATCCGGTAGAGGTGAGCGCTCACCGTGTGATGCGAGAGGTGGAGGCGCTCGGCGATCTGCTTGTTGGTCAGGCCGCCGGCGGCCAGCTCGGCAATCTCGATTTCCTGGTCGGTCAGGGCGGTCGGCGGCAGGTGGGCCGGGCCGTGCCGATACCCGGTGGCTCGCAGTTCGTGGACGGTGCGAGCGAGCCACGGCTCGGCACCCATGGCGGCGAAGCCGATCCGCGCGTTGAGCAGGTGGGCTCGGGCGGCTAAGGGCTCCTTGCGGCGACGGAGACTCTCGGCGAAGGCGAGGCGGATGCGCGACGCCTCGAACAGCCAGCGCTCCGCGTTGGGCTCCGCCAATGCCTTCTCGAGCCGTACGCCGGCCGCCTCGTCATCGAGGACCAGGGCGTCGACCCCGTGCTGGATGAGCGCCATCCGAGGCGAGAGCGATGCCACGTCAGCCGCCCGCATGGCATCGGCGTGTGCCCGTGCCTCGGCGGTCCGGCCGGTGCGCAGCGCTGCTTCCACCAGATCGAACATGACGGACGTGGCCACCTGAACGAACGGCGCCAGCTCGCCGGCCGGGCTGATCGCGGTGGCGTAGCGGTAAGCCGATTCGGCATCACCTTGGGCCGCCGCGGCCAGCACGCGCGGGTGGTACGCGATGGTCACCGCGAGGTCGACACCACGGGGCACGGCCCACTGGGTCAGCTCGTCCGCCAGCTCGAAGGCCTCGCCGACCCTCCCTCGACCGGCCGCGAGGAGGGCTCGGCAGTACAGGAAGTTGAAGATCAGGAACTGCGACCCTCTCGTGGCGCAGAGCTCCTGTCCCTCCTGGGCCAGTTGCTCGGCCTCGTCCCATCGGCCCGTGAGGTGGTCATCCAGGCACAGATACATCAACGCGCCGACCTGTGTGCGGGGCGCGCCGCCCGCACGGCCGTGCTGGACCAGCCGCCACGACGCACCCCGTAGGTCCCCGAGCCGGTCGAGGTAGGAGGCCGCGAAACCGATCCGCATGGCTCGAGCGAAATCCTTCTCTCCCGCCAAGCTGTGCAGCAGGGCTTCGAGCGCGGGCCGGGCGGCGGCACCGGTGCGTACCGGATCGGGGATGATCGCGCTCGTCACCGCAAGGACATCCGACGGGCCCGTTTCGAACTGGTCCAGGATGCGACGGTAGAGCGCCCATTTCTCCGGGCTGCCCGTGTACCAGCACAGCAGCAGCAACGTTTGCACGGCCTCGTCAAGCGAGGGATCCTCGCCCTTCCAGCCATGATCGCCACTCTCGACAGCTCCGGCGAGCAGCCGAATCGCCGTGTGAACGTCACCGCCGCTGTCCAGCATCAGCAACGCCGCCGCGTTGGCCGCACGCAGCGATGTGGCGGAGTCCGGACTTGCCGCACGGGCATCGGCCAGCAGCAGGCCGAGGTCGTTCCCCGCCCCACCGGCTTCGGCCCCGAGCCAGGCCGCCTCGACCAACCGCCGGGCCCGGTTCTCTTTGGTGGCGCTCAGCTCGGCCGCCCGCACCAGGGCGGCGACCGCCCCCGGCACATCCCCGCGGCGCAGGATCCCTTGTGCCGACTGCTCGAGCAACGCCGCCACTGTCTCGTCCGGCCCGTCAGCGGCCTCGGCCAGATGCCAGGCGCGACGTCCCGGGTCACCGGTGAGCACGTCGGCGATGGCGAGGTGGGCCAGCCGGCGTTCCTCGTGAGTCGCCGATGCGACGATCGCGGACTTCATCAGCGGGTGGCGGAACGTGACGCGGGCTTTCGCGTCGTCCACCGTCAGGATCTGCGCGCGCTCCGCCGACGCGAGATGGGCGAGATCGGCGATGCCGCGGACGACGCGGAGGTCTCCGTGACCCTCGAACGTCGCAATCAACAGCAGTCGGCGCGTGTCGTACGGCAGTTCGGCGATCCGCGCGGAGTACAGCCGCTGAAGCCTTTCGCTCAGCGGCACCACAACGGTCGGTTCGCACTCGTGAGCGGGCGACCGCAACAGCGTCCCCGGCAACTCGACGAGCGCGAGCGGATTGCCCTGTGCCAGATCGAGCAAGCGCCGTCGGACGTGCGAGGGCAGCTCCGGGAAGCGGGCGTCCACCAGCCGTGCGGCCGCCTCTTCGGTGAGCGGCTGTGCCTCCAACTCAGCCAGGCCGCGCCAATCGAGATGACTACCGGTGCCGGTGCGGGAGGACACCACAACGCCGATCGGTGAACGCTGGACACGTCGCGCGATGAAACCCAACGCGACGGCGCTCGGACGGTCGGCCCACTGCACGTCGTCCACCAGCAGGAGGATCGGCGTCTGCTCGGCGACAGTTGCCAGCAACGACAGAGCGGCGTTGCAGACCAGCAGGGCGGCCGGCGCCGCTCCGGGGCCGAGGCCCAGCGCGACCGTCAGCGCGTCACGGAGGCCGGGAGGAAGGTGCTCGATCTCCTCGCGCAGCGGCACCAGCAACTGGTGGAGGACGGAGTAGCTGATGGTCGCCTCGAACTCCGAGCCGGACGCCCGCAACACCCGCATGCCCTTGTCGGCCGCCAGTTCGGCGGTCGTGGCGAGGAGTGCGGACTTGCCGATTCCCGCGTCGCCCCGAAGCATGCGGATGTCGCCGCCGGAGCGAACCGACTCCAGGAAGCGCTCGATGTGCGCGAGCTCGGCTTCCCGCCCGAAGAGACCTCCCATGGCAACGCCCCGATCGGCTCAGCACTGACGTACGAGCCTATTGCATGGTCGACGGCTGGTGGCTGCGTCTTGAGTCAAACGACCTAACCCTGACCGCTTCAGGAACTCTGGCCACGTCCGGTCCCGACGCCGTCGGCCCGGCAAAGATCGGACATTCGGGCCGCCGCGCATCGGTATCGCGCGGCGCCGCCTTGGAATCAGGTGCATTTGACTGATGCACGAGGACGCCCCGGACTCGAACCTGGTAACCGACGGCGCCGGCTCGGGCGCCTCGGGGGGAGTACACCATGCAACGGCCGCCATCGGTCGTCGGCGAGATCGGTCCGGGCGCCCTGGCCAGGCCCGGATGCCGGCGTCGGGTCGAGCACGTGCGGGTCAGGGCCGCCCGCCTCCGCGCGGCGGAAAGGTCAAGCCATGGCTGATCTCGGCGACAGGTCCCCGCCCCTACTGTTCGAGATCCTGGGCCCGGTCCGGGTGCGGCGGTATGGCCAGGAACTCGATCTTGGCCCCCGTCAGCAGCGCCTGATTCTGGCGCTCCTGCTGACCCGGGCCGGCGAACAGGTGAGCACCCCGGAGGTGACCTCGATGTTGTGGGGGAACCAGCCCCCTGCAAGTGCCAAGAACATTGTCCACCGCTATATAGGCAACCTGCGCCGGCTTTTCGAACCGGACATCGCACCCCGGGTCCAGGGACGCTGGATCACCTCCGACGCAGGCGGCTACCGCGTCATGGCCGACGAGAACAACCTGGATCTGCTGGCTTTTCGTAAGCTTGCCGAGGAGGCTCGTGCGTCCGTCAGCACCGGCGATCCAGAAGCGGCGGTGTCGGCCTATGCGAAAGCCCTGGAATTGTGGCGGGGACCGTGTGCCGGAGCTGCGGACCTGTTGGCCGATCAATTGGCGCCATTCAGTGCCATCGACCACGAGTGCGCCGTTTCCGCCGTCAAGGCAGCCGATCTATCGCTTCGTCTCGATGGCGGTCGCTCCGTGCTCGGCACGTTGAGACGGGTGGCGACGTACCACTTCTTCGACGAAACGCTCCAGGCCAGGTTGATGTTGGTGTTGTCGGCCGCCGGCCAGCAGGCTGAGGCGATCGCCCGCTACCACTCGCTGCGCCGGAAGCTGCACGACGAACTGGGCGTCGACCCCGGCGCCGAGGTTCAAGCGGCCTATCGCTCCATTCTCGAGCGATCCAGCGCACGGACGAAGGACACCCCACCCCACACGGTCGTCCCGCCCAGCCGGACGTCGTCCTCCCACTACGACGGCGTGACACACACGACGTCCATCACCGTCGGCAGCGACGACATCGGCGCCAACGGGAGTGTCCGGAGCCCGCGGTACCTCGACTATTCGATCCGGGCGAGGTGGGCCGCTCTCACCGACGCCGGCCTGTCGATCAAAGACCTGACGGCGGCGGGCCTCGGGCCGGTGGAGCTGGACGTGTCGATCAAGTACCTGCACGAGTTGGTCCTCGGGGACGAGGTCGACGTCATCACCCGCTTCGAGTACCCGGCCCCGAAGGTCGTCCGGCTCGTCCAGTCGATGATCCGCCGCTCCGACGGCGCCCTGACCGCCGTCGTGACCAGCGTGAGCGGCCTGATGGACATCGCGGAGCGACGGCTGGTGGACAACGCCGCCGCGGTATGGGCGGAGTTCCTGCGTGACCTCGCCGTCGTCGACCTGGCCGGCTGCCCGAAGGGCGATCTCGCGTGAGCCCGCAGCGGCAGGCTCAAGGGCCTCACGGACGCCGGTCCGCGGCGACGGCAATGCGGTCGCGGATCTCGTCGGCCGCCGTTTCGTCGATGTCGACCATGATCTTCAGGGCCGGCTCCCAGGCGTCGTGGGCTGCCGCCTGTTCGCCGGCGGCGTGGTGGGTGTCGCCCAGGTGCGTCAGTACGGTGGCCTCGAGATGGCGGGCCCCGGCTTGGCGGGCCAGCGTCAGTGCGTGGCGGTAGGCGTCCGCCGCCTGAGCGAAGTCGCTGAGGTGGTGATGCGCGAACCCGATGCTGTCCCAGGTGTCCGCCATCGCGCGGTGGTTGTTGGGGTCGATGAGACGCAGTGCTCGTTGGCAATAGGTCAGCGCCTCGACGTGGTGGCCGAGTTGTGCGTGACACCAGCCGATGGCGTTGAGCGCGGCGGCCTGCTCGTTGGCGTCTTCGGCTTGCTCGGCCCACGTCAACGCTTGCTCGGCATGGTGGAGTGCGCGTGTCGGGTCTTGCCTGTGGTCGTAGAGATTGGACAGCGAGTGGTGGACGACCGACTGCCCGAACGCGTCCCCGGAGCTCTCGTACAGGCGCAGTGCCTGGCTCAGTTGGGCGCCGGCGTTGTCGTCGTGGCCGAGCAGCATGCACGCGTAGGCGAGCCGGCGGTGCGCGAACGCCTGCGCTCGCACGTCCGGCAGCGTCCCCGCGACGGAGAGCGCGAGCTGCCACGCATGGGCGAAATCCGACCAGTGACCTTGCCGTTCCAAAGCCGAGTCGGCGGCCCACGCGAGCTGCCAGGCCTGCGTCGAGATTCCCAGGTCGCTGGCCCGGCCGAGCACGGCGAGCAGGTTGGTGCGCTCCGCGGCGAACCAGGCGAGAGGTTCGATGAACCGGCCGACATTGGTGTGCGGAGCCGGGTCGCCCAATGGGATCAGGCTGGGCCGACGCCGCGGGCTCAGTTGCCGGTCCGCCGCGACCGCGGTGTGCAGGTAGTGGTCGAGAAGCCTCCCGAAGGCATCTCGCCGCCGATCGGGATCTTCTTCGTCACACGCGAGTTCCGTGGCGTAGCCGCGGAGCAGATCATGCAGCGCGTACCGGCTCGGGTTTGGCTCCGCGAGCAGAGAGGCCCACATGAGCTCGCTCAACTGAACGCGCACCTCGGTCTCCGACAGCCCGGCGAGGCTCGCCGCCGCGGAGAGTCCAATGTCGCCACCGGGGTTCAGGCCGAGCAGCCGGAACAGACGGGCCGCGCCTGGTGTGAGGGCGTGGTAGGACCAGGAGAAGACGGCCCGGATCCGGGTCATCGAGTCTCCGCCGTCCAGCGCGTCCAGCGGCCGGTCGGCTGCGGCCAGCTCGTCCGCTACTGCCGTGAGCGGGAACTCGGTCTGCTGGGCTCGTGCGCCGACGATGGCCAAGGCGAGCGGCAGCCCGGCACACCACGTGACGATTCGCTCCGCCATGCCCGGCTGCTGCCGTACCCGGTCGGGACCGAGCCGGCCGATCAGCAGCTCGTGTGACTCAGCTGGCGACATCAGTCCGAGTTGGAGCGGGCGCGCCCATTCGGTGACAACCAGACCCGTCAACTGATGCCGGCTGGTGACGAGGACGGCGGCGGTGGTCGTGTCCGGCAGCAGCGGGCGGACGTGGTCGGCATCGCGGGCGTTGTCCAGGACGACGAGCATCCGGCGGCCGCGGATCACGCTTCGATACTGCGCCACTCGGGCGTCCAGGCCGTGGGAGATCTCCGCGGCCGGTACGCCGAGCGCGTCGAGGAAGCGCCGCAACACCTCGGCGGGATCCAGTGCCTGGCCAGCCGGACCGAAGCCGTTCAGGTTGACGTACAGAGTGCCGTCCGGGAATCGGTCGGACACCCGATGCGCCCAGTGGATGGCCAGCGTGGTCTTGCCGACGCCGGCTGTGCCGGATACGGCCGCGATCGCCATGGCCGATGCGCTCGGGCCGGCGTCCAGCAGGTCGTCGAGCCAGGTGAGGGCGGCTACCCGCCCGGCGAACGACGGCGTGTTGGCGGGAAGTTGCGCAGGTGCCACGGCGGCCGGTCGTGCCGGCTTCCGGACGGGTGGACCGAGTGGCTCACCGCGCAGGATGGCGTCGTGGACTCGCTGCAACCGGTCGCCTGGCCGCACCCCGAGCTCCTGAGCGAGCTGGTCAACCACCCGACGGTAATGGTCGAGCGCCGCGACACGCTGGCCGCCCCGATGCAGCGCGGTGAGGTACTGGCTGGCAAGACACTCCCGGGTCGGCTGCATCCGGACCAGTTCGCGCAACTCGTCGATGAGCTGGCCGTCATGGTGGCCGAGACGCAGCTGGGCGGCGACCCGTTCCTCGATCGCCGACCAACGCGCCTCGTCGAGTCCGGGAGCCAGGTGCTCGCGTACGGCGGGATCGAGGTCCGCCAGGGCAGGCCCGTTCCAGAGCGCGAGCGCTTCGTGCAGCACCTTCGCCCGCGCCTCGTCGTCGTCGGTGTCCCAGGCGGATGCGACCAGCCGATTGAACCGATGCAGATCGATGTCGTCGGGGTTGGCTTCCAACAGGTAGCCGGGTGCCTTGGTGACCAGTCGCACCGGGCCGTCGTCGGAATGCTGCGAGAAGAGTCGACGCAATCGCGAAATGCCCACCTGAACCGCGTTACGGGCCGATTTCGGGGGCTCACCGGTCCACAGGACACCGGCGAGCCGCTCGACCGGGACAACCCGGTTGACCTCCATCGCGAGCATCGCCACCAGGCAGCGCTGCTGAGGTGGCCCGAGTGGCACTGGGACGTCGCCGTTCCAGGCTTCGACCGGTCCGAGCAGGCGCAGCTTCACTGGATGACTCCCCCTGTGGGCGGCGCTGTATAGGCCCTGATCCATGGATGCTAAGCGGTCGATAAGCGCCCTGCTCTAGCGTTTCGGCCATGCGCCATGACCTGGTCAGCCATCGCACGCCATCTTATCGGGCAGACGAGAGGGATCGCTTGGTGAGGTTCTCCGTCCTGGGGCAACTAGAGATCCGTCGCGGCGCGACCGTGCAGCATCTTCACCGGGTCAAGCCGAAGGTTGTGCTCGCGCTCTTGCTTGCCAACGCCAATCAGCTCGTGTCCCGGTCCATGCTGGTCGACGAGCTCTGGGGTCAGCAGCCCCCGGCATCCGCTGCCGCCAACCTCTACACCTATGTCTGGGCGATCCGTAACACCCTGGCCGTCGACGGCTCCAGCCACCGGCTCAGCTGCACCACCACCGGCTACCGGCTGGCGATCGACGCTGGCGAGCTTGACGCGCTCGCGCACCAGCAGCTGACCAACCAGGGACGGGACGAACTGCGGCGCGGCGACGTGGCCGAGGGGGCCGAGTCGATCCGCCGCGCGGTCACGTTGTGGCGGGGCCAACCCCTGGCCGACCTGCCGACGACCCCGGCGATCGACCGCTGGATCGACTGCCTGCAGGAGCAACACCGGTCCGCGGTGCGCGACTGGACGGACGCACGGCTCCGGCTGGGCCTCGACGACGAGCTGGTAGGCGGGTTACGGGCCTCGGTCGACGCGGATCCGCTCTGCGAACGCGTACGCGCTCAGCTCATCATCGCGCTCTACCGGGCCGGACGGGTCGGTGAGGCCCTCAACGCGTTCGCCGACGCCCGCCACACCCTCGCCGAAGAGCTCGGTCTGGAGCCGGGCCCGCTGCTGGCCGGGATCCAACGGGCGATTCTCGATCGTGACCCCGCCCTCTCCAACGGAGACCCCTCCCCCTGGCTGTCCCCCGCCTTCGGACGGTAGCCGATGGTCGGCCACCAGCAGCCACGCTTCACCGCGACCGGGTTCGTCCTCGTGCGCGCACCCGCGTTGCCGCGGGCTTCCGCGCCACCGCCGCCCGGTGGAGTCTCGGACGTCCACCTGCGACGGTACGTGCGGGACCTGGTCGGCCGACCCGAGCTGCTCGATGCGGTTCGGCTCGCCAGCCCGAGCCTCTCAGAGGCAGCCGAACGCAGTGACTCGGCGAGCGGCTCGCGCCTTGTCCGACTGGCCACCGGCCTGACCGGCTACGCGTTGCGGATGAGTCACCGACCCACGCCGTCAGGGCTGTTCGCGGGGATCGCGATCGGGACCATCGGGGACAGCGCCCGGGTCCGCGTCGGCGTGCGGCACCACCACCACGCCCGGCCGGACGCGTCCTGGCTGCTCTCCGTGGCCGCCCGGCTGGAGCGGGAGCCGGACCTGCTGGCGCGAGCGCGGCTGGTCGCTGACGCGACCGTCCACGAGCGCGGTGACCACCTGGTGTTACCGCGACGTGGGGTGGAGACAGTCGTCCAGGCCACCGAGCCCATTCGGACGCTACTGCGCACGGCGAGCGCTCCGATCGGCTTCGCACGCCTGCTGGAGGAGGCTGCCAACGCCCTGCCGGACTCGCCGACCCGCTTCCTGCCCGAACTGATCGGACGGTTGGTCACGCTGGGCTTCCTCCACTCCGACCTCACACCGACCTCCGAGGTGGACGACGGCCTTGGCCACGTGCTCGACCGGCTGGCCCATCGGCCGGACCACCCAGCGAATCCGGTCTTGCGGCACATCCGTT
Organism: Asanoa ishikariensis; assembly: GCF_900107455.1. Taxonomy (GTDB): domain Bacteria; phylum Actinomycetota; class Actinomycetes; order Mycobacteriales; family Micromonosporaceae; genus Asanoa; species Asanoa ishikariensis. The sequence continues at coordinate 57,141 of NZ_FNQB01000004.1, read as the reverse complement.
CCGGGCTCCGCGAGTACGAGGCGGCGATCCCGTCACGAAGGGCGGCGATCTTCGACCGTGTCAGCGCGACGATGCGGTCGCTCCAAGCGGCCGATCGGCCCATCCGCGTCGACCTGCGGCTGGACGCGGAGGTGCGGCTGCCCCACGGTGTCGTCGACGAGGCGGCACGGGCGGTCGAGGCGATCTGGCGGATGTCCGGCCCGGCGCGGCGTTCGCCGTTGGCCGCCTACCACCGGCGCTTCTTCCACCGCTACGGCCCTCGACGGGTGGTGCCGCTCGCCGAGCTGCTCGGCGCCACCGGGCTCGGTCCGATCACTGGCCGGAACCGCGCACCCGCCACGCCGCTGCCGGGCCGGCGCCGGCTCCTCGCCGAGTACGTGCACGCAGCAGTGGCGGAAGGTGCCCGTGAGATCGTCCTCGACCAGGCGGCCGTGGCTCGCCTGGCCAACCAGGACCGCGACGTCGACGCTCCCGCCGAAGTAGAGCTGTACGCGGTCCTCCGTGCCGCATCACCGTCCCATTTGGACGCTGGCGACTTCCGCCTGGTCCTAGGTAGGTCGCTGGGGACCCGTCGGCTCGGTGCGTCGTTCGGTCGGTTCTCGGCGCTCCTCGGCCAGGCGGCGGGCCCGGTGCGCGAAGCGGTGCGGGCGGCGTACACCGATGGCGCCGTGCGGCATGCCGTCCTCGTCTGCCGCACGGCGGGCGAGGAGGCGGCGAACTGCGGCGCCGCCCCCGACTGGATGGACCGCCACATTCGCGTCGGCGTCGGCCCTGGGCTCCGCGGTGGCGGCGAACTGCCCCTGTCGGCGTTGGGGGTCACCGCGACCGAGCACCGGCTCCGGCTGGTCACGCTCGACGACGGACGCGACGTCGTGCCCATCCGGTTCGACCTGCTGCATCCCGGCGCGCTCGAATCGCCTGTCGCTCGTCTCCTCGACGAGCTCGCCACCGGCTACCGCGGTGAGCTCACCGGCTGGGACTGGGCCGGGCTGGACGAGGCGCCCTTCCTGCCGCGGATCCGCCTCGGTCGTACCGTCCTGTCATCGGCCCGCTGGAACCTCAGTCCCGCACTCACCGGGCCGGCAGCGGACGCGGCGTCCTGGGCAGACCGGTTCGCCCGCTGGCGAGAGGCCGTCCGGCTCCCCGACGCCGCGCTGCTGCGTACGGCGGACGACCAGTACATTCCAGTGAACCTCACCGATCCCCTGCATCTTCGGATGCTGCGCCAGCAGGTCGCTCGCACGGCCGGGGCATGCCTGCTGGAACTGCCCGGCGGTGAGGACTGCCCGGACGGGTGGTTCACCGGACCCGATGGCGCACACACGGTCGAGTTGGTGATCCCGTTGACCGGGCCCCGACCGGCACCGCCCGAGCCCGTTTCCGTACGCGGCGCCCCGCCACGCTCCGACCGGCTCGTCCTGCCGGGCGGCTCGTGGCTCTCTGCCCGGCTCTACGTACCCCGATCGACAGAGCTGATCGTTCTGCGCGAGCACCTGCCCGGCCTGCTCGACGCGCTCCTCGGTCCTCTCCACGTGGACGCTTGGCACTTCGTCCGGTTCGCGGATCCGGCCTCGCACCTGCGGCTCCGCTTCCGTTCCACGGACGAGCGGCTGTGGAGCGCCGGCCTCTCGGCCGTCCGGGACTGGACGGAGATGTTGCGCCGGCGAGGGCTCGCCGGCGAACTGCTGCTCGACGGGTACGAGCCCGAGATCGAGCGGTATGGGGGCCTCCACGCGATCGCGGCCGCCGAGCGCGTTTTCACCGCCGACAGCCTGACCGTGCTGGACGAGTTGCGCTCCGCTCCGGTCGGCGCCGAGCCTCTCCTGGTCGCCGCTGCCGGCATCGTCGACCTCGTGCGCTCGCTGGGTGACCCGGAGCTCACCGCGGCGTGGTCCGCCCGACCGGTCAGCGCGGCCGGGCGCGCCGTGTTCACCTCCATGCGCCGCTCGGCCGTAGCGCTCGTCGACCCAGCGGACGACTTCGCCTCGATCCGCGCTCTACCCGCTGGGGACGCTCTGGTGGCCAGTTGGACACGGCGCCGGTCGGCCCTGGCCGAGTTGGGCCGCCGGCTTCATCTCACCGAACGGCCCGCCGGTGTCGCCGCCAGCCTGGTCCACCTGCACTGCAACCGGCTCCTCGGGCTCGACACCGAGGCGGAGCACGCGGCGGTGGCTATCGCCCGCGGCGCGATGCGGGCCCACGCGGACCGCGCCCGCCATCACCAACCAAGCACATAGGACACGTCAAGCCCGCCGCAGCGGACCCGGCACCTCGAAGGGCACCCCGTCGAGGACGTGGGCCAGGAACGCGAAGACACACTCGTACCACAGCTGGACGTTCGCCGCCCGGGCGATTTCGTGGCCCTCGTCGGAAAGAAGCAGTAGCCGCACGGGTTTGCCGAGGTGGCACAGGTCGGCGTACTGGGCAAGCGCCTCTGTGTAGGGCACCTTGTCGTCCCGGCTGCCGTGGCTGACGAGGATCGGCGTCCGGACGGCCGCCGCACCGGTCCGGGGCGAGTGCGCCGCGTAGCCCGCTCCCGCCGGATCGACCGGATGCCCGAACTCGGCGATGAACGGCGCCGCGACCACACTGCCGCTGGCAAAGGCGGCGAGGTCCCACATCCCCGCGTGACTGACCGCCGCCTGGAAGGCGTCGGAGCGCGTCACCAGCAGGTTGACCAGGAAACCGCCGAACGAGGAGCCCAGCACGGCCACGCGGGACGCGTCGATGCCGGGACGTCCACGCACCTCGGCCACGATCGACAACACGTCGGTACGCGGCGCGCCTGACCAGTCGCCCCATGCCCTGCGCCGGAAGGCCCGTCCGTACCCAATGGACGGTGCCGGATCAGGTAGCAGGACGGCGTAGCCGCGCCGCACGGCCAGCCAGGGGTTCCAGCGCCACGACCAGGCCGCCCAGCTCGCGTACGGGCCGCCGTGCAGCCAGACCTGCAACGGCACCTTTCGGCCGGTGCTCGGCGGCCGGCAAAGCCATCCGTGAACGCGGTGCCCGTCCTCCGTCACCACCGAGACACGCTCCAGGGTGCCCGGCCGACCCGCCGCCGCCGGCATTCCCAGCGGGTACGGCCCTCGCCGTCCGGGAACGGCCGACGCCCGGATCACGACGGGAGCCGGCGGTGAGTCCAGCGCGGAACGCAGTGCGTACACCGCGTCCCCGGCCGCTGCGACCTGTTCGAACGCGCCGACGGCGGTGAGACGCCGGTAGCCGCCGTCGACGGTGATCTCGTAGACCGGGCGGTTGCCGCAGCGGTCCGCGCAGACGTAGAGCCGCTCTCCGTCCGGAGACCAGGCCGCCTCGCCGGCCCGGCACTCCAGTTCCGCTGCCACCCGGCGGGCGCCACCCGGAGGGTCCAGGTCGGCGATCCAGAGGGCGGTGTCCGGGGGTGTGCCCGCGTTGTTTCCGGAGCGCCTGCGGCCGCTGTCGCCGCGCATGCAGACGATCCTGCGGCCGTCCGGGCTCAGGACCGGATGGGCGAACGAGCCCTCCGGGTCGTCGAGCACGGTTCGCCACCGCCAGCGGTCGTGCCGGTCGCACTCGGCCACGAGCAGGACGGTTCGGTAGGCGGTTCCACCGCGCAGGCGGCAGGTGGCCACGATCCGCGTGCCGTCCGCGCTGAGGTCGAACGCTCCGTCCAAGACGCCATCAGGGGGATCGGGTAGCGCGGTCGGCTCGCACCCGGGCCGCAGCAGCACGAGCCGCGGCCGCCCCCCGCCGTCGCCGCGCAACGACCCAACCGGTTGCCCGCCGTCGAAGAGCACGGCATCGGCGCTGTGGGGCGTCCGGGTGGCATAGACGACAACCCCGGACCGCGTGGCGGCACGGTAGCCGGCGACGCCTCCGGGCGGCGCGGCGATCTCCTCCGCCGCCGCTGTTTCGTCGCGGCGCCACAGCGCGTCGCGGCCGGGCCGTTCCACCGAGCGCGCCCGGTACAGGGCCACCCCGCCGGAGAGCAAGGTGACCTGGCGACCCACGAACGCCGGCCGGGGCGGCGTGCCGATCCGGCCCAACCACACCGCTGGTGGCAGCCGGCCACCGGACGAGGTCATCGTGTCGATCTCCAGGGCATACCGGTCGCCGTCGGGCGCCACGGCCAACCCACGAACCCGCGGCGCCACGAAGCACGGAGCGAGCGCCTCCCCGGTCGCCGTGGTGAACACCGCTGGAGCATCACGGGCCGAGCTACACACCTGCTACGCCCACGGCCGGCGCTGTGTGCGCGACGTGTAGGTCCGCCTGGGACGTTGTCTGGCGCCGGCCTCGGGCCGGTGCCGCATCCGCACTATCGAGGGAGGTAGTAATGACCATCGCCAAGACGGGGGCAACTGCCGGGCAGGAACCGTTCCTGCTGGAAACGGTCGCCACCGAGACGCTCATCGGGGGTTCGGGCGACGGCCCGGTCGCCCTGACCTGCAACTGCTACGGGTCCTGCCAGGGCGGACTGTGCGGCTCGTGCTGCACGATCATCTCGACCGGTCACACCGTGCTGGAGATCTGAGTCCCCGACCGTCCGGCCGGTGGGCGGCGCGCGCCGCGCGGGCGTGGACCCGCCGGCCGGGCGCCCTACCGTCGGTCGACCAGCCGCGAAAGGCGGTATCCCGTGACACCCCTGCATGACCTACCGCACCTGGGTAGCGGACTCGGCTACCGGCGCGAGATCCACCAGCCGACAATGGAGCACCGCGACCGGATCGATTGGCTCGAGGTGATCAGCGAGCACTACCTCTTCGCCTCGGTACAGGGCCGCGAACGCCTGGCGGAGCTCAGCGCGGCGTTCCCGATCGTGCCGCACGGCATCGAGATGTCGATCGGCACTCCCGGCGAGGTGGACGAGGACTACCTCGACGCACTGGCCGCGCTGGTGGAGGAGATCGACGCGCCGTACTTCAGCGACCATCTCTGCTTCACCCGGGCCGGCGGCGTCTCGCTGGGCTCGCTGACACCCCTCCCCCGTTCCCGGGCGCTGGCCAAGGAGCTCGGCCGCAAGGCCCAACGGATCCAGGAGCGGGTCGGTGTGCCCTTCATCCTGGAGAACATCACCTACCACGTCGACCTGCGCACCGAGCTGACCGAAGCCGAGTTCATCGCCGAGCTCTGCGAGCACTGCGAGTGCGGGCTGCTGCTGGACCTGACCAACCTGCACACCAACGCGCGCAACCACGGCTACGACGCCGCGGGCTTCCTCGACGCCATCCCGACCGAGCGCGTGGTCCAGGTGCATCTGGCCGGGGGCACGGAGGCACACGAGACGTTGCTCGACTCGCACTCCTCGCCCGTACCCGAGCCGGTCTGGGCGCTCTTCGACGAGTTGCTGCGGCGCGCACCGCTGAAGGCGTCGCTGATCGAACGCGACCAGGACTTCCCCGACGACTTCGGCGAGTTGCTCGGCGAGGTCGAGCGGGCCCGATCCGCCATGCGAGCGGCGGCGCCCGCATGATCGGGCCGGCCTTCTACGAGGCGTACGCGAACGTGCTCGTCTCCCAGAGCTTGCTGATCGCGCTGTACCGGGATCCGGACCGGGTCCGGACCACGTACGGCCTCAACGCGGACGAGCTGGAGCTGTTGCGCTCGGCGTCCCCGGCCACCATCCAGCTCAGCCAGGGCATCATCAGGGGCAAACGCCACGCGGTCCTCGAGCAGAGCCTTCCGCAGACCATGGCCGTTCTCCGGGAGTTCGACGGTTACCGGCTGGTTGGCACCTATGTGGACGACGCCTTACTGCGCCCCGACCTCGACATGCTCCGGCCGGCGACGCACGGCACCGACTTCGTGGCCTGGCTGACGCGGCAGGAGGCTCGGATCCCGCCCCGGCTGCTCGATCTCGCGCGCTTCGAGCTCGCGATCGCCGACCTGCGCAGCGACAACGCGGCGGCCTCGGCCGCCCGCGACAAGGCGGTGACGGCCGGCGCCGGCGGTGCCGACCTCGGCGGCGAGGCACGCCCCTGGATGACCGCCGACGTCCGCGTCGTGGCGGCGAGCATCGACGTGTTGGCGCTGCCCGCGGAGACGACACTGGCCGCCCTCGCCGCCGCGCCACCACGACCAGGGGGTGTCCTGCTGCGCAAGGTCTGGGACCAGCCCCGCCCGCTGTTCCACCGGATCGGCGTGGCCACCGTCGAGCTGCTGCTGCGCTGCGACGGCCGGCACACCGTCGACCAACTGCTCGACCAGGTGGCCGGGGACGACGCCGGCCACCGGGAAGGCGCCCTCGCGACCCTTCGAGGCCTCGCGGGCCTCACCGTCCTGTCCGTCACGCGCGAATGAGGAACCAGAGATGCGTATCTGCGCCGTCGTGAAGTACCCACCGATCCAGGGCGGGGTCAGCGCGTTGAGCTACCGGCTGGTGATGTCCCTGGCCGCTGCGGGTCACCAGGTCAGCGTGGTGACGAACGCCGACGAGGTCGAAGACGACTACCGGATCTGGATGGAGCCGGCCGACAGGGCCAAGCTGGAGGCGACCTTTCCCAACGGGGGGTCGGTGACGCTGGTCGCGACCTCACCGCTGGGCCGCAAGCACGCCGCGCACATCCCGGACCACAAGCCCTTCGCCACCAAGCTGGCGGCCCTGGCCACCGAGGAGATCCGGCGCATCGACGCCGATGTCGTCTTCTCCTACTACCTGGAGCCGTACGGCCTGGCCGCCCACCTCGCCGCCGCGTGGACCGGGCGCCCGCACGTCGTGCAGCATGCGGGCAGCGACCGGACCCGGCTCCTCGCCCACCCGGACCTCTCGATGGCCTACCGGGAGGTGCTGCGGCGAGCGGATCTCATCGTCGCCAATCCGGGCACGATCGAGGGGTACGGCATCCCCGCCGAACGGGTCGCCTCGATGCCGCCCCGCGGTGCGCCCGTGGGGTTCAGTGATCCGAACGTGACGCCGCTCGACGTCAACGCGAGGATCGCGGCGCTGGCCGCGGCCGGCCATCCGTGGATCACCAACACCGCACCGATGCCCGACGAGCTGCCCACCATCGGCATCTACGGCAAGCTCAGCGAGTTCAAGGGCAGCTACGACCTGGTGGCGGCGCTGCGCCGGTGCAAAGAGTCCGGCCGGCGGTTCAACCTGCTCGTGATGTCCGGCGGGTACCAGCGCGAGCGGTTCCTGCGGGCCGTCGACACCGCCGGCCTCGCGGAGACGACGTGGACGCTGCCCTTCATGCCGCCCTGGCGGGTGCCCGAGTTCCTGCGCGCCCTGACCGCCGGCTGCTTCCTGGAGCGCGACTTCCCGGTCCCCATCCACAGTCCCGGAATTCCGCGGGAGGTGATGGCGGCGGGCACGTGTCTCGTCGTCTCCCGGGAGATCGCCGACAAGCAGTACAACCGCGACGAGCTCCGGCACGGCGAGAACGTTCTCGTCGTCGAGAACCCCGTCGACACCGACGAGCTCAGCCGTGTCCTGGATCGGATCATCACGGATCCGGAGGCGGCGCGGGCCATCGGCAAAGCCGGGGCGGCCGTCGCGCAGGGCCCGGACGCCACCGCCGACGAAGGTCTCGGCGAGGCGTTCGTGCGCTTGTTCGAGCGGGCGATCGCCGCCAAGGCTGGCGCGGCGCCATCGACCACGGACGACGTGCCCGCCTGGCAGCGTTTGGTCAACCGGTTCATGCCGGCCACGGTGGCCCTGCTCGGCGACGCGGTCGACGGCATCGTCCGCGAGGCGATCACCAGGCCCGCCGTCTCGGAGGCCCATCGGGCCTACGCGGCCGCCAACGCGATCGTCGACGCCGTCGGCGAGCCCGACGCCGGCCTGCCGCCGGTCGCCGAGCCCGCCGCCCTCTTCGAACGCGACCTGCTCTGGAGCCACCTCGACCTCGAAAGCCTGCACGGCGCGACGATGTTCCCCCGCAGAGGAGCCGCCCCCCTCGTCCTTTCCGACCCGGTGTCATGGGGCACCCGCGCGCCCGTGGCCAGCAACACCATTCGCATCCGGCCCCACCGCCGCGACGTCGAAACCCTGCTCGCCGCCGTCCGTGCCGGCGCGCCCTACGACGCCGCCGACGACCAACAAGCGACCTTCCTCTTCCTCAAACGGGGCGACCTCGACGGCAAGGTGGTCCGCATCAGCACGGCCACCGAGGAAGTGCTGCGCCTGTGCGACGGGCAAACCCGCATCGCCGACATCACGGCTCGTCTGGTGGACCAGTACGGCATCGACGAAGCGGCCGTCGAGCGCATGCTGCTCGACCTGGTCGACCTGCGCGCGATACGGCTGTAGTCCGCTTCCCCGGCGGGGGCCCGGCAGGCGCCGGGCCCCCGCCGCGCGTCACCCGGTGCGACGACCGATGACGGCGACCATGCCGGCCCGCAGCCGCTCGGCGCCGAACGACGGGTTGACCGTGGCTTCCACACCGCCTGCGCGCAGGTGGTCGGCCACCCGCTGCCCCTGCAGCAGCCGGATCTCGTGGCGTTCGTCGGCCCGGCGCCAGCCACCGTCCTCCGCGCGCACGAACGTGGTGAAGTCCCGGACCAGCAGCCCAGGATCGGGCAGCGCGGACGTCGCGAAGACCGCCCAGCTCGGCCGTACCCGACCCATCGGCGCCAGGTGCCGGGGATCTTCACCCCACCGACGGTCGACGAGGTCGAGGGCGAGCACTCCGTCGGGCCGCAGCGCCGCGGCGATCGCCGTCAGCGCCCGCTCCACTTCGGACTCGTCACGCAGGTAGTTGAGGACGTTGCCCACACCCACGACGGCGTCGACGGAAGGAAGCGGGTCTTCCGGCAGGACGAGCCGGCGAACCTGCGCCGCGGGCACGGCGGCCCGGGCCCGGGCGACCATGGCCGGCGAACCGTCCGTGGCGAGCACGCGGTGCCCGGCCGCCAGCAGGTGTCGGGTCAACGAACCGCTGCCGCAGCCGAGCTCGAGCACCAGTCCGCCGCGTCGGCGTACCGGCTCGAGCAGATCGCGGATGCCCGGTGCGCAGCGGTCGCCGTGAAACCCGAAACCCAGGTCGTGTACGAGCGCGAGGTCGGCTTGGTACGTGTGGTCGTCGCGGAGCACCTGTCCCCCTTCTGCGGTTAGCGACCCGCCGCCGGCTGACGGCGGGCCAAGACATGTGCCAGCTGTGTCGCTGCCGCCACCGCGCAGGCGTAGCCCAACCAACCCGCCGTGCCGTGCTCCACGACCACGACCAGCAACGGCGGGCCGAGGATGTTCAGGAGGGCGTAGTTGAGGTCGAAGGCCGCCAGGTACTCGCTGGAGCGGCCGGCGGGCGCGAACGAGAAGGACAGCGTCCACCAGGCGGGCGATTCGGTCAGCTCGCCGATGGTCAGCAGCAACCCCGCCAGCGTCAGACCGACGGCCACCGCCGCGGCGGGCCGACCGGGCAGCACAGCGAGCACGATCGCCATCGCGGCCAGGCTCAGCGCGCTCCACCGCAAGGCGCGCAACGCGGTGGGCAGATCGGTGACCCAACGGGAGAAGCGGTGTTGCAACAACACCACCAGCAGGGTGTTCAGCATGACGATGCCGGCGACGATCCCCAAGGGGACCCCGGCCTCCCGGAGAACGAACAAAGGCAACGCGACGTCCAGGACGCGAATCGTGCTGGCGAACACGGCGGCGGAGGCGATGAGACCGAGATAGCGAAGATCGCGCAGCACGGAGAAGTCCATCTGCCGGCCGGGCACTGCCTGACCGCCCGCCGGCGACCCGGGCCGAGGGCGGATGCGCGTCAGCAGCAACGCGCCGACGACGAAGGACAACCCGTTGGCGACCAACGCGATGCGCAGAGGCACATCGGACGGTGCAGCGAGAACGAGCACTCCGAGGCCACCGGAGACCAGGTAACCGAGGTTGCGGACGGCGCGGGTCACGGCCAGGGTGTCGCCCCGCTGCTCGGGCCCCACCACCTCGGCGGTCATGCTCTGGTTGAGCCCGTTGCCGGCCGCTCGCAGGGCGCCGATCGTCACCGAGAGCGCCAACAAGAGCCACATCGAGGTCGTACAGGCGAAAACGGCGTACAGCACCGCGCGCGACCATCGCGTCGCGATCGCGTACCGCCACAGCCCGAGGCGGCCGGCCAGACTGCCGGCCGGCACGGACATGGCCAGCTCGGCGACGCCGCCGGCGGCGAGCACGAGGGCGAACTCAGACGGTGACAGGTGCACCACGCGCAGCAGGTAGACGGGCAGGCTGACGGCGGCCAAGCCGGTGCCCGCCGAGTCGATCAGTGCGTTGAGCGCGAGCATCCGGCCGGTGCCGGGTGTTGCCAGCGCATCCCACCAGCCAAGCCCGGAAACGAGGCGTCGCACGCGGCCGCGCTCCCGCACCGCGATGTCGTTGCGAGTGGGCATCCTGCAAGCCAATCGCGGCTGCCTACACACGCTCTGCTCGTCGACGACGCGTGTACGTCTCGCGTAGAACCCGATGCCAACCTCGGCTGCGTGCCATCCGGAGGCACGACCACCACCGACGACAGCGAAAGGGGACACCGAGATGAACAGCACGGACATCGACGACCTGCTCCACCTCGACGAGCGCACGGCGTCGACCGGCGAGCAGGAGCCGATCCACGAGACCACCCTGGCCGGCCCGATTCACGAGACCACCCTCGCGCCCCGCCACTGACCGCACCACCGGCGGGTGCGGGCCTGCGGCCCGCACCCGCCCCGGTCACCCACCAGGAGGCGATGTGCCCGATCCCATTCCGTCGCCGTTGAGGTTCCGGGCCCTCGACCTCATGCTCGTGCGCGTACCGACGCTGCCTTCCGACCTGCCACCGCCACCGGACCGGGCAGGTCTCGACGACCGATCGGCGCTCGTGGACCGGCTGCGCGCTCTGGCCCGGGACCCGCTGCTGCGGGAGGCGGTCGAGGTAGCCAGCCGAAGCCTCGCCGATGCCTGGTCACGGGCAACCGACCAGAGCGGGGCTCCTCCGCCCACCGCCGAACTGTGGCGGATCGCCATGTCGGTCACCGGCTACCACCTGCGGGCAGCCGCCCGTGCGACCCCGTTCGGCTTGCTGGCCGGGGTCGCCACCGCCCGGCTGGCCGACCAGGCGCGCGTCCGTCTCGGCGACCGGCACAGAACGGTCAGCCGACCGGACCGGGAGTGGTTGCGCCATGCGCTGCGGCGGATGGAGCGAGAGCTGCTGCCCGCGTTGCGGTTGACCGCCGACGACGCGTACTCGGTGATCGGCGACCGGGTGGTCCTCATTGGATCCGGCGAGCTGGCCGAGACCTCCGTGCGGCGTACACCCGTCGTGGCCGCCGTCCTGGCCGCCGCCGCGCACCCCGTCCACTGCCGTCACCTGGTGGACCGGGTTGCGACCGCCTTTCCGGTCGTACCGCGGGAGCGCCTCACGGACCTGATCGCCAGACTGGTGGAGCTGCGCTTCCTGTTGACCGACCTGGAACCGACCAGCGCCTGCCAGGACCCCATGGAGCATGTCGTCGGCCGGGCGGACCGCGTGCCCACCACACAGTGGGCCGGCGTGTTCGCCGACATCAAGGGCCGCCTGGACGCGTACGACCGCCAACCGCCGGGAACCGGCAGCACGCTGTTGCGGCAGGCCAGCGAACCGATGCTCGCGCTGCACCAGACTGACACACCGATCCAGGTAGACCTGGCGATCGACGCGACGATCGAGCTGCCTCGCGAGGTCGCACAAGAAGCCGCCCGAGCGGCCGACGCGCTGTGGCGGATCTCCCCGAGCCGGCCTTGGCGACCGTTGGCGGCCTACCATCGACGTTTCCTCGACCGGTACGGGACCGAACGGCTCGTCCCGGTGCTGGAGCTACTCTCCCCGGACCACGGTCTCGGACCACCGTCGCGCGGCCGGCCCGAACCCGCGCCCGACCCACACCCCGCGCGCTGCGCCCTACTGGCCCGGCTGGTCACCGACGCGGCGCGACAGCGCAACCGCGAGGTCGTCCTCACCGAGGACGACGTCGCGACGCTCGCGGACGACACGTGGGGCGCCGCTCCCGCGTCTCTCGAGCTGTACGGCCGGCTGATGGCACCCACTGCCGATGCCCTGTCCGCCGGCGACTTCCGGCTCGTCGTCGCGCCCGATCTCGGTACCCACCCGGTGGGCACGGCATTCGCACGGTTCACCCACCTCTTCCCCGACAACGTTCGCACCGAGATCGAGGAAGTGGTACGGGCGGCCAGCGACGGCCGCACCGACGCGACAGTGGAGTACCGGCCGCTCGCCGGCCGGGCAGCGAACGTCGCCGCGGCACCGTCGTGGTTGTGCCGCCGGATCCCGGTCTCCGTGCCGACCGCGCCGCGGCGACCCGGCGAGCTACCGCTGCGGCGGCTCGCCGTCGGTGCGACCGCCGCAAGCTTGTTCCTGGTCTCGCTATCCGACGGCCGTGCCGTCCGACCCGTCATCTTCGACCTGCTCCGCGCGGACGGCGTCCTGCCCGCTGTGGTCCGCTTCCTGCGCGATCTCGGCGACGACGGGGTGCGGGCGATGCTCCCGTGGAGCTGGGGTCCCACTCGCCACGCACCCTTCCTGCCCCGGGTGCGACTCGGCCGCGCCATCCTGTCCTCCGCGTCCTGGAACACCGCCGGCACGGCGCTGGTATCCGCCGCCCACGCCGAGCCGGGCCGCTGGACCGAAGCGGTACGTCGCTGGCAGGCCGAGGAAGGCATCCCCGACAGGGTCCTGTTGGCAGACCGTGATCGGCGTATCCCGCTGTGCCTCGACGACGAGATACACCTCCGAATCCTGCGGCGGCAGGTGCGTCGGGCCCCACCGGTGATCACCGAGCTTCCCGGCGGAGAGGACTACCGTGACGGCTGGCTGCTCGGCCACCGCGGCCCGCACCTCTGCGAGGTGGTCGTCCCGCTCGTGGGGCGGCAGCCCCACTCGGAACCGTCGCTCTCGACCGCCAGGGTGCGCACCGGTGAACAGCTCCACCGCCCGGGCGGCGAGTGGCTCTACGCCAAGGTCTACTGCGCCGCCGCACGTCAGGATGACGTGATTCGCGACCACCTACCCGACCTGATCTCTCTGATCGGCCGCGCCGTTTCGCTCGACCGCTGGTTCTACCTGCGCTACGCCGACCCCGAACCGCATCTACGGATCCGGGTGAAAGGCGAATCGGCCGCCCTCTGGTCGGCCGGGCTGGCGGTGCTCCACGACTGGAGCGCCGGGCTGAGTCAGCGCCTGGTGCTCGACAGCTACGACCCGGAGCAGGAACGGTACGGCGGAGCGGAGGTGCTCGACGCGGCCGAGCGGGTGTTCCAGGCCGACAGCGACGCCGCGGTCGCCGAGTTGGACCTGACGCGGGGGGACGAGCCGGGCCGGACCCGACTCGTGACGGCCAGCGCCGTCGACCTGCTGCTCACCTTTGGCCCCGCCGAGACCATCGCGCGATGGCTGGCCGCATGGAGCAACGAGCCAACACAACGGGCAGCGTTCCGCTCCTCGCGAGCCGAGATCCTGGAGCTGATCGACACGCGCGCGGACCGGCCGGGCGTCGCCGCCCTTCCGGGCTGCGGCAGCGTTCTGGACGCGTGGGCGAGACGGCGGGACAGCGCCCGCGGCTACGTGACTCGGCTCGAGGCCACAGACCCTGCTCCCGCAGAGCTCGAACGGATAGCTCTGTCGTTCGCTCACCTGCATTGCAATCGCGTCTTCGGCACTGATCGTCGACGCGAAAGCGACGTGCTCGCTCTGGCGGGAAACGCGATCCGGTCGAAGCTGGAACAGGACCGCCACGGGGCAGATCGACGCCGAAACTGACCGTCGGCGTTGGCCCCGGAATCCGTCCCCATCGTTCCATCACCTGTCATGGGTTACGGGATTGCTCCAGGAGCTGCTTGAGCTGGCCGAGGTTGTCCCGCATCCCGGCTTTGAAGAGTCGCTCGGCGAGCGGCCCCAGGAGTGCGGCGGGGCCGGTCAGCCCTGATGCGCTGATGGTTCCCTCGAGGATGAGTCTCGTGGTGCCGCCTCCAGGCTGGACCAGGTAGCGATAGGTGAACGGGGTTGGCCCGCTCAACGAGGTGAAGGTGACTTCCTGGTCTTGGGTGTAACTGGTGATCGACACTTCGTTGCGGGCGGGCCCGTTGGGAAGGTTCCGATATACGCGATACCGGGTGCCGAGGCCGCCGACGCCTTCGACCCGCTCCACGCGTTGCACCGCCGAATACCACATCGGCATGGTCGTGAAGTCGGCTACGAAGTCGAATACTCTGTCGGCTGGGGCAGCGATGTCCAGGCGTAGCTGGAAGGTCATTGAATCCCCCGTGCGAATGTCGCATTGTGCGACGCGGTCATTCCGTGTGCTTCTTTTCGGCGTCGAGGCGGTTCGCCAGGGCGAGTCCGGCGGGTGATTGCCGGGTGAACCCGCGAAGGAAGCTGATGAAGGCGCCCATGTCCGCTCCCTCGCCAGCGCGGTCGAGCAGGTCGTAGAGCTGGTTCTCGATCTCCGCGACGCGGGCGGCTTTCTCCCGGCCCTGCGTGGTGAGCGTGAGCTTGACCTGCCGCCGGTCCTGTTCGCCGGTGGTCTTTTCCACGAGGGCTGCGGCGACGAGTCGATCGACGATGCGGCTCGGGCTGGCGCCGGTGTCGCAGACGAGCATCTCACCGAGATCCTTGAGCGCGAGCGGGCCGTGATCGGCGAGGATGCGCAATGCCTCCGACTGCGCCGGTGTGACGCCGACCTCGGACAGCATCACGGTCAGCTGGCGGTTGCCTTCCCGTTGTGCGGCGAGGATGAAGTAGCGAAGCTGCTCGGCTGTTCTCACCCCCGCATCGTGCCGTGTTCCCGCACCGCCGTGGCCAGGAGCCCGGCCGCGGCGGGGTCGTGCGCGGCGAGAACCGGCATGCCCGGGTGGCGGGCGGCCAACAGGTTGACTCGCCGGGTGACCTCGTGCAGTCCGGTGGGGTCGCCGACGCCGGGGATGCGGTCGGCTGCGAGGCGCTGCACGTCGTAGGTGACGTCGCCGACGAACAGCATGGGCGGCAGACCCTGGTCGCGTAACAGCAGCGACATCGACCCGGGCGTATGCCCGGGGGTGGGCAGCAGCATAAGTGAGCCGTCACCCATGACGTCGTGCGCGTGGGAGAACGGCGCGAGGTCCGGGTCCTCGACGCGCTGCGGAGTGACGGCCGTGAAGCTGACGCCCGGCACGCGGATGTGTTCCCGCATCAGGCCGGCGAAGACTGCGAGCTTCTTGTCGACCGCCGCGAGCTCGGCGGCATGAACCAGAATCTTCGCTGATCTGGGCAGCTCCCGTAGGCCGCCGATGTGGTCCTGGTGCAGGTGGGAGAGGACGGCAACGCGCACGTCGCCGATGTTGTAGCCCTGTTCGCGAAGGCGGTCGGTCAGGGTTGCCCCCGCAGGAACGTCGAACTTGGCAAGCCGGCGGTAGATGTGGCCGGCCGGACCGCCGGGGAAGTACCCCGGGTCGGTGACCGAGCGGCGGTCCTGGCCGGTGTCGAACAGCACGAGCCCTTTGTCGTGCTCGATCACGTACACATTGATCGGTAGGGGGTCGGTCCATCGGCGAGACGTGTTGAGCCACCACATCAGCGGGGTGCCGTTCGTCTCGCGGTGTTCGGGGCGGATCTGGACGGTGCCGGTGCTGACGACCGCAACCCGGGTGACGCCTGCCATCGCGACTCCTTAGATGTCGTGACATGTATGTCACGACATGGATTAGACGCCGGGCCCGCCCTCCCTGTCAAGAGCTGTGGGTCCCAGGTCGCAGCGGGTCCGGGCCATAGCGAGGCATCTGAACGATCGCGGAAAGATGCGTTCGACGCCGCGGTGCGCCTCCCCGTCGAGGTCGGCCATCTCGAGGTTCGTCCGCGGAAGGCGCCCCACGTGGGAGGGCACGAGCGTCCGGGCTGTCATCGTGCCCATGGCCGCGAACGTCTCGGCCGCCATCGAGCTCTACGGGAGTCTTTTGTGCGCGGACCCGCTGAAGCCGCCAGGGGTGACCTCGCCGGGGAAACGGTCGGTTCGACATCCGGGTTTCGCCGCGCGAGAAAGACGCCTGGCCAGACAGACTCAGGCGAACCTGAGCCTGTCTGGCCAAGCCACGTGGCTAGACGCGGTCGGACCCTGCCCCGGGCAGCGTCCGCACGACGGTCAGCGTCACATCGCCGTGCCGATAGGACACCCTGAGCAGGTGGCGGCCTGCGTTCAGGACCCGCCGTTCCGGCAGGGAATGGAAGTTGCCCTTGATCGAGTCGCCGCTCATGATCGTCAGAACCGTGCCCGGAGTGAGGCGCGCGCGAATGTCCAGGTCGAGTTCGCCGCCCAGCACCAGGTCACCCTCGGCCCGCACGCTCGTGTAGTCATGGTCGCCGGAGACGGTGATGGCGAGGCTACCCGCGCGGCCGACGGTCACGTCGCCGCCGACCTTCAGGACGTTGCCGGGCACGACGTCGGTGAGGGTGAGGGACGCCGCGGACGCCGCTTCCTCAGCCGACAGGCCAGGCTCCAACACACCACTGTGGACGTCGACGCTGCCCGCCACGAAACCGGTGCCGCTGAGCGTGCCGCGCTTGACGTCGACGGAGCTCGCGTGCGAGCCGTTGATCGCGAGCTTGCCGCCTTCGACCGTCGTGCGGCCCTTGAAGGTGTTGTCGCCGGTCATGATCAGCGTGCCACGGCCTTGCTTGACCAGAGAAGCCGTGTAGAGGTTGTGGCGGATCTTGTGCTGAATGTGGGCCGCGCGCGCATCCATCCATCGCTTGCGCCACTTGACAGCGTCCACATAGGAGATCTTGTCGTACAACTCGGGATGGCCGTCGGTGATGGCTTGAACGGCAGGATCGGCCAAAATGCCCTGAAGCACGAAGGCCTGCTCGTCAAGCGTGCCGTCCCGGTTCAGCACGTTGGGGCTGAACTCACCGGCGTAGGCGATGCCCTCCTTCTTGTAGGCCGCCAGCCACCGCAGATCTTCCTTTTCCCTTTCCTTGATCGCGATCTGGCTGATGTCGTTCGACCAGACGTCCAGGGGCGCCTTGTCCATGTCGTACGTCATGGGGCTCAGGAACTGGCCGGGGCCGTACATGCCCTTGGCCAGATCGGGAATCCCCCAGCCCCAGCGATCGTCCGGAAGACCGTCGGGAGCGGTCCAGGCGATGGATGCCCCGGAGGGGGAGGTTTGCCCGGTGCCGAGGAACCTCACGCCGTCGGACATCTTGTTGTTCGCCGTGGTGAACATCAGCTCACGCACCTGCATGGCGTCCATATTCGGATAGCGGGAGAGCAGAACCCCCATCACCGCCGTCGCAACGGGCGTCGCCGGTGACGTGCCGCTCGAGTTCGAATAGTTGGTGTCGCCACCGCTACTCGTGGTCCGAACGCTGTTCGAAGGGGTCGACACGGTCCACCATTTGGCGAGCCCAGCCTCGTTGAACCCGGACTGCTTGGTGTATTCGGGATTGCTGGCCGTGGGCGGTTGCACCCCGCCAACGGCTACCCACTGCCCTTCCGCCGCAGGATTGAAGAGGGGGTACGCCGGGCGGAAATACGGGTTGCTCCAGTCGTTGTTCCCGGACGACCGCACGTTGACGGTGCCGCTGTCCTTGATGGCGTCCCAGATGGCGTCCATGAAGGAAAGTCCGGGGTGGTGCGGATTATATTGAATGCCGCCTCTTGAATAACTCTTCAGGAAGAAGAAGTACTGGTACTCCAGATCCTTCAGGTACTCGTTGGGGACAATGGTCGCCATCGCCGTGGGGCTGACGCTGTCTTTGCCAGCTACTTGGTAAGCGTTGGCGAGGTTGCCGTTGACCCCAAGATCGTTTCCGCGACCGTCGAAGCGGGCTCTGTCGATGGTCTGGACAAAAGAGCCCCAACTGCTGTTGATGACCTGGGCGCCCGCACCGACCAGTGCCTTGTTGGCCGTATGCCAGTAGACGTAGTCGTGGAAGGGACCGTGCGACTGGGTGTCGGAACCGCCGGTCTTGGCCACATACATCGTCGATCCGAAGGCGATGCCGTGCTGGTCTTTGGCATCACGTATGCCGGAGGTAACTCCGAGCATGCCGGTCCCGTGGCTGTAGTCGGTCGTTCTCGCCTGATCACCGGCCACAGTGAACGGCTCCCCCGCGGTGAACGGGTTCCCCGGGGTCGCTGCGTTTCGATACCCGAAGCCGGACGTGCCGTAGACACCCTCCGCTCTCACCGGAACGATCAGCCCGGTCTGAAATGCTTCGTGTGTAGTCCGGTAGCCCGAATCCATCATGCCCAGCGCGACGCCCTGCCCGAAGTAGCCCAGGGCGTACGCGGTGGACGCGTTCACCGCGACGAGCTGCCATGGGGAATCAACCGCTGTGCCGGGATTCGCGGGATTGTGCCCGGTGTAGTAGCCATATTCCGGCGTTTCCCAACTGGCTTTGGCGGCAGCCAGTTCCTCTGGACTCCTGGCGACAAAGCCGGGGTCTCCCGGGTACGTCGGCACGCTGCCAGCATCGCCAGGAGTCAACGCCTGGCCGGTGTTGGGCGATGCCGAGGCGAACCCGACCGGAATCAACGTGACGCCTGCTCCGGCAGCAATGGCGCCTCCCAGTCGTTGCAGGAACTGTCGCCGACTCGTGGACATCATGCTCATTGCGGCTCCTTCACGAGGGGTCGATATCTCTGACGGCCGCTTCTCACACGAGGAAGATCGACCGCACCTGGGTGTTGCCCTTGATTTCGACGTACACCTGGTAATCGCCGACCTGGTAGGTGCCAGCAGCGTTGTTCTTGATGGTGAACGTGGCCGCCACGGGAGTCTCGCTGCCGTCGACATGGGTCTGCTTCACCGTGATGGTCAACTCGTTCGTATTGCCCTTCAGCTTCTTCACCACAGCCGACGGTTTCGCACCGACGACCGCGTTGGCGACTGTCACGTACACGGCGTCGGGTGAGGAGAACTCCGCGTTCTTCTGCCCGTCACCGAACTGGAAGAAGCCACGCTGCTCGATGGCACCGCGCCCGGGGAACGGATCCGGGTTCGAGGCCAGGTACGTCGGGTTGACCGTGTAGAGGTCCGTCTTGGAATCCGCGAGGATGGGCTGCACCCCGGTGTACGGCGCATCGGTGATCGCGAGGTTCACCGACAGGTAGATGGCGTCGGGGTTGTTGGCCGAGATGCGCGAGGAGAAGTACTTGTCCGCACTCTGCCCCGCGGGAACTGCCAGCGGCACAACCGTGTCGCGGACGAGAATGTTGAACTGGAAGTCGCCGTAGCCGCCGGCGACGAACTTCGCCCAAGCCGGGTCCGACATGTAGCCGGGACGCTCCACCTTGAACTCCAGCCGCATCGGTGCCACGTACGTGCTGTTCAGGTAATCGGTGTCGGTCAGCGGCAGGTAGACCCCGCCCGGGGCGTGCCCCAGCGCGAAAGCCGACGCCGTCGGAGCCGAGTTTCCGCGCACGTTCCACATCGGAACGTTGAACGTCGTGGCGCCGAGCAGGGCCTGGCTGCCCAACTGGCTCGTGCCGACCGCGGCCGACGCGTCCTTGAAGGTTCCGATCGTGACGTCGAGCAGGTCGAGGTCCGACCGGTCGGCGTTCAGCCCTGGGATGTTGGCCGACATGAACTTGGCACCGGCGGGCCCTGAGTACCGGGCCATCTCCAGCATCCCGTCGGCCATGATCTTGGTCATCTGCACTGCCGAGTCGACCTTCATCCGCTCGTTGGCGGTGTGCCACCAGCGCTCGTTGCCCGGGATGACGGCGCCGAAAGCGGTCATCTTGTTGCGGTAGCTGCTGGCCAGGGTGCCGCCGGTCGTGCCCTGCGGATAGACCACGTCCTTGAGGGAGTTCGGATCCGCGAACTCCTTCGGATTGCCCTCGACCGAGGCGCGGTAGCTGCCGAACTGAAGAGCCGTCAGCGGGTTGTCGTGATCGACGTACAAGCCGGCGCCGACCGGCGAGCCGAGGTCGCCGATGGCGAACCCCTTCGCCTGGAAGGCGGCTGTGACCGCCGCCGTCGCCTGGCTGGAGTCAGCCGCGGTGACGTGCATGCTGCGCACGTACATCGGGATGTTGAGGCTTCCGGTGGCGTCGGTGTAGAAGCTCGTCGGAGTCTCTGAGTTGATGCCGCCCATGAGGGCGAAGGTCAGGTTCGGCGTGCCGTTGCTCGGGTTGCGCAACAGGTTCGCCGGGATGCCCATGTACTTGCCGATGTAGGCCTCGCCTTCGACACCGTCGCGGAAGAACAGGTCGGCGATGCCGTCAGCGGCCTTCTTCAACTGCATGTCGGCGGCCGAGACGCTCACCGCGCCGAGTCCCTTGGAGAGCAGGTACATCCCCCACACGACGGCGTTCTTGCCGTACTGCGGGGTCGGCATCTCCATCGCCACATCGGTGTTGATCTCCAGCGTGAGCGCATCGCCAGTGATCGTGGTCTGCACCTTGGGCGTGGTGCCGCGAGCAGCCGGGAGCCAACGCTTCGACTTCGCGGCGTCGGTGATCGCCGACACGAACCGGCGGCGCTCGGCGGAGCTCGCCCCTGCCACATCGAGGGTGAAAATGGCCCGAGAGGCGATCTGCGTGGTGCTGCCGTACGCGATGTCCTTGAGCGTCGGGTCGCATTCGCGGAGAGTGACGCCGGCCGTGGCACCCGTCAGCCGGAAGGCCTTGGCGCTGTCCGCGGACAGGCTCATCGACACCGCCGGGGTCACCGCTCCGGAGTTGCCGACGATGACCGGGAACCGCGAGTCCGAGGTGTACGCCGCGATCGGCATCTCTTCGCGGTTGAGGTTCTTGTAGGCCCAGTTGTCGTAGAAGCTCGGGTTCGAGTTGTACGGGATGGACTGGAAGGTGGCGGTGTTCGTCGTCGACGGCGTGCCGGGACCGCCGTCTTCGTAGATCCCCATGACGATGCGGATGCGTCGGTCGATGGGCAACCCGGCCTCGAGCAGCGCCTTGGCCGCGAGCAGCGTCGCCAGCGTCGGGCCGCTGTCGTCCTGGATGCCCGCCCCGTAGACCCAGCCGTCCTGGACGTAGGGAGAGTGGTAGGCGCCAGGAGTGCCGAGGTTGCCATCGGCGTCCCGCCAGCGCGCGAGCTGGGCCGCCGAAACGGAAGCCGTCGGCGAGTCGAGGTGGCTCAACGCCATGACCATCTCGGGGGCGTCCGGGTCACCGATCTCCGCGTAGACGTACTTGTCGGGTTGACGTTGGACGACCACCGGGAACCCCAGATCGGTGGCCAGCTTGACCACCCAGGCGAGCTTGGCGACCTTGCGGTCGTACTCGTTCTGGTTGGCTTCGGTGTTGCTGACCGGGAAGGGGTACGCCGTCGCGGCCGTGCCGCCTCGGGAGATGGAGTCATAGCTCGACCCGTCCAGCATCGCCCCGATCAGACTGAGCGGGTCGTAGCTGCCGTCCCCCGCCCTGGCGCTGTTGACGCGTCCAGCCAACGCCTCGACTTCCGCGTGAATCGCGTCGCGCTCGGCGTCGGTCACGGACAGGTCGTAGGTGACACCGGGCTGGAAGCGCTTGTTGCCGGAGCTCGTGGCGGACGCGGCAGCCGGCACACCCATGGACAGGAGCAATGACATGGCAAGTGTCAGAGCAAGAGGCTTCTTCCGCATCTCCGCGATCTCCCTGAATGATCAGACCCAAACATCGGATGATCTTCGCGGTACGTCGATTCGTCCATCGTGGATGGCCAGACGAGGCCGCTTGGTTGGCCTCGATGCTAATGATCATTGGCGGTTCTGTATCCCTGAGTTATCTCGCCGTTACCTGTGCTCACGCCGGGTGGTCACGGACCGGATGCCGTCGACAGGTTGCAGGCAGCCCGAGGCTCGATAACGCGCGAGACTGTCCGGCAGCTCAGACGGGCTCTCTCCACATGCGCCGTCCCGGTGTCGCCGCGCCGGCGTCAACACATCGCTCCAAACGTCACGGCCACGCGTTGTAGTCGCCGAAGAGCCGCTCCCGATCGGCACCGTCCAACGCCAGAGCGTCGGCGAGATGGGAGTCGGACCGGCACGTCACCAACGGGGGTGCTTCGACCGGTACGGGACTCGAAACAGGAGGGTCGGAATGAGACGGAAAATCCTCAGCATCGGACTGCTCGGCGTCGTGATGGCGTCGCTGGCGGTGGTGACAGCGCCCACCCCGGCGCAAGCGACCGTCACCAGGGCCGCCGCGGCGGTCGTACGACCCTCGACCTCGCCGGTAGTCGAGAACTTCGCGTACAACGGCTTCGTGCCGGTCTGCCCGACCGGGTACGCCTGCGCCCTCGTCATCGTCGACGGGGACAGGGAATGGCGGCACTACTTCCAGTTCTACAACTACGGCTACTACAACTTGAGTAACTGGATGGACTGGGGCTACGCGATCAACCGCCAGACGTGCGGCGCGGCGATGCGGCTGTACAGCGGCAGCACCCAGATCGGGCCGGGCGGCCATGGTCAACTGAGCGTTCCTCTAGTCGATGATCGTAAATCTGGCTCGATCGTTACATCGACCTGATCCAAGCTTGGGCCGGCCCCGTGCACCCAGGCGGCATTCTCAGCGGCCGGATCGGAGATCGCGCGGCATCACAGCGCGGCAACGAGTTCGTCGAGCATGTGGTCGAAAGCCCCGACCGCCACCGACAGGTGTCCCTCCCCTTGCTCCAGGTGGGCGGTCACCCCCGGCACGTGCGCGGCGAGCCACTTGCCGTGGGCGTACGGCACCATCAGGTCCTCGCTGCCCTGCCACACGTACGTCGGCACGGCGATCTCGGCCAGCTCGAAACCCCAGTCCCTGGTGAAGGCGAGGTCGTCGTCGAGCCAGCCGTCGACGCCCAGACGCAGCCCCTCCGCGAAGCCGATCGTCAGATCCACGCCGAACTCGTCGGTCAGCACGGCCCGGTCCACGGGCGGCAGCAAACTCGACAACCCGGCGATCAGACCCGCGGCGTCAGTGTCGCGCAGCCCCTCGGCCTCCTTCTCCAGGTACGGGCGCAGGTCCTGCTCCCCCCGCGCCGCCGCGCCGAACTCCGTGACGTTGTCCTCGCCCATCCCGGCGAGAAAATCCAGGCCCTCGGCGTCGTACGGCGCGACCCCGGCGATCACCAGCGCCGACACCACCCGCTCCGGCAGCCGCGCGGCCGTCGCGAGGGCGTGCGGCCCGCCCCCGGACCAGCCCGCCACCAGGCAGCGCGCAGCGCCGACGTGGTCGAGCACGTCCCGCACATCCGCGACCACGTCCACCACAGCCCGGCCCGCAGCGCGCGTAGAGCCGGCGTAACCGGCCCGGGAGAACGTCACGAGCCGCAGGCCCCGCTCGTGCACGCACCGCTGCATGTAACGCAACGGCCAAGCCGACCCAGGGGTTCCGTGGTGGAAGACCAGCGGTACACCATCGGCGGTGCCGCTTACCTCCACGTCGAGCAACCGGCCGTCCCGAGTGGAAATCGTCGTCATGTCCCGATCCCTTCGAAGAGCCACCCATCGGATGGCGCGCGAGGACATCGTCCATCGCCCCGCTGCCGCAGTTCACCGTGGGCAGATCATCGATGAACTTCCGGGACCCGACCTGAAAGGTCCACTGCAAGACGTCTTGGCGAACTCAAATCCGGTCGGTACGCGGCCCGGCGTCGTGGACCTCCTGCGCGCCGCACGGATTTCGAGTCAGGGACTCACCGTCGGGGCAGGTGCATGACCTGGTTGAGGCCGTCTGGTCTATGCGTGGCGGATTAGCCGACAGCAGGCAGAGGGGCGATCACGAGGACCACCCCTGCCACCGAGCAACAATCGACGGCACCGTCACATGCAAAAGTGCGTGTTCAAATGTCTCTGAACACGCACACCTGAATTTGCGCACCAGCGCGTAGTTGTACCGTCAACACCGCATCCGCCGCACCGCAGACGCGGTCGCACGAATCCAGGCCCGCTCAACCGTGATGACTCTCGCGGTCACGGGTAGGGAGTTATCGAAGAACGCACCTACTCGGCCTCGGCTGACTTCTCCGTGTCCGTGGCGCGCTCCTGCGCGTTCGCCTCCGGTTCGGCGGCCTTACCTCCGGCCTGAGTCGCCAGCGCCCGGCCGAACGCCCGCTTGTCGTCCCAACCCCAACGCTGCGGCGGCGGGCGGTCCTGGCCGCCGAGAACTGTTCCACCCATGCGCGCAGTGTCCCGCGCTCGACGCACCGCCTCAAGTCCAACCCGCGCCACGAAGGAGGTAACGCCGCGCGGTCCCATGGCCATGATTGGGGATGCCGTCAGCGTAGTGCCGCCGTCGTCACCACTTTCAAGTCGTCGCCAGCCTGGATCGAGTGCGCCGGGTCCGGGTCGCTCATCGTTGCCGGTGTCGTCCAATGCGCGCCTCAGCGCCGAGCACCAACCAGCAGCGTCGCGTCGATAGCCACTACTTGCGGCTGCTCTTCCGCCACGGCCAGATCATGTCGCCGACGGCTCGCCTCGGGCCAGCGCGCGACTGGGCAACCGCCCGCCGCTACCTGGGGATCGTGACCCGTCATAGTCAGGGTGGTCCCGGAGGGCGTGCTGTTCGGCGTCGAGTCTGGGCCGCCAGGCCCGACGAGCGCCGGTGGCCCGCGACGGGGCCGTGCACTTAGAGATTCGTTCCAACCGGTTCGGGAGCCGGAGCGTGTTTACGGGAGTGACCGGCTTCGACGGCTTCCGTGAGTTCGTAGAGACCCATAACGGCGCGTGGTCGCGGCTGGCGTTCGTGCTCGCCGGCAACCACACGGCGGCAGAGGACCTGCTGCAAACCGCCCTGTTCAAGGCCGCGAAGAGTTGGCACCGGATCCGGCGCTACGAGCAAACCGCAGGCCTGGGTCCGCCGGGCGATCTACCACGCCGCCATCTCGCTGTGGCGCAAGCGCGGTGAGTGGTCGCTCGACGACCTGCCAGACCGTCCCGCGCCCGACGACCCGATCGACGACGCCACCCGCCGGCTGGCCGTCGACGCGGCCCTCGCCAGGCTCACTCCGCGCCAGCGGGCGGTGCTGGTGCTGCGTTTCTACGACGACCGGTCGGTGGCCGAGGCCGCCGAGATCCTCGGTGTCACCGAGGGCACCGTGAAGAGCCAGACCGCGTACGCCCTCGGCCGGCTGCGGGTCATCGCCCCACATCTGGCCGAACTGACCGTTGAGGAGGCCGGCCGATGACCGGGTTGCGCGAGCACTTCGCCGAGACCGCCGACCGGGCCAAGCACTACGACGTGACCGGGGCGGCGATGCGCCGCGCCCGGCGGCACAACCTGATCACCCGAGGCGTCGCGGCCGCAGCGGCCCTGCTCGCCGCCGGAACGGCGGCGGTGGCGGTGACGAGCGACCGCGGCACGCCGGCACCGGACTACGAGACCGTCGACGCCACCCGGCCGGCCACGACGGGCCGGCTCGACTGGCTGCCGCCGACGTTAATCCCGTCGGAACCCGCCCAGCAGCCCGTGCTGCCGACCGACCGGGGTGTCGGCCCGGGTGCACTGGTCTACCGCACGGCGACCCCCGGCGCGGCCCAGAGCCTGCTGACCAGCGACGGCAAGAGCTACCAGGTCCCGGGCGATGCCCGCGGGATGTCGCCGGACGGACGCTGGCTGGCGTACGAGGCCGGCGGCGACCTGGTGTTCCACTCGCTGGTCGACGGCCGGACCCGCAGGGTGGTGGACAGCGATGTCGCCGGGTGGTCGGTCGACGGCACACTGGCCGTGCTGGCGCGGCGCCGGCCCGACGTTCGGCCGCCGGAGGTCGCGACCGTCTACCGGCCCGAGGACGGCAGGAACCAGACGGTGCCGGTGCCGGACCCGGCGTGGTGGTCGCCGCGCGGGATGTCCGCCGACGGTGAGCTGTTGCTGATGCCCCGGCGGCTGGACACCGTTCGGCAAGACGTGCCGTTGAGCGCCATCCCCGGGTTGTCGCTGGACGCGTCGGCGACCCCGCAGCCGGACCTGCCCGTGACCACCGAGTCGCCCGCTCCGCCCCCTGGGACACTCTCGCTCCCGCCGAGCGACCTCGGCTTCGGCGTCGGCTTCGTCGACCCTGTCGACCAGACGAGCCGCTCGGTCTCGGTGCTCGCCAACACGCTCGGCCTGACCGACCCGTTCGGCTGGCACGGTGGGGTCGACGAGGCGATCCGCGTCCGTCCGGACACCGGCGGGCTGGTGTTCCAGCCACAGGTGCGCGTCCCAGCAAGCGAGTCCAGGACGTACTCGCCCGCCGACGTCTACGAGGTCGACCCCGGCACCGGCCTGCCGCTGCGGCGGTTCCGGCTGCCTGCGCCGGGGAGCGAGAAGTACGTCCTGCGGCTAATCGCGGTCGGTGCGGACGGCTTCCTGCTGAGCGCGAACGACGACCGTTCACCGTGGATGACTACGCGGCTGGAGACGCTCGACCCGGTGACCGGCGACCGGCGCACTGTGCTGCGGGCGACCGGCGAGGTCCAGGTCGTGTTCACCCGCGGTGGCGCGTTCCTGATCTGACGTCCACGGGCCTGCCCCACTCGGACGGGCCCGTGGTAACGGTGTGGTGCGCAGCGTCCAGCCACCCTAGGCCTCTACTTTCCTCCAGCCACCGGTCGCGGCTCGACGTCGGCACGGACGCCTCTACTACCACTGCGCAGCCTCACGCCGATTGACCGTGTCGTCGCCGACGAACCTCCGCCGGGTTGCCGATGCCCACTACCGAGCCGCACTCGCTACATACGACCCGAGCGGCGAAACCGGTCCGCCTACGCAAACTGTCGAATCGTCTCCTCATCTGTTCGACATCGGCGGCTGCTCGCACGCAGGGCCGGCGACAAGCGCGCATAGGCGTGCTTACGCCCAGCCACTCGGACCCACCGTGGCCGAGTGCAATGCGGAACTCGCGCGCTACCGGGCCGCCCTCGACGCCGGCGCATCCCCGGCTGTGGCCACTGCGTGGATCGCCGAAACCGAAGCCGAACGCGAACAAGCCCAGCGGGAACACCAGCATGCTCCGCTAGCGAGAGAGCAACGACGCCACCCAGCCGGCCCAAGAACAGATCACCGCGATCATCGAGGAACTCGGCGACCTGGTCACCGCGATACGCGACGCCGAACCCGAGCACAAGCTCGACGTTACCGCGAGCTCGGCCTCCACCTGACCTATGACCCACAAACAAGAACGGTGCGCGCCCAAATCGATCTTGAGCCGCACCGTTGGCAATCGGTTTGTGTCCGAGGGGGGATGCCAGCCCCCAACGTCCGCGCTGGAACGCACTTTGAGTGCGCATAAGCGCATGCTACCCCTACGGCCAACAGGACGGCGCCCAAGGCCGACGCGTCACTCTGGCAACGCTTCTAAGGCTCCATCATGGACAATAGCTACGACGCACTCACGCGGTTCCCGGCGCGACCGATTCCCCCCGGTGACAGCGGAGCGGTGGGTGCATCCCTCATGAGCTGAGCTACGCCGGCTGCGGCGAGTTCGACTCGGTCGGGCAGCCGGAGGAGGAGTCCACGGCGAGTTCTACCCGATCGCGGAGTCGTTCCCACTGCCGCGGGATTTGGTGAGTAGATGTTTGTCGCCATCTAGACGTCCGGCGGACGCCAGCGGCGTACGTGTAGCGGACCCACAGCTCGTTGCTCGGCCCGGAGCCGATGTGCCGGTTGATCCGCTGCTGCGGCAGGTGCCTGAGATGGAAGAGCGGGAGGAGGCCGCGCCACGGGTAGCCGGCGATCGTGTGTACGGCGGTGCCCCACGCCTCGTCTTCGCCGCCCAGCCGCGGAAGCGGGACTCGAGCGGCACCTCGTTGTGAAAGGTCGGGCAGGACGACCATACCGGTCGCACCCTCGGTCAGCTGGCGCAAAGTCCCAGTGCGGGACCGCCCACGGGCGGACGCCGGCGCGGACGTTCGCAACGGCGAGCTCTACCGACGACGGGGCGTGTCCAAACGTCCCCGTCGGCGACAACAAACGTGCCGCCGTTGGCTTTGCGGAGTGCTTGGCCCAGCGGGCGGACACCCACTGCCGGGCGGCGTCGCGGTTTCGGCAGCCGAGCCGCCACGGGACGTGAACGCTGACGGTCACCGCTGCCACCTCCCATACGGGCAGGACTGTCGACGAGCCCGGCAGGTCCCGGCACGGCCCTTCGCCCAGGGCCGACCGAAGCTCGGGCCGAGGAGTCGGATGAATGCGGGCCCGTCGACGAGCTCGCGGCTTTCGCGACGTGCCTCCTCGCATGTGCTGCGCGTGAACCTCCCGATCGTGATCAGTGCACGTCGCATAAGTCGCCTGTTGGAGTTGAGCGCCTCCGGCAACAACGACGGATCATCGAACGTCACAGCGTCAATCGCGGCTCCTCGACATGAACGACCTCTCGTTGACCAAGTGCCTCGCAGACGGCGACAAACGTCACGCCAAACGACAACCCGACTCGTGGGCCAGTACCCACCTCGAGGACGAACCCCTCGACCAGAACGCGCCCTCACCCAACATCCGCTCCGCCGCTCTGCTTGTTGTCAGTGCCATGGACGATGTGGTCGATGGTCCCCCCGAACGGGTGACCAGACCTAGATCTCCGCGGACGGCTCGCGTTCAATGATTGGGGATCATGCT
The DNA here is from genome assembly GCF_900107455.1 of Asanoa ishikariensis. Lineage (GTDB taxonomy): Bacteria > Actinomycetota > Actinomycetes > Mycobacteriales > Micromonosporaceae > Asanoa > Asanoa ishikariensis. The sequence continues at coordinate 28,686 of NZ_FNQB01000004.1, read as the reverse complement.
CGAACGCACCATCGAGTTGCAAAGGTGCGATGCGCTTCGTCGATCCTACCGATCGCTCCGACGATAACCACTGACGAGCGAGAGGGGACCGTCATGGGTGGCGATGTTTTTCGGCCAGGCGATGCCTCTGGCGTCGTCCTACCCGGAAGGCCGTCGCCTTGCATCGCGAAGGCGACCACTAAGCCGCCCGCTCGGGCGAGCGTGCCCTCAATTGACCAAGCCAAAGACAGCGACGACGGCACCAGCACGCCAAGGGGTCAAATCTGCGTGCCGTGTGCATCGTATGGTGGCGATGGCGATCGGCGAGTGGAGATCAGTGCTAATCAGCCATGTTGTGCTTAAGGGATTCCGGTGCTTCGGACCGACACCGACGACGGTTGAGCTCGATGCCGGCCTGACCGTGTTCATCGGGGACAACGGGTCCGGCAAGACGGCCTTAATGTTGTCGCTGCTGCGAGTCCTGGGGGCGGGGCGACAGTCCATCGTCCGGCAAGACTTCCATGTGCCACCGGACGAAGTGGACGCGCCGGACAAGCGAACCCTCAGCGTCGAGCTGAAGTTGGTGTTTCCCGAGTTGATGGACGAGGGCTCCGACACCGTAGCCGTTCCCGAATTCTTCAATCAGATGACGGTCGACGGCGACGGCGATCGCGCGCCGGTGTGTCGCCTGCGGCTCGAGGCGACCTGGGTGGACGATGGCACCCATGACGGAGTGATCGATCAGCAGCATTATGTGGTCTTGCCGCCAGAACCCGCGTCAAGCGACGTCGAGAGGCTTCTGCGGTTCGGTGCCGAGGATCGTGCTCACCTCCGGATGGTCTATGTGCCTGCAGTACGGGACGGCACGTCGCACATGGCCGATTTTTTGCGTGGTCGGCTTTGGCGCGCGATGAGGTGGAGCGATGACCTCCGCGAGACCCTGGCGATGACTGGAGCAACGCTTAACAACGCCTTTCTGGCAGAGCCAGGGGTGGCGCGTGTGTCAGCTCAGACTGCCGAGCGATGGAGCGGCCTCTACGGCGGAGGCACCGACAGCACGCCGGTGCTCGCACCGATCGACGTACGTCTGGGTGAGTTCGTCCGCGGAGTTCAGATGAAGTTCCGACCGGACGAGTTGGGCGGCGACCGGCCGCTCAGCGAGCTGAGCGACGGGCAGCGATCGCTGTTCCATATCTCGATGACCGCAGCTGCGCTGGACATCGAGTCGGGTGTCACTGACATGGACGATGCTTGGGACACCGACAAGCTGATCAAGCCCTTTCTGACAGTTGTAGCCGTCGAGGAGCCGGAGAACAACCTCTCTCCCTTCTACCTGTCGCGAATCATCCGTCAGCTTCAGGACATAGCGGGCCAGCCCGGTGTACAGGCGATCATCTCAAGCCACTCCCCGAGCATTCTTGCGAGAATCGATCCTAGCCAGGTCCGGCATTTCCGCGTTGACAGTGGGCGCAAGGCCCAGGTCCGAAGCATTGAGTTGCCGGCAGACCCCGACGACGCAGCGAAGTATGTACGTGAAGCGGTGCGGACATATCCCGAGCTCTATTTCGCCAGCTTCGTCATCCTTGGCGAGGGAAGCTCCGAGGAGGTCGTCATCCCGCGGATCGCCGAGGCTACGGGTGTTGAGATTGACCGGTCGTTCGTGGCCGTTGTTCCCCTCGGGGGTCGACATGTGAACCACCTCTGGCGGCTCCTCAGCGGATTGGGTATTCCATATGCCACCCTCCTAGACCTCGACAGAGGCCGGGACGGCGGCGGGTGGGGACGCGTCCAAAATGCCTGCCGGCAGCTGTTGGCGATCGGCATTACCGCAAAGGATCTTTTTGGCGACGATGCCGCCGAGCATGACGCCCAGGTACTGGTGGCGGGATTAGGTGCTGAACCATCCGGCTCCGGAGACGACCTGCGAGCGTGGTTGGACGGACTCCGCCGTTTGGCGTCTACTTCTGTGAGCCGCTCGACCTCGACATGGCGATGCTGCGTGCTCTGCGGGAGCACTACACTCATCTCCCAGCCGGTCGGATGGGCCCACAGCGTCGTGGTGACGCAGCTGCGGCGGTTCTCGGCAGCGAAGGCGATTCCAATTCATACCTCGGCGCGGACTGGGCCGAGGACTTCATTTGGTACCGCTACCTGTTCCTCGGACGGGGCAAGCCGAACACCCACGTTCATGCGCTCGCCCGCGTGACCGATGACCAACTTGCGAAGGACGCTCCCGAAGTGCTGCAATCGCTGGTCCGCCACGTCGCCGACCGGGTGCTTCCACCTGGCCGAGACCAACGGATGGACGGAGCCGGCGAGTCCCTGGGCGCAGATTCGGCTGCGTGATGCGAAGAACCCCTGTGGACAAGTGGCTTCCGTCGGGTGTGGACGACCTCGAACAGGCGGCCTGGGCCGCCGTGCGTGCCGGGCGCAGCGCCTGTGTGGTTGCCGGTCCCGGTGCCGGCAAGACCGAATTGCTCGCGCAACGGGCAACGTTCCTTCTGGAGACCGGCCAATGCCGTTACCCCTCGAGGATCCTGGCCATCTCGTTCAAACGCGATGCCGCGGAGAACCTGCAGGCCCGAGTCGGGAAGCGATGCCCCCCAGGGCTGAGCCGCAGGTTCACCTCTGTCACGTTTGACGCGTTCACCAAAGGCCTGGTTGACCGATTCGCATCGGCGCTACCTGCACGCTGGCGACTTCCAAACGGATACGGTGACGTCTCTGCGATCGACAAGGTGAGGGTCAAGGGGTTCCTCAGCCGTCACGCTAATTCCCCAGCGTGGGGCCGTTCGATCGCCGCGATGGATCCCGCAGCCTTCGAGAGCACGGTGCTTGGTCAATGGCGGCTGCCCGTCGAGCAGTCCGACAGCCAGAACGCTACTGAGTTCGTGGCTAACTGGTGGTGGTTTGATCAACTTCGGGGTCGCGGCGCGGAGCCGGCCAACCTGTCCTTCACCATGCTTAACCGGCTGGCCGAACTGATCCTGCGCCACAATCCGCTCATCCTTCGAGCGCTCAGGCAAACCTACCCTTACGTCTTCATAGACGAATGCCAGGACACGAGTTTCGCTCAATACGACTTCCTGTTGTCGGTCTTCGGCGTTCTCGGTGTTTGCGTCACGGCCGTCGGAGACGAGAAGCAGAAGATCATGGAATGGGCCGGCGCGGTGCCAGATGTATTCGCAAGACTGCGGAAGGACTTCGATACCGAGCCCATCCAGCTACTTTGCAACTACAGATCGAGCCCCGAACTCGTTCGGATCCAGCACGTGCTGGCCCAAGCCCTCGACTCGTCTGTTGAGGCCGCCCAATCCCGCCAGGTTGCCGCCATCGATGTTCGGGATGCCGCCGGAATCTGGAGCCTCGACTCGACGCAGAGCGAGGCCCGGTATGTCGCCGAACACGTAAGCAGGGACATGGCCCGCCGCGCACTACGTCCTCGCGACTACGGGTTGCTTGTCCGGCAGAGGGCAGGGGACTTCGAACCGCTACTGGCGCACGAGTTCGCCAACGTGGGTCTCAGGGTGCGTAACGAGGCTCAGCGCCTCGGACGCACCACTCTGCAGGACCTAGTCATCGAGCCACTAGTGGCGCTTTATCTCGGCCTTCTCCGACTGGCGACCCGAAAGCGCGATCGCGATACGTGGCTCGTTGTCGCTGAGACCATCCGACACCTACGGGCTCACGACCCCGGCGCAGAAAGTGCTGGCCCGGTCCTTGGCAGGCGCCTGGCCGCGTTCGTCAGAGATCTGCGCACGCACCTATCTAGCACTCCGGTTGGCAAGGAAACCTGTGAGCTCTTGTTGACAAAGATCGACGAGTTCGTTGACCTGGAGTCCGTCGCCAAGGCCTTCCCTATGTACCGCAGCGCGGACACGCTTTCGATTGTGCGAGAGGCGATGCAGCTCCACCTCGTGAGGTCTGCGACCTCGTGCCTGGCTTGGGTCGATGTGCTCGACGCATTCGAAGGCACGGACTGCGTTCCCCTCATGACAGTCCACAAGAGCAAAGGACTTGAGTTCGACACCATGGTGATGATCGGCCTGGACGACAAGACATGGTGGAGCTACACCCCCGACAATCCTGAAGGGTTGGCCACGTTCTTTGTGGCGGTATCGCGCGCCAAGCAACGCGTCGTGATCACACACTGCTCGCAGCGAGGCTCCCGCGCGCAGGTTGCTCCGCTCTTTGACCTGCTACGGAGGGCGGGCGTTCCTGAGACAGACCTGACCGTTCCAGCCCTGAGCGGTAGGTAGGCTCAGGGCTCGGGTGCCGGGCCCAACGCGCACGGTGGACCGCGAAATCCACAAGCCGCCGTCCCGCAAGAAATCCCATACGGTCAGGTTCGGCCGCGGACGGCGACCCACGTTCGCGGAGCGCGCCGGCACGACCCGAGCGAATTGCCTCCGCAAACGGGCCCAGCGAGACCGGCATTGCCGAACCGCGCTCGCCCGGATCCTGACGTCTTGGGCGCCTCAACCGCCGACATGGCGCCGGCCAGGCGTTTACGCGTCGTCGGTCGAGCGCGCCCTAGGACGACGAGGTCTTGGGAGTAGTCGTCCCTCACCGAAAGGTTCAACCCCGAGCAATCCCCAGCCAAGCGGATGTACGTGGTTGGCCGCTCGCAGCAGCCAGTCGTAGGTGCGCGCCTCGACGCGCCTGTCGCGGACAGTTCCATGCGCGGTCTGCTCCCGCTGTCGTCGGGGTTGTCACGCCTGATGATGATCAGACCATGCGAGTCGGTGGTGATTCCCGGCAGACCCGGCCGTCGTCCGAGCGCGGCGCTCGGGCGTGCGCGACGTTGGCAGCCAGCCAGTGTCGTCAGTCGACTACCGCATTGTGGGGGTGGCCGCAGCGCCGCCCGTTAAGGCGTAGGTGTCCCAACAGCCAACCGAGGCTGGGCGCTGGCCGTTCGGCGGTTGGGATGGCGTCGGTGGCTTGCGGGAGACTGGAGGCTGATTCCACCCCTGCTAGCGAAAGTTGGATCTTGGAGGAAGCAGAGTTCGCCAAGCGCCTCGAGTTGGGTCATGAGAATGCCCGCGTCATGGAGCTGGCGACAAACCATTGCCGGCACATGCGGTTCGTAGAGTCGGGCGGCCGCGGGATGCTCGAGGACGTAACCGGACTGCCGCTGAACATGCGTCGGGTCGAGTGCCCGGTCGCCATTGGCAACACATCGGGCATGCGGTTGGACCATCTCACGTTTGACTTCTATGCCGAGCACTGTGGTGGCTGTGAGATGCGGAGCCCGACTGGCCGGCTTCCGAACCTAGAGACCGAGGCCCACGCTCGCCGGGAGCGGGCAGCGGTCGCGGAAGCTGAGGAGGCCGAGGCCCTTCGGTTGCGGGTCGTCGCGCGTGCTGAACGTTCGGAGCGCCGGCGGAGCTTGCGGGCGATGGAAGACCCGGTGAGTTCTGGAATCTTGGACGACCTCGATGTGCTCGATCCCGACCCTGCAGCCGACGGAGATCTCGATGCGACGAAGGGTGCGCGTCGACGTTTGACCACGATCGCGGGACGCGCAAGCGACCGGTTCGACCTCGCCATCATCGACGAGCTGTTCGATTTGGTGGAGAAGGTCGGTGTGAGTGAGCTATTGGAGCCGCTGCGGCATCTCGCGTCTCAGCGCCCCGAGCTTGGGGATCGGCTAGTTACGGCTGCGTTGGCAGAGCTGCGAAGCAAGCCGAGTATCGAGGCTGGACGTTGCCTGACCGACCACGCAAGCTTGATCGATCCGGCAGCTGTCGATGGCGCCGTGATCTGGTCGGCCGTGGCGTTGGCCGGGTCGAAGACGTCGGAGGACCACCACTTCTCCGGCCCAACGCCGGTGGTCCAGGCGAACGACCCCGGCCCGTTGCGGGTCCTGGCCGACTTGGCCCGTGAGGCTGTGGTCGAGCGGTTGGCAGCGATGCTTCCACGTCCTGTGGTGACGAGCATCATCATGGCGCCCCACCATCGGCCGCACCCAGTTTCAGACTTCGACCGGCGTGCAGCAGCAGGGGCGATCGAGCATCTCGCCAGCACCCACCTGGAGGTTGCGCTCGAGCTGCTCCCAAATCTGGCGGTGTCGCTCGGCGTTCCTCCGGAGGACAGCTACGACCCGGGCACGGTTGGGACTGCGGAGCGTGCGCTGGGGAGGATGCTTGTCGCCTCGCCAGCTCGGGTGGTCGAAATGCTTGAGGACGCCGGGAAGCACGCTTCGGAGAAGATCCGTGACGGGCTTGTCGGTGCGGTCCGCGATGCGGTCGACATGGTCGACACCGAGTACGTGCACCGGCGTGCCCACGACCCCGTCACCAACCCCGAGGTGGTTGCCGCAGTCTCCGAGGCGGCGTTCGCGTTCCTGCTTGCTCGCACCGACGAGTCTTGGGGGCATGGGGTCACATTCTCTGCGGCCGAGGCCATCGAGCGAATGGGCCGCTGGCACGGGGGTAGCTTGTCCGACCGTCTAGATGCAACCCTCGGCGCGTTCGTCACGCTGACCCGGCAGCGGGAGAAAGTCCCGAGTAGTGCGCTCACCTCCACCGCACCACCAGACCCGTTGGCCGGGATGGAGGAATGGTCGCGGAAGAACACCCTGTACCAGTCCGCGCGGCGGCTTCTCAGCGCGGTCGAGTCGGCGTCCGGGACCGACCCGCTAAAAGTGATCCGAACCGTGACCGCGCTCATCACAAACGAACGTGACAACGACCTCGGCACCGAGGTGGTCGTGCCACTTCTCGCCACGCTCGGCGAGGTTGGCAGCCAGCACGGCGACCAACCAGGGGTGCTCCAGGCGAGCCTGCCGACGCTGCACACCTACCTGGTCGACACGGACCCCGGTTCACGTTCGGCTGCGCTGAAGGCATGGACGACCATCGGCGGAAGGCACGCGCTCCCCTCCACAGTCGCAGATCTGCTGCCGGCGTTGATCGGCGACACCTACGTCGTCGTGATCGACGCTGTCCTCGACGCCGCCCGCCAGCTGTCGTGGACCGTGCCCGAAGCCAGAGCCCAATTGGCCTTATACGCAAACCGGGTGATCGAGGGCATCGACGTCACGGAACACCTCGAGACCTTTCTCGCAGCACTGGGCGCACTTCGCAGTCACGTCTCCGACCCGCATGTGCTCTCCGTCCTGGAGAAGCGCGCGCTGACGCGAGTTCCCGCGATGGAATGGCATCAGGCCACAAAACTCACTGACCAGCCGTGGCAGCCGGACGCTCGCGTCGCTCCCGAGCTCGCGGCGCTCTGGCTGGCACTCGCCCCGCGCAGCACCTACGGGTGGCGGCAACGCGACGAAGCCGAAGAAGCACTCAACGGACTTCTCGACTGCGGCGCTGGCCTGCTAGGTCTGCCCGCCGCCGACATCATCGACATCGGGGCCCGGCACTCGCCAGAATCGCACTACGGATCGATGGAGTACGCGGAGGTACTCGCCCGCGCCGAACGACGCCATGACGTCGTCACGCTCCTCCATGCTGCGCTGGAACGCGTTCCGCACGAACCGGCGCGTGGCAGCCAGCGTGCGCTCACCGCTCTCGCACTTGCGTTCGCACGGCTCCAGGTCACTGTCGGATCCGAAACGGGTGAAGGCGTAGACAGCGCGACGGTGGGTGCGGCAATCGACGACGTCGGCGCCGCTATCGCCGACTGCTTGGGCCACTCCGAGGACGACTTGCGTTGGCTGTGGCCGTTTGCCCAAGCTGCCGCGGTGCGCGCCGCAATCATCTGCGAGCTGCTCGACGTCCCCACCCCCAGAGACGTCACCGCAGCGGTCGCCGACACCCCAACCGAACGCGGCGCCGCGCACCAGGAGTCGACTGATCCGGCAGAGAAGCTCACCAGCCGCGCCAAGGGCCTACGCGCCCTCACCAAGACCCTGCGAACCGGCGGGAGATCCACCGGCACTGCCACCCACACCGGTGTGACCATCACCGCCCAGTTGCTCGACAGTGTCGCGCAACTACTCGATGCCGAGGCCGCAGACCTGAACGCCGACCTCGCCCAAGCTGCGGCACACCGGACTGCAGCCCATCGCAGGGCTGGGGCAGTCGACCTTGCCGCTCACCGAGACGACGACCCGCTGTTGCCTCGCGCGCACGAACTCCACGCTCTTCTCGTCGCCCCAACCGACATGGCGAGGCCTCCCGACGTGAAACAAGTCCTCGCGATGGCGGCGGCGCTTCCAGCGCCATTACTGTTCATCAGAGCTCCGCAGCGCGGACACGCAGCCGGCCCGTGGAGGCCGCCAGCCGACCCCGAACCCGACAGCCCCACCGTCGCAGTCGCACTCGTCTCCATTGACGACAAACTCCTCACCGGACCGGCCGTCGTAGACCCTGGCCTTACTCACACCCTTAGCCTCCAGGTCCAGACGGACCCGTGGCCCGCCTGGGCGCAGCGCCTGGACTCCGAATTGATCAGCACGCTGAACGACACTGAACTCCAACGGCCCGTGTTGACTTGGCAACGGCACGAACACACCGACGACCCGAACACCTACGAAGGATCCGGCACGCTTCACGTTCGCTACGCCGTGCCCACCACCCAGCATGCGCCACCCGTCCTCATCCGCCTTACCTGGCGCGGCGTCGACGAGGACGGCAAACCGAGGAACCAACCCCTCGACGTCGCCGGCCACCGCGAGTTCCGCGTCCGCCCGTACGACTCCGCCCGGGACGCCAGCACCCAGTACGAGGTGTTCGACGAACACCTCCTCGCCATCTACGAAAAACTTGCTGCCGCCGGCTACCCCCACAACCAGCTCCAAGCATTCGCGCGGCTGCTCAACGCCATCTCCCGCGCCGGCCTCGCCATGACCTGGAACAAAAAGTACCGCCGCGGCCAGTACGTCAAGGAACGTCAGTTCCACGACGACCTACACGCAGCGCTACTCGCCGACCCGACTCTCGGAGGGCGCGTCGAACGCGGCACCGCGCTCGCCCACGGATTCCTCGACACCCGACACGACGGCATCACCGCCGAACTGAAGGTCGCACGAGATCAACCCGTGACACCCCAATCAGCAACGAAATACATAGGCCAACCAACCCAGTACGCCGCCGCCGACGGAACACGGCTCTCCATCCTCGTCATCCTCGATATGAGCCGGAAAGTCCTCCCCGTCGGCACTCCCGAGAACTACCTCTTCGTCCTTGGCCCCAAGCAACACGGCATGACCAACCCACATTCACCCAACGTCGTAGTCACCCTCGTCATCAACGGCAACCTACCCGTACCCAGCAGCTGGTCACGCCGAAAGAACCCGACCGCCGACACGCCTTGACCTCCGGCTGTCAGGGGGTTCTCGCCCAACGGTGCTTGTCGCAGCCGACGCGGTCGTTGCTTTCTACCCTCGCCGACAGGTCAGCGGAACGGTCCACCGTGGAGACCACGAGCGCGCACCTTGCCGCCAAGCGGGCTTCGAGACGAGCGCTACGCCTCGTTCTGGGGTGCCGGCAGGCGGATCAAGCACACGTCGGAGACTCCGCCTTGGTTCACGCAATCCAGAGCGAGATCGTGAACGTGCCGGTGGAATTCAGGATTGGCCTCAGCGGCGTTCACCGTGGACTCGACCGGTGTGTAGCGATGCAGAGGGATCGAGGTGCGGTCCGAGGCGTAGCCGGAATCGTTCGCCAAGATCATCAGGGGCGAGATCCCGGTCCAACTGATCCCAATCCGAACGTCGTAATCCTCGTTGCCGGTGGCTTCGGCTGTGGCCCGTACGAGCGCCATGAAGTCTGCGACAGCACGCTCAATCCCCCTGCAATCGACCTCCCAGCCCTCGAGGTAGGTGTCGCGGCCAGAGCGATGCGCACCGACCGCTACCGCCAGCGTCACCGAGCCGTCCCAGTGGATGCTGGCCCACGCCTCTCTCCACGCCGCATTAGTGCTGATTGCCGTATTTCTGGCAACCCATCGACGAAGCCCTGGGCAAGGATTCAATCGGTCGACGTTCTCAAGCGGACGATTCCCATCGACTCTTGCGTACGACGGCGTCAGTTCCGCGGCCTCCGAGAACGCCAGCCGGGCGCGATCACGGCTGAGACGTTCGCGACCGTTCGGAACCCTGGGGTGAGCGACGGCGATCAGCCACGCCCGTTTGCCATTGTCCCGGCCGGCAGACGCGTCCGAGAACAGCGCATCCAGCGCCTCAGCGGCGTGCCGTCGCTCCTCGAACCGCGCTCGGTACATCGCCTCGATTTGCCGTTCCTTCATCCACACCGTGTCGGCCCCGTTCCGTACAGGAGCGCCGAAGAACTGATCCTTATAGATGAGGTGCGGCCCATCGACACTGGCGGGGACCTCGATTACGGCGGCCCGCTTGCCGCCGGTCGACAGACGGTGGACCTTCACACCAAACACCGGCGGAGAGATGGCTGTGATCGTGGCGCTCAGTAAGGACCGCTCGTACTTTTCATCAACGTCGCTCACGTCGACGCGCCCGGACGCTGCCTTCTGGACCTCTTCCACGCCGTAGACGATCAATCCGCCGCCGCTGTTCGCCATGGCAGCCACGTCCTTGGGGAAATCCGTCAGCGGCAGGCCCTTCATGGGTGGAAGTTCGCGCTTCCAGTCCAGGTCGTCTGTCTCCATCACACCGGCAGCGACGGCGTCGTCGAGGAGTTGGTCGGTCAACGGTCCCGGCGCCGCCCCGACCGCACGGTGAAGAGCAGTGAAGGTCATGGGCTGGACCTTAGTCGCGCTCGCTCTACGGCCGGGTAGCCAGCTCGCTGCCGTCGGCCAGCACGGCGATGGTGAAGTAGGCGAAGACGTCCTCGGCGACGATTTGAACCTAAGCTTGACCTAGACCCTAGCTGCCCTCGCGTGCCTAACAAAGGTTCGCCAGATGCCCGCCTCGGCTGCTTACCGGCTTGCCTTGCCGTTGACTTTCACCCTTACCTGCCGGACCAAACGCCAGGCCCAACATGGTCCCGGCGATATTCTCGGTGGACCCATGCTGACGACATACTGGAGCAACGTGACTGCCCTACGCGCCTGGCCCCGCCGATGAATTCGGCCGACCAGCGAGGCCCGCTCATCTCCATCCTCACCGCGGGGTCGGTGCTCACCATCCTCGCTGCAATCGCCGCGCTGAGCTGGGTCTATCTAGCCCGCAACGACGACTGGCGCGGATGGGTATTCGCCCTACCGTCCACCACCGGCGTGATCGCAATCATTCTCCTTCGACGCTTGACCCGTCCTACGACCTCCCGCTGATAGATGTGCCCTGCCTCGAGCGCCGGCGATGCAAGCGCCTCGACCAGGGCTACCGTCTCGGCCGCGCCGGCCGGAAGAGCCGCGTGCGCAAGACCACGGAGGCCATCATCGCCGGCGTGACGGCTGGCCGTCGGCGCCGTACACGATCTTGGTCGGGCAATTCGATGTCCACGACCGGCCGTGGTTCGCGAGTCGGTCAACGCCGCTGACCGACGACTAGCGCGTCGAGGTCGGGCCGTTGCTCGAACGCCGCGCCGGCCCGACGCGGAGCAGATCCGGCAGCGGCTGGACGAGCGCGGCCGACTGCCGCCTACACCCACGCCGACCGGCCGGCGTTCGCGTACGGCAGCCTCGGCCGGCAGCATCTCCGCGGCAGCGGCCCTCTCGGCGTCGCCCTACGGGATCGCGTTTTGGAGGGTCGCCGGCCCGTCGCTCCTTCAGTCGAGAACCGGGAGCCGCAGGTCCCACCACAGTTCGAGGCGTTCGCTGTGCGCCCGAGGGCCAGCTTCCACACCCGACACCCGCAGCCGCACGCCTCGGGTCGTGAGGCACGACTCGAACCGGCGCTCTGAGTCGATGTCCAGGCAACCCGAAGTCGGCACACCTTGCTGTTCCCTCCATGGCCGATACGCGCTCACGCTCCGCGCGACTACGAGTTCGTCTACCTACGGTGCGAACTTCGTCAGGCCTGACGGTGACATCAGGCCGTAGTGGGTTCGTGGCCACACCGGTCGCGGGCACTGCCGATGTCGGCCGCTACAAAGCCACGGATCGAGGTAACCGGCATGTCGTCGACCACTCACGTGCCTGCCGCAGGTACCGGCGACAGCCGCTTGGCCTCGTGGCTCTGTCAGACCGCGGCGCGGCCTCGAACTCGCGGCCCGCGCCTTTCGGGAGTACTGGGTCGCGCGTTGCGGTTCGCCTTCTACGGGCGAACGTCAACGGAGCAGTTCCAGGATCCGGTGTCGTCGCGCGAATGGCAGCGTGACAACGCTGTCCAGCTGATCGACGGCCATGGTCAGATCACTGTCGAGTTCTTTGACATCGGCTACTCCCGTGCTCTGCCTTGGCAGCATCGCCCCGCGGCTGCCGCCCTATTACGTTCCGCCGCCCAGCCCGACCGCACCTTCGACGCCGTGGTGATCGGCGAATTCGAACGGGCCTTCACCGCCGGCCACGCGCGCAGCATCACAGCCCAACTCAACGCATACGGGATCAGTGTGTGGCTGGCCGAGCTCGACGGACCGGTCGATCTGAGCGACAGCACCCACCAGGCGGTGCTGCAGCTGCTGGGCCATCAGGCACAACGGGAGGTGCTGCGTGCTCGCCGGCGCACCACCGCGGCAATGGCCGCACAAGTACGCACCCAGGGCCGTCACCTCGGCGGCCGCCCACCGTATGGATACAGGTTGGTCGACGCCGGCCCGCATCCGAACGTGCAGCACGCCCGCTGGGGTCGGCGCTTGCAGCGCCTCGACCTCGACCCAGACACCGCGGCCCACGTGGAGTGGATGTTCGCGCAACGACTCGCCGGGCACAGCACCGCCGGCATCGCCCGCGCCCTCAACGCACGTGGTGTGCCGCCACCATCAGCCCACGATCGGGCCCGAAACCCGCATCGATCCGGCACGGCCTGGACACTGCGGACCGTCGCCTCAATCCTGGCGAACCCGCGCTACACCGGTCGACAGGTATGGAACCGGCAAAGCGTCGACCACCACGAGACCCGACCCGGCGACACAAGCAGACTGTCGCGGGGCGGCAGACCCACCCGCGGCTGGAATCCACGCGACCAATGGGAAATCTCCCCTCCCGGCGCCCACCCAGCCCTGGTCAGCGAAGCCGACTTCCTCCGCGTCCAGCAGGTCACCGCCCTCGCGGCACCCGACGACGGCAACGTCAACCGGTATCAGCTGACGGGCCTCGTCATCTGCGGAATCTGTGGACGTCGCGCCGAAGGTCACTGGGTACACGGCAGGGCGCGTTACCGCTGCAGACATGGCCACACGAGCGCCAACGCCCCACGACCCGACCGACCCAAGACTCTGTACGTACGTGAGGACCACCTTCTCGAGCAGGCCCGCGCCCAGCTATCCCCGCGCGCCGCCGAAAGAGGCGACGGCAGCAACCCCGCCGGGCTCGCCGCGCAGCTACGCGTCCGCGGCATCACGATCGTCTGCACCGCTGTCAGCGTCACGCTCGATATCGGCCTCGACGACCCGAAAGCCGGGTGGGACAACCCAACTTCAGCAGCCGGAGACCAGCGCCAACCGGACCAGCTCACCATTCCCGGCCTGACCATTCCGCAGCCAACGAGAAACCCCCACCGAAGACATCCACGAAACGTGAATACCTTTGGTGGGGGTTAACGTGTCCGAGGGGATGCCAGCCCTCGAAGTCCGCCGATGCGCGCACTTTGAGTACGCATAACCGCATGTTACTCCGCTCGTCGACAACGCCGCAGGCGCCGTCGATGTCCTCGACGGCCGCCGCGTTGCTATCCCGTCAACCCTCGTGCGAACGCGGGTCTGCAAAACGAACGGTGTAGCTCCTGATCGAGGGAGTAGCACCTGATGACGGACATGACGGTCGCAGCGGATACTGCCGCAATGCCAAGAAGAACCGGCCCGCTGATGAGGGCGTGGACGCCGAGCTGGTGGGCCGGCTGGTCGAGCAGGCTCGCGCGTCAGGCCTGGGTGTTAGCAGCCGCGTGGACGGACGTAACCGTGACGCAGTTACCGCACGCCAGGAAGAACTCGCTCGCTGACCTGAAGTCCTGGTGCTTAGGGTGCACAGGTGAAAGATCGCGGCATGCCGAGGGCTCTGTTCGACCAGATCGAGCATCTGACGCGACGGCGTGAAGCCGATGACGGATACACGGTGCATCCCGGCTCTGTCCTGTTTGCCGCGAACGCTGCTTCGACACCCTACGAGGTCGGGCACGGCGTCCACCGTCACCTGGACATCGCGATCGATCATCTGATGGCCATCAAGCTGCTGGCCGTCGACGCCGGCACGATCCCTACCTACGGGGCCTTCACCCTGCTGCGGGCAGCGGTCGAGAACTTCGCCTCGGCCATGTGGCTGCTGCGCGGGGAAGACACCAAGGAACGAGTGCTGCGCGAACTGCAGTTCCAGGCGGCCAACCTGAAGGCGCTCACGATTGCCGAAGCCCTGGCGGCCGCGGCTCAGCAGCGCAGCGCCACGGACGTAGATGGCCGGCTGGATCTGATCCGGCAGGTCGCCGGCCGTAACGGGCTGACGATGCGGGCCGTGGAACGAAGGGCCGACTGGCGAAGAATCGTACAGTCGCTCGGTTTCGGCGCTGGCACAGAAGCCACCGCCGAGTTCCTGTGGAAGACATGCAGCGCGTTCGCGCACGGTGACCCCTGGCCATCGCGGACGTTCCTTGACCACGAAGAGCTGCCGACGTCCACCGACACTGTCGTGGAGCTCCGGGTGACCGCGTCATTGCCGAGCCTGACGCCGATGCTCCAGCTGGCGCTCTCGATGGCGGACCTCGTCCTACGAACCTTCGACGCCATGCGTGTTCCGGCCCGGGATTCCGCCGCGACGCGGTGACTCGCCAGGGACGCTTCGGTGGTCACCCCAACCGACCGCTGGGGTGCTTGGTTGCATGACCGTCCTGCATTGACCTGCGCACTTCGGTCATCTCAGTCGTACAAGCCCGGCGGGCCTGTCCGCCGCCCAATCCGATCCTCCCCACATGCGTGGGGAGGATCGGACCGGGCCACAGCGACTGGTTCGCATCATCTTGGTCAATACGATCGGAGACTGCCGATCAGGACACCGCTGGCGACGATCAGGCCGGCCACATTGGCCAGGGTCGGATTGGCGCGGGCCTGGTGCACGTTCTTGACCAGCACCGCGGTGTTGTACACGACGGTGGCGACCGCGAGCACCGACAGGGTCTGCTTCTTCATCAGGTACTCCTTCTACTTCTTGGTGGACAGGTAGGCGATTCCAAGGACCGCACCGAGCGCGCCGAGCAGCAGCAGCATCTCCCGCTGATCGAGCGTGGAGACGGCGCCGGCTTTGGGTGCGAGAAGGTCGGTCAGGGGCTGCTCGCAGGCCGGGCAGCGGGTGACCGCGAAAAGGTCGGCCCCGGTGATCGGCTTCTTGCAGTTCGGGCAGGTACCGACTCGCTGACCAGCACGATCGGCGAAGTTGGCCAGCGTGGCGAGCTGAGCCCGCGCGGTGACCAGTTCGGCTTCCACGTCGGCCTTCTCGACGGTGACGCGGGCCAGATTCGTTCGTAGGTTGTCGATGGACTTCTCGTCGGCAACCGCTTCAAGCCCACGGCCGAGCAGATCCACCACCGCGCCGGTCAGCTTGGTGCCCCGCTCGCTGGCGTACGCGTCGACCGCTTCCTTCATCGCGGTCGGCACCCGGGCGTAGATCGTCTCAGAACTCATGATGCAGACACTAACAGATCTGCCAGAAAACGCCAGAGATCGCCAGAGGTGCGTGGCGCCCCCGTATCCAAAGTGGCGCTCGACCCAGGTCAGGGTGGTATGCCGCAGCCAGTAGGTCGAGACTCCCCGTTTCGCCACCCACGGCAGTTGCTGACCGACACGACGCCAGAGATGGTCACAGCGACGCCTCGTGATAGCCGGACCGCTACGGAACCGCAGCAGCACATCGGTCGGCAAAACCGCGCCCCAGCAGCCCGCGTGCTCCGCCAGGACGGTGGCGAGGTCGAGGGTGATTGGTTGCCATCGCTCGGTCCCACCTTTCTCACGAAGACGGACCACTCCGCGGTCGGCCTCGGGGTCCATCAGCCGCAGGCCTAAAGCGCCGCCGCGGCGGCAGGCCGTCTCGGTGCGAAGGCGACGGACGAGGGCGTCCAGGATTACGCCGTTGCCACTGGACCGTGCAGCAAGGTTGATCTCGGCGAGTTCGTCAGACGTGAGGGCGCGGCGGGTGCTGGGCAGACGTCGCGGTTTGGCGACCCTTGTGGGCGGGACTCGCGCCGAGCTCGATGAGGCCGTCGGCGATCGCGCGGTTGTAGAGGGTGCGAACGGCCGCGATGACGTGTTCGCCGGCGTGCCGTCCGCCGCGGGCGAACATCGGCACCGGCGGACGCTCGTCTCGTCCGGCTCGTCGAGAGGTGAGTGGTGCGGTGCCCGGCTGGTCCCCCACCGGCCGGGCTCCGCAAGTCTTCCAGGCTCGCGCCCGGCTTGTCGCTGTCGCGCTCGCCCGGGGTCTCCGGCTCGGCCGGCGCGTCCGGGACCGGGTCGATCGCCGACAGGGTAGCGACGGAAGCCACCGCGGCCGCGAGGACGACCTGGTCCTGCTCGGACAGTTCCGGAAGGGCGGCGATCGAGCGTCTACACGTCCGCGGCGATCCGGTCCTGGGCGCCGCAGATCACGGCCTTGACGTCGGCCACGGCCTGTGTCAGGTCCTCAAGGGTGGCCATTCTCTTCCCCAACCGGGTCACGATCATCATCAGTGTGGCGATGTTCGGTGAGAGGCGGTCGAGCCGAGAGCGGACGCCGAAACGCAACCGACATCGCACCAGATGAGGCGACGCCAGCGGATCTATTCGTACGCCGCCATGTCGGCAGAGACTTGCGAACGTACTCCTTGGCTTCGTCTTTGCGGTCCTCGCTCGACGCGGTGGCTGGGACTAACCCGGCGCCGGGCGGCCGAGGAGCACCTGCGAGAGCCGTGCGGATCGATGTGCTCGGTCAGCGTTCTTGCATCGGCACGCCGACGCGTTTGAGGAAATCGGCTGTTCTGAGTCTGAATTCGGCTGGAACGGCCATACCGAGAAGACGTCGGGCCCGGGTGGCTGCTACGTAAAGCACACGTATGGCTTCGCTGGAGAGGTTTTCGGCGCCGAGCCACTCTTCCATGGTCGCTGCGGCTTTGCTATTACCTTCCGCGCGCCTTCCTTTCGTACCTTTAGAAAGGAGCACAAGAACAGCCTCCGCTTCATCGCCCTTCACTTGATGGACAGTGCTAATTCGCGGGAGCCCGGTGGTTGCAGGATGCGAGTCGGGCAGTGACGCAAGTTTCCGGGCGGAAGTTAACGACTTTTTGGCTGGTGTTACGAGTTTGGTGTTTGTTCGGCTCGGCGCCGATGCGAGCCGTCGTTCTGGACTCCTCGACCCGACTCGCCATTCGGCGCTGACCTGCGCAACAGCGAGGTCGGCGTGCACGGCCAGCCGTGGGGACCGGACGAGCCCACGATGGCCTTCGAGATGGCCCGCCTCAGCATTTTCGCGATCGACGACTTCCTGACCAGCATCGACAAGCTCCTGGCACCGCCATTACCGCCGCTGCCTATATACGGCCAGGAGGTCCTCGCCCGTTCGGTGCTGGAAAGTGCTGGGTTCGCGTACTGGCTGGTGGACCCCCAGATCACCGTGCGTCAGCGAGTCGCGCGAACGTATCTCCACTTCTGGGAGGCCGCCAGCACTGCAGTCAAGAACGCAGCTGCGGTCGGCTCCGCCCAAAGCATCGCGGGCGCGCAGGCGCATCTCGCATCGATACTCACAAGGGTGGACGACCTAGGGCTGGGACACCGCAAGACCAAGGGAAAGACGACCATCGGCGGAGAACAGCTGCCAAGCAAGACCGACCGAGTCGCGGCCGTCCTCGCCGGCCCAGTGCGGGGCGAACATGCGATCGTCTACTCGTTGTACTCCGGGGTCGCGCATGGCGAGATGACCGGGATTCTGAGCCGCCGCCTCCATCCGCCAGCCAGCGGCACCGACCCAGTCATGACCATCACGCCCCGGCAGCTGCTCGGCAACGTCGAACTCGCGGCGGTCGCATTCGGGCAGCTGCAGGAACGGCTGTGCCACGGCGGGATGGGGAGCAGCCCGCGCGAAGTGGCGAATCATCTCTGGGAGCACAACGTCGGACGCCGCTTGCAGGCCATCCGCAGCCGACTAATCTGACCCCGCCTATCGGAGCGGTCGTACTCGCCACCGGGCAAAGCCCGCGCCCCTCACCTCGTCGCATACGCGACGCGCGCGTGCTCGTCGGCGAGTTTCACGGTCACCCCTGGCCGCGCACGAACCCACCGCCACGATGTCCCATGCGCTCCGCTGCGCGTTTCAAGGCACCAAGGTAGGGCTCGAGCCTGTGCGCGATTGCCTCAGCCTCGCCGCGGGGTCGTCGATGAACAGGGCGTCGAAGGTGCCCGAGGAGGCGTCGCCGAACGGCACCGGCCCAGCGGAGGCGGCGGCTGGCGCGCTGGAGGTGCACGAGCCCGGCGACCTGTCGGGCCAGCTCGGCGCTCTACGTGGCGTAGGCGACGCGCAGGAACGGGCGTCTCTGGAAGGGCCGCATTCTGCAAGTCCCCAGACCTCGACAACCCTTAGCGCCATACCAATGAGGCATCGCGAAACGGCGATTTGTGCCCGCTGAACTGATGCGCGCTCGGCCGACCCAACCTAGTCCCGCGCGTCTTCACGGGGTCGCTCGGGCACGCGCTCGCTGGTAGTTGGACCTCTATCTTGGCCGTCGCGAGTCGCAGCTGCCGACGCCGGAATTGACCCGGTGCGCACCACCTGCGTGCGATGGAGGTTGCGGATCCGCATGTCGAGCCGGAACCGCCAAACCCATACGCGGGAACGGACACGATCGAGCCGTAGCCAATGCGCGATCAACTCGGCGACGAGAACCGAGGCGGGTCGTGGCCTATCGGCCCGTTGTTGCCGCAGGCCACCGTTCGGCCATACCGTCCACTGCTGACCGCCTGCGTCCACAAACGTGCATCTAACCGAGATCGTCCAAGCGCGTGCATTAGACGCAGGGCCGCCTTTGGCCGCCGCAATCAGCCGCGCAGCCCTCCCCGGGATCGTAGCCATCTGTGACTTCATTTCTCCCGGAGCAAGGCGCGCCATGGGCAAGTAGTAGTCCTCGCCACGCCAGAGCCGCTCCGACTCATGATCCCCCGCCCAGAGGTCCGACGGAATGAGCACAAAAACCCCGTAGATGGGTGCGGAGCTGAAATTGGTGACTTCCCAATCCAGCTTGAGTCCGCGCACCCGAGGCACGATCGTCACGAGCTTGGCCTGGGAGCGCGATGCTTCGACGACATCATCGCGCCTCGCCTTGACCTCGTGTCGGAGTAACCGTCCGGTTAGGACGATGGCAACCAGCGACGTCACGGCCGCGCCAAGACTAGCCCAGCCTTGCATCCAGTCGGCGACGTTCGGCGCGTCCGCAGCGATCACGGCGCCAGCGTAGGGCAATCGGACAAATGCCCGAGACGGGTAACGGACAAGTGCGCACACGCGGGATCGGGTCTACGGTCCGGGCCCGGAGGCTCGGATCGCGCCGCCCGACCGCGAGCGCAAGGTCTGGCGGGTCGACGCCAAGGACGGAGGCCGCGTCGACGTGCGCCGGCTGGTCGGACCCTCGACCGCAGGCATGCCGCTGACCAAGGTCACCACGATGGACGGCCTCGGTACCTGGCCCGTCAACGCGGGGCATCAACCCGGACCAGCTGCACCCGGCGTGATCGCTGGCGGCAGGAGTCATCCCGCGGTGGGCGCCGCGCCTCTCCACTTCCGCCATCGTCGTAGCCTTGGGAGCGCCCCGAATAGGGCACTGCCGCCGAGCTGGCCGCCCCGCTCGGCGGCGACGTCGCACCGGCATGGTCCGCCGCTGGCGCGCCCGCGATGCCCCCCATCCGGTGCGACGGCCGGACGGCTTGTCCGGCTGGGGACGACCTGCCCCTGTTCATGGAGCAGGGAATTGAGTCCGCCCGCCGTTTTATGGAATCCAGCCTGTCAAGTGGCGCGGCAAAGGTCCTATCGGTCGATATGTGCTGGACAGCTGGGTCGAGGGCCGAGAGACTCAAGCGTTGTGAACATGGGGATTTCCGGTTTCGAGCCATCCTTCCTGGTCGGGGTCGACGCGGTTCGACAGGCGCACGGATTGCGCCTGGCGGGACTCATCGGCAAACGACTGACGCGGTTTGCGCTGGTGCGGTTCGCCGAGGATGGGGACTGGTTGGCAGACTGCCCGGTGGTACTGGACTTCGACGGTGTCCGGGTAGAAATCTGCCACTGGAAGTTCGACGAACTTTCGATCGGCTGGGACACAATTGACACCGCGGCGAGCATCGCGCTGGGAGTGGTTTGAGCTCACGCCCCAGTGGTCTCGCGACGATGAGCGTCTCGAATCGTTTCTCGGTCAGGAACTGGGCGAGGTCGCACTCCTCGAATGGGCGGCCGTCAGACCGAGACCTGGCGGCTGGAACGGTGGCAGTGGAGTTCGTCTTCGCCAGCGACTGCTTGCGGATCGTTAACGGCCCCGACGAGAACCGGATCGAGGTCGGTGCGGCCCACCCGGACTATGTCCGACACAGGCTTGACCGGTGAGTACTGGCATCGTGGGGGTCAGGGTTTCGAGTCCCTTCGCCCCACCCAATGTTTGCGCAGGTCAGAGACAGAATCCATCGACGGAAGTCGGTGGATTCAGATCTTATGCTCACACGCTTGCTCACACGTCGCCCCACACTCACCTCGCGGGGCACCCTGCCACCCACCGCGGGACCCGTCGCATCGCAACGCTTTCCGGCTAGCAAGAAGGCGCCGTCAGATTCCACCGAGAATGTGGGGCGCAAGATTGCGTTGATTTAGCCGATCTCGGTTCGTGCTCCCGAACTCGACTGGGCAACCACGTCGGTGGGACCCGTCGACCTGTGACCGGATCCGCTACCGACGCGGCGCCCCGTCTGGGTCGAGCTGGCGACCGCGAACGGCCCTGTTCGGACTCTTGGGGCGCGTGCACCGGGCGCCGCTCAGCAGACCAGGGAGGCTAGGTAGCCGCCGAGCGTGTTTGCGACGCCTCTAAGAGCGTGTTTGAGAATGTCTCATGTGGTCGGTGTGGCGCCATGACATCGACCGTCGCGGCGGGCAGGCTGCCGCGGTGTCGTCATCCCGTCGTGGTTACCCGTCCGATCTGACCGATGCGCAGTGGGCGTTGATCGAGCCGCTGCTACCGGAACTGGCCACCGAGGGCCGGCGGGAGAAGCATCCGCGGCGGGAGGTCGTCAACGGGATCCTGTACGTGGTGCGGTCGGGTTGCCCGTGGCGGTACCTGCCCGGCGGATCTGCCGCCTCGGCAGACGGTGTATTGGTACTTCACCCGCTGGGAGCAGGCCGGCGTCACAGTGGACCTGCTGGCCGCGTTGCGGGCCGAAGCCCGCGCGGTGCAGGGTCGCGGACCGGAGCCGTCGGCCGGGCTCATCGACTACCAGAGCGTCAAAGGCGCCGACACAGTCGGTCTGGACACGCGCGGCTACGACGCCGGGAAGAAGGCATCCGATGCGGAAGTGCTGTCAAGCAGCGGCAGGTAGTCGTTGGTTTGGGGGCGGTGTGGAAGGCGACGCTTTCGCTGAAGGTTAGGCAATTGTTGAGGCAGTGATGAAGGCACCCGATCATGCGGTTGAAGAGGTTGCGTTGGGCGGCGGTGTGGTGGTCGCCGGCTTGCCGTCGGCGGTCGTAGTGGGCCCTGGCGCCGGTGGAGTGGGTGAGGGCAGCGAAGGCCCAGACATAGCCGACGGCGGCGAGCCTCTGGTTCTTGACGCGGCGAGCGATTACGGCCCGGCTCTTGCCGGAGGCGCGGGTGACAGGGGCTGCCCCGGCGCAGGCCTCGAGACCTCTCGCGTCAGCGAAGCGTGATCGGTCGTCGCCGATTTCGGCGAGGACACGAGCGCCGCTGAGGTGCTGTTCGCGCCGTTTCCGCGGCCCCTACCGGACATGCGCGGCACCCCATTACACGATCAAGTCCAAGTTGATCATCGATCGACAACAGGTGCCTACGGATGCCTCACGACACGTCGGAGTTGGCGTCGTTACCGCGGCTTACGGCGGCGCTTGGCCAGCCATGTTGGACTCGGTGCTTCGACTTGGGCCTGGTGGAAGCGGGCATCAGCCGCGCTTGTCCTGACTCGTGGCGTGGCGGGCGTACACGGCGATCGCGTGGTGGCTGCTATCCAAGCTGGACCGTGGCACGTGCGGTCGGCTCGCCGGGCGGGGACTCGAGCACGGAGACCCTCGCCGTTTCAGGTTGCGTAGGATGGACGGGCAAGGTGCGCTATTGGCGGACGGCCACCGCACGATCCTCGGCTGTTCTCACGAACCGTCGCGCGGTGGCCGCTCTCGCCTACGCCACGCCATGGGCGCAGCGGGTGCTGGTGCAGTTCGTTATCGGTTGCTCCGACTCCAGCGGCTGCACGAGGTCGGTACGCCACTCATTCGGCGCGGGCCAGGCGGCCGGATCGGGTGCGACGGTGAGGTCAATCCAGTGATAGATCCCCTACGCAGGACCAGCTGCCTCCCGGCCGGCGTCGTTGACACCCGACCGCAGCCGCTCGTACGCCTCGCCGAGTCCTTCGTGCGATCCGAAGTGGACAACGAACGCGACCGAACCCCCGGGTAGCTCGCCTCCGCTGACCTGCCCGGCCCCCTCGGTCACGGTGCTGACCGGGACGCCTACCTCGACATCGGCCTTGGCGTCGTTGAAGGTGTGGTAACGAACAGCAATGCAGCGCCGGGATCACCCAAACGCCCGGTACGCGCCGCCGGGCTAGGAGAAACGGGGGATCCCTAGGCCGGCGGCTGCCCTGTACCCGGAGCACCCTGGCCAGCCAAAGGTAGGCCGCGACTCAACAGGTTCGTCACGGGTTTGCCATCGCCGCAGGCAGGACGCGAGAAACGGCGCCGCCGCCGATGAGTTGCCCAAGGTCGCCGTACCCCAACTCCGATCTCGCCCGTCGACAATATGCCATCGATAAATCATCGAACGACCATAAACTTGCTCGAGCGCGGGCGGACCACCGAGTAATTCGTTGACCGCGATTGACATAAGCGGGGCCCTCCCCCAGGATCCTCCTGTCAGAGGTCGTCGGCGTTGCGTGGCGGCCACCGGGAAAGCATTACAATAGGAAGGTAAATTCAATGCGTGCGAAGCTCAGGATCGCATTGGCCATCACGGCGCTCGCTTCGTTGCTCTACACGGTGGGAGCGCCGTTCGAGCACGGTGGCTGAACGCGGCGAAGGTAATCTTCGGCACAGACGTCGATGACAAAACTGGTCCTGTTCGCCGGGCCGATCATTGCCGGCGTCGTCGTCGGTCGCCTCCTCGGCGGCCGGATCGGATCCCTCGCGCGTTGGCGAATCCGGGGGCTCTGGTTGGTGCTCCTTGCCGCGACGGCGCAGGCCGTCATTCGCGTTCCGCTTATCGACGGACTCGCCGCGGCACCGGCTCAATTGTGGGTTACAGGTGTGAGCTTTGCGGCGGTCGGCTTGGCACTCGCATTAAATATCCCGGGGCGCCCTAGTCATATCCGGGTGGGGATCTGGCTAGCGTTGACCGGTGGGGCGCTCAACGGTGTAGTGATCGCGGCCAACGGGCACATGCCTGTCTCAGGCGCTGGGCTTCGCGCCGTCGGCATCGACACCGCTGCCGTATCGGGCGAACCCCGCTACGCGATTCTGAGTTCCCAGACGCGACTCGCCGCACTCGGAGACACGTTGCCGATCGGGCCGCTTCACGTCGTAGTCAGCATCGGTGACCTGTTCATCGTCATCGCCACACTGCTCCTGATCGCCGGCATGATGCGCCGGCTTGGCGATGACCGAAGGAGCTGGAAAGCAGGCGGAAATCGTTCGCCCTAAGGACCCGAGCCGGGCGCCGCTCCGTTGGCCGAGCGAACCAATGGCGAACCGGTGAGAATTTAGGGATGTTCGCTGTCAACCTTGCCTAGCCTAGCCTCGGCCCTTTGTTAAGGTTAGCTGTGGTTCATGATCAAAAATGAGGAACGCCTGCCTGTCTGGGATGATCTGGCTTGTCGAAGGCGCTGATCGCCCAGCGTGGAAGGCTCTTACCGAGTGCAGGTTACCGGAGCACGTCCGAAGGTTGTAGTCCTCGATGCCGCATGGCTGACCGCCGCGCCCACCGGGATTCGTGCCAGCGAGGCCGCGACCCTGCCGGCCAACGGCCTCGCCGCTGTCTGGGCCCTCGGACTCCGAAGCGATACCTGCAACCCAACGACAAGCTGTCTTCGACGATCGAAGGCATCGGCACGATGCGGAGGCTGTTCGTGGAGCGCACATCGACAGGCGGAGCCAAGTCCACGACCTTGTCCGGCTGACCCTTACAGCACCCGACGCACAAGAGATGCGGCGGCAACGGCAATCAGCAATGCGAGATCCCCCGACTGTCAGCCCCGACGTGACGCCAGCGTCGTCAAGCGAGCAAGGTCAGGGCTGCGACACGCCACAATGGAGATTCACAATGATCCGAGCACTCGTGGCCGATCCCACGATAGCTTTGACGATGCGCCTGACCATGGTTCCTGAGCCAGTACCCCGCCAAGGACAAGTCGTGATCGAGGTGCACCACGCGTCGCTTAACCACGGCGATCTAAATGACGCGCGCTCAGGGCGCATCCCCCCCGGCGGGGTGCTCGGATCAGACATCGCCGGGGTGGTCGTGCGGGCGGCCACGGACGGCACGGGACCGCGAGAGGGGGTCCGTGTCGTCGCACTTGCCCAAGGCGCCTTCGCGGAGCGAGTCGCCGTCGACGCCGCCTCTGTGGCGACAGTTCCGGCGTCGGTCGACCTTTCCGTCGCGGCGGCCCTGCCGGTGGCGGGACTTGCGCCCCTTCGCACGCTGCGAGCTTGCGGTTCGCTGCTTGGCAAGCGGGTCCTCGTCACCGGCGCCTCCGGCGGCGTGGGGAGCTTCGCCATACAGTTGGCCGCCGCGGCCGGCGCCCACGTAATCGCGTCGGTCGGCTCTGTCGAGAGGGGAGCGGGCCCACGCGAAGCCGGTGCTGACGAGGTGGTGGTCGGGCTCAAGGGGATCGACACGCCGGTCGATGTTGTGCTCGACAACGTCGGCGGTCCACAACTAGTTCAGGCGTGGAGCCTTCTGGCGCCCGGCGGCAGCCTCCAAAGCATCGGTTGGACCTCGGGTGAACCGGCCGTCTTCGCGCCGTATGCGACGGTCGGACCGCAGAAGGCGCTGAGCTCGTACCTGACAACCGGCGATGCGGGCAGCGACTTGCAGACGCTCGTTCACCTCGTGGAGACCCGTGTCCTAACGGTCCGTATCGGTTGGCGCGGATCCTGGGACCGATTTGCGGAGGCGACCGAAGCGATGCGCCAGCGCCGCGTCAACGGCAAGGCGGTGCTCGACGTGGCTACACCGGGCTCGATGCGAACAGCACAGTATTCAGACGAGACCGCGTAGACGTGTCGACAGGGAAGTGATGAAGAGTTTTCGGCAAGGGTGGAGCCGCCGAACGCCGCACGACACGACCGCACCTGAGGCAGTCATCGTGGCTGCCGTGCGCTCGCCCATCGGCCGTGCGGCGAAGGGTTCACTCACGGAACTACGCCCCGATGACCTCGCCACGGAGATGGTGCATGCGGCGCTCGAACAGGTGCCGCAACTCGACCCGGCAGAAATCGATGATCTGCTACTCGGCTGCGGCGAGCCTTACGACGAACATGGCGCAAACATGGCGCGTCGCGTGATGTGTGCATCACGATGGGGGGACAGCGGAGAACATCGCGACCCAGCGTGGAATTTCGCGACGCCAGCAGGACGAGTACGCGGTTCGTAGCCGATGTGCGTGCGTTGGGCACGAAGGTCACGGGACTCGATCGCTTTGACTTCGCCTGATTGCGCACCACGCCGGAGCCGTGGCCGTTCCGCACGAAGCGGCCGGGCTCTGCCCTTTCTAAGCGCTGGTACGAGTGATCCAGACCTGCCTCGTCGGGTCCGCGTTCACCCACCGGAGCATGTCGTCGGAGAGGTGACGCAGCAGGTGCGGATCGAACTCGTCGGTCGGCGCGCCGAAAGCGCCATGGACGATGGCCAGCACCCGCCACAGCAGTCCTGTCCCGCTACGCGGCGCGGGGAAAGTCCTTTCGCTTGATTTTGGCTCGGCGGCCATCCGGGTGGTGAAACACGATGCCCTCGGCTAGATGGCCGGGGGCGAACCGGCTCTCCAACGCGGCTAGATACGCCCGCAGTCCGGTGTAGCTGCGCGGGGCATCCGGCAGGACGGGCACGTGCAGGTTAAATGGCACACACCTATGTTCCTCCAAGCCCAGCGGGTTGCCCTGGATACGAGGGCCGAGCGCCTCGCATGGGTGCTCGCCGTCCGCCCAGTCGGACACGTCGGTGTTGCTGGCGGCGACCATGATCCACTTGTCCTCGGCGCCATGCTCGTCGGTGTCGACGTACCAGCCATCGACGATGCCCTGCTGTTAGCAGGCGACCACCTGCTCCTGGGGGATGAGCAGCGGCGCCACCAGCGGCCCGAGCTCCTGCGGCGGCGCGGGGTGCAGCTTGAAGACGGTACCGTTCGCAAAGTCGATCATGGGCGGGAAGTCTGCTCGAACAGGTTCGGTGGCGCCAGCGCTGAACGTCTCGAGGAAACGGGCCGATCCGGCACCCGGGACGGTCCGGGTGCCGGGTCGGAGCGGGCTAGCGGTTCGGTCGCGGCAACGGGCGGGTCGATCCCGAACCGTCCGCGTACGACGTGTGCCGGGTGATCGGCGCCCATGCCCGCACCTCGTCCGACGGAGGACTGGAGCTCGGCAGTGACGGTCAAGCGGATCTGCGGTCTTGGGCTCCACCCGCGGGTTCGCCGGGAATGCGGGCTCCCTCAGGATCCGCCAGGGCGTAATAGCACGAGCCTGCCTTCCGATCATATGTGGATAGCATCTCGTGACCGCGCCGAACCTCGTGACGGTGGCTTCGACCCGCTCGCCGCGCCGTTCGAGGACGGCGACGTGAAGGCTCGTCGCGCTGGCGTACATGAGCATCGCGGACCGGGACCATGTCAAGAACAGCAGGCCCGTTCGGGAAGGCAGCCGTGAGAGGTCTTGCACGAAAATGGCCGCCACCATGGCGAGGGAAAGCAGGCTCAGGCCTGGCACGAAGTCGTCGTCCGCCCGGATCCATGTGGTCGCACTCAGTGCGCCGCCAAAGTGCTGACGCGGCTGTGAACACGCCTAGATAAGCCAGACCGAGCCGATTCGCCGGCCGGAGAGCACGAACAGACACGGGCTAGAGTGTGCACGCCGGTGATATAGCGCCAGTACGATCCGGTGAGGGACAGCGAGCCATAGAGCATCTCGAGGTGGCCATTGTGAACGGACGCTCGCAGCGGTTGCCGACTTACTTGTCCCCAGGGGCGCGGCTTAGTCGCCGACGTGATGCTGGCCGGTAGGCGGTCGTTGGGATGTGTCCGCCACCTCTAGGCCGGCTGCAGCCAACCGGTCAGCATGACGACGCCTGGGCCATATCGGGCCTCCACCTCCGCGCGGCGGGCGTCCGAGGCAACATAGACATCCGCGACGACTTGGTTGGTCGGTAGTGCCACGCGTGCGCTGAGGATGCCCGGCACGACCGATAGTTCGGCAGCGATTCGGTTGAGTTCGACGGTAGAGCGGGCCGCATGCGATACGCACAGCGCGCCACCCCAGATTGCGCGTAGCCGAGCCTCTGGCGCGGCCAAGTCGCCGGTAAAGCGGACGTTTAGCACGAGTCTGCGTGGGTCGTTGGTGCCGCCGTTCTGGTCGATCCAGTTTCCGGCCGCGCCGGGTGCCGCGTCGGCTAGCAGGGCCGCCTCCTTGTACGCGTTGACCGTGGCCTTCGCCTCGTCGACGACCCGCCAGCCGCCGGGCGGCGGCGGACAAGGGGTAATGAGGTTCGGCTTGGGACTCGGCCGTTGAATGGTTGGCGATTGCGGCGGCTCGACAAGCGTGAGGCGTTCGCCGTCGAAGGTCGCCACGATCTCGAAGGAGCCCCAGCGGGTCTCGGCTTGGTCCTCGTGGTCGAGGCCGTCCCAGGACCAGCCGACGATGTCGAGACCACCGCACTGGGGTAGCAATGAGTCCGGGGCCTCACCACGGCACAGCCGCGGGCCGTGCTCGCCGTTCTCCAACACGGTCCCGCTGACGCGGTAGCGGCCCGGATAGCTCGCCGGCGCGGCCGACTCGCCGTCCGGCTCCGACCCGACGGGATCAGCGGCGGGTTCGGCGCAGCCGGCCAGAGGTGTGATGAACAGACCGGCGAGAAGGAGTACGAGCAGGCTTGGTCTCATACCTGCTGCGACGTACCCGCGGCCGAATCGGTTCCGTCAGAACGACTCGGCCCTCATCTGGGTGTCGGACCCCTTGCCAGACGCATGCTTCACAAGGGGATGACGCCTGCGGCGATGGCCCAACGTCGCTTCGAAGTCGCCTCGAGCAGGTCTTCACCAGGCAGACCGTCAGCCATGCGGCCCCGGCGCCACCAGGAAATCTAAAGGTGGTGCGTGGTTCTGCGGTGTAGGCCTCCGCAGTGCTGCGCAGCACCGTCTATCCGGGCGTCACCGCACTGACGGAGAAACTGCTGGCCGGCAAGGGTGTCGCGGTCGACGTGGCGTTCTGCCCCGAGCGGATCGCCGAGGGCAAGGCGATGACCGAGCTCTTCGAGCTTCCGCAGATCGT
>NZ_FNQB01000002.1 GCF_900107455.1 Asanoa ishikariensis | reverse complement strand
ACGATCTGCGGAAGCTCGAAGAGCTCGGTCATCGCCTTGCCCTCGGCGATCCGCTCGGGGCAGAACGCCACGTCGACCGCGACACCCTTGCCGGCGAGCAGTTTCTCCGTCAGTGCGGTGACGCCCGGATAGACCGTGCTGCGCAGCACCACGAGCTGGCCGTCACGAAGGTATTCGGCACACCGGTCCAGCGCCCGCGGCACCGCACCCAGGTCAGGGTTGAGGTGCTCGTCGACCGGGGTGCCCACGACCACGACCAGGTTCTCCGCCGAGCCGACACTGGCCGGGTCGGTGGTGGCCCGCAGCCGGCCGGCCGCAACAACATCCGCCAGCACCTCGGCGGCGTCCTCCTCCGCGAACGGAAGAGTTCCGGAGTTGACCACATCCACGGCCGCGGCGTTGATGTCGTAGAGCACGACCGAAAGACCACGGGACGCCAGCGCGATGCCCAGCGGAAGGCCGACCCGTCCGCACCCACCGACAATGCACACATCTAGGTCGAACGTGTTCGCCGGCGCATCGGCTGAGGCCACTTCGTCTCCCGCTGATTTCAGTGGACGCCGACACGCTCAGCGCCGTTGGGTCGACAACCATCGCAGGCTAGCTGACCGCGAGGGGCGGGCCAACCCCGCTTGGATCCTTCGACCCCACCTTCACGCGTACGCGTCGAAACATCTAGGGTCTGTCGAGTGGCGCCTTCTAATGAGCGTGACTTCTCCGGCGATGAGCTGGCCCAGCTCTACGACAACCGCTTCGACGCCGCTGAGCTAGAGGGCAAGCGGATCCTGTGGGAAGCGCTCTGCCGCGGCTTCTTCGACCGCTATGTCGGTCCAGAAGAGACGGTGCTCGACCTGGCCGCCGGAACCTGCGAGTTCACCAACGCGATCCGGGCGAAACGCAAGATCGCCGTCGATCTCAACCCCGACACGAAGAAGTTCACCGACGCCGAGGTGGTCATCGCGCCGAGTGACGACATGGCCGCGATCGGCGACAACAGCGTCGACGTGGTGTTCACGTCCAACTTCTTCGAGCACATGCCCGACAAGCGCGCGCTGCTGAGCACCCTCGAGGAGTGCCGCCGGGTGCTCCGCCCGGGCGGCCGGCTGCTGGTGCTGATGCCGAACCTGCGGTTCGTCGGCCAGCGTTACTGGGACTACTTCGACCACCACCTGCCGCTGACACACCACAGCCTGGTCGAGGGCCTCGAGCTCGCCCGGTTCGCGCCGCGCGAGGTGATCCCGCGGTTCCTGCCCTACACGGTGAAGGACTCGCCGGTGAAGGTGCGTCCCTCGTTCGTGCGCACCTACCTCCGGCTGCGCCCGGCGTGGCGGTTCCTCGGCAAGCAGATGTTCGTGGTCGCGGAGAAGCCCGCCGCCTGAGCGGCGGGCCCCACCTCAGGCCCCTCGGAGCGTCGCGCCGAACCGGTTCGCCGCCTCGGCCACCGCCGCGTCACGCGCCGCGACCGCCTCCTCGACGGTCAGCGTGCGGTCGGGCGCGCGGAAGGTCAGCTTGTAGGCCAACGACTTGCGGCCCGAGCCGAGCTGCTCCGACGCGTACACGTCGAAGAGCCGCACCGACTCCAGCAGATCGCCCGCGCCAGCCACGATCGCCTGCCGCACGTCGGCCGCCGGCACGCCCTCGCCGACCACCAGCGCCACGTCGATCAGGGCCGGCGGGAAGCCGGAGACCCGCGGCGCCGGCGTCACGGGTGCCGCCGGCAGCGCGTCCAGGTCGAGCTCCACGGCAGCGGTGCGCTTGGGCAGGTCCAACGCGCGGACCACGCTCGGGTGCAGCTCGCCGGCCCAGCCGACCACCACGTCGTCGACCGCGATCGCCGCGCAGCGCCCCGGGTGCCACGGCGCGACCGCCGCGGACCGGACGCTGACGCGCTCCTCGGGGATGCCCGCGGTGTCCAGCACGGTCCGCGCGGCCTGCACCGCGTCGGCCCAGGTCGCCGGTCGCCCGCCGGCCCACCAGCCGGTCGGCTCGACCTCGCCGGCCATGACCACGGCGACGTGCCACGGCTGCTCGGGGACCACCGCGTCGGCGGCGGCGAACACGGAGTCGGCCGGCCGCTCGTCGACGCTCATGACGGGCGGCGCGCCGGCGCCCGCGTGCGCCTGGAACACCACACCGACCTCGTAGAGCGACAGGTCGCGGGCGCCCCGGCCGACGTTGCGGCGCAACGTCGCCAGCAGCGGCGGAAGCAGGGTCGTGCGCAGGTAGGGCTCTTCGTCGGAGAGCGGGTTGGCCAACCTGACCAGCGCCCGCCGCGGGTCGTCGTCCGGGATGCCGAGCGCGTCGAGCGCCGGGGTGCCGACGAACGGGTAGGACAGCACCTCCACGTTGCCGGTCTCGGCCAGGGCGCGGGCCACCGAGCGGCGCCGGCGCTGCGTGTCGGTCAGGCCACGGCCGGCCGGAGCCAGCGGCAGCCGGCCCGGCACCTTGTCGTAGCCGTCGAGTCGGACCACCTCTTCGACCAGGTCGGCCGGGTCGGTGAGGTCGGGGCGCCAGGTCGGCGGCACGGCGGAGAGCCGGTCGCCGTCGACGGTCACCGTGCAGCCGACCGCTTCGAGCAGGCCGACCACCCGGGCCGGCTCGTAGACCACGCCGACCCGCCGGGTGGGCAGGTCGACCGCCATGTCGACGGGCGTACGCGGGCGCACCGCGTCGAAGTCGAGGATCTCGTCGCCGGTGGTGCCGCCGCCGTGCGTGGTGAGCAGCGCGACCGCGCGTTCGAGCGCGACCAGCGGCAGCGCCGGGTCGACGCCGCGCTCCCAGCGCTTCGCGGCCTCGCTGAACAGCTTGTGCCGGCGGGCGGTGCGGCCGACCATCACCGGATCCCAGTGCGCCGCCTCGAAGAGCACGTCGGTGGTGCCGACGTGCACCTCGCTGGTCTCGCCGCCCATCACCGCGGCCAGCGAGATCGGCCCGCTGTCGTCGCAGATCACCATGTCCTCGGCGTCGAGGGTGCGCTTGGCACCGTCGAGCGTCGTCAGCTTCTCCCCCGGCGTCGCCCGGCGCACCACGAGCGGGCCGCGCAGCCGGTCGAGGTCGAACGCGTGCATCGGCTGGCCGAGCTCGAGCATCAGGTAGTTGGTGATGTCGACCGGCAGCGAGATGGTGCGGATGCCGGCCTGGGTGAGCCGGCGGACCATGAACGCGGGCGTCGCGGCGGCCGGGTCGACGCCCCGGACCGCGCGAGCGGCGAACCGGTCGCAACCGATCGGGTCACGCACGTCGACGGGGTAGGCCGGCTCGGCGGTCGCGCGCGGCGACGGGACCAGAGCCGGGTCGCGGAACGGCAGGCCCAGGGCGAGCGCGAGCTCGCGGGCGATGCCGCGGACCGACATCGCGTACCCCCGGTCCGGGGTGATCTCGACCTCGACCAGCACGTCGTCGAGCCCGACGATGGCCCGGGCGTCGTCGCCGGGTGCGCCGGTGGTGTCCGGCGGGAGCACGATGATGCCGTCGTGGTCGTCACCGAGCCCCAGCTCGCGGGCGCTGGTGATCATGCCGGCCGACATGTGGCCGTACGTCTTGCGGGCGCCGATCTCGAACCCGCCGGGCAGCACGCCACCGGGCAGGATCACCACGACCAGGTCGCCGGGCGCGAAGTTGGACGCACCGCAGACGATCTCCTGCGGCTGCCCGGTGCCGTTGGCGGCGCCGACGTCGACCGTGCAGAACCGGATCGGCTTCTTGAAACCGGTCAGCTCCTCGACGGTCAGCACGCGGCCGACGACCAGGCCGCCGGTCACGCTCGCCCGGAGGTCCGCGACGGAGTCGACCTCGATGCCGAGGCCGACCAGCGCCTGCTCGAGGTCCGCGGCGGAGATGTCGGCCGGCAGGTCGACGTGCTCGCGCAACCAGGACAGTCCGACCCGCATCTAGAGCTCCATCCCGAATGCGCGCGTGAAGCGCACGTCACCCTCGACCATGTCGCGCATGTCGCTGATCCCGTGGCGGAACATCAGCGACCGTTCGATGCCCATCCCGAACGCGAATCCGCTGAACTCGTCCGGGTCGATGCCGCAGGCGCGCAGCACCCGCGGGTTGACCATGCCGCAGCCGCCCCACTCGACCCACTGTGGACCGTCGCGGTGCTCCGGGAACCAGATGTCGAACTCGGCCGACGGCTCGGTGAACGGGAAGTAGTGCGGCCGGAACCGGGTGCGCGCGTCCGGCCCGAACATCGCCCGCGCGAAGTGGTCGAGCGTGCCGCGCAGGTGCGCCATCGTGATGCCACGGTCGACGACCAGACCCTCCACCTGGTGGAAGACCGGGGTGTGGGTCGCGTCGAGCTCGTCGGTGCGGTAGACCCGGCCGGGCGCGATCACGTAGATCGGCGGCGTGCGGGTCAGCATCGCCCGCGCCTGCACGGGACTCGTGTGGGTACGCAGCACGAGGCCGCTGCCCTCGGGTGCGATGTGGAACGTGTCCATCAAACCCCGCGCCGGGTGGTCCGGCGGGATGTTGAGCGCGTCGAAGTTGGTCCACTCGAGCTCGGCTTCGGGACCTTCGGCGATCTCGTAGCCCATGCCGACGAACAGGTCGCCGATGCGCTCCATCAGCGTGCTCAGTGGATGCCGGGCGCCCCGCGGGCGGCGGTCCCAGGGCAGTGTGACGTCGACCCGCTCCTCGGCCAGCACCCGCTGCTCCTGCTCGGCGGCGAGGGCCGCCGATCGGGCGTCGAACAGGTCCTGGATCTGGCGCCGGGCCTCGTTGACCCGCTTGCCGGCCTCGGACTTCGCGGCCGGCGGCAGCGCACCGATCTCGCGCCGGGCCAACGAGATCGGCGCCTTGTCGCCGAGGTGCAGGTGGCGAAGCTGGGTCAGGGCGTCCGGGTCGGCCGCGCCGGCGAACGCCTTGTCAGCCTCGGCGACCGCGGCGTCGAGCGCGGCGGGGTCGAGGTAGGCGACCTGCTTGGGGTCGTACGGGTCGTTGCGGTAGGACATGACACTCCCTCGGCGGGACAACCTCGCAAGTCTACGGGCGGCCGGTGGCGGGGCGGCGCAGGGCTCGGGCGCTCGCGTAGAGGCAGACAGCGGCCGCCGCGGCCAGGTTGAGGCTCTCCGCGCCGCCGTACAACGGGACCCGGACGCGGTGGTCGGCGCGGGCCAGCAGGCTCTCCGGCAGACCGTGCGCCTCGGACCCGAACAGCCAGGCGGTGGGCCGGGCGAGGCCACCGTTGTCGGCGAGGTCGTCGAGGTCGGTGTCGCCGTAGCCGGTCGCCGCGAGGACGGTCAGGCCGCTGTCTTTCAACGCGTCCACCGCCTGACCGGCGTCGGGCTCGCGGACCAGGTCCGTGTGGAACACGCTGCCCGCTGAGGCCCGGACACATTTGCCGTTGTACGGGTCGACGGCGTCACCGGCGAACACCACGGCGCGCGCGCCGGCCGCGTCGGCGGTGCGCAGGATGGTGCCGGCGTTGCCCGGGTCGCGGATCTCGGCCAGCACGGCGACCAGCCGCGGCGCTTTGGCGAGTGCGTCGGCCAGGCGTACGCCCGGCTGGTGGCAGACCGCAACGAGCCCTTGGGGCGCGACGGTCTCGGCCAGCGCGGCGACGGCGCTGTCGGTGACGAGGGTGGCGTTCGCGGTCAGGTCGGGGTGGCGCTGGATCGCCTCGTCCGTCGCGAAGAGTTCCTTGACGGCGTCGGCGGCGATCGCCTCACGGACGGCCTGCGGTCCCTCGGCCAGGAACAGGCCGGACTCGTCGCGCTCCCGGCGGCGCTGCAGGCGGCGGGCAGCAATGACCCGGGGCGTCCGTTCGGTGAACGGAGCAACCCCGGGTCGCTGGTGGTGCGTCGGCAACCTTGCCTACCTACCCGTCCTCAGCCGTCTTGCCGCTTCGCGCCAAGGCGCCTTGCGGTCATTCAGGCGGCCTTCTGCGCCCCGGTGCCTTCGGCCGCGACGGCGGCCTTGGCGACCTCGACGATGGCCGCGAAGGCAGCCTCGTCGTGCACGGCCAGGTCGGCCAGGATCTTGCGGTCGACCTCGATCCCCGAGAGCTTGAGGCCCTGGATCAGCCGGTTGTAGGTCATGCCGTTCGCGCGGGCGGCCGCGTTGATGCGGGTGATCCACAGCTGGCGGAAGTCACCCTTGCGGTCGCGACGGTCGCGGTAGGCGTACTGCATCGAGTGCAGCACCTGCTCCTTGGCCTTGCGGTAAAGGCGGGAGCGCTGACCGCGATAACCACTCGCGGTCTCGAGCAATGTGCGGCGCTTCTTCTGGGCGTTGACCGCCCGCTTGACGCGTGCCATCGAATGTTCTCCTTCGGTCGGTGGCGCGCGTCAGCGCCCGAGCAGCTTCTTGATGCGCTTGGTGTCGGCCTTCGAAATCTCTTCGGTGCCGGACAGCCGACGGGTACGGGTCGAGGACTTGCCCTCGAGCTTGTGCCGCTTACCGGCGGGCTCGTGCACGATCTTGCCGCCCCCGGTGACGCGGACGCGCTTGCCCGTGCCGGTGTGGCTCTTCATCTTCGGCATCTTGTTACGTCTTCTCCCCTGTCACTCGCCGGGATTTCCGGCGGGCCCGGCAGTAGCAGCCGGTGTCACCTCGGCGTCTTCCGGACGCGGCTCGCGCGTCGGCGCCTTGGTGTTCGCGGCCACGGCAGCGGCCTTGGTGGCCCGGTGCGGAGCCAACACCATGATCATGTTGCGGCCGTCCTGCTTAGGAGCGGCTTCGACATATCCCAGTTCCGAGATCTCCGACTCGAGCCGGCGCAGCAGGCGGTAGCCCAGCTCCGGACGGCTCTGCTCGCGACCACGGAACATGATCGTCACTTTGACCTTGTCTCCGGCCTTGAGGAACCGCACCACGTGACCCTTCTTGGTCTCGTAGTCGTGCGGGTCGATCTTCGGACGGAGCTTCATTTCCTTGATGACCGTCTGTTGCTGGTTACGCCGTGCTTCGCGAGCCTTCAGTGCGCTCTCGTACTTGAACTTGCCGAAGTCCATGAGCTTGCACACCGGCGGGCGCGCCATGGGCGCAACCTCGACCAGGTCCAGGTCTACATCCGCCGCCAGCTGAAGTGCGCGTTCCAGCGGGACGATGCCCACCTGCTCGCCTTCAGGACCGACCAGTCGGACCTCTCGTGCCCGGATCTGCTCGTTGACGCGTGGTTCGACGCTGATGAGGCCTCCTCGTTGCCATGTCTGTCGCTGCGGTCGCAGCTTTTGCCAACCGAGGAGAAGCAGAAGGCCCTGGCGCATGCCAGGGCCCGCTCGACCGGTCGGCACGCAAGCGTGCACACTCCGGATGGGAGCCACGTGGGCTCACCTCCGGTGACCGGACCCGGCTCTCTGAGATCGAGGCGCGGGTGGGAGCAGGCGCTCCGCTTCACCGTCATCCGAATGCCAAGACACACGGACGACATGGTCGACGACGACAAGGCTACCAGGTCGGACGCGAACCCGCGAAAAGGGGCACCGACCCCATCGAGATCGGACTTCCGCGCACAAACCGCGCGACCGTGGGGGCTTGGTGAAGGTTCGTGGCGGATGGCGTGCAGAACCTGCCCCAGCCCGGCCACCGACTCTACGGTCCCGGTTGTGGAGACCGTTGACGTGCTGGTCGTGGGTGCGGGGTTGGCCGGGCTGCACACCGCCCGCCGGCTCGCGCTGCGTGGGGTGCGGGTGCTCGTGGTCGACCGGCGCACGTCGTTGTCGGCGGGCATCCGTACGACGGGCATCTTCGTGCGCCGCACGCTCGACGACTTCGACCTGCCCGACCACCTGCTCGGCCCCGGCGTCCGCGAGGTGCTGATCTATCCGCCGTCACGGCGGGCGCCGGTGCGGCTCGTCAGTGACCGCGACGAGTACCGGGTGGCCGACATGGCCGGCGTCTACGCGCACGCACGGCGCATGGCCGAAGCGGCCGGCGCGCGGGTGCGCCTCGGCACCCGCTACGTCGGCACCGGGTCGGGCGTCGCGCGGTTCGCCGGCACGGACCCGGCGGCGGCGAGGTTCGTGATCGGTGCTGATGGGGCCCGCTCCCGGGTGGCCCGCGACCTTGGGCTGGACGTCAACCGGCGCTTCATCGTCGGCGCCGAGCTCGTCCACCCGATCGCCGCGGGCGGCAGCGCGCCGGTGTTCCACTGCGTGCTGGACCCGCGGGTGGCGCCGGGCTACCTGGGCTGGGTGATCGACGACGGTCGGCACGCCCACGTCGGCGTCGCGGGTGATCCGGCCGCGATGCGTTCGGGCCTCCGCCACCTGCTCGACGACTTCGCCGCCGACGCGCCGGGGCGCGGGGCGCCGACCGGGCCGATCGCGCGGCGCGGTGGCCCGATTCCGGTGGGCGGTGTGCTGCGCCGGCTGGCGTGCCCGGCCGGGCTGCTCGTCGGCGACGCGGCGGGCGCGGTGTCACCGCTGACCGCCGGCGGCCTGGACCCGTGCCTGCGGATGTCCGACCTCGCCGCCGCCGTCACCGCCGAGTTCCTGCGGACCGGAGACGAGGGCGTGCTGCGCCGGTACGACGGTGCGGCCCTGCGCGCCCGGTTCCGCGGCCGGCTGTTGCTCCGCCGCGCGTTCGCCGGCATCCGCTCGCCGCTGGTCGCCGAGGCGGCGGTCGCGATGCTGCGCAGTCCCGCCGGTCTCGCCGCGGCCGCCCGCGTCCTGTTCGGCGACGGCTCCTTCCCGGACGTCGCCGGCCCCGCACCGGACGGCCGCACCCTCCCGCTGGAGGCGGCGTAGCCATTGACGGCCACTTTTACCCTGAGCGACGTGCGCCGATATCTCGCGACCCTGGTCGCCCTGACCTTGTCCGCGACGGCCCTGTCGAGCTGTTCCGGTGACGAGGCCGACCCGTTGCCGGTTCGGGTGGTCGCGATGATCGAGGACGACGCGGCCGCGGATCCCTCGCCGGTCGAGGAACACATCCGCGCTCTCCCCGGCGTGGGTGAGGTCAGCTTCCGCTCCAAGGCGGACTCCTTCGCGGACCTGAAGAAGAGCTTGGCGGACACCCCGGAGGCGCTGGCGGGAGGGACCGCCGACAACACTCCCGCGACCGTGTCGGCGAAGGTCAAAGAGCCGGCGCTCGCGGAGGCTCTTGAGCTGGCGATCGGCACGTTCGACGGCGTTCTGGACACGACCCTCGGCCCGGACGACCGCGACGTCGACACGCTGGCGACGATCGGTGTGGTGGTGCGGTTGGCGGAGACGTCGACGGCCGAGCAGCGCGCCGCGATCGAGCGGGCGATCCGCGCCCTGCCGCGGGTGGAGGACCTCTCGTTCGAGACCGCCGAGCAGACCCGCGACCGGCTGCGCGACCGCTGCCGCGACCGGGGTGAGCTGACCACCGCGTTCGACCGCGTGGCGGTGCGGGACATCGCCGCCTCGTTCCGCTTCATCGTCAAGTCCGGTGACGAGAGCATGGCCCCGCTGAGCGCGGTGATGAAGCTGGAGGGGTTCGGCACCATGCGGTTCGTGCCCTCCGAGGTCGTGACCGCCTAGGGCCTAGTCTCGGGCGCCCGGCTCGTAGACCTCGGTGCCCGAGTGGCGGCGTTTGGCCGCGTACATGGCCGCGTCGGCGTCACGGAGGAGGGCCTCCACGGGCTTGTCCGCGCTGACGGCCACGCCGACGCTGGCCGCCGGGTGCACGGTCTGCGCGCCGATCGAGACCGGGCGCGCCAGTGTGTCGACGATTCGCCGGGCGGTCGCCGCGGCGACGGCCTCGGTCGTGTGGGCCAGGATGACGCTGAACTCGTCGCCGCCCAGGCGGGCCACCGTGTCGTCCGGGCGCACGCTGTGCCGGATCCGTTGCGCGACGATCCGCAGCAACTCGTCTCCGGCCAGGTGGCCCAGGCGGTCGTTGACGTCCTTGAACTGGTCCAGGTCGAGCAGCAGGACCGCCCGGGTGCCCGCGTCGCGCAGTGCCTCCGCGCGCTCGTTGAACAGCGCGCGGTTGGCCAGCCCGGTCAGTTGGTCGTGGCTCGCGTCGTGCCGGAGCCGGTTCCGCAGGGTGACGGTGTCGGAGACGTCGCGGACGTTGAGCACGACGCCCTCGACCGCCTTGTCGTCGAGCCGGCCCGTCGCGATCACGTTCAGCCAGACCGCGGTGCCGTCGGAGCGGCGGGCCTCGATCTCGTCCGCCTCCGTGGCGGATGACCCGGCGAGCAACGGCGCGAGCAGGGTGTGCAGCCGCGCGGAGTGGACGGGGTGCAGCATCTCGGAGACCGTCCGGCCCACTGCGGCGTCCGGGTCACGGCCCAGCATCGGGTGCAGGGCCGGTGTCGCGTAGGTGATCACGCCCTGGCGGTCGAGCACGAGCGTGCAGTCCGAGGCGTGTTCGACCAGCGACCGGAACCAGCGTTCCTTGCGCCCCACCGTGTCCACCGTCCGGTCCAGGCGGCCGACCAGGCGGGCGTTCTCCAGCAG
The DNA here is from genome assembly GCF_900107455.1 of Asanoa ishikariensis. Taxonomy (GTDB): domain Bacteria; phylum Actinomycetota; class Actinomycetes; order Mycobacteriales; family Micromonosporaceae; genus Asanoa; species Asanoa ishikariensis. The sequence continues at coordinate 2,046,111 of NZ_FNQB01000002.1, read as the reverse complement.
CAGCAGGTCCTGGCGCGCGATGATCAGCCCGGCGATGACCACCGTGCCCATCGCGGTTCCCCAGCTGCGAGCGGTCAGGCCCTCGTCCGACAGTTGCGCGATCAGCAGGATCTGGGTGGTGCCCAGCGCGATCATCGGCGCGAGCACCCGTGCCCGCCGGCCGCGCAGCACGGTCAGCGTTTCCGGGCCCAACCGCTCCACGGCGGGCGCGATGGCCAGGAACAGGGGCGGCACCAGCCGCAACACCAGCACCAGCAGCCCGTCGTCGGCGTTCATGACTTGCGGGTTCAGGGCACGCTCGAGGCCGTGCAGGGCGGCGCCGAAGCCGATCACGACCCCGGCGGCGACCGCGAAGGGTGCCATCCCGGTGATCAGCAGATGCGTGACCGCGAACGCCGAGACCAGCAGGATGATCGCGCCGATGGCTGTCCAGACCAGCTGCTCAGGCCCCTCGGCGCTCTTCTCCCCCGTCAGGGCGATCGTCCAGATGAAGACCGCGGCCGCCACCATCACCGTCGCGGCGTCGATCCACAGGTCGCGCCGCGCTGCCCCGCCGTTGTAGGGAAGGCCCGTGAGCATCGACGCCAACAGCCAGGCCGAGCCAACGGTGAGCAGGGCTGACGGCACCGTCCAGGCGGTGCTGTCGAATCCGGGCTCGACTATCTCGTCGACCGTGCGCAGCACGGCGGCCGCGAAGAAGAGGACCCCGCTGACCGTGGCCGCCCGCCAGAACCGGCGCGACCGGTCCGGCCGCGTCCCATGCATGGCCAGCCGCCACGACAGTGCGACGAACACGGCGTAGAACGCCGCCTGGGTCACCCACGACGCGATCACCGGAGCGGGGCCGACCAGGATCGCGATGGTCGCGCCGCCGAACATGACCAGGAGTGCGCTCAGCCACGGCTCCGCCAGCACTGCGCCGGCGGGGCCGCCTCGTGGCTTCACCGGGACCGCCGCCAAGGTCCCATCACACCACGGCCGTGGCGCGGCATCAGGGGCGTACGCGGACCGATGCGAAGAATGTCCGGATCTCGCCGGCGATTCGCTCGACATTTTCGGGCTTGCCGTCCTGGTTGGTGTTGCTCGGGTCGCTGGAGGCCCCGTGGTCGAAGCCGGGGAACTCGACGCGCCGGCTGTGCGGCAGGCGTGCGGCCAGCGCGTCGCGGGCCGGCTCCAGGAACGCCAGCCCCTTGGACCCGCCCATCAACAGCACCTCGGCCCGCAGGTCGCGGAACGCGTCGACCGAATCCGCGAGCTCGGCCAGGATCACGCCCTCGTAGTGGATCGTCGGGGCGAGCTTGCGCATGGTGATGGCGTCCGGAGCCGCCGCGCGGTCTTCCTTGTTCATCAGCATGGTGGTGAGGGCGGCCAGCAGCCGGCGCGGAAACACCTTGAAGATGGGCGGCGCGAGGTCCAGCCCGAACATGCTCGTGATCATCGCGGCGGCCACGTCCCCGCGGGCCAGCTCCTCGTCGAAGCGGCTCAGCCACGAGGTGTGCCGGGTGCCGTCCGTCAGCAGCGCCGGCTCGTAGACGGCGACCTTCTGGATCGCCGGGATCTGGCGCGCCGCCTCCAGGGTGACGAGCCCGCCGGCGCTGACGCCGAACACCAGGTGCGCGCCGGCCGCCTCGACGACGGCCGCCAGGTCTTCGACCTCGGTGCGGATGCCGTGGTCCGGCCGGTGGGGGCCGGAGAGGCCACGACCGCGGCGGTCCGGGAGGTAGACGGTGAAGTCGTCGGCGAGCGCCCGGGCCAGCAGCGTGTGGCTGCGGGCCGACTCCATGCTGCCGTGCAGCAGGACGACGGCCGGGCCGCGACCCGTCTTCCAGTAGCCGATGGTGGTGCCGTCGGCGGAGGTAACCGATCCGGTGGTCATCTCGATCTCTGTCATGGACGAATAGTTGCACGGAACCTAGTTGCAACGCAACTAGTCTTTCCGCAACTGGTCTCACTGCTACGCTGAGTTGGTGACTTCGACCTTCCGCCGATCCCCGCTGGCGCTCGCGATCCTGAGCCTGCTGGAAACCGGTCCGATGCATCCGTACGCGATCCAGCGGTTGATCAAGCAATGGGGCAAGGACCAGGTGGTCAACGTCGGCCAGCGCGCCAGCCTCTACCGGATGATCGACCGGCTCGACGAGGCCGGCCTGATCACCACGACCGGCACCGACCGCGACGAGCGCTATCCCGAGCGCACGACGTACGAGGTCACCGACGCGGGGCGGGCGGCCACCCGGCAGTGGTTGGCCGAGATCGTCTCGACCCCGCGCAACGAGTTCCCGGAGCTCCCGGCGGCCCTGTCGTTCCTGCTGATGCTCACGCCGGAGACCACGACGGAGCTACTCGAACAGCGGCGCGCTCACCTCGCGCGCCGGCTCGCCGACCAGGACGCGAAGCTGGAGACGCCGCTACCGCGGATCATCGCGATCGAGGACGACTACACGCGGGCGATGACGCGGGCCGAGCTGACCTGGGTGGAGGGCACGCTGGCCGACCTGCGGGACGGCTCGTTCACTTGGAGCCACGCCGAGCTCGCCCCACTCGCCGACGCGTCGATGAAGGCGGCGGAGGCCTAAGCGGGCTCGGCGGGAGCGGCGGCCGCGGCCTGATGCGCGGCCAGCAGCTCACGCAGGGAGCGCACGCCGGTCAGCGCGTACTCCTTGTCGACGAACTGCAGGGCGACGATCGTGATCAGCTCGTCGTCGTGCAGTTCCGCGCCCGCGAACGAGACGCCGCCGTCGAACCGGATCGCCCGCACGACCTCCCAGGGAAGGTCGTACGAGCCGATCACGTTGCGGATCCGGATCCCGTTGGCGTCGGCGTCGACCCGCGGGCGGAGGAAGAGCAGGATGCCGGCGGCGAACGCGATGCCGAGACCGATCATCGCGGTCTGGTCGCCGCGCTGGAACACGGCCTTGCCCTCGCCGGTCGAGCCGGTCAGACCGAAGCTGACGGCCGTGAAGACGACCACGACCGCGACAGCCGCGACGATCGCGACCTTGCGCGCCCGCTGCGGGCGGAAGCTGACCGCTGCGCTATCCATGGGAGCCCAATCTACAGGCGGCAGTTGTGGATGCCGGTCACCAGGATGGCGCGGGCGCCCAGGTCGTACAGCTCATCCATGATCTTGTGGACGTCGGACCGCAGGACCATCGCCTGTACGGCCACCCAACCCTCGCGGTGCAACGGCGACACGGTCGGCGACTCGATGCCCGGCGTCAGCATGGTCGCCTGCTCCAACAGGTCGGCCCGGACGTCGTAGGCGAGCATCACGTAGCGGCGCGCCACCAGCACGCCTTGCAGGCGCCGGACGAGCTGGGCCACCGCCGAGGCCGCGACCGCGCCGCCGCGCCGGCCGTCGGTGGCCGGGTCCCGGCCGATCAGCAGCGCCGACGAGGTCAGGATCGGGTCGCCGATCACGGCGAGCCCGGCCTGGCGAAGCGTCGCGCCGGTCTCCACGACGTCGGCGACCACGTCGGCCACGCCGAGCCGGATGGCGTTCTCGACCGCGCCGTCGAGCCGGATCACGTCGGCCGCGATGCCGTTCTCGGCGAGGTAGCGGTTGACCACGCCCGGGAACGAGGTGGCCACCCGGCGGCCGCCGATCTGGTCGACGGTGGTGATGGTGGACGGGTGTGCGGCGAACCGGAAGCTGGCGCCGGCGAAGCCGAGGTCGAGCAGTTCGTCGGCCGGGCTGCCGGCGTCGACCAGCAGGTCGCGACCGGTGATGCCGAGGTCGAGGTCGCCCGAGCCGACGTAGGTCGCGATGTCACGCGGGCGCAGGTAGAAGAACTCGACGTCGTTGACCTCGTCGCGGCAGACCAGGTCGCGCTGTTCGGTGCGCTGGCGGTAGCCCGCCTCGCGCAGCATCTCGGCGGCGGGACTCGCGAGGGTGCCCTTGTTGGGCACGGCGATACGCAGCATTTCGGGAAGACTCCTGTCGGAAGAAAGGTGTGCCGGTCCGTGAGCGGGGCTCACAGATGTCGGTACACGTCCTCCAACTTCAGGCCGCTGGCCAGCATCAGCACCTGGGTCTGGTAGAGCAGCTGCGAGATCTCCTCGGCGGTCCGCTCCGGACCCTCGTGCTCGGCGGCCATCCACGACTCGGCCGCCTCCTCGACGACCTTCTTGCCGATCGCGTGCACCCCGCGCTCGAGCGCGGCGACGGTGTCCGAGCCCGGCGTGCGGGCCTCGGCCTTCGCCGACAGCTCGACGAAGAGCTCCTCGAACGTCTTCACGCAGTCATCCAACCAGGCAACGGCGCCGCCGCCGAACCGACCCGGCCCCGTTCCACGGTGTGGTCGCCGTTATTCGACCACCACGGTGTGGTCGTCGGAGACCCCGGCAAGGGTCACCGTCACCGTGTACCGCCCCGGCGGGAGCGACAGTGTGAGTTGCGCCTCACGCTGTGCCGGGCTACCCCCGCGGAGGGTCAGGTCCTGCCGGATGGACTCGCCGCCGCCGTCGGGAACGATCTCCAACCGGGCGGTCGATCCGAAGCCCGCCACATGTACGTCGAGCCGTCCGCCCCGCACGACCTCGCCCTGCTGCGGGTTGATCAGCCAGACCGGTGCGAGCGTGTCGACCGCGGGCGCCCGCCGCAGCACCTCGCCGTCCGGGCCGATCCGGACCCCGGGCCGGCCGCTGGCCGCCGTCACCGTCCAGACGAGTTGTTGCGCGGCGATCGCGGACGGCGCGGTGGCGCCGCCGAGGTCGACGGTGACCACCTCCCCGGCGACGCTGACGCCCCGGACCGTGGTGCCGGCCGGCCACGCCGACGCGTAGTCGGGGTCCAGGGGCGCCGTGCCGAACATCAGGGTGAGCGCGGCGCGCACGGCGTCGGACCCCGGCGCGACCCGGTGGAACTCGCGCACCAGGGCGTCGTCCCGGCGGGGTCCGACGTAGTAGACGGCGAGCAGCGGCCCGGCCGCCGGGGTCGGGGTAGGTGCGGCGGTCGGCGCGGCGGGACGCGGCGGGTCCGGGCGCGGCGCGTCCGGCAGGACGAGGATCGTGACGGCGACCGCCGCGGCCACGGCCAGGCCCGCGCCCCACGTGACCCAGCCCCGGGCACGCCGGCGCCGGGTGCGCGCCCGGATCGCGGCCAGCGCGTCGGGCCGTACCTCCACCGTGGACGCCTCGGCCTCCAGCGCCCGCCGGATCGTCTCCTCCGGGGTCATCACAGCCGCTCCAGGATCGGGCGCAGGGCGGCGACCGCCCGTGCGGCGTGGCTCTTGACCGCACCGCGGCTGACCCCCATCGCCTCGGCGATCTCCGCTTCGGACAGGTCGACGTAGTAGCGCAGCACGATCGCCTCCCGCTGGCGGGTCGGCAGCCGGCGAATCGCGTCGACCACCGCGGCCTGGGTGAGCAGGTCCAGAGCGCCGGACTCGGCACTGGGCACGTCCATCGGCGGGCGGCTGGCGGCCAGGTGCGCGTCGACGACCCGGCGGTGCCGCAGCGCCGACCGGCAGCCGTTGACCACCGCCACCCGCAGGTAGGCCAGCGCCTTGTCGGGGTCGCGGAGCTTGTGCCAGCGGGCGTGCAGCCGGACGTACGCGTCCTGGACGATCTCCTCGGCGATGCCGCGCTCGTGCAGCAGCAGGCTGGCCAGCCGCACCATCGCCCGGTAGTGCGCGCCGAAGAGATGGGTGACCGCCTGGTCGGCGTCCCATTCGATGGACGGTCGCTCGGCCATGCCCCTCCGGGGACGTAGCGCCGTGTCGGCTCGCACGGATACCTGACGCGCGACGGACGCATCCGGTTTACCGGCAAACGGCACCGTACGCCATGGGAGATATATCCGAATTCCCGATAGGTGTGATAGGGAACTCGATGGACGTACGCCGACGCGTCTCTAAGCTGTCCACCATGTCCAGGCGAACTCCTCTCGCGGTCGCGGTCGCGGCCGCCCTGATAACGACCCTCGCGGCCTGCGCGCCCGAGGAGACCCCGGAGGCCACGCCGTCGGGGTCGGCCGCCGCGTCCTGCACCAAGGACTCGTTGCGGACCGAGACCGCGGGCAAGCTGACGGTCGCCACCGACGACCCGGCGTACGAGCCGTGGGTGGTCGGCAACAAGCCCGAGTCCGGCGAGGGCTTCGAGGCCGCGGTCGCGTACGCCGTGGCCGAGAAGCTGGGCTTCGCGAAGTCCGATGTGGCGTGGACCCGGGTCACGTTCAACAACGCGATCGCGCCCGGCCCGAAGGCGTTCGACTTCGACGTCAACCAGTTCTCGATCACGCCGGAGCGCCAGCAGGCGGTCGACTTCTCGTCGCCGTACTACCTGGTCCGCCAGACCGTCATCGCCCTCAAGTCGTCGAAGATCGCCAACGCGAAGTCCGTGGCCGAGCTGAAGTCGGCCAAGCTGGGCGCCCAGGTGGGCACGACCAGCTTCCAGGCGGTCAGCGAGCTGATCAAGCCGACCAACCAGCCGCAGGTCTACAACTCCAACGACGACGCCAAGAAGGCGCTGGAGAACGGCCAGATCGACGGCCTCGTCGTCGACCTGCCGACGGCGTTCTACATCACCGGCGCCGAGCTGACCGACGGCAAGATCGTCGGCCAGTTGCCGCAGGTGGGCACGCCGGAGACGTTCGGCCTGCTGCTCGACAAGGGCTCGCCGCTGACCAGGTGCGTCAGCGACGCGGTCGACGAGCTCCGCAGTGGCGGCCAGCTCGCCGAGCTCGAAAAGAAGTGGCTCGCCGACACGGCGGGCGCGCCCGAACTCTCGTGACCCGCCTGGTCGACGGCGCTCCGCCGCTCTCGGCCGTCCAGCTCGACCGGATCGCCTGGCGGCGACGCCAGAGCATCCGGTCGATCCTGGTCGCCGCCGCGTCGACCGCGGTGCTCGGCGTGCTGCTGGTCGTCGCGGTCACCGGCGCGCCCGGCTGGGACCGCGTCCGCGCGTCGTTCCTGGACCCGTCGATCGCGGCCGACGCGCTGCCCGACATCCTGCGCGGGCTCTGGCTCAACGTCCGGCTGCTGTTCTTCTGCGCGCTCGGGTCGCTCGCACTGGGCCTGGTGATCGCGCTGCTGCGTACCCTGCGTGGCCCGGTCTTCTTCCCGGTCCGCGCGCTGGCGACCAGCTACACCTACACGTTCCGCGGCCTGCCGCTGATCATCGTGATCTACGTGCTGACCCTCGGCGTGCCCGGGCTGCGCCTGCAGGGCATGCCGTCGGTGCTGGTGCTCGGCGGTGCGGCGCTGGTGCTCACCTACTCGGGCTACCTCGCCGAGGTGTTCCGCGCCGGCATCGAGTCGGTGCACCCCAGCCAGGTCGCGGCGGCCCGCTCGCTCGGCCTGACCTACCGCCAGGCGATGCGTCACGTGGTGCTGCCACAGGCCGTCCGCCGGGTGGCGCCGCCGCTGCTCAACGACACGGTGGCGCTCCAGAAGGACGTCGGCCTGGTCTCGCTGGCGGGGCCGATCGACGCGGTGCGCGCCGCGCAGATCTCCACCGCCGAGCACTTCAACTACACGCCGTACATCGTCGCGGGGGTCCTGTTCGTGCTGCTCGCCATCCCGCTGATCGCGGTCACCGACTGGGTGACGCTGCGGGCCGCCCGCCGGCAGGCCGGCCGATGACCGCCGTCCTGTCCTGCCAGGGCGTCCGCAAGGTGTTCGGCGAGGCGGTCGTGCTCGACGGGCTCGACCTGGACGTCGCCGAGCACGAGGTGGTGGCGCTGATCGGCGCGTCCGGCTCGGGCAAGTCGACGCTCCTGCGCTGCGTCAACCTCCTGGAGGAGGTCGACGACGGCATGATCCACCTGGACGGTGCGCACATCACCGATCCACGGGTCAACCCCGACCGGGTACGCCGGAAGATCGGCATCGTGTTCCAGGCGTACAACCTGTTCCCGCACCTGTCGGTGTTGGACAACATCACGCTGGCGCCGGTGCGGGTGCACAAGCGGCGCCCGGCCGAGGCGCGCGAGCAGGCGCTGGCGCTGCTGGCCCGGATCGGGCTGGCAGAGAAGGCGTCCGCCTATCCGGACCGGCTCTCCGGCGGTCAGCAGCAGCGGGTCGCGATCGTCCGCGCCCTGGTCAACTCACCCCGGTTGTTGCTGCTGGACGAGGTGACGTCGGCGCTGGACCCGGAGTTGGTCGGCGAGGTCCTGGACCTGATCCGCGACCTCAAAGCCGACGGCATGACGATGGTGCTGGCCACCCACGAGATGACGTTCGCGCGGCAGGTCGCCGACCGGGTCTGCTTCCTGGACGCCGGCCGGATCCTCGAACAGGGTCCGCCGGAGCAAGTGCTCGACAACCCGGTCGAGCCCCGCACGCAGCAGTTCCTCCGCCGCCTGGCACCGGCCTAGCGATTGGAAGGGTCCCTTGTTATCGGTTTCCGATTGCAAGGGACCCTTCCAATCGCCCGGCGCCCGCCCGGGTCCGGCGAAACCCCGGATATGTGCACTTTCTTCGCGATATAACCGTTTTGGCCCTCCAAGTAGGAGGCATTTTCGGTTTCCATCGAGGAGAGACGTGAAATCTCTTAGTCGACGCCGCGCGCTGCGCGCGCTGAGCGTGACCGGCCTGGCCGCCGCGACCCTGTTGGCCGTAGGCAGCCTGGCCCAGGCCGAGCCGGAGGGCGGCGCGCACGTCATCAACGCCTGCGTCAACAAGGCGACCGGCGACGTGCGCATCCCGACCGGGTTCCGGCCCGATTGCGGCCCGTTCGAGGAGAGCGTGCGCTGGAACGTCCGCGGCCCGCGCGGTCCCCGCGGCCCGCAGGGTCCGCCCGGACCCGCCGGCCTGACCGGACCCAGCCAGGTGCTCAGCGAGACCGAGGACATCCCGGCGAACAGCGCGTTCCAGAACGTCAGCGTCTCGTGCCCGGACGGGCTGGTGCCGACGGGCGGTGGCTTCCAGGTCGACTCCCCCGACCTGGCCGTGGTGGGCAGCGTGCCGCTGGTCGGCCCCGGCGGCAGCGGCCTGCTCGGCTGGCAGGCGACCTTCACCAACACCACGGACGAGGTGCACGCCGGAACGGCCTACATCCTCTGCTACACCGAGCCGAGCTGACCCGGTGCCAGCGCGGCCAGGACGGCGCTGAACTGGTCCGCCGGCAGGACGATCCGGTTGAGATGGAATGACTGTGAGCCGCGGCGCCAGATCGGCGTCGGGATGTGGCGCTGCGGTTCACGGGTCGTCACCCAGATCTGCCACGCGTCGTAGCCGTCGGCCTGGCCCGTCCAGACGCGGTCGACCTGGGACCAGGGCACGACGCGGGTACGGGCCACCGAGCGGACCTTGATGCCGTGCGCGCTGACGTAGACGCCGACCAGCACGGTCCGCCACAGCCCGACCTGCCAGAGCAGCACGATCGGGAGGGCGACCAACGCCGCCACCGTGCGCCCGGTCAGCGCGGGCGCGACAGCCGGCACGAGGCCGACGACCGACCAGCCCACCGCGAACCCGTAGCGTCCCCGGTCGTGGCCGGCGACGACCGGGCGCCAGCGCGGCACGGGCGTCAGGCCCAGGGCTGCGCGCCGCGGCGCGAGTCGATCCCGTTGGGCGCGCCGTACGTCGGGTCACTCCCCCGGATGTGCACGTCGAGGGCGGTCGCCCGGGCCACGTAGAGCCGAAGCTCCGCGTCGCCGGACAGCGCGTCGGGCGTGAAGGCGACCACGCCGGGCGCCGTGTCACCGAACGCCTCGGCACACCGTCGCGGCAGCTCGTCGGCGGGAACCTGGGTCGCCACCGCGTCGACGTACACGGCCCGCCCGCGACCGATCGCGGCGGTGGAGTCGAACACGACGATGGCGACGTCGGGCCGCTCGGCGACGTTGACCGAATGCCGCGCCGCCGGCGAGGACACCCAGTAGAAGTCGCGATAGCCGACGTGGGTGAAGTAGACCGGCGAGACCCGCGGCCGCCCGTCCGACCCGATGGTGCCGAGCGTCAGATATTTGTTGTCGTCGATGATCTGACGCGCCATCTCGTCGAGCTCAGAACTCATGCGGGCGTCCCTTCGGTCGTGGAGCGTTCATGCTCCCGCACGACCGGTATTTCTCTCTGCCCCTTTAACTATACGTGCGGCGCAACCCCTACGAATCGACCCGGATGCTGATTTTCACGCTCTGACCTGCTCATATGCTCGTCGGGACCCACTACGAGCGGATACCCGGGGGAGCAGCGTGCCCGCAGTCAGGACACAGGAAATCGCCGCTGAGCAGCAGGTTGTCGATCGGATCTACCAGCGCCTCGACGTGCTGCGCGAGCAGGCCAGGGCGCTCGAGGGTGAGGGGCACCAGCGGGCCACGACCAGGTCGGCGACCGGGCTGGTGGAGCGGGACGCGATCGTCCACCGGGCCGCCAGCCGGATGCACGAGCTCGACGCCGAGGCCGACGGCCTGGTGTTCGGGCGGCTCGACTTCACCGACGGCGACACGTACCACATCGGACGGTTGGGCGTCCGCGACGGCATCGAGCCGCTGCTGGTCGACTGGCGTGCGCCGGCCGCGGCGCCGTTCTACCGCGCGACCACCGGCGACCCGCTGGACGTGGTGCGGCGCCGCGTCATCTTCTGCCGCGGCGAGCGGGTCGTCGACCTCGACGACGACCTGCTGTCCCCCGATGCCTCCGGTGACCTGCGGGTGCTCGGCGAGGGCGCGCTGTTGGCCGCGCTGCGCCGGTCCCGCGGCCCGCACATGCGCGACATCGTCACCACCATCCAGCGCGAGCAGGACGAGGCCATCCGGGCACCCGCCCGCGGCGTCACGCTGATCACCGGCGGCCCGGGCACCGGGAAGACGCAGGTCGCGCTGCACCGCGCGGCGTACCTGCTCTACACCGACCGCGGCCGGTTCACCGCCGGCCGCATCCTGGTGGTCGGCCCGTCGACGGTGTTCACCGACTACATCGGCCGGGTGCTCCCGTCGCTCGGCGAGGACAGCGTGCACCTGCGGGCGATCGGCGAGCTGTTCGACGGGGTCACGGCCACCCGTCGCGACCGCGCCGAGGTCGCCCGGATCAAGGGCAGCGAGCGCATGCGCGAGGTGCTGACCGAGCTGATGTGGCAGACACCGCCGGGAGCACCGGACAAGCTGCGCGTCGTGTACGCCGGCCAGGTGCTCACGATCGGCGCCAACGACCTGTCGGCCGCCCGCACCCGGGTCCGCGCCCGCTGCGAGGCCGACGGCACGCTGCCCAACTCCGCCCGCCCGACCGCCGCCGCGGTCCTGCTCGACGAGCTGTGGTCGACCGTCGACGCCGACCATCTCGACCGTGAGCTGTTCGTCGACGAGGTCGGCGACCGGGGCGAGTTCCAACGGTTCCTGCGCGCGTGGTGGCCGGCGCTGACCCCGACGGCGGTGCTGTCGTGGCTCGCCGATCCGGCGCGGGTGGCGGGGCCGGACGCTTCGACGCTGTCGGCCTCGTACCGCGACCCGTCAGGATTCTCGGTCGACGACGTGCCGCTGCTCGACGAGCTGACCGGGTTGCTCGGCGACCCGCCACCGCCGCCGCGGGCACCCAAGCCGGAGTGGCAGCTACGCGAGCTCACCAGCGACCGGCGGCTGGTGGACACCTTCGTGCTGAGCTGTGGGCTCCAGGAGGGCTGGGAGCTCTACGCGCCGGGCCTGGCGACCCCGATGGCGCTGGCCGGCAAGGGCATCGACAACGACGCGGCCGGATTGGCGCAGCGGTGGGCGGAAGCCGTCATCCTGCGCGAGGGCCACAAGGTGGTCGGCTGGACCGACGGCTTCGACCCACACGGCGAGGAGGGGTACGTGCCCGTGCTCGCCGAGCCGCTGCCGGTCACCGAGACCGACGACGCGCCGGTGGAGGAGCCGTACCTCCACGTGATCGTCGACGAGGCGCAGGACCTGTCGCCGATGGAGTCCCGGATGATCGCACGGCGGGCGGCGTACGCGTCGATGACCATCGTCGGTGACCTCGGCCAGGCAACCCACCCGCTGGCCGCCGACTCGTGGCCGGACCTGGTCGCCCGGCTCGGCAAGCACGAGGTCCGCACGCTGGACCTGCACACGGGCTACCGCGTGCCGCAGACGATCGCGGACTACGCGGCCCGCGCGCTGGCACCCGGCATCGAGCCGACCCGCTCCTACCAACCCGGCGGCTCTTTGGAGGTGCGGCGGGTGGACGACCTCACCGCGGCCGCACGCGAAGCTCTCCAGGAGCTGCCGCCAGACGCGACGGTGGCGGTGATCGCCGCCGACGACTTGGCCGCGACCCTCGGCGACCTCCCCGGTGCCGCCGTGGTGCCGGCCAGCATGGTCAAGGGCCTGGAATACGACCACGTGATCGTCCTGGAGCCCGCCGACATCGTCGCCGCGGAACCGCGCGGCCTGGCCCGCCTCTACGTGACCCTGACCCGCGCGGTCGCGAGCCTGGTCGTCCTGCACCAGAAACCGCTCCCGAGGGAGCTCGGCTAGGAGTCCTTGTGGTGGGTGCGGGCGTAGTGGCGGGCGACTCGGGTGCGGTTGCCGCAGATGTTGGGAGTGCACCACTGGCGGCGGGTGGTCTCGGCGAGGAACAGCATCGAGCAGTTGGGGTTGGCGCACCGGCGTAGCCGGGCCAGCCGCTGCTCGTCGGCGAGCAGTTCGATCGCGCCGCGCGCGGTGGCGGCCAGGGCCGCGTTGCCACCGCGCTCGGCGTGCCAGTCGGTCTCTTCCCGGTAGCCGCCGTCCGTGGCGGTCAGGCGCAGGCTGGTCGGGACCGCGGCGGCCGCGGCGTTGACGTCGTCGAGGCTGCCCGGGTCCGGCCGCCGGCCTTCCAGGTGCGCGTCGAACAGGTCGCGGATCGCCGTGCGCAGCCGCTGGGTGGCGGCCAGGTCCGGCGCGGGGCCGACGGGCAGGCGCGGCGACTGGAGCCGCCACCAGGCGTCCGCCGCGGCCGGGTCGGCGATCAGGTCCTGTGGCGGGTCGGTCACGAGCATCTTGGTGTCGACCAGGTCGAGCGCGACCAGCGGCTCGCCGCCCATCGGGAAGCCAGCCGCCTGGACATCGGCCAGACTGATGCTCACCCGCCTAGCTTATCCATTAGTTGGGACGATCGCGAGAACCGCTTGCACCCACCTTCCTAATGCTTCTAGCGTCGAGTTATGCGTTAGAGAGGGGTCAAGACCATGACACTCAAGGACCGGACCGTTCTGATCATCGGCCGGGGCGGCGGGATCGCCCGGGCCACCACCGACGCCGTGCGGGAGGCCGGTGCGTCGGTCGTGGTCGCCGGGCGCGATCCCGCCACGCTCGCCGTCGCCTACGACGACCCGGCGATCACCGCTGAGACCGTCGACCTGACCGACGAGTCCAGCGTCGCCGGGCTCGCCGAGCGCCTCGGCACCGTCGACCACGTGGTCACCACCGCGTCGGCGCGGGCGCGGGGGCCGGTGGGCCAACTCGACCCCGACGTGGTGGCGCTGTCCCTGCGCACCAAGGCGGTCGGCGCGATCCTGCTGGCCAAGCACTTCGCCAACCGGATGCCGGCGGACGGCTCGTTCCTGCTGTTCTCCGGCGCGACGTCGGTCAAGCCGGCGGCGGGGATGCTGGCCGTCGCGGCCACCAACGGCGCCGTGGACGCGATCGTCCGTTCGCTCGCCGTGGAGCTCGCACCGATCCGGGTCAACGCGATCTCGCCGGGCACGATCGACACCGGCGCGTACGACGCGCTCGGCCCGGAGAAGAAGGCGGCCCTGTTCGCCGGCCGGAGCGGCACCAACCCGGCCCGCCGGGTCGGCACGGCCGACGACGTCGCCCGGGCGGTCGTCTTCGCACTGACCAACACCTTCCTGACCGGGGTGTCGTTGGGAATCGACGGCGGCGAGAGGCTGGTGTGACATGCGTGGCGAGAAATTGAGCGGCCCGGCGGCGGTCACACCCGTTGTCGGCCCGCTGCCTCCGATCTACGTTGGCGAGAGGGGGGACGACCATGGCGACACTGTTGTCGGTGAACGTCGGAATGCCCAAGGACGTCGACTGGCAGGGCAGGACCGTCCACACCGGAGTGTGGAAGGCGCCCGTGCCGGGGCGCCGGATGGTCCGCCGGCTCAACATCGACGGCGACGGCCAGGGCGACCTGGACGGGCACGGCGGCGAGCAACGGGCCGTGCTGGTCTACCAGACCGACTCGTACGCACACTGGTCGAAGGTCTTCGCCAAGGACCTCGGTGGCTACGGCGCGTTCGGTGAGAACTTCACCGTCGACGGGCTGCCCGACGACGAGGTGCACATCGGCGACCGCTACCGCATCGGCGACGCCGAGTTCGAGGTCACCCAGCCCCGGGTCACCTGCTTCCGGGTCGGCATGCGGCTCGAGGAGCCGAGGCTGCCGGCGCTGCTGGTCGGTCACCACCGTCCCGGGTTCTACCTGCGGGTGATCACCGAGGGCGAGGTCGGCGCGGGCGACGAGATCCTCCGCACCCGGGTCGGGCCGCACCAGGTCACCGTCGCCGAGGTCGACGCGCTGCTCTACCTGCCGAACCCCGACCACGACCGGATCCGCGCCGCCCTCGACATCCCGGCGCTCAGCCCCGGCTGGCAGGCCTCGTTCCACGACGTGCTGGCCGGCGGTGGCGGGCTCGCCCCGATCCCGGTGGGTCACGAGCCGGCCTGGCGGGGCTTCCGCAAGCTGCGGGTCGACCGGGTCGTGCCCGAGACCGCGTCGATCACCTCGTTCTACCTCGCCGGGACCGACGACCAGCCGCTGCCGCCGGCCCAGCCCGGGCAGTATCTGACGCTGCGGGTCCCCGAGGCCGGCGACCCCGTGCCGGTGCGCTCGTACTCGCTCTCCGACCCGGCCGCGTACCGGATCACCGTGAAGCAGGAGGGTCACGGATCGGTCAGCCGCTGGATCTGTGACCACGTGAAGCCGGGCGCGCTCGTCGAGGTGGCACCCGCCCGCGGCGAGTTCCTGCTGGCCGACGGCACAGACCCGATCCTGCTCATCTCGGCCGGCATCGGCGTGACGCCCGTGCTCGCGATGCTGCACCGGCTGGCCGCCGACCGCGACCAGCGGCAGATCTGGTGGATCCACACGGCACACGATGCGAGCCACGCCGCTTTCGCGGACGAGACCCGTGCCCTGATCGCGGCCCTGCCGAACGCCCACGAGCACCTGTTCTGGTCGACGGAGACCCGGCTGACCGGGGCGGTGCTGGACTCGCTGGCGCCACCGAAGGACGCAGACGCGTACGTCTGCGGTCCAGAGTCCTTCATGGACGACATCAGCACCGCGCTGGTCGACTACGGCATGAAGCCGAACCGGGTGCGCACGGAACTGTTCGCCGCCCGCTCGGCTATCAACCCCGGCATCACCGACAAGACCCGCCGCCAGCCCCACCCGCCGGAGGGGCCGCCCGGCACCGGACCGGCGGTCACCTTCGCCCGCAGCGGCCTGACCATCCCGTGGTCCGACGACCGCCGCTCGCTGCTGGAGCTGGCGGAGTCGTGCGACGTGCCGACGCGCTGGTCCTGCCGCACCGGCGTGTGCCACACCTGCGAGACCGCACTGCTCTCTGGTGACGTCGACTTCGACCCCGAGCCCCTCGAACCCGCGGGGCCGGGCAACACACTGATCTGCTGCTCCCGCCCCCGCGGCGAGGTCGTGCTGGATCTCTAGATGGCCCGGATGGCCAGGGCCGCGTCTAGGGCGGCCAGCGTCGCGGCGTAGCCCTTGTCCTCGGCCGAGCCGGGCAGGCCCGCGCGGTCCTGCGCCTGCTCCAGCGTGTTGACGGTGAGCACGCCATGCGCGACGGGCTTGCCCGAGTCGAGCGCGACCCGGGTCAGCCCCTCGGTCACCGACTGGCACACGTAGTCGAAGTGCGCCGTCGAGCCCCGGATGACCACGCCGAGGGCGACCACCACGTCGTACTTCTTCGCCAGTGCCTGCGCGACCACCGGGATCTCCACGGATCCCGCGACCCGCGCCACCGCGACGTCGGAGACCGCCGAGGCCTTGGCCGCCGCCACCGCCCGACCGACCATGTGGTCGGTTAGCTCGCCGTGCCAGCGGGCGGCGACGATGCCGACCGTCAGGCCCGAGGCGTCCACGGTGGCCACGTCAGGTTCGCCGAAACCGGCCATCAGAATCCCTCCGCAAGGTCGACGTCGTCGAGGACGTCGATCAGGTGTCCCATTCGGTCACGCTTGGTCCGCAGGTAACGGACGTTCTCCGGGTGCGGGCGCACCGGCAGGCCCTCGCGGCCGACGATGGTCAGCCCGTAGCCCTCCAGGCCAGCTCGCTTGGCCGGGTTGTTGGTCAGCAGGCGCATCGAGCGCACGCCCAGGTCGTAGAGGATCTGCGCGCCGGTGCCGTAGTCGCGGGCGTCCGCCGGCAGGCCCAGGTCGAGGTTGGCGTCGACGGTGTCGCGGCCCATGTCCTGGAGCTGGTAGGCCTGGAGCTTGTGCAGCAGGCCGATGCCGCGACCCTCGTGGCCACGCATGTAGAGCACCACGCCGCGGCCCTCGGCCGCCACGCGGGCCAGCGCCGCGTTGAGCTGCGGGCCGCAGTCGCAGCGCAGCGAGCCGAACACGTCGCCGGTCAGGCACTCGGAGTGCACCCGGACGAGCACGTCGTCGCCGTCGCCGATGTCGCCGAAGACCATCGCCACGTGCTCCGCCGCGTCGTGCTCGGCGCGGTAGCCGATCGCGGTGAACACGCCGTGATCGGTCGGCAGGCGTGTCTCGACGACCCGCTCGACCTGCTTCTCGTGGTGCCGCCGGTAGGCGATCAGGTCGGCGATGGAGATGACCGCCAGGTCGTGCTCGGCCGCGAACCTCTCCAGGTCGGGCAGGCGCATCATGGTGCCGTCGTCGTTGACGAGCTCGCAGAGCACGCCGGCGGGACGCAGGCCGGCCAGCACCGCGAGGTCGATCGCCGCCTCGGTGTGGCCGGGCCGGCGCAGCACCCCGCCGGCCTTGGCCCGCAGCGGAACGACGTGGCCGGGGCGGGACAGGTCGCCCGGGGTGGTGTCCGGCGACGCCAGCAGCCGGATCGTGTGCGCCCGGTCCGCTGCCGAGATGCCGGTGCTGACGCCCTCACGGGCGTCGACCGTCACCGTGTACGCGGTGCCGCGCCGGTCCTGGTTGGTGTGGTACATCGGGGGCAGCTCGAGCCGGTCCGCCTCTTCCTCGGTCACCGGCGCGCAGATGTAGCCCGACGTGTAGCGGACGGTGAACGCGAGCAGCTCCGGCGTCGCCTTCTCGGCGGCGAAGATCAGGTCGCCCTCGTTCTCGCGATCCTCGTCGTCGACGACCACGACCGGCTTGCCGGCCGCGATCGCGGCAACGGCCTCTTCCACAGTGGACAGCGTCATGACCTCTCCCCCAGGAGCCGTTCGACATACTTGGCGATCACGTCGACCTCGAGGTTGACGAGGTCGCCAATCTGCTTGTGCCCGAGCGTGGTGAGCGACAGCGTGGTCGGGATCAGCCCGACCGCGAACGTGTCGTCACCCGCCTCCATCACCGTCAACGAGACACCGTCGACGGTGATCGAGCCCTTCTCCACGACATAGCGGCTGATGGCGGCGGGCAGCTCGAACCGGACGGTGGTCCACTGCTCGGCGGCCTCCCGCCCGACGATTCGGGCGACGCCGTCGACGTGCCCCTGCACCAGGTGGCCGCCGAGCCGGCTGTCCAGCCGGGCCGCGCGTTCCAGGTTGACCGGGTCGCCCGGGTGCAGCTCGCCGAGGGACGAACGCCGCAGCGTCTCGCCCATCACGTCGGCCGTGAACCCGTCGGCCGAGATCTCGACGGCGGTCAGGCAGACGCCGTTTACCGAGATCGAGTCGCCGTGCTTGAGGTCGTCGACGACGGTCTTGCCGCGGATGGCGATCAGGCCGGAGTCGTCGCCGGTCGCCGTCCAGCCGACCATTTCGCCGAGCTCCTCGATGATGCCGGTGAACATGCGGGTCAGCCCTCCTTCTTGCGTGGCACAGCGGTGAACCGCAGGTCAGGGCCGACCCGCGTGACATCGGTGAGATCGAGGTCGATGACCTCGGAGATGGTCGACACGCCCGCGTCGACGAGCGCCGACGCACCGGCGCCGAGCAGCTTCGGAGCGACGTAGCCGACCACCTTGTCGACCAGCCCGGCGGCGAGGAACGCGCCGGCCAAACTGGGGCCGCCTTCCAGCAGCACGGACCGGACGCCGCGGACGTGCAGCGCCGCGAGCAGCGCCTGCAGGTCGACCTTGCCGTCAGGGCCGGTGCCGACCTGTGCGGCGGTCGCCACCCAGGTCGCGGCGGCGTTGTCGCGGACCTTCGCACCGGCGGGGGTACGCCCGGCGCTGTCCACCACGACCCGCAGCGGCTGCCGGATGGCCAGGGAGCCGTCGCGCAGGTTGCGGGCGGTCAGCCGGGGATCGTCGGCGAGCACGGTGCCGATGCCGACCATGACGGCGTCGCTCGCGCAGCGCAGCGCGTGCACGTCGGTCCGGGCGGCCTCGGAGGTGATCCACATGCTGGTGCCGTCGGCGGCGGCGGACCGGCCGTCGAGGGTGGCCGCGTACTTCCAGGTCACGTAGGGCCAGCCCCGGCGCACGCTGGTCAGCCAGGCGATGTTGCCGGCCTCGGCCTCGTCCTCGCGGACACCCATCTCGACCTCGACGCCCGCGGCGCGCAGCGTCTCGGCGCCGCCCCGGGCGACCGGGTCAGGGTCGGCGACACCGACGACCACCTTGGAGACGCCCGCGTTGATCAGCGCGCGGGTGCAGGGGCCGGTGCGGCCGGTGTGGTTGCAGGGCTCCAGGGTGACGATCGCGGTGCCACCTCTGGCCCGCTCGCCCGCCTGCGCCAACGCGACGATCTCGGCGTGCGGTCCGCCGGCGTACGCGTGGAAGCCTTCGCCGACCACCTCGCCCGCGGCATCGAGCAGCACACAACCCACGATCGGGTTGGGACTGGTGGTGCCGAGGCCGCGCGCACCTAGTGCGATCGCGCGTCGCATCGCCTCGTCGATGGAGACGCCGCCGCTCGCCATGCCCGTTCCTTCCCGTTCGCCGTGTTCACGCGGCGCGGGCAGGATGCGGGAGGTGCGGCAAGGCGCGGCTCGGGACGGCATCGCAGAGCCGCCCCGACGGCGGCACCAGGGAACGGCGCGGCCATCCGCCCTCGCGCTGTCTCCCATCCGGACTGTCTGGGCGGCCATAGGGGCTGCCCAACCGTCGGCCCCGGATTCTCACCAGGTCCACCGTTCGAGAGGTTCCTCGACCGGGTCGCGGGCTTACCAGGGGCCAGGCCCCCGGATCACCGCCGGTTCGGAATTTCACCGAGTCCCGCCAGCGCGTGGTGGGTTGGCTCCAGTCTTACACGCAATTCGCAGAACAGCGATCGACAGGCGACCTACCTCACACGCGGCGACGGTCACGGACACCGCGGAATAAATCGGTCAGCTGGCCGCGAGCCGCCGGTCAACCGCCACGTACGAGCCCGGTTGGCTCTTCGCGACGCCCTTCATCTCGTTGGCCAGCGCGATGATCTCGCGCGGGTCGGAGAACCGGCGGTCGCCGCTGGAGAGGGCCACCCCGATCGAGAGCGTGACCAGTGCCGCCCGCTGGATGTTGTTGCGGCGATCGCGGACCTCGACGTAGCCGCGGGAGGCGTCGCGCTCGTCGTAGAGCCCGTCGGTGGTCTTCTCGTAGTCGAGGACCGCCTTCTCGGACAGCGGCCGGACCTGCTGCGGCGCGCAGACGATCACGAAGTCGTCGCCACCGATGTGGCCGAGGAACGCCGGTGGCAGGCCGGCCTCGATCACCGCCCGGTGGAGGCTGCGGGCCAGCGCGCTGATGAACTCGTCGCCCCGGCCGAAGCCGTACACGTCGTTGACGCTCTTGAACCGGTCGATGTCGATGTAGGCGACCGCGTAGTCGGTGCCGCTGCGGACCCGGTCGGTGATCTCGCGGCCGATCCGGGTGTTGCCGGGCAGGCCGGTCAGCGGCGAGACCTCGCGATATTCACGGTTGCGGCGCAGCGTCGACTCGACCCGCGCGCAGAGCTCCGAGGTGTCGAACGGCTTGACGATGTAGTCGTCGGCGCCGTTCGTCAGCCCGTAGACCTTGTCGACGGTCAGCCCCTTGGCGGTCAGCATGATGATCGGCAGCGCGGCGGTCATCGGGTTGGCGCGCAGCCGCCGGGTCAGCTCGACGCCGTCGATGCGGGGCATCATCAGGTCGACCACGCAGAGGTCCGGCCGCGCGCGCTCGATCAGCTCGAGCGCCTCCTGCCCGTCGGCGGCGTGCATGACGTCGAAACCGTGCAGTTTGAGGCTGATCCCGACGAACCGGGCGATGTCTTCGTCATCGTCGACGACCAGGATGAGACCGAGTTTGTTGGTGGTCTCCAGGCTGACCTCGCTGCGCTCGCTCATCGGTGCCCGACCACACCGGCCGCGAGGGCCCGCAGCCGTCTGATCGCCTCGGCCGGGTCGTCAGCGCCGTAGACCGCGGTGCCCGCGACGAACGCGTCGGCCCCCGCCTCGGCCGCCTGCTCGATGGTGTCGGCGGCGATCCCGCCGTCGACCTCGATGCGCAGTTCCAAATGGCCGCTCTGCTGGGCCGCACGCACCTGGCGGACCTTGTCGAGCATTTCCGGCACGAAGCGCTGTCCGCCGAAGCCCGCCTTGATGGTCATCACCAGCAGCGTGTCGAAGCTGGGCAGCAGTTCCAGGTAGGGCTCGATCGGGGTGTCCCGGTCGATCGCCAGGCCGGCCTTGGCACCCGCCGAACGCAGGTCCTTGGCCAGCGCCACCGGGTTGTCGCACGCTTCCGCGTGGAAGGTGACGTTGTACGCGCCGGCGTCGGCGTAGGCCGGTGCCCAGCGGCGCGGTTCGTCGATCATCAGGTGCACGTCGAACGGCAGTTGCGTGATCGGGCGGAGGCTCTGCACCACCGGCAGCCCGATCGTCAGGTTGGGCACGAAATGGTTGTCCATGACGTCGATGTGCAACCAGTCGGCGTCTTGCTCGACCAGACGGACCTCGTCGGCGAGATGGGCGAAGTCAGCGGCGAGGATGCTGGGGGCGACGATCGGCGACGGTCGGGTCACCGGGCCAGTGTACGAACCTGAGGCCGATCCCCGTAGGGTTGCCCTCAACCCGGCCCTGTGGAGGGATGCATGCGACGGTGGTGGGCAGTGGGCCTCGCGGGCCTCGTGGCAACTCTGGCCCTCACCGGTTGCGGCGGCAACCCGGCCGGGGTCGACGGCGACATCAGCGACGACTGGCGCCCGATGAGCGAACCCAAGCCGTTCGTGCCCGACGCCGAGGTCTGCCACGCCTCCGCGGTCGAGTCCGGCTACCTGGCCGCGTACGCGCCGGTGGACTGCGCCTCCCCGCACATGATCGAGACGGTCCACGTCGGATCGTTCACGGACGCGGGCGCCAAACCACCGAAACCCGGCGAGAAGCCATACCAGGCGGCGTACGCCGACTGCGGCGCGAAGGCGGCCGACTACCTCGGTGGCGACTGGCGCACGGCCCGGCTCACCCTCAGCCTCGCGCTGCCCGGGCCGGAGGCGTGGCAGGGCGGCTCGCGCTGGTACCGCTGCGACGTCGGAGAGACGACGTCGCTCGACGACACCAGCACCGCCTACCGCTCCGCCTCGCTGAAGGGCGCGCTGACCAAGGCGGGCGGGCTGCACTACGGCTGCTTCACCCCGAAGATCTCCAAGGAGGTGGTGCAGGAGATGGTCGCGATCCCCTGCACCAAGTCGCACCGCAGCGAGTTCGTCGGCATCTTCGAGGCACCGAACAAGCCTTACAAGACGTTCATCGACGACGGCGAAGCCATCCACAAGGCCTGCCTGAACACCGTCGCGGCGTACGCCAAGCTGCCGAAGGACGACAACCTGGCGTTCCGCACCGGCACGATCTACTACTACCCCACCGCCGCCGAGTGGGACCAGGGCAACCGCGGCGTGAAGTGCTTCTCCTGGGACAGCGGCCGCACGTACACCAGGTCCATCAAGGGCGGCGGCACCTCCCTGATGCCGGTCAACTAGTCCGCTTCAGGACCGCCAGGAACATCGCGTCCGTCCCGTGCCGGTGCGGCCAGAGCTGCACCGTCGGGCCGGTGCCCAGGCCTGGCATGCCGGCCGGGAGCAACGGGCGGGCGTCGACGAAGTCGACCTCGATGTCGGAGCGCCGGGTGCCCTCGGTGACCGACACGTGCGTCTCGACGGTGTGCGGCGAGCAGGTCACGTAGCCGACCACCCCACCCGGGCGGACCGCCCGCAGTGCCGCGGTCAGCAACTCCCGCTGCAGCTTGGTCAGCGGCGGCAGGTCGCTCGGCTGACGACGCCAGCGGGCCTCCGGCCGGCGGCGCAGCGCACCCAGCCCGGTGCACGGCGCGTCCACCAGCACCCGGTCGAAACCCTGCTCGGGGAGCTCGGTCTCGCGGCCGACCTCGCGGCCGTCGGTGTGCAGCACGGTCACCGGGAAACCGGCGACCGCCTTGGACACGAGCTCGGCCCGGTGCTCGGTCACCTCGACCGCGGTCAACTGGGCGCCGCGTTGCGCGGCGAGCGCGCCGAGCAGGCCCGCCTTGCCGCCCGGGCCGGCGCACAGGTCGAGCCAACGGGTGTCGTTGCCCTCGATCGGCGCGTCGACCAGCGCGGCCGCGACGAGTTGCGAGCCCTCGTCCTGCACGTGCGCCCGGCCGTGGCGAATCGCGGCCAGGTCGCCGGGCGCACCGCCGGACAGGTAGACGGCGTAGGGCGAGAACGCGCCCGGGGACCCGCCGACCTCCTCGGCCAGGTCAACCGCGTCGACCCGGCCGGGCCGGGCGCAGAGCACGACGGCCGCTGCCTGGTTGTCCTCGATCAGCAGTCGGCTGGTTTCCTCGAGGTCGCCACCGAGCGCCTCCTGGAACGCCCGCACGATCCACTGCGGGTGGCTGTTGGTCAGGGCGAGGTTGCCGATCGGGTCCGTCTCGTACGCCGGCGCGAGCTGTTCGACCCAGGTGTCGAGGTCGCGGGTGGTGATCTCGCGGAGCACCGCGTTGGCGAAGCCGGTGGCGCCCGGCGCGACGATCCGCACGAGGTCCACGGTGGACGAGACCGCGGCGTGCGCCGGGACCCGCATGTTGAGAATCTGGTAGGCGCCCAGCCGCAGCGCGTCGCGTGCCGGCGGGTCGATCCGGTCGACCTCGCGGCCGGCCGCGTGGGCGATCACCGCGTCGAGGGTGCCGAGCGCGCGCAGGGTGCCGTAGGTCAGCTCGGTGGCGAACGCCGCGTCGCGGCCGCGCACGTCGCGGTCGGTCAGGATGTGCGGCAGGACCAGGTTGGCGTACGCGTCGTCGCGGTGCACCGCGGCGATCGCCTCGTAGGCCGCGAACCGGGCCGGGTCGACCGTCGGTCGGCGATCCCGGCTGGCCGGGCCGCGCCCGCCGTCGCCGCGCCCGCCGTCGCGCCCGCGTCCGCCGCCACCTTCACCGCGGCCGCCCGGGCCGCGCACCGGGGCGCTCACGCGAAACGCTCGCTGGACTCGACCCGGACGCCGCGCGCCCAGTCGGCGGCCGGCATGGCCCGCTTGCCCGCGGCCCGCACCTCACCGAGGGCGACCGGCGTGGTTGCCGTGCCGACCAGGACGCCGGTGCGGTCGACCAGCAGGTCACCGGGCTTGAGCGCGGGACCGTTGGCGACGGGCCGGACCGGGCCCAGCTTGACCCGGTCCTCGCGGAACGTGGTCCAGGCGCCTGGCGCCGGCGTACAGGCTCGAATTCTGCGGTCGACCGCGAACGACGGCTCCTCCCACCGGACCATCGCGTCCTCGACGCTCAGCTTCGGCGCCAGGCTCACCCCGTCGGCGGGCTGCGGCTCGGCCCGGGCCGTGCCCTGCTCGATCGCGTCGAGCACGGCGACCAGCAGCCCGGCGCCGGACTCGGCCAGCCGGCCGAGCAGGTCGCCGGAGGTGTCGGTGGGCCGGATCTCGTCGGTCAGGGTGCCGTAGACCGGACCGGTGTCCAGGCCCGCCTCGAGCTCGAACACGCTTGCTCCGGTGATCTCGTCGCCGTGCAGCACCGCGTGCTGCACAGGTGCGGCGCCACGCCAGGCCGGCAGCAGCGAGAAGTGCAGGTTGACCCAGCCGTGCCGGGGAATCTCCAGCGCCGCCGGCGGCACCAGGGCGCCGTAGGCGACCACCGGCACGCAGTCGGGCGCGAGGTCGCGCAGCCGCTCCTGGAACTCGGGCTCACGCGGCTTGGCCGGCGTCAGCACCTCGACACCGTGCTCGTCGGCCCAGGCCCCGGCGGGCGAGCGGACCAGGTTGCGGCCCCGGCCGGCGGGCGCGTCGGGCCGGGTGACCACGGCCAGCAGCTCGTGGTCGGAGGCGGCGATGGCCTCGAGAGCGGGCAGCGTGACCGCCGGTGTGCCGGCGAAGACCAGGCGCATCAGCGGACCCCGCCCAGGCCGAACGCGCTGTGCGGGTTGGCCTTGATCACCGGCGGCGCGCCGGCGTCGTACCACTCGGCCTGCCGGATCTCCTTCATCGCGTCCTTGCGCGCCGCGGCGTCCAGCCGGTCGATGAAGAGCACCCCGTCGAGGTGGTCGGTCTCGTGCTGCACGCAGCGCGCCATCAGGCCGCTGCCGACCAGCTTGATCGGGTCGCCGAACTGGTTGAAGCCGGTGGCCACGACGTTCTGGCGGCGCTTGGTGTCGACGTAGACCCCCGGGATCGACAGGCAGCCCTCCGGGCCGTCCTGCTCCTCGTCGTCGGGGAAGCTGACCGTCGGGTTGACGATGTGCCCGACCACCTCGTCGACGTCGAAGGCGAACACCCGCAGCCCGACGCCGAGCTGCGGTGCGGCCAGCCCCGCCCCGGACTGCTCCTGCATGGTCTCGACCAGGTCGGCGACCAGCTTGCGCAGCTCAGCGTCGAAGTCGACGACCTGGTCGGCGGGGGTGCGCAGCACCGGGTCGCCGAACAGACGGATGGGCTGGACGGTCACGTGGAACTCCTCGTTCGGGGTCGCTCGCGCGGGGGCGGGCGAGGCGCAATCCCGACAAGTCTACGGAGCCCTGCCCGGAACCGCCCGGACCCCCGATGTGACGTCAGAACAGGTCGGTGGCATCGACCTGGACGCGCACCGGATCAGGTGCCTTGCGGGCGCTGCGTACGCCGGTGGCGGCGTGCAGCGCGGCGGCCACCTCGGCGGCTTTCGCACGGGGGACACGGACCAGATAGCGCTCCTGGCCCTGGTCGGCGGGCACCGGCCCGAGCAGCTCGGCGTCCGGCGGCAGATGAGCGGCGTCGAGCAGGTCGGCCACCGCCGGCGCGGCACCGGTCAGGCTGGCCATCCGGGCGGCCGGGGGGAACCGCAGCTCGCGGCGCTCGGACAGCTCGCGCTCCGCGTACCAGCCCGGGTCCCAGCGCAGCAGGGCCTGGACGACCGGCACGCTGCCGTCGGCGACCACGACCACCCGGCCGCTGGGCTTGGCGAGGGCCGCCGCGGTCATCCAGCGCCGCAGCGCCTCCTCGCCGGCCCGCAGGTCGGCCCGGGTGAGCAGCGCCCAGGTGTCGAGCAGCACCACGGCCCCGTAGCCGCCCTCGGCGACCGGCTCGGCGCCGGGCGTGGCCACCACCACCGCGGCCGTCGCCGGCACCTCGGTCAGCACCTCGTCCCGCCCGGAGGTGCGCACCGGGATGTCAGGGAACGCCCGGCCGAGCTCCTCCGCGGTCCGGCGGGCACCGGTGACCGAGGCACGCAGCCCTCGCCCGCCGCAGTGCGGGCAGACGTGGTCGCCGGCCACGCGGCCGCACCAGCGGCAGGCCGGCACCGCGTGCGAGGAGCGCAGCGCGAGCGGGCCGGCGCAGGCGGTGCAGCGGGCCGGAGCCCGGCAGGTGGCGCACGAGACCGACGGCAGGTAACCGCGGCGGGGCACCTGGACCAGCACCGGCGCGTCGGCCTTAAGGGCCGCTCTCGCGGCTTCCCAGGCCAGGCTGGGCAGCCGCGCGGTGGCGGCGCCGGGGTCGCGGGCCAACTGCGGGTCGTCGCCGGTCGGGGTGATCGTCGGCATGCGCCGCCGCAGGGTGGCCCGGTCGGCGACGACCTCGCGGGCCCAGCCGGTCTCCAGCAGGAGCTGTGCCTCGGTGGTGCGGCTGAAGCCTCCCGCGAGGGCGGCCGCGCCGGCCCGTTGCGCCCTGGTGAGGAGGACCTCGCGGGCGTGCGGGTACGGGGCCCTGGGCTCGGCGTGCAGGTCGTCACCGTCGTCCCAGATCACCACCAGGCCGATGTCGTGGACCGGGGCGAAGGTGGCGGCCCGGGTGCCGGCGACCACCTTGACCTGGCCCCGGCTGGCGGCCAGGAAGGCCCGGTAGCGCTTGGCCGGGCCGAGGCCGGCGGCCAGGATGACGTGCCGGTCGGGGCCGAGCGTCTTGGCCAGCGCGGCGTCGAGGCGTTCGAGGTCACGGGCGTCCGGCACGACGGCGACCACGCCCTTGCCCGCGGCGAGGGTGACGGCGGCGGCCTCGGCGATCCGCGCGGGCCAGTCCTCCCCCGGCAGCGCCGACCAGACGGCCCTTGGGCTCTTGCCGTCCCGCAGCGCCCGCAGGAACCCCTCGCCGGCCTGGTACTCGGACCACCCGGTGCCGGTGACAAGCGCCGCGGGGGTCGCCGGTTCGTCCGCTGCGGCGGCCAAAGGCGACTCGCCCACCGGCTCCGAGCGGTCATCGCCCTCGGCGACCTGCGGGCGGTCCTCACCGGCTGCGGGCGGGCGGTCCTCGCCGGCCGCAAGTAGGCGGTCCTCGCCGGCCGCGAGTCGGCGGTCCTCGCCGGCCGTCTGGAGAGTGTCGTCTCCGACCGCGGGCGGGCGGTCGGCGCCGGCCGCGGGCGGGCGGTCGGCACCGGCCGCCTGCTCGGCCCGGGCGTGCCGGGGCGGGACGGCCAGGCGCAGGACGTCGGCCAGGCTGCCCGCGTAGCGGTCGGCCACCGCTCGGGCGAGCCCCGCGATCTCCGGGGTGAGCACCGGCTCGGCCGAGACGAGCCGATCCAGGTAGGCGAGCTTGGGCACCGCCGACTCCGCCGCGCGCTCGATCAGCCAGCCGTCGACGAGCTGGCCGGCGAAGCGGACCTTGACCCGGGTGCCCGGCCGCGCGGTCTCGTGGATCTCGGCCGGTACGAGATAGTCGAAGAGCCGGTCGAGATGCGGCAACGGCACGTCGACGCAGACACGGGCGACCGGCAGCTCGGGTGCGGGCACTCGCTCCGCACGGTTGCTCCGGTTCGCCACCGCACCATCCTTCCACCGCGCGGGACGCCGGGTTCAGTCGTCGTCCCTCCCCCGCCGTGGGAGGAAGCGGCGAGTGGCGCGCTCGGCGGCGACCAGGAAGAGCACCGTGATCACCACCATCGGGAACGTCGACGCGAGCGACTCGTCGAACGGTTCGTCGGTGAGCCAGACGCCTACGAGCGCGGCGAGGGGCCAGCCGACGAGGGCGGCCAGCGCATACCGGGCGACGTCACGCCATATGTCGCGGGCCTTGTCCGGGCGAGTCCGCATGGGACCGGGATACCCGTCGGGTGCGCATCGACAAACGCGAAAGCGGGCCCGCCGGAGCGGACCCGCTTTCGTGCGTTACGTGTGGCTCAGAGGCCGGCGGCGTTCTTCAGGTCGGCCGCGCGGTCGGTGTTCTCCCAGGTCAGGTCCGGCAGCTCGCGGCCGAAGTGGCCGTACGCGGCGGTCTGCTGGTAGATCGGGCGCAGCAGGTCGAGGTCGCGGATGATCGCGGCCGGGCGGAGGTCGAACACCTCGGCGATGGCCTTCTCGATCCGGTCGACCGGGACGTTCTCCGTGCCGAACGTCTCGACGAACAGGCTGACCGGGTGGGCCTTGCCGATCGCGTAGGCGACCTGGGCCTCGCAGCGCTCGGCCAGGCCGGCAGCGACGACGTTCTTGGCGACCCAGCGCATCGCGTACGCCGCGGAACGGTCGACCTTGGACGGGTCCTTGCCGGAGAACGCGCCGCCGCCGTGGCGGGCGTAGCCGCCGTAGGTGTCAACGATGATCTTGCGGCCGGTCAGGCCCGCGTCGCCCATCGGGCCGCCGATCTCGAAGCGGCCGGTCGGGTTGACCAGGAGGCGGTAGCCCTCGGTGTCGAGGCCGAGGCTCTCCAGCTCCGGCGCGATCACGTGCTCGCGGACGTCCGGGGTGAGCAGCGACTCGAGCGAGATGTCGGCGGCGTGCTGCGACGAGACCACGACGGTGTCGAGGCGGACCGGGCGCAGGCCGTCGTACTCGATGGTGACCTGGGTCTTGCCGTCGGGACGCAGGTAGGGAACCGTGCCGTCCTTGCGGACCGCGGACAGCCGACGGGCCAGGCGGTGGGCCAGCGCGATCGGCAGCGGCATCAGCTCGGGCGTCTCGGAGCACGCGAAGCCGAACATCATGCCCTGGTCGCCGGCGCCCTGGCGGTCGAGCGCGTCGCCGGCGCTCTCGCCGTCGCGGAGCTCGATGGCGGTGTCGACGCCCTGCGCGATGTCGGGCGACTGCGAGCCGATCGAGATGCTGACGCCGCAGGACGCGCCGTCGAAGCCCTTCTTCGACGAGTCGTACCCGATGCCGAGGATCGTCTCGCGGACGATGGTCGGGATGTCCGCGTAGGCCTGGGTGGTCACCTCACCGGCGACGTGGACCTGGCCGGTCGTGATCAGGGTCTCGACCGCGACCCGGCTCCGCGGGTCCTGCGCCAGGAGGGCGTCGAGGATGCCATCGCTGATCTGGTCAGCGATCTTGTCCGGGTGGCCCTCCGTGACCGACTCGGACGTGAACAGGCGACGTGCCACGGTGCTCCTCAAAATCTCGGGTCCGGCCCCAGGTCTCCGCGGCGCCGTAAGCCTCCGGCGGCCGCGCCCTGGTTAAGACGTACTGGTCAAGCGTGTTGTTATCAGATCCCAGACGGCGTCGGCGAGGTCTTCCTTGGGTTGCTGCGGGAAAACCGTCTCCGTGCCGTCGGCACCCAGCACCGTCGCGGTGTTGGCGTCGGACCCGAAGACTTTATCGGTGCCGACCTGGTTGACGACGATCAGGTCGGCGTTCTTAACAATTAGTTTTTGTCGCGCGTTGGCCAGCGCGTCCTCGGTGTCCACCGTCTCGGCCGCGAAGACCACCAGCACCTGACCGGCCGGCTTGCGCTCGCCTAGCTCGGCGGCGATGTCGGGGTTTAGCGCGAGGGCGATCGGCTCCGGACCGGCGCCCGGCACCTTCTTGATCTTCTGCGGGGCGTAGACCGCCGGGCGGAAGTCGGCGGGCGCGGCGGCCATCACCACGGCGTCGGCGTCGGCGGCCGCCTCGACGGTCGCCTTGCGCAACTCCTCGGTGGTGCTCACCACGACGACGTCGACACCGGCCGGGGCCGGGAGGGTCGGGTTGGCACTGACGAGGGTGACGCGAGCGCCGCGGGCCGCGGCGGTGCGGGCGAACGCGTAGCCCTGCTTGCCGGACGAGCGGTTGCCGAGGAAGCGCACCGGGTCGAGCGGCTCGCGGGTGCCGCCGGCCGTGACCACGACGTGCCGTCCGGTCAGGTCGAGGGGTGCGTCGGCGCCGCGGACCAGGACCCGGCGGGCGTACGCGAAGATCTCGGCGGGGTCGGGCAGGCGGCCCTTGCCGGTGTCGGAGCCGGTCAGCCGCCCGCTCGCCGGCTCGATCACCAGCACGCCACGGGAGCGCAGCAGCGCCACGTTGGCCTGGGTGGCCGGGTGCTCCCACATCTCGGTGTGCATCGCGGGCGCCAGCACGACCGGGCAGCGCGCCGTGAGCAGCGTGTTGGTGAGCAGGTCGTCGGCCAGACCGTGCGCGGTCTTGGCGATCAGGTCGGCGGTGGCCGGAGCCACCACCACCAGATCGGCTTCCTTGCCGAGGCGTACGTGCGGCACCTCGTGCGCGTCGGACCACACGTCGTCGGCGACCGGCTCACGCGACAGCGCGGCCCAGGTCGGCGCGCCGACGAAGCGCAGCGCAGCCGCCGTCGGGACGACCCGGACCCGGTGCCCCGACTCGGTGAACAGACGGAGCAACTCGGCGGCCTTGTAGGCGGCGATGCCGCCGCCGACGCCGAGGATGACCCGGGCCGTCATGACCTCAGGGGTTGTCGGTCGGCTCGGCCGTGAGCAGGCCGGCGTTGATCTCACGCATCGCGATGGAGAGTGGCTTCTCCTGCGGCGTGGTCTCGACCAGCGGGCCGACGTATTCGAGAAGGCCCTCGCCGAGCTGGCTGTAGTAGGCATTGACCTGGCGGGCGCGCTTGGCCGCGAAGATGACCAGCGCGTACTTCGACGTGGTCTTCTCGAGCAGCTCGTCGATCGGCGGGTTGGTGATGCCTTCAGGGTTGGTGGCGATGGATCCCACGAAAACAAACCTCAAAGTTCTCAACCGCCGCGCGGCGGTCGTGCCGGGGTCAGGAATGACGAACCGAGCAATCCTACCAGCTCATCGGCAGCGCGCCCGGCGGCGTGGTTGATGATCGCTCCGGCGACGCCGTCGCCGGCCGTCACCTGATCGGTGGGTGCCAGCAGGAGCACCGTCCGAGCGTCTGGAAATGCCAGGCTCACGAGCTCGGCGCCGCGCGGGTCGATGGAGAGCAGGACGGGCTCACCGGCCGCGAGCCAGTCCTCCACCGGGCGGCGGGGGGTGCCGTAGCGGTGGTGCCGGATCGCCGCGGACTCGAGCAGGCCGTGCTCGTCGACCATGCGGTCGAACGCGGCCTCGTCGACGAACGTGTAGTGCACGCCGTCGACCTCGTGGTCGCGCCGCCGGCGAGTGGTGACCAGGACGGGCATCCGCACCCATGGCGAGCGCGCCCGGACGAGCCGGATCACGGCTGCCCGACCGGCTTCCGAAGGACCGGTCAGGACCGTGAGCCGAGCCGCCGGGCGCGCCTCGTCATGCGTGGTCACAACTTGTTTTTACCCGGGTGCCGGGTCAGCTGCCGGCGAACTCTCCAAGGAGCGCCTTGCGCTGCTGGTCGCCCAGACCGCGCAGCCGGCGGCTGTCAGCGATCTTGAGCTTCTCCATGATCTGGGTCGCCCGGATCTTGCCGATGCCCGGCATCGCCTGCAGCACGGCCGAAACCTTGAGCTTGCCGACGACGTCGTCGCCTTCGGCCCGGTCGAGCACCGCGGCGAGGGTGGTCTTGCCCTGCTTGAGCTGCTCTTTCAGTTCAGCACGGGCTTTGCGGATCTCCGCTGCCTTTTCCAGCGCTGCCGCGCGCTGTTCGGGGCTCAGTGACGGGAGCGGCACCAGTTCTCCTCAGGTCCTACCGCGATCGGGAAAATCCGCCGCGGTCGTGAAACGTGGGGTGGCCGTGAACCAAAGGGGCATGTGGTTCCCAGCGCCGGGAAAACTAGCGGCCCGATTGGTTTTCGGCAACGTCGGCGCGCCTTGATCACGAAATCTTGATCCCCCGTGTCACCTCGATCGGGGGGCCAAAACGGCTCGGCACTGGGCCAGAACGTCGGCCGTCGCCGCTCGCAAATCGGACACCGAGGGCCCGCGAGCGAGGATCTCCCGCGAGTAGGACGGAACCACCCAATCAAGATCATTACCGAAAACCGTACGCAGGTCGGCAGCGGTCGCACCCTGCGCACCGAGCCCGGGCGCGAGAATCGGGCCGTTGACGCGGGAGAGATCGTGGCCGGTATCCCCGATCGTCGCTCCAACCACCAATCCGAAGCTCCCGAGCGGCTCCGTACCCGCGTTGAGCTGGGAAATCTCGTCGATCACGCTCTGAGCGACAGTCCGACCGCCGGGACCGACGGCGCGTTGCACCTCGGCGCCTTCCGGGTTCGAGGTGAGCGCGAGGACGAACACGCCGCCATCATGCGCGCGCGCCGCGTCGAACATCGGGGCCAAGGATCCGACGCCGAGGTACGGGCTCGCCGTGATCGCGTCAGCACGCAGCGGACTCGTCGGGTCGAGATACGCGGACGCGTAAGCGGCGACCGTCGATCCGATGTCGCCGCGCTTCACATCGAGGAGTACCAGTACGCCGGCTTCCCGCAACTGTCGGATAGCCGACTCAAGCACGGCGACCCCTCGGGAGCCGTGTCGCTCGAAGAAGGCCGACTGCGGTTTGACCACCGCGACCCGGTCGCCGAGCGCCTCGATCACGGTCGCACAGAATCGGGCCAGCCCGTCGGCGTCGTCCGGCAGCCCCCAGGACGCCAGCAGACTTGGATGCGGATCGATGCCTACACACAGCGGGCCGCGGGTCGCGAGGGCCTCGTACAGGCGTGATCCGAAGGCTTTGGTCACGATTGTCCTTTCTTCAACGACGCGATCCGCCGGACCAGCGCCGGCCCGTGGTAGATGAACCCGCTGTAGACCTGCACAAGGCTCGCGCCGGCGTCGAACATCCGCGCCGCATCGTCGGCCGTCATCAGGCCACCGACCCCGATCACCGGGATTTGTCCGCCCGTCTCGGTGTGCACGAACCGCACGACGTCGCGGGCCTTCGCGGTGAGGGGACGACCGGAGAGCCCGCCGGCCTCGGCCCCGGCGGCCACGTCAGCGGCCACCAGGCCGTCCCGGGCGAGGGTGGTGTTGGTGGCGATGACCCCGGCGGCCCCGCGGGCCAGGCAGACCTCCAGGAGCTCCGCGATGGCCGCCTCGGTCAGGTCCGGAGCGATCTTCACGAGGATCGGCTTCTCCCCCACCAGCGCGCCCAGCAGCGCGTCGATCGAGTCCCGATCCTGGAGGGACCGCAGCCCCGGCGTGTTGGGCGAGGACACGTTGACGGCGAAGTAGTCGCCGTAGTCCCGCAACAGCTTGTAGGACGCGAGGTAGTCGTCGACCGCGTCCTCGAGCGGCGTGACCTTGGACTTCCCGAGCGAGATCCCTAACGGGGCCCTCAGCGCAAGGGACCCTTCCAAGCGCCGTGCGAGGGCCGCCGCGCCCTCGTTGTTGAAGCCCATCCGGTTGACGATCGCGTCGCTGCCGCGCAGCCGGAACAGCCGCGGCTTCGGGTTGCCCGGCTGCGCGTGGGCGGTCACCGTGCCGACCTCGACGAAGCCGAACCCCAGGGCCGGCCAGGCCGCCAGCGCCACGCCGTTCTTGTCGACGCCCGCGGCCAGCCCGACCGCGTTGGGGAACTCGACCCCGAACACCGTGGTCGGCCGGCGCACCGCGTACCGCAGAGCCATCAGCCGCCGCGCGGCCGGCGGGAGGCCCGCCAGCCGCGTCAGCGTCCACTCGTGCGCGGTCTCGGCGTCGCCGGCACCGATCCGGAACAGGGCGGGGCGGACGACCCGCTCAAACAGCACGACCGCCACCCGCCCGCAGCGCCCGGTGCAGGTCCTGCAGCGGCCGCACGGTCATCTCGCCGCGGATCACGGCCTCGATGCCCATCACCGCGGCGGCCGCGCCCGGCACCGTCGTGATGCACGGGATGTCGGCGGTGACCGCCGCGCTGCGGATCTCGTAGCCGTCCGAGCGCGCCGAGGCGCCCGAGCCCTGCGGCGTGTTGACGACCAGCGCCACCTCGCCGTTGCGGATCAGCGTGACCGCGTCCGGCCCGGAACCCGCCTCTTCCCAGTGCTTGCGGATGATCTCGCAGGTGATGCCGTGCCGGCGCAGCACCTGGCCGGTGCCCTCGGTCGCCACGATCTGGAAGCCCAGGTCGGCCAGCCGCTTGATCGGGAAGATCATGCTGCGCTTGTCGCGGTTGCCGACCGAGACGAAGATCCGGCCCGAGGTCGGGAGCGAGCCGTACGCGGCGGCCTGCGACTTCGCGTACGCGTTGCCGAAGGCCGGGTCGATGCCCATCACCTCGCCGGTCGACTTCATCTCGGGGCCGAGCAACGAGTCGACGCCCCGCCCGGCCGGCGTGCGGAACCGCTTGAACGGCAGCACCGCCTCCTTGACCGCGGTCGGGCCGTCGGCGGGCAGGTCTCCCCCGTCGCCTGTCGGCGGAAGCAAGCCTTCGCCGCGCAGCTCAGCGATCGTCGCGCCGAGCATGATCCGGGCGGCTGCCTTGGCCAGCGGCACCGCGGTCGCCTTCGACACGAACGGCACCGTCCGCGACGCGCGCGGGTTGGCCTCGAGCACGTAGAGCGTGTCGTCCTTGAGCGCGTACTGCACGTTGAGCAGGCCGCGCACCCCGACACCGCGGGCGATCTCCTCGGTGTAGCGGCGGACCTCGGCCAGGTGCGACGCGGCCAGCGTGATCGGCGGCAGCGCGCAGGCCGAGTCGCCGGAGTGGATGCCGGCCTCCTCGATGTGCTCCATCACGCCGCCGAGGAAGACCTCGCCGGTGGCGTCGCAGAGCGCGTCCACGTCGATCTCGATCGCGTCGTCCAGGAAGCGGTCGACCAGCACCGGGTGGGCCGGCGAGATCTGGGTGGCCCGGCCGATGTAGGCGGACAGCGTCGGGTCGTCGTAGACGATCTCCATGCCCCGGCCGCCGAGTACGTACGAGGGCCGCACCAGCACCGGGTAGCCGATCTCGTCGGCGATCGCCTTGGCGTCCTCGTACGAGGTGGCCGTGCCGTGCGCCGGCGCCCGCAGGCCGGCCTTGGCCAGCACCGCACCGAACGCGCCCCGGTCCTCGGCCAGGTCGATCGACTCCGGGGTGGTGCCGACGATCGGCACGCCGGCGTCCTTGAGCCGCTGGGCCAGCCCGAGCGGCGTCTGCCCGCCGAGCTGCACCACGACGCCCACGACGCCCGGCCCACCGGCCGCGCGACCGGACTCGTTCTCGGCGTTGACGACCTCGATCACGTCTTCGAAGGTGAGCGGCTCGAAGTAGAGCCGGTCAGCCGTGTCGTAGTCCGTCGACACGGTCTCCGGGTTGCAGTTGACCATCACGGTCTCGTACCCGGCGGACCGCAGGGCCATCACGGCGTGCACGCAGGAGTAGTCGAACTCGATGCCCTGCCCGATCCGGTTCGGCCCCGAGCCCAGGATCAGCACCTTCGGCCGGTCCGAGGGCGCCACCTCGGTCTCCTCTTCGTACGAGGAGTAGTGGTAGGGCGTCGTGGCCTCGAACTCGGCCGCGCAGGTGTCGACGGTCTTGTAGACCGGCCGCAGCTCCAGGCTGTGCCGCAGGCGGCGCACCCCGTCCTCGCCCGCGAACTCGGGGCGGAGGGCGGCGAGCTGGCGGTCGGACAGGCCGGCCCGCTTGGCCCGGCGCAACAGCGGCCGGTCGAGCACCGGCGCCGCGACGATCTCGGCGCGCAGGTCGACCAGCTCGGCGATCTGGTCGAGGAACCACGGGTCGATCCGACCGGACGCGGCCGAGACCTCGGCCACCGTGGCACCCATGCGCAACGCCCGCTCGACGGTGTAGAGCCGGCCGTCGTGCGGCGTGCCCAGCTCGTCCAGGGTGGACGCCAGTGTCGCGCCGGCCGGGTCGGGCGTGGTCCAGAAGCCGACGGCGGTGGTCTCCATCGAGCGCATCGCCTTGTTGAGCGCCTCGGCGAAGTTGCGGCCCAGGCTCATCGCCTCGCCGACCGACTTCATCGTGGTCGTCAGCTCCGGATCGGCGCCGGGGAACTTCTCGAACGCGAACCTCGGGATCTTCACCACCACGTAGTCGAGCGCCGGCTCGAACGCGGCCGGCGTCTTAAGGGTGATGTCGTTGGGGATCTCGTCGAGCGTGTAGCCGATGGCCAGCTTGGCCGCGATCTTCGCGATCGGGAAGCCGGTCGCCTTCGAGGCCAGCGCCGACGACCGCGACACCCGCGGGTTCATCTCGATGACCACGAGCCGGCCGTCGTCCGGGTTGATCGCGAACTGGATGTTGCAGCCGCCGGTGTCGACGCCGACCTCGCGGAGCACCGCGATGCCCACGTCACGCAGCGTCTGGTACTCCCGGTCGGTCAGGGTCATCGCCGGCGCGACGGTCACGCTGTCACCGGTGTGCACGCCCATCGGGTCGATGTTCTCGATCGAGCAGACCACCACGACGTTGTCGTGCTTGTCGCGCATCAGCTCGAGCTCGTACTCCTTCCAGCCGAGCACGCTCTCCTCGATCAGCACCGAGTGCACCGGCGACTCGGTCAGCCCGGCGCCGGCGATCCGCTCGAGGTCCTCGACCGTGTGCGCCATGCCGGAGCCGAGGCCGCCCATCGTGAACGACGGCCGGACGACCACGGGCAGGCCGAGCTCGGCCGCCGCCGACCGGACCGACTCCATCGAGTCGCAGACCCGCGAGCGCGGCGTCTCCGCCCCGGCGAGCGCCACGATCTCCTTGAACTTCTGCCGGTCCTCGCCCCGCTGGATGGCCTCGATGTCGGCGCCGATCAGCTCGACGTTGTACTTCTCGAGGATGCCCATCTCGTGCAGCGCGACCGCGGCGTTGAGCGCGGTCTGGCCACCCAGGGTCGGCAGGATCGCGTCCGGCCGTTCCTTGGCGATCACCAGCTCGAGGAACTCCGGGGTGATCGGCTCGACGTACGTGGCGTCGGCGAACTCCGGGTCCGTCATGATCGTGGCCGGGTTGGAGTTGACCAGGCTGACTCGCAGCCCCTCCGCCCGCAGCACCCGGCACGCCTGCGTCCCCGAGTAGTCGAACTCGCACGCCTGACCGATCACGATCGGCCCCGACCCGATGACCAGCACGTGCGACAAGTCGCTCCGTTTAGGCACTGACCCTCTCCCCCGCGATGAGCTCCCGGAACCGATCAAAGAGGTAATCGGCGTCGTGCGGACCAGCGGCCGCTTCCGGGTGGTACTGGAC
This sequence comes from Asanoa ishikariensis, assembly GCF_900107455.1. Lineage (GTDB taxonomy): Bacteria > Actinomycetota > Actinomycetes > Mycobacteriales > Micromonosporaceae > Asanoa > Asanoa ishikariensis. The sequence goes on along the minus strand of NZ_FNQB01000002.1, from coordinate 2,009,483 downwards.
GGTGAAGGCCGGGACGTCGTGCGCCCGCAGACCCTCCACCACGTTGTCGTTGAGGCAGACGTGCGACACCGCGACGTCGCCGAAGTCGGTCGCGACGGTGCCGTCGAGCGGCGCGTCCACGGCGAACCCGTGGTTGTGCGCGGTCACCTCGACCTTGCCGGTCGTCCGGTCGAGCACCGGCTGGTTGCTGCCCCGGTGGCCGAAGGCCAGCTTGTAGGTGCCGAAGCCGAGCGCCCTGCCGAGGATCTGTGAGCCGAAGCAGATGCCGAACAGCGGAATCTGCCGCCGCATCACCTCGCGGGCGAGCGCGACGGGGCCGTCGGCGGTGGCCGGGTCGCCCGGTCCGGGCGAGAGGAACACCGCGTCGGCGCCGGTGGCGAGCAGGTCGTCGATGGTCGAGCCGGCCGGCATCACGTGCGTGGTCACGCCCCGGGCGGCCAGCCGCCGGGCCACGTTGCGCTTGATGCCCAGGTCGACTGCGGCGACGGTGAACTCGTGCGTGCCAACCGCCTGCACGGTGTACGGCTTCGCGGTGGTCACCTGGGCCGACAGGTCGGCGCCGACCATCTCGGGCGCTTCCTGCACCTTGCGCAGCAGGGCGGCCGGGTCGTCGGTCACGCTGGACACGCCGACCCGCATGGCGCCCCGGTCACGCAGGTGCCGGGTCAGCGCCCGGGTGTCGACCCCGGAGATGCCCACCACACCCTCGGCGGCGAGCCGGTCCTCCAGATCGCCGGTGCGTCGCCAGTTGGAGGCGAGCCGGGCGGGGTCGCGCACCACGTACCCGGCGACCCAGATCTTCGCCGATTCGTCGTCCTCGTCGTTGACGCCGGTGTTGCCGATGTGCGGCGCGGTCTGGACCACGACCTGCCGGTGGTACGACGGGTCGGTCAGCGTCTCCTGGTAGCCGGTCATCGCGGTGGTGAACACCGCCTCGCCGAAGGTCTCGCCCACGCTGCCGTAGGACTCACCGTGAAACGTCCGCCCGTCCTCCAGGACGAGCAGCGCGGGGCGCCTCATTTGACTGCCTTTCCGTCCAGCACCGTCGGTTCGCCGCGCAGGAACGTCGCGACGACCCGACCGGGCAGGGTCATCCCCGCGTACGGGGTGTTACGTGAGCGGGATGCCGACGCCGTGGGGTCGACCTGCCAGCGGGCCGCCGGGTCGACCAGGGTGAACGTCGCGGGTGCGCCGGCCGCGGGCAGGTGGCCGTGGTCGGTCAGCCCGGCGATCCGGGCCGGCGTCCGCGACATCCGGTCGGCGATCAGCGGCCAGTCCGGCCCGAGGACGTCGAGCACGATGGACAGCGCTGTCTCCAGGCCGAGCATGCCGGGGCGCGCGTACGCCCACTCGCATTCCTTGTCTTCCATCGCGTGCGGCGCGTGGTCGGTGGCCACGATGTCGATCAGGCCCTCGGCCAGGGCCGCTCGCAGCGCGGCGACGTCCTTCTGGGTGCGCAGCGGCGGGTTGACCTTGAACACCGGGTCGTACGAGCTGGCCCGCTCGTCGGTCAGCAGCAGGTGGTGCGGCGTGACCTCGGCGGTCACCCGTACCCCCGCCGCCTTGGCCTGGCGAAGCACGTCGACCGACCCGGCGGTGCTCACGTGGCAGACGTGCAGCCGGGCGCCGACGTGGCCCGCGAGCAGCGCGTCCCGGGCGATGATCGCCTCTTCGGCGACCGCCGGCCAGCCGGTCAGCCCTAGCCGCGCGGAGATCTCGCCCTCGTGCATCTGGGCACCCTCGGTGAGCCGGGGCTCCTCGGCGTGCTGGGCGATCACGCCGTCGAACGCCTTCACGTATTCCAGGGCGCGGCGCATCAGGCGCGGGTCGGAGACGCAGTGCCCGTCGTCGGAGAAGATCCGCACCTTGGCGGCGGAGGTGGCCATCGCGCCGAGCTCGGCGAGGTGCTGGCCGGCCAGGCCGACCGTCACGGCGCCGATCGGCTGCACGTCGACCAGGCCGGCCTCGCGGCCGAGCCGCCAGACCTGCTCGACCACGCCGGCGGTGTCGGCGACCGGCGAGGTGTTGGCCATCGCGCAGACGGCGGTGTAGCCGCCCAGCGCCGCGGCCCGCGAGCCGGACTCGACGGTCTCGGCGTCCTCGCGGCCGGGCTCACGCAGGTGGGTGTGCAGGTCGACCAGGCCGGGCAGCGCGACCAGGCCATCGGCGTCGATCACCTGGGCGTTTTGGGCGCTCGCGCCGGCCTCGAGGACCACACCGTCGCGGACCAGCAGGTCGGTCGGCTCGGCGCCGACGACGCTGACGCCCTTGACGAGGTACGTGGTGCTGCTCATTTGCCCCCCAGGAGCAGGTAGAGGACGGCCATCCGGACGGAGACGCCGTTGGCGACCTGTTCGACGATCGTGGAGCGGGCCGAGTCGGCCACCTCCGGAGTGATCTCCATGCCGCGGACCATCGGGCCGGGGTGCATGACGATCGCGTGCTCGGGCAGCCGGCGCATGCGGGCCGCGTCGAGCCCGTAACGGCGCGCGTACTCGCGCGTCGACGGGAAGAAGGAGTCGTTCATCCGTTCGCGCTGGACCCGCAGCATCATCACCACGTCGACGTCCGGCAGCACCGCGTCGAGGTCGTAGGAGACGCGCAGGTCGGGCGACAGCGCCGGGCCGACGTCGACCGGGATCAGGGTCGGCGGGCCGATCACCGTGACCTTGGCACCCAGCGTGGTGAGCAGCAGGACGTTCGACCGGGCGACCCGGCTGTGCAGCACGTCGCCGACGATCGCCACGTGCAGGCCGGCGACCCGGCCCAGTCGGGAACGCATCGTGTACGCGTCGAGCAGCGCCTGGGTCGGGTGCTCGTGGGTGCCGTCGCCGGCGTTGACCACCGAGCCGTCGACCCAGCTCGCCAGCCGGTGCGGCGCGCCGGACGCGGGGTGTCGGACGACCACCGCGTCGGCGCCCATCGCCTGCAGGGTCAGCGCGGTGTCCTTGAGGCTCTCGCCCTTGGAGACGCTGGAGCCCTTGGCGGAGAAGTTGATGACGTCGGCCGACAACCGCTTGGCCGCGGCCTCGAAGGAGATCCGCGTGCGGGTCGAGTCCTCGTAGAACAGGTTGACCACGGTGCGGCCGCGCAGCGTGGGCAGCTTCTTCACCTCGCGGCTGGACACGTTGGCCAGCTCCGCGGCGGTGTCCAGGACCAGCGTGGCGTGCTGGGCGTCGAGGTCGGCGGCCGACAGCAGATGCTTGATCATTTGGTCTCCTCGCCGAGCAGCTTGACCTCGTCCAGGCCGTCGATCTCGGCCAGCGCCACCTTGACGATCTCGGCGCGCGCGGTCGGGATGTTCTTGCCGACGTAGTCGGCGCGGATCGGCAACTCGCGGTGCCCCCGGTCGACGATCACGGCGAGTTGCACGGAGCTGGGCCGGCCGAGGTCGGAGAGGGCGTCGAGCGCGGCCCGCACAGTGCGGCCGGAGAACAGCACGTCGTCGACGAGGATGACCCGCCGGCCGTCGATGCCACCGGGCGGCAGGTCGGTGGGGCCGATCGCGCGGGTGGCCTTGAGCCGGAGGTCGTCGCGGTAAAGAGTGACGTCGAGCACACCCACCGGGACATCGACCGACTCGAACGCGGCGATGCGGCTGGCCAGCCGGCGGGCCAGTGGAACGCCGCGGGTCGGGATGCCGAGCAGGACCGTGCCGTCGGCACCGTCCGTCTTCTCGAGGATCTGGTGCGCGATGCGGTCGACGACCCGCTGCAGGTCCGTTTCTGTGAGGATGACCTTCACAGTCGGTGGTGAACCGGACGTCGTCGAGGATGAAGCGGCCTGAGGATAGGCCACGGCGGACCTCCTTCCCCGCCTCACGGGACGGGTCGTTAAAGGATGTCTTCGGCGAACCGTCGATCACGTTACCAGCGGGGACCGTGCGGGTAAGCGCAGCGTGCCGTGCGTAACACTGCCGCGAGTCGTTGATGCATGGTGCAGGAAAATTCGGACAAGACACGACAGTTATCCCAAGTAATGGGTAATGAGCACTTGACCAGTTCTCTCATTCCCCGTACCGTCACGCTCCGTAGCGATAGCTGGGGAGAACCCCGGGTGCCAGCACTGGGAGAGTCGTCAATGCCTTCTGAGTACGCCAAGTCGTTGGGCGCGCGCCTGCGCTCCATCCGCCAGCAGCAGGGCCTCTCCCTGCAAGGTGTGGAGGAGAAGTCGAACGGTCGCTGGAAGGCGGTCGTCGTCGGCTCCTACGAGCGCGGCGACCGGGCCGTGACGGTCTCCCGCCTCGCCGAGCTCGCTGACTTCTACCGGGTGCCCGTCTCGGAGCTGCTGCCCGACGGCAGCGGTGTCCGCCACGAGCCCACCAACAAGATCGTGCTCGACCTCGAGCGCCTCTACGACGAGGCCTCGGAGGAGCTCGCCTACGTGGCCCGTTACGCGCGCGCCATCCAGCAGCAGCGCGGCGACTACAACGGCCGGGTCCTCTCGATCCGCGCGGACGACCTGCGCGCGCTCGCGATCGTCTACGACTCGTCGCCGTCGGGCCTGATCGAGCGCCTCAACGAGCACGGCGTCCTGGTCGCAGACCCCCGCGCCTTCTTCGCCAGCTAGATCCGCTCATACAACAAGGGCCCCTTCCCGTCGCCACGAGCGACGGAAGGGGCCCTTGTTGATGAAAGGGAGTTTTAGCGCGATGCGTACTCGGCGATTCGCCCGATGAGCCCGTTCAGGAACCGCGGGCTGTCGTCGGTCGACATCTGCCGGGCGAGCTCGACGGCCTCGGTGATCGCCACGGCGTCGTCGATCTCGTCGACGTAGAGCAGCTCGTAGACGGCGATCCGCGCCAGGTTGCGGTCGACCACCGGCATCCGGTCGATCGTCCAACCCTCGGCGTAGCTGGCGATCAGCTCGTCGATCCGGTCGAGGTGCGCGGCGACACCGTTGACCAGGCCGATCGCGTAGTCCAGGTGACCGGGCAACGGGCGGTCCAGCCGCGCGACGTAGTCCGTGAGCACGTCAGTGGGCGGCCGGTCCCGCAGGTCGGCTTCGAACAGCACATCGAGGGCCCGCTTGCGCGCCTTGCGGCGCGCGGGCATCGAGGTCTTGGGGCCCTCCGCCATCAGGCGCGGCCGAGGTAACGGCCGTCGCGGGTGTCGACCTTGATCTTCTCACCGATGGTGATGAACAGCGGGACCGGGACGGTCGCGCCGGTCTCGACGGTGGCCGGCTTGTTGCCGCCGGTGGAGCGGTCGCCCTGCATGCCGGGCTCGGTGTAGGTGACCTCGAGCACGACGCTGGTCGGCAGCTCGACGTAGAGCGGGACGCCCTCGTGGGTCGCGACCATCGCCTCGGCCTCGGGCAGCAGGTAGTTGGCCGCTTCGCCAACCGTGCCGCCGTTGACGTTGATCTGGTCGTAGGTGTCCAGATCCATGAAGACGTAGTCTTCGCCGTCCGCGTACAGGTACTGCATCGTGCGCTTGTCGACGGTGGCGGTGTCGACCTTGGTCCCCGCGTTGAAGGTCTTGTCGACGACCTTTCCGGACAGCACGTTCTTGAGCGTGGTGCGCACGAACGCACCACCCTTGCCGGGCTTGACGTGCTGGAACTCAACGACGGACCAGAGCTCGCCGTCGAGGTTGAGAACCAGACCGTTCTTCAGGTCGTTGGTGGTGGCCATTTCCTGCCTTGATCTTCACTCGGCGGACAGACCAGACGAGTCTACCGGCCATCAACGATTGCCATCCTCGTCGGGTGTCCGCGCCGGTCCTCGCCAACCCCGACGCCGGCCAGCTAGGGCGGTGCCGCGCCTGGGGTGTGGCCGGCACGATGTGCGTGGCCCTGGGCGGGGTGGGCGCCGGCGCCGGGCCGGCCGAGGGGCCGCTGGCCCGCCCTGATCTTCCAGTCGACCTGTTCACCGCCGGCATCGCCGTCGCCTACTTCGGCCTGGTGCTGCTGGTGGTCGCCTGGTGGCGGCTGGGTCGGCTGGTGCGGCAGCGACCGCCCCGAGCCGAAGAACTGCTGGCCACGCTGCTGATGTGGGCCGCACCGCTGCTGATCGCCCCGCCGGTGTTCAGCCGCGACGTCTACAGCTACCTGGCCCAGGGCGCGATGGTCGGGGCCGGGCTCGACGTCTACCGCGACGGCCCCGCCGCGCTGGGCGGCCCGTTCGCGGCCGAGGTGCCGGCGATCTGGCAGCACACGGCCACCCCGTACGGGCCGGCGTTCCTGCTCCTGGCCACCGCGGTGGCCACCCTGGTCGGCGGGCACGTGACGCTCGGCGTACTCCTGATGCGATTGGTCGCTCTCGGTGGGGTGACGTTGCTCGCGTTCTCCCTGCCGCCGCTGGCCCGGCGCTTCGGCGTCGCGCCCGCGGCCGCGCTGTGGCTGGCGGTGCTCAACCCGCTGGTCCTGCTGCATCTTGTCGGCGGCGCGCACAACGACGCGGTGCTGGTCGGGCTGCTGGCTTTTGGGCTGGCCTTGGCGGTGGGCGGACGGCCCGTGCTCGGCGCCGTTGCCGTCACCCTCGCCGCGCTGGTCAAGGTGCCGGCGGCGGTCGGGCTCGCGGCGGTCGCCCTGGTCTGGGCGTCTTCGGCTGCTGGGCGGTGGCCCCGGGTGCGCGCTCTCGGGGGAACGGTCCTGGTCGCCGGGGGTACGGCGGTCGGTGTGACCTGGCTCGCCGGCACCGGTTTCGGCTGGGTGGGTGCGCTGCGCACTCCCGTGACCGCCGATAGCTGGTCGCTGACCAGCGCTCTCGGCCGGGCGACCAGCGGCTTGCTGGAGGCGTTGGACGCGTCGCTGGGCACGGCACCGATGACGGGCTGGCGGCTGGCCGGCCTGTGCGCGGCGGTGGCTGCCGCGCTGCTGGTCTGGCACCGGCGCCGTTCGGTCGGTCCCGTGCAGGGGGTGGGACTGGTGCTCGGCGGCGTCGTGGTGTTCGGGCCGGCGGTGCGGCCCTGGTACCTGCTGTGGGCCGTCGTCCCGCTGGCCGCGAGCGCGCCGTTCGGCCGGGCGGGCCGGCTCGCCGCCGCCGCGTCCGCCGTGCTGGCGTTGGTGGTGCTGCCCGACGGCTTCGCGCCCCACGGCCTGGGTCCGCTGGGCTTCGCCCTGGCCGGGGGCATCTTGGCGGTCGCGCTGCTGGTCATGGCGGCCTTCGCCAGCACACCGGAGGACGACCTGGCTCCGGGGCTGGCCGGATGACCCCGTCCCGCCGCACCCTCGCGTTGCTGGCTGTTCTGGCTTTTCTGTGGGTGCTGCTCGTGCCAGGCCGGCGCGGCTTCTTCGACGTGGGCGTCTACTACGGCGCGGTCCAGCACTGGATCGGCGGCGGGGATCTCTACGACTACCTGCGACCCGGCACCGTGTACGGGTTCACCTATCCCCCGTTCGCGGCGCTGCTGATGACCCCGCTGGCGCCACTGTCCTGGCACACGGCGATCGCGGTGAGCATCGCGGTCAACGTGGTGGCCGGAGGGCTGGTTCTCCGGTGGCTGGTCGGCGCCGGCCTTCGGGCCTGGCTGTGGGTAGCGCTGCTCTGCGTCTTCCTGGCGCCGGTCCGCGACACGGTCAGCTTCGGCCAGGTCAACCTGGTGCTGCTGGCGCTGGTCTGGTGGGACCTGCGCCGGGGGCCGCGGGCCGGCATCGGCATCGGTCTGGCGACCGCGGTCAAGCTCACTCCCGGCCTGTTCGTGGTCTACCTGGCGCTGGCCCGCCGCTGGCGGGCGTTCCTGGTGGCGGTAGCCACGATCGCGGGAGCTGTGTTGCTGGCGGCGGCGATCGCCCCGGCGGCGTCGCGCACCTTCTGGACCGAGGCGCTGTGGAACACGGGCCGGGTGGGCGACCTGGGCTACGTGTCGAACCAGTCCCTGCGGGGTGTGCTGGCCCGGGCGGACCTACCGGGCTGGTGGTGGGCACTGGCGGTGGTCTTGGTTTGTGCACTGTGGATAGTCCGAGCGCGCCGAGCCGCGTTGGCGGGCGACCACGTCACCGGTTTCGCCCTGACCGGGGTGGCGACCTGCCTGATCAGCCCGGTGACCTGGGTACACCACCTGGTATGGCTGCTACCGGCGCTGTACCTGGCGTGGCAACGGACCGAACGCGGCCTCGGCCGGGCCTTTGTGGTGGCCGCTTATGTGCTGCTCTGCACTAGCGCGGTGTGGCTGTGGTCCGAGAGTGAGCGCTCACTAACCGCGGTCGTGGGCGGCAACCTCTACGTCTGGATCGCCTTGGGGTTGTTGGCCTTCCTACCGATCGAGGCCGCTTCGCCGGCCACCGACAACGCAAACCCCGACACCACCGCGCACGGCTCAACCATCGACCCAGACGGCACAACGATCGACGCGGGCACGCGCAGCACAACGATCGACGCGTAACGCGCCCCCGACCCCCGGAATCGCCACGCACAACTCACCCACCGACGCGGGCAACGCAGCGCAACGATCAAGCCGCCTCAAGCGACACAACGGTCGACGCTTAATGCGCGCCCGACCCCAGCGACACCTGATCGGCCGGTCGGACGTGGCCGGCCTCAAGCTCAAGGGCTTCTCCGGCGGCATGCCCTAACTGGTCGGCATCGCCCAGGCACTCGTCGGATCCGCGGGTTCGGCCGGCGGCGTCAGATCCGCAGTCGGCAGCTCAGTTGGCGACGGCGGCGTAGGCCTCGGCGAGCAGGTCGTCGGACGGGCCCTCGAGCAGGTCGGTCTCGGCCAGCCGGTCGAGCACGACGAACCGCAACCGGGAGCCGCGGGCCTTCTTGTCGACGCGCATGGCGGCGAGCAGGTCCGGCCAGGCACCGGCGGCGTAGCGGGTCGGCAGCCCGAGCGCCGACAGGATCTCGCCGTGCCGTGCGGCGGTGGCAGCGTCGAGACGCCCGGCCAGCCGGCTGAGCTCGGCCGCGTAGACCAGCCCGACGGAGACCGCGTCGCCGTGGCGCCAGGTGTAGTACTCGACCTTCTCAATCGCGTGGGCCAGCGTGTGCCCGTAGTTGAGGATCTCGCGCCGGCCGGATTCCTTGAGGTCGCCGCCGACAACGTCAGCCTTCACCCGGATGGCGTACTCGATCAGGCTTCGGACCGCTGAGCTCTTCGGGTCGGCGGCCGCTTGCGGGTCGCGCTCGATCAGGTCGAGGATCGCCGGCTCGGCGATGAAGCCGCACTTGACCACCTCGGCCAAGCCGGCGGTGAGGTCTTTGACCGGCAGCGTGTCGAGCGCGTCGAGGTCGCACAGCACGCCGACCGGCGGGTGGAACGCGCCCACCAGGTTCTTGCCGGCGGCCGTGTTGATGCCGGTCTTGCCGCCCACCGCGGCGTCGACCATGCCGAGCAGCGAGGTCGGCACGGGTACCCAGCGCACCCCGCGCAGCCAGGCGGCCGCGACGTAGCCACCGAGGTCGGTCGCGGCACCGCCACCGACGGCCACCACCGCGTCGGACCGGGTGAACCCGGCTGCGCCGAGCTGGTCCCAGCACTCGGCGGCGGTCTCGACGGTCTTGCCGCTCTCCGCGTCGGGTATCTCGATGCGGGTGACCTGCCGCCCAGCGGCGGACAGCGCGGCCTCGACCGCCTCGGCCCGCGCGAAGAGCGCCGTCGACGCGAGCACGGCGACGCGGTCGGCGCCCGGCAACAGGGCGCTGACCTGATCGGTGAGCCCGCGCCCGACGACTACGTCGTAGGCCTGCTCACCACCGACCGGAATGTGGGTGATCTCATCCATCGGCGCTGAGCATAGTCGCGTCGTACTGGGCCTCCCACGGCAAAACGTCGAGCGCCGGGTGGTCGGTGCGGAAACGCGCCAACGCCTCCGGGCTGAGCCCGGTCCTGAACAGGTCGACCTGTCGCCGCGCGGACCGCCCCGCCGCGGCCAGGATCGCCTCGGTGACCGTGGTCCCGCTCAGCGTCAGGTAGTCGATCTCGGCTTCGAGTAACGCGCTGACGTCACGGTCCGTGGTCTCGCGAAGCCGCAGGTTGAGGCGCTCAAGGTGGGGCGGCAGCTCGACCGGGCCGTCGATCGTGTCGCCGCTGAGCGTGATCGAACGAAGCCCCGCACCGAAGGCGCCGAGCCAAAGCCGCCCCGCGGCATGAAGCTCGACGCGGGTCACCGCCGGCGCGATCGCGGCCAGTGCCGCGTGCCCCCAGTCGCGCGCGGGCAGGTTGGAGATCGTCAACGACTCCAGCGACCGCAGCGGATCGCCCGAGTCGACGACCTGGAACGCATCCGCCGCCGCGAGCCGCAGACGCAGGTGACTTAGCTTTGGAAAGCGGCTGTATGCCGGCAGCCCATCAGCGAATGCGTCATGTTCGAGGATCGTCAGCCCGGTCAGCGGAGGCAACGACTCCGCACCCAGCTCGGGTGTCCACACCGTGAGGAAGCGCACCCGATCGCCGACAGCCGCCAACTGCTCGAGATCGACGCGATCCCAGCATTCGAAGCGATCATGGATGCTGTACGGACTCCCGTCGTGCACCACCGGATGGGACGGCCCGAGCACGTGAAAAGGCGGCCAGCCCTCACCGGCGTGGTAGAGCACGGCGTCGTCAGCGGTGAACCGACCACAGCAGACAACCTCGACCACCGTCGCAGCACCGGTCTCACCGACGACGGTCAGGTTGACTGACCCATTCGGGAACAAGGCCGTCGCGCCATAGCTGGGCCACGACCGTCTCCGCGTCGCACCGCAGCAGCGCGACCGCCCGGTCGAGCCCGCCGTCGGCCGGAAACCGCACCTCACCAGGCCGGGGCGGATGGCCGTCATAGGACTGGTTGAGCCGCACCCGGAAGACCAGCGCCTCCGGCAGGTCCTCCACCACGTGCGCCTGGGCAAAGGTCCTGGCAAACGCGGCCGCCTCGATCAACCGCGCCGCGAACACCTCACGGTCCAAAAGGGGCTCAGCCCATCGTCTTCTGGCCGTCGATGGTCTCGCGGAGGATGTCGGCGTGCCCGGAGTGCTGGGAGATCTCGGCGATCAGGTGCAGGAACACGCGACGCACCGACCAGGACACGCCCGGCTCGAACCAGGGCGCCTTGGGTAGCTCGTGTGCCTGGTCGAGGTCGAGCTTCTCGACCAGCAGGTCGGTCTCGGCAGCGGCGGCCTCGAAGTCGGCGATCACGTCGGCCAGGGTCGCGCCCGCCGGCATGGCGAAGGCGCTCGCCCAGTCAACCTGTGGCAAGGACGCCATCCCGTCGGCGCCCCCGGCCGCGAACGCGCACCAACTCCGCTCGGTGTTGGCGACGTGCCGCAGCAGCCCACCTAGGCACAGCGCACTCGTGGTCGGCGTCAGCCGCACCTTCTCCTCGGTCAGCCCACGAACGGTGAACAGCAGGAACCCACGGTGACGCTGGAGGGAGGCCAGCAGATCGGCACGCTCAGTCATACCAAGACCTTAGAGGCCGGGTACGACAGGAATCAGGAGTGGACCGGCGCCGGATCGCCCAGTGCGTGTGCCGGCATCTCGAGCTCGGTGCCGTGCGCTTCCTGCCAGTCGTACACCTTGCTCATGGTCACCGTCGACGCGAAGAACTCTCGGGCCGACAGCCCGCCGACCACCGGGTCGTTGTCCTGCGCCAGCAGAGTGCCGGGCACGAGCCGGAACCCGGCCCGCAGCGCCGCGCTGAGCCGGCGGTGGCCGTCGACGACGAAGAAACGCGAGTCGGCGTAACCGATCGAGATCGGCTCGAGCGCGTCCGGTCCGGACAGTGCCGCCGCCTCGATGTCGTCCATCCCGCGCAGCGCGGTGATGTCACCCGTCGGGTAGATGCGCGCGGGGTCGAGCAGGAGCAGCGGCGTGGTCTCGGCGCCGATCCGGCCCTCGATCGCGGCCACCGCCAGGTCGACCACCTCGTCGGGCCGGGCCCGGGTGGTGTCCAGGACCAGGTCGTAGTTACGCAGCGCGTGCTTGTCGGCGTGGTAACGGGTGAGGAACCGCTGGCGCTCACTCTCGCTGCGGCTGCGGAGCTGGTCCTTGGCCTCTTCGAGAGTGGCGTAGTTCTCCACCTCGTTGGCCGGTCGGCCGAGCACCCGGCGGGCCGCCACGGTCGGGTCGGTGATCAGGTGCACCTTGAAGCCGTTGGTGAAGAAGAACCAGGCCAGGCGGCTGTCCATGATGACCCGCTGGCCCGACTCGGCGATCTCCCGCTGCATCTGGTCGACCGTGCCGTCGATCACGTCGTCGAGCTCGGCGTGCAGGTTGAGCTGGAGGGCGGTCATCCCGCGCTCGCGGGCCATCTCGCGGTAGAGGTCTCCGACGCTGATCCGGCGCAGGTGCAGCCGCTCCGCCAACCCGACCGACACGGTGCTCTTGCCACTTCCCAGGTCACCGTTGACGGTGATGGACCGCTGGTTGCCCATGCGCCTCGATCCTCGAATGAGAGAGCCCTGCCCGAATTGTCGGACGCGCCCGCTTTACGCCAATCTCCAAAGATTTTAACACCCGTCCCGCGGGCCGCCGATCGCCCGTTTGCTCGAACCCCATCGAGTAAAGGCTGTCCTCTGTGGAGATTCACCGCGCCGCGTGCTCGGTCAGTCGCTCCGCGTGCTCCCGCACCGCATCCCGTAGCTCCGGCGGCCCAACGATCCGGAACGGCCACCCCAGACCGGCCAACATTTGCGCCATTCCGGGCAGACTTTGGGCCCGGGTCTTCAGCAGTACGCCGTCGCCCGTCTCGGTGATCTCCGCGACAGTGGCCGGCACGCGGCGGCGTACCTGGGCGAGATCGGCCTCGAAAAGCACCTCGACCTCCCACGTGTACGGCACTCCGGCCAACGAACGGGTGACGTGCCCGACCGCGTCGAACCCGTCCGGCACCACGAACGTGGCCTCTCCAAGGTCCACGGCGGTGATGCGGTCGAGCCGGAAGGTACGGATCTCCCCGCGCCGATGATCGAACCCCGTGACGTACCAGCGGCCGGCGTGGAAGACGAGGCCGTAGGGGTCGACCTCGCGCAACGAGACGGCGCCCTTCCACGACCGGTAGGTGAGGCTCACCCGGCGAGTGGCCCGGGCGGCGGCGCCTAGCGTCAACAACGTCGTGGTCGCCGGCCGCGCCGCCGTCGCCCGGCGATCGACGGTGAAACCGAGGCTTTCCTGTACGCCCGCGAGGCGCTCGGCCAGGTTCGTCGGCAGCACCCGGCGGATCTTCGCCAACGCCAGACCGGTCGCGGGCGCCTCGGTGGTGAGCCCGAGGTGTTCGGCCGCGATCAACCCGAGCACCACCGCGGCTGCCTCCTCGTCGGTGAGCATCAGCGGAGGCAGCTTGTAGCCCGGGCTCAGCCGGTAGCCGCCGTAACGGCCGCGGGCGGCGGCCACCGGGATGCCGAGGTCGGCCAGCGTGGTGGCGTAGCGGCGGACGGTGCGCTCGTCGACGCCGAGCCGGGCACCGAGGTCGGCGCCGGTCAGGTGATGGTGGGTCTGCAGCAGTTCGAGCATGCCCAGCACCCGGGAGGCGGGATGTGACACCCGTCACGCTCCTTATCCGGACTGAAAACGTCCGGATGCCACCTTACGCTTCGCCACATGACAGAGACCTTCGTATTGGTGCCAGGTATGTGGCTCGGCGGCTGGGTGTGGGACGGCGTGGCCGCGCGGTTGCGGGAGGCCGGTGACGAGGCCATCGCGGTGACGCTGACCGGGGTCGGCGAGCGGGCGGGCGAGGACGCCGACCTGGAGCGGCATGTGGCCGACATCATCGAGGCGGCGCGGGGCCGGGACAACGTCGTCCTGGTTGGACACAGCTACGGCGGGTTGCCGGTGACGGCGGCCGCCGCCCGGATCCCGGTCTCACGGGTGGTCTATGTGGACAGTGGTCCGTTGCCGGACGGGACGCGCCAGCTCGACATGGGCCCGCCGCCCGAGTCGACCGAAGCCGTGCCGCCCCGCCCGTGGGAGCCGGCCGACGACCCGGAACTGCTCGCCGGGCTGGACGACGAGGCGCTGGCCCTGCTGCGCAAGCGATCCACCGCCCACCCGTACGCGTCGGTGGCCCAGCCGTTGCACCGCGGCGGGACGCTCAACCCACCCGCGACGCTGATCGCGTGCACGTTCTCGCCGGAGCAGATCGCTGAGATGCGGGCCGCCGGCCACCCGTTCTTCGCCGCCATGGCCGACGACGTGGTGATCCGTGGCTTGCCCACCGGCCACTGGCCGATGCTGTCAGAGCCTGACCGCCTGGCCGACCTGCTGAGGGCCCGAGGAGCTTAGGGCTTGAGCAGCGCGGCGATCTCTTCGGCCACCTCGTCCGGCGTACGCCCGTCGGTCTCGACCGTGATCGTCGCGACCGACTCGTAGAGCGGAATCCGCTGGTCCAACAGGAACCGGAGGGTGGCCCGCGGGTTGATCTCCAGCAGCGGGCGCCCAGAGCTGAGCCCGACCCGCTTGACCGCCTCGCCGAGGCTCACCACCAGGTGCACGACCTGGTGCCCGGCGAGCGCGGCGCGGTTCTCCTCGGCCAGGATCGCGCCGCCGCCGAGGGCGAGCACGCCGTCGAAGTCGCTCGCCGCGGCAGCGACGGCGGCTCGCTCCAGGGCGCGGAAATGGTCTTCGCCGTCGTCGAGGAAGATCTCGGGAATCGGCTTGCCGGCCGTGGCCGCGATGTCGGCATCGGTGTCACGGAAGGCCACACCGAGCCGTTCGGCGAGCGCCTGCCCGGTGCTGGTCTTGCCCGAGCCGGGCGCGCCGACCAGGATCGCCCGCGGCTGCCCGGTCACCGGATCACCAGGTTCTCGATGTAGCCGGCCAGGTTGCGGCGGATCTCCGCGACCGAGTCGCCGCCGAACTTCTCGGTAGCCGCCTCGGCCAACACCAGCGCGACCATCGACTCGGCCACGATCGCGGCGGCCGGCACCGCGGCCACGTCGGACCGCTGGTTGATCGCCGTCGCCGCCTCACCGGTCACGACGTCCACGGTGGACAGTGCCCGGTTGAGCGAGGAGATGGGCTTCATCGCGGCCCTGACCCGCAGCGGCTCACCGGTGGTGATGCCACCTTCCAGGCCACCGGCCCGGTCGGTGACCCGCCGGACCCCGTTGGCGGTGGGAATGATCTCGTCGTGGGCCTGGGAGCCGCGGGACCGGGCCTGCGTCCAGGCGTCGCCGATCTCCACACCCTTGATCGCCTGAATCGACATCAGCGCGGTGGCCAACCGGGCGTCGAGCTTGCGATCCCACTGCACGTGGCTGCCGAGCCCCGGCGGTACGCCGTAGGCCAGCACCTCGACGATGCCCCCCAGCGTGTCCGCGTCCTTCTTGGCCGCGTCGACCTCGGCGACCATCCGCGCACTGGCGTCGGGGTCGAGGCAACGCAGCGGGTCGGCGTCGATCCGCTCGGCGTCTTCGGGCCGCGGGTGCAACCCGGGCTTGGCGGAGACGCTGCCGAGCTCCACGACGTGCGACACGATCTCGATGCCAAGCGCCTGCCGCACCAGCTCCCGCGCGACGGTGCCGACCGCGACCCGCGCCGCGGTCTCCCGCGCGCTGGCCCGCTCAAGAATCGGACGAGCATCGGTGTGCCCGTACTTCTGCATGCCGGCAAGATCAGCGTGCCCCGGCCGAGGCCGCGTCAACGGCGCGTTGCGGGCGAGCTTGGCAAGGATCTCAGGATCCACGGGGTCGGCCGCCATGACGGTCTCCCACTTGGGCCACTCCGAGTTGCCGACCTTGACGGCCACCGGGCTGCCAAGCGTCAGGCCATGCCGCACCCCGCCCAGAATCTCGACAAGGTCCTGCTCGAACGACATCCGCGCGCCCCGGCCATAGCCGAGCCGCCGGCGGGCGAGCTGCCGGCCGATCTCCGCGGTGGTCACCTCGACCCCGGCCGGTACCCCTTCGAGCACAGCGACCAACGCGGGCCCGTGCGATTCACCTGCGGTCAACCAGCGCAACACGGCCCAAGTCTGACACGACCCCGATTCCCGCCCACCATCCGGCCACCGAGTCCCAAAACCCGGGCAATCAATCCGAGCTCCGCGCACCCAGATCAAGGAGCCAGATCCGGCCACCGGCCACCGGCCACCGCCACCGCCACCGCCACCGCGACCGCCACCGGCCGAACACTGCCACCCGACCCAACCGTGAGCGAGAAACCAGCCAAAACAGACCACGGCCAGCGCCCGACCCGACGCGAATACGTTGCCTATCGGCCGAGAATGAGTCCCGGCGCCGAGGCCTGACGCGATCAAGCATCGCCCCAGTGTGGAAGCGCGGCCGAATGCCCCAGGGACTAGCTCCTGGCCTGGGCCAACGCCTGGCGCATAGCTTCGACCGGGGGTTCCGCGCCCGTGAAGAGGCGGAACTGGCCCAGCGCCTGGGCCAGCAACAGGTCGAGCCCGGACAGGATGCGGCAGCCGGCCCGAGCGGCCGAGTCGGCCAGCGGCGTCGGCCACGGGTCGTAGAGAGCGTCGAACAGGATCGTCCCTCGGCGCCAGTTCGCGTTGATCGCGAGCGGGTCCGCGACCCCCTTGGGAACCGTGGAGATGACCACGTCGGCTTCCAGGGCCGCGTGGGCGTCTGGCCACAAGGCCGGCACCAGGGGCAGGCCCAGCTCGGCCGCGGCGGCCGCGAGTTCTTCGATCGCGAACTGGCGGCGGGCGACCACCGTGACCGACGAAGCCGCCAGTCGGGATGCGGCGGCCAGTGCCGCGCGGGCCGTGCCGCCGGCTCCGAGCACCGTGAAGCGCGCGCCGCCGTCGACGCCCGCCTCAGTCAGCAACGAGGCCATGCCGTCTACGTCGGTGTTCGTGGCGTACCAGCCGTCGGGCCGGCGGACCAGGGTGTTGGCCGCGCCGACGGTGGCGGCCAGTGGGGCCACCGACGTCGCCACCTTCAGGGCGGCTTCCTTCAGCGGCATGGTCAGCGACAGGCCCGCCCATTCCGGGCCGAGACCGGCGACGAGGCCGGGCAGCCCGGCCTCGTCACATTCGATCGCGGTGTACGACCAGTCGGTCAGGCCCAGTGCCGCGTACCCGGCGTTATGGATCACCGGAGAGAGCGAGTGGGCGATGGGCCTGCCCAGGACTGCCGCACGCGTCAATTGATGATCCCGGCCGCGCGCGCCCGGTCCTTGTTCGCCTCGTGCTGGGCGTCGGTCTCGGCGAACGCCGAGTGACCTTCCTTGTCGATCGCCACGAAGAACAGCCAACCGCCGGCCGGCGGGTTCATCGCGCCTTCCAGCGCCTGCTTGCCGGGGTTGTCGATCGGCGTCGGAGTCAAGCCCTTGTAGTAGTGGCTGTTGTACTTGTTGCCCGCGTTGGCGTAGTCCTCGTCGGTCATTTCCTTGGACGCCTTGGTCTTCTTGCCGGCGATCTCGAGACCGTAGTTGAGCGTCACGTCGAACTGGAGCGGCATGTCCTTGACGTACACGCGGTTGTAGGCGACCCGGGCGATCTTCCCGAGGTCGTCCTTGTTTCCGGCTTCCGCCTGCGCCAACGACGCGACGATCAGCGCCTCGTACGGCGAGATCCCCCGGTCCTGCTCCACCTTCTCGGTGAACTTCATGTCACCGACCACGGTCAGAAACCGGTTGACCATGATGTCGAGGACCTGTTTGGCGTTCGGCTTCGGCGGGATCTCGTACGTATCAGGGAAGAGGAAGCCCTCGAGCGACTTGACGACGGGCTTCTTGTCCTGGCGCTTGAACCAGAAGTCGGGGATGTCGAACGAGTCGACATTCTTGGCGGCGGCCTGGAAGTCCTTGACCGGGATCTTGGTCTGCTCGGACAGCCGCTTGAAGGTCGACAGCATGGTCAGGCCCTCGGGCACGGTGACGCCGTTGACGATCTTCTTCTTCGGGTCGACCAGCACCGCCAGGGCCGCCTTGGCGCTCATCTGCTTGTTGAGCCCGTAGACGCCCGGCTGGATGTTCTTGCTGCGGCTGTCGGCGTCGGCCGCCTCGACGAACGCCTTGGCGCTCTTCACGACGTCGGCCTTGACCAGCGTGTTGGCGATGTCGGTCGCGGTCTGCGCCTGCTTCACCTCGACGTTGACCTTCTCGGCCGTGCCGCTGCCGTCGTAGTCGGGGGTGGTGAAGTAGCTCTGCACCCGGTCGAAGCCGTACCAGGCACCAGCGCCGAGCCCGCCCAACAGCACCAGGGCCATGAAGAAGGCGATCGCGGTCTTGCCGCCGCTGCCCTTGCGCTTCTTCTTCTGGCCGTTGCCGGCGGCTCGCTCTCTGTAGCCGCGTCGATGGCGACCCTTGTCGGCCCTGTCCTCGAACGCGAGGTCAAGATCGTCGATCGTCACGTTCGCCTCCGCTGTGCGTCCAGCCAGCCCTGCAGGATCTCCACCGCGGCCGCCTGGTCGACTACCGCACGTTGGCGCCGCCCCCGTACGCCGCGCTCGGCGAGCCTACGGGTCGCGACGACTGTGGACAGCCGTTCGTCCGCCAGCCGAACGGGCACCGGATCGATGACCGTCGCCAACCGGTGAGCATAGGCCCTCGCACCGACCGCCGCAGGTCCGTCCTTGCCACTCAACGTGACGGGCAGACCGACCACCACTTCGATGATCGCGTGCTCCCCGACAAGCCGAGCAAGTTCGGCGATATCTGCAGGAATAGCTTCGTCTCCGGCATCCATGTCACGACGCAGGGTGACCAGCGGCGTAGCGAGAATGCCGTCGGGGTCGCACCTCGCGACCCCGACACGCACGTTACCTACATCGACACCGAGTCGTACACCCCGGTGAAAGGCACTCAGACCGTCACGCTCCGTCAATCGCCTTTTCCACGGCGGCCAGGAGGTTGGCCGCTTCGGACGCCGGCACGCCGCCACCCTGGGCAAGGTCGGCGTTGCCGCCACCCCGCCCGGACAGCGCACCCTTGACCAGATCGCCGGCCGACAGGCCACGCGCCTTGGCCGCGGCGTTAGCCGCCACGACGAGCGAGGCCTTGCCTCCGGACCTGGCTGCCACCGCGACGACCGCGGCCCGCGCCGGATCGATCTTGCCACGGATCTCCTGCGCGAGCGTACGCACGTCGTTGCCAGCGGCACCCTCGGGCGCCTCGGTGCCGACGAACGCGACGCCGCGGATGTCGACCGCCCCGGCCGCCAGCGCCGCCGCGCCGCCGAGCACGAGTTGGCCACGGAGCTTCTCGAGCTCCTTCTCCGCGTCGCGGAGCTGGCTGATCGTCTGCGCGACCCGCTCGGCGACCTGGTCGCCCGGCACCCGGTAAAGCTCGGCCAGGCGGGCCACCAGCAGGTGCTCACGGGCGAGGTGCTGGAACGCGTCGATGCCGACCAGCGCCTCGACGCGGCGTACACCTGAGCCGATCGACGCTTCTGAAAGGATCTTGACGAGGCCGAGCTGGCCGGAGCGCGACACGTGGGTGCCACCGCACAACTCGCGGGCGTAGTCGCCGACCTCGACGACCCGGACCTCGTCGCCGTACTTCTCGCCGAACAGTGCCATGGCGCCCAGCCGCCGCGCCTCGGCTTGCGAGGTGATGAAGGCGTGCACCTCCAGGTCGCCGAGCAGCACCTCGTTGATCTGCTGCTCGACGTCGTTGAGCACGCTCGGCGGGACCGCGGCCGGGGTGTTGAAGTCGAACCGCAGCCGGCCCGGCGCGTTGAGCGAGCCCGCCTGGGTCGCCGACTCGCCGAGGAAGTTGCGCATCGTCTGGTGCACCAGGTGCGTCGCCGTGTGCGACCGCGAGATGGCCTTGCGCCGCGTGATGTCGATCTCAGCGAAGCCGGCCTCGCCGACCCGCACCTCGCCGCGCACCACCTTGGCGCGGTGGATGACCAGCCCCGGGACCGGCGACTGCACGTCGAACACCTCGACCTGCCCGCTGCCGACCGTGACCAGGCCCATGTCGGGCTGCTGGCCACCGCCTTCGGCGTAGAACGGCGTCACGTCGAGCACGAGCTCGATGGTGTCGCCCTCGCCGGCCACCTCCACGGCACGGCCGCCGCCGTCGAGCACCGCTCGGACCCGCGACTCGCGGCTGACCTCGGCGTACCCGGTGAACTCGACCGGGCCGCCCGCGTCGAGCACCGTGCGGTAGGCGGACAGGTCGACGTGGCCGGTCTTGCGGGCCTGGGCGTCGGCCTTGGCCCGGGAGCGCTGCTCGGCCATCAGCCGGCGGAAGCCGTCGGCGTCGACCTGCAGGCCCTGCTCGGCCGCGATCTCCAGGGTCAGGTCGATCGGGAAGCCGTACGTGTCGTGGAGCTGGAACGCCTGGTCGCCGGAGAGCGTGGTGCCACCGGCCTGCTTGGTCTCGGTGACCGCGGTGTCAAGGATCGTCGTGCCGGCACGCAGCGTCGACAGGAAGGCCTCTTCCTCCGCGTACGCGTAGTCGGCGATCCGGCCGAAGTCCTCGGCGAGCTCCGGGTACGACGGTGCCATGCAGTCCCGCGCGACCGGCAGCAGCTCGGGCAACGAGCGCTCCTGCCAACCCAGCAGCCGCATGGACCGGATCGCGCGGCGCATGATCCGGCGCAGCACGTACCCCCGGCCCTCGTTGGAAGGGGTGACCCCGTCGCCGATCAGCATCAGCGCGGTGCGCACGTGGTCGGCGATCACCCGCAGCCGCACGTCGTCCGGGTGGGACTCGGCGGCGACGTGGCCGCTGCCGACGCCGTAGCGCTTGCCCGTCAGCTCGGCCGCCCGGTCCAGGATCGGCTTGACCTCGTCGATCTCGTACAGGTTGTCGACGCCCTGCAGCAGCGAGGCCATCCGCTCCAGGCCCATGCCGGTGTCGATGTTCTTGGCCGGCAGCTCACCGACGACGTCGAAGATTTCCTTGCTCTTCACGTTGGTGATCTCGTACTGCATGAACACGAGGTTCCAGAACTCGAGGAACCGGTCCTCGTCGACCTCGGGGCCGCCCTCGGGGCCGTAGGCGGGGCCGCGGTCGTAGTAGAGCTCCGAACACGGTCCGGCCGGGCCCGGGATGCCCATCGACCAGTAGTTGTCCTTCTTGCCCCGGCGAACCAGGCGCTCCGACGGGATGCCCGTCTGCTTCCAGATCTCGATCGCCTCGTCGTCGTCGAGGTAGACCGTCGCCCAGATGCGCTCCGGGTCGAGCCCGAACCCGCCCTCACTGGCCGGCTTGGTGACCAGGTCCCACGCCAGCGGAATCGCGCCGGCCTTGAAGTAGTCACCGAACGAGAAGTTGCCGTTCATCTGGAAGAACGTGCCGTGCCGACTGGTCTTGCCGACCTCGTCGATGTCCGGCGTACGGATGCACTTCTGCACGCTCGTCGCGCGGTCCCACTGCGGGGTGCGCTGACCCAGGAAATAGGGCACGAACTGAACCATGCCGGCGTTGATGAACAGCAGGTTCGGATCGTCGATGGCGGGCAGCGGGGCGCTCGGGACCACGGCATGACCGTTGGCCTCGAAATGCGCGAGGAACCGCCGCTTGATCTCCGCCGTCTTCATCAGGTGCCTTCCTCAGTTGTGGCGCTTACTCAGTTATGGCGTTTCAGTTGTGACGCTGTCGTGGATGGGTCGGCTCTTCCAGTTGGACCTCGAGGTCGTCGCCCCGGAGGTCCTCGAACTGGTCGTCGAAGGCCACGCCGTTGGCGAAGGCCTCGTGGATCTGCTCCTCGCGCTCCGCCATGTTGACGCGTACGTCCTCGACGAAGGCCCGCACGGACTCCACCAGGCCGCCGGCGCTTTGACTCACCGAGCCGGCGATGCCGCTCGGGGTGAACTCGTTGGCCTTCTGGGTCAGCTTGCGCACGACCAGGGCGCCCACCGCGAGGCCGACGCCCAGCCAGAGCAACCGCTTCATGGTTCCATCCTTCCTCGCGGCGCGATGATCAGCGCGTGGTGGCCCTCTTGGCCGCGCGGCGCTGCTGCTTGAGCGTGGTGCGCACCTCGCGCTCGTCTTCCGCGTTGCGGCGGGCGGAGGCGGCCCGGCGCACGCCGTAACCGAAGGCGGCGACCTTGACCAGCGGGTTTGCCGCGGCGGCCGAGACCACAGTGGCGAGGTTGGCGACGTTCGCGGTGACGTTCTGGGCGTGCCCGGTCATCGTGTCGATCTTGGCGAGCTGGATGTTGACCCCGTCGAGCGAGGTGTGCACCTGGCTCAGCGCCACGTTGACCCCCTCGATCGTCGTGTTGGCGTTGGCCAGGATCGGGGCGGTGCGATCGTTGAGATCGTTGATCGCGTTGGTCGCGGCGTCGATCGTCTTACGGAGCCGCAGGATGGGCACGGCGAGCACCAGCACCAGCATCAGGAACGCGCCGGCCACAACGAGCCACGCGACTTCTCCACCGTCCACCCGAACCTCCTCCACGACGTACCCCGTGCGCCAACGTGCAGACCCTACCGTCCGTAACGCCGCACCACCTCACGACGGTGCGGCCGTCGGAAGGAGCCCGTAAGGCGTCTCTCCCACATCTCCTGGGTTGACGTCGGGCTGCGGCCCGGTGCGCTCGTCCGCGATGGCGTTGCGGACCTTGATGGACACGTCGGAACCCTTGCAGTCCTCGGGACTCAGCCCGACCGGAGCACCCTGGCTGGCACCCGGCTCGGGCTCCACACCGATCGGCACGTTGCCGCACGCGGGCGCGCGTACCCACAGGTCAAGGGTCAGCTCGTCCCTGGTCCAGCAGGTGTAGCTGCCGTCGACCTTCGTCTCCGGACACTTGGCCGGCTTCCAGGTCTGCCAACCGCTCGCGACCAGAGCCTCCCGGTACGCCTTGGCGGTCTCCTCGGGCGCGTTGTCCGAGTGGGTGGTCCGCTCCCGGAACCGGCACTCCTCCAGACACCAACGGTTGCCGTCGATCTGGTCGATCGGCTTGGTGTTGGCCCAGTCGGGCACCGCCAGACTGTCCAGCGAGACGAAGACGGGGTCCCGTGACTCGGCCTTGGACCAGGAATAGAGCGGCAGAGCTACCAGGACGAGCAGGATTCCCAACGCGAGTACGCCGAGCCGGATGTTGCGTGGCTCCCGGAACTGGGCCTTGAGCTGGGCCGGCGTCACGCGGGTGCTCTTGCGCGGGCCTTCCGGCTGGCCTTCGGGCTCGATCGGCTGGCTGGTCTCCGGGGTGACCGGGACCGACGCCGAGCGACGGATCCCTCCGGTCGGGTCTCCCGGGGGTACGCCCTGGGCCGGTGGGCGGGCCGTGCCTGCGGCGGCCGGTGGGCGGGCGCCGGGTGGGGCGACCACGGCCGCTGCGGCGGAGGCCCGGACTGGTGGGGCCGGCGGGCGCATTCCTGGGGCGTCCGGGGCGGCGGCGGGTCCGGGTGCGCCCGCGCGGCCAGGACGGCCTCCTGGTCCGTTGGGTCCGCCCGGTCCGTTGGGTCCGCCCGGTCCGCCGGGTGCGCCGGGTGCGCCTGGGCCTGAGGTTGGGCCGTCCGGGCCGGGCTGGTGGGGAGCGGCGGGTGGGCGGTTGGGGCCAGGGGCGTCGGGCGTGCCGGGGCCGCCGGCGTGCGGGGGGCGCGCGCCGGGGCGGACCGCGCCGCGTGCGGCTGGGCCGCTCGGCGCGCCTGGGCCTGCGGGGATGCCGGGGTTGGCTCCGGGCGGGCCGACCGGTCCGGCTGGTCCGGCCGGTCCGACCGGCGGGCGGGCGGCGCCGGGCGCGTCCGGGCCACCGCGGCGGGCGTTGCCCGGACCGCGGGGAGGGCCGGGCTGATCCGGGCCGGGCCGCAGGGCGCCGGTTCCGTCACCGGCGTCAGGTGCACCGCGGCGGCCACCCCGATTGCCGGGGCCGTTCGGCATGCCGGCCTGGTCTGGTCCAAGTGGGGGACGCACGGCTCCCGTGCCGTCCGGGCCGTCGGGGCGGGCACCCCGGTTGCCGGTCTGGTCAGGAGCGAGCGCTCCCGGGCCGTCGCGGCGCGTGCCCCGGTTGCCGGGCATGCCGGCCTGGTCAGGTCGGAGGCCCTCCGGGCCTGTGGGGCCGTCCGGTCGGCCGCGCCGGCCTCGGCCGCCTGCTTCGGGTCCCAGCGGCGGACGCACCTCGCCCGTGCCGTCCGGTCCACCAGGTCTGCGCGGGCCGGGCTGGTCCGGGCCGAGCGGTGGACGCACCGCGCCGGTGCCGTCGGGTGCCCCTCGGCGGCCCCGGTTGCCCTGTTCAGGGCCTTGAGGCGGGCGCACCGCGCCCGTGCCGTCCGGTGGGCGATTGCCGCCAGGCCCGTCAGCGGGACCCGGCCGACCGGTGCTGTCTAGCCCGCCCGGCACCCGCAGGCGGGAGACGCCACCCGGTCCGTCGGCCGGAGCCCCTGGGGAGCTGTCCGGGGCGGCCCGCCGTCCGCCGGTCGCGTCGGGCGTTCGCGCGCCGTCGCCGAACCGGCCGCGCGCACCGCCCGGCGTCTGGTCTCCGTCGTCGTTGAATCTGCCTCGCGCACCGGCGGGCGAGCCGGTGTCGGTGTCGCCGGCCCGCCGGCGCCGCCCACCAGCCGGGCCGGTCACGTCGCCGGTGGTGTTGAGCGCTTCGTCGTTCGCCGCACCGTGCCGGCTGGCCCGCCCGGCGCCGTCCTGGCCCGGGACACCACCCGACGCCGCCCCGGCGAGGTCGGCCGCGGTGCCGTGCCGGCCGCGTGGACCGGCGGCCGGGTCCGACGCCTCCTCAGGCGCTGCCCGCCGCCCAGCGGGCGGCTCCGCGCCGGCCGCACCACCGCGGAACCGGCTGCGCGCGCCACTGACCGGCCGCGCGGCCGGGGCGTTGTCGCCACTGGGCGTCTCCGGGCCGCTCGGCCGTGCGAAACCATCGAACGAGGGCCCGGCGAGACTGTCACCGGCGAGCACGTCACCAGTGCCGCCCGGCGCGCCTGGACCACCGGGCCGCCCACGACCGCCGAACGGCTCCGCGCGGCCTGGCCCCGCGGCACCGGGACCGTCACCAGGGCCGGCAGTCCGGCCACGACGACCGAGCGCCTCGGCCGAGCCGGGCTGACCAGCGCCGTCACCTGGCGGCACACCCGGTCCACCGGGGCGACCACGACCACCGAACGACTCGGCCGGGCCAGGCCCACCAACACCGTCACCCGGCGGCACACCCGGTCCACCGGGCCGGCCACCAAACGTCTCCGCGCGGCCAGGCACGTTCCCGCCTGGACCACCGGGCCGGCCACGAGCGCCAAAGGCCTCGGGCCGCCCAGTTCCGGCGCCGCCCTCGTCCGGGCCTGGGACGCCGCCGCGGCCCGCGGGGCCACCGCCGCGCCCGCGTCCGCCGGCTGCCGGGCCGGACCCGACAGCGCCGTCGCCCGCCGGCACGTCGCCTGGGACACCGCCGCGACCCGGCGGGCCACCCGGTCTCCCGCGACCGCCTGCGGCGTCCGGCCGCTGCCCTTGGATGCCGCCTGGCACGTCCGGGCCTGCGGCACCGCCGCGGCCGGTCGGCGCGCCCGGACCACCGGGCCGACCACGACCGGCGAAGGACCCGTCGGCGGCGTCGGGACCGTCCGGCCCCGCGACACCACGACCGCGCCCGCCACGGCCACCGAATGTCTCCGGCGCACCGGCCGGGGGCTCGGGCGCCGCACGACGCCCCGGCCCGGGCTCACGGCCCGGCACGACCGGGGGTGTGATCACCGGCGGCAGGCCGCCCGTGGCCGTCGGTCCGCCCGGCGGCACAGCGCCCCGCCCAGGCGGCACGGCACCGGGCACGTTCCAGCCACCGGAGTCGTCCCGCCCGCGCTCGCTCGCCGGCGCCTCGCCGCCGAAGCGGCTGCGGGCCGGCCCGCCGCTGGGTGCGCCTGACTCGGGTGGGCGACCCGGCTGGGTTCGCTGCGCCCATTGAGAAGTCTGTCCGCCGGTCGCGGCCGGGTCCACGCCCTCTGAGTCGGGCGCACGCCGCCGACCGCCGCCATCTGCGCCCGGTCGCACCGATCCGGTGCCGGGCTCCGTGTCACGCCGACCGGGCGCCTCGCCCGCCGGCCCGTAGGCACCCGTGTCACCGCGTCCACCGCGCCAACCGGGCTCACCGCCGGCCGGGGGCGGCATGGGCGGCGCGTTGCCGGACTGCGGCACGCTCGGCGACTGATCCGGCGGCGCCGAGAACCGGCTCCGCGCGGAACCACCACGACCACGCGGCGCGGACACGGGAGCCGCGGGCAGCCCGCCGGTCCCCTCCGCGCGCTGGTCGCGAACGGCCCACTGCCCGGTGTCCTGACCGGGTGGCATCCCGGGACGCCCGGCCGGACCGAACTGACCCGCACCGTCAGGCGCGCCACCACCACGCGGCATGCCAGGCGCGGCGCCGGGCGGCACTGGCGCGCCTCCGGCCCGCTGCGGCCTGCCGGGCAGCACGACACCCGGCCCGCCGTCAGCATGAGGTGCCCTACCCGGCGCAGCGTCGCCACGCGGAGGCCCACCGGGTGGCACGCCATCGCCTCGTGGTGGTCCACCGGGCACGGCACCGGGCTGCACCGGAGCTCCGCCACGCCCGCCCGCGGCGCCTGGAGGCACCGGCAGACCGGCGCCGCGAGGCCCGTTGCCCGGCATCCCAGGAGCTCCGGGCGGAGCCGGCGGCCCGCCTGCGGGTCCGCCGCCAAAACGCGTCTGTTCCTCGGCCGGCACCGGGCCGCCACCCGGCCCGCGCCCATCCTCAGCGCCAGCCCGACCACGACCGAAACGCCCTGACGCGGCCTCCGGCGGTCCCCCGCCGGGAACGCCACGCCCAGGTCCTTCGGCACCGAAAGGTCCGGTCGGGGGCTCGGAAGGCCGCCCACCGCGAGCACCCCGCCCCGGACCCTCAGCACCGAACTGTCCCGTCGAAGGCTCCGCAGGCCGCCCAGTCGCACCACGCCCCGGTGCCTCAGCACCGAACTGCCCGGGTGCGGGCTCACCGGGTCGCCCCGGAGCGCCACGCCCAGGTCCATCGGCGCCGAACTGTCCGGGCGGAGCCTCTACGGGCCGCCCACCGCGAGCACCACGCCCCGGACCTTCAGCGCCGAACTGTCCGGTCGGAAGCTCCGGAGGCCGCCCCGGAGCGCCACGCCCAGGACCTTCAGCTCCGAACTTTCCGGTCGGGGGCTCCCCAGGCCGGCCCGCGGCGCCACGCCCAGGTCCTTCCGAACCGAACTGTCCCGTCGGGGGCTCTCCAGGCCGCCCAGGAGCGCCACGCCCGGGTCCATCGGCACCGAACTGTCCCGCCGGGGGCTCCCCAGGCCGCCCCGGAGCGCCACGCCCCGGACCTTCGGCGCCGAACGGTCCGGGCGCCGTCTCGGCGGGCCGGCCCGCCGGTGCGCCGGGACCACCCGGGCCGGCTCCACGGCCACCCGGCACCACGCCCGGGCCGGGCGCCTGTGGCGCACCAGGGCCGGGGAAGCCAGCACCGTCCGGAGCAGGCGGCGGTGGCGGCGCGTCCGCGCCGCCCGGACCGATGTCCGCCCGCTCTTCCTTGGCGGTGCGCAGGTCGTCGAGCCAGCCGAGGTCTTCGCCGGGGGTCTCCTCGACCTCCGCGGCGGCGCTTTCGCGGCCTCGGCCCCATCGCCGGCCCTTCGCCGGCTGATCGCGCCGATCGTCGCTCACGCGCCCACCTCACTGGTCAGGGCGCCCGATGACGGCGCCATTCGTCGCCACATACCTCGCCAATGGGACACCGGCGGTGTTGCTGGATCGAGATCGCGACCAAACCCGCGAACCCGGTTCACCCAACCTCGCCCTCGTCGTTGTCGCCCGCGCCGCCCGCCGGACGGACGTCGCCTTCCGCCGCCACAGCGTCACCCATCGGGCGCTCGTCCGCGACCCCGGTGCCGCCAAATCGCGCCTCGGTGGTGGCGACCGATTCCGCACCATCCGTACCCGCGGGGGCACTTCCGTTCTGGTCTGAAGAAGCCGCCCGTCGCCCGCGCTCGCCGCGCACGATCCGCCGGATCGTCGGCAGCCGCATCCCTACGGCGCGCTCGTCGCCGTGGTCGCCGGGCTCGTAGTAGTTGACGCCGACCAACGCGTCCGGCGGGTACTGCTGGGTGAGCACGCCGCGCGGGTCGTCGTGCGGGTACCGGTAGCCCTTGCCGTGCCCGAGCCCCCGCGCGCCCTGGTAGTGCGCGTCCCGCAGTTGTTGCGGCACCCGGCCGCCCTTGCCGGCCCGCACGTCCGTCAGCGCGGCGGAGATCGCCGTGGTCGCACTGTTGGACTTCGGCGCCGTGGCCATGTGGATCACCGCTTGCGCCAGGTTGAGCTGCACCTCGGGCAGCCCGACGTATTCCACCGCGTGCGCGGTCGCGGTCGCCACCGACAGGGCGGTCGGGTCGGCCATGCCGATGTCCTCGCTGGCGAAGATGACGATCCGCCGGGCGATGAACCGGGCGTCCTCACCGGCCACCAACATCCGCGCCAGGTAGTGCAGCGACGCGTCCACATCGGACCCGCGCATGCTCTTGATGAACGCGCTGATCACGTCGTAGTGCTCGTCGCCGTCCCGGTCGTAGCGCACGGCGGCGACGTCGACGGCCTGCTCGGCGGTCTCCAGGTCGATCTCCGCGACGCCGCGGGCCAACGCCGACCCGGCGGCCGCCTCGAGCGCGGTCAGCGCCTTTCGGACATCACCTGACGCGAGGCGTACCAGGTGATCTTCTGCTTGCTCGGTGAGGGCGACCGCGCCGCCGAGGCCGCGCTCGTCGGCGACCGCGCGGCGCACGAGCCCACGCACCGCCGCCTCGTCGAGCGGCTGCAGGGTCAACAGCACACACCGGGACAGAAGCGGTGAAATCACCGAGAAGTACGGATTTTCGGTGGTAGCCGCCAGCAGCGTCACGGTCCGGTCCTCGACGGCCGCGAGCAGCGAGTCCTGCTGGGTCTTGGAGAAGCGGTGCACCTCGTCGATGAACAACACGGTCGGCGGCCCACCGGTCCGCCGTTGCCGCCGCGCGGTCTCGATCACCGCCCGCACGTCCTTGACGCCCGCGTTGAGCGCCGACATCGCCACAAAACGGCGGTCACTCGCCTGGGCGACGAGATGCGCGATCGTGGTCTTTCCGGTGCCGGGCGGACCCCACAGGATCACCGAAAGCGGTGTCGCCCCGGTGACGAGTTGGCGCAGCGGCGCACCGGGCGCGAGCAGATGGCCCTGCCCGACCAGTTCGTCGACCGTCTGGGGCCGCATGCGCACCGGCAGCGGGGCGTCGGCACCCGGCGTCGCGAAGCCGTCAGCGCCGGCGGTGTGCGCGGGCGCGGTGCGCACCCCACCGCCGTCAGTGACCGTGAAAAGGGCGTCGGGCTCCATCAGGAAGACAGTACCGGCCGGGTGTTGGGTGCCGGAAATGCGAAGAACCCTGCGCCCTGGTGCGGCGGAGGGTTCCTCGCATGATCTCCCGGATGTGCGGTCAGCCTCGACCGGGGCGGCGACCGTAGAAGCGACGGCCGGAGCCGGAGCCGGCGCCGGATCGGGGACCGCTGCCGACCCCGGCGAAGTACAGGGCGAGCAGCGTCAGACCGATCAGCACGAGGGTGTTCCAGTTGAACAGGTCAGGCGCATTGAGATCGGTGTCGAAAAGGTCGAGCAGCAAGGCGAAACCGAAGACGATGGCCGCGGCGATGGCGAGCATCTCTATCCTCCTGAAAGGGGCTCCGCCCGAGGGGTTCGAGCGGGTAGTGGCCCGGTCAATACCCACTCGGGTCACAACGCAATCCCGATGATCGATCGGCTACGTTGCCGGCATGGCTGAACCCCTCGTCGGCCGCGACGCTGTGCTCGCCGCGGTGGACGGCCATCCGTACGCCCGCCTCCTCATGGGCGACACCAACGACATCACCGGCGTACGGGTCGGATCCACTGTGGTCTGGCTCACGCCCGCCGGCACCGCGGCCTGCGCCCTCGGAAACGCCGCGGAGGCGGTGGCGGCCATTCCGCTGATCGGCGACGACAGCACACGACGGTGGCACCTCCCGCAGGTCGGCGGCGCCCTGCCGGTCGAGGTCGAGTTCCGCGACGACTGGGACTTCCGTTGGACCTCGGCGCCGCCACCCGTCCGCGTGGGCGAGGAGCGTGCGGCGCCCGTGGCTGACGACGCCGCGATCTCCGCGCTGCTCGACGTCGCGTTCCCGAGCACGATGACGCGGCCGGGCGATCCGCTGGTCCGGTCATGGTGGGCGATCCGCGAAGGCTCCGAGGTCGTCGCGTGCGCGGCCGACCGCAGCCGCGGCGGGATCGGTTTCCTGTCCGCCATCGCGGTCCATCCCGACGCCCGTGGGCGGGGACTGGGCGCGGCGGTGACGGCGGCCCTGACCCGACGGCTGGTGGCGGAGTTCGGCGTCGCCGCCCTCGGCGTGATGACCGACAACGTCCTGGCGAACACGATGTACGCGGCACTCGGCTACACGTCTTCGATCCCGCGCACGACCGTCGGCCTGGCCTAGATACCGGCCGGCCGCACCATGGCGAGGCGGCGGACGGCCTAACGCTTCGCGGCGGCGGCCAGGATCTCCGCGGCCGGGCGGAACCGGGTTTTCAGGAGCTCGTTGGCGCGGGTCGTGTCGAGGACGACCGTCGCGGGGCGGGTGAGCCCGGACTCGGCGATCGTCGAGCCGCGCAGGGCCGCCGGGTCGAGGCCGTGTGCCTTGGCGACGATCTCGCCCAGCTCGAGCCGGCTCAGCGCCTCGGGCCCGGCCACGTTGAGCACGCCCGCGTAGTCGCCTTCCGCCAGCTCCAGCAGTGCCGCGGCCAAGTCGCCGACTCCGACCGGGACGCGGATCTCGTCGCTGAACAGGCGCATGCCGGACTCCGGTGCCAGCGCGTCCAGGCAGAGCGACACCTGTTTCGACCGGGCGTCCGACCCGATGATCAGCGAGCAGCGGACGATCGCCGCCTCCGGTGCGACGAGCCGGACGGCGGTCTCGGCCGCCGCCTTGGCCGCGCCGTAGGCGTAGACCGGAGTCGGGTCGACGTCGTCGCCGTAAGGCTCCGGGCGTCCACCATGGACGGAGTCGCTGGACACGTGCACCAGCCGTGCGCCGACCCGGGTGGCCGCGGCTGCCGCGTGCGCGGCACCGGTCGCGGTGACGGCCCACTCGGCGTACGCGTAGGCGGTCGTCACCACCACCCGCGGCCGCACCTCGTCGACGAGCCGGTCGACTGCGGTGCGGTCGCGCACGTCGACCCGGTGCCATCGCGTGCCCGGCACCGCACCGGGCCCGCGATGGTAGGTCGCCGCGACGTCGAAACCCGCCGCGAGCGCCTGCCGGCACACCTCGCCGCCGAGGTAGCCGCTCCCGCCGAAGACCAGCAGCGTCATCGCGCCGCCGGCCCCGGCCCCGTCATGGCGTGTGCTCGACCGGCACCGCGACCCCGGCGGTGCCGACGTGCGCGGCGGGAGAAGGCTTCGGCTTCGCGTCGACGCCGGCCTCCAGCCGCTGCTGTCCGGTGATCGGCGTCGGCGCACCGGTCAACGGGTCGTAGCCACCACGCGTCTTCGGGAACGCGATGACCTCGCGGATCGAGTCGGCGCCGGCGAGCAGCATGCAGACCCGGTCCCAGCCGAACGCGATGCCGCCGTGCGGAGGCGGGCCGTACTTGAAGGCTTCGAGCAGGAAGCCGAACTTGTCGGCAGCGTCGTCGTCGCTGATGCCCAGCAGGGTGAACACCCGCCGCTGCACGTCGCCCCGGTGGATACGGACGGAACCGCCGCCGATCTCGTTGCCGTTGCAGACGATGTCGTAGGCGTAGGCGAGCGCCCGGTCCGGCGCCTCCTCGAACCGGTCCATCCACTCCGCGTTGGGCGACGTGAACGGGTGGTGGACGGCCGTCCAGCCGCCCTCGTCGTCCTTCTCGAACATCGGCGCGTCGGTCACCCAGCAGAACGCCCACGCGTCGGGGTCGGCCAGGCCGGCCCGCTTGGCGATCTCGATGCGGGCGGCGCCGAGCAACTCCTGCGCCTCGCGCGCCTCGCCGGCCGCCGCGAAGAAGACGGCGTCGCCGGGCTTCGCACCGACCGCGTCGGCCAGCCCGTCGAGGTGACCCGCGCTCAGGTTCTTGGCGACCGGGCCACGCGCCTCGCCGGTCTCGGCGTCGAGCACGACATAGGCCAGGCCCCGCGCACCGCGCGCCTTGGCCCAGTCCTGCCAGCCGTCGAGCTCCTTGCGGCTCTGCGCGGCGCCGCCGGGCATGACGACCGCGCCGACGTAGCCGCCCGCGTCGATCGCCCCGGCGAACACCCGGAACTCGGTGCCGCGCAGGTAGTCGGTCAGCTCGGTCAGCTCGACCCCGTAGCGCAGGTCGGGCTTGTCGGAGCCGTAGCGCGCCATCGCGTCGTGCCAGGTGATCCGCGGGATCGGCCGGTCGATGCGGTGGCCGGCCAGCTCTTCCCACAGCGCGCCGACGATGGCCTCGCCGAGGTCGATCACGTCGTCCTGGGTGATGAACGACATCTCGATGTCGAGCTGGGTGAACTCGGGCTGGCGGTCGGCGCGGAAGTCCTCGTCGCGGTAGCAGCGTGCGATCTGGTAGTAGCGCTCCATGCCGGCCACCATGAGCAGCTGCTTGAACAACTGCGGCGACTGCGGCAGCGCGTACCAACTGCCGGGTTGCAACCGCACCGGGACCAGGAAGTCGCGGGCGCCCTCGGGCGTCGACCGCGTCAGGGTCGGCGTCTCGATCTCGTTGAAGTCGCGGTCGTGCAGCACCCGGCGGGCGATCTGGTTGGCCTTGCTGCGCAGCTTGAGCGCGTTGGACGGCCCGCTGCGGCGCAGGTCGAGATAGCGGTGGCGGAGCCGGATGTCGTCGCCCGCGTCGATGTTGTCGTCGACCGGCAGCGGCAGCGGCGCGGCCTCCGAGAGCACCTCGAGGACGGCCGCGTTGACCTCGATCTCGCCGGTCGGCAGGTCGGGGTTCTCGTTGCCGGCGGGGCGCGCGGCGACAGCGCCCTCGACCCGGACGCAGTATTCGTTGCGGAGGTGGTGTGCGTCTTCCTCGCGGAAGACCACCTGGACCACGCCCGACGCGTCACGGAGGTCGACGAAGATGACCCCACCATGATCACGACGGCGGGCCACCCACCCGGCCAAGGTCACCGCGCTGCCGGCGTCCGTGGCACGCAGGCTTCCGGCATCATGGGTACGGATCACGACGGTCGCTCTCCTCGACATTGGGGTACGGCGTTGCGGGGTCGATTCTCGCAGGGCTGGTTGGTGACGGAAGTCCGCACCCCCAGCCTGTGGATAAGGTTTGGTGTCTTGCGGTTATCCACAGGCCGCCCAATTTCGTCGTACATGCGTTCTAAGGTTTGCCTGTGTCCGTCGAACGCTGGTCTCCCGACAAGGTGCTCTCGCTCGCGCCCGACCAGGGCGCGGCCAAGAGCGGCCGTGGTCTGATCACCGCTGCCCACTGGGCTGGTCAGGGCCGCTTCGACGACATGTTGTGGGGTCTGTGTCGGGGTTCAGGGACACGGCCCTACCAGGTCTGTGTCGATGTGACCGGTCCGGCCTACCGCTGCACCTGCCCGAGCCGCAAGATCCCGTGCAAACACACTCTCGGGTTGCTGCTGCGCTGGGCCAACGGCGGGGTGCCCGACGACGTTTCGCCACCCGAGTGGGCGACCGAGTGGCAGGCCGAGCGGGCGGCCCGCGCCCAGCGGGCCGGCGACAGGGCGGCCAAGGCGCCACGCGCTGCCGGCGAAGGCCTCGCCGATCCGGCGGCCGCCGCGCGGCGGGTCCAACAGCGCTCCGACCGGGTCGAGGCGGGCCTGGTCGAGCTCGACCGCTGGCTGACTGACCAGGTCGAGCAGGGTCTCGCGGCGGCCGAGCAGGCGGGTTACCGGCCCTTCCAGACCATGGCCGCCCGGCTGGTCGACGCACAGGCCCCCGGCGTCGCCGGCGCGGTCCGTCGCCTCGGCTGGGTGGTCGGCGTCGGCACCAACTGGGCCGACCGGCTGCTTGGCGAGCTCGCCCTGCTCCGCCTGCTGATCGTCGCCCACGGCCGGCTCCCGGCGCTGCCACCGGGCCTCGCGGCCACCGTGCGCACCCGGGTCGGCTACCCCGTGGCCACCGACGACGTGCTGGCCGAGCCGGAGCTCCGCGACCGGTGGGAGGTGCTGGGCCGCCTCGACACCGCCGACGACCGGCTGACGAGCCGACGCACCTGGCTACGCGGCGAGCGGAGCGGGCGGTTCGCGCTCGTCCTGGCGTTCGCGGCCGCCGGCCAGACCCTGCCGACCGACCTCGAGCCCGGCACTGTGGTCGACGCCGGCCTCTGCTTCTATCCCGCCGCCGTCCCCCGCCGCGCACTGGTCAAGGCCCGCTACGGGGAGCCGGTCCCCGCCTACACCACCCCGTCCGGCGCGGTCCCGATCCGCGCCGCGGTGGCCGAGCACGCCCGCGCGGTCGCCGCCGAGCCATGGCGCGAGTCGACCCCGATGCTGCTGGCCGACGTCACCCCCACCGACGACGGCCAACTGGTCGACCCGGCCGGCGACGCGGTCGCCCTGCACCCCGACGACGACCAGCCGTGGTGGCTCATCTCGGCCGCGGGCGCCCGCCCGGTCGTGGTGGCGGGCGAATACGGCCACACCGGCTTCCGCCCGCTCGCCGCCTGGCCCGATGGGCGCCACGTCCCCGCG
This sequence comes from Asanoa ishikariensis, assembly GCF_900107455.1. Taxonomy (GTDB): domain Bacteria; phylum Actinomycetota; class Actinomycetes; order Mycobacteriales; family Micromonosporaceae; genus Asanoa; species Asanoa ishikariensis. The sequence goes on along the minus strand of NZ_FNQB01000002.1, from coordinate 1,975,094 downwards.
ACACCGGGCGAGCCCCGTGCCGTCGCCGCCGGCGGCGGTCCCGAGCTACCCGCCGACCTGCTGTCGGCCGCGCTGGTGGGCACGGCCCGCCGACCCTGGTCGGCCGAACGCCTCGACGTCGGCGGCGGTCACCGCCTGTCCCTGTCGATCCCGGCGAACCTCCACGCCGAGGCGGCCGACACGGCCGATCCGGCTGGCCAGGTCTCCGGCGGCGGCGCCGGGGGCGGCCTCGGTGGGGGTTCGTGGGGCGGCTCGGGTGAGTCGGCGCGGGCATTGCTCGAAGCGGCCGCGGTCACCCTGACCTACCGGCGGGCGGCGGAGACGCCGCTGGCCGGTCGGCCGACGATCGCTCCGGCGCCCGACGAGATCCGCCCGGTCGTGCCGCCGGCCGCCGCCCAGCGGCTCGACATGCTGCTCACCGAGGGGACGACCGGCTGGGGTGGGCCCGCGCAGCGGGCCGTTCTCGGCCAGTGGCTCGTCGAGGCGGGCAAGCGCCAGCTCCTCGCGCCGCCGGAGACCCTGCCGGTGCTGCTCGACCTCGGCCGGCGTGACACGGGGCTGCGGCCGGCGCTGGGTGCGGTCGCCGGGCGGCGCGGCCACTGGCTGGCGCAGCGGCAGGCCGACTGGCGCTACTTCCGCGACGTGGGCGGTGAAGCGGCCGCGGCCGACTCGCAGGACTGGTTGACCGGCACGCCCGGTGAACGGCTCGCCTATCTCGTCGCTCTGCGCGCCGGCGACCCGGCCAAGGGTCTCGAACTGCTCACCGAGACGTTCGACGCTGAGCCGCCACACGACCGGGTGCTGCTGCTCGGGGCGCTCGATACCGGTCTCGACCTGCGCGACGAGGCGCTGATCGAGCACGCGCTCGACGACCGCCGGCGCGAGATCCGCCAGATCGCGGCCGAGTTGCTACGCAAGCTGCCGGGCTCCGCGCTGGGCGCGCGGATGGCGACCCGCACGGCCGCCAGCGTCCGCTTCGCCGACGGCGCCCTGGTGGTCAGCGCACCGTCCACTATCGACGGGGCGATGCTCCGCGACGACGTCGACCCCTCACCGCCACGCGGCGTGGGCCTCGGTGCCTGGCTGCTGGAAGAGATCGTCTCGGCGACGCCGTTGGAGTTCTGGACCACACTGACCGGCCGCGACCCGGGCGGCGTGCTCGCGTCACCGGTCGCCGACGGCTGGCAGCCGGTCCTGCTCCGGGGGCTGGCCCGGGCCACCGCTGCCCAGCACGACCCGGCGTGGGCCGCCGCCCTGCTCGACCTCGCCGACGCGTCGCCGACCGAGCCGGCCGGCGACGGGCTCGGCGACCGACTGACCTGGCCACTACTCGAGGTGTTGCCCGGTGGCGAGCGGGGCCGCCGGGTGGCCGCCGCCCTGCGGCGGGATACCGCGGCCGGCATCCGGTTGCTGCACTTCTGCGCCGGCGACTGGTCGGACGAGCTGGCCTCGGCGGCGTTGCGGGCGATGGCCGTGCTCGCGCCCGACAACGCCTGGCAGCTCTCCGAACTGTGCCGGCTGGCGATGCCGGCCATGCCCACCTCGTTCGTCGGCCGGGTCGAGACGTTGGTCCGGTCCCTCGACGGGTTGCCGGAGGGTCGTCGCTCCGCCCGCTACCTCGCCCAGCTCGCCGCCGTGCTCAGCTTCCGCCAAGACATGATCGAGGAGTTCGAATGACCGCCCTGCGTCCGCACGCGGAAGAGTTCTACGCGGAAGAGCTGGCCGCGTTGGCCGCCGACGACGACCGCTCCCGCCCGCCGGGCTGGCGGTTGTCGCCGCAGGCGGTGGTCACCTACCTGCTGGGCGACGGCGGCAAGATCACGCCGAAGTACGTCGGGTCCCGCCGGCTGATGGAGGTCGCGGTCGCCACCCTGGCCACCGACCGCGCGCTGCTCCTGCTCGGTGTGCCGGGCACGGCGAAGACCTGGGTGTCCGAGCACCTCGCCGCCGCGATCTCCGGCGACTCGACGCTCCTCGTCCAGGGCACCGCCGGCACTCCCGAGGAGGCGATCCGCTACGGCTGGAACTACGCCCGGCTGCTCGCCGAGGGCCCGTCGCCGGCGGCGCTGGTGCCGAGCCCCGTGCTGCGGGCGATGGAGACCGGCGCGATCGCCCGCGTCGAGGAGCTCACCCGGGTCCCCTCCGACGTCCAGGACGCGCTGATCACCATCCTGTCCGAGAAGACGCTGCCGGTGCCCGAGCTCAACACCGAAGTCCAGGCCCAGCGCGGCTTCAACGTGATCGCGACCGCCAACGACCGTGACCGCGGCGTCAACGAGCTGTCCAGCGCCCTGCGGCGCCGGTTCAACACCGTCGTCCTGCCGGTGCCGGCCACGTTCGACGAAGAGCTCGACATCGTCACCCGCCGGGTCGCACAGCTCGGCCGCTCCCTCGACCTGCCCGAGACCACGACCGCGCTCGACGAGATCCGCCGCGTGGTCACGGTGTTCCGCGAGCTACGCAGCGGCCAGACCGACGATGCCCGCACCAAGCTCAAGTCACCGACCGGCACGATGTCGACCGCCGAGGCGATCTCGGTCGTCACCAACGGCATGGCGCTGGCCGCACACTTCGGCGACGGCGTTCTCCGCGCCGGCGACGTGGCGTCCGGCATCGTCGGCTCCGTCATCAAGGACCCGGTCTCCGACCGTGTCGTGTGGCGCGAATACCTGGAGACGGTGGTCCGCGAACGCCCCGGCTGGGCCGACTTCTACCGCGCCGCCCGCGATGCCTGAGCGTTACTACGGCATCCGCCACCACGGGCCCGGCTCCGCCCGTGCGGTCCTCCGCGCCCTCGAAGAGCAGCGACCCGACATCCTGCTGGTCGAAGGGCCGCCGGAGGCCGACGAACTGATCGCGTGGGCGGCCGACGACCGCCTGCAGCCGCCGGTGGCCCTGCTCGGCTACGCCGCCGACAACCCCCGCCGGGCTGCCTTCTGGCCGTTCGCCGTCTTCTCCCCCGAGTGGCAGGCCATCAAATGGGCAGTCGCCAACGGTGTCCCGGTCCGCTTCTTCGACCTGCCGTTCGCCCACCGCCTCACCGCGCGCAAAGCCGCCCCCAACGCCGATAAGCCCACCGATCCGCCCACAATGGACCGGTCGCCCGGGGACGAGCACGCCGCAGGAACCTCGAGCCCAGACGGACCAGGCTCCGAGGGGCCGGGCTTGGCCGACCCGGACGCCAATGCGGACCGCCCGGACGCGGGCAACGTCGATCCAGGCGGCGCCGACGGGGCCACCGCCAACGCTGATGAGCTGGACGACGACGGGCCGATGCCGGGTCCGCCCGCGCCGGAGCTGCGCCCGGTCGACCCGATCGGTGAGCTGGCCGCCGCCGCGGGCTATGACGACCCCGAGCGCTGGTGGGAAGACGTGGTCGAGCACCGCCAGGCACCGGCCTTCGAGGCGATCGAGGAGGCCATGACGGAAGTCCGGGCGGGCGCGCTCGAGGACCCCTACGACCTCGTACGCGAGGCGCACATGCGCACCGTCCTGCGCCAGGTGCGCCGCACCCACAACGAGATCGCCGTCGTCTGCGGCGCGTGGCACGTGCCCGCACTGAGCGCGAAGTTCACCGCCACCCACGACGCCGCGCTGCTCAAGGGTGGCAGGCGACGCGGGAAAGTACGGTTCACCTGGGTGCCGTGGACCTACGGGCGGTTGGCCTCGTGGCAGGGCTACGGCGCCGGTGTCGACTCGCCGGGCTGGTACCACCACTTGTTCACCACCACCGACGAGGTCGTGCCGCGCTGGCTCGTCGGCGCCGCCGGGGTGCTTCGCGACGAAGGTGTCGACACCTCCCCGGCGCACGTCATCGAGGCGACCCGGTTGGCCGAGGCGCTGGCCACCATGCGCGGGCGCCCGCTCGCCGGCCTGGCCGAGGTCACCGACGCCGCCGGTGCCGTTCTCTGCGAGGGCGACGACCTGCGCCTACAGCTCATCGGGCGCCGGCTGGTCGTCGGTGAGCGGCTCGGCGAGGTACCCGAGGGCGTGCCGACCGTTCCGCTCGCCCGCGACCTGGAGGCCCGCCAGCGGGCCGCGCGCCTGAAGCCCTCGGCGCTCGACCGGGCGCTCGACCTCGACCTGCGCAAGGACACCGACCTCGCGCGGAGCCACCTGCTGCACCAGCTCCGCTGCCTCGACGTGCCCTGGGGCGAGCCGGACGAACGGCGGGGCAGCACCGGCACCTTCCGCGAGGAGTGGGCGCTGCGCTGGCAGCCGGAGTTCTCGATCCGGCTGGTGGAGGCCAGCGGCTACGGCACCACGGTGGTCGCGGCGGCCACGACCCAGGTCGAGGCCGCGGCGGCCAAGGCCGCGACGCTGGCCGAGGTGACCGCACTGCTCGAGACCTGCCTGCTCGCCGACCTGCCGGGTGCGCGCCCGGCGGTGCTGCGCGCCCTCGACGCCCGGGCGGCGGAAGACGCCGACGTGACCCACCTGATGGCCGCGATCCCCGCCTTGGCCCGCACGGTCCGCTACGGCGACGTCCGCCGCTCCGATGTCGCCGCCGTCGCCGCTGTGGTTCGTGGCCTGCTGGCCCGCGTCTACGCCGCGTTGCCGCCGGCCGCCTCGGGCCTGTCCGACGAGGCCGCCGCCGGCCTGCGTGACCACATCGACGCCGTGCACACCGCGGTCGCCCTGCTCGGCGACGATGCCGAGCGCGCCCGATGGCTCGACACCCTCACCGCCCTGACCACCCGCGACGACCTGCACGGGCTGCTCGCCGGGCGACTCACCCGCCTGCTGCACGACGCCGGCCGACTGTCCACCGGCGACGCGGGACTGCGGCTCGGTCGCGCCCTGACCGCGGGCGTGTCCGCGGCGACCGGCGCGGCCTGGGTGGAAGGGTTCCTCGCCGGTGGCGGCCTGCTGCTGATGCACGACGACGCCCTGCTGGCCCTGGTCGACGACTGGCTCGCGGCCATCCCGGCCGACGCCTTCACCGAGGTGCTCCCCCTGCTCCGGCGCACCTTCGGCACCTTCGCGACCGGCGAGCGCCGCGGCATCGGCGAACGCGTCGCCGGCGGCAAAGGCAAGTCCCGCACCAGCACCGCGGTTCTCGACCACGAGACGGCGGCGCTGTCCCTGCCGACCTTGAGTGCCCTCCTGGGAAGGAGGATCGAATGACCGCTGACGAAGAACGGCGCCGGAGATGGCGGCTGGCGCTCGGTGAGCCGGCCGACGAGTCGCTGGGCCAGCCGAACGGGCGCGACGCCGCCATGGACGCCGCGATGGCAGCCCTCTACGACCGGGGTCCGGACGGTGAGGGCAACGGCGCGCCCAAGGACGGCACACGTCGCAGCGCCGGCCTGGGCGCCTCCGCACCACGGGTGGCGCGCTGGCTCGGCGACATCCGCGAGTACTTTCCGCAGAGCGTCGTCCGGGTCATGCAGACCGACGCGATCGAGCGGCTCAACCTCACCCGCCTGCTGCTCGAGCCGGAGATGCTCTCCGCCGTCGAGCCCGACGTCCACCTGGTCGGCACGCTGCTCTCGCTCAACGCGGTGATGCCCGACAAGACCCGCGACCTGGCCCGGCAGGTGGTCCGCCAGGTGGTCGACGACCTGGAGAAACGGATCGCCCAGAAGGCGCGGGCGGCGGTCACGGGCGCACTCAACCGGGCCAGCCGGATCGAGCGGCCCCGGCACGGCGACATCGACTGGAACCGCACCATCCGCGCGAACCTTCGCCATTACCAGCCGGCCTACCGCACCGTCGTGCCCGAACGGCTCATCGGGTACGGGCGGCGCGGCAACGCCGTACAGCGGGACGTGATCCTCTGTGTCGACCAGTCCGGGTCGATGGCCTCGTCGGTCGTCTACTCCGGAGTGTTCGCGTCCGTCCTCGCCTCCCTGCGTACGCTGCGGACCTCGCTGGTCGTCTTCGACACCTCGGTGGTCGACCTGACCGAGCACCTCAGCGACCCGGTCGACGTGCTGTTCGGCACGCAGCTAGGCGGCGGCACCGACATCAACCGCGCCATCGCCTACAGCCAGCGGCTCGTCACGCGGCCCCGGGAGACCATCTTCGTGCTGGTCAGCGACCTTTACGAAGGTGGCGCACGCGACGAGATGCTGCGCCGCGTCGCCGAGTTGGTCGGTGCCGGGGTGCAGGTCGTGGCGTTGCTGGCATTGTCCGACGACGGCGCGCCCAGCTACGACCACGACAACGCGGCGGCGCTCGGCTCGCTCGGTGTGCCGGCCTTCGCGTGCACACCGGACATGTTCCCGGAGTTGATGGCCGCCGCGATCCAGCGGCACGACCTGCGGGCCTTCGCGGAACGGGAGGGCGCGCAACGGGCGCACGGAAGCTGAACAATGATCGCCATCGGTGCTAGGGTTTTGGCCGCCCGACCGGCGCGCTCGGAAAATGGGGGTCTGATGAGCGCCTTCGACGCGATACCAAAGCCAATGCCAGCGGCGGAGCTCAAGGACGCGGTCGACGCGCTCCGGCAGGCAGTGACCGCGGCGACCGCGACAGTCTCCACACCGGACGGTGCCGTCGAGGTCACCGCCGGGCCAGGCAACTCCATCGTCGGGCTGGGTTTCGGGCGGGCGGCCTACCGCTACCGCCCGGAGCGGCTCGGCACTCTCGTCGTCGACACGGCACGCGAGGCGACCACGCAGGCCACCGGCTCGATGACCGAGGCCGTCCGCACGGCCCGCCATCGCCGCCGCGAGCTGACCGACCTGCCCGACCTGCCCGACCTGCTCGGCGGAACGCTGCCCGAGGTCCCCCGGCCAGACCCGATCAAGTTCGACGACGGTCCGAGCGACGGCCCCGCCGACGACGACGCCCAGCGCGCCGACCAGGTGCTGCGGCGGGTCAGCGAGGAGTCGCAGCGACAGCTCGCCGGGTACGCACAACTGCGCGCCGAACTGGCCGACCTGACCGCGACCGCACGCTCCGCCGACGGTGGCGTGTCGGCGCAGGTCCGCGCCGGTGGCGAGCTGTTGGCCGTCCACATCGGCAGCGGCCAGCTCCAGCACGACCCGGCGACGCTGGCGAGCATCGTCCACACCACGGTGATGACCGCGACCGCGCGGGCCGCGATGCTGATGGCCGACCGGGTGCAACAGCTCACCGGGCCACGGCTCGACATCCGGTCGCTGGTCGAGAGCTACCAGACCCCCAACCCCGACGACGACCCCCACCGGAGCTGAGCAGCAGATGGAAGGGTTCCGCACCGACGTCGACGAGATCATGGCCTGCCGGACGAGGCTGGCCGAGATCCGCGAGCGCGCGGCCGACATCCTCACGCTCGCCGAGGACGCCAACCCGGAGTGGTACGTCTGGGGCCTCGTCGGCGCGCCGTTCGCCGCCTGGTACTGGAAGTACGCCGACGACACCTACGAGCACCTGACGATGATGGGCGAGGCGTTGCAGGACCGGGTCGAGGCGCTGGACTGCACGGCGCAGAGCTACCAGCAGGCCGACCAGGAGATCGCCCAGGCCCTGCAGTCGATCCGCGACCTGCTGGGCTGAGCGCGATGACCGACGGACGACTCGAGGACAGTGACGTCACCAACGACGCCACCGACTACGGCACCAAGGACGGCGGCGTCGACGCGACCGCCGACTGGGACGGCTACGGCGGTGCCGGGTCGGTCAGTGTCGGCGGCTACGACGTGCTGCGCCTCGACCCGGTCAAGGACTTCGCCGGCGTCGCGGGTCTGCCGCAGGCCGTCTCCGGCGCGGCGAAGCTGGCCCAGGGCGACAGCGACTGGGGCGAGCTCTTCAACATCGCCGGCAGCGTGGGCGACCTCGGCATCAACATCGCGATGTACGCGGTCGACCCGCTCAACGCCCTGCTCTCCGCCGGTCTCGGCTTCCTGATCGACGTGGTCCAGCCACTGGAGGACCTGCTCGGCCTGGTCACCGGCAACCCGGAGCGGATGGAAGGCGAGATCGGCAAGTGGGAGCGGGTCGGCAACGCGCTCGAGCCGCTCGCCAAGGAGATCCTGGAAGCCACCCAGCAGGGCCTGGTCGGCTGGCACGGTGCCGCCGCCGACGCGGCCCGCGCCCGGATGGAGGAGTTCGCCGGGGGTGTCGCCGGCATCCAGGGTGACGTCCAGCAGCTTGTCTTCATCCTCAACACCGCCAAGCTCCTGATGGACGTCGCGCAGGCGTTCGTGATCGGCCTGATCGCCACGTTCGTCGAGTGGCTGTTGATCACGTGGGTCCCGGCGATGGCCGCGGCGGTGCCGACCGCGGGTGCGTCGACCGCGGCGGCCGCCGGGGTGACCACGGCGCAGGGTGCGATCGTCACGACCCGCGGGGTGACCTTCATCCAGAAGGTGGCCCAGATCCTGCTCCGGCTCCGTCAGGTGATCTACCGGATGCATCCCCGGATCATGCGGCGGGTCCAGACGTCGTTCCAGTTGCGCGGCGCCAACGGCCGCTTCGTCCGCGGCTGGGTCGGCACCGGCCGGGCGCTGCGCGAGTCGGCGACCGACTACCGCACCTGGCTCGGCCCCGCCGACAAGCTGATCAACACCGGCGCCAACGAGGTGAAACGAGGCGTCGAGGCGTCCGGTGAGTCCATGTCCGACGAGGAGCTGGATCGCCGCCTTGACCCCGACAGATAACCCCAGGCCCAAGCGGGTCGCCACCCGCATGCCCACCCCGGCCGCCGTCCTCGGCGCCCTCGCCATCGCGATGGCCGGGCTGCTCGTCGTCTTCGTGCCGCTGGTGTCCTTCGGCGCCGACGGGATCCTGGCCCTCGTCATCGGCGCGGGGGTCGGCCTGGCCGCCGGCGCCACCTTCTTCGTGATCTGGTGGCGCCGCGCTCCGAAACGCCGCCGCCGCACCCGCTAGGAGCGACGGCCGCCTGACGCGCCGACCCGGGCCAGGTACCGATCCGCCGACGCACGCACCCGCGCCTTGGCGCCGCCCGCGACCACGCGCCCCCACCACCCGCCGTACACGGTGTCGTAAGGCAGTGAATCCACAAGGGACACGGCGCGGAGGATGGTGTCCGGGTGCTCGGGGATCAGGTTGGGATAGCTGTACATGAAGCTCACCCAGCGCCGGTCCATCACCACGGTGAAGATGTCGCCGGTGCACAGCGCGCCCTTGCCGTCGAGTCCCGGCCAGTGCAGGACCGATCCCCCGGGGAAGTGGATGCCGCAGTTGACCAGCGTCCGCTCGGGGAGGATCTCCTGCCGCTCGCCCTCCCACAGAACGATGTTCCCGGAGCGCGGCACCCAACTCGCGTCGGACGCGTGCACGTACACCGGGATGTCTCCGAACGCCTTGCTCCACTCCACCATGGACCCGTAGAAATGAGGATGTGAAAGGGCGATCGCGGCCAGCCCGCCGACCCGCTCCACCGCCGCGACCGTCTCGTCGTCTACATAGGGCACACAGTCGAACAGCACGTTGCCGCCGGGCCCGGGGACCACCAACGCCCGTTGTCCGATGCAGACGCTCGGCTCGACACCGACGCCCCAGAGGCCCGGTGACTCCTGCCTGACCACCCCGCGGAAGCCCTCGGCGTGCAGCTCGGTGATCGACACCCACCGCTGGCCGCCCCACCCCACGTACTGCCGCTCATCGGCACAGACCGGACAGACGGTGCGGTCCGCGTCGCTCGCGCGCTGAACCCCACAGGTGCGGCAGATCGGGTGGTGACGGTCCATTTCTCGAAGCGTACGACCTTGGTCGATCGCACCTGTCCCCGGGCCGGTGGATCACGAGGCACCGGGCGCGCCGTACCGCGCCAAGGCGTAACCGGTGCGTAACGTGCTGATGTCATGCTCGCGTATCCGTGGAGGTGAGCCCATGTTTCTGAGCCAGCACGAGCAGGAGCGCCTACTCGTCCACGTCGCCGCCGACGTGGCGCGCAAACGTCGCGAGCGCGGGCTGCGGCTCAACTATCCAGAGGCGACAGCCGTCATCACCGCCTTCCTGCTCGAGGGCGCGCGCGACGGCCGGACGGTGGCCGAGCTCATGTCGGAGGGGCGCACGGTGCTCGGGCGCGGCGACGTCATGGCGGGCGTCCCGGAGATGCTGGCCGAGGTCCAGGTCGAGGCGACGTTCCCGGACGGCACGAAGCTCGTCACCGTCCACGAGCCGATCCCATGAGGACCGTGCGGTGATCCCCGGTGAGATTGTCTTCGGCGACGGGCCGATCGAGCTCAACGCCGGCCGCCCCGTGCTGACGGTGACCGTGGTCAACACCGGCGACCGACCTGTCCAGGTCGGCTCGCACTACCACTTCGCGGAAGCCAACCCGGCGCTCGACTTCGACCGGCGCGCCGCCTGGGGCCATCGGCTGGCGGTGCCCGCCGGCACCGCGGTGCGCTTCGAGCCGGGCATCGACCGCGACGTCGACCTCGTGCCGCTCGCCGGGCGACGGATCGTGCCGGGCCTGCGCGGCGAGTGCGGCGGCCCGCTGGACCAGGAGCGTTCAGCGTGAGCACGATCAGCCGGGAAAAGTACGCCGCGCTCTACGGCCCGACCACCGGCGACCGGATCCGGCTCGCCGACACCAACCTGTTCGTCGAGGTCGAGGAGGACCGCTGCTCGCACGGCGACGAGGCGGTCTTCGGCGGCGGCAAGGTCATCCGGGAGTCGATGGGCCAGTCGGCGGTCAGCCGCGGCAAGGGCACCGTCGACACGGTGATCACCGGCGCGGTGGTGCTCGACCACTGGGGCGTGGTCAAGGCCGACGTCGGCATCCGCGACGGGCGGATCGTCGCCCTCGGCAAGGCCGGCAACCCGGACACGATGGACGGTGTGCACCCGGACCTGGTGATCGGTCCGTGCACGGAGGTGATCGCGGGCAACGGGAAGATCCTGACCGCGGGCGCCGTCGACAGCCACGTGCACCTGATCTGTCCGCAGATCCTCTCGACCGCGCTGGCCAGCGGCGTGACCACCGTGATCGGCGGCGGCACCGGCCCGGCCGAGGGCACCCGCGCGACCACCGTGACGCCGAACGCGTGGCACCTCGCGCGGATGCTGGAGTCGCTCGACACCTGGCCGGTCAACGTGCTGCTGCTCGGCAAGGGCAACACCACGAGCCAGGAGGCGATGTGGGAGCAGCTTCGCGGTGGTGCGGGCGGGTTCAAGCTGCACGAGGACTGGGGTACGACGCCCGCCGCGATCGACGCGTGCCTGCGGGTCGCCGACGCCAGCGGTGTGCAGGTCGCGATCCACACCGACACGCTCAATGAGGCCGGGTTCGTCGAGGACACGCTGCGCGCGATCGGCGGCCGCTCGATCCACGCATACCACACCGAGGGTGCCGGCGGCGGCCACGCGCCCGACATCATCACCGTGGCCGGCCAGCCCAACATCCTGCCGAGCTCGACCAACCCGACGCGGCCGTACACCCGGAACACCCTCGACGAGCACCTCGACATGCTGATGGTCTGCCACCACCTCAACCCCACGGTGCCCGAGGACCTGGCGTTCGCGGAGAGCCGGATCCGCCCGAGCACGATGGCGGCCGAGGACGTGCTGCACGACCTCGGCGCCATCTCGATCATCGGCTCGGACTCCCAGGCGATGGGCCGGGCCGGCGAGGTGGTGCTGCGCACCTGGCAGACCGCGCACGTGATGAAGGAACGCCGGGGCGCTACCGGCGGCCCGGCCGACAACCTGCGGGCCCGCCGCTACGTCGCGAAGTACACGATCTGCCCGGCGGTGGCGCACGGCATCGCCGGCGAGGTCGGCTCGGTCGAGCCCGGCAAGCTCGCCGACCTGGTGCTGTGGGATCCGGCCTTCTTCGGCGTACGCCCGCATCTCGTGGTCAAGGGCGGCATGATCGCGTGGGCGCAGATGGGCGACGCCAACGCGTCGATCCCGACGCCGCAGCCGGTGCTGCCCAGACCCATGTTCGGCGCGTACGGCGTGGTGCCGGCACAGACCAGCGTCGCCTTCGTCGCACCGGCCGCGATCGACGCGCTGCTGAGCGACCGCCTGGCGGTGGGCCGGCGGATGCTGCCGGTCGCGGACACCCGCTCGCTGTCCAAGGCGGACCTGCCGCTCAACGACGCGCTGCCGCGCATCGAGGTCGACCCGGACACCTTCACGGTGCGGATCGACGGCGAGGTCGTGCCGCCGCAGCCGGCGCTGGAACTGCCGATGGCCCAACGCTACTTCCTGTTCTGATGTCGCTGTCGACGCTGCTCGTGCTGGCCGACGGCCGGCTGCCGGCCGGCGCGCACGCGCACTCCGGAGGCGTGGAGGCGGCGGTGGCCGCGGGCCGGATCCACGACCTGCCGACGCTGGAGTCCTTCCTGGTCGGTCGCACGTCCACGAGCGGCACGGCGGCAGCGGCGTTCGCGGCCGCCTCTTGCCGAGCGCTGACCACGCGCCCGGTCCCCCACGCCAGGAGCGGCGACATCGAGGCCGCGCCGCTCGACCGCGCGCGGCTCACGGCGTTGGACAACGGCGCCCGGTCCGCGGCGCGAGTGGAGTCGCTGACCGATCACCGGGGCGCATTGCGAGACGACTCTGTCCGGCCCGCGGAGCGGATAACCGCGCTGGATGACGGCATCGACGCGCGCACCGCGTCGCCGGCGTTGCGGGCCGCGTCACGCGCGCAGGGCCGTGCGTTGCTGCGGGCCGTGGCGCGCATCTGGCCCGCCGCCGTCAACCCGGCCGGCCCCAACCCGCACCATCCGATCGCGACCGGGATCGCCGCCGCCGCGGCCGGGCTCGGCCCACGGGAGGCGGCGTTGACAGCGGTCTACGGCGGGCTGACGGGTGCGGCCTCGGCCGCGGTGCGGTTGCTGGGTCTCGACCCGTACACGGTGCATGCGCTCATAGCCCGTCTCGCGCCCGAATGCGACCGCGTGGCGGCCGACGCCGCCGCGCGGGCCGACGATCCGGTGGACGACCTGCCCGCCGGCTCAGCCATCCTGCTCGACCTCGACGCCGAGCGGCATGCCACCTGGGAGGTGCGTCTCTTTGCGTCCTGACAAACGTGCGGTGCGGATCGGGATCGGCGGCCCGGTCGGGTCGGGCAAGACCGCGCTCGTCGCGGCGCTGTGCCGGGCCCTCGCCACCGAGCTGCGGCTGGCGGTGGTGACCAACGACATCTACACGACGGAGGACGCCGACTTCCTCCGCCGGGCGGGGGTGCTGCCCGACGACCGCATCCGGGCCGTGGAGACCGGCTGTTGCCCGCACACCGCGATCCGCGACGACATCAGCGCCAACCTGGACGCCGTCGAGGAGTTGGAAGAACGCCTCGGTGCGCTCGACCTGATCCTCGTCGAGAGCGGCGGCGACAACCTCACCGCGACGTTCAGCAAGGGCCTCGTCGACCATCAGATCTTCGTGGTCGACGTCGCCGGTGGTGACAAGGTCCCGCGCAAGGGTGGGCCGGGGGTGACGACCGCCGACCTACTCGTGATCAACAAGACCGACCTCGCGCCGCTGGTCGGCGCCGACCTCGGCGTGATGGCCCGGGACGCGCAAGCCCGCCGCGGCGACCTGCCGACCGTGTTCCTGTCGCTGGTCGGCGAACCGGGCGCGGCACCCGTGGCTGACTGGGTCCGCGACCGCGTGGCCGAGCCCGCCAGCACACCGCGCCACCACGAGCCGACCCCCGCACACACCCACGGTCCGTAAGCCATGGCGACGGGAGGCGACACCAGCTGCGACGAGCGCACGAAACCCGCCGGTGCGCGCTGAGGCGCGGCTGGTAGCCGAGGCCGACGGCCGCGGCGGCACCCGGCTGTCCACCGTGTACGGAGAGCCTCCCCTCCTCCCCCGCCGCACCGGCCACCACCAGAACCCGACCGCCGCCGAGGTCCACCTGGTAGGCGGTGCCGCCGGCCCGCTCGGCGGCGACGACCTGCGCATCGACATCACCGTCGCCCCCGGCGCTCACCTCGTCGTCCGTACCATCGCCGCTTCCCTGGCCCAGCCCAGCCACCCACCGGCGCCGAGCACACTGACGATCACCGCGAAAGTCGGCACCGGCGCGACCCTGGACTGGCTGCCCGAGCCGACCGTCGCCGTAGCCGGCTGCGACCACCTGAGCCGGTCCATCGTGGACCTGGCGGACGGCGCGACACTCCGCTGGCGGGAGGAACTCGTCGCCGGCCGGCATGCCGAGCCCCCGGGCGACCTACGGCTCGAGACAACCGTCAGGTATGCCGGCCGCACGATCCTGCGCCACGACCTCGCTATCGGCCCCCGGGCGAAGGGCTGGCACGCCATGCTCGGCCGCGCCGCCGGCACCCTGCTCCTCGTGGGACCGGAGGCCGCCACCGCCGAACCGAAGATCATCAACAGGATGCCCCTGGCCAACGGCCCCGCAGCCCTGATCAGTGCCACCGGGCCGGACGCCCGGACGGTACGCACGGCCCTGGATGAGGGCGCCGCTAACACCCGGGCCCATGATCCAGATGCTAAACCCGGCAATTGGCGCAAAGGCTGAGGCTCCCGTCTACCTTCTGTGGGTGTGGGCGGTCGCGTGGGGCGGCCGTGCCTCGGAGGGAGCTCGCAATGGCTATCAGCGACAAGTTCGGCGACGCCGTCGACAAGGCCAAAGAGAAGATCGCCGACAAGGACGAGCGCGACCAGCGCATCGACCAGGCCGGGGACGCCATCGACGCCAAGACCGACGGCAAGTTCGCGGACAAGGTCGACCGGGCCCAGGACGCCGCGCACAAGGGTGGCGACCAGATCACCCAGGAGCGCAGCGGCCAGAACCGGAACGGCCAGAACCGCAACAACAACAGCCAGAACCGCGGCGGCAGCCGCAACAACAACCGCAACCGCTGACCGCGGTACCCGTTCCTGGCGGACCACACCGGGAGACGGCAGGGCAAGGCGGGTCGTGCGCTGGGGGGCGCCCGGCCCGCCGCGTCCTCGTCATTCCGCCGGCAGCGGGCGCGTGACCTCGGACCGTCAATCCGCCGGCAGCAGGTGCGTGACCTCGGGCGGCCCAACGGCCAACGCCCGAGCCGCCGCCTCGATCTCCCGGTCGGCGCCGGTCAGCCGGTCGTCGTGCTGCCGGCGATGCTCGTCCCAGGACGCCACCTGATAGACCTCGACGAACCGATCACCGTGCTCCCCCTCGCGGAACAACCCCCACCGGACAGCCCCGCTGCGCCGGCGGGACAACCGGACCCGGTCCATCGCCGACCGGAACGCCACCTCGTCGGCCGCCGCCACCTGATAGCGGAGGATCACCAGCACCGGCCCGCCGTACCTCTCGGGTTCGACATCGAGGTGCGGCTCGGCCCAGTACGAGGTGGGTTCCCGATCAAGCCCCGCCACGTCGCGCAGCGGCCAACGGACCACCGTGGCCGCACCGGCCAGCATCAGCGCGCCCGCGGCCACGTGGGCGACCGGCAGGTTCGTCGCCTGGGCCAGCAGGCCCCAGAGCAGCGCACCCACGCCCTGCCCGCCCGCGAACACGATCTGATAGACGCCCAGCCCGCGTGCGCGTACCCAATTGGGCAGGAAGAGTTGCAGGCTCGCATTGACGCTGGAGAGCACGGTGACCCAGGCGACGCCGGCCGGCACCAGCACGAGCGCCACGACGAGCTCGACCCGGACCAGGCCGACCACGACGGTCGCCACCCCGAACAGCACCGCGGCGGTGAACATCATCCGGTTCGGCGAGAGGCGCTGGCGCAGCCAGGGCAGCACGGCGGCGCCGGCCACCGCGCCGACGCCGAGCGCGGCGAGCAGCAGCCCGTACCCGCCAGGACCGAGCCCGAGCCGGCGGCTGGCCACCAGCGGCAGCAGGGCCCAGACGGCACTGCCGGGCAGCAGGAACAGCGCCGCGCGCAGCAGGATCCGGCGCACCACCACGGAGTGCCGCACGTAGCGCCCGCCGGCCCGGACCGCCGCGGCGAACCGCTCCGGCGGCCCGGCGTTCCCGTCGGGCGTCCGCCACCACAGCAGTACGGCCGCGAACACCACGAACGACACGGCGTTGAGCGCGAACACGGCCGCCACCCCGAGCGTGGCGATGACCAGACCGGCGATGGCCGGGCCGATCGCGCGGGCGAGGTTCTGGCTGATCGCACCGAGCGCCGAGGCCGCCGGCAGTTGCGAACGGGGCACCAACTCGGGGATCACGGCCTGCCAGGCGGGCACGGTCAACGCCTGGCCGGCACCGAGCGCGAAGGTCAACGTCAACAGCAACGCGGGCGGCATCCGGTCGGCGGCCGTCAGCGCGGCCAACAGCACCGCCACGGCGCACTGGGCGGCCTGCACGGTGATCAGCATCCGCCGCCGGTCGAAGGTGTCGGCCAACGCCCCGGACGGCAACGCGAGCAGCACGATCGGCAACATGCTGGCGGTCTGCACCAACGAGACCAACGCGTCGGCGCCGGGCACGTCGATGAGCAGCCACTGCGCCCCGACGGTCTGCATCCAGGTGCCGATGTTGGACGCGAGCAACGCCAACCACAACCACCGAAACGTCGTGACCGACAACGGCGCCCAAGCGGACCCGCTACGCGACGCCACGTCGGTCACGCTACCCGCAGTGAAACCCTCCTAACCCGACGATCATGAAGCCGACGACCAGGTCCCGGGTCCACGGTGGTCCGGACCGTCGCTCCCGCCGGAGACCGCTCCGCTTCGCTCCGCTGCCAGGTCCGCGCCGGGCCGCGCTCCCGAGACTAAGAAGAAGGATGCTGCCCGAACAGCGACCTTCTACGTAGACCTGCCCAGCGCGGTGGGGTGGCCCAGTGGGGCGGCCCGGTGGTGGGTGGCGCGGTGGTGGGTGGCGCGGTGGGGTGGCGCGGTCGGCGTTGGGCGCGGCGCGCGGTGGGCGTGGGCGCGCTGTGGGCGCGGGCGCGCGGTTGGCGCGGCGCGCGGTGGAGCGGGACGCGGTGGACGGTTACGCGCGGCGGCGGGCGCCGGGGCCGGGGCGGGCTATCACGTCGCGGGGGTTGTCGACGTCGTGGCCGGCCGCGCAGCGCAGGACCGAGCCCACCTGTTCACCGCAGTCGCGGTGCACCGTGGTCAGCGGCGAGCCGACCGGATCCGCGAGGTAGCGGTCTCCCCACTGCAGAACGGCCACGATCACCGGCCAGAGGTCGAAGCCCATCTCGGTCAGCCGGTACTCGTGGCGGACCCGGGCGCCCGGGTCCTGGTAGGGCTCCTTGCGCAACACGCCACTGTCGACCAACAGCGTCAGCCGGTTGGTCAGCACCTGGCGCGGGATGTTGGTGCGCACCCGCATGTCGTCGAAGCGGCGGATGCCGTTGGCGATCTCGCGCAGCACTACGAACGTCCAGCGCTCCCCGAGGATCTCCATCGCCCGGCCCACCGTGCAGTTGTCGACGGACCACTCCAGGGCCTCCGGGCGCGCGCTCATGCCGTCAACCCTAAGTCTCGTTGACAGACCCAGCAACTGGCTGGGACCCTGGGTCCATGACTCAGACGCAGGTGGACCGCAGCCGTACCTTCTCCTGGTCCGACCCCGCCACCAACGCCGCCCTCATCGGCAAGACCAGCGGCCTGAGCCTGCTGCGGTCGATGATCGCCGGCGAGCTGCCGCCGCCACCGGTCATGGAGCTGCTCGGGATGACCCGCCTGACCGCCGAAGAAGGCCGGGTCACGGTCGAGATGCCGCCGCGGGAATACCACTACAACCCGCTCGGCACCGTCCACGGTGGTGTGCTCGCCACCCTGCTCGACACCGCGGCCGGCTGCGCCGTGCACACGACCCTGCCGGCCGGCGTCGGCTACACGTCGGTCGACCTGTCGGTGAAGTACCTGCGCCCGGTCACCGTCGGCTCCGAACTACTGACCTGCGTCGGCACCGTGATTCAACGCGGCCGCCGCACCGCGTTGGGCGAAGCCAGGCTGATCGACGCCTCAGAACGACTGGTCGCCCACGCGACGTCAACCTGCCTGCTCTTCGACATCCCCACCAGCTGAGCGCCGACCAGAGACGCCTCGAAGACCGCTGCTGGCCGATCGCCGTTCAGCGGCGCTCCAAGATCGCCACCAGGCCGAACGTCGATTAGCAGCGCTTCCCGGTCGCCCCTGGCCGGTCGCCAGAAAGCCCCACTTCGAGACGGCCGCCAGCCAACAACCGACCAGCAGCACCCCGAACCGCCGCCAGCCCACGATCGACCGGCGGCGCTTCGGGGTTGGCGTTAGTTGATCGTTGGGTGCAGGTCCGCTGCGGGCGGTGACCAGGTTGCCGGGTCGGCCTCTGCCTGGTCGCCCGAGCGGATGTCCTTGATCGAGTCCGGGTCGCCCGGGAACCAGACGAACGGGATGCCGCGCCGCTCGGCGTAGCGGATCTGCTTGCCGTACTTCGCCGCCGTCGGGGATACCTCGGTCGGGATGCCGCGCCGGCGCAGGGCCGCCGCGATGTCGTCGGCCGCGCGGCGGTGCTCCTCGTCGGAGAGCGCGACCAGGACGCAGGTCGGGACCTCGCGGGAGATCGCCAGCTTGTCGGCGCCGAACAGCAGGCCCAGCACCCGGGTCAGCCCGATCGAGATGCCCACGCCCGGGAAGCGTTCGTTGCCCGACGTGGCCAGGTTGTCGTAGCGGCCGCCTGAGCAGATCGAGCCGAACCGCTCGAAACCCGCGAGCTGCGTCTCGTAGACCGTCCCTGTGTAGTAGTCCAGGCCACGGGCGATCTTCAGATCGGCGACACACAGACCCGGCGCGTACGCCGCAGCGGTCTCGACCACCTGGACCAGCTCGGCCAGGCCCTCGTCGAGCAGTGGGTCACTGACCCCGAGCGCGCGGACCGAGTCGGCGAACGAGGCGTCCGTCGACGAGATCTCCGCCAGCGCCAGCACGGCCTTGGCCTGGGCGTCGGTGGCGCCGGCGGTCTCCGTCAACAACGTGGCTACCCGGCCCGGCCCGATCTTGTCCAGCTTGTCGACCGCCCGCAGCGCGGCCTCCGGGTCGCCCAGGCCCAGGCCCCGGTAGTAGCCCTCGCAGACCTTGCGGTTGTTGACCTGGATGGTCACCGGCGGGATCGGCAGCGCGCCGAGCGCGTCGCCGATCACCAGCGGCATCTCGGCCTCGTAGTGCGCCGGCAGCGTGTCCCGGTCGACCACGTCGATGTCGCACTGGACGAACTCGCGGTAGCGGCCCTCCTGCGGCCGCTCGCCCCGCCACACCTTCTGGATCTGGTAGCGACGGAACGGGAAGTTCAGCTTCCCCGAGTTCTCCAGCACATAGCGGGCGAACGGCACCGTCAGGTCGAAGTGCAGGCCCAAAGAGTCGTCAGGGGAGGACGCAGAAGAATCCTCCTGGAGCCGGCGCAGCACGTAGACCTCCTTGGAGGTCTCGCCCTTGCGCAGGAGCTGGTCCAGCGGCTCGACGGCGCGGGTCTCCAGCGGCGCGTACCCGTACACCTCGAAGACGCTCTTGATCTTGTCAAGGAAGCGCTGCTCGATCATGCGTTGCGGCGGCAGCCACTCCGGGAAGCCGGAGATCGGCCGTGGCTTGCTCATCTTCGTTATAGCCCTCTGGTCGGGGCCGGTCGCATGACTTCCAGGAGAAACGGGTTGGTCGCGCGTTCCCGGCCGATCGTGGTCGCCTCGCCGTGACCCGGCAGGACGATGGTGTCGTCGGCTAGCGGGAGGATCCGGTCACGAAGGCTGGCCGTCATCGCCGTCATGCTTCCTCCCGCCAGGTCGGTGCGCCCGATCGAGCCGGCGAAGAGCACGTCACCGGAGAGGCAGACTTCGTCCGCGTCCCAGCCCCGTGCGGCGCCGGCCGGCAGCCGGAAGAGCACCGACCCGCCGGTATGGCCGGGGGCGTGGTCGACGGTGATCTCCAGCCCGGCGATCGTCAGGGCCTCACCGTCGGTGAGCGGCGCGACGTCGTCGGGCTCGGTGTAGGTGAACCTGCCGCCGAACAGCCGCGCCGGGTCCATCGACAGCGCCTTGGCCGGGTCGGCGAGCAACTCGCGGTCGGCCGGGTGCACGTACGCGGGGATGCCCTTGGCACCACAGACCGGCGCGACGGAGAAGGTGTGATCGAGGTGGCCGTGGGTCAACAGCACCGCGGCCGGCGTCAGCCGGTGTTCGGCGAGGACCTCGTCGAGTCGCTTCTCGATCCCGATGCCCGGGTCGACGATCACGCACTGCTCGCCCGGCGCCGTCGCCACCACGTAACAGTTGGTGCCGAAGACGTCGGACGGGAAACCCGTGATCAGCACAGTCGTCCCCTTCCGGTCGCTGTGACCAGCCTAGCGGGCGGTGCACGCCGATTACCCGCAGGCATGCACCCGCCGTAATCACGATCTCCGATCGCTCAAACCGCAGGACCTCTCACCATGCTCCCAGCGTTTGCCCGTATGCTCTCCCGGACGTTTGTGGCGCGAGGCACACCCGAAAGAGGAGCACCGGTGGCATCCAGCAGAGATAGGCAGCGCAAGCTCGCGCGTGCCAAACTCGACCGGCAGTTGGCCCGCCGGGCCGCCGGCGTCCGCCGTAAGCGTCGCGTCCAGGCCGGCCTCGGTGGCGCGCTCGCCCTGGTGCTGATCGGCCTCGGCGCCTTCTGGGCGCTCGGCGGCTTCGACAAGGAGCCGGTCAACACGGCCACGGACGTCTGCGTGTGGACCCCGCAGGAGCCCGGAGTCAACGTCGACGCCCAGGACGTGGGTCTGCCCTCGGCAACCGACGTGCCGACGTTCGGCACCCGCGACATGGCGCTGACCACCAACCAGGGCAACATCACGGTCGAGCTCGACCTGGCCACGGCGCCCTGCGGCAGTGCCAGCCTGGCCTACCTGGCCGGCAAGAACTTCTACGACAACACCAAGTGCCACGAGATCACCACTGAGGGCGCGCTGCACTGCGGCGACCCGAAGGGCACGAACCTGGGTGGCCCGACCTACACGTTCGCCAACGAGAACGTGCCGTCGAACGCGCCGACCCCGTCGCCCGCGCCCTCGCCGTCGGCCTCAGCCGCCCCGGGCACGCCGGCCACCTACCCGGCCGGCACCGTCGCGCTCTACCCGAACCCGCCGGGCTCCAACGGCAGCCAGTTCCTGATCTTCTTCAAGGACTTCACACCCACCACCGAGCCGGCGTACGCGGTCGTCGGCAAGGTCTCCGGCGGCAGTGACGTGCTCGACAAGATCAGCAAGATCAGCACTGTCGACAACGGCAACGGCGCCAAGGTGAAGCCCTCGACGGACATCACGATCCAGACGCTGACCGTCGGCGCGGTGAAGAGCGACCCGAGCGACAACGCTCCGACGCCGTCACCGGCCAACCCCTCGGCGACCCCGTCCGCTACCGCGCCCCCGACCGGCGCGGCGTCGGGCACGCCGTCAAACGCGAGCTAAGGTCACCCCGGAAACGCCTGAGCGCGGAAGCAGGAGGAGAGTCCCCGTGACGTCCACGAGAGAGCGGCAGCGCGCGGCGGCGCGGGCCCGACTCGCGCAAGACATGGCCGATCGTCAGGCCGTGGCACACAAGCGTCGCCAGCGGCAGGCCATCATCGGCGCCGGCGTGGCGCTGCTGATCGTCGCGGGCGGCGTGATCTGGCTGGTCAGCAGCATGGGCGGCGACGACAAGTCGACCGCCAGTGGTGACCCGTCGGCGGCGCCGATCGCGTGCGTCTGGAGCGAGGTCCCGGCCGACCAGCGGCAGCCGACCACCAAGGACGTCGGCGTCCCGCCGACCACCACCCCGCCGACCAGCGGCACCCAGGTGATGACCGTCGACACGAGCTTCGGCCCGGTCGAGGTCACGATGGACCTGGCGAAGTCGCCGTGCAGCGCCGAGAGCTTCAGCTACCTGGCCAGCAAGCAGTTCTGGGACGGCACCAAGTGCCACCGGATGTTCCCGGGCATGCTCCAGTGCGGTGACCCGTCGGCCAAGGGCAAGGGCTACCGCGACTCCGACGGCACGGGTGGCCCGAGCTACCGCTACGCCAACGAGAACCTGCCGGTCGACCAGCGCCCGGCGTACCCCGAGGGCGTGGTGGCGCTGGCCAACAGCGGCCCCGACACCAACGGCTCGCAGTTCTTCTTCATCTACCAGGACGTCGAGCTCTCGCCGGACTACACGGTGCTCGGCAAGGTCACCAAGGGCCTGGAGAACATCAAGAAGGCCACCGAGCCCGGCCACGACGGCGCGTTCGACCCGTCGCCCGGCGGCGGCCACCCCAAGAACGACATCGAGATCAAGACGCTGACGGTGGCCGCACCGGCCGCCTGACCCCTGCCATACAGAAAGCGCCGGCCCCGAGCGGGGCCGGCGCTTTTCGTATGTGAAGGCTAGGCGCCCGAGGTCACCCGGTACGCGTCGAAGACGCCGTCGACCTTGCGGACCGCGGCCAGCAGGTGGCCGAGGTGCTTCGGGTCGGCCATCTCGAAGCTGAAGCGGCTCACCGCCACCCGGTCGCGGGTGGTCGTGACGGTCGCGGACAGGATGTTGACCCGCTCCTCGGAGAGCACCCGCGTCACGTCGGCCAGCAGCTTGTGCCGGTCGAGGGCCTCCACCTGGATGGCCACCAGGAACGTCGACGCCGACGTCAGCTTCCAGCTCACCTCGAGCACGCGCTCGGGCTGGGCCTTGAGGTCCTCGGCGTTGGCACAGTCGTCGCGGTGCACCGACACCCCGCCTGAGCGGGTGACGAAGCCGAAGACCGAGTCCGGCGGCACCGGGGTGCAGCAACGGGCCAGCTTGATCCAGACGTCGCTGACGCCCTTGACCACGACGCCGGGGTCGTGGCCGGCGGTGCGGCTGCGCGGCGGCCGGGTCGCGACGGCGGTCTCGGCCAGGTCCTCGGCCGCGCCCTCCTCGCCCCCGTAGCCCGCCATCAACCGCTGGACCACCGACTGCGCGGACACCTGGTTGTCGCCGACCGCCGCGTAGAGCGAGGCGACGTCGGCCAGGTGCAGGTCACGCGCGATGGTCATCAGGTTGTCGGTCGTCAGCATGCGCTGCAGGGGCACGCCCTGCTTGCGCATCGCCTTGACGATCGCGTCCTTGCCGGCCTCGATCGCCTCTTCGCGGCGCTCCTTGTTGAAGTACTGCCGGATCTTCGTGCGCGCCCGGGGCGACTTCACGAAGCCCAACCAGTCCTGCGTGGGGCCGGCCGTGTCGGACTTCGACGTGAAGATCTCGATCACGTCGCCGTTGGACAGCGTCGACTCCAGCGGCACCAGCTTCCCGTTGACCCGGGCGCCGATGCACTTGTGGCCGACCTCGGTGTGCACCGCGTACGCGAAGTCGACCGGGGTCGAGCCCGTCGGCAGCGGTATCACGTCGCCCTTGGGCGTGAAGACGTAGACCTCTTGGCTGGAGAGGTCGAACCGGAGCGCGTCGAGGAACTCGCTCGGGTCGCTCGCCTCCCGCTGCCAGTCGAGCAACTGCCGCAGCCAGGTCATCTCGTCGATGTGGGCCGGCGGGCCGACGATCGTCGCGCCCTTCTGCTCCTTGTATTTCCAGTGCGCCGCGATGCCGAACTCCGCCGTGCGGTGCATCGCGTAGGTCCGGATCTGCATCTCGACCGGCTTGCCGGTCGGGCCGATCACCGTCGTGTGCAGCGACTGGTACATGTTGAACTTCGGCATCGCGATGTAGTCCTTGAACCGGCCCGGCACGGGCTGCCAGTTCGCGTGGATCACACCGAGTGCCGCATAGCAGTCGCGAACGGTCTCGACCAGGATGCGGACGCCGACCAGGTCGTAGATGTCGTTGAAGTCGCGACCCCGAACGATCATCTTCTGGTAGATCGAGTAGAGGTGCTTCGGCCGGCCGGTGGTCTCCGCCTTGATCTTCGCGGACCGCAGGTCGGTGTGCACCTTCTGCGTCACCTGGCGCAGCAGCGCCTCACGCTGCGGCTGGTGCTCACCGATCAGCCGGTTGATCTCCTCGAACCGCTTCGGGAACAGCGTCCCGAACGCCAGGTCCTCGAGCTCCCACTTGATCGTGTTCATACCGAGGCGGTGGGCCAGCGGCGCCAGGATCTCCAGCGTCTCCTTGGCCTTCTGCTCCTGCTTGGGCCGCGGGAGGAAGGTCAGGGTGCGCATGTTGTGCAGCCGGTCGGCCAGCTTGATGACCAGCACCCGCGGGTCCTTGGCCATCGCGACGACCATCTTGCGGATCGTCTCGGCCTTGGCCGCGTCGCCGAGCTTGACCTTGTCGAGCTTGGTGACACCGTCGACGAGCAGCGCGACCTCGCCGCCGAAGTCGGTGCGCATCGACTCGAGCGTGTAGTCGGTGTCTTCGATCGTGTCGTGCAGCAGCGCGGCGACCAGCGTGGTGGTGTCCATCCCGAGGTTGGCCAGGATGGTCGCGACCGCCAGCGGGTGCGTGATGTAGGGGTCGCCGGACTTGCGGTACTGCCCCGAGTGCCAGCGCGCGGCCATGTCGAAGGCGCGCTGGAGCAGCCGGGCGTCGGCCTTGGGGTGGCTCGCCCGGTGGGTCGCGATCAGCGGCTCGAGCACCTCGCTGACCTGCGGCGCCTGCCAGGGTGCGTTGAACCGGGCCAGCCGGGCCCGCACCCGCCGACCGGTCGGCGTGCCGGCCAGGCCGAAGCCGGAGCCGGTCTCGCCCGCCGGGTCGCGGGTGGTGTTCGCGCGCTCGCGGAGCGGGACGACGACGCCGTCGTTCTCGTCGTCGACCTCGTAGGGAGAACGGCCGTTCGCCGGCCACTCGACGGTGTCCTCGGCGACCGGGTCCGTGGTGGGACGGTCTTCGGCGGCCTGGTCCGTGGTGGGCGCGCTGGTCGCCGCAGCCGGCGGCGCCGTCTCGCGACCATCAGCCGGATGGGATACGCGCTGGGCGGCGCGACCGGCATCCTCGGGCGCACTGTCGGCCGTGGTGGCCGCGTCTGAGCCGCGGTGGGCGATGGACCCGCTCCCCGGGACCAGGCGGTCCGGTGCGACGGACTTCGCGGGGGCCGCACCGTTCGCGCCGGTCGCGGCCGCGCCGTTGGCTCCGCTCTCGGGCGCCGGGCCCTTGGCGCCGGTTGCGGCCGCGGTGGCCGGACCCTTCGCGCCGGTGGTGGCCGCTGGGGCCTCGCCTTCGTGGTTGACCTTGACGGCCGTGCCGACGTTGCCGCCAGGACGGGCCGCGGTGACGATCGGGGCAGCGGACGCGCCGTTGCCGGCGGCTGCCGGCGCCTCCGGGTGCGTGGTCTCCGGGCGTGCGTCAGCACCGGCCGGCGACGACTGCGTCGTTTGCCCGGTCGGGTTCTCTGCTGCCTCGCCGGTCGGGCGTGAGCCCGCCACCGATGGGGCGACGTCGTGGGACACCGGCCTCCTCAACACCTCGCGATCCACCGACCGTATCGGGCCGGCAACACCTGCGCTAGCCAGGTGGCGGCGATCCGTGCCGGTCGGGACCGGGCACCCCCAACTCTACCCGTACGGCCGATCCCGCCCGGAGGGGCAGAGCCGGACCTAAACGGTCAAAAGGGCATGTACGTCGCGGGGGGCGAGACGGTCCCGTCCGTTCAAGAACGCCAACTCGATCAACACGCTGAAGCCCGTGACCATTCCCCCGGCCTGCTCGACCAGGGACAGCGCCGCCTCGGCGGTGCCGCCGGTGGCCAGCAGGTCGTCGACGACCAGCACCCGCTGCCCGGGCTCGAGGGCGTCCCGGTGCACCTCGAGAGTGGCCTCGCCGTACTCCAGCGCGTACGACGCGGCGAGCACCTCGCGCGGAAGCTTGCCGGCCTTGCGCACCGCCAGCACGCCGGCGCCCGTCGCGTACGCGATGGCACCGGCCAGCAGGAAGCCGCGGGCCTCGACCCCGGCGACCACGTCGAACGACGACCGCCCGTGGTGCTCGATCACCGCGTCGACCACCTGGCGGAACGCCTGGCCGTCGGCGAACAGCGGCGTGACGTCCTTGAACAGGATGCCGGCGTGCGGGAAGTCGGGCACGTCGACGACGTGCCCGGCCACCAGTTCCGCTACTTCTTTCTCGTCCATCCGGGTCAGCGGCGCTTCGCCCCACCGGGGCGGTTGCCGCCGGGACGCCCGCCGCGGCTGCCGCCGCCGGAGCGCTTCGCCGCGTTCGGCCGGGCGCCCACCTTCGGGGTCGAGCCGGCGAGCGCGCCGACCTCGGAGCCCTCGGGAGCCGCCTGCCGAGGCTGGAGCGTGGCCGCGCCGGCCGGCACCGCCTCGCCCTTCTTCGGCGCGACCTCGCCGCGGGCGAGGGCCGCCCGCCGGGCCAGCACGCGCTTGGTGTGCGCCTGGATCTTCGGCTCGAAGTCCTTGAGCGTGACCAGCACCGGCGTGGCGAAGAAGATCGACGAGTAGACCGCGACCGCCATACCGACGAACAGCACGAGGCCGAGGTCGGCCAGGGTGCTCGCGCCGGACAGGCCGGCGATCAGCAGACCGCCGACCGGCAGCAGCGCGACCAGACCAGTGTTGATCGACCGCATCAGGGTCTGGTTGATCGCGAGGTTCGCCGATTCGCCGTACGTCGTGGTGCTGCTCGCCGTGATGCCTCTGGTGTTCTCCTGAACCTTGTCGAACACCACGACGACGTCATACAACGCGAAGCCGAGGATCGTGAGGAAGCCGATGATCGTCGCCGGCGTCACCTCGAAGCCGGCTAAAGAGTAGAGCCCGGCCGTCAGCACGAGGTTGAGCAACAGCGAGGAGACGGCCGCGACCGCCATCCGCCACTCGAAGCGCAGGATCAGGTAGACCATCACCAGCGCCACGAAGATCAGCAGACCGAGCACCGCGCGCTCGGTGACCTGCTTGCCCCAGGCCGCGCTGACCGCGCTGTCGTTGATGTCGTTCGGCGCGATGCCGAGCTGCTGAGCGATGTCCGCCTTGACCCCGGTGATCGCGTCCGGGTCCAGGACCGAGGTGCGGATCTCGTAGAAGGTGTCGCCACCGCGGCCGACCTGGGTGGCCGGCAGCGCCGTGGCGCCGGCGTCCTTGTCGGCCAGAGCGCTGTTGACCGCGTCCTGCGCCTTGTTGAGGTCGACGCTCTGGCTGGCCGGGATGATGAACTGGTTGCCGCCGGCGAACTCGATGCCGAGCGAGAACCGGTTGATGCCGAAGCTCAGCAGCGCGACCAGGATCAGCGCGCCGGCGACGCCGAACCAGACCTTCCGCTTGCCGATCAGATTGAGACCGGCCTCACCGCGGTAGAGCCGGTTGGCCAAACCCGACTTTGACATCTCAGGCCTCCTTGGCACGCCGCGGCGAGCGCGTACGCGGGTTGTCGCCGTCGTCATCGTTGTGCTGTTCGAGGATCCGGCCGAGGCCGCTGACCCGCGGTGAGAGGAACGCCTTGGTGTTGGCGAACATCGTCATGATCGGGTGTCGGAAGAGGAACACCACGACCAGGTCGAGGATGGTGGCGAGGCCCAGCGCGAACGCGAAGCCCTTCACCGTGCCGACGGAGACGACGTAGAGCACCACCGCCGCCATGATCGAGATGGCGTTGGCCGAGATGATCGTGCGGCGGGCACGGGCCCAGGCCCGGGGCACCGCACTGCGCGGCGACCTGCCTTCACGTATCTCGTCTTTCAGACGTTCGAAGTAGATGACGAACGAGTCCGCCGCCACACCTAGCGAGACGATGAAGCCCGCGATGCCGGCCAGGGTCAGCGTGAAGCCGATCTGTCGGCCGAGGAACACCAGCGCGCCGAAGACCAGGCCCGCGGAGAGCACGAGGCTCAGCACGATCACGGTGCCCAGCAGGCGGTAGTAGAAGAACGCGTAGATCGCGACCAGCAGCAGACCGAGGCCGGCGGCGATCAGGCCCGCCCGCAGGTATTCCGCGCCGAGCGTCGGCGACAGGTTCTCCTGGTTGGCGGCCGTGAAGGTCAGCGGCAGGGCACCGTAGCGGAGCTGGCCGGCGAGCTCGTCGGAGCTCTTCGCGTCGAAGCTGCCGGAGATCTGCGAGTCACCGGTCAGCACGCCCTGGATCTGGGGCGCCGAGATGATGCCGTTGTCGAGCACCACGGCGACCAGGCAGTTGCCCTCCTGCGAGAGGCTCGCCGCCGAGCAGGTCTGACCGCTGTTCTGGTACGCCTCGCGGGTCAGCGCCGTCCACTTGTCCTGGCCCTCGCCCTTGAAGTCGAGGCTGACCACCCACGACCCCTGCTGGTCGAGCTGGGCGGTGGCGTTGCCGACGTCGGTGCCGGAGACCTTGGCCACGTCGAGCAGGTATTTGCCGCCGGCGTCACAGGAGACCGCCTGCTGGTCTTCCTTGCTGATCGAACCCGCCGGCCGCTTGTCGAGCTGCTCGCACGTGATCGTCGGCACGTTGAACTGCATCTTCGGCGTGAGCACCGCCACCTCGGTCGCGCTCAGCGTCGAGAACGGCTTGAGTGACGCGGCGACGGCCGGGTCGGTGCCCGGGTCCGGCGCCTGCAGGGCGTTGGCCGCGGCCCACGCCGCCGCACCGACCTTGGTCTCGACCGCCTTGCGGGCCGCCTCGACGTCGGCCGGCACCGGTGCCGCCGGTGCCGACGCGGTCGGCGCCGGGTTCGGCGTGGCGGTCGCGGTGGGCGTCGGAGTCGGCGTGGCGGTCGCCTCGGCGCCGCCGCCCGTGCCGCCGGTGCCCGGCGTCGCCGTGGGCGAGCCGGTCGCGGCCGGCGGTGCCGACGGCGTGGCGCCCGGGGACGGGGCGGCCGAGCCGCTCGGCGTGGGCGCGACGGGTGCCGGGCCGGTGCCGTTGGTCATGTCCAGGACCTTGCGGAACCGCAGCTCAGCGGTCTGGGCGATGCCGCTCAGGTCGGCGTTCTTGCCCGGGAGGGAGACGACGATGTTGCGGTTGCCCTCGGTGACCACCTCGGCCTCGGACACACCGCGCGCGTTGACCCGCTGCTCGATGATCTCGCGGGCCTGGTTCAGCGACTCCGGCGACGGCGGCTTGCCGTCGTTGGTCGTCGCCTGAAGCGTCATCCGGGTGCCGCCGACCAGGTCGAGACCCAGCTTCGGATGCAGCCGATCCTGCACACTCCCGTGAGCACCGGCGAAGAACACCAGGGAGTAGAGGATCACGAAGATGCCCGCGAGGATGGCTAGCTGCCGTCCGGGGTGCATCTGTCGCTGAGGTGGTGCCACGGCAGCGGGTCTCCCTGTGCTGAGGCCGTCGCGGGCGCGGCGGCGCGGGTCGATTCAGCGGTCACGCCGGGCAGGCGTGGTACGCCGGCTCTGCGGGGACGGAGCCAGCGTGATTATCCATCACAGTCGATCGAGCCGGGGGTAAGCCCGTTCTCAGGCGCAAGGCTATGCCGGGGTCGCTGGGAGAAAGCTGCCGACCCCGGTCCACAGCCTCACGGGTCAGTCCTTGACGGGCTCGACCGGCGAGGTGATCGTCTCCACGGCGGGGGCCGCCGCGGGCTCGGGCACCTCGTTCTTGCTGCTGATGACACGGGCGACGGCCGGGCGCGCGTAGCGCAGGTGCACGCCGGGGGCGGCCTCGAGGGTGACGGTGTCGTTGTCGGTCTCGACGACGGTGCCGTGGAGGCCACCGATCGTGACGACCTCGGAGCCCGCGCCAAGGGTGGACTGCATCTGCGCGGCTTCGCGACGACGCTTCTGCTGGGGGCGGATCATCATGAAATACATGACGCCGAACAGCAGAACGATCATGAGGAGAGGCAGGAAGCTGCCGCCTCCGGAGGCGGATGCTGCGAGCACGATTTAAAACCTTCCCATTGGCCTTTGCCGGGCTGGGGGTCGCCGGGCGCAGGCGAAAAAGTCGTCCCCTACGGACCGCGGCGAGTCTAGTCGGTCTGGCTGAGAACGCCGAATGCCGCGCGGGTCACTTTCGGATCACGGAAAACGCTGGTCGGAGGCGAAGAGATCGGCGGGGGCATTCGGCGCGCTGATCCGCCCGGCCGGCAGTGCCCGACCGAGGTGCTGCCAGGCCGCGTCGGTGGCCACCCGGCCCCGCGGAGTGCGGGCCAGCAGGCCCGCCCGGACCAGGAACGGCTCGCACACCTCCTCGACGGTGTCCGGCTGCTCCCCCACGGCCACGGCCAGCGTCGACAGGCCGACCGGGCCGCCCTTGAACGAGTCGACCAGGGCACGCAGCACGGCCCGGTCGAGCCGGTCCAGGCCGAGCGCGTCGACGTCGTAGACCTTGAGGGCCTCACGGGCCGTGGCCAGCGTGACCATGCCGTCGGCCCGGACCTCGGCGTAGTCCCGGACCCGGCGCAGCAGCCGGTTGGCGATCCGCGGGGTGCCCCGGGACCGACCGGCGATCTCGACCGCGCCCTCGTCGGTGATCGGCACGCCCAGGATCCGGGCGGACCGGTGCAGGAGCTGTTCCAGGTCGGCCGCGGCGTAGAAGTCGAGGTGGGCGACGAACCCGAACCGGTCGCGCATCGGCCCGGTCAGCAGGCCCGACCGGGTGGTGGCGCCGACCAGGGTGAACGGCTCGACGTCGAGCGGGATCGCGGTGGCGCCCGGCCCCTTGCCGACCACCACGTCGACCCGGAAGTCCTCCATCGCCGAGTAGAGCAGCTCCTCGGCGGGCTTGGCGATCCGGTGGATCTCGTCGATGAACAGCACGTCGCCGGTCGCCAGGCTGGTCAGGATCGCCGCCAGGTCGCCGGACCGCTCGATCGCCGGCCCACTGGTCACCCTGATCCCGCTGCCGAGCTCCGCCGCGACGATGTTGGCCAGGGTCGTCTTCCCGAGGCCGGGAGGCCCGGACAGCAGGATGTGGTCCGGTGGCGTGCCGCGGCCCATGGCGCCACGCAGCAGCAGGTCGAGCTGGTCGCGGACGCGGTGCTGGGCGATGAACTCGGCCAGCCGTTTCGGGCGGACGGTCGCCTCGGCGTCCTGCTCGCCCTCGGCGACGTAGGCGGAGACCTCGTTCATCGGGTCCGGCCGAGTAGCTGGATCGCCATCTTCAGCAGGGTCGGCACGGGCTCGGAGCCGGTCGCCTTCTCCGCCACCGCGACCACCGCCTGGTCGGCCTGCGCCACTGACCAGCCCAGCCCGACCAGACCCTGGCGGACCTGCTCGGGCCAGACCGCGCCGACCACACCGGACGCTCCGTCGGCGCCGACCGCGATCGGGCCGATCCGGTCGCGCAGCTCCAGCACCAGCCGCTCCGCGCCCTTCTTGCCGATGCCCGGCACCCGGGTCAGCGTCGCGGTGTCGGCGTTGGCGATCGCCTTGCGCACCACGTCGGGGTGGTGCACGGCGAGCACCGCCTGGGCCAGCCGCGGCCCGACGCCGCTGGCGGTCTGGAGCAGTTCGAAGAGGTGCTTCTCGTCGTCGTCGGCGAAGCCGTAGAGGGTCAGCGAGTCCTCCCGCACGATCAGGCTGGTCGCCAGCCGCGCCGGTTGACCCAGCCGCAGGCCGGCGAGGGTGCCCGGAGCGCACTGCACGGCCAGGCCCACGCCGCCGACCTCGATGACCGCGCCGTCCGGCGACACCGCGGCGACGACCCCGCTCACGCTGGCGATCACCTTCGACCTGCCTTTCTGACGGCGACGGCCGCCGCCTGGATCTTCGCCTTGGTGCCACCACGCCAGATGTGGCAGATGGCCAACGCCAGCGCGTCGGCCGCGTCGGCCGGCTTCGGTGGCGCGTCGAGCCGGAGCAGCCGGGTCACCATCGCGGTCACCTGGGCCTTGTCGGCCTGGCCGGAACCGGTGACGGCGGCCTTGACCTCGCTCGGCGTGTACGTCGACACGGGCAGCCCGGCCCGCGCCCCCGCCAGCACCGCGACGGCGCTGGCCTGCGCGGTGCCCATCACCGTGCGGACGTTGTGCTGGCTGAACACCCGCTCGACCGCGACGCTGACCGGCTGGTGCTCGGCGACCAGGTCACCGAGGGTGCGGTCGAGGTGCAGCAGCCGCAGCGACAGGTCGTCGGCCGGGTCGGTGTAGATCACGTAATAGGCGACCAAAGTGCACGGTCGACCGGGCACACCCTCGACCACGCCGACGCCGCAACGCGTCAGCCCCGGGTCGACGCCGAGCACCCGCACGTGATCCCTCCCCTGTACGTGTGTTCGACACCTTACGGGTCGCCCCAGCGGGCGCGGGGCGGACACACCGGGCCCCGATATCCGGTGGCGCGGCTCACTAGCGTTGGCGGTGTGGAGAGGACCGCCTTTATTTCGACGACGATTCCCTACGTCAATGCGCGACCGCATCTCGGTCACGCGCTGGAGTTCGTGGAGACCGACGCGTACGCGCGATTCATGCGCACGAAGCTCGACGACGTCTTCTTCCTCACCGGATCCGACGAGAACGCGCTCAAGAATGTGCTCGCCGCGGAAGCCGCGAAAATGTCCACCGCCGATCTCGTCGCCCGCAACGCGCGCGCCTTCCAGGACCTCCAGTCGGCGCTGCGTTGCGTGCCCGACCATTTCGTCCGCACCAGCGTCGACCCGCTGCACCTCGCCGGCGCGACCGCGATGTGGCGACGGATGGAGGCGGCCGGCGACCTCTACCCGCGCGACTATGAAGGGCTCTACTGCGTGGGTTGCGAGCAGTTCTACGAGCCCGTCGAGCTCGTCGACGGTCGTTGCCCGGAGCACCTGACGGAGCCTGAACGCGTACGCGAGCAGAACTGGTTCTTCCGACTCTCCCGTTATCAGGATGACTTACTCAAATCCCTCGAATCCGGCGCACTGGTCATCCACCCCGAGACGCGCCGCAACGAGGTCATCTCGTTCGTCCGCGCGGGCCTGGCGGACATCAGCGTGTCCCGGTCCGCGACGCGGGCGCGCGGCTGGGGCATCCCGGTACCCGGCGACGACAGCCAGGTGATGTACGTCTGGATCGACGCGCTGACCAACTACACCAACGCCCTCGGCTGGACCGCCGACGACCCGCGCTACCAGCGGTTCTGGGCCGACGCGACGCAGCGCGTACACGTCATGGGCAAGGGTGTGATCCGGTTCCACGCCGTCTACTGGCCGGCGATGCTGCTCTCCGCCGGCCTGCCGCTGCCCACCGACCTGGTCGTGCACGGCTACATCACGGCCGGCGGCCGCAAGCTCGGCAAGAGCCTCGGCAACGCGGTCGACCCGGACGACCTCATCGCCCGCTACGGCGCGCGGGCCGTCCGATATGCACTGCTCGCCACCTTCGCCCCGTTCGGTGACGGCGACGTCACCGAGGAGCGGATCGTCGCCGCATACAACACGGACCTCGCCAACGGCCTCGGCAACCTGGTCAGCCGGGTGACCAGCATGATCGGCCGCTACCGGGGCGGCGTCGTGCCGGCCGGTTCTCTCGACGGTGGCCTCGGCCCGGCCGTCGTCACGGCCGCCCGGGCCATCGACAGCGCGATGACCGGCTACGACCACCGCGCCGCGATCCAGCATTTGAACACCCTGGTCGGACAGGCCAACGCGTACGTCGACGAGCACGCGCCCTGGCACCTGGCCAAGCAGGCCGAAGAAGCCGACCGGCTCGACACCTGTCTGCTGCACACCGCGGCGGTGGTCCGCGCCCTGGCCGCGCTGCTGCGCCCGTTCCTGCCCGACGCGGCCGAGGAGATCCTGGTCACCCTCGGCCAGCCGGCCTCCTACCGGCTCGATCCAGGCACCTGGCTGTCCGGGATGGCCGGCACCGCGGTCGAGAAGCCCGCTGCGATCTTCCCGCGCATCGACACCCCTGCCACATAACGCCAGGGGGCAGTGTGTGGCGGCACGCCATGGGCCGCAGCCCCGAACGCTCGTACATTCATGCGCCATGGCAGCAGATCGGGTGGCTGACCACCACGTCGTACGTCTGGACCTCACCGGGCGCACCGCGCTGGTGACGGGAGGCGGCAGCGGGATCGGGCGCGCCTGCGCGACCCGGCTCGCCGCCGCCGGTGCGAAGGTGGTCGTCGTCGATCGCAACGCGGCGACCGCCCAGGAGGTGGCAGCCGCGATCGGCGGTGTCGCCGTCGAGCTCGACCTGACCGACGGCGACGCCATCGAGCGCCTCGACGCCGATGTCGACGTGCTGGTCAACAACGCCGGCTTCCAGCACGTCGCTCCCCTGCCGGAGTTCCCGCCGGACACCTTCGCGGCGTTGCAGCGGGTCATGGTCGAGGCGCCGTTCCGGCTGGTCCGGCGGGTGCTGCCGCACATGTACGAGCGGGGCTGGGGCCGCGTCGTCACGATCTCGTCGGTGCACGGGCTGCGCGCGTCCGCGTACAAGTCGGCCTATGTCACCGCCAAGCACGGCGTCGAGGGCCTCTCCAAGGTGATCGCGCTGGAGGGCGCCGCCCACGGGGTCACCGCCAACTGCGTCAACCCCGGATACGTGCGTACGCCGCTCGTCGAGGGCCAGATCGTCGACCAGGCGCGAAGCCACGGCATCCCCGAGTCGGAGGTGCTCTCGTCGATCCTGCTGGCCCGGTCCGCGGTCAAGCGCCTGGTCGAGCCGGCCGAGGTCGCGGAGCTGCTGGCCTACCTGTGCACCCCGGCGGCATCCTTCATCACCGGGGCCTCGATCGCCATGGACGGGGGATGGACGGCAAGCTGAACGCCATGACTGGAGAGTTTCTCGAACTGCTGGCGCGGGAGGCCGCGGCCGTCGAGTTCGAGGGTCCGCTGCTGGCCGCCCGCGCGGCCGGGCTGCCACCCGACCAGGTGGCCGACCTCGAGCGCGCCAAACTGGCCGCGCTGCGGGTGCGCTCCCTGCTGGAACGCCGCCGGCAACGCGAGGTGGAGCTCTCCGGGCTGGTCGACACCGCCGCCGACCTCGCCGGCCTGCGCGACGTCGACGACGTGCTGCGGGCCATCGTGCACCGGGCGCGGACCCTGCTCGGCGCCGACGTGGCCTACCTGACGCTCAACGACGACGACCGCGGCGACATCTACATGCGGGTCACCGACGGCTCGGTGTCGGCCCGCTTCCAGCGGCTGCGGCTCCCTCTCGGCGCCGGCCTCGGCGGGCTCGTCGCGCAGACCGGCACCCCGTACGTCACCGCCGACTACCACGTCGACGAACGGTTCCGGCACACCGGCGAGATCGACGCCGGCGTCGGCGAGGAGGGGTTGGTCGCGATTCTCGGCGTACCCCTGCGGCTGGGTTCGTCGTCCTTGGGTGTGCTCTATGCCGCCAACCGCTCCGCGCGCCCGTTCGCCCGCGAGGAGGTGGCCCTGCTCGGCTCGCTGGCCGCCCACGCGGCGGTGGCGCTGGACACCGCGCGGCTGCTCACCGAGACGCGGGTGGCGCTGGCGGAGCTGTCGGCCGCCAACACGACGATCCAGGCCCACAGCAGTTCGGTGGAACGGGCCGCGTCCGCGCACGACCGCATGACCGCGCTGGTCCTGCGCGGCGGCGGGGTCGAGGACGTGACCGCGGCGGTGACCGAGGTCCTGGGCGGCGCGCTGCTGGCATTGGACGCCGACGGCCGCGAGCTGGCCCGGGTCGGCTCCATCGCTGAGCCCGACCGGGCCACCCTGGCCGAGGCCGTCGCGGCGTCCCGCGCCGAACGGCGGTCGGTCCGGCGCGGCGACGCCTGGTACGCGGCGGTGGTCGCCGGCACCGAGGACCTCGGCGCGCTGGTGCTCCGGCCGACCGCGGAGCTCGTCGACGCGGACCAGCGGATCCTGGAACGGGCCGCGCTGGTCACCGCACTGCTGCTGTTGTTCCGCCGCACGGTCGCCGAGGCCGAGGGCCGGGTCCGCGGCGAGCTGCTCGACGAGCTGGTCTCCCGGCCGGTCCGCGACGCCGAGTCGCTGCGCTCCCGTGCCCGTCGCCTCGGTGTGGACCTCGACGCGCCGCAGGTCCTCGTGGCGGTCGGGGACGACACCGCCGGGCGGCAGCGGGTGCTGTCGTGGGCCACGTCGTACGCGCTGTCCCGGGGTGGGCTGGCCGCCGCCCGCGACGGCCGCATCCTGTTGATGCTGCCCGGCAGTGATCCGGGGTCGGCGGCCCGGCTGGTGGCGAAGGACGCCGCCCGGGTGTCCGGGCGACCGATGACCGCGGGTGCGGGCGGCCCGTCCACCGGGCCTTCTTCCCTGGGTGCGGCGTTCGCGGAGGCGGATCGGTGCCTGTCGGCGCTGACCGCGCTGGGCCGCGTCGGCGAGGGCGCGGGGGCGTCGGAGCTGGGCTTCGTCGGCCTTCTGCTGGGCACGACCGGGGCGGCGGGCGACGCGGAGGTGGCCCGCTTCATCGCGTCGGCGATCGGGCCGGTGGTCGACTACGACGTGCGCAGGGGCACGGCGCTGGTCCGCACCCTGGAGGCGTACTTCGGGGTGGGTGGCGGTCTGGCCAAGGCGGCGGAGCTGCTGCACGTCCACGTCAACACGGTGACCCAGCGGCTGGAGCGGGTGGGCCAACTGATCGGCCCGGACTGGCAACAGCCGGAACGGTCCCTGGAGGTCCAGCTCGCCCTGCGCCTGCACCGACTCCGCACCGGAACGTCGGCGTAGCCTTCCTGCCTGTGCCTGACCAGTCCATTCGCCCGTTCCGCCTCGACGTCGACCAGACCGAGCTCGACGACCTGAACGCGCGCCTCGACCGCACCCGGTGGCCGTCCTCGCTGCCGGGGGTCGGCTGGGCCTACGGCGTACCTCGCGACTATCTCGAGGAACTGGTCCGGTACTGGCGGCACGAGTACGACTGGCGGGCCGCCGAGGCCCGGCTCAACGACTGGCCGCAGTTCACGACCACGGTCGACGGGGCGCTGATCCACTTCGCGCATGTCCGGTCGCCGGAGCCGGACGCGACCCCGCTGATCATGACCCATGGCTGGCCCGGGTCGATCGTCGAGTTCAGCCAGGTCGTCGGGCCACTGACCGATCCGCGGGCGCACGGCGGCGACCCCGCTGACGCGTTCGACCTGGTCCTGCCGCACATTCCCGGGTTCGGCCTGTCCGGGCCGACCCAGGAGACCGGCTGGGAGCACCGCAGGGTCGCCGAGGCGTTCGGTGAGCTGATGCGGCGCCTCGGCTACGCGCGCTACGGCACGCAGGGCGGCGACTGGGGCAGCGTGATCTCCCGGGAGCTTGGGCGTCTCCGCCCTAGTGAGGTGATCGGCGTCCACTTGAACCTGCTGTCCGGCGCGCACGCCACCAGCGAGCCGACCGCGGCTGAGCTGGTCGCGCTGGACCCGGGCGAACGCGGACGGCTGCTGGCGTCGTGGGCGCGTACCCAGGAGTGGCTCCGGGATCGCCAGGGCTATGCCGACATCCAGTCCACCCGGCCGCAGACCCTCGCCTACGGGCTGACCGACTCCCCCGTCGGGCAGCTCGCCTGGATCGCGGAGAAGTTCAAGGAGTGGACCGACCCGCGGTCGGGGCCGGTCGATCGCGACCACCTGTTGACCAACGTGATGCTGTACTGGCTCACCGGCACCGCGGGTTCCTCGGCCCGCATCTACTACGAGCGCGCGCACGCCGCCTATTGGGGCGGGCCGCCGGAGCCGTCGCGCACGCCTACCGCCCTCGCGGTCTTTCCGCGCGACAACTTCATCCCGATGCGGCACATCGCGGCGCGGAGCAACAACATCGTGCGGTGGACGGAGTACGAGCGTGGCGGGCACTTCGCCGCCATGGAGGAGCCTGCGCTCCTGGTCTCGGACATCCGCGCGTTCTTCCGCTCGGCGGCCTGATCCTCGCCTCTTTTACCTGGCGCGGTGCGGCACATCCCCTAAGGCGTCCTAGGATGGGTCGCCTGGTCTCTTACATCCGGCCGGTGGCTCTTAAGTTGGTCAGGGCGGCCAGGAGCAGGATCACCGCGACCACACTGGCGACCCGCTTGCGTCGGCGCTGCGCCACGTAGGCGTGCCACCAGGCGATCGCCGCCTCCGCGATCGGTGCCGGCGGCAGCCGTTTGGGGCTGAGGAACCTGGCCTGGCGCAGGCCGATGCTGCTGCGCCCCGGCCCGGTCCGGCGGTATCTCGCGAGGCCCGCGCTCGACGCGGTCGACGGCCCGGTCGTGAACGGCGCCGGCGGCAGCCGCTGCTGGTCCGCAGTCGTGAACGGCGCCGCCGGGAGCCGGTGCTGGCTCGGCTGCCGCGCCGTCTCCGAGACCAGCGCGAACACCGGACCGCCGCTGCTCGTCGTTGCCGCGTCGCCCGCTGCCGACGCCCTGCCCGGACCGCCCGGACCGGACGCGCCCTCGGCGGCCGTGCCCGGACCGTCGACCGCCTCGGCGGGGTCGGCGCGCAGGACCACCATCTCCACCTCGTAGATCTGCTCGGCCCGCCACCGTTTGGCGCGGTCCGTGAGCACCTGCCGCAGGTAGTCGTCCGCCGCGCCCGGCCGGCCGAACCAGTGCGCGCGTAGCTCCAGCCACTGCCACCGGGCAGCGACATCGGTCAGCGCCTCGGGATAGATCTCCTCCGCGTGCCAGGCGTCGCCGGCCAACTGGGCCGACTCGAGGCGCAGCGAGGTCAGATGGCGGCCGACGAACGACACGTATCCGTCCGGTGCCTCGGGGGCCATCTTCGGCAACAGGTCGACCACGGCGCCCTCCTCCGTGCGCATCCACCACCATCATCGCCGGCCTGGCCGGCCACGCAAGCCCCAGTCGTGACGGGGCTCACAATTTAATACGAGACCGTTCCGTATCGCATCCCCTAGGCGTAGCTTTCCCATGCGATACGAACCTGTGCCGTTTCGTAATCAAGACGTAGAACTATCGGGGGGAGACGGACGTGGAGCAATCAGCTAACACCGGACATCCGAGGCGCTGGGCGATCCTCGGTGTGCTGGTGGTGAGCCTGCTCGTCGTCGTGCTGGACAACACGGTCCTGAACGTCGCCCTGCGTACGCTCGCCGACCCGGTGCACGGGCTCGGCACGACGCAGAGCGAGCTCGAATGGGCGATCAACTCGTACACGCTGGTGTTCGCGGGTCTGCTGTTCTCATTCGGCGTGCTCGGTGACCGCTTCGGACGCAAGCGGTTCCTGCTGGTCGGCCTCGCGCTCTTCGGCCTGGCGTCGCTGCTCTCGGCGTACGCGCAGAACCCGGCCCAACTGATCGGCGCCCGCGCGCTGATGGGCATCGGCGGCGCGGCGATCATGCCGGTGACACTGTCGATCATTTCCAACGTGTTCGACCCGCGCGAGCGCGGCAAGGCCATCGGTGTCTGGTCCGGCGCGGTCGGCCTGGCCATCGCGATCGGCCCGATCCTCGGCGGCACGCTGCTCGAGCACTTCTGGTGGGGCTCGGTCTTCCTGATCAACGTGCCGGTCGTCATCATCGGCCTGGTCGCGGTCGCCCTGCTGGTGCCCGAGTCGCGCAACCCGCGCCCCGGCCGGATCGACATCGCCGGCGTACTGATGTCGGTGGTCGGCCTCGTCGGCCTGACCTACGGCATCATCAAGGGCGGCGAGAACGGCTTCGGCAATGCCGAGGTGCTGATCACCGGCCTGGGCGGGCTCGCGGTCCTGGCGGCGTTCGTCTGGTACGAGTCGCGGGTCAAGTTCCCCTCGCTCGACGTGCGACTGTTCAAGAACCCCCGGTTCTCGGCACCGATCGCCGCGATCGGCCTGACGTTCTTCGCGTCGATGGGCGTGTTCTTCTTCAGCTCGTTCTACCTGCAGCTCGTCCGGGACTACTCGCCGCTGCAGACCGGCCTGCTGTTCCTGCCGTTCGCCATCGCCCAACTGATCTTCGCGCCGCGCAGCCACGCCATGGTGCAGCGGTTCGGGGCAAAGGCGGTCACCGCCACCGGCCTTTCGCTGGTGACGCTGTCGCTGATCGGCTTCGTCTTCGTCGACGCGCAGACGGCGGTCTGGTTCCTGCTGCTCGACTTCTTCATCCAGGGCGTCGGCATGGCCAACATCATGGCGCCGGCCACGGAATCGATCATGTCGGCACTCCCCCGCGAGAAGGCGGGCGTCGGCTCGGCGGTCAGCAACACGATCCGCCAGGTCGCCAGCGCCCTGGGCATCGCGATCCTCGGTTCGATCCTCGCGGCCGTCTACCGTGGCCAGATCGAACCGACCACGACCGCACTGCCCGGCCCGGCCCGCGAGGTGGCCAACGAATCGATCTCCGGCGCGTACGGCGTCGCGTCCCAGGTGGGCGCGGCCGGCAACAACCTGGTCGCGGCGGCCAACGACGCGTTCATGACCGCGATGCACTGGGCGGCCGGCGGAGGCGCCATC
This sequence comes from Asanoa ishikariensis, assembly GCF_900107455.1. GTDB lineage: Bacteria > Actinomycetota > Actinomycetes > Mycobacteriales > Micromonosporaceae > Asanoa > Asanoa ishikariensis. Next base: position 1,935,154 of record NZ_FNQB01000002.1, on the reverse strand, counting down.
GTCCTCGCCGTCGGGATCGTCGCCGCGGTGGTCTGGATGCCGGGCCGTCAGGCGGGCGCCGACCACGTCCAGCCGGTCGAGGTGGAAGCCGGAGAACTGGCGACGGCCGGCTGAGGTCAGCAACAATGGACCACATGCAAGCTGCCGAGGAAGCTCCGCGGGCGCCTGGTCGCCCGCGGAGCCTCCGCGTCGACGAGGCCATCATCTCGGCCACGCTCGACCTGCTCGCCGAGGGCACCTCGGTCGAGGTCCTGTCGATCGAGGCGATCGCCACCCGCGCCGGAGTAGGCAAGGCGACGATCTACCGCCGCTGGCCGGGCAAGGAGGCTCTCCTCCACGACGCCCTGGCCACCCTCAAGCACCCCGGCCCGGAAGTCACCGGCACGTCGGTCCGCGACGACCTGATCGCGCTGCTCTCGCAGGTCGGCCCGACCAACCACGACCCGCGCTTCGCGAAGATCATGCCGTGCATCCTGCCGCACCTGATGCGCAGCGAAGAGCACTACCAGGCCTACCAGGACATCATCGAGCCGCGCCGCAACCGCGTACGCCAGGTCCTGAACCGGGGCGTGGAGAACGGCGAGCTCCGGCCGGACCTAGACATCGAGCTCATCCTGGCCATGCTCATCGGCCCGATCCTCGTGCAACGAGTGCTGCGCTGGCACCCCGACCTGGACGCCGACAAAATGCCGGAACAGGTGGTCGACGTCCTGTTGGCCGGGATGGGACCGAAGCAGTAGCAAGGCGCGGCCCGACCACTTCGGACTCAACGCGCCAGCTACCGCGACAACGCTTCGAGGGTCAGGTCGACGTCGTGGTCGGTGGAGTAGACGTGGAAGCTCGCGCGCACCCGGCCGGCCCGCACGGCGGCGCGGATGCCCGCCCGCTCCAGCTTTTCCTTGGCGTCGGGCACGTCGACGGTGACGATCGCGCTGCCCGCCGGCGGCTTGCCGAGCCCAGCCAGGAACCGGTCGGCGAGGCGCACGTTGTGGTCGCGGATCGTGCCCACGCCGATCTCCTCGATCAGCTCCAGTGCCGGCGCCGAGCCGACAAAGCTGTGCCACGCCGGCGAGATGTCGAAGCGCCGCGCGTTCTCGGCGAGCCGCAGCGGCAGGCCGTAGTAAGAGCTGTGCACGTCAGCACCCGCGTACCAGCCGGCCGCCGACGGAGTCATCCGCTCCCGCAGCTCCGGCGAGTAGTAGCCGTAGGCCGTGCCGCGCGGCCCCATCAACCACTTGTAACCGCCGGTCAGAACGGCATCGGCGAGCGAGCCGTCGAACGGCAGCCACCCGCAGGCCTGCGTGCCGTCGACGACGACCAACGCACCGGCGGCCCGCGCCGCGGCGACGATCTCGTCGTAGGCCGCGATAACGCCGTCGGCCGACTGCACCACGCTGAACGCGACGACGTCGACGCTCGGATCGAGCGCGTCGGCCAACTTCTCGACCGGCACCGCGACGACGTCGAGCCCGTGCGCCGCCCAGGGGAACACGATCGAGGTGAAGTCGACATCGGCCACCACGACCTTGCCACCGGCCGGAATCGCGGCGGCGACCGGCGCGACAAGCTGCGAGACCGCACTGCCGACGGCAACGTCGGCAACCGGCACACCGATCATCCGCGCGTAGGCCGCCCGGCAGCGCTGGGTCGCCTCGTCCCACGGCTCCCACGACGTGCGACCGACCCGCCAGTCGTCGAGCGCCACCTGAAGCGCATCCCAGGCGGGCTTCGGCGGCAGGCCATAGCTGGCGGTGTTGAGCCAGCCCGGGATCGGCTCCCAGAGCTTCTGCGCAGCAGCAAGATCCATGCTCCGACGCTATCCCTCACCAGGACCGACCCACACGGTCCAATTCCGAATCCCTGGTGTTTTCGCAGCCGCGCCGTATGACGCCGCGCGTGGCCCTCAGAGGGCGTAGATGCCGTAGCCGAAGCCGTCGATCTTCACCTCCGTCTCGGCGAGGCGGGCGCCGTGGACCTCGAGCGCGCGCACGCCGTCGCCGACCAGCCCCGCCGGCAGCGACGCGGTGGCCGGTTCCCGGCGGGGGTTGATCGCCACCAGGTGGGTGCCGCCGCGGGTGTAGACGAACGGGTAGCCCGGGTGCAGCACCTCGACCGGCGCCGAACTGCCCAACGCGGGCGTAGCCCGGCGCAGCGCGATCAACCGGCGGACCAGGTTGAGCAGCGAGCCCTCGTCATCGCGTTGCGCGGCGACGGTCGGACGGGCCGGGTCGGGGTCGATCGGTAGGTAGAGCTGGTCGGCCGGCGCCGTCGAGAAGCCGGCGTTGGGGGACGCGTCCCACTGCATCGGCGTGCGCGAGCCGGTGCGGTTGTTCAGCGGCGCCAGCATGCTGCCCTCTTTGTCGGGCATATCGGGGATGTAGCGCATGCCGATCTCGTCGCCGTAGTAGATCGTCGGCAGGGTCGGCCAGGTCATCAGGAACGCGTACGCGGCGCCGACGTGCTCGCGGGAGCGGCTGCCGGTGACCAGGCGCGCGTAGTCGTGGTTGGCCGTCGGCAGCGCGATGTGACCGGTGCCGCCGATCAGCTCGGCCGCGTTCTGCCACTGGGTGACGAACTCGGTGATCGCCCCAAGTCCCTCGGCGTCGAAGAAGGCGGGCTCCGCCGGCCACGACGGGTCGGCGGTCCCGACGCCGAGGTGCCACAGGGATAGCAGCGCGTTGCCCCGGAAGTGCAGGAAGAAGTCGGCGTGGAAGCCGGCCGGCACCGCCACGGCGGGGTCGCCCCACTCCGGGATCAACACGTTGTCGGGATAGGCGCGGTCGATCCAGGTGCGCATCTCGCCCCAGAGCCGGCCCGTCTCCACGTACCCGGGATCGTCCTTGACCAGCGACGACGCCATGTCGACCCGGAAGCCGCTGATGCCCCGGTCGAACCAGTAGGCCATGATCTCGCGCAACGCCTCCCGGTTGGCCCGCGGACCAGGCGCGTCGACCGGCTGCCGCCACGGCTCGCGCGCGTCGTCCCGGGCGTAGCCGAAGTTGAGCGCCGGCTGGCACGGATAGAAGTTGAGCATGAAGTAGCCGCCGCGGCTCCCCGGCGTCGGCGCCCACGCACCGGCCGGCGAACCCACCTTCGGCGACCAGATGTAGCGGTCGTCGTCGGGATCGTCGGCCCACGCCCGGAACCACGGGTGCTGGTCGGAGGTGTGCCCGGCGACCAGGTCGAGCATCACCCGGATGCCACGGGACCGCGCGGCCTCGGCGACGGCGGCCAGGTCGTCGTTGCTGCCGTAGCGCGGTGCGACCGATAGGTAGTCGCTCACGTCGTAGCCCGCGTCGGCGAACGGCGAACGGAACAACGGGCTGAACCACACGGTGTCGACGCCCAGCCACTGCAGGTAGTCGAGCCGCTCGAGAACACCGGCGAGATCACCGATCCCGTCGCCGTTGGAGTCGGCGAAGCTCTGCGGATAGATCTGGTAGAGGATGGCGTCGGCCAACCAGGCAGGTGCGGTGCGCGGCTCGTTCACGGCGTTCACGTTACCGGTGGTCAGGGAATGTTTCGCCTGCGACCATTGTGGACTGTGGATAACCTGCCGTAGTGGATGGGGACGCTGATCGCTCCCGAGCCAGCCACCACCGTCCCCAACACGCTGGTCAGTCAGCCGACGTCAGGCATCGATGAGCTGCATAACCTCATCTGATGCCTCCGACGAGGCGGGATCACAACTGACGGTCGCCGTCTGGATCCGGCTCGACCTCCACCTCGTCGCGGCTCGCCCAAATGGCTCCCTCTATCCGCAGCAGCAGTCCGGCCACGACGAGGATGCCACCCACCAGAATCTCCCGGCCATCGGGCGAATCGCGGAAGCTGCTCAGGACAAGGATCATTCCCGCCGCTGCGACCAACGCACCCAGAACGCCGGTCACCCGCCCAGGTCGCCGCTCATCCATAGACGCCAGTCTAGGCAATGGACCGGCGTGCCGAGGTCCGACGGCAGCGACCCCTAGGCATCGATGAGCTGCATAACCTCATCTGATACGTCGAAGTTCGCGTACACGTTCTGGACGTCGTCGCAGTCTTCGAGCACGTCGATCAGCTTGAAGATCTTGCGGGCGCCTTCTTCGTCGAGGGGTACGTTGACGCTCGGCACCAGCGACGACTCGGCCGACTCGTAGTCGATGCCGGCGTCCTGGAGGGCCGTGCGCACCGGGACCAGGTCGGTCGGCTCGGAGACGACCTCGTACGCCTCGCCAAGGTCGTTGACCTCTTCGGCGCCCGCGTCGAGGACGGCCAGCAGCACGTCGTCTTCCGAGAGCCCGGTCTTCGGGACGATCACGACGCCCTTGCGCGTGAACATGTACGACACGGAGCCGGCGTCGGCGAACGAGCCGCCGTTGCGGGTCAGCGCGGTGCGCACCTCGGTCGCCGCCCGGTTGCGGTTGTCGGTCAGGCACTCGATCAACAGAGCGACACCGCTGGGGCCGTAGCCCTCGTACATGATCGTCTGGTAGTCGGCGCCGCCCGCCTCGAGCCCCGAACCACGCTTGACGGCGCGTTCGATGTTGTCGTTGGGAACCGAGGTCTTCTTCGCCTTCTGAATGGCGTCGTACAGCGTGGGGTTACCGGCCGGATCGCCACCACCGGTGCGCGCCGCCACCTCGACATTTTTGATCAGCTTGGCGAACATCTTGCCGCGCTTGGCGTCGATGACGGCTTTCTTGTGCTTGGTCGTCGCCCACTTTGAGTGGCCAGACATGGATGACCTCCGAAATAACCCCAGTTGGGCAGCGGAAACGGGCGGGCTGGGCTGCCCAAGCCACCAAGTCTACCGACGAGAGAGGGTTATGCCCCAGCCGCCTCAGCCCGGATGAGCCAAGAGCGAGATCAAGATCCAGATCATGTCCCGGGTTTGCCGTGGGAACGACCGTTGCTCCCGCCGGAGACCGGGCCGGGCCCAAGGGGAGCGAAACATCAAGGTCATGTCCCGGGTTCGCCGTGGGAACGACCGTTGCTCCCGCCGGAGACCGGGCCGGGCCCAAGGGGAGCGAAACATCAAGGTCATGTCCCGGGTTCGCCGTGGGCACGACCGTTGCTCCCGCCGGAGACCGGGCCGGGCCCAAGGGGAGCGAAACATCAAGGTCATGTCCCGGGTTCGCCGTGGGCACGACCGTTGCTCCCGCCGGAGACCGGGCCGGGCCCAAGGGGAGCGAAACATCAAGGTCATGTCCCGGGTTCGCCGTGGGCACGACCGTTGCTCCCGCCGGAGACCGGGCCGGGCCCAAGGGGGCCCGACCCTGCCAGGTCCGCCGTGGGAAAACCACCAGCACACCAACTGACCCGCCACGGAAAACGGGCAAAGGCCACAGCGGCGTAGACACAACAAGCGGCCGGCCGCCGGCGAACATGAGGACCGAGCCGCGCGGGACACCGAAGTCGCCTCGCCGCACGCCACCGAGGCGACCAAACCACCGCCGCCCGATCACCGCCGACGAGACGCAAGGGCCACACCCAAGGCGGCGACCTCCCACGTGCGTGCGAGCTGTCCCGTCAGCCCGGGGGCGCCGCGCCGACGTAGACCGGCATCCGGCTCTCTAGCCCGGCATCGGGGTGGTCGGCGTAGAGCCGCTCGACGGCGACGACACCGCCGCGCGGTCCGCGAACTGGTCAGCAACCCGGCGGAGGCGACGAGTTCCGCGCCGCACCCACCCAAACAGACCGGCAACTCGGACGCCTCGCCGCGCACCAACAACGACGGCGCGCGACCCGGCCCTACTCAGGCCGCTTCGCGCACCATCTCCACGAACAACTCGTGCAGACGAAGATCCCCGGTCAGCTCAGGATGGAACGACGTAGCCAACGCCGCACCCTGCCGCACCGCCACCACGTGCGGCGCGACCGTGCCGTCGACCCCCGCGCGCGAGATCGAGCCCAGCACCGCGACGTCGGCACCCACCGACTCCACCCACGGCGCCCGGATGAAGACGGCGTGGAACGGAGCGTCGAGGCCCGAGACCGACACCGGCGCCTCGAACGAGTCGACCTGTCGCCCGAAGGCGTTGCGCCGCACCGTCATCGAGATCGCGCCGAAGCTCTGCTGGTCGGGACGCCCGTCCAGGACCGTCGAAGCCAGCATGATCATGCCGGCGCACGAGCCGTAGACGGGCATCCCGTCGGCGATGCGTTTCGCGATCGGGTCGTACAGTCCGAAGTCGACGGACAGCTTGCTCATCGTCGTCGACTCGCCGCCCGGGATGACCAGGCCGTCCACGTCGTCGAGCTCGGCGGGCCGGCGCACCGGCACCGCCGTGGCCCCGACGGCCGTCAGCGCGCGTACATGCTCACGCACGTCGCCCTGCAGGGCGAACACGCCGACAACGGGGCGACCGCTCACCAGCCACGCTCGGCGAGCCGGTGCGGCTGCGGGATCTCTTCGACGTTGATGCCGACCATGGCCTCGCCCAGGCCGCGAGAGATCTTGGCGAGCACGTCCGGGTCGTCGTGGAAGGTGGTCGCCTTGACGATCGCGGCCGCGCGCTCAGCCGGGTTGCCGGCCTTGAAGATGCCGGAACCGACGAACACGCCCTCGGCGCCGAGCTGCATCATCATCGCCGCGTCGGCCGGGGTGGCGATGCCGCCCGCCGTGAACAGCACGACCGGCAGCTTGCCGGTCCGCGCGATCTCGACGACCAGGTCGTAGGGCGCCTGCAGCTCCTTGGCGGCCACGTAGAGCTCGTCGGAAGACAGCGACGTCAGCCGCCGGATCTCCCCACCGATCTTGCGCATGTGGGTCGTCGCGTTGGAGACGTCGCCGGTGCCGGCCTCGCCCTTCGACCGGATCATCGCGGCGCCCTCGGTGATCCGCCGCAGCGCCTCACCCAGGTTGGTGGCCCCACACACGAACGGCACGCTGAACGCCCACTTGTCGATGTGGTTGCTGTAGTCGGCCGGCGTCAGCACCTCGGACTCGTCGACGTAGTCGACACCCAACGCCTGCAAGATCCGCGCCTCGACGAAGTGCCCGATCCGCGCCTTGGCCATCACCGGAATCGAAACGCCGTTGATGATGCCGTCGATCATGTCGGGGTCGCTCATCCGCGACACCCCACCCTGAGCCCGAATGTCGGCCGGCACCCGCTCGAGCGCCATAACCGCGACGGCCCCCGCGTCCTCAGCGATCTTGGCCTGCTCGGGGGTGACCACATCCATGATCACACCACCCTTGAGCATCTCGGCCATCCCGCGCTTGACCCGCGACGTACCGGTAACGCCGCCCTGCTCGGTGGACTCGGTCACGTGGCCACACTCCTTCTCGCCGAAAGCTTCGCACGCCAGGGTAATGGGGAATTGGCCCCTAACCGATATCCAATCGACCCCCCAGTGGCCTGCCTAACACCCATCGACAGATCGATTCCGCTCCCGGGCCCGCAGTGGGCACGACCGTCGCTCCCGCCGGAGACCGGGCCGGGCCCAAGGGGGCCCACCCCTGCCAGGTCCGCGGTCGAAAGAGCCACACCACACCAGGCCGCCGGGCGGTTAGTGAGCGCTCACCACCCAGGGGGTTAGCGAGCGCTTACCAACCACCTGGGTGGTGAGCGCTCACTAACCGCCCGGGTGGTGAGCGCTCACTAACCGCGGACGGCGGCCACCCCAGTCCTTGCCCGAACTGCCGGCCGCCAAAGGAGATGGATGGTTAGCCCGGCCCCCGAACGCCCCCGGACGCCCAGCGCCACCGCCCCGCGGCGAGGGACAACGCGGTCAGCCCGCCACGCCCGCCGCGGGAGGTGGGGCGACCACCGGGGCCGGTGATACCGGAGCGACCGGACGGGACGCAGTCACCGTCGGGTCGTCGATGTCGAAGAACCTCGGCCGGTCGTGGCGGCGGGTCAGCAGCAGGACCCGGACCAGGCGCCGGCGGCGGGCCGCGTGGGCCTCCCGGGCCAGGTCGTTGTGCACCTGGCGGGCCAGTCCGAGCCGCCGGCTCGCTGAGATCACCGCGTCGTCCTTCGGGTCTTCCGGCGACAGGGGCACCGTGCGCAACTGCCGTGTCAGGTCGTTCTCCGCGGCCTCGCGCTCCTCCGGCACGGCGTCCAGGGCGATCCGCGCCGCCGCGTACAGCTCAGGTGCCTGGCGTTCCTCCGCCAGCACCGCGGCAGCCGCCGAGCGGCGCAGGAGGTGGGCGTCGAGCGAGCGGGCGGCCGCGGCGGAACGGGCGTGCAGGCGGTCCACCCGCTGCGCCGTCCACGTCAGGTACGTGGCCAGCACCGCGACCACGGCGACCACCACTACGACCCACCACATGTTGCGCATCGTAGTGCGCCCAGCTCGACGGGGATCATCTCACCGCCAGGACCGCCGATCACGGAGCGTGACGAACGCCTGCACAGGGGCATTGATGGGGCGGCGGGCCAGGAACCGGGCACCGGGCCACGAAGTACACAATGGAACAACGTCTACGATGGACAGATGACCGTCAGTCTGGCAGAGGATCTGCTGCTGCTCGGGTACGAGGACGACGGCACGCCGACCCCCGACTCCGGCACCCTCGACTACGGTCTGGCCGGCGCGGTGCTGGTCGAGCTGGCCACGGCCCGACGGATCAAACTCGCCGGAGGCCGGGTGCGAGTCGACAAGACCGAGACTGGGGCCGGCGACCCGATCCTCGACCACGGGCTGCAGCGCATCACCGGGTACGGGCGGGAAGCCAAGCCCGGCGAACTCCTCGACGCCATCCGGGGCGGCCTGCGCGACCTCGTGCTCGACCGGCTCGTCGACCGTGGCGTGCTGCTCCGCGAACAGCGCCGGGTCCTGCTGGTGCCGCTCCCCCGCTTCCCCTCCGCGACCGGCGGCGAGCCACCCGCCGAGACCGAGACCCGGGCCAGGCTGACCGCGTTGATCGACGGCGGAACCACCGACGAACGCACCCACACGCTGGCCACCCTCGCTCTCGCGGCCGGGCTCACCTCGTCCGCCTTCCCGGGTGTGCCACGCGCCGACGTCGAGCGCTGCCTCGCCGCACTGCCCGAGCCGTGGCAGTCGACCGCCGTGCGAGAGCTCCTCGACGAGGTCCAGGTTTCGATCATCGCGACCACCACGATGTTCATGACCGGGAGCTAAAAGAGGCTCAGCGCGGCTCGGACCACTCCACGTCGATCACCCGGCCGTTGGTGGCCTCGATCGCGGCCGCGTACACCTCGAGCACCCGCAGCGCGACCACCGGCCAGTCGTAACCGGCCACCACGGACCGTGCCGACTCGACCAGCTCTGCCCGCGAATCCGGGGCGTCCAGCAGCGCACCCACCGCATCCCCCAGGGCCACCGCGTCGCCGGTGGGGAACAGCCGACCGGCCCGGCCGCCGTCGAGCACCCGGCGGAACGCGTCGAGGTCGCTGGCCACGACCGGCGTACCCGCGGCCATCGCCTCGGTCAGGATCATCCCGAACGACTCGCCGCCGGTGTTCGGCGCGACGTAGACGTCGACGCTGCGCAGCATCCGGGTCTTGTCGGGCTCGGACACCAGGCCCAGATAGGTGACCCGGTCGTGCAACCCGGATGGGATCCCGGACAGCAGCTCGTCGAGGTCCCCCGGCCCCGCGACCAGCAGCCGAAGGCCGGGCCGGACTGCCGCCAAAGAGACGAACGCGTCCCGCAACACCGGGAAGCCCTTACGCTGCTCGGTGAACCGGCCCAGGAACCCGAGCGAACCACCGGTGCCGGGCCAACCTGGCAACGGCGAGGCGGCGGCGAAGCGCGCGACGTCCACGCCGTTCGGGATCTCGACCGCGCCACCGTCGAGGTGCTCGACCTGCACCTTGCGGGCTAGCTCGCTGACCGCGATCCGCGCGGTGATCCGCTCCAGCACCAGCCGCAGCGCGCCCTGCGCCGCCGACAGCGCGCGCGAGCGGGTCATCGCCGTGTGGAACGTGGCGACCACCGGGCCACGGCTGTTGAGCACCGCGAGCATCGACAGGCTCAGCGCCAGCGGCTCGTGCACGTGCAGGACGTCGAAGTCGCCGCGGGCCAGCCAACGGCGGACCCGCGCGCCGGACACCGGGCCAAAGGCGATGCGCGCCACCGATCCGTTGTACGGGAACGGAACCGCACGACCGGCGGGCACCACGAACGGCGGGAGCTCCGCGTCCTCGTCAGCGGGCGCGAGCACGCTGACTTCGTGGCCCAGCCCGATCAGGGCCTGCGCGAGGTCGAGGATGTGGTTCTGTACGCCGCCCGGCACGTCGAGGGAGTAGGGGCTCACGATGCCGATCCGCATCCTGCCCACCTCCTCAGACCTCCGGGGTCGGTGGCTCGTCCAACCAGACCCGCTGGAGCATGTGCCAGTCCTGGGGGTGCCGGGCAATCGTCGCCTCGAACGCGGAGGCCATCCGCTGGGTGATGACGGCCACCCGCTCCCGCAACGTTCCCGTTTCCGGGCCGGGTATCTCGATCGGCGGGTTGATGTAGCCGCGGGTCGACTTCTCGTCGTACCAGACGTCGATCACCAGCAACGGCGCACCCGTGCGGATCGCCAGCAACGCGGGACCCGACGGCATCCGCGTGCGCCCGCCGAAGAACTCGACCTCGACGCCGCGCTTGGACAGGTCGCGATCGGCCAGCAACGGCACGGTGGCGCCCTCGCGCAGCCGTTGGACCAGCAGGTCGAACGGCGGCTGCTCGCCACCCGTGAGCGGGATGATCTCGAAGCCCATGCTGCGGCGGTATTCGACGAAGCGCTCGTAGACCGACTCCGGCTTGAGCCGCTCGGCGACCGTCGTGAGCTTCCAGCCGTTCGCGGTGACCCAGGCACCGGCGACGTCCCAGTTGCCGGAGTGGTTCAGCGCCATGATCACGCCGCCGTCTTCGAGCAGCTTGGCCAGCAACTGCCAGTTATCCACCTGGAAGTCGTCGAGGTGCTGCTGGTGCGTGCGGGACGGCAGCCGGAAGGCCTCACGCCAATAGCGGGCGTACGAGCGCAGGTTGGCCCGTACCAACGCGTCGAGCTCGTTGTCCGGCATGTCCGGGCCGACCACCCGGCGCAGGTTCGCGCGCAACCGCTGCGTACCCCGGCCGTTCTTGCGGTGTGCGTAGTCGGCGGCTGCCTTGAACAGCCCGCGCGCGACGGGTTCGGGCATGCCGCGGACGAGCTTCCAGCCGGCCGCGTAGCCGAGGTCGGCAGGGTTCACGACGCCCGCTCGGCACGGTCGGCGGCGTCGAGGACCTTGGCCTGCTTGTAGACGTACGCCAGGCGCTGCCCGACCGTGATCGTCGAGAGCGCGGCCAGGAACCAGACGGCCGCCGCGAAGCCCCACGCGAGGCCGGCGCCGGCCAGCAGCCCGCCGACACCGATGATGATCAGGCGTTCGGCGCGCTCGGCGATGCCTACGTTGGCCGTCATGCCGAGACCCTCGGCCCGGGCCTTCACGTACGACACGGCCGCACCGAGGACCAGGCAGATGATGCCGCCGACCACGCCCCAGCGGTCACCGCGCTCGGCCAGGATGTAGATCACCGTGCCGACGATCGCGCCGTCGGCGATGCGGTCCATGGTCGAGTCGAGCAGCGCGCCGAACCGGGTCGAGCCACCGGACAGCCGCGCCATCGTGCCGTCGACCAGGTCGACGAGGGCGAAGACGGTGACGACCAGCGCACCCGCGATGAAATGCCCCGTCGCGCCCAAACCGACGGAGGCGCCGACCACGCCGAGGGTCCCGGCGACCGTCACCTGATTGGGTGTGACACCCCAAGCGATCAGTCGTCGGGCGATGGGTTCGATGACATGGGCCATAGTGGCCCGCGCTGACACCTGGAAGATCTTCGCCATGGCGGTCCCACGATAACGGTGTGACGGCCCGGACGATACGGTGACCCGCTGTTCCCGAGCGGGTCACCAGTCACTCGCTCACCTTTGGCGTCGGGCTTGTGTACAGCCGGTTGCGGGTGTGGGATCGAGAGATGACGTGAGCTAGCTCACCCAGGGAGGTCCCCATGGCTCAAAAGGGTCCAGAGAAGGGAGTCACCGGCCCCGCGCCGGTGGTGGACGAGCCCGGCAGGGTTCGCAACGTGGTGCTCGTCGGCCATTCAGGGTCGGGAAAGACGACCCTGGTCGAAGCGCTGCTGGCCGCGACCGGCACGATCAGCCGTGCCGGCTCGGTGACCGAGGGCACCACGACCTGTGATCACGACCCGGCCGCGGTCAAACAGCAGCGGTCGGTCAGCCTCGCCGCAGCACCGTTCATGCACAACGGCGTCAAAGTCAACTTGCTGGACAGCCCCGGGTACGCCGACTTCGTCGGTGAGCTCCGCGCCGGGCTGCGCGCCGCCGACGCGGCGCTGTTCGTGGTGCCGGCCGCCGACGGGATGGACGCGGCGACCGCGACGCTGTGGGAGGAATGCGCCAGCGTCGGCATGCCGCGCGCGGTCGCGGTCACCCGGCTCGACCACCAGCGCGCCGACTTCGACGAGACGGTCGCGCTCTGCCAGCGGGTGTTCGGCGACAACGTACTCCCGTTATATCTGCCCATGCTCGGCGACGACGGCGTCTCGACCGTCGGTCTGATGGGCCTGATCACGCAGCGGGTCTTCGACTACAGCAAGGGTCACCCGCCCGAGGTGCGCGACCCCGATCCCGAGCACCTGCCCGCGATCGCCGAGGCACGCAACGAGCTCATCGAGGGGATCATCGCCGAGAGCGAAGACGAGACCCTGATGGAGCGTTACCTCGAGGGCGAAGAGATCGACACCGAGGTGCTGATCAACGACCTGGAGACGGCGGTGGCCCGCGGCCACTTCTATCCGGTGATCCCGACCTGCGCCGAGAGCGGCGTGGGCATCGACTCGCTGCTCGAGATGCTGACGTCGGCGTTCCCGTCGCCGCTCGAGCACGACCTGCCGGTGGTCACCGGAATAGACGGTTCGCCGCGCCCGCCGCTGACCTGCGACCCCGACGGCCCGCTGGTGGCCGAGGTGGTCAAGACCACGATCGACCGGCACGTCGGCCGGGTCTCGCTGGTCCGCGTCTTCTCGGGCACGCTGCGCCCGGAGTCGGCCGTGCACATCTCCGGCCACGGTCTCGAACAACGCGGTCACCCTGACCACGACTCGGACGAGCGGATCGCGCACATCTACTCTCCGCTGGGCTCGTCCCTGCGCGAGGTGTCCTCGTGCATCGCCGGCGACATCTGCGCGATCACCAAGTCGGGCAGCGCGGAGACCGGCGACACGATCTCGTCGAAGGAGAACCCGCTGCTCGTCGCGCCGTGGGAGATGCCGGAGCCGTTGCTGCCGGTCGCGGTCGTGGCGAAGACCCGCTCCGACGAGGACACGCTGGCCAAGAACCTCGGCCGGCTGGTGGCGGGCGACCCGACCATGCGCCTCGAGCGCAACCCGGACACGCACCAGATGGTGCTGTGGTGCATGGGCGAGGCGCACGCCGACGTCGTCCTGGACCGGTTGCGGAGCGGTGGGGCCGAGATCGACACCGAGCCGGTACGCGTCGCGCTGCGCGAGACGTTCGTCACCGGAGCCAAGGGCCACGGCCGGCACGTCAAGCAGTCCGGCGGCCACGGGCAATATGCCGTGTGCGACATCGAGGTGGAGCCGCTGGAGCGCGGTGCGGGCTTCGAGTTCGCCGACAAGGTGGTGGGCGGCGCGGTGCCGCACAACTACATCCCGTCGGTGGAGAAGGGCGTCCGGGCGCAGATGGAGCGCGGCATAATGGCCGGCTACCCGCTGGTCGACGTGCGGGTCACGCTCTTCGACGGCAAGGCGCACAGCGTCGACTCGTCCGACGCGGCGTTCCAGACAGCCGGGCAGATGGCGTTGAAGGACGCCGCCGAGAAGGGGCTCGTCTCGCTGCTGGAGCCGGTGGACGAGATCATCATCCGGATCCCCGACACGTACGTGGGCGCGGTCATGTCGGACATGTCCTCGCGGCGCGGCCGGGTGCTCGGCACCGAGCCCGACGAGGCCGGCGGCGAGCGCACCCTGGTGCGGGCCGAGGTGCCGGCCACGGAACTGGTCCGGTACGCGGTCGAGCTCCGGTCAATGACCTCGGGCGCGGGCACGTTCGGGCGCACGTTCGCCCGCTACGAGCCGGTGCCCAGCCATCTCACGGAGGCGGTCCGCAAGGAGCACGCCTCCTGACCTGTTCCTGCTCTACGGCGCGGCGGCTTCGTCCTGGCCGCCGCGCCGTCATTTCTTGTCGGTGGTCCTTCTTAGACTCCAGGCATGGAAGCGACGGAGATCGGCCCTCGGCGGTTGCACCAGCAGCACCTGGCCGGCCCGCCCGGCGCCGACCCGGTCGCCGCGGTGCGCCGGCTGGGTTGCGTGCAGTCACAGGAATACGCGGTGGCCAAGTGGTCGGTCGCCCAACGCTGCGCGCCCGGTCTCGTCGATGCCGACATCCAACGACTACTCGACGACGGCACCATCCTGCGCACCCACATCCTGCGCCCGACGTGGCACTTCGTGCTGGGCTCGGAGCTCGGCTGGATCCAGGCGGCGACCGCCCACCGGGTGCACGCCTTCAACCGCTACTACAACCGCCTCCACGGCTTCGACCCGACAACCGCGGCCACCACCACCGAGATCATCAGAGACGCCCTGACCGACGGCAACCACCTGACCCGCAAGGAGCTTGGCGAAGCCCTGTCCCGCGCCGGCTTCGAGGCGACCGGCAACAAGCTCGCCTACGTGGTGATGTTCGCGGAGCTGGAGGGCCTGATCGCCAACGGTGCGATGCGCGGCAAGCAACACACCTACGCCCTGGTGTCGGAGCGCGTCGCGGCGCCGGTCTCCCTGTCTCCGGAAGAGGCCCTTGCCGAGCTGACCCGGCGCTACTTCACCAGCCACGGGCCGGCGACGATCAAAGACTTCGCCTGGTGGTCGAGCCTGACGGTGGCCGAGATCAAGAAGGGCATCGCCGCCTGCGGGGCTGAGCTGTCCAGCGAGGTCGTCGACGGCCGCACGCTCTACTTCGCCACCGACGCCCCACCGCCCGCTCCCCCGCCGGCCGCCGCCCTGCTCCAGGGCTACGACGAATACGTGGTCGCCTACGGCGACACGAAATACGCCTACAACCTGGCGGGCAACGCACCGGCGCCGGGGCAATACACGGAGAACATGCTGTTCCACCCGGTCGCCTTCGACGGCCAGATAGGCGCCTTCTGGCGCCGCAAGGCCAAACCCAAGGGGATCGCCCTCGACCTCGACCTGCTGATCGACCCGACCGCCCGCCAACGCAAGGCGCTCACGGAAGAGATCGCCCGCTACGAAGCCTTCGCGGAGGCGCCGGTGACAGTCACTTACGTCTGAAGCGACCGCGACGCCGGTCGCCGTGGGGGCCCCGCGCCACCGCGGCCATGCCCGAACCCGACGCCTGCCACCCGGGGGGAGGGCCAGGCGGCACCGCGGCCATGCCTGGACGCCACGCCGGTCGCCCGGGGGCGAACCCCACGCCACCGCGGCCGTGCCCGGACGCGACCCCCGGCGGCCGTGGGTGAGCCCCGCGGCGCGGCTACGTTCGAGCGTGGCGCCTAGCATCGTGTTGATGACTACTCCTGAGCGACCTCGCGACGTCCGCACCGACGAGGACCGCGTCGAGGAGGCACTGCGGCTGCTCTCCGGCCCGCCGGTCGCACTTGACGTCGCGGCCAAGGCGCTCGGGCGGGGCAGCGGTGTCTATGCCTGGTGGGCCGCTCCTTCGATCTTTCCCGACCTCCCCGGGCCGCAGAACACGAACGTCCCGGCCCTGCGGCTGCTGTATCTCGGTCGGGCGACCAACCTGCGGGGCCGGATCCTCCGCAACCACCTCCGGCGCTCCGGCAGCTCGACGCTGCGCCGCACGCTCGCCGGGCTGCTCGTGTCCGAGGGCTACCAGACGACCTGGACCGACCGGGTGGTTCTGGTTCCGGAGGACGAGGCACGGCTGACCGCGTGGATGCACGCGCACCTGCGCTTCACCTGGGCCGAGGACCCGGAGCCCGAGACCGTCGAGGCGGCGCTCGTCCGCCGCTTCCACCCGCCGCTGAACGTGCACGGCGTCGACCCCGAGCACGTCCAGCCAGCCGTGGTCGCGGCCAAGTACGCGTACGACACCAGCAGCCAGCCGGGCGCGCTGTAGCTCAGCGGGCTTCGAGGAGGTGGGCGCCCGGGCCCCGTTCGCCCAGGGTGTCGTTCGGGTTGACCAGGGCGCATTCGTCGAAGGACAGGCAGCCGCAGCCGATGCAGCTCGTGAAGCGGTCGCGCATCCGCTCCAGTCGCGCGATGCGGTCGTCGAGGGCCTCGCGCCAGCATTCCGAGGCCCGCACCCAGAACTCGCGGGTCGGGGGTTGGCCCTCCGGCAGGAAGGCGAGCACCTCCCCGACCTGAGCCAGCGGGATGCCGACCCGCTGCGAGGCCCGGATGAAGGCGATCCGGCGCAGCGCGGTGCGGTCGTACCGGCGTTGGTTGCCGCTCGTCCGCCGGCTCGCGATCAGGCCCTGGCGCTCGTAGAAGCGCAGCGCTGACTGCGGCACGCCGCTGCGCGCCGACAGGTCGCCGATAGTCAGCTCTTTCGCCGGTGGCACCCGACGAGCCTAGCTTGACCTGAACAAATGTTGAGGTTCGAGGCTGGGGGCATGACCATCCTCGTGACCGGCGGTACGGGCAACATCGGCCGCCACCTCGTCGACCACCTGCACGCCGGCCGAGCGCCGTTCCGGGTGCTCGCCCGCCGACCCGCGGCGGCCGCCGCGCTCCTGCCGCCGGGGACCGCCATCCAGCCGGGCGACCTCAACGACCCCGCCAGCCTCGAGAAGGCGCTGAGCGGCGGCGTCGACCGGGTCTTCCTGCTCTGGCCCTCGCTGAGCCCGGACGGGATCAAGGGCGTCGTCGAGGCACTGACACACGCGGGCGTGCGGCACGTCGTCTACGTCTCCGCCATGCAGGTCACCGACGACAACCGGCGCACCATCGGCGTCTGGGGCGCGGTCGAGCAGGCCGTGGTCGACGCCGACCTCGACCACACCTTCCTGCGCGCCTCCGGGTTCGCCACCAACACGCTCGGCTGGGCGGCGGCGATCAGGGCGGGCGAGCCGGTCCGGATCCCGTACCCGCTGGCCCAAAGGTCCTTGATCCACGAGGCGGACATCGCCGCCGTCGCGGCGGTCGCGTTGACCGGCGACGGGCAACAAAGGTCGCACGTCCTCACGGGGCCAGCCGCGATCAGCCAGGCCGACCAGGTCGCCGCCATCGGGGCCGCGATCGGAAGGCCCGTCCGCTGCGTCGAACAGGACCCCGCCGAGGCCCGCGCCGCGATGGCGGAATGGGCGGACCCGGCGTGGGCCGAGCAGGCGGTGGCCTACTGGGCGTCGCTGGTCGACCGGCCCGAGCCCGTCACCCGCACGGTCGACGAGCTCCTCGGCCGGCCCGCCCACTCCTTCCGGCAGTGGGCGGTCGACCACGCCGACGACTTCACGGCGCCCGTGTGACGGTCAGGTCGAGGCCCTTGGCCGGGTCGTACGTCCAGGACGCGCTCGTGCCGAACCAGGTGCCCTCCTGGCGCCCGTCGCTCGGCCGGGTCGAGAACATGTCCTGCTTGACCGCCTCCGGCACGTTCAACTGCTCCAGGATGCACTCGAGCGTGACCAGGTCGACCCCGGCCTTGTCCTTGCTGCCGCGCATGTCGACGAGCAGGGTCGAGCCGTCCAGCTTGGTGCCGTTGCGGCCGGCGTCGCACACCGTCTGCGCCGACTCGAGGGTGTTCACGTTCGCGGGTTCCTCGCCGGACGAGACGACGACCGCGACGAGGCCGATCAGGGCGAGCGCGACGATCGCGGCACCGCCGATGATCAGGGCGGCGCGCCTCGCCCGGCGCGGCGACGACTCGGGTGCTTCGGTCTGCAGATACATGACGGCCTCCTCGGATGGTGACGACCGAGCCCGGTCCCCACCATCCGGCCGCCCTGTTCGGCGCAACGACGACCCGGCCCCCGGGTTACGCCACGCCCCCGAACAGGGGGTCAGGACGGCGCGGCGGCCAGCCCCGTGCAGCGCGACGCCACCCGGAGCTTGTCCTCGATCCGCTTCTTCGCGGCGCCGGAGACCAGCACCGGCTGGCCCGTGCCGGAGACCGTCGCCGGGAGGAACGTGTTGTCGACCACGGCGCCGTCGCGCACCTTCAGCTTCAGCACGCCCGAGTCCGTGCTGTGCGAGTTGCCGTACCACAGGAAGTTGCCCAGTCCGTAATGGACGTAGGTCGAGCCGAGCCAGCCGTCGGTGAGCAGCGTGTGCGCGTGGGTGCCGAGCACGATGTCGGCGCCGTCGCGGGCCATGCGCTTCGCGAACGTCTTCATCTGGCCGCTCGGGCACGAGCTGCCCTCCACGCCCCAGTGCATGAAGACGATGACCAGGTCGGCCTGGGCACGTGCCGCCTTCACGGCCGCCGACGCCCGTGCCGCGTCGAACGCCATCGCGACGCCCGGCCGGCTCGCCGTCGGCTTCCACGACCCGGACAGCTCGGCGACCTGCGACATGCCGAGCACCGCGATCCGCACACCCTTGACCTCGGTGACCCACGGCGCGTACGCCTCGTCGACGTTGCGACCGGCCCCGAAGATCGGATAGTCCGCGTCGGAAGCCGAGGAGAGCGTGTCCAGCAGCCCGACCTGGCCGTAGTCGAGGGTGTGGTTGTTGGCCACCGACGCCGCGTCGATCCCGGCAGCCCGCAGCGCCGCGAACGCGCTCTCGGGTGCCCGGAAGTGGAACCGCTTCGGCTCGGGCGTGCCCCGCCCGGTCACCGCGGTCTCCAGGTTGACGATCGTCAGGTCGGCGTCGGCCAACGTCCCGCTGATCTTCCCGAACGCGGTCGCGGGCTTGTCGAGCAGCCCCAGCGTCCGGCCGGTGAAGTGCACGTCCCCGGCGAACGCGAGGGTCAGGTCGACAGGTGCGGCGGACGTAGGCGCTGCGGAAGGGACCGGCGACCCACCCCGCCAGCGCGCCTCCGCCGCCTCAGTTGCACACCCGGCGACCAGCGCACCGGCCGCGACCAGCACCAACGCCGCGCGAGTCCGTCTCATGCAGGGAGGGTACGAGAACGGCGCTCACTTTCCCGCCCCCGAACGGCCCACCCACGGCCGGCCTACGAGGTCGACCAGGCCTCCGAGAGGAGGTCACGGGTGTCGGTGAGGAGCTCCGGCAGCACCTTGGTCTGTCCGACGATCGGCATGAAGTTCGCGTCGCCGCCGAACCGGGGCACCACGTGCTGGTGCAGGTGCGCGGCGATGCCGGCCCCGGCGACCGAGCCCTGGTTGAGGCCGATGTTGAAGCCGTGCGCGCCGCTGACCCGCCGGATCGTGCGCATGGCCTCCTGGGTGAACGACGCGACCTCGGCGACCTCCGCGTCGGTGAGGTCGGTGTAGTCGGCGACGTGCCGGTAGGGGCAGACCAGCAGGTGCCCCGGGTTGTACGGGTACAGGTTGAGCACCGCGTAGACGACTTCGCCGCGGGCCACGACCAGGCTCTCGTCAGCCGGCAGGTGGGGTGCCCGGTCGAACGGGCACCCCTGGTCCGGAGACGAGTCCCCGCCGCCCTTGATGTAGGCCATCCGGTGCGGGGTCCACAGCCGCTCGAGCCCGTTGGGCTCGCCAGGATTGCCCAGCATCAGGCCGCCGACGGCGACACGTTGGTGCGGGAGCGGACCACCTCGACCACGTGCGCGACGGCCTCGGCGAGCGGCACGCCGTTGCGCTGCGAGCCGTCCCGGTAGCGGAACGAGACCGTCGAACCGGACACGTCGTCGTCACCGGCGATCGCCATGAACGGGATCTTCTGCTGCTGCGCGGTGCGGATCTTCTTCTGCATCCGGTCGTCGGAGGAGTCGACCTCGGCCCGGATCCCCTCGGCCCGCAGCGCGGCGACGAACGAGTCCAGATATTCAGCGTGGTCGTCGCGGATCGGGATGCCGACCACCTGCACCGGCGCCAGCCAGGCCGGGAACGCGCCCGCGTAGTGCTCGGTCAGGATGCCGAAGAACCGCTCGATCGAGCCGAACAGCGCCCGGTGGATCATCACCGGCTGCTGCCGGGTGCCGTCGGCCGCCTGGTACTCCAGGCCGAACCGCTTGGGCTGGTTGAAGTCGACCTGGATCGTCGACATCTGCCAGGTGCGGCCGATCGCGTCGCGCGCCTGCACCGAGATCTTCGGGCCGTAGAAGGCCGCACCGCCCGGGTCGGACACGAGCTCCAGCCCGGACTCGCGGGCCGCGGACTCGAGCTCGGCGGTCGCCTCGGCCCAGTCGGCGTCGTCACCGATGAACTTCGGCGAGTCGTCCTTGGTCGACAGCTCCAGGTAGAAGTCCTCGATGCCGTAGTCGCGCAGCAGGTCGAGCACGAACTTGAGCAGGGAGCGCAGCTCGCCCGGCGCCTGCTCCTTGGTGCAGTAGATGTGCGAGTCGTCCATGGTCAGACCGCGCACCCGGGTCAGCCCGTGCACGACGCCCGACTTCTCGTAGCGGTAGACCGTGCCGAACTCGAACAGCCGCAGCGGCAGCTCCCGGTAGGACCGCCCACGGGCCTTGAAGACCAGGTTGTGCATCGGACAGTTCATCGGCTTGAGGAAGTATTCCGCGCCCTCGAGCTGCATGGGCGGGAACATCGTGTCCTTGTAGTACGGCAGGTGCCCCGAGGTCTCGAACAGGTGACCCTTGGTGATGTGCGGCGAGTTGACGAACTCGTAGCCGGCGATCTCGTGCTGCTGCCGCGAGTAGTTCTCCAGCTCGCGCCGGATGATCCCGCCCTTGGGGTGGAACAGCGCGAGCCCCGAGCCGATCTCGTCAGGGAACGAGAAGAGGTCCAGGTCGGCGCCGAGCTTGCGGTGGTCGCGACGGGCGGCCTCTTCGAGCAGCTTCAGGTACGCCTTCAGCGCGTCCCGGGTCGGCCACGCCGTCCCGTACACCCGCTGGAGCTGGGGGTTCTTCTCCGAACCGCGCCAGTAGGCGGCGGCCGAGCGCATCAGCTTGAACGCGCCGATCAGCCGGGTGGTCGGCAGGTGTGGGCCACGGCACAGGTCGGACCAGCAGGTCTTGCCGCTCTCGGCGTCGACGTTGTCGTAGATCGTCAGCTCGCCGCCGCCGACCTCGACGGTCTCCTCGGAGTCGAGCTCGCCGGTGCCCTTGATATCGACGAGCTCCAGCTTGTAGGGCTCGTCGGCGAGCTCCGCCCGGGCCTCCTCGACCGAGGCGAACCGGCGGCGCTTGAACCGCTGCCCGGCCTTGATGATCTCCTGCATGCGCTTCTCGAGCTTGGCCAGGTCGTCCGGCTGGAACGGCTTGGCCACGTCGAAGTCGTAGTAGAAGCCGTTGTCGATCGGCGGGCCGATGCCGAGCTTGGCCTCGGGAAACACGTCCTGCACGGCCTGCGCCAGGACGTGGGCGGTGGAGTGCCGCAGCACGTTGAGGCCGTCAGGGGTGTCCATGGCCACCGGGGTCACCGTGGCGTCGGCGTCCGGCGCCCAGTCAAGATCGCGCAGCCGCCCCTCGGCGTCGCGCACGACCACGATCGCCTTCGGGCCGTTCATCGGCAGGCCGGCCGCGGCCACCGCGTCCGCCGCCGTCGTCCCCGCGGCGACGACGACGGGGTCGGCCACTGCCTGGGTACGGGATGCGGACACGCGGATCTCCTCGGTCGGTAGGACGTTTGGGTAAATGCTAGTCATCACGCCTGGCAACGCTGCGCCCAGCCGGACCTGGGAGTTACATTCAGCTCGTGAGCCCGTCGGACATGATCGCCGCGCTGCAGCGCCGCTACCAGACGTTTTTCGCGACCGAGCCCGCCGTACCGTTCGCGGTCGCCCCAGCCGGGGCGCAGGCGCATGTGTTCGGCACCGGAGACCCGGTGTTCACCATCACCGTCAAGGACAACCGAGGCGCCAAGGCCCTCGCCGGCCTCGACCAGTTCGGCGTCGCCGTCGCCTACCTCCAGGGTTGGCTCGACGTCGACGGTGACCTGGCCGCCGCGCTGCGGATGCGCAAGTTCTTCAACGACTTCCATCCGATCGCCTTCCTGTCCCGGTTCACCCCGGGCGCCATGCTGCACGGGCGGAAGGAGGACGACCGCCGAGCCATCTCGCAGCACTACGACGAGGACAGCGAGTTCTTCCTGACCTTCCTCGACGAGCGGCACCGCTGCTACACCGAGGGCGTGTTCGCCAGCGACGACGAGCCGCTCGAAGACGCGATGACCCGCAAGATGGACCTCGCGCTGGAGGCGATCGAGGTCAAGCCCGGCGACCGGGTGCTGGAGGTCGGCGGCGGCTGGGGCGCGTTCTCGGAGCACGCCGCCCGGCGCGGCATCGACGTCACGACCACCACGCTGGCGGCCGAGTCCGAGCGCTACCTCAAGGACCTGTTCGCGCGTGAGCAACTGCCGGTGAACGTGGTGCGGCAGCACATCTTCGGCTACCGGAGCGACCAGAAGTACGACGCGATCGTCAACATGGGCGTCACCGAGCACCTGCCCGACTACAAGACCACGCTGGCGAAGTACGCCGAGCTGCTCAAGCCGGGCGGCCGGGTCTACCTCGACGCGCTGGCGATGCGCCGCAAGCACGGCATCTCGACCTTCATGAAGCGGTACGTCTACCCGGGCAACTCGGCGCCGCTGCTGCTCCACCAATACCTGCGGCACGTGGCCCGCTCGCCGTTCGAGCTGGTCAGCCTCGACGACGACCGGCACAACTACTACCTGACCTGCCGGGAGTGGGCCAAGCGCCTGGACGAGCGCCGCGACGAGATCGTGGCCCGCTGGGGCGAGCCGCTCTACCGGCGGTTCCGGCTGTTCCTGTGGGGCTCGGCCGCCGGCTTCGACACCGGGCTGGTCCAGGCGTACCGCTGGGTGCTCAAGATGCCGGGCGCGCCGGCCTGAGCCTGCCGCCGACCGCCCGCCGTGCTCAGGCCGGCGGGCGGAGGCCGTCGAGCACGAAGCCGAGCAGGCGGTCCGCCATGTCCGGCGCCGACTCGGTGGCCATCACGACGCCGTGCACCAGGCGCAGCACGTCGTCGGGCTCGACCTCCTTGCGGATCGCGCCGGCCTCCTGGGCGCGCCCGAGCAGGTCGCCGATCGCGTCCCGCATCACGCCCTTGCACTCGATCAGAGTCGAAGAGCCCGTGCCGAGCATCTGCTTGACCGCGGTGCCGAGGCCCCGCTTGGCCTTGATGTAGTCGAACTCCATCCGCAGGAACTCGGCGAACGCCTCGCCGGGCGGGTACTGCTCGGAGAGGGCCCGGCCGCGCTCGGCCAGTCCCTCGATGTCGTGGCGGTAGACCTCCGCGAGCAGCGTCTCCCGGTCGGCGAAGTGGCGGTAGAGCGTGCCCGGGCCGACGCCGGCCCGGCGGGCGATGTCGTCGAGCGTGGCCTTCTCACCGTGCTCGGTGAACGCCG
The DNA here is from genome assembly GCF_900107455.1 of Asanoa ishikariensis. Classification (GTDB taxonomy): domain Bacteria; phylum Actinomycetota; class Actinomycetes; order Mycobacteriales; family Micromonosporaceae; genus Asanoa; species Asanoa ishikariensis. The sequence continues at coordinate 1,911,782 of NZ_FNQB01000002.1, read as the reverse complement.
CACGGGCGGCGACCATGACCTTCTCGCGGTTGCGTCGCGCGTCGGCACGCAGCGGTCGAGCATCGTTCACGGCCACCGCACCCCCTGCTCACTGTGGGACAACACACTATTTCCGGAGACACCCTCCGGATAGTGTTGCGAAATCGGAGACGTCCTCCATATGCTAGCTCAGAGCTAAGCGGAGAGTATCTCCGGTTGTCGCAACCCACTCTCGGGGGAACCACACCTTGTCCACGCAAACTGCTGTGCCCGCTGTCACGAGCGCGGGCACCGAGGCCCGCGCCCCGGGCCGACTGGCGCTGCTCATCATCGTGAGCGCCCAACTGATGCTGATCGTCGACGGCACCGTCATGAACGTCGCGCTGCCGCACATCCAGGAGGGCCTGGGATTCTCCACCGCCGGCCTGTCGTGGGTGATCAACGCGTACACCCTGACCTTCGGCGGTCTGTTGCTCCTCGGCGGCCGGGCCGGTGACATCCTCGGTCGCCGCCGGATGTTCGTCATCGGCATCGCCCTGTTCACCGTCGCGTCGCTGGTCGGCGGGTTCGCCACCTCGGCCGCCTGGCTGCTGGCCGCCCGCGTCGCGCAGGGCGTCGGCGCCGCCATGGCCGGACCCAACACGATCGCGCTGATCTCCACCACCTTCACCGAGCCCCAGCGGCGGATCCGGGCGCTCGCCCTGCTCTCCGCCATGGCCAGTGCCGGCTTCGCGATCGGGCTGATCCTCGGCGGCGTCCTCACCGACGTCCTGTCCTGGCGCTGGGTGCTCTTCATCAACGTGCCGTTCGGCATCGCCGCCGTGTTCCTCGCACCCCGGCACGTCCGGGAGCCGCAGCGGCACCCCGGCCGCCTCGAATGGCCCGCCGCGGCCACCGCCACGCTCGGCATCGGCGCCCTGGTCTACGGCTTCATCCACGCCTCCACCCACGGCTGGACCGCCGGCGAGACGCTGCTCTCGCTCGCACTGGGCATCGTCCTGCTGATCACGTTCCTGGCCGTCCAGGTGCGGTCCGCGCAACCGCTGGTGCCGATGTCGCTGTTCAAGGACCGCAACCGGGCCGTCGGCTTCGTCGGGTTCCTGCTCGGCCCGGCGGCGATGATGTCGGCGTTCTACTTCCTGACCCAGTTCATCCAGATCGTGCTCGGCTTCGGCCCGTTGCAGACCGGCCTCGCCTTCCTGCCGATGGCGGGCTCGATGTTCGCCATGACCCGGATCGTGCCGCGGCTGCTGCACCGCATCGGGCCCCGGCCGCTCGCCCTGACCGGTGCGCCGCTCATGATCGCGGGCCTGGCCTGGCTGACCCAACTCACCACCACCAGCGGGTACGCCGGTTCGCTGCTCGGCCCCATGATCCTGCTCGGCCTCGGCGGCGGCCTGACCTTCGTACCGCTGACCCCGGTGATCATGGGTTCGGTCCAGCCCCGCGACGCGGGCGCCGCGGGCGGAGTGCTCCAGACCATGCAGCAGGTCGGCGCGACGCTGGGGCTCGCGGTGCTGATCGCGGTGTTCGGCGCCGCGGTGGGGCCACAGGGCGCCGCGGGTACGACGGACGCGGAGAGCTTCGTGCACGGCATGAACGCCGCGAACGTGGTCTCCGTGGTGATCGCGGCCGGGCTGGTCGTGGTGGCGCTGAGCTTCCGCTCGGTCCGCCGCCCGGCAGCCGCGCCGCAGCCGGAGGTCGTGGTCGAACCGGTCTAGGCACCGACGAAGGAAGGGTCCCTTGTTAACGGTTACGCGTTAGCAAGGGACCCTTCCTATGCGGAAAGCGTTAACAAGGGACCCTTCCTTGGGCAATAGGTGGCCATGGACGCAGCAGGGACCGACCGGGACCGGGTGTTGGACTGGCTCGAGGCGTACGAGCGGGTCTGGCGCACGCCCGGCACCGACGCGCTGGCCGAGGTATTCACCGAGGACGCCCGTTACTCGCAGGGCCCGTACGAGGAGCCGGTCGTCGGTCTGACGGCGATCGGGCGGATGTGGGAGCAGGCTCGCGAGGGCGCGGACGAGCCGTTCCGGATGACGAGCGAGATCGTCGCGGTCGACGGCAGCACCGCGGTGGTCCGCGTCGAGGTGCGCTACGCCGAGCCACACCCGCACGAGTACCGCGACCTGTGGGTCATGCGCTTCGAACCCGATGGCAAATGTCGGGATTACGAGGAATGGCCGTTCTCCCCAAAGGACCAGACGACTATGTCCGATTAAGACGGTCTAAGTCGGGCGTTTCGGGCGGAGTGCGCCGGATGACGGACAGTGTGCCCGCTCACCGACTTGCCAAGGGCAGTAGGTTCTTCACGTGGCCACGGTCCTCCTGGTCGAAGACGACCACGTCGTACGCGGCGCCATGCTGCGGTCCCTTGCCGATCGCGGGCATGCGGTCCACGCCGTTGGCACCGCCCTCGATGCCCTGCGCCGGGTCGCGGCAGAGACGCCCGACCTGGTCGTGCTCGACCTCGGTCTGCCCGACCTCGACGGCGCTGACGCGCTGCGCATGCTTCGCGGCATCACCGACGTCCCGATCATCATTGCCACCGCGCGCGACGACGAGCAGGGCATCGTCCGGCTGTTGCGCGCCGGTGCAGACGACTACATGGTCAAACCGTTCACCGGCGCCCATCTCGACGCGCGGATCACCACGGTGCTGCGCCGGGTCGGCCGGGCCAGCCGCACAGTGGCCCCCGCGGTCCACGAGGTCGGCGGCCTGCGCGTCGACGTCGGCGAGCGCAGCGCCATGCTCGACGGCGAGGCGCTCGCGCTGACCCGCAAAGAGTTCGACCTGTTGGCCTACCTCGCGGCACGCCCGGGCCGGGTAGTCTCCCGCCGGGAGTTGTTGGAGGAGGTATGGCGCCAGCCGTCCGTCGGCGAGGATCAGACGATCGACGTTCACCTGTACTGGTTACGCCGCAAGCTGGGCGAGTCCGCGGCGAAGCCCCGCTACCTGCGCACCGTGCGGGGGGTCGGCTTCCGCCTGGTAGCCCCAGACTGAGGCCGACGCTGGCCGCGCTGGCGGCCGGCATGACGACGATCGTCGCGCTCGCGTTCCTCATCCCCCTGGGCATCGCCGTCCAGAAGGACAACCGGGAGGACGCGCTGTCCGACGCTGCCCGCCGCAGCGGCATCGTGGCGGGCGCGCTCGCGGTAACCACCGACCCGGCACAGCTCGGCGTCGCGATCGAGGTCGCCGGCGGCGACATCCACGTGCACGGCATCGAGGCCGGCGTGAAGTCACGCGCCGCGGGCGTCGACATCGAGCGCGCCTCGGCCGGCATCGCGCCGGTCGTGGTCGACGTCGACGGCGGCGCGCTGCGACTCGAACCGGTCCGGGTCGGCAACCGGATCGCGGTGATCGAGGTCTTCGTGGCCGACCCGGTGCTTTCGGGCGGTTCCGGCCAGACCTGGCTGCTGCTGTTCGGCATCGCGCTGGCCCTCGTCGTGACCACCGTGATCGTGGTCGACCGGCTGGCCGGCCGGGCCGTCAGCGCCGCACGCGAGCTCGCCGCGGCCGCGGTCGGGCTCGGCGACGGCGAGCTGACCACCAGGGTCAAGCCGAGCGGCCCGCGGGAGCTGGTCGAGGCCGGCTTCGCGTTCAACCGGATGGCCGAACGGCTCAGCGTCACCCGCACCGACGAGTTCGAGCTGGTCGCTGATCTTTCGCACCGCCTGCGTACGCCGCTGACGGTGTTGCGCCTCGACGCCGACGCCCTGGACTCCGACGACACCAGCATCGGCTCGTTCAGCGAGGCCGAGCTGGACCGGCGGCGCACGATCCGCCGGATCCGCCAGGCGATCGTCACGCTCGAGGGCGAGATCGACGTCCTGATCAAGACCACCCGCAAGACCATCTCGCAGGACGCCGGCCCCGGCAGTTGTGACGCGAGCGAGGTCGTACGCGAACGGATGGTCTTCTGGTCCCAACTCGCCGACGACCAGAACCGCCCGCACCGGGTAGTCGGCGCGCACACCCGCATCCAGGTCCCGGTGCCGCGAGCAGAGCTCGCCGCGGCCCTCGACGCCGTGATCGGCAACGTGTTCCGCTACACGCCACAGGCCACCGCGTTCGAGGTGGCGATCTCCCGCCGGGACGGCTACGTGGCGGTCCGGGTCGACGACGCCGGCCCCGGCATCGCCAACCCGGAGCGCGCACTGCGCCGGGGCGCCAGCGACCGCGGCTCCACCGGCCTGGGCCTAGACATCGCCAAGCGGGTCACGCTGACCGCACACGGCTCGGTCAGCATCGACCAGGCACAGCTAGGCGGCGCCAGCGTCGTCATGCTGCTGCGCGACCCGGACGCCCCGGTGAAGCAGGTCAGCCGGTTCGGCCTGGTCGGCCGCCTGGCCCGCGAACCTGTCGCCCGCCGCCGCCAGCGCCGCCGCCCGGAAGACGACTAGCGCGGCGCCAGGCCAACGCCCGGACGACCAGCGCGGCGGGAGCCCGCCGCCCGCATGACGACCAGCCCGGCGCGGGGCCGGCGCCCGGAAGACGACCAGCCCGGCGCGGGGCCGGCGCCCGGAAGACGACCGGGGACGGCGCGAGGTCGGCGCCTGTCGGCCGCGCGACCCGGCCCGGCCCGGCCTGGCCTCAGTTATGCGGCAGGACGCAGGGCGTGCGGCCATGATTCATCGGACGGTCCGCCTCCGGCTCTTCCGGAAACGATCGACCGACGGCGATACTGGCGCGGTGAAGCCGACCTTCCGCCGCGCCGCCGGCCTTCTGATCGCCGCCGTCATCGCCCTGCTGGTCTGGCCGTTCCCGGCCGCGGCACACGGCGGCGCGAAGATCACGGTCAACCACGACGGCCGAGGGTCGGTCTGGGTCAACGTGACCTACCAGGACGGCCACCCGGCCGAGGGCCTCGTCGACGCGACGCTGACCGCGAAGGAAGCCGACGGCACGACCGTGGCCCCGGCCAAGATGGTCCAGTCCTCGGCGCCCGGGACGTTGGTCTACATGAGCACGCTCCCGGCCGGCGAGTGGGCCGTCACGGTCGAGTTCGGCGCACCGATCGCCCGCACCTGCAACGCGGCGTTCCAGGTCGGCACGGCCAACAACACCCAGCAGACCAACTGCGACGCGCCGACCCCGCTCGCGGCCTCGGCACCAGCCGCCACCGGCGGCGAGGGCGGCAACGGCACCGCCTGGCTGCTGATCGCGATCGCGGCCGTCGGTGGGCTGATCTGCGCTGTGCTCGCCCTCCAGATCCGCAGCCGCCGCCGGTCCGACCGCCCCGTCACCCCGGCGCCTCAGCGCAAGCAGAAAGCGACCTCGCGGAAGTAGGCCGCCGGGCATGGCGCAGCCGCCGCCGCTCCGACCACCCCGTCACCCCGGCGCCTCAGCGCAAGCAGAAAGCGACCTCGCGGAAGTAGGCCGCCGGGCATGGCGCAGCCGCCGCCGCTCCGACCACCCCGCCACCCCCACGCCGCAGCGCAAGCAGAAAGCGACCTCGCGGAAGTAGGCCGCCGGGCATGGCGCAGCCGCCGCCGCTCCGACCACCCCGCCACCCCCACGCCGCAGCGCAAGCAGAAAGCGACCTCGCGGAAGTAGGCCGCCGGGCATGGCGCAGCCGCCGCCGCTCCGACCACCCCGCCACCCCCACGCCGCAGCGCAAGCAGAAACCAACCTCGCGGAAGTAGCCACCGCGCGCGACGCAGCCGCCGCCGGTCCGACCGCCCCGCCACCCCCACGCCGCAGCGCAAGCAGCAAACGCACGGAAGAAGCCCACCACGCGCGGCGCAGCCGCCGCCGGTCCGACCGCCCCGCCACCCCCACGCCGCAGCGCAAGCAGCAAACGCACGGAAGAAGCCCACCACGCGCGGCGCAGCCGCCGCCGGTCCGACCGCCCCGCCACCCCCACGCCGCAGCGCAAGCAGAAAACGACCTCGCGGAAGAAGCCCACCACGCGCGGCGCAGCCGCCGGTCCGACCGCCCCGTCACCCCCGCGCCGCAGCGCAAGCAGAAGGCAACCGCACGGAAGAAGCCCGACGCGCGCGGCGCAGCCGCCGCCGCCGGTCCGACCACGCCGCCACCCCGCGCCGCAGCGCAAGCAGAAAGCGACCTCGCGGAAGTAGCCCACCGCGCGGGGCGCAGCCGCCGGCGGTCATCCCCTTGCCGCAACGCAAGCAAGCAAGCAAGCGAACGGGAGCAGCCCGCCCCGCAGGCGCCGCTGACTCCCCATTTCGTGGGGCTTTGCTCTGCACCCATATACGCACCACGCCCGTCGCGGAGTGGTGCGTATATGGGTGCAGAGCAAAGCGTCCGCACGAGTTGATCTTCGGTGTCGCAATTCGCGTCCAGCGAGTTGATGTTGAATGCCAAAGGCTAAGACGCGAAAACAATTTTCATGTCGGGTTGTCGCGGAACGGGAATTCCTCTTCCGCATCCGGTGCGGGCAGGTCGGGACATTGACCTGCCCGCTGACCGCCCCTAAACCGCTGAACGGGCGTACGCGGTGATTTCGTCGGTAATTCGGGTCTTCTCCCCGGCGGGCAGGAAAGACGCCTCCACCGCGGCGACAGCGAGCCGAGCCACGCCCGCCGCGTCCAGGTCGAGAAGGCGGGCCGCGACCGCGTACTCGTCATTGAGGGTCGTGCCGAACATCGGCGGGTCGTCAGAGTTGATGTTGACCGGCACGCCGGCCGCGACCAGGGTCGGCAGCGGGTGCTCGTCGAGGTTGGCCACCGCGCGCGTGCGGACGTTCGACGTCGGGCTGATCTCCAGCGGGATGCCCTCCGCGGCCAGGTAGGCCATCAGCGAGGGGTCCTGAGCGGCCGAGATGCCGTGGCCGATGCGCTCGGCGCCCAGGTCGCGGATCGCGTCCCAGATCGTCTCCGGGCCCGTGGTCTCGCCCGCGTGCGGCACCAGGTGCAGGCCCGCCGCTCGGGCCTTCTCGAAGTACGGCTTGAACTGGGGGCGCGGCACGCCCACCTCGGGGCCGCCCAGGCCGAACGAGACCAGGCCGTCCGGGCGCTCGTCGAGGGCGATCCGCAGGGTCTCCTCCGCGGCCTCCAGCCCGGCCTCGCCGGGGATGTCGAAGCACCAGCGCAGCACGATCCCGAGCTCCTTCTCGGCGGCCAGGCGGGCGTCCTCGATGGCACCGCAGAACTCGGGTGCCGGCATGCCTCGGCGAACCGACGAGTACGGCGTGACCGTGAGCTCGGCGTAGCGGACCTGCTGGCGGGCCAGCTCGCGGGCCACCTCGTAGGTCAGGATCCGGACGTCCTCCGGCTCACGGATCAGGTCGACCACAGAGAGGTAGACCTCGATGAAGTGCCGGAAGTCCCGGAACTCGAAGTACGCGGCCAGCGCGTCGATGTCGGTCGGCACCGGGGTGCTGCCGGCGTGCCGTGTGGCCAGCTCGGACACGATCCGCGGCGAGGCCGAGCCCACGTGGTGAACGTGCAGCTCGACCTTGGGCAGACCGGCGATGAACTCGGCTAGGTCGGTCAAGAGAGTGCTCCTTGAACGTGCGCCACCACGAAAACGCGGCGGAAGGGGAAGAAGGCGCGGTCGTGGCGGATCGGGTACGCCGCCGCCAGCCGCTCACCCAGCTCCGCCCGGTAGGCAGCCCAGCCGGCCTCGTCGGCGCCGAACGCCGCCCGGATCGGGCGCAGCGCGGTGCCCTCCAGCCAGGCGAGCACCGGGTGGTCGGCGGAGTTGCCGGGGAGCAGGTGCACGTAGGTAGTTTCCCAGGCGTCGACCGCGCAAGCCGAGGCCAGGGAGGCCGCGTAGTCAGTGGCGGTCGGCACAGCCATCCGCCGGGCGACCCCGCCCAGCACCGACTTCCAGCGCGGCGACTCGGCCAGCGCGTAGACCGCGTCGTGGGCCGGCGACGAGAAGTTGCCGGGCACCTGGAACGCCAGCCACGCGCCGGCGGGCAACGCGGCGACCCAGCGGTGCAGCAGCGCCTCGTGGTCGGGCACCCACTGCAGCGCGGCGTTGGAGACGAGCACGTCGACGCCCGGCGAGGGCGTGAATTCCCGCAGGTCACCCACGGTGAAGTCGACCGGCGCGTCGAGGGCCCGGGCCGACGCGATCATCTCGGCCGACGAGTCGATCCCCCGCACCAGCGCGGACGGCCAGCGGGCGGCCAGCGTGGCGGTCAGGGTGCCGGGACCGCAGCCCAGGTCGACGACCTGACGCGGTGCCTCGGCGGGGATTCTGGCGACCAGCTCGTGGAACGGACGCGAACGTTCGTCTCCGAAGCGGCCGTAAACGGCGGGGTCCCACATGTGCTGCCACCTTCCAAACCGTACGTACGTCTTGTTAAGCCAAGCACACCAGCGGGACCGCCGGCAAGGCCCTTTAAACGTTCCAGATAAGGTGCCTGCGTGGAGTACCGCGAGTTCGGCCGGATCGGCCGCGACGTGTCCGTTGTGGGTCTTGGCGCCTGGCAGCTCGGCGCCGACTGGGGCGAGGTGAGCGCCGACGACGCGTACGCGACCCTCGACGCCGCCGTCGACGCGGGCACCACCTTCATCGACACCGCCGACGTGTACGGCGACGGCCGCAGTGAGCAGCTCATCGGGCAGTTCCTGCGCCGGCGACCGGAACCGATCATGGTGGCCACCAAGATGGGCCGGCGCGTGCCCCAGGAGCGGGCCAACTACACCGCCGCCAACTTCAAGGCCTGGACCGACCGGTCGCGGGCCAACCTCGGCGTCGACCGGCTCGACCTGGTGCAGCTCCACTGCCCGCCCACACCGGTCTTCGAGGACGACGAGATCTTCGACGCGCTCGACGCGCTGGTCGAGAACGGCGCGATCGCCGCGTACGGCGTCAGCGTGGAGACGGTCGACCAGGCCCTCACCGCGATCGCCCGGCCCCACGTGGCCAGCGTGCAGATCATCCTGAACGCGTTCCGCCTCAAGCCGCTCGACCAGGTGCTCCCGGCTGCGAAGGCGGCCGGCGTCGGCATCATCGCCCGGGTCCCGCTGGCCAGCGGCCTGCTGTCAGGTCGCTACACCGCGGCAACCACGTTCGCCGCCGACGACCACCGCAACTACAACCGCCACGGCGAGTCGTTCGACGTGGGCGAGACCTTCTCAGGCGTCGACTACGAGACCGGCCTGCGCGCCGTCGAGCGGCTCAAGCAGCTTGTCCCGGCCGGCATGACGATGGCCCAGTTCGCGCTCCGCTGGGTGATCGACCAGCCGGGCATGACCGTCGTGATCCCCGGTGCCCGCGGCCCTGATCAGGCCCGCGGCAACCTGGCCACCGCCGCCCTCCCGCCGCTGACGGCAGAGGCGCTGGCCGGCGTACGAGAAACCTATGACGAGCTCATCCGGCCGGCTGTCCACGACCGGTGGTGAGGGCATGACCGCTGGATGGCTGCGGCTGACGCTGGGTCTGTTGGCCATCGTCGTCGGTTTGGTGTGGACGCTCCAGGGCCTCGGCACCCTGCGGGGCAGCGTGATGTCGGGCGACGACATCTGGGCGATCATCGGCCCGATCGTCACCGCCATCGGCCTCGCGGTCCTGGTGGTCGGCCTGCGGGCCCGCACCCGGGCGAAGCGCCGGTAGACCGGCGTCCGGTAGACAGCGTTGAGCCCCGCATACAGGGCAGGATGCGGGGCTCGCCACCGACCCGTGAGAACGGGCCGCTCACTCGGCCGGCGCGTGGCCGGCGCTACGTCTGTATTGGGAAACGTCAGATGGGGCGGACCTGCTCGGCCTGCGGACCCTTCTGGCCCTGGGCGATCTCGAACTCCACCCGCTGGTTCTCTTCCAGCGTGCGGTAGCCGCTGGTCTGGATGGCCGAGAAGTGGACGAACACGTCAGCACCCCCGCCGTCAACGGTGATGAAGCCGAAGCCCTTGTCTGCGTTGAACCACTTCACGGTTCCCTGCGCCATGTGAATCTCCTTGTCGAAACTGGCGGCCGAACGCCGTGCGGCCGGTTGGCCGTTTTCGAGCAGCGGCGCCTGAGTCGGCCTCCATCTCAACGAAGGAGGTCTCTCAACCCCGATGTCTCATCAACAGCGGGGAACAGCAAACCACGTACCGAAAAACTCCGCATAGCCTACCCGACGAATTTCTCCGACATGTGATCTGCGGCGTCGGAGTTCGATACCGGAATGGCCACATCCGGGCTACGGGCATCGACGTCTCGCCCTGTGAGCGCTAGGGCGACGAGTGCCCCGATTCCACACAACACGGCTGTGGCCAGGAAAATCTCCCGATACTCCTGACGTAGCGCCTCTCCGACCGCTTTTTGGTAGGCCGCCATCCGCTCGGCCTGGGTCGCGGGGTCCACACCGAACCCGAGCGGCGGTACGAGATCGCTGGTCAACTCCTGGAAACGGTGCAGGCCCCACCCGGTCAAGGCGGCGATCCCGACGAGCATGCCGACGGTACGGGCGACAACCGCGGCGGCCGAGGCGATTCCATGTTGCGCACTGGGCACTGCGCGAAGAACCGACGCGGACAACGGCGCGATGACCAATCCCAGACCCAAGCCGGCGAGTACGAGGTCGGTGTCCATCCGGGGCAGCGGGCCGAACCTGGCGGCCGCGAGGTCCGCGGGCCAGTTCGCGATCAACAGGTACGCCACCGCCGCGAGCGCGAGCCCGCTGAAGGTCACGAGCCGTTCGCCGAGCCGCCGCGTGAGCAGCCCGCCCAGCACCGCACCGACCGGCAGCGCGATCAGGAACCGGGTGAGCACCAACGCGCCGTCGAGACCGTCGCGGCCGAGCGCCGTCTGCGCCAGCAGTTGGACGTCGACCAGCGTGACCATCAGCGCGGCACCGGCCAGCAGGTTGGCCACGAGCGCGGCGGTGAACGGGCGCAGCTTGGCACCGTCCGGGTCGAGCAGCCGGGTGCGCGCCCGGGACTCCCACGCGATGAACGCGAGGACCACCGCGGCCGACGCGCCGAGCGTCGGCCACCCCCAGGTCGGCAGTACGCCGCGATCCGGTTCGGGGTTGTAGAGCGCCACCACCAGCAGCCCGAGCGCGACCGCGAGCAGCAGACCACCGACCACGTCGACCGGTTGGCGCTCCCGCCGCTCGGCGGACCGCGCCGGCAGGCCATAGTGCACCGCCAGCGCGACCAGGGCGGCCAACGGCAGGTTGATCCAGAACACCCCACGCCAACCGGCGACAGCCGCGATGACGGCGCCGTACAGCGGGCCCAGGACGCTGCCCAGTTCCTGTGCGGCGCCGACCAGGCCGAGGGCCAGCGGTCGCTGACGGACCACCAGGTCGGCGGCCAGCGCCATGGTCACCGGCAGCAGCGCACCGCCGGCCAGCCCCTGCACCGCGCGCCCGATCGCCAGCACGGTCAGACCCGGCGCGAGCGCGGCGACCAACGACCCGACCGCGAAGCCGGCCAGGCAGACCTGGATCACCAGGCGCCGGCCGTAGCGGTCGGACAGGCGGCCGAGCAGCGGCATGCCGGCGACGTAGCCCAGCAGGTAGCACGTGACCACCGGGGTGATCCGCTCCAGCCGGTTCACCGGCACGTCGAGATCCTTCATGATCTCGATCAGGATCGTCACGACGACGTACGCGTCGAGCGCCGCGAGCAGCACCGCCACCCCGCCCGCGGACAGGGCGAGGCGACTCCTAGACCGCGGGAACGTCGACATTGACCGGTTTGCCGAAGTCAGCGAACTTGATCAGCACGGTGCCCTTGCCCTCACCGGGCACGGCGAACTGAAGCTGGTTGACCAGCGGCTTGTCGACGCCGATCCAGACCGTGCCGGTCACGTCGCCGCTGACGCCCGGCACGAGGCCGGCCATCGCGGAGCCCTTGAAGGTCGCCTCGACCTTGTAGTGCGGGGCGCCGTCGATCGTCTCGCGGCCCTTCGTGTTGCCCTCGGCGGTGGCGAGCACCGCGCCGATCCCCTTCTCCGGGTTGAGGATGGCGGTCGGGTCGTAGACCATCGCCGCCTGCGCCAGCGGCAGCTTCTGCCAGCCCGCGGTCAGCCCCTTGACGTACAGGAAATCGTCCTTGGCAATGAAGTTCAGCTCGATCGGCATGCCGACCTGCTCGATCGTCGCGGTGCCCTGTGCGGTGCCGGTGTCGTCGATCGCGCCCTTGGCGGACCGGATCGGCAGCGCGCCGGTGTCCCCCTCGGTCGTGATGTCGAACGCGGCCGAGGTGACCGTGCGCATCTGCGTGGCCGCGTTCGCGAGCAGCGTCGAGGCCAGCGGCAGGCTCGGGTCGCCGGAGGCGGCGTCACCGTCGCCGCCGCACGCGGCCAACGAGGCCAGCGCCGTCAAGAGGACGGCGATGATGAATGTACGGGGAGGGCGCATACCGGGATGCTACTCATCCCGGTGCGACCATCCCCGCTAGTCGTGCGGCCAGTAGCCGGTGAACTTCCGGACGCCGGTGGCACCCGCCCGGTCGATCGAGGCTCGGATCATCGCCACGATCGCGCCCTGCAACGCGGCCGCGAGCAGGATCTCGCCCCAGCCGCGATCCTCGTCGATCGGATGCGGCGCGGTGCGTCCGTGCATCGTCATCGACCAGACCCGCTGGAACACCATCCCGGACAGCGTGCCGGCCGCGAGCCCGAGCACGATGCCGACCGGCTTGTAGTTGGCCTTGCTGATTCGCTTGCTGCCCACAGTGGTCCCCCCGTAGCCCCACCTTGGCGCCGCACTCTCAGCGGCGGCGCCGACGCATCACCAACAGGATGACAGCGACAGCACTGGCCGCGACGCCGATCAGCGTGGCTACCGGCACCGGATTCGGTCGCAGCGCGGCCTGGCCCCCCGGCCGGCCGCCGTTGCTGCTCATCCGGGTCGCCGCCGTGCTCGCCTTGGCCCGGAAGCGGTCACGGGCCTGGCTCGCCGAGCTCTTCATCCGCGCCTTGACGTCGGCCTTGGCCGCCAGCAACTGGACCGTCTCGCCGAGCTCGGCCCGGGTGCGGCGGATCTCCGCGCGCAGCACGGCAGGGTCGGACGACGTGCTCCCGTTGCTGCCGTTGCCTGATGCTGTCATCGCCCCGAACCCCCTGAGATGCGGCTCTGGCCGTTCTTGTGGTGCCCGTTGCCGCGGAAGCCGTCCTTGACGGTCTGCACGTCGGCCTTGAGTCCCTCGGTGACGTCGGTCGGCACCGGTGGCACCGCCCGCTTCACCTGGCCCTTGCCGACCAGCGCGAAGAGGCCCGCGAGGATCAGCAGGAAGGCCCCGACGATCAACGCGGACAGCCAGAGCGGCAGCGCGATGTCGATGGCGATCACCGCGGTGGCGATCAGCACCGAGATGCCGAAGAAGGCCAGACCGCCGGCGCCGCCGAAGAGCCCGATGCCGATGCCGGCATGCTTGCCCTTCTGGGTCAGCTCGGCTTTGGCCAGGGCGAGCTCGTCGCGGACCAACCGGGAAACCTGTTCGGTGGCACGCTGCACCAGCTCGGACGTCGACGGATCGGCGTCGGCACGGGGCGGTGCGGCGGCGTTGCGGGCGTCGACCATCGGGCCTCCTCTCACGCTTCTTACGTATGCCCTGTGCACGCTCCGGTCAATCCTCGTGTCCGGAGCGTGTCACGAGTGCATGGCGGATACCTCCCGGAACGGACATATCGCCATGATCAGTGTCTCAGACCTTGCGGTACTTCGACTGCAAGAAGCAGAACAGCGCAAAAGCGGCAATTCCGATGGCCATCAGCGTCAGCAGGATAGCGCCGTACGCCTGGCCACGGAGGGCTTCCAGCGCGGCGTCCAGCCCGCGCGCCTTCTCCGGGTCGTAGTTGGCCGCGGCGACCACGAAGAGCACGCCGGCGATCCCGTACGCCACACCCTTGGCGGTGTAGCCGGCCATGCCGAGACGCATCGCGAGCTTGCGGGTGTGCGGCGACATCTCCCCGGTCTTGAGGTGCCGGGCGAACGCCTTCTTCACCCCGTAGACCACGAGCCCGATGCCGAGCCCGGCCAGGGCCAGACCGGCGATGACCACCACGGCCCGGCCGCCGCCGCTGGACAGCAGGCCTTCCGTCGTCTTCTGCTGGCTGTCGGCCGACGAGGCGGGCTTGCCCTGGAAGACCTTCCAGGCGGTGTACGCGAAGTACCCGTACACGATCGTGCGGAACGCCGAGGCGATCCGTTCGAACACCCGCCGCTTGCCCTGCTCGTCGGTGTGCCCGATGACCGCCTCGAAGAGCTGCCAGATCGCCATCGCGACCAGGCCGACTCCGATCGCGGCGACGACGAACTTGCCCAGCGGCTGCTCCGCGAGCTTCATCATCGCGCCGGACTGGTCACCCTCGGCGGCCGGCTTCCCGAACGCGATCTGCAGCGCCAACCAGGCGAACAGCAGGTGGACGATCCCGTACCCGATGAAGCCCGCTCGAGTGAGGGCCTCCAGGGCGGAACTGTTAGCGGCTCGGGACGCGGACGACTCGGCACGGCTGACTGCTGACATGGCGGTCAATGTGCCCCGCCATGCCAGCCTCTCAAACTCGTCAGCCGGGGTTGCGCGCGATCTGGACAGAGACCTCGTTGTCGGTGATGGACGACAGCGAGACCAGCAGACCGCCCACGTCGACCGCCTGGCCACCGGTGCTCAGCGAGATCTGCTCGCCGGCCACCTCGAGGGTGACGGTGTTGGCGTCGGCCTGCACGAACTTGGCGTTCACACCGAGGATGCTGGCGTTGCCCTGGACACCCCGGTCGAAGGTGACGGTGCACTGGTCGAGGCCGCAGTTGGTGGATGCTCCTTCGGAGCTGCAGCCGGCGAGAAGGGCGCCGCCAAGGGCGAGCGCCGCGAGAAGGCTCACGGTCGTTCGTCGCGTATTCACCCGCCCAAGGGTACGGACCGGTGTCCACCCGGGATCAACCCAGGAGCCGGCCGGCCGCCGCGCGGAGAGCGACGAGCTCGCGTTCGGCCCAGCCCTCCCCGATCGAGTCGGTGCCGCGGAAGGTGGGCTTGTCGACCAGGTGGAAGTGCAGGTTGGTGAGGAGCCCGCGCACCGTGAGCCAGGGCAGCGCGGCGAGGTCGGCCTCGCCGAACGGGCGCACCGTGCGGTAGCCCGCGAGGAACGCCGGCCACCACGGCGTCGTGGCGACACCGGCCAGGTCGGCCGCCCGCCAGTCCATGGCGGCCAGGTCGAGGTCGTAGAGGACCAGCCGGCCGCCGTCGACGTGGACGTTGTCGAGCGACACGTCACCGTGGCAGATCCCCCGATCGAGGTCTGCCCGGCCGAGCCGGTCCGGCAGCGCGGCGGCGAGCAGGTCGATCAGCGCGCGGTCGGCCGGCTCGAGCGCGTCCCGGAGCTGGTCCACGATCGGGCCGAGCGCTTCAAGGTCGCGGTGGCGTGGGCACGTGTCCATCTCGGCGGCGGCGTGGAACGCGGCGACGGTCCGCCCGAAGTCGCCGGCCGTCGCTTCGCTGATCGACAGGCCGGGCAGTGCGCCGGGCGCCCACTCCCAGAGCACGTAGGACCGTTCGCCCTCGGGCGCGTCGTGCGTACCCGCGCGGTTTCCGTCAGGTAGTGGCACTGCCCTGACGATCGGCACACCGCGCCCGGCGACGTGGTCGGCGAGCAGCGCCTCCCAGGCGACCCCGGCGGCGTCCCGGCCGTGCCGATAGAGCTTGAGCACCAACGGCCCCCGCGCGGTGTCCACCCGGTAGACGTCGTTGACCAGCGTGCGCAGCAGCAACACCCTGCTGACCGGCAGGTCGTAGGCGTCGGTCACCAGCGCCGCGACGGCGTCTGGAGCGAGCAGAGATCGCAACGGGCGGGTCACGGGGTAGAACTGTAGACGTGGAAACCGAGGTCAACGACAACCCCGACAAACACCGCTTCGAGCTCAACGCGGACGGCGAGCTGGCCGGCTTCTCCGCCTACCGGCTGCGCGAGGGCGCGATCACCTTCACGCACACCGAGATCGACCCGCGCTTCGAGGGCAAGGGCCTGGGCAGCAAGCTGGCCCGCGCGGTGCTGGACGAGTCCCGCGAGCGGGGGCTGCGGGTCTACGCGCAGTGCCCGTTCATCGCCGGCTACATCGACAAGCACCCGGAGTACCAGGACCTGCTGGCCACCGAATGACGATGCTGGCCATCCGCGCCGCCCGGCTGTTCGACGGGACCGGCACCACCGCGGACCCCATCGTGTACGTCAAGGACGGCATCGTGGTCGGCGTCAGCGCCGGCGGAACGCCACCCTCCGATGCCGAGGTGCTCGACCTCGGCCCGGTGACGTTGCTGCCCGGCCTGGTCGACGCGCACACCCACCTGGTGTTCGACGCCGGACCGGACCCGGTCGGGCGACTGCTCTCCGTGGACGACGACGAGCTGTTGCGCGGCGCCCGGGTGGCCGCCACCCGGGCCCTGCACGCCGGCATCACCACGGTCCGCGACCTGGGCGACCGCGGCTACGTGACCCGGCGGCTGCGGGCCGAGCTCGACCGCGCGCCGCACACCGGCCCGCACGTGCTGTCGGCCGGCCCACCGATCACCAGCCCGCGCGGCCACTGCTGGTGGCTGGGCGGCGAGACCTCCGGCGTCGACGGCATCCGGGCGGCGGTCGCCTCCCGCGCCGAGCACGGCGTCGACGTGATCAAGGTGCTGGCCACGGGCGGCGAGATCACCCGGGGCACGAAGCCGTACCTGCTCCAGTTCTCGCCGCCAGAGCTGGCCGCGGCGGCGGACGAGGCGCACCGGCACGGGTTGCCGGCGGCCGCGCACGCGCATAGCGCGGAGGCCATCGCGGCCGCTATCGACGCGGGTTTCGACACGGTCGAGCACGGCTCGTTCCTCACCGCCGACGGCGCTTCGCCGGACTACGACGTGATCGGGAAGCTGGCGGCGAGCGAGACGATCGTCTCGGCCACGCTGGGCTACCTGCCCGGTGAGCCGGTGCCCGCGTCGACGGCGGCGATCTCCGCGGCCCTGACCTCGATCTTCACCGCACAGCGCGACGCCGGGGTCCGGATGATCGTCACCAGCGATGCCGGCATCGGGCCGTCGAAACCGCACGACGTGCTCCCGTACGCCGCCGAGATGTTCCTGCTCTTCGGCGACCCCGCTCCGGCGGCCCTGCGCGCGGTGACCTCGGACGCGGCCGCGGCGTGCGGGCTGGGTGCGACCAAGGGGCGGGTGGCGGCGGGCTACGACGCGGACCTACTCGCCGTGGCGGGCAACCCCGCCAGCGACATCACCGCCCTGCGCGAGGTGCGCGCCGTGTTCCGGGCCGGCGTGCGGGTCCGTTAGGGCTTGACCGCGCCGTAGAGGAAGACGTCGACGAGGTCTTCGACCGCGACCGTCCGCGGGCCGGCAGGTGCGCCGACCCGGGCCGGGAAGAGCAGGCCGAGGAACGCGTGGACCAGGGTCTCGACCGGGAGCCGAAGCCGCTCCCGGTCGGGCTCGATGATCTCCGCGATCGCGGCGAACGTGGTGCTGACGGAGCGCTCCCGGCCGCCGGGGACCGGCTCGCGGCGTGGCCCGGTGCGCCCGGTGGCGTGCAGCGCGCCGAGCACCGAGCCGACCCGGGCGAAGTGCGCGTCGAGCGCGTCGGCCGCGTCGACCAGGCGCACGGCGAGCGGCTGGTCGAGCGCGATCGACCGGAGCTCCTGGAGCACGACGGTCGGATCGAGCGCGGCCGCGACGACCGCCTCGAGCACCGCCTGCTTGTCGTCGAAGACCCGGAAGATGGTCGCCTCGCCGATGCCGGCCGCGCGGGCGATCTGGGCGGTGGTCACCGCGGCACCGTGCTCGGAGACCAACGGCAGCGCGGCCCGGACAACGGTCTCGCGACGCTGCTCCGGACTCATCCCCGGCGCACGGCGGCGGCCTTCGGTTTCGGTCATGACCGAACCTTAACGGAGTGAGCACTCACTCCGCCAGCGAGAAGTGGGCGCTTGCTCACCCCCCCAGGAGTAAGCGCCCACTCATCTAGCCGGGAGCGAGCGCTTGCTCGCCACGAGCGCGCGCTTACTCGCCCCGACCCGCGAGCAGTTCGGCGACGGCGAGCCCGCTCGACCGCGTCGCGCCGTGCGTGGCCACGTGGGTGGCGCCGACCATTGCGGCGGGAACGCCAAGCTCCACCACCACGGCATCCGAACGCAGGGCCAGCGCCGAGCCCACCAGGGCACCCATCCAGGCGTGCCGGTGCAGGTCGCGCACCACCAGCACGAGCGGCCGACCAGCAGCCGAGCCGACCACGGTGGACGCCTCGGCGCCATCGGCCTCGGTCAGTCGCACCCCGGTGGTGCCGGGCAGCAACGCCGCCAGCGGCGCCGCGACGCCCCACGGGGTGTCCGTGCCGGCCGCCATGTTCGCGGGCGGCGACAGCTCGACCACGTGCGGCGCCCCCGCCAGCGGCAGCACCGGCGCGGTCCCACCGACCTTCACCGCGCGGCGTGCGGCGGCCAGCCCGACCGGCGAACCGGCCGTGCCGTACCACGGCCCCGGAGCAGCACCCGCGCGCGCCGTCGCGGCCCAGGCCGCCAGGTGCTCGACGCGCTTCGCGGCCTCGATCAGCCGGTCCTCGGCCAACCGCCCCGCCACCACCGCGCCGGCGATCGCCTGGCGCAGTCGCTCGGCGGTGTGCTCGTCGGCGAGCTCGCCGCCCACGCAGATCGCGTCGGCGCCGGCCGCCAGTGCGGCGATCACGCCGCCCTCGAAGCCGAACCCGTCGACCACCGCGCGCATCTCCATGGCATCGGTAATGACAGCGCCCTGGAAGCCGAGCTCGTCGCGCAGGAGTCCGGTGAGGACAGTGCGGCTCAGCGTGGCCGGCAGGTGCGGGTCCACGGCCGGCACCAACAGGTGGCCGGTCATCACCGCCTGGACGCCGGCGGCGATCGCGGCGCGGAACGGGAGCAGCTCGACCGCGTCGAGGCCGGCCCGGTCGCGCGGGATGCGCGGCAGGTCGTGGTGCGAGTCGACGGCGGTGTCGCCGTGCCCGGGGAAGTGCTTGGCGCACGCGGCCACGCCGGCGGCCTGCAGGCCGGTCACCCACGCACCCGTGTGCCGGGCGACGAGGGCCGGGTCGGAGCCGAAGCTGCGTACACCGATCACCGGGTTGTCAGGGTTGTTGTTGACGTCGGCGTCCGGTGCGTAGTCGAGGTTGATGCCCACCGCGGCCAGCTCCCGGCCGAGGTCGCGGGCGACCTCCTCGGTGAGCGCCAGGTCGTCGACCGCGCCGAGGGCCAGGTTGCCCGGGCGCGAGCTGCCGGTCCGCGACTCGAACCGGGTGACGTCGCCGGCTTCCTCGTCGAGGGCGATCAGGACGTCGGCCCGCTCCGCGCGCAACGCCGCGGTCAACGCCGCGATCTGCTCGGGGTCGCGGACGTTGCGGGCGAACAGCGCCACGCCGCCGAGTCCCTCCCCCAGCCACCGGCGCACCCAGTCGGGCGGCGTGGTGCCCACGAACCCTGGTTGCAGAACGGTCGCGGCCAGCCGCAGCAGTTCGCCGCCAGGCTCGGTCATCTGTACATACCCCCCGTTTAGGCCACGTCCGTCCGTGCCATGGTCACACCGCCCTCGGAAATAGTCAACAAACCTTCCAGTTGTTGGCGACGCTAGAGTGCCGGCATGCGGTGGGCGGCGGACAACGTGAGTTGGTACGACATACCGGGTGTCCAGATCTTCGGTGCGATCTTCGGCATACTGATTGTCATCTATGCGATCCGACGCATCTTCAAATAGCGTTTCGCGCCGCCGTGCGCCGGGTATCGCCGCTCCGCGATGAAACCGACCTTCACCGCCCTGCGTCTGCGCCGGGCCGCCCGTACCCTCTTCGGCTGGAAGACCCTGCGTCCCGGCCAACTCGACGCGATGCGCGCGATCCTGCGCGGCCATGACGTGCTCGCCGTCATGCCCACCGGCGCCGGCAAGTCGGCGCTCTACCAGGTCCCGGCTACCCAGCTTCCCGGCCCGACCGTGGTCATCTCCCCGCTGCTCGCCTTGCAGCAGGACCAGATCGGCGGGCTGGAGCGGCGCGGCGCGGCCCCGTTAAAGGCGGTGCGCGTCTCGTCGGCCGAGACACCCCGACAGCAACAGGCCGCACTGGCCGCACTGCGCGACGGCAGCGCCGAGTTCCTGTTCATCACTCCGGAACAGCTCGCCGACCCCGACCGGCTCGCCGAGGTCAAGGCCTGCAAGCCGTCGCTGGTCGCGGTCGACGAGGCGCACTGCATCTCGGCGTGGGGGCACGACTTCCGCCCCGACTACCTGGCGCTCGGCCACGTCATCCGGCAGCTCGGCCGGCCGCCAGTGGTGGCGCTGACCGCCACGGCCTCGCCCCCGGTGCGCGACGACATCGTCGCCCGGCTCGGCCTGCAACGGCCGAAGGTGATGGTCACCGGCCTCGACCGACCCAACCTCTTCCTGGAGGCCACGCACTGCCCGACGGAGGACTACCGCTGGCGCTGGCTCAAGGCGCTGCTGGCCGAGGGCGAGACCCCGGGGATCGTCTACGTGCCGACCCGGCGCGGCGCCGAAGAGCTGGCGACCCGGCTGCGTGCTGCCGGCCACGAGGCGGCGCACTACCACGGCGGCATGGCGACCGGGGCGCGCGAGACGCTGCACGAGGAGTTCCTGGCCGACAAGGTGCCGATCATGGTCGCCACGTCGGCGTTCGGGATGGGCATCGACAAGCCGAACATCCGCTGGGTGGCGCACGTCGCCCTGCCGGACTCGCCGGACAGCTACCTGCAGGAAATCGGGCGTGCGGGCCGGGACGGGTTGCCCGCCCGCACCCTGCTGCTCTGGCGGGCCGAGGACGAGGGGTTGCAGCGGTTCTTCACCGGCGCGCTGCCCGCGCTGGACGACCTGCGGGACCTCGCCGCGGTGCTGCACGCCGACGGGCCGCTCACCAAGGCGGCCCTACGGGAGCGCACCGGGTTCGGCGCGCGCAAGCTCGGCCAGCTCGTCGCCCTGCTGGAGCACGTCGGCGGTGCCGTCACCCGATCGGGCGGCAAGATCGGCAGTCCGCGGTACGCGCCGCAGCCCGCCGAGGCCGCCGCGCTCGCTCTCGCCGAGGCCGAACGGCAGCAGAACCTCTCAAAATCCCGGACAGACATGATGCGCGGGTACGCGCAGGCGCGCGGCTGCCGCAGCCAGACGCTGCTCGCGTACTTCGGCGAGAAGATGAACCACATCTGCGGCCACTGCGACAACTGCGTGGCCGGCCGGGGCCTCCCGGACAACGGCGCCGTCGGCCCGTTCCCGGTGCACAGCACGGTCCGGCACGCCGAGTGGGGCGGCGGGATGGTGATGGGCTACGAGGCGGACCGGATGACGGTGCTCTTCGACGAAGTCGGGTACAAGACCCTGTCGGTGCCCGTCGTCTCCGAACAGGGGCTGCTGGTGGCCGACCCGAGTTGACTACGCTGTTCCTGTTCTTGACGAAAGGGTACGCGACGTGACTGACCTTCCGGTTTTCACCGAGTTCGGCTTCACCGACTCCGAGTGGGGGCTGCTCGTCGGCCTGCCGCAGTCGGTGCTGACCGCCGCGAGCGCGGCCGAGCACGACGGCACCCGCCGCACCCTGGCGGAGAACGCGGCCGGCCTGGAGGCGATCTCCGAGGGCCGCGAGTCGCCGAGCAAGCTGGTCTCCGCCGTCGCGGCGGAGCTCGTCATCCGCGTCGGCGACCCGGAGAGCGGCGAGGAGCTGCCGGCCATCGAGCCGCCGGACCCGGCCGCGTACGCCACCGACGTGTTGGCCCGCGCCCGCGCCGCCGCCGAGCTGCTGACCGCGAAGGCCAGCGAGGGCGACACCGGCGCCTACAAGCACTGGCTGGTGACGATCGCCGAGCAGGTGGTCACCGCGGCACCCAGCGGCGGCATCCTCGGCATCGGCGGCGACGTGGTCACCGACACGGAGCGCGCGTTCCGCGACAAGCTCGCCACGGTCCTCAACGACTGACGTGCTGGCCTACGAGGCCCACGGGCCTCTTGACGCGCCGGTCGTGTTGCTGGGCAGCTCCCTCGGCACGACCGGCGCGATGTGGGCGCCGCAGATGTCCGCGCTTCGTGACCAGTTCCGGGTCGTCACGTTCGACCATCGTGGACACGGCGGCTCGCCAGTGCCGCCAGGGCCGTACACGCTGGCCGACCTGGGCCAGGACGTGCTCGCGCTGCTCGACCACCTGGGCCTCGCCCGGGTGCACTACGCCGGGCTGTCGCTCGGCGGGATGGTCGGGATGTGGCTGGCCGCGCACGCACCGGAGCGGGTCGACCGCTTGGCGTTGCTGTGCACCGCCGCCCATCTGCCACCGGCCACCGGCTGGCACGAGCGGGCGGCGACCGTACGGGCGGCCGGGATGAGCGCTGTCGCCGACGCGGTCGTGGCGCGCTGGTTCACGCCCGGGGCACGGCCGTCCGACGTGGCCGCCTTCACCAAGGCGCTGGTCGCGATCGACCCGGAGGGTTACGCCGGTTGCTGCGAGGCGATCGCGGCCATGGACCTGCGCCCGGTGCT
Organism: Asanoa ishikariensis; assembly: GCF_900107455.1. Taxonomy (GTDB): domain Bacteria; phylum Actinomycetota; class Actinomycetes; order Mycobacteriales; family Micromonosporaceae; genus Asanoa; species Asanoa ishikariensis. The sequence goes on along the minus strand of NZ_FNQB01000002.1, from coordinate 1,889,414 downwards.
GCCCCGGATCACCGCACCGACGCTGGTGGTCGCCGGCGAGGCCGACCCGGCCACGCCGCCGGTTCTCCTTCAGGCCATTGTGGACGGCATTCCCGGCAGCGCCTCGCATGTGCTGCCCGACGCGGCGCATCTGGCCAATGTGGAGCAGGCCGACCGGGTGACCGACCTGCTCCGGCGGCATTTCACAGCCGGGTGAACCGCACCGCGTCCGCGATGACGTAACCCGTGCCGCTGGTCCACCGGCTCACACCGACCTTGTTGCCGGCGCCGGCCGGGAGGGTGAAGACGCCGAGCGGCACCCACTGACCGCCGCCCGCACGCTGGTTGACCGTCACGGACTGGTTGCCGGACGTCGTCGCGACGATGTACGGCGCCAGGTTGTTGTAGCCCGCGTCGGCCGGATACCAGACGTCGATCGCGTACGAGTCGGTGGCCGGGGTGGTCGCCGCGTACCAGGCGACGTCGCTCGACGACACCGGGCTCGCGAACCGGTAGTCCGCACCGAACCGCTGCGCCGAGAACGCCGACGTGCCCCAGTTGGCGCCGGCGGTGAAGCCCGGCCCGGTGTTGTCGACGGTCGCGGTCCACTCCTCCCCCGGCGGCGGGTCCTGCGTCGGGCTCACGTCGAGGTAGTTGCGGTCGATCCGGATCGTCACGCCGCCCCAGGTCTCGGTCACCTCACCCGCGTACTGGTGCAACCGTTGGTGGTTCGCGTAGTGGTCGTCGGGGCAGTAGCCGCCCGCGTCGGTGTCGGCGACCCCGTTCCACCAGGCGATCCAGAGCTGGTCGAGCCGGGTGTACGCGCTGTCGTTGTAGGCGTCGCAGACGTCGCGGATGCCGGAGGAGCCGCTGGAGTACATGCCGGACAGGTAGCCACGGATGTGCAGCCGCTCGGTCCAGCCGGACAGGAACGAGAGCACCGCGGCCTTGCACGACGCGGTCGACGGGTAGTGCTCGATGTCGTTGTAGATCGTGCTCCCGGCCCCGATCCCCAACGCCTGGGCGGCACTGACCGCACTGTCGGCGGCGCTGCCACCCTGAGTGCGCGCGGTGGCGGGGTTGGCGGACATCTTCGGCGTACGCGTGCCGCATGGCGCCTGGTAGCCAAGCTCGATCGGAATCAACCGCCACCCGTTGGCGACCTGGTTGGCGACCCAGGTCGCGGTCAGGTTCGGCTGCGCACACGACCGGCTGCCGCCACTGATGTAGATCCCCACGGCCCGATAGGGCGAACTGGCCCGCCACGCGTTCATCGCCGCCTGAGACGGCGCGGCGCAGGTGTCGAACCCGCGCCCGACAAACGTCCCAGGCTGCGGCGGCGTGGCCGCCACCGCCACTCCGGAGGCCGGCACCACCAGCCACGCAGCGGCGACCAGTACCAACCCGAGCACCCGTGCGACAGTCCCACGCATCAGCACGCTCCTCTTCGAAGATTTCTTGCGCACTCACCTCGCGATTTGAAAGTTTCTACCACAGATTCATGAACAGCGATATGGTCGGCGCGGTTCGGCGGTTAGGCGGTCTCCGGCGGGGTCTACGCCACCATCGCTGTCGCCGGATGGCTGGTCTGGCAGCGGACCGGCTTCGGCCTCGCCCTGCGAGTCTTTGCCGCGCAGTTGCTGCTCAACGCCGCCTGGACCCCGCTGTTCTTCGGCGCCGGGCGGTACGGCCTCGCGTTCGTCGACATCTGCCTGCTCTGGCTCGCGGTCGGTGCCACCGTCGTGCTCTTCCACCGCGTGCACCGCTGGGCCGCCTGGTTGCTCGTGCCCTACGCGGCCTGGGTGACCTACGCCGCCGCCCCCAACCTGGCGATCTGGCGGCTCAACGCCTGACCGGCCGGGCTTGAGTCCGTCGTTCTCGCATCTGTTGTGTGAACAGCGGATTTCGTGTGATCCAACCGTCTGTCGGTCGTGTTGACCATGATCACGGGTGCGTGGTGGACTACGTCGGCCGGTCCTTGTTGCCAAGACTATGCAATAACCGGTCCGGCGCAATATGCTACCGGCGACCTCGCCGCCACGACCCGTGACCACGGCAGTCCGGCGGCTTGATCGCCTCGGGGAGGGGGGTCCCATGAACGGTGTGGCGATGCACATCGCCAACGGCATCGTCAACGCGCAGGTGTCGGCGATCTTCGCCGCTGTCGCGGCGGCGGCGCTGGCGATCTGTGTGTGGCGCGGACGCGCTGATCTCGACGACCGGTTGGCGCCGATGGCCGGCCTGGTCGCGGCGTTCATCTTCGCGGTGCAGATGCTCAACTTCCAGGTGCTCCCGGGCGTCTCCGGCCATCTGCTCGGCGGCACGCTCGCCGTGGTGCTCGTCGGCCCCTGGGTCGGCGCCCTCTGCGTCTCGACCGTGCTGATCATCCAGTGCCTGTTGTTCGCCGACGGCGGGCTGACGGCGCTCGGTCTCAACATCACCAACATGGCGCTGGTCGGCACGGCGGCCGGCTACCTGCTCGTCGCGGGCCTGCTCCGAATCCTGCCGAAGACGCCGCGCGGCGTCGCGATCACCGCGTTCGTCGCGTCGGTGGTCAGCGTGGTGATCGCTTCGCAGATGTTCGTGATCGAGTACGCGCTCGGCGGCACGACCGAGCTCAACCTGACCACGATCGCCGGCACGATGGCCGGTGCGCACGTCCTGATCGGCATCGGTGAGGGCCTGATCGCGGCGGTCACCGTCGCCACCGTGGCGCGGGTCCGGCCCGACCTGGTGTACGCCCTGCGCCGGTTCCGCAAGACCGCGAGCCCGGTTCCGGCCGTGCCCGCCCCCGCCGTCGGAGGTGTGGCGTGAAGAAGCGTCTCGGTTGGTTCATCGCGGGTGGCCTGCTGGTCGCCGCCCTGCTGGCCGGCGTGGTCTCCAGCTTCGCCTCGTCGAGCCCGGACGGCCTGGACGCGGCCGCCCGCAAGGGCTGCACGTTCGACGCCGACGACAACATCACCGGCGGCACCTGCATGGTCCAGCAGGAGCAGGACCACCAGATGAAGGACAGCCCGCTGGCGGACTACGGCATCAAGGGCATCGACAACGAGTTCCTGTCGACCGGCCTGTCCGGCGTGCTGGGCGTCGCGGTCACCTTCGCCATCGGTGGCGGCGTCTTCTGGCTGGTCCGCCGGCGCGGCGGCAGCAGCAACGAGCACACCGAGGGAGCGACGAGCGCCTGATGGGCGCCGGCCACGCTCACCCTCTCCACCTCGACCACGACAGCCGGCTCCACCGGTTGCCGGCCGAGGTGAAGATCGTGGCAACCCTGCTGTTCACGATCGTCGTGGTGATCACCCCCCGCGAGAAGTTCATTGCCTTTGCCGGCTATGCCCTGCTTCTCGTGGGGGTGGTGGTCCTTGCCAAGGTCCCGCCTCTCTGGCTGGCCAAGCGGGCCACGATCGAGCTGCCGTTCGTGCTACTCGCCATCGCCCTGCCGTTCGCCGGGCACGGCGAGCGGGTCGACTGGCTCGGCATGTCGTTGTCGATCGACGGCCTGCACGGCGCCTGGAACATCTTCGCCAAGGGCACCCTGGGCGTGCTGGCCTCGCTGCTGCTGGCCGCCACCACCACCGCCCGCGACCTGCTGCTCGGCCTGGACCGGCTACGCTGCCCGCAGGTCTTCACCCAGATCGCGACTTTCATGCTCAGATACCTCGACATCCTCGCCGACGATGCCCGCCGGATGCGCGTCGCGCGCCTCTCCCGCGGCTATGACCCGCGCTTCCTGTGGCAGGTCAAGGCCTTCGCGGTCGGCGTCGGCGCGTTGTTCATCCGGTCCTACGAGCGCGGCGAGCGGGTCTACCTGGCCATGGTCGCCCGCGGCTACTCCGGGCGGCTTCCCCGCCCCGAAGGAGCAGGAGCCACCACCGCCGACTGGGTACGCTCCGCGACCCTCCCGATCGCCGCCGGCGCAATCGCCCTCGTGGCGGTGTTGGCATGACTGCCTCGTTGACCATCAACGGGCTGCATTTCGCCTACCCCGACGGGCGGGAGGTGCTGCACGGCGTCGACCTGACTGTCGGTGGTGGTGAGCGGGTCGCGCTGCTCGGGCCCAACGGCGCCGGCAAGACCACGCTCGTGCTGCACCTCAACGGCATCCTGCACGCCGGGTCCGGCTCCGGCGCGGGCACGGTCGACGTGGCCGGCCTGACCGTGAACCCGGCCGACCGGGCCGGCATCGCGGAGATCCGGCGCCGGGTCGGCATCGTCTTCCAGGACCCGGACGACCAGCTCTTCATGCCGACCGTGGCGGAAGACGTCGGCTTCGGCCCGGCCAACCTCGGGCTCAAGGGCGAGGAACTGCGGCAACGGGTCGACGAGGCACTGGCCGCGGTCGGCATGACAGAACACCGTGACCAGGTGCCGCACCACCTGTCGTTCGGCCAGCGCCGCCGGGTCGCGGTCGCCACCGTCCTAGCGATGCGCCCGGAGATCCTGGTCCTCGACGAGCCGTCGTCCAATCTGGACCCGGCCAGCCGGCGCGAGCTCGCCGACATCCTGCGGGACCTGCCGGTCACCGTGCTGATGGTCACCCACGACCTGCCGTACGCGCTGGAGCTCTGCCCCCGTTCGGTGATCCTCGACGGTGGCCGCATCGCGGCCGACGGCAAGACCGCCGACCTGCTCGGCGACGCCGACCTGATGCGCGGCCACCGCCTGGAGCTCCCGTTCGGCTTCGACCCGGCCTTCGCGGCCGCCCAGCTACCGTCCACATGAGAATGGAGAGCCCGCGCGCGCAGGCTCTCCATCCGATTTTGGGGGCGGTTACGGCATCGGCCGATCCACCGCGCCGCGCCAGGCACCGGTCTCGGTGGCGCGGCCTTCGATGTACTCCTTGAACCGCTTGAGGTCACCTTCGACCCGGCGGTCGACCACGTGCAGCTTCTCGCCGGCCTTCTCGAGCATGCCGTCCGGCTCGAAGTCCATCTGGGCCGTGACGCGCGTGTGCTCGGCGTCCAGCCGGTGGAAGGTCACGACACCGGCCTGCTTGGTGCCACTGACCGAGGTCCACGCGACCCGCTCGTCGGGAAGCTGCTCGGTGATCTGGGCGTCGAACTCCCGCTTCACACCGGCGATCTCGGTCTTCCAGTGCATGGTGCGGTCGTCGATCTGACGAATCTCCTGGACCCCCTCCATGAAGCGGGGGAACTCCTCGAACTGGGTCCATTGGTTGTACGCGGTGCGCACGGGTACCGCGACATCGACTGACTTGGTTATGCCACTCATGTGGCTGGTTACCTCTCTGTAAGCCGGCTCGCGCGCTCGGGCGGGCGGTTACCAGCGTTGCGTTTCGTTACGGTGGCCGAGCGCGGCCCAAGCCTCGGACACCGTCTGGAACCGGACCCCGGTCGGGAGCCGGTCGATCTCGGCGAGCACGTCGTCGGGCGCCTCGTTTCCCTCGGCGTCGCGGCGCAGGCCGTCGCGGTCACCCGGCAGCGCCGAGCGGTTGATGTACCGCCCGAACCGGCTGCGCAGCTCGACCTCTTCGGCCGTCATGCCCTGCGGCGCACCGGAGCCGTCGTCGCCTTCCGGGACCATGCTCGCTTCCGGCTGGCCGTCACCGGGCGGCTCGGCCTCACGGAACTCCTCGGCCCGGCCGCCGGTGGTGCCTTTGACGATGCCGTCGACCTCGTGTGCCAGTTCGTCGTCGACACGTGGACTGTGTTTTGCGTTGCCCCGTTCCATGCGTTGGGGTTCCCCGGGGTCCGGCGGCTAAACCGCCGCAGCCGACCCAACCGCCTCAGCGACCTCAGTCCTCGGCCGGCGTGCGCGGCGGCAGGACCGGGTCGTCGACCTTCTCCGCGCCGGCCTGGAGCGACCGCCCGCGCTGGACCTCGGCATTGACCTCGACGCCGAACAGCACCGCGCAGTTGACCAGGTAGATCCAGACCAGGAAGGCGATCACCGCGCCCAGGCTGCCGTACGTCTTGTTGTACGAGTCGAAGTTGGCCACGTAGAGGCCGAATCCGAACGACGTCAGGCCGGTCGCCAGCAGTGTGACGAAGCCGCCCACCGTCAGCCAGCGGAACCGCGGCTGGCGCACGTTCGGCGCGATCCAGAACAGCAGCGCGAGCAGCAGCATCGCGATCAGCACGAGCACCGGCCACTTCGCCACCGTCCAGGCCAGCCTGGGTGCCTCGCCCAGGCCCAGCCGTTCGCCGATCACGGTCGTCACCGGCCCGCTGACGATCAGCATGAGTGCGACCAACGCCAGCAACACCAGCGCCGCCACAGTGAGCAGGATCTGCAGCGGGCGCAGCTTCCAGACCGGCCGGCCCTCCTCGACCCCGTAGATCGCGTTGGACGCCCGGGTGAAGCCGCCGACGTAGCCGGACGCCGACCAGATCGCGGTCAGCAGACCGAAGCTGAGCAGCACGCCGGCCGAGCTCTTCACACCGACCACCTCGCGGATCGCGGACACCACGCCCTCGTTGTCCACGACGGACGCGGCACCCATGTCGCGCAGCAGGCCGACCACGGTGTCGACGGTGCGGTCCCCCTGTGAGACCAGGTTGACCAGCGCGACCACCACGATCGCCGAGGGGAACAGCGCCAGCACGGTGTAATAGGTCAGGCTCGCGGCCCAGTCCGAGCAGTTGTTGTTCACGAACCCCTTGCCCGCACGCGCCAGCACGCCGCGCCACGTGCGCCAGTTGAGTTGCCGGAGCCGGCGGGGCAGCGCGGCAGGATCCACTTCGAGGCCGGCCGTCGTCGCCATATGTCCGCCTTTCAAACCGGGAGCACGGGCGTCCATACCCAGCGTGACTGTTCCACAAACGGTTCGACGCGTGGGGCATACGTGACTGGTGATGTTTAGCGCTGTGCCGATCGGGAAGCTCTGAGGCCTGGTGAGGTAGGAATCACGAGGCAAATCGTCGGGAACGCCGGACTTGCGGGGGTACGCGGGTCCGGCGCGGGAGGATGAACGCATGCGCATCGCGATGATCTCCGAGCACGCGGACCCGTCAGACGGGGCGGCGAGCGGCGGACGCGGTGCCTTCGTCGGCGACCTGTCCGCCGCGCTCGCGGATGCCGGGCACGAGGTCCGCGTCTACACCCGCAAGGTGGCCGCCAACGAGGCAGACGCGACCGTGGGCGGTGTCTCGGTGATCCGCGTGCCGGCCGGCCCCGCGCGGCCGCTGGACGACGGCGAGCTGCTTCCGTACACGAAGGACTTCTCCCGTTTCCTCGTAGACCGCTGGCGTGGCGACGGCTGGACCCCGGCGGTGGCGCACGCGCACTTCTGGACCAGCGGCCTGGCCGCGATCACCGCCGGCAAGCAGACCGGCGTCCCGGTCGTGGAGTCCTATCACGAGCTGGCCTCCGCGGCCCGACGCGGCGACGCGTTCAGCGGACCACCGCAACGGATCGGCTACGAGCGGGTGCTCGGCCGCGCGGTCGACCGGGTCGTCGCACAGAGCCAGGACGAGCTGCGCGAGCTGGTCCGGATGGGCGTGCCGAGGTCCCACCTGGTGCTGATCCCGGGCGGCGTCGACGACGAGCTGTTCCAGCCAGAGGGCCCGGCCCGCGACCGCGGTCCCCGCCGACGGGTGCTGTCCGTGGGCGCGCTGACCGCCCGCAAGGGCCACGAGGACGTGATCTCCGCGCTCCGTCTGGTCCCGGACGCCGAATGTGTCGTGGTCGGCGGACCGCCCGCGGAGTCGCTGGACACCGACCCCGCCGCACGCGAGCTTCGCGAGCTGGCCGACCGCTACGACGTGGGCGACCGGGTCCGGCTGGTCGGCCGGGTGCCGCGCCTGGAGATGCCGCTCTGGTACCGCTCCGCGGACCTGCTGGTCGCCGCACCCTGGTACGAGCCGTTCGGACTGAGCCCGCTGGAGGCCATGGCCTGCGGCGTCCCGGTGATCGGCACAGCGGTCGGCGGCATCGCCGAGACGGTCGTGGAGGGCCTGACCGGCGACCTGGTCCCGGTGCGTGACCCACGCGCCCTGGGCACGGCCATCCGGCACCTGCTCGGCGACCCGGTCCGCCACCTGGCGTACGCGACCGCCGCCATCGACCGCGCCCGCCAGGTCTACTCCTGGAAGCGGGTGGCAGGGCAGCTCGCGGCGGTCTACACCACTCTGTCCGGCCTGCACACCCGCCCCAGCGGCGCCGTCGCCTAACGCGGCGGCTGGTCGGTCCACTCGGCGGTCAGGTCGAACGCGGCGCCTTCCGCGGCGCTCATCAGTCCGCCGTCCGGCAGGACGATGACGTTGGTGCGAACGACCCGGGCGGTGGTCGGGTCGATCACCAGCCGGGCCGGCGGTTCACCGGGGAAGAAGGAGATCAGCAGGCCCTGGCCCGTGCTCTCGACGTTCGGGTACGTGGCGAACGCGCGGAACGCGGCCGCGCGGACGGCCGGCGGCGCGGGAAGCTGGGAGACGAGCGAGACCAGGCTCTCGAAGACCGCCCGCTTCCGCTGGTCCTCGGTCAGGATTCCGGCGCTGGTGCGGACGTCGGCCGCCGCGATCAGCTCGTCGATCCGCGTCCGCAGCGCGGCCGGCTCGGTCGGCAGCGCCCGGAGCTGCTCGAGGGTCACCTTCGCCCCGCCCAGCGAGTACGGGTTCGCGGGCGTCAGCTCGATCACCTGGCCGGGCTCCGTGCCCGGGGTGGCCGACGCCGTCTCCGAGGTCCGGTAACGGTTCCAGGTGCGGCCGTCCCGCGCCGTCCACAGGTCGCTCACCCACGTCGTGCCGTCGCCGGACGACACGACCTTGAGGTGCCAGTACGCGCCCGTGCCCTCGGGCGTCCGCTCCGCGGTGGTGGCCGCCGCCAGCAGGATCCGCTCACCGGATGAAGCGCCTTCGGGGCGGGTGGCCGCGACCGCCGCGACCGCGACCGCCATGGCCAGCCCCGTTGCGAGGAAGACGAGTCGGCGCCTGGTAAAGCGTCGGGGTCGATCCGATGTGGACATGTGGTTCATCAGGAGCTCCTGGAGTTGCCGGTGGCGGTCGCTCGGCAGGTCCCGCTCCGTCGGCCGGGGAAGCAGGCGAGCCAGCTCCTCGCGTACGTCGTTCATCGCGCGTCCTCCTGAGCGAGCCGGACCGCGATCGTGCGGTCAGCAACTACCTGTCCGGGACCGGCGAGCGGTTCCCGCGTCAGCCTCTTGCGTGCCCGGGACAGCCGGGAGCGCACGGTGCCCACCGGCACGCCGAGGGCCTGCGCGGCCTCCGCGTAGTCGAGCCCGGCGAACACGCACAGCGCCAGCACCTCCCGCTCGGGCCCACGCAGCGCGCTCATCGCCGCGCGCACGGCAGCGATCCGCTCCCGGTCGGCCTGGCGGTCGGCAACCTCCTCGGCGAAGTCCGGCACGGCGCGCGGTGCCGGCAGGCGGGCGAGCGCGACGTCGTACCTGCGGGCCGCACGGCGTACGTTCCGCGCCACGTTGGTCGCTATCCCCAGCAGCCACGGGCGCAACGGGCCGTCCGTCGAGTCGTCGACCCGGCCACGCAGCCGCCAGGCCTCCAGGAAGGTCAGCGACACCACGTCGTCGGCCACCGACCAGTCCCCCGTCAGCCGGAAGCCATGGTTGTAGACCGACCGGGCGTGCTCGTCGAACAGCTCCCGGAACGCGTCCGGGTCACCGGCACGGACCCGGGCCCGTGTGCTCATCTCCACATTCTCTGACTGTCCGGAACGGCCGCCCGGGTTCCGTACGGTGGAGAGGTGCCCGACTTCGGCCGTGACCTCAGCTTCGGATCGTTCCTCGTCCCCGACGCCAGCCACCCGCTGCTCGCCACCGCGCGCGAGATCGAAGAGCGTGGGCTGGACTGGATCGGCGTGCAGGACCATCCCTACCAGCGCCGGTACGTCGACACGTTCACCCTGCTCAGCGCGATAGCCGCGGCCACGACGCGGGTCGGCGTGTTTCCCGACGTCGCCAACCTGCCGCTGCGCCCGCCGGCCATGATGGCGAAGGCGGCGGCCAGCATCGACCTGCTCAGCGGCGGCCGGTTCGAGCTCGGGCTGGGCGCCGGCGCGTTCTGGGACGCGATCGAGGCGTACGGCGGCCCGCGCCGGGCACCGGGCGAGTCGCTCGACGCGCTCGAGGAGGCGATCGCAGTCATCCGGTTGGTCTGGAGCGGGCAGCGCAACCTCCGCTTCGACGGCCGGCACTACCGATTGGCCGGCGCGCACTCCGGACCGCTGCCGGCACACGACATCGGGATCTGGCTCGGCGTGTACGGACCGCGCGCGCTGGCCCTGGCCGGCCGGCTCGCCGACGGCTGGGTGCCCTCGCTGCGCGAGGAGATCACCCCGATCGCGACCGCGGCGGCCCGACTCGACGAGGCGGCGGCCGAAGCCGGCCGGAACCCCGCCGACATCCGCCGCGTACTGAACGTCAACGGCCGGATCACCGACGGCGCGCGGGAAGGACTGCTGCGCGGCCCGGTCGACCAGTGGGTCGACGAGCTCACCGACCTGGCCCTCGGGTACGGGTTCGACACGTTCCTCTACTGGGGCGAGGGGCCGGAGCAGCTACCCCGCTTCGCCGAAGAGGTGGTCCCGGCCGTCCGCGCTCAGGTCACCAGCGAACGCGCCGGCTGACCTTCCGCCGTCGTCAGAGACGACCTCGGTTCGACACCTGGACTGGCGTTCTGGGCTGTCGGGGTCAGGCCGGCGACAGGTAGAACCCGGCCTGGTCCACAGCCACGTCGACGGTGCTACTCGCGCTGTTGTAGACGAGGAATGAGTCCTGACCGAGGCCGACGGTGATCAGGTTGGCCACGGTCTGCCCGGCGGTGAAGTTGAGCGCCGACACGACCGGGCGAGGCTGGCCGAACGGGTAGACGGACAGATAGCCGGCGGCCTTGACGTTTGTCACGGTCAGGTTCGCCACGATCGCCGTGCGCGGGCACGGGGTCGCGCCGCACGCGGTGGCGTCCACCGTGACCCGCACCGCCTGTCCCGGGCCGACCGGGGTAGCGGTCGTGCGGGTGTCGAGGATCCGGGTCGGAGCGGTCGGCAGGTAGGCGTCGGTTCCACCAGGCCCGAACCAGCCGGTCAGATCGGCGAGCAGGTGTACGGTGCCCGAGCCGCCGAAGCCGAACGCGACCTTGCCGTTCACCACCGGTGCGATCACCATGTTGTTCACCGTCTGGCCGGTGACGAAGTTGACGTTCGACGTGGTCGGCAGCGTCGCACCGGGCGGGAACACGGTGATGTGGCCGCTGGTGGTCGGCTTCGTGGCGGTCAGGTTGAGCACGGCCGCGGTAGTGCCCGCCGGCACCCGTGCCGACAGGTCGACGGTCACCTTCCCGTTAGGACCGATCGGCGTCGTGCCGGGCACACCGATCGCACCCCGGGTGTCGAGGACCCGCACCGGGCTCGCCGCCGTCAGTCCGGAGCCGGTGCTGGCGTAGTAGCCGGCGATGTCGGCGACCACATGAACCCAGCCCCCGCTGGCGTTGAACAGATGGACGCGGCCGGCGCCCACCGGGACCGTCACCAGGTTGGCGATCGTCTGGTTGGGCAGGAAGTTGATGTTGGATGCCAGCGGCCGGTCTCCGTCGCCCGGGTAGACGGTCAGGTAGCCGTTCCCGGTGGGCTGGGTCACGGTGACGTTGAGGACGACGGCGGCCGCCGTCGACATCGGCGCCGGCAGTTCGAGGCGCACCTCACTACCCCCCGTTAGCGGCGCGCCGTTGAGGGCTCGGGTGTCGAGCAGCCGCTGCGGCTTCACCGGGATGAACGAGGCGCCGAGCACGGTGCACGGCGACGCCTTGTAAGCCTCTTTATACGGGTAGGAAGAACGGAACCCCACGGTGCTGAGTTGGACCTCGACACAGGCAGTCCCGAGCTTCTCGAAGGTGAAGCGCGCGCTGCCCGTGTGGTTGACGACCGGGTCCCGGCCCGCCTGAGTGAAGCTGAAGGTGCCTGCCGGCCCGTCCGTCTGCCAAGGGTAGGTGGCCGTCACGGTCGCCACCGCGTCGAGACTGCCGCCGTCGGGCGCTCGAGTGATCGCGGAAGTGACCTGAGGCGCGGGAAGCAGTTCCGTCGCGCCACGGTCGACGTAGCCCCCGCCGACGTTGGGGACGTCCGGGTTGTCGGCGTGCGGGTTGCCGCGTAGGTCCCGGCTCATCAGGCCCGGTGCGTTCGCCAGGGCGGAGTCGATAGCGGGAGAGTTGGCCCGCACGGCCCATCCGGCCGGTTCCTGGTAGGTGGCGACGAACAACGGGTCGGCCGCGATGTCGTGTGCGGCCTGCCCGGTCGCAGCGCGCAGATCGGCCGGGTTCGCATAGGCCGTGCCGCCCCACGCGTAGAGCGGCCCACCGTGTCCCGGGTCGATGACGTTGTAGTCGACGTGGCTGTCGGTCGCGGCCGCGCCGTCGACCGACACCGGCGTCGCGGTCGCCGACGTCTGGCCCGACGAGCCCGTGCAGCGTCCGGACAGGCCGGGCCAATTGGTCCGCACGATCGAGTTGTAGAGGCCGAATCCCGCCGAGGCGCCGCGTACGGCGATGCCGGCCAGGCAGTCGGTCACGATCGTGTTGTTGGTGATGGTGGTCCGGGGCGCGTCGTCGACGGTGATGGCCACGGGCGAAGCGCTCGGATGCGTCTGTGCGAAGAGGCTGTTGCCGGTGAGCATGGTGTCGGTGGCTCCGTCATGCACGGCGAACACCGACACGTTGCTGCTGCGGGCGAGCATCCCGCTCACGGTGACGCGGTGCGAGTCACCGTTGATCTCGACGGCCGAGCTGCCCGAGGCGAGGATCCAGCCGTCGGTCACCGTGACATCGCTGGAGTTCTCGACGAGCACGGCGGACTTGGGCACGGTCATGCCGATGCTGAATCCCTCGATGACGACGTCGTGCGCGCCGGAGACGAGGAACGCCGGGCCGGTCTGGGCGCCCCGCACGCTGGTGCGCGGGCCCGGCCCGCGCAGCGCCTTGATCGTGATCGGCTTACCCGGCAGACCGGAGTTGTCCACCACCACCGACTCGTCGTAGGCGGCCTGCCGCACCTCGACGGTCTGGCCCGGCTGCGCCGCCCGCACCGCGTTCGTGATCGAGCAGTAGGTTCCGTTGACGCCGTCAGGCGTTCCGTCGCACGGCAACGAGACTCGGATCGGCGGAAGCGGATCGGCTGCTGCGGCAGCGCTCCCGCCGGCGGCCGACAGACCGGCCGTCACCAACACACCGACACACACCAGCGCCAGGCCGCGGCCAACCCGCATCGCACAACCCCCGTCAGAGCATGATCATCTGAAGAGTAGCGAGTCAGTCGATCATGGGCCAGAGCCGATCGACCAGAGACCTCCCCACGGGCGTCCGGGCCGGCACCGCCGGCACCGCGGGGCGCCTAACTGGCAGGCTTGCTCTGGCGTCCGAAAAGCCGCCACAAAGCGACCTCCAAGACGATGAGCGGCAACGCCGACCTGGCGGAGCCGTTGCGTGCGAGCCGTCCGGTGGACGCGCCGCACATAGATGTTTCGCGGAGGACACGTGAGACGGATGCGTTGGGCGCCCGCCGACGGCCCCACGACCATGGTCGACCACGCGGTACCCGAATGCGATGACCTTCAAGTCGTGCGGCCCCTTCCTTTAGTCCGGTTCAGTACCGCTGATGTGCCAAAAGACGTTCGGTTCGCCACGTGGCACGAGATGACCGCGACCGCTCTGATCAGCACAACGGTCGTCGCGGACGACATCGACGATTTCGCGGCCGTGGTCGAGCTGCTCGATCTCGGTAGAGTGCAGCTGTCGAAGATCAGCTACCCGCCGTTGCGGGCCGAGCGGTCATCCAGGCATATCCGTCGGTCAGATCCCGGCTGGTTCTACCTGACGGTCCCCACAGGGGGACCATTGGCGATCAACCACGCCGACCGCCAGTGCACTGTCGGGCCGGGGCAGTTCGCGATGGTCGATACGTCGTTGCCTGGTGTCGTGGCGAACCGCAGGCCCGTTCAGCAGCTCATCATCCATGTCCTGCGTTCCGACTTGCCGCTGCGTCACGCCCAGATGCGTCCGGGGCTGGCCCGGGCTTTTCCGCTTGGTGGCGGGTTGGGGGCCTTGCTGGTCGGGACGGCGGCGCAGATCATGGAATCGGCGGATCAGTACTCGCCCCACGACGCCAGGGCCCTGGCGCAGGTCCTCGTCGATCTGCTGGTCTCGGTTCTGGCGCAGTTCGACGCCGGAGTCGGTGCCGCCTCAGACGCACAGCATCGCCTGCTCCACCTGAAAGCTCTGGATTTCATCGAGAAACACCTGGCAGACCCGGGCCTGACGCCGGAGGGCGTCGCAGCGGCGCAGTCCGTCTCGCTGCGGTACCTGCAGATGCTCTTCCGTGAGCAGGGCTCGACGATCGCCGGCCTGATCAGGCAACGCCGGCTGGAGCGTTGTCGACGCGAGCTGCGTGAGGACACATTCCGGCGCCGTTCGGTCGCGGCGATCGGCGCTCGCTGGGGGTTCGGGGACGCGACGGCGTTCAGCCGCGCATTCAAGCAGGCGTTCGGCACCCCGCCGGGCGAGTATCGGCAGCGTAAGTGTGCGCGGACGGTCAATGGTTCTGCGCGGATCGCCAACCCGTTGCCGCACAAGCTCGTTCATCATCGTCCTGGCAAGGACCCGACCCAGGACCTGCGCTCATCCCAGTAACGTTCCGGACTTGAGAGGATGCCGTGATATTCAAGGACAGTTCTCGCGCTATCGGTACCCGGCTTCGATACGGGCTGGCCAGTGTCATAGCCGCGCTGTTGGCATTCGGCGTCGTCGCGGTCACGCCGAGCCCCGCGCAAGCCGAAACCCCATATCCGTATTCGGACGGCTGCCACGTATTTGGCGGCGATTGGAACCTCTTCTGTCTGGAGTGGACGGGAGGGTACCCCAACGGCTACGTACGAGCGCGGGTCGCCGCGTTTCCCTCGAAAGCTTCGGTAGGGCTTCAGGAATGCACGGTGGGTTCGTGTCAGCCTGGCCAATATGGCATCGCTGTTTGGACCCTGGTCCAAGCCGCCTACAACTATCCAAGCCCTCCCGTTACCGCGGGACGTCGGGTTAGCAAGAATGGAGCATACCGAGTGTGTTCCCAGATCGTGCCAGGCAGCGTCTGGAGCTGCATGTATTACTCCACTTACCTTGGTGACTGACGCCGCGAGGACGACCCTCGGCGTCCTGGGCAGATAGGGCATCGAACGGGCGCCGTGCCCGCCGAGAGGCTGGCGGGGCGCCCTGTCGTGCAAAGGCGGCGCCGCGATCGTCTTGTCGGTCAGCGCTCATTGTTTTGCGGGTACGTGGCCAGTCGCCCGCACATGCCGTAGCCGCGCGTCGGTGGGGCGCTCAGCACGGTCAGTCGGCCGTCGTGCAGGTGGTGGAAGCCGCCGGCGGTCAGGTGGTCGAGTTGGTTGCCCGTGGCGGTCGCGGCGGCCAGCGGGCCGTCCCGCCAGCGCCCGTGCCAGGCCGGCAGGTCGTCGTGCACCAGGGCCGCCGCCCGGGCGTAGAACTCCGCGAGGGCCTGCGGCCCCCCGGCCCGCAGCCCCAGGAAGCCCTCGACCGCCAGGTCCTTGCGCCGCCGGGCGCCCCCGGCCGGGTCGTCGGAAGGCAGGGTGGCCGCCGCGCGATAGCTGGCCGCGTCGGCCAGGTGCGACGGCGGGAAGGTCAGCACCGCGTCGCCGGCCTCGGGTAGGCCCGCGTTCTGCATCACCACCAGGATTCGCAGCCCGCCGTCGTTGACCAGCCGGTGCACGATGCCCGGTGCGAACCAGGCGACGGTCAACGGCGTCAGTGGCGTCTCGGCGAAGCCGTCGGCACCGAGTGTCTGCAACCGGCCGCGACCTTCGAGCACCACGTAGCCCTCGGTGCAGACGAGGTGCACGTGCGCCGACCCGCCGGGCAGGCCGTCCGGGCCGGGCCAGTCGTAGACGGACAGGTGGGTCACGCCCGTGCCACCGGGGAACACCGTCATGCCGACAGCCTCGCGCAGGTCTTGTGGTCGAGGTCGCCGTCGGCGACGACGACCCGGTAGCGCAGGCGCAGCGTCACGTCCGGCGCTACGGAGCGCACCTCGGCGAACGCCGCCGGGCACAGCACCGCGTAGACCTCGCTGCGCACGAACCACCGTGTCGGCGCGGTCAGGTCGGCCATCAGCAGCGTCGCGTGCTCGCCGTCGCCGTCGTGCCGGCCCGTGAACGCCATCCACGGCGCCCGGGCGCCGTTGAGCTCGTCGGTGCCCTCCGCGTCGGGGATCCGCACGGTGCCACCGCTGAAGCTGCGCGGCCCGCGCCAGAACAGCCCGCTGTACGCCGCGCCTTCGCGACCCTCGGTCGACGGACTGCCGATCGCGACGTCCGAAACACCGATGTTGCGCAGGGCGGTGACCAGGTCGAGCTGCCAGGCACCGTCCTCGGGCAGCACGGTGACGTCGAGCGTGCGCTCCTCGGCGAACACCGCCCGGCCGTCCTGGGCCACCCAGGTCAGGTGCTCGGTGACACCCACCGCGGAGTCCCGGGAAGACAGGCGCGTGAACCGGTCGTGCCGCTGCGTGCCGTTGTTGGGAAGCTGGGCGTAGCCGCCATATCCACGCAGGTAGGTCGGCCCGCCCCAGAAGTTGTCGGCGCCCACGTTGGCCAGCGCCAGCGAGAGCCCCTTGTGCCAGACGTGGTCGTGCGGCCGGTAGAGGCTGACCGATCGGCCGTCGAGCGTCCACATCGGATGCACGTACGGCCGGGGCGACTCGAGCTGGTCGTCCCAGGGCCGATAGACGTAACGGAACAGCTCCCGGTCACACCAGCTCACCCGCAGCGCGCGGTCGTGCTCGTGGGTCAACGCCAACCCGGTGCGGCCGGGCTCGGTGGGGGTCACGCGACCTCCTGACGCGCGACGATCCGCCACGGCGGTCCGCCTCCCTGCATCTGCTCGTAGAACGGCGATCCCGGCGCGACGTCGTCCGGGTCGACCGGGTGGCCGGTGAACGAGGACGCGTAGATCGCGGCCACCAACTCCATCGTGCGCCGGGCCTCGGACAGCGTCACCGGAGGCCGCTCCCCCGCCTCGAGCGCGTCGAGCACGGCCGCGAACTGGGCCCGGTGCCCGCTCGGCACGCCGCGCTCACCGCCGTGCCAGGCGCCGAGCACCGCCTCCTCGTAACCCGGCGCCGCGGTCACCCGCCAGGCGTCCTCGCCGTACCCGTAGAGGTGGGTGAGCTCGACGGTGGCGTGCGTGAAGTCGAACCGCAGGTAGCTCTGCTCCCGCGGGGAGAGCACGCTGTTGACCACGCTGGCCACGGCGCCGTCGGCGAAGCTCACGTGGGCCAGCGACAGGTCCTCGGTGTCGACGTCGCGGGCCTGCCGGCGGGCCAGGGCGCTGACCCGCGTCCAGTCACCCAGGACGGCCAGCAGCAGGTCCATCTGGTGGATGCCGTGTCCCATCGTCGGCCCGCCGCCCTCGGTGTCCCAGCGGCCGCGCCACGGCACGTCGAAGTACTCCTGCGGCCGGTACCAGGTGGTCTGGCAGAGGGCCAGCAGCGCCCGGCCGAGCACGCCGGACTGGTAGAGCGACCGCAGCCGGCGCGCGCCGGAGCCGAAGCGGTGCTGGAACACCGTCGCCACGTGCCGTCCACTGTGCTGTGCCGCCGCCGACAGCTCCGCGAACTGGCGCAGCGTCAGCGTCGGTGGCTTCTCGACCAGGACGTGTGCGCCGTACGCCAGCGCGGTGCGGGCCGCGTCGAGGTGGGCGCCCGGCGGCGTGCAGACGTGCACCAGGTCCGGCCGGGTCGCCTGGAGCACCCGGGCCAGGTCGGTGCCGGCGTGCGGTATCCCGTGCTCCCGACAGAACGAGCGGGCCAGCGCCCCGTCGACGTCGACGCCGGCCACCAGGTCGACCCGGTCGCCGAGACCCCGCAGGGCCTCGGCGTGGATGCCGGCGATGGTGCCGGTGCCGACCAGCGCGACCCGCACGCTCATCGGATGCCGGACTTCTGGAGCTGCTCGGTGAACTCCGCCCGGACCTTGTCACCGCCCTGGGAGCGCCAGTCGCTGATCACCTGGTCGAGCTGGCTGAGCGGCTGCCGGCCGGCGATGATGTCGTTCTGGCCGTTGAGCACGATCTGGCCGAGCACCGGCTGCTTGCGCGACCACTCGTCGGAGAACAGGTTGTTGGCCACCACGGGATCGGGCACGGACGTGTCGATGATGGTCTTCTGGTAGTCGTACGACGTCTGGGTGGCCTCCGGGCGGCCGGGGATGAAGATGGTGTCCGGCGCGTCGACGATGTAGCGGATGCCGAGCGCGGTCTGGCTGACCCCGGCCTGGGTGTAGACGGGGCCGCCGTTCTGCATCGTGTAGTGCGGCCCGTCCTGCCCGTACCGCCGGAACAGCCACTCCGCCGTGCCGAACGGCGCGGCCAGGTAGTCGCAGAGCTTGAGCAGGTCCTTGACCCGCCCTTCGTCGGCCTTCTTGAAGACGGTGAAGTTGTTGATGGAGCCGGCGTTGGACTGCCAGGTCGGCGCCCAGCCACCGCCGTCGTACTTCGGTGGCCGCATGCCACTGATCTTGAACGAAGGGCCGGCGATGTTCTCCGCGTAGAACTGCGGCCAGGCGGTGTAGCGGTCAGCGGTCAGCATCGCCTCGCCGGCGTTGAACCAGCGCTTCACGGGGGCGTTGTTGGCGAAGCTGTCCGGATGCACCACGCCGGCCTTGTACAGGTCGACCACATCGGACAGTGCTTTCCGGAACTCCTCGGTCTCCACCACGTGGGTCAGCTTGCCGCCGTCCCACCGCCAGCCGTTGGGCGCACCGACCATCTGCTGGATCAGGTGCATCAGCCCGCCGGCGTTGACGATCGCCCACCGGTTGGCCTTCGCGTCGGTCACCTTGACGCAGAAGTCCCGGAACTCGGCGAAGCTCTTCGGGTCGGGGTCGACGCCGAGCTTCGCGATGACGTCGTCGCGGCGGAACATCAGCGTCCCGGCGACGCCGCGCGGCACCGGCACGCCGTAGATGCCACCGTTGTAGACGCACTGCTTCCAGGCCGCGGTCGGGATGTTCGCCAGGTTCGGGTATTCCTTCACCGCGTCACCACCGAGGTGCGGGGTGAGGTCGGTGCACTTGGCGCCCATCCACTGTGGCAGGTTGCCGATCCCGGCCGGCACGCCGTTGGGCAGGAAGAGCGCCGGCACGATCAGGTCGGGCAGGTCGTCGCCCGTGATCAGGGCGGAGAACTTGGTGGCCATCTCCGCGCTGGGCGTGATGGTCAGTCGCAGGTCGACGCCGAGCCGGCGATCGAGCTCCTGCCAGAAGGGGTTGTTGCCCTTCGGCGGCGGCACCGGCGAACCGGTCAGCACGAACGCCGACACCGTGCCGCCCTTCATCGGCGGCGCGCTGAACTGGGCGACCGGTGGGCTCGGGTACGCCCGGAACGCGTTGAGCAGCCCGTTGGCGTTGCCGGGCAGGTCGGGCGTGACAACCGTCGACGGCACGTACGCGGGCAGCTTGACGTCCTGGTTGGCCTGGGCGCTGTTGTCGTTGCCGCCAGCGCCGCCGTCGCCACACCCGGCGAGCAGCGAGCCCGCGGCCAGCGCGGTGGCACCGGAGAGCAGGGTGCGGCGGTTGACGCGTCGGTGCAGGTAGCTCATCGGGATCTCCTTGTCATCCTTTGACGGCGCCGACCAGCACGCCCTTGGTGAAATGGCGCTGGATAAAGGGATAGACGAGCAGGATCGGCACGATCGAGATGACGAGGATCGCCATCTGGAGCGCCTCCTGCGGTGGCAGGTCCGCGGTGCCGACCTGGTCGACACCGAGTTGCTGCTGGTTGACCACGTACGTGCGGAGCACGAGCTGGACCGGCCACTTGGCGGCGTCGTTGAGATACAGCAGGGCGCTGAAGAACGCGTTCCAGTAGCCGACCGCGTAGAACAGGCCGATCACGCTGAGCACGGCCCTGGAGAGCGGAAGCACGATGCGGGCGAAGATCTGGCCGTCGGAGGCGCCGTCGATCCGGGCACTCTCCACGAGCTCGGACGGGATCTCCATGAAGAACGCCCGCAGGATCACCACGTTGAACGCGCTGACCACAGCCGGAAGGATGACCGCCCAGTACGAGTCGATCAGGCCGAGCAGGTCGATGGTCAGGTAGCCGGGGATGATGCCCGGGGTGAACAGCAGCGCGCCGACGACCACCATCAGCACGGGCCGGTGCGCGAAGGATCCGGGTCGGCTCAGCCCGTACGCCAACAGGGTCGTGCTGGCCAGGCTCAGCGCGGTGCCGACCAGGGTGATGAACACGCTGACCGCCACGGCGCGGGGCACGACGCCGCCGGTGAACAGCGCACGGTAGGCCGCGAACGTGACCTCGTCGGGGATGACGACGAAGCCGCCGGAGCGGACGATCTGCTCGCGGGTGGACAGGCTCGTGGAGACGATGCCGACGAACGGCACGATGATCAGTGCACAACAGACGGTCAGCAGCACGCCCTTGGCCGCCCGCACGGGGACGGTGGTCGCCGAGCCGCGGGCGCTCATCGGGCCTCCCGGCGATAGAGGCCGGCCTCGCCGAAGACGTGCGCGAGCTTGTTGGCGCCCAGCACCAGCGCGACCCCGACCAGCCCCTTGACCAGCCCGACGGCGGCGCTGACGCCCCAGTCGCTGCGCACGATGCCGTTGTTGTAGACGTACGTGTCGAGCACCTCGCTGGCCCGGATGCCGACCGCCTGTTGTTGCAGGATGATCTGCTCGAAGCCGACCGTGAGCGCGTCGCCGAGGCGCAGGATCAGCAGCAGGACGATGACGCTGCGCAGGCCGGGCAGCGTGACGTGCCACATCTGCCGCAGGCGGCCGGCACCGTCGACCGCCGACGCCTCGTAGAGCTCCGGGTCGATCCGGGACAGTGCCGCCAGGAACAGGATCATCGCCCAGCCGGCCTCTTTCCAGAGCACCTGCCCGGTGACGAGCTCTTTGAAGACGGCGGCGTTGCCGACGATGTCGATGGTCCCGAGGTCGTGCTGGCGGAGGAAAGTGTTGATCGGCCCGCTGCCGCCGAGCAACTCGTTGAAGATCGAGATGACGATCACCCAGGACAGGAAGTGCGGCAGGTAGAGGATCGTCTGCACGGTCCGCTTGAGCCGCTCGGAGAGCAGGCTGTCGAGCAGCAGGGCAAGGCCGATCGGCAGGGTGAACACGATGCCGATCTGCAACAGCATGATCACCATGGTGTTGCCGAGCGCGGTCAGGAACAGCGGGTCGCCCTCGACCAGGACCCGGAAGTTGCTCAACCCGACCCATGGGCTGTCGGCCAGTCCGAGGTACGGCTGGAAGTCCTTGAACGCGATGACGTTGCCCAGCAGGGGCAGGTAGTGGAAGGTCAGCAGCAGCCCGAGGCCCGGCAGGATCGCGAGCAACAGGAAACGGTCGCGGCGGGGCCTGTCCAGCGGTCGCGCCACCGTCGCCCCCCTTCTCTTCGGACACGCGGCATCGACCCGGGCCGCACTGCTGGCGACCCCGGCGGACGGCCGGCGAGGTTCGAGAAGAGTTCCGATAAATCTCGAAACTCTTCCGGAAGATTTCCAACACGCTAACGAGTTACAACGTCGTAGGTCAATGGAATCCAGTGGCGTTATTCGATGTTATGGCCGCAAGACTTCCGGAACCGGCTCGGTCAGCGGGAGTGGGCGCGGCGCAGGCCGCCGAACCACTGCGCCGCGGCGATCTCCTGGGCCACGACCCGGTCGCGCGCCGGATCCCCGGCGGCCACGTGGCTGGCGATGGCCTGGTTTCCACCGTGGACGATGATCTGGCCGGCGGTGGGACGGTCCAGATCGGACGCCGCACGGCCGGCCCGCTGCTCGGTGAGCAGCCACGCCTGCGCCAGGTCGACGAACTTGTCCAACTGCGCGGTCCAGTGCTCGCGCACCGCCCGGTCGTACCCGGACACCTCGGTGATCGCACCGAGCAGGTGCGCCCGTTCCCGGTAGTACCCGATCACCTCGACGAACGTGTCGGTGAGCCCGTCGAGGCCGCGCGGGTCATCCGGCTGCCAGCGGTCCACGATCTCGAACGCGCCCTGGCCGAGGGTGGTCGCCATCCCGATCAGCAGCGCGTTCTTCTCCCGGAAATAGAGGTAGAGCGTGGATCGGGCGACGTTGGCCTCGTTCGCGATCTGCTGCGTCGTCAGGTCGGTGAAGCTGTTGCCCTGCCGCAGCAGACGGTCGACGGCGGCGACGACCGCGGCCTCGACCGTCCTGCGGCGATCCTGCATCTGGTCATGGTAAGTCGGGCCGTGGGTAGGGTTGCCATCGGACGCTGCGTCCGAATGCCTCATTAAGTGTTAAACGGGAGGAACCTAATGAGCGCGACAATGCTTCTCGTCCACGGCGGCCACCACGGCGCCTGGGTCTGGGAAAAGCTTCAGAAGGAGCTCGCCGAGCAGGGCTGGGCGAGCGCGACGGTCGACCTGCCCAGCGCGGTGCGGGACACCTCGGCACCCGAGCCGCTGCCCGGAGTGCACGACGACGCCCTGGTGATCCGCGACGCGATCGACGCCATCCACGGCCCGGTCGTGGTGGTCGCGCACTCGTACGCGGGCGTCCCCGTCACCGAGGCGACCGCCGGCGCCGCCAACGTCACGCACCTGGTCTACGTCGCCGCCTACGTGCCCGACATCGGCGAGAGCATGTTCGGCGCCCACGGCATCCCGACCCCGCCGACGCTGGCCGGACTGCGCCCGGCCGAGAACCCCGACCTCAACCTGCCTGGCGCCTTCTACGACGGCGACCTGAACAACCCCGACACCGCCGCGGCCATCGCCCGGCTGGTGCCGCAGACGGTTCGCGGCGACTTCGAGACCGTGACGCGGGCCGCCTGGCACACCATCCCCAGCAGCTACGTGATCCCGGAGAACGACATCTCGATCACCGCTACGGTCGCCGAGCGGATGGCCGCGCGCACCGGCGCGGTGCACCGCGTACCGGGCCACCACGCGCCCTTTTACTCCAACCCGAAGGAGTTCGCGGCGTTGCTGACCCGGATCGCCTAGCTCGGGATCTTCCGCAGTTCGCGGAGGGTGTACTTGGCCACGGCCTCGACCAGCTTGATGCCGGCCTGCTGGGTCTCGTGGTGACCGGAGAGCACGGCCACGAGCCAGTCGCGGCCGGGCTCGACGACCCGCCCGATGGTGTTGACCTGCCAGAGGCCGCCGTCCGCGGAGATGTTGTCCCAGCCGTTCTTGACGTACACGGCCGTCGCATCGGGTCCGGCGGCGGCCGGTACGCCCCAGTCCTGGGTCTCTTCGACCTGGCTCATCAGGCTGAAGAGATACGCGCGGTCGGCGGCGCCCAGGGGACCGGCCTCGTCGGTCAGCGCGGTGAGCAGGCGGACCTGGTCGGCCGCGGTGGTCATGGCCATCCCCCAGTGCACGCTGGGGGTGGTCTCCTTCATGCCGAAGGTCCGGTTGGCCGCGGTCAGCCCCGACTTCCCGCCGATCTTGCCGAACAACGACGTCGCGGAGTTGTTGTCGCTCGCGGTGATCATCTTCTCGGCCTGGTACCGGTCGCCATCGGTGAGCTTGTTGCCCTGCTGCTTCGCGCGCAGCAGCAGGGCCGCCAGGATGTCGACCTTGACGATGCTGGCGGTCTGGAAGCGGGTCTTCCCGAGGGTCAGCGCGACGTCGGACATGCGGTCCCGCACCGCCACCGTGATGTGGCCGTTCCCGTTCTCCGCCAGGTACGCCGCGACCTTGGTCCTGGCCAGCGCCACGTAGTCGGGCGTCGGGCTGGGCGTGGGCGAGGGGGACTGTCTCGTGGGGTTCGTCGGGCCGGCATCGTTGGACTGCAGGCGCCAGACTGCGCCGGCCCCGGCCGCGCCGCCTCCCGTGACGGCCAGCACCCCGAGAGCCAGGACCGCGCGACGGGACGCCCGGCCGCTCATCGGCGGAACTCCCGGCAGACCATCGGGTCGTCGTCCGCGACGAGGACCCGGGCGACCTTGCCGAACTTGTCGTCGGGCGGCAGCTTGAGAATGCTGAAGTAGATGAGGCTGTGCTTCGGCATCATCGCTGGGTCGATCACCAACGCGGTCTCCTTGGCCGACCCGTCCGGCCAGCTCACCTGCTCGGTCCGAAAGACCCTTCTGGCACTGGGCAGCTCCTTCTTCGCCGGGAAGCAGAGGGCCTGCGTCTTGACGACGGCGGGGATGCCGGCGTCCGCCAGCGCGTCTTCCAGGGCGACGGGATCCAGGATCTGTTCGTAGTTCAGGGTCAGCTTGACCGTCTGGTCCTGCTGTCTGACCAGTGAGAACGCCGCGGGTGAGAGGCTCGGGCCACCGCCCGGAAAGGTGCCGGGCCGGTTCGTGGCCGTCGGCAGGGCCAGGGCGAGCGCGGCCAGGACCGCGAGGCCACCACCGGCGGCCAGGCCGAGCAGCTTGCGCCTACGCCGCCGCACGCGACCACGCCGCTCGATCGTGTCGATCGGGCGATCCATCCGTACGCCGGACAGGGTCTGCTTGACCGCGTCCAACACCTCGTCGTCGTTCATGACGGAACCCCCTGACTGGCGACGGGAACGAACTGCGCCCGCAGGGTCGCGGTCGCACGGGACAGGTGGACCGCCACGGTCTTGGCGGAGATGCCCAACACGTCGGCCACGGTGTTGGTGTCCAGGTCGAGCCAGATGCGCAGCACGACCACCTCCCGCTGCCGCTGCGGCAGCCGGCGCACCGCGGCCAACAGCCCGTCGTGCAGCTCGGCCGAGTCGTCGGCGACCTCCGCCTGGTCGTGACCGTCGAGGGCCACCTCGCGCCGGTGCCGCCGCCACCAGGACACGCGGACGTTGAGGGCGGTGCGCACCACCCACGCCGCCGGTGCCGGATGCCGGTTCACCTTGTGCCACGAGGCCCAGGCCCGTGCGAACGCCTCAGCTACCAGGTCCTCGGCCAGCGCGCGATTGCCCGTGCTGGCCAGCACAGCGCGTAGGCAGTTGTCCCTGGAACGCTGGTAGAAGTCCGCGAACTCCTCCCGGTCCCGATCCACACCCGCTTTACGCACCCGAGCCCCGTTCCATTTACCGCGGACCGGAGAAATCTTCGCGGCCGGCCGTTCGCAGCGACCAGGATGGCCGCTGACCAGGCGGGACGCCGAGAAGATGTTGTTCAGATCACGCACGGCGAATGCGGCGGCCGGTACCCTCGGCCGGTGTCCCCGCGGCAAGGCCCCACTCTGCGTGAGCTGTGTGTCCAGGCGCTGTCATCGGTCGAGCACGGCTACGACCTGCTGGCGCCGAAGTTCGACCACACGCCCTTCCGCACGCCCGACAGCATCCTGCGGGCGACCACCGACGCACTGGCCGAGCTAGGGCCCTTCGAGCGGGGGCTGGACGTGTGCTGCGGGACCGGCGCGGGCATGGTCGTGCTCCGGTCGCTGTGCCAGAGGTCCACGGGCGTCGACTTCAGCGCCGGCATGCTCGATCGGGCGCGCGACGCGCATCGGGAGGCCACCTGGGTGCGGGCCGACGCCCGAGCCCTGCCGTTCGCGGGCGGCTTCGACCTCGCGGTGACCTTCGGCGCGATGGGACATTTCCTGCCCGCCGAACGGCCGGCACTGTTCGAGGGCGTCTACCGCGCGCTGCGACCCGGGGGGTTGTTCGCCTTCCCGGTCGGCACGCTGCCGCCGCCGACCTCGGTCGCGTACTGGGGCACGCTCGGGTTCGATGTGGCCATGCGGGTCCGCAACGCCGTGTGGCGACCGCCGTTCGTCATGTACTACCGCACCAACCAGCGGCCCGCGGTCCTCAGCGACCTGACCACGGCCGGGTTCAGCGCGAGCACCGTCGCGTTGCCGGACGGCGGCATCAGCTACCAGTTGGTGCTGGCCCGCAAGCCGGTCACACCCGCGCGATCATCTTGATCTCGACCAGTTGGCCCGGGATGGCCAGCCGCGTCACGCCGACCAGGGTGCTCGCCACCTGTGGGTCGTCGCGCCCGTAGGCGGCCTTGCGCACCGGACCGGCGGCCGCGAAGGCCGCGTCGATGTCGAGCGTGTAGACGACTTCCTCCACCACGTCGTCCAGGGACGCGCCGAACCGCTTCAGCAGGACATCGGCGTTGTGGTACGTCTGTTGCATCTGCTGACCCATGTTGCCGACATCGGTGATCGCGCCCTCGGCGTCGACCGGCGCCATCGCGACCAGGTCGGCGCCGTCGTTGGCGAGCTGGCCCGACAGGTAGATCGAGTCACCGCGCTTGATCGCCTGCACGTATCCGTAGGACTCCTCCCACGGCGTTCCAAAATTCTCGACGCGGTCGTTCGGTGACATGGCACTCCCCCGCTCTGCTGGTCTACCGGGTCGTATTGACGCCGTCGAGGGATCCAAACCAGCGGCGCGGCATGCGGCATAAGTCCGAATCGGAGCGACTACGCTGACGGCGATCCAGCGACCAGCCTCGGGGGAGCCTGCATGCGCTTCGGACGTACCCTGCGCGCGACCGTGGCCCTGGCCGCTCTTGCCGCACTCGTCGCGACTCCGGCCTCCGCGGTGCTGGCCCCACCCGACGCAGCCGGGCCGCCGACCGTCACCAGCGCCGACATCCGGTTCTCCCGACCACCGCTGGCGCTGCGCTACGGCAGCGCGCGGGAAGCCGGCCTGACACCCCGCTACGTGGACCGGATCCAGGACACCATCACCTCGTTCCTTTCGGCCACGCCACCCGCGCATCCGATGTATCCCGGCGCGGTCGCCCTGGCCGGGCGCGGTGGCGTGATCGTCGCGCACGACGCGGTCGGCTTCGCGCTGCGCTACTCCGACGCGAAACCCACCGAGCTCCCCCGCGACCGGTGGATCCCGATGCGCCGGGACACCATCTTCGACGTCGCCTCGATGACCAAGCTGTTCACCGCGATCGCGGCCGTGCAGCTCGTCGAGTCGGGCCGGCTGTCGCTCGACGCGAAGGTGGTGCGCTACCTCCCGGCGTTCGCCGCCCACGGCAAGTCCGACATCACCATCCGCAACCTGCTGACGCACACCTCGGGTCTGCCCGCCGACCCGGAGCCGTCGCTGTGCGAGTACGACACCGACGCGGAGCGCTGGGCCGCCGTCCTGGGCATCAGACCGGCCAACCCGCCGAACACCGTCTTCCTGTACGCGGACACCAACATGATGGTGCTCGGCAAGGTGATCGAGACGGTCACCCGGCAGCGCCTCGACCGGGTCGTCGCGGACCGGATCACCGGGCCGCTGCGGATGCGGGAGACCATGTTCAACCCGCCGGCCAGCCTCAAGCCGCGGATCGCCGCCGAGGAGTACCAGTCCGGCCGCGGCATCGTGTGGGGCAGCGTGCACGACGAGAACGCGTACTGCCTCGGCGGTGTCTCCGGCCACGCCGGCGTCTTCGCCACCGCACGCGACCTCGCCCTGCTCGCCCAGGCCCTGCTCAACGGCGGCCGCTACGGCGACGCGCGGATCCTGTCGGAGCGTTCGACCCGCTCGTTGTTCACCGACTACAACGGCGCGTTCCCCACCCACGCCCACGGCCTGGGCTTCGAGCTCGACCAGCGACGCTACATGGGCGCCCTGAGCTCGCCGGTGACCGCCGGGCACACCGGGTTCACCGGCACCTCGATCGTGATCGACCCGCTGGCGCACTCGTTCGCCATCCTGCTGACCAACCGGGTGCACCCGACCCGGGAGTGGGGCAACAACAACCCGTCCCGCGCCGCGGTCGGCACCGACCTGGCGATGGCGCTGCCCGTGCGGCCGACCCAGGGTCCCACCGCCTGGTTCGCCGGCACGGCCGACAACGCGACGGCCACGCTGACGATCCCGGTGCGGGTGCCGCGCGACGGTGCCCGGGCCTCGTTCGACCTCTGGTACGACACGGCGTCGCCCGACACGGGTGCGCTCGAGGCCTCCGCGGACGGCGGGCGGACGTGGCGTCTCGTGCCGTCGCTGCTGCGGGCGCCGGGCTACCGGTGGTCGACCGACGGGACGTTCGCCGGGTTCCAGGGACGCCGGTGGTTGACCGCCGCCGCGCCGCTGCCGGCCGGGACGACCCACCTGCGCTGGCGTTCGACCACGGCGGCGGCGCCGCACGGCCGCGGGATCTACGTCGACGCGGTGCGCGTGGTCGCACCGTCCGGCACCCTCTTCGACGACCGCCGCCCCGGCGACGCGGCCCGCTTCCGCGCCACCGGCTGGACACCGAGCCGCGACTGAACCCCTTTTAGGCGGGGACCTTGGCTTTCGTGGCGGCGGCGTAGAAGGCGATCAGCAGGATCGACAGGATGACCAGGCAGGTGCCCAGGGCGCCCGCGCCGAACTCGCTCAGCAGGATGCCGATGCCGGCCGGGATGAGTGAGCCGCCGAGGCCCGCGCCGCCGATCTGCATGCCGATCGCGCGGTCCGCGTGTGCCTGGCCGACCCGGTCGGCCGTCGTCAGGGTGAGCAGCGGGAAGACCGGTGCGGCGGCGAAGCCGATCACGGCGAGGCCGAAGACCGTCACGGCGGCGTGCAGCGGTAGCGCCACCAACAACGAGCCGGCCGCCATTCCGAACAGGCTGCCGACCAGGATCTTCTTGGGGTCGAACCGCTCCGAGGCCACGCCCTGCACGACCCGGCCGACGAAGAGCATGCCCCAGTACAGCGACACGCACAGGCCGGCGACCGTGGCGCTGACCCCGCGCGACTCGGTGAGCAGCAGGAACGCCCAGAGTCCCGCGCCGGCCTCGACCGCTACGTAGACCGCGAAGGCCAGCACGCCGAGCCAGACGGCGGGGAGGGCCAGCGTCTCGCGGGTGCGTACCTTCGTCGCGGGCTTGACCGCCACCGCGGTGGCGACCGCGTCGCCGACGGGGACCGCCACCTCGGGATCGGGTGCGGGCCGGGAGACCTCACCGTGCCGGACCCACCGGCGGACCGTCAGGAAGAACGCCAGCGCCAGGCAGGCCTGCGCGGACGCGACGATGCCGTACCCCCAACGCCAGCCCAGCCCGCCGCTGATCACCGCGGTCATGATCAGTGGGCCGATCGCGACGCCGAGGCCGAAGAACGCGTGCAGCCAGTTCATGTGCTTGGCACCGAACGCCGCCGCCGCGTACGCGTTGAGTCCCGAGTCGATCGCGCCGCCACCGAAACCGGCGAGCAGGGCGAACGGCACCATCACCGCGTACGCCGGGGAGAACGCGTACCCGGCCAGCGCGGCGCTGGCGGCCGCGGTGCTGAACGCCAGCAGCCAGCCGACGCCGACCCGGGCGATGGTGAAGCCGGCGGCCACGCTGGAGATGAAGTAGCCGGTGGTGGCCGCGATCAGCAGCAGGCCGACCGCCTCGGTGGCGACCCCGAAGTCGCCCGCGATCGACGGCCAGGCAACACCGAGCAGACCGTCGGGGAGGCCGAGGCTGATGAACGCGAAGTACGACAAGATCAGGAGCGAGAGGCGGATCGGTCGCACGGAGGGGGATGTCACCGAGCGATGATAAGGATGAGAGCGCTCTCCGTGCGCGGTCAGCCGTGGTCGAGCACGAACCGCGACACCCCGGCGGCCAGGTCGACGTCGTAGCGGTCGGTCGCCGACGACCAACCCGCGCCCTCGATGACCGTATTGCCCGGTATCCCGGTGCGCGTCGTGCCGTCGACCACCACGCTGCCGGCGCCGCCGCCGACCCGTACCCGGACCGGAGCATCGTCGACCAGCCGCATCTGGAACTCGCCGGCGCCACCGGTCATCCGCACCGGGACCGTCCCGCGCGGCGCGGGCAGGGCGAGCTCGACCCGCCCGACTCCGGCGACGAACTCGACCGCCGACACGTCGCCGCCGCGCAGGTCGATCCGCTCGTCCTCGGCGCCACCGCCGAGCCGCAGGTGCCAGCGCACCCCGCGATGCAGCGTGACGTCGACGGCGGCCGGGCCGGGCAGCCCGGTGCCCTGGGTGAGCAGGCGCAGGTCGGCGCCGTCACGCTGCACCCACGGCGCGATCCCGGCGTCGTCCGCCGTGCGTACCCGGTAGAGGTCGTCGCCCAGGTCCGCGACCCGCATGGTCACCGTGGTGACGCCGCTGTCGAGCGCGAAGACGGCCGCGTCGAGGCCGTCGCGCGAGTCGGTCACGGTGTGGCCCGCCGGCTGCCCCGCCCGGACCGGTTCGTAGGCCCAGTGCGGTCGCGGGCGCGCCGGGCCGGGCGCCGCACAGGCCGCGAGGAAGAGCGCCAGCAGCGGTACGACGGCCCGCGCCATTCGAGTCATAGCTGTCTGCATACTCGGCGTGCCCGGCGGACGCACCGCTTGATCGGCGTTGTGGTCCAACCCGGACAGGTCAGTCAAAGTCGCCCGAACGGCCGACTGGTACATGCCGGACCGCCGGGCAGACTTGCGGGAATGCGCGAGACGACCCCCAGCATTCTCACGGGCAGCCAGCGCCTTTTCGCCTGGCTCGCCTTCCTGGCGATCGCCGTTCAGGCACCGATCTCCGCCCACCTGCTGCACGACGACTCCTGGCTGCTCAGCATCCTGGTCGGGATGATGATCGGGACCTTGATCCTGGTCGATGACGCGCAGCGGCGCCAGCCGGTCCCCGACAACGCGGAATAGCGACCGGCCGGCGCCTCCGGACGCCTAGGCCTCCTTGCTGTCCTGCGGCCGGATCACCTGCGTCTGCTCCGCTTCCCGCTCGGCCGGCGAGGCCGGGTCAGCCACGCTCGGCTTGCCGCGACCCCGCTCCGCAGTGGCCGTCGCCGCCGGCTCGTCGGCGGCCGGAGGCTGCGCACCGGCGACCGGCAGGCCCTGCGCCGGTGTCGGTTCGCGCATACCGGGCACGATGTGCGCCTCTTCAGGCCGCGGGATCACCTGGGTCTGCTCGGCCTCGGTGCTGATCACCGTGGTCTCGGCCCGGTCGATGTCGGCCCGCGCGGCCGCCTCGCGCCGCTGCGCCTCAGCGCGGGCCGCCTCGACCCGGGCCGCCTCGGTGCGGGACCGCTCGGCCTCCGCCGCCTCGTCGACCCGCCGCTGCTCGGCGGCCGCCTTCTCGGCCTGGTACGCCTGCGCCCGCTCGCGGATCACCGCGGACTCCGTTGCCACCCGGTCGAGCCAGCGCTCCCAGCGCCCCTGCATCGGCCGGATCAGCCCGCCGCCGACCCCGACGATCAGGATGCCGGCGACCGTGGCGAGCACGGCGACCAGCACCGGCTGGGTCACGGTGGTGGCGATGCCGACCTGGTTGAG
This sequence comes from Asanoa ishikariensis, assembly GCF_900107455.1. Classification (GTDB taxonomy): domain Bacteria; phylum Actinomycetota; class Actinomycetes; order Mycobacteriales; family Micromonosporaceae; genus Asanoa; species Asanoa ishikariensis. The sequence goes on along the minus strand of NZ_FNQB01000002.1, from coordinate 1,858,295 downwards.
CGCGGCGATCACGCCGAGGCCGACGATGAAGACCCAGACCACGGTCGCGATCAGCCGGCCGTACGAGAGGCCGCCGAGCGCACCGCCGATCAGGTCGCGGACGGCACTGGCGATCGCCGTGGCGACGACCAGGATGACGATCGCGATGAACGCCTTCGGCAGCCAGCCGACCACCGCGGAGATCAGGTCGCTGATCGGGTTGGGTCCCCAGATCCCGAAGGCCAACTGGAGCGCGAACAGCAGGATCGCGTAGTAGGCCAGGCGGGCGAGGATGTCGCTGGCGTCGTAGCGGGATCTGTCCAGCCGCTCTCCGATCCCGGAACGCCGCACCGCCCGGTCGAAACCGACCCGGGTCAGCAGGGCGTCGACCAGCTTGCGCACCACACGGGCGATCAGGTAGCCGACCAGCAGGATCGCCAGGAACGCCAGCGCCTTCGGCACGAAGAGGAGCACAGATCGCCACATGTCGGTGAGCGCGTCACCGATGTCCATGTCAGACCTTCCGTCGGGGTGGATGTCAGCGCACGGCATTACCCGTACGCGGCCTCCGGCAATCCCCACAGCCGTCAACCGTCGGCGAGCCTCCGCGGCGAACGGCGGTTACGCTGCTGGCATGTCAGGCTCCGGACCGTCGTCGCCGCCGCCTGCGGGCGTGGCGACCGACGGCTGGGATCCGGGGCTGCTCGCGGTCGTCGACCTGGTGTTCGGCTCACCGGTGGCGATGGCGTTCCTGCACGGTGACCGGCTGCGCCTGATCTACAACGACGCGTACGGGCAGCTCCTCGGCGACCGCCACCCGGACGCCTACGGCGCACCCGCGGCCGAGGTGTTCGGTGCCGTCTGGGACGGCCCGGCCGGCGCGGCGGTCCGCGAGGCCCACCACACCGGGTTCGCGCCCCGTGACCCGGAGTGGCCGTCGACCGACGAGGGTGAGCCCGACCCGGCCCTGCCGAGCCGCGGGCTGTCCGCGGTGCGCGACGGCACCGGCCGGATCGCCGGCGTGCTGGTCGTCGCCGTCGAGCCGGTCCCGGTCGCGCACCGGCTCCAGGGGCTCAGTGAGCTGGCCGAGTCGCTGGCCGGCACGCTCACGCTCGACGAGGTCGCCCGGGTGGCCCTGGGCTACGGCCTGTCCTTCCCCGACGTGCACCAGGTGGCGTTCGGGGTCGACGACGGCGACGACTGGCGGGTGGTCCGCCGGGTCCGCGGCGAGGTCCTCGACGACGCCGACGAGCGGCTGCCCCCGGTGTGGCGCCGGATCGCGGCCGACTCGGTGTCACCGCTGGCCGTCGCGGCCGGAGCCGGGCTCGCCCGGTTCACCGCCGATGGCCACCCGCTGCGCGAGTCCGCGCTGGACCGGCACGACCAGAAGGTCCGCGCGCTCGGCGCCCTCCCGCTGCGCACGCCCTCGCTGCGCGGGGCGCTGACCGTCGGCCGGCACGACCAGTACCCGTGGTCGCCCGCCGAGCGGGCGCTGCTGACCGCGGCCGCCAAGCTCGTCGCGCAGGCCGCCGAACGGGCCCGCCGGTTCGAGAACCAGCACGGCACCGCGCAGTTGCTCCAGCGCAGCATGCTGCCGGAGAACCTGCCCGACGACCCCCGGTTCCGGCTCGCCGCCCGCTACGACCCGGGCGTCGACGGCAACGCGGCCGGCGGTGACTTCTACGACGCGTTCGCCCTGCCCGGCGGCCGGCTCGCGGTGGTGCTCGGCGACGTGGCCGGGCACGACGTGCGGGCGGCCGCGCTGATGGGCCAGGTGCGGGCGGCCTTGCGCGCGCTGGCCCTCACCGATCCGGAGCCGACCAGCGTGCTCACCGGCCTCGACCGGCTGGTCGCCAGCCTGGGCGAGGAGGCGCGCACCGACGAGCTGTTCGTGACGGTGGCGTACGCGGTGATCGAACGGGACGGGCTCCTGACCGTCGCCACCGCCGGGCATCCGCCGCCGCTGATCCGGCATGCCGGCGGCGGCGCCGACTACCTCGACGTGCCGGTCGGCACGCCGCTCGGACTCGGCGGCGCGCGCCGGTCGGCGGCGGCCCGGCTGGAGCCCGGCAGCACGCTGCTGCTGTTCAGCGACGGCGTGGTCGAACGGCGGGGCCTCGACCTGGGGGCCGGGCTGGAGAAGGTGGCGGCCACCGTCGGCGCCGCCAACGGTGGCGACCCGCGCAGCCTGTGCGCCGTCGCCTGTGCCGCCGTCGGCGGGACCACCGACGACGACGTCGCCGTGCTCGCGGTCGAGCACGCGACCGCACCCAGCCGCTCGGCGGGCATGGAGATCCCGGCCGAGCCGACCGCGCCGGGCCGGGTCCGGCATTGGATGTCGGCCCAGCTCGCCGCCTGGAACGTGCCCGAGCAGGTGATCGGCGCCGCGGTGCTGTGCGCCAGCGAACTGGCCACCAACGCGCTGCTGCACGCCGGCACGGCCGCGCGGGTGCAGGTCGACCTGAGCGCCGAACGCCTGCTGGTGGCGGTCTCCGACACCGGCACCCGCGGCGCGGTCACCCGCGCCCACGCGGAGACGCTGAGCAGCCGCGGTCGCGGGCTCGGGCTGATCGAGGAGCTGAGCGACGCGTGGGGCACCGACCCGGCGGTGCGTGGTTCGACCGTCTGGTTCGAGATCGGAATCCGTGCATCGAACGCTGCCTGACGGGGTAACGGGCTGCAATGAGCCCACCGGTAGGCGTCCTTTTTGACGTTGACGGCACCCTGGTCGACAGCACCTATCTGCACGCGGTCACGTGGTGGGAGGGCTTTCGCGCCGGCGGGCACGACGTGCCGATAGCGCAGATCCACCGCGCCGTCGGGATGGGCTCCGACCGCCTGCTCGACCATCTGCTCGGCGTGGAGCGCGACCGGTCCCGGGACGAGTTGGTCCGGGCGGTGCACACCGAGCGGTACGCGCCGTACCTGTCCCAGCTACGACCGCTGCCCGGCGCGGCCGACCTGCTGCGCGCCTGCCACGAGCGCGGGCAACGGGTGGCGATCGCGTCCTCCGCGACACCCGAGGAGCTGACCGCGATGCGGCGCGCGCTGGCCGTCGACGACGTGATCGACGGCGCGACCTCGTCGGATGACGCGCTACGGACCAAGCCCGAGCCCGACATCATCGAGGCCGCGCTGCGCGTGGTGGGCCTGTCGGTCGCCCAGGCCGTGTACGTCGGCGACTCCATCTGGGACGTCGCCGCCTGCGCCAAGCTCGGTGTGCCGTGCGTGGCGCTCACCTGCGGTGGCACGTCCCGGGCCGAGCTCGCGGGCGCCGGCGCGGTCGCCGTGTACGAGGATCCCGCCGACCTGCTCGCCCACCTCGACGACTCGCCGCTGACCAAGGCGTGAGCGCCGCCGACGCCGCGTTCGCGATCCTCGGTGTCGGTGCGTTGCTGGCCGGCGTGCTCCCCCGGGCGCTGGAGCGCCGTCCACTGTCGATGCCGATCGCGTTCCTCCTGCTCGGCATGATCGTCTTCGCACTGCCCGTGTTGCCCGTGCCCGACCCGCTCCGCCATCCGGTGCTGACCACCCACCTGACCGAGATCGGCGTGATCGTGGCGTTGATGGGCGCCGGGCTGAAGATCGACCGCCCGCTCGGCTGGCGACGCTGGTCGTCCACCTGGCGACTGCTGGCCATCGCGATGCCCTTGACCATCTTCGCGGTCGCGCTGCTCGGCTGGTGGTGGGCCGGGCTCGTGCCGGCCACCGCGCTGCTCCTCGGCGCCGCCCTCGCGCCGACCGATCCCGTGCTCGCCGCCGACGTCCAGGTCGGCGAGCCGACCGACGAGGAGGACTCCGAGGACGAGGTGCGCTTCGCGCTCACCTCGGAGGCCGGACTCAACGACGGGCTGGCGTTTCCCTTCGTGTACGCGGCCATCCTGATCGTGCAGCACGGCACCTCGCCCAGCGGCTGGCTGGCCGAGTGGCTGAGCGTGGACGTCCTCTACAAAGGACTCGTCGGGGTGGCCGGCGGGCTGTTGATCGGCAAGCTGCTGGGCAAGCTGTTCTTCCGGGCCCGTTCCGAGACGCTCCGGCTGGCCCGGCACTCGGAGGGCTTCCTGGCCCTGGCCGCGACCTTTCTCGCGTACGGCGTGGTCGAGGTGGCCGGCGGGTACGGGTTCCTGGCGGTGTTCGTCGCCGCCCGCGCGATCCGGTCGGCGGAGCGCTCGAGCGAGTACCACCAGGTGCTGCACGACTTCGCCGAGCAGGTCGAGCGGCTGCTGACCGTCCTGCTGCTCCTGCTCTTCGGCGGCGCGGTGGTGTCCGGGCTGCTGGCCCCGCTGACCTGGCAGGCCGCACTGGTCGCGCTGGCCCTGGTCTTCGTGGTCCGGCCGCTGGCCGGCTGGCTTTCGCTGCGCGGTGCGCCCGGGCGGCCCGCCGAGCACTGGGTGATCGCGGCGTTCGGCATCCGCGGCATCGGCTCGTTCTACTACCTCGCGTACGCCACCTCGCACGCCGACTTCCCTGGCGAGCCGTTGATCTGGGCCACGGCCGGGCTGGCGGTCGTGGTTTCGGTGGTGGTGCACGGGATCGCGGCGACGCCGGTGATGGCATTGCTCGATCGCGCGGGCGAGCGAACGACTGACGCTTCCGGAGCGTAGTCACCCGATTTCATGCTGTAATGCCCACAAATGTCGATACGGGGGTTTTGGCATGATTACAGCGTTCAACCGGCGCACCGCGATCGGGTTGGGCACCATGGCGACCGCAGGAGCGGTCCTGGGCCTGCAGTCGCCCGCGGCAGCGGACCCGGACGCGATCGACGGCGCGCCGGTCGTCGAGTCGACGCCACAGGAGGCGGCGGCCAAGGTGGGCCAGGTCTACCAGCGGGAGATCGCGGTCGCGAAAGGCAACTGGCACGCCCTGGTCACGGTGGCCTCCACGCGTGAGGTCGTCGCGGTCGCCGACCAGGTCGACACCGTGGTCGAGGCGTACAGCGTCAACAAGCTCGCCGTGGCGATCGCGGTGCTCGACAAGGTCGACCGCAAGCTGCTCTCGCTCACCCAGCGGGTCAACGTGACCTCGGGCATCGTGGCCGCCGGCGGCGACGGCATCTTCCGCCTCGACGGCGCGTACCCGAGCTCGGTCACCCTCGGCCACGTCCTCGCCGCGCTGCTGACCGTCTCCGACGACACGGCATCCCGTCTCTGCGGCCTGGTCGCGCCGGCGGCGGAGATCAACCAGATCCTGCGCAAGAAGGGCTTCACCCGCACGCAGGTGCAGCCGGTGGGCAACCCGAACCAGTTCTACCTGGGTCGCACCACCCCTCGGGAGATGCACACGCTGCTGCGCAAGCTGGTCGCGGGCAAGCTGCTCTCCGCCGCGTCGACCAGGGTGATGCTGTCGCGGCTGCGCTCGCCAATCGCGTTCACCGACGGGATCCGCCGGGAGATGTCGTCATTGGAGCGTGGCCGGATCGCGACCAAGGCCGGCTGGTTCGGAGACGGCCGGCACGAGGCCGGCATCATCTTCAGCAAGGCGGGCCGGCCGGTGCTGACCTACTCCATCTTCGCGAACGGGCAGGGCAGTGCCGGCAACTTCGGCGCCACCCACCCGGCCGTCCGGGCCCGGGCACGGATGGGACGCGCGTTCCTCGACGCGGTCAACACCCTGCCCGGCGACCCGGCTGTCCGCATCGAAGACTTCGACCTGCACGAGCCGTCCAACGGAGGTTAGCGGGGCGGCGAGTGAAGCCTTTTCATGGTTGGATCGAGCGGTCTGTCCAACGGGGAGGGTTTTCGCATGGGTTCGTCACTCAACCGTCGCACCGCACTCGGGCTCGGCACGCTGGCCACGGCCGGGGCTGTCTTCGGCGCCCCGGCCGTCGCTTCGGCGGCCCCGCCGGCCGCCGCGTCCGGCGCCGAGCCGACGCCGTTGAAGGCCGCACGCAAGATCGGCCGGGTCTACCAGAAGGAGAGCACGGCCGCCGGTGGCAACTGGCAGGCCTACGTCACGGTGGCCGGGTCGAGCGAGGTCGCGGTCAACGACGAGAGCGACACGGTGCTCGAGGCCTACAGCGTCAACAAGATCGCGGTGGCGGTCGCGGTGCTCGACAAGGTCGACCGCGGCCTGCTCACCCTCGACCAGCGCGTCGACGTGACGGCCGCGATCGTGGTCCCCGGCGGCGACGGCATCTTCAGCCTGGACGGCGCGTACCCGAGCTCCGTCACCCTCGGCCACGTGCTCGCCGCGCTGCTGACCGTCTCCGACGACACCGCGGTCCGGCTCTGCGGCCTGGTCGCCCCGGCCCTGGAGATCAACGAGATCCTGGTCGCCAAGGGCTTCCCGCACACCCAGGTCCAGCCGGTGGCCAACCCCAACCGGTTCTTCCTCGGGGTTTCCACCCCGCGCGAGACGCACGACCTGCTGCGCCAGCTCGTCGCCGGCACGCTGCTCTCCCCCGCCTCGACGGCCGCGATCCTCTCGCGGCTGCGGGCACCGATCGCGTTCACCGACGGCATCCGCCGCGTGATGTCGTCCGACGAGCGGCTGCGGGTCGCCACCAAGGCCGGCTGGTTCGACAACGCCCGGCACGAGGCCGGCATCATCTTCGACCGGGCGGGTGCGCCGGTGGTGACATACGCCCTGTTCGCCGACGGCCAGTCCGGCGCCGAGGACTTCGGCGCCACCCACCCGGCCGTCCAGGCCCGTTCGAAGATGGGCCGTTCGTTCATCGACACGGTCGACACCCTCACCGGCGAGGCTGTCGCACGGATCGCCCGGGCGCCGCGCTACCAGCCGTCCAACGGCGGCTAGGACCTAGAGCCGGTGCAGGCTCGCCGCGGTCAACCTTCCGTCGCTGATCTCGGCGGTCATGAAGGTGTGGTGCGGCTGCCGGCGCCGGTCGGTGGGTGAGCCGGGGTTGAGCAGCCGCAGACCGGTCGGCGCCACGGTGTCCCACGGGATGTGGGAATGGCCGAAGACCAGCACGTCGGTGTCCGGGAAGCGCGCGGCGCAGCGCGCTTCCCGGCCCGTCGCGGCGCCGGTCTCGTGCACGACCGCCAGCCGCACGCCGTCGAGGTCGGCCCGGGCCACCTCGGGCAGCCGGTCCCGCAACGCCGGGCCGTCGTTGTTGCCGTAGACCGCCACGAGCCGGCGGGACCGCGCTTCCAGCCGGTCCAGCAGGTCGACGTCGACCCAGTCGCCGGCATGCACCACGACATCGGCCTCGTCCACGATCATCCACAGTGGAGCAGGGAGGTCCTTGGCCCGCTTGGGCAGGTGGGTGTCGGACATGATGACGACCAGCATCCTTCGTACGCTATCGCTCGCCGCAGTGCGGTAGGGCTTTACCTGTGTCATGGTCAATAGGTGAGCACCAATGAGTACGCCCGGCCCGAGGCGCCCGTGCACTGGGTGGCCGACGGAATGCCCCGGGTCGAGCTGGCCAACCAGTTCCTCGCCCAGCTCGACCATGCCGGCGGCGCGCCCGACCAGGTCGTGCTGACCATCGGACAGGCGATCGACGCGGGCACACCGCCGACCGTGCTGTCGGCCCATCCGATCGGACGCTACGGACTCACCCCGGCCCGCCTCGACGAGCTGATCATGGTGTTGCTCAACGCCCGCCAGGAGCTGCTCGGGCTCACGGACCCGGTCGAGCCGGCGCCCGGCGAGCCCGTCCTCAACCAGGTCGTGCCGATCGGCCCCCGGATGGCGAGGCCCTAAACCCGGTCGCGTGCGGCACCGGAGGCGGCTAGCGTCCCGGCCGTGACCCGCCTCGCCCGCCTGGTGCTCGTCGACGCCCACGGCACGCCGCTCGGTGTGCTGCCGCCGTACCCGGTGCCGGTGCCCTGGTGGCAGGAGTCGGCCGACGTCGTCGACGGCGCCCGGGTGCACTTCGGCCTCGACGTCACGATCCTGCGGCTGCTCAGTGCCGACCGGCCGGCGATGCCCGGCGGCACCGTCACCTACCTGGCCGAGTGCGCGGCCGCCCCGGCCGGGGCGGTGCCCCTGGCCGAGGCCGGCGTCGACCCCGCTGCGGTGACCGACCCGCAGCCCCACCGCGCGCCCTACGCCGAGCCCGGCGGCCCGGCGCGGAGCATCGCCTGGGCGACAGCACGGCTGACCGAGCGGGGCTGGGCGGGCGTCACCGCACACCAGCACCGCACCTGGAACCTGTCGGCGATCTGGCGGCTCGACGCCGACGGTGGGCGGCGGGCCTGGCTCAAACAGGTGCCGCCGTTCTTCCTGCACGAGGCCGCGGCACTGCGCTGGTTGGCGGACGTCGCGCCGGGCCGGGCGCCGGACCTGCTCGCCGAGGGAGGCGACGGCCGGCTCCTGCTGGACCACGTGCCGGGCGACGACTGGTACGAGGCCGACCTCGCCGGCCGCCACCGGATCGGCGTGACCGCGCACGAGATCCAACTCGCCGCGCTGTCCGATGTCGACATGCTCGTCGCGGCCGGCCTGCCCGACCGGCGGGACGCCCGGCTGGCGGAGTGGATCCGGTCGACCCTGGCACCGCACCGGCCCGCCGTCGACGAGGTGCTCCCCGACCTCGTCGAGCGGCTCGCCGCCGCTCGGGCCTGTGGCCTGCCGGACACGCTGGTGCACGGCGACCTGCACCCCGGCAACACCCGCGTGGCCGGGGCCGGCGACCCCGTGGTGATCGACTGGGGCGACTCGTTCGTCGGCAGCCCGGTGTTCGACATCCTCCGGCTGAGCGAGCGCGTCGGCGACGACGCGGCCGCCGGCCTGCGAGCGGCCTGGGCGGCGCGCTGGCGGTCGGCCGTTCCGGGTTGCGACCCCGAGACGGCGATCGCGGTGCTGGGCCCGGTCGCCGAGGTGCGTTCAGCCGCGGTGTACGCCCATTTCCTGGCGAAAATCGAGCCGGCCGAACATCCGTACCATGTCGCCGACGTGCCCCGGTGTCTGCGAGCCGCTGCGCGGCCTACCGTAGGTGCATGACCGACGCCCCCGCGCTGCGCGCCCGTCTGGTCGACGTGCTGCGCGACGACGGTGGGCTCACCCGCGACGACCTGGCCCTGGCGTTCGCGACCGTGCCCCGCGAAGTGTTCCTCGCCGAGGGCTTTCACGACAGTGACGCGGGTCTGCTGCGGCCGGGCGACGAGGACTTCCTCGCCGGCGCCTACCGCAACGACGCGCTGGTGACCAAACTCGACAACGGACGCCCGGTCAGCTCGTCCAGCCAGCCGTCCCTGATGGCCCTGATGATCGAGGAGCTCGGCGTCACCGCCGGCATGCGGGTCCTGGAGATCGGCGCGGGCACCGGCTACAACGCGGCGCTGATGTCGGCCGTCGGCGCGGACGTGACCAGTGTCGACGTCCAGCCCGACGTGGCCGCGCGGGCGGCGGCCGCACTGGCCGCGGCGGGCGTCACCGGCGCGCGGGTCCGGGTCGGCGACGGCTACCTCGGCGAACCGGCCGGTGCGCCGTACGACCGGGTCATGGTCACCGTCGGCGTCACCGGGGTGTCACCGCACTGGCTGGCGCAGCTCGTGCCGGGCGGGCTGATGGTCGCGCCGGTCACGCACGCCGGAAACAACCCGGTGCTGCGGGTCTGGAGCCAGCCGGCCGACGGCCGGGCGGCGCCCGGCTGGCCGGCGCGGGCCGACATCTGGGCGGACGGCGTCTGCGGCGCCGGCTTCATGGCGGCGGCCGGCCCGCTCGGCGCGCGCTACCCGTGGGCACACCCGGCGCCGGTGCGCGGCCCGGCGGAGATCGTGCCGACGCTGCGGCTGCCGGCCCGCTGGCGCACAGCGCTGAACGGCCTGCGCTACCACGACCTGTGGTTCGCGATCGGAGCCTGGGACCGCCGGACCACCGGCGCCCAGTTCGACGGCGGCACGGGCTGCGTGCTGCTCGACGAGACCCGGACGGGCGGCGCGGCGATCCGGGCCGACGGCGCGATCGTGGCGGCCGGGCCACACGCGGAGGACTACGCCACCGACGCGGGCATCCTCATCGACCGCTGGGTCGACGAGGGCATGCCGGCCATCCAACAGTGGCGGGCGGCGATGGTCCTGGCCGGCGACCCGGAGGCCCCGATCTACGTGCCCCGGGACTGGTCGCTGTAGGCCGCGTCCTGTCGCTCATCGTGAGCCGAGACGGAGTCCAGGTGTCGTCTGGTGGTGGCTCGGGATTGCCCGGATACCGGTGTTGTATCTGGGTGATCCCGGGACGCCGCCAGACGGCGGCTGGGCCCGTCGCAGGCCGCGATGAGCGACAGGACGCGGCCTTAGAACGTGCCGCGCAGGCGGTGCTTGAGGGGGCGGCCGTCGGGGTCGTAGAGCAGGCGGTAGAGCGGCAGGGCCCACAGACGGGTCAGGCGCGGCAGCCGTTCCGGTGCGTGCGCGCGCAGGCGACCCGGTGGGCGCGGGCCGGTGCGACCGCCACGGTGCCACGCGTCCAACGCCTCGGCTGACTCGGTCATCGCCGCGACCGCCACGGCCGGGTCGACCAGGTCGTCGGTGTCCGTGCGGTCCAGGTGCTCGCCCATCAGGCGCAGCCGCAGATCGCGGGCGTAGACCCGGGCGCCGTCACCGAGACCGCCCGGGTCCTGCGGCGCGCGCGGGTCGCGGGTCTCGTCGAGCACGGCGCAGGAGAGCTCGCTGTCGTGGGTCCACGAGCGACGGTTGAAGTTGTCGGAGCCCACGCTCGCCCAGACGTCGTCGATGACGCAGACCTTCGCGTGCACGTACACGGGAGTGCCTTTGTGGTTCTCCACGTCGAAGACGTGCACCCGGTCGTGGGCCGCCTCCCGGCAGAGCCGCAGCGCGAGCTCGCGGCCGACCTGGTTGGGCGGCAGGGCCAGCCGGCCGTCGATGTCGGGATGGCGCGGCACCACGGCGACCAGGTGCAGCTCGGGGTTCGCCTTGAGGGCTTCCGCGAAGAGCGTCGCCACCTCGGTCGACCAGAGGTACTGGTCCTCCAGATAGATCAGCCGGCGGGCGCGGCGGACCGCCTTCAGGTAGCCACGGGCCACGGTGCGCTCGCCGTCCGGGGCGAACGGGTAGCGGGGCCGGACCGCCGGGTAGGTGCGCAACACCTGCACGGCGTGCGGACCGACCCGGGGCGCGGCCGGCGGGCGCTCCGGCAGGGGGTCCGCGGTCAGGTCGGCGTGCCTTAGCCGGTCGCCGAGGTAGGCCAGCGGGTTCTCGATGTCCAACGGCATCGGGTCCTGCCAGCGCTCGCGGAACACCTGGTCCAGCACGTCGACGACCGGGCCGCGGAGCTTGAGCTGGACGTCGTGCCAGGGCGGGCGCTTCCCGTACGCGCCGGCCATGGTCACCGGTTGTGGGTCACCGAGGTGCGTGCCGTCGTCGCGGCGGCTGTGGCAGAGGTCGATTCCACCGGCGTACGCGACGTCGCCGGCCGGGTCCCCGGGACGGCGGAGCACCACCATCTTCTGGTGGTGCGAGCCGCCTCGGCGGACCCGCTGGTCGAGCAGCACCTCGCCGCCCGCCGCCCCGACGAGCTCGCCGAGGTGCCGGTTCTCCTCTTCGCTGTACTGGAGCTTGTCCAGATGCGAGCGCCACACCAGCCCTTTGACGACCACGCCCCGCTCGGCCGCACGGGAGAAGAGCTCGGCGACGGTCGGGCCGTCGGGCAGGAGCCGCTCGTCCGGGTCACCCCGCCAGTCCGTGAACAGCAGGTGATCACCCTTGACCAGCCCGTCGACAGTGCGGACGAGATCGGCGAAGTAGCTGGCGCCGTGCACCAGCGGCTCGCAGTGATTGCCTTCGCTCCACGTGGGTAGGTCTGAGGCGGGATTGCCGCGCTCCGCCCGGGTGAGAAACCAGTCCTCTATCCGCATCCATGGGGCATTTCCCAGAACGCGAGGCCGTCACACCTGCCCGGGCGGGCCGACACGTTGACACAGAACCGCCACCCGTGGCGCGAAACCGTGATTTCTCTCCGTAACGGCGCGCCTACCGTCATTGTCGAAGGACGGCATGTAGGGAGGCCCCGATGAGCAGTGAGATCATCCCGGAGTCGGAAAGCCGTACGCGGGAGTCCAACTCCGAACAGGGGCTCCTCCTCGCCATCCTGATAATGGTCATCCTGGGCGTGATCGCCATCTTCGTGGTGACCGCCTAGGACTCTGCTTTACGGGCGGTCGCCCTCGCCGGACGAGTGCGGCACGCGCGACGCGGGGATGACGCCCAGGCGACCGGCCTGGTAGTCCTCGAAGGCCTTGGCCAGTTCCGCGCGCGTGTTCATCACGAACGGGCCGTAGTGCGCGACCGGCTCACGGATCGGCTGGCCGCCCATGATGTAGAGGTCCAGGGCCGGCGTGTGCGCGTCCTGCTGGAGGTCGGCGGTGATCCGCAGCGCGTCGCCCGCGCCGTGGACGGCGAGCTGGCCCGTGTGCATCGGGCGCTTGTCGACGCCGACCGTGCCCTTGCCGCCCAGGACGTAGACCAGGGCGTTGAAGTCCGGGTTCCAGGGCAGGTCGACCTCGGCGCCGGGCTGGATCGTCAGGTGCGCGATGGTGATCGGCGTGAAGGTGGTGCCCGGGCCGGACTGGCCGGCGATCTCACCGGCGATGACCCGGATCAGCGCGCCACCGTCCGGCGTGGTCAGCAGACCCGACTCCTTGCCGCGGATGTCCTGGTAGCGCGGCGGGTCCATCTTGTTGGCCCGCGGCAGGTTGACCCAGAGCTGGAGGCCGTGGAACAGGCCGCCGCTCATCACCAGGTGCTCCGGCGGCGCCTCGATGTGCAGCAGGCCGCTGCCCGCTGTCATCCACTGCGTGTCGCCGTTGGTGATGGTGCCGCCACCGCCGTTGGAGTCCTGGTGGTCGAAGATCCCGTCGATGATGTACGTGACGGTCTCGAAGCCACGGTGCGGGTGCCAGGGGGTGCCCTTCGGCTCGCCCGGCGCGTAGTCGACCTCGCCCATCTGGTCGAGGTGGATGAACGGGTCGAGGTCGGTCAGCGACACGCCCGCGAACGCGCGGCGCACCGGGAAGCCCTCACCCTCGAAGCCGCTCGGCGCGGTGGTCAGCGACCGGACCGGGCGGATCGTGGTGGTGGCAGGGTCGAGGCGGGGCAGGCGGGGCAGGACGAGAACGTCGTCGACGGTGATGGCTGGCATCGGACTACTCCTAGCGGGCTCGGTTCCTAGCGGGACTCGGTGCGGGCGGCGCTCAGCCGCTCGTCGATGCGGGTGAAGATCTTGGTGAGCGCGGCGAGGTCGGCGGCGTCGAGGTCCTCGATGAAATGCCTCCGGACGGAGCCGAGATGCCCGGGTGCGGCAGCGCGCAGCGCCGCCAACCCGGCCTCGGTGAGCACGGCCTCGCTGCCGCGCCGGTCGTCCGGGCAGGGCTCGCGGGTGACCAGTCCGCGCTTCTCCATCGTGCCGATCTGGTAGGTGAGCCGGCTCGGCGCGAAGATCAGCTTGGTGGCGAGGTCACCCATCCGAAGTCGCCGCCCGGGCGCCTCGGCGAGCTGCACCAACACGTTGTAGTCGGCGAGCGTCAACTCGCTCGCCTTCCGCAGGTCGTCCTCGATGGTGATGAGCAGCCGCTGGCTGGACTCGACGACCGCACGCCAGGCGGCCAACTCCTCCGGGCTCAACTTCTCGTCTCTCATCACACCTCCAAGGTACCTGTTCTTTCAAATCTGAACAACTTCCGCCCCGGCCGTGTTGTTCCCGGCTAACGTGGGTGATGTGGATGACCTTGACCTGGCGGATTGGCGCGAACGGGTGGCTCGCCTCTACCTCTCCGACGTCGACCTGGCGGGCTTCCGGGCGGGGCGCGACGCGCTGTTCGCCGAGCACCCGCAGTCACCGATCCCGCCGGACGAGCGGCCGACGTTCCGGGGTCTGCCCCACTTCCCGGCCAACCCGGACGCGATCGCGGAGGCACCGGTCCGCCCGGCGACCGGAGGCCTGACCATCGACACGGGCGGCCCGGACGGGGTCGTGACGTACCGGCGGGTAGGCATCGCGGACACCCCGTGGGGGCCGCTGACGCTGTTCTGGATCGAGGCGTACGGCGGCGGCCTGTTCCTGCCGTTCCGCGACGGCACGGCCGGCCCGCGCACCTACGGCGCCGGCCGCTACCTGACGGACACGGTCAAGGGCACCTTCGGCCGCGGGGTGACCCTGCTCGGCCCCGACCGGGTCCGGCTGGACTTCAACTACGCCTACAACCCGTCATGCGCGTACGACGACCGCTGGGCCTGCCCCCTCGCACCCGAGGAGAACCGCCTGGCGCCACCGATCGAAGCCGGGGAACTGAACTACAAGTGAGAGACCGTCTAATGTGTCGCCGTGACTGACCTGGCGATCAATCTGGTGGCGAGCGCGCTCGCTGCTGTCGCGGCCTGGATGGTGCAGCGGGCCGTGTCCTATCGGCGGTTGGCCCGGATGCGCGGGTTCTTCGGGCTGCGGGCGGGCGCGCCGAGTCTCCTGATCGCCGGCCGGCACTGGTCCTCGCCGAAGGTGTCCAGTGTGCACCGCAACGACATGGGTGCCATCGTCGAGCTCGGCGCGATCGTCAAGGAGTGCGGTGCGCGGGCCGATCTCGTGCCGGCGGCGGAGGCGCCCAAGGAGCTGGGCAAGGTCACCGAGTTCTGCATCGGCGGCCCGGAGAGCAACCCCCGGACCAGCGCACACCTCGCGGCGCTCATGCCGGGCGTCCGGGTGACGACCTTCGAGGAGGCCGACGAGACCGTGCCGATCTTCGTCGGCACGCAGCGCTACGACCGCCTGCCCCACGAGGAGGCGCACGTGCTGCTCGCTCGCGCCCTGCCCACCGCGCACCCGGTCTTCCTGCTCGTCGGGCAGACCGCGCTGAGCAACCTGGCGGCGGCTCGCTACCTCGCCGGGCATCACCGGGAGTTGCAGCGCAAGTATGGGGACAGCGACCCGTTCTGCCTGGTGCTCAAGATCCGCCAGCCGGGTGCCTACGGCGCGGACCTGGTGGAGCTGGTCGCGGACGGCACCGAGGCGGCGTTCGACGGCAGCACTCCGCTGCCGGCGCTACCCCGGCCGCGCCGCGAGTGGTGGGCCATAGGGCGCCGCCCTTGAGCAAGGACGGCGCCCCAAAACCTAGCTGGCGCCGCTGGCCTGCCAGTTCATCCGGGTCAGGAGCTGGCGGGCCGCTTCGGAGTGCTCGGCGTCGACCATCACCGCGTACTCGGTGGCCTGGAGCGAGCTACGCGAGGTGAAGTCGCGCTGGCCGCGGGTCACGCCGTGGCCGATGGCACCGAACAGCGCGCCCCAGAAGGCACCGATCGCCAGCGCGGAGAACACGACGGCGAACCAGTTGGCGTCCGTGAAGATGCCGAACAGCAGACCGATGAACAGGCCGAACCAGGCACCGCTGCCGGCGCCGGCGAGCGCGGCCCGGCCCGTGGTCAGCCGGCCCAGCACGTTTTCCACCAGGCGCAGCCCGCTCCCGACGATGGCCGTGGTCTCCACCGGGAACTGGTTGTCGGAGAGGTAGTCGACGGCCCGCTGCGCCGCCGCGTAGTCCGTGAAGGTCGCGACGGTCACCGTCGGCCGGCTCGGGCCCTGGTCGGCGACCGGGGCACCACCGAAGAGACCGCCACCGAGACCACGGCCGGGCACCGGAGCGCCGGAGCCGGCGGGTGCCACTGGTACGCCGCCAGGCCCGGGCGGGGTCGAAGGTTGGGTCATGGTTCCTCCTCGGTCGCGTACCACTTCCCCGATCTTCGACCGGATAACCGTCGCCGTCCGTCAAATGACCGAACAGACCCGATCACCGAACCGCCACTGGGTGGGCTGTACGAACGTCCCGGTGTAGGTGCCCTGGAAACCGATCGTGACCGACCCGCCGGCCGGCAGGTTGGTGTTCCAGGACAGCGGCCGGGCGGTGAGTGCGCTGCCGGACTGGGTCCAGGTGGCGCTCCAGCCCTGGGTCAGCCGGGCGTCGCCGCTCAGGGTCGTGCTGAGCGTCCAGCCGCTCACGGCCGCGCCGCCGTTGGTGATCGTCAGCTCGACCGTGAACCCACCCGTCCAGATGTTGAACCGCTGCCGGACCGTGCAACTCCCGGAGGAAGGAGGCGTGGTGGTGGGCGGCGTGGTCGTCGGCGGCACCGTCGTGGGCGGCGTTGTCGTCGGCGGGTTCCACGGCCCGGCCGCGATCGCCAGGTCGTACGCCCGCTGCGGCACGAACTGGCCCGCCGTGGCGATGCAGCCGTCGGCCTCGCCGGGCAGCTTGACCCAGAGGAAGGCGGCGATGGCGGAGTCGTTGGTCTGGGTCGTGCTCGGCACGCCGATCGCGCGCCCGGACGGGTCGCACCACTCGGAGCCGGCCGGCCCGTTGCCGTTGCGGCTGGTGTCGACGACGGCCTTGAGCGCCGACGAGCCGATCGCCGCCAGGACCGCCTTCGCGTACGGCACGGCCTCGCTGTTGGCCCGGTAGTTGGACACGTTGACCGAGATGCCGTCGGCGCTGTTGACGATGTCCGCGGCGACGGCGCGGGACGCGGCCTCGGAGGCCGACAGCCAGGCCGAGTGCCCGACGTCGAAGTAGACCTTGGCCTGCGACGAGCCGGCCTTGAGCTTCTTGCCCGCGTACGCCATGGAGGCCCGGGTCTCGGCCTGCTGCGAGGAGTTCTGGCAGTTGGTCATCAGCGGCAGCACGTCGGGCTCGAGAACGATCGTGGCCGGCCGGCCCGCGAGCCCGGCGGCGACCTCGTCGACCCACGCCCGGTAGGCCGCGTGCGACGGCGCACCGCCGGAACTGGCTCCGCCGCAGTCCCGGTTGGGGATGTCGTACACCACCATGATCGGAATCTTGCCGGCCGCGGCGGCGGCGCCGACGTAGGCGCTGACCTGCGCGCGCACGGTGCTGGTGTTGGTCGTGGTGAACCACCGGGCCTGCGGCACCTCGGCGATGCGGGACCGGATCACCGCCGCCCGGCTGTCGGAGGAGTTCGCCGCGACCCATTGCGCGGCATTGGTGTCCGGGTCGACATAGAAGGCGGAGTCGGCCGCGACGGCGCGGCCTGGCGCGACCAGCGCGGTCAGGGCGACAGCGACGGCCGCCGCGCCGGCGAATGCCGCGCCGACGACGGATCTGCGGTGCATGGCGGTTCTCCTTGGCATAGGCAATAGAGGACCGTCAGTGGAAGCGCTCCCAGCAGGTTACGACACAGGACCCTGCCCGGGCAACCGGACCGTGAAGGTCGAGCCCTGCCCGACGACGCTCGTGGCGGTGACCGTCCCGCCGTGCGCCTCGACGAGCTTGCGGACGATGGCGAGGCCGAGGCCGCTGCCCCCGCTGCGCCGGCTCCGGGACTTCTCCGCCCGCCAGAACCGCTCGAACACCCGGGGCAGGTCCTCGGCGCTGATCCCGGTGCCGGTGTCGGCGACGGCGATGACCACCTCGGAGCCGGCCACCTGGGCGCTCACCGTCACGGACCCGCCCGGGGGCGTGTGCCGCACCGCGTTGGCGACCAGGTTCCCGACGATCTGCCGGAGCCGCACCGGGTCGGCGAACAACTCCGGGTCACCGTCGACCCGCAGCAGGACGCCCGGGTGGGTCGCGGCGACCTGGGCCAGCAGGTCGGCGAGGTAGACGTGCTCGGCGTGCAGCCGCAGCGCCCCCGCGTCGGCCTGGGCCAGGTCCTGGAGGTCGTCGATCACGTGTTGGAGCAGGATGGCCTCCTCCAGCAGCGAGCCGAGCAGGCGCCGGTCGGCCACCACGACCCCGTCCTCGGCGGCCTCCAGCCAGCCCCGGATGTTGCTGACCGGGGTACGCATCTCGTGCGCGACGTCGCCGACCATCGCCCGGCGTAGCTGCTCCAGGCGCGTTCGCCGTTCCGCCATGTCGTTGAAGGCCTCGGCCAGCCGGGCGATCTCGTCGCGGCCGGTCACCCGCACCCGGGCGGCGCCGTCACCGTCGCGCATCCGCTGCGCCGCGGCGGTCAACGCGTGCAGCGGGCGGGTGAGCCGGATGCCGGCGAGCACGGTGACGACGACGGTCACCAACAGCACGAGTCCCGCGACGAGCACGATCCGGGCCCGGTTGGCCGGGGACAGGTCGAACTTGGCCGACGGGCGGCCGCCCGGGTCGGCGACGAAGAGCGTCGCGGCCGGGGCCACGAACGGGAGGAGTTGTTCCCGCCGGCTGCCGCCGATGCACGCGTTGACCGCCCGGTTGTCCTCCTGCTCCTTCCGCGACAAGCCCGGGCTGGCGACCGCGGCCGAGTCCCGCCAGGTCCAGGTCTGGTCCTGCGCGACCCGCACCGCGGGCACCTGGCGCCGGGCCAGGCAGGTGTTCACCAGGGCGTTGAGCTGGCCGAGCGCCTTGGTCTCGGTGGCCGTCGGAGCGGCCAGGTCCGCGCGCGCGTCCAGGCAGATGATGTCGTCGGGCTGGTTCGGGCCTTCGGTCTCGATCCGGGGGCGCCCACTGGGTGTGTCGACCACCGACGCCTCGATCTTCCCGCGACCCCGCAGGCACGTGACCGCCACGTCGGCCCTGGCGCGCAGCGCGGCGCGTTCGTCGGGCGGCAGCAGGTACGGCCCGACCGCGCGCGGGTCGATCCGGTCGGCGCCGCCCGACTCCGGGCTCAGGGTGGCGTCCACGGAGAGCGCGTCGATCGTCGCCGACGGTTTCGCGGGCAGTTGACCCGCCGACGGCGCCGAGTCCGCGATCGGCGTGCCGGACCCGGTGGTCAGCGCGACCCGCCGGCCGACCCGCCGGGCGAGCGGCCGCAGGGTGTCCTGGACACCGGTCCAGTCCGGGTGCGTCGCCGCGTAGCCGAGCAGGGTGTCGTAGATCCGCGCGTCGTCGGCGATCGTCTGGCCCTGCTCCTGCCGGATCGCGCCGGTGGTCGTGCGCACCGCCAGCCACGCGGTCGCCGCGATGGACGCGAGCGCCACCAGGACGGCCAGCGCCAGCAGGCGCAACAGCAGGCTGCGGCGCAGCGGGACCTCACGGGGCACGGTCGACCAGCTTGTAGCCGACGCCGTACACGGTGACCAGGCGGCTCGGTTTGCGCGGGTTGGGCTCGATCTTCTTGCGGAGGTTCATCACGTGTACGTCGACCGTGCGGTTGGTGATGTAGCGGTCGAAACCGTGCAGCCGGGTGAGCAACTGGTCCCGGGTGAACACCCGGCCGGGCTGCGCGGCCATCGCCTCGAGCAGTGCGAACTCACCGGGCGTGCAGTCGACGGTCCGGCCGTCGCAGGTCACCTCGTGGCGCACCGGGTCCACGCCCAGGCCGCCCACCCGGTGCACCGGGTCCGCGGCGGTCCGCTGGCCGCGCCGCAGCAGGGTCCGCACGCGCGCGACCAGCTCCCGCGGGCTGTACGGCTTGGTCATGTAGTCGTCGGCGCCCAGGTCCAGGCCGAGCAGCAGGTCGTCCTCGGTCGACCGGGCCGTCAGCATCAGCACCGGCACGTCGGACTCCTGCCGGAGGATGCGGCACACGTCCAGGCCGTCGACCCCCGGCATCATCACGTCGAGGACGACCAGGGCGGGCGGATGCCGGCGGATCTGCTCCAGCGCGGCGCGGCCGTCGGGGACCACGACGACCGTGTGCCCGTCCCGCTCCAGGTAGCGGCGGGCGAGCTCGGCCTGCTTCTCGTCGTCCTCGGCCACCACGACATGAGCGCGCACGGCGGCGACTCTACGTCGGTTGACCCCGCCGCTGAACTGCGACTACAGGATGGCCATCGGTTCCTCACAGGTTTCTGACAGTCGTTCGGGACGGTCGCCGCATGACGAAATCCACCCCGCGAACCGCCCTGCTGGCGGCCGCCGTCCTGCTCGCCGCGGCACTCACCGGATGCGGTGGGGCACCAGGCGCGGACAACGGCACCGAGGTCGCCACGTTGACCACGCCGGACGTCAAGGTCTCCGCCAGCGACGCCGCGACGGACGGCGGCCGACCGCAGCTTCGTCTCGACTCGACGGACGAGGAGGAGAACGCTCTGTGGCAGGCGTACAACGTCTGCCTGTTCGAGCACGGGGTGAAGAAGAACGAAGGCCGGTCGGCCGGTGCGGTCGGTGACGGCGGCGGGCTCTCGCTCGACCAGAGCGGCGAGCCGAAGGCGGCGTACGTGGCCTGCGAGAACAAGCTGCCGCTCCAGCCGCCGGAGCTCGACCGGGACAAGAACCCGAACTACGTGAGCCAGTGGAACGACTACGTGCAGTGCCTGCGCAAGCGTGGAGCGAACATCCACTCGCTGCCCGACGGCTCCGGCTGGACGTACGACGACGACGTGAACACCGCCGGCCCGGGCCTCGACGAGGACGAGATGGCGAAGGCGGAGAAGAGCTGCACGATGGAGATCTTCGGTGGCAAGAAGTAAAGCCGCGATCGTCGCCGTGGTCGTGGTCGCGCTCGGGGTCGCAGCCGGTGCGGTGCTGGTCCTGCGCGGTGGAGCCAAAGGCGCGGAGGCCGGCGCCCCCCCGCCGGCCCTCGCCACGATCAAGGTGACCCGCACCGACCTCTCGGACACCCAGACGCTGCGCGGCACGCTCGGCTTCGGCCCGGAGCGGGTCGTCAAGGGCGCGGGCACGGGCATCGTCACCCGGCTGCCCAGGGTCGGCGACACGGTCGGCCGGGGCAAGCCGCTCTACTGGGTCGACGACCGGCCCGTCCCGGTCCTGTTCGGCGGCACGCCGCTGTTCCGCACGATCGACAAGGCCGGGCTGACCGGCAGTGACGTCCGGGTCGTCGCGGACAACCTCGCGGCGCTCGGCTACGAGACCGGGGTCAAGCCGGCGAAGGACGGCAAGGTGGTGGTGGGCACGAAGCTGCTCTCCGCGATCAAGAAGTGGCAGGAGTCGCTCGGGCTGGAACCCACGGGCAAGATCGGCGTCGGTCAGGCCGTCGTGCTGCCCGGACCCGTCCGGGTGAGCACCGTGCAGGCGCTGCCGGGCGACGAGGTCGCGGCCGAGCTGCTGGCCGTCACCGAACGAACGAAGCTGGTCACCGTGCCGGTCGGCGCCGGGGAGGCCAACACCGTCAAGGTGGGCGCCGCGGTGCGCGTCGTGCTGCCCGACGGCAAGGAGATCAAGGCTCGGGTCGCCTCCGTCTCGCGCACCGTCAAGGGCGGCGGCAGCGACGGTGGCACCGGCGAGGGCGCCCCGCCGACGGTGGACATCCTGGTCGCGCCCGACAAGGCGAAGGACGTGGCGGCGCTGGACGCCGCCGAGGTGCGGGTCGAGTTCACCTCGACCACGCACAAGGGGGTGCTCGCCGTCCCGGTGGACGCGCTCGTCGCGCTCCGCGAGGGCGGCCACGCCCTCCAGCTTCCGGGCGGCGCGCTGGTCGCCGTGGAGACCGGCATGTTCGCCCGCGGCCTGGTCGAGATCAGCGGCGCCGGGGTCGCCGAGGGCCTCGAGGTCGTGACGGCCTCGTGAGCGCACCGGTGCTGAGCGTGGAAGGGGTCAGCAAGCGCTACCCGGGCGGCGTCACCGCGCTCGACGAGGTGTCGCTGACCATCCACGCCGGAGAGCTCGTCGCCATCGTCGGGCCGTCCGGGTCCGGCAAGTCGACGCTGCTGCACATCATGGGCACTCTCGACCTGCCCACCAGCGGCCGGGTACGCGTCGCGGGCCACGACGTCACCAGCCTCCCGGACCGCCGCCTGTCCGCGCTGCGGGGCCGCTGGCTCGGCTTCGTCTTCCAGCAGTTCCACCTCAACTCCGGGGTCGACGCCGTCGAGAACGTCGCCACCGGGCTGCTCTACGCGGGCGTGCCCCGGCGCCGGAGGCGCGCGATGGCGGTCGAGGCGTTGGGCCGGGTCGGGCTGGCGCACCGGGTGGACCACCTGCCGCACCAGCTCTCCGGCGGTGAGCGCCAACGGGTGGCGATCGCCCGGGCCCTGGTCAACGACCCGGCGCTGGTGCTTGCCGACGAGCCGACGGGTGCGTTGGACACCGCCACCGGTGAGGCGGTGCTGGCCCTGCTGAGCGGCCTGCACGCCGAGGGCACGACGATCGCCGTCATCACCCACGATCGGGAGATCGCCGCTCGGCTGCCCCGCCGGGTGGAGATCCGCGACGGCCGGATCGTGGTCGACACCGGGAGCGTCCGGTGAACCGGCCGCCGGAGCCGATCCGGCTCGCACCGGTCGACGTGCTGCGGCTCGGCCTGCTCGGCATCACCGCCCGCCGGATGCGGGCCGTCCTGTCCGCGCTCGGCATCTCGATCGGCATCGCCACGATGGTCGTCGTCGCCGGCATCCCGGCCTCCAGCCAGCGGGACCTCGCCGACCAGCTCTCGGCGCTGGGCACCAACCTGCTGCGCGTGCAGCCGGTGCCGGACCAGAAGCCGCCGGTGCTCCTGCCCGAGAACTCCGTGGCCATGGTCGAGCGGATCGGTCCGGTGCTGGCGACCAGCGCCGTGGCCAACACGCACGCCGTGGTGCGCCGCAGCGACCTGGTCGACCCGCACGACACGTCCGGGCTCACCGTGCTGGCCGCGCGCGGCGACCTGCTCGAGACCGTCAACGGCCGGGTCCGCTCCGGCCGCTTCCTCGGTGCCGACGAGCAGTTCCCGACGGTGGTGCTCGGCTATGTCGCGGCGAGCCGGCTCGGCGTCGCCCTCGTCCCGGGCCAGCCGCTGCCGCAGGTCAGCATCGACGACCACTGGTTCTCGGTGGTCGGGGTGCTGGACCCGATGCCGCTCGCTCCCGACCTCGAACGGTCGGCGCTGGTCGGCTGGGAGCCGGCCCGCGGCGTCCTGGGCTTCGACGGCCACCCGACCGTCGTCTACGTGCGGGCCCGCGAGGAGGCGCTGAACGACGTACGCGGCGTGCTGCCCGCCACCCTCGACCCGCAGCTACCCGGCCTGGTCCAGGTCAGCCGCCCGTCCGACGCGCTGGCCGCCAAGCAGGCCACCGAGACGGCCTTCGCGGGGCTCTTCCTCGGCCTGGCCGGGGTGGCCCTGCTGGTGGGCGGGGTCGGCGTGGCGAACACCATGCTCATCTCGGTGCTGGAACGGCGCCGGGAGATCGGCCTGCGGCGGGCCCTCGGCGCCAACCGAGGGCAGATCAGGGCGCAGTTCCTCACCGAGTCCGTGCTGCTCTCGCTCTCGGGCGGGGCCGCGGGCACGGTGCTGGGCGTGCTCGCGACCGTCGGGTACGCCGGCTACCAGGGCTGGCCGGCGGTGGTCCCGGTGGCCTCGGTGGCGGTCGGCATCGGCGCCGCCCTGCTGGTCGGCGTGGCGGCCGGGGTCTATCCAGCGGTCCGCGCCGCCCGCCTCACTCCGACCGAGGCGCTGGCGACAAGCTGACGCGGGGGGTGAGCATGAAGACCTTGGGTGCGAGCTTCTCCATGGCACCGTCGCGGGCGACGATCAGGCCCGCGGCGAAGTCGACCAGGGGTGTGGGGTCGCCGTCGCCCAGGTCGGTCAGGTCCATCACCACGGTCACGTCGTGGCAGAAGAGGTGTCCGACGTGGATGACGTCGCTGTAGCTGCGCGGCCGGACGGTTTTGAGCATTGCCTCAGTTTCCTCCACCGGCCCGCGGCTGCCACGCCGCGCGCAGCGTGTCGAGCACTCCGTCGTCGAGGTGGCCGTGCAGCCGCAGCCGGGCCATGCCGCCGTCGGGATGGATGTCGAGGCGCACGTGGGTGACCGGATCGGTGCGGACCTCGAAGCGGTGCCGGGTGTCCGGACGCAGCGGGGTGTGCGGCAGGAGGTCGCGCCAGGCGCTCTCGTCGGCCGGGTCGGCCTTGCGCTCGTCGACGCCGCGCAGCGCGGCCGCACCGGGTGCGTTGCCCTTGAAGTGTGAGGTGTCCAGCTCCGCGAGGCGGATCCGGCCGGGCGCCGCGAGCCGCACGACGACCCAGTCGTTGCCGGAGTCGCGGCGCCGCCGGGTCTCCCAGCCCTCGCCCATCGTGCGCGCCAGCCCGGGCTCGATGAGCTGGCTGGGCGCACCGTAGAACAGGTCGCTGCACCCGACCACCCGGCCGCCGTTGTCGACCGCGGCCAGGTCGAGCCAGCCGTCCGGGAAGCGGACCGGGTCCGGCACGACCTCGCCGTGCACGCGCAGCCGGGCCACTCCCCCGTCGGGGTGGATCACCAGCTTGACGTGGGTCACGAGCTGGTCGACCGAGACGTCGAACGGGTTGGCCGTGTCACCGGCCAGCGGCGAACGGGACAGCAGCGGCGCCCAGTCGGCCGCATTCAGGTCGTCCAGCGAGGGATGGCCGCCCAGCCGGCAGCCGAAGACCGATGCCTCGGGCGGGAAGTTGCCGGTGAAGTGCGAGGTGTCGACCACGACCCCGCGCACCCGGCCCGGCACGCCCAGCCGGACGATCGCCCAGTCCTCACCGGGCGAGCGGCGGCGGCGGGTCTCCCAACCGTCGTACACCTGGCCCTTGGGGCCGAACGTGCGCGGGGTGAACCCCGGCGGCTCCGGCGTGACCAGGTTGTCGGCGGCGGCGAACAGCTCATCGTTGGTGCCGACCACACCACCGCCGAGGCGCCGGGACGCCAGGTCGGGAAGGGCCAGCCACGCGGTCATCGGGCCGGCTCCAGCAGGTCGGCGGAGCGGGTCAGCAGCCGGCCGCGCGGCGGGTCGCCGGGCGTCACCTTGGTGCCGCCGAGCCAGACCCGGCGGACCACACCGGTCAACCGCCGGCCGGCGTACGGGGTGACCGGATGCTTGTGGTGCAGCCCGTCCGGCCGCACGGTGAAGGTGGCGTCCGGGTCGAAGGCCACCAGGTCGGCGTCGGCGCCGGGCGCGATCCGTCCCTTGTGGTGCAGGCCGACCAGGTCGGCGGGGCCGCTGGACATCCACCGCACCACGTCCGCGAGATCGTGACCGCGGGCGGCGGCGCTGGTCCAGACCAGCGGCAGGCCGAGCTGGAGGGACGCGATGCCGCCCCAGGCCGCCGCGAAGTCGCCGGTCTCGGGGTGCTTGAGGGCCGGCGTCGACGGTGAGTGGTCCGAGACCACGATGTCGAGCCCGCCCGCCGCGAGCGCGGCCCAGAGCCGGTCGCGGTTGGCCGCGCCGCGGATCGGCGGGCAGCACTTGAACTCGGTCGCGCCGTCGGGCACCTCGGCCGCGTCCAGGGTGAGGTAGTGCGGGCAGGTCTCCGCGGTCACCCGCACGCCGCGGGCCCGGCCGGCCTCGACCACGGTGGCGGCGTCGGCGTCGGAGACATGCAGGATGTGCACCCGCGAGCCGGTCGCCTCGGCGGCGTCCAGCGCCGCGCCGACCGCCGAGCACTCGGCCGCGCCGGGGCGCGAACTCTCGAAGTCCGCATAGACCCGCGACGCCGGGGACACCCCCAGCCGGTCCGGGTCCTCGGCGTGCACCAGGAACAGCGCGTCCACGGCGGCCATCGCGGCGCGTAGCTCGGCCGAGGTCACCGGCGGGAACTCGGGCACGCCGGAGTCGGCCAGGAACGCCTTGAAGCCGAACACCCCGGCCGCGTGCAGGGCGGCCAGGTCGCCGGCGTTGCCCGGGATCGCGCCACCCCAGAAGCCCACGTCGACGTGGCACTGGCCGGCGGCCGCCGCCTGCTTCGCCGCCAGCGCCTCGGCCGACACGGTCGGCGGCAGCGAGTTGAGCGGCATGTCGATGATCGTGGTCACCCCGCCGGCCAGCGCGGCCCGGGTCGCGGAGCCGAAGCCCTCCCACTCGGTGCGGCCCGGCTCGTTGACGTGCACGTGGGTGTCGACCAGGCCGGGCATCAGCACCAGGTCGCCGAGGTCGATGTCCGCGCGGGGCCGGCCGGGCAGCACCGCGGCTATCCGCCCGTCGCGCATCTCGACACCGGCCGGGTCGACCGAGCCGTCGGGCAGCACCACCCGGGTCGAGCGGATCACGAAGCCCACAGCGCCTCCAGGTCCGGACGGGTGAACGGCACCTCGGGCGGGTCCAGGGCGCCACAGTCCAGGCCGCGCAACAGGAAACCGGCCAGGGCCCGGGCCGTCGCCGGCTCGTCCAGGATCCCAGAGGATCGGCGTTCGAGATAGGCGCCGAGCCGCTCGACCGCGGGGGCCGAGCCACCCCGGAAGAACGCGTAGGTGGCCGCGAACCGGGTCGGTAGCTGCGCGGGGTGCAGGTCCCAGCCCTGGTAGAAGCCGCGGGCCAGGGAGCGCAGCACCAACCGGTGGTGGAGCTGCCAGGCCGCCTGGATGCCGGGGCCGACCGGCAGGATGTTGCACGACCCGTCGGACAGCCGCACGCCGGTGCCTGCCACCGCCACCTGCATGACCGCCTTGGCGTGATCGGCGACCGGATGGGCGAGGCTCTGCTCGGCCGCCGCGACGCCGAGCGCCGCGCTGTAGTCGTAGGTGCCGTAGTGCAGGCCGACCAACCGACCCTGGGCCGCCGCCGCCAATCGGGACACCGTCGCGGTGCCGTCCGGGCCGAGCACCGCCAGTGGGGTCTCGACCTGGGCCTCGAACAGCAGCGAGCGCGCCGGCAGGCCGTGGGCCAGCTCGAGTTGGGCGCAGAGCCGGGCCATCGCCGCCACCTGGGCCGGCGCGCTCACCTTCGGCACGGTCACCACGAAGCCGGGCGGCAGGGCACCGTCCACGGCGGACAGGAACAGGTCCAGCGTGCGTACGCCGCGCCGGCGGGTGCCTTCCTCCAGCGACTTGATCCGCAGGCCGACGAACGGCGGTGCTGGGGACAGCGACAGCAGCGCGGCACCGGCGGCGGCCGCCGCGGCGTCCTCGACGTCGTCACCGCGGTCGCCGTAGCCGTCCTCGAAGTCGATCCGCAGGTCCTCGACCGGCTCGCGGGCCAGCTTGGCCACCACCCGGTCGCGCAGCTCCTCGGGGAACGGCAGCGCGGAGGACGCGTCCAGGGCGGCGAGCGCCGCGGAGCCCCACGCCGAGACCACGGAGGGCCCGAACTTGTCAGCGGGTACGTAGACCGTGTGCACCGGCTGCCGCCCGGTCACCGCGGCCCGCGGTCTCGCCCGCAGCACCGCGTCGACGGGGGCGAGCTGCGCGTCGAGGTCCCGGTAGACCGACTCCGGAAGCGTCATGGGGCCAGCGCGATGTGGTCCGGGCGCACCGGCACACGGGTCAGGGCCAGCCCGGTGGCCGCGCGGATGGCCGCCACCACCGCGGGCGTCGAGGAGATGGTCGGTGGCTCGCCCACCCCGCGTAGGCCGTAGGGCGCGTCCGGGTCACCGCGTTCCAGCACGTCGACCTCCATCGGCGGCATGTCGAGGATGGTCGGGATCAGGTAGTCGGTGAAGGACGGGTTCCGGATCACCCCGTCGACCACCTGGATCTCCTCCATCACCGCGAGCCCGAGCCCCTGGGCCGTGCCGCCCTGGATCTGGCCGACGACCGCCTGCGGGTTGACCGCCTTGCCGACGTCCTGCGCGGTGGCGATCTCGACCACCCGGACCAGGCCGAGCTCGGTGTCGACGTCGACGACCGCGCGGTGGGCGGCGAACGCGTACTGCACGTGCGCGTCGCCCTGGCCCGTGACCGGGTCGAGCGGCATGGTCGGCTTGTGCCGCCACTCCACGGTCTCCTCGACGTCCCCTTCGCCGAGCAGCTCGACCAGCGACGCCACCACCGACCCGTCGGACGCCACGACCTTGCCGTCGACGAGCGACAGAGCATCGGCGCGACCGGTGCGCTCCAGCACCGTGGCGCGCACCGCCTGGCAGGCCGCCCGGACCGCGCCACCGGTCATGTACGTCTGGCGGGACGCGGACGACGAGCCGGCGCTGCCCACCGAGGTGTCGGCGGTGGCCACGGTGACCTGGCTGACGCCGAGCTCCGTGCGGGCGATCTGCGCCTGCACGGTGACCAGTCCCTGGCCGACCTCGGCGGCGGCGGTGTGCACGAGCACCGCGGGCTCGCCGCCGAGCACGGACAGCCGCACCCGGGCGGTCGAGAAGTCGTCGAAGCCCTCGGAGAAGCAGACGTTCTTGATGCCGATCGCATAGCCGACGCCGCGCACCACGCCCTCGCCGCGGGTGGTGTTGGCGACCCCGCCGGGCCGCTCGCGCGGGTCACCGGTGGCCTCGGGCGGCAACGGCCGGTCGCGCACGAGCGAGAGCAGCTCTTCCACCGGCGCCGGGCCGGACACGATCTGGCCGGTCGGCATCACCGAGCCGGTCGTCATCGCGTTGCGGCGGCGGACCTCCACCGGGTCGACACCGATGGCGGCGGCCAGCTTGTCCATCTGCGACTCGTACGCGAAGCATGCCTGCACCGCACCGAAGCCGCGCATCGCGCCGCAGGGCGGGTTGTTCGTGTAGACGCCGTACGCGTCGACCACGACCGTCGGCACGTCGTAGGGCCCGACGCCGAGGGTGGCCGCGTTGGCCACGACGGCGGGGGTCGACGAGGTGTACGCGCCGCCGTCGAGCACGATCCGCGCCTTGACGTAGACCAGCTTGCCGGTCCGGTCGGCGCCGTGCTCGTACTCCAGCCGCGCCGGATGCCGGTGCACGTGGCCGAAGAACGACTCCTCCCGGCCGTACACCATCTTGACCGGCTTGCCGGTGTGCAGCGCGAGCAGGCTGGCGTGCACCTGCATCGACAGGTCCTCGCGGGCGCCGAAGGCACCGCCGACGCCGGCCAGCCGCAGCCGCACCTGCTCCGGCGCAAGTGCGAGACATGCGGCCACCTGCTTCTGGTCGACGTGCAGCCACTGGGTGGCGACGAACAGGTCGATGCCGCCGTCCTCGGCCGGCACCGCGAGCCCGGACTCGGGACCGAGGAACGCCTGGTCCTGCATGCCGACCTCGTACGTGCCGGTGACCACCACGTCGGCGGTCAGCGCGTCGCCGCCGGCCGAGGCGAACCGGTGCACCGGCACGTGCCGGACCAGGTCGCCGCGGGACAGCGCCTCCTCGGGGTCGGTGACCGGGGCGCGTACCGCGTATTCCACCTTGATCCGGGCGGCGGCCCGGCGGGCGGTCTCCGGGTGGTCGGCGGCCACGAGCGCCACCGGCTCGCCCTCGTAGCGGACCTCGTCGACGGCGAGCACCGGCTGGTCGACGATCTCGAGCCCATAGCGCTTGGCGCCGGGCACGTCGGCGGCGGTCAGCACGGCGTAGACGCCGGGCACGGCCAGCGCCCCGGTGATGTCGACGGCGCGGATCTCGGCGCTCGGGTGCGGCGAGCGGACCGTCGCGCCCCACAGCATCTCGTCGGCCCACAGGTCGGACGAGTAGGCGAACTCGCCGGACACCTTGAGGACGCCGTCGGGGCGGGGGGCCGAGGTGCCGACGCCGCCCGCGACGGTGGTCGGCTCGCGCGTGAGTGTGCTCATCGGGCCCTCCGCATCAGCGCACGGTGGGCGCGGCGGGTGCGCCGGGTCAGGTCACGGTCGTCGGCGGTACGCAGCTCCCCGTACTCCACGATGGTCCGCCCGCCGACGGTGAGCAGCTCCAACGTGGCCGGTGGGCCGAAGACCAGCGCGGTGACCGGGTCGTCGATGCCGGCGTGCCCGAGGTCGTCGAGCCGCCACAGCGCGAGGTCCGCCAGCTTGCCCTGCTCGATGGAGCCGAGCTCGCCCTCCCGGCCGAGGCAGCGCGCGCCGCCCATCGTGCCCAGCCGCAACGCCTCGCGGGCGGTCAGCCCGGTCGGCCCGCCGCGCAGCCGGGCCGTGTAGAGCGCCTGGCGCAACTCGGCGCCGAGCTGGTTGGCCTCCTGCGAGGCCGCGCCGTCGACGCCGAGCCCGACCGGCACGCCGGCGTCGAGCAGCTCGCGCACCCGGGCCATGCCGGCGCCGAGCCGGGCGTTGGAGCTCGGGCAGTGCGCGACGGCGGTGCCGGTCGCGGCCAGCTTGGCGATCGCGGGGTCGTCGAGATGCACCGCGTGCGCCAGCCAGACGTCGTCGCCGAGCCAGCCGAGCCGTTCGGCGTATTCCACCGGGGTGCAGCCGAACTGCTCGCGGCAGAAGTCGGTCTCGTCGGCGGTCTCGGCCAGGTGGGTGTGCAGCCGCACGCCGTGCCGCCGCGCCAGCGCCGCCGCCTCCTCCATCAGCCGGCCGGTGACCGAGAACGGCGAGCAGGGCGCGACCGCGATCCGCAGCATCGAGTCCGGCGCGGGGTCGTGGTAGCGGGTGATCGCCTCTTCCGTCGCGGCCAGCGCCTCGTCGGTCTTCTCCACCACCTCGTCGGGTGGCAGCCCGCCGGCCGAGCGGCCGAGGTCCATCGAGCCCCGGGTCGGGTGGAACCGCAGGCCGACCTCCTGCGCCGCGGCCACCTGGGCGGCCATCAGGTCACCGGCGCCGCCCGGGTAGACGTAGTGGTGGTCGGTGCTGGTCGTGCAGCCGGACAGGGCCAGCCAGCCGAGGCCGGCCGCGGTGGTCGCCGAGACGGTCTCCTCGTCGATCCCGGCCCAGATCGGGTAGAGCGTGGTCAGCCACTCGAACAGCGTGCCGTCGGGAGCCAGCCCGCGGGTCGCCCACTGGTAGAGGTGGTGGTGCGTGTTGACCAGGCCGGGGGTGAGCAGGCACCCGGTGCCGTCGACCCGGCGGATCGACTCGAACCGGCCGGCGTGCCCCTCACCGACCGCGGCGATCCGGCCGTCGTCGCCGATCACCACGTGCCCGTCGGAGTACTCGGTGCCGGCGGCGTCGACCGTGGCGATCGCGCAGTTCTCGATGAGGATCATGACGTCGCCGCCAGCCGGACGGCTTCCATGATCTTCTCGTAGCCGGTGCACCGGCAGAGGTTGCCGGCCAGCGCCTCGCGGATGTCCGGGTCGGTCGGCGCGGGATCGCGGGCCAACAGGTCGTGCACCGCCACGATCAGACCGGGGGTGCAGAAGCCGCACTGGACGGCGCCGGTGGCGAGGAACGCCCGCTGGACCCGGTCGAGCTGCTCCTCGCCGGTGCCGGGCGCGAGGCCCTCGACGGTGGTGATCGTGCGGCCGTCGGCCTGGCCGGCCGCGACGAGGCAGGCGCACACCGGCAGCCCGTCGAGGTAGACCGTGCACGAGCCGCACTCGCCCTGTTCGCAGGCGTTCTTCGCGCCAGGCAGGCCGAGCCGCTCGCGCAGCACGTAGAGCAGGCTCTCGCCCGGCCAGACGTCGTCGGCCTGGCGGGTCTCGCCGTTGACCACGCAGGTGACCCTCATGCCGCACCTCCCAGATCGGTCCAGGCCCAGGCCAGCGTCCGGCGGGCCAGCACGGCCAGCGCGTGCCGCCGGTAGTCCGCGCTGCCGCGCACGTCGTCGATCGGCCGCGCGGCCGCGCCGACCAGCTCGCCGAACCGCGCCCTCACCGCCGCCGGCACCGCGCCGCGGGTCTCCCACGGCAGCTCGGCGGCGAGGAACTCGGCCGCCTCGGTGGCCCGCAGCGGGGTCGGGCCGGCCGAGCCGATCCCGGTGCCGACCGCGCGGGTCTGCGGGTCGAGCGCGAGTGCGAACGAGCAGACCGCGATCACCATCGCGTTGCGGGTGCCGACCTTGGCGAACTGCTCGACGCCGGGCCGCGCCGGCACCAGGAAGGCGGCGATCAGCTCGTCGGGCGTCTTCACCGACCGCTTGGGACCGACGAAGAACTCGGTGACCGGCACCCGCCGGGTGCCCCGCGTGGACGCGAGCTCGACCAGCGCGCCGGCCGCCAGCAGCGCCGGGTGCGCGTCGCCGGCCGGCGAGGCGGAGCCCAGGTTGCCGCCGACCGTGGCCCGGTTGCGGATCTGCGGCGAACCGACCGTCCGGGACGCCAGCGCCAAACCCGGCACCCGCCCGGCCAGCTCGTCGATCAGCCGCCGGTACGTGACGCCGGCGCCGACCCGCAGCAGGTCGCCGTCGGTGCCCCAGTCGGTCAGCGCGGTCACCCGGGTCAGGTCGAGCAGCGCGGTCGGGCGGGACCGGTCGAAGTTGAGGTCGACCATCACGTCGGTGCCGCCGGCGATCGGCATCGCGTCGGGGTGCGCCGCCTTGGCCGCCAGGGCCTCGTCCCAGTCGGACGGTCGCAGGAACTCCATGATCACCACGCTTCCGGCGCCGGCGGCGCGTCGTCGCGCGACACGGTGCCTTCGATCAGCCCGTACGGACGGTCGGTGGCGACGTACACCTCGTTGTCGTTGCCCAGCCCGAACGGCGCCAGGTCGACCAGGAAATGGTGCTTGTTCGGCAGCGTCAGCCGGATCTCGGCGAGCTCTTCTCGCTGCTCGAGCGCCCGGCTGCCCATCGCGTAGAGGGTCTGCTGCAGCGAGTAGCTGTAGGTGTCCACGAACGCGGCCACCAGCGCGTCGCGTACCCCCTGGAACGAGGCACCCCACGGCGGACCGTCGCCGATCGAGGCCCAGCGCCATCGGGCGGCGACCTCGGTGGCCAGGACGCGGTCGGTGGTCTCCGGCAACGTGGTGTAGCCGTCGCGGACGTAACCGTGGAACTCGGAGTCGGTGGTGTTCAGCAGGACCAGCCCGGCCAGCCCGCTGACCACGTGGGACGCCTCGCCGGTCACGGTGACGCTGGCCTGCCGGGTCGGGCCGCCGTCGCGCGAGAACGAGTGCGGGCCGAGCCGCGACCACGGGTGCTCGACGAGGTCGACCCGGGCCCAATGGATGCCCGGCTGGGTGTCGACGAAGTGCCGGGCGAGCAGCAGGCCGAACGCCTCCGGCTCGTCGACGCCGTAGCGCTTCGCGAACGCGTACACCGTGTTCTTCTGTGTGTCGGTGGGCAGCACGCCGCTGTTGTCGCCGCGGTGCGCGGCGGCCAGGTCGCCGGCCAGCGCGACGCTGACGGTCAGGTCCCGCAGGTCGTGCCGGGGGCCGTCGCGGACCACCCGGACGAGGCGGACCTCGGCCTTGCCGTACCGGTTGTCGCCCAGGGTGATCGCCATCGGCTCAGCTCCCCCGGTAGGTCGTGTAGCCGTGCCGGTTGAGCAGCAACGGCACGTGGTGGTGCGCTCCGGGCTCGCTGACCCGGAAGCCGATGACGACCTCGGGGAAGAACGTCGGGTCGTCGAGGTAGCCGGCGACGTCGAAGACCAGCCGGTAGTCGCCGGCCGCCCAGCCCTCCGCCGGCACCCAGTCCCGCAGGCGGCCGTCGTCGTCGGTGCGCCCCTTGGCCAGGGTCTCGGCGCCCCGCTCGAGCTTGACCGCGACGCCCGCGGCAGGCTTGCCCCGGCCGAGGTCGAGCACGTGGGTGGACAGCGGCGCCGTCGCGTCGGTGACCAGCCGTTCCAGCCGCAGCAACGCGATCTTGCGAAGCTCCTCCTGGACCACGCGGTGCTCAGTCTCGTCGTCGTTGTCGAGCCGGTGCCGGACCGCGTCGAGGATCTCGGCCTGCGACTTGCCCGTCGCGAAGATCAGGAAGACGTGGTCGAACCGGCGTTCGTAGTCGAGGTTGGCCCGCTTGAGCGCGGTGCGGGTGTCGGCGTCGGCGGCCACCCCGGACTGCTCCTGCCGCGACCAGGTGGACTCCCGGTGGCCGCCGGCGGGCCGCTCGCCGATCCGCGGATGCGCGGAGATCGCCAGCGAGACGTCGGACCAGGTTAGCCGGCGCAGCCCGGCGTCGGCGGAGGCCAGCAGCGCGGCGCGATCGGGGTACGGGCGACCGGCCGCGACCGCCTCCGCCCAGCCAGGCACGGCACAGCAGGCGAACAACTCACGCTCGGCCTCGGCGGGCGTGAGTCGGTTGAACCGGTCGACGTCGGCGATGACGTCCCCCTTAAAAGTTGATACCGCATGACTACTCCAGGGAGCGCCCCCGATCAAGGGTTGTCCGGCGTATCCAGGTCGGTGTCGTCGGCGACGTCGCCGCAGGGCACGACCGTGACCTCGGTGTCGTGGGCGCGCAGGTAGGCGCGGGCGCCCGCGTCGCCGGTGGCGGTGTCGACGACCCCGGCCCAGTGGTCGCGACCCAGCACGACCGGGTGGCCGCGCCGGTCGGCGTAGCCACCCATGGCCAGCGTGCCCGGGCCGGCGGCGGCGGTGACCCGGGCCACGGCTTCCGGCGTGATGCCGGGCATGTCCACCAGCAGCACGGCGGCGGCGGTGGCGCCAGTGGCGGCGAGGGCGGTCAGGCCGACGCGCAGTGACGAGCCCATGCCGGTCTCCCAGTCGGGGTTGTCGACGAGCACGGCGTCGCCGAGGTCGGCCTCGGCGCGCACCCGTTCGGCGGCCGCGCCGACCACGACGTAGACGGGATCGAGCCCGCCCGCGCGCGCGGTTATTACGGCGTGCTCGACCAGCAGGGCGCCGTCGCGGTGGACGAGCGCCTTAGGTCCGCCGTAGCGCCGGCCGGCTCCGGCGGCGAGAACTAGCCCGGCAGTCATGCCCCGGAACCCTAGCCGTTAGAGCGAAAAGCTTGGACGTTACACCCCGATATGCCCCTTTCGCGCGCTATATACATCGGCCTTTCGGCTAGCTTTTCGCTGGCCGGTCGGGCTACGGTGAGTGCCGAACGGTTAGTACGTGCTCCACAGCAAACATCAGCACTGCACATAACGGAGGTCCCCCCAATGACCGTGCAGACCGCGGAAAAGGTCGGCGCAACCCGTACCGGCACGCTCAACGACAGCGCGACCGAGTTGCTCGCCGCCCTGGCCGCCCTGCCGGCCGACCACCCGTCGCGCTCGTCGTTGCGCGACCGCACCATCGAGGCGTGGCTCCCGCTGGCCAACCACCTCGCCCACCGCTACAGCGGCCGGGGCGAGCCCACCGACGACCTGCTCCAGACCGCCGCGATCGGCCTCATCAAGGCAGTCGACAAGTTCGACCCCTCGCGCGGCGTCGACTTCGCCGGCTACGCCATCCCGACCATCATCGGCGAGCTCAAGCGCCACTTCCGCGACCGCACCTGGGACATCCGAGTCCCCCGCCGGCTCCAGGAGCTCCGCCTCGCCATCTCCGAGGCCAACAGCACCCTGCTCCAGACCCTGGGCCGCTCCCCGACGGTCGCCGACATCGCCGCCCACCTCAAGGTCACCGAGGAAGAGGTCCTGGAAGGCCTCGAAGGCGCCCGGGCCTACAACGCGGTCTCGCTGTCCACCCCGACCGGCGACAGCGACCGCGGGACGGAGCTCGGCGACCTGCTCGGCTCCGAGGACACCTCGTTCGAGCTGGCCGAGCTGCGCGTCGCGCTCGGGCCCGCGCTGGCCACCCTCGACGAGCGCGAGCAGAAGATCCTGACGCTGCGCTTCTACGGAAACCTGACGCAGTCGCAGATCGCGGACCAGATCGGCGTCTCCCAGATGCACGTCTCCCGCCTGCTCACCCGCGCCCTGGCCAAGCTCCGCGGCCACTTCGGCGAGACCGTCTGACCGTCCTGATCGCACCCCGGGCCGTACCAGCCTGATTTTGGTTCAAAATGGACCAAAAGCCGCTAGTCTGCGGTAATGCTGGTATGGCCCGGCCGGCGCTACCCGCTCGGTGCTACGTACGACGGGGTCGGCACGAACTTCGCGGTGTACTCGGCGGTCGCCGAGGCGGTCGAGCTGTGCCTGTTAGACGCCGCGGGCGACGAGCAGCGGATCGACCTGACCGAGGTCGACGCGTACGTCTGGCACGTGTTCCTGACCGGCGTCCAGCCGGGCCAGCGCTACGGCTTCCGGGTCTACGGGCCCTGGGACCCCGCCAAGGGGCTGCGTTGCAACCCGCACAAGCTGCTGCTCGACCCGTACGCGAAGGCCGTCGACGGCGACATCCACTGGCACCCGGCGGTCTACGGGCACGACCTGGCCGACCCGGACGCGATGTCGACCACCGACTCGGCGCCGTACCTGCCCAAGGCCGTCGTGGTGAACCCCTATTTCGACTGGGGCAACGACCGCCCGCCGCGGACGCCGTACCACGACACCGTGATCTACGAGGCGCACGTCAAGGGCCTGACCGCCCAGCACCCCGGTGTTCCTGACGAGCTGCGCGGCACGTACGCGGGGCTGGCCCACCCGGCCTCGATCGAGCACCTGACCACGCTCGGGGTCACCGCGGTCGAGCTCATGCCCGTGCAGCAGTTCGTGCACGACCAGCACCTCACCGACCGGGGACTGCGCAACTACTGGGGCTACAACACCATCGGCTACTTCGCGCCGTACCACGGCTACTCGGCGATGGGCCGGCACGGCCAGCAGGTGCAGGAGTTCCGGGGCATGGTGCGGGCGCTGCACGCGGCCGGCATCGAGGTGATCCTGGACGTCGTCTACAACCACACCGGCGAGGGCAACCACCTCGGGCCGACGCTGTGCTTCAAGGGGCTGGACAACCTCGGCTACTACCGGCTGTCCGACGAGGACCCCCGGTACTACGTGGACTACAGCGGCACCGGCAACTCGCTCAACGTGCGCAGCCCGATCTCGTTGCAGTTGATCATGGACTCGCTGCGGTACTGGGTCCAGGAGATGCACGTCGACGGGTTCCGGTTCGACCTGGCGGCCACCCTGGCCCGGGAGTTCTACGAGGTCGACCGGCTCTCGACGTTCTTCGAGGTGGTGCAGCAGGACCCGGTGGTCAGCACGGTCAAGCTGATCGCCGAGCCGTGGGACGTCGGGCCGGGCGGCTACCAGGTCGGCAACTTCCCGCCACTGTGGACGGAGTGGAACGGCAAGTTCCGGGACACCGTCCGCGACTTCTGGCGCGGCGAACCGGACACCCTCGCCGAGTTCGCCACCCGGATCAGCGGCTCGGCCGACCTCTACCAGGACGACGGGCGCCGGCCGGTGGCCAGCATCAACTTCGTCACCTGCCACGACGGTTTCACGCTCGGCGACCTGGTGTCGTACAACGGCAAGCACAACGCGGCCAACGGTGAGGACGACAACGACGGCTCGTCCGACAACCGGTCGTGGAACTGCGGCGTGGAGGGCCCGACGTCAGACGCTGCTGTGCTGGCCCTTCGGGCCCGGCAGCGCCGCAACTTCCTCGCCACCCTGTTCCTCTCCCAGGGCGTGCCCATGCTCGGCCACGGCGACGAGCTCGGGCGCACGCAGCGCGGCAACAACAACGGCTACTGCCAGGACAACGAGCTCACCTGGGTCGACTGGGTCGAGGTGGACGACGCCCTGTTGGCCTTCGTCCGCCGGCTGGCCGCCTTCCGCGCCCGGCACCGGATCTTCCGCCGCCGCCGGTTCTTCACCGGCGCGCCGGTCGCTGTCCGGGACGTGACCACGCCGGTCGCCGACATGGCCTGGTTCGCCCTCGACGGCACCCCGATGGCGGACTGGGACAGCGAGGTCAACGCGCTCACCCTGTTCGTCAACGGCGAGGGCATCAAGGAGCGCGGCCGGTACGGGCAGCGCCAGGTCGACGACTCGTTCCTGCTCTGCTTCAACGGCCACCACGAGCCGCTCCCGTTCGCCCTCCCGCCGGCCGAGTACGGCGAGAAGTGGCAGGTCGTCTTCGACACCTCGGCCTGGACCGCCGCTGAGACCCAGGACCCGCCCTTGACCGTCGCCGCCGGCGCCCGGACCACCGTCGCGGAGCGCAGCCTGCTCGTCTTCGACCGGGAAGTGTGAGGTGTCCGGCCGGGTCGTCTACGCGCTGGACGACCTGTCCGCCGTGACCGCGCTGGCCGACCTCGGTGTCGACACCGTCGAGATCGAGCCGCCGGAGGACGACGACCTGCTGCGTCGGTTCGTCGTGGCCGCCCGGGCGCGCGGGCTCGGCGTCACGCTGCGGCTGGCCAGCGATCGCATCCTCGGCCCGGCCGTGGTCGACCACGTCGTGCAGTGGCTGGCCGGCTTCGCCCTCGACGGCGTGCGCCTGGACGGCCCGCCGGCGCCCGTGCCACTGGGCGAGTTCGCGGCCGCGGTCGGCGCGCTCTCCGACCACCTCGGCCGACCACTGACGCTGGCCGAGTCCAACCGGTTCCTCGTGCCGGCCGAGGGCGGGGTGCTCGGCACCCTCGACGGCGTCAGCGCGTGGCTGTGGCGGACCGAGGACCCCGATCCCGTGCTGCCGCTCGCACCGCCGCCGCCGGGCGCCGTGGCCACGCTGACCGGGCTGCGCGACGTGGCGGCGACGCTGCTGCTGACGGCGCCGCTGACCCCGCTGCTGTCGCGGTCCGACGACCTGCCGGCGGCGACGCTGCGCGAGCTCACGGCCCTGCGCCGGGCCCACCCCGACCTGGCCGCCGCCCGACCCGAACCGACCAGGCCGATCCGCCGCGGCGCCGAGGTGATCACCATGCGGCGCGGTGCGCTCGTGGTGGCGGCCAACATCGGCATGGCGCCGGCCCGGGTCGGCCTGCACGGCGTGCCCAAGTCGGTGTTGTTCACCACCACCCCGGGCGTGAGCATCACCTACACCAGCGTCGACCTGCCTCCGGAGTCGGCGGCCGTGATCGCCTGCTGCCGCTTCGACCAACCCTGAGGACTATTCTCCTTCGGGTTTGGGTGCGGCGGCCTGGGGAGGCGCGTGGTGGGTGTGTCGGTGCTGGGCTGGGTGCTGACCACGGTCATCCTGGTCGCTCTGCTCGCGGTCGACCTGCTCGCCGTGTCCCGCCGCAAGGACGCGATCACGCCGGCCGGTGCCGCGCGCTGGATCGGCCTCTACGTCGGCCTGGCGCTGGTCGCCGCCGTCGTCATCGCGTTCTGGCTGGGCCGGGAGACGGCCGAGCAGTTCGTGGCCACCTACGTGACGGAATACAGCCTCAGCGCCGACAACCTGTTCGTCTTCATGCTGATCATCGGCCGGTTCGCGGTGCCGCCGGGAGCGGTCGAAGAGGTGCTGACCGTCGGCATCCTGATCTCGCTCGCCCTGCGCATCGTGTTCATCGCCGCCGGCAGCGCCGCGGTGCACGCCTTCAACTGGCTGTTCTACCTGTTCGGCGCGTTTCTGGTCTACACGGCCGTGAAGCTGCTCGGCTCGCTGCGCGACAAGGGCGGCGAGGAGGAGAAGCCGCCCGGCATCACGCTGCTGTCCCGGCTGATCCCGGCCACCGACGTGTACGCGGGCCGGCGGTTCACCACCATGGTCGACGCGCGCCGGGTGCTCACCCCGATCCCGCTGGTGATCGCCGCGATCGGCCTGGCCAACCTGGTGTTCGCGCTGGACTCGCTGCCGGCGGCGTTCGGCCTGACGCAGAGCGCGTACGTGATCGTCACCGCCAACGCGTTCGCGATGCTCGGCCTGCGCCAGCTCTACTACGTGGTCGGCGGCCTGCTGGAGCGCGTCGTCTACCTCCCGGTCGCGCTCGCGGTGATCCTCGGCTTCATCGGCGTGAAGCTCGTCTTCGAGGCACTGCGCGGCTCACACGTCGCCGCACCGGAGATCGGCGTCGGCCCGTCCCTGACCGCGATCATCGGCGTCCTGGCGATCGCGGTCGTGGCCAGCGCCGTGCGCAACCGCCGCGCCTAGATCGGGCGTAGGCGCAGGAGGTCCGCGGTGACCTCGACGATCTCGTAGCCCGTGGGTGCGCCGGCGGACCGGGCGCCCGGCGGGTAGGTCAGGGCGATCCGGGCCGGGGCCGGCAGGCTCCACCGGCCGACCGACGCCACGGGCGCGTCGGTCGGGCCGGGTCGCAGGTCGGCGAACGTGCCGTCGGAGCGGAACTCGATGCCCTCACGCCCGCGGGCCGGCGGGAGCGGGCGGTCGGCGGGGCGGAAGACGCGTACGCCGGCGGCGTCCTCCTCCCGCACGTGCACCCACCGCCGGAAGAGGGCCGCGGGCGGTGCCGTCACGACGTGGCCGCCGCCGCCAGCAGGCCCGAGCGCGGGCCGCGCAGGGCGGCCGCCATCCGGGCCGCCTGGCCCAGCGTGAACATGACCATGGCCGCGTCGTCGGTGTAGTCCATGTAGTTGACGAACATGTCGCCGTGCGGCGCGTTGTTGCAGGACACCTTCGGGTACGTCGGTCGCCCGTAGTTGGGGCCGGCCTGGTTGGGCGTGTCGGCCACGAAGTCGTCGCCGCCGCAGCCGTCGCCGTCGTCGCCCCAGATGTGTCGCAGGTTGAGCCAGTGGCCGACCTCGTGGGTCAAGGTGCGGCCCAGGTCGAACGGCGCGGTCGCGGTGCCGGACGAGCCGAACGCCGTGTGGGTGACCACGACGCCGTCGGTCTCCGGCGGGCCGCCCGGGAACTGGGCATAGCCGAGCAGGCCACCGCCGAGCTGGCAGACCCACAGGTTGAGATGGGTGTCGGTGGACACCGGGTCGACGCCGCCGCTGCGCGCCGACTTGACGCTGTCGTCGGTGTCGAACGAACCCACGTCGGTGCGGGTGCGGGTCACGTCGGCCAGCACGAACTCGATGTCGGCGTCGGCCGCCATCGGGGCCCACACCGACGGCAGCAGCACGAGGTCGACGTTGCGCTTGCGGAAGTCGCGGTTGAGCGCCTCCATCTGGGTCGCCACCTGGTCGTCGCCGATGTTCTGCGCGGCCTGGGACCAGACCACGTGCACGATCGTCGGGATGGTCACCAGTCCCAGCGGCGGCGGCTCCTCGCGGGCGGCGCCGAACGTGAAGGTCTCGATCTCTTCGCGGGCGCGGGCGTAACCCGGGTCGCTGTCCAACAGCCGGCGGTGCACCGGCATCGTGCCGCACCAGTCGCGCGCCGCGCCGGGCGCGAGCCGCCCTATGTCAGTCATCGCGCCATTCTCCCGGCCTTTCCGGTCGCGCACTATCTGATCTTGGACTCTTCGCGGTACATCCGGATGGCCGGACGGTGCGAACCGGATGGCCGAGAAGGTGATCTACTAGAGACAACCGGCGCACATCCTGGCATCCTGCCTGCCATGACGCTTCTGCTGCGGTCCGTCGCACTCACCGACCGCGGCCTGGTCCGGCGAGCCAACCAGGACGCGATGCACGCGGGTGCCCGGTTGCTCGCCGTCGCCGACGGGATGGGCGGGATGGCCGCCGGTGACCTCGCGAGCGCCATCACGATCGAGGCGATCGTGGCGGCCGACGCCGACCGTCCGCCGGCCGAGCTCGTCGACGCGATGCGCGAGGTGATCGACGCCGCTGGCGACCGCATCCGGGCCGCGGTGGCCGAGGACCCGACCCGCGACGGCATGGGTACGACGCTGACCGCGCTGCTGTTCGCGCCCGACAACAGCGCCGTGGCGCTGGCCCACGTCGGCGACTCGCGGGCCTACCTGCACCGCGACGGCCGCACCCAGCAGATGACCAAGGACGACACGTTCGTGCAGATGCTGGTCGACGAGGGCGTGATCACCCCGGACGAGGCGCACGTGCACCCGCGCCGCGCGGTGGTCACCCAGGCGCTCCAGGGCGACCCGGTCCAGCCGGCCTTCACCACGCTCACGCCGCTTCCCGGCGACCGCTGGCTGTTGTGCAGCGACGGCCTGTCCAATGTGGTGCGCGAGGACACGATCTCGGACGTGCTGCGTACCCACCCGGAGCGCGCGGCCTGCGCGGCCCGCCTGATCGACCTGGCCCGGCGCGCCGGCGGCCCCGACAACATCACGGTGATCGTCGCCGACCTGGAGGAAACGCCATGATCAGACGGGTACTGGTGACGCTGGCCGCCCTCGCGGTCGGCATCGTCGTCTTCGGACCGGTCGGCGAGACGCTGGTCTACGGCCTCGAAAGCTTCCCGGTCGGGGCCGACACCAAGGGCGTGGCGAGGATCGTCTCCGCCACCGGCTCGATCGTCCTGCTCCTCGTCGGCGTCGCCGCGGGCGCGCAGGTCCGGGGCCGCGCCCGTGGCTGGCCGGTGGTGGCGGCGGGGCTGCTCGTGGCGGGCCTGCTCGCCGCGTACGCGCCGCTGGACGCGGACTCCGCCTTCGGTGAGCTGCACCCGCTCGTCCGTCCACTCGCGGCCCTGGTCGGCGGCATCGTGCTCGGCGCCGTCGCCGTGGCGGTGTTGCCCGCTTCCCCGGCCGACGGAGATCCTTGGCCGATCGCCGCGTTGACCGCCGGTCTGCTGGTGAACCTCGCGATCGCACCGGACCTGCTCCCGAGACTGCCGGAGCTGCGCCAGTTGGGCTGGGCCGACGTCCTCGCCCTGGTGCTCGCCACGGCCGCCGCGATCCTGGTCCGGCCGGCCGAGGAAGCCCGGACGCCGGGTCTCGTCGCGGTCAGCCGGATCGCGCTGGTCGGCGCCGTCGTCGGTGCGGTCTTCCACATGCAGTACGCCGACCGCGCCGTCGCCCAGTCCCCGGCGGCGGTGGCCGTCCTCGTGCTGGTGGGCACGCTCGCCGTCTGGCTCGGTATGACCTGGTGGCTCGTCGGATGGAGCGGCCGGGCCGCCGGGACCGACGCGGCCCGCTTCGCGCTGGTCTGCGCCGGCGCCACGGGCGCCCTGTTCACGGCCAGCGGGCGCAACCTGGGCATCGCGTGGACGCACGACTTCATTCCGCTGCTCGGCGTCGTCGCCGCCATCGCCGGCGTCCTGCTGGCCCGGCGCCTCCCGGCGGTGCCCTGGGACGCCGCCGGGCTCGTGGTGGTCTCGCTGCTCACGCTGGTGCTGGCCACGACGCAGTCCGACGGCACCGCCCTGGCCATGTTCGGTATGCCGTTCGCCGCTTTCACTCTCGCCGCCGCGCTGGCCCGCACGTCCGCGGCCGGCGCACTGTGCGGGCTGGTCACCCTGGTGCTGACCCTGCCGCCGTTGATCAGCCTCATCACCCAGTCCAGCGTGCTGGTCAACGACGAGGTCGGCCAACCCAGCCGCGTCCAGTTGGCCGTCACGTACGCGCCGATGTGGCTCGTCGGCCTCGCGACCGCGGCGCTGCTGGTCGTCCGGCGCCGGCCGGCGGGCGCCGCGCCGCAGCCGCTAGCGGTCGGCTGACGCGTACTCGCGGAGCAGTTCCTGCTCCTGTTCGTGCTTGGGGAACGCGAAGAACACCAGCAGCGCCCCGAACGCGATCGCGCCGATGCCGGCGGCGTAGGTCCACTGGTCGCCGTCCAGGAACGCCTCCCGAGCGGCGCCGATGATCTGCTCCGCGTACTGCGGATAGCGCTGTGCGGTGTCGACGGCGCTGGCGAAGGAGTTCTCCAGCTCGGTCTGGGTCTCGTCGATCGCCGGCTGGTAGGACGCCGGCGCGCCGGCCAGCTCGCGGGCGAACGCCGCACCGTAGCCGATGGTGAGCAGCGCGCCGAACACCGACTGGAGCACCGCCCCGCCGAGGTCGCGCTGGAGGTCGGCGGTGCCGGAGGCCATGCCGGCCCGGCGCACCGGCACCGAGCTCGTCAGCGCGTGCGACGCGGGCGTCCCGGCCAGCCCGACGCCGATGCCGATCAGCCCGTACGCCAGCGCCACCCGCCAGAACGCGATGTCCTCCTTCCAGAGCAGCAGCATCGCGACGAAGCCGAGCAGGCAGAACACGTAGCCGAGCAGCAGGGTGATCCGGGAGCCGCGGCGCCGGACGAGCACCGCCGAGCGGGGCGCGACCAGCACCATCAGCGCGGCGGCCGGCAGGATCGACAGGCCGGCCTTGAGCGTCGAGTAGCCGAGCACGTTCTGCAGGAACTGCTGGCCCACGAACATCGCGCCCATCAGCGAGCCGAACACGATGATGCCGGCGCAGGCCGCGACCCAGAACAGCCGCCGCCCGGCGTACGTCAGGTCGTAGAGCGGGTTGGCCGCCCTGCGCTGGCGGCGCACGAAAAGTACGGCCGCGACCACCGCGATCACGCCCAGGATGATCGCCCGCGGCCCGGCCCCCGGCACCGCGGCGTCGTTGATCGAGAGCACCAGCGCGCCGACCAGCAGGATGGACAGCACGCCGCCGAGGTTGTCGACCCGCCCGCCGCCCTCGTTGACGTGGCCAGGCACCAGCACGGCGGCCAGCACCAGTGCGACCGCGGCGAGCGGCAGGGTGACCAGGAAGACGGAGCCCCACCAGAAGGCCTCCAGGACCGCGCCGGCGATGGTCGGACCCAGCGCCGCGACCGCGCCGCCCACGCCGGACCAGAGGGCGATCGCCTTCGTCCGCGCCGGGCCGGACCACAGCGCGGTGATCAGTGCGAGGGTGGTCGGGTAGGCCATGCCCGCGGACACCCCGCCGAGGATCCGGGCCACGATCAGCACGATGTCCGAGGGCGACCAGGCGGCCAGCACGCTGATCGGCATGGCCAGCGCGACGCCGATCAGCAGCATCAGCTTGCGGCCGTGCCGATCGCCGAGCGCGCCGAGATAGAGCACCGACACGGCGAGCCCGAGCGAGTAGCCGATCGCGATCAGGTCCAGCCGGGTCTGCGAGGAGTCGAACGCCCGGCCGATGTCGGGCAGCGCGACGTTGGCCACCGAGAGGTTCAGGTTGGCCACCGAGGCCACCAGGATCAGCGCGGTCAGCACCAGCCCGGCCTGGGCCGGCGCGGACGGCGTGTCGCGTTCGCCGGTCCGGACACGGGGCGCGGACGTCACCGCCGTCATACTAATCGTGACATTTACCCCATACGGTCGATTTGCCGTTTTGCGCCCCGACTCGTCGTAGGTTTGAAGGTGAGTGTCCCCCTCGTCCCGGCAAGGAGGCTCGTGATGTTCGTCCAGATCATCCAGGGTCACGTGCGCGACCCAGGGCAGCTGAAAGCCGCTATGGACCAGTGGATCCGGGACCTGTCGCCCGGCGCGGAGGGGTGGATCAACTCGACGGGCGGGGTGACCGACGACGGCGAGTTCATCGGCCTCGCCTGCTTCACCGACATCCACTCGGCCCAGCGCAACAGCGAACGGCCCGAGCAGGACCAGTGGTGGCAGCGCACGTCGAAGCTGTTCGACGGCGAGGTCCAGTTCCACGACGCCGACGACGCCGTCGCCGAACGGCCCGGCGACCCGAACCAGGCCGGGTTCGTGCAGATCCTCCAGGGCCAGGGCAGCGACCGCGACCGCGCGCTGACGCTGCTGCTCGGTGACTCGGAGGAGTGGGCCCAGTTCCGGCCCGACGTGCTCGGCACCACCGCCTGCTCGTACGGCGACGGCGAGTACACGATGGCCGTCTACTTCACCGACGAACCGGCCGCCCGCGCGGGTGAGCGCAAGCCGCTCCCGCCGAAGCTGGCCGAGGAAGCCGCCGAGTTGGCGAAACTCCAGGTCCACAAGACCAGGTACTTCGACCTGCACACGCCGTGGATCGAGGAGCCGTGAGCGCCGCCGGCAACGGTCACGCCCACCCTGGGCGAGCCGAACGGA
This sequence comes from Asanoa ishikariensis, assembly GCF_900107455.1. Classification (GTDB taxonomy): domain Bacteria; phylum Actinomycetota; class Actinomycetes; order Mycobacteriales; family Micromonosporaceae; genus Asanoa; species Asanoa ishikariensis. The sequence continues at coordinate 1,813,426 of NZ_FNQB01000002.1, read as the reverse complement.
TCGCCGCCGGCCGTGCGGTCCGCAACGAGGTGCCGCTCGACGCGCACGCCGCGACCGGGGTCGAGGCCGGCCGTGATCCGATCGCGCTGCTGATGGGCCAGGCCGAGTCGCGCGTACCGGAGCTCGTCCCGGTCCGGCACGCGCGGATGGCGGTCTCGCCGTTCACCTACTTCCGCGGCGCCGCGCTGCCGATGGCCGCGGACCTCGCCGAGGCACCGCGCTCAGACCTGGAGGTGCAGCTCTGCGGTGACGCCCACCTGTCGAACTTCGGGGCGTTCGCGTCACCCGAGCGGCGGCTGGTCTTCGACTGCAACGACTTCGACGAGACGCTGCCGGGCCCGTTCGAGTGGGACGTCAAGCGCCTGGCGGCCAGCCTCGCGGTAGCGGCGCGGGACAACGGCTTCAAGCGCAAGGCCCGCAAGGAGATCGTCCGGTCCGGGGTCGAGGCGTACCGGAAGAACATCCGGACCTTCGCCGAACAGGGTGTCCTGGCGGTCTGGTACGCGCACCTCGACGTCGAGTCGACCATCGGGCGGTTCCGCGAGCAGATCCGGCCGAAGGCGTACAGCGAGGCGACCTCGGTGTTGGCCAAGGCGCGGGGCAAGGACAGCCGGCAGGCGCTGACGAAGCTGACCACAGTGGTCGACGGGCGCCGGCGGATCATCAGCCAGCCGCCGACCATCGTCCCGATCGAAGAGGTGTTCAGCGGGCTCGAGGTCGACATCGTCTACGAGCTGCTCGGTAGCGTGGTCCAGTCGTACCAGCGCAGCCTGCCGACCGACCGCCGGCACCTGCTGGGCGAGTTCGAGCTGGTGCAGGTGGCCCGCAAGGTCGTCGGCGTCGGCAGCGTCGGCACCCGGGCCTGGATCGTGCTGCTGGAGACCAGCGACGGAGAGCCGCTGTTCCTCCAGGCCAAGGAGGCACAGAAGTCGGTGCTCGCGCGGTACGCCGGTGCGAGCCGGTTCCGCAACCAGGGTGAGCGGGTGGTCGCGGGCCAGCACCTGATGCAGGCCCTCAGCGACATCTTCCTGGGCTGGACCCGGGTCAAGGCCCCGGACGGCGCGACCCGGGACTTCTACGTCCGCCAGCTACGCGACTGGAAGTTCTCCGCGCCGATCGAGCGGATGCGCCCCGAGGGCCTGGCGCTGTACGCCCGCATGTGCGGCTGGACGCTGGCCCGGGCACACGCCCGGTCGGGCGACCCGGTCGCGATCGGCGCCTACCTGGGCGGCTCCGACCGCTTCGACAAGGCGATCGTGGAGTACGCGGAGGACTACGCGGACCAGAACGAACTGGACTACGTAGCCTTCCGCGACCATGTCAAGGACCAACTGGTCGGGGTGAGCCCGAACTGACCGGTTCCTTGCGGGCTAGCGGCGACAGTCCGGCGAGGATCACGACGGAGGCGAACGGCAGCAGGTCGAGGTTGACGACGATCAGCATGAAGCCGAACAGCATGACCAGCGGGGTCCAGATCGGCACCCGGCGGGCTGCCACGAGCTGACCCAACAGCGTCAGCATGCCGACCTGGAACAGCGCCGGCAGGGCCGCCATGGCCCACTCGGGCAGCCCGGTCGGGATCGCCGGCACCAGGTCGGTGAGCGTCACCCACAGGAACGAGGCGGCACCGATCAGCGCGGCGACCAACGCGCCGTCGCGCAGGTGGCGCTGCCAGCGCTCGGGCACCGGCACGATCCGGTGGAGGCTGACCGCGAGCACGGCGAACAGCACGAACGCGAAGAAGAACGCGGTGTGGCCGATGTCCCACGCGATCCCGTTGCCGCGGTCGCCGTCGAGCCCGTCGACGTACCGGTTGATCCCGTAGATCAGCATGAGCAACGGCGCCGCGAGGGCGGTGAGCCTGGTCGTGGTGGTCATGACCGAAGACTTCCAAGCTCGCCGCCCTAGACGACATCGGGAAACTCCCCCTGGCCTCCCGTAGGGATTTCACCCCAGCCAGTCGAGCAGCTTGGCTCCCTGTTCCTTGATGGTCAGCACGGAGAAGACGCCGAAGAGCAGGACGCCCCAGATCAGGGCGATGACGCGGATGCCGCGCGGGCGCACGCGTTCCGGCAGGAACTTGCGGTTGACCAGCAGGAGCAGTCCTGAGTAGAGGAACATCATCAGGCCGCCGACGCAGGCGGAGATGACCAGCAGGACCAGTGGCTGGTCGAAGCCGCCGACCAGGACCAGGACGCCGATCAGGACCAGGCCCCAGACCAGCGCGAAGTAGATCCGGCTCTCGGAGACGCGGCGCAGGTAGCTGACCTTGAGCACGTCCGCGGCCAGCCGGCTGGTGTAGTCGACGATGCCCATCGCCGCGGCGAACAGGGAGATCGCGCCGATGGCCCAGAACAGGACGCCGAACCACTCGCCGACGAGCTCCTTGAGCCGCTCCCCCTCGACCTCCAGGAAGCCGACGCCGTTGGCCAGCCCGGGCACGCCGAAGACGGTCGAGTACGACAGCAGCGACATCAGCGTGATGGTCACGATGGTGATCAGCACGAAGGTGTAGAGCTGCTCCTTGTTGGCCAGCTTCCACCACTGCTTCCAGCGGGCCAGGTTGGCGTCGTTGTCCTCGAAGACGAAGCCGGTCGAGTCGGGCGCGGCCTCCTCCTTGCCGGTGATCGGGCTGACCAGACGCGGCACGTACGCGCCCATGCCGAAGCCCTTGTCCCGGATCCAGTTGCTCTGCACGAGGTTCTGGCCGCCGCCGGCGCCGGCGAAGACCAGCGCGGAGAGCATCAGCGCGAAGCCGAGCTCGGTCGGGAACTCGGGGCGGACCACGTCGTGCCCGAGCGACGACCAGGCGTCGCTGGTGACCGCGAAGATCACCGCGATCACGATGAAGAGGATGACCAGGCCGACCTTGAGGAACTCGACCCGCTCCAGGACGGTGTAGATCACCGGCGCCAGGGTCAGCGTCACGCCGATCACGGCGAGCATGCCGATCGCGATCCAGCGCGGCTCACCGCCGAAGATGTAGGTCAGCATCGTCGCGGAGCTCGTCGCCCAGCCGGGCCAGAGGTTGGCGAAGTAGGTCAGGATCGCGAACACCAGACCCCAGTGCCGCCAGGTACGCGAGAAGCCGGTCAACGCGGTCTCGCCGGTCGCCAGCGTGTAGCGCTCGATCTCCATGTTGAGGAACCACTGGGTGATCAGGCCGACCGCGGCCGCCCACAGGAAGACCAGACCGACCTGCGAGGCGATGTACGGGAACAGGATGAACTCGCCGGAGGCCAGCCCGACGCCTGCGGCGATCACCCCCGGCCCGATGATCCGCCAGTGTGATCGTGGAGCTTCGGGCAGATCACGGACCTTGACCTCGTGTCGTACGTGACGGCTGCGGAAACGATCGGCGGCGGTCTGGGTCATGGAAGCCTCCCGGGGCAGAGTGCCGGCCCTCCTTCCCCATATTGACAGGCATCAAACCCGTAGAGTCCTCATCGTCCGGACTGTCCTTTATGTTACGAATAGGAGAGACCGGCTCGCTTAACGAGGAGGCCCAGGTGCGCAGACGATCACTGTGGAGCGTCGTCGCGCTCGCGGCGGCCTCGCTGGCGGGCTGGTACGCCGTCACCGTCGGCGGCACCGACGCGAGCGCCGACCCCGCACCGGAGAAGGTCAGGGACGCGCCGATCTTCCCGGGCCGGATGCCGCCGCTCGGCGTGAAGCTGCCCGCCTCGGAGGCGTCCGGGCTGATCGCGAGCAAGACCTACCCGGGCATGTACTACTGGCTCCGCGACGGCGGGTCCAGCAAGCCCGGCAAGCCGCGCGACGCGATCTGGGGCATGCGGATCTCGGCGGGCGGGATGCCGGAGGCGGTGCGCGGCGACGAGTTGTTCCCGTCGTACCCGGTCACGGGCGCGAAGAACGAGGACTGGGAGGACCTGACCGTCGACGACGCCGGTGCGCTGTGGATCGGTCAGTTGGGCGCCAACAACTGCAAGGACCAGCAGCGGCTGCTGCGGGTGGCCGAGCCGGCACCGGGCGGTTCCGGGCCGTTGGAGGTGGTCGCCTCGTACACCCTGCGGTTCCCGGACAACACGAAGCCGGGCTGCAGCACGTACAACTCGGAGGCGTTGCTCTGGCTGGACGGGCACTTCTACGTGTTCGCGAAGACCAGCGGCACGCCGGTCTACCGCGTGGACCTGCCGTCCGGGACCTCGGGCGAGGCGCGGCTGACCCGGATCGGCCGTTTCGGCCGCGACGTCGACAACATCTCGGCGGCGAGCATCTCCGACGACCGCACCCGGATGATGGTGCAGGACCACGAGCGGCTCTGGGTCTTCACCACGGACCCGGGCCGGACCGGCGACGACTTCATGAAGGACGCGACCAGCCACAAGGCGAGCGGCACGGCCCGCTTCGAGGCCTCGGGCGGCGCCTCGGTCGAGGGCGGCACGTTCGTCCGCGGCACCCACGACATCGCGTTCGTGGCCGAGGACGGCAACCTCTACTACGCCCGGCCACAGACCTACGGCGAACCCGCCTGGACGCCGCCTCCGACCGTCCCACCGGTGCCTACGAACCCGCCGGTTCCGACCGTCCCACCGATTCCGACCAACCCGCCGATCCCGACGATCCCGCCGGTGCCGACGGTCCCGCCGACCCTGCCACCGGTCCCGACCGACGGCCCGACCTGGTACGACCCATGGTTCGACGACCTACCCGATCTCCCCACCGACCCGGGCGAGGCCGGCTAGTGAAAATCCGAAGGGGTGTCGCGATGCGACACCCCTTCTCACTCGTCAGCCAAGCGTTTCGTGGACGAAGCACCATTTCCAGTTTTCGCCGGGCTGGAAGGACTTGATGACCGGGTGGCCGGTTTCCTTGAAGTGGGCCGTGGCGTGCCGGTTCGGCGAGGAGTCGCAGCAGCCGATGTGGCCGCAGGACTCGCAGAGGCGCAGGTGCACCCAGTCGTGCTCGCCCGCGGCCAGGCAGTCCTGACAGCCCTCGGTGGTCTGCGGCTCCGGTGATTCGGCCAGCGTGATGTCGTCGCAGGTCATTCGTGCCCCCATTAGTCCTCTTCGCGGCGAGTGAGCAGAGATTCCTCGAGATCCAGGTCGCGGTAGGCGCGGTTGAGCACCTCTTCCGGGATGCGGCCCTCGTCACGGGCCGTCCGGAACACCTCGCGCTCGGCGTCGATCATCTCTTGCCGAAGTCGACCGTACGCCGCTGACGGGGTCTCCCGCCCGTCCCCGCCCAGGCGTTCCCACGCGGTGTTGGTGCGGTCGACCACCTGTTGCCGCAACCGGGTGACCACCGACTGGGGCGCGCCTTCGGAGCTGGCCTCCAGCCGCTCCTTGGCGGCCCGGGCGGCGGCCTGCTGCACCGCGGCCTCGGCCAGGAAGTCCTTCGTCGGGTCCTCCGGCGGCAGCCCGAGCTTGCGCGAGAAGGTCGGCAGGGTCAGGCCGAAGACCAGCAGCGTGAAGAGGATCACCGCGAACGCGATGAAGATGAACACGTCGCGCGGATAGAGGGCCTCGCCCTCGCCGGTGCCGACGCTGGGCAACGCCAGGGCGGCGGCCAGCGTGACCACGCCGCGCATGCCGGCCCAGCCGATGATCACCGGGTGCTGCCAGGTGAAACTGCCCTCGCGGCCGCGTACCCGGGCCGACATCCGGGGGATCCAGCCGCCGGGCAGCACCCAGATGTAGCGGGTCAGGATCAGCGTCCCGATGACCGCGAACGTCGCGCCGATCACGGTGCCCCAGGGTGTGCTGATGTCGTCGATGACGGTGCGCAACTGGAGGCCGACCAGCAGGAAGACCAGGCCTTCGAGCAGGAAGCGGACCAGCCGCCAGAACGCGTCCATCTGCAGCCGCGAGCCGGCCGCCATCAGGGTCGGCATGCGGTGGCCGAGCGCGAGGCCGGTGACCACCACCGCGACGACGCCGGAGGCGTGGATGGCCTCGGACGGCAGCACGACGGCCCACGGGGTGAGCAGCGAGAGCGCGTTGTCGAGCAGCGGGTCCTTGATCCGCTTGTGCAGAAAGCCGAAGATCACCGCGCCGGCGATGCCGATCGCGATGCCGCCGCCCGCCGAGATCAGGATCTGCTCGCCGACCGCGCCGAAGCCGACCGCGCCACCGGTCGCGGCGGCGGTGGCGACCCGGAGCAGCACCAGCGCGGTGGCGTCGTTGATCAGGCTCTCGCCCTCGAGGATCGTCACGACCCGGCGGGGCAGGCCGATCCGCCGCGCGATGGCGGTCGCCGAGACCGCGTCCGGCGGGGCCACCACCGCGCCGAGCGCCACGCAGATCGCGAACGGCGCCTGCGGCAGGATCAGGTGCACCACGAAGCCGACCGCCAGCGCGGTGAACACCACGAGCCCGATGCCGAGCAGCAGGATCGGCCGCAGGTTGAATCGGAACGCCGGCACCGAGGTCTGCAGCGCGGCCACGTAGAGCAGTGGTGGCAGGACGCCGATCAGCACGAACTCGGGCTCGAGGTGGAAGGTCGGGAAGCCGGGCAGGAACGACAGTGCGAGGCCGAGAATCATCAGGACGATCGGTGAGAGAAACCCGATCTTGCGGGCGAGCGCCGCACCGAAGACGGCGACCGCCAGCAGGATGACGATCTCGTTCAGGCCTTCCATGCGCGGAATGCTATGTGGGTGCGGTGGGCCGCGACCAGTCAGTCCAGTTGCGGCAGGACCTTCGCACCGAACGCGTCGATGAAGGCGGCTTGCTCCTGACCCACGTGATGCAGATAGATCCGGTCAAAACCGATCTCCGCGTACGAGCGCAGCCGGGCCGCGTGCCAGCCGAGGTCGGCGGAGATGTCCACGGTCTTGGCCACCCGTTCCCTGGGCACGTCCTTCGAGACGGCGTCGAAGTGGTCGGTGAGCTCGAGGTCCCAGCAGACCGGCGGCGGGAAGACGTTGGACCGCCACTGCTCGTACGCGATCGCCTCCGCCTCCTCGTCACTGCCGGCCCAGCTCAGGTGCGCCTGAAGGCAGACCGGCCCACGCCCGCCGGCGTCGCGGTAGGCGGCGACCATCCGGCGCAGGTGCTCGTGCGGCGCGTTGACGGTGATCAACCCGTCGGCCCACTCGGCACACCATTCCGCGGTCTCGACGCTGACCGCGGCGCCGACGAGAGCCGGCGGTTCCGTCGGCCGGGTCCACAGCCGCGCCCGGTCGACGGTGACCAGCCCGTCGTGGCTGACCTCCTCGCCGGCCAGCAGGGCCCGGATCACGTCGACGCACTCCCGCAGCCGGGCGGCCCGCAGGTCCTTGCGCGGCCAGCCACCACCGGTGATGTGCTCGTTGCTGGCCTCGCCGGTGCCGAGCGCGGCCCAGAACCGCCCCGGGTACATCGCCGCCAACGTCCCGATCGCCTGCGCGACGATCGCCGGGTGGTAACGCTGACCCGGCGCGTTGACCACCCCGAACTGGAGGTCGGTGGCCTGCAACGCGGCACCCAGCCACGACCAGGCGAAGCCGGACTCCCCTTGGCGGGCGCTCCAGGGCGAGAAGTGGTCGGAGGACATCGCGGCGCCGAACCCGGCCTCCTGGGCCGCTACCGCGGCGTCGAGAAGTGCGCGGGGATGGACCTGCTCGTGCGAGGCGTGCCAGCCATAGACCGTCATGCGGTCGATAACTACCCGCTGGCACGCCTTGCTACACGAGCCCGGTCCCTCGGCGTCGCGCGGTCAGGGCGAGCGCGGCCAAGGTGGCCAAGGCGCGGTCAGGCCGCAGTGGCCGCGCCGATGATGGGTTCGGGGGACCTACAACGCGGGCGTCGGCTCGCGGAGCGGAGTTGGTGCGGGGTCGGTGACGCGGATCCGGGCCACCACGAGGGCGGCGGCGGCAAGCGCTACCCCCGCCGCGCCGAACGCGAAGGCCGCACCCCGGGCGGTGGCGAGCGCGCCGAAGCAGACGGACCCGACCGCTCCCGCGGCCTGCAAGGCCAGCGACTGCACCGAGATCACTGTCGCGCGTTCGGTGGAGGCCACCCGGGCGTGCAGCAGCGCGGCCTGCGGTGCCGCGGTCACGCCGAGCCCGACGAACAGCAGCAGGTAGGCCGCCGCGACGACCGGCACGCCGATCGTCGCCTCGTGCAGGGCCGGCCCGGCGAGCGCGACCCCGACCAGGGCCGCCGCGCCGAGTGCGATGCCCGCGACACCGGCCCGCACCGCCGAGCCGAGGCGGCGCTGCGCCCACGGGCCGAGCAGGCTGCCCACCGCGTTCGCGCCGAACCCGGCCGCCGCGACCACCGCGTAGGTGGACGCGCCCCGCTCCGGGTCGCCGACCAGCCCGGCCAGCCAGCCCGGGGTGAGCAGCTCGATCGCGGACAGCGCCACCCCGACCCCCGCGGCGGCCAGCAGCAGCCGGGCCAGCACCCCGTCGCGCAGGCCGAGCCGGAGCCCGGCGGCGACGGTCGCCGGCACCCCGCGCAACACGGCACCGAACGAGGTCCGCGGCCGCGGCGGCTCCGGCATGCCGAACACCGTGACCAGCAGCCGGAGCAGCTCGACCAGGGCGGCGATCGCCACCGGGACGGCCAGCGCGGGCAGCCAGAAGACCGCGCCGACCGCCAGTGGCAGCGCGCCTCCGACGAGGGTGCCGATGCCGAGCCCGACCGACGACGAGGCTTCGCCCCGGGCCAGGCCGCGGGTCAGCGACGCGTCCGGCCCCTCGGCCGCGTGCATCGTGTCGACGAACCAGGCCTCGTCGGGTCCGCTGGACAGCGCCCGCGCGATGCCGCGCAGCACGGCCGAGGCGGCGAACAGCCAGAAAACGTCGGCGACCGCGAGCAGGGCCAGGCCGGCGAAGCTGGCCACGGCCGAGGCGGCCAGCACCGTGCGCCGCCCGATCACGTCGGCGAGCCCGCCCGTCGGCAGCTCGAGCGCCGCCGTCGTCAGCGAGAAGATCAGCACGACCGTGCCGATGGCGGCGACGCTCATGCCGCGCTCCAGCATCAGCAGGACCTTGGTCGCCAGGTAGAGCCCGGTGGGCAGCCAGAACAGGAAGACCAGCAGCGCGTAGCGCCGCTCGGCACCGCGGCCGGTCATGACTCGTCCGCCACGTCGGACCAGCCCGGCGGGTCGATCCGCGGGAAGCCGCCGAAGTGCAGCAGCACCGGCCTGGCGTCCGGGTCGTCGGCGTCGGCCGCGACGTGCGCGTCGATCAGCTCGAGGATCTCCCGCTCCAGCTCGAGCAGGGACCGCGCCGACAGCCTGGCCCGCAGGTCGCTCATCCCGGCGGCGGCCACCCACTCCGGCGGCAGGTCGGCCTCCGCCACCTCGTAGGCCGAGACCCCACGTTGGAGCGCGGCGAGCTGGTGCCGGCGCATGAGCGACACCGCGGCGCGACCCTCGGCGGTCTTCGCCAGCTCAGCGGTGTCCCACGAGGTGGTCGGGTGGCTGGCCTGCCAGCGCCGCTCGCGGCCGTCGCGCTGCTCGGCCTCTTCGACGAACCCGTGCCGGGCCAGCTTGCGCAGGTGATAGCTGGTGGTGCCGGTGTCGGTGTCGAAGCGCCGGGCCAGCTCGGTCGCCGTGGCCGGCCCGTCGGCCCGCAACGCACCCAACATCCGCACCCGCAGCGGGTGCGTAACCGCCTTCAGCTCATCGACCTCGGTGATGATGCGATCCGCCATGCGACGGACCGTACCAATCACAGAGATAATTCTGCAAACAAAATTCTGTGATCGCGGGCGTCTCTTACTCGAAGAGCGAGTGGTGCACCCCCGGCTCCGCCCGGTGGCGCGCCCGGCGGCGGCGCTGGATGATGATCAGGTCGACGGCCGCGGTCAGCACGACCACGCCGCAGAGCACGGACAGCACCAGCAGGTCGGCCCGGGCCGCGAGCCAGGTCAGCACGGCGAAGACGACCAGACCGAAGACAGCGAGGGCCAGACGCAGGTTCAACGCGGAGTACGGATGCCCGACGGTGCCCCGCGCCCCGCGCGGCTGACCTCCGGGACGGTTTCCGGTCATACGGGACGCCTACCCGTCCCCCCGACCCGGCTAACCCGGCGGCGGGGTAAAGCGGAACACGTTGCCGCCGAAGTCGTCGCTGACCAGCAGCGAACCGTCGGCGAGGAGGGCGACGTCGACCGGCCTGGCCCACGGCGACTCGGCACCGAGGAAGCCGGTGGCCAGGTCGTGCTGGTCGCCGGGGCGGCCGTCGACCCACGGGAAGTTGATGACCTTGTAGCCGGTCGGCTTGCTGCGGTTCCAGGAGCCGTGCAAGGCGATCACCGCGCCCAGGTCCGGCACGAAGGTCAGGCCGAGCGGCGCCGAGTGTGCCTGGATGCCCACGTCGACCGGGGTCGCGGCCTCGCAGTCGGCCGCCGCGCCGTCCCGGTTGAGCTCGTAGTCGCGCTGGAACGGCATGTTGCGCAGCCCGCCAGACGGATCCGGGTTGCAGAACGGCCAGCCGTAGAAGCCACCCTGCTTGACCCTGATGAACTCCTCGGGCGGGTGGTTGTCGACGTACGCGGTGTCCTTGCTGCCCGTCGCCGGGTCGATGATGTTGTCGCGGTTGTTGACCACGACCCAGAGGTCGTGCGTGCCCGGCGCGATCGCCAACCCCTCGGCGTTGCGCAACCCCTTTGCCACCAACGCTTTCCCGGAGTTGTGGCCGGCGGCGTCCCAGCGGTAGACCGAGCCGCGGATCGGGTCGCTGACAGTGTCGGAGGCGCACGCGTTGCAGGTCGACGCGATCGAGACGTAGAGGGTGTCGCCGTCCAACGCGATGTTCTTGAGCACGTGCCCGTACTTGCCGCCGAGCTCCGGCAGGCTCTCGTCAGGCAGCCCGTCGACCACCACCTCGGCGGCACCGGCCGTGGCGGCGCCGGCCGTGTAGGGATAGCGGACCACCCGGTCGACCGCGGCCACGTAGATCCACTGCCGCCCGCCGACGGTGGCGAGCACCATGTCGTGCGGGCGGTCGAGGCCGGACAGGAAGGTGGCCGGTTCGCCTCCGCCGGCCGGGACGCGCATCACCTGGCCCGCGTCGGGCCGGGAGACGAGCACGGCGCCGTCCGGCAGGGCGAGCAGGAAGCGGGCCTTGGGCACGCGCGCGTACACGGCCGCGGTCCAGCCCTTGGGCAGGTTGACCGTGTGGTCGGTGCCGGCGATCGGCACCGGGGCCAGGCCCGTGCCTGGCGACACGTTGCCGGTCGGCGCGACCTCGGGCGGCGCCGGATCTTTGGCGCAGCCGGCCACCAGAGTGGCCAGTAGTGCCAGCAGGGCTAGAGGTCCGGCCGGGCGCATAGGTGCAACCTACCCGGCCGGACCCAGAGCTCCATCAATGGCCGTAGCGACCGTGCCCGTACCAGTCGCGTCGCCCCCGCCAGTCGCCGCGACCCTGCACGTCGCCCCGCGAGTACCAGTCGCCACGGTTGGAGCGCGAGTAGTACGCGCGCCTCCCCCAACTGGCCCAGTGCAGGAAGAACAGCAGGACGATCAACGGGAAGATCGGGAAGAACAGCGCACCGTTGGCGATCCACAGCGCGGCGAAGAGCACCCCGATGGCGGTCAGGATGCCCGCCCGGCGGCGCACGAACATCCGCATCTCGGCCTTCGCCTGGTCCTGCGCCTCGGGCGAGCGCGCGAGGGCCGCGCGGCCACCGTCGGGCAGGTCCGCGGTCAGCGGGCCGAGTTCGTCGCGGTACGTCGCTGCGTACGCCGCGGCCAGCCGCTTCTCGCCCTCGTCGAGGTTGAGCCGCCCCTCGGTCATGGCGGCACGCAGGATGGTCGCGATCTGTTCGCGTTCGGCGTCCGAGGCTCGAAGCCGCGGGCCTGTTGGCGTGGTCATGGCTCCCTCCGCTCATGTCGACCTTCTACAAGACTGCTCCTTTCCGCGACCGATTGCCTGCGGCCTGTGACGTCTATTCCGCTACTACGCAGGGAGTAGACGGGTGTGGCGCATGTGGCGTCCATACTCCCCACGCGGTATGCCGGGCCGGTCTCCCGGCGGATGACCCGGGTGTGCGGTGTGCCCTAGCGTCGGTGCCATGCACGCGCCGCAGGACGCCTGGCCTCGCGCGCCCTGGGCACGGCCCGGGAGCGAGCGACGGTATGGGCGGCACGGCACCGGCCTGGCCACGCTGGTGTCCCTGGTGCAGGTGATCGGCGCCCAGGCGGCGGCGCGCGAGGTGCACGCCGAGCTCGGCTATCCCCGGGCGGCGCTGCTGCTCGTCGCCTCGGTCGCGCTGGCCTGGCGGCGCCAAGCACCGTTGCCGGTGCTCGCGGTCGTGCTCACCGCCACCCTGGGGTACGCGTTCTCCGGCCACCCTTACGGCCCGTTCTTCCTGGCCGCCACGGCCGCCTACTTCGCCGCCGTCGCGCAGGGCCGCCGGGTGCCGGCGCTGGTGCTGTCGGCCACTGCCGTGACCGCGTACATCGCCTGCGGCTGGTGGTTCCTCGGTGCCCTCGACGTGCTGGACTCATCGGCCGTGACGCCCCGGCACGCCGTGGTGGCCGGTGCCTGGCTCGTCGCGGTGCTCGCGGCCGGCGAGTTCAGCCGGGGACACCGCGCCCAGCGCGCCGCGCTCGCCCGGATGCGCGCCGAACAGCGGCGGATACAGGAAGAACAGGAGCGGCGGCAGGCCAGCGAGGAGCGGCTGCGGATCGCCCGCGAGCTGCACGACGTGCTCGGCCACCACCTGTCCCTGATCAACGTGCAGGCCGGGGTCGGGCTCCACCTGATCGACCAGCGGCCCGAACAGGCCCGGGAGGCGCTCACAGTGATCAAGTCGGCGAGCGCGGAAGCGCTGCGCGAGGTCCGCTCGGTGCTGGCCGCCCTGCGGCCGGCCGAGGAGGCGGCGCCGCGGACACCGGCACCGGGACTGGACCGGCTGGACGAGCTGACCTCGGGCGCGGGCTTCCCGGTCGAGACGACCGTGACCGGGGCGGCCCGGCCGCTGCCGGCCGAGGTCGACCGGGCCGCGTTCCGGATCGTGCAGGAGGCGCTGACCAACGTGCGCCGGCATGCCGGACCGGCGGCGTCGGCGACAGTGTCGGTGGCGTACGAGCCGGGCCAGGTCACGGTGAGCGTCTCCGACGACGGTCCGCCGCCCGGTCCGGCGGGTGAGGGCGGCAACGGGATCGCCGGGATGCGGGCCAGGGCGATCGCCCTGGGCGGCACGCTCACCGCCGGCCCGGACCCCGGCGGCAGCGGTTGGCGGGTCGAGGCGGTCCTGCCTGACAGTGGACAATCCGACCGATGATCAGCGTGCTGCTGGCCGACGACCAGGCGCTCGTACGCGCCGGCTTCCGTGCCCTGCTCGACGCGGAGGCCGACATCACCGTGGTCGCCGAGGCCGGCGACGGCCTGGCGGCGGTGCGGGCGGCGGCGACCAGCCGGCCCGACGTGGTGCTGATGGACATCCGGATGCCCGGCGTCGACGGGTTGGAGGCCACCCGGCGGATCACCACCGACCCGGCGCTGTCGGCCACCCGGATCGTCATCCTGACCACGTTCGAGCTCGACGAGTACCTGTTCGAGGCGCTCCGGGTCGGCGCCTCCGGCTTCCTGGTCAAGGACACCGAGCCGGTCGAGCTGATCCGCGGCGTGCGCGCGGTGGCGGCCGGCGACGCACTGCTCTCCCCTGGCGTCACCCGGCGGCTGATCGCCGAGTTCGCATCGCGGGACCGCCGGGCGGTGCCGCCGCTGCCGCCACCGAACCAGCTCACCGACCGGGAGCGCGAGGTGGTCGCGCTGGTCGGTGCGGGCCTGTCCAACGACGAGATCGCGGCGCACCTGGTGGTCAGCCCGGCCACCGCGAAGACCCACGTCAGCCGGGCGATGGTCAAACTGTCCGCCCGCGACCGCGCGCAGTTGGTCGTCTACGCATACGAAGCCGGCCTCGTCCGGCCATCATGGACGGACTAGGGCTGGCGCGGTCCAGGTAGCTGCGGCGGGGTCGACCAGTACGCGGCGCGCGGGCGGTAGAGCTCGCGGGTCCGTTGGGCCAGGTCGGTGGTGGCCGAGGAGTTGGCCCACGTGCCGAGGATGATCGCCGCGCCCGGCACGATCTTCGCGAAGATCCGCTTGGCTGCCCGGATGCCGGCCATCTGGGCCAGCTTGACGCCGAGCTTGGCCAGCACCCGGTGCATGGGTGCGCCGCTGCCGCGCAGCAGCGTGCCCGCCCGCTCCCGGCCGGCCGCGACGCCCAGGGCCAACCGGGCCGTCTCGGCGACCTTGTGGACCTTCTGCAGCACCAGCAGGTCGGTGGCCCGCTCGGGTTCGCGCGGGTCGACGCCGTAGGCCGCCGCCACGTGCAGCACCATCCGGGCCTGGTTCCAGGCGAGCACGCCGACGTCGAGCACGGCGCCCGCGATGCCGGTCGCGCCCGAGACGGCGCCGGAGAGCCGGGCCAGGTTGACGAACCGCCGGACGGCGAGGTCGGCCAGCGCGTCCGGCGGGATGCCGGGCCGCTGCGCGCGCGTGCGCTCCTGCCACTGGTGCGCCTCGGGGCCGAGCCGGCGCACCGCCTCCAACGCGAGGTGCTCCGGCGCGTACTGCGGATCGGCCTTCATCCTCTCCCACAGGCCGGCCGGTGGCGCGGTGGCGGCGTCGACGTCGGGAGCGGGCTCCGCTGCCGACGTCGGCATGGGGGGCGGGGTGTCGGCACCCGTCTCTGGGTGGGTCACTGCGTCCTCCGGGGGGATTCGGGAAGGCACTCTTTGTACCCCAACCGCACCACCGTCACGCCCAGGCTCGACCGGGCGGTGGAGTCGGATACCCGTTCCGTGCTTCACCGACCGGGGCGAAGTGCGGTAGCGTGCCGGCCTGACTGACCGTGATCAAGAACCGTGAGGGCGCGCATGTCCACGGCCGGCGAGGAACCCGGCGAGCTGCGGATCGGCGGCTGGCTGCCACCGGCGGAGCTGTCCGCCGACGCTGACGACAACCAGGTCACCCAGGTGATTCCGGCGGTGACGGCGCAACCGCGGAGTGGATCCGTGATCGGCGACGACGGTGGGACACCGTTCTCCGGCATTCGCCGACCGGGCCGGCGCGCGATGCTCGCCGTCGTGGCCTCGCTCACCACGATCGCGGTGGCGGCCGGCGTACCCCTGCTGATCTCGGCCATGGACCAGCCCGATCCGCCCAACCAGCTCGTGCTGCCAGCGCCGACGGCTTCGGCCGGGCCCGACGTCACGCCGAGCGAGGTGCCGACCGTCCGGCCGACCAAACCACCGGCCAGCCGGGGCGCGGTCCGGCCGCCGGCGCACGCACCGACGTCACCGGCCAAGTCGACCAAGGAGCCGACCCGGCAGGAGGTCGTCGGCCGGCCGACGACCCAGGTGCTCGAGGCCGAGGCCGCCGATCTCGACGGCTGGGCCAGGACGCGGCAGGTCGACTCCGCCTCCGGCGGCCGGGTGGTCACCGGGGTCGGCTACCGCCGCGGCGAGCTGACCTTCAGCGGCGTGAACGCGCCGCGGGCCGGGCAGTACGACCTGGTCATCTACTACGTGGCCGACGACAGCCGGCGGGCCTCGATCGAGGTCAACGGCCAGTCCGTCGGTCGTTTCGACTTCCCGTCGACGGGTAGTTGGGACACGGTGAAAACGATGACGGTCCGGCTGCCACTGGCAGCCGGACCGAACACCGTCGAACTTTCCAACTCGGATGGATGGGCGCCGGACTTCGACCGGATCGCCCTCACCACCACAAGCTGACTTACTGCATCAGCGCGTCCACCACGGCGGTGGCGCGGTACTCGTGCTGGGCGTAGGCGTCCGGGAACGCCGAGACCTGCACGGTCTGCGCCGCGGCCGACAGCGGCATGTTCTTCCAGTTCGGCACCTGCTCGAGCGCGTCGAGGAAGGCACCCGCCGAGTACGACGGGGTCATCAGGTCCTTGACCGCGCCCCAGCCGGACGTCGAACGCTGCTGGAACAGACCGACCGAGTCGTGGTCGGAGCCGCTGCCCTCGTGGTGGTAGTTCTCTGACTCCGGCACCGCGGTGCTGGCCAGGTTGAGCAGCTGGCTCTCCTGCATGGCCGTCGCGACCGCGATGACCGCGCCCCGCTCGCCCATGCCACGCTTCTCGGCGGCCTTGACGATCTGCAGAGCGTTGTTCATCTGGGTCTGGCTCAGGCCCATGACCGGCTTCGGCTGCACCGGCCGCACGGACTTGGCGGAGTCGGCCTTCTTGGCCGCCTTCTGCTCAGCCCGCTTCTCGGCCTTGTGCTCGGCCTTCGGACGCTCGACCGACGGGGTCGGCTTGTCGGCGCCCTTGCTGCCGCCACCACCATGGCCACGCTCCTCGCCGTGCCCACCCGAGGTGGGAGGCGCGGTCGGGAACTGGCTGATCTCGGCCTTCTTGGCCGACTCAACCGCGGCCACCGCGGCGGTGGTGCTCCTGGTGTCGTCGGTGTGGTTCTGGGTGGCAGCGGCCACGCCGCCGGCAGTGGCCACGCCGACCGCGGCCAGCATGCCGCCGGCAATCGCGATCCGCGCGGGGCCGCGCTCGCCGAGGACACTGCGCATCTTGTCGTACGCGGGCATGGCGGTCATGCGGTCGCGAGAAGCGGTCCACATGCCGGCGGCACGCTCGGCGTACGGGTTGGCCTTGATCGAGTCGGCCGTCCGGTTCAACCGGTTCCGGGTCGTGTTGCTCATCTGCGAGGTCCGGAAGACCAGTCGCTCCTGAAGGCGGCGGGCCCCGGTCGGCCGTTCGGTCGAGGTGGTTTCGGGGGAACGGTCCGCGGGGGTAGCGGCGCCGTTCTCGGGCTCGAGGGTGTGGTCGTCACGCATTGGACGAGGCTAGGCAGGCCGAGAGCCGATTACCCACTGTTATTTAGTGGCAGTTGCCACAAAAGCCGAATACCTAATCGGTCAGTCGATATCGGGCGCTCACGGTATGCACATAGCCTCGCGTAACCGGCACTTCGGAAAATAGCCAAATACCAGCACTGGTCGGAGGTTCCGCCCTATTTTGACTCTACGTACGGTGACCATCGGCCAGGTCCTCCGAACGGCCGGCGGACACCCTCCCTGGGTATCCCCGGGACCCTTCGCTGAGGGGTCAGTTGACTACTCTGCGTATAGAAATGGCCGACAAACCGGGGGTCAGGCCCGCCTTACGTCAGCCGCCGGTGGAATGCAGGAAGATGGACGCGTGGTTGCCCATACCGGTAACCCACCACAACTCAGGGAGGTAGGACCGCGGTGCTCGATCCGCACGCGCTCTACGAGCTTTCCGGCGACCTGCCCGACATGGGCGAGCCGGTGCTGATCCAGACGCTGTCCGGCTTCGTCGACGCCGGCAACGCCACCCGGCTCGCCCGCGAACATCTCCTGGCCACGAGCGAAAGCCGCGTCGTCGCGACCTTCGACGTCGACCAGCTGCTCGACTACCGGTCCCGGCGCCCCCCGATGGTCTTCATGGAGGACCACTGGGAGGAGTACGCCGATCCGGTGCTCGAGCTCCGCATGCTCCGCGATGACGCCGGCACTGCTTATCTCATGCTTGGTGGCCACGAGCCCGATCTGCACTGGGAACGGTTCACCAAGGCCGTGATGAGCCTGATCGACCGGTTCCGGGTCGGCGTGACCATCGGGCTCAACTCGATCCCGATGGCCGTGCCGCACACCCGCCCGGCCGGCGTCACCGCGCACGCCACCCGGCGCGACCTGATCAGCGGCTACGAGCCCTGGCTCCAGCGCGTACAGGTGCCGGGCAGCGCCGGCCACCTGCTGGAGTTCCGACTCGGGCAGTCCGGGCGCGACGCGATCGGCTTCGCCGCACACGTGCCGCACTACGTCTCGCAGGCCGAATACCCGGCAGCGGCGGAAGTGCTGCTCTCCTCTGTCTCCCGCACCACCGGCCTCCTGCTGCCCACCGAGGGCCTGCGCACGGCGGCCGACGCGGTCCGGGTCGACATCGACCGCCAGGTGGAGGAGACCAACGACGCGGCGGGCGTGGTCCAGGCGCTGGAAGAGCAGTACGACGCCTTCAACCGGGGCCGGGCCACCAACATGCTCGGCCCGCAGACCGGTCCCCTGCCCACCGCTGACGAGCTCGGAGCCGAGCTGGAGCGCTTCCTGGCCTCCCAGCCCCGCCCGGGCGACAACCCGGGAGCCTAGGACAGATGCGCATCGCCACCTGGAACGTCAACTCGGTCAAGGCTCGCGAGCCCCGGCTGCTGGCCTGGCTCGACGAGAAGAAGCCCGACGTGGTCTGTCTCCAGGAGGTGAAGTCGACCACCGAGCTGTTCCCCGCCGAACAGGTCGGTGAGCTGGGTTACACCGCCGCCACGCACGTCGACGGTCGCTGGAACGGGGTCGCTCTTTTGTCCCGGGTCGGCATCGACGACGTCGTGCGCGGTTTCCCCGGTGAGCCCGGGTTCCCGGACCCGGAGACCCGGGCGATCTCGGCGACGTGCGGCGGCGTACGCATCTGGTCGATCTACGTGCCGAACGGCCGCACTCCGGACGATCCGCACTACGAGTACAAGCTGACCTGGCTGGCGGCGCTGCGTGACGCGGTCGCCGCCGACCTGGCCGGCCACACCGACCTGGCGGTCTGCGGCGACTTCAACGTGGCCCCGACCGACGCCGACGTCTGGGACCCGGCGGTCTTCGTCAACTCGACCCACGTGACGGCACCGGAGCGGGCGGCACTGTCGGCGCTGCTCGACACCGGCCTGCGTGACGTGGTGCCCACCCCGATGAAGGGCCCGTTCCCCTTCACCTACTGGGACTACCGGGCCGGGATGTTCCACCAGAACAAAGGCATGCGGATCGACCTCGTGTACGCGACCCCGACGGTGGCCGACCGGGTCTCCTCGGCCGTGGTCGACCGCGAGGCCCGCAAGGGCAAGGGCCCTTCGGACCACGCGCCGATCATCGTCGACTTCTAGTCCTCGTTCTTCGCTTCCACCAGTGAGGCGAAGACGATGATGTTGTCGACGTAGCCGATGCTGCCGCCCTTGAACTCGCCGCCACAGGTGATCAGGCGTAGCGCCGGGCGGGTGAAGTCGCCGTAGATCCGGTCGATCGGCTGGTCGGACTTCTTGAACTTCTCCACCGAGTTGACCTCGAAGATCGCCACCGAGTCGTCGCGCCGCTCGACCTCGATGCGCGCGCCCGGCTTGACCTTGGACAGGTCGTGGAAGATCGACGGCCCGTCGCGGGTGTCGGCGTGCCCGACCAGCACCGCCGGGCCATATTGTCCCGGCGTCGGGCTGTTCTCGAACCAGCCCGCCTGGTTGTGCTTCTCCAGCGCGGGCACCTCGATGGAGCCGTCGTCGGCCAGACCCACGTCGTGCACCGGCGCGTCGAGCTTCAACGACGGAATGCGCAGCTCGACCGGCCGGCTCGGCTCCAGCACCGGGAACGCGCCTGGCGGCGGCACGTCGTCGGGCCCGAACGCGCCTTTCTGCACGACAGCGGAGAAGGTCGCGATGGCCCCGACGGCGATCAACACCACCGCGAGCGGTCCGGACAGCTTGGCCATGTGTTTAGGCGGTGCGCCGCCGGCGCAGGGTGACCACGGCCAGCACGAGGCCGGCGGCCAGCGCGGTCATGCCGCCGGTCAGCACCAGCGTGCTGTTGTCGTCGCCCGCCGTGCCACCGAAACCGGTCGCCGGGCCACGGCTGGGCTGGCTGTCGTTGAGCACGTTGAGCGTGGCCTCGGCGCTGCCGGCTAGGAAGCCCGGGCAGTCGAGCACGACCCGGTACGCCCTGGCCCGGGTGTCGGCCGGGATGGTCACCGCGCCGGTCAGGTGGCCGAACTGCGGCTCGACCACGACGTCGTCGAAGGCGGTCGACTCGACGGTCGCGGTGTCGTTGTCTTCCGGCGGCTCGTCGTCGGCCTTGGTGCAACTCGCCCGGATGCCCACGATGTAGCCGGCCTCGACCGTGCTCGGCGTGAGCTCGAGGAACAGGCCGTCCGGGACGTCGGCCACCGCTGGAGTAGGTGTCGGCGCGGGCGCGGCGAACGCCGGCGCGCCGGTCATGACGACGATCAGGGCCGCAACCGCGGCTGTGGCTAGCGCTCGACGACCGGACATCGTGACCTCCCTGCCGCCCGTGCGTCGATTGTCGCATTTGGAGCGCCCGCGCGACACCTGTCAAAATCGGTCGGTGAGTGCTATCGCTGTGTCGCATATCCGCACCTTCCATAACCGTGGAGGGCGGATGGGTGACCGGCATCACGATGCCCTCGAACGGCTCTGGCCGTTGTACGGGTCTTTTGTCTCTGGCGAACCCCTCGTAGCCTCGGCGTTGTTCGGCCGTTCCGCGCCGCTGGTCGTGGAGATCGGCTCCGGGATGGGTGACGCGACAGCGGCGATGGCCGAGGCCGACCCCGACCGGGACTACCTGGCGGTGGAGGTGCACGTCCCGGGCATCGCCTCGCTGCTCAGCCACATCGAGACGCGCGGGCTGCGCAACCTGCGGATCGCCCGCGGCGACGCCATCGACCTGGTGACGCACGCGCTGCCCCCGGACCGCCTCGCCGCGGTGCACGTCTTCTTTCCCGATCCGTGGCCGAAGCTCAAACACCACAAGCGCCGCATCATCCAGCCGGCGCACGTGGCGCTGCTGCGCTCCCGGCTGCTGCCCGGCACGGGTGTGCTGCATTGCGCGACCGACTGGGCGCCGTACGCTGCGTCGATGCTGTCAACCCTGTCGGCCGACCCCGGACTGGTGAACACCGCCGACGGATACGCGCCCCGGCCCGCGTACCGCGCGGTCACGCATTTCGAACGGCGCGCGGCCCGGCAGGGGCGCGACGTGTTCGACCTGGTCTTCCGCAGGCGCGCCGCGTGAACCTCGCCGACCGGATCCCGGCCGACCACACGCCCGACTCGCTCTTCGACGCGTTCGTGGGTTGGGCGAGCGAGCGCGGCCTGACCCTCTATCCGCACCAGGAAGAGGCGTTGATCGAGCTCGTCTCGGACGCCAACGTCATCCTCAACACGCCGACGGGCTCGGGAAAGAGCCTGGTCGCGACCGGTGCGCACTTCGCGGCGCTGGCTTACGGGCGGCGCACCTTCTACACCGCGCCGATCAAGGCGCTCGTCTCCGAGAAGTTCTTCGACCTCTGCCGGATCTTCGGTGCGCAGAACGTCGGCATGCTGACCGGCGACGCGGCCGTCAACGAGACCGCGCCGATCATCTGCTGCACGGCGGAGATCCTGGCCAACATCGCGCTGCGCGACGGCACGTACGCCGACGTCGGTCAGGTCGTGATGGACGAGTTTCACTTCTACGCGGAACCGGACCGGGGCTGGGCCTGGCAGGTGCCGCTGATCGAGCTTCCGCACACGCAGTTCCTGCTGATGTCGGCGACGCTCGGTGACGTGTCGCGGTTCGAGACGGACCTGACCCGACGCACCGGGCGCCCGACGGCGGTGGTCAAGTCGGTCGACCGGCCGGTGCCGCTGATGTACACGTACGCCGTCACGCCGATGCACGAGACGCTGCAGGAACTGCTGGACACCCGGCAGGCACCCGTGTACGTCGTGCACTTCACGCAGGTCGCCGCGCTGGAGCGGGCCCAGGCGCTGATGTCGGTGAACGTGGCCACCCGGGCCGAGAAGGACCAGATCGCCGCGGCGATCGGCAACTTCCGGTTCTCGGCCGGCTTCGGACGCACATTGTCCCGGTTGGTGCGCCACGGGATCGGCGTGCACCATGCCGGCATGCTGCCCCGCTATCGGCGCCTCGTCGAGACGCTGGCCCAGGCCGGCCTGATGAAAGTCATCTGTGGCACCGACACGCTCGGTGTCGGCATCAACGTGCCCATCCGGACGGTCCTGTTCACCGGACTGTCCAAATACGACGGCGTACGCGTGCGGCTACTCAAGGCCCGCGAGTTCCACCAGATCGCCGGCCGGGCCGGCCGGGCCGGGTTCGACACCATCGGCACCGTGGTGGTGCAGGCGCCGGAGCACGTGATCGACAACGAGCGGGCGCTGGCGAAGGCGGGCGACGACGCCAAGAAGCGTCGGAAGGTCGTGAAGAAGAAGCCGCCGGAGGGCTCGATCGGCTGGGGCCGCGCGACGTTCGACCGGCTGATCGACGCCGAGCCGGAGCCGCTCCAGTCGTCGTTCCACGTCTCGCACGCGATGCTGCTCAATGTGATCGGCCGTCCCGGCGACCCGTTCCAGGCGATGCGGCACCTGCTGACCGACAACCACGAGGAGCCGGCCGCCCAGCGCAAGCACATCAAGCGGGCGATCGCCATCTACCGCGCGCTGCTGGCCGGTGGCGTGGTGGAGCGGGTCTCGCCGCCGGACGCGTCGGGCCGGACCGTGCGACTGACCGTCGACCTGCAGGCCGACTTCGCGCTGAACCAGCCGCTGTCGCCGTTCGCGCTGGCCGCGATCGAGCTGCTGGACCGCGAGTCGCCCGAGTACTTCCTGGACGCGCTCTCGGTCATCGAGTCCACACTGGACGACCCACGGCAGGTGCTGTCCGCCCAGCGGTTCAAGGCGCGCGGCGAGGCCGTGGCGGCGATGAAGTCCGAGGGGATCGAGTACGAGGAGCGGATGGAACTCCTGGAGGAGGTCACCCACCCGCGGCCGCTGGCTGAGCTGTTGGAAGACGCGTACAACATGTATGCACGTGGTCATCCGTGGGTCTCCGACTACGAGCTGGCGCCGAAGTCGGTGGTCCGCGACATGTACGAACGGGCCATGACCTTCGGCGAGTACGTGTCGTTCTACGGGCTGTCGCGGTCTGAAGGGTTGGTCCTGCGCTACCTGGCCGATGCCTATCACGCGCTGCGCCGGACCGTGCCCGAGGACTCGCGGACCGAGGAGTTGTCGGATCTGATCGAGTGGCTGGGCGAGCTGGTTCGCCAGGTCGACTCGAGTTTGCTCGACGAGTGGGAGCGCCTGCGCGACCCGCAGTCGGTCGACGAGGAGGTAGCCGACATCGAGCGGCCGCCGCCGGCCGTCACCCGCAACCGCCGGGCGTTCCGGGTGCTGGTCCGCAACGCACTGTTCCGCCGGGTGGAGCTGGCCGCGCTGCGGGATTGGGAGTCTCTTGGGGAGCTCGACGGTGCGGACGGCTTCACGGCGTCGGAGTGGGCTGCGGCTTTGGAGCCTTACTTCGACGAATATGCCGATATTGGCGTCGGGCCGGATGCGCGTGGTCCGTCCCTGTTGCTGATCGATGAGAAACCCGACCGCTGGGACGTTCGGCAGATCTTCGACGACCCCGAGGAAGACCACGACTGGGCCATCGAGGCCACGGTCGATTTGGCCGCTTCAGACAGTGCGGGAGTAGCCGCGGTGACCGTAACCCGGGTGGGCACAGCGGCCTCTTTCGATTAGAATAGGTGTACGAAAATCGCCGCTGACCAGCGGAGATCTTGAGGCCTGGAGGGCACCCGTGACCTCACCCGCCGTCCCGTACGCCACTCTTCTCGCGTTCGCCCGCTACGTCGACCGCACCGGCCCCGCCAAGGCCACGTTCGTCGGCGGCCTCCGCAAACAGCGCGAGTCCCGCTCCGGCTTCAACCCCCACGGCCAGCTCATCAAGGCCCTCAAGTCCGACATCGCCTTCCACGGAGCCGGCCGCTACCTCCACGCGGTCGTCAACGAGGTCAAGCCCCGCTGGAAGCCCCTCTACGAGGCCCTCCTACCGGGAGCCCTGACCTACCTGGGCACCCTCGACAAGGACACCGACCTAGCCCAGACCCGAGACGCGATCGCCATGCTCGGAGACCTACCGGTAAAGATCAACCCCCACTTCGGCCTACGCCACGCAGACGGCCAGGCCGAAGCCGTGCGCCTACACATGGACGAGCAGCCCCCCAGCCCCGAAACAGTGATGGCCACCCTGCACCTGATGAGCCGCCACATGGACCAGGTCCTCCCCCACGCAACCGCAACCCTGGTCGACCTCCGCCGCGGCATCGCCCACCGGCCCGACCCATCGGTGAAGACGACGCAGGTCGAGCAGTGGCTGGCCGGCGAAGCGGCCGCCTTCCGCACGACCTGGTCGGTCGCGGCGTAAGCGGGCGTCGCCGGCCGGGGGCGCTTTGGCGCCTCCGCGCCGGCGGGACCGGGATGGCGCGGATCGGTCGCTGCAAACGACTGCCATAACTCGTCTGGTGCTTCCGCGCCGCATAGCCACACCGGCCCGTCACGGCCATCTCCCGCCACAACCCGAACGCCATCGGGCGCGCTCGCGTTCCGCGTTGGCCGGCCGGCGTCTCCTAGATGGCTAGGTCGAGGGCTCTCGACTTGGCGAAGTCCCAGTAGGTGCTTGGTGCACGCTTCGCCAGGAGTCTCGCTGCTTCCTCGAATCTCCTGATGGAGCTGAGTCCGATCCTGGCGGCCGCGAGCGTGGCGTGGCGAGCCAGTGGCTCGAAATCAGGCGGCTTCAGTTTCGCGCTGGTCACTACGACCTCGATCAGAGCCGGCGCCTCGCTCACTGCGGCGATCATGTCCGGGTTCAACGTGCTCACGCTGTCCAGGTCCACCCTGACCAGGGATTCGTGACCGCGGAGACTCGGCAGGGCTTCGAACTTCAGGCTTTCCACCCATAGCCACTCCAGCTTCTCGAGCCGGGAAAGAAAATCGAGCTTGCCGAACCCCCGGACACCGCGCAGCACCAGCAGCCGCAGACCTTCGAGCTCACCGAGCGCCGACGTCTCCTTGATCGAGCCGTTCGTGATCGCCAGCGTCTCCAGAGAGCGCACCGGAAGGTGCGCCACCACGCGATCAGCGGCGCTGTAGTTCCAGAGGGCGACGCTGCGGAGCGACTGGTTCGACCCAAGCAGCGATCCCAGACCGAGCTCGTGCTTGACCAGGCGAAGTCCGCGCAGGTTGCGGGCCGGGATGTGGGTCAGATCAACGCGCGCGGCCGTGTAGTCGAGGTTCAGGTAGGTCAGGCTCTCAGCGACCTGCTCCAACGGACGCAGGTCGGTGAGCCCGGGCAGATCGATCGAAAGACGGGTCAGGCCGGGAAACCACCGCAGGAAGTCGAGGTTCTCGAGCGGTGAGCCGCTGGTTCCGTACGCCCGCAGCGTCACGTCGGGGTTGGCCTTCAACCACTCCGCCAGCCGCGCGTAGTCATCGTCCGTAAGCGGCTCACGAAACTGTACGCGGACCAAATCGCTCCTGGTCGGCAACCGTTCGATCGGGCTCGACAGCGAGTCGAAGCTACCCAACAGATCTGTCACGGGTGCAGTAGACCATCGACGCGTAGGAAACACCTGACTCGTAGGAGGTGCGTCATGATGGCCCGTCTGCAGGACTGAATCGGGTGGCGGGGCAGCGCGCCGCGACCGTAGGGTCCGCACATGCCCGACGAAGAGCTGCGCGCCGACGACGGCACCGTGTTGGCCCGGTTCCGGTCACGGGACGACGACGGCGAACGCGTCGCCGCCGAGGTGCGCCCCGTGCCTGGCGTGCCGGTGGCCCGGGTGGCCGCGCAGGCCCGGCGCGACCTGGCCGGGTTCCGGCTGGAGACGCCCGACGACGCCCTCGCCGCCGCACTGGTCGCCGACGGGATCGCCCTGGAACGGTCCGCGATCGACCTGAGGCACGACCTGCGCGACCTGCCGGAACCGGTCGTGCTGCCGGACGGTTGGACGCTGGCGGAGGCCGGCTGGGACGACGATCTCGCGGCAGCGGCCGCGGCGGCCTACTCCTCGGGCCACCCCGACGGCGGCTGGACCGAGAACGACACCAAGGCCGTGCGCGGCATGTTCGAGCGCGACGATCCCGTGCCACCGCTGGCAGCGGCGTCGGCCCGGCTCGTCGGCCCAGACGGGCGCAGCGCCGGCCACGTGCTGTGCGCCGGCCCGGTGCCGTGGCTCGACTACCCCTGCGCGTGGATGCTCAACATCGCCGTCGGACCGAAGGCGCAGGGTCGCGGGTTCGGTCGCGCGCTGCTGACACACGCGCTGCACGGCACCCGCGCTGCCGGCCTGCCCACCCTGGATCTGTCCGTTGTGGACGACAACCCGGCCCGCCGCCTCTACGACGCGGCCGGCTTCCAACCGGTCATCCGGGTGCTCACCCTGCACCTGCCGGCGGCCTGACGCGGAGATCGTGACCCGGGCCGAACGGCTGGATCACCGCGCCGCGATCACGTAGCGGAAGACGTTCTCCTGCCGGTACGAGCCGTCCGGTTGGCGGAACGGTTCGAGCGCCGCCGCGTACGCCGCCCGGGCCGCGTCAGGGCCGATCGTGGCGATCGCGGTGCGGAACGGGCCGACCGCCGACTGGCCGCGCCAGCCGGTGGCCAGGTCGGGGAACGTGAACGGGCACCGCACCTCGGCGCCGGCCGTGATGGTCAGGGCGGCACCTTCCAGCAGGTCCTCGATGGCACCCGGCGTCGAGATGGACGGCCCTTCCGCGCGCGGCGGCAGCAACGACCGGAGCTGCGCGAAGACCGTCTCGGTGTCGCAGCGCGCCGGGTCGCCCCACATTCCGACGGCCACCCGGCCGCCCGGCGCGACCACGCGGGCCAGCGAGTCCACCGCCGCTGCCGGCGAGGCCGCGTACTGGAGCGTGTTGAACGACATCGCCACGTCGAAGGATGCCGGGCCGAACGGCAGGTCCTGGATCTCGCCGACCCGCAGATCGGCCTCCGGCAACCGGGTGCGGGCTCGCGCCACCATCGGCTCGGCCGCGTCGAGACCGGTCACCCGCGCGCCGGCGTCGGCCGCCAGCATCAGCGCCTGCCCGCTCCCGCAGCCCGCGTCGAGCACCCGCCGGCCGGCCAGCGGGGCGAGCGCGGCCAGGGTCGCCGCGTACAGCGGCACTGTCCAGGGTTCGCAGACCTCCATCCAGTCGTCGACCGCCGCGCCCCACAGCGGTCCCTGCTCCGCCGCCGATCCCATCAGCGCGACCTGAGCAGGTCGGCATGGGCCGAGCGGACCGCGGCGCACGGGTCCACACCGAGCTCGTCACGCAGCCGCACCCTCAGGAGCTCGTACGCGACCAGCGCCTCAGCCACGTTCCCCCGCGCGGCCAGCGACCGCATCAGCAACAGGTGTCCCGTCTCCCGCAGCGGCGCCGCCTCCACCAGGTCGCGGGCCGCCCGCTCGGCGCCCGGCAACTCGGCGCCGCCGATCGACAGGCAGGCGGTGGCGTAGCACTCCAGCGCCCGCGCGTGCACGTCTCCGAGCCGGGTCCGCCACGACTCCGCCCACGGCGCGGTCGCCTCCGGGAGGAACGGGCGGCCCGCGACGAACCGCGCCGTCAGCGCCGCCGGCCAGGCCCGCAGCCAGTCCCCTGCCACGACCGCCGACTCGGCCCGGTGTGCCGACGACAGCGCCGTCTCGACGTCGACCACCGCCGACGCCGGGAGCTCCACCGACAGCTCCGAGCGGCCGCGCACCATCGCCGGGCCGGTCGTCGCGCGTACCCGGGAGACGAGCGCGTTCAGCGCGGACCCGGCCGCCGGCGGCGGCGATCCGCCCCACAACTCGTCGATCAGGCGATCGCGGGGCACCGGACCGGGGCGGTGCAGCACCAGGTACGCGAAGAGCAGCCGGCTCTGCCGCCCGGGCAGCGTCAACCGCCGGCCGTCGACCTCGACCAGGAACGGCCCGCACAGTTGGATCCGGACCGAGGGCTGCAAGCGGCACCTCCCGCGCGGAAGAATGGGCAGTGATGACGCGCCAGGTTCGATGTGAGTGTGGCTTCGTCGCCCGCGGTGACTCCGACGACGCCGTGATCGTGCTCGTCCTGGCCCATGTCGCCAGCGAGCACCCCGCTCTCGCGGAGACCGAGACCGCCGACGACATCCGCGGCTGGATCGAGCTCGTGCCCGAATAGCCCGAATAGCCCGCCCTTAGCTGACGCCGAACTCGTCACGCAGCGAGCGCACCACCGCACCGCCGGGGCGGTCGCGGAGCTTGCCGTCGACGGTGACGTCGAGCAGGTCGTCGTAGAACGCGACCAGGCCGGCGATCGGCATCGCGTCGGGCAGGGGCGCCTGGTAGGACCAGACCACATTGGACCGGGAGTCCGTCGACCAGTACGAGGCCTCGCCCTTGTACGGGCAGTACGAGACCTGGTCGCTCGCCGTCAGCGCGGCGACCACGTCCTCCCGGGGCAGGTAGAACCGCACCGGCAGGTTGGTCTCGAACACCAGCACCGCCCGGCTGGTCTCGGCCAGCAGCGTGCCGCCGTCCTCGATCCGGATCCGCCGGGAGCTGGCCCGGGCGTCCACGCGGTGGTACGGGTCGCGCGGGTGCGCGTGGATCCGCTCGTCCTCCTCGAACCAGTCGAACGCGTCGAAGTCGAGCACGACGTAGTCGCTCAGCTCGGGGTCGGCGGGCCGGAACCCGGCGTCCGGCCGGCTCTGGCCGCCGCCCGAGATGCTCAGCGGCTGGCCCGCGGTGGAGTGCACCGAGAACGGGATCCCGGGGTGCAGGAACCCCGGGCCGCCGGGCATCACCTCGTCGCCCGCGGTGGTCGACGCCCGCAGGTCGGCCACCGGCACCGCGTACGTCGGGACGATCCGCCGGGGCTCCCAGACCAGCACCGCGTCGGTGGTGTCCACAATGGTCTCGCCGCCGAGGGCGACACGGACCCGCTTCTCGGTCGGTTCGTGGCGCAGCTCCTTGAAGCGCTGCGCCATGGCGTCACGCATCCGGGTACTCATGTCACCACCTTGGCGCAGTCAGGACGCCGGCACCACCCACGGGAAGGTGTCCTGCCGCATCGAAGCAGCCACCGACGGGTCCAGGCCGGAGCTCGTCGCCGAGTCCAGGACCAGCGAGAACATCACCTCGGGCGCGTTGTCGGCCAGCGTGCGGCCGTTGATGCCGGTGAAACCGAAGCTGGCCGGCGTGCCGACGGTGTACGGCATGACCTCCGGGAAGATCCGGCGCGCGACGAGCTGGCCGTAGCCGTCGGGGTCGGCCGAGTTCCCACCGTTGGCGGACACGACCGCGGCGATCTTCTCGGCGATGTACTTGCCGTCCTGGTTGAAGTCCTGCGACGGGTGCCGCTCGTTGGCGGGGTTCGAGAAGTCGGTGTCGTCCGGCCAGAAGATCGGCCACATCATCGGCAGGCCGAACCGGTTGACCTGGCGCCAGCCGCCGGCGTCGGTGGCCAGCTTCGTCGTGCACCAGACCCCGATCTCCGCACCTGGCCGCAGCCGCGGGTGGTCGTGCGAGATCTCGATGACGATCGTGTAGACCTGCGTACCGCCGAAGGTGTTCTTCGGTTTGCCGGAGCGCCATTTCGACAGGTCGACCTTCGTGCCGTCCTTGACGGCCGCGTTGATGACGAACAGCTCGTCGAGGTCGATGTAGAACGGGTCGTTGATCCGGCCGGCGAAGACCCGGACGTTGCCGCCGTCGATGGGGTCGCCGGTATGGCCGGCCGCGACACGGACACCGGTCCCGTCCTCACCACGGGCCTCGGTGCCGCTCAGCTCCCACACCTCGTACGCCTGCCGCCCGTCGGAACCGGCCGGGTCGAACGCCACCCGGTAGGTCAGCTCCTCGGTGTCGGCGCCGTCGAAGTGCACCCGGAACTCGTAGCGCGCCTCCGCGTGGAAACCGGGTGTGACGTTGGGTTCGGTGATGTTGGAGTTGACGTCCATCATCAGCACCGTGCACCCGTCACCGCCGAAGACATAAAGATCGTCGATGAAGAGCTGACCACTCTGGCGCGCCAGTGGCGTGTCGAGATGGTGGGACATCGCGTCCTCCCCCGATAGACCGCGGAGCTTTCGACGCTACTCGCGGGGCCTCTTCCCAAGCTCGACTTTGTGTTTTAAAGTTCTTTACGTGAGTGAGAGCTTTGTCGACAACGACCAACCGCCCGGTGACCCCGCCGAGGCGCTCCGGATGATCGAGGAGCAGCGCGCGTCCGCGCTCCGCCAGATCTACGTCGACGACCGCTGGTGGTTCTGGCCCTGGGGTTTCGCCTGGCTGGTCGGCTTCGGGCTGATCTTCCTGAGGTTCGGCCCCGACGGCCGGGTCTTCGTCAACCTGCCGGAGTGGCTGCCGACCGCGGTGCTGGTCGCCCTGGTGGTGGCGGCCGGCGTGATCTCCGGCGTGACCGGGGCGCGGGCCTACGGCCACCTCGCCGGCGAGTCGGCGAAACGCGGCGCCTACTACGGCTGGGCCTGGATGGTCGCCTTCACGAGCATGACGGTGATCCTGATCCGGATCAGCGACCAGCTACCGGCGGACCTGCAGAGATTGGTCTGGGCGGCCGTCATGGTCGGGCTCACCGGCGCGCTGCACCTGGCCGGCGGGGCGATCTGGCTCAACCGCCAACTCTTCCTGCTCGGCGCCTGGATCTCGGTGGTCAACGTCGCGGGCGTCCTGGCCGGCCCGGGCTGGCAGTCGCTGATCATGTGCCTCGCGGCCGGCGGCGGCATGATCGTCTTCGGTCTGGTGGCGAGCCGCTGGCACCGCCGAGGTCGACCGGCATGACTGATAGGCCTCTGGACCCGGTCATTCATGCCCAGGCCCGGTTGCGGGTGGTGGCAGCACTGTCCACATTGGGCGCGGGCGACCAGATCGCCTTTCCGCGCCTGCAGGAGATCCTCGGCATGACGGCCGGCAACCTCTCGGTGCACCTGCGCAAGCTCGAGGACGCCGACTACATCGAGATCACCAAGACCCACCGTGGCCGCACCCCGGTCACCCTCGTCGCGCTGACCCACCGCGGCCGGATGGCCTTCGAGGAATACACCGCATCGGTACGCGCCCTGCTGCAACCCCCGGACATCAAGGAGCGAACATGATCCTCGCCGAGGCGATCGAGGTCAGCCGGCGGTACGGCGACGTCACCGCCCTGGACCGCGTCTCCCTCCAGGTCACGCAGGGCGAGCTGGTCGGCCTGCTCGGCCCCAACGGCGCCGGGAAGACCACGCTGGCCAACCTGCTGACCGGGGTACGCCGCCCGGACGAAGGCCGAGTCACGCTCTGCGGCGGCGACCCGCGCGACCCGCGTACCCGGCGGACGCTCGGGGTGACGCCCCAGGAGACCGGGCTGCCGGCCACCCTGCGGGTCGGCGAGGTCGTCGAGTTCGTCGGCGCCCACTACCCCGACCCGGTCCCCCGCGCGGAACTGCTGGACCAGTTCGGCCTGAGCGACCTGGTCAAGCGGCAGACCGGCGGGCTCTCCGGCGGCCAGAAGCGCCGGCTGGCCATCGCGCTCGCGTTCGTCGGCCGGCCGCAGGTGGTCGTGCTCGACGAGCCGACCACCGGCCTCGACGTGCAGTCCCGGCGCGGCCTGTGGGACGCCATCAAGGCCTACCACGCCGACGGTGGCACGGTGCTGCTCTCCAGCCACTACCTGGAGGAGATCGAGGCACTCGCCGACCGGGTCGTGGTGCTCGGCCGGGGCCGCGTGCTCGCCGACGACACGGTCGCCGCCGTGCGCGGCATGGTCGGCGTCCGCCGGGTCAGCTTCGCGCACGACGGCGAGCCGCCGACCCTGCCGGGCGTCGTCGCGATCGAGCAGCGCGAAGGACGCACCCACCTGTTGACTCCGGACTCCGACGCGCTGGTCCGCGCGCTGGTCGTGTCCACGGTGGACTTCCGGGACCTGGAGGTCGCACCGACCTCGCTCGAAGAGGCCTTCCTCGCCATCACCGACAGCTCCTCCGACGCCGTCGCCCTCGCCGCCTGAGAACGGGAGCACCCCTTGACGACGCTCAGCCTCGTACACGCCAGATATCAGCTCCTCGAGACCATCCGGATCCCGATCGCCCTGATCGGTTCGGCGTTCTTCCCGGCCGCCTCGATGCTCTTCTTCGTCGTGCCGTTCGCCGGCGACGACCCGGTGGCGGCCACCTACGCCACCGCCTCGATGGTCACCTTCTCCATCATGGTGAGCAGCCTGTTCACCTACGGCGTCGGCGTCGCCGACGACCGGTCCCAGCCCTGGGACGGCTACATGCGGACGCTGGCCGCCGGCGCCGGACCCCGGTTCGCCGGGCGCATCCTCGCCGGCATGGCGATGTCACTGGTCTCGTTGGTGCCCGTCGTGCTGATCGGCGCGCTGTTCACCGAGGCGACCACCACTACGATGGGCTTCCTGCTGGGGATCGCCACCGTGTTCGTCGGCGCGCTGCCGTTCACGCTGATGGGCCTCGCCATCGGCTACGGGCTGCCCCTCAAGGCCGCCCTGGTGGTCTGCCAGGTGATCTTCTTCCCGCTGGCCTTCGGGGGCGGCCTGATGTCCGCACCCGACCAGGCGCCCGGCTTCATCCAGACGATCGCGCCGTACCTGCCCACCCGCGGTGCGGTCGAGCTGATGTGGGCGGCGGTCGGCGACTACTCGCCGCACGCCACCTCACTGTTCGCGTTCGCGGTCTGGACGGTGGCGGCCGGCGCCGTCGCGGTCTGGGCCTACCGCCGCGACGAAGGTCGCCGGTTCCGCTGAGAAGAGGGAGCTGACCGGGGGTCACGGGGCCCCCGGTCAGTTCACTTGAGCACGGTCAGCCGTTGCGTCGCGCGGGTCAACGCCACGTAGAGGTCGTTGACCCCGCGCGGCGACTCCGCCTCGATCCCGTCCGGGTCCGCCACCACCACGGCGTCGAACTCCAGACCCTTGGACTGGCGGGCGCTGAGCACAGCCACCGGGCTCTCCAGGTCGGGCTCGTCACCCACCGCGACAGCGAGCGATGGCAGCGCGGCCCGCACCTCGTCGGCCAGCGCGGAGACCCGGCCCGCCGGCGCGATCACCGCGAGCCGGCCGCCGCCGAGCGCCTCGGCCTCGCCGGCCAGCACCGTCGCCAGATCGTCGAGCGAGCCCTGCAGCGGCTGCTGGCCGGTGGACCGCACCGAGCGCGGCGGCTTGGCCGCCGGGTCGATCCGGGCCAGCACCTCGCCGGCCAGCGACATCACCTCGGCCGGGGTGCGGTAGTTGACGCTCAGCTCGGCCAGCTTCCAGCGGTCGGTGACGTACGGGTCGAACACCTCGGACCAGGACGACGCACCGGCCGGGTCGCCGGTCTGCGCGATGTCGCCGACCACGGTCATCGACCGGCTCGGCGAGCGGCGCATCAACACCCGCCAGGCCATCGGCGAAAGCTCCTGCGCCTCGTCGACGATGACGTGCCCGAACGCCCACTTCCGGTCGCGGGCGGCCCGCTCGGCGGCGCTGAGGTATTCGCCGTCCTCCTGCCGCTCGGCCAGCCGGGACGCGTCCAGCAGGTCGGTCACCAGCAGCAACTCGGGGTCGTCCTCGTCCTCCACGTCGATCGACGCCGAGCCTCGGGCGATCTCCAGCGCGCCCTCCGCGTAGGAGAGCTCGGAGCGGCGTACCCGCTCGGCCATGGTCTTCGCCGCGGCCTCGAGCTCGGGCAGCGGGCCGAGCTGCTGAGCGGCCTCGTCCAACAGCGGCGCGTCGGCGGGCGTCCACGGTGAGCCGGCCGGCCGGACCAGTGCTGCGGCCTCGGCCAGGGTGAGCGAGTCGCCACGGGCGGCCGTCAACCGCTCCGCCGACGAGAACAGGTCGCGCAGCAGTCGCTGCGGGGTCAGCCGGGGCCAGAGGGTGTCCAGTGCCGCCCGCACACCGGGGTCGGCGGCCAACTCGGCGCGGATGTCGGCCAGGTCGGCGGCACCCATGAGCTGCGGGTCGCCGGGCGCGTCGTCCCCGCCGAGCGGGTCGTCGGCGTACGGGTCGGTGCCGATGATCGCGGCGGCCTGCTCGACCAGCCCGTCGATCAACCCCTCCTGGAAGACGTCGCGGGCCTGGTTGTGCACCCGCCCCGAGCGCCGGGCGCGGTCCCGCGCGGTGGCGACCAGCGCGGAGTCGATGGTCAACGGCTCCCGTTCGAGCTCGACGACGATCGGCTCGGTGGGCAGCTCCTGGCGGTCGGCGATCGCGGCCGCGAGCACGTCGACCATGCCCAGGCGGCCCTTGATCGCGGCCACCCGCTCCGGCTCCTCGCCGCGCGCGGTCACGCCCGGGAAGAGGTCGCCGAGCGTCCACAGCAACACGCCGGTCTCGGCCAGCGACGGCAGCACGTGCGAGATGTAGCGCAGGAACGTCGGGTTGGGGCCGAGCACCAGAACGGCCCGGGTCGAGAGCTCGCGCCGGTGGGTGTAGAGCAGGTACGCCGCGCGGTGCAGCGCCACCGCGGTCTTGCCGGTGCCCGGGCCGCCCTGGACGACCAGCACCCCGCTGAGGTCGGCCCGGATGATCCGGTCCTGTTCGGCCTGGATGGTCTCGACGATGTCGCGCATCCGGCCGGTGCGGCTGGCGTCGACGGCGGAGAGCAGGGCCGCCTCGCCGGCCAGCCCGTCCCGCGTGCCCGAGCCGGCCGCGGCCGACAGGTCCAGCACCTCGTCGTCGAGCGCCACGACCGTGCGCCCCTTGGAGCGGATGTGCCGGCGCCGCCGGATGCCCAGCGGGTCGGCGGCGGTGGCCAGATAGAACGGCCGGGAGGCGGGCGCGCGCCAGTCGAGCAGCAGCGGCTCGTAGTCGCCCTCCTCGTCGAAGATGCCGATCCGGCCGATGTAGAGCGGCGCGCCGGTCTCGGGGTCGAGGCGGCCGAAGCACAGCCCGCTCTCCACGGCGGAGAGCTGGGCGAGCTGCTCGGTGTACATGCCGACCGACGACTCGCGCTGTGATCGGGCCTGCGGGGTGCCGCCGGTCGCTTCGAGCGCTCCGGACAGGCGCGTCTCGGCCAGCGACCGCATCCCGTCGAGCCGGTCGTAAAGCCCCGTCACGTGTTTCTGTTCAGCTTCCATCTCGGCAGGTGAGTCTGTGGGATCGAGGACGCGACTAGGATCAACGCGCTCAGACAACGACGTTCCTTCCGGAAGCGAACCGGGAACCATGCGAACTCCCCAAGATACCGCGACCGCTGCCGGGCTGAACCGTGCGCTGCTCGCCCGTCAGGGCCTCCTGGACAGGCACAAGGGCCCGGGTGGCGCGAAGCACAGCGGCAAACCCCTGGTGTCGGCTATCGAACAGATCTGTGCCCTCCAGGCTCAGCAGTGGTCCTCGCCGCCGGTCGGGCTGTGGAGCCGGCTGGCTGACTTCGTCGCCGCCGATCTCTGGGCGGTGCTGGACAAGGGTGACGTGGTCACCGGCATCCTCATGCGTCGCACCCTGCACCTGGTCAGCGCGGCGGAGCACCCGGTCTGGGCGCGGATCGCGGCGGAGACCGGGGTCGGTGGCTGGCTGCTGCGCGGCGTCGAGACCCCGGAGCGGGCCGACGACATGCTCAAAGACACCATCGCGTACGCCCAGCAGACCCGGACCGGCGACGAGTTGACCGCCTTCGCGGACCAGTGGGTGCAGGAGCACCCCGATGCGCTGCCGGCCAAGGCGGTGACCGCACAGCAGGAATACAAGTGGCGGCCGTTTCGGGCGCAGCCGGCGTTCGTCAAAGTGCCGGCCGACGACTCCTGGGGCGCCAAGACGCCCGCCGCCTACCGGGCCGGTCCACCCACTCCACGCGGCTTGACCAGCGAAAAGGCGTGGGAGACGGCGGTCACCCGGCACCTGGGCGCGTTCGGGCCGGCCGGCGCCGACGACATCGCGTACTGGCTGGGCTCGCCGGCCGGGCCGGTCAAGGCCGCGATCGGCCGGCTCGACCTGGACACCCTCGGCGAGGACGCCGGCGGCCGGCGGGTGCTCTACGACCTGCCGGACGCGCCCCGGCCCGCGGACGACACCGCCGCACCGCCGCGCTTCCTGCCGGCCTTCGACAACGCGCTGCTGGCGTTCGCCGCCAACCGCCGGGCGCGGATCCTGCCGGACGCGTACAAGGAACGGGTCTATCTCAAGCGGAACCTGCGCTGGCTGCCGACGCTGCTGGTCGACGGTCTGGTGGCGGGTGTCTGGTCGGCCGAGACCAAGCGCGGCGTGGTGACGCTCACGGTGACCGCGTTCGACAAACTGACCAAGGTCGCGGCGGCCGAGGTCGAGGCCGAGGGTGAGGCACTGGCCCGGTTCATCGAGCCGGCCGCCAAAGATCACGTTGTCCGGATAACCGCGAGCTGATCCGGACCCGCCCGCCTATCCTTGGGCGCGAGATGAACGCGCCCAACCCGTCGCCGCAGACCCGCCTGTCGACCCTGACCCTGCGCGACGCGCACCGGCTGGGCCGGCGGTTGGAAGGCACCCGCAAAATCCGCGACGCCGCCAAGAAGGCCACCGCCGTCGCCGCCATCGAGACCGAGATGGACGCGGCCGAGGCCCAGGTCGCGGCCCGGCACGCCGCTGTCCCGGTGATCCGCTATCCGGCCGAGCTGCCCGTCAGCGAGCGGCGCGACGACATCGCCGCCGCGATCCGCGACCACCAGGTGGTGATCGTCGCCGGCGAGACCGGGTCCGGCAAGACCACCCAGATCCCCAAGATCTGTCTTGAGCTGGGCCGCGGCGTACGCGGACAGATCGGGCACACGCAGCCCCGCCGGCTGGCCGCCCGCACCGTCGCAGACCGGATCGCCGAGGAGCTGGGCACGCCGCTGGGCAGCACCGTCGGCTACAAGGTGCGGTTCACCGACCGGGGCGGCGACGACACCCTGATCAAGCTGATGACCGACGGCATCCTGCTGGCGGAGCTACAGAACGACCGCGACCTCCTGCGGTACGACACGCTGGTGATCGACGAGGCCCACGAGCGCAGCCTCAACATCGACTTCATCCTCGGCTACCTGGCGCAGCTCCTGCCCCGCCGGCCGGACCTCAAGGTCGTCATCACCTCGGCGACCATCGAGACAGAGCGGTTCGCCCAGCATTTCCGCCAGCCTTCCGGTGAGCCGGCTCCCGTGGTCGAGGTTTCCGGCCGGACCTATCCGGTCGAGCTGCGCTACCGGCCGCTGGTGCTGGAGGAAGAGGTCGACGAGGAGGACGAGGACGAGGTCGCCGGCGCGCTCGTCCGTGATCCGATCACGGCGATCGGCGACGCGGTCACCGAGCTAGCGGCCGAGGGTCCCGGCGACATCCTGGTGTTCCTCAGCGGAGAGCGGGAGATCCGCGACGCCGCCGACGCGCTGGGCCGGCTCGACGTGCCACATCTGGAGATCCTTCCGCTGTACGCCCGGCTGTCCTCCGCCGAGCAGCACCGGGTCTTCCAGCCACACACCGGTCGCCGGGTGGTGCTGGCCACCAACGTCGCCGAGACCTCGCTGACCGTGCCCGGCGTCAAGTACGTCGTGGACCCGGGCACCGCCCGGATATCGCGCTACAGCCACCGGCTCAAGGTGCAGCGGCTGCCGATCGAGCGGGTCTCCCAGGCGTCGGCCAACCAGCGCAAGGGCCGCAGCGGCCGCACCTCGCCGGGCATCTGCATCCGGCTCTACGACGAGCAGGACTTCCTGTCCCGGCCGGAATACACCGAGCCGGAGATCCTGCGTACCAACCTCGCCTCGGTCATTCTCCAGATGACCGCGATCGGCCTCGGCGACATCGCGAAGTTCCCGTTCATCGACCCGCCGGACCGGCGCAACATCACCGACGGCGTCGCGCTGCTCCAGGAGTTGGGCGCGCTCGACGAGACGAAGCGGCTGACGGAGGCCGGCCGCCGCCTGGCGCAGCTCCCGGTCGACCCGCGCCTCGGCCGGATGGTCCTGGAGGCCGACCGCAACGGCTGCCTCGACGAGGTGAGCGTGGTCACGGCCGCACTGTCCATCCAGGACCCGCGCGAGCGCCCGGTCGAGCACCGCACGCACGCCGACCAACTGCACGCCCGGTTCACCGACCCGGACTCGGACTTCGTCACCTACCTCAACCTGTGGAGATACGTGAGGGAGAAGCAGCAGGAGCTGTCCTCCAGCGCGTTCCGCCGGCTCTGCCGTTCCGAATACCTCAACTACCTTCGCGTACGCGAGTGGCAGGACATCAACTCCCAGCTCCGCCAGGTGACCAAGTCGCTCGGTCTGGTGCCGTCGACGTCGACGGACCCGGCCCGGCTGCACCAGTCGCTGCTGGCCGGGCTGCTCTCTCAGATCGGCCTGCGCGAGGGCGAGAAACGCGAATACCTGGGTGCCCGCAACGCGCGCTTCGCCATCTTCCCCGGCTCGTCCCTGGCCAAGAAGCCGCCGCGGTTCGTGATGTCCGCCGAGCTCGTCGAGACGTCACGGCTTTGGGCCCGGGTCAACGCCCGGATCGAGCCCGAGTGGGTCGAGCCGCTGGCCGGCCATCTCGTCAAGCGCAGCTACAGCGAGCCCCACTGGGAGAAGAAACAGGCCTCGGTGGTCGCGGTCGAGCGGGTCACCCTCTACGGCGTGCCGATCGTGGTCGGGCGGCGGGTCTCGTACGGCCGGATCGACCCGGTCCTGTCCCGTGAGCTGTTCATCCGCAACGCCCTCGTCGAGGGTGACTGGCAGACCACCCACCACTTCTTCCGCGACAACGCCGCGCTGCTGGAGACCGTGGCCGCGCTCGAGGACCGGGTGCGCCGGCGCGACATCCTGGTCGACGAGGACACCCTCTATTCGTTCTACGACCAGCGGATTCCCGCCGACGTCGTGTCCGGGCGGCATTTCGACACGTGGTGGAAGAAGACCCGGCACACCGATCCCCGCCTGCTGACGTTCACCCGCGAGTTCCTGGTCAACGCCGGCCGCGGCGATGTCAGCCCCGACGCCTATCCCGACGTGTGGCGGTCGGAGTCGGCACCGCTGCCGCTGTCGTACGAGTTCGCCCCCGGGACCACATCGGACGGTGTCACGGTCGACGTGCCGCTGCCGATGCTCGGCCAGGTGGCGCCGGAGGACTTCGACTGGCAGGTGCCCGGGCTCCGCGAAGACCTGGTGGTCGCGCTGCTCCGCTCACTGCCGAAGGCGATCCGCACCAACTTCGTGCCCGCGCCCGACTTCGCCCGCGCGGTGCTGACCCGGATCACGCCCGCACCCGGGCTGTCGCTGATCGAGGCGGTGACCCGGGAGCTGCGCCGGATGACCGGCGTGACGGTGCCGCACGACGCCTGGGACCTGTCCCGGGTGCCCGACCACCTGCGGCTGACCTACCGGGTGGTCGACGGCGACCGTGAGGTGGCCCGGGGCAAGGACCTGGCGGCGTTGCAGGCCAAGCTCAAGGCCGAGGTGCGGGCGACCGTCACCGCCGCCGCGCCCGGCATCGCCCGCACCGGGCTGACCGCGTGGGACTTCGGCCCGCTCCCGCGCACCCTGGAGCAGGACCGGGCCGGCTTCCGGGTCACCGCGTACCCGGCGCTGGTCGACGAGGGCACGACCGTCGGCGTCGAGGTCTTCGACAGCGCCGGGGAGCAGGCGGCCGCGATGATCGCCGGCACCCGCCGGTTGTTGTTGTTGAGCCTGCCCAACCCGGCGACGTTCCTGCAGGGCCGGCTGACCAACCAGCAGAAGCTGGCGCTGTCGCGCAACCCGCACCGCAACGTCGCCGACCTCCTGCGCGACTGTGCCGGCGCGGCCGTGGACCGCCTGGTCGACCAGGCCGGCGGTCCGGCCTGGGATCCCGCCGGATTCACGGCGCTGCGCGACGCGGTCCGGGCCGACCTGGTCGACACGGTGGCCGCGGTCGTCAGCCGGGTCGAACGCGCCCTGGCCGCCCAGCACGCGGTCGACCAGCGGATCGGCCGGATGTCGGCGCTCGACGCGTTGGCGACGCTGACCGACGTGAAGGCGCAGATCTCCCGGCTGATCTACCCCGGCTTCGTGACCGCCACCGGCTGGACCCACCTCGGCGACCTCCCTCGCTACCTGTCGGCGGTGGAACGGCGGCTGGACCGGCTGGGCCAGGACGTCGCCCGCGACCGCAACGGCCAGGCCCGGATCGCCCAGGTCCAGAAGGAGTACGACGCCATGCTGGCCGCGTTGTCACCGAGCCGCCGGCGCGCCGAGGCGGTCGCCGAGATCCGCTGGATGATCGAGGAACTGCGGGTCAACGTGTTCGCGCAGGCGCTCGGCACGCCGTACCCGGTGTCGGAGCAACGCATCTACAAGGCGATGGACGCCGCCGAAGCGTCCTGACGTCAAAATTTCACCCGCCGGCGTCAGGATCGTGGCAAGACCATCGACGCGGGCGTCCCCGCGGTCCATTATTGGCCGATGCGATCGAGGATCGTGGTCGGTGTCAGCCCGTCGCTGGCCGGCCTGCAGGCACTGCGCTACGCGGTGAACATGGCTCGCGCGCGCGGCGGCACCGTGCACGCGGTGCGGGTGTGGTTGTTCCGCCCGCTCTGGCGCGACACCACCGCGACGTTCGAACGCCGGGTGCATCTCGCCGAGGCCGAGTTGCTGATCCCGCACGCGTTCGAGGCCGCCATGGGCGGCCCACCGGGCGATGTCCGGGTCGAGCCGGTGGTCCTGGAGGGCCTGACCGGCCAGAGCCTGGTCGAGCACGCCGACGAGGACGCGGACCTGCTGGTGGTCGGCGGCGACCGACGCGGGTCACACCTGCTCGGCAGTGGCCCGGTCACCCGTTACAGCGTCCGGCACGCCCGCTGCCCGGTCGTCGTGGTGCCCCCGCCGGCCCTGGCCCAGCGGCAACCGGTCGACGCGCTCGTGCGCGAACTGGGCCGCGAGCTCGCCTAGCCGCGCTTGCCCATGATGACCGTGCCGTCGCCGATGCCCGGACCGATGACCGCCCAGCCCTCGGCGGCGTAGAGGCGGCGGGCCGGGTCGGTGTCGTCGGCGGTGGCCATCAGCAGCAGTCGATCGTGGCCGATGCCGTCGAGCAGGGCCCGCAGCAGGGCGCGGCCGGTGCCGCTCCCCCGCGCGGCGGGCAGCACCCCGAGGCTGACGAGCTCGAAGTGCCCGCCCAGCCGCTCGTCTGCCACCTCGGACGGCAGGGCCGCCCGGGCGTTGTCGGTCCACCACTGGCCGTGCTCGCCCGTGTAGCCGTAGGCGAAACCGACCAGATCCTCGTCGTACGCCCGGGCGAGCCGGAAGCCGGCGCGCATCCGGTGGCGGTCCCAGACGGTGTCGCGCCAGCTCTCGTACGAGTCGTGGTCGCCGAAGACCGCGTCGTACACCGGCCACACGGCGAGTCCGTCCGCCGTCCCGGCGACCTCGATGCGCACGCGTCCACGCTAGACCGCGAGCCGTTGCGTGAGGAACTCCTCCCACGTCACGTGCCCGACCGCGTGCTCCGGCGTCAGGTTGGCTCCCGCGCGGAAGGCGCGGGCCGCACCGCCGGGCGCTGGCACCGCCAGGATGGGTCGGCGGCGACCGGTCGCACGCAGGTACGAGCGGGCCAGGTCGGCGAAGGGGTAGATCCGCGGACCGCCGATGTCCGCCACGAGACCCTGCGGCTCACCGAGCGCGAGCTCGACCAGCCGCTCCGCCACCTCGTCGGCGGCGACCGGCTGCATCTTCGTGCCGCCCGGCGCGAACACCACCGGCAGCTTCGCCATCGCCGCCACGGCCTGGAACGCGAGCTCGTGGAACTGGGTCGCGCGCACCGTCGTGTAGGGAACGCCGGAGCTCGCCACGATCTCCTCGGCCGCGCGCTTCGCCGCGACGTAGCCGAACATCGCGCGGTCGACGCCGCTCGTCACGGGGGTGCGGTCGGCGCCGACGACGGAGATGTAGACCACATGCCGGACGCCGGCCTTCGCCGCCGCGTTCATGAGGTGACGCGCCTTGACGTCGTCGCCCTTCTGGCTGCCGGCGCAGTGCACGACGGTGTGCACGCCCTCGACGGCGGCCGTGGCTCCCGCGCCGGTTTCCAGGTCACCGGCCACATAGGTGACCCCGTCCGCGGCCGGCTTCGGGTGCCGGGTGAGCACCCGCACCTCGGCGCCCTTCGCACGCAGCCGGGCGACGACGAACTGCCCGAGCGTGCCCGTACCGCCGGTGACCAGAATCGGAGTTTTCACGACTTTCCTCCCGCTGTGTGAGCATTTGTAGCTTCGCTCTTCTACAGGTATGACACGGGGTGGCGAGAGGATGTGACCGGTGGACGAAACCGAGTTGGCACGGAATTTCGAGGAGCACCGCGGCCACCTGCGGGCGGTCGCGTACCGGATGCTCGGTTCGTTCAACGAGGCCGACGACGCGGTGCAGGAGGCCTGGCTGCGGCTGGCCCGCACCGATGCCGCCGAGGTGACCAACCTCGGAGGCTGGCTGACCACCGTCGTCGGCCGGATCTGCCTCAACCTGCTGCGGTCCCGCAGCACCCGGCCGGAGCTCTCGCTCGACACGCACGTGCCCGACCCGGTGGTGAGCCCGGCCGACGGGGTCGACCCGGAGGACGAGGCGCTGCTCGCCGACGCCGTCGGGCTCGCCCTGCTGGTCGTGCTCGACACGCTGAACCCGGCCGAGCGGCTGGCCTTCGTACTGCACGACATGTTCGCCGTGGCCTTCGACGAGATCGCGCTGATCGTCGACCGCTCCCCCGCGGCCACTCGGCAGCTCGCCAGCCGCGCGCGGCGCCGGGTCCAGGACGCGGCGCCGGCGCCGGACACCGACCTGGTCCGCCAGCGCGCGGTGGTCGACGCGTTCTTCGCCGCCTCGCGGGCCGGCGACTTCGAGGCCCTGGTCGCGGTGCTCGACCCGGAGGTGGTGCTGCGGGCCGACGGCGGCACGTCCCGGCCCACCTTCTCCGCGATCATCCGGGGCGGCGTCGCGGTGGCCGGCCAGGCCCGCACCGCGCGCCAGCTCGCCCCGTTCGTCAAGCCCGCGCTGATCAACGGCATCCCGGGCGCGGTCATCGCGCCGCGCGGCGAGGTCGTCTCGATCATGTCGTTCGTGGTCCGCGAGGGCCGGATCACCGAGATCCACGTCCTGGGTGACCCGCACCGCTTGCGCGGCCTCGACCTCGCGGCTTGGGTGGGCTGATGGAGTTGATCGCGTCAGGACGGGACTGCGACGTGTACGCGCTCGGCCCCGACCGGGTCCTGCGCCGCTCCCGGCACGGCCGCGCCGCCGCGCCGGAGGCCGAGCTGATGACGCACCTCGCGGCAGCCGGCTATCCGGTGCCGATCGTGTACGACGCCGAGGGCGCCGACCTGGTCATGGAGCGCCTCGAAGGCCGGACCCTGCTCGCCGCCGCGGTCGACGGCACGGCCGGCCCATCGGATGCCGCCGCCATCCTCGCCGACCTGCACCGGCGACTGCACGCGCTGCCCGCACGCACGGCGAACGGCACGGACGACCGGATCCTGCACCTCGACCTGCACCCGGACAACGTGATGCTGACCCCGCGCGGCCCGGTGCTGTTCGACTGGGCGAACGCGGCCGAGGGGCCGCCCGACCGCGACGTGGCGATGACGCTGCTGATCATGGCGCAGGTGACGCTCTGGACCCACGAGCCGGCGCTGGCGACCGTCGCCAAGGCGGGCTTCGCCGAGCTCCGCGCCCACCTGCCGCGCCCGTCGGCCGCGGCGCTGGCCTGGGTGGTGGACCAGCGCCGCGCGAACCCGACGATGAGCAGCGCGGAGCTGGCCCAGCTCGACCAGGCCGCGGCGCTCGTCGCCTAGAGCAGCGTGACCGCGGCGCTGTCGAGGTCGTAGCGGGCGCCCACCACGCGCAGCGTGCGGGCGGCGACCGCGTCGCGGACGATCGCGCTGCCGGCCAGCAGCCGGGCCACCTGGTAGCGGACGTTGGCCCGGACCCCGTTCTCGACGGTGTCGCCGGGCTGGTGGAGGACCGGCTCGATCGCGGGCCGCAGGGCCTCGACGAGCGCGCCGATGGAGCCGGGCGGCGTGCCGCCGCTCTCGATGGTCTCGACCGTGGCGGCGACCGCGCCGCAACGCTCGTGGCCCAGCACGACCAGCACCGGCGGCGCGAACTCGGCCACCGCGTACTCGATGCTGCCGGTCACGACGTCGTCGACGATGTTGCCGGCGACCCGGTTGTCGAAGATGTCGCCCAGGCCCTGGTCGAACAGCACCTCCGGCGACACGCGCGAGTCGGCGCAGCCGAGCACGATCGCGAACGGGTCCTGGCCGGCGGCGAGCCGCCGCACGTCGGCGACGCCCTGGTGCGGGTGGCGCGAGCGGCCGGCACGGAAGCGG
Organism: Asanoa ishikariensis; assembly: GCF_900107455.1. Taxonomy (GTDB): domain Bacteria; phylum Actinomycetota; class Actinomycetes; order Mycobacteriales; family Micromonosporaceae; genus Asanoa; species Asanoa ishikariensis. The sequence goes on along the minus strand of NZ_FNQB01000002.1, from coordinate 1,769,607 downwards.
GCGTTGCCGGCAAGGAGGCTGGCCAGGGCGGCGGCCGGGCTGGTCGGGTGGGTGGCGGAAGCGGCGGCCGGCAGTCCGGACGCGACGGCCAGACCGGCGGCGACACCGGCCACCCCGACGCCGGTCAGCACGCCACGACGACTCAGGACATGTGCATGCGTGGATTCAGTCACGCCCGACCGTAACCCGGGCCGGCGCATCGAAACTGTCGCCGACACGCCAGAACGGTTAACGCCAGCCGTAGTCGCTGCGCAGGCGGGTGGCGATCCGGTCGAACTTCGAACGGTCCAGGATGGACCCCTCGCGCCGGATGCCGCGCTCGTCGACGGTCAGCACGCGGTCGAGGCGCACCCAGCTCGGCCGGGAATCGCGATCCCACGAACCGGCGCCGAGGGCGAGCCAGGTGCGTTCGCCGTCGCGCCGATCGTTGCTGGAGAGCATCAGGCCGAGCATCGTGCGGCCGCGGCGGCCGACCACGACCACCGGACGGTCCTTGCCCTGCCGCGGGTCCTCCTCGAAGGGCACCCAGGTCCAGACCACCTCGCCGGGATCGGCGCGGCCGTCCAGCTCGGGCGAGTATTCGAGCATCCGGTCCGAGCTCCGCCGCAGCGGCGCCGGCATGCGTCGCTGACTGACCGAAGCGGTGGGCACCACCCGCGCCGGGGTGGGACGTCCGAGCATGCGGGCCGCTACATCGCGCCAAGGTTTCACGTTGGCAGATGTTAGCGGCCGACCTCGGCCAGCAGGACGTCCCGCAACGCCGACGCGGCATGGGTCAACGTCACCCCGCGGCGTTGGGCGACCGCGATGGTCCGGCGTAACGGCGGCGCCAGCGGGACGGCCCACAGGCCTGGGCGGTTGGCCAGCACCATCTCCGGCACGACGGCCAGGCCGAGGCCGGCCTCGACGAACTGCAGCACCGCGTCGAGCTCGCCGCCCTCGACCGCGAAGGTGGGCTCGAAACCGGCCCGCCGGCACGCCTCCAACACGTCGTCGCGCAGCGTGTAGCCGGGCCGGAACATCACCAACGGCCGGTCACGCAGGTCCTCGATGAGCATCGGCTCGGGCAGCGGCGTGCCCGCCGCGGCCGTCACGACGAGGTCCTCGTCCAGGATCGGCGCGGCGTCCAACGCCGGGTCGATGCCGGTCTCCGGCAGCACCACCAGGGCCAGGTCGAGCTCGCCGTGGGAGAGCGCGTTGACCAGCTCCTGCGAGCCACCCTCGGCCACCCGCAGCTCGATCTCGGGGTGGGCGGTGTGGAAGCGGCGCAGCACCCGCGGCGCCAGCGAGGTGCACAGGCTCGGCGTCGCGCCCAGCCGGACCCGACCGCGGGTGAGGCCGACCAGGTTGCGGACCTCGCGGTGCGCGGTCTCCGCGTCGGCGAGGATCCGCTGCGCCAGGGGCAGCAGCGTCTCGCCGGCCGGGGTCAGCTCGACCTCCGACGGCAGACGGGTGAACAGCGGTGCCCCGAGCTCGGCTTCGAGGCTGTGAATCTGCTTACTGAGTGAGGGCTGGGCCACACCGACCGCAATGGCCGCCTGGGTGAAATGTCGTAGTTCCGCTACCGCCACGAAGGACCGTAGCTGCTCCAGACGCATGCTGATAGCTTACCGCTATCAGCACTGCTATCGCCATGCATTGGACGCATCAGAACAGCTCAACCTAGCGTCCAGAGCATGGTGGCATCGGGTACGCGCGACCGCGCGGCTGTGGCAGCGAAGGAATCCTCCGCGCCTCGGCGGAACGCGGCCTACCGGTCGACGGTAGGCATCAAAGTGGTCATGGCGGTAACCGGCCTCCTGTTCCTGACCTTCCTCGTCCTACACATGGCCGGCAACCTGAAGATCTTCTTCGGCGCCGAGTCGTTCGACCACTACGCGCACTGGCTGCGCGACATCGGCGCGCCCGCCCTGCCGCACGAATGGTTCCTGTGGATCCAACGGGGCGTGCTGACCCTCGCGTTGGTCGGGCACGTCTGGGCGGCGGCGACTCTGGCCCTGCGCGCCAAGCGGGCCCGCCCGATCGGCTACGCGCACCGACCCAAGGTGCAGGGCAGCTACGCGGCCCGGACGATGCGCTGGGGCGGCGTGATCATCCTGCTGTTCCTGGTCTGGCACCTGCTCGACCTCACCGTCGGCACGGTCAACCCCGTCGGCAACCCGGCGACGCCGTACGCCAACGTGGTGGCCGGTTTCGCGCCGAGCCGCTGGCCGGTGACCCTGTTCTACGTGCTCGCCGTGGTCGCCGTCGGCTTCCATGTCCGGCACGGGCTGTTCAGCGCGCTGCGCACTCTCGGCCAGCGCACCGCGAACGGCGAGCGGTGGGCCCGGGTGGCCGCGCTCGGCTTCGCGATCCTCCTCTGCGTCGGCTTCCTCGTGGTGCCGTTCGCCGTGCTCGTCGGATGGGTGGGACCCGCATGACGTACCCAGGTGAGTTCTTCGTCGACGGCGACCCGATCGCCGACACCAAGGCGCCGGACGGGCCGCTCGCGGAGCGGTGGACCAAGCGCCGCTCCACCGGCCGTCTGGTCAACCCGGCCAACCGGCGCCGGCTCGACGTGATCGTGGTGGGCAGCGGCCTGGCCGGCGGTTCGGCCGCCGCGACGCTCGGCGAGCTCGGCTACCGGGTGCGCTGCTACTGCTACCAGGACAGCCCGCGCCGGGCCCATTCGATCGCGGCGCAGGGCGGCATCAACGCGGCCAAGAACTACCGCAACGACGGCGACTCGGTCGAGCGACTCTTCCACGACACCATCAAGGGCGGCGACTTCCGGTCGCGCGAGTCCAACGTCTACCGCCTGGCCGAGGTCTCCGTCGAGATCATCGACCAGTGCGTGGCGCAGGGTGTGCCGTTCGCCCGCGAGTACGGCGGCCTGCTCGACACCCGCTCGTTCGGCGGCGCCCAGGTGTCACGCACGTTCTACGCCCGCGGCCAGACGGGTCAGCAGTTGCTGCTCGGCGCGTACCAGGCGCTGGAGCGTCAGGTCAGTGCCGGCACGGTCGCCATGCACACCCGGCACGAGATGCTCGACCTGATCGTGGTCGACGGCCGGGCGCGCGGCATCGTGGTGCGCGACCTGGAGACCGGCGCCGTCACCGTCGACCTGGCCGACGCGGTGGTGCTGGCCGGCGGCGGCTACGGCAACGTGTTCCACCTGTCGACCAACGCCAAGGGCTGCAACGTCACGGCGAGCTGGCGGGCGCACCGGCGCGGTGCGCTGTTCGCCAACCCGGCGTTCACCCAGATCCACCCGACCTGCATCCCGGTCTCCGGCGACCACCAGTCGAAGCTGACGCTGATGAGCGAGTCGCTGCGCAACGACGGCCGGGTGTGGGTGCCGTCCGCCGCGGGTGACACGCGGGTGCCGGCGGACATCCCCGAGGACGAGCGGGACTACTTCCTGGAGCGGCGCTACCCGGCGTACGGGAACCTGGTGCCGCGCGACATCGCGTCCCGGGCGACCAAGGCGGTGTGCGACGACGGGCGCGGTGTCGGACCGGGCGGGCGCGGCGTCTACCTGGACTTCGCCGACGCGCTCACGCGGCTGGGTCGCCCAACCATCGAGGAGCGTTACGGCAACCTCTTCGAGATGTACGAGCGGATCACCGGCGATGACCCGTACGTGACGCCGATGCGGATCTATCCCGCCGTGCACTACACGATGGGCGGGCTGTGGGTCGACTACGACCTGAGCTCCACGATCCCGGGCCTGTTCGTGATCGGCGAGGCCAACTTCTCCGACCACGGCGCGAACCGGCTCGGCGCGTCCGCGCTGATGCAGGGGCTGGCCGACGGCTACTTCGTGCTGCCCAACACGATCGGCGCGTACCTCGCCGACGGCCCGTTCCAGAAGCTCACGCCGAAGCACCCGGACGTGGTCTCGGCACGGAGCGCGGTGAGCGACCGGGTGCAGAAGCTGCTCTCGATCGACGGCGACCGGTCGGTGGACTCGTTCCACCGCGAGCTGGGCAAGATCATGTGGGAGTACTGCGGCATGGAGCGCACGGACGCCGGTCTCCGCAAGGCGATCGAGCTGATCCGTTCCCTGCGTGACGAGTTCTGGACCCGGGTCAAGGTGCCCGGCACCGGCGCGGAGCTCAACCAGTCGCTGGAGCGGGCCGGCCGGGTGGCCGACTTCTTCGAGCTAGCCGAACTGATGTGCATCGACGCGCTGCACCGCAGCGAGTCCTGCGGCGGCCACTTCCGGGCCGAGTCGCAGACCCCGGACGGCGAGGCGCTGCGCGCGGACGACGAGTTCTCGTACGTGGCCGCCTGGGAGTTCGCCTCCCCGCCGGTGCTGCACAAGGAACACCTGACCTTCGAGTACGAGACACCCAGCCAGCGGAGCTACTCGTGAAACTGACCCTGCGCATCTGGCGCCAGTCGGACCGCGAAGCCCGCGGCAAGATGGTGACCTACAAGATCGACGACATCTCGACGGACATGTCCTTCCTCGAGGTGCTCGACGTGCTCAACGAGCAGCTCACCGCCACGGGCGAGGAGCCCGTGGCGTTCGACCACGACTGTCGCGAAGGCATCTGCGGCGCCTGCGGCATGGTCATCAACGGCGTGGCCCATGGCCCGCAGAAGCTGACCACGGCCTGCCAGCTCCACATGCGACACTTCAAGGACGGCGACACGATCGACGTCGAGCCGTGGCGGGCGCGGGCCTTCCCGGTGGTCAAGGACCTGGTGGTCGACCGCGGCGCGTTCGACAGAATCATCCAGGCGGGCGGCTACATCTCGGCACCGACGGGCAGCGCCCCCGACGCGCACGCCACCCCGGTCCCGAAGCCGGACGCCGACGCCGCGTTCGAAGCGGCCGCCTGCATCGGCTGCGGCGCCTGCGTAGCGGCCTGCCCGAACGGCTCGGCGATGCTGTTCACCGCCGCGAAGGTCGCCCACCTCGGCGCCCTGCCCCAGGGCCAGCCGGAACGCGCGTCGCGCGCGGCAGCGATGCTGCACGCACACGACGAGGCCGACTTCGGCGGCTGCACGAACACCGGCGAATGCACCGCCGTCTGCCCGAAGGGCATCCCCCTGACGGTCATCGGCGCCATGAACCACGACGTCCTGGGCTCCGCGATCCGCGGCCGCTAAGGCGAAGGAAGGGTCCCTTGTTATCGCTTTCCGCATAACAAGGGACCCTTGTTCACTGCAGCAGCACCTCGTGGCGCCGGTCGATGTCAAGGGCCGTTCGCGACGGTCGTCCCGGGCGATCGCGACCTCTGATCGATCGCGGTGCTGCGGCGGCATGGCCGGCGGCGGCGGTCATCGATCCGACTCGGCGCGCCGCGTCAGCCTTTCACCAATCAGTTCGGTGAGATGGCTGCCTTAGGGGTGCCGATGGACAGAACCTCGCTCACAGCGGCTTGGGTTATGCCTGTAGCGGCCGCGGTGGTCGTCTATCCGGATAGCACCGCGTTGGCCATCGGCCTGAGCGCCATGGGTGCGCTGGCCGGCGCCACAGCGGCAGTCGTGCGCCACGTCCTGTCCGAGCTGCTGCGACTGCGGCAAGAGCATGACCGGCACCACGAGGCGATGTTCCGCGAGGGCAACCAACACGCTGAGGTGATGCGGGCGCTGGAGACGGAGACCTCCGCGGTGGGCGCCGTCGAAACCGTTCGTCGGATGCGTGACCCGGCCCCGAACCCGTATGCGGGCCCACGAGCGCGCCTTCGAGCACGGTTGAGAAGAGCCGGGCAACGTCGATCCACTCGACGTCCGGACGCAGCTGAAGTCCGTACGCCGGGAAGTGTTCCTCGTAGAGTTCGGCCCACAGCGCAAGAGCCTGCTCCTCCTCCCGCTGATGCAGCTTTCGGACGTGGGGGTCCGACGGGCGAGCCGTTTCCACCAGCGTCTGCAGCGCGATGATCGGATCGTTCGTCGTCTCCTCCAACTCCGCCGCGGCGGCTGCGCGCAACACGCTTCCCAGCGTCATCGTGGTCGTCATCGCCGCCATGGTGTTGCGCATGTCGAGGATCCTGCGCACGTAAGGCGTCGGGCGGTAAAGATAGGCCAGCAGATCTTCGGTGTACGCCTGCGCGTTCATCCAGGTCGCGCCGAAGCGATCGACGCTCAGGCGCTCGGCCTGCGTCGCGTCCTCCATCACGTCCCACGCGTGCGTCTGAAGACGTTGGCCGCTGAGAGAGTTGAACAGCTTCCAGCCGTCGTCGCCGCGGCGCTTGCCCTCGATCTGCTCCGTGTAGAGCAGATGAAGGCCAAGGTCGCAGAAGGCCCTCGTCTCGGGGTTGTTGGCCCAGGCCACCCTCGTTTTGTGCAGGCGGCCAGGACGAACGTTCGTGAGAACGGCCCCCAGATCCTCGTCATCGCCGCCCGAAAGACGCTCCGTCCACTCGCGCCACGTGATGGTCATCTCCAGATCCCTTCTGTCGCCTCTGGCCAGACGATCACCCGTGACGTGCGCAGGTGGCAAAGGCGGTGCGGCACGGCAGCCCGGGCCTGCCGTTGACATCGACCACGCCGGCATGCATCGGTCAGCGCGCATCTCCTTGACATTGGAGTTCACCAGCGCACCGTGCGGCAAGAGCGCGCCACCAGGTCAACCCGACCAGCGATACTGGCACCACCGCTCCGTGGGGCACCGCCGACGGCGTCCATCACCGCCCCCGCCGCGACTTGTTCACTATCCGGAAGGGATCTTCCGAAATGGGCTCTACGGTGTCGGGCAGGACAGAGATCGGAGCGGATTGGCGGGTGGTCGATGGCGTCGCTACGGCGTGGTTCGACGCGCCTTCGCTGATCGAGGGGGCTGCGCTGGCCGGGCGCGTCGTGGAGCTGTCGGCCGAGATCGTGGTCGACCTGCGCGCGACCGGCGTCCGGGTGCGCCTCGACTCCGACGAGCACGCCGAGGCCGTTTCGGCGGCCGCGCGGGAGCTCGGGCTGGCCGCGAACCCTGCCGTGTTGCAACACCTGAGCGTCGTGTTCGAATCCGCGAACCCGTCCGCGGTGATGGGGTTCTGGCGGCCAGTGCTCGACTACGCGCCTGGGGAGGACGGCGGTCTGGCGGATCCGTTGCGGCGCGACCCCGCGATACGGATCCAGCAGTCGACCGAGCCACGGCCGTTGCGAAACCGCATCCACCTCGACGTGGTGCGGCCGGCCGCGGCGGTCGAGCAGGCGCGTCCTGGTGAGCCGTCGGGACCGTACGGGGCCTGTCACACCGACCCCGACGGCAACGAGGTCGACCTGGTGCCGGGCGATGCGCTCACCGAGCGGGTCGGGACCGCCGACTGGCAGGCGGTGTTCAGCGCGATGGCGTGCTACCGCGTCACCTCACCGGCGCAGCAGCGTGACCTGGCCGCCGCAGCGGCGACGCTGGCCGACGACACTCGCTTCCCGCTGCTGGTCGACCTGCGCCCCGGGCTCGTGATCATCGACAGCGGCAAGGACCAGGCGGAGGACGACGCCCACGGCCTCGACCTCGACTTCACCGACCTCGCCGCCAATCTCCAGCGCGCTGCCCGCGCACTCGGAGCCACCGCTGATCCGGGGCTGCCGCGCTTCGTTCAGCTCTTCCTCGACGCCGCTGACGTCGCCGCGGTCCGCGCGTTCTGGGTCGCCGCACTCGGATACACCCCCGACCGGCGCGCCGGGGTCACCGACATCCACGATCCGCGGCGGCTGAACCCGGTGCTGGTGTTCCAAGAGCTCGACGCTTCGGACACGGACCGGCGCCGGCAGCGCAACCGCATCCACGTCGAGCTCGCTGTGCCGTCGGACCTCGCACGGGCGCGCCTCGCCACGGCCCTCGCAGCCGGTGGCCGGCTCCTTGACGAGTCGGAGGATCGCCGGCGGATCGCCGACCCCGAAGGCAACGAACTGGTGATCGTCAGCGGGGCGTGAGCCCGCGTTCGGCTGAGCTCCACGCTTGGCGGTTTCCCGCTGCACGCCCCCGCGATCTCGCCATGCGAGGTGAGCTGATGGCCTCCCGAGTGCGGACCGAAGCCGGTCAAGCTTTGCCGGGTGCGGGGTCGGCGTCCCGGCCGGTGGGAGCGACGGCCCCCTGCGCCGCCGCTTGGGCGGTCGTGCCGGCCGATGACGGCTGCCCGCCCAAGCCGGCGTCGGTCCCGCCGTCGTCGTCCGGCGGGGCGCCCGACGGTTGTGGTGCGTGGGGCTGGATCAGGAAGAAGATCAGCACCGCGCCGACGGCGAAGATGCCCGCCGACACCAGGAACGCGATCTTGTAGCCCGCCACCGGTGCCTCGGCCGCCGCGGCCGCTCCGACGTGGGTGGCCGCGTACGTGGTGGTCACGCTGGCTGCGATGCTGCTCAGCAGGGCCGTGCCGATCGAGCCGCCGACCTGCTGCGTGGTGTTGACCAGGGCCGACGCCACGCCCGCGTCCTCGCGGTTCACGCGTTCCGTGGCCGTGTTGATCGCCGGGGCGAAGATCAGGCCGAAGCCGAATCCCAGGACCGGCAGCGACGGCAGGATGTGCACCCAGTAGTTCGACGTGGAGTCGATGAAGTACAGGTAGGCCATGCCGACCGCGGAGAGCGCCATCCCGATCGTGATCAGCATGCGCGCACCCAGGATCGGCATCAGCTTCACGTTGGCCAGCGTCGAGCCGATCAGCACGAACGCGATCATCGGTAGGAAGGCGACGCCTGTCAGCACCGGGCTGTAGCCCTTGGTGAGCTGCAGGTAGAACGTCAGGAACAGGAACACCCCGAAGATCGCGATCGCCGCGAGCCCGACCGACAGGTACGCGCCGCCGCGGCTGCGGTCCTTCACGATGCGCAGGGGCAGCAACGGTTGCCGCACCCGGCGCTCCAGTTGGACAAACGACACCAGCAGGAGGGCCGACACGACCAGGCTGATGACCGTGATGATGTCGCCCCAGCCGTCTGAGGCCGCTCGGGAGAAGCCGTACACCAGCAGGAACAGGCCCACCACCGCGCAGACGGTGCCCAGCCAGTCGATCTTCGGTTTGGTCGCCGAGGTCTCGTTGCGCAGGTAGTACTGGCCGCCGACCCAGGCGATGCCCGCGAAGACCAGGTTCACGAAGAAGCACCAGCGCCACGAGGCGTACTCGGTCAGCACACCGCCGAGCAGCAGCCCGACCGCGCCGCCGCCGCCGGCCACCGCGCCGTACACGCCGAACGCCCGGCCCCGTTCGGCCGGTGACGAGAACGAGTTGGTGATGGTGGACAGCGCCGCCGGTGCGAGCAGTGCGCCGAACGCGCCCTGTGCGGCCCGTGAGATCACCAGCACCATGAAGTCGGTTGACGCGCCGCCGGCCGCGGATGCGACCGCGAAACCGACCAGGCCGATCATGAACATTCGTTTTCGCCCGAACAGGTCGCCGAGCTTTCCGCCGAGCAGCAGCAGCGAACCGAACGCCAGGGCGTAGGCGGTCACCACCCACTGCCGGTCGGCGTCGGCGAACCCCAGCGCGTCCTGCGCCGCGGGGAGGGCGATATTGACGATCGTGGCGTCGAGTACGACCATGAGCTGCGCGATCGAAACGATCACCAGGATGGTCCAGCGGTGCTTGTGCTCGAACTCGCGGTCTGCGTCGTACCGCTGTGCCTTAGCAGTTTGTGACGTCATATGGCTTCCTCGGCCGCAATGACCGGAAAAATCACTCTTATGGGTGCGTCGTCATCCACGTTATGACGTGATTCCGTCACGACCAGCTACAACGCCGACTTATCGAAGTGTCCTGGCTCTCACGCCCGGAGTTTGCCGCTCCTGCCCGCCGGGCATTGCCGACCCACAATCCCTCGACACCCCCCGAGGAGAAGAAAGGCGATGGGCATTGTGGGCAAAGTGGCGTACAAGCCGGTAGGTGTGTTGCTCGGCATCGCGGCGGGCGGCCTGGCCGGGCTGGTGTTCAAGCAGGTCTGGAAGCGGGTCTCGGGTGACGACGACGCGCCCAACGCGACCGACGAGGAACGTGGCTGGGGCGAGGTGCTCGCGGCCGCGGCGCTCCAAGGGGCGATCTTCGCCCTGGTCAAGGCGGCCGTCGACCGGGGCGGCGCGACGGGCGTCAAGCGACTGACCGGGCGCTGGCCGACGTAACGGTTCTGTGCCATGAGTGCGCATGCTCAGGGCACCCGTCGTACGCGATACGTACGATGAACCAGCCATGTCGACGCTCGCGCCCGGCCTTCGCCTACACGACCGGTTCCTGCTGGTCGGGCGGATCGGCGTGGGCGGCATGGCCGAGGTCTGGCGGGCCGACGACACCGTGCTCGGCCGCCCCGTCGCGGTCAAGGTGCTCGATCCGTCGGTCGGCAGCGACACCACGATCCGGCTCGCCACCCACCGCGAGGCGCGCGCGGCCGCCGGTCTCACCCACCCCCACATCACCCGTGTGTACGACTACGGCGAGGCGGCCCTGCCCAGTGGCGGCCTGGCGCCCTACCTGGTGATGGAGCTCGTCGAGGGCCACGACCTGGCCGAGCGGTTGGAGGCCGGCCCGTTGCCGTGGCCCGCCGCCGCGGCGATCGCCGCCCAGGTGGCCGCCGGTCTGGCCGCAGCGCACGCGGCCCGCGTGGTGCACTGCGACATCAAGCCCGGCAACGTGATGCTCACCCAGGGCGGGGTGAAGATCCTCGACTTCGGCATCGCCGGCCTGGCCGGCAGCTCAGACGACGGCGAGCGATACGGCACGGTCGGCTACTGCTCGCCCGAGCGGCTGGCCGGCGCCGCCCCGACCGCCGCCGGCGACGTCTACAGCCTTGGGGTCCTGCTCGCCGAGACGCTGGTCGGCCGGCGTCCCGAGTCGTCCGGCGGGGTAGCCCGCTTCCCGGTGCTGCCCGGAGTGCCGGCGGCGCTGACCCGGGCCGGCACGGCGAGCCTGGCCGCCGATCCCACCGAGCGCCCGTCCGCCGCCGACCTCGCCCGCGTGCTGGGTGAGCTCGCCGCGTCGGCGCCGACCGCACACGCGGTCGAGGCGCGACCGGCGACGCCGGGCCGCGCGGTCGTGGCGGCGCCGACGAGCCTGATCCGTGGCCGGGCCGCCGACCACGAGCCCGCTCGTGCGGAGGGGCCGGCCCGCAACCCGATGCGCGCGGTGGCCATCGGGGGTGCCGCCGCGGCCCTGGTCGTGGTGGCCATCGTGGTGGCGATCCTGGCCAACCCCGGCGGCGACGGCACGCCCGGCGGGTCGGTGGCGCAGGCCGGTGCGAGCCCGCAACAGCGGGCGAGCGACGACGTGGTCGCGCCGACGACCGAGCCGCCCGCACCGACCGATCCCGACGACGCACTGGCCGCGTTCAAGACGGCGCTGAAGGACGCGGCCGACGCCGGCAAGATAGACGACAAGGCCGTTCAACGGATCCTGCGACGCGCCGACGACCTCGAGCGGGCGATCACGTTCGGCGACGAGGACGACATCGCCGACGAGGCCCGCGACCTGCGCTCCGAGGTGCTGCGCGACCGCAACAAGGAGCACGTCGACGAGTTGACCCGCCGCCAGCTTGTCCGGCTGCTGATCCCGTTCGGCTCCGACGTCGACCGCTAGGCCCGGCGAGTCGATCGCCGGGCCTGTGACTGCGGCTTAGAGCAGGCCGGCCTTGCGCAGCGCGTCTTCCATGGCGCTGTTGACCGGCGCGGACGACCGACTGCCGCCACCCTGCCGGCCGCCGCTGCCGCCGCCCTGGCGACCGCCGCCGGAACCCTGTCGACCGCTGCCGCCCTGGCCACCGGAACCCTGACGCCCGCCGCCGCCCTGACGACCACCGCCAGAGCCCTGACCGCCCGAGCCCTCACGACCGCCGGTGCCCTGGCCACCGCCGCCTTGCCGGCCGCCGGCACCCTGACCGCTGCCGCCCTGACCACTGCCGCCCTGACCGCTGCTGCCGCCCTGGCCAGCACCCTTCCGGTCGCCGCCGCCCTGCCGGCCGCCGCCGCTCTGACCGGCGCCCGGGCGGTCACCGCCGCCCTGACGCCCGCCGCCACCCTGGCGCTGCTGCCCGGGCTGGCGTCCGCCGCCGCTGTCCCGGCCGCCGCCGCGCGGCGCACCAGGCGCGTTCTCCTCGTCCAGCCGCAGCGTCAGCGAGATCCGCTTGCGCGGCACGTCGACGTCGAGCACCTTGACCTTGACCACGTCGCCGGGCTTGACGACCTCGCGCGGGTCGTTGACGAACGTCCGTGACATCGCCGACACGTGCACGAGCCCGTCCTGGTGCACGCCGACGTCGACGAACGCGCCGAACGCCGCCACGTTGGTCACGACGCCCTCGAGCACCATGCCGGCTACCAGGTCGCCGATCTTCTCGACGCCCTCGGCGAACGTCGCGGTCTTGAACGCCGGGCGCGGGTCGCGGCCCGGCTTCTCCAGCTCACCCAGGATGTCGGTGATGGTCGGCACGCCGAACACCGCGTCGGCGAAGTCGCCCGGCTTCAGCCCCCGCAGCAGGGTGCCGTTGCCGATCAGCGCGGGCAGCTCGACGTTGACCGAGGACAGGATCCGGCGGACCACCGGGTACGCCTCGGGGTGCACCGACGACCCGTCCAGCGGGTCGTCGCCGCCGGCGATCCGCAGGAAGCCCGCGCACTGCTCGAAGGCCTTCGGGCCGAGCCGAGGCACCTCCTTGAGCGCCGACCGGTTGACGAACGGGCCGTTGGCCTCGCGGTGCGCGACGATGTTGGCGGCCAGCGACTCGCCGATGCCGGACACCCGCGAGAGCAGTGGGGCGGACGCCAGGTTGACGTCGACGCCGACGCCGTTGACACAGTCCTCGACCACCGCGTCGAGGGAGCGGGACAGCTTGACCTCGGAGATGTCGTGTTGGTACTGCCCGACGCCGATCGACTTCGGGTCGATCTTCACGAGCTCGGCCAGCGGGTCCTGGAGCCGGCGGGCGATCGACACCGCCCCGCGCAGCGAGACGTCCATGCCGGGCAGTTCCGAGGCGGCGTACGCGGATGCCGAATAGACCGAAGCCCCCGCCTCGGACACCATCACCTTGGTCAGGTTCAGCTCGGGGTTCTTGGCGATCAGGTCGGCGGCCAGCTTGTCGGTCTCCCGGGACGCCGTGCCGTTGCCGATCGCGACGAGGTCGACGTCGTGCTCCTTGGCCAGCTTCGCCAGCGAGGCCAGCGCGGCGTCCCACTTGTTGGCCGGGACGTGCGGGTAGATCGTGTCGGTGGCCAGCACCTTGCCCGTCGCGGAGACCACCGCGACCTTCACACCGGTGCGGAAGCCCGGGTCGAGGCCCATCGTGGCGCGGGTGCCGGCCGGAGCGGCGAGCAGCAGGTCGCGCAGGTTGGCCGCGAACACGCGGACCGCTTCGTCCTCCGCCGCCTGGAACAGCCGCATCCGCAGGGACATGTCCAGGTGTACGACGATCCGGGTGCGCCAGGCCCAGCGGACCGTGTCGAGCAGCCAGCGGTCGGCCGCGCGGCCCTGGTCCGCGATCGCGAAGTGGGCCGCGATCCGCTGCTCGTAGAACACCGGGCCGCTGGCCAGTGTGCCGGCCGCGACCGCGTCGGCCTCCTCCGCGGAGGGCTCCAGGATGAGGTCGAGGATCTCCTCCTTCTCACCGCGGAACAGCGCGAGGATCCGGTGCGACGGCAGTGAGGTCAGCGGCTCGGCGAAGTCGAAGTAGTCGCTGAACTTCGCGCCCGCCTCCTCCTTGCCGGCCTTGACCTTGCCCCGCATCCGGCCGCGCTCCCAGACCTGCTCACGCAGCCCGCCGATCAGGTCGGCGTCCTCAGCGAACCGCTCGACCAGGATCGACCGGGCACCGTCCAGCGCGGCCGCCGCGTCCGCGACACCCTTCTCCGCGTCGACGTAACCGGCCGCCGCGCCGGACGGGTCCTGCGTCGGGTCGCCGAACAGCAGGTCGGCCAGCGGTTCCAGGCCGGCCTCGCGGGCGATCTGGGCCTTGGTGCGGCGCTTGGGCTTGAACGGCAGGTAGATGTCCTCCAGGCGGGCCTTCGAGTCGGCCGCCACGATCAGCGCCTCGAGCTCGGGGTCCAGCTTGCCCTGCGAGCGGATCGACTCGAGGATCGCCGCCCGGCGTTCGTCGAGCTCGCGGAGGTAGCGCAGCCGCTCTTCGAGGGTGCGCAACTGGGTGTCGTCGAGCCCGCCGGTGGCCTCCTTGCGGTAGCGGGCCACGAACGGCACCGTCGCGCCGCCGTCGAGCAGATCGACGGCGGAGACGACCTGCGTCTCCCGTACCCCCAACTCCTCGGCGATGCGGGCGGAGACGGACGGAGCTGCTGCCTGGATCTGGTCGGTCACGTCCGGCATTCTGCCGGACCGGTTCGTTTCCCGTGGCCAGTGGGTAGAAGCCACACCGAGGGAGGTACGTCATGTTGGCCGAGCGACTGCGCAATGTCGCGCCCGACGCACTGGTCGAGGTGGTCGACCACCATGTCCGGTCGGAGCTCGGCGGCCTGCGCGCCGACGTGCTGCTGGCCGACTACCGGATCGCCGGGCTCTGGCCCGTGCTGCGGCCGGACGACCCGACCCAGGGCCTGCTGGCCGAGCAGACCGTCGCCGCGCGCTGCTACGCACGCCAGGAGCATTGCGTCGAGGACGTGCCGGAGACGCCGGGTGTACGGCTCTACGTGCCGTTGACCGTCTGGGGTGAGCGGCTGGGCATCCTGGTCGCCGACTTTCCCACCGCACCGGCCGACGGGACGGTGCGGCACTGCTGTGCGGTGGCCGACGACCTCGCCGTCGCGCTGCGCGCCGCCGACCGGGACACCGACCGCTACCGGCTGACCCGCCGCCGGCAGCGCCTGTCCATGGCCGCGGAGATGCAGTGGGACCTGCTGCCGGGGCGCTGTGTGAGTGATCACGGGTATGTGCTCGCCGGTCAGCTCGAACCCGCGTACCGGACCTCAGGTGACAACTTCGACTGGGCGGTCAACGGAGGCCGGTTGACCATCACGGTGGTCAACGGTCACGGCACCGGGCTCGCGGCGTCGGCGTTGACCTCGTTGGCCGTCAACGCGATGCGCAACGCCCGCCGCTCCGGCGGCACGCTCGTCGAGCAGGCGGAGCTCGCGTCGGACACCGTTTTCGCGGCGCATCGGGGCGCGCGTCCGGTCGACGCGATGCTGCTGGAGTACGACGGCGGCACCGGTCTCGTGCGCGCGATCGACACGGGCTCGCCCAAGGCGTGGCGGGTCCGCGAGACCACCGTGGCGCCCGTGGTGCTGGACCAGCAACTGCCGTTGGGCATGTTCGAGGAGACGCGGTACGGGGTGCAGACCTTCGACCTGGCCGCCGGGGACCGGTTGTTCGTGGTCAGCGACGGCGTGCACGACGCGGCGCCGGGCGGCCGCCCGACCTACGGCGAACAGCGGCTGGTGAAGGCGATCCGGTCGGCGCGGCTCTTCCCGCCGGCACAGGCGGTCAACGCGGTGATGCTGGCTCTTCGGGCGTACCACGGTGACATCGAGCTCGAAGACGACGCGGTGATGGTCTGCCTGGACCGCAAGTATCCCGTCGACGGGACGGAAGGCACTGTGGATCAAATCGGTTCGAGGCGCATGGCGGAGGCGGCGTCCGGGTAAGTCACAGTTTTCACGACTGGGCGAGAGGCGACGCAATGGATCGCGCGAACCTGGCCAGTTCTATAGAGGCCGCTTCGGAGGCGCTGGTCAGCGTGCTGGAGGCGGCCCGTACGCGTCAGGAGTCGCCTGTCTCTCCGACCCAGGTCCGGGTCCTCTCGATCATCAACGTGCGCCCGGACACGAACGTCAACCGCCTCGCCGAGTTGCTCGACGTGGTCCCGTCCTCGGCCAGCCGCCTGTGCGACCGGTTGGAAGCGGTCGGCCTGTTGCGCCGGGCGGCCGACGAGCGCGACCGGCGCGAGGTCCGCCTGGTGCTGACGGCGGCCGGCGCGGCGGTGCTCCGCGAGCTACGCGAACGGCGGGCCCAGGCGGTGCGGTCGGTGCTCGACCGGATGCCGCACCGGGCGCAGCACGACCTGCTGGTGGCATTGCTCGCCTTCGGCCACGCGTCGACCCAGGTGCAGGCCGAGTCAGCGGAGCCGCGTAGCGCCTAGGATTAGGTCGATCTGCCGTGCGCTGTCCGGGTGGTGCTCGATCGTGATCAGCGCCTTCCACAGCGCCCAGCCGCGACCGCGCTGCCAGGTCGCGTCGTCGACGTTGAGCGCCTTTCGGAAGGCTTCGCGGGCGGGGCCGCCGAAGAAGGTCCAGGCGATCACCAGGTCGCAGGCCGGATCGCCGACCCCGCAGGTGCCGAAGTCGATGACGGCGGCCAGCCGGCCGTCGCGGACCAGGATGTTGCCCGCCGCGACGTCGCCGTGGAACCAGACCGGCTTCGCTCGCCACTGCGCATCCAACGCCGCGTCCCACTCGACGGTCGCGGCGGCGGCGTCGATCCGGCCGTCCAGAGCCGCGATCGCCTTGCGGGTCTCGTCGTCGTAGTGCGCGAGCCCGGCGCCGCGCCAGAAGCTGTGCCGTCCGGCGGCCGGCTCCCCGCCGGTGTCGACGGCTTGGAGGGCGGTCAGGAAACCGGCGAGGTCGACAGCGAACTCCGTCTGGTCGGTGACGGTGTCAGGGCCGGCGGTCGTGCCGTCGAGCCACTGGTTGACCGACCAGGGCCACGGATAGCCCGCGCCGGGGCGGCCCTGGGCGAGCGGAGCCGGGATCGGCACGGGCAGGTGCGGCGCGAGCACCGGCAGCCAACGCTGTTCCTTCTCCACGCTGGCCACGTAGCCCTCGGCACTGGGCAGCCGCACGCTCATCTCGTCGCCGAGGTGGAAGGTGCGGTTGTCGTTGCCGCCGACCGCGACCGGGCTCACCGGCAGCCCGGCCCATTGCGGAAACTGCTCCGCGACGAGCCGACGAACCAGCGCGACGTCGATGATCACCGCCCGATGCTCCTGCGGCCGGCGCGCAGGTGCAAACGGTTTAGCCCGCGCCGAAACGTGCGACAGAGCTGGGCATCGGGGACAATGAACCATGGCGTCGATGGCAGACCGGATTCGCGACTTCCTCAGAAGCCCACGTGGGCAACGGCTCGTGCAACAAGGCCGCACCCAGCTCAACAAGCCCGAAAACCAGCGCCGGCTTCAGCAGTTGGCCAACAAGCTGCGCAGCCGGGGCCGCTGACCGTCAGCCCGGGTCGTAGGCGACGACCGGGCACTTGGGCCCGGCGGCGCGCGCGATCCGGGCGTCCAGCGTGACCAATGGCGCCGACAGCAACTCGGCCAACGCGACGTAGGCCGCGTCGTAGACGGTGAGATTCGCGCGGAGCTCCCAGACGCGCTCGTCCAACCCGCGGTAAGAAAAGAGGTCGACCGGCAGGTCGACGAGATCGGCATGGGCAAGAGCTGCCGCCGTGTTGTCGAGGAGCCCGGCCAGCGCGTGACGGCGCAAGATGTTCGCAGCCTCGAAGGGCATGAGTTCCGGCGCGGCGAGTCGGCTGCCGGTCACCGTTTCGGCGACCCATTCACCGGCCGGTCCACCATCGGCGAGCAGCGCGACGGCGGCGGAGGCGTCGAGGACCAACCGGCCTTGCGACGGCGTCGTCATCTGCGATCGGCCTCACGCGCGGCGATGATCGTGTCGGGGTCCAGGCGGGTGCCGGCTTGCCGCGAACGCGCTCTGGCCCTTGTGATCACGTCTTCGGCAGTCGGTCGCACGGCGAGTTCGACCAGCTCACGTAGTAGATACTCCTGAAGCGACCGGCCGGACCGTCCCGCACGGGCGGCGAGCTCGTCGCGGACCTCGTCCGGAACGTTGCGGATCGTGATAGCGACAGTCATGCCTGCATTTTAATGGCAGTGACAGCAATATGCATGCACCCGTATGGTCGAGCCCATGACCGAGTTGCCGCCCGTCGCGCACCTGCACGTGCACCTGGAGAGTGCGGTGCGCTGGTCGACGCTGGCCGAGATCGCCACGGACAACGGCATCGACTTTCCCGACCATCTGCGTGGCGGGGCGCACCGGTTCACGTCGTTCACCGACTTCTTCGACCAAAACCATCTCGTTCGCGAGTGCTTGCGGCGGCCCGCCGACTTCCACCGGGTCGCCGTCGAGTTCTGTGCTGACCAGGTCGCCCAGGGCGTGAGCTACGTCGAGGTGTCGTTCACCGCCGCCGCGCACGGTGAGCGGCTCGGTGACCTCGGCATGCCCCTGGCCGCCGTGCTCGACGGGCTGGCCGAGGGCGGCGAGCGCCACGGGCTCGAGTGGAACGTCATCCTCGACACCTCGCGCCGCCGGTCGGTCGAGCGGGCCTGGCGCACCCTCGACCTGGCGCGCAAGCACGACCGCGTGGTCGCGGTGGGGCTGGCCGGTGACGAGGACCACCCAGCCACGCCGTTCGCCGCCGTCTTCGCCGAAGCCCGCGAGGCCGGCCTGCACGTCGTGCACCACGCCGGTGAGGCGGCCGGGCCGGCCAGCATCCGCGAGGCGCTCGACGTGGGCCTGACCGAGCGCCTGGGCCACGGCATCCGGGTGCTCGACGACCCGGACCTGACCGCCGAGGTGCGCGAGCGCGGCATCCCGCTCGAGGTCTGCCCGACCTCCAACGTCGCGCTGGGGTTCGTGCCGTCGTTCGCCGAGCATCCGCTGCCCCGACTGCGCGCCGCAGGCCTGACGGTCACGCTCAACACCGACATCCCGGAGATGATCCACACCACCCTGCGGGGCGAGTTCGCCGCCGCGGCCGAGGCGTTCGGCTGGACGTCCGCCGACCTCGCCGACCTGGCCCGGGCGTCGGTGGACGCGTCGTTCGCCCACCCGGGCACGAAGGCCCGGCTCATGCCAGGGGCAGCAGCCCGCGCTCCGCGAACACCTTCTTGGCCGTGAACACGGCGTTGAGCGCCCTCGGGAAGCCGCAGTAGACCGTCGAGTGCAGGAACGTCTCGACGATCTCCTGAGGCGTCAGGCCGACGTTGAGCGCGGCGTTGATGTGCACCTCGAGTTGCGGCTCGGCGCCGCCGAGCGCAGTGAGCATCCCGAGAGTGACGAGTTGGCGGTCGCGCGGGGCGAGTTCGGGCCGGGCGTAGATGTCCCCGTACGCCCAGGCGACCACCTGGTGCGCGACCTCCGGCGCGATCTCGGCTAGGGACTCGATGACCTTCGCGCCGTTCTCGCCGCTGACCGCCTCGAGCACCCGCATCCCCTGGTCCAACCGTTCCTGCCGGGTGGTGTTCGCATCGTTCATGAGATCCACGCTAGGAGCTGGAGTGGGCTCTAGGTCAAAGAAACGTGTCGACGCCCACGTGCGCCCGACCCGGTCACCAGCTATCGATAATCTGCTATCTTTTACCGGGAGCGAAGGGCACGCTCTTCCGATGTTTTACCGGTAGGTGAACAGTCCGGGCCACTCCGTCGATCCAGGCGACCGCACCCTGTCGCCGGCCGACGGTCGCCAAGCCGCATGCCCGGCCCGGACGCCCTCGGCGATCGGCGCGCCCCAGGCTCCTGGGCGGGCGAGTTGCTGGCGATCCACCAGCACACACGCCCAAGGAGTCACGCAATGCCGAAACGCAGGCACCTTCTCCCCTCCATCGCGGCCGCCGCGGCTCTCCTCGCGGTCGCCGCCGTCGCCGTGCTGAGCGGCGACTTCCGCACCGCGGCGGTGGCGGCGCCGAACGACACGTTCGCCGCGACCGCGGGCTGCGGCAAGACCCCCACGCTGACCAGCGGGACACGCACCATCTCGAGCAGTGGACAGAGCCGCAGCTACAACCTGAGGATCCCCGACGGGTACGACAGGAACCACGCGTACCGGCTGGTCTTCGCCTTTCACTGGTTGAACGGCTCGGCCAACAACGTGACCTCGGCCGGCTACTACGGACTGGCGCCGCTGTCGAACAACACCACGATCTTCGTGGCTCCTCAGGGTCTGAACGCCGGCTGGGCCAACAGCAACGGTCGGGACCTGACCCTCTTCGACGACATCTCGCAGCAGATCGAGAACGACCTTTGCGTCGACACGACACAGCGCTTCGCCCTCGGCTGGAGCTACGGCGGCGCCATGAGCTACGCGGTCGCCTGCGCCCGCCCCACCGTCATCCGCGCGGTGACCGTCCTGTCCGGCGCGAACCTCAGCGGGTGCAACGGGGGTACGCAGCCCGTCGCCTACTTCGGCATCCACGGCACCTTTGACAGCGTGCTGAACATCTCCCAGGGCCGGCAACTGCGCGACACGTTCGTCCGGAACAACGGCTGCACCGGGCAGAGCCCGGCCGAGCCGAGCCGAGGCAGCCTTCGCCACATCACCACCGCCTACTCGGGATGCCGGTCCGGTTACCCGGTCCAATGGGCGGCGTTCGACGGTGACCACACGCCCAGCCCGGTCGACGGTTCCGGGAGTCCCAACGACTCGCGGACCTGGACCTCGGGCGAGATCTGGAGGTTCTTCAGCCAGTTCGAGTCGACCGCGCCACCCACGACCGCGCCACCCACGACCGCGCCTCCGACCACCCCGCCGCCGACCGGCAGTACGGGCACCTGCGTCGCCACCTACCGCGCGGGCAACGGTTGGCCCGGCGGCTTCCAGGGTGAGGTGACCGTCACCAACAACACCGCCACCGCGCTGAACGGCTGGACGGTCTCCCTGAGCATGGCCAGTGGCCAGGCCATCAGCAGCCTCTGGAACGGCACCAACTCCGGCACGACCGGCCGGGTCGTGGTCAGGAACGCCCCCTACAACGGCACGGTCGGGCCGAACGCCTCGACCACGTTCGGTTTCACCGCCACCGGCGACGGCTCGACCGCTCCCAGCGGCATCACCTGCACCAGCCCCTAGAGGGTGCGAAAAGGGCCCGGAGCCGGCTGGCTCCGGGCCCGCCACCGTCAGGCGGCGAGGGTGGGCGGCAGGGCGAAGTCGGCGAAGACGGCCGGGTCCTGGAAGACCACGTTGCGCGAGATCGGGCCGGCGGGCGTCACCGTCAGGACCTGCAGGGTGTGCAGGGCGAAGCCCGCTTCGGTCCGGACGTACGCGGCGAAGGCCGGTTGGGTGTTGGCCTCCAGGCGGACCAC
Source organism: Asanoa ishikariensis (assembly GCF_900107455.1). Lineage (GTDB taxonomy): Bacteria > Actinomycetota > Actinomycetes > Mycobacteriales > Micromonosporaceae > Asanoa > Asanoa ishikariensis. The sequence continues at coordinate 1,748,654 of NZ_FNQB01000002.1, read as the reverse complement.
CCGCCAGAAGTCGCCGCGCATCGCGAACACCCGCCGGAGGAACGCGCCGTAGGCGTCGCGGCCGCGGTACCAGAGCGGGACCGGCGGCATCTCCAGGACCGCGTCGGCGGTCAGCAGCCGGACCAGGCCGTCGACGTCGGCGATCTCGAACGCCCGGACGTAGCGGTCGACCGTGTCGCGGACGGTGCTGTCGTCGGGCTCCGCCACCGAGCTCTCCCCCACCTCGGACAGCGCCGCCCGCGCCCGTTGCAGGGCGCTGTTGACCGCGGGCACCGACGTGTCCAGCAGGTCCGCCACCTCGGCCGCGGAGAACTCCAGCACTTCCCGGAGGAGCAGCACCGCCCGCTGTCTGGGAGGCAGCAGTTGGAGCGCGGCGACCAGCGCCAACCGCAGGCTGCGCCGGCGGATCACGACGCCGGCCGGGTCGTCGGCCAGCCGGGCGTCCGGGAACGGCTGCAGCCAGGGGATCTCGAAGGACGGCGTCAGGGGCGCGTCCGGGTCGTCGCTGGGTGGCGCGCCGAGCCCGGACGGCAATGGTCGCCTGGCCCGGCCCGCCAGCGCGGTCAGGCACGCGTTCGTGGCGATCCGGTAGAGCCAGGTGCGCGGTGAGGCGCGCCCGGGGTCGTAGCTGTCCCGGGCGCGCCAGGCGCGCAGCATCGTCTCCTGCACCACGTCCTCGGCGTCGTCGACCGACCCGAGCATCCGGTAGCAGTGCGCGAGCAGCTCGGACCGGTGCGCCTCGACGGAGAGGGTCACGCGGCCGCCGGGGTGTTCGTGTACGCGGCCACCGCCCAGTCCTCGCCCGGTGACCGGGTCAAAACCCAGGTCGCGATTCGCTCGGCGCCGGGTGCTGGTGAGTCCTGGCCGGCGAGCACGATCGCGGCCCGGCTGACCACCACCGCGGTGTCGCCGAGCACCCGGACGTCCACCGGCTCGTCGACCGCGCGCGAGCCGCGCAGCGGGCCGGCCCACGCGGCGGCCATCGAGTCGCGCACGGCCGCGCGGCCCTGCCGGAACACGCCGGGCATGACGACCGTCGCGTCCGGGCGGTAGAGCGCGGCGAACGCGTCGGCGTCGCCCCACGCCGCGTAGACCCGGTCGAGCAGCTCGCGAATCTCTGGGTGCATCATCTCGATCTTCCTCCTCGAAGTGCGGTCGAGATATGTACCGCGCCGGTGCCCGCGACTCATCGCTTCCGGAACAAAATCCTGCACGGCGGGCGGACCCGGGTTAGATCGCCCCACCTGGGAAACCCAGGGGCGCATGACCCAGAACGACCGCGTGGAGCGGCTGCTGGACCGGTACGGCGAGACGTACGCGCACCAGGCGGGTATCCGCCTCGCCGACCGGCCGCAGCCGCTCTATCAACTGCTGGTGCTGGTGAAGCTGCTCAGCACCCGGATCTCCGCGAACGTGGCGGTGGCCGGTGCCCGCGAGCTGTTCAAGGCGGGCCTGACCTCGCCCCGGGCGATGCTGGCCGCGGACGAACACACGCTGTGGCACACCCTGGCCCGGGCCCACTACATCCGCTACGGCGGCCCCGCCATCAGGCAGCTTGCCGGCGGTGCCCAGCTCGTCCTCGACCGGTGGGGTGGTGACCTGCGCCGCCTGCACCGCGACGCGGGCGGCGACCGGGCGGCGTTGCGGGCCTCGCTGACCGAGTTCCCGGGGATCGGCCCGACCGGCGCCGACATCTACCTGCGTGAGGTCCAGGCGGTCTGGCCGGACGTCCGCCCGTACCTGGACGAGCGGGTCACCGCAGCCGCGAAGGCCGTCCGCCTGCCGAGCAGCCCGACCAAGCTGGCCGGGCTGGTCACGCCGGACCGCCTTCCGGAGCTCGCCGCCGCCGTCCTGCGTGGCTCGCGGGACAAGACGCTGGTGAGCGCCTGACGGCGCCCTGGCAGATCGCCGAATCCGGGGTATTTTAGCAATGGCTATAAATCCGGACGGAGGCGATCATGGCAGGCGGACGGCCGCGCACGTTCGACAGCGAGGCGGCTCTCGACCGGGCGCTGGAGGTCTTCTGGCGCCAGGGTTACGAGGGCACCGCCATCTCCGACCTCACCAAGGCCATGGGCATCAACAACGCGCCCAGCCTCTACAACGCCTTCGGCAACAAGGAACAGCTCTTCAGCAAGGTCCTCGACCGGTACGCCGACGGCCCGGCCCGCTACATCCGCGAGGCGTTCGACCAGCCCACGGCGCGGGGCGCGGTGGAGGCCCTACTGCACGGCGCCGCCGACGCGACCACGGACCCTGACCACCCGCGCGGCTGCATCACGGTGCAGGGCGCCCTCGCCTGCTCCCCCGGCGCCCAGACCGCTCGCGAGGAGCTGACGGCGCGGCGAGCGGCCGGTGAGGCGGGTCTGCGCGCGCGACTGGAACGGGCAGTGGACACCAAAGAGCTCCCGGCCGACGCGGACCCCGCGGGCCTCGCGCGCTACTTCACCACCATCTACCAGGGCATCGCCGTGCAGGCCGCCGGCGGAGCGACCCGCGAGCAGCTACACCAGATCGTGGACACCGCCATGACCGCCTGGCCGTCGCGGGCCTGATCCGTCACACCCAGTTGACACTCGTCAGAAGCCGGCCTACGTTTTTTAGTGTTCGATAAAAAACACGGCACAGAAGGAGCACCCGCACATGGGGCAGCTTGACGGCAAGACGGCCATCGTGACCGGCGGCACCAGCGGCATCGGCCTGGCGGCGGCGGAACGGTTCGCGGCCGAGGGCGCGCACGTCTACATCACCGGGCGGCGCCAGGACGCGCTCGACGCCGCGGTGGCCAGGATCGGGCACCACGCGACCGGTGTGCGGGGCAACGTCGCCGACCTGGCCGACCTGGACCGGCTCTACGCGACCGTGGCCGGCGATAACCGGCGCGTCGACGTGCTCTACGCCAACGCCGGCGGCGGTGAGTTCTCCACCCTGGAGCAGGTCACCGAGAAGCACTTCGACGAGACGTTCGGCACCAACACCAAGGGCATGCTGTTCACGGTTCAGAAGGCGCTGCCGCTGCTGAACGACGGCGCGTCGGTCATCCTCCAGTCCTCCAACGCCGGCAGCCTCGGCAACGCGGCGTTCGGGGTGTACGGGGCGTCCAAGGCCGCCGTGCGCTCGTTCGCCCGCACCTGGGCCGCCGAGCTGAAGGAACGCTCGATCCGCGTCAACGCGGTCAGCCCCGGCACCATCGACACCCCGGGCATCGACGGTCTCGCCCCCTCTCAGGAGGAGGCCGTGCAGCTCAAGTCGCACCTGGCCAGCACGATTCCGATGGGCCGCGTCGGCAGCCCGGACGAGGTGGCGAACGCCGTGCTCTTCCTCGCGAGCGACCAGAGCAGCTTCATCACGGGCATCGAGCTGTTCGTCGACGGCGGCCGCAACCAGATCTAGCTCTTCGCGCGCCGCCGGAAGAAGATCGCGCCGATCGCGATGCCCGCGACGACAGCCAGGGCGTACGGCAGGACGCGCCGGGCCGCGGTGTCGAGGCCGGTGACCGCCAGCAGGTCGACGGGCTCGACCTCGGTCTCGGTGAACGTCACCTGGCGCTCCTCCGTGAACGCCTGTCGCTCCTCGGAGTCGAGCTGACCCGGGAAGGCCCGCTCCGCCGGCGTGGTGCCGTGGAATGCCTCCGGACGGCCGGCCACCCGGCCGTTCGGGGGCGCACCGCCACCGCCCGACGCGGCCGAGCCGACCGGCGGGTTGGTCGCCGCGGCACCCGCCGCAGCCGAACCGGAGGCGGCGGCGCCGGCCGAGGTCGCGGTCTGGCCGGCGGGCACCGTCGCGCCACCGGCCAGCTTGCCCTGTAGGCAGTCGGTGAACTGGCCGAGCAGCCGGCCGCTCACGTCGGCGATCATGCCGCGGCCGAACTGGGCGATCCGGCCGGTCACGGCCAGGTCAGTGCGCACGTGCACGTCCGTAGAAGACGGGTCGGCCGACGGGGTCAGCGTCGCGCGGACCGTGGCCTTGGCCGTGCCGCCGCCGCGGGAGTCGCGCCCCGCGGCCTCGACGACCACGGTGCGGCTGGCCTCGTCGCGCTCGACGAACCGGCCCTTGCCCGCGAACGTCATCGAGACCGGGCCGAGCTTCACCTTGACCGTGCCGTCGAAGTTGTCACCGTCCTGGCCGGTCAGCGCCGCGCCGGGCATGCACGGCACCACCGTGTCGAGGTCGAGCAGGACCTCCCAGGCGCGCTCGACGGGTGCCGCCACGGTGAACTCGTGTTCCAGCTCCATTGCAGGGTCTCCCAGTCAGCGTCGGTCGAGGTTCTCGTGGATGCTACCGTCCAGAGTGGACAGCTTCTGTCCGCCACCGCCCCAGCGGTCGGCGATGATCTCGGCGGTGATGCTCACCGCGGTCTCCTCCGGCGTGCGCGCGCCCAGCGCCAGCCCGATCGGCGAGTGCAGCTTCTTGAGCTGCGCCTCCGCCACCCCGGCTTCGAGCAGGCCGGTGACCCGGTCGTCGTGGGTCCGCCGGGAGCCCATCGCACCGACATAGGCGAACTCCCGCTCCAGGGCGAGCTGGAGCACCGGCAGGTCGAACTTCGGGTCGTGGGTGAGCACGCAGACCACGGTGCGCCCGTCGACCCGGCCGGCCTCGATCTCGGCCGCGAGGTAGCGGTGCGGCCAGTCGACGACGACCTCGACGCCCGGGAAGCGGCGGTTGGTGGCGAACACCGGCCGGGCGTCGCAGACCGTGACCCGGTAGCCGAGGAACGCGCCCTGCTTGGCCAGCGCGGATGCGAAGTCGATCGCGCCGAAGACCAGCATCCGCGGCGGCGGTGCGTACGACGAGACGAACACCGTCACCTCGTCGCCGAGCCGCTCGCCGTCGAGGCCGTAGCGCAGCGGCCCGGTCAGCCCCGAGGCCAGCATCCCGCGTACGTCCCCGGTCAGCGCGTCGTCGAAATGCGCCGAGCCGAGCGAGCCGTCGACGCGGTCCGGCCAGACGAGCACCCGCCGGCCCACCCGGCCGCCGGGATCGCTGATCACCGTGGCCACCGCGACCGGCGACTCCGCCTCGATCGCCGCGACGACTTCACCGAGCTGTGGGAACGACGCCGGGTCGATCCGCTCGACGAAGATGTCGATGATGCCGCCGCAGGTCAGGCCGACGGAGAACGCGTCGTCGTCGCTGACCCCGTAGCGCTGGAGATGCGGCTGGCCGGTCTCGATCGCGGTCAAGCCCAACTCGTAGACGGCGGCCTCGACGCAGCCGCCGGACACGCTGCCCACGGCGGTCTGGTCGGGGCCGACGAGCATGGTGGCTCCGGGTGGCCGCGGGGCACTCTTCCAGGTGCCAACCACCGTGGCCATCCCCACTGGTCGACCGTCACGCCACCAGCGTGAAAGGTCAGCGAGCACGTCCCGCACGATCATCGCCCCCAGCTATCACTATGGTCGGTCCTGTTCCCCGCCGCCAGAGCCGCTAACAGTTCGTCGAGCGCGTCCAGTCGGTGCGCGCTCACCACCGCGTCGCAATGCGGCCACGCGGCGGCCATTCCCCCCGTCAGCGGTCGGAACTTCGCGCTTTGCGTGCGCGGGTTCGCCCAAACCACTCGATAAGCCAGCCGTGACAAGCGGATCATCTGCCGTTCCAGCTCCGCTGCTTCACCTGTGTCCCAACCATCGCTCAGGATCAGGACCACCGCACCGCGGGCCATACCGCGGGCGCCGTGTTCGTCGATGAACGTCCGCAACGCCGCGCCGATTCGTGTGCCGCCCGACCAGTCCGGTGCCGCGCGTCCCGCCCGTTCCAGGGCCACCGCGGGCGGCACTCGATGCAGCACCCGGGTGAGCCGGGTCAGCCGGGTGGCGAAGGTGAAGACCTCGGCGCGTTGGCCCTCGGCCGCACAGTAGACGAGTTGCAGCAACGCCCGGGCATAGGGCGCCATCGAGCCCGAGATGTCGCAGAGCACGACGAGCCGGCGTGGCTTGGTGCGCGGTCGACGTCGGCTCAGTCGCACCGGATGGCCGCCGGTCCGCCGCGCGGCACGCAAGCTCTCGCGGAGGTCGACCGAGGGTCCACGCCGTCCGACAACGGTGCGCCGGCTGCGCCGCGGCGGGGTGGCAAGACGGAGCCGCCGCATGGCGACGGCAAGCTCCGCGAGCTCAGAGGGGGAAAGCTTCGCGAAGTCGCGACCACCGAGTCGTTCGGTCGCCGTCGCTATCACCGGATACGGGCTACGTGTCCCGTTCGCCGAAGGAGGCGAACCCGGTGACCGGTCGCCGATACCCGGCTGCCCGCCGTCGGCGCGACCGGGCCGGGGCGGCACATTCGAGCTCGACGACGTCGAGCCCCCTTCACCGCCCCGGTTGGACGCGTCGTCGACCATTCCGCCGAACACCAGATCGAAGGCGCGGTCGAAGGCGGGGCGGTCGGCGGGGTCGGCCAGCAGCGTGGCGGCGGCGCACCAGTAGAGCGCGCGGGTGGTGGCCGGGCGGGTGAGCAGCACCGCCCGCGCGAACCGCTCGCTGCGGTCCGGCCCGACCGCCACGCCGGAGTCGTGCAGCAGCGCACCGAACCGGGCCACCACGGTGGCCAGGTCCACGGTGGACGAATCAGGCATCGAACAGCCCGCTGCCGCGTACCGTGGCCAGATCTTCGTCGTATTTCACGACGGCCGCGAACGTCCGCGTGGCGGCCGCCGGGGTCAGCGAGTCGACGCCCAGCACCCGCAGCGCGGTGGCCCAGTCGACCGCCTCGGCCACTCCCGGCGGCTTGTAGAGCTCGAGCCCACGCAGCCGCTGGACCGCCGCGGCGACCTGGTCGGCGAGCGGGTCGCCGATGCCGGGCACCCGGCGACGGACGATCGCCGCCACCCGGTCCGCGGCCGGGTACGGGATCCAGTGGTAGAGGCAGCGGCGCTTGAGCGCGTCGTGCAGGTCGCGGGTGCGGTTGGAGGTGAGCACCACGATCGGCGGCAGCACCGCGCGCCGGGTGCCCAGCTCCGGGATGGTGACCGTCGCCTCCGCCAGGAGCTCCAGCAGGAACGCCTCGAACTCGTCGTCGGCCCGGTCGACCTCGTCGAGCAGCAGCACCGCCGGCCGCGGCCCCGGATGCTCCAGCGCGGACAGCAGCGGGCGGCGCAACAGGAACTCGGGCGTGAACAGGTCGGCCGAGGCCAACGTCTCGCCGGACGCCTCGGCCAGCCGGATCGCGAGGAGCTGGCGCGGGTAGTTCCACTCGTACAGCGCCTCCGAGACGGTCAGCCCCTCGTAGCACTGGAGCCGCACCAGCGGGGTGTCCAGCGCGGTCGCGAGCGCCTTGGCCGCCTCGGTCTTGCCGACGCCGGGCTCGCCTTCGAGCAGGATCGGCGCCGGCATCCGGGTGGCCAGGAACATGGCCGTGGCCAGGGGCTCGTCCGCGAGGTAGCCGGTGCGGTCGAGCGCGGCCGTCAGCCCACCGATGTCGGCGGGCAGGTCGCCGCTCATCCGCCCCACCGGGCGGGGTCGGCGGCGAACTTCTTCCGGCAGCCGGGAGCGCAGAAGTACCAGGTGCGCCCGTCGTGCTCGTAGGACAGCGCACCGGGTTCCACGACGACCTCCATCTCGCAGATCGGGTCGATGGCGATCTCCGGCGAGGTGGGCACGCCGAGGCCGATCTGGAGCAGGGCGGACGCCGTGCGCGGCGCCGGTGCGGGCTTGGCGACCGTCCGGGCCGCGACCACCTCGGCCAGGATCGAGATGGCCACATCACCGGGGGTACGGGCGCCGAGGTCGAGCCCCGCCGGCGTCTTGACCCGCCCCGCCGGCACGCCGGATTCGGCGAGCACCGCCGCACCCCGTTTCGGCGAGGCGACCAGCGCGATGTACGGAACCCCGGCGGTGACGGCCTCTGTCAGTAGGCCGGTCTCGTCGTGCCCGTGCGAGGCGACCACGACCGCGAGGGCGTCGGCGGGCACCGGCCCGGGAGCCGGCGCGATCCGCACTTCGTAGCCGGCCGCCGACCCCACCGAGACCAGGGCCCGCGCGATCGGGGTGTCGCCGTAGACCTGCAACAGCGGCGCCGGCACGACCACCTCCAGGAACACGTCGATGGTGCCACCGGACAGGCAGGTGTTGTCGGTGACCACGAGACCGGGCAGGTCGCGTGGCCCGGTGGCATCGCCGCCCGGCGTGATCCGCAGCAGCGTCGACTCGCCGGCCGCGAGCTGGCGCAGGCTCTGGATCCGCACGGTCGACTCGGCGCAGGAGCCGCCGACGAAGCCCTCGATCGTGCCGTCGGGATGGATGATCGCCCGGTCGCCCGGCTTCGCGGAGGTGGGCCGCTCGGCGCGGACCACGACCGCGAGGACGAACGGGCTGCGCGCCTGGCGCAGCTCGTTCGCCCTCACCTCAGTCGGGGACATCACGGGATCGCGAGGTCCGTCCGGATCGGCCGGCCGTTCATGGCGCCCCACACCGCGGCCGGTGTGAGCGGCATGTCCGCGTGCCGCACGCCGTAGGGCTTGATGGCGTCCAGCACCGCGTTGACCACCGCGCACGGCGAGCCGACCGTGGCCGACTCACCGACGCCCTTGGCGCCGATCGGGTGGTGCGGCGACGGCGTGACCGTCTCGCCGAGCTCCCACGACGGGCATTCCAGCGAGGTCGGCAGGAGATAGTCCATGAAGGACGCCCCGAGGTGGTTGCCCTCCTCGTCGAACGCGATCACCTGCATCAGCGCCATGCCCACGCCATCGGCGAGGCCGCCGTGCACCTGGCCCTCGACGATCATCGGGTTGATCCGCACGCCGCAGTCGTCGACCGCGATGAACCGCCGCACCTTGACCCCGCCGGTGCCCTTGTCGACGTCGACGACGCAGATGTACGCGCCGAACGGGTACGTCAGGTTCGGCGGGTTGTAGACGGTCGTCGCGTCGAGGTGCCCCTCGACGCCCTCCGGCAGCTCCAGGCTGGAGTGCGCGGCCATGGCGATCTCCTGGATCGTCTTGCCCTGCTCCGGATCACCCTTGACCTGCCAGCGGTTGCCCTCCCACTCGAGGTCGTCGGGCGAGACCTCCAGCATCGCGGAGGCGACGATCCGTGCCTTGTCGCGGATCTTCCGAGCCACCAGCGCGGTCGCGGCACCGGACACCGGCGTCGACCGGGACCCGTAGGTGCCCAGGCCGAACGGCGTCTGGTCGGTGTCGCCGTGCACCACGTCGATGTCGGCCGTGGGCAGCCCGAGCTCGTTGCCGACGATCTGGGCGAACGTCGTCTCGTGCCCCTGGCCCTGGGTCTTCACCGAGATCCGCAGCACCGCCTTGCCGGTCGGGTGGATCCGCAGCTCGGCGCCGTCCGCCATGCCGAGCCCGAGGATGTCCATGTGCTTGCGCGGGCCCGCACCGACCGCCTCGGTGAAGAAGGCCACGCCGATGCCCATCAGCTCGCCGCGCTCGCGCTTCTCCGCCTGTTCCTTGCGCAGCTCGTCGTAACCCGCCATGTCCATGGCGAGCTGGAGGGCCTTCGGGTAGTCGCCCGAGTCGTACTCCCAGCCGGTCTTGGTCGTGTAGGGGAACTGCTCCGGCTGGATCAGGTTCTTCATGCGCAGCTCGGCGGGGTCGGCCTTGAGCTCGTAGGCGAGCACGTCGACCATCCGCTCGACCAGGTAGACCGCCTCGGTGATGCGGAACGAGCAGGCGTACGCGACACCGCCGGGCGCCTTGTTGGTGTAGACGCCGGTGACCGTGCAGTGCGCGGCCTGCAGGTCGTAAGAACCGGTGAACACGTGGAAGAAGCCGGCCGGGAACTTGGTCGGCTGTGCGGTCGCGTTGAACGCGCCGTGGTCGGCGAGCACCTTGACCCGCAGGCCCAGGATCTTGCCGTCCTTGGTCGCCGCGATCTCGCCGCGCATGTGGTAGTCGCGGGCGAACGCCGTGCTCATCAGGTGCTCGGCGCGGTCCTCGACCCACTTGACCGGCTTGCCCGTGACGATCGAGCCGACGATCGACATCACGTAGCCGGGGTAGATGCCGACCTTGTTGCCGAAGCCACCGCCGATGTCCGGCGCGATCACCCGGATCTTGTGCTCGGGCAGCCCGGCGACCAGCGCGTACACCGTGCGGTGCGCGTGCGGGGCCTGGCTCGTGGTGTAGAGCGTGAGCTTGCCGGTCACCGGGTCCATGTCGGCGACCGAGCCGCAGGTCTCCAGCGGTGCGGGGTGCACGCGCGGGTAGAGGATGTCCTCGGCGACGACCACCTCGGCGTTGGCGAACACCGCGTCGGTCTCCGCCTGGTCGCCGGACTCCCAGTCGAAGATGTGGTTGTTGGTCTGGCCTTCCTTGTCGTCACGGATCACCGGCGCGTCGGCGTCCATCGCCTTCTTCGCGTCGGCGACCACCGGCAGCGGCTCGTAGTCGACCTCGATCAGCTCGACCGCGTCGCGCGCCGAGTAGTGGTCCTCGGCGATCACGAAGGCCACTTCCTGGCCCTGGTAGCGGACCTTGTCGGTGGCCAGCACCGCCTGCACGTCGTACGACAGCGTGGGCATCCAGGCCAGGCCCAGACCCTTGAGCGTCTCGCCGGTGATCACCGCGAGCACCTTCGGGTGCGCCTCGGCCGCCGACGTGTCGATCGAGTTGATCTTCGCGTGCGCGTACGGGCTGCGCAGCAGTGCGCCGTGCAGCATGCCGGGCAGGCGCACGTCGTCGACGTAGTTGCCCTTGCCCCGGACCAGCCGCACGTCTTCCTTGCGCAGCGTCCGACCGAACCCGGTGTGCGGCCGCTCCTCTACCGTGGTCATGCCGTCACCTCCGCGGGGGTCTCGGACTCGGTGACCGGGCCGCCCTGCTCCTTCTCGGCCGCCCAGCGGACCGAGCGCACGATGTTCTCGTAGCCCGTGCACCGACAGAGCTGACCGGAGATCGCCTCGCGGATCTCGGTCTCCGTGGGGTCAGGGTTGTCGTCGAGCAGCGCCCGCGCGGTCATCAGCATGCCGGGGGTGCAGAACCCGCACTGCAACCCGTGGCACTCCATGAAGCCTTCCTGCACGGGGTCGAGCTGGCCGCCCTGCTCCAGCCCCTCGACGGTGCGCACGGAACGGCCGTCGGCCATCGCGGCGAGCACCGTGCACGACTTGACCGGCTTGCCGTCGAGCCAGACCACGCACGTGCCGCAGTTGGACGTGTCGCAGCCCCAGTGCGTGCCGCGCAGCCCGGCCTTCTCCCGGATGAAGTGCACGAGCAGCAGCCGCGGCTCCACCTCGTGGGTCTCCGGCGTGCCGTTGAGGTTGATCGTGACTTCCATCGTCATGCCTCCTGGCCTCGGGCGCGAGCCGCCGCCCGGCGCAACGCGCGGGTGGTGAGCTCGGCGGCGAGGTGTCGCTTGTAGTCGACGGGACCGCGCTGGTCGGCGCTGGGGTTGCAGTGCTCGGCGGCGAGCTGGGCGGCCGCGCGGAAGGACTCCTCCGTGGCCGGTTGCCCGCGCAGCGCGGCCTCGGCCTCGGGGGCCGCGAAGTGCGCGGCGCCGACCGCGGTGAGCCCGATGCCGACGTCCCGGACCGTGTCACCGTCGAGCCAGATGACCGCGCCGGCCGCGGCCACGGGGTAGTCGCCCACGCGGCGCTCGACCTTCTCGTAGGCACTGCCGCCGCCGGGCCGGATCGCCACCCGCAGCTCCAGCATCAGCTCGTCGGGCGCGAGCACCGTCTCGTAGGGACCGACGTGCAGCTCGCGGACCCGCACCTGGCGGACACCGGCCGGGCCGCGCACGGTCGCTACGCCGTCGAGCGCGGCGAACACGGCGGCCAGGTCCTCCGCCGGGTCGGCCTGGCAGAGCGAGCCGCCGACGGTGCCGAAGTTGCGCACCACCGGGTCGGCGATCACCTTCTCGGCGTCGTGGAAGATCGGGAAATGCTCACCGGCGACGGCCGAGCCGAGCAGGTCGGCGTGCCGGGCCAGGGAGCCGATGACGAGCTCGTCACCGTCGACCCGGATCTGCGCCAGCTCGGCGCCCAGACCGTTGATGTCGACCAACGCGTCAGGGCGGGCGAGCCGGAGCTTCATCATGGGGATAAGGCTGTGACCACCGGCGACGACCCGGGCCTCAGGGCCCAGTTCACCGAGCAACGCGATCGCATGCTCGACACTCGTCGCCCGTTCATAGGCGAACGGAGCGGGGACTTGCATTAGCACCTCCGGGGTTCACTACGGCGGGTTGTGGTGCGTTGGGGCCGGACGACTGGGTGTCGCCGGTAGCCTTGGCGGCGTGACCGGACGCCGTCTCGCTGAGACCCGCCGTGCCTGGCACGGCGTGGCCGAGCTCCTGCTGGCGGGGCCGCAGTATCGCGACAGCGGCACCATCCGGCTGCGCGTGGTGCCTGGCGGCTTCGCGACCACCAAGACACCAGAGCTGCGGGTCGAGGGTGCTGACCTCGTCGTGGGCGAACAGCGGCTGGCGCTGCCCGGCAACACGCCGGCGGGGCTCGCGGCGGCGGCCGACATCGAGGCCGGGGTGCCCGACATCTACGACGACCATTCGGGCGTGCGGGAAGACGAGGCGCTGGTCGTCGACGTGGCGATCGCGGCCTATCTGGGCGCGTGGTTCACCGAGGGTGAGGCGGCGCTGCGTCGGGCGGTGCCCAGCCAGATGCCCGTGCTGTGGCCGGAGCACTTCGACGTCTCGGTCACCGAGAACGAGGTCAACTACGGGATCTCCCCCGGCGACGCGTGGCACAACGAGCCGTACGCGTATGTCGGACCGTGGACGGCGCGACAGGGCGAGTTCTGGAACGCGCCGTTCGGTGCGGCCCGGTCGATCGAGGAGCTGCCGAACGCGGACGCGATCGTGGCGTTCTTCGACGAGGGTCGCGCACAGCTCTGACGGGCGCGCGGAGGCCCGCCGCCGGCAACCGTTGCCGTCGGGCCGCGCTGGCGCCGTGCCCGCCATATATCAACTATCCCTCGCGTACGTTCTTGATCACTGCATTCTGCGGAAAAGCTTTGCCTCTGATGTGTCCCGGCTCCCCTGTCCGGAATTCCGGTCATGAGACGTTCAAGATCCACCACCGCCGCGCCGCGTTCAGCCGGTTATGGCAGGGTGGGTGCGTGTCGCTGCCGCCTGCCGCCCCGGTCCTGCACCGGGCCGCCCGCGCCGAAGACGCCGTCCGCGGCATGCTCGAACGTCGCATGCGCCGGCGGGGATGGCGGGCGACGATCGTGCCCTACACCGGCTACGGCGCGCCGGGCTGGGTGCGGGTGATGGGCCGGGTGCTGCTCAGCCGCCCCGGGCCGGGCGACGCACCGCCGCCCGGGCCGGAGACGACGACCGCCGCGCCCAACAAGAAAGCCAAGATCGTGCGGGGCTGGCGCAGCTTCGCCACGGTGGCCGTCAACGCCGCCGAGGTGGAGATCGAGGCCGGCGACCGGCGCCGGGTGCTGCGCACCGACCGGGGCGGCTTCATCGACGCGCGGGTCGAGGTCGACCTGCCGCCCGGCTGGCAGACCGTGCTGATCCGCACCCCGGGCGCGAAGCCGGTCCAGGTGCCGGTGCGGATCGTCGACCCGGCGGTGACCTTCGGGGTCGTCTCCGACATCGACGACACGGTCATGGTCACCGCGCTGCCCCGCCCGTTGCTCGCGGCGTGGAACACCTTCGTGCTCGACGAGCACGCCCGGGCCGCCGTGCCCGGGATGGCCGTCCTCTACGAACGGCTGGTCACCGCGCACCCCGGCGCGCCGGTGCTCTATCTGTCCACCGGCGCCTGGAACGTCGCGCCAACCCTGACCCGGTTCCTGTCCCGGCACCTCTACCCGGCCGGTCCGCTGTTGCTCACCGACTGGGGTCCGCAGCGGGACCGCTGGTTCCGCAGCGGCCAGGACCACAAGCGGGCCAGCCTGCGCCGACTCGCGGCCGAGTTCCCCACCGTGAAGTGGCTGCTGATCGGCGACGACGGCCAGCACGACCCGGAGATCTACGCCGAGTTCGCCCGGGACCACCCGGAGAACGTGGCCGCGGTCGCCATCCGCCGGCTGTCGCCGGCCCAGGCGGTGCTGGCCGGCGCCCTGCCCATCCACGACAACAGCCCACGCTCACGGGGCACCGGGGCGCAGCGCTGGCTGTGGGCTCCGGACGGCGCCGGTCTCTCGCGGCTGATGCGCGAGGCGGGTCTGCTCTAGGCGTCGATGCGGGCGTGCACCTTCGCGGCGGTCGCCTCGAGCGTCGCGCGGGCGTCCAGGCCGAGGCTCTCGATCGCCACCAGCGCCGTGATCACCACGTCGGCGAGCTCCGCGGCGACGTCATCCCTGGTGTGGGTGACGCCCTTGCGTGGGTTCTGCCCACGCATCCCGATCCAGGCGCTGGCCACCTCGCCGGCCTCCTCGGTCACCTTCAGCATCCGACAGCCCAGCTCGGCGTCGTCCGTCCCGTTGGCCGCGTCGAGCCAGCGGGTCGCGGCCGGCACCAAAGCCCAGATCGTGTCCGTCACGGGGCCAGTGTCGCGCATCGACCTTTGCGCATCCGGCAAAGGTTCCCGAAGCGCCACCCGCGCTCGGGCGCGCCGGTAGCGTCGCCCGAAAGCGGCCGCCGGCCACGAGGAGCCCCTATGTCTTCGGCAACCACCGCCCGCTCGACGCAGGTCACCGTCGAACTGCGGGTCAACGGACGCACTTATCCCGTCCGGTTGGACAGCACCACCACCCTGCTCGACGCCCTGCGCGACGAGCTTCATCTGACTGGCACCAAGAAGGGGTGCGACCAGGGCGCCTGTGGCGCGTGCACCGTGCTGCGCGACGGCAAGCGGATCGTCTCCTGCCTGGCGCTGGCGGCGCAGTGCGACGGCAGTGAGATCACGACGATCGAGGGGCTGGCCGAGGACGGTCACCCGCACCCGATGCAGGAGGCGTTCGTGCGGCACGACGCTCTCCAGTGCGGCTACTGCACCACCGGACAGGTGATGTCAGCGGTGGCGCTGCTGCGCGAGGGCCGGACCGGCAGTGACGACGAGATCCGCGAGTTCATGAGCGGCAACCTGTGCCGCTGCGCGGCCTACCCGAACATCGTCGCCGCGATCCGCGAGGTGGCGGACTCATGACCGACATCGAGTACGTGCGTGCCGCGGACCAGGGCAGCGCGCTGGCGCTGGTCGCCGAGGATCCCGACGCGGTGTTCCTCGCCGGTGGGACCACCGAGCTCGACCTGGCGCTCAAGGACCAGGTCGTGCACCCGAGCCGGTTCGTTGACATCGGACGGTTGCCGCTGCGCGGGGTCACCCGCGACGGCGACCGGCTGCGGGTCGCCGCGCTGACCACGATGGAGGAGCTGGCCGCCGACCCGACCGTGCGGGAGCGGCTGCCCTTCGTGCGGGAGGCCCTGCTGCTCGGCGCCTCCACCCAGTTGCGCAACATGGCAACCATCGGCGGGAACCTTCTGCAGCGCACGAGGTGCCGCTACTTCCGCGACCCCGACGTGGGCGCCTGCAACAAGCGCGATCCTGGCTCGGGCTGCGCCGCGATCGAGGGCGTCGCCCGGATGCACGCGATCCTCGGGGCGGGGCCGTCGTGCATCGCGCTGCACGCGTCGGACCTGTGCGTGCCGCTGGTGGCGATGGACGCGGAGGTCGAGCTCCTCGACGCCGACGGCACCCGGACGGTCCCGTTGACGGAGTTCTACCGCACCCCGGGCGACCGGCCCGACGTGGAGAACGTCCTGCGCCACGGTGAGCTGGTCACCCACGTCCAGGTGCCGCTGCTGCCGGACGGCGCCCGGTCCGGCTACCTCAAGGTGCGCG
This sequence comes from Asanoa ishikariensis, assembly GCF_900107455.1. GTDB lineage: Bacteria > Actinomycetota > Actinomycetes > Mycobacteriales > Micromonosporaceae > Asanoa > Asanoa ishikariensis. Next base: position 1,732,946 of record NZ_FNQB01000002.1, on the reverse strand, counting down.
ACCGCACGTCGTACGAGTTCGCGACCACCTCGGCCGGCGCCGCCGTCACGGTCGAGGACGGCACGATCACCTGGGCCAAGCTGGGGCTGGGCGGGGTCGGCACGATGCCCTGGCGGGCCTGGGAGGCCGAGTCGGTGCTGGTCGGCGCGCCGGCCAGCGAGCGCACGTTCCGCGCCGCGGCCGAGGCGGCCATCCGCGACCCGTTCACGGTGCCCGGCACCGCGTTCAAGGTCGAGCTGGCCAAGCGCACGATCGTACGAATCCTGCGGACGGTGACCTCATGACCGCGACCCTGGCCAAGGAGAACGTGATCGGACGGCCGATCGACCGGATCGACGGGAGGCGCAAGGTGGCGGGCGCGGCGCCGTACCCGTCCGACTTCGATCTTCCCGGTCAGGTCCACGCCGCGCTGGTCTCGTCGACGATCGCGGCGGGACGGATCACGCGGATCGACCGGAGCAAGGCCGAGGCCGCGCCGGGCGTGCTGAGGGTGCTGACCTACGACAACGCGCCGACGCTGACCGACCCACCGCAGAACGCGCTGGGCTCGACCATGCGGCGGCCGCTGCGGGACGACCGGATCCTGCACTACGGACAGCACATCGGCATCGTGGTGGCCAACACCCGTGCGCAAGCAGTGGCCGCGGCACGGCTGGTCGAGATCGAGTACGCCGAAGAGGAGCCCGTGCTCGACATCGACGACCCGCGGGCCGCCGTCGAGGACAACCCGTTCGGCATGGCGAGCAGCCGCGGCGACGTGCCGGCGGCGCTCGCGGCGGCCGACGTCACGGTGGACGGGACGTACACGATCGGTGCCGAGGCCAACAGCCCGATGGGCCTGTTCACCACCGTGGCGAGCTGGCAGGGCGGCCGGCTGGTCGTGCACGACACCACCCAGGCGCCGTCGTTCCTGCGCGTCGCGTTGGCGGTCATGTTCGAGGTGCCGGAGGAGAACGTCCGGGTGCTGATCCCGTTCCTCGGCGGCGGGTTCGGCGCCGGGCTGCGGCTGTGGAGCCATACGGTGCTGACCACGCTGGCCGCCCGCGTGCTGGACAGGCCGGTCAAGCTCGTGCTCAGCCGGCCCCAGATGTTCCACTCGGTCGGGCACCGCGCCGCCAGCCGCCAACGTGTCCAGCTAGGCGCTGACCGCGACGGCCGGCTGACCGCGATCGACCACGACGCGATCGCCGCGAACGGGCTCGGTGACCATCTGCCCTCGCCCATCGTGGCCGTCACGCCGTCGACGTACGCCTGCGACAACGTCGCCACCCACGAACGGCGGGCGCACCTGAACATCCCGTTCACGGGGTTCATGCGCGCTCCGGGCGCGATCGAGGCGCACTTCGCGCTCGAGTCGGCGCTCGACGAGCTGGCGGACCAGACCGGCGTCGACCCGGTCGAGCTGCGGCTGCGCAACTACGCCGAGGTGCACCCGGTGTCCGGAAAGCCCTGGTCCAGCAAGGCACTCCGCGACTGCCTGGAGGTCGGCTCCGAGCGGTTCGGCTGGCCCGGCCGCGACCCGGCACCCCGGTCGACGCACGACGGCGACCAGTTGGTCGGCCAGGGCATGGCCAGCGCCACCTTTGAGTTCTACGCCCTGCCCTGCACGGTCCGGCTCGTCGTCGACCGCCGCGGCAACGCGACGGTGCGCACGGCGGGCACCGACATCGGCACCGGGACCTACACCATCACCGCCCAGCTCACCGCCGAGCTGCTCGGCATCGACGTCGACCAGGTCCGGGTCGTGATCGGCGACACCGACCAACCGCCGGCGCCGCAGTCGGGCGGTTCCGGGCTGGCCGGCGCGCTGGGTGCGGCGATCCAGGACGCCGCGAGTGAGCTGGCCGACCAGCTCGCCCGGCTGGACGGCCACCCGGGCGAGTCGTTCGCCTCCCTGCTCGACCGGCACGGTCTCGACGAGCTCGAGGTGACGGGATACTCCGACCTGGCCGGTGCGGCCACGCACGCCGACGTGGCGCCGGCCGGCGCGTTCGCCGCCGCGTTCGCCGAGGTCGGCGTCGACGAGGACCTCGGGCTCATCCGGGTCCGCCGGCTGGTCTCGGTGATCGACGGCGGCCGGGTCTTCAACGCGAAGACGGCCCGCAGCCAGGCGATCGGCGGCGCCGTGATGGGCATCGGCATGGCCATGCTGGAGGAGCTGGCGTACGACCCGAACACCGGCCGGGTCGCCAACGGCACCTTCGGCGACTACCTGGTGCCGGTCAACCGCGACGTGCCCGACCTGGACATCACCTTCGTCGGTGAGCCCGACACGTTCAACCCGACCGGCAGCAAGGGTCTCGGCGAGATCGGCATCGTCAGCATCGCGCCCGCCATCGCCAACGCGGTCTACCACGCCACCGGACGGCGGATCCGCGACCTACCGATCACTTTGGACAAAATGCTCTAAGCGCACGAAGACTTGACGCACACTATTCGCTCAATGAATAGTGTGCGTCATGTCGACCGCGCACGTGCTCCTCGGGCTGCTGACCGGCGGTCCCATGCACGGCTACGAGCTCAAGCGGTCGCACGACCAACGGCTGCCACAGGCCAAGCCGGTGGCCTTCGGCCAGGTCTACGCCACGATCGGCCGGTTGCAGCGCGACGGGCTGGTGACCACCGCCGGGCACGACCAGGAGGGTGGGCCGGAGCGCACCAGCTTCGAGATCACCGAGGCCGGGCGCAAGCGGCTCGACGACTGGCTGGGCGAGATCGAGCCGCCGGCGCCGTACGTGACGAGCGTGCTGTTCGCCAAGGTCGCCGTCGCGGTGCTGGTCAGCGGCGCCGATCGGGCCCGCGACTATCTCGTCGCCCAGCGGGCCGCGCACATGGAGCGACTTCGGTCGCTGACCGCGGTCAAGACCGACCCGGACAGCTCGCTCGGCGACGTGGTAGCCGCCGACTTCGCGATTCTCCATCTCGACGCCGACCTGCGCTGGGTTGCCAACACCCTGGAACGCGTCGCCGACCTGCATCGGGAGGTGCACCCATGACGATTCTGCGCGCCAGAAGCGTGGTGAAGTCCTACGGGCCGACGCCCGCCCTGCGGCTGGTCGACCTCGCCGTCGCCGAGGGCGAGATCCTCGCCATCACCGGACCCAGCGGCTGTGGCAAGTCGACGCTGCTGCACTGTCTGGCCGGCATCCTGCGGCCGGACGCCGGTGAGATCACCTATGGCGAGCACCAGATCGACACCTGGTCGGAGAAGATGCGGTCGCGCCTGCGGCGCACCGAGTTCGGCGTCCTGTTCCAGTTCGGACAGTTGGTGGCCGAGCTGACCGCGGCGGAGAACGTGGCATTGCCGTTGCTGCTCGCCGGCACGGGGCGGCGAGAGGCACGGACTGCCGCGGTGGGGTGGCTCGACCGGCTGGGCGTCGCCGACGTCGCCGACGTCCGGCCGGGCGAGATGTCCGGCGGCCAGCAGCAGCGCTGCGCGGCGGCGCGGGCACTGGTCACCGAGCCACGGGTGCTATTCGCCGACGAGCCCACCGGCGCGCTCGACTCGCGCACCAGCGAGGCGCTGCTCGGCGAGCTGGTCCGGCTGGCGCACGAGCAGCGCACCACCGTGCTGCTGGTCACGCACGACGCACAGGTCGCCGCGTACGCGGACCGCGAGGTGGCGTTGCGCGACGGCCTGGTCGACCCGACCGGGCTCGGCCTGACCGCGGCACAGGGCAGGCACGGGCGATGAAGCCGGGCACCGTGGCGCGCCTGGCCCTGGCCGGCAGCCGCACCGACGGAGTGCGGGTGGCGCTCACCGCGTTCAGCGTGGTGCTGGCCGCCCTCGCCATCCTGTCGGCCCTCACCGTCATCGCGATTCCCGAGCTGGGCGCGTACGAGAACAACGGGCGCTACCGCAACGCCCTGCTCGACGAGCCCGGTCTGCGCGGCGGCACCGTCTTCACGCTGCTGCTGTTGACCATCCCGATCCTCGCGCTGGCCGGGCAGTGCTCGCGGCTCGGCGCCCCAGCCAGGGATCGGCGACTTGCCGGGCTCCGCCTCGCCGGCGCCACACCCGGCCAGGCGACGCTGGTGGCGGTGGCCGAGACCGGGGTTGCCGCGGTGCTCGGCGTCGCCGCCGGGTTGGGTGTCTTCTTCGCGGCCCGCCCGCTGCTCGACGGACCGGGCTCCGACGGCCTGCGCGCGCTGCCGACGGACGTGTTGCCCCCGCTGTGGCAGGTCGCGGTCACCGCCGTGGCACTGCCGCTGGTCGCCGCGCTCGCCGCCGCCCTGCTGCTGCGCCGGGTCGTGGTCGGACCGCTGGGGGTGGTCCGCCGGGCCCGGCGTAACCGGGCTCCACTCCCCTGGCCGGGCGCGCTGATCGTGCTCGGCCTGGTCACTTTCGGCAGCATCGCCCCAGTGCTCAGGTGGTTCTCAGACCGCGAGCGGTCAGCGCCGGACTGGCTGCTCAACACGATGGGCGCGGGTGGCGCCCTTGCCGCGACGCTGGGCGTCATCCTCGGCACCGGCTGGATCTCGTACGCCGCCGGCCGCCTCCTGCACCGATTCTCGCGGTGGCCCTCGGCTCTACTCGCCGCGCGCCGGCTGACCAACGACCCGTGGCACGGGGCGCGCACGTTCGCCGCTCTGCTCGCCTGCGTGTTCGTGGGCGCCGGCGCAGCCGAGATGCGCTCCTTCTTCCGGATCATGCGCGACCTCGAGACGGCCTCGGCGGAGGGCGCGAACTACGGCCTCGACAGCGGCGACGGGTTCTATCTGAACACCATCGACCTCGTCGACCTCGCGATCGTGGTCGCCGTGGTAATCGCCGCGACCGGGCTGGTCGTCTCGGTCGGCGAAGGGATCGTCTCGCGCCGGCAGGCGTACGCCGCGCTGGTCGCCTCCGGTGTGCCACGCGCCGTGCTCGCGCGCTCGATCCTGTGGCACTCGCTCGTCCCGATCGTCCCGTCGGTCGTGCTCGCGCTCGTCGTCGGCACGTCGCTGATCGCTCCGGTGACGGGCGACGAGGTGAGCAACTACGGGCTCTCCGCACCGTTCGTCCACGCCTACGACAGCCTCGCGGCGTACGGCGCCCTGGCGGTCGGCGCGGTGATCGTCACCGTCGGCGTCGGGTTGCTGTTCCTGCGCAGCAGCACGGCGGTGGAGGAACTGCGCACCGGTTGAGAGACTGGCCGGATGCGCCCGGCCGACGACGAGGTCATGCATTTCTCCGAGGACCCGACGATCACCCTGTTCGTGCCGCACGTGGCGGCGACGTCGGCGGAGACCGAGGCGTACGTCTGGGCCGTCGGCCACGACCGCGCGCCCGACTACTGGTTCCCGCGCGACACACCGCGGGCGATGGCCTGGGTGCGACCCGAAACGACGCCGGAGGACCGCGACCGGATCATCGGTGCGGGCTCCGGCGACCGGGTGCACGCCGTCGAATACGGCGCGCTGGAACAGATGCGCGCCGTGACGCTCTACGGCTACCGCCTGCCGGCCGCGCCGTTCCGCCCGATCGGCGCGGCCGAGCACGCGCTCGTGGCGACCGAGCCGGTCGCACCGCTGGGGCCACCGGAGCCGGTCGGCGACCTGTTCGCGCTGCACGAGGCCGCCGGCATCCAGCTCCGCGTGCTGCCCAACCTGTGGCCCTTCTGGGACCAGGTCGTCGGCAGCACGCTCGGCTTCAGCGGGATCCGGCTCCGCTACGCCGCCGCGCGCTGCTGACGGAGCTGCTCCAGCAGGTAGAGCCAGATCTCGCTGATCGTCGGGAAGCTGGCCACCGCGTGCCGCAGCGCGGGCACCGGCACCTTGCCGGTCACCGCGACGGTCGCGGCGTGCAACAGCTCGCTGACCCCGGGCCCCACGAAGGTGGCACCGACGAGCCTGTCGTTGACGTTGTCGACGACCAGCTTGGCCCGGCCGACATAGTGCTCGCGGGCCAGCCGGGCGCCGTCGATGCCGGCGAAGTCACGCTCCACCACCTCGACCGGGAGCTCCCGGTCGAGCGCCTCCGCCTCGGTCAGGCCGACCGAGGCGACCTCCGGGTCGCAGAAGATCACCTGCGGCGCGCCGTCCCGGTCGGCATGGTCCGTGTACGCGTTGTAGGGCCGCTCGTCCAAGGGCTGCCCGGCGGCCCGCGCCGCGATCACCTCGCCGGCGATCCGGGCGTGGTACTTGCCCATGTGCGTCAGCAGCGCCCGGCCGTTGAGGTCACCGAGCACGTAGAGCCAGTCGGTCCCCGGCACCGTCATGTGGTCGTCCACCTCGACGAAGCCGCGGTCCGTGGTCTCCACACCGACGGTCTCCAACCCGATGTCCCGGCTGTTCGGCACGCGGCCGGTCGCGACCAGCACCTCGTCCGCGACGATCTGCTCGCCTCCCCCGACGGTCACGGTGACCTCGCCGCCGTGGCGGCGCCCGATGCCCCGGTCGTCGACCCGTTCCCGGCTGACCCCGTCGACCGGTGTGCCGGTCCGGACGGTGATGCCGTCGGCCTCGAACGTGGCCAGCACGAGCTCACCGACGAACGGCTCCTTCATGCCCAGCAGGCGCTCGCCGGGGAACACCAGCGTCAGCTCCTCGACGCCCAGCCCGCGCAGCCAGGTCGCCGCCTCGCAGGCCACCACGCCGCCGCCGATCACGACGACCCGGCGCGGCACCTCGTGCATGTTGGTCACGTCCCGGGACCGCCATGGCTTGGCCTCGGCCAGCCCGGGGATCGGCGGCACCGCCGCGTCCGTGCCGGGCGACAGCACGACCGCCCGGCGCGCGGTGATCTCCCGGGTCCGCCCGTCGTCGCTGACCTCGACCGTACGGGGGCCGGCGAGCCGGCCGCGGCCCCTGATCACGTCCACGTCGTTGCGCAGCATGAGGTCGACGGGAACCTTGTCGTCATGGTTGAAGGTGATCTCGTCGCGGCGCGCCAGGACAGCCGCGGCGTCGACCCGGCGGCCGTTGACGAGCTGCCGCATGCCCGGAGTGTCGATGGCGAGGTTTCGGGTCTGCACCGGCAGGAGCAGCGCCTTGCTCGGCATGCACGCCCAGAACAGGCACTCGCCACCGACCCGGTCCTGCTCGACCAGGGCCACCGACAGGCCGGCCTCGCTGCTGTAGAGCGAGATCGTCTCGCCGGGCGGCGCACCGCCTACGACGATGACGTCCCATTCCGATCGGGCGGGGTTGATGGATCCGGCCATTCACCCAGCGAAACACGCTCACCGCGGGCTACTGGCCGGTAATGCCAGACTGCTAGGCGACGGCCGGCTCGGGAATCGCGGCGGGGGTGATCTCCGGGTCGGTCATCCGGTGCGGGCGAGCGACCAGCACCAGGGCCAGCGTCGCGGCGACCATGCCACCCGCGACCACGGTGGCCATCGCGAGACCGTCGTTGCCGAGCACCCCGACCAGCGGCGCGGCGATCGCACCGGTGCCGAACTGCACCGCGCCCAGCAGCGCGGCCGCGGTGCCGGCGGCCTCGCCGTGCCGCGTCATCGCCACCGCGGCCGAGTTCGGCATGGCCAGGCCGCCCGAGAACAGCACCAGCCAGAGCGCGGCGAGCAGGGAGGCCAGGCCACCGAAGCCGGTCGCGGCGAAGACGATCAGCAGGCCACCGGCGGTGGTGCCCAAGGTCAGCGCGGCAACGAGGACGCGCTGCGGCGTCCAGCGGCGCAGTAGACGAACGTTGAGCTGGGTCGCCGTGATCAGGCCGACCGCGCCGGCGCCGAACGCGATGCCGAACTGGCGCTCGTCCAGGCCGTACTGGTCCTGGAAGACGAAGCTCGAACCCGCGACGTAGGCGAACAGCGCCGCCATCGCGAACCCGGCGACCAACACCATCCCGACGAACACCCGGTCGCGCAGCAGCGCGCCGTAGGTGCGCACCGTGTCGGCCACCCCACCCCGGCGACGGCGCTCCGGCGGCAGTGTCTCCCGGAGCGCGAGCAACGCCGTCAGCGTGAGCAGCACGCCGAAGCCGGCGAGCACGACGAAGACGCCGCGCCAGTTGGTCGCCTCCAGCACCGCGCTGCCCAGCGTCGGCGCCAGGATCGGCGCGAGCCCCATCACCAGCATCAGCCGGGAGAAGAGCCGGGCGAAGGCGCTGCCGCTGAACAGGTCGCGGACCACGGCCATCGCGACGACCGAGGTGGCCGCGACGCCGAGCCCCTGCACGACCCGCAGGGTGCCGAGGACCCCGATCGTCGGTGCGACGACGCACAGCACCGAAGCCAGCACGTGCAGAGCCAGGCCGGCCAGCAGGGGCCGGCGGCGGCCGAACGCGTCGGCGAGCGGACCGATCACCAACTGGCCGAGCGCGAGCCCGGCCAGCGTGCCGGTCAGCGTGAGCTGCACGGCGGTCGAGGTGGTGCCCAGATCGTCGGTGATCGACGGCAGGGCCGGCAGGTACATGTCGATGGTCAGTGGACCGATCGCGATCAGGGAACCGAGCACGACGACGAGACGGACACGTTGCCGGAGGCTCATCAGCTCACCGGGTAGCACGGGCGGATCGATCACACTGCCTGCAAATCCGCCGGACGACGGCCCATTCCCGGCAAGGATGGTGTTTCAGCTCACAGGTCACTTTCAGCGTACCCGGGAAAGAAACCCATCGATATCTTGTCCGTATCCGCACTCGTCGCGACCATACGGCCGGCACATGCCCGTTCACCCACAAGGGAGCGACATGCGGATTCCCCGAATCATCCCCATTCTGCTGACCGCCGTCGTCACGGCCGCGCTGACCGCGACCACCGGCGCGGGTCCGGCCGTGGCCGCCGTGCCGGGACCCAACATCCCGCTGACCAACGTCAAGGCGCACCTGACCCAGCTACAGAGCATCGCCACCGCCAACGGCGGCAACCGGGCGCACGGCCAGCCGGGCTACCTGGCCTCGGTCAACTACGTGCGCGGCCGGCTCGACGCGGCCGGCTACACGACCGCGGTCCAGTCGTTCAGCTACGGCGGCGCGACCGGCTACAACCTGATCGCCGACTGGCCGGGCGGCGACACCACCAACACCGTGATCGTCGGCGCGCACCTCGACAGCGTGGCCGCCGGCCCGGGCATCAACGACAACGGCTCCGGCTCGGCGGCGATCCTCGAGGTCGCGCTGGAGGTGGCCCGGCAGGGCATCACGCCGACCCGGCACCTGCGGTTCGCCTGGTGGGGCGCCGAGGAGCGCGGGCTGATCGGCTCGGACTTCTACGTCGACAGCCTGAACGCGGCGGCCCGGGCCAACATCGAGGCCTACTACAACTTCGACATGGTCGGCTCGCCCAACCCCGGCTATTTCCTGTACGACGGCGACAACTCCGACGGCACCGGCGCGGGTCCCGGCCCGGCCGGCTCCGCGCAGCTCGAAGCGGTCCTCGCCGAGTACTTCACCAGCATCGGCGTGCCGACCGAGGGGACCGACTTCGACGGCCGCAGCGACTACGGGCCGTTCATCGCGGCGGGCATCCCGGCCGGCGGCACGTTCACCGGCGCCGAGGGGCGCAAGACGGCGGCACAGGCGAGCAAGTGGGGCGGCTCGTCCGGCGTCGCGTACGACGTCTGCTACCACCGGTCCTGCGACACCACCACGAACATCAACGACACCGCCCTGGACCGCAACGCCGACGCGATCGCGTACGCGGTCTGGAACGTCGCGGTCAGCCCGCCCGCACCGCCGGCCACCGTCTACAGCGACACGTTCGAGACGGCGACCGGCTGGACCGCCAACCCGGCCGGCACCGACACGGCGACCCTGGGCCAGTGGGTGCGCGGTGACCCGGCAGCCACCACGTCGAGCGGTGCCAAGCAGCTCGGCACCACCGTCAGCGGCACCAACGACCTGGTCACCGGCGCGTCGGCCGGCACCGCCGCGGGCGACTTCGACGTCGACGGCGGCACCACGACGATCCAGTCCCCCGCGATCACCCTGCCGGCGACCGGCCCGCTGAACCTGTCGTTCTCCTGGTACCTGGCGCACGGCAGCAACTCCAGCAGCGCCGACTCGTTCTCGGCGGCCGTCGTGCACAGCGGCGGCACGACCACGCTGTTCACCCAGGCCGGCGCGGCCAGCAACCGCAACGGCGCCTGGGCCACCCGGACGGCGAGCCTGACCGCGTACGCCGGGCAATCGGTCCGGATCGTGTTCCGCGCGGTCGACGCGAGCACCGCCAGCCTGGTCGAGGCCGGTGTGGACGACGTCCGCATCACCCGAGGCTGAACCGAAAGGAAGGGACCCTTATTAACGCATAGCGTTAATAAGGGTCCCTTCCTTTCAGACCTCAGCTCGGCACGGAGATGACCTTGATGGCGCGCAGGTCGCTGTAGGCGACCTGCGCGCCGTCGGGTGCGAAGGTCGGATCGGAGAAGCTCTCGGTCGACGAGAGCAGTTCCTGGCTCTCGCCGTCGCGCAGGCTGACGAGGATCAGCCGCGAGCGTCCGAACCGGGTGGCCGTCACGACGGCGGTGGACTCGTCCGGCGACAGGTCGAGATCCGGCAGCCCTTCGAACGTCGGGCCGATCCCCTTGTACGGGACGCCCTGGAAGCCGGCCAGGTGCACCGACCAGCGGCGCTTGTCACCAGCCGGCGGGGCATCGCGGGTAGCGGCGAACACGAGGCCGCCCCACCTGGTCAGGGCCGGCGAACGCGCGGACGCGCCGGCCGCGCAGGTGAGCTCCGGAAGCGTCGGGCTCAGCTCGCCCCGCGGAAGTGCCATGTTGGACAGCGACCAGCACCGGTCGCTGGCGCCGGCGGTGTAGCCGCCGCGCAGGTCGGCGGCCAGCGTCACCTGGGCCGCCCACGAGGCCAGGTCACCCAGCCGCTCGAACGAGCCTGACCCGGGGTCGAAGGCCATGAGCCGGCCGGTCTGCCCGCACCGCAGCGCGACACCGAGCCGGCCGTCCGGCACCCGGAACAGGTGGTCCAGCGGGCCGCACGGGTCCGGAACGCCGGCGCCCACCGACTGCTCGTCACCCGACGCCGGGTGGCGCACCCAGAGCTCCGCCGGGTCGGCGCCCGAGGCGCGCAAGAAGTAGATGGCGTCGGCGGACAGCCACACCGGGGACCGGGACACGACCTCGACCCGCGGCGCGGAGCATCCGCCCAGCGTGAGCAGCAGACACGCCACCAGCAGGCGCACCGCAGGCTTCCCTCGTTTCACTCCGGCCCCAGTCTTGTCGGAACGAGGCACGACAGTACAACGCCGGGGCCGCTGGGCATACCGGGGCGCCAGCCGGGTATGTGGGCGGCCATGAGCGATGAACGGCCTCTGGAAGAGTCGCAAGAGGTGGCGGACGCCGCCGAGGACGAGACCGCGATCTCGGAGTTCGAGACCGGCGGCGAGCCCGACACCGACAACCCGGTCTTCCGCGAGCCGGGCTGGCAGCCGCGCACCGGCTCCGACCAGCCCTGGGACCCGGAGGACCTGGCCGAGGCGGAGGGCAAGGACCCGACACCAGAGAACGTCGCGCGGGCCAAGGCGGAACTGGACAAGGACGGCCCGGCCGCGATCGACCGGACCGTCCCCTGATCTAGATCGCGTTGCGGCGGATCACGTCACGGAACCAGAGCGCGCTGTCCTTGGGCACGCGGTGCTGCGTGGCGTAGTCGACGTAGACCAGGCCGAACCGCTTGTCGTACCCGTACGCCCACTCGAAGTTGTCGAGCAGCGACCACGCGAAGTAGCCGCGCATGTCGGCTCCCCGGCGGATCGCGTCGTGCACCGCCCGCACGTGGCCGTCGAGGTACTCGATCCGCGCCACGTCGGCGACCCGCCCGTCGACCAATGTGTCGACATACGACGCGCCGTTCTCGGTGACGATCAGCGGCGTGCCCGGGTAGTCGACCGAGAGCCGGACCAGCAGGTCGCCCAGCCCGGTCGGGTCGACCGGCCAGTCCATCGCCGTGACCGGCGTTTCCTGGGACGGGTAAACGATCCCCTCGCTGCCCGGGTAGCACGGGTTGGGCGGGGCACCGACCTGGGCGGCGACCAGCGAGGGCTGGTAGTAGTTGACGCCCAGCAGGTCGATCGGCGCCGCGATGGCGGCCAGGTCGCCGTCGTGGATGACGCCGGCGGCGCCGAACCGGTCGAACAGGTCGCGCATGTCCTGCGGATAAGCGCCCTTGAGCACCGGGTCCAGGAAGATCCGGTTCTGCAGGCCGTCGACCAGGGTCGCGGCCGCTCGGTCGTGCGGGTCGACCGGGTCGTGCGGCGTCACCCGCGTCAGGTTGAGGGTGAGCGAGACCTCCCGCGCTCCCCCCGCGCGCAGCGCCGAGACGCCCAGCCCGTGCGCCAGCAGCAGGTGGTGCGCCGCCTCGAAGGCGGCCCGCGGGTCCCGCCGGCCGGGCGCGTGCGCCCCGCTGGCGTAACCCAGGAACGCCGAGCACCACGGCTCGTTCAGCGTGGTCCAGGTCGGCACCCGGTCGCCGAGCCGGGCCACCGTGGCGGCGGCCAGGTCGGCGAACGCGTACGCGGTGTCCCGGTTGGTCCAGCCGCCCCGGTCCTCCAGCGCCTGGGGCAGGTCCCAGTGGTAGAGCGTGGCCATCGGCTCGATGCCGGCAGCCAGCAGCGCGTCCACCAGCCGGTCGTAGAAGTCCAGGCCGCTGGGGTTGACCGGGCCGCTGCCGTCCGGCTTGATCCGCGGCCAGGCGACCGAGAACCGGTACGTGCCGAGGCCCAGGTCGGCCATCAGCGCCACGTCCTGCGCGAACCGGTGGTAGTGGTCGCAGGCCACGTCGCCGGTGTGTCCGCCGTCGACCTTGCCCGGCGTACGCGCGAACGTGTCCCAGATGGACGGTGACCGGCCGTCGGTCTGCGCCGCACCCTCGATCTGGTACGACGCGGTGGCCGCCCCCCACCGGAACCCCTCCGGGAACCGCAGCGGACGGGCGTCGGTGGCTTCCTCGACGATGGTCATCCCTTGACGGCTCCTTGCATGATTCCTCCGATGATCTGTTTGCCGAGCACCACGAAGACGATGAGCAGCGGCAGGATCGCGATCAGCGCACCGGTCAGGGCCAACGAGTAGTCGGTGATCCGGCCGGCCGACAGGGTGGAGAGCACGACCTGGACGGTCGGATCCTCCGGTGTCAGCACGACCAACGGCCAGAAGAAGTCGTTCCACGCGGTCAGGAACGTCAGCATGCCGAGCACCGCGGCCGCCGGCCGGGCGGCCGGCAGCACGACGTGCCAGAACAGCCGGATGGTCGAGCAGCCGTCGACCCGGCCCGCCTCCAGGAGCTCGGTCGGCACCGCCTCGGTGAGGTACTGCGTCATGAAGAAGACGCCGAAACCGTTGACCATCGCGGGGACGATGACCGCGTAGATCGTGCCGGTCCACTGGATCTTCGCCATCAACATGTAGAGCGGGATGATGCCGAGCGTGGTCGGCACCATCATCGTCCCGATGATGCTCAGCAGCAGGATGTTGCGGCCGCGGAAGCGCAGTTTCGCGAAGGCGAAGCCGGCCAGCGTGGAGAAGAGCACCACGCTCACGGTGATGGCACCGGCCACCAGGAACGAGTTGATCAGAGCCTTCTCGAACGGGACCATCGTGAACGCCCGCTTGAGGTTGAACCAGAGGTTGCTCCCCAACAGGACCGGCGGCGGAATCTTGCCCAGGGCACTGTTGTCCTGTGAGGCGACGACCACCGACCAGTAGAGCGGGAAGAACGAGAAGAACGCGATCGCCGTCAACATCAGGTAGGTGAGCTTGCCGGGTCGACGACGCAGCGCACGGCGAATCCGGCGGCGGGCGGTCGGCGGCGGGCTGACGTGCCGGGGCGGTGGGGCGAGGGTAGTTGCCATCAGCTCCTCCGAAGCCGGCTGATAATCCCGAAGTTGATCGCCGCGACGATAACGATGATCAAGAACATGACCCACGAGCTCGCCGACGCGTAGCCGAAGTCGAACCGGCCGAAGGCGACCTCGTAGAGGTAGAGCGCGAGGGTCTGGAACTGCCGGTCGGAGCCGCCGGTCAACCCGTTGCCGCCGAACAGCAGCGGCTCGGCGAGGACCTGCATGCCACCGATCGTGGAGATGATCACGGTGAAGATGATGGTCGGCCGGATCGCCGGCACGGTGATCTTGCGGAGCTGCTGGAAGCTGCTGGCACCGTCGAGCGAGGCCGAGTCGTACAACTCCTTGGGCACCGCCTGCATCGCCGCCAGGTAGATCAGCGCGTTGTAGCCGGTCCACCGCCAAATGATCATCGTGGACACCGCGACGTGCGAGCTCCAGGTGTTGGCGGTCCAGTCGATCTTGTCGATGCCGAAGAGGCCGAGCACCCAGTTGAAGAGACCGTAGTCGCGGCCGAAGAGCTGGCTGAAGATGATCGCCACGGCGGCGACGCTGGTGATGTTGGGGATCAGCGCGCTCATCCGCCAGAACGTCTGCCCGCGCAGTCGCTGGTTGAGGATGTGCGCCAGCACGAGCGCCAGCACGAGCTGCGGCACGGTGGAGATCACCCAGATCGAGACCGTGTTCCAGAGCGCGTTCCAGAACGCCGGGTCGTCGAAGAGCTTGGTGTAGTTGCCGAAGCCGATCCAGGTGTGCTCTTCGGACAGCAGGCTCCACTCGTGCAGTGACACCCAGGCCGTGAAGATCAGTGGAAAGACGCCGAACCCCAGGAACAGGATGAAGAACGGCGCGATGTACAGGTAGGGCGAGCCCTTGACGTCGAGGCGGTGCAGCAGGCCGCGGCGTGGCCCCGCCCGCTCCTCCGTCGCCAACTGGGTCATCCCAGCCACCTCCGGTTGTCGGTGCGCGCCGTGGTCCCGGGCGCGGTCAGCGCACCGGGACCAGGCGAGCGGGGATCGTCTTAGAGAAGGGCCTTGACGTCGGTCAGAACCTGCTGCCAGGACTGGTCGGGCGTCTGCTTGCCCTGCTCGATCCGGGTGAGGCCGTTGATGATCTGGGTGTTGATGTCACCGGCCTTGGGGCCGAGGTACTGCGGCTTCATCGTCGTCACCGACTTGGAGAAGATCTGGCCAACCGGTGCGTTGTTGAAGTACGGGTTCACGAAGTCCTTGATCGCCGGGTCCTCGTACAGGGTGAGGGTCGACGGGAAGTTGCCGTACTTCTGGAAGACCTTGACCTCCTGCTCCGGAGCGGTCAGCCACTTGGCGAGCTCGTACGCCGCCTTGGTGTGCTTGCCCTGCTTCGGAACGGTCAGCCAGGAGCCGCCCCAGTTGCCGCCACCACCGGGGACGTCAGCGATGTCCCACTTGCCGGAGGCGTCCTTGGCCTGGGTCTGGATGTAGGCCATCATCCACGACGGGCAGGCCAGCGTGGCGAACGTGCCCTTCGCGAAACCGGCGTTCCAGGCCGGCGTCCACGCCTCGGCGCGAGCCGACAGACCTGAGGTCACCGCCTGCGCGGAGAGGTCGAACGCCTTCTTCACGTCGGGGTTGCTGTCGACCACGACGTTGTCGCCGTCGTAGAGGCCGACCGGGGCCTGGCCGAGGATCGACCGGTACATGACCGTCGGGCCGTCGAAGAAGTGGGCGCCGGCCACCTTGGCCGCCTCGAACTTCTTGCCGGTCTCGATGTACTGCTCCCACGTCGGCCAGAGCTTCGAGACCTCGGCGCGGTCGGTCGGCAGGCCGGCCTTCTTGAACAGGTCCGACCGGTAGCACATGGCCATGCCGCCCGCGTCGGTGCCGAGGCCGATCACCTTGCCGTCCTTCGACGCGCCGACGTTCCACTTCCACTCGGGCCACTGGGCCTTGATGTCGTTGGCGCCGTACTCGGTGAGGTCGACGAACTTCGACGGCTGCGCGGTGAACTGGCCGATCCAGCCCTCTTCCAGCGCCTCGATGTCGGCGGCGCCGGTGTTGGTCGCGAGGTGCGCGGCCAGGTTCTTGTGGTGGTCCTCGGTCTTGGTGATCCGCTCGGTGATCTTCACGTTGGGGTGGAGCTTCATGTACTCGTCGTACAGCTCCTTGTATCCGAACTCGCCGAACGTCGCGACCGTAAGGGATACCGGACCGTCGTCGGCAGCTTGGTTGTCGCCGTCGTCGCTCCCGCATGCCGCCGTCGCGAGCATTGCCGCGATGGCGATCGGGACGACCGCGGTGAACCTGCGCATGGACTCCTCCAGGCGATCGGTTGAATGGGCAGGGCTTGGAGAGCGCTCTCCACGGCAGGTGCTGCGATCGGCGGTCACAGTTCGGATCTGAGTCTGGGACGTGGTGTGGTGCGGGGGGTGCGTGACGCCGGATGAGAGAGAGCGCTCTCACTTGGTTCCCGACCATCGAGGACCGTGAGCGCCATGTCAAGGAGCTGTTGCGGTTTCGTTACATGCTGCAAGACCGGGTTGGGAGAGCGCTTCCTCAACGGTGCAACATGCCGGACGCCGCGTCAAGCGATCGAGATCCGCCAATCGCACCTGTTTGCGAGCGCGTTTGGCACCCCAAGACATCGACGCACGTCAGCCATTGACAGGGATTGGGCTAGCCGTCAGAGTGGCGCGGAAGAGAGCGCTCTCTTTACGTCCCGTCCCACGTAAAGGAGATCCATATGAGTCGGGTTCTACCCGGCCGACGATGGCGCCTGGCCGTGCTCGGCGGCGCCGTGCTGGCGCTGCTCGCCGGCTTGCTGGTGGCCACCACAGTGACCGCCGCGGCGGCCGATCCGCTGATCTCACAGGGTCGCACCGCGACCGCATCCTCCACCGAGAACGCCGGCACGCCGGCCTCCGCCGCCGTCGACGGCAACGCCGGCACCCGCTGGTCGAGCGCGTTCAGCGTGCCGCAGTGGCTGCAGGTCGACCTCGGCGACACGGCCACGATCAGCCGGGTCGTGCTCAACTGGGAGGCCGCGTACGCGACCGCCTTCACGGTCCAGACCTCGGCCAACGGCACGACCTGGACCACCGTCCACACCACCACCAACGGCACGGGCGGCGTGCAGGACCTCACGGTCAGTGGCAGCGGCCGCTACGTGCGGGTCAACGCCACCGCCAAGGCGACCGGCTACGGCGTCTCGCTCTGGGAGTTCCAGGTGTACGGCAGCACCGGTGGCACCGGTGGCTGCGGCACCGCCAACGCCGCGTTGGGCCGTCCCGCCACCGCGTCGTCGGTACAGAGCACGGTGTTCCCGGCGAGCTCCGCGGTCGACGGCAGCGCCGGCACCCGCTGGTCCAGCGCGGCCACCGACCCGCAGTGGTTGCAGGTCGACCTCGGCTCGGCGCAGTCGATCTGCGGCGTGACGCTGCAATGGGAAGCCGCCTTCGGGCGCTCGTTCCAGGTGCAGGTCTCGACCGACGCCGCGACCTGGACGTCCGTCTACTCGACCACCACCGGCGCCGGCGGCACCCAGGTGCTGACGGTCAGCGGCACCGGCCGTTACGTGCGGGTCTACGGCACCGCGCGAGGCACCGCGTACGGCTATTCGCTCTGGGAGTTCCAGATCCGTACCGGTAGCGGCGGCCCGACCAACCCGCCCACCGATCCCCCGCCCACCGACCCGCCGCCCGGCGGCACGGCCCGGCTGCTCTCGTACAACAAGCCGGCCGTGGCCAGCACCAGCCAGAGCGACGGCAACTGCTTCGAGTGCACGCCGGCGCGCGCGTTCGACAACGACCCGGCCAGCCGCTGGGCGACCAGCAGCACCACCGGTTGGGTCGACCCCGGCTGGATCTACGTCGACCTCGGCGCCACCGCCGGCATCACCCAGGTGGTGCTCCAGTGGGATCCGGCGTTCGCGCGCTCGTACCAGATCCAGGTATCACCGAACGCAACAACCTGGACGACCATCTACTCCACCACGACCGGCGCCGGGTTCAAGGAGACCATCAACGCCACCGGCACGGGCCGCTACGTCCGGATGTACGGGACCGCGCGGGGAACGCCCTACGGCTACTCGCTCTGGGAGTTCAAGGTGTACGGCACCGGCGGCAACCCGACCACGCCACCGGCCATGCCGGCGGACCCGACCTTCCCCGCCAACCGTCTGGTGTGGAGTGACGAGTTCAACGGCGCCGCCGGATCGAAGCCGGACCCCGCTAAGTGGACGATCGATCCGGGCACCGGGCAGAACAACGAGATCCAGTACTACACGAACAACAACAACGCCAACATGGACGGCGCCGGCTCACTGGTCATCGAGGCCCGCCGGGAGACCGCAGGTGGTCGCGACTACACCTCGCACCGGATGAACACCGGCAACAAGTTCCACGTCCAGTACGGCCGGATCGAGGCGCGGGTCAAGGTGCCCAAGGGCAACGGCCTGTGGCCGGCGTTCTGGATGATGGGCGCCGACTTCCTGACCGGTCGCCCGTGGCCCTACAACGGCGAGATCGACATCATGGAGGTCCTCGGCCGCAACACGCTGGAGGGCTACTCGACCCTGCACGCGCCGGCCTACAACGGCGGTGGCGGCTACGGCCTGAAGTACACCGCTCCCGGCGGCGCCGACCTGGCCAACGACTACCACGTCTGGGCAGTCGAGTGGGACAGCAAGGGCATGACCTTCAAGCTCGACGGCACCACGGTCTTCGTGGCCAGCAAGGCCACCGTCGAGGCGACCCGCGGTCCCTGGGTCTACGACCACCCGTTCTACGTGATCCTCAACCTCGCGGTCGGCGGCGACTTCCCCGGCCCCGTGGACGGCACCACCCCGTTCCCGTCCCGGATGCTCGTCGACTACGTCCGGGTCTACCAGAACTAGTCCCCTAGGAGTTCCCATGCGACGAACAGGAAGCTTCGCCGCCGTGCTGGTTCTGCTGCTCGGTGGCTACCTGGTGGCCGCCGCCGGCGACGCCGTCGCGGCCGACCCGCTCATCTCACAGGGCCGCACGGCCACCGCCTCGTCGACGGAGAACGGCGGAAGCCCCGCCAGCAACGCCGTCGATGGCAACAACGGCACGCGGTGGTCGAGCGCGTTCAGTGACCCGCAGTGGCTGCAGGTCGACCTCGGCGCCAGTGCCACGATCAGCCGGGTCGTGCTCCGCTGGGAGGGCGCTTACGCCTCGGCGTACACCATCGCGACCTCGACCAACGGCACCAGCTGGACGACCATCTACAGCACGACCACCGCGACCGGCGGCAACCAGGACCTCACCGTCTCCGGCAGCGGCCGCTACGTGCGGATCAACACCACCCGGCGGGCCACCCAGTGGGGTGTCTCGCTCTGGGAGTTCCAGGTGTACGGAGTCGGCGGATCCACGCAGCCGCCGCCGCCGACCGGGCCGATCGTGCGGGTGTCCGAGTTCCTCGCGGACTGCCCGTTCTCGCACCGGCTCCCGGACGACCCGATCATCTACCCGGGTCTGCCCGGCGCCTCGCACATGCACAGCTTCTTCGGGGCGCGCAACGTCAACGCGTACACCAACCTCGGCAGCCTGCAGTCGGGCACCAGCAACTGCAACCCGAGCATCGACCTGTCGTCGTACTGGGTGCCTACCCTGTACTACGACAACCAGCCGGTCGAGCCGGTCACCGGGATCTTCTACTACCTCGGTGAGGGCGTGCGGCCCGACGTGACCGCCCGGATCCAGTCGCTGCCGCTCGGCCTGCGGATCGTCGCCGGCAACGCGCAGGCGACCGCGCCGGACGCGACCACCATCTCCCGGTGGTCGTGCCTGCACCACAACGAGGCCGGGGCGGGCAAGGACTTCATCAACTGCCCGGCCGGCAGCATGTTGGAGTCCTATCTGGACTTCCCACAGTGCTGGAACGGGGTCGACCTGGACTCGCCGAACCACAAGAGCCACATGGCGTACCCGGTCAACAACGACTGCCCGAGCACCCACCCGGTGCCGGTGCCGAAGCTGCGCCAGGTGCTGAGGTATCCGGTCAACGGTGACCCGGCCCGGATCCGGCTCGCGTCGGGTCGCGGGTTCACCATGCACGGCGACTTCTTCAACGCCTGGCCCGTGGCGGAGATGGACCGCCGGGTACGGGACTGCATCCGGCCCGTCATCAAGTGCGGCGTCAACGGCACACCGTGACTCGTACTCATCGACCCCGTCGGCCCACTCCAGGGCCGGCGGGGTCCGCTAATACTGGAAGTTCCGGAACTGGTTCCGGTGCTATAACTGGTCGCGTGACCACCCCTCGCGCGGAGCTGCCGCGTCCACCGACGTTGGACGAGGTGGCCGTCGCGGCCGGCGTGTCCCGGGCCACCGTGTCCCGCGTGATCAACGACGTGCCGACCGTCGACCCGCGGTTGCGGGCGGTCGTCGAGCGGGCCATCCAGGAGACCGGCTACGTGCCCAACCTGGCGGCCCGGTCGCTGGTCACCCGCCGGACGGACTCCGTCGCCCTGGTGATCAGTGAGCCGCCGAACCACCGGGAGTACGCGGCGACCTTCCTGAACCGGGTCTTCACCGACCCGTACTTCGGCCGGATCACCGCCGGCGCCCAGGAGGTGCTCCGCTCCGACGGCATCCACCTCGTGATCATCCCGGCCGACCCGCCGGCGCACGACCAGGTGCTGCGCTACCTCCGCCAGGGCCACGTCGACGGCGTCCTGCTGATCTCCAGCCACGCCGCCGACCCGTTCCCCGGCCAGCTCGCCGAGATGGGTGTGGTCACCGTGCTCTCCGCCCGGCCCGGCCGGCCGGTGCCGCTCAGCTATGTCGACGTCGACCAGCCGGCCGGGGTCGCGCTCGCCGCGGACCACCTGGTTTCCCGGGGCCGGCGGCGGCTCGCGACGATCGCCGGTCCGCAGGACATGCCGGCCGGTCAGGGCCGGCTGTCGGCCTTCCGCGACGCGCTGGCCCGCCACGGCCTGCCCGCGCCGCCCGTGGTCGAGGGCGACTTCACCCGGGCCAGCGGCGAGGCGGCCGCCCGTGCCCTGATCGCCGAGCACCCGCGGATCGACGGCCTCTTCGTGGCCAACGACCTGATGGCCGAGGGTGCCGTGCGGGCGCTCCAGGAGGCGGGTCGGGACGTTCCCGGTGACGTCTCGGTGGTCGGCTTCGACGACAGCAGCGCGGCGCTCGAGGCACATCCGCAGTTGACCACGGTCCGCCAGCCGGTCGAGGAGATGGCCGCCGAGATGGCCCGGCTGCTGCTGGCCGGCCTCCGCGAACCGCACCGGTCACCCCGCACAGTGATCTTCAACCCGACGCTGGTGGTGCGGGACAGCTCCTAGATGGGTGACTCGGCCGGCGGGGGGCCGTCGGCGTTCGGCAGCGGGAGCCAGAGCGCGAACGTGCTGCCTCGGCCGGGTGTCGAGTGCAGGGCCGCCTGGCCACCGTGCGACTCGACGATCTGGCGCACGATCGCGAGGCCGAGCCCGGTGCGCCGATCCCGTCCGGCCGGGGTGTCCGGCGTACGCCAGAAGCGGTCGAAGACCCGGCCTTGGTCACCGGCCGCGATGCCCGGACCGTGGTCGGCGACGGCGATCCAGCGCCAGCCCGGTGCCGACCCGGCCGCCACGGTGACCGTGCCGCCCTCCGGCGAGAGCCGCACCGCGTTGGACAGCAGGTTGCCGACCGCGCGCCGCAGCGCGTCGTGGTCGCCGACATAGGTCAGGCCCGGCCGGATGTCGTACGCCAGGAAGACCTGGCTGGCGGCGGCGACGGCGGTGTACTCCTCCCCTGCCTCGCGGACCACGGCACCGAGGTCGACATCCGTGTCGGCGAGCCCGCCCGCGTCCCGGCGCGCGGTGGCCAGCAGGTCCTCGACCAGCCGGGACATGCGGTTGGCGGCGCGGTCGATCACCGCGACGGCGCGGATCCGCTCCGCCTCGGTCGCCTCGGGCGCCTCGACCAGCGACGCGTCCAGGTTGGCCCGGATCACCGCGAGCGGGTTGCGCAGTTCGTGCGAGGCGTCGTCGATCAGCTCGCGCTGGCCGCGGAAGGCGTCGTCGAGTCGGTCGAGCATGTCGTCGATCGTGTCGGCCAGGTCCCGAAGCTCGTCGCGGGCGCCGCCGAGGCGGATCCGCCGGGACAGGTCGGTCGCCTGGATCTCGCGGGTGGTGCGGACGATCGCGCCGACCGGACGCAGGGCACGGCCGGACAGCACCCACCCGATGCCCAGGCTGGCCACGAACAGGCCGGCCAGCGCGTACAGCGAATAGTTGCGCAACGTCTGGAGGGTGCCGAAGTTGACGGCCGACTCGATCTGGTCGACCTCGGCCACCTCGATCGTGCCGACGGGTCTCCCCTGCTTGAAGACCCCGGCCTGGTACTGCTTGGTGACCGGCTTGGGGTCGGTGGCCCGCTCGACGGCCACGTAGGTGACGCCGAGCGCCGTCCCGGCGAGCGCGAAGAGCAGCGTCGAGTAGAGGACCGTCAGCCGGAACCTGATCGACTGGGTCAGCCGTCGCACGGCGCCTCCCGCAGCCGGTAGCCCCGCCCGACCACCGTCTCGATCGCCTCGCCACCGAGCTTGCGGCGCAGCGTGCCGACCGTGACCCGCACGGTCTGCGTGAACGGGTCGGCGTTCTCGTCCCAGACATGCTCGAGCAGCTCCTCGGCCGGCACGACGCGCCCCGGTCGGGTCATCAGGTACTCCAGGACGCCGAACTCCTTGTTGGTCAGCGCGAGCGGCGTCCCGCCGCGGGCGGCCTCGAACCGGGCCGCGTCGAGCGTGAACGGGCCGACGGTGAGCACCGCGTGCGGGCCACCCGTGTCGCGCCGCAGCAGTGCCCGCACCCGGGCCAGCAGCTCGGCCAGCGCGAACGGCTTGACCACGTAGTCGTCGGCGCCCTCGTCGAGGCCGCGCACCCGGTCGCGCAGGGCGCCGCGCGCGGTCAGCATCAACACCCGCAGGTCACCGCCGCCCGCCACCGGCACCTCGCCCCGGCGGATCGCCCGGCACATCGCGAAGCCGTCGCCGTCCGGCAGGTTGACGTCGAGCAGCAGCAGGTCGTACGCCGTGTAGGAGAGCCGGTCGTACGCCTGACCCGCGTCGGTCGCGACGTCGACCGCGTAGCCCGCCCGGGTCAGGCCGAGCCGCACCGCCGCCGCGAGATCCTCCTCGTCTTCCACCACGAGCAACCGCATCACTTCACGCTATCCACCGCTGCTGATGATTCGCTGTGCCGCGGCGCGGGCCTGCTCGACCGGGATCGCGAAGCCGATGCCGATGCTGCCGCCACCCTCCAGTGTGGCGATCGCGGTGTTCACCCCAACCACCTCGCCACGGGCGTTGACCAGCGGGCCACCCGAGTTGCCGGGGTTGATCGACGCGTCGGTCTGGATCGCGGTCCGCCGCACGCCCGCGCCGAGCCGGACCTGCCGATCGAGGGCGCTGACGATGCCGGCGGTGACCGTGCCGGAGAGGCCGAGCGGCGAGCCGACCGCCAGGACGGGCTCGCCGACCCGGGGTGCCGCGGCCGCGAACGCCAGCGGGCGCAGCCCGGCCGGCGTCGCGACCCGCAGCACGGCGATGTCGTTGCCCGGGTCGCGACCGATCACCTCGGCCGTGCGCCGCCGGCCGTCGGCGCCGACCACCGACACGGTCGACGCTCCGGCGACCACGTGGTTGTTGGTGATGACGTGTCCACTTTGGTTGGTGACGAAGCCGGAGCCGCCGGACGTGCCCGCCCGCACCGAGACGACGCCCGGCAGCGCGGCGGCGGCCGCCCCGACCAGGTCACCGGGCATTCCGCCGGCGGGCGCGGGCGTGGCGGTGGCGGGGGGCGGGGCCTGGGCTGTTTGGCCTTGGTTGCCGTCGCCGCCGCCTGCCCAACCTCCGGCCAGCGCGCCCGTCACCGCCGAGACGCCGACCGTCGCCAGGCCGGCGACCAGCCACCGTGGCCGTCCCCGGCCGGACCCTCCCGCCGGACCGGCGGTGGCGGGAGGGTCCGTGGGGACCCCGGGCTCGATGTGGGGGGACACGAACCCGGGGCCGCGTGGGGTGGTGCCGAGGCCGCTCATTGCTGCTCCTTAGCGCTAAGGAAGGCGGGCGAACCAGACCATCGAGGCGATCGCCGCGAGTGCCGCGAGGACCAGCGCGATGCCGATGAACCGGGCCGACACGTCCTGGGTCTGCGTGGTGTAGCCGACCGTGGTGTTGATGTCGTCGTAGACGGCGCGCAACTCGTCGGCGCTGCCGGCCTCGTGGTAGCTCCCGGCCGTCGCCTCCGCGACCGCGCGCAGGGTCTCGCCGTCGACCGGCACCGACTGGCCGCGGCCCTGCATCTCGATGACGCCGTCGGTCGTGCCGAACGCGATCGTGTCGACCGGCACGCCGGCCGCGAGCGCCGTGGCCGCGGCCTCGCCGGGATCGCGGCCCGCGGTGTTGGAGCCGTCCGACAGCACCACGATCCGGGCCGGCGGCGGGTTCTCGGGGTCGACGCCGGCGGCCGCGTCCAGTGCGGCGTAGATGGCCTCGCCGATCGCGGTGCCCTGCCGGCCGGTGTTGCCCTCGGCCAACCGTTCGATGCCGGCTGCGAGCGTTTGCCGGTCCGTGACCGGGGCCACCGTGACCGTGGCGCTGCCCGCGAAACCGACCAGCCCGACGCTGAACGTGTCCGGGAGTCCGGCCACGAACCCGCTGGCCGCCTCCTTGGCCGCCGCGAGCCGGTCGGGCGCCACGTCGGTCGCCGTCATCGACAGCGAGATGTCGACGGCGACCATGACGACCGCGCGCTCGCGGGGCACGCGCACCTCGTCGGTCGGCCGGGCGAACCCGACCGTCAGCAGCGCGAGCATCGCCAGGAACAGTCCGGCCGGCACGTGGCGGCGCCAGGCGGGCCGGTCCGGGGCGACCTTGTCGAGCAGCCGCAGGTTGGTGAACCGCACGGCGTACCGGCTGCGCCGGCGCCGCAGCAGGACGTAGGCGGCCAGCAGGGCGGCCACGCCGACCAGCAGCAGGAGCCGCCACGGGCTCTGGAACGTCATGCCCCACCTCCTTCGCGTCGCGGCGCGGTGGCGGCGAGCCGGCGTTGAAGGAGCACATGCCGCACGATGTCGGCCACCCAGTCGCGGTCCGTCCGCAGTGGAAGGTGAACCGCGCTGGCACCGCGGATCGCGGTCCGGACCGCGGCCCGCTGCGCCGCCGCGGCCTCGGCGTAGTCCTTTCGCAGGCGACGGCTCGCGGTGGACACCTCCCGGCGCCGGCCGGTCTCGGTGTCGACCAGCGTGATCAGGCCGACGTCGGGAAGCTCGAGCTCGCGCGGGTCCGCGACCTCGACCGCCAGCACCTGGTGCCGGGCGGCGAGGCGGCGCAGCGCGGTCGCCCAGTCGGAGTCGTCGAGGAAGTCGGAGACCACCACGACGAGACCGCGCCGCCGGGCCGCACGGGCCACATCGTTGATCGCGGACGCGAGCGGCGGTGGTGCTGAGCCGGTCGGCACGCGTGGCGCGTCGAGCAGAGCGCGCAGCACGGCACGCAGGTGGGTGCGCCCGGTCCGGGCCGGGAACGCGCGCCGGGTCCCGCCTGCCAGCCGTGCGCCGAGGCGGTTTCCCGCGCCTGCGGTCAGGAAGCCGACCGCTGCCACCGCCGCGACCGCCAGCTCACGCTTCTCGATCTCGGCGGTGCCGAAGTCCATGCTGGCCGAGCCGTCGACCAGCACCCAGGTGGTCAGCTCGCGGTCCGCGTCCACCTCGCGTACGTGCGGCACGTTGGTGCGGGCGGTGACCGCCCAGTCCATCCGGCGCACCTCGTCCTCACCCGGCCGGTACTCGCGCGAGCCCGCGAACTCCGACCCCGGCCCGGGGAGCAGGCCCAGGTGCTGGCCCTGGAGGAGGCCGTCGAGCCGACGGGTGACGAGCAGCTCCAGCCGCCGCAGCCGCCGTTCGGGCGCGAGTTGGCTGACGGTCGCCGTCATGCCGCCGCCCGCTCGGCCTCGTAGGGCGCGATCCGGGGCGCTGGGACCGCGACCAGGAGGCGCTCCACGATGGACTCGGCGGTGACCTCGTCGGCCACCGCGTCGAAGGACAGCACCAGGCGGTGCGCCAGCACGTCCACCGCCAGGTCCGTGACGTCGGCCGGCAGGACATAGTCGCGGCCCCGCAACAGGGCCAGCGCGCGAGCGGCGGCCACCAGGCCCAGCGTGGCGCGCGGGCTCGCGCCGTACGCCAGGCTGGCTGCGGCGTCCGGGGCACCGAACCGGGCCGGGTCGCGGGTCGCCACGACCAGGCGGACCACGTACTCGGCCAGTGCGTGGTGCACGAAGACGTCGCGGGCCGCGGCGCGCAGATCGCGTACCCGGGTGGGGTCCAGCACCCGCTTTGGCTCTGGCCTGTCCGTGCTCATCCGGTAGAGGATGCCCAGCTCCTCCTGGTCGGTCGGGTAGGCGACGACCACCCGCATCAGGAACCGGTCCCGCTGCGCCTCGGGCAGGTGGTAGACGCCTTCGGACTCGATCGGGTTCTGGGTCGCCAGCACGAGGAACGGGTCGGGCACAGGCCACGACTTGCCGCCGATCGACACCTGCCGCTCGGCCATCGCCTCCAACAGGGCCGACTGCACCTTGGCCGGAGCCCGGTTGATCTCGTCGGCCAGCAACAGATTCGCCATCACCGGGCCAAGCTCCACGTCGAACGACTCCGTCGACGAGCGGTAGATCCGCGTACCCACGATGTCCGAGGGCACCAGGTCAGGCGTGAACTGGATCCGCGAGAACGTCCCGCCGACCGTCTCGGCCAGGGTCTGCGCCGCCAGCGTCTTGGCCACGCCCGGCACGCCTTCCAACAGACAGTGGCCGTCGGCCAGCAACGCCACCACCAGGCGTTCCACCAGCCGGTCCTGCCCCACGATCACCCGCTTGACCGCGAACAACACCTCTTCGAGCTCCGGGTGCGCCTGGGTCACAGGTCGGCCTCCGGCGCGCTGTCGGCGCCCTTCGGGCAGTCCGTGCCGGCCACCTGCTCGTAACTGATCCGCAGGTCGGCGCCGTCGGCACCGTCGTCCGCCGCCCAGGCCGCGGTGCCGGCCAGCGCCGCTCCCGCCGCCGCGGCGGCCACGGCGACACCCAGCATGATCCGCTTCTTCATCGCAACTCCTCCGGTTGTCGGTGCGTCCATGTGACCAGCCGCGACCGAAAGCCGACCGAACGTCGCACGCGGGCCTGGCAGGGCCGTGCCAGCCGCGTGTGCGCGCGCTGCCAGCGGTGCCCGGCATCTTGGTCACGTGAAAGACGACCAAGGGGGAACACGATGAGCCTCGCTTTCCAGGCGGAGGGTCTGGTCAAGCGCTTCGGTAAGACCACGGCCCTGGCCGGCATCGATCTGGCCGCCGAACAGGGCAGCGTGCTGGGTGTGCTCGGGCCGAACGGGGCCGGGAAGACCACGGCGGTGCGCATCCTGGCCACGCTGCTGAGGCCCGACTCGGGGCGGGCCACGGTGGGCGGGCACGACGTGGTCAAGGACGCCGGGGCGGTGCGCCGGCTGATCGGGTTGACCGGGCAGTACGCGTCGGTCGACGAGGACCTGACCGGCACGCAGAATCTGGTGCTCATCGGCGAGCTGCTCGACCTGCGGCGCCGCGACGCCAAGGTGCGGGCCGCCGAGCTGCTGGAGTGGTTCGACCTCACGGAGGCGGCCAACCGGCAGGCGAAGACGTACTCGGGGGGCATGCGCCGCCGGCTCGACCTGGCCGCCAGCCTGGTCGGCCGGCCGGCCGTGATCTATCTCGACGAGCCGACCACGGGTCTCGACCCGACGAAGCGGGAAGACATGTGGGGTGTCGTCCGCTCGCTGGTCGACGACGGCTCGACGGTCCTGCTCACCACGCAGTACCTCGACGAGGCGGACGCGCTCGCCGACGAGATCTCGGTGATCGACCACGGCAAGGTCATCGCGCACGGTACGCCGGCCCAGCTCAAGCAGATCGCCGGCGGCCAGACCATCCTGGTCCGGCCGACCGACCCGGCGCGGCTGGCCGACGTGGGCAGCATCCTCACCGCCGTCGCGCAGCGCGAGCCGGAGTCGCCCGGACGCGGTGTGCTGACCGTGCCGATCGACGACGACCGGGCGTTCCCGACCGTCGTACGCCGGATCGAAGAGGCCGGGATCGGCGTCATGGAGCTGTCGCTCCGCTTGCCGAGCCTGGACGAGGTGTTCTTCACGCTGACCGGCAAGCCGGCAACCGCGGACGACGACAGCAAGGTGGGGGTGGCGGCATGACCGCGACACTTGAGCGCTCTCCGGCGACGTCGCCGATCACCGGTGCCGGCCCCGCAGGCCAGCCGCCGGCCCGGACGTTCCGGATCGCCCGGCACAGCCTGGCCCTGGCCCGGCGCAGCCTGATCAAGACGCTGCGCACGCCCGAGCAGTTGTTGGACGTGACGCTCCAACCGGTGATGTTCGTCGTGATCTTCGTGTACCTGCTCGGCGGCGCCATCTCCGGCTCCCAGACCGTGTACCTGAAGTATCTACTGCCGGCGATCATGGTGCAGTCGGTGATGTTCGCAGCGGTGGCGACGGGCTTCTCCCTCAACACCGACGTGAAGAAGGGCGTCTTCGACCGGTTCCGTAGCCTGCCGATCGCCCGGTCCGCGCCCCTGATCGGCTCGGTGATGGGCGACCTTGCGCGGTTCGTGGTCTCGATCGTGGTGCTGCTCGGCTTCGGCTACGCGATCGGCTTCCGGATCGGCACGAACCCGCTGACCGCCCTGGCCGGTTGCCTACTGGTGATCTTCTTCGCCTCGGCGATCACCTGGATCTTCGTCCTGCTCGGCGTGATCATGCGCGAGCCGGGCGCGGTGCAGGGCACGGCGTTCCTGGTGCTCTTCCCGCTCACCTTCGGCACCAACATGATGGTGCCGACCGACACCCTCCCGGGCTGGCTGCAAGCCTGGGTGAAGATCAACCCGGTGTCGGACGTGATGGACGCCGCCCGAGCACTGCTCACCGGCGGCCCCGTCGGCGACACGGTCACCAAGTCACTGCTCTGGTCGGTGGGCATCATCGTGGTGTTCGCACCCCTCGCGGTCAGGTTCTACCGCCGCCGGGTGTGAGGTCAAAGGTCGGTGTCCTGGGCCGGGTCGACGAACGCGAGTGCGTCGGCCCGGCTCAACGCGCGTCCCCGGGCGTACGCGGCGTCGAAGGCCTCATCGCCCAACCGGCCCCGGAGCGTCTCCGTCAGCAGTTGGGCGTCGTAGTTGGACAGGTCAGGGCTGCCGCGCAACGAGTCGGCGGCGCCGAGTGTCTCGGCCGCCCGCTCCGACTCGCCCAGCGCGGACCGCAGCGACACGGTGGCCGTCGCGATCAGCGCGATCACCGGCATGTCCTTGCCCAGCATCGCCCGCTCGATGCCCTCGGTGGCCAGCGCCCGCGCGTCGGCGAGGCGGCCCTCAGCGATCGCGACGTGCGCCTCGAACCCGAACAGCATGCCCCGGAACTGGGGCGCCACCATGTGCTCCAGCGTCTGCAGTTCCTCGGCCTGCCGGTAGCGCTCGCGCGCGCTGTCGAGCTTGCCCTCCTGGCGGTCGTATTCGCCGAGCATCATCACCACGAACGCCGCCGTGCGGTTGGCGGACCCGTCCCGCGACGACTCGACCAGGAACCGCTCGAGGTCGGCCCGCGCCCACTCGAGATCGCCGGCCTGGGCCCGCAGGTTGGCCTGCCAGACCCGCTGGTAGCCGATGTCCTCCCGGGCGTTGAGCTCGACGGCCAGCCGGGACGCCTCCTCGAGCGCGGCGGTCGCTCCGGCCAGGTCGCCCCGTTTGGACAGCGCGTCGGCGAGCGATCCGAGCGTCATGCCGAGGCTCCACCGCTCCCCCAGAGCGCGCTGGATCTCGGCCGCGGCGGTCAGGTCGGCGAGCATGCCGTCGGCGTCGCCGTCGTTCTCCTTGATGCTGCCGCTCAACGAGAGCAGCAGGCCGCGAGTGAACGGGTCGGCGCCTTCCAGACCCTTGTTGACCGCCGCCAGCCCACGCTCGGTGTCGTCGGTGAACATGGTCATCATCGGTTCGATCACCGGCAGGAACGGGTGTGACCGGGGAGATGCCGCCGCGACCAGCGCCTGCAACTCGGCGAGGGCCACGTCACCGGGCCAGGTGCCGGTGAAGATCTGGTTGAGCAGGTGGATGGCGGCGACCACCGCCCGATGCCCGAGCGGCGCCGGGCCCCGGGCCGCCAGCGCCCGGCCGAGCAGGGCCACCGTCTGCTCGTGGTCGCCCCGGATGGTCAGCGGCATGGTCAGCGCGGCCGCCAGCCGGATCGCCGTGGACGCGTCGTCGGTCTCCGCGGCGTAGTGCAGCGCGCCGATCATGTTGGCCCGGTCCGCGTCGAACTCGTCGAGCCAGCGGAGCTGGTCACTGGTGCGCAGCCGGGGCTCCATCCGCTCGGCGCAGGCCAGGAAGTAGGCCGCGTGCGCGGCCCGCAGCCGGGTCGCCTCACCGGCGGCGACGAGCTGCTCCAGCCCGTATTCCCTGATGGTCTCGAGCATCCGGAAACGCCCGTCGGCGACCAGTTGCAGCAGCGACTTGTCGACGAGCGCGGCCAGCAGGTCGGCGACCGCGTCGAGCGAGGCGTCGGGCGCGGCGACGCCGGCGGCACTCTCGGCGGTGATCGTCGACGGGAACACCGCGAGCCGCTCGGCCAGCCGGCGCTCGTCGTCGGTGAGCAGCTCCCAGCTCCACGCGACGACCGCGCGCAGCGTGCGGTGCCGCTCGAGCGCGGTGCGGCTGCCCCCGGTCAGCAGCCGGAACCGGTCGTCGAGCCGAGCCGCGACCTGCGCCGTCGACATGGTGCGCAGGCGGGCCGCGGCGAGCTCGATCGCCAGCGGAAGCCCGTCGAGCCGCCGGCAGATCTCCACGACGTCGGCGGCGTTGTCCACGGTCACCTCGAACCCCGGCCGGACGGCCGCGGCGCGGTCACGGAAGAGCTGGATCGACGGGTACGCGGCGACGTCGTCCTCATCCTGGGCCGGCAGGCCCAGCGGCGGCAGCGGGCACAGCGCCTCGCCGGTGATGCCGAGCGGCTCGCGGGAGGTCGCCAGGATGCGTAGTCGCGGGCAGCGGGCGAGCAGCTCGTCGGCCAGCCGGGCGGCCGCGTCGATCACGTGCTCGCAGTTGTCGAGGACGATCAGCGCGTCGATCGAGGCGAGCGCCTCGACCAGCCGGGTGATCGCGTCGCGGTTGGCCTGGCGGCGCCCGGGCTCGGTGAACCCGGCGGCCCGGCCGTCGATGGCGACCAGCGCGGCCTGCGGCACGTCGGCGGGGTCGGTGACCGGAGCCAGCTCGACCATCCAGGTCTCGTCGACGCTCCCCGCCGCCAGCGCGGCCGCGGCCACCGTGCCCAGCCGGGTCTTGCCCGCGCCGCCCGGGCCGACGAGGGTGACCAGCCGCCCCTCGGCCAGCAGCCGCTCGACCCGGTGGAGCTCGGTGTCGCGCCCCACGAAGCTGGTCAGTGCGGCCCGCAGGTTGCCCCGCATGGTGCGCCGCGGCTGACCCTCACCACGGAGCACGGCCAGATGTGCCTCGCGCAGCTCGGCCGACGGATCGGCGCCCAGCTCGTCGGCCAGCCGCCGCCGGAACTCGTCGTAGGCGGCCAGCGCCTCGGCGGGCCGCCCGGCCGCGGCCAGCGCCCGTAGTCGCAGCACCCAGACCCGCTCCCGCAGCGGGTGGGCCGTCGCCAGCTCGTCGAGCTCGGCGACCAGGTGGGCCGGCCCGGCCAGGCGCAGCTCGGCGTCGATGCGGTCCTCGACCGCCGCCAGTCGCACCTCGTCGAGGCGGGCGACGGGCGCCGCGGCGAACCCGGCGTCGGCGACATCGGCCAGGGCTGGCCCACGCCAGAGCGCGAGGGCGTCGCGGAGCAGGCCGACCGCCTTCTCGGGGTCGCCGCCACCCAGCGCGTCGCGCCCGTCACGGGCCAGGATGACGAAGCGTTCGGCGTCGATCGCGTCGGCGGGCAGGTCGAGCCGGTAGCCGCCCGGCCCCAGCAACACCGGAATCCCCGGCACCGTGCGACGCAGCCGTGACACCAGTGATTGCAATGCGTTGGCGAGGTCGGCGGGCTGTGCGTCGCCCCAGACCGCGTCGGCCAGCGCCTCGGTGCCGACCGGCCGGCCCGGATCGAGGGCGAGCCGGGTCAGCAGCGCCCGCAGTCGCGCGCCGCCCACCTCGACGGGCCGCCCCTCGGCGGTGACCGCCAACGGCCCGAGAATCCCGATCTGCACGCTTCTACTCTCCACCATGCGTGCGACAGGTTTACAGCCGCAAGCTGGTCGACTCCCGCGCGAGGCGCTCGACGCGCTCCCAGTCGTGGGCGCGCACCGCGTCGGCCGGCGTCAGCCAGGACCCACCGACACAGCCGACGTTGGGCAGCGCCAGCCAGTCGGCGGCGGTGCCGGCGGTGACCCCGCCCGTCGGGCAGAAGGCCAGGTCCGGCAGCGGCCCGTGCACCGAGGACAGGTAGCCACGCCCGCCGCTCGCCTCGGCCGGGAAGAACTTGAGCGTGTCGAGCCCCCGCTCGCGCAACGCCAGCATCTCGCTCACCGTGCCGGCACCGGGCAGGAACGGAAGGCCGGACGTGCGGGCCGCGTCGACCAGGGCGTCGGTCGCACCCGGGCTCACGAGGAACGTGGCGCCCGCGTCCCGGGCTGCCTCGACCTGCCCGGGCGTGACCACGGTGCCGGCGCCGACCCGCATCTCCGGCACCGCCTTGGCCACCGCCGCCAATGCGGCAAGAGCGTCCGGCGTACGCAGGGTGATCTCGATGATCCCGACCCCACCACGCAGCAGCGCCTCGGCCAGGGGCACCGCGCTAGCCGCGTCCTCGACCACCACGACCGGGATCACCGGACTGATCGCGAGCAGGTCCCGGGCGTTCGACGTCATCTGCAGCTCCTCGAAGGCATCGAAGGTGACCCTCGCATACTGTCACTCGCCATGGACATCATCGCGATCGGTGAACCGCTCCTGGAGTTCAGCACCATCGGCCACGCGGCGCTCGACACCGCCGGCCAGTTCGCCACCGGCTTCGGCGGCGACACCTCCAACTTCCTCGTGGCCGCCGCCCGCTCGGGCGCCCGCACGGGCTACGTGACCCGAGTCGGCACCGACCCGTTCGGCGACGCGTTCCTGCGCCTCTGGGAAGCGGAAGGAATCGACACGACCCACGTGGTACGAGCCGACGGCGAGCGCACAGGCGTCTACTTCATCTCCCGCGACCCGGCCCGCAGCGTGTTCACCTACTACCGGGCGGACTCGGCCGCGAGCCGACTGTCCCCCGCGGACGTACCCGAGCCGGCGGTAGCGTCCGCCCGCGCCCTGCACGTATCCGGGATAACCCAGGCGATCAGCGTCTCGGCGTGCGACGCGGCCTTCCACGCGATGACCGTGGCCCGCGCCGCCGGCACGCTGGTCAGCTACGACCCGAACTACCGCCCGCAACTCTGGCCCCTGGAACGCGCCCGCGCGGTGGTCGCCCGCAGCATCGAGCTCAGCGACGTGGTCTTCCCCAACATCGAGGAAGGCCGCCTACTGACCGGCGCGACAGACCCAACAGCGGTGATCGACTGGTACGCCGCCCGAGGCCCCCGCACGGTAGTCCTCAAGCTGGGCGCGGACGGAGCCCTGCTCTGGCACGAGGCCACCCTGACAGAGATCAAGCCACACCCAGTAACTCCGCTGGACAGCACAGGCGCCGGCGACGCCTTCGACGGCGCCTTCATGGCCCACCTGACAGCCGGCGCCACCCCAGCGGAAGCAGCCCACTACGCCGCAGTAGCCGGAGCCCTAACCACCCAGGGCCACGGCGCGGTAGGCCCGATCCCCACCCGATCCACCATCCTCGCCGCCGACTGACCTCCCGGGAGATACCGCTGCTCGGCGGGTGACACGCCCTGGGTGGTGACACGCCAATGAGGACTGGGGGTTTGGGCGTCGGGAAAGCGGTCCGGGCGCTGGGTCGGGTCTGGGACGGTGGGGTGGGGTTGGGAGGTCGTCATGCGGATTCCCACGCATCGGTTGCCGCCGCCTACGCCGTGGGGCGGGGGGCCTGCCGCCATCGTGCGGCCCACCGGCGGGCGGTTGGCGCATCGGACCGAGGTCGCCGCTGAGGTTCGTTGGCCCGCTGGGTTCGGGATCGTGGGCGCGGTGGCGCGGTTGGCTACCGAGCAGGAGTTGTTGCGGCATCTCGCGCTCACCGTGACGCTCGACGGCGCCGAGGTGGTGTTGGTGGCACGGATCAAGGATCCGGCTGACACCGCCGGGCGGGATCGGCTGGCGACACTTCTGGCACAGCTTCAAGACCACCCAAAATAAGAACTTACTTCGCGATTCGGAAACTTCTGCCACGATGGGGAAGCCACACGTCCGAGCATCGGAGGTACGCGATGACGCGGGATACGTCGAGCAGGCAGTTGTGGGCGGCGAGCGGTGCGATCTTCGCCGCGGTGGTTCTGCTGATGATGGGTCTCTGGCAGCTCGTGATGGGAATCGTCGCGGTCGTCAGGGGTTCCTTCTTCGTCGTGACGCAGAACTACCTCTACTCGTTCAGCACCACGGGCTGGGGCATCCTGCACATCGTGCTGGGCGCGCTGGCCGCGCTCGCTGGTCTGGCGCTGTTCACCGGCGCCGCCTGGGCTCGGGGGCTCGGCATCTTCTTCGCCGTGCTGTCCGCCACGGCCAACTTCTTCTTCATTCCCTACTACCCGTTCTGGTCGCTGCTGGAGATCGCGATGGCGGTGTTCGTGATCTGGGCGCTGGCCGTCTGGAAGCCGCAGACCATGGGCACGCACGCCATGCGCGACGACACCGGCGACCTGCCCCGCACCGGCACCGCTCCGATGCGGTGATGTGACGCCATGACCAGCAACCCGGACAATGCCGAAGCGGCCGCCGCGATCTCCGGTGCCGGTGGGCTGGTCGCGGCGGGCGGGCGGAACGTGCGGGCGGCGAGCGGCTGGGTCACGAGTACCCCGGTCCGCTCGCCGTTCCCGCCGATCGAGAGCTACGCCTTCCTCTCCAACTGCCACACCGGCGCGCTGGTCGCGCCCGACGGTTCGGTCGACTGGCTGTGCGTCCCCCGGTTCGACTCACCTGCCATCTTCGGCAGCGTGCTCGACCGCGAGTCCGGGATGTTCCGGCTCGGTCCCTACGGGATCAACCATTTCACCGCGCGCGACTACGAGCCGGGCACCAACGTGCTGGTCACCACCTGGCGCACGTTGACCGGCTGGATCCAGGTCCGCGACGCGCTGACCATCGGTCCGTCGAACGGGCCGGACCTGGTCACCCCGCACAGCCGGCCGCCGTACGACGAGGACGCCGACCACCTCTTCGTGCGTACCGTCGAATGCCTAGACGGGCACGTCGACATCGAGCTGATCTGCGAGCCGGCGTTCGACTACGGACGCACCCCGGCCAGTTGGTCCTTTGTAGATAACGACCAGCACGTGGCCGACGGCACCGGGGCCGGGGTCACCGTGCGCCTGCGGTCCGACATGGCGATGGGCATCGAGGGCAACCGGATCCGTGGCCGGCGCCGGCTCAACCGCGGTGACCACGCGTACTGCGTGCTGTCCTGGGCCGACCAGCTCGCCACCCCGGGCACCTTCGCCGAGGCGATGGCCTGCATCGACAACACCACGGCCTACTGGCGCAACTGGCTGGCCGGCGCCCGGATCCCGGACCACCGCTGGCGGGACGCCCTGCAGCGATCCGCGCTCGCGGTCAAGGGGCTGACGTACATGCCGACCGGTGCGACCGTGGCGGCCCTGACCACCTCCCTGCCGGAGACGCCGGGCGGGGAACGCAACTGGGACTACCGGTACACCTGGATGCGCGACAGCTCGTTCACCATGCAGGCGCTGCACTATCTGAACCTGGACTGGGAAGCCGACGAGTTCATGCAGTTCGTCGCGGACATCGAGCCCAACCACGACGGCACATTGCAGATCATGTACGGCATCGACGGGCGCCGCGACCTCACCGAGAAGCTGCGTGACGACCTTTCCGGGTACGACGGCGCGCGGCCGGTGCGGATCGGCAACAGCGCCTACAGCCAGCGGCAGAACGACGTGTTCGGCGCGGTGCTCGACTCGGTGCTCCTGCACACCAGGCGCAGCCAACGGATGCCCCGGCGGCTCTGGCCGATCGTGGCCAGCCAGGCGGAGTCGGCCGAGAAGGTCTGGCGCAACCCGGACCAGGGCATCTGGGAGGCCCGCGGCGACCCGCAGCACTACGTCTCCTCGAAGCTGATGTGCTGGATCGCGATGGACCGGGCGTCCCGGCTGTCCGAGATCCGCGGGCACAAGGACTCGGCGGAGCGCCTCGCGGCATCGGCCAAGGAGATACACGACGACATCCTGGCCCACGGTGTACGGGACGACGGTGTGCTGCGCCAGCACTACGACACGGACGCGCTGGACGCCTCCACGCTGCTCGCCGTGCTCTACAACTTCCTGCCGTCGAGCGACGAGCGGATGCGCAAGACGGTCGAGGCGATCGCCAAGGACCTCACCGAGGACGGGTTCGTGCTGCGCTACCACACCGACCAGACCGACGACGGCCTGTCCGGCAAGGAGGGCTCGTTCCTGATCTGCTCGTTCTGGATGGTGTCCGCACTGACCGCGATCGGCGAGGTGGAGCGCGCGGTCCAACTGATGGAGCGGCTGCTCAAGGTCGGCTCACCGCTCAACCTGTACGCCGAGGAGTTCGAGGTGAAGACCGGGCGGCACCTGGGCAACTTCCCACAGGCGTTCTCACATCTGGCGTTGATCCAGGCCGCTTCCCGAATCATCCTGGCCGAGCGGTTGGCCGAGGTGTCCTGACATCCTGGTGCCATGGCCGAGCTAGTGCTGCTGGACACCGACATCGGCAACGACATCGACGATGCCGTCTGCCTGGCGTACCTGCTCGCGCAGCCAAAGTGCGAGCTGCTCGGGATCACCACGGTGACCGCGGCTCCGGTCGACCGCGCATCGCTGGCCAGCGTGCTGTGCCGGGTCGCCGGGCGCGACGTGCCCATCCTGCCCGGCGCCGGGGTCCCGCTGGTGGGACCACCCTTGCAGAAGCCGCCACCGCAGGCCGCGGCGTTGGAGCGGTGGCCGCACGACGAGGTGTTCCCGATCGGCGAGGCGGTCGAGTTCCTGCGCCGCACGATCCACGCCCACCCGGGCGAGGTCACCCTGCTCGCCATCGGCCCGCTGACCAACGTGGCGCTGCTGTTCGCGGTCGACCCGGCCGTCCCGTCGTTGCTGCGCGGGCTGGTGTTGATGGGCGGGGCGTTCCTCGGGCAGGGCGGTCCGGAGTGGAACATCCGCAACGACCCCTACGCCGCGGCCCGCGTCTACGCGGCCTCCGCCCGCGTGCACCGCTCGGTCGGCCTCGACGTCACCCGGCGCGTACGGATGGACGCCGGCGACTTCCTGGCCCGCTGCGACCACCCACTGCTCCACCCCGTGGCGGACCTGGCGGGGTCGTGGTTCGCCGAGCGCCCGCAGGTGACCTTCCACGACCCGCTCGCGGCCGCCACGATCTTCGCGCCCGAGCTGTGCGATTTCACCCGTGGCGAGGTGACCGTGGACACCACCGACGGCGGCACCCGGTGGCGACCCGACGCCCACGGCCCGCACGAGGTCGCGTCGCAAGTCCACCCGGACGCGTTTCTCTCGCACTACTTCACGACAGTTTCCGGAGCCGTGTAACGGGTAAAATCATGGACGCCGGTGACTTCCCCCTCGGCCGGCCAGGCACGCTGGATGCATCGAAGGGGAAGACTGTGTTGCGGAGGAACGCGCTGTGGGCGGTCCGCCTGGAGTGGCCCGCCGGAGACCATGAGTTCGGCTGTCCGCGGTCGGATGAGGCCGCGGCCCTACGCGAGCTGGATCGGGTGCGGTCCTACTGGGCCCGCGGCCCGATGCGCCCCCGGCTGAGCCTGGTGCGGATCAGCCACCACGACTTCGAACTGCATGCCAAAGCCCGCCGAGGGTGCAAGGCGCCCGACTGCCCCTAGGCCTGGCGCGCCGCCCAGAGCAGGCCGCGTTCGGTCAGCGTGCGTACGTCCGGGTGGTCCAGGTCCTCGAGCTTGTGCCCGACCGTGGACACGAAGATCCTGCCCTGGCCCCATTGGCGGGTCCAGACCGCCGGCACCACCACGTCATCGCGCCAGGCGGTGTCCGCCGTCGCCCGGAACCGGGTGGTGGCCAGAACGTCGGACAGCTCGTCGGTGAGCATCCAGTACTGCTCGGTGTGCAGCGACCACTTGGCCGGCAGCCCGACGACGATCGGATGTTCGGCGCGCTCCGGCACGACTTCGACCTCGTAGTCGACGAAGTTGTCCGGGTGCTCGGCGAACTGGCCGCCGGTCATCTGCAGGTAGCGGGTCGACGACCGGAACGAGTCGACGATGCCGCCGTGCCAGCCGGCGAAACCGGTGCCGGAGCGCACCGCACCGATCAGGCCGTCGATCTGGGCGTCGGTCGCCGTGCCCATCGTCCAGCACTGGACGATCAGGTCGAGGCCGGTCAGCGCGGTCGGGTCGGCGTACACGTCGAGGGTTTCGCTGATGTCGACCTGGAAGCCCTGTTCGCGGAGGAACGGCACGAACCCGTCGGTCGCTTCGACCGGTACGTGTCCGTCCCAGCCGCCGCGGACCACGAGGGCCCTTCGGTTGTCACTCATTCGGCTCATCGTAGGCGCATGCCGAACAGGTAGCGGGTGAGCCTGGTGCGGCGGACCAGGAACTCGTACGCGGCCAGGGTCAACGTCA
Organism: Asanoa ishikariensis; assembly: GCF_900107455.1. GTDB lineage: Bacteria > Actinomycetota > Actinomycetes > Mycobacteriales > Micromonosporaceae > Asanoa > Asanoa ishikariensis. Next base: position 1,694,444 of record NZ_FNQB01000002.1, on the reverse strand, counting down.
GGGCGGCGGTGACGATCGCCAGATATTTGACGATGATGGGCGCGTCCCAGCGCACGACCCCGTAGGCGACAGCGACGACGATCGGCTGGTGCAGCACGTAGATCGGGAGCGCGGCGACGGCGAGGTAGAGGTAGGCGCGGCTGGGCTCTCTTGGTGTGCGCGTAGTGTTGCGGCGGTCGAGCAGGCCCAGGATCGCCACCACCGCGCACCAGCCGGCGAAGCCGAACAGCGCCCGGGCGACGATCGCGTGCGCGGTCATCGCCGTGAAGGGGTCGTCGCCGGCGGTCAGCAGGACCGGGCCGGTCACCGCGAAGACGGCGGCCGCTGTGATGGCGGCGGGCACGGCGTCTCGCCGCATCGCCACCCGGAAGCGGTCGTCGGAGGCGAGCAGGAAACCGCTGAGGAAGAACAGCAGGTACGCCCAGCGGCTCCAGCCGGCGAACGCCTCCTCCATGCCGACAAAGGCACAGATCGCCGACATCACGACCGCGGGCAGCAGCACCACCCCGCGCCGGCCGACCGCGCGGGCCAGCGCCTCCTTGGCCTCGCCCGCCCGTGGCGCCCACCTGCTCGCGGCCGCGAGCAGCAGCGCGAAGGTGAGCAGCAGGACGACGAACCAGAGGTGGCCGGTCTCGAAGTAGTCGCCGCCCAGGACGAACGGGAAGTCCGCGAGGTCGAGGTGCACGGTGTAGAACTTCGGCAGGAACGCCAGGTAGCTCTCGTGGTAGCCGGGGTCGACCGCCTTGAGTCGCAGCCACGGTGGCACCGGCAGGAAGGTGAGGATCGCGAAGAGCAGTGGCACGCCGAGGCGTTGGAGGCGCTCGCGCGCGAAGCCGCCCGGGCCGCGCCGGTCCATCGAGTGCCACGAGCCGAAGCCCGCGATGAGGAACAGCGCCGGCATCGCCCACAGGACCGCGAAACCGGCGAGCACGGTGGTGATGCTGGTCGTGTCGGCGTTCTTGACGTAGAAGTCGTCGTTCTCGTCGAACACCAGCGCGGAGTGGAAGAACACCAGGCCGACGACCACCAGCGTGCGGATCGCGTCGAGCTCCGGTCGGCGGTCCACTGTGGTCGTGCGCGCGGTGGTCACGCCTCAGGATGGCAGCAGGGTGGCGTGTTCGTCAGCCCCTGCTCTCGGCCGCCAGCCAGGTCTCGAAGGTGGTCGGCGCGATGCGGGCGCCGTCGCCGGGCAGGCGCACGTCGCCCGCCATCTCGACGCCGAGCGGGCTGTCCCGCCAGCTCGCGACCAGCCTGAGGGCCTCGCCCCGCGCGGTCAGGGTGCGGCGGGCCATGTCGACCAGGTCGTGGGTGTCCGGGCCGGCGATCTCGATGGTGCGGCCCAACGGCTTTCCCACCGCCACCTCGGCCAGGACGTCGGCCACGTCGGCGACCGCGATGGGCTGCACCAACAGCGGCGGGACGACCGCGGTGTCGCCGGTGCGGGTCCACCCGACGACCATCGCGGCGAAGTCGAAGAACTCGGTCGCGGCGACGATGGTCCACGGGGTCGCGCCGTCGCTGACCATGGCTTGCTGGATGCGTTTGCCGGCGTAGTGCGCGTTGCCCTCGACGTTGTCGACCCCGACGATCGACAACAGCACGTGGTGGCCGACGCCCGCGCGCTGCTCGGCGGCCTGCAGGTTCTCGGTCTCCGTCGCGAAGAAGCTCTCCGCCTCGGCCCGGTCGGCCGACTCGAAGCTGATCACGTCGATGACGGCGCCCACCCCGTCGAGCGCGGCCTCGAGCCCGTCACCGGTGATCACGTCGACGCCCGTGCTCCGCGACACCACGACCGGGTCGTGACCCCTGGCCTCGAGCGCCGCCACGGTCTGGCGCCCGACCAGTCCGGTGCCGCCGATGACTGCCACGCGCATGCGCGTACCCCCCGTCTCCGGGATTGATTTTCCCCCTCTCGGACGGCCTTCGTGGTTTGATCGGGCATGATCACGTCGGTGCGAGCGCTCGCCGAGCGCGCCTATGCGCGAAGACTTCGACGCACGTTGACCTCGGTGCCGCGGCACGTCGCGATCGTCACGGACGGCAATCGCCGATGGGCGAAGCAGATGGGGTACGCCTCATCCGGCGACGGACATCGGCACGGCGCGGAGCACCTCGACCGGGTCCTCGGCTGGTGCGGTGAACTCGGCATCGGCTGCGTCACGGTCTATGCCGCGTCGGCCGACAACCTGCGCAAGCGCTCGGCGGGCGAGGTCGACCACCTGCTGCGGCTGATCGAGGACGCGTGCCGTGAGCGGCTGGCCCGCCCGTCGAGCCCGTGGCGGGTGCGGGTCGCCGGGCAGGTCTCGTTGTTACCGTCCTCGACTCGGCTGGCGCTCTCGGACGCGGTTCTGGCGACCCGGGACCGGCCGTGGACCTTGACGGTGGCCATCGGCTATGACGGCCGGTCGGAGGTGGTCGAGGCGGTTCGGCGGGGTCTGGTCGCGGCGGCGGCGTCCGGAGAGTCGCCGCTCGCGCTGGCAGACCGTTTCGCACCATCTGACATCGACGCGCATCTCGACACGAGCGGGCTGCCGGACCCTGACCTGGTCATCCGGACGAGTGGCGAGCAACGGATGTCGGGGTTTCTGCTCTGGCAGTCGGCGTTCTCCTCGCTGTATTTCTGCGACGTCTACTGGCCCGGCTTCCGCAAGATCGATTTTCTGCGAGCCCTGCGCGCGTACGCCGCTCGTCGGACGGCGGCCGGCTGACGCCGTCTTGTCGTACCCGCCCGCTAGGGTCGTGGTGTTCGTCCGATGCTGCTCATGGGGGCCAAGATGTCCACGACCGTCGATCCCGCGCACGCTGCGGCCTTCGACTCGCGCGCCGACTACACGGCCGCGGTCGAGCAGATCCGTGCGGCGGCTCGCGACTACTACTCGGGTTCGACGCTGGCGATGGACGACGCCACCTACGACGCCCTGATCGCCCGGGTCGCCGCCACCGAGGCCGCGAGTCCGGAGTGGACGGTCGCGGAGTCGCCGACGGAAACTGTCGGCGCCGGCGGTGGCGTGGTCGGCGATGTGCCGCACACCACGCCGATGCTGAGCCTCGACAACGTCTTCGACGCCGAAGGGCTGACCAAGTGGGCGGCCCGGCTCGACCGCATCCTCGGGCGGCCGGCGGCGGGCTACACGGTCGAGCCGAAGATCGACGGGTTGGCGATCTCGGCCCGCTACGCCGACGGCGAGCTCACCCAGGTGATCACGCGGGGCGACGGGCGGGCCGGCGAAGACGTCACGGGCCAGGCGCGGCGGGCGGTCGGTCTGCCGCACCGGCTGGCCGAGCCGGTCACCCTGGAGATCCGTGGCGAGGTCTTCATGACCGAGGCCGACTTCGCGCTGGCCAACGAGCTACGCACCGGCCACGGCGAGCCGCCGTTCGCCCACCCGCGCAGCGCGGCCGCCGGCACCCTGCGCGCGGTCGACCGGGCCTACTCGGCACCGTTGTCCTTCTTCGCCTACGCGGTGCACGGGCTCGACCCGACCGCCCACCTGTCACACGCCGGCGCGATGGGCTATGTCGCGTCGCTGGGCGTGGCCACGACGGCGGGCTCCGCCGCCGGCATGCCGATGTGCGCGACGATCTCCGAGGTGGTCGCGGCGATCGAGAGCCTGGATGCGGGTCGCCTCACGCTCGGTTTCGGCGTCGACGGCGCCGTGGTCAAGGCCGACGCCGCTCTCGACCGTGACGAGGCCGGCTCGTCGAGCCGGGCGCCGCGCTGGGGCATCGCCTACAAATTCCCGGCCGACACCCGCACCACGACGCTGCTGCGCATCGAGGTCCAGGTCGGCCGCACGGGCGTGATCACACCGGTCGCGGTCCTCGAGCCGGTCCAGATCAGCGGCGTCACGGTCACCTCGGCGACGCTGCACAACTTCGACGACCTGACCCGCCGCAACGTCCGGGCCGGCGACACGGTCTTCGTCCGCCGGGCCGGCGACGTCATTCCGGAGGTGACCGGCGCCAAGCTCGACGAGCGCCCGGACTCCTCGGAGCCCTTCGCCCCGCCTGTTGAGTGCCCACGCTGCGGCGGCGAGATCAACCGCACCCAGAAACGCTGGCGCTGCACCCGCGGCCGGGCCTGCGGTGCGCACGAGTCGCTGGCCTACTACACGGCCCGCACCTCGATGGACATCGAAGGCCTGGGCGACAAGATCATCGACCTCCTGGTCCGCGCCGGCCTGGTCACCGACCCCGCCGACCTCTACGACCTGGACGTGGCAACACTCAAGCCCCTCGACCGCATGGGCGACGTCTCCGCGGGCAAACTGGTAGCGAGCATCCAGGGCTCCAAGGCCCAACCGTTCTCGCGGGTGCTGACCGGCCTGGGCCTACGAATGACGGGCCGCTCCATGTCCCGCCGGCTGGCCCGCCACTTCACCACGATGGACGCCCTGCTAGCCGCGACAGTCGAAGACCTACAAACAGTCGAGGGCGTGGGCCCTGAGCGAGCGGTGACGATCGCGGCCGAGCTCGTCGAGCTACGCCCGGTCATCGACAAGCTCGCCGCCCGAGGCGTCAACATGGCCGAGCCGGTCGACCCCGGCGCCGCGCCCACGGCCACCGGCGACATCGACGGCGACGCGGGCGCCGCAGTTGCCCCGTTCCGCAAGCCCGACGGCACGTCGATGACGGTGGTGGTGACCGGCTCAGTGCCAGGCCTGACCCGCGACGAGGGCAACGAGGCAGTCGAACGCCTCGGCGGCAAGTCTTCGGGCTCAGTCTCAAAGCGCACGGACCTGGTCGTCGTCGGCGACGGCGCCGGCTCCAAGGCCGCCAAGGCCGAAGACCTGGGCGTCCCGGTCATGCCAGCGGAACGCTTCGCCGACCTACTGGCCGCCCACACCGCCGGCGACACCGCCCGCGTGGCCTCGCTCTTAGAAGAAGCCCTACCCGCCCCCGCCTGAACGCCGCCGCTGGGGGCGCGGGGTGAAGAGCCGCTCGGTGGCTTTCCGCACGCGGCCGCATGTCTTCATCACGGCGACCGACGGCGGCCGCCAGCCGGAGTCGGCGACGACGCGGCCGACGCCACCCGGCAGCGCCCGGCTCCCACCACCACCCGGCAGCGCCCGGCTCCCACCACCACCCGGCCGCGCCCGGCTCCCACCACCACCCGGCCGCGCCCGGCTCCCGCCACCACCCGGCAGCGCCCGGCTCCCGCCACCACCCGGATGGGTGCCCTGATCGCGCCACCGCCTAGTGGCGTCCCTGGATCACTTGCAAGGGCTTGCCTCGCCTGATCGTGATCGGGCCGGGTTGGTGGCTGGGCGGGTGGGCGTGGTCCTGTGTGGTGGATCTGTATGGCGGGATGGGTTTGCGTGATCGTGTGCGCCGGGTCTGGGCGCCACGCCGCGCCAGCACCCGACCAGCCACACATGATCGTGGGCGGATGCTGTGCGGGTTGTCGACCAGACGCACAGGATCATGGACCGGACCCTCGGTCGCGGCACACCCGTGCCGATGACGCGTTATGACAGACGACCTGATCGTCGAGGTTCCTTGCCGCGACGCGCCGCGCCCGCCCCCCCTTGTCCGGCCCCGCCGTCCACTGGGTGCACCCCGTGGTGCCGCTCGCGCCCGGCGCGCCGCTGGCCGTCGGCATCACCGGCTGGGACCCGGTGCCTGGACATCGGGGTCACCGTCGACCCCGCAGTCACGACCCGCTCGCGGCCACACCGCTGCCGCGCAACTAGATCGCGACCGCACCCCGCGCGGCCGGGGCCGCCACCACGACCACCCTCTTGCGACCTGCCCGTGGCCGCATCCACCGCCGCACGACCAGATTGCGACCCCCCGGCCGCGAGAACGCCGGGCTGCGCGCTGCGGTCGCCGCGGTGCGGGCCGCCGGGCGAGTGCCGCGACCAAGCCGCCGCCGCACCCCGCCGCGCGACCAAGCCGCCGCCACACCAACACCCGGCCCGGACACCACCACGTTCACCCTGGCGTGACCCGACCGCGAGTTCCCACTGCCACACGACCAGGTCGTGGTCGCGAGCGGAAACCGTTGAGTGGGTGTGGCCACCGAACGCTGTCCACCACTTCGGGCTAGGTCCATAGGGCGCTGGCAGGCGGTTGCCTACCATCGCGCGCATCGCTTACCGCTGAATGCGAGGTTGGCCGGAGCTAAATGCTCCGGCCAACCCTATTCTTTGCTTATTTCTTTCTTAAGTGACCGACCGTAATATTAACAATTCACATTGTCGCGGGTCAGGCCACCGAGGCGAGGCGGCGGCGGGCCGGCTCGGCGATTTCGGTGTTGAGCGGCTTGTCCGTCTGCAGCGGCATCGGGGTTGCCTGCACGGCCGGCAGCGGGGTCGCGATCATCGCGCGGGCGAGCGAGGTGAAAGCGTGCGCCGCGTTGACCGAGACCAGGCCGACCAGGCGGTCGTCGCGGTGGTACCCGACCACGACGCCGGCGCGGGCGGTGTCGCGGCGGTGCCGCTTCATCTCGCTGATCGAGACCTCGCCGTCGGGTACGAGCTCGCCGCAGACCTGGATGCGCAGGCCCCATTGCTCGGTCCAGAAGCGCGGGATGACCGTGACCGGGCCCGGGTCGCCGTCCTCGGCGAGCAGCGTGCGGGCTGCGCCGCGGCCCTGCTCGAGGGAGCTGATCCAGTGCTCGGCCTTGCGTAGCTGCGGGCCGTACCGCAGGTTGGGCCAGGTCGCGACCGCTCCACAGGCGACGACATCTTCGAGGCCGACCACCCGCAGGCTCTCGTCGCAGACGACGCCCTTGGACAGGTCGATGCCCGCGTTCTCCAGCCAGGCGGTGTCCGGGCGGCCACCGGTGGTCGCGACCACCACGTCGCCGACCAGGTTCTCGCCGTCGTCGAGTTGCACCATCCAGCCGTCGCGGAACCGGTTGGCGGAGGCCACCCGGTGGCCGAGGCGGAAGTCGACGCCTTCGCCACGCATCACATCGGTGACGTGGTTGCCGACCTCTTCGCCGAGCGCCCGGACCATCACCTGCTGCTTGGAGTCGATGACCACGCAGTTGCGGGCCATCGAGCGCACCGCGGAGGCGACCTCGCTGCCGGTGATGCCGCCGCCCACGATGATGACCCGCTCCGCGTCGCGCAGTGCGCGGCGCAGCGACCAGGCGTGCTCGAGGTTGTGCAGCAGGTGCACACCCGGCTCGGCGGCCCACTTGGGCATGCTGGGCGACGAGCCGGTGGCGATGACCAGACCGTCGTACGCGAAGGACTCGCCGGTGTCGGTCTCCACCCGGCGGTTGTCCGGGTCGAGGTCCACGGCGCGCCGGCCCAGATACCAGGTCAGGTCTTCGTCGTGGAACGGCATCCGGGTGTCCTGCGGGCGCTTGTGGCCGGTCAGGATGCCCTTGGAGCACGACGGACGGTCGTACGGGCCTTCCTTTTCCGCACCGACCATCGCGATCTCGCCCGGGTATCCCTGGCGCCGAAGCTCCTCGGCCGCGGCAACGCCAGCGCGTCCCGTTCCGACGATCAGAATCCGGCCGTAGTCCGCGCGCCTGTTCCGCCGCGTCATCGGTCTCCCCTGCTACGTCGACGTGGTCCGGCGCCCGAGCCCGCCGGAATCCGTGTGGGGCCGGTCAGTGGTTCCTCGGCCGGCTCAGTCTTCTTTTGGGTAACCACCGTGGTCGCGGTCCGGTTGAGCTGGATCGCTCGGGCCGGACACACCTCCACGGCTCTGATCACGTCATTCGCGAGCTCGGGCGGCACGGTCGCCTTGTAGGCCAGGCGTCCGTCGCCACGCAGGGCGAACACCTTGGGCGCCTCGTGCTCGCAGAACCCGAACCGCGCGCACCGGTTGCCGTCCACGTTCACCAGCAGCTCGTCGCCGACGCCGGCGCGGTCGTTGCGTCGGTTGTTGCGCTCCTGGCGCCAACCGAGCCACCAGGGTGTCGTGGTCATCCACAACAGCAGGGTGATCACGAAGGAGCCGAGGACGGCGCCCCAGCGGATGCCCGCGGCCATCTCGGAGCCGGACATCAGCACGTGTCCGACCAGGAGCATGTAGGCGACGTAGTTGAACGCGTGGAACGCCCGCCAGCGGGTGTAGCCGATCTTCTTCTGGATCAGCACCGAAAGGGTGCAGGCCGCGAAGAGCTCGAGCGAGATCACGCCGACGCCGATGCCGATCGGGTCGTACGGGTTGGTGAAAGGCACAACCACGTCGACCAGTCTGACCGTGCCCATGGGGCCGGCGAGCTGCGTGAACCCGTGCACCACGCCGAGCGTGAGGCCGAGCAGCGCGATGGTCTGGTGGATTCCGTACACAGTGGCGTGCTTGATCCGGCTCTGGGCCCAACCGTTGCGGAGCATGAGTCCCCAGAGGACCGCCAGCCAGAGCAGGAAGAGCGACACGAACCCAACTGTGGCCGCGACGATGTGCACGCTCTCCTGTGCGTTGCGCACGGCGGTTCCTCCCATGTTCGTGAGGGGATGTGGGGACAACGCAAGTATGGTGCGGCACGACGAATTGTCAATCTGGTGCCGTCGCGCGTTTCGGGGGAAGTTTTCCGTGGCCAACACGCACAGGAACGGTCACCGGACAGTCGGTTCGCGAACTATAAATTTGCTTTAGGAGTGGCCTAGGCCTTCCTTCACTTAAGCCTTCTCTAATTGACAGACGTTTATCGTCTCTCTGCGTGTCGAGGTGCGGCTACGGCCGCCGTCCCCGGAGGAGTGAAAGTGGAAGTCCGGCAGCTGGTCGGGTTGGGAGCGCGAGCGATCGCGGTGGCGTCGTTGGTGGCGCTGGTGCCGGCGTCCGCGGCCCTGGCCAACGACCACTACCGTGCCCCGGTGGCGGCCGTGGGTGGCGGCGCCATGACCCATCCCGGCCACATGGCGGGGATGAGCCACACCGAGCACATGGCGGCGATGAACCAGGCCACCTGGAACAGCAACGCCGCCGCACACCTGGCCGCGATGAATGCCATGCAGGACACGAGCAAGCTGCGCTACCTCGCGCCGTCGCCGGGTCCGGAGAAGCTGCCGGTTCCGGTGCCGCCGGACGTGGCTATCGCCGAGAACGGAAAATACGGTCCGGTCGGTCCCTCGGACGTCGACCTGGTGGTCAAGGTGCGGCTCGCCGGCCTGTGGGAACAGCCCGCCGGCGAGATGGCCGTGGAGAAGGGCAAGAACCCGCGGGTCAAGGAGATCGGCAAGATGATTGCCGAGCAGCACGCCGTCCTCGACAAGCTCGACGTCACGGCAGCCCAGCGCCTCGGCATCGAGATCCCGAACGAGCCCAACGCCGACCAGCAGTTCTGGCTGCAGGAAATGCGCGACGCCGAGGGCGACGAGTTCGACCAAATTTTCGTCGACCGGCTGCGCGTCGCGCACGGCAAGGTCTACTCCGCCATCGCCTTCGTCCGCGCCGGCACCCGCAACGACCTCGTCCGTGAGCTGGCTCAACAGTCGAACCAGTTCGTGAGTACGCACCTCACGCTGCTGGAAAGCACTTCCCTGGTCGACTGGCAACACATTCCGCTTCCCCCCGAGCCGGCCGGCGGCCCCGTTCCCGCCGCGGGCTACATCAAGAGCGGTGTCAGTCCGACAGTGATCTGGCTGGTGTTGGGAGCCGCGCTCATCGCCGGCGTCATCACCATGATCCGCGTAACGCGTCCTCGGTAACACCACAAAAACAAACAAACCGCAACGGCGTGTGTCCACATGGAAGGTGACACGTAATGACCAGAAGTAGGCAGGCCCCCCGCAAGAACCGGCGGTACATCGCCGTGTTCGCGACGCTGGCGGTATTCGCCGGCCTCGTGGCTGTCACACAGGTGTCGCTCGCGGGCAGCCGCCGGGGTCACAACAGCGGCAACAACCTGCCGTGGTGTCAGCCGACATCGGCCGCCGCCGCAGCGCACGACCACAGCACCGAGCAGGACCCGAACGCGACGCCGCCGGCTGACGCTCCGGCCGGTGAGGTGGCCGGTGCGGCCGGCGACGGCACGACGGGCGACGCCCCCGCCGTCGACGCCAAGGCGGCGGCCGCGGCCAAGGCGACGGCCTCCGCCGCCGCGAAGGCCCAGGCCGAGCAGCGGCGCCAGAACAACGACCGGAACCGGAACTGCCGACCGACCACCACGCCGTCCAGCTCCAACGGCGGCTCGAACGGTGGCGGCAACAACGGCGGTGGCAACAACGGCGGTTCGAGCCCCGGCAGCACGACCTCGCCGAGCACGGGCACGGGCAATGGCAGCGATCCCACCACCAGCCCGACCTCGCCCGCCGCTCCCCCGCCGCCCCCGGCGCTGCCGGAGCCGCTCGGCAACACCTGCGACGGCAGCAGCCTCCAGCAGCACGACGGCTTCCAGGCCGGCCCGCGTTGCGTCACCACCCAGTTCGGTGAGGTCGGCTCCGTCGAGAACAACCCGACGCTGCTGATCAGCCGGGCGCCCGCCCGGGCCCGGATCAACCAGCCGTTCGACATCCAGGTGAGCACCCGCAACCTGGTCCGTGACCGGTTCCTGCCGGCCGGCGCGGGTGGCTACTACAAGGAGAGCTCCTTCCTCACCGAGGAGGGCCTGGTCCGCGGTCACTTCCACATGGCCTGCCGCCTGCTGAGCGGCCGTGGCGCCCAGGACCCGGCTCCGGTGCCGGCCTTCTTCAAGGCGGTTGAGGACGGCGGCGGCGGCGCTGCCCCCGACACTGTGACCGTGACCGTGCCTGGTCTGGCCGCGACCGGTGTCGCCCAGTGCGCCGCGTGGGCCGGTGACGGTTCGCACCGCATCCCGATGATGGTGCGGGCCAACCAGATCCCCGCGTTCGACTCGGTCCGGGTCGTCGTCACCCGCTAGTAACACGAGCACTACCGCTGCGGAAGGGCCGGGCACCGGAAACGGTGTCCGGCCCGACGCGGCAGAACCACCCGCACACCGTCTGCCGTGAACGGTCCCGAAGGGGAAGATCATGGAAAAGCGACGCGCGACCCGGATCCGCCAACTGACCTGCGTCTACCGGTTCGATGCCGGGGTACGGGGCGGCGCGGGTCTCCTGGCCGCCCGGGTGGTCGGCGACGGTTGCCCGCTACGTGCGCTGACCCACCACGGCCTGCTGGTCAATCCACACTGGACCGCGATGGTGGCGGAGCTCATCGTCCCGGTCGTCCTCACCCACCTCGACCGCACGGGTGAGTCGATCCGCCAGGTCGCCCGCGACGGCCGCCCGTGCGTGCTGGCCGAGACCCGGGTGGGCGCGGTGCCGCTGCTCGGCCCCGCCGACCTCGAGTGGATCGGTGGCCGGGTCACCGTCTTCCTCGACGAGGTCCGCCGGGCCGCCCGCGACGCGGGCCTGACCTGGACCATGCCGATGTGGGACAGCAGCCCGGCCCCGCTGTACGCGAGCCGGTTCTAAGCGGACAACTGCCAGAGCCGCTCGGCCGCCTCGGGATCCAACGCGTACGCGGCCACGCCACGCCGCACGCCGGGCCGGTGCGGTGCCGCCTCAGCGCAGTCCTCGAAGTAGCGCCCGGTGACGCCCGCGACCAGTGGCGAACCGGCGAGCAGCACCGAGGTCGCCGCTCCCTGCTCGACGTCCTTCCACGACACGTCGGTGCTTCCCGGCTCGAAGGACGCCGGCGCGTTGGCGAGATCCCCGATGTGCCGGCTGAGGTTCGTCCCGGTGATCCGGCCGGGGTTCAGCGCGTTCACGGCGATCCCGTCGTCCGCCCAGCGGCGGGCCGCCTCGACCGCGAAGAGGATGTTCGCCGTCTTCGACTGCCCATAGGCCACCCACGGGTCGTACGGCCGGCGCTCGAAATTGATGTCGTCGAAGTCGATGCCGGCGTTGACGTGCCCGACCGAGCTCACCGAGACGATCCGGGCGTCCCCGGCGGCCGCGAGCGCGGCATGCAGCCCGACCGCCAGCGCGAAATGCCCGAGGTGGTTGGTCGCGAGCTGAAGCTCCCAACCCCGTGCCGTACGCAGCAGCGGCGTCGCCATGATCCCGGCGTTGTTGACCAGGATGTCCAGCGGACCCGACCAGGCCGCCACGAACGCCGCCACCGAGGCCGGGTCGGCCAGATCCAGTGGCGCGACGGCCGGTGGCGGGCCGATGGTGGTCGCGGCGACCCGCTCCCCCGCGGCGACGTCGCGGACGGCCAGGGTCACCTCCGCACCGGCGCCGGCCAGCGCGCGGACGGTCGCCGCGCCGATGCCGGACGACCCACCCGTGACGACCGCACGCCGCCCGGTCAGGTCGACGCCCGAGAGCACGTCGGCGGCGGTCGAGGTGGCGCCGAACGGAGTGGTGATCATGGTTCCTCCCAGGGGCTAAGCTGTAAACGGACCCGGCTCCGCTAAGCCGAACCATAAACGGACCCGGCTCCGGTTAACCAGCGATCCACGTCACACCCGGGAGGCATGTTGCGGGCCGACGCGCGCGCCAACCACGACCGCCTGCTCGCCGTCGCGGCGGACGCGTTCGCCCGCGAGGGCACGGACGCCTCGTTGAAGGCGATCGCCCGCGAGGCCGGGGTCGGCATCGGCACCCTCTACCGGCGCTTCCCGACCCGCGAGGCACTGATCGAGGCGGTCTACCGCAACGAGGTCGAGCGGCTGTGCGCCGCCGCGCCCGAACTGCTGGCCACCGCACCGCCGGCCGTCGCGCTGACCGCCTGGATGGAGCGGTTCGTCGACTTCATGGCCGCGAAGCGCGGGATGGGCGAGGCGCTGCGTGCCGTCCTGCTCTCGGCCGACGACCGGTCGCAGACCCGGGCCCAGCTACGCGGCGCCCTGGCCACCCTGCTGGAGGCGGGCGAGGCCGAAGGCGTCGTTCGCGCCGGCGTCGACCCGTACGACGTGCTGCTCGGCCTGGGCGGCATCACCCTGATCGCCGGCGCGGAACGCGAGCGCGAGCTGGCCAGCCGCCTGATCGACCTGCTCCTGCACGGGATCAATAGCGACGGGATCAATAGCGCCAGCGAGTAGCGGCCACCACAGTCTCGTCGTCGGCGCCCTCGAACAGCGTGATCTCCCCGTGCCGGACCGCCGCGACGGTGTCGACCAGCGCCTCGCCCAGGGCAAGTGCGAGCACCTCGTCCGCCTCGAACGCGGCCACCGCCGCGGTCAGCGAGGCCGGCAGCCGCTCGGTGCCGCTGGCGTCATGGGGGTCGACGGGCACCGGATCCGGCAGCCGCGCGCCCGCCGTGACGCCCGCCCGGCCCGCCGCGAGCAGACCGGCGAGCAGCAGATGCGGGTTCGCCGCCGCGTCGACGCACTTCACCTCGATGTTGGCGTTCGGCCCGGCGATCATCCGCAGCGCCGCCTCGCGGTTCTCCAGACCCCAGCAGGCGTACGCGCCGGCCCAGCGCTCGGGCACCAGCCGCAGGTACGAGGCCACCGACGGGGCGCCGAGCGCGAGCAGGGCCGGCAGCCGGGACAGGATGCCGGCGGCGAAGCCCTCGCCGTCGCGGTCGAGACCGAACGGGCCGGCCCCGCCCGTCATCGCGCTCACGCCGTCGCGCAGCACGCTCAGGTGCGCGTGCCGACCGTTGCCGACCTTCCCGGCGCTGACCACGGGCGCGAACGACGGGCGCAGCCCGTGCGCGGAGCTGACCGCGCGGATCGTCTCCTGCACGAGCACCACCGTGTCGGCGGCGGCGACCGGGTGCTCCGGCGCGAGCGCGACCTCGAACTGGCCGTGCGCGTACTCCGGATGGATCTGCTCGACCGTGACACCCTGTGCGGCCAGCGCTGTGAGGATCGCGCGCAGGTAGGGCGCCAGCTCGACGAGCCGAGTCATCCCGTACGCCGGACCGGTGGTCGCCGGGACGAAGTCGTCGCCGGTCCCCCGGGACGCGCACCACTCGACCTCGAAACCGGCCCACACCGTCAGCCCCGCCGCCGCGAGCCGGTCGACCTCGCGGCGCAGCAGCCAGCGGCCGTCCAGCGGGTGCGGCTCGCCGGCCTGGTCGAACCGCTCCGCCGGAGCCCAGGCCCAGCCCGGCGAGGCGGCCAGCGGCACGAGCCGGTCGAGGTCGGGGTGCAGCCGCAGGTCGCCGACCGGGCCACCGGCGAAGCGGCCGCGCACCGAGCCGTCGTCGACGAGGAAGGTGTCGAAGACCGGTGCCGCGCCCGCACCCCACGCGGCCGCGTGCGGCAGGCGGGCCGCCGGCACCGCCTTGACCCGCGTGACCCCGCTGGTGTCCACCCAGGTCAGAGCGACGCCGTCGATGCCGTCGGCGACGAGCCGGTCGGCGGCGACGCGCGCCTGCGCGGCACGTCGATCCCGCTGCGTGGCGTCCACGGACCTAGGTTATGACGATGGACCTGCTGGTGGACCATCATTGCCACGGCGTCGTGCGGCGCGAGCTCGACCGGGCCGAGTTCGAGGCGCGGCTCTCGGAGGCCGACCGGCCCGCGCCGGGCACGACGCTGTTCGACTCGGCGCTCGGCGACGCGTTGCGCCGGCACTGCTTCCCCGTGCTCGACCTGTTGGCCACCGCCGACCCCGACGACTATCTGGCACGGCGCGCGGAGCTCGGGCACGAGGAGGTCACGGGGCGGCTGCTGCGGGCCGCGGGGCTCGCGGCGGTGCTGGTGGACACCGGATTCCTCCCCGAGCCGCTGACCACGCCGGCGGAGCTGGCCGCCGCGGCGGGCGCGACGGCGCACGAGGTGGTCCGCCTCGAGTCGGTCGCCGAGGAGCTCGAGGTCGGCACCGCCACCGGTTTCGCGGGCGCGGTCCACGAGGCGCTCGCCGCGGCGGCCGCCCGGCCGGACACCGTGGCGTTCAAGTCGGTGGCAGCCTACCGGGTCGGCCTCGCGCTGGGCGACGAACGCCCGAGTGAGGCGGAGGTACGCGAGGCCGCGGGACGCTGGCTGGCCGACGGGGCCGGGCGGCTGGCCGACGAGGTGCTGCACCGGTTCCTGGCCTTCGCGGCGCTGGACACCGGGCTGCCGCTGCAGTTCCACACCGGACTCGGCGACCGCGACACCGACCTGCGTCTCGGCGACCCGCTGCTGCTGGCTCCGTGGCTGCGGGCGGCCGAGTCGACAGAGGTGCCGGTGCTGCTGCTGCACTGCTACCCGTACCACCGGAACGCCGCTTATCTGGCCCAGGTGTTCCCGGCCGTGCACATGGACCTCGGGCTGGCCACGCACAACGTCGGTGCGCGGGCGCCGGGGGTGCTCGCCGAGGCGTTGGAGCTGTGCCCCTACGGCAAGTTCCTCTACTCCTCCGACGGGTACGCCCTGCCGGAGCTGCACTTCCTCGGTGCCGTGCTGTTCCGTGCGGCGGCCGACGCCGACCTGATCCCGCGCACCACCGAGAACGCGCACCGGGTCTATCCGACGGTGGGCGGAAGGGGCCCTGGCCGATAGGGTCCCTTCCGCCTTCTCACCGCCCGCGCGTCAGCGCCGGGGCTTTTGGGGCACGCGCGGGAGAACGTAGGGCGGACCGCTGTAGATAAGGTCCGCCTTCAGCTCGTTGTACGCCCGCTTGGGCTGGTAGTTCTCGTCCATGATCGTGGCCAGGCCCTCCGGCGGGTTCGTGAACCACGTCGGCACCCAGGAGTGCTTGTCGGTGAAGCCCCAGACGGTGTACGAGAGGCAGTGCCGGTCGGCCAGGCAGGCCTGGAGCAGCACGCTGTAGTTGGCCGCCGAAGCTTGGAGGCGAGGGTTGATCTCGTTGGAGTCGCCGGCCTGCACGCCCGCCGTCATTTGACTGCGCACGTCGACCTCGGTGAAGGCCGTGGCCAGGCCGAGCCCGGAGAACTTCTTGAGCGCGGCGGCGACCTGAAGGGTGTCGTAGTTGCCGTACTGCGTGCCGAGGTGGCCCTGACTGCCGACGCCGTCGATCGGGACACCGTCGCGCCGCAGCGACTTGGCCAGGTCGTAGACGAACTGGGTCTTGTCGTTGGCCGGGTCACCCGAGCCGAACGCCTCGATGTTGTAGTCGTTGTAGAACAGCAGGGCCTTCGGGTCGGCCGCGCGGGCCCAGCGGAACGCGTCGGCGATATAGCCAGGGCCGAGGTTCTGTGCCCAGAATCCCTTGTAGTGCAACGTGGGCGGGCTGTCCCAGGGGTCGCTGACCGCCTCGTTGACGACGTCCCACTGCCAGATCTTGCCCTTGAAGTGCTTGACGACGGTCGTGATGTGGTTGCGCAGGATGTCTCGCAGCTCGGCCTTGCTGATCGAGCCGTCGCTGACACCGGTGGTGAGCCAGGCGGGCAGTTGGTTGTGCCAGACCAGCACGTGGCCGCGGACCTTCTGGTTGTTGCGCTTGGCGAACGCGATCAGTTCGTCGGCAGGACCGAAGTTGTACGTGCCGCGGGTCGGTTCGAGGGACTCCCACTTCATCACGTTCTCCGCGGTGACCGAGGAGAACTCCTTGGACACCGTCGCGCGGTACTGGGGGTCGGCGGTGTCCGCCAGGGCCGCCATGTCGACGGCGGTGCCGATGTAAAGGTCGTGCCGCAGGCCCAGCGCGCGCAGGCTCTGCTGGGCGGGGTCGACCGGGTGGCTCGCCGTGGCGGGTGCCGCGCCTGCCACGGCCGCGGCCGCGATCACGACCGCGCCGGCGGCGAACCATCGATGCAGCTTCATGTGCGCTCCTCTCGGGAAGACCGGTGGGGGTGCCGATCGCGAGCGACGCCGATAGTTGCGGATCGAGTTCCGTAACTTTCCCGAAACGTAGCGGCCGAGATCGCTCCCCGTCAATCCAAAAGAGTTCCGGAATTCGGACGAGAGCACGCGGTTCCGGCGACGGACGGCCACCGGAAGTTTCGGATGCCCAGCCGCTGAATGGATCAGGCCTCCGTGTACGTGGCCTCGTCGAAGTCCGCGTACCCGCCGTCGGCGCCCAGGTCCTGCACCCAGAGGCCGAGGAACGCACCGGTGAAGCCCCACGCGGCCGGCTCACCGTCGACCACCAGCGCGGCGTGCTCGTCGGAGAGGATCGTGGCGTCCAGCGCAACCGGCAGGTCCTGCCACCCGTCACCCAGGTCGTAGCCGAACCGCACGACCGGGCCGTCGAACGTCGCACGCAGGCCGACCCGCGTGGCATCGCCGCGCTCGACGGTCAGCTCGGGGTGCGCGGTGCGCTTGCCCTGATCGCTGCTCAGCAGCTCCAGCACCACCCGGCCGTCGTCGGTCCGGGTCAGGTAGAGGAAATGCCAGTTGAGCGAGTTGTAGTAGGCGGTGATGCCGGCGAGCTGCCGGTAGTCACGCGGGTCGAACTCGACCACCGTGGACAGTTCACAGTGCAGTGAGCCGACGCGACGGGCGACCAGGCTCGGCGACCGCCGACCCACGGGCGACTGGCCACCGTGCAGCCGCAGGTGCGACGGGCGGGTGGTCAGGTCGACCCAGTCAGATGTGGCGGGCCGGCGCAGGGTCGACCACCACGGCGCGAGCCGCGGCTCGCTGAAGTGGTCGGTGGCCGGCTCGTCGGGCCAGGGGTGCGCCGGCAGCGCGGGTGCGGCGACCTCGTCGGCCGGGACGCCGCCGGCGATCCGCGGCCAGCCGCCAGGTGCCCAGTCGACCCGCTGGATCGCCGTCTCCCGGCCGAGCACGCAGTTGCCCAGCGGCGTGTCCGGGCGGGCCGCCAGGTGTGCGAAGTACCAGCCGTCGCCCGGGACCTGGACCAGGCTGCCGTGTCCGGCCTTCTGCAGCCGCAGCTCGGGGCGGCCGAACGAGGTGATCAGCGGCCCGTTCGGGTCCGGCTCGTACGGACCGAACAGCTCCCGGGACCGGGCCACCGTGGCCTGGTGCTCCCAGCTCGTCCCGCCCTCGGCGGTGACCAGCCAGTACCAGCCCTCGTGGCGGTAGAGGTGCGGTCCCTCGGTCAGCCCGGCGGCGGTGCCGGAGAAGATGATCCGGGCCGGACCGACCAGCTCGCGCTTGGCCAGGTCGTACCGCTGGATCTCGATGCCCGCGAAGCGGTCGCGGCCGGGCCGCCAGTCGGCGCTCAGGTTGAGCAGCCAGGTGCTGCCGTCCTCGTCGTGGAAAAGGGACGCGTCGAAGCCGTGGCCGTGCAACAGCACGGGGTCGTCCCACGGCCCGTCTATCGACGGTGCGCTGGTGTGGAAGTTCAGCGGGTCCCAGTAGCCGCTGGCGAAGCTGGCCACGTCGCTGTAGACGAGGTGGAAGCGGCCGTCGTGGTAGGTCAGGTCGGGCGCCCACACCCCGTTGGAGTCACCGCTGCCGCGCAGGTCGAGCAGGCGACGCTCGGTGATGATGGCGCCGATCGCGCGCCAGTGCACCAGGTCGCGGGAGTGGTGGAGGCGGACCCCGGGGTACCACTCGAAGGTCGAGGTCGCCAGGTAGTAGTCGGCGCCCACCCGCAGCAGCGACGGGTCCGGGTTGAAGCCGCGCAGGACCGGGTTCTGGATCGACCGGGCGGCGGTGACGGTGGCTGCGGTCTCGGTCGACATGGGCAGCTCCCCTTTCGGGTCCGCTTCCGGGGACTTCCGGAAGCCGCTCGGCCATCCGATGGGCGAGCGTCCCGAACACGGTAACGGCTTATATCGAGATCCGACAGTTCCTTGACCGGCAGTTGCGGTCGTCGTAACGTCGCCGACATACCGGAAATCGACCTGAAAGTTTCGGCGGGTTGACGGACTGATCGACGTCCGTAGGCTCCACCCATGACGAAAGGGCGATCCGTGTCTGGTGCCACTGCCGCAGGTGACAAGAGGACCGTGACGATCGCGGCGATCGCGCGCCTGGCCGGCGTGTCCGTGCCGACGGTGTCCCGCGTCCTCAACGGCCGCGCCGACGTCTCGCCGAACACCCGCAAGCGGGTCGAAGACCTGCTCAGCCAGCACGGCTACCGGCGCCGACCGCCCAGCATGCGGGCCAACTCGGGGTTGGTCGACCTGGTCTTCAACGACATCGACAGCCCGTGGGCGGTCGAGATCATCCGTGGCGTCGAGGACGTCGCCCACGCGTCCGGCGTCGGCACCGTCGTGTCCGCCATCCACCGCCGGACGTCGTCGGCCAAGCAGTGGCTCGACAACATCCGGACCCGGTCGACCGAGGGTGTCATCTTCGTGACCTCCACGTTGGAGCCGCCGCTGCAGAGCGAGCTCCGCCGGCTCAACATCCCGGTGGTGATCGTCGACCCGGCCGGCGTGCCGTCGCAGGAGGCGCCCACGATCGGCGCGACCAACTGGGTCGGCAGCCTGCACGCCACGGAGTACCTGATCGGTCTGGGTCACCGGCGGATCGGATTCATCGCCGGACCGCCGCAGTTGATGTGCAGCCGCGCCCGGCTCGACGGCTACCGGGCGGCGCTAGAGTCGGCGGGCATCCCGATCGACGACGGCCTGATCCGGCCGGGCAACTTCTACCACGAGGCCGGCTTCGCGGGCGGCACCGAGCTGCTCGCGCTGGCCGACCCGCCGACCGCCATCTTCGCCTCCAGCGACCAGATGGCGCTCGGCGTCTACGAGGCGGTGCGGCAGCGGCACCTGCGGGTGCCCGACGACATCAGCGTGGTCGGCTTCGACGACCTGCCCGAGGTGCGGTGGTGCTCGCCACCGCTGACCACGGTCCGCCAACCGCTGGCCGAGATGGGTCTGCTGGCCGCTCGCACGGTGCTGCGGCTCGCCCGCGGCGAGCAGATCGAGAGCCCGCGGGTCGAGCTGGCCACCGAGCTCATCGTCCGCGACAGCGCGGTGGCGCCGGCGAAATGACCTCGTCCGGGTCCATCGTGGTCCGTAGTCTCTGGGCATGACGCGCAGCGATCCGGCGGCCTCGCTGACCCGGGAGGTGCTCGAGCGGATGGCGGGCACGCCCGATCCACGCCTGCGCGAGGTGCTCGACGCCGCGGTGCGGCACCTGCACGGCTTCGCGCGCGAGGTCGGTCTGACGCCCGCCGAATGGGCGGCCGGCATCAGGTTCCTGACCGCCGTCGGGCACATGAGCGACGACCAGCGGCAGGAGTTCATCCTGCTCTCCGACACCCTCGGGCTCTCGTCGCTGATCGAGACCATCGCGCATCCCGCCGACGCGGCCACCGAGGCGACCGTGCTCGGCCCGTTCTACGTGCCCGGAGCACCGTGGCGGGCCGCCGGCGACTCGATCGCGGTCGCCGACCCGGGCGGGGTGCCGACGCTCGTACGCGGCCGGGTCCGCACGTTCGGCGGAAGCGCGCTGTCCGGCGCGGTGCTCGACGTCTGGCAGTGCGCCTCCAACGGGATGTACGACGTGCAGGACCCGGCGCAGCCCCGGGGCAACATGCGTGGCCGCTTCCGCGCGGACGACGGCGGGCAGTTCGTCTTCCGCACCAGCCGCCCGGTCAGCTACACCGTGCCGGACGACGGCCCCGTCGGCGTCCTGCTGCGGGCCAGCGGGCGGCACCCGTGGCGAGCCGCGCACATCCACGTCATCGTCTCGGCCGACGGCCACGACCCGGTGACCACCCACCTGTTCGACGCCGAGGACTCCAATCTGGACAGCGATGCGGTCTTCGGCGTACGCGCGAGTCTGGTGAAGGAGTTCGTGCCGCAGCCCGACGGCAGCACGCTGGTCGAGCACGACTTCGTCCTGCGGGCCGCCTGATGGAGACCGTCGAGCGCGTCGTCACCGACCGGGGTGAGCTCGTCCTGCGCCGCGACGGCGCGCACTTCGAGCTGATCAGCAACGGCGTGTTCCTGATGGACACCCGCTCCGGCACGTCGGAACGCACGCTGGTCCGGGCCGCGCTGTCCGCCGCCGCACCCGGCGCCCGCCTGCTGATCGGTGGCCTCGGGGTGGGCTTCTCCCTGGCCGAGGCGGTTCGGTCCAAGACAGCGGCGGAGATCGTGGTCATCGAGATCGAGCCGGACGTCGTCGCCTGGCACGCCACCCACCTGGCGAGCTTCAGCGCGGGAGCGTTGGACGATCCGCGGGTCCGGGTGGTCACCGCCGACCTGGGCCGTTGGCTGGCCACCACAGACGAGCTCTTCGACGTCATCTGCCTCGACGTCGACAACGGTCCGGACTGGACGGTCTTCGGCGACAACGCCGCTCTCTACGGCGACGCCGGCACGGCGCTGCTGCGCGCCCATCTCAGTCCCGGCGGTGTGCTGGCGGTCTGGAGCGCGAGCGCATCCGCCGCCTACCTGACCCGTCTGACGGCGACCATCGGCCCGGTCGAGACCCTGCTCACCGAGGTCGACCGCGGCGAGCCCGACGTGGTCTACCTGGCCCGCCGCTGCTCATGACCTTCACCGCCCGCCGACTCAACCGGGCGAGCCTCGACCGGCAGTCGCTGCTGCGCCGCTCGTCGCTGCCGGTGGCGGACGCCGTGGCCGCGCTGCTGGCGTTGCAGGCGCAGGAGCCGGCGTCGCCCTACCTGGCGCTGTGGAACCGGGTGGCGGGCCTCGACGCCGCGGACGTCGATCGGGCGTTCGCCGACGGCACGGTGGTCCGCTCCAGCCTGATGCGGGTCACGTTGCACGCCGTGCACGGAGGTGACTGGGCCGGCCTGCACGCGGCGATGACGCCGTTGCTGCGGGCGTCGCGGCTGGCCGACTACCGCTGGCTGGAGAGCGACCTGACCGACGCGCAGGCACTGGCGGCGCTCGACCACCTGGCCGAGTTCGCGAAAGAGCCTCGGTCCGGCACGGAGATCCAGGCGATGCTGGAGGGCCGGGTCGACGACCCGAGCCGGATGTGGTGGGCGCTGCGCACGTTCGCGCCCTTGCACTACCGGCCGACGGGTGGCCCGTGGTCGTTCCGGCACCCGGCCTCGTTCGTGACGGCGCCGGGCCGCGCCTCGCACGACGACTCGGTGCGCGTGCTCGTGCGCCGCTATCTGGCCGCCTTCGGGCCAGCATCCACATCGGACATCATGACGTTCACGCGGCTCAACAGCGCCCGGGTCAAGGCGGCTGTCGCGGCCCTGGGCGACGAGCTGACGGCCGCGGACGGTCTGCTTGACCTGGCCGGCGCGACGCTGCCACCCGAGGACACCCCGGCACCGCCGCGGTTGCTGCCGATGTGGGACAACGTCTTGTTGGCGTACGCCGACCGAACTCGCCTGATCCCGGCCGACTACCGCGCCCTCGTCGTGCGCCGCAACGGCGACGTGCTGCCGACGCTGCTGGTCGACGGCTACGTGGCGGGCGTGTGGCGCCCGGCGGAGGACGGCACGGGCATCGAGGCGACCGCCTTCCACCCGCTCGACGAGGCCACGTGGACCGGCCTGGCCACGGAGGCACGTGCGTTGTCGGCCTTCCTCGCGGACCGCGACCCGACCGTCTACGGCCGCTACCGCCACTGGTGGACCAAGGGCATCCCGTCCGCCGAGGTCCGGACGATCGGAACGTAATCGAGTGCCTCAGTCCGCGATGCGCGCGATCAGGTCCTCGGGTCGCATGCTGGCGGGGCGGTCGCTGACCTGGCCGTCGCCCAGTTCGACGACCCGCCACACGCCGTCCGCGCGCAGCGCGAGGTCCACCGTCACGAACGGCAGTCCCAGCCCGGCCACCAAGGGTGCCACCGCCACCAGATCGACCTCCGTCCCCGGGATCTCGTGCGGGGTGTCCGGGTGCGCGCCGACAAGGACGCATTCGCCGTCGATCCACCAGGTGCGCACCTCCGCCGACCCGAAGCGCTCGTAGCGTCGCAGCACGAACCCGCCGACGGCCTCGTCCTCGCGCAGTTCGAGGAACCGCTGTGCCACCCGCCACCCGGCCTCGGCGTCGTCGAGGTCCGGGATGAACGTCGCCTCGTGCCAGTAGGCCTTCATGGATTTGCTGTAGTCGCGCAGCACCGCCGGCCCCGAACCCAGCCCGATGCGCGCCCGCTCGAAATCGGCCCGGCGCCAGCCTTCGGTCCATTCCGACAACGGTGTGACGGTCGCCAGCGCCGCGTACCAGCCGGGCAGTTCGTGCGCCTTCCGGTATTCCTCGGCCGTGGTCCGCAGACGCACGCCGCGCACGGCGAGCGACTCGGCGAACGCCGCGTACTCCGGCCCGCGCAGCATCCACCCCCGGTAGACCGCCACGCCGCTGCCGGCCGGCACCGCACCGACGGCCCGCCCGGCACCGCCGCGCGTCAACGCGTCGTGGTCGACCACCGCGACGTCCAGGCCGGCGACCCGCGCGGCCGCCGCCTCTGGCGCGAAATGCTCGTCGGGGCGACGCGGTCGCAGCGGGTCGCCGGGAACGAGGAGGATCACGCTTCGCTCCTAGGAGTTGGTCTTGTGGAGCCGCAGGATGCGGCCGGTGATCGGGTTGGCGATCGCCCGCAGGTAGGCGAGGCCCACCTCGGCGGCCGGCACCGGCGCGAAGCCCGGGAAGAACGGGTAGTAGTGCGTCGACTCGGTCAGCACCGTCGGGCTCACGCAGTTGATGCGCAGGCCACGGGGCAACTCCGTCGCCGCCGCTTTGACGAAGCCCTCGACCATGTGGTTGACGGTGCTGCCGAGGGTGCTGTGGTGCGTGTACTCGTCGCTCAGCACGCCGGAGACCAGCGTGAACGAGCCGCCGTCCGCGATGTGCGGCAGCGCCGCGCGTACCAGGTTGATCTGGCCCATGCCCTTGCCCGCGATCGAGTCCGCCCACTGTTGGTCGGACGCCTCCGCGAGCGGCCCCGGAGAGACCTCGCCGGCCGCGCTGGCCACCGCGTCGAACGGGGCCAGGCGGGCGAACAGGTCGTCGAGGCTCGCCTTGTCGGTGAGGTCTGCCTGGTGCGCACCGGACGTGCGCCCGACGGTCACCACCTCGTGCCCGTGCGTCTCCAGCGTCTCGCGTACCGCCGCCCCGATCGCCCCGCTGCCTACCAGGATCACCTTCATGCCGGACCTCCTGTCGCCGTCGCCTCGTGTGCGTCCCATACGAACACACCGCCCCTGCCTACCGGCCGGCAAGCGGGTCATCGGCCACGAACTGTCCAGAATGGGTCCTGTTGATGGGACGGGGACGGCGCTCGGTCCAGTCAATTCGACATCGATAGCGCTCCCATTCCGAATCTGGCCGACAAACGCGAAGAACAGTCACTTAGCGCCGATCAACCCTGCTACAGTCGTGGTTCGCTTGGGAAAATGTCGCCGGAAGTCCGCGCAGGGGGCGATGAAATGCCACGTGCGGTCTCGGCCGTCGCGAAGTCGCAGGCCCCCGCATTCTTGGCTGGGCTTTTCGTCCTGGTAGGTCTGGCCGCCGCGATCGCATATCTCGTCGTCGACAGCACGACGGCCAGCGGCATCACGTTCGCGGTCGTCGGAGCGGGTGCCGCCGCCTCGCTGGTCATCGGGTCCGGCCGCAACGGCGCGCGACCTCGGTGGCCCTGGCTGTTGCTCGGGGCCGCGTCCATATTGTTCGTGATCGGCGCGATCCTGCGGCCCTGGTCGACCGAGCAGCGCGGCGCCACCGAACTGATGGGCGACGCTTTCACCCTGCCCGGATATGTGCTGATGTTCGCGGCCCTGGTCGGCTTCCTGACGGTCAAGCACGGGCCCAAACGGCACGCCGTCATCGACGGGATGCTGCTCGGGCTCGGCGCGGGGCTGATCTTCGCGCTGCTGTTCAGCGTGCCGGCGGCGGGCATCGCCGACCGGTCCGCCGCGGTGTCCACCGTGGCCGGGCTGTATCCCATCTTCGACCTGGTGCTGGTGCTGCTCGTCGCCAACGTCGCGTTCACCACCGCGGTCCGCGGCCCCAGCTACCTCATGCTCATCGGTTCGATGGTGTTGTTGCTGGCCGGCGACATCGGTTACGCCATCATCGGCGTCAACGGCACCCTCAACGGCAACCGGCTCATCGACCTTCCCTTCCTGCTCGGTTTCGTGCTGATCGGCGCCTGCGCGCTGCATCCGTCCATGCGGCACATCGGCCGCCGTACCCCGCTGCCGGTCCAGGCCTGGTCCTGGCGCCGCCTGCTGCTGCTCATCCCGGCCCTGGCCGTGCCGTTCGTGCTGACGGCGACGATCCCCGACCTGAGCAGGCTCGACCGGGTCGTGCTGGCCGTCGGCGGCGCGCTGATGGTCGCGTTGCTGCTGCTGCGGTCGGTGTCCGCGGTGCAGGCGTACGCGGCTGCGCAGCGCGAGTACGAGTACCAGGCCACGCACGACCACCTCACCGCGCTGCCGAACCGCGCGCTGCTCGTCGACCAGGTCGGCCAGATCCTCGCCCGGCCGACCGACCCGGACCGTCCGCTGTGGCTGTTCTTCCTCGACCTCGACGGGTTCAAGCTGGTCAACGACTCGTGGGGCCACTACGCCGGCGACCGGGTGATCGTCGAGGTGGCCCGCCGCCTGCGCCGCACGGTGCCGGCCGGCGCCGCGGTCGCCCGGGTCGGTGGCGACGAGTTCGTGATCGCGCACATGTCGACCGCCGACGAGGCGATCGCGCTGTCCGAGCGGGTGCTGGCCAGCCTCACCCTGCCGCTGCAGGCCACCGCGTCCGACGTGGTGGTGTCGGGTTCGATCGGCATCGCCGGCTCGGCGGTCGCCAAGACCGACGACGCCGGCGCGCCTCTGGTCACCGCCGAGGGCCTGCTGCGCGACGCCGACACCGCGATGTACCAGGCCAAGGCCGAAGGGCGCGGCCGCTGGGTGCTGTTCGACTCGACCATGCACGACCGGGTACGCGACCGCATCGAGCTCGAGCTCTCGCTCCGCCACGCGCTCGCGCACGACCAGCTCCGGCTCGCGTACCAGCCGATCGTCCGGCTCAGTGGCGCCCGCCTGACCGGTGTCGAGGCGTTGATCCGCTGGGAGCACCCGACGAAGGGCACGATCGCGCCGACCAAGTTCATCCCGGTCGCGGAGGAGACCGGGCTGATCACCGACCTGGGCCGCTGGGTGATGCGTGAGGCCCTGCGCCAGCTCGCCGAATGGCGCAGGAACGACGTGGTCAACGACGAGTTCTGGCTGTCGATCAACGTCTCGCCGCGCCAGCTCCGTGATCCGCGCCTGCCCGGCGAGCTCGCCGAGGCCCTGGTCGAGAACGGCCTGTCCGGCGAGTCGGTGATGCTGGAGATCACCGAGTCGGTCATGGTCGACGGCTCGCAGGTCACCGACCAGGTGATGGCCGACCTGCGCGGCCTGGGTGTGCGGCTCGTCGTCGACGACTTCGGCACGGGGTTCTCCGCGCTGGGCTACCTGCGCCGCCATCCGGTCACCGGCGTGAAGATCGACCGCTCGTTCGTGGGTGGCCTCGGCACCAACCCGGAGGACGAGGAGATCGTCCGTGCCGTGGTCGCGATGAGCTCGGCGCTCGGCCTGACCGTGGTCGCCGAGGGCGTGCAGACCCAGTCACAGCGCGACGTGCTGCAAGCTCTTGGCGTCGTGTACGGGCAGGGTTGGCTGTGGGGCCGCCCGCAGGACCCGGAGACCTTCGCCCGCCTCCGCCGCCCGGCCGCCATCGGTCGAGGTGGCGACCTGGCCCACGCCGACCGCCCGGCGCCCGAGGAGCCGAAGCGCTCCAAGGCGGTCGAGGGGTTCCCGCGGCTGGGTCCGGCTCCGAACGCGAACGGCGACGACGCCGAGGCGGCGCGCCGGCTGCTCGACCCGATCCCGGGCGAGCCACCCGTCTCCCCGGCCCGCCCGGCCACCGGCCCGAAGCCCGGCTCCGGCACGGCGCTCCCGGACGCCCGACCGATCGGCGCCGAGTCCACCTCGCCCCGGGCCGCGAACGGCGACGAGCCGGACGAGCCGATCGGCACCGGGGCAAGGACCGCCAACGGGAAGGGCCAGCCGGACGCCCTGACCAGTCCCAAATGGACGGTGAACGGGCGGCTGGGCCGGATCCTGGCCAGGACAGAAGCACCGGAGGCGGCCGGGGCGGGGACGGTGAGCACCAACGCCAACGGCTGGGTGCCGGCGGCACCACCCGATGCGGCCGCGCCGAAGGAGGCGAACGGGTCGTCGTCGGTGCGGGAGAATGCCGGTCATGAGGCGGCGAACGCCGTGCCACCGGTCCCGGTCAAGAACCGACGTCGCGCGGCGCAGGACGTCCCGAGCGGCGAATCGGTCGACGAGGTCGAGGTCGCCCGCCACGTCGCCCGCACGCCGGTCGACACCTCCGACCCGCTGACCGACGCCGACACCGACGAGAACTGAGCGGCAGGACCGCCCTAGGAGGCGGTCGGGAGCTCCCAGGACCAGAAGGCCTGGGTGTCCAGGCGGGTGGCGACCACGTCGGGGGTCAGGGCCGTCAGTGTCCTGGTGATGGCGGCGTCAAGCTGGCGGGACTCGTTGCGGGCGCACAGGTCCAGGGCCGCGATGCCGGCGTTGGCGCGGACAACCCGCCACATCTTCTCGATCAGCGCTTCGAAGACGCCCGACCGGCGTTGGTCGGCGGCGATGGCGACGAAGCCCAGGTACCAGATGCGGCGTTCCGCGTAGCGGTCCGGCCAGCGGTGGGCGAAGTAGTCCGGGGAGATCAGCGGCATCGCGTCGAGGTCGTTGGTGAACGTCGACAACCCCGCGAGCCTGCCGTCCGAGGTCAGGGAGACGTATTTCTCGACCCTGTCGTCGGCCAGGACCTCGTCGAACTCCCCGCGGTGCATGAGGTGCCGCTGGACCGCCGCATAGCGGAGCTCTTCGAAAGCCGTCGTGTAGAGGTGCCAGGCCTCCTCGCGTCGCGTGCCGGTCAGAACCTTCTCGACGTCGACGTGCATAACCCGCCCGCTCCCCGATCATTGATCGACAGGCAACGCTACCGGGATGCACGAAATATGCAAGGTCATTCATGGTGACTGGTTAATCACTCGGGTTCGTTCTCGGCCGTTCCGCCGATCACGTACGGAGTCGTGTAGCCCTCGTACGCCAAGTGCGCGACCATCCCGTCCGCGGCATGCGGCAGGTTATGACAGTGGTCCATCCAAATGCCGGGATTGTCGGCTCGAAACGCGACCACGTAGCTTTCCCCCTCGGCGACGTCGAGCGAGTCCGTCCACCACGGGCTGCCGGTGGCGGCGACCCCGTCGCGGGACAGCACCAGCGCCACGTGCCCGTGCAGGTGCATCGGATGCACCTCGCCCGAGTTGTTGGTGATCGTCATCCGCACGATGTCGCCCTCGCGGACCATGAACATCGGCACGTCGGGATAGAGGTGGCCGTTCATCGTCCACCACAGACCGGGCCGCCCGTCGAGGAAGCCGGGACGGCGGTCGATCGTCAACTCGAAGGAACGGTCGAAATGCCCGGTATCCAGCGAGACCGGCGCCGGCGTGCCGTAGGACAGCAGGTCGAGCATCGTCGCGGGCGTGACCGCGGCCGGAGCAGCGGCACCCGAAGGCCCCACCACCAGCGAGGAACCGGCCCCGAGATCAACCCGGACAGCACCACCGACGGGCGTGACCAGCAGGTCGACCCGACCGCCGGCCGCAACCGAGAGACCTCGATCGCTGACATCCGACGGCCCGTGCAGGTCGTGACCGTCGACGGCGACCACGCGATAGGGCGCGCCGGTCACCGACAGCCGCAACGGCCCGTTGTCGGTGTTGACCACCCGCACCCGGGTCGCCACGCCGGCAGGCGAAGGCACCGACAGCGACCCCGTCGCCCCCTGCACCGTCCGTCGCCCGTCGTAGGTGTGCACCTGCGCCACGACGTCGGGCCCGGCATCGCCAGCGGCCGGCGCGACCACCAGAGCCCCGAACAGTCCGCCTTTCACCTGTTCGTGCGAGACCTGATGGGAGTGATACCAGTAGGTCCCGGCATCGCTCACCACGAACCGGTAGGTATGCCGCCCACCGATCGGCACCGCGTCCTGGGTGACCCCGGCGACCCCGTCCTCCGCGTTCGGCACCCGCACCCCGTGCCAGTGCAGCGCCACCCCGTCGGGCACCGACTCGTTGACGAGCTCGACCTGGACGAGGTCACCGACCCGCGCCCGAATCTCGGGACCCGGCGAGGCGTGGTTGAGCGTGTAACCCTCGACCCGCTCGCCCGTGGGCAGCGTGAACGTCTCCGCCCGCGCCGTCAGCGAGAGCGAGACGGCCGGCGTGCCGGCCGGCCCGGTCAGGCCGGCGACGCTGATCCCGCCGGCGTGCTGATGCCCGCCCGCCGGCACCGCACCGCCACCCCAGTCGGCGTAGCCCATCTCCATGACCGACAACGTCGACGGGACGCGGCTGTCGAACCAGAGATAACCGAGCGTCCCGACCAGCACCACGGACAGGACCGCCGCACCCCAACGCAGCCAGGATCGCCAACCGGCGGCCTCCGCACCGCCGGACGGCTCGGGAGCCAGGTCAGCCGTCGCTTGGGCATGGTTGTCCGACCCGGCCGAGGGTGTCGCGCGCTCGGCCGGGTTGTCCGTTGCCGTCATGCCCCGGCGGGGACCCCGGGATCGCTGCTCCTGGCCGGAGCGGCAACCGAGGGATCGGGCTTGGTCGCACGCGACCCGGCCATGCCGGCCAGGCCGGCGACGGCGAACGCGTTGAGCGCGTGCAGCGTGCCCACCACCGGCGCCGCGAAGGACGCGAAGGCGAGCGCGATCTGTAGGACGACCAGACCGAACACGCCCCAGGCCAGAGCCGCTCCACCGCGCACCTTGGCGAAGAACGAGACGATGGCGAAGAGCAGCGCCAGCACCGGGATGACCATCATGCCGATCACCGAGTGCAGCATCGCGCCGATGTTGGCCTCGGTGTCCTCCGTGAAGGGGACGCCGTCATTTGCCTTGCTTTGGATGTCGAACGCGCTCCAGGCGATGACCAGCACCTGCACCACCACGCCGAGCGCGATCAACCTGGACAACCAGATGTAGAGCGAACGCATCGGAACCCCGTCTGAAGAGTCTGTGTTGGACGCGATGACTCTATGGCGGGCGTACGACAGGTTCGTACTCGGCAGGGAGTATCCGACTGTACGTCACACGACGTATCAGAGCGCCTGTCGTAGCCACTCCTCCACACCCGCGATGTGCACCGTCGCCCACGAGCGGGCCAGGTCGGGCTCGTGGGCCGCGATCGCGTCGACGATCGCCTGGTGCTGCTCGCGCGTCTTGTCGACCGCGCCCTCCTGGGTGAGCCCGCGCCAGATCCGGGCCCGCGTGGTCGGCCCGGAGAGCCCGTCGATCAGCGAGCAGAGCGCCGCGTTGCCGGACCCGGCCGCGATCGCGCGGTGGAACTCGAGGTCGTTCGCGACCAGCGCCTCCACCGACGGCGACGCGCCGAGCTCGTCGAGCGTCCGTTGCAGCTTGGCGACGTCCCCGGGAAGCATCCGCAGAGACGCCAGCGCCGTCGCCGCCGGCTCCAGGATGCGGCGCACCTCGAGGAACTGGAGCACGGTGTCGTCGCGGTGGAAGTCGACGACGAAGCTCAGCGACTCGAGGAGCAGGTCGGGCGACAGGCTCGTGACGTACGTGCCGTCTCCCTGCCGCACGTCGAGAATCTTGATGATGGACAGCGCCTTGACCGCCTCGCGCAACGAGTTGCGGGACAGCCCGAGCCGCTCGGCGAGATCCGCCTCCTTGGGGAGCCGGTCCCCGGGGCCGAGTGCCCCGGAGACGATCATCTCCTTGATCTTGTCGATCGCTTCGTCGGTCAACGCCACGCCGTCACCTCAGTCCTGGGCTTTGCCTGTCGTCAACCGGGCGAGCATCAGTGCCACCAGGATGATCAGGCCGTAGATGGCCTGGATCCACTGTGCCGAGACGCCGGCGAGCGTGAGGATGTTGTTGATCAGGCCGAGCACGATGACGCCGCAGAGCGCGCCGAACAGCGTGCCCTTGCCGCCCTCCATGCTGACCCCGCCGATCACGGCCGCCGCGAACACCGTGAAGATCATGCCGTCGCCCTGCGCCGCCGCGACCGAGCCGAGCCGCCCGGTCATCAGCAGGCCGGCCAGCGCCGCGAGCAGGCCGCCGACGATGAACACGATCCACATCACCCGGTCCACCCGGATGCCCGCCGCGCGCGCCGCGTCCCGGTTGCCGCCGATGGCGTACACAGCGCGCCCGTGCCGGAAGAAACCGAGTACCGCGATGCCGATCGCGAACAGGATCCCGCAGATCCAGATCGAGGCCGGCAGGCCGAGCCAGACCGCGTTGCCCAGGTAGAGCACCGACATCGGCAGCTCGAACAGGTTCTGCCCGCCGGTGATGCCGATCTGGAGGCCGCGCAGCACGATCAGCATGCCGAGCGTGACGATGAACGCCGACAGCCCGAAACGCAGGATCAGCAGCCCGTTGAACGCGCCGATGGCCACGCCGACGAGCAGGCAGATCGGGATCGCCAGGGCCGTGGCCCATTCGGTGCCGATCCCGTTGCTGGCGGCCGGGATGACCAGCGCCACAGCCAGCGCCGGCGCGAGGCCGACGGTCGACTCCAGCGAGAGGTCGAACCGGCCACCGATCAGGATGATCGCCTCGGCCAGCACCAGCAGCGACAGCTCGGTCTGCTGTTGCAGCACGTTGGTGATGTTGGCGCTGCTCAGGAACACCGGATCGATGAGCGCACCGACCAGGACCAGCACGATGATCGCGGGTACGAGCGCCAGGTCCCGCATCCGCGCCAGCCGCGGCCCGGTCAGCCGCCGCCTGACCGGCGCCTCCGGCGGTGAAACCGGCGCTGTCGTAGTCCCGGTCATGACGAAGCTCCTTCGGAAGAAACACCCTCGACTGCCGCGACCACCTGCGCGTCATCCCAGCCTCGGGAGAGCGTGGCCGTCACCCGGCCGTGGAACATGACCAGCACCCGATCGCAGTGGCGCAGGTCGTCGAGCTCGTCGGAGACCATCAGCACGCCCGTGCCCTGGTCGGCCGCCGAGCGCACGGCACCGAGCAGCGACTCCTTGGAGCGCACGTCGACGCCGGCGGTGGGGTTGATCAGCACCAGCACCCGCGGGTCGGTGGACAGCGCGCGGGCCAGCACGACCTTCTGCGCGTTGCCACCGGAGAGGCTGGCGACCGGGGCCGCCGCGCTCTCGGTGCGGATGTCGTACCGCCGGATCATCTCCTCGGCCACGCTGGTCCGCCGGCGCGGCACGACGACACCCGCCGGCCCGAGCCGGTCGCCGATCGGCAGGGTCGCGTTCTCCGCGACCGACAACAGGGGCACGAGCCCTTCGCGGTGCCGGTCCTCGGGAACGAGCCCGATGCCGGCCTTCAAAGCCAAAGGCACACCCGAGCCGACCGCGGCCCCGCCGACGCTGACCGTGCCGCTGTCCGCGCGCCGCAACCCGCCGACCGTCTCCGCCAGCGACACCTTGCCGCTGCTGCCGGAGCCGGTCACGCCAACCATCTCGCCGGGCCGGATATCAAGATCGATCTCCGTGTACGCGTCGGCCAGCGTCAGCGAGCGCAACGAGAGCACCGGCGGCGCGTCGGGCACCGAACGCGGCGCGACCTCGGTGAGCCCGACCGCCTCGCCCGTCATCGCGGCCACCAGCGCGTCGTGGCTGACCGCCGAGACTGGCTCCGTGAGCACCCAGCGGGCGTCGCGCAGCACGGTGACGGTGTCGCAGACCTCGTAGACCTCGCGCAGGTGGTGCGAGATGAACAGCATGGTGACGCCGGCCGCGGCCAGCGTGCGCATCCGGCCGAACAACCGCTCGATCGCGGTCGCGTCCAGACGCGCGGTCGGCTCGTCGAGGATGATGAACCGGGTGCCGAGGGACAGCGCCCGGGCGATCTCGACGAGTTGGCGTTGCTCCACGTTGAGGTCACCGGCGAGCGCGCCCGGGTCGACGTCGACGCCGTATTCCTCGAGCAGCGCGCCGGCCCGCTTACGCAGGCCGCCCCACTTGATCAGGCCGCCGGCGGCCTGCCGGTTCAGGAACAGGTTCTCCGCCACCGACAGCGCCGGGATGATGGTCGAACGCTGGTACACACAGGCGACGTGCCGTCGCCACCCGTCCCGGTCGGACGGGGCCGGTGCCGGTGAGTCGCCGAAGGAGACGGTGCCCTCGTCGGCCCGGTGCAGCCCGGTGAGCACCGAGACCAGCGTCGACTTGCCCGCGCCGTTGCGTCCCACCAGGGCGTGGGTCGTGCCGGCCTGGATCGCCACGCTCACCTCGGACAGCGCCGTGGTCGCGCCGAAGCGTTTGGTTATCTCGTGGGCCGAGACGGCCGGGTGCGGGGCGGCAGCCCCACCCCCGGCCGCGTCGGTCAGTACGTCGGTCATCACTTCCCGATCTGGTTGCCCCACAACGACGCGTCGTCGACGTTGTCCTTCGTCACGAGCGGCGCCGGAAGCTGGTCTTCGAGCACGCCGTTGCCGACGTCGATGATGGTGCTGTCGTGGTCCGTAGGTCCAGGGGTGAAGGTCTTTCCCTCGACCGCGGCCTTGGCGTAGAACAGCGCGTACTTGGCGTAGAGGTCCGCGGGCTGCGAGACGGTGGCGTCGATCTCGCCCTTGCGGATCGCCTCGAACTCCTGCGGGATGCCGTCGTTGGAGACGATGAAGATGTGCTTCGGGTCGGTCGGCGGCACCAGCAGGTTCTTCGATTTGAGCACCTGCAGCGTCGGCGCCAGGAACACGCCACCGGCCTGCATGTAGACGCCCTTGAGGTCAGGGTGCTGGGCGAGCCGGGTCTGCAGCGCGGCGGCCGCCTTCGGGCCTTCCCACTCGGTCGGCTCCTCGAAGATGGTGATGTCGGGGAACTTCGTCTTCATGCACTCGGCGAACGCCTCGGACCGGTCCCGTCCGTTGACCGACGAGAGCGAGCCCTGGAACTCGATGACCTTGCCCTTGCCGCCGAGCTTCTCGCCGAGGAACTCGCACGCCTTCTGGCCGTAGGCGCGGTTGTCGGCCCGCACCACCATGAAGACCTTGCCCTTGTCGGGCCGGGTGTCGACGGAGACCACCGGGATCTTCTTGCTCTCCAGCATGGTGAGCGTGCTGGCGATGGCGCCCGTGTCCTGCGGCGCCATCACGATCGCCTTGGCACCCTGCGCGGTGACGGCCTGCGCGTTGGCGACCAGCTTGGCGATGTCGTTCTGCGAGTTGGTCGGCGTCATCAGGTTGATGTCGCTTTCCTTCGCGTACTCCGGGATGTACTTGGCGTACGAGTTCCAGAAGTCGGAGTCGGCCCGGGGCAGGTCGACCGCGATCGGCGGCTTGGCGGCGCCGGCGTCGGTGCCGCTGCCGCCGGTGGAGCCGGTGTCGGACGAGTTGCAACCAGCGGTCGCCGCGGCGAAAGCGGCAACGACCGCCACGCTGACGACGGCGCGTCTGTTCAGGATCATCGCAGTCCTCTGTGGTGGGTAGGGGTGTTGCGGGGGTCAGACGGTGCGTGACCAGGCCGGCCCGTCGGGGAAGGCGAACCGGGCCCGGCTTTCGGGACGCATGGTCGAGCTGAAGCCGGGTGCCTGAGGTGCCAGGTAACGACCGGCGCGGATCTGCACGGGATCGAGAAAGTGCTCGTGGAGATGGTCGACGTACTCGATGACGCGGTTGTCCATCGAGCGGGACACCGCGACGTAGTCGAAGAGGGAGAGGTGCTGCACCAGCTCGCAGAGGCCGACGCCGCCCGCGTGCGGGCAGACGGGCACGCCGAACTTGGCCGCCAGCAACAGGATCGCGATGTTCTCGTTGACGCCGGCCACCCGGGCGGCGTCGAGCTGCACATAGGACACCGCGCCGAGCTGGAGGAGCTGCTTGAACACGACGCGGTTCTGCACGTGCTCGCCGGTCGCCACGGGAATCGGCGCGATGCCGCGGGCGATCGCGGCGTGGCCGACCACGTCGTCCGGGCTGGTCGGCTCCTCGACCCACCACGGGTCGAACGGCGCCAACTCACCGACCCACTCGATCGCTTGGCCGACGTCCCAGCGCTGGTTCGCGTCGACCGCGATCCGGATGTCCGGGCCGCACACCTCGCGGGCGATCCGCAGCCGGCGGATGTCGTCGGCCAGGTCCGCGCCGACCTTCAGCTTGATCTGCGTGAAGCCCGCGTCGAGGGCCTCCTGGCACAGCCGGCGCAGCTTGGCGTCCTCGTAGCCGAGCCAGCCCGGTGAGGTGGCGTAGGCCGGGTAGCCGTGCGCCAACAGCTCGGCGACCCGCTCCTCGCGGCCGGCGGCGCCGGGCTGGAGCAGCTCGAGCGCCTCCCCCGGCGTGAGCGCGTCGGTCAGGTAGCGGAAGTCGACCAGGGAGACCAGCTCCTCCGGCGGCATCGAGGAGAGCAGTTGCCACAGCGGCAGCCCCGCCTGCTTGGCCTTGAGGTCCCACAGGGCGTTGACCACGGCCGAGATGGCCATGTGCATGACGCCCTTCTCCGGACCGAGCCACCGAAGCTGCGAGTCGTGCACCAGCTCGCGCCAGAACGCGCCCATGTCGTCGAGGACGTTCTTGACCAGGCGGCCGGCCAGGTAGGGCCGCAGCGCGGCGATCGCCGCGGTCTGCACCTCGTTGCCGCGCCCGATGGTGAACGCGAACCCGTGGCCCTCGTTCCCGTCGACCTCGTCGGTCCGCAGGACCACGTAGGCCGCCGAGTAGTCCGGGTCCGGGTTCATCGCGTCGGAGCCGTCGAGCTCACGCGAGGTCGGGAACCGCACGTCGTAGGTGTCCAGTGACACGAAGCGGGCGGTCATCGACGATCCTCACGCGCATTCATAGATCCGATGTTTACCAGGTGGTCGGATGTATGGCAAGACCTTCGATCTCCACAAAGGAAGAATCGCCCCGTTGCCGAGGCGATTCATCCAATCTATCCGCGAGTTAGACCAGGTCGAACTTCTCCCACGGCCCGATGGCCGCCCGGTTGGCGATCAGCGAGCCGGCGCCGCTGTTCTCCGCGACCACGTACATGTTGTTGACGGTCGCCCGGAAGCTCTCGCTGCCGTCCGAGTTCCGGACCAGCGTGAAGGTCTCCCACGAGCCGGCCGTGGCCCGGTTGGCCACCAGCGCGCCCGCACCGGCGTTCTCCGCGCAGACGAACATGTTGTTGGCCCGCGAGCGCAGCGCGACGTTCCCACCGCCCAGGTCGACCACGTCGAACCGCTCGGTGGTGCCCGCCGTCGCCTTGTTGGCGATCAGCGGCGTCGTGCTGTTGGCGGCGCTGACGAACTGGTTGTTGACCAACGCCTTGAGCGTCGACCCACCGGTTGGCGGGGTTCCCGTCGAGTTCAGGGTGAACGCGTCGAGGTCGAACAGGTTGCCCGCGCCGCCCTTGAACACGAAGAAGAGCTGCGTGGACCCGGCCGGCAGGTTCGTCAGGTTCGCCGACACGTTGGCGTAGGTCTCCCAGCCACCGGTCGCGCTGACCGTCAGCGTGCCGTGCAACGTGCCGGTCTGCGAGCCGCTGCGCACCTCGATGGTGCCGCCGGTCGTGCCGGAGGCCACCCGGGCAGTGATGCTCGAAACCCCCGACAGGCTGTACGGCCGGAACGAGATCCAGTCGTTGTTGTCGATGTAGCCCGCCGTCGAGCCGCCCTCGGCCGCGGCGTGGTTGGCGATCTGCACGCCACCGGACTGCGCCGCGAAGTGCTCACCCTGGCGGTGCCGGGGCTGCAGCGTCTTCTGGTTGGTCGTGGTCAGACCGCCGTTGTCGGTGTACGACGCGACGAAGATGCCGAAGATGTTGGCCGCCGCGTCGTGCTCGCCGTCGGTGGGCACGGTCAGCGTGCCGGAGCAGCCGGTCTTCGAGGTGATCTGGTGCGAGTGGTTGTCGTGGCCGAGGAAGTAGGTGACCGACACCCGCGCGCAGTTGATGGTGCCGTCCTCAGGATCCGAGACGCTCACCGTGTACGGAATGGTGTCACCGAAGTTGAACAGCGTCCCATCGGCCGGCACGCTGAGGTTGACGGTCGGAGCGGAGTTGCCGACGGTGACGACGAGACTCGCCGTTCCGGACAGGCCCGTCGGGTCGGTGACCCGCAGTGTCGGCGTGTACGTGCCGTTGGTGGTGTAGGTCTTGGTCGGGTTGGCCGCCGTCGACGTGGTCCCGTCGCCGAACGTCCAGAGATACGACAGCGCGCCACCCTCCGGGTCCGAGGATCCGGCCGAGGAGAAGGTGATGCTCAGCGGCGCCGGTCCGGACGTCCGGTTGGCCGAGGCGACCGCCACCGGGCTGCGGTTGCCGCCACCGATGTACTCGACCCGGTACAGCGCCTGGTTGTTGGAGCCCGTGCCGTAGTCGAGCACGTACAGCGCGCCGTCCGGACCGAAGGCCATGTCCATGACCTGCGTGCCGTCCCACGGGAAGTCGGAGATCTCGCCGTAGGTGCCGTTGCTGTTGACCGCGATCGCCTTGATCCACTGCCGGCCGTACTCACCGGCGAAGTAGCGGCCGTCCAGCGACTGCGGGAACTTGACGGCGGAGTTCAGCGACGCGTTGTAGCGGTAGACCGGGCCACCCATCGGCGACTCCGAGCCGCCGCCGAACTCCGGCGGGGTCGAGTCGAAGCCGTACCGGATCCAGGCCGGCTTGGCCGCGGGCAACGTCGTGAGGCCGGTGTTGCGGAACGAGTTGTTGGTCGGCCCGCCCGCGCAGTTGTACTTGGCCTGCGAAGGCCCAGACGGGAACGTGTACTCGTTGTAGGTCTCGGCCGTCGAGTTGTTGCCGGTGCAGTACGGCCAGCCGTAGTTGCCGGGCGCGGTGATCCGGTTGAACTCGACCTGGCCGCCAGGGCCGCGGTTGGCGTCGGCGGCGCCCGCGTCCGGGCCGTAGTCGCCGAGGTAGACGATGCCGGTCGGCTTGTCGACGCTCATCCGGAACGGGTTCCGGAAGCCCATCGCGTAGATCTCCGGCCGGGTGTTCGCCGTGCCCGCCGCGAACATGTTGCCGGCCGGGATGGTGTAGCCGCCCGCCGCGGTCGGCTTGATCCGCAGGACCTTGCCGCGCAGGTCGTTGGTGTTGCCCGAGGAGCGCTGCGCGTCGAACTGCGGGTTCCGGTTGGTCCGCTCGTCGATCGGCGTGAACGCGTTGCTCTCGAACGGGTTGGTGTCGTCACCGGTGGTCAGGTAGAGGTTGCCGGCCGAGTCGAAGTCGATGTCGCCACCGACGTGGCAGCACTGACCACGGTCGTTGTCGACGGTCAGCGTGACGACCTGGCTGCCCATGTTGAGCGTGTTGTCGGCGTTGAGGGTGAACCGCGACAGGTTCAGGTGCCCCTTCCACGCGTTGAAGTCGGCCGCGGTGCCGGTGGTCGGCGCGTCACCGCCGGGCGTCGACAGCGGCGGCGAGTAGTAGAGCCAGACGTAGCGGTTGGTCGCGAAGCCCGGGTCGACCGCGACGCCCTGGAGGCCCTCCTCGTCGTGCGTGTAGACGGGGATGGTGCCGGCCACCTTGGTGTTGCCGGCCGGGTCCGTGACCCGGACCGTGCCGTTGCGGGCGGTGTGGATGACCGTGCGGTCCGGCAGCACGGCCAGCGACATCGCCTCACCGATCTCGGCGGAGCCGAGGGCGAGCTGGACGGCCTGGTAGTCGGCCGCCGGGATGTCCGCCGCGGCGGCGGGTGCCGCGGTCGAGGTCACCGCCAGCGTGGAGCTGGCGATGCCGAGCAGGCCGACGGCGAGCAGCCGCGACCAGCGCCGAGGGGTTGGGCGCATACCTGGTCCTTTCATGATCCGTAGACCTCGAACTCCCAGAGGGAGTAGCCGTACTGGGTCAGGGCCCGCTGCGTGCCGTTGACGCGGACGTAGCGGGCGGTGGGCGGGGTGGTGAGGGTGACGTCGTCGACGGCGCCGTCACCGGTCGTGGTGGCGTAGGCGTTGGTCCAGGTCGAGCCGTTGGTCGAGGTCTGGACCTGGTACGCCCGCGCGTAGGCGGCCTCCCACTGGAGCCGGACGCGGTTGACGGTCCGCGCCGAGCCCAGGTCGACGGTGATCCACTGCGGGTCGCTGTAGGCCGATCCCCAGCGGGTGGCGGTGTTGCCGTCGACGGCGTTGGAGCCGGCATGGGCCGATCCCGGCTCGACGCTGGACACGGTCACCGGCTGGTTGCGGGACAACAGCGTGGGCCCGGTGCCACCACCCGGGGTTCCGTACAC
Organism: Asanoa ishikariensis; assembly: GCF_900107455.1. Lineage (GTDB taxonomy): Bacteria > Actinomycetota > Actinomycetes > Mycobacteriales > Micromonosporaceae > Asanoa > Asanoa ishikariensis. Next base: position 1,655,639 of record NZ_FNQB01000002.1, on the reverse strand, counting down.
GTTGAAGTCCCAGAGCGAGTAGCCCCATGCGGTGGCCCGCTGCGTGCCGTTCATCCGCACGTAGCGGCCGGTGCCGGTGAGGGTGATGTCGTCGACCCCGCCGTCGCCGGTGGTGGTCGAGTAGACCGTCGTCCAGGTGGAGTTGTTGGGCGAGGTCTGGATCTGGTAGCCCCGCCCGTACGCCGTCTCCCAGTTCAACCGCACGCGGGAGAGGTTGTACGACTGCCCGAGGTCCACGGTGGCCGTCTGCGGGTCGCTGTAGGCGGAGCCCCAGCGGGTCGACGAGTTGCCGTCGGTGGCGTACGCGGCCAGGTTGCCACCCTCCACACTCGACACCACGACGGGCTTGCCCTGTGCGATGTCGGTGGCGGGCGGGGTGCCGCCGTCGGCCTTGATCCGGATGTTGCGGTAGTTGATGTCAGCGCCGGCGCCGTCGTTCTGCACACCGATGTAGCCGTTGGAGATGGCCCGCGTCGACTGGTAGTCGTTCACCTTGACGCCGTTGAGCCAGACCTCGACCCGCTGCCCGTGCACACCGATCTCGTAGGTGTTCCACGATCCCGGCGGGTTGAGCGCGGCGTCGCGCAGCGCGTAGTTCGGCCCGGAGAAGCTGTAGACGCTGCCGGTGGTGCGCGACGGGTCGGCGTCGGTGGCATCGATCTGGATCTCGTGACCCTGGTTGACCGGGTTCCATGGGTCACCGTTCGGGTTCGGGAAACCGATGAACACGCCGCCGTTGTCGTCGCCCGGCATCATCCAGTCGACCTTCAGCGAGTAGTTGCTGAACGTCCGCACCGGGTACCAGAGCAGACCCATGCCGCCGACCGAGCTGAGCGTGCCGTTGGCCAGCGTGAAGCTGCCCGGCCCGGCCTGCTGCCAGTTGTTGAGGCTGGCCTGGGTGCCGTCGAACAGCGCGGTGTAGCCGGTCTCCGCACGGCAGTCGGCCGGCCGGTTGTTGGCCGCGATCTGGATGCCGCCGAGCAGCATCCGGGTGAAGTTGGCGTCGGTGTAGGCGTCCTCGACGTGACCGAGCCCCGTGTACCAGGACCGGCCGTTGCCGACGTTCTTGCACCAGGTGATCGGGTGGTCGCCACCCATCGAGCCGCCGGAGTACGAGGACTCGTCCAGGCTGGCCAGCACCTTGGCGGTGGACCGGGGGTTGGTCCGGTAGTTGTACCACTCGTCCAGCCGGGACCAGGTCGCCGGCAGGTGCGCGGTCGAGGCGTTGCCGCGGTCCTCGACCCGGATCGTCGCGGTCTGGTTGGCCGGATGCGAGGCGAACCAGGCACCGACGAGCTCGCCGTAGAACGGCCAGTCGTACTCGGTGTCGGCGGCGGCATGCACACCGACGAAGCCGCCCCCACCGGTCACGTACGACTGGAACGCGGTCTGCTGCGTCGCGTTGAGCACGTCACCGGTGGTCGAGAGGAAGACGACCGCCTGGTACTGCGCGAGGTTGGCGGTGGTGAACTGGGCGGCGTCCTCGGTCGCGGTCACCGAGAAGCCGTTCTGCGAACCGAGCTGCTGGATCGCCGCGATGCCGTTGGGAATGGACGAGTGCCGGAAGCCGGCGGTCTTGGAGAACACCAGGACCTTGGTGAGCGGGGCGGCCTGGGCCGGTGGGGCGACCGCGAGGCCCGCCACGAGGGCGAGCGCCGCGGCCGCGGCGAGGGCGCGGATGCGCATGCTTACTCCTAATGGGTAGGGGGCGCGGGGCCCGGCCGTCGGCGCGACCGGACCCCGCGCGGCTAGCGCTCCGGCCTTACGGCAGCGTCCAGTTCTGGGCGCCGGTGCCGTTGCAGTCGTAGATCTGGAGCTGGGTGCCGTTGGTGACGTTCGAGCCCGGGATGTCCAGGCACTTGTTGGCCTGCGGGTTGCGCAGGCCGCCGTTGGCGGCGGTGACCCACTGCTGGGCACCGGTGCTGTTGCAGGTCCAGAGGTGGACCTTCGTGCCGTTGGTCGTGCCGCTGGACTGGACGTCGAGGCACTTGCCGAGCGAGCGGATGGTGCCGTCGGTGCCGACGGTCCAGCTCTGGTTGGTCGCGCCGTTGCAGTCCCAGATCTGCACCTTGGTGCCGTCGGCGGTCGCGCCGCCGTTCACGTCGGCGCACTTGCCGAGCGCCCGGATGGCGCCGGTACGCGGGCCACCAGTGCCCGGCGTGCTGACACCCGATCCGACGAACGTGTAGCTGTCGAGGTCGAGGAACGCCCCGCTGCCACCGGTGAACACGATGTAGAGGTCGTGGGTGTTGTCGTCGGGCTTGTTCACCGGGACGGTGATGTCCGTGTACGTGTCCCAGCTACCGGTGCTCGGCACCGCGACCCGGGCCACCTCGGTGCCGGTGGTCGAGTCGTAGCGGAACGAGATCGTGCCGCCGGCGCCGCCGGACGAGACCCGGGTCCGGAGCTGGGTGATCCCCTTGAGGCTGACGGCGTGGTGCCGCACGTACTCGCCGTTCTGGATGTCACCGAGCCGCTTGCCACCCTCGGCACCGGACGCGTTGATCACCTGCGGGCCGTTGAGCGTGACGTAGTGCTCGGCCTGCCACTGCTTGGGCCAGAGGGTGATCTCCTTCTCCCCGGTCAGCGGCACGCTGCCGGTCGCACCCCGGTCGGTGTAGCTGGACCGCAGCACGAAGAACAGCGTCGAGTCGGGGCCGGCGTGCACGGGACCGGTGTTGACGGTGAACCCGCAACCGGTGCCCTGGCCCTCCTCGTGCGCGTGCTCCTGGTGGCCGAGCGCGGCCCGGATCACCACGCTGGCACACGGGATGGTGCCGTCCTGCGGGTCCGTGGCCGTACCCGTGGAGGTGACGTTCTCGCCCCACGAGATCATGCCGCCGGCCGGCAGGCCGTTGAGCGCGACCGTCGGCCGGTTGTTGCCGACCACGATCGGCAGCAGGGTGGTGCCGCTGCGGCCGGTGCCGTCGTTGACGGTCAGCCGGGCCCGCTTGTCGCCGTTGGTCGTGTAGGTGAACGACGGGTTGGCGGCCGTCGAGTCGACCGTGCCGTTGTTGTCGAAGTCCCACTGGTAGGTCAGCGGGTCCCCGTCGGGGTCGGTGCTGCCCGCGCTGGAGAACGTGACGGCGAGCGGCGCCAAACCGTTGTCGCGGTTGGCGGAGGCGACGGCGATGGGCGCGCGTCCACCGGCGACGTAATTGATCTTGTAGAGGCCGGCCGCGACGTCACCGGAGAAGTAGCCGTTGCCGTACTCGAGCAGATAGAGCGACCCGTCCGGGCCGAACTCCATGTCGATCGGGTGCACGAGCTGCATCCCGGCCAGCACCGGCTCGATCACGGTCGGCGTGCCGGTCACCGGGTTGCCGTTGTTGAACTGGACCTCCTTGATCCAGTTGCGGCAGTACTCGGAGATCAGCCACTTGTTGTCGTAGTAGGCCGGCCACTTGACGTCCGAGACCAGGTTCGCGTCGTAGTGGTAGACCTCGGTGTGGTTCGGCGAGCCACAGCCGCCCGGGCTGTCCAGGGCCGGCCACTCCTTGCTGCCGCCGTGCTGCTCCCAGACCAGCGCCGGCTTGGTCGGCGGAAGCTGCTGGAGGCCGGTGTTGCGCGGCGAGTTGTTGACCGGGCCGGTGGTGCCACCGCAGGGGAACCAGCCGCGCGGTGCGTTGGCCGCGAAGTCCCAGTCGTTGTACGCGACGTTCGGGCCGCCGCAGTAGGGCCAGCCGTAGTTGCCCGGCGCGGTGGCCCGGTTGAACTCGTCGTAGGCCGCCGGACCCCGGTTGGCGACCGTCGCGCCCGCGTCCGGACCGACTTCGCCCCAGTACAGGGTGTTGTTGGCCTTCTTGTCGACCCAGATCCGGTACGGGTTGCGGGTGCCCATGATGTAGATCTCGGACCGGGTCCCCGCGGTGCCGGCCGCGAACAGGTTGCCGCTCGGCACCGTGTACGTGCCGGCGGTGGTCGGCTTGATCCGGTTGATCTTGCCGCGCAGGTCGTTGGTGTTGCCCGACGTGCGCTGGGCGTCGTACTGCGCGTCCCGGCTGGTGCGCTCGTCGATCGGCGCCATGCCGGCCGAGTCGCCACCGGAGTTGGTGTTGTCGCCGACCGCGAAGTACAGGTTGCCGGCGGTGTCCCAGGTCATCGAGCCGGCCGAGTGACAGCACAGCCGCCGCTCGGTGGGCCACTCGATGATCATGTCCTCGGACGCCGGGTCGATGACGTTCGTGGTCGCGTTGAAGGTGAACCGGGAGATCCGGTTGACCAGGCTCGCCTGGGCGGGCGAGTAGAACAGGTAGAGCCAGCGGTTCGTGGCGAAGCCGGGGTCGAGCGTGATGCCGATCAGGCCGTCCTCGAAGCGGGCGTCCAGCGCGATCGTCAGCGCGACCGTCGTGGTCCGCGTCGTGGGGTTGTAGAGCCGGACCTGGCCGCCGCCGGACGACGTGCCCCGGTTGATGTAGAAGACCTTCTGGTCCGGCGCGACGGCGAGCTCGATCGGCTCACCCATCGAGGTGCCGCCGTCCAGCTTCACCTTCTCGAACAGGTTGGTCGCGGGCGGCGCGGCAGCCGCCGGTGTGGGCGTGACGGTCAGCACCGTCAGGCTGGCCGCAGTGAGCAGGGCGGCGCCGAGCGCGCTCAAGAGGCGCGGTCTGCGGCGCAGGGACGTACGTCGCATGTGGATGCTCCTGATTTTGGGTAGGGGTACGGAGCAGAGGGCGTTAGGAAGGGACCCTTGTTATGCGAAAAGCGATAACAAGGGTCCCTTCCTTCAGCTGGTGGTGAGGGTGAACTTCTCCCAGGCGCCGATGGTGGTGCGGTTGGCGATCAGGGCCGCGGCTCCGCCGTTCTCGGCCACCACGTAGCGGCCGTTGGCCTGGGCGCGGAAGCTGACCGTGCCGTCGGAGTTGTTGACCCGCGCGAACGTCTCCCAGCCACCGACCGATGCCCGGTTGGCGACCAACGGGTTGGCGCCGGCGTTCTCCGCGCAGACGTACATGCCGTTGGCGCGCGACTTCAGTGCGACGTTGCCGCCGCCGAGGTCGACCACGTCGAAGCGCTGCGCGTTGGTGGACGCCGCGCTCGCGTTGGCGATCAGGTTGCCGGAACCCGCCGTGACGAACAGGTTGTTCGCCCCCGCCCGCACGGCTGTGCCGCTCACCGGCGGCGTCGTGGCGGGCGTGCAGGTCGCGCTGACCGCGCCGCCGGCCCACTGGATCGCGCCGAGCAGCATCCGGGTGAAGTTCGACTCCGTGTACGACGCCTCGGTGTGCCCGAGCCCGGTGTAGAACGACCGGCCACCGCCGTAGTTCTGGCACCAGGTGATCGGGTGGTCACCCATCGAGCCGCCGCTGTAGGTGGCCTCGTCGAGCCGCACGAGCACGCGTACGTTGGCCCGCGGGTTGGTCCGGTAGTTGTACCACTCGTCCGACCGAGTCCAGTTGGCCGGCAGATGCGCGCTCGCCGGGTTCGTGGTGTCCTCGACCCGCAGGGTCGCCTGCTGGATCGCCGGGTGCGACTGGAAGTAGGCACCGACCAGGCCGCCGTACCAGGCCCAGTCGTACTCGGTGTCGGCGGCGGCGTGCACGCCCACGTAGCCCTTACCGCTCGCGATGTACGACTGGAACGCGGTCTGCTGGGTCGCGTTCAGCACGTCACCGGTCGTGGAGAGGAAGACCACCGCCTGGTACTGCGCCAGGTTGGCGGTCGTGAACTGGGCGGCGTCCTCGGTGGCCGTCACCGAGAAGCCGTTCTGCGAACCGAGTAGCTGGATCGCCGCGATGCCGTTGGGGATCGACGAGTGCCGGAAACCGGCCGTCTTGGAGAACACGAGAACCTTGGTCACCGGCGCCGCGTTCGCCGGTGCGGCGTACAGCGCCGCTACCAGCACCACGGCGAGCCCGGCAAGGGCCGCCACCAATCGTTTCAACACTCTGCTCCTCCGCTCATGTGGGGGTTGGCTAGGAGCCGGGCCGCCGCTGCCGGCTGGAACGGTTGGTAGGGACGGGTGTCGGGGCCAGGGTGTGCCATTCCCCTGGCCCCGCTGTGGGTTCAGCCCGCGACGAGCGTGAACTTCTCCCACGGTCCGATCGCGTCGCGGTTGGCGATGAGGTTGCCCGCACCGCCGTTCTCCGCGACGACGTATTTGGTGTTGACGTTGGCCCGCAGGCTGATCGTGCCGTCGGAGTTGTTGACCCGGGTGAACGTCTCCCAGGCCCCGGCCGATGCCCGGTTCGCGACCAGCGGGTTGGCGCCGGCGTTCTCCGCGCAGACGAACATGTTGTTGGCCCGGGACCGCAGCCCCACGTTGCCACCGCCGAGGTCGACCACGTCGAAGCGCTCCGACCCGCCGATCGTCGCCGCGCTGGCGATCAGGGGTGCGGTGCCCGCGGCGGTCACGTACAGGTTGTTGGCCGCCGCCCGCAGTGCGGTGCCGCCCGTCGGGTTGCTGCCCCCGCCGGTCAGGATCCGCAACGCGTCGATCATCCCCACCGAGGTCGTCTTGTTGACGATCCGGATCGTGTGCTGGCCGTTGGTGAGCCCGGTGCGGCTCCACACCACCTGTTGCGCCTGGCGTGCGCCGGTCACGTTGAGGTTGACGTTGGCCTGGAACGTGCCGTCGAGGTAGACGTCGACGTTGCCCATGTCGCTGAACCGCTCCGAGAGGTACTCCACGCCCGTGCCGTTGAACGTGTAGGACGCCTCCGCGTTGACGGTGTTGCTGTGGTGGGTGTCGTCGTTGTAGTCGCCGTACCCGCGGGCCGTGGTGTGGTACCAGTTCGCGCCGTAGGTCAGGTCGGTGTCGTTGACCAGGCCACCCTGCCCCGCCGGCCCGAGGCCGAAGGTGGAGGCGGTGCCGGACAGCGACTTTGCGCCCTGGTTGGCCGTGCCGGTCAACGTGGTCGCGGAGTAGGACGTCAGTGGCTTGGCCACCCGCTCCACGACGTAGCTCGTGTTCGCCGCGGTCGCCCACGTCACCTCGGCCGCCGAGACCGTGGTGATGATGGCGTTGTCACTGGTGCGACGGACCCGGATCTGCTGGGTGCCCCACGGGTTGACCACCCGGGCCTGCTTGCCGTGCAGGCTGCGGATGCCCACGTACTTGGTCTCCTGCGCCTCGCGCTCCGCGCTGACCAGGAAGCCGTCCTTGGCCAGCAGCGTGAACTTGCCGACGAAGCCGGAGTCGGACGGGATCGCGGGGAACACCCGGATCTTGTCGTTGTACGACTGCATCAGCGACTCGTTCATCGCCGCCAGGTGGATGCCGATGTACTCGTACACCCCGTTGGTGTTGTTGGTCATGCCGTTGGGGTAGTTCTGGTACTTCTGCAGCATCGTCTTCATGCCGGACTGTGCCTGGGGCCCGAGGCCGAGCCGGGCGGCGTGCACGTGGTCGTTGGCCCACACGTTGCCGTACGGGTGCGGCCGCACGTTCCAGGTGTTGATGGACGTCTGCGTGTCGGGGAAGCCGATGCCGCTCTGGTCGTAGGGCCAGACGAGCTCCAGCGCCACGTTCTCGCCGTTGCGCGTCGGTGAGGTCGGCGGGTCGTGCGGCAGATAGGCACCGTTCGAGATCTGGTACGGCGCCAGGTTGTTCAGCACGTCCTGCCAGCCGGCCCGCAGTCCACTGTCGAGTCCGAGCTGGGTGGACACCTGGATCGTCAGCGGATAGAGGAGCCGGATCGCGGCCAGGTCGGTGAGCGCGTTCTTCACGTCCCAGTAGGTCTCGTGCGCGTTGGAGCTGGCCATGTAGTACTGGGCTCCGTTGCGGGACAGCCTGTTCTGGTAGAACCGCGCCGCGTCACGCATATACGGGTACGCGACGTTCTGGAGGTACGCCGTGTCGTTCGTGTACCGGTAGTACAGGTACATGTTGTAGGCGGCCTCGGTGCCCGTCGAGTACGTGTCGTTCACGTAGTCGCTGTTGATGGTGCCGCGGGCGTTGCCGTCCCAGCCCATCGTCTCGGGCACCCACAGCGAGTCGGAGCCGTACCTCGTCTGCGTGTAGCTCTTGATCGCCGCGTAGTTCCGTGAGTAGAGGTTGTTGAACGTCCGCATCAGCTCCGTATGGTTCGAGCTGTAGAACGAGTTGTAGACGTCGCGTTGGTTCCAGTACCAGTAGCCGTTGGACCACTTCGAGTTGTCCTGCGTGGCCCGGAAGTTCCCGTTGATGAAGTGCAACGGGTAGTTGCCGTAGCCGCCGGCCGCGATCATGTACGTGAACAGGTAGTAGGCGTTCTCCAGGTAGTCGTTGTCGGCGCTGCCGCCGTACTGGACGAACGACTTGGCCCAGAAGGCATGCCACCAGTTCTTGTACGCGTTCAGTGTGCTGGTGTAACCGGTGGCCTTGACGGCGGCGAGCTGGTTCTTCGCCTGCTGCACCGAGTTCTGGCCGGGCGAGTTGACCCGGCTGGCCGCGGTGAACCAGATGGTGTAGCTCGACGTCGGCGTGATGTTCAGCCGCACCCGAGTGCCGTTGACGGCCTGCGAGGTGTAGGCAGCGCCCTCGACGGTCGCCGCGAACGTGTAGCCGAAGTTGTTGGGGTCCGCCTGACCGCGCGACAGGCCGACACCGGTCGAGTCCGCGAAGGTGCTGACGGTCCGCCAGGTGGTCAGGTTGGGCACGTCGGCGATGTTCTGGACGGTGTTCATGTCCCAGAGCGACAGGTCCAACCCGATGCTCGTCACGCCGGGCCGCGAGTCCTCGACGTGGATGCCCATCACCTCGGAGTTGGGCGCGCCGAGCACGGTCACCGTGCGGTTGCTGTCGTACTTGGTGGTGAGCGTGCCGTCGTAGAGCGACAGCCGCTGCTGGAACGTGGTGTAGCCGCTGTCGAGCTGCGGCGAGGTGAACAGGTTGAGGTTGCCGGCCGCGTACGTGGACTGCTGCGCCAGGTCCACACCGGACACCTGCGCCGTCAGGCCGTTCTGGTTCCACACCATCGCGCCGGTCTTGCCGTTGCCGACGGTCAGGCCGTGCAGCGGGTTGGTGTTGGGCCGGTTGTAGACGATGTCGTGCTTCGACAGATAGTTCGCGTAGTCGACGTTGAGTGCGCCGGTGCCCGCGTTGTAGGCGGCGTCGGTGGGTGCCGCGAGAGCGGGACCCGGCCCGGTGACGACGAGGCCACCGGTCAGCACGAGGAGGAGCACGCTGGCGCGCAGAGTTGGTCGCCAGTTCGGCGAACGCACCTTCATCCGACACGATCCCTTCTAGATCGTTTCGGGCGGTGCCCATTCGCCGAAATGGGCATCGACCTTCATCTGTGACAAGGATTTAACATTGGATGTCTTCGGCCGTCAATCCCCGAGCATCGATGTCTTTCCCGAGCGTTCTCCGCAGCGTGGTCACGAGACATCGGAGGTATGAGCACCGGGCGGATTTGGCACAAAGGGCGCCGGACCCCCCAAGGGCCACTAACGTGGGTGGCATGGCTCGTCCCAGGGTGGTCATCGTCGGCGGCGGCTTCGCCGGGTATCACGCAGCACACAAACTCGTCCGGCTGGCTCGTGGCCGGGCGGACATCACGCTGATCAACCCCACGGACTATCTGCTCTACGTGCCGCTGTTGCCGGAGGTCGCGGTGGGCGTGCTGGAGCCTCGGCAGATCGCGGTCTCGCTGACCGCCGCGCTGCCCGGGGTCCGGCTGGTGCTCGGCGAGGCCAACTCGCTCGACCTCAAGGAAAACCGGGTGCACTACACGGACCCGGAGGGCGGCGAGGGGCACGTCAAGTACGACCGGCTCGTGATAGCGCTGGGCAGCGTCAACAAGCTGCTGCCGATCCCCGGCGTCGCCGACCACGCGCACGGCTTCCGCGGCGTGCCCGAGGCGCTGTTCCTGCACGACCACATGGTCCGCCAGCTCGAAATGGCCCTGACCGAGTCCGACCCCGGCGAGTGCACCGCTCGCTGCACCTTCGTCGTGGTCGGCGCCGGCTACACCGGCACCGAGGTGGCCGCGCACGGCGTGCAGTTCACGGACATGCTGGCCAAGCAGAAGAAGACCCCCATCAAGCCCCAGTGGATACTGCTCGACCTGGCCAAACGGGTGCTGCCGGAGCTCGACGAGCGGATGTCGAAGGACGCGCACCGGGTGCTCGAGGAGCGCGGCGTCGAGGTGCTGCTCGGCACCTCGGTGCAGGAGGCGCTGTTCGACGGCGTACGCCTGACCGACGGCCGCTACATCCCGACCCGTTCGCTGATCTGGTGCGTGGGCGTTCGCCCCGACCCGGTGGTCGAGGACCTGGGCCTGCCCACCGACAAGGGCCGGATCGTGGTCGACGAGTTCCTCAACGTGCCCGGCCACCCCCGGGTCTACGCGATCGGCGACGCGGCCGCGGTGCCGGACCCGCAGCACCCGGGCCGGGCGACCCCGATGACCGCGCAGCACGCGGTCCGGCACGGCAAGCAGGTCGCGCACAACATCGCCGCGGAGTACGGCACGGGGAAGCGCAAGCCCTACCGGCACCGCGACCTCGGCTTCGTGGTCGACCTCGGCGGGATCGACGCGACCGCCAACCCGCTGGGCATCCACGTCTCGGGCATCCCGGGCATGGTGGTGACGCGGGGCTACCACTTGCTGTCGCTGCCCGGCAACCGGATCCGGGTGGTCGGCGACTGGCTGCTGCACGCGCTGCTCCCCCGCCAGGCGGTGCAGCTCGGCCTGATCCGCGGCCCCGAGGTCCCGCTCAACAACGCGGCACCGGAGCTACCGGTCCGGCCGCCGACGCCGGCCCGAACCCGCTAGCTCCGCAAGATCGCGCGGAGGGCGTCCAGGACCGCCGGGTCCTCGATCGTCGCCGGCACGGGCTCGTCGACGCCGTCGGCCAGGCCCCGCATGGTCTTGCGGAGGACCTTGCCGGAGCGGGTCTTCGGGAGGGCGGCCACCACGTCGACTCGGCTGAGCGCCGCGATCCCGCCGATCCGCTCCCGGACCAGCGCCTTGAGGTCGGCGTCCAGCCCGTTCGGCTCGGCACCCGCCTTCAGCACCACGAGCGCCCTCGGCACCTGGCCCTTGAGCTGGTCGGCGACGCCGATGACGGCGCACTCCGCGACCGCCGGGTGGGCGGCCACGACCTGCTCGATCGCGCCGGTGGACAGGCGGTGCCCGGCCACGTTGATCACGTCGTCGGTGCGACCCATGACGAACAGGTAGCCGTCGTCGTCGACGTACCCGCCGTCGCCGGTCAGGTAGTGGCCCGGGTGGGCGGTCAGGTAGGAGGCGAGGTAGCGCTCGTCGTCCTGCCAGAGCGTGGGCAGCGTGCCGGGCGGCAGCGGGAGCTTGATCACGATCTGCCCCTCGCGCGCCGGCTGGCCGTCGTCGTCGACCACCCGCACGTCGTACCCGGGCATCGGGACGGTGGCCGAGCCGGGCCGCGGCGGGTGGGGTTCGAGGCCCATCGGGTTGGCGGCCACCGGCCAGCCGGTCTCGGTCTGCCACCAGTGGTCGACCACCGGGATGCCGAGCCGATCCCGGGCCCAGGTGTACGTGTCGGGGTCGAGCCGCTCGCCCGCCAGGAACAGGTAGCGCAGCTCGCTCAGGTCGTAGCGGTCGAGGTGGGCGCCGGTCGGGTCGTCGCGGCGGATCGCCCGGAACGCGGTCGGCGCGGTGAACATCGTCTTGACCCGATGCTCGGAGGCCACGCGCCAGAACGCGCCGGCGTCCGGGGTGCCGACCGGCTTGCCCTCGTAGAGCACCGAGGTGCAGCCGGCGAGCAGCGGCCCGTACACGATGTAAGAGTGTCCGACGACCCATCCGATGTCTGAAGCGGTCCACATCGTCTCGCCCTGATGGGTGTCGTAGACGTGCCGCATGCTCCACCGCAGCGCCACCGCGTGGCCCCCGTTGTCGCGCACCACGCCCTTCGGCCGGGCGGTGGTGCCCGAGGTGTAGAGGATGTAGAGCGGGTCGGTGGCGGCCACCGGCACGCAGTCGACCGGCTCGGCCTCCCCGAGCGCGTCGTGCCAGTCGACGTCGCGCCCGGCCCGCGGGGTGGCCGGTGCCTGCGGTCGCTGGAGCAGCACCACGCTGTGCGGGGCGTGGGTGGCCAGGGCGAGCGCCTGCTCGACGATCGGCAGGTACTCGATCACCCGCTTGACCTCGATGCCGCACGAGGCGGTCACGAGGACCTTCGGCCGGGCGTGGTCGATCCGGGCCGCCAGCTCGCGCGGCGCGAAGCCGCCGAACACCACGGAGTGCACGGCGCCGAGCCGGGCGCAGGCCAGCATGGCGACCACGGCCTCGGGCACCATCGGCAGGTAGATCACCACGCGGTCGCCGCGGTCGACACCGAGATGCCGGAGTACGCCGGCGAAGCGCGCGGTCTGGTCCTGGAGCTCGCGATAGGTCAGGGTGCGCCGGCTGTCGGTGACCGGGCTGTCGTACTCGATCGCCGCCTGCTCTCCCCGCCCGGCCCGGACGTGCCGGTCGACGGCGTTGAAGCAGGTGTTCAGCACGCCGTCGGGAAACCAGCGGTAGAACGGCGGCGCGCTGTCGTCGAGGACCGTAACCGGCGGGCGGTACCACTCGATATCCCTGGAGGCGGCCCGCCAGAAGGCGCTCGGGTCGGTGAGGCTCATCCGGTACGCGTCGGCGTAGGCACCCATCAGCCCATCATCGGTCCTGCGCGCGGTTTTCGGGGCGCCTGTGACGGCTGGGAAATTCCTGGTTCGTGAGACGTGTCTTGCCGGTTTCCCGATGGGACACCTATTCTCTATCAACAAACTAGGGAAAGGCGGTGGCAGCGATGCGCAAGCTGGTCCTCCTGGCGCTGGTCGGGCTCGGCGCCCAGCTCGTCGACGGCAGCCTGGGCATGGCCTACGGCGTCACGTCGACGACCCTCCTCCTCGCGATCGGCACCAACCCGGCCGCCGCGTCGGCCACCGTCCACCTCGCCGAGATCGGCACGACGCTCGTCTCGGGCGCGTCGCACTGGCGGTTCGGCAACGTCGACTGGAAGGTCGTCGCCAAGATCGGCATCCCGGGCGCGGTCGGCGCCTTCGCCGGCGCGACGTTCCTGTCCAACCTGTCGACCGAGACCGCCGCACCGGTCATGTCGCTGATCCTGCTGGCGCTCGGCCTCTACATCCTGACCCGGTTCACCATCTCCGGCCTGCCCAAGGGCAACCTCGGCAAGCCGCTGCGCAAGCGTTTCCTCACCCCGCTCGGCCTGGTCGCCGGCTTCGTCGACTCGACCGGTGGCGGCGGCTGGGGCCCGGTCGGCACGCCGGCGATCCTGGCCAGCGGCCGGCTCGAGCCCCGCAAGACGATCGGCTCGATCGACACCAGCGAGTTCCTGGTCGCGATCGCCGCCAGCATCGGCTTCATCATCGGCATCGGCTCCGAGCAGATCAACTTCGCCTGGGTCGGCGCCCTGCTGGCCGGTGGCGTGATCGCCGCGCCGATCGCCGCCTGGCTCGTCCGGCACGTGCCGCCGCGGGTGCTCGGCTCCGCGGTCGGCGGCGTGATCATCCTGACCAACGTGCGGACCCTGCTGCGCAGCGACTGGATCGACGCCTCGGACGGCGTGCGCTACTCCGTCTACGCGGTCATCTGGGTGGCCTGGGCCGCGGCGGTCACGTACTCGGTGCGTGCCTACCGGGCCGAGAACCGCGCGGCCGCCGCCTCCGTCGTCGCCGACGAGCCGGAGCCGGCGCGCGTCTGAGCTTTTCGCAAGGAAGGGACCCTTGTTAACGCTTAGCGCGTTGACAAGGGTCCCTTCCTTCGGCCCCTCAGAGGTCGAGGTCGACCCAGACCGCGCCGTGGTCGGAGGCGCCGTGCCGGCCGGCGGTGATCTCCGGGAAGACCGTCCAGTGCTTGGGCGGGTTCTGGTTGCTGGGCGTGCCCCAGAGCCCCTTGCGGAACACCCCGCCGTCGGCCACCTTCCCGGCGAGCTCCGGCGACAGCAGGATGTAGTCGAGCCGGTTCTTCAGCGAGCACGACTGGAAGCTGCCCGGCCGCTCGTGGTCGGGGTCCTTGTCACCCCAGAGTTGGCTGAACCTGTCGTGCCCGTACACGTCGACCAGTGGTGAGTCGGGTCCGATCAAGGCCTCCAGCGTCGGGTGCCGGTCACCGTCGGGGCCTTTGTTGAGGTCGCCGAGCACCGCGACGAAGTCGGCACCCTCGGCCCGCAGCCCGTCGTAGATCGAGCGGACCTCGAGCGCCTGCCGGGTGCGCAGCGGGTCCGGGTCGCCGCTGCTGAACGACTGGCTCTTGAGGTGGTTGAGCAGCAGGAACAGGTCTTCCCCGCCGGGCAGCCGGAGCTGGTAGACCGGGCAGTCCCGGCTGAACAGGCGCTTGCCCTTGCGCTTGGGGTCGGGCACGTCGACGTTGCTGCGCACCCAGCGCACCTTGACCTTGTCGGTGCAGAACAGCCCGACGTCGATGCCGCGCGGGTCGTTGCCGTCGACCAGCATGCAGTGCGCGAACCGGCCGCCGAGCAGCTCGTCGTTGAACCGGGCCAGGGCCGGCCGGTTCTCGGCCTCGACCACGCAGAGCAGGTCGGGCGCCAGGTCGTCGATCACCTTGGCGGTCATCCGGGTGGAGGTCTCGTCGACCGGCTCGACGGTCAGCTCGACCCAGCCCAGCCAGTCACCCCGCCCGTTGGCGACGACCCGCGGCGGCGCGTTGGCCGGCGCGGCGAGGAAGTCGCCCCGGTTCTCCCGCAGCAGTGCCCACGCGTTGTCGAACTGGTTCGGATTGAGGCGCAGGCCCTGTGCCGTCTCGATCAGCACGCGCAGGGTGGTCAGCGCCGCGATCATCTCGGCCTTGTCCTGGTCGGAGTAGACCGGGTTGGCCGCGATGCGGTTGAAGGTCTCGAACGCCGAGAGGGCCGGCTGGCCCTCCGCACGCTCCCGGGTGTCGAGCGCCTTGGCGCGCGCGAACAGGTTCTCGACGTTGAACGTCGCCAGCCGGAGGGTCACGCACCGCACGGTACGACCGCCGTACGCGCGTTGGTGTCAGCCGCCCGACGCTAGCGCCGAAAGTGTCCTACTCGCCGACGCTGCCGTCGATCAGCTCACGGGCGACGTCCAGGTGGCCGGCGTGCCGGGCGTACTCCTGGAGGACGTGCGTCAGGATCCAGCCCAGCGACGGGCATTCGGCCTCGGTGGTGAACCGCCCGCCGACCGCCGCCTTGTCGTCGAGCGCGGAACGGTCCGCGATCTCCCGGGTGCGGGCGCCGGCCAAATCCATCGCGGCCAGCAGCAGGTCGACCGTCTCCTCCGGACGGACCTGCCACTTCCCGTCGTCGTCCTGGTCGCCCCACGGGAGCAGCACGGGCTCCGCCGCGAAACCCCAGCGGAGCCAGCGTTCCTCCATGTAGACCAGGTGTTTGAGAAGCTGCAGCGGAGTCCACCCGGACGGCAGCCGACTGCGGTTGAGCTCCTCCGGCGCCAGGCCGACCACCTTGCGCCCGACGACCACCCGGTAGTAGTCGAGGAAGTCCAACAACAGGACCTTCGGGTCGGCCAGGTCATGCCGGGGCTCGCGCACGTCGGTCACCCAGCCACGGTAACGCTCATTCCGGGTACGGCGAGGTCCCTGCCACGATCGCGGCGAGCATCCGGGCGTGCTCGGCGGCCAGCGCCTCATGGATGCCGTCGCCGAAGCTGACCCGGGCCACCCCGAGCGCGGCGAGCTCGGCGAGGGTCGGCGTGGCGGGGGTGAACAGGATGTTCACCGGGCCTGTTGCCGTCAGCGCGGTGATGTCTTCTCTGATGGTGGCGCCGATCGGGTAGACGCAGTCGGCGCCGGCGGCCAGGAAACGTCTCATGCGCTCCAGTGCCACCGGCAGCGGGTCGGTCGGGACCCGGATGTAGGCGTCGACCCGCGCATTGATGACCAGGTCGGCGCCCGCCGCCTCCCGCACGGCGTCGAGGAAGTCGGCATGTCTGTCCACATCGATGAGTTGCTTGGTGCGGGGGTCCGAGTCCTCCAGGTTGCAGCCCACCGCACCGGTGGCCAGCAGGCGCTCGGCGAGCTGCGCGGGCGGCAGCCCGTACCCCCGCTCGACATCCGCGGTGACCGGGACGCCGACCGCGCGGACGATCCGGGCGACCGCGTCGAGCATCTCCCGCACGGGGGTGGCCTCACCGTCGGCATAGCCGAGGCTGAGCGCCACCGCGGCGCTGCTAGTCGCGACGGCCGGGAACCCGGCCGCCTCCACCGCCCGCGCGGACGCCGCGTCCCAGGCGTTGGGCAGCACCACCGGGCTCCCGGGCCGGTGCAGCGCGCGCAGGGTGTCGGCGTGGGTCATGACAAGGGCCAGGCGTGCGTGGTGACAGCCACCCGGTTCCAGGCGTTGATCACCGTGATCGACCAGACGAGCTCGGCCAGTTCGGTCTCGTCGAACTCGGCCTGGGCCGCGCCGAAGACCGCGTCCGGCACCGGGCCGTCGGTCAGCCGGGTCATCGCCTCGGTGAGCGCGAGGGCGGCCCGTTCGCGGGAGGTGAAGAACGGCGTCTGCGACCAGACCGGCAGGGCGTAGAGCCGGCGCTCGGTCTCGCCGCCGGCGCGGGCGTCCGCGTTGTGCGTGTCGACGCAGTAGGCGCAGCCGTTGAGCTGCGAGGCGCGGGCCCGGACCAGCTCCAGCAGGGGCGCTTCCAGCGAGGTCTTGCGGGAGGCGGCGTCGAAGGCGTTCATCGCCCTGTTCATGTGCGGGGCCAGCTTGTCGGCCGCGAGGCGGACTGTCGTCGTTGTCATGCTCATGACGCTAGGCGAGGATTGGACCCGCGCTAAGGTCCAATACTGTGGCAACTGATTGGGCCGATTGGGGTGTCGACCTTCATCTCGACGTGCCCGCCGGCGGTCGGCGGGCCGGACTGGAGCGCGCCCTCCGCACGGCGATCCGGTCGGGGCGGCTCACACCCGGCAGCCGGTTGCCGGCCACCCGAACGCTGGCTGTTGAGCTCGGCATCGCCCGGAACACGGTGGCGGCCGCGTACGACCAGCTCGTCGCCGAGGGCTACCTGACCGCGCGGACCGGATCGGGCACCACCGTGGCCGCGCTGCCGCCGCCTTCTCCCGTTTTCCCGGCTCTCGCGCCCGCGGTGCCGCCCCGGTTCGACCTGCGGCCCGGCAGTCCCGACGTGTCCTTCTTCCCGGCGGCGGCCTGGCTGCGCGCCGCCCGCCGGGCGCTGGCCGACGCGCCCGCCGCCACCTACGACTACGGCGACCCGCGCGGGCATCCCGCACTGCGCGCCGCGCTGGCCGACTATCTGGGCCGGGTGCGCGGCGTGCTGGCCCATCCCGACCGGATCGTGGTCACGTCGGGCTACGTGCAGGCGCTCGCACTGCTGGCCGGGCTGCACCGGGTGGTCGCGATGGAGGATCCGGGTCTGGCCTTCCACCGCGCGGTGGTGCGCCGGGCCGGTGCCCGGGTCGTGCCGCTGCCGGTCGACACCCACGGCGCCCGCACTGATTTGTTGGAGTCCACCGTGGACGCGGTGGTGCTGACCCCGGCCAACCAGTTCCCGCTCGGTGCCGCGCTGGCGCCGGCGCGGCGGCGGGCGGTCGTCGACTGGGGCGGGCTGGTCATCGAGGACGACTACGACGGCGAGTTCCGCTACGACCGGCAGCCGGTCGGCGCGGTGCAGGGGGTCGCGCCCGAGCAGGTGGCCTACGTAGGCACCGCGGCCAAGACGCTCGGGCCGGCGCTGCGGCTGGGCTGGGTGGTGCTGCCGGAGCGGCTGGTCGAGCCGGTGGTCGAGGCCAAGCGGCACACCGATTACCACACCGAGGTGATCGGCCAGCTCACCCTGGCCTCGTTGCTGACCAGTCATGAGTACGACCGGCACGTGCGGGCCGCCCGCTCCCGCTACCGGGCCAGGCGCGACCTGCTGCTGACCCGGCTGCGCGGCGCTCCGGTGCGCGGCGTAGCGGCCGGGCTCCACGCGCTGCTGCCGCTGCCACCGGGCGGCCCGACGGAGGCGGAGGTGCTGGACGAGGCCGCCCGGCGCGGACTGGCGCTGGGCGACCTCGGCAGCCACTGGCATTTCACCGGTGACCATCCACAAGGGCTGATCGTCGGGTACGGCACACCGAGCGAGAGCCGCTATCCCGCGGCGCTCGACCTGCTGGCCCGGCTGTTGACCTCGGTGGCGTAGACGACGCCCTCCCCCGCGCCGTCCTCACCCCACTGGTTGGCGGTGATGAACAGGGTTCGCCCATCGGCGCCGCCGAGCGCGCAGGAGAAGCAGCCTCGGTCGGCGTCCACCGTTTCGAGGATCGCGCCGCCTTCGGCGACCCGCACGCAGCGCCGGTTGGGCACGTCGGCGAACCAGACCGCCCCGTCGGTGTCGAGGCAGATGCCGTCGGGCGCCGAGCCCTCGACGGCGGCGAACTCCCGCCGGCCACTGAGCCCACCGTCCGGCGCGATGTCGAAGGCGGTGAGTCGGCCGGCGTACGACTCGGCGACGATCAGGGTGTCGCCCCGGATCGCCATCCCGTTGGGGAACGCGAGCCCGTCGGCGACCTCACGGGGCCGATCCGCGCCCGGCGTGAGCACGCAGACCCGGCCGGGCCGGAACTCGCCGCCCGGGAAGTCGAAGCCGATGTCGTTGACGAACACGTTCCCGCGCCCGTCCACGGCGATCTCGTTCCACCGCCCCGCTCCGAGGACGGCGTGCTGGTCGGGTGGGCCGTCGTCGCCGACCGCCAGCAGCAGGCCCTGTTGGCCGGACACGGCGAGCAGCCTGCCGTCGGGCAGCCAGTCGATGCAGATCGGCATGTCTGCCACCTCGGCGACGACTGCTGTGGTGCCGTCGGGCTCGACGCGGACCACCTGGCCGGCGCCCCAGTCGCAGAACCACAACCGCCCGTCCCGCCACCGCGGCGACTCACCCATCGCGACACCGGACACCAGGGTACGAAGCTCAGCCATAACCCTCTCCCTTGCCTGTCTTTACCTGTGACGTAGCGGCTGTCGCCTTCTTTTCGACATTTCGCGGGAGAATTCCGGGGGTGACTTTCGATCTGACCGCACACATCGCGGGCCTGGCCCGCGTCCGGGCGGCGGCCGGCGTGCTCTTCCGCGACAGCGCCGGTGGGGTGCTCCTGGTCCGCCCGACCTACAAGACCGGGTGGGAGGTGCCGGGTGGCTCGGTGGAGGCCGACGAGTCCCCGCTGGCGGCGGCACGCCGGGAGGTGCGCGAGGAGCTCGGCGTCGACTTCCCGGTGGGGCGGCTGCTGGTGGTCGACTGGGTGGCGGCCGACGGACCGTGGGACGCGGGGCTGATGTTCCTGTTCGACGGCGGAACGGTTTCCCCGGCGGCCGTGGCTTCTATCGTGCTGCCACCCGACGAGCTGTCGGGTTTCGAGTTCGTGGCTCTGGCTTCACTGGACGGTTTCCTGCGGCCGCGGCTGGCCCGGCGGGTGCGCGAGGCGCTCCTCACCGAGGGCGGGGTCTATCTGGAGGGTGGCTACCAGACGTCGCCGTCGCGCCAGTCGCAGATCAGCGGCGCGGACAGGTCGAGCGGCATGACGCCCGGGAAGACGTAGACGGCGCCCTGCTCGTCCGGGGTGTCCCGGATGCCGTCGGGGGTCAGGGCGGCGAGCGGGCCGGCCCAGGTCAGCCAGCCTCGGGAGCGATAGAACGGCTCACCTTCGTCGGTGGTGCCAAGCGCGCCCAGGTCGTAGCCCGCCCGAATGACAGACTCGAGCGCAGCCATCACCTCGCCGCCGTATCCGCGCCGCCGGTGATCCGGGTGCACACCGACGCCCTCGACATAGCCGCAACGCAACGCGCGTCCGTTATGGACAAGCCGGCGCTGCACAACGCTGCCGTGGCCGACCAACGTCGCGCCCTCCCAGGCGAAGGCGTGCATGCCACCGAGTGAGTGCTCCCAGTCCTCGGCACCGAAGTCGCCCCGGAAGACGTCCTCCAGGAGGCGATACGCGGCACCCAGCGCGACCGAGCCGGCGGCGCTCGTATGCACGAGCTCGATCATTCGTCTGCCTCGGGGATCAGGGGGAAGACGCGGGCGACCACGCCCACTGGGCCGCTGCCGCGGGGGCGTTTTCGGGCGGCGTAGGGCGCGAGGACGGCGTTGATCTGGGCCGCGACTATGGCCAGTTCGTCGGGGGTCAGGTGCAGCACCTCGCTGAACGCCTCGTCGCGGCGCCAGCGTTCCGGGGCTGTGTGGCGCCGCGCTAGCCAGCGGTGGTAGCCCTCGTCCTCCAGCTCTCGGGCCAGAGATCCGAGCCCATGGGCCGGTTTCGGCGCCGGGGGCGGTGTGGTCAAGCGCCACGGGCGCGCGCGGCCGTGGGCTCCCGCGACCGGCTCGACGTAGCCGTAGCGCTCCAACTGTCGCAGGTGGAACGAGCAGGCGCCGGAGCTCTCGCCGAGCCGGCGGGCGGCCTCGTTTGCCGTCACCGAGCCGGCGGTGGTCAGCAGGTCGATGAGCGCCACCCGCAGCGGGTGCCGCAACGCCATCTCCGTGTCTTGCCCGATCACGCATCGCATCGTACCCTGCTATTTGCAAAGCTTTGCAAAGTCACTTCTACGGGGTGGTCTCGAATGACGGTGCGGCAGGTGCGGCTCTTCGGCGACCCGGTGCTGACGATGGCGGCCGACCCGGTCACCGACTTCGACAAGTCCTTGCGCACGCTGGTCCAGGACCTGAGCGAGACCCTGCGCGACCAGCGCGGCTCGGGGCTCGCGGCGCCGCAGATCGGCGTGCCGCTGCGGGTGTTCGTCTTCGACGTCGACGGCGTGCGCGGCCACCTGGTCAACCCGGCCCTGGACTTCCCCTCCGACGAGGAGCAGTTCGGCCCGGAGGGGTGCCTCTCGATCCCGGGGCTCTACTACGACACCCGGCGGCGGTTGCACACGGTCGGGCACGGCGTCGACCAGCACGGGCGCCCGGCGCAGGTGGTCGGCACCGACGAGCTGGCCCGGTGCCTCCAGCACGAGACCGACCACCTCGACGGCGTGCTGTTCCTGGACCGGCTCGACCCGGCCACCCGGCGCACCGCGATGCGCGACATCCGCGTGAAGCTCAGCCCGCACCCGATCCGGGGTCTGCTGCGCTGAACGCGCCGTCCCGGAACACCGGCACGGCGTCCGACGCGTTCGCCTCCACCGCTATCGCGACGTCCTCCGCGAAGCCGATCGCGGCCAGTTCGCGTCCCGAGGCACTGTCCATGATGGTGCGTTCGAGGTCTGCTCCCCCGTACGCCCGCATCGCGGTCTCCGCCTCCGGGGAGAGAGTGGCGGCGCCCAGGGCAGCGATCACCGCGCCGGCGCCGAGCAGGTCCTCCACGGCCGGGCGCAGGCTGTCGTCCGGCCAGCGCTCCCCCGCGGCGATCACGGTAAGCGGGCGGTCGGGCGTACCTACGCCTGATTGCCGCAACCACCGGCCGACCGCTTCGGCATTGCGGAGGCTGCCGGCGACGAGGCCGCAGTGGTCCTTGATCGCGGCGGCGATGGCCGAGCCGTTGGGTGAGGGCAGGACGAGCTCCGGTGTACGCGGCGCGCGGCGCAACGCCGCCGGCGACAGCGACCACGGGCGTTCCGGCGTCACCGCGCGGCGGCCGACCGCGACCGGCACTCCTGCTTCGTCCTCGTCGGGGTCGGCGTGCCAGGCCCGGGGACGCACCCGGGTGCCGGCGTCGACCAGCACCGACACCGAGGTGGTGAACGACAGAACGTCGACGACCACCGCGTACGCGCTGCCCGGCGCAAGCCGTCGTGCCCCCTCCGGACCCCACTCGAACCGGACCCCGTACCCGCGCTGCGACCATGCCTCCACGCGAGCAGGGTCACACAGGCGCGTTTCCGGCCGGCAGGATGGCCGGATGGTGGTGACCGACATCGCGATCCGGCTGCGGCCGGTGTCCGACGAAGACGACCTCGACATGTTCCGCCGGTTCTGCGTCGAGCCAGGGCTGATCGGGCTCGACTGGCGGGGCTTCCTGGACGCGCAGGGGGTCGCGAAGCGTTACGCGGAGGACGGTTTTCTCGGTGAACGCGACGGGCGGTTGGTCGTCGAGGTGGCCGGCAGCAAGCGGGCCGGGTTCGTTAGCTTCAACGAGGGCCTCTACGCCGGGCGGGCGCCCTACTGGGAGATCGGCATCGCGCTGCTCCCGGACTTCCGGGGCCGCGGCATCGGCTGGCGCGCGCAGGCGATGCTCTGTGACTACCTGTTCGCGCACTCGCCGGTGCAGCGGATCCAGGCCGGCACGCACGAGGAGAACCTGCCCGAGCGGCATTCGCTGGTCAAGGCCGGTTTCCAGCTCGAAGGCGTGATCCGGGCATGCGAGTTCCGGGAGGGCGCCTGGCGCAACGGCTACCTCTACAGCCGGTTGCGGTCGGACCCGTCGCCGCGCTGAGCGTTCTTGTCGTACCCCTGTGGTGTGGTGTCAGCATGGCTACCCGCTACTACACCGCGACCTCCATCGACGGCTTCATCGCTGACGAGCGCAACTCGCTCGACTGGCTCTTCGAGGTCACCGACCGCGACGACCGCTTCGGCCCGTTCATCGCACAGGTCGGCGCCATGGCGATGGGCTCGACGACCTACGAGTGGATGCTCGACCACGAGAAGCTACTCGAGAACCCGTCGAAATGGCAGGAGTGGTACGGCGACCGTCCGACCTGGGTCTTCACCCACCGTGACCTACCGACGATCCCGGGCGTCAACCTCACCTTCGTCTCGGGCGACGTCCGCCCGGTGCACGCGGCGATGACGGCGGCCGCGGGCGACCGCGACATCTGGCTCGTCGGCGGCGGCGAGCTGGTCGGCGCCTTCGCCGACGCCAACCTGCTCGACGAGATCATCCTCGGCGTGACACCGGTGACCCTGGGTGCTGGCGCACCGCTGCTACCCCGCCGACTAACGTCGCGCCGCTTGGCCCTCACCGCGGTGGAGCAGGTAGGCCCGTTCGCCTATCTGACCTACGCCGTGGCCGGCCAGTAGCGCTGAGCGCGGTCAGGGCGCCCGGGCGGATGCCTCCCGCAGCGGCGGCTCAAGCCTGACCGACCGGGGCGGCGCCGGGGTCAGGGCAGGAGCGACAGGAACTGGGTGGGGGTCAGGGCGCCTGGGCGGGTGCCTTCGCGGGCCGCGCGGTTGACGAGTTGGCGGACGAGCTCGTTGGCCGGCGTCGCGACGCCGTGCAGGCGGCCCAGCAGCACGATCTCGCCGTTGAGATAGTCGGCCTCGACGGTGCCCGTGCCGCGGGCCAGGCTCTGCCAGCTCGACCCGCCGCCGCGCGGGGTGCCCTCGACCGGCTTGATGGCCAGCAGGCCCTTGCGGCGCTCGGCCTCCTCCGCCTCGGTGGCCACGTCGATGCCGGCCACGCGCAGGACGTCGGCGGCCTCCGTGCGCAGCAGCGCGTCGACCGTGTCGATGCCTTCCGCGTCCGGGCCGCAGAGGGCCTGGATCGCGTTGCCGAGGTTCGTCAGCAGCTTGGCATATTTCCAGCGCATGATGTCGGCCCGCGCCTCCGAGGCGAAGCCGGCCTCGCGCAGGCCGGCCGCCAACGCCTTGGCGGTGTCGTCGACACCGCCCGGGACCCGGCCGAGGTCGAGGCCGCCGGGGGTCGGTGCGCTGTGGGCTACCACGACGCCCGGCGCGAGGTGGGTGGCCGGGAGGATCACCCACACTCCGTACACGTTGGGGAACACGCGCAGCGCCGCGCATTCGTTGGCCACGCCGTTCTGGAGGCACAGCACCGGGGTCTCCGGCGGCGCGACCGTCGCCAGCGGGCGCAGCACGTCGGGGGTGTCCATGCCCTTGACCGCGAGCACCGCCACGTCGCCGGGGCACCACTCGTGTTCGGTGACCGCGCCGACCGCCGGCAGCCGCAGCGTCTGCCGGCCCTCCGGCGAGTGCAGCGCGAGCCCGTCCCGGCGGAGCGCGTCGAGATGCGCGCCGCGGGCGACCAGCACCACGTCCTGCCCGGCCGCCGCCAGGCGGCCACCGACTACTCCACCGACAGCGCCCGCACCCACGATCACCCAACGCACACCGACGAATCTATGTCACATCTCGCCGTTCGCTCCCGTCCTGTGAGCATGACCATCATCGCCGACCCGGTCTGGCCGGTCCTGGTGCTCGCCGCGATCCAGTACGTCGACGCCGCCATGTGCGCGCGGCCGGTGGACGCGGTGCGCCGCTGCCTCGACGATGTGCACGCGCCGCCGCTGGTCCGCCGCCTGCTCACCCCGATCAAGCTGGCCGCCGGCACGGGCCTCCTGCTCGGCCTGGTCGTGCCCTACCTGGGCGTG
Organism: Asanoa ishikariensis; assembly: GCF_900107455.1. Taxonomy (GTDB): domain Bacteria; phylum Actinomycetota; class Actinomycetes; order Mycobacteriales; family Micromonosporaceae; genus Asanoa; species Asanoa ishikariensis. Next base: position 1,631,459 of record NZ_FNQB01000002.1, on the reverse strand, counting down.
CTGACCTGCGCGGCGCTGGTCGCGTACTTCGCGATCGCGGTCGGCATGCACCTGCGCGCCCGCGACCTCCGCCGCAACTTCCGCAACGCGGTCGGGCTCGGTGTCCTGTCGGGGCTGGTCAGCCTCTGCTACCTCTGAGCGGCGGCCCGCAACGTGATGAGCGTGATCTCGCTGGGCGCGAAGACCCGGAACGGCGGGCCCCAGAAACCGGTGCCCCGGCTCGTGTAGAGCTGGGTCCGCTCGCCGTGCCGGCTCAGGCCGTGCAGCACCGGCTGGTCGGTGAGCACCAGGTAGTGAAAGGGCCAGATCTGCCCGCCGTGCGTGTGGCCGGAGATCTGGAGGTCGATCCCGTGCTCCACGGCGCCGTCGATCTGGCGGGGCTGGTGTGCCAGCAGCAGCACCGGCAGGTCCGGGTCGGCTCCGGCGAGCGCGGCCGCGTGGTCGGTGCGGTGGCCGGGCTTGCCGGACAGCGCCGCGGTGCGGTCGTCGACGCCGGCCACCACCAGGCTCGAACCGTCGCGGGTGAGCACGATGTGCCGGTTGTGCAGGGAGTCCCAGCCCAGTTCGCGCATGTGGTCGAGCCACTCCTGCGCTTCCGAGAAGTACTCGTGGTTGCCCGTCACGTACGCCCGGCCGTAGCGGGCTTTCACCTGGCCGAGCGGCGCCGCCTGCTCCAGGCGCTGGGTGACCGTGCCGTCGGCGATGTCGCCGGTGTGGCAAACCAGGTCGGCGTCGAGCGCGTTGACCACGTCGACGACGCCCGCCGACCAGCGCGCCCGGTTGATCGGGCCGTAGTGCGTGTCGGTCAGCAGGACCACACGCAGGCCGTCCAGCCCGATGCCCAGGCGCGGGATGGTGACCTCGACCTCGCGTACGCGGGAGACCCGCATCGCCTCGTAGTGGCCCCAACCGAGCAGCACCAGCGCGGCGAAAAGAGCGGCCCCCGCCGTGATCCGGGACCGCAGCGGGTCGTCGACGCCGCCGGCCCACAGCGGCAGCCGCACCAGTTGCGCCAGGATCGAGCAGGTGAACAACACCCAGATGACGCCGAGCGTGGTGTCGCCGATGCGGGCGGCCCAGTCGCGGTGCCGGCGGCCGTGGCCGAGCACCATCATCCGCCCGTAGAGCAGGGCGCCGAAGAAGAAGACCGCGCTGCCGAGGCCGCGAGCCCAGGCCGGCCAGTCCTGACCGGCGAAGACGAGCAACCCGCACGGCACCCCGAAGAGGATGAGCACCATCGTGGCGAGGGTCAGCACCGTCCGGCGCAGCCGGCGGGGCTGCTGCGCCGGCGGCTCCGGCACGATCTCAGCTTCCGTCACCGGCAAAGCATGCCACGATCAGCGGTTTCCCTTGTGGACGTGCGGTTACGGCAGGTTTGCCTCGACCACATCGTTGACCACGCGGGTACGTAGGACAGGCTGATCGGACCCGGCGGGGCCGTGCATGACCAGACCGTCGGCGAGCCGGAAGGTGCTGCCGTGCCAGGGGCACTCGACGCAGGCGTCGCCGTCGACGTCGACCACGCGGCCCTCGCCGAGCGGGCCGGTCTCGTGGCCGCAGCGTTCGAGCAGCACCGAGACCCGGTCGCCGTCGCGGTAGACGAGCACCGGCACCTCGCCGATGCTGCGGGAGACGGGCATGCCGTGTGGCAGCGCGCTGATGTCGGCCACCGGGTGCCAGCCGTCGCTGATCCGGTGGAGCTGGGTGGCCGCCTGGTTGACCTGGGCGCCCTGCTTGTAGGCCAGGTGCCCGCCGAGGAACGCGCCCACGTTGACGAGGCAGAAGCCGGCGAAGCCGAGGAGCCGGCCGCGTGCGTGGTCGCCGCGCAGGCGGAGCAGCAGCGAAGCGGTGTAGAAGCCGACCGACGCCGCGTTGACCAGCATGTGTACGAGGCCGACCCGGCGCTGCTCGGCGTCGAGCTCCGCCCAGTCGTTCGCGCCGGCGAGGACGGTGATGGGTGCGCTGGCCACGGCGCCGCCGACCATGAGGGTCGCCGGGAACTCCTGGCCGCGCAGCACGTCGAGGATCGCGGCGCTGGTCATCGAGCCCAATGTGAACGAGGCCAGTGCCGGGTGCAGCGGGTGGCCGACCTGCACTCCGTGCAGAGCGTCGCGGAGCATACGCGGCTTCAGCGCCGACTGCAGCGCCTTCTGAAGTGGATCACTGATCCGGTCGAGACCGGACGCCTGTTCGAGGCGGGTCAGCAGCTGCTTCATCTGCTCGGGTTTCCCCGGGTCCGGCACCCCAAACGCCGGGGTCGGCGCCGGTCGCCAGCCGGGCGTAGCGGCCGCCCAGGGTGATCAAATCGCTGTGCGTACCGCGTTCGACGATCCGGCCCCGGTCGAGCACGACGATCTGGTCGGCGTGCCGCACGGTGGACAGGCGGTGGGCGATGGCGATCGTGGTGCGCCCCCGGGACAGCTCGTCGAGTGCCGCCTGCACCGCCCGCTCCGTCTCGTTGTCGAGCGCACTGGTCGCCTCGTCGAGCACGAGCACCGGCGGGTCGCGCAGGATCATCCGGGCGATCGCCAGCCGCTGCCGCTCGCCGCCCGAGAAACGGTGGCCGCGGGCGCCGACCACCGTGTCGTAGCCGTCCGGCAGCGACGCGACCAGGTCGTGGATCCTGGCTGCGCGGCAGGCCGCCTCGATCTGGTCCTGGGTGGCGTCCGGCCGGCCGAACAGCAGGTTGGCCCGCACCGTGTCGTGGAACAGGTAGGTGTCCTGGGAGACCAGCCCGACCGCGCCGGACACCGCGTCGAGGCGCAGGTCGCGCAGGTCGATTCCGTCGATCAGGACCGCACCGCGCCCGGGGTCGACCAGCCGGGACACCAGGTAGCCCACCGTGGTCTTGCCGGAACCGGTCTCGCCGACGAGGGCGGTCGTGGTGCCGGCCGGCACGTGCAGGTCGATGCTGTCGAGCGTCCACGGCTGGTCGTCCGCGTACCGGAAGCCGACGCCGTCGAACCGCACGTCGCCGGTCGGTGCCGGCAGGGCGCGGGCCGTCGGCTTCTCGACGATGTCGACCGGCTCGTCGAGGACCTCGAAGATCCGGCCGAACAGGGCCATCGAGGTCGACACCTGAAGGCCCAGCCCTTGCAGTGCGCTCGCCGGGCCGACCAACCGGTTGAGCATGCTGGTGAACGCGACCGCGGTGCCGATCGAGATGACCACCGCGCCGTGGGCGAACGCGAGGCCGGCCACCCAGTAGACGACCGCCGGCACCATGGTCAGGCTCGCCCGGCGGGTCGACAGCAGCCATTTGCCGCTCATCGCCGCGCGCATCTCGCTGTCGGCGAGCGCCCGGGACTCCGTGGTGAACCGCTGCGCCAGCGCCGCCCGCCGGCCCATGGTGGTGGACAGCAGCATGCCCGCAACCGAGAGTCCTTCTTCGACCATCGCGGTCAGGTTGGCGAGCTGGCCCTGACGACGCCGGGCGATCCCGCGACGTTGGCCGCCGAGGCGGATCGCGGCGAGCAGGAACAGCGGCACGACCGCGAGGCAGATCAGGGCCAGCTTCCAGCTCATCACCAACGCGGCCACGCCGACCGCCGCCGCGCTGGTCGCGTTCTGCACGGCGGAGGCCGCGGTGTTGGCCACCACGTTCTCCACGCCGCCGACGTCGTTGGCGATCCGCGACTGGAGCTCACCGGGACGGGTACGCACGTAGTAGAGCAGCGACATCCGCTGGAGGTGGGTGAAGACCTCGACCCGTAGCTCGTGCATGACCCGCTGGCCGATCAGGTTGGCCAGCCAGGTGGTGACCACGCCGAGACCGGCACCGGCCAGAGCCGCGACGATCATGCCACCGGCGAGGTACGAGATCAGCGCGGCGTTCTTGTCGGGCAGGGCCCGGTCGATGATCGCGCGGAGCAGGAACGGCGAGACGACGTTGACGGCACCGAGGAGACAGGCGGCGAGTACGAGGGCCGCGACCCAGCGGCGGTGGCGGCGGAAGAGGGCGGTGACCCGGCGCAGCGGGGGACGAACGTCGGGCTCGGCTGGGGTCGCTGGCGGGTCGTCCGCGACCCGGACCGCGCGGCGGCCCCGGCCGGCGGTGCTCCTGTGGGGTTGCGGGGCACCGTCGTGCGTATCCCTGCTGCTCATGGCTCGGCTCGGACCGGTGGGTCGCCGGCGGCGGCCAACCGTTCCAGCAGGCGCGCGGCGATCGTCAGCAGGTCGCGTTCCTCTTCCGTGAGCTCTTGCGCGATGAGTGCCGCCCCGAAGACGTCGCGCGGGTGCATCTCGTCGCGGAGCGTGGCGCGGCCGGCGTCGGTGATCGTGACCAGCGCCTGCCGGCCGTCGGCCGGGTCCGGGGTGCGGCTGATCAGGGCGCGCTCTTCGAGGGCGGCGAGCACCCGGGTGAGCGTCTGCGGCTTGGCGCGCAGCCGGTCGGCGATCTCGCCCGGGGTCATCGCGCCGTGCCGATAGACCTGCCCGAGCACCGCCGTCTGGGTGAGTGTGAGCAGGCCGGCGCGCTCGGCACGGATTCGCTCGCTGTAGGCGGCGACGCCCGTGCGGATCCGGCGGGCGGTCGCGATATCCGTTTCCGTACGCATTAGCTGACAATATCTGTGGTCTCTGAGCGGGTCGAGCGGCTGAGATCGTCAGCACATGCGTATCGACTGAGTTATCCACAGGCAGTCCTGCGCCCCGCTTGCCGCCCCATAGAATCGCCGAGTGACGACGACAGCGGAGATGGCAGGTGCCGCGCCGGTCGAGGTGCTCCGGCGGCTCTTCGGTTACGACACGTTTCGCAACCAGCAGGAAGAGATCATCGAGCAGCTGGTCGGCGGGGGTGACGCGCTGGTCCTGATGCCGACCGGCGGTGGCAAGTCCCTCTGCTACCAGATCCCGGCGATCGTCCGGCCGGGCGTGGGGGTGGTCATCTCCCCGCTGATCGCGCTCATGCAGGACCAGGTCGACGCCATGCGGACGCTCGGGGTCCGGGCGGGCTTCATCAACTCCACGCAGGAGTGGGGCGAGCGGCGCGACACCGAGGCAGCGTTCATCGGCGGCGAGCTAGACCTGCTCTATCTGGCGCCCGAGGCACTCGGCTCCGACAAGACGATGCGGCTGCTCGAACGCGGGCGAATAGCCCTGTTCGCGATCGACGAGGCGCACTGCGTCGCCCAGTGGGGCCACGACTTCCGGCCCGACTATCTCGGGCTGTCGGTGCTGCACGAGCGCTGGCCCGACGTGCCGCGCATCGCGTTGACCGCGACGGCGACCACCGCGACCCGCGACGAGATCGCCACCCGGCTCAACCTGACCGAGGCCAAGCGGTTCGTGGCGGGCTTCGACCGGCCCAACATCCAATACCGCATCGTGCCGAAGAAGAGCCCGGCCACCCAGCTCCTCGACTTCCTCCGCACCGAGCACAAGGACGACGCCGGCATCGTCTACTGCCTGTCCCGCGCGTCGGTCGAGCGCACCGCCGAGTTGCTGGTCGCCAACGGCGTGCCGGCCCTGCCCTACCACGCCGGCCTCGACGCACGCACCCGTGCCGCCAACCAGTCCCGCTTCCTCCGCGAAGACGGCCTGGTGATGGTGGCGACGATCGCGTTCGGCATGGGCATCGACAAGCCCGACGTGCGCTTCGTCGCCCACCTCGACCTGCCCAAGTCGGTCGAGGGCTACTACCAGGAGACCGGCCGCGCCGGCCGCGACGGGCTGCCGTCGACCGCGTGGCTGGCCTACGGCCTGCAAGACGTCGTGCAGCAGCGCAAGATGATCGAGACCTCCGACGCTGACCGCACCCGGCGCCGCGCACTGGGCCAGCACCTCGACGCGATGCTGGCCCTGTGCGAGACGGTCGAGTGCCGCCGGGTGCAACTACTGGCCTACTTCGGCGAGCCGGGCGGCCAGCCGTGCGGCAACTGCGACACCTGCCTGAGCCCGCCGTCCTCGTTCGACGGCACGGTCGCCGCGCAGAAGCTGCTCTCCACCGTGCTGCGCCTCGACCGCGAGCGCAACCAGCGGTTCGGCGCGGGCCAGCTCATCGACATCCTGCTCGGCCGGCAGACCGACAAGGTCACCCGGTTCCGCCACGACCAGCTCTCCGTCTACGGCATCGGCACCGAGCTTTCCGAGGCCGAGTGGCGCGGTGCCGTGCGGCAGATGCTGGCGCAGGGGTTGCTGGCGGTCGAGGGCGACTACGGCACGCTGTCGCTCACGGATGCCAGCGGCGCCGTGCTGGCCAAGGAACGCCAGGTCATGCTCCGGCGCGAGCCGCCGAAGACCCCGCGCCAGTCCCGCGCCGCGTCACCCAAGACTGCCGCCGCTCCGACGGCGTTGTCCGGTGAGGCGGTGGGCACGTTCGAGCGGCTGCGGGCGTGGCGCGCCGCGACCGCCAAGGAGCAGGGCGTCCCGGCCTACGTGATCTTCCACGACGCGACGCTGCGGCAGATCGCCGCCGACGAGCCGCGCTCGCTGGCCGACCTGGGCCGGATCAGCGGCATCGGCGAGAACAAGCTGGCCAAATACGGCCAACCGGTGCTCGACGTGCTGGCCGACTCCCTATCTGCCGCGGTCCCGGCCGCCGCCGCTCCGCCCGCCACCGCGCGGCCCGTCACAGCCTCGCCGGACAACGCTGCGGCAGGCGCCTCCGCCGCAGCGCGGCCTGGCGCAGTCTCCGGCGCCGCAGTGCGGCCGGGCGCAGTCTCGGCCGCCGCGCCCTTGGCCGCCGCCGCGGGGCCAGGCGCAGACCCTCCACCGCCGGCCGCCGGGTCCACGCCTCGGCCGAAGCCGGCCGCCGACGACGACCTGTGGGGTGATGAGGAGCTGGTGGAGCCCGACTACTACGAATAGCCGGGCTCCCACAACGCTTAACCCTTGGCGCGGAGGTTCGAGCGGCGCTCGCGGAGCTCGTGCTCGTCGATCTCGCCGCGGGCGTAGCGCTCCGCCAGGGTCTGCTCCGCCGCGTGCCGGGCGCTCTGACCCGGCGAGCGGCGCCAGATGACATAGCCGATCACCGAGACCACCAGCACCCAGAACACGATCGGGAAGACGATCCACCAGCCGGGGCCGCCGTGGTTCCAGGGACCGTTGTGCCACGCGGGGTCGGCGGCATAGGTCGTAAGTTGGGCCACCATCGTGGGGCTCCTTTCGTCGTGCCTCGACGGTCCCGCGTGTGAGCGCGCCCGGCGTCGCCCCTGGAGCGACATCCCGCGTACGCACCCGGACGCAGGCCCTACCGTGGGGTGATGGGTGATCTCATGCGGGCGGTCGGCTACCGGAGGGCTCTTCCGATCACCGACCCGGAGAGCCTGGTCGACGCCGACGTGCCGATGCCCACGCCGGGACCGCACGACCTGCTGGTCCGGGTGGAGGCGGTCTCGGTCAACCCCGTCGACGTCAAGTCCCGCTCGGGCGGCGACCCCAAGGGCTTCCGGATCCTCGGGTACGACGCGGCGGGCGTGGTGACGGCGGTCGGCCAGGCGGTGACCCGGTTCGGGGTCGGTGACGAGGTCTACTACGCGGGCCAGATCGACCGGCCCGGCAGCAACGCCCAGTTCCAGGCGGTCAACGAGAACATCGTCGGAGCCAAACCGGCGTCGCTCGACTTCGCGGACGCGGCCGCGCTGCCCCTGACCACGATCACCGCGTGGGAGATGCTCTTCGACCACTTCGGACTGTCGTCGACGAGCACCGGCACGCTCCTGGTGGTCGGCGGCGCCGGCGGCGTCGGGTCGATGGTCCTTCAGCTCGCCCGGGCCCGCACCGGTCTGACCCTGGTCGCCACTGCCGGCCGCGGCGACTCGCAGCGGTGGGCCATGGAGATGGGCGCGCACCACGTTGTCGACCGGCGCAACCTGGTCGAGTCCGTGCGCGCGGCGACTCCGGACGGCGTCGACTACCTGATCAGCCCGTACTCGAAGGGCAACATCGACGCCTACGCCGAGCTGATGCGCCCGCTCGGACACATCGCGGCCACCGACGAGCCGGAGGGGCTCGATCTGCTGCCGCTCAAGGCGAAGAGCGTGGCCTGGCACTGGGAGCTGATGTTCACCCGGCCGATGCTGCTGCCCGAGGACGCGTACCAACACGAACTGCTGGAGGAGACGGCGAAGCTGGTCGACGCGGGCACGGTACGCAGCACCGCGACCACTCGGCTCGGCCCGCTCGACGCGGCGACGATGCGCGACGCGCACGCCCGGGTCGAAAGCACCGCCGCCATCGGCAAGGTGGTCGTCAGCGCGAGTTGACTAGTAGACCAGGAAAACGATGAGGCTGCCGCCCACGCAGGCCGCGAGCCCGACGCCCATGACGGCCAGGCTCTCCCACCTCAGACGCACGGTCACCGGACCGTCGGCTGGTGGTGCGCCGTGCTCGTCGAGCATGGTGCGCAGCCTTTTCAGCTTCCTCTTGATGCCTCCGAAGGAGGTCGACTGCAGCTGCACCATCGCCTGGATCTCGATGGCTTTCTGGTCGACAGTGTTGGCGCGCACCACGAGGAACTCCATCGACGTGAAGTCGACGAAACGGCGCAGCGGAATCCGGTGCGCGCGGAACAGGTTGGCGACAATGAGCGCGCCGTCCCGGACCTGGACGTAGCTGCCCACCGTGGCGATGTACCCGTAGCAAATGCCGAAGCCCACGAAAAACACCGCTGCCATCGACGCCTCGGGGTCGTGGGAAAGAATCGCCACCACCACGGGGCCTACCATGAGCGGCAATGCGATGAACAGTGGGAACCCCGTCGATCGATACAGCCGCCGCGATGACATCGTCCTCCAAGAAGAACGCCCGTGATCAATTCGTGGGCCACATCGTAGACGCGGTTCGCCACCGGTCGCCGCGTAGCGATCCGGGCGGTCAGCGCTCGTCGGCCGGCCGCGCACGCACCCGCATACGGGAGATGCGGCGGCAGCCACGCGAGGTGCTGGAGGAGACGGCCGTGCTGGTCGACGCGGGCAAGGTACGCGGCACCGCCACGACGCGGCTCGGCCTCCAGCTCGACGCGGCGACAATGCGCGACGCCCATGCCTGCTCGAAAGCTCGGCCGCCATCGGCAAGGTCGTCGTCACCGCGAGCCGAGGGCTCAGGTCACGTCTTGTCCAGAATGAAAGTGAGGATGATGCCGCCCGTGAAGGCCGTGAGCCCGACAGCCATGACGGTGACGCTCTCCCACCGCAAACGCATGGTCACCGGGCCGTCGGCCGGTGGTGCGGCATGCTCGTCGAGCATGGTGAGCAGCCTTTTCAGCTTCCTCCGGACGTTTCCGACCGAGGTCGACTGCAGTTGGGTCATCGCGTGGATCTCGATGGCTTCCTCGTCGACGATGGTGGCGTTGACCTCGAGGTAGTCAACGCTCGTAAGGTCCACGAAACGGCGCAGCGGGATCCGGTGCTCGCGGAACAGGTTGGCGACGATCAGCGCGCCGTCCCGTACCTGGACCCAACTGCCCAGAGCCGCGGTGTACCCGTAGAAGATGCCAAAGCCCATGATGAACGCCGCCGCGCTCAGCGCGGCCGGGTCGGGATAGGCGAGGATCACCAGCGCCACGCCGCCGACGATGGTGAACAGCCCCGTGAACAACGGCAGACCCGTCGACCGATACAACCGCCGCGATGACATCGTCCTCCTGAGAAAGAACGCTCGTGATCGATTCGCGGCCACATCGTAGACACGGGGCGCCAGCGGGAGCGCGGTCAGGCGGCGGCCGACGCGGCGGCGTGGCAGGCGCCGAAGCCCTCCGCTCGCGCGACGATCCGCCCGTCGCGAACCAGCACCGCGGACTCGGTGGCGTCGCTGACGGACGGGACCCCGGCCGCCGCGGCCAGCACACCGCCGTCGTCGTGAACGACGGCCAGCCGCGGCCAGGCAGTCGGCGGAAACGCCACCCGTAAGCAGTTGCCAACCTCGGCCAGCGCCAGCCGCGCCAGCGCCGACAGCTCCGCCGGATCGCCGCTGACCAGCACGGCGGTGATCTCGGTGCCGGCCGGCGCCGTGCGGACCGCCTCCTCGATCGAGGCCAGCCGCTGCAGCCCGACCACCGCCACCACCCCACCCGCAGGGCCGCCCGGGGGCGGTGCCCAGCGCTCGTCGACCGGCCGCGCCCGCACCGCATAAGGCAGATGCGGTGGCAGCCACGCGTCGTCGAGGTCGAGGTCCGCGAGCTGCGCACACGCCCGCACCACGTCGAACGGCTCCACGAAGCCCGGCGCGGCCGCCGCCAACTGGCTCGCACCGTGCAATGTGGTCAGTGCCGTCTCCGCCACCCGGACCATGCGGCCCGTGCGGGTGCGCAGGTTCGCGAACGCCAGGTTCTCCAACGCCAGACCCAACAGGAGAGCGTTGAGGCGCATGAGCTGTGCGTACGGCCGCCGCGTCCCCTCGTCGGCCAGGATCTCCGGCAGCAGGTCCGCGCCGAGCCGAGCCGGCGATCGGTCGTCGTCGGTGAACAGCGGCAGCCGGGCACACCACGCCCGCGCGAAGGCGGCCAAGGCCTCCCGCGGTGTGGTCGAAGCGGTCGGCGCCGGGTCAAGGGGCTCGGACATCAGCGCCGCCGCCAGCACAGCGAAATAGAGCGCGCGCTTCCCCGGGAAGTTCGAGTAGACCGCACCCCGGGTGAGCTCGGCCCGCTCCGCGATCGAGTCGATCTTGGCTGCTCGGTAGCCCCGCGACAGGAACTCGGCGTGCGCCGCGGCCAGCACCTTCTCGCGGTTGCGCGACTGCGCCTCGGCCCGGCTGAGCCTTGCCATGCCACTCCCGTCGTGCGTCGGCGCAGCACCAGGCCTGGCGCCGCGGCGATCGTCCGTGTCAAGATATCTCCATCATTCAGATGATGAGAACATCTGATATTAACATCCAAGAGGTGTCATGGAGCTCCAGCTCAGCGATCCCGACCTGATGCGCGACCCCTTCACCGCCTACGGACGCCTCCGGGAACAGGCGACGGTCGCCGCGCTCGTGGCGCCGGGACTTCGACTGTGGGCGGTGACCCGGCACGCCGAGGCGCGCGCCATGCTGGGCGACCCCCGGTTCACCCTCGGCGAGGAGAGCTTCCAGCACCTCGACGTGCCCGCGCACTGCGTGCCCTACCTGCGCACCATGCAGCAGACGACCGGCGAGGAGCACGCCCGCCTGCGCCGCCTGGTCTCACCCGAGTTCTCCGCCCGGCGCGGCACGCAGTTCCGCCCGACGCTGGAGCGGATCGTCGACACGCTGCTCGACGAGGTCGACCGCAACGTCGAACCCGACGGCACGGTCGACCTGGTCCGCCACTTCACTACCCCGCTGCCGATGGAGGTGATCTGCGAGCTCGTCGGCGTGCCCAAAGACAACCGTCCACAGTGGCGCACCTACGGCGCGGCGATCACCGCGGGCCACGGTGCCGAGTTCGTCGCCGCCGTCCCGGCCATCATCGAGGGCGCCATAAAGGCGCTGGAGGCTAAGCGCACCAAGCCGGGGTCAGACCTGATCAGCCAGCTCCTGCGCAGCCGGGACGACGACAAGCTGACCGAACGCGAGCTCGTCACCTTCGTCTGGCACCTGGTGCTCGCCGGCCAGACCCCGGCCAGCCTGATCGCCAACGCGGTGCCGACCCTGCTCGACCACCCCGACCAGCTCGCCGCCTTCACGGACAACGCCGCACCGGGTGCGGTCGAGGAACTGCTCCGCTGGTGCGGGCCGCAAATGCTGACCATCCCCCGCCAGGCACGCGAGGACGTCAAGCTCGGGGGCGAGCTGATACCCGAGGGCGCGCGGGTGACCGCCATCCTGGCCGCGGCCAACCGTGACCCGCGGGTGTTCACCGAACCGGACCGCTTCGACGTGCACCGCACGGGAAACAACCACCTCAGCTTCGCCCACGGGCCGCACTTCTGCCTCGGGGCGCCACTGGCCCGGGTGCAGACCGAGGTGGCACTGACCGCGCTGTTCGCCCGCTACCCGGGGCTGACGCTGGCCGAGCCGCGGACAGAACGGATCCCCGACCCGGCCACCTGGCGCCTACAAACGCTCAGAGTCCAACTGGGCTAGCAGATAACAGCGGCGACTCGGGTACTCGACGCCGGGCAGCGGCGCGCGCATCGTGCTGGCCGCGACCGAGAACCCGGCCGCCGCCAGATCCGCGGTCACCGAGGCCGGGTCGAGATAGAACGAGTCGAGGTCGACCGGCGAGCCGAACCACGAGCTCAGGTGCTGGGTGCTGCCCGGCGGCTGGTCGGCGGCCGAGACGTGGAACGACACGAGCACCCAGCCGCCCGAGGAAAGGGCACGGGCGAACTCACGAAAAGCCCGCGCACGCTCCGCCGGCGCCAGATGGATGATCGAGTAGAACGCCACGATGCCGGACCAGGCGCCGTCGGCGACGGGCAGGTCCAGCATCGAGCCGACCTCGAAGCTGATCGACGGCCCGGCCTCGCGCGCGAGGGAGACCATCGCCGGCGAGAGGTCGACGCCGACCACCGCGCGGTGCCGCGCGGCCAGGTGCCGCGTCACATGTCCCGGGCCGCACCCGACGTCGGCCACGATTCCCGGGCAGAGCTCGAGCAACGCGTCGAGCAGGGCGCGGTCGACCGGCTTGGCCGCCAGTTCGGATCGCAGCGCCGCGTCGTAGGCGGCGGCCACCGTGTCGTACGCGTCGCGGGTCCGGCTCTCCGACATTCCCGGGACACTACTTGTTGACCAACTCCGGATGCGCGGCGATGAAAGCGTCGGCCGTGTCCGTCTGGATCGCGGCGAAGAACCGCTTCGCCTCAGCCGGCAGACCCTCACCGGCGTACTTGCCGTTGGAGTTGAAGACGCCGCCGCCCTTCAGCTTGACCATCGTGATCGAGTCCTGCCGCATGCCCTTCAGGGCGAAGCCGAAGTCGACCACGCTGTGTCCCCGCCCGTTGAACACCAGCGACTCCCCCGCCGCCCGGAGCACCCGGTCGAGCTTGGGCGGGTCCGTGAGCACCGACTTGCTCAGCGCCTGCTGGGCCATCGCCTTGACGAACTGCTGCTGGTGCCGCTGCCGGCCGTAGTCGCTGTCCTTGACGCCGTAACGCTGCCGCACGTAGTCGAGCGCCTGCCACCCGTTGAACTTGTGGGTGCCCTTCGTGTACTTGGCCTGCGGACCGTAGTAGGGGTGATCGTCCCCCGAGCCGTCGTTCGGGCGGTGTGTCCCGTCCGGCTTGAGGTGCTCCGAGTAGACGACGTCCTGGTCGACGGTCATCGTGACGCCGCCCATCGCGTCGACGATCTTCTTGAAGCCCGCGAAGTTGACGATCGCGCCGGCGTCGAACCGCTTGATGCCGGTGTAGTTGGTGACCGTCTTCGACAGCAGCTCGAAACCCTTGGCGCGGTCGGGCCGACCGTTCTGGACCCGGCTGCCGAACGCCATCGCGGAGTTGAGCTTGCCCCTGCCGCCGGGGTAGTTGGACTTCGGGAACGCCGGGATGTCGACCAGCAGGTCGCGCGGCAGCGAGAACAGGTAGCCGCGCTCGAGCCCCGCCGGGATGTGCATGATCATGATCGAGTCGGCCAACGGCAGCGTGGTGGTGTCGCGCGGGTCGATGCCGACCAACAGGATGTTGATCGGGCCCTTGATGTCGCTCTCCTTCGGCTTGACCTCGTCGCCCTCGCCGAACAGGTCCTCGGTCTTGACCGCGCCCTCGTAGCGGGCCAGCAGTGCCTGCGACGTCACGATCAACCCGCCGCTCACGACCATCAACACCGCACCGATGATCACGCAGACCCGGGCCCAGCGCGGGGTCGAGCGCTTCCGGGCAGGCTTATTCGTCGGCCCGGCTTTGGCGGGATCGGCCTCGGCGGGATCGGGTCTGGCAGGTTCCTTCGGCATCGTCGTCCTCCCCGTGTCATTAGAGAGACGCATTCGGATACCCAATGCGTTGCGGTCTTTACCTTGACCCTTGGGCAGGGTGAAGACTTGCCGCCATGGACGTGCGCGACCTAACCATCGGGGAGTTCGGTCGGCGGACCGGTTTGTCACCAAAGGCCCTGCGGTTGTACGAGGTGTCCGGTCTGCTGCGGCCGGCCAGTGTGGACCCGGCCACGGGCTACCGCCGCTACAGCGTCGAACAGGTCGAGCGGGCCCGCCGGATCAGCCTGTTGCGCCAGCTCGACATGCCGCTCGCCGTCGTGGCCGAGGTGCTCGCCGGCGACGACATCGAGGCGGCGATCCGGCTGGACCGCTGGTGGCAGGCGCAGGAGACGCAGGTGCAGTCCCGCCGCGCCAGCGCCGACTACCTGCGGGCGCAACTGACCAGGGGCGGTCCGGCCCGCACCCCGTATCCGGTGCACCTGCTCGACCGGACGCGGACCAAGGTCGCCAGCATCACCCGCGACTGCGACCAGCAGAGCCTGGTGCCGACGACGCTGGCCTGTGCCGCCGAGATCGGCACGCACCTGCGGGCGGCCGGCGCCGACCCCATCGGCGAACGGTGGATCGTCTTCCACGGCCACGTCACGCCCGACAGCGAGGCCACGGTCGAGATCTGCGTGCCGTTCACCGGCAGCGTCGAACCGACCGACGACATCGTCATCCGGATCGAGCCGCCGCAGACCCTGGCGGCCGTCACGGTGCCTCGCAAGGACTGCTTCTATCCCAAGATCATGCTCGCGTACGACGACGTCCAGGACCACGTGCACGACGCGGGGCTGGCCACGGCCGGGGCACCCCGCGAGATCTACTTCGCCGAATGGTGCGACATCGGCGACGACGACCCGTTCGTACACGTCGCCGTTCCGGTGCAGACCACATTGGAGGATGACCCCGCATGAACTACGCACGGCAGACCGCGTTCAGCGACCCCGGCGCGTACGCCCATCTGCTCGACAAGCTGCCCACCGACCCGCGCGAGCTGACCGCCACCGTGCGCAACGTGCTCACGCACTACCACGACCCCAACGTGACGCTGCCGGCCGACCGCGCGGAGGACATCAACAACCGCTGGATCGAACGCGTGCTCGCCACCGACCAGGGCCGGCACGACTGCCCGTTGGCCGAGCCGCGCGCCGCCGAGGACCGCGTGGGCGGCTGCTGCCGCGACTTCTCCCTGCTGACCGTCTCGGCCCTGCGCCACCAGGGGGTTCCCGCGCGGGTCCGGATCGGCTTCGCGGACTACTTCTTCGTGCCCGGCTTCCACCACGACCACGTGGTCGTGGACTACTGGGACGGGTCACGCTGGGTGCTGGCCGACCCGCAGATCGGCCCCGGCGACTGGCCGTTCGACCCCGACGACATGCCCCGCCCGAACGGTGCGGGCACGCCGTTCGCGACGGCGGCGGCAGTCTGGACCGCCCACCGCAGGGGCGAGGTCGACCCGGCCACGTACGGCGTCGGCCCCGGCATCCCGATCGGCGGCGACTGGTTCATCCGTGACTACGTGATCGCCGAGCTGGCCGCCCGGCAGGGCGACGAGTTGCTGCTCTGGGACATCTGGGGCGACATGTCCGACAGCGTCGACGAGGCCGGCGCGGCGCTCGCCGACGAGCTCGCCGCGCTGCTGCTGGCCGCCGACGCCGGCGACGAGGCCGCCTCGGACGAGCTGGCCGACCGTTATGCCAAGGACGACCGGCTCAACCCGCGCGGCCAGGTGCGCTGCCTGTCGCCCACCGGTGACGAGACGATGGTCGACCTGGCGACCCGGGTCAGCGCGCCTGCACCAGCCCGTGCCGGCCACTGACCCGCCAACGGGGCTCGGCGGCGTCCAGCCGCGCGACGGTCGCGCCGTCGAGCCCGACCACCACCTCCGACTTGCAGGTGCGTAGCGCGACGACCGGGACACCCAGGTCGGCGGCCGCCGCGGCGAACGGTGTCGTCGGTTCCCAGTCCCGGTCGCCGACCAGCCGGCGGTAGTTGAGGTCGCCCTTGACGACGACCACGCGGTGCCCGCGCAGGTCGTCGCCGAGGTCGGCCGGCATGGCCCGGAAGTCCAGCGGCGCGCACCAGAACCAGTGGGCACGCACGGCGATCCGGGAGTCCAGCGGGCGGCCGAGCCGCGCACAGGCATCGTCCACATCGGACGCGGCGGCGTCGGAAACGTAGTAGGGCATCGGCTTGACGTGCAGCGTGACCCGGTCGGCGCGACCGGTGTCGAGCAGCCAGTTGGCCAGCACCAGATCCGCCATGATCTCCCGGCCGCCGTTGTCGGCGACGACGCAGACCGGTCCCGGCGAGCGCAATGCCGCCGCCAGAGCGTCGGTGTCGTCGGACAGCAGCTCGTCCGGAGCGGCCGCGTCCCCAGGGCCGGCCGGTTGCTGCAGACGGAAGCTGATGTCGGCCCGGTTGCCGAACACGGCCGCCCGCACCACGGTCGCGAAGCCGTCCGCGGTCGGCGCCGCCGGCAGGTCCGCGACCCAGGCGAAGTCGCGGTCGAGGTCCGGGTCGGCGAGCTCAGCGGCCTTCATCGGGGCGAACGGGTCGACGCCCTGCCACGGGCCCGCGCGGAAGTAGTCGACGGCGTCCAGGATCCGCCGGTAGAAATAGCTCTCCGCCCAGAGGAACGGCGCATCCGCCCATGGCCGCCCGAAGTACCCACGGTCCCAGGCATCCCAGTCGGCCCAGTCCGGCGCGTCGCCGGGCAGCCCGCGGACCTCCCCGGTCAGCGACTCCTCGAGCAGCGCGCGCAGGGCGGACCGCTGCGCCTCGCCGTAGGGGTGCGCGGCCGCGACCCGCTCGATCAGCGTCGGATGGCGATCGTGGAAGACCTCCCGGGCGTACCGCCCCGGGGTCCCGACCAACAGCTCTTGCGGTGTGTCGCGCACCGCACCATCATCGCGTGCGGTCAGTGTCGCCGGGCGTCGACCTCGATTTCGATCCGCATAGCGGGGTCGGCCAGCCCGCAGACCATCATCGTGGCGGCCGGCGGCACCGGGCCGAACGCCGCCCGCAGCGTGGGCCAGCAGGGTTCGAAGTCGGCCCGGTCCGGCAGCAGGTAGCGGACCCGGACCACGTCGGCCAGGGTGCAGCCGGCCTCGGCCAGGGCCGCCTCGATATTGCGGACCACCTGCTCACACTGGGCGACCACGTCGTCGGCGATGGTCATCCTGGCGTAGTCGTAGCCGGTGGTACCGGACACGTACACGTGGTCGCCGTCGACCACCGCGCGGGCGTACCCGATCCGCTCCTCGAAGGTCGAACCGCTCGTGATCGTCTGTCGGGTGCTCACGCCGGCTTCCATTCGTCGTTGATGCGCTGGAAGAGCACGTGGTCATGCCAGTCGCCGGCCACCCGTAGGTACGACCGGGCGACGCCGATCCGCTCGAACCCGTTGCGGGCCAGCACCTTCTGCGAGGCGACGTTGTCCAACCGCGTGCCCGCCTGCACCCGGTGCAGGCCGAACGCACCGAACGCCAGCTCGACCATCAGCGCGGTCGCCTTGGACGCGATGCCACGGCCGTTGGCCGCCTCCGCCACCCAGTAGCCGAGGTTGGCGGACTGGGCCGGCCCGTACTCGATGACACTCAACGAGATCATCCCGACCACCTCGCCGTCGGCCTCGATGGCACACCGGTGCACGTGCGGGTCCGCCAGCGCGCTCTCGATCCGGGAGAGCTGCCCGGCCGGCGTGTAGAAGGACTCGGCGCGGTCCGGCTCGAAGGGTGCGAGGAACTCCCGGTTGGCGATAGCGAGGGTGGTGAATACGTCGGCGTCGGCCGGGTCGACCGGGCGGATCTGAACCATTATCCGATTCAACCAGCCCTCGGCGCCTGCACCTAAAGGGGTCGCTTTTCCTTATGTGGGCCTTTGTTCCGTTGACCACCACGCATCGTGGGCCTAGCGTCTTGGCCGTGCAGCGTCGGTTGCTCGTCGGGCTGGTGGTTGTCGTCCTCGCGGTGACGGTGCCGGCCGGTTGCGGGCTGTTCAATCGCAGCTCCGAGTCGAGCCGCGATGGCGACTCGGTCGGTGCTTCGCTGGGCACCTGCGACGCCCAGAGCCTGGTCGCCAAGCGCGAGCTTCGCGGCATGTGGCTCACCACGGTCAGCAACATCGACTTCCCGAGCCGGCCCGGGCTGCCCGAGGCCAAGGTGAAACAGGAATACCGCGGCTGGCTCGACCTGGCCGAGAAGATGAACCACAACGCGGTGTTCGTGCACGTCCGCCCCAGTGGCGACGCGTTCTGGCCGTCCGCGTACGCGCCGTGGTCGGAATGGCTGACCGGGGTCCGCGGCAAGGATCCGGGCTGGGATCCGCTGGCCTGGATGATCGAGGAGACGCACGCCCGCAACCTCGAGTTCCACGCCTGGTTCAACCCGTACCGGGGCAGCCAGCCGGCGACCTCCGGCGGTGCCGGTGCCGACTTCGACAAGCTCGCGCGCGACCACCCGCTGCGCAAGAACCCGGAGTGGGCGGTGGCGTTCCCCGAGGGCGCGAAGAACAGCCGCTTCTACTTCGACCCGGGCAACCCCGCGGCCCGCGCGCACGTCGAGGACGCGATCCTCGACGCGGTCAACCGTTACGCCATCGACGGCGTGCACTTCGACGACTTCTTCTACCCGTACCCGGAAGGGCACGAGTTCAACGACGACGCCAGCTACGCACGCTACGGCGACGGGAAGTCCCGAGGCGACTGGCGCCGGGCCAATGTGGACACTTTCGTCCAGGAGGTCAGCCAGAAGATCCACGAGGCGAAGCCGTGGGTACGCTTCGGCCTGAGCCCGTTCGGCATCTGGCGCAACAAGAGCTCGGACCCGGCGGGCTCGCCAACCCGCGGACTGGAGAGCTACGAGGCCATCTACGCCGACACCCGCAAGTGGGTGCGGGAGAAGTGGCTCGACTACATCGTCCCGCAGCTCTACTGGAACATCGGGTTCGACAAGGCCGACTACGCGAAGCTGTTGCCCTGGTGGGCCGACACGGTCAAGGGCACGGGCGTGCAGCTCTACGTCGGCCAGGCGGATTACCGCATCGGCGAGGCCGGCCCGTGGAGCAAGCCGGCCGAGCTCGACCAGCAGCTCACCCTCAACGAGCGCTACGGAGTCAGCGGCAGCATCCACTTCAGCGCCAAGCAGGTCAAGGCCGACCGGCTCGGTGCCGTGTCGCGCTACCGCGACGCGCACTACGCGACGCCCGCGCTCGTGCCGACCATCGAGCGGTTGCGCGACGCGCGGCCGTCCGCGCCGACCCCGACCGGGGCGCGGCGCGACGGCGACCGCACGGTGCTCACCTGGCGACCGGTCGACGACGTGACCAGCTACGCGATCTACCGGGCCGACCCCGAGGCGAAGACCGCCACCCTCGTCGACACCATCCGGGCCAACGACCTGCCGAGCTGGATCGGCCCGGCGGCCAGCTACTGCGTCACGTCGCTGGACCGTGCCAACAACGAGAGCGAGCCGGTGCTAGTCGGCTGAGGCTGACGTGCCCCAGTTCCCGCGGAACACCACGTCGTCGGTGGGCCGGCGGCGGGACCGCAGGTCGCGCGGCGGCTCGGAGCTGTAGCCCACCGAGATGGCACCGATCGGCGTGTACGCGGCCGGCACGCCGAACTCCGTCTTGAACGGCTCGATGGCGTCGACCGGCATGCCGAAGAAGCACGCGCCCAGCCCGGCGTCGACGGCGGTGAGCAGCATCATCAGCGAGGCCATGCCGGTGTCGATGTCCCAGTAGGGCGCCGGCCACCACGCGTCGGAGCGGTCCTCGTGCCCCTTGTCCGCCTGCGCGTAGCGGTCGAGGTAGGCGTCCTTGTGCGAGCACGGCACGATCAGCAGCGGGGCGGCGAAGTGGGATGCGAGCCACTTCTCCGGCTCCGCCGAACGGTGCATCGCCGCGCGGAACCGGTCGAGGTCGGCGGTCGTGTCGAGGACCAGAAAGCCCCATCCTTGCGACATTCCGGCGGACGGGGCGCGCAGTCCGTTGTGCAGGATCCGGTCGACGACCTCGGACGGCACCGGACGGTCGGGCTCGTAGCTGCGCACCATCCGGCGTTTGCGGACAACATCCTGAAACTCCATCGCATCACCGTACCGGCGGGGCGTTCGCTGGTACGGTGCGGCGATGATCGCCCGCGATCGACTGGACGCGCTGCTCGCCCGGGAGCGGGCCGCGTTCGTCGCCACGCACCCCCGATCCGCCGAGGCCAACGCGGCCGCCGGCAACCTCTTCGGCCGGGTGCCGATGACCTGGATGAACAAGGCCGCGACGGGCCTGCCGGTGTACGCGGCCCGCGCGCGCGGCGCACGTCTGACCGATGTGGACGGTCACGACTACGTCGACTTCTGCCTGGGCGACACCGCCGCGATGGCCGGCCATTCGCCACCCGCGGTGGTCGCGGCGGTCACCGATCGACTCGCCTCGGGCGGCGGCCTGGCCACGATGCTGCCCACCGAGGATGCCGCCCGCGTCGGCACCGAGTTGGCCCGGCGCTTCGGTGTGCCGAGGTGGAGCTTCACGCTGACCGCGACCGACGCCAACCGGTGGGCGATCAGGCTGTTGCGGGCGTTGACCGGACGGCCCCGGATCCTGGTCAACTCCTACTGCTACCACGGATCGGTCGACGAGTCCCTGATCGTGGTCGGCCCGGACGGCAACGCGGCCAGCCGCCCCGGCAACGTGGGCGCGCCGAGCGACGTCACGACGACCAGCCGGGTCGCGGAATACAACGACCTGGCCGGGTTGGAGCGCGAGCTCGCGCACGGCGACGTCGCCGCGGTGCTGATGGAGCCGGCGCTGACCAACATCGGCATCGTGCTGCCGTCACCCGGCTATCTCGCCGGAGTCCGGGAGCTGACCCGGCGGCACGGCAGCTACCTGGTCAACGACGAGACACACACGTTCTCCGCCGGTCCGGGCGGCGCGACCGCGGCCTGGGGACTCGAACCCGACGTCGTCACCATCGGCAAGGCGATCGGCGGCGGCATCCCGGTCGGCGCGTACGGCCTGTCCGAACCGCTGGCGGACCTGCTCGGTGCCCGCGCCGACCTGGACCTGGTCGACATGGGCGGAGTCGGCGGCACGCTGGCCGGCAACCCGCTGTCGCTGACCGCCGCCCGGGCCACCCTGGAGCACGTGCTCACAGCGACCGCGTTCGAAGGCATGACCTCGGTGGCGACCGCGTTCGCCGACGGGGTCCGCGACATCGTCGCCGGCGCCGGCCTGCCCTGGTCGGTCACGCAACTCGGCGCCCGGGTGGAATACCGCTTCCGGTCCCCCGCCCCGACGAGCGGCGGCGCCTCGGCCGCGGCGACCGACCCGTTGCTGGAGGACTACCTGCACGCGTACCTGCTGAACCGGGGTGTGCTGCTGACCCCGTTCCACAACATGGCGCTGATGTCCCCGGACACCACCCTCGCCGACGTGGCCACGCACCACGAGGTCTTCGCCGCGGCGATCGCGGAGCTGACGAGCTAAGCGGCGATGAGCTGGGGTTCCAGGGTCGAAGCGGCCCAGGCCTCGAACCGCTCCGGCGACCAGCCCCGGTCGCGGACGAACAGCAGATAGAGCTCGGGCGAGAGGACCGCGTAGAGCACGTCGGCGGCGTCGGCCGCGGACACGTCCGGGCGCGCACCGGGCTTGGCCATCAGCGACCGGGCCGCGGTCGACTGCACCGTGTAGCGCGGGTTGGTGTCGGGCCACAGCCCGGCGATCTCCGGGTCGGTGCCGGCGGCCTGCTCGACCATCTGGACGATCGGCGCGACCCGGTCGAGCACCCGGGCGCTGCCGGCCACGTGGGTGCGCAGGTGGCCCTCGGCGGTCGGTGCGTCGAGCCCGGCCTGGAACCAGTCGCGGTCCATCGTGGCCACCGGCTCGTCGTCGCCGGCGATGGTGACGTCGACCATCTCCTTGAACAACGACCGCTTGTTGCCGAACGTGAAGTAGATGGTCTGCACCGCGACCCCGGCCGCCTCGGCGACATCGGCGAGCGTGGTGGCCCCGTAGCCGCGCTCGACGAACAACTGCCGCGCCGCGTCCAGCATGCGGGTGCGGGTCTCCCGTGCCTTCACCGTGCGCCGGTTCGGCGCCTTGCCCTTGACGCTCGTCACCGGCCTAGTGTAACTCTAGAGTCAGTCACTAGTGAACAACTCTAGCGAGGAGATCCTGAGATGTCGATCGTGCGTGTCACCCGCTTCACCACCGACCACCACACCGACGGCCTGCTGGCGAAGCGGGCCGAGCTCATCGCGGCCGTCCGCGCCGAGTTCGCCGGCCCCACCGCGACCCGGCTGACCCGGGACACCGAAAGCCAGACCTGGACCGACACCTGGACGTGGGAGTCGGCGGCACACGCCGACGCCGCGGCCGCGGCCCGGCTGCCGTTGGCCGCCGAGGCGTTCGCACTGGTCGAGCTGAAGGGTGTCGAGACGGCCGAGGTCGTCGACGAGCGATGACCGACGAGGCGACGCGGAGGTGGCTCCGGGCGACCTGGCCGTTCGTGCGCGACGCGCTGCCCGCCGCGCCGGCCCGGGTGATCGAGATCGGGTGCGGGCCGGCCGGTGGCTTCCTGCCCCACCTCGAAGCCGCCGGGTACGACGCGGTCGGCGTCGACCCCGAGGCACCGGTGGGCGCGCGATTCCACCGGATGGAGTTCGAGCGCTACGTGCCGGCGGCGCCGGTCGACGCGGTGGTCGCCTGCACGTCGTTGCACCATGTCGACGACCTCGACCACGTGGTGGACCGGATCGCCGCGGCGGTCCGGCCCGGCGGCACGCTGGTGGTGGTCGAGTGGGCTCGCGAGCGGTTCGACGAGCGCACCGCCCGCTGGTGCTTCGACCGACTGCCGGCGACGGACGGCGAGGGCTGGCTGCACCGGCACGCGCGAAACTGGCGCGAGTCGGGCGCGGGCTGGGCCGCCTACTTCGAGGGTTGGGCGGAAGCGGAGCGGTTGCATCGCTCCGACGACATCGTCGCGGCGCTGAACCGTCGCTTCCGCACCCGTTCGTCGACGGCGGCGCCGTACTTCTTCGCCGACCTCGGCATCACCGAGGACGACGAGCGATCAGCGGGTGTCGCGCTGACCGGCCTGCGCTACGTCGGCGTTGCCTAGCCGAGCAAACGGTCGATGGTGGCGACCTTGCTGTCGAGGGCGCCGGTCACGCCCTCGCGCCAGTCGACCTTGATGACTGTCGAGGTGCGTGGGGCGCGGGCCTGGACGGCGGCCACGGCGGCCTTGACCACGTCCATGGCCTCGTCCCAGGTCTCGCCCTCGACCGTGGTGAACATGGCGTCGGTGCGGTGCGGCAGGCCCGACGCGCGGACCACCTTGACCGCCTCCGCGACGAGGTCGGCGACACCCTCGCCGGCGCCCAACGGGGTCACGCTGAACGCCACCAGGACCGACATCAGCGCGGCTGCCAGGCGTCGGGCAGGGCGGTCAGTTTGCGGATGTGCGCGGGGAGCTTGCCGCTCAGCACGTCGGCCAACGTGGTCTCGTCGACCACCTCGCGGACGGCGGCGCGCACGGCGACCCAGATCCGGGGCAGGTTCTCGGCCGAGCCCTCGTACGCCGTCTCCTCTGGCCGCACGCCGCGCACGCCGGCCAACGGGCCGTCGACCGCACGCAGGATCGCGCCCACCGTCACCTCGCGCGGCGGCTGGGTCAGCGTGTAGCCGCCTTCGGCACCGCGCTGCGCCCGGACGATGCCCGCCCGCCGTAGGTCGGCCAGGACAGCCTCGAGGAACTTGCGTGGCATGTCCTGGTCGGCGGCCAATGCCTGAGCCGACATCACCGACGGGTACGCCGCGGCGAGGCTCAGTGCCGCGCGTACCGCGTAGTCGCCCCGCGCCGAAATCTGCACGGGACCATCATGCCTCGCCCGCGACCCGGGGCGTCGGCCGCCCGTGAAGATCGCCGGCGGCGGGGCGCCGTTGGGACGGGAACGCGTTGCGTGGCGGGGGCCGTTGGGCCGACCGGAACGCGCCCGGGCTGGTGCCCGCCTCCCGGTGGAAGAAGCGCCCGAAGTTGGTCGGCTCCGGGAAACCCAGCCGCCGCCCGATGTCGGCGATCGGGTCGTCGGTGACCGCGAGCAACCGCATGGCCTCCAGCGTGACCCGGTCGTCGATGACCTGCTTGGCACTGCGACCGGTGGCAGCGAGACAGGCCCGCGTGACCGTGCGGACGGAGTAGCCCATCCGCTCCGCGTACTCCTCGACCCGCCTGGTCTGGGTGAAGTCCTTCTCGACCTCCAAGCGGAACCGGACGTACGCGTCGTTGCGCTCGGCGGGCCGGCGACCGGGCAGCAGCGCGATGCGCAGCAGCAGCACGGCGAGCTGGTGGCGGAGCAGGCCGGCGGCGAGCGTGCCGGAGCGATGCCGCTGGCAGTCGACGACGAGCTGGCTCACCTCGTTGATGACCGCGTCCTCGTCCTCACCCGCTAGCTGCCAGCAGGCCGGACCGAGCCCGCCGTCGAGCAACGCCGGGTCGTCGGCGACCTCGGCGACCGCCGACGGCTCCCAGCACACGACGATGGCGTCGAGGCCGGCGCCGCCGTTGTGGCGGATCACCTGACCGGGGCGCACCCAGAGCAGCGTGCCGGGCCGGCAGAGGTACGGCCGGAAGTCGATCTCGTGCTGGCCGTGGCCGACCGTGACCAGCACCAGGACGTGTTGGTCGCACCGGCGTACGCCGGCCAGGTCGTAATGTCCGGACAGCTCGCGCAGAGTCACCGTGCCGACACCGGCCCAGCCTGGTGCGGGCGCCATCGCTGTGCTGTCGCCGGCCGGTTGACCGATAAGGGCCATCGCCCGACGGTAGCGGGGGATGCGCCCGAGCGCATCCCACAAGCCGGTGACGATCCACGTCCGTGGTAGCGGAGATAGATGGATGTCGGTTAATCTCAGGCCGGTCCGGGCTGGGCATAGTCCACACACGTCGCCGCCCGGAGGTTCGCATGCGCCCGACACCGTTTCTCGCCGCCGTCCTGCTGACCGCGACCCCCGCCACGGTGGTGCTCGCCGCCGCCGGTCCCGCGCTGACCGTCGACGTCACGGCGGACCGGCATCAGATCAGCCCGCACGTGTACGGGATGAACTTCGCCGACGCCACCCTCGCCGACGAGCTCGACCTGCCGGTGCGTCGCTGGGGCGGCAACGCCACCACCCGTTACGACTACCGCTACGACACCACGAACCGGGCCAGTGACTGGTTCTTCGAGAACATCGCGGAGGAGAACGCCGATCCCGACGCGCTGCCGGACGGCTCGACCACCGACCGGTTCGTCGAGCAGGACCGGGCGACCGGCAGCGACACGATCCTGACCGTGCCGCTGATCGGCTGGGCGCCCAAGGCGCGCGACGGGTCGTGCGGCTTCTCGGTCGCCAAGTACGGGCCGCAGCAACGCACCGACGAGTGGCGGCCCGACTGCGGCAACGGCATCAAGCCGGACGGCACCCCGGTCACCGGCAACGACCCGACGGACACCAGCGCACCGGTGGGCGCCGCCTACGTGCGCGCCTGGATCGACCACCTGACCGACAGGTACGGCACCGCGGCCGACGGCGGCGTCCAGTTCTACAACCTCGACAACGAGCCGGACATCTGGCACAGCACCCATCGGGACGTGCATCCGCTCGGCGCGAGCTCGGTCGAGTTGCGGGACCGGGCCGTCGAGATCGGCGCCGCGGTCAAGGCGGCCGACCCCACCGCGGCCACCCTCGGCCCGGTCGGCTGGGGCTGGACGAGCTGGGACTACTCCGGCCTCGACCAGGAGACCTGCGGCCGCACCGGCTGCTGGGCCGACCCACCGGACCGCGCGGCCCGCGCTGGGTTGCCGTTCACCACCTGGTATCTCCAGCAGCTCCGGGCGTACGAGCAGGCGCACGGCACCCGGGTCCTGGACTACTTCGACATGCACTTCTACCCGCAGGCCAGCGGCGTCGCGTTCGGCAACGGCAACGACCCGACGACCAACGCGCTGCGGCTGCGCTCGACCCGGTCGCTCTGGGATCCCACCTATGTGGACGAGAGCTGGATCGGCACGCAGGTGCGGCTGGTGCCCCGGATGCGCGAGCTGGTGGCCGCCAACTACCCGGGCACGAAGACCGCCGTCACCGAGTACAACTGGGGCGCGCTCGACCACGTCAACGGCGCCCTGGCGCAGGCCGACATCCTCGGCATCTTCGGCCGCGAACGGCTCGACCTGGCCACGCTGTGGGCGCCGCCCGCGGCCACCGACCCGGGCGCGTTCGCGTTCCGGATGTACCGCAACTACGACGGCACCGGCGGCCGGTTCGGCGACGTCGGGGTGCGGGCCACCAGCACGGACCAGGACCTGCTCTCCGTGTACGCGGCCGAGCGGTCGGGGGACGGCGCGCTGACCGTGGTGGTGGTGAACAAGAGCGGCGCGGCACAGACGGCTCCGGTGTCGCTGGTCGGCCGTTCCGGCTCCACGGCCCGGGTCTACCGCTACGGCGCCGCCAACACCTCGGCGATCGTCCGGGCGGCCGATCAGCCGGTGACCGGCGGTGGCTTCGAGGCGACGTTCCCGGCCGACAGCATCACTCTGTTCGTCCTCGACCGCCCCGACACCGCCGCGCCGACCGCGCCGGGTGCCCCCGTGGCAGCGGCCATCGGCCCGGACTCGGTCACGTTGACCTGGGCACCGTCCACGGACGACACCGGCGTCGCCGGCTACGACGTGTGGGCGCAGCACACCGACTACGTCTACAAGGCGGCCAGCTCGGTCACGCCGGGCGTCACGGTGACCGGCCTGCAACCGTCCTCGGAGTACCGCTTCACGGTCCGGGCCCGCGACGCGGCCGGCAACCAGTCACCGCCCTCCCCCGGCCTGACGGTGTTGACCGCACCGCGCCCGGGCGCGCCCAGCCTGACCGCGCGCTATCTCAACCTCGACTGGTCACCGGGCGACAATCAGATCAGGCCCGGCATCCAGCTCGACAACAGCGGTGCCGCGGCGGTGCCGCTGCGTCGGGTGACCGCGCGCTACTGGTTCACCCGGGACGGCGGCGCGCCGACCGTCAACGCGTGGTGCGACTGGGCCCAGGTCGGTTGCGCGAACGTCACCCGCCGGGTGGTGGCACTGCCGGCGGCGCGGCCGGGCGCGGACGCGTACCTGGAGGTGGGTTTCTCGTCAGGAACTCTCGCACCGAGCTCGTCGACGGGCCAGATCCAGCTCCGGATGAGCAAGGCCGACTGGTCACGCTTCACGGAATCCGACGATTACAGCTTCCGTCCGAACGCACCGGGCTACGCCACGAACGCCCGCGTCACCGTCTACGTCGACGGCGTCAAGGTTTCCGGCACGGAGCCCTAGGGCTCCCGCTGGAAGACCGGACGCGCCACGGTGCGGGCCACCTCACCAGGCGTCATCGGCGGCTGGCTCAGGGGGTGCGCCCGCTCCGGGCGGACGCTGTCCAGGAAGAGCTCGACGTTGCGGCGCCACGCGTTGGGTGCCACGTCCCGGGTGACCTCGGCGACTCGGCTGTTCGAGAGCGTGATGAAGACGAGGTCCTCGGTCGTGAAGTCGGGACGGATGACGCCCTCGGAGCGGGCGCGGCCGACCAGTTCCACGATGCGGCGCTGGATCTGGCGGCGGAGCTCCATCAGCCGCGGCGCGCCGTCGAAACGGGTCGTCATCAGGTTGAGGAAGCC
Organism: Asanoa ishikariensis; assembly: GCF_900107455.1. GTDB lineage: Bacteria > Actinomycetota > Actinomycetes > Mycobacteriales > Micromonosporaceae > Asanoa > Asanoa ishikariensis. The sequence goes on along the minus strand of NZ_FNQB01000002.1, from coordinate 1,603,962 downwards.
GCCTCGTTCGGCCTCCTGGGCGCAGGTCTCGAGGAGGTAGCCGGCGAACCCCGTCCACCGGTCGGGGTTGGCCAGCGCGCGTTCGACCAGGTCGAGCTGGGCCTGCAGCGGCTCCTCGAGCACCGCTTCCCAGAGCGCCAGCCGGGTCGGGAAGTGCCGGTAGAGGGTGCCCGGGCCGACGCCGGCGGTGGTCGCGATCCGGTCCATCGGGGCATGCAGCCCGTCGGTGGCGAACAGCGCGCGGGCGGCCGCGAGCAGCCGTTCCCGGTTGCGGACGCTGTCGCTGCGCTCGGCACGGGTGCGCCGCGCTCTCCCACCAGCCTCGTTCGCCACGCGCCCAGCATAGCGGGAATACCGGAGGGCTGTCTCCGTTATAGCCTCGTAGCGGAGGCACCTCTCCGTTAAAGGCATCGAGGGAGACCAATACTGTGAGCAGCACCGACACCCGCCCGACCGTCACGGTCCTGGGCGGCGGATATAGCGGGATCAAGGTCGCGAAGGCGCTCGACGACGTCGCCGACGTGACGCTCGTCGCACCTTCCGACGCGTTCACGCACAACAGCGCCGCCTGGCGGGCACTGGTCGAGCCCGAGTGGCTGGACCGCATCTTCCTGCCGTACGACCGTCTGCTGGCCCGAGGCCGGTTCATGCACGACCGCGCGACCGCCGTCGACGGCCGGCGGGTCACGCTCGCCTCCGGGCAGGTGCTCGAACCGGACCACCTGGTCCTGGCGACCGGTTCGGGCTACCCGTTCCCCGCCAAGGTCGACGAGCCGAACGCCGCCACGGCGCGGGCTCGCTTCCGCCAGGCGCACGGGGAACTGCGAGGCGCGAGCCGGGTCCTGGTCATCGGCGCGGGCCCGGCGGGCCTCGAACTGGCCGGCGAGATCAGGGCGTTCCACCCGGAGAAGGCGGTGACCGTCGTGGGCGCCGACAGCGACGTCATGCCCGGCCCGTTCGACCAGGAGCTGCGCGACGAGCTCCGGCGACAGCTCGACAAGCTCGGTGTCGAGCTGCGGCTGGGCAGCCCGGTGCGCGACCTGCCGGCGGTGCCGCCGACCGTGCTCGGCAACGTGGTCGTGACCACCGACGACGGCGAGGAGCTGACCGCGGACGTCTGGTACCAGGCCTTCGGCGTCAAGCCGGCGACCGGCTACCTGCGCGGTGCGCTGGCCGCGGCCCGCCACCCCGACGGCACCCTGCGCGTCGACGGCCAGCTCCGGGTGGCCGGCGGGTCCGGCGTCTACGCGGTCGGCGACATCACCGACGCCGACCGGGACGGCATCGGCACGGCCGGCGCCCAGGCGGAACTGGTCGCGGCGAACCTGCGGGCGCACATCACGGGCGAGGGCGAGCTCCGGTCGTACGTGCCGGGCCCGATGGCCATCGCGGTGCCGCTGGGTCCGGACGGCGGCGCGGGCCAGCTTCCCGGCCTGGACGGCGTCGTCGGCGCGGAGATGATCGCCGCCCTGAAGGGAAAGACCATGCTGGTCGAGCCCTGGGCGGCGCTGTTCGACACGTGACCGATGTGGACAGTGGCCCCCTGCGATCAGGAGGGGGCCACTGCCTCGGTCCAGACGTAGCCGCTGGCGCGGTAGATGGCGGCTGCATCCTCGCGGGCGGTCACGGCCGCGGGCGGGTCGGTCGCCACCAGCGCTTTCGACAGCACGTCCAGCGCGAACGCGTCCAGCAGCCGGTAGCCGGCCGGCCCGGCGACCCGCCTGGCGGCCTCGGCGTGCTGGCGCGCCGCTGCGTGGTCGCCGGCCGCGAGGCTGGCCCGGGCGAGCCCGATCAGCGCGACGGCCCGGGGGTACGGCTGGCGCCCACTGCGGGCAAGCGCCTCCCGGTGCCGCCGGTCCGCCTCGGCCAGCCGGCCCAGCTTCCGGTCGACGGTTCCGCCCACGTTGAGGACGTCGACCCGCAGCCGGTCGTACCGGGTGTCGCCGGCGAGCTCCTCGGCGGCGGCGACCAGCGCCTCGGCCCGGGCCAGGTCACCGCGATCGGCGTGTACGGAGGCGAGGCTGGCCAGGGCTGCCGCCTCGGCGCTCAGGTTGCCCACCGCGCGGTGGGCCGCCAGCGCGTCGGCGAGCAGGCGGAGCCCGGCGTCGCTGGCGCCCAGCAGATGCTTCATCTCGCCGAGGTTGGCGGTCGGGACGGCACCGCCCACCGCCGACGCGGAGCTGTAGGCCCGCACGGAGTCAGCGGCGTAGCCTGCGGCCAGGTGGAGGTCGCCGAGCTCGAAGTGGAGCACCGCGAGCGAGTTGAGACAGATCGCCTCGCCGCGCGCCGATCCGTTGCGGCGGTTGATGGCCAGCGCCTGCTCGAGGTCGTCGGCCGCGACCGGCCCCGCGCCGCGCAACACGTGGATGATGGCCCGGCCGTACAACGCGGTCGACTCGCCCTCCGCCCAGCCGGCGGCGCGCGCGTTGACGCGGCCTTCGGTGAAATAGCGCAGGGCCAGGCCGGTGTGGTTGGCCTGCCAGTGCACGGTGGCCAGGCAGTTGAACGAGGCGGCCAGGCCGATGGGCTCGCCGGCGCGGCGAGCGGCGATCAACGCCGTGCGGCTGGCGACCAGCGAGTCGGTGACGTAGAGGCGGCGGTGGAGCCAACCGCGGAGGGCGTCGGCGAACTGCCAGGCGTAGCGGTACGGCCCGTGCGTGGCGGCGTGCGTGACCAGCGCGAGCAGGTTCGCCCGCTCGGCCTCCAGCCAGTCCGTCGCGGCGGCGTGATCGGCGAAGTCCGGTGCCGGCGTTCCCACTGGGTCCGGCAGCCGGATCACCTGCGGGCTGACCATCCGGGTCGCGGCGACCACGGTGCGCAGATAGTGGTCCGCCAAGCGGTCCAGCGCCTGCCGGCGGTCAGGCTCCGGCTCCTCGACGCCGGCCCGCTCCGCGGCGTAGACCCGCAGCAGGTCGTGCGCCACGTACCGGCCGGGCCGGTGCTGCTCGACGAGGTGGCCGTCGGCGAGCTCGGCCAGGAGGCGCGCCGCTTCCCCGGCGGTCGCTCCGGTCAGCGCCGCCGCGGCCGGAGCCGTCAGGTCCGCACCCGGCACGACGCCGAACAGCCGGAACAGGCGACGTGCGAGCAGAGACCGGCGGGCGTACGACAGCCCGAACGCGGCCCGCACCGCGGCCTGGCTGTCGCCGTGCACCTGGAGCGCGGTCAACCGGTCGTCGCTCAGCGCGGCGACGTAGGAACCGATGTCGCCCTCGGTCAACTGCGCCGCTGCGATCCGCAACGCGAGTGGCAGGTGTCCGCACAGAGCGACCAACTTCGCCGCCGCCCCCGGCTCGGCCGCGACCCGTCCCGCGCCGATCGCGCCGCGCAGCAGCTCGGCGGCGTCCCCGGCCGGCAGCACGTCAAGCGGCACCCGGACGGCGCCGTCCCGGACGGCCAGCCCCGCGAGCTGGTCCCGGCTGGTGACCAGCGCGGCGCAGTCCGGCCCGCCCGGCAACAGCGGCCGCACCTGCTCGAGGTGGCCGGCGTTGTCGAGCACCACCAGCACCTTCCGCTCCGCCAGGCTGCTGCGATAGAGGGCGGCCGCCTCGTCCTGGTCCGTCGGCACCTCGTCGGCCGGCACGCCGAACGCGCGCAGGAACACCGCGAGCACCGCACCGGGGCGCAGCGGCGGGCGGTCGTCGTAGCCGCGCAGATCCACGTAGAGCTGGCCGTCGGGGAACCGGCCCCGGTTCAGGTGTCCCCAATGGACGGCGAGTGCGGTCTTGCCGACGCCCGGGATGCCCGAGACGACGGCGACGGACGGCCCTGGACCGCGCAGAATCGTGTCCAACTCGTCGAGCTCGGCGGCCCGACCGGTGAAGCCGGCCGTGTCCGCCGGTAGCTGCCGTGGCGTCGGCGCCACGGTGGGTCGGGCCGGCCGGCTGTCCGGCTCGGCCAACTCGCCGAGCTCGGCGGTCGCGACCCCGGCGAGCCGCGGGTCACCGCGCAGGATGGCCGCGTGCAGCGAGCGCAGGGTGCTGGCCGGTTCCACGCCCAACTCCTCGACCAGCAGCGCCCGGGCGCGCCGGTAGACGTCGAGCGCGTCCGCCTGCCGGCCAGTGCGCAGCAGCGCCAGCATCAGCAGGGCCCGGACCGTCTCGCGATAGGGATGCTCCCGCGCGAGGGCCACCAGGTCGGCGCCCGCCTCGACGGGCCGGCCCAGGTCGAGCGCGACGGCCGCGCTCTCCTCCCGTGCGGTGTCACGGAGGTCGGCCAGCCGGCTCGCCTCGGACCCGACCGGCGCGCCCGCGTACGCGTCGCCGCGCCACAGCCCGAGCGCCTCGTGGAACAGCTTGGCCGCGGCCGCCAGGTCACCGTGCCGGCGGGCGGCGCGCGCCTGGTCGACCGCCGCACCGAAGCGTCGGACGTCGAACTCGTCCGCACCCAGGACGATCGCGTAGCCGTCGCCGGTGTGGACCACCCGGGCCGGATCACCGAGCGCCTGCCGCAGCCGGTGCACGTAGACCTGGAGGGTCTTGCGGGCCGTCGGCGGTGGCACGCCCTCCCACAGGGAGGCGAGCAGAGCGTCCGTGCCCACCGGCCGGCCGTCGTGGCAGAGCAGCAGGGCGAGCAGCCGCGCCTGCATCGGCGTGCCGAGTGAAATCGTCCTGCCCTGGCTGCGGACCCGCAGCGGGCCCAACGCCTCGAAGAACAGCCTGGCCTCCCGGGTGCGTCCTCAGCCTCGCGCACCCGATGTGGGCACCGCAACCCCGCTGCAACCGGGCCGCAGGCGCGGCCCGGCACAGTGGTCGTCGGGCGGACGGTTGGTCAACGGGGGCATGGTGCGGGTCCGGACCCACACCGTGCGACCGTCAGGGGCCGAACTCGGCCGCGGCAGTCAGTCGACCGGTGACCACGGTCGCCGCCGCGGCCAGGGGCGACTGCGCGCTCCCGGCCCCTGACGGCCCTCGACCGCACGGTGCCTCAGAGCAGCCCGCGCCGTGCTGCCTGGGCCACCGCGGCGATCGGTGTGGCGACACCGAGCCGGTCGCAGATCGCCCGGGTGCGGCGGCGCACCGTCCGGTCCGACGTGAAGAGCTGCCGCGCGACGAGCTCGATGGACAGTCCCTCGGCCAGCAGCCGGAGCAGGGCCAGGTCGTCATCGTCCAGTGGGAGGTGCTCCGTGGTCGGGCTCGCCATGCCGACGGTCCTTCCTGGGCAGTTCATGAAACGATTCATACATCGACATTCAAGAGAATATGGACGCTCGCCGGTACGCGTCAAGACCTTCGATGCGCGGTCGGGCCGGCGGCGTGGTGCCGCCGGGCCGACCCCACGATCGTCAGGCGGCCGCCTCCTCCGCCGCGACGTTGGCACGCAACTCCGCGATCAGCGTCTCGGCCCGGCCCACCAATGCGTCGCGGGCCGCGTCGTCGCCCTTCACCTGGTTCTCGGCGCGGGAGATGAACTGCTCCAGATAGTCGATCGCCGCACCCTCGTCGCCGTTGACCGCCTTGGCCTCGGCGTGTGCCAACCGGTCCCGCAGGCTCGCCGCCACGTGGGCGTGCACCCGCCCGGCGTCGGTCAGCGCGGTGAGCTCGTCGGCGAGCGGCTCGCACGACACGGGCTGGATCACCCGGAACGTGTAGCTGCCTGAGCCCACCTCGTAGACCTCCGCGTCGAGCTGGTGACCCACGTACCGGACGCCCGGGGCGCGGTCGGCGTCGACCGACGTGCCCGTGCCCACCTCGTTGACCGCACCCTTGTTGGGCGCGGGCACGTGCACCGTCGCCGTCGTGTTGGCCGGCACCGTCACGTGCAGGGTCAGGTCGCCGTCGTCGTTCTGGGTCCAGTCGGAGCCGACCTTGCCGTGGATCGTGTCGACGCTGGCGGCGACGTGGTCGACGCCGTACTCACCGCCGACCAGCGGCTGGATCGTGATCTTCCGGTAGCCAGGCTCGGCGGGCTTGATCCCCGCCAGCTCTTCGTAGAACCACTGCCCGATCGAACCCTGGAACTGGTGGTTGCGGGTTCGTGTGGACGCCTCCCAGTACTCACCGACGCCGGTGTAGCCCAGGCCGATGTGGTAGCCGTAGGACGGGTAGGTCGTCTGCTGAGCCACCGCGAACAGGGCCTGCTTCGCGTACGGGACACCGGCGTGCGCCGCCTCGGAGAGCACCGGCCAGATCCAGCGGATGCCGACGAACCCGATCATCGCGTGGCCGGTCCTGGTCACCGCCACGTCGTACGCCAGCTTCTCCTGGAGGGCCCGCTTGTTCTGCTCCTCCACGAGGCCGAAGCCGATCGCCCACGCCTGGAATCCCTGCCGAAGCTCCTGTGTGGAGTTCTCGGCGTAGAAGCCACGTGCCGCGTCCCACCACCGTGCGTTGAAGTCGCGGCGGATGTCGGCGAACAGCTTCTCGTACTTCTGCGCGTCGGCGAGGTAGCTCGCGGTGCCCGTCTCCGCGTACAGCAGCCGGGCGGCCTCCGCCGTCTTCGTGGCCAGGTACGCGGTGAACGCGGTCGACGACGCGGCCTGGAAACCGCCGACGTTGAGGTTGGTGCCCTCGGCCGCGTTGCCGTTGGCCCCGGTGACGAACGCCCAGTCGCCCAGCCCGGAGTTCAGCGTCCAGTCGTCCGAGCCGTCCCAGACGAACCAACCGCCCGGACCGTCCGCGTACGGCTTCCCGCCCTGGATGTTGTCGTCCAGGTACTTGGTCATCGCGTGGTACGCCGTCCGGATCGGCTCCGGGTCGGCGTAGCGCAGGTAGCCCTCGGCCGGTGCGACCATCAGGAACGCGTCCCAGATCGGGGTCGCCCCACCACCGTTGGGCTTGAACGTCGCGATCGAAGGCGAGGTGCCGCACGGGGTGTAGTCGTTCGGGTCCACCGCCGGGTTGGTCGGCGAGCAGTAGCCGTAGCCTTCCGACCCGGGGATGAGCAGGCCGACCTGGCCGTTGGCGAGCTGCGAGTCGACGGCGTCCCGCGCCGACTTCCGCATCGACCGCTGGATGTCGAAGATGTTCGCGACGGTCGGCAGGATGATCTGGGCGTCGCCGGTCCACCCGTCCTTCTCGTACGTCGGTGTGTCCATCGAGTATCCAGCGACCCAGTCACCGGCGACCGAGCCCCGTACGTTGGCGTAGATCTGGTTGAGCAGCGGCACGGACGACTCGAACGTGCCCACCTCGGCGAAGCTGGTCCGGATCTCCTGGACCGACGCGACGTCGACGTGCACTCCGGCCGGCAACTGGCTGCCGTTGCTGCCGTCGACCTGCACCCACTGGAAGCCCGCGAAGTTCCAGTTCGGCGCGTACACCTCCGGGTTCTCGGCCGTGCCGGTGCCGTCCGAGACGTAGTACTCCTGCTGGAGGCTGCCGGCGAGCTGGAGCGCGCCGTCCTGCCCCGTGCCCGGCACCGTTGGGTCGTCGATCGAGGTGTCGTCGTTGCGCCGCTCGACGTACACGATGCGGACGACCTGACCCGCCTCGGCGCCCCAGATCTTCACGGTGGCCCAGCCTGTGCGCTGACGCCCGGTGTCGAAGACCTGCGCGCCCGCCGGCGTCGTGTAGCGCGGGAACGGCCCGTTGTGGTCCTGCACCTTGCGGGTGAGCTCGTGCTCCATCGACACCAGGTCGCCCTTCGGGCCCGGCACGACCTGCGCGCGGGACCACGCGGAGGCGTCCCACGAGGTGGTGTTCCAGCCCGGCATCTTCTTCCGGGCGTCGTACGTCTCGCCGTTGTCGAAGTCGTTGTAGCGGGTCGGCCCGTCGACGCTGGTCGCCCAGGTGTCGTCGGACTTGACGAGCTGTTCGGTGCCGTCGGCGTAGGTGACGTAGAGGTCCGCGCGCAGGGTCTCCAAGGCCCGCCACTGGGCGGTCTCGAAGCGGTGGTTGCTGGGCACCGACTCGGAGTCGTAGCGACCGGCGGCCACCTCCGCCGCGACCACGTTCTGCCGCGGCGCCGTCGGGTCCTGCGCGATCAGGTCCGTGACGTCGTCGGTGGTGTACGAGACGGTGTCCACGTAGTCGGTGAAGCCCGGGTTGAGGTGCCCGCCGGGCTGCGTCAGACGGCCGTTGACGGTGGGCTCGCTCCAGCCGAGGCCGCTGGAGTAGAGGCGGGCACGCACGACCGTGCCGTGCGCCGAGACCGGGGCCACGTCGAACGACCGTCGCATGAGGAAGGTGGGCCGGACCGGCTTGCAGGAACCGGCCGACGGCGAGTTGCCGACCGGTCGGCAGACGTCACGCGGGGTGCCCTGCCCGACCAGCGGCGCGCCGGCCGGCTGGTCCGCGGTCAGTGCGGGCGCGAACGTGACACCGGTGCCCGGGCTGCTGACCGGGGCGCCGGACGCGGCCGCGGCGGTGAGGGCCGGGCTGACGTCCACACCCGTGCCAAGGCCCCGGGCCGGCGCTCCGCTCGCGACGGCGGCGGACAGTGGGGCGTCGAGCGTCACACCGCTGCCGGTCGCGCCGGCGTCGCCGACCGCGGTCACCTGCCGCACCTGTGCGGTGTCGCCGGTGCCGACGATCGCCGCCTGGCCCACGACGAAGCCGCCGACGTTGTTCACCTTGATGTTCGTGGCACCGGCCGCGGCCGCGACGGCGAGCGAGCGCTGCTGCTGCACCGCGGTGCCGACCGAGGTGATCGTGCTGCTCTGGTCGGCCACCGCGATCGCGGCGCCGACCGCGAAGTTGTTGACCGAGGCCACGTACACGGTGGTGGCGCCCGCACCGAGCGGGGCCGCGGCGGTGGTGCTGGTGGCCGGGCTGCCGACGGCGGAGACCGTGACGTCCTGGTCCGCGCCGACGCGCACGGTGCTGCCGGTTGCGATCGCGCTGATCGCGGCGACCTTCACGTTGGTCGCACCCGACTGGGCGGGGGCGGCGAGGGTCGTGCTGGCAGTCACGCAGCAGGCGTCGTCGCTGGCGCCGTCGCCCGCCGTGGGCACGGTCACCGACCGCTGCGGGCCGGAGATCCAGCTTCCCTGCCACTCGTCGGCGGTCAGGTACGCCGTCTCGAACCAGGCCGCCGGCGCCCACGCGGTGGGCGCCGAGGTGACGGACCGAACGCTCCAGTAGTAGCGGGTGCGCGAGCGCAGCGCGGTCCGCCCCTCGTAGGTGACCGAGGTGGCGTCGGACGCGACCGAGCCGCTGGCCCAGACGTCACCCTTGCCCGCTGCCGCCTTGGCCGCGGTCGTGGCGACGACAAGCTCGTACTTGCGCTGCTTGATGCCGCGCTGCGCGGACTCGAGCACCCAGGAGAACGTCGGTGTCGCGTCGTCGATGCCGAGCGGCACCGGGCTGGCGTTCACCTCCAACCGCGCCACGGACACGCCAGGCGCGGCGAGCGCGCTCCCGGCCGAACCGGACAACCCGGCGGCGACGGTCGCCAAGACCGTTGCGACCGCCACCACCCCTCTCCACGACCTGTGGTTCACTGACGACTCCCTTGAATCGTTTCAATGATGGACGGCAGTATGCGGCTTGTGTTCGGCTGAACACCGTTGGTTGCGCAGAACCTAGGAGTCGGCGCAGCGCTCCCGCCAGAGCGTCCGGGCAGGGTGGCCGGATCCGGCCAAGTCAGGCCGGTTCGAGGTCAGCCGCGGCGGTCAGCCTGCCGGTGACCGCGGTCGCGGCGGCGACCAGGGGCGACACCAGGTGGGTACGCGCTCCCGGCCCCTGGCGGCCCTCGAAGTTGCGGTTCGACGTCGACGCGCTGCGGCTGCCCGGCGCCATCCGGTCCGGGTTCATGCCCAGGCACATCGAGCAGCCGGCCGCCCGCCACTGCGCGCCCGCCCGGGTGAAGACCTCGGCGAGTCCTTCGGCTTCCGCCTGGACGCGGACCTTCATCGAGCCCGGCACGACGAGCATCGTCACCCCGTCGGCCACCCGCCGGCCGCGCAGCACCTCGGCGGCGGCGCGCAGATCCTCGATCCGGCCGTTGGTGCACGAGCCGAGGAACACGGTGTCGACGGCGATGTCGCGCAGCGGGGTGCCCGGGGTCAGCTCCATGTAGCGCAGGGCCTGCTCGGCCGCGGAGCGGACCAGCGGGTCGGTGAACTCGTCCGGTGCGGGTACCACGCCGGACACCGGCACCGCCTGGGCCGGGTTCGTGCCCCACGTGACAAAGGGCCGCACGGACGCGCCGTCCAACGCGACGGTCCGATCGAAGACCGCGTCATCGTCGGTACGCAGGCCGCGCCAGTGTTCCAGCGCCCGCTCCCACAACACCCCGGTCGGCGCGTGCGGGCGTCCGGCCAGATAGGCGTAGGTGGTCTCGTCGGGCGCCACCATTCCCGCCCGCGCGCCGAACTCGATCGACATGTTGCACAGCGTCATCCGCGCCTCCATGGACAGCGCCTCGATCGCCGTGCCGCGATATTCCACGACGTGGCCCGCGCCGCCGCCGACACCGACCCGCGCGATGATCGCGAGGATCAGGTCCTTGGCGGTCACGTCCGGCGAGAGCCGGCCGTCGACCCGCACCTCCATCGTGTGCGGCATCCGCTGCGGCAGCGTCTGGGTCGAGAGCACGTGCTCGACCTCGCTGGTGCCGATGCCGAACGCCAGCGCGCCGAACGCGCCGTGTGTCGAGGTGTGCGAATCGCCGCAGACGATCGTCATGCCGGGCTGGGTGAGGCCGAGCTGCGGCGCGACCACGTGCACGATGCCCTGGTCGGCGTCGCCCAGGGAGAACAGCCGGATGCCGAACTCGGCGCAGTTGCGGCGCAGTGCCTCGACCTGGGCCCGGGCCATCGGATCCACGATGCGCAGCCCCTCGGTGGGCACCGCGTGGTCCTCCATGGCGAGGGTGAGCTCCGGGCGGCGGACCCGCCGCCCGGCCGCCCGGAGCCCGTCGAACGCCTGCGGCGACGACACCTCGTGCACCAGGTGCAGGTCGACGTAGAGCAGGTCGGGTTCGCCCGCCGTCCGCCGCACCAGGTGCGCGTCCCAGATCTTCCGTGCCAGCACGTCGGCCATCAGCTCGCGTACACCGCCTCGGCCAGCCGCCCGGGAGTGAGCTCGCCACCCTCGATGACCCGCACGCAGCGGCCGCCGCGCAGCACGTGCACCCGGCCGCACAGGTGCGCGAGGTCCTCGTGCTCCACGGTGGACAGCAGCACGACCGCACCGGCGGCCGCCGCGGCCGACAGGTGCGCGAAGATCTCGCGCTTGGCGCCGACGTCGACGCCCTGCGTCGGCTCGTGCAGCGCGAGGACCCGTGGCTCGCCGAGCATCCACTTGGCCAGCAGCACCTTCTGCTGGTTGCCGCCGGAGAGGAAGCGCAGAGCCGACTCCGGGCGGCGCGGTGTGACGGCGTACCGCTGCGACTGCTCCATGGCCACCTTCCGTTCCCGGCCGCGGCTGACCACCGAACGGAACCGGGTGAACGCCGGCAGGCTGGGCAAGGTCAGGTTCTCGCGCACGGTCAGCGCGGCCGCACCACCGGCCCGCGCGCGGTCGGCGGGCAGCAGCGCCATGCCGAGGTCGATCGCCGCACGGGGCCGCAGCGTGGCCGCCGACACCGATCTGTCGTCGAGCTGGACCGTGCCGCCGGTCGCCCGCCGCGCGCCGGTCAGCAGGTACGGCACCTCGTCGTAGCCGGACCCGGGCAGGCCGGCGAAGCCGATGATCTCGCCGGGCCGGGCGGTGAACGACAGCTCTCGCAACGCACCGCCCCCAAGACCCTCGACCGTCAGCCACGGCTCCCCCTCCGGGGACGCGGTGTCCGGGTACAGGTCCTCGACCGACCGCCCGAGCATCAGCTCCAGCAGGTCCCGCTCGGTCTTGTCGGCGGCATCGACGGTCGCCACGAGCTCGCCGCCACGCAGGACGGCGACCCGGTCGCACAGCTCGCGCACCTCGTCGAGCCGGTGCGAGACGAACACCGCGGAGGCGCCCTGCGCGGTCAGGTCACGCAGCACGCCGAAGAGCCGTTCGACACCGTCCCGAGGCAGGTACGCCGTGGGCTCGTCGAGCACCAGCAGCCGTTGCCCATTGCCGGTCTCGTCGATGTCGGCCAGCCCGCGGGCGACGGCGACCAGCGCCTGCTCAGTGACCGACAGGTCGCCGACCCGGGTGTCCGGGTGCACGTCCAGCCCGACCTGGTCGAGGAACCGCTTGACGCCGGCGCGTTCGGTCGACCAACGGATCCGCCAGCCGAATCCGGTCCTGAAGCGGGCGATGCGCAGATTCTCCAGAACCGTCATGGACGCCACGAGCGCGAGATCCTGGTGGACGAAGGCCATCCCGCCGGCCCGGATCTCCGCGCCCGGGTCGGCGGCGTGGTAGCCCGACAGGATCTTGATGAGCGTGGACTTGCCGCTCCCGTTCTCGCCGATGAGGCCGAGGATCTCCCCCGGCCCCACCGCGAGCGTGACGTCGTGCAGCACCCGGATGTCGTCGAACGTCTTCGACACCCCGGTGAGCTCGAGCACGTTAGTCATGGCAGATCAGTTCTTCGTCCACAGTGCCGGGAACTTCGTCTTGTAGTCGCTGGCGCCGTACCAGGCGAACTCGTCGCTGCCCTGGATCAGGTTGGCGTTGCTGGTGTCGAAGATGCGCAGGCCGATCTGGTAGTTCGAGATCGGTGCGGCGCCGCTGAGCACCCGGAAGATCTGATCCGCGGCGGCGTACGCCCACCACTCGTTGTGGCCGCCGATGTCCAGCTTCAGGCCGCTGGCCGGGTCCTTGAGCTGCTCCACGATGCCCGGCGTGGCGTTGAACGCGCCGACGGTCACCTTCGCGCCCGCCCCGGCGGTGCGGATCGCGCCCAGGCCCGGCAACGCCTGCCCGTCGTACAGCGGGAGCAGGTATTTGCGGTCCGGGTCGCTGTTGATGGTGGTCTGGAACAGCGTCGGCACCGAGGTCTGCCACTGCGGGATCTGAACGTCCTTGATGGACACGTCGCACTCCGGGCAGAGCCGCTTGACCTCGCCGACCGTCGCCTGGGCCTGCGGCTGGGACGCCGGCACGTCGTCCGAGCTGACGACCAGGCCCTTGCCCTTGCCCTTCGAGTCGACCACCATCCAGTCGCCGATGAGCTGGCCGACCTTGACGTAGTCGAAGCCGATCTCGGCGTCCTGGCCGCCGTCGACCTTGCCCGGCACGCCGGTGTTCGCGCTGATCACCTTGATGCCCGCGGCCTTCGCCTTGGTGATCTGGGCCTGGAACAGCGCCGGCGGCAGCGCCTGGAACACGATCGCGTCGGCCTTCTGCGCGATGGCCTGCTCGAAGCCCTTGTTGGCCTCGTCGACCGAGCCCTTGGCGTCGATGACGGTCATCTGGACGCCACCGTACTGCTGGAGGAGCCCTGTCAGTTTGTCCGACCAGTACTTCAGCACCGGGATCGAGTTGGAGACGCTGATGTAGGTGACCTTCTTGCCGGACAGCGCCCCGATCTGCACCGGGTCGTTCGGACCCTGCCAGGCGGGCGGGTTGCGGTACTGGTCGATGATCTTCTGGGCTTCGGCGATGCCCGCGGCGGAGTCGGTGACGGCCGGGCCGGTCGTCTGCGCCGCGGCGGTGGCCGGGGCCTCCTCGTCGGTGCAGCCGGCGGCCAGCAACGCGACGACCGCCAACGCGACACCTGCTCTGACGTGCGCTGATCTACGTGCCATTGATGTGCTCCAGGGGGGTGAAGAGTCAAGCGACGCTGGGCATCCGCCGGTGGCCGGCGATGTGGCTGAGGGTCACGGCGGCCACCAGGGACCCGCCGTAGAACACCTGCTCCGGCCAGCCGGCATAGCCCAGATACTGAAGTCCGGTGATGCCGGTGGTGAGGAAGTAGACCGCGACGAACGCGCCCCAGGCGTTGAACCGGCCCGGCACGATCGTGGTCGAGCCGAGGAACGCGGCCGCGAAGGTGGGCAGCAGGTAGTAGGAACCAGCTTGCGGGTTCGCCGCGCTGTTGGTTCCCGCGAGCACGATGCCGGCCAGGCCGCCGAGGGTGGCGGTGGCGACGAGTGCGCCGGCGCGGATGAGGGTCACCCGCAGGCCGGCCAGCCGGGCCACTTCGCGGTTCTCGGCGATGAAGACCATCCGCCGGCCCAGCGGGGTGTGCTGGAGCACGAACCAGGCGACGAGGCAGAGCAGCAGCCCGAGATAGAACGGCGCCGGAATGCCGAACAGGAACGGGTCGGTCATGAACCGGACCGTCTTGACGGAGATGCCGGTGACCACTTTGGAGTCGGTGATGCCGAGCGTGATGCCGGTCAGCAGCGTGCCCGTGCCCAGCGTCACGATGATGGAGGGGATGCCGAGCAGCACCGACAGGGCGGCGTTGAGCATGCCGAACACGGCGCAGACGAGCACCGAGACGATGATCGCGGGGCCGGGTGCCCAGCCGTGCACGCCGTCGAGGACCGCGACCATGCAGCCGCCGAAGCCGACCACCGAGCCGATCGACAGGTCGAACTCCTGCACCGCCAGCGACACCATCACGCCGAGGGTGGCGATCAGGATGACGGTCTGGGTGCTGAGGATCAGCTTGACCGTGGAGGTCGAGCCGAACGCGTCGGAGCGCCACGAGAAGAACCCGATGATCAGCGCCCAGACCACCAGGACGGCGTACTTCTCGACCGTCTTCACCGCGCGAGCCGTTCCGTCACGGCGGGCTCGTCCCAGACCTCGCCGTACTTGGCGGCGATGTCGAACAGGTTCGCCTCGTGCGGCCGGGGATCCCGGTCGCCGACGCCCTGCCGGACCACGATCGGCACGTACCCGTTGGAGATCGCGTCGACCGCCGTCGCCCGCACGCAGCCGCTCGTGCTGACGCCACAGATCACCAGCGTGTCGATCCGGTTGGCGGCCAGCGTCGCGGTCAGCGTGGTGCCGAAGAACGCGCTCGCGTACTGCTTGGTGATGACCAGGTCGCCGGCCTCCGGCGCGACGTCCGGCATGATCTCGCCGAGGTCGCTGCCGGAGCCGGACACGAAGTGCCGCAGCGCGCCGACCTTCTTGAAGAACAGCCCGCCGTCGATGCCGCCCGGCCCGTAGACGACCCGGGTGTAGATGACCGGGACCCCGGCGGCCCGCGCGGCCGAGACCACGCGCGCCGCCGAGTCCAGACAGTCACGGTTGCCCATGTAGAGCTCGGCGTCGGGCTCGAAGTAGGCCCGCACCATGTCGATCAGGAGGACGGCCGGCTTCTCACCCCAGTCGAGGGGCCGGCCGAAACCGGCGCCCGCGTAGTCGTCGTCGAGCTCTGTCACGCCGGCATCCTGGGCGCGGGCAGGCCGGTCTCGGCCTCGCAGTTGGCCAGGATCTCTTCCAGCGGCGGACCCATGTTGAACACGGGCGCCTTCTCCGGGCGGCCTTCGCGCAGCCGGGCCCGCAGTTCTTCGGTGGCATCGCTGTCCACTTGAGACCCGATGAGCACGACGCCGTATCTGGCCGCACCGTCGCGCGTGACCAGGCCCCGCCGCACTTCCAGCGCGACGAGCTCAGGGTCACGGGCCAGTGGGTCGCCCCAACCGCCCCCGCCCCAGGTGACGAAGTGCAGCACGTCGCCCTTGGCCACGGCCACGTCGTGCACCTTGCTGGCCAGGATCTGGCGGCCGCCGTCGGCCCGGTCGATCCACTTGCGACCGCGCGCGCCCGGGTCGCCGCCGTTGACACCCCACGGGTACGTCAGCCACCGGTCGTCGTGGATCGCGATGGTGCCCGGTTGGAGGAAGCGGTAGGCCACGTCCACGCCGTTGCCGCCGCGGTGCAGGCCGGCGCCGCCGGTGTCCGCCACGGTCTCCCAGGTCTCGATCCGCAGCGGGTAGTACGACTCCAGGTATTCGCAGGGGATGTTGACGAACGACGGCCAGAGCGAGTGCCCGTCCGGGCCGTCGCCGATCGGGCGGCCGGGGATGCCGCCGAAGCCGATCGAGTAGAGCTGGAACCACTCCCCCGCGCGCTCGCCGTCGGCGTAGTTCCCCGAGTACATGAAGTGCGGCGACGAGGAGAAGCCGGCCGCGTTGAGCAGGTCGGGGTTCTTCTGGCCGAGCAGGCCGCCGAACAGGTCGAAGATCCGGCCGACGCCGTGGTTGCGGGCGTTGAGCGCGGCCGGGAAGTCCGGCTTCCAGAACGAGTGGTCCGGGATCTTCACGTCGACCAGGGGGTAGAACCCGTCGTTCCACAGGATCTGCGGATCGGCCACGGTGATCATGTAGATCCCGAAGAACATCCGGGCCAGGTTCTCGTTGATGTAGTAGTTGATCGGGCCGGGCGACTGGGCGGAGCTACCGGTGAAATCCAGCAGCACCTTCTCGCCGGTCCGGGTCAGCGACAGGGTGAGCTGGTAGGGGCCGTTGCCCACACCGTCGTCGCAGATGTAGTCGGTGAAGCTGATCGTCTCGCCGTCCTCGAAGACGATGCCCAGCAGCGCCTTCATCGCCTGGTAGTTGCGGTCCAGCAGGGCGTCGAGGGCGGAGACGTAGGTGTCGACGCCGAACCGGGCGCACAGCTCCTGGATCCGGCGGGACGCGGTGCGGCAGGCGGCCACGATCCCGTTGAGGTCGGCGCGGTTCCAGTCCGGCTGGCGCACCTGGTTGAGGATCACGCGCAGCGCGTCCTCGTTGAGCTTGCCGCCGTCGTACAGCTTGAACGGCGGGATGATGACGCCCTCTTCGAAGATGGTGTGCGCGTCGGTGGGCATCGAACAGACCGTCTTGCCGCCGACGTCGGACATGTGGCCGAACATCGAGGCCCAGCCCACGACCCGGCCCGCCACGTAGATCGGCATGACGACCAGCCAGTCGTTGGCGTGGCTGATCGCGCCGTCGCACGAGTACGGGTCGGAGGTCAGCAGCACGTCGCCCTCGGCGATGGTGCCGTCGTAGCCGTCCAGCAGCGCCGGGATCGACAGGCCGAACTGGCCGACGACCATCTTGCCGTCCGGGTCGCCGATCAGTGGGAACTCGTCGTGCTGCTCCCGGATGCCCGGCGAGAGCGCGGTGCGGAACAGCACCTCGTCCATCTCGTACCGGGCGTTGCGCAGCGCGTTCTCGATGATGTCGAGCGTGACCGGGTCCACGTCGACCTTGGTGACCGGCTCGGTCGCGGTCTGGATGATCTGGGCCATTGATCAATTCCCCACGGGTCGAATCAGCAGGCTGCCGCTCGGGTGCACCGTGGCCGCGTGGCCGGGGAGCACGAGCGTGGTGGAGTCCATCTCGGTGACGATCGCCGGGCCGGTGACGACGTTGCCGGCGCGCAGCTTGGCCCGGTCGTACACCGTCGCGCTCACCGTCGCGCCGTCGACGTAGACGTCGGTGGTGGTGCGCACCGCGTCCGTGGCGTCGGTGCCGCCCTCGGGCAGCGTCGTCGCCTGCACGAACGGGCGTGGCCCGGAGACCGCCGCCCGGATGCTGACCAGCTCGTGCTCGTTCTTGAGCAGGAACGAGAACAGCCGCTCGTGCTCGGCGTCGAAGGCCGCACCGAGGGCCGCGAGCCCGGCACCCGCACCGTCGAAGTCCTTGACCTGCGCCGGCACCGTGATCTCGAAGCCCTGGCCGTGATAGCGGATGTCGACCTGGTACGTGATCGTCTGGTCGGCCCGGGCCACGCCCTCGGCCTCGACGGTGGCCGACGCCGACTCCGCCAGGTCCTCGAAGATGCCGCGCAGCTCGTCGTCGGAGAGCTCCGAGAACCGCCGGATGTAGGTGCGGGCCGCCTCGTCGCGCAGGCTCGTCGTCGCGTCGCCGTAGGCGCAGAGCACGCCGGGCGACGGCGGGATGATGACCGGCCACGCGCCGGTGAGCTTGCCGAGCGCGTTGGCGTGCAACGGACCGGCGCCACCGAACGCGACGAGCGCGAAGTCCCGGGGGTCGTACCCCTGCTGCACCGAGACCAGGCGCAGCGCGCCGAACATGTTCTCGTTGACGATGTCGACGATGCCGGCGGCGGCCGCCTCGGCGCTGGGCAGGCCCATCGCGTCGGCCACCCGCTGCACGGCGGTGCGGGCGGCGGCGCGGTCCAGCGAGATCTCGCCGCCGGCGAGCTCGGTCGGCAGGTAGCCGAGCACCACGTTGGCGTCGGTGACGGTCGGGTCGAGGCCACCGGCGCCGTACGCCGCCGGGCCGGGCGCGGCGCCTGCGGACTGCGGGCCGACGCGCAACGCCTTGGTCAGCTCGGGAACGTGTGCGATCGAGCCGCCGCCGGCGCCGACCGTGCGCACGTCGACCGACGCCGAGCGGACCGTGAGATCCCCGACGCGGGTTTCCCGGCCGACCCGGGGCAGGCCCTTCTCGACCAGCGCCACGTCGGTCGAGGTGCCGCCCATGTCGAAGGTGAGCAGGTCGGTGTAGCCGGCCTGGTCGGCCGCCCAGACCGCGCCGGTCACCCCGCCGGCGGGGCCGGAGAGCAGCAGCGAGACCGGGTTCGCGGCGGCGGCCGCGGCGCTGGCCAGGCCGCCGTCGCTGCGCAGGATGTACAGCTTCTTGTCGATCTTGTTGAGCAGGTTCTCCAGGTACGTGGTGACCTGCGGCTGCACGTACCCGTTGGCGACCGTGGTGATGGTCCGCTCGTATTCGCGGAGCTCGGGCAGCACCCGGGACGACACCGAGATCGGCACGCCCGGCAGCTCCTCGGCGGCGATCGCGGCGACCCGCTCCTCGTGCCGGCCATCCACATAGGAGTTGATGAGGGCGATGGCCAGTGCCTGGATGCCGTCGTCGCGGAGCTTGCGCAGCTTGGCGCGGATGTCGTCCTCGTCGAGCGGGACGATCACCTCGCCGTCGGCGCCGATCCGTTCGACCGCCTCGACCGTGTGCTCCAGCGGCGCGAGCGGCTCCGGCTTGGGCCAGATGATCCAACCCGCGAGGCCACCGGGTACGAACGAGCGGGCGATCTGCAGCACCTGGCGGAAGCCGGCCGTGGTGACCAGGCCGACCCGGGCGCCTTTGCCCTCGAGGATCGCGTTGGTGGCCACGGTCGTGCCGTGCAGCACCTGCTCGATCGAGTCCAGCGACGTCACCGCGGCGGCGCAGACTTTCTCGATCCCCGTCAGCACGCCGACCGACTGGTCCTGCGGGGTCGACGGGGTCTTGGCGCGGAACGAGGTCCCACTATCTTCGTCGATCAGCAGGACGTCGGTGAACGTACCGCCGACGTCGACGCCGAGTCGGTAGCGCATGCTCGTTGCTCCTCTCTCAGATGGCGCCGGCGGCCCGCAGCCGGCTCAGGTCGTCGTCACCGAGGCCCAGGAGGCCGCGGTAGATGTCGTCGTTGCTCGCCCCGAGCGCCGGTCCCGTGGATCGGACCCGTCCGGGTGTCGCGGAGAGCTTGGGAAACACGTTCTGCATGGCGATCTCGCCCAGGTCCTGGTCGGCGAGCTTGACGATCGCGTCCCGCGCCGCGAAGTGCGGGTCGGCGAACATGTCCTTGGCCCGGTAGATCCGGCCGGCCGGCACACCACCCTGGTGCAGGGCCTCGAGCAGCTCGTCCGGGTCCTGGTCGGCGGTCCAGTCCGCGATCAGCGCGTCGAGCTCGGCCATGTACTCACCGCGCGCGCTGTGCGTGGCGAACCGCTCGTCGGTGGTCAGCTCGGGTCGGCTCATCACCGAGGCCAGCCGCCCGAACACGGTGTCCTGGTTGGCGGCGATCAGCACGCTCTCCCCGCCCTTGGTGGGATAGACGTTGCTGGGCGCCACGTTCGGCAGCACCGGGCCGGTGCGCTCGCGCTGGTAGCCGGCGATCTGCCACTCCGGCAGCAGCGACTCCATCATCGCCAGCACCGACTCGTAGATCGCGGCGTCGACCACCTGGCCCCGGCCGGACCGCTCCCGCTCGTGCAGCGCGACCAGCGTGCCGAGGGTGGCGTGGATGGCGGCCAGCGAGTCGCCCAGCGAGATCCCGGCCCGGGACGGCGACTCGTCGGCCGAACCCGTCACGTACCGGATGCCGCCCATCGCCTCGCCGATCGAGCCGAAGCCGGCCCGCTGCGCGTAGGGCCCGGACTGGCCGTAGCCGGTCACCCGGGTCACCACCAGCCGCGGGTTGATCTCCCAGAGCTGCTCCGGCGCGAGGTTCCAGCGCTCCAGCGTCCCCGGCCGGAAGTTCTCCAGCAGCACGTCGGAATGCTTGATCAGCTCGCGGACCAGGTTCTGGCCCTCCGGCGTACGCAGGTCGCAGGTGACCGACTTCTTGTTGCGGGCCACCACCGGCCACCACAGCGACTTGCCGTAGGGCTTCTCGCGGCCCCACTGCCGCATCGGGTCGCCCTTGCGCGGGTCCTCCAGCTTGATGACCTCGGCCCCGAAGTCGCCGAGCAACTGGCCGCAGAACGGGCCGGCGAGGAGCTGGCCAAGCTCGACGACGCGGACGTCGCTCAGTGGCATGGTGCGTTCGGTCATGCGTTCTCCTCAAGGTTCTCTTCCTCGCGGCGGCGGGCACCGAGCAGCGATGCCCGCGCCGAGAGCAGGTGCGCGCGCATCACGGCCTCCGCCCAGTCCGGATCCCGGGCACGCAGGGCGGCCACGATCTCCAGGTGGTGGTTGACGCTGCGCTGCCGCGCCGCCGGGTCGAACGAGTGCAGCGTGCGCAACAGCACGGCGCTGTGGATCAGGTGGCCGACCGTGCTGATCAGCACGGCGCTGCCGGACAGGCCGTTGAGCGTCGCGTGGTACGCGGCGTTCAGGCGGTAGACCTCGTCGAGATCACCGGCCTCGGACCGTTCCTTGAGCACCGTGGCGAGCTCGTCGAGCCGGTCGATGTCGGCCGTGCTCGCGCTCTCGGCCGCGCTGCGGGCGGCCAGACCCTCCACGTGCGCCCGGATCTCGAAGATCTTCTCGAGGTCCTGCCGCGGGTAGTCGATCACCCGAGCGCCCTTGTTGGGCGTGATGTCGACAAGTCCTTCCGCCGCCAGGCGACGCAACGCCTCCCGGACCGGGGTCCGGCTGACGCCCAGCTTCTCCGCCAGATCCACCTCGCCGAGCCGCTCGCCAGGGATGTATTCCCCGCCGAGAATGCGGTCTCGAAGTTGGTCTACCGCGCGGTCACTAGCTGCCGTCAAAGTGGCCTCCGTTCACCTGCCGCTTAGCGTCCTCAGCCGTCGCGATGCTGACGCCTCGCGGCGCCTTGCGGTCATGTTGCATACATCTAGTCGATGCCGAGCCGCTCAGACAAGGGCCCGAACCAATAAATCTTGCCGATTGCATACATGTGCCGAGAGTGTTAGACAGAGCCATGCCTTCCGAACGTCCCCTGGTGGACGCTGCGGGGAGCGCCGTGGAGATCGTCGAGGTCGGCCCGCGCGACGGGCTGCAGAACGAGCGCACCCTTGTTTCCACCGCAGCGAAGATTGCATACATCGAAGCGCTGGTCGCGGCCGGCGCACGACGGATCGAGGCGACCAGCTTCGTGCACCCGAAACGGGTGCCGCAGATGGCGGACGCCGAGGAGGTGATGGCCGGGGTCCCGCGTGGCGACGGGGTGCGCTACATCGGACTGGTCGTCAACGAACGCGGCCTGGACCGCGCGCTGGCGGCCGGCGTCGACGAGGTCAACGTCGTGGTCGTCGCCACCGAGACGTTCAGCCAACGCAACCAGGGGATGTCGGTTCTCGAAGGCGTCCGGTCGTTCGGGGTGATCAGCGCGCGGGCGCGGTCCGCCGGATTACGGGTCACGGCGACGGTCGGTGCCAGTTTCGGCTGTCCGTTCGAGGGCGAGGTCGACCCGGCGGCGGTCGGTGCGCTGGTGCGTTCGTGTGCTTCTGCCGGCGCTGACGAGATCGCGCTGGCCGACACGATCGGCGTCGGCGTGCCGGGCGACGTGGCGCGCCTGGTTTCCGAGGTTCGCGCGGTCACCGACCTGCCGTTGCGCTTCCATTTCCACAACACCCGGAACACGGGGTACGCCAACGCGCTCACCGCGGTCGCCCTCGGCGCGTCCGCATTGGACAGCAGCACCGGCGGCATCGGCGGCTGTCCGTTCGCACCCGCGGCCACGGGCAACATCGCGACCGAGGACCTGGCGTACGCGCTGCGCCGCTCGGGCATTGCCACCGGGCTGGACCTGGCCGCCCTGGTCTCGGCGGCGACTCTGATCGGCGGCGAGCTCGGCATCGTGCTACCCGCGCTGCTCGGCCGGGCGGGCGACTTCCCCGCCGGCCTCTCACCGGAACGGAGGCTCTGACCGTGCGAGCCGCGATCATGACTTCCGTCGACGCTCCGCTGGTTCTCGACGAGGTCGAGCTGGAGGAGCCGCGGGCCGGCGAGGTGCTGGTGGACATCGCGCACTGCGGCGTCTGCCATTCCGACCTGCATTACCTCGACGGCTCGCTGCGCACCGGGCTGCCGGTGATCCTCGGGCACGAGGCGGCCGGCGTGGTCGCGGCGGTCGGTCCGGACGTCACTGGTCTTCAACCCGGCGACCAGGTCGTGCTGACCATGGCACCGTCGTGCGGCCGCTGCTACTGGTGCGCCAACGGCGAGCGCACGCTGTGCCAACAGTTCGCCGGCATGGTCGGTGGCGCGTACCCGGACGGCTCCACCCGGTTGTCCTGGAAGGGCTCTCCCGTGCGGCGCGGCCTCGTGCTGGCCGCCTTCGCCGAGCGGACCGTGGTGCCGGTCGAGGCCGCGGTGCGGATCCCCGACGACATGCCCACCGAGATCGCGGCGGTGATCGGTTGCGCGGTGCAGACCGGCGTCGGCGCCGTGCTGAACACCGCCCGCGTGCCGATCGGCGCCTCGGTGGTGGTCAGCGGGCTGGGCGCGGTCGGGCTGTCGATCGTCCAGGCTGCGGTCATCGCCGGCGCGACGACGATCCTGGCCGCGGACATGAACGCCGCGCGGCGGGCCGAGGCGACCCGGCTGGGCGCCACGCACGTGGCCGACCCGCTCGTGGACCCGGTCGACAAGCTGGCCAGGTCGTTGACCTCCGGTCGGGGTGCGGACTTCGCGTTCGACGCCGTTGGCCGTGGCTCCGTGGTCGAGACGTTGCTGAAGGCGACCCGCAACGGCGGCACGACCGTCATGGTCGGCATACCGTCCACGTCGGACACCGTCAACGTCCGCGCGCTCGTGCACGCCTTCTACGAGAAGAAGTTGATCGGCTGCTACCTCGGTTCGGCCAACCCGCACCGCGACTTCCCCCGGATCCTCGACCTGTGGCGGGCCGGACGGCTCGACCTGGCCGGCCTGGTCACCGCGCGGCGTCCCCTCGCCGACATCAACCTCGCTCTCGACGACCTGCGCCAGGGTGCCGGCGTCCGCACCGTGCTGGAGATGAACACATGAAGTACGACAGCGCCTTCATCGACGGCGCTTGGGTTCCCGTCGCGCACGACGCGCTGACGCTGGTCGACCCGGCCACCGAGGAGCCGTTCGCCACGCTGTCACTGGCGGGGCCGACCGAGGTCGACGTCGCGGTGGCGGCCGCGCGCGCCGCCCTGCCGGGCTGGCGGACGGCGGACCGGGTGGCGATCCTGGGGCGGGTCTGGTCCGCGATCGAGTCCCGCCGGGCCGAGTTCGCCGCCCTGATCACGCGCGACATGGGCTGCCCACCGAAGATCGCCGACGCGGTGCAGGTCGGCACCCCGCTGGCCGTGCTCGACGGACTGCTAGGCCTGGCCGCCAAGCTCGACGAGCACATCGGACACTCGCTGGTCGTCCACGAGCCGATCGGCGTGGTCGGCGCCATCACGCCCTGGAACTATCCGCTGCACCAGGTGATGGCCAAGGTGGGCCCGGCGTTGCTGGCCGGCTGCACGGTGGTGCTCAAGCCCAGCGAGCTCGCGCCGTCCGCGGCCCTGCTGCTGGCCGACGTGTTCGCCGGGGCCGGCCTGCCCTCGGGTGTGCTCAACGTGGTGGTCGGCACCGGCCCGGTGGTCGGAGCCGCGCTGGCCGCCCATCCGGACGTCGACATGATCTCCTTCACCGGCTCGACCGCCGCCGGGAAGCTGGTCGCCCGCGCGGCGGCCGACACGGTCAAGCGGGTCGCCCTGGAGCTCGGTGGCAAGTCCGCCAGCGTGGTGCTGCCGGACGCCGACCTGACCCGCGCGGTGAAGACGACGGTCAGCAACGCGTTCCTCAACTCCGGGCAGACCTGCACCGCCTGGACCCGCCTCGTGGTGCCTGCCCAACTGCACGATTCGGCAGTCTCCTTGGCCGGCGAGTTCGCGTCGGCGATGGCACCGCGACTCGGGCCGTTGGCATCGTTGGCGCAGTTCGAGCGGGTGCAGGGCTATCTTTCCTCGGCTCCTTTCGCCGCTGTGACTGGCGGACCCGGGCGCCTGCGCGACCGCGGCTACTTCTGCAAGCCCACCGTGTACGCGGACGTCGACCGGAACTCCGCGATCGCTCAGGAGGAGATCTTCGGGCCGGTGCTGGCCGTCATCCCCTACTCCGACACCGACGACGCGGTCGCGATCGCCAACGGCACCCCTTACGGCCTGGCCGGAGCCGTGTGGTCCGGCGACCCGGACTGGGCCCTCGCCGTCGCCAGGCGGCTGCGGACCGGGCAGGTCGACATCAACGGCGCGCGGTTCAACCCGCTGGCGCCGTTCGGCGGCTACGGCCAGTCCGGCAACGGTCGGGAGCTGGGCCGCTACGGCCTGGACGAGTTCTTCGAGACCAAGTCGATCCAACTCTGAGTCTTTCTTCTTCACCGCACTCGCATCGAGCCAGGGAGGGCTTTATGTCGCGAGAAGAACTTGTCCAACCGCAACTAAACCGCCGGACCGTGTTCCGGGGGCTGGCCGCCGCCGGTGTCGCGGTCGCCGCCGCCGACGCCGTCGTGGCCACACCGGCCGCGGCGCACGGACCGCGCGTGCCCAACCCGGTCGTCAACGGACCCGTGCGCGCCGGCGGCCATC
This sequence comes from Asanoa ishikariensis, assembly GCF_900107455.1. GTDB lineage: Bacteria > Actinomycetota > Actinomycetes > Mycobacteriales > Micromonosporaceae > Asanoa > Asanoa ishikariensis. The sequence continues at coordinate 1,579,218 of NZ_FNQB01000002.1, read as the reverse complement.
CCTTCTTCGCGTCGCAGTTCGACCTGCGGGGCCACGACTACGTCGAGGAGGAGTTCTTCTTCTCGGGCACGGCCAACACGTACACGGTCGTCAACGGCCAGCGGACCACCGCTTCGGTGGTCGACGGCGGGCACGCGTACACCAGCCGAATGGTCGTGCGCCGCCCCGCTTCCGCGCGGAACTTCAACGGCACCGTCTTCGTCGAGTGGTACAACGTGACCATGGGCTTCGACGTCGAGGCCGACTGGTTCCGCTTCCACGAGCACATCATGCGGGCCGGCTACGCCTGGGTCGGCGTCTCCGCGCAGCAGCTCGGCATCAACGCACTGAAGACGTGGAGCCCTCATCGGTATGGCTCGCTCGACGTGGCCGCGGACACCCTGGGTTGGGACATCTACTCCCAGGCGCTGCAAGCCATCCGCTCGCCACGCGGCGTTCGTCCACTAGGGAGTCTGCGTCCTACGAAGGTCATCGCCGGCGGCGAGTCACAGTCGGCGTCGAAGCTGACGCAGTATTTCAACGCCATCCACCCGCTGCACGGCCTCGCCGACGGCTTCATCCTCAACGGCGCACCCGAGCCGAACCTGGTGGTCCGCACCGACCTCAAGACGCCGGTGTTCAAGCTGACCACGGAGACCGATGTCGCCGTCATCGGCCACGCCCAGAACCGCCAGCCCGACTCGCGCGTGCTGCGGACGTGGGAGGTGGCCGGCACCGCACACGCCGACTTCGACATGATCGGCGAGGACTACCGCTCGCCGCACGCGCCGGGCATCAACCCGGTGCAGTTCCGCGACCTGGGCACGTTCCAGGACTGGACGGCCTGCGACAAGCCAACCTTGCCGCGTACGCCGTACAAGTACGTCTACCACGCGGCCCTCGACCACATGGACCGCTGGATTCGTCGTGGCACCAAGCCGCCGCATGGCCGGCCCCTGGACGTCCTCTCGACAACCGGCCCGCGCGGGGCGACGCTGGCCCGCGACAGCTTCGGCATCGCCACAGGCGGCATCCGCCTGGCGGCCGTGGCCGTGCCGACGGCGGTCAACGCGAGCCCGAACAGCCCAGGCTTCTTCTGCTCCATCTTCGGCAACTACGAACCGTTCAGCCCGGCGGTACTGGACGCCCTGTACCCGACGCACGGCTCGTACGTGTCAAAGGTCAACCACGTAACAGACCAGAACGTCCGCGACGGCTACCTGCTGCCTGCGGACGCGAAAACCATCAAACGCGAGGCGGCCCGCTCCCGCATCGGCAAGTAGGGGGCAACCCGGTTCAATCGCAGGCGACGACGGGGTCGGCGCGGGGCCAGCGTTCGACCTCGTCGCCCGCGCGCAGGAATGCCGCGTGCGGGTCCGACTCCGCGAGCCACAGTTCCAGTGCGCCGTTGCGGTATCCGGTGTCCTGGGCGTCGGGTGGCAGGTCGACACCGATCTCCACCTTTCCGGATACGCCGTACCTGATGACCTGGTCCGGGTCCCGGATGTACTGGCGTATCTGGGCGGACGTGCGGGAGACCGTGCCCAGCGGCCACCCGAGATGCAGCATCACCGCGCTCTCCCAGCCGCAGTGGTCGGGGCCGGCGATGCTGTTCAGCTCTTCGCTGTCCACGTCACGGCCGTCTCGTGTCCATGTCGGACCCGGATAGCGCTCGGGCGGAGAGAAGTAGGCCGCGACCTTCGACTCTGGTTCAGCGCGAGTCGGCATGGGTCCGCACGCGGACACCAGCACCACACCAAGGCCGGCGAGCAGGAGACGACGCATGGTGGTGTGACGGCCCACCGGCGGCGGGGGTTCCGTTCTCAAGTCCATGATGGAGGCGGCTCAGCGGCTCGCGAGGAACTCCAGCGTCCGCCGCAGCAGCAGGGCGGTCGCCTCCGCGTCGTAGGACGGCAGGCTCACATCGCTGAACAGGTGCTGGTCGCCCGGGTAGAGGAACAGCTCACCGTCGGCGGCCGCGGCCACGATCGCGCGGGCCGCGTCGATGTCGCCGCCTTCCTCCGCGAAGAACGGGTCGTTCTCCATGGCGTGGATCCGCACCGGCACGTCGGCCGGCCAGCCCGCGCCGAACTCAGTGGGCCAAATGCTGGTGTGGAAGAGCAGCGCGCCGCGGCTCGGCCGGGTCTGCGCCAGTTGCTGCGCGGGCATGCCACCGAGCGAGAACCCGGCGTGGACGACGTCGGCGGGCAGGTCGCCGGCCGCGGCGACACCGCGCTCGATCACGGTGTCGAAACCGACCTTCTGCGCGTACGACAGGCCCTCGTCCAGGGTGTCGAAGGTGTTGCCCTCGTAAAGGTCCGGCGTGTGCACGGTGTGACCGGCGGCGCGCAACGCCTCCGCGAAGGCGGTGACACCCGCGGTCAGACCCTGCGCGTGATGGAACAGCACAACCTCAGCCATTTCGCCACCTTAGATGGGTTCACGCCGAAGCGCTGTCCGCCGCTAACCTCGGCCACATGTCTGCACCCCTCACCGAACCCCCGGCGGCCGGCAACGAGCTCGACACCCTGCTCGGCGCGCTGGAACGGCAACGGCGCTACATCGCCTGGAAATGCGGTGGCCTGGACGCCGCCGGCCTGCGCGCGACCCTCGGCCCATCCACCGTGACGCTGGGTGGCCTACTGAAACACCTGGCCGCGGTCGAGGAGCACACGTTCTCGATGAAGCTCTTCGGAGTGCCGGTCGGCGAGCCCTTCGCGAGCGGCTGGGCCGACGACGAGGACTGGGAGTGGCACTCGGCAGCCTCCGACTCGCCCGAGGAGCTGATGGCCCTGTGGGAGGCCGCGGTAGCCCGATCGCGCGTCCTGGTCGCCGAAGCCCTGGCCGACGGCGGCCTGGACCGCCCGGGCGCCGCCACCTGGCCCGACGGGCGCACGGCCAGCCTGCGCCGACACCTGATCGACATGATCGAGGAGTACGCCCGCCACGTCGGCCAGGCAGACCTCATCCGCGAGTCGGTCGACGGCCTGACCGGCGAAGACCCCTCCGACGACGCTTGACGGACGGTTTCTGAGCTACTGCGCTGTGTCGCCGGGGTGCAGAGCTCCGCCGGCCAGTCCTTCACGCACGGTGCGCACCAGGTCGACGCCCGCTGTCGCCGTCTGGCGTACGACTTCCTCGAAGACCGCTAGCTGGCGGAACGCCTCGCCGACCCGGCGTTGCTGGTCCAACGGACGGCGGGGAATCTGTGCGCGACGCACGTCGAACCGGTACGCGCCCGAGGCGCTGGCCGCCTGCCGCTCGTTGGCGACGCTGCCGATCTGGCCCGCCAGGAACCACGGGTCCAGCGCGTCCGGGTCCGGACGCAGGAGCAACAGGTTCACGCCGAGCGAGCCGCCCTCTTCGCCGACGACCCGGGCGGTGAGCTGGCGCGCCACGGTGGGCACGAGCACGTCACCCGGCTCCAGCGCGATCGCCGTGCCCTCGCCCCCGGCCGGTCGCACCGGGCCGAGGATCCGCAGTGCGCCGGACCTGGCCAGGTCGCTCACCGAGACCGTCGGTGGCGTGGCGGGATCATCGGTGACCGCTAGGTCCGGCATCACCTCCGCCACCCGGGCGACCAGGGCCAGCATCGACGCGCGCGCGCCGGCGAAGTCGGCCGCGTCGGCGGCGGCCGACGCGGCGGGCTGGCGGCGGGCCGGAGTCAGGTCGACGTCCTGGTCCAGCAGCTCGATAACGGGAACCGCCCGCGCGAACCCCGGCTCGTCGACCGCCTCGTCCCGGTCGAAGGCGCGGTAGGTGGCGACGATCCGTTCGTAGCCCAATGCCGGCTCGCCGTCGGCGGCGTCGACGAGCAACGCGGAAGCCGCCGCCGGCGCCTGTCCCTCCGGTCGCCGCAACACCCACAGGTGCAACGGGATGCTGTGCGGCGCCGCGGCCTTGGCGGGCAGCGAGATCACCGCGCGCAGCGCACCCCGGCGCAGTAACTCGGATCGGATCCGCCGACCCGCCCGACGGCTCGCCGCGGACGGCGGCATGAGGACCACGGCGGAGCCGCCGGGCCGCAGATGGGCGAGCGCGTGCTGGACCCAGGCGAGCTCGGGCTCGGTGCGGGGCGGTGCGCCGTACTCCCATCGCGGGTCGTAGCCCAGCTCGTCGTGACCCCAGTTGGTGTCGCCGAACGGGATGTTGGACACCACCGCGTCGACGCGTAGCTCGGGGAAGGAGTCGGCGCGGAGCGAGTCGCCGGCGCGCACCTCACCCCGCACGCCGCCCAACGCCACCCACATCTCCGCCAGGTGGGCGAGGCCCGCGTCGATCTCCTGCCCGTAGATGACCGTGCTGCCGGACCGGACGGCCGAACGCAGGATGCTGCCCGCGCCGCAGGCGGGATCGAACAGCGTGCCGCCCTTGGGGTCGGCCAGCCCGACCATCAGGTCCGACAGTGCCTCGGGGGTGAGCCCCACCCGCCAGGCCTGGGTCTGCGCGAACCGGCGCCAGAGCTCTTCGAAGACGATCTCGGCCTTGCGGCCGTGGAGCAGGTCGGCGATCTCGGGAAGTACGAGCAACTGCGTGCCGTGCTTCTCGCCGCGCTGATGCGCGAGCAGTAGCTCGCCCACCGCGCCGAGGTTGGCGGCGATGTCGCTGCCGGTGGCGGCCAGTCGTGCCCAGGCTCTGTCCTCGACGGACACCTCGGGCAGCTTGCCCTGGTCGCGCAGCCACTCCTCGACCTGGGGCAGGTCGAACTCCGGACTGCTGGCCGTGCCGCCCACCGGATCCGGAAAGTCGGTGTGCCGTTTCCGCCAGTTGCTCACGGCAGCACGCCCGACCCCGGCCAGACGGGCGATCTCGGTAGCGGTGACCTTCGCGTTTTCGGGCACGCAAGCAGTGTACAGAGCCGTCAAGTCCCTCTTGCGTTGACACGGTTCACAGATGATGCTCTCATTGACCCCGACTTCAACCGGGAGGAACAACCATGCGCAAGACGACCTTTTTCGCCCTCGTCATCGGCGGGCTGCTGGCCCTGGGCTGCGGAGCCGGATCGAGCAACGCGTCCGGCGGTTCAGCCGACAGCGACGCCGCCGCCGGCTCCGGCGACTCAGGCGGTTCGGAGGAGACGGCCAAGACCGCGAAGGTGGGCCAGGCGGCCCGCGACGGGAAGTTCGAGTTCACCGTCAAGGCACCGAAGTGCGGAGTGGCCGAGGTCGGCGACAAGTACCTGAACGAGAAGGCCCAGGGACAGTTCTGCCTGGTGACGGTCACGGTGAAGAACATCGGCGACAAGCCGCAGACCTTCAGTGACTCGAGCCAGAAGGCCTTCGGCGCGGACGACGTCGAATACTCCGCGGATTCGGGGGCCGCCATCTACGCGAACAAGAACGCGGACACCCTGTTCACCGAGATCAACCCGGGCAACAAGGTCACGGGCGTGGTCGTCTTCGACATCCCCAAGAAGGCAAAGCTCGCGAAGCTCGAGCTCCACGACTCCCCCTTCTCCGGCGGCGTCACGGTCCAACTGGGCTGAACCCCATTCGACGCGCGAAGGAGCCGACCCGATGAGCACCCCGCAGCCCCCGTACCAGCCGCAGCCCCCGTACCTGCCTCCCGCACCGAAGAAGCGCGGCCCGTTGGTCTGGATCCTCGGCAGCGTCGCCGCCTTCATGGCGCTGTGCATCGCCGGCGTGGTGGGCATCGCCGTCTCCGCGGACCCGGACACAGCGAAGACGCCGGACACCCCAGCCGGCCGCGCGGCAGCAGCAGCGCCGTCCAGCGCAGCCGCGGAACCCGAGGCCACCGCCGCACCCGAGGCCAGCGCACCCGCACCGCCGCCCACACCGAAGGACATCACGATGACCGGCCGCGGCGACAAGCTGCTGAAGCCGAAGCTCGACCCCGAGCGGGCGTACGTCGCGGTCATCAGTCACACCGGCGGCAGCAACTTCATCGTCACGTCCATCGACTCCGCCGGCGACCAGGTCGACCTGCTCGTGAACGAGATCGGCAGGTACTCCGGCACCCGCCCGATCGGCCTCCGCGAAGGCGAGGGCATCGCGGCTCTCAAGGTCGAGGCCGGCGGCACGTGGAAGATCGTGCTGCGAGACCTGTCCAAGGCCCCCCAGTTCAAGGGCAAGGTGAGCGGCAAGGGAAGCGCCGTCTACCTGATCCCGCCGGGAACGCTGGACGCCCTCGCCAGCGCGAAGATCACCCACAACGGCAGGGGCAACTTCATCGTGACGGCGTACGGCGAGCGCTCAGACCTACTGATCAACGAGATCGGAAAGTACTCCGGGGAGGTACTTCTGGACTCGGAAACGTTGGTCCTCGAGATCCAGGCGGACGGCGGTTGGACGATCCAGGCGACCTGACCGCGACCCAGCCCAAGAGCCTCGCCTTCCTCTCGGGCGGGGCTCTTGCTCGTCCAGACCCGCGCAGCGTGCTTGCCAGGGTTTGCCGGAGTCTGTTGGGCTGTCCGCATGTCCGCGCAATCCGTACCCGCCAGCCGTGCGATCTGGGTCGACCCCGAGATCGACCCGCGCAACATCGCCGAGCCACCCGTGGGCGAGGTGACGACGCTGCGTCAGTACCTCGACCACTACCGGATGACCTTCGAGATGAAGTGCGATGGCCTCACTCCGGAACAGTTGGCCAGCCGGTCGGTCCCTCCGAGCACCATGAGCCTTCTCGGACTGATCCGGCATCTGGCCAAGGTCGAGCACCATTGGTTCCGGCGCACGCTCGAAAGGCAGACGACGCTGCCCGAGCTTTACGTCACGGACGACGAGCCCGACCTCGACTTCGACGGAGCGATCGGGACAGCCGAATGCGTCACAGACGCGTGGGAGTCATGGCGACGCGAGGTGGCACACGCGCGCGAGGTCTATTCCGGCTACGACGACCTCGGCCACACCTTCGTCCCAGGCGAGCCCTGGGAGTTGCGCGCGGTCATCGTGCACCTGATCGAGGAGTACGCCCGCCACTGCGGACACGCCGATCTCCTGCGCGAGTGCATCGACGGCCGCACCGGCGAGTGAGCCTTCCGCCATGAATAGTTTTGAGGCTCGCTGCTGGCTGGATTGGTGGGCCAACTCCTCCACCCTGCTCGGCAGCGTCGAAGTCGCCGTTGTGGTCACCGCCGACGACGCCAGTTGGAGCGCCCAAGGCCACCTGGCCAGCGACACTGACGAAGTCCGCGACGGCTTCGCGTTCCTCTGCGACCTCGATCCCGTCTTCACGCTGAGATTCGAAGACGAAAGCACCGTGGCAGTCGCTGTGCACCCAACCCACGGCCATCGCCGGTTCACCCTCACCGAGTACACCGGCGGAACTCGCCGGTCGGTCAGCTACCGCGTGGACCTCAGCTAGCCCGCACGTCACATCGCCGCCGGCGGCGATGTGACGGCTGGGGAAAGAGGAAGAGGCCGGCTCCACTGGTGTGGAACTGGCCTCTGACCTGCGATAACGATGGTGGGCGATACTGGGATCGAACCAGTGACCTCTTCGGTGTGAACGAAGCGCTCTCCCGCTGAGCTAATCGCCCTCAGCGCGGACGACAATACCTGATACCGGGACCCTCGTGCACACCAGCCCCGCCGAGCATCACCAGCCGAAGAAGTCTCGGGTTTCCTTGATCAGGTCGATGTCGAGGCTGACCTTGACCGACGCCCAGACAACAGCGGCCACGAAGACCAGTCCTACAGCGCCGATTACTGAACGTAACGGCAACGGTTGGCGGGCGATCCAGGATGTCCAGGCTCGGACGTTGCGGCGGGTGAAGTCGAGGAGCTTTTTGGCCCACGTGAACTCGATGGCCCAAATAGCCAGACCACCGATCACGATGAACCAGCCCGGGCCGGGCAGCGGTATGAGCAGAATACCCAGAGCGACCACTGCCAGGCCGGCAATCGCGATGGTTATACGGAGGATCATCCGTCCGGTCGGATTTGCCCGGATTAGATCCAAGGTCTCGCCGACCCGGCCTCGGTGGCGGGTTTCGGGTGTGGCAACCCCCGTTTGGGCCTCGTGTTCCGAATTCTCGGGCGGGCTACCCCGATCGAGCGTCACCCCGTGCCCCCGCTCCTCGTCCTCCCCAGTCGTCGCCGCGAGCTTCGCTCCGCTGCCCATTTGCTCCATTGAGGATGGTTTCATCGCCCAATCCACTCCGGCTCCGCCTCGGCCCGTCACTCAACGGGACTGCTCGACGTTACCGAACTAAGTCGACGTCTGAGCTACCCGACGCCGGACGGTGCGCAGCACCACAGCAAGTCGGGCATTATACGCATTTTGCTTGGCCTGTTGCGCAAGAACGCGCCGTCTTCCCACTACTGGGTGAGATCAGCGATTGACGGAGCGTAAGTAGAACTATCACCTGAGTATGGGAAACGCGGGGCAAGCGCGTCCCGCAGCGGTGCCGGGGGGAGAACGTACATGAGTGTCATCCGACCGACGACCGTTGAGGTTGAAACCTCACTGCGGCTCGTCGCACCAGACGCCACCGCCTTGCCGGTGCGCGCCAGCCTGCGCTACGACCCAGCCGACCCGTACGCGGTCCACGTCCTGTTCCACGCGGATTCGGCCGGCGGCGAGGCGGTGAGCTGGTCGTTCGCCCGTGAGCTGCTCGTCACGGGCCTCGACGAGCCCGCCGGCATCGGCGACGTCCGAGTTTGGCCGTGGGCCACGCCGCGGGGCGACTTCGTAGCGCTGGCGTTGTCGTCACCGGACGGGAACGCCCTGTTCGAGGTACCGCGCAGCGTGCTGGTGCGGTTCCTGCGGCGTACCTACGTCGTCGTCCCGCGCGGTCGCGAAACCGACCACCTCGACGTCGACGCGGCGGTCAACCGGCTGCTCGCCGGTAGGTAGCAACCCGAGAAAGCGCCGCGCGGATCTGCCGACTCCGCGCGGCGCCTTCTTTTTGGCCATTAACGGCCTTCGAGCAGCAAGGTGTACGCGCGGACCCGGCTCTTGGCATGATCCATCAATGCCTGTTCCTGGCCGCGCCTCCCACGAGGGACAGGGACGAGGACCCGCGCCGTCCGCCGGAGCTGATCGCACGGCGTCGAGGTCGCCCTCCCGGACGGGTTCGCGGACTTTGCCGACTGCCCGGACGCGAACTGACGGCGTACGCCGGCCCGCATCTCGTTCCCTTGACCACGCTGCTGCGTCGGCCCTCGCCGAGGTGGCCGGCATTCGACTGGCCGAAAAGATTGCCGTGATATTACGACGTGAAAAGCGCACGGATGAATGCGCACATGATCGGGTCGACTTTGTTCAGTTGTGCTTGCCGGCACCCGATGGACCTGCCACCCTGCATCCATGAGCGATCCCGCGGCGAAACGGATCATCGTCAACGCCGATGACTACGGCTACACCCGCGGAGTCTCCGAGGGAATTCGCCGCGCGTTCACCGAAGGTGTCCTGTCCTCCACCACGGCGATGATGAACATGCCCGGCGTCGAGGAAGACATTCGGGAGGCCCAGCAAAAGACCTCCGCGATGCCGTTCGGAGCGCATCTCGTGCTCACCGCCGGCCGGCCGATCTCCGCACCGCACGAGGTTCCGTCTTTAGTGGACAGCGACGGCATGTTCCACAGCCGGCAGGGCTTCTTCGACGCCTGCGACGACTACGCGATCGACGAGGTCGAGCTCGAATGGTCGAGGCAGATCGACCGCCTGATCGGCTGCGGCGTCGAGGTCGACCACCTCGACAGCCACCATCACAGCTCCTACCTGCACCCGACCACCGCCCGCGCGCTGCTGAACCTCGCGACGCGCTACGGCCTCCCGGTCCGACGGCCGCCGGCGCCGCCCGAGTCGCACCCGGCCGTGCCGATGATGTTCGAGCAGGCGGCGGTACGCATGCCGGACCTGTTCGTCGGCGAGCTGATGAAGGGCTCGTCCGCGGAGAAGTTCGTCGACCTGGTGCGCGCCGTTCCGGACGGCCGGTCAGCCGAGCTGATGGTGCATCCGGCAGTCGTCGACGACGAGCTTCTGAGGGTCAGCACCTACGCGGCACCGCGGGGTCCCGAGCTGGCGACGCTGCTCGACCCGAGGGTGTCGGTGTTCGCCGCCTCGGGACAGATGGTGCTGGCGACATTCGACCAACTCGAGGAGCGCAACCGTGGCCGCGAGACGAGTGCGGCGGGCTGACGCCGACGACGGAGCCCGACTCGCAGGGTTGATGTCGGCCTTCCTCGACCTGGATACGGCAGGTCTCGCCACGCACGGACACTCCGTCGACGCCGTCCTCGCTTCGGAGAACCACATCGTCTTCGTGGCCACGAACGACGACGAGCTCGTCGGTTTCGTCACGGCCTCGTACCGCCGGGTCGCCCGGGAACCGCACCTGATCTGCGAGATCGACGAGCTCTACGTGAGCCCGGAGGAACGCCGGGACGGCATAGCGAGCCGCCTGGTCGAAGCCGTGGCCGAGGAGGCACGGAACCGCCGGTGCGCGCGCCTGTACGTGGCCTCCAACAACAAGCGCCGCGACGGCCACGCCTTCTACGAGCGGGTCGGCTTCGACCCGTACGGCGGGCACTTCCGGATCAAGCTCTAGGCCGCACCAGCGAGGCGAACGGCAGCGCGGCCAGCTCACCGGCCAGCTCCGCCAGCTTGCCCTCGTGGCTCACCAGGACCCGGTCGATCCGATCCGCGACCGAGGGTTCGAACAGCAGCCGGGACTCGAGCTCGGCGGTGAGCTGACGCTGGCCGCGGCCGGCGGCGCGGAGCCGCGCACCGAGGTCGAACGCGTCGGCGCTGATGCCGATCGCCACGCGCGACACCTCGTCGAACGCGGCCAACGAGGACGGCAGCACGTCCGTGCCGTGCGGCAGTGGTGACTCGACGGCGGCCCGCACGGCCCGCCGCAGGATCGCGTAGTGGTGGCCGTGGAACTCGAACCGGTAGAAGATGCTGCCGGCCCGGTCCGCGTCCTCGAACGCCTCCCGACTCACCGGGATCCGGTCGCGCTCCCCGTCGCGAGGGGCGCGGGTGGTGAGCCAGGGGACCATCGCCCAACCGTGGTCGGCGACCAGGCGCTTGAGACATTCCGAGCGACCGACGCCGCTCGACCCACACAGCAGCACGAGCATGTCAATCACGACTCCAGGAGGCGAAGACCTCGGGCCAGGCGGCCACGGTCCGCGCGACGAACGTGGCGTTGGTGTCTTGGGAAGGCGTCAGCGGATGCAGACCCAGGGCGGCGACGAGCCCGTCGACGTGTCGGGTGGTCAACGCCTCCAGGAGCGTCGCTTCGTATGCCGCCACCTGTTGGATCAGGGCCATCGCCCGCGGCGACAGCGACGTCGGAACGATCTTGCGCACCCGCCGATCGCGGATCTCCACCGTGCATTCGATGCCGACTCCGGCGGGCAGGTTCGGTGAGACGTCGTTGGCCGTGATCGCCGTGACGACCCGGTCCCGGCCCAGAACAGCGCCTTCGATCACCTTGATCGCCGGCCCCGAATAGCCGTCGTCGTCATTGAGCACGTAAAGGGAGTCAACATTGCCCGACCCGAGCGCCCCCGCCATATAGGACCGCTTTCGCTGCGCGAGATATGCCGTGTACGCCGAGAAGGCCAACTTCGAATCGTCGCCGGCGGCCGCCAACTCCGCCCGGCAGGAGGCATTGAGCCGTTCGACCACCTCGGCCCGCGTCGACGCGGCCGACCGCTGTGCCGCCATCGCGTGCTCGTGGAGGTCGTAATAGTAGAGATACTCGTTGGCGAGGGCGTGATAGTCGCGCGGCACGCTCGGCGGAAACCAGGGCTGCGCGGCTTCGAGCAATGCGGGGTCATCGAGCACCAAAGGCAACTGGTCGGCACCGTCGCGCTCTATCGCATAGATCCACGAGAGATGGTTGAGCCCGTACGTCAGGACCCGCCCCGGCGTCCCCAACGCGCGTGCGCTCTTCTCCGCCGAACTGCACACGCCGAACACCGTGCGACCCGGTTGCCGGGAGAGCCCAGCGGTCACTATTCCGGCCGGATTGGTGAAGTTGACGAACACGCACGCCGGGTTCGACCGCTCGATTCGCTCGACCAGCATCGCCGCGGCGGGGAGCGCTCGGCACGCGAACGCCAGGCCCGCCGCGCCCACCGTCTCGTTCGCCAGATATCCGAGCTCCTTGGCCCGCTGCTCGTCGGCCACCCGTCCCCGCTCCAGACCCGGGCGAATCGAGATGACGCAGCAGTCGGGAGCCGACGCCTCCGCCACCCGGATGTCGGACGTCATCGTGATGCGCGCGTGCGGGTGCGACTCCCTGACGAAGCCGACCAGGGCCGCCAGCGACCGCGTGCGTTCCGGGCTCACGTCGTACAGGCAGATCCGCTCGAGCTCCAAAGACTCCCAGCGCGCGACCAGCGACCCCAGCACGAGAGGCGTGGTGACGCCGACACCGACCAGGAGCAGGTTCATGACTCGGCTACCTCCGGCGGCCGCGGCCCCGGCGGGACCGCCGCCGGCGCCTGGCGGGTCCCGGCCCGACCCATGATCCGCAGCGCGACCGTGCGTAGCTCGTCCACGTGCTCGTCCAGGACGCCTTCGAGGTCACCCCGCGGTGCTTTCCGCAGTCGCTTGGCCGCGATCGGCCCGTGCACGCCCGTCCGGTCGCCCAGGTCGTGGAAGTGGCCGGTCCAGATCGGAGTCGCCCGGCGGTCCGCGATCCGCGGCCGGAGTTGGATGAAGCCCGAGTACTGCGACGGAATGGGCTCCTTGCCGATGCCTTCGGCGCGCATCGCGAACACGATGCCGAGTTCCTTGCCACGCAGCCAGATCGTGTCGCTCGTCCAGTCGCCCCGGAAAAGCAGATCATCCGGCTCGATGTAATAGGCGCGCGCGTCGTCGATCTTCATCTCCACCGCGTCCTGTGTGAGCTTGAACCAACCGGCGATCGGAAACTCCTCGGTGCCCGCCTGCGCGATGAGGACATAGACCCAGGAGCCCTGGCAGTTGTTCGATTTGGCGGTGAGCCGCCAGCCGACGTGGCGGTAGAAGTATTGGGCGACAACCGCGATCGCACCCACCACCATCGGCACGAAGATCCCGACGACCACCTCCTGCCCGAATGAGTCCTCTTTGAACCCCAGCCCGGCGGCAATGTCGAGCGCCAGATTGTTCAACTGAAGGTTCCACACCGCCACGATCGCGATAACCACGAAGGAGATCTCAATCGCACGGTTCTTCTTGGACATGCGGCGATCGTAGAGGCTGACAACACACTGAGGAAGCGCTGCGTGTGCGACTGACTGCGGTGCGTTATACCTTTAGGTATGATTTGCCCGACTAAGCGTGGTCTTTCGGGGTTCCCGTGGCTTCCAGAAACGCTCTAGAGGGCATGGATCTCGATCTTTAGAGTGAAAGACACCCTAGCCGGCCGAGGAGCGACCATGAGCGTCCTGATATTTGCCCCGCACCCGGACGACGACCTGATCGGCTGTGGTGGCAGCATCGCCAAGCACCTCGCCAACGGGCGTGCCGTGCACGTGGTTTACATGACCAGCGGCAACGCGGGCAGTCGGGTTATCGACAAGACCTCACTCGCGCAGATACGCGAGGAAGAGGCGACGCGCGCGGCCGAGCTTCTCGGCGTGAAGAACCTGACCTTCCTGAGACACGACGACGGTTATCTCAAGGACACACCGGAGCTCGCCGAACGAATGATCAATCTGGTCCGCCAACACCGGCCCGAATATGTCTATCTGCCGCACGAGGATGACGGACATCCCGACCACCAGGAGACGCACCGGCTCGTGGTCAAAGCGCTGGCGCAAGCGGCCGGCCCGTGGTTCCAGGGCACCACCGGCGACCCGTGGGCGGTGCCGACCGTGTTGGCCTACGAGGTGTGGACCCCGCTGCGGCACGTGTCCTACCTGGAGGACATCACCGACGTGGCCACGCTCCTGCGCCAGGCATTGGAATGCCACAAGTCCCAGCTTGGCGAGATCGACTACTGGGCGATGGCGTACGGCCTGGCCCAGTACCGGGGCGTGACGATCGCACCGGGCCGCCTGGCCGAGGCCTTCACCGTCATCAGCTCGCCGACATCCTCGTTCACGGCGAAATAGCTACTGGTCGAGAATCGCCCGCCAGTGCCGCACCCGCTCCGGCTCCGGCGTCAGCACGCAGTCGCCGCAGGTGCCTCCGCCGGGGATCTGGTAGTAGAGGCAGCAGTTGTCGCGCACCAGGAAGCGGCGGGGCAATGAGGGTTCGGGCTGCACGACCGAGCCCGTGCCGGCCAGTGGCGGCAGGGTCAGGGCGTGGTCGAGCACGGCACCTGCTCGCGCGGCGTGGCGGGGCATCGTGTCGGCCAGCACGCCGGTGGCACCGGCCAGCGCCGACGCCACGTTGCCCCACAGCACCTTCGGCGACAGCCGGAACTCGGCCTCGAACAGGTTCAGCAGTGGCGTCACCGTCTCCGCCAGCGGGCCCGCGACCAGCGCTGCGGCCAGTTCCTCCGGGGACGACGCGGGCACGGCCCGCAGCACCCCGTACGCGATCGGCATCGGCCCCGACGGCACCGGGCGCCACCACAGGTTGGCCCGCGTCGCCAACGGCAGCGCACCGCCCGCGATCGCCGCGCCGAGCGGGGGTGACAGCAGCCGGGCCGCCACGCCCATGAAGTAGACCGACGCGACGACCCGGACCGGCACGTCTTCCTCGGCCAACCCGAACGCACTGACCAGCGTCGATCGCGCGACGGCGACCCGCTCGGCGAGAACGGACGGCTTCAACAGGTCGGTGTACGGGTGCCAACCCGCGCCGGCGGACCAGGCTTCCCAGGCGAAATAAGGGCCGACAGCGGCTGCGGCCGCGAGCGCCGGACCCGCGGCGGCGGTTCGGTGTGGCGGCACGCGTGTGAGCGTAGACCGTCGATGGGGCACACTGACGACCCATGCGCGAGGTGCTCGTCATCGGAATCGGGGCCGGCGACCCTGACCAGCTCACGATCGAGGCGGTCAAGGCGCTCGGCCGGCTCGACGCCGCCTTCCTCGTCGACAAGGGCGACGAGAAGCGTGACCTGACGGACCTGCGCCGGCAGCTACTGAAGCAGTACGCGCCTGGTGCCCGCATCGTCACGGTCAGCGACCCGCCGCGCGACCGCACCACCAGCCAATATCCCGGCGCCGTCGACGACTGGCGCCGCAAGCGGGCCGCCGCGTTCGAGAACCTGATCCGCGACGAGTTGACCGAGACGCAACGGGGCGGCTTCCTGGTCTGGGGCGACCCGGCCCTGTTCGACAGCACCATCGGTGTCCTCGACGACATCGACGGTGTCGACTTCGGCTATACCGTCATCCCCGGCATCAGCAGCGTCAGCACCCTCGCCGCCCGGCACCGGATCGGTCTCAACCGGGTGGGCCGGGCCGTCCAGATCACCACCGGCCGCCGGCTGGCGGAGCAGGGCCTGCCCGACGACGTCGACGACCTGGTCGTGATGCTCGACGCCCGCACCGCCTACCAGCACGTGAGCGACGACGTCGACATCTACTGGGGCGCCTACCTCGGCACGCCCGACGAGATCCTGATCTCCGGACCGCTGAGCGAGACCAAGGACGAGATCGACGCGGTACGCGCGGCGGCGCGCGCCCGAAAGGGCTGGATCATGGATACCTATCTCCTGCGCCGCCGCGACGCATGACCGCGTGGAACCTCAGACGACGTTGATGTCGCTGCACCACATGTAGGTCTGGTCCATGTGCGACGCCTTCCAGATCACGAAGAGCACGTGTGGTCCGGAGCGCCCGGGTGCCGTGACGCTGAACGAGATGTTCTGCGCCGGTGCGTAGCGTCCTGTCGTCGCGACCAGATCGAGGTTGCCCCACCCGACGCTCTGGGTGGACGGGTTGAACCCCTGCTTGGTCACGTAGACGCGGAAGTAGTCAGCACCGTGGCTGGCCTGGTCGTACAACTGGGCCGTGAAGCTCTGGCCCACGTTGCTCCGCTTCCACGCTCCGACCTGGTTCAGCGTGTTGTTCCGGGACAGGCCGTTGCTGCACAACTGCCCGTCCGGCGTGCGGGCTTGGAACTGGCCGGCGAGGCCGTCCCGCAACGCGCTCATCCAGTTCCACATGGTGTCGGGGTTGGCCTGGAAGGCCGCCCAACACATGGGGTCCTGCGTCTGCATGGCCGGGTTCATGTGCTGGTTGCCCCAGGTCTTCCAGCACTGATACTGGCGACTCTGCGGGTTGATGATCGTGCCGTGGGCCTGGGCCGGGCCGACCCACGGCAGCAGACCGACGACCACGGCGAACAGCAGCACCACAGCTCGAAGGGATTTTTTAGAACGCACGGTTCATCCTCCGTTCTTCGACAACGGTCGGGATGGGAGCGCTTCCAGCCACCATACATTTGTCCGCATCAATGTCACAACCCGGCTGCCGCGTCGTACCGACGGCGCAGGTCGGCCATCTCCGGTTCGGCCAGCGCCTCCGTCTGCGCCAGTTCCGCGTACTTCGGCGGGAACATCTCGCGCAACCGGTCGATGTAGATCGTCTCAGCGGTCGCCTCGACCACCTGGATGCCAACCGGCTCGGTGGACATATCCATGATGAGCGGGCCGGCCAGCTTGACGGCGACGTCCCAGGGGCGCTTGTCCTCGGCGACACCGCACAGGTGGAAGCCGTAGACCGTGCGCACCTCGGCGAGCGCGGTGACGTCGGCCGGCTCGTAGCCGTAGACGTGGACCCCGCAGATCACCTCCGACTCCACGGCGGCCGCCTGGTGTCCCGCATGGTGGTGCTGTCCCGGGTCCGCCTGTTCGAGCGTCGTGCGCATCCGGGCCAGAATCTGCGCGCGCAGATCGGCCGGCTTCGCCTCCGAGCCGGCCGAGTTGGTCAGTGCGACCGCGGCGGCGGAGAACGCCAGCAGGGTCACCGCTACCCATACGTAGCGGTTCTGGTGGAGCTTCACGATTGCTGTCACCTCGTCGACAGTGCGGGCGCACGCGCGCCCTGTGGTCGTGGAGGTGGCCCGGCGAGGCTGGCCGTTGCCAGCACGGTTGCCCCCGTGCTGCGGCGATATGAGCCATTTCACCACGCCCGCCCCGGCTCGGGCAACATCGATGCCCGTCAACGCCAATAACGGAGTGGCAGACTCCTGCACATGCCGCAGGCAACCGTGCTCATCCTCGGGGGCACCACCGAGGCACGGGAGCTGGCCGGACTCCTGGTCGGCGACAACCTCACGGTCGTCACCTCGTACGCCGGCCGGACCACCGATCCCCGAAAGCCGCCCGGTGAGACGCGCAGCGGCGGCTTCGGCGGCGCGGCCGGCCTGCGCGACTGGCTCGCGGCGCGCCGGCCCGCGATCCTGGTCGACGCCACCCACCCGTTCGCCGAGACCGTCAGCGCCCACGCGGCCGCCGTGCACGGCGTACCCCGGCTGCGGCTCGCCCGTCCAGGGTGGACCGAGGCGCCCGGCGACCGGTGGCTGCGGGTAGCGAGCCTCGACCGCGCCGCCGACCTGCTTCCGGTCACCGGACACCGCGCGCTCATCACCACGGGCCGGCAGCGGATAGCGACATTCACCACACATCCCGCCTGCGCCGGGCTGCCGCTGCTCCTCGTGCGCTGCGTCGAGCCGCCCGAAGACGACGACCTGCCCGGGAATGTCCACCTCGTGCTGGACCGGGGACCGTTCACTCTCGACCACGAGCGTGACCTGCTCGAAGCGCATGAGATCGACGTCGTGGTGGCCAAGGACAGCGGCGGCGGCGCCACCCGCGCCAAGCTCGACGCGGCCCGGGAACGCGGCATCCCGGTCATCCTGGTCGACCGTCCACGGACCGTCGCGATGCCGACGGTCCCCACACCCACCGAGGCCGCGGCGTGGGTCCGCGAACTAGTCTCCGGACCGTGACCACGACGTTCGTACTCCTCTCGACCGCCGACACCGACCTCCTCGCCGCTCACGGAGCCGACGCGGGCTGGCGGGTGGCCAACCCTTCCCGGCTGACCACCGACGACCTGCCTGCCCTGCTCGACGGGGCCGCCGGCGTGGTGGTGCGGCTGCTCGGCGGGCGGCGCACCTGGCCGGAGGGGCTCGACGCGGTGCTCGCGGCCAACCTCCCGGTGGTCGCCGTCGGTGGCGAGGCGGTGCCGGACGCCGAGCTCACGGCGCTGTCCACGGTGCCGGCCGGAGTGGTCGCCGACGCGCAGCGCTACCTGGTCGCGGGCGGTGCGGCCAACCTGCTCCAGCTCCACCGCTTCCTGGCGGACACGCTGCTGATGGCCGGCGAGGGCTTCGAGGCGCCCGTCGAGTTCCCGGCGTACGGACGGCACGGCGCCATCGCACCCGAAAAAGGTCCGACGATCGGCATCGTCTTCTACCGGGCACACGCGTTGGCCGGCAACACCGCGTTCGTCGACACGCTCGCGGAGGAGGTGGCGAAGGCCGGCGGCACGCCCATGCCGGTCTACGCGGCCTCCCTGCGCTCCGCCGAGACCGGCCTCTTCGACCTGCTCAAGGGCTGCGACGCGCTGGTCGTCACAATGCTCGCCGCCGGTGGCACGAACGCGGCGGACGCCTCCGCGGGCGGCGACGACGAGGCCTGGTCGGTGGAGGCGCTGGCCGCGCTCGACGTGCCGGTGCTCCAGGGCCTGTGCCTGACCACGACCCGGGAGGCCTGGGACCGCAGCGAGGCCGCGCTGACCCCGATGGACGCCGCGATGCAGGTGGCCATCCCGGAGTTCGACGGCCGTCTGATCACGGTGCCGTTCTCGTTCAAGGAGCCCGGCCCGGACGGGGTCCCGGTCTACCTCGCCGACCCCGAGCGGGCCGCCCGGGTGGCCGGCATCGCGCTCCGGCACGCCCGCCTCCGGACGATTCCCAACCAGGACAAGCGACTGGCGATCGTCCTCTCGTCGTACCCGACCAAGCACTCCCGGGTCGGCAACGCGGTCGGCCTCGACACCCCGGCGTCGGCGGTCGCCCTGCTGGCCGCTCTGAAGGACGCCGGCTACGACGTGGGCGACGTGCCGACCGACGGCGACACCCTGATCCACACGTTGATCGCGGCCGGCGGGCACGACGTCGAGTGGCTCACCGAGGACCAGCTCGCGGCGGCCCCGATCCGGGTGCCGGGGAGCACCTACCGCGAGTGGTTCGCGCAGGTGCCGCAGAGCCTGAAGGACTCGATGACCCAGCACTGGGGCACGCCGCCCGGTGAGCTCTACGTCGACAACGACGAGATCGTGCTGGCCGCGCTGCGCTACGGCAACGTCACGCTGATGATCCAGCCGCCGCGTGGTTTCGGCGAGAACCCGATCGCCATCTACCACGACCCCGACCTGCCGCCCTCGCACCACTACCTGGCCGCGTACCGCTGGCTGGACTCCAACGTGGACGCCGTCATCCACCTCGGCAAGCACGGCACGCTGGAATGGCTGCCCGGCAAGGGCCTCGGCCTGTCCGACGGCTGCGCGCCGGACGCCGTCCTCGGCGACCTGCCGCTGGTCTACCCGTTCGTGGTCAACGACCCCGGCGAGGGCACCCAGGCCAAGCGGCGCGGCCACGCCACGATCGTCGACCACCTGGTGCCGCCGATGGCCCGGGCCGACACGTACGGCGACATGGCCAAGCTCGAACAGCTCCTCGACGAGTACGCCACCGTCGCCGCGCTCGACCCGTCGAAGGTGCCGACGCTGCGGGCCCAGATCTGGACGCTGATCCACGCCGCCGAGCTCCACCACGACCTGCACGTGCAGGAGCAGCCCGGTGAGGACGACTTCGACGACTTCGTCCTGCACGTCGACGGATACCTGTGTGAGATCAAGGACTCGCTGATCCGCGACGGCCTGCACATCCTGGGCGCCGCGCCGCAGGGCGAGGCCCGGACCAACATGGTGTTGGCGATCCTGCGCGCCCGCCAGGTCTGGGGCGGCCGCCGCGGCGCGCTGCCCGGCCTGCGCGAGGCGCTCGGTGCCCACCTCGGCCTGGACGACACCGCGCTGGAGAGCGACGAGCTGGAAGACGTCGCCCGCCGGGTCGTCCTCGCCATGGAGGCGGTGGACTGGGCGGTGGACGAGGTGGAGGTCACGACCACCGCGACGCTCGGCAGCGCCCCGCAGCAGGTGGTCGACGTGCTGCGGTTCGCCGCCACCGAGGTGGTGCCCCGGCTGGCCGCCACGACGAGCGAGATCACCGCCGTGGCGCACGCCCTCGACGGCGGTTACGTCGCCGCCGGGCCGTCCGGCTCGCCCACCCGTGGCCTGGTCAACGTGCTCCCGACCGGCCGCAACTTCTACTCCGTCGACCCCAAGGCGATCCCGTCCCGCAACGCGTGGGACGTCGGCCGCGCACTGGCCGACTCGCTGCTGGCCCGGCACCGGGAGGACACCGGCACCTGGCCGGCGCTGGTCGGGCTGACCGTCTGGGGCACCAGCGCGATGCGTACCCAGGGCGACGACATCGCCGAGGTGCTCGCGCTGATCGGCGTGCGCCCGGTCTGGGACGACGCGTCCCGCCGGGTCAACGGCTTCGAGGTCATCCCCCGGGACGAGCTGGGCCGGCCGCGGATCGACGTGACGGTGCGCATCTCCGGCTTCTTCCGGGACGCCTTCCCGCACGTCATCGCCCTGCTCGACGACGCGATCGCCACCGTGGCCAAGCTCGACGAGCCCGACAACTTCATCCGCGCGCACGCCCTCGCCGACCAGGCCGAGCACGGTGACTGGCGGCGGGCCACCACCCGGATCTTCGGTTCCAAGCCCGGCGCGTACGGTGCCGGTCTGCTGCCGTTGATCGACGCCCGGAACTGGCGCGACGACCGCGACCTCGCCGAGGTGTACGCGGTCTGGGGCGGCTACGCCTACGGGCGCGGGCTGGACGGCCGGGCGGCGCGCGGCGACCTGGAGACCGTCTACCGGCGGATGGCCGTGGCGGCCAAGAACGTCGACACCCGCGAGCACGACATCGCCGACTCCGACGACTACTTCCAGTACCACGGCGGCATGGTGGCGATGGTCCGGTCCCTGCGTGGCACCGACCCGGCCGCGTACATCGGCGACTCGCACCGCCCCGACGAGGTGCGCACCCGGTCGCTGGCCGAGGAGACCAAGCGGGTGTTCCGCGCCCGGGTGGTCAACCCGCGCTGGATCGAGGCGATGCGCCGGCACGGCTACAAGGGCGCGTTCGAGCTCGCCGCGACGGTCGACTACCTCTTCGGGTACGACGCGACGGCCGGCGTGGTCGACGACTGGATGTACGAGAAGCTGGCCGCCGCGTACGTCCTCGACCCGTCGGTGCGCGAGTTCCTCGACAAGTCGAACCCGTGGGCGCTGCGCGGCATCACCGAGCGGCTGCTGGAGGCGGCGGAGCGCGGCATGTGGGCCGCACCTTCACCGGAGACCATCGACGCGTTGCGTGCCGAGTACCTCCGGACGGAGGGTGACCTGGAAGGGGCGTGATTCCCCTCCCTTTGACGCGGGCCCGCCCAGTGGGTCACAGTGTTGAACGAGCGGTGCGGAGGAACCCGGTGCGATTCCGGGGCGGTCCCGCCACTGTCACCGGGTAGCAAACCCTCACCTGATGGTCACGGCCCACCACGGGCTGGAAGGCCGAGGGGAAGCGTCGATCCGGGAGCCAGGACACTCGGCCGCTCGCCGTAGAACCATCGCGGGCGTGGACACCCGCGGAAGGGATTTGAGCGTGAGTTCCGCGTACCCGTTCTCCGCCGTCGTCGGCCTGGCCGACCTGCGCCAGGCCCTGCTGCTCAACGCCGTCTCGCCGGTCATCGGCGGGGTGCTCGTGCGCGGCGAGAAGGGCACCGCCAAGTCGACGATGGTGCGCGCCCTGGCGGCGCTGCTGCCGGACATCGCCGTGGTGCCTGGCTGCCGGTTCGCCTGCGACCCGTCCTCGCCCGATCCGTCGTGCCCGGACGGGCCACATGCCGGGGTGACGGCTTCCGTGCGACAGTCGCGGCTGGTCGAGCTGCCGGTCGGGGCCACCGAGGACCGGGTCGTCGGCACGCTCGACGTGCAGCGGATCCTGACCGAGGGCACGAAGGCGTACGAGCCCGGGCTGCTGGCCGCCGCACACCGTGGCGCGCTCTACGTCGACGAGGTCAACCTGCTCCCCGACCACCTGGTCGACCTGCTGCTCGACGCCGCCGCGATGGGCCGGGCGTTCGTCGAGCGCGACGGCGTCTCGCTCCGGCACGCCGCTCGGTTCCTGCTGGTCGGCACCATGAACCCCGAGGAGGGCGAGCCGCGCCCGCAGCTCGTCGACCGGTTCGGCCTGGTGGTCGAGGTGGGTGCGCCGACGGAGCCCGGAGATCGGGCCGAGGTGGTCCGCCGCCGGCTGGCGTACGAGGCCGACCCCGAGGGCTTCGCGGTCCGGTTCGCCGACGAGGACGCGGCCACGGCCGAGCGGATCGTCGCGGCCCGCGCCCGGCTGCCGAAGGTCACCCTGCCGGACGCCGCACTGGACCGGATCGCCCGGATCTGCCTGGCGTACGGGGTCGACGGCCTGCGCGCCGACATCGTCATCGCCCGCACGGCCGTCGCGCTGGCCGCCTGGCGGGACCGCTCCGTGGTCACCGACGACGAGGTCGACGGCGCGGCCCGGTTGGCGCTGCCGCACCGGCGGCGGCGCGACCCGTTCGACCCGCCGGGCGCCGACCAGCAGGCACTGGACGACGCGCTGGACCAGGCCGGAGCCTCGGACCCAGACGGCGACCCGGATCCGGACGACGACCCGGACGGCGCTGGCGGTCCCGGTTCCGGTCCCGGCCCGGACGACAGCCCGCCGCCCGACGACAACGGCCCCGGCGGTGGCGACGCGGCCGCCGCGCCCGACGCCGAGGACCGGCCGGGTGGCCCGAAGGCCACTCCCCCGCCGCCCGCCGCCGCACCGGTCGGCAGCGCCTACAAGACCCGAACGCTGACCGCCCGGTCCCGTGGCCGCTACGGCCACAGCGGCCGGCGCTCACCGGCCTACGCGGCGCGCGGCCGGGTCGCCGGCTCGCGCGCACCGCGCGGCCGGATCGGCGCCGTGCACCTGCCGGACACCGTGCTCGCCGCCGCCCGCGACCAGAGCGCAAGGAAGGGACCCCTATTAACGCATAGCGTTAACAAGGGGCCCTTCCTTGCGATCCAACAGCACCACCTGCGCGAGGCCGTCCACATCGGACGGGAGGCGAACCTGGTGCTGTTCGTGGTCGACGCGTCCGGCTCCATGGCCGCCCGCGCGCGGATGGCCGCCGTCAAGAGCGCCGTGCTCTCGCTGCTCCGCGACGCGTACCAGCGCCGCGACACGGTGGGCATGATCACGTTCCGGGACGCCGAGGCGACCACGGTGCTGCGCCCGACGGCCAGCCACGAGGTCGGCGTGCGCCGGCTGGCGGACCTGCGCACGGGCGGGCGTACGCCGCTGGCCGCCGGGCTCACCGCGGCCGCCCGGACGCTGGCCGGGGAACGCCGCCGGGACCCGCTGCGCCGGCCGCTGTTGGTCGTCGTCACCGACGGGCGCCACACCCGCGGCCCCGATCCACGCACCGTCGCACCGGCGCTGGCCGGAGTGCCGAGCGTGGTGGTCGACTGTGAGAGCGGCCCGGTCCGGCTCGGCATGGCCCGCACGCTGGCCGGGGCCCTGGACGCCGAGTACCTCCCGCTCGCGGCGCTGTCCGCGGCCACCCTCAAGGCGGTGTGAGGCCATGCCACAGGGCAAGGTGGAGCGCGTACCCGACGACGGCCTGACCACTCGCGAGCGCCGCCGCCAGCCGTTGCTGGCGGTGCACACCGGCACCGGCAAGGGCAAGTCGACGGCCGCGTTCGGCATGGCGCTGCGCGCCTGGAACGCGGGCTGGCCGATCGTGGTCTTCCAGTTCGTGAAGAGCCCGAAGTGGCGGGTCGGCGAGGAGACCGCGCTCAAGGCACTCGGTGCCCATCACGAGAACACCGGTGAGGGCGCGCCCGTGACCTGGCACAAGATGGGCGAGGGCTGGTCGTGGCTGGCCCGGCCGGGCGACGAGCGCGACCACGCCGCCGAGGCCGCGGAGGGCTGGGCGCAGGTCAAGCGTGACCTGGCGCAGGAGCGTTACCGGTTCTACGTGCTCGACGAGTTCACGTACCCGATGAAGTGGGGTTGGGTCGACGTCGCCGAGGTCGTGGCGACGCTGCGCGACCGGCCCGGCAACCAGCACGTCCTGGTCACCGGGCGGGACGCCGCGCCCGCGCTGGTCGACGCGGCCGACCTGGTCACCGAGATGACCAAGGTCAAGCACCCCATGGACGCCGGCCGCAAGGGACAGCAGGGCATCGAGTGGTAGCCACCCCACGGATCGTGGTGGCCGCACCGGCATCCGGGCACGGCAAGACGACCGTCGCCGGCGGGCTGCTGGCGGCGTTCGCCGCCCGGGGCCGCAGCGTGGCCGGCTTCAAGGTCGGCCCGGACTACATCGACCCCGGCTACCACGCGCTGGCCAGCGGCCGGCCGGGCCGCAACCTCGACCCGGTGATGGTCGGCACGGACCTGATCGCGCCGCTGTTCGCGCACGGTGCCGCCGGCGCCGACCTCGCGGTCATCGAGGGCGTCATGGGGCTGTACGACGGCCGCGCGCACGCGGGCGAGCACGGCTCGACCGCGCAGGTGGCCAAGCTGCTGTCGGCGCCGGTGCTGCTGGTGGTCGACGGTTCCGCGGTCGGCCGCTCGGTGGCCGCCCTGGTGCACGGCTTCCGCGGCTTCGACCCGACGCTGCGACTGGCCGGCGTGGTGCTCAACAAGGTCGGCTCCGACCGGCACGAGGCGATCCTGCGCGAGGCACTGGAAGAGACCGGCACTCCGGTGCTGGGTGTGCTCCGCCGAAGCGATGCCGTGGCCGCGCCGTCGCGGCACCTCGGCCTGGTGCCTGTGGTGGAACGCCGCGCCGACGCCGCTGCCGCCATGACCGCTCTGGCGTCGCTGATCGCGTCCAGTGTGGACTTGGACGCGGTTGCCGCGGCCGCCGCGACGGCGCCGCCCCTGGATGTCGTGCCCTGGGAACCGCCGGCCGTCGCGGCCCCCCACCGACCCGTGGTGGCGGTCGCCAGTGGGCCGGCGTTCAGCTTCGGCTACGCCGAGACCACCGAGCTGCTCACCGCGGCCGGCGCCGAGGTCGTCACGCTCGACCCACTGCACGACGAGGCTCTGCCGCCCGGCACGGCGGCGCTGGTCGTCGGCGGCGGCTTCCCCGAGGTGTACGCGTCCGAGCTGTCGGCCAACGTCCCGCTCCGGGCCGCCGTGGCCGGCCTGGCCGCCGCCGGTGGGCCGATCGTCGCCGAGTGCGCCGGACTGCTCTGGCTGGCTCGCAGCCTGGACGGCGCGCCGATGTGCGGCGTGCTGCCGGCCGACGCGGAGATGACCGGCCGGCTCACCCTCGGCTACCGCGACGCGGTGGCCATCTCGCCGAGCTGGCTCGCGCCGGTCGGCACCCGGGTCACCGGGCACGAGTTCCACCGGACGGCGACCACACCCGAGGCGGGCTCCACGCCGGCCTGGGCCTGGCGCGGTCGGCCGGCCGAAGGCTTCGTGGCGGGCAACGTGCACGCCTCCTATCTGCACCTGCACTGGGCGGGCACGCCCGAGATCGCGGAACGGTTGGTGGCGGCATGCGCCTGATCGGAGTCGGCGTCGGGCCCGGTGATCCGGAGCTGATGACGCTCAAGGGAGTACGGGCGCTGGCCACCGCCGGGCGGGTGTTCGTCCCGGTGCTGGACCCCGCCGATGTCGGGCGGGCGGAGGCGACCGTCCGGGCCCACGCCGCGCACGACCGGATCGAGCGGCTGGTCTTCGCGCTCAACGAGCGGGAGGACGCCGGGCGGCGCGAGCAGTACTGGGACGCGGCCGGCCGCCGGGTGGCCGACTGGCTGCGCGAGACCGGCGGCACCGCCGCGTTCGCCACGATCGGCGACCCCAACGTGTACGCCACCTTCGGCTATCTGGCGGAGACCGTCCGCGCGCTGGTTCCCTCGGTGGAGCTCGAGACCGTGCCGGGCATCACCGCGATGCAGGCGCTGGCCGCCGCGGCCGGACGCCCGCTGGTCGAGGGCGGCGAGGAGCTGGTGCTGCTGCCGATGGCCCGCGGCGACCTGGGAGCGCTGCACGAGGCGCTGGCCCGCGACGCCACCGTCGTGGTCTACAAGGGCGGCCGGCACATGGCGGCGATCGCCGAGGCGGCCGCCGGGCGCGGTGCCGTGGTCGGCAGCCACCTCGGCCTGCCCGACGAGAAGGTGCAACCGCTCGACGCGGTCGACGGGCCGTTGCCGTACCTGGCGACGGTGTTGATCCCGGCCGTGCGCGAACGACGTGGAGGAAAACTGTGACCGGTCGCGTGACCTTCGTCGGCGCCGGACCTGGCGCCGCCGACCTGATGACGCTGCGCGCGGCCCGCCGGCTGGCCGAGGCCGACGTGGTGGTCTGGGCCTCCAGCCTGGTCGCCGCCGAGGTGCTCGAGCACGTGCGGCCGGGTGCGGAGGTGGTCGACTCGGCGGCGGTGCCGCTGGAGGCCGTCGTCGAGATCTACCACCGCGCGGCGGCCGAGGGCCTGCACGTGGTGCGCCTGCACTCGGGCGACCCGAGCCTGTGGGGCGCGGTCGCCGAACAACTCGACGCGTGCGCCGGGCTGGACCTGACGACCGAGATCGTGCCGGGCGTCTCCGCGTTCGCCGCGGTCGCGGCCGCCGCGGGCCGGGAGCTGACCGTGCCGGAGGTGGCCCAGTCGGTGATCCTGACCCGGCTGGAGGGCGGCAAGACGCCGATGCCGTCCGGCGAACGGATCGCGGACTTCGCGCGGCACGGCACCACGATGGCGGTGTTCCTGTCGGCGGCGCGGGCCAAGCAGCTCGCGGAGCAGTTGCTCGACGGCGGCTACGCACCGGAGACCCCGGTCGTGATCGGCTCCCGGGTGAGCTGGCCGGACGAGCTGCTGGCCTGGTGCACGATCGAGACGCTGGCCGAGACGGTCCGCGCACACAAGCTGTGGAAGCACACCCTGTTCCTGGTGGGGCCGGCGCTGTCCGCGTCCGGCACGCGCAGCCACCTCTACCACCCGGGCCACTTCCACGGGCACCGCAAGGCCGAGCGGGCCGCCCGCACGGAGCTGAAGGCCCGCAATGCCTGAGGTCACCGTGTACGGGTACGACGGCGGCCCGCTGCCGGCTGCCGTCGCGGAGGCCACCTTGCTGGTCGGCGGCGCCCGCCACCTGGACGGGGTCTCGTCCGACGCCGAACGGGTCGTGATGGGCTCCCTGTCCGCCGCCGTCGAGCGGATCTCCATCCATGATGGATCGGTCGCGGTGGTGGCCAGCGGCGACCCGGGGTTCTTCGGGATCGTCCGGGCGCTGCGCCGGGCCGGCCTGGACCCGGTCGTCCGGCCGGCGGTGTCGTCGGTGGCGTCGGCCTTCGCCCGGCTCGGGCTCCCCTGGGATGACGCGGTGGTGGTGTCGGCGCACGGACGCGACGGAGGGCTGCGGCGGGCGATCAACGTCTGTCGCGCGTACCCGAAGGTCGCCGTGCTCACCGGCCCCGGCGCGGAGCCACCGGCGCTGGCGGCGGGTTTGCAGGGCTGGCAGCGGCGGGTCGTCGTGGCTTCCCAGCTCGGCACGGCGTCGGAGCGACTGACCGGTCCTGAGGGCGACTGGACCGAGCCCAACGTGGCAATCGTGTTGGCCCGCGACGTGGCGGACGGTCCGGCCGGCTGGCTCGCGGGCGGCGTGCGTCCGCCGGACGGATGGGCGCTGCCCGAGGACGCGTTCCGGCATCGCGCCTCGATGATCACGAAGGCCGAGGTCCGGGCGGTCGCGTTGGCACATCTGCGCCCGGCGCCCGGCATGCTGGTCTGGGACGTCGGTGCGGGGTCCGGATCGGTCGCCGTCGAATGTGGCCGGTTCGGTGCCGCCGTCGTCGCGGTCGATCGTGACCCGGCTTCGGCGGATCTGGTGCGGGCGAACGCGGCCCAGCACGGCGTGGACGTCCGGGTCGTCACCGGTGCGGCGCCGGCGGTGCTCGCCGACCTGCCCGATCCTGACGCGGTCTTCGTCGGCGGAGGCGGGCCGGACGTGCTCGCCGCTGTTCTTGGCCGCGGGCCGGCCCAGGTCGTCGCCGCCTACGCGGCCGTGGAGCCCGTCGGTCCGGCCGCGGACGCCCTCACCGCGGCCGGCTACACGACCGGCGGCGCACAGCTTCAAACCAACCGTCTGGTGGAGATCGCCGGCCGGCACCGCCTGGCCGCCACCAACCCGGTCACGCTTGTCTGGGGTGCACGATGATCGGGATTGTCGCGCCGACCGCCGCCGGTCGTGCGCACGCCGCGCGCCTCGCCACCGCCTGGCCCGACGAGGTCCGCGTGTTCGACGGACCGGTGCACAGCCAACTCGATGCGGCCTGGGCGAACAATGACGTCGTGGTCTGCTTCCTGGCCACCGGTGCGACCGTGCGGCTGATCGCGCCGCTGCTGGCGGACAAGCACACCGACCCGGGCGTGGTCTGCGTCGACGAGGCGGGCCGGTTCGCGGTCGCGCTCACCGGCGGCCACGACGGCGGCGCCAACGACGCGGCCCGGCGGATCGCCGCGCTGCTCGGCGCGGAGCCGGTCATCACCACCGCCACCGACAGCGTCGGCCTCCCGCCGCTCGATGGCTTCGGCGCCGACCTGGGCTTCCGCCTGGCCGACCCGGCCCCGGTCGCCCGGGTCACCCGCGCGATGCTGGACGGCGCGGGCGTGACCGTAGTCTCCGACGCGACCTGGCCCGTCCCACCGCTGCCCGCAGGAGCCGACCCGGCGCAGCCGGACGACGACACGACCCAGCCCGTTCCCTCGCTTTCTGGCGCAGGCTCTGTGCGGCTGGTCGTCTCGGATCGCACTGACGCCGTTGGTGACCTGCTGTACCGACCGCCTTCGCTCGTCGTCGGCGTCGGTGCCAGCCGGGGCGTCACCGCCGAGGCGGTCGCCGCCGTGGTGGACGCGGCACTCGCGACCGGCGGACTCGACCGCGCCTCGGTGCGGGCGTTGGCCACTGTGGACGTCAAGGCCGACGAGGCCGGGATCCTGGCGTTCGCCGAAGACCAGGGCTGGCCCGTGCTGACCTTCCCGGCCGACGATCTCGCGGCCGAGGACGTGCCGACGCCGTCCGAGGTGGTGCGGGCCGCGGTCGGCACGCCGAGCGTGGCCGAGGCGGCCGCGCTGCGGGCCGCCCGGGACGCGGGCCGGGACGCCAGCCTGGTGGTGGCCAAGCGGGTCACGCCGACCGCCACCGCGGCCGTCGCCCGGCTCGTGCCGCGCGGGCGGCTGACCATCGTCGGGATCGGACCCGGCGCCGAGGACCTGCGGACGCCGCGGGCGACCGCCGCACTGCGCCGGGCGTCCGTCGTCGTCGGCCTGGACCAGTACGTGGACCAGGTGCGCCACCTGCTCTCCCCCGGCGCCCGGATCGTGGAGTCCGTGCTCGGCGAGGAGTCCAAGCGGGCGCGGGAGGCGGTCGAGCTCGCCACCGAGGGGCACGCCGTCGTGCTGATCGGGTCCGGTGACGCCGGCCTCTACGCGATGGCGTCGCCCGCCCTCGAGCTGGCCGGCGCCGACGTCGACGTCGAGGCGGTGCCGGGGGTGACCGCGGCCCTGGCCGCGAGCGCCCTGTTGGGTGCACCGCTCGGCCACGACCACGCGTACGTCTCCCTGTCGGATCTGCACACGCCGTGGCCGGTGATCGTCGAACGGCTGCGTGCGGTGGCCGGCGCCGACCTGGTCGCCTGCCTCTACAACCCGCGCAGCAAGGCCCGCACGGCCCAGTTCGCCGAGGCACTGGCGATCCTGGGCAAGCACCGGCCGCCGGAGACGCCGGTCGGCGTGGTCCGCGACGCGTCGCGGGCGGGCCAGCGGGTGCACCTGACCACGCTCGCCGCACTGACCGCCGATCCGTCCATCGTGGACATGCGCTCGGTGGTCCTGGTCGGGTCCAGCCGGAGCCGGTTGGTGGCCGGCCGGATGGTCACGCCCCGGGAGTACACGTGGCTGTCATGAGGCGCACCGTGCACCCGATCGAGACGGAGTCCTACCGGATCCTGCGCGGCGAGGCCGACACGGCCGCCCTGCCGCCGTACTCCCGGGACGTGGTCGAACGGATCATCCACACCACGGCCGACCCGGGCTGGCTCGACGACCTGGTTCTCGACGAGGCGGCGCTGGCATCCGGTGCGGCGGCGCTGGCCGACGGTGCCGCGCTGGTCACCGACGTGACGATGGTGGCGGCGGGCGTGACGACGTACCCGGCGACCTGCCTGGTCGCGGCGCCCGAGACGGCTGCGCTCGCTAAGACGGCCGGGCTGACCCGGTCCGCCGCCGGGATGAGACTGGCCGCTGCCACACACGCCGACGGTGCGGTGTGGGTGATCGGCAACGCGCCGACCGCGCTCACCGAACTCCTGCGGCTGGCCGCCGCCGGCGACCTCCGCCCTGCCCTGGTGGTCGGCCTGCCGGTCGGCTACGTCGGCGCCGCCGAGTCGAAGGCGGCGCTGCGGCAGACCGCGCTACCCCAACTGTCCAACCGATCCGCGCGCGGCGGTGCGGCCGTCGCGGCCGCCGCCGTCAATGCCCTGCTGTACGGAGATCCCCTCGCATGACCATCCCCTTGCTCATCGCCGGCCACGGCACCACCGACCCGGAGGGCGCCGAGGACTTCCGCCGTTTCGTCGAGCGGGTCGGTCGGACCCTCGACGTGCCGGTCGCCGGCGGCTTCATCGAGCTTTCACCGCCACCCGTCAAGGACGCGGTCGCCGCGCTGCTCGGTGACGGAGTTCAACGGCTGGCCTGCGTGCCCCTGATGCTGGTGGCCGCCGGACACTCCAAAGGTGACATCCCTGGCTCGTTGGCCGCCGAACGCGCCCGGCACCCGGGGCTGACCTTCGCCTACGGCCGTCCGCTCGGCCCGCACCCGGGCGTGCTGGCGTTGCTGCGGGAGCGGCTTACCGCGGCCGGCGCCGACTCGGACACCACTGTGCTGCTGGTCGGCCGCGGCTCGACTGACCCCGACGCCAACGCCGAGGTCGCGAAGGTGGCCCGGCTGCTGGCCGAGACGACCCCGGTGGCCGGTGTGGAGTACGCGTTCGTCTCGCTCGCCGAACCCGGTGTGCCGGCCGGCCTGGACCGCTGTCGCGCCCTGGGCGCCGGGAAGATCGTGGTGCTGCCGTACTTCATCTTCACCGGCGTGCTCCCGCGCCGGGTGGCGGCGCAGGCGACCGAGTGGGCGGCGGCGCGCGGTGCCGACGTCAGGACCGCCGAGGTGATCGGCGACTGCGCGGGGCTCGCGGAGATCGTGGTGGAGCGTTACCAGGAGGCGCTGGGCGGCGACATCCGTGCCAACTGCGACACCTGCAAGTACCGGATCGCCCTGCCGTTCCACGAGCAGTCGGTGGGCGCCGCCCAACTCCCCCACCACCACCCGGCCGACCACCACCATCATCACTGACGGGGTGGCCGGCCGGAGAGGGTCGGTCAGGCCGAGGCGGTGAGCACTGCCTCGCGGCGCAGGCTGCGCTCGACGACCGCGCCCAGCCCGAGGCCGAGTGCGGTCCAGACGACCACCTGAGTGCCGAGTGAGGCCAGGCGGAAGTTCCACAGCACGATCGGCGAGAACCCTTCCGGGATCTCCTCGATCGACGGCAGCAGGACGTGCGCGACCACGATCACGGCCACGAACGCGCCGGCCGCGATGATGGCCGCGTTCCACAGGCCGAACCGGGCCACCTGCGACCGCCCGATGTAGATGGCCAGCGCCAGCGACGCGAGCGCGATCACCAACATCAGGAAGTACAGCGACGTGCGCCGGCCGATGGTGTCCTCGGAGCCGGTGGCCGGCGGGTTGGCCGGGTACTTCAGGAACGGCACCAGCGCTACGACGACGAAGCCGGCCAGCGCCACCAGCGCCGCGGTTGCCCGCGGCCCCAGTTGACCGAGCCGGCCGTACGCGGCGGCGAACGCCATCGAGAAGATGCCGCCGAGTGCCACTCCGTAGATCAGGGTCGCGGTGAGCAGGCCGACCGTGCTCTGCACGGTGCGGCTGACCAGCGCCGGCTCGCCGGCCGCGGCCGGGTCGGCATGTGCTTCCTCGAACGCGATCGCGGCGTCGATCGGGCTTTCGCCCACGAGGTAGGCGAACACGAACGCGAGCACGCCGGCGGCCAGTCCCACCAACATGCCGCGAATCAGCAACGAACGGGGGGACAGCATGATCGCCCCGGCCGTCAGTGGCAGGGGAAGCCGAGGAGGTGGCGGCCGTCGTGCACGAACTCGTGCACGCTGCTGCCACCGATCAGGTGGAAGACACCCTGCTCGGTTCCGACGAAGTAGAGCAGGCCGATGGCGAGCACGGCTCCGAACAGGAGCCACGGCTGGAGCTGGCGCCACGGGATGGCCACCGGCTGAATCGCCGGACGGGGGGTGGCGGAAGAAGAAATGCTGGACACGAGGCGAACCTCCTCGGGATCACGCGTCCCACGCTGGGTTTCCGTGACGGCGGAGGGTCTGACTTCCACGCGAGCGTGGTCACAGTGGCGCGACCGTGCCGGTATCTCACCGGCTTCCTACCATCGTCACTTCTGAACCCGGACGCTACGGTCGGCCGCGCCAGGGTGTCAACCGGGACCGGTCTGGTTGAGATGTGCTCGACAATTGAGACAGGGTCGCCCTGGCAGACCGGGGATAAGCAGGGCGCCGCTACGGGTCTCCCGCTGGCGCACGGTGGTTCTCATGACTATGCGAACCCATGCCATCGGCGCCCAGGGCCTCAAGGCTTACGTCGAAGGTCTCGGCACGTTCGGTTTGACCGCCTTCTACGGCACCCCCGACGACGTCGAGGCCACCGCCACCATCCACCGCGCGCTCGACCTGGGCGTGACCATGTTCGACAGCGCCGACATCTACGGCTTCGGCCAGGCGGAGCGCCTGCTCGGTCGCGCGCTGGCGGGCCGGCGGGGCGAAGCGGTGATCGCCACCAAGGTGGGCGGTCGGCTACCTGGGCATCAGCGAGGCGTCGCCGGCAGCATCCGGCGGGCCCACGCGAGCTCGGGCTCGGCTTCGTGGCGTACTCACCGCTGGGTCGGGGGTTCCTGTCGGGCAACATCCGCAACCTCGCGGACGTGCCGGAGGGTGACTTCCGCCGGACCTGGCCCCGGCTGACCGACGGCAACCTCGACCGCAACCTGGTCCTCGTGGACCGCATCCGCGCCATCGCGGACCGGGAAGGCGTCAGCGCCGCCCAGATCGCACTAGCCTGGGTGTTGGGACAGGGCGCGACGGCGATCCCGGGCACCAAACGCCGCACGTACCTCGAGGACAACGCCGCCGCGGCCGACATCGACCTGAGCCCCGCGGTGACTTCCTCCGGAATCGCCGGGAGGCGCTGCGGCCGTCCGACGTGGGTATCCCGTCGGGCGGCCGGCGCCGCACGCCGGGCCTGCGGCGGGAAGAGGTCGCGCTGCTGGCCAACCTGTCCGTCGACTACTACGAGCGGCTGGAACAGTCGCGGGCCGGCACGCCGTCGGAGGCGCTGCTCGCCGGGCTGGCCCGCGCGCTGCGGCTGTCCGTCGAGGAGCGCGACTACCTCTACCGGCTGGCGGGCTACTCGACGCCCTCACCACCGTGCTGGCTCAGAACGCGCTGAGCCGGGCCCTGCTCGGACGGTGGACCGACGGTGACGGGCGTTCCGCCAACGTGATCTGGCGCTGGTTCACCGATCCGGAGTCACGCGCCCTCAACGCGCCGGAGGAGCACGAGTCGCTCGGCCGGGGCTACGTGGCCGACCTGCGGGCCGCCGCCGCTCGCCGGGGCCACGAGGCCGAGCGCCTGGTGTCCGACCTGTCGGCGGCGAGCCCGGAGTTCGCGGACTACTGGAGCGACATGCAGGTGGCGCCGCTGCACAGCACCCGCAAGCTGATCGTCCACCCGCGGGCGGGCAACCTCGATGTTCAATGCGACTACGTACGCAGCGAGAGCACCGGCCAGCGGTTGGTCATCTTCCGTCCCCAGCCGGGCTCGCACACGGCCGACAGCTTCGAGTTCCTGCGGGCGCTGGGCGACCAGTCCTTCGGACAGCGCTACGTGGCCGACTGAGCGAGCCCGGCCTGCACGCGGAACTCTTCGGTGTCGTGCAGGTGCGGGAAGGGCTCATCCGGCACGGGTACGCCCAGCGCCCGCGCCAGCGGCTCCCAGCCGTCCTGCCCGAGCCGCCACTCCACGAGCCGCTCGGCCGGAATCTCCCGACGGATGGCGGCGATCCGCTCGTCGTACATCCGCTCCATCCAGTCCCGGTCCTCGAACCGGTCCTGGAAGTCCTCCTGCCAGATCAGCGCCTCGATCACGTGCCGGAACGCCGGAGGCGGCACCAGACCGTCGGGGCGCGGCCCCAGCGTGCCGGCCCGGGCGGCCTGCCGGACGGCCCAGACGGTGCGCTCGACGCTGCGGTAGAAGCCGTCGAAATCGCGGTAGTTGAGCAGGACCCGCGCCTCCGGGAAGGCGGCGCAGATCTCCCGCCAGCGGCTGCACGCGGGCCAGTCGACGGTGGACCGCCAACCGTCGAAGACCTCCCGCCAGTCGACCGCCGCACCGTCGGCGACCCCCTTCCAGCGCTCCGCCTGGTCACCGGTCCGGAGATCCTGCATGTGCAGGCACGGCCCCGCGCCCAGCCGCTCGAGGGCCGAGCGCAGCGACAGTGTGCCGCTGCGCCCGAATCCCACCCCAATGATCCTCATGGATGGACCCTACCGACGTCAGGCCGTCCGCCAGTACGCCAGAGCGTTGACCTGGGTCTTGTCGACGCCCAGGGTGCGGCGCAGGTGCTTGGTGATCGCGCGGGTGCTGGCCGCCTCGGCGGCGACCCAGTAGAACGCCTCCGGTTCGGTGGACAAGGACGAGCACACCGTCGACACCAGGTGGGCGCCCCCGTCGCGGCGGGGCAGCCATACCACCTCGTGCGCCGCCCGCGCCCGCAGGGGGAACTCGCGCTCCTCCTCGTGCGCGTACTCCAGCCAGATCGTCGCGGGCTGTTCCGGCAAGGTGTCGAAGAGGCTGTTCAGCGCCGGGGCCGACGCCGCGTCGCCGATGCCGAACCAGCGGGTCGGCAGCGGTGCCGGCACGGAGAAGGCGCTTCCCTGGACCGTCGCCTCGACCGTGTCACCAGGGGAAGCTGCCTGGGCCCAGCGGGCGGCCGTGCCGTCGTGCAGGGCGAACTCCAGGCTGAACTCGCCGGCGACGGCGTCAGGGTCGACGAGCGTGAACGCGCGCTGGTGCGCCTTACCATCCCGGTCGAACCAGAGCCGCACCCACATCGTGGGATGTACGCCACACGCCGCCAATAGACCGCCGTCATTGAGACGTAGCCGCTGGTAGCGGGCGTTGATCGGCTCGTTCGCCAGCACTGTCAAGCGGAAGTCCTTTCCGCCCAATGCTTTGAGAACCACCGACTCCCAGTTCCGTTTCACGCTTCCTCCAGGTAACGTCTTGCCCGAGTTAGGCAAGGCTAACCTAAAGGGAGGTCGTGTTGGAGGGGTCATCTCCACACCTGTTCGGTCGGTCCACTGTGGGAAGGTTCCAACACGACGTCGCGCAGGCCGCGGCGGCCGTGGCGGACCGCGTACGCACCGTGCGCCGCCCCTACTCGGGCGCGAGCCTGACCGACCTGCAGGGGATGGTCGACGCCGTCGACCTCGACCGGCCGCTCGGCGACACCGACGCCGCCCTCGACGAGGTCGCGAAGCTCTACCTCGACAACGCGGTCTGGTTCCACGAGCCCGGCTACGTCGCCCACCTCAACTGCCCGGTCGCCCTGCCCGCGCTCAGCGCCGAGGTCCTGCTGGCGGCGGTCAACTCGTCCGTCGACACCTACGACCAGAGCACCACCGGCACGCTGATCGAGCGCCGCCTGGTCGACTGGGCCGCCGGCCGGATCGGCTTCGGCCCGGACGCGGACGGCGTCTTCACCAGCGGCGGCACCCAGTCCAACCTGCACGCGCTGCTGCTCGCCCGCGAGGCCAGCCCGGCGACCGACCTGTCCCGGATGCGCATCCTGGCCACCACCGAGACCCACTTCAGCGTCACCCAGGCGGCGATCCTGCTCGGTCTCGGCCGGGAGGCCGTCATCGCCGTCGCCACCGACGCCGGCGGCCGGATGGACCCGGCCGCGCTGACCCGCACGCTGGACGACCTGGCCGCGTACGGGCTCGTGGCGATCGCCGTGGTCGCCACCGCCGGCACCACCGACCTCGGCTGCGTCGACCCGATCGCCGAGATCGCCGAGAGCTGCGCGCGCCGTGGCGTCTGGCTGCACGTCGACGCCGCGTACGGCTGCGGCCTGTTGGTCTCCACCCGCCGTCGGCACCTGCTCGACGGCATCGAACGGGCCGACTCCGTCACGGTCGACTTCCACAAGAGCTTCTTCCAGCCGATCAGCTCCAGCGCGATCATCGTCCGCCACGCGAGCGCGATGCGCCGGATGGCCCACCACGCCGACTACCTGAACCCGCGCACGGCGACCGTGCCCAACCAGGTCGACAAGAGCCTGCAGACGACCCGCCGGTTCGACGCGCTCAAGCTCTGGATGACCCTGCGCACCGTCGGCGCCGAGCAGCTCGGCGCGATGTTCGACCGGGTCGTCGACCTGGCGGAGGACGCGCACCGGCTGCTCACCGAGGACCCCGACTTCGAGGTGGCCGCGGAGCCGACGTTGAGCACGGTGCTGTTCCGCTACCGGCCGGCCTGGCTCGACGACGACGCCTGCGACGAGCTGACCCCGCGACTGCGCGCTCGGCTGTTCGCCGGCGGGGAGGCGATCATCGCCGGCACCACCCGGGACGGCCGGCACTGGCTCAAGTTCACCCTGCTCAACCCGATGACCACGACCGAACACCTGCGTGCGGTGCTCGACCTGGTACGCGAGACCGGCTGGGCGCTGCTGGCCGAGGACGACACCCGGCTCGCGACGGCGGTGGTCTGATGCGGATACACGACTTCGCCGCCGTCGGGGTCGGCCCGTTCAACCTCGGCCTGGCCTGCCTGACCGCCGACCTCTCCGATGTGGACGGCGTCTTCTTCGAGCAGCGCGACGGTTTCGACTGGCACCCGGGCCTGATGATCCCGGGCGCGACGATCCAGGTGCCGTTCGTCGCCGACCTGGTCACGCTGGCCGACCCGACCTCGCGGTTCTCGTTCCTCAACTACCTCAAGCAGACCGGCCGGCTCTACCGCTTCTACATCCGGGAGAACTTCTACCCGTTGCGCGCGGAGTACAACGACTACTGCCGGTGGGCGGCCGCACAGCTCCCGATCCGGTTCGGCAGCCGCGTCGAGCGCATCGACCACGACGGCGACGCGTACGTCCTGCGGGTCCTCTCCGCCGGTGCGGTCGAGACGGTGCGGGCGCGCAAGCTCGTGCTCGGCATCGGCACCGCACCGCACGTCCCCCAAACCCTGCGCGAACTGCCCGTCGTGCACAGCGCCGATTACCTGCCGGCCAAACGCCGGCTCCAGCAGCTCGACTCCATCACCATCGTCGGCAGTGGACAGAGCGCGGCCGAGATCTACCTGGACCTGCTGCCCGACGCCAGAGAAGGCGGCTACCACCTGACCTGGCTGACCCGGTCGCCGCGGTTCTTCCCCATGGAATACACCAAGCTGACGCTGGAGATGACCTCGCCCGAGTACATCCGCTACCACCACGCACTGCCCGCCGCGACCCGCGACCGGCTCGCCCGCGAGCAACGCAACCTCTACAAGGGGATCAGCGGCGACCTCGTCGACACCATCTTCGACACCCTCTATGAGCAGGGCCTGAGAACCCCGGTGCAGACGACGCTGAGAAGCGGCGTCGAGGTCACCGCGGCCCGCTACGACGGCGACCGCTTCACCCTCGATCTGCACCACCGCGAGCAGGACCGCTCGTTCACCGCGCGGACGCAGGGCCTGGTGCTGGCCACCGGATACGCGCCCAGGGTGCCGGCGTTCCTCGATCCCGTGCGGGACAGGATCGCCTGGGACGCCCGGGGCCGGTACGACGTCTCCCTCGACTACGCGGTCGACCGCGCCGGCGACGAGATCTTCGTGCAGAACGCCGAGGAGCACACGCACAGCCTCACCGCGCCCGACCTCGGCATGGGTGCCTACCGCAACTCGGTCATCATCCGTGCCCTCACCGGCCGCGAGGTCTACCCGGTCGAGGAGCGGATCGCGTTCCAGGAGTTCGGCGCTCCGGCACCGGCGTTCGCGGAGGTGGCCCGATGACGTTCACCCTGGAACCGCTCGACCTGAACGCGCACGCGGACCTGCTGCACGCCTGGGTCACCCACCCGAGGTCCGTCTACTGGGGCATGCGGGACGCCTCGGTCGACACCGTGCGCAAGGCGTACGCGGAGATCGAGGCCGACCCGCACCACCACGCCTGGCTCGGCCGGCTGGACGGCGAGCCGATCTTCCTGGCCGAGACCTACGACCCGGCGCACAGCGAGCTCGCCGCGCACTACCCGGTCGCCGAGGGCGACGTCGGGATGCACGTGCTGGTCGCACCGCCAGGTGACACCACCCGGCACGGCCTCACCTCCGGCGTGATGCGGGCCGTCATGGAGTTCGTCTTCGCCGACCCGCGCGCCCGGCGGGTGGTGGTCGAGCCCGACGAACGCAACGACGCCATCGCACGCAAGAACGCCGAGGTCGGTTTCGTGGTCCAGCACAGCGTCCAGCTCTCCGACAAGGTGGCCAACCTGAGCTTCTGCACGCGCGACGCGTACACGCGGACCGCGCCGGAACCCCCCGCGCACCTGACGCCGGAGACGATGGCGGCCGCGCACCGAAGGCTGATCGCCAAGGCGATCGCCGAGTTCAGCCACGAGCGGATCGTCACACCCGAGCCCGACGGCGACGGCTGGCGCCTGGGCGACTATCGATTCCGCGCCCGCCGATACCCGCTGGAGCACTGGGTGGTCGACCCGGAGTCGATCCAAGGGCCGCTCGACGCGATGGCGTTCGTCGCCGGCCTGGCCGGCACCCTCGGCATCCCCGATCGGCTGGTCGGCACCTATCTGGAGGAGATCGCCGCCACGCTGGCCGGTGCCGCCTGGAAGCACCACCACGAGCGACACGACGCCGCCGCGCTGGTGCACGCCGACTTCCAGTCGATCGAGACGGCGATGACCGAGGGGCACCCCGGCTTCGTCGCCAACAACGGGCGGATCGGGTTCGGACTGGCCGACCACGAGGCGTACGCCCCGGAAGCGGGCCAACCCGTCCGGATGGTCTGGCTCGCGGTGCTCCGGGCCGAGAGCGCGTTCACCGCCGGAGCCGGGGTGACCGAGGACGAGCTCTATGCCGACGAGCTCGGCCCGGACACGCTGGACCGGTTCGCCGGTCGGCTGCGCGCGCTCGGCCTGGACCCCGCCGACTACCGCTATCTGCCGGCCCATCCCTGGCAGTGGGAGCACAAGCACGCGGTGACGTTCGCACCGGACGTGGCCCGCCGGGCGATCGTGCCGCTGGGCACCGGACCGGACCGCTACCGGGCGCAGCAGTCGATCCGGACCTTCTTCAACACCGACCGGCCCGACCGGCACTACGTGAAGACCGCGCTGGCCATCCAGAACATGGGCTTCCTGCGCGGCCTCTCCCCCGGCTACATGCGCGCGACGCCGCCGATCAACGACTGGGTGGCCGGCGTCGTCGAGGGCGACGACACCCTGCGGGAGTGCGGCTTCGGGGTGCTGCGCGAGCTGGCGTCGGTGGGTTACACCGGGGACGCGTACCACCGCAGCGGTTTCCCCTCCGCGCACCAGCGGATGCTCGCCGCGCTCTGGCGGGAGAGCCCGCTGCCGCGGCTGGCTGCCGGCGAGCGCCTGGCCACGATGGCGAGCCTGCTGCACCGCGACCGGGCCGGCCGTTCCCTGGCCGCCGAGCTGATCGCGGCGTCGGGGCTGCCGGCCGAGAGGTGGGTCAGGACCTACCTTCGCGCGTACGTGCGCCCGGTGGTGCACTGCGTTCTCCGGCACGACCTCGCGTTCATGCCGCACGGGGAGAACCTGATCCTGGTGCTGGACGGGCACGTGCCGACCCGGGTG
Organism: Asanoa ishikariensis; assembly: GCF_900107455.1. Classification (GTDB taxonomy): domain Bacteria; phylum Actinomycetota; class Actinomycetes; order Mycobacteriales; family Micromonosporaceae; genus Asanoa; species Asanoa ishikariensis. The sequence goes on along the minus strand of NZ_FNQB01000002.1, from coordinate 1,539,222 downwards.
TTCATGAAGGACATCGGCGAGGAGGTCGCGGTGATGAGCCTCGACCGGCCGCTGCCACCGGAGATCGAGCGGATCCGGATCGACGTGTCCGACGACGTCAAGGCGCTGGCCCTGCACACCGACGTGTTCGACGGCTTCCTGCGGCACCTCGCCGGCATCCTCGACAGCGACGGGGTGCTGCCCTGGGACCGGTTCTGGGCGCTGGTCGCCGACTGCGTCGAGGAGCACGCCGCCGACCACCCGGACCTGCGCGGGCGCCTGGAGCTGACCCGGCCCGAGTTCCTGCACTCGTGCCTCAACCGGCTGCAGCTTCGCAACACGTTGCAGATGGTCGACCTCACCGACCAGGCCGGGTCGCTCATCTTCGCCGGCACGCTGGCCAACCCGATCGCCGCCAGGTGAAGGTCCGCCGCGACGACTGGGGCATCCCGCACCTCTGGGCCGAGAACGCCGACCAACTCGCCTTTCTCCAGGGCCGGGTCACCGCCACCGACCGGGCCTGGCAGATCGAGGTGGAACGGTTGCGCTCGGAGGGCCGGCTGGCCTTCGTGCTCGGCCCGGCGGAGCTGCCGTGGGACCGCTTCGCACGGCGGGTCCCGCTGGACGACACCGCACGGCGGTGCTTCGCCCGGCTTGCTCCTGCGACCCGCCGCTGGGTGGCGGCCTACGTGGACGGCGTCAACGAGGAGCTCCGGTCCGCGGACGCACCGGAGTTCGCCGCCACCGCGCACCGGCCGGACCCCTGGCGCCCGTGGACGCCACTCGGCGTCTTCCTCGTGCAGCACGCGCTGTTCGGCACGTTCCCGCACAAGCTGTGGCGGGCCGACCTGGCACACGCCCTTGGCGACACGTCACTGTTCACCGCCGCCGGCCCGAGCGGCGGCAGCAACGCGTGGGCGGTGGCCGGGCCGCCTCCGGTGCTCGCCGGCGACCCGCACCGGCTGCTCGAACTGCCCGGCGTCTACCAGCAGATCGGCCTGGCCTGCCCGGAGTTCGACGTGATCGGGCTGGCCTTCCCCGGCGTGCCCGGCGTGCCGCATTTCGGGCACGCCGGCGGGGTCGCCTGGGGGATCACCAACGCGATGGCCGACTACCAGGACCTCTATCGGGAGGAGCTGCGCCGGGACGGCGGCACGACGTGGGCCCGCGGCCCGGCCGGCTGGGAGCCGGTCGCCGTCCACGTCGAACACGTCGCGGTCCGCGACGGCGGGACGGAGCCCGTCGAGGTGGTCGAGACCGCGCGGGGGCCGGTGGTCGACGTCGACCGCCGCACCGGCGAGGCACTCAGCCTGCGCACACCGAGCCGGGCGGAGGCCGCGCTCGGGTTCGACGCGCTGCTGCCGTTGCTGCGGGCCCGGTCCACCGGCGACGTGGTCGACGCGCTGCGGTCCTGGGTCGAGCCGGTCAACAGCGTGCTGGTCGCCGACACCACCGGCGACGTGCGCGAGCTGGTCGCCGGGCTCGTCCCGGTGCGCGACGAGCGGTGCCGGCGCGAGCCCGTGCCGGCCTGGGAGTCTCGGTACGCCTGGCGGGGCTACGCGCCGACGCGGGACACGCCGGTGGCCGGCGTGGCCGTGCACGCCAACGACCGGCGGCCGGCGGTCGCCGGGCTCGGCCTCGACTTCGCGCCGACGCACCGGGCGCGGCGGATCCGCGAGCTGCTCGACGCCGGGGCTCCGGCCGAAGCGATCCACACCGACACCCGCGGGCCGGTCCTGACCCACCTGCTGGCCACGGCCGACGTCAACGGCCCGGCCGCGGAGCTGCGGGACCGGCTGCTGCGCTGGGACGGTCGCATGGCTGCGTCCAGCGTGGCTGCCGGCAGCTACGCCGGGTGGCGGTCCGCGCTGGTTCGGCGGTTGCACGACCATCCGGTGCTGGAGGCGCTGCGCGCGCCGTCCGCGTACGACGAGCTGTTCGCGCCGTGGACCGACCCGCTGGGCCGGGTCGGCGTAGCGCTGGAGAGCGTGGTCGCCGGGCTCGGGCCGGCCGTGTGCGGTCCGGTCGCGACGGAAGCGCTCGCCGACGCCGCCGCCGCACCGGCGCGGCCGTGGGGCGCCACGCACGTGCTGGCACCGATCCAGGCGCTCCCCGGCGGCGCGCCGGCGGCCGCGCTCGACGGCGACACCGACTGTGTGCTGGCCACGTCCAGCGTGCCCGGGGTGTCCGACGCGTGCTGGCGCGGGCCGGTCGCCCGCTGGGTCTGGGACCTGGGCGACCGGTCCGCGAGCCGGTGGATCGTGCCGTTCGGCGCGAGTGGACGGCCCGGTGATCCGCATTACGCCGACCAGCTTCCGCTCTGGACGGCCGGCGAGCTCATCCCGGTCGCGGGCTGACGGCCGCGGCGGGCATCGGATAGATTCGATGTCCCAGTCCGGAGGTCGCAATGTTCGACATCGACAACCCGTATCTCGCCATCACGCCGCTCCTGCCCGAGGTGCTGATCGGTCTGGTCGCGTTCGGTCTGCTCGCGCTCGTGCTGATGAAAGTCGTGTTCCCCCGGATGGAGCAGACGTTCGAGGCCCGGGCCGACGCGATCGACGGCGGCCTCGCGCGGGCCGAGGCGGCGCGGAGCGAGGCCGAGCGGCTCCGCGACAGCTATCGCGAGAAGCTGGCCGAGGGGCGGGCCGAGGCCGCGCTGATCCGCGAGCAGGCCCGGGCCGAGGCCACCCAGACCCGTGCGCACGCGCTGGCGGCCGCCCGCGCCGAGGCCGACGCGATCGTCGCCGCCGGCCGGGCACAGCTCGCGGCCGAACGCGCCGCGGTCCACCGTGGTCTACTTCCCGACATTGACCGGTTGGCCGCCGACCTCGCTGACCGGATAGTCCACCAACCCGGCCCAATTCACTCAGCTCATCGTGGACATTAAGGGCGAACGCACCTGGTCAAGGGTGGTTCCTGTGGCCTTCCCCCTCGAACAAAGGGCGCCCGGCCTGGTAGCGTCCGGCCGACCGGGCCGCTCAAGGACGGAGGTCGACCGGTGACCGACAACCGGGTTAAAGGCCGCGTAAAAGGGTTGTTCGGCGGGACGACTCCGGACAATGGCCACCATATGGTCGAGCCCACCCCCAGTGAGGCGCTCGTGGAACCCAACTCTCACCAAGCACTCTCCGTGCTGACCCTTGCCCAGCGCACCGCCGACGAGCACATCGCGGCTTCCCAGCGTCAGTCCGAGCAGCTCCTCGCGGAGGCCCGCCGGGCCGCCGACCAGGTCGCTCGCGAGGCGCAGGGCTACTCCGACGAGATGCGCCGGCAGGCCGACAAGGTGCTCTCCGACGCACGCGCGTCGGCCGAGCAGTCCGCCCGCGAAGCGGCCGCGCACGCCGATGACGTCCGCACCGAGGGCGAGCGCGTGCTCAACGAGGCGCAGGCCACGGCCGAGCAGGTCGTCACCGACGCCACGGACGCGGCGGAGCGGATGGTCTCGGAGGCCCACGCGACGGCCGAGCAGGTCGCGCAGGACGCGCAGGACGCCGCCGATGCGCTCGAGCAGGACGCCCAGCGCCGCTACGACGACCAGGTCGGCAGCCTCCAGCCGCAGCGCGAGGCGTTGCAGCAGGAGATCGAGTCGCTCCAGCAGTTCGACCGCGAATACCGGGCCCAGCTCGTCGCGTTCATGCAGGGCCAGCTCCGGGCGCTCGGCGTCGAGCAGCCGGCCAACGTCGGCGGCGAGACCCAGATGCTCAGCCAGCTTGCGGTCGTCCGCGAGGCCTAGCTCTCATCGCCTTCCGGCGGCGCAGCCCACGCAGGTACGCGCCGCCGGCAGGACGGCGAGGCGCGCCGGGTCGATCGGCTGGCCGCAGCGCTCGCAGCGGCCGTAGCTGTCGTCGTCGACCCGGGACAACGCCGCGTCGATCGCCGCCAGCCGGTCTCGGGCGCGCTGGAGCATGGCTCCCGCCTGGGCACGCTCGTACGCGATCGTCTGCCCCTCGGGGTCGTGCTCGTCGTCGGTCGCCGTGCCCGTCTGCGCCGTGACGATCCCCTCGACCACCCGGCTCAACGTCTCGATCTGCGCGACCGTGCCGACGCGCTCGGCCCGCAGCCGCTCCCCCACGTCCTCGGTCATCGACCAAGCGTAGGCGGGGTCCACGAGGCGAAGCGGGTCATCGAGCGGAGGCCGGCCTTGGGCGGGGTGAGCCGGATCACCGCGTTTCGCAGGGCGACCGCCACCGGGTTGTGGAGCTGCTGACCGAACCGGCCCATCTGGTACGCCGCCCGCGCCACCTCCTGCGACCTCGGCCGCCGCTGGTTGTCGTAGGCCGCCAACCCCGCGCCGAGGTCACCGGCCGGGTCGCAGTAGGCCGTCAGCACGACCGCGTCCTCGATCGCCTGGTTGGCGCCCTGGCCCAGGTTCGGCGTCATCGCGTGCGCGGCGTCACCGAGCAGCGCGACCCCACCCCGCACATAGGACGGTACGGGGGTGCGCAGATAGCGGAGGTCGTCGCGCCGGACGGTGTCGGTGGCCGCCATCAGCGCCGGGATCGGGTCGTGCCAGTCACCGAACCGCGCCCGCACCTCGGCTAGCTCGTCGTCGTAGCGCGTGTCGCGCGGCGCGGTGACCCCACCGAACCAGTAGACCCGGCCGTCGCCGAGCGGCACCATGCCGAACTCGGCACCCGGCCCCCAGGTGATCGCCACGACCAGCGGGCCGTGCCACGGCTCGGCGGTCACCCCGCGCCAGGCGGTCGTGCCGGCGTAGGCGGGCGACGGGACGTTGGGCCACAACCGCCGGCGCACCACGCTGTCGATGCCGTCGGCCGCCACCACGAGGTCGGCCTCGCGGCCGTCCACCCGGGGCCGCGGGCCGGCCACCACGTCGTGCACCTCGGCGCCGGTGACCACCGTGCCCTCCGGCAGCGCGTCGAGCAGGACCTTGTGGAGGGTGGCGCGGTGGATGCCGACCGCGGACGTGCCGAGCACCCGGGCCAGGTCGGCGCCGTCGATCTGGCTGAGCCAGCGGCCGTCCGGGGTGCGCAGCCCGCCGGACGCCTCGATCTGGCCCTCGGCCCGCACCGCCGCGCCGACACCCAGCGCGTCGAGCCCCCGCATGCCGTTGGCCAGCAGCGTGATCCCGGCGCCGACCGGGGCGATCCGCCCGGCCCGTTCCAGGACGGTGACCTCCCAGCCCCGCCGGCGCAGGCCGATCGCCGCGCTGAGCCCACCGATCCCCGCACCGACCACGACCGCAGTCGCCATGACCCTCGCCCCACTCCTACAGCTTTAGAAGTTCATCCTTTCGCACCCGCGAGGCGCTGATCGAGCACCTCCGCCACCGCCACCCGCTCGATCTCGCGCAGGGTGAGTCGCCGACCTCGGAGCTGCGGGTAGCGGCCGGGATAGTCCTCCGCACCGACGTCCTGGCGCAGTGTCAATCCGTGGCCGGCGAGGACGGTGCCGAGCCGGGCCGGGTCGTAGGCGCTCAGCCAGCCGTAGCGCCGGGACGCGCGTGCGCGCTCCCGCAGCACCCGCTCCGGCAGGTAGGTCAGGATCAGCCGGCTGCCCGGCGCGAGCGAGCCCGCCCAGTCCAGCGTCGGCGCCACCGCCGGGGCCGGCAGGTACTGCGCTACGGCCTCGAACACCACGAGCGTCGGCGCGGACGGGTCGAACCCGTCGGCGGCGAGCACCGCGTCGAGGCGGTCGGTGGTGATGTCAGCCGGGAGGTAGCGGATGTTGGCCGGAGCCGGGCCGGTCAGTCGGGCCAGGGCCGCGCGCTTTCGGGCTTGCGTGCCCGGCAGGTCGACCTCCCAGACGCGGGCGGCGGCGAACTCGGCGATCCGGTACGGCCGGCTGTCCAGTCCGGCGCCGACGACCACGGCCTGCCCGGCACCGGCGGCGAGTGCCTCCCGGCACCAGTCGTCGACCACCCGGGTGCGGCAGACCGCCGTGCCGCGTACCCCCGGCATCGCGGTCTCGGCCAGCCGACCGAGCGCGACGCGGGCCGCCCGGTGCCGGGCGACGAACGCGGGCGGCCCGGTGAGCAACCGCCCGGAAACGGGGTCGTCGAAGAGTCGCTGCCCGGCCGGGACGTCGGCCTCCAGCGCCCGCATCAGCGCGACCGCCACCGCCGTCGTCTCCACCTGAACGAAAGCCACGCGTCGATGGATATCACAGTGTGTTGGCCAGCTCGGTCCGCGAGCGGACACCGAGCCGGCTGAAGATGTTGCGCAGGTGATGGTCGACCGTGCGGGTGGAGAGGAAGAGCTGGGCGGCCACCTCGCGGTTGGTCGCGCCGCTCGCGACCAACTGGGCGATCCGCTGCTGCTGCGCGGTCAGCGACAGCCCGGGCGGCGCCGGCTGGTCCGACGCCTCGCCCGCGGCCCGAAGCTCGGCCGTCGCCTGCGCGGCCCAGACCGGCATGTCGACCAGGGCGAAGCCTTCCGCCGCGCGGTGCAGGTGCGGCCGCGCGTCCCGGGGATGCCGGGCCCGGCGCAGGTCGCGACCGAGCAGCAGCTCCGTGCGGGCGCGTTCGAAGTCGCCGCCGTCGACCGGGTGCAGGTGCAACGCCTGAGCGAACTCCGCCAGCGCGACCTCACCGCCGCGCGGCGCCAGCAGGGCCCGGCAACGGGCGGCGAGGGCGCGCCGGGTGGGGTCGCCGGTCGCGGCGGCCCACCGGCCGAACACCGCCGCCGCGTCGCGACCGGCCGCCGGGTCTCCGGCCGCGGCCGCCGCTTCGACCAGGTACGGCGCCGCGGTCATCTGGATCAGCAGGGTGCCGCTGCCAGACGCCGGGTCGGCCATCGTGACCAGCCGGCCCAACGCGTCCGAGGCCCGGCCGGCGACCAGGTCGAGCACGGCCAGGGCCCACTGCACGAGCGCGCGCGGGCGACCAGCGGGCGAGCCCGAGCGCAGCTCCCGCATCCAGCGCATGCACTCCGGGCCGTCCCCGCGCAGCGCGGCCAGCAGCGCCAGCAGCCCGATGAGGTTGCCGGCTGCGGCCCGCTGGCCGCAGGTGCGGGCCACGTCGAGCCCTTCCCGCGCGCTGGCCGCCGCGGCCGCGTAGGCACCCATCCAGTACTCGACGAAGGTGCGCAGCTCCAGCGCGCGCGGCAGCAGTGCGATCGCGCCGTTGGACCGGGCCAGCTCGGCCGCGCGCTCCAGGGTGCGGTGCGCGGCCGCGTCGTCGCCGAGCAGCAGGCCGGCCGACGCCGCCGAGACGAGCACCTCCGGGTCGCAGGTGTGCAGCTCCAGCACCGAACGCAGCGCGGGCCGGGCGCGCTCGTGGTCGCCGCGGAGCGCCGCCGCGAGCCCGGCCACCTGGGCGGAGCGCACCGGGTCGACCAGGCCCGCACGGCGCAGCCGCGCCGCCCGGCGCAGCACCTCCCGGTAGCGGGCATGGTCGCCGTGCAGGCACACGGCCTCGCCGGCCAGCACGAGCGCCCGCCACGCCTGCTCCGGTTGGCCGGGTGCCAGCTCGTCGGCGGCGGCGAGCAGCAGCTCCAACGCCTCGCACGGGGTGCCGCCACGCAACGCGATCTCGCCGGCGAGCAGGGAGCCGGTCGCGCCGGCGCGGGCCAGCAGCCGGCGGGCACGGCCCGGGTCGCCGCCGAGCCAGGCGTACCGGGCCGCCGCCACCCGGCGGGCCGACGCGGGACCGGCGTCCGGAGTGAGCTCGGCCGCCCGTTCCAGCGCCACCGAGGCGACCGGACAGTCCACGACGGACGCCGCCGCGCGCTCGATCTCGTCGGCCAGCCCGGCGTTCGGCGGCGGGGTCGCGGCGGCCAGGTGCAGCAGCCGGCGCAGGCGGTTGGTCTCACCGGTCAGCAGCCGGGCCAGCGTGCGGTGGGCGCGCTGCCGTTCGGCCAGCGTGGCCTCGGCCCGCACCGCCTCGCGCGCCGCCGCGTGCGCGAAACCGCTGCCGCGAACCAGCCCGGAGCGTTCGGCCGAGGCGAGCGCGCCGCCGGCCAGTCGGGCCAGCAACGCGGGATCCAGGCCGTCGTCGAGGGCGACCAGCAGCAACGCGCGGCGGGTCGCCGGGGGCAGGGCGCGCAACCGGGTCCGGTACGCCCGGCGCAGCGCGCCGTCGACAGGCAGGGCCGCGGGCGGCGGGTCGACACCGCGCCGCTGTGCCGGCGTCAGCGTCTGGGTCAGGTCGTGCAGCGCCGCTGGGTTGCCGCCGGCCAGCTCGACCAGCACCTCGGCGAGCTCGCCGCGGACACCGTGGTCGGCGAGCACCTCGGCCGCCGTGGGGTCGTCCAGCGGGGCGAGCCGCAGCGCGGTGCCGTCGAGCGGCGGCCCGGCGGTGCCGGCGAAGACCACCGCGATCCGGTGGTCCGGCGCCCGCCGGGCGAGGAACGCGAGCACCTCCAGCGACGGCGGGTCGATCCGGTCCGCGTCGTCGACCACGCAGAGCACCGGCCGGCCGCGGCTGCGGGCGACGACCGCCTCGAGCACCCGGGTGCACAGCCGCAGCCGCTGCTCGGAGGTGCGTGGCCGGCGCAGCGGCGGTGGCACGGGCAGCCGATGCAGCGCCGCGTAGGGCAGGTCCGTCTCGCCGGGCAGCCCCTGGACGCGTAGCCGGACGAACCCGGGCGCCTGCCGCGTCGCGTGGGCGAGCAGGGCACTGCGGCCGGAGCCCGGGTCGCCCTCGATCAGCAGGACGCCGCCGGAGCCTCGCGCCACCCGCCACAACAGCCGGCTGATCGCGGCCAGCTCCCGGGTCCGGCCGCGCAGCACCGGCTCGTCAAGAAGATGCACTGCCGGTGCAACAAGCATGTATCCAGTGTCACCTATCCGAAAGCTCCTGGCAACAAAGACGCCCGTCGATCGACGGGCGCCTTTGTCAGTCGCGTTCGGCTCAACTACTGGGGCAGGTGTTGCGGTACTCGTCGATCGCGCTGCCGCTCGGGCCCGGGCAGAGGAACTGCTCGTAGCGGGTGTCGTTGTCGACGAACCGCTTCAACCAGGCGACCATCTGCCGGCCGGTCGGCGCGTTGGTGCTCTGCGGGAAGAAGTGGCTGGCGTTGTTGAGCTCCAGGTACGCCTTCTCCGCCGACGCCGGGATGCTGTTGTAGAACGGGATCGAGTGCGACGACACCGCCGCTACCGTGTCGCTCTCGCCACCGATGATCAGCGTCGGCACCCGCAGCTCCGACCAGCTCTTGTCGGTGTTCCACGGCGCGAGCGGGATCGCGGCCTGCAACGACGGCCGGTCCGAGGCGGCTTCGAGCGTGCCGCCACCGCCCATCGAGTGCCCACCGACGGCCAGCCGGGTCGCGTCCACCCGGGTGCGCACCGAACTGCTGTTGGTCAGGTAGTCCAGCGCGGCGAGCAACTGCGCGCCCCGGCTGGCGGGCTGGTCGAAGCGGCTGTTGGTCTCGATGCCGATGACCACGAAGCCGTGCGAGGCGATCCGCGGGCCGAGCCAACTGATGCTCGACCACGCGGCGGTGTAACCGGGCGAGAGCGCGATCGCGCCGAACGTACCGTCGCTGGTGGTGGTCGGGTAGTAGATGATGCCGCCGCCGAAGCCGGTGACCAGCGAGGACACGGTGGTCTGCGACGTGGCGTACGGGCCGCGCGTGGCGTCGAGGATCGAGGTGGTCGGCGCGGGGCCGCGCTCGTACGGGTTGTCGGCGGCGAGGGCGTTCGGCACGCCCGCGACGCCGACGGCGAGCACGGCCGCGGCGGTCGTCGCGAGCAGACGGATGGCTGTCTTCACGTGGGGGGCTCCTGGTCCGTCGGGGGACATCGACGTTGACCAGTGTTTGGCGCGGCCACGCGGACGCGCATCGGCGAAATTGCCGGTGTCAGAGGGTGATGCGCAGAATCCGGTCGTCACCCGGCGCCGGGTCGCCCCGCCCGTCGTGGTTGGACGTGAGCACCCACATCGACCCGTCCGGCGCCGCCGCGACGTGCCGGAGCCGGCCGTGCTCGCCGCGCAGCAGCGTCTGCGCCCCGGCGCCGTCGGTGCCGATCGTGTAGAGCCGCTCACCCCGCAGGCAGGCCATCCACACCTTGCCGTCCGGGCCGACCGCGATGCCGCTCGGCGACGCGTCCGCGGTGCGCCAGGTGGCGATCGGGTTGGTGAACGCCGGGTCGGTGGAGGTGCCCTCGGCCTCGGGCCACCCGTAGTTGCGTCCGGGCTCGATCCGGTTGAGCTCGTCGTAGGTGTTCTGGCCGAACTCGGACGCGAACATCGCCCCGCTCGCGTCCCAGGCCAGGCCCTGGACGTTGCGGTGGCCGTAGCTGTAGACCGGGGTGGCGCCGAAGGGGTTGCCGGGTGCGGGCGCGCCCTCGGGCGTCAGCCGCAGGATCTTGCCGCCCAGGCTGCCGCGGTCCTGTGCGGCGTCGCGCTCCCCCGCGTCGCCGGTGCCGACGTAGAGCATCCCGTCGGGGCCGAACGCGATCCGGCCGCCGTTGTGGTTGCCGGCCTTGGGGATGCCGGTGAAGATCGTCTCGCGGGCGTCGGGCTGGTCCGGGTGGAAGCGCGCGATGCGGTTGTCGCCGGCGGCCGTGTAGTAGACGTAAACCCAGTCGCCGGCGGTCGCGATGCCGAGCAGCCCACCCTCGCCCGCCGGCGCCGCCTCGTCGACCACCGTGAGCTCGCGTGCGCTGTTGCCCTGGACGGTCAGGATCTTCGCCGTGTCCCGCTCGGTGACCAGCGCCGTGCCGTCGGGCTGGAACGCCAGACCCCACGGCGCCCGCAGGCCGGTGACCACGTCGGTCACGCTGGCCGGCGCCGCGTCCGGCGCGGACGGGACCGAGGGCTCGCTGAACCAGCCCCGCCAGGCCGCGACGCCGCCGAGGGCGGCCACGACGAGGGCGACGACGGTGACCATGGCCAACGCGATCCGAGACCGGCTCACCGTTCGAGAATAGCGCCGCGTGGATGGGGCACTACGAGGGCGAGGAAGGGAGAACGACCATGCTCTGCATCCGCTCGCAGGACTCCGTACTCAGCATCGGCTCCAAGGGCTCGGTCCTTTCGATCGGTTCGATCGGGTCCGTCCTGAGCATCGGTTCCATCGGCAGCGCCTTCTCGGCGTTCTCGATCGGCTCGTGGGCCAGCGCCCTCTCCCTGCTCTCGGCCGCCTCCGAGCGCTCGATCATGTCGTGGGCGTCCCGGGCCGCCATCATGAAGGGTTGACCGTCCACTGAGCTGGTTTCGCGAACAGACCCACTGGGCACATTCCTGACCGACCCCGGCGCGCACCGGACGCCGTGGGCCGAGACGAAGGAGTGCTCGATCATGGGTCTGATGTTCCGCAAGCGGAAGAAGATCGGCCCGATCATCCTGAACTTCACGGAGAACGGTTTCAGCTCCTGGAGCATCAAGATCGGTCGCTGGTCGTGGAACTCCCGGGCACGCGCGCACCGTGTCGACCTGCCGGGGCCGCTGTCCTGGAAGCAGGACAAGAACTAATCCCCACCCCCTCGTTGGCGCCCTCCCGATAACACCGGAAGGGCGCCACGAGCGTGTCTGCCCTGAGTAGATTGTCCGATATGAACCGGGCGGCCTGGCTCCGGGTGGGCGCGGCGGTGGTGCTGCTGGTCGCGCTCTACTACATCGTGCCCGTCGAGAAGGGTGACAGCGGCTGGCGGTTGGTCCTGCGCGCACTGGCCGCGCTGGTCTTCGTCGCAGGCGCGATCACCCTGGTCGTCTGGCAGATCAGGCGCCGGCTGCGCAGCGACCAGCTTCCCCTGGAAGGCCTGGCCGTCGCGCTGGTGGCCGGCGCGATGGCGTTCGCCCTGGCCGACTACGTGGTCGCGATCTCCCTGCCCACGCAGTTCCAGGGGCTATCCACCCGGACCGACGCTCTCTACTTCGCGCTGAGCACGTTGTTCACCGTCGGCTTCGGCGACATCCACGCGTCCGGCCAGGGAGCGCGGGTGCTGGTCATCTTCCAGATGGTGTTCAACATCGTTGTGCTGGCGACCGGCGCGTCTCTGCTGATCAACCAGGGCACCGCCCGGGTACGGGCTAGCCGCCAGAAGAAATGACCACATCGCCGCCGAGCCGGCCGGCGGGCGGGTCGCGGGTCACCTGGCCGGCGTTGAGCAGCGTGGTGAGCACCCGGTTGGCGTCACCCGCGCGGTAGACGGTGTCGGTCACGGTGAACTGGCGTAGCTCGGTGACCGTCGCCCGGCCCACCTCGGCCAGGTGGGCCAACAGCTCGCGGCGCAGCGGCCCCGGGTGCGGCCGCTCGGAGATGTCGAGCAGGTGCCCTTCCGGGTCGTGCGGGTCGCGGTAGCGGACGCCCGCGTATTCGTCCACCGCCCACATCGCGTCCTTGAACGTGTCGAGGCTCTTGCCGGACCCGGTGGCGAACACGACCAGCCGGGCGCTGCCGTCGCGGGCGACCAACTCGACGTCGGCGACCAGCGGGAACCCGGCGGCGCTGAGCATCGCCCGGTGCTCGCGGAAACCCTCGGCCAGCACGAGCAGCAGCTCGCCCGGCTTGCCGCGCGCGACCGCCGCGAGGGTCGCCGCGGACGGCGGGCCGGTCGCGGCGTCGAGGAAGGCGAGCAGCGGTGCGCCGGCCGCGGAGGCCGCGGTGAGCACCGCCGGCAACGTGTCGACGCCGCCGTCGACGGCGTGGATGTCCAAGCCGGACGGCCGGTCGAGCTCCTGGTAGACCGCGTCGAGCGCGGCGCGGTCCGGGCTGGGCGCGATCACCGGCGCGGTCAGCCGGCGCCCGCGCAGCAGGTCGGTGAACTCGTCGAAGACCCGCAGCGCCGCCTCGGGCAGCCCGTCCGGCGGGCCGCCGTAGGCCTGCGCGAAGGTCGCCCGCTTGGACCGGTGCAGCGCGGCCGGACCCCATGCGTCGAGCTGCCGCACGAGGATCTCCCGCACGACGTCGTCGATCGGCCCGCCCATGCCGTCATTCTGGCGGAAAAGACCTCACACGGGAACGGAGATCCCGACACCGCCTCGCGTCTGGCCCCCGTAGCGGGCCTTCTCCGCCGCCAGGTCGAGCCGGCCGATCCGGCGACGCGCGTCGAGCGCGGCGGCGTCGAGCTTGTCGGCGGGGATCAGCCAGACGATCTCGAACTCGAGCCCGTCCGGGTCGCGACCGTAGAGCGACTTGGTGCTGCCGTGGTCGGAGGAGCCGACGAGGGCGCCCGCCGCGGCCAGCCGCTCGGCGGTCGCCGAAAGCTCGTCGAGCGTGTCCACCTCCCAGGCGAGGTGGTAGAGGCCGACGGTGGCCCGCCCGGCCGGCGACGGCCCGGCACCGGCCACCTCGAACAGCCCGAGGTCGTGGTCGTTGGTCGAGTCCTTGGCCTGGAGGAACGCGGCGCCCGCGAACCCGTCGGGCGTCATCGGGACCTTCTTGAACCCGAGCACGTCCTGGTAGAAGGCGACGCTGCGAGCCAGGTCACTGACGTAGAGGACCGCGTGGTTGAGTCGGTGGATGCCCATGTGCTCCACGGTAGCGCTAATTAGTTGAGAGTTCAACTATGACGGTATGATGTCGCCATGACGCGATGGCTGGACGACCAGGAGCAGGCGACCTGGCGTGCGTTCCTCGGTGCGACCCGGGCCCTGATGGACGCCCTCGACCGCGAGTTGCAGCACGAGGCCGGCATGCCGCACGCCTACTACGAGATCCTGGTCAGGCTCTCCGAGGCACCCGAGCACAACATGCGGATGAGCGAGCTCGCCGACGCCTGCGGATCGTCCCGCAGCCGCCTCTCGCACGCGGTGGCCCGGCTGGAGGAGTCCGGCTGGGTGCGACGCCAGGACTGCCCCACCGACCGCCGCGGCCAGCTCGCGGTGCTCACCGACGAGGGAATGCGGCAGCTCACCGAGGCGGCGCCCGGCCACGTGGAGGGCGTACGCAGCCATCTCTTCGACCAGCTCAACCCGAGCCAGGTCGCTGAGCTGCGCCGGATCAGCGACGCGATCCTCGGCGGGCTCAAGGAGCACCGCGCATAACGGACGTGCACCATGCGCACGAACGGACGACTTCCTCGCGCACAGCCCCAGGTCACGTAGGGTCCGGTCAATATCTCGGCCAACTGGCTCTTGTACAGAACGTCGCCGGACAAGCACGATGAGGCGATGTCCATCGGCCTCGGTGACCTCACCACGCGGGCGCAGGACCGGATCCACGCCGGTGACCTGGCCGGCGCGGAAGAGCTGCTCGGCAGCGCCCTCGCCACGGCTGACCCCTCCCCCTCGACCGCGACCGACGAGCTCGCCCTGGCCGCCGCCCTGCAGGCCAAGGTGCTGCTCTCGCTCGGCGAGGCGCACGGCGCCCGGGGCTGGGCGTCCTACGCCTACTCGGCGACCACCCGGCTCTACGGCGCGCACGACCCGCGCACCGTCGACACCGCCACCACACTCGCGGCGGTGCTGCACCGGGTCGGCGCGCACGAGCGGGCGGCCCGGCTCTACCACGACGTGATCCTCGAGCTGTCCGCCGCCGAGGGTCCCGAGTCGGCGCGCGTGCTGGCCGTCCATGCCGACCTGGCCACCGTCGAATACGCCCGTGGTGACTGCGCCGCCGCCCGCGCCCGGCTCGAGGACGCCTGGGAGATGCACCACGAGGTCTACGGCGACGACCGGCCGGCCGGCATCCGGATGCTGGCCAAGCTCGGCGCGATGGAGCGCGACTGCGGTCGGCTCGACGCCTCGCACGCCCACCTCGCGCTCGCGCAGGAGCTGTGCCGCACGCACCTGCCACCCGAGCACCCGCTGATCGCACAGGTGGCCGCGCTGGCCCGGGCGGCGGCCGATCCCAACCACGTCTGCACGGTCGAGGACAGCGAACGGATCGCGATGGCGGGCTCGGGCCCGCCACCGCCGCGCTCGACGAGCTCACCGGCCGGCAGCGGCTACATCCGGGCGTTCACCCCGGTGCCCGAGCACACCCCGCCGGTCGTGCCCCAGCCGATGACCCCGCCGCCGGTCGCGCCGACCCCGGTCGCCCCGCCACCGGTGGCACCGGCCCCGGTCACCCCGACCCTGCGCGACGGCTTCGGCAGCGGCGCCGCGCTCGACGACGACGGCGGGCCGATCCGACCGCGGCACGCCGCCGACGACGAGGTGCCGGACCACTTCGCGCCCGGCTCCGACCTGCGCGACGCGTACGCCACCGAGACCTACCCGCCCGACACCGAGCCGCCGCTGGAAGCCTGGTCGCCGCCCGCACAGCGCGCCCCGGAGCGCCCGCTGTGGCCCGCCGAGGCGCAGCCGACCCCCGACACGGCGTGGCGGGACCGGGCCGATCGCACCGGGTGGGACCAGCACGCCAGCGACCAGGACCGGTCGGAATGGGCCCGCCGGCGGGAGCCGGCCGAGGTCGGCGACGAGGTGTGGCGCCGTCAGGAGAGCGCCACCTGGGACAACACCAGCAGCGAGACCTGGGACGACCCGGGTGGGGAAGGCTGGGACGACGGCACCGGCTGGGACGCCCGGCCGGACGACGAGGCCTGGGCGGCGCGGCGACACGACGACGAGCGCTGGGCGCAGCCCTCGGCCGACCCGCCACCACCGGAGCAGGAGTGGGACCGCGCCCTCTGGGGCACCGAACCCGGCGCGGCCGCCGCGACCTACCCCCGTGAGCTGGAGGCCGGCGAAGAGGCGGAGCGCCGCGCGGCCCGGCTGCCCGAGCGGCGCCCGGCCGACCAGCTACCCGTCCCGTACGCGAGGCCCAAGCGCCGGGTGACCCCGCTGGTGATCGCCGGCCTCCTGGTGGTCGTGCTCGGCGCCGCCGCGGTGATCGCCGGGTTCGCGCTGATCGACCGCGACGGCACCGGCACCGGCACCGTCAGCCAACCGACCACGCCGCGCACCGTGCCGGCCACCAGCACGGCGCCGCCACCCACCACCGCGCCGCCCACCGCCCGGGCCGGCACCCCGCCGGGCAGCGTCGCCCTGAACGACGGCACCGACCAGGTCACGCTGCGCTGGAAATATCCGGCCGGCGCCGCCGGGACGGTCGTGGTGTCGGCGGGCCGCACCGGCCAGCAGCCGCGCCCGATCGAGCAGCTACCCGCCGGCAGCGACAACTTCGTCGTCTACGGGCTCGACCCGACCAGCGACTACTGCTTCGTCGTGGGCGTGAACTATCCGGCCGGCGTGGTCGGCCGGGCCAAGCCCGTCTGCACCGACCGCGGCTGAGGGGTTTCCGGCCCGGCCTCGGTGATCGACGCCGCGGGCAGGCGCACCGTGGCCACCAGGCCCGGCGCCGCGTCGCCGAGGGTGACGGTGCCGCCGTGCCGGGCGACCAACTCCCGCACGATCGACAGCCCGAGCCCCGCACCGCCCGCGTCCCGCGCCCGGGCGTCGTCGAGCCGGGTGAACCGGTCGAACACCCGCTCCCGGTCGGCCTCCGGGATGCCCGGACCATCGTCGGTCACGGTGATCTCCACCTGGTCGCCGGCCAGGGCGGCGGCAAGCTCGACCCGCTCCCGCGCGTGCCGGACCGCGTTGTCGACCAGGTTGGCCACCACCCGGTCGAGCGCCGCCTCGTCGCCGACCGTCCACGGCGCTCCGGCGACCGGCCGCAGGGTGACCCTGGCCGGATAGCGGGCCGCGATGGCGGCGAGCAACGAACCCACGTCGACCGGGCCGGTCACCGGGTCGGGGCGGCCGGCCAGGTCGTCGGAGCGGGCCAGCAGCAGCAGGTCGTCGACCAGGCGGCCGAGCCGGCGCACGTCGGCCAGCAGGTCCTCGGTGTCGGGGGCCTCCCCGATCCGCTGCGCCACCTCGAGCTCGGTGCGCAGGTTGGTCAGCGGCGAGCGCAGCTCGTGCGCGGCGTCGGCGACGAACGCCCGCTGCCGCGCCCGCGCGCCCTCGAGCCGGGCCAGCATGCCGTTGAGCGTCACGGCCAACCGGTGGATCTCGTCGCGGGACGCCGGCAACGGCAGCCGGTCGGCCCGGGCGCCGTCGGTGATCGCCTGCGCGCCGGCCCGCAGAGTCTCGACCGGGCGCAGCGTCGCACCGATCACCCGCCAGGCGATCGCCGCGAGCAAAGCCACCAGCAGCGGGTACGCGATCAGCAGCGAGTGCTTGAGCAGGTCGACGGCGCGGACCAGGTCGCCGAGGGACTTCGCGACCAGCACGGTGCGGGGCGCGTCGGGCGTGCCGGCCTCCACCGCGACCACCTGCACCGGGCCGGTGACCCCGATCCGCTCCCCGTCGATGTAGACGCTGTGCGGCTCGTCGCCGCCGCGCACCGGTCGTTCGCCCGGGTAGAGGAACGGCACCAGCCGGTCGGCACCCAGCGACGCCGCGACCACCCGGCCCTCGTCGTCGATCACCTGGGCGCGGACGTCGTCGCCGGAGACCGGCAGCGGGTCGGGCAGCGAGTCGGCGGCGATCAGCTCGGCCAGCGCGCTCGCGGTCTTGGTGGCGGCGTCCTCCGCGCCCCGGTGCAGGGTGCTGCCGAGCACCGTGACCAGCAGCACGCCGCCCACCAGCAGGCCGGCGACCAGCCCGGAGACGCCGACCACCATCAGCCGGCCGCGCAGGCTGAGCCGGCGCCACACCCGCCCGGGTTTCACGGTGCCAGCCGGTAGCCGGCGCCGCGGACCGTCTCCAGCCGTTCCCGGCCGACCTTGCGGCGCAGGTAGCCGACGTAGACCTCGACCGCGTTCGGGGCCGTGTCCAGGCTGGCGTCCCAGACGTGGTCGAGCAGCTCCGTCTTCGAGACCACCTCGCCGGGCCGGCGCATCAGGTACTCCAGCAGCGCGAACTCGCGTGCGGTGAGCCCGACCGCGGTGCCGCCCCGGGTCACCGAGCGCTGCGCCGGGTCGAGGCTCAGGTCGCCGACCTCCAGCACCGCGGGCCGGGCCGGTGCGCCCCGGCGCAGCAGGGCGCGGAGCCGGGCGAGCAGCACGACGTACGAGAAGGGCTTGGTCAGGTAGTCGTCGGCGCCGCAGTCCAGCCCGTCGGCCTGGTCGTACTCGCCGTCCTTGGCCGAGAGCATCAGCACCGGCAGCCACCGGTCCTCGGCCCGCAGCGCGCGGACCACCCGGTAGCCGGACAGGCCGGGCAGCATCACGTCGAGGATCATGGCGTCGTACTCGCCGTGCCGGGCCAGCTCGAGCCCGGTGGGGCCGTCGCCGGCCACATCGACCGCGAAGCCCTCGGCCTGCAGCCCGCGCTGAAGGGCGGACGCGAGCCGCGCCTCGTCCTCGACCACCAGCAACCGCACCAGCAAAGCGTGCCATCTCCGGGCCATTGGTTGACAGCTCTCTCAGGCGCGTCACAGCCGGCGGCGGGCATCATGTTCCGCAGGAGGTATCCGCCCATGTCTGTCCTGAGCAAACGTCCGGTGCTGCGCTGGCTGGTTCCGGCCACCGCCGCGGTCGCCGTCATCGGTGGCGGCGCCGCGGTGGCGACCGTCGCCGGCGCCGCCGACCCGACCCTCCCCGACCGATCCGCCGCCCAGCTCCTCGTCGACCTGCAGACCGCCCGCCTGGACGGTCTCTCGGGCACCGTCGTGCAGCGCGCCGACCTCGGTCTCCCGCCGATCGTCAGCCTCGCCGGCATGCTCGGCGACGACAGCCTGGCCTCGCTGGTCGACGGCCAGCACACCCTGCGGGTCTGGTACGCCGGCCCCGACAAGGCGCGCATCTCGCTGCTCGGCGGCGACGCGCAGACCGACGTGATCCGCAACGGCTCCGACACCTGGCTCTGGAGCAGCCGGTCCAAGACCGCCACCCATGGGAAGATCAACGGCGACGGCGACCACGGGGCGCCGCCGGCCGGGCTCCCGGCCTCTCCGCAGGAAGCGGCCGACCTCGCGCTGAAGGCGATCGATCCGAGCACCCAGGTCAGCGTGGGGCGCTCGACCAAGATCGCCGGGCGCGACGCGTACGAGCTGAACCTGACCCCGAAGGACCACGAGTCGCTGGTCGGCCAGGTGTCCATCGCGATCGACGCGACCGAGCACGTGCCGCTGCGGTTCCGGATCTACCCGGCCGCCTCCGACAAGGCGGCGTTCGAGGTCGCCTTCACGATGATCAACTTCGACCGGCCCGACGACGCGCAGTTCGTCTTCAACCCGCCGGCCGGCACCAAGGTCACCGAGTTCGACGAAGCGCTCAAGGCCGCCGCCGGCGACAAGGACGACAAGGCGCTCGAGGACAAGATCGCCAAGGAGCGGCAGCAGCCGTCGAAGGGCGAGGGGCCGACGATCATCGGCGAGGGCTGGACCACCGTGTTCATGGCCAAGCTCGACAAGACCGGCGGCGACGAGCCTGGGATCGCCGGCCTGCTCGGCCAGCTTCCCAAGGTCAGTGGCGCCTGGGGCAGCGGCCGGCTGTTCACCAGCCACCTGGCGACGGGGCTGCTGACCGACGACGGCCGGGTGTTCTTCGGGGCGGTCAGCCCGGAGCGGCTCTACGAGGTGGCCGCCAGCCACCGCTAACCAAGATCAGTTGAAGCGCCCGGTCCCCGGTGGCCGGGCGCTTCGCCGTCTGCGGCACTACAGTTGCGCTGTGGGAATGGTGCATACCGTCGGGATCGTGCTGCATCCGAAGCGCGACTCCGCCTCCGCCCTGGAGACCATCCTCAAGTGGGCGGGCAACCACGGTGCCTCGGTGCTGGGGCTGGCCGACGACATCGCGCGCATCGACTGCAACGCGATCCCCGTCGACCCGGAGACGCTGGCCAGCAAGTCCACGATCCTGGTCAGCCTCGGCGGCGACGGCACCATGCTGCGCAGCATGCGGCTGGCAGCCGGCACGAAGACCGCGGTGCTCGGGGTCAACCTGGGCAAGCTGGGCTACCTGGCCGAGATCGACGTCGAGGACCTGCCGTGGGCGCTCTCGGCGATCGACAGCCGGCAATACACTCTTGAGCCGCGCCTCGCCGTCCGCACGACGCTGCCGGACGGCCGGGAAGTCACCGCCTTCAACGACATCGCCCTCGTACGCGTCCCCGGCGACGGATCGGCCGCCATCGGCGTGGGCATCCTCGGCGTCCCGTTCGTCCGGTACGCCGCCGACGCGGTGATCGTGGCGACCCCGACCGGCTCGACCGCCTACGCGTTCTCCGCCGGTGGCCCGATCGTCTCCCCGAACCTGGAGGGCGTGCTGGTCGTGCCCTCGTCGCCGCACTCCTCGTACAACCGGGCCCTGATGCTCTCGGTCGACGAGACCCTGAGCCTCGACGTCCTGGAGCGCAGCGGCCGGCTGGCGGTCGAGGTCGACGGCGGCGTGGCGACCTACGTCGGCCCCGGCGACCGCCTCGACGTCAACGCGGTGCCCGGCGCCGCCCGGGTGATCCGCCTAGGGCATACGACATTTTCGGAGCGCGCCCGCCGCAAGCTCCGCGTCACGGGCAGCGCCGAGGTCGACTAAACGAAGGAAGGGACCCTTGTTAACGGAAAAGCGATAACAAGGGTCCCTTCCTTCGCACTCAGCTTGCCGTGCAGGTCGGCGAAGGTGCGGTGTTGCTGCCGGTCCACGACGCGAGGAAGCCGAACGTGGCGCTGGCGCCGGCACCCAGGTTGCCGTTGTAGCCGACGTTGCGCGCGCTCACCGCATTGCCCGACGCGGTCAGCGTGGTGTTCCAGGACTGGGTGACCCGCTGGCCGTTGGCCCAGGTCCAACCGACGGTCCAGGCGCTGATCGCGGCGCTGCCCGCCGTGACGGTGACCTCGGCCTGGAACCCGCCGGGCCACGAGCCGATCACCTTGTACGCGGCCGCGCAGCCCCTGGCGGGCGGTGGCGTCGTGGGCTGCGCGGTCGGGGTCGGCTGCGTGGTCGGAGTCGCGGTCGGTGTGCCGGTCGGGCCGCCGCCGAACACGGTGGCCTCGCGTGAGGTCGACCGGATCCCGTTGGCGCCGTCGATGATCCGCTGGCCCCAACTCGTCGGCCTGGTTGGGTCGAAGCCGGTCACCATGTCCAGGTATTCCACGCCGCCGCCGTTGCCGCTCCACGACCAGCCGATGTAGCCGATCCGGTTGGCCTGCGCGTAGGACATGATCGTGTCCTCGTCAGGGTTGCCGTCGGAGTGGTTGAAGCCGAACTCGCCCACCACGATCGGCAGCCCGGCCGTGCGGAACCGCCCGAGATAGTCGGTGATCTCCGCGGCGGTGTCGAACACGCCGTACATGTGGATGCTGAAGACGGTGTTGCGGTCGGGGTCAGCGGCGAACACGCTCGCCGCGTTGTCGCGCATCTCGAACCGCCAGTCCTGGCCCCAGTTGGGCGCGTCCACCATCAGCGTGTGGTCGAAGCCGGCCGTACGCATCCGCTGGATCGCCGTGGTGGTCGCCTGCGTCCAGGTTGGACTGACCGCGTTGTTGCCGACCGGCTCGTTGCCGATGTTGATGATGACGTAGCGCTCCTGGCCAGCCAGCACGTCACGCAGGCCGATCCAGTAGTCGACGGCGGTGGACAGCGGCACGGAGCCGCTCTGCTCGCCGTACCCCGTGGTGTCGTGGTTCTCCAGCACGCAGATCAGGCGGTTCTGCCTGCACAGGTTGATCACGTTGGCCACGTCGGAGGCGCTGTTGGCGGGCCAGCGGCCGCCGCTGAGCACGACCCGCACGGTGTTGGCGCCGGTCGCCTTGATGTCGCCGAACGCCCGGGTCTGGCTCTGGTACCAGGTGTGCGCATGGCTGACGCCGCGCATCACGAACTCAGTGCCGTTGGCGTCGTAGAGGCGCCCGTTGGTGACGGTGAAGCCGGCGGCGGCGCGGGCCGGCGAGCCGACAGTGAGGACGAACATGGCCGCGAGGGCCACCGCGGACAGGGCCGTGATGACGGCCAGGAGTCTTGGTCTCATTTCCTGCCTTCACAGAGGAGACGTGACAAAGGGGCTGGCAGCTGGCCCGACAGCTGCCGCCCGGCTCCCTGGGGCGTCGACTCACAGTAGGGCCGCCGACCCGGACAGGTCAACCGGTTAAGTTGACGGTCACCGATGCGATCAGCAGGCCCGGTGCCGCCTTCCAACGGCCCTCGAACCGGGTGCGCTCACCGGCGCCGTCGACCAGCACGCGGACGCTGAACGTGCCGTCCGCCGCGAACGCCACGCGGGCCTCCTCGAAGCCGAGCCAGCGTCCGGTCAGCGGCGACCAGGCCTTGTAGAGCGCCTCCTTGGCGCAGAACAGCAGCCGGTCCCAGTGCGGGCCGACGGTCGGCAGGGCGGCCCGCTCGTCCGCGCCGGCGACCAGGTCCAGCACCCCGGCGGGCAACGGCTCGTCGGGCTCGGCGTCGATGCCGAGCCCGGCCACGTCGGTCACCCGAGCCACGGCGGCGGCCCGATAGCCGGCGCAGTGCGTCAGGCTGCCCACGATGCCGGGCGGCCAGACCGGCGCCCCGTCGGCGCCGCGCGGCAGCGGCACCGCCGGCAAGCCCAGGAGGGCGAGGGCGTCCCGGGCGCACTGGCGCGTCGTGGCGAACTCCTGCCGGCGCTTCGCCACCGCCCCGGCCACGGCCGCCTCCTCCACCGGAAACAGCGGTGCCGGGTCGTTGTCGTCGCGGCGCTCCACGGCCACCGCACCGGGCGGCAGCAGGTCGGCGAGCACGCTCGCGAGGATATCGGGATTGCCGCCCGACAAGCGGGGTATGCGGGCGTTTTGGAGCGAGGAGGCAACCATGGTCGCCGTTGGGTACTCCCTGCTGTGCGAGCAGTCGGGGCCGAAAGACCTGGTCGACTACGCGGTCCGGGCCGAGGAGGTCGGGTTCGACCAGATCACCATCTCCGACCACTACTACCCGTGGCTCGACGCCCAGGGGCACTCCCCGCACGCGTGGTCGGTGTTGGGCGCGGTGGCCCACGCGACCTCCCGGGCCGAGCTGATGACCTACATCACCTGCCCCACCCGCCGGTACCACCCGACAGTCGTGGCACAGCAGGCGGCGACCGTGCACCTGCTCGCCGACGGGCGGTTCGTGCTGGGCCTGGGCGCGGGCGAGAACCTCAACGAGCACGTCGTCGGACCCTGGCCGCACGTACGCGAACGGCACGCGATGCTGGCCGAGGCGCTGGAGATCATCCGGCCGCTGCTCGACGGCGAGAACCTGACCTACTCCGGCGAGTACTTCGAGGTGCCCGAGGCGTACGTCTGGGACCGCTCGGAGACCCGGGTCCCGATCGCGGTGGCGCTGTCCGGGCCCGAGTCGGCGGGGATCGCCGGCGAGTACGGCGACGGCGCGATCGCCACCCAGCCACAGGCTCGGCTGCTGCGGCTCTTCGATGACGCGGGCGGTTCCGGGAAGCCCCGTTACGGTCAGCAGCCGATCTGTTGGGGTCCCGACGAGGCCGCCTGCCGCAAGATCGCCCACGAGCAGTTCCCGTGGTTCGGGCTGGGTTGGAAGGTCAACTCGAACCTGCCCAACCCGGCCGCCTTCGCCGACGTGTCGCAGTTCGTCCGCGAGGAGGACGTGGCCGCCGGCATCCCCTGCGGGCCGGACACTTCCCGACACGTCGAGGCGATCGCGAAGTTCGCCGAGGTCGGCTTCACCCACGTCTCGGTGCTCCAGATCGGCGACGAGAGCCAGCGCGAGTTCTTCGACTGGGCCGAGACCGAGTTGATCCCGGCACTTCGACGCCTGTAACGGGAAGCTATTTTGCCGCGGCGGCGTTGTTTTTCGTTCGTGATCGACGTTCCGCTCTCCGTGCTCGATGTCGCCCCTGTCGCCGCCAACGGCTCGCCTGGTGAGGCACTCGCCCATACGACCGCCCTCGCCCGGCGCACCGAGGAGCTCGGCTTCCGCCGCTTCTGGGTGGCCGAGCACCACAACATGCCGGCCATCGCCTCGTCTGCCCCGGCGGTGCTGCTGGCCCACCTGGCGGCCAACACCTCGACGATCCGGGTCGGGTCCGGCGGTGTGATGCTGCCCAACCACGCCCCGCTGGTGGTCGCCGAGCAGTTCGGCACCCTGGCCGCGCTGCACCCGGGCCGGATCGACCTCGGCATCGGCCGGGCGCCCGGCACGGACCAGGCGACCGCGCTCGCCCTGCGCCGCACCGTCGAAGGGCTCTCCGCGGAGCAGTTCCCCCAGGAGCTGGCCAATCTGATCAACTTCTTCACCGAGGACGACCCGGGCGCGATCGTCGCCTCGCCGGGCGCGGGCCTGACACCCGACGTCTGGCTGCTCGGTTCCAGCGGCTACAGCGCGCAGCTCGCCGGGCTGCTCGGGCTGCCGTTCGCGTTCGCACACCACTTCAGCGCCCAGAACACGCTGCCGGCGCTGGCGCTCTACCGGGACCGGTTCACGCCGTCGCGCTGGCTGGACGAGCCGTACGCGATGGTCGCGGTCTCCACCGTCGTCGCGGACACCGACGAGCGGGCCCGCTACCTGATGGGGCCGGCGGGGCTGTCGTTCCTGCGTATGCGCCAGGGCCGCCCACAGCCCCTGGCCACGCCGGAGGAGGCCGCCGCGGTTCCCTACACCGAGGTGGAGCGGATCTTCATGGCCGACCGCCTGGTCGGGCAGGCGGTCGGCTCGCCGTCGACGGTCGCCGGTCAGCTCGGCGCGCTGCTCGAGTCGACCAAGGCGGACGAGCTGATGCTCACCACCATGGTGTACGACGTCGAGGACCGGATCCGCTCCTTCGAGCTCGCACGTCAGCTCACGTAGACGTTGGGCCGGGCCGGCTGCCCCATCCCGTTGCCGATGAAGAAGCTGGGATGGGGCGGCTGGTTGTACGCGGTGTTCTGCCACGCCAGCGCGACCCGGTACTGCGGGTCGTGCGCGAGCGTGTGGATCCGGCGGTCGGTCGGCGTCGGAGTCGTGTAGATCCGCAGCGCCGTGCTCTCCGTCGTGCGCCAGATCACCTCCTCGCGCCAGTCGCCCAGGATGTCGCCGGCCAGGGCCGGGGTGGCCTTCGTGCCGTTGTTGCTGGCCACGCCGGAGCCGGTGAGCAGGCGGGTGTCGCCGCCCGTGCCGTACTTGTCGATCCGGGTCTGGTCGAGCAGCTCCCGCACCGGGTCGCCGTCCCACCAGATGACGAAGTTGGCACTGGACGGCTTGCGGCCGATGTTGGCGCCGCTCGTCGAGCGCAGCCCGTCGACGGCGGCCGACCAGGACTCGGCCCCGGGGCTGCCCGCGTAGACGTCGGCGGCCACGCCGCGCCCGTTGTCGCCGGCCGGCGCGGTCGACCAGAGCACCTGGCCGGTGCGGGCGTCGGCGAACCACGACGCGGGCTTGCTGCTGTCCTCGGAGACCTTGAAATACTCGAGGCCCGCGCGGGACGGGTCCAGGTCTCCGAGATGGGCCGCGTCGCCGTGGTTGTTCCTCGTGTTCCACAGTGGAGCGCCGTTGTCGTCGATCGCCATCGCGCCGAACACGACCTCGTCGCGGCCGTCGGCGTCCACGTCGCCAATGGTGAGGCTGTGGTTGCCCTGACCGGCGTACGCCGAACCCGCGCTGTTGGAGTCGAACGTCCAGCGCCGCTGGAGGCTGCCGTTGCGGTAGTCGTACGCGACGATGACCGTGCGGGTGTAGTAGCCACGGGAGACCACCAGCGACGGCCTGGTCCCGTCGAGATAGGCGGTCCCGGCGAGGAACCGGTCGACCCGGTTGCCGTAGCTGTCGCCCCAGCTGGAGACGGTGCCGCGGGCCGGCACGTAGTCCACGGTGGACCTGGTCCCACCGGTGCGGCCGTCGAACATGGTGAGGAACTCGGGACCTGACAGCACGTAGCCGCTGCTGTTTCGGTAGTCGGCGTTGACGTTGCCGATGACCTGGCCCGTGCCCGAGCGGCTGCCGTCGGCGGTCTTCATGGCCACCTCGGAGGCGCCGTCGCCGTCGTAGTCGTACACCTGGAACTGGGTGTAGTGCGCTCCCGCGCGGATGTTGCGACCCAGGTCGATGCGCCACAGCCGGGTCCCGTCGAGGCGGTACGCGTCGACGAACACCGGCCCGGTGTAGCCGGACTGCGAGTTGTCCTTGGCGTTGGACGGGTCCCACTTGAGCACGATCTCGAAGTCGCCGTCGCCGTCCAGGTCGCCGACGCTCGCGTCGTTGGCGCTGTAGGTATAGGCCTCGCCGGTCGGGGTGCTGCCGCCGGCCGGCCGCTGGATCGGCACGTCGAGGTAGCCGTTGGCGAATCTCAGCGCGGCCGGGCCGGCGGCCTGTTCGACACCGTTGACGACCGCGCGGATCGTGTAGCTCGCGTCGGCTGCGGCGCCCGCGTCGAGGTAGTTTGTGCTGGCGGTGATCGGCGTCGAAGTCAGCCGGGTGCTGCCTCGGTAGACGTGGAAGCCGGTGTTGGTCGCCTCGGTGCCGAGTAGCCGCCAGGAGACCAGGTTGTTGCTGCCCGATCTCACGCTGATGGCGCCGCGGTCCAGGTCCTCGACCTGCTTGGCGCCGGCCTGTGGCGGGTTCGTCGTCGGTGGCGGGGTGCTTGGTGGCGGGCTGCTGGGTGGCGGCGTCGTCGGGTTTGTCGCGCCGGTGCAGGCCGTTCCGTTGAGCGTGAACGTGGTAGGTGCCGGGTTGCTGCCGCTCCACGCCCCATTGAAGCCGAACGCCGTGCTCGCGTTGGTCGGCAGGCTGGCGTTGTAGCCGGCGTCTCGGGCGGTGACGGCGGCACCGGACTGGGTGACCGTCGCGTTCCATGCCTGGGTGACCGTCTGCCCGGCGGTGAAGCTCCAGGTCAGCGTCCACCCGTTGATCGGGTCACCAAGGTTGGTGATGGCGACGTTCGCGCCGAAGCCGCCCTGCCAGTCGTTGGGAACCGTGTAGTCGACCCGGCACCCCGCCGCCGCGGCGGCTGTGCCCACCGCGACGGCGAGGCTCGCGCCGAGAAGTGCGGTCGCCGTCACGACCGCTGTCCTCCTCATGACGAGCACCGGCTTCCGTTGACGGTCACCAGGCCCGGCGCGGGGTTGGCGTAGGAGGACGACTGGGTGGCGTTGAAGCCGAACATGACGGTGGCTCCCGGTTGGATGCGGGCGTTGTAGGACTCGTTGCGCGCGGTCAGCACGGCGCCGGCCTGGCTCGCCTGGGCCATCCAGGCCTCGCGGAGCTGCTGGTCGCCCGTGAACGCGAACCGGGCGGTCCAGCCGTTGATCGGTGCGGTGCCGGTGTTCCTGATGTCGAGCTGGCCGGTGAAGCCCTTGCCGTCCTGCCAGGTGCCGTAGTCGGTGTAGACCACCTTGCACGCGAGCGCGGCCGGGGCCGCAGCGTCCTGGTCAGCGAGGAACGAGGCCACCCAGGCCAGGGCCGAGTTCCAGTTCACGGCCACTTCGTTGGTGGCGTACGAGTTGATGTCGTCGACGTAGCAGAACATTGGCTCGCAGCCGTCGAGGAGCTGCTTGGCGAACGGGTCGTCGAGGCTGGCGTTGGCGCCGCCGGCGATCGACCCGGCCGGTGGGTGCGGCAGCGCGGCGTTGAGCTGGTTGGCGAAGATCCGGCTGTGCTGGTTCTCGGAGGCGTGCTCACCCCAACCGGTCACATAGGACTGGTTGAGCGCGTTCCGGCCGAGGACGTAGTCCATCGCCTCGATCGCGCCGGTGCGGTACTTCGCCTGGCCGGTCAGGTCGTACGCGGTCGCCAGCACCACGGCGTTGTTGAGGATGTTGCTGTTAGCGCCCCAGAAGTAGGCGTTGGGCGAGCCCGGCATCGGCAGCCCGTACGCCTGTCCCCCAGCGGTGGCGAGGTAGGCGTCGGCGGCTGTCACGACGGACTGGCGTACCCGCGCCCTGTCGCTGAGTCCATTGGGGACCGTCGCGAGATCGAGCCGCCCGAGGGCTGCGGTGCTGCCCCAGCCGAAGCCGGTCGCGGTGAACACGTCGCTGGTGTGGTGCGGGGAGGCCGTCAGGTCGGTCCGGTAGGCGGCTGCGCCGGTGGTGAGGAAGAGCTCGGAAGCCGCCCAGTAGAACTCGTCGGTGACGTCGTTGTCGCTGTAGGAACCGCCGCCGTTGCCGTCGCTCGCACTCGCGTAGACGGCGGGGTGGGCCTTGGCGGCCGCGTACGCCGTCTTGGCCGCCGTGAGGGCCCTATTGGCGAACACCGCGTCGTACGGCGCCCAGAGGCGGGCACCCTGCGCCGCTGCGGCTGCCAGGTTGAGCGTGGCGGCGGTCGACGGCGGGTGCAGCTCGCGCGGCTGCGGGTCGGCCTCCGGTGCGAGCGGCAGCCCGGTCCAGTTCTGGTCGTGCAGCTTGTGGTGCGCCATCCCGGCGAGGGGTTGGCCGGCCGGCACCTGCATCCGCAGCAGCCATTCGAGCTCCCAGCGCGCCTCGTCGAGGACGTCCGGGACCTTGTTGCCACGCTCGGGAACCCGCAGCGTGCTGTCGGCCAGGGCGGCACCGAAGTTGGCTGTCGGCGCGGTCTTCGTGCGCTCGTACGTGCTCAGGAGCTGCGCGGTCGCGATGCCGCCGTTGACGACGTACTTGCCGTGGTCGCCGGCGTCGTACCAGCCGCCGCGCGCGTCCAGCCGGTAGGTGCAGACGCCGAGCTGGCACGGCACGTCGGTGTCGCCCTGGTTGGGCGCGACGCCGAGGTGGCCGGCGGGTCGGGCGTACTGCTCGCCGACCAGACCTCCGTCGATCGCGATGCCACTGCGCTGGATGTAGAAGAACTGGAGCGAATCGCTTCTCAGTTGGGCGTAGAGCGTCCTCGTGACGTCGAACGGGTGGCTGGTCTCGCCGTCCGCGGTCACGGTGAGGTTGCTCGCCTGTGTCGCGTACCCGGTGAAGTCGATGGTGTGGGTGTTCTGGCCGGAGGCCGGGTCCTCGCCGCGCGGTGTGGTGGTGCCGCTGGCGACGGTCGTGCCCGCGCTGTTCTTGAGCTGCCAGGGCAGCGCCGCGGTGGCGTCCGTGACGAGGGTGGCGCGCTTGGGCCCGTCCGGGAGGTAGCCGACCTGGTTGACCCGCACCCGTGGGCCGGTGTCCGGCACGTAGGGCGGCTCCGGCTCGCCGCCGCGCAGCGAGACGTTGTCGAGGCATAGCTCGTAGCCGGCCGCGTTGCCGCCGACCTGGAACGCGACCTGCCCGGCCGGGGTGTCGTCGGGCGCGGTGAAGGTGAACTCGTAGTGGCTCTGTTGCGCGGTCAGGCTGAGGTCACGGCTGAAGTAGCCGGTGTACGGCTCGGCACCGAGTTGGACAGCCACACGTACGGTCGCGGTCGGGTCGGCCGAGGCGTCGAAGCTCAGCGTGTACGCGGCGCCCGCGGTGAGGCGGACGTCGTTCTGCCCGACACCGCCGTCCCAGGGATTGGCCAGCCCACCGGGCACCGCGGAGCAGAGCTGTCCGTTCTCGACGGTCGTGCTCGTGGTGCCGTAGGAGTACCAGCCCGCGGAGCCGTCGGAGAAGCCGCCGTTCTCGATCTGCTCGGGGTCCAGGGTGGTGTCGCTGGTCAGGCTGACGTCGTCGAGGCAGAAGGTGTACGGGTCGGCCTTGCCGCCGAGCTGGAACGTGAACGTGCCGTCGGCGGCGGTCAGCCCGCTGGTGAACGTGTGCGTCTCAGCCTCGCCGGCCGGTGTCACGGCGGTCGACAGGACGGTGGTGTACGGGGCGGCGTTGAGTTGGACGTTGGCCGTGACGGTCGTGGCGGTGCTCGCTTCGGCGGTGAAGGCCAGCGTGTACGCGGCGCCGTCGGCCAGCGGGATGCCGTTGTGGCCGATGGCGACGTCCCAGGGGTTGGCCGTGCCGCCGGGCACGTCGACGCAGAGCCGGCCGTCGCGTACCGCCAGGGTGGTGTTGGCGGTCGCCCACCAGGTGCTGGTTCCGGCGTCGAAGGTCCCGTTGGTGATGTGCTCGACGGGAGCGGCGGCCGCGGGTGCGGCCGTGCCGACGAGGCCGGCGGCGACGAGCACGACGACGGTGGCGGCGGCGGTGCGGGCCTGGCGGGTCACGGGCCGTCCCTTCCCCTGAGAGATAGACAGTCATCCTTGGAAGCGCTCCCATGTTGCCATCGGGTTTCAGCACTGTCAATGTCGTCATGGGCTGGCTAGGAGAGCGTGCCCGGGGACCACATGCCGAACCACTGCTCGGCGTCCCACGCCTCGAACCGCTCTACCTCGACGAACCCGAGCTTCGCCGCGAGGCGCATCGAACTGATGTTGGCGGTCTGGGTGCAGAGCACCACCGACTCGCCCGGAAACGCGCCGGCGAACCACTCGAGCGCCGCCGCGCAGGCCTCGGCGGCATACCCGCTCCCCCACGCCTTCGGCAGGAACAGGTAGCCGAGATCGACCTCTCCGGCCTCGGGACGGACCCTGCTTGGAGGCCCGATGTCGCGCCGCTCGAGCATGACCGTGCCGATCATCGCTCCGGCTAGCTCGACGACGAACGCCCCTGGGCGCCGGCCGGGCACCTCGGGCGTGCGTTCGAGCTCGTCCCGCGGCCGCGGGCCACCGACGTAGGCGCCGACCTCCGGCGAGCCGAGCAGCTCGATGAACGCCGCACGGTCGCGGGCCTGCGACTCACGGAGCGTGAGCCGCTCGGTCCTGATCGGAGCGGGAGGCCACGCGTCTGTCATGCGCGCAGGCTACAACCCCGTTCAGAGGTCGATTTCCGCTATCACCGGGTAGTGGTCGCTGGCCCGGTCGGCGGCCGGCGTGCGCACGATGTGGCAGGAGCGGAGGCGGTCGACCAGCGCGGGGGTGGCGAAGAGGTAGTCCAGTCGCATGCCGGAGAACTCGGCACCGCCCAGGGCGGTCGGAGCCGTCTCGGCGGGACCGTCGCCGACCGCGCGGAAGACGTCGACCAGGCCGGCGGCGTCGAGGGCCGCGACCGCGCGGGTGTCGACGCGCGCCACGGTGGAGACGTCACGTTCGCTCCGCGCGCGGCCGAGCGGGCGCCAGCGGAGGTGGCGGACCCGGTACGCCGCCGGGAGCGCGGCCAGCCGCTCCTGGTGGTCGGTCCACGGGTCGAGGGTGTTGAGGTCACCGAGCACCAACGCCTGCCGGGTACGCCCGACGGCGTTCACCAGCCAGCGGGCCTCGTGGAGACGGCGCCAGCCCCAGTGCGGGTGCAGGTGGGCGGAGAAGACGGTGAGCGGCCCACCGAGGGTGGCGAGCTCGACCCGGGCGGCGGCGTGGTGGAACGGGCGGGCGACGCTGCCGGCGGTCAGGACGGTCCACTCCGGACCCACGAGCACCGCCACCGGCTGGCCCCACGAGGAGCGGGCCCGGATCATCCGCATGCCGAGGCGCTCGGCGAGCCAGGGCCCGGAGTCACCGCGTAGCTCCTGGAGGGCGACCACGTCCGGCAGGGCCGACCCGATCACCTCCGCGATGGCCTCAAGCCGCGTCCCGCGCGAACCGTCGTACCCCCCTGTTTTGATGTTGTAGGTCATCACCCGCATCCGCGACCACCGCCTCGGCGTTCGGGCGCACGATCACGTAGAGGAGGCCGATCCAGAGCGCGGTCAGCAGCATCGCGCCCATCAGGTCGCTGGGATGGTGCATGCCCCGATAGAACCGGGAGGTGGTGACGACGAGCGGCATCACCACGGCGGCGACGACGGTGAGCCAGCGCCACCAGCGGTCGGTGCGGGCCAGCACGATCAGCGCGATCGTCGTCCACAGGCACAGCGTCGCGGCGATGTGCCCGCTCGGGAACGCCGCTGTCGGCAGGTTCTGGTCGAGGTGCGGCACGTCGGGGCGCGGGCGATCGACCGCGGCGGCCGATGCCAGGAAGAGCGTCAACTCGCCGACCATCACCAGCGCGAGGAACAGGATCGGCCGCCATTGCCGCCAGCGTGCCACGACGAGCGTGCAGAAGACGAGCGACACGGCGAGGATCGTGTGGGTGTCACCGGCCTTGCTCGCGACGTGGCTCCAGCCGTCGAGCATCGGCGTGCGGTGCTCGGCGAACCAGCGCGGCACCCCGGTGTCGAGGGCCGCCAGCACGGTGCCGTCGGCGTGGTAGCTCGCCCAGATGCCGAACCCGAACAGCGCGCCGAGCACGAGGACCCAGCCGACCAGGATCTCGGCGGTCTCCACCCAGGGGTGCGGGAGCACTTTGCTTTCGGCCGGTGCCGGCTCGAGGTCGTCTGCGGCTTCGGGCTCCAGGCCCTCGGTGAGCGTGGGCTCGCGGCGGTGTTCCTCGCGGCGCCAGAGGCGGAAGGCGTACAACGTGATGCCGAGCCAGGCGGCGCCGAGCAGCCAGCCGGCGAGCACGTCCGAGACGAAGTGCACGCCGAGCGCGATCCGGCTGAGGCCGATGACGGTGACCAGGGTCGCGACAGCGGTGATCACCAGGGGCCGCCACCGCTTCGAGACGGCGGGCAGGAAGACCAGCAGCAGCGAGCCGTAGACGACGAACGAGCCGAGCGAGTGTCCACTGGGGAAGCTGTTGCCGGGCGCGTGGGCGACCGGCACGTCGACCACCGGGCGCAGCCGGCCCACCAGCAGCTTGATCGTCGGCTCCAGGGCAAGGGCGCCGAGCCCGGAGACGATCACGAAGACGGCGAGCCGGGCGCGGCGGCGGATCAGCAGCACGGCGACGGCGAGGCTGACCACCCACACCTTGAGCCCGCCGCCGAGGCCGGTGACGAACCGTATGACGTCGAGGAGACCTTCGTGGTCGGCCACGTACCCGTTGACGGACTCGGCCACGCCGTGGTCGAGGTCGTAGAGCGGCCCGAACCGGAAGCGGACCAGCGCGAGCAGCACACCGAACGCGATGCCGGCGACGACGACCATGATCAGGCCGACGAGGCTGCGCGCGGTGAAGTGCTCGAGCGTACGACGCGGTATGCGGGCTTCCGTGTCGCGGGAGTCTGTGCCGACCGTCATGCGGCGTTCGTTACCCGGAAGTCGTCTCGTGCACACCCTCGTCGGAGCGACGCTGCTCGAGCGGCTTCCACAGGTCGGGCTCGGCGGGCTCGGGCGCACCGACTCGCATCCCTTCGAGCTGCGCGGTGAAGGCGAGCCCGAAGAAGAACGCCACCCCGGTCAGGTTGGCCCAGAGCAGCAGCGCCATGATCCCGGTCAGCGCGCCGTACGTCTGGTTGAAGCTCTCGGCCAGCGACACGTAGAGGGCGAGCAGCAGGCTGGCGACGATCCAGAGCACGGTGGTGATGCCGGCGCCGAACAGCAGCCAGGACAGCGCCGGCTGGCTACGGCGCGGCGCGTGCCGGAACAACACGGCGATCGCGAACACGGTCAGCGCGAGCGAGATCGGCCACCGGATCACGTCGAACAGGTCGTGGACCCAGCCACCCCACCCGTACTGGCGTTGCACCGAGTCACCGATCGGCCCCCCGGCGACGAGCAGCAGGAAGCCGAGGAACATCGGCAGGCCGGCGGCGACGGCGAGCACGGCCGCCCGCAGGTACTTTCGGTGAGCGGGGCGATCCCGCTCGACGCCGTAGATCCGGTTGGCACCCCGCTCCACCTGCGACATCGCCATGGTCAGCGCGACCAGCCCGGTGATCAACCCGAGCGCCAGCGCCAACTCCCCGGCGTCCTCGGTGCGCTCGTCGTCGGTCAGCAGCTCGCGCACCACGTCGACGCTGGCGCCGGGGGTCAGCGCGATCACGGTGTCGGCGACGACCCTCCCGCCGGCCTCGACCCCGAGGTCCGTGGTCAGACCGGTGAGCGCGATGAGAAAAGGGACGACGGCGAGGCAGAGCTGAAACGCGAAGGCCCGGGCGTGGCTGAACCCGTCGCCGTAGCGCAGCCGGACGAACGCATCGCGCACCAAATGCCAGCCACCGTGCCTTTGCAGGGTGTGCCAGGCGTCGTCGGCGGTGAGCTGCTCGGCGGACATCAGCCGGGTCTCCGGAACGATCCGGGTCGAACTCATGCCCCCACTCCCCTGCCTGTCATCCCACCAGCCGTTTAGCACGTGCCGAGACCGCGCCGGCGTCGTGGGCGAGGTCGTCGTCGTCCGCCGGACGCGGCACACAGAGCCAGATCGCCCGAGGCTGCACCTCGACCCGCAAGGTCTTGGCCGCCGGAATGACGTCCCCGTCGAGCTGCCGCGGCTGCGGCCGGTTGCTGGTGACCTGCACCCGGTGGCCCCGGTAGGTCTCCATCCGCGGCACTCGCCCACGCCGGCGCAGCAGGGCCCAGCTCAGCGCGGCCCAGTGCCCGACGGTGCGCGGGGTGAGGATGGCGATGTCGAGCCAGCCGTCGTCGGGCTCGGCCTCCTTGAACAGCCGCACGCCGCCCTGGAGGCGGCCGACGTTGGCGACCAGCACCGACCGCGCCCGCCGCCGCATCGGAGGCCGGTCGTCGATCCGCACGGAGATCCGCATCGGCCGATCACGCAGGTGCTTGAGACCACCGAAGATGTACGCGGGCCAGCCGATCCGCGCCTTGGTCGACTCGGAGGTCGACCCGAGCATCTGTGCGTCGAACCCCATGCCGGCCATGACGGTGAAGTAGCGCTTCTCGTCGCGCCCCTTGACCAGCCCCAGGTCGAGCCGCCGACGCCCACCCTCGACCGCGACCGCGATGCCGGCCGGCAGGTCGCCGGAGAGGCCCAGGTTGGCGGCGAGCAGGTTGCCGGTGCCGCTGGGCAGGACGGCCAACGCCGTCTCGGTGCCGACCAGCCCTGAGGCGCAGGCCATGATGGTGCCGTCGCCGCCGTACGCGAACACAACCTCGGCGCCGGCCTCGACCGCGGCCCGACTCTGCCCCCGGCCCGGATCCTCGACGGTCGTCTCGTACCACTGCGGCGCTGGCCAGCCCGCCTTCTCCAGGGCCTTGCGCAGGGCCGAGCGCAGGTCGTCAGCGTCGTCCAGCTTGGCCGGATTGACCACGACGGCCGAGCGCATCCCGGAACGGCTGACCCCCACGCAGCAAAGTGTGCAGGACGGCAACGGTTTCGGCGACCCGAACTCCCTTCGGGTGCCCATCCCCACTTTCCGGTATGAGTCGGTCCGGAGCGGGGCAGGGCGTCAGGTGTTCGGGGCGCCCCTGGCCCGCCGCCCGATGCTCGCCGCGTAGTGCGGCGTCTCGAGCCGGTTGTGCGCGGCAGACGCGTCCTGCCGCGCCGCAGCGGCCGTGTCGAACGGGACGCCGAGCTTGTCGAGGAACGTCATGAACTCGCTGGTCGGATGGCTGGTCACCGTGTTCGTGTAGGTACAGGTGTCATCGTCGACCGGCTCGGCACGCAGGTCCCAGATCACCTGGGTGGTCGTCCAGCCCTGGGGCGTGAGCACGTCGGAGAGCGAGACCAGGTGGCAGTGCGCCGGCTCAGCGATCTCGACCACGTAGTGCTGCACCACCAGTCCGTCACCGATCATCTCCACGTTGATCGACATCGGCCGCCCGTCGTCGGTCGTGGTGTAGCCGGCAGCCTTGTGATCAGGCGGCGCACACCGCTGGTACTCGGCGTCCGGCAGATGCAACAGCCAGTCCGCGATGTCGACCTGCTCGATCGGTGCGTCGATGGTCGCGGTGACCACAGAACGGGACAGAAGCCGATCGGAGAGGACTTTGCTGTCGGCCATATCCGCTCACCCCCGAGCTGGCGCCGGCATCCACAGCAACTCGTCCGACGTTACCGGGCCAGCCACGAACCCGCCGCCAGAACGCGCGGCCGCTCGCTCCGCGGGCGCCGGCCACGTCTGCGACGCTGCCTCCACCACACCGCAGCCTCTGCCGCAGCGTCCGCCCGCAGCCCGGCCTCCGCCGCAGCGCAGCCCTCCCCCGCGGCGTCCGCTCGCAGCGCGGCCTCCGCCGCAGCGCAGCCCTCCCCCGCGGCGTCCGCTCGCAGCGCGGCCTCCGCAGTGCAGCCCTCCCCGCGGCGCAGCGCAGCCTCCGCCCACAGCGCAGCCTCCGCAACGCAGCCTCCGCCCACAGGGTGGCCTCCGCAACGCAGCGCAGCGTCCGCCCACAGCGCGGCGTCCGCCCACAGCGCGGCCTCCACCCACAGCGCGGCCTCCGCCCGCGGCCCTGGCTGCGCCGGCTGCTCGCTGGTTCGGGCCTGGTGTGTGGTCGCGGCCGGTGCGATGATCGCGATCTGGCGACGGGAGGCGTTTGCGTGGACAGGCGTGTTGTTTCGCGGACCCGGTCGATGGTGGTCGTGCTCGGCACTTATCTGCTCGCTCTTGGCTCCGCCTGGGTCGTGATCGTCGCTGCGCCTCCTTCCTGGCATCCCTTGCTGGCCGCGTTCGTCGCCGATGTGGTCGCCACGCTCGTCGTCTTCGCAGTGTCGATGGCGTTCGACAACGCGAGCCTCTACGACCCGTACTGGAGCGTCGCCCCACCCGTCGTCGCCGCATGGTGGGTCGTCGTCGCGGGCAGCGGCGACGCGGTGCGGCAGGTGCTCGTCGTAGGGCTCATCACCGTCTGGGCCGTGCGGCTCACGGGAAACTGGGCCTACGGCTGGATGGGCCTGCACAAGGTCGACTGGCGCTACGACCAACTGCGGGTGACCCGTGGCCGGGTGCCGTGGTGGCTGGTCAACCTCGGCGGCATCCAGCTCATGCCCACAGTCGTGGTCTATCTCGGCCTGCTTTCGGTATGGCCCGCCCTCGCCGGCTCACGTCCCTTCGGTGTGCTCGATGTAATCGCCACGCTGGTCACCGCCGGTGCGATCGCGTTGGAAGCCGCGGCGGACGTGCAACTGCACCGCTTCGCGGCCGCGGCGACAAACCGCGGCCGCATTCTGGCGACCGGCGTATGGCGGCGCACGCGCCATCCCAACTATCTCGGTGAGATCGCCCTGTGGTGGGGCCTGTGGCTCTTCGGCCTGGCCGCCGCGCCGAGCTGGTGGTGGACGGTGGTCGGTCCCGTCGCCATGGTGGTGCTCTTCAAGGCCGCGAGCATTCCGCTGATGGACCGGCGGTCGCTGGAGCGCCGCAGCGGCTATGCCGACCACATGCGCGAGGTGCCGGCGCTGCTGCCCCGACTGCGTGGACCGCACGGTCAGCTCACCACCCCGAACGCCACCGAACACCACTGAGGACCATCGCCCCACGGACCGCCTTCGCCACCCCTGGTGGCCAGCTCGATATCCATGTGAGCAGATTAGAACGTACGTACGACACTTTTTGGCGGGCTTGACTCGCAGCCATTCGGCTGCCTATCGTTCGAAGCATAAAGGGCAGCCAGATGGCTGCATGTGAGGTGAGAGTCCCAGTGGATCTGGTGTTCAAGGCATTGGCCGACCCGAGCCGCCGCGAGCTGCTCGACTCGCTGAACGCGCGCAACGGCCAGACGCTGCGCGAGCTCTGCGCGGGCCTCGATATGGCCCGACAGTCGGTCAGCAAGCACCTCGCCGTGCTCGAGACCGCCGAGCTCGTCACGACGGTCCGCCGCGGCCGCGAAAAGCTGCACTACCTCAACGCCGCGCCGGTCAACGCGATCGCCGACCGATGGATCAGCCGGTACGACCGCCAACGCGCGCAGGCCCTCGCCGACCTCAAGACCGCATTGGAGCAGACGCCGATGAGCAGGCCCGAGTTCGTCTACACCACGTACATCAACACGACGCCGGAGCGACTGTGGCAGGCGCTGACCGACCCGGCCTTCACGAGGCGCTACTGGGGGGTCGAGTTCGAGACCGACTGGACTGCCGGCTCGCCCATGGTGTGGCACGCGGAAGGCGCGCGGATCGCCGACCCCGAGCAGGTGGTCATCGCGTCGCAGCCCTACACCAGACTGTCGTACGCCTGGCACACCTTCACCGACGACTGGGCCAAGGCGTCCGGCATAGCGGAGGCCGACCGCGCCACCTTCGCCGCCGAGCCACGGTCCACAGTGACCTTCGAGCTCGAGCCGGCCGGCGACGCGGTCAAACTGACGGTGATCCACGACGGCTTCGCGCCGGACAGCGCCGTGCTCAGCGCCATCAACACCGGCTGGCCGCAGATCATCGCCAGCCTCAAGTCTCTTGTCGAGACCGGCGACCCACTGCACCTTGTCAACCCGAGTTGACAGATCCTCCGCGTCAACGTAAATTGACATCATGACTCAGGCAGTGGACCTAGCCGCGGCCGCTAGCAGCACCGATCCCAAGGTCGGCCTACGCGCCGTGTTGGCCCTACGCCGACTCCTGGAAAGTCTGGAGACGGTGCAGGTCGACAACGCGCGTGCGCAGGGCTGGTCGTGGCAGGACATCGCCGCCGCGCTCGAAGTGAGCCGGCAGGCGGTACACAAGAAGCACGCCGGGCGTCCCGTCGTGCGACCGTCACAGGAGGCGTGATGTTCGAGCGGTTCACCGACCGGGCGCGATCAGTGGTCAAGGGGGCTGTGGCCGAGTCGCACGCGCTGCGGCACGACAAGGTCGGCACCGAGCATCTGCTCCTCGCGATGCTCGACGACAATCCCGAGGGCGCCGGCGGCGGCATCGCCGGGCGGGTGTTGCGCGAGGCCGGCGTCAGCGCCGACGACATGCGCACCCGCATCGAGACGCACGTCGGCCGCGGGCCACGGGCGCTCGGGGACGCGGACGCCGAGGCACTAAGGCAGATCGGGATCGATCTGGAGGCGGTACGCA
This sequence comes from Asanoa ishikariensis, assembly GCF_900107455.1. Taxonomy (GTDB): domain Bacteria; phylum Actinomycetota; class Actinomycetes; order Mycobacteriales; family Micromonosporaceae; genus Asanoa; species Asanoa ishikariensis. Next base: position 1,500,967 of record NZ_FNQB01000002.1, on the reverse strand, counting down.
AGGCGGTCGAAGCATCCTTCGGCAAAGGCGCGCTGCGGCCACCGACCCGGGCGCACTCCCGCGGGCTGTTCGGCTTCCGCCGCCGCCGGCACCTGGCCGGTGGCCCGTTCTCCCCGCGCGCCAAGAAGGTCCTGGAGTTGTCGCTGCGCGAGGCGCTCCGGCTCAAGCAAAAGCACATCGGCACCGAGCACGTGCTACTGGGCCTGATCCGCGAAGGCGAAGGCCTCGGCGTGCTGGTCCTGACCGAATCCGGCATCGAGGTCGACGACCTGCGCCGCCGGATCGAGGCCGAGCTACGGGCCGCCGCCTGACTAACTGTGGCCGACGCGGGCCGGGCCGAAACGGCTCGGCCCGCACTGGTGCGGCGAACGCGGGCGGCCTCGACCACGGCGAGCGTGCGCAGCGCGTCCGCTCCCCTGGTCGGGCCGCGGGCCGCTCGGCCGAACGGCGCGGTCCCGCGGCGCGGGCACGGCAAAAGACGGCACGGCCCCGCGACCCTGCCACAACGGCACGACCATCACGGCACCGGGATATCAGCGCGCGCACCACAGGACCGGCACGTCGGAGCGGCCACGACAGAGAGTCACCCCGGCGCGGAGGAGGTGAGCGCTCGGAAAATGGTCGTGGTTCGGCTTACACTGGGTGGGTGAGGCTTGTGGCGATGCGATTTAGCTGCCCCCGGGTGACCGGTGGGTGTTCTGTCGTGCGCTGATCTCAGTCGCGCCCCTCGTGGGTGCGGGAGACCACGAGAAAACCCCCGGTTCAACCGGGGGTTTCTCATTTCCGTCTCCCTGCTCCCGTGAGGACCTCACCAGCCATGACCTACCTGACCCCTGCCCAGCTCGAGGCCGCCCTGGCCCGCCGTGATCTCACCGACCCCGCCGCCGGCGAGCACGCAGTACAACACGTGGTCGACCGCATCGAGCGCGCCCTGGCCAACACCTGGGGCATCCCAGTCCGACGCGACCCGGGAGACCGCATCGTCACGATCGCCGACAATTACGACCGTTTGCGGTATGACGACGCCGCCGTTACGCGCGATCGGCGGTACAGCCGCTACGTGGACCAAGACCGGATGCTGCGGTCGCACACCACCGCAAGGATCCCCGCCTTGCTCGACCAGCTCACCGAGAACGACGTCGTGCTCAGTGTGCCTGGCATGTGCTACCGACGCGACGCCATCGATCGGCAGCATGTCGGCGAGCCTCACCAGCTTGACCTTTGGCGCATCAGTGACCAGCGACGGCTCACCACGGACGACCTGAACACGATGATCGAGCAGGTCGTCGCCGCGGTGCTCCCTGGCAAGCGCATCGAGACGCCGCCCAGCCAGCATCCCTACACGCTGGACGGGCGCGAGATCTACGTCGATGGCGTCGAGATCGGCGAGTGTGGCCGCGCGCACCCCGAGGTGCTCCGCGGCAGCGGCCTGCCAGAGACCAAGACCGGCCTCGCGATGGGGCTTGGCCTCGATCGGATCACCATGCTGGTCAAGGGAATCGACGACATCCGCCTGTTGCGCGCCACCGACCCACGGGTGGCGGGACAGATGCACGACCTGAGCCCGTACCACCCGGTCTCGGGAATGCCGCCCACCAGCCGCGACCTGTCCCTGGCCGTCGCCGAGGACGCCGACGCCGAGCAGCTCGGCGACCGGGTCCGTGCCGTCCTCGGCGACGACGCCTCAGCCGTCGAGGAGATCGAGGTCCGGAGCGAGACCGGCTACGCCGACCTCCCCGACTCCGCCCGCGAAAGGATGGGCCTGAGGAAGGGCCAGAAGAACGTGCTGCTGCGGCTCGTGCTCCGCGACCTGACCCGCACTCTGTCCACAGTAGAGGCGAACACCATCCGCGACCGGGTCTACGAGGCCCTGCACGAGGGCACCGCGCACGAATGGACCGCCCGTTAGACCAAAAGCTAGGCCAGCACCGACGGCAGGTCGAAGACCGAGGACAAGCGATGGGCCGGCGGTACGGCAGTGTGCCGTGCCGCCGGGTCGATCAGGAAAGCCGCCCGCATCCCCGCCGCCAGCGGCCCGAAGTAGTCCGCGGACGGGTTGTCGCCGACGAACACCGCCGACGACGCCGGAATGCCGAGCCGGCCGAGCGCTGACGAGTAGATCTCCGGGGAAGGCTTGCGCACCCCCACTTCGACGGAGGTCACCACCGTCTCCACCAGGCCGGCAACCCCCATCGCGGCCAGGTGGAACGGCACCAGGTCGGGCTCGTGCGTGTTGGACACGACCGCCAGCCGGTGCCGCTGGGACAGCGACAAGAGCAGCTCATAAAGACCCGGCAGGTAGCGCACGCCCGCGTTCCACTCCGCGATGTAGACCGAGACGAAGGCCGAGATCTCGTCGGGCGACGCCGACGGCAGGAACGAGCGCGCCACGTCGAGCATCGAGAACTCCAGGCGCGTGGGCGCGCAGCGCGCCTCCCACGCCATCCAGACCTCGTCCCACCGTGCGGTGAACTCGTCGGCCGACATCGGTTGACCGAGCGAGCTGACGAAGGCCGCCGTCCGGACCGGCGCCCGGGCGTGGCCGTCGTCGTAGTCGACCAGCGTGCCGAAGAAGTCGAAGAGGATGTGGCTCACTCGATGCCGTCGGCCAGCGCGACCGGGTCCTGCCGGGTGGCCGGCTCGTCAGGGTCCATCGGCAGCAGCACGTGGAACCAGGTCTCGCCCGGCTTCGAGTCGACCCGGATGTCGCCGTGGTGCTTGTTGACCACGATCCGGTAGGAGATGTCGAGCCCGAGCCCCGTGCCCTCGCCGACTGGCTTGGTCGTGAAGAACGGCTCGAAGATCCGCGGTCGGACGTCGTCGGGGATGCCCGGGCCGGTGTCGCCGATCGAGACCACCACGTTGTCGTCCTCGCGCCAGGTGCGGACGGTCAGCGTGCCGGTCTCGCCCATCGCGCCGATCGCGTTGTCGATCAGGTTGGTCCACACCTGGTTGAGCTCGGCGGCGTACGCGGGGATCTCGGGCAGCGAACGGTCATATTCCTTGACCAGCTTGATGCCGGGCGGGAACTTGGCGTGCAGCATCACCAGCGTGGCGTGCAGCAGCTCGTGCACGTTGACCGTCTGGTGCGGCGCCCGGTCGAGCTGTGAGTATTGCTTGGCCGCCGCGACCAGCGACGAGATGCGGGTGACCGAGTCGTCGATCTCGGTCATCAGCTGCTCGGTGTCGAGCGTGTAGACCAGCCAGCGCAACGCGTTCTCGAAGTTGTCGGGGCCGATCTCGTCGCGCACGGTGGCCAGCCACGGTGTGTCTATCGCACCGGAGACCAGCGTCGGCGCGATGTCCCAGGCGCCCGTGATGTCGTGGTCCTCCAGCCACTCGCCGACCTCGTCCTCGGCGTCGCTGGTCTGCATCGGCGTCAGCTCCGGCGCGCTCGCCGCCCGCTTGATCGCCTCTTCCTGGAGGTTGACCAGCTTGTGCAGTCGCGTGCCGTCGACCCGCCCGTCGGCGATCATGGCCAGCTTGTGACGCATGCCGGTGACCCGGGTGCGCAGCACCGAGGTCGCGCGGACGGCCGCCGCGGCGGGGTTGTTGAGCTCGTGGGTCAGGCCGGCCGACAGCGAGCCCAGGGCCAGGAGCCGCTCGCGCTCGCTGACCATCGTCTGCATCGAACGCATGCCGAAGAACAGGCCTTCGAGCAGGTGCATCGCCATCGGGAACCAGTCGCGCAGCGACCTGGCCAGCTCGTCGGCCGGTAGCTGGTAGACCGCCACGTCGGAGATCGCGACCATGCTGTTGAGGTAGATCTGCGGGATCCGCTCGATGTAGGCCTGGGTGGCACCGGCATAGGCGCCGACCTGGTCGGTGCGGGTCGTCTCGATCTCGTCACCGCGGACGGTGCGGTTCAGCGCGACGGTGCCGCTGAGCAGCACGTAGAAGCAGGTCGCCTCTTCGCCCTCGCGATAGACGTAGCTGCCGCCCGAGTAGTGCTCGACCGCGCCGTGGCTGGCCAGGAAGTCGAGCTGCTCGGCGTCGAGCTTCTCGAACAGGAACAGCTTGCGCAGCTCCGCGGGGGAGAGCCGGTCGCCCTCGGCGTGACCGGCGAGTTCGGTGCTCATTGCGCCTCCAGATAACGGTGCACCAGGGAGATCGCCATCGCGCCCTCGCCGACCGCCGATGCCACCCGCTTGACCGAGTCGGAGCGGACGTCGCCCGCGGCGAACACGCCGGGGACACTGCATTCGAGGTGGTAGGGATCGCGCGGCATGGTCCAGCCGACCGGGCGGTTGCCACCCGCGATCAGGTCAGGGCCGGTGATCACGAAACCGTGGCGATCACGGGTGATCACCCCGTCGAGCCAGTCGGTGCGCGGCTCGGCGCCGATGAAGATGAACAGCCACGAGGTGTCGACGGAACGGCTCTCCCCGTCGCGGGCGTCGCGGAGCACCAGTTGCTCGAGGTGCTCGTCTCCGGAGGCCTCGGCGATCTCCGTAAAAGGATGCACCTCGATGTTCTCGTGGCTCTCGATCTGGTCGATCAGATAGCGGGACATCGTGCGGACCAGGCTCTCGCCCCGGATCAGCACGTGCACCCGCTGGGCGTAGCGGGAGAAGTAGACCGCCGCCTGGCCGGCCGAGTTGGCACCGCCGACGATGTAGACCTCTTGCCCGGAACAGCTCGGCGCCTCGGTGGCAGCCGAGCCGTAGAAGACGCCCCGGCCCCGGTAGTCGGACAGCCCGGGTGCCTCCAGCATCCGGTAGGAGACGCCGGTGGCCAGCACGACCGCGTGCGACGCGACCTCGCTGCCGTCGCCGAACTTGAGCACCCGGGTCGCGCCGCGCACGTCGAGCTCGACCGCCTCGCGGGTGGTCAGCAGCTCGGCACCGAAGCGCACCGCCTGGCGGCGGGCCCGCTCGGCGAGCTGTGCGCCGGACACCCCGTCGGGAAAGCCCAGATAGTTTTCGATGCGGCTGCTCTGGCCGGCCTGCCCGCCGGTGGCGCGCCGCTCGACGAGCAGCGTGCGCAGCCCTTCGGACGCGCCGTAGACGGCCGCGCCGAGCCCGGCCGGGCCGGCGCCGACCACCACCAGGTCGTAGAACTCCTTGGCCGGGGTGGTGGACAGCCCGACGTGGGTGGCCAGGTCGGTCTCGGAGGGCTGGACCATCGACTTGCCCTCGGGGGTGATCACCAGCGGCACGTCGGCCTCGGTGACACCGGCCGCGGCCAGGAGCCGGGCACCCTCGGGCTCGTCGGACAGATACCACCGGTAGGGCACCAGGTTGCGGGCCAGGAAGTCGCGGACCTTGAACGACGGCGCGGACCAGCGGTGGCCGACCACCCGGGTGACGCTCGCGGTCGCCTCGGGCGTGGTGGTCCACGCGTCGAGCAGCGAGTCGAGCACCGGGTAGAGCTTCTCCTCCGGGGGGTTCCACGGCTTGAGCAGGTAGTGGTCGAGGTCGACCCGGTTTATCGCGTCGATCGCGGCGTCGGTGTCGGCGTAGGCGGTCAGCAGCACCCGCCGGGCGCGCGGGAACAGGTCCATCGCCGCTTCGAGGAACTCGATGCCGTTCATGTGCGGCATGCGGAAGTCGGCGAGCAGCACGGCCACCTGGTCGCCGCGCAACTTGATCTCCTTGAGCGCTTCGAGCGCCTCGGAACCCGAGTTGGCGCGGACGACCCGATAGCGGTCGCCGTATTGACGCCGCACGTCACGGGCGACGGCCCGGGAGACGGCAAGGTCGTCGTCAACGGTGAGGATCGCCGGATTCGCCATGACACCAATCAAAGCACTAGCGGGGACAAAGCTGACGCTGCCTGTGGACAGAGCCGGGCGGTGGTGACCAGATCCGTCCGCCTAGGGACTCGATCCGGCCTTACGCGACGACCCGTCGCACGACGACGATCGGGGTATGAACCGCGCACTGTTCGTCATCGACGCCCAAGAGTCGTTCCACCAGCGGGAGATCTGGCGGGCCGGCTCCAACCCCGACTTCGTACCCAACGTCAACAGCCTGGTCGACTATTTCCGCGCCAACGGCGATCTCGTGATCTGGGTGCTGCACAGCGAGCCCGGCACGAAGGGCGTCTTCGACCCGGCCAACGGCCACGTCCGCCTGCTCGACGGCCTGCAGCCGCCGCGCGAGGACGAGCCCACCTTGATCAAGACCTCCCACAACGTCTTCACCACCACCAACGCCGGCCAGTTCCTGATGGAGCGGCGGATCTTCGACCTGACCGTCTGCGGCATCCGCACCGAGCAGTGCGTCGAGACCACGGCCAGGGTCGGAGGCGATCTGGGGTACGCCGTCACGTTCGTCACCGACGCGACGCTGACCTTCCCCATCCCACACCGCGATGCCGTCGACGCGACCGTCGAGGAGATCCTGGCCGACCCTCGCACGCTCGGCGTCGAGGCGATCGTCGAGCGCACCGAGCGGGTCCTGGACGGCCGGTTCGCCACCGTGCGTACCGTCGCGGAGGTGACCAAGGCATGATGACCAGATCATGACCACCGTCGGTTTCCTGCTCGTGCCCGGCCTCCATCTGCTCGACCTGGCCGGGCCCGCGCAGGTGTTCTCCACCGCCCGCGACCTCGGCCACGACTACGCGCTGGCCTACGTCTCCGAGCAGGCCGAGGTGCCGACCGCGCAGGGCCTGCCGGTGCACGCCGACCCGGAACTGCCCGCGCTGGCCCCGACCGACCTGCTCGTCGTGCCCGGTTGGCGCTCACCGACGCTGCGTGGCACCGGCCAGCTCGAGCAGCGAACGCTGGACTGGGTGGCGGCGCACCACCGCGCGGGCGGCACCGTCGCGAGTGTCTGCTCCGGCGCCGACGTGCTCGGCCGGGCCGGCCTGCTCGACGGGCGCCGCTGCACGACCCACCACGCGTTGCAGGACGAGTTGGCCCGGCGCTACCGGCGGGCGACGGTCGTACGCGACGTGCTCTATGTGGTCGACGGCCGGGTGGTCACGTCGGCCGGCATCGCCAGCGGCATCGACCTGGCACTCCATCTCATCGCCGTGCGGCACGGCCCGGCGGCCGCGGCCCAGATCGCCCGCGAGATGGTCGTCTACGCCCGCCGCAACGGCGACGAGCAGCAGAGCAGCGCGATGCTCCGGCACCGCGGCCACCTCAGCGACGCGGTGCACAGGATCCAGGACCTGATCGACCAGCGGTACGCGGAGCGCCTGCTCCTGGCCGACCTGGCCGGCGAGGGCGGCGTCAGCGAGCGAACCCTGACCAGGCAGTTCAGTCGGGCGACCGGGCTGACCCCGCTGGGCTACCAGCAGGCCCTGCGCCTGGAACGGGCCGAACACCTGATCGGCCACGGCAGCACGACGCAGGCGGCCGCCCGCGCGGTCGGTTTCGAAGACGCCCGGATGCTCCGCCGGCTACGCGCCCGCTGAGCCGACGGTCTCGGGATACTTGATGCCGGCACCGGTGTTGAGCACGACCACCTCGTCGGTCGACGCGAGCCAGCCGCTGGAGCGCAGGAGACGGGCGGCCGTCAGACAGGCGGCGCCCTCCGGGCACAGCAGCAGCCCTTCGGCAGCACCAAAAGCCCGCAGGTCGGCCAGGATCTCGGCGTCGTCCACCGCGATCGCGGTGCCACCTGTGTCGGCGAGCGCGTCGAGGATCAGCTCGTCGCCGAGCGGCGCCGGCACGGTGATGCCGAACGCGACCGTACGCGCGTCGGGCCACGGCGAGACCCGCCGTTCGCCGGCCTCGAACGCCCGCACGATCGGGGCGCAGCCGGTCGACTGCACCGCCACCAGCCGCGGCACCTTGTCGCCGATCCAGCCCAGTTCCCGGAGCTCACCCAGCGCCTTGTGGATGCCGATCAGCCCGACCCCGCCTCCGGTCGGATAGATGATCACATCGGGTACGCGCCAGCCGAGCTGCTCGCAGATCTCGTACCCCATCGTCTTCTTGCCTTCGAGCCGGTAGGGCTCGCGCAGCGTGCCGGCGTCGAAGACGTCGCCGGCGGAGGAAGCGACCACCTCCGCGATCAGCTTCCCGGCGTCGCCGATCAGCCCGTCGACCAGGATCAGCTCACCGCCGGCGGCGATGACCTCGTTGCGCGTGATCATCGGTGCGCCCAGTGGCATCGCGATCGTCGAGCGCAGACCACCCCGCGCCGCGTACGTCGCCCACGCCGCACCCGCGTTGCCGTTGGTGGGCATGGCGACGTGGCGAGCGCCGAGCTCACGGGCCCGGGAGACGCCGACCGCGGCACCGCGAGCCTTGAACGAGCCCGTCGGCACGAGGCCCTCGTCCTTGACCAGCAACCGATCCAGCCCGATCGCGGCGCCGAAGCGGTCGGCCGACCACAGTGGGGTCCAGCCCTCCCCCAGCGTCACCCGGTGCGTGTTGTCGCGCACCGGCAACAGTTCCCGGTAGCGCCAGAGATCCGCGCTCCGGCCGGCCAGCGAGGCGGGCGTGACCGCGGCCCGCACCGCGTCGAGGTCATAGCGGGCCAGCAGCGGCGAGCCGCACGAACAAAGGTTGGTCAGCGCCTCCGAGTCGTGCTCGGCGCCGCATCGGGGGCAGGAGAGGTGAGTGAGGAACATCAGCCCTCGACCCAGATGTTGTCGTGCCGCAGGTAGAAGTCCGCCTTCTCGTCCTCGGTCATCGAGGCCAGTTCGCGGATCCCCTCGAAGTAGCCCTCCCGGGGCGCGCCGGGCGCGAACAGCAGCAGCATCGAGGCGGGCTCGCCGGACTCGTTGCGGAACGCGTGGATGCCGCCCGGCGGCACGTAGAGGAAGTCGCCGGCGTCGGCGTCCCGCCAGGCGTCGCCGTCGTAGAGGCGCACGGTGCCCGAGAGCACGAAGAACGACTCCGAGATCGTGCGGTGGAAGTGGGGTCCCGGCCCGGTGGGCGTCGCCGGCATGTCCCAGCGGTAGAGCCCGAACCGCCCGTCCGTGGCCGCGCCGGTCGCCAGATAGCTGGCCCCGCCACCGGCCGCGAACCGCAAGTCGATTTCCGCACCTGCCGGGCGGAACGCACCGGACACCTCGCCGGTGTCACCGAAGTAGGTCGGATCCGGATAGGACACTCGTTGCTCCTCCTGGTCGACGATTACCGAGCGACGGCGGTACGCAGCCAGTGCCGCCGATGTTCCGCGCCGGCCGTGGCGTCCGGCCGCACCAGGTGCCGCACGCCGCGCGCCCGCTCGTTGGCGGCGATGGCTTCGGCCCGCAGGCTACGCGCCGCCGCCGCCGCGGACTCGGCCGCCTCCCAGGCGATCCGCTCCTCGCGGGCGGCGGTTCGCTCGGCGGCGCGCAGCGTGTCGCGGATCGCCCGGCGCAGCACGGCCTCCTGCTCCACGGGGTGCCGGCGCGGGTCCCAGCCGTTGCGGTGAGCCAGCGCGTCGTTGAGGTCCAATACGGACAGTTCATTGTGGGCACACGCGGACATCACCGCGCGGTGCAGCCATTGCTCGCGCTCCGCGTACTCCGTCGGTGTCTGCGGGGTGGCCGGGGCCGGCAGCAGCGCGGCCCGGGCCATCCGGCTCGCGGTCTGGTCGGCGGACTCGAACGCGGTCCAGGCCCGCTCCGCCGCCTCCTGTGCGGTCAGCCAGCCCTCGTGCCTCCGCCGGGCGGTGGCGTCGGCGCGGTCGGCCGCGACGCCGACCTCGCCCGCGAACCGGACGACCTCGGCAGCCGCCGTGGCGCGCCGCTCCCGACGGATCCGGGCGGCCCGCAGCCGGGTACGCACGCCGGGGCGCCGAGGTCCGCGCGGACCGACCAGTTGCAGGCCCGTGACCGAGAACAGCGCGAGGCACAGCAGGATCGACCAGATGGCCGCGGCGCGGGGCACGCCGACGTAGAAGAGCTCAAGGACCGTTTGCACGGGGAAAACCTCACCGGTTTGGGGCTTGGAGGGGACGACGGGTCAGCGGGCGGTGCCGTCGTCAGCCGGTGGGGCGCGGGGTGCGGTCTGCTCGGGGTGGGCGGACGCGGGCCGGACCGTGCGGACCGGGGTCGGCGCCTCCGTCGCCTCCGCCAGGGGCCAGGCCGGCACGACGCGCTCGGTGCGGGCCGAAGGCCGCTGGGTGGTCGCGGAGCCGGCCTCGGCGGGCGCGCTCGCCGGCGCGGACGGGACCGGGGCGGCAGCCGCGGCCGGCGTGGCGATCGCCGACACGCCGATGCCTACGGCTAGCGCCAAAGCGGCCAAACCCGTCATAACCGTCACAGAACCGCGCACGACTCGGCGGGGTGGCCGGGTCAGCACGTCGCGATGCACCTGGCCAACCTACATTGTCCGTCCCAAGCCGGCACGATCCGGTCATCACGGCCGTCGATAGCGGTCCCGTCGCCGGGATGCCATTTCGGAGCGTTGTTGGCAAGCTGTGCGGGTGCGCACCGAACAGGTCCTCGACGGGCGCTACCGGCTCGATGATCGACTCGGCGCCGGTGGCATGTCCGTCGTCTGGCGCGCGCACGATCTCGTGCTGCAACGGCCGGTGGCGGTCAAGGTGCTCGCCACCCGGCACGCCGTCACCGACGCCGCCCGTCAGCGCATCCGCGCCGAGGCCCGGGCCGCCGCCCGGCTCTGGCACCCGCACGTGACCGGCGTCTTCGACTACGGCGAGGCCACCGACGACGACGGCGCCAAGGTCCCATACGTCGTGATGGAACTGCTGCCCGGCCGCACGCTCGCGCAGCGCCTCGAAGACGGTCCCCTGCCGCCCCGGGTGGCACTGCGGATCCTTTCTGAGGTCGCCGCCGCCCTGGCCGCCGCGCACGCCCAGGACCTGGTGCACCGGGACGTTAAACCGTCCAACGTGATGCTGACCCCGTCCGGCGCCAAGGTCGTCGACTTCGGCATCGCCGCCGTCGTCGGCCGTGACGAGCTCGAGGCCGACGGGCTGTTGCTCGGCACCCCCGCCTATCTGGCGCCCGAGCGGCTCACCCTGGGCCAGGTCTCCCCGGCGTCCGACGTCTACGCGCTGGGCCTGCTGATCTACCGCGCGCTGACCAACCGGCTGCCCTGGCTGGCCGACACCACGACCCAAATGCTCGACGCGCACGTGTACGTCGAGCCCGAACTGCTGCCGCCGCTGGACGACATCCCGTCCGAGGTCAACGAGATCTGCGACCGGTGTCTGGCCAAGGAGCCCGCCGACCGGCCAGGCGCCGCCGAGGTGGCAACGGTGCTGGCCACGGCCGCCGGGATCGTGCCGCCGCCGCAGGACGTGGACCCCGCGCTGGCCGGCCTGGTCGTTTCGATGGACGTGCCCACCGACGCCGCGGCCGCCGCACCCGTCGCCGACGACGTGCTCGACGCCGCCCGGCCCACGGTCGATCCGGAGCTGACCACCGAGGTGGTGCCGGTCTCGGCCAAGCCGGTCCGCCGCCCCGACCGCCGCCGCACGGCCCTGCTCGCCGCCGCCGGCGCGGTGCTGGTCGCCGGTGCCGTGGTGGCCGCTCTGGTGATGCCGGACGACGACCCCGGCGCCAGCGCGGACGCCACCGGCACCGGGACGCCGGCCGTCACCGCCTCCCCCACGCCGGGCAGCACACCGCCGACGACGAACCCGGCCGTGACCGCTCCGACCGGCGGCGACCTCGGCCAGGGATCCGGGTCAGGCAACACGGGCACGGGCGGACCGGGCGGGGGCAGCGCGCCGGAAGCGACCCGCCAGCCGGGCTCGGGTTCGGACCAGGACCCGGACGACCCCGACGACCCGGGAACCGAGCCCACAGCCAACCCCGGCCCGACGCCCGGCCGGACCATCGAGCTCGGACTGCTCGGCATCACCGTCGACGCGCGCTGCGTCGGCGACCAGGTCGAGGTGGTCTCACCGGCCGAGCACGCCTCCGGCCCGCAGGACCGGGCAACCATCACGGTGCTCGGCCTGAGCGCGAGCCTCGTCTGCCGCAACGGCGTGCCGAGCCTGATCTGAGGGTCAGCGCGCGGCCGCGTCGGGATCCGGCAACCAGTCGAGGCCCGGGTCGAAGCGGGTCCAGCCACCGTCGCGGGCCAGCTCCAGCACCGACCGGCGCACCAGGGCCACCGCCGGGCTCTGGTCGTCCCGGCGCCAGAGCAGCGACCAGGGCCAGCGCGGAACCGGTCCCGTCAACGGGACGATATGCGCACCCGAGCCGGCCGGGACCGAAAGGTCGGCCGGCAGCAGGACGGCATGCGCCGGGTGGGCGTGCAGGTAGTCGACGGCGTGCTCGGCGCCCAGGTTCGCGCCACCCGGCACGAGCGGCACACCGAATCGCTCCGCGAAGCGCTGGTGGTAGCCGGTGAGCTCGGGCGTGCCGGCCGCGTTCGGCTGCCAGATGCCGCAGTCCGCGAGGTCGGCCGGGCCGGCGGTCGCCACGCCGGCCAACGGATGCCGGTCGTCGAGCAGCGCACCCAACGGCGTGAGGCAGACCAGCCGGTGGTCGAGCGCGCCGGGCACCGGCTCGCCGAGGTCGTGCACGCGCCCGAACGCCATGTCGATCTCGCCGCGAGCCAACGCGTCGATCGCGGCGGGCAGGCCGCGCCGCATGCTGACCTCGATGGTCAGCCGGGGTTCGGTCGCGCTCAGGCGGCGCATCCAACTCAGCGGCGCGTGGAGGTGACCCCAGACGTCGACCCGGACCGGACGGGTGACGGACCGCGTCTCGGCCACCGCGCTGTCGGCCGCGACCAGCAGCGCGCGGGCGTGCGGCAGGAACCGCGCGCCCGCCTCGGTGAGCTCGACCGCGCGGCTGTCGCGGGCCAGCAGCGGCTCACCCAACAGGTGCTCCAGCCGCTGGATCCGCTTCGACAGCGCCTGCTGGGTCAGGTTGAGCCGGACCGCCGCGCGGCCGAAATGCCGTAGTTCCGCCACCGCGAGGAACGCTCGTACCTGTGCCAGGTCGAAGTCCACGTGTCCACGATGGTGGATCCGGCCGCGATGTCAACGGGTGGTAGCCAACGACCGAATGCCGTCCCGGTAGGTCGGGTACGCCGGCGCCCAGCCCAACTCGTCGCGCGCCTTCGCGTTGGAGAGGTGCGCGACGGAGGTCAGGAACGCCCGCAGGTACGGCCCGACCGCCCCGATCAACCACAGCGGGACGGTCATCGGCGCCGGCGTGCCGAACGCCTCCGCCAGGAACCGGACGTGCGCGGTCATCGACGCCGACTCGTCGTCGACGACGTGGTACGCCTCCCCTGCCCGACCGCGTTCCAGCGCCGCGACGGTGGCCGTGCCGGCGTCCGCGAGATGCGTCCACGGCAGCGAGCCGCGCACCCGCTCGGAGACCACGGGCAACGACCGTTTACGCAGCATGGCGACGATCTGCTCGGTGCCGCCGGCGCCGTAGCCCGGGCCGTAGAGCGCGCCGAAACGCAGCGAGATGCCCTCGACCCCGGCGGTGTGGAAGGCGACCTGCTCCTTGACCCGGAAGCCCTCGAGGTGCCGCTCGAGCGCGGCGTCCCGGCCGGGTGGAGCCCAGGGCGTGTTCGCCTCGGTGATCACCCGGTCGCCGAAGTCGCCGTACCCGTAACCGAGGTGCATCGACTCGACGACCAGCCGGCGCGCGCCGACGGCCTGGACCGCCTCGACGAAGTTGCGGGTCCCCCTCACCCGCAGCGCGTCGGTGGCGGCCATCCCGGAGTGCCGCATCGGCACCTTGCGCAGGGCGGTCGCGGCGTGCACAGCGGCGTCCGCCCGCTGCCCGTCGACGGCCCGCAGCAGGGCGTCGCGATCCATCAGGTCGGCGACGAGCGGCTCGACACCGTCGTCGCGGAGTCGTCGCGCGCCGCCGGGCGACCGGGTCAACCCGACCACCTCGTGCCCGGAACCCACCAGCGCGGCGGCCATGTGCCGACCCAGAACGCCGGACGCCCCCGCCAACAGGACCCTCATCACTGCCTCCCTGTACCGGGTACGCCGTGCGGCCCGGCGCCTGTGACCAGCAGAGCAGCGGCGGCCCATGCCGGTCCAACGAATGTTCGTCGCCCTCGGCAACCATCGGTTGTCGCCGCTGCCAGCGGTAGGGTCGGCCGGGTGACCAAGGAGTTCGAGCTCGACCTCGGCAATGGGCAGACCCTGCACGTCTACGACACCGGCCAGCCCGCCGCACACACCGTCTTCTGGCACCACGGCACCCCGAACCTCGGTGCGCCACCGCCGCCGCTGTTCGACGACGCGGTGCGCTGGGTGTCCTACGACCGGCCCGGTTACGGCGGCTCGACCCGCGCACCGGGGCGCGATGTCGCGTCCGCCGCGCGCCTGACCACGGCGGTCGCCGACCGGCTAGGGCTCGACCGGTTCGCGGTCGTGGGGCACTCGGGCGGCGGACCGCACGCGCTGGCCGTGGCCGCGCTGCTGCCCGACCGGGTCGCGGCCGTGCTGATCGGGTCCAGCCTGGCACCGTGGGGCGCCGACGGGCTCGACTGGTTCGGCGGGATGGCGCCGGGCGCCGCCGCGTCGTTGCACGCGGCGCTCGCCGGCCGCGAGGCCCGGGAGGACTTCGGCGCCAACCCGTCCGGAGACCCCGACATCGGCTTCGTCGACGCCGACGAGGACGCCCTGGCGACCGACTGGTCCTGGGTGCTCGACGTGGTGCGGCCGGCACTGGCGCAGGGCCCGACGGCCGCGGCCGACGACGACCTCGCCTACGTGGCCCCGTGGGGTTTCGACCCGGCTTCGGTCACGGCGCCGGCACTGCTGCTGGCCGGCGCACGGGACCGGATGGTGCCGCCGACCCACACCGCCTGGCTAGCGCGAACGATCCCGCACGCGTCCTATCAACAGTCCGATGTGGATGGCCATGTCTCGGTCCTGCGGCGGTTCCCGGCGGCCATGGAGTGGCTCACGAGCCGGTGAGCGACAGGCGGCCGGTCCACCCGCCGAGCACCTCGGCCGGGTCGGCCGCGAGCACGTCGGTGAGCAGGCCCGCGTACACGTCGCGGAAGTCGACCGTGTGCTTCAGGTCGCCGTCGTCCAGGTCGGTCAGGCTCGGCTGCTCGCCGTGCAGGCCGCCGCGCACCCCGGTGCCGAGCACGAACACGTTCGACGCGGTGCCGTGGTCGGTGCCGTCGCCGGCGTTCGCCCGCACCCTACGCCCGAACTCCGAGTAGACCACCACGGTCACCGGACGGCCGGCCATCCGGTCGACGAACCCGGTCACCGCCTTGTCGACCTTGGCTAGCAGGATCTCCTGGAGCTGCTTCTCGTCGGCGTGGGTGTCGAAGCCGCCGAGCGACACCGAGAAGGCGCGCGTGGCCACCCCGGCCTCGACGCACTGCGCGACCAGGTCGAGCTGGGCGGCGAGATCGGTGCGGCCGCCGGTGCCGGTGGCCGAGTCGTCGTCGTCCGGGTCTTCGGGCTGGGCGTCGCGTACCTGCGTGATCATCGCTTCGACCCGCTCCAGGTCGGCGAAGCACCGCGCGGCGCGGGCCTGCAACGGCGGCTCCCCCGCCGCGGGCAAGCCCAGCCCGGTCACTCCTTTGACCTGGCGGCGGGCGCCGGTCGGCACGGCCGCTCCCGCACTGTTCGCGCCGGCCAGCAGCGGCGGCAGCGCGGGCTCGAAGCTGACCGCGAGCCGCGGGTCACCGCCGGCCGTGTCCAGCCAGCGGCCGAGCCAGCCGGTGGTGCCGGGCCGGACCGGGTCCGCGGTCTGCCAGATGTCCATCGAGCGGAAGTGGCTGCGGTCCGGCTTGGGATAGCCGACGCCACGGACGATCGCCAGCCGGCCGTCGGTGAACAGCCGCTGGAAGCCTTTCAGACCCGGGTTGAGGCCGGTGGCGTCGTCGAGGCGCAGCACCTCGCCGGCGTCGTACGCGATGCCCGGCCGGGCGTCCTGATAGGACGCGTCGGCGTAGGGCACCACCGTGTTGAGCCCGTCGTTGCCGCCGTAGAGCGTCACCAGCACGAGCGTGCCGGCGTCCGCGGGCCGGTCACCGGCCGTGTCGAAGAGGTCGGCCAGGGTGTACGCCGTGGCACCGGCGGCCAGCGCACCCGCGCCGACGACACCGCTGGCGAGCAGGAACCTGCGCCGGGTCAACGCATCCATCGACGTTCTCCTCAGTGGACGGTGTACTCGGGGCTGATCAGACCGAGCTGGAGCAGCCGTTCCGGCTTGCCGGCCGCGCCGGCGAGCACCGCCCTGGTGCGGTCGGTCCAGGCGTCGACGACCAGCAACCGGGCCAACGCGTCCGGCCGTCCCGCCGTCGGCGCGGCCTTGAGCCGCTCCAGCACCGCCGGTGCCGCCCGGTCGGCGAGCAGCTCGGCCAGCCGCACGCGGGCCTGCAGCGAGCTGGTGGTCAGCCAGGCGGCGCCGGCCGGCCAACCGCCCACGCTGGGCGGCCGCAGAGGCACCTGGTCGAGCCCGCCCAGCCCGTTGACCAACTGTTTGCGCTGCTGGTCGGTGAGCCGGGAAGGGCGGATGCCGAGCTGGCGCAGCGCGCCGACCGCCCACTCCACCGGCTGTTTGACCAGGTGGCCGTGCGTACCCGCGAAGGCTTCGTCCGTGAAGAGTGCTCGCAGCAGGTCGTCGACGTCGCGGCGCGCGGCGAAGGCGTTCTCCAGCCGCGCGAGAACGTCGTCGGCGATGGGTTCGCCGCTGGCGAACCGGAACCAGAAGCGCCGGGCGAGAAACGCCGCGCCGGCCGGCTCCCGGGCGACCAGCGCGGCGAGACTGTCGGCGTCGAAGGCGGCTGTGCGGCCGAGCACCGTCTTCGTGCCCTTGTCGTGCCGGCGCGGCGCGAACCGCACGGTGCCGGCGCGACGGTCGACGGTCCAGCCGGTCAGCGCACGGGCGCCGGCCTTGACGTCGTCCTCGGTGTAGCTGCCGATGCCGAGCGTGAAGAGCTCCATCAGCTCGCGGGCCAGGTTCTCGTTGGGCGCCTTGACGGTGTTCTTCTGGCCGTCCAGCCAGAGGATCAGCGCCGGGTCGCGCACCATCCGGGTGACGAACGCGGTGAACTCGCCCCGGCCGTACTCCCGGAAGGTCTTGAGCTGACCGAGCATCAGCGAGGCGGTCTTGACCTTCTGCGCGCTGGTCGCCCAGTGCCCGTGCCAGAAGAACACCATCTTCTCGGCGAGCTGGTCCTCGGCCGCGACCATCCGGTCCAGCCACCACTCGATGGTCGCGGTGACCTGCGCGCGCCGCTCCTGGTTGGCCTGCTGCCTGTCCGCCACCGCCGGGGCAGCGAAGACCGGTGCGTCGGCGGCGGTGCCGGCCGCTTCGACCAGCCGCCGCACGGTCGCGTCGTAGCCGGCCCGTTCGGCGTCGTCGACCTCCTCCGCGGTCGGCCCGAACGTGGCGCGGCGCAGCAGGTGAGCGATCCTCGCGCGGTCAGCCATGGGGCGAGGCTAGGCCAACGGTGTACGAGGAACGTAAGTGAGTTGTCAGCGCTCGATCTCCCCATCGGGATCGGGGGTGGCCGGGCGATACTGACGACGACTGGACGTCTATGACTGGGAGACTGCGATGCCAAGCGCCCAGAACGCGGCAAACACGGACAGCAAGCTCGAAGTGATCACCATCCCGGTGTCGGACCCCGAACGAGCGAAGGCGTTCTATGCCGGCCTGGGCTGGCGGCTCGACGCCGACTTCGAGCTCGGCGGGCGGCGGGCCATCCAGTTCACGCCGCCGGGCTCACCGGCCTCCATCCACTTCGGCATCGGCAACCCGCCCACCCCGGCCGGTACGCCGCCGGGCATGTTCCTGATCGTCACCGACATCGTGGCCGCGCGTGAGGACCTGATCCGGCGCGGCGTCGACGTCGGCCCGATCTTCCACAACACGGCCGACGCCACCGCCGAGGGTCCCGATCCCGACCGCAACAGCTACAACTCGCTGGCCGCGTGGAGTGATCCGGACGGCAACGGCTGGCTGCTGCAGGAGATCGTCACCCGGCTGCCGGGCCGGGTCGACACCGGGATCACGTCGTACGAGTCGGTCAACGACCTGGCCGACGCCATGCGCCGCGCCTCGGCGGCACACGGCGAGCACGAGAAGCGCACCGGCGAAGCGGACGCGAACTGGCCGGACTGGTACGCGACCTACATGGCGAGCGAGCAGTCCGGCGCGGAGCCGCCGCTCTAGTCGCGTACCCGGTCGAACAGCAGGCACAGCGCGCCGGTCTCCGTGGTCGTCTGATCCGGAGCGACGCGCCAGCCTGATGCCGGGAGCCCATCCTCGAACAGACGGGCACCGCCGCCGACGATCTCGGGGCAGAGCGTGATGCTCAGCCGGTCGACCTCGTCGGCGGCCAGCAGGGCGCGGATCACGCTGGCGCTGGCCAGGACGATGACGTCGCCGCCGCCCTGCTCGCGCAGGGCGCGCACCTCGTCGGCCGGGGCGGCGGCGGCGATCCGCGAGTTGTTCCAGTCGGCCCGCTCGAGCGTCGTCGAGAAGACCACCTTCTCCACGCTGTCGAGCCAGCGGCTGAACGCCCGGTCGCGCGGGTCAGCGGAGTCGTCGCCGGCCACGGCGGGCCAGAAGCCGCCGAAGCCCTCGTAGTTGGTGCGGCCGAGCAGGGCCGTCGTCGCCTGGCCGGTGACCCGGACCATGTGGTCCCGCGCGCCGTCGCTGATCGCGTGCGGGACGATCCAACCCATGTCGTACGGACCTCCGGCGCCGGCCACCCGCCCGTCGAGCGAGAGCGAGATGTTGGCGACGACGGTGCGCTTTTGGTGGCTCACGGCTGTTACCTCCACGTAGCTGCGGCCTGGTGGCCGTGTTCGCTTCGGGGACGGAGCCGCGCCCGGGTTCTCGACATCCCGGGTGCGCTGACGGCGACGGATGCCGTGTGGTCGGCATGCTGGAGGAGATAGTCGCCGAGGAAGCCTCGTATGTGGACCCGTCCGGCGTCGTCCGTTCGCAGCTTCGTCGGAGCTAGCCACCACTCCTGCTTGAGCAGGGCACGCAGCGCGTCGTACGCGGGTTTCGGCGTGCCGTCGGCGCGTACGAGGCCGGAGGGGGCGCCGAGCCACGCGCCGTCGTCCGACAACCCCCAGTAGGTGATCGCCTGGACGCAGGGGTGCGAGAGCAGCAGGCGGTAGTGCCGCACGATCTCGTCAGCCTGTCGTTGCTCGCCGGCCGGCGTGGAAGGCCACGACTCTGGCTGGTAGTCGTTGAGGTCCTCGATCTCCGGCGGCATGACAGTGCCCGAGACCAACGACGTCTCGGTCAGGTGAATCGGCAGTCCGAAGCGGGCGAACCGATCCAGGATCGCCAGCGTCTTCTCCTCGCCCCAGTAGCCCTGGTGCATATGGGTCTGCAGGCCGATCGCGTCGACGCGAATGCCGGCAGCGAGGACCCCTTCGATCAGGCACTCGTACGCGGTGGACAGGTCGAAGTCGTTGATCAGAAGGGTGGCCGCCGGGTCGGCCGCGCGGGCCTCGTCGAACGCCAGCCGGACGGTCGCGATCCGGCCTCGCTCCCAGGCCAGCCGGGTGATCGCGTTGCGCTGCCGCTCGTTGGCGAACACCGGCATGATCACCGCCTCGTTGATCGCATCCCAGGCGTCCACGACGTCGGCGAAGTCGGCTACCTCACGCCTGATGCGCGCTCGGACCGCCGCCTCGACCTCATCGGTCGACGCCTCGCGCAGCCAGTCGGCTGTCAGCGTGTGCCACAGCAGCGGGTGTCCCTTCACCCGGCAACCACGGTCGACGAACCACTTCGCGGCCCGATGCAGCCGCTCGGTGTCAGGCCGGCCGCGCTGTGGCTCGAAGGGACCCCAGTAGAACGGCAGCGTCGCCGTGTTGAAGACGTCCAACCAAAGGTCGGCGAGTCCCGCGGCCTCGTCGCTCTCTCCGGACGCGAGGGCGATCAACTCAAAGCCGATATTGCCGAACGAGAAGTCATGGGCGCGCTGCTCGACGGTGACTTCGCGATCGCTCAGCGGCTGCCCGTCGACGTCGAGCACGGTGACCAGCACGTCGCCGAAGCGGTGACCAAGGTGGACCTCCGTCAACTCAGGCCTCCTGTCGTGTCGATCGAACCCGGCGCAACTTTCACATAGTTTCGGAGACTTTCAGTCATCCGTCGCCGGCGAACTTTTAGAACGGACGCGTCGTCTTCACCTAGCTGAACATCTTGACATGTACATGGGTCTGTTCCTAGCTTGGGCGTCACATTCCGGAAACACTCCGAAACTTTCGGTTCCGAGAGGTGAGCCTCATGGCACCTAAGAAGACTCTCGCTATGGCTGCCGTGGTGGCGTTGACCGCCGCGAGCTTGGCCGCCTGCGGTGGCGGCGATGACGACAAGGGCAGCTCAGGCGGCAACGTCACGATGCAGTTGTGGATAAACGCCACGACCGGTCCCGGCAAGGCGTACTGGGACAAGGCGGCCGCCGATTTCCACACCGCCAACCCGAACGTCACGATCAAGATCCAGTCGGTGCAGAACGAGGACCTGGACGGCAAGCTCCAGACCGCCTTGAACTCCGGTTCCGCGCCCGACATCTTCCTTCAGCGTGGCGGCGGGAAGATGGCCGCGATGGCCGAGGCCGAGCAGCTCAAGGACATCACCGACGACATCACCGACGCGACCCGGGAGGCCGTCGGCGACGCCGCTCTGAAGACCGGGCAGGTCGACGGCAAGGCGTACGCCGTGCCAATCTCGATCCTGCCCGGGGGTCTCTGGTACAGCAAGGATCTGTTCCAGAAGGCCGGAGTCGCGGCCCCTCCGACGACGCTCGACGAGCTCAACGCCGCGGTGAGCAAGCTCAAGGCCAACGGCACGCCGATCGCCCTCGGTGGCAAGGACGCGTGGCCGGCCGCTCACTGGTACTACTTCTTCGCCCTGCGCGCGTGCAGCCCGGCTACCCTCGACGCCACGGCCAAGAGCAAGACCTTCGACGACGGTTGCTGGACCAAGGCCGGTGAGGACCTCAAGGCCTTCGCCGACACGAAGCCGTTCAACGAGGGCTTCCTGACCACCTCGGCTCAGCAGGGTGCGGGAAGCTCGGCGGGCCTGGTGGCCAACCACAAGGCGAGCATGGAGCTCATGGGCGCCTGGGACCCGGGCGTGATCGCCTCCCTGACGAAGGACACCAAGCCGCTGCCCGACCTGAGCTTCTTCCCCTTCCCGGCGGTGCCCGGCGGTCAGGGTGACCCGGGTTCGATCATGGGTGGCGCCGACGGTTACTCGTGCTCGACCGAGGCGCCGAAGGAGTGCGCCGACTTCCTCAACTTCATCCTGACCAAGGACCAGCAGGAGGCGTACTACAAGGCCTTCAACGCGCTGCCGGTCAACAAGCAGGCGCAGGGAGCTGTCACCGAGGACTACCTCAAGGCAGTTCTCGACGCCTACAACAAGGCACCGTACGTGTCGCAGTGGCTCGACACCGTGTACGGCCAGAACGTGGGCAACGCACTCAACGTCAGTGTCGTGAACCTGCTCGCCGGCAAGGGAGACGTCGCCGGAATCATCAAGGACGTGAACGAAGCAGCCAAGAAGGGCTGAGGGTACCCAAACGATGAGCAGCAACTTCGGTGGCGACGGCTCAGCGGTCACTGAGGATGCGCCTGGCAGTCGCGTGCGGGACGGAGGTGGCGTGCAGGCGCCGCCTCCGTCCCGTGCCCGCCGGCGCGGAATCGGGTGGGCCCAACGCCTGGAGATCACGGCGCTGTCCGGTCCCGCGATCGTGATGTTCGTCGGCTTCGTGATCTTTCCGGTCCTGATGGCCGCGTACTACGGCTTCTACCGCTGGAAGGGTTTCGGGGTACCGACGAACTTCGTCAACTTCGACAACTACAAGACCATTCTGCAGGACAGCGACTTCCTCGAGGCGCTGTGGCACAACGGCCTGATCGTCGTGCTGTCGCTTGTCATCCAGGGCCCGATCGCGATCGGCCTCGCCCTGCTGCTCAACCAGAGGGTGCGTGGCCAGTCGGTCATCCGGGTGCTCATCTTCGTCCCGTTCGTGATCGCCGAGGTCATCGCGGGGACGGGCTGGAGCCTGATGCTCCAGGCCAACGGCGCGGTCAACGGCGTCTTGAGGTCGATCGGTCTGGGCTTTCTGGCCGAGGACTGGCTGGCGAATCCGAAGCTCGCCCTCTGGAGCTTGATGGCGATCCTGACGTGGAAATACATCGGGTTCGCCGTGATCCTGTTCCTGGCCGGAATGCAGAACATCCCTGAGGAGCTGTCCGAGGCGGCCGCGGTGGACGGCGCCTCGTACTGGCAGACCCAACGGCGGATCACCCTGCCACTGCTCGGGCCGACGATCCGGATCTGGGCGTTCCTGTCCATCATCGGCGCGTTGCAGTTGTTCGACCTCGTGTACGTCATCTGGGGCCAGTACGTCGCGGGGACCGCCGGCACCTCGACGATGGCGACGTACATGGTCGTCGAGGGTCGGAACGCGGGCAACTACGGCTACGGCAACGCGGTGGCGGTCGTGCTGTTCGTCATCTCTTTGATCATCGCGCTCGTGTACCAGCGCTTCGTTCTGCGCCGGGACACCGAGGGCGCGCTCACCGAAGGACGGTAGGACATGGCCAGAGGCACTCTTGCCCGGCGTCGGCCGAGGAAGAAAAGCGGCTGGGGCAACCCGATCGTCTACCTGGCGGCCCTGCTGCTGATCGGTCTCATGCTCGGACCCGTCCTCTACATCATTCTCGGCGGCTTTCGGACCAACTCGCAGATCACCGTCGACCCCGCGGGTCTGCCGAACCCGTGGGTCTTCAGCAACTACACCGAGGTCATGACGAGCGAGACCTTCTGGCGGCAAGCGACCAATTCGACGATCGTGGCCGTCACCACCACGGTCGGGATCGTCGTGTTGGGTGTCATGGCGAGCTACGTCCTGGCCCGCTACAGGTTCCGGGGCCGCGGAGCGATGTACGCGCTGTTCGCCGCCGGTCTCATGTTCCCCATCACGGTCGCCATCACGCCCCTGTACATCCTGGTGAAGGACCTGGGCCTGGTGGACACCCTCCCCGGCGTCATCCTTCCTCAGATCGCCTTCGGGCTGCCCACGACGATCATCATCCTGGTTCCCTTCCTGCAGGCGATTCCCAAGGAGATCGAGGAGGCCGCCGCCATCGACCGCTGCAGCCGGCTCGGCTTCTTCTGGCGGATGGCCCTCCCGCTCTCGGTGCCGGGACTGATCACCACCGGAATCCTCGCGTTCATCGGTAGCTGGAACAGCTACCTGTTGCCGCTGTTCATCCTGAACAGCGAGGACACCTTCACGCTGCCGCTGGGCGTGCGAGCCTTCGCGTCGCAGTACTCGGTCGACACCGCGAAGGTGCTCGCGTTCACCTCGTTGTCGATGATCCCGGCGTTGGTGTTCTTCAGCCTGTTCCAACGCCGCATCGTCGGTGGACTCACCGGAGCGCTCAAAGGGTGAGCTGCCTCAGCGGGCCAGCTCGCGATGGACGTCCTGCCATTCCTGGTGGATCCAGCCGCTGACGCGGATGACGGACTCGATCGCCTGCCGCACGGTGTCCGGGCCGTAGCGGCGCAGGGCGTGGTTCCAGCCGGTGACCACCGCCACCAGGTCGTCGAGCGACGACGGCTGGGCCAGACGCAGGGCTGCGACCGGGTCGCCGGACTCGGCCGCGAGCCCCGCGACGTTCAGCGTGGCGACCCGGCGGAAGTAGCCGTCGTCGATCTCGGCCGTCGTCGCTGTCGCCCGGGGCAGGTCTCCGGCCGCGGCGTACGCGATCGCCACGTCCAACAGCGTGGCCCAGTAGTAGTTCACGCCCTTGTGTTCCTGGATCTCGTGGACCTGCCGCCGCTGCCGCTCGACCCGGTCCCGCATCCGCCGGAAGAAGTCGTCCGCGCGCGGATCACCCAGCAGCGACAGCGCCGACGCCACCTTCCCGAGGGCGCCGGCGATCGACGGTCCGAAGTAGACGTCGTCGAGCGCCGCCAGTCCCTTGTCCAGATGGGTCTGCGATCGCGGGTCGCCGAGGCGGTGCAGCACGACCGCCAGGTCGGCGTTGATGCCCGGCGTCTCCGCCTGGTCGTCGACCGCGTCGACGGCCAGCACGCACGCGTCGACCACTTGGGCGAGCGGTTCGATCGGGCCGCGCGCCGCCGAGCGCATCAGCTCGGCCAGGCAGTGAGCGGCGAGGATCGGCTTGACCCGTGCGGTCATGGTCAGGGCCTGCGCGTAGCGGCCCGCGCGCCACAGGCCCTCGGCGATCGCGATCGTCGCGTGGCCGAGCGCGTCGCCGTCCATCGTGGGGTGCTTGCCGACACGGCGGGCCGTTCGGACGGCCGCCTTCAGGTTGCCTCCGATCGCCACGACCGCCGCGCGGGTGCCGACGTGGCGTTGGGTCGCCAGTGCCCGCGCGTACGAGTCGGGGATCTCGGCCAGGCGGCGTTCGGCGCGCTCGAGGAGCCGGCCCGCGCCGGCCAGCGCGACGGCGGCGTCCGCGAGGGCCTCGGCGCGGCGCTGGACGTCGGTGCCGACCTGGGTGGCCGTGTCGAGGACCTCCGCCGCGCGCGGTTCGCCGGCCCTCGCCATCGCGTGGGCGATCGCCTTGTGCGCGCTGCGGCGGGCGTCGGGATGGGGGACCTGGGCGGCCAGGTCGAGGGCGTGGTCCCAGCGGCCCAGGGCGACGAGTGGGGCGATCACCGCCAGGCGGGCGTGGGAGACCGCGGTGGTCAACACGCCGTCGGTGTCAGGCTCGCTGCGGGCGAGTCGGTGCGCCTCGCGCTCCGCGCCTTCGACGTCACCGCCGCGGGCCAGTGCGGCGATCACGTGGGCCACGTACAACGGATCGCCTGAGCGGGCCTTGGCCAGGATCGGCTCGATCAGGGCGCGCCCGCCTTCGAGGGCCGCCGCGACGCTCAAGGTCGCGTACTCGTGCCACTGCGGGTTGTCGATCTGATCCAGCCGGTCCCTGGCTTCGGTCGCGCGACCGGCCTCCAACAACGCGTCGACCAGCACCCGGCGCGCCCAGCTCTGGAGATAGTCGCCCTCGGCGCGGCCCGCCGCCAGCGGCTCGGAGAACCCGCCTGGCGAAACCAGGCCGTTCGCGTGCGCCTCACGCATCCAGCGGACCGACTCGGGCTCCTGCGGGATGAGCTCGACCACGGCGAACGCGTCGTCGAAGGAGCCGTGCGCGGCCAGGTGCGCGGCGACGCGGGCCAGCGCCTGGCCGATCACCGTCGCCTCCGGGATGCCACGCACGACGGCGAGTGCGTCGTCGACCAGGTCGGCCTCCAGCAGGGTCATGGCGGCGTCGAAGCGGACGAAGATGGCCTCCATGCCGTTGGCATGCGCGTCGCCGGCGGCGGTCGCGGCCTTGAGCATCTCCTGCGCCCGGGTGCTGTCGAGGCGGGACCACACGGCCGCGAGGCGGAACGCGACGTGCGTGCGGCCGGCCTCGTTGGCCAGTGCCGGCATGCGCTCGGCGATCGTCTCCAGGAGGCCGGGCAGCCGGTCGTCTTCGGCCGACAGCGCCTCCGCGACGCCGAGCAGGGGGTCGAGGTGGGTGCGGAGCGCGGACCGGTCCAGGCCGAGCTGGAAGATCGTCGGCGACATCGGGGAGCTGGCCCGGGCGACGGCTTGCGCGAGCTCGTCGTCCTGGTCGACGCCGCCGTCGGATCGGTACACCTCCTCGGCCGCCCGCAGTGCCCGGTCGGTGTCGCCCGCGGCGATCCAGCACCGGACCAGGCCGGCCCGCGTCTCCCGCCGTGCGTACGCGGCCCGGATCGCCCGGGTCGTCTCCCACGCCTCCTCCAGGACCGGAGCGCCGCCGACCGCGACCAGACCCGCTACCCGATCGCCGGCCCCGGCCCGCGACCGCGCGTGCTGCAGCGCTTCGGCGGACCGCCCCAGCAACACCAGCGTCTCGAGGTCGTCCTTCGTGTAGATGTGCACCCGCTCGCGGGCCGCGTGGCCGGCGGCCACCAGCGCCAGCCGGTCGGGCAACGGCACACCCTCGTCGACGTGGCGCAACGCCAACTCGACGTCGTCGACGAACGCACCGACCCCGCTCGCCGTGCCGGCCTGGGCGTGCATCCAGTCGGGCGACCCGGTCAGCAGGTCGAGCAGATCGGCGTGCCGGCCGGCCTGGAGCAGGTGGAAGACCAGATGGCGGTGCACGTACCCGTCGTCGGTCATCCGCGGTCCTTCAGCTCGCGGTAGCGGTCGAGCAGCCGGTCGGCGATCGTGCTGTTCACCGCGCGCAGGTCGACGTCGTCCTTCGCACCGAGGAAGTCGTGGAAGCTGGAGTGATAGATCCGGTAGCGGCGTTGCCCGTCGACCCGTTCGACGTCGAGAAACTCGCGCCATCGGCGCACCGCGACCTGGATCTGGGGTGGCGGGAGCCCCGTCCAGGCGGCGATCTGGGACACGGTCACCGGTTCGCGCGCCGCGGCGAGAAAGACGATGGCCGGTTGCCACAGCGCCGCCCAGTCGCCGCCGCCGGCCGCACGCATCTGCCGCCAGTGTGCGTCGTAGTAGGCCTCCAGGCCCTGCGGCAGGTCGTCGAGCGCGAAGTCCGCGAAGCGGCCCTGCTCGATGGCCGGCAACACGTGGTGCAGGTACATGAAGTTGCCCTCGGCCTTCGCCAGCAGTGTCTCGGCGAAGTCGGCCGGCGTCGCCCCCCAGGCGCTCAGCCGCGTCCGTAGCTGGTCCCGATCAAGGGCTCCGTCGATGTACGCCAGGACGTCGGCCTGGTTGGCCGACGAGCGGGGGTCGAGGTAGAAGAACTCGCGCGTCTCGGTCCGCAGCGCCAGCTCGTCGCGTTCGCGGGGCCGAGTGGTGACGACGAAGAAGACTCCGCGCGGCAACGTCGGCGGCAGGTAGAGGACGTTCGCATGGACGTCGTGGAGCGTGAAGACCTCGTCGAGGGCGTCGACGAGGACGACCGCGGTGGCGCCGTCAGGCAGGCCGGCGCTGACCTCGCTGAGCACACCGGCCAGGAACGAGCCGTCGCGCGACGCTTCGGGAGGCAACGCCGCCGCGCGGTCGAGGTCGTACTTCGCGATGAGCTGTGCGGAGACGTTCTCCAAGAACTGCTCGGCGCGGCTGATGCCGAGGGCCCCGACCACGAAGTGGTGCGCCCACCCCCGGGTCGCGGCGAGGTGCGCGAGGAGCGACGTCTTCCCGATCCCGGGCATGCCCTCGATCACGAGATAGCCGGCGGAGTTCCGCGCGATGAACTGGTCGACGGCGTCGACCGCGAACCGCCGCCCGACGAAGTGCTGCGTCTTCTCGGCGATCAAATCGGCGAAACTGATGAGCTTCGCCGCCAACGGCGCGTGCCGCGCGTCGAAGAAGTTCTGGTAGACGGTGTTGTGCTCACCGATCACCATTCCGCGGGCGTCCCGGAGACGGACGTCCATGGTCACTCGTGGAACGTGTTGTGCTGGACACCGTGATCGCCGATGATCACGCCTTTGGCTCGCGAGGCGTCCACGGCGTACTTGCCGCCACGTGATTCGAGCAGGCCGAGCAGCCGTCGCGCGGCGTCGATCACGGGCTGGTCCACGTCGGCGTCGACGAGGGCCCGCTCCAGCGCGGTCCGGCTCTGATCGGAGTCTGCGGCCCGCTCCACCAGCAGCGTTCCCTCGGCGCGATTCTTCCGCAGTCGATCGACGACCAGGTCCTTCAGCGACGTGTACGCGTCAGCCACCGCCGTCTCGGCGAGCTTCGTCGCTCCCGTGGTCGCCGCGGCTACGAGAGCGGCGACGACCAGCGTGATCGGTTCCATTCGTGGGACCCCTCGGCTCGTGTCGGGTGCCCTCCACACTAGAACCGGAACACCAACCTGAGCAGACACGATCGGGTGGAGCACGCCGCGCTATGCGCCGAGGCCGGACTCCAGGAGGTCGAAGCCGCGGTTGGCGGCGGCCACCGCCGGCCGGTAGGCCGCCTCGGCGGTGCGCCCGTCGACCAGCCGCCGCCAGTTGTCGCGGGCCAGGATCCGCTGGACGACGATGATCTGGCCGGCGGCCAGCCGGGCGCGCAGGCCGGTGCGCGGGTCCAGGGCCGCCGCCAGCGCCGCCTCGTCGGCCTCGGCGAAGCTCGCCACGCGGGTGGCCAGGGTGGGCGTCTCGAAGACCATCCGGTGGTAGGCCAACACCTGCGGGTGGTCGTTGAGGCCGGTGACCGGGTCACGGCGCCGCAGCCCGTCGAGGAAGTGCCGGCGCAGCGCGGCCAGCGGGTTCTCCCCCGCCTCGCGCCCGCCGACCACCCGGGCCGCCTCGCCGAGGTGGTCGGCGATCCGGTGGAGCACCAGGTCTTCCTTCGTCGGGAAATATTTGAAGAGCGTCGGCTTGGACACCTCGGCCGCCGCCGCCACGTCGGCGACCGAGACGGCGTCGAACCCGCGAGCCAGGAACAGGTCGATGGCCGCGGTCGAGATCGCGTCGTGGGTGCGCTGCCGCTTGCGCTCGCGGAGCCCGGCCTGCTCGGTCACGCTTATCAGCCTAACGGCCCCCAGTTCACTTGGGCAAATCTCTTACCGAGTCTTATTATTTACTCGGTAAAACGCTTGCTTGTCGGAGGAGGGGTTCTTCGTGTCGGACGGTCTTACCGAGGAACGGGCGCACCTGGCCGCCGCCCGCGCCGCGCTCGCTCGGATGCTCGACACGGCCCGGCTGCGGGTCGCGACCGGTGCGCAGGTCGCCGGTGACCGCTACACGGCGGAGACCCTGGGCCGGATGTTGCGGACGCAGGCCAAAGAGCTGGCGGAGGAGCCGGCCGGCCCGCTCTTCTTCGGCCGCCTGACGTTCGACCCGGGCGAGCCGCGCTACCACATCGGTCGCCGGCACATCGGCGACACGGGCGGCCAGCCACTGGTCGTCGACTGGCGCGCGCCGCTCGCTCGGGCGTTCTACCGGGCCAGCGCGCGGGACCGGATGGGCGTCACCACCCGACGCCGCTACGGCTGGGCCGGCGCGGGCGAGCTGACCGGCTACGAGGACGAGCACCTGGAGCACGACACCGCGAGCCGGCTGCTGGCCGACGAGATCGAGCGCCCCCGGGTCGGCCCGATGCGCGACATCGTCGCGACCATCCAGCCCGAGCAGGACGAGCTCGTCCGGGCCGACCTCGACGAGTCGGTGTGCGTGCAGGGAGCGCCGGGCACGGGCAAGACCGCGGTCGGCCTGCACCGGGCCGCCTACCTGCTCTACTCGCACCGGGCACGGCTGTCCCGCGGTGGGGTGCTGGTGCTCGGGCCGAACCCCGCGTTCCTCGCGTACATCTCGTCCGTGCTGCCCGCGCTGGGTGAGGTCGACGTGTCGCAGCGCACCCTCGACCAGCTACTCGGCGGCGCCTCGCTGGTGGACTCTGACGAGTCGACCGTCGTCAAGCACGACCCGCGGATGGCCACCATGCTGGCGCGGGCCCTCTACGGCCGGCTCGGCGAGCCGACCGAGCCACTGGTGGTGCCTGACGGCGCGTACCGCTGGCGGGTCTCCGAAGTGGCCCTGGCCCGGCTGATGGACGAGATCTGGCAGGAGTCGCCGCGCTACGGCGTCGGTCGGGAGCGGCTGCGTTCCCGGCTCGTCGACCTGGTGCGGCGCCAGGCCGAGCGGCGGGGACTGGTGCCCGGCGAGGCGTGGGCGCGCCAGATCGGCCGGAGCCAGCCGGTGCGGGACCTTCTCGACCGGCTGTGGCCACGGGTCCGCCCGCCGGATCTGGTGGCCAGGTTGCTGCGCGATCCGTCGGCGGCCGCCGACGGGATCCTCTCCGACGCCGAGCAGGAGGCGATCCGCCGGCCACCGCGCCGGACCGGCTGGTCGGCCGCCGACCTCGTGCTGGTCGACGAGGTGGCCGGGCTGATCGAGCAGCCGGCGAGCTTCGGCCACATCGTCGTCGACGAGGCACAGGACCTCTCGCCGATGGAATGCCGGGTGATCGCCCGCCGCAGCGCGCACGGTTCGCTGACCGTGCTCGGCGACCTGGCCCAGGGCACGACACCGTGGGCGGCCACGAGCTGGGAGTCGCAGCTCGGCCACCTGGGCAAGCCGTCCGCGCCGGTGGTCGCGCTGACCGCCGGCTTCCGGGTGCCGGGCGCGGTGGTCACCCTGGCCAACCGGCTGCTGGCCACGCTCGACGTCGCCGTGCCACCGACCCGCGCGGTCCGCGACGCCGGGTCGCTGCGGGTTCTTCCTTCGGACGACCTGTGCGGCGGGGTCGCGGCGGCCGTCAAAGCGGCGCTCGATCTCGACGGCTCGGTGGCCGTCATCGCGGCGCCGTCGGCTATCGCGACGCTGTCCGCCGCCCTGCCCGTCACTCCTCGGCTGACCGTGCTGCCGGCGGGTCTCGCGAAGGGTCTCGAGTACGACCACGTGGTCGTCGTCGAGCCGGCCGACATCGCCGCGGAGCCACGCGGGCCGCACCTGCTCTACGTGGTCCTCACGCGGGCCGTCTCGCGGCTGGACATCGTCCACTGCCGGCCGCTGCCGCCGCCGATCGCGGGTTGACTACGGTGAAGGACGTGCCTGCTCAAACCGCGCCCGCCGACCCACGCCTGGCCCCGTTGACCGAAGCGGAGGACCCCGACCTCGAACACGAGGGACTGTCGCGGCGCCTGTCGTTCACCGGCCTGGACCTCTCGGCCCAGGAAGCCGACGCGGTGGAGTTCGACCAGTGCCGGTTCGAGCGCACCACCCTCGCGGCGGCGGTGCTGGACCAGCCCCGCTTCACCGACTGCGAGGTCTCGCACTGCGACTGGGCCAACGCCCGCCTGACGAAGCCGACGCTGCTGCGCACGAGGCTGACCAGCGTCCGTCTGACCGGCGCCCAGTGCACGGCCGGCACGCTGCGCGACGTCTCGTTCGACGACTGCCGCGCCGACCTGGCCGGGTTCCGCTTCACGACGTTCGCCCATGTCCGTTTCAGCGGCTGCAACCTGACCGGAGCCGACTTCACCGGAGCCGACCTGCGCCGCGCGGAGTTCGTGGCCTGCGACCTGACGGGCGCCCAGTTCTCCAACGCCACCTGCACGGGCGCGCGCTTCACGAACTGCGACCTCTCCGGAATCGGCGGCGTCACGGGCCTGTCGGGCGCCACCATCACCGCCGACGACCTGATCGCGTTGTCACACACCTTCGCCCGAGCACTCGGCATCACGGTCATCGCGTCGGCGCCGCCGCGCTAGGGCTTGGTGCCCCTCGCGAGCACGGCCGGCATGGGGATGACGACCCGGCCGTCGGTGGTCACGAACCGCTGCGCGGCCTGGGCGATCGCATCCGCGATCGCGCGCTGTGCCGCCGGGCTCTGCCTTCGGAGCAGGGCGCCTGTCCTGGCCGTGCCGTGCAGGAACGACGGGAAGACGGCTTCGACCGTGGGTGGTGTCCAGCGCAGGTCGACGGTCGTCACCGCCGCGTCCGTGAACCCGGCCGCGCCCAGGGCGGCCGTGCACTGCTCGGGCCGGCTGTAGCGGAAGAAGTCCGGACCCTGAGGGATCGCCACGGGCGCGCCGTGGGTCGCGACGGCCGCGAGCACCAGGTTGAAACCCAACGCCTCAGCGGGATCCGCCCAGGCGGTGAAGGCGAACCGGCCGCCGACCGCCAGCACGCGGAAGGCCTCGGCGATGGCGGCATCCGGGTTGCCGAGATGCAGAATGCCGAAGTTCATGCCCACCGCGTCGAACGCCCCGTCGGCGAACGGCAGGCGTTCCGCGTCGCCGAGGACGAAGGTCAGGTCCGGGTACGTCCGGGCACCCTTCGCGAGCATCGCCGGCGAGAAGTCGAGTGCCACCGCCCGCGCGCCCTTGGCCGTCGCCGCCGCGGCGAGGTAGCCCGGCCCGGACGCGACATCAAGGAACCGGCCGGGCGCCAGGGAGTCCAGCACGGACGTGATCGTCTGCGAGGTCAGCTCGCTCCAGGCGGCGTGATAGGTCTCGACGGCGTCCTGCCATCTGCCGTGCTCGAACGCTCTGAACGCCGCGCGATCCTGGGCCGCACTCATCGGTCCCCCTCGCCTTTCGAGCAATGCTTCCACTCGATCCGGCGCGGAGGAAGGGCCGCGACCCGCGGCCCACCGTCAGTGGCCTGAGTCGCCCTGGCCGGCTGTGGTGGGGAAGTTGCCCAGGACGTGGTTGATGACGTGCACGCGGCCGTTGGCGATGCGGTAGTCGGCGCAGACGGTCGTTGCCTCGTCGCCGATGCGGGCCATCTTGTCGGCCTCGCTGACCTTGACCGTCGTGCCGTCCAGCGTGGTCACCGAGTCCGCGTCGCGGAGGTCAGCCAAGCTCAGGGAGCGGTCGACGATGTGCGCGCGGAGCAGCGTACGCAGCGCGTCCTTGTCTTTGATCATCAGCTCGTCGAGGTTGTCCTGCGAGAACTTGGCCATGAAGGCGTCGTCGGAGGGGGCCAGCACGGTGATGGCCTTCTTGCCCTCGAGCTCCGGCACGAGCTCGGATGCCCGCAAGGCGCCCTCGAACGTGGTCAGCACGGTGATCCATTGCAGCGCCTGGTCCACCGACTCGCTCGCCAGCGCCGTCGGGTTGCCCGGCTCGTCGCCCTTGGGCAACTCGCCGCACAGCGGACCCGACACCGCGGCGGTGGAAGGCTCCTCGTCCGACGTGCAGCCCGCCACAGCCAGCGCGGCCACCATGACGACCGCCAGCAACCGGGTGCGCATCAAAGCCCTCCAGGAAGAAAAGGTGCGTACCGGCGGGCCGGGCTTCCCGGTCCAGCCCGCCGGTACGACAGTGTTACGTCAGTGGATCACAGGGTGGAGCACTGACCCGCCCGCGGTCCGTTGACCACGTTGCGGACCTCGAGGTTGGTCGGAGCCGTGCTGTTGCCGGCGCAGTTCAGCGGGCCGCTGACGCTGTTGCCGGCGAAGTACGGAGCCGCACCGTTGGTGTTGTTGACCAGGTTGACCGGGCCGGACACGTTCGTGCCGATGACGGTGACCGGGCCGTTGGTGTTCGCGACCTGGAGCGGGCCGCGCACACTGCTGTCGCCGAAGAAGACACCCGCGGCGTTGGCGGCGTTGACCGGACCACTGATGGTCGTGTTGGTGGCGACCAGGGTCGCACCCGGACGGAGGTTGACCGGACCGTTGACCGTGGCACCCGACAGGCAGGCGAAGCCAGAGATGGTCAGCGGCCCGTTGTGGCGGCCGGTGAGGGTCGGGTAGACCCGCTCGCCACTCACCCACTCCTCTTCGCCCTGCTCGTCCAGCAGCAGCGGGATCAGACCGCGCTCCGGCTGGGCCAGCGGCACGACGTACCCGTCGGCGACCTTGACGACCTTCCAGCCGTGCGCCGCGATCCGCTCGGCGACCGTGGCACCGACGTCGTTCGGACCGTCGGTACGCGCGCCGTTGTACTGCGCCTCGGTGAGCTTGTAGGCACACGGGGCGTTGTCCAGGATCATGTCCGGCGTCGGCAGGTCCTCGCGGGGGCCGGCCTCACCCGGGTGCGGCGCCGGGTGCAGCGGGACGACCCGCGAACCCCGGAAGACGATCCGGCCGTTGTTGCCGGCCTGGAACTCGATCGCCTCGCCACGCGCCTTCTTGATGTCGCTGAGCTGGTTGTGGTGGTAGTCCATGAACTGGTTGAACGTCCACAGCGCGGAGAACGTCTTGCGGCGACGGTTGTTCGCCGTGTTGCCCTCGTCCGGCCGGGTCGCGCCACCGGAGCTGCGGAGCTCCAGGAGCGAGTTCACGGTGTTCTTCAGGCCGAGGGTGTTACGCAGGATGGTCTCTTCGCTCAGACCAACACCACTGCCATTCGCGCAGCCGTACGGGCAAGCCCACCAGCCGTCCTTGGCACCCTCGACGTACATGTGGTTCTCGATCATGTCGAGCGACTCGTCGAAGATCTGCTGAGCCACGTTCTGGTGACGCGGCGGCAGCATCGGCAGGTCGCCGGCCTGGTTGTTGCCGTACTCGTGACCGTCGTAACCGGCCACCGGGCGGTAGTCGCGCAGCATGCGCACGTACGCCGCGGTCTCCGGCTGACGGATCAGCGAGTAGTCCCGGTTGAGGTCCTGACCGGTGGTGTTGCCGCGGGTGTTGGCGGCCCGGCCGTCACCGTTGATCGTCGGAACGATCAGGACGGTGGTGTTCTTGAGCAGGCCCAGCGTACGGGCGTCGTTGCTGAACGCGAGCTGGCGAGCCATGATCAGGCAGGCCTCGCGGTCGCCCGGCTCGTTGCCGTGCACGTTGCAGTTGACGGCCAGCGGCGAGGTGGCAGCCACCGCGGCCGGGGTCGCCGGCGGCGTCGGGTAGCCGATGACGAGCATGTTGATCGGGCGGTTCTGCACGGTACGGCCGATCTCGACCACCCGCACCCGCTCGCTCAACTGGTCGACGGCCGCCGTGTAGGCGTACTCGTTGGCGTCGCTGGTGTACTGCGCGGCCTGAGTGGTCTCCCACTGGGTACGCAGGTTCTGGCCGGCGACAGCGGGGTCACCCCACGGCGCCTTGGTGGTGTCGAACACCGGCGACGAGTACGGCTGCTCGGCGGTGCCGATCCGGGCCCGAACCCGCCACTGGAAGCGGGTGCCGGGGTTGAAACCGGCGTCGGCGAAGGTCGGCGTCTCGTTGTTGATCTGCCGGTTCGGACGCCACACGCCGACCACCGTGGGGGTGCCGGTGGGTGCGTTGGCGGCGTCGACCGCGGTGCGCTCGATCTGGTAGTCAGCGGCACCGGGGACCGGCGTCCAGGCAACGGTGGCGAACCCGTCAGCCTGGCTGACCGTCAGGTCGGTGACCTGGTTGGGCTCGGCCGCCGCGAAGGCCGGCAGAGGAGCCGCGAACGCCGAGGTCGACGTCACGACGGGGGCGAACGTGGCAGCCAGCAAGGCAGAGATAGCTATTACTGTCGACCGCCGATGGTTCAATGGAACCTCCAGGTGGGGGACCTCGTCTTGATCAAGACATCGGTGCCCGTCAGCCTGA
Organism: Asanoa ishikariensis; assembly: GCF_900107455.1. Classification (GTDB taxonomy): domain Bacteria; phylum Actinomycetota; class Actinomycetes; order Mycobacteriales; family Micromonosporaceae; genus Asanoa; species Asanoa ishikariensis. The sequence continues at coordinate 1,466,226 of NZ_FNQB01000002.1, read as the reverse complement.
CTGTCCTGATGGGCCGATCGCAACGATCTTGAGTAAGTCTTGAGGCTTTCGCTAGCCCGTTACCTGAACGAACCTGGCATTTGATCTTCAAGTGCGGGTCCGTCCTGTACAGGAGCGGAGCGCCCGCCCGACCTGAGACCAATTGATGCGAATATGCCACTGGCACGAGAGATCTCCACCTTGGACAGGTTTGCTCCCGCGCCGGTCTCGCCCACTCAGCGAGGGCGGCTTGGCGTGGAAGCGCCAACCAGCTCACCGCGCTCGCGGCCCAGCACAAGTGCGATCACGCCAAGGGGTGTTCGCCATCGAGAGGTGGCCGCACATGGCCGAGAGCTCGGACTTCCGATGCTCCGATGGCCCGGAAGCTCCAGCGCGCCTCGCTCAGGCTCAGGTCTCTGTTCGGGCCACCACGAATCCGGTCCGCGTCGTGATCATCCTGGCCGTCGTCCTCCCACCAGCAGACAGCGCAGATTTCGTAGTAGCCACGACGGTCGAGCGTCAGGAAACCGCAGCAGGGGCAGGCGTAGGGCTCGCCGCTCTCCGGCCTCGTGACGTTGACGAACTGACCGAATTCCACGGCTGCGATTGTGCTTCGGCCCGACAGACTGAATGCCGCGCGAGCTCCGACGCAGCTGCGTCTCGCTCGCTCGGCGGCCACGCGGGCACAAGGGTCACCGAACGCCCCCCGGTCCTGCTGGGCGGCGCCGAAACGATGGATCGGAACTTCGGCCACACGACCCGGAGCCTTAGTCACTCAGTTGGACCCTCAGGCAACGAAAGAGGCACGGCCTTCGTCGGTCATGGCCTCTGAACTGGTGGGCGATACCGGGTCCGCTGCTGTTCGCGCCGTGAGCGGAGCGGCAAAGCGCGAACGGCGGCCAGGCGACGACGTGCGGCCCGCAGGGCCGCCTTGAAGTCCTCACCAGCGCGGGATGGTTCAAGGCGGCCCGAAGCGGGCCGCACGCGCCGCCCCCAGGGCGCGCACCAGCCCGCTTAGCTGCCGCACGCGGCGGGCACGCCAGCGCCGCGGCTGGAGCGATGGGGCAGCCGTCCGTGGGGCGCGGCCTGGTCCCCGCGGGCGCGTCTGGGAGTTGCTGCGGGGCCACCTAGGGTCCCGGCTACTGCGCCCCCGGCGGGGGGCCACGGGCTCCGGGCCGGGAAGATCCGCTGGGCGACGCCGGCCACCGTGGGTGTTACGCAGCGCCCGTCTGCCGTCGAGCCGGGCAAGCCGAGCAGACCCCTCTAAGGGAGCGGGCGCAAGCCCCGTGCCGGGTCGCCGGTGGCAGTGCTGAACAGCCCGCCTCGCGACGGTCCCCGAAGACGTCGCGAAGGTCATCTCCCAGATTTCTCCCGGGGTGCCCTGCAACGGAAAAGAACCGGTCCCTCGTTCCGAGGAAACCGGCTCTGACCTACTGCTCTAACTGGTGGGCGATACTGGGTTTGAACCAGTGACCTCTTCCGTGTCAAGCATCCGACACAATCGATGGACCTCCACTCATAGCGGCCATGAGCTAGGTCGGAGCGTCCGTCAGTGTCCGCACGCGTCCGGCAACGTTCGCATCGATTGACGCGCAGTTTGACGCTCAGCGGGCCTGGCGCCCCCTACTACCGCCCCACGCTTTCGCGGTCTGGGACCTCCCACCCGGAAGCGTCCACCAGCGCTCGACACGCAGGCCAGGCTGGGCCTGCAGAACCCGCTGGACGTACACGTACATGGCGTACGAGACCACAACGAAGGCTGCCGGGTCGATCCACAGAAGAGAAGCAGCGCGTGCATTACGACTGCCGCTACGATCGGCCACTGTGAACGTCTGGGCGGTCCTGCTCGGCGGCGGAGTCACGCTTGCGGGCACTTTTGCGATTCAGCTCCTGATAGTGCCGTGGGTGCAACGTCGCACCCGTGGCCGTGAACGATGGGAGAACGATGTTGACGCCATCTACTCGGCCGTAGCGGAAAAGGTGTCGCTGGCGGTTGCGACGGCCGACCGGTCCGGCCACAACGCGTTGATGGCCAGGTCGTTCTTGCAAACCGCAGAGCACGACGAGACGCTGAACCGAGAATTCCTGACAGCGACAATAGAAGGCGCGCGAACTGCTGACGAGGCTCTAGCCGAACGAATGGCAGAGGTGCGAATTTTGCTGAGGCGAATAAGCCGGGTCAACCCAGACTCACCATATTGGGACCAGTTGGCCCTTCAGTTTCTGAAGCTGCATAACAGCATCCGGCGCGCACAAGAAGGCGAACCAGGAAAGTGGTTCGATGAGTGGCAGCACGTCTATAAGGCGCTCAACGGGCTTCACCGGAAGATCGACGACCTAGCGGATAGGGTCCCCCTGAGGCCGCCGGCCCGACCAACGATCTTTTCCCGTAGCAGAACCGAGATTAGATCAAAGCTGACTATGCGTGCTCGATCGTCTCCGAGCATTCGCCATGCCCGAGAGCAGCGCGACGACGCCTAACTCCGAAACGACTGAAACAAAGGAAGCTTGTTGCGCCATGCAGTGAGTCGATTGTAACTTTTTAGGTCCAGAAACTCACCGAGCACCGACCAACCCATCTCGACGGCGCTCACAGTCTCGGCAACCCGCTCATCCACTTCGGAGCGGCTTAGCCCTACACGATCCGCCAATCGATCGAAACTCCTGCGGCTGACGTCGGTAAACGACCTTGAGTTGTTGAGCTTCACACCCAGGTTATCGTCCTTGATGTACAGGACTGTCGGCAAGATGTCGAAAGCGGGGCTTAACTCCGGCGTAACACCGTCCGGATAGATCACAGCCCAGTTTTTGAGGTGGGCGTCACCGTTGCCTACCAAGACATTGAGTACGATACGATCGATCACCTCAAGTGCGCTGTCGGCACCGCAGAGTGCGTCGACCACGCTGGCAATCGTCTCGAAGTTTGCGCGCGTGTATTTGAGACGTTCGTTTGCGGTTGGGACATCAAGAACTTGTGCGAGCACCTCAGCATGCACGCGCCCTCCGTCTAGCAGACGGTCGAAGCGCCTGATCGCTAACGCCTTCCCTGGGTGGGACCTGGCCCACTCCGGCAGGCCCGATATCTCTGATACGTCGCACAAGAAAGCACTGGGGACCGTGATTCCCGCCTCTTTGGCCAGAGTAAGTGCAGCCAATTCGGCTTCGGGAACTCGCTCGAATCCAGGACGGCCGTCAGGGAGTTTGACGATAAAGTCACCAGCTTGTCCTCTCGCCGGAATCGTCAATCCCTTAACCGGATCCAGCATCACAGAAAACTTTGGTTGGACCCCAGCGAGGCTGAATTTTAGTACGGCCTCTTCATCATCCTGTTCTTCCTCGTGGGTATGGAAATCCTCGACGTCCGGGATTGAGTCATCTTCTTCGTCCGACAGAAGGACGCGAACGGCTCCAGGAAGATCGCTCTCACCTAACCTTATGAGCATCGGAAATTCGCGTTGGGGCTTTCCGCCGATGGCGGCCGAAACCGCGTGCCGCAAATAGCCTTCTGGCAGAAGATGTGAAAACCAGGTTGGCAGCGCCACCCTTTGACTGGGCATCCAATCTCGGCCACGTTCTTCGAAAACCTGCCCCAGGATAGGCCGGTTGGGGTCGTTCCAGTATCCAGGCGCGTACTCAAAACGCGTGAATTCATTTTGGTTCCGCAAGAACCCAACGTTGACCCACTCGCCTACCGGCGACATGATTTGCACCAGGGCAACTTGCCTTTGAATGTTCATGATCTACTCTTCGTCCGGCACAATGAGGCTAGAGAGGGACCGCCGGTTAAGGGCTTTCTCCTCCATGCGCGTGTTGACAAAATTTCTCACTAGACTCTCGATGAAGGCACCGCGCGTCTTAACGAAATCGTCAATCTTTCGGTCCCGAAGAAATTTGACGGACCGATTCGTAATAGCGTGGCTCTTGAGGACCGCGGAACTTTCCTCGCCCGTAGGTGGCCGCAGACCTACCGGCCATAGGCCGCGTGCGCCAACCTCACCACGCCGCCCACGGACAATCTCGGTCACCGCGCCAACACCGTGTTCCTCAAATGCGGAGGTTACCTTTACCTCGGACCCATCCGGAGCGAGTGGGCGAAGAGAGGCCAATGCAAGTAGTGCAAGTCGGGCCGCCGCTGACTCCGTCCTGAATGGGTCAAGCCGAAGTTGCTGAAGCGGGCCAACAGGCACCGTAGCAATCAGGCTCAGCGCAGCGTCGTCCTCCGCCGGGGCTTGGCTGGCGTCACCCTTCTTGGGATTGACCGAGTAGATGGCTTGCCGGAGCGCAGGGGTTTGTCCTCGACTGCCGAATCCGTGTGCCCACCCTCGCCACAACCACCGCCCAAGCAGACGGCGCGTCCATGGATCAGGGTCCGGGTGCAGGTAGAAGAAGGCGGCCAGGACCGGTAGGGGCAGAGTAGAAGGCATCAAAGTGAGATGAGGGATGCCTTCATCTCGGAGGTATCTAATCGCCAGCGCCAGCGCCTCTTCTGTTTCGGAATACCAATCCGATACGTCTTCGCCTCGTTCAAACTCATCGCGTAGGTCTCGCTGTACGTTGCCGCCCCGGATGGCGAGCAGGCTTTGCAAGACTCGCGCTGGCTCAATTCGCCCGAAGCCCAGCCTACGATCGAGGCTGTTGACCACGGTTTCTGGGCTTCCAGGCTCCGTCTCGCTTGCAAACAGCGCGTGAAAGATCTCAGTTCTTCCAATGGGCTTACCGGCGGAGTTAACACGATCAAAGATATTACGAAGAAGATAATCGTCTTCGCTGGTAACGATGTATGCAGGCACCTGATACTCGCGCAAGGCAGCGCCAAGAGCGTCGGCGCTGTCGAAGTCTTCAGGTTCCAACTCAGCGGTGTGCTCCCTAAGCCATGAAAGGAGCGACCGCGTCTCCAGCGCTTGAGAAAGAGGAAGCCAGGTAGGCGGCGGTGTCCGCCCAGTCCCTGTGTGAAACCGCCCTCGCCGAAGGTCGAAATATACGTCAAATCGCCGATCGTACTCATACAGTTTAGGTCGCAGTGTGGCCACCAAAGATGTAATGCGCTGCTGCCCATCTACCACCCAGAGTGCATCATGCCTTGCTGGAACAGGGATCGACAATGGGCCGAGCTTCACCTCTCCGGCATCTGCTGAACTGCGCCACAGCAGGAGCGTGCCAAGCGGGAACCCGCGCCACACGCTGTCGAAAAGATCTCTAACATCCCTATCGTCCCACACGAACCCCCGTTGAAAGTTGGGCACGCGGACCTCTCCGGAAAGGGTCCGCGCAACGATCTCCGGGATGGATAGGCTCGTCGATCTAGGCCGATTGAGTTGCTCGACTTGCTGACTCACGTTTGCCCCTTAGGCGGCCCCACGTCGCTTGCTCGGCAATGTGGGGGTGCAAATACCGACTCGGTCGCTGCCCGGCTTGCGCTGCTCGACAGCTTATGACTGGTGAACTGGGGTTTGGAACAACGCACCGGATCCCCTATGAGATAGATCTACCGTCCGAACATGAGCGAATCCTTGATCTTCATAGTATCGATGAAGCTTCGTGTTCGTTCGCCAGGCATCCAATCGCAGCCACCGACAACCGCGAGATGCCGCGAGCGTCGTCGCCATTTTTAGCATCGCTTGCCCAACACTCTTTCTGCGGGCGCTTTCGGCAACGACCATTCGGTGCAAGTAGAGAGCCTTGTCGGATGACTCCTCAGGACTCCAAAACTCTGGGTCGGCTGCGTCGTCGATAGTAACGGTTCCGACAATCGTGCCCTCAACAACAGCCACGAAGCATTCGCGCCTCTGAACGGAATAGACGATCTTTGGGCGGATACGCTCAGGAGTGTTGGCAGCCCACTGATCAGACCCAATGCTGGCAAGCCACTTTCGGGCCGCTTCGTACATGCTCACCAACCTATCTACATCGTCCAGTTTTGCGACCCTTATTTGAATCTCATTCATTCTGGTGCTGATTCCATTCCCTCACGTTCAAACACGATGACGTGCCGATCCCCTGGAAGGATGTTCAACACAACGCGAACCGGCTTCCCATCTACGGTAAGACCAGTGCAGACGTGGCATGCGACGGGCGTGCCTGGACCTAGATCTAACCGCCGGGCCTCGTCCGGCGTGGGCATTCGAACGTAGATTTCGTCCAGCGCACGCACCTGCTTGTGCCCTTGCTCTGCCAGAACCTCATTAGCTCCGCGCGCAATGTCCAATGGACGCATGATCTCGGTGTCCTGCACCAGTGCCAAAGGGAAGTAACTATCGTTCGTGTTGTACGGCTCGCCATCGAGGTAGCGAACCCGCCGACGAACGACCGCCAGCTCTCCATCCTCCAGGCGGAGCCGTGTCGCTACCTCGGCTGGCGGCGACACGATGGATACGTCGATGGACTGCCGCGGTTCGCGCCCCTCTGCCGAGTGGTCTGCCATGAAGCGGTCCATCTCCGGAGTCCTCGGCTGAGGTCGGAATTCGGTCTGCGGACGGTAGTAGAGCGGCTGTCGATGGCGGACGAAGTAGCCCCGTGGCGCCCTTGGAACGATCAGGCCTTCGTTCACTAGAGCGGTAAGAGCCTGCCGGACGGTCGCACGCGCGACGCCGTACTCGGCGGTTAGCTCCGCCTCGCTGGGTAGCCGGGCGTCCGTCGGCAGCGTGCCATCCGTGATCTTCGCCCGCAGATCCTCTGCGATTTGCGACCACACGGATGTCCTGCCTTGCCTGGTCACCGGCATTCCGTCCCCCTTAGCCGATCTTCGCTGTCTAGACAGTGTAGGCAGAACCCTTGACATCCGCATCAAACATCTGGCACCTTCATGCCAGCACCACTGTCTAGACAGTACGTACTGGCTAGACGGGCTGACGGAACCCGGGGAACGCGGAGCACTCACGCGCCGCGCGCCGACGGACCGCCCGCCGCCTGTTCTTTGAGAACTCCACGGGGTCGCGCCTCCCCGAAAAGGTTGCCGTGCACGGCTGAGGTTCCGTGCCGCCGGCCTCCGCTCCGGCGGGGCCGAGATCTGACTTCTCGCCAGATGGCGACGGCGGCTGTTCGTTGCCGCGCCCCTGCCCCTTTCCTGACTCATTTTCGGAGGTTTCCGTGAGGAATCATCTTGCCCCCGCCGAGGTCCCCGATGAACCGTCGGCCGCTGATCTGGCCGCGATCGAGGTCGAGTGGCCGTTGATCGATGCCGAGTTGGCGGTTCTCGACGCCGAGATCACCGCGCTTAACAACGCCGACCGCGGCGGCCCGTCACCGCTGGACTGGCGGCGCTTGCGACGGGCCGCCGCTCGCGTCATCCGCGCAGCTGCGGAAGTGACCCGTACCGAGTCCGGTCCGGGGCGCGTGGCCTGATGGCCCGCGTCCGCGCCGCCTTCCATGACCCGGACGGCGCGCGGTATGGCATCCCGACTTACTGGTGGCGCGGCGCCCCGCCCGGCTACGCCACCCGCCGACAGCTCCGCGCCGATGGCTTAGCGCCCGGCGGTCAAACCGTTGCCGCACAAGTGATGTGGGCCGGTGTCGGAGGCGTCCGTGTCGCGTACCTGTACCGCGTTGACCTGGCCCGCCCGAAGCGGGTCGCGACGCCGCGTCAGCGGCAGGCAATCAGTCGGGCGCTTCGCGCCCGTCGTATCTGCCCCTCGTGCCGCTGCGAGCGGCCGTACTACATCCCGCGCTCGCTCGGCGAGTGCCTTGATTGCGCACCCTCGGAGATGACCGCATGACCCTCTATTCCTGTGAAAAGTGCGGGCGGCTCGTCAGTCCCCGCGGCATCACCGTCGAGGGACTCGAACGCGCGATGCGCGAGCACCTCAAGACGTGCAAGGGGGCCAAGAAATGAGCCCCCGCAGCATGACCCAACTAGCCCCGACCGACCCGCGCCCGCGGGTGACGCCGTTCACGATCGACCGCCGGATCTCTGGTACCCCGACCGAGGTCGCCGCCGCGGTCGCGACGCTACGCACAAGCGGGCGACTCATCACCATGACCATGCCGCGGCAGGTCCCCGACGACGCCACGCGGGTGTGGGTGCACGTACGCATCCTGTCCCCCCGGCCCCGCAAGGCGGTACACGCCGCGACCCGCCCGATGCGGGTGGTCCGGCGCCGCTGGCCCGTCGCGGCCGGTATGACCGCCGCGGGCACCGCAGCGACCGCGGCGGTGTGGGCGCTGGTCAAGTTCGTGGCCGCGCTCGCCGCGGTGTGGCCCGCGGTCGTCGGTGTGCTCGTTCTGCTCTCCCTGCTCTGGCTGTCGCTAGGCCGCGCAGGCGTGTGCTGCCCCGGCCTGCACTGCCCCGGCTGCAAGCACTGAGAGGCACCGACATGCGTCTGTGGCATCTGTGCGCCGCTCTCAGTGCCGTCAACGCCGTACTGGCGTGGACCGTCGGCGACAACGTGCTCAACGGCATCGCCGCCGTTGCCTTCGGCATCGCCGCGCTTGCCCTACACCGCAAACACTGACCCCCTCTTCCGGTCGATTGGAGATCGTGAAATGACCGCTCCCGCTTCGGCTTACCCGCGATCCGCGGAGAGCTTGCTCCCAGACGCGAAGGCACTGACCGCCCGACTCGGCGCGACGCCGACCCGCAACCAGTTGATGAAGGAATTCCGGATCGGCGCACCGAAGGCAACCGCGCTGATCGAGCTACTGAACGCCAAGCCCGCCCGACGGGCCAAGCCCACCCCGCCCCCGGCGCCGCCCGCCGGTCCGGTCTACACCTACCCGGAGCCGATCGGCCCGGCCCCCGCCGACCCGGCGCCGACGAACGGTCACGCCGCGGCGCTTGATCGCGGTTTCGCGGTGGACCGGGCGCGCAAGGGCTACCTGGTGGGTCCGGCCGGCTACTCCGCGGTGGACATGTTCCGGGAGGTGGGTTCCGCGGTCGCCGCGCCGCTGAACGGTCGTCACCGGGAGCCGCAGGTGGCGGTTGACGGACACCCGGACGCGAAGATCGCCACCGCGGCGCCCGCGGCGACCCGGGCCGCGCGTCGGCCGGTGGCGTGGCCGGTGCTGCTGCTGGCCCTGCCCGCGTTCGTGGCCATCTGGTCCGGGTGGGTGGAGCTCGGCGAGCTTGCCGGGTTCGGTGTCGTACACCCGCTGCCCGGCATCGCCGACGGCGTCAAGCTCAACACCGCGATCACGCTCCCGATCGGTGTCGAGACCTACGCCGCGTACGCGCTGTGGGTGTGGCTGTCCGGCCGCGCCCCCGCGGTCGCCCGCCGGTTCGCGAAGTGGTCCGCGATCGGCTCCCTGATCTTCGGCGCTGCCGGGCAGGTCGCCTACCACCTGATGAGCGCCGCCGGCCTGACCGTCGCTCCGTGGTGGATCACCACCGCGGTCGCCTGCCTGCCCGTCGCGGTGCTCGGCATGGGCGCCGCACTCGCTCACCTGCTCCACGCCGACAACGACTAGCACCGCCCGGCGGCGCGGCCCCTGGCCTGGAAACCCGCGCCGCGCCGCCGGCCCTGCATCCCTCAGCCAACCGACCTCGGGAGAGGACTACATGCTGTCACCCCTGCACGTTCTCCGCGCCGCGCTGGCCCGCTACAGGCCGCGGCGCATGTTCTGGCTCGGTCGCCCGCTGCGGGCCACGATCGCCCGTGACGCGGACGGCAGCTGTGTACTGCGAATCGCCTACACGCAAGGGGTCGACTGGGTGGCCCTGCCCGCCACCCGCGACCCGTCAGGACCGCCGGACGACGACCAGCTAGCCGCCGTCGCCGTGGCATTGGCCGACCGGAGCCTACGGCCCACCGAGCCGTGGGCCATCGACACCAACGCCGAGCTATGCACGTCGCTGGTTGCCACTCGCTGGCCCGGCGCCACCGGCACCACGGAGGGCTGAGGCATGGCCGAGACCTGCGGGCGGTGCCCCGCGCTGCAAGCCGAGGTCAGCCGGCTGACCTCGTACGTGGCCCGGCTGGAGCACCTCGTGGCGTTCCTGCGTCGCACCCTCGCCGAGCTGATCGGCGGGGTGGCCGCGACTGCCCGGTTCATCGACGCCGAGATGACCGAACCGACCATACCGGCCCGCAAGTTGCTGCCGGCCCTGCACACCCGTCTTGACCTGCTCATCCAGCGCGTAGAAGGGAAGTGACCGCGATGAGTGAAGCCCCGACCACCACCGCGTGGCCAGACGACGACGACCGGCCCCGGCTACACCTGGTCATCCCGTCCACCCGCGCCAACCCCGACGCTGACCCGGCCGCCGATACCGACGCCGAGACGCGCCCGGTTGGCCCGGTCATCGAGGGTGTTCCGGTCGACCTGGACGACCGGCCCGCCGAACGTCTCGACGTACCGCTGACCACCGCGTGGGCCGATGTCACCTCCGGCAACGTCCGGCCGCGCACGCCGATCATCCCGGCGTGGCTGCGCGGCAACCAGCGCCGCCAGGTGCTCCGCGCGGTCGCCAACCTGACCGGCTACACCCTCGCCTTCCACGCCACCCGTAGCCCGAAGTACGCCGCCAAGATGGCGTTCTACGCGCCGCTTGGCGGGTTGCGGGTGGTCGGGCGTCTGCTGCACTGGGCCACCGCGGAAGACGGCAACTGGCGGCTGCGTCAGCACGCCGCAACCACCAACGACGCCCACACGTGGCAGGCGCTCAACCGCACCCGCAGCCGCGAGGCCCGCGGCCGTTGGTGGGCACTGGCTGCCGGACTCGTGGCGCTCATCGTGGCCCTGTTGGTCCTGCGTGGCACGGGTTTCGTGACGCCGCCCATGGCTTACGCCGCGCTCGCCGCGCTGGTGCTGGTGCTCGCGCGGGTCGGTCGACCGGCTGACAAGCCGATCACGGACCGGGTGGCGAACGGGCCGCGGTTCACGAAGCTGACCGCGGAGATGGTCCGTGCGGCGTTCACGTCGCTGGGGTTCTCGGTCATGAAGGAACCCGGCTCGATCTCGTTCGTGCACCCGGGTATCCACCGTGACGGGCCGGGCTGGCTGGCCCGGGTGAACCTGCCCGCGGGTCTGGAAGCGGTCAAGGTCTTGGAGCGCCGCGGCTCGCTGTCGTCGGCGCTGCGTCTGCCCGTCGATCAGGTCTGGCCCGCGCCCGGCCCAGAACATGCCGGGCAGGTAGACCTGTGGGTCGGCTACCAGCCGTCTTCCAAGATGGGCAAACCCAAGTGGGGCCTGGACTCCCCGACCGCCCGCACGTCGTACTTCGAGCTGGAGGAGTTCGGCACGGACGAGCGGCAGCGCGCTGTGTGCACGCAGCTCGCCTTTCAGAACTTCTTGATTGGCGGGCGCCCTGGCTCCGGCAAGTCGTTCGCCGGTCGCGCGATCGTCACGATTGCCATGCTCGATCCCACCGTCGAGATCAAGATTCTGGAGTACAAGGGCACCGGCGATTTCCTCGATGTGGCCGCGCTCTGCTCGACGTACGTGTGCGGACTGTCCGATGAGGACTTCGCAACTGGCCTCGCTGTCCTGACCTGGGGCTTGGCGGAAGCCGAGCGCCGCGGTAAGCGGATCAAGGAAGCGTACCTACGGGGTGAGGCGCCCGAACGGAAGGTGACTCCGGAGTTGGCCCGCAAGCCAGGTTCCGGCCTGCACCCGATCGTGATCACCATCGATGAGGCGCATGAGCTGTTCGGTGACCCGGTGGTCGGCAAGGACGCTGCGAACGCCGCGGAGCGCCTCGCCAAGCGGGGCCGGGCGCTCGGGATCACGCTGGTGATCATCACCCAAATCCCGGACAAGGACTCGCTTCCGACCGGGATCACCCGCAACATCGGCATCCGCTGGTGTCTGGCCGTGCCTGATCAGGTCGCCAACGACATGATCCTCGGGACCGGCGCCTACAAGCGCGGGATCACCGGCACCGTCTACCGCCCGGTGGTCGACGCCGGTTGGGGTGTCCTGACCGGCCTCGCCGAGCCGACCGCGGTCCGCGGGCACTACCCTGACGCGGACGCGGTGGCCCGGATCGTGGCGCGGGCGACCGCGCTGCGCGGCGGTCAGCCGGTCGGCGCGGCCGACGAACAGCTTGCCACGGCGCGGGATCTGCTCGCCGACCTGCTCGCCGTGGCCGGCCGCAACGGGCAGCACTGGGCACCGGCCGCCGCGGCGCTTACCGAGCGGTGGCCGGACGCCTACCCCGCCATGACCCCGGAAGCGCTGTCCGAGTTGGCCCGCGCCCGCGGCGTCGCGTCGGTCGACGTGAAGATCTCCGGCCGCAACCTCAAGGGCTACAAGGTCACCGACGTACGGGCACTGATCGCCGACCGCGACACCGCGGACGGCACGGACGGTCACTGACCGTAGAAGTAGCGGGCGGGGTAGCGACACCGGCCCCGGTAGCGCCGCCGCTACCCACCCCGCTACCTCCCGCGCTACCCGCGACCTGCCGACATTTTCGCAGGTCGCGGGTAGCCGCCCCTCGAAATCACCCCTGAAACCGCCCCAGGAGGCCATCCGTGGGCTACCTCGCCACGCTCGCCGCAGTCACCCTCTGTTACATCCTGGTGTGTTGGGTCAAGCCGTTCGGGCGGTGCGCGCGCTGCCGCGGCGTCGGCGCACACCCGCACCTGATCACCCGACGGCTCCGCCCCTGCCGGCGCTGCCACGCGTCCGGTCTCCGGCTGCGAACCGGGCGCCGGATCTTCAACTACTTCGCCGCCATTCAGCGGGACGCAGCCCGTAAGCGGGTCGCCTGATGGCCGGCCGTCCCCTGTTCCTGCTTGGCACTCATCAGCCGGGCTGGTTGGGCAAAGCGGGGGTGCCGTTGTTCGTCTCGGACCGACGGCTACGCGTCTACAAGACGCTGCCTCGCGCAGCTGCGCCGTGGGCGCTGGATTCTGGTGGTTTCACCGAGCTTCAGCAGTACGGCCGATGGACCGTCCCTCCGCGCGCCTACGTGGCGCGGGTCCGCCGGTACCGCGATGAAGTCGGCCGCCTGTTGTGGCCCGCGCCGCAAGACTGGATGTGCGAACCCATCGTGATCAACGGCGGGCGGATCGGGCCGGTCGTATTCGCTGGCACCGGCCTGTCTGTGGAAGAGCACCAACGGCGCACCGTCCTCAATTACGCGCAACTGTGTGACCTCGCGCCAGATCTGAACTGGATGCCAGTCGTACAAGGCGACACCGAAGACGCCTACCTGCGCTGTGTCGACCTGTATTGGTCGCTGATCGGCGTGGACCTCACCACGGCGCCGCTGGTCGGCGTGGGGTCAATCTGCCGCCGGCAGGGCACCGCCGAGGCAGGCCGCATCCTTGCCGCCTTGCACCGCCGCGGGGTGCGACGTCTGCACGGGTTCGGATTCAAAACCCTCGGACTGATCGCCCACGGGCACCTCCTGACCTCCGCTGACTCGCTGGCGTGGTCAGACACCGCCCGCAAACTCCGCCGTCCCGCCCTGCCGGAGTGCGTTCGGGCTGGCCGGCATCGCAACTGCGCTAACTGCCTGGCCTACGCCCTGCACTGGCGGGCCGTCCTTCTCGCAGCTGCGCGCACTGCACAGCACAAGACAGCCGCATAGCCAGACTTCCATGTCTAGAAAGGACACCACGCCATGAGTGGCGAACCCACCATCACCGTGATCGGCAACCTGACCGACGATCCCGAACTGCGGTTCACCCCGTCCGGCGCCGCGGTCGCCCGCTTCCGGATCGCCTCGACGCCCCGGCACCTCGACCGGCAGAGCAACGAGTGGCGCGACGGAGAGCCGCTGTTCCTGTCGTGCTCGATCTGGCGGCAGGCCGCGGAGAACGCCGCCGAGTCCCTGTCCCGCGGGTCGCGGGTCATCGTGACCGGTCGGCTGCGCCAGCGCACCTACGAGACCCGCGAGGGCAACAAGCGCACCGTGATCGAGCTGGAAGCCGACGAAATCGGCCCGTCTCTGCGGTCCGCCACCGCCACCGTTCGCAAGATGGACCGCGCCGCCGGCCACACCGCCGCGGGCGACTCGCAGCGACCGACCCGCACGGCCGCCAGCGACGACGACCCGTGGTCGGTCGCCTCGCCCGCGGGCGCCGCTGGGCACACGGGATCCGATGACGAGCCGCCGTTCTAGGCCATGACCGGCAACGGCGTGTGGATCGGTGCGAGCTACGTCACCGGCCGGCCCGTGCCGATCCACGAGCCGTACCCGCACATCTGCGCAACCACCGTCACCGGACGCGCGACCGGCCGCCGCTACCGCACCGAGCGCCGCCAGTGCGCCGCGTGCGGGGCGGCCCGGTCCGCCTACCAGCCGGGAGGAATCGTGTCCGACACGCTGACCCTGCTCGCCGCCGCACTCGACATAGCTGATCAAGGCATGCCGGTATTCATGCTCGGCCGCTCGAAACGACCCGTGGCCAACTGCCCGGACTGCCCGAAGGTCGAAGACGACCCGGCCCACGACCCCGCGGGATGCGGACACCTGACCTGTCACGGCTTCTACGCAGCCACCCGCGACCCCGACCGGATCGCGGCCATCCTCGACGCCGTCCCCCTCGGTCTGCTCGCCATCCGCACCGGGACCGTCGCCGGGGTCGCCGTGGTCGACATCGACCCGCGCAACGGCGGGCGCATCGACCTCGACGTGATGCCGCCTACCCGGGCAGTACGGACCGGTAGCGGCGGCTGGCACCTCTACTACACCCACCCCGGCGGGCCGCTCGCCGCGAAGGTCGCCGGACTGCCCGGTGTGGATCTCAAAGCCGACGGCGGCTATGTCGTCGCCCCACCCTCGATCCACCCGCGGACCGGCCAGCCGTACCGGTGGCTCGGTGACCGGCCGACCGCGCCCATGCCCGCGGCGTTGATCGAGCGGTGCCGACCCGCGGACGGTTCCGTGGGGGTAAGCCGTCCCAGCCGTCCCAGCCGTCCCGTCGCAGGTCAGCCCCGGGACGGCTTTTTCAGTGGGACGGCTCAAGCCGTCCCACCGGCCCAAAACCCCGGGGCGGGGGGCATCTCATCCCCGCCCGCGCTACTCGCCGCACACCTCGCCGCGGTCGCCCGCGCCCCCGAAGGCACCCGCCGAACCACCCTCTACGGCGCCGCCCGCGGGGTCGCCCGGATGGTCGCCGCCGGGGCCATCACCGAGCCGGACGGCTACGCCGCGCTCTACGAAGCGGGCCGCAACGCGGGGCAGACCGACCGCGACACCCGCGCCGCCATACGCGGCGGATTCCGTGACGAATCCGTTGGCACAGAAGGGATCGCCGCATGACCGAACCAACCGCACCGAACGGCACCACCATCCTTGACCAACTCCACGACACCCTGACCCGATACGTCGTGCTGCCCTCACCCGAGGCCACCGACGCCGTCACCCTGTGGATCGCAGCCACCCACGCCGTACCCGCATGGGCGTACGCCCCGCGGTTGGTGATCCGCGCACCCGAGAAGCGGTGCGGCAAATCCCGGCTGCTCGACGTGGTAGAAGCCACTTGCCGCAACCCGCTAATCACCGTCAATGCCAGCACCGCGGCCGTGTATCGGTCGATCGGCACCGACGACCCGCCCACGATCCTGCTCGATGAGGCAGACACTGTGTTCGGGCCGAAAGCAGGTGAGGGCAACGAAGACCTCCGCGGGCTCCTGAATGCCGGACATCAACGCAACCGGTACACGATCCGGTGGGACCACGCCCGCAACCGACTCGAACGCATCCCCACCTTCGCCATGGCCGCGCTCGCCGGGATCGGGGCCATGCCCGACACCATCGAGGACCGGGCCGTGATCGTGCGGATGCGACGCCGGGCACCCGGGGAGAACGTGGCCCCATACCGGCAGCGCCGCGACGGACCGGCCCTCAAGCACCTCGCCGACAGCCTTGATCTGTGGCTACGGGCGAACCTGGCGCGGCTCGAACGCGCTGAGCCGGACATGCCGCTAGAGGACCGGGCCGCGGACACGTGGGAACCGCTCATCGCCGTGGCTGACCTCGCCGGGGGCGAGTGGCCCGATCGGGGCCGGCACGCCGCGGAGACGCTGACCGCCGAGCGGGACGGGGACAGTGCCTCATCCGACCGCATCCAGCTGCTCACCGACTGCCGCGCCGCGTTCGGCGAACACTCCGCTTTGCCGACGTCGGCGCTGATCGAGCGGCTCAAAGCCGACCCTGAAGCGCCGTGGGCTGACTATGGCGGGACCGGCTTGACTGCGATGCGGCTTGGCACCCTGCTCCGCGAGTACGGGATCACCTCGCAGAACATCCGGTTCGGGCCACCTCACGGGCAGGCCAAGGGTTACCGACGCGACGACTTCACCGACGCGTGGCATCGGTACTGCCCCGCGCCCGCGGCGGTCGTCGCCGAGCACACCGCTCCGGTACGGCACCTGCGGACGGTGCCCGGCCCGCAGCTGCCCGGCCTCGATGAGATGCCCCCGCCCCCCGCCGAAAACGCCGCTGGGACGGCTTAAGCCGTCCCACTCAAAAAGCCGTCCCGGGGCTGACCTGCACGGGGACGGCTGGGACGGCTGGGACGGCTTACCCCGCCAACCGGCGACCCGCCACGGGCACCAAACGATCAAACCGCCTTCACCGCGGCCCGCTGAGAGCCACAGAGACGCATTCGCCCATGGCCCTACCCTCACCCACCCCAAATCTTGGCTCCACGGCGCTCTCAGCGGGCCGCTCTAGCGCAACCTACCGACTCGCACGACCGACCCTCCACATCACACGGACACGCTCAGGAAGGCACTCAGGATGTCAACCAAGGCCCTGTACACGGTCCGGGAAGCGGCGGCGATCCTCAGTCTCAGCCGCACCGTCATCTACGAACTCCTTCGCAGCGGACGGCTTCGATCTGTCCGGGAAGGCGCCGCCCGACGCATCCCCGCACGAGCGATCACCGAATACGTGGCGCTGCTTGAGAACGAGAGCATCGGGCAGGCCGCCTGATGACCGCGCGACGCAGCAAGGGCGACGGTGCCCTGTACTGGAGTGAAGCCCGACAACGCTGGATCGCCGAAGTCACGATCGGCTACACACCCGCAGGCAAGCGCATCTACCGCAGCGGAAGCGGGAAGACGAAGACCGAAGCGAAGGCCAAACTCAAAGAGGTCATGCGCGACCACGAAGACGGACTCGCGATAGCGCCGCAGCACTACACCGTGGCCGACGCGATGAGTGACTGGCTCACATACGGCCTGCCCGGCAGGGCTAGGAGCACGATCGACAAGTACGGCTACCTGTGCCGCGGACACATCATCCCTGACCTTGGCGCCCGCAAGCTCCGCGATCCCAACAGGCGCCATGAACTAAGCGCCGAAGACGTAGACAAGTGGCTTGCAACGAAGGCCGCGACTCTGAGCACCAGCACCGTGCAGCGGTTACACGAGTGCCTAAGTCGGGCGCTCGATCGGGCGATGGCGCGGGACAAAGTCAAGCGCAACGTGGCCGCGCTCTGCGGCGTGCCGAAGGGTCAGACAGGGCGCCCGTCGAAGTCTCTTACCTTCGACCAAGCACGGGCGGTGCTCAACGCGGCCGAGGGCACGCCACTCAACGCCTACATCGTGATCTCGCTGGTGGTGGGTGCACGTACAGAGGAGCTCCGCGCGCTCATCTGGGATCACGTGGACCTCGACGGTCGACCGGACGCCGATCACCCCGTGCCACCCTCGATCGAGGTATGGCATTCGGTGCGCGAGCATGGCGACACCAAGACGAAGAAGTCGCGCCGAACGCTCGCGCTCCCGCTGCGTGGCGTGGCCGCGCTCCGCGAGCACCAGCGGGCGCAAGAGGAGGCACGGGAGCGAGCCGAGACGGCGTGGCAGGAGACCGGGCTCGTCTTCGCATCCCGCGTCGGCACCGAGTTGGACGCTGCCAACGTCCGGCGTGGGTTTCGGCGAGTCGTCAAGGCCGCAGGAATCGACCCGAAGGCATGGACTCCCCGTGAGCTGCGGCACAGCTTCGTGTCGCTGCTGTCGGACAACGGGGTGTCCCTGGAGGAAATCGCGGAGCTGTGTGGACATGCCGGAACGCGGGTAACGGAGGCGGTCTACCGCCACCAACTGCGCCCGGTGTTGCTCAACGGCGCGGTCGCCATGGATCGGATCTTCGCGGGCGACGCGACGGTTTCGGGGACATAGACGCGCAGATAGACGGGCAGACAGCAATAGGGGCCACATCCATCGATGGATGTGGCCCCTGAGCTGGTGGGCGATACTGGGTTTGAACCAGTGACCTCTTCCGTGTCAAGGAAGCGCGCTCCCACTGCGCCAATCGCCCGTGCTATTGATCTCGCGAGGTGGAGACGGGATTTGAACCCGTGTAGACGGCTTTGCAGGCCGTTGCCTCGCCTCTCGGCCACTCCACCGCGGTGTTCTTCCGTCAACGTGCCGAGCGGACGACGGGACTCGAACCCGCGACCCTCACCTTGGCAAGGTGATGCGCTACCAACTGCGCTACGTCCGCATGTCGCTGGGTATTTCTGGCGACGGATGAGAACTTTAGCCGAGCCTCCCGGCACATGCCAACTCGGGGTACCCCGGGCGCGTCGAAGCGACCAACCGGACAAACCCGGCACCCCAAAAACGGGGTGACACGGGGCCGACAATTGGGGTGTGAGCGGGCATCGGTTTTACCAAGATCTGGCCCCTTGGTGGCCGCTGATCTCGCCGGCCTCCGACTACGCCGAGGAGGCCGCCTTCGCGGCCACGCTTCTCCGCGACAGCGACAGCGGCGGCCGCCAGGCCCGCGGCGACGGCCAAGCTAGCGGCAATCACCGAGCCGGCGGCAACCACCAAGCGAGCGACGACGGCCGACCCAGCGACGCCCGCCAAGCCGGCAACGACCGCCGACCTAGCGACGACAACACCCGTCCCACCGTCCTCGAGCTCGGCAGCGGCGGCGGACACAACGCCGTACACCTGAAGGCGCACTTCGCCCTCACGCTCGTCGACCTCGAGCCAGCGATGCTCGCCGAGTCGAAGAAGATCAACCCAGAGCTGCCGCACCTTCAGGGCGACATGCGCACCCTGCGCCTCGATGACCAGTTCGACGCCGTCTTCGTGCATGACGCGATCGAGTACATGACCACCGAGGCCGACCTACGAAGGGCGATCGAGACCGCGTTCGTACACACGAAGCCCGGTGGGCGTGCCCTGTTCGTCCCGGACGCGACCAAAGAGACCTTCGAGCCCGAGACCGACCACGGCGGCATTGACGCGCCCGACGGTCGCGGTGCGCGCTACCTGAGTTGGTCCTACGACCCCGACCCGCACGACACCACGACCCTGACCGCGTACGCGTTCCTGCTTCGCGACACCGACGGCCGGACCACTGCGGTCAACGAGACGCACGAGACGGGTCTATTTAGGACAGCAATGTGGCTAAAGCTGTTGCGGGAGAAAGGTTTCGTGGCGGAGGCGGTCACCGAGGAAACCTCGGAGGGCCGCCCGCCGCGCACGTTGTTCGTGGGGAGGAAAATCAGCCCTGACGGCCGCTGAAACGCGGGTTCTTCCGGTTGAGCACCATGATCCGGCCGCGTCGCCGGACGATCTTCGCGCCGGGCTTGCGGGCCAGGGAGCGTAGCGAGGTTCGGACCTTCATTTGGAGCCTTCTTCCCGTTCGTTGACGTGCAGCTTCTGCAACGCAACGACCACCCCGCGCATTCCAGAACGCAAGTGCAGTTCGGTTCTTGCAACGCATCGATAAGCTTCTTGCGTCACTCTGCCACGGACCGTACCGTTGGACAGCACCGGACCACTGCGGCTGAGCCTCCGGCAGTCCGCATCTCAGGGGCCTCTCTCCCGCGGGCACGGAGCGGGAGAGGGGCCCCGCCGGTAAACTCGATCAGTTGTAGCGGCTGGTCGGGAGGGCTATGTCGAGGGGCTCGCGGCACGGACGTTCGGGCGCGGTCGCGCGACCCACGGCTAAGGCACGCCGGATCGCGACCGAAGGCGTCCGGATCACCGGTGACCTGCTGGCCCCGGCCGAGCCCGAGGACATCGCGCCCACCGCGTCCCGCAAGCGCCGCCTGTGGGCCAAGATCCGCGGGCAGGAGCCTGTCCCAGGCCTCCGGACGATCAAGGTCGTGCTCGCCACGGTCCTGGCGTTCGCCCTGGCGGAAGGGCTCCCGGGCACCGAGCCCCCGATCGTCGCCGCGCTGACTGCCCTCCTGGTCGTCCAGGTCTCCCCGATCAAGAGCATTCGCTCCGGTTGGGAGCGAATCGGCAGTGTGATCGCCGGCGTACTGCTTGCCGTGGTGCTCTCCAGCGTGTTCGGCCTGCACTGGTGGAGCCTGGGCGTCACTGTGGCCGCGTCGATGACCATCGCGTACGCGCTGCGGCTCGGTGATCACGCCTTGGAAGTGCCGATCTCCGCGATGCTCGTGCTCGCCGTCGCGGGCAGCACGAACGTCGGGATGGAACGGGTCTACGAGACCCTGGTCGGGGCCGCCGTCGCTGTGCTGGTGAGTGTCGCCCTGCCGCGGGTCTATGTGCAGCCCGCGGGCAACGCCATCGGCGCGCTCGCCGCCGACATCGGTAAACAGTTGCGGGACATGGCGGGCTGGGTGCAGTCCGACTGGACGGCCGAACGGGCCGCCGAGGGGCTGCGCCGTGCCCGCAGCGTGGAAGCGTTGATCAGCAAGGCCCGCGACGCCCTGGCTCAGGCGGAGGACAGCGTGCGGCTCAACCCGCGCGCCACCCGCACCGCGCACATCCCGGTCACCATGCGCCCCGGCCTCACCGCGCTGGAGTTCTCGGCGATCTCCGTGCGTGGCCTGGCCCGCGCGCTGCTCGACCGCCGCTCCGGCGAGGCCGCCGCGCACCCGCCCGGCCCGTGGGTGGCGCTCAGCCTGTCACGCCTGCTCGACGCGATCGCCGACGCGATCTTCGCGTTCGGGATCGTGATCGCCTCAGACGTCACCGCGGCACCACCGAGCCCGGAACCGCTGCGGCACGCGCTGCAACGGGCCCGCTTCCTCCGCGACGAGACCACGTTCCAACTCCAGGAGGACGCCAAGACCGAGCCGGCGATCTGGCGCGTCAACGGCGCACTCGTCGGCCACATCGACCGCTTGATCAACGACCTGGACCCGGACACCGAGTCGGTCTCGCCCGCGATCACCCGCCCCCGCCCCGAGCCGGTCCGCCCACTGCGCCGCTTCACACCCTCGGTCATTCGCCGGCAGCTCGACGACAGTGCCCGTTCACTCCGACGCAGAATCAGACGCTAGATCTGAGCCCGCGTTAGTAAGGGACCCTTCCTATGCGGAAAGCGTTAACAAGGGGCCCTTCCTTGTCACGCGCGTTCGTCGGGGGCACGACCGTTTGCTCCCGCGCGCAAACGCGCTTCGCGCGAGCCGGGTCCGCGTCGCAAGGACGTTGAGAATCGTCTATCTTTATGTCGCCGGCCGGACGCCTGCGCCCAGCAGGATCCGTGGTGGACCCACCACTTCGGACGCGGGAGCAACAACATGCTCGTCAGGAACAGGTTCCTCGCCGCCCTCGCGGCACTGGCACTGGGCGCCACCGTGCTGGCCACACCGGCCCACGCCGCGGTCAGCCGGGCGGAGCTCGCGCTGCGCTGGGCGCCCATCCACCACCAGGACGTCGACGCCACCGGCAGCCACGCGCTCGGCGGGCGGTCCGACTACCTCACGGCGATCGACTTCGACGGCAACCTCGACGGACGTGACAACTGGGACCGGGCCGCCACTGCGGCCTTGCCGGCACACGCCTACTACTCGGTGGTCGAGACCAGCACGCACTGGTACCTCACCTACCTGTTCTTCCACCCCCGCGACTGGACCGACCACCCGTTCTTCGAGACGGAGCACGAGAACGACGGCGAAGGCGTGCTGCTCGCCATCGAACGTGACGGCTCGACCTACGGCGTGCTGCGCGGCGCGGTCACCGTCGCGCACAGCGACTTCTACTCGTACACGCCGGCGGGCAGCACCTGGACCAGCGGCCGCGAGTCGGTCGACGGCACGCTCCAGCTCCAGGCCTCACCGCACGACGCGTTCACGCATCCCGTGACCGCTCAGGAGGCACAGGGACACGGCCTCAAGGCGTTTCCGCAGTACGCCATCAACTGTGACGGCCTCATCCACTATCCGTCCACTGTGGCGGAGGAGCCAGCGGGCGGCAACGACCGCGACGTCCGCTACAAGGTGGTCGACATCTTCGCGGCCGGCGGCCTGTGGGCGCAGCGGGCCAACGCGAGCCTGTTCGCCAGCCTCGGCACCTTCGCCGGCGACACCTCCGGCGGCTGCGGCTCGGGCACCTGGGGCTGCTCCGCCAACTCGGCCAACGCGCCCTGGGGCTGGGACGACGGCAACGACCTGCCCGGCCGGGGCGAGCTCGCCAGCGACCCGGCGAAGCTCGTCGCCGAGTACTTCACGATCCCCGGTGGCGTGTCCCGCGCCTACACCTACAACCCGTACGCCGATGCCGCCGCGGCCCTGAAGGAAGCAGCCCGGACCGCACCGCCCACCGTCGACTGACGGTCACTCCACGGTGGCCGGCCGGCAACCGGCTGGCCACCGTAGGATGTGCGGTCATGGCCACCTGGCAGGATTTCGTCGAGGAAGCGCCCCGCGTCTCCGAGATCTTCCAGCGGCGGCACGCCGCGACCGGCAACCTGTGCCTGCTCGCCACCGTCCGGGCCGACGGTTCGCCGCGGATCAGCCCGATCGAGCCGCGGGTCTTCGAGGGCCGGCTGCTGCTGGTCGGCATGCCGCACACCACGAAGTTCGCCGACCTGGCCCGGGACGGGCGTTTCTGCCTGCACACGGCCACAGCGGACCCGCACGTCGGCGACGGCGACGTCAAGCTGTTCGGCGCGGTCCGCAACGACCAGGACCGGGCGCTACACCAGCGGTTCGCCGACGCGCTGTTCGCGGAGAACGGCTTCGACCTGCGCGGCCAGGAGTTCGACCCGTTCTATGTCGCCGAGCTCAGCAGTGCGTCGTCGGTCACCATCGACGACGGCGAGCTGACCATCACGATCTGGAAGCCCGGCCAGGGCGAGCGGGTCGTCCGGAAGAGTTGATCGGTTCACCTCACCTCTATCACACGGTCACCGTCATCGTTGATTATCGATGTCTCCGTACCCCCATTGGAGGCATCATGTTCCGATCCCGCCGGCGCACCCTGACCGCGGCGATCCTGACCGCGGTCGCCGTCGCCACCCTGACGGCCACCCCGGCCAACGCGACCCCGCCCGGCATCCCGTCGAAGGCCAGCGCCCAGTCCCAGCTCAACGCCCTTACCGTGGCCGCGGAAGGTTCGTCGAGCGGCTACTCCCGGGACCTGTTCCCGCACTGGATCACCATCTCCGGCGCCTGCAACACCCGCGAGACGGTGCTCCGCCGAGACGGCAGCAACGTCGTGGTCAACAGCTCCTGCGCCGCCACCTCGGGGAGCTGGTACAGCCCGTACGACGGCGCCACCTGGACCAACGCCGCGGACGTCGACATCGACCACGTCGTGCCGCTCTCCGAGGCGTGGCGCTCCGGTGCGAGTAGCTGGACCACCGCCCGCCGCCAGCAGTTCGCCAACGACCTGTCCCGGCCGCAGCTCATCGCCGTGACCGACAACGTCAACCAGTCCAAGGGCGACCAGGACCCGTCGACCTGGCAGCCGTCGCGGACCGCCTACCGCTGCACGTACGCGAAGATGTGGATCGCCAGCAAGTACTACTGGGGCCTACGCCTGCAGTCGACCGAGAAGTCCTCACTGCAGACGATGCTCAACACCTGCAGCTCCTGAGGTGTCGCGGTCGGGGGGCCTTCACCGGCCCCCCGGCTCGCTCAGGCCGCCGCGTTCCACACTGGAGGTTGGTAGCCCGCCGGCTTGTCGCCGATTCCGAGGCCCGGGCTGACGATCCAGGACTGGTACTCGGGCGTGAACATTGGGTACGGCAGGCCGAACGTCGGTGCGCTCACCTGGTCGAGGCGGGCGCGGGCGTCCGCCGGGATCTCGAAGTCGAGCGCGCCGAGGTTGCTGTCGAGCTGGGCCACGCTGCTCGCGCCGACGATGACCGAGCCGACCGCCGGCTGGGTGGCCGCCCAGTTGACCGCTACCTGAGCCATGCTGCGGCCCAGTTCGGCCGCCACCTTCTCGAGTTCCTCGACGATCCGCCAGTCGCGCTCGCTCACCGGGCGTTCGGCGCCCCCGCCCGCCGCCATCCGGCCCGGACCGGCCAGACCCTCGGCGGATCGGCGGTACTTGCCGGTGAGCAGGCCGCCGCCGATCGGGCTCCACGCGGTCAGGCCCATGCCGAGGGTCTGCGCCATCGCGGTGAACTCGGCCTCGATGTCGCGAGCCACCAGCGAGTACGGCAACTGCACGGTGATCATCGGCGTCAGCGCGTTGGCCTCGGCGAAGGTCTGCGCGCGGGCGGCGTACCAGGCGGGCACGTCGGACAGCCCCGCGTAGCGAATCTTGCCGGCGCGGACCAGGTCGTCGAAGGTCCGCACGACCTCCTCGACGGGCGTGATGCGGTCCCAGGTGTGCAGCAGGTACAGGTCGAGGTAGTCGGTCCCGAGCCGCTTCAGCGACGCCTCGACGGCGCGGATCATGTGCTTACGCCCGTTCCCGCCGGCGTTCGGGTCCGTCGGGTCGACGGTGTTGGTGAACTTGCTGGTCAACACCAGGCGATCGCGTGCGCCCGCGGATGTCATCAGTTTCCCGAGGATGGTCTCGCTCTCGCCCGCGGTGTAGAAGTCCGCGGTGTCGATGAGGTTGCCGCCGGCCTCGAGGTAACGCCGGAAGATCGGCTCGGCCTCCGCCTCGGTTTTCCCGTAAGCGGCATGGAAGCCCGCGACACCGAAGTTCATCGTGCCCAGGGCCAGTCGACTCACCCGGAGTCCCGAGCGGCCCAGCAGGTAGTAGTCATTCATGCCGGCAACCGTGGCTCGGGAAAAATGGACCCGCAAGTCCAAAGCCAGTCCAAAGCTCAGCGGCGCCGGAGGCCCTCGATGCCGATGTCGAGGGCTGCCTCCAGGTGCTCGATCCGACCGGTCGCGAGCATCACAGCGACGCCGCCCTGGATGCCGGCAAGGAGCGCGGCCGCGGACCGGTCGGCGTCCAGGTCGCCGTCGACCTCGCCGATGCCCTGCATGTGCCGGATCCCGTTGGCGATCTCCCACTGCCATTGGGTGATGAGCTCGGAGGTCACCGCCCGGGCGCCGGGAGTGCCGCGGCCGAGCTGGGACATCAGGCTGTTGAGGGGACATTCGGTGCCCTGGGAGAGATATTTCGCGACGACCCGTTCACGCCAGGCCTGCCAGGCGGGCCAGGAAGTCAGGTCGCCGAGCTGTGGCTGCTGGTCGGAGAGGACCCGTTCCGACTCGTGCCGGGCGACCGCGAGCAGCAGTTCGTCCTTGCCGTCCGGGAAGTAGTGGAAGAGCTGCCCTTTGCTGGTGCCGGTGCGGGCGCGCACGTCGTCAAGGGTCGTGGCCACAGCGCCGCGCTCCCGGATCTCGGCGGCCGCCCCTTCGACGATCCGCTGCCGGGTCGCGACCCCTTTCCGAGTCAACGGCCGCTCCGTACCCGCGATTCCGGTTTTTGGACCCACAAGTCCATTCTACAACTCGCGCGGAATGCGGGCTGTGCGCTGCCCACGAGGCGGAGCAGCGCGGCCTGAAAGTCTCGCCTTCGACGGCTCCAGTAGGGGCGCAGGGCGATTTGACAAGGGCGGTGACGGCGATCGCCATTCAGGCCTCGGCGCGCATCAGGCGTCGAGATCCTCGGGCCTTCCACCGCAATCACGTGGATGCGATGGACATCCACCGCGGCCCGAGCTTCCGCGCACCTGTTGTCGCAGCTAGCGAGACCAGGGCCCGAGGACCCAACTGAGCGAGATTCGGTCGGGATGACCCGGACGACGCAGGCCGCCAACTGACCTTGACGGGAGTCGGTCCACGGTGGTTGGCGCCGGCGTCAATGCCGGGTCGATACGGTCGGGACTCATCGCTGGCCAATAATTGATCTCAGCGTTCGGCCGGTGGCCGTCACGAGCCAGAATGTCCTGCCGTTCGTATTGGAGAACTCCCGGGCGGGGTTGAGCTTCTCCACGACAGCGATCGCAGCATTGCTGGGCGACGAGAACGTCCGTCCTGCGAGCGGTCCTTTGGTGATACGCAGCTCGTGGTTGGCCTTGTTGAAGATTCCGTCAACACGTGTCTTCTTATAGATCACATGAACCGCGACCTCTTCGTCCTCCTCGAGGACGTTCGGCAGGGTTGGTGGTGGTGGCGGGGGCGGCGTGGCTTGTTTGCCGTCGAACGTTGTCGTCAGATGGCTGATCAACTCCGGGACCGTCATGTCGAGCAGCCCTGCTGCGAAACGAAGCCGATCGTGGGTGACTTGGTCGATGTCTACAAGTGGCATCGCTCATGCTCCATGCTAGACGAGGACAATGCTATAGAAAAACTATAGCGAGCGAACCGAGTTTTCGCTACGCCAGATTCGTTCGGCGCCGAGGCAAGGCGACAGCGGTGAAGGCCACGAGTCGGGTGCAGCCGGCCTCGGCGAGAAAACGGCGAGGTTGACCGACCTCGGCCGGTGTCTTCGCTTGGCCTATAGGGCTCGCGCAAGGCTGCACAATGTTTGATCGTGTGCGGTGACGCCGAGCCCAAGAGCGAATCGCTGATTACGTCTTGCGGGCCATGCTCAGTGGTCGTCCACGTAGGCCGGCACCCCGCCCGGCCGCCAGCTCGTAACGGCACCACGCTCGGCTTGGACCAGCTCCGAGCCCGTCAAGGACGCGCCGATCTCCTCTGGGCTGCGCACTGGTACGGCACCGCGCCGCTGCCGACGTCGAGGAACCTCCTGACACCTGGTCCGGCGAGATGACTCACCGCCCAACGAAAAACGCTCGCGAGTCAGGCCGCGTCGGCGATGCACGGAAGACCGCGTGGACCTGGTCCCCCACGGCCCGGTCGACCGGATTGTCAGGGCCGCTCACCCAGTAGTACCGAGTGCGGCACCGCCGTACCGGTCAGCCCGAGATCCGTAGCTTGGTCAGGAAGTCTGTTGTGTCCGCGGGCGACAGTGCCGCGACCGTCAGCCGCTCCATCGCCTGCCGATACCGTTCGACGTGCTCCGGCTTGTCCATGTACAGAGCGCTCACAAGCTGCTCCACATAGACGATGTCAGGGATGTCCGGGTCCGCGAACCGCAACATGCTGAACGACCCGCCATCGGCCGTGTGCGTCCCCCGCCGCAGGGGCATCACCTGCAGCGTGATGTTGGGCCGTTCGCTGAGCTCGAGCAGATGCTTGAGCTGACCCTGCATCACGGCCCGCCCACCAACAGGTCGGCGCAGGGCCGCCTCGTCCATCACCACCCAGTAGGTGGCCGGTGGGACCCGGTCCAGGATTCGTTGGCGTTCAAGGCGGAGCTTGACCCGACGGTCCACTTCGGCCGGAGCCGTTTCGGGCAGGCCGGATACGACCACGCCGCGCGCGTATTCGGCTGTCTGGAGCAGGCCCGGCACGAACTGCACCTCGTACGCGCGGATCGTGGTGGCCGCCTCTTCCAGCCCGACGTACGTGCCGAACCAGCTCTCCAGCACGTCGTCGTAGCGGTGCCACCAACCGTCCGAGCGCGAGTCGCGGGCCAGCGCCAGCAAGGGCTCGCGCTGGGCCTCGTCGAGGACGCCGTAAAGCGTTAGCAGGTCCGCGATGTCGCGTTCCTTGAAGCCGACCCGGCCCAGCTCCATACGGGAAATCTTCGACGCCGAGCCGCGTACGTGGTAGCCAGCGTCCTCTCTGGACACACCGGCTGCCTCGCGGAGCCGCCGTAGTTGCGCACCCACGACGATCCGTCTGGCCGTGGGGCCAACGGCGGCGTCCGGCGCGGTCATATCGTCCCTCGAGTTCGGCGCACGCTCGCCGAGGGTCGCATCGACGAGATCGCGGGTAGCCTACGTGACCCCTTGATTACCGGTCCATCATGCGTCTACCCGATGAAGTGGTCGAACTCTCCGTCACGTACGCCCTGGAAGAGGGCGGTCATCTCCGCCGGGGTGAAGACCAGGGCCGGGCCCTCGGGGTCCCGCGAGTTGCGCACCGCGACCGCACCGTCGGCCAGCCGGGCCAGCTCGACGCAGTTGCCCTGCGCTCCGCTGCGGCGGCTCTTCACCCAGGTCACGGCGCCGAGGTCGGTCGCGGCGACGCCATTTTTGATCTTCATGTCCACCTTCGACGGTTGGGGTCGCGGGGGTCCTTCCCGCGATCGGGAGCCTAATGCACGTGCATTCTCACGGGAAGATGCACGTACGCTCAGCGTTCCCGTGTGGAATGTCCACATTCGCAGGTGATGCCGTACGGGTCATCCCGCGCGGGTTGGGACTAGGCGCATTTGCACGTGCATTTGCTCTTGCGACATGGCCGTGCACGCGAGGAAGATGCTCGATATGTCCCGCGATGGTGGTGGCCGGATGCCTGAGTCGCCCGGCCCCCGCGTGGACCAGGCGCTCCGCATCACCGCCGGCGCCACCCTGCTGCTGATCGCGCTGCTGGTCGTGGCCGGGGCACCGAGCCCGCTCGCCGCCGTCCTGGTGCCGGTCCCGTACGCGGCCTGCGCCGCCATCTGCTTGCGGCGCGCGCGGTGCGGCGGCGTCCAGCGGGCGACCTGGGCCGCGGCCGGCGCCGCGATGACCACCTTCTTCGTCGGCACCGGATGGGCCGCCCTCTCACCCGCGGATCGGGGCGAGCCCATCCACACGTCGACCAGCGACGCGCTCGCGGTGCTCGGCTTCGTGCTGCTCTACCTGTTCGTCGGCCTGCTGCTGCGCTCGGACCGCCCGGTCTTCAACAGCGGCGTCTGGTTCGACGGGGTCGTCGCCGGTCTGGGCATCGCCTCGCTGGCCTCCCTCGGCGCGCCCGGTCGGGACAGCAACGGACGCTTCGGCGTACACCTGGCCGGTGTCCTGGTCTATCTGGTCCTGATCCTTTTGGTGGTCATCGGTGGCAGCCTCGGCGGCCGCCGGTTGCACCGCACCCATGTGCTCGTGGTCGCCGCGTTCGGCGCGGCCGCCATCGCGGACGGCCTCGCGATGCTCGGTCACGCCGGCGGCACGCTCGCCGAACCCGGCTCGCTGGTGGTGCTCTCCCTCGCGCTGCCGGTCCTGCTGGCGTTCGCCCCCGTGGCGGCAACCCCTCGCCGTCGGTCCGACGCGGCGACCACGCCAACCATCGTGGGCTGGGCGACTCTCGCCGTGCCCGCGTTCTTCGCGGTCAGCAGCGTGCTGCTGCTGGCCGTGGGCCAGTCCGGCCGACTACCGGCGCTGAGCACGACGCTGGCCGCGGCCTGCGTGCTGGCGGCGCTCGGCCGAGCCAGCCTGACGTTCCGGGAGTTGCGCGACCTGCGCGACGTACACCACCAGGCCCGCACCGATGATCTGACCGGGCTGCCGAACCGGCGGGCGCTCTACGAGCACCTGGACGCGCTGGCGACCCCGGCCACGCTGCTGCTGCTCGACCTCGACGGCTTCAAAGAGGTCAACGACAGCATCGGCCACGCCGCCGGCGACCAGGTGCTGGCCCAGACGGCCGACCGCATCAAGGTCGTGCTGGCCCCGCAGCAGGTGCTGGCCCGGCTGGGCGGCGACGAGTTCGCGATCCTGCTGCCCGGCGCCACCCTGGCCGAGGCCGCCGACCTGGCCTGGCGCATCCACGTCGCGGTGACCTGCCCGTCCCACCTGGGCGACAAGCAGATCCGGCTCGGCGTCAGCATCGGCGTGTCCGGCACGCATCTCGCCGACGCCGACGCGGGCTCGGGCGAACTGCTGCGAACCGCGGACATCGCCATGTACGTGGCCAAGCGGCGCGGTGGCGGCGTCGCCGCGTACGAACCCCGCCCCGCCGTCCCGGAGCCGGCCCGCGAGCACGTGCCGTCAGGGTCCGAGCTGAGCCCGATCTGAGCTAGCGGTTCTGCGCCGCGAAGCGGGCGGCGAGTTCCCGCTCGGCCGCGCGTGGGTCGCGGTAGCCCTCGAACGCGCGCTCACGAAGGTCCTCCGGGAAGATCCGCTCGATGTCCGGCTGGTGGGCCGCTCCGTCGCCGGGGAGCTCCACCCTGACGGGGCTCGCGCGGTGGACCGCGACCACCGTGCTGACACCTGAGCTGTCGTCGAACGCGACGCCGGCTTCCCGCACCACGCAGAAGAGCGCGGCGTAGACGATGGCTGGGTCCGCACCGAAGGGCTCCGCGACGCACACCAACGGCCCGTGCGACATCAACGCGGACGCCGCCGCGGGGTCGTTCTCGAAGACGTCGACCACGAAGGTCGCGAGCTCGGCGGCCTGAGCCGGCGGCAACGGCGCACGCTCGTCGCCCGAGTCGCAGGCGACACCCAACGCGGCGGCGAGTGCGACGCACAGGACCCGTAGCGAACGACCCATGGACAGCAACCTAAACCCTCCTCGCCAACAAATGGGTTGTCCGCGATCGACCGCGGCCTCGATGATGCGGCCATGGCTACCAGTCGACGCGCCGACATGTTCACCGCTGACGGCAAGCCCTCCGACGACGATCCGCGTGAGCACGGGCCCACGTTGGGCGACGAGCGCACCACCCTGGTCGAGGCCCTCCGGTCCGCCCGCCTCACGCTGGAGATGAAATGCGAAGGGCTCGACGCCGAGGCTATGGCCCGGCGGTCCGTCGAGCCGTCGACCATGTCACTCCTCGGAATGGTGCGGCATCTGGCCGAGGTCGAGCGGGCCACGTTCCGCAAGACGATGGCGGCCCAGGACGTGCCCCGGCTCTACGTCTCGGACACCAACCGCGACGGCGACTTCGACGGTGCCGTAGCCGACCCGCAGGTCGTCGCGGAGGCCTGGGACGCCTGGCGCGCGGAGGTCGACTTCGCGACCCGGTTCGTCGCGGACGCACCGAATCTCGACGGCACGGGCGACGACCCGCTGAACCAGCACGGCACGGGCGGCGGAGCGATGTCGCTGCGGGAGGCCATGGTCGGCATGGTCTGGGAGTACGGCCGCCACATGGGCCACGTCGACCTGCTGCGCGAGCAGATCGACGGCCGCATCGGCCAGTAGGCACAACCGGCAATCTTGCCGATGCGCGGGGATCGACGTAGTTCGCAGAATGCGCCGCACAGGTCCCCCCGCACCCCGGAGGTTGCCCATGCGAATCTGCCGGTGACGAGACGCCGGGCAGCGCCAGCTATCGCACCTGGTACTCCGCCTGCGACGGCGTCATCCTCCCGTACACGAGCACGCGGTTGACCGGTGCGACCAACACCAACGCGGGCTGCGTGACCCACCTCGGCTACCTCACCAACACGGGCGTGCTGACCCAGGTCCGCAACTTCATCGCGGGCTGACGTGACGCAGGTCACCACAGCCTCTTAACGAGCGTCTCAGCCAAGCCTGGGTGAGCCCCAGAAACCAGCCAACGAAGGGCTCCCGTGTACGCCGTGACGGCGCGACGAAGTTGGCTCGTACTCCCCTGAACGGGCGCACTCCGAACCACCTGGCGACGAAACGGCGCGGCTCGTCAACACGACGGGCCGCGCCTAGCGTGTCCGCCATGCCTGAGCTGATCGCACCGACCACCCGACTGCACGCCGCCTTCGTCGACTGCCGCGACGAGTGGGGCCCGGGCGCGCACGAGGACGGCTTCGGCCTCGGCGCCGACGACGACGTGCACTCCCCCGAGGGCTTCGCCGCCTGGGTGGGTGAGCGCCTCCGCGGCACCCACGCGGCCGGCACCCCGTGCCCGGAACAGCAGCACGCCACACCCCGCTGGATCGTCGAGGACGGCAAGGTGCTCGGCGGGATCGCCCTGCGCCACGTGTACGACGACGACCTGGGCCAGATCGGCTACGGCATCCGCCCGTCGGCGCGCCGCCGTGGGCTGGCGTCCTGGGCGCTGGCCGAGATGCTGCGCGAGGCCCGCACCACCCTGGGCCTGGACCGCGTCCTGATCCCCTGTCTGGAGGACAACATCGCCTCGGCCCGCACGATCGAGCGCAACGGCGGCGTGCTCGAAGGCATCAGGGACACGGGCGAGGTGAAGGTACGCCGTTACTGGATCAGCCTAGGGCGGGAAAGTGCTGGCGCGCTCGACCAATGACGCCGGCACCCGCTCCACCCGCGGGTCCGGCGACGCCGGCGACAGCGCGAGCGACATCGCCTGGGCGCCCATATCGGCCAGCGGCAGCCGGATCGTCGTCAGTGCGGGTGTCACGTCGCGGGCGATCGGCATGTCGTCGAAGCCGATCACGCTGATGCGGCGGTCGACGTCGCGCAGGAAGGCCAGGGCGCCGACCGCCATCGAGTCGTTGAGGGCCGCGATCGCGGTCAGCCGGGGATGGGCCGACAACAGGTCTCCGGTCGCGGCGGCCCCGCTGTCGCGGTCGAAGTCCGCATAGACGACCTTCGGGGACGGGCGGCCGTGCGCACGGGCGGCACGGCGGATGCCGGTCAGCCGGTCCGTGGTCGTAGTGAGATTGCGCGGGCCGGCGATGACCCCGATCTCGCGGTGGCCCAGGGCGTAGAGGTGCTCCCCCGCCATGAAACCGCCGGCCTCGTTGTCGGGGACCACCGCGTCGCCGGTGCGGTCGTGCCGGCCGATCACCGCGACCCGCCCGCCGCTCAGCTCATAGGCGCGCAGCTTGCCACGCAGCGAACGAGCGAAGGCCACGTCGTGGTAGCCCGAGCCGGCCAGCACCATCGCCGCCACCTGGTGGGCGCGGAGCAACTCCACGTAGTCGAGTTCGCGGGCCGGGTCCCGGTAGGTGTTGCAGATGATCACGAGCCGGCCGTCGGTGGTGGCGACCCGTTGCAGGCCGCGGGTGATCTCGGCGAAGTAGGGGTCGGAGACGTCGTGGACGACCACACCGACCGCGGTGCGACCGGACCCGGCGAGCTGGCGGGCATGCGCGTTGGGCACGTAGTGCAGGTCAGCGACGGCGGCCTCGACCCGGTCGCGCAGGGCGGCGCTGACCGGCTTGCTGCTCCCGTTGATGATGCGCGATGCGGTCGCCGTCGAGACGCCCGCCCGGCGCGCGACGTCGTCCAGCGTGGCCACGTCGAGATCATACGGGAAAGCCCTTGCCTCAACCCATCCCGATGGATACGTTGCCCAGGAAAGCGCTTACCTGGGGAGGTCAAGGTCGTGGATCGCAGAACCATCGGGATCGTCCTCAACGGGGTGACCGGCCGGATGGGCTACCGCCAGCATCTGGTCCGCTCACTGCTCGCGATCCGCGAGGGCGGTGGCCTCCCCCTGCGGGACGGCACGCTGCTCTGGCCCGAGCCCATCCTGGTCGGGCGCGACGACGCCCGGCTGCGGGCCATCGCCGACCGGCACGGCCTGACCGAATGGACCACCGACCTGGGCGCGGCGCTGGCCCGCCCCGACGTCGAGATCTACTTCGACGCGCAGGTGACCAACGTCCGCGAGAAGGCGATCCGCGCCGCCGTGGCGGCCGGCAAGCACATCTACACCGAGAAGCCGACCGCCGGCGACCTGGCCGGCGCGGTCGAGCTAGCCCGCCTGGCCGACGCGGCGGGCGTGAAACACGGCGTCGTGCAGGACAAGCTCTTCCTGCCGGGCCTGCGCAAGCTCGACCGGCTGGTCAAGGGCGGCTTCTTCGGCCGCATCCTGAGCATCCGCGGTGAGTTCGGCTACTGGGTCTTCGAGGGCGACTGGCAGCCCGCCCAACGTCCATCGTGGAACTACCGCACGGCCGACGGCGGCGGCATCACCGTCGACATGTTCCCGCACTGGCACTACGTGCTGGAGCAGATCTTCGCGCCCGTCCGGGCTGTCACCGCGCACGTCACCACCCACATCCCCCGCCGCTGGGACGAGTCCGGCCAGCCCTACGAGGCGACGGCCGACGACGCGGCGTACGGCATCTTCGAGCTCGACGGCGGCGTCGTCGCGCAGATCAACTCCTCGTGGGCGGTCCGGGTCTACCGCGACGAGCTCGTGGAGTTCCAGGTCGACGGCACCGAGGGCAGCGCGGTCGCCGGCCTGCGCAACTGCCGGATCCAGCACCGGTCGACCACGCCCAAGCCGGTCTGGAACCCCGACCTGCCGGCCACCGAGCAATTCCGCGAGCAGTGGCAGGTCGTCCCCGACAACGAGGAGTTCCGCAACGGCTTCCAGGAGCAGTGGGAGCTGTTCCTGCGGCACGTGGTGGAGGACGAGCCGTACACCTGGGATCTCTGGGCCGGAGCCCGCGGCGTGCAGCTCGCCGAGCTAGGCGCACAGGCGGCCCGCGAAGGGCGGCGGATCGAGGTCCCGGAGCTGGGCGCGTGACCACCGTCGTCCTGCCCGACGGCCCGTTCACCTTCACCGGCGCCGGAGCGGAGTTCACGAAAGAGCCATTCACCAGCCGCATCGCGTACGCCGCCGCGCACGTGGTCGCTGACCCGCTGGCCGACAACACCCCGGGGATGCCGGCCGCCCTCGACTGGGAGGCCACGCTCGCCTTCCGCCACCACCTGTGGTCGCACGGCTTCGGCGTGGCTGAGGCGATGGACACCGCGCAGCGCGGCATGGGCCTCGACTACGCCGCGACCCGCGAGCTGATCCGGCGCAGCACCCGCGAGGCGGCCGGGCCGATCGTCGCGGGCGTCGCCACCGACCAGCTTCCACCTGGGCCGGTCGGCCTGGACGAGGTGCGCAAGGCCTACCAGGAACAGCTCGCCGATGTGCAGGACGCGGGCGCGACGCCGGTGCTGATGTGCAGCCGCCACCTCGCCGCCACCGCCCGGCATGCCGACGACTACCTCGACGTCTACGGCGAACTGCTGCGGCAGGCCGACGGGCCGGTCGTGCTGCACTGGCTCGGCGAGATGTTCGACCCGGCGCTGGCGGGCTACTGGGGCTCAGACCCGGTCGCCACCGTGCTCAACCTCATCGGGGCGCACACCGCGAAGGTCGACGGCATCAAGGTGTCGCTGCTGGACGCGGACTTCGAGGTCGACCTGCGGCGGAGGCTCCCCGAAGGCGTCCGCCTCTACACCGGCGACGACTTCCACTACCCACAGCTCATCAAGGGCGACGCGGAAGGCTACTCGGACGCGCTGCTGGGCATCTTCGCCGCGATAGCGGCACCGGCGGCGGCCGCGCTGCGGGCGCTGGACACGGGCGACGAGACCGGCTACGACGAGATCTTCGCGCCGACGGTGCCACTGGCCCGGCACGTCTTCGGCAAGCCCACCTTCTACTACAAGACCGGCATCGTGTTCCTCGCCTGGCTGGCCGGCCACCAGACGCATTTCACGATGGTCGGTGGCCTCCAGAACGGGCGGTCGCCACTGCACCTGGCCGCGCTGATCCGGCTGGCGGACGCGGCGGGCGTGCTCCCCGACGCCGATCTCGCCGCAGCCCGCGCGCGGGCCTGGCTCACGACGGCAGGGGTGGCCCAATGACCAGGTTCGCGCTCAACTCGGCCACCACCAAGCACTGGCCGCTGCCCGACCTGGTCGCTGGTTGCGTCCGCGCCGGAGTGCACCAGGTCGGCCTGTGGCGGGAGGAGGTCGCCGCCTTCGGTCTCGACAAGGCGGCAACGCTGACGCGAGACGCGGGGGTCAAGGTCACCTCGCTGTGCCGTGGCGGCTTCTTCGCGGATCCCGGCTGGGAGGACGACAACCACCGCGCCATCGACGAGGCGGCCGCTCTCGGCGCGCCGGTGCTGGTGCTGGTCTCCGGCGGCCTTCCCGAGGGCAGTCGCGACCTCGACGCTGCCCGCGCCCACGTAGGTGAGGCGATCGGCCGGCTGGTGCCGCACGCGCAGGCGGCCGGCATCCGCCTCGCCATCGAGCCGCTGCACCCCATGTTCGCCGCCGACCGCTGCGTAGTGTCCACCCTCGGCCAGGCACTAGACCTGGCCGCACCACACCCGGTCGACGCGGTCGGCGTGGTGGTCGACACCTACCACCTGTGGTGGGACGACCAGGTCTGGGCGCAGATCGAGCGAGCCGGCCGCCAGCACCGGATCGCCTGCTTCCAGGTCGCCGACTGGGTCACGCCCCTACCGGCCGGCGTACTGCTGGGCCGAGGGCTACCGGGCGACGGCTGCGTCGACAACCGCCGATTCCGCCGCGCGGTCGACACAGCCGGCTACACGGGCCCGATCGAGGTCGAGGTGTTCTCGGCCGAGGTCTGGGCACGGCCGGGCGACGAAGTACTCGACGCGGCACTGCGCGGCTACCGCGAGACGGTCGAGGGATGACGGAGCTCACCGCCGACGGCGTCGCAGTCGCGTCCGATCCGAAGGTCGACCTGATCCAGGGGCCACGGCCATGTCCGCTTCCGGTGCGCACACCGCGTGGCTACCGGGAGGCAGTCGAAGGATGACCGAGCTCACCGTCGACGGCGTCGCAGTCGCGTCGTATGTGGTCCGCCCGGGGGTCGACCTGATCCAGGGGCCGCGGCCTTATCTGCATCCGGTGCGCACGTTGGGCGGCACGGCGGTCACGGACTTCGCACCCGATGACCACATCTGGCATCTGGGTGTCTCGGTTGCCATGCAGGACGTCGGCGGCGCCAACCTGTGGGGCGGGCGCACCTATGTTCGGGATCGGGGCTACACCTGGCTCGACGACCACGGCGAGATCGTGCACACCGGCTGGCTGCCCACCGACAACGGCGTGCGCAACAGCATGAAGTGGCGCGATCAGGGCGGCTCGGTGCCGCCCACCGGCGGTGAGGTCCCCGCCGGCCAGAGCCTGGGCAACACCATGGAGTGGCGAGACAAGGACGGCGCGGTGCTGCTGACCGAGAAGCGGCGGCTCAGCGCGAAGAAGGCCCCACACGGCTGGGAACTCGCCATCGACTTCACTTTGTCCGCGGCGCGGCCGGTGTCGCTGGGCAGCCCGGCCACCAACGGGCGGCCGGATGGTGCCGGCTACGGCGGGTTCTTCTGGCGGGCCGCGCCCGGCGAGACGCACACCTTCACCGAAGATGCCGACAGCGAGGAGCAGGTCAACGGCAGCGCCGCGCCGTGGTTGGCGTTGACCGGGCCCGGGCCGTACACGCTGGTGTTCCGAGGGCTCGACGGCGACGACCGGTGGTTCGTGCGGACCGGCATCTATCCGGGTGTGTGTGCGGCTCTGGCCTTCGACCATCCGCTGCTGGTCACGCCGGAAGCACCGCTCTCCAGACGCATCACCGTTCTTGTCGCGGACGGTGCTCTCACGCGGGAGCAGGTAGCCTCGGGTCCATGATCAAACCAGTGCGGGTCGCGGTCGTCGGTGTCGGTAACAACACGTCCGCGCTGGTGCAGGGGATCGCCTTCTATCGCCAGACCGGGAGCCTCGGTGGTGTGCGGCGGCCGACGATCGACGGGCTCGGGGTGGGTGATGTCGACATCGTGGCGGCATTCGCGACCTCGCCCGAGAAGGTCGGCAAGGACCTGACCGAGGCGATCTTCCTGCCGCCGAACAACTTCCCTCGGCTCGACTGCGATCTGCCGAAGGCGGAGGTCGCCGTCACCAAGGGCCTGAAGGACGCGACCGAGGTGGACCGCGTGGCCAAAGCGTTGGCGGGAGCCGAGGTGCTGCTGTACTCCGCGCCGAGTGGTCGGCCGGAAACGGCCGTCGCCTACGCGCAGGCCGCCCGCGAGGCCGGCGTCGCGTTCGTCAACACCACGTCGGACCCGGTGGCCCGGCACCCGGCGGAGGTCGACAGTTTCTTAAAAGCCGGCCTCCCGCTGCTCGGCGACGACCTGACCAGCCAGTTCGGCACCTCGATCCTGCACGACACGCTGCTGCGGCTGCTGGCCGAGCGGGGGCTCACGCTGGTCAGCTCGTACCAGGTCAACCTGGGCGGCACCGAGGACTTCCGCAACCTGGTCGAGAACCCGAACACCAAGAAGCAGTCCAAGCTCAACGCCCTTTCGACGGCCGACAAAGTGCAGTTGGCGCCGCTCGGCTATCTGCCGCAGCTCGGGTCGCAGAAGGTCGCGCACCTCAACCTCGAGGCGCAGGGCTGGGGCGAGACCACCGTCAGCCTCGACGTGAAGCTGAAGGTGCACGACCCGAGCGGCGCCGCCGGCGTCAACATCGACCTCGTCCGCATCGCGGCAAGTGCGTTGCGGCGCGGGCAGAAGGGCTATGTCGACGAGGCGGCGCCGCTGTTCAAGTCGCCACGGGGAACGGCGATCTAGAGCTTCCCGGCACCGGCCCCCGCGGCAACCCGCGCGGGCACGGTGGTGGCACTGTCCATCGTGTACGGGTAATAGGTGCGCGGCTCCACGACCGAGCCGGCGACCTCGCACGGTCCGGAGCCGGTGAGCACGTTGTCGCGCTGGACCAGCCGGCCCGGCCCGCTGTCCGCGTACCCGCTGGCCGAGAAGCACGGGAACGGCACACCCGAGAAGTAGTTGCCCTCGACGAGCACGCCGCCGTTCATCGTCGACGCCACGCCGTAGAGCTCGTTGTCGAGGAAGTAGTTGTTGTAGACGTGCACCGGCTCGCCGAACCGCACCCGCGGATGGCGCTGGCGGGACCGGTCGAAGAAGTTGTGGTGGATGGTCACCTTCAGGTGCCCGACGTCGGTCGAGGCGGCCCCGTCGGAGTGGCTGATCAGCATGCTCTTGTCGGTGGCCGCGAAGTGGTTCCACGACACCGTCACGTAGTCGGCACCGCGGACGATGTCGATCGACCCGTCGACCGGCGAGACGAACGTGTTGTGGTCGATCCAGACGTGGTGCGACTCCTGGCCCACGTTGATGGCGTCGTCCTCGGCGTCGACGAACGTGAGGTTGCGGACGATGACGTTCGACGACCGGTAGAAGTCGAACCCGCCGCCGGCGATCGTGGGCGACGAGCCGACACCGACGATCGTCTTGTTCGGCCGCACGCCCTGCTTGCTGGTGATCGCGATCCGCCCGGCCACCTGGATCGTCATCGGCCCGACGGTGTCGATCGCCTCGAGCAACTCGGTGCTGGTGTCGACGGTGACCGTCGGCCCGCCGGCGCCACCGGTCGTCCCGGACAGCCCGAGCGCCGGCACCGACGCGAACCCGTCCGCCGAACCCGAACCCGAGGGCGGCGGCGTGGTCGGCGTCGGGGTCGGGGAAGCGGTAGGCGGGCCGCTAACGGCCGCCTCGATCACCACGTCGTCAAAGGCGGAGGCCGCATAGTAGGTCGCCACCCCAGCCTGCCCCGCCGTGAACCGGTTGTCAGAAGCCGACAGCAGCGCCACCCCGTCTACCGTGGCGGACAGGCTCGAACCGGCCACCGTCAAGGCGACCGTGTAGGACCGCCCCAAGGACACGGCCAGAGAAGCCGTGTCGAGGGTCGTCGCAGCCCCGTTCACCAACCGCTTGAGCTCGACAGTGTTGTTCGACCGCAGCGCGACGTAGTAGTAGCTCGTCGCCGACTGCGCCCGGGCCAGCAAGGCGACGAACCGGTTGCTCCCGTTGAACGCGGCCGGAGTGACCCGCACCCGCACGGTGTAGTCGGTCCAGCCGACCGCACCGACCCGGGACCGGGCGTCGCTGCTCTGCCCGGTCTGCCGATAGGCGCCGCCGGACACGGCCCAGGAGCCGCCCGACGTGCTCCAGCCGGACGCGTTGCCGTCGGCGAAGTCGTCGCTCAACAGCGGGGCCGCGCTGGCCGAGCGCGAGACCACGGCGACACCGACCACCGCCAACAGCAGCGCGGTGAACAGCACCCGAAGCCGCATCACAACCTCCCGACACCCGCGCCGGCCGTCACCGCGGACGGCACCGACGAGGCGGGACTCAACGAGTAGGAGTAGTAGGCGGACGGCTCCTGCACCGCTCCCCCGGCCTCACACAGACCGGACCCCACGAACGCGTTCAAACGCTGCACCAGCCGGCCGGGCCCGCTCTCCGCATAACCACCGACCGAGTAGCACGGAAAGGCGACGTTCTCGAAGTAGTTGCCCTCGACCACGACGCCGGCGTTCTCGGTCGACGCGACGCCGTACAGGCCGATGTTTCGGTAGTAGTTGTTGTAGACGTGCACCGGCTCGCCGAAACGTGCCCGGGGATGCCGCTGGTTCGAGCCGTCGAACAGGTTGTGGTGGTAGGTCACCTTCAGATAGCCCACATCCGCCGGGTACGAGTCGGAGTGGCCGAGCAGCGCCGACTTGTCCGTGCCCGTGAAGCGGTTCCAGGAGATGGTGACGAAGGTCGACTGCCGCTTGACGTCGACGGAACCGTCGTACGCCGGCAGGAACTCGTTGTGGTCGATCCAGACGTGATGCGCGGAGTTGGTGACGCTGATCGAGTCGTCGGAGGCCCCGCTGAACCGGATGTTCCGAATGATCACGTTGTTGCCGGGCCGCGTCGTCGTGCCGAGTTGCAGCCCACCACCGGCGAGCTCGGCCGAGCTGCCCACACCGACGATGGACTTGTCGGCCACCACGGTCACCATGCCGGAGATCGAGATCCGACCCGAGACCAGGATCGTGTACGGGGTCGGGGCGCCCGCGTACGAAGCCAGCGAAGCGGCGGTGTTGACCGTGACCGTAGGCCCGGCCGCGCCGCCGGTGGTGCCGGACAGTCCAAGGCCCGCGACGCTGGCGAAGCCGTCCGGCGAGCCAGGCAGCGGCGGCGGCCCGGGAGTCGAGGTAGGGCCAGTTGGCGAAGGATCAGGCCCGCTGCCGGTGAACACGGCGACGTCGTCGAACACCGCGCTGGCGTACGACGCGACGAGCCCGACCCGGCCGCCCGTGAACGTGCCGTCCGTGGCGGTGACCAGCGTCTGACCACCGAGCGCCCCACGCAACGCGGACCCGGCGACCGTGAGGGTCAGCTCGTGCCAACCGCCCGGAGTAACGGTGGCAGGCGCCGAGGCGAGCACGGTGACGCCGCCGCCGGACACCCGGCGCAGCTCCACCCGCCCGGCACCCACCAACACCAGCGAGTAGAACGTGGTGGTGTTCTGGGCCCGCGCGACGACGCCGACCGAGCGCGCCGAAGAGCCGAACGCGACGGGCTGGACCCGGGCCCGCACCGCGTAGTCGGTCCATGACGTCGAGCCGGCCAGCGCCTTGGCGTCCGCGCCGGTGCTCGACTGCCGATAGGCGGCGCCGGACACCGACCACGAGCCGCCGGAGGTGGACCAGCCGGACGCGTTGCCGTCGGCGAAGTCGTCGCCGAACAGGGTGGCGGCCGAGGCGGGCGCGTTCAGTGCGACGACGACGGCCAACGCGAGAGCCGTTGCGCCGGCAAGAGCCGCGAGCCGGAACTGGGTTCGCATGCTTCCTCCCCAAGAAAGGCGGTGCCGGGGTGGCCCGTGCGTAAGCCACCCCGGCACCTGGTTCGGTCAGACGGAGATCCGGCCGGCGCCGGCGCCCGAGGTCACGCTCGACTTGACGCCGCTGGCGTTGTCGAGCTGGTACGAGTACGGAATGCTGTTCGTGCTGCCAGCGCTCTGCGGCGAGCCGGAGCCGACGAACACGTTGTTGCGCTGCACGAGGTCGCCCGGGTCCGAGTCCGCGTACCCGACCAGGGTCGGCTCGTCGACGTTCTCGAAGTAGTTGCCCTCGACCAGCACGCCAGCGTCCATCGTGGACGCGACGCCGTACTCGTTGCCGTTGTAGTAGTTGTTGTAGACGTGCACCGGGTTGCCGAACCGCACCCGCGGGTGCCGCGTGCCGGAACCGTCGAACCAGTTGTGGTGATAGGTCACCCGCAGGTGCCCGACATCCTCACCGGCGTTGTCGTCGCTGTGTCCGAGCAGCATGGACTTGTCGTGGCCGTACACCCGGTTCCAGGAGATGGTCACGTAGTCCGACGCACGCTTGACGTCCACCGCGCCGTCGTACCCGTTGGTGAAGCTGTTGTGGTCCACCCACACCCGGGTCGAGTACTGGACGTTGATCGCGTCGTCGTCCCAGTCCCGGAACGAGATGTTGCGGATGATCACGTTGCTGGCGTTGGACACGTTGAGCCCGCAGCCGGCGATCGTCGCACCCGAGTTGCCGAGGATCGTCTTGTTCGACCCGACCGAGATCATCCCCGAGCACGAGATCGTGCCCGAGACCCGGACGACCCGGGCCGTCGACCCGGACACCGCACTGGACAGGGCCGACGAGCTCGTCACCGTGGTCGCGGACGCGCTGCCGCCACCGTTCGTGCCGCCGCCCTGGGTGGCCCAACCGACCAGCCCGGTCTGTGGCGGGGTAGTCGGCCCGGTGGTGGGCGGATTGCTCGTAGGAGGGTTCGTCGGGTTGCCGGTGGGCGGCACCGAGCCGTCCGTGCTGACCACCACGTCGTCGAAGCGCGCGGACGCGAACACGGTCACCAGGCCGACCCGGCCGGCGCTGTGCGCGCTGTTGCTGCCCGAGGCGATCCGGGTGCCGTTGACGAAGCCCGAAATCGTGCTGCCGTTGGCGTCGATCCGCAGGGTGTACCAGGTGCCGGTCGACACGGTCAGCGACGCCGAGCCGATCACCGTGACCGACGAGCCGTCGACCGCCTGAAGCTCGGCGCGGTTGGCGTTGGTCAGGGCCAGCCGGTACATCTTGGTGGCCGACGACGAGCGGGAGGCCAGGGCCACGAACCGGTTGCTGCCGCTGAACGCCAGCGGCTTGACCCGGGCCTGCACCGAGTACGCCGTCCAACTCGTCGACCCGGCGAACTGGCGGGCCAGCTCGCTGTCGGTCTTCGACTGGGTGAACGTCGGCGATCCGTCGCTGACCACCGACCAGTCGCCGCCGGACTTCGACCAGCCGTCGGCGGAGCTGTCGTTGAAGTCGTCCGAGAAGAGCGTCGCCGCCTGCGCGACACCGCCCAACCCGAACGCGACCACGATTGCGGCGAGGGCGCCCGCGACGACCGCGAGCAAGCCCCGGCGTGCCG
Source organism: Asanoa ishikariensis (assembly GCF_900107455.1). Classification (GTDB taxonomy): domain Bacteria; phylum Actinomycetota; class Actinomycetes; order Mycobacteriales; family Micromonosporaceae; genus Asanoa; species Asanoa ishikariensis. The sequence goes on along the minus strand of NZ_FNQB01000002.1, from coordinate 1,423,544 downwards.
TTCTGCTCATGAGTTCCTCCTCAGATCCGGCCGGCGCCGGCTTGCGCGGACACGGTCGACTGCACCTGGGCGCAGGGCAGCAGGGTGTACGAGTACGGCACGGCGGACACACTGCCGCCGGCTTCGCCCGTACCCGAGTTGGTGAAGCAGTTGTTCCGGGCCACGATCCGACCGGGACCTGACGAGGCCTCGCCGAGGTGGAATGGGTCGTCGACGTTCACGAAGGCGTTGCCCTCGACGATCACGCCGGCGTTCTCCGTCGACGCGACGCCGTAGTTGCCGGTGTCGTTGTAGTAGTTGTTGTAGACGTGCACCTGGTCACCGAACCGGACGCGCGGGTTGCGCTGGTTGGTGTCGTCGAACCAGTTGTGGTGGTAGCTCACCTTCAGCCGGCCGATGTCCTGCGCGCTGTTCTCGTCGTCGTGACCGAGCAGCATGTTCTTGTCGGTGCCGTCGGCGTGGTTGTAGGACACGGTGACGTAGGACGAGCCACGCTTGATGTCGACGCCGCCGTCCGTGCCGGTCGTCCACGTGTTGTGGTCGATCCACACGTGGTGGCTGAACATCTGCACGTTGATGGCGTCGTCGGGCCAGCCCCGGAAGTTCAGGTTCCGGACGATGACGTTGTGCACCGCATCGGTCGGCGGTGCCGTGATGTCGTCGTCGATGGGCAGGCCGATGTTCAGGCCACCGCCGGTGAGGCCGGATCCCGAGCCGAGCCCGACGATCGTCTTGTCGGAGGTCACGTCGTGCATCGGACCGGGCAGCGTGAGCATCCCCTGCACCTGGATGACCCGCGGACCGGACTGCGCGATCGCCGACAGGAACGCCGACGCGCTGGTGACGGTCACGGTGGGACCGCCCGCGCCGCCACTGGTGCCGTTCTGGCCCCAGGCGTTCACGGAGGCCCAACCGTCGGCGGCGTTGGGCTGCGGCGGGTTGGTGGGCTCGGTCGTGGGCGTCGCCGTCGGCGTAGGCGTCGGCTCCGTGCCACCACCCGTGGTCACCGCCACGTCGTCGAAGCTGGCGCTGGTGTAGAACGTGGCCACGCCGACCCGCCCGCTGCTCCACTGGCTGTCGCTGGCCTCGGCGAGCAGAGCGCCGTTGACGTAACCGCGCAATGTCGAGCCGGCGACCTCCAGCCGCAACGTGTAGAAGGAGCCCGCGCTCACGCCGACGGAGGCGGTGTCCAATGTGGTCGACGATCCACCGACGAGCTTCTTGAGCTCGACGGTGTTGTTGGACCGCAGGGCCAGGTAGTAGTAGCTGGTGCTGCTCTGCACCCGGGCGAGCACCGCGACGAAGCGGTTGCTGCCGTTGAAGGCCACCGGTCTCACCCGGGCCTGCACGGCGTAGTCGGTCCAGCTCGCCGTGCCCGCGAGAGCCCGGGCGTCGCTGCTGGTGCTGCTTTGGCGGAGCACGCGGGAGCCGTCGGCGGTGACCGACCAGCTTCCCCCGTTCGTCGTCCACCCGGACGAGTTGCCGTCCTCGAAGTCGTCGGAGAACAGCGTGGCCGCGCTGGCTCCGCTGGTCATGCCGAGGACCAGCGCCGCGGCGGCGACTGCGGCCCCGAGGGCCAGCAGCAGGCCGCGACGACGTGATCGCCAGGCTGAGTTGGGGGGTGACACGGATCCTCCTTTGATCGATACTTGTCGATCTCTGAAGGTGCGGGAGACCCGGGCTGAGAACGCCTCCCGCACCCCGTTGCCGGGATCAGACCTTGCCGACCCCGGCCCCGGCGGTCACGAGCGCTTTGACCGCCGAAGCGTCATCGAGGGTGTACGCGTAGTACGCGCTGGGCTCCTGCACGCTGCCGGAGCAGTCCGCCGCGCCGGACTCGCCGGCGAAGACGTTGCCGCGCGCGACACAGCGCCCACGCGGGCCGGCGTACGTGTTGGTCACCGGCTCCTCGACGTTCTCGAAGTAGTTGGCCTCCACCACACAGCCGGCGTCGGCCTGGCACGCCACCCCGGTGTCGGTGTTGTAGAAGAAGTAGTTGTTGTAGACGTGCACCGGCTCGCCGAACCGCGCTCGCGGGTTGCGCTGCGGCGTCGCGTCGAACCAGTTGTGGTGGTAGCTGACCTTCAGCCGGCCCACGTCCTGCGCGCCGTTGGCGTCGTCGTGCCCCAGCAGCATGTTCTTCGTGTGGTGGTGGGTGTGGTTCCACGACACGGTCACATAGGACGATCCACGCTTGATGTCGATCAGCCCGTCGTACCCCTGCGCCAGGTCGTTGTGGTCGATCCAGATGTGGTGCGCGAACATCTGCACGTTGATCGAGTCGTCGCTGGCGTTGCGGAACGACAGGTTCTGGATGATGACGTTGTGCACGGCGTCGGCCGGCGGCGAGGTGACGTCGGAGACCGGCCCGCCGATGTTGAGGCCGCCACCCGTGATGCCCGCGGTGCTGCCCACCCCGACGACGGATTTGTCGCTGGCCACGTCGTACATGCCGGCCGGCAGCGTGATCGTGCCGCTCACACAGATGGTGACCGGCCCGGACCGGGCGATCGCGGCGAGTAGGTCGGCCGCCGTGTCGACCGCGACCGTCGGCCCGCCGGCGCCACCGGTGGTCCCCGTGGCGAAGCCGCTCGCGGTGCCGCTGACCCGGCAGGTGCCGGCGGGCGGCGGGTCGGTCGGCGGCGGCGTGGTCGGGTCAGGGTCCGGTCCGGCGCCGGTGTCGACCGACACGTTGTCGAAGCTCACACTGGCGTAGGAGGCGACCAGGCCGATCCGGCCGGAGCCGAAGGTGCTGTCCGTCGCGCTGACCACGGTCGCACCGTTCACCGAGCCACTCAGCGCGCCACCGGCGACCCGCAGGCTCAAGGTGTACGTCGTCCCTGGGGTCACGCCGACCACGGCCGTGCCCAGCGCGGTGATCCCGCCGCCGGAGACCCGCTGGAGCTGCGCCGACCCACCGCCGGTGAGCACCAGGGCGTAGTAGTTGGTGGAGGTCTGGACGCGGGCGGCCACGCCGACTGACCGCCCGCTGGCACCGAACGCGGTCGGCGTGACCCGCGCGCTGACCGTGTAGTCCGTCCAGGACGTGCTGCCGGCGACCGCCTTCGCGTTGGCGCCGGTGCTCGACTGGCGGTAGGCGCCGCCCACCACCGACCAGCTCCCGCCCGACTTCGACCAGCCGTCGGCGTTGCCGTCGTCGAAGGTGTCGCCGAACAAGGTCTCGGCGTGGGCCAGGTTCATGCCGACCACACTGAGCGGCAGGGCCAGCACGGCCGCCGCGGCGAGGACGGTCAGGCGTCGTCTCATCGGATCCTCCCCGCTCCCGCGCACAGCTCGACCACGAGCGCGGCGGCCGGTGCGGGCAGCACGTGACCGGCACGCAGGCTGGGCGTCCAGCCGGCGTCCGGCGCGATGTCAGGGTCGTGGGTCGCGTTGTAGGCGGCGAGCAGGTTGACGGGTCGGGGCAGCGACCGGCCGGACCGCGCCCAGGTGCCCTTCTCGGTCAGCACCGTGCCGCCCCAGTCGAAGACGAACGAGTCCGGCGGCACGTCCGCGCCGAACGCGACGTAGTTGTTCTCCGCGTAGATGGCGGACTGCACGCCGACGCCAAAGCTGTACTCGTACGGGTCGTCGACCGGCACCCGGTAGAGGTTGTTGTAGACGTCGACCTGGCCGAACCGCACCCGCGGCGCGCGCTGGACGCTGCCCTCGAACTCGTTGTGGTGCACGGTCACCTTGAGCGCACCGACGTCGGCACCCGGTGTGTTGGTCGAGCCGATCAGCATCGTCTTGTCGTGGTTGGTGAACCGGTTGTAGGACACCGTCACGTAGTTGCTGCCGTTGGTGATGTCGACCTGCCCGTCGTGCACCTGGTATGGCCGCCCGAAGTGCAGCGGCTGCGCCGAGTCCGGGTTGTCGGCGTCGGTGAACGTGTTGTGGTCGACCCAGATGTGGTTCGAGTTCCGGACCCAGATGTTGTCGTACGCCGCGTTCCAGTTGCCGGTCGCGCCGTCGGTCGGCGACCAGACGGGGAAGCAGTCGCGGCTGTCTTCGTGCGTGAGGTTCCGGATGATCACGTTGGAGCTGCCGTCGAGCCGGAGGAAGACGCCGTTGAGCCGGGCACCGCCCAGCCCGACGATGGTCTTGTTGGAGCCGACGTTGACCCGCACCCGGGCGCTCTGGTTGGCGGCCGAGCGCGCCCGCGCCTCCTCCAGCGGACCGCTCGGCGCGACCCGGCCCCAGACCGCCGGGTCATAGGCACTCAGAAACGCGTCCAGCGTGTACGCCGGGTCCGCGAACTGTGCGCAGGAAACCGCGGCGCCGGCCGGGTCGGCGTTTCCGCGGATGGTGCCGCGGACGATGACGATCGCCGGTGCGGTGCCCGCTACGGCGGCGGCGAGCTCGTCGCGCGTGTCGACCTGGAATACGTTTTCCGGTGCGGCGGCGGCGCCGCCGGTGGTGCCGGCGCCCTCGGCCGCCCAACCGTCGCCGGCGGACAGAACCTGCCTGGCCAGCCGCTCGCTCAGCGGCGGTGATGCCGCCGCGGCGGGTGCCGCGACGGCGATGACAAGCACGCCGGCCACACTGGCGGCGAGACCTCGAAATCGCATTGAGACACTCCGATCACAATCCGGATACCTATTCTGAAAGATAGGTATTGATTGTTATGAGTGTCAATGCCATCGATGTGCAGTTATGTTGCAGAGAAAGGCGGCAATAACGAATGGCTCGGCCGTCGGAACGGTCGAGTAGGCTACCTATTAGCCCTATTTCTGGTGGGCGACTGACCCCGTTGTTTGCATTCGGTTTTCCGTGTGTGGCGGCCCGGCCCACGGCACGCCGAGCTCCGATGGCAGCGCGAGCCCTTCGGCCGCCCGGCGGAGCACCGCGTTGATGCCGCGGATCGAGCGGATGCGCCCCGGTCCGGTGCCGATGTCGGCGACGAGGTCGTCGCCGAGCGCGGTCGGCAGGGGCGCCGCGCCGAGTGCCTCGACCACCGCGGTGAAGCCCGCGGTGGCCGACAGTGCTGCCCGCAGCCGCACGCCGGACCGGTCGGCGCGGTGCGCGAGCAGGTTGTCGAGCAGGTCGACCCGGCCGGGCACCTCGCGTGGCCCGGCGTCGCCGGGCAGCCGCAGACGGTCGGTCGGGTACTCCAGCGTCGCGCTCCCCCGCGTGCCGGTGACCGTGAGCTCGCCGGCGATGAACTCCTCACCCGCCAACGTGACCGCCACGACCACGATCGGCCCACCCTGGACAGTCAGTCTCATCACGGCCGTGTCGTCACTCTCGATCGGCCGGGTCCGGTAGCGCTCCACCTCGAGCAGTCCTGGTGTCGCCGGCGCGACGGCGAGGGCCTGCATCACCGCGTGGGCGAGCGGGTTGGTCAGCGCGCCGTCGACGCCCCGGCGGCCCACCCACGGCGACCGCGCGTAGTAGGCGTCGTCGCGCTGCCAGGAGGCCACCGCGGCGATGCCGGTGACCGTGCCCAACGCGCCGGCGGCGATCGCCGCCCGCAACTCGTCGAGCGCGGCCGAGCCGAGCGCCTGGAAGCCCACCTGGCAGGACCGACCGGACTCGGCCAGCGCGGCCGACAGCAGGTCGTGGTCGGCCAGCGACAGCAGCGGCGGTTTCTCCAGCAGCAGGTCGCAACCGGCGGCCAGGGCGTCCAGCGCGATCGGCAGGTGGGTGCCCGGCGGCGTGCAGATCACCACGACGTCGGGCCGGGTCGCGGCGAGCAGGTCGCGGTGGTTCGGGAACACCGGCGTGCCCGGCGGCACGGGCGGGTCGGGGTCGACCGGGTTCGGCTCGGCGATGCCCACGAACGTGATGTCGTGCCGGTGCGCCAGCCGGCGTCGGTGCCAGCGGCCGTGGCCGTTGGCACCGACGAGCGCGACTCGGGTCATCCCACACCGGCCAGAGTGGACTCCACCCCATGTTTGTCGAACTCGGTCAACCAGTCGACCACCAGCGTGCGGACGGTCTCGTCGGCCGCGAGCTCCGCGGGGAAGACCTCGGTCAGGCCGAACAGCGCACCGGCGAGGCCCTCTGGGCTGTCCGGGGCGGCGGCGATCGCCGCGCGGATCCGGTCGGCGAGCGGGTCGTCGAGGTGCAGCGGCCGGCCGTCGTCGGCGACGCCACGGGCGTAGCGCATCCAGGCCGCCACCACCAACGCTCCCCAGCGCGGCTCCCCACCCGCCGCACGGCGGTCGCGGATCGTCTCCAGCACCCGCTGTGGCAGCTTCTGCGAGCCGTCCATGGCGACCTGGGTGGTGCGGTGGGCGATGGCCGGGTTGGCGAACCGCGCCAGCGACTGCTCGCCGTAGTCGACGACCGAGACGCCGTCCGGCGGGGTGAAGCTGGGCGCGATGTCCTCGGCCACGAACCGGCGCATCGCGTCGACCAGACCCGGCATCCGGTACGCGTCCACGATGGTCTCACGCCCGGCGAGCGCGCCGAGATAGGCCATCCCGGAGTGCACGCCGTTGAGCGCCCGCAGCTTGAGCCGCTCCCATGGACCGGCGTCGTCGGTGAGCACCGCTCCGGCCAACTCCCAGGCGGGCCGCCCGCCGGGAAAGTCGTCCTCGATGACCCATTGGCGGTACGGCTCGCCGGCCAGCGCCACCTCGTCGCGCACACCGAGCAGCGCCGCGGCGGCCGCCCGGGTCGCGTCCGTCGACGCCGGGACGATCCGGTCGACCATCGTGCCGGGGCAGCTCACGTTGGCCCGCAGCCAGGCGTCGTCGTGCCCGGCCATGGCGTACGCGGCGGCCAACATGCCACGCACCCGGCGGCCGTTGGCCGAGAAGTTGTCGCAACTGACGACTGCGATGGGCCCGGCGTCGGCCCGGGCCCGAGCGAGCAGTCCGCGGACCAGCAGCCCGGGAACGGTGGTGGGCGAGCCGTCGCCGAGCAGGTCGGCGGTCAACGCCGGGTCGTCGAGCAACTGCCCCGTCGCCGGGTCGAGCTTGTAGCCCTTCTCGGTGACGCACAGCGTGACCACCCGGACGGCGGGGTCGGCCAGCCGTGCGACCACCCGCTCCGGGTCGGTGGCGGCCACCTGGGCGCCGGCCAGGGCACCGATCACCTTGGCCCGGGCGCCTCCCGCGGACATCTCGGTGACGCTGTAGAGGTTGTCCTGCTCCTTCAGGGCGGCCACCACGTCGGCCGAGCGTGGTGCCACGCCGACGATCCCCCAGTCGCCGCCGGCGGCGGCCACGGCCTCCTCGGTGTAGACGGCCTGGTGGGCGCGGAAGAAAGCGCCGAGCCCGATGTGCACGATGCCGACGGGCACCGTCCCCGGCCGCACCAGTGGTCGGCTCTCGGCGGGCAGCCGGCGCAGCGTGTCGAGTCCGAGTCGCGGAGTCATCGCCACACCGGTCCTTCCGGGAACGAGAACTCGGCGACCGACGAGGCCTTCATCGTGGCGCTGTAGCCGGGTTCGGTGGGCAGCAGGTAGCGCCCGCCGCGGGTGCGCACGGGGTCGACGAAGTGCTCGTGCAGGTGGTCGACGTACTCCACCATCCGGCCGTCCAGCGACGTGCCGACCCGCAGGTAGTCGAAGAAGGCGAGGTGCTGCACGAGCTCGCAGAGTCCGACGCCGCCGGCGTGCGGGCAGACCGGCACGCCGAACTTGGCCGCCAGCAACAGTTCCGCGAGCACCTCGTTGACGCCGCCGACCCGGCACGCGTCGATCTGCATGACACCGATCGCGTCGGCCTGGAGTAACTGCTTGAAGATCACCCGGTTGGCCGCGACCTCGCCGGTCGCCACCCGGACCGGCGCGACCGCGCGCTGGATGCGGGCGTGGCCGAGCACGTCGTCGGCGTGGGTCGGCTCCTCGATCCAGTACGGGTCGACCTCGACGAGCCGTTCCATCGCGGCGATCGCCTGGTCGACGTCCCAGACCTGGTTCGCGTCCATCATCAGCAGCGCGTCCGGGCCGATCTCCGCGCGGATGATCCTGGCCCGCCGGACGTCGTCCTCGAGGTCGCCGCCGACCTTCATCTTCATCGCCCGCCAACCCTCGGCGTACGCGGCCCGGGTCAGGTCCCGGACCTTGTCGTCCGGGTAGCCCAGCCAGCCCACCGAGGTGGTGTACGACGGGAAGCCCTCGCTGCGCACCTGGGCCAGCCGCTCGGCGTACCCGTGCCGGCCCTTGTCGAGAATGGCCGCGGCGGCGTCGGGCGTCAGCGCGTCGGTGATGTGGTGGAAGTCGACGTTGGCGACGAGCTCCTCGGTCGACAACTCGGCCAGCAACTGCCAGAGCGGCAGGCCGGCCGCCTTGGCCCGCAGGTCCCAGACCGCGTTGACCACCGCCCCGGTCGCCATGTGGATGACGCCCTTCTCCGGGCCCAACCAGCGAAGCTGCGGATCCGCGGTCAGCGACCGCCAGAACGCCACCGGCTCGGCGGCGATCTCCTCGAGCGAGCGGCCGACGACCTGCGGCGCCAGCGCGCGGACCGCGGCGCAGGTGATCTCGTTGCCCCGGCCGTTGGTGAACGTGAAGCCGGCGCCGACCAACGGCCCGTCGATCAGCAGCTCCACATAGGTCGCTGAGTAGTCGCCCCTGTTGATGGCGTCGGAGCCGTCGCCCGCCGCCGCGGTCGGGAACCGCACGTCGTGCACCTCTACGGCGCGGATCGTGGTCACTTGTCACCCTCCAAGCGGAACACCCGTTTGGGCAGGCGGTACGCGAGGTCGACGATGGTCTCGGCCGCCTCGTCGAAGGGCAGCCGGTGCTCGGAGACGAGGCGGGCGAGGAAGCCCGCGTCGACCCGGCGGAACACGTCGTGCCGCACCGGGATCGAGCAGAACGCCCGGGTGTCGTCGACGAAGCCGGCGGTGTTGTAGAAGCCGGCGCTCTCGGTTACCGCCTCGCGGAAGCGGCGCAGCACCTCCGGCGAGTCCAGGAACCACCACGGCGCGCCGAGGTAGATCGCGGCGTAGCCACCGGCGATCGGCGCGAGCTCGCGGCTGAACGTGTACTCGTCGAGGGTGTAGACGACCACCCGCAGTCGCGGGTCGTTGCCGTACGCGTCGAGCAGCGGGGTCAGCGCGTGCAGGTACTCCGTCGCCTGCGGGATGTCGCCGCCCACATCACGGCCGTGCGTCGCGTGCAGCCACCGGTTGTGGTTGCGCACCGCACCCGGGTGGAGCTGCATCACCAGACCGTCCTCGATGGACATCCGGGCGAACTCGACCAGCATGTGCGCACGGAACGTCTCGGCGTCGGTCGCGTCCGCCTCGCCGCGCAGGCCCTTCTCGAACAGGCTCGCCGCCTCCGCCGCACTGAGGCACAGCGTGCGGGCGGTCGGGTGGCCGTGGTCGCTGGAGGTCGCACCGGCGGCGATGAACGCCTCGCGGCGGGACCGCAGCGCGGCCAGGTAGCCCAGGTAGGTGCCGGTGTCCTCGCCGGCCAGCTCACCGAGCCGGCCCACGCGTTCGGCCCAGCCCTCGAACTCCATGTCGACCACGTCGTCGGGGCGGAAGGTGGTGACGACCCGGCCGCCCCGCCCGCCCCAGCCGTCCGCCGCCAGCTTCGCGTGTGCCGCGAGCTCGTCCAGCGGCGACTCGGTCGTGGCCAGCACCTCGATGTTGAAGCGCTCGAACAACGCCCGCGGCCGGAACTCCGGCTGGGCCAGCTTCTCGGCCAGCGCGTCGTACACCTCGTCGGCGGTCTGCGGCGACAGCCGGGTCGTGACGCCGAAGACGGTCTCGAACGTGCGCTCCAGCCACAGCCGCGACGGTGTGCCGCGGAACAGGTGCCAGTGCTCGGCGAACAGGCGCCAGATCGCGCGGCCGTCGGCCTCGCTCGGCTCGCCGGTGCGGCTCGGCACGCCGAGTCGGGCGGGCGGGATGCCCTGGCTGAGCAGCATCCGGGTCAGGTAGTGGTCCGGCACGATGATCAGCCGGGCGGGGTCGGGGAACGGCTCGTCGTCGGCCAGGACGGCGGGGTCCACATGGCCGTGCGGCGAGATCAGCGGCAGGTCGCGGGCGAGCCCGTAGAGCTCGCGGGCGATCGCCCGTTGACCCGGCTCGGCCGGAAACAGCAGGTCGGACATGAACTCCCTCGCGGTCAGGTCGGATCGAGCAGGTCGGTGGCGGTCACTGGAGCGCCAGTCGCCATCGAGCGGTTGGCGGCCAGCCCGGTCAGCAGCGCGAGGGCGCCGTCGCGGGCGGTGGCGGAGCGGTCCATCGGGTCGTCTTTGCCGCCGAAGAGCACGCCGGTCATCCGGGCGTCGGCGCCGCCGTGACCGCCGCGGGCATAGCCTTCGACCGCGACTTCGCGGGGCGGCGCCCAGTAGGGGTGCACGGTCAGCTGGGCGTGTCCGTGCTCGGCCGCGGCGACCTCGCCGTGGACGGCGGCGCCCTTGACCTCGCTCGCACCGGCCGGGCTGACGTGGTCGCTCTCGACCACCTCAAGCTCCAGCCGGCCACGACTGCCGTTGACCATGACCCGATAACCCTCCCATGGCGCGTACGCCGTGAGGTGGTAGGTCATCGTCGCCCCGGTGGAGTAACGCACGAGCACGGCCAGGTCGTCGTCGATGGTGACGCCCGGCGCGAAGACGTTCTGGTCGCGCAGGTAGCCGTCCTCCTCCTCGGCGTCGAGGTAGAGCGCGCGTAGCTGCGGGTTGTCGGCGAGTCGCAGGGCGAACGGATCGTCCTCCGGCGCTTCCTGCCCCCGGGCGTAGTCGCGGGCGTACCCGTGTCGGCGCCCCTCGGGGCCGTAGAAGAACTGCCGGCCCTGCGCGTAGACGGTGGCCGGTGTCGCGTCGAGCCACCAGTTGACCAGGTCGAAGTGGTGGCCGGACTTGTGCACCAGCAGGCCGCCGGAGTTGGCCGCGTCGCGGTGCCAGCGGCGGAAGTAGTCGGCGCCGTGCCGCACGTCCAGCAACCACTCGAAGTGGACGGAGCCGATCTCGCCGAGCTGGCCGATCTCGTTCTTGACCGCCTCGTGCAACGGGTTGTAGCGGTAGTTGAACGCCACCCGGACCCGGCGGCCGCTCGCTTCCACCGCGGCCAGGATGCGCCGGCAACCGTCGGCGTCGGTCGTCATCGGCTTCTCGGTGATCACGTCGCAGCCCTGGTGCAAGGCCGCCACGATGTAGTCGGCATGGGTCGCGTCGACGGTGGTGACCAGCACCTCGTCGACGCGCTCTTCGACCAGCATCTTCGCGAAGTCGGCGGCGTCGTAGGTCTTCGCCGGGCCGGCGCCGAGCTCCTCGAGCCAGCCGTTGTGCGCCGCCATCCGGGTGTGGTTGACGTCTGCCAGGGCCACCACGACGGCGCGGTCGGCATGGCCTGTGGCGAGGGCGCGCAGGAACATCCCGGCCCGTGCTCCGGCGCCGACCAACGCGTAGCGACGTCGTCCGTCAGACATCGACCAACTCCTTTTCGGAGTGCAAACGTTTGCAGGAAACTAAGCATGCTCCCCTCGTACCCGTCAATGTCTTGTCCGTTATCTTGGTTTTTGCCGGTGGTTGGGAACGCGCCCGCAACCGAGTCGCAACAACAGACCGTTGACAGCCACGCAACCGTTTGCATTAATTGGCGCACTTGAGTGACGGCCACCACATTCCCGGTGAAGGGGTTCTTCGTGCCAGCCACGATCCGCGACGTCGCCCGTGAGTCCGGGGTGCACATCTCCACGGTCTCTCGCACGTTCTCGGCGCCGCACCTGGTCAACCCGGAGACCCGCAGCCGGGTGCTGGCCTGTGCCGAACACCTCGGCTACCGCCCCAACCGGGCGGCCCGGGCGCTGATCACCGGGCGCACGCACAACATCGGCCTGATCGTGGCCGACATCGCCAACCCCTTCTTCCCGCCACTGATCAAAGCGGCGGAGAGCCAGGCCAGGCAACGGGACTACCACATCTTCGTGACCGACACCAACGAGGACGCGAGCGTCGAAGAAGGACTGGTCCGCGCGCTGGCCAAGCAGGTCGACGGGGTCCTGCTGTGCAGCCCGCGGATGAGTAACAGCCTGATCGAGCAGCTCAGCCGCGAGGTGCCGCTGGTGGTGGTCAACCGCCAGCTCACCGGCCTGCCGACCGTGGTGATGGACGTGGCGCAGGGCGCCCGGCTCGCCATCGACCACCTCAGCCGGCTCGGTCACCGGCAGATCGCCCTGGTCGCCGGCCCACGCGGGTCGTGGACCAGTCGGGAGATCCGCCGGTCGGCGATGTCGGCCGCCCGGGCCAACGACGCCGACCTGGCCGTCATCGGGCCCAACCAACCCACCGAAGACGGTGGCATGGCCGTCGCCGAGCAGATCGTGCGCGCCGGCGTCACCGCCGTCCTCGCCTACAACGACCTCATGGCCATCGGCCTGATCGAGGGCCTGTCCATCCTGGGCCGGAACGTCCCGGAAGACATCAGCGTGGTCGGCATCGACGACATCGCGCTGAGCCGCCTCACCCGCCCCAAGCTGACGACGGTGGCGACTCCAACCGCCGCCGCCGGACGGGCGGCCGTCGACATGCTCCTCGCGCACGGCGACGACCGTCGCACCACCGCACAGATAACCCTTCAGACCGAGCTGGTCATCCGCGACTCGACGGGGCCGGGCCCGGGTCCGCACAGCCATGCGGACCCGGGCGGCGTGGTCGCCACCGCCCCCGAAGAGGTCGCCTCCTACGCCAAGGAGTGAGCGCACATGCACCGCGCACCATCTTCGCGTGCGGTCGAGCCGACCACGCGCCACCACCGTACCGCCTTTTCGGGGCCTGGCCTGCGGCGACGCCTGCTCGCGGCCCTGGTCACCATTCCCCTCGCGCTGGCCGCCGCGGCCTGCGGTGACGATGGCGGCGATTCCGCCGCCGACCCCAACAAGCCGGTCGAACTCTCCATCTTCTGGTGGGGCGCGGAGGGCCGCGCGAAGCTGACCGAGGACGCGCTGGCGCTCTACACCAAGAAGCACCCCAACGTGACCTTCAAGAAGACCTGGCAAGCGAACCAGGGCTACTTCGACAAGCTGGCGACCCTGACCGCCGGCGGCGACGCTCCCGACCTCTTCCAGATCGACGACAACTACCTCACGGAGTACGCGTCGCGGAACGTCACGCTGGACCTCACGTCCTATAAGGACGGTGGCAAGCTCGACGTCTCCAAGTTCCCCGAGAGCCTGGTGAACTACGGCATCGTCGACGGCAAGCTGGCCGGCGTCGCCTTCGGCGAGAACACCCAGGGCTTGGTGTTCAACAAGACGCTGCTCGACAAGAACAAGCTGCCCGCGCCGACCACCGGCATGACCTGGGCCGACTTCATCACCTGGGCGGAGAACGTCTCCAAGACCGCCAAGGTGCCCGGCACGCAGGACCCGAGCGCCGACTACAAGGCGTTCTGGGTGTGGCTGCGCCAGCAGGGCAAGGACCTCTACAAGGACAAGGCGCTCGGCTTCACCGAGCAGGACGTGGCCGGCTGGTTCGAGCTGTGGAAGGGCGCCCGCGACCGCGGTGCCACCCCGACCGCCGACGTGATCCACGAGGGCAACGTCACCGACATCAGCAAGCAGCTCGTGGTCACCGGCAAGGCGGGCACCTCCTGGGTGTGGGCCAACCAGATGCCGGAGCTGAAGAAGAACACCAAGGACGAGCTCGGCGTGATCGCGTACCCGGGTGACCCGAGTGCGCAGTGGGCGCGGGCGTCCATGTACTTCTCGGTGTTCCGGGGCAGTGACAAGAAGGACATCGCGGTCGATGTCATCAACTTCCTGTCGAACGACCCCGAGGCGGCGGCGGTGCTCGGCACCGACCGTGGCCTGCCGTCCAACCTGGACATTCGCAAGTCGGTGTCGGATAGCGTGTCCGACCCCAACATGAAGGTCGCCATCACGGTGCAGACCGAGCTGGGCGCGAAGTTCGGGGCGTCGCCTCAGGTGCCGCTCAAGGGGCACAGCAAGGTGCGCGCCGAGCTGATCAAGGCCGCCGAAGAGGTGCAGTTCGGTCGCCAGACGCCCGCCGAGGCCGCCAAGGCGTACTTCGCCGTCGCCCAGGCCGCGATCGGACAGGCCTGACCGTTGGCCATCAGCACCGCGCCGCCGGCGGCACCGCCTGCCGGCTCCGCCTCCCCCGGTCCCGCCAGTCGGCGGGGCCGGGGTGGCCCGCGCCGTCGAGAGAACATCGCCGGGTACGTCTTCCTGTCACCGTGGCTGCTCGGGCTCATGGGCATCACGGCCGTCCCGATGCTGCTCTCGCTCTATCTCTCTTTTACCAACTACGACGCGCTCTCCGACTTCTCCGCGGTCGAGTGGATCGGTCTCGACAACTACCGCGAGATGTTCACCGCGGACGCGTCCTTCTGGCACGCCGTGCGGGTCACGATCACCTTCGCCCTGGTCGCGGTGCCGCTGAAGCTGGCCGCCGCGCTCGGCGTGGCCCTGCTGCTCAACCGCGCGTTCCGCGGCGTCGGCCTGTTCCGGGGCCTGTTCTATCTGCCGTCGCTGCTGGGCGGCAGCGTCGCGCTGGCGATCGTCTGGGTCAACATGTTCAACCGCGACGGCGCCTTCAACTCGCTGTTGAGTGTGTTCGGCATCGAGGGGGCGCCGTGGGTCAACGATCCCCGCTGGGCTCTGGAGACCCTGATGGCGTTGGCCATCTGGCAGTTCGGCGCGCCGATGGTGATCTTCCTGGCCGGGCTGAAGCAGATCCCGGTCGAGCTTTACGAGGCGGCGTCCGTGGACGGGGCGGGGCCGTGGCGGCAGTTCCGGGCTGTCACGCTGCCGATGCTCTCACCGGTCATCTTCTTCAACCTGGTGCTGGAGACGATCAACGGCTTCCAGGGCTTCACGTCGGCGTTCGTGCTGTCGAACGGCACCGGGGGCCCGGTCGACTCGACCCTCATGTACACGCTGAACCTCTACATCAAGGGCTTCACCGAGCTACGGATGGGCTACGCGTCGGCGCTGGCGTGGGTGTTCCTGGTGGCGATCGCGCTGATCACGGTGCTGCTGTTCAGCACGGGCCGGTTCTGGGTCCACTACGCCGACGGTGAGGACCGCTGATGAGTAGGCGCTTTTGGCGTTTGGTGGTCCTGGTGCTCATCCTGGCCGTCGTGCTCTATCCCCTGGTGTGGATGCTGGGCACGTCGTTCAAGTCGCGCGAGGAGATCGCGACGAACATCGGCCTGTGGCCCGATGTTTTTACGCCCGCGAACTTCCGCGACGGGTGGCAGAACTTCGACGTGAGCTTCGGCCGGTTCTTCGCCAACAGCGCGATGGTCGCTCTGTTGACCGTCGTCGGCAACGCGGTCTCGTGCCTGCTGGCGGCGTACGCATTCGCGCGCTTGCGGTTCCGGATGCGCAAGGTCTGGTTCGCGGTCATGATCGGCACGCTCCTGCTGCCGGGCCACGTCCTGATCATCCCGCAGTACGTGCTGTTCAAGCAGTTAGGTTGGGTCGGCGGCGACTGGCCCTACCTGCCGCTGCTGGTGCCACAGTTCCTGGCCACGGAGGCGTTCTTCGTCTTCCTGATGGTCCAGTTCATGCGCGGCATCCCCTACGAACTGGACGAGGCCGCGAAGATCGACGGGGCGTCGCCGTACACGGTGTTCGCCCACGTGATCGTGCCCCTGAGCCGCCCGGCTCTGGTCACCACAGCGATCTTCTCGTTCATCTGGACCTGGAACGACTTCTTCCGGCAGTTGGTCTTCTTGTCGGACCTGCAGGACTACACGGTCCCGGTGGCACTGACGCTGTTCATCGACTCGACCAGCGAGAGCGCGGTCGGCCCGATGTTCGCGATGTCGCTGCTGTCGCTGGTGCCGGTCTTCTTGTTCTTCGTGGCCTTCCAACGCCTACTGGTAGAAGGAATCAACACGAGCGGCATCAAGGGATGAAACCCGACTGGCGCGACACCGTACGCGTCGCCACCGACGTAGCGGTGCTCGGCCTACTGATGGTGGCGACGTCGCTGCCGGTCCTCACGACCGGCGCGGCGTTCGCCACCGCCAGCTTCGCGGTGCACGAGTTCCTGACCCACGACCGCTGGCCAGGTCCGCGTACGTGCTGGCGCGTCTTCCGGCGCACCCTGCTCCCCGGCGCGCTGGCGACCGCGGCCGTGTTGGCGGCGGCGTGGTTGGTCACCGTCGATCTCGCCGCCGTCTCCAACGGCCGTGTGCCTGGGGGTGCGGTCGTGGTCGGGTTGACCGCCGTGATCGCCGCGGCGGCGTGCGGCTACGCCGCGCTCGCGCTGGTCGCCCTCGGCGGAGGTCTCGCCGCAACGGTCGCGGTGTCAACCCCGAACGCGCTCACCGCCCCGCCAGCGAACACGGGCAACGACGGGTCGGCGGAGGCGCCTTTCGGCACCGCCGCAAGCGCGGCAGCCTGGCGATCGGCGGCGAAGGCCGCCGCCGGCGCCGGGCCAGGCATGGTCGCCGCCTCGGCGGGCGTGATCGGCCTTGCCGGCCTGCTCGCGCTGCTCGTGCACCCGATCCTGGCCGCCTGCCTGGTCGGCTACGCCCTTTACGCCCTCCACGTCGTCACCCGCCGCCTGAGCCCCACGCCGGCAACACAGCCAACGCCATAACCGAAGCACCGACGGACAGCGCCGAGATGATCTCGGGCCGGAATCGGCGATCCCGTTTCGCTCGGACCGCGGGCACGGATTGGCTGTCACCTTGCGGCACCATCCAGCCCTGCTGGCGGCCTTGGCTGCGCCACCGGCTTTGGCTTCGCCTGTAGCGACCTATGGGCTGCCTGCGCCGCCGGTTCGGCACGGTCGAGGCGGCTCGACGCGTAGCTTGCGGTCGCGGACCAGCCGGTCGGCGAGCAGCATGCCGTAGCCGCGTCGGGCTGCTAGTGGGTTAGCAGCATGCGGACCTCCGTGGGGGTGTGGCCGACGTGCGTGCGGATGGTGCGGCATAGGTGGGCCTGGTCGGCGAAGCCCAGGTCCGACGCCAGGCGCGCGCCGTCGGTGTCGCCCCCGGACAGGCGATCGAGGGCGCGGCCGACCCGCACCCGGTTGCGGTAGTGGGTCAAGGACACCCCCATCTCCCGGCTGAACACGCGACTCAACCGATAAGGCGACGCGGACAGAAACCCAGCCAGCGGCAGCAGCCCGCGCGCCGCCGGGTCGTCGGCGGCGATCGCCGCACGGGCGCGCGCCACCAACAGGCGGTCGGCGGCCGACCCCAAACCGGCGGCCGGCACCGGCGCAGCCGACGACCGGGACGCCACCAGCCCGAGCAGCGCGACCAGCGACTCCACCAGCCGATAGTCGCGGTCAAAACCCGACGCCGCCCGGAGCAAGCGGCGATGGGCCAGGTCGAGGCGCCCGTCGACATAGATCGCGGACCGCGACCGCCGATCACCCGCCACGCTCCGCCACAGCGCGGCGGACACCGAGAGAGCCGTGCACACGTCGCCGCCGTGGGGATGGGCGAAGCGCTCCTCCGCCGCCGGCACAGACAGGTAGCCCACGGTCGGGTCCAGGTCGACGCCCACCCCGTCGACCATGCGGCGGAACAGGCCCCGGCGGGGCAGCACAACGGCGTGCGCGCGGGTCGACTCCACCGGCGACCAACCCGCGTGGTCGTCGGTGCAGGTCACCACCCCCACCGTGAAACCCGGCCCCGTGGCCAGCGTGCGCCCCGTCTGCATGTGAGCACGCTACGACGGCCGTACGACAAGAATGGGCAAGGATTTTCAAGCCCGCAGGCCACCCACGGCAGCACGCTGGGACGCATGAACCTCGCCGCGATCGTCATCGACACCGCCGACCCCGCCAAGCTGGCCGGCTTCTACGCCGAGCTCACCGGCTGGGCTCCCGGCTACCAGGACGATGACTTCCACTACCTCGAAAACAAGAACGGCCCGAAGCTCGGCTTCCAGCGCGTCGCCGACTACCAGGGGCCGGGCTGGCCCGACCCGGCCAAGCACGCCCACCTCGACTTCAGCGTCCCCGACCTGGCGAAAGGCGTCGAGCGCGCACTACAGCTCGGCGCCGGCAAGCCCGATTTCCAACCCGGCGACACGTGGGTGGTGCTCACCGACCCGGAGGGCCACCCCTTCTGTTTGACCAGCTAGTAGCGTCGACCGGGTGTACGGGTTCGCGCGCCGCGAGTTCGCTCTCACGCTGCTGAGGCGGATGGCCGACTACCAGCCTGAGCTGGTCAAGGACGCGTACACCCGGCTCGGCGCCACCAAGGCCGACTACCTCAACGCGTTCAACCGCTGGCAGACGATGCTCCACTCGGCACGAGCGCCGCGCGGACTGGATCTGCTGCACGCGGTGCTGGGACCGGAGGACCACCAGGAGGCGGTACGCGTCGGCGACGTCACCGCGACCGTCCTCCACTGGCGGCTGCCGCTCTGGCCCGACCTGCGCTGGCAGGCGATCATCGGCGCCGCCAACGTGGTCATCGACGGCACCCTGGTCCGCGCCAAGGACGCACCGCGGCCGGTCCTGCCCGAGGCACCCGAGCCCTGGTCCTGCGTGGTAGCCGACACCCTGGACCGCTGGCCCGACGCGCGCCAGAGAGATCCCGACGTGCCGGCCCGCTGGCTGGTGGAGACGGCCAACAAGCGACTCTGGTTCACGCACGGCCTCCTGCAACTCGTGGAGGACCGGGACGGTGGATGACCGACCACGCCCCGCGGTGGGAAAATCGGCAGGTGGAGCTGTGGGAGCGGGCCGCCCCGCTGGCCGTGCTCGACGACCTGCTGCGGTCCAGCGCGACCGGCGGCCGCGTCGCGCTGGTCGCGGGTGAGGCCGGCGTAGGCAAGTCCGCGCTGGTGGGCGAGTTCGCCCGCCGCGCCGGCGGCCGCGTCAGGTTCCACTGGGGATGGTGCGACCCGCTGGTCACCCCGCGGGCGCTCGGTCCCGTGCACGACATCGCCCGCCACACCGGCGGCCCGCTGGCCGACCGGCTCAAGGCCGGCGCGCCCCCGGAGGAGCTCCTCGCCGCCCTGCTCGACGATCTCGACCACCCGGTGGTCAGAAAAGTTCTCGTCGTCGAGGACGCGCACTGGGCCGACGAGGCGACCCTCGACCTGCTGGTGCTGCTCGGCCGCCGGATGGGCCAGCAAAGGGCACTGCTCGTGGTCACCTACCGCGACGACGAGGTGGGCGCCGGACACCCCCTGCACCGGGTGATCGCCGCCCTGCGCGGCACCCGGATCAACCTCGCCGTGCTGTCCGCAGCTCGGGTGGAGCAAGAAGCCGCGAAGGCCGGCCGAGACGCCCAAACCGTGCTCGCCCTGACCGGCGGCAACCCCCTGCTGCTCACCGAACTGCTCGGCGCGGCCGGCGACCGGGCGCCGGACACCGTACGCGGCCTGATCCTCGACCGCATCCGTGCGCTGCCGGAAGCGGCCGGCGACCTGGCCCGGCTCGTCGCCGTCGTGCCGGGAAGGGCCGACAAAGCACTGCTCGTCGGCCGCGACGACCAGATCGACTCCTGCGTGGCCGCCGGCGTCCTGGTGCCGACGGACGACGGCGTCGCCTACCGGCACGAGCTGCTGCGCACGGCCGTCGAAGACTCCCTCGCCCCACGGCAGCGCGCCGCGCTGCACGCGATCGCGCTGGCGGCCCTGACGGAGCACGACGGTGCCGACCCCGGCCGGCTCGTCCACCACGCGAGAGGCGCCGGCGACGCCGACGCGGTGCTGCGCTGGGGCCGGATCGCCGCAGCGGCGGCCGCCAGGCAGGGTGCCCGGCGCGAAGCGGCCGACCACTACCGGGCCGCCGCCGCGCACGCCGACCGGCTGCCGCCGGCCCAACGCGCCGAACTGCTGGAGCGCTACTCGGTCGCGGCTTACCTCGCCGGGACCGCCAAGGACGGCCTGGCCCCCCGACGCGAGGCGATCGCGATCCGGCAACAGCTCGGCGATCCGGAACCCCTCGGCGCCGGCTGGCGTTGGCTGTCCCGGATCGCCTGGTGGGCGGGCGACTCGGCGGAGTCCCGCACGGCGGCTGACCACGCCGTCGCGGTGTTGGCTGCCGAAAAGCCCGGCCGGGAGCTGGCGATGGCCTACAGCAACCTGTCGCAGCTGCGGATGCTCGACTACGACTTCGTCGGCGCGATCGAGCTGGGCGAAAAGGCCCGGAGCCTCGCGGAGGAGTTCGGCGACGACGAGACCGCGATCCACGCCGCGATCAACGTGGGCAGCTCGCAGATGCAGCTCGAACGTCCCGGCGGTCAGGAGACCCTGGAGCAGGCGCACTCACAGGCGGCCGCACACAAATATGCGGACCACGCGACCAGGGCGCTGCTCAACCTCGCGGGCGGGCTCGCCGAACAGGCCCGGTTCACCGACGCCGGGCCGGCGCTCGACCGGGCCGTCGCGTACGCCCGGGACCAGGATCTCGACGGCTACCTGCAATGTCTGCTGGGCACCCGGGCCGGGGTCAAGCTCCAGTCCGGCGACTGGCCCGGCGCGCTGGCCGACGCCGAGGAGTCGTTGCGCCTCCCCGCGCAGGGTGGCGTCGGTCGGGTGCCGGCGCTGGTCGTCCTCGGCCGCATCCACGGCGCCCGCGGCGAGCGAGAAAGCGCCCGCGCGCACCTCGACGAGGCCGACCGCCACGCGGGTCCGGCCCGCGAGATGCAATGGGTCGCCCCGACCAAGAGCGCACGAGCCGAACACTTCCGGTGGTACGGCGAGCCGGAGCGAGCGGCCGAGGAGGTGCGCGCTGCCCTCGACCGCGCGACCGGGCAGCACGCCGCTCCCCACAGTGGAGAGTTGGCGTTCCGGCTCTGGCAGGCGGGCGGCGGTGCCCATGCGCCTGCCGACGCGCTCACCGCGTACCGCCGGATGATCGAAGGCGACTGGCGTCAAGCCGCCGCAGAATGGGAAGGGCGTGGCGGCCAGTTTCTGCGAATCGAGTCACTCGGACTGGGCGACCGGACGGCGGCCACGGAAGCGGTCCGCGGCCTCGACGCGCTGGGCGCCACGCAGGCGGCCGCCTGGCTGCGCGCCGACCTGCGCCAACGAGGCATCGAAAAGATTCCCCGGGGTCCGAGGAAGACGACCGCCGACCACCCGGCCGGTCTGACCGCGCGCCAGGCCGAGGTGCTCCGGCTGATCGCCGACGGGATGTCGAACGCCGACATCGCGCTGCGACTGCGGCTGGCGCCGAAGACCGTCGACCACCACGTGTCGGCCGTGCTGGCCCGGCTCGGTGTGACCAGCCGGGGCCAGGCGGCGGCCCGCGCACACAAGTTAGGGATTTCTCCCCATTCCTCGGACGGTCCGGCTGCCTAGCGTGTAGCCAGAACCACACCGAGGAGGAAGAAATGCCTGGTAAAGCCGTTGTCAGCCTGACCACCGGCCTGGAAGACCCGGAGAAGGTCACCGTCGCGTTCCTGGTCGCGGTCGGTGCCGCCGAGTCGGGCCGCCCGACGCTGATGTTCCTGACCAAAGAGGCCACCCGGCTGGCCCTGGACGGCATCGCGGTCGGCGTGGCCTGTGACGGCTGCCCGCCGCTGGCCGACCTGACCCGGCGGTACGCGGCGGCGGGCGGCAAGCTGCTCGTCTGCCCGATCTGCTTCGACGCCCGCAAGCTCGACAAGGGCGACCTGATCGACAACGCCGACATCGGCGGCACGGTGCCGATGTGGGAGTGGATCGGCGACGAGGGAGCTACGACCTTCAGTTACTAAGCCGGATGAACCCCACGCGACCGCCGCTCGTACCCATTGTCGGCGGTCGCTTCTCTCCGCAAAGCCGAGCGACCACCGGGTGCGCCGTCGCCTCTCCCCCAGGAGGCGGCGACGCACCGACCTGACTACCCCTTGGGCGTAAGCAGGCCGCGGTGGAACGCCTCCGCCACCGCGGCCGCCCGATCCCCCACGCCGAGCTTGGCGTAGATGTTGAGCAGGTGCGTCTTGACGGTCGCCTCGCTGATGAACAGCGTGGCCGCCGCCTCCCGGTTGTTCTTCCCGGCCGCGACGAGCTCGAGCACCTGCAGCTCGCGCTGGCTGAGCGGCCCCGCGCCGGGTGCGCGGACCCGGTTCATCAGCCGGCCGGCCACCGCGGGCGCCAACACCGACTCGCCCCGCGCCGCCGCCCGCACCGCCCGCAGCAACTCGTCGCGCGGTGCGTCCTTGAGCAGGTAGCCGGTCGCTCCCGCCTCGATCGCCGGCACCACGTAGCTGTCGGTGTCGTACGTCGTCAGCACCAGCACCCGACTCTCGACACCGAGCCTGGAAAGCGAGGCGATCGCGGTGACCCCGTCGGTGCCAGGCATCCGCAGGTCCATCAGGATCACGTCGGGCCGCAGCGCCCGGGCCAGCCGCACCGCCTCGTCGCCGTCGCCGGCCTCGCCGACCACCTCGAAGTCCGGGTCACTGGCGAACATGCCCGACAGACCATTGCGTACGACCGGGTGGTCGTCGACGACCAGCAGCGTGATCATGCCGGCACCGCCGCCGAGATCGCCGTGCCGGACCGTGGCTCGGACTCGACCTGCAGGGTCCCCGACAGCCCCTCGATCCGCTGCCGCATCGCGACCAGGCCGTAGCCGCCGGCCGACACCGGTGGCAGCGCCGGGTCGAACCCACACCCGTCGTCCCGCACGTCGAGCGCCACCGATTCGTCCAGATAGGACAGTGTCAGGCCGACGCGCCGGGCGCCGGCATGCGCCGCGACGTTGGCCAGGGCCTCCTGGGCGGTACGCAACAGCGCCAGCTCCGCCTCCTGCGACATCGGCCGCTCGGTGCCGGTCGTGGTCACCTCGACCGCGATGCCGTGCCGGCGCGACCAACTCTGGGCGACCCCGGCCAGTGCGCCGGCCAGCCTCGCATCACGCAACGGCTCGGGGCGCAGCGCGTGCACCGACCGGCGGGCCTCCCGCAGGCTCTCCCGGGCCAGGTCGGTGGCGGCGGACAGGTGCCGCCGCCACCGGTCGGCCTCCGCGGCCGCCTGCTCGGCCGCCTGGAGTTGGGTGATGATGCCGGTCAGCCCCTGCGCCAGGGTGTCGTGGATCTCCCCGGCCATCCGCTGCCGCTCGTCGTGGACGCCGGCCTCCCGGGCCTGGGTCAGCAGGCGTTCGTGCAGGGCGGCGTTCTCGGTTAGCGTGGCCTCCAGCCGCGCGTTGGCCTCGCTCAGCTCGGTCAACGCGCGCCGGCGTTCCTCCCGCTCCTGGTCGCTGGTCCAGTCGATCCAGGCGTACGCGCACATCGGCACCGCATTGATCAGAATGATGGCCGCGTACCAGATGACTCCCTGCCCGGAGTCGAACGTGATGCCGGAGGCCTGGGCGATGCCGGCCGCCACGGCGACCGCGGCGACCCCAGGGACCCGCCACGGCCACCGCAGCACACCGAACGCGAAGAAGTAGCCGGCCGGCGTCAGGAACCCGAACCAGGGCGCGATCACGACGAGGGTCAGCAGGATCGCCAGGAACCCGACGAAGAACACCGCCATCAGGACCGGGCGTACGCGCCAGGCCGGCCGCAGGGTGTAGAGGCACAGCACCCAAACGGCGGCCAGCACGCACAGCCCGGTGATCAGCAGCGTGTCGCGGGCCGAGTCGGCCAGCAGCGGGCTGATGCCGGCCAGGATCGCCAGGAGCACGTACGGGGCGACGTTGGCGTACGGGACCCAGCGCATCTCGCGGGTTTCGACGTCCTCCCACGGCATGGCGTTCGGCATTGTTGGAACCTACTCCCACCGGAAGAGGCGGACACCGAGTAGCGCGGTCACCACCACGTACCCGGCGAGCAGCAGCAGCCGCCAGGCCGGCGGCCAGTGGCCCTCCGTGGAGTCGGCCAGCGCCTGGACGGCCGCGCCCAGGGGTGTGGCCTCGCTCACGTGGCGCAGCGCGGGCGGCATGGCCTCGATCGGCAACCACAGCCCGGCGAAGAACATCAGCACGTAGAACAGCACGGACCCGATCGCGTTGGCCGCCTTCGCGGTCGGGGTGACCGCGGCGACCAGCACCGCGACGCCGATCAGGGCCAAGGCGGCGAGCACCGCACTGAGCGCGAACGCCACCGGTTGCCGGGGCAGCGGCACGTCGAACCCGAGTCGCGCCACCGCGAGCAGCAGCACGACCGAGACCAGCGCCGTGCCGAGGCAGATCGCGAACTGGGCGCCGAGGACCTGGGCCGGGCCGACCGGGGTGGTGCGTAGCCGGCGCAGCACGCCCTGCTCCCGGTAGCTCGCCAGCGTCGGCGGGAGGGTGTTCAGGGCCAACATCGCGATCACGAAACCCACCAGGATCGGCGTGTACGTGTACAGCAGCGGCTGCCCGTCGACGCCGTTGGCCGGATCGGTGAAGAAGTCGATGTTGCCGAACACGCACAGCAGAGTGGTCGGGAACAGCACGCCGAAGATCGGCCCGATCTTGTCGCGCAGGAACAGGGTGAACTCGGTGGCGGTGAGCCGCCGCAGGGTGTCAGTGGACATCGGCGTTCTCCCCGGTCAGCGCCACGAAGGCGTCCTCCAGCGTGGCCCGCGGGGCGCCGAGGTCGGCGGCGGCCCGCTTGGTCAGTGCGGCCGGAGTGTCAAGGGCCACCACGCGGCCGGCATCGATCACGGCGACCCGGTCGCAGAGGCGCTCGGCCTCGTCCATGAAGTGGGTGACCAGCAGGATCGTGACCCCGCCGGCCCGGACGTCCTCGATCAGCCGCCAGGTCTCCCGCCGGGCGCGCGGGTCGAGCCCGGTGGTGAGCTCGTCGAGCACCGCGACCCTTGGGTTGCCGATCAGCGCCAGCGCGATCGAGAGCCGCTGCTGCTGGCCGCCGGAGAGCTTGCCGAACCGGGTCTGCCGGATGCCGTCGAGCCCCAGCGCCGCCATCAGCGTCGCCGGATCGGCCGGGCGCCGGTAGAAGGACCGGTAGAGCTCGAGCGCCTCGCCGACCCGGAGCTTCTCGGGCAGGTGGGCACCCTGGAGCTGGACGCCGAGCCGCTGGGTCAGCTCGGCGCGGTCGCGCACCGGGTCGAGCCCGAACACCCGGATCGTGCCCCGGTCGGCCCGGCGCAGCCCTTCGACGCACTCGACCGTGGTGGTCTTCCCGGCGCCGTTCGACCCGAGGATCCCGAATATCTCCCCCTCCTCGACCCGGAAGGAGACGTCGTCGACGGCGACCTTGTCGCCGTACCTCTTGTGTAACTCCTGCACTTCGATCACCGCTGTCATGCCACTAAGCCTCGGCGCGGGAACGCCGGACGGGCACCGACCAGCTAGCGCTCCGGCGGCCGGTCGCGGTGGATTCTTCCGATCAACCGATCGGTGGATAGAGCTAGTGCAAAGCGCAGCAGGGGATCTCTTCGGGCATCTCGAACGGGGCGATCCTGCCGTCCGTGTGCGGCAGGGTGACCAGGGTCAACTTGCCCGCCATCCACAAGGGACGCACGTGGTCGCGGGTCTCGATCAACGTGTCCGCAGCAGCGGGCGCTCCGCCCATCACCGTGACCCGCTCGATCGCGCTGCGCGACAGGAGCTCCGCGACGCTCAGCACGCCGACGCAGGCGTCGCGCCCGGGATAGGCGAACGCCCGGCCGCCCTGGCCCGAGAGGTGTTCCTCCCGGGCCAGGGCCGCCGCGGCCGCGAGGCCGTCGGGGACGGGTGGCAGGTCCACCTCGACCCCCGACGGCAGCGCGATGCTGAACGCCACGTGCGGGCTCGGCACGCGCAACAGGTGGGTGCAGGCGACGACGCGGTCCCGTTGGTCGCCGAGCAGCTCGGCGAACCAGTGCTCCGCCGCCCGCACATCGCTGTCGCCGCGGTCGAATCCGACGAGACCGGACCGCAGGTGGAGGCCAGCGGCCTCCACCTGCGGGAGGACTGCAAAGTCCTCGTCACTCATTAGTGGGTCTCGACCCAGATGGGGTTGGTGTAGAACCACAGGTCGGACCACGGGTCGGAGTTGCCGACCACGTCGATCGCCGGGCCGTGCGGGTCGACCGAGGTGCCGAGGTAGCCCGGCGCCGTGCGGTTGCCGTCGGTGCCTCGGACCCGCACGTAGTACGAGTGGTCGGCGCGGCCGAGGGCGTAGGTGAACGTGACCTTCTTCTGGCCGGTGCCGACCTCGAACGACTTCTCCACCCGGGTGTTCGGGGCGGTGAAGATGTCCTTGTCCTGCGGCTTGCCGGTCACCTTGCCGGTGATGACGTCGACCCGGGACAGCTTCGGCACGAACTGCGCCCAGTTGGGCAGCGTGGCCAGGTCGATCGAGACGACCAGCTCCAGCGCGGTGCCCTTCTTGACGCTGATGGTGCCGCCGAGCGGGGTGCCGCCGTCCTTCGAGCGGTCGCCGGCCTTGCGGACCCGCATGTCGAGCCCGGCGAGCAGGCCGCCGTGGTCCACCCAGACCCGGCCGAGGCGCAGGCCGTCCATCACCGCGAGGTACGAGTCGTTCGCCGCGCCGACGTGCGTCTTGCTGTAGTAGCCGGGGAAGAAGTCGACGTAGGTGCTGGTGACCTTGCCGCCGTGCACCGGGTCGGCCCAGTAGCCCAGCTCGTTGAAGTCC
This sequence comes from Asanoa ishikariensis, assembly GCF_900107455.1. Classification (GTDB taxonomy): domain Bacteria; phylum Actinomycetota; class Actinomycetes; order Mycobacteriales; family Micromonosporaceae; genus Asanoa; species Asanoa ishikariensis. Next base: position 1,397,168 of record NZ_FNQB01000002.1, on the reverse strand, counting down.
TTGTTGCCCCGGACCGCCGTCTCCAGGAACACGGTGTGCGCGTCCGAGTTCGCGGTGATCCACCACGGCTTGCCCTCGGCGAGCAGGCTGTCCCAGAGGCCACCGACGGTCGCGGTGAACCAGTCGAAGCCGCCCCAGGTGCGGTAGCTCTCCAGCGGGTACGGGAACGAGTTCGCCGACGGGCTGTTGCCGTACGAGCCGCGGGCCGCGCCCGGTCCGCCGTTGTCCTTGGAGATGCCGCCGGCCTGGTGACCCGGTGCGCCCTCCATGCCGATCGCGATGCCCGGGGCCGCGTCGCGCCAGCCACGGATCTCGTGCGGCGAGTCGATGCCGTTGCGGGCCGGGTGGTTGGCCAGGAACAGCGCGTGCTCGACCTTGCGGCGCTTGACCGCGTCGGTCAGGAAGTTGAGGCCGGCGATCGCGAGCGCCTCGTTGCCCGGGGTCGACGCCCCGGTGCCGTTGACGTTCGCGTCGTAGTCGTTCTCGAACTGCTTGAGCACCGAGAGCTCGTTCTTGCCCGGGTGCACGAACACGGTGCCGTGCTCGGCGGCCGGGATGTTCCACTCGAGGCCCTGGAAGACCAGGGTGTCCTTGAACGCCTCGCGGGCCGCGAGGATCTCCGGGTTGACCTTGTCGACACCGATCTTGGCGTGCGCGTTGCTGCCGTGGTCGGTGATGACCATCCAGTCCAGGCCGTACGCCCGGCCGTGCTGCACCTGGTCGATCACCCGGTAGAGGCCGTCGTCGCTGTAGTGCGTGTGGATGTGGTGGTCACCGGCGAGCCACTTGAAGCTGCCGCCCTCGTCGTGGTTGTGGTCGTCGTGCTTGTCGTCGTCCTTGCCGTGCGCGGCGGCCGCGCCGGCGTCAAGGCCGGCGCCCGCGAACGCCCCGGCGGCGGCTACGCCCGCGCCGAGCAGGCCGGCCCGACGAAGGAACGTGCGCCGGCTCCGGTCCGCCGGACGCAGTTCCTCGTCGGGGGTCGACAGGTCGAGAGCGGCGGGCAGGTCACTGCCGCTGATCTCGACCTCGTCGTGGTGGTGGTGGTGCCCATGGTGGGTTCCCATGTGGTGTCCTCCTGATTTTGGCGTGCCGTCGGTCAAGATCACCGAAGGCGGAGAACACCACGTGTTTCCTGAGCGCGGGTTGGGTGAACAGTGAGCTAGGGCAAGGAGTTCAGGAACGGCTCGTGGTTGAGCCGGAACTCCCAGTTGTAGAACCGGTCCCAGTTGATCGACCAGGTCATCAGTCCCCGGAAGTTGGGGTTGGTGCCGCTGCGCGGGGTGTAGCCGCCGCAGTTCTGCCCCCTGACCAGGCAGTTGACGGCCTGCTGCACGCCCGCCGGCCCCACGTAGCCGTTGCCCGCGCTCACCGACGACGGCGCGCCGAACGCCACCTGGTCCTCGCGGAGCGCCGGGAACACGTTGGCCGTGTTGCCCGCGACCGGGAAGCCGGCCAGCAGCATGTCGGTCATCGCGATGTGGAAGTCCGCGCCGCCCATGTTGTGGTACTGGTTGTCCAACCCCATGATCGGCCCGGAGTTGTAGTCCTGCACGTGCAGCACGGTGATGTCGTCGCGCAGGGCGTGGATCACCGGCAGGTACGAGCCGGCGCGCGGGTCCTGCCCGCCCCACGGCCCGGAGCCGTAGTACTGATAGCCCAACTGCACGAAGAACGTCTCGGGCGCCATCGTGAGCACGAAGCGGGAGCCGTACCGCTGCTTCAGGGTCCGCACCGCGGAGATCAGGTTGACGATCACCGGCGTGGTCGGGTTGCGGAAGTCGGTGTCGCCGGTGTTCAGCGACAGCGAGTGCCCCTCGAAGTCGATGTCCAGCCCGTCGAGGCCGTACCGGTCGATGATGGCGGCGACCGAGCTCACGAAGCGGTCGCGGGCGGCGGTCGTGGTGAGCTGCACCTGGCCGTTCTGGCCGCCGATCGAGATGAGCACCTTCTTGCCGGCCGCCTGCTTGGCCCGGATCGCGGCGATGAACTCGGCCTCGGTCTCGACGCCCGGGCACTCGGCGGCCGGGCAGAGCTGGAACCGGATGTCGCCGGAGGTGACGCTGGTCGGCTCGCCGAAGGCCAGGTTGATGATGTCCCAGTCGGCCGGGACGTCGGCCATCCGCAGGTAGCCCGAGCCGTTGGCGAAGCTGGCGTGCAGGTAGCCGATCAGCGCGTGCTTCGGCAGCCCGGTCGGCGGCGGGGTGGTCGTTCCGGTCGTGCCGGTCACGCTCGCGCTGCGCGGGCCTTCACCGACGCTGTTGTACGCCCCGACGGTGTAGGTATGCGTGGTGCTGGCGCCGAGCCCGCTGATCGTGGCGCTGGTGCCGGTGACGGTGGCGCGCACGGTGCTGCCCTCGTACACCCGGTAGCCGGTGACGGTGCCGGAGGCGGCGGCCCAGCTCAACGAGATGGAGCTGCTCGTCGTGCCGGTGATGCCCGGTGTGCCGGGTGCGCCCGGGACGGTCGGGTTAGGCGGGTTGGAGGTCGGCGGGTTGCTGGTCGGTGGCGTGGTCGGCCCACCACCGCCGCAGGAGGCGCCGTTGAGCGTGCAGTTGGCCGGCGTCGCGGTGCCGGACCCGTTGAAACCGAAGGAGACCGAGGCACCGGGCGCCACGGAGCCGTTCCACGACTTGTTGCGGAACGTGAACCGCTGCCCGGACCGCGTCAGGTCCGCGTCCCAGAAGGTGTTGATGTTGGCACCGGCCGGCAGGTCGAAGGCGACCGTCCACGATGTCATCGCGCTCGTGCCGCCGTTGGCGACCGTGTAGCGCCCTTCCCACCCGGAACCCCAGTCGGACACCTTGGTGAAGGTGGCCGTGGGCCCGGCTGCAGCGGCGCTGCCGGCGACCGCGACGGCGCCGCCGGCCGCGGCCAGGACCGCGACCACACCCATGACGATCGATCTGGTACGACGCATTCGGGCCTCCACATATCGATGGATGCCCAATTATTAGGACTGTTAACTGTTCCTGTAAAGCCCCGTGGCCAACTCGGCGAGCTCGGCGATGCGCTCCCCCGGCCAGGTCGGGTCGGTGTCCTGGAACTCGGTCGTCCGGATCACCGCCATGCCCACCGCCGCCGCGCCCGCGAGCTCGCCGTCGGCGCCGTCACCGACGAACCAGCAGTCGCGCGTGCGTACGCCCAGCCGGTCGGCGGCGGCCTCGTAGATCCGCGGATCCGGCTTGGCCACCCCTACTTCGGGTGAGAAGACGGCGGCGTCGAACCGCTCGGCCAGCGCGGTCGCCGGCCACAGGTCGGTGGTCTCGGCCGTGGTGTTGCTCAGCACGGCCAGTCGAAACCCGCTGGCCCGCAACGCGTCGAGCGTGTGGAGGGTGGACGGCTTGACGTCGGCGAGCAGCCGCGCGCCGAGTTCGCACCGGATCCGGACGGCCTCGGCCACGGCGGCGTCCGACGGGTGCGCGCCGAGCCGCGCGGCCAGGATGCGGACCGTCTCGGCCGGGTCCCAGCGGACGAGCCGGTCCGGCCAGCTCTCGTGAAATGCCCGGACGAACGCCGCCGGATCGACGCCGACGACCTCGGCCATCTCCTCGATCCCCCGGTCGCGAGCTTTGTCGGCGCCCGGCACGAGCGTGTTGAACAGGTCGAAGACGACGGCGGTACGCGGCACCCGCGCACGGTACCCCGTCGCCTCAACATTCCCGTAACCGACAAAAGCCGCTAATTGGTTTTGCCGGATGGATCACGGGTACGCCCTCTGGGATGACGTGAAGACGGAGGCAACATCATGAAGCCAGGTGGGAGTGCCGCGCTGGCGATCGGCGCCGGTTACGTGCTGGGTCGGTCGCACAAGCTGCGGGCCGCCGCCCTGCTGGCCGCCGGTGCCGCGGGCGGACGCCTGATGCGCGGCGGCGGCAGCGGCGAGAGCGACCAGAGCGGCGGCGGCGGTAAGTCGGGGCTGTTGGGCAAGCTCGGCGGCGCTGGCCGGACGGCCGCGATCGGCGCTGTCACGAAGTCCGCGGACCGGATCGGCGAGCGGCTCGCCGAGCGGGCCGCGGCGATGCGACAGGGCAGCTCCGGAGGGGATGACAAGTGAGCCAGAGTTCAAACGGAAACGGCAGTGGCACGATCAGCGGGAAGCTGGTCGAAGGACTGAAGGACATCGCCGGAGCGGTGGCCGACCGCGCGAAGGCCACGGTCAACGAGAAGGTGAGCGACCTGACGGACAGGCTCACCGAGTCCGCGTCCGGCGGCGAGGGAGGCGGCCCCCGCCAGGCGGCGCTGGCCAAGGGCATGGAGAGCCTGCAGAAGGGCGACTCCCCGGTGAAGGCGGCGTTGGGCGCCGGGATGACCGGGGGCAAGGAAGAGGTCAAGCAGGCGTTCGGCAAGGGCGGTGGCAAGCAGAGCGGCGGGAAGAACTCGCTCAAGGTCACCAACATCGTCGAGTCGATCGAGGTGGGCGTGCCGGTGACGGTCGCCTACAACCAGTGGACCGAGTTCAAGACGTTCCCGAGCTTCATGAAGAAGGTCGAGGACATCGACCAGGAGTCCGAAGAGAAGATGAAGTGGAAGGCCCAGGTCTTCTGGTCGCACCGCACCTGGGAGTCGACGATCACCGAGCAGGTGCCGGACGAGCGGATCGTCTGGACCTCCAAGGGTGACAAGGGATCCGTCGACGGCACCGTCACCTTCCATGAGGTCACGCCGGACCTCACCCGGATCCTGGTGGTCCTGGAATATCACCCGCAGGGCTTCATGGAGCAGACCGGCAACCTCTGGCGCGCGCCGGGTCGCCGGGCCCGCCTGGAGCTCAAGCACTTCGTCCGGCACGTGATGCGCGAGACGATCCTCAACCCGGACGACGTGAAGGGCTGGCGCGGCGAGATCCGCGACAGCCAGGTGGTGCAGCAGGACGGCGGCTCCGACGACCAGGATGCCGACGAGGGCGCCGAGCAGCCCGAAGGCAAGGCCGACAAGGGCGCCGAGCCCGAGGGCAAGGCCGACGAGCCGGACGCGTCCGACGAGGACGAGAAGAGCAGCAAGGAGAAGGAGAAGGCCGGCGCCAAGGCATAGCCCGCGCCGTCCCGGGCCCCGGCGCTACCAGCGTCGGGGCTTACGCTTGGGCAGTCCCGGCCGCGGCCGGGGACGTCCGTTGCCGTTGTCGGGCCGCTCCCGCTCTTCCTCGTGCTCGGCCGCCACCGTCGACTGTGCGGAGATGTCGGGGTCGTCGCCGTCGCCGGACTCGGCCTCCGCAGCGTGATCCGTCACCTGCTTACCAGCCTCCCGCGCCCGTGCGCCGAGGTCATCCGCGTCGGCGCTCTCCCCGACCGAGCGGTCGCCGACGGTCTCACCGACGCCATCCACCGCCTTCGCCGCGGTCCCGGCGACGTCGCCGGTCGCACCACTAGCGGCCTCACCGACTCCCCCGGCCGTCTTCCCCGCGGTCCCGGCGACATCGCCGGTCGCACCGCCAGCGGCCTCACCGACTCCCCCGGCCGTCTTCCCCGCGGTCCCGCCGACATCGCCGGCTGCCTTGCCAGCAGTGTCAGCGACCTCGCCGGTCGCCTTGCCTGCGCCCGAACCCACGTCCCGGACCGCGTCGCCGGCGCCCTCGCCAACCGAGTCGCTGAAGCTGCCGACACCGCCGCCTGCGTCGCGGGTCGCTCCGGTGGCACCGCCACCGACGTCCCGCACCGCTTCGCCCGCGCCGCCAGCGACCTCGCGCGTCGCCTCGCCCGCACCGCGGCCCACGTCGCGGGTGGCCTCGCCCGCACCGCGGCCCACGTCGCGGGTGGCCTCACCCGCACCGCCGCCGACCTCGCGCGTCGCCTCGCCCGCACCCCGACCCACGTCGCGGGTAGCTTCGCCGGCACCGCCGCCGACGTCCCGCACCGCGCCGCCCGCGCCGACGCCCACGTCCCGCACCGCCTCGCCCGCGCCACCGCCGACGTCCCGCACCGCGCCGCCCGCGCCGACGCCCACGTCCCGCACCGCCTCGCCCGCGCCACCGCCGACGTCCCGCACCGCCTCGCCCGCGCCGACGCCCACGTCCCGGACCGCGCCGCCGGCGCCTGCGCCTACCTCCCGCACCGCGCCGCCCGCGCCCGCGCCGACCTCCCGTACCGCCCCGCCCGCGCCACCGCCGACCTCCCGCACGGCGTCGCCGGTGCCTCGGCCGACGGCGCCGACCGCCTGGCCGGCGCCCTCGATCAGCGGCTTGATGATCTCCGGGTTGTTGTCGAGCGTGGTCAGCACGCGGTCGATGATGTGGGCGACGTTCTCCAGGCGGACCTTGAGCTGCGCCTGCGCCTCCACACCCTGGATGCTCACGTGGACCTGGTCGATCGCCGCGTCGACGCCGACGTTGAGCCTCAGCAGGCTGAGTACCTCGGCGTTGAGCGAGACCCGCGCCCGCAGGTTGGCCACGTCGATCTCGATCTTGTCCACCTCGAGCTTGGGGATGTCGAGGAACACGTCGTCGTGGTGCGCGATGGGAGTCTCGCGGTGCCCGTTGCCACGGCCGTTCTGCTCGTGACCGTCGGGAGAGGGCTCAGGCGGACGTACCCCATTTTCTGCCATGATTTCAGCATTTCAGGCGGGGACCCCCGCACACCCCCACTTCCGGCCAGCTAGGGGCGGGTGATGCGGACGGGGCGTGCGAAGAACGACTCCAGCACCACGATTGTCTCTGTGCTGCCCACCTCGTGCAGCCGGCGGAGCACGTCCTGAAGCTCCGTGGTGCCCGCCGTGCGGATCTTGACCAGCAGCGACGCGGTGCCGGCGATCACGTGGGCTTCCTCGATCTCCTCGATCGCCGCGAGGGCGGCCCGGGTGTCCTCGTCGCCGACCCAGCGCTCGCTGCGGACCAGCACGAACGCGAGCACCGGGTTGCCGACCGCCGCCGGGTCGACCTCGATCGTGGTGCGCCGGATGACACCGCGTTCGCGCAGCTTGCGTACCCGCTCATGGGTCGCCGCCGTTGACAAGCCGGCGGCAGCGGCCAGCGCGGTGTAGGGCTGCGCCGCGTCGCGCTGCAACTCGGCGAGCAGAATGGCATCCGCCTGATCCATCCAGAGTCCGACTTCTATCCGGCCGTTCACAACTAACACCGAACAGGATACGGTCTGCTTATGCTAACGCCACACGACGTCCGGCGGGTTGTTGATCGGGTCCCGGCTCGCTTCGAGTCCCTCGACGAGCGGTTCGGCCGCACCGACGGCGACGCGTTCCTGGAGCGGCTGTTCGGCGACGGCCGTTGGCTGGAGGGTCCGGCCTACTTCCCCGCCGGGCGTTACCTGGTCTTCAGCGACATCCCCAACGACCGCGTGCTGCGCTGGGACGAGACCACCGGCGCGGTCGGTGTGCTGCGGCAGCCGGCGAGCTACATCAACGGCAACACGGTCGACCGGGCCGGCCGGCTGATCAGTTGCGAGCAGGGCAACCGCCGGGTGACCCGCACCGAGCCCGACGGCACCATCACCGTGCTCGCCGAGCGTTACCGCAGCAAGCGGTTCAACAGCCCGAACGACGTGGTCGAGCGGGCCGACGGCACGGTCTGGTTCACCGACCCGAGCTACGGCATCACCACCGACTACGAGGGGCACCAGGCCGAGCCCGAGATCGACGGCTGCCACGTCTACCGGGTCGACCCGTCGGGCGAGGTGCGGGTCGCCGCCGAAGACTTCGAGCGCCCCAACGGGTTGGCGTTCAGCCCCGACGAGCAGACCCTCTACATCGCCGACACGCGGCTCAAGCACATCCGGAAGTTCACCGTCGCCGACAGCACCAACCTGATGGCCGGCGAGGTGTTCGCCACGTGCGACAACGGCTCGTTCGACGGGCTGCGGGTCGACGCCAAGGGTCGGGTCTGGGCCGCCGCCCACGACGGCCTGCACTGCTTCTCACCCGAGGGCGACCTGCTCGGCAAGCTGTTGGTGCCCGAGATCGTCAGCAACTTCACGTTCGGCGGCCCCAAGCTCAACCACCTGTTCATCACCGCCACGACGTCGCTCTACACGCTGCGCGTCAACTTCAACGGCGCGAGCTACCCGAAATAGCCCCGGGCCACCGGCGCCAGCAGCAGATAGGCCGCGCCCAGGCCGATCAGCGCCATGCCCGGGACCATCAGCCACCGCTCCACCGGGCCGCCGGCCCGGAACCGCATCCACTTCGGCGTGCCCACCGTGCGCCAGGTGCAGCCGCGGATCCTGGCCGGCCAGAACAGCGGGCTGCCCCAGTGGGTGATCGAGTCCCCCAGTGTGTGGGCCAGCGTGCCCCAACCGGCCGCGATGCCCACCCACCACCAGCTCGCACCCGGCTCGGCGAAGTGGTGCACCGCGAACGCGATCGCGGTGGCCGCGATGATCGAGCCGAGCGCCGCCGTGAACTTCCGGGCCCGCTTGCCACGCACCTGACCCGGGATCAGCGCGTCGACGATCTCGGCGCGGGTGTGCGACCGCAGCGCGGAGTGGGTCGCCAGCCAGACCGCGAAGCCGACGATCACGATGCTGGCGGTCACGCCCCCGTACCGGCCGGCCAGCGCCGTGAGCAGGAAGACCAGGATCGCGAAGGGCACGGTGTGCGTGACCAACCGGTGTCCACCCTGGCCGGGCCGGCGTTCACAGTGGTCACAGGTGGCCTTGCCGAACGCCGCCGCGCCGGCGGAGACACCCTGGGAGATCAGCCGGGTGATCGGGCCGAGGGTGCGGGAGACCGTCGAGCTCGGGTGGTCGATGTCGGGCAACAGCGCGAAGCCGGACGCGACGGCGGCACCGGCCACGATCGACAGTGGCGCCACCGGATGCCCGGCCGCGACCAGCCCGGCACACCCGCCCAACCAACCAACCGCGCCCGAGAGCGCGTGCGACTTGCCCATCATGGAGCCAGTATCAGTGGGCCGCGCCAGCCGCCCGCGTTGCGACACACGTGAGATTCACTCGCGGCTACCCCCGTCCCGCCGCGCGCAGCAGGTCGAGCGCGCCGCGCGCCGTCCACTCGTGCAGCTCCGAGACCGCCTCGACGGAGCTCGCCGCCGCGTGCGGCGTGAGGATCGTGTCGGGCCGCCCGGCAAGCGGGTCGTCGTCCGGCGGCGGCTCGGTCGCCCGCACGTCGAGCGCGGCCACGGCGACCTGACCGCTGTCCAGCGCGGCCACCAGCGCCGCCTCGTCGACGAGCGCGCCGCGGGCCACGTTGACCAGGACCAGGCCAGGCCGCGCCAACGCGAGCCGGCGGGCATCGAGCAGGTGCTGGGACGCGGACGTCGCCGGCGCGCACAACACCACGGCGTCCGCCGCGGCGATCAGCGCGTCGAGCTCGAGCAGCGGCGTGGGCGCGACCTCGGCGGCGGTCAGGAACGGGTCGTGCCCGAGCGGATCGAGGCCGAGCCCGCGCGCCTTCGCGACGACCGCACGGCCGATCCGCCCCAGGCCGACGACGCCGACCGTACGTCCGCGGAGGCGCCGCAGCGGCGCGGTGAGCGCAGCGCTTCCGGTCCACCCGGCACGGTCGAGCATCGGGATCCGCCGCCAGGCCGCGAGCAGCAACGCGATCGCGTGGTCGCTGACCTCCTCGGTGCAGTAGCCGGCCGCCGTCCGCAGCGGGATGCCGCGATCGTGCAGGCTCGGATCGACGTAGTCGGCACCGACGCTCGAGGTCTGCACGCCGACGCACCGGGTGAGGGCGGCGACGTCGACCGCGGTGAACCGCCGCCGGCCGGTCACCACGACGACATCGGCGTCGGCGATCGCGGCCCTCGCCTCGGATTCGTCGGCCGGGACGACCAGCCGGGCCCCGCCCGCCTCCAGGATCGCCCGCTCCTCGCGGTAGGTGAAGTGCGGCAAGGGATCGAAGACGGTGACCACGGGCGGCTCGACCATTTCATCCTCCAGTGTGGCTGGCATGGCTGACGAACGGCGGCAGCTCGTCCTGCCGGTGGCAGGCGACATCGTTGACCAACGCCGGGCTGACCTCGGCGCACACCGGCCGGGCGTGCGGGCAGCGCGTGCGGAACGCGCAGCCTGAGGGCGGGGACAGCGGGTCCGGCAGGTCACCGGTCGCCAGCGGCAGGGTGCGCGCCCGCTCCACCGCGACGTCGGGCACCGGGGCGGCGGACAGCAGCGCCTGGGTGTACGGATGCCTCGGCCGCGCGAACATCTCGTCCACCGAGCCCCGCTCCACGATCCGGCCGAGGTACATCACCGCGACCTGGTCGGCGAGGTGTCGCACCACCGCCAGGTCGTGCGCGATGAACAGCAGAGCGAGGCCGAGCCGCTCGCGCAGGTCGAGCAGGAGCTCGAGGATCTGTGCCTGGATCGAGACGTCCAGGGCGCTCACCGGCTCGTCGCAGACCAGCAGGTCGGGGTCGAGGACCAGGGCCCGGGCGATGCCGACCCGCTGGCGCTGCCCGCCGCTGAGCGCGGCGGGATAGCGGTCGAGATAACGGGTGCCGAGCCCGACGAGGTCCAGCGTCATCGCCACCTTCTCGCGCCGCTGCGCCGGTGTGCCGACGCGGTGCACCCGCAGCGGCCGCTCGACGATCGCTCCGACGGTGCGCCGCGGGTCCAGCGAGGACTGCGGGTCCTGGAACACCATCTGCAACCGGCGCCGGACCTGCCGCAGCGGGGCGCCGGACAACGTGCCGAGGTCGACGCCGCCGAACCGCACCTCGCCACCGACCAACGGCTCCAGCCGGAGGACGGCCCGGCCGAGTGAGCTCTTCCCGCACCCGCTCTCGCCGACCAGAGCGACGATCTCGCCGCGCCGCACGGTGAGGTCGACCCCGTCGACGGCGGTCACCGTGCCGGCCCGGGTCCGGTAGGAGACGGCCGCCCCGCGGACGTACAGCAACGGGTCCTCGGTGGTCATCGGGCACCTCCCGCGGGCTCCGGTGTCACTTCGGCCAGTTCGGCATGGCGCCAGCAGGCGACGAGCCGGCCGCCGTGGGCGTCGAGCAGCGGTGGATCCGCATCCCGGCACCGGTCGACTACGTGCCGGCAGCGCGGCGCGAAGGCGCAACCGTCCGGCAGCGCGGTCGGATCGGGTGGAGTGCCCGGTATCGCGGCGAACCGGGTGCGGGCCCGCGCGTCCAGGCGGGGCACGGAGGCGAGCAATCCACGACCGTACGGGTGGTTCGGCGCACCGATCACGTCCGCTGCCGAGCCACTCTCGACGACCCGGCCCGCGTACATGATGGCGACCCGGTCGGCCAGCCCGGCCACGACGCCCACGTCGTGGCTGATCACCATCAGGCTGGTGCCGAGGTCGTCGCGGAGCCGGCGGAGCAGGTGCAGGATCTGCGCCTGCATGGTGACGTCGAGCGCGGTCGTGGGCTCGTCCGCGATGATCAGGCGCGGGTCGCAGCTGATCGACATGGCGATCACCACCCGCTGGCGCATCCCCCCGCTGAACTGGTGCGGATAGTCCCGCAGGCGGCGCGCCGCCTGCGGAATGCCGACCAGGTCCAACAGCTCCGCGGCGCGTCGGGTGGCCGCCCGCCGGCGCAGCCCGAGATGGCGCTGGATCGCCTCCTCGATCTGCCGGCCGATCGGGAGCACCGGGTTCAACGCGGTCAGCGGGTCCTGGTAGACCATCCCGATCGCTCCGCCGCGCAACTCGTTGAGCCGCCGGGGCGGACAGCTGAGCAGATCGACGCCGTCGAACTCGATCACCCCCGCGGTCACCCGGGCCTCCTCGGGCAGCAGCCGGAGCACCGACAGGGCGGTGACGCTCTTGCCGGAACCGCTCTCGCCGACCACGGCGAGCGTCTCGCCCGCGTGGACGTCGAGACTGACACCGCGGGCGGCGCGCACCCCGCCGGGGAAGTCCACGGTCAACTCGCTGATCCGCAGCAACGGCTCGGTTGTCATCGGCCCAGCCCTTTCCGGTCGAACACCTGGCCGTAGAGGTTGACCGCCACCACGAAGGAGACCAGGGCGAAGCCGGGGAACAGGCTCGCCCACCAGGCCTCCGGCGTCTGCACGGCGGTGGAGACCATCGCGCCCCACTCCGGTGTCGGCGGCTGGACGCCCAGGCCGAGGAAGCTCAACGTGGCGCCCGCCAACGTCGCGGTGCCCAGGTCGAGCACGGCGACCAGGGTGACCACGGGTGCCGCGTTCGGCAGCACGGTCTGCCACAGCACCTGCGCGGGTGACGCACCGGTCGCGCGATCGGCGAGCACGAACTCGCGCTGGCGAAGGGTGAGCACCTGGCCACGGGCCAACCGGGCGTAGCGGGGCCACATGACGGCCGCGATCGCTATGACCGCACTGCTGACGCTCGGCCCGAGGGCCGCCGCGATGGCCAGCGCGAGCACCAGGGCCGGCAGCGCGAACAACAGGTCGGCCAACCGCATCACGGCCTCGTCGAGCCAGCCACGGACGAAACCCGCCAGCGCGCCCAGGGGCACGCCGACCAGGGTGGCCAACAGAACGATCGTGACACCGATGGGCAGCGTGGCCCGCCCGCCGTGCAGCACCCTGCTCAGCACGTCGCGGCCTAGCTGGTCGGTGCCGAACGGATGGGCGAGGCTCGGCGCCGACAGGCGCTCGGCGGTCTCCTGCGCCAGCGGGTCGGCGCTGACCAGCGGTGCGAGGATCGCGAGCAGGATCCAGACCGCGATGATCGACAAGCCCACCCACTGGCCGGGCGAGACCGGGCGCAGCAGCCGCAGCCCCGGTGCCGATTCGACCGTGCGCGTCATGACGCCTCCTCCACCCGCGGGTCCGCGACCCCGTACAGCAGGTCGACGACGAGGTTCACCAGCACGTACGCGACGCCGATCAGCAACGTGCCGGCCATCACGGCCGGAAAGTCCAGCTTGGTCGCGGCGTTGTACATGTAGCGCCCGACGCCGGGCCAGCCGGTGATGGTCTCCACCGTGATGGCGCCCGCGAAGAGCTCGCCGAAGGTGAGGCCGACCAGGCTCAGCGTCGGGATGAGCGCGAAACGGAACGCGTGCCGGCCGACGATCAGCCGCCCGGGGAGGCCCTTGCCCCGGGCGGTCCGCACGAAGTCGCCGCGCAGGGCGTCGACCATCGTGGAGCGCACCACCCGCGCGAAGAAGGCGCCGTGGATGATCCCCAGCACCACTGCCGGCAGCACCAGGTGGTGCAGCACGTCGAGCGCGACGGCCGGCTGCCCGGCCAACAGGGCGTCGACCGTCATGACGCCGGTGACCGTTGGTGGCGGGTCGAGGAAGGGGTCCAGCCGGCCCGGCCCGGCCACCCAGCCGAGCCGCAGGTAGAGCACCTGGAGCGCGAGCAGGGCCAACACGAACGGCGGCATCGACACCCCGAGCAGGGTGAACCCACCGGTGAGCCGGTCCAACAGCGAGGAGCGGCGGGCCGCGGCCAGGATGCCGAGCGGGATGCCGATGAGCAGCGAGACCAGCAGGGCGGCCACGGCGAGCTCCAGCGTCGCCGGGAAGGCGGCGGCGAGTTCGTCCGCAACCGGGCGGCTGGTGGAGATCGAGGTGCCGAGGTCGCCGTGCAGGAGCCGATCCAGGTAGATCCAGTACTGCTCCCACAGCGGGCGGTCGAGGCCGTACTTGGCGTTGAACGCGTCGACGGCCTGCTGGTTGTCGGCCCCGTTGTTGCCGAGGAACGCGACGGCGGGGTCGGCGGGCAGGAACCTGCTGATCAGGAACATCAGCAAGGTCATGCCGAGCAGGAGGAACGGCAGCGTGACCAGCCTGCGGGTGATCGACCGGCGGCGGCCACCCCGGCGCCCGCGACGAAGCGGGCGCCGGGTGTCGGCGGCCGCCCCGTCCGGCGGCGCCGGGGTGACCACCTGGTCAGTCACGGCGCAGCGCCGCGATGTCCAGCAACGTGACCTGGTTGGTGGCCTGGTCGAGGCCCTTGATCCGGGCGTCGGCGGCGAAGCTGTAGGGCACCGAGGCGAGGCCGACCCACGGCCCGTCGGTGTTCATCCCCGCCGCGATGTCGTGCCAGAGCTGGACCCGTCGCGTCTCGTCGGTCTGGGTCAGTGCCTCCTTGGCCGCCGCCGAATAGCCGGCGCCGTCCCAGCCAGGGTTCTCGCTCGACCAGCCCATCCGCAGCGCCCGGGCGCCGTCAGGCAGGTAGGGCACGATGTGCGAGGGATCCGGGAAGGCCGGCCCGTCGATGGTGAGCACCATCTTGCACTCGGCGGCCCGGTACTTGGTCAGGAACGCTGAGTTCTCCTGGCCATCGATCTTGACCCGGATGCCCACGTTCTTCAGGTCGGCCTGCACCTTCTGGGCGAGGTCGAGTGCGGACGGCTGGTGATCGGTCGAGGTCGTGGTGCACAGTTCGGTGTCGAAGCCGCCGCTGAGTCCGGCGGCGGCGAGCAGCTGCTTGGCCTTGTCGACGTCCTGCTTCGGCGCTTCCTGCTCGGCCACCCCGCCGGGAATGAACGGCGGGATCATCCCGTACCACTGCTGCACGCCGGCGGCGAGCTGGCCGATGCCCTCGTAGTCGAGCGCGTGGTGGATCGCCTCCTGGACCTGCTGCTTGGCCAGGTTGGGGTCGGTCTTCGGCGCGCGGGTCATGCCGAGCAGGAACCAGGTGAGGCCGGGCGATCCGGCGACCTGCAGCCGGCTCTCCGACTCGAGCGGCTCCAGCAGGCTCTTCCCGAGTGCCTGGGTCAGGTCGATCTCGCCGCGCTTCAAGGCCGCGAGCTGCGCGTCCGGCGTCGGCACGTCCTGCAGGATGATCTTTTCGAAGAACGCCGTCGGACGCCAGGCCTTCGGATTCTTCACCATCACCAACCGGGAGCCGGCACTCCAGGATTCGATCTTGTACGGCCCCGACCCGGCGCTGTTGGCCGAAAGCCAGTTGGTCGCGGTGTCGGTTTTCGCCGCGTCGGCAGCGTCGGTGGCGCCGTTCGCGGTAGCGGTCTCCTTGTCGAGCACCGAGAAATTTCCGTCGACGAACTGCCGCAGGAACGAGACATCAGGGCTCTTCAGCGTGACGACCACGGTGGCCGGGTCCGGCGCGGTGACCGACTCGATGGGGCCGGCCAGATAGGACGGCGGCCCGGCGAGATTCTTCAACCGGGTGAAGCTCCACCGCACGTCCTCGGCGGTGACGGTGCGGCCCGTGGCGAACGTGGCCGCGGGGTCGAGGGTGAAGGTGAACGTCTTCGCGTCGGGCGCGACGGTCCACTCCTTGGCCAGGTCGGGGACGACCTTGGCGTAGTCCGTGCCGGCGTACGCGACGAGGGTGTCGTAGGCGGCCCGGTTCACCACACGGTCGAGGCCGACGGCACCCACGTGGGGGTCCCACGGACCCTGGGACTTGAGATTGACCCCGTAGACAAGGGTCTTGGACCGGGCATCACCGGCATCGCCGGACTTGCTGTCGTTGCCGCAGCCACCGGCGGCGACCAGCAGCGTGGCAATGGCTAGAAGCGGTATAACACGGCGCATTGCTGCCCCCAGGTGAGCGGAGATAGAGAGCACGACCGAGTCGAATGGAACTTCGTTTCATGTTGTGACCCGGGATCATTCGCGGCGGACAATGCTCTGTCAAGAGTTGGATTCCGAGCGTCCACAAGGGATTGTCGGCCGTCGACGGAACCCACGCGCGACCTGTTGACATGGAACGATGTCCTGCCTAGCGTCCAAATGAAATGTCGTTCCATCCACTGGCGGTGGCCATGCGCAGTAGTTGCCCACTGTGATCACGACCCGCGCGGCCGTCCTGGAGGAAAGCGGCCGACCCGGGCCCTACGCGCACAGCCGACCGCTGACCGTCGGCGATCTCGAGTTGCGCCCACCCGGCACCGGCGAGGTGCTCGTCCGCGTCCGCGCCGCCGGCCTCTGCCACTCCGACCTGTCGGTGATCGACGGCTCCCGACCACGACCGCTGCCGATGGTGCTCGGTCACGAGGCCGCCGGCGTGGTGGTCGAGGTCGGCCCGGACACACGCGGTGTGCGCGTCGACGACCACGTCGTGTTCGCGTTCGTGCCCGCCTGCGGTGGCTGCCCGCCGTGCCAGTCCGGGCGGCCGGCGTTGTGCGAGCCCGGTGCCGCGGCCAACACCGCCGGCACGTTGCTGCGCGGGCAACGGCCGTTCCGGCGGGCCGGTCGCGAGGTGCACCATCATCTCGGCGTCTCCGCGTTCAGCGAGTACACGGTCGCGGCGGCGGAGTCGCTCGTGCCGGTCGACCGGTCGCTGCCGCTGGACCGGGCGGCACTGTTCGGCTGTGCCCTGCTCACCGGCGTCGGCGCGGTCGTCAACACCGCACGGGCCCGGACCGGCACCGCCGCGGCGGTGTTCGGCCTCGGGGGCATCGGCCTCGCGGCGGTGATGGGCGCCCGGGCCGCCGGTTGCCATCCGGTCATCGCCGTCGACCCGGTGACCGCCAAGCACGCCGTCGCCATGGCCGCCGGCGCCACCCACACGCTGACCGGCGGTCCGGACACTGTCGACGCGATACGCGACCTCACCCACGGCGGTGCCGAGGTCGCGATCGAGGCGGTCGGCAGCGCCGCGGTGCTCGCCACGGCCTATGCGGCCACCCGGCGCGGCGGCACCACGGTCACGGTCGGGCTGCCGGATCCCCGGCAGATCCTGTCGATCCCGGCGGTCTCCCTGGTGGCCGAGGAACGCACCCTGCGCGGGTCATATCTGGGCGGCGCCGTGCCCCGCCGGGACATCCCGCGCTACATCGCCCTCTACCGGGCCGGGCTGCTCCCGGCCGACCTGCTGCTCGGTGGGCGGCTGCGGCTCGACGAGATCAACACCGGCTTCGACACACTCGCCGCCGCCACCACGACCCGGCAGGTGGTCGTGTTCTAGTCCGGATCCCAGCGGGTCGGGTCGCGGGTCAGCCCCAGCAGGTAGGTGACCGAGCAGGTCAGGGCCCCGGCGAGATCCGGCAGCTTGCCCAGGTCGAGTCTGCGGCCGTTCTCCATCGCGCTCACCGTGCGGTTGGTGAGCGCGAGGCCCCGCCGGGCCAGCAGGTCGGCCAGATCGGACTGGGTCAGGTCTAGCTGGCGCCGGCGCTCACGGATCCGGCGGGCACAGATCCATGCCCGCTCGGCGGTGCGGTCACTCGACAGGTCGTCGGGCGCACTCACAGCCATCGCCGCCTTCCACGAATGTTGGGGGCGAAGGGTTAGTTTTCGCGGCTTCACGGAGTGCCGCAAGCGGTGACAGCGCTGGTCATCCATGCGAGTGAACGGCCGTCCGGGCGACACGGGACAGCGGCCTTGAGCGGCAAGCCGTACCGGGCATATGCTGGCCAAAACGGCGACATGATCGCTTTTGCCCGATGACGTCAGCACCGCCACGCGCTGCCCCGTGGGATCCGCCAGCTCCAGGCCCAGCAAAGAAGCCGAGGTGCAGCAGCGCTCATGGACATCGACGCGGCGCGAATCGTCGCCGACACGGTCCTCCGTGCCGGTCCGGTGCTCCGCCCCTACCGGGCGACCAGCCACCGGGATCCCAACCGGTGGCAGTTCGGCATGTTGATGCCCGCGGATCTCGCGGCCGGCGACGAGTCACTGTCGGCCACCGCGCAGACCGAGTGCCTGATCGAGGCCGAACCGGGCGTACGGCTGCGCGTGCTCCTACGGTTTCTGCAGGTGCAGCGCCGCACCGTCTACCGCTGGCTGCCCGACCGCGGACGGTTCAAGCCGGTGGGCTCGCTCGGCGTCGACGGCAGCGCGATCGCGTCCTGTGACGAGCCCGTCGAGCACGAGATCCTCTTCGACGTCGACGAGGCGACGCTGTGCGGCGCCGGGGCACGGCACACGATCCGGGTGCCCGGCGGTTTCGACCGCACGGAGCTGCACGACGCCCGCCGCGCCCTGGTCGGCCAGGTGGTCCGGCACCGACGACCGCTGTGCGCGATGCTCAACGTGAGCGCCCAGCCCGTGCCGGCACCCCGCCCGGCGCTGCGGCTGCGGGTCTGGGTGGAGAACCGCACCCGGGCCGGCGCCGACGGCCACGAGGTCGCCCTGACCACGGCGCTGGTGGCCAGCCACCTGATCCTGTCGGTCGACAACGGCGCCTTCGTCTCCATGGTGGACCCGCCCGGCTGGGCGGCGGAGGCGGCCGAGGACTGCGCGAACGTCGGCCTCTGGCCCGTGCTGGCCGGCCCGCCCGGCCGGCACGACACGCTCCTGGCCACCCCCCGGATCCTCCGTGACCACCCCGGCGACCTGCTCGACAGCGCCGTCGACGAGCTGCTGCAACTGCGTAACCTCGCCGGCTGAGCGGGAGTGGGTCACGCCCTACGTCGCTACCGCGACCTGCTCCGCACCCCCGGTGTCGTCCGGATCGCCGTGCCGTCCCTGGTCGGCCGGCTGCCGATCGGCATGCTCACGCTGCTGTTCGTGCTGGTGGTCGCGGCGGGCACCGGCTCGTACGGTGCCGCCGGCCTGGCCACGGCCGCCAACTCGGCCCTGACCGCGCTGGTCGGCCCGGTGCTGGGCCGGCTGGCCGACCGCGGCTGGGCCGTCGGCGTGCTGGTCTGGTGCGGTGTGGTCCAGGCGGCGCTGCTGGTCGCGTTGGTGCTGGCGCTGCGGGCCGGCGCTCCCGCGTGGACGGCGATCCTGCTGGCCGGGCTGGCCGGCGCGGTCAACCCGCCGATCGACCCCGTCACCCGGGCCGTCCTGCCGCGCATCGCACCGAAGCACGTGCACACCGCCTTCGCGCTGGACGCCATCGCGATCGAGCTGACCTATGTGGTCGGCCCCGCGCTGGTCGGCCTCATCACCGCGCTGGCCGACGCGTACGCGGCAACGCTGGTCGCGGCGGCGGTCACCGTGGCCGGCTCGATCGGCCTCGCCACCGCGCCGCCGGTGCGCCGGGGCTGGCCCGCACCACCGGCCACGCGCCGCCGGGTGAGCCCCGTGCGGTCGAGCGGGATGCTGGTGGTGCTGGCCGTCGCGGGGCTGGCCTCCGTCGCGTACGGCCTGATGGAGGTGGCGATCCCCGCTCACGCGGCCATGGAGGGCCACGCCGACCAGGCCGGCCTGCTGGTGGCGGTGTGGAGCGCCGGCTCGATCGCCGGTGGTCTCTGGTACGCCGGCCGGACGTTCCGCACCCCGCCGTGGCGCCAGTACGGAATCCTCATGCTCGGCAACGTCGTCGGCTTCGGCGTGATCCTGCTCCAGCAGAACCTGTGGTCGCTCGCCGTGCTGCTGCTCTTCGCCGGCCTGTTCATCGCGCCGACCACCACGCTCGAGTTCACGCTGGTGGCCCAACTGACACCCGACGAGTCCCGGGCGGAGGCGTTCACCTGGGCTAACACCGCGGTCTACCTGGGCTTCGCGGCCGGCTCGGCGCTGGCCGGCACGGCGCTCGAACCGGTGCTCGGCACGCCCGACGGTCTCCTCGTCGCAGGCGCCTGCGCGGTCGGCGTCGTCGCGGTCGGCGCCCTGGTCGCTTGGGGGGCACGCGGCGCACTTCGTCCGCGATAAGGTCCGGCGTGATCTTCAAGCGGCGGCAGAAGATGGACGGCCAGGCGGCCGCGATCGAGGCGTTCTGGTCGTGGTGGACGACCGCCCGGCCCGAGGTGGAGAAGGCGATCGCCGACGGCCGCTGGGACGGTGGCGTGGTCGACGACATCAACCGGCTCGTCTCGGCGATCGACGCGGGCCTGGGTTGGGAGTTCAGCGCCGGCACCCGGTCGCGGCACCTGCTGGTGGTGACGTCCAACGCCGACCGGTCGCTGCGGGCCACCGCGGAACGCTGGCGCCGAGCCAGTCCGGAACCCGACGACACTTTCGGGTACGCCTCCGCGCGGCAACCGAGCCCGAAGGCGCTGGAGGCCCAACTCCAGTTCGACGGGCACATGCTCGACCTGACCGCGCTGCGGTTCGCCGCCGACGTCGGTGACCACGCCGTCGACGTGCGGGTGTGGCACCCGGCCTTCGCCGACCTGCCCGAGGAGGGCCGGCTCCAGGTGACGTTCCTCGCGCTCGACTGGCTGCTCGGCGAGGACGGTGTGGAGATCTGGGTCGGCGCGATCGACGCGACGACCGGGCCGGCGCCGGCACTGACCGCGACCGCGCTGGCCGAGCTCGTCAACTCCCGGGCGGCGGAGCTGTCCGGGCAGTGGGCGCTGCTGAGCGGCGAGCGGCGGGGCCGGCCGTTGATCGCCACCGTCCAGGTTCCGCTGAAGGCCGCCCGCTGGCCGGCCGCCGACACGCATGTCGAGTTGGTGGTGCCGTTCCGGGACACGACCGAGGCGGGTCTGCCGGCGGAGGGCTCATTGGCCGCGCTGCACGAGCTCGAGGACCGGATCTTCGCGTACGCCGATGGCCCGATCCTGGTCGCGCACGAGACCTCCGACGGCACCCGGACCTACCACCTCTACGCCGAGCGGCCGAACGCGGCCGACGTGCTGGAGCCGATCGTGTCGTCGTGGCGCGAAGGCAAGGTCAAGATGACGGTGCGGGCCGATCCCGCCTGGGAGCGCGTACGCCACCTGAGTGTCTGAGTTCGCCGATCCGCCTACCCGGCGCGGCGCCCGGCAGCAGAATCGGCCTCATGGAGCTCACCGTCGCGTACCAGCGGGCGCTGCGCGGGTTCGCCGACCAGGTGGCGCGGATCCGACCCGACCAGTGGTCGGCGCCCACGCCGTGCACCGACTGGACCGTGCGTGACCTGGTCAACCACCTCGTCTACGAGGACCGCTGGTCGGTGCCGCTGATCAACGGCGCCAGCCTGGGCTCGGTCGGCAGCAGGTTCGAGGGTGACCTGCTCGGCGCGGACCCGGTCGGCGCGGCCCAGGCCGCCTCGGCCGAGTCGGTGGCGGCGGTGCGCGCGCCGGGTGCGTTGTCCCGCACCGTGGAGTTGTCGTTCGGCATGACACCGGCCGAGGAGTACGTCCGGCAACTGCTCGCCGACCACGTCGTGCACGGCTGGGACATCGCGTCCGCGACCGACCAGGACCGTGAGCTGGACGACGACCTGGTCCGCGAGGTGGCGGCCTGGTTCCCGGCGAACGAGGACGGCTACCGCGACAGCGGCGCCATCGCCGAGGCGGTCGAGGTGCCGACCAATGCCCCATCGCAGGACAAGCTTATTGCTGCCTTTGGTCGTAACCCGAGGTGGATTTCGGCGGCGTAACCTGACCGCGTGCGTGCCGTGTACTACGAAGCTTTCGGGTCCCCGCCCCAGGTGTGCGAGGTGCCCGACCCGGCACCGCCGCCGGGCGGTGCGGTGATCAGGGTGTCCGTGACCGGGCTGTGCCGCAGCGACTGGCACGGCTGGCGGGGCCACGACCCCGACATCGTGACGCCGCACGTGCCGGGCCACGAGTTCACCGGCGTGATCACCGAGATCGGCACGGGCGTGACCCGCTGGCACCCCGGCGACCGCGTCACGGTGCCGTTCATCTGCGCGTGCGGGCGCTGCCCGAGCTGCCTGGCCGGCGATCAGCAGGTGTGCGAGAACCAGAGCCAGCCGGGCTTCACCCGCTGGGGTTCATTCGCGGACCTGGTGGCGATCGAGCACGCCGACGTCAACGTGGTGAAGCTGCCCGACACCGTCAGCGACGCCGCCGCGGTCAGCCTCGGCTGCCGGTTCGGCACCGCCTTCCGCGCGGTGGTCCACCAGGGACGCGTCGCGCCCGGCGAGTGGGTGGCAGTGCACGGCTGCGGCGGCGTCGGCCTGTCCGCCGTCATGGTCGCCGCCGCGGCGGGAGCCCGCGTGGTCGCCGTCGACATCGCACCGCGCGCCCTGGAGTTGGCCGCCCGCGCCGGCGCCGCCGAGGTCATCGACGCCTCCGCGATCACCGGCGGCCCCGCCGACGTGGCGGCCGCGGTCCGCGACCGCACCGGTGGCGGCGCCCACCTGTCGCTCGACGCGCTCGGCTCGTCGGTCACCTGCGTCACCTCGATCGAGTGCCTGCGCCGCCGAGGCCGACACATCCAGGTGGGCCTGCTGCCGGCGGTGACCGGCCGCCCGGCGCTGCCGATGGACCGGGTGATCGCCTACGAACTGGAGCTGCTCGGCAGCCACGGCATGCCGGCACACGCGTACCCGGAGATGCTCCGCCTCATCGAAGCCGGCACCCTGCGCCCGGACGAGCTCGTCACGGACAACCTGACCCTCGACGAGGCTCCGGCCGCGCTCATGTCCATGGTCCGCGCCCCGGTCAACGGCATCCGCTTGATCAGGCCATCCGCCTAGGGCAGGCGCCAGACCGAGGTCTGTTTTGTGGTGACGCTCTCCAGGGCCATGGTGGTGGGGACCTCGTAGGAGGCGACCTCCGTGCCGGCGGCGCCCGGGCGGAAGGCGCGGCCCGGGTCGCCCGCGTAGGCGTCCGCGCCGGCCTTGCGAGCCCGGCGGAGGAAGCCGAACATCCGGGTGGCGAACGCCTGGCTGTAGAAGACGTCGCCGGCGAGGACCACGTCGGCGTCGGCCGGGCCGTCGAGGATGTCGGCCAGGTCGGCGGTCACCGTCACCCCGTTGGCGGCCGCGTTGACGCTGACCGCCGCGATCGACAGCGGGTCGATGTCGACGGCGCGGACGGAGGCGGCGCCCGACAGCGCCGCGGCGATGCCGACCAGGCCCGAGCCGCAGGCCACGTCGAGCACGCGGCGCCCGGCCACCACCGACGGGTTGTCCAGCACGTAACGGGCCAGCCCCTGACCGCCGGCCCAGGCGAAGGCCCAGAACGGCGGCGGCTGCTCGCTGCGGAACTGGCCCTCGGTCAGCTCCCAGAGCCCGATCGGCTCGTCGGCCTGGTGCAGCACGATCTCCGGGGTCAGCGGCACCGGCGCCAGGCGGGCGTGGAGCCGGACGAACGCGTCGGCAAGGTCGGTCATCAGTCGATGTTCTCCGCCCAGGCGCGCCAGTCGTCGAGCACCCCGTGCAGGGTCGGGGTGAGCCAGCCGGGCGCGGAGCGGCCGAACACCCCCGGTTCCATCGAGCCGGCGCCGTCGGGCAGCACGCCGACCAGGTTGTCGACCAGATCGGTCAGGTTGGACCAGTGCGCCAGCTCCGGCTCGGCCGGCCAGGCGCCGAGCACCACGCCGGCCGTCACCGCCCGTCGGGACAGCGCCTCCAGGGTCAGTGCGATGTGGTTGAGCGTGCCCGAACCGGCCCGGGCCACCACGACCGCCGGTGCGCCCAGCGACACGGCCAGGTCGGCCATCGTCCACGGCTCGCCGGACGGGCGCAGCCCCATCGGCACCAGCAGGCCGCCGGCGCCGTCGACCAGCACCACGTCGTGTTTCTCGACCTCCGCGCGGACCGCGTCGACCACGGCGTAGAGCTCGAGCGGCTCCTCCTGCGCGATCCGGGCCGCGGTCAGCGGCGCCAGCGGCTCGGAGTAGGACGCCAGGGAGCGGGCCGTCGCGGGCGCGGCCAGCAGGCGGACCGTGTCCACGTCGGACGGTTGGCCGACCACGGCGCCCGTCTGACCCGGCTTGATCACGGCCACTCGCAGCCCGGCGGACTGCGCGGCCACGGCGACGGCCGCGGTCAGGATGGTCTTGCCCACCCCGCTGTCGGTGCCGGTGACCAGAACCGGGCCGGTCCACGCGTCGCTCACGCCGCGCACTTCACCACAACCCGGGGAGCCGGGTCAAAAGCTGGCACCGGATCTCAGTCGATCAGGTCGTCGTGCAGCAGGTCGAGCAGCAGCCCGTCGTGGAAGGTGCCGTCCGGACCCCGCTCGTAGCGGCGCAGCACGCCGACGCGTTGGAAGCCCACCTTCTCGTACGCCCGGATCGCGGCCGCGTTGTTGGCAGCCGGGTCGATCACCAGGCGGTGGTGGCCGACGGTGTTGATCAGGTGCCGGGCCATCGTGCGGACCGCGTCGGTGCCGATGCCCCGGCCGTACGAGGACGGTTCGAGGTAGATGTCCATGCCGGCATGCCGGTACATGGGGTCGTCTTCCTCGTAGGTCTGCACGGCGCCGACCATGCGGCCGCCGACCTCGATGACGAAGGTGCGTTCGAGGTCTTCGGCGACCGCCGCCGGGTAGTCCTCTTCGTCACCCCACCAGCGGGTGACCTCGGGGGCCGACCGGATCACCGCCAGCGGCGCGATGTCGGCATCGGTCGCGGGCCGGAGGAGCACCAGCGCGCCGGTCAACGTCGTCATTCCTGAAAGGCTAATCCGAGATCACCCATTCGTGCGCCCGATTTCCGCCCCGCTGCGTTCGGTGTGCCTTTGTTACGCGTGCGGGCAAGAACCGGGACGGCGTAACCCGGCGCCACACCGGCGGTCGCGGTCACACGGTGGTACCAGCGCCTTTGGCCTTTCGGCCGGGACGCATAGGTGTTATCGGGCATTAAACTCAGCGCTGTCCGTGGAGCCGCGCGCGACTACGCGCAGCGGAGGACACGAGGGGGCGGATGTGGGCGCATCCGCCCCCTTTTTTATGCGTGAACAGAGCCTGCTGAAAAGCGCCACGCGGGCGCGATGCCGAATCGGCATCGCGCCCGCGATGTGGGGTCCCTTCCCGCCGTCCCACGGGAAGGGACCCTGACCCATCCCCTACCCCCGTCGTACCCGGTCCTGCACCAGTACCGGTTCCGTCGGAGCATCTCTCGACGTCAGGTCGACGCCGAAGTTCCATCTCGCAGGGCCACCGTCGTGCTCGCGACCGCACCGTCGCGCCGCACCGGCGCCGGGTGGCCGAGCCGCCGCAGCGTGCGTTCCATGGCCACGTTGTCCGCGGTCGTGTGGGCCAGCACCGCCGCGCAGCCGAGCCGCTCGGCGTGGGCCAACGCCCGCCGCACCAGCGCCGTGCCGACACCCCTGCGCTGCCAACCGTCCTCGACGACCACTGACAGCTCCGCCAGTGAGCCTTCCACGACCAGGTTGGCCATCGCGACGACGGTATCCACGGACGTGACCCCCGGCACGGCCGCGAGCAGGGTCCGCACCCGGTTCGGGTCGAGCAGCCGGCCGAACTGTGCTGGGCCGGGCACGCCGTCGCCGGTCAGGTACCGGCGCCGCCGCGTGCCCGCCGAGCAGCGCTCGTGCATCGCCACCAAGGCCGGCAGGTCGTCCGGCGTCGCCGGTCGCAGCGTGAGCTCCGCTCCGTCGGGCAACAGCAGCGTGGCGGTGTCGGCCGACCGCGCTGCCGCCGCGGCCGCCACGTCGACCAGCGCCTGCGCTCGTGCGTACTCGGCCGGGGTGAAGTCGGGTTCCGCCCTGAGCACGTCATAGCGGCCGCCGGTCGGGTCGGGCAGCACCATCGCGTCGGTGCGCATGCCGGCACGGCTCGGTCCGGCCGGCCGCCAGGTGACCGTGTCGGCGTCGAGCAACGACCGGAGGGCGTCGCCGAGCGCGTCCGGGTCGCGGACCAGCCGGGCCGCGAGGCCGAATGCCCGGGTCGGCTGGTCGGCCAGGCCCTGCGCCTCGGCCGGCGCGATCCAGGCGTCCCGGCCGCGGCCCCGCTCGACCGCGGCGCGCAGGTCGGCCTCGGTCATCACGTGTGGTGCGTCGACCAGGAACTCGTCGACGGCGCCGGCCTCGGTGGTGTGCACCTGGACGGCGAGGATGTTGACCGCCTTGAGCGCGAGGCTCGCGGTCAGCACGGAGAGGAAGCCCGGACGGTCGTCGACCGTCGCGCGGATCCGCCAAAATGTCATGCCGTCCTCCTTCCGATTGCTAGGCGGTGACCGGCGGCGCGGCCACCAGGTCGAGCCGGTCGCCGAGGATCGCGGCGGCGGCCCGGACGAGCTGGGCCAGCCGGTCGACCTCGCTGATGTGGAACGCGGCCGCGGGCAGTTCTTCGCCCTCGCCCCGGGCGGTCACCAGCACCAGGCCGGCGCGGCCGAACGGTGCGGCCGCGTACCGCATGCCCTGTGGTCCGTCCAGAGGTCGGGCCCGCAGCGGGGTGATCTCCGGGAGCGGCGGCGGCTCCGGCGTCCGCCAGCTCGCGCAGGCGACCGCCGGGGCCGCACCCGGAGCCGAACCGGCCCGGGCCGCCCAGTCGGCCGGCACCACTGCGGCGGCGGCCCAGTCGGCAGCCAGCAACCCCGGTACGGCGTCTACCAGGGTGGCCAGGCCGTCGGCCGGGTTGGCGGCGAGTTGGCCGAGCAGCTCGGCGTCGTGGCCGCTGGTGGTGGGCGCGCCGATCGCCCGCCAGATGCCGTCGACGTGCACGCCCGGGATCGCACCGAGCCCGGCCCGCAGCCGCTCCAGCCGGTTGCTGCCCGGCCAGACGACGGTGAAGTCGTCGACGGCGCGGCCACCCATCCGTTCCAGCACGACGACCTGGACGATGTCGGCACCGGAGACGCCTAGCGTGCGCGCCACCTGGCCGAGCGCCCCGGGCCGGTCGGGAAGGGTCACCCGCAACCGCAACAACATCCCGTCTCCCTCGCTCGCACTACCGTGCTTGCCTTGCACACACAAGACTGCCGGCTGACCATTTCGTCCCTGTTGCCGAGCCATGTCCCGCCCGCAACAACCTCGGCTTGACACCGTGAACGGCGTGCCCTCAACTGTTCAGATGACCGAGGAGGGGCCGGCTGGGCTCGATCTGCGTAGTCTGTCCGGCTACCTGGGCACCCCGGTGTCCGCGACGCTGATTCCCGGCGGTCGATCGAACCTGACCTATCACGTGGTCGCGGCCGGCGAGGACCTCGTGCTGCGCCGGCCACCGCTGGGCCACGTGCTGGCCACCGCGCACGACATGGGCCGGGAGTTCCGGGTGATCTCCGCGCTGGCGTCGACGCCGGTTCCCGTACCCGAGACGATCCGGTTCTGTCCTGACGAGACGGTGATCGGCGCACCGTTCTATCTGATGCGCCGCGTCGACGGCGCGGTCTTCCGCAGCCACACGCAGACCGACCCGCTGGGCGCCGAGCGCCGCCGCGACCTCGCGTTCGCGATGATGGACACGCTCGCCGCGCTGCACACCGTCAAGCCCGACGAGGTCGGTCTCGGCGACTTCGGCCACCCCGACGGCTTCCTGGCCCGCCAGGTCCGGCGGTGGAGCGGTCAGCTCGACAAGTCCCGCAGCCGCCCGCTGCCCGATGTGGACGCCCTGCGTGACCGGCTGGCCGCGACCATCCCGGAGCCCATCGGGCCGGGCGCGATCGTGCACGGCGACTACCGGCTCGACAACCTGATCGTCGCGCCGGACGGCAGCGCCATCCACGCGGTGCTCGACTGGGAGATGGCCACGCTCGGCGACCCGCTGACCGACCTGGGCCTGCTGCTGACCTACTGGGACGTGCTCGGCGGTGCCGCCGCGGCCGGCGCCGCGGGCGTCGTCTCCGACGGGATCGGCCCGCGCGCCGGCTTCCCGATCGGGGCCGACCTGATCGATCGGTACGTGGCGGCCGGCGGCGTCGACGTCGGCCCCCTCGACTGGCACGTGGCGCTCGGCTGCTTCAAGCTGGCCGTGATCGCCGAAGGGATCTACTACCGATTCACACTCGGCCAGACCGTTGGCGAGGGTTTCGAGCGGTTCGCCGACATGGCCGCTCCGCTCACCGCGCACGGGCTCGCCGCACTCGCATCCGTGGAGGGCTGATGGACTTCGGGTTCGATCAACGCACCGGCGAACTGCACGAGGCGGTCAACGACTTCCTGATCGAGCAGGTCTACCCGGCCGAGGCGGTCTTCACGGCCCAGGTCGAGCAGGCCGAGAACCCGTGGACCCGGCCGCCGGTCATGGAAGACCTCAAAGCCGAGGCCCGCCGGCGCGGCCTGTGGAACCTGTTCCTGCCCGGGTCACACGGCGCCGGCCTGACAAACTTGCAGTACGCGCCGCTGGCCGAACTGCTGGGCCACAGTCCGCACCTGGCGCCCGAGGCGCTCAACTGCGCCGCGCCCGACACCGGCAACATGGAGTTGCTGGCCGAGTTCGGGTCGCCGGAACAGCAGGCCCGCTGGCTCAGCCCGCTGCTGGACGGCACGATCCGCTCGGCGTTCTGCATGACCGAGCCCGACGTGGCCTCGTCCGACGCGACCAACATCGCCACGACCATCCGGCGCGACGGCGACTCCTACGTGATCGACGGCCGCAAGTGGTGGTCGTCGGGCGCGATGGACCCCCGCTGCGAGATCTTCATCGTGATGGGCAAGACGGACCCGTCGGCCGAGCGCCACAAGCAGCAGAGCATGATCCTCGTCCCGCGCGACACCCCGGGTGTGACGGTCAAGCGCGGCATGACGGTCTTCGGCTTCACCGACGGCACGCACGGCGGGCACGCGGAGATCTCCTTCGAGGGGGTACGCGTACCCGCGGACAATCTGATCGCCGCGGAGGGTGACGGCTTCGGCATCGCCCAGGCCCGCCTCGGCCCCGGCCGGATCCACCACTGCATGCGGCTGATCGGCATGGCGGAGCGGGCACTCGAACTGCTCTGCGGCCGGGTGGCGTCACGTGCGGCGTTCGGCAAGCCGTTGTCCGAGCAGGGCGTGGTGCGCGACTGGATCGCCGAGTCCCGGGTGCGGATCGAGCAGGCCCGCCTGCTGGTGCTGAAGACCGCGTGGCTGATGGACACCGTCGGCAACAAGGGCGCGCACACCGAGATCCAGGCGATCAAGATCGCGACGCCGTCGATGGCCGAGTGGGTGATCGACAAGTCGATCCAGGCGCACGGCGCGGCCGGCGTCAGCCAGGACACCCCGCTCGCGGCGCTCTGGACCTCGGCCCGCACGCTGCGCCTCGCGGACGGTCCGGACGAGGTGCACCGCGCGTCCCTGGCCCGCCGCGAACTGCGCAAGTGGTCGCTTAACTGAGCCACCCGTCGAGCAGCGTGGGGTCGGCGACGGCCGACCTCACGCTTTTTCTCTCCGCTGGGCTCAGTTCGAGCTCTCGCAGCCGCGCGCCCCATTGCGCCACCGGCTCGTCCAGCACCGTCGACAGCTCGACGAGCTGGGCCAGCGCGGTCGCCTTCTCGAGGCTCGACGCGCTGTCGCCGTGGCGGCGCAACCCGGAGTTCAGCGCCCGGAACGCGGCCTTGTCGTCCTCCTTGAACTCGCGCAGGATCCGTGCGTTGTCCAGCACCCGGGCAAGCCCCTGCAGTGCCTTGTCGCCGCCGTACTCGAGCTCCGCGGGCTCGTCACGCTGGATGAAGACGATCGAGTTGCCGGACGGGTCCATGATCGTGAACCGCGAGGCACCGGCCCGGTAGCGGGTGATCCTGGGCAGCCCCTTAGCCAGCACCTTGCCGTGTGCTCTGCGCATCGCGGCGGCGAACTCCGCGTGGTACGGCGCGACCTCGTCGACCATCACCAGCGCACCGCCGGTGGTCTCCTCGGCCGGGTCCACGCCGCTGGCCGCCCGCCCGTAGTGCAGTTGGACGCCGCGCCACCGGAACGCCAGATAGAGGTACGGCTTGTGCTGCTCCCAGATCGTCACGAACCCCAGGGCCCGCCAGAACGCCAGCGTCTCGTCGGGCGCGAGGCAGGGCAGCAGCGGGACGGTGGTCTCGTTGGCCGGAACGCTTTCGTCAAGCATCGGCCGAAGTCTGCCAGGAGCGCGGTTTCCCCGCACATAAGAGAATTTCAGGCGGTACCGGACGACGACGGTATCGAGGATGCGAGCCCGGTTCGGGCTTGGCACCATGGCCTGGTGCTGGATGAACCGAAGCTCGAGCTGCACCCGACCTACCCGGTGCGGACGGAGCGCCTGCTGCTGCGCCCGCTGACCGCCGACGACACCGATGCGCTGCTGGCCTACCGAAGCCGGCCGGACGTCTGCCGCTACGTGCCCTTCGCCCCGATGGACCGCGAGGTGATCGCCGACCGGCTGGCCTCGCAGTGGGCCCTCACCTCGCTGACCGACGAGGGCCAGGTGCTGGCGCTGGGCGCGGAGCTGGCCGAAACCGGCCAACTCGTCGGCGACGTCGTCCTGTTCTTCCACAGCCGCACCCACCGCAGCGGCGAGATCGGCTACGTGATCAACCCCGACTTCGAGGGCAACGGGTACGCGACGGAAGCCGCCCGCGCCCTGCTCCGACTGGCCTTCGAGGACCTGGGCCTGCACCGCGTCGTCGGCCGCATCGACGAACGCAACGAGCCGTCGGCCAAGGTCCTGCGCCGCCTGGGCCTGCGCCAGGAGGCCCGCCTGGTGCACAGCGAATGGTTCAAGGGCGAATGGAGCACAGAGCTCGACTTCGCGATGCTGGCCGACGAATGGCGAGCCCAGATGTGACGCCCGTCGTGTCCGTCGCAGACCTGAGGTCCGCGCTCGACCTGCTGCTGACCGAGGTCGAGCGACAGCACGGGCCGGACGTCGACCTGGCGGAAGGCGTCTACTGGACGGTCTCACCGGGCGAGGCCTACCGGTTCGATGACGCACCCCCGAAGGTCACCGTCGGGGATCTCGTCGATGACGTCGAGTCCGTTCGTGAGCTGCTGAGCCGCGACCCGGACGAGGGCGTCTACGTCTGGCACGACCTCGCGCACGTCGTCGGCGTGCTGACCCGGCTGGCCGCGCTCGACCTGCCGAGAGAAACGTAGGTTCGCGGTAGCGTCGCTGGATGGTGACGGCATTGTGCGTGCCGCAGTGGCAGGGGTCGAGTGCCGCGGGCGCGCGTCGGTTGGCAGTGGGTGCGCACCGCACGGCGGCGCAGGTCTCGGCAGACGCCGTGGTCACGGTGCCGGTCCGGGCGGACCCGGGCGAGTTCGACCAGGGCGTACGTGCGCTCGATGTGCTCGTCGACAACCTGGCGCTGACCCGAACTGCGCTGGCCGGCATCGACGGCCCGGTGCTCACCGCCGGCGGCGAATGCGGCGTCGACCTGGCGCCGATCGCCGCGGCGCGCGCCCGCTACGGCGACGATCTCACCGTGCTCTGGTTCGACGCGCATCCGGACCTCTACACACCGCGCACCCTGCCGTCGGGCTCGTTCCACGGAATGGTGCTGCGCACGCTGCTCGGCGACGGCCCGGATCCGCTGGTCCCGGCCGACCCGCTGCGCCCCGAGCAGGTGGTCATCGCCGGCGTCCGGGCCGGAGACCGCAGCGAGCACGCCTACCTGCGGAGCTCCGGCATCCGCGGCTACGGCGTGGCCGATCTGGAACACGCGGTCGAGGGCCTCACCGGCCCCGTGTACGTGCACGTCGACCTCGACGTGCTGGAGCCGACCACGTTCGCCTCGGTCGGCTACCCGGAACCGGACGGTGTCACGCCGGACCGGCTGGCCGACCTGCTCGCGGGCATCGACAACGTGGTCGGCGCGGCCATCACCGAACACGCCCCACCGGACGACGTCGCCAACGCCACGGAGGAGGCGATCATCCACCGCCTCGCCGCCGCCCTGCGGTTCTGAGATCACTCCTCCCAGACGTCCACCAACGGCAGGCTGCGGGCGGTGCGGGCTTTGTCGACCAGGCGCTGGATCAGGGCGGTTTTGGCTCGGGTGTAGGCGTCGCCGTCCGTGGCGGCCAGGTCGTGTTTGAGTCGGCCGTAGGATTCCCGGTCTTCCGGATGCTCGCGCAGGTGGTCACGCAGGATCCGCTGGTTGCGCGTGTCCCAGGAAGCCGCCGTCACGATGTGCAGGTGGTACGCGACCGGCTCGCCCTCCCGGCGGTAGAACAGCCGCCCAGGCATGCTCGGCTCGATCCGCTGGTAGCCGATCGCGGCGAGCGCGTCCGACGCCGACACCACCGCGGACAGCGACTCCGTCGCGGCCATCAGGTCGATCACCGGCTTGGCGGCCAACCCCGGCACCGCCGTGCTGCCGATGTGCTCGATCGCCGTCAGCAGGCCGGGCAGCACGCCCAGCACCTCGTCGAGAGCGCGCTGCGCGTAAGTGGGCCAGGCCGGGTCGTACTCGCGGACGTTGATCACGTCCAAGAACCCTAGGCGCTCTCGCGTTCGACGAGCCAGGTGTCGAGCACGACGTGCGGCTGGGTGATCTCCTCGCGGCGGATGCGGGCGACGAGCAGCCGGGCCATCTCGCGGCCCATCTCCTCGATCGGCTGGTGCACCGTGGTCAGCGCCGGGTTCGCCTGGCGGGCGATCGGGGCGTCGTCGAAGCCGACCACCGACACCTCCTCCGGCACCCGACGGCCGGCCTCCTGAAGGGCGCGCACCGCCCCGTACGCCATCAGGTCCGAAGCGGCGAAGACCGCGTCGAGGGTCGGGTGGTCCTCGAGCAGCCGGCGCATCGCCGCGGTGCCGCTGGCCTCGCTGAAGTCGCCGTAGGCGATGAGCTTCTCGTCGACCTGGGCGCCGGTGGCCGCGACCGCCTCGCGATAGCCGGCCAGGCGGGTGACGCCCGCGCCCATGTCCTGCGGGCCGGCGATCGTGGCGATCCGGCGGCGGCCACGGCCGAACAGATATTCGACCGCCTGCCGGGCACCGCCGGCGTTGTCGACGTCGACGTAGTACGCCTCTTGGGCGTCGGGCTGGAGCATCCGGGCCGGGCGGCCGCCCAGCACCGCCGGCAGGCCGCGCTGCTCCAGCAGGGTGGGCAGCGGGTCGGCGTCGTGCAGCGACAGCAGCAGCACGCCGTCGATGTGCTGGTTGGTCAGGTGGTGCTCGATCCGCTCGCGCTCGGCCGGCGACTGCGCCATCGCCAGCCAGAGCTGCATCGACGTGTCGAGCAGGCCCGAGCTCACGCCGCGCACGATGGCCGCGAAGAACGGCTCGCCGAAGACACGCTCCTCCGACTCCGAGACCACCAGGGCGACCGAGTCGGTGCGCTGGGTGACCAGGGCGCGGGCAGCGCGGTTGGGCACGTAGCCGAGTTCGGCGATCGCTGCCTGCACCGCCGCCCGCGCTTCCGGGCTGACCTGCGGCGAGCCGTTGACGACCCGGGAGACGGTGCCACGGCCGACCCCGGCCCGCGCGGCAACCGCGTCGAGGGTCGGCCGGCCTAGAGACCGGGTTCGTTGGGTCGTCATCGTTTACTCCTCCGCAGGCGGCCTTATTCTGCGGCCAGTCCGTTACGTCGGATCACGTCGGCGTACCACCTGGCGCTCGTCTTCGGCGTGCGGAGCTGCGTCGCGTAATCGACATGGATCATGCCAAAACGCTTCGTGTAGCCCCACGCCCATTCGAAATTATCCATCAGCGACCAGGCGAAGTAGCCCCGCAGGTCCACCCCGGCGGCGATCGCCTCGTGGCAGGCGCGCAGATGGGCGTCGAAGTACGCCACCCGCTGGGGGTCGGACACCTCGCCGTCGACCACTTCGTCGACGAACGCGGCACCGTTCTCCGTCACGTACAGCGGCACCGCCGGATACTCCGCGTGCAACCTGGTCAGCGTCTCGACCAGACCGGGCGCGTCGATCTCCCAGTTCATATCGGTTACCGGGTACCCACGGGTGACGAACCGGACATCCTCGCTGCCGGGCCAACAGGTCTGCTTCCGCCAGTAGGGCGACGGCTCGACCCCGCCAACGGGTCCCCCGACCACGTGCCGGCTGTAGTAGTTGACGCCGAGCACGGACAACGGCGAAGAGATGATCGACAGATCCCCATCGCGTACGTGGGACATGTCGCTCACCTCGGCCAGGTCGGCAACGACGTCCGCCGGGTACGCACCGCGCAACAGCGGGTCGAGGAAGATCCGGTTGGCCAGCCCGTCGATCCGCCGAGCCGCGTCGAGGTCGGCGTCGGACGACGACGCCGGCGAGATCGCGTAGAGGTTGAGCGTGATCCCGGCCGACTCGACAGCTTGGAGCGCCAGCCCGTGCCCGAGCAGCAGATGGTGCGCGGCCCGCACCGAGTCGGCCGGGTCGGTGCGACCCGGTGCGTGCGCTCCCGAGCCGTAGCCCAGGAAGGCCGAGCACCACGGCTCGTTGAACGTCGTCCAGAACTTCACCCGGTCGCCGAGCGCCTCGTGGGCCAGCGCCGCGTAGTCGGCGAACCGGCGCGCCGTGTCGCGGGACGGCCAACCGCCCGCGTCCTCCAGCTCCTGCGGCAGGTCCCAGTGGTAGAGCGTCACCCACGGCTCGATGCCGTTCTCCAAGAGCTCGTCGACGAGGCCCCGGTAGAAGTCCAGACCCCGTTGGCTGCCCGGGCCGGTGCCGCCCGGCTGGATCCGCGGCCACGACAGCGAGAACCGGTAGGAGCGCAGCCCCAGGTCGGCCATCACCTTCACGTCGTCGCGGTACCGGTGGTAGTGGTCGCACGCGACGTCGCCCGTGTCGCCGCCCGCGGTGCGGCCCGGGGTGTGGCTGAAGGTGTCCCAGATCGAGGGCGTACGCCCGTCCTCCGTGGCCGCTCCTTCGATCTGATAGGCCGCGGTGGCGGCGCCCCAGAGGAAGTCCGGCGGGAACGTGGTCACGACTTGACGGCGCCTTCCATGATGCCGCCGACGATCTGACGGCCGAAGAGAATGAACACGAGCAACAGGGGGACGGTGCCGACCGCGGTCGCGGCGAAGACCTGCGAGTAGTCGGTGTAGTAGGCGTAGGACAGGAACGCCAGCGAGACCTGGAGTGTGGGGTTCTCGTTGGTCAGCGCGGCGAAGGGCCAGAGGAACTGGTTCCAGGTGTCCATGAAGGTGAGCAGGCCGAGCACCGCGGCCGCCGGACGCAACGCGGGCAGCACGACGTTCCAGTAGATCCGGAACGTGCTGCACCCGTCGACGCGTGCGGCCTCGATCAGCTCGTCCGAGACGGCCTGGGTCGCGTACTGACGCATCATGAACACGCCGAAGGCACTGACCAGGAACGGCACCGTGACGGCGTACAGCGTGTCGTACCAGCCCAGGTCCTGCATCATCGACCAGAGCGGAATCAGCCCGAGCTGGGTCGGCACCATCATCGTCACGACGATGGCGAGCAGCAGCCCGTTGCGGCCGCGGAACCGCAGCTTGGCGAAGGCGAACCCGGCCAGTGTGCCGGTCAGCACGACCGCGACGGTCACGACCGTCGACACGATGACCGAGTTGATGACGCCCTTGAAGAAGTTGGCGTTCTCGTTGTCGAGCACCCGCTGGAAGTTCGCGCCGAACGCCTCGCCCGGTGTGAAGGGCGGCGGCACCGAGTTGATGGCGTCCAGGCTGCGGGTGGCGATGACGAACATGTAGTAGAACGGGTAGATCGACGCCAGAACGGCGATGACCAGCGCGATGTACGTCAGCGGGCTGGTCTTCCACAGGCGGGCGGAGGCCGCGACCATCGTGGGCTCCCTCACTTCACGGTACGGCGGACGACGGCCAGGTTGATCGCGGCGATGATGCCGATCAGCACGAAGAGAGCCCAGGCGATCGCGGCTCCGTATCCGGCTGTGTTCAAGCTGTTGATGCCCTTCTCATACATGTACATGGCGAGCGTCTGGAACTCCCGCTGCGTGCCACCGCGCATGTTGCCGTTGCCGAACAGCAGCGGCTCGGTGAAGAGCTGCAGGCCGCCGATCGTCGACAGCAGCACGACGAAGACGAACGTGGGCGTGAGCATCGGCAGGGTGATCCGCCAGAACTGCCGCCAGTGGTTGGCGCCGTCGAGCGCCGCCGCCTCGTAGAGGTCGCGCGGGATCGCCTGCATGCCGGCCAGCAGGATCAGCGCGTTGTAGCCGGTCCACCGCCAGTCGACCATGAACGCGATCGCGGTCCACGAGCTCCACCGCTGCGCGTCCCAGTCGATCGCGTCGACACCGGCGAAGCTCAGCAGCCAGTTGACGACGCCGAAGTCACGCTGGAAGAGCATCCCGAAGACGATCGCCACCGCCGCCACCGAGGTGATGTTGGGTACGAAGATGGCCATCCGGAAGAACGTCTTGCCCCGCAGCCGGGTGCGGTTGAGCAGGTTGGCGAGGAACAGCGCGAGGATGAGCTGCGGGACCGTCGCGACGACGAAGATGCCGAGCGTGTTGACGAGCGCGTTCCAGAAGTAGTCGTCCTTCATCAGCTCGACGTAGTTGTCGAAGCCGATGAAGGTGTGTTCGCCGATCAGGTCCCAGTCGTGCAGGGACATCCAGGCGGTCTTGACCATCGGGTAGAGCCCGAAGATGCCGAACACGATGAAGAACGGGGCGATGTAGAGGTACGGCGAGTACTTCATGTCCCAGCGGGCG
Organism: Asanoa ishikariensis; assembly: GCF_900107455.1. Taxonomy (GTDB): domain Bacteria; phylum Actinomycetota; class Actinomycetes; order Mycobacteriales; family Micromonosporaceae; genus Asanoa; species Asanoa ishikariensis. The sequence continues at coordinate 1,361,318 of NZ_FNQB01000002.1, read as the reverse complement.
CGCTTGGCGCTGCCGGTGGTCCGGTGCCGGGGCGGCCCCGTCTGTGCGGGCGCCGCCGGGCGTGCTGGCGTGGCGAGAGCCATGGACGTGTCCTTTCTGGACCTTCGAACCCGGGCGACCGTGCGGAAGGGCCCTTCGCACAGAAGGGCCCTTCCGGTCGGGATCCGTCAGAAGGCGCCCTGTGTCGCGGCGTCCTTGATGAACTGGTCCCAGGCGGCCTTGGCGTTCGCCTCGCCGTTCTCGTACGCCCGCAACGCGGGCTCCATGGCCTGTTCCTTCACGGCCTGGTGCTTCGGGCCGAGGTGGACGGGCTTGATGCCCTCGACGCTGCCGCCGAAGATCTTGCCCGTCGGTGCGTCACTGAAGTACGGGTTCGTGTACGACTGGAAGTCCGGGTTCTTCAGCGCTTCCAGGTTGGTCGGCAGTGGGCCCTTGAGCTTGAATGCCGCCACCTGGCTCGTGGCGCTGGTCAGGTACTCGGCGAGCTTGGCGGCCTCGGCCTTGTGCTTCCCTCGTTCAGGCACAGCGAGCCACGAGCCACCCCAGTTGCCGGAGCCACCGGGCACACCGGCGACGTCCCACTTGCCCTTGTTCTCCGGGCCGGAGTTGTCCTGCACGATGCCGAGCATCCACGAAGGACAGAACGTCGCCGCGAACGTGCCCTGCTTGAAGCCCGCGCTCCACTCCGGCGACCAGGTGGCCGTCTTCGCGGTGATGTTGGCGTCGACCATCTGCAGCGAGATGTCCCACGCCTGCTTCACCGACGCGCTCTTGTCAGCGACGATGTTGTTCTCGGCGTCGTAGAAGATGTCACCGCCGATCTGCATGGTGATCGCGCTGGACGCGGTGGTGACCGAGTCGAGCAGGCCCTTGCCGGTCTTGTCGCGGTACTTCTTGCCGGTCTCGATGAACGCCGGCCAGTCCGGCCAGAGCGCCGTGACCGCGTCCCGCTCGACCGGCAGGCCGGCCTCCTTGAACAGGTCGGTGCGGTAGCAGACCGCGAGGCTGCCGACGTCGGTGGGCAGGCCGATCAGCCGGCCGTCGCCGGCCTTTCCGAGCTCCCACTTCCACGGCAGGTATTCGGTGCTGTGGTCCTTGACGAGCGGCGTCAGGTCGGCCCAGTTGGCCGGGTTGGTCTTGAACTCGTTGAGGATGCCCTCTTCCAGCGCGACGACGTCGGCGATGCCCTTGCCGGTGGCCAGGCTGCGCACGATCTTGGGACGGTATTCGTTGAGCTGGGCGGTCTTGCGCAGCTCAACCTTGATGCCGGTGTCCTTCTCGTACTGCTTGACCAGCTCGTCGTAGCCGAACTCGCTGAAGGTCTCGAGGACCAGCTTGTCGGGCTTGCCGCCGGCAGTGGTGCCGCTGTCGCCGTCGTCGCTGCCGCAGGCAGTGACTCCGAGCACGAGTGCGGTAACTGCGGCGAGCGCGACCAGCTTGCTTCCGCGTCCGCTGACGCTCATCCAGGACCCCTCTCAGGTCAGGAGATGCAAGTGGTGGGGTTGGTCGGCGAAACCCGGATGCGTCGTGTTCCACCATTTCCCGGGAGCGCTCCCACGAGATTGCCGACAGGTTTCGCCGACGTCAATACCAATCGATGGGAGCGTTCCCATATCGTTATGGGAGCGCTCTCACGCGTGATCCCCCAGGACCGTTCTACGAATTGGCGGTCACGGCAGGTACCTTCGGTGACCGTACGGGGGGAAGTGATGGTTTTTCATGGCAAGCTCAGGCGAGCCTGTGTCCGCTGCGCGCAACGTGATCCACACACCGGACCGCCGGTTGCGGGTCTTCGTCTCGTCGACGCTGGAAGAGCTCGAGCCTGAGCGGCTCGCCGTCCGGGACGCCATCTCCCGGATGCGCCTGGTCCCGGTGATGTTCGAGTTGGGCGCCCGCCCGCACGCGCCGCGCGACGTCTACCGCGCGTACCTGGAGCAGAGCCAGCTCTTCATCGGCGTCTACTGGGAGAGCTACGGCTGGCTCGGTCCCGACGCCAGCATCTCCGGGCTCGAGGACGAGTACCGGATGTCCGGGCACCTGCCGAAGCTGATCTACGTCAAGTCACCGGCGCCGAACCGCGACCCCCGGCTGACCGCGCTGCTCGACCGGATCCGGGACGACGCCCGGGTCAGCTACCGGCACTTCCACTCGGCGGACGAGCTGCGCCGGGTGGTCGGCGAGGACATCGCGCTGCTGCTCACCGAGCGGTTCAACCCGCGGCCCGCCCAGCAGGCCGAGCCGGAGCCGCTGCCCCGCGACGAGCTGCCCATCCCGCCGAACCCGCTGCTCGGCCGCACCGGCGAACAGCACGCGCTGCGCGAACTGCTCACCGACCGGGACGTGCGGCTGGTCACGCTGATCGGCCCGGGCGGTGTGGGCAAGACCCGGCTGGCGATGGAGCTCGGCTCCGAGCTGCGCGACACCTTCGCCGACGGCGTGCGGTTCGTCGACCTGTCCGCGGTCACCGACCCCGACCTGGTGCCCGCCGCGCTGGCGCAGTCGCTCGGGCTGCGTACCGTGCCGAACCGTCCCCCGATCGACGACCTCGTCACCTACCTGCGCAACCGCTCGCTCTTGCTGGTCGTCGACAACATGGAGCACGTCGCGGAGGCCTCACCCGTGCTGGGTGCCGTGCTCAGCGCCGCGTCCGGCGTCACGATCCTGGCGACCAGCCGGGTCCCGCTCCGGCTGACCGGTGAGCACGTCTTCACCGTGCCGCCGCTGCCCGTCCCGACGCTGAACGAGGACCCGACGGCGGCGGTCCGCCGCGACGGCGCGGCCCGCCTGTTCGTCGAACGCGCCCGCGCGGTCAAGGCCGACTTCGCCGTCAGCCCGGAGAACGCGGTGGCGATCGCCGAGATCGTCCGCCGGCTCGACGGCCTGCCGCTGGCCGTCGAGCTCGCCGCCGCCAAGGTCAGGGTGCTCACCCCGCAGGCCCTACTCAACCGCCTGACCAGCCGGCTCGGCACGCTGACCGGTGGCGCCCGCGACCTGCCCACCCGCCAGCGCACGCTGCGCGACGCCATCGCCTGGAGCTACCAGTTGCTCCCCCGGCGCGAGCAGGAGCTGTTCGCCCGACTCGGCGTGTTCGCCGGCGGTTTCGACCTCGACGCCGCCCGCGCCGTCGCCGGGGTGCCGGCGCGCTACGCCGGCCTGGACGCGCTCACCTCGCTGGTCGAGAGCAGCCTGGTCAAGCAGGAGACGGGCGACCGCGAGCCGCGGTTCACCATGCTCGGCATCATCCGCGACTTCGCCCTCGAGCAGCTTCGGGACTTCGGCGACTGGAAGGACACCCACGACCGGCACGCCCGGCACTTCCTGGAGTTCGCCGAGCGCACCTCTCCGCCGCTGGGCCGCACGGCGGCCAACCCCGAGTCGCTCAACTTGCTCGAGGGCGAGCAGGACAACCTGCGCGCGGCGATGACCTGGTTCATCGACACCGACCAGCTCGAGGACGCGGTCCGGCTGGGCTGGGTGGTCTGGGCGCTGTGGTGGCTGCGCGGCCGCAGCGACGAGGGTGCGCGCAACATCGAACGGGTGCTGGAGAAGGCGGACGCGCTGTCCCCGAAGGCGTACGCGCGCCTGATCTTCGGCGACGGCGCGATGTCGTTCATCACCGGGCAGCTCGTCCGGGGCCGGATGCAGCTCGAACGGGCCCTGCCGCTGCTGCGCGAGATCGGCGACGAGGACGCCACCGCGCGGACGGCCGGCATGCTGGGTCAGCTCGCCCTCGCCCGCGGCGACTACGACCTGGCCCGCGAGCTGCTGGAGGAGACCCGCCAGATCAGCGAGCGACTCGGCGAAGAGTGGATGATCGCGCTCTACTACACCCGGCTCGGCCTGGTGCCGCTCGGCGAAGGCGACTTCGCGGCCGCCACCGCACAGTTCGCCGACGGCCTGCGGCTGGCCCGCAAGACCAACGACCATCTCGGCGAGGTCGTCGCGCTCTACAGCCTGGCCGTCGCGGCGCTCGCCGGCGGCGACGCGGATACCGCGGCCACCTCCCTGGAGTCCGGCCTGCGCGTCTCGGCCCAGGTCGGCGACGAGGCCGGGGCAGGCCTGTTCCTGGAGGCGATGGCCAACCTCGCGGCCCGAACCGGCGCGACGCAACGGGCGGTCCGGTTGGTCGCCGCGGCCCGCAAGCTGCAGACCGTCACGGGCGCCGCCTGGATGCGGGCGTACGTGCCGGCGTGGCCGGACGGCGGCGGACCCGAGCTGGACGCCCGCCTGCACCCCGAGGCCTGGGCCCAGGGGACCGCGGACAACCTCGGTTCGGCCGTGGCGTACGCGCTGGAGGCTCGGCGATGATGGATCGGTGCCGCTGATTCATTCGGTGCCGTTGCACCCGCCCGCCGCGGCGTGCCGTGCGGCTGCCGGCCGGCCGGACCCGCGACTGCGGCCGTACGTGCTCTGCTACGGCGGATTCGCGTCGCACGACGGCGGGCCGGTCGCGCACCGCCTGCTTCCCGTCCCCTCGGCGACCCTCGTGATCTCGTTCGACGGCTCGTTCACCCTGTTCAGCGGACCACGCGCCGACGCGGCGGTCGACGGGCCGACGACCTGGGGCGTCGGCGTCGGCGTCGGGCTGACACCCGCCGGCGTGTCCGTCCTGTTCGGACTCCCGATGAGCGCGCTCGCCGGACAGATCGTCGACTGGCACGACGTGCTCGGGCCGCGGGCGGCCCCGCTCGCCGAACGGCTGGCGGCGGCGCCGACGTGGCCGGCCCGCTTCGCGCTGCTCGACGAGGTCCTGCTGAGCCGGCTGGGCGATCCCGGGCCAGCACCGTTCGTCGAGGCCGCCTGGCGAAGGCTCCAGGGTCCGCCGATCCCGGTCGGCACGCTCGCCGATCGGCTCGGCGTCAGCCGGCGGGCGCTGGAGGTCGGCTTCCGCCGGGAGATCGGGCTGTCGCCGGCCACCTTGGCGCGCGTGTTCCGCTTCCAGGCCGCGCTCAACCTGCTCGCCGACGGTGCCGGCCCGGCCGGCGCGGCGACCGCCGCCGGCTATGCCGACCAGCCACACTTCACCCGCGCCGCGCGGACGCTGGCCGGGCTGACCCCCGCGCAGCTGTGCGCAATCGTTCAATACCAGCCGCTGTCCGGTGCGTAACGTGCCCGGACATGACCTCCACCGCACTCGTCACCGGCGGCTCCCGTGGCATCGGCCGGGCCATCGTCGAGCGGCTGGCCTCGGCCGGCCACCGCGTCGTCTTCACCTACCAGAAGGACAAGGCGGCCGCTGACGAGGTGGTCGCGCGCTGCCCGGGCGCGGTCGCGGTGCGGGCCGACCAGACCGACGTCTCCTGCCTGGACGCGATGTTCGCGCCTGTCCATGATGGACTGGACATCCTCGTCAACAACGTGGGCCTGATCGTGCCCGCGGCGATCGCCGACGTCACCGCCGAAGACTTCGACCGGGCGATGACGGCCAACACGAAGGTCCCGCTGCTGGCCATCGCGCGCGGCTCCACGCTGCTGCGCGACGGCGGCCGGATCGTCAACATCTCCACCATCAACACGATCGTGCCGGCTCCGGGCAACGTCCTCTACTGCGCGAGCAAGGCCGCGCTCGAGCAGGTGACGGCGGTGGCGGCGCGCGAGTTGGGCCCGCGCGGGATCACCGTCAACACGGTCTCGCCGGGCGCCACCGACACCGATCTGCTGCGGGCCCACAACAGCGCGGAGGAGCTGGCGGAGTCGGCCACGTGGTCCGCGCTCGGGCGGCTCGGCCGGCCCGACGACGTGGCCGCGGTGGTGGCGTTCCTGACCACGCGGACGCGGGCTGGATCACCGGCCAGAACATCCGCGCCACGGGCGGGCTGTTGATCTGACCCGGCCGGTGCCGCAGGCTGGGTCGTTATGGAGATCAGAGAGGCCAGGCTCGACGACGTCGCCGCGATCATCGCGGTCGGCCACGAGACGTGGCCGGCGACGTACGCGTTCGCCGGTCAGGACTACATCGCACACGGCCTGGCGACATGGTGGTCGCCGGAGGCCATCACGCGCTCGCTGGAGGCAACCGTCTCACTCGTCGCGGCGGAGGGCGACGAGGTGGTCGGGGTCGGCAACGTGGACCTGCGCGGTCCGGTGCCGATCCTCTGGAAGCTCTACGTGCGGCCCTCCGCGCAGGGCACGGGAGCGGGCTCGGCGCTGCTGTCCGCGCTGGTCGAGCGGGCCGGCGGGCGCCCGGTGCGGCTGTCCTACCTGGCAGGCAACGACCGCGCCGCCGCCTTCTACGCACGCCACGGCTTCGCACACCACCACGACCAGGACGCCGACCAGCCCGGCTGGCCCGGGGAGGTCTGGTTGGAGCGCCCCGGGACCGGCGTGCTGCTGGCCGCCCTCGTCGAGTTCGTCGACGACCACGCCGAGACCGGCCAGCGCTACGAGGACGCGGTGCTGGCCCTGCTCGGCCGGCACGGCGGCACGCTCGAACGCCGGACCCGAGGCACCGACGGCACGACCGAGGTGCACCTGATCCGTTTCACGTCGCGCGCGGGCATCGAGTCCTTCATGGTCGACCCGGAGCGGCTCGCCCACCGCGAAGCGATCGGCGAGGCCGCCCCGACGACGCGGGTGATCGAGGTGCGCGACCTGTAGCTAGCGGTTGATCGACTGCTCGACCGTGGAGATGACGCCGGTCGCGTGGGCCGGGGTCATGCCGAGCTGCCCGGCGATCCAGCCGATCGCCTCGCGCTCCGACGCGTTGATCGGGCCGTCGGCCAGGGCGACCCGGACCGCGTTGGCCAACTGGCGCTCGCACGCGTCCTGGGTGAAGTTGGCGGCCAGGCCGCGCAGCGGCTCGACAGCGAGCTCGGTGGGCTGCTGGGCGTCGGCCATCAACTGCGTCGCGTCGTAGCCCGGCTCCCCGGCTTCGTGGACCGCGTTGACCGCGGCACGGATCGCGGCGTCGTTGGCGCCGCCGGCGCGGAGCACCAGCGCGGCGGCGGCGCGCATGCCCGCCGGAAGCGCGCTGGCGAGCTGTGCGGTGGTCGCCCGGCGCAGCACGATGGGGTCGAACTTGGTGCCGCAGGTCTTGCACTTGACGATCTCGCCGACCTTGTCCAGCGGGATCACCGGCAGGAAGAAGAGCGTGAAGAACCGGCGCGCGGTCCGGTGCTCGTACTCCCGGTCGCCGCCGCAATGCGGGCAGTGGAACTGCCCGGTGTCGATCAGGCCGAAGATGTAGAAGACCGACACACCAAAAATGATCATTGCGACTCCGCACTGAGGGGAAGGCTGTGACCTGGGGGACCCTACCAACGCGGTGCCCCTCTTGCGTGCCGGTCGCGAGGTAGGGGACCATAGGCAAATGATCTCCAACGGAAAGGGCGCGTACGCCCTCGCGCGATGACCGCGCCGGTGCGGCGCAAAGACGCCGCCCACGCTCCCGCCGCCGACGTCTGGCGGGAAGCCTCTCTGATCCGCCGGGAATGGCTCGAACACGGCCTGTCGACCGTGCCCGCCGACCGGGAAACCGCGCAGCGGTCCGTGACCGCCATCTACGCCCGGATGTCCCGACCGCGTCCCCGGTTCGAGTGGGTCGACTCCCCCGCCAAGGCCCTCGCCCCGGTCGACGGCTGGCCCACACTGGACGACCTCTACCGGTGGATCCGCGATCCGCGGGGACGACCGTCGCTGGCCAGCGACCTGGCCACGGTGGCGTCCCGGTTGCGGGCCGCACTCAGCGCCGGTGTCGCGTATGCCGACCCTGAGCTGTCACCGGCCCGAAAACCCGGTAAGGCAAAGGAACCCTGGCCGGAGCTGGCGCCCCTGGACGCGCTGGCCCGTGGCGTACCGCTGCCCGTGGTGCTCCACCAGTCCATCCGTGGTGCGCTGCATCGCAGTCTGGGCAAGGGATTCCGGCAGCCGGTGCGGGCGGCCCTGGGTCCGGACGCGCCGGTCTGCTGGTACGGCCAGCAGGACGCCTGCTGGATCGGCTACTACGACACACTGCGCCGGCTCGACCTGGCCGACTGGTCTCCCGGCACCATCGACCACTTCGGAGTGTGGGCCGACCTGGCCCGGTCGACCGGTTGGTGGTGGCCGGGTGAGCAGGTGTGCGTGCTGGTCGACCGGCCGGCCCGGGTGCGGGTCGAGCCGGTGCCACACGGCCGGCACGAGGAGGTCGCGCTGACCTCCGTCGCCTACCGCGACGGCTGGCAACCTTTCTAACCCCGCCAGTGCAGGATCTCGAGGGCCGCGCCGACTTCCACGGCGCGGCCCGCGAGGGGGCGGGGCAGCAACCGGTCGGCGCGGGCCAGCCGCCGCAGCAAGGTGTTGCGGTGGGTGAACAGCCGGGCCGCCGCCCGGGAGGCGTTGCACTGCTCGGCGATGAAGGCCCGCACGGCGGCCCGGAGCTCCACCGGCGCCGTCTCCAGCGCGCCCAACGTGCGGGTGACGAACCGGTCGGCGCTCTCGGAATCCTGTGTCACCAGGGCGACCAGCTCCACCTCGTCGAACGCCGCCAGCCGGTGCGCCGGGGTCAGCCGGGCCAGCAGGCGCTGCGTGGTCAGCGCGTCGTGGTGGCTGCGGCGGAAACCGTCGACACCGGCCGCCGGTGAGCCGAGCGCGACCCGCACCGCGGGCAGCCGGTCCAGCGCCGCGCGCAGGTCGCCCGGGTCGGGTCGGCCGTGCACCCACACCCAGCGGGTCGCGGCGCTGGCGACGACGCTCAGCGGCCGCGCCGCCCCGGCCAGCGCGTCGGCGGCCCGGTCGAGCTGGCGCAGGTCGGCGTCGGGGTCGTCGCTCCAGACCACCGCGGCGGTGTGGGTGCGGTCCAGTGCGTACCCGAGCCTGGTCTCGGCACCCGTGATCGGTGCGCCGTCGAGCAGCAGGATGACCGTCTCGCGGCGTTCGGCGTGGCTGCCCTGGGTCAGCGCCGCGCGTTCGGCGCGCATCCGCAACGAGATGGCGGCGACTGTGGCGTCGACGAACGCGGCGATCGACCGCAGCGAGACGTCGAGCACCTCCCGCAGTTCGTCGGTGTCGCTCGTCAGCGAGCAGGCGATCTGCGTCCACAGCCGGGCCGCGACCGCCTCGCCGACCCGGTAGGAGTCCAGCGCCGACTCGTCCAACCCGCGGCGGACGAGGTCGCGGGCGATCGCCAGCGGCGCCGCGTCGTCGTTGGCGGGCACGGGCTGCCCGGGTGCGCGTACGTTGGCGGCGGCCCAGAACAGCAGGTTGGACCGGTTGGTCCGGCGGGTGGCGGCGGCGAGCACGGGGTCGGCGGCGATCGCCCGGCGCGCCTCACCGGCCAGCGTCGCGGCGTCGATCTCGGCAAGCCACTCCGGGCGCGGATTGAGGGCGATCTCGGCGCCCTGACGGATCAACTCCCGCACCCGGGGCGACGGCGGGTCCCACGACATGCCGTCACGGTAGTGGTGCAGTTCGCACCTCGCCAGGCTTCACAACGGTGCAGATCGTCCGCGCGACAACGGCAGACCTGGGTCGACCATGAACAGATGGCGGTGGAGCATTTCGATGTGCTGATCATCGGTGCCGGGATCTCCGGCATCGGGGCCGGGCGCTATCTCAAGACGGAGCTTCCGGGCAAGACGTTCGCGATCCTCGAGGCCCGCGGCGCGTCCGGCGGCACCTGGGACCTGTTCCGCTATCCCGGCACCCGGTCGGACTCCGACCTGCACACCTTCGGGTACGCGTTCAAGCCCTGGCGCGACAAGGAGGCCATCGCCTCCGCGCCCCGGATCCTCGCCTACCTGCGGGAAACCGTGACGGAGAACGGCCTGGAGCCACACATCCGCTACCACCACCGGGTACGCGCGGCGGCGTTCGACTCGCAGACAGCATTGTGGACGGTGTCCGTGGACCGCGCCGGCGATCCCGTGACACTGACCGCCAACTGGGTGTTCTGCGCGGGCGGCTACTACCGCTACGAACAGGGCTTCACGCCGGAGTTCCCGGGCCGCTCGCGGTTCCGGGGCACGATCGTCCACCCGCAGCACTGGCCGGAAGACCTGGACCACGCGGGCAAGCGGGTCGTCGTGGTCGGCAGCGGCGCGACCGCGGTCACCATCGTGCCGGCGATGGCCGACACCGCCGCACACGTGACGATGCTGCAACGCACCCCGACCTACATCCTGTCGATGCCCACCAGGGACGCCATCGGCAACGCGCTCAAGAAGTACCTGGGTCCGGCCCGTGGACACGCCCTGACCCGGCGGAAGAACATCGCGATGCAGCGCTCGATCTGGCGGTTCTGCCAACGGCACCCCGAGCGGGCGCGCCGGGTGATCCGCTGGCTCAACGCCCGCCACCTGCCGGAGGGATACCCGGTCGACGAGCACTTCCGGCCGCCGTACAACCCGTGGGACCAGCGGTTGTGCCTGGTCCCGGACGGTGACCTGTTCAAGGCGATCCGGGCGGGCACGGCCTCGGTCGTCACGGACCGGATCGAGACGTTCACCGAGGACGGCATCCGGCTGGGCAGCGGCGAAGAGCTGCCGGCCGACATCATCGTCACCGCCACGGGCCTGCACGTCCAGGCCCTGGGAGGCGTGCCGCTGACCGTCGACGGCGCACCGGTCAACGTGGCGGACACGATCGCGTACAAGGGCATGATGCTCTCGGGGGTGCCGAACTTCGCGTTCATCGTGGGCTACACGAACTCGTCCTGGACGCTCAAGGTAGGGCTGCTCTGCGAGCACTTCTGCCTGCTGCTGGCCCACATGGACAAGCACGGCTACGAGCTCTGCCGACCGGAGCCCGCCGACCCGGACATGCCCACCCGCCCGTTCCTGGACTTCGGAGCCGGCTACATCCGCCGCGTGATCGACCAACTCCCCCGCCAGGGCGACCGCCTACCGTGGCTGACCTCGATGAACTACCACACAGACGTAAAAATCCTCCGAGCCGACCACGTGGTCGACCCAGAGCTCCACTTCGGAAAGGCGGGGTCGAGAAGCTCGCTGACCTCAGCTACGCGAGCCGATCGACTTCTAGGTCGAGGCTGACCGGATCCTCCAGCCGTAGCACCTGGCCGCTGCGCGCCTCAGCCGAGAGCACATAGTGTTCGCCCTCAAGCCGGAACATCCGTAGCAGAAGACCCGAATCGTCCCGCTCCACAAGCAGGTAGCCCTGTATGCCGGCATCGGCATACAGGTTCATCTTGGTCACTCGGTCCGTTACCGCGTTGCTCGGGGAGACGATCTCGCAAACCAGCTTGACCTCACCAGCTTCGACCACGGATCCCTCATGATCAGTGTCAGCCACGACAAGATCCGGAATCACGATCCGGTTGGTCTTGAGGCGGACGTTAACCGCTTCGTACACCACCAGACCGCCCGCCCGGGCTGCGGCGTTGAAAGCCACTGCGAGCTGGAGGCTCAGGTGCTGGTGGCGCTTGGAGGGCGCGGGGCTCACCAGAAGGCTCCCGTCGATGAGTTCGATGCGGTTGGGGGTTTCGCCTAGCTGGAAGAAGTCGTCCTCACTCCACGGCCCTAGGGAAGCCCAGTCGAGCGTTGCCAACGTCATCACTCACCTCCGCGTCCAGTTTCGCATGATTACAAAGCTGCGGGTACCGCGGTGCTGCGGGCGGCCGCGAGGGTCAGGGCGCGGTGCAGGAGGCGGGAGTCGCCGAGTAGGGCGCGTAGGCGGCGTTCGAGGCCCGCGATCGGGATCAGGTTCTGGGGGGCCCGCGGGTCCTTGTACGGGTTCGAGGCGAACCGCGGCAGCGTGACCAGCGACAGGTCGGCCAGCTCGATCGCCTCCTGCGCCGGGATCTCGGTCGTGCACTCGACGCGGACGATGCCCGCCCACGGTGCGCCGGCCGGGCCGGGGAGACGCAGGTACCAGGAGTAGCCGCCCCACGCGGTGCCCATCAGGAAGACCGGCGAGCGTTCGCCGGGGCGCAGGGCGGTGACCACCTTGGTCAGGGTCGCGTCCAGGTACTGGCTCTGCTGCGTCTTGACGTAGCCGATCGTGCGGCTGAGCTGGCGGCGGTTGCGCAGTGGGCCGTCCAGGACCAGCAGGTCCTCGGACTCGCCACGGACCGAGGTGGAGATCGCCACCTCCAGCGCGGTCAGCGGGCCCTGCACGGCCGGCACCAGCCGGGCCGGGTCCGGCGCGCCGGCCATCTGGCGCACGCCGTAGCGGACCGAGCCGGCCTCGATGTCCGTCGCCGTCGGGGACGTGGTGAACAGGCCGCGTTCGACCAGCGTGCCGGCCAACGTCGCCGCGCCCGCGCGCAGGTCACAGCGGACCACCCCGGCCGCGTAGGACGCCGCCAGGCCCGGATGCGACGTGCCGTCCTCCTCGCGCGTCCACAGTGTCGCGTCGATCCGGCGCACGCCGTCGACCAGCAGGACCACGTCGGGCGCCCGCACCGTCGGTGGGGCGGTGAGCGGGCGCCAGGCGGCCGCCGGTAGCTCCACGTCGGTGTTGATCTGGGCCGTGCTCTGTGAGACCGGCGCCGCTTCGAAGGAGGCTCCGTAGGCCGGGTCCCAGTTGTCGATGAAGTATTCCGTCATATCCCGCTCCGGGTGATGTGGGCGACGGACCGGGCGTCCTTGCTGACGTCGAACCGCACCGGCACGCGTTCGGCCAGCGCCGGCACGTGGGTGACCACGCCGACCATCCGGTCGCCGCGGGCGGCCAGGCCTTCCAGCGTCGCGGCCACGGTGTCCAGCGTCGCGGCGTCCAACGTCCCGAAACCCTCGTCGAGCAGGATCGACTCCAGGCTGGCCGCCGACGTCGACATGCCGGCGAGCTGCTCGGCCAGCGCCAGCGCGAGGGCCAGCGACGCCTGGAACGTCTCACCGCCCGACAGGGTCCGGACGCCCCGGCGCAGCCCGGCGTCGTGGTGGTCGACGACCGAGAACTCGCCCTTCTCGTGTACGAGGTCATATTGTCCGCTGGACAGCTCGCGCAGGATCCGCGAAGCGCCCTCGACCAGCAGGTCGAGCGCCTCCTCCAGCAGCCAGCGCTCGAAGTTGTTGGCCCGCAGGTGGCCGGCGAGCGCCTTGGCCACGTGGCCGTCGCGCTCGTGCGCCACCCGCTTGTCGAGCAGCCCGCGCACCTGTGCCCGGCGCTCCTCGACCCGCTCGTGTGCGGCGGTGGCCCGTTCGACGGCCACCGTCGCCGCCCGGACATGGTCGTCGGGTGCCGGCAGCCCGGCGTCCACGAATGCGGCGTCGAGCCGCGCGCGCACCACCGCGACCGCCGCGTCGGCGTCGGCCGCGCTCGCCGCCAGCGCGGCGCGTGCGGTCCGGCGGGTCTCCACTTCGGACACCGACCAGCCGGCCAGGGCCGACCAGGAAGCGGCCAGGTCTTCGCGGGCCGCCGCCGGTGGCGCGAACCGGGCCACCGCGTCGCGGGCGGCGTCGAACTCCTGCCACGCCCGGGTCAACCGCTGCTCCGCCGCCGCGCGCCCGGCCACCGCGGTGCGGGCCTGCTCACGGGCCGACTTCAGGGCCGCGACCGCCGCGTCCAACGACTTCTGCAGCCCCGCCAGGGTGGTCAGCTCCCGGCGCAGGGCGGTGACGCCGGGCGACGTGGCGAGCTGGGTGTCAAGGGTGGCCAGCCGGGACGCGAGCTGCTCGTGCTGGGCGCGGGCCCGGTCGAGGGTGCGCTCCAACGCCCGGGCAGCCTGTTCCCGCTCGGTCACCTGGGCCTGCGCCTTCTCGTCGGCCGCCTTGGCCGCGTGCCCGGCCTGCTCCGCCGCGGGCACCGCCGAGGTCGCCGGGACCGCCGGCACCGCCGTCACCGGCTGCTCGCAGACCGGGCAGGGCGCACCGGCATGCAGGTGTACGCGCAGCGCCCCGGCCCGGTCGGCCGCCTGTGCGTCCTGGTACGCCCGCCGGGCCGCGTCCAACTCGGTCGCCGTGCGCAGCGCCGCCGCGCGTGCCGTCTCCAGGGCCGCCGCCGCGGTGCGGTGCTCCTTGGTGGCCGCGCCGAGTCCATCCTGGAGGGAGGTCGACTCGGCGACGACCGCGTCGTGCTCCTCGTGCGCGCGCAGCAACAGCCGCAGCGCGGAGGCGTCGCCGGCCGCGGTGAGCTCGCCGCGCAGCTTCTCCTCGTGCTCCTCGGCCGCGGTCACCCCGTCGGCGGCTGCCTCGGCCGTCTCGCGGGCGGCCGTCGCCGCCTCGGCCAGGGCGGCCACGCCGCGGGGCGGACGGACCCGGTCGAGCAGCGCGATCTCGTCGTCGATGGCCGACAGCCCGGCCGCCGCCGAGAGGGCCGTCTGCCGCGCCTCGTCGAGCCCCGGCATGTCGTCGGTGACCCTGGTCGCCAGCGCGAGCATGGCCTCGACCCGCTCGGCCGCGTCGGCCAGTGCCTCGTCGGAGGTGTCGTCGAGCCCGGCCAGCAGTTGGTCGACCGCGCGCAGGTCGGCGTCGGCCTGCTGAGCGCGGGCGGAGGCCCGCTTCTGGACGTCTTCGTAGACGTGCAGGCCGAGCAGGTTGACCAGGATCTGCTGGCGGGTGGCGGGCTTGGCGTGCAGGAAGTCGGCGAACTGCCCCTGCGGCAGGATGACGCAGCTCGTGAACTGCTCGTACGGCAGCCCGACGGCGTGCAGCACCGCCTCGTCCATCTCGGCGGGGGTGCCGGCCAGCACGTCGCCGAGGTCCTCCGGCGTCATCCCGGTGTCGAGTTTGGACACGTCGAAGTTGTCGGGCATCTGTTGGAGGCCGGCGCCGCCGGTCTTCACGTTGCCCCGGCTGTCCCGGCGGACCACCCGGGTGGCCACGTAGCGCGCGCCGGCCGACTCGAACACCAGCCGCACCCGGGCCTCGGTCGCCGAGGGCGACAGCGCGTTGGCGATGCCCCGGCTGCTCCCCCACCGCGGCACCTGGCCGTACAGGGCGAAGCAGATCGCGTCGAGCACGGTCGACTTCCCGGAGCCCGTCGGCCCGACGAGCGCGAAGAAGTCGGCATCCATGAAGTCGACGGTGGTCTCGTCCCTGAAGACCGTGAACCCCGCCATGTCGAGCCTCAACGGCCTCATGCGGAAGTCTCCTCGTACAACTCGTCGAACAGTTCCTGCACGCCTTCGTCGGAGACGCCGCGGCTGGCCAGGTAATCGGCGAACAGGTCGCGGGGCGAGCGCCCGGCCCGTTCTTCCGCCCGTGGGCCCGGGGTGGACGCGATCATGTCCGGGTCGATCCGCACCTCCAGGGCACGGGGCAGCATCTCCTGGACCTCTTCGCGCAGGCCGGCCCGGGGCAGTTCGCGCACGTACACCCGCAGCCAGGCATCGCCCGTCTTCAAGGAAGCCAACTGTTCGAGGGAGCCCCGCACGGTGCGCAGCGCGGACGCCGAGGTGACCGGCACCTCGCGTACCTTGGCCGCGGTCTGCGCGGTGACGTCGACCACCGAGACCGCAGGCACGTTCTCGCCCTCGCCGAAGTCGATCGCGAGCGGGCTGCCGCTGTAGCGGATCTGGCAGGGCCCGAGCACCGTCTGGGCGCGGTGCAGGTGGCCGAGCGCCACATAGTGCGTGTTGTTCGGGAACACGGTGGCCGGCACGGCATAGCCCAGGACCGTCTGCGACTCACGCTCGCCGCCGCCCTGGCTGGCGCCGACCACGGTGACGTGCGCGGTGACCAGGTTGACCACGCCCGCCTCGCTGAAGCCCTCGGTCAGCTTGCCGAGCAGCCGGGCCAGGTGGTCCGCGTAGGTCTGGGTCGCCTCGGCCGCGGTCAGGTCGTACATCTCCACCGCGCGGACCGCGTAGCGCTGCGACAGGAACGGCAGGGCGACCAGGCGCCACCGCTCACCGGCCGACGTGGTGCCCTCGATCACGTGCTCGGCCGGCTGGTCGCGGACGCTGCCGCGCAGCGTGATGCCGGCCGCGTCGGCCCAGGGCCGCAGGGCGTCGAGCGCGGCGCCGTTGTCGTGGTTGCCGCCGATCGCGACGACGTCGGCGCCCGTGCGGCGCAACGCCGACAGGGCGCGGGTGACCAGCCGGGTGGACTCGGGCGACGGTGCCGCGGTGTCGTAGAGGTCGCCGGCCACGATCACCAGGTCGGGCTGCTCGGCACGGGCGATCTCGACCACCTGGGCGAGCACGGCCACGTGCTCCTCGACCCGCGACTGTCCCTTGAGGACCTTGCCGACGTGCCAGTCCGAGGTGTGCAGGATGCGCACGGCGAGCCTTTCTCTAGAACGGGATGTCGTCGTCGGACAGCGTGCCCGACCGCGAGCCGATCACCGCGAACGGATCGGCGGACTGGGTGACCGAGCGCAGCGAACCGCTCGGTGCCGCGCCCGCCTCGGAGTGCCGGGTGGCCCACGACGGGAACGGGAAGTCCAGGCACAGCGGCACCGGGATGTCGGGCTGGTTGACGAACATGGTGCCGGGCTTGGCCAGCAGCACCCGCTGCCGCTGAGCGGGCGGGAGGAAGCCGTATTCCGGACGCGACGCCTCGGCCGGGTCGAGCCGGCCGACCACGCGCACCGCCGAGTTGGTGACGATGCGGCGCTCGACCTCGCTGGCGGTCTGCTGCGCGCCGATCAGGATCACGCCGAGCGAGCGGCCCCGCTCGGCGATGTCGAGCAGCACCTCCTTGATCGGCGAGGAGCCCTCCCGGGGCGCGTACTTGTTCAGTTCGTCGAGCACCACGAAGAGCAGCGGCTTGGCCGTGCCCTTCTTCTCCTTGCGCTCGAACTCCTTCTTGAGCGTCACGCCGACCACGAACCGCTGGGCGCGGTCCGGCAGGTTGTGCAGGTCGACGACGGTGACCTGGGCGCTCTCGTCGGTGTTGATCTGGTGCGGCCGGCGGGTGGCCAGGTCGCCGCGGATCAGCCGGCCGAGGTCGCGCTTGCTCGCGATCAGCCGACGGGCGAACGCGTTGACGGTGCCGAGCCCGACCGCGCTGCCCGTCCAGGTGAACCGGGTCTCGTCGTCGGAGAGCTGCGCGACCACGAAGTCGACGAGGTCGGCGTAGGAGCTGAGTCGGGTGCCGTCGATCGCGACCCCGCCGTCGGCGGGCACCGCGTGCCGGGCCAGGTGGGCGGTGACGGCGTGCACGACCATCGTGTATTGCTGGCGCTCGTCGTCGGCGTCGGCGAAGACGTAGGGCAGCAGCGAGCCGCCGCAGAACTCCTCGAGCGTCCAGTAGAAGCTGTCGACGCCGGTCAGCCGGCTGTTGACGTCGGGGGTGCCGGACGCGTCACCCATCCTCGGCGGCGCGTAGACCCGGACGTCGCCGAACGGCTTGGCCGGCAGCCCGAGGCCCGCGTACGCCGCGACGGTCTTCTCGTCGAGCTTGACGTTGGGGTGGTCGAGAAAGAGCAGGTCCTCGCCCTTGACGTTGAAGATCAGCGCCTTGGCGTTGACCGCGTCGCCGCCCAGCGCGCCCGAGTTGAAGACCGCGTAGAGCAGGAACGTCGCGAAGCTGGTCTTGGTGGCGACGCCGGAGATGCCGGAGATCGACACGTGCGCGCCCCGGGTGCCGTCGAGGAAGTCGGCGTTGAGGTAGACCGGGTTGCCGTCGCGCCCCGTGCCCATCGGGATCTGCCGTTCCATCCGGTCGAAGTGCAACGCGGCAGCGCGCAGGTCGCCGGTGGCCCGGTGGACCATCGCGCCCGGCGCCGGCGGCACGTAGAGCTCCGGGTCGACCCGGGTGACGGTGATCTCGGCGGCCTCCTGCACCTGGGCGGGCAGCGTGCCGTCGGCGATCGAGAAGACGTCGCTGTCGAAGACCGCACCCTCGTGCCGAGCCCGGACCTGCGTCACCACGCCGGCGATCCGCACCGGTGGCCGGTCGGGCAGCTCACGGGTGGTCACCACGACGTCGTCGAGTTGCAGGTAGCTGCCCGGCGCGACAGCCGTCCAGAACTGCAACGGAGTGGCGTCGGAGGTGCCGAGCACCCGGCCGACCGCGGTCTGTTCACCCAAAGCTTCCACTCCCACGACTGGCATCTTGCAACATCCGTACGACCAGCTCACAGTCGACGCGCGGGGCGGTGCCAGATGGGACGAAAGACTGTTTCACCCTTTTGGGAGGCTTATGTCAGGCGACGCAGCAGCGTCGTCGCCCGTGCCGGGTCGAACGCGTCGGGCGTGAAACCGGGCCCGACCCAGCTCCGCAGCTCGGCGTGCTGGGGATGGTCCGCCTCGTGCAGGGCCACCAACAGCTCCGCGTAACCGAACACCCCGCCGACGTCCTCCGGCGGGCAGGCCCGCTCGCCCGCGACGCAGCGGGGGTAGCGCTCGTCCGGCTCGGCGGCGAAGACGTCCTCCACCAGCAACTCGTGCTCCCACCAGTCGCCGAAGTCGTAGACGTAGAGCAGCCGGCTGCCCTTGCGCGCGACGGCGTCGAGGCGCACCTCGAGCTCGTCACTCACGGCCAGCTCGCCGTCGGGGTCGGGATCGCCGTACTGCGCGCCGGCGATCTCGAACGAATGCAGGTGGTAGTTCTGCCAGCCCATCGCGAGCTGGATCACCCGGTGCACCCGGTCGAGCGTGTACGCGCCCGGCACCTCCACCCGACGCCACACCTCAGGCAGCACGTCGGCCAGCGTCACCTTGAGCTGGAAGATCTGCCGGGTCATGGAAGGTCCCTCGAATAGGGTTGCCGGATGAGCTGCGACTGTCAGCACCGTACCCCCGTCAACGCCCCTGTAATCCGTGCCGCGGTGGCCGCATGAGCGGGCCGCCGATCCGGGCGTTGTGGAGCATCGACGCAGCTCAGACCCCGGGTGCGGAGCTGGACGACGAGGCGCTAACCGGGTGCTACGGCCGCGCGGAAGAGCCGTGCGTTCGTGTCAATTTCGTGACCAGCGTCGATGGCGCGGTGGAGGTCGACGGCTACTCCGCGGGCCTGTCCGGGCCGGCCGACAAGCGGGTCTTCGGCATCCTCCGCAAGGTCTGCGACGGCCTGCTGGTCGGCGCCGGCACCATGCGCCACGAGGGCTACCGGGCGATCAAGCTCGACGAGCCCCGCCGGGCCTGGCGGGTGGCCCAGGGCCTGCCCGCCGTGCCGACCCTGGTGGTGGTCACCGGCAGCCTCTCCCTCGACCCCACGTCCCCGGTGTTCACCGAGGCGCCGGTCCGGCCGATCGTGCTGACCACCGCCGCGGCCACCGCGCCAGAAGGCCTGGACCAGGTCGCCGACGTGATACGCGTCGGCGAGCGCGAGATCGACATCACCGCCGGCCTGGCCGTGCTGCGCGAGCGCGGGCTCAACCAGATCCTCTGCGAGGGTGGCCCCCACCTGCTCGGCACCCTGACCGCCGCGGACCTGGTCGACGAGCTGTGCCTGACCGTCTCGCCGCTGCTGGCCGGCCCCAGGGGAGGGCGGATCACCGCCGGCCCGCACCGGGAGGGCGGCCCGCTGCCGCTGCGGCTGCGGCATTCGCTGCTCGCCGACGACCTCCTGCTGCTGCGCTACACCCGGCGCTGACGGCGCCGCCGGAAGATCCAGAGCACCAGCAGGAACGGCGAAGCCACGAGGAGGTACGCCCAGGCCGGCGCGGCCCACGGTGACGGCGTCGGCGGCGTTCCCCCGAAGGAGCCGGACCGGAGCAGGTCGTCCGGGACCTCCAGGTTGTAGACGCCCGGCGGGGTGTCCACCAGGGTGTCGACCTCCCCGCTCGGCCGGAGCGCCACGAGCGTCCGGTGGTCCGGCTCGGCCCGGACGGGGGTGTAGGTGAGCACCGCGTCGCGTCCGTCGCGCCAGCCGACGACCTCGCCCGGGAGACCCTCGATCGGCACCGGCTGCGCGACGACGTTGCCCGTGCCCGCGTCGACCAGGTCCAGGCGCCACCGCCGAGCGCTCTCCCCCGCCTGGTCGCACGCGTTTACGCAGCCTTCGAACCCGAGCACCGCCAGCAGGCCTCCGTCCGGCGTCCAGGCGGCCCGCCCGGCCAGCCTGCGGTCCGGCGCGAAGTTGTCCACGGTCCAGAGCGGGGCACCGGTGCGGGCGTCCATGACCGACAGCCGGCGCCCGACGTCAGCACGACCCACCGGTCCCTCGACCGCGATCCGGGTGCCGTCCGGCGACCAGGCCGCCGTCGTGTAGCTGTTCATCCGGCCGACCGCCACGAACCGCCGCTCGCCGGTGCGGAGGTCGACGGCCACCAGGTCGTCGGGCTTCTCGGGGTCGTTGTCGGGGACCGTGTCGTCGCCGTACGTGATGACGCCGTCGTCGTTGTTGACCCCGATCAGCAGCTCCGTGCCGTCGGGCGAGAACGCGAGGGGCTCACCCCAGATCGGCTCACCGGAGAGCTGTCTCTCGTCGCCGGTGGTCAGGTCGAGCAGCCGGAGCCCCGGACCGACGTAGTGCCGGCCGTCCGGGGTGAGCATGCCGTCGCCCTCGCCGACCTTCTGGTAGATCAGCCGGTAGCTGCCGTTCGTCCCGACCACCACCCCGGTGCCCTCGAGGTAGCGGGTCTGGCCGGTGAAGAACACCAGGGACGCCGGGCCGCCCGGTCCTGCCGGCCACTGACCGACCTTGGCCTGCCAGAGGTGGGGCGTCTCGACCCGCGACGGCACCGCGCCGGGCCGGTCCGCCGGCACGATCGCGGCCCTCCGGTGCGCGGCCCACTCCGGCAACGTCACCGCGAGCACCAGCACGAGCACCGCCGCCAGGGCATAGCCGACCCGGCGCCGGCGGCGCAGCCGCCGACCCGCGCCCCACAGGTCGTCCGGCAGCCGGGCGGGCGTCATCTCGTCGGCGAGCTCCTTGAGCTCTTTCATCGCGCCTCCCGCAGGTCGGCGAGCTCCGGGGCGGTCGACCGCAGCCGAGCCAGCGCGTCCCGGGTGTTGCTCTTCACGGTGCCGACCGAGCACCCCAGCACCTCGGCCGTCTGCACCTCGGTGAGGTCCTCGAAGTAGCGCAGCACCAGCACCGCCCGCTGCTTCGGGGTCAGCCGGCGCAATGCCTGCCGCACCGTGATCTCGACGTCCTTGTCGGCGGCCCGGTCAGCGACGGCCTTCTCGGGCAGGTCGGCGTGCGGCCGATCGACCAGCCGGCGCCGCCGCCACCAGGAGACGTGCTGGTGGTAGAGAACCCGCCGGACGTACGGGTCCGGGTCGCCGCCGGCGGAGATCCGCTCCCACCGGCTGGCGACCTGGATCAACGCCTGCTGCACCAGATCTTCCGCGAGATGCCGGTCCCCCGTCAGCAGGTAGGCGGCGCGGGACAGACTCACCAGCCGCGCCGCGACGTAGTCGCGGAACGAGTCCTCAGCCGCCATATCTGGTTACACGCTTCCCGGGGCCGGTTCGGAGGGGTGCTCGGGAGGCTAAGTTTGCGGGGTGGGTCGGCAGCGGGGGCAGGGGCGGCGGGTGGTCGCCCAGATCGGGGCGGGGGTCGCCGAGCTGTTGCCCGACCATGACCGGCCGCACGCGTACACGTTGCTGGTCGACGGCGCACCGCAGTCGCACGTCGACCTGGACGATCCCACGTACCTGGAGTTCGAGTACGTCCGCCGGATCGCCGCCTCGCTCGACCTGACCGCGCCGCCGTCGATGCCGCTGCGGGTGCTGCACCTCGGTGGCGGCGGGCTGACCCTGGCCCGCTACCTGACCGCCAGCCGGCCGGGCAGCCGGCAACGGGTGGTCGAGGCCGACGCCAAACTGGTCGACTTCGTCCGGGAGCACCTGCCCTGGCCCGCCGACCCCAAGCTGAAGCTCCGCGTCGGCGACGCCCGCACGGAGCTGACCAAGGCCCGCGACGACGAGTTCGACGTGGTGATCGTCGACGTGTTCGCGGGCGCCCGCACCCCGGCCAGCGTCCGCTCGGTCGAGTTCGTTCACGAGGCGGCCCGGGTGCTGCACCCGGACGGGCGCTACCTGGTCAACATGACCGACGGGCCGCCGCTGGGCCTGGCGCGCGCCCAGGTGGCCACGGTGTCCGCCGTCTTCCCGCAGGTCGCCCTGGTGGCCGACTCGTCGGTGCTGCGCGGCCGGCGGTTCGGCAACCTGGTGCTGACCGCGGCCAACAGCCCGCTCCCGACCGCCGCCCTCGCGCGACGGGTGGCCGGCGACTGGTTCCCGGGCCGGCTGGTCACGGGCGACGACCTGACGCGCTTCGCCGGAGGTGAGACGGTGGTCACGGACGCGGCCGCCACACCGTCCGCGCCGCCCCCGGTCGGGATGTTCGGCCCTCGTCCTGAGGTCGTCGAGTGAGAGAGTGGGTTCCGTGCAGCGGGTGATGCGGGTTCCGGAGGGCTACCACCTCGGTGGCTCGGTCGGTGCGATCCCGATGAGCCGCTGGGACCCGTGCGCCCGGTTCGACGGCGACACCTTCTGGTGGGCGACCCACACCCCGGATGGCCCCGCCACGCTTTCGCTACGCCGGGCGGGCGAGGAACTGACCGCCACCGGGTACGGACCGGGCCAGGATTGGGTGGTCTCGCAAGCGGACGCGGTGGCCGGACTGCGCGACGACCTCACCGGTTTCGCGGAGCTCGCGGCGGCCCACCCGGTGGTCCGTGAACTGGCCCGGGTGCACCGGGGCCGGCGCATCCCGGCGACCGGGGTCGTCTTCCCCCGCCTGATGCGGGCCATCTTCGAGCAGAAGGTGACCGGCAAAGAGGCCTACAAGGGCTATGCCGGCACGGTACGTGCTTTCGGGACCCCGGCACCCGGCCCGTTCGAGGGGCTGACGTTGCCGCCGCTGCCCGAAGTGATCGCCGCCCAGCCCTACTGGGTGTTCCACCCGTTCGGCGTCGAGCAGAAGCGCGCCGACACGCTGCGCCGGGCCGCGGCCGAGGCCGACCGGATCGAGCGCTGCGAGACGGCGGCCGAGGCGACGACCCGGATGCGGTCGATCCGCGGCATCGGCGTCTGGACGGCCGCCGAGGTGGTGCGCATCGCGTATGGCGACGCGGACGCGGTCAGCGTCGGCGACTTCCACATCCCGAACACGGTGGCCTGGAGCCTGGCCGGCGAGCCCCGCGGCGACGACGCCCGCATGCTGGAGCTCCTGGAGCCGTTCCGCGGCCACCGCGGCCGGGTCTGCATGCTGCTGGAGGCCAGCGGCATCATGGCGCCGAAGTTCGGCCCGCGGATGCCGATCAGGTCTTTCGCCCGTTTCTAGGGCTTCATCAGGCGGCGCAGGGCCCGGCCGCACCAGACCGCGTACGCCCGCTGGAACAACCGTGCTCCTGGGCCGGCCGCTTTCATCAGCCATCCGGCCGGCACGCTGAACGCCGTCACCTCGAACCAGGTCACGCCGTCGGCACCCTGGCTGACGACGAACGCCTCCTCGCCACGCGCCGGATGCCCTTCCAGCGTGCCGTAGCCCCAACCGGCGCGCCCCGGCTCGTCGACCACCCACACGACCCGGCACGGCGCCGGCAGCGGTCCGATGTGCATGGTCACGTCGACGCCCGGCGCCGCCCGCTCCGCGGCCGTGTTCACCTTGATGCCCGCCGCCCGGTGCATCCGCCAGGTCAGCACCGCCTCCGCGGCGGTCGCGAACACGTCGTGCCCGATCGCCGTGCGGTAGCGCAGGTGCCGGTAGCCGGGCGGCAGCGCGCCGGTCTCGGTAGCGCCGACCTCCGCGTAGGTCAGGGGCGTCACGTGGTCTCCATCCGTCGCCAGGCCAGCAGTGCGCACAACGCGAAGCCGACCGCGTTGAGCAGTCCGTGCGTCGCCACCATCCACGGGATCGACAGGTGCGGCACCGGGAACACGTGCCCGGCCGCCCAATCGAGCGCGAGCAACATGGTGACGACCAGCATGCCCGAGGAGATCACGAACAGCGTGCGGGCCCCACGCGTGGCCGGTAGGCGGGCCACGGTGAGCCCGCCGACCAACCACATCCCCGCGGTGAGCAGCACCGCGCCCGCCAGTTCGACCGGGTCACCGAGGAAGTAGCCGACCAGCACGGTGCCGGTGCCGACGGGCACACACCAGGCGGCGGCGCGACCGAGCGGGCCATCCCCGGTCGCCCGACAGACCAGCGCGGCGATGACGGCCGCGACGAGCCCGGCGTAGTGCAGGTGCGGCACGGTGAGCGCGAGTGTCTCGAGCGGGAAGCCGAGGAGCCGGTGGCCGGCGCGCTCGGCCACCAGCGCGGCGGCGGCGACCAGCGGCGCGGCCAGCCCGGTGGCCACCGCGACGTCGGCCGCCGCGAACCTGCGCAGCCGCCGCACCGCGACCAGAGCGAGCGCCACGGCCAGCAGCAGGTACGGGACGGCGAGCAGGGCGGCACCGGCTCCCCTCGGCAGCCAGAGCGCGACCGCCGCCAGCAGCCCGACCCACGGCCAGACCCGCCGAATCGCCACCGGCGCGCCGACCAGTCCCAGCGCGATCGGCACGAGCACCACCATGGCCAACGCGTCGACGAGGTTGAGGAGCACGATCACGGACTCATTTGAACACGTTCAAGTGAGTCTGTCGAGGCGCGCGGACGGGCACCGCCCATAGGATCAAGGCCATGCCCGACCGCGGAAGTCGGACGAGAACACTGTCGTCGAGCTCCCGCGCACTGACTCGGAGATTCCGGTGGGTGCAACAGATGCGACTCCGCGGCTGCCCTTGGCGCGCGCCGCCGACGAGTTCGTGCTCACCACCGTCCTGCTCTTTCTCGCGGTGACGGTTGTCCGATGGTTGCGCGGCCCCGACTCCCCGCTCTACATCGCCGACCTGACCGTCGCGCTCGCCGTCATCGGCGTCCTCAGCGGAGCCATCCTGTGCGGGCTGATCTTCACCCCGCCCGGCAGACGCAGCGGGGGCCACATGAATCCCGCCGTGACGGTCACGGTATGGCTGGTCGGCGTCTTTCCCCGTCGCAGCGTCCTGCCGTACGTGCTCGCCCAACTCGCGGGCTCCGTGGCGGGCACGGCTCTCGCGCGGGTGGTGTGGGGACGAGCGGTCTCGGTCCCGTTGGTCGACTACGCAACGATCAAGCACGCGCTGACTTGGGGACCCGCCTCGGTCTTTCTCGCCGAGGCCGGGGGCATGACCGTCCTGATTCTCGTCGTCGGGTTCTTCCTCGGTTATGCCCGCCTCGCTCGCCTGCTGCCCTTCCTCATCGGCCTCTACGTTGCCTTGGTGATCGCCCTGCTCGGCCCGCGCACCGGTGGCTCGCTCAATCCCGCGCGGCAGTTGGGCCCGGCGTCGCTCGCCGGGCAGGTCGACGATCTGTGGATCTACCTGGTCGCGCCGATGGTGGGTGCGGTTCTCGGCGCAGCACTCCATTACGTGCTCGTCCGGCAGTTCCACATGCGTCCGCCCCTGACGTACAAAATGCGCGAGTGAACGGGGGATCTAGCGATCCGCCCGGGCGTTCTGCGGGCCGACGAGGAGGAAGACCAACGCGGCGGCCGCGCAGAGGAACCCGGCTGCTCCGAGGCTTGCCACGTTCAGGCCGTGAACGGTCGCCGCGTCGGCCGCGGCTGGATGCGTGCGGAGATAGCTCGCGGCCGCCGTCCCGGCGATCGTGCTCAGCAGGGCGGTGCCGAGCGATGCGCCGATCTGCTGCGAAGTCATGACGGTGGCGCCGGCCACCGAGGTGTCGGCCCCGGCGCCGAAGGTCGCGGTGCTGTTGGCGGAGACCAGCATCCAGCCCGTGCCAAGGCCGACCAACAGCAGCACGGGGAACACGTGGAGCCAGTAGCCGGTTTCGACCCGGACGAAACCGAGCAGCAGAAGGCCGGCCGCCATCGCCAGCAGTCCCGGACAGAGCAGTGCCCGCACCGGTGCGCGCATCAGCAGCGGGCTGACCACGCGGATGCCGGCCAGCAGCCCGGCAGTGACGGGCAGGAAGGCCAGGCCCGCACGAATCGGCGAGTAGCCGAGCACGTTCTGCAGGTAGAAGGTGAGAAAGAACAGGGCGGCGAACATGCCCACCGCCAGGCAGAGCACCGCGAGGTAGGACCCGGCGCGGCGCCGGTCGAGTACCACTCGCGGTGGCAACAGCGGGCCCTTGACGCGGCTTTGCACCAGCGCGAACGCGGCCAACCCCAGCGCGCCGGCAGTCAGCGCCCCGACGGTGGATCGACTGCCCCAGCCGTTGGACTCGGCGTGGGCGAAGCCGTAGACGAGGGCCATCAGGCCGGCGGTGGCGAGCAGCGCCCCGGTGATGTCGACGCGTATCCCGCTCGTACGAGGCGTCGGACGTACCGCATAGAGCACGCCCGCCGTGGCGGCGACGGCGATCGGCAGGTTCACGTACATGCACCAGCGCCAGTCGAGAAAGCTGGTCAGCACGCCACCGAGCACGACGCCCAGGCCGGAGGAACTGCCGATGGCCGCGGCGTAGATCCCGAACGCCTTGCCGCGCTCGGCAGGAAGGGGAAATGCGTCCGCCAGGGCCGCGAGGATGGACGGCGTCAGCAACGCACCAAAGACTCCCTGCAGGCCCCTCGCGGTGAGCAGCATCGTCGGGCCGGCCGCCGCGCCGCCGATGGCGGAGGCGACGGCGAACCCGGTCAGCCCGATGATCAAGCTGCGGCGGCGGCCCATGAGGTCGGACAACCGGCCCCCCAGGAGTAGCAGGCCTCCATAACCGAGAGCGAAGATCGTGATCACCCATTGGCGGCTCGGGTCCGAGAGATCCAGCGATCTCTGCACGGATGGCAGCGCGATGTTCATGATCGTGAGGTCGAGGCCGATCATCAACTGAGCGGTCGTGACGGCGGCCAGCACCCACCATCGCCGGCTGTCGGGCGTGGTCGCCGAGACGATCGGAGGGGCGGCGGTCGTAGACATGGCACATCCTCGAATTCGTTGGCGGCGCCAACGATAGCAGCGAAACCGTTGGCGCCGCCAACGGGTTGGCTAGTATTCGCCGCATGGAGACCGCACCTGCCCGGTTGCGCGGAAAGGCCAGTTGGCTGATCGGCAGAATCACGCTGTACGCCCATCGGCGGATCGCCGACGCGCTTGCCGGCGAGGGCGCGCACGGCCACCACTTCTCGATCCTGGCGGCGCTGGTGGAGTTCGGTCCCGCCAGCCAGATCACCATCGGCCAGCGTTGCCTGATCGACCGCAGCGACATGGCCGAGATGGTGACGGAACTCGTCGATCAGGGCCTGGTCGTGCGAGCCACCGACCCAGGCGACCGACGGCGCAACGTGATCACCCTGACCCCTGCGGGTCGGCGCCGATTCGAGCGCCTGGACGCCGTGCTCGAGCAGGCCCAACGCGAGCTGTTCGCTCCGCTGACGCCCGCCGAGCACCACCAACTGGTCAACCTGCTGGGCCGTGTCTTCGACCACCAGCTGTCAACGGTGGGTGCTGAGCCCGTTCGCAGCCGGGGCCGGTGACCAGCTCGCCAGCCGGCGCAGGGCCTGCTCAGCGGAGGAACCAGGTTCGGCGGTATGCAGTGCCAGGATCTGCTCGGGATCGGCCGTGTGTGCCAGCGCCTCGTAGTTGAGCGTCAGCTCGCCGACGAGCGGGTGGCGCAGCCGGTAGGCGCCGTAGCTGTGCCGGTGCACGTCGTGGTCGGCCCACCAGCGGCGGAAGTCGCCGTCGCGGGCCGACAACTCGTCGACCAGTTCGGCAAGCTGCGCATCGTCCGGATTGCGCCCGGCGTAGAGACGCAAACCGGCGACGGCGCTGCGGGCCGCTTCCGGCCAGTCGACGTAGAGCTGGCGGGCCGCGGTGTCCAGGAACAGGAACCGGACGAGGTTGCGCTCCCTGCGGGGCAGCGCGTCGAAGTCGGTGTAGAGGGCGCGGGCGAGCGCGTTGGCGGCCAGCACGTCGCAGCGACGGCCGATCACGAGCGCCGGCACCTCGGTGAGCGCGTTCAGGGTGCGCGATAGACCCGGTCGCACACGCTGGCCCGGCATGAACCGATGGCTCGACGGGGACCGCTGCGGCTTTGCCAGCGTGAGGAGGTGGATGCGCTCGGTCTCGTCGAGGCGCAGCGCGCGGGCCAATGCCGTCAACACCGACTCGGAGACGTTCAGGTTTCGGCCACGCTCCAGCCGGATGTAGTAGTCGGTGCTCACTCCGGCGAGCCGGGCGACCTCCTCGCGGCGCAACCCCGGCACTCGGCGGCTCCCCGGCTGCGTGTTCAGGCCCGCGTCCTCCGGCGCCAACCGCGCCCGGCGCGTACGCAGGAAGGCCCGAAGTTCGGTGTTGCCCTCGCTCATGGCCTCCAGGCTATTGCGCTCGAGCAGGTGGTCCACCTGCCGGAACCCGTCGTGAGGGGGTCCAGTGGTGCCTCCCTCATCCCGTGGAATCGGTTCACTGCGGTGTTTGACTGGGCCCGAGGCCAGCACAACAGCGGAGAACACACCATGAAACACAGAATCCTCGGTGGTACGGGCATTTCGGTGAGCGAGCTCGCGCTCGGCACGATGATGCTCGGCGCGATGGGTAACACAGATCACGACGAGTCGGTGGGCATGATCCACACCGCGCTGGACGCGGGCATCAACTTCATCGACACCGCGGACGTGTACTCCGGCGGCGAGAGCGAGGAGATCGTCGGCAAGGCGCTGAAGGGGCGGCGCGACGACGTCGTCCTGGCCACCAAGTTCGCGCTGCCGATGGGATCGGACGACAACCAACGCGGCGGATCCCGCAGATGGATCATTCAAGCCGTGGAGGCGAGCCTGCGCCGTCTCGGCACCGACTACATCGACCTCTACCAGATGCACCGGTGGGATCCGGCCACGGACCCCGACGAGACGCTCTCAGCGCTGTCCGATCTGATCCGGGCAGGCAAGCTTCGCGCGATCGGCTCGTCGCTGTTCCACCCGGAGCAGATGGTCGAAGCGCAATGGGTCGCCGAGCGGCGTAACCACCACCGGTTCCGATCCGAGCAGCCGCCGTACAACATCCTGCTGCGCGGCATCGAGGCCACGACACTCCCGACCGCCCAGCGATACGGCATGGGTGTGCTGACCTTCGGCCCACTCGGCTCCGGCTGGCTCTCCGGCCGGGCCGACCCGGCGGCGGGTCACCGTAACGCCGGACCTGCCACACGGTTGTTCGACCAGGCAGAACCGGGAAACCAGGCGAAGGCGGATGCGGTCGCGGAGCTCACCGACCTCGCGGCGGCGGCGGGGCTGAAGATGTCCCATCTGGCGATCGCGTTCGTGCTCACCCACCCGGCGGTCACCTCGGTACTCATCGGTCCACGCACCCCCGCACAGCTCGCCAATCTGCTGTCCGGCGCCGGCGTTGAGCTCGACGACGATGTGCTGGACCGGATCGACGAGATCGTTCCGCCGGGCGTCAACCTCAACCAGAAGGACATCCTCTTCCTCCCCTCCACTCTCGGTGACAAGCGCAGCCGCCGCCGCGCCGGGAGTCCGGGACAGCCGAGCTGACCGGAAGGCGACAAGGTCGGCGATGCCCCACGGGCTCTGCGGCACGACGTGCGGGAACTGTTGCTTGGTCACATCGCCGAAGAGCGGACCGAAGCCTCACGTCTTGTCCAGCTCGGCACACCGGCCGGACGCGTGCTGGTGGGTCGCGATGAGCCGGGACAGCTCCGCAGCCCACGCCGTGGCCTTGTCCCGGTCGTTCCAGATCGCGGTCAGCACGCCGCCGGGCCGCAGCAGCCGGGCCATCTCCGGGTGCGCCAACTCCGGATCGAACCAGTGGTAGGCCTTCCAAACGGCTCGTCCCCGGACCACCCCGGCGGCAGGCCTAGGATTCGTGGGTGAATGCTTCTCCGGTCCGCTTGCTGCAGCCTCGTCGGCTGGAAGCTGTCAGGCGCTCCGGACTGCTCGACACCGGTGCTGAAGAACCGTTCGACCGCTTGACCCGGCTGGCTTGTGATCTGCTCGACGCGCCGTTCGGGTTTGTGACCGTCGTCGACGACCGTCGGTCGTTCTGGAAGAGCTGTGTGGGGACGACGGCGTCGGAGCTCGCCGACAGGCAGAACACGGTGGGCGAGTCGTTCTGCCAGTACGTGATCGAAGCGGACGACGCCGTCATCATCGGCGACGCGCGGCTGAATCCGATGACTCGCGACAATCCGTCCATCGCGTCGATGGGCGTGATCGCCTGGGCCGGTTTCCCGGTCCGGTCGCCCGACGGTGAGGTGCTGGGCACCTTCTGCGTCGTCGACGGGCGACCGCGGGAATGGACCGCGCAGCAGGTTCGGACGTTGGAGGTCCTCGCGCACGCGGCCAGCGGTGAGGTGGCGTTGCGGATCAAGGCCGATGAGGCGTCCCGCCTCGCTCTGGAAACCAGGGTGCTCGCCGAGACGTTGCAGGAGAGCCTGCTGCCTCGGGAACTGCCGGGCATCCCGGGTCTGGACACCGCAGCGGTGTACGTGGCCGGTGGCGAGGGCGGTGAGGTCCTCGGCGACTTCTACGACGTGGTCTACACGCCCGGCGGCTGGGCGGTCTTCGTGGGCGACGTCAGCGGCAAGGGCGCCCGGGCCGCCCGGACGACCGCGTTGGCCCGCTACACCCTGCGCGCCAGCGCGTTGCGGCACACCTCGCCGGGCGTGGTGTTGACCGAGCTCAACGCCGCGCTGCGCCAGTGGTTCGCGGAGACGTCCACGACGGGGTTCGCGACCGTCGCCTATGCACTCGTGCGCCCGCGCGGCGATGACGTCGCGGTGCGGCTGTGCACCGCCGGTCACCCGCCGGCCCTGTTGGTCAGGGCCAACGGTGACGTCGAGCAGTTCGGGCTGCCCGGCACGTTGCTCGGTGGCTTCGCCAGGGTCACGCTCAGGATCGACGAGACGGTCCTGCGGCCAGGCGACACGATGCTGCTCTACACCGATGGGATCACCGAGGCCCGCGACCGCAGCCGCGCCATGCTCGACGACGTGGGACTGCGGGCCATCCTGGGGCGGGCCACCACGGCGACGGCCGCCGAGCTCGTCGAGTCTGTCCGTGACCAGGCCCTCGCGTACAGCGACGGATCCATCCGCGACGACATCGCCATGGTCGCCATCCGCGTGCCGCCCGATTTCAGCGCATCGCGGTCTCGATCGGTTTGAACGGCCGGCGCACGGTTATCACTGGTTACTTAGCCGGAGGAGCACCGTGAGCCAAGCCAACGGGTGGGAGTCGTCGATGGACGGCTACTCGCTGTTGCTGCACGCCAGGTTCGACGGCACCTCACTGGCGGCAGTGCGTCATAAGGTGCTCGACGTCGCCGGCAGGTGTCGGATGAGCGGCGACCGACTCGACGACTTCGTTGTCGCCGTCAACGAGGTCATGACCAATGTCGTACGACACGGCGGTGGAAACGGACACCTGCGCTTGTGGCGGAACAGCGAACTGGTGTGCCAGGTCAGCGACCGCGGGCCGGGCTTCGAGGTCGCCCCGGTGCTGCGCCGCCGCAAGCCACGGCCATCCTCGTCAGGGGGTCTGGGCCTGTGGATGGCTCGCCGGATGAGCGACAAACTGACCATCACGAGCGGGCCGGCGGGTACGACGATCGGTGTCCACGCGTACCTCGGTGCGGGTCAGCGGTTGAGGTAGGCGGCCAGACCACCGAGCTCTTCGCTGGCGATGAACACCGACCGCACGTTGAGGATGGCTTCCTCCACGTGGGCGGAGCAGCCCCATGCCGGGTCGCCCCACGAATCGGCGACCTTGAGCTCGGCCGGTGCGGTGCAGCCGCGGGCGCCGCCGAGCTGGCAGCGCTCGGGGTGCGGCTTCGCGGCCTGGGTGGCCGCCGCGGCGCGCATCTGGGCGGTCAGCTCCGCGGCGACGGCGGCACGCTGCTCGGCCTCGGCGCGCAGTTCCCGCTCCGCCCGCACCGCGGCGGCGAGCTCGTCATGGGCTGCCGTGGCGCGTGCTTCCGCGGCCGCCTTCGCCTGTTCGATGTGGTGGCGTTCGATCGCCAGTGCCGCGGTGCCGGCGAAGACCCGGGCGAGGGCGAGGTCGACGTCCTGGGCGACGCGTGGCGTCCGGTGGTACATGGCGAAGGTGCCCAGCAGGCCGCCGTCGCGCGCGAGGATCGGGGTGGACCAGCAGGCAGCTAGTCCGGCCTGGCCGGCCAGGTCGCGGAAGTCGGCCCAGAACGGGTCGGTGGCGATGTCGGTGACGATGACCGGTTGCCGTCGGTGGGCGGCGGTGCCACAGGAGCCGACGCCTTCGCCGGTGGCGATTCCGTCGATGGCCTGGTTGTAGAAGTCGGGCAGGCTGGGTGCGGCGCCGTGGCGCAGGTGCCGACCGTCGGGATCGGCGAGCAGGACGGAGACGAGCACCTCCTGCGGTGCGAGGCTCTCGATGCAGCGGGCCATCCCGTCGAGCACCTCGGCCAGGGGCGCCTGGCGGGCGATCTGCTCCAGCAGGCCACGGTGTTCGGCCATGAGCTGTTGGGCGTGCTTGACCTGAGTGGTCTCCACGCCGATCACATGCGTGCCGGTCACGTCACCGCCGGCGTCTCGGCGCGGCTCGAAGGTGAAGTCGAAGAACGCCTCGCGGGCCGACGGGCCGGTGCCCAGCACGACCCGGACGTCGCGGTCCGTGGAGGCCTCGCCCGTGCGGTAGACCCGGTCCAGGCTCTGACCCGCCAGTTCGGGCACCAGGTCCGCCAACGCGACCCCGGTGGGGTCCCGTTGCTCGCCGAGCATGCCGCGGAACGCCAGGTTCGCCGTCTCGACCACATGCGTCGGACCAGCAAGAGCCGCGAAGGCTGCGCTGGACTGCCCGAACAATCCCCGCAGATCCGTCTCGGCTGGTTGGCCCGCTGCCGCCGGATCCGCGTCAGTCAACCGCTGACCTGATTCCGCCGTCATGTTGGGCCGCCTCTCACCTGCGGATTCGTGATCGATCATGGCTCAACCGTCAGTGACGGGGGCCAGACTACGCGGGCAGCCGTCCGATGCCTGCCGTTTGCCTCGGCGCAGGCCTGGGTATCCGCAACCGCGATGCGTCGCGTGACGTATCGGAAGCACCCGCGCGTCGAGTCTTCGAGAGCCGCGCCGGCCCGCGAGGAGCTCCCCTTGACCACCGCCAAGCGCACGTCTCCCGAGCGGCTGACCCGGTGAGCTGGGCGTCCGAGGCACGTGCCCGCGCGCGGAACCGGCTGATCGCCGCCCGCCTGGCAGCACCGCCGCCGTTCACGCCCGACGGTGCTGGCAGTCAGCCGATCCTCGTGCAGCGGCGGCCCACCCTGGACGATGGTCTTCCGCGCGGTGTGCGCACGGCGGCCGCCTGGGCGTGGCGAGCGATCGCGGTCGTCGTCGCCGCGTACCTGCTGCTGAAGATCATCGGCATGCTCAGCATCGTCGTCATCCCCGTCGCGATCGCCGTGCTGCTGGCCGCGTTGTTCGAGCCGGCTGCCGCGGCGCTGCGCGCCCGGGGGATGAACCGGTCCGTTGCCGCCGCGCTGGTGCTCGTCAGCGCACTGCTCGCCGTGTTCGGCGGGCTGGGGCTCATCGTGTGGACCTTCATCTCCCAGTTGGACGAGTTGGCCACCCAGGTCCGTGAAGGCATCGTCACGATCGAGGACTGGCTGGCGCGAGGCCCCCTCGCGATCTCGGAAGGCCAGCTCAGCGATGCGGTGGCCGCGCTACAGCAGAAGGTTACGGAGAACCAGGGCGCGGTCGCCTCCGGCGCTCTCACCACCGCGACGACGGTCGGCGAGCTGCTGACGGGGTTCTTCCTGGTCCTGTTCACGCTGTTCTTCTTTCTGCGCGACGGCGCCCAGATCTGGCACTTCGTGTGCCGCCTGGTGCCCCGCTCGGCTCGGTGGAGGACCGCGCGCGCCGGCCACTACGCCTGGCACAGCCTTGTGTCGTACGTCCGGGCAACGGTCTTCGTCGCGTTCGTCGACGCGGTCGGGATCGGGATCGGCCTGCTGGTGTTGCGCGTCCCGCTCGCGTTGCCCCTGGCCGCTCTCGTCTTCCTCACCGCGTTCATCCCCGTGGTCGGCGCCACCGTCTCCGGTGTCGTCGCGGTGCTCGTCGCTCTCGTTGCCAACGGGCCGGTGGCGGCCCTGATCGTCCTGGCGATCGTCATCGCCGTGCAGCAGCTCGAAGGCAACGTGCTCCAACCAATGATCATGGGCCGGGCCGTGTCCCTGCACCCGCTCGCCGTGCTGCTCGCGATCGCCACCGGGATCGTCGTGGCCGGCGTCGTCGGCGGTCTCGTCGCCATTCCCATCCTCGCTGTGGCCAACACGGCCATCCGATACCTTCTCGACCACCCCGCCGGAGACCCGACACCCGACGACGGGTCAGGCGACGGTGACGGCGACGGTGTGCCAGCCGGTGGCTCCGTCGGGGAACGGGTTGGCACGTTCGCCGGGCTGCCCGGTGCCGCTGCCGTCGACCGCTCGGACGCGTAGCGAGTGCTGGCCGGGTCGGGCCTGCCAACGGTGGGTCCATTGGATCCACGTATCGAGGTTCGGTTCGGGGAGCAGCGTCGCCGGCTCCCACGCGCCGTCGTCGACCTGCACCTCGACGGCGGCGATTCCTCGACCCTGGGCCCAGGCGACCCCGGCGACCGTCACCGGCCCGGCGGCGAGGCGGGCGAACGGGCCGGGTCGGTCGATGCGGGACGCGGTCTTGACCGGTGCCCGTGCGGCGTATCCACGGCGCACCCAGTAGGCGTCGAAGGCGTCAAAGGTTGACAGCTCGATGTGCGTGATCCATTTGCCGGAGCCGGCATAGCCGTAGACGCCCGGAGTGAGCATCCGGACCGGGAAGCCGTGTTCGAGCGGGAGCGGTTCGCCGTTCATCCCGACGCAGAGCAGAGCCTGCTGGGTGCCGGGCGTCGTGCCGGTGTCGAGCACGGTGGCCGTCGGCGTGCCGATGGTCATGCCGTCCACGGATCGGGCGACGATCTGGTCGGCGCCGGCGTGGACGCCCGCTCGGCGCAGCAATGCCGCGAGGGGCACGCCGAGCCACTTGGCCGTGCCGACGTAGGGCCCGCCGACCTCGTTCGACACACAGTTGAGGGTGACGTACTCCTCGACCATCGGCTGCCGGAGCAGGTCGTCGAAGCTGAGCGCGAAGGGCTTGTCGACCATGCCCCCCACGCTCAGCGTCCACCGGTCCGCGTCGACCCGCGGCACCGACAACGCGGTGTCCACCCGATAGAAATCAGCGTTCGGCGTGACGAATCCCGGTGCCAGACCGGCCGGCAGCGCCGGGGCAGGTCGCGCTGGGCGGGGCAGGCGCACGCGGTCGCGGGTGCGGGCGGCGGCCCCGCCGAGGATCTGCGAGCCGGCGGCAGCACCAGCGGTCGTGACGACGATGGCGACCCCACCGAGGAAGGCCCGCCTGTTCAACACACCCGTCCGGCCGACGCTGCCTGTTGGGGGCGCTGCCCTCAGCATCCCAACCAGCACCGCGCCCGCGACGATCGTGCTGACCAGCGCCGGGATGACGTCCAGACCCGATGCGCCGGGGCGAGTCAGCGCCGCAACGACGCCGAGACCCCCTAGGGCGGCGAACCCGGTCGGGCCAACCCATCGCCTGCGGGCGGCGACGATTCCGAGGACGGCCGCCACGAGGGCGACCGCGCCTCCGATTCCCAAAAGCAGCAACGGTTTGTCGTACGTGCCGGCCGTGCGGACGGCGAACTCCTTGACCCGGGCCGGCGTGGCGTCGACAACCATGGCGCCGACCGCGTACAACGGCCCGGACTGTTGGTTGATGACCGTGGCGACCAGTTGCCCGGTCGAGACCCCGAGCGCCGCCGAGACCAGGCCGGCGAAACCGGGCCAGAGGAGCCGCCGCACGCGTCAGGCCGGGGGCATGAGGACGGTGTCCACGATGTACACCGTGGCGTTGGCGGTCTTGACGTTGCCGCAGACGACCTTCGCGTCGCCGTTGGCGGTGAAGTTGGCGCCGCTGCCGGCGACCATCAGGTTCTGCCCTTCGAGGGTCATCTGCGTGCCGGCCAGCGTCTCGGGAGTGAGCTGCCCACCCGTCACGACGTGGTAGGTCAGAATCTTCGTCAGCTTCTCCTTGTCGGCCAGCACCTGGTCGAGCTGCGCCTTGGGAATCTTCGCGAACGCGTCGTTGGTCGGTGCGAAGAGCGTGACGTCTTCCGCGCTGTTGAGCGAGTCGACCAGACCCGCCTGCTTGACCGCGGTGACCAGCGTGGACAGCAGCGGGTTGCCCGACGCGGCGGTCGCGACCGGCACCTGCGCCATCGCCTGGAAACTGCCGGCGTTCATCGGATCGGTGGGCACGGCGGAGCAACCTGAGCCGAACTCACCCGCGACCATCGCGGGGCTTGACGTCATGGCTGACGAAGGCGCGCTGGCCGGTGGATTCGCGTTCTGCGCGTCGCCAGCATCACTACCGCAGGCGGCGACGGTCAAGGCGAACGCTGCCACGGCGGCAACGGCGACGAACTTCGGGAGACGCATGGTGGATCCCTTCGGGGAGAACGTGTGTGCAGAAGGGATTCGGATCTATCCGCCGCCCGGATTGGTCGGGTTGGGCAACTTTCTTCCCATCACTCGAACGTGACCTGTCGGAAGGAGATCCCCGGGGGCATAGGGTCGACCACATGCCGTCGAAGAAGGCTCCTGCTGTCGAGGTCGAGGTCGCCGGGCACGCCGTGCGGCTCAGTAGTCCGGACCGGGTGATGTTTCCCCAGGCCGGCTATACCAAGCAGGACGTGTTCGACTACTACCTGGCCGTCGGCGACGGGATCAGCCGCGCGCTCGACCATCGCCCGACCACCCTCCAGCGGTTCCCCGACGGGATCGACGGGGAGGCGTTCTACCAGAAGCGGCTGCCCGCTCGCGGCACCCCGGACTGGCTCAACGGCGCCGAGATCACCTTCCCGAGTGGGCGCAAGGCCACCGAGCTCTGTCCCGTCGACCTGGCCCACGTCGCCTGGGCCGCGCAGATGAACACCGTCGTCTTTCACGCCTGGCCCGTGCGGGCCAAGGATCCCGACCACCCCGACGAGCTGCGGATCGACCTCGACCCCCAGCCGGGCACTGACTTCGGGAACGCGGCCGAGGCCGCCGGGGAGCTTCGTGCCGTGCTCGATGAGATTGGCGCTATCGGCTGGCCCAAGACCTCCGGTGGCCGCGGGGTGCACGTCTACCTCCGGATCCAGCCGAGGTGGACCTTCGTCGAGGTGCGGCGCGCCACGATCGCCCTGGCGAGGGCACTGGAACGGCGCCGGCCCGATCTCGTCACCACTAGCTGGTGGAAGGAGGAGCGCGGGGAGCGGGTGTTCGTCGACTTCAACCAGATGGCCCGCGACCGCACCATCGCGGCCGCCTACTCGCTGCGGGCCAACGCCCGGGCCACCGCCTCGACGCCGTTGACCTGGGACGAGCTTCCCGACGTCGAGCCCAACGACTTCGATCTGCGTACGCTGCCGCAGCGGTTCGCCAAGGTCGGTGACCCGCACGCCGGGATCGACGACGCCGCGTTCGACATCACACCGCTGCTCGAGTGGTCCGCGGCCGACGAGCGCGAAGGCCACGGCGACATGCCCTACCCGCCCGATCACCCCAAGATGCCGGGCGAGCCGCCCCGCGTGCAGCCGAGCAAGAAGAACCCGGCCAACTGGACAGAAGGCTAGAGCGCCAGCTTCATGCCCTCGTGGGTCGCCGAGAAGCCCAGCGACTCGTAGAAGCGGCGCGCCTCCGACCGGCGCTTGTCGGTGGTGAGCTGCACCAGCGCACAACCCGACGCGCGCGCCTCCGAGACTGCCCACGAGATCATCCGTCGGCCCAGGCCGGCACCCCGGTGTGCGGCGGCGACGCGTACACCCTCGATCTCCATGCGCAACGCCCCCCGGCGGGTGAGCGACGGGATCAGGATGAGCTGCATCGTCCCCACAACCGAGCCGCCAACGACGGCCACGACCACCGTGTTGCGTGGGTCGCCGTCCAGGGCGTCGAACGCCTGCCAGTAGGCCGCGTCGATCTCCTCCGTGACCGTTTCGCGGCCCGCGCCGATCGGGTCGTCTGCCAGAAGGCCGACAATCGCCGGTACATCGGACCGCAAAGCGGACCGGAAGATCAGATCAGTCACGCGGAGCAGCCTCGCACATCGACAGGCGGGTGCATGATGATGCGCCATGAGGGCCTTGCTGCTGCCGTTCAAGGTGATCCACCGCGGGCTGGTCTACTTCGCCAACTCGCCGCGGACGCTGATGATGTCGTACGCGCTGATGATCGTCATTGCCGCGGCGCTATACAGCGTGTTCGAGAAGGTCAACGTCGGCGACTCGCTCTGGTGGGCGGTGGTCACCGCGTCCACCGTCGGCTACGGCGACATCTCGCCCGACACCTGGCAGGCGCGCGCGATCGCCGTCGTGCTGATCTCGACCATGGTGCTGCTGGTGATCCCGCTGATCACGGCGCACTTCGCCAGCCGGCTGATCGTCGACAACGACGCGTTCCGGCACGAGGAGCAGGAAGAGCTGAAGAACAACCTGCGCGTCGTACGCCAACTGCTGGAGGAGCTGAGCGCCCGGCAGGCTACTTCGCCGGGCAGCGCTTCCCCTCTGGCGGAACGGTCAGATTGAGCAGGTACTGGTCGACCGCGTCGGTGATGCAGCTCGTCTGGGGGTAGGCCGTGTGGCCTTCGCCCTCCCAGGTCAGCAGGTGGCCGACGCCGAGCATGTTGGCCAGGGCGGGCGCCTGCGCGTACGGCGTGGCCGGGTCGCCGGTCGTGCCGACCACCACGATCGGCGCGGAACCGGTGGCCGGACCGGTCGGGTACGGGTCGTGCCCGCCCGGCCAGACCGCGCAGGTCAGCATGCCCACGGCGAGCGGCGCACCGAACATCGGGATCTGCGAGCGCCACTGGCCCTGGAGGGTGCGGACCTGCTTGACGTCGGGCACCGCCTTCGCGTCGGCGCAGTTGACGGCGATGTTGGCGTCGAACAGGTTGGAGTAGGTGCCGTCGGGCGCCCGCTCCGCGTACGCGTCGGCGAGCTGGAACACCTGCGCCGGCTTGCCGTCCTCCAGCGCCTTGATCGCGCTGCCCAGGGCCTGCCAGCCCGACTGGGTGTAGAGCGACGAGATCACCGCGTAGAAGACCCAGCCGGACGTCGCCTTGCGTCCGTCGGCGCCGGTCACCGGTGACACCTCGGCCTTGTCGATCTGGGTGTTGACCGCCGCCTTGGCGTCGGGTGCGATCGGGCACTGGTCGGGTGTCGAGTCGCACCACTTGGCGAAGTTGTCGAACGCCAGCGCGAAGCCCTTGGCCTGGCTCTGCGAGCCGGCCACGAAGCTCTGCCGCGGGTCGACCGCGCCGTCGAGCACCAGCGCCCGCACGTTCTTCGGGAAGAGCTGGGCGTACGTGGCGCCGAGCAGGGTGCCGTACGAGTAGCCGAGGTAGGTCGTCTTCTCGTCGCCGACGGCCTTGCGGATCGCGTCCATGTCCTTGGCGGTCTGGACCGTGGAGAAGAGCTTGAGCTTGTCGCCGTACTTGGCTTCGCACTCCTGGCCGATGGTCTTGTTGAGGTCGACCAGCCCGTCGAACTGGGCCTGCGTCTCCGGGTCAGGCACGTAGCCGAAGCTCTCGTCGAGCTGGGCGTCGGTGATGCACTCGACCGGGCTGGACCGGTCGACCCCGCGCGGGTCGAAGCCGACGATGTCGAAGCGCTGGGTCACCTCGTCGGGGATGCCCTGGAAGGCCGCGCCGAACGAGAGGTAGACGGCCAGGTTGACGCCGGAGGCACCGGGGCCGCCGGGGTTGACCAGCAGCGAGCCGATGCGGTCGTGCTGCTTCTTGTTGCGTACCCGGATCAGCGCGACGTCGAAGGTCTGTCCGTTGCCGGCGTCGGACCAGTCCTGCGGAACCTTGATGGTCGCGCAGTCGTACGTCATCCCCGACGCACCCCGGCCGACGAGCTGGTTCGGCACGTCGGGGCAGGGGCGCCAGGCGGCCTGGCCGGGCGCGGCCGGGGAGGGCGCCGCGTTGTT
This sequence comes from Asanoa ishikariensis, assembly GCF_900107455.1. Lineage (GTDB taxonomy): Bacteria > Actinomycetota > Actinomycetes > Mycobacteriales > Micromonosporaceae > Asanoa > Asanoa ishikariensis. The sequence goes on along the minus strand of NZ_FNQB01000002.1, from coordinate 1,321,618 downwards.
GTTGCCGGCGTTCGGTGAGATGACCGGCACGGTGCAGCCGGTCAGCACGAGCAGGCCGGCGAGCAGGCCGACCAGGAAAAGCCGCTTACGCACGTTCAGACTCCCGTCCCGGCTGACGGGTCGCCGCCGAGCACCTCGTCGACATCGAACCGGACCGGCCGGTCGAGCTGGTCGTAGCCGCAGGATCGGGGGTCGCGGTCCGGACGCCAGCGGACGAACTGGGCCGTGTGCCGGAACCGGTCGCCCTCCATCGCGTCGTAGCCGACCTCGACCACCAGGTCGGGCCGAAGCGGCTCCCAGGCCAGGTTCTTGCCGCCGGTCCACCGACTCACCCCGCCGGGGCGGCGCTGGCCGGTCGCCGAGGTCGGGCCCACCTGCTGCTCGTCGTTGTCCGCGTCGATCCAGGGGTGCTCGGCGGGCTCGCGGTAGTCGGCGAGCTCGTCGAGCAGCTCCGACCGGCGGGCCATGCTGAACGACGAGGAGACGCCGATGTGGTGCAGGGTGCCCGCTTCGTCGTAGAGGCCGAGGAGCAGCGAGCCGACCACCGGGCCGGACTTGTGCCAGCGGAACCCGGCGACCACGGCATCGGCCGTACGCGCGTGCTTGATCTTGAACATCAGCCGCTTGTTGGGCTCGTAGGCGATGTCGGCCGGCTTGGCGATCAGCCCGTCGAGCCCGGCACCCTCGAAGATCTCGAACCAGCGCCGCGCGGTCTCGATGTCGTGCGTCGTGGGCGTGATGTGCACCGGCGACTTGACCTTGGCCAGGGCCTTCTCCAGCTTGGCCCGGCGGGTCGCGTACGGCTGGTCGACGAGCGACTCGTCGCCGAGCGCGAGCAGGTCGAACGCCACGAAGTCGGCCGGGGTGCTCTCGGCCAGCAGCTTGACCCGGGACGCGGCCGGGTGGATCCGCTGGGTCAACCAGTCCCACTCGAGCTTGGGCTGCTGACCCTCCTCACGGTGGATGACCACGATCTCGCCGTCGACCGCACACCGCTCCGGGAGCTGGGCCTTGGCCTGCTCGACCACCTCGGGGAAGTAGCGGGTGAGGGTCTTGCCACCCCGGCTGGCCAGCTCGACCTCGTCACCGTCGCGGAACACGATGCACCGGAAGCCATCCCATTTCGGCTCGTAGCTCATGCCGTCGGCCTCGGGGATCTGCGGCACGCTCTTGGCAAGCATCGGCTCGACCGGCGGGTTGATCGGCAGGTCCATCCCTCAGAGTCTTCCAGACGTCAGCTCACCACGACGGCCGCGACCCAGATGATCGCGATGGCCAGCGCCGCGCCGAGCTCCACGAGCATGGCCAGGCCGGCGGCCTTGATCGCGTGTTTGGTCGATGGCCAGGCCTGTTTCGTGTCGCCGAGCCGGGCGAGCTCGGCCAGCCAGATGCCGGCCACGAAGCCGATGATCAGACCGATCACCGGGATCACGAAGAAGCCGACGATGGCCAGCACACCGCCGAGCAGCAGCGTCTTGTTGGGTATGCCGCTGCGCTTGAGGTTGCGCCCCGGCCAGGCGTACTTGACGACGATGCCGAGGATCGCGATCACGGTGACCAGCGCGAGTACGCCCCAGCGGCCGTTGCCCTCGCCCACGAAGATCGCCCAGGCGGTGGCGGAGGCCCAGGTCAGCAGCAGCCCGGGCAGGAACGGGATCACCACGCCGAAGACACCGATCACCATGGCGACCCCGCACAGGATCGTGATGTTGGTGTCCGTCTGCGTCAGATCCATTGGCGCACTGTACTGGTCAGAGAACGAACGCGTCCGTCCAGAGCTGACCCGACCGGCCCGACAAGGCATCGAGGAGCGCCACCGCCTGCTGGTCGGTCAGCGCGGCGACGAAGTCGACGATCGCCCGGCCGCGGGCGCGCGCGGCCCGGTCGGGGGTTCCCGCCGGCAACTCCGCCTCGGCGAGCTCGACCAGGTCGTGCAGGCGCTGCGGCAGCCGGGCCTCCTCGGCCGGGTCGACGATCCAGGCCAGCAGCGCCTCGACCAGGGTGGCGAGCAGGCGGGCCTGGCCGCGCTGGTGCAGCGCCAGGTCGGGGCGGTCGAGCACGAACCGGTGGTGGATCAGCTTGAGCACCTGGACCTCGTGCCACTGCGGCCGGTCCAACAGCACGTGGCCGGAGCGGACCGCCGGGCTGTCGGTCAGCCGGACGGCGTCGACCAGCCGGCGGGTCCAGCGTGCGGAGAACCGGGCCACGTACTGCTCGGCCGCGACGGACCCGTCGAACGGGTCGGCCAGCAGCCCGTCGACCAGGTCGTGCCGGACCTGCTCGACGGCGTCCGCGAACGCCTCGTCGTCGCTGATCCAGCGGTCCCGGCGGTGCAGCCGGCGGCGCAGCCGCTCGATCGCGACGCCGGCCTGGCGGCTGCCCGCGTCCAGCGCGGCGTCGGTGAGCCCGCCGAGCCGCTTGGTCTCGCGCTGCCAGCCGATCAGCTCGGCCGCGACTGTCCCCTGCTGGAGCACGCCGACCCGGTGGAAGTCCTCGACGTCGTGGATCGCGTACGCGATGTCGTCGGCGATGTCCATGATGGACGCCTCGACGGTCTGCTGCCAGTCCGGGATCTTGCCGGCGAACGGGGCGCGCGCCTCGCGCAGGTCGTCGACCTCGGTCGTGTAGGCGCCGAACTTGGCCGAACCGCTGGCCAAGTCCCAGTCGGGCGCGGACGCACCGCGCGGCGGCGGGCTCATCCGGCGCGGATGCGGCTCCGGATAGCCCAGCCGGGTCCACGGGTACTTGACGATCGCCGCGCGCACCGCGGCGGTCAGGTTGAGCCCGATCGTGGCGGCGCCGCGGATCTCGGTGCTGGTGACGATGCGGTACGACTGCGCGTTGCCCTCGAAGCCGTCGGGCAGCCCGAGCCGCTCGCGGGCCAGCCGGTCCAGCACGGCCTCCCCGAGGTGCCCGAACGGCGGGTGGCCGAGGTCGTGGGCCAGCGCGGCCGCCTCGACCACGTCCGGGTCGCAGCCGCCGAGCTTGTCGAGCAGGGCCAGGTTGCCGGGGTCGGCGGTGAGCCGCTCGGCGATGGCCCGCGCGACCTGGGCGACCTTGAGGCTGTGGGTCAGCCGGTTGTGCACCAGCAGGCCGCTGCCGCCCGGGCTGATCACCTGGGTGACGCCGCCCAGCCGGGCGAAGAAGGGCGAGGTGACGATCCGGTCGCGGTCGGCCCGAAACGGGCTGGCGGCCAGGTCACCCGGCCCGGTGCGCCCGGTATCGAACAGCCGCCGCGCGCGGGGATCGACCGGCTCTGTCATGATCCGACGCTAGCGCACGGCCGGTTTGGCCAGGTAAACCAGGCCCGGACCGCGGTCCAGCAGCCGCCGGTCGAAGATCTTGTAGCCGTTCCGCTCGTACAACCGGATGTTGTCATGGCTCTCGGCGCCCGTGAACAACTCGAAGCGCAATGCCTTGGGGTGCGCGGCCTCGATCGCGACCAAGATCCGCCAGCCGAGCCCGCGTCCGCGTAGGTCAGGTGCCACCGCGAGGCGGGCGAGGTGGCAAGTGCCGTGCTCGTCGAGCCGACCCCGCCCGACGGCGACCAGCCGCCCGCGCGCGGTGCGGCCGACCAGCAGGGTGCCCGGCCCGCTGATCACCGCCGTGATCTCGTCCAGCGTCTCGGTGAGCATCGGCAGGTGCGGGTTGTCGTAACGCTGGGCCTCGGTGAGGAACGCGGCCCGCTGGAGCGTGAGCACCTCGCCGGCGTCCTCGGGTTGAGCGAGCTCGATTTCGACCATGCAGAGCAGTGCACCGGGCGATGCCACACGACCCGCCGCCGCCCGCCCACATGTCCCGGCAGATGAGACTCGATCATCAAAGGGGTGTTGACGCAGTGATCCACTTTGACTCACAGTTGGCGGCACTTCGACTGCGGCAACGGGAGGCACGGGTGGGGCGCCGGATTGGGGTTCGCGCCCTGGCTGTCTGGTCGCGTTGACGGTCGCGGCTCTGTTCGCGGCCGCCGGCGCGTGGCTGGGCTGGAGGTGGGCGGCCGGACTGCCGGCTGACGTCGAGGCCCGCAGCCTGGCGATGTCTGCTGCGCCAGGCCTGTCGGTCGCCGAGGTCGACCGTCTGGAGCCGGTCTTCAGCTACCAGTTCTCCACGGGGCCGGCCACTCGGATCCTCGGCTCAGACAATTACAACGGCGGCTACGTTCTGTGCACCATGGACACGCCCGACGGTTCCTACGGCTCGGTGCTGACCGGGGTCGAGGCCAATCTGCGGCAGCAGGGCTGGAAAGTTACGCCCACGTCCCCTGGCCGCGAACTGACCGCGACGCGAGCCGACCTGGCTCTTTTCGTCTTGCCGGTGAGCGACGGAGCGGTCCTTCCCGAACTGACGCCGGAAGCGCAGTTGGGCATGGAGTTCGTCCGCCCCGAGCCGGCGGCCGTTCTGCCGTTGACTGTGGTCGGTTGGCTGGTCGGGCTTCTTCTCGGCGGACTGGTAGTCCTCGCGGGCGCTGGCCGGCTGTCGGGACGGGGTGCGTCCGGCCCGGCGGCTGCGGCACTGGCCGGCGTCGGAAGTCTCCTGCTCCTGCCCGCCACCGTGCTCAGCAGCGGCGACGTCATTTACCTCCAACTGATCAACTCCGCGATGGTCTCACCGCCGGCGACCTGGAGCGCGTACACCTATATCTTGATTCGCCCGCTGTCCATGCTGGGAGTGGCGGTCCTGGCAACTGCTTTGGTTCTTCTGTTGTTGCCTCGCAGGCGGGCCCAATGGGCCCGAGGGTCATAGCCCGGCTTTGCTCTGCACCCAAATACGCACCACCTCCGTGACGGGGGTGGTGCGTATTTGGGTGCAGAGCAAAGCCGCCCGTCAGGAAGGCCGGGGGCCTCGGCGGTGGCGGCCGATGTAGCGGTTCGTGCGGACGCCCGCGAGTGACATGGCTGCGCCGCCCGCGGTGAGTACGCCGCCGAAGCCCGCGATCGAGCCCACCGGCAGCCCGGTCTTCGGCAGTTCGGGCTCGGCCACCGGCGGCTCTTCGACAGGCGCCGGCGGCGGCTCCTGCGCGGTCGGCGGCTCCTCGTCCACCGGCGGCGGAGGCGGCGGCTCTTCCTCGTCGTCGTCACCGCACGAGGAAGACGCGACACCCCCGGCAGCGGCGATGCTGTTGCCGCAGACGTCCACGTCGATCGTGATCGGTACGACCACCTGCGTGCCGTTCAGGATGCCCGCGTTGTGGCCGCTGGCGATGTGCGAGACGCCGCTGCCGAACTTCGCCGCCGCGGGCAGGTCGGCCGGGCCCTTCGACGCCTCGTCCGCCTCGTCGTCGGGGGCCGAGGTCGTGTCCGGCAGGTCGACCGGCGCTCCGTCGGTGACCACGTCCGCCATCGCCCCGTCGGTGATCTCCTGCGCCCGGTCCGCCGCCGCCGCGGCCGCGTCGGTGCCGTCACCAACAGGTCCGTCGCCGAGCGCCGCCGCGCTGGCTGCCTGGCCACTCAGGGCGAGCGCTCCGGCCACCACAGCGAGGCCGGCGGCCGGCAAGGCCGCGGCACTGACCAGTCGCCGCCGTCGTTTGTTCGTCATCGTTCTGTTCCTGTCGTCCGGAGAATTCGTGCCGAAAGGAGCATTTGTGGGAGCGTAGAGCGCTATGTCCGAAAACGCCCAAGCGACCGGTATGGATCACCCAGCCAGGGTCAGCCGTACCGGTGGGTCTCCCAGAGCAATCGGATACGGAACTGCTTGCGCTCGAAGTCGGGGTCGCGGCCCAGCAGGTGCCCGTCGTAGGGCGCCCGGAGCCGGACGATCGAACCGTCCAGCAGTGGCAGCGCGACGACCGTTCGCCGGCCCCGCCGCTCCATCCGGACCTCGACCACCCGGTGCCAGGGCGCCGAGTCACCGAGCGCGCCCGGCACCGCCCAGGCGCCCGCCGCGTCCAGATCAGCACCCACCCGGCCGCGCAGCAGCAGGCCGAGCACGGCGCTCACCGGCACCGGCAGCACCAGCAGCCACCAGAGCTGTGGCGGCACGGTGCGGTACAACTCGGCGTCGGTCAGCCAGTGCGCCACTTCCGGCGCCAGCACCGCCGCCAGGCCCGTCAGCGCCAGCGCGCCGGACACCAGGACGCCCACCCACATGCCCCGCCCCAGCGCCTGTCGCCAGGTCGGCCGGAAGCGCAGCGGGTCTCCCGGTAAAGGCTCCTGCGCCGCGCTGACCACCCTGACCGGTGTTCGCATGCACTGCTAACGACGAGGTCACACCCAGGTAATCGGCTCTTCCGCTAAGGGGGTCGTACGGTTGATGCATGGCACCCGAGAAGCCCTCCCCCGTGGCCGAAATCCCCACCAACGAGCTGCCTAAGACCGACGCCGAGTGGCAGGTCCGGCTCAACCCCGAAGAGTTCCGGGTGCTGCGTCAGGCCGGCACCGAGCGGCCGTTCACCGGCGAGTACGTCGACACCAAGACACCGGGCACCTACGTCTGTCGGGCCTGCAACGCGGCGCTGTTCACCAGCGGCACCAAGTTCGACTCGCACTGCGGCTGGCCGTCGTTCGACGAGGCGATCCCCGGCTCGATCCGGTACATCGAGGACCGGTCGCTGGGCATGCTCCGCGTCGAGGTGCGCTGCGCGCACTGCGACTCGCACCTCGGCCACCGCTTCGACGGCGAGGGCTACACGGCCAAGGACGCCCGCTACTGCATCAACTCGGTGAGCATGCGGCTCATCCCCGCGTAAGAGCGGCGGCCACCGCCACCATTTCGGGTTCGAGGGCGCGGTCGCCGTCCTCGACCGACCAGATCGAGTTCTGCAGCGTACGGCCGAGCGTCCACACGACCGCACGCTGCCGGTCCAGGCCCATCGCCTCGACCATGACGTCGAACCGGCGCCGGATCGTGCGGTCCGGCGCTGACTTGTCCCACCGGTTCCACAGTGCCGGGCAGAGCTCGAAGCCCGGGTCACCGGCCAGCGGCTTCGGGTCGATCGCCAGCCACGGCTCCCGGCCGCCGGCCAGCACGTTCTCGTAGTGCAGATCCCAGTGCAGCAGCCGGTCACCGGCCTCGCCGACCACCTCGGCGAGCTGGTCGGCCCAGCGCTGGATCAGCTTTCCCTCAAAAGGGTCCGCCAACAGCGCTGCCGCCGCCGGGGTGTCTTCGATCATCTTGGCGGCCTTGTCGGCCAGCAGCGGAATCGACGGCGGCGCCGGGTACGCGTTGAGCCGGTTGAGCAGCTCGGCGATCACCCGTACCGCCGCCGTGTCGTCCTCGATGGACCGCAAGTCGCGAGAAGGATCCAGGCGCTCGATCAGCAGCGTCCAGGTCTGCGGGTCCTCGCGGAGCAGGCGGGCCGCGCCGTCACCGGCCCAGGTGCGCAGCGCGAGACCCTCGCCGGGGTGGTCCCAGTCGGTGTCCTGGAGCTTGAGCATCGCCGGCGTGCCGTCTTCGGTGACGACCGGGAGCACGAGACCGGCCACCCCGCTGCGCGGCGCGCCGTCGCGCCGCAACCGCCAGCGATCGAGGAACTCGGCCGCGGTGCGGGCCACCCCGTCCACCCAGGCCCGGCCCGCGTCGCCGCGGAACCGGACCTGGGCGGCTACGAGAGCCGGGGGTACGACGATGTCCTCAGCGGTCACCCGGTGAGGCTAGACCGCTGATTACTTGCTGTGCTGCCCGACGAGGGCGTGCTGGCCGACAACCAGCAGCCCGCCGCGTCCGTCGACCCCGTCGGCCTGCTCGTCGTCGAGCCAGACGCCACCGGTGGCGAGATAGCGGAAGGTGTATTCGCCCGGGCCGAGGGTGAGCGTCACCGTGCGGGTCCCGTCGCGCCTCGGCTGGAGCTCGTGCCGGCCGGGCTCCCAGTCGTTGAAGCAGCCCACGACGCTGACCTGCCCGACCGGGTTGTCCTTGGGCAGGCAGAACGTCACGCGGGTCTTGCTGCCGAAGAGCTTACTTTTCTTGATCATGTCGGCTCCTCCCGGTAAGGACACAACCTCATGGAGCTTCCCTGCCGGACCCGGACATGGGCGGACCGACACACCGCGCGTTACATGACATTCATCAGTCGCGAATCTAGCTCTTATCGGGCGTTTCGGTTGCCGGCAGGCGTACTTCCGGGTCACGCTGCGGGTAACCGATTGGGGGCGGGCACCATGGCGGTGTGTGAGACCTGTGGCAACGATTACTGGCTGGCCTTCGAAGTGAAGACGATCAGCGGCGACCGGCACGTCTTCGACTCGTTCGAATGCGCGATCCAGCGGCTCGCCCCGATCTGCGAGCACTGCGGCGTGAAGGTCGTCGGCCACGGCGTCGAGGTGGCCGGCCGGTTCTTCTGCTGTGCGCACTGCGCGCGGGCGACCACCGGCGCCGAGGGTGCGGCGATCACCGACACCGTGGGCGCCCACCCGGGCTGATTATGCTCGGTGACCATGCGGCCGAACACCGATGAGCTACGCGTGGCGTCCTTCGCCGACCTCGACACGACCACCCTGTACCGCCTGCTCGAGCTGCGCTGCACGGTGTTCGTGGTCGAGCAGGAGGCGGCATACCTCGACATCGACGGCCGGGACCTCGAACCGGCGACCCGGCACGTCTGGGTCGCTCGGTACGGCGTCCCGGTCGCCTACCTGCGGGTGCTCGGCGAGCCGGACGGCGGCATGCGGGTCGGCCGCGTGGTGGTCGCCAAGGAGGCCCGCGGCTCCGGCGTGGCCGGCCGGCTCATGGACACGGCGCTGGAGCTCGTCGGCGCCCGGCCGTCGGTCCTCGACGCGCAGTCCCACCTGGCCGGCTTCTACGGCCGCTACGGCTACACGGTCAGCGGACCCGGCTTCCTGGAGGACGGCATCCCGCACGTGCCCATGGCGCGGGGTTAGCTTAGGGATCATGACGACCCCGACGCTGTACGAGTGGGCCGGCGGCCGGCCGGCGATCGCTCGAATGATCAACGCGTTCTACGACCGGGTGGAGCAGGACGAGCTGCTCAGCCCGTTCTTCCCCGGCGGTGTCACCGTGCCGCATCGCGAGCACGTGACGACCTGGTGGTCCGAGGTGTTCGGCGGGCCGTCGGACTACACCGGCGAGCTCGGTGGCTACGAGAACATGCTCGCCCACCACAAGAACCTCGGGATCACGCCCGAGCACCGCTTCCGGTTCGCGTCGCTGATGAGCCTCGCCGCCGACGACGCCGAACTGCCGCCCGATCCTGAGTTCCGGGCGGCGCTGGTCGGCTACCTGGAGTGGGGCACCCGGATCGCGATGGAGAACTCCCAGCCGGGCGCGACCCCGGTCGAGCACGCGCCGGTGCCGCACTGGGGCTGGGGCGTGGCGCCGCCCTACCAGTCTTAGGGCAGGGCTTCGACGAGCTCGGCCACCGAGCGCCGGCGCCCCGTGTAGAACGGGACCTCCTCGCGCACGTGCCGCCGGGCCCTCGACGCGCGCAGCTCGCGCATCAGGTCGACGATCCGGTGCAGCTCGTCGGCCTCGAACGCCAGCATCCACTCGTAGTCGCCGAGCGCGAACGAGGCCACCGTGTTGGCCCGCACGTCCGGGAAGCCGCGCGCCTGCCGGCCGTGCTCGGCCAGCATGTCCCGACGGTCCTCGTCGGGCAGCAGGTACCACTCGTAGGAGCGGACGAACGGGTAGACGCAGATGTACGCCCGGGCCTCTTCACCGGACAGGAACGCCGGCAGGTGGCTCTTGTTGAACTCGGCCGGCCGGTGCAGCGCCATCTGCGACCAGACGGGGGCCAGGTGCCGGCCGAGCGCGGTCCGGCGGAACTGGGCGTACGCCTCCTGGAGCGCGTCGCTGGACGCCGCGTGCCACCAGATCATCAGGTCGGCGTCGGCGCGCAGCCCGGAGACGTCGTAGCTGCCGCGGACCGTGACGTCCTTGCTCGCCAGGTCGGCGAAGAGGGTGTCGACCTCGGCGGCCAGCCCGCTGCGCGACTCCGGCAACGGCTCGGCGGCCCGGAACACCGACCACATCGTGTAGCGGATGGTGTCGTTGAGCTCCCGGATCCGGGCGGCGTTGGTCTGCTCCGTCATGCGAACCATCCTCTCTCAGCCGGCCTGCTGCCGGTCCCGCAGGGCGGCGAGCACGGCGTCGGCCGCGGACTCGCCGGAACGTACGCAGATCGGGATCCCGACGCCGTCGTAGCCCGCGCCGGCCAGGGCCAGCGTCGGTGCCTCGCGGCGCAGCGCCGCCCGGGCCGCGGCGACCCGGTCGAGGTGCCCGGGCGCGTACTGCGGCAGCGCACCGCCCCAGCGCTGCACCTTGGTGTCCAGCGACTTGGGCAGGCTGTGGGCGACCAGGGTGGACAGTTCCCTGTGGACGATGCCGACGAGCTCGGCGTCGTCGCGCTGGAGCACGTGCTCGTCGCCGTAGCGGCCCACGGACGCGCGGACCAGGGCGACCCCGTCCGACCGGCGCTGGTGGGTCCACTTGGTCGAGAAGAAGGTGGCCGCCTTGACCGCGGTGCCGTTCTCGGCCGGCACCAGGAAGCCGGACAGCTCCGGCAGCTCGAGCCGGGGCAGCGCCAGGGTGACCAGCGCCACGCTGGCGTAGTCGAGCGCGCCGACCTCGCGGGCCGCGTCCGGCTCGATCGCCTGGAGCAGCCGGGCGGCGGGCCGGGCCGGCACGGCGAGCACGACGGCGTCGACGGTGACGTACTCGGGGTCGCGGGTTGGGCCGACGGTGAGCCGCCACGTGCCGTCGGGCAGACGGGTCAGCTCGCGGACCGTCGCGCCGAGTCGGAGCTCCGCACCGCTGGCCTCGGCGGCGGCCTCGACCAGCCGGCTCACGCCGCCCCGGACGGTGGCGAACACGGCGCCGCCCGGCACCCGGGGGAACGCGGCCTGCGCCGCCTTCACGGCGCCGGTGAGCGTGCCCGCGCGCCTGGCCTGCCGGGCCAGCGCCGGCATCGTGGCGGCCAGCGAGAGGCGGTCGGCGCGACCCGCGTACACGCCGCCCAGCATGGGGTCGACCAACCGGTCCACGACCTGGTCGCCGAGCCGGCGCCGGACCAGCGCGCCCACGGAGACGTCCTCGCCCTCGGCCAGCAGCGGCTCGCCGGCGTCGAGGTCGTGGTCCTCCACGGCCGCCACCCCGGCCAGCGTGCCGACGTCGCCCGGCACGCCGGTCAGCGTCCCCCGCGGCATCGGCACCAGCTTGCCGCCGACGGCCAGCGCGGCGGCGCCGACAGCCGGGTTGACCAGGTCGTCGCCGAGGCCGAGCCGCCGGGCCAGCTTGATGGCGGGCGAGTCCTCGCCGGTGGCCGTGTCCCGCACCAGGAACGCCTCGGCACCTAGCTCGACCGGCGAGCCGGCCACCTCGCCGGTGCGCAGCTTGCCGCCGAGCGTGGCGCCCTGCTCGAAGATCGTGACAGCGGTGCCCGGCGCCGCGTCGTTGATCCGCACCGCGGCGGCCAGCCCCGCGATCCCTCCGCCGATCACGGCGACCCGGTTCTGCATGGCACCCACCATATGGCGGGCCGGATCAGGCGCTGCGGCGACCGGGCAGCGCTGTGACGCCGGGCGGCGGCAGGCCGGCGGTCGAGGCCAGCAGCGTCGACCAGGCGAGCAGGTGGGCGCCGAGGTCGTCGTCGGTCGGCGTCCAGCTCGCGCGGATCTCGATGTCGGCCGCCGTCGGAGGGCCGGCCAGCTCGCCGAAGCGGGTCGACATGGTCTGGGTGACCGTGCCGCCGATGGCCCGGTAGTGCGCGTCCTGCGCGTCGAGCGCGTCGGTCAGCCAGGTCCAGCCCACGGTGGGCAGCAGCGGGTCGGCGGCCATGTCGACGTCGACCTCGGCGGTCACGTAGGTGACCAGCCGCATCGTGCCCTCCCACGCCTCGTGGCCGGCCGGGTCGTAGAGCAGGATCAGCCGGCCGGTCGCCATCTCGTCGTCGTCGGGCTTGGTGACCGAGGCGCTGAGGGCGAACGTGAAGGGCGCGAGTCGCTGTGGTGCGCCGACCTCCTCGAGGAGGATCTCGGCGCGCGGTGTCGCGGAGCGAAGGCTGGCGACGGCGTTCGCGAAGACGTCGGGAACCGCTGTCGGAGCCATGACCGCAGCCTATGCATTCCTCGGGGCGCCATGGGGGTAGGGCACGCCGGGCGCCTTAGCATGATCGGCTAGGCGGAACCGACAAACCCGACCTATCGGGCCGAAAGCGTGTGCACCAGCTCCGTGACCCGGGTCAGCACCGTGGGGTCGATCTCCGGCAGCACCCCGTGGCCGAGGTTGAAGATGTGGCCCGGAGCGGCGCGGCCCTGGTCGAGAATCCGGCGTACCTCCGCCTCGATGACCTCCCAGGGCGCCAGCAGCGTGGTCGGGTCGAGGTTGCCCTGCACGGCCTTGTCCGGGCCGATCCGGCGGGTGGCGACATCCAGCGGCGTACGCCAGTCGACCCCGACCACGTCGGCACCGGCCTCACCCATCGCACCGAGCAGCTCGGCGGTCCCGACACCGAAGTGGATCCGCGGCACGCCCGCCTCGGCCAGCCCGGTCAGCACGGCGGTCGAGTGCGGCAGCACGTAGCGGCGGTAGTCCGCCTCGGACAGCGCGCCGGCCCACGAGTCGAAGAGCTGCACCGCGGCGACGCCGGCGCCGATCTGGACCCGCAGGAAGGTCAGCGCGTTCTCGGCCAGCCGTGCGCAGAGGGCGTGCCAGGTGTCCGGGTCGCCGTACATCAGCGCCTTGGTCTTCGCGTGGGTCCGCGACGGGCCGCCCTCGATCAGGTAGCTGGCCAGCGTGAAGGGCGCTCCGGCGAAGCCGATCAGCGGGGTGTCGCCGAGCTCTGCGGTGGTCAGCCGGACCGCCTCGTCGACGTAGGAGACGTCGCTCGGGTCCAGGCGGCGCAACGCCGCCACGTCCTGCGCGGACCGGATCGGCTCGGCGACCACCGGGCCGGTGCCCGCGACGATGTCGACGTCGACCCCGGCCGCCGCGACGGGCACCACGATGTCGCTGAACAGGATCGCGGCGTCGACCCCGTGCCGGCGTACCGGCTGCAGGGTGATCTCCGCGACCAGGTCGGGCCGACGGATGGTGTCGAGCATGCCGATGCCCGCGCGCAGCTCCCGGTACTCCGGGAGGGAGCGCCCGGCCTGGCGCATGAACCAGACGGGCGTGTGCGGGGTGTCGATGCCCCGCGCGGCGCGGACCAGGGCGGAGTCGGTGTGGGTCGTCGTCGTCATCGAGCCCATCGTTTCACGTTGCGATCGGGAGCCAACCTCCGCCTTCGGCGAAGCAAGGGTCCCTTGTTAACGCTTTCCGCAGCGCAAGGGACCCTTATTAACATCCGCGCCGCCGGCGGGACGCTGGCCCGGCGCACCCGTGTGCGGCCGCCGCGGAAGGGATCGCGGCGGCCGCACGCCGGTCAGCAGATCTTGAAGGCGTCGCAGGCGACCTTGATGGGCACGGCCAGCCCGATGCCCTCGGCGTCCTGCGCCTTGGCGGTGGCGATGCCGACCACCTGCTTGGCCGAGTTGATCACCGGGCCGCCGGAGTTGCCGGGGTTGATCGGCGCGTCGAACTGGATCATCGGGCCGTTGCTCTCCGGCAGTTCGCGGACCGCGCTCACGACGCCCGTCGTCACCGAGTCGCTCAGGCCCAGCGGGGCGCCGACCACCACGATCTGCTGGCCGGACTTGACCGTGCCCTTGGCGGTGACCAGACCATTGATCTTCGTGCTGGTACGCAGGTGGGCCACGTCAGCGGCCTTGTTCACGGCGACGATCGTGGCCGCGTAGCGCTTGCTGTCGCGCTCCAGGAAGACCTGGCGCCCGCCGGCCTCGTACACGTCCTCGACGACATGGAAGTTGGTGATCATGTTGGTCTTGCCGCCGCTGGCCGGCTTGCCCACCGCGAACGCTGTGCCGGTCACGTCGCCGGCCGCCACGCGGAACACGCTGGGCAGCGCGGCGCTGGAGATCGCCTCCGGGTTGAACGCCGCACCGAGCCGTTTCTCCAGGTCCGTGGCCCGGCCGTCGAGTCCGTCGAAGCGACCGGCGGCCTGAGCCTGTTCGTCGGCCTGCACCCGCTCGTTGCTGGCGAGCCGGTCACCAAGCTGCTCGATGCGCACCGCCTGGTAGGCCACCACACCGGCCAGCACCACGACGAGGCCGAGCGTGGCACCGACGACCCAACGGCGCTTTTCACCTTTACGGGTGTCCGCCGCGGGCGGCGCGCCGGACCCGGTTTCGAAAATCGCGTGGCCCGGCTGGCGCGGTGCCGGTGGCGTGAACGGCGGACCGGGTCGCGGCGGAACGGGGCTGTACGGCACCGGATTGAAGGGTGCCGAGTCGATCGGGCCACGCGGCGCCGGCGGGGCGAAATCGGGCGGCGGCGCCCACGAGACGGGCGGCTCGACCGGGCCTCGCGGGCCTGGTGGGGCGTAGTGCGCGGCCCGCGGTGGCGGTCCGAGGTCGGCCGGCGGAAAGTCACGGTCGACCGGCATGTAGATCGGGCCCTCGGGCGGCGGTGGTGCGCCGTACCCGGGTGAAGTTTCGGGCCAGGTTGTGCGTTCGTCCCCGGCGGACATTCTCCGCTCCCCTCCGTCGCACCGGACTGGACCCCCGCAGGACCGTACCGCACCACCCGACGCGCCGACCCGGCTGTCCGATGCGTGACGGCGTGCCTACTAGGGTTGGCAGGTGACCGACGAACCACCCCTGCGCCGTCGGGCCGCACGCCGAGCGGGGGACGAGTCGCCCACCTCCCCCGAAGCGGACGGCCCCTCCACCGGCTCCCCCGACGGCCCGGCGGCCCCCGAACCCCTTGCGGCCGGCCCCACGCCGCTGCTGCTCACCGCGCCCCGGGAAGGCACGCCCGCGCCCGTCGAGTCGCCCGACGACCTCGCCGACGCGGTGGCCCGCTTCGCCGGCGGCACCGGTCCGGTGGCGATCGACGCCGAACGTGCCTCCGGCTACCGCTACAGCCAGCGGGCCTACCTGGTCCAGCTACGCCGCAGCGGCTCCGGCACCGTGCTGATCGACCCGCTGCCGCTGGGCGACCTGCGTACGCTCGACGCCGCCATCGCCGACGCCGAGTGGGTGCTGCACGCCGCGAGCCAGGACCTGCCGTGCCTGTCCGACCTCGGACTGCGCCCGCGGCGGCTGTTCGACACCGAGCTGGCCGGCCGGCTGGCCGGCTTCGAACGCGTCGGCCTGGCGGCGTTGACCGAGCAGTTGCTGGGCTTCGCGCTGGAGAAGCACCATTCCGCCGCCGACTGGTCCAGCCGCCCGCTGCCGGACTCGTGGCTGAGCTACGCCGCCCTCGACGTCGAGCTGCTGGTCGACCTCCGCGACGCGCTCGCGGCCGAGCTGATCACCCAGGGCAAGCAGGACTGGGCGGCCGAGGAGTTCGCCGCACTGGTCGCCTGGGGCGCCCAGCCGCCACGCAACCGCCCCGACCCGTGGCGCCGCACCTCGGGGATACACCGCATCCGCGGCGCGCGGGCTCAGGCCCGGGTCCGCGCCCTCTGGTACGCCCGCGACGACGTCGCCGCCCGCCGCGACTCCGCGCCGGGCCGGGTGCTGCCCGACTCGGCGATCGTGGCGGCCGCCGAGATCGACCCGAAGGACGAGCGCACCCTGCTCACGCTGCCGGGCTTCGGCGGCAGGTCCGTGCGCCGGCTGGCCCGGATCTGGCTCGACGCCCTGGACACGGCCCGCGGCCTGCCCGACGACGCCCTGCCGACCAACCCGCCGATCGACGGGCCGCCGCCACCGCACCGCTGGGCCGAACGCGACCCGGTGGCAGCGGGCCGGCTGTCCCGCTGCCGCGAGGTGGTCACCACGACGGCGGGAGCGCACAAGCTGCCGCCGGAGAACCTGATCGCCCCGGACTCGATCCGCCGCCTGGCCTGGACCCCACCGGAAGACGTCACCCCGGAAACAGTCTCGGCCACGCTACGCGGCTACGGCGCCCGCCCCTGGCAGGTAGGCCTGATCGCCACAGACCTGGCCAACGCCCTGGACGACCCAAAGCCAAAGTCAAAGCCGGACCCAGAGCCCGAGCCGGAGCCGGACGGGAGCGCTGGCTGACCCGCTCCTAGGACGGGCCGCCAGCTTCGCCCCTCGCCGATTCTGGGCTGTTACTCGCCCAGGATCGAGGGGCGGAGGGCGGCCCATTCCAGGGAGTGGCGGATGCCGTCTTCGACCGTGTAGTCGGGGGTCCAGTCGAGGGCCGCGTGGGCCTTGTCCGTGCGGGTGTAGGAACCCACGACGTCGCCCGGGCGGGACGGGGCGTCGGACACCCGCAGTGGGCGGTCCGCCACCCGCTGGAAGGCCGTCACGAACTCGCGGACCGTCGTGCCCGTGCCGGTGCCCAGGTTGAGCACGTCGTACTTCCGGTCGCCGTCGGCCGGCAGCACCTCGTCGAACCGACGCAGGGCCTCGACGTGGGCGCGGGCCAGATCCCAGACGTGGATGAAGTCGCGGATGCCGCTGCCGTCGCGGGTCGGCCAGTCGGTGCCGGTGATCCGGAACTCGTCGCCGGCCTCCAGCGCCGTGATCAGGCGGCCGAGCAGGTGCGTCGGCTGCGCGTGCTGCAGGCCCGTGCGCATCTTCGGGTCCGCGCCGATCGGGTTGAAGTAGCGCAGCGAGATGACCCGCAGGTCATAGGCGTTGGTGCAGTCCTCCAGCACCCACTCCATGACGGCCTTGGTCCGGGCGTACGGCGACTCCGGGCGCAGCGCCGACGTCTCGTCGACGGTGAAGTCGGCGCCGGGGGCGTAGATGGAGGCGGACGACGAGAACAGGTAGCGGTCGCAGCCGTTGCGGGTCACGTGCGCGATCAGGTCGAGCGACTTCGCCACGTTCTCGCGGTAGTAGCGCACCGGCTCGGCCACCGACTCGGGCACCACGATGAGCGCCGCGGCGTGCACCACGGCCGTGATGTCCGGGTGGTCGGCGAAGATCCGGTCGATCAGGGCGCCGTCGGCGATGTCGCCCTCGTAGAAGAGGCGATCGCGTACGTACTCGGCGCGGCCGGTGACCAGGTTGTCGACGATCACCGGGGTGATGCCGGAGTCGATACAGGCCGAGGCCATCGTGCTGCCGATGAACCCTGCCCCGCCCGCGATCAAGACCTTCATGGGGTTGGACCCTACCAACCGCGTGCTTGTGTCCCACTCCACGCACCATGCGAGGTTACTGACGAGTAGCATCGGCTCATACCCCGTACCGAGGAGGCCCTTCCGTGCCCCGTTCAGTCCGCGACGTCGCGTTCGTCGACGGCGTCCGCACTCCCTTCGGAAAGGCGGGTGGCATGTACGCGCACACCCGCGCCGACGATCTGGTCATCCGGTGCATCCGCGAGCTGCTCCGGCGCAACCCGCAGCTTCCCCCGGAGCGGGTCGAGGAGGTCGCCATCGCCGCGACCACCCAGATCGGCGACCAGGGCCTGACCATCGGCCGCACCGCCGCTCTGCTGGCCGGTCTGCCCAAGACCGTGCCGGGCTTCGCGATCGACCGGATGTGCGCGGGCGCGATGACCGCGGTCACCAACGTCGCCGGCGGGATCGCGATGGGCGCCTACGACTTCGCGATCGCAGGCGGTGTCGAGCACATGGGCCGGCACCCGATGGGCGAGGGCGTCGACCCCAACCCGCGGATCCTGGCCGAGAAGCTGGTCGACCCGTCCGCGCTGGTGATGGGCAAGACCGCGGAGAACCTGCACGACCGGCTCCCGGCCGTGACGAAGGAACGCGCTGACGCGTTCGGCCTCGCGAGCCAGGTCAAGACGGCCAAGGCGTACGCGAACGGCAAGCTCCAGGACGACCTGGTGAGCGTCGCGCTGCGCGACCCGGAGAACGGCTGGGGTCTGGCCACCGCCGACGAGGCGCCGCGCGAGACCAGCATGGCGAAGCTGGCCACACTGAAGACCCCGTTCCGCCCACACGGCCGGGTCACCGCAGGCAACTCGGCCGGTCTCAACGACGGCGCGACCGCGAGCATCATCGCCGCCGAGGACACCGCCCGCGAGCTCGGCCTGCCGGTGGCCATGCGGCTGGTCTCGTACGGCTTCGTCGGCGTCGAGCCGGAGGTGATGGGTGTCGGCCCGATCCCGGCGACCGAGAAGGCGCTGCGGATCGCCGGCCTGGACATCGCCGACATCGGCCTGTTCGAGCTCAACGAGGCGTTCGCCGTGCAGGTGCTGGCGTTCCTCGACCACTTCGGCGTCGCCGACGACGACCCGCGGGTCAACCCGTGGGGCGGCGCGATCGCGGTCGGCCACCCGCTGGCCTCCTCCGGCGTGCGGCTGATGACCCAGCTCGCGCGCCAGTTCGCGGAGCACCCCGAGGTGCGGTACGGCGTCACCGCCATGTGCATCGGCATCGGCATGGGCGGCTCGGTCATCTGGGAGAACCCGAACTGGGAGGGCACCAAGTGAGAGAGCGAAGCGAACGAACCAGTTGGCTCAGCAGCCTGCGCGAAGGCGTCTCATCGCGAAGCGAGGAGGGCGCATGAGCACTGAGGTCGTCACGAAGGCGCTGGTGCGCACGGTCAAGGTCCAGGGCCGCACCGCCGCCCTGATCACCCTCGACAACGGGCTCGACCACACGAAGCCCAACACGTTCGGCCCGGGCGGGCTGGCCAGCCTGGACGAGGCGATCACCGCGGCGCAGGCGCTGGAGCCCGCGTTCATCGCGATCACCGGCAAGCCGTACATCTTCTCGGTCGGTGCCGACATCACGGGCATGCCGACGATCGCGTCCCGCGAGCAGGCGGTCGAGCTCGGCCGGTACGGGCACCGCGTGTTCAACCGGCTGCGCGAGTCGACGATCCCGACGTTCGCGTTCGTCAACGGCGTGGCCATGGGCGGCGGCCTGGAGGTGGCGCTGCACTGCCACTACCGGACCCTGTCCGGCGGCGCGGGTGCGTTGGCCCTGCCCGAGGTCTCGCTCGGCCTCGTGCCGGCCTGGGGCGGCACGCAGTTGCTGCCCAACCTGATCGGCATCGCGCCGGCCGCACAGGTGATCATCCAGAACCCGCTGACGCAGAAGACGCTGCGCCCGCCGCAGGCCCGCGAGCTGGGCATCGCCGACGTGCTGCTGGAACCGGCCGACTTCCTGGAGCGGTCGCTGGAGTGGGCCGCCGGCGTGGTCGCGGGCGAGGTCACGGTCGAGCGGCCGGAGATCGACCGCGACATGTGGGACGGCGTCCTCTACTTCGCGAAGATGCAGCTCGACGAGCGGCTGCACGGCGCGGTCGCGTCCGCGGAGAAGGCGCTGGAGCTGCTCGCGCTGGCCAAGGACGCCGACTTCGCCGCCGGCACCGCCGCCGAGGACGAGGCGCTCGGCGACCTGGTCACCGGCCCGCAGCTACGCAACAGCCTGTACGCGTTCGACCTGGTGCAGCGCCGCGCCAAGCGGCCGGCCGGAGCCCCGGACAAAGCGCTGGCTCGCGACGTCAGCAAGGTCGGCGTGGTCGGCGCCGGCCTGATGGCCGGGCAGATGGCGCTGCTGTTCGCCCGCCGGCTCGAGGTCCCGGTCGTGCTGACGGACCTCGACCAGGACCGGGTCGACAAGGGCGTCGCCTACGTGCACGGCGAGATCGACAAGCTGCACGGCAAGGGCCGGATCGACGAGGGTACGGCCGCCAAGTTGCGCGGTCTGGTCAGCGGCTCCGTCGACAAGGCGGCGTTCGCCGACGCGGACTTCGTCATCGAGGCGGTGTTCGAAGACCTGGGCGTGAAGAAGCAGGTCTTCGCCGAGCTGGAGAAGATCGTCTCGCCGGAGGCGGTGCTGGCCACCAACACCTCCTCGCTGTCGGTCACCGAGATGGCCGCCGACCTCGAGCACCCGGAGCGGGTCGTCGGTTTCCACTTCTTCAACCCGGTGTCGGTGATGCCGCTGGTCGAGATCATTCGGGCCGGCAAGACCGACGACCCGGCGCTGGCCACCGCGTTCGCCGTCGGCAAGCAGCTTCGTAAGTCGTGCGTGCTGGTCAAGGACGCGCCGTCGTTCGTGGTCAACCGGCTGCTGACCCGATTCCTCGGCGAGATCTACGCGGCGATCGACGCCGGCACGCCGGTCGAGGTGGCCAACACCGCGCTCGACCCGCTGGGCCTGCCGATGCGGCCGCTCGCCCTGCTCACGATGGTTGGGCCGGCGGTCGCGCTGCACGTCTCGAAGACCATGCACGCGGCCTTCCCGGACCGGTTCGGGGTCAGCGAGAACCTCGGCCGGATCGTCGAGAGCGGCAAGCCGCTGACCGACCGCGACGGCAACGTGGACGAGTCCGTGGTCGCGCTGCTCAAGGTCGGCGACGCGCCGCTGACCGCCGAGCAGGTGCGCGACCGGGCGCTGGACGCGATCGCCGACGAGGTGCGGACGATGCTCGCCGACGGCGTGGTCGCCGACGCCAAGGACATCGACCTGTGCCTGATCCTCGGCGCCGGCTGGCCGTTCCACCTGGGCGGCATCACGCCGTACCTGGCGGCGACCGGCCGCCGCTGACGGAAGCGAAACGGGCCCCCGGGGTTGTCCCCGGGGGCCCGTCGCGTTGTCGGCTACTGCGTCTCGACCTCGGCGCGCATGGCCACGAAGTTCTTGTAGGCGGCGGTGCCGTCCACGTTGTAGACGCCGATCATGCCCACACTGCCCCGGTCGGCCCAGGCGCACAGGCCCAGCGGGATCGAGGCGCCGCCCTCGGCGATCGAGCCGTCGGCGCACCGCGCCTCGCCGCCCTGCGGGCCCGCGTCCACGGTCTTGATGTTCTTCATCGTGAACGGCGCCTTGTTGAGGTCGGCGAACGTCTTCTCGAGCTCCGCGCCGGGGGCGGCGATCAGGCCGGAGGCCGCCACCAGCATGATGAGCTCTTTCTTCTCGATGTTGCCGTAGAACGCGGCAGCGGTGCTGGTCGCGTCCGGCAGATCCGAGTTGAGCTGGGTCTTCATCTCGTCGACCGCGGTCTGCAGCCCCGCGTCCTGGATCCGGGGCTGGCCACCGAGCTTCTCGGGCGCCGCGACCCGCGTGTTGGTGGCCTCGACGACGTCGGTCACCGTGTCCTTGAGCCCGAAGTAGAGCGCTGCGGCACCGCCGAGGCAGAGCACCAGCACGGACGCGAGGACGATCAGCACGATCTTGCCGGCGCGGCTCTTCTTCGGCGGCGCGGTCGGCGGCATCGGCGGCCCACCGAACTGCCCGTCGCCGTAGCCGGCCTGCTGCGGCGGCTGCCCGTAGCCCTGCTGCGGGTAGGCCGGCTGCTGGCCGTAGGGCGCCGGTGACGAGGGCTGGCCATAGGCCGGCGGCTGCTGACCGTAGTCGCCGCCGTAGCCGGGCTGCTGCCCGTAGCCGGGCTGCTGGCCGTAGTCGGGCTGCTGACCGTAGCCAGGCTGCTGCCCGTAGCCGGGCTGCTGGCCGTAGTCGGGCTGCTGCGGCGGCTGGCCGTAGGTCCCGGGCTGCGGCGATCCGTAGGTCTGCCCGTAGTTCGGCTGCTGCGGGGGCTGCTCACCGTAGGGCTGCCCGTACTGCGGCTGTTGCGGGGGCTGCTGGCCGTGCGGCGGCTGCTGACCATGCGGCGGCTGGGAGCCGTACGACGGTGGCTGGGCGTATGGATCGGACATCACGGCTCCCGGAGATACTCCACGTTGACTGCCGGATCGTAGCGAGCACGCGCACGCGCCGTGTCCCCTGCGTCGGGCAAGGGACACAAGGTGTATCCCGATCGTGACGACGGTCAGCCCACCCCGGCCTTGACTTCCATGCCCTTGCCCTCGGCCTCGGCGAGCAGGCGGCTGCCCTCGCCGGGCGCGGAGAAGCCGCAGGTGATCGCGTCGGTCTGCTGCTTCTCCTCCTTGGACCCGGCGACCACGACGCCCAGGCCGGCCGCGGTGGTGAAGCAGTCGCCGCCCTTCTTGTACTCAGCGCAGCCTTGGCCGGCCAACTCGTGGACCGGCCGCAGCCGGTCGGTCGGCGGACCGAGCTTGTCCAGCGCGGACGTGCAGCCACCGAGCTGTTTCGCCAGCGTGCGCATGGCCGCCGGACTGAGCGCCGTCGGCGACTTGGAGAGCACGTCGTCCATCGACCGGTGGAGCGCGGCGACTCCTTCGAGCCAGACGAGCTCGGCGCCGGTCATCGGGCCGGCCGCGGCCGGCGCTCCCGCGGTGGTCGCCGGCGGGGTGGTCGGCGCGGCTCCGCCTGTGGTGGCCTCGGGGTTGTCGCAGGCCGTCACCGCGAGGACGACCACCGCCGCGACGGCGAGGTAGGTGGGACAACAGCGACTACGCAGCAGCATCGCGCCGCTCCCTCCCGCGCTGGCACGCGGAGAGAATGCCAATGATCCGTGCCTACGGTCACGGATTCGCTACGGAACGCTACGCCGGTCGAGGTCGGGGGGACAGCGCCGGTTACGCGCGCTCGGCGGCGCTGCGCTCGACACAGAACTCGTTGCCCTCGGGGTCGGCGAGCGTCACCCAGCCGGTGCCGTCCGGCCGGCGGAGGTCCCCGACCAGGGTGGCCCCGATGCCGAGCAACCGCTCGACCTCTTCGTCGCGCGTACGCTCGGTCGGTTGCAGGTCGAAGTGGAGTCGGTTCTTGGTGGTCTTCTCGTCCGAGATCTGACAGAACAGGACGCTGGGACCGGTTCCCTCGGGTGCGATCAACAAGGCCTCCGGGTCGCCCGGAAAGTCCTCGTCGGACCGCGGGTAGCCGAGCACCTTCGACCACCAGCCGGCCAGCTCGTACGGGTCACGGCTGTCGATGTTGAGATGATGGATGCGGTTGGTCATCGCGCCACCATGCCAGCCGCTCCGACGCTGATCAAAACGATTTCAGGTCCGCCACGGTCGCCGTGCCCGCGGCCACCGGCGTGCTGCTCGCCGCCGGCAACGTCACCCGTACCTCCAGGCCGCCGTCCTCCTGAGGCTCGGCGGTCACGCTGCCGCCGTGCGCGTCGCAGACCGCCCGCACGATCGACAGGCCGAGGCCCGAACCGCGGGCGCCGGTGCGTTCCCGGCCGCCGCGCCGGAACGGCTCGAACAGGCCCGGCACGTCGATCGCGTCGACCTCGAAGCCGGTGTTGCCGACCACCAGGAACACCTGGTCGCCGTCGGTGCCGGTGCGGGCCCAGAGCCGGCCGTGCAGGTGGTTGTAGCGGACCGCGTTCTCCACCAGGTTGCCGGCGAGCCGTTCGAGCAGACCCGGGTCGCCCACCACCGGCGCCGGCGCCAGGTCGGTGGTGACCGACAGGCCCAACCGGTCGACCTCGCCGCGGATCGCCGACATCGCCGAGCGCAGCCCGTCGGCCAGGTCGGCGGGCACCTTGCGGCCCAGCCGGCGGCCCCGCTGTGACTCGCTGCGGGCGAGCACGAGCAGGGCGTCGACCAGGCCGTTGGCCCGCTCCGAGGCGTCGCGCACCACGGTGGCCATGCGGCGGAACTCCTCGTCGTCGGCCTCGTCGTCGGCCAGCGTCACGTCGATCTCGGTGCGCATGACGGCGAGCGGCGTACGCAGCTCGTGCGAGGCATTGGCGACGAACCGTTTCTGTGCCTCGAACGCCGAGCCGATCCGGTCGAGCATCGCGTCGAAGGTGCGGGCGAGCTCGGCGATCTCGTCGTCGGCGCCGGTGTAGCGGATCCGCTGGTCGAGCGTCTGCTCACCGAGCCGGCGGGCGGTCGCCGTCACCTGGTGCAGCGGGCGCAGTGCCCGCCCCGCGACGACGTACGCCGCCGCGATCCCGACCAGGCTCGTCACCAGCAGCGCCAGCAGGCCCTTGAACAGCAGCTCGCGCGACGCCGAGTCGACCACCTGGGCCTGCCAGGCGGCGGCGTCGAGCCGGCGACCGTCGGCGAGGTCGACGAACGCGCCGGGCTGGAGCTGGTCGGCCGGATGGATCGCCTCGCCGACCAGCAACCAGGCCAGCAGGATCAGCACCAGCCCGGTGGCGACCACCACCACGCCGTTGAGCAGCGTGAGCCGCAGCCGCAAGGTGGGCCGAGGAGCGCGCTGCCGAGCAGCCGCGTAGACCGTCATGTCGGCTCCCCACTGCGTGGTGACCCGCCCTGCCCGGGCCGGCTCTGCTGATGATGACCTCGCCTCGGCTCGGTCATGTGACCAACTCCCCGGGCATCCGGTAGCCGGCGCCGACCACCGTCTCGATCAGCGGTGGTTCGCCCAGCTTCTTGCGCAGCGTCATCACCGTGACCCGCACCGTCGTGGTGAACGGGTCGGTGTTGGCGTCCCAGACCCGTTCCAGCAGCTCTTCGCTGGACACCACCGCGCCCCGGGCCTTGAGCAGCTCCTCGAGCACGCCGAACTCCTTGCGGGTCAGGTCGACCGGCGCGCCGGCCCGGGTGGCCACCCGGCGGGCCGGGTCGAGCACCAGGTCGGCGAACGCGAGCACCGGCGGCGCGGGCGGGGTGGCCCGCCGGCCGAGCGCCCGCACCCGGGCGACCAGCTCGTCGAACGCGAACGGCTTGGGCAGGTAGTCGTCGGCACCGAGCTGGAGGCCGTCGACCCGGTCGGCGACCGTGCCGCTCGCGGTCAGCATCAGCACCCGGGTCAGGGCACCGGACGAGACCAGGTCGGCGCAGATCTGGTCGCCGTGCACGCCGGGCAGGTCGCGGTCGAGCACCACCACGTCGTAGCGGGTCACGAAGGCCAGCTCGTGGCCGGACGTGCCGTCGTAGGCGACGTCCACGGCCAGCCCGTGCCGGCGCAGCCCACGCGCGATCGCGTCGGCCAGGTTGCGCTCGTCTTCGACCACCAGCACCCGCACCGCGATAGCCTCCCTCACCCGACGTCAAGCCCGTGTGAGCAAAACTAGCGCTCGGGTCGAACGGCCCAGATCCGCAGTGTGCCGTTCGCCGTGCGGCAGACGATCGCGGTCGATCCCGACTGGCAGGTGAGCAGCACCTCGGGCGCGGTGCCGAGCGGCCGCAGGACGCCGGTCGGCGGGCCGACCAGGGCGAGCACCGTGCGGGGTGCGCCGAGTGGGATGCGCGTGACGACCGGGTCGCCGCGGCCGCCGGTCCGCCAGCCGTGCAGGTCGGCGAGCTCGGCACCGGTGTCCGGGTCGACCGTGCGGACCGGGCCGAGCCCGCCCGGCACCGATCCGAGGGCGATCAACTGCCCGCGCGCCTCGACCACGTAGCTGGCGTCCCGGACCCGCCAGCGCAGCCGGCCGTCGGCCGGGTCGAGGGCCAGCACGTCGCCCTGGCTGCTCACGCAGACCAGTGCCAGGCAGGGCGCGATGCCGCCGCCGTCGATGTCGTAGGGCATCCGCCAGCGCACGGCGAGGGTCTCCGGGTCGAGGCCGATGATGCCGGTGCCGCCGTGGTCGGCGTACCAGAGCAGCAGGGCGCCGCCGATGCTGAGCCCGGACAGCGGAAACACCTCGTCGCCCAGCGGGTTGGCCTGCCGCAGCAGTGTGCCGGCACGGGCGTCGCGCAGCTCGATCCGGCCGGACCGGACGAAGACGGCGAGCCGCCCGGACCGGCCGGCACCGGACCCGGAGGTGCCGGTGACCGCCGGTGCCGCCCCCGCGCCGCCGACGGCGTGTGACTCGGACTCCGGTGCCACCCGGGGCGGGATCCGGCCGGCCACCGGCGTCGCGCTGCCGATCGCGGTGAACGTGAACCGGTCCTGCGGCTCTGACGACCAGAGCTCGCGCCCGGTCGTCAGGTCCAGCGCGCGCAGCCGGGGCGGGTCGGCCTCGCTCGCGTAGCCGGTGTTGGCGTCCGCGTCGACCACGAGCTCCGCCGGCACCCACCAGAGCCGCCGGCCGGTGTCCAGGTCGTACGCGTCGGTGCGGCGGATCCGCCCGGTCGTCTCGCCACCGGAGACCAGCACGACCGGCCCCGCGAGGTCGATCCGGATGATCCGCTCGCCGGTCGGCGCGTACGCGGTGGTCCAGAGCTCCTCCCCGCCCGGCAGCCGCATCGCGGTCAGCGTGCGCGACACCTCGTTGACCCTGCGGACCACGTAGAGGCGGTCGCCGGCGACCACGAACGAGGAGCCGGGGCCGCCCAACCGGGTGGCCGTCTCGGTCAGCGGCGGCTGCGGCACCAGCGAGCCGCCCAGCGCGAGCAACGCGACGGCGAGCACGGTGACGAAGCTCCAGAACGGCGGTCGGCGAGGCAGGTCCCGCTCGACGGCGTCGGGCGGCGGCACGGTGATCGGGCCGAGCTCGATCGTCCCGCCCGGCATCGCGGGCCTACGTCCGCGGAAGCGTGAAGATCGCGAGCTGGCGGCCGTTGCCGCCCCGGCAGACCAGGGCCGTCTCGCCGACCCGGCAGTCGCGGCTGCCGACCGGCAGTGTGCCGATCGCCCGCGGCGTCGTGCTGGTGCCGCTGTCGGCCACCGCGATCCGCTCGTCCGGCAGCAGCCGGAAGACGAGATCGTCGGCGCTGCCCCGGACAGGCAGCCACGGCAACCCGTCGCCGGTGGCGAAGACCTGCCCGCCGTTGTCGAGGTCGAGGGTCCAGATCCCGTCAGGGGTACGGCCGCACAGGTCGCCGGCGCAGTCGGCCCACTGGACCTCCCGCGCCCGGTCGGGGCGGCTCCAGCGCAGGACGACGTCGTCGAGGTCGTAGGCGCTGAGCGCGGACCGCCGGCCCGGGCGGGTGTCCGGGTGGCGGAGCACGAGCCCGTGCTCGGTCACGCGCGGGTTGTCGGGCGCGTAGTCGGCCGGCGGCAACGTGCCGACGCCGCGCAACGCGCCCGTGGCCAGGTCGTGCACCTCGGTGCGGCCGGAGTCGAGCACGAGCACCGCCAGCGGCGGGTCGCCGGCCACCACGTGCGCCACGGCGGTCAGCGGCACCTGCTCGTGCCAGAGCGGGCGCCCGGTGGCCAGGTCGATCGCCTCGACCCGCCCGGAGATCCGCCGGCCCGCGCCGCTCGCGCTGCGCACCTCCTGCACGGCGAGGCCGACGGCGACGCCCGGCGCGGTCAGCACGGCGTCGGCCCGGCTCCACCGCACCGCGCCCGTCCTGGCGTCGACGGCGGTGGTGCCGGTCTGCCGACGGATCGAGTCGCGGGACGCCAGCAGCACCAGGTCGCCGACCCGGGTGGCGGACCGGGACATCGCCGCGGGCAGCCGCAGCCGCCAGCGTTCGGTGCCGGTAGGCAGGTCGTATCCGCGCAACTCGGCCAGGCCCGGGTCGGTCGCGGCACCACCGGCGCCACCGCCGGCCGGCGCGGGTGGCGGTGCCGGGTCGGCGATCACCAGCAGGTCACCGGCCACCGAGACGCTCGAACCGGGCTCGACCGGGACGGCCGCGGTGGCCCGGAACGGCGGGCTCGCGGTGGCGGCGCCGCCGCAGACCAGTAGGAGCGCGACGGCCGCCACGGCGAGCCGCCGGCGCCTCGAGCGCCGGCGCTGCCGTGACGTGGGAGCGCGATCGTCCGCGACCGAACCGTGCGCGGTGCCGAGGTCGATCACCACCCACTCGCCCGGCCGCTCGGACATCGCTTTGGTGCCTAGCGGGAGGGACCGACGTTGTCGCGCGTTGCCGGCTCGGTGGCGTCGAGACGCTCGGCCGGTGCGGTGTCGTCGAGCCGGGACATCCAGCCGGTGACCTCGCGGGCCACGTCCTGCGCGGTCAGGCCGATGTCGCCCAGGATCTGCGCGCGGGTGCCGTGGGGGTGCCACGCGACGGGCACGCCGAGGTCGCGCAGCGGGACCCGGACGTCGGCGTCGCGCATGGACTTGGCGATGGCGTCGCCGATGCCGCCGGTGCGCACGCCGTCTTCGACGGTCACGACGAGGCGGTGTGCGGCGGCCAGCGTGACGAGCTCCGCGGGCACCGGGCGGACCCAGCGTGGGTCGACCACGGTGACGCCGTAGCCCTGCTCCGCGAGCCGGGTCGCGACCTCGACACCGAGGTGGCCGAAGGCGCCGACCGCGACCAGCAGAACGTCTTTCTGGCGGTGCTCGGTGAGCACGTCGACCGGCCCGACCTTGCGGACGGCCGGCAGGTCGGCGGCGACGGAGCCGGTCGGGAAGCGCAGGATGGTCGGACCGTCGTCGACGGCCAGCGCCTCGCGCAGCTCCGCGCGCAGCGTGGCGGCGTCGCGGGGCGCGGCCATGCGCAGCCCGGGCACGACACCGAAGACCGACATGTCCCAGATGCCGTAGTGGCTCGGGCCGTCGGGGCCGGTGACGCCGGCGCGGTCGAGCACGAACGTGACCGGGAGCTTGTGCATGGCGACGTCGAGCAGCACCTGGTCGAACGCCCGGTTGAGGAACGTCGCGTAGACCGCGACCACCGGGTGCAGGCCGCCCATCGCGAGGCCGGCCGCCGAGGTCGCGGCGTGCTGCTCGGCGATGCCGACGTCGTAGACGCGCTCGGGGTGCTTGCGGGCCAGCGCGGAGATGCCGGTCGGCTCGGCCATCGCGGCGGTGATGCCGACGACGTCGGGGCGCTCGTCGGCGATCGCGACGAGCTCCTCGGCGAACACGTGGGTCCACTTGACGCTCGGCGCGGCCAGCAGCTTGCCGGTCTCGACGTCGAACGCGCTGCTCGGACCGTGCAGGTTGTCGGCGTCGTCTTCCTCGGCGGGGCGGTAGCCGTAGCCCTTGCGGGTCACCGCGTGCACTATCACCGGCCCACGGAAGCCCTTGGCCCGGCGCAGCGCGGACTCCACGGCAGCGATGTCGTGGCCGTCGACCGGCCCGACGTATTTGATGCCGAGATCCTCGAACATGGCCTGCGGCGCCACGGCATCCTTGATGCCCTTCTTCACCGCGTGCAAAACCTCGTAGAGCGGCTTGCCGACCAGCGGCGTCGAGCCCAGCGACTCCTTGACGAGGTCGAGCACCTTCTCGTAGCCCGGGTTGAGCCGGAGCGAGGAGAGGTGGTCCGCCAGGCCGCCGATCGTCGGCGCGTAGGACCGCTGGTTGTCGTTGACCACGATGACCAGCGGGTTGCGGGCGGTCGCGATGTTGTTGAGCGCCTCCCAGCACATGCCACCGGTCAGCGCGCCGTCGCCGACGACGGCGACCACGCTGCGGTCCTCACCGCGCAGCGCGAACGCCTTGGCCACGCCGTCGGCGTAGCTGAGTGCGGTGGACGCGTGCGAGTTCTCGACCATGTCGTGCTCGCTCTCCGTCCGGCTGGGGTAGCCGGAGAGCCCACCGCGCTGGCGGAGCTGGTCGAAGCCCGCCTGGCGGCCGGTAACGATTTTGTGAACGTAGGACTGATGGCCCGTGTCGAACAGGAACCGGTCGCGCGGCGAGTCGAACACCCGGTGCATCGCCAGCGTCAGCTCGACGACGCCCAGGTTGGGACCGAGGTGCCCGCCGGTGCGGGAGACCTTCGCGACGAGGAAGTCACGGATCTCCGCGGAGAGCAGGACAAGCTCCTCGCCAGAGAGCCGTTTGAGGTCCTGTGGGCCGCGGATCGCGGACAACAGACTGGCCCGACCCTCTTCAACGCTCATGACCGGCAAGTGTATCGGGGTGCGCACCTGCCGCACCCCGATCCGAGATCGTCTTCACCGAATCTCCCTTTCCGCAGAGCGTGCGACGCATCGCGCGATCACCGTCGGTAGCCGCGCTCCCCGCCATGTGGACGGTGCGCGACACGGCGCGCGCGCTCGGTGATCCCCGATCGGCTGTCAGCCGCTGATGGCACTCCCGTGCATGGGATGCCCGCCCGTTCGGGTGAGTCACCGGGCCGATCAGGCACGTCTTACTGACGGGAGCGGGACACTTCGCACCACTGCGGACCACTCGAATGGCCTTGTGCCACCCGCCGCCGATCTTCATTGCCGCACGATAAGGCCATGATCAATGGGCCGAAAGTTATTCGGAGAAAGGCCCGGCCCGACTTTTGCCTCCGCACCATGATTGGGCGGAAGTCGTACGATGGCGACAGCGATTCTTCCCTCCCTAAAAAGGTATGAGACATGTCTGGTTCATCGCGCGTCACCGGGAGGTACGCGGCGGGCCAGGTGATCGCTCTGATCGTCGTGGCGATCATCGCGTTGCCGCTACTTCCCCTGATCCTGCTCGTCATCGGCTGGATCCGGCTCCGCGACCGGCGTGCCGCGTCGCGCGCCGCCGGCCGCGAGACGGAGGGCAGTTCGGTGGCCCCGTCCGATCGCCCGATGGCCTCGGCGCAACGGTGACCCCCGTTCGGCCGTCAATTCACCGAAACTGATTCCGAAAACAAATCCGGTTCACAATTCCGGTGTGAACAGTCCGACGCACTCAAGATGGTGCGTCATCGGAAAACAGTCGTAGCCGCGCAGTTCCGCAAGTCGCCAGCCGTGCTCTCGGAAGGTGCGCACGTCCCGCGCGAATGCCGCCGGATCGCACGCCACATAGCCGACCGCGCGAGCGCCCGACCGGGTCAGCGCCTCGACGACCTTGGCACCGGCACCGGTGCGCGGCGGGTCGAGCACCACCACGTCGACCGGCCCGGCCACCCGGCGCCGGCCCAGCGCGGTCTCCACCCGGGCCGCCACGACCTCGACCCACGGCAGGTCGGCGAGGTTGTCCCGGGCCGCCGCGACGCCGTCGGGCGCGGACTCGACCAGCGTCACCCGGCCACCCAACCCGACCCGTTCGGCGAGTGCGGCCGCGAACAGACCGGCTCCGCCGTAGAGGTCCCAGGCGCGCTCGCCCGGGCGCGGGTCGACCAGGTCGAGCGCCGCACCGACCAGCGTCTCCGGCGCGGCCGGGTGCACCTGCCAGAACGTCTCGGCGTCGATCGTCCACGTGCGACCGGCGGCGCGCTCGCGCACGGCCGGCCGGTCCTCCCCCGGAAGCTCCCAGGCCGTGGCGTCGCCGGTCGAGGTCGCCACCGCCTCCACCGCGTCGGCCGTCGACCACGTGCGGTCGAGCACCGGCAGCGCCTGGATGGCGGGATGTGCGATCACGCAGCGGTCGATCGGCACGACCTCGTGCGAACGATGCTTGAGCAGACCGGGCCGGCCCGCCGCGTCGACCGCGTAGCGGACCCGTGTGCGCCAGCCGGTCACGCCGCCGGGCAGCGCCTGGACCGTGACACCGAGCGCGTCGACCTCGTCGGCGGTCAGCTTGCCGAGCCGGGTGAGCTGCTCGCGGAGCACCGCGGTCTTCCAGTCGAGCTGCGCCGCGGGTGCCGCGTGCTGGAGGTCACAGCCACCGCAGCGACCGGGTCCGGCGTACGGGCAGGGCGGGGCGACCCGGTCCGGCGACGGTTCGAGGATCTCGACGGCGTCGGCCCGCAGGTATCCACTGTGCACCTCGGTGACCAGGGCGGTGACCCGCTCGCCGGGCAAGGCGTGCCGGACGAAGACCACCTGGCCGTCCAGGCGGGCGACACAGTGTCCGCCGTGCGCCGGCGGCCCGACGGTGAGGGTGATCAGCTCTTCTTCGGTGACCACCGGACGCTCCGGGCTTTCCGCGTCGGTCATGGCCTGTCCCCCTGCCCGGTCGACGCCGGCACCCCGCCGTCGTCGGGACCCGGCGGGCTCGGCTCGGCCGGACCGGTCGAACCCGGCAGGCCCGAGGAGTCGAGCTTGACCGAGCCACGGGTACGCGGACCGCGCGCCGGACCCCGGATCAGCGTCGCGTCCAGCCGGTCGAGGTCACGGCTCTGGCTCGACGCGAGCTGCCACGGCACGCTGGTCACCATCACGCCGGGCTCGAACAGCAGCCGGCCCTTGAGCCGCAGCGCACTCTGGTTGTGCAGGATGTTCTCCCACCAGTGGCCGACGACGTACTCGGGGATGAAGACGGTGACCACGTCGCGCGGCGAGTCGGTGCGGACCCGCTTGACGAAGTCGATGATCGGCCGGGTGATCTCCCGGTAGGGCGAGTCGATGACGGTCAGCGGCACCGGCACCTGGCGCCGCTCCCACTCCGCCTGGACGACGCGGGTGTCCTTGTCGTCGACGTTGACGGTCACCGCGGTGATCGTGTCCGGGCGGGTGGCCTGGGCGTACGCCACCGCCCGGAGGGTCGGCATGTGCACCTTGGAGACCAGCACCACGGCATGGTTGCGGGCCGGCAGGGTCGGTCGGCCCTCGTCGGGGGCCAACTCGCGGGCGACCCGGTCGTAGTGCCGGCGGATGGCCAACATCACGACGTAGATCACCAGCATCGCCGCGATCGCGATCCAGGCGCCCAGCAGGAACTTGGTGATCAGCACGATGACCAGGACCGTGCCGGTCAGGAACGCGCCGAAGGTGTTGATCGCGCGGGCCCGCTGCATGCGGCGTCGTGCCTCGGGGTCGCGCTCGCGAGGCAGCAGCCGGTTCCAGTGGCGGATCATGCCGGCCTGGGACAGCGTGAACGAGACGAACACACCGACGATGTAGAGCTGGATCAGCCGGGTGACCTCGGCCTGGAACGCGACGATCAGCACGATGGCGCAGACGGCGAGGAACAGGATGCCGTTCGAGAAGGCCAGCCGATCGCCGCGGGTGTGCAGCTGGCGGGGCAGGTAGCGGTCCTGGGCCAGGATCGAGCCGAGCACCGGGAACCCGTTGAACGCCGTGTTGGCGGCCAGGAACAGGATTAGCGCCGTCGCGCCGGCCACCACGTACAGCAGGATCGAGCCGGCGCCGAACACCGTCTCGCCGAGCTGGGTGGTGACGGTCTTCTGCACGTAGTCGCCGGCGCCGCCGATGATCTGCCGGCCCGGATCCTCCATGAACTGGAGGTGGGTCAGCCGGGACATCGTGACGATGCCGACCAGCATGCTGACCGACACCACGCCGAGCAGCAGCAGTGTGGTCGCGGCGTTGCGGCTCTTCGGCGGCTTGAACGCGGGCACGCCGTTGGAGATCGCCTCGACGCCGGTCAGGGCCGCGGCGCCGGACGAGAACGTTCTCAGTAACAGGAACACCATCGCGAAGCCGGTCACCGAGTGCTCGGCGGCGATGTGCAGGTCGGCGCTGGGAGCCCGGAGGTCCTCACCGAGAACGAAGATCCGGAAGAAGCCGGTCAACAGCATGCCGACGATGACGATCATGAAGCCGTACGTCGGGATGGCGAACGCGGTGCCGGACTCCCGCAGGCCGCGCAGGTTCATCGCGGTCAGCAGGATCACGGCGCCGACCGCCACCGGGATCTTGTGCGTGGCGACCCAGGGCACCACGGAACCGAGGTTGGCGACGCCGGAGGAGACCGAGACGGCGACCGTCAGCACGTAGTCGACCAGCAGCGCGCTGGCCACCCCGATGCCGAACTTGGGGCCGAGGTTGACGGTGGCCACCTCGTAGTCGCCGCCGCCGGACGGGTACGCGTGCACGTTCTGCCGGTAGCTCGCGACCACGGTGAGCATCACCACGACCACGGCGAGTGCCACCCAGGGCGAGAACACGTACGCCGAGGCGCCGGCGATGGACAGCGTCAGCAGGATCTCGTCGGGCGCGTACGCGACGCTGGAGAGCGCGTCGGAGGCGAACACCGGCAGCGCGATCCGCTTGGGCAGCAACGTGTGCTGCAGCCGGTCGGACCTGAACGGTCGGCCGAGCAGCAGTCGCTTCATCACCGAGGCGGGGCGCACCACAACGGGTAAGGGTACGGCGGGCTGATCAGCGGCGTCGTCCGGTAGGCAGGCGCCGCGGACCCGCTGTCAAGCGGTACGGTCAATCGGCCGCAAATCCGCCGTGGAAGGGGTGTCACCGGTGCACGTCGTGATCATGGGATGTGGTCGCGTCGGCTCGACGCTCGCGCACACTCTCGAGGACCGCGGCCACTCGGTGGCCGTCATCGACCAGAACCCGGACGCGTTCCGCCGGCTCGGTCCGGAGTTCGGCGGTGTCATCGTCGCCGGCGTCGGTTTCGACCGCGACGTCCTGCGTGAGGCCGGCATCGAGCGGGCCGACGCCTTCGCCGCCGTCTCCAGCGGCGACAACTCCAACATCATCTCGGCCCGGCTGGCCCGCGAGACGTTCGGCGTCTCCCGGGTCGCGGCCCGGATCTACGACCAGAAGCGGGCCGAGGTCTACGAGCGGCTGGGCATCCCGACGGTGGCCACGGTGCGCTGGACCGCCGACCGGATGATCCGGCACCTGGTCCCCGAGGGGCACGTCGAGATCTTCCGTGACCCCACCAGCACCGTCTCGATCATCGAGGTGCCGGTGCACAAAGACTGGATCGGCCGCCCGCTGCGCTCGCTGGAGGACGCGGTCGGCGCTCGCACCGGCTACCTGATGCGGTTCGGCATCGGCACGCTGCCCACCGCCTCGACCGTGATCCAGGAGGGTGACCAGCTTTTCATGCTGGTCACCGACGACATCGCCACATCGGTGACCGAGGTCGCCGGCGCCGCACCGGAAGGGGGGCACTGACATGCGGGTCGCCATCGCCGGAGCGGGCAACGTGGGCCGCTCGATCGCCGCGGAACTGGTCGGCAACGGCCACGAGGTGATGCTCATCGAACGCTCGCCGAAGATGCTGCGCCCGGAGCGGGTGCCGGCCGCCGAGTGGATCCTGGCCGACGCCTGCGAGCTCGCCAGCCTCGAGGAGTCCAACGTCGCGAGCTGCGACGTGGTGGTCGCGGCCACCGGTGACGACAAGGTCAACCTGGTCGTCTCGCTGCTGGCCAAGACCGAGTTCGCGGTGCCGCGGGTGGTCGCCCGGGTCAACCGCGCCGAGAACGAGTGGCTCTTCACCGAGCAGTGGGGTGTCGACGTCTCGGTCAGCAAGCCGCGCCTGATGGCCGCGCTGGTCGAGGAGGCGGTCACGGTCGGCGACCTGGTCCGGCTGATGACCTTCCGGCAGGGCGAGGCCAACCTGGTCGAGATCACGCTGCCGCCGACCGCGCCCTACGTCGGTCTGCCGGTGCGCAACGTGCCGCTCCCCCGCGACTCCGCGCTGGTGGCCATCCTGCGCGGCCGCCGGGTGCTCGTGCCCACCCCGGACGACCCGCTGGAGGCGGGCGACGAGCTCATCTTCGTCTGCACGGCCGAGGTGGAAGACGCGGTGCGAGCGGTCATCCTCGGCCCGGAGGCCGCCGGGCGCCGAGTCCAGCACTGACGGTGCTTCAGGCGCCCTCGACCGCGGGCGGCTGCGGCTGCTCGCGGGTGACTCGGCGGACCACCGCGACGGTGAACAGCGCGAGCAGGACGTAAGGCGGCGTGCCCAGCACCAGCCGGGCGATGCCGAGCAGGTCGTCCTGCTTGTCCCACCAGAGCCAGGCCTGCGCGCTCACCTTGAGGATCCAGACGACGGCCCAGACCACGGTGAGCCAGATGAACGTGCGCATCAGCCGGCGGTCCTCGCGCCAGTCCGACTTGCCGCCGGCCATGATGACCGACCAGCCCCAGCCGACCAGCGGCTGCCGGACCGCGGCGGAGATCAGCAGCGCGGCGGCGAAGACGTAGCTCTGGATGATGCCCGGCAGGTAGAAGTCGCGCGCCTCGCCCGTGCGCCAGGCGATCACCGCGCCGAGGCCGATGCCGAACAGGCCGTTGACGGCGTGCCGGATCGGGCGGCGCTGGGCCAGCCGGATGCCGCCGATCACCAGGGCGACGCCGACCGAGGCGATCAGCGCGGGGTTGAGCTCCCAGACGATGTTGACGACAACGAAGACCACCACCGGGATGCTGGACTCGACCAGCCCCCGCCAGCCGCCGAGCTGCTGCGACACCATCTCACCGAACGGGGGCAGCGGCTCCTCGCCGTCGGGGTCGCGGGTGGACTCGTCGGCGGCACGCGGAGAAGAGGTCATCTGGTGGCTTCCAGCTCGTAGTGCGGGTTGTAGATGACTTTACGGTCATCCCGCACCGCGACGCGACCACGCGCGGTGAGTTGTCGCCCGGGCTCGATCCCGGCGATGTGCCGCCGGCCCAGCCACACCAGGGTCACCACGTCGCTGCCGTCGTAGAGGTCGGCCTCGAGCGTGGGGAGGTTGGTGCGGGGGGTGTAGACGACGGTCTTGAGGCGCCCGGTGAGCGCCACCAACTGCCCGCGCATGCACAGCCCCGCCGGCATGCAGCCGGACTTCGCGCTCTCGCGCTGGAGGCTCTCGGCCTCCAGGGTCTCTTCGTCCGCCGTCAATCGGGCTAGGAAGCGGCGCAACGACGTGCGGCTCTGGTCGATTGCCATGACCTTCGGCTTCCACTCTCCCGGGCGCCCCGGCCGGGCGCGCGCCTCTTTCAGCGTACGCGTGACGGCGGTCACTCACCTCCCCGCGCCGGGTTGACCGGCGCGGAGAGGGGCGTCGATTCGCTCAGCGAGGTCGCGGTGACGGGCGGCGACGCGGTGCGGGGCCGCGGCCGGCCCCGTTGGTCGGCGGGGCCGGTGCTGCCGGCGGCGCGGGCTCGGCCTGCTGCTCCTGCACCTGGTCGCTGGCGTCCTTGGGCAGCCGCAACGGCAGCGGCTCGCGCACCGGCTTGGCCTCCTGGCCGCGGTCGACCACCAGGCCGTGCAGGCACTCCACCAGCACGCCGGCCCGGGACGGGTCGGTTGCCGCCGGGCCCTGGAACACGCCGCGGACCATCCAACGTGGCCCGTCGATGCCCAGGAAGCGCAGGTCGGTCAGGCCGTCCGCGGTGCGCACCCGGGCGCGCAGCTCCAGGCCGTACTCGCCCTGTGTCTCCTCCACGGCGACACCCTCGCTGAACAGCGACTTGCGGATCTCTTCGCGGACGTCTTCCCAGATGCCCTCGGACCGCGGCGCGGCGAACACCCCGATCTGGAGGGCGTTCTCGCCGTTGA
Organism: Asanoa ishikariensis; assembly: GCF_900107455.1. Classification (GTDB taxonomy): domain Bacteria; phylum Actinomycetota; class Actinomycetes; order Mycobacteriales; family Micromonosporaceae; genus Asanoa; species Asanoa ishikariensis. Next base: position 1,285,073 of record NZ_FNQB01000002.1, on the reverse strand, counting down.
CCAGCACGACCTGCTGCACGTTGCCTTCGGGGTTGGCCTGCACCCGGATCTCGACCTCGGGCGTCGCCGGGATCTGGAGGCTGCCCAGGTCGAGCCGCTCCACTCCGGACGGTGCCTCCGACACGTCGTACGGCCCGTAGTGCCGCTCCTCGGGTTGGGGCACGCGCGCGCTGCCCCGGGCCGGACGCTCGGACCGGTCACCTCGTTCGTCTCGGGCGTGCCGCCCCGATCCGCCTCGCGAGAACATCAGTCCGCCCGCCCTTCCCACGTTCCTGCCGAAGATGCCGCCACCCCGCCGGTCGAGCCGTGGCCGCCCGATCCGCGCACGGACCCGGGAAGTTCCTCGACGAGGTGGAAGTCTGCCCGCTCGACGCGCTGCACGACAAGCTGAGCGATCCGGTCGCCCCGGGAGATCTTCGCGGGTGCGGTGGGGTCGTGGTTCACCAGGTTGACCAGGATCTCGCCGCGGTAGCCGGCGTCGACGGTGCCGGGCGCGTTGAGCACCGTCACGCCCATCCTGGTGGCGAGGCCCGAGCGCGGGTGCACCAGGCCGACGAAGCCCTCGGGCAGCGCGATCGCGACGCCGGTCGGCACCAGCGCCCGGCCACCGGGTGGGATCTCGACGTCGGCGGCCGCCGACAGGTCGGCACCCGCGTCACCAGGGTGGGCGTACGACGGAAGCGGAAGGTCCGGGTCGAGCTGGCGCACGGCCACCCGGACGGCGGCGTCGGTCACGGTGTCAGCTTTCTGTATGGGTCCGCGGGAGCGGCCCCTCCTATCCTGCCGGTTGCCGAGGGTACGGCGCGCCGTACCCTCGGACATCGTGGCTACCGATGACTACGCCGAGCGGTTACGGCTCCCCTGGTGGCTGTGGCTGTGCGGGCTCGCGGTCGCGACGCTGCTGGCCCTCGAGGTGTGGATGGGCGCCGACGGCGTACGCGCGTGGCTCCCGTTCGTGGTGCTGATCCCGCTCACCCTGGTGGGGCTGTGGCGGGCCGGCCGGATCCGGGTCGCGGTCGGCGGTGGCGAGCTGACCGTCGACGACGCGCACATCCCGCTCTCGTTCGTCACCGACGCGGTGCCGCTGGACGCGGCCGGCAAGCGTGAGCTGCTCGGCGTCGGCAGTCACGAGCTGGCCTTCGTGGTGCAGCGGCCGTGGATCTCCGGCGCGGTGCAGGTGGTCATCGACGACCCGGCGGACCCGACGCCCTACTGGGTCGTCAGCACCCGCGACCCGGTGAAGCTGGCCGCGGCCATCGCCACCCGGGTGCCGGTCAACGCGCCTCACCCTCGATGACCTTGCGCTGACGCTTCTTGAGGTCGTCGATCACCTGTTCGCCGATCGACTTCGTGGCGCGCCGGTTGAGATAGCTGGCGACGGCGGCACCGGTCAGGAACGGGCCCAGGGTGGTCAGGTTGCGGCCCAGCCGGCGCAGCAGCCGGTCGCGCATCTCCCGGCGGGCGGCGGTGCCGAGCACCGCGCCGATGCCGACGCCGGGCACCATCGGGTTCACCCCGCGCTGCTGTGACCACGCCATCACGAGCGGGATCGCGCGTTGCGCGCCGGTGCCGGGCACGGGCTGGCCGTACACCTCGTGCAGTTCACCGATCAGCTTGATCTCGATGGCCACAACGGTGACAGTCTCGGCGGCCAGGAGCACCGGCGCCGACAGCAGGGTGGGTGTGGCGGCCCATTCGATCGCCGCGACGCCACCACCGGCAGCACCGACCCCGGCGGAAGCCCGACTGGCGTTGCGCACCAGGCGTTCGGCGAGCCGGTCGCCTTCGAGGCCGGGGTGGTGCCGGCGCAGCGTCTCGAGGTCACGCACGGGCACGTAGGGCGCGATGTCGCCGACCGCGTCGGCGATCCACTTCACCGCCGCACGGGGTTTGAACAGGTCGCCGACGCCACGGGCGCGGACCTGCGCCACCAGCCGGCCCAGCAGACGGTTGCGCTGGCCCGGCTCGAGGTCTTCGGCGGTGAGCTTGGCGACAGTGTCACCTAGCTCGGAATTGCTGGGTTGGCCCTCGGGGACGGACTCCGGCGGGGCCGCGGAGTCCGACTCGCCCGCGGACCGGTCGGCGTGGCTCATCTGTGCCCCTCCAGCCTCGTGTCGATTACACGAGTCAAGCAGGTCATGGCCACGCCCGCAGGTCGAAGTCGGCGGCGGCGACCCGGTCGGGCCGCCGCCTTGGGGTCATCGATCGCCGGTCAGGCACATTCCCGGCAGATCAGATCGCCATTGCGCTCGAACGCGAGCTGGCTGCGGTGGTGGACAAGGAAACAGCGCGCACAGCGGAACTCGTCCTGCTGCATCGGCAGCACCTTGACCGTCAGCTCCTCGTCGGCGAGGTCGGCGCCGGGCAGCTCGAAGCTCTCGGCCACTTCGGCCTCGTCGACGTCAACAGCGCCCGACTGTGCGTCGGTCCGCCGGGCCTTGAGCTCTTCCAGGCTGTCCTCGCCGAGGTCGACCTCGTCGCGACGCGGGGCGTCGTAGTCGGTGGCCATCGGTCTCACTCTCCCGTATCGATAAGTCGCCTAGGTGTAACGCCAGACGACGGTGTTTCGGTTCCCGGTCGGCCGCGAAACATTCGGGCGCGGGCACGACGGGCGCCCGCGAGCGCGGTACCTTACCTGCCCCTGCGGGAGGCATGTATACCGCCCTCGTGGCCCACTAAGACGCTCTTTGGCCCGAAGTTGTTCCCGATGTGACTCAGGCGACACGAAGATAGGTGTCTGACGCCGTCGATCACGTTCGGCGCGCCGGGGATGTCACGGGTGTTTCCGCGCGCCGAGCGGACAACCGTTAACCTCGGTCGCAGACCGGGTGACCGAGGCCACGCCAGACGGCATGCCAACCGTGCACCTCCGCCGTCACCAGCACGGGAGCCGAATTATGACCTTTGCGCGGGTGCGAGCGCTCGTTGTCGTGAGCGCGCTCGCGGTGCTGGCCGTGGCCTTTGTGGTCTACGCGCTGGTCGACGACTCACAGAAGGGTCGCACGCTCGCGGCCCAGTGTCCGGCGGGTTGGCCGGTCGTCGATCTGACACTCAAGAAGTCCGAAGACATCAAGATCAATGTCTTCAACGCGACCGACGCCGTGGGCCGCGCCGAGTCGGTCGGCAGCGACTTCGCCAACCGCAAGTTCCAGGTGCTCAAAAAGGGCAACTCGAAGAACGCGGTCGACGGGGTGGCGCTGATCCGCTTCGGGCCCAAGGCGGTCGCCGGTGCCCACGTGATCCGGGCCTACTTCCTCGACGAGGCCAAGACGGAGTACGACCCGGCCCGCACCGACGACATCGTCGACGTCGTCATCGGCGACCAGTTCAAGCAACTGGCCACCACGACCGAGGTCAACCAGTCGCTTGTGGAGCTCGCCTCGCTCGGCGAGCCGAAGCTGCCGCCGCAGACCTGCCCGGCGCCCTAGACGGGCACCGGGCCGTCGCCGCGGGTCGCCTACGGGCCGCCCGCGGCGTCGAACTCGGCAAGGAGCTCGGCCAGCGGGCCGAAGATGGCCGGCGGTGCCGCGACGAGCATGTCGGGGCCTGCCGGTCGGCCGTTCAGGCCGCCGACCAGCAGCCCCGCCTCGGCCGCGATCAGGCCGCCGGCCGCGTGGTCCCAGGGGTTGAGCCCCTTCTCGAAGTACGCGTCGACGCCGCCCTCGGCCGCCAGGCAGAGGTCGAGCGACGCCGCGCCGAACCGGCGAATGTCGCGCACCCGGGTGATCAGCCGGGTGAGCACTTCTGCCTGGTGGGCACGGCGTTTCGCGTCGTAGCCGAAGCCGGTGGCCACCAGCGCCTGCCCGAGCTCGGTCTGCACCGAGGCGCTCAGCCGCTTCTTTCCGCGGAACGCGCCGCCGCCCAGGGTGGCGGTCCACTCGTCCCCGGTCGCCGCGTTGCGCACCACGGCGGCCACCGCCACCCCGTCGACCTCGGCGGCCAGCGAGACGGCGTACTGCGGGAGCCCGTAAAGGTAGTTGACCGTCCCGTCGATGGGGTCCACCACCCAGCGGACCGCCCCGTCACCGTCGGTTCCTCCGTACTCCTCGCCCAGGACCGTGTCGCCGGGCCGCAGCGCGCCCAGCGCGGCGACCACCTGACGCTCCACCGCACGGTCCGCGGCGGTGACGACGTCGGTGTCGGTCGACTTCGTCGTGACACCGGAGACGCCCTCCGCTCGCATGCTGCGGGCCGTGTCGGCGGCCTCGCGGGCAACGGTCACGGCGATGGCCAAGAGCTCTGCCGGCTGAGCCCCAAAATCCGGCGTCGTGTCGGTCATTTGGTCCCCCTTCTCTCCGGTTACGATTCTGACAAAGTCCATCGTTTGCTTCCCTCCGGCAGCCGCCACGAGCGGCCAGGCCGTCAGGCGGCGTGCGCCGCGCGATGTTTCGCCGCCGACGGCGTTACAATTCACGCCTGCCCACCTGTCACGAACTTCCCGCGCAGGCCGGTTCGTGGCTCGGGGGCCCACTACCTTTGAAACCTGGCCCACCGCATCGCTGGTTTTTTGCCGGCTATGCCCGCTCGATCGCCTCCGGAAGGTCATTCGTGACAGAGCCACGCCAAACCGGCGCAGACGTACGCTCGATCACCGAGATTTTGATCGCCCACGCCCAGCGCGGAGGCGGCCACATCACGTCTGCGGAGGTCCAGCGCACGGTCGAGTCGGCCGATGTGACCCCGGCCCAGGCCAAGAAGATCATCCGCGCGATCGTCGATGCCGGCATCACCGTGGTGGTCGACGGCTCGGCGAGCACCCGGCGCAAGGTCACAGCGGCACGCTCGACCACGCCGGCCTCGCGGGCGACCACGGCGAAGGCCACCGCGGCCAAGAAGGCCGCACCCCCCAAGCAGGCACCGGCCGCCGACGAGGCGCCTGGGGCCAACGGCACCCCTGTGGCAGCGGGCGCGGCCCGGCCGGGCGCCCCGGCCAAGGCGACCCGCGCCAAGACCGCGGTGAAGGCGACCAAGGCACCCGGCAAGCCGGGTGAGCCAGGTGCCGCTGAGCCCGGTGAGGGCCCCGACGGCGAAGAGATCGATCCCGAGGCACTCGCCGCCGAGATCGAGGACGTGGTGGTCGAGGAGCCGGTCGAGCTGGCCCGCGCCGCCGCCACCGACGCCGCCTCGGTCGCGACCGACAACGACTTCGAGTGGGACGACGAAGAGTCCGAGGCGCTCAAGCAGGCGCGCCGCGACGCGGAGCTGACCGCTTCGGCCGACTCCGTCCGCGCCTACCTCAAGCAGATCGGCAAGGTCCCGCTGCTCAACGCCGAGCAGGAGGTCGAGCTCGCCAAGCGGATCGAGGCCGGCCTCTACGCCTCCGAGCAGTTGCGGGCCGCCGACGAGCGCGACGAGAAGCTGCCCATCCAGATGCACCGCGATCTGGGCTGGATCTCCCGCGACGGCGAGCGCGCCAAGAACCACCTGCTGGAGGCCAACCTCCGGCTGGTCGTCTCGCTGGCCAAGCGCTACACCGGCCGCGGCATGGCCTTCCTCGACCTGATCCAGGAAGGCAACCTGGGTCTGATCCGCGCCGTCGAGAAGTTCGACTACACCAAGGGCTACAAGTTCTCGACGTACGCGACGTGGTGGATCCGGCAGGCGATCACCCGGGCCATGGCCGACCAGGCGCGCACCATCCGCATCCCGGTGCACATGGTCGAGGTCATCAACAAGCTCGGCCGCATCCAGCGTGAGCTGCTCCAGGACCTGGGCCGCGAGCCCACCCCCGAAGAGCTCGCCAAGGAAATGGACATCACGCCGGAGAAGGTCCTCGAGATCCAGCAGTACGCACGGGAGCCGATCTCGCTCGACCAGACCATCGGCGACGAGGGCGACAGCCAGCTCGGTGACTTCATCGAAGACTCCGAGGCCGTCGTGGCCGTCGACGCGGTCTCGTTCTCGCTGCTCCAGGACCAGCTCCAGCAGGTGCTGCAGACGCTCTCCGAGCGCGAGGCCGGCGTGGTCCGGCTGCGGTTCGGCCTGACCGACGGCCAGCCGCGCACGCTCGACGAGATCGGCCAGGTCTACGGCGTGACCCGCGAGCGGATCCGCCAGATCGAGTCCAAGACCATGTCGAAGCTGCGCCACCCGTCGCGGTCCCAGGTGCTGCGCGACTACCTCGACTGATCGGTCAGGTTACGGTTCGGCGTCGATTGTCTTGTGCGGCGGCGCCGAACCATCCGGCATCGGCTGAGTCGGCAGGCTCGGCGGCCCGCTCTTGTCGGCACCCTTGTTCTTGTGCAGGTGCCGATATTTTTCCTTCGGCGGGCGATCGTTGGCCAGGATGACGGCCAACCACGGGATCACCACCGCGCCGGCGCCACAGAGCACGAGCCAGAGCCACAGCAGTGGTGGGCGGGTCGTGATGAGCACGGCGAAGGCCACCACGCACACGGCCCGGATCAACATCATCAGCACGTAGCGGCGAGTCCTGCTCCGCAACTGGTCGTCCTGGCTGCGCGCGGCGTCGGTGATCAGAACGGGTCGATCCGCCGAACGCTTCACCATCCCATCCTTTCACCAGGCGGAGGTGAGCACGACGGCACGGTCCGTGTTACGTGCGTGGTACTTTCCTGGTGTGGGCCGCCGGTACAGCTTCACCGACGACGCGTTGAGCAATCTCGCGGTCTACGACGTGACGCCCGGCGAGGTCTGGGAGGCCCTGCACGGTTCCCGGCGGGTCATCCGGCACCTCGGCGAGCTCACCGTGGTCTACGCCGTCAGCCGGCGCGGCCGGCGGCTCGTGGTCCTGCTCGCCGAGCCGGCCCACGACGATCACGACTTCGACATCCTCTCGGCGCGCGACATGAGCGACAGCGAAGTGAAACGCTACGAAGAGGTGCTTCGCGGGTGGAGGCGATAGCCGTGGACAGAGACCAGGCCATCAAGCGGTTCCACGAAGGCGGCGACGACTTCGCCGACCTGATCAGCGAGGGCACACCCGCTGACCTGCCGGTGCCCGACACCGAGCAACCGATGGTCAGCCGGTCGGTGCGACTGCCGCTGCACACGTACGAACGGGTCCGGGCCGCGGCCGACGCACGCGGCATCGGCGTCACCACGCTGATGCGCCAGTGGATCGAGGCCGGCCTGGCCGACCTCGACGACTCGGCGACGGTGTCGCTGGCCGACCTGCGCCGCGCGCTGGCCACCCTGCCCCGCAACAACGCGGCCTGACCGCCATGCGCGTCCTGCTCACCGGCACGACCGGCATGGTCGGCCAAGGGGTGCTGCGCGAGTGCCTGCTCGCTCCGGACGTGTCCGAAGTGGTCTCGCTGGGCCGCTCCCCACTGAACACCGACCACCCGAAGCTCCGCTCCATCGTCGTGACGGACCTCTTCGACCTCGACGGCGCTTCGGACGCGCTGGCCGACATCGACGCCTGCTTCTTCTGCCTGGGCGTGTCGTCGGTCGGGATGAGCGCCGAGACGTACTTCCGGCTGACCCATGACCTGACGATGGGTGTCGCCGACGCGCTGGCCGCGCACTCCCCTGACCCGACCTTCGTCTACGTCTCCGGTGCCGGCACCTCGGAGACGTCCCGGCAGCGCTGGGCCCAGGTCAAGGGCCGCACCGAGCGCGAGCTGTTGGAACGCTTTCCCAAGGGCTACATGTTCCGGCCGGGCTTCATCGAGCCGCTGCACGGCATCCGCCCGTCGGGCCGGGCCTACCGCATCATGCTGACCGTCGGCGGCTTCCTGATCCCGCTGTATCGGCGCTTCGCGCCGAACCAGGTGGTCACGACCGAGGAGATCGGCCTGGCGATGCTGGCGGTGGCCCGCGCCGGCGCACCCAAGCACATCCTCAACAACCCTGACATCGCCGCGCTGGCCCGCGCCTAGGCGCCGTCCGGCGCCGTCCTGGGGCGGGCACCCGCCGCGGTCCGTCCGATTGGTTAGTGAGCGCTCACTGCCCGACCGGTTAGTAAGCGCTCACCACCCCACGGGCTAGTGAGCGCTTACTGACCTCGATGAGAGCGGGTGCGCATGCCTTCGCGTCTGACCCTCAAACAGAAGACCCAACAGGGCGTGCGCCCACCGCGACCACAGCGCGGGCACCCGCCGCGGCTGCGGCTTTCAGGCAGGACTCCGGGTCGCCGCCCGCCAACAGGGTCGCCAGCAGGCCGGCGGCGAACGCGTCGCCGGCTCCGGTCGGGTCGACCACCAGAGCGGTCACAGCCGGCGCCGTCGCCACCGTGCCGTCCGGGTCCGCCCAGACCGCACCCGCGCCGCCGAGCTTGACCACCACCGCCGCGCTCAGGTCGGCCGCGAGGGCGCGCGCCTGGTCGACCGGGTCCGCGCCGCTGTCCTCCGCCAGCACCGCCGCTTCGTCGGCGTTGGCCAGCAGTAGGTCGACGCCGCGTACCCAGGAGCGGAACGCCGGACCGCCGACCTGCCGCAGCGGGGCCGCGGACGCCGCGTCGACGCTGATCGTCAGCCCGAGGTCGCGGGCCGTCGCGAGCGCGCGCAGCCCGGCCGGGCGGGACCGGTCGTCGAGCAGCGGGTAGCCCGACAGGTGCAGGTGGCCCGCACCCGCCGCGGCCAGTGCCAGCGCCACCTCGTCCGGGTCGAGCAGCAGGCTGGCGCCGCGATCCGTGATCATGGTCCGCCGCCCGCCCTCGGCGAGCACGATCACCGTGCCGGTCGGTGCGTCCCTGCGCGGCGGCAGCGGGCAGTCCACGCCGGCCGCACGTAGCTCGGCCAGCCGGGCCGCGCCCGCCTCGTCAGCGCCGACGGTCGCGAGCAGCGTGACCGGCACGCCGTGCCAGGCCAGCCAGGCCGCGGTGTTGGCCGCCTGCCCGCCTCCGGTGAACCGGATCGCGGCCGCGGTGTCGGTGTCCGGCACGGGCGGGCCGGCCAGCACGGCGACCACGTCGGTGACAGCGTCGCCGGCCACGGCGACCCGGACGGGCCCTTTTCTCATGCGGCCGCGGCGGCGATCCGGGCGGCCAGGTCGGCGTTGCGCAGGATGATCCGGACGTTGACCTCCAGGCTGGCCCCGCCGGTGTGCTCGTGGAACCAGCCCAGCAGGAACGGCGTGACCGCCTTGCCGGTCACCCCCTGCTCCTCCAGCGCGGCCAACCCTTCGACCAGCGTGCGGTCGTGCAGGGCCGGGTCGAGCTGCTCGTCCACGGGCAGCGGGTTGGCCAGCACCAGCGCGCCCTTGTGCACGCCCTGGGCGGCCCGGGCGGTGACCGCGCGGGCGGCCTCCTCGGGCGAGTCCAGCGACCAGTCCACCGGGAAGCCGCTGTCGGTCAGGTAGAACCCGGGGAAGCGCAGCGTGCGGTAGCCGGCGACCGCGACGCCAAGGGTCTCCAGGCGTTCCAGCGTGGCGCCGACGTCGAGGATGGACTTGACCCCGGCACAGACCACGGCGATCGGTGTACGGGCCAGCGTGACCAGGTCGGCCGACTCGTCGTAGGGCGCGTCGCGGTGCACGCCGCCGAGCCCGCCCGTGGCGAACACCCGGATGCCGGCCGCCGCCGCCACCGCGCTGGTCGCGGCGACCGTGGTGGCGCCGTCGACGCCCTTCGCGGCGGCCACGGCGAGGTCCCGCGCTGACAGCTTGGCCACCCCGTCGGCCTCCGCGAGCCGGGTCAGCTGGCCGTTGTCGAGGCCGACGTGCACGCGGCCGCCGAGCACCGCGATGGTCGCCGGGACCGCGCCGGCCGCCCGTACCGTCGCCTCGATCTCGCGGGCGACCTTGAGGTTCTCGGGGCGGGGCAGCCCATGCGCGATGATCGTGCTCTCCAGCGCGACCACGGGGTTTCCAGCGGCGAGCGCTTCCGCCACTTCCGGCGCTAATACCAAGTCGTTCACGTTGTCACCGTACGGGTGGCCAGGTGCGACAACCGCACCTACCTGGCAGACTTGATTGGTGACCAGTCCTAGCCCCGAAACCAGCGGCACGATTCTCGAGCGTCCCGTTGAGGTGCCGTTCGAGCAGGGCGACCACGAGCGGTTCTCGCACTACGCCGACCGTGACAAGATCACCGAGGCCATGATCCTCGGCACCCCGATCAAGGCACTGTGTGGCAAGGTCTGGGTCCCCTCGCGTGACCCGAGCCGCTTCCCCGTCTGCCCCGAGTGCAAAGAGATCTTCGAAGACGACCACCGGTTCTACGACAAGGACCCCAAGCCCGAGGCGTGATCTAGAGTTCGGCGGTGTCAGCCACCGCCGCACTCCTGTTCGCCGATCTCCTCGGTGTCGCCGTCTTCGCCGCATCCGGCGCATCCGCCGCAGTGGTCAAGCGCCTGGACCTGTTCGGTGTGTGCTTTGTCGGGTTTGTGGCGGCTCTCGGCGGCGGCATCGTCCGTGACCTCGTCGTCAACCAAGCGCCTCCCCTGGCCTTCGACGACTGGCGCTACGCGGTTGTGGCAGCTCTCACAGCGGTCGCGGTCTTCTTCTTCCACCCACACCTCGCCCGGCTTCGCCGCGTCGTGGTCGTCCTCGACGCGGCCGGGCTGGCGCTGTTCACCGTCACCGGCACCCTGGTCGCCCTGCGCGCCGGGGTACCACCGGTCGGCGCCTGCCTGCTCGGCATGATCGCCGCGATCGGCGGCGGCGTCGCCCGGGACCTACTGCTGGGCGAGATCCCGATCGTCCTGCGCCGGGAGATCTACGCGGTCGCCGCACTGGCGGGCGCGGTCCTCGTAATGGCCCTGCACCGCGCGGGCCTGACCGGCTGGCCGATGGTCGGCGCGGGCGTGCTGGTCTTCGCGATCCGACTGGTCGCACTGCGCCGCAACTGGAACGCCGCCCCGAGACCAGACGAACGCCACGACCTCCCCGCGTGAGCGCCGGCCATCTGCGCGGTTAGTAAGCGCTCACCCATCCAACCCGGTTAGTAAGCGCCCACCACCCGCGCGGTTAGTGAGCGCCCACCACCCGCGCGGTTAGTGAGCGCCCACCACCCGCGCGGTTAATGAGCGCCCACCACCCGCGCGGTTAGTAAGCGCTCACCCATCCACATGGCTGGTGAGCGCTTACTAACCGCCTGGGCTGTCCCCCGCGGAGGCAGCGCGCGACGGCGCGCGTTGCGGCCGTGAAGGGGTCTGATCGTTGCTGCACCCACCGCGGATCTGGCAGCGGAGCGAAGCGGAGCGGTCTCTCGCGGGAGGAACGGTCCGGACCACCGCGGACCCGAGTAGACAGATTTGATCGGGTTTGATCGCGGGTTGATCGGCTCAGGGCAAGAGAAGCATCACCCTTGTGTCTGCTGGGGATCACGGTCCGCGCGTGGTTATGCTGAGAGCCGCCTTCGCCTCGCCGCGAGGGCGTTTTTCGTGACACGAGGGGGGCGACAAGGTTGGTGGCGAAGCCGTCGCTCGAGGCGTTTCCGCCGCTGCGGTCGTGGCAGCGCAAGGCGATGGTCGGCTATCTGCGGCGCCCCTCCGAGGACTACATGGCGGTCGCGACGCCGGGCGCCGGCAAGACCACGTTCGCCCTGCGGATCGCCGCGGAACTGCTCGTTGCCGGCACGGTTGACGCTGTGACCGTGGTCGCGCCGACCGAGCACCTCAAGACGCAGTGGGCGCAGGCGGCGGCCCGGGTCGGCATCCAGCTCGACGCCGCGTTCCGCAACGCCGACCTGCACTCGTCGGCCGACTTCCACGGCGCTGTGGTGACGTACGCCCAGGTCGGCATGGCACCTCAGGTGCACCGGCGGCGGACCATGACCCGGCGCACGTTCGTCATCCTCGACGAGATCCACCACGCTGGCGACTCGCGGACCTGGGGCGACGGGGTCAAGGCCTCGTTCGAGAACGCGACCCGGCGGCTGATGCTGACCGGCACGCCGTTCCGCTCCGACGACAACCCGATCCCCTTCGTCAACTACGAGCGGGGCGACGACGGGCTTCAGCGGTCCCGGGCCGACTCGGTCTACGGCTACGCGGACGCGCTGCGCGACGGTGTCGTGCGCCCCGTGATCTTCCTGGCGTACTCGGGCGAGACCCGCTGGCGCACCAGCGCCGGTGACGAGCTGGCCGCCCGGCTCGGCGAGCCGATGACGCAGGACCTGGTGGCGCAGGCCTGGCGCACCGCGCTGGACCCGACCGGCGACTGGATGGTCCAGGTGCTCCGGGCCGCTGACGCCCGGCTCCAGGTCAAGCGTGCGGGCGGGATGCCCGATGCGGCCGGCCTGGTGATCGCGACCGACCAGCAGAACGCTCGGTCGTACGCGAAGCTGATCGAGCGCGTGACCGGCGAGAAGGCGGTCGTGGTGCTCTCCGACGACGCCGGCGCGTCCGACCGGATCGCCGCGTTCGCGACGTCCGACCAGCGGTGGATGGTCGCGGTGCGGATGGTCTCCGAGGGTGTCGACATCCCGCGGCTGTCCGTCGGCGTCTACGCGACCAGCGCTTCGACCCCGCTCTACTTCGCGCAGGCGATCGGCCGGTTCGTCCGCGCCCGCCGCCCCGGCGAGACCGCCAGCGTGTTCCTGCCCAGCGTGCCGCACCTGCTCGGGCTGGCCAGCGAGATGGAGGCCGAGCGCAACCACGTGCTCGGTGCGCCCAAGGAGGACGACGGCCTCGACGACACGCTGCTCGAGAAGGCGCAGCAGACCGAGGACGCCAGCGGCGAGCTACTCAAGCGGCACGAGATGCTCTCGGCGACCGCCGAGCTGGACCAGGTGATCTTCGACGGCGCCTCGTTCGGCACCGGCGCGCTGGCCGGCACGCCCGAGGAGGAGGAATACCTCGGCCTGCCCGGCCTACTCACGGCCGACCAGGTGGCCACGCTGCTCAACAAGCGTCAGGCGGACCAACTCGCGGCGCAGAAGCGCCGGTCGGTGGCGACCGCCCAGGCGGACGGGGCCGGTGGGGCACGGGTGGCGGGGATGACCGCGGCGCCGCCGGCACCGGTGTCGGCCGGCGAACGAAGGGTCGTCCTGCGCCGTCAGCTCAACGCTCTGGTCGCCGCGCACCATCACCGCACCGGACAACCCCACGGCAAGATCCACGCGGAGCTGCGGCGAATCTGCGGGGGTCCGCCCAGCGCACAGGCCACGATCGAGCAGCTCGAGGAGCGGATCGCCACCTGTCAGACGCTCTGAGCACGAAAGAGCCGGCCCGGCCCTCTTGGGAGGTTCCTGGCCGGCGGTGGCCGGAACTGGGAGGTTCCGACCCGCGGTGGCCGGAACTGGGAGGTTCCGACCGGCGCTTGTGGGGAGACGGAACCGGCCGGAGCCCCCTGAGGGGTTCCGGCCGGTCTAGCCAAGAGTCGGATCAGTTGGACGAGTTCGACGCCATAAGGTCGGCGCCGCGCCACTCGAAGTCCGGGTCCGCCGCGAACTGAACGGTGATCTTCACCAGGTCGTCGGCGTACTTGTTCGCGTGGTGCCCGCAGAACACGAGCTCGCCCCCGCCAGCCATCGTGATGCGGAGCTTGCCGGCCGCGTTGCACCGATCGCACCGTTCATCGGTTGCTGGGGGAACCACCGTGCCAGGCGGCGGCGTGAGAGTGGGGGTCATCGCCTTCCTCCTTCGTCACCGATGAACATCCTTCTTCGGTCTTTGCTCACCTATCGTGCAACACCCTTAGGTGCTGCGGCCTTCCCACTGTGCCCCCGGGGGACCCAGGTCACACCTTGGTTGATGACAGTGTGCCGGCATCCAAGGGGTCCGCGTCAATGATCTCGGTCGGACAACCCGCTTCTGACGTGGATCTATTGACGCTACGTGTCGAAAAGATGACTCAGCGTTGGGTCAGGCGCCCTTGCCACGGTATCCTGACAGCGCCTGTGTGGCACCGGCCAGACACGCCCAAACGAGGGATCCGGCGGTTACCCGACAGACTTCGCGGCCGCCTTCACCGATTTCTTGTAGTCGCGCACCTTGGTCAGGCTCGCCTCGTCAACGATATCCGCGACCGACATGTGGGATCCTTCGTCGCCGTAGGCCCCAGCCGCCGCGCGCCAACCCTCCGGCCGCACCCCGTACTGCTTGCCCAGCAGGGCCACGAAGATCTGCGACTTCTGCCGGCCGAACCCGGGAAGCTCGGCGACCCGCCGGAACAACTCCCGGCCGTCGGTCGCCTCACTCCACAGCCGCGCGGTGTCGCCGTCGTAGCGGGCCACGATCTGGCGGCAGACCTCCTGCGTGCGGGCGGCCATCGCCTTGGGGAACCGATGCAACGCCGGCGGCGTCGCGAAGATCTTCAACAGTTCCTCGGGATCGAACTCGGCGAGCTCCTGCGCGGTCGGCTCGTGCCCCAACCGCTGCGTCAGCACGTAAGGGGACGAAAACGCCTTTTCCAGCGGAATCTGTTGATCCAGCACCATGCCGACGAGCAGCGCCAACGGGTCGCGGTCGAGCAGCGCGTTGGCCTCCGGAGCGATGGGCAGCGAGAACGTCATGCGTTCCATCTTGGCCCACCCCCACGATCTCGTCGGACCCGCCCACGGCTGGCCGGCCACGCGGCGTCGCCAGGGCGGCTGCCGGCCTGATCCGCGAAGCACGCCTATTTGGTCAGGCGAACTTCCAAGGTCATCCCATCGGCGTGTGCGGCGCTGCCGTGGAACGCGCTCTCGGCGGCGACCCGCTCGAAGTCGGCGGCCGTGTAGGCGCGGCTGCGCAGCCAGCCGAGCGTCAACCGGGTGACCGAGCTGTTGAACGTGTTGAGCCGCATGCCGGACACGTCGGCCCGGATGTCGTCGTCGGTCGCGCCGCGGTTCATGTCGAGGATCACGGCCTCTCCGCCCGGGCGCAGCACCCGGTGGATCTGGTCGAGAGCGGTCACCGGGCTGCTGAAGTTCTTGAACGCGGCCTGGCACACCACCATGTTGAAACTGTCGTCCGGGAACGGCAGGTCGGCCACGTCGCCGTGGCGGAAGTCGACCGCGACACCCTCGGCCCGGCCGCGGGAAGCGGCCAGCGCGACGAACGTGTGGCTGATGTCCAGGCCGGTCACCGCGAACCCGAGCCGGGCCAGCTCGATGCTCAGGTAGCCGGGGCCGGGCGCGACCTCCAGCACGGCCGCGCCGGGCGCGAGGCCGGCGGCGAGGTCGGCCGCCTGCCGGCGCCACGCCGCCAACGGGGGCTCGGAGCCGCGCTGCTTCGCGTACCAGCGGGCCATCGGCCCTTCCATCTCCGGGATCAGCTTGCGCCTCTTGGTCTCCATCACCGGGATTCCTCCTTGCCTCGGGCGGCCAGCTCCGCGATGTCGGGCGGCGGCTCGCCGGTTTCGTGGTAGGCGCGCCAGTCGGCGACGCCGGGCAGCGTTCCGTCCGTGAGCTCGGCCCGGAACGCGCGCACCCAGGCCAGCTCGGCCCGGCGCATGGCCAGCTCGTACTCCCCTTCGACCAGGAACAGCCGAGGGATCTCGTAGCCGGCCAGTGCGCGCTCGGCCGCGGAGATCTCGGAGGCCAGAAGGTCGGCCCGCCGGCCGAGCAGCACGGCCACGTCGTCCGGGGCCAGCACGCCCAGCACGGACAGGCCCGCGGTGAACGGGCCGGGCTTGCGGTCCGGGACCGCGACGAGATCCCGGGTCCAGTCGACGAGCTCGGCGCGGCCGGCGTCGGTTATCCGATAGACGGTGCGCTCGGGCCGCCCACCCTGCCGCTCGCTCTGCACGGGCTCGACGAAGCCGTGCTTGACCAGGTTCTCGACGACCCGGTAGAGCGAGCCCCACTTGATCTCCATGTCCTGCTCTTTGCCGCGGGCCTTCATCAGCGACGCCATCTCGTAGGGATGCATCGGTCGCTCGATCAGCGTGGCCAGGACGGCGAGGGCGAGCAGGTTGGAGATCTTGCGTGGCGGCATGGCGGGTGCTCCTTTACTCGCATGCGAGTATACGCACGCGAGTAAATAATATGGAAGCATGACGCATCCCTGGATCACCGCGCTCGACCTGCAGCCCCACCCCGAGGGCGGCTGGTTCGCCGAGACCTGGCGGTCCGCGCACACCTTCACGCCCACCGGGTACGCCGGCCCGCGATCGGCCGCCACCGGCATCTACTTCGCGCTGTTCCCCGGCGAGGAGTCCGCCTGGCACGTGGTCCGCTCCGACGAGCTCTGGCTCTGGCACGCCGGCGGCCCGCTGGCCCTGCACCTGGGCGGCGATGGCGACGAGCCCGCGGCGACCGTGGAGTCCACGGTGCTCGGCCCGGACCTGGCCGGCGGGGCGCGGCCGCAGGTGCGCGTACCCGGTGGGGTGTGGCAGTCAGCGAAGCCATCGACCGATGACCCGGTCCTGGTCAGTTGCGTAGTAGCTCCCGGATTCGACTTCGCCGATTTCAGAATGGTGTGATCCGCTCGACCGAACGGTCCGTGTCGATCATCGCCCGTCTATGCGATGGTCGGGGCGCCCGGCACGGGGGCAAGGAGGCCGGGCGTGGCGAACGGCGAGGAGAGTTCACATCGTGGTGTTCCGCACCGTCCGCAAAACCCTGGCTGTGATAGGCGCGGCCAGCCTGGTGGGTGCCCTGGCATTGGCCAACCCGGCACAGGCCACCGGAAACAACAACTCCGTCCGCAAGCTCACCAAGGCGGTCACGGTCGGCGGCGTGCTCCGGCACGAGATCGCCTTCCAGGCCATCGGCAGCCTGAGCGGCGGCAACCGGGGCTCGGGTCTGGCCGGCCATGACCGCAGCGCCGACTACGTGGCGACGCTGCTGCGACTGGCTGGTTACCAGGTGACCCGCCAACCGTTCCCGTTCAACTTCTTCGAAGAGTTCGGCTCGTCGTTCGCCCAGACGGCGCCGACACCGACGACGTACGTGAGCGGCACCGACTACGACCTGATGGACTACTCCGGCGCGGGCGACGTGACCGCGCTCGTGGTGCCCGTCGACCTGGCGCTGACCCCGCCGCGGGCGTCGACGTCGGGCTGCGAGGCCGAGGA
This sequence comes from Asanoa ishikariensis, assembly GCF_900107455.1. Classification (GTDB taxonomy): domain Bacteria; phylum Actinomycetota; class Actinomycetes; order Mycobacteriales; family Micromonosporaceae; genus Asanoa; species Asanoa ishikariensis. The sequence continues at coordinate 1,268,225 of NZ_FNQB01000002.1, read as the reverse complement.
CTTCGCGGGCGGCCTGGTCGCGGGCAAGATCGCGCTGTTGCAGCGCGGCACCTGCCCGTTCGGCACCAAGGTGATCAACGCCGAGGCGGCCGGCGCGATCGGCGCCATCGTGATGAACCAGGGCAACGGCGACCCGGTGGCCAACATCGACCGCTACAACCTGCTGCTGGGCACGCTCGGCGCGCCGGTCGGCATCCCGTCGGTCGGTGTCTCGTACGCGACCGGTGAGGCCTTCGCCAACACGGCCGGGCTGACGGTCCGGATCACCGCCGACACCACGTCGGAGGTACGCCAGACCGAGAACGTGATCGCCGAGTCCAAGAAGGGCAACGCGCGCAGCGTCGTCATGGCCGGTGCGCACCTCGACGCGGAACCCGACACCGTCGGCATCAACGACAACGGCAGCGGCTCGGCCGCGCTGCTGGAGGTCGCGCTGCAAATGGCCAAGACCAAGACGCCCAACAAGACCAGGTTCGCCTGGTGGGGCGCCGAGGAGGCCAACCTGATCGGCTCGACGTTCTACGTCAACTCGCTGACTCCCGAGCAGCGGGCCGACATCGCCCTCTACCTCAACTTCGACATGATCGCGTCGCCGAACTACATCCTCGGCGTCTACGACGGCGACGACTCGGCCGCCGAGGGCTCCCCCGCGGGTCCGCCGGGATCGACCGAGATCGAGGCGGTCTTCCAGGACTTCTTCGCCGACCGTGGCCTGCCCACCCGGGCGGCCGACTTCAGCGGCCGGTCCGACTACGGCCCGTTCATCGCGGCCGGCGTCGGCATCCCGTCCGGCGGTCTCTTCACCGGCGCGGAGGTCCCGAAGACGGCACAGGACGTGGCCGACTACGGCGGCGTGGAAGGCGCTCAGTACGACCCGTGCTACCACGAGCCGTGCGACAGCCTGTTCCCGGTGCGCAACGGCGCGGACGCGGCCCTGTACCGCGAACTCGACCGGCAGTACGACATGTTCGGCAACCTCAACCTCGAGGCCCTGGACGTGAACTCCGACGCCATCGCGACGGCAGTCCTCACGTTCGCCCTCGACACGTCGTCACTCCCGGCCCGCACGGCGGCAGCGACAGCGCGCGGCGCGGGTCCGAGCTACATCGGCAAGGAAGGCTCGATCTAGCACCAACCGACTGAGGGCCCCGTCCACGTCGGACGGGGCCTTCAGCTCGGGTACGGCTCCCGAGCCGGCGCGGTCAACCTGGCGGCGACCTCGTTTGCGATCTCCCGTGCGGCGCCGGCGGCTTCGTACGCCAGGGTCGCGCCGTAGCCGACCGGCGTCAGCAGACCGGCCCGTTCCAGCGCGCGGACATCGCGCACGGACTGGTCGCGGGACAGTCCTTCCTCGGTCGCGTACACCTCGCGGCGCAGTTGGTCAGTGGCGGACGCGTAGAGCGCGGCGACCGACCGTTCGTGGAACCCGCCATCGCTCACGAGGCCGGCAAGCGCGGTCCAGACCTCGCGTCCGTAGCTCAGCCGCCGGTCGACGACCTGTGCCTGCAAGTGATGGGCACGCAGGCAGAACCGGACCCAGCCGTGTACGTCGGTGGCCGGCTCGTAGGTGCCGCCGGTCTCCCTGAGGGCGCGGTAGTAGTCGAGGGTGTTGATCTCGAAACCGAGCCACTCCTCGATCGAGCAGAACTCCGGCGCCAGGCGACCGCCGCGTGCGATCACCATGGTTTGCAGGGAGCGGGACATCCGGCCGTTGCCGTCACGCCAAGAGTGCACCCGTACCAGGTTGAGGTGGGCCATCGCGGCCCGCACAAGCAGCGGGGCCGACAGGTCGCCACCGTTGAGCCACTCGACCAACTCGCCCATCAACAATGGGATCTGGTCGGCATCCGGACCAACGTACGCCGGGACCAGCGGGTCGCTGCCGGTCACGACGATGCCGCGAGTGCGATAGCGGCCGGGCGACCGGCCTGGCCAGAACCGCATCATCATGAAGTGCAGCGCCGACAGGACGGCCTCGCTGTAGGCGAACGAGTCCATGTCTGCTGTCTGGGTGACCCAGGTGAGCGCGTCGCGGTAGCCGCGGACAGCTTCCCGGGTGTCCTCTGGCACGTCGGCCGGGACAGCCGCGTGGTCGACGATCGCCGAGGCGGCGCTCGGCGAGACGGTATAGCCCTCGATGGTGTTGGAGCCGCGGATCGCGTTGGCGAACAGCCGCTTACGGACACCGCCGACCCACTCGCCCGCCTTGGCACCACCGGTCGACTGGACGAACGCGGTGTAGAAGGTGTCGATCTCGGCGAGCACCCGCTGGTCATCGCGGTCAAGCGCGGGAGTGGCGTACAACATGCCTTGATGCTACGACGATCGTAGCATCGGAGCAACCAGATTCAGGTGCGGTGCCAGGGGTGGTGGATCAGGCAGAACTCGTTGCCTTCCGGGTCTGCCAGGACTGTGAAGCCCTCGTCTCCCGTCTGGCCGATGTCCGTGCGGATGGCTCCCAGGGTGAGCAGGCGGTCGACCTCCCCGGACACGTCACCCGCTGGGGCGTACAGGTCCGGGTGCGTGCGGTTCTTGTCCTGCTTGATCTCGGCCGTCGGTTGGAGCCAGACGGTCAGCGAGCCGGGTGGGGCGTCGCGTGGCGGCCGCAGGTGCTCGCCGTCCGCGTCGATCTCGTAGCCGAGGGCGGCCGACCAGAACGCCGCCATTCGGGTCGGGTTGCGCACGTCCAGGGTCCATTGCGCGAAGCGGCTCACCATGCCGCCAGCGTGACACCGGGGCACCATGATCACCGGGTGGCGAGAGCGCCATGGCAGGATGCCGTACGTGTCCGACATGCTCCTCTCCCCCGATGGTGTCGCGCGGTTGCGGGACGCGCTCGGTGCCGCCGGTTTCACCTCGGCGGGGATCGCCGAACGGCTCGGGCCGGCGGCCACCGCCGCGGTCGCCCGCAACGACTTTCGTGCCGCGCTGCGGATCACCGAGGACCGGGATCCGCTCGCCACGTTGATCCGGCTGTTCGTCTGCGCGCAGAGCGAGGAGGTCGAGGCGGTCGCGGCCGCGTTCGCACCGCTCGAGTTCGCCGAGGCGTTCGACGCCGGGCTGGTCGAGGCGGCGCCGGGCGGCCTGGTGCGGCAGGGGGTCGACCTCGAACCGTACGGGGACACCTGGTGGGTGCTCTCCGACGTACCCTCGTCGGCGCGGCCCGACCAGCCGCTTCGGCCCGACCATGTGCTCGGCATCGGTGGCGCCTCGTCGACCCTGGTCGGCGCCACGATCCGGCGGCCCGTGGCCACCGCGCTCGACCTCGGCACCGGCTGTGGCGTACAGGCGCTGCACCTCGCCACCCACGCCGACTCGGTCACCGCGACCGACCTCTCCGAGCGTGCGTTGCGGTTCGCCGCCACCACCGCCGCGCTGAGTGGCCAGGACTGGGAGATGCTGCACGGCGATCTCGTCGCGCCCGTCAAGAACCGGCGGTTCGACCTGGTGGTCAGCAACCCGCCGTTCGTGATCGGGCCGGGCACCACCACGCACACGTACCGGGACTCGGGCCGGGCCGGCGACGCCGTCTGCGCTGAGCTCGCCGCGGCCGCGCCGGGCCTGCTCAACGAGGGCGGCGTGATGCAGTTCCTGGCCAACTGGGAGCACGTCGCCGGCGAGGACTGGGGCGATCGGGTCGCGGGCTGGTTCGAGGGCACCGGACTGGACGCCTGGGTGATCCAGCGCGAGGTCGCCGACCCGATGTCGTACGTCGGTCTCTGGCTGGCCGACGCCAACGAGGACGGCGACCCGGCCCGGGCCGCCGCCTGGCTCGACTGGTTCGACGCCAACGACGTCGCCGCGATCGGTTTCGGTCTGGTGACGCTGCGTCGTGGCGGGCACGACGATCCGGTGGTACGCGTCGAGGACCTGCGCCAACAGGTCCAGCAGCCGCTCGGCGAGCAGATCGCCGCGTGGTTCGGCCGGCAGGACTTCGTGCGGGACGCCGACCTGCTGGCCGCCCGCTATCGCACCGCGCCGGGCCTCCAGCTCCAGCAGGAGGCGACCCTCGGCGACGACGGGTGGGCGGTCGATCGCCAGGTGCTCGTAATGCCGGAAGGGTTGCGCTGGAGCGAAGAGGTCGACCCGCTCGTGTTGGCCCTGGTCAGCGGCGCGGACGGGCAGGTGCCGCTGCGCGACCAGCTCGCCCTGCTGGCCGCCGCGCACGAGGTCGCTGAGGAGGATCTCGCCGACGCCGCCGGGCCGATCGTCGCGCACCTGGTCGAGCGCGGCATCGTGGAGCCGGTCGCGTGAGGGCGCTGGTCCAGACGGTCTCCCGCGCCTCGGTGACCGTCGACGACACCGTCGTGGGCGAGATCTCGGACGGGCTGCTGGTGCTGCTGGGCGTGACCCACACCGACACCGCCGCGCTGGCGGACACCCTCGCCCGCAAGGTCTGGGAGCTGCGGATCCTGGACGACGAGAAGTCGGCCAGCGACGTCGGTGCGCCGATCTTGGTGGTCAGCCAGTTCACGTTGTACGCGGACGCGCGCAAAGGGCGCCGGCCAAGCTGGTCAGCGGCGGCGCCGGCCGAGGTGGCCGAACCGCTGGTGACCGCTTTCGCCGACGCCCTGCGTACCCGTGGCGCGCATGTCGAGACTGGCAAGTTCCGGGCCCACATGCTCGTGGAGAGCGTGAACGTGGGCCCGCGAACCGTATTGCTGGAGCTTTAGCGGAACAGGCCGCGCTTGCGGAGGGACTGCTCCAGCCAGCCGTGCAACTGCGCGGCCCAGTCGGTCTGCTCGGCCGAGGCGTAGTCGACGTTGAAGTGGCCGAAGGCGTCGCGCCCCTCGGTGAACACGCCGCCGCGCTTGTCGAGCTCCAGGACCACCTGCAGGTGCTGCGGAGTCGCCGCGAAGGTCAGCTCGAGCTGGTTGATCGCCGAGGCGAACTGGGGCGACGGGTGGAACTCGATCTCCTGGTAGAACGGCAGGCTCTGCTGCACCCCGTAGAGCCGGCCGCTCTCGACGTCGGCGCGGGCGAACCGGAAGCCGAGCCGGAGCAGGCCCTCCAGGATGCGCTCCTGGGCCGGCAGCGGGTGCACGGCCACCGCGTCCAGGTCGCCCTTGTCGACCGCGCGGGCCACTTCCAGCTCCGTGCGCAGGGCCATCGTCATGCCGTGCAGGTGCTGCCCGTACACCTCGGTGATCGGGGTTTCCCACGGCACGTCGAAGCGGAACGGGATGTCGTAGCGCTGCTTCGCCTCCAGGCGGAAGGCGCCGGTCGCGCGCTGGCGGTGGAACTCGGTGGTCGAGTCGTACTCGGAGTCGCCGCTCTCCACCTCGACCCGGGTGACCATGCCGAGGGCCACGTACTCGATGTCGACCGGGTGGTCGCCACCCTCGACGTGGATCTGGCCCTCGAGGACACCGCCGGGACGGCAGTTGGGGTTGCTGAGCACCGTCTCGACGGACGGGCCGCCGACGCCCAACGCCTGCATCATTCGCTTGAAGACCACGACGTGCCTTTCTGGTGTGGAGTTGCGAGCAGACTAGCGACAGGCTGCAACGGGTTGGCTCGCAAACGGGGCGAGTCGGGCGAAGGCCCTCCCGGATTCATGCCACCCGACGATTCTCCTCACTCCCGCTTCACGCCCTTTGCGAGAAGCTCTTCGCACGGCACCACACGGAGGGTCGCCGGGAAGCGGGGTAGCGAGAAATGAACGACTACGACCAGATCGACCTGGACGCCACCGATGAACGGGGCGTCTCCGCCGACCTCGTACGTGCGTACCTCAACGGTATCGGCCGCACCAAGCTGCTGACCGCCGTCGAGGAGGTCGAGCTGGCGCGGCGGATCGAGGCCGGGTTGTTCGCCGAGGAGAAGCTCGCCGGGGCGGACGCACCCGATGGCCTCCGGGCTGATCTGGAGATCATCGCGCTGGAGGGGCACGCCGCGAAGGACCACCTGCTGGAGGCCAACCTCCGGCTCGTGGTGAGCATCGCGAAGCGCTACACGGGCCGCGGGATGGCCTTTCTCGACCTGATCCAGGAGGGCAACCTCGGGCTGATCCGGGCCGTCGAGAAGTTCGACTACGCCAAGGGCTACAAGTTCTCCACGTACGCGACGTGGTGGATCCGGCAGGCGATCACCCGGGCCATGGCCGACCAGTCGCGCACGATCCGCATTCCGGTGCACATGGTCGAGCAGGTCAACCGGATGGTCCGGGCGCGCCGCGACCTCGCCGTCTCGCTCGGCCGGGAGCCGTTCGTGGCCGAGGTCGCCGCGGCGCTGGGCATGCAGGAATTCCAGGTCATCGAGCTCATCTCGTACGACCGGGAGCCGGTCAGCCTCGACCAGGCGGTCGGTGAGGACGGCGAGAGCGCCCTCGGCGACTTCGTCGTCGGTGTCGACGCCCGGCAGGAGCCGGCCGACGAGGTGTCCAACGGCATGCTGCGCAACGAAGTCGAGATCGTGCTGTCCACCCTCTCCTCGCGGGAGCAGGCGGTGATCCGCCTGCGGTTCGGCCTCGACGACGGCCGGCAGCGCACCCTCGACGAGGTCGGCCGCGAGTTCGGCCTGTCCCGCGAGCGGATCCGCCAGATCGAGAAGGTCACGCTACTCAAGCTCCGCCACCCGTCGCGGGCACAGCGCCTGGAGGCGTACGCCTGCTGATCCCGCTTTGTCTGGCCCCTCGTCACCGCGGTGGCGGGGGGCCTTTCTATTTGTGGTGGCCCCCTCCGATACTCGGCTGATGTTGCGGGATCTCGCCGAAGACTTCCTCGGGGAACTGCTCGTCGCGCTGGCCGCGTGCGGTCTGCTCGTCCTCGGCTGGTGGGGCTTCCGCACCGCCCCCTATCTGACGGTGTCCGTCGCCGCGGGCATCCTGCTTCTCGCCGCATACGGGGTTGTCGCCTACGTGCGCGAGGTGCGGGGCACCCGTCTGCTCGGCGGATTGGGCCTTGCCGGCGTTGTCGCGGCGGCCGTGGTGGCGCTGCTGCTGTCGTACCTGCCGGCCTGCGGCTGCCTGTTGTAGCCCTCAAATATGGCGAGGCCCGCTGTCGGGGCGGGTGCCGCTGGCGCCGAAGGTCATCGTGGCGTGCAGGACCGACACGCCGTCGGGGCGGGCGAGCACCGGGTGCAGTGACAGCGACCGGACCCGCGGCTGCTCGTCGGCCAGCCGGCCGACCCGCAGCAGCAGGTCGACCAGGGCTTCTCGGTCCACCGGCTCGGCACCCCGGTAACCCCGCAGCAAGGGGGCCGCGCGGGGCTCGTCGACCAGCGCCGCGGCGGCCCGGTCGCTGAGCGGGGCCGGGCGCCAGGCGCGGTCGCCGAGCAGTTCGGTGGCCACGCCGGCCAGGCCGAAGCCGACCACAGGGCCGAACGCCGGGTCTTCCATCATCTCGACCACGCACGCCACGCCGGCCGGGACCATCGGCTGCACCAGCACCTGCGGACCGAAGGACTCGGCGAGCGCCCGGTACGCGACCCGGACCGCCTCCTCGTCGCGCAGGTCGAGGCGGACCGCTCCGAGGTCGATGCGGTGGCGCAACGACAGGCCGGCGGCCTTCAGCGCGACCGGCAGCCCGAGCCGGTGCGCCGCGGCCACCGCCTCCGGGGCCGCGTCGACCAGGGCGTCGGGCACGAGCCGGATGCCGTACGCGGCGAGCAGCCCCTCCCGATCGTCGTGCGTCGCTGCGGCCCTCGCCGCCTCGAGGTCCACGCCGGACAGCGGCGGCACCGTGCCGGGAGGCTGCCGGCGCCACTCGGCGTAGTAGGCGACCCGGCCGAGCGCCCGCGCCGCCTCCTCGACCGACGGGTACGCGGGGATACCCGGCGGCACCCGGTCCACAAGGGAGGTGACCACCACCGGCTTGTCGCCGGTCAGCGCCACACCCGCGATGGCCGCCGCGAAGTCCCCGTCGTCGGCGCGGAGCTGGCCCGGCAGCGGCGGGGCGAGCACCACGGCGAGCGCATCGACACCCCGGTCCACGGCGGCCTCGGCCAGCCGGTCGCCGAACTCGTGCGCGCCGGCCACCGGACCCACGTCGCGCGGGTAGCCGTCGGCGATCACCAGCCCGTTGGCCACGCAGGCGGCCTCGGCCAGGGTGGTCAGCGCGGGCGAGTTGCCGACGATGCCGACCCGGGGGCCGCCCGGCAGGGGCTGCGTGGCCAGCAGCGCGCCGACGTCGAAGAGCTCGCCCACGGTGTCGACGCGGATCACGCCCGAGCGGGCGAACAGCGCGCGGACCGACGCCGGGTCGAGGCCGCGTTCGGTGCTGCCCGGTGGGCGCACCGGCGAGGCGACCGCCACGATCGGCTTGTCCCGGCCGATGCCGCGGGCCAGCCGGGCGAACTTGCGCGGGTTTCCGAAGGACTCCAGGTACAACAGGATCAGGTCGGTGCCGGGGTCGTCCCGCCAGTACTGGAGCAGGTCGTTGCCCGACACGTCGGCGCGGTTGCCCGCCGAGACGAACGTCGACAGACCCAGCCCGCGCCGGTCCGCCTCGGCCAGCAGCGCGACCCCGAGCGCACCGGACTGACTGAAGAAGCCGATCCGGCCCGGCGCCGGGAGCCGCGGCGCGAGCGTGGCGTTGAGCCGCACGGCCGGGTCGGTGTTGGCGATGCCGAGGCAGTTCGGGCCGACCACCCGCATGCCGCCCGCGTGTGCCCGGCGGATCAGCTCCGCCTGCGCGGCCACGCCGGCCGGATCCGCCTCGGCGAAGCCCGCGCTGACCACGACCAGTGCGTGCAGCCCGGCCCTCGCCGCGTCGTCGACGACCTCGTCGATCTTCTCCGGCGGCACCGTGACGATGCCCAGGTCCAGCGGCACCCCGGCGTCCGACGCGCGGCTCACGGCCGCGAGGCCACCGACCCGCTGGGCGCTCGGGTGCACCGGCACCACCGGCCCGGCGAACCCGCCGTCGCGCAGATGCCCGAGCACGGCCGCACCGACGCCGTGACCGCTGGAGCTGGCCCCGTACACGGCGACACCGCGCGGCGCGAGCAACCGGGCGATCGACCGAGCCTCGGTGCGGTGCTCCCGCCGCCACTGCACCTCGAGCGAGCTCTCGGTCGGCGCGATCGGGAACGCGAGGTGCACGACACCATCGGCGTACTTGCGCTCGACCTCGTACCCGAAGTCACTGAACACCCGCAACATGGTCGCGTTGGCGGGAAGCACCTCAGCGACGAACCTGGTGATGCCAGCATCCCGGGCGGCGGCGGCCAGGTGCTCCATGAGCAGCGGACCGATGCCCCTCCCCTGGTACGCGTCCTCGACGACGAACGCGACCTCGGCGTCACCGGCGTCGGGGCCGAGCCGGTCGTAACGCCCGATCGCCGCGATCCGCCCGCCGACCTCGACCACGAAGGCCTCGCGGTCGCGATGGTCGACGGTGACGAAGCGGAGCAGGTCACGTTCGGGGATCCGGGGGTACGGCGAGAAGTAGCGCAGATAGCGGGTCCGCTCGGAAAAACGCGCATGCGTCTCCACGATCGCGGGCGCATCGGTCGGCTCGATCTGTCGCACATGGACGGTGGTGCCGTCACTCAGCAGGACGTCGGCCGCTCTTTCCGTCACGTCGGCTCCGGTTGACTCGGTCTCCCGTTTCCCACCCTATGGGTTGGGCCTGTTCGGCTTGCGAACTTCAGTCGCGCGGGTCGAACGGGTCGAGGCCGAGCAGCGGGAAGACCGCCGTTCGGGTCTGGGTCACCGCTCGGTCGACCGCGTCCTCGCTGGTCGGCTGCCACGGCTCGAACGAGGTGTCGCCGTCGTCGGTGAGCCGCAGCGGGATCTCCCGGCCGGGCAGCCGGGTCGCCGCCAGGGCGCGCCAGCCGGCCGGGGTCGGCAGCAGCGGGTCGAGCGGGTCGCCGGTGGCCGTGGCCAGCAGGTGGGTCCAGGTGCGTGGGACGACCTCGACCAGGGCGTACCCGCCGCCGCCCGTGGCCACCCAGCGTCCCTCGCACAGTTCCTCGGCCAGGTCGCGCATCGCGAGGTGTGCGGCCCGCTGGCCGTCGACGGTCAGCCGCAGGTCGGCGAGCGGGTCGAGCCGGTGGCTGTCGGCGCCGCACTGGCTGAACAGCAGTTGCGGGCGGAACGCGCGCAGCACGCTCGGCACCACGGCGTGGAAGGCACGCAGCCAGCCGCGGTCGTCCGTACCCGGTGGCAACGCGATGTTGACCGCACTGCCCTCGGCTCCCGGGCCGCCGATCTCGTAGGGGAAGCCGGTGCCGGGGAACAGCGTCAGCGGTGACTCGTGCAGCGAGACGGTGAGCACCCGCGGGTCGTCGTAGAAGATCGCCTGGACACCGTCGCCGTGGTGGACGTCGATGTCGACGTACGCGATGCGCTCGGCGCCCTGGTCGAGCAGCCCAGCGATGGCGACGGCCGGGTCGTTGTAGACGCAGAAGCCCGACGCCCGGCCCGGCATCGCGTGGTGCAGCCCACCGGCCACGTTGACGGCGTGACGGGCCTCACCCCGCCAGACCGCCTCCGCTGCCGCGATGGTCGCGCCGGCGACGAGGGCGGAGGCGTCGTGCATGTGGTCGAAGACCGGGTTGTCCGGCGTGCCGAAGCCGTACCCCCGGAAGAACGGGTCGTGCGGGGCGACCTTGACGGCCTCGATGTAGTCGGCGCGGTGCACCCGGGCCAGCGCGGCGTCGTCGGCGGGGGTCGGCTTGACCGTGCGGACACCGGCGCGGTCGAGAATGCCCAGCTCACGGGCCAATGCAATGGTCAGTTCGACCCTGACCGGGTTCAACGGATGATCACCCAGGTCGTACCCGAGCAGGTCTTCGTCCCACACCACCACGGCGCCGTCCGGCATGGCGCCATCGTGCCATGCGGTCTTGCTATTCGCCGGTCGCCACCGGCCTGTTCGGGTCGGTGACCCAGTCGCTCCAGGAACCGACATACAGAGCGGCGTCGGTACGCCCGGCGCGGTGCAGGGCCAGCACGGTGTGCGCGGCGGTGACGCCGGAGCCGCAGTACGCGCCGACGGGTACGCCGTCTTGGACGCCCGCTTTGGCGAAGCCGTCTCTGATCTCCTCGGCGGTCCTTAGCCGGCCGTCGTCGCCTGCGTTCTCGGTGGTCGGGCGGTTGACGGCACCGGGGATGTGGCCGGCGACCGGATCGATCGGCTCGACCTCGCCCCGGAACCTCGGTGCGACGCGGGCGTCGATCAGCGTGCCTGCGTTGGCTGTCGCGGCGGCTTCGTCGGCCGTCAGGCTGGGCATGCTGCCGGGTTTGACCTCTATATCGCCTTCGGTGGTGTTTGGTTCCTCGGTCGTCACCGGATGACCTTGCTTGGTCCAGGCCGCGATGCCGCCGTCGAGGACCCTCGTGTCGCGGTGGCCGGCCCAGCGGAGGATCCACCACGCCCTTGCTGCCGCCTGGCCGTCGCCGGCGTCGTACACGACGACTGGTTTGTCGTTCCTGACGCCCTTGGCTCTTAGCTGTTCCTGGAGCCGGGCCGGATCGGGCAGCGGGTGCCGGCCGTTGGGTCCCGGTTCGCCGGCCAGTTCAGTGTCGAGGTCGATGAAGACGGCGCCAGGAATGTGACCCTCGACGTAGTCCTCGCGGCCCGGCCGGCCGGCGAGCCGCCAGCGGGCATCGAGCACGGTCATGCCGGGCAGGCCGGCGCGCAACCCATCAGGGTCGATCGTGAGATCATCGGCGGAAACCACGCGCTCCAGTGAACACCCGCCCGACGCCTTTCGTGGCGCCGGGTTGTCGGTGTGGCGAGGTAATATCGACAGCTAGGAGGGCCTTCTGCCGTGAATCACCTTGTCGACACGACCGAGATGTATTTGCGCACCATCCTCGAGTTGGAAGAGGAAGGTGTGCCAGCGCTTCGCGCCCGCATTGCCGAGCGGTTGCACCAGAGCGGCCCGACCGTCAGCCAAACCGTGGCTCGCATGGAACGTGACGGACTACTCACCGTCGAGGGCGACCGCCATCTACTCCTGACCGGCCTCGGCCGCGAGCAGGCGGTGTCCGTGATGCGCAAGCACCGGCTCGCCGAGCTTTTGCTGGTCAACGTGATCGGCATGCCCTACGAAGAGGCCCACGAAGAGGCGTGCCGCTGGGAGCACGTGATGAGCGACGCGGTCGAGCAGAAGGTCTACGACCTGCTCAACCGGCCGACCCGCTCCCCTTACGGCAACCCGATCCCGGGCCTCGACGCCCTGGGCGACCTCCCGGCCGAAGCCGACGGCTTCGACAACAAGGAGCGCAACCTCGCGTTCCCGGGCCTCACCGGCCAGGTGATCGTCCGCCGCATCTGCGAGAGCGTCCAGACGGACGCCGACGTCCTGCGCCAACTCCACGCGGCCGGCGTCGACCCCGGCGCGACGGTGACCGTCGCCCAGGAGCGTGACGGCGTCATGATCGACCGATCGGGTGACCAGGTCCGCCTGCCCCGCGAGGTCGCCTCCCGGGTGTTCGTCGCGGCACACTGAACTCCAGATCTTCGAAAGGCCGGCCCTCCGGGGCCGGCCTTTCGCCGTTTGGCTGGTCAGTTCGCACCCGAGGGCCCGACGCGAGTGACGCCCTGGACCCGCCCGGCCGCGCTCGGTGTCGCGCGCCCGGATCGGGCTGCGGATGTCGGCTCCTGCGACCGCGTCGGTCAGGACTTCTTGGGTGGCTTTACCGCTTCGACGTGTTTGGCCAGGGCGACCATTTGCGGGCCGAGCTCCTTGGCCGGCGGCGGGGCGTCCAGGAGGTCGGTGAAGCGCAGCGACATGAGGCGTTTGTCCTTGGTGAGCCAGCAGAGCTCGAGCCCCGGGCCGGACTTCTCCGTGGCGGCGACCGGCGCCTGGTACGCCGCCAGGCCCAGGCCCTTGACCGCCGTCGCGCCCTTGTCAGGCACGACGTCGTCCTTGAATACGGCGGCGTCGGCGGTGGTCTTGCTGATCGTCAGGGCGAGGTCCGGCAGGTCGCCCTGCTCCGGCTGGACGACGCAGGTGGTGGTCTGCCCGCTGTGGCTGGCGGCGGAGATGCCGAACCGCACGCCGATCGCCTTCTCGATCGCCTCGTAGTCGAAGTAGACGCAGGCGCCGCCGGCGGTCGCGGCCGGGAAGTCCGCGCGGACCGGTGGGAGGGTCTGCTCCGAGGCGGGCTCGTCGGCGCAGCCCGCGACGCCGCAGGCGAGGCTCAGGACCGCGCCGAGGCAGGCCAGCCGGGACGCCCGGCGGCCATCCACCCTGGACGGTCGGGCGGCCAGGTCGCTGTGGCGGCTACGCGACAGGACCACAACAACTCCTCGATCGACGCTCGGATCAGCACGGAGTGCGCCGCCCGAAAAGATACGGCTTCGCCGGGGCGGGCGGAAGTCCGGGTTGTCCGTCGGTCAGGCGGGGAGTTGGGCCACGATGTGCTTCGCGATCTCCAGCGAACTGGTCGCGGCGGGTGACGGTGCGTTGAGCACGTGCACCTGGCGGTCGCGGGCGACGATCAGGAAGTCGTCGACCAGGGCGCCGTCGCGGCCGATCGCCTGGGCGCGGACGCCGGCGCCGGCCGGCACCAGGTCGGCCTCGGTGACCGCGGGCACGAGGCGGGCCAGGCTCTCGGCGAACAGGCGGCGGCTGAGCGAGCGGCGCACCTCGGTCAGCCCGTACCGGAAATGCCGGCGGGCCAGGCGCCACAGGCCCGCGTACGCCATGAAGTCCGCGATGTCCCTCGGGTTGATCTTGCTCCAGCGGTAGCCCTCGCGGGCCAGCGCGAGCACGGCGTTGGGTCCGGCGTGGACGGTGCTGTCGATCATGCGGGTCAGGTGGACGCCCAGGAAGGGGAACTGCGGATCCGGCACGGGGTAGATCAGCCCGCGGACCAGGCCGCGCCGCTCGGGCGTCAGTTCATAATATTCACCTCTAAAGGGTACGATTCGCGCCGGCGGCTCGACGCCCGCGAGGCGGGCTACCCGGTCGGCGTGCAGTCCCGCGCAGTTGATCAGGACGTCGGCGACCACCTCGCCGGCTGTTGTCCGCACGATCTGCTCGCTGCCGCGCGCCTCGATGCCGGTCACCGCGGTGCCCAGCCGGAGCGTGGCCCCCGCCTTCTCGGCCAGGTCGGCGAGCGTGGTGCAGACGGCGGTGAAGTCGACGATCCCGGTCGACTCGACCCGCAACGCCTCGACGCAGCGCAGTTCGGGCTCGAACTCCTTGGCCTCGGCGGCGCTGACCAGTCGGGCCGGCAGGCCGTTGGCGACCGCGCGCTCGTGGAGCGCGTGCAGGCGCGGCACCTCGGACTCGTCGGCCGCCACGATCAGCTTGCCGCAGACCTCGTGCGCGATGCCGTGGGTGGCACAGAAGTCGACCATGGACGTCCGCCCGGCCGCGCAGAGCCGCGCCTTGAGACTGCCCGGCTTGTAGTAGACGCCCGCGTGGATCACGCCCGAGTTGTGCCCGGTCTGGTGCGCGGCGACCCGCGGCTCCTTGTCGATCACCGTGACCGACGCATCCGGGTGATCCAACGTGAGCCGGTGCGCGGTGGCCAGGCCGACGATGCCGGCCCCGATGACGACATACCGAGTCATGGCGCGAACCCTATTTCACATATGGACAGTGCCGGCAGCCGCGACCGCAACACGTGCCGCGCGCCGCGAGGAACCCGGCCGAAAGGACGAACAACCCGGTCCGCGGGTCAAGATATCCGGCCGAACCGGCGGCGAGCGCGCCGTCGTGGGCCTTGATGATCTCCGCCTGGTACGCGGGATCGGCGGGCATCCGGTCCACGTGCGGCTGACTCAACGGCCGCGGTGCACGCTCACTCTCGGCTGTCGCCACGCCACCACCCGTACCCTATCGGACCTATCGGACCGGTCGTCCGCTGCCTGAATGACCTTCGCCGGTTATATCCCAAGAGGCATCATCCGCACGACGAGAGGGCGCCACCGGCATGACCACCACCGAGCTCCTGCGCGACGACCTGACCGACCTCGCACGGATCGGCGTGCCGGCCCAGGCCCAGCCGTTCGACCTGCGAGAGACCGGCGCGTTCGTCGACCGGGAGCCGGTGCTCGAGGTGCTGATGTCGGTGCGCCGGGTGGACGGCGGGCCGCCGTACCCGGCGATGTATCTGGGTCCGATCGCCGAGCCCTTCCTCGGCCGTGCGCAGGACGGCGTGGCCTTCGCCGCCCGGATCGACCCCCAACGTCCGGATCGGGTGCTGGTCGACTGGACCGCCTGCGCCGCATAGCCCCAGGTTGGGTGGGTAACGGTCGTCTTATGGAGACCACCTGGAAGCCTGTGAACGAGGACGAGAGCGGCACCCTGTCGAGCGGCGAGAAGCGCAGCCTTCCGGATTCGGCGTTCGCGTTTCCCGAGTCGCGCAAGGAGCCGCTGGTCGACGCCGACCACGTGCGCAATGCGATCGCGCGCTTCGACCAGGTCAAGGGCGCCAGTGACAAGGAGCGGGAGCAGGCGTTCGGCAACCTGAGGAAGGCCGCCAAACACTTCGACATCGACATGTCGGAGACGGACTGGCATCAGCTCGGCAAGCCCTCGCAGTAAGGGTTGGTCAGCCCCAGACCAGAACGCGTCCGTCCTGGGTGCCGATCGCCAGGCGGCCCGGGCCCAGCCGGGCGAGGGACAGCGGGATGACGGGACGGCCGTCGACCCGAAGGTTCTGCCGGGCGTGCACCGTGCCGTCCGCCGCCCGCAGCACCACCAACTCACCCGAGTTGAACGTGACGTAGACGAGGTCGCCGTCGAGGTCGAGGTCGGTGGCCCGGTCGTCCGCGGTGAACACCCATTGCGGCTCGCCGGTCGGGTAGGCGCGGCGAACCACGAACGCCTTCCTGCCGCCGAGGAGCGGGCTTTCATCGCCGACCGCCCCACCGGTGTGGACGAGCGACGGCCCTGACCTGTCGTCCAGGTACGCACCGCGGCCGCCGAAGAGGTGGGTGCCGTCCCACGCGAGGGGGAACAGGCGGTGGGCCGTGCCCTCGGGGGCGTCCACCGCGACGACCCATTTGTCGAGCCAGTGACGGTCGGGCCGACCTTGAAGAAACAGCAGGTCAGGCGCGTACCTGATGGCGAAGAAGTGGTTCAGCGCGTCGTACTGGCCGAGTTCTGCCCTCGCCCCGCGGGTGCCGTCCGGGTGGTACAGAACGACGTCACCGGTCGCCGCTCCACGCACGAACTCGGCGTCTCGCAGCGCCCACCAACCGTCGGTGCGGGACATCAGGACGGCGGGGAAGGTGGCGTCGCGTGTCGCCCGGATCGCACCCGCATCGAGGTCGACCTCGGTCACGACGCTCGGGTCGGTTATCACGTCAGCGGCGCGGGATCTGCGCGGCGACTGGGCCAACGCCACCGCCGTCCGGCCGTCCGGCGAAGTCCTCACCTGGTAGCCGGTGCCCTCCGCCGGCAGCCGCCACAGCGGTTCCGCCGCGTCCGGCGACCAGCACTCCAGGGTGACGTCCTCTAGAGCGGCCAGGATGCGGCCGTCAGGGAGCGATTCGACCGCCCACACGCCGCGTCGTCGCGTCCAGCTCACGCCGCGCTCTTCGCAGAGTGCCTCGATGGCCGCTGTCGCCGCCACCGTCGGGTCGGTCTCCGGTCCGTCCGGGACAGGGGTCTCCCGGTACGGAGGTTTGAGCGTCCCCTTGGTGGCGCCACCCCAGTAGGCCCGGCTGAAGGAGCACGCGAGGGAGGTGGTGCCGAACTCGTCCTCGTCCTCGTCGCACTCGATGGCCAACACCACGTCGATCGTCTGCGCGTCGCGCCAGACGATCTGTCGGACCTCTCGGGACTCGCGGAGCACCGACACGGCGGTGCCCGCGGTCAGGTCCAACATGAGGAGCTCGCCCCCGTAGAACCAGCCTCCGTCGTATTGGCCCGTGCCGATCGCGGCCAACGGGAGGGTCGGGTGGCAGGCGATCACGTTGACCGGCCAGAGGGTGGTGATCTGATGAACGCAGGTCAGGTCGTCGGACCTGTAGACCGCCACCGGATTCCAGCCCGCGTGCGGTCGCGACCGCTCGGAGACGTCGTGGCCGTGCCACTGCGGCTGGACCGGCTCGCCCCCGACCACGATGAAACCACTGCTCGGCGAGGTGGCAACCGCACGCGGCTGACCGATCTCGCGGAACGGCCCGGCTCCCAGCACGCGCTCGAGCCGCACGTAGTCGCCACTCTCGTTCACGCATTGATGATGCTGCCCGCTGTCAACCAACGGCATGGGTTTTGGGTCCGGGGCCAGGCGGTCCCCTGCCAGAACGGCAGCGACCGCCCGGTCCTGGCGGGACCGGGCGGTCGCTGTTTCAGACTCGATCGCTCACCGGGCGATCAGACGTCCTTCGGGCTCCGGCTGCAGCCCAGAGGTCGAGCCGCAGCCGTCTTCTCGGGTCAGCTGCAGCCGGAGGTCGAGCCGCAGCCTTCGCAGACGTAGCAGCTGCCGGCCGGGCGCATCTTCGTGCCGCAGGTGAAGCAGAGCGGCGCGTCGGCGGCCTTGCCGATCACGGACTCGAGCAGTTCGATCGAGGAGCCGGCCCGCGGCGACGGCGCCGCGATCTGGACCGGGATGTCGGCGGCCTTGGCCGACGGCGCCTTCTCTTCCGTTGCCTTGTCCTCGGTCGGCTTGGCCTCGATCGGCGCGGACGACGCCATCTGGGTCAGGTCGATCGCGGCCTCGGCCTCCGCTTCGGCGCGGATCTGGGCCGCGCGCTCCTTGGCGGTGAAGATGCCGAGCTCGGCGCGGCGCTCGTAGGGCAGGAAGTCGAGCGCCAGCCGGCGGAAGATGTAGTCCATCACCGACGCGGCCATGCGGATGTCCGGGTCGTCGGTCATGCCCGCCGGCTCGAACCGCATGTTGGTGAACTTGGCGACAAAGGTCTCGAGCGGCACTCCGTATTGCA
The DNA here is from genome assembly GCF_900107455.1 of Asanoa ishikariensis. Classification (GTDB taxonomy): domain Bacteria; phylum Actinomycetota; class Actinomycetes; order Mycobacteriales; family Micromonosporaceae; genus Asanoa; species Asanoa ishikariensis. The sequence goes on along the minus strand of NZ_FNQB01000002.1, from coordinate 1,250,424 downwards.
GGCCGATCGAGATCGCCACCGAGAACGCGTCCATGACGCCGGCCAGGGTCGAACCCTGCTTCGACATCTTGAGGAAGACCTCACCCAGGCCGTCGTCGGGGTAGGACGACGCGGTGAGGTAGCCCTCGGCGCCACCGACCGAGAACGACACCGTCTCGGACGGGCGCTTCTTGGGCAGGCGCTTGCGGACCGGGCGGTATTCGACGACCTTCTCGACCGTCTTCTCCACCACGGCCGGCACCTCGGCCGCGACCTTGTTCGGCTTGGCCACCGACAGCGGCTGGCCAACCTTGCAGTTGTCGCGGTAGATCGCGAGCGCCTTGAGGCCGAGCTTCCAGCCCTCGAAGTAGATCTTCTCGACGTCTTCGACGGTCGCCGCCTCCGGCATGTTGACCGTCTTGGAGATCGCGCCCGAGATGAACGGCTGCACGGCCGCCATCATCCGCACGTGGCCCATCGGCGCGATCGAACGCTCGCCCATCGCGCAGTCGAACACCGCGTAGTGCTCGGTCTTGAGCCCCGGCGCGTCGACGACGTGGCCGTGGTCGGCGATGTGCTCGACGATCGCCTCGACCTGCTCCTCGGGGTAGCCGAGGCTGCGCAGCGCACGCGGAACGGTCTGGTTGACGATCTGCATCGAGCCGCCGCCGACCAGCTTCTTGAACTTGACCAGCGCCAGGTCGGGCTCGACACCGGTGGTGTCGCAGTCCATCATCAGGCCGATCGTGCCGGTCGGCGCGAGCACCGAGGCCTGCGCGTTGCGCCAGCCCGACTTCTCACCGATCTTGATGGCCTGCTGCCACTGCTTCGACGCCTCGCGGGCGATCGCGGTCGCCACCGTGCCGGACGGCTTGATGTCGTCACTGGCCGCGGCGTGCTTGCGCATGACCCGCTTGTGCGGCTCCGCGTTGCGGGCGTAGCCGTCGAAGGCGCCGACCACACCGGCCATCTCGGCCGAGCGCCGGTAGGCGGTGCCCGTCATCAGCGAGGTGATCGCCCCGGCCAGCGAGCGCCCGCCGTCGGAGTCGTAGGGCAGGCCGGACGCCATCAGCAGCGCGCCGAGGTTGGCGTAGCCGATGCCGAGCTGGCGGAAGGCGCGGGTGGTCTCGCCGATCTTCTCGGTCGGGAAGTCGGCGAAGCAGATCGAGATGTCCATCGCCGTGATGACGAACTCGACCGACTTGACGAACCGCTCGACCTCGAAGCCACCGTCGGCGCGGAGGAACTTCATCAGGTTGAGCGAAGCCAGGTTGCAGGACGAGTTGTCGAGGTGGAGGTATTCGGAGCACGGGTTGGACGCGGTGATCCGACCGGTCTCGGGGGAGGTGTGCCAGTCGTTGATCGTGTCGTCGTATTGCAGACCGGGGTCGGCGCACTCCCACGCGGCCTGCGCGATCGTGCGGAACAGCTTGCCGGCGTCGATCGACTCGATCACCGAGCCGTCGAGCCGGCCCTTCAGGTCGAACGAGCCGTTCTCCTCGACCGCGCGCATGAACTCGTCGGTGACCCGCACCGAGTTGTTGGCGTTCTGGTATTGCACGCTGACGATGTCGGAGCCGCCGAGGTCCATGTCGAAGCCGGCGTCGCGGAGCGCCCGGATCTTGTTTTCCTCGCGGGCCTTGGTCTGCACGAACTCTTCGATGTCGGGGTGGTCGACGTCGAGGATGACCATCTTGGCGGCCCGCCGGGTGGCGCCACCGGACTTGATCGTGCCCGCCGACGCGTCAGCGCCGCGCATGAAGCTGACCGGCCCGGAAGCGGTGCCGCCGGAGGAGAGCAGCTCCTTGGACGAGCGGATGCGGGACAGGTTGACCCCGGATCCGGAGCCGCCCTTGAAGATCAGACCCTCTTCCTTGTACCAGTCGAGGATCGAGTCCATCGAGTCGTCGACGGCCAGGATGAAACAGGCACTGACCTGCTGCGGCGACGGCGTGCCGACGTTGAACCACACCGGCGAGTTGAAGCTGAACACCTGGTGCAGAAGCATGTAGGTCAGCTCGTGCTCGAAGACCTCGGCGTCACCCGGGTTGACGAAGTAGCCGTTGTCCTCGCCCGCCTTGCGGTAGGTCTTCACGACCCGGTCGATGAGCTGCTTGAGCGACCACTCGCGCTCCGCGGTGCCCACTGCGCCACGGAAGTATTTGGTCGTGACGATGTTGGCCGCGTTGACGCTCCACGACTCCGGGAACTCAACGCCGCGCTGCTCGAAGTTGATCGAGCCGTCACGCCAGTTGGTCATCACCACGTCGCGGCGCTCCCACGCCACCTCGTCGTAAGGGTGGACACCCTCGGTCGTCCACACCCGCTCGACCTTGAGCCCGGTCGCCCCCACGGCCCGTGCTCGACTCTTGCCAGCGGCAACGTCGCCCGCCATGTCACCCGCCCCCTCGTTTACGAACTCGATCAAAAGCTTTACTTGGTACGCGTTTCCGCGTTGACAGCCGCGATGGCGGTGCCCTCTAGTCGCGCGACCGCGGCCGCGCGGAGCGTCTCGATCTCGCGCTCGAAGTCGCTCAGCGACTCGAACGAGCGGTAGACGCTGGCGAAGCGCAGGTAGGCCACCTCGTCGAGGTCGCGCAGCGGGCCGAGAATGGCAAGCCCCACGTCGTGGCTGGGGATCTCGGCGGCCCCCTTGGCCCGAACGGTCTCTTCGACCTTCTGGGCCAGCAGCGCGATGGAGTCTTCATCGACCGGACGCCCCTGGCAGGCCTTGCGCACGCCAGTGACGATCTTGGTGCGGCTGAACGGCTCGGTCACGCCGCTGCGCTTGACCACCGCGAGGACGGCCTCCTCAACGGTGGTGAACCGCTTGCTGCACTCGGTGCACGAGCGCCGCCGCCGGATCAGCTGGCCGTCGTCGGCCTCGCGCGAGTCGACGACCCGCGAGTCGGGGTGTCGGCAGTAAGGACAGCGCATCGCCGACCTCCTCTCTTGAACTGATCTCGCGGGTCACGCTAGTGCGACCCTCTGACACTCTTGGCGGCGCTAGGCGCCGGCCCGCGGCCGATTCCGCGCACACCTGTGGACAACGGCAAACGACCTGCGGTGGCTGCGCCCCGAGGTTCGCCGCTGTGCACAACTTGTGGGAAAGGTGTGGGTAACTCTGTCGAGTCTACCCCTACCTGTGGACAACTTACATACCTGTAACTACTACATCTAGGGGTTCGACCGTAGGCCGCCCACGTCCCGGGGTCAAGTTGGACGGGCGTGTCGCTGGTGCCACGTTTCGGTCTCAACGTGATTCGTGTGGCTCCTGTGACTAGCCACACGGGCGGTCCGGCAGGCTCACCGACGGCTGGTGGGAGCGGACGTCTCGGCCCGCCGGAGGGACGCCCGGCAGGCCCGCAAGCCGCCCATCATGAGCCCCGGCCGAGGGCCGACGCAAACATCGGGCCGAAGCACCCGATCCGGCGACGCGGACCCCCAATCCAACGAAACGACCACCCGGAACAACGCCTTCCCAGCCCTTGCGGCAACGGAACAAGCACCGCCCGGCCGACAAGGACGCGGCAACGAAGCGGGCCGCTGCCACGCCCCGCGACCTTCGCCTCCCTTCGGCCCAGGCGACCTGGATCGAGGCTTGAACAGCAGTGGATCCGGCTCGGTACGCCGCTTGCCACGCCCACGTCGAAGGACACGACTCGGACCGCGCAGGCACCTAGGCCCGAGGACAGGGCGCCGCCGGACCGCACGTCAACACCGCCCGACGCGCCCCCCAGACCGTGCCCGGGCACCCCAACAGCACGCGTCGTGGCGCGCGACCTGGATCGCTGAGCCCGGCCCGGCACGTCGGGGTCGTTTGCCGCGTCACGGTGAAGGGTGTTGGCGCGGACAGCCCCGTGCGAATCCGGTCCGGGCACGACGTGTCGTTCCGCCGCAGGGTCCCCCAACCCCACGAACTCTCCGGCACCCGGTGGCTGGCGGTCAGTCTGGTGGCAGGACGAGTTTCTGGCCCGCGTGGATCGTGAAGTCGTCCATGTCGTTCAGGCGGCGGATCTCGTCGATCACCTTGAACGGCGCGTTGCTCGGTCGGTGCCGGGCGACCACCGACCAGAGTGTGTCGCCGGGCTGGACCACCGCGACCGGTGGTGGCTCGGCGTGGTCAGCGGCGCGGGACGCCGGGGACAGGATCGCGGCCAACAGACCGACCGCGACCAGGAAAAGACCCACCAGAACCAGCCGGCCACGCCGCGTGAGACGCAGGCGTGGCTTCGGTCTGCTCGCGGGAGGCCTGGAAATCCCGCCTTCGGCACCACCCGAAATGCTGACCACGCTCATCCCGACCCCCAAGATCGAACGCCAGTTCGATAGTACGGACGTACGATGGTGTATCAGAACAGGCGTTCGGATGTCGAGCCCAGAAGGCGCGACACGCCGGACACGGATCTCGTACAGATGTTTGAAACTGTCTCAACCCACCGATACGGTCATGGTCACCCCAACCGCGAATTAGGGCATCACAGCCGACCAGGGAGGACGGACGTGTCGACCGACGACCGGGCGAGCCGGCAGCACCAACCGCAGAAGATCGCGTCCGAGGCCGCGTCGCCAAGTGCGCGCAAGCGAGGCGCCGCGCGGGCTCGCGCGGCGACGCCGGAGGTCAGAGCCGTCACACCCGTGGTCAGCAGCTTCCCCGATGTGACCGCGTCCGAGCTCACCGCGCGGCAGCGACGAATCCTCGAGTTCATCAGGGACTGGGTGGAGCGATACGGCTACCCACCAAGCGTCCGGGAGATCGGCGAGGCGGTCGGGCTGGTCTCGCCGTCGAGCGTCGCCTACCAGCTCAAGGAGCTTGAGCGGAAGGGCTTCCTGCGGCGCGACCCCAACCGGCCGCGCGCCGTCGACGTGCGGCCGCCGGCCGACCTCGACGACGAGGCCGCGCGGACGCAACGCCCCAAGCCCGCCTACGTGCCGATGCTGGGTCAGATCGCCGCCGGTGGTCCGATCCTCGCCGAGCAGGCCGTGGAGGACGTCTTCCCCCTCCCCCGCGAGCTCGTCGGCGAAGGCGACGTCTTCATGCTCCACGTCAAGGGCGACTCGATGCTCGAAGCCGCGATCTGCGACGGCGACTGGGTGGTCGTCCGGCAGCAGCCCACCGCCAACAACGGCGAGATCGTGGCGGCGATGCTCGACGGCGAGGCGACGGTCAAGACGTTCCAGCGCCGCGAGGGCCACGTCTGGCTGCTACCGCGCAACCCGGCGTTCGACCCGATCAACGGCGACGAGGCCACCATCATGGGCCGCGTTGTGGCGATCCTCCGCCGCATCTAACGAAACAGCGCTCGGCCCGCCGGTCCAGACCGGCGGGCCAGCCGCCAGCGCGGCGGCAAGAACGTCGACGGAGACAGCGGTCATCACGCACCTGGCCGGTGTCCGCCTCCTGCGCAGGCTGCTCGCGTTGGAGCCTTGAAAGCATGTCGCCGCCGGTCGCCCTTTGAGCCAAGCCCCGCGGCCATCCCATACGGCATGCCTGTGGCACATCAGTCAAGGCTGCACGCGGGGTTAGAGCCGCACGGGACGCCAGACGAAACCCGTCCCAGCCCTACCGCGAAAGCACGCTAGCGGAAGTAAAGCTCAGCCCCGGTAACCGGAGCCGACGTAGCCGTTGCCGTCGTAGCCGTCCCGGCCGTGCTGGTCCTGGGGGCCGTAGCCGTAGTCGTCCGGCGCGTTCCGCGGCCGTCCATAGCCGGCTCCGCGCGACCCGCCCTGCTGCGGCGGCCCGTACCCATCACCCTGGCCGCCGGGCCCGCCGCCATAAACGCCACCGGAACCGCGCTGGCCGCCACCGCCGCCGCCATAAGCGCCGCCACCACCACCGCCGCGCTGCGGACCGCCGTAGACACCGCCGCCCGGCGCCGCGGGCTGGCCGCCGTAGACACCAGGTGCTGCGGGCTGACCGCCATAGACACCGCCGGCTTGCGCCGGGGCTGGCTGGCCGCCGTAGACACCGCCGTTGGGCTGGCCGCCGTACACGTTGCCGCTGTTGCCGTCCTTGTCCCAGGTCGCCTGTTCTGGGGCTGTCTGGCGGCCGACCCGCGCGTTGCCCGTGCCCACTGGCTCGGCACCGACGCCTGCGGCCTTCTTCTTGCGGGCCACGATGATGCCGGCGACGCCGGCGCCGACCAGGATCAGGCCGATCACACCGATCGCCGCGATCAGCTTCGTGATGTCTTTCAGCGACAGGTTGTCGAAGAAGGACCCGCCGCCACCGCCGGCCGCGCCGTCGGTCTTCGTGTCGCCGGTGGGTGGGGCCGGGGAAGCGGGTACGTAGCTGAGGATGTCGATGTCCGGGTCATCACCGAGTTGGCCGCCGTCGGAGACCGTGACGAACTGCTTGCCATCGGTGGTGTACGAGATCGCCTCGCCGAACGGGTCGGTCAGGCCCGTGATCCGGGGCGCGGTGCCACCGGTCAGGGCCGCCACCACGTCGCCGCCCTCGGCAACGTCCCACTCGAACGCGTCGGCATAGGTGCGGAGGACCACCTTCGTGCCGTCGTCCGAGCGGGCCGCGCCCGTGACCGTGAGGCGCCCAGCGGCGTTGAGGAGGTTGGGCGTCTCGGTCTTGGGGACGGTGACGTCGCCGACCTTCTTCATCGGCACGCCGGTCGAGTTGCCGTTCTTGATCGCCGAGGCGGGGACGAACAGCTCCGCCGGGCCGGCCGACTTGGTGATGACCAGCGGGGTGCCGGCGCCGGTGCCGGTCATGACCAGCGCCTCCGCGTCGCGCGGCTTGTCGTCCGGGTAGACGAAGCGGTGCAGCGTCGGCTGCTTGCTGCCGTTGGCCGGGAGGCTCCACAGCACGATGCTCTCGCGCTGGTCGTCGCTGGTGATGTTGTTGCCGGTGTCGGCGACCCAGAGGGTCTTGCCGTCCGGCGAGAGCGCCAGGTCTTCGGTGTCGCGGGGACCGCCGCCGGGGTAGGCGACCGAGTCGTCGACCTTGCACTTCTTGTCAAGGAAGAAGACGCGCTCGCGGCTCGACACGTCGGTGCTGTCGTTGATGACGACGTAGCCCGACTTGGTCGCGACGAGACCGGAGAGCTCGACCAACTTCGAGTCGGTGATCGCGCAGACCTTCTTGCCGTCGACGACCGCCGCTGCGCCGGCTGCACCGGCGGGAGTGGGGGATGGAGCGGCCCATGCGGTGCCAAATCCGGCACCGAGCGCCGCTGCGACCACGCCCAGGACGACCGTGATCGAAGAGGAAGCGCGCGGCATCGGGCCAGTGTCGCACGTCGTACCGGCTGCGCGCCTCCCCCTCGTGATCTCCGCCCTATGCCGACACGTAGGGCACCAGCTCAGCCGCGAGAGCCGGGTCGACCCGCACATGCAGCGCGGTGCCTTCGGCGATGTGGGCGGTGCTCAACACCTTGGCCCTGCGGTGCAACCGGGCAACCAGCTCACCACGGTCGTAAGGCACCACGACGCGCAGCTCGACCGCCGGTCGGGGCAGGTGCCCTTCCAGCGTCGTACGAAACTCGTCGATGCCCCGCCCGGACCGGGCCGACACGAAGATCGCGTCGGGCCAGGCCCGCTTCAGCCGCAGCAGCGTCTCCTCGTCGGCGCTGTCGATCTTGTTGACCACCAACAGCTCCGGAACGCTGTCGGCGCCGACCTCGGCGAGCACCTCGCGGACCGCGCGAACCTGCTCCTCCGGGTCGGGGTGCGCGCCGTCGACGACGTGCACCAGCAGGTCGGCGTCGGCGACCTCCTCGAGCGTCGAGCGGAACGCCTCGATGATCTGGTGTGGCAGGTGCCGGACGAAGCCGACCGTGTCGGAGAGCGTGTAGATCCGCCCGTCGGCGTCCCGGGCCTTGCGGGTGGTCGGGTCCAGGGTGGCGAACAGCGCGTCCTCGACCAGCACCCCCGCACCGGTCAGTCGGTTGAGCAGGCTGGACTTGCCGGCGTTGGTGTAGCCGGCGATCGCCACGGCCGGGATGTTGTTGCGGTTGCGGCGGGCGCGCTTGGTCGCGCGTACGGTGCGAAGGGCCTTGATCTCGCGCCGCAGCCGGGAGATCCGGTGGTTGATCCGGCGACGGTCGGTCTCGAGCTTGGTCTCACCGGGACCACGCACGCCGACGCCGCCGCCCGCGCCGCCACCCCGCCCGGAACCACCGGTCTGCCGGGACAGCGTCTCGCCCCAGCCGCGCAGCCTCGGCAGCAGGTATTCGAGCTGGGCCAGCTCGACCTGCGCCTTGCCCTCTTTGCTCTTCGCGTGCTGGGCGAAGATGTCGAGGATCAGAGCGGTGCGGTCGACGACCTTGACCTTGACCCGCTGCTCCAGGTTGCGGAGCTGCGACGGAGACAGCTCGCCGTCGCAGATCACCGTGTCGGCGCCGGTCGACGTGACCACGGACAGCAGCTCGTCGACCTTGCCCCGCCCGATGAAGGTCGCGGAATCGGGCCGGCCGCGGCGCTGGATCAGCCCTTCGAGCACCTGGGAGCCCGCCGTCTCGGCCAACGCCGCGAGCTCGATCAGGGAGTTGTCGGCGTCGGTCACGGTGCCTTCGGTCCAGACACCGACCAGGACGACCCGTTCGAGCCGGAGCTGGCGGTATTCGACCTCGGTGATGTCGGTGAGCTCGGTGGAGAGACCTGCGACACGTCGCATGGCGTGTCGGTCTTCCAGCTCCAACTCGCCGGTCGTGGGTTCGATGTCAGCAAGATCATCCACAGTGTGGAATGTGCGCAAAACAATCCTCCTTGAACACCGATCGTGACACGCCTGCGGCGCGAGCGCATCCACAAATCGCGCAGGCGGTTGGCCGACCTGCACCGACGTGGGCAAGAATGCGCTACGGCGTGGGCGCCGTGGCCCGCGCCGTAGGACGACGGAGGACCACGTGGCGACGACACGCCTGCCCAGTGCCGGCTTTTCGATCACGATCCGGATCGGGGTGGTCGCCGATGCGTCGGCGATCGGCCGACTGACCACCTGCGTCGGGGAGGCGGGCGCCATCGTGACGGCGCTCGACGTCGTCGACTCAGACCCCACGATGGTGATCGTCGACCTCACCTGTGACACAGCCGACGCAACCCACGCCGACTCGGTGGTCAAGGCCCTCGAGGCGCTCGACGGGGTCGACGTCCGCAAGGTCTCGGACCGGACGTTCCTGCTCCACCTCGGCGGCAAGATCGAGGTGACGCCGAAGGTGGCGTTGCGGAACCGGGACGAGCTTTCCCGCGCGTACACGCCGGGTGTCGCCAGGGTTTGTCTCGCGATCGCGGAGAACCCGGCCGACGCCCGCCGACTGACGATCAAGCGCAACACGGTCGCGGTCGTGACCGACGGTTCGGCGGTGCTGGGCCTGGGCAACCTCGGACCCGCCGCGTCGCTGCCCGTGATGGAGGGCAAGGCCGCCCTGTTCAAGCGCTTCGGCGGGGTCGACGCCTGGCCGGTCGTGCTCGACACCCAGGACACCGACGAGATCGTGCGGATCGTCCAGGCGATCGCGCCGGCTTATGGCGGCATCAACCTGGAGGACATCGCTGCCCCGCGCTGCTTCGAGATCGAGGAGCGGCTCCGCGAGCTTCTGGACATTCCGGTCTTCCACGACGATCAGCACGGTACGGCGATCTGCGTGCTGGCCGCCCTCACCAACGCGCTGCGCGTCGTCGGCAAGCGGATGCAGGACGTCCGAGTCGTCGTCAGCGGCGCCGGCGCGGCCGGGACCGCGATCATGAAGCTGCTGCTCCGCCAGGGCGTGGGCGACATCATCGCGTACGACCGGCCCGGGGTGCTGCATGCCGGCTTGAAGGACCTGCCGGCCTCGTGGCAGTGGCTGGTCGAGCACACCAACCGCGACAGCTACCAGGGTTCTCTTTCCGGGGCCTTGCGCGGTGCCGACGTCTTCATCGGCGTCAGCGCGCCCAACCTGCTCACCGGCGACGACATCGCGGCGATGGCCGAGAACTCGATCGTGTTCGCGCTGGCCAACCCCGACCCGGAGGTCGACCCGCGCGAGGCCCGCAAGCACGCTGCCGTGGTCGCGACTGGCCGCTCCGACCAGCCGAACCAGATCAACAACGTGTTGGCCTTCCCCGGGGTGTTCCGCGGCATGCTCGACGCCCACGCCGAGGAGTTCACCGAGGAGATGGCCATCGCGGCGGCCCGCGCCATCGCGGACGTGGTCGGCGAGGACAAAATCAACCCAACGGTGATCGTGCCCAGCGTGTTCGACGCTCGGGTGGCGGTCGCGGTTGCCGCTGCTGTGCGGGCTGCGGCCCAGAGCAGTGCGGCTATTGCCGCTGTTGATACTTCTGCGCCCTAGGTCCCGGGTTCGCGGTGGTCCGGACCGTTGCTCCCGCCGGGCCGTCCATGTCCGTCGTTGGTCACGGCCTCTTTTCCGCCGGCTCTGCCGGGTCGTTGGGTGGTTGCGCGTTTTGGGCCGTCCCACGACCGGTTGCTGTTCGTCTGACAGGGTGTCGGTTGGGCTTTTGGTTGCGGTCTTGGGCGGGGGAGGATGTCGTGCGCAGTGCCTAGGCGCAAAGGGCGCGCCTCTTATGGCTTTGCGCACGACATCCTCCCCCGCCCTGACCTAGGCGGGGTTGGTCGACTCCGATTCCGGGTTTGTCGGGCACAGTCCATTGGCTGATCTTCGCGGTGGCTGACGTGCGTTGACTGTCGGCTTGTCCGCGGTGCGGACGACTGCCGCCGCACCGCTCGCCTATGCGTCGGCGAGATGGGCGCGGCGCCGCTTCCAGCGGCCCGCCTACACAGTGGCTGGCGCTGGCACGCTTTGGCCGGTGTTTCAATCTGCCAGCGCTTGCCCACGCTGGCTCGCGTTGGCAACGCCTCGGGCGGTTGTCGCTTACTGCGGCCTGCCCACGCCGGCTCGAACTGGCAACGCCGCAGCCAGTCCCTCCGCATGCCCGTTCCTGCCCGCTACTGCTCGAGCCGGCAACGCCGCAGACTGTGTCTCCGAATACCGGCGCTCCGCCCACACCCGGCCGAACTGGCAACGCCGCGGGCAGTGGCTCCGCATACCGCCGCCCCACCCACGCTGCCCGAGTTGGCAACGCCGCAGGCGGTGTCTCCGCATGACGCCGGCTCGCCCACACCGGCTCGCGTTGGCAACGCCTCGGGCGGTTTCCGCTTGCCGCTGGTCGCCGCGGTCCAGCCCGCGCCACCGACGGCACCGCCGGCCACCGCACCAGCGGCCGAGCAGCCCGTCCAAGACGCCCCTAACTGGCAACGCCTCGGACAGCGCCTCCGAAATCCGCCGCCGCCCCGCTCACGCCAGCGTGAACTGGCAACGCCTCCGACCGCGCCTCCGCATGCTGGCGCCCTGTCTCCGCGCCGGCTCGAACTGGCAACGCCTTGGGCGTCTCCGTTTTATCGCCGCGCTCGCGCGCCGGCTGGCGGGCGACGCTTCGGGCTCGGTAGCTGTCCCGCAGCCCTAGCGCCGGTGGGTGGAGGCGGCGTGCGGGCAGGGTCGGCCGGCGTGTGGTCGGTCGGTGTGTTGGCGGGCGGGATCGGTCGGGCCCGAAGTCGCCATGTGGGTGCGGCCATGGTCCGCCCGCTCCGGCTCGGCGCCTCGGGTTGAGGGTGCCGGTGGAGTGGGGCGGTGGCTCGCGGTTACGTGGTGGGGAGGGTTTCGCCTGTGGCTACTAGGACGGCTGGGCCTGTGAAGACGCAGGTTTCGCCGTCGAAGGCGACCGTTAGGCGGCCGCCCGGTAGGTCTACTGCCACGACGCCTGTTTGCTTGCCTGCGTCGCGTAGGGCGACTGCTGCTACCGCGATCGCGCCTGAGCCGCAGGACAGGGTTTCGCCTGAGCCGCGCTCGTAGACGCGCATCGCCACGTGGGCGTCCACGCCTACCGGGACCGGGCGCTTGTCGACCGCGATGTGGCCGAACTCCCCGCCGCGGCGGTCGACGGCGATGTGGCCCCGGTCCGGCTGGGTCGGTGGCGGCGAGTCGACGGCGATGTGACCCTGCTCCCGCCGGTCAGCCGGCAGGGCGTCCATCGCGATGTGACCCCGGGCCGGGCCGTCCGTCGGCGGCGAGTCCACCGCGATATGACCGCGATCCGGACCGTCGGCCGGCGGCGAGTCCACTGCGATGTGGCCCCGGTCCGGGCCATCGGCCGGCGGCGAGTCCACTGCGATGTGGCCGTGGTCCGGGCCTGGGCGGCGGTCTACGGCGATGTGGCCGAAGGTGGCTGCTTCGGTGGCGCCGGGCACTACGAACTCGACGTTGACGCCGGTGGGGAAGGCCGCCGGGTCGTACGCCGGTGCGCTGGTCAGGTCCAGATCGCCCAGGGACATGCCGGACGGGAGCGCGCACACCAGGTGTGGGTTGCCGACGTCGACCGACGTGCCGGTGAAGGTCAGGCCGCCGATCGTGGCCGTGGAGCCCGCGCCTACGCGCGGGAGCGGGAGGACGACCGAGACAGCGTCCGGGGTGACCGTGGCCTGGACCACGCCCGCGCGGGTGGCGATCGGGAACGTCGCTCCCTCGACCAGAGCCTCGGCGGCCAGGAAGCGGGCGAAGACGCGTACGCCGTTGCCGCACATCTCGGCGATGGAGCCGTCGGCGTTCCAGTAGTCCATGAACCACTCGGCCTCGCCGGCCAGGTCGACCGCGTGGGGGTGTTTGGCCGTGCGGACCACCCGTAGGACGCCGTCGGCGCCGATCCCGAAGCGGCGGTCGCAGAGTGCCGCCACCGTCTCCGGTGTCAGCGCCAGAACGCCGTCCGGGTCCGGGAGGATCACGAAGTCGTTGCCGGTGCCATGCCCCTTGACGAACCGCACCACTGCCCCCTTGTCGAGCCGCCCCCCAACAGATACGCCGACCATCATGGCGCACCCGCGCACTCCGCGTGGACCGCGTGCAGCGCCATGGTGGCCAGCGCAGGATCCGCGCCGTCGAGCCAGGCGATCCGGGGGTCGCGGCGGAACCAGGTGCGCTGGCGGCGTACGAAGCGGCGGGTTGCCCGGATCGTCTCGTCGTGCGCCTCCTGTTCGGTGCACTCCCCCGCCAGAAACGCCAGGACCTGCTGGTATCCGAGCGCGCGGCTCGCCGTGCGGCCCTCGCGCAGGCCCTCCGCGACCAGGTCGCGCGTCTCCGGGATCAGGCCGGCCGACCACATGGCCGACACCCGCGTGGCCACCCGTTCGTCGAGCGTAGGGCCGGCCACATCGACCCCAATCTGCACAGAGGGATAAAACGGCACCGGCGCGGACGGCAGGGCGGCCGCGAACGGCTGGCCGGTGAGGGTGATCACCTCGAGGGCCCTGACGATCCGGCGGCCGTTGGTCGGCAGGATTCGCGACGCCGCTACCGGGTCGGCCGCCCGCAGCCGCTCGTGCAGGGCCAGCGCACCGACCTCGGCCAGCTCCGCTTCCAGGGACGCGCGCAGGGCGGCGTCCGTACCCGGGAAGTCGAACTCCTCCAGGACCGCCCGCACGTAGAGGCCTGAGCCGCCGACCAGCAGCGGCACCTTGCCCCGGGCCTGGATGTCGTCGATCGCCGCCCGGGCCAGCCGTTGGTACTCGGCCACGCTCGCGGGCTCCGTGACGGGCCAGATGTCGAGTACGTGGTGCGGGACCCCGCGGCGCTCGCCCACCGGCACCTTGGCGGTGCCGATGTCGAGGCCGCGGTAGAGCTGCATGGAGTCGGCGTTGACCACCTCGCCGCCGAGCTCCTCGGCCAGCGCGAGGCTGAGCGCGGTCTTGCCCGCGGCGGTCGGTCCGACCACGGCGATCACGGTCATGAGCGTTGCCAACTGGCGACGAAGTACCCGACGCCGTAGGGCGCGCCGTAGTAGGACAGGTCGCCCTGCCAGGTTCCGCCGGCCGCGCCCACCGCTCCGGCCAACGCCTGGAACGCCGGGCGCCCGGCCACGCCCAGCTCCGCCGAGACGACCGGGTCGAGGCCGTGCAGGACGGAAAGGTCGACCGAGGCCAGCGCCGACGCCAGTGCGTCGTCGTAGGGCTCCGCGCGCGGATCGTCGTACCCGGGCGACTTCACACCGCGCGACGCGGACCCGTCGCCCATCACGAGCAGACCCCACGGGCCGTCGGGGGCGCAGCACTCCCCGAAATTCCGGCAGGCATCCGCCGACGCGTCCGCCGCGATGCCCTGCATGTTGACCATGACGGGCTGTTGTGGCGGGTGTTGCCGCAACAGCCACGCGCCGATCACCAGGCTCAACGGCAACTCGTGGCTCTCCAGCGGGTCGTGCGGGCCGAGCGACACGTCGAGGTCGACGCCCCACGGGCGCAGGGAACCGCGCTGGGGCGGGTCATAGGACGTCATGGCCGAATCGGCACCGAACACCACGATCTGCCGCGCACCGGCCTGGCCCAGCGTCGTGACCGCGCTCGCGCAGGCGGAACGCAGGTCGTCGAGTTCAGCGGCGGCGCCACCGGCCACCTCTGGGACGATCATGGGCGGATGAGGACAGACCGCGACAGCTACGAGGGTCACGGCATAACGGTATCGGGGGTGCGGTCCGTGCCCGCCTGATTCCCGCCCCGGTCTCCGTATGGTCACGGTCGCCAATAGGCGCTCGACGCGGACGGGGTGGGACCTGTGACAATGCAGCGGTAACAATACTGCGCTATGGCGACGCCGGAAGGGTGCATTCCTTGCATTCCAGACGGAGTCGGACGAACGAGGATGGGCAGATGAGCGACTGGACGGCCTTCGGACGCGTGGACGCGGAGGGCACGGTTTACGTCAAGACGGCCGACGGGGAGCGGGTCGTGGGCTCCTGGCAGGCCGGGTCGCCTGAGGAGGGCCTGGCCCACTTCGCCCGGCGCTTCGCCGACGTGGTCACCGAGGTCGACCTCGTCCAGGCCCGGATGGGCTCTGGCGCGGCCGACGCGGCACACTCCCTCGCCACGATCCGCCGCATCCGGGCGTCGCTGCCGGAAGCACACGTGGTCGGCGACATCGACGGGCTCATCGCCCGGCTCGACAAGCTGGCCGAGTCCGCCGAGACGAAGGCCGGCGAGGCCCGCGCCGCGCGGGAGACCGCCCGTGCCGAGGCGCTGGTCCGCAAGACCCAGCTCGTCGAAGAGGCCGAGAAGATCGCCGCTGAGTCCACCGGCTGGAAGTCCGCCGGCGACCGGCTCAAGGAGATCCTCGACGAGTGGAAGACCATCCGCGGCGTCGACAAGAAGTCCGACGGCGAGCTGTGGAAGCGTTTCGCCGCCGCCCGGGACGGCTTCACCCGCCGCCGCGGCGCGCACTTCGCGACCCTCGACGCGCAGCGCAAGCAGGCCCAGACGACCAAGGAAGACCTGGTCACGGAGGCCGAGACGCTGCAGGAGTCGACCGACTGGGGCCCCACCGCCGCCCGGCTCAAGGACCTGATGACGGAGTGGAAGGCGGCGCCGCGTGCCTCGAAGGAGGCCGAGCAGCGCCTCTGGGAGAGGTTCCGCGCCGCACAGGACGCCTTCTTCACCAACCGCAGCTCCGTGTTCACCGCCCGCGACGCCGAGCAGCGCGGCAACCTCGAGCGCAAGCAGGCGCTGGTCACCGAGGCCGAGTCGCTCGACGTCGACACCGACCCGCGGGCCGCGCAGGCGAAGCTCCGCGAGATCCAGGGCCAGTGGCACGACGCGGGCCGGGTCGGCCGTGACGACGCCAGCAAGCTCGACCGGCGCATCCGCGCGGTGGAGGAGAAGGTCCGGCTCGCGATGGACTCCGCGTGGCGCCGCACCGAGCCGTCCGCCAACCCACTGCTGGTCCAGATGCGCGAGCAGGTCGCCGAGGCCGAGCAGCGCCTCGAACGCGCCCGCAACGCCGGCGACAGCAAGCGCATCCGCGAGGCCGAGAACGCCCTCAACCAGAAGAGGCAGTTCCTCAACCTGGCCGAACAAGCCAGTTAGCTCCTAAAGGGACAGAAACCTCTGTCCCGGGTTCGCGGTGGTCCGGACCGTTGCTCCCGCCGGAGAACGGGCCGGGCCCCGAGGGGGCCCGTCCCTGCCAGGTCCGCGGTGGGATAACAGCCCGGGTCTGTCACGTGGCCGCGCTGACCGACAAGAATTGTCGGTGGTGGCTGGCACACTCCGTGCATGAGTTACGACTCAGCGGCACGGAACCGTGGCCCGCCAGCGCGGTGCGTCAACCGGTGACACGTAGCGGTTGGCTGGCGCGCCAGGCGGCAGTGCTCTCCGTGCGCTGCGGATCCGACAACGATGCGCGTTGCCAAGCGCCGTCTTTGGCGAGGGTGGCGACGTGTCCGGCGGGCAGGTCCGCGAACGCGCTCAGCGACGGATGCCGTTCGACGGTGTGACCCAGGTAGGCCAGGCACAGGTCGTCGGCCGCGTAGCCACGGGCGTCGAGGACGTCGAACGTGCCGTCGTCGAAGGCGACCAGAGCCGGCGAGGTCTCCCCGGCCAGCAGCGAGCGGGTGCTCAGAGCCCAACTGTCCGGTTCGGCCGGCAACGGGAAGTCGTTGCCGAACGTGCCGACCAGGCGCCAGCTTCCGGCGGGATGCGCTGATACCGGCAGCCAGCCGAACGCCTGCCGGGTGCGGCTGCTCACCGTCGCCTCGTCGTTCCATGGCCAGCGGCCCGCGCCGTCGGGCCAGACGAGCTGCCAGATCGGGACGGACCAGCCGCCGTAGAACCGGTACGCGGTGCCGAACAGGGCGTCCCGCCAGGACTCGTCGACCGGGCGCAGCATCGTCTCGTGGCCCTCGATGACCCCGGTGAACGGCGCTTCGGCAGCCGGCCAGCCGATGTCGCGCAGGCGTTCCACGCAGGTGTTGAGCCATAGCTGCATGTGTTCGCCGGCCAGGCCGAACATCACGATCTCGGGGATCTGGAAGGAGTGCCAGAGGCCGACCGTGTACGCGAAGTCGACCGTGCCCGGCACCAGCAGCGAGCACCAACCGTGCTTCTCGACGGTCGCGATGGTTTCCGTGTCACGGCCGCGGCGGACACCACCGCAGATCACGCACGGGCAGCCTGGATCTTGCACCTGGGGATCGTACAACCCTTGACCAGACGCATCGATCGCTATCACAATGGGCGGCGGAGCCAGGGCACGCACCGCGAGAGAGGCGCCTATGACGGCGCGCGCGGACTTCGTACCCCCGTGAAATGGAGCCCTGGCACATGCAACGCAAACCTGTCCGCGGCGCGCTCGCCGCGATCGTGGTCGCGGCCGCGACCGTCCTCGTCGGAGTCGCGCTGACGAGCGCGCCGGCACGAGCGGCCGGGACCGGCACCGGTTACCTCCGCACGAGCGGCAACAAGATCGTCGACAGCACCGGTGCGACCGTGCGGCTCACCGGGATCAACTGGTTCGGCATGGAGACCGACAACAGGACCTTCCACGGCCTGTGGTCGAGCAACCCGTGGCGTGGCCAGGTCGACACGATGGCCAACCTCGGTTACAACACGCTGCGCATCCCCTATTCCAACGACGCTCTCAAGGCCGGCGCGACCGCCACCGGCATCAACGACTTCGTCAACCCCGACCTGGTCGGCAACTCACCACTGCAGATCCTCGACAAGGTCATCGCGTACGCCGGCAGCAAGGGCATGCGGGTGATCCTCGACCGGCACCGGCCGACGAGCGCGCAGCAGACGGCGCTCTGGTACACGGCCGCGGTGCCGGAGAGCACCTGGATCAGCGACTGGCGGATGCTCGCCCAGCGCTATGCCAACAACCCGACCGTCATCGGTGCCGACCTGCACAACGAGCCGCACGCCGAGGGCACCAACCCGGCGGCGACCGGAGCCTGCTGGGGCTGCGGCGACACCAACCGTGACTGGCGGCTGGCCGCCGAGCGGGCCGGCAACGCGATCCTCGGCGTGCAGCCCAACTGGTTGATCTTCGTCGAGGGCGTGAGCTGCCCGAGCGGCGGACTGTCCAATGTGTGGGATGGCGACACCAGCAACGACGAGGACTGCGGTTGGTGGGGCGGCAACCTGAGCAAGGCCGGCCAGTTCCCGGTGCGGCTGTCGGTGGCCAACCGGCTGGTGTACTCGCCGCACGACTACGCGATCTCCGTCTACCACCAGAGCTGGTTCGACGCGCCGAACTACCCGGCCAACCTGCCGGCGATCTGGGACAAGTACTGGGGTTACCTGTTCAAGCAGAACACCGCCCCGATCATGCTGGGCGAGTTCGGCACCACGCTCGCCGACCCCAAGGACCGCGTCTGGCTCACCAACCTGATGTCCTATCTGGGCAGTGGCACGGGCGGGATGTCGTTCACCTACTGGTCGTGGAACCCCAACTCCGGTGACACGGGCGGCATCGCCAATGACGACTGGACGACGATCAACCAGGCGAAACAGTCGATCATCTCGCCCTATCTGATCGCGCCGACCGGCGGCGGGCCAACCACTGGGCCGACTACCGGACCGACCACCGGCCCCACGACCCCGGCGCCGCAGGGTGACTGCGACGCCACCTACCGCTCGACGAACTCCTGGCAGGGCGGCTTCCAGGGCGAGCTCACCGTGACCAACCGCGGCAGCGCTCCGGCCAACCCCTGGCGGGTGACCTGGACCTGGCCGTCGGGCGTCACGCTGGGCAGCGGCTGGAACGCTACGGTCACCCAGTCCGGCACGACCATCACCGCGGCGGCACCGACCTGGTCCCCGGCGCTCGCCCCGGGCGCGTCGGTGACCGTCGGCTTCACCGCCAACGGCACGGCGGCCGCACCGGGCGCGGTCGCACTGAACGGCACCACCTGCTGAATCCCAGAACCGCGGCGGCGGGTAGCCAACGGCCCGCCGCCGCCCTGGAAACGACTGGCCCCGGGCGCACACCTCCGCACTTGAACGGAAATACCGCAACGGCGGGCCTGGCAGACCCGGTCGAGACGGTCACTGCGCGGCGCAGGCCGATTCCGCCGGAAGCGGCTGGATCGGAGGCCGACCCACGGAAGGCATGCCCAGGCTGACGCCCGGCGTGCGGGTCGCCCGACCGGCCTCGAACGCGTCACCCGCGCGGGTGCGGCGGTGCGACAACGGCGCACCGTCGGCGTTGAGGTGGTGCGGCGCGGCGTAGCTGACCACGGTCTCGATGACGTCGCCGGGCCGGATGCCCTCCAGCGAACCGGTCGCGAAGTGCACGAGCCGCCCGTCGCGGGCCCGGCCGGACATCCGCCCGGTGCGCTCGTCCTTGCGGCCCTCACCGACTGCGACGAGCACCTCGACGGTCGAGCCGACCAGCGCCTTGTTCTCCGCCCAGGTGGTCTCCTCGACTGCCACCATCAGCCGCTCGTAACGCTCCTGCACCACGGCCTTGGGGATCTGATCCTCCATTGTGGCCGCCGGGGTGCCGGGACGCGGCGAGTACTGGAAGGTGAACGCGCTGGAGAACCGGGCCTGCCGCACCACGTCGAGGGTGCGCGCGAAGTCGTCCTCGGTCTCGCCCGGGAAGCCCACGATGATGTCGGTGGTGATCGCCGCATCGGGCATCGCCGCGCGTACCTTGTCGATGATCCCGAGGTAACGCTCCTGGCGGTAGGACCGGCGCATCGCCTTCAGGATCGCGTCGGAGCCCGACTGCAACGGCATGTGCAGCGAGTGGCAGACGTTGGGCGTCTCGGCCATCGCGGCGATCACGTCGTCGGTGAAGTCCTTGGGGTGCGGGCTGGTGAACCGAACCCGCTCCAGGCCCTCGATCGACCCCGTGGAACGCAGCAGCTTGCCGAACGCCAGCTTGTCGCCGAACTCGACGCCGTAGGAGTTGACGTTCTGCCCGAGCAGCGTCACCTCCAGCACACCCTCGGCGACCAGCGCCTCGACCTCGGCCAGGATCTCCCCAGGCCGCCGGTCCTTCTCCTTGCCGCGCAGCGACGGCACGATGCAGAAGGTGCAGGTGTTGTTGCAGCCCACCGAGATCGAGACCCAGCCGGCGTACGTCGACTCGCGCCGGGCCGGCAGCGTCGACGGGAAGACCTCGAGCGACTCGAGGATCTCGACCTCGGCCTCGGCGTTGTGCCGGGCACGCTCCAGCATCGTCGGCAGCGAGCCGATGTTGTGGGTGCCGAAGACGACGTCGACCCAGGGCGCCTTCTTGACGATCTCGCCGCGGTCCTTCTGGGCGAGGCAGCCGCCGACCGCGATCTGCATGTCGGGCCGGCGGATCTTGGTCGGGCGCAGGTGGCCGAGGTTGCCGTAGAGGCGGTTGTCGGCGTTTTCCCGGACGGCACAGGTGTTGAAGACCACCACGTCGGCGTCATCCGCCTCGGCGCGGACGTAGCCCGCCGCCTCGAGCAGGCCGGAGATCCGCTCGGAGTCGTGCACGTTCATCTGGCAGCCGTATGTGCGCACCTGGTACGTGCGAGGGCCCGCTGTAGTAGTCATGACCCCTACAGGGTAGCCGCCTGGAAAGGTCAGGCGGCCAGGCCCGGGACCACCCGGTCGGGGGTCCACCGCGACTGCTGGCAGGGCACCCGCTGGCGGAGGCACCACGGGTCGTGGCCCGTGCACAACCGCACGTTGGTCCGGGCTTCGCCGTCGTCGGTCTCCACCACGTCCACGTGTACGGGTCGCAGCGTGCCGTCGCTGGTCGCCAGTATGTGCCGGTCGGGGATCAGGGTGTCGTCGGCCAGCAGCACCCGGCGCCGCAGCAGGGCCGCGACCTCGGCCGCGGCGGCCGGCTCGGCCACCTCGAACGGTGGCGCGTAGCAGTCGATGGAGACGGGAAACTCGCCGACGCCGAGCCACACGTCGCAGAGCACCGCGTCACCCGGAGGGTCGTCGTCACCCAATGGAACGACAGCACAACCAGTGACGACGCTTAGTGCGCGCATGACCACGGAAGGTGTCAGGGGCTCCTCCGCGAACCAGTTCCACATCGCGGAGCCCTGAACCGGGAAGACCGGAGGGATCGCCATACCAATGATCGTGCCTGCCTGCGGGCACGCACGTCTGCCGCGTTACCGCTCCGTGACCGTTCGAGACCCGTCCTGGCACATCGTCACCCTTAGAGTGGCTGCATCCAGAGGGAGGGGTCGATGGTCGCGAGTAACGCGTCGCAGGAGCCGCTGATCGTGCTCGACAAGGTCAACAAGTTCTTCGGCGACCTGCACGTTCTACGCGACGTCGACCTGTCGGTCGGACGTGGCGAAGTAGTTGTCGTGATCGGACCGTCGGGTTCGGGCAAGTCGACCCTCTGTCGCGCGATCAACCGACTGGAGACCATCAACTCCGGTCAGATCACGTTCGACGGCAACACGCTGCCCGCCGAGGGCCGCGCACTGGCGCGCCTGCGCAGCGACGTGGGCATGGTGTTCCAGTCCTTCAACCTCTTCGCGCACAAGACGATCCTGCAGAACGTGACCCTGGGTCCGATCAAGGTGCGCAAGGAAAAGCCGGAAGAGGCACGCAAGCGCGGGCTCGCGCTGCTCGAACGGGTTGGCATCGCCAACCAGGCCGACAAATACCCGGCCCAGCTCTCCGGCGGCCAGCAGCAGCGCGCGGCGATCGCGCGAGCGCTGGCGATGCAGCCCAAGGCGATGCTCTTCGACGAGCCGACCAGCGCCCTCGACCCCGAAATGGTCGGCGAGGTCCTCGACGTCATGACGTCCCTCGCCCGTGACGGCATGACGATGGTCGTCGTCACCCATGAGATGGGTTTCGCGCGGCATGCGGCCAACCGCGTGGTATTCATGGCCGACGGTCAGCTCGTCGAGCAGGCCGAACCTGGCGAGTTCTTCGCCAACCCGCGCAGTGACCGGGCCAAGGACTTTCTTTCCAAGATCCTTACGCACTGACCTCACACGTTCTGCGAAATCACGATCCTGCACACCAAGGGATCCGGCCGCACCGGCGCCGGGTCTCCTTCACAAGAAGGAGAAGTACATGCGGATGACGCGCGTTGCGGCCACCGCCGCGGCCGCCGTGCTCGCGCTGACGATGGCAGCCTGTGGCAGCGACGACGGCAGTGGCACCGGCACTGGCACCGGCTCGGGCTCGGGCAACACCGCCACCGGCGTGGTCGGTAAGGCATCGTCTGGCTCGCTGAAGATCGGCGTCAAGGCCGACCAGCCGGGTCTCGGCCTGCAGACCGGCACCGCTTACGAGGGCTTCGACATCGAGATCGCGAAGATCATCGCCAAGGGCCTCGGCCTGCAGGAGTCCGGCATCCAGTACGTGACCACGGTGTCGGCCAACCGCGAGCCCTACATCCAGCAGGGCACCGTCGACCTGGTGATCGCGACCTACACCATCAACGACGAGCGCAAGACGAAGGTCAACTTCGGCGGGCCGTACTTCATCGCCGGCCAGGACCTGCTCGTGCCGTCCGCCTCGACGATCACCGCGCCGGAGCAGCTCGCCGGCAAGAAGGTCTGCTCGGTGACCGGCTCGACCCCGGCCAAGCGGATCCAGGAGAACTACAAGGACGCGAAGCTGCAGCTCTTCGACTCGTACTCGAAGTGCATCACGGCGCTGGCCGGCAACCAGGTCGACGCGGTGACCACCGACGACATCATCCTCGCGGGCTACGCGTCGCAGTCGCAGTACGCCGGCAAGTTCAAGGTCGTCGGCAAGCCCTTCTCCGAGGAGCCCTACGGCATCGGCCTCAAGAAGGACGACAAGGCCGGCTGCGACAAGATCAACGAGATCTTGAAGGCCGCCGCGACCGACGGTTCCTACAAGGCGGCGTGGGACAAGACCCTCGGCGCGAGCGGCACCGCGGCTCCGGAGCTCGACACCAGCAAGCTGACCAACTGCGCCTGACGCGCGACGCGCGGGGCCGGCGGCGGACACGCCGCCGGCCCCGTACGCGGTAAGAGCCAGAAGAGGGAGGAGCGGGGCGTGCCCGTGTTCAGCGATCCCGCCAACTTCGACATGTACGTGTCGGGGTTCATGTGGATCCTCAAGATGACCGGTGCGTCGGCGGTGCTGGCCCTGGTCCTCGGCGTACTGCTCGCCGCGATGCGAGTCTCGCCGGTGCCGGTGCTGCGCTGGTTCGGCGCCGCGTGGGTCAACATCTTCCGAAACACCCCGCTCACGCTGATCATCTTCTTCTGCTACTTCGGCCTGTACGCCACCCTGAGCATCTCGTTGAGTGACGACATCGACCTCAACAACTTCTGGCTCGGCGTGATCGGCCTCTCGGTCTACACGGCCGCGTTCGTCTGCGAGGCGCTGCGCTCGGGCATCAACACGGTGCCCGCCGGCCAGGCCGAGGCGGCGCGGGCCATCGGACTGACGTTCTCGCAGACCCTGCGGATCGTGGTGCTCCCCCAGGCCGCCCGCGCGGTGATCGCGCCACTGGGGAGCGTGCTGATCGCGCTCTGCAAGAACACCACCATCGTCGGCACGATCGGCCTGCTCGAAGCCAGCAACATCATGAAGCAGCTGATCAACGACAACGGTGACCAGGTCATCCTGATCTTCTTGGTCTTCGCCGGCACGTTCGCTGCCGTGCTGATCCCCGTCGGCTACCTGTTCGGCTGGCTGGCCAACCGACTGGCGGTGAAGCGTTGAGCGGCAACCCGGTTCTCTACGACCACCCCGGCCCGCGGGCTCGGATTCGCAACCTGGCTCTGACCGTCGTCTTCGGTCTGCTGATCCTCGCGGTGCTCTACTGGGTCTACCGCAAGTTCGACGAGAAGGGCCAGTTCGCGGCGATCCTCTGGGAGCCGTTCCTCAAGGCGGCCACCTGGAACAACTTCATCATCCCGGGCATCGAGGGCACGCTGAAGGCGGCCGCGACGGCGATGGTGTTCGCGCTGGCGTTCGGCCTGATCTTCTCCGTCGGCCGCCTCTCGGAACACCGCTGGATCAGCGTCCCGGCCGGCATCGTGGTCGAGTTCTTCCGCGCGGTCCCGCTGCTCCTGATGATCTTCTTCATCTCGTACGGCGTGCCGTTCCTGATCCAGAAGCCCGTCCCGCCGTTCTGGTCCGTGGTCATCGGCCTGACCCTCTACAACGGATCGGTGCTGGCAGAGGCATTCCGCGCCGGTGTCTACTCGGTGCCGAGGGGCCAATCCGAGGCGGCGTACGCGGTCGGCATGCGCAAGAGCCTCGTGATGCGGCACATCCTGGTCCCCCAGGCGGCCCGCGCGATGCTCCCGGTGATCGTCAGCCAGCTCGTGGTGCTGCTGAAGGACACCGCGCTGGGTTACATCGTCTCGTACCCGGAACTGCTCCAACTGGGCGTCAACGTCCTGTCGGCCAACTACGGCAACGTGGTCGCGGCGGCGATCGTGGTGGCGGTCATCTACATCATCGTGAACTTCGCCCTGACCTCGCTGGCCAACTATCTGGACCGCCGCAGCCAACGCCGCGGCATCAGGCCCCGCGCCATCGACCCAGGCGCGGCCATGGGCGGCGGCGGCGCGGCCGCGGGCGCGTAAGCCTCGGTCGGGGTGCGGGTCGAGCCCGCACCCTCGCGCGTTGCGTCAGAGTGGGTTGAGCCGGGCCTTGAGCAGGCAGAACTCGTTGCCTTCGGGGTCGGCCAGGACATGCCAAGGCTCGTCACCCGTCTGACCGACGTCGGCCGGGCGCGCACCGAGCCCCAGCAATCGTTCGAGCTCGGCGTCCTGATCGCGGTCGGTGGGGTTCACGTCGATGTGCAGCCGGGATGTCCCCTTCACCGGCTCGTCCTGGCGACTGAGGATGATCGTCGGCTGCGCACCACCGAACCCTTCCCGCGGCCCGATCTCCACCGAGCCGTCGTCCTCGCGATCGAGCACGACGAAGTCCAGGACCTCGCACCAGAACCGCGCCAGCACCTCAGGTTCGCGGCAACTGAGCACGAGCTCACTGATCCGAGCCGCCATCACAAACCTGCTCTCGATCCGGGACTCCGCCGAGGGCTCCCGGCGGGAAACAATCGGCGACGGTACGCGACGGGCCGATCCCGAGCGAGACAGTTCCGGGCCGAGCCGTTGCTGGTGACCGCCACCTGGTCGACGCAGTAAGCCGCTTCGTAGCGCCAGGCGTGGCCTTGCGGCTTTGGGAATGCGTTTCGCGGGCCTGGCAGGGCGAGGGCCCGGGTTTGGCCCTCGGCCGGTCCCCGGCGGGAGCGACGGTCGTGCCCCCGACGAACCCGGGAGCACAGCTTCTAAAGGGTTGGGTTGATCCCTTACCTGGCGATCTCGGTAACCCGCGACTCGCGCACGACCGTCACCCTGATCTGGCCGGGGTAGGTGAGTTCTTCTTCGATTTGCTTGGCGACGTCGCGGGCGAGGACGGCGGCGCCGATGTCGTCGACGTCGTCGGGCTTGACCATGACGCGGATCTCGCGGCCTGCCTGCATCGCGAAGACCTTCTCGACGCCGGTCTTGCCGCCCGCGATCTCCTCGATGCGCTCGAGGCGCTTGACGTAGGCCTCCAGGCTTTCGCGGCGCGCGCCGGGGCGGCCGCCGGAGCAGGCGTCGGAGGCCTGGGTGAGTACCGCTTCGATGGTCTGCGGCTGGACTTCGTTGTGGTGTGCCTCGATCGCGTGCACTACCTCGTCGGACTCGCCGTATTTGCGGGCCAGGTCGGCGCCGATCAGGGCGTGGCTGCCTTCGACCTCGTGCGTGAGTGCCTTGCCGATGTCGTGCAGGAAGGCTCCGCGCTTGATCAGCGGTGCGTCCAGGCGTAGCTCCGCGGCCATGATGCCGGCGATGTGCGCTGTTTCGACCAGGTGCTTGAGCACGTTCTGCCCGTAGCTGGTGCGGTAGCGCAACCGGCCGAGCAGCGTGACCAGCTCCGGGTGGATCTCGGTGATGCCGACCTCGACGAGGGCGTCCTCGGCGGCCCGCTGGCAGAGGCGTTCGACCTCCTGCTTGGCGGACTCGAAGACCTCCTCGATGCGGTGCGGGTGGATCCGGCCGTCGAGGACCAGCTTCTCCAGGGTGAGCCGGCCGATTTCGCGGCGGACCGGGTCGAAGCACGACAGGAGTACGGCCTCGGGTGTGTCGTCGATGATCAGGTTGACGCCGGTGACCGACTCGAACGCCCGGATGTTGCGGCCCTCGCGGCCGATGATCCGGCCCTTCATCTCGTCGCCCGGCAGGTGCAGCACGCTGACGACGCTCTCGGCGGTCTGCTCGCTGGCGACCCGCTGGATCGCCTCGACCACGATGTGCCGGGCACGCTGCTCACCGGTCGAGCGGGCGTCGGCCTCGATGTCGCGGACCAGGATCGCCGCCTCGCGCTTGGCCTGCACCTCGATCGACTCGATGAGCTCGGTGCGGGCGACCTCGGCGGTCAGGTTGGCGACCCGCTCGAGCTCCCGGCGGCGCTGCTCCTCGGCCTCGGCGATCGCGACCTCGCGGGCGGTCAGCCCCTGGCCGCGTTCGGTGAGCTCCGCGGTGGCGGCGGTGAGCCGGCGTTCCCGCTCGGTGAGCCGCTCGACCTCTTCGCTGTGCAGCCGCTCCCGCTCGTCCATCCGGGCCGCGCGCCGCTCGACGTCGGCGGCGTGCTCCTTGGTGGTGGCGGCGACCATGGCGGCTTCGCGTTCACCGCTGCGGCGGGCGGCGGCGCGTAGTTGTTCCGCGTCCTGCTCGGCCTGCTTGTGCGCGCGCTCCAGAACGGTGTCGGCCTCGGCGCGGGCGGTGTCGAGCACCCGGCGCGCCTCGGCCCGGGCGGAGGACGCTTCGGCCTTGGAGGCGGCGGCCTCGGCGCGCGCGGCGGCGGCAGCGGACTTCGCGGTGTCGACGGTGGTGCTGACTTCTTCGGCCTTGGTGCGCAGCGTCGCCAGCGACTGTTCGTGCCGCTCGCGCTCGGCGGTGTAGCTGGGGTCTTCCGGCGTGGGTCCGATGGGCTGGGTGTTGAGCCGGCGCAGCGCGCGGGCACCCAGCACGAGACCGACCAGGACGGCGGCGGCGAGAAGAATGACCGCGGAGAGGAGTACGACGTCGAGTGGGCTCATGCGAGGACGTCCCTACCGCGGCATCGCCGGTGTCGCCCGGTCATGACGCCTCCATTCACCGGTCCGGCGCAAGGGAGGGGGTATCCCTCCCGCTCTGAGCGCGGCTGTACGGACGCCCGACCGAGGCGGCTGTGGCCGTGTCAAGCCGACCGACGGTGCGCCTCTGCGCCGCCGGTTGGCCGCTGCTGCTATCACCTCGTCATCGGACCGGCCTGTCCGAAAACGGGGTATGTGGCCGGGTAGCTGGCCAAAAGTGATGCCGTCTTGTTACGCGATCTATGTTGTGCGCTTAGCCTGCGATGGTCGGGCGATCCAATCTGTAACGCGAGGCTAGGTCGCGAGGGGCCGTTCGGTCAAGGACTCATGATCCGGCTGGGCGAGGGACATAGGGCACGGATGCGCTCACCACCTGCTCAACACGCTTCGAACCGTAACTAAAGTTGCCAACAGCATCCACGTGGCGTGTCGGTAGTCGCGCGGTCGCGCAACGTGGATACCCGATGGTGCCATAGCCACGGTCCACAGTCACCGTTGAGGTCGGTCGTTAGCGTGCCCTGGTGGCCATACCGGACTTCGTCGTCGCGTTGCGTGCTGCGGTCGGTCGCGCACCGCTTCCGCTCGTTGGCGTCATCGCGGTCGTGTTGGACGAGGGTGGGCGGGTGCTCCTTGTGCGACGGTCGGATACCGGGGAGTGGGCGCTGACGACCGGCTGTCTCGAGCCGGGCGAACAGCCGGCGGCCGGGGCCATCCGTGAGGTGCGTGAAGAGGCCGGAGTCGAGGTGGCGGTCGAGCGGTTGCTGGCCGTGGAGTCCCTGCCGCTGTCGGTGGGGCCCAACGGGGATCAGGTGTACTGGGTCGCGGTCGGCGTGCGTTGTCGTCTCGTGTCGGGGGTCGCGCACGTCAACGACGACGAGTCGGTGGCGGTTGGTTGGTTCGATCCGGCGGAGGTGCCGCCGCTGCCGGCACATCAGGCGCGGTGCCTGGCGCTGGCGCTGACGCCCTTCGCGGAGGCTTGGCTCGCGGTGTGACCAGTGATCGTGCGCTGCTAGCCGCACGACGCGTCGGGCTTGACCTGACGAGCCGCACGATCATGTGCAGGGGTCGCCGGTGGGATCGACCTGGAGCCGGGGCTGGTCAGCAGCACTCGGCCATGCGTTCAGCGCCGGTAGTCGGCGGATTGGTTGGCTCCCGCCCTCGCCGCCGGTGCCGGCGCAGCGATGACCGTGCGGTCGACTACGCGCCGGGCGAGGCCGAGGGCACCCCCTGGCATCCGCGCCGAGAGTCCGAGACCGTCAAGTAGCACCGGCGTCGGAGTTCTCAGGTCGAAGAGCTGTGTTGAGTGGTCCGCTGGTTGACGGGCTGATCCTGGCCCGCCGGCAACGGCCTGTGCTCAGCAACTGGCCTGTCAGCAGGCCTGGGTAGCCACGTCGTTCCGGCCGGCCGGCCCGCCGCGCCGCGGGCCCGCCGCGACACGGGCCCGCAGCGACACGGCCATAGCGCCGCGCAGCGGCGGCGCGCCTTGCTAACGCTGACCGCGCCGCATCAGCCCGGCACCCACCGACGGCCGAGCCGACCGATGAGTTCGGCTCCGGCCCCGGTGGTGCAGTAGTCAGTCCTGGTCGGTCGGGCGGGTGAGGTCGGCGTCGGCTTCCATCGCCGATTGGGCCTCGGTCAGGGCGTCGACGTCGACCTGCTCCACGAACTCCGCGGCCTCGGCGCTCTGTGCTGCCAGGGCGTCCTTGACCGCGCGGATGGCCACGCCCGGGGCGTAGCCCTTGCGGGCCAGCATGCCTACCAGCCTGCGGAAGACCTGTTCGGGGTCGCCGCGGACCGTGCGGAGTTTGCGGTCGACCAGGGTGCGTGCGGTTTCGGCCTCGGTCGAGTCGTCTAGTTGTTCGAGGGCTGCGCCGGCGGTGTCGGCGTCGACCCCGTGTTTGCGTAGCTCGTTGGCCAGCGCTCGGCGGGCCAGGCCCCGGCCCGCGTGGCGACTGCTCACCCAGGCGCGCGAGAACGCGGCGTCGTCGATCAGGCCGACCTCGTCGTAGCGGTCGAGCACGCCGGACGCCGTCTCCTCCGAGATGCCCCGGCGGGCCAGGGCGCGGGCGAGCTCGGCACGGGTGCGTGGGCGCACCGCGAGCTGCCGCAGGCAGATCTCCCGCGCCAGCTCCGCCTCGTCAGCCGGCGGCGGCTCCCCCTCAGCGACGACCCGCCGCGGCGCGCCGAACCCACTGCGCCGCCCCCGACCGCCAGCACCGCCCGACCCGTCACCGCCCCCGAAGCCTTGACCGCCGCCCGCACGACGGCGACCTCGGCCACCGCCCCCGAACGCCGAGCCCTCCGCAGCCGAGTCAGATCCCGTGCCCAAGCCGTCACCGCTCCCGAAGCCTTGCCCGCCGCCCACACGACGGCTGCCAAATCCGAACGCCGAGCCCTCGGCGGCCGAGGTGGATCCGGGACCGTCGTCGAGGACGGCGGCTCGGCCTCCGTAAGGGTCGCCGAGGGTCTCGGCTCCCTCGGGCCAGAGGAACTCGGCTGAGGGGTCCGTCTGGGTTTCGCCGTCGGGCGCCGGTTGGGGGCGGCGCGGGCGGGTGTTAGGACGTGGCGGTGCCGCGTCCCAGCCTCGGCCGGAACGGGCACCCCTGCGTCGACCGGCCATCGCCGGTCAGCCGGTTAGAAGTCGACCGGCGGCAACTCGAGGCCGCCAGCCGCGTCACCGGCGCCGGCGCCCTGACCGACGCCGAGCTTTTCGAGGATCTTCTTCTCGATCTCGGCGGCTACGTCGGGGTTTTCCTTGAGGAACTCGCGGGCCTTTTCCTTGCCCTGGCCGAGCTGGTCGCCGTCGTACGTGTACCACGCGCCGGACTTGCGGATGATGTTCTGCTCGACGCCCACGTCGATCAGGGAGCCCTCGCGGGAGATGCCCTTGCCGTACATGATGTCGAACTCGGCCTGCTTGAACGGCGCCGCGACCTTGTTCTTCACGACCTTGACGCGGGTGCGGTTGCCGACCACGTCGGTGCCGTCCTTGAGGCTTTCGATGCGTCGCACGTCGAGGCGCACCGACGAGTAGAACTTCAGCGCCCGGCCACCGGTCGTGGTCTCCGGGCTGCCGAACATCACGCCGATCTTCTCGCGGAGCTGGTTGATGAAGATCGCGGTCGTGCCTGAGTTGTTGAGGATACCGGTGATCTTGCGCAGCGCCTGGCTCATCAGCCGGGCCTGCAGACCCACGTGGCTGTCGCCCATCTCGCCCTCGATCTCGGCGCGCGGCACGAGGGCCGCGACCGAGTCGATGACGATGATGGCGATCGCGCCGGAGCGGATCAGCATGTCGGCGATCTCGAGCGCCTGCTCACCGGTGTCGGGCTGGGACACCAGCAGCGCGTCGGTGTCGACACCGAGCGCCCTGGCATAGTCGGGGTCGAGCGCGTGCTCCGCGTCGATGAACGCCGCGATGCCACCCGCCCGCTGGGCATTGGCCACGGCGTGCAGCGCCACGGTCGTCTTGCCGGAGGACTCCGGCCCGAACACCTCGACGACTCGACCGCGCGGCAGACCGCCGACGCCGAGCGCCACGTCGAGTGCGATGGACCCGGTCGGGATCACCGCCATCTGGATGACAGGCCGCTCCCCCAGCCGCATCACCGAGCCCTTGCCGAACTGCTTGTCAATCTGCGCGAGAGCAAGGTCTAGCGCCTTGTCCCGATCAGGCACTGCTGCCATTGCCACCCCTGCCTTCGCCGGCATCTTTGAACTCTTCGTCACGCGGACAACCTAGGCGCTGGGTATGACAGAAAACAGCCGCCGTGCCGCGCCTGTGGATAACCGCCAGCTGTGGACAATAGCCGAACAGGTGTTCTAGGCGCGGGCCGACACGCCGCAAAGGCGAAAGGCTCAGTGCAACCGCGCCGGCACTCGGTCCGGGTAGGCGGCGACCACGGCCCGCCACACGACGACCGTCTCGATCCCGGCGTCCAACGCCTGCTCGATGGTGCGCCCACCGAGCTGGGGCAGCACCTGGTCGGCGGCGATGCTGGCCGCGTACCCCGGCCCGAACGTCTGCTCGAGCCGCGTCCAGAAATCCGTCAACCGCACAGTCGCAGCACCCCTTCAGAAACCAAAGTCCGAACCGAAACGGTACGCCGCCAGCCCGACACACAGGTAACCCTGCGCACCGCGAGCCTTGACGCCGCACAAGGGCCGCGCTCTATAGTCCTATGAAACTAGAGAAATGCGGTAACCATGATCGAGTTTCATCTGGACGGTCGCTCCGGCGTCGCGCCCTACATGCAGCTGATCCAGCAGGTGCGGCAGGCCCTGCGCCTCGGGTTGCTGCGTGAGGGTGACCGGCTCCCGACGATCAAAGACGTGGTCGCCAAGGTCGCGATCAACCCGAACACGGTGCTCAAGGCCTACCGCGAGCTGGAGTACGAGGGCCTCGTCACCGCCCGCCCCGGAGTCGGCACCTTCGTGGCCCGCACCCTCAACGAAGAGGCCGGCGCGGTCGAGCCGCTGCGCGTGGAGCTGCGGGCCTGGCTGCGCCGGGCACAGGCGGCCGGGCTCGACCCGGAAAGCATCGAGGCGCTGTTCGCGACCACCTTCCGCATCCAGTTACAGGAGTCAGCATGACTGAGGTGGTGTTGCAGGCTGACGGCCTGACCAAGCGGTACGGGCGGCGCGTCGCGTTGGCCGACTGCACCCTGGACATCCCGCCCGGCCGCGTCGTCGGGCTGGTCGGCCCGAACGGTGCCGGCAAGACGACCCTGCTCCAGCTCGCCGTCGGGATGCTCACCCCGACCGCCGGCCGGATCACCGTGCTCGGCGGCCGTCCCGGCGACGGCCCGGCCCAGCTCGCCAAGGTCGGTTTCGTGGCGCAGGACGCACCCACGTACGCCAATCTGTCCGTCAAAGACCATCTGCGGTTCGGCGCGCGCACCAACCCGAGCTGGGATCAGGCGCTGGCCGACGCGCGGATCGCCGAGCTCGGCCTGGACCCGAGCCAGAAGGCGGGCCGGCTCTCCGGTGGCCAACGGGCCCAGCTCGCGCTGACCATGGCCGTGGCGAAGCGGCCCGAGCTGCTCATCCTCGACGAGCCGGTGGCCAGCCTCGACCCGATCGCCCGGCGCGAGTTCATGCGCGGCCTGATGGCGCACACCGCCGAGCACCGGTCCAGCGTGATCCTCTCCTCACATCTGGTGTCCGACCTGGAGCGGGTCTGCGACTACGTGATCGTGCTGACCGACTCCCGGGTGCGCGTCGCAGGCGACATCGACGAGCTCATGGGCAGCCACTACCGGTTGACCGGCGCCCGTCGCGACGCCGCCGACCTGCCCGCCGGCGCCGAGGCGATCGAGCACAGCCACACCGAGCGGCAGTCCACGTTCATCGTGCGCAGCCTCGTGCCGGTCGAGGACCCCTCGCTGACCGTTGAACAGCTCACCCTCGAAGACCTCGTCCTGGCCTATCTGTCGCGCTCCGTGGCAGCGCACCGGCCCGAGTTGGAGACCGCCCGATGATCTGGTTCACCTGGCGCCAGTTCCGCACGCCGGCTGTCGTGACCGCCGGTGCCCTGGCCATGCTGGCTGTCGGGCTGCTCGTCAGCCGCGGCACCATCACCGACCTGTACGCCAGCGTCGCCGCCTGCCAGAGCGACTGCGGCAACGCCGTCGAAGCCTTCCTGACCCGGTTCTACAACAGTGCCGGCGGCACTGTTTACTACACGACCCTGGCCATCATGTACGCGGCACCACCGCTGATCGGCATCTTCTGGGGCGCTCCACTGGTCGCCCGCGAGATCGAGGCCGGCACACACCGGCTGGCCTGGAACCAGTCGATCACGCGTACGCGCTGGCTGGCTACGAAGCTCGGCCTGATCGGTGCGGCCACGGCCGCCGCGACGGGGCTGCTGAGCTGGGCGGTCACCGCGTGGGCGAGCCGGGTCGACAGCGCGGCGGCCGACCGGATCACCCCACTGGTGTTCGGCGCCCGGGGCATCGTGCCGATCGCGTACGCCCTCTTCGCCTTCACCCTGGGCGTCACCGCGGGCATGCTGGTCCGCCGCACCGTGCCGGCGATGGCCGGAACGCTGGCGGTCTACACGGCCGCGGTCGCCGCGATGCCGCTGTGGCTGCGCACCCACCTGGCCCCGGCGACGCACGAGACCCCGGCGCTGGACATGGGCAACCTGGACGCGCTGATGATCGACCGGAGTGGCGCCGTGGCGGTCGAGCCGAACGACGTGACCAATGCCTGGACGATCACCAACCAGCCGATCACCCCGACCGGCCAGGTCTTCACGGGGCCGGTCGACCCGACGCGGTGTGGCCCAGATTTGCCCAGCGGCTCGTGCACCGAATGGGTCGGCTCGCTCGGCCTGCGGCAGAACGTGGTCTATCACCCGGACAGCCAGTACTGGACGCTGCAACTGGCCGAAACCGCCGTCTTCCTCGGTCTGGCCGCGGCACTGGCCATCGTCAGCTTCTGGTGGCTCCGCCGCCGCCTGTCCTGACCACAGCCCCGGCCGGGCAGGTAACGGTCGGGGCAGGGGCCTGTCTCAGGCGGGGCCGGACAGGTCTCGGCCCGCGAGCTCTGGGCCGACCAGGTCCGCGTCGGTGGAGGAGTGCCCAGCCGGGCCGGAGGAAGAAGGTGCCGGCCCGGCGGGCAACGGCCGCAACGCTAGCGCGACCAGCGGAACAACCGCAGTAGCCGCGAGCAGAGTGAGAACTGGATAACCAGCCACGCCGACGACTACCCCGCTGAGCGCTCCCGCGGCCGCCCCCGCCACACCCATCAGGGTGTCCGAGAGGCCCTGAGCCGCGGCCCGGACCTCGAGGGCCACGGACTCGGACAGCAGTGTCGAACCCGCCACCATCGTCGCGGACCAGCCGAGGCCGAGCAGGAACAGACCGACGGTCAGCCATGTGGTCGAGTGGCCCGAGGTGCCCGCGACCGCGCAGGCCAACACCAGCACCCCGGCGCCGACCAGGACCAGCACCCGGCGGCCGAGCCGGTCGGCGAGCCAGCCGACCACCGGCGCGAACGCGTACATGCCGACGATGTGCACGCTGAGCACCAGGCCGACGATGCGCAGCACGTCGGCGTCGGCGTGCCCGGGTTCCTGGTCGATGTGCACCGGGGTCATCGACATCACACCGACCATGACCAGGTGGCCGACGGCGACGGCGGCGACACCGAGGCGGGCGGTCGGGCTGGCGAAGACGGCGCGGAAGCCGTCGCGGGACGTCGCCGCCCGCGGGTCGCCCGATGCCGGTGCCAGCGCGCGGGCCGTCAGCAGGGGGTCGGGCCGCAGGAACGCGAAGAGCACAACAGCCGCGACCGCGAACACCACGGCGCTGGCCACGAAGGGGCCGGCGAGCGCGGGCAGGCCGAAACTCCGGCCGCCGCTGTCGGCCAGCGAGGTGAGGTTGGGTGCGGCCACCGCGCCCAGGGTGGTCGCCCACACGATCAGCGCGAGTTGGCGCGCCCGGCGGTCCGGCGTGGCCAGGTCGATCGCGGCGTAGCGGGCCTGCAGGTTGGCTGCCGAGCCGCCGCCGAAGGCGGCGAAACCGAGCAGCAGCAGCGCCAGGCTGTCCGCGACCGTCGCCGCCACGACCAGGACAGACCCGATGATGCCGACGGTGTACGCGGCCACGAGGCCGGTCCGCCGCCCGTACCCCGTCATGATCTTGCTGATCGGGATGGCCAACGCCGCCGCGCCGACGACCACCATGCTGGAGGCCAGGCCGGAGATGGCGGTGCCGCCGACCCGGGCGGCGAGCAGCGCGCCCACGGCGATGCCGATCGTGGTGCCGATGCCGGCGAGGATCTGCGTGCCGAACAGCAGCCGGACGGTATGGCGCTGAACGGCGACGACATCCATGACCGGCAGGCTAACTGCCGGCACACCCGCACCGTAAGGGCCTAAGTGGACACTTCGGCCTTACGACCGGAAGCTACGACCTGTAGCGCACCTCACACCCCGCAGATGATCGGCCAAAGGGTGAGCCGCGCCACTGCCAGGGCGCGAATACGCACAGGAGGCTGTCCGTTGACGCCGGGGAGACTCCCTGGTCCCGGCCCAGGCCAGTGGGTGGGTATCCGACGACCAGTGACCACGGGCCTCCGAATCCGACCGTCCCGGCGCTAGGCTATTTCACGTCAATTGCCCCAATTAGGTGGTGAAAAACCTTGTCGACCCCCAGCCCGTCCCCGTCGCTGATCCACACCCCGGATCAGCGGCTGCGCGTGTTCGTCAGCTCGACGCTGGACGAGCTCGCGACCGAACGGAGGTCGGTCAGCGAGGCCATCGAACGCCTGCACCTGGCACCGGTGATGTTCGAGCAGGGTGCTCGGCCGCACCCGCCTCGCGACGTCTACCGGTCCTACATCGCCCAGAGCCACGTCTTCGTCGGGGTGTACGCCGAGGACTACGGCTGGACCGCGCCCGGCTCCGCGATCTCCGGCATCGAGGACGAGTACCGGCTGGCCGCAGACATGCCCCGGTTGATCTACGTCAAGACGCCCGCGCCCCGGCGCGACCCCCGGCTGGAAGCGCTCATCGAGGACATCGAGTCGAGCGCCGACGTCTCGTTCCGCCGCTTCACCGACGCCCGTGAGCTGCGCCGGCTCGTCGAGCACGACATCGCGGTGCTGCTGACCGAGCGGTTCCAGGAGAGCGGCGCGGCGCCCGAGACGGCGCCGCCGGCGGTCATCCCGGTCGCGCGTACCCAGATGTTCGACCGCGACCTGGAGATCGCCGCGCTGACCGAGCTGCTCACCGACGAGGACGTCCGGCTGGTCACCCTGACCGGGCCCGGCGGCGTCGGCAAGACCCGGCTCGCCACCGACCTCGCGGAGCGGCTCCGCCCGCTGTTCCCCGACGGGATCGGCTACGTGGAACTGTCCACCGTCAACTCGCCCGAGCTCGTCGTCGACGCGATCGCCCGCGCCCTCGGGCTGCGCACGTCGAGCACCTGGCGACCGGTGGCCGACATCGTGGCGTTCCTGCGTACCCGGCAGATGTTGTTGGTGGTCGACAACTTCGAGCACGTCGCCGAGGCGGCACCGGTGCTCGCCGACATCCTGGCCGGCGCCGCGGGCGTGACCGCCCTGGTGACCAGTCGCTCGCCGGTGCGGATCAGTGGCGAGCACGCGTTCGCGCTGGAGCCGCTGGCTATCCCGGACCGGGACATCACGCTCGACGCGGTACGCCACTACGGCTCGGTGCGCCTGTTCGTCGACCGGGCCCGAGCGGCGTCCGGCGCCTTCACGCTGACCGACGAGAACCTGCCCTCGGTGGTGGAGATCTGCCGGGGGCTGGAGGGCCTGCCCCTGGCGATCGAGCTCGCGGCGGCGAAGATCCGGGTGCTGCCGCCGACCGCCATCCTGCAGCGGATGGGCCGCCCGTTGGAGCTGCTCACCGGCGGCGCGCGCGACCTGCCGGACCGGCAGCGCACGCTGCGGGACACCGTCGGCTGGAGCTACGACCTGCTCAACCCCGGCGAGCAGGCCGTGTTCCGCCGGCTGGCCGTCTTCATGGGCGGCTTCACCCTGGAGGCGGCGGACACGGTCGGCGCGCTGGGTGCGGACGCCGCGGACGACAGCGACGTGCTGGACGCCCTCGACGGGTTGGTGCAGAGCAGCCTGATCCGGCAGGAGAGCAAGCCGGCGAACGAGACGCGGTTCCGGATGCTCGACAGCATCCGGGAGTTCGCGCTCGACCAACTCCGCGACGGGCCCGACTGGGAGCCGGCGCACAACGCGCACGCGGCGCACTACCTGGACCTCGCGCTCACCGTCGAGCCGTGCCTCAGCCGGCTCGCCGAGGCCGGGATGCTGGACCGGCTGGAGTCCGAGCACGACAACCTGATCGCGGCGATCGGCTGGTTCCTGGATCACCACGACCCGGAGTCCGCGCTGCGGCTCGCCGAGGCGATATGGGTGTTCTGGTGGCTGCACGGCCACATCGACGAGGCGCTGCGCTACCTGACCAGGATCTTCGAGATGAGCGAGTACCTGAGCCGCCGCGGCTACGGCCGTGCGCTGCTCTCGGCCGGGACGATGTCGCTGGCCAGCGGCGATCTGGCGCGCGGCGGGCCCCGGCTGGAGCGGGCGCTGCTCATCCTGCGCGAGGTCGGCGACATGGAGGGCATCGCCCGGGCCGCCGGGCCGCTCGGCCACCTCGCTCTCACCCAACGCGACTTCGAGCGGGCCCGCCCGCTGATCGAGGAGGCGAGCCGGCTCAGCGCGCAGACCGGCGACGACTGGCAGGCCAGCATCTACCACAGCCGGTTGGGCGCGATAGCGCTGCTGGAGGACAACCACGACACCGCCGCCGACGAGTTCCACGCCGCGCTGGTGGCCGCCCAACTCGCTGACGACTCGCTGGGCACGTCGGTCGCGCTCTACAGCCTGGCGCTCAACTCCATGGGCCGCGGGGACTTCGCGGAGGCGCACGACTACCTGGCCGACGGGCTCTCGGCGGCGTACGGCAAGGGCGACACGAACAGCCCGCCCCTGTTCATCGCCGCCCTCGGTGACCTGGACGCGCGCCAGGGCGACCCGGAGCAGGCGGTCCGGTTGATCTCCGCCGCCGGGGCCCTGCAGACGCCCTCGGGTGCCACCTGGCTCGCCGCGTACGTGCTGCCGTGGCCGGACGACGGCCCCGACGAGGTCATGCTGCGCCGCAACCTCGGCAGCGTCACCTATGAGAAGGCCCGCCGGCAGGGCGCCGCACTCGGACTCGACCGCGCCGTGGCGGAGGCGCTCGCGACCTGATTTCCGGCTATCCGGACATTCGCCCTGTTGATCATGTGGCCACGGGTCACAAAACTTACGCTTTGCGCCATGCCCGATCGATTCGTGGGTCGCGCGCGCACCGACGACGCGATCCGTCACGACGCACCACGCCCCACCACGAGCGGCACCGTGCGCGGCCGGGCCGACAAGCCCGACGTCGCCACCCAGGCGATCCGCCTGCCCGACGCCACCCAGGCCATCTTCGTCGACCGCAGCGGCCGTCGCGGCCGCCGATTGCGCTGGACCGCGTACGCGGTGCTGCTGCTCGTGCTCGTCCTGTTGGCTCTGCTCTGGCTCAGCCAGGTCGCCGTGGTCGGCTGATGGGGACCTGGCGAGAGGGCCAGAAGATCGGCGACACGCAGCACATCGCCACACCCGAGCCTCGGAAGTCCCGGTTCGCCGGGCGCCGCTGGATCATCGCCGGCGTCGGCACGCTGGTGCTGGCCAACCTGCTCGCCATCGGCGCGTACGCCAACTCCCGGTTCGCGCCCGACAACGAGGGCGAGCCGGGACTGCAGGACGCGGTGCCGGCGGCGGTACGCGACGGCGGCCCGGTGGTCGACACCAGAACGGGACGGGTCGCGAGCCACCAGGTGCCGGACCGCACCATCGTGCTCACCTTCGACGACGGTCCTGATCCCCTGTGGACGCCACAGGTGTTGGACGTGCTGCACAAGCACGGCGTGCCGGCCACCTTCTTCGTCCTCGGCTCGCAGACCAGCCGGCACCCGGAGTTCGTCGACCGGATGGTGCGCGAGGGCCACGAGGTCGGCGTGCACACGTTCACCCACCCCGACCTAGCCGGGATGGACGGCTGGCGGCAACGGCTCGAGATAAGCCAGACCCGCTCCGCCATCGCGTACGCCGCCGGCGTGACCACTCCGC
This sequence comes from Asanoa ishikariensis, assembly GCF_900107455.1. Taxonomy (GTDB): domain Bacteria; phylum Actinomycetota; class Actinomycetes; order Mycobacteriales; family Micromonosporaceae; genus Asanoa; species Asanoa ishikariensis. Next base: position 1,211,947 of record NZ_FNQB01000002.1, on the reverse strand, counting down.
TGTTGCGGCTGCCGTACTCGAGCGGGGTCGACTCGCTGGACAACAAGCACTGGTCGGTGGTCCAGGGCGCGGGCGGCCAGAACATGGTCTCGGTGTTCGACGACACCGACAGCCGGGACTGGGCCCGCCCAGGTGTGGACCAGATCGTCCGGAGCTCCACGCCGCCGGACGGCCGCGGTGCCGTGGTGCTGCTGCACGACGCCGGCGGCGACCGATCGCAGACGGTGGCGGCGCTGGACACGTTCATCCCACAGATGCGCCAGCGCGGCTACCGCTTCACCACCGTCGAAGGGGCGTTCGGCGACCAGGCGCCGGGCCTGGCGGCTGGAAAGGCCAGCCGGGCCGACCAGATCCGCGGCGGACTGCTGGTCTGGGCGGTCAAGGTGGCCGACGGCACCAACCGGCTCCTCTGGTTCCTGCTCCTGCTGGTCGGCGCACTGACCCTGATCCGCACCCTGGTGCTCTTCGGTTTCGCTCTGCGGCACGCCCGCCGGCGCCGCGCGCGAACCTGGTCGTGGGGAGCCGAGGTCCACGAGCCGGTCACCGTGATCGTCCCGGCCTACAACGAGCGGCGGACCATCGCCGCCGCGGTCCGCACGCTGGCCACCGGCAACCACCCGGGCATCGAGGTCCTGGTGATCGACGACGAGTCCGACGACGGCACGGCCGAGGAGGTGGAGGCGCTCGGCCTGCCCAATGTGCGGGTCGTCCGGGTACCCGGCGGCGGCAAGGCGTCCGCGCTCAACGCGGGCATCGCGCTGGCCCGGCACGACCTGTTGGTGATGGTCGACGCCGACACCGTCGTCACGCCCGACGCGATCCACAAGCTGGTGCAGCCGTTCGCCGACCCTCGGGTGGGTGCGGTCGCCGGCAACGTCAAGGTCGGCAACCGGCGCCGGCTCATCGGTCTCTGGCAGCACATCGAGTACGTGATCGGCTTCAATCTCGACCGCCGCCTCTACGACACGCTGCGCTGCATGCCGACCATCCCGGGTGCGCTCGGTGGTTTCCGCCGGCAGGCGGTCCACGAGGCGGGCGGACTCAGCCGGGCCACCCTCGCCGAGGACACCGACCTGACGATGGCGATCCACCGGGCCGGCTGGCGGGTCGTCTACGAGGAGACCGCCGTCGCGCGCACCGAGGCGCCCGACACGCTCGGCCAGCTCTGGCGGCAGCGCTACCGGTGGAGCTACGGCACGATGCAGGCGATGTGGCGACACCGCCGGGCGGTGGTCGAGCACGGCGCCTCAGGTCGGTTCGGCCGGCGCGGCCTGCCGTTCATCGCGCTGTTCTCGGTGGTCCTGCCGCTCTTCGCTCCCGTGCTGGACATCCTGGCCGTGTACGGGTTGTTCTTCCTCGACCGGGTCGAGGCGCTGGTGGCCTGGCTCGTGGTGATGGTGATCCAGGCGGTGACCGCGATCCTGGCGTTCCGGCTCGACCGCGAACCGCTGCGGCCGCTCTGGACACTGCCGTTACAGCAGTTGGTCTATCGCCAGATGATGTACCTGGTGCTGGTGCACGCGGCGGCCACCGCGCTGACCGGTGGCCTGCTCAAATGGCAGCACCTCAGACGCAGCGGCGAGGTCGCCGCCGAGGCTTAGGCTGGTCCTGTGAGCGTGCGACGCGAACGCGGCATCTCGTCCGAGCCCGAGGTCGTCTTCAACGTGGCGACCGATCCGGCGCGTGTGGGGTGGCTTCCCGAGCCGCTGCACCACCGCCCGGCGGCCACCGCGCCGGGGCTCTTCGCGACCTGGCGGGACGACGCCGGCGGGTGGCGGGCCGACCTGGTGGTCGAGGACATCCCCAGCGGCGGCGCGCTCGCGGTGCTGGAGATGTCCGCGGACGGGCTCGACGATGCCGCTCTGACGGCCGTCGTCGAGCACGCGTTGACCGAGCTCGATGGCGAGGTGGAGGAGAACTTCACCGGCGGCTGACCTATGGTGAGGGCGATGGACCACAAGATCGCCGCACAGCGGGACGGTGCGCGTTCCAGGGCGGCGCGGCGTTCGCCCGGCCCACCGATGCCCACCGTTGACCGCCGCATCGGCGGCGTGCCGGTGCGGGTCTACCAGCCCGACGCGACCCCGGTGATCGTCTATCTGCACGGCGGCGGCTTCGTCATCGGCGATCTGGAGACACACGACGCGCAGGTACGCCGCCTCGCCGCGGCGACCGGTGCCCGCGTGGTGGCGGTCGATTATCGGCGCGCGCCCGAGCACCCGTGGCCGGCGGCGGTCGACGACACGGTCGCGGTGCTCACCGCGCTGGCCGGTCAGCCGCTGGCGGTGGCCGGCGACTCGTCGGGCGGGATGTTGGCGGCGCTGGCCGCGTTGCGGGTGCCCGGCCTGCTCGCGCAGTTGCTGGTCTGTCCCAACGCCGATCTGACGCTGAGCTCGCCGAGCGTGGTGTCCGAGGCCGACAACGGCTTCCTCGACCCCGCCCAGCTCCGCGAGTGGATCGGCTGGTGGGTGCCCTCCCCCGAGGTGCGCGCGTCGGCGGCGGTCAACCTGTTGGTCGCCGACCTCCACGGGCTGCCGCCGGCGCTGGTCGTCACCGCCGAGCACGATCCGCTGCGCGACGAGGGTGAGGCTTACGTGGCCCGGTTGACTTCCGCGGGCGTACCCGTGCGGCATTGGCGTGAGGCCGGTCTGTTGCACGACTTCCCGACGATGCGGGACGCGAACCCGGCTGCCGCCGCCGCCGAGGACCGCTTCCTGGCCGCGGCCCGCGAGCTTCTGCTGTGACCGTCCTGCACGTGTTCGACATGGACGGCACGTTGCTGCGCGGAAGCTCGGCGAGCCTGCAGATCGGCCGGGCGACGGGCACTGTCGCGGAGGTGGCCGCGCTGGAGGCCGCGTTCGTGGCCGGCTCGATCGACACGGTCGGGTTCGCGCGGGGTGTGCACCGGCTCTGGCAGGGGCTGACCCTCGACATCGTCACGGCCGTCTACGCCGGCAGCCCCTGGTTGACCGGCATCCGCGACGTGTGCGCCGACATCCGGCGACGTGGCGAACGGTCGGCGGTGATCACCATGTCGCCGGACTTCTTCGCCCGGCTGCTGTTGGACGAGGGTGTGGACGAGGTGGTGGCGTCGCGGTTTCCCGCGGTGCCGTTCGTTACATCGGTGGACCCGTTGGGCATTCTGACGCCGGCCGACAAGGTGCGGATCGCTTCCTCGCTGTGCGCCCGACACAAGGTGACGCGGTGCGTCGCGTACGGGGACTCCATCTCGGACGTTCCGTTGTTCGCGCACCTCGGCCGGACCACGGTCGCTGTCAACGCCGACGCTCACGTGGCGAGCGTGGCGGGAGCGACCTACGCGGGTTCGGACCTGTTCGAGGCGTACGCGCTGGGTCGCTCGCTCATCGACGAGCCGTAGCCGCCACCACCTTCAGGTCGTCGACCAGGCCGTTGAAGGCGAGGTCCTGGTCGTCGGCGCGGAGCACGGCCGACGGGTGGATGGTGGCGACCAGCTTGGCCGGCGGCACCTCGACGCCGCCCTCGATCGGTGCGACGCGAAAGTCGTCGGGGTTTTGCGCCGCGTCCGGCCACGGCAGCACCTGACCGCGCTGCCGGGTGACCCGGAACGACGGTCCGAGCAGGGCCTTCGCGGCGGTCGCGCCGAGCACCACGACGACCCGTGGGCGCAGCAGCGCGAACTCGGACACGAGCCAGGGGCGGCAGGCCACGATGTGCTGCTGCTCCGGCGTCTGATGGATGCGCCTCTGTCCTCTTTGGACGAAACGGAAGTGCTTGACGGCGTTCGTCAAGTAGATCTCTGGCACCTCGATGCCGGCCGCGTCGACCGCGCGCCGCAGCAGGTGCCCGGCGGGGCCGACGAACGGGAACCCCTTCTGGTCCTCGATGTCGCCAGGCTGTTCGCCGACCATCACGATCTTGGCTTTGGCGTCGCCGCGGCCGAACACCACCTGCGTCGCGTCGGCGTATAGCTCGCAGCCCCGGCACCCTGGCGCGGCCCGTTTCAGGTCGTCGAGGCTGTGTGCCCCGTCAGGGATGAACCGTTCTGCCCCGGGTGGTGGTTCGGTCGCCGCCATTCGGCCTTTCTACCCGATCCGCCCCGGTCCTCATCGACTAGGCCCTGTTTCGTATCTGGGGTCGAGGCGAGGCGGAGTCCAGGGGTCGTCTGGGTGTGCGGCGGCTTTATCCGGATACCGGTGTTGTATCCGGGTGAAGGCACCGTGCGGCCAGACGACCCCTGGGCCCGCCGCAGCCCGGCTCCAGATACGAAACAGGGCCTAGGTGCTGAACGACCGGGGCTGCGCGCCGCCGGCCGCCGCTGCCAGCGCGGCGGCCAGCGGCTCGATCCGGTCGTCGTCGAGCCGGCTGATGGTGATCCGGATGCCGGCCGGTGCGCCCAGGCGGTAGAGCGAGCCCGGAGCGACCGCGTAGCCGGCGTCCCGCAGTGCGGTGACCACCGAGGTCTCGTCGCGCACCGGGACCCAGACGTTGATGCCGGTGTGCCCCTGGCTCGGCAACCCGTGCGCGTCCAACGCGGCCCGCAGGGCTCCGCGTCGTCGTTCGTAGCTGTCCCGCGCGGTCGCCACCAGCTCGACCACGGCCGGGTCCGCCCAGAGGCCGGCGACCACCTGTTGCAGCAACGTGGACACCCAGCCGGAGCCGAGCCGCATCCGGCCGGCCACTCGGGCGATCGTCGCCGCGTCGCCGGCCAGCACGGCCAGCCGCAGGTCGGGGCCGTAGGGCTTGCTCACCGAGCGCAGGAACGCCCAGTGGCGGGTCGCCTTGGCCAGCGTGTGCAGCGGCACCGTGGACAACTCGGCGGAATGGTCGTCCTCGACGAGCAGCACGTCCGGGTGTTCGGCCAGCACCCGCCGCAGGTCGGCCGCGCGCCGCCGGGTGACCGCGGCGCCGGTCGGGTTGTGCGCGCGGCTGGTCACGATGAACGCGCGCGCGCTGGCCGCGAGCGCGAGGTCCGTCCCGGACGGCGTCGGCCCCTCGTCGTCGACCGGCACGCCGACCACCTCCAGGCCATGCGCGGCGACCAGGTCGATCACGGCGGCCCAGCCCGGGTCCTCGACCGCCACCTTGTCGCCGGGGCGCAGGTTGGCGGCGAGCAGCCGGTCGATGCCGTCGAGGGCTCCGCTGGTGACGGTGAGGTGCGCCGGGTCGACCCCGTCGGCGGCGAACCGGGCGGCGGCGGCCTCTGCCAGGTCGGGGTGCGTGCCGGCGTGGTTGTAACCCACCGGGTCGGCATCGGCGAGCCGGCGGATGTAGGGGCCGAGCGGTGGCAGCAGGCGCAGGTCGGGCTCGCCGGAGAGCAGGTCGAGGGTGCCTGCCGGGGGCGGCACGACCAGCGCCGCGCGGCCGCCACTGACCGGCGGGCGGGGCCGCACCCGGGTGCCGTTGCGGCCCGCGGTCTCGATCACCCCTCGCGAGCGCAGCGTCTGGTAGGCCTTCGCGGCCGTGCCGGCGCTGACACCGAGCCCGTCGGCCAGACCGCGGACCGGTGGCAGCGGCGTGCCGGGTGCGAGCGCGCCGGTGCGCACGCCCTCCTCGATGCTCGCCGAAATCTCTGCCGCCGTGGAGCCGACGATCTGATAATGTGCTGTCACAGTTTCAATAATGTACTAGAACAAAACCGGGAGGGCAATCATGTACGCGCCGACGGAACGGACCACCGCCACGCGAGCCCGTGACCGGATGGTCTACGACGCCGAGACCGTGCATGCCGTCCTGGACGAGGCATACCACTGCGCGATGGCGTTCGTGGTCGACGGCGAGCCGCGTGTCCTGCCGACCCTGCACGTGCGCGTCGGCGACACGCTCTACCTGCACGGGTCGACCGGCAGCCGACCGCTGCTCGGGGCGCGCGACGACGGGTTGCCGGTCTGCGTCACCGTCACGCTGCTCGACGGGCTGATCTACGCGCGTTCGCAGTTCCACCACAGCGCCAACTACCGGTCGGTGGTCGCGCACGGCGTCGCCACCCTGGTCACCGACGAGACGGCGAAGCGGACCGCGATGACCGCGCTGGTGGAGAAGCTGGGCACCGGCCGGGCCGCGCAGACGCGGCCGCCGTCGAAGCGCGAGCTGGCCGAGACGGCGGTGCTGGCGCTGCCGCTGCGCGAGGTCTCCGCCCGGACGCGCACCGGTGGCGTACGCGAGGAGGAGTACGACCTGGACCTCCCGCACTGGGCCGGCGTGCTGCCGCTGCGCCTGACCGCCGGCGTGCCCGAGCCGGACGCGGGCGTGGCGGTGCCGATGCCCTCTTATCTGCGGCCGGCCGTCTCGCCGTGGCTCTCCCCCGAACGACTGGTCGGCTCCCACGTAATCCTCGAGCCACTCGACCTGTCGCATGTGGACGAGCTGTTCAAAGCCACCGCCGACGCCGAGGTGTGGCGCCATCTGACCGCGCCCTTGCCCCAGAGCCGCGAGGAACTGGCCTCTTACGTGTCCGACGCGCTGGCGGCCGCGCACCGCGGCGAGCGGGTGCCGTGGGTGCAGCGCTCGGCCGCGACCGGCGAGGTGGTCGGCACGACCTCTTACTACGAGGTCGCGCCCGGCGCCCGGTCGCTGGCGATCGGCCACACATTCCTGGGCCGGGCGGCCTGGCGCACGGGCATCAACACGGAGGCCAAGCTGCTGCTCCTGTCCCGGGCGTTCGAAACGCTCGGCGCGGAGCGGGTGGTCTGGCACACCGACATCCGCAACGAACGCTCGCAGGCAGCCATCGCCCGCCTGGGCGCCACCCGCGAGGCCCTCATCCGCCACCACCGCATGCGCCCCGACGGCTCCTGGCGCGACACGGTCCAGTACTCGATGCTCGCGGAGGAATGGCCCGCCGCGTCAGTCGCTCTACGCTCCCGCCTGCGCAACCCCTGATAAAGGAAGGCGCGACCGGCGGCGGACCTGGCAGCGAAGCGAAGCGAGCGGTCTCAGGCGGGAGCAACGGTCGCGCCCACCGAAAACCCGGGAAAACCAGCCCTTAATGGCTCTTTGTCCGGTTCTGGTCACGCGCCGTTAGAAAGTGTCTTACCCCTCGGGCAGGATTGCCCTCGTGGACGTGATGGAGAGCTTCGGGCCTGCCACTCGGGAGTGGTTCGCCGCCGCCTTCGCCGCGCCCACCGACGCCCAGGCCGGTGCCTGGAAGGCGGTGGGTGCCGGGCGCAACGCGCTGGTGGTGGCGCCCACCGGGTCCGGCAAGACGCTGGCCGCGTTCCTCTGGTCGCTCGACAAGCTGTCCCGCGAGCCGCTGCCGGCCGAGCGCAAGCAGCGGTGCCGCGTCCTCTACGTGAGCCCGCTCAAGGCGCTCGCCGTCGACGTCGAGCGCAACCTGCGCGCGCCGCTGACCGGCATCCGGCAGGCGGCCGGGCGGCTCGGGCTGCCGCCACCCGACATCACCGTCGGCATGCGCACCGGTGACACGCCGGCCGACGAGCGGCGCTCCTTCGCCCGCACCCCGCCAGACATCCTGATCACCACGCCCGAGTCGCTGTTCCTGCTGCTCACCTCGGCCGCGCGCGACTCGCTGCGTGGGGTCGAGACGGTGATCGTCGACGAGGTGCACGCGGTCGCCGCGACCAAGCGCGGCGCGCACCTGGCGCTGTCGCTGGAGCGGCTCGACGAGTTGCTGCCCAAGCCGGCCCAGCGGATCGGGCTCTCGGCGACCGTGCGGCCGGTCGACGAGGTCGCGCAGTTCCTCGGTGGCGCGCATCCGGTCGACGTGGTGCGGCCGGCCACGACCAAGACGATCGAGGTCAGCGTCCAGGTTCCGGTCGAAGACATGACCCGGCTCGACGAGGTCGAGGAGCCGGGCAACGACGAGCTGGGCGCTCCGGCGCGGAGGGCGTCGATCTGGCCGGCGGTCGAGGAACGGGTCTACGACCTGATCACCCGGCACCGGTCGACGATCGTCTTCACCAACTCCAGACGCAGCGCCGAGCGGCTCTGCGCCCGGCTCAACGAGCTGGCCGTCGAGGCGGTCGAAGAGCTCGCGGCGGGCGGCGCCGCGCGGCTGCCGGCCGAGATCATGGCGCAGGCCGGCGCGGCCGCCGGCGCACCGCCGGTGATCGCCCGGGCCCACCACGGCAGCGTCTCCCGCGAGGAACGGAAGAACACCGAAGAGGCACTCAAGTCCGGTTCGCTGCCGGCCGTGGTCGCCACCTCCAGCCTGGAGCTGGGCATCGACATGGGCGCGGTCGACCTGGTGATCCAGATCGAGGCGCCGCCGTCGGTGGCCGCGGGGCTGCAGCGGGTCGGCCGGGCCGGCCACCAGGTGGGTGCCGTGTCCCGCGGGGTGGTCTTCCCCAAGCACCGCGGTGACCTGGTCTCCTGCGCGGTGGTCGCCGAGCGGATGGGCGAGGGCGCGATCGAGGAGCTGCGCTACCCACGCAACCCGCTCGACGTGCTGGCGCAGCAGATAGTCGCGATGGTGGCGCTCGACCCGTGGGCCGTCGGCGACCTCTCGGTGCTGGTCCGCCGGGCGGCGCCGTTCGCCGAGCTACCCGAGTCGGCGCTGCACGCGGTGCTCGACATGCTCTCGGGCCGCTACCCGTCGACCGCGTTCGCCGAGCTGCGCCCGCGGCTCGTCTGGGACCGGGCGACCGACCAGCTCACGGGCCGGCCCGGCGCCCAGCGGCTGGCGGTGACCAGCGGCGGCACGATCCCGGACCGCGGGCTCTTCGGTGTGTTCCTGGCCGGCGCCGAACGCGCCGCCCGGGTCGGCGAGCTCGACGAGGAGATGGTCTACGAGTCCCGGGTCGGCGACGTCTTCCTGCTCGGCTCGACCTCCTGGCGCATCGAGGACATCACGCCCGACCGGGTGCTGGTCTCGCCCGCGCCCGGGCAGGCGGCCCGCATGCCGTTCTGGAAGGGCGACCAGATCGGCCGGCCGGTCGAGCTGGGCCGGGCCATCGGCGCCCGGCTGCGCACCCTGGTCAAGCAGTCCGACGAGGAGGCCACCGGCGCCCTCAAAGCCGGCGGGCTCGACGACTGGGCGGCCGGCAACTTGATCGCCTACCTGCGCGAGCAGCGCGAGGCGACCCGCTCGTTGCCCGACGACCGCACGATCGTGGTCGAGCGGTTCCGCGACGAGCTCGGCGACTGGCGGATGGCCGTCCACTGTGTGCTCGGCGCCCGGGTCAACGGCCCGTGGGCGCTCGCGGTCGGCCAGCGGCTGGCCGAGCGCTACGGCGTCGACGCACAGGTGATGCCCTCCGACGACGGCATCGTCGTGCGACTGCCCGACACGGCTGACGAGCCGCCGGGCGCCGACATCGTGGCTTTCGACCCCGACGAGATCACCCAGATCGTCGAGGAGGCGGTCGGCGGGTCGGCCCTGTTCGCCGCCCGGTTCCGCGAGTGCGCGGCCCGGGCGCTGCTGCTGCCTCGCCGCGACCCGCGCCGCCGCCAGCCGCTCTGGCAGCAGCGGCAGCGCTCGGCGCAGCTACTCGACGTCGCCCGCGAATACGGCGACTTCCCGATCACCCTCGAGGCCGCCCGCGAGTGCTTGCAGGACGTGTTCGACGTGCCCGGGCTGAGCGGCCTGATGCGCGACCTGGCCGCCCGCAAGGTGCGCCTGGTCGAGGTCGAGACCCAGCGGCCGTCGCCGTTCGCGCGGTCGCTGCTGTTCGGCTACGTCGGAGCCTTCCTCTACGAGGGCGACTCCCCGCTGGCCGAGCGCCGGGCGGCCGCGCTGGCCCTCGACTCGGCACTGCTCGGCGAGCTGCTCGGCCGGGTCGACCTGCGCGAGTTGCTAGAGCCCGCGGTGGTCACCGAGACCGAGCGACAGTTGCAATGGCTGACCCCCGAACGGTCCCCACGCGATGCCGAGGATGTGGCCGAGCTGCTCCGGCTGCTCGGCGACCTCTCCCCCGCCGAGCTGACCACGCGGGGTGCCTCGGTCGAGTGGGCTTCGGAACTGGTCGCGGCGCGGCGAGCGCTGTTGGTGCGGATCGCCGGCGAGGACCGGTTCATCGGCATCGACGACGCGGGCCGCTACCGCGACGCGCTGGGCGTCGCACTGCCAGTGGGCATCCCTACCGCCCACCTGGAGCCGGTCGCCGACCCGCTCGGTGACCTGCTGGCCCGCTACGCCCGCACGCACTCGCCGTTCGCGGCCATCACCGCCGCCGCCCGCTTCGGGCTCGGCGTCTACGTGGTCGAGCAGTCCCTGCGCCGGCTGGCCGCGACCGGCCGGGTGGTCTCGGGCGAGTTCTCCCCCGGCGGCGCCGGCAGCGAGTGGTGCGACGCCGAGGTCCTGCGGATGCTGCGCCGCCGGTCACTGGCCGCGCTGCGCCGCGAGATCGAGCCGGTGCCGCCCCGGGTGCTGGCTACCTTCCTGCCCCGCTGGCAGCAGGTCGGCTCGTCGGCCCGCGGCGTCGAGGCGGTCGAGGCCGCGGTCGAGCAGCTACAGGGCCTGGCCGTGCCGGGTTCCGCGCTGGAGCGTCTCGTGCTGCCGGCGCGGGTGGCCGACTACCAGCCCGGCTACCTCGATGAGCTGTGCGCCAGCGGCGAGGTGATCTGGGCCGGCGGCGGCGCCATCTCCGGGGGCGACGGCTGGGTCACCCTGGCCTACGCCGACTCGGCGCCCCTCCTGCTGCCGGTCCCCGACGAAGCGCTGGCCCTGACCCCGCTCCACGACGCGGTCCTGTCCGCCCTGTCCGACGGCCAGGCGCTGTTCTTCCGCACCCTCTCCGACCGGGTCGGCTCCACCGACGACGCCGAGCTCGTCGGCGCCGTGTGGGACCTGGTCTGGGCGGGCCACCTCACCAACGACACGCTGGCACCGTTGCGCGCCGTGCTCGGCGCGGGCGGCGCACACCGGTCGCGGCCGAGCACGCCACGCACCCGCTACCGCCGCCCCGGCGGCCGAGCGGTCATGCCGAGCCGCACCGGCCCGCCGACGGTGGCCGGCCGCTGGTCACGGCTGCCGGAGCGCGACGCCGACCCGACCCGACGAGCCGCCGCCCTGGCCGACGTCCTGCTCGAACGCCACGGCGTGGTCACCCGAGGCGTCGCCGCCGCCGAAGGAGTGACGGGCGGCTTCGCCGCGGTCTACCCGGTGCTGGCCGCGCTGGAGGAACGCGGCGCGGCCCGCCGCGGCTACTTCGTCGAGGGCCTGGGCGCGGCCCAGTTCGCGGTGCCGGGCGCCGTCGACCGGCTCCGTGCCATCGCCGACCGCAACGACCGCGTCGAGGCGGTCGAAGAGCCACCGGGCCGAGGCCGGACCCGCGGCGGCCTCGCCCTGGTCCTGGCCGCGACCGACCCGGCCAACCCCTACGGCGCGGCCCTGCCGTGGCCCGACCGCGCGGTCGACTCCGGCGAGAGCCAACCCGGCCCCGCCACAGGCCACCGCGCGGGCCGCAAGGCGGGTGCCCTGGTCGTCGTGGTCGGTGGCGACCTGACCCTCTACGTCGAACGCGGCGGCCGCACGCTGCTCTCCTTCACCGACGACACGGAGGCGCTGGCCGCAGCCGCGAAGGCCTTGGCCGACGCGGTGCACACCGGGGCCTTGGGCGCCCTGTCCGTCGAACGCGCCGACGGCGAGGGCGTCCACGCGTCGCCGCTGCGGGACGCGTTGACCTCCGCGGGATTCCGCGCGACACCGCGCGGCCTACGATTGCGCGGGTGAGCGCACAGCAGGGCATCGTCCGCGAGTGGCACGAGGAGCTGGGCTGGGGCGTGATCGACGCCCCGACCGTCCCGGGCGGGTGCTGGGCCCATTTCTCCGCGCTTGAGATGCCGGGCTATCGGGTGCTGTCGGCCGGGCAACGGGTCACCTTCGTCGCCGAAGCCGGCGAACAGGACGGCTTCGCCTACCGGGCGGTGTCGGTTCGCCCTAACTGAGACGCCTCGCGCGCGGCGCGGACGTGCGCGGCGCGCCTGCGGCCAGCGGGGACGTGCGCGGGTCCGCGCACGGAACCGGGCGTCGGCCGGTGGTTACGGGCGCCTGTGGGATGTGGGTTTCTTGTCCCGCGTGATTCCATGCAACCTTCTCGTCCGCTCGGGCGTATATCCCGCATCTGGTGTGGCGGAGGGGTGGATGGGCGGCGCGCGCGAGGCGGATTTCGACGAGTTCTATCGGGCTGGTCGGCGGCGGATGCTGGGCTACGTCTACGTGCTCACCGGCGACGTGGCCGAGGCGCAGGACGTCGTGCAGGAGGCGTTCGTGCGTGCCTGGCAGCGGTGGGCGACCGTCGGGACCTATCCGGACCCTGAGTCGTGGGTGCGGGTGGTCGCCGCGCGGATCGCGATCAGTCGCTGGCGGGGGCGGCGGAGCCGGGCGCGGGCGTACGTGCGGCACGGTGCGCCCGGACCGGTCGACGGGCCGACGCCCGACACGGTGGCGCTGGTCGACGCGTTGCGGCAACTGCCGGCCAACCAGCGGACAACGCTCGCGCTGCACTACGTGCTCGGGTTGTCCGTCGCGGACATCGCGACCGAGACAGACGTGGCGGTCGGCACCGTGAAGGCCCGGCTGTCCCGGGGCCGGGTCGCGCTCGCTCAACTGCTGGGCGACGACAACATGGCGGAGGTGAACCGTGGCTGATCTCGAAGAGCTGGCCGGCCGGCTCGACCACGAGCTTCCTGACGTCGCGTGGGACGAGCCCGACCGGATCCGCTCGCGCGGTCGCACCCGGGCGCAGCGGCGCTCGACGGTGTTGGCCGCCGTCGCCGTGCTGGTCGTCCTGGCCGGTGCCGGCTGGTTGGTGACCGGCACGCGGTCGACGCCGGCCGCGCCTCCAGAACCTGTTCCGGCCACGACCTCAGCGGCGCCGACCCAGCCGGCCGTCATCGACGGGTCGACGCTGTTCCCCAAGACGGCCATGCTGCAGCCGGCCGACGTCGGTGCCGGCTACCAGGTCACCGACGATGTCGGGTACTCGCCAGGCTCCTACCCCACCTGGGCGTTCGGCGGTGACGACTGCCCGGCCTACGCCGGCCTGGACATCACGGCCTTCAAGTCGTACCTCTGGTTCCGGCACGCCAACCTCGAGGGCGACGGGCCGCCGGTCTTCACGGAGGGCAGCCGCTTTCCCGCCGGCCTCGGCGCCCGCGTCATGGCCGACATCGACCGCGTGACGACGGCCTGTGCGAAATGGGACCGCCAGGGTGGCGAGGCCACCAGCGAGCAGCGGCCGGGCGTCACCACTACGACGTACACGGTGCTGGCCAGGGATTTCGCGGGCGATCAGGCGCGGCTGGTCCGCAAGCAGGTCCGCACCGTCGGCGAGGACGGTGCCGAGCTCTTCGAAGGGACCGTGATGATCGCGGCCGTCCGGGTGGGTGACCGGGTCAGCTTCGTCCTGATGGAGCAGGACGAGCCGGAGCGGGTCCGGCTACTCGGCGAGCGCGCCGCCGACCGGCTGTGCGCCGCTGACAACGCCTGCTGACGGCCGCTCGTAGACGTGCGGGGCCAGCAGGGCGCAGCAGCGCAGGTTGCGGTAGCGGCCCTGGTAGTCGAGGCCATACCCGACGACCACTCCGGACGGTACGTCGAAGCCGACATATCGGATGTTCGCGTTCTGGGCGCCGGGCTTGCGGAACAGGCCGAAGAACTCGAGTGACGCGGGGCCACGGGCGCGCAGGTTGGTCATCAGCCAGGCCGCCGTGAGCCCTGTGTCGATCACCGTGTCGACGATCAGGATGTCCCGGCCGGCCACGTCCACGTCGATGTCCTTGCGGAGGCGGACCGCTCCGGAGCCGCCCTGGCCGGCGCCGTACGAGGTGATGCCCATCCAGGTGATCTCCACGTGCCGGTGCAGGGCACGGGCCAGGTCGACCGTCACGGTGGCCGCTCCGTTGAGCACTCCCACCAGGAGCAGGTCGCGCCCCGCGTAGTCCGCTTCGATCCGCGCGGCCAACTCGGCCACACGGGCGGCGATCTCGTCTTCGGTCGCGAGGACCTCGGCCACGTCGTCGATCACGTGCGCGTGCTCCACGCGCAACAAGCTACCCCACTTGGCCACGGAGCCTCCATCACACGAACGTGCGGGGCGCGCGCCGCGCACGCGCGCCTGGCACCATCAGTGCGTGCCGCTCACCGCATCCCGCGCCCTCGTCCGGCAGACCGAGCGCTGGTTCGTCCGGCGTGGCGTGCCACAGATGATCGCCGGGTACGACTTCCGCCGGCACGTGCTCCCCCGCATGGCGCCGTACCTGGCCATGGTGGCCCTCGTCGACCTCGCCTGGTTCGGTTCACTGGCCGCCGGCGCGAGCGGCCGGACCCACGAGCTGATCGGGCTCGCGGCCGTCATCGCCGCGCTCGCCGCCTGGCCCGCCCTGGCCGCCTGGAGCCGCCGGATGCCCAGGTTCTCGCTGGTCACGGCATGGGCATTGCTCGCCGGGTACGCCGTGCTGCTGGCCGCCGTGCCGCTGGCCGCGCTCAAGGTCGGGTGGTCGGGCGAGGGAGTGGCCAAGTACCTGCTGGCGGCCGTGGCGACCACCGCGGGCGGCTATCTCGTGGTCACCTACGGCCTGCTGCCCCTGCTGCGCAGCGCCGTCCGGCACGCCATCGACGACATGCGCAACAGCCTGCGACTGCAGGGGCGGGCGCTGCCGATGCTGCTGTTCGTGACGTTGTTCTTCTTCTTCACCGGTGAGCTGTGGCAGGCGATGCACCGGCTCGGCTGGGATCGGGTCGGTGCGGTCCTGGCCCTGTTCGCGGCGGTCACCATCCTGGCCAGCGCGGGCCGGCTGCGTGACGAGATCGGCCGGGTCGAGCGCGACCTGCGCCCGGACCGGCTCAGCCACGCCTGCAAGCGCACGCCGCTGTCCATGGTGGACATGGCCGACGTGGCACCGGATGGCGAGCCGCTCGCGCCGGTCCGGCTGACGAACGGCCAGATCACCAACCTGCTGGTCATCCTGGCGACGCGCCAACTCGTACAGGCGGCCGTGGTCGGGCTCGGCCTGTTCAGCTTCTTCGTCCTGCTGGGTTTCCTGATGGTCACCAAGGAGACGGCCGCACAGTGGATCGGCGCGGAGCCGGAGATGCTGCGCGCGGTCCCGGTCGCGCTGCTGAAGAACGCCGCGGTGCTGGCCGGGTTCGGAAGTATGTACTTCGCGGTCACCTCGATGATCGACGCGGAACAGCGACACCAGTTCTTCGCACCGATCCTCGACGAGGTCGAGCGCGTCCTGGCCGTGCACGCGGTCTACCTGACGGTCCGCAACATCGTCCTGCCCAACGCCCCGGGGGGCCCCGGCCCACGCCAACCGAGCCCGGTCACCCAGGCGGTCACGGAGCGAACCGCGGATCAGAACGCCGAAGAAACCGCGCTCTCCCAGACATCCGACTAACTCGCCGGCGCCGCCTCCCCAACCCCGAGGCGACGCCGGCGGTGACGGTCAGGCGAGCTGCGGCGCGATCTCCGCGGCGATCAGCTCGATCAGGTCGATGTCGCGCAGGTCGCGCATCTGGAGGAACAGCCGGGTCGCGCCCGCTTCCACGTACGCGCCGAGGTCGTTCACGATCTTGTTCGGCGTGCCGATGACCGCGCCGTCGCCCGAGTCGGTATCCAGGACGTCGGTGCCCCAGCGGGCCCGAACCTCGGCGTCGGTGCGGCCACTCACGACGGTCACCGCGGCCGACTTGACGGGCAGATCCGTGCGTCCGGCGACTACACAGGCGTCGTCGACCCCTCGGTAGATCCGCGAGACCTCCGCCGCGGAGCGGAAGGGCACGTTGAACTCGTCCGCGAAGCGCGCCGCCAGCGCAGGCGTGCGCTTGGGGCCCGAGCCGCCGATGATGATCGGCGGGCGGGGCGACTGGGCGGGCTTCGGCAGGGCCGGCGAGTCCACGACGCTGTAGTACTTGCCCGCGTAGTTCAACCGCTCGCCGACCGGCGTCGCCCACAGCGACGTGAGGATCTCGAGCTGCTCGGTCAGCCGGTCGAACCGCTCACCGACCGACGGGAACGGAATCGCGTAGGCCTGGTGCTCGGCGTCGTACCAGCCGGCGCCGAGGCCGAGCTCGATCCGGCCGCCGCTCATCTCGTCGACCTGCGCGACGCTGATGGCCAGGGGTCCCGGGTGGCGGAAGGTGGCCGACGTGACGAGAGTGCCGAGCCGGATCGTCGAGGTCTCCAGGGCCAGACCGGCCAGCGTGACCCACGAGTCGGTCGGTCCGGGTAGCCCGTCGCCGCCCATGGTGAGGTAGTGGTCGGAGCGGAAGTAGCCGTCGAAACCGGCTGCCTCCGTGGTCCGGGCGGCCTTGACCTGGTCGGCGTAGCTGGCACCGAGTTGGGGTTCGGTGAAGATGCACAAGCGCATGTGTGCCAACCTAACCCGATGCTTCCCTCGACCGGCTGGCAGATCCGCCAGTCCTTCAGCGGCGACGACCGGGAGGCGCTGGACGAGTTCCATCAGCGCACCTGGGGTGGCCCGATCGTGGTCGCGCACGACGAGGCGATCGACCTGCGTACGCTGCCGGCCCTGGTCGCCGTCGGCGCCGACGGCAAGTTCGCGGGCGCACTGTCGTGGCGGGTCGACGGCGACGCTCTCGAGGTGGTCAGCATCGCGGCCGGCACCAGCGGCGAAGGCGTGGGAACGGCGCTGCTCGACGCCGTGGTGGCCGAGGCCCGGGCCTCCGGGTCGAGCCGGATCTGGCTCGTCACCACCAACGACAACCTGCGGGCGCTGCACTTCTACCAGCGCCGCGGCCTGCGCATCGTCGGCGTCGACCAGGGCGCGGTCGACCGGGCCCGGCGGATGAAGCCGAGCATCCCCACGGTCGCCGACAACGGCATCCCCATCCGCGACGAGCTCCGCCTCGAGCTGCCGATCGAAGGTCAATGACCAATGTGGATCAGTTTCACCACTGACTACGGCCGGCTCGACGGTTTCGTGGCCGCCTGCCACGGGGCGATCGCGAAGATCACGCCGGCCGCCCGCGTCATCGACATCACCCACGAGGTGCCGCCCGGTGACGTCGCCCGGGGCGCCGTCGTGCTCGCGCAGACCGTCGGTGACCTGCCGGCCTCCGTACACCTCGCGGTCGTGGACCCGGGTGTGGGCACGGCCCGGCGGCCGGTCGCCCTGCGCACCCCGGGCGGCCTGCTCGTCGGTCCGGACAACGGCCTGCTGATCTGGGCCGCGGAGGCACTCGGTGGGGTCACCGAGGCGGTCGAGCTGCGCAACCCCGCCTGGCTGGCCCCGGTGGTGACCCGCACGTTCCACGGCCGCGACATCTTCGCGCCGGTCGCCGCGCGGCTCGTCGGCGGAGCACCGCTGGCCGATGCCGGCCCCGCGATCGAGCCGGCCGGCCTCGTCCGCCTGCCGGAGCCCAAGTCGGCCCACGGCGAAGGCTGGCTGGAGGCGGCGGTGCTCTCCGTCGACCGGTTCGGCAACATCCAGCTCGCCGCGAAAGCCGACGCCCT
Organism: Asanoa ishikariensis; assembly: GCF_900107455.1. GTDB lineage: Bacteria > Actinomycetota > Actinomycetes > Mycobacteriales > Micromonosporaceae > Asanoa > Asanoa ishikariensis. The sequence continues at coordinate 1,194,587 of NZ_FNQB01000002.1, read as the reverse complement.
GCCGGCGGCCGTCGGCGGCGGCGTGCGGGTCGCGGACCAGCCCGCGGTGATCGGCGAGACCTTCGCGGACGCGGCACCCGGCGCGCTCGTCGTGCTCGTCGACTCGGCCGGGATGGTCGCGGTCGCGGCCAACGGCGCACCCGCCGACGCGACCCTGGGCGTACACCCCGGCGACGTGCTGCGGATCACTGTCGAACGCCGGGAGCCGTAGCCACCACCGGTGCGGCACGATGGAAGGGTGCCCGAAGGTGACACGGTCTGGAACACCGCCCGCACGCTCCAGCGCGCCATCGGCGGCGGTGAGCTGACCGCGTCCGACTTCCGGATCCCCCGGCTGGCCACCACCAAACTCACCGGCTGGCGGGTGCTGGAGTCCACCGCGCGCGGCAAGCACCTGCTGCTGCGCCTGCGCGACCCGGCGGGCACCGACCGCACCCTGCACTCGCACCTGCGGATGGACGGCGCCTGGCGGGCGTACGCGCCGGGCGAGCGCTGGGCGGCCAAGCCCGCACACCTGATCCGGGTGGTGCTGCGCACGTCGGACGCCGTCGCGGTCGGCTACCACCTGCACGACCTGACGCTGGTGCCCACCGCCCGGGAGTCGGAACTGGTCGGCCATCTCGGTCCGGACCTGCTCGGTGCCGACTGGGACCCGGCGCAGGCGGTGGAGCGGCTGTCCGCGCACCCCGACACCGCGATCGCCGAAGCCCTGCTCGACCAGCGCAACCTGGCCGGCATCGGCAACCTCTACAAGGCGGAAACGCTGTTCCTGCGCGGCGTCTGGCCGTGGACCCCGGTGCGGTCGGTGCCGGACCTGCCGGCCATGGTCTCGCTCGCCCAACGCCTGCTGGCCAGCAACCGGGGGCGCTGGTTGCAAACCACCACGGGCTCACTGCGCAAGGGCGACGCCAACTACGTCTACGGCCGCCGCGCCCAACCCTGCCGCCGCTGCGCCACCGCGATCCAAAAAGCCGAGCAGGGGGAACGGGTTACCTACTGGTGCCCTCGTTGCCAACCCAAACCCAACGATCTTTGATTTCGCGGGTCCGCGGTGGGCGTCTGTTGATCCCTCAATACCAACCAAAACGAACGCTCGTTCATTTCGCGCGTCCGCGGTGGGCACGACCGTTCGCTCCCGCGCGCACCGCTCGCTTCGCGTCGCTGCCAGGCTCGCGGGGGTTTCTCCTCTGAGTGGCGCAACGAGACGACGACCCGCACTGAGGCCGGGCGCAGGGCGTGAGCTACGAGGCGGCGCGCATGGGATCGGGGGTGGTGGTGCGTAGCTCGGCCAAGCCGGAGGCGACGCCGCGCAGCAGGTCGCTCGCCTCGGTGAGGCGGGAGACCGACGGGTGGGTGGTGCCTAGGCGGCCGTCCTCGGCCACATACGCGGCTGCGGCCGCGACCAGGCGTTCGTAGGCCGCCACGCCCTCGTCGAGTTGCTGCGTCAGGTCGCGGTGGGCCTCCGTCAGGCCCGGCTTGGCGTCCGGCGGGGCCAACTGCGTCGCCTTCTCCACCCCGGAGACCCGGTGGGCCAGGTCGCGCAGGGAGTCCTCGGCGACCGCGGCCTCCAGGACCGCGCTGCCGCCCATGCCGGTCAGGCGCGGCGCGAGGCTGTTCAAGGTCGACGACGCTCGGTCCAGGCGGTCCCAACCCGTCGCCGCGGTGCTGCCGCGTAGCGCGAACCGGCCCTTCTGGCGGCGTACCTCGGCCAACGCGGACCGCCCACCAGGCGCCGACTCCACGGCGGCGATGAAACGGGCGCGGGTGCGTTCGGCGGCCAGCGCCGGGTCCGGCGCCGGCGGGGCCGGCTCGGCCGACAGCCGGCGCAGGTCGGCCCAGCGCCACCCGGCCAGGACCAGGGAACCCCCCGCGGCGGCCGCCCAGGCGGCGTCAGGCAGGCCGAGGCCGGCATAGGGAGTCAGGACAGCGGCCGCGCCGGCCAGACCGGCACCGGCCACGCTCCAGCGACGGGCGGAGCTACGCAACCGGCGGAGTCGCCGGAAATAACGGGTCCGCGCGTCGGCCACTTCTGTCCCCCAGGTCTTAGCCGGCGGCGCTCGAACCGCCGGGGTTCTTGTCCTTGGACATGCTCGCGCGCAGCTCGTCGAGGCGCGCTATCCCGGCGACGTCGGCCTTCTCGTCGTTGGCCGCCTTGTCGCCGTTGCCCTGCTGTGCGTCGGCGGCCTCGTTGGCACCGCCCACCGCCGGACGCTCGGACGCGCTGCCCAGCTTCTCGCCGGCCATGCTCGCCCGGATCTGCTCCAGCCGATCGGCGCCGGCCATGTCGAGCGTCGAACGCTGCACCTCGATCATCCGGCCCTCGACCGAGTTGGAGGCGAGCTCCGCGCGGCCCATGGCGTTGGCGTAGCGGCGCTCGATGCGCTCGCGTACCTCGTCGAAGGACGGCGTGTTGCCCGGCGCCGCGGTCAGCGACGACATCGACTCCAGCGAACGCGCGACGGTCTCCTGCATGCGCGCCTGCTCGAGCTGGCTGAGCAGCTTCGTGCGCTCGGCGAGCTTCTGCTGGAGGATCATCTGGTTGTTCTCGACGGCCTTGCGGGCCTGGCCGGCGGCGTTGATCGCCTGGTCGTGCAGGCTCTTGAGGTCTTCCATGCCCTGCTCGGCGGAGACCAACTGGGACGCGAGCTGCTGCGCGGTCTGCTCGTATTTGCCGGCCTCGGGCTCGTTGCCCTCGGCGCGGGCCTTGTCGGCGAGCACCAGCGACTGGCGCGCCATCGAGCCGAGCTTCTCGACCTCGGACATCTGGCGGGACAGCTTCATCTCCAGCTGGCGCTGGTTGCCGATGACGGCGGCGGCCTGCTGCACCAGGGCCTGGTGCTGCCGCTGCGCGTCTTCGACGGCCTGCTGGATCTGCACCTTCGGGTCGGCGTACTCGTCGATCTTGGCGCCGAAGAGCGCCATCAGGTAGCGCCATCCCTTGACGAACGGGTTCGCCATGTCCGCGTTATCCCCTCGTGTCCGTGCCTGCCGGCAGGCTTGGGTCCTGCGCCGTCACGCCACTGCGACGGCACGGCGCTCGCTCCATCGTCTCAGGCGCACGCCACCCGGTCACTGCCTTGGCAGCTATTGATCACAGTACGCGCGGTAAGAACCGGCGGCTATGGGGCTCACGCGGCGAAGACACGGTCGCGGTCACGCGGACCGCCGGTGTTGCGGGTGGCCCGCAGGGTGGCCTTGAGCGGCGAGGTCTGGTGCACCGAAACGGACACCTTGCCGTCGGTGGCGACCTGCCGGACGGGGGCCTTGGCACGGGCGGCGCCGGCCAGCGCGGCCGGAGCGGCGGGCTCGGGAGTCGCCGCGTTCGCCGGATCCAGCACCGGCGTGGGCGGCACGACACGGGCCGGCTGGAGCTCCGGCGGCTTCTCCTGGCCACCGACTCCCACCAGCACACCCTCCATCTGCTCGGCCAGTGCCAGCGTGTCGCTGGCCTCGCGGAGCACCTGGGAAAGCTGGGTGTCGAGGGCGTCGCAGATCGACGAGAGGAGCTCGCTGGAGGCCTCTTTCTGCCCCCGCTCGATCTCGGAGAGGTAGCCCAGGCTGACGTTGGCGGCCGTAGAGACCTCACGCAGGGTTCGATGCTGCCCCTGCCTGCGTGCGCGCAATGCGTCGCCGATCACCCGACGTAGCAGGACCATTCGCACCTCCCCCTCCGTCGTCGCCCCGACCTACGCCGAAGGCTTCCCGCAACCGTACTCGTTCTCCGCTTCCCCGACATCCTGCCCCGCCGGGTGAGGGGAGGACCCCCAAGTGCCAGAAATCCCTTTTGTCCGCAACTCGCCGGGGACGCGGGCCGTCAGGACCCCGAACTGTTCGCCACAGGCGAACGCAGCACCGCCACCAGCGATTCCAGGGCTTGGGAAACGGCACCGGCCCGGATCGCCGCCCGGTCACCGTCGAGCCGCAATTCGTCGACCCGGCGGCCGGCCGGTCCGACGACCGCCACATAGACCAGGCCCACCGGCTTGCCGTCCTGCGGGTCCGGCCCGGCCACCCCGGTGGTGGCCACTCCCCAATCAGCGCCGCAGACCCGGCGGACCCCGCTCGCGAGAGCCAGGGCGACGTCGGGGTCGACCGGGCCCTGTGCGGCCAGCAGCGGCGCCGGCACCCCGGCCAGGCTGGCCTTGAGGTCGGTCGCGTAGACCACGAGCCCGCCCCGGAACACCGCGCTCACCCCGGCCACCTCGACGATCGTCGCGGCCAGCAGCCCGCCAGTCAGCGACTCCACGACGGCCAGGGTCTCACCCCGATCGACCAGCAGTCGTACGGCAGGCGCGGCCGCACTGGGCTCCAGCGGGTTGCTCACCGACCGATTCTCCCAACACGGCGTTAGTAAGGGTCCCTTGCGCTGCGGAAAGCGTTAACAAGGGTCCCTTCCTTGCACTCAGGCGGTCGAGTCCGCGGAGTCGGCCGGGTGGTCGGCGGGCGGCGCCGGACGGGCCGCGCGGCGCATGCGGATCGCCTGGAGGACGTAGTCGAGGCCCGTGACGACCGTGACCACGACGGCCGCGCCCATGATCCAAGGACCGACGGGCTGCACCACGTCCGGGACGGGCCACAGGTACCAGGCGATCGCGACGATCTGGAGTGCGGTCTTCAGCTTGCCGCCGCGGCTCGCGGCGATCACGCCGTAGCGGATCACCCAGAACCGCATCAGCGTGATGCCCCACTCGCGGACCAGGATCAGCACCGTCACCCACCACGGCAGCGCGTCGTACCAGGACAGCAGGACCAGGGCCGCGCCGGTCAGGGCCTTGTCGGCGATCGGGTCGGCGACCTTGCCGAACGGGGTGACCAGGCCGTACCGGCGGGCGATCCAGCCGTCGACCAGGTCGGTCGCCGAGGCGAACGCGAACGTCAGGCAGGCCGCGATCCGCCAGCCGGTGTGCTCGAGCTGTGAGGTGACCACCAGCGCGACGAAGACCGGCACCAGCAGGAGGCGCAGTGCGGTCAGGCCGTTGGCGGCATTGAGGATGGGTGCGACGGTCGTCGGTGCGGGGTCAGAGGCCCCGGTCACCCGCGGACCCCCGAGGAGCCCGCAGCCGCGCTCACCATCTCGACGGGGACCGCCACGAGGTCGACACCCTCGGACGAGACCACTCGGGCGCGGACCAGGTCGCCGGGCTGAAGCGCGGCCAGGTCGACCGAGCCGTCTTCGGGTGCGACCAGGGTGGTGGAGCCGTCGACCTCGGGCGCCTGGTGTGCGCCGCGGCCCTCGACCACGCCGTCCTCGATCGTGTCGACCAGCACCTCGACGGTGCTGCCGAGCCGGTCCTCGGCCCGCTGAGAGCAGAGCTCGTCGGCCAGCGCGCTCAGCTTGTCGAGCCGCCGCTTGATCGTGGCGCTCTTGACCTTGTCAGCGAAGCCGGCCGCCTCGGTGCCGTCCTCGTCGCTGTAGTCGAAGATGCCGATCGCGTCGAGCCGCGCCTCGGTGAGGAACCGGACCAGCTCGTCGAAGTCGGCCCGAGTCTCGCCCGGGAAGCCGACGATGAAGTTCGACCGGGCTCCGAGCGACGGCGCCAGTGACCGGGCCGACGACAGCAGCTCCAGGAACCGCTCCGTCGAGCCGAACCGCCGCATCCGGCGCAGCACCGGCTCGCTGGAATGCTGGAACGACAGGTCGAAGTAGGGCGCGACGCCGGGCGTGGTGGCGATCGCCTCGACCAGACCGGGCCGGGTCTCGGCCGGCTGGAGGTAGCTCACCCGCACCCGGACGATGCCGGAGACCGCGGCGAGCTGCGGAAGCAGCTTCTCCAGCGCCCGCTGGTCGCCGAGGTCCTTGCCGTAGGAAGTCGAGTTCTCGCTGACCAGGACCAGCTCGCGGACGCCGGTGCCGGCCAGCCACTCGGCCTCGGCCAACAGCTCGTCGGGGGTACGCGAGACGAACGCGCCGCGGAACGCGGGGATCGCGCAGAAGGTGCACCGCCGGTCGCACCCGCTGGCCAGCTTGAGCGACGCGACCGGGCCGGTGTCGAGCCGACGCCGCAGCACGGTGCGCAGGTGGGCCGGGGTGTGCTCGTCGACGACCGCGTGCCCGGGCTGCACCACGGCGGCGGCACGGCGCTCGACGGGGGTCAGCGGCAACAGCTCGCGGCGGTCGCGCGGGACGTGTGGGCTGATCGTCTCACCGGCCAGCACCGCGTCGAGCCGGGCGGCGATGTCGGGGTAGTCGTCGAAGCTCAGGATCGCCTCGGCCTCGGGCAGGCTGTCGGCCAGCTCCTTGCCGTAGCGCTCGGCCATGCACCCCGCGGCGACCACCTTGGCGCCGGTGTCGGCGGCGGCGAGCAGCGTCTGGATCGAGTCGTGCTTGGCCTTCTCGACGAAACCGCAGGTGTTGACCAGGACCACGTCGGCACCCTCGCCGTCGGTGGTCACATCCCAGCCACCGCCATGCAATCGGGCGGCCAGCTCCTCGGAGTCGACCTCGTTGCGGGCGCAGCCCAGGGTCAGCAGCGCGACCCGGCGACGGGTGGCATCGGTCGAGGAGGAAGCGGACACCTAACGAGGGTACCGGGCGGTGCTTACGCCACGTCCGCGGACGTCAGCAGCGCGGCCACCCGGTCGAGCAGAAACACCTCGGTGCCCGCCAGTCCCACGGACAGGAACACGGTGACCTCCTCCGCCGAGCCCCGCCCGGGCGCCGCACCGACCGCGACCGCGCCCAGCGAGCGCAGGTCCGCCGGGTTCCCACAGAGCAGCGGCGGCTCGTACGCGACCGCCTGCGCCGGTGAGTCGGTGGCGATCAGGGCGGCCCGGGCCAGCACGTCCGAGCCGAACTCGGCCCGCCCCCGCTGCTTGAACCCGACCAGGTTGACGTGTGCGCCGGGCGCCAGGTCGGCCGCTGCCAGCACCGGCCGCTCGCTGGTGGTGGCGACGATCACCACGTCCTGCCCGCGCGCCGCCTCGGCCGCGGAGTCGACGGCCGTGGCCGCGATCCCCAACTCGGCGCGCGCCCGCGCCGCGAAGGCCGACCGGCGGGCCGCCGACCGGCTGAACACCCGCACCGCCCGCACCGGGCGCACCGCCGCGGCCGCCCAGAGCTGCGTCCACGCCTGCCGCCCGGAGCCGATCACCCCGATCGTGGTGGCGTCGGGCCGGGCCAGCAGGTCGACGGCCGCGCCGCCGAGGGCTCCGGTGCGCCGGGACCCGATCTCCTCGCCGACCGCGATGGCCCGAATCCGCCCGTCGCAGGCGTCGTGCAGCACCACTAGCTGCTCGCCGTCGGCGTGCCCGAAGGTGTCGTAGGAGCGGAAGCCGTACCACTCGTCGGCGAGATGGCCCGCGGTCATCACCAGCCGGCCGCCTTCGAGCACGGCGCTGGCCCGGGGCGGTGCGATCAGCCGGCCCTCGTGGGCGGCGACCAGCGCGTCGCGCATCGCGGCGACGGCGGTGGCCGCGTCCAGCCGAGCGGCCACGTCGGCATCGGTCAACAGCAATGGCACGGGATCAATCCTCGATGTTGAACCTTGGTTGAGGTCAAACAACCACGCGGTGACCAATCCCACCGGGTGGATGAACCCGCTAAGGTCTAGAACCGGTGGCGCCACCCCGCGTCCACCCCGGACGAGTGGCGCTCCGTACCCGGTCGAGCAAAGACGGCGCGCACCAAACTATGCATATTTTGGACATCGTCGAGATCATCGGCTCGCTGCTCATCCTCGCGGGCTTCGCCGCGTCGCAGCTCGGGAAGCTGGACGCCCACTCCGTGCCCTACCTGGTGCTCAACATTGTCGGCTCGGCCATCCTGGCCGTGATCGCGCTGTCGCAGCAGAGCTGGGGTTTCCTCCTGTTGGAGGGCACCTGGGCCATCGTCTCGGCGGCGTCGCTGGTCGCCCGGGTCATTCGACGCGGAGACCGGCCAGCGCCTCCTCCAACTCATCAGGCTTGACCAGCACGTCGCGCGCCTTCGAACCCTCGGACGGCCCGACGATGCCGCGCGTCTCCATGAGGTCCATGAGTCGGCCCGCCTTGGCGAAGCCGACCCGGAGCTTGCGCTGGAGCATCGAGGTCGAGCCGAACTGCGAGGTGACCACGAGCTCGATCGCCTGGATCAGCACGTCGAGGTCGTCGCCGATGTCCTCGTCGATCTTCTTCTTCGGGTCTTCGACCTTGGTCAGCACGTCGGGCCGGAACTCCGGCTCGCGCTGCTTCTTGCAGAAGTTGACGATGTCGGCGATCTCGCCCTCGCCGACCCAGGCGCCCTGGATCCGGACCGGCTTCGAGGCGCCCATCGGCAGGAACAGCCCGTCGCCCCGGCCGATCAGCTTCTCCGCACCGGGCTGGTCGAGGATGACCCGCGAGTCGGCCAGCGACGAGGTGGCGAACGCCAGCCGGGACGGCACGTTGGCCTTGATCAGGCCGGTCACCACGTCGACGGACGGGCGCTGGGTGGCCAGCACCAGGTGGATGCCGGCGGCCCGGGCGAGCTGGGTGATCCGGACGACCGAGTCCTCGACGTCGCGCGGCGCGACCATCATCAGGTCGGCCAACTCGTCGACGACGACCAGCAGGTAGGGATAAGGCCGGATCTCCCGCTCGCTGCCCGGCGGCGGCTTGATCTGTCCGGCCCGCACCTTGCGGTTGTAGTCGTCGATGTGGCGTACACCGGCGGCAGCCAGGTCGTCGTAGCGCATGTCCATCTCGCGCACGACCCAGTCGAGCGAGTCCGCCGCCTTCTTGGGATTGGTGATGATCGGCGTGACCAGGTGCGGGATGCCCTCGTAGGAGGTCATCTCGACGCGCTTCGGGTCGATCAGCACGAGCCGCACCTCGTCGGGGGTGGCCCGGCTGAGGATCGAGACCAGCAGCGAGTTGAGGCAGGACGACTTGCCCGCGCCGGTGGCGCCGGCGATCAGGATGTGCGGCATCTTGGCGAGGTTGGCCACCACGTAGCCGCCCTCGATGTCCTTGCCGAGCGCGACCACCATCGGGTGGTTGTCGGAGGTGGCCGCGTGCGAGCGCAGCACGTCGCCGAGCGCCACGTCTTCCCGGTCGGAGTTGGGGATCTCCACGCCGACCGCGCTCTTGCCGGGGATCGGGCTCAGGATCCGCACGTCCGGCGACTTCACCGCGTACGCGATGTTGCGGGAAAGCTGCGTGATCCGCTCGACCTTGACGCCGTGGCCGAGCTCCACCTCGTAGCGGGTGACCGTCGGGCCGCGGGTGTAGCCGGTCACCGCGGCGTCGACGTCGAACTGCTCGAAGACCCCGGTCAGCGCCGCGATCACCTCGTCGTTGGCCTTGCTGCGGGTCTTCGGCGCGCTGCCGCCTCGCAGCAGGTTGGCGGGAGGCAGCAGGTAGGCGCCCTCGACCGCGTCGATCGCGAGCTGCTCGGCCCGGGTCGGCAGCGGCGAGTGCACCGGCGGCTGCGGCGCCTGCTTGCGCACCGCGGGCACCTTGACCGGCTTGCCCGACTTGGAGCGGGGCAGCGCGACGGTGTCGTGCATGACCTCGTCGTCCACGTCGAGCGGGTCGTCGTCGCCGAGGCCGAGCACCTTGGTGCCCTGCCGCCGGCGGGCGGGCTTACGCCGGGCGACCGGCTGCTCGTCTTCCTCGTCGAACGGCTCCGGATCCAGCTCCTCGGCCGGCAGCGGCCGGCCGAGCAGCACCGCGAACAGCAGCCCGATCCGCTCCGGCACCTTGCTGATCGGGGTCGCGGTGACCACCAGCACGCCGAAGAACAGCAGTAGGACCAGCAGGGGCACCGCCACCCACTGGGTGAAAGCGCGCTCGAGCGCCGAGCCGACCGCGGCACCGACCAGGCCGCCGGCGTGGTCGCGCTGTGCGGTGTCGATCGGCGACTGGCTGATGTGCAGGATCGCCGCCGCGGCGATCAGCACCGAGCCCCAGCCGACCAGGCCCCGGCCGCGGTGCTCGGGCTCGACCAGCGGCCGCATCAGCCGGATCGCCCAGAACAGCAGCAACACCGGCAACGCGACGGCGATCGCGCCGATGAACAGCCGCATGCCGTCTTCGATCCGCTGGCCGACGGGGCCGGCCGAGGAGAACCACACCGCGACACTGGTCAGGATGGCCAGGCCGAGCAGCAACAGGCCGGCACCGTCGCGACGGTGCTCAGGGTCGAGCTCGCGGGCCGTGGCGGCCTGCCGACCGAGACCCCGGACCATCCAGCCGACGCTGTGGGCGAGCCCCATCCAGAGCGCGCCGCCGGCCCGGCCGACCAGCACACCCAAGCCGTTGGGCTGCCGCCGCCGATAGGCCTGCTGGCGGGCCCGGGCCGCCGCGGTGGTGTTGGTGGTGCGACCGCGCGTGGTCGTGCTCGCCCGGCTCGACGTCGCTGTGCGACGCCGGTTGGTCTGCGTCGCACGACCTGGCATGGTCTCACGGTAAGGGCCCACAGGTCACGCGCCACGCGCCACGCCGCGATATCCCCTCAGGTTTAAGCAAGGGTCCCTTATTAACGCTTTCCGCATAGGAAGGGTCCCTTCCTAACATTCGTCGGCACTGGCTGACCGCCGCGCCGCGCGCCTACTATCGCTCGCGTGGAGTCGCCGGGCGGAACGTTGCTGCCGCTGTCCAACGAGCTGATCGCGGGCATCCTCGACGGGCACGGTTACGCGTTCACCCAGGATGCCGACGGCGACCTCGTCGGCCGGTGGGACGACAACCTCATCTACTTCTTCCGGCTCGGCCGGTCCGGCGAGATCCTCCAGATCCGCACGCTGGCCAGCCGGGTCTTCGGGATCGACGACGTGCTGCCGCTCTACGAGTTCTGCAACGGCTGGAACCAGGACAAGCTGTGGCCGAAGGCGTTCGTGCACGTCAACGACGACGGCACCGTACGCGTCCTCGGAGAGGTGGTGGCCGACCTCGATCACGGCGTCACCAGCTACCAGCTCGACCAGTTGCTGGCCTGCGGGATCAGCAGCGGATGCCAGCTCGCCGACTCGCTGGAAGGGCTGACCTGGTGAGCGACGCCCTCTCCGACGCCCGCGACCTGCCGCCCGGCCCCGCCAAGCTGGCCGAGCTCGACGCCGTGGTGGCCGCGGCCGACCGGGCCGGCGACGTGCGGCTCGGCTTCGAGGCGCGGCTCGACCTGATCGACGCCTGCCTCGACGCCGCCGAGCCGGCCCGGGTGCTCGGGTTGTTCGCGTGGTGCCGGGCCGCGGCCGACCGCGAGCCCCTGCTGTTCTCGGACTCCGAGCTGGCCCTGCTGCGCTACTACCACCTGTGGGCGGTCGGCACGTTCCGCGCGTCGCCCGGCGTCGGGCGGGCCGAGGCCGAGGCGCTGCTCGACGACCTGGAGCGCCGGTTCCGCGAAGACCAACGCCCGCTGTTCGCGATCCACCGGATGCGCGCGGAGCTCGCCGACCACCTGGGCGACCTGCCCGCGGCCAGAGCGTGGCTGGCGCGCTGCACGGCGGAGCTGCCGGCGGTCGGCGACAGCGAGTGGTTCTCCGACGGCCAGCCCGGCGACGCCGGCTTCTGCCCGTCCTGCTACCCCGCCGACCAGGCGTTCCTGCACGCGGCCTGGGGCGACTGGCAGGCGGCGGTGGACGCGGCCGAACCCGTGCTGCGGGCCGGAACCTCCTGCCCCGAGCAGCCGGAACGGGCGCTGGCCGCGCTGATGATCCCCTACCTGCACCTGGGCCGGGTCGACGAGGCGGTGACCGCGCACCTGCGCGCCTACCGGGGGCACCGGCTGGACCGGTCGTCGTTCCCGATGCTCGCCGACCACCTGCGGTTCTGCGCGCTGGCCGGGCTGGCGGGCCGCGGCGTCGACCTGCTCACCACCCACATCGGCGACCTGGACGACCCGTACGACGAGCTGTCCGCGATGCGCTTCGCGGCGGCCGGCACGCTGGTCTGCCGGCGGGCCACGGCCGAGGGGCTGGGCGACCGGCGGGTGCACCGGCCCACGCACGGCGAGCGGCCGGCCGCCGACCTCTCGGTGCGCGAGCTGGGCACGGTGCTCGCGGCCGTGGCGGCGACGCTGGCGGCCCGGTTCGACAACCGCAACGGGACCGACCACCAGTCCCGGCTGGTCGGCGACTGGCTGGCCGAGCTGCCCGTGGTCAGCGGCGGCACGATCCGGCTCGACGAGCTTGGCGACACGCCGCTGGGCCCGCTGACCCTCGAGTCGATCATCGAGGTGCTGGACGCCCGGGGCGACCACTTCACGGTCGACGAGGACGGGATGGTCGGCGGCCGCTGGCCGGGCGCGTACATCCAGTTCGAGCGGTTGGGCGAGCGCCGGGAGATCCTCCAGGTGCGGGTGGTGGCCGAGCGCCGGCTGCCGGCCAACCGGCTGGTCGAGGCCTACGCGTTCTGCAACGCCTGGAACCACGACAAGCTGATGCCCAAGGTGTACGTGCACGACGGCGGCGAAGGCCTCCTGCTGCTGGCCGGCGAGGTGACCACTGACCTGGAGCACGGCGCGACGACCGGCCAACTGGCCAGCCTGGTCAACGCGGCGATCGCGACCGGCACCACGTTCGCGGCGGCCGTGGCGGATCTGCCCTAAGACACCCGCTGGCCGCGCATCGAGACTGCCTCGGCGCGGGACTTCCGGCGGCGCCGCAGCACGAAGAAGCCCACGTACGAGACCAGCACGATCAATGCCAAGATCGCCTGGGCGACGTGCACGTACCGCTCGGGATAGAGGATTCCCTCGATGTAGGTGTCGACGAACCCGCGGGTCAGCGGAGGCTCACCGGCGTGACCGAGCGCCCAGTTCTGGGCGTACGTCAGCGGGCAGTTGAGCCCGAAGCCGATCAGCGCGATGCCCCACCCGACCGCGGGCAGATGGAACCAGATCGCTTTCGGCCACTTCCACGCGAGGAAGCCGCCGAACAGCACGTAGGCCACGAAGGCGAAGTGCAGGCCCAGGAACACGGTCGCGAGCTCTTTCCACCCCACGATCGCGAGCGTATGACGGATCCGCCGGCCATTTCGCGAGTACGCGAACCCAGCTCAGCGCGGGTTGAAGGCGGACATCTCGTCCTGACCGTCGTAGATGATGCTGTAGCTCGACTCCGGCACCTCTTTGAACGCATCCGGCATTACACCCAAAGGCTCCGAAACCACCAGCCGGTCCTGGTCCGAGAGCAGCCGCAGCGCTTCCACCTCGGGGTGCACGGCACGCAGGCCGTCGACGGTCTGCGAGTAGAACAACGTGCGGGACTGGTGCGCGGTCGAGTAGCGGAACGCCCAGATCCGCTCCCCGTCGGTGGTGGCCACGGTCATCTGCACCGCGTCGGAGACGCCGTGCCGGGCGGCGGTCGACTCGACGAACCCGACCATCCGCTCCACCGCCGCGACCGGGTCGTCCCGCAGCCCGTACGTCAGGGCCAGGTAGAACATCGCCTCCGAGTCGGTGCTGCCCTCGATCAGCGGGTAGAGCTCCGGGTCCACCTCCAGCAGCAGGTCCCGCTTGAGCCGGCTGAAGTCCCGGATCGAGCCGTTGTGCATCCAGAGCCAGCGATCGTGCCGGAACGGGTGGCAGTTGGTCTCCTGCACAGGCGCGCCGGACGAGGCCCGCACATGCGCGAAGAACAACGGCGAGCGGAGGTGCTCGGCCAGGTCACGCAGGTTGCGGTTGCTCCAGGCCGGCCCGACACCGTGGAACGTGCCGGGTGTCTGCTTGGCCACCGGGTCGGTCGGATACCAGCCGAGCCCGAATCCGTCCCCATTGGTCGTCTCCGCACCGAGCTCGGCGTGCTGACTCTGGTCGATCAGAGAATGCTTGGGCCGGTAGAGCAACGCGTCGATCAGCAGCGGTGAGCCGGAGAAGGCCAGCCAGCGACACACGGTTGTTGTCCCTTCAGTGGTGGAACGACTCGTCGGCGCCGCTGCGGATCGGCCCTGACTGCTTCTTGAGGTCGGGCAACGCCCTCCCGAGGTCGTCGAGCAGCAGGTCGGCCATGTCGTGGGAGAAGCCGTTGCGCACCACCACGCGAAGCACCGCGAGGTCGGTGCGGTTCTTCGGGAACGTGTAAGCCGGCACCAGCCAGCCGCGTTCGCGCAGCGCCCGGGACACGTCGAAGACGTTGTACGCGGTGACGTCGGGCGCCGTGGTGAACGCGAACACCGGCAGCTCGTCGCCCCGGCTGACCAACCGGAACTCCCCGGTGTCGGCGATCTTCCCGGACAGGTAGGTGGCCACGTCCCGGGACGCCTGCTGCACCGCACGGAAGCCTTCGCGGCCCAGCCGCAGGAACATGTAGTACTGCGCGATCACCTCGGCGCCGGGCCTGGAGAAGTTGAGCGCGAAGGTCGGCATGCTGCCGCCGAGGTAGTTCACGTTGAAGATCAACTCCTCGGGGAGCAGGTGCTTCTCCCGCCAGAGCACCCAGCCGACGCCGGGGTAGACCAGGCCGTACTTGTGCCCGCTGGTGTTGATCGAGGCGACCCTGGGCAGGCGGAAGTCCCAGACCAGATCGGGGTCGAGAAACGGGGCGATCATGCCGCCGGACGCGCCGTCGACGTGGATCGGGATGTCCCAGCCGCGGGTCTTTTGGAGCTCGTCGAGGGCGGCGGCGATCTCCGCCACCGGCTCGTACGATCCGTCGAAGGTGGAACCCAGCACCGCGACCACGCCGATGGTGTTCTCGTCGCAGCGGGCCACCGCTTCCTGCGCCGACAGGTGGAACCGGTCCCCGGCCATCGGGACCATCCGGGGCTCGACCTCCCAGTAGTTGCAGAACTTCTCCCAGCACACCTGGACGTTGCCGCCCATCACCAGGTTGGGCCGCGCTCCCATCGAGTTCTTGGCCCAGCGCCGCTTGAACGCGAGGCCGGCGAGCATGCAGGCCTCGCTCGACCCGGTGGTCGAGCAGCCGATGGTGGCCACCGGGTCGGGCGCGTGCCACAGGTCGCCCAGGATCGCCACGCACCGCCGCTCGATCTCGGCGGTCAGCGGGTACTCGTCCTTGTCGATCATGTTCTTGTCGGCGCACTCGGTCATCAGCACGCCGGCCTGCGGCTCCATCCAGGTGGTCACGAACGTCGCCAGGTTCAGCGCCGCGTTGCCGTCCAGCAGGAGCTCGTCGTGGATGAGCTGGTACGCGACCTCGGCCGGCACCGGATCGGGTCCGAGCGCGGCGACCGGCACCGTCAACTCCCGGCCGTAGTTCGGGTTGGCGACCGTGGCGACGACGTTGCCGGCCCGGTGGCTCGGCCGGGGCTCCGGCGGCTTCCCGGCGTACAGCGACATCCGGCCTCCCTGGGGCGATCCGACCCGTTCAGGCTATTGCGCCGGGCTCGCGCAAGATGTCGGATTCGGTTACTCGCTTGATCACGGCCACCGGCGTCCGGTACTAACGCCGCATGCTGCGTGGCGAGAAGGTGCTGTTGCGGGCCCGACACGACGAGGACGTGCCGGTGCTGCACGCCGACCTCTACGACGATGTCGCGACCCGGTCGCGGGCCGACGGCCGGGCCTGGCGCCCGATCCCGCCCGGCCTGCCGGAGTCCCCGTTCACACCGTCGGCACCCAGCGCCGACGCGGCCATCTTCAGCGTCGTGCGGCTGGCCGACGGCGAGCTCGCCGGCGACGCGCTGCTCTGGGGCATCGACCTGCACAACCGGTCGGGCCACGTCGGCATCTCACTGCGTCCGGCGGTCCGCGGCTCCGGGCTGGGCGTCGACACCGTCCGGGTGCTCTGCCGCTACGGCTTCCGGGTGCGTGGCCTGCACCGGCTCCAACTCGAGACGCTGGCCGACAACGCCGCGATGGTCGCCGCCGCCGAGCGGGTCGGCTTCCGCCGCGAGGGCACGCTGCGCCAAAACTCCTGGGTGGACGGTGCGTTCCTCGACGAGGCGGTGTTCGGGCTGGTCGCGGACGAGTGGCAAGGCTGACGGTTGTCCCGCTGTCCTGCTGTCGGGGGATTCGAATGGCCGGTGTGGACCGGTAGCTTCGGGCCTATGGCCTGGTTCTTGAACCCCGCCCTGACCCGCTTCCGCAACGAGGTCAACAGCCGCTGGCCGCGGCGCGACAAGACCTCGGACGGCACCATCGGCGACGCGGCCCACCAGGAGACCGACTCCGACCACAACCCGGACAAGGACGGTTCCGTCGACGCCTGGGACATGGACGTCGACGGGGTCGACGTGCCGAAGGTCATCAACGCCGCCATCAGGCACGAGTCCATCCAGTACGTGATCTACAACCGGCGGATCACCAGCCGGTCCTGGGGGCTGGGCACGTGGCGCCCGTACACCGGGACCAGTCCGCACACCGAGCACGTGCACTTCAACACCCGGCAGTCGCACGAGCGCAGCACCAAACCCTGGTTCACCGAGGAGGACGACATGTTCGAGGCCCGCGACCGCGACGCTCTGACCAGCGCCAATTTCCGGGCGCTGGGTCTCTACCAGGACCTGGACAAGATCACATTCAAGATCAGCAACGGCAGCACCCGCGTCGAGCAGAACGTGGCCAAGGCGGCCCGCGTCGCCCTCGAACAGAAGATGTCGGCGGTGCTCACCGCGCTGGCCGGCGTCGACGAGGCCGTGGCCGCACAGCTTCGCGGCGAGTTCGACCAGATCGACGCCGGACTCGCGGACAGCCGCGCGGCGATCGACACGGTCGACGACCAGGTCATCGACCGGCTCGGCGCCGTAGCCACCCCGGAAGAACAGGCCGACCTGCTGCGGGCCGTGCTGGGCGACCGGGCCAAGGAAGTCGGGCTGCTCCTCAGCCAGGGATGAGGAGCAAGGAAGGGACCCCTATTAACGGATAGCGTTAACAAGGGTCCCTTCCTTACAGCTCAGCGCGCCACGCTGCGACGTTGCTGTCGAGGTAGTCGGCGACGCCGCGCCAGTACGGGCCGTCCTCGGTGTAGATCCGGGCCCAAGGTTGGCGGCCGTCGCGGGCGGCGGTCGCCAGCAGGTCGTACATGGCGCCCGCGTTGACCCCGAGCAGTCCCGCCAGGGCCGGCCGCAGCGCCGGGTCGAGCCCATAGCCGTCCACGAAGGACCGCAGCCGGGCCGCCGACTCCTCGACCGGGCGGTCGGGGCGCATCCCGCAGCAGGTCAGCGCCGAATAGGCGACTTCCCAGGTCCGGGAGCCCGGACCCGCGTTGTCCCAGTCGATCAGCACCCAGCCGCGCTCGGCGCGGACCAGGTTCCACGGCGCGGCGTCGTGGTGGCAGATCACCTCGCCGACCGGCGAGCCCGGCACCCCGACCGGCGGTATCTCGATGTGCCAACCCGCGTCCGGCGGCGGCGTGAACTCCGCCGTCGCGGCGTGCAGGTCGCGCAGCAGCCCGCCGAGGTCCGGCAGGTCGCGCGGGTCGATGTCCATCGTCGACTCGCCGGGCACGAACTCCAGCACCTGGCGGCCCTGCTCGTCCCGACCGAGCGGCCGGGGTGCGCCGGTGAAGCCCACGTCGTGCAGATGGTGCAGCAGCGCGTCGACGGCGTCGGTGTGCGGCCCGACCGGGCGCCGGACGGTGTCGCCGACGCGCACGATGCCCGCCGTGACGTTGCCGGTCAGCGGCTCCTCGACAGGTCGCACAGCACCTCGCGGATCACGTAGCGGGCGTTGTCCGCGAACGGCGGATTGGTCTCGTGGTAGTAGACCAGTGAGCCCAACGCCATCGCCAGCGAGCGCCCGCGGCCGCGCCGCCAGGTCGGCTCGTCGACGTCGAGCGCGGCCCGGAACGCGGCCCGGGCCTCGGGCGTGAGCAGGTTCCACGCGACGATCAGGTCACACGACGGGTCACCGACGCCGAGGGTGCCGAAGTCGATCACGGCGGTCAGCCGGCCGCGCGGGTCGACCAGCAGGTTGCCCGGCATCAGGTCGGCGTGCAGCCAGACCGGCGGCCCGGCATAGTCCGGCACCGCGAGGTCCGCCGCCCAGGCCTCCCGAGCCGCCGCCAGCGTGTCCGCGTCGAGCTGCCCACCCAGACCGTCGAGCGCGTTGCGGGCAGTCTCGTCAAGCAACGAATGGCCGCCACCGCGATACGCCGCCGGCGGGCTTCCCGGCAATGCCACTCGGTCGACCGCGCGCATGGCCTTGACGAACTCGGCCAGGTCGGCGGCCAGCCCGAGCGGGTCCGCCAGCCTGCCCTCGACCGGCACGGCACCGGGCAGCCAGCGGTAGATCGCCCACGGCCAGGGATACCCCTCGCCGGGCGCGCCGGCCGCGACCGGTGTCGGGATGGTGACCGGCAGCCGCGGCGCGAGCCAGGGCAGCCAGGTCGCCTCCGTCTCGATGTCGCCGAGTGACCAGTCCACCCGGGGCAGCCGGACTACCAGGTCGTCGCCGAGCCTGAACAGCACGTTGACCGTGCCGGACGAGGTGACCCGGGTCAGTGGTCGCCCGGACCACTCCGGGAACTGAGCAGCGACGAGCTTCGCGACCAGCTCGGCGCTGATCGGGAACTCGCCCGCGTGCATCTCCGGCTCAGACCTCGACCACGGTCGGCACGATCATCGGGCGGCGGCGGTACGTGTCGTTGACCCAGCGGCCCACCGTCCGGCGTACCAACTGTTGAAGCTGGTGCGGGTCGGTGATGTTGTCCGCCGCGGCCCGCAGCAGCGCCTCGGTGATCAGCGGGATGACCGCGTCGAACGCCTCGGGGTTCTCGGAGAAGCCCTTGGCCGACACGGCCGGGCCGCCGACCACCTTGCCGGTCACCGAGTCGATCACCACGGTGGCGGCGATGAAACCGCCGTCGCCCAGCATGCGGCGCTCGGTCAGCAGCGACTCGCCGATGTCGCCCACGGCCAGCCCGTCGACGTAGATGTAGCGGCTGGGCACGTGCCCGACCAGCCGGGCCTGGCCGTCGACCAGGTCAACCACGTCGCCGTCTTCGCAGAGCACCACGTTCTCCGGCGCGATGCCGGACTCGACGCCGATCCGGGCGTGCGCGCGCAGGTGCCGCCACTCGCCGTGCACCGGCAAAAGGTTGCTCGGCCGCACCACGTTGAGCAGGTAGAGCAGCTCACCGGCCGGTGCGTGGCCCGAGACGTGCACCTTGGCGACGTCCTTGTGGATGACGTTGGCACCGGCCCGGGAGAGCCGGTTGATCACCCGGTAGACCGAGGTCTCGTTGCCCGGCACCAGCGAGCTCGCCAGCACGACGGTGTCGCCCTGGGCGATCGTGATGTGCCGGTGGTCACCGTTGGCCATGCGGCCGAGCGCGCTCATCGGCTCGCCCTGCGAACCGGTCGACATCAGCACGATCCGCTCCGGCGGCGCCTGCATGGCCTCGTCCATGCCGACGACCAGCCCCGGCTCGATCCGGAGCAGGCCGAGGTCGCGGGCGATGCCCATGTTGCGCACCATCGAGCGACCGATGAACGCGACCTGCCGGCCGTGCAGCGCGGCGGCGTCGAGCACCTGCTGCACGCGGTGCACGTGGGAGGCGAACGACGCGACGATGACCCGGCCGCGGGCCTTCGCGAAGATGGCGTCGAGCACCGGGCCGATCTCCCGCTCCGGTGTCACGAAGCCCGGGATCTCGGCGTTGGTCGAGTCGGAGAGCAGCAGGTCGACGCCCTCGGCACCGAGCCGGGCGAAGCCGGCGAGGTCGGTGATCCGGCCGTCGAGCGGTAGCTGGTCCATCTTGAAGTCGCCGGTGTGCAGCACGAGCCCGGCCGGCGTGCGGATGGCCACCGCCATCGCGTCCGGGATCGAGTGGTTGACCGCGAAGAACTCGACGTCGAACGGGCCGAGCCGCTCGTGCTGCCCCTCGGTGACGGTCAGCGTGTAGGGCTCGATCCGCCGCTCCTGGAGCTTGGCCTCGACCAACGCCAGGGTGAACTGCGAGCCCACCAGCGGGATGTCGGACTTGTGGGCCAGCAGGTACGGAACCGCGCCGATGTGGTCCTCGTGGCCGTGCGTGAGCACGATCGCCTGCACGTCGTCGAGGCGGCCGAGGATCGGCGCGAAGTCGGGCAGGATGAGGTCGACGCCGGGCTGCTCCACATCGGGGAACAGCACTCCACAGTCGACGATCAACAGCTTGCCGTCGTACTCGAAGACGGTCATGTTGCGGCCGATGGCGCCGAGGCCGCCCAGTGGGGTGACCCGCAGGCCACCCGCCGGCAACGGCGGCGGGGGTTCGAGCTCGAGGTGCGCGAGTGTCATGCAGGGAACTCCAGTCCGCACGCGGCGGCGTCGGCGCGCAGTTGCTCGACCTGCTCAGGCGTCGCGTCGACCAGGGGTGAGCGGACCGGGCCGGCCGGCAGGCCCGCGAGGGCGAGGCCGGCCTTGACCAGGATCGTTCCCTGGGTACGGAAGATGCCGGTGAACAGGGGCAGCACGCGGCGGTGCTGGGCGAGTGCCTCGGCGACGTCGCCGCGCGCGTACGCCTGGATCATCGCCTTGGTCTGAGGGCCGGTGAAGTGCGTCGAGGTGCCGACGATGCCGACCGCGCCCACCGCGAGCGCCGGCAGCGTGCCGGCGTCGTCGCCCGAGTAGTAGGCGAGGTCGGTGCGGGCCAGCACCCACGAGGTCGCGACCAGGTCGCCCTTGGCGTCCTTGACGCCCACGATGCGCTGGTGCTCGGCCAACCGGACCAGCGTCTCGGTCTCGATCGGCACGCCGCTGCGGTGCGGGATGTCGTAGAGCAGGATCGGCAGCCCGCTGGCGTCGGCCACCGCGGTGAAGTGGCGGAGCAGGCCGGCCTGCGGAGGCTTGTTGTAGTAGGGCGTCACGACCAGCAGGCCGTGCGCGCCCGCCTTCTCGGCGCTCAGGGCGAGCTCGATCGTGTGCCGGGTGTCATTGGTGCCTACACCGGCGAGCACCTTGGCCCGGTCGCCGACCGCCTCGACCACGGCCCGGACGAGGGCCTCCTTCTCGGCGTCGGTCGTGGTCGGCGACTCGCCGGCCGTGCCGTTGATCACCAGCGCGTCGTTGCCCTGCTCGTCGACGAGGTGGGCCGCCAGGCGCTGGACACCGTCGAGGTCGAGCGCGCCGTCGGCGGTGAACGGCGACACCATGGCCGTGATCAGCTCACCGAACGGGCGCGCGACAGTGTGCTCGTGCGTCATGCTGACAAACCTAGCGGAAGCCTGGTCGGCGCCGGTCTCGTCCGGTCGGGTTTGCTCCCCGGGCCGGGGTGCTAGGAGCGGTCGGCGTACGGGCTCGACGCGACCTCGGAGCCGTCGGGCAGCGTGGTGATCGAGTAGTCGGCGAACACGTTCGGCGCGACCCCCTGGAGCTGCCGGAGGCACTCGACGGCGACCTCGCGGATCTCCACGTCGGCGGCCTCGGTGGCGCGCAGGTTGATGAAGTGTCGCCACGCACGGTAGTTGCCGGTGACCACGATCCGGGTCTCCGCCGCGTTGGGCAGCACCGCCCGGGCCGCCTGGCGGGCCTGCTTGCGACGCAGCGTGCCGTTGGGCTCGTCGGCGTACTTCTGCTCCAGCCCCTCCAGCAGCTCGTTGTAGGCCCGCACGCTGGCCTCGGCCGCCTCGACGAAGGTCTTGTGCAGGTCCGGGTCGGCGGCGATCACCGCGGGCTCGACCATCGCCGCGTCCCGGCCGGGCACGTAGCGCTGGGAGAGCTGCGAGTACGAGAAGTGCCGGTGCCGGATCAGCTCGTGGGTGAACGAGCGGGAGACGCCGCTGAGGTAGAACGTCACGGTCCCGTGCTCGAGCACCGAGAGGTGCGCGACGTCGAGGATGTGCTCCAGATAACCCGCGTTGGTCGCGGTGGCCGGGTTCGGCTTCTTCCACGACTGGTAGCAGGCCCGCCCGGCGAACTCCGCGAGCGCCTGGCCGCCGTCGGCGTCAGTGCTCCACGGCACGTCATCCGGGGCCTCGAAATGGGTCCAGGCAATGATCCTGACCTGCGGCGGAACGATCTCAGGCACGGCGCCCCCTCTGCCTCGCACGACTCGCCAGACTCTAACCCTGCCCCACGGGGACCGGTTCACGACACCACGGTGCCGTCATTGTGTCTTGCAGTGACGTCACTTCGATGGCATAGTGACGTCATGGACATCGCACCTTTCGTCGAAAGCCTCCGCCGCGATCTCAACGCGGCAGCGGCGCCGGGCGGGCCCGACGTGGCTCGCGCGGCCGAGCTGCTGAGCGGCTCGATCGACGCCGCCGCCCGGCTGGCCCTCCTCGACGCGCTCGCCCAGGCTGCCGACGAGGTCACCACCAAGCTCAGCGCGGCCAGCGTCGAGCTGCGACTACGCGGCCGCGAGCCGGAGCTCGTGGTCACCGAGCACCTGCCACAGCCCCCGGAGCCGCCGGCACCGCCCACCCCGCCGGGTGCCGCTGCGACGTCACCTGACGCCAGCGGTGACGTCACCCGGATCACCCTGCGCCTGCCCGAGGGGCTCAAGGACGCCGTCGAGCGTTCCGCGGCCGGCGAGGGCATCTCCGTCAACGCCTGGCTGGTCCGGGCGATCGCCTCGGCCGTCGCCGGCGCCCCGCCGCAGGGTCCGCCTCCCGGTGGCTGGGCCACTCCGCCCGGCCGCGGTCGCCGGCACATCACCGGCTACGGCCGCGCCTGAGTCTTTGCTCGTCCACCCCTCCCGAAGGAGCAGCACGATGCCCGAGTTCCCCGTCGACGGCCCGATCACCGTCGCCTTCAAGATCGCATCTGGCTCGGTCGACGTGGTCGCCGAGGAGCGTGCGACCGCCGTCGCCACGGTCGAGGCCTCCGGCCGCAGCAGCGAGTCCCGCCGGATCGCCGACGAGACCACCGTCGAGTTCCAGAACGGCCGGCTGACGATCGTCACCCCCGACCAGAGCGGCTTCCGGCTGCGCAGTGGCGCGGTGGCGATCCGCGTGCTGGTGCCGCTGGACAGCACCGTCAGCGGCAAGTCCGCCTCGGCCGACATCACGTGCCAGGGCCGGGTCGGCGGGGTCGAGGTCGAGTCCGCGTCCGGCGACGTCCGGGCCGAGCACATCAGCGGTGACGCGACGGTCGGCACGGCCAGCGGCGACGTCCGGGTGGGCCGCGTCGACGGGCACCTGCGCACCAGGGGCGCCTCGGGCGACCTGCGGGTGGAGGCGGTGGGCGGCACGTTCACGGGCAAGTACGCGAGCGGCGACGTCCAGATCGACGAGGCCGGCGGCGACATCAGCTTGGACACCGCGTCCGGCGATGTGGTCGTCCGCAAGGCCCAGCGCGGCACCGCACGGATCAGCACCGCGTCCGGCGACGTCAGCATCGGCGTCCTGGCCGGCACCGGCGTCTGGTTCGACGTCAAGACCCTCTCCGGCGACACCCGCAACGGCCTCGACATGAGCCAGCCCACCGCCGAGACCACCGAGACCGCCGGCGGCCAGCTCACCCTCCAGCTGCGCACCATGAGCGGCGACATCGACATCCACCGCGCCTGACCCTGACCCGAAAGGACAGTCACATGTACGAGAACCCGAACATCCTGCTGGCCCTCGCCGGCGAACGCCACCGCACCATGCGCCGCACCGCGGAGCGCCGCCACCTCGCACTGCGCGTCGCCCGAGCCATGCGCGGCGACCGCGACGACGGCGGAGCAACCCGGCGCTGACCCCGCCGTCCACCAAGGACCCCCGGCCAAGCCGGCGGGTCCTTCGGTGTTGCGCGGTCTCTTAGACGTAGAACCAGTTGAAAGGCGCCCAGGGCAGGTTGCGCAGGATCGAGAACGCGAGCCAGGCGCCCATGAAGATGGCGATCGCCACCGGTGGGATCTTCAACTGGGGAAGCTTGCGGCCGAAGGCGCGCTGCGCAGCCCAGGCGATGTAGAGGTAGATGATGAACGGCACCGCGAACACGAACACCAGATGGTGCCGGGCCGCGGCGGCGACGTCGCCGTGCAGCAAATACCAGGCGGCGCGCGTGCCGCCACATCCCGGGCAGTCGAGCCCGGTGGTCAGCTTGAGGATGCAGGTCGGCGGCGCGTCCGGAGCGCTGTCGGTCGGGTTGCTGATCAGCGTGTAGCCGACCGCTCCCCCGATGCACCCCAGCACCGCGAGCGGCGCCAACCACCGCGGCACCCGTTCGAGCATCCGCAGATAGGCCCGCCCGACCCGACCCCGCCGAGGCGGCGCGTAGGACGGCGGAAGAAACGTCGGAGGCACGGCGCCATCCGGCCCGCCGTAGGCCGCATAACCGACTGAATAGTCAGGACCCGGCATCGCGGACGGGTCGTTGCCGCCCTCAGGAACGGCGTCCGCACCGCCGGCGATCGGCGCACCCGGTATCGAGGAGTCTTCCGTTGTCGCGGTTTCCGCTTCCGGCGACGCCTGCGGTGCGGCCGGGCCGGGTGCGGGCGTCATGGTCGTCACGGTACACCGGCGGTGCTCGCCAGTGCGGCTGCTAGTGGGCCGCCCAGATCGCCGCCTTCGGGTGCCGCGACCGAGGAAAGGCCTAGCCAGCCGGCCAACCGCTCGAGCTCCGCGGCGAGCGCCCGAGCCGTTGCCACGCGGTCGACGCCGGGCTCGGCCCAGGCCGCCGGCACCCGCAGGACGCCGGCCTTGCGGTCGGCCTTGAGGTCGACGCGCGCCGTGAACCGGTCGCCTTGAAGGAACGGCAGCACGTAGTAGCCGTAGACCCGCTGCGGGGCCGGCACGTAGATCTCGATGCGGTAGGTGAAGTGGAACAGCCGCTCGGTGCGCGCCCGCTCCCAGACCAGCGGGTCGAACGGACTGATCAACCGATCACCACGCACCCAGCGCGGCAGCTTGGCCGCGGGATCCAGGTAGGCCGGCTGCTTCCAGGTCTCGACCTTGACCGGCAGCAACGCACCCTCCGCGACCAGCGACGCGATCGCCGCGCGGGCGCCGGCCACCGGTAGTCGGAAGTAGTCGCGTAGCTCGAACTCCGCCGCCACGCCCAGCGAGCGGGCCGCGACCGAGACCAGCGTGCGGTGTGCCTCGGCCTCGGTCGGCGTCGGCGCCGCCAGCACCGACGCCGGCAGGACCCGCTCGGGTAGGTCGTAGACCCGGGCGAACGACGAGTTGCGCGACGCGGCCATCACCTCGCCCGACCAGAAGAGGTATTCGAGGGCCGACTTGACCGACGACCAGTTCCACCCCCAGTTGGACCGGTCGCGCGGCTCGTCGCGCTCGATCTCGGCGGCGGTCAGCGGCCCGGACTCGCGCACCTCGTCGAGCACCCACTTGACCATGTCGGGCTGCTCCTCGGCGAACCGGCGCAGGCCGCCCCACTGGTGCTCGCGGGACATCCGCCAGCGGAACGCCGGCTGGAGCTCGACCGGGATCAGCGACGCCTCGTGACCCCAGTATTCGAAAAGCGTGCGCGGACGGCGGTAGGCCGCCCGGTCGAGCAACGCGGTCGGGTAGGGACCGAGCCGGCTGTAGAGCGGTAGGTAGTGCGCGCGTTGCAGGACATTGACCGAGTCCATCTGGAGCAACCCGGTGCGGCCCACCACCCGGCGCAGGTGGCGGGCGGTCGGGACGCCGGCCGGCGCGGGGTCGGTGAACCCCTGCGCGGCCAGAGCGATGCGGCGGGCCTGAGCCAGCGACAACGATTCGACTGCCACGTCCGGGACGCTATCGGAACCCTCCGACAAAAATCACAGCGCGCGGACGAGCCGGTGCGATAGACATCCCGACATGGTCACCATCCGCCCGGAGACGCCTGACGACATCCCTGACGTCGCCGCCGTACACGTGCGGGCCTGGCAGTCCGGATATGCCGGGATCATCCCGCAAGAGGTGCTCGACGCCCTCGACCCCGAGCAGCGAGCGGCGCAGCGCAGACAGCACCACGGCGCGGAGGCCTTCCAGACCCTGGTCGCCACCGACCACAACGCCGTGCTCGGCTTCGTCAGTTTCGGCCCGTACCGCAACCAGCAGGACCGCACCGACCTCGACCCGACGGTCGGCGAGGTGCTGGCCATCTACCTGGAGCCCGACCGGGTCGGCACCGGCATCGGCAGAGAGCTCATGCGCGCGGCCCTGACCGAGCTGACCCGGCGAGGCTACAAAGAGGTCCGCCTCTGGGTGCTCGAGGACAACCACCGCACGCGGCGCTTCTACGCGAAGGCCGGCTTCACCCCGGACGGCGAGCGCGCCACCTACGACGTCGTCGTGCCCTCAAGCGGCGACCGCGTCCCGCTGCCGGAGCTCCGCTACAGCCGCGTCCTCGACTGAGGACCGCAGCGGCAAGAAGATCAACAAGGCCAGGCTGATCCACACGTACGCATTGCTGCCCAGGAAGCCGCCCACTCCCCCGAACCCGTGCTCCCAGGCCCAGACCAGCCGGCTGCACAGCACGGCGTAGAAGACGACCGCGCACCCCAGTAGAACGCGGCGGCGTTGGCCCGAGGCCCGCACACCCGCGTCGAACAGCAGGAAAAGCGCCGGCAGCAGCCAGACCAGATGGTGCACCCAGGTCACCGGGCTGATCAGGCAGCCGAGCACGCCGGTCAGCGCCAGCCCCTCGGCCAGCGAGGCGGAGCGCACCCGCCACGCCCAGACGCCGAGCACCCCGATCACCAGCACCGCCCAGGCCAGCGACGACGGGTGCTCCGGATCGAGCCGGGCGACCAGGCCCTGCAACGACTGGTTGGAGACGAAGGCCAGCGAGCCCACCCGGTCGGTGTCCCAGAGCGCGCTGGTCCAGAACTCCCGGGAGGCGCCCGGGTCGACCGCGGCGGCGGCGAGGGTGGCCACCGCGGCGGTGCCGCTGGCGACCAGCGCGGCCCGCCAGCGCCGGGTGACCAGCAGGTAGACGATGAACACGCCCGGGGTCAGCTTGATCGCGGTGGCCAGGCCGATGCCCACCCCGGCCCAGCGCCGCCCGCCGGCCACGCCGACCAGCACGTCCAGCGCGACCAGGAACAGCAGCAGGAGGTTGACCTGGCCGAAGCTGAGCGTCTCCCGGTACGGCTCGAATGCCAGCATCAGCAGGAACGCGACCGCGATCGCGAACCACGGCGTCCAGCCCTCGCGGCGGGCGACCGGCAGCACGAGCCAGCGCAGCAGCGCGTACGTGGCGCCCAGCGTCAGGCCGATGCTGATCAGGATGGCCAGCACCCAGGGCACGACCGCCATCGGCACCATCGCGATCGCGGCGAACGGTGGATAGGTGAAGCCGTACTTGCTGTTCGGCTTGAGGAAGTCGTACAGCATGCCGTGGTCGTGGATCCAGTAGTTGACCGCGCCGTAGTAGACCTTGAGGTCGAAGAACCCGTGCCGGACGGCGAAGACCGCCACGAACGCACCGACGGCGACCGCCAGGCCCGCGACGATCACGGCCTCGCGGCGCGCGGCCCGCTCGATCACCCGCTGCTCCCACTCCGTAGGCTCACCACTCATGGCACTCGGGTTCGTCCGCCCGGCGCGTCCCGAGGACGTCGCCGAGATCGCTCGCATCCAGGTCGCGACCTGGCGGGTCGCGTACAAACGGATGCTTCCCCGACACGTGCTCGACAACCTCGACGAGGCGTGGATCGCCGAGCGCTGGAGCGCCGCGGTCGAGCAGCCGCCGTCGCCGCGGCACCGGGTGCTGGTGGCCGTCGAGCAGGCCGAACAATCGTATCTGGTGGGTTTTGCGGCCTCCGGCCCCGCCGACGAGCAGGCTCTGGCGCCGGAAGAGCCAGCATTGCCGGACGATGTGGCGGCCATCACGGACCTGCTGATCGAGCCCCGCTTCGGCCGTCGCGGGCACGGCAGCCGCCTGCTCGCGGCCAGCGTCGACCTGTGGCGCGAGGACGAGTTCGCGTTCGCGGTGGCCTGGGCATATGACGGGGACGCGGCCACCCGCAAGTTCCTGACCGCGGCGGGCTGGGCGCCAGACGGAGCCGGGCGGGCCCTGGACGTCGAAGACATGCTGGTCTACCAGCTAAGACTCCATGTCGACCTCACAGCCACGCCCAGCGACGAATAGCTCAATTCAAGATCTTCAGGGCACTAGCCACCGACCAGTTCGGCGGTGCCGTTGGCGTGGATTATCCAGGTTTTGGCTGTGCAGAACGGGTCGTCGAGACGAGCCACGACCCGGTCGGCGACCCGTGCCGTCACTTCGCCGGTGCCGCACTCGTCGTTGACGCGGATGCCCAGGTCCCCGCCGGCCGGCACCACGAACTGGCGCTTGTCCGCGTCGGTCGACACCTCGATCGTCAACGGGGCCGTCCGCTCGTTGCGGACCTCCAGCTCGGGATCGGACTCGCCCTTGCTGAACGGCGGCCCGACGGCCCACAACCAGAGCCCGCACCCGGCCAGCACCGCAACGGCCGCCGCAGCCAGCCCGAGCAGCCACCGCCGCGTGAGCAGCGCGAGGCCCGCAGTCGGCCCACCATGACGCCACTGTCGACCGCGCATGCCAGGCCCTTCAGATCGAGGTCAGGCAACACCGTATCGGCCAGATCACGCTCCGCGACGCCCGGCGAAGGCAGGCCCGGGAAAAGCGACAATGGCGTGCGTCTGACCTGATTATTGACCTACAGAACGCACCCACAGGGAGCCGACCATGACCTCCATCGAGTACGTCATCCTCGAAGTTGCCGACCCCACGACCGCCGACCGGTTCTACACGCAGGCCCTCGGACTGGGAAAGCAGGTACGCACGCGCGCCTCGGAGGCACCGACGACCGGCTTCCGCGGATACACGCTGTCACTCATCGTGTCCCAGCCGGCCAACGCCGACGCCCTCATCGGCGCCGCCGTCGACGCCGGCGCCACCGTGCTGAAGCCGGCCGCGAAGTCGCTGTGGGGCTACGGCGGCGTTGTGCAAGCCCCGGACGGGACGCTCGTCACGGTCGCGTCTTCCTCGAAGAAAGACACCGGCCCCGCCGTCAGACAGGTCGACGACCTCGTGCTCCAGTTGGGATCCACGGACGTGGCCGCGAGCAAGCGGTTCTACGTCGAGCGTGGCCTGGCCGTGGCCAAGAGCTTCGGCAGCAAGTACGTCGAGTTCGACTCGGGTCCGATCAAGTTGACGCTCAACAAGCGCCGTTCCCTCGCCAAGACCGCCGGCGTCTCCGAGGACGGCACCGGATCGCACCGGATCGCGTTCGGCAGCGAATCCGGACCCTTCACCGACCCGGACGGCTTCGCCTGGGAGCACATCACCGCCGCGCCAGGTGACGCTCAACCCAACCCGCAGATCTAGGTAATTCGTTGCCGCTGGAGCAGCAATGAATTACCTAGACCTCGGGCGCTAGGGTCAGCCTTTCTCCGCGCCTTCGGTGGCGCCTCGGACGAAGTAGCGCTGGAAGATCGCGAAGATGATCGCCACCGGGATCGTGGCCAGGAGGGCCGCGCCCAGCTTCAGCGGGTACTGCGTGCCTGAGCCGAGTGCGCCCGAGACCAGGTTGGCGACCCCCCGGGGCAGCGTGAACAGGCTCGGGTCCTGGACCGCGACCAGGGTGTGCGGGAACTCGTTCCACGTGCCCTGGAACGACAGGATCGTCAGCGTGATCAGTGCCGGCCGGGCCGACGGCAGCACCACCGACCAGAACGTGCGGAACACGCCCGCCCCGTCGATCCGGGCGGCCTCTTCCAGGCTCAGCGGTATCGACTCGAAGAACTGCTTCATGATGAACACGCCCGCGGCGTCGACGAGCAACGGCAGGATCAGCGCCGTGTACGTGTCGTAGATGCCGAGCTGGTTCAGCACCAGGAACTTCGGGATGAAGAGGACGACGCCGGGTACGGCCATGATCGCCACGATGGTCGCGAAGATCGCTTTTCGGCCGCCGAACCGGAGCCGGGCCAGCGCGTAGCCGGCCAGCGAGTCCAGGAACACCCGGCCGACCGTGACCACCACCGCGACCAGCACCGAGTTGCCCAGCCAGAGCGGGAAGTCGCCGTCGAGCAGGCGCGCGAACGAATCCGTGGTGACCGGATGCGGCACCGGCGAGAGCGGGTTGGCGGCCGCGTCCGGCTCCGACTTGAACGAGTTCGCGAGCTGGATCACGAACGGGTAGATGAAGACCAGCGCGAAGAAGATCAGGACGGCGTACCCGACGACGGTGTTGACCATGCCGCCGTGGCGGCGTCGTTTCGCCTCCGTCAACGTAGCCATCGGAACCTCCGGCGGGGCTCGTCGCGGTCGCGCATCACCCAGCGCTGGGCCAGGGTCAGCACGACGATGATCAGGAACAGCACGAACGAGATCGCCGCGCCCCGCCCGTAGTCGAAGTCCTTGAAGGCGGTGCGGTAGGACAGGAACGCCGGGGTCAGCGTGGTCTTCGCCGGGTTGCCCTGGCTCATCACGTAGATCTGGTCGAACACCTGCCAGGTGCCGATCAGGCCGAGCGTGAGCACCAGGAACATGGTCGGCTTGAGCAGCGGCAGCGTGACGTAGCGCAGCCGCTGCCAGCGGGACGCGCCGTCGAGCTCGCTGGCCTCGTCGAGCGCGACCGGCACGCTCTGCAGCGCGGCGAGGAACATCAGCATGAAGGTGCCGGACGTGGTCCAGATGACCAGCGCCATGATCGCGCACATCGCCACGCTCGGCCCGGACAGCCAGTCCCACCAGGTCAGCCCCAGCGGTCCACCGCTGCTCAGCGCCTGCGGCGGGTTGTCCACGCCGACCACGCCGAGGATCAGGTGGATCAGGCCGCGGGCGTCCGAGAACCAGGCCGGGCCGTCGATGCCGAAGAACGACAGGATCCCGTTGATGGCGCCCGAGTTGGCGAACATGAACAGGAACACCACGCTGATGGCGACCGAGCTCGTCACGGACGGGAAGTAGAAGGCGGTGCGGAAGAAGCTCTTGCCCTTGAGCATCCGGTTGTTGACCAGCAGGGCGAGGCCGAGCGCCAGCACGGTCTGCACCGGCACGACGATCGCCACGTAGTACAGGTTGTTGCGGATGCTGGTCATGAAGTCCCGGCGGGCCAGCCCGTCCTCGGTGAACAGCCGCGTGTAGTTGTCGCCGCCGACGAACGGCACGCCCGACTTGAACGGACTGCCCTGGCCCTGCCAGTCGGTCAGGCTGACCCAGAACGCCATGATGATCGGCGCGAGGAAGAAGACGCCGAGCAAGACGATGACGGGGGCTACGAAGAGCCAGCCCGCGATCCGCTCGTTGCTCCTGATCCCGCGGCCGAACCGCGGCCGGCCACCATGCCCGTTGGTGGCCGGCCGGCCGCCACCCGCGGACCGGTCATCCCGGTCCGCGGAGGCGGTCGTAACGGTCGACATCTACTCAGCCGCCCAGCGTCGCCTGAGTGTTCTTCTGCAGCGTCCCGAGCAGCGCCTTCGGGTCGGCCTTGGCCAGCGTGTTCAGCGAGGCGTCGAAGTCGGCCAGGACGCTGTCCATCTTCGGCGCGTTGACCGGGCCCTGCGCGTACTCGGCACCGTCGATGAACGCCTTGTCCGCGGGGAACGCGGCGGTGTACTGGTCACGCGCCGACTGGCGGGACGGCATGACACCGAACGCCTTGGCGTACGTCATCTGCTGGTCGACCGAGGTCATCGCCTTGACGAAGTCGATCGCCTGGTCCTTGAACTTGCTCTTGGCGGCGATGCCCCAGCAGTTCGTGAACGACAGCGTGCCCTTGCCCTTGGGGCCGGCCGGAAGCTCGTGCACCGTGTACTTCACGTTCGGGAAGTCGTTGGTCATCGCGCCCTTGATCCAGTTGCCTTCGATCGTCATGGCGGCCTTGCCCTTGCCGAACGCCTCGCCGCCCCAGCCGGCGTCAAGCGCCTTGGGGTACGAAGCTAGACCGCCCTTGAGCAGCGACTGCACGTAGCTCAGCGCGGTGACGTTCTCCGCACTGTCGGCGGTGGCCTGCTTGCCGTCCTTGCTGACGATCCAGCCGCCGGACTGGACCATGAACGCGCCGACCCGGTCGCGGGTGTCCGCGACGGCCAGCGGCATGGTGCCCTTGGCCTTGAGCTTCTGGGCGACGCTGGTGAGCTGGTCCCAGGTGGTCGGGACGTCGGCGTCGGTCAGCCCGGCCTTGGTCCACAGGTCAGTGTTGATCTCCAGGGCCAGCGTGGAGAAGTCCTTCGGCGCACAGTAGAACTTGCCGTCGAAGGTGAACGTGTCCTTCAGGCTCTGGTAGAAGTCGCCCGGGTTGTCGACCTTGTCGCCGTAGGGCTCCAGCGCACCGACGCTCGCGTAGTCGGCGAACCGGCCGGCGTCGACGTAGAACACGTCCGGCGGGTTGTCGCCGGCCAGCGACTGGCCGAGCTGCTGGGTCAGGTCCTGGGCCGGGGTGACCGTCGCGGTGTTGCCGCTCTTGGTCGCCCAAGCCGCCGCCGCGTCCTTGACCGCCGCGGTTTCCGCGTCGCCCGAGGAGCCGATGAGGATCTGCAGGGCGGCAGGACCCGACGACTGCTGCGCCGGTGCGGCGCCGTCGTCGAAGCTGTCGCCACAAGCTGCGGAGGCGAGGAGCGTGCCGGCGGCGAGGACCGCTACGGCCGCGCCGCGGAACCTGTTTCGTCTCATGTCGTACTCCTGGAGAAGGGGGGTTTGAAGGGGTCTGTTACGCGGTGGTGCGGATCATCAGGGACGGTTCGAGCAGCACCTGGGTGGTGCCGACGGGGTGCCCGTCGAGGTGGTCGATGAGCAGGTCGATGCAGCGGGCGGCCGCCTCCGGCAGCGGCTGGCTGACGCTGGTCAGGCCGATCGCCTGGGCGACCGGGGTGTCGTCGAAGCCGATCACCGCCGTGCGTCCGCCGGCGGCCTGGAGGGCGCCGAGCGCGAGCGAGTCGCTGGCGCAGACGAACGCGGTGGGCGGCTCGGCCGTGGTGAGCAGGTCCCGGGCGCACTCCGCGCCCTGTGCGATGCCGTCGGCGGCGCCGCGGTCGAGGCCCGTCGGGTCCAGGTCGTGGGCCTTCATCGTGCGTTGCCAGCCCTCGCGCCGGTCGTCGCCGACGCCGGACCCGCTCGGCCAGCCGATGAACCCGATCCGGCGGTGCCCGGTGTCGATCAGCCGGCGGGTCGCCTGCGCGGTGCCGTCGGCGTTGTCGACGTCGACCCACGAGTGCCGCTCGGGCTCGTCCCACGGGCGGCCGAACGTCACGAACTGCACGCCGCGCTCGGCGAGCCAGAATGTGCGGACGTCGCCGTGGTCGGTGCCGGTCAGGACGAAGCCGTCGAGGTCGTACGAGGCGAGCAGGTTGTCGAAGGTCTTGATCTCGTCGCCGTCGTCGTCGGCCGTGTAGAGCATCACCCGGTAGCCGGCCGCGGCGGCGGCGAAGGTAAGTCCGTGCAGGAACCGGTCGAGCACCGAGCCGTTGATGCCGTCGCGAGTGGGTTCGATACGCACGGCGAGCAGTTGGGAACGCCCGGTGCGCATCTGGCGCGCAGCCTGGTTGATCCGGTAACCGAGAGTGGCGATCGCCTCCTCGACACGGCGACGCGTCTCCTCCCGCACGAGTTGCGGGCTGTTGAGCACATTGGACACCGTTTGCCGGGAAACCTGGGCGCGCGCCGCCACGGTGGCAATGGTGACCTTCTCCGCCATTTGCTACCTCTCACGGTCTTGAACGTTCAAAGTCGAAAGTGCATTATTGGATCGTTCAAGTTGCAGGGTTGTTTCGCACTCTGCCGCCGCCATCCCGGCTCTGTCAAGATGGCGCCGACGTTCACAGGAGATTTCGTGCCAGACCGCAACCTTCAGCCGCTGCTCCACGATCTGATCTCGACGGTGCGGGCACCCGCCAGTGTCCTGTGCGAACCGTCCGGCCAGATCCGGGCGGTCGGGGTGCAGGGGATGTTCCATGCCGACGTACGGGTACTGAGCCGCGCTGAGCTGCTGCTCGACGGGCGATCTGTCGAGCCTGTGGCGAACTCTCCGCTCGGCCCGGGCGTGACGGCTTTCGTGGGACTTGCCCGCTGGCTCGGTGACCCCGGGCCCGACCCCACGGTGCGGGTCACCCGCGAACGACGCCTGGTGCCCACCGGGCTCGACGAGACCATCACCGTCACCTCGACCGCCGCTTCCGTGGTGGCGACGGAGCTGTCGTTGGCGCTCGACGCGGACCTGGCGCCGATCTCACCGGTCAAGGCCGGTCGCGCGGTCGACGGTTCGGGCGTCGTGCGTTCGGGCCTGACCTGGTCAGCCGGTGCCGTGACGGTGGTGGCGACCGCGCCCGGCGCAGAGGTGGACGACGACGGCACGGTGCGTTGGTCTTTGACGGTCGCGCCGCGTACGTCGGTGACGGTGTCGTGGCAACTGCGGGTCAGCGACCCGGCCGCCCTGGTCCGCGAGCCCGCGGTGGCCGTGGAGTGGTCACGCCCCACGGTGACCGCCGACGACCGCCGGCTCTCGCGTTTGGCCGCACGTTCGCTCGACGATCTGGAGTCGCTGCGGCTGCGCCTGTCGGCGGGCGACGGCGACACCTTCCTCGGCGCGGGCGTGCCCTGGTACCTGACGCTGTTCGGCCGCGACAGCCTGTGGGCGGCCCGGATGCTGCTCCCGCTGGGCACCGACATCGCCGAGGGAACGCTGCGGGTGCTCGCCGCGCACCAGGGCACCGCCGTCGACAAGGACACCGGCCAGGCACCGGGAAAGATCCTGCACGAGCTGCGCCGGGCCGACGCGCAGGCGCACCTGCCGGCCGCGTACTTCGGCTCGGTCGACTCGACCCTGCTCTGGATCTCGCTCCTGCACGACGCCTGGCGCTGGGGCATGTCACCGGCCGCGGTCGAGTCGCTGGTGCCCGCGCTGGAGGCCGCCCTCGGCTGGCTGGCCGACTACGGCGACGCGGACGGTGACGGATTCCTGGAGTACATCGACGAGAGCGGCCGAGGGCTGGCCAACCAGGGCTGGAAAGACTCCGGCGACTCGATCCGATTCCGCGACGGCTCGCAAGCCACGGCGCCGATCGCGCTGGTCGAGGTGCAGGGATACGCGTACGAGGCGGCCCTGCACGGCGCCGCCCTGCTGGACGCGTTCGGCCGGCCCGGGGGTCCGCGCTGGCGGGAGTACGCCGAGCAAATGGCGACCCGGTTCCGCGACACGTTCTGGGTCGACGGCCCGGGCGGCGCGCACCCCGCGCTGGCGCTGGACGGCGACAAGCGGCCGGTCGACGCGCTGACCAGCAACATCGGCCACCTGCTGGGCACCGGCCTGCTGACCGCGAAGGAGTCGGCACAGGTCGCCGACCTGCTGGCCTCGTCGGCGCTGGCCGGCGGCTTCGGGCTGCGGACCATGTCGACACACGACGCGGCGTTCAGCCCGCTGTCGTACCACTGCGGCTCGGTCTGGGCACACGACACCGCGATCGTGGTCGACCGCCTGGCCCGAGCCGGCCACCCGGCCGCGGCGGCGACGCTGGCCTCGGGTCTGCTGGCCGCGGCGGAGTCGTTCGACTACCAACTCCCGGAGCTCTTCGGCGGCGACGACCGCACCGAGCTAGGTCGTCCGGTCCCCTACCCGGCAGCCTGCCGCCCCCAGGCCTGGGCCGCAGCGGCCGGAGTCACCCTGCTGCACGCGGCGGTCGGCCTCCGCCCCGACGTGCCGGCCGGCACGGTGGCCCTGGCGCCGCTGCCCGGCGCCCCGCTCGGCGCGGTAACGGCCCGCGGCCTGCGCATCGGCGACGCGTCTATCGACGTGGTCGTCGGCGCGGATGGCTCGGCCACGGTCACCGGCCTGCCCGACACGCTGAAGCTGGCCCTCCCCCGTCACCACTGAGTGTGAAAGGAAGGGTCCCTTGTTAACGCACAGCGCGTTAACAAGGGACCCTTCCTTCGCTTGCTCAGAGCAGTGCGTCAAGCCCCACGGTCAGACCCGGCCGGTTGCGGATCTCGCGGACGGCAAGCAGCACACCCGGCATGAAAGACGCTCTGTCCAGCGAGTCGTGTCGGATGGTCAGCGTCTCGCCGAGGGTGCCGAACAGCACCTCCTGGTGCGCGATCAGCCCGGTCGAGCGGACCGCGTGCACCCGCACCCCGTCGATGTCGGCACCGCGGGCGCCGTCGACCTCGTCCTTGGTCGCGTCGGGCACGGGACCGAGCCCGGCCTCGGCGCGCGCGGCGGCGATGAGCCGGGCGGTGTGCGTCGCGGTGCCGCTCGGCGCGTCGACCTTGCGCGGGTGGTGCAGCTCGATGATCTCGACGGACTCGAAGTGCCGGGCCGCCTTGGCCGCGAACTGCATCATCAGCACGGCGCCGATGCCGAAGTTGGGCGCGACGACCACGCCGACCTCGGGCTTGTGGGACAGCCAGCCGCGGATCCGATCGAGCCGTTGCTCGCTGAAGCCCGTGGTGCCGACGACGGCGCTGATGCCCTGTTCGACACACCAGTGCAGGTTGTCCATCACCACGTCGGGGGTGGTGAAGTCGACGATCACCTCGGCGCCGGCGTCGGAGGCGGCGAACAGCCCG
Organism: Asanoa ishikariensis; assembly: GCF_900107455.1. GTDB lineage: Bacteria > Actinomycetota > Actinomycetes > Mycobacteriales > Micromonosporaceae > Asanoa > Asanoa ishikariensis. Next base: position 1,158,400 of record NZ_FNQB01000002.1, on the reverse strand, counting down.
TCGCCTTGGTCGATCATCGCGACCAGTTCCAGGTCGTCGGCCGCGTCGACCGCCTTACAGACCTCGACACCCATACGCCCACGGGCGCCCAGCACACCGACCCGGACAGGTTCGCGCACGTCACTCACGGGATTCACCTTAGGAGAAACGGACGTCGCCGTCTTCGAAGGGGCCGATCACGGCCAGAGACATGGGCTGCCCGCACAATTCGGCGGCCAGCGCGTTGACCTCGTCGACCGTCACCGCGTCGACTTTGGCGAGCAGGTCGTCCACAGACAGCGGGTCGTCGTAGAGGAACTCGCCCTTTGCCAGTCGACTCATCCGCGAGCCGGTGTCCTCGAGGCCGAGCACATACGAGCCCTTGGCCATTCCCTTGCCCCGGGCCACCTCGGTGGCGGTCACGCCGTCCCGGGCCACCGCCGCGAGCGAGTTGCGGGTCAGGTCGAGCACTTCCTCGACCTTGCCGGGCGCGCAGCCCGCGTAGACCGCGAACAGGCCGCTGTCGGCGAACTGGCTGGCGTACGAGTAGACCGAGTAGGCCAGCCCGCGCTGCTCACGGATCTCCTGGAACAGCCGGCTCGACATGCCGCCGCCCAGCACGTTGTTGAGCACGCTGAGCGCGAACCGCCGCTGGTCCAGCCGCGAGATGCCGGCACCGCCGAGCACGACGTGTGCCTGCTCGCTGTCCTTGTTGGTCACGACGACCTGACCGCTGCGCAGCTTCACCGCCGGGGTGGCCGGACGGTGCCCGCCCGGTGCCGCCGCCGGGCTGTCCAGCACGGTGCCGGCCAGCGCGGCCCGGACCCGCCGGACGACGGTGTTGTGGTCGAGGTTGCCGGCCGCGGCGATGACGATCGACGGCGCCACGTAGTTGCGGCGGTAGAACGTGTCGATCTGGCGCCGGGTCATCGGGGAGATGGTCTCCTCGGTGCCCGAGATCAGCCGGCCCAGCGGGTGCTTGCCGTAGACCGCCGAGCTGAAGATGTCGTGCACCTCGTCGCCCGGCTCGTCCTCGTGCATCGCGATCTCTTCGAGGATCACGCCGCGCTCGGTCTCGACGTCGGCCGGGGCCAGCACCGAGTCGGAGATCAGGTCGCACATGACGTCGATCGCCATCGACAGGTCGGCGTCCAGCACCCGCGCGTAGTAGCAGGTGTATTCCTTCGTGGTGAAGGCGTTGGTCTCGCCGCCGACGGCCTCGATCTGCGCCGAGATGTCGAGGGCGGTGCGCTTCTTGGTGCCCTTGAAGAGCAGGTGCTCCAGGAAGTGCGAGCAGCCGGACTGCGAGGGCGTCTCGTCCCGGGAGCCGATCGACACCCAGATGCCGAACGACACGCTGCGCATCGCCGGCACGGCCTCGGTCAGGATCCGCAACCCCGAAGGGAGTACGGTGCGCCGGATCGTGCCGCCGAGGGGGTCGGTGATGAGGGTACGGGTGACGGCGCGGGCCGACGCCGAAGCGCCGGCCCGCTCACGCGTTGTCATCTCAGCTGTGCCGGTTGCGCCGCCGCCGCGGCTCGCCGCCCTCGCCGCCTTCGCCGCCCTGGCCACCGTCGTCGCTGCGGCTCGGGCCACGGTCGCCGCTCGGGCCACGGTCGCCGCGGTCGCGGTCGCCCCGGTCGCGCGGGCCACGGTCACCGGACCGCGCCGGCGGACGCTCGGAAGCGCCCTCCTCGGCGGCGGGGGCCTCTTCGCCCTCGGCCCGCACCTTGTCGAGGTAGATCTTGCCGCGCGCGTCGATGTCCGCGATCTGGACCTCGACCTTGTCGCCGACGTTGAGGAAGTCCTCGACCCGCTCGACCCGCTTGCCGTTGCCCACCTTGGAGATGTGCAGCAGGCCGTCACGGCCCGGCAGCAGCGAGACGAACGCGCCGAACGCGGCCGTCTTCACCACGGTGCCGAGGAACTTGTCGCCGACCTTCGGCAGCGTCGGGTTGGCGATCGCGTTGATCCGCTCGACGGCAGCCTCGGCCGAGGGGCCGTTGGTCGCGCCGACGTAGATCGTGCCGTCGTCCTCGATGGAGATCTCGGCGCCGGTCTCGTCCTGGATCGCGTTGATCGTCTGACCCTTGGGCCCGATGACCATGCCAATCTTGTCGACCGGGATCTTCACCGTGGTCACCCGCGGCGCGTGGTCGGACATCGAGGCCGGAGCCTCGATCGCGTCGTGCATGACGCCGAGGATCGTCGTGCGGGCCTCGTGCGCCTGCTGCAGCGCGCCGGCCAGCACGTCGGACGGGATGCCGTCGAGCTTGGTGTCGAGCTGGAGCGCGGTGACGAAGTCCGGCGTGCCGGCGACCTTGAAGTCCATGTCGCCGTACGCGTCCTCGGCGCCGAGGATGTCGGTCAGCGTGACGTACTGCGTCTTGCCGTCGACCTCGTCGGAGATGAGGCCCATCGCGATGCCGGCGACCGGCGCCTTCAGCGGCACACCGGCCGAGAGCAGGGCCAGCGTCGAGGCGCAGACCGAGCCCATCGAGGTGGAGCCGTTGGAGCTGAGGGCCTCGGAGACCTGGCGGATCGCGTAGGGGAACTCCTCGCGAGCCGGCAGCACCGGCACCAGCGCCCGCTCGGCCAGCGCGCCGTGGCCGATCTCGCGGCGCTTGGGCGAGCCCACCCGGCCGGTCTCACCGGTCGAGTACGGCGGGAAGTTGTAGTTGTGCATGTAGCGCTTGTGCTTCTCCGGCGACAGCGTGTCGAGCTGCTGCTCCATCCGAAGCATGTTGAGCGTGGTGACGCCGAGGATCTGCGTCTCGCCGCGCTCGAACAGCGCCGAGCCGTGCACCCGGGGCAGGACCTCGATCTGGGCCGACAGCGGCCGGATGTCGCGCGGGCCGCGGCCGTCGATGCGGACCTGGTCGCGCAACACGCGGCTGCGCACCTCGTTCTTGGTCACGGACCGCAGCGCGGCCGAGAGCTCCTTCTCGCGCCCCTCGAACTGGGCGTCGAGCTGCTCGTGGACCTTGTCCTTGATCCGGTCGAGCGCCTCTTCGCGGTCGGCCTTGAGGATGATCTTCAGCGCCTCGGCGACCTCGCCGCGGACGGCACCGGACACGGCCTCGTAGGCGTCGTCCTGGTAGTCGAGGAAGACCGGGAACTCGGTGACCGGCTTGGCGGCCACGTCGGCGAGCTCGCTCTGCGCGCGGCACAGCTCGCGGATGGCCGGCTTGGCGGCCTCGAGACCGCCGGCGACGACCTCCTCGGTCGGCGCGGTCGCACCCTCGGCGATGAGCTTGATGGTGTTAACGGTGGCCTCGGCCTCGACCATCATGATCGCGACGTCACCGTCGGCGAGCACGCGGCCGGCCACGACCATGTCGAAGGTGGCCCGGGCCAGCTCCTCGTGGGTCGGGAAGGCGACCCAGGTGCCGTCGATGTGCGCCATGCGGGTCGCGCCGATCGGGCCCGAGAACGGCAGGCCGGACAGCTTGGTCGACAGCGAGGCCGCGTTGATCGCGACGACGTCGTACGGGTGGGCCGGGTCGAGCGACAGGATGGTCTCGACGACCTGGACCTCGTTGCGCAGGCCCTTGACGAACGAGGGGCGCAGCGGCCGGTCGATCAGGCGGCAGGTGAGGATCGCGTCCTCGCTGGGGCGGCCCTCGCGACGGAAGAACGAGCCCGGGATCCGCCCGGCCGCGTACATCCGCTCCTCGACGTCGACCGTCAGCGGGAAGAAGTCGAACTGGTCGCGCGGCGACTTGCCGGCCGCGGTCGTCGACAGGACGGTGGTGTCGCCAAGCTGCGCGATGCAGGAGCCGGGCGCCTGCCGGGCCAGCTTGCCGGTGGAGAAGGTGATCTCGCGGGTCCCGAAGGCCCCGTTGTCGATCACCGCAGTGCTCTGCTTGTCGCCGAGTTTGGTCTCGGTCATGAGTGCGTTGTGCTCCTTCGGTCGTGGCACGGCTCGACCCCGATGCGAGGGGGAGCTGCTCTGCGTCCGGTCTTCGATCGAAGCGCCCGGGGGAGCCGGCATCTGTGTGCCGGCCGGCCCGGGGGCCACTACCGAGGACCGGTGCGTCGACAACTACCGATCGCCGACGGTCAAGCTGGCCAATGTGGGTGTGAAGTTGTGGAGCGGGGGAGCGACCGGACGGTCACTCCCCCGCTTCGTCAACGCCGCAGGCCGAGGCGCTCGATGAGCGCACGGTAGCGGGTGATGTCGGACTTCTGCAGGTAGTTGAGCAGCCGCCGCCGGCGGCCGACCAGCAACAGCAGGCCGCGCCGGCTGTGGTGGTCGTGCTTGTGCACCTTGAGGTGCTCCGTGAGGTCGGCGATGCGCTTGGTCAGCACGGCCACCTGGACCTCCGGCGAACCGGTGTCACCTTCGGCGGTCGCGTACTCCGCGCGGATCTTGCTCTTCTGCTCCTGATCGAGCGCCATGATCTCCTGCATTCGTGTGATGGTGACGAACCTCGCTCCCGCGGCGTCGTGCAGGCACGCGAGGCCGGGCGTCGGTGAACCGACGTCTTTACCAGGCTACCAGCCTGGCATCGATCGGCCGCCGGGACGTCACCTGGCCAGCGCCTGCCGGGTCTGCGCGACATCGTCGTGCATCTGCGCCACCAGCGGCTCGACGCCGTCGAACTTGAGCATGTCACGAAGCCGCACGACGAAGTCGAGGGCCACCCGCTCGCCGTAGAGGTCACCGTCGAAATCGAGGATATACGCCTCGACGCGCCGTTCACGACCGGAAAAGGTGGGGTTCGTCCCGATCGAGATGGCGGCCGGCAGCCGTTCGCCTCGGCGCAGCAGCCACCCCGCGTAGATCCCGTCGGCCGGCACCGCCGCGTACCGGTGCACGCTCAGGTTCGCGGTCGGAAAGCCGATCTCGGTCCCCCGCTGGTCGCCGCGCACGACGATCCCCTCCAGCCGGTGCGGCCGCCCGAGCGCCGCGGCCGCCGCCCGCACGTCACCGGCGTCGATGCAGCTCCGGATGTACGTCGAGCTGAAGACGGTGGAGTCCTCGGACACCAGCGGTGCCCCCTCCACGCCGAACCCGAAGGTGCGCCCCAGCCGCTCGAGCAGCGGGACGTCTCCGGCGGCCTTGTGCCCGAACCGGAAGTTCTCCCCCACCACCACGAGCGCCGCGTGCAGGCTCTGGACCAGGGCGTCGTGGACGAACTCCTCGGCCGGCACCCGCGAGAAGTCCTGGGTGAACGGCACGACACAGAGCACGTCGACCCCGAGCGCCTCGATCAACTCGGCCTTGCGCTTCGGCTCGGTCAGGATGGCCGGGTGCGACCCGGGCCGCACCACCTCGGCCGGATGCGGGTCGAACGTGACCACCACCGACCGCACACTCAGGTCGTTGGCCCGTTTCACCAGGTGCCCGATGATCGCCTGGTGTCCGCGGTGCACCCCGTCGAACACGCCGATGGTCAGGGCGGACCGCCCCCACCCACCCGGCGCAGCCTGATATCCCCGCCACCGCTCCATGCGCAAAGCCTAGATCAGGGCGGGGGTCACCCCGCCGCCGCGAGCACGATCTCCGGCTTGGCCTTGGCGCCCTGCTCGCTGACCACGGCCAGCAGCTCACCGGCCGGCCCGACCACCGCGTACGGACCCTCGATCCCGGCGGCCACCAGCGGCCCACCGTGCGAGAGCGTCCGGGCCTCCTCGTCCGAGGCCTCCCGGGTCGGCATGAAGCGCCGCGCCGCGTCCGCCATCGGCAGGTTGACCACGTCCGGCGAGACCGCTTCGAGCTGCTCCAACGTCCGCGCCTCGGCCAGGGTGAAGCCGCCGACGGCCGTGCGCCGCAACGCCGTCAGGTGCCCGCCGACTCCGAGCGCCGCACCCGCGTCGCGGGCGATGGCCCGGATGTAGGTCCCGGACGAGCAGGTCACGTCGATGTCCACGTCGACCGCGTCGCCGACCCGCCGGATGTCGAGGAGCTCCAACCGCGAGATCGTCACGCGCCGCGGCGGGATGGCGACCTCTTCGCCACCCCGGACCCGCTTGTACGCCCGCTGCCCGTCGATCTTGATCGCGCTGACCGCGCTGGGCACCTGGTCGATCTCACCGCGCTGGGCCTCCAGGGCCGCGTGGATCGCCGCGTCGGTCACTCCTGCGGCGGAGACGGTCGCCACGACCTCGCCCTCGGCGTCGTCGGTGACGGTCGACTGCCCGAGCCGGACCGTCGCCGCGTACGACTTTTCGGCACCGATCACGTACGTCAGCAGCCGGGTCGCCTTGTTGACCCCGATCACCAGCACCCCGGTCGCCATCGGGTCCAGCGTCCCGCCGTGCCCGACCCGCCGCGTGCGCGCCAACCGCCGCAACCGGGAGACCACGTCATGCGAAGTCATCCCGCCCGGCTTGTCCACCACGATCAGCCCGTCAACCGTCACGGCGGTCAAGCCTGCCAGACGGTCAACGGACCGCTCCCACCACGGCCCAGCCGCCGGTGCGCAGACGCATCAGCAGGGCCACGCAACGGACCACCACGAACAGGGTCAACCCCGCCCAGATGCCGGCCAGGCCCCAGTCCAGCACGTACGCGGTCCAGATGGCCGGCAGGAAGAAGCCCAGCGCCGCGACCACGGTCAGGTCGCGCAGGTAGCGCACGTCGCCGGCTCCGATCAGCACTCCGTCCAGCGCGAACACCAGGCCGGCCACCGGCTGCATCGCCACGAACCACGGCCAGGCCACGCCGGCCTGGTCGAGCACCGCCGTGTCGGAGCTGAACAGCCGCGGCACGACCCCGGAGCCGGCGGCGATGACCACCGCGAACGCCACGCCGCAGACCACTCCGATGAACGCGATCCGCCGGGCCAGCACCCGCGCACCCGCCGCGTCACCGGCACCGAGGGCGGCGCCGACCAGCGACTGCGCCGCGATCGCCACGGCGTCGAGCACCAGCGCGGTGAAGAAGAAGAGCTGCATCGCGATCTGGTGCCCGGCCACGGTCGCGGTGCCGAACCGCGCCGCCACGGTGGTCGCCGACAGGAAGCTGAGCTGGAACGCCCCACCCCTGATCAGCAGGTCGCGCCCCATCCGCAACTGCTCGCCGATCACCCGGAGGTGCGGCCGCCACGAGATGTCCTCGCGGAGCAGGGCGACCGCGAAGCAGACGCCGGACACCGTCTGCGCGACCACGTTGGCGATCGCGGAACCGACCAGGCCGAGGCCGGCCGGATACACCAGGATCGGGCACAGGGCCGCGGAGAGCAGGTTGGCGCCGAGGACGAAGCGCAGCGGTCGCCGGGTGTCCTGGACGCCGCGCATCCAGCCGTTGCCGGCGGCGGCGAGCAGCAGGCCGGGCGCGCCGATCGCCGCGACCCGCATCCACTGCGCGGCCGCGCCGGCGATCTCCGGGTTGCCAGCCAGCGCGCGGGCCAGTGGGCCGGCCGCCGCCTGCATGCCGATCGCGATCACGACGCCGGTGCTGAACGCCAGCCAGGACGCCTGGAGACCCTCCTGCACCGCGGCGGCGCGGTCACCGGCCCCGAAGCGCCGGGCGGCGCGGCCGGTGGTGCCGTAGGCCAGGATCGTGCCCAGCCACGCGGCCATCGTCAGGACGGTGCCGCCGACCGCGACGGCGGCCAGCGGGACGCTGCCGAGGTGGCCCACGACGGCGGTGTCGACCAGCACGTAGAGCGGCTCGGCGGCCAGCACGACCAGGGCCGGCAGGGCCAGGCCGGCGATCTTGCGGGAGGTGGTCGCGGTGTCCATCGGGAGGCATCCTGACACGCGAGTTGTAAGGGATGCAACCGCGACACGTGCCTTACCTCGCGCGGAGCTTCAACGCACAAGGACCTGTTGTCGTGGTTCGGCCGAACGGCGAACCGCGACAGCAGGTCCTTGGACGATCTGCCGAAGACCCCCTACTGGCGGGTGTCCATCGACGTCTGCAGCGCGCGCCGGGCGGCCTCGCGCTCTTCGTCACTCTGCTTTTCGTGCTTGCGCTTCGTGCTCATGAACAGCGTCCTTCCAGGGCGGAGCTGGCGGGTGGTCGCCCGACGGCGGCGCCGGGATCACCGGCGCGGAACGCGTCGCTGCGTCGAGCCCGGGTCTGGTGTGACCCTGGAGGCAGCACGGCGGGTTACCACCGTGTCACCAACCAAGCTAGCGTTCAGGTCCCAGAGTTCGCGCGACGTTCCCAATAGGCGGAACGATCGTTCAGCGCGCGAACAGATGCCAGCCCAGCCACCACCAGAAACCGAAGAACCCGATCCGCCCCACGGGCACCCTGCCCACCTCGTACGCGATCGCGTGCGCGCAGACCTCGCCCAGCGTCGGGATGGTCGAGTCCCGCCGACGGGCCAGCACCTCGACCACCGCACAGGCCACAATGGCCACGAGGAAGCCGGCGATGGCGATGGCCCTGGTCAGGCTCATCGGCGCACCAGCGCCCAGAAGCTCGACAGCCACACGAAATAGCCGGCCGTGCGCAGCAGCTCGTCTTCCAGCAGGGGGTCCGCCAACCGGGAGAACGTCGGGAAGTCCGGCGTGGAGCCGAGCAGGAACGTGCTTCCCTCGAAGACCCCGAAGATCCCGATCGGCAGCAGCCACCAGGTGGTGCCGGGACCCAACCGGCCGGGCAGTGGGCGACGGACCTTGCCGGTGAGGCCGAGCCAGAGCATCGCCCCGCCGACGCAGATCGTGTAGACGTTGGCCCGGGTCGAATAGGACGGAAGCTGGCCACCGATCAGCGAGAGGAACCCGAGCACCGGCAGCGTGACCACGGCACGGTCCCAGTGGGGCGGTGCGTCGGTGGTGGCGAGCTCCAGCTCCTCCATCCATCGATTGTGGCCGGAGGCGCGTGTGAGCGGCTACCCCAGCTGGGAGCGGATGGCCTCGATGACCTCGTCGACGGTGCCCCGGCCGGTGAAGCCGGCGGCCAACTTGTGCCCGCCACCGCCGAGCGCGACCGCGACCCGACTCACGTCGATCGCGCCCTTGCTGCGCATGGAGACCGCCCACTCGGCCGCACCGACCTGCTTGACCACCAGGCTCACGTCGGCCTCGGCCGCGCACCGCACCGAGTCGATCAGCGGCTCCAGGACGTAGGGCTTCTGCTCGTGGCGGGCCAGGTCGTCAAGGGTCGCGTAGGTCCACACCAGACCACGACCACCGGCGGCCGCGGGCTCCAGCGTGGCCCGACCGAGCACGTCGCCGTAGAGCCGGACCGCGCCGAACGGCCGCGTGTCGAAGACTCGGCGGGAGATGTCGCCCGGGCTGATCCCGGTCGCCAGCAGCCGCGCGGCCATCTCGTGCACGGAGGGCGTGGTCATCGCGAACCGGAACGAGCCGGTGTCGGTGGCCAGCGCGACGTAGAGGCACTCGGCGATCTCTGCGTCGAGCGGCACGTCGAGCCGCCGCAGCAGCTCGTCGGCGACCACGGAGGTCGCCGCCGCGTCCGGGTCGACGATGTTGATGGTGCCGAAGCCCGGGTTGGAGGCGTGGTGGTCGAGCACCACGGCGGTCTTCGCGGTGGTCAGCCGGTCGACCAGACCGCCGAGCCGCGACGTGGCCGCCGCGTCGAAGCAGAGGACCAGCTCGGGCGCGGGTGCGGCGTCGGCTTCCGGCACCAGCAGGTCGAGGCCCGGCAGGGCGACGAACGGCTCGGGGACGTCCAGCGGGCCGGGGAACGTGCACTGCAGGTTGGCGACGCCGAGGCGGCGCAGCCCGAGGCCGAACGCCAGCATGCTGCCCAGCGCGTCACCGTCGGGGTTGACGTGGCAGATGAGCAGCACCTTGTCGGTCGGGCGCAGCCCGCGCACCGCCGCGACGGCAGCGGCCCAGTCGGCTTCACCCGGTCCAGCGGGTGCGCCGGCGGCCACCGCCGTGGCCGAGAGGTCGGTCACCGGCGATCCTCCATCGGGGCGTCGTTGGCGACCTCGTCGTCGTCTTCGTCGTCATCTTCGTCGAGCTTGTAGGGCTGAGCCTCGCCGGCGTAGGTGGCACCGGCCGCCAGCCGCTGCACCTCGGCGTCGGACGTGCGCGCCTTGGCGAGCAGCTCGTCGATGTGCTTCGCCTGGTCCAGCACGTTGTCCTGGACGAACGTCAGGGTCGGCGAGTGCCGCAGCCCCAGGGCCTTACCGACAGTGCTGCGCAGCACGCCCTTGGCGCTCTCCAGCGCGGCCGCGGTCGCCTCCTGCTCGGCGACGTCACCGAGCACCGTGTAGTAGACGGTCGCGTCGCGCAGGTCGGCGGTGATCCGCGAGTCGGTGATCGTGATCATGCCTAGCCGAGGGTCCTTGATCTGGGTGCGCACCACCGAAGCCACCAGTTCCCGCACGCGCTCGGCGTGCCGGCGCACCTTGGCCGGGTCCGTCATCTCGTCACCTCCGCCGTCTTGCCTACGCTCAGACATTACCCGCGTGCCACTTGGGCGAGCGGACCGCCGTGGCCCGTCACCCGGGCACCACGGCCCACTACTGTCAGTCATCCTCGCCGTGCAGCCGGCGCTTCGCCGAGAGCAACTCGATCTCCGGCCGGCCCGCCATGAGGCGCTCGCACGCGTCGAGCACCTCGGCCACGTGACCGTGGTCGGCGGACACCACCGCCACGCCGATCTCGGACCGCCCGACCAGGTCGAGCGAGCCCACCTCGGCGACGGAGATCTCGAAGCGTCGCAGCGCCGCGACGATCGGCCGGACGTAGGAGCGCTTGGCCTTCAGCGATCGCGAGTCGCCCGGCAGAAGCACGTCGAATACCGCGGTTCCTGTGAACATCGGCGCACAGCCTAACCCCGTACCAGGAAGATCAAATAGCTATTTCAGTCGAACTGGAACGGGCGGGTGGCCGAAGCCACCCGCCCGTTTCGTCAAGCCGTGATCAGCGCGGCTTCTCGCGCATCTCGAACGTCTCGATGGAGTCGCCGATCTGGAGGTTGCCGTAACCGGCCAGGGTCAGACCACACTCGAAGCCCTCGCGGACCTCGGTCGCGTCGTCCTTGAACCGCTTGAGCGAGCTGATCGTGACGTTCTCCGCCACGACCGCGCCGTCGCGCAGCACCCGTGCCTTGGCGTTCCGGCGCAACAGGCCGGACCGCACGATACAACCGGCGATCATGCCGACCTTCGACGAACGGAAGACCTCGCGGACCTCCGCCGAACCGAGGTCGACCTCCTCGTACTCCGGCTTGAGCAGCCCCTTGAGCGCCGCGTCGATCTCCTCGATGGCCTGGTAGATGACCGTGTAGTACCGGATCTCCACGCCCTCGCGGTCGGCCGTCTCGCGGACCTTGTTGGAGGCCCGGACGTTGAAGCCGATGATCGTGACGGCCTCGGACGAGGCGCTGGCCAGCATGACGTCGCTTTCGGTGATCGCGCCGACGCCCCGGTGGATGATCCGAAGCTGGACCTCTTCCGGAATGTCGAGCTTGAACAGCGCGTCCTCGAGAGCCTCGACCGAACCCGAGACATCGCCCTTGAGCACCAGGTTGAGCGAGGTCTTCTCGCCCTCCTTGAGCTGCTCCATGAGCGTCTCGAGCGTGGCCCGGCCCCGCGAGTTGGCGAAGCTCGCCGCTCGCCGCCGTGCCTGCCGCTGCTCGGCGATCTGCCGAACGGTGCGGTCGTCCTCGGCAGCCAGGAACGTGTCACCCGCACCTGGCACCGCGGTCAGACCGAGCACCAGGACCGGACGCGCCGGACCCGCTTCGACGACCGGAGTGCCGTTCTCGTCGAAGAGGGCCCGCACGCGGCCGTGTGCGCCACCGGCGACGATGGAGTCACCCGCCCGCAGCGTGCCCTTCTGCACGAGGACGGTCGCCACCGCACCGCGACCCTTGTCGAGGTGGGCCTCGATCGCGACACCCTGCGCCGGCCCGTCGATCGGAGCCGTGAGGTCCAGCGACGCGTCGGCGGTCAGGAGCACCGCTTCGAGCAGTTCGTCGATGCCGATGCCGGGCTTGGCGGCCACGTTGACGAACATCGTCTCGCCGCCGTATTCCTCGGCGACCAGACCGTATTCGGTCAGCTGCTGGCGAACCTTGTCCGGGTTGGCTTCCGGCTTGTCGATCTTGTTGACCGCCACCACGATCGGCACGTCGGCCGCCTTGGCGTGGTTGAGCGCCTCGATGGTCTGCGGCATCACGCCGTCGTCAGCCGCCACCACGAGGATGACGATGTCGGTGACCTTGGCACCACGGGCACGCATGGCGGTGAACGCCTCGTGACCCGGGGTGTCGAGGAGCGTGACCGCCCGCTCGATGCCCTCGTGCTCGACGTGCACCTGGTAGGCACCGATGTGCTGGGTGATGCCACCGGACTCGCCCTCGACCACGTTTGCCTTGCGGATCGCGTCGAGCAGCTTGGTCTTACCGTGGTCGACGTGACCCATGACGGTCACGACCGGCGGACGGCTGACCAGACGGTCCTTCGCGACCTCGGCGTCGAGGTCGATGTTGAACTGAGCCAGCAGCTCGCGGTCCTCGTCTTCAGGACTGACGATCTGCACGTCGAAGCCGAGGTGCTCGCCGAGCAGCAACAGCGTGTCGTCGGAGCACGACTGGGTCGCCGTCACCATCTCGCCCAGGTTGAACATCTCCTGGACCAGCGAACCCGGGTTGGCGTCGATCCTGTCAGCGAAGTCGGAGAGCGACGCACCGCGCGAGAGCCGGACGACCTGCCCGCTGCCCCGCGGGGCACCCGAGCTCATCGTCGGCGCGGACAGATTGTCGAACTCTTGACGCCGCTGCTTCTTCGACTTGCGACCGCGGGTCGGCTTGCCACCCGGACGCCCGAAGGCACCCGCGGCGCCGCCGCCACGACCACGACCGCCACCACCGGGACGACCCGGCGCACCGGCACCCGCCGGACCGCCGCCGCCACCGGGGCCGCCGCGGTAACCGCCGCCACCACCGGCACCGCCACCAGGACCGCCGCGGTAACCGCCACCACCGGCACCGCCACCGCCACCGGGGCGGAAGCCACCGCCGGCACCGCCGCCGCCACCTGGGCCGCCGCGGTAACCGCCGCCGCCGCCACCGGGACGACCAGCGCCGCCGCCGGGACCGCCGGGACGGCCGGTGCCAGCACCGGCCGGACGGCCGGGACGCTGCGTGGGCATGGAGGCCGGGCTGGGCCGAGGCGGCATGGAGGCCGGGCTCGGCCGAGGCGGCATCGAACCCGGGTTGGGCCGCGAACCGCCGCTGGGCGCATTGCCCGTGCGACCGCCGCCACCACCGGGAGTGATGCCGAACGGGTTGTTGCCGCCGCTACGTGCCGGCGGACGGCCAGGACCGGGACGCGGGCCGTTGCCGCCCGGCGTGGGGCCGGACGCCGGCCGCGCGGCCGGCGAACCGGGCCGCGGCGGGACGCTGCCCGGGCCCGGACGGGGCCGGGAGGGTGCGCCACCGTCGGCCGGAGGCTCGCGCCGGACCTGCTCGCGCTCCTGAGCGCGGGCTTCCTGCGCGGCCTTGACCGTGGCTTCCTGGTCTGCCTTGAGCTGCGCGGCACGCTGTTCGGCGGCCGCCACCTCGATGTCGTGCGCGCTCGCCGGCTTGGCCACCGGCGCCGGCGGGCCCGGAACCGGGCCCTTCGGACGCGCAGTCGGAGCCGAAGGAGCTGACGGTGTCGCCGGCGCCGACGGGCGGCGGGGCGGCATTGGCTTGGCCGAGATCCTCGGCTCACTGGGAGTGGGGCGCCCATTTCCGGCCGGCGGCGCGGACGGCGCCGGTGCCTGGGAACCCTCTACGAATGCGCCACGAAGACGGCGGGCGACGGGCGCCTCCACCGTGCTTGACGCGGACTTGACGAACTCGCCCATCTCCTTGAGTTTGGCGAGAACGGTCTTGCTGTCGACCCCGAGCTCTTTTGCAAGCTCGTGTACGCGGGCCTTGCCTGCCACTGCACTCCTCACTCCGAGGCCGTGCGGGCAGCACCCGCAGCGACCTCACTCGTGCACTTGAAGCCTGGTCATTTCTGGGACTTCATCGTGTGCTCATGTCGGTCGTCCTACCCTGCTGCTGCGAAACCCGCCCAGTCGGATGATCGGGCGTGATGGTTGACGCGTGAATGTGCTCGGCTAGCTCGCCGGTGTCAACGACACCAACTTTACGTAGCGCCCGCCCGAAGGCATGGCGTTTGAACGCTAGCGCGAGGCAAGCCGGCTCGGGGTGCAAATGCGCGCCCCTCCCCGGCAGTCTGCGGTCCGGATCCGGCCGAAGTCGGTAATGATCTCCGTCGCCGACCGCCACGAACCGCAGGAGCTCGTTGGCTGGCGCGCGTTGCCGGCAACCTATGCAGGTGCGCTCCGGCCGCGCACGTCGAGCCGTCATTCAGTCTACCCCTATGCCCCGGCGGGCGCTCCGCCCGGCTCCGGCGCGTGATCCACGCCGCGCTCATCGGCCGCTGGTTGTTCGCTGTCAGACCGGATGTCGATCCGCCAGCCGGTCAGCCTGGCCGCGAGCCGGGCGTTCTGCCCTTCCCGCCCGATCGCCAGGGACAACTGGTAGTCGGGCACGGTCACCCGCGCGGTGCGGGTGGCCAGGTCGACCACCTCGACCCGCAGCGCCTTGGCCGGAGACAGGGCGTTGCCGACGAACTGGGCCGGGTCGTCCGACCAGTCGATAATGTCGATCTTCTCACCGTGCAGCTCGCTCATCACCGCCCGGACCCGCTGGCCCATCGGCCCGATGCAGGCGCCCTTGGGGTTGACGCCGGCCACCGTGGCGCGCACCGCGATCTTGGAGCGGTGCCCGGCCTCGCGCGCGATCGCGGCGATGTCCACGCTGCCGTCGGCGATCTCCGGCACCTCGAGGGCGAACAGCTTCTTCACCAGGTTCGGGTGCGACCGCGACAGGGTGATCTGCGGGCCGCGGAAGCCCTTGGCCACGTGCACGACGACGCAGCGGATCCGCTGGCCGTGCCCGTAGACCTCGCCGGGGACCTGCTCCGACTGGGGCAGGACCGCCTCCAGCTTGCCCAGGTCGACGGTGACGATGCCCTTCTCGGAGCGCGCCTCGTGTGCCTGGATCACGCCGGTGACCAGGTCACCGTCGCGGCCCACGTACTCGCCGAAGTGCACCTCGTCAGTGGCCTCGCGCAACCGCTGCAAGATGACCTGTTTGGCCGTCATCGCGGCGATCCGCCCGAAGTCATGCGGAGTGTCGTCCCACTCCCTTGTCACCGTGCCGTCTTCGTCGACCTCCTGCGCGAACACCTGAGCCGCCCCGGTCTTGCGGTCGATCTCCACCCGGGCATGCGGCTCGGCGCCCTCGGTGTGCCGGTAGGCGGTCAACAGTGCGGTCTCGATCGCCGCGAGGATGGTCTCGAACGGGATCTCCCGCTCGCGCTCCAGTGCGCGCAGCGCCGCGAGGTCTATGTTCACCTCTGCTCGTCCTCCAATCCGTCCTCGTCGTCGTCGTCGAACTCCGCGAGATCGTCATCCGCGACCTCTTCGGCCCGACTGAACTCGACCTGGACCCGGCCCGGGCCGAGGTCGCCGTGCGCGATCGCAGTGTGCTCTCCGGCCACGTCCAACATGACACCGGCGTCGTCGACTCCGACCACGCGACCGGTGATCGGACCGACCTTCACCAACCGGCCGATGTTGCGCCGCCAGTGCCGGGGCAGGGTCAGCGGCCGGTCGACACCGGGCGAGCTGACCTCGAGCTGGTATTCGCCCGCCACCAGCTCGTCGCCCTCCTCCTCGGCGGCGTCCAGGGCCACGGAGACCGCCCGGGACATGTCGGCGACGGCGTCGAGGTCGAGGCCGCCGTCGCGGTCGACCACGACCCGCACCACGAACCGGCGGCCGGCCCGCGAGATGTTCAGGTCTTCCAGGTCGTAGCCGGCGCTGTCGACCACCGGCTCGACCACGGCACGCAGCCGGGCCCGGCGCGCGGCCAGGTCACCGCGGGGTGCGGCCGGCCGTGGGCCGGGCGCGGGGCGCCCGCCGGCGGCTCGGCTTCGCTGTGCCATCGGGGCCACCCTTCATGTCGGTCGGCGCCCATGCCCATGACGCTGAGCCACCGGACCCACGTCCGGTGGCTGGGCAGAGCCTAACGCGCTGCGCCACGGGCCAGCCGGGCGGCGCACCGAACCCCCCGAGCGGGCGGGCCATGGTGTTGACTGACGTGGTGCACGGTGGTGATGAAAAAGACAAAACCCCCCTTCGAGTACGACGCCGCGCAGTGCTCGCGTTCGGCGCCGCCCTCACGGTGGGTGCCGCGGGTGGGTGCGGGCTGCTCGACCGGACGCCCGACGAGCCACCACCGCCCGACCCCCTGCTCCCGCTGGCCGACGACGCGGTCCGGCTCGCCGCGCTGCACCGGTCGGCCGCGGCGGAGCTCCCCGAGCGGGCGGCGGCCCTGACCGCGATCGCCGAGGCGCACGACGCGCACGCGAAGGAGCTGTCGCGGATCATGGCCACCCCGGCGCCCAGCCCCGCCGCGTCGGGCTCGGTCGCCGCGTCCACACCGACCGCCGAGGAGCGGATCGAGTCGCTGCGGGTGGCCGAGAAGGCCGCCTACGAGGCGGCGGTGCAGGCCTGCCTGCGCACACCGAACCACCGCGCGGCGCTGGTCGGCTCGATCGCCGCCGCCCGCGCGACCCACCTGGAGGCACTCAAGTGACCGGGGAGCTCACCGCCGCGCTGTCCGCCGAGTACGCGGCGATCTTCGCGTACGGGCCGATCGGGGTGCACCTGACCGGTGCCGAGCAGTCGGCCGCCCGGGCCGCCGAGGCCGCCCACCGCACGCTGCGCGACGCGCTGGTGCTCGCCCTGACCGGCTCCGGCCTGCCGCCCGCCGCGGCCGCCTACCGCCTCCCCGAGCCGGTCGTCGACCGCGCGGCCGCGCTGCGGGTGGCGATCTCCGTCGAGGAGAAGACGGCGGCGGTCTGGCGGGCCGCGCTGTCGGCCACCGTCGACACCCAGCGCCGCCAGGCCCTCGAAGCGCTCACCGGCTGCGCCGTCCGAGCCACCCGCTGGCGCCGCTTCGCCAAGATCGACCCGATCACGGTCGCTTTCCCGGGGAAGGCACCTGCTTAGCCCGATCTTGGGGCGATTTGCCAGCCGCATACTCCGTATGCATACTCAGTAGCCATGTCCATCAGACACGGGCTCCTCGCGCTGCTCGAGCGTGGCCCCATGTACGGCTATCAATTGCGGGCCGCCTTCGAGGAGTCGACCGGCGCCACCTGGCCGCTCAACATCGGGCAGGTCTACACGACCCTGTCCCGCCTGGAGCGCGACGGCCTGGTGCGACCGCTGCCCGAGAACGACGGGGGCCAGCGGCCGTACCAGCTCACCGACCTCGGCCGGGCCGAGATCACGGTCTGGTTCGTCACCCCGATCAGCCGCACGGACCGGCCCCGCGACGAGCTCGCGATCAAGCTGGCCCTCGCGCTGACCACGCCGGGCGTCGACGTGCGCGCGGTGGTGCAGACCCAGCGCACGTCGACCATCCAGACCCTCCAGGAACTGACCCGCCTCAAGAACAGGTCCGATAAACCCAGCGACCTGTCCTGGCGGCTGATCCTCGACGCGATGGTCTTCCAGGCGGAGGCCGAGGTGCGCTGGCTCGACCACTGCGAGGCCAGCCTGCTCCGCCACCAGCCCTCCGCGCTCACTCCCACCCCCGCGCCGGAAGGCGCCGACACCGACGACCGGACGGAGGCCAACCGGTGATCCTCGAACTGCGCGGTGTGCACCGCACCCACGGCACCGGAGAGACCGCCGTACACGCCCTGCGCGGCGTCGACATCGGCGTGGCTCCCGGCGAGCTCGTGGCCGTCATGGGCCCGTCCGGCTCCGGCAAGTCGACCCTGCTCAACCTGGCCGGCGGGCTCGACTCGCCCAGCCAGGGCGCGGTGCTGGTCGAGGGCGAGGTGCTCGGCGACCTCAACCGCAAGCAGCTCGCCCGGATGCGCCGCCGGCACGTCGGCTACGTCTTCCAGGACCTCAACCTGCTGGCCAGCCTGACCGCGGTCGAGAACGCGGCGCTGCCGTTGGAGCTCGACGGCATGGCCGTACGCAAGGCCCGCAAGCTGGCCGAAGCCGCGCTGGAGGAGGTCGGCCTGGCCGACCTGGCCCGGCGCTTCCCCGACGAGATGTCCGGCGGGCAGCAGCAGCGGGTCGCGATCGCGCGGGCGCTGGTCGGCGAACGACGGCTGGTGCTCGCCGACGAACCGACCGGGGCGCTCGACTCGACGACCGGCGAGGCCGTGCTGCGGCTGCTGCGCAACCGGGTCGACGCGGGCTCGGCCGGCGTCCTGGTCACCCACGAGGCCCGCCACGCCGCCTGGGCCGACCGCGTGGTCTTCCTGCGCGACGGCGTCGTGGTCGACACCACCAGCCCGGTCGGCGAGCCGGAGCAGCTCCTCGAGGCCAAGGCATGAGCGAGCGAAGCGAGCGCAGTCAACTCAGCCGTCCGAGCTCTTGCTCCGCCGACCGAAGGGAGGCGGCGGCATGAGCGTTTGGCGTACGTCGCTGCGGATCGCGGTGCGTGAGGCTCGGCGGGCCAAGGGCCGCACCGCGATGGTGCTCGTCCTGATCAGCCTTCCGGTGCTCGGCCTGGCGTTCGCGGCGGTCACCTACGACATGTTCGACCTGCGCCCGTCCGAGAAGATCGACCGGCAGATCGGCGCGGCCGACGCGAAGCTCCAGTGGTACGACCAGACGCCGGTCAAGCAGAACCTCTCGGGCGACAGCTGGACCAACGAGCAGGAGCAGGCGGGGCCGGGTAAGCCGTTCCAGCCCACCGAGCGCGACGTGCTCGCCCAGCTTCCGGCCGGCAGCACCGTCATCCCGATGAGCGGCGCCTGGGTGGATATGCGCACCGCCGCGGGCATCGGCAGCGTCGAGGTGGTCGGCATCGACGCCGCCAGCCCGCTGGCCAAGGGCATCGTCACCGTCCTTGACGGCAGGGCGCCGAAGGCCGGCAACGAGGTGGCGTTGAGCCGCAAGGCGATGGACCGGATGGGTGCGCACGTGGGTGGCACAGTGCAGGACGCCGCCCGCACCAAGACGTACTCGGTCGTCGGCGTGGTCGAGTCGCCCAGCAACCTGGGCGAGCTGATGGTCACCCCGCCGGACCTCACCCAGGTCGGCGGTTGGCTGGTCGACACGCCCGGTCCCGTGTTGTGGTCCGACGTGCGGCAGCTCAACGCACAGGGCATCGCGGTCGCGTCGCGGTCGGTCAACCTCGACCCGCCGGCCAACCCGGAGGGCGTACTGCCTGAAAACGGCGGCGGCCACACGGACGGGCTGCAGATCGCCGCCGTGATCGGTGGCCTCGGCCTCTTCGAGGTGGTGCTGCTGGCCGGCCCGGCCTTCGCGATCGGCGCCCGGCGGCGCCGCCGCGAGTTGGCGCTCGTCTCGGCCAACGGCGGCACCCCGGCTCACCTGCGCCGGATCGTGCTCGCCGACGGCATCGTGCTCGGTCTCGCGGGCGCGGTGTTCGGCATCGCCCTCGGTGCCATCGGTGCGGTGATCGCCCGGCCGCTCGTCGAGGTTTACGTGGCCGGCGAACGGGCCGGCGGCTACCGGTTCTTCCCGGTCGCGCTCGCCCTGGTGGCGGCCCTCGCGCTGGTCACCGGAGTCCTGGCCGCGCTGGTCCCGGCCGTGTCCGCTGCCCGGCAGGACGTGGTCGCGGCCCTGACCGGCCGGCGTGGCGCGCTGCGCTCCCGGCGCCGCTGGGTGGTGCTCGGTGTCCTGCTCGTCGTGTTCGGTGGCCTCGTGGCCGTCGCCGGCGCGCTGACCTCGCGGGCCGTCGGCATCCTCGGCGGCCTCGTGCTGGCCGAGCTCGGCCTGGTGCTGATCACCCCGGCGCTGGTCGGTGTGATCGCGTCGCTCGGCCGGTCCCTGCCGCTCGGGCCGCGGATCGCGCTGCGGGACACCGCCCGGAACCGCGCGGCCGCCGCTCCGGCGATCTCCGCGGTGATGGCCGCGGTGGCGAGCTGCGTCGCGCTCGGCACGTTCCTGGCCAGTGACACCGACCGCCAGGTCGACCAGTACCGGACCGGGTTGCCGCTCGGCTACGCCGCCATCCAGCTCGCCAACGCCGACAAGGGCGTGCCGACACCGGAACGGGTCGCGGCCGCAGCGGCACCGAGCCTCGCGGTCACCGGTGTGCAGCAGGTCGACGGGATCTCCTGCCCGAAGGACGGCACCGGCGAGAGCCAGTGGTGCTACGTGTCGGCCAAGATGCCCGCCGCGCTGGCCTGCCCGTTCGACCGCAACGCCGGCGAGCTCCCCGCGGAGCAGCAGAAGCAGGCGTTGGCCGACCCGCGCTGCAAGACGGCCGCCTACCAGATCGGCATCTCGTCGTTCAACACGGTGGTCGGGTCCGGTGCCAACATGGCGGCGCTGTCGGCACCATCGCAGGAGGACCTCCGGGGGGCGGCCACCGTGCTCGCCGCCGGCGGTGCCGTGGTCAGCGATCCGAACCTGCTCACCGACGGCAAGCTCACCCTGGAGGTACGCGGCGACGACGGCTCCGGCGACGGCATCGAGAAGGTGCTCCGGACGGCCACCGTCGCGGGCTACGCACTGCGCACGGGCGTCGAGGCCTCCCAGGGCCCGCCGGCGATCGGCATGACGCAGCGCATCTACGTGTCGCCCGCCGCGGTCGCGGCGCTCGGACTGAGCACCGTGCCCGAAGGGTTCGTGGTCTCCACCGCGAAGGTGCCCGACCAGGCCGCCCAGGACCGGTTGGCGGCCGCGGTCGCCGAGCTGCCCGGCCGGGGCTACGCGTCGATCGAGCTGGGCGCGCCGACCGGGGTGCCGCTCGTAGCGCTGGTACTCGCGGCCGCCGCGATCATCGTGGCGCTCGGCGCCACCTTCGTGGCGACGGGGCTCGCCGCGGCCGACGGTCGGGCGGACCTGTCGACGCTGGCCGCGATCGGGGCGGCGCCGAGCATGCGGCGGGTGCTCACGCTCAGCCAGGCCGGCGTGATCGCGGGGCTCGGCTCACTGCTCGGCACGGTGGCCGGGCTCGGCACCGGCTGGGCGATCCTGGCCTCGTACAACCGGGGGTTCACCGACCACTGGCCACAGGAGATCCCGTACCCGTTCGCGGTGCCCGGCGTCGTCCTGCTGCTGCTGGTGTCGATCCCGGTGATCGCGATGCTCGGCACCGGCCTGGTCACCCGGGCCCGACTGCCGATCGAGCGCCGGGCCGACTGATCGACGGGCGCCCGGCCGAGTGATCGACGGGCGCCCCTCCCCTCCGGGCGCCCGTACCCGCAGAATGTGTCGATGTCACTCTTTCGGGCGACGGCCCGGCGCCTCGGACCCACCCGCTTTCTCTACCGGGTGGGTCCGTTGCTCGTGCCGCTGGACCGGATCGTCAGCCGGCTCACCCGCGGTCGCGTGGTGGCCCTCGGCCTGATCCCGTCGGCGCTGCTGACCACTCGGGGCCGGCGCACCGGGGCGCCGCGCGACAACCCGCTGCTCTGCCTGCCCGACGGCGACGGCTTCATCGTGATCGGCTCCAACTGGGGCCGTCCTGAGCAGCCGGCCTGGGCGCTCAACCTGCTCACCGACCCTGCCGCGACGCTGACCATGGGCGGCGCGGCGGTGCCGGTGAAGGCCCGACTCCTGGACGGCGAGGAGCGTGAGCGGGCGTGGGGGCTGCTGGTCGCGGCCTGGCCGGGCTACGTGACCTACCAGACCCGGGCGCCGGAGCGGCGGATGCACATCTTCCGGTTGGACCCCGTCTGACGGGGCGGTGTCCCGGCATCGTGCCATCGAATCGACAGGTACGAGCGTCCCGCCGGGAGCGCGCCCACGATTGGCGGCATGACGGTCATCCATTGGATCGGCCCCACCTGAGGCGACACAATGGCGCCCGTGCCCGATGAGCCGAACCCGTACCTCGCGAACCCCCGCTGGGTGGTGGCCGAGCTCGTCGCCGACGCGGCCCGCCGGCGCCATCCGGCCGACATTCTCGCGATCGGCGTGCACGGCTCACTCGCGCACGGCGACGACACCGACACCAGCGACGTCGACCTGGTCGTGGTCACCTACCGGCAGGGCGCCGGACCGCGGCCCGTCACCCGAAGGGTCGACGGTGTCCTGGTCGACCTCGGCGTCGTCGGCGCCGAGGAATACCTGCGGCACGCCCGCACCCTGACCACGTCCTGGCCGCTGGCCGCCGACCGGTACGTCACCACGAAACCGATCCACGACCCCGACGCGTGGCTGGAGCGACTCCGCGACGTCCACCTTGGCCGGTTGGCCGAGGCCCGCACCGCCGAGTTCACCGCACTGGCCCGCGAGGCCTGGTGCCGCGGCGCCAGCGCACACGCCCGAGCCACCCGCCTCGCGGCCTGGTACGAGACCGACACGGCCCTGCTCATGCTGGCCGAGGCCCGCCTAGCGGCCGCGACGGTCACCGGCCTGCTGACCCGCACGTACTTCCGCAACGGCGCGGACGCGGTCCGCCGCACCGGCGTGGCCTCGGCCGACCTGTCCGAACTGGGGATCATCCTGCGTGACCAGGCCAAGGACCTGGCCGACCGCGGCCGCCCGGTGGACGGCACGGTCAGCGATCTCTTCGACCGTTGATCTTCGTGCTATTCGGCGGACAGCCAGGCTTGATCGCCCAGCCCCGCGATATCCAGCACTCGCCTCACTCGGCGCGACGGGATCACGCTCAGGTGGGGGATGCGGTCGGTGAGGCGCACGAGGGCCTGGATGGCCGCTGAGTCGAAGAACGTCACGGCACGCAGATCCAGGGTGACGTGCTCGGCCGACTCTCGGGTCGCGGCCTGGAACATCTGGTCCGCGGTGGCCATGTCGACCTCGCCGGTCACGACCACACGGCGGTGGTCGGCGTCACCCTCGCTGGTGGCGGAGAAGACCGTCTCCTCTTGATCCACGGCACAACCTTGGCACACCCCTCTGGCCCCGGCAAGCAACCCCTCGGCGTCGCTAGTGTGTGAAGCATGTCCGACCGTGCTCCCCTGACCCCCGGCAAGATCTCGCCGTGGCGCCAGGTGCCGCCTTCGATCCCCCGTCCGGAATACGTCGGGAAGAAGGCGCCCACCCCCTGGCGTGGCTCCAACGTGCAGACGCCGGAGACGATCGAGAAGATGCGGGTCGCCTCTCGGCTGGCCGCGCAGGCCACCCAGCTCGCCGGTGAGCACTGCAAGCCGGGGGTGACCACGGACGAGATCGACAAGGTGGTGCACGAGTTCCTGGTCGACCACGGCGCCTACCCCTCGACGCTGGGCTACAAGGGCTTCCCGAAGTCCTGCTGCACCAGCCTCAACGAGGTCATCTGCCACGGCATCCCGGACACCACCGTCCTGGAGGACGGCGACATCATCAACGTCGACGTCACGGCGTTCATCGGCGGCGTGCACGGCGACACCGACGCCACCTTCCTGGTCGGTGACGTGGCAGAGGAAAACCGGCTGCTGGTCGAGCGCACCCACGAGGCGATGATGCGCGGGATCAAGGCGGTCGCGCCGGGCCGGCAGATCAACGTGATCGGCCGGGTCATCGAGTCCTACGCGAAGCGGTTCGGCTACGGCGTCGTTCGCGACTTCACCGGGCACGGCATCGGCGAGGCGTTCCACAGCGGTCTCTACGTGCCGCACTACGACAGCCCCCGGCCGACCGACGTGATGGAGCCGGGCATGACGTTCACGATCGAACCGATGATCACATTGGGCACGTACGAGTACGACATGTGGAGCGACGGCTGGACCGTCGTGACGAAGGACCGCAAGTGGACCGCCCAGTTCGAGCACACGATCGTGGTGACCGACGACGGTCACGAGATCCTGACCCTTCCGTGACCGCGCTGGACCCCGAGCTACCCGCTCCGCACCACCACGCCGACGTCTCCGGCGGCCGGTTGCGCCCGGCCGTGTTCGGCGCGATGGACGGCCTGGTCACCAACATCGCCCTGATCGCCGGCGTCGGCGGTGGCGGAGTCAGCTCGCACACCCTGGTGCTCACCGGCGTGGCGGGCCTGGTCGCCGGGGCGATCTCGATGGGCCTGGGCGAATACACCAGCGTGCGCAGCCAGAACGAGCAGGTCAGCGCCGAGGTGGCCAAGGAGCGCCTGGAGCTGGAGCGGCACCCCGAGCAGGAGGCCCAGGAGCTGGCCGACGCCTGGGTCCGCCGCGGGCTGCCCCGGGAGCTGGCCACCCAGGTGGCGCACGCCCTGCGCGACAACCCCCGCGAGGCGCTGCGGGTGCACGTACAGGAGGAGATGGGCGTCGACGCCGAGGACCACCCGAGCCCGTGGGCGGCGGCGCTGCTCTCGTTCGTGTTCTTCTCGATCGGGGCGGTCATCCCGTTGCTGCCGTACCTGCTCGGCCTGTCCAACCTCTGGGCGGCGCTCGGTGCCGGCGGTGCCGGGCTCTTCCTGGCCGGTGCGCTGGTCGGACGGTTCACCCAGCGCCCCTGGTGGAGCGGCGGCCTACGCCAGCTCGTGCTCGGCGCCCTGGCCGCAGCGGCCACCTACGGCATCGGCACCTTGATCGGCGTCTCGGCTTCCTGAGCGTCGACGTCGAAGGCCGGCAGCCCGTCGATGCTGGTGGCGTTCTTGACGCGCCGGTAGTCCGCCAGCCCCGCCTCGTCCTTCCGCTGCGCCCAGCGCAGCAGCAGGTCGCGGTCGCCCTCGTAGCTCATGAGCGGCACCGAGTAGCCGCACGAGTCGCTGACCCGGTCCACCTCGACCGTGATCACCCCGCGCAGCCCGTGCAGGTCGGGCGCGGTCGGGAACAGCGCGAGCAGGGCGTCGAGGTCGGGGCTCCCGATCGGCGTGTGGGTGCCCCGCCCGTGCAGCCGCACGATGTTGGGCGGACCCTCGAACGCGCAGAACATGATCGTGATGCGGCCGTTCTGCCGCAGGTGGGCGAGCGTCTCCGCACCGCTTCCGTGGAAGTCGAGGTAGGCCACCCGATGCTCGCCGAGCACCACGAACGTGCCGGCCATGCCCTTCGGCGACAGGTTGACGTGGCCCTCGTCACCGGACGGGGCGGTCGCCACGAAGAACATGTGCTGGGCCTCGACGAACTCCCGCAGGCGGCCGTCGATCTTCTCGTGCAGTTTCATGACCTCGATGGTGCCACCGGCCCGCGCGGCCTTCGAACCCGATTTCAGCTGCTGGAAGTCATGCCCACCAGCGCCGCGAAGAGCCGGTGGTCCGTGGTGTCCTCCGGATGCCACTGGACGCCGATGGCGAACCGCAGCGCCGGGTCCTCGACGACCTCGATCAGGTTGTCCTCGGGGCACCAGCCGGTCGCGGTCAGCTTGCCCGGGTCGGCCACGCCCTGGTGGTGAAACGAGTTGACCTCGACCGACTCGCCGAGCAGACCGCGCGCCAGCGACCCGGGCGCCAGATCGACGCGGTGGAAGCCGAACTTGGGCCCGGACACCGGCCGGTGGTTGTCGTGGCCGAGCACCTCGGGCAGGTGCTGGTGCAGCTTGCCGCCGTAGGCGACGGTCATGAGCTGCATGCCGCGACAGATCGCCAGCGTCGGCAGGTCGGCCGCCAGCGCGGCGCGCAGCAACAGCAGCTCGGCGGCGTCCCGCTCGGGCTTGACCTGGGTGGTCGGGTGCGCCGGCTCGCCGTAGAGGGCCGGGTCGACGTCGGAGCCTCCCGTGAACACGATCCCGTCGAGACCGTCGAGGGCGTCGACATCGGGCGCGTCGGGAGTGATGAGGACCGCACGCCCGCCGCTGTTGTGCACCGCCTGGACGTAGGCCAGCGGCAGCACGGCGGCGAACGTGTCGTTGAGCCCGAACCTCGCCTCTTCGGCGTAGGTCGTCAGGCCAATCACAGGCCGGGACATCAGCTCACTCTAGCGGGATTTCCGGAAACCAAAGGCTCGAAATTCGCTGTCCCGGATCCATTGGGGTACGGACCGTTGCTCCCGCCGGAGAAACTCGCTGGCGCTTCGAGCCAGGCTCGCGGCACACAAGCCAGCGCCACCCACGCGCCGCGTGTCGGTGCGGCGGGTGGGTGGCGGATTGACGTTACGTGCGGGCCGCGTCTACCAGGGACTCGAAGATGCGGCGTTCGCCTGCCTCTTCCGGGTGCCACTGGACGCCCAGGACGAAGGGCTTGGTCGGGTCTTCGACCGCCTCGACCACGCCGTCGTCGGCCCAGGCCGTGACCGTCAGCGAGCCCGGGTCGGCCACGCCCTGGTGGTGGTAGGTGTTGACCTCTATGCGGCCGTCGCCCTCGGGTCCGTCGCCGGCCACCTCAGCGGCCAGGGAGCCGGGCTCCAAGGTGATGCCGTGCCAGCCGTAGACGCCCGGACCCGGGCGGTGCTTGTCCGAGCCCACCACGTCGGGCAGGTGCTGGTGGAGCCGGCCGCCGCAGGTCACCGCCAGCAACTGCATGCCACGGCAGATGCCCAGCACCGGCAGGTCGGTCCGCAGGGCCGCCTGGAGCAGCAGAGACTCGCCCCGATCGCGGTCGGGGCGGCTGTCGGTCAGTGGGCCGGGCTCCTCCCCGTACAGGTCGGGCCCAAGATCCGCGCCCCCGGCAATGATCAGTGCATCGAGGGCGCGGAGTACGTCCGCATCAGTGTCATCCGGGGGAAGTATCACCGCCCGCGCGCCGGCTGCGGTCACCGCATCGACGTAGGACTTTCTGATCAGCGCCGCATCCTGGTCGATCCACACACCCCAGGAAGCGGGTTCTACATAGGACGTAATTCCGACGATAGGTCGCACGGTTGTTGAGAACCTCCTCCCCACACTCTGCTACCCGGCGACCCGATCGACAAACGATCGCTACAGAGGTGTGACGTATGCCCCGGTAATTCCGCCGTCGACGACGAATTGCGCCGCTGTCATGAACGAGGCGTCGTCGCTGGCCAGGAACGCGACCGCCGCGGCGATCTCTTCCGGCGCACCGAACCGCCCCATCGGCACGTGCACCAGCCGTCGCGCGGCCCGCTCGGGGTCCTTGGCGAACAGGTCCAGCAGCAGCGGCGTGGCGATCGGCCCAGGACACAGCGCGTTGACCCGGATGCCCTCGCGGGCGAACTGGACGCCCAGCTCACGGGTCATCGCCAGGACACCGCCCTTGCTGGCCGTATAGGCGATCTGCGAGGTTGCGGCGCCCATCAGGGCCACGAACGACGCGGTGTTGATGATCGAGCCCTTGCCCTGCCGGCGCATGTGCGGGAGCGCGTACTTGCAGCAGAGATAGACGCTGGTGGTATTGACCCGGATGACCCGTTCCCAGGCGTCGAGTCCGGTTTCCAGGATGGAGTCGTCGTCCGGCGGCGAGATTCCGGCGTTGTTGAACGCGATATCGACCCGCCCGTACCTTTCGGCGACGCCGTCGAACAGCTCGCGGACACCGTCCTCGTCGGACACGTCGCAGAGCACGAACTCCCCGCCCACCTCGTCGGCCGCCGCCTTGCCGGCCTCAGCGCCGACGTCGACGCAGACCACTTTGGCGCCCTCGGCGGCGAACCGCCGGGCGGTGGCCAGACCGATGCCGCTGCCGGCACCGGTGATCACGGCCACCCGGTCTTGGAGCCTGTTCATCGAACCTCTCAATCAGTCGCGAGTCATTCCGCCGCAAGAAACACGTTCTTGACGTCGGTGAAGGAGAGCAACGCGTCGGGGCCGAGCTCCCGGCCGAGGCCGGACTGCTTCATGCCGCCGAACGGGGTCGAATAACGGACCGACGAGTTGGAGTTGACCGACAGGTTGCCGGTCTCGACGCCGCGGGCCACCCGGATCGCCCGGCCGGCGTCGCGGGTCCAGATCGAGCCGGACAGGCCGTACTCCGTGTCGTTGGCCAGCCGGATCGCGTCGGCCTCGTCGTCGAACGGCAGCACCGAGACGACCGGGCCGAAGATCTCCTCGCGCCAGTGCCGGTCCTGCGCCGAGTCGGCCAGCAGCACCGTCGGCGCGTACCAGAATCCGGGCCCTTCCGGCGCGTTGCCCGTGAAGGCGACCCGCGCGTCATCGTCTACATAGGAGGCGACGGTCGCCCGCTGTGCCGCCGTGATCAGCGGGCCCATCTGCGCGGTCTCCAGCGCCGGGTCCTCGACCCGGAAGGCCCGCACCGCCGGCTCCAACAGCTCCAGGAAGCGGTCGTACACCCCTCGTTGCACGAGGATCCTCGACCGCGCGCAGCAGTCCTGGCCGGCGTTGTCGAAGACCGCGGCCGGAGCGCCCGCCGCGGCCTTCTCCAGGTCGGCGTCGGCGAACACGATGTTGGCGCTCTTGCCGCCCAGCTCCAGCGTCACCCGCTTGACCTGGTCGGCGCAGCCCCGCATGATCCGCTTGCCGACGTCGGTCGAACCGGTGAAGCAGACCTTGCGCACCGCCGGGTGGGTCACGAACCGTTCGCCCACCAGCGATCCCCGCCCCGGCACGACGGTGAACACACCCTCCGGCAGCCCGGCCCTCAGGGCCAGCTCGGCCAGCCGCAAGGCGGTCAGTGGCGTCACCTCGGCCGGCTTGAGCACCACAGTGTTGCCGGCCGCCAGCGCGGGCGCGAACCCCCAGCCGGCGATCGGCATCGGGAAGTTCCACGGCACGATGACGCCGACCACGCCGAGCGGCTCGTGGAAGGTCACGTCGAGCCCGCCGGCGACCGGGATCTGCCGGCCCATCAGCCGCTCGGGCGCGCCCGCGTAGTAGTCGAGCACGTCGCGGACGTTGCCGGCCTCCCAGCGGGCGTTGCCGATGGTGTGCCCGGAGTTGCGCACCTCGAGCTCGGCCAACTCCTCGATGTGCGCGTCGACGGTCGCCGCGAACCGGCGCAGCAGCCGGGCCCGGTCGGCGGGCGCGAGCGCCCGCCATCTCGGGAACGCCGCGTGGGCGCGCTCGATGGCCGCGTCGGTGTCGTACAGGCTGCTCGCCGGCACGGTCTCGATCGCCAGCCCGGTGGCCGGGTTGACCAGGTCGGTCACGGTGTTTCTCCCCCTAGAGACGTTCGAAGCCGCGGAACAGCTCCCAGTCGGTGACCGCCGCGTCGAAGGCGGCCAGTTCGATCCGGGCGCGGTTGGCGTAGTGGTCGACCACGTCGTCACCGAACGCGGCCCGGGCGGTTTCGGAGCCCTCCCAAAGCGCCGCCGCCTCGCGCAAGGTGCTCGGCACCCTTGGTGACGTGTCGTCGCCGTACGCGTTGCCGGTGAACTCGCGTTCGAGGGGAAGCTCGTTCTCGATGCCGTGGATCGTGCCGGCGATCAGCGCGGCGATCGCCAGGTACGGGTTGACGTCGGCGCCCGGCACCCGGTTCTCCACGCGCATGCCCTGGCCGTGCCCGACCAGCCGCAGCGCGCAGGTGCGGTTGTCACTGCCCCAGCGCAGTGCCGTCGGCGCGAACGAGCCCGGCTGGTAACGCTTGTAGGAGTTGATGTTCGGCGCGAACAGCACGCTGAACTCACGCATGGTGGCCAGCAGGCCGGCCAGCGCGTGCTCACCCGTCTTGGACAGGTGGGCCGGCCCCTCCCCCAACATCGCCGACCGGTCGTCCGGCCCGCGCAGCGAGAAGTGGATGTGGCAGGAGTTGCCCTCCCGCTGGTTGGGCTTGGCCATGAAGGTGATCGACATGCCCTCCTGGGCGGCGATCTCCTTGGCACCGTTCTTGTAGATGACGTGGTGGTCGGCGCAGGTCAGCGCGTCGGCGTAGCGGAACGCGATCTCGTGCTGGCCCAGGTTGCACTCGCCCTTGGCGCTCTCCGGCACCAGCCCCGCGCCGGCCATCTCGTTGCGGATCCGGCGCAGGAGCGGCTCGACCCGCGCGGTGCCGAGCATCGA
Organism: Asanoa ishikariensis; assembly: GCF_900107455.1. Taxonomy (GTDB): domain Bacteria; phylum Actinomycetota; class Actinomycetes; order Mycobacteriales; family Micromonosporaceae; genus Asanoa; species Asanoa ishikariensis. Next base: position 1,128,754 of record NZ_FNQB01000002.1, on the reverse strand, counting down.
GTAGTCGACGTTGTAGAGGTTGGCCGGGTTCAGGTCGCGGTAGCCGCGCTGCCAGGCGTCCTCGTACGAGTCCTTGTAGAGGACGAACTCGAGCTCGGTGCCGGCGTACGCGGTCAGCTCGTGCGCCGCCAGTCTCTCGAGTTGGCGGCGCAGGATTTGCCGCGGGCTGGCCGTGACGTCGCCGGACCCGTCGAGCCAGGCCAGGTCGGCCAGCAGCAGGGCGGTGCCCGGCTGCCACGGCACCCGGCGCAGGGTGGCCAGGTCAGGGACCATCGCGAAGTCGCCGTAGCCGCGGTCCCAACTCGACATCGCGTACCCGTCGACGGTGTTCATGTCGACGTCGACGGCCAGCAGGTAGTTGCACCCCTCGGCCCCGGCCTCGGTGACCTCGTCGATGAAGAACCGGCCATGGATCCGCTTGCCCTGAAGGCGGCCCTCCATGTCGGTGAGCGCGAGCGCGACGGTGTCTATCTCGCCACCGTCGACCGCGACGGCGAGCTCTTCGAGCGTGAACGCCGGTACTCGGGTCATCCTCGCGCCTCCCTTAGCTCGTCTTTCCAAAGAAATGGTCTACTAGCAAACCATTACGGCGTCAATCATCCGAGCAAGCCTCGCAACAACACCGCGGTCGCGTCGCAGTGCTCCTCCATCGTCGCCCGCGCGGTAGCCGCGTCGCCGGCAAGAATCGCGTCCACGACGCGGGTATGTTGCCGATCCGAGTGGTCCAGGTTCTTCTTGATCACCGGAATGGCGGCCAACAGCCGGTCGAGCGCGAGCTGCACGTCGGCGACCGCGGCGGCCAACGACGGACTGCCACCGGCAGCGGCGATGGCCAGGTGCAACCGGGAGTCCGCCACCCGCCGGGTGGTCGGGTCGCGGTCGCGGGAGGCGGCCAGACAGGCGACGAGCTGCTGCCGCTCTTGTGCGGTCAGGGTGCGGGTAGCGGCCAAGCCGGCGGCGCCGGGCTCGAGCACCCGCCGAAAGTCGAGCGCGTCGTGCAGGGTGTCACCCATCTGCCGGGCAAGCTCGGCGGCGCCCGTCACCTTGGGCGCTGTCTTCCGTCCCTTGTCGACATCGTCGGTCACCGGCGAGACCACGAACGTGCCGCCCGTGCGGCCCCGCCGTGACTCGAGGAAGCCGGCCTCGCGCAGGGCCCGGATCGCCTCCCGCAGCGTGACCCGACTGACCTGGAGCTTCTCGGCCAGCTCCCGCTCGGCAGGCAGCCGGTCACCGGCCCCGACCAGACCCAACCGAATGGCCTGCGCCAACCGCGACACGGTGATCTCGAAAGCGTTGCCACCCCGGACGGGCCGCCACAACGGCACCCCCGTAACCGCCGGATCCCCGCGCCGCCTAACCGGCCGATCGGGCTGAGTCGCGGGGTCCGGGTCGCGCGGGCGCCGCGGTTTCGCGATGGCCGGGACCGCCGCGCCGGACACGTCTGCGGAGGCCGCCGGCTTTCGCACAGATCGAGCGGACGGCCGCTGCGCATCCGCTGCACCCGGGACGACCGCCGCAGATGCGTCCGCGGCAGCAACTGACTTCCGCCCACGTCCGGCCGCGAGTGCAGCGCCGCTGTCCGCCGGCACCACCAGCTTGCGCGAGCCGGTCGAAGTCGCGGCGGCGTCCGGCAGGCCGTCGGCGGGCGCGGCGGCGGTGGCCAGGGCGGCCTTGGCCGGGCGTGGGCGCCGGGGCGGCTTGCGGGCGGCGTCGGTGGGCATCGTGCGTACCCCCAAAAAGGTGTGGCCTCTCCCCCGCGACCGGCGGGGTGCCGGTCGCGGAGGAGCCGAAGGCCCGAGGGTCAGGGCGCGGGCGTACTGGCGTCAGTCGTATCCGGTTCGTCGACTGTACGACGGGGGCCGGTGAACCAATGCCGTGCCGAGACCCGCCACCAGATCCAGACCGCCAGGAGCACGCCGCCGATGGCCAGCGGGGCGTAGTTGACCGCGCTCCAGGTGAAGTCGTCGCTGAACGGGACCGCGGCCGGGGTGAACGGCAGGATGAAGTAGACCGAGATCACTGCGATCTCGATCACCGCGATCCAGCCGAGCACCTTGTAGCGCCGGCCCAGCGTCCACGGCCCCGGGCGGAACGCGTCGCCCAGGCGCAGGCGCAGCGCGATCGGGATCAGGAATGCCAGGTACAGGCCGATGACCGCGACCGAGACGACCGCATAGAACGCGACCGGGATGCCGTTGTACTGGTAGAGCGCCGGCAGCGTCAGCACGCCGCCGGCGACGGTGCCGGCGATGATCGCGTACACCGGGGTGCCGTCGCGGTTGACCTTCGACCATAGGCGCCAGCCGGGGACCGCGCGGTCACGGCTGAACGCGTACGTCATCCGGGACATCGAGGTCACGCAGCTCATGCCGCAGAAGAACTGGCCGATGGTGGAGATGATGATGACGATCTTGAACATCACCGGGGTGAGCGCCGACTCGAAGATCGCGCCCGAGAAGCCGCCGGCCGCGTTGATCGCGTCGACGTCCGTGGCCGCGAACAGGAATGCGAGCAGCAGGATCCAGCCACCGATCGCCGAATAGAAGATCGACTGCCAGAGCCCGCGGGCCGCCGCGTGCGACGCGCCGCGGGTCTCCTCCGAGACGTGGGCGCAGGCGTCGAAACCGGTGATCGTGTACTGGGTCAGCAGGAACCCGAGCGGCAGGATGAAGAACCAGAACATCAGGCCGTTGTGTTCGCCGTCGCCGAACCCGGAGTTGTTGAAGCGCTCGGTGAAGACGAACTGGAAGCTCTGGTGCTCGTCCGGCACGACGATCAGGATCAGCACGACCGCTGCCGCGCCGGCGACGTGCCACCAGACCGAGATGTTCTGCAGGATGTCGATGATGGCGTGGCCGTAGATGTTGATGATCCCGTGCAGCGCCAGGATGATCACGAACAACAGGAACGCCTGGTTGAGCGTGCCGGCCCAGCCGTCGAAGAGCGCCGACAGGGTCAGGTTGAGGAACGTCGCGCAGCCGTAGTCGACCGACGCGGTGACGGCGACCAGGCCGACCAGGTTGAGCCAGCCGGTGAACCAGCCGTGCACCGGCTTGCCCATCTTCGCGGCCCACCAGTAGATGCCGCCCGCGGTGGGGTACGCGGAGACGAGCTCCGACATGCAGAGCCCGATGATCAGGATGAAGATCGAGATCAGGGGCCAGCCCCAGGAGATCGCGATCGGGCCGCCGTTGTTCCAGGCCTGGCCGAAGGTGGTGAAGCAGCCGGCCAGGATCGAGATGATGGAGAACGAGATGGCGAAGTTGGAGAATCCGCTCCACTTGCGCCGGAGTTCCTGCTTGTAGCCGAGCTCCGCGAGCCGCTGGGCATCGTCGTCCAGTGGCTGCTCACCCGTTTCGGGCGACGTGGTCGTCACTGCAACACCTCCCTGAGGTGGTCATAACGGGGTGGCCGTGCGGCCCGCGGCGGTGTCGATCAGGCGACCCAGGTCGGGTGCGTCGAGATCGTGGATGGCGCGGGCCCACTTGTCGGCCGCTTCGTTCCAGTAGTCGAACGTCGACCCGGGCGCCCGGAGCAGTCCGTGGTGCACGGAGAACCAGAGCGTCCAGGTGACGTTGGACAGGATCAGGTTGAGCCGCACCCGCGCGTGCAGGGCGGGCGTGCTCTCTGTGCCGAAGTAGGCGGCCGTCAGGGCCGCCGTCCGGTCGGGGTCGAAGTCGGCCTCGGCCGCTATGTCACCCAGCTCGAAAGCCGGGTCGTTGTTGCCGGAAAGCTGGTAGTCGACGATGCGTACCTCGCCGGCCACGTCGATGAAGTTCTCGGGGAGCAGGTCGTTGTGACAGGGCCGGGTGGGCTGTCCAGCCACGGCCTGTGCGATCGCGTCCACTTCGGACTGCCGATCGTGGTAGCCGGCCGGCACCCGCAGGTCGTGCCGCGCGCACAGGTCGAGCAGGTCCCGCCGCTTGGCGATGATGTCGAAGTCGTTGTCGAACCGCGGGCCGTCGTGCAACCTCCGGCAGGCGGCCGCGATCTTGGTGATGGTCGCCGGGTCGCGCACGTCGTCGGCGTGCAGCGTGCGGCCGGGCAGGAACTCCAGCACGAGCGCCGGCACGTCCGGCACCACCTCGATCACCCGGGCGCCGGCCCCGCTCTCGGCCGCCCGCAGGGTGTTCTCGATCTCCTGCTCGGGCGAGACGCCAAGACCCGCGGCGGAGACCGCCGGATCGAGTACGCGCAGCAGGTAGCTGCGTCCGCCGGTGTCGACCCGCCAGATGTGGTGCGACAGCCCACCCGTCACCGGCGTGGTGCGCACGGGCCGCCCAGCGAAGCGCGGCACACGGCGCAGCACCTCGCCGGCCTGGGGTCGTTCCGCCATCCGCATGCCCGCCTCCGCATGCCGTGTCCTAGGCGGGAGTGTCGACCTCCGTGATCACCGTGGTCAATACTCACGAGGGTAAAAGTTCACTGACCGGATAGCTGATTTGGTCATACCTTTTCTGGTGGTAAACCTGCGCCTGTGCGGACTGATGCGCGCGTAGTGATCGTTGGCGGCGGGGTCGCGGGTTGCAGCATCGCGTACCACCTGGCCCGCCTTGGCTGGACCGACGTCCTGGTCGTCGAGCAGCACGAGCTCACCGACGGCACCACCTGGCACTCGGCGGGTTTCGTCGGCCAACTCCGCTCCACGATCAGCCAAACCCGCATGATCATGTACTCGTCGGGCCTCTACGCGGAGCTCGCCGACCGCACCGGCCTCGACCCCGGCTGGCGCGGCGTCGGCGGCGTCCGCCTGGCCACGACGCCGGAGCGCGTCGAGGAACTGCTGCGCCAGGCATCGTCCGCGACGACGTACGGGCTGGAACTCGAGTTGCTCTCCCCCACCTCGCTCGCCGACCGTCTTCCGATGCTCGAGGTCGCCGACGTACGGCTGGCCGGTTGGCTCCCGGGCGACGGCTACCTGCGCCCGGCACAGCTCACGGGAGCCCTCGCCGCGGGCGCCCGCGCGCTCGGGGTCACGTTCGCCACCGGCACCGCGGTCACGGGGATCGAGGTCGTCGACGGCCGGGTACGCGGGGTGCACACGTCGCAGGGCCGGGTAGCCACCGAGATCGTGGTCAACGCGGCGGGCGCGGCGGCCGGCCACATCGGCGGGCTCGCCGGGGTCCCGATCCCGGTCGTCCCGATCAAGCACCAGTACGTGGTCAGCTCCCCACTGCCGCTCTCCGACGTGCCCGCGCTGCCGACGGTCCGGGACCCGGACCACATCGTCTACTTCCGGGGCTCCGACGACCCGGACACCCCCGACGGCCTGTTGATCGGCGGCTACATCCGCACGCCATCGGTGTGCTGGCCCGAGTCGGGCCCACCGCTGGCGTCGCCACGCGCGCTGTTCCCGCCGGAGCTGGACCTGTTCGCGGAGTCCTGGGCCGCCGGCCAGCACCGAGTGCCTTCTTTGCGCACGGCGTCGATCGCCCGAGTGGTCAACGGCGCGGAGGCGTTCACCCCCGACGGCGAGTTCCTGCTCGGCGAGACCGCCGTGCGCGGCTTCTGGGTGGCGGCAGGCTTCTGCGTACACGGCCTGGCCGCCGCCGGCGGAGTGGGCAAGGTGCTGGCCGAGTGGATCGTCGACGGCCAGCCCGAGTACGACGTGTCCCACATGGACATCCGCCGTTTCGGACCGCACGCGGCCAGCCGCTCCTGGGCGACGGCCAAGGCGCTGGACGCGTACTCGCGTTACTACGACGTCGTCTACCCCCACACCGAGTGGACGGCCGGACGCCCGCTGCGTCGCTCGGCCGTCTGGCCACGCACCGGCGAGGCGGCACTCGGCGAGAAGGCCGGGTGGGAACGGGTCAACTGGTTCGCACCGCGGCCCGATGACCCCGCTGCGACGCGCCCCGCGGGTTGGGCCGGCCGCACCTGGTCGCCCGCCATCGCCGCGGAGTGCCGGGCCACCGCCGAAGCGGCCGGCCTGTTCGACCAATCCTCGTTCGCGAAACTCGACGTCCGAGGCGCCGACGCCGCGAAGTTCCTGCAATGGATGTGCGCCAACGACATCGACCGCCCGGTAGGCGGTGTCGCCTACACCCAGCTACTCAACGCCCGCGCGGGCATCGAGGCGGACCTGACGGTGACCCGCCTGGCAGAGGACCACTTCCGCGTGGTGACGAGCACGGCCTCAGGTGTACGCGACGCAGCCTGGCTGCGCCGCCACGCCCCCGATGAGGTCCGGATCGACGACGTCACCGGCGCGTACGGCTGCCTGTGCCTGTGGGGTCCAGCAGCGCGGGAGATCGTGGCCCCCCTGGTCGACGGAGAGCTAGACGCGCGGTTCATGCGGGCCAGCCGGGTCACGCTAGGCCCGGTGCCGGTGCTGGCCCAGCGGGTGACCTTCGTCGGCGAGTTCGGCTGGGAGTTGTACGCCAGCACCGAATACATGCTGACGCTGTGGGACCTGCTGGTCGAGACGGGAACGCCACACGGGATGCGGCCGGCCGGCTACCGCGCGATCGAGTCGATGCGGCTGGAGAAGGGCTACCGGGTCTGGGGCTCCGACATCACCCCCGAAACAACGCCGGACGAGGCCGGTCTGTCGTTCGCCGTCCGCAACGACAAGGACTTCCTGGGCAGCGAGGCGCTAAGGGCGGCGACCCCAGAACGCCGCCTACGCTGCCTGGTGATGGACGACCCGTCCCAAGTCTGCCTAGGCACAGAACCGGTAAGGGTTAAAGGCAAACCGGTGGGAAGAGTGACCTCAGGCGGCTACGGCCACCGAGTAGAGGCGTCAATCGCCTACGCCTACCTACCCACCACGGTGAACGAAGGCGAGCGGGTAGAAGTAGGCATCTTCGGCGACTGGCAACAAGCCACAGTCACCCAAGACCCCTTGTACGACCCCAAGAACACCCGAATCCGCGGCTAGCTAAAGGAGCGGATCCCCTCGTCGGGCGCAGCCCGACAAGCAGGATCTCTGGGCGGTGACAAGGTGGAGCGCCCCACCGGACGACCGACCTTGTCACCGCCCAGAGATCCTGATGCCCTTGCGAAGCCCGACGAGGGGATCCGCTCCTCCCCCAGGATCCCCGAAGCCCGGGCGGGGTCCGGGGCAAAGCCCCGGAGAAATCCCCACCTCAGCGCAAACCTCAAACTCCGCCCCGCCGAAAGCGCCGATCCACCCCCCGGTCGAAGGCCAGAAGCCAAGCCGAACTCGCCGGACTCCTGGTCGAGCTGAATAAACGCCATCCGGCAACCACGGCACCCGCAGGCGCAGCGCCGTCCCGCGCGAGCGCAGCGCCGTCCCGCGCGAGCGCAGCGCCGTCACGCGCGAGCGCAGCGCCGTCCCGCGCGAGCGCAGCGCCGTCCCGCGCGAGCGCAGCGCGTGAGCGCAGCGCGTGAGCGCAGCGCCGGCGTCCACCAAAGCACCGTCGGCACGCGTCGGCCCATCCACGGCACCCGCCAAAGCACCGCCGCGCGACCGGCACGAACAGCCACAGCCTTCCTACGCCCCCACGCGATCCGTCTCCTCACGCGCGCGATCGGCGGCGCCCCCGTCCGCGGGCGTGCCCACGTCCTCGGCGTCCGGGATCGGCTCACCCGCCAACCGCCGCAGCGGCGAGAACCAAGCGACGAACACCCCGATCCCACTCATCGCCGCAGTAGCGACGATCGCCGTCCGAGGACTGGTCGCATCCGAAACGACCCCACCGATGAGCGCCCCCACAGGCCACCCCACCCCGAACGACAGCATCCGCCCGGCGGTGTTGACCCGGCTCTGTAGTCGGTCCGGCGTAACCCGCTGCCGCAACGTGATAGCGGTAAGAATGACCACGGAATAGACGATCGCCCACAGAGCCAGCAACACCGCCGCCACCACCCAACTGGTGGCGAGCCCACAAGCCAGACCGAACAGCGCCGACAAAGGCAAAACCCACAACGTCACCCGCGGCTCCCCCAAGCGACGGGCCAGGCGCGGAAAGATCAGGGCGGCCACGATGCCGCCCGCACCCCAGACTCCATAGAGGACACCAAGCCGAGCGTCGTTGGTCGGACGCACCCCCAGCGTCTGGTCGAGCCAAGGCACGAACTGGCCCATGAACGCCCCACCGGTCATCGACTGCAGGCAGCCGACGATGGTCTGCGTGCGCACGATGGGCTGCCTGCTCAGGAACACGACACCCTCGCGGATGTCGCGGAACAACCCGGGCGACGGCCCGGAAACGCCGACCTGCAACGGCGCCGCGATCGCCCGCACCAGCAATGCCGACACCACGAACGAGACCGCGTCGATCACCAGCAGCGGCCCCGGCGCGACCAGCGTGAGCAGCACGCCCGCGATGCCCGGCACGATGAGCTCGAGCACCGTGCCGCCGCCGTGCACGGCCGAGTTGGCCGCGGCGATGCGGGCCCGACCGACCAGGGCCGGCAGGGCGCCGAAGTTGGCGGCGTCGAAGAAGACGAAGAAGATCTGGGTCAGGAAGGCCACGACCAGCACGTGTGGCGCGGTCAGCACGCCGAACGCGTAGGCGACCGGGATCGAGCCCAGCACGACCGCGTTGACCAGGTCGGCCGTGACCATCACGCGGCGGCGGTCGAGGCGGTCGGCCAGTGCGCCGGCGAACAGGCCGAAGCAGAGGTAGGGCAGGCCCTCGGCGACGACGACCAACGCGGTCCACAGGCTCGACCGGGTCACCGAGTAGATCAGCACCGGCAGCACGACGTAGGTGACCAGCGAGCCGGTGACGGACACCATGCGGGACAGCCAGTAGCGGCGGAAGTCGATGTCGGCGAGGAGGGTCACGCGGACATCATGCCGGTCGGCACCGACAAAATACGTTGCTGCTTCGATGCCCGTACCGCATGATTGGTCTCAGGTCAAGAGGGGCCCCAAAGACACCACGCTCCAAAAACACCGCGCACTCGGAACGCGCGACGCACCGGTGCGGTTTACCTCTCTCATCGCACCGGCGCGAGGCGGCGGGCGGGCGCGCGTGCCAACGTGCGCCCGCCTGCCCGTCAAATCAACTGCCCGGCATCTCCGCCGAACGCAGCAGCGCCGTGATCGCCGAGGGCGCCGCGGGTGTGCCGAAATGCCGGCCCTGCCCGCTGTCGCAACCCAGTGCCGTCAACCGTTCCACCTGTTCCGGCGTCTCCACCGACTCCGCGGTCACCGACAGCCCGAGCGCGTGCGCGAGCCGCACCAGCGCGTCGACGATCCGCTCGGCGACCACGCTCGCCGGGTCGTGCGCGCGCATCCCGTCGACGAACGGGCCGGCCAGCTTGAGGGTGTGAATCGGGAGCTGGCGCAGGTACGCGAGGTTCGAGTAGCCGGTGCCGAAGTCGTCGATGGCCAGCCGTACGCCGGTGCTGGCCAACCGCCGCAGCGCCCGCACCGGCTCGCCCCCGGTCGCCATCACGGCGCTCTCGGTCAGCTCGAGCTGGAGCAGGTCCGGCGGCAGGCCGCTGTTCCGAAGCGCGCCGGCCACCTGGTCGACGATCTCCGGGTCACTGACCTGGCGGGCCGACAGGTTGACGCTGACCATCAGCCGGGCGCGCGGGAACTCCTTGTGCCACCGGCCGGCCTCGGCGCAGGACCGCTCCAGCACCCACTGGCCGAGCCGGATGATCAGACCGGTCTCCTCCGCCAGCCCGATGAACTGGTCGGGCGAGAGCAGCCCGAGCGTCGGGTGCTGCCAGCGGATCAGCGCCTCCACCGCCCGCATCCCACCGTTGCCGAGCGAGACGATCGGCTGGTATTCCACCACGAACTCGTCGCGGGCCAGCGCGGACGGCAGTGCCGCCGCCAGCGCGGTGCTGGTCGCCTCGCGGGCCGCACGCTCCGGGTCGTAGCGGGCCCAGCGACCGCGGCCGCCCTCCGCCTTCGCCCAGTAGAGCGTGGTGTCGGCGGCCTTCATCAGGTCGGTGGCGGTGCCGTCGTCGACGAACCGGTCGACGATGCCCACGCTCGCCGAGACGGCGAGCTGGTTCGCTCCGATGTAGACCGGCTCGGCGACCGCCCGCAGCGCCGACTCGGCCACCTCGACCGTGGTGCCGTCCTGGTCGACGTCGGCGACCAGGATGACGAACTCGTCGCCGCCCATCCGGGCCACCAGGTGTCCGGCGCTGGAGACCGCCTCGGCCAGCCGGCGTGCGACGACGATGAGCAGCTTGTCGCCGACGTCGTGGCCGAGGGTGTCGTTGATCGCCTTGAAGCCGTCGAGGTCCAGGAAGCAGACACCGACGCGGCGGTCGTGCTGGCGGTCCTGGAGCACCGCTTCGAGCCGCTCGAAGAAGAGCGTGCGGTTGGGCAGGCCGGTCAGCGGGTCGTGTAGCGCCTGGAAACGCAGCCGCTGCTGCAACGCGTACCGCTCGGTGATGTCCTGGACCATCGCCACCGTGAAGCGGGGCCGTCCGTCGTCGTGGCGGATCAGCGTGACCGCGAGGTCGGTCCAGAGCTCGCTGCCGTCCTTGCGGAAGTAGCGCTTCTCGATCCGTACCCGATCGCGTTTGCCCTCGATCAGGTCCTCGTAGAGCTCCCAGATCCCCGGGCTGTCCTCGGCGTGGAAGAGGTTGCTGACGTTGATCTCGCGCAACTCGTCGCGCGAGTAGCCGAGCATGTCCGCGAAGGCCTGGTTGACGTCGACGATCTGACCGGTCAAGTCGCCGATGCCGATGCCGATGGCCGCACCGCTGAACACCGCGCGGAAGCGGGCCTCGCTGTCGCGCAGCGCCTGCTCCGCCTCGTTGCGCGCCTCCCACGCCGACCGGCTGATCCGCTCCTGCTGAGCGAACGTGCGGTCGCGCAACGCCAGGGCGAAGCCTTCCGCCAGCGCGGCCTGCAACTCGGTGAGCCGCGTCGCCTGGTCCGGCAGCCGCAGACCAGGCACGACGTCGTCGACCAGATGCTCGCCGAGTGCGCGCAGCGACCAGCCGAGCGTGTCGGGTTCGGTGAGGTTGGCCTCGACCAGCGCCCGACCGACCTCGCGAGCGGGGTCGGCGCTGAACTCCTCGGCGGACAGGGCCTGCGCGAGCCGGACCGCGTGGGCGGTCAGCAGCTCTTCGACCTGTTCGCCGGACATCGTGACGAACGCCCGCCGGGTGACGGCATGCGTCCATCGCCCGGCATAACGCTGTGCGCCCGAGGTGCTGATCTCCGAAGCGGAGAGTGCCATCGTCAGCCCGCGGCCGGCTTTCGGCCGACCCCACCGAAAGCGCCGAACCGCTCGGGCCGGTCGTCGACGTCGCCGGGCGAGTCCGGACGCCACAGTGGCATGTGGACGATGCCAGGCTCGAGCAGCTCGAAATCACCGAAGAAGGCGGAGACCTGGGCCTTGGACCGCAGCGTGATCTCGGTGGCGGTGCGCGCCGACAGCTTCTGCGCGTCGAGCATCTCCTGCGGCTGGTCCTCGAAGGTCGAGTGGGAGATCACCAGGTAGCTGCCGGGCGGGACAGCGGCCCGCAACGTCGCCATGAGGCGGTCGGGTTCATCGCTGTCGGGTACGAAGTGGACGACCCCGGCGAGCAGCACACCGACCGGCTTGGTGAAGTCGAGCAGGCCGGTGTCGCGCGCTTCGGCCAGGATGTGTGCCGGGTCGCGCACGTCGGCCTGGATAACGGCCGTGAGCGGGTTGTCCTCCAAAATGGAGCGACTGTGCGCGACGGCGACCGGGTCGATGTCGACGTACACGATCCGGGCCTGTGGGTTGATGCCCTGGGCCACCTCGTGCACGTTGCCGACGGTCGGGATGCCGGAGCCGATGTCCAGATATTGGTCGACGCCGAGGCGGGTGAGCTCAGCGACCGCGCGGCGCAGGAACGCCCGGCCGGCGCGCATGGTGTCGGCCAGGTTCGGCGTCATCGCCGCGATCTGCTCGGCGAGCTGCCGGTCGACCTCGAAGTTGTGCGCCCCGCCCAGAAAGTAGTCGTAGACCCGGGCGGCGCTCGGCCGGCTGAGATCGACCTCCGTCGGTAGCGCCCTCGACTGTTCCATCGTCCGCCTTCGTTCGATGTCGCTGGGGCTCATGGTCGCGCCCGAGCATACTTCTTCCGTGCGGCCGTGCGGTGCTACCCGCGTCGCACCTCCTATTTTGCTCCTTCGGCAGCGGGCACGGCGGTGGCCGCCGGGGCTTCGGGCTTCGCCGCGGGCAGTTGCTCGGCCAACATTCCGGCCTGGTGCGCGAGCGCGCCGACGACCGCGGGCACGACGGGCAGGATCCAGTCAGCGATGACGCCGGCGTGCGGGAGGTTGAGGATCAGCACGGCCGCCGTCGCCCCGCCGAGCCCGTGCACGAGACCGCGCCAGGCGGCCCGGCCGGTCTGCGTGACGGCAGCGATGCGCGCGGAACGTCCGGTGAGGGTGGGGAAGGTGGTGAGGGCGCGCGCGTCCCGTCGGCCGAAGTTCACGCCGGAGACGGCCGCCGTCACGGAGGTGCCGCCGACGACGGCCGGCAACAGGTCGCGGGTCATCATGTAGAGCACGAGGAAGGCGCCCAGACCGATCCCGACCGAGATGGCGGCCCGCTTCCACTCGCGTTTGTCGCCCGGGTACCAGTAGTACTTGACCGTGCCCTCGGAGACTTGCTTCTCGATCCTGCCCACCGAGGACCTCCAGTGACGTTTGGTGTCTTGTTCGTCACTTAGCGTAGAGGTCGGGCCGATTCCGGCAATCGGAGATTAGCTGACGCCTCCCACCAGGTGGGATCAGAACAGCACAGTCGCGAACTCACCGACAGGACGGAACCCGCAGCGGTCGTACGCCCGACGGGCCGGCTCGTTGTAGTCGTTGACGTAGAGGCTGACCGTCGGGGCGACCCGGCGCAGCGCGTCGCGCATCACCGCGGCCAGTGCCGGCGCCGCGAGCCCCTTGCCCCGCCAGTTCGGCGCGACCCACACGCCCTGGATCTGCGCGGTCTGCTTGGTGACGACCGCGAGCTCGGCCTTGAAGACCACCTCACCATCGACCATCCGGGCGTACGCGCGGCGGGCCCGGACCAGGTCTGCCACCCGACGCCGGTAGCCGACGCCACCGTCGTCGAGCATCGGCGAGACGCCGACCTCCTCGGTGTACATCGACACCGCGGCCGGAAAGAGCAGGTCGGTCTCCTCGGTGCGGACGACCCGGACGGCCTTGTCGATGCTCACGTCGGGCATCGAGTCGGCCATCAACAGCGGCTGGTGCGGCCGGACGTCACGGGCCGGCCCCCAGTGGTCGGACAGCCGCTCCCAGAGCCCGAGGACGGCGTCGGCCCGCCCGACGATCGACGAGCAGGTGCGGTCTTCGGCGGCCAGCCGCTCGGCGAACGCGGCCACCGCCGTCGGGCCGGCATGGACGGGGGTCAGGTGGCCGCCCAGCCAGCAGAGCGCCTCGACGTGCCGGCGCGACCCGTACCCGAAGACGCGCCCGTCGGCCCGCCACCAGGCGAGCCCGCGCGCGGCGACCCGCTCGGCCACCTGCGCCCCGCCATAGGGGTCGGTGTCCAGCAAGCGCTCGACCGCTCCCCGCTCGGTCTCGCCGAGCTGCCGGACGGGCACCATCAACACGCTCTCAAGCGTGCCAGATCGCGGTGCGAACGGCTTCCCCCGGTTTGGCCCCTAGATCGACCAACTTTCCGACGTGACCCAGGTCACTGCGTGTTGTCGGCGATGCATTGCCGATATATCGTCAACGTATCGACAACAGATCGGAGGAGGACCCCATGAGGTTCCAACGCGAAAATCTTCATCGCGGCCATCACGGTGGCCATGACTCACGGATGCGCGGGCACGGCTTCCCCGGAGGCGACTTCGGTGGCTTCGGCTGGGGCGGCGCCGGCGGCTTCGGCGGCGGCCCCGGTGGCCGCGGGCGCGGCGGTCGGGGCGGACGCCGGCCCAACGTCCGGGCCGCACTGCTCGCGCTGCTCACAGAGCGGCCGATGCACGGCTACGAGATGATCCAGGAGCTCGAGCAGCGCACAGGTGGCATGTGGCGACCCAGCCCCGGCTCGGTCTACCCCACGCTCCAACTGCTGGAGGACGAGGGCCTGATCGTCAGCACCACTGAGGGCGGCCGCAAGAGCTTCACCCTCACGGAGGCCGGCCAGGCCGAGGCGACCGACGCCGCCGCACAGGCGCCCTGGAGCGCCTTCGAGGCCGCCGGTGCCGTCAATAGCTGGCAGGACATCCGCGAAGCGGCGATGGGCACCATGAACGCACTTCGCCAGGTGCTCCGCACCGGCAGCGACGACCAGCGCAACCGCGCGGCCGAGGTGCTCGACGAGGCCCGGCGCAAGCTCTACGCGATCCTGGCCGAAGACCCCGAGACCCGGTGACGGTTCACGCGAAAGGCTCCACGAGATGTGATCTCGTGGAGCCTTTCCGTTTCTTGTCCTTAGGGCGAACCCTGCCGCCGCTGGGCGGCGGCGCCGGCTACGACGACAGCTAGTGGACGGTTACCGTCGGGCCGATCGCGAGCTCGCGCAGCTCGTCGGGGAGCTCGGCGCCCATCTCCTCGGCCAGGCGGACGGCCTCGGCGATCAGGGTCTCGACGATCTGGCCTTCGGGCACCGTCTTGATGACCTTGCCCCTGACGAAGATCTGGCCCTTGCCGTTGCCGGACGCCACGCCGAGGTCGGCCTCGCGGGCCTCGCCCGGGCCGTTGACCACGCAGCCCATGACCGCGACCCGCAGCGGCACCGGCAGGCCCTCGAGCCCGGCGGTGACCTCTTCGGCGAGCTTGTAGACGTCGACCTGGGCCCGACCGCAGGACGGGCAGGAGACGATCTCCAGGCCGCGCTCGCGCAGGCCCAGCGACTCGAGGATCTGCTGGCCGACCTTGACCTCTTCGACCGGCGGCGCGGACAGCGACACCCGGATGGTGTCACCGATGCCCTCGGCCAGCAGCGCGCCGAACGCGACCGCCGACTTGATCGTGCCCTGGAACGCCGGGCCGGCCTCGGTCACACCGAGGTGCAGCGGGTAGTCGCATTGCTCGGCCAACTGCCGGTACGCCCGGATCATCACGACCGGGTCGTTGTGCTTCACCGAGATCTTGATGTCGCGGAAGCCGTGCTCCTCGAACAGCGAGCACTCCCACAGCGCCGACTCGACCAGCGCCTCTGCGGTGGCCTTGCCGTATTTCTGCAGCAGCCGCTTGTCGAGCGAGCCGGCGTTGACCCCGATCCGGATCGGCACCCCCGCGCCCGACGCCGCGACGGCGATCTCCTTGACCTTGTCGTCGAACTGCCGGATGTTGCCGGGGTTGACCCGGACGGCCGCGCAGCCGGCGTCGATCGCCGCGAACACGTACCTCGGCTGGAAGTGGATGTCGGCGATGACCGGGATCTGCGACTTCTTCGCGATCGCGGGCAGCGCCTCCACGTCGTCCTGCGACGGCACCGCTACCCGCACGATCTGGCAGCCCGACGCCGTGAGCTCGGCGATCTGCTGCAACGTCGAGTTGATGTCGGCGGTCAGCGTGGTAGTCATCGACTGCACCGACACCGGGGCACCACCACCCACCGCCACCGAGCCGACCTGGATCTGGCGGCTCTGCCGGCGCGGGGCCAGCGGCGGGGGAGGAACGGCCGGCATGCCGAGACTGATCGCGGTCACGGGAACACTCACCTCGGAACGGTTGTGCGCGGGTTCTAGAAGAGCGTGATGGGGTTGATGATGTCAGCAGTGATCGTCAGCAGGGTAAAAGCCCCGCCTATCAGGATAACGACGTACGTAACGGGCATCAGCTTGTAGTAGTCGACGCGCCCTGGATCGGGCTTGCCCAGCCGTGCGGCTACCCAGGACCTGGCCCGCTCGAACCACGAGATCGCGATGTGGCCACCGTCAAGAGGTAGCAGCGGCAGCAGGTTGAACACACCAATGAAGAAGTTCAACGAGACGAACAGCAGGACAAAGATTTCCCATGCGCTGTGTTCGACGGCCTCGCCACCGAGCCGGCTGGCTCCGACCACGCTGATCGGGGTGTCGGCGTCGCGCGGCTCACCGGTGACCGCGTCCCAGAGGGCCGGGATCTTCTGCGGGATCCGCTGGAGCGACTGGACGGTGCCGACCGCGAGGTTGCCGGTGTAGTCGGCGGTCGCGGGCACGGCTTCGATCGCGTTGTACTTGAGCATGACCGGCACGCCCGGCGGCGGAATGGGGCCCTGCACGCCGAGGGCGCTCACGGCACCGACCGGGCCTTCGGGGTTGTCGACCGGAGGCCGCTGCACCGAGGCGAGGTTGACGTTGACCTGCTGGTCGGCGCCACCGCGCTGGTAGTTGATCGTCGCCTGGGAGCCCGCCGGGAGCTTGCGGATCTCGCTGACCAGGTCGGTGTAGGTCGCCACCGGGACGCCGTTGATGGCGGTGATCTTGTCGTCGTCCTGGAGGCCGGCCTGCTTGGCCGGGCTCGCCGGGTCACCCGGGATGCAGTCACGGTTGGCGGTCGCGCCGACGATCACACAATTGGTGATCTTGACGTAGGCCGGCTGCGGTTCGGCCAGTGCCGGGTTGGGCAGGCCGATGAACATCGCGGCGAGCCAGAGCGTGACGATCGCCAGGAGGAAGTGGGTGATCGAGCCGGCGCTCATCACGACGGTGCGCTTCCAGAGCGGGAACCGCCACATCGCGCGGGGCTCGTCGGCCGGGTCGACGTCGTCGTCCTGCGGCGTCATGCCGACGATCTTGCAGAAGCCGCCGAGCGGAATGCCCTTGAGCCCGTATTCGGTCTCGCCGCGCTTGAACGACCACAACGTCGGCCCGAAGCCGACGAAGTATTTGGTCACCTTCATGCCGAAGGCCTTGGCGGTAAGCATGTGCCCGGCTTCGTGCAAACTGACCGATATCAGGATGACAAGGGCGAAAAGCGCCACACCGATCAGATACATTAAGCTCCCCTCACCGCTGACCCGATCAGATCCCGCGCCTGCCTCCGGGCCCAGGTTTCCGCGGCGAGCACGTCATCGACGGTACCTGGTTCGGCGAAGTCGGGTGCGGCCGTGAGGACTTGCTCCACGGTGTCCACTATGCCGAGGAAGGGCAAACGGCCGTCCGTGAAGGCGGCCACACACTCTTCGTTGGCCGCGTTGTAGATCGCCGGCCGGCACCGCCCCGCCCGGCCCGCCTGCTTGGCCAGCTCGACCGCCGGGAACGCCGCGTCGTCGAGAGGCTCGAAGGTCCAGGTGTGTGCGGTCGTCCAGTCGACCGGCTTTGCCGCGTCTGTCACCCGGTCGGGCCAACCGAGGCCCAGCGAGATCGGCAGCCGCATGTCCGGCGGGCTGGCCTGCGCGATCGTCGAGCCGTCGATGAACTCCACCATGGAATGGATCACCGACTGCGGGTGCACCACGACCTGGATGTCGTCGTAGTCGACGTCGAAAAGCTCGTGGGCCTCGATCACTTCTAGCCCTTTGTTGACCATGGTGGCCGAATTGATCGTGACCACCGGCCCCATGTTCCAGGTGGGGTGCGCCAACGCCTCGTCGGGCGTGACCTCGGTCAGCTCTGCTCGCCGCCGCCCGCGGAAAGGCCCGCCGCTGGCGGTCAGCACCAGCTTGCGCACCTCGCGCTCGGCGCCGGATCGCAGGCACTGGGCCAGCGCGGAATGCTCGGAGTCGACCGGGACGATCTGCCCGGGCCGCGTCACCGCCGCCTTGACCAGGCTGCCGCCGGCGATCAGGGACTCCTTGTTGGCGAGCGCGAGGGTGCGGCCGGCCCTGAGCGCGGCCAGGGTCGGCGCCAGGCCGAGCGAGCCGACGACGCCGTTGAGCACCAGGTCGGCCGGCCATTCCGCCAGCTCGGCCATCGCGGTCGGCCCCGCCAGGATCTTGGGGATGCGGAAGTCGCCGGTCGCGTAGCCCTTCTTGGCCGCCTGGGCGTAGAAGGCGAGTTGGAGGTCCTGCGCGGTGGACGCCCTGGCCACGCCGACGGCCTCGACACCGAGCTCGAGCGCCTGGGCGGCGAGCAGCCCGACGTTGCCGCCGCCGGCGCCGAGCGCCACCACCCGGAACCGCTCGGGATTGCGGCGCACGATGTCGACCGCCTGAGTGCCGATCGAACCCGTGCTGCCGAGCAGGACGATCTCGCGCGGCGCGGTCCGGTTTGCTTGGGTCACTCGGTCATTCTCCCCTATCGGGATGCGGGGTCCGAAGTTGTCCACAGGTCGGCGCGCGGAGGTGGCAGAAGCCCGTGCCGCTCCAAGAGGTCGCGCAGGTCGGCGCGGTCCGTCGGGGAGAGCGCCCCGATCGGGATCGGGATGTACCGGTTCCTCGCCTGGAAGAGCAGCAGTGTGTTCGAGAAGATCTCCGCGCGCAGCAGGGTCGACCACGGCATTCGCGACTCGCCGTCCTCGTAGCGTTGCAGGACGCCGTCCTCGTCGAACTCGTACTCGATGGTCATGCCCGCGGTAGCGCGCTGTTGCCGTCGCACGGACGCCACCATGAAGCTGGGCGAGGCGAGCAGCAGCAACCCGATGACCATGATCGCGGCGTCGAGCGCCGGGTCGCCGCCGTCCAGCACCACGATGCCGACGACTCCGAGGGCGAGCACCAGGAGTCCCACGGCCCAGAAGCTGCGGAAGACCCACCGCGACACGTGGCGGAGGGCCGCGACGGGCCGCCGGGGATCCGGGGTGGCGACGATGACGATGCGCACCGGAGGAGGGTAGATCGGCGGCATGGTCCGCCGGGTGCCCGGTCAGCGATCTGCCGCGAGGTGCCTGCCGCCGGTTGCCCGGTCAGCGATCGCCGGCCGCGAGCCGGTAGGTGTCCAGCTCGATCCCGCCGTACCAGGTGGTCCGGGTTCCGATCGAGGCCATACCGAGCCGGCGGGCGACCGCGATCGAGGGCACGTTGCCCTCCCGGATGACCGCGTAGATCTGATCCAGGCCGGCCGAGAACACCCGATCGATGGCGGCGCGCGCTGATTCCGTCGCGTACCCGTGCCCCCACGAGTCCGGATGCAGGTGCCAGCCGACCTCGATGTCGTCGGTCGGCTCATGGTCGACGTCGGGCAACGGCACGACCAGCACCGAGCCGGCCGTGATGCCGGTGTCGCGGACGTCGACCGCCCAGATCCCGTGCAGGTCGTCGGCCCGGGCGCGCCACCGGCGGATCGCGGCGAGCGCCTCGCTCGGGCTCTCCAGCACGCGCGGCCGGGCACCGAGCCACTGGGCGACCTCCCAGCGGGACAGCATGTCGAAGACCCGGGCGACGTCGGCGTCGCTCTCCGTCCACTGCCGAACGATCAGGCGATCCGTCTCGAAGACCGTCATGTCCACGGATGCTAAGGAGTGTCGGGCGCCCTTCCAGGGAAAGTGAGGGCATGGTCGAGGGCCTGAGAAGGGTGGCGCGAGCCGCGTTCGCGCCCCTGCGTGGCCGGGACCTGTCGCTGCACGCCGCCGCGATCACGTTCTACGGCGCGATCGCGATCGTGCCGGTCTCGCTGCTCGCCCTCTGGCTCACCGGCCTGGTGGCGGGTGCGGACCGGGTGCGGCGGCTGACCGCGTACGCGACGGACACCCTGCCGTCGTCGATCGGCGCCGACCGGGCCGCGGCCGCGCTGGTCGAGGCGGGCCTCACCCTGACACCGTGGCTGGCCCTCGCGTCCCTACTGCCGGCGTCGTTCTACGGCGAGGGCCTGCGGCGGGCGTTCGTGTCAGTGGCCGAGCCCGGCACGGAACGTCTGGTGGGCTGGCGCGGCCGTCTGCTGTTGCTGCCGCTGTTGGCGCCGGCGCCCGCACTGGTGCTGGCCACGATCGCCGCACTCCCGTACACGACGGGCCTGGTCCGCCGCGGTGGCTGGTCGGTGGTGCTGGGCGTGGTCCTGTCGTTCCTGGCCGTCTGGCTGGTCCTGACGCCGGTGCTGATCTGGGTGTACCGGATCGTCGGCCCAGGCCGCCCCGATTGGCGCCCGACCTGCTTGGTCGCCTCGTTCACAGCCGCCAACCTGTCGGGCTTCCTGCACGGGTTCGTCCTGTTCACCTCCTTCCCGCTGGACCTCGGCATCCCTTTCGGCGGCTTCGACCCGGTCGGGGCTGTGGTCGCGGTGCTGCTCTGGCTCTACCTGTTCCACGTCATTGTGCTGGCGGGGTATTCGGCAACGCTCGTCCTCAGCAGCACCCTCGCCGCGCGCCGCTCCTCAGCGGCTCCTCTGGCGCGCACCCAGTGAACGGGTGCTCTGGGCCAGGACCCCGCAGACCGGCGGGCTGCCGCCGCCGTCCTGCCCGGCGCCCTGACGGGCACCCGGGCGGTCGCCCGCAGGCTGGGCGAGCTTCTGCTGCTCGCCCGTGAGTTGCCGGGTGCGCGCCCCGACGACGTGCGTCCACCGGCGGCATTCCGTCGTTGGCCGGATCGTCAGGTGGAGCGGCTGCTTCCGGCCAGGGCTTCCTCCTTGGCCGCCGCGTCAGGATGCGGGTCGAGCTCACGGATGCCGAACCGGCGGTAGACCGCGCCGAAGGGCCCTGGCGCCCACCAGTTCCAGCGGCCGAGTAGTCGCATCGTCGCCGGGACGAGGAGTAGTCGCACCAGCGTCGCGTCGACGATGATGGCCACGATCATGCCGACGCCGATCAGCTTGATGAAGGCGATGCCACCGCTGGCGAAGCCGGCAACGACCACCGTCAGCAACAGGGCGGCCGCGGTGATGATCCGGCCGGTGTGTTGGAGGCCGGATGCCACCGACGCCGTGTTGTCGCCGGTGCGGTCCCACTCCTCGCGTACCCGCGACAGCAGGAAGACCTCGTAGTCGGTCGCCAGTCCGAACAGGACGGCCAGCATCAGGATCGGGTTGCTGGGTTCGATGAAGCCCGTGGGCGTGAAGCCGAGGAAGTCGGCGAAGTGACCGTCCTGGAAGACCCAGACGACCACGCCGAACGAGGCGCCGATCGAGACCAGGTTCATCAGGACCGCCTTGATCGGCAGCACGATCGAGCCGAACGCCAGGAACAGCAGGATCAGTGTCGCCAACGCCATAATCAATGCCATCCACGGCAGGTGCGCGACGAGGCTGTCAATCAGGTCGATGTCGGCCGCCGTGCGGCCACCGACAAGGACGTCGACGCCCGCGGGCGCCGGCAGGTCGCGGATCGCCCGCACGACACCCTGCGCCGCGTCGCCGGTCGACTCGCCCGGGTAGGTGACGGTGAGCAGTGACGACGCCCCTTCCGACGCGGTCACCTGGACCCCGGTCACATCGGGCAGGCCGGTCACGGTCGACGCGAGCCGTTGCGCCTCGGCCTGGCCACCACCGGAGACCAGCACCTCGATCGGCCCGACCGTGCCACCCGCGAAGTCGGCGGTGATCGCGTCGGACACCACTCGCGGTTCGGAGCCCGGCGGGAGCACCCGCTCGTCGAAGCCGCCGAAGCTGATCCGGAGCACCGGCGACGCGAGCACGGCGAGGATCACGATGACGCCGGCCGCGTACACGATGGGTCGGCGCATCACGCTCCGCGCGATCCTGGCCCAGGCGCCGTCGCCGCCGGCGTGCTCCGGCCCGCGCCGCCAGGGCAGCGGGATGCGCAGCGCGTTGACCCGGTGGCCGAGCACGGCCAGCAGCGCGGGCAACGCCGTCAGTGCGGCCAGCATCGCGACCAGCACCGCTGCCAGGCCGCCGAAGCCCATCGAGCGCAGGAACGACTGCGGGAAGATCAACAGACTGGCCAGCGCGAGGGCGATGGTCAGCCCGGAGACCAACACCGTGCGGCCGGCGGTGGCCATCGTGCGCCCGATCGCCGCAGGCGGCTCGTGACCGGCGGCCAACTCCTCGCGGAACCGGCTCACGATGAACAGCGCATAGTCGACCGCCATGCCCAGCCCGATCAACGTGATGATGTTGACCGCGAAGACGGACACGTCGGTGAGCATGTTGATCAGCCGCACCACGACCAGCGAGCCCAGGATCGCGATGCCGCCGATCATCAGAGGCGTGGCAGCGGCGGCCAGGCCACCGAAGATCAGGATGAGCAGTACCAGCAGGACGGGGAGCGAGAACATCTCGGCCCGCGCCAGGTCTTCGCTCGTCTGTTTGTTGGCCTCGTGGAGGAACGGGACCGTGCCGCCCGTCTGCGTGGTGATGCCGGGTGCGGTCAACGCCGGTTCGATCGTCTCGTACGCGCTGGTCTTCCCGTCCGGGTCGATGGCCTTGAGCTGGACCATCGCGTAGGTGGCGCGCCGGTCGACCGAGACCAGCGCCGGCGACTGCGTGTCGTAGAAGCTGGTCACCGACGCGACCTCGGGCAACGCCCGGATCTTGGCCAGCGTCGCGGTCACCGGGTCGCGGAAACTCGGGTCGTCGACCGCCGCGGCCGGGTCGGAGTAGAGCACCAGCACGTCGACGTCCTGGCTGCCGAGCTCGGCGATCGTGCGGTCCCGGAACTGGGTCGACTCGGACTTCGGGTCGTCGAACCCGCCGCCGGTCAGCGCGCCGAACACCCCCGTGCCCCACGCCGCGCCGACCAGCACCAGCGCTGCCGCGGCCGCCAGCACGAACCAACGGAACCGGACCACCGCCCGCCCCCACCACGCGAACATGGATCCCCCCAGAGATCTGTGCCAAACTACGAACAGCGTTAGGAGAATGAACGCCGTTAACTATGGCAACGGCGTTCTCGGGAGTCAAGGAGGTTCGCGTTTGAGTGCGCCGACACGCCGCGAGCGCCTCCGCACCTCGACTCTCACCGAGATCAAGGACGAGGCCCGTCGACTGCTGGTCACCGGCGGCCCGGACGCCATCTCCCTGCGCGCGATCGCCCGCGAGATGGGCATGACCGCGCCCGCGATCTATCGGTATTTCGACAGCCTCGACGCACTCGTCGAGGCGCTCGCCGGAGATCTCTACATCGAGCTTTCCGAGATCGTCAGCGCGGCCAAGCACGATGCCGGCGACGACCCGGTCACGCAGATCATCGCGATGGCCCGCGCGTTCCGCGAGTGGTCGGTCGCGCACCCGGCCGAGTTCGCCCTGATCCTCGGCAGCCCGCTGCCCGGAATCGTCGCGTTCCAAGAGAGCTGCGACGACGCGGACCATCCGGGCGTCGAGTTCGGGCGCCCGTTCATGGAGACGATCAACGCGCTCTGGCTCCGCGAGCAGTACCCCACCCCGCCACGCTCGCTGATGGAGGAACGCCTCGCCGCCCACCTGGAGCCGCTGCGCTCGGGCCACGGCGAAGAGGTGCCGATCGAGGTGGCGTGGGCTTTCCTCAGCGGCTGGACCCGGCTCTACGGGCTGGTGTCCATGGAGGTCTTCCACCACCTGAGGTGGGCGGTGTCCGACCCCGGGGCGCTGTTCGAGATGGAGCTCCACTCCTACGTCGGCCAGTTCACGGGGCGCAGCGACAAGAGCTGACCGGCTCCGGCGTACGCACGGCCGCGTTTCTGTCGGAGCCCCCGCACATACTGTTTCCGTCGCATCGAGCCACGAGAAAGGACCGGCCGTGACCACCGAGCCCACCGTGACAGACCGTCCGGCGCAGGACTACATCGCCATCAAGCGCACGGTGACCATGAGTTCGATCGCCGACATCGCCGATCGCATCCCTGACCTGTTCGCGTTCCTAGCTCAACGCCGCATCGCGGCGGTCGGCGCGCCGTTCCTCAAATACAACGTCATCGACATGGCGGCCGAGCTCGAGATCGAGGCAGGCGTCCCGGTCAACATGCCCGTCGGCGGCAGCGGCGAGATCTTCGCCGACGTTCTGCCCGCTGGCCGCTACGCGACCGTCACGCACGTCGGCCACCCCGACGAGCTCCTCGACGTGACCACCAACCTCCTCGGCTGGGCACACGGCCGCGACCTGGAGTTCGACCACCACGACTCCCCCGCCGGCGACGTATGGCGCTGCCGGCTGGAGATCTACAAGTCCAACCCGGCCGAGGTCCCGGTCGACAAATGGGAGACGGAGCTAGCCTTCCTACTCCGCTGACCCGCCGGGCCGGCGTGCCCGGCCGTCGCCGCGCAGCGGCCTCTCGGCGCCGTCCAGGCCAGACAGGCCCGCGTGGCTGGCCGCCGCCGCGCGGCCGGCGCTCGGGGGCCATTCAGGCCAGGAGCCAGGCCGGCTAGGCCGGCGCGGCGGGCCTTCGCCGCGCAGCGGCCTCTCGGCACCGTCCGGGTCAGAATCCCGGCCGGCTAGCCGGCGTAGCCGGCCTCCGCCGCGCAGCGGCCCTTCGGCGCCGTCCGGGTCAGAATCCAGACCGGCGCCGGCGTGCCCGGCCTTCGCCGCGCAGCGGCCCCTCGGCGCCGTCCGGGCCGGAAGCCAGACCGGCTAGGCCGGCGTGGCGGCGGCTTCGGGTGCGTCGCCGTCCGCGGTCGGTGCGGGCTCGCCTGCCCGGCGCGCGCGGATCTGGTGGCCGACGCCGGTCAGGCAACGCCCGCTCGGCAGGTCGAACCGCCACCCATGCAGTTGGCAGGTCAGCTGGTCGCCGTCGACGATCCCGAAGCGGGTGAGGTCCGCCTTCAGGTGCGGGCAGCGCCGCTGCACGACCCAGTCGCCAAGGGTGATGTCCTCGGCGTCGGTGGTGCGCTGGTGCTCGTCGTACCAGCCCTCGGCGTACTGCAGCCGCTCCTCGGACAGGCACTTGAAGAAGGCGTAGACGAACTCGTTGTACTGCCCGATCCGCGCCGCCGAGAAGCGGCAGGAGAGGAACAGCGAGTTGACCCAGTCCACCTCGTCGATGAAAAGGAGGTGCTCGATGAGCGCGCGCTCGGTGCGGAAGCGGTAGCGGACCTTCTCGTCCGCGTACCGCCGGACCTCCTTGCCCGGGAAGTCCACCACGATCGACTCGACCGCGTCGCCGTCGTAGCCGACCAGGTCGAAGCGGACCGGACCCCCGACGCCCTTGGCCAGGTAGATCGACTCCTCGAGGAGCGGCTCGATCCGCCGCTTCATCTCCTTGAGCACATCGATCTCGGGGTGCCGCCACGACGCCTTCTCGGCCTCGATGACCGGGCGCTTGCGCTCCCGCATCTCCTCGAGGTGCGCGACCTTGTTGGCGAAGAACTCATCGACGTCGGTCGGGTGGGTCGTCTCGATCGAGGTCTCGGTGATCTCCGAGACGCTGCCGGGCAGGAGGACGACGCCGTTGGTGCCGCCGACCTTGGCGTACTCCTTCATGAAGACCGACTGGTCCGGGAAGATGTTGCCCTCGTCGCCGAAGATGTCGTTGAACTGCCACAACTCGTCGTCCAGGAAGCACGGCGGCCCGGCGATCGGGAAGACGTTCGTCGCCTTCAGGTCGTCGATGTAGCGCCACGTCCGGTCGAACTGCCGGTCCCGCTTCTGCTTGCCGAAGGCGGTCTTGGCGGACTGGGGCAGCTCGTAGACCATCGGGTACCAGATGGCGCCCGAGAACTGCAGCATGTGCGCGTGCACGTGGCCCAGCGAGGTGAACAGCGCCAGGTCCGTCGGCCGGGCGTCGTTCTGGTTGAGCAGCCGCACGCCGTCGTACTCGACCCACAGAGAGGAGTCACCGATCGGCCCGTCCGTCGGCGACGTCAACGCCTGGATCATGATCTTCAGACCGCCGTCGAGCTCGAGGACCTCCTCCGACACGGTCTTGATGAAGTCGGTGAACCCCAACTCGCGGAGCTGGTCCTCGAGCTCGCTGGTCGGGTACTCCGGCAGCAACACGCGCGCCTTCTTCGACACGAAGCGCTTGAGGTGCGCGGCGTCGAAGTGATCGCGGTGCAGGTGGCTCAGGTACAGGTAGTCGACCTGCCCGAGCGTCTCCCAGTCGAGCAACGAGTTGTCGGGGAAGGGAAACCACGACGCGAAATAGGCCGGATTCACCCAGGGATCACACAGGATGCTCCCCGCTGGGGTGTCGATCCGCATAGAGGCATGTCCCGTCCCGGTCACTCGCACGGCAGCAAACCCCCAAGATCAAAAGCTCGTCAGGTACGGCGAAAACGCTACCCGACGAGCCGGGGTGCCCGATCCTCGACGCCACGGACATGCCACACTGATCTCCGCACGCAGCCGAGGGAGGAGCCACGAGGTGGCAGAGCACGAGCCGGTCATCGCCCCTGACCAGAGGAAGCCGGGCCACCGCAAGGGCGGCCGGATCGGTGCCATCGTCGTCGCCATCTCACTGGTGCTGATGCAGTTCTGCAACAACGAGGTCACCGGCGTCGAGCGCATCTGGCTCAACGGCATCGCCGCCGCCCTGATCCTCGCGGTCATCGGCGACTCCGTCCTCCGCCGCAACGGCCTGCGCTCCTAAGCCGACGCCGACCGGACCGTCGGCCAAAGCCTCGGCCTTAGCCGGGGTCGTCGACCGGACCGTCGCCCAAGCCTCGGCCTTAGCCGGGGCCGCCGACCGGACCGCCGGCCAAAGCCTCGGCCTTAGCTGGGGTCTGCTGTAGATCCGCGTAAGCCCAGAACCAGGATTTCCCGGATTCGTCGTGGGCACGACCGTCGCTCCCGCCGGAGACCGCTCGCTCCGCTTCGCTGCCAGGCCCGCGGCACAAGAACTACCCCGGGCCCTCCAGGACGTCGGGCGGCGCCGCGTCGCCGATCGCGTGGAAACCGCCCTGGGTGCCGTGTGCGTGGCAGGCCAGGATGTGGTCGCGGGCTGCCGGCACGAACGGCGGGATCGTGTCACCGGCGGCAACTCGCAGATCTCACCCGTTCGCTCCAGCAGCTTGGAATGCGGACATCTCCCGCCAGCGGAGCACCGCGACGACCGCCAAGCGCCTCGTCGCCCGTATCCCCGATGCCGATGCCGACCCCGAGTCCGACGGCCGTGCCGTCGGCGTGGTCCGCCGGCGCGCGACTCCAGCTCCCGGCCATCGGCGAGGCAGCCGACAGGAAACAAGCGCGGCACCCCGGGCAGTGGCCTGCGCTCAAGTTCCGCGAGGTCGATCAAAACGCTCCGACCGCCAGCCGGACGAGCCGCCTACAAAACAGTCCCGCCCACCGGTCAGAAAAGACCAGCGGGCGGGACAGCGAAACGACTGAAGGCTCAGCGCCGACGAACGATGTCGCGGATCTCCAGCAGGGCCTGCTCGACCTCGGCCTCGAAGTAGCCCCCGGGCACCAGCCCGAACTGGCCCGCGTCGAAGTCCGCGTCGGTGGTCGGGATCGGGCCGCGGCCGGTCATGCCCGTCAGCACGTCCTCGAAGAAGCGGTCGACCTGCATCGGGTCGTAGCCGCTGCCGAACCGGCGCACCTGGAACGACCGCCGCATCGAGTCGACCCGTGCGAGATCGCTGCCGGGCGGGCCCATCAGCGGCGGGCCACCCATGCCGGGGGCACCCATGCCACCACCGGGCGCGCCACCCATCGCGAGGCCGGGGCCACCCATGCCGGGTGCGCCACCGCCCATGCCGGGGCCACCGCCCATGCCCGGGCCACCGCCCATGCCGGGGCCGCCACCCATGCCGGGACCGCCACCCATGCCGGGACCGCCGCCGCCCGGGTGCACCGGACCACCACGGCCCGGGTCACCGCGCTCCGGCATGCGGATCTCGGCTGTCATGTCCATCCGGCCGCGGCGACCGGGCTGCTCCGGGCCGTCGTAGCCGTCGTCCTGCGGCGGGAAGCCGCCACCCCGCATCGGGGGCGCGCCCTGGCCGGCGCCCGGAGGCAGCGGTCCGGCACCCTGCTGACCAGGGCCGTCGTACCCACGCGGGCCATCGAACCCGGAGCCGTAAGGCGGCGGCGGGCCGGGGCGCGCGTAGGGGTCGTCGTTGGGGGTCGGCCGGGTCGGCAGCGGGTTGCCGCCCATCGCCGCGGCACGACGGTCCGGCGGCGGGCCGAAGGAGCCCGGCGGCGGCGCCGGGATCGGCGGACCCATCCGGTCCCCCGGTCCCATCCGATCACCGGGCGGCGGGCCGAACTGGCCGGGAGGGCCCATCCGGTCCGGCAGGCCCATCCGGTCGGGGCCCCCGGAGCGCCCGTTGCGCTCCTCGAGCTCGCCGACCTGCCGCTCGACGCGGTCGAGGTGCAGGTCGACCTGCCATTCGTCGTACCCGCCGAACCGGACCCGGAAGACGATGTCGTGGACTTCCTGCGCCCCGACCGGCTGGCCGACCGGATCGCCGGCGAGGGTCGCCTCGACGCGGTCCAGGAAGGCGTCGACCTCGTCGACCTTGTAGCCGCGACGCAGTGCCCGACGGCGGAATCGTTGACCCTGGCTCGCCACTATGTCTCCTGGTTAGTTCGCTCGGCCGCGGCCCCGAACGCGGTCATGTCGTCACCTCGGACGCGGCGAGCTGGCCGCACGCGCCGTCGATTTCGCGACCCCTGGTGTCACGCACGGTAGTCGACACGCCCGCCGCGCGCAGCCTCCGGACGAACTCGCGTTCGACCGGCTTGGCACTCGCATCCCACTTGCTGCCCGGAGTCGGGTTCAGCGGGATGAGGTTGACGTGCGTCTGCCGCCCGGCCAGCAGACGTCCGAGCAGATCAGCTCGCCACGGCTGGTCGTTCACGTCTTTGATCATCGCGTATTCGACGGAAACACGGCGCCCCGTGCGATCCGCGTAATGCCACGCGGCGTCGAGCACCTCGGCCACCTTCCACCGTTGGTTGACCGGCACCAGTTCATCGCGCAGATCATCATCGGGCGCGTGCAGCGACAACGCAAGAGTCACTTGTAGGTCTTCGTCGGCAAGCTTGCGCATCGCCGGCACCAGGCCGACCGTCGAGATCGTGATGTGTCGCTGCGAGAGCCCGAGCCCCTCGGGCGCCGGCGAGGTCAGGCGCCGGACGGCGGCCACGACCCGGTTGTAGTTGGCCAGCGGCTCGCCCATGCCCATGAACACCACGTGCGAGAGCCGCGACGGCGAACCGGCGATCACACCCGAAGCCGCGACGCCCGCGAGGTAGACCGCCTGGTCGACGATCTCGGCGGTGGACAGGTTGCGGGTCAGCCCCGCCTGGCCGGTCGCGCAGAACGGACACGCCATGCCGCAGCCGGCCTGGCTGGAGATGCAGACGGTGACGCGATCCGGATAGCCCATCAGCACGCTCTCGACGAGCGAGCCGTCGTGTAGCCGCCACAACGCCTTGCGGGTGGCGCCGTCGTCGGTGGCCATCTCGCGTACCGGCGTCAGCAACTGCGGCAGCAGGTCGTCCGCGATCTTCGCGCGCGTCGCCGCGGGCAGGTCGGTCATCGCCTCGGGGTCGCGTTCCAGCCGGCCGAAGTAGTGCGTGGACAACTGCCGCGCACGGAACTTGGGCTCACCGAGCGCGACCAACGCGGCCTCACGCCCCGATATGTCGAGATCGGCAAGATGGCGCGGCGGCATCGCCGGCCGCCGCCCGGCGGTGGCGGCCGACTGAATAATGGGCAGGCTCGTCATGGCGGCTCAAGTCTCCCACGGCTGTTCGATCACCTTCACCTGCCCGGGCGCCGGGACGGAAATAAGAAGATCAAACGTCAATTCATCGACGCACGTGCGTCGTGGGCACGACCGCTCGCTCCCGCGCGCACCGCTCGCTGCGCTTCGCTGCCGGGTCCGCGCGCCGCCAAAAGCCCACATTTGCGCCCGCATCCCGCTAGGCACCACCGAAAGTACGGGAAGGTGATGCGCGGCCTCAAGCCGATCAAATGCCCCCAGGGACCGTCGGGACCGCGCCGCGAACGCTCCGATCCGCGTACGCCGGCTCACATGAAGTGATTTCCGAAACGTCGCTTTCCCCACCCACCGCCGGACCCGAGGGTCAGCGCACCGGGGCGAAGATCGCAAGCAGCAGGTAGGCGGTCGGCACCGCGAACAGGATGGAGTCGAGGCGGTCCATCAGGCCGCCGTGGCCCGGGAGCAGCCGGCTCATGTCCTTGATGCCCAGGTCGCGCTTGAGCATCGACTCGCCGAGGTCGCCGAGGACCGCCGCGACACTGATCGCGGCACCGATCAACGCGCCCCACCAGAAGTCGACTCCGAGCAGGAAGTAACAGCTCAGGGCAGTGCCGATGGCCGCGGCGACGAGCGAGCCACCGAAGCCCTCCCACGACTTCTTCGGGCTCACGGTCGGCGCCATCGGATGGCGGCCCAGGAAGACACCGGCCGCGTAACCGCCCGTGTCGGAGAGGACGACGCCGATCAGCACGACCAGCACCCGGTCGGCGCCGTCCTGCGGCACCGCGAGCAGCGCGGCGAACCCGGCGAGGAACGGCACGTAGACCGCGATCAGCACGGACGCGGTCAGGTCCCGTTTGAAGCCCTTCGGCCCGTCGGCGAGCCGCCACACGGTCGCCGCGAGCAGGGTCGCCACCAGGCCGAGCATGAGGGCGTCGGCACCGGCGTACCAGGCCAGGCCGACCATCAACACCCCGCCCGCGATCAACGGGATCGTCGGTGGGTTGGCCTTGACCTCGCGGGTCGCGCGGCTGACCTCCCAGATGCCGACCGCGACGGCCACCGCGAGAACACCGAGGAAGGCCGGCTTGTACGCGTACAGCGAGACGAGCAGGACCGCGCCGAGGGTGAGCCCGACACCGATCGCGGCGGGCAGGTTGCGGCCGGCGCGACTGGTCTTCTGGACGGTCGGCGGCCGCCCGGGGCCGGCGCGACGCCTGCCGGGGCCGGGGCGCCGCGGCGGCGTCGCGTCCTCGTCGGCATCGTCGTCGCCGGGCTGGTGCTGGGCGCGCGGCGTGACCAGAGGGAGCTGGGTCGTCTCGGCCGTGTAGCCGTTGACCTCCGGCTCCCGGCGCGGGTCCGGCTCCGGCAGCCCGATGCCGGGCTGCGTGGGGCCGGCCCAACCCGGGACATCGAGGTTGGCCGGGAACCCTGGGTCGTACTTCTCGGGCGCGACACCGGAGTGTCGCGCCCGAGGCGGATCAGCGCTCGAATAGGGGTCGGAGTAGGACATCACGCCGCAATCGAGCCCGCCGTCGAACGTCTCATGTCGCCGAGCCCCCTTCGCCCATCGATCTCCTGACCAGGAGGAATCGTGCCGAGCCTACTGCACCTGCGCGGCCCTCCGACTCAGACCTCGAGCAGCTCGGCTTCCTTGTGCTTAAGGAGTTCATCGATCTGGGTGACGTACCGGTGGGTCAGGTCGTCGAGCTCCTTCTCGCCCCGTCGACCGTCGTCTTCCCCGGTCTCGCCGTCTTTCACCAGGCGGTCGAGCTCTTCCTTGGCCTTGCGCCGCACGTTGCGCACCGCGATCTTGGCTTCCTCGGCCTTGTGCCGCGCCACCTTGATCATGTCGCGGCGGCGCTCCTCGGTCATCTGCGGGAGGACGATGCGAAGCTGGGTGCCCTCGTTGTTGGGGTTGACACCGAGGTCCGAGTCGCGAATCGCCTTTTCGATGGCACCGAGCTGCGAGTTGTCGTACGGCTTGATGATCGCCATCCGAGGCTCCGGCGTGCCGACGGACGCCATCTGGGTCAGCGGCGTCGGGGTGCCGTAGTACTCGATGACGATCTTGGAGAACATCGCAGCGTTGGCCCGCCCAGTGCGGATCACGGCGAACTCCTCCTTGGCGTGGTTGACCGCGCCATCCATCTTTTCCTCGGCCTCGAGGAGTGTGTCGTCGATCACCGGGTCCGTCGCCTCCTTCTGGGGATGTGGCTCAGTTGGCTGTGATCAAGGTGCCGATGCGCTCGCCGGCGACGGCCCTCATGATCGTGTCGTCGCCCTCGGCGCCGAACACCAGCATCGGCAAGCCGTTCTCCTCGCAGAGGCTGAACGCGGCCGCGTCGGCCACCCGCAGCCCGCGCCGGAGCACCTCGGCGAACGTGACCGAGTCGAACTTGCTGGCCGTCGGGTCGGTGCGCGGATCGGCGGTGTAGACCCCGTCGACGCCGTTCTTGCTCATCAACACCACGTCTGCACGGATCTCCAGCGCGCGCTGGGCGGCGACGGTGTCAGTGGAGAAGTACGGCATCCCGGCGCCCGCGCCGAAGATGACCACGCGACCCTTCTCCAGGTGGCGGATCGCCCGCAGCGGGATGTAGGGCTCGGCGACCTGCGCCATCGTGATCGCGCTCTGCACGCGGGTCTCGATGCCCTCCTTCTCCAGGAAGTCCTGGAGGGCCAGGCAGTTCATGACGGTGCCGAGCATGCCCATGTAGTCGGCCCGGGCCCGGTCCATGCCGCGCTTCTGCAGCTCGGCGCCCCGGAAGAAGTTGCCACCACCGACGACGACGGCGACCTGGACACCGCGGCGGACCACGGAGGCGATCTGGCGGGCGACGGCCTGCACCACGTCGGGGTCGACACCGACCATGCCGCCGCCGAAGACCTCACCGGAGAGCTTGAGTACGACCCGGCGGGGCCGGCCCGGAGGAGGTGCGGTGGGATCCTCGACCACCTGCGTCGACTCGCCTGCCACGTCCGTCATCCGACCGCCTCTCGCCTCGGCACCAGTCGGTGCGCATCGCTTCCCGGCACCGATCCGGTGCGCGTCGCTTCGGCACCGATCCGGTGCCGCCTGGAGCGTATTGCCCACGCGGGCCACCGGCGCCCCGGCCGGTGGCGCGCCCCCGCCCGAAGGACGGGGGCGCGGCAGCCGGTCAGGCCTGGCCGACCTCGAAGCGGACGAACCGCGTCACGTCGATGCCGGCCTCGCCGACGACCTGCTTGACGGACTTCTTGTTGTCGGCGACCGAAGCCTGCTCGAGCAGCACGAAGTCCTTGAAGAAGGCGTTGGTGCGGCCTTCGACGATCTTCGTCAGCGCGGCCTCGGGCTTGCCCTCTTCGCGAGCGGTCTCCTCGGCGATGCGGCGCTCGGACTCGACGATGTCGGCCGGCACCTCGTCACGCGTGAGGTACTTCGGACGCATCGCGGCGATCTGCATCGCGACGCCACGCGCGTCGGCGTCGGCGGCCTCGTCGCTCTTGCCGGTGTACTGCACGAGCACGCCCACCGCCGGCGGCAGGTCCTGGCTCTTGCGGTGCAGGTAGACGGCCACGGAGCCGTTCTCGTCCAGCACGGCGAAGCGGTTGAGCACCAGCTTCTCGCCGATCTTGGCCGAGGCCTCCTGGACGGTGTCGGCGACGGTGCGGCCGTCGGCCAGCGTGCTGGCCAGCAGCCCTTCGACGTCGGTCACGCCAGCGGACTCAGCGTGCTCGACGAGCTGCTGAGCGAGCGCGATGAAGTCGGCGTTCTTGGCGACGAAGTCGGTCTCACAGTTGAGCTCGAGCAGCGCCTTGCCGGAGTGCGCCACCAGGCCGTTGGCGGCCGTACGCCCGGCACGCTTGCCGACGTCCTTCGCACCCTTGATGCGCAGCACCTCGACGGCCTTGTCGAAATCGCCGTCGGCCTCCGTGAGCGCCTTCTTGCTGTCCATCATGCCGGCGCCGGTGAGATCGCGGAGCTTCTTGACGTCCGCGGCGGTGAAGTCAGCCATGACTCTCTCTTTTGATGGTTAGTGGGGGTCGTGGTGGCCGGGCCCGCCCGGTGGGGCGGACCCGGGACCAGCTCATTCCGCGGCGACGGTTGCGGTCTCGTCGGCCGGCTTCGCGTCAGCCGGCGCGGCGTCGGCCGGCTTCTCGTCAGCCTGCTTGTCGTCGGCCTTCTTGTCAGCACCCTCGAGGAGCTCGCGCTCCCACTCGGCCAGCGGCTCGTCGGTGCCGACAACGCCCGGCTCCGGCTTGTCGTCGCCGCCACGACCACGGCCCGAGCGGGCGATCAGCCCGTCGGCCACGGCAGCCGCGACAACCCGGGTCAGCAGCTCGGCCGACCGGATCGCGTCGTCGTTGCCCGGGATCGGGAAGTCGACCTCGTCCGGGTCGCAGTTGGTGTCAAGCACCGCGATGACCGGAATGCCCAGCTTGCGGGCCTCGTCAACCGCGATGTGCTCCTTCTTGGTGTCGACGATCCAGACGGCGGCCGGGATCTTCTGCATGTCGCGCAGGCCGCCCAGGGTGCGGGTCAGCTTGATCTTCTCGCGCGAGAGCTGCAGGGTCTCCTTCTTGGTGTAGCCGGCGGCGGTGCCGCTGAGGTCGCCGAGCGCCTCGAGCTCCTTCATCCGCTGCAGCCGCTTGTAGACCGTCTGGAAGTTGGTGAGCATGCCGCCCAGCCAGCGGTGGTTGACGTAGGGCATGCCAACCCGCGACGCCTGCTCCGCGATGGCTTCCTGCGCCTGCTTCTTCGTGCCGACGAACAGCACGCTGCCGCCCTCGGCGACGGTGGTGCGGATGTACTCGTACGCCTTCTCGATGTACTCGAGAGTCTGGCGCAGGTCGATGATGTAAATACCGTTACGCTCGGTGAAGATGAAGCGCTTCATCTTCGGGTTCCAGCGCCGGGTCTGGTGCCCGAAGTGGACACCGCTCTCCAGCAGCTGGCGCATGGTCACAACGGCCATGGTGGGGTACTCCTCGTGTTGTCCCTGGTTGTCACGCCGGCCGGGCGGCCGAGCGTCCTGGCGCCCGGTCGACAGTCATGGTGGGCCCAATGAAAATCGGGACCAGGGGACCGTCGCTCACCTCGAGCCACAAGGACGCGAACGCGAGAAGGGCGCGCGAGGTCGACCGCCCTGCGGCGGTCGCCAAAACCCAAGTGTACGCCGTCTGCAGTCGCCCCCCTTCCCCACCTCCGCGGACCACGACCGCAGGGCGGCCGCCACATCTCGGAGCGCATCCGCCACTACCGCCCCGCGCGCCTCGCGGGTGCCTGCCGTCATGGCGGTGGGGTCGGGTCGGGGACGTCCGCGAGTTCTCGGTCCAGGCGCGCGAGCTTGGTCGCATGGCGCTCTTGTAGGCCGGCCCAGCGGGTAGCAGCGAAGGCAGCCCGGAACCGAAGGCGCTCCGATCTTCGTCGGGCGGCCGCGTCCACGGCAGCCCGCAGCCGCTCATTCAGCTCGTCCTCGGTCGGATAGGTCATCGCGCGTTCTCCTTGACGCCGGAGGAGGGGTCTGCGGTCGGGGAGGCCGGGCCACGCACACGAGCTCGATCACCTCGACGATCACCGCCCGCGTAGCCAGCGCGCGGACCACCAGCGTGGGCAGGCAACGGTGGCTACCCACACGGAACCCGGCGGCCGCGCGCCCGGCCGCGAAGTGCGGCGCGGTCATGGCGGCTCGCGTCGGCGGAGGGCGAGTGGGACGAGGGCGTAACCGCCGTCGCGGCGGGTGACGAAGCCCAGCGTTTCCAGCAGGGTGAGCTTGCGCAGGGTCGTGCGGATGTCGACGCCGGCCCGGACGGCCAGCGCGTCGGGGCTGATGGCGCCGCGCCGGGGTATCGACTCCAGCAAGAAGGTCGCCTGGTCGTCGAGCTGGTCGCGCGGGTTCTCCGGGCCCTGGGCGGTCGGCGCCAGGTCGGCGCCGATCCGGCCGACCTCTTCCAGGACGTGCCCGACGTTGGCGACCAGGCGTGCGCTGTCGTGCAGCCGCAGGATCTCGTGGCAGCCGACCGACATGGCCGACGTGACCGGACCCGGCACGACCATGGCCGGACGGCGCAGGGCGATCGCGCGCCGCACGGTTTGGGTGGCTCCGCTGCGGGCCGCGGCCTCGACCAGGACCGTGCCGCGGGTGACGGCGGCGATCACCCGGTTGCGGATGAGGAAGCGCGGTCGCAGCGGGTCGGCGCCCGGTGGCCACTCGGTGATCAGGAGGCCGGTGTCGGCGATGCGCTCGAACAGGGCCGTGTTGGCGACCGGGTAAGCGCGCTCGATGCCGCACGCGAGCACTGCCACGGTCAGCCCGCCGGCGGCCAGGGCACCCCGGTGTGCCGCCGCGTCGATGCCGAACGCGCCGCCCGACACCACCGTCCATTCACGTTCGGCCAGGCCGTAGGCGAGATCCGTGGCGACGTGCTCGCCGTATTGGGTGGCCGCCCGCGAGCCCACGATCGCCACCGAGCGGTCGAACGCCTCGGCCAACGGCCACGCCCCGCGCACCCAGAAGCACAGCGGTGGAGCCAGCTCACGGTCGACCCGGCGGTCGGTGCCGGCGAGTTGGACGTGCTCGAGCGTGGCGAGCTGCGCGGGCCACTCGTCGTCTTCGGGGATCACCACGCGCGCGCCGAGTCGCTCCCCCGTCGCCAGGGCCGTCTCGGCCGCCGGGCGTGGGTCGCCGGCACCCAGGCGGGCGCGGACCGCGTCGCGCGCCGCTTCGTCGGGGATCTCGCCCGCCAACGCCATCGACAATGCCTCGTGCGGCCCGTGCCGGGCGACCAGTCGGTGCACCGCCCGGGTGCCGGGCTCGGCGAGCAGCGTCAGCGCGACCCGGGCCAGCCGGAGGTCGGTCTCAGCCATCGAACCGCCTCCCGCCGCCCGTGCGCAGCGCCAGCGCCTCTTCGACGTCGTCGACGGTCGGCCGGTCGCGGCCGTCGAGGTCAGCGATCGACCACGACAGGCGCAGGACCCGGTCGAATCCCCGGGCCGACAACGACCCGCTGTCGAGCCGGCGCCGCAACGGCTGGGTGTCGCGCAACGGCAACCGCCAGGGCGGCTGGCGCAGGCGCGGGCCGGGCACCTCGGCGTTGACCCGCCAGCGCTCGGCCGACCAGCGTGCGAAAGCGGCGGCCCGGGCCTTGGCGACCCGCTCGGCGACGTCGGCCGACGGCTCGCCGCCGCTGGTGGTGACGAACAGGTCGGCGGCGGTGACCGGCATCAGCTCGATCTGGACGTCGATGCGGTCGAGCAGCGGACCCGACAGCCGGCCCAGGTAGCGGCGCCGGGCCAACGGCGTGCACTCGCAGTGCGCGTCGCCCTGCGGTTTGGCACAGGGGCAGGGGTTGGCCGCGACGACGAGCTGGACGCGGGCCGGGTATTCGGTCGTGCCGCCCGTGCGGCTCAGCAGCACCCGGCCGGACTCCAGCGGCTGGCGCAGTGCTTCGAGCGCTCTGGTGGCGAACTCGGGGGCTTCATCCAGAAAGAGCACGCCTCGGTGCGCGAGCGAGACCGCTCCCGGTCGGGCCAGGCCGGAACCGCCGCCGACCAGCGCGGCGAGGGTCGCCGAGTGGTGCGGGGCCTGGAACGGTGGGCGACGCACCAGGCGGCCGCCCTCCGGCAGCAGACCGGCCACCGAGTGCAGCGCCGAGACCTCGAGCGCCGCTTCGTCGTCGAGTGGTGGCAACAGCGACGGCAACCGCTCGGCCAGCATCGTCTTGCCCGCGCCGGGCGGGCCGAACATCGCCACGTGGTGCCCGCCGGCCGCGGCGACCTCGATCGCCCGCCGGCCCAGCGCCTGGCCGGCGACGTCGGCCAGGTCGAGCATCAGGGGCTCGGGCGGCGGGTGGTCGGAGGGCGGGTCGAGCAGCGCGCCGCCGCTGCGGACGTAGGCGACCAGGCGGTGCAGCGTCTCGACGGCCTTGACCGTGATGCCCGGCACCACCGCGGCCTCGGCGGCGTTGGCCAGCGGCACCACCGCGCGGTGGATGCCGGCGCGCAGGGCCGCGACGACCATCGGCAAGACGCCGCGGACCGGCCTCACGCTGCCGTCGAGACCTAGCTCACCCAGGATCACGACGCCGTCGAGGGCGGCCAGCGGTAGCTCGCCGGCCGCCCCCAACAGCGCCGCCGCGATGCCCATGTCGAAGGCAGAGCCGTGTTTGGGCAGGGTCGCGGGCAGCAGGTTGACGGTGATCCGCCGGTTGGGCCAACGCTCACCGGAGTTGACGACCGCCGCTCGTACCCGATCGCGGGCTTCGTTGAGAGCCGTGTCCGGCAGGCCGGACATCACGACGGCGGGCAGCCCCGCGGAGAGGTCGGCCTCGACCTCGACCAGATGTCCGGTGACACCGACCAACCCGACGGACAGCACCTTCGCGTAGCTCACGAGGTAGGACGGTGCCGTGCGAAGGCATGATCCCGCTCGACGCCTGTGGACAACTCTCGGCTGTGGACAACGCACACACCGCGCCCAGGCTGTGCTAGAAGGCGCCACGGATGTGGTCGATCTCGACGGTGCCCGGCCGGCGGACCAGGACGGCGATCACATCGAACCGGATCTCGCGCGGATGCACGCTGTTGAGGGCCAGCCACCGCGCACCGAGCCGGCGCAGCCGCCGTGCCTTGGCCGCCACCACCGCCTCGGCCGGCACACCGAAGCCGAGCCCGCGCCGGGTCTTCACCTCGCAGAAGACCAGTGCGTCGCCGTCCCACGCGATGATGTCGATCTCACCGAGCGGGCAGCGCCAGTTGCGCGCGACGATCCGGAAGCTCTCGTCGGCCAGATGCTGGGCCGCCCGCCGTTCACCCCAGGCGCCGACCGCCTGTCGTACCACCGTCATGGGCCGACCATGCGTGACCGACCAGCGGCGCCGCATCTTCCCCTGTGGACAACGCCGGCCTGTGGAAACCGGTGGTGAACACCACGGAGCGTGATACATCACTCTACGGGGACCGGAATCACCACGCTTAAATTCGCATTTCGGATACTCGGCTGGCCGGTTCGCGGGCACCTCAATTACCGTGCGGCGCGTGGACGGACGACGCGGATACCCGGACGACGAGCAGCAACAGCGGTGGAACGACGACGACCAGGGCGCGGGCGGTGGCGGCTGGCGCGAGGGTGGCTACCCGCGCGAGGCCGGCGGCGACCGCGGTGGCGAGCCGTCGTTCAACGGGTTCGTGAGCGGCTACGGCGGCCCGCCGGGAGACCCTCGGTGGGTCGGCGAGGGCCAGCCGGACCAGCCGTCGTGGAACACCTCCGCGCGCCCGCTGCCGGCCGACGGCATGCGGCGCCCGATGGACGACGCACCGCCGCGGCTGTACGCCGTCGACTCGGCCGGACCGGCGACGGGCGAGCTTCCCCGGTCCACGCCGATGGAACCGCGCATCCCGGTCGGCGAGCCGGTGCCACCGCCGCTGGCCCTCCCCGACCCGGGGCCGGGAATGCCCGGCGACAGCGCGGCCGGCCTGAACGCCCCCACCGGGCTGATGCCGCCGATCGCGCCGCGTGACGAGACCCAACGCTTCCCGACCGATCCGCTGCGCCGCCCCGGTGCCGCACCGGGCGCACCCGCCGACGGCGTCTACCGCACCCGCCGGCCGGGCCTGTTGCTCGCCTACGGCGTACTCACCGCCATCTTCGAGATCGGCGCACTGCGGATCTTCTTCGACTCGATGTTCAGCGGCGCACTGGTGATCTCGGGCATCGTCTCCGGGATGTTCCTGATCGCCGGCCTGCCCCTGCTCGCGGCCGGCCTCTACGCCGCCACGACGGGCGGAGCGCGGGCCGAGGGTCCGGGCGGCTGGCTGCGACCGCCGGCGGTCTACCTGGTCGTCGGCCTCGGCCTGCTGATCGCCGCGGGCCTCGCCGCCGCCTGACGACGGCGGCCGACTGACGGCGCGGCGACTTGACGAGAGGTCCCGGGGCGGTGACCGTCGCGGTGATGGGCCGGTCGACGCAGGCACTGCACGAGTCGCTTCCGCACGCGATGCGCGAAGCGGTCGACGAGTTCGCCCGGCATCTGTCACACGTCGAAAATCGATCGGCCCACACCGTACGCGCGTACGTCGGCGACGTCGTCTCGTTGCTCGACCACGCGGTGCGCATGGGCAGCGCGACGCCGGGCGACCTCGACCTCGCCGTGCTGCGCAGTTGGCTGGCCCGCCTGCGTACCCTCGGCGGCGCCCGCGCTTCCCTGGCCCGCAGGGCCGCCGCGGCCCGCACGTTCAGCGCCTGGGCGCACCGCGGTGGGCTGCTGGAGAGCGACGTCGGCGCTCGACTGGCCACGCCCAAGGCCAACCGCGACCTGCCCACCGTGCTGCGCGCCGACCAGGCGACCGAGCTCGTGCTGGCGCCGGGCGACGAGGCGGCGCCGACGCTGCTGCGCGACCGCGCGGTGTTGGAGTTGCTGTACGCCACCGGCATCCGGGTCAGCGAGCTGTGCGGCCTGGACCGGGTCGACGTCGACGCCGGCCGTCGGGTGGTCCGCGTGGTCGGCAAGGGCGACAAGGAACGCTCGGTCCCCTATGGACAACCGGCACAGGAGGCGGTCGACGACTGGCTCCGGCTGGGCCGGTCGTCGCTGTCGACCCGAGCGAGTGCCGACGCGCTGTTCCTCGGCACGCGCGGTGGCCGCCTGCAAGCGACGGTGGTACGACGGCTCGTCAGCGGCTACGCCCGGGCGGCCGGCCTCCCGCACACCACGCCGCACGGGCTGCGCCACTCGGCCGCCACCCACCTGCTGGAGGGCGGCGCCGACCTGCGAGCGGTGCAGGAACTGCTCGGGCACGCGTCGCTGGCCACGACGCAGATCTACACACACGTCTCCATGGAGCGGCTCCGCGCCGTTTATCGCCAGGCCCACCCGCGCGCCTGACCAGCGCATCGCCGCGGCGAGATCTTGTGGGTCAGGCGGAGATTCGGTCCGACAGGTAGCGGGTCAGGACCCGCGCGTGCAGGTCGAAGGCCAGGTCGGTGGTGTCGCCGGCGACCTGCCAGCCGGCCACCTCGGCGTTCGGCGTCGAAGCCGGCAGCGCGGCCGCGGTGGTCGCCGCCAGGAGGCCGAAGATGAGCACCGTGCCGTCCGGGGCACTGTGCACGTCGAACAGCGACACGTCGGTCTCGGCGACCACGATGCCGGTCTCTTCGAACAGCTCGCGGGTCACCGCCCGTTGCCACGACTCGCCGTGGTCCACGAAACCGCCCGGCAGCGCCAGCAGGCCGACCCGCGGCGGGATCGCCCGCCGGATCACCAGGACGCCGTCGTCGACGGGCAGCACCGCGACGGCGACCGGGACCGGGTTGCGGTAGGTGGTCTGGCCGCACGCCGCGCAGACTCGGGGCCAGGGCTGGTCTTGCGCGTAGGCGGCGCCACAGAACGAGCAGTGCGAGTCGCGGGAGGCCATTCCCGCAGCCTACGGCGG
Source organism: Asanoa ishikariensis (assembly GCF_900107455.1). Lineage (GTDB taxonomy): Bacteria > Actinomycetota > Actinomycetes > Mycobacteriales > Micromonosporaceae > Asanoa > Asanoa ishikariensis. The sequence continues at coordinate 1,088,112 of NZ_FNQB01000002.1, read as the reverse complement.
ACCCCGCCCCCATCACCGGGACGACTCGTACGATCATCGGTATGAGGTCCGCGCGTGGCTGAGCCGCAACCGCCCACCCCGATCCCCGGCGCCCGGCTGCTGTTCTCGCTCGACCCGGGCGTCGCGCATCTCAACCACGGCTCGTTCGGTGCGGTGCCGATCAACGTGCAGCGCGCCCAGCAGCGGCTGCGCGACGAGGTCGAGAGCAACCCGCTGCGGTTCTTCGACCGCGGCTTCTTCGACCGCATCGCGCACACCCGCCGCCACCTCGCGTCGTTTCTCGGCGCCGACCCGGACCGGACCGCGCTGGTCGGCAACGCGACCACGGGCATCGCGATCGCACTCCAGTCGCTGCGGCTCCGGCCGGGCGACGAGATCCTCACGACCAGCCACGGGTACGGGTCGATCTCGTACGCCGTCCAGCGCGAGTGCGACCGCACCGGCGCGACGGCCGGCCTGGTCACCCTGCCGCTGCGGGCACGGGAGACCGACCTCGTCGCGCAGATCGGCGCCGCGTTGCGTCCGGACCGCACCAAGCTGCTGATCGTCGACCAGGTCACGTCGGCGACCGCGTACCAGCTTCCGGTCGCGACCATCGCCACCGTCGCCGCCCGGCTGGGCGTCGCGGTGCTCGTGGACGGTGCCCACGCCCCCGGCATGCTGCCGATCGAGGTCGACCGCATCGGCGCCGACTTCTGGGTGGGCAACTTCCACAAGTGGGCTTACGCGCCGCGCGGCACCGCCGTGCTCAGCGTCGCCCAGCGCTGGGTCGACCAGATCGAGCCGCTCGTCGTGTCGTGGCAGCAACCTAATGGCTTCCCCGACAACGTCGAGTTCCAGGCCACGCTGGACTACACGCCGTGGCTGGCCGCGCCGGTCGGCCTGTTCACGCTGCGCGGCCTCGGTCTCGACCGGGTGCGGGAGCACAACGCGGCCCTCGCCGCCTACGGGCAGCGGGTGATCGGCACGGCTCTCGGACTGACGCCCGAGGAGCTGCCCGACCAGGGCGGCCCCGACGTGCCCATGCGCCTCATCCCACTGCCCGAGGGCGTCGCCACCACCCAACCCGAAGCCGTCACGCTGCGGGAGCGGATCTCCGACGAGCTCAAGACCGAGGTCAGCCTCAACTCCTGGAACGGCCGTGGTTGGCTGCGGATCTGCGGCCAGGTCTACAACCACGCCGGCGAGTACGAGCGCTTCGCCGAAAGCCTCCCCTCCCTGCTGCGGTGAGCCCCGGCTAGAGCGGCAACAGCCGCACTCGGAAGCCGAGCAGGAGCATCGGATCGAGATAGTCGGCGTCGCGCCGCAACCCCCAGTGCAGGCAGGCGGGCGCCGGGCACCCGAGGTGTCCGGGGGCGACCATGCCGATCGGGTCACCGGTGGCGACGTGGTCGCCCTGGCGGACCGCGGGGATCAGCGGCTCGTAGGTGGTGCGCAGCCCACCCGCGTGCTGAATGCTGACGACCTGGCGGTCCGCCACACGGCCGGCGAAGACGACTTCGCCCGAGCCGGCCGCCCACACTGTGGCGCCGGGCGCCGATGCCAGGTCGACGCCGCGATGGCCCGGCAGCCAGGGTCTGGGCGGCTCCTCGAACCGCCGGGTGACCCGCAGCGGCGGCGCGACGGGCGGTCTGAAGCGACCAGCAGGTGCCGAACGGACAACCGGACCTGGCTCGCCGAGGTCGGGCGCCCGACCACGCGATCGATCGAGCAGCGCAACTCCGCCGGAAGCCCGGTCAAGCAAGACAGCACCGCCGGGCGACCGGTCAAGCAACGTGGACCGGCCGAGTGCGAGATCGGCCGATAGCGGGCGCTGCGGCATGACAACAGGCCGGAAGGCGACCGCGACGGTGGCCGGTGGGCCGGCCCGGACCGCTGCCGGAAAGCCTCTGGCTAGAACCGCGCCGACGGCCGGACCGAACCTGGCCGCGGCAGGCGGGGACAGCCTCCCGACCGGCACGAGGATCGCGACCGCGACCACCAGGACGACGGCCGCGAAGTACAACGGGGCGTTACGGAGTGCGTACCGACTCATGCATGGCAGCCTCGTCGCGGCCGGGGCGAGCGGCAACGCGGCGTAGAGCGGCCTGTGGATTGTGGATAACGCCCGCCGGGGGTGGCGTTGTGGTAGGCGCCGCTAGCTGCCGAAGCCGGAGTCGGCCGGGAGGGAGATGTCGGGCTTCTCGAGCTCTTCGACGTTGACGTCCTTGAAGGTCATCACTCGGACATTCTTGACGAAACGCGCCGGACGGTACATATCCCAGACCCAGGCGTCGTGCATCTCGACCTCGAAGTAGACCTCGCCGTCCGAATTGCGGACATGCAGGTCAACCTGGTTGGCCAGGTAGAAGCGGCGCTCGGTCTCGACGACATAGGAGAATTGGCGGACGATATCGCGGTATTCCCGGTAGAGCTGCAGCTCCATCTCGGTCTCGTATTTCTCGAGATCCTCTGCGCTCATCGCACTCCGCCCTTCATGGCACCATCTTCCCCCACCGGCGTGGACGGCCGAAGCCGCTCGCCGGACGCCACGCCGACGGTACCCCCTGGGGGCTCCGCGCGCCCTACCGGATCCGGACGGGCGTGAACGTCACCCGAAGGACCCCCGCCGCAGTGATCCAGACCACTACCAAGACCGCCAAAAAGTAGCGACGACCCGGGTTCGCGGTGGTCCTGACCGTCGCTCCCGCCGGGGACCGCTCCGCTTCGCTGCGCTGCCAGGTCCGCGTCGGCCGATCTACCAAACGGGCCAACCACGATCAGGATCCGGCGCCCAACTCGGACGCCAACGACTCCGCGGCCTCCGGATCCAGGTCCGGTACGACCTCACCGCCCAACCTGGACGGATCCGTCAACGACCGAGGCCGCCGGCTCCGCGGTGGGCGCGAGTCCCGCCCCGACGCATTGGCCACGTTGATATACGAGAACCGGTGCTCCGCACACGGCCCGTGCTCGCTGAGGGCCGCGTTGTGCTCGGGAGTCACGTACCCCTTGTGCTCCGAAAAGCCGTAGGAGGGAAACTGCCCGTCGAGCTCGACCATGATCCGATCCCGGGTCACCTTGGCCAGCACGCTGGCAGCCGCCACGCACGCGGCCACCCGGTCGCCCTTCCAGACGGCCAGCCCGGGCACGCCCATGCCGTCGAGCGGGAACCCGTCGGTCAGCACGTATTCGGGACCCACCGGCAGCGACGCCAAAGCCCGCCGCATCGCGAGCAGGTTGCAGACGTGCAGCCCCCGAGCATCGACCTCGGCCGCCGGAATGATCACCACCGAATAGGCCAAGGCCCGCTTGACCACCTCGGCGTAGATCCGCTCCCGGGCCAGCGGGGTCAGCAGCTTCGAGTCGGCCAGGCCCTCGATCTCCCCGCGCTTGCCCTCCGGCAACACGGCGGCCGCGGCCACGAGCGGCCCAGCGCAGGCACCCCGGCCGGCCTCGTCAGCACCGGCCACATGGCGGAAGCCGCGCCGCTGCAACGCCCGCTCGAGGGCGTAGAGGCCGCCTTCTCGGCGTACCACGGTGCGCGGTGGTGTCAGCACGGCTGATCAGTCCTTCCCCAGCACCCGGCGCAGGACGGCGGTGAGCACGTCGGGGTAGTACCGCTCCTTCGTACGCTCCAGTTCCTCGATCGACCACCACCGGTGCTCGGTGATCGACTCCTGCTCGACCTGGTCGAAGCCGGTCGTGTCGACCACCCACGTCGGCACGCGCAGCAGGAAGAACTCCTGCTGCTGCCGGTACCAGACGCCGTCGAACGGAAACTCCGTCGTCTCCTGGAACACCGGCTCACCAAGATCGGCAACGCCGCGCACGAGACCGGTTTCCTCGGCCAGTTCACGGACCGCACCGGCCGCCGGAGCCTCACCCGAAGACAGGCCGCCGCCGGGGGTGAACCAGTAGTCGTGGGCCGGCCGCGCCGGGTCGACGCCATGGAACAACAACACTCGCTCACCGTCGTCGACCAGCAACACGCGCGCGGCACGGCGCGGCCGAAACTCGGTCACCGCGCCAGCTTAGTCAGCCGGGCTGACAAGCCCGTCCGGCCCCTGTCTCGCGACTGAGGCCGGACGCGGCCGAGTCCAACAGGGCTTAGCCCGCCGACGGGTCCGGCACGGTGTTGAAGGTCTCGGGTACCGACAGCCACGTCGCCCGGCCCACCGGCCAGAAGACCACGAACGCCCGGCCGACCACCGAGTCCTCGGTGATGGTCGAGATCAGCGGGTCGCCGTCGCTCTGCTTCCAGTGCTCCAGTGAGTCGCCGGACGCGGCCCGGTGGTCGCCCATCACCCAGATGCGGCCCTTGGGCACGGTGAAGTCGAAGGGCTGGTCCGCGGCGGGGTCGCTGATGCCGTTCTCGTTGAACAGGTACGGCTCGTCGATCGAGTGCCCGTTGACCCGCAGCCGCTTCTGCTCGTCGCAGCATTCGATCCGGTCGCCGCCGACGGCGATCACGCGCTTGATGAAGTCTTCGTCGTCGAGGCCGCTGCGCCATTCGGAGGGCGCGCGGAACACGATGATCTCGCCGCGCTCGGGAGAGCGGAAGTTGTAGACGATCTTGTTGACCAGCACCCGGTCGTTGACGTTGAGCGTGTGCTCCATCGAGGGCGACGGGATGTAGAAGGTCTGTAGGAGGAATGCCCGTACCAGTACGGCGACGAGGATCGCGACGCCGAGCAGAATCGGCAGTTCTTTCCAGAACGACGAGCTGCGCGGTGACTTCTGGGGGGTCTGTTCCTCAATCACGGACGGAGCCTACGTTGCCGGTCTGGGAGTCCGCGTCGAGAACGCGCCAGAAAAAGGACGGACGCGAAGATTGGCATTGTGACGACAATGTCTCCCTTTCCCGACAGAGGCGAATCAGTTCCACGAATCGGAACGCCGGTGCCGCCGCCCTCGCCGCCCTCGTCACCGTTGATCGGCGGCGGGACGCTGTCGAAGGTGTCGGGCACCGACAGGTTGGCCCACCGGTCCTGGGGCCAGACCACCACGAACGCGCGCCCGACCACGTTGTCGACCGGCACCGGGCCCTGACAACGCGCGTCCTGCGAGACACCGCGGTGGTCGCCCATCACGAACAACTGGTTGGGCGGCACGACCACTTCGGCGAACTGGCGCGACCGACACTCGCCGGCCACCGGCGGCACGTCGAGCGGCGAGTTGTCGAAGATGTACGGCTCGTCGAGGCCCTTACCGTTGACCATCACGCGACCCTGGTCGTCGCAACAGCTCACCCGGTCGCCACCGACGGCGATCACACGCTTGATGAAGTCCTTGGCGCCCGGCCGGCTGATCCCGATGAGGTCGCCGAAGGTACGGCCCAACTTGCTGAACAGGCCCGGGTCGCCGCCGTCGACCGGCTGCGGCGCCCAGGCCTCGGGACCCCGGAACACGACGACCTCGCCGCGCTTCGGATCCCGTACGTCATAAACGATCTTGTTGACCAACACCCGATCGCCGACCAGCAGGGTGTTCTCCATCGAGCCGGACGGGATGAAGAACGCCTGCAGCAGCAGGCTGCGAATCAGCACGGCCAGGCAGAACGCCACGATCAGCAGGAGCGGCAGCTCTTGCCAGAGGGGCATTTGCATTCGGCGCCGGGGAAACCGGCGCCGACGTTCCTGGCTGGTATCGCCTCGATCCACGCCGCGCCTCTCCCCAGGTCAGCCAAGCGCCCGCACGCGGGCGCCGCCGTCCATCGACGGCAATACTGCCCGAGGCGGTTCCCGATCGAGAGGCCTCGTGGGGGCTAGCGTAACCGCACGAGGCCACGGCACAGCAGTGACAGATGTCAGCTGGGCTGCTTCTCGCGCTTCTCCTTGATCTTGGCCTTCTTGCCGCGCAGCTCACGGAGGTAGTAGAGCTTCGCGCGACGCACGTCACCGCGGGTCACGATCTCGATCCGGTCGATGGCCGGGCTGTTGATCGGGTAGGTGCGCTCGACACCAACAGCGAAGCTCATCTTGCGAACGGTGAAGGTCTCACGCAGACCGGCTCCCTGGCGGCGGATGACCACGCCCTGGAAGATCTGCACACGCGACCGGGCACCTTCGACGACTCGCGCGTGCACCTTGACGGTGTCACCGGCGCGGAAATCGGGAATGTCGGACCGCTGCGACTGGGCGTCGAGGGCGTCCAGGGTGTTCATCGCTCATCCTTCGATATGACGGCACACCAGAACCGGCGTGCGACGGGTGATCCTGATCCCCCACGACTACAGGAGATCCTCGCAGCCCGTCCACGGCGTGGCCGACTGCGGCAAGCAACCCCACTACTTTGCCATATCGTCGCCCGCCACCGGAAATCACCCCACGAACAAGATCAATACCAAGCGGATGTCCCGGGTCAGCCAGGGAGACCGCAGATCCAAGATCAATGCAACGCGACGTCCCGGGCCCGTCGGCGACCGCAGATGCAAGATCAATATCGAGCAGATGTCCCGGGCCCGCCGGAGGCACGACCGTTGCTCCCGCCGGGACCGCTCCGCTCCGCTGCGCTGCCAGGTCCGCGGTGGGTCGGGCGTTCGAGATCTAGGTATTTCGTTCCTGCTGGAGCAGCAACGAATTACCTAGATCTGCCAGCCGCCGCGGCAGCAACGGCGTTTCTCAGAGCGTGTCGCCTCGGCCCGCAGCCGGCCGGCCATCAAGCAATTGACACAACCAACCTGCCGGCGGCGGCAAGGCCGCTCCGCGGCGGCGGGCACCCAGGTCCGCGGACGGTCGGCCCCGCAGGCGATTGACGCAACTAGCCTGCCATCTGCCTGCCGGCGGCAGCAGCGCCGCTCTCCCAGAGGCGGGCACCCAGGTCCGCCGCCGGCCATCAGGCAACTGACACAACCAGCCTGCCGGCGGCGGGAGTGCGGCCCCTTAAGGCGGACGCCCAGGACAGCGGCCGGCCATCAGGCAACAGACCACAACCAGCCTGCCGGCGGCGGCAGCGCTGCCCCTCAAGGCGGACGCCCGGGCCCGCGGCCGGCAGGCCATCAGGTCAACTGACACAACCGGCCGCCGGCGGCGCCAGCGCCGCCTCCCGGAGGCGGACGCCAAGACCGCAGCCGACCCCGCCCGTCAATCAACTGACACAACCGGCCGCTGGCGGCGCCAGCGCCGCCTCTCAGAGGCGGACACCCAGGCCGCAGCCGGCCTGGCCCGTCAAGCAACCGATACGACCAGCTTGCCGGTTGTGTGTAGGCGCGCGAAGTCGACGCATGCCTGCGGGCCTTCGGCCAGGGTGTAGCGGCGGCCGATCGTGGCTGGCAGTTCGCCGCTCACCGCCGCCTCGGCCACCTCGCGCATCCCGCCCAGCCGACCGTCCATGTCCAGCACGAAGTGCAGGTCGACGTCGTCCCGGCCGAGCCAAGCCCGCTCCGGCACCGGGTAGGTGATCGTCAACAGCCGTCCCCCGGGTCGCAGCGACCTCGCCACCGGACCGAGCTCGTCGCTCGGCAGTACCGCGTTGATCACCACGTCGACCCCCGACGGATAGTCCGAGTAGCCGATCACCTCGGCCGCACCGAGTGCCCGCAGCAGGTCCGCGTCCACGGCGGTCGCGGTCGCGATCACCTGTGCGCCGGCGGCAAAGAGCAGCGGCACCACCGCCGTTCCCACGCCACCGGTGGCTCCGACGACCAGCACCCGCTCCCCCGGCCTGATCAACGCCGTCGCGAGCAACGCCCGCGCGGTCAGACCGACCGTCGGCAGCGCGGCCGCCTCCGCCACGCCCAGACCCGAGGGCCGATGGGCGAGAAACGGCGTATCCGCCTCGAAAACCGCGTACTCCGCCAACGATCCCGTGCTCAGCGACGGCCGCGCCTGACCCGCCATCGCTCGCAGCGCCCGCGGCACCGCCTGGCCGAAGATCTCGTCGCCCACGACGAACCCCGTAACCCCAGCACCGACCGCACTCACCGTCCCCGCGAAGTCGTTCCCCGGCACGTGCGGGAACTCCAACGGCACGGCGTCACGAAAGTCGCCGCTCGGCAGCCGCACATCGGCCGGATTGATCGAGGCGGCCGCGATCCGCACCTGGATCTGCCCACGCCCGGCCACCGGCACCAGAACCTCGGCGACCGAAAGCGACTCCGGCGGCCCGTACCCGCTCGCCACCACTGCCTTCATCACCACGCACCCACCCGCACTAAACGGACCGCTCGGTCACTTTCTCCGACGGAGGCGAAGCTAGCAATAAACGGACCGGGCGGTCAACTTGTTAGAGTCCCCGGATGACCGAGACGCCGCGACCACAGCGGGCCGATGCCGTACGCAACCGGCGGGCCCTGCTGTCCGCGGCCGCGGACGAGTTCGCCGAGCGCGGCCTGGACGCCTCGATCGCCGACATCGCCCGCCGCGCGGGCGTCGGCAAGGGCACGGTGTTCCGCCACTTCGCGACGAAGGACGACCTGCTCGCGGCGATCGTCATCGACCGGATGGACGCTCTGAACGCCGAAGGCGAGCGACTGCTGCGAGAGGAACCCGACGCCGGCGTCGCGCTGAGAGGGTTCCTCGCCGCGGCCGCCGAGCAGCGCCAGCAACGCGACCTCTCGTTCCTCCAACAGGCCGGCGACCTGTCTCCGGAGGTAACCGCCGTCCGCACCCGGATGTACGACACCATCGACAAGCTCGTCGACCACGCCCACGAGAGCGGAGCCGTGCGTAAAGACGTCACCGGCACCGACGTGATCCTGCTGATGTGCGCGCCCAACTACGTGGTCAGCTACGTCCCCAACGCCCCGCCGGACCTGTGGCGCCGCTACCTGGCGATCATCTTCGACGGACTGCGGCCCGAGGGGGCGCAACCCCTCCCGCACCCACCACCGGCAACGACGGCCTGAGGAGCCGTCAGCCCTCGTCGAGAACCGCGCGGTCAGCCTTGGAAAGCTCCGGTGCGTTGGGGCCGACGAGCATGTCGGGGCGGCGCGAAGCGGTGCGGCGCAGCGACTCGTCCCGGCGCCAGCGGGCGATGCGGCCATGGTCGCCGGAGCGCAGGATGTCCGGAACGGCGAGCTCCCGCCACGCCGGCGGCTTCGTATAGACGGGCGCTTCCAGCAGCCCGGCCGCGTGCGACTCCTCGGCCAGCGAGTCGGCGTTGCCGAGCACACCGGGCAGCAGCCGGACCACGGCCTCCATGATCACGAGGACCGCGACCTCGCCGCCGAACAGCACGTAGTCGCCCAGCGAGACCTCGGTCACCGGCATCCGGGACGAGGCGTGGTCGATCACCCGCTGGTCGATGCCCTCGTACCGGCCGCACGCGAAGATCAGCTGAGACTCCGCCGCCAGTGAGTGCGCCGTGGCCTGGGTGAACGGAGCACCGACAGGTGTGGGCACGACCAGCCGGGAAGAGGGCGTGGCCAGCGAGTCCAACGCCGCACCCCATGGCTCGGGCCGCATGACCATGCCGGGTCCGCCGCCATAGGGCGTGTCGTCGACAGTCCGGTGCACGTCCGAGGTCCACGACCGCAGATCGTGCACGCCGACGGAGAGGAGCCCGGTCGCCTGGGCCTTGCCGATCAGCGAGAGCGACAACGGCGCCAGGTAGTCGGGAAAGATCGTTACTACGTCGACCCGCATCACAGGTCCAGCAGGCCCGCCGGAGCGTCGACGACCACGCGACCGCCGGCCAGGTCGACCGCGGGCACGATCTCTTTGACGAACGGCACCAGCGCGGAACGACCGTCCGGCCGCGAAAGCACGAGCAGATCCGAGGACGGCGCGTGCTCGATCCGGGTGACGGTGCCGAGCACCTCACCGCCGGGGCTTACCGCGGACAGACCCACCAACTGGTGGTCCAGGAACTCGTCCGGATCGTCGGGGACGGAGATCTCGGAGGAGTCGACGACGAGCAGCACGTTGCGCAGGTTTTCTACCAGGTCACGCTCGTAGTAGCCGTCGAAGAGCACGAGCGGGCGCCCCTGGTGAAAGCGCACCTCTTCGATGGTGAGCGTGTCGGGCACGATGGAAGAGACGCTGGCCGCTGCCGGGTCGGTGCGCAGCACCGACCCGGCAGCGAACCGCTGCTCGGGTTCGTCGGTCCGGACCTCGACGGTGACCTCACCGCGAATGCCGTGTGGCCGACCGATCCGGCCGACGACGAGAAGCATCAGTACGCGTCGACGATGTCGACCCGAACGCCCCGGCCGCCGATCGAACCGATGACCTGGCGGAGCGCCTTGGCGGTGCGCCCGCCCCGGCCGATCACCGTGCCCAGGTCTTCGGGGTTGACACGCACTTCGAGCCGCTTGCCACGACGTGAGTCGACCAGCCGGACACGAACGTCATCCGGGTGATCGACGATGCCCTTGACGAGATGCTCCAGCGCGGGCCGGAGTGCCACGTCAGGCCTGCTCGCCGGAGTCCGCAACCGCCTGCTCCTCGGACTTGGGTGCGTCAGCCTTGGGTGCGTCAGCCTTGGGTGCGTCAGCCTTGGGTGCGTCAGCCTTGGGCGCCTCGGCCTCAGCCTTGGGCTCAGCGGCCTTCGCGGACTTCTTGGCTGCCTTGGTCGGCGCCGGCGCCTCGCCCAGCCCGGCCGCGGCACGCGCCTCGACCTCGTAGGCCTCACGCTTGTCGACGCGCGGGGCGGCGACCAGCAGCGGCGGAGGAGCCGGCAGGTTCTTGAACTTCTGCCAGTCGCCGGTCTTCTCAAGGATCCGCTGCACGGCCTCGCTCGGCTGGGCACCCACGGACAGCCAGTGCTGCACCCTGTCGGACTTGACCTCGATCAGCGACGGATCTTCCTTGGGGTGGTAGATACCGACGTACTCGATCGCCCGGCCGTCACGCTTGGTGCGCGAGTCGGCGACGACGATGCGGTATTGCGGGTTGCGGATCTTGCCCATCCGCAGAAGCCGGATCTTTACGGCCACAGTCTGTTCGCTCCTGTTGCGATACGTGGGTGATCGGTCGGCCGACGCAGTGGGGTTTGAGCCGAGGACCGTTCGTGGACTGGCAACGCATTCGGGGTAGAGGGCGCCGAACACATGCCGGATACCAACAACCCATTCTGCCAGACGGTCTACGAATGCCCACGCCGGGTCAGAAGAGATGAAATTCCGTGTCCCGGGTCCGCCGTCGGCGCGACCGTCGCTCCCGCCGGGGATCGCTCCGCTGCGCTCCGCTTGCCAGCTTCGCCACTGGTCGCGGTCACTACAAAACCGGTCAAACAGTCCGTTGACGGTCCCAACCGGGCGGCAGCTCAGCGGGGATCCGCCAGGACGGGTCCGGGCGAAGATCACACCAGGTGCCGTCGAAGGGGAACTTGCCGGCCTCGATCAGCTCGATCACCGCCTCGCCGTTCTCGCGGATCTTGGCGGCGCCCGCAATATCCCAGTAGTCCGACTTGTCGGTCTTGGCGGCCAGCTCGTCCTCGTCTTTCCAGCGCCAACTGCGGTCCGGCTCGACCAGGATGTCGAGGGCGTGGTCGGCGGTATCGATCCCGGCGAGAGTGCCGTCGTCCCAGCGGCGAACCGCGTCTTCGAGGTTCACGTACCAGCCGTCGAACTCGCCCGTGTGCTGGTCGAAGAACCACCAGACCGACCAGGGTGAGCCGTCGGCGGGGTGGAAGTACAGCGGCGGGCCGCCGATCCAGGTTTGCGGGGTCAGCTCCGTCGGGCCAAGTTCGTCCAGCGTGCCGTCGTGATGGGTGCGGCCGTCGGGCGTCATCAGCCGCCAGAAGGTGGCGCCGGCCGGATGCCAGAGCCGCAGGCCCTGTGCGTCGTCGCCGACCACGACCGTCGGGACGAGGAAGCTGATTCGCCCGGCGCGCCAGTAGCGCCGCAGCACGGTACGGCCCGGGGCAAGCGTCATGATCAGCAGCCTACGAGCCGCACCCCCGCCTGCGGGGCTCAGCGAACGACGACCGGCCGGTCCCAGCCCAACGGCAGCTCAGTAGGAGTCACCCAGCCGGGGTCCGGCGAGAAGTCGATCCAGGTGCCGTCGAACGGGAACTCGCCCGCCTCGATCCGCTTGACGACCCGCCAGCCTTCGGCGCGGACGGCAGCCTCATCGCGTACCCAATAGTGGTCCGGAAACGCCAGCCGCTCGGTGAACTCGTCCTCGTCCTTCCAGCGCCACGACCGGTCCGGGTCGACCACGATGTCGAGGTCCTGGTCGACCACGTCGATCCCGGCGAGGTCGCCGTCGTCCCAGCGGACCGCGCGCTCTTCGAGGTTCACGTACCAGTTGGCGAAGCCGCCCTCGGCGTTCCGGAACCACCAGACCGAGTGGTCCTCGCCGACCGGATGGAACTTGAGCACGCCGTTGCCCAGCCACGGATGCAGCTTCAGCCCGTAGGACAGCGTGACCCACTCGGCGAACGGCATCGCCCGCATGCCCCGGCCGTCGGCCGCGACCTCGGAGGCCACCACCGAGCCGGAGGCGATCCAGACCAGCAGCCCGCGCTCGTCGTCACTGACCACCCGGACCGGGCGAACCCAGCCCAGGCGGTCGTGCCGGGCGTTGCGGTGGACGATCAGGCTGCCGGGAGCGAAACCCATCAGTAGGAGCGGCCGAGGATGGCGACCAGCTCCGGCTCTTCCTGCGAGCCGGGCACGGAGCCGTCGGCGCGGACCAGGCAGCGCACGGTCACGCCCTGGCCGTTGGCCTGTGCCTCACCGTCGACGCCGATCGCCGACCACGGCACCCGGGCCCAGCCGGTCGCCGTCGCCGCGATCGCGTCGGCCAGGTTCGACACCTCGACGGTGTGCGACTCACGGAACGCCAGCGCCTCGTCGTGCAGCCTCTGCTGGTCCTCCTCGAGCACCGCGAGCACGCGACCAACCACGTCGGCCACGGGCACGGGGGTCTTGCTGCCGTCGTACCGCCGCGCCACGACGGCGTTGCCGGCCGCCAGGTCACGCGGCCCGACCTCGATCCGCACCGGGTAGCCCTTGAGCTCGGCGTCGACCGCCCGCCGCCCGAACGCCGTGTCGACCCGGTCATCGAGCCCGACCCGCACGCCGGCGTCCCGGAGCGCGTCGCGCAGCTTGTGCGCCGCGGCGGTCACGCCGTCACCGTCCTTGACGACCATCACGTACGCCTGGATCGGCGCCAGTCGCGGCGGCACCCGCAGGCCGTTGTCGTCGCCGTGACTCATGATCAGCCCGCCGATCATCCGGGTCGACGTGCCCCAGGAGGTCGTCCAGGCGTGCTCAACCCCGCCGCTGGCCGCGGAGTAGCTGATGTCGAACGCCTTGGCGAAGTTCTGGCCGAGCTCGTGCGAGGTGCCCATCTGCAGCGCCTTGCCGTCGCCCATCATGCCCTCGAGCGTGTAGGTGCTGGTCGCGCCCGCGAACCGCTCCCGGTTGGTCTTGCGCCCGACCACCACCGGGATGCCGAGCACGCCGACCATGAAGTCCTCGTACACCTCGTGCAGGATCTTGCGCGCGTAGCTGCGCGCGTCCTCCTCGGTGGCGTGCGCGGTGTGGCCCTCCTGCCAGAGGAACTCGCTGGTCCGCAGGAAGATCCGGGGCCGGAGCTCCCAGCGCACGACGTTGGCCCACTGGTTGAGCAGCAGGGGCAGGTCGCGGTAGGAGTCCACCCACTTGGCCATGAACTCGCCGATAACGGTCTCGCTGGTCGGCCGCACGACGACCGGCTCGGAGAGCTGCTTGCCACCACCGTGGGTGACGACGGCGAGCTCGGGCGAGAAGCCCTCGACGTGCTGGGCCTCGCGCTTGAGGTAGCTCTCGGGGATGAACAGCGGGAAGTACGCGTTCTCCGCACCCGCGATCTTGATCCGCGCATCCATCTCGGCCTGCATGCGCTCCCAGATCGAGTACCCGGCCGGTCGGATCACCATCGTGCCGCGCACCGGGCCGTTGTCGGCAAGCTGGGCCTTGGCGATCAGATCCTGGTACCAGCGGGGAAAGTCCTCCGCACGGGGAGTAAGCACGCGAGCCATAACCGAGAATCCTAGCGAGGGGGTCTTTGATCATCGCGACCGGAATGCGGGTACGCCGACTTGATCATCTGACCTGAGCGGATCCAAGTCATGTGCGCGCGTCCGTCGTGGGCACGACCGCTCGCTCCCGCGCGCACCGGGCGGCCCCACAAGGGGCCGGCCCTGCCAGGTCCGCGGTAGGCCAAAATCGCAGGCTTTGCTCTGCACCCATATACGCACCACCTTCCGCACGGGGTGGTGCGTAGATGGGTGCAGAGCAAACGCGCCAGCGACGGGCCGCCCTGGGCCGGGCCTTTTGGGCGAAATGCAGTGTTCGGCGACTTACGCTGAGCCTTGATGACGACACCTGATGCTCACCGGCAGGCTTTGGACACCGCGGAGCGGCTACTCGGCCAGCCGCTGAACCTGCCGCTCGGCCCCGGGGAACCAGCCACGGGCGCCGAGTTCCGACGGTTGGCGACCGAGCACACGTTCGGTGACTCCTGGAGCCGGCCGGGCCTGGACGACCGCACCCGCGCGTTGATCTCCGTGACGATCGCGGCCACGTTGGGCACCCACGAGCCGCTGCGCGGCCAGGTGCGGATCGCCCTGGGCAGCGGGGTGACCAAGGCCGAGATCGTCGAGCTATTCATCCACCTGGAGGCGTACGCGGGCGCCGCCCGAGCCTTCGACTCCTACCAGACGGCCCTGGCGGTCTTCGCCGAACAAGCCGACACCACCTAGCGCCCATCCCGAGCCGGTCCCGCGTCAACCGACCGATGCCAGGTCGGGTCGGCGCCGTGATCTGCGTCGAGGTCACGCCGACCGGCGTCAATAGGCAGGGCGAGTCCCACGACCGCGGGTGTCCCATGCTCGGCGCCCGGACGCTGCTTGAAACCGCCTCCCGCCTAACGGATGACGCGACCCCGTAGGACGATCCGGCGCGGGTCGCGGACCACCCGTAGGTCCGCGCGCGGGTCGGCGTCATAGACGACCAGGTCGGCCAGGCCGCCCTCGACCAGCCCGGGGAAGCCGAGCCAGTCGCGGGCCTCCCACGAAGCGGCGGCCAGGACGTCGATCGCCGACATGCCGGCCCGCTCGTGCAGCATCAGCATCTCGTCGGCGCAGACGCCGTGCGGGATGGCGCCACCGGCGTCGGTGCCGACGCGGATCGGGACGCCGGCCTCGTGAGCCGCGCGGACCACCTCAGGGAAGCGGGCGTGCAGGTCGCGCATGTGGGCCGCGTATCCAGGGAACTTCTCCTGCGCCCGCGCCGCGATGTCGTCGAAGGTCTCGATATTGATCATTGTCGGCACCAGCACCGTGCCGCGTCGCGCCATCTCGTCGACGTTGTCGAGGGACAGGCCCGTGCCGTGCTCGACCGAGTCCACCCCGGCGCGCACCAATGTGGACACCGCTGTCTCGCTGAACGTGTGCACCGCCACCCGCGCACCGGCCGCGTGCGCGGCGTCGATGGCGGCGGCCAGCACCTCGGGCTCGAACGTCGGGCCAAGGTCGGCCAGCGAGCGGTCCAGCCAGTCACCGACGAGCTTGACCCAGCCGTTGCCGGCCCGGGCCTGCTCGGCCGCGGCCGCGGGTAGCTCCTCCGGCGAGCACTCGACCGGAATCCCCTTCAGGTGGGTCTTCGGCGCGGCCAGGTGCCGGCCCGCCCGGGACAGCCGCGGCGCGTCGGGGTGGTCGTCGAGCTCCGGGTAGGGGAACGGCGAGCCCGCGTCGCGGATCGCCAGCGTGCCGGCGTCGCGGTCGATCACGGCGGCGGCGAGCGCCTGCTCCACGGTGGAGATCGCCGCGCCGCCGGCCGCGATGCCGATGTGGCAGTGCGCGTCGACCAGGCCCGGCAGCACGAAACCGCCGTCGCTGATCGTCTCGGCGCCGGCCACGGGCTCGAACGTGACCCGGTCGCCGACCAGCCAGAGATCGCGGGTGGTGTCGTCGGGAAGCACCACCCCGCGGACGTGCAGCGGCGTCAGCTCACGCACAGCTCGTTGCCTTCCGGGTCGGCGAGCGTCACCCAGCTCTGCGGACCCTGCCGCCCGTCGTGCAGGTGCGTGGCACCCTTGCTGATCAGCCGGGCCACTACGGCGTCGCGGTCGTCGCCGGTGCGGACGTCGAGGTGCACCCGGTTCTTCACCGTCTTGGGCTCGGGCACCTGCTGGAAGAGCAGGCGTGGCGCGCGCTCGAGCCCTTCGGGGTGCCGGATCGCCGCGCCGCTCTTCCACACCAGCGCACCGTTGTGCCGGGCGGTCTCGTCCTCGGTGGCGTGCCCCTGCTCGACCATGCGGCGGATGAATGCCTCGTCCTGCGCCTCGACGTCCCACCCGAGCGCGTCGGCCCACCAGTCAGCCAACACATGCGGCTCCGCGCAGTCGACGGTCACCTGAAACTCGTATGCCACCCGGCGATCCTAAGCGCGCCGTATGACATTGGCACCGCCGATCGACGGGCTCTAGCCGCGATTGCGCACGTCGCGCGCGACCTTCGCCTTCCACCGCTGAGTGAGCGCCGGTAGGTCGATGGTGACCTTCCACGGCCACTCGGTGGTGAAGACCTCCGCGGTGTGCGCTGACGGCACCAGCTCACCGCTCGCCGACAGCGTGAACTCGGACAACGTGATGTCGTCGTGCTGCGGGTCGACCACCCAATAGCGTTGTACGCCGGCGCGGCCGTATAGGCGGACCTTGTCGTAGAGATCGCGGAAGGTCGAATCGGGTGAGATCACCTCGATGGCGAGGATCGCGTCTTCGATCGGGATGGGGCTGGTCGTGTTGTGATCGGGAACGATCACGGCGATGTCCGGACGTGGCTCGCTGCGTCGATCAATCCGCAGCGAGGTGTCCAGGCTGACGTAGTACTGGTCTTCCGGACAGTTGGCCTCGAGGGCGAGCAGGATGCGGACGCAAAGGTCCTGATGGGGGTGGGTGGGCGACGCCACGATCAACCTTCCGTTGATCAGTTCGTAGCGGAGGTCCCCGGGCAGTTCGCCGAGGTCGTCGACCGTCCACTCCTGCCGCTCGGGCAGGGTCGGTGCCGCGGTCATGGGCTCCTCCTCTGAGTAGTCGCCCATGACGCTAAGTGCTCCTAAGATCGCCCGCTGTCCCGGAACATGCCTACTTCTCGTTGCCCTCCTGGCGGCGGAGCTTGTTGAAGTCGATCTTCGGCAGCTTGAAGCCCGGCGGCAGCCCCTGCGCGCCGTCGCCCGACAACGCCGACGGGTCGAAGCCGGCCGGCATCCCGCCCGGCATCCCACCCGGGAACCCGCCAGGCATGCCGGCGCCGCCGACCGGACGGGGACGCGAGCCGCCCTTCGTGCCCTTGCGCTTGTTCTTCGGGCTCTTCGTGGCCTTGCGGCGGGAGCCCGGCAGGCCCATCATCCCGCCCATCTGCTTCATCATCTTCTGCGCCTCGACGAAGCGGTTGAGCAGTTGGTTCACGTCCATCACCGTGACGCCGGAGCCGTTCGCGATCCGCGCCCGGCGCGAGCCATTGATGATCTTCGGGTTGACCCGCTCGTTGGGGGTCATCGACCGGATGATCGCGGTGACACGGTCGAAGTGCTTGTCGTCGAGGTCGGCCAACTGGTCCTTGACCTGGCCCATGCCGGGCATCATCGCCAGGACGTTGGCGATCGGGCCCATCCGCCGCATCGCCACCATCTGGTCGAGGAAGTCCTCGAGCGTGAACTGCTCACCGCCCATGAGCTTGGCGGTCATCTTCTCTTTCTGATCGGCGTCGAAGGCCTGCTCGGCCTGCTCGATCAGCGTGAGCACGTCGCCCATCCCGAGGATGCGGCTCGCCATCCGGTCGGGGTGGAAGATGTCGAAGTCTTCGAGCTTCTCGCCCGTGGACGCGAACAGGATCGGCTGCCCGGTCACCTCGCGCACCGACAGCGCCGCACCACCACGGGCGTCACCGTCCAGCTTGGACAGCACGACGCCGGTGATGCCGACGCCGTCACGGAAGGCCTCGGCGGTGTTGACCGCGTCCTGGCCGACCATCGCGTCGATGACGAACAGCACCTCGTCGGGGTCGACCGCGTCGCGGATGTTGGCGGCCTGCGCCATCATCTCGGCGTCGATGCCCAGCCGGCCGGCAGTGTCGACGATGACGATGTCACGCGCCACCCGCTTGGCGTGCTCGATCGACGCCCGCGCCACGTCGACGGGGTCGCCCACCCCGTTGCCCGGCTCGGGCGCGAACACCTCGACACCGGCCCGCTCGCCGAGCACCTGAAGCTGCGTGACCGCGTTGGGCCGCTGAAGGTCGGCCGCGACCAGCAGCGGCTGGTGCCCCTGCCCCGCCAGGAAGCGCGCCAGCTTGCCGGCGAGCGTCGTCTTACCGGAACCCTGGAGACCGGCGAGCATGATCACGGAGGGCGGCTGCTTGGCGAGCTGCAACCGCCGGGTGTCGCCACCCAGCACGTTGACCAGCTCTTCGTGCACGATCTTGATGACCTGCTGCGCCGGGTTCAGCGCCTGGGAGACCTCGGACCCACGCGCCCGCTCCTTGATCCGGGCGATGAAGCCACGAACCACCGGCAGCGCTACATCGGCCTCGAGCAGCGCCAACCGGATCTCGCGCGCCGTAGCGTCGATGTCAGCATCGGTCAGCCGCCCCTTGCCACGGAGCTTGGTGAAGATCCCGTTGAGGCGGTCGCTCAGGGTGTCGAACACGTAAACATCCCGTTTGTCATAGTTCTGTGGGCGAAGCAGGCCATGAGAGCCCTCGTTAGGGTATCCGGCTCAGCCCGCTCCGGCCGATCCACCAACGGCCGGGTGACCGACAACCAAGAACACCAGCAAACACATTGCCCGGGTTCGCCGTGGGCGCGACCGTCGCTCCCGCCGGGGATCGCTCGCTGACGCGTCGCTTGCCAGCCCCGCCGCCGGTCCCCCTCACCCCGCCATCAACCCCCGGCGTGTCGCCCCCACACCGCGCCGCAGCCCGCCACCAACAATGGCCAGCCAGAGGCAAGGCCGCTGACCAGCCGCAGGCAAGGCCGCTGACCAGCCGCAGGCAAGGCCACTGGGCGAGGAACCCAAGCCCACCAGCGACGGCCGTCTGCCGGCCGGCAGACCTCCCCCGGAACGCCACCGGCCATTTGCGCTGGCGATCCTGCTCCGGGCTGAGGCATACGGCGTGCCCGGTGGCAGTCCGCCTGAGGGCGAGGTCCATGGGACGAGAGTTGTCGGTGGGGCGGGTTAGCCTCCGCCTATGACCGCCATGGATTGGTTGCTCGACAGTGACCCGGCGATCCGTTGGCAGGTGCTGCGCGATCTAGCCGGCGCCTCGCCCGAGGTCGTCGCCGCGGAGCGGGCCAAAGTAGCCCGCGAGGGGTGGGGTGCCCAACTGCTCGCGCAGCGGGACGACGGCGGCGGGTGGGCCGGCGGCGCATGCTTCCCCGCCAACCACGAGCCACCACCTGACGACGAGAGCGACGGCCAACCGTGGGTCTCCACGCTCCCGACGCTCGACGTGCTGGTCGAGCTAGGCATCGACCCCGCCGACGAGCAGGTCCAGAAGGCCGTCACCGACGTGCGCGACACCGTCCGGTGGGAGCACGAGGCCCAGCCGTTCTTCGACGGTGAGGTCGAGGCCTGCATCAACGGGCGCACGGTGCGGATCGGCGCCTACTTCGGCCAGCCCGTCGACGGCATCGTCGAACGACTACTAGGGGAGCAATACGCCGACGGCGGCTGGAACTGCGAGCTGGAAAGGGGCGCCGAGGTCTCCTCGTTCGCCAGCACAATCAACGTGCTCGACGGCCTACTCACCTACCAACAGACCGGCGGCGCGCTCGACGTCGAGCCGGCCCGCCGGCGCGGCGAGGAATACCTCCTCGAGCGCGGCCTGTTCCGGCGCAAGAGCACCGGCGCCGTGGTCGACGAAGACTGGCTGAGCTTCTCGTTCCCGTTCCGCTGGCACTACGACGTCCTCCGCGCGCTCGACTATTTCCGAGCCACCGCCCAACCACCCGACGCACGCATCCAGGAGGCCGTCGATCTACTGCGGCGCAAGCGACAGCCAGACGGCACCTGGCTGCTGGAGAACACCCACCCAGGGCTGGTCTTCTTCTCCATGGAAGCGGGCGACGGCCAACCCAGCCGCTGGAACACCCTACGAGCCACCCGGGTGCTCACCTGGGCAGCGCGAAAAAGTTGAACTCGGGAGTGGGACGCGACCGGGGACCTGCTGCCGTTAGGCTCACGACGTTTGTGGGAGGGACCACGCGAAAGGAACAAATGAAATGGCCAAATCGGCCCAACCACAGACGACCGGCACCGTCTCGACGAGGACACTCGTCATCGCATTCCTGTCAGTCTGCCTCGCCCTTGTGGCTTGGCGAATGCCGGACACCGGTGACGCAGCGCTGACCTTCATAGCGTCATGCGCAGTCCTCGATCGGTTGGTGCGACGGTCGGAGCGGAAGGGCTGAACACGCGTGGCTCGGCATGGGCGGTCCGATTCGGACTGCCCATGCCAATGGCTCAGCCGTTGCGGGGACCATCGACTTCCTTGGCCTGACGATCGCCAGGCGCTGGCACGGTTAGAAACGACCGGCTGCGACGTTCAGAGCGATACCAACCCCGACTGATAGGCGAAGACCACCAACTGCGCCCGGTCCCGCGCGCCCAGCTTGATCATTGCGCGGCTGACGTGGGTCCGGGCCGTCGCGGGCGAGACCACCAACCGCGCGGCTATCTCCTCGTTGGACAGGCCCTCGCCGACCAGCCCGACGATCTCGCGCTCGCGCTCGGTCAGCGTGCCCAACTGCGGGTGCGGCTTCAGCGTGCGCGACGGCCGGGTGGCGAACTCCCGCACCACCCGCCGGGTCACCGACGGCGACAGCAACGCCTCACCCGCCGCCACCAGCCGGATCGCCCGCAGCAACTCGGCCGGCTTGGTGTCCTTGGTCAGGAAGCCGCTGGCACCGTGCCGCAGGGCGTCGAAGACGTACTCGTCGAGCTCGAACGTCGTCAGCACGATCACCCGGGTCTGCTCCAGCGCCGGGTCGGCCACGATCCGCCGGGTCGCCTCGATGCCGTCGATGCCGGGCATGCGCACGTCCATCAGCACGATCGACGGGGACGTGGCCGCCGCGGCCGCCACCACCTCGATGCCGTCGGCGGCCTCGCCGACCACCCGCATCCCGTCTTCCGCCTCGACCAGCGAACGCAGCCCGATCCGCACCAGGTCCTGGTCGTCGGCGATCAGCACACCGATCTCGTCCGCAGCCACGCCACTCACCATTCCCCATCCGGTAACGCGGCGCCGGACGGCGCCACCGGCAACTCGGCATGCACCCGCCAGCCCCGACCGGCGCTCAGTGGCCCGGCCGTGAGCGTGCCGCCCAACGCCGTCACCCGCTCCCGCATCCCCTGGAGCCCATGGCCAGGGACGACACCGACGACGCCGCCCCGGCCCGTGTCCGTCACCTCGACCACCACCGACGCCGGCAGGTACGTGATCACCACCGCGGCAGTCGCCGCGCCCGCATGCCGCAGGACGTTGGTCAGAGACTCCTGCACCACCCGATAGGCGGCGAGATCCACCGCCAGCGGCAGCTCCCCCGCCGTGCCCACCACCGACAGCGACACCGGCAACCCCGACTCGGCCAGCCGGTCCCGCAGCGCCGGCACCTCCGCGAGCCCCGGCGCCGGCGCGCGGTCGCCACGCTCGCGGAGCACCGACAGCGTGACCCGCAGCTCGTCGAGCGCCGCCTTGCTGCTGAGGCTGATCCGGGTCAGCGCGGCCTCCGCCTCCTCCGGCTTACGGGGCAACAGATGCAGCGCGATCTCCGCCTGCATGTTGATCGCGGCCAACCCGTGCCCGACCACGTCGTGCACCTCCTGTGCGACCCGCAGCCGCTCGTCGTCCGCGATCCGGCGCGCCTCGTCGGCCCGGGACCGCTGCACCGCCTCCCGGCTCACCTTGACGGTCACCCCGATCGCGAACGGCACCGCCACGAACGCCGCGGCCGGCAACAGCCCGCCGAACTTCGTGTTGGTCGGGTCCGTGAAGGGCACGAAGGCGTGGAGCGCCAGGAGTACGAAGGCACCGCCCCCGAACCAGGCCGCCCGGCGCAGCGGCAGTTCCTCCGCCACGGTGTAGACCGCCACCGCGAACGTGATCAGGATGGGGCCGTAGGGATACCCGAGGATCAGGTACGCAGCCGACATCCCGGCCACGACGACGAGCGTGCTCACCGGCCAGCGCCGCCGCACGATGGAGACCGCCGCCGCGCCGATGACCAGCCCGTACGCGAGTGCGTCGAGCGGCGTCCGCAGCGTCCCGGTCGCCGCCTGGTTCTCCTGGGCGAAATGCGAACCGAACACGCCGATGAGCAGCAGAAACGCCGTGACGAGCCCGTCCGCCACCCAGCGACGCACAGCGCCACGGCGGGCCGACGAGCTCATCACAGCCTCCACACGTCAGAGAATGTCACGGCGGCGCAGGACCACCGCACCTAGCGCCACGAAGACGACCAGGTAGGCCGCGACCACCAGCGTCGCCGGCCCGCCGCCCATCAACGCCTCCACGCCCGGCGTCCCGGTGGGCGCGCCCAGCGAAGCCACCAGCGCCCCGGCCCCCGGCCCGGGCAGCCCCCGTTGCGCGCTGTCCACCCACGGCAGCAGCGGCGCGGCCAACTGCGAGATCAGGTTCTGCACCGCCAGCATCCACACGAGACCGAGCCCGACCGCGAGCGCGACGCCGCGCAGCAGGATGCCCAGCACCGCGCCGAACATCGCCCACATCGTCGCGATCAGCCAGCCCGCGCCGATGCCGCGCACGATGTCGAAGGCCGACGGGAAGGTCATCGAGGCGTTCTCGGCAGCCGCGATCAGCACGCTTGCCACCGTGCCCATCAGGAAGATCGCCAAGACGAAGCCGAGCGCGGCCAGCGCGAGCACGCCGAACTTGCCGAAAAGCACCGTCGTCCGCGACGGACCCTGGGTCAGCACGGTCTTCCAGGAGCCCCAGCCGTACTCGCCGCCGACGAACAGCACACCCAGCACGACCAGGAGGGCGCCGAGGAAGACCGGGTAGCCACCGAGCGTGTTGCCGACGATGTTCGCCGGCAAGGTCGCGGCCAGACCACGGTCGGCGGTCGCTCCTGTTGTCCCACTGGTCGCACCGAGATACGGGATCACGTACGCGAACAGCGCACCGAGCGTCAACGCGATCCCCAGCAGCAGCCACGTCGCCGGCCGCTTGTTCAGCTTGATCAGCTCCGCGCGGAAACTACCGACCATTGCTCTCGCCTCCGGTGAGCTCGAGGAAGACCTGCTCCAGGTCGCGCTCGCGGGTACGCAGCCCACTGACCGCGATTCCCGCCTTGACCATCGACTCGTTGATCTCGGCCGCCCGCGCCGGCGAGACCGTGACGTCCAGCGCCCCGTCGACGACCGCCACCGCCGAAGTCCCCAGCAGCAGCCGGAGCCAGGCAGCCGCGTCGTCGACCGGCTCAGCAAAAATCCGCAGCCCAGCACCGCTGCGAAGCTCGGCGACCGTGTTCTCGGCGACCAGCGCGCCGCGCGCGACGATGCCGACCCGGTCGCAGATCTGCTCGACCTCACCGAGTAGATGGCTGGAAATCAACACGGTGGATCCGGCCGCCCCGAGTCGGCGGATCAGCGTGCGCATGTCGGCCATGCCGGCCGGGTCGAGCCCGTTGGTCGGCTCGTCCAGGATCAACAACTGTGGGTCCTTGAGCAGGGCCGCAGCGACGCCGAGCCGCTGCTTCATGCCCAGCGAGTACGTGGCGAACTTGTGCCGGGCCCGGTCGGTCAGGTCGACCAGGTCCAGCACGACGTCGATCCGCCGGTCGTCGACGCCGGCGTAGCGGGCCAGCACCCGCAGGTTGTCCCGCCCGCTCAGGTAGGGATAGAACGCCGGGCCCTCGATCAGCGCGCCGACGCCGGACAGGTCGCCGGGCGGCCGGCCGTGCAGCAGCACCCGCCCGCTGGTCGGCCGGACCAGGCCGAGCAGCATCCGCAGGGTGGTCGTCTTCCCCGCGCCGTTGGGGCCCAGGAAGCCGTACACCTCACCGGCCCGGACCGAGAGATCCAGATCCTGCACAGCGACCACCTCGCCGTACCGTTTCGTCAGCTTTTCGCACACCACCGG
Source organism: Asanoa ishikariensis (assembly GCF_900107455.1). GTDB lineage: Bacteria > Actinomycetota > Actinomycetes > Mycobacteriales > Micromonosporaceae > Asanoa > Asanoa ishikariensis. The sequence goes on along the minus strand of NZ_FNQB01000002.1, from coordinate 1,064,094 downwards.
TTCCATGCCCCATACGCTGCCCGGCGCCCGGCAGAACCGCGTCCGCGCCAGAGCGGCAGCCGGCGTACGCCCGGGAACGTAGATCAGGCTTGGGCGGCGGCCAACACAGCGGCCTCCACGGCCTGCTCCCCCGCTCCGATGCCGACCAGGTAGAACGCGTCCACCACGTCACCGCCCAGGGTGGAGATCCGAGCCGCCCGCACGGACGCCCCGGCCTCGTCGAGCGCGCTGGCCACCCGGTAGAGCAGCGCCGGCGAGTCGGCGGCCCGAAGCTCCAGCACGACCGCGTCGGTGGCCGCGTCCCGGTGCCAGACGACCCGGGGCGGTGCGCCGGAGCCGCCCGAGCGGCTTCGACCGCGCAGCCGCTGGGTCACGGACACGTCGCCGGCCACGGCGCGGCGCAGGTCGTTGGCCAGGGCGATCGGATCAGGCGGCGCGCCGTAGCGCGGGGAGGTGAGGAACTCGACCAGCGCCCGGTCCTCCACCGTGGACACGTCGGCGCTCACCACGTCGAGGCGGTGCAGCGCGAGGCACCCGGCCACCGCGGCCAGCAGTCCACGCCGGTCGGCCGCGGCCACCGCGACCCGGTCGCCGTCGAGGTGTACGGCCGGCAGCGGCCCGGCCACCAGCGCCGGGTCGGGTGTCGGCAGGGCCGGCAGCACGCCGGTGTCCAACGCGGTGTGCGTGAGGCGCACGAGCGAGTCGATCAGGCGGCCCTTCCAGTCGGACCAGGCGGCCGGTCCCGTCGCCATCGCGTCGGCCCGGGCCAACCCGTGCAGCAAGTCCAAGGTGGTCGCGTCGCCCACCGCGAGAGCCACAGCGGCGATCGTCTTCGGGTCGGAGAGGTCCCGGCGGGTGGCCACCTCGGGCAGCAGCAGGTGCAGCCGGACCAGCTTCTCGATCAGCGCGACGTCGGCCGGCGGCAGCCCGATCCGGGCGGCCACGGCGGCCGCGACGGGGGCACCGACGGTGCTGTGGTCGCCGGGCAGGCCCTTGCCGACGTCGTGCAGGAAGGCAGCCAGCAACAGCAAGTCGGGCCGGTCGACCTCGCGGGTGAACCCGGTCGCCTCGGCCGCCGCCTGCACCAGGTGGCGGTCGAGGGTGAACCGGTGCACCGGGTTGTGCTGGGGCAGGCTGCGCATCCGCGCCCACTCCGGCAGCCAGCCGTCGACCAGCCCGTACCGGTCACAGGTCTCCCAGACCGGCACCAGCCCGCTGCCGGCCCCGAGCAGGGTGACCAGCGCGGCCCGCGCGGAGGCGGGCCAGGGCGAGGGCAGCGGCGGGCAATAGGCGGCCAGCCACTCGCAGGTCGCCCTGGAGATGGGCAGGCGGGTCGTGGCGGCCGCGGCGGCGATCCGCAGCGACAGCGACGGGTCCGGCCGGGCACCGATCGCGGTGCGGGCCAGCACGAGCTCGCCGTCCTGCTCGACCACATCGCGGGCGACGGGGCGGCGCACCGGCTTGCCGTCACCTCCGCGCCGGCGGACCACCCGGACCCGGTCGGCGGCCCGCCAGGCGTCGTCGAGCGCGTTGGCGACCGTACGGGCGTCGCTCGCCACCCGCCGCAGCAGCGCGTCGCCGTCTTCCAGGCCCAGCAGCCCCGCCACCGCGAGGCGTTCCTGTGCGACGAGCCGGTCGACCCGCCGGCCGACCGCGAGGTGCAGCGCGTCGCGGGTGTCCAGCAACCGCAGGTGCGCGGCCCGTACGGCCGGCCGCAGCGCGTCGGTGACGCCGGAGCGCGCGATGCCGCGCAGCACACCGACGTCGCGCAGCCCGCCGGCCGCCTCCTTGAGGTCGCCCTCCAACAGGAACGCGAGCTCGCCGTGCGCCTCCCAGCGGGCGGTCGTGACCGCACGCAGCGCCGGCAACTGCCGGATCGCCGTGCGCCGCCACTGGTCGGAGGCGGCCTCGGCGAGCTGCCCGGTCAGCGACTCGTCGCCGGCGATGTGCCGGGCATCGAGCAGTCCGAGCGCGACCTTCACGTCGTCGTGCGCCACCGACAGCGCCTCGGGCAGCGTGCGCACAGAATGGTCGAGGCCGAGCTTGGCGTCCCAGATCGGATACCAGAGGGACGCGGCCAACTCGTCCATCCCGGGCACGCCCGCGTGCAGGAGCACCAGGTCGAGGTCGCCGTGCGGAGCGCACTCACGACGCCCGAGGCCACCAACGGCCACGAGCGCCACGCCGGAAGCCGAGGCGGGAAACAACTCCCGCAGCCACGCGTCCAGAACGGCCGCGCGAGCCGACCGAGCAGCCGCCCCGATCCCGACAGGAATGACCGGGGGACCGACTCCAGTCGAAACTGGCGTCGATCCCCCGGTCGTCGTCATGCCACTCAGAGCGCGTCGAGGCCGCGCTCGCCGGTGCGGACCCGGACGACGTCCTCGACGGGCGTCACCCAGACCTTGCCGTCACCGATCTTGCCCGTCCGTGCCGCCGTGACCACCGCGTCGACCACCTTGTCGACGTCGATCTCGTCGGTCAGCACCTCGACCCGGATCTTCGGCAGGAACTCCACCGTGTACTCGGCACCCCGGTATACCTCGGTGTGCCCCTTCTGCCGGCCGTAGCCCTGTACTTCGCTGACGGTCAGACCAGCCACGCCGAGGGCGTGCAAGGCCTCTTTGACCGCGTCCAGCTGGTAGGGCTTGATGACCGCGGTCACCAGCTTCATATCCAACCCCTCCATCGCTAGAAAACTTAGCCTGAGACCTTCTCGCTGACCGGCTTCTCATCTGGCACGTCGCTATTTGCCTTCGCGGCGCCGATGCCGGCGAGCTGGAACGCACCACCACCGCTGCTGCCGCTGGCCGGCTGCAGGTCGTAGCCCGATTCCGCGTGCTCGGCCACGTCGATGCCCTCGACCTCGGCCTCGGGCGAGGTGCGCAGGCCGATGACCTTCTTGATCACCCACGCGATGCCCATCGCGACCACCAGCGAGTAGACCGTGACGATCGCACTGCCCGCGAACTGGCGGCCGAGCTGGGTCGCCCCGCCACCGTAGAAGATGCCGTTGCTGGCACCCAGCACATCGGTGATGGCCGAGTTGACCTGCGTGGTCGCGAAGAAGCCGATCGACAGCGAGCCGATCCAGCCGCCGACGAAGTGGACACCGACCACGTCGAGCGAGTCGTCGAAGCCGAGCTTGTACTTCAGGCTCACGGCCAGGGCGCAGACCGCACCGGCGATGGCACCGACGATCACGGCCGGGATCGGGGCGATGAAGCCGCACGCCGGAGTGATCGCGACCAGACCGGCGATCGCGCCGGACGAGGCACCGACCAGCGTCGGTTTACCTCCTCTGATCCACTCGACGATGATCCAGCCGAGTACGCCGGCCGCCGTCGCCACCTGGGTGTTGAGGAACGCCACCGCCGTGGTGCCGTCGACCGTGAGCTCGGAGCCGGCGTTGAAGCCGAACCAGCCGAACCACAGCAGGCCGGCGCCGAGCGCGACCAGCGGCACGTTGTGCGGCTTGGTGCTCTCCCTGGGCCAACCGATCCGCTTGCCGAGGATCAGCACCAGGCCGAGCGCGGCCGCACCGGCGTTGATGTGCACCGCCGTACCGCCGGCGAAGTCCAATGCCTTGATCTTGGTGCCGATGAAGCCGCCGCCCCAGACCCAGTGCGCGACCGGGATGTAGACCAGCGTGAACCAGGCACCCGCGAACAGCAGCCAGCCGGCGAACTTCATCCGGTCGGATACCGCGCCGCTGATCAGAGCGACGGTGATGACCGCGAACATCATCTGGAACACGAGGAACACGTACACCGGAATGCCGGTCGTTCCCCAGATGTCACCGAGGAAGTTCGTCTCGGTGCCGAGGTACTGAGTGAAACTGCCGATCACGTTGTTGAGGCCGGAGTTTCCGTTGGAGCCGAATGACAAGGTGAAGCCGTAGATGACCCAAAGCACTGAGATGAGCCCGATGGAGCTGAAGCTCATCATCATCATGTTCAGTACGCCCTTGGACCGGTTGAGGCCGCCGTAGAACAAGGCCAGACCCGGTGTCATGAGCAGCACCAGCGCGGACGACAAAAGCAGCCAGGCGGTGTTCCCGGTGTCGATCTCCACGCCGCCTCCTCTCGGTAGATTCCTCCCCCCGGCAGGCAGAGCAGCGCTGCCCGACAGCCGGTTCGGGGGAAGCTTCCCGGGCCGCTGTTTCGCGCAAGGTCGCGAGTCGGTTACCGCGTCGTGACGGGTTGTTTCGTACGTGTGAAGAAACCCGCACTTAGCGCAGTGCGTATTCCAAGGTGTGGCGTTCGTAGTCGAGCAGGCGAAGATCACGCATCGGGCGACGAAGGTGACCCTTGTGCACGATCCGGACGAACGCCGGGTCGCCCGCGGCCGCCATCCGGCGGATGCCCTCCACGTGGTCGACGATCCGCTTGCGGATCGTGCGCACCAGCCGGTGCCGGTCGCGCGGGATCAGCCCGTACGCGTCGGCGAACATCCGAAGCCGCTGCGGCCGGTTGGGCCGCTTCCAGCCGAGCGTGTAGGAGTCGCGGTCGGAGAACAGCGGCACCCAGGTCCAGGCCGCGTAGGCGACGTCGTAGATCCGCGCGCCGGGCGAGGCCAAGTCGAAGTCGATCAGGGCGAGCGTGCCGTCCGGGCGCCAGATGACGTTGTGCGGCGCGGCGTCGTGGTGGCAGATCACCTCGGTGTCCGGCGGCGGCGGGCCGAACGAGCGCCAGACCGCGTTGCGCTCCGGCGCGAAGCCGTACTGCGCGTCGTGGAACATCCGCAGCATCGTCGCGACCGTGATCAGCGCCTCGTCGGTCACCCAGTGCGGGGCCAGCGGGTACTCGCCGCACTCCCCTTCGAGGTACGAGAGCACCTCACGGTTGCGCTCGTCCATGCCGAGCACCTTGGGTGACCCGGTAAAACCGACATATTCCAGATGACGCAGCAGGGCATGCACGGACGGGGTCCACGGCCCGGCGTTGCGCCGGACGGTGTCGCCGACCCGCACGACGGTGCTGACGTTTCCCCCACGCAGGGGAACTTCCTGCTGCGTCACGTACGGTCTCCCGAGTCCGGAGGCCTGCGGCTGGTAGGTCACCCGAGGTTACGCGTCCGTGCCAACAAGCGCGTCGACGAAGGCGGCCGGCTCGAACGGCGCCAGGTCGTCGGGACCTTCGCCGAGGCCCACCAGTTTGACCGGAATCCCCAGCTTGCGCTGCACGGCGATCACGATACCGCCCTTGGCTGTGCCATCGAGCTTGGTCAGCACCACGCCGGTCACGTCGACCACCTCGGTGAACACCCGCGCCTGCTCCAGGCCGTTCTGGCCGGTGGTGGCGTCGAGCACCAGCAACGTCTCGTCGACGGGGCCGTGCTTCTCGACCACCCGCTTGACCTTGCTCAGCTCGTCCATCAGGCCGACCTTGTTCTGCAGGCGGCCGGCGGTGTCGATCAGCACGGTGTCGACGCCCGTGTCGACGCCCTTCTTGACCGCGTCGAACGCGACGCTGGCCGGGTCGGCACCCTCGGCGCCGCGGACCACCTCGGCGCCCACCCGACCGGCCCAGGTGGTCAACTGCTCGGCGGCGGCGGCCCGGAAGGTGTCGGCGGCACCCAGCAGCACGGTGTGCCCGTCGGCGATCAGCACCCGGGCGATCTTGCCGCAGGTGGTGGTCTTGCCGGAGCCGTTGACGCCGACGACCATCAGCACCGAGGGCTTGCCGCCGACCTTGAGCGAGCGATCCAACGTGGGATCGAGCGCCTCGACGAGCTCGGCCGACAGCAGCGCCCGCAGCTCGGCCGGCGTGCGGGTGCCGAGCACCTTGACCCGGTCCCGGAGCCGTCCGACGATCTCCCCGGTGGCCTCGACGCCGACGTCCGCGCCGATCAGGCTGTCTTCGATCTCCTCCCAGGCGTCGTCGTCGAGCCGGTCCCGGGAGAGCACGGACAGCAGGCCCTTGCCGAACACGTTCTGCGAGCGGGAGAGCCGCCCGCGCAGCCGGACCAGCCGCCCGGCGGTGGGTGCCGGGGTCTCGATCGTGGGAGGCGCGGGTGCTTCGGGCGCCTCGGTCGGGCGTTCGGGTGCCAGAATGCCGACACCACCGGCCTCCTCGGCGGGCTCCTCGGGCGCTCCGGTCGGGCGTGGCGGGGCCGGCGGCACGGCCCGGCGGCGAATCCGGGGCACGAGCAGGCCAACCCCGGCGAGCAGCAGCACGCCGGCCAGGACGATTCCGAGGATCACGTATTCCATACCGAAATCCTGACATGCCGCGCGCGGACCCATGCGGCGGCCGGTGTGAGGTGTCGCGCCTTCGACTATGGCGCCGGGGCACCCTGGGTAGAAAGGATGGTCCCGGCCACTCACCCGTCCTGGAGGTAGGAAACGCATGTCGACCGCACGTCTGCTGATCGGTCCGGTGCTCCGCCGGGTCGTCGACACCCGGGCCACGATCTGGGTCGAGACGGCGACGCCTGCTGTCGTCACAGTGCGTGCGGAGGGAGGTGCGGAAGGTAGGGCACACACCTTCACCGCCTTCGACCACCACTACGCCCTGGTCGTCGTCGAGGGGCTGCCGGCGGACGCGGTCACCCCGTACGAGGTGTTCGTCGACGAGGAGAAGGTGTGGCCGGAGCCCGACTCCGCGTACCCCCGGAGTGTGATCCGCACCCGCATGGGTGACGACGGCGGCCAGCCGGTCAAGTTGGTCTTCGGATCGTGCCGGGAGGCGACACCGCGCTCGACCGGGCACAAACTTCCCCCGGACGCGCTCGACGCGTTCGCCCGCCGGCTGATGGCCGACGAGGGTGTCCGACCCGACCTGCTGGTGCTGCTCGGCGACCAGGTCTATGCCGACATGACCTCCAAGGAGGTACGCCGGTTCCTCCGCAAGCAGCGCAAGCGGCGCAAGGCCAAGCTGACCGACGCGCCGCCGCACCAGGTCGTCACGTTCCACGAGTACACCCAGCTCTACCTGGAGTCGTGGCGCGACCCGGAGATCCGCTGGCTGCTGTCCACCGTGCCGAGCGTGATGATCTTCGACGACCACGAGATCATCGACGACTGGAACTCCTCGGCCTCCTGGCGGGTGGCGGCCAGGGAGCAGCCCTGGTGGGGCGAGCGGATCACCAGCGGCCTGGCCTCCTACTGGGTCTACCAGCACCTGGGCAACCTCCACCCGGACGAGCTGGCCGCCGACGCGCTCTACCCGAAGGTGGTCGGTTCCGACGACGCGACCGAGATCCTGCGCGATTTCGGCCAGCGGGTCGACCGCGAGGCCGACGCGGCGCACGACACCGAGCGCTGGCGGGCGACGCAGTACCAGTGGTCCTACCGCGTCGATCTCGGCCGGACCCGGCTGGTCGTGCTCGACAACCGGTGCAGCCGGGTGCTCGACCCGGACCACCGGGCGATGCTGCCGCCCGGCGAGTGGTCGTGGTTCCTCGACCAGGCCCACGGCGACTACGACCACCTGGTGGTCGGCTCGTCGCTGCCATGGCTGCTGCCGCACGGCATCCACCACCTGGAAGCCTGGAACGAGCGGCTGGCCGCGTCGGACCGCGGCTTCGTGGCTGCCGGCGCCGAGCGGCTGCGCCGCGCGGTCGACCTGGAGCACTGGGCGGCTTTCCAGCGTTCGTTCGAGGACCTGGCCGAGCTGTTCGCCCGGATCGGCTCCGGCCCGCGGACGTCAGGCAACGAGCGGGTCGGCGCCGGCCCGGCCTATCCGGCACCGGCGTCGATCAGCGTGCTCTCCGGCGACGTACACCATTCCTATGTGGCCCGGGTCCGCTTCCGTGACCGCGAGGTGAGCACGCCGGTGCACCAGTTGACCTGCTCGCCGATCCACAACGCGGTGCCGGCCGTGATGAAGCCGGTGATGACGCTCGGTTGGTGGCGGGGCCCGTCGACGCTGGTCCGCGCGCTGGCCAAGACGGCGCGGGTACGCAAGAACAGCATTGGCTGGCGCAAGCTGGCCGGCCCGTACTTCGGCAACGCGGTCAGCACGCTGTCCCTATCCGGGCTGTCGGCCGCGGTCACCATCGAAGGCACCCGACCGGACGGCGTCCTCACCCGGGTCGCGTCGCTGCCCTTGACCGAGCCGGCAGAGCAGCAGCCCCCGGTGCCGGCGCAGAAACCGGGCGGCGTCCCGGCGAACGAACCGGCATGATGCCCCGATGACCTGGATCGCCCCTGATATCGACCGCCGCAACGAGCCCTACGTCGCCGACGAGCGCGAGATGTTGCAAGGCTGGCTCGACTGGCACCGCGACACGCTGCTCTGGAAGTGCCGAGGGCTGGGCGCGGAGGAGTTGACCCGGCAGACGGTCGAGCCGTCGACGCTGAGCCTGCTCGGCCTGGTGCGGCACATGGCCGCCGTCGAACGAAGCTGGTTCCACCGCGCGGCCGGCGCGCCGCACGAGGACCTCTACTACAGCGACGACAACCTGGACGGCGACTTCAACGACGGCACCGCGGAGTCGGCCGAGGCGGACTTCGCGACGTTCCGCGAGGAGTGCGCCAAGGCCGACGCCCTGGCGGCCGATCTGTCGCTGGACCACACCTTCGACACGACCCGCGGCCGCACGATCAACCTGCGCTGGGTCTACACCCACATGATCGAGGAGTACGCCCGCCACAACGGCCACGCGGACCTGCTCCGCGAGCGCCTGGACGGCAAAACCGGCGACTGACCTGGCTCAGCGCCGAGCGATCAGCCGCTCGGTGAGGATGGTCAAGACCTCGGCGAGCACGGCATTTCCGATGCGGCCGACCTGCCGGTGTAGGTAGCCCAGATCAATGGCCCGGATCTGCTCGGTCATCACAAAGCAGGGGGTACGCAGGCCGTTTTCCGCGTCCGGGACCAGCGGCACGTGATTCGGGACGCCGCGGTTGGTCGAGGTCAGTGGGCAGATCAGCGCCAGGTTGGGAATGCGCGCGTAGTCATGACTGTGGACGATCAGGACGGGACGCCGCCCGACCTGCTCCGCGCCGCGGATGTGTCGTTCGCCGAGGTCGGCGATGTAGAGGGTGCCCGCCCTCACCGGTCATGCACGGTCGACGGAATGTCGTCGATCATCTCCGGCGGCGTCGGGAACGGACCGACGGCCGGTAGGTCGGCATACTCGGGGAACTCATCATCGTCGCCGCCGGCATAGCCGCCGGCATAGCCGATCGAAACCTTCTCCCAGAACTCATTGCGCTCAGCAATGTCCAGCAACACCTCAATCTCCTCCCCCATTGGGCGACCATGTCGGGCTGCCCACGCCGCTAGTCGGTCACGGGTGCGAGATTCGACGCTGATCGTGGTCTTGCCCATATCGATGATGGTAGTGAATGGCATGCATGATCGCATGCCATTCGCTATGCCAGATTGAGTGCCGCTCGGATGTACGGAAGGTTCTCCGGGCCGGTCCAGCGGTAGGCGGCCAATCCGGCGGCGCGTGCCCCCAGGACGAAGCGTTCGCTGTCGTCGATGAACAGGACGTTGCGCGGCGGCGTGTGCAGGGCCAGGCAGGCCGCGCCGAAGTATTCGGGGGCCGGCTTCGGGATGCGCAGCTCCGAGGAGTTGATCACCGCGTCGAACTCGTCGACCAGGCCCAGGGTGCGCAGGTCGGCCGGGAGCAGGTCCGTGGCGTTCGTGGCCAGGCCGACCTTGATGCCGGCGGCCCGGGCGTCCCGGATCAGCGCGAGCAGGCCCGGCTCCACCGAGCCCCGGTACTGCTCCCACTCCTTGACCGCGGCCCGGGCGCGGTCCGGATCGCCCGTCTGGTCGGCGAGCTCCGCGGCGATGACGTCGGCCCACTCGTCGTGGGTGATCTCGCCGATGATCGCCGGCATGAGCCGCGACCAGTCGAGCGCGGCCTGGTAGAGCGCGCCCGGCTTGAGGTCGTGTGCGGCCTCGATGCCGTGGATCACGGCCGCGTCCCAGCGGCGCAGGGTGCCGTCCAGGTCGACCAGCAGCGCGGTGGCCTTCGGGCGCATCAGTCCTCCTCGCCGCCGAGTCGTTGGCTGATCACTTCTGTGACGCCGTTGCGCATGGTCACGCCGTACAGGGCGTCGGCGACCTCCATCGTGCGCTTCTGGTGGGTGATGATGATGAGCTGGCTCTTCTCACGGAGCTGGGCCATCAGAGTGATCAGCCGGCCGAGGTTGACGTCGTCCAGCGCCGCCTCGACCTCGTCCATGATGTAGAACGGGCTGGGCCGGGCGCGGAAGATCGCGACCAGCATGGCAACCGCGGTTAGTGAGCGCTCACCACCGGACAGCAGCGACAGCCGCTTGATCTTCTTGCCCGGCGGGCGGGCCTCGACCTCGACGCCCGTGGTCAGCATGTCCTCCGGGTCGGTGAGCACCAGGCGACCCTCGCCGCCCGGGAACAGCACCGTGAAGACCTGCTCGAACTCGCGGGCCGTGTCGTGGAACGCGTTGGCGAACACCTCGAGGATCCGGTCGTCCACGTCCTTGACCACGGTGAGCAGGTCACGCCGGGTGTTCTTGAGGTCTTCGAGCTGGTCGGAGAGGAACTTGAACCGCTCCTCGAGCGCCGCGAACTCCTCCAGCGCCAGTGGGTTGACCTTGCCGAGCAGGGCCAGCTCGCGTTCCGCCTTCGCGGCCCGCTTCTCCTGGGTCGGCCGGTCGTAGGGCAACGCATCGGGCTCCGGCTCACCCGCCGCGGCGGCCGCGGCCAGAGCAACCTGCGTCGGGGGTACGGGCTGCGCCGGGCCGTACTCGGCGACCAAGGTCTCGACGTCGAGCGAGAAGTCCTCGGCTGCCTTGACCTCGAGCTGCTCGATCCGCATCCGCTGCTCGGCCCGCGCGACCTCGTCGCGGTGCACCGCGCTGGTCAGCCGCTCCAGGTCGCTGGCGAGCCGCTTGGCCGCCGCGCGTACCTCCTGGAACTCGGCCTCCCGGGCGGCCCGGGCGGAGGCGACCGCGTCGCGGGTCTCCTCGGCGGCGGCCAGCGAGACCGCGACCCGGGCCAGCGCCTCGCGGGCGCCGACCTCGACGGCGCGGGCGATGCCGGCGCCGCGGACCCGGGCGGCCTTGCGGGCGGCGGTGCGCTCGCGGGCGGCGCGCTCGGCGGCGGCCTGGCGGGCCAGCGACTCGGCCCGGCCGGCGATCGACGCGACCCGCTCCTCGGCGGTGCGGACCGACAGCCGCACCTCCATCTCGTTCTGGCGCGCCTGCGGCACCATCGCGGCGAGTTGGTCGCGCTCCTCGGTCGACGGCTCCTCGTCGATCGGGGTGGTCTCCGCCAGCTCGAGCCGGGTCTCCAGCTCGGCCAGCGCGGTCAGGTCCTGGTCGCGGGCCTGCTGCGCCCGGGCCCGGGAGGCACCGAGGCGCTCGGTCTCCGCGGCGGCGGACCGGGCGGCGGCACCGAGCTCGGCGAGCCGGCGGGCGGCGGCGTTGCGCTGGCCCTCGGCGGCCCGCTTCTCGCGCTCGGTGACCTGCACGGCCTCCTTGCGGCCGGCGACCGCGGCCCGGGCGGTCGCGAGCTGCGTGCGGAGCAGTTCGATCTGCTCCTCGGCGGTGGACCGGTTGGTCGCCGCCTCGTCGACCGCCGCCTGCAGCTCGATGAAGCTCTGCGCCTTGGCCGAGCCACCCGCGGCGGCGTACGCACCGACCACGTCGCCGTCCGGCGTGACCGCGCGGAGCTGGGGGTTGTCGGCCACCGCGCGGGTCGCCAGCTCCAGGCTCCCGGTCAGGATCACGTCGCGCAGCGCCCAGTGCACGGCCGGCCGGATGCGCTCGTCGCAGCGGACCACGTCCGGCGCCCAGCGCGCGCCTTCCGGCAGCGCGGGGCGCAGCGCGTCCGGCGAGCCGATCATGCCGGGGCCGGCCGGCGTGCCGACCAGCAGTGACGCGCGGCCGGCGTCCTGGATCTTGAGGTAGCGCATCGCCTCGGCGGCCTCGTCCACGCCGGCGACCGCGACCGCGTCGGCGAGCACGCCGAGTGCGGCGGCCAGCGCCGCCTCGTTGCCGGGCTCGACGGTCAGCATGCCGGCCAGGCTGCCGAGCAGGCCGGGCACCTGGTCCGCGCGGCTCAGCAGCGCGCCGGCACCGTCCTTGCGCCGCAGGCCCAGGGAGAGCGCCTCCTCGCGGGCCTTCCACGTCGCCGCGTCCTTCTCGGCGACCCGCTCGCGGTTGGTCAGCTCGCGGACCTCGGCCGCGGCCACCTCGTGCGCGGCCACCGCCTCGTCGTGCCGGGCGTCCAGGTCGGCGTCGGCCAGGTCGGCCTCCGACGACTCCGCCGCGACCGCGTCGACCTCGGCCTGGGCTCGCTGTGCCCGGGCCTGCGCGTCGGCGTGGGCCGTGGCCAGCCGTTCGATCTCCTCGGAGCCGCTGTTGCTGCGGGCGCGGGCGGCGTTGACCTGGCCGGTGAGCTTGGCCAGCCCTTCGCGACGGTCGGCGATCGCCTTCGCGGCGGCGCGCAGCGCCTGCTCGGCCGCGGCGAGCTGACGCTCCAGCGCCTGCCTGGACTCGACCGCCTCGGCGAGGTGGGCCTGGTCGTCCTTGAGAGCGGCGCGCAGCGTGTCTTCCTGGGCGCGGACCCGCTCCGACTCGGCGGCCAACTCGTCCGGGTCGCGGCCGGGGCGCTCGTCGTCGGGGGTGGCGCTCAGGTGGCGCAGCCGCTCGCTGGCGAGCTGTTCGGTGGACCGGAAGCGCTCCTGCAGCGCGGACAGCTTGTACCAGGCGTCCTGCGCGGCCGCGAGCAGCGGCGCGTCCTCGGCCAGGGCCGCCTCGAGCTGGGCCAGGCGGCGCTGGACCTGCTCGTGCTCGTCCTCGACATATTCGCGGCGCTCGCGCAGGGCCGCCTCGTCGGCGACCTCCTTGTCGAGGGTGGTGCGCAGCGTGAACAGGTCGTCGGCGAGCAGCCGGAGCCGGGCGTCGCGCAGGTCGGACTGGATGCCGGCCGCACGCCGGGCCACCTCGGCCTGCCGGCCCAGCGGCTTGAGCTGGCGGCGGAGCTCGGCGGTCAGGTCGGTGAGCCGGTTGAGGTTGACCTGCATCGCGTCGAGCTTCCGCAGCGCCTTTTCCTTGCGCTTGCGGTGCTTGAGGACGCCGGCCGCCTCTTCGATGAACGCCCGGCGGTCTTCCGGCTTCGCGTGCAGCACGGCGTCGAGCTGGCCCTGGCCGACGATCACGTGCATCTCACGGCCGATGCCGGAGTCGCTGAGCAGTTCCTGGATGTCGAGCAGCCGGCACGAGTTGCCGTTGATCTCGTATTCGCTCTCGCCGGACCGGAACATCCGGCGGGTGATCGACACCTCGGTGTAGTCGATCGGCAGCGCGCCGTCCTGGTTGTCGATCGTCAGGGTGACCTCGGCGCGACCGAGCGGCGCGCGGCCGGCGGTGCCGGCGAAGATGACGTCTTCCATCTTGCCGCCGCGGAGGGCCTTGGCGCCCTGCTCGCCCAGCACCCAGGAGATCGCGTCGACCACGTTGGACTTGCCAGAGCCGTTGGGCCCCACGACACAGGTGATGCCCGGCTCCAGCCGCAACGTCGTCGCGGAGGCGAAGGACTTGAAGCCCTTCACGGTCAAGCTCTTGAGATGCACCTAATCGAATCCTCGTCCGACGGCCCGCCGTCGGGGCTCACGTGGGTTTCCGGCTGTTCGTTACAGATCCTCTGTGGCCGTGACGCTCCCGCGCCCCGGCGCCTTCCGCTCGTGTGTGCTTGCCGGCCCTAGGCCGTCGAGACGCTCTCGCGTCTCTGAGGCCGCCCCCGGCGTTGGTTCCCAGGTCCTGCGCACGTCGGGACGTGCTCACGTCCCGACGTCTTCGGGGCAAGCGTAACCCGGCCGCTTCCGGCGGGCCCGGTTGCTTCCCGGCAGTATGGGTCCACCGTCCGGGTGATGCCGGCGACACGCCGAACGACCGGAAGGCGTCGCGAGGCGGCAGCATCGCGACGACTGAGGACGGGCAAGTCAGCAGGGCAAAAAGCTGCGCGCCGACACATGAGTGGCGGCGCGCTTCTGGTGGTGCGTGCGGGTCACGCGGGCCGGCTGTTGCCGACCGTCAAGATCAGGTCAGTGCGGGTTCCGGGAGCCGGAGCAGACCGTCTGCCTCGGCGGCCGCCGCCGCGAGCCGGTCGTTCTCGGCACGCAACCTGGTGATCTCGAACTCGAGCGCCTGAACCCGGGCACGCAATCGGGTGACCTCGTCGAGTAGACGCCGGTCGGGCGCCGAACCCACGTGGCCGTAGAGGGCCTTCGCCATATCGTCTCCTTGTAAAGCGCAGCCGGAAATGGCCGGCCAACGCGCGCCCTATGCCTCGCGACGTCTGCCCACGGGCACAAGTGGGCACGATCGGGCGCGACTGGCGACACCTCCATGTTCCGCCTGCGGCCCGCGTTCGTCAAGCGCAACAAGAAAGCCTTAGGAATTCCTTAGGCAGATTGCCCGATTCAGCAGGTCACGTATAGCGTCCCGACCAGCTTGATGCAACAGGTTCGACCCCAAAGGGGTCGCGTTTGGAGGGACCGAGTGCAGGACACCGATCACGCCGGCACGGCAAAGCACCGAAACGCACGGCGTAATTTCGGCCCTCTCGGCCTGGCGTTCGTAGTAATGATCATTTTAGGCGGCCTGGGCGCCGGCGCGGCATTGTTGCCATCGAGCTTTATCGGCACCTCCAAGAGCTCCACCCAGGGCGCCATCGCCGGCCCGGGCGATAGCGCCTTCGACGCCGACACCAGCGGTGGCGAGGACGGCCCGGACGGCGACGCCTATGGCGACGAAACGCTGTCCGAGCCGTCGCCGACGCCGGTGGAGGCCAGCCCCACCGCTCCCCCGTCGCCCAAGCAGACGCTGCGCAAGGCCACGACCACGCCGAAGAAGACGGCCCCCACGAGCAAGCGGCCGACCTCGAGCGGCGGCACCAAGGTCTCGACCAGCGGCGCCGGCGGGTCCGAGCAGGCCAAGGTGGTGGCGGAGACCAACAAGCAGCGGGCGATGAACGGCTGCGGCGCGGTGACCGTCAACGCCAAGCTCACGAAGGCCGCCCAGCTCCACAGCGTGGACCAGGCGCAGCACAACACGATGTCGCACGACGGCAGCAACGGCAGCAGCCCGTGGGACCGGTCCAAGGCCGCCGGCTACAACAACGCGATCGGCGAGAACGTGGCCATGGGCTACCGCGACGCCGCCTCGGTCATGGACGGCTGGATGAACAGCCCCGGCCACCGGGCCAACATCCTCAACTGCGACGCGAAGGCGATCGGAGTCGGGCTCGCGAAGGCGAGCGACGGCAGCCCGTATTGGACCCAGATGTTCGGATCAGTGAAGTAGCTGTCGCTTAGTCGACAGGCGGCGCGTCGGCGCGGCGGTGGGTCGTTGCCTTCTGCATGACCCAGACCGCCGCCGCCGCGGCGCACGGAGTCCCGTCGTGCGCGTAGCACTGATCAACGAAGGCACCTACCCGTACGCGCCCGGAGGCGTCGGCACCTGGTGCCACCAGATCCTCAACGGGCTCGACGGGCACGAGTTCCACGTCGTCGCGCTCACCGGGCACGGCGGCCCACGCGAGCCCGCCTACCCGGTGCCGAGCTCCGTCACCGCGGTCGACACGTACCCGGTGTGGGACCGACCGATCACCGTCTCCGGCGGGATCGCCCGGCACCGGCGCCGGCGCGCCGCGTCCGCCGCGGCCGTGCTGCTCTGCCGAGGGCTGCTCGGGGACGACCCGCACAGCGCCGGCATGTTCGCCGACGGCCTGCGCCGGCTGACCGAGCTGTCCGGCGACGGCACGCACCCGCTGTTCGGCACGGAACTGCCCGAGGTGCTGCTCGACGCCTGGCAGGCTTCCGCCGGACCGGCCGCGGGCCGGCCTCCGCTGCCCCGGCTGTCCCTGCGCGACGCCCGCTCCGCCGCGGTGCTGCTCGAGCACGCCGTCCGCCCGTTGGCCTGCCGCACCCCCCGGGTGGATCTCTGCCACCCGGCCGCCGCCGGCCTGCCGGTGCTGGTCGCGCTGGCCGCCAAATGGCGCGCCGGCACGCCGTTCCTGCTCACCGAACACGGCGTCTACCTGCGCGAACGCTATCTGGAGCACGGCACCGGGATGCCGCTCGCGGTCAAGACCGTGGTGCTGCGGTTCTACCGCGCACTGGCCCGGCTCGGCTACGAGGAGGCCGCGCTCGTCGCCGCGGTCAGCCGCTTCAACCAGCGCTGGGAGCTGCGGCTCGGCGCCCATCCGGCCAAGGTCGTGGTGGTACCCAACGGGGTCGAGCCGCTGCGCTACCCGCCGCTGGCTACCGAGCCGACGGTGCCGACGGTCACCTGGGTCGGCCGGATCGACCCGCTCAAGGACCTGCACACGCTGATCCGGGCGATGCGCACCATCCGCGACGCGGAACCGCTGGCCCGGTTGCGGCTGGCCGGCCCGGTGCCGGAGACCGGCCGGGAGTACGCGGCGAGCTGTCTCGCCCTGATCGAACGGCTGGGCCTGCGCGACGCGGTCGACCTGTCCGGCCCGGTGACCTGCAGCCGCCAGGCATACGCGGACGGTCACCTGGTCGCGCTGTCGAGCATCTCCGAGGGCCTGCCGTACACGATCATCGAGGCGATGATGTGCGGCCGGCCGACGGTGAGCACCGACGTGGGCGGGGTGTCCGAGGTGGTCGGCAGCACCGGGCTGATCGTGCCGCCCGGCGACCCGGTCGCGTTCGGCCAGGCCTGCCTGGAGCTGCTCGGCGACGGCGAGCGGCGACGGACCCTTGGCGCACACGGCCGGGACCGGGCGCTGGCGCATTTCACCGTCGACCGGATGCTGGCCGCCTACCGCCAGCTCTACACCGACGTCCGAGCGGCGGTGGCGGCATGAGCGCACCCACGGTCGGTCCGCCGCCGCGGTCGATAGCCGACCTGGCGGAGCGGTTCGCCGGCAGCGCCGTGGTGGTCGACGTCGACGAGCTGGTCGCGACGATCGAGGCGGCCGGCATCAGCGACAAGCAGGCGCAGGTGAAGTACGGCGTGCCGACGGTGTTCGCGCTGGGTGAGGCGGTGCTGGCCCAGCTCTGGGCCAGGCGCGGCCAGCCGGGTGCGCTCCCGCCGCGACGGGTGATGGCGCCGTTCGCCCGCGCCGCGCTGGCCCGAGCGGCGCTGTTCCTGACGCCGGCGCTGGCCGCCATCGCCTCCGACGCGACGCTGGACCGGGTCGGCTGGCCACTGCTCGCGATCACGCTGGTGCTCGGCTGGTCGGGCGGTCAGGCGCTGGCCTGCGCCGGGTACGCGCGGGCCGGGCACGGTGCGACCGGTGCGGCTCTGCGCCGGCTCGGGCTCGGCCTGCTGGTCGGTGCGGCCGGGTGCGGCGTCGTGGTCGCCCTCGGTCCGGGCTGGCTGGTCGGCTCGCGCGCGGTCGCGTACCCCGTCTGCGGTGTCGTGCTCGTCGCCTTCGCCGCCGTCGCGGCTGCCCTGATCGGGGACCGGGTCGGGGCGGTGCTGCGCTGGTCGGTGCCGGTCTGGGGGGTCAGCCTCGCGCTGCTGGCCGGAATGGTGCCGCCCTGGGCGCTCGGCGCCGCGGTCGGGCTCGCCGCCGCCCGGGCCTTCGCACCGGCGCTGCGCCGCGACCCACCCGGCGCCCGGGTCCCGGTGCGTACGCCGGTCGGCGCGATGATCGCGTACCTGCTCGTCGGAGCCGGCCAGGCGGGCGCGTTCCTGCTGGTCTCGCGGCTGGAGCCGGGCGCCGGGGCGGCGGCGGTCCCGCTGCTGCTGGCCGTGCCGTTGATCGAGCTGTTCGTCGGCTGGCACGCCGCCGGCGCCGCGGCGGGCCTGGACCTCTACGACGACGTCGCCGCCTACCGCCGCCACCTGCGCGCGCTGGGTGTGGTCACCCTCGCGGCGCTGGTGCCACCGCTGGCGATCGGCGCCGCGCTGGTGGTCGCCGCGTTCCGGCTGCCCTACGAGCTGTCCCGCCACCCGGACGCCCGCGCACTGGTGCTGTCGGCCGCGGCCGGCGTCCTGCTGGCCGGCGCGTGGGCGGCGACGTTGCTGCTCGCCACCCGCGGCCGGCTGGTGCTGGCGGCGCTGCTGGCGCTGGCGCCGGTCGCCTTCGCAGTGGCGCCGGTAGCGGGTTTGCTGGTGGCCGTGCCGACGGGTGGCGCCGACTCGTTGATCCAGGTGTTGTTGCCCGCGACGGTGGCCGGCCTCGCCGCGACCTCGGTGCTCGGCCTCGCCGCCACCGCACACACCGTCTTCCATTCCGGGAGCTACCGATGATCGAGCTGCCCCGCCGGGTACCCGGCGCCTCCACCGCCGGGCCGGCGCCCACCAGGCTGGTGCCGCTCTACGTGCATCCGCACGAGGACCCGCAGGCCTGGGACCCGGACGCGCTGGTCGGCACCACCGTGGTCGTCAACGTGCAGGACGGGCCGGGTGCCGTGCCCGACGAGTCCTACCTCTCGGCGACCGCCCGGCTCGCGCGGGACGGCGTGCCGATGCTCGGCTACGTCGACCTGGGCTACTCGGCACGGCCGATCGCCGACATCCTCGACGACGTCGACCGCTGGAGCGCGTACCCGATGTCGGGGGTCTTCCTCGACCGGTGCCCGACCGGCGCGTTCGGGATGGGTCCGGTGGCGTTGGCCGTGCGGGTCGCCCGTCGGGCCGGCCTGTTCGCGACGGTGCTCAACCCCGGCACGCCGCCCGAGCCGGTCTACCGGGACCTCGGCGTGCCGATCTGCGTGTTCGAGGGTGCCTGGGACAACTACCAGGACTGGACCGGCGAGGGCTCGTTGCCCGGCGACGGCCACCTGATCCACAGCGTGCCGCCGTGGCAGCTCGAACACGCGCGCCGCGTGATGGCCTGGCGCGGTGCCGGCTTCGGCCTGGTCACCGACCGCTGGCCGCCGAGCCCGTGGCAGGGCCTGCCGTCCGACTCACCGCGCCCGCTGGCGGTCGTACCCGGCTGAGCGCGCCGGCCCCGCTGGTGCGGGGCCGGCGGCGCCGGTGGGTCACATGTACTTGTCGGCCTCGTCGCAGGTCTTCTCGGCGGCCCGGATCTTCTTGTCGAACTGCGACTCGGTGTCCGCGGCGAACGCCTCCAGGAGCAGGTCGAGGCACTTGCTGACGACCTTCTTCTGCCGCTCCTGCTCGTTCCGGTCGTTCTTGGAACCGTCCAGCTCCTGCTGCTGGAGGATGTTCGCCGAGTTGACCGAGTCGAGGTTGGTCTGGAGCTCCTCGATCTTCTTGGCCTTGGCGGTGAGGTCCGCGTTCTGTGCGGCGATCTCCACGTTGCCGCGGTCGGTCTCGCCACGCTGCACCACGAACATGCCGCCGAGCACACCGCTGCTGATGAACAGCAACCCGGCGAGGATCGACAGGACGATGACGGCGGTACGCCGAGGCTTGCGCGCCGTCGCCACCGCGGGCATGCCGTAGGGCGGGGCCGACAACGGCTGGTCGGTGTACGGGTGGCCGTAGGCGGGCTGGCCCGAGACCGGCGGGACGGCCGGGACCGCGTACGGGCTGGCGGGCGGCTGGCTGCCGTCCGGGGCCGGCGCGGCGTACGGCTGCGGGGTGGCCGGGGCCGCGTACGGCGACGCCGTGGGCTGGGCCGGTGCGGCGTAGGGAGCCGGCGCCGGTGCGGTGTAGGGCGCGGCCGGCGCGGCGTACGGCGGGGTCGGTGCGGCGTACGGCGCGGTCGGTGCCGCGTACGGGGAAGTCGGCGGCGTGGCCGGCGGGGTAGCGCTGAAGGGAACGGTCGGCGGCTCCGGAGTGGCCGGGGCCATCGGCGTGGTCGATTCGTGGTCAGGGGTTTGCGTCATCGTGAACTCCAGATAGTGCACCGGAGGGTTGCTCCGGAGGGGTTTGTGGAATCGCTCGTGCCACCGGGTCGGATGTGGACACCCGACCCGGAGCGCGAGCAGGAAGCAGTCAGCAGACGGGGAACAGGCGGCAGGCGACGTCGATCGGCACGGCCAGGCCGATGCCCTCGGCGTCCTGCGCCTTGGCGGTGGCGACACCGACCACCTGCTTGGCCGAGTTGATCACCGGTCCGCCGGAGTTGCCGGGGTTGATCGGCGCGCTGAACTGGATCAGCGGTCCGGGCGAGTCGTCCATGGGCCGCATGGCGCTCACCACGCCGGTGGTCACCGAGTCGGTGAGCCCGAGCGGGGCACCGACGACGGCGATCTGCTGGCCGGTCCGCACCCCGTTCGCGGCTGTCGCGAGGCCCGCGAACGAGGCCTTCGACGAGAGCTGGGCCAGGTCGTTGGCCTTGTCGACCTTGACGATGGTGGCCGGCCAGCGGGCGTCCTTGCGCTCCAGGAAGACCTCGCGGCCACCGTCGTCGTACACGTCCTCGACGACGTGGAAGTTGGTGATCAGGTTGGTGCCGCCGCCGGCCTTGGCACCGACCGCGAACGCGGTGCCGGTCACCGGACCGGCGGCGACCCGGAAGACGCTGGGCACGGTGGCCGTCGCGATCGCCTGCGCGTCGAACGCGCTGCCGGCGCGCTCCTCGAGCTTGTCCGCGCGGCTTTCCAGCGCGGCCAGCCGGTCGCTCGCGGCGGCCCGGTCGGAGTCGAGCGCCCGCTCCGCCGTGCCGAGGCGGCTCGACAGATGCAGCGCCCAGGCGCCTTCGGCCGCCACGACGACGGCCAGCGCCGCGATCACCGCGACCACCACCGAACGCCCGCGACGCCCCCGCGCCGTCCCGGACATCAGCGGCGGTGCGGAACCGGGCACACCCGGCAACGGCATCCCGGACACCGGACCAGCGGCGGGGGGAAACCCGGGCGCGGCCCCGTAGTAGCTCGTGGGTGGTGGTCCTGCTGGGTGGTGGTTGGCCTGCGGCGGCGGCCACGCCGGCGCCGGAGGGTGGCTGTGGTCAGCCGACATGTCGCCGTTCACGCTCCTTCTGGGCTCGATGGCCCGCAGGAACGTACCCGCTTGTTGATCTTCCCGCCACCCGTGGTGGATCAAGCGGGACCAATGCGGAGATGCCGGAAAACGCCGGTTCAGCGGCTCGGGACGACCGTCCGTGGCCGCGGCTGGCACTTCGGGCACGAGAACGACGAGCGGTTCATGAACGCCTCTCGGCGCATCGGCGCGCCGCACCGGTTGCAGGGCAGGCCCTCCCGGCCGTACGCGTTCAGGCCCCGCTCGAAATATCCGCTCTCGCCGTTGACGTCGACGTAGAGCGCGTCGAAGCTGGTGCCGCCCGCGCGGATCGCCTCTTCGAGCACGTCGCGGACGTGGCCCAGCAGGCGCAACGCGGCCGGCCTGGTCAGCCGGTCGGTGGGTCGGGTGCCGTGCAGGCTCGCCCGCCACAGCGCCTCGTCGGCGTAGATGTTGCCGACCCCGGAGATCAACGTCTGGTCGAGCAGCGCGCGCTTCACCTCGGTGCGGCGGCGGCGCAGGCCGGCGGCGAAACCCTCGTCGGAGAACTCCGGGTCGATCGGGTCGCGGGCGATGTGCGCGATCTCGTCCGGCAGGTCGGCACCACCCGAGGAGACCGACAGGCCGCCGAACGTGCGCTGGTCGACGAAGCGCAGCTCCGGGTCACCGTCGTCGAACCGGAAGCGGATCCGCAGGTGGGTCTCGTCCGGGGCGCCGGCGGGCTGGAGCAGCATCTGGCCCGACATGCCGAGGTGGCCGACGATCGCGTCGCCGCTGTCCAGCGGGAGCCACAGGTACTTGCCCCGGCGCCGGACGTCGACGACCCGGCGGCCGACGAGCTGGCCGGCGAAGTCGAGCGGGCCCGGCAGGTGGCGGCGGACCGAGCGCGGATGGTGCACCTCGACCGACGCGATCCGCCGGCCGGCGACGTGCTTCTCCAGACCGTTGCGGACGGTCTCGACCTCGGGTAGCTCAGGCACCGGGTAAACCTATTCGGCCGAGGCGGGCGCGGCCACCTTCTCCGTCACCCGAACGGAGAGCTCCCGCCACGCGGACTCGGCCGCGCGCTGCTCGGCCTCCTTCTTGCTGCGGCCGTCGGCGCCGCCGTAGCGGTTGCCGGCCACCACGACCCAGGCCGTGAAGGTCTTGGCGTGGTCGGGGCCGGCCTCGTCGATGCGGTACTCCGGGACGCCGAGGCTCAGCGTCGCGGTCAGCTCCTGGAGGCTGGTCTTCCAGTCCAGCGCGGCACCCCGGCCGGCGGACTCCGCCATCAGCGGGTCGAACAGCCGGTGGATCACCACGGCGGCGGTGTCCAGGCCGTACTGGAGATAGATCGCGCCGAGCAGCGCCTCCAGGGTGTCGGCCAGGATGCTGTTCTTGTCACGCCCGCCGGTGGTCTCCTCACCCTTGCCGAGCAGGAGGTACTGGCCGAGCCCGCCCGGACCGAGCCGCCGGGCCACGTCGGCCAGCGCGCGCATGTTGACGACGCTGGCCCGCAGCTTGGCGAGCTGACCCTCGGGCAGGTCGGGGTGGTTGTTGAAGAGGGCGGTCGTGATCACGACGCCGAGCACCGAGTCGCCGAGGAACTCGAGGCGCTCGTTGGTCGGCAGCCCGCCGTTCTCGTACGCGTAGGACCGGTGGGTCAACGCCCGTTCCAGCATGTCGACGTCGAACCCGATGCCGAACGCCGATTCCAACTGCGCAACAGGTGGTCGCCGCCGCTTGTCGTTTGTCATGTGGTCACCTCGATAAGGTCGGCAAGCGCCGTCGCGATGCGGGCGATCGCGCGGTTTCGGTGCAGGGTCGCGGCGAGCGCGAGGCCCGACGCGATGTCGTCGCCGGTCGCGCCGCCGTGACAGATCACGACGGTGCCGCCGACGCCGAGCAGTGCGGCGGCTCGGGGCGCGGCGCCACCCGGCGGCGGTCCGCCGGCCATGGCGTACGCGCCCTCGATGCCTTTGAGCAGGATGTTTCCGCTGAAGCCGTCGGTCACCACGACATCGGCCCGCTCGCCCGACGAGACGTCGTAGCCCTCGACCAGGCCGACGTAGTGCGCGTCGCCGCCGAGCTTGAGATCCGCCAGCATCGGGTCGGCGGTCCGCCGGGCACGGTCGCCCTTGCCGGGCTCGGTGCCGATGGAGAGCAGGCCGACCCGCGGACGGGCGATGTCGTGCACGACGCTGGCGTACGCGGCTCCGAGCAGGGCGTGCCCGGCCAGCGTGATCGGTCGCGCCTCCAACGAGCCGCCGACGTCGAGCAGCGTCACCGGGCCGGCGACGGCGGGGATGGTGGCGAGCAGCGCGGGGCGCCGGATGCCGGGCCAGCGGCCCAGGCTGAGTACGGCCGCGGTGACGATGGCGCCGGTCGCTCCGGCGGAGAAGAGCGCGTCGGCCGCACCCTCGGCGACGGCCAGGGCGGCACCGCGGACGGTGGTGTCGAAGCGTCCACCGCGCTGTGGCGGGTCGGCCATGCCGACAGCGCCCCACAGGGGTCGCACGGACACCCGGTGGCGGTCGGCGGCCGAAATGGCCGCGATGAACTCGTCGGCCACCTCAGCGGGGCCGACGAGCAGCAGGTGCAGATCGGGGTCAGCCGCGAACGCTCGCAGAGCGCCGTCAACCACGACGGCGGGAGCTCCGTCCCCGCCGAGGAGGTCAACGGCGATCCGCACGGCGACCGGTTCCGGGGAACGTCCAGGAACCGGGTCGCCGGGCGCCGACGCTGCCCGACCCAGGGTCGGGTGCGTCACGCCGAGATCAGACCTCGATGACCTGACGGCCGTTGTAGGTGCCGCAGACACTGCACGCGGTGTGCGGCAGCTTCGGCGACTTGCACTGCGGGCAAGCCACAGTCGCGACCGCCGTGGTCTTCCACTGCGCCCGGCGCGACCGGGTGTTGCTCCGCGACATCTTGCGCTTGGGAACGGCCACGGTAGTTACTTCCCTTCACGGTTAAGTTCAGACAGCGCCGCCCAGCGCGCGTCGACCTGCTCGTGATTGTGATCAGCGGGCAGTTCGTCGAGCAGTCCCCCACACTCGGGGCACAGCCCAGGGCAATCGGCACGGCACACCGGGTTGGTCGGCAGTGCCAGCACCACCGCGTCCCGTGCCGCCGGTTCCAGGTCGATCAGATCACCCTGGACCCGGCCGATCTCGTCCTCGTCGCTCGTCTCGTCCGTGGTGCTGTGCTGGTAGGCGAACAGCTCCTGGATCGGGACTTCCACCGAGTCGCTGATCGGGCGCAGGCAGCGGCCGCACTCGCCGGTGACCGGGACATGGACCGTCCCGGAGACGAGCACGCCCTCGGACACCGACTCGAGTCGCAGATCAAGACCCAACTCGGCGCCTGCCGGCACACCGATCATCTCCAGGCCGAGGTCGGACGGTGCCGAGACGACGCGCTCGATGGTGCGCAGCGCACCAGGACGCCGGGGCAGTTCTCGAGTATCGAGAACCAGCGGGGCGCGGGGGTCGAGGTTGTTCTGCGTGTTTTTTGGCATAGTCAGACTCCGGCCTAGCGAGGCCGACATGCCAGGTTACCCGAGGCGTGCCGGACAGGGCCAACCGGGCCGGCAACCGGTCAGAAGGGCAGCGGACGTTCGTTTTCCTCGCCGACAAAGGTGCCGATCTCGCGCAGCGCGTGCATCTTGTCGCGCCCTCGCTCGATCGAGGCTAGCGCGCGGGTCAGGAACTGCTCGAAGTTGGCCAGCGCGGTGTCGACGTAGTCGTCGACCTCTTCCCGCAGCCGCTGCGCCTCGGCCCGGGCCTCGGAGATTATCCGGGCGCCCTCGTGCTCGGCGCTGACGGTGATCTCGTTGACCGACACCAGCCGGGCGTGCTCGGCCTCGCCTTCGCTGATGATCCGGTCGGCCTCACGCTTGCCGGCGTCCATGATCTTGTCGCGCTCGTCGAGGAGCGCGGCCGCCCGCCGCAGCTCGCTGGGCAGGTCGGCGCGGAGCTCGTCAAGCTTGGCGATCATGGGACCGCGATCGACCATGGCGCTGTTTCGCGACATCGGGACCGCACGCGCGTGCTCCACAATCGCGATGATCTCGTCGATCTGCTCGAACGGATCCACCGCACTCTCCTGTCATCTTTCGGCCGGCGGCCGGACGGCTGCTCCATCCATGATGCGGCCCGGAGGCGACACCGTGCCCATTCCGGATCGGCGCGTCGCCCTATGTATCGAGGGGCCTACGCACCAGGTATCGAACCACGACGATCGGTCGACCGGTAGGTCAGCGGACCCCGTTGGCGGCGAGTCGGTCGCGCAGAGCGTCCAGGACGTGGTCGGGCACGTGCGCGGACACGTCACCGCCCCATTTCGCCACCTCTTTGACGAGGCTCGACGAAAGGAACGAGTAGAGCGGGTTGGTCGGCATGAACAGGGTCTCCACCCCGGCGAGCCCGATGTTCATCTGCGCCATCTTGAGCTCGTAGTCGAAGTCGCTGACCGCCCGCAGGCCCTTGACCACGACGGCCGCCTGCACCGTCCGACAGAAATCGACCAGCAGACCCTGGAACGACTCGATCCGGACGTTTCCGTAACCGCTGGTCGCCTCGCGGAGCATCTCGATGCGCTCGTCGACGGTGAACAACCCGGTCTTCGACTGGTTGATCAACACGCCGACGATCACCTCGTCGAACAGCCGGCTCGCCCGGCCGATGATGTCCAAGTGACCATTGGTGACCGGGTCGAACGATCCGGGACACACCGCACGCCTCATGATCGGCGACCGTACCAAAGCGTCGTCTCCCCATAACGTCGACTGCGCACCGACGTGACCCCCTCCACCTGCGGCGGCGGCCCGCTCCGCGAGGAGCGCTCGAAAATCACCAGGGCGTCCGGGGCCAGCCAGCCGCCGCCGACCAGCGCGGTCGCCGTCTCGGCGATCTCCTCGTCGGTCACCGCGTACGGAGGGTCGGCGAACACCACGTCGTAGGGCTCGCCATCGGGCCCGCGGCCGAGGACCGTGGCGACCCGGTCGACGACCAGTCGCGCGGCGGGCTCGGCGCGCAGCGTGGTCAGGTTGACCTGGATCGTGCGCGCCGCCCGGCCGTCGGACTCGACCAGCAGGACGTGGGCGGCACCCCGCGACAGCGCCTCGAGCCCGACCGCGCCCGAGCCCGCGTAGAGGTCGGCGAACCGGGCGCCGTCGAGGTCGACCATCGAGTCGATGCTGCTGAACAATGCCTCGCGTACCCGGTCAGAGGTGGGCCGGGTGCCCTCGCCAGGCGGTGCCGCCAGCCGGCGCCCGCCCAGCGTGCCCGCGACGATGCGGGTCATGACTGCCTGCCCATAACCGTGCAGGCTACTCGTCCGGTCGGGGAGGCACCGCGTCCCGCACCGCGACTTTCGGGGATCGAAAAGTGACGTGTCGTATATCAACGGTCACGAATCGATATCACCATCCTTAGGTCCAGCTGATAACGGCGTGTCCGTTTTAGAAACCGCTAAGGTCTCCGCCTGTGCCGGCTGCCGCCCAGCCGACGCGAAACGTGTGAGGCCTCGAACCGTGCCACGACCGACCTATGTCGACGGTGGCCGCGGGTGCCTTGACCCTGCCTGCAAGCCCCCACCTGTCAGGAGTACGCGTGTTCCACATCCCATCCACAGTGCGGCGACCGCTCGCCGTCGCAGGGGCCGCCGTCGTCGGCCTCGCCGCGGCGGTCGTCCTCGGCCAGGCCCCGGCCAGCGCCCACCACCCTGAGGTCTCAGGCACCGCGACGTGCGTCGACGGCAAGTGGCAGGTCGCGTGGGAGGTCGCCAACAGCGAGCAGGACCTCGCCGGCGACATCGTCAGCGCGACCTTCGACCCGACCTTCGAGAGCGACACCATCAAGGCCGGCGCGACCCTGCCGGCGTTCGCTGGTGACGCCAGCCTGCTCAAGGCCACCCAGACGCTCGACGCCAACGTGACCAAGGCTTCGCTGAGCGTCGAGGCGCACTGGAAGCGCGGCCGCAAGGACCACTCGGCGACCAGGGGCGCGACCGTCAACATCCCCAAGGGCGGCTGCCGGACCTCGAAGCCGGCGGTGGCGTTCACCGACGACTGCGCCGGTCAGGTCACTGTGGTGGTGTCCAACGGCAGCGAGGCGACCGGTCGCCTGCGCTACAAGGTGCTGGTCGGCGACAAGGAGATCACCAAGGGCATCGTCGAGATCGGCAAGTCCTCCGAGCCGTTCGTGGTGCCGGCCAGTGAGGACGAGACGCCCGTCAAGGTCGTGGTCACGAGCCGCGACAAGGTGATCGGCGAGCACACGTGGGAGGGTCCGGAAGGCGGCTGCGAGCCCGAGGTCGCCGTCGACCAGACCTGTGACGACCTGAGCATCTCGGTCACGAACCCGCCGGAGGGCCTCGAGTTCGAGGTCGTGTTCACCCCCAGCACCGGCGAGCCGCAGACCATGAAGGTGGAGAAGGGCAAGACCGCGACGGTCACCTTCCCGGCCTCCGACGGCCTGACCGTCACGCCGAGCATCGGTGGCGAGGACCTCGACCCGATCGCCTGGACGAAGCCGGAAGGCTGCGACGAGGACACCCCGACCCTGCCGTTGACCGGCGCCAACACCGGTGCCATCGCCGGCAGCGCGGGCGGCCTGCTGGTCCTCGGCGGCGCCGTGTTCTACGTCGCCCGTCGTCGTCGCCTCCGCTTCACCGCCTGAGGCTGACTAGTTAGTCGACACAGCGCGCCACCCCTCACTACCAGGGGTGGCGCGCTTGTCTGTGTCCACTGACACGTTGCCGTCAGCGAACCCCGACCTCCAGCCAGGCGTCCTTATTCTGGTTGGGTCGATCTGGGGGGAGCTCGTAAAACCGTGTCCACATCTGCGACCAGAACCTGGGAAGGCATGTCCATCCCGAGTGCTGGTGTCTACAAACTGGACCAAGCGCACAAGCGCGTGGGCTTCCTCGCGCGGCACATGATGGTCAGCCCGGTCCGGGGCGAGTTCCGCGAAGCCAACGCGCAGATCGTGGTCGGCGAGGATCCGCTGGCGTCATCGGTGACCGCGATCATCAACACGGGCAGTCTGACCACGCACAACGCGGACCGGGACACCCACCTGCGTGGCCCCGACTTCCTCGACGTCGAACGCTTCCCCCTGATGCGCTACCGCAGCACCGGCATGTCCTGGAAGGGCGCCGACGACCCGATCTTCCTGTGGGCCAGGCTCCGCAACAACAAGCTCAACCGGCGGGTCACCGGCCCCGAGCCGACACCGGGACCGGTCCGCTTCACCCTGCACGGCCAGCTCACGGTCCGCGACGTGACCCGCTCGGTCGACCTGCGCGTCGAGTGGGGCGGCGCCCGTCGCGACCCGTACGGCCAGGACATCTTCGGTTTCAGCGCGAGCGCCGAGATCGAACGCGAGGACTACGGCCTGCTGTGGAACGTAGCCCTCGAAAGCGGCGGCGTCCTGGTCGGCAAGACGGTGCACATCGAGATCGCCGGCGAGGCCCTCCGCGCCGACTGACGCCGTTCCACGCGTCAGGGAGACGGCGACGCGGATGGGGACGGCGCGGCGCCCGGTTGCGCCTCACTGTCGCAGGCGGCACGCCGGAGCTTGTCGCGCAGAGCGACGTCGAGCGGCGGTGCGGGTCCCGGCCGCACACTGCCGTCCGGTGCGACCTCGAAACCAAGCACCGCGGCGGTGTCGCTGTCCGCCGGGGCGACCGGGCCGAGACACGCGACGGCCAGCGCGACGACCGAGGCGGGTCGCGCACGGTTCGCGGCGAGTTGGGCCACCGTCAACGGATACCGCCAGGTGACCTCGGCCTTGCCTGCCGCGTCGGTCGGCTCCGAATAGACGCGGCGAATGGCGCTGCCCCGACGCAGTTGGTGGCGGGGCAAGGCGATCGCGACGCCGACCCGTTCCGCGTGGTCGACCTGGAGACTGAAGGTGACACCGGTCTCGCCGACCGGAGCGGTCATCGACACGGTGCCGGGAGCGGGCCGGCCGTCCTTACACGCTTCGGCGCCGAGGTACTCCAGCTTTCCTTCCGGGCTCTTGGGCGCGACGTACGAGTGGCTCACGAACCGTTGCTCCGGGGTCTCCCGCGACAGCAGGCGCGCCCCGGTGCGGGCGGGCTCCTCGGTGTGCCGACCGACGAGCAGCCAGCGCGTCTCGAGCCACTTGGTGTAAGCCTCCTCGACGGGGGTCGCCCAGGCAGTACCCGACGAAGCCGAGGGTGCATCCGCTGTCGAACCGATCCGTCTGTGGGAACGACAGACCTGGCCCGCTGCGGGCGTAGTTTCCGATCGGACCGGTCGTGACGCCGTAGTACTCCCAGCCATACACCGGAGCACCGACGCACGCGGCTGGGCTCAGCCGCCCGCTCCGAACAGCCACCCGTTCTGGACCAGCGCGATCCGCACACCAAGGAGAACGAGGAACAGCACCGCCACGACCAGCCACCAGGGCGATGGCCAACGGTGCCGTGCCTGGTAGTCGCCCGGAGGCTGGACCCCCGAGTCGGAGTCCGAGCCCGTGGACGGGTCGGTCGTCTCGATTGACTCGGTCTGCTCCGTGCTGCCGCGCTGCGGCGGAGTGGTCACGCCGCATGGTCCCACCGCCCGAGATGGGGCGGAAGTCGCCCAATCGAGGCGATCTCGCCGCTCAGGCCGAGCCGGCGCAGCCCGCGGGTGGGGTGGCCAGCTTCGGGACCGTCTCGATGATCGGGTTCGAGAACACGATCGCCCACTGGCCGGCGGCCTCGTACGACTTCGGCACTGTGACCTGGATCGTGACCTCGCGGTCGACGGTCGTCAGCACCGTCGCGTCCGGGGTGACCACGTCGTGCCAGCAGACCTTGTCGAGCAGGCTGACCAGGTCGGTCTGCGGGAAGGTCGGCGCCGGGACGCCGCAGGCCAGGGTGATCGCCGGGTCACCGTAGGCGGCGTTCTGCTCCGTGCCCGCCGTCACCGGTCGCTGGGCCCGGTCGCGGAGCGCCTGCGGAAGCTGCGAGAGCAGGGCGCGACATAGAGTCGTGGCACGGGGCGACAGCGTCGGCGCGGTCATCGTCACCGGTGTCGTCGCCTGCGGCGCCGGGGCTGAGGTGGCCGGCGCGGCTTTGGGCTCGTCAGGCGAAAAGCGCCAGAAGGACAGCAGCACCACGATTACGGCCAGCGGAATGGCAACCGCGGTCGCTAGCAGGGCGGCCTGGCGGGTCGAACGGTCCACTCAGAGATGCACCACCGAACAGGTGATCGTGCGGGTGATTCCGGGAACGAGCTGCACCCGGGAAACGATCATCTTCCCGAGCTCGTCAAGGGTGTGTGCCTCGGTCAACGCGATCACCTCGTATGGTCCGGTTACGGCGTCGACCCGGACCACGCCCGGAATATCCGAGATTGACGCGGCCACGTCACGCGCCTTTCCTACCTCGGTCTGGATGAGGATGTACGCCTGGACCACGACCCGTCTCCAATCGCCGCCAACGGCACGAGAAGTGAAACTACCGCAACGGAGCAGGCACCGAACCCGGAGGTTACTGGTGAGTGTGGCTCGCACGGGCGAGTTCGGGCTGATCGCCCGGGTTACCGCCCGGCTTCAGCCCGGCCCAGGCACGCTGCTGGGCCCGGGTGACGACGCCGCGATCGTCGCCGCGCCCGACGGTCGCGTGGTGGCGTCCACCGACGCTCTGGTCGAAGGTCGCCACTTCCGTCGCGACTGGGCCAGTGGGGTCGAGATCGGGCATCGCGCGGCCGCGGCCAACCTGGCCGACATCGCCGCGATGGGTGCGACGCCGACGGCGCTGCTGGTGGCGCTCTGCGCTCCGCCGGGCCTGGACGCCCGCTGGGCCGAGGACCTGGCCGACGGGCTGGCCGCCGAGGCCGCCACGGTCGGCGCCGCCGTGGTCGGCGGTGACATGGCCGGCAGCCCGACGCTGACCATCGCCGTGACCGCGCTCGGCGACCTGGCTGGCCGGCGCCCGGTGACCCGCGACGGCGCCCGGGCCGGCGACGTGGTCGCGCTCTGCGGCCGGGTCGGCTACGCCGCGGCCGGCTACACCGTGCTCAGCCGCGGCTTCCGCACCCCGGTGCTGCTCGTCGATGCGTACCGGCGGCCGAAGGTCCCGTACGCCGCCGGGCCGGCGGCCGCGCGGGCCGGCGCGACCGCGATGCTCGACGTCTCCGACGGCCTGCTCCAGGACCTCGGGCACATCGCGCGGGCGAGCAAGGTGGCGATCGACATCGACCGCTCGGCGTTCGAGGTGCCGCCGCAGATGCGGGACGCGGCGCAGGCACTCGGCGTCGACCCGTACCACTGGGTGCTCGGCGGCGGCGACGACCACGCGCTGGCCGCGACCTTCCCGTCCGACCGGACCCTCCCGGAGGGCTGGCGGGAAATCGGCCGGGTCGGCGAGGGTACGGGCGTCACGGTCAACGGCAAGCCGCCAAAGGGCCCGCTCGGCTGGGACCACTTCGCTTCGTAAAAAGGGGAACCTCGATGGGGCGTCGTGGCAAGTAGGGGTATGACCACGACGACCACGGGAGCCGACATCGGCGCCGACCCGGCGGATCTGGCCGGCATGTTCACCGCCTACGGGCGGGACCTGTTGCGCTACTGCACCCGCCGGGTCGGCGAGCACGTCGCCGAAGACGTCGTGGCGGAAACGTTCCTCGTCGCGTACGAGCAGCGGTTCCGCTATGACCCCAGCCGGGGTGGTGTCCTGCCATGGCTCTACGGCATCGCGACCAACCTGCTGCGGCGGCACCGGCGCACCGAGATCCGGGCGCTGCGGGCGCTCGCCGACACCGAGCCAGGGCCGGACGCGGCCACGGATCGGGTCGACGCCCAGCGCACCGTCCGCAAGCTCGCCGCCGTGCTCGCCGGGCTGCCCCGGCGCCAGCGCGACGTGCTGCTCCTGTTCGCGGTGGCGGAGCTCGACTACGCCGAGATCGCCACGGCCCTCGACATCCCACCCGGCACGGTCCGGTCGGCCCTGCACCGGGCGCGCGCGAAGGTTCGCGCCGCCCTCACCCCAGAAGGAGATAAGCCGTGAACCGCGCCGATCCCGACATCATCGCCATCCGCGACCTGCCGCCGGGCAGCGTCGAACCGACCGACGAGTCGGTCTCCCGCACCTGGCACGCCATGACCCGCCGCCAGGTGCCACCGGCCCGGTCCCGGTTCCGCCGTTGGGTGCCGGCCGCCGCCGCGCTGGTGGTCGCCGGCCTGGCCACGACCGGCGTGGTGGCCCTCCAGGGCGGTGGCGCCGACCCGGGGATCGGGGTCGGCAGCGCGCCGTCGAGCCCGAAGGTGGCTGATCCTTCGGCCGCCGGGCCCAAGGGCGGCGGCGCCCCGACCGGCGGTGCCGACAAGGCCGCGCCCCCGCTCCCGCTGGGCTCCAGCAAGTCGATCAACGCCCGGCAGTCGCTCGACCGGCTCGCCGCCAAGGTGGCGGGCTCGCCGACGCGAACGGTCCAGCCGGGTCAACTGATCTACACCCGGATGTACGGGGTGACCTCGAGCGTCAACATCGGCGAGGACTCGGCGCCGGTGCTGGCCGCTGACGAGGCCGAGTTCTGGTTCACACCGCAGGGCATGACCGCCGTCAAGGTCATTCAGAACGGCGCGGAGAACCCGACGAGTGCCGACACGGGCGCGACGGTCGACAAGCCGTACATCTGGCAACCGACGCCGGAGTGGCTGGCGGCGCTGCCGACGCAGCCGGCCGCGCTGCGGAACGAGCTGCTGGAGGGCATCAGGAACGACAAGTGGAGCGACGACCACCTGCTGGCCAAGGAGATCGGCGAGTTGCTGGTCAGCTCCGAGCTGCTGCTCCCGGCCGACGTGCGGGTGGCGATGCTCAAGTCGATCAAGAGCTGGAAGGGGCTGTCGGCCCGCGAGACCGTCTTCGACGGGAAGCGAGTCTGGGCGATCCGGCAGACCGAGCAAGGTCGCTTCGACGAACTGCTCTTCGACCCGACCACGGGGCGGGCCGTCGGGCGGGCGTCGGGGATCGGCGGCACGGTCAGCTATCAGGTCCTCTGGACCCACAAGATCGTCGCGAAGGCCGGCGACCGCTCGGAGTGATCGTCGCTACAGCGGCGGCGGCCGGTTACCCACCGGTCGCCGCCGTACCGTCGTGTCCGTGGAGCATCTGGACATACGGCGGTTGCCGTTCACCGCGCCCGAGTCAGCGGCGCTGGTCACCGAACTGATGACCGACCTCGGCGCCCGTTACGGCAGCTCGGGTGACGACACCCCGGTCGACCCGACCGACTTCGATCCGCCCGGCGGCGACTTCCTGGTCGCGTTCCTCGACGGAGAGCCGGTGGGCTGCGCGGGCTGGCGCGGTCACGGCACCGAGGAAGCCGAGCTCAAGCGGATGTACACCGCGCCCGCCGGCCGCCGCCGAGGCGTGGCCCGGGCCGTGCTGCGCGCCATCGAGGACTCCGCCCGGGAGGCGGGGCGCAAGCGGGTGATCCTGGAGACCGGCGACAAGCAGCCCGAGGCGATCGCGTTCTACGTCGCCAACGGCTACGAGCGGATCCCGGACTTCGGCTACTACCGCGACGAGCCAGGGGTCAGGTCGTTCGGCCGCAAGTTGTGAGCATGACAAGCCGCCGGGTCCATGGACCCGGCGGCTTGTGAGAGATCTCGATCGCGCCTTAGGCGCGAGTGACCTTGCCCGCCTTGATGCACGAGGTGCAGACCTGCATCTTGCGGGTGTTGCCACCACCGGCCGGGGTGCGCACCGTCTGGATGTTGGGGTTCCAGCGGCGGTTGGTCCGCCGGTGCGAGTGGGAAACGTTGTGGCCGAAGCCCGGCCCCTTGCCACAGACGTCGCACACGCTAGCCACGGGTTACTCCTGGGAT
The DNA here is from genome assembly GCF_900107455.1 of Asanoa ishikariensis. GTDB lineage: Bacteria > Actinomycetota > Actinomycetes > Mycobacteriales > Micromonosporaceae > Asanoa > Asanoa ishikariensis. The sequence goes on along the minus strand of NZ_FNQB01000002.1, from coordinate 1,030,470 downwards.
CTGGTCGCCTTGGGGGTTGCTTGGTGGGTCCACGCCGACCAGGCAACCTGTCGAGAATACCCGACCCCTGTCGCACCCGGCGAATCGGCTCCCACCGCAGCGCGCGGCGGGGTTGACTGGAGGGCGGGAGGTCGTCATGAGGGTACTGCTCGCGGGCGCCACGGGCGCCATCGGGACGCCGCTGATCCAGCGACTGGTCGCCTACCACCACGAGGTCATCGGGATCACGCGGTTGCTGGCCAACACCCGGCGACTGGAGGCGTTCGGCGCGAAGACGCTGGTCGCCGACGTGCTGGACCGAGAAGACCTGCTGCGGGCCGTATCCGGGCTGCAGGCCGACGTGGTGATCCACGAGTGCACGGCCCTGACCCGGCCGCCACTGCGCTTCCACGACATGGACAAGACCAACTCGCTGCGTACGGTCGGCAGCGCCAACCTGGTCGCCGCGGCCCGCGAGGTCGGCGCGAAGCGCTTCCTGACCCAGTCGATCGTGTACGGCTACGGGTACGGCGACCACGGCACGACGCCGCTGACCGAGGCCGACCCGTTCGGCGTGCCGGCCGAAGGCCCGCTCGGCCCGATCATGGACGCCTTCCACGAGGCCGAGTCGACGGCGTACGACACGGCCGGGCTGGAGGGCATCGCGCTGCGGTACGGCCTCTTCTACGGGGGCGATCCGGGGACAAAACGGATGATCGACGCAGTACGCAAGCGGCGCTTCCCGGTGATCAAGGGTGGCGGCGGCGAGATCCCCATGGTCCACCTGGACGACGCGGCGTCGGCCACCGTGGCGGCGATGGAGAAGGGGCGGGCGGGGAGCGCGTACAACATCGTCGATGGTGTTCCCGTGACCTGGGGCGAGTTTCTCGACGAGATGGCCAGCCTGGTCGACGCCAAGCCACCGATGCGGGTGCCCGCACCGGTGCTGCGCTACACGGCGCCGTACGGCTACACGGCGATGACCACCTCGATGCGGGTCTCGAACGACCGGGCCCAGAACGAGCTCGGCTGGTCGCCGGCGGTCGTCGACTACAAGCAGGGCCTGCGGATGGTCGCCACGGAGTAGCTCAGACCTCGATCCTGGTGCGGCCGGCGGCGTACCGCGTCGCCTCCGATCGAGAGATCCATCGACATGGTAGGTCTCGGCCGCCAGGGGTGATCTCCCTCGAACCGACAGTGCTGAGCACCGGGTCGGGATCGACGGAGTTGTCAGGCCCAACCGTTAGGCTCGGGGCGTGTTGGAGAGCCTCGACGCCCCGGCGCTGCGCCGCTGGTGCGCGGGTGCCCTGGCGGCGCTGCGCCGTCACCAGAGCGAGATCGACGCGCTCAACGTCTATCCGGTCCCCGACGGTGACACGGGCACCAACCTCGTGCTCACGCTGACCTCGGCCAACGAGGCGCTGGTCTTCGACCCGATCGCCGAGGGCGACCCCACCCCACACGGCCAGGTGCTGCGGCTGATGGCCCGCGGTGCCCTGCTCGGCGCCCGTGGCAACTCCGGCGTGATCATCTCGCAGATCCTGCGCGGCCTGGCCGACGCCACCTCGCCCCGGCCGGCGGTCGACGGGCCGGCCCTCGCCCGAGGGCTGCGGGCCGGCGCCGACGCGGCCTACAACGCGGTCGCCGATCCGGTCGAGGGCACCGTGCTCACCGTCGCCGCAGCCGCCGCCACGGCCGCCGAGACCACGGCCGCCGCTGCCGGGTCGTTGGCTGAGGTGGTGCGGGCCGCTGCCGCTGCTGCGGCTGAGGCGTTGGCGCTCACGCCCTCGCAGTTGCCCGCGTTGGCGCGGGCCGGTGTGGTCGACGCGGGTGGGCGCGGCTTCTGCGTGGTGCTCGACGCCCTGGCCGAGGTCGTGACCGGCGAGGTGCTGGCCGAGACCCGGCTGCTGCCGGCCCCGCGGGCCAGCCGGCCGCTCGTCGCGGCACGGGAGAGCGGCTCCCCCGACTTCGGCTACGAGGTGCAGTTCCTGCTCGACGGTCCCGAGCCGGCCGTCGAGAAGCTCCGCGCCCGGCTGAGCGAGCTCGGCGACTCGCTGGTCGTGGTCGGCACCGGCGAGGGCGACGAGTCCACCTGGAACGTGCACGTCCACGTCAACGACGTCGGCGCGGCGATCGAGGCCGGCGTCGAGGCGGGCCGGCCGCACCGCATCACCGTCACCCGCTTCGCCGACCAGGTCGCCTCGGACGGGCCTGACCGCGCCGCCGTGGTCGTGGCCGCCGGCGAGGGCATCGCGGAGCTGTTCGCGAGCGAGGGCGCGGCCGTGGTCGGCGCCAACCCGTCCACCCGCGAGCTGCTCGCGGCGATCACCGCCACGGGCGCCGCGCACGTGGTCGTGCTGCCCAACGACCCCAACACCCAAACGGTCGCCGCCGCCGCGGCCCGGGAGTCCACCGCCGCCGTGCGGGTCGTGCCCACCCGGTCGCCCGTGCAGGCCCTGGCCGCGCTGGCCGTGCGCGACCCGGCACGCGAGTTCGACGACGACGTCATCGCGATGGCCGAGGCGGCCGGTGCCTGCCGCTACGCCGAGGTCTGCCACGCCAGCCGCGACGCGCTGACGGTCGCCGGCCCGTGCCGGCGCGGCGACGTGCTCGCGCTCGTCGAGGGCGAGGTGCACCTGATCGGCGCCGACCTGGCCGAGACCTGCCGCGACCTGCTCGACCGGCTGCTCGGCGGCGGCGGCGAGCTGGTCACGCTGATCACCGGGGCCGACGCGCCACCGGGGCTGGCCGACGGGCTGCGCGCGCACGCCGCGGCGCACTGGCCCTTCGTCGAGGTGCACGTCTTCCCCGGCGGGCACCCGCACTATCCGCTGCTGGTGGGTGTCGAATGACCACGCTGGACGAGCCGCTCAAGAAGCTGCTCGGCGACAAGACCGCCAAGGCGCTCGACAAGCACCTCGAGCTACGTACCGTCGGCGATCTGGTCTATCACTTCCCGCGCCGCTACGACGAGCGTGGCGAGCACACCGACATCCGCTCGCTGTCGGTCGGCGAAGACGTCACCGTGCTCGGCCAGGTGCGGCGGGCCACCACCCGGCCGATGCGGCAGCGCAGCGGCCGGCTGCTCGAGGTGCTGGTCGAGGACGGCACCGGCGGCATGCTCACGCTGACCTTCTTCAACCAGGCGTGGCGCGAGCGCGACCTGCGGCCGGGCCGGTGGGGGTTGTTCGCCGGCAAGGTCACCGAGTTCCGGGGCAAGCGCCAGCTCAACGGCCCTGACTACGTCCTGCTGGGTGACGAGGGCGAGGCCTCCGAGGAGATCGAGGAGTTCGCCGGCGCGCTGATCCCGGTCTACCCGGCGGCCGGTTCGGTGCCCACCTGGACCATCGCCCGCTGCGTCCGGGTGGTGCTCGACACGCTCGCCCCCGTCGACGACGCGCTGCCGGCCACCGTCCGCGCGGGCCGCGGCCTGCTGCCGCTCGACACGGCGCTGCGCGAGATCCACCGCCCGGGCTCCCGCGAAGACCTGCAGAAAGCCCGCCGCCGGCTCAAGTGGGACGAGGCGTTCGCGGTGCAGCTCACCCTGGTGCGGCGCAAGCTCCGGGCGACCGCCCTGCCGGCCCGCCCGCGCCCGGCCACCCCCGCCGGCGTGCTGTCCACGTTCGACACCCGGCTGCCCTACGAGCTGACCGAGGGCCAGCGGCGGGTCGGCACGGAGATCGCCACGGACCTGGCCACCAGCCATCCCATGCACCGGCTGCTCCAGGGCGAGGTCGGCTCCGGCAAGACGGTGTGCGCGCTGCGGGCGATGCTCCAGGTGGTCGACACCGGCGGCCAGGCGGCCCTGCTGGCGCCCACCGAGGTGCTCGCCGCGCAGCACCACCGGTCCATCTCGGCCCTGCTCGGCCCGCTCGGCCGCGCCGGCGAGCTCGACGGCGACCCGGCCGGCACCCAGGTCGCGCTGGTCACCGGTTCGCTCGGGGCGGCCGCCCGGCGCGCGGCGGCGGCCGAGGTGGCCTCCGGCGCCGCCGGCATCGTGATCGGCACCCACGCCCTGCTCTACGAGAGCGTCGAGTTCAACGACCTCGGCCTGGTGGTGGTCGACGAGCAGCACCGCTTCGGCGTCGAGCAACGCGACGCCCTGCGTGCCAAGGCCGACCAGCCTCCGCACACGCTGGTGATGACCGCGACGCCGATCCCCCGCACGGTGGCCATGACGGTCTACGGCGACCTCGAGATCTCGATCCTCGACCAGTTGCCCGGCGGCCGTTCTCCGATCGCCTCCCACGTCGTGCCGGCCTCCGACAAACCGGCCTTCCTCGACCGGGCCTGGCGCCGGGTGCGCGAAGAGGTCGACGCCGGCCACCAGGCCTACGTGGTCTGCCCGCGGATCGGTGACGGCTCGGCCTCCGACGCCGACGAGCCGCCGCCCGACGACGACGGCACCGCCCGCCGGCCGCCGCTGGCCGTGACCGAGGTGGCACCGCTGCTGGCCGAGGGCCCGTTGCACGGGCTGCGGATCGGCGTGCTGCACGGCCGGCTGCCGGCCGACGAGAAAGACGCGGTCATGCGCACGTTCGCGGCCGGCGACCTCGACGTGCTGGTGGCCACCACGGTGGTCGAGGTCGGCGTCGACGTACCCAACGCCACCGTGATGATCGTGATGGACGCCGACCGGTTCGGCGTCTCCCAGCTACACCAGCTCCGCGGCCGGGTCGGCCGGGGCTCCGCCGCCGGGCTGTGCCTGCTGGTGACCGAGGCGGTGGAAGGCTCCGCCGCACGCGAACGGCTCGACGCGGTGGCGTCCACCACCGACGGTTTCAAGCTGGCCGAGCTAGACCTCGAGCAGCGCCGCGAGGGCGACGTGCTCGGCGCGACCCAGTCGGGCCGCCGCTCCCACCTGCGCCTGCTCTCGCTGCTCAAGGACGAGAAGCTGATCGGCGAGGCTCGGCAGGAGGCCATCGACCTGGTCTCCGAGGACCCGGAACTGACCGCACACCCGCTCCTGGCCCAGTCGGTCGCGCTGCTGGTCGACGAGGAGCGCGCCGAATACCTCGAGAAGGGCTAACCTCCCGCTGCATGGATGACTGTCTCATCTGTGCCAAGCATCGGGGTGAGGGTCCGCTGGTCGGTCCGGAGATCTGGCGGGACGACCTCGTCGCCGTCTCGCACGGTTCGCCCGGCGACGACGGGGTGCTGCTCGGCTATCTCTTCGTCGAGACGTTGCGGCACGCTCCATACCTGGACGCCCTGACCGACGTGGAGGCCGCGGCGGTCGGCTCGGCCGCCCGCCGGGCCGCGATGGCGGTGCGCGCCGAACTGGACCCGGAACACGTCTTCTCCGCCGTCATCGGCCGCGGCATCCCGCACTTCCACCAGCACGTCTTCCCGCGCCACCGCGGCGTCCCCGAGGAGACGCCGTGGCACGAGAGCGCCTACGCGCCCGAGGCGCCGCGCGGCGATCTGGCGGAGGTGACCGCATTGGCCGACCGCCTCCGCCGGTATTTCACAGGGGTCTAGTGCAGGCCGCTGCCGCGGCGCAGCGCCGTGCGGATCAGCCGGTCGACCAGCTTCGGGTATTCCAGCCCGCTGGCCGCCCACATCCTGGGGAACATCGAGGTCGAGGTGAAGCCCGGCATCGTGTTGATCTCGTTGAGCAGCACCTCGCCGGCGTCCGTGACGAAGAAGTCGACGCGGGCCAGGCCGGCGCAGTCGAGCGCGGCGAACGTCCGCACCGCGTAGTCGCGCACCTGCTGGGTCAGCGGCTCCGGCAGCCCGGCCGGGATGTCGTACTCGCACTGCTCGCCGAGGTATTTGGCCTCGAAGTCGTAGAAGTCGTGGCCCGTGCCGGTCACCCGGATCTCGGCGAGCACCGACGCCTCCGCGCTGCCGCCGGCCTCGGCCTCCAGCACGCCGCACTCGATCTCGCGGCCCACGATCGCGGCCTCGACCAGCACCTTGGGGTCGATCTGGCGGGCGGTCGCGACGGCCGTGTCGAGGTCGGCCCAGTCGGAGACCTTGGTGATGCCGTACGACGAGCCCGCGCGCGACGGCTTCACGAACACCGGCAGCCCGAGCCGCTCCTTGTCGGCCTCGCTGAGCGAGACGCCGTTGCGCAGCACCACGTACGGGCCGACGGGGATGCCCTCGGCCGCCGCGAGCTTCTTGGTGAACTCCTTGTCCATGGCGGCGGCGCTGGCGAACACGTTGGCACCGACGTAGGGAATGCCGGCCATCTCCAGCAGCCCCTGGATGGTGCCGTCCTCGCCGTAGGCGCCGTGCAGCGCCGGGAAGACCACGTCGACATCGCCCAGCGCGCTCAGCCCGGCGGACGGCTCGACCACCATCAGCCCGCGTGAGGTCGGGTCGCCGGGCAGCACGACCGCGGTGCCGGCGGCGGCGGTGACCTCGGGAAGCCGGGCACCCTCGATCGCGAGGGCACTAGGGTCACCGTCGGTGAGCACCCACTGACCTTCGCGGGTGATCCCGACCGGAATGACCTCGTACTGGTCGGGGTCCAGCACCCGCAGGATGCTCCCGGCGCTGACGGCCGAAATCGCGTGCTCGGTGCTCCGGCCGCCGAACACGACCGCGACGCGGATCTTCGTAGGTCTTGTCACGGTCAGGACCCTACTCTGCCGTGGCACGTGAGGCGGGCTGGTCCGGCGATCACGCTGCGTGCGCGCCGTTTTCCAACCTGCCCCACAGGGAACACCCGCGATACCGCCCTGGCCCACCTCAACCGGGCCGGCGAGCAGGGCTGGGAGCTCGTCTCCGTGAGCGAGAACCCGAGCCTGGAGGGCAACTCCGAGCTGCACCGCTACCACCTCAAACGGACGGCACCGGCGCCCGCCCCGCGGTCCCGGCTCGGCGGCGGCTCGCGCGGGGTACGCCGGCCGAGGGAGTAGCGGTCAGAGCGAGTCGAGCGCCGCGGTGATGTCGGCGACCAGGTCGGCCGCGTCCTCGATGCCGCACGACAGCCGGACGAAGCCCGGAGCGGTGTCGTCGCCCCACTGCTCGCGGCGGTCGGCGCTGGTGTGCACCCCGCCGAACGACGTCGCGGCCGCGACCAGCCGGGACGCGGCCAGGAAGCGGGCCACCCGGTCGGCGGAGCCCAGGTCGAACCCGACGATGCCGGGGATCCGGCGCATCTGCCGGGACGCCACCTCGTGCGCCGGGTCACCCGGTCGGCCCGGCCAGCGCAGCGCGGTCACGTCCGTGCGCCCGGCCAGCGCCTCGACCACCGCGGCGGCGTTGGCGGACTGGCGGGCCAGCCGCAGGTCCAGAGTGAACAGTGAGCGGTGGGCGAGCCACGCGTCGAACGCGCCCGGGATCGAGCCGGTCGTGTTGCGCCACCCGGTCAGCGACTCCAGCAACTGCGGCGAACGGGTCGCCACATAGCCGAGCAGCAGGTCGGAGTGCCCGGTCAGCGCCTTGGTGCCCGACGCCAGCGAGAGGTCCGCGCCCAGGTCGAGCGGGCGCTGACCCAGCGGGGTCGCCGCGGTGTTGTCGACGGCCAGCAGCGCACCGGCGGCGTGCGCACGGTCGGCGAGTGCCGCGACGTCGCAGACGTCCAGGCCGGGGTTGGCCGGCGTTTCCACCAGCACCAGACGCACGCCGGTGTAGTCCGGGTGCGGGCCGGCGGTCGGCGCGAACACGGCCGTGACGCCTAGCTCCGCGAGCGTCGAGGTGGCGAAGCCGCGCACCGGGTAGTAGCCGTCGGACGGCAGCACCACGGTGTCGCCGGGCCGCAGGATCGACAGCAGCACCGCGGTCACCGCGGCCTGGCCACTGGCGAAGGCCAGCGTCGGACCGCCCTCCAGCTCGCCGATCGCCGCCTCCAGCAGCCGCCGGGTGCGGTTGTCGGGCCGGCCGTAGCCGTTGGGCGACGCGGCCGGACCGACCGCCGGATCAAGGTGGTACGGGGCCGCGAACACCGGCCCGGGCAGGAAGGGCTCACCGGGGACCGCCGGCGGCAGCCCCGCGTGCACGGACCGCGTGCCGTCGCCGTACTCGCTCAATTCACTCGGCTTTCGTGGTGCGGGTCATCAGGATGGTCAGCGCCTCCCGCGGGTCGGCGCCCTCGTGGCAGACCCGCTCCACCTGCTCGGTGATCGGCATCTCCACGTTGTTCTTGCGGGCCAGGTCCCGGATCGCGAGGCAGCTCTTGACACCCTCGGCGGTCTGCCCGACCGCCGCCTGCGCCTGCTCCACCGTCTCGCCCCGGCCGAGCCGCTCGCCGAACGTCCGGTTGCGCGAGTACGGCGAGTGGCAGGTGCCGACCAGGTCGCCGAGCCCCGACAGGCCCGCGAAGGTCAGCGGGTCCGCGCCGAGCGCCACGCCGAGCCGGGCCGTCTCCGCCAGGCCGCGGGTGATCAGCGTGGCCTTGATGTTGTCGCCGAGGCCCATCGCCTCGGCGATGCCGTAGGCCAGCGCGATCACGTTCTTCACGGCGCCGCCAAGCTCGGCGCCGACCACGTCGTCGTTGGTGTACGGACGCATGTAGGGCGTCGTGATCGCGTCCTGCACCAGCGTCGCGCGGCGCAGGTCGATGCCGGCCGCCACGGTCGCCGCCGGCTGCCCGGCGGCGATCTCCGGGGCCAGGTTGGGGCCGGAGACCACGACGACCCGGTCGGCCGGGACGTTGGCGGCCTCTATCACCACTTCGCTCATCCGCTTGGTGGTGCCGAGCTCGATGCCCTTCATCAGCGACACCAGGGTCGCGTCGGACTCGAGGAAGGGCCGCCAGTCGGCGAGGTTTCCGCGGAGCGTCTGCGAGGGCACGGCGAGCACCACGATCTCCGCGCCGGCGATCGCCTTGCCGGCGTCGGCGGTGGCGGTGACCCGCTCCGGCAGGCGCACGTCGGGGAAGTAGTGGGGGTTGCGTCCGGTCTCCCGGATGCCCGCGGCGACGGTCTCCCGGCGCGACCAGATGGTCACGTCCCGGCCGGCGTCGCCGAGGACCTTGGCGAACGCGGTGCCCCACGAGCCGGCGCCGAGGACAGCGACGTGACTCATGCGGGGTCACCACCCGTCGCGGTGTCGGCGGGCGCGTCCTGCGTCGCGGTGCGGGCGGCCGGCTTGCGCGGCGGCGACCACAGGGGCGGCGGATCGGTCACGCCGCGCAGGTCAGCGAGCATGTCGCGCAGGTGCAGCATGATCGTCTCGGTCATCGCGTCGAGGGTCTGCCGGGTGGGCGCCGCGCCGGCCCACTGACTCAGGTCGATGGGCGCGCCGGCGTTGACCCGCACCGGGATCCGGGCCTTGAGGCCGACCTTGCCGGTACGCGGGTCGAACAGCGCCTGCGGGCCGTCCATCACGACCGGGATCACCGGTGCGCCGGTGATCAGGGCCAGCCGGGCGGCGCCGGTCTTGCCCTTCATCGGCCAGAGGTCCGGCTCCTTGGTGGTGGTGCCCTCGGGGTAGATGATCACGCTGCTGCCGTCCTTGACGGCCGTGACCAGGGTGTCCAGCGACCGGGCGGCGTCGACCGAGCCGCGCTCGACCGGGATCTGCTGGCAGCGGCTGATGATGTAGCCGACCACCGGCACCCGGAACACGCTGGCCTTGGCCAGGAAGCTCGGCCACCGGCCGGAGTCGTAGACGTAGTGCCCGATGACCACCGGGTCGGCGTGCGACAGGTGGTTGGCCACGATGATCGCGCCGCCGGTGGTCGGGATGTGCTCCATCCCGGTCCAGGTGCGCTTGGTCCAGCCGGTCAGGACCGGCTTGACCAGGGCGACCACGAACCGTCGCCAGAACCCGAGCCTCCGCCGTGCCACCGTGCCTCCTCGACGCCGCCGACCGCGCCCGCCAGCGCGGCCCGCAGCGAAATCATGCCTGCTCCGGGGCGCGGAGGGCCAGCCAGGGACAGCCAGCGTGCCTGGCACCATAGGCGGGTGCGTGGGATCTGGGCGGTGGTGCTGGCGGTCAAGCCGCCCGCCGCTGGCAAAAGCCGCCTGCGCGGCGCGCTGGCTGGTGTCCCGCACGAGGCCCTCGCCCTGGCGCTGGCGCTGGACACCGCGACCGCGGCGCTGGCCTCCCCCGAGGTCGCCGAGGTGGTCGCGGTCACCGGCGACGCGGGCGCCGCGGCCGCGCTGACGGCGCTGGGCGTCCGCACGGTGCCCGAGCCGGCCGGCGGTGGGCTCAACCCCGCGTTCGCGCGGGGCGCGGCAGCGGCGGCAGGGCGCCCGATAGCCGCGCTGCAGGCCGACCTGCCCGCGCTGGACCAGCGGGAGCTCACGGAGGCACTGAGGGCAGCGGGCACCCTCCGGCGGTACGCCGCCGACTCCCCCGGCACCGGCACCGTCCTGCTGACCGCGCCGCCGGGCGTACCGCTGGATCCGCGCTTCGGTCCTGGGTCCGCCGCGGCACACGCGGCGTCGGGCGCGGTGCCCCTGGACGGGCGCTGGCCCACCCTGCGCCGCGACGTGGACACGGCCGCCGATCTCGCCGCGGCGGCCGCCCTCGGTCTGGGACCGCACACCGCGCGCCTCGTGGGCTACGGTGCTGGCATGCAGGGCACCGTCGCCACTTATGACCCGGACAGCCGCTCCGGCACGGTGCTGCTCGACGACGGCAGCCAGCTCAGCTACCCCGCGGCCGCGTTCGACGCCTCGGGGTTGCGCCTGCTCCGCCTGGGCCAGCGCGTGAGCATCGAACAGGACCCGTCGGGAGTGGTGACCCGCCTCACCATCCCCACGATGCCCTGAGCCGCCACCAGTCGACTGAAGTGCATTTCACGTTCAGCTCGATCAGGTAATGATGATGGGGTGACCCAGACACCTCCCGGCCGACGCATGCCACGACCGCGGGGAACCGACGGGCGGTTCCTCCAGATCACCGCGTCAAGTGAACCTGCCGCCCTGGTGTCCCCGGCGTACCTGCCGACCGCCGGCCCCACCGAGACCCGCAGCGCGCCCGCTCCGCACGGCCGGGGCGCACCCCGCGCCGGCCACGGGCCGGCGCCGGAGAACCCGGCCCCGCCGACCGCCAACGACCACGTGGACGGCCCTCCGCCGGACGACGTGCCGCCGCTGGGCTCGGACCCGCTGCCCGAGGATCGCTTCCTCAACCGCGAGCTGTCCTGGCTCGACTTCAACGCCCGGGTGCTGGCCCTCGCCGAGGACCCGTCGACACCGCTGCTGGAGCGGGCCAAGTTCCTCGCCATCTTCGCCAGCAACCTCGACGAGTTCTACATGGTCCGGGTCGCCGGCCTCAAGCGTCGTCTCCAGGCCGGCCTGCCGGTCCGCGGTGGCGACCAGATGCCCCTGCGCACCCAACTCGAGTTCGTCGCCGAGAAGACCGCCGACCTGGTCGCGCGGCAGGCGGCCTGCTTCGTCGACGAGGTGCTGCCCAAGCTCAGCGCCGAGGGGATCGAGCTGCTCCAATGGGATGATCTCGCCGCCGACGAGCGCGAGCAGATGCGCACCTACTTCCGCGACCATGTGTTCCCGGTGCTGACCCCGCTCGCGGTCGACCCGGCGCACCCGTTTCCGTACATCTCCAATCGGTCCTTGAGCCTCGCCGTCTCGGTGAAGGACCCCGACGGCGGCCAGGTGCTGTTCGCCCGGGTCAAGGTGCCCAACAACGTGCCGAGGTTCGTCCGGATCGGCCGCACCAACCGGTTTCTGCCGGTCGAGGAGCTCATCTCCACTCACCTGAGCCAGCTCTTCTCCGGCATGCAGGTGGTCGAGTGCCACCTGTTCCGGGTGACCCGCAACGCCGACGTCGAGGTCGACGAGGACCGCGACGAAGACCTGTTGCAGGCGCTGGAGCGCGAGCTGGCCCGGCGCCGGTTCGGTCCACCGGTGCGCCTCGAGGTGGCGGCGTCGATCTCCGACCACGTGCTCGACCTGCTGGTCCGCGAGCTCGACATGGAGGCCAGCGACGTGCTGCGGGTGCGCGGCCTGCTCGACCTCGCGTCGCTGTGGCAGATCTACGGCGACGTCGACCGTCCCAACCTCAAGGACCGGCCGTTCGTGCCGGCCACCCACCCGCGGCTGGTCGAGGGTGAGGTGCCGCGCAGCGTGTTCTCCGTGCTGCGCGACGGCGACGTCCTGGTGCACCACCCGTACCACTCGTTCTCGACCAGCGTGCAGCGGTTCATCGAGCAGGCCGCGGCCGACCCGAACGTGCTGGCCATCAAGCAGACGCTCTACCGCACCAGCGGTGACTCACCGATCGTGGACGCGCTGATCGACGCCGCGACCGCCGGCAAGCAGGTGGTGGTGCTGGTCGAGGTCAAGGCGCGGTTCGACGAGGTGGCCAACATCGGCTGGGCCCGGATGCTCGAACGCGCCGGCTGCCACGTGGTCTACGGGCTGGTCGGGCTCAAGACGCACTGCAAGACGGCCCTGGTGGTGCGCCAGGAGGGCAACCAGATCCGTCGCTACTGCCACATCGGCACCGGCAACTACCACCCGAAGACCGCGAGGTTGTACGAGGACTTCGGCATGCTGACGGCCGACCCTGAGGTCGGCGCCGACCTGACGGACCTGTTCAACGTGCTGACCGGCTACAGCCGGCAGACCGCGTACCGCCGGTTGCTGGTGGCTCCGCACGGCATCCGCAGCGGGCTGATCGAGCGGATCGACCGCGAGGTCGACAAGGTCCGCCTCGGCGGCCAGGGCCTCGTCCAGATGAAGGCCAACGGCCTGGTCGACGAGGAGATCGTGGACGCGCTCTACCGGGCGTCCCAGGCCGGCGTGCGCATCGACCTGATCATTCGGGGCATGTGCACGCTGCGGCCGGGCGTGCCCGGGCTCTCCGAGAACATCCGGGTGCACTCGATCCTGGGCCGGTTCCTCGAGCACTCCCGGGTCTTCCGGTTCGGCGTCGACGGCAACGACCCGGAGACCGAGTTCTGGATCGGCTCGGCCGACATGATGCACCGCAACCTCGACCGCCGGGTCGAAGCGCTGGTGCTGGTCACCGACCACGTCGCGCGGGCCGAGCTCGACAGCGTGCTGACGGCCTCGATGAGCGACGACACCGACACGTTCGTGTTGCACGGCGACGGGAGCTGGACCCGGCGCACTTCCACTTTGGACAAGCCCCTGGAGCACGTGCAGAACCGGTTGCTGCGCCGTATCGTCGGCACGGCAAGCTGATTAGGCTAGGTCGATGATCGAAGAGGAGCGCAAGTTCGGCGCCGACGACGCCTTCCATCTGCCCGATCTGACCGACCGACTCCCGACCGGCGGCACCGTGGTCGCGGCTCCACCGGCCACGCTCACCGCGACCTATTACGACACCCCCGATCTGCGGCTGGCCCGCGCGGGGGTGTCACTGCGCCACCGCAAGGGCGACAGCGCGCCCTGGACCGTCAAGCTGCCGGCGGCGGTGCCGGGGCTGCGCCACGAGGTGTCCCGCAAGGGCCGGGCCGGCAATCCACCGGCTGACCTGCTCGCGCTGGTCACGGCCTGGTCCCGGGGCGAGGCGCTGGCTCCGGCGGCGAAGATCCAGACAGTGCGGCACGCGTACGACCTGACCGACGCCGAGGGCACCGTGCTGGCCGAGGTGGCCGACGACGCGGTCACCGTGTTCGACGGCAAGGCCGTGCGGATGGCGTTCCGCGAGATCGAGGTGGAGCGCAAGGCAGGCGACCGCGCGCTGCTCGCCGCCGTCGCCGCCGTGCTGGTCGAGGCCGGCGCGACGGAGGGCGAGTTCACCCCCAAGCACGTGCGGGCGCTGGGCGCCGCGGCCGCGTCGCCGCCGGACCTGACGCCGCCGGGCGACCTGCCCGAGCAGCCTTCGGCGGCCGACGTGGTGGTCGCCGCGGTGCGCTCCGGTGTCGGCCGGATCCTGGCGCACGACCCGCTGGTCCGGCTGGGCCAGCCGCTCGAGGACGGCGACACCGCGGTGCACCAGATGCGCGTCGGCTGCCGCCGGCTGCGCAGTGACCTGCGTACCTTCGCGGCGCTGCTGGATCGCGAGTGGGTCGGCCGGATCCGCGACGAGCTGCGCTGGATCGCCGGCGTGCTCGGCGAGGCGCGCGACGCCGAGGTGCTCCGCGAACGCCTCCAGCACACCGCGAACGCCGACCCGCTCTGCCCCGTCGACCCGGCCGCCGTGGCCCGGCTCGACGAGGCGCTCGACGCCCGGCAGCAGCAGGCGCTGGCCAACGTCGACAAGGCTCTGCGCGGGCCGCGCTACCACGCGCTGCTCGACCTGCTCGTCGACGCGGCCCGCGAGCCACGGGTGGCGCCCACCGCGGCCCAGCCGGCACTGCGGCTGCTTCCCCGCATGGTGGCCAAGCCCTGGCGGCGGTTGGCCTACGGAGCCAAGGGCGTCGACGGCGCCGCCGACCTCGACCCGCTGGCCGCCGACGAGCGTTGGCACGCCGTGCGGATCAACGGCAAGCGGGCCCGGTACGCCGTCGACGCTGTCGCCTCCGTGATCGGTGGGCCGGCCGCCAAGCTGGCCAAGGCGCTGGGCAAGGTGCAGAACCTGCTGGGCGAGCACCAGGACGCCGCGGTCGCCGCCGACACCTGGGTCTCGCTGGCCGCAGAGTCACCCGGGGACACCGAGCTCGCGGTCGTCGCCGGCCGGCTCTACGAGCGCGAGCGCGCGTCGATCCGGGCTGTCCGGGCCGCCTTCCCCGAGGCGTGGGCGGTCGCGGCGGAGCCGACAAGGACGCGATGGTTGCCCTGATCCGCGCCGCCGGCGGCGTGGTGTGGCGGCCGGCGGGGCGCGGCGTGGAGATCTGTCTCGTGCATCGCGAGCGGTACGACGACTGGTCGCTGCCCAAGGGCAAGCTGGAGGCCGGCGAGCATCCGCTGGCCGCCGCGGTGCGCGAGGTGGCCGAGGAGACGGGCGTGCACGCCGTGCCACAGGTGCGCCTTCCGGGCGTCCGCTACACGGTGCGGGAGGGCTTCCCGAAGACTGTCGACTACTGGTCGATGCGCTACGCCACCGAAGAACCCGCGCTGGTCGAAGACTCGGACGAGGTCAACGAGACCCGTTGGCTGTCGGTCGACGACGCGCTGGCGCTGCTCACGTACTCCCACGACACCGGAGTGGTGCGGGACTTCGCCGTCCTGCCGCCGGTCACCACCGTGTGCGGTCTGGTCCGGCACGCCCACGCCGGCAAGCGGAGCACCTGGTCCGGCCCGGATTCCGCCCGGCCGCTGGACCGACCCGGCCGGGATCGGGCCGCCGAGCTCGCACCCCTGCTGGCCCTGGTGCGCCCGGCCCGCCTGACGTCGGCGACGCCGCTGCGCTGCGTGCAGACCCTCGAGCCACTGGCCGGGCTGCTCGACCTGCCGGTCGTCGCGGACTCCGCGCTCGACGAGCCCAAACCGGGCCAGGACCCGCAGGAGAAGGCGCTCTCCACCGCCGGCCGGCTGGCCGAGCTGGCTTCGGAGGGCACCGACTTCGTCGCCTGCAGCCAGGGCAAGGTGCTGCCGGGCGCGCTGTCCCAGTTGCTGGGCACGGGCTCGTCCGACAACCACCACACCCCGAAGGGCGGCGGCTGGCTCGTCGCCTTCACCGCCGAAGGCGCTCTCGCCGCCGACCGCCTTTGATGCTTGCCTGGACCACCGTCGCGGCCGCGGATCGCGATCTGGTGGATCTCAGCGGGCGCGACGGGTGTCTCAGGGAAGCGTGAGGGTGGCCGCCACCGGGAGGTGGTCGGACGCCTCGGTCCGGGGTGCGACGACCTCGGTCACGCTGATTCCCGGTGACACCAGCAGGTGGTCGATCTGCTCCCGGGGCGCGTCGGCCGGTGAGGTGAGCAGCGGGCGCTGGCCGGCGAACCCGTCGACCAGCCCGGCGTCGGTGAACGCGGCGAACGCCGGGTCGCCCGGCTGGGTGTTGAGGTCACCGCCGACGACCAGCGGGCGGCCGGCGGCGAAGCCGCGCGCGAACGCGGCCACCTCGCGCGCCTGGCTCAGCGGTCCACCGTCCGGCGGCGGTTGCAGGTGGGTGGAGACGACGGCCACCTCCGTGCCACCCACGTCGAGCACGACACCGAGGGCCTGTGCGCCGGTCGGCGCGCCCACCGGTCGCAGCCGGCTGGTCGCCGTGTAGACCACCGGAAGCCGGGTCAGCACCGCGTCGCCCCAGACCGCGTCGGCCGCGGGCGCGAAACGGAACGGCAGGTCCAGCCGATCGGCGAGCAGCGCGAGCGTGTCGTGGCCGCCGTTGAGCAGCCAGGCCCGGTCGACCTCGCTGAGCAACACCACGTCCGGGCGTTGCGTGTCGATCGCGGCGGTCAGCCCGGCCAGGTCGAACCGGCCGTCGAGGCCGAAGCCCATCCGGATGTTGTAGGCCACCACCCGGATCGCGCCGGGCGTCGCCGGGCCGCTCGGCCGTCCCGCGCCGCCAGGCATCGCCAGTGCGGCCAACAGGGTGGCCACCACGGCCACCGGAACAACGGTCCAGGGCCAGGAACGGTCGACGACCGTGCGGGGGTACGGCGGCCGTCCGGCGACAACCGCGACGACGGCCGCGACCGCGGGCGGCACCCACTCGTTGGGGTAGCCGATGTCATATGAGGCGTAGTAGAGCACCGCTGCGACGGCGAACACGGTCAGGCCACCGACCGCAGCGAAGCCGCGCCGGCGGGCACCGGTCGCCGGATCCGGGTCGTCGGCACGACAACCGGTGGCGCACAACAGCAGGCCGAGGCCCAGTGCGGTAACCGGGATCGCCACGAGCAGACCCGATCCCCAGGACAGCCCGAACGTGGCTGTGCCGACTCCGAGCGTGACCACTCCCGCGACCGCGACCGCCAGTGACGGCCGCGGCAGCAACGCGCCCGCCGCCAGCAGACCGACCGACAACGCCGCCAGTGTCGCGACCGTGACGGCGGAACCCGGGCCGGGGCCCGCGATCCCTGACTCCTCGCCGAGCACGTACGAGAGGGCGGTGCCGGCCAGCGCGGGCGAGCCCGCGACCATCGTCCACAACAGCAGGACGGGCCCGACGACGAACCAGGCCGCCGGGCCTGGCACGGATCCGCTGGTGTGATTGGTCAATGCCGGCAACAGAGCGCCGAATGCCAGGCACAGCAGGGCCGTCACCGACCATCCGAGCGATCCGCCGCGCCACGTCAGGTCGAACGTGCCGACCGCCGCGTGCAATGCGGTGCCCGCAGCGAGCCCGAGAACGAGCCCTGGCACCGGTTGCGCGCCGCTGACCGCGATCGCGGCGAGCCAGACGAGACCCGCCAACAGACCGGCGCTGGCGAGGTAGAGCTGTGGCTGCCCGCCATCGGTGGCGAGCAGACCGATCCGGCAGCCGGCGAGCGCCAGCCCTGCGACGAACGCCACACCGCGCGGACCCAATGGGCGCAGCAAGGGTACGACCGCGAACGCGCCGGCGAACCACAGCAGGGCGAAGCCACCCATGAGCTCGGCCGGCGTCGACGCGGCCTGGCCGAAGATGGTGATGATCGACGGAAGCCAGACGCGCAGCACGTCCGTCAGCAGGATCACACCTAGGGCGATCCCGGCGGCATTCAGAAAGGGGCGGCGCACCCGAGACATTCTCGCCAGCGCACCCCACCCGCGTCTATGGGCTGACTACTACCGGTCCACAGCGGACCGGCCCGGACAGACCAAGACGCCCACCGTCCTCCGGTGGGCGCCTTCGTCGTCTCGTCTGGTCAGCGGGCCTTCTTGGCCGGCGCCTTCCGGGCCGGGGCCTTCTTCGCCGCGGCGGTGGTGCGTGCCGTGGTGGTCTTCTTGGCGACCGCGCTGCTGGTCTTCTTGGCGGTGGCCGCCTTGCGGGCGGTGGTGGTCTTCGCCGCGGTCGACTTGGCTGCCGTCTTGGCGGGAGCGGCCTTCTTCGTCGCGGTGGCGGTCTTCTTGGCGGCCGCCGCCTTCGTGGCGGTGGTGGCCTTGGCCGCGGTCGACTTGGCGGCGGTCGCCTTGGCGGTCGTCGCCTTGGCGGTGGTCTTCTTGGCGGCGGCGGCCTTCGGCACGCGGCCGGCAGCGACCATCTCCTTGAAGCCCGCACCGGCGCGGAATGCCGGGACGGACGTCTTCTTGACCTTCACGGCTTCGCCGGTGCGCGGGTTACGGGCTGTTCGGGCACCACGCACGCGCTTTTCGAAGACACCGAAGCCAGTGATGGCCACTCGGTCTCCCTTGGTGACTGCCTGCTGGACCTCGGTGAGGACCGCGTCGAGCGCCGCCGTCGCCGTCTTCCGGTCCCCCAGGCGAGCGGCCAGCGCCTCGATGAGCTCGGCTTTGTTCACAACTTCCCTCCGATGTTTTGCATGGCCTCAACGCGAGCCATTCTGCGCGCACCGTATGCCCATTGTCGTCCGTACACAAACATCTCGCCGAAAAAAGGCGTTGTGTCGTAACGGATTCGCCCCCTCCGGAGGAGTCCGGAGGGGGCGAATTCGGGGCTGGGGTCGGCCGTAAGGCCAATAAACAGCTAACCGATAGCCGGCAGGAACGCCGGTCGGTGCTGCTCATACTGCGTGATTTCCGCCTCATGCCGCAAGGTCAGGCCGATGTCGTCAAGCCCTTCGAGTAGCCGCCAACGGCTGAAGTCGTCGAGGGGGAACGCCCAAACGTGGTCACCCGCACGGAGTTCACGCTTCTCGAGGTCGACCGTCACCTGTGTGGTGGGTTCGGCCTCGACCAACGCCCACAGCTCTTCCACAGCCGGGAGTTCGAGCTCGACCGGCAGCAGGCCCTCCTTGAGAGCGTTGCCACGGAAGATGTCGCCGAACCGCGGCGAGACCACGGCGCGGAAACCAAAGTCGCGCAAGGCCCACACGGCGTGCTCGCGCGATGACCCGGTGCCGAACTCCGGGCCGGCGACCAGCACGGAGCCGCCGGCGTAGGTCTCGTCGTTGAGCACGAACGACGGGTCTTCCCGCCAGGCGGAGAACAGACCGTCCGCGAAGCCGGTGCGCGTCACCCTCTTGAGGTACACCGCCGGGATGATCTGGTCGGTATCCACGTTGGACCGCCGCAGCGGGACCGCGGTGCCTGAATGAACGGTGAACTTATCCATCTTCTCTTCTCTCCCTGCTGTCGCCGACGTCACAGGTCCGCCGGCGACGCCAGCCGGCCGCGCACGGCGGTGGCAGCGGCGACGGGTGGCGAAACGAGGTGGGTGCGGCCGCCGCGACCCTGGCGGCCTTCGAAGTTGCGGTTGGAGGTGGACGCGCAGCGCTGGCCCGGCGAGAGCGTGTCGGGGTTCATGCCCAGGCACATGGAGCAGCCGGCGAACCGCCACTCGGCGCCCGCGTCGGCGAAGACCTTGTCGAGACCCTCCAACTCGGCCGCCTCGCGGACCGCCGCGGAACCGGGCACGACGAGCATCCGCACGCCGTCGGCGACCCGGTGGCCGCGGATCACCTCGGCTGCGGCGCGCAGGTCTTCCAGTCGCCCGTTGGTGCAGGAGCCGACGAAGACCACGTCGACGGCGAGGTCGCGCATCGGGGTGCCGGGCGTCAGCGCCATGTATTCCAGTGCCCGGGTCGCCGCGGTCCGCTCGCCCTCGAGGGCGAAGTCCTCCGGTGCGGGCACGGAAGCGTCCAACGGCACGCCCTGGCCCGGGTTGGTGCCCCACGTGACGAACGGGCTGATCCGCGTGGCGTCGAGCGTCACCTCGGTGTCGAACACCGCACCGTCGTCGGTCGGCAGGCTGCGCCAGTAGTCCAGAGCGGCGTCCCAGGCGTCGCCCTGCGGCGCGTACGGCCGGCCCTTGAGGTAGGCGTAGGTGGTCTCGTCCGGCGCGATCATGCCGGCCTTGGCGCCCCACTCGATCGACATGTTGGCGATCGTCATCCGCCCCTCCATGGAGAGGTCGCGGATCGCCTGGCCGCGGTATTCGACGATGTGGCCGCGGCCACCGCCGGTGCCGACCTGTGCGATCAGGGCCAGCACAAGGTCTTTGGCGGTGACGCCGGGCGCGAGGTCGCCGACCACGTTGACGGCCATGGTCTTCGGGCGCGACTGCGGCAGCGTCTGGGTGGCCAGGACGTGCTCCACCTCGCTGGTGCCGATGCCGAAGGCCAGAGCGCCGAAAGCGCCGTGTGTGGCCGTGTGTGAGTCGCCGCACACGATGGTCAGCCCGGGCTGTGTGACACCGAGCTGCGGGCCGATCACGTGCACGATGCCCTGGTTGTCGTCGCCCAGCGAGTGCAGCTTGATGCCGAACTCGGCGCAGTTGCGGCGCAGGGTCTCGATCTGGGTGCGCGACGTCGGGTCCGCGATCGTCAGCGGGTCACCGCGTCGAAGATTGAAAGCCGGGTTGGTGTAACCCGTGGGTGTGTTGTGGTCTTCGGTCGCGAGAGTGAGATCCGTGCGCCGCACCGGGCGCCCGGCGACGCGCAGCCCGTCGAACGCTTGCGGGCTGGTCACCTCGTGCAGCAGGTGCAGGTCGATGAAGAGCAGATCCGGCTCACCCTCGGCGGATCGCACCACGTGAGCGTCCCAGACCTTCTCGGCCAGGGTCCTCGGCGACGTTGGCTTCGGAGTGACTCCCACCATCTGGACATCCTAAATTCTGGGAGGTATGTTTCGGCTTGTGGGACACAGTATGAGCGGTGTCGGCGTCCTCGACAAGGCGGTGGTGATCCTCGCGGCCTGTGTCGACGGCGCCAGCCTGGCCGAACTGGTGGAGCGGACCCGGTTGCCGAGGGCCACCGCACACCGTTTGGCGCAGGCGTTGGAGATCCATCGCATGCTCGTGCGGGACACGCAGGGGCGTTGGCGTCCCGGCCCGCGCCTGGGCGAGTTGGCCAACGCGGCGCCAGATGTGTTGCTCACCGCCGCCGAGCCGCTGTTGTCCGCATTGCGGGACGCGACCGGCGAGAGCGCGCAGCTTTATCTGCGCCGCGCGGACGAACGGATCTGCGTCGCCGCCGCGGAACGCGCCAGTGGCCTGCGCGACACGGTGCCGGTCGGTTCGGTGCTGCCGATGACGGCCGGCTCGGCCGCCCAGATCCTGCTCGCCTGGGAGCCGCCGGAGGCGGTCATGCCCCTGCTGCCACGGTGCAAGTTTACCGGCCGCACGCTGGCCGAGGTCCGGCGTCGCGGCTGGGCCCAGAGCGTCGCCGAGCGCGAGCCGGGCGTGGCCAGCGTCTCAGCCCCGATCCGCGACCGCACGGGCCGCGTGATCGCCTCGATCAGCGTCTCGGGCCCCATAGAGCGCCTGGGCCGCCGCCCCGGCGACCGCCACGCCATGGCCGTGGTCCGAGCGGGCCAGCGGTTGTCCGGCCTCTGAACCACAGTGGACGAAGCAAGGGCCCCTTGTTAACGCTTTCCGATGCGTAAGGGTCCCTTGCTAACGCTGCCCACGGCGGAGCTGGCAAACGGAGCGCAGCGGAGTGATCCCCGGCGGGAGCAACGGTCCGCACGACCGCGGACCCGGGAAAGCCGGCTCTTGATTTTGGGCAAGAAGAAACCCCCCGATTTCTCGAGGGGTTGCTCTGTGTAGCCCCGATGGGATTCGAACCCACGCTACCGCCTTGAGAGGGCGGCGTCCTAGGCCGCTAGACGACGGGGCCAGGACTTCCGATGTCGCTGTGGCGACGGAGCGGAACTCTACCAGAGTCCAGCGCCGGTGCCATGTCGGCATCGTTGCTGGGGTACCAGGACTCGAACCTAGACTAACTGAACCAGAATCAGTTGGGCTGCCAATTACCCCATACCCCATTGGCGCTTGGAAGCGCCGAGTGAGAACTTTACCGGAGGGGGGTGGCGACGACCAAATCCGCCACCCCCGCTTCGATATCAGTCGATGGCGGTGACCGGGTTGGTCAGCTCGCCGATGCCCTCGATCCGCACGGAAACGGTCTCGCCGGCCAGGATCGGGCTGACCCCCGCGGGCGTGCCCGTCAGGATCACGTCGCCCGGGCCGAGCGTCATCACGTGCGAGACGTAGGACACGATCGTCGGGATGTCGAAGACCATGTCCCGGGTGTTGCCGAGCTGCCGCACCTCGAGCTCCTCCGGCGGGCGGCCGACCTCACAGCGCACCTCGAGGGCGCTGACGTCGAGGTCCGTGACGATCCACGGGCCGATCGGGCAGAACGTGTCGAAGCCCTTGGCCCGGGTCCACTGCCCGTCACTGCGCTGGAGGTCGCGCGCGGTCACGTCGTTGGCGGCGGTGTAGCCGAAGATGGCCCGTTCGGCGCCGGCCCGGTCGACCCGGCGGGCGCCCTGCAGGCCGATCACGACGGCCAACTCGGCCTCGTGCTCCACCTGCTTGGACTGGATCGGCAGCTCGATCGCGTCGCCGGGCCCGATCACCGACGACGGCGGCTTGAGGAAGAGCAGCGGTTCCTTGGGCACCTCGTTGCCCAGTTCGGAGGCGTGCTCGACGTAGTTGCGGCCGACCGCGATGATTTTGCGGGGCAGCATCGGCGGCAACAGCCGCACGTCGGCCAGCGCCCAGCGCCGGTTGGTGAACTTGATCTCTCCGAACGGCAGGCCCTCGATCTCGGCGACGGTCAGCGCGTCGAGTCCCGCGCCGGTCTCACCCTCGACGACACCGAAAGACTGCCCGTTGGAGTGGGCGAACAAAGCGATACGCACGCACCAAACTTAGCCGTCGCACACGCTGTCCCCACCCCGGGCGCTTCGGTTGGCATGCTAAGTGCCGGGGACGGGGAGGTCCGCGGTGCGCGACGAGCAACCCAATGTGGCCCGCATGTGGGACTACCACCTCGGTGGTGACCGGGCCGGAGCGGCCGACCGGCGGTTGGCCGACGCGGTCACGGCCGCCTGTCCTGAGGTCCCGCGGGCCGCCCGCGCCAGCAGGGCGTTTCTGGGGCGGGTGGTGCGCCATCTCGTCGACCTCGGCGTGCGGCAGTTCCTCGACCTCGGTGCCGGCCTGCCGACCGATCGCAACACCCATGAGATGGCCGGTGGCAGCCGCGTGGTCTACGTCGACATCGACCCGCTGGCCGTGCTGCACAACAGGATCAGCGTCGTCGGCAACCCCGACGTCACCGTCGTGCAGGCGGACGTGCGCGATCCGGAACTCGTGCTGCGGCACCGCGACGTCCGCCACTACATCGACTTCGAGCGCCCGGTCGCGGTGCTGGCCCTGGCCGTCTACCACCTGGTGCCCGACGCCGAGGAGCCGGCGGCCGGCACGGCCGCGATCTACGACCATGTCGCGCCGGGCAGCTATCTCGCGATCAGCCACGGCAGCGCCGACCAGGCACCGGAGCGGGCGGCCCGGGTGACCGATCTCTACGCGGCCAACGGGTTGACGCTGCGCCCCCGCAGCCGGTCCGAGATCACCACGATCTTCGATCGCTTCGGCCTGGTCGGGCCGGGTCTGGTGGCCGCCGACCGGTGGCACCCGGCGACGCCGTCGCCGCCCGCCGTGCCGGCCGGATGGTACGGCGGACTGGGCCGGAAAGCCGGCCTATAGACCTTGCTGGGTTTCCGCACCCGGGGGCATCCCGCCGCGCCAGGATCTGGGCATGACTGACAAAACCATGCGTTACACCGACCAGGAGCGCGACACCCTGCGCAACTCGGCGATGGGCGCGATGATGCTCGTCTCGAAGTCCGACCCGGGGATCATGGGCACGATCAAGGAGATGATCGCGGGCTCCAAGGCGCTCCGCGGCGCGTCTCCTGAGATGCAGGAAATCTTCAAGGGCAGCGGCGGCATGCCGAAGATGCCCAAGGGTTCGCAGGGCGACATGGAGAGCAACATCATGTCGGGGCTGCAGCAGTCGATGCAGATCCTGTCGAAGTCGCCCCAGGATCAGCAGAACTTCCGCAACACCATCATGAATGCCTGCGACCAGGTCGCGAAGGCGCAGGGTGGCGTCAGCGACAACGAGATGATGACCATCAACAAGATCAAGTCCGCCCTGGGCGGCTGACCCGCGCGGCCGACGGTGGCGCCGCGGGCACGGAGGACGCGGCGCCACCGCTGGCTACGCTGGGCCTCATGACGGTTCTGGAGCGCCCGGACTGGGTTGCCCGCCGGCACGCGCACGAGCAGCGGGTCGACGGGTGGGTCGGGCCGCACCTGAGCCGGCGGAAGGCCGGCCGACGCCATCCCGTCGAGGACTTCCTGTTCACCTACTACTCGCACCGGCCCGCCCAGCTACGCCGCTGGCACCCCGGCGCCGGGGTGTTCCTGGCCGACGCCACCGTCGAGGACCTGGGTCGCGACTACGTCGCCCGGCCCGCCGGGGTCACCGTCGACTCCGCCGCCGTACGCGACCGCCGGGCTGACTCGATCGCCTGGATCCGCACCCTGCTCACCAGCACCGCCGCCCGCCCGGCTCAGCTTGGCTGTTTCGGCATGCACGAGTGGGCGATGGTCTACCGGCAGAGCCAGCAGGAGGTCCGGCACGACGCCTGGCCGTTGCGGCTCTCCCCCGCCGAGACCGCCACTGTCGTCGAGGAGCGCGGGGTGCGCTGCAGCCACTTCGACGCGTTCCGGTTCTTCACGGCCCCGGCCCGCCCGCTCAACGTGCTGACGCCGACCCGGGAGCGGCAGCACGAGCTCGAGCAGCCGGGCTGCCTGCACGCCAACATGGATCTCTACAAGTGGGCCTACAAGCTCTCGCCGCTGGTGCCCAGCGAGCTGGTGACCGACTGTTTCGCGCTGGCGCACGACATCCGCACCCTCGACATGCGGGCCAGCCCCTACGACCTCGCCGACCTGGGCTACCCGCCGGTGCGGATCGAGACCGCCACGGGCCGTGCCGAGTACGCCGCCGCCCAGCGCGCCTTCGCCGACCGGGCCGCACCCCTGCGCGCCCGGCTCGTCGCCGCGATCGACGGGAATTAGCCGGCGCGCTGCTTCTGGTAGTGGCGGCGGGCCCTGGCCCGGTTGCCGCACATCCGGCTGTCGCACCACTGTCTACTGTGGTTTCGGCTCTCGTCGACGAACAGCCAGCCACAGGTCTCGCCCGGGCACTGCTTGATCGGTGGGGCGTCTGGTGAGCCGAGCACCGCCACCGCGTCCGCGGCCGCTTCCCAGGACGGCACGTCCAGGCCCGTCCAGCCCGGCCGGTAGCCGCGACCGTCGCCGACTCCCACCCGGATCTGCCGCATGCCGGCCCGGAAGACCCGGTCCAGCACGGCGATGTCGGCCCCGTCGGGCTCGGCGCCGGCCGCGACGGCGGAGAAGAGCCGGAACAGCGCCTCGCGCAGCGCCAGCGCCCGGTCCAGGGCCGCCGAGGCTCCGGCCGGGTCGGCGGCGGCGCCGGCCTCCAGGTCGGTCAGCGCGGCGTCGTCGAGCCCGCCCGCGTCGCGCAGGTAGCCGGCCAGCCCGGGGTAGTCGGTGATGCGTTCGATCGGCTCGGCCGACCGCCGCCACAGCACGCTGTTGACCAGAGCCAGCGACAGCCGGCCGCCCAGGGCATGGGCGATCGGGCGGGCCGGTCGCAGTTCGACGCTCAACACCCTAACGAGTCTAAGGGCCTTGACCCGTTAAACCCGACCGCCGTACCTTCCCTAACATGCATTGGGCGTTAAGCTCGTTAGGAGATCCGGTCTCCGTCACCCAGCACGGCGTGGAAGACCGCGACGGCGTGCTGGTCCGCGACATCACCTACGCCGGGCTCGAGGCCGAGCCCGTGCGCGCCTATCTGGTCGAGCCGGCCCGCACGGGCCGTTATCCGGCCGTCCTCTACCTGCACTGGTTCGAGCCGCCCAACCCGACCAGCAGCCGCCTGGAGTTCCTCGACGAGGCGGTGGCCCGGGCCCGCCAGGGCGCTGTCGCGCTGCTCCCGGACCTGACCTTCCCGTGGTCGGTCGACCCGGTCGGCGACCGCCGAGACGTCGCCAACGTGGTGGCACAGACCGTCCGGCTGCGCCGCGGGCTCGACCTGCTGACCGCCCGCCCGGACGTGGACCGGTCGCGGGTCGCGGTCGTCGGGCACGACTACGGCGGCATGTACGGGCTGCTGCTCGCCTCCGTCGACCGGGACCGGATCCACGCCGTGGTGGCGATGAACGTGGACGCCACCTTCGGCAACTGGTTCGCGACCTTCTTCCTCGGCCTGTCCGGCGACGCCACGATCGCCTACGAGGAGCTGTTCGAGCCGGTCGACCCGATCCGGTACGTGGCCGACCGCGGCGGCGTCCCGCTGCTCTTCCAGTTCGCCGAGCCCGACTTCTTCGTGCCCGACTCGACCCGCCGCACGCTCGTGTCACTGGCGCGGCGGCCCAAGGACTACCGCCTCTACCCCGGCGCCGGGCACGAGCTCGACGCGGCCGCCCGTGCCGACCGGGAGGGGTGGCTCACCGAGCGATTGAAGGGCTAACCGCCGCCGGCGATGATCCGGTCGGCCGCCTGGGACGCCTGCTCGATCGGGATGGCGAACCCGATCCCGATCGAGCCGCCGCCCTCCAGCGACGCGATCGCGGTGTTGACGCCGACGACCTCGCCGCGCCCGTTGACCAACGGTCCGCCGGAGTTGCCGGGGTTTATCGACGCGTCGGTCTGGATCGCCGTCTGGCGCCGGCCCTTCGGCAGCTTCACCTCGCGGTCGAGCGCGCTGACGATGCCGGCGGTGACGGTCCCGGAGAGACCGAGCGGCGACCCGACCGCGATCACGGGCTCACCGACCTGCGTGGTGCCGGTCTTGGCCAACGGAAGCGGGCGCAGGCCGGTGCTCGGCGGCACCTTCAGCACCGCGATGTCCCGGTCCGGATCCCGACCGACCACTGTGGCCTGTATCCGCCGCCCTGAGGGCGTCTCCACGAACACCGCCTTCGGTTCTCCCGTGCCGAGCGTGTGGTCGTTGGTGACGATGTTCTGGTTGCCGTCGAGCGCGAACCCCGAGCCACCGGACACGCTGCCGTCCGCGGCGCGCACCTCGACGGAGACGACGCCGTCCAGCGTGCTCTTGGCCGCGTTGATCATGTCGCCAGACAGTCCGCCGGCCACCGCGCTCGGGGTGGGCGAGGGCTGCGCGCCCGAGGTCTCCTGGCGCGCCACCAGGCCGCCCGCGAGCCCGCCGGAGGCGGCCGAGACCACGACCACCGCGGCACCGACGAGGGCCGCGCGACGCCAGCCGGCCGTCGAGAAGGATCGCCGCCGGCCTGGCCCACCCGGCGGCCCGTCGCCGCCGCCGATGAATTCGAGGTCGGGCGAGACGTACTCGGGGCCACGCGGCTCACCGAGACCGGGTGGGCTCGTCGGTGTGGTCGTCATCGCCTGTCCCTTCTCACGGGATCCTGGAGAACCAGAACATCGACGCGAGCGCGGTCACCATCGCCAGGATGAGTGCCAGGCCGATGAAGCGCGCCGAGACGTCCGCGCGCTCGTTGACGTAGCCGACCGAGGTGCCGATGTCGGCGTACACCGCGCGCAGCTCCTCTTTGGAATCCGCCTCGTGGTAGCTGCCGTTGGTCTTCTCGGCCACTCCGCGCAGCGTCTCGCCGTCGACGGGCACCGACATCGCGACCCCACCGCGCCGCGCGATCTCGCCCGCGGTGGTGCCGAAGGAGATCGTGTCGACCGGGATGCCGGCCGTGTCGGACTCGGCGGCCGCCTCGTCGGGGTCCCGCCCGGACGTGTTGGCACCGTCGGAGAGCAGCACGATCCGGGCCGGCGGCGGATCCTTGTCCGCCTGCGCGTCGATGCTGCGGATGGCGTCCAGCGACGTCGTGATCGCCTCGCCGATCGCGGTGCCGCCCAGCCCGGCGGTGGTCTCGGAGAGGCGGTCGACGCCGGCCTTGAACACGTCCCGGTCGGGACTCGGCGGCACCACGACGGTGGCGTTGCCGGCGAACGCGACCAGGCCGACGTTGAAGTGGCGGGGAAGCTGGTCGGCGAAGTCCCGGGCGGCTTCCTTGGCCGCACGCAGCCGGTCCGGTGGCACGTCGGTGGCGAGCATCGAGGCCGACACGTCGACCGCGATCATCACGGTGGCGCGCTCCTTGGGCACCCGCACCTCGTCGGTCGGCCGGGCGAAGCCGACCACCAGCAGCGCGAGCATGGCGATGAAGAGCGCGGCGGGTACGTGTCGACGCCAGGCCGGGCGGGACGGCGCGACCTTGTCGAGCAGGCGCAGGTTGGTGAACCGCACGGCGTACCGGCTGCGTCGCCGTTGCATCAGCACGTAGCCGACGGCCACCAGCGCGACGCCCAGCAACAGCCAGAGCCGGCCAGGGTTGAGGAAAGCGACGTCCGGGGTCCCGTTCACCGGACACCTCCGGTGGGTCGAGGCCGGGCCGGAGCGGCGGCCGCGCGGCGGCGTTGGTTCAACACGTGGTGGACGATGTCGGCCACCCAGTCCCGATCCGTCCGCAGTGGAAGGTGGCTGACCCCGATGCGGCGCAGGGCGGCGGCCACCGCCGCGCGCTGCTCCAGCGCCGCGGCGGCGTACCGCTCGCGGAGCTGGCGGTTGCCGGTCGAGACCTCACGCCGCCGGCCGGTCTCCGGGTCGACGAACGTGATCAGGCCGACGTCGGGCAGTTCGAGCTCGCGCGGGTCGGTCACCTCGACGGCGAGCACCTGGTGCCGGGCGGCCAGCCGCTTGAGCGGACGCTCCCACGCGAACTCGCCGTCGGGCGCGTCGTCGAGGAAGTCCGACACCACCACCGCGAGTCCCCTGTGGATCGCCGCGCGTTGCAAACCTTCGATGGCGGTGGCGAGATCGGCACCGTCGGCACCGGCCTCCTCGCGCCGCGCGCCCAGCAGCTCGTGCAGCAACGCCTGGAGGTGCACCCGACCGGTGCGCGCCGGCACCCGGCGGATCCCGTCGCGGCGCAGCACGTGCGCGCCGAGCCGGTTGCCGGCACCGGCGGTGAGGAAGCCGACCGCGGCGACCGCGGCCACCGCCAGCTCACGCTTCTCCACCTCGGCGGTGCCGAAGTCCATGCTGGCCGACCCGTCCACGAGCACCCAGGTGGTCAGCTCCCGGTCCGCGTCCACCTCCCGGACGTGCGGCACGTTCGTGCGGGCGGTGACCGCCCAGTCCATCCAGCGCACCTCGTCCTCACCCGGCCGGTACTCGCGCGAGCCGGCGAACTCGGATCCCGGGCCCGGCAGCAGGCCGAGGTACTGGCCCTGGAGCATGCCGTCCAGGCGCCGGGTGACCATCAGCTCGAGCCTGCGCAGCCGCTCCTCCGGTGCGAGCTGCCGCACGGTCGTCTCGGCCGCGCCGCGGGTCATGCCGCCGCCAGTCCCCGAAGCTCGGCGTCGGTCTCCGGCGCCAGATGGGGCGGCGGGACGACTTCGACGAGCTTTTCCACCAAGGACTCCGCGGTCACCCCGTCGGCGATCGCGTCGAACGAGAGCACCAGCCGGTGCGCGATCACTTCGGCCGCGAGCTCGCGGACGTCGTCGGGGACCACGTAGTCGCGGCCGCGCAGCAGGGCCAGGCCCCGGGCGGCGGCGACCAGACCAAGCGTGGCCCGCGGGCTCGCGCCGTACGCCAGGTGCTTGGCCACCTCGATCAGGCCGAACCGGGCCGGCTCGCGGGTCGCCAGCACCAGGCGGACGACGTACTCGGCGATGGCGTGGTGCACGAAGACCTTGCGGTTGAGCTCCTGCAGCTCGCGCAGGCGGGCCGGGTCGAGCACCCGGCGGACCTGCGGCCGTTCGCCACTCATCCGGTAGAGGATGCCCAGCTCCTCCTGGTCGGTCGGGTAACCCACCACCACCCGCATCAGGAACCGGTCCCGCTGCGCCTCGGGCAGGTGGTAGACGCCCTCGGACTCGATCGGGTTCTGGGTCGCCAGCACGAGGAACGGCTCGGGCACCGGCCACGACTTGCCACCGATCGACACCTGCCGCTCGGCCATCGCCTCCAACAGGGCCGACTGCACCTTGGCCGGCGCCCGGTTGATCTCGTCGGCCAGCAACAGATTCGCCATCACCGGGCCAAGCTCCACGTCGAACGACTCCGTCGACGAGCGGTAGATCCGCGTACCCACGATGTCGGACGGCACCAGGTCAGGCGTGAACTGGATCCGCGAGAAGGTGCCGCCGACCGTCTCGGCCAGGGTCTGCGCGGCCAGCGTCTTGGCCACACCGGGCACGCCTTCCAGCAGGCAGTGGCCGTTGGCGAGCAGCGCCACGACCAGCCGCTCGATCAGCCGGTCCTGCCCCACGATCACGCGCTTGACCTCGAAGAGCACTTCTTCCAGGACCGCACTGGTCTCCCGCGCGGCGGCGGGGTCGGAGCCGGCCGCGTACGCCTCGTCGGGCGTCTCCTCCGCGAAGTCGAACTCGGACGGCGGCGGCAAGCTGGGCGTCATGTGTCGAGACTCCCGGTTGGGCACGCGATTGGGAGCCTTTTAGCCCAATTTGGGGTGACTATTCTCTAGATCATCAAGGTTCCCGCAGGTCAGCGATGAAGGCCGGCAGATCCCGCAGCCGGTCGGCCGCCGTGCGATCCAGATCCTCGATCGGAAACGGACCTGGCTCGCCCTCGCCCAGGGTCCACATGATCCGCTCGCCGAGCCGGCTGAGCATCAACCCGGCGCGCCGGGCGAAGCGATCCGCCGGGGGCGGCAGCCGCCCGCCGTGGGCCACGTAGGCGGCCAACGCGCGGTCGGTACGCGGACCACGGCCACCACCGAAGGCGTACGCGGCGTGCGCGGCGACGAGGCCGGCGCTGTCCTCGCCGGCGCCGTCCCAGTCGACGATCACCGGACCGGCGGGCGTCACCAGCACGTTCCACGGCTCCAGGTCCCGGTGGGTCGCCACGTAGTCGCCGGCCCTCGCGAACGCACCGGCGACCCAGTCGGTCGCCTCGGCCAGGTCGGCTCGCCTGCGGGCCAGCACGGGCGCCCACGGTCGGCCCTGGCGTTCCCCCTCGGCCAGCCAGCCGGCCCAGCGCTCCGGCGGGTGGATGCCGTAGACGACCGGCTCGGCGGTGGCTAGCGGGCGCAGCGTGTGGAGCCGGGCCACGGTGGCGCCGAGCCAGTCGGCGAGGTCCTCTTTGACCGGGCGGCCGTCCACCCACTCCGAGACGCGGATCAGCGTGCCGTCCGGCAGCCGGGCGGCACACCCGACGACGGGACGCGGCGGCTCGACCGGGCGGGGCGCTGGGATGCCGGCGGCGATCGCGGCACGCTCGACGGCCATCGCGGCGCCGATCTCGGTCGCCCATGCCTCCGGGACCCGCTTGACCAGGAAACGGTCGCTTTTTGTCGTCAACCGCCAGGTCACGTGGGTGTTCTCGGTGATCGTCGAGCCGCGCTCCGGCAGCCCGAAGGTCGCACACACGGCTTCCGCGGTGACCGGCATCGGCCGACGATACCGGCGGGTGGATCTCCGTCGGAAGCGCACCAATCCTTCACACCGGATGGTTAGCGTGCTTTATGTGAAGACGGCCCTCCAGCAGGTCATTGCCGCCGCCCCCGACCAGCGGGGGCGGTCGGTCGCGGCGGCGGTGGCCTGCTGGCTGGCCGTCACACCGGGCGCGGCGCTGGCCGCGGTGCGCCTCGGCGGGTGGGAACGCGGCCCGCTGGTGCACCTGGTGGCCTACACCCCGTACGCCGCCGGCCTGAGCGTCCTGCCGCTGTTGGGTGCGCTCGGCCTGCGGCGCTGGAAGGCGGCGGCGGTCGCGGCCCTGTCGCTGGCCGCGCTGACCAGCGTGGTGCTGCCCCGGGCCCTGCCCGGCGTGGCGGCCGACGTGGGCGGCCCGCGGCTGCGGGTGCTGACGGCCAACATCAAGCACGGCGAGGCCGACCCGGCGGCGCTGGTCGAGCTGGTCCGGGAGCACAAGATCGACGTGCTCGCGGTGCAGGAGCTCAACGCCGGCTTCATTGCGGCCTTCGACGCCGCAGGCATCGGCGCGGAACTGCCGCACCGGATCGTCGACGACCCCGCGATCTACGTCAACGGCGGGCTGTACTCGCGGGTGCCGCTGACGGATCCCGGCATTCACCAACACGAGTCCGGCTTCACGCAGGCGTACGCGACGGTCACCCTGCCCGGCGGCGCGCCGCTGGTGATCGAGTCCGTTCACTCCTGCGCCCCGCTCAGCCTGGCCGACGTGCCGTGCTGGTTCGCCGGCCTGCGGGGTCAACGAGCGGCCACATCGGACGGTCCGGTCCGGCTGTTGATGGGTGACTTCAACGCCACATTGGACCATGGGCCGATGCGGGCCCTGCTGGCGACGGGATACGAGGACGCGGCGGCCAACATGGGGCACGGTCTGGCGGGCACGTGGCGGCCGATCGACCACGGCTTCTCGTTGCCACCCATCGCGATCGACCACATCCTGATCGACCCACGGCTGGCGATCCGCGAGTACGCGGTGTGGCCGCTGCCAGGCAGCGACCACAGCGCCGTCTTCGCGGAGGTTTCCCTGCCGCCCGTCTAGCTTCTGATGGCCGTCTAGCTTCTGGTGGCTGGTGCGCTCTTGAGGCCGAAGGTCAGGGCGTCGACCAGGGCGTGCCAGCTCGCCTCCACGACGTTCTCGTGCACGCCGACCGTGGTCCAGTCGCGTCCGTGACCGTCGTTGGTCTCGACCAGCACCCGGGTCACCGCGCCGGAGCCGTGCGAGCCCTCCAGGATGCGGACCTTGTAGTCGGCGAGCACGAAGCTCGTCAGCTCGGGGTAGTGCTTCGACAAAGCCACCCGGAGCGCCTCGTCGAGGGCGTTGACCGGGCCGTTGCCCTCTGCCGTGGCGATGACGCGCTCGCCTCGCACGCGGACCTTGACGGTCGCCTCGGAGACCACGGCACCGTCCTCGCGGTGCTCGACCAGCACCCGGTAGGACTCCAGCGCGAACGGGCGCGGCACCTCGCCGAACTCGCCCCGCACCAGCAGCTCGAAGCTGGCGTCGGCGGCCTCGAACGACCAGCCGCCCGCCTCGAGGTCCTTGACCCGCTGGGTGACGCGGGACAGCTCGGTCGGATGGCCGGCCAGGTCGATACCGAGCTCACGACTCTTGAGCTCGATGCTGGCCCGGCCGGCCATCTCGGTTACCAGGATCCGCATGTCGTTGCCGACAACCGAGGGCTCGACGTGGTTGTAGAGCAGGGGATCCACTTTGATCGCGCTCGCGTGCAGGCCCGCCTTGTGGGCGAACGCCGCAGCTCCCACGTACGCCTGGTGGGTGTCGGGTGCGATGTTGGCGATCTCGGCGATCGAGTGGGAGACCCGCATCGCCTGTTCCAGGCAGCCGTCCGGTAGGACCGGCAGACCCAGCTTGAGTTGGAGGTTCGCGACGACGGCGAACAGGTCGGCGTTGCCGGGTCGCTCGCCGTAGCCGTTGGCGGTGCACTGGAAGTGCTCGACGCCGGCCTCGACCGCGGCGACCGTGTTGGCCACGGCGCACGAGGTGTCGTTCTGGCAGTGGATGCCGAGTAGGTCGGCGCTGATGCTGAGCCGGCTGGTGAGCTCCTGGATCGCGGCGGTGATCCGCGACGGGAGCATGCCGCCGTTGGTGTCGCACATCACCACACGTTCCGCACCGCCCTCGAACGCCGCTTGCACCACTGCGGTCGTGTACGCGGAATCGTGGCGGAAGCCGTCGAAGAAGTGCTCGCAGTCGAGGAAGACGCGGCGGTCGTTCTTCACGAAGTGGGCCACGGTCTCCCGCACCATCGCGAGGTTCTCGTCGCCGGTCGTGCGCAGGGCCCGCTCCACGTGCCGGATGTCGGACTTCGCGACCAGGCAGACGGCCGGCGTCTCGGCGTCGAGCAGCGCGCGCACCTGCGGGTCCTCGTTGACCCCGAGGCCGGCCTTGCGGGTCGCGCCGAACGCCACGAGCTGCGCGTGGCGTAGGTCGAGCTCCTTGCGGGCGCGTTGGAAGAACTCGGTGTCCTTGGGCATGGCGCCTGGCCAGCCGCCCTCGATGAAGCCGACACCGAACTCGTCGAGCAGGCGGGCGACGGCAAGCTTGTCGACCACCGAATAGCTGATCCCCTCGCGCTGTGCCCCGTCGCGCAGCGTGGTGTCGTACACCTGGTAGGGCATGATCCTGTCGTCCTTTCGGAGGCGGTGGGGCATCGCCGCAACAAAAAGACCCCCCGCGAAATGCGGGAGGTCTGCGCGCTCGGCGGTGTGGGTTGCCGGCGCGCTAGTTGCCAATAATGAGGGCGAGCGGTGTCACGCTCCGTACTTTGCCACGGTCGTGCCGTGACACCAAGCACCTGACCACATGTCGGGAACACCCGTTGGTGGGTTTCGTCCGCCTTGCGCCGGGTAGGAAGTTGTCGACCGAGTACGACAGTCGATACGAGGAGTGAAGGTTCTCATGGACCAGCTCAACCCTCAGCCGACGCCGCCCTCTGGTGCCCACGGCGGCGTGCCCACCGGTGCGTTCGATCCGTGGTCGTTCCGTGACGAGGCCGGCGTGACCGGCTCGGACCTGGTCGGCTACAAGGTCGAGGCGACCGACGGCAGCATCGGCAAGATTGATGCGCACAGCCACGACGTCGCCGCGAGCTACCTGGTGGTGGACACCGGCGTATGGATCTTCGGCAAGAAGGTCATGCTCCCTGCCGGTGTCGTCAACCGCGTCGACCACGACGAGCAGAAGGTCTACGTCGACCGGAACAAGGACCAGATCAAGGCGGCTCCGGAGTACGACACGGACAGCCACACCGATCCGGCCTACCGGGACAAGCTCGGCGGTTACTACGGCGGTATGTACGACTCCGCCGGGCCGCGCTTGTAGTTCGGTCGTTCCTTCGGCGGCGCCCACCCTCGCGGTGGGCGCCGCTGCTTGTCCATAGTGGATTCTGGTTGATCGGTTAAGGTCTTGGGCATGGAGCCCAACCGGTCGTTCTCGCTTGACGGCGTCTTCAACTTCCGCGACATCGGCGGCTATGCCGGACACGACGGGCGCACCGTGCGGTGGCGCCAGGTGTTCCGGTCCGACTCGGTGCACCGCGTCGAGCCGGCCGCGCTGCCGGCGCTGGGCGTGCGGACGGTCATCGACCTGCGCCGCCCACGCGAGGTCGCGCGCGACGGCCGGGTTCTCGACTATCCCGGGCTGACCTACCGGCACATCCACCCGGAGCACCCGGAGTGGGCCACGGCCGGCCCGGACGAAGCGGTTGACCGGTTCATCGCCGACCGCTACCGGGAGCTCGCCGACCTGGGCACGGTCGGCATCGGCTCCGCACTGAAGGTCATCGCGGACCCGGCCGCCGGACCGGTGGTCGTGCACTGCGTGGCGGGCAAGGACCGCACGGGCGTGGTGTGCGCGCTGACGCTGTCCCTGTTGGGGGTCGCGGACGACGACGTGGCGGCGGACTACGCGCTGAGCACTGCGGCGTCGGAGCGATTCTCGGCGTGGTTGCGCCAGGCACTCCCGGACGCCGAGGTGCCGCCGACGCCGTTCATGGCGTCACCCGCGGCGGCGATGCTGTTGTTCCTGACCGAGCTGCGGGAACGGCACGGCTCGATCGAGGGCTACGCCAAACACGCCGGCCTGACCACTGACGAGTTGGCGACGTTGCACGCGCATCTGCTCACCGCCGACGACGCGCAGGGAGAGCGCCCCGCATAGGCGCGCTCCCCCTCCGCGGCATCACTTCTTGATGGGCTCCAGGCAGAGCACGTGGCCCGTACCGTTCTTCTCGCCCGTCCAGTACGACACGGTCGTGGTCTTCCACGGGTCGCAGGTGGGGTCGTTCTCGCCGGCGGCCATGAAGTCCTTCTGGCGGATGCTGTCGACCTTGCCGACAACCGTCCACTCCGCGGTCGCGTCGTCGCAACCCACGATCTTCATGTCTTCGGCGGTCTGGCCGATCAGGCAGTCACCGGCCGAAGCGACCTCGGGGTCGCCGGTGACAACCTTCCACACGTAACCGACGACGAGCACGAGCACGAGGCCGATCACCGCGCCCGCAATCTTGCGGATAACGATCGACTTGTTGCTCATCTTGGTCGGGTCGATCATCTGCGGCCCGCCCGCCGGAAAGTCACTGGCCGGCGGAGGCGTGAAGGGCGGCAAGGGATTGTTGGCGGGCGGCGGGGTGGGCGCCCCAGCCGAAGGCTGCGAAGCGGGCTGCGGGGTCGTGGACTGCTCGGACACGGATGTTCCTCTCGAAGATCAAACTCCGAGCGGAGACGCTAGATCATCAATTCGCCGCCCGTCGCCCCAAGATGATCATCCGTTCGGCCGGCATGTACCCCCGAACGACGACCCCAACCCGCCACTTCGCGCCTGCTCTCCGGTTCCGTTTCGGCAGCCAGCACCCACCAACGCCACCCAACGCGGACCCAACGCCACACCAGGCACCAGACCGCACCACCGCGTGCGGCGCCGTCGACGGGACCGCCTACGTCCGCAGCCGCACAGGACCAGCGGAGGCCGGTCGGGTGACGCGATGCGACTCGGCACAACTCGATGCCGACGTAACGCGGCCCATCCGAGCCCGACGCATCAACGCGATCCGCGCAACCAAACGCGATGAGCACGGCTCAAAGCAAGCCAAACGCGGTGGTGCGGCCCCAACCGCGGCATGCGGGGCTGGCGCGGCATTCCCAAAGCGGTCAGGCGCGATCTGGCACAGCCCAAACGTGGTCGGGGCAGCGCTCCGCGAGGCGATCAGTGCTGTCAGGCGCGGGCCAACTTAGTGAACACGTCACGGCGCAGCCAACGCCGTCTGGCGCGGGCCAGCACGGCACGGCCAACGCCGTCAGGCGCGGGCCGGCGCGGCGCAGTCAGCGGGGCCAGCGCCGTCACCACGGACCGGCGCGATCAGCGCGGTCAGCGCGATCCGGCGCGGTCTAGCGCGACCCCACGCGGCCAACACGGCCGGCACGAGCCGCAATCCGGGCGCAGCCACCACGGCCCGCCGCGAGCCGTGATCCCGCGCGGTCACCGCGGTCCAGTACGAGTCGCAATCCCACGCGGCCAACACAGCCGGCACGAGCCACAATCCGCGTGGTCGCTGCGGGCCGCGCTGCCCCGTCGCCAGCGGAGCTCGACGCATCGCGGCGCGCTGGTCGTGCGGTCCCCTGGTAGGCAACCAATTGGCCGGCCGCATCTGGGGGTTCCCGGATGCAGCAACGGCCGATGGTTTGGCGAGCGGGATTGGTTCGGCCAAATGACTCCAGTGGATCCATGGTCGCTGCCAGGCCCTGGCCGCCAGCAGAGGAACCAATCCGTGAAAGGCCCGCAGACAACAGCGTCTACATCAGACGGTCAGTGATCCAAATAGGAAGCGTTGAGGGCGACCAGCGGCGGACGCCGGATTCCGGCGGGAGCGACGGTCGTGCCCACGACGAGCCCGGGACATCGAATGGAGCAAGCAAAGGGCGCACCGGGACCAGACCCGGTGCGCCCTTGAGAGAAAACGGTCAGAGGACCTTGTGCACCCAGCCGTAGGGGTCCGCTGAGCGGCCTCGTTGGATGTCGACCAGGCGCTTGCGGATGCCCATCGTCACGTCGCCCGAGGTGCCGTCGCCCATTTTGAACGAGCCTCCTTCGAAGCGGACCTCGCCGATCGGGGTGATTACCGCTGCCGTGCCGCAGGCGAAGGCCTCGCGGATGCGGCCGCGGTCGGCGTCGGCGTGCCATTCGTCGAAGGCCACCGGCCGCTCGATCACCGCTCGGCCGTCGTCGTTGGCCAGGCGCATGATGGCCTCGCGGGTGATGCCCGGCAGGATCGTGCCGAGCGGCGGCGTGACCAGCGTGCCGTCGTCGTACACGAAGAAGATGTTCATGCCGCCTAGCTCGTCGATCCAGCGCTGCTCGACCGCGTCGAGGAAGACGACCTGGTCGCAGCCGTTGGCCGCCGCCTCCTGTTGGGGCAGCAGCGACGCCGCGTAGTTGCCGCCGAACTTTGCCGCGCCTGTGCCGCCCGGGGCCGCCCGCGTGTAGTTCGGGCTGACCCAGACGTTGACCGGCTTGACGCCGTGCTTGAAGTAGGAGCCGACCGGCGACGCGATCACCACGTAGAGGTATTCCATCGCCGGGCGGACGCCCAGGAAGACCTCGCTGGCGAACATGAACGGGCGCAGGTAGAGGCTGCCTTCCTCGTCGTTCGGGATCCACTCGCGGTCGACGCTGATCAGCCGGCGCAGTGAGTCGACGAACGCGCCCTCGGGCAGGTGGGGCATCGCCAGCCGGGTGGCCGAGGTGGTGAACCGCGCGGCGTTGGCCTCCGGGCGGAACATGGTCACCGTGCCGTCGGCGTTCCGATATGCCTTCAGGCCCTCGAAGATCTCTTGTGCGTAGTGCAGCACCGCGCTGGCCGGATCCATCGGGATCGGGGCGCGGGCCTCGACGCGGGCCTCGTACCAGCCCTTTCCGTCGGCGTAACGTGCGGTCACCATGTGGTCGGTGAAGACTCGGCCGAACCCTGGGTCGACCATCAGCGCGGCGCGCTCGGCGGCGGTTACCGGCTGGGGATTCGGGCGAATCTCGAAGTCGAGCTTGTCACCACCGCTCATCGGCGTTGGACCTCCAGGTAAGCCGGCGGCTGCCGGCAACGCTCAGTAAAGGCTGCGCAAGAAACTTACCCCGAACGGTCGTTCAAGGGCGAGAGGGCGTCGAGCGAAGCGGTTCGCCCGAAGGGTCCTGATTCTTCCGACGCCTAGTGGTGCGAAACGTTCAGCCGACGGCGCCGGCAGCGAGCCGGTCGCCGACCTCGGCGGTGCGCAACTGCGTGCCGGACGTGCGTCCGGCCAGCTCGGCCGCGACCGCCTCGGCTACTCGGTGTGCGGCGTCGGCGTGCCCGAGGTGGTCGAGCAGCAGCGACACCGAGAGCACGGCCGCGGCCGGGTCGGCCACGCCCTTGCCGGCGATGTCGGGCGCCGAGCCGTGCACCGGCTCGAACATCGACGGGTGGACCCGCTCGGGGTTGATGCAACCGCTGGCGGCCATGCCGATGCCACCGGTCACGGCGGCGGCGATGTCAGTGAGGATGTCACCGAAGAGGTTGTCGGTGACGATCACGTCGTAGCGCTGCGGCTGGGTCACGAGGAACATCGCGGCGGCGTCGACGTGCTGGTATTCGGTGGCCACGTCGGGGTGCTCGGCGGCGACCGCGTCGAACGTGCGCGCCCACAACGAGCCGGCGTGGGTGAGCACGTTGGTCTTGTGGACGAGGGTGACCTTGCGGCGGGGGCGCCGCGAGGCCCGCGCGAAGGCGTCGCGGATGACCCGCTCGACACCGTGCCGCGTGTTGAGGCTCTCCTCGGTCGCGATCTCGGCGGGCGTGCCCCGGTGGAGGCCGCCGCCAGCGCCGGCGTAGAGACCCTCGGTGCCCTCGCGCACCACGATCATGTCGATCTCGCCGGGCTTGACCCCGGCCAGCGGGCTGACCACGCCCGGGAAGAGCCGCGAGGGGCGCAGGTTGACGTATTGGTCGAAGGCGAAGCGGAGCTTGAGCAGCAGGCCACGCTCGAGCACGCCCGGCGGCACGGTCGGGTCGCCGACGGCGCCGAGCAGGATCGCGTCGTGCCCCCGCAGCTCGTCGAGCACCGAGTCGGGCAGCACCTCGCCGGTGCGGTGGTAGCGCGCGGCGCCGAGGTCGTATTCGGTCGCCTCGACGCCCGGAAGGACCGCGTCGAGCACCTTGCGCGCCTGGTCGATCACCTCGGGTCCGATGCCGTCTCCGGCCACCACCGCGATCCGCGCCACAGACACGTCAAAGCTCCTTCGTAACGAAACGTCTAACAAACGTTAAGTCATCGTCCCGCAAAGCGGTATGTGACTCCCACTATGCGGAATCGGGCAGACTTACCCAGCAAACTCTCAGCCGGTGCTCATGCCCCCGTCACCCGCAAATCCTAGGTTTAACGCAGTCACAGCCGGAAGGGGGCCCAATGCGCCCAGACCTACGCCTAGGCAGCGGCTCGGCCACGACGCTCGCCCACCCCGCCGCCGCCAACGGTGGCTTGGTCGCGCACCACAACGTGCAGACCTCGACCGCGGGTTTCACGCTGACTCTGGTCAGCCCCGCCGCGATGAGCCGCAAGGAGCTCGCGGCCGCCATCGCCGACGCGGTCGCGGAACTGCGCGCGATCGACTTCGCGTACAGCCCGCTGCGCGAGGCCAGTCTGGTCGCCCGCCTCCGCCGCGGTGAGGTCGCGCCCGACGCCTACGCGCCCCTGGCCGATCTCGTGGCCCGCTGCGACGCCATGCGCGCCGCCACCGACGGCTGGTTCGACGCCTGGTCCGCACCCGGCGGCTTCGACCCGAGTGCGCTGGTCAAAGGCTGGGCCATGGAACGCGCCGCCGCCCGCGTCCGGGCCGCCGGCATCACCGACTACGCGGTGGCCAGTGGAGGCGACCTGACGGTACGCGGAAACGCCCCCCACGGCGGCCCATGGATAGTCGCGGTGCACCACCCGTACGACGCGCGCCGCAAACCGGTGCAGCTCGAGCTCACGTCCGGCGCCATCGGCACCTCCGGCGTGACCGGCCGCCGAGGCCATGTGGTCGACCCGCACCGCGCGACCCCGGTGGACGAGATCCGCGCCGCGACGGTCATGGGCCCTGACCTGGCCGTAGCTGACGCATATGCGACAGCTCTCTACGCGGCCGGAGACGCGGGACTGGCGTGGTTCCCTACCGCAGAGGGCTATACGGCGAGCTTGTTGCAGGAGGAGTACGCGACACGCGGCGCTGTCTGACCCTTGCGTCTCCCGCCAGAGAATCGATAGCGTGGTCACGCGGTTACGCAGTGAGGTTGTTCGGCGCCGACACGGTCTTCGGGTGACCGCTAAAGCGTCGTTGCTGTGAGCCACCCTCCGCAGTGCGCAACCAGTGCACGCGAACGTAGATCAGCTCCCCCATCGCCATTGCCGAGGCGGCGGGGGAGCTGATTTTTTTGGCGTGACAGAGGCTTAAGCGCGTCCACGGAGTCAGCGACGTTTGACGTACCCGAAGGGTTTTGTCACGTCCGACGAAGATGCGACCCCTGCGAAACCACAGAAAACCCGCACCCAAAACGGCGCGCGAGTCGACAGGTTCTTGCCCGACGAAAGGCGAGAAGGTGTCCACCGCAAACCGTGGCGACTACCGCGACCAGAACGGTGGCGGCACACGCTTGGGGGCGTAGTGGCGCGGTCGTGTTCTGCGGCGCTCTCTGTCCGAGCGAAGCAATGGACAGAGGGCGCCGCAGAACACGACCTCCTCGGCGCCACGAAGCCCCCAAGCCATATGGCACAGTATGGCCCGTGAGTTTCGATCTGGTGGTCTGGGCGATGGAGCCGGACGCCTCGGCAGAGGATGTGGGCGCGGCCTTTGAGCTGTGTCGACAGGGCGAGCACGTTGACGGTGCCCCGCACCGGAAGATCGCCGACTTCTATGCCGCGATGACGTCGGCGTACCCCGACCGGAACACGAACGCTTCGCCGTGGGCGGTCACGCCTCTTCACGTGGCCGCTGACCACGTGGAGATGAAGCTCGACGAGGACTGCCCCGACGAGGTGCTGTTGGCCGTCGAGGAGCTCGCCGGCAAGCACGGGTTGCTGTTGTTCGATCCGCAGGACGGCACGGTCTACCCGCCAGGGGCGATGACCTCCTGACAACATGAATAACGGGACGGGCGGCAAATGGCCACCCGTCCCGTTTTCGTGCTTTCGAAACCCTATTCGGTACGCAGGTCCACCGCGCTGGCCGAACCGGCGCCGATCTTGGCCTGGGCGGCCGCGAGCAGTTCCGCGTCGACCGAGTTGTCGACGGTCAGCGTCATCAGCGCCTCACCGCCGGCCTCGCGCCGGGCCACCTGCATGGCGGCGATGTTGACGCCCGCCTCACCGAGGATCGAACCGATCGCACCGACCACACCGGGCCGGTCGGCGTAGCGGAAGAAGAGCAGGATGCCGTCGGCGGCCAGCTCGAGCGCGAAACCGTCCACTTCGGTCAGCTTGGCGACCTCGCGGCTGCCCGAGATGGTGACGGTGCCCGAGACGCTCACCGAACGGCCGTCCGGCAGCGCGCCGCGGACCGTGACCAGCGTCGGCTGCTCGCTGGTGTCGGTCAGGGTGACCAGGTCGACCTCGACGCCACGGTCCGCCGCGATGTGCGGGGCGTTGACGTAGGTGACCTGCTCCTCGACGACGGACGCGAACAGGCCCTTGGTGGCGGCGAGCTTGAGCACCGACACCTCGTTGGCCAGGATCTCGCCGCTGACCTCGACGGTCACGCTGGCGGCGACCCCGCCGGCGACCGCGGTGAACGCGCGGCCGAGCTTCTCGGCGAGCGGCAGCAGCGGGCGGACGTCTTCGGCGACGACGCCGCCGGCCTGGACGTTGACCGC
The DNA here is from genome assembly GCF_900107455.1 of Asanoa ishikariensis. GTDB lineage: Bacteria > Actinomycetota > Actinomycetes > Mycobacteriales > Micromonosporaceae > Asanoa > Asanoa ishikariensis. The sequence goes on along the minus strand of NZ_FNQB01000002.1, from coordinate 988,435 downwards.
GTCGGGCACGAACTCACCCTGGAGCGCCAGCTTGACCGAGCGGGCCACGGCGAGGCCGGCCTTGTCCTGCGCCTCGGCGGTGGACGCGCCCAGGTGCGGCGTGGCGACCACGTTGTCGAATGCGAACAGCGGCGACGAGGTGCACGGCTCCTTGGAGTACACGTCGATGCCGGCACCGCCGACCCGGCCCTCGGCGATCGCGTCGGCGAGCGCCTGCTCGTCGATCAGCCCACCGCGTGCGGCGTTGACGATCCGGACGCCGGGCTTGACCAGCGCCAGTTCCTTCTCACCGATCAGGCCGACGGTCTCCGGCGTCTTCGGCAGGTGGATGGAGATGAAGTCGCTCTCCCGCAGCAACTCCTCCAGACCCACCAGGCGCACGCCGAGCTGCGCGGCCCGGGCCGGCTGCACGTAGGGGTCGTAGGCGATCAGCCGGGTGCCGAACGCCGCGATCCGCTGGGCGAACAGCACGCCGATGCGACCAAGACCCACCACGCCGACGGTCTTCCCCTGGACCTCGACACCGGTGTACTTGGACCGCTTCCACTCCCCTGCCTTGAGCGCGGAGCTCGCGCTCGCCGTGTTGCGCGCGACGGCGAGCAGCAGCGCGACCGCCTGCTCCGCAGCGGACACGATGTTGGACGTCGGCGCGTTGACCACCATGACGCCACGCGCGGTGGCGGCGGGCACCTCGACGTTGTCGAGCCCGACACCCGCGCGGGCCACGACCTTGAGTCGCGGCGCGGCCGCGATCGCGGCGGCGTCGATCTGGGTGGCGCTGCGGACGATCACCGCGTCGGCTTCGGCCAGCGCCGGCAGCAATGCCTCGCGGTCGGAGCCGTCGACGTGGCGGACGTCGAAGTCGTGCGCGAGCACATCGATGGCGGCGGGGGCCAATTCTTCGGCGATAAGAACTACGGGAGTCATAGGTCCTCGTAAATTAGGGAAAGGGCGCCGGCAGCGGCTGCCTACCACTGAAATGGTAGGCGGCCGGCCGGCGCCCCATGTTCTCCCTGTGGCGTGTTTGCCCTCACAACGGGAGCTTTCGCCCCGTCGGGACCTGCACTCAGAGCCCGAACGTGTTGGTCGTCACGCGGTCTCGGTGATCGGACGGTCCACCCAGCTCATCATGCCGCGCAGCTTGCGACCGGTCTCCTCAATCGGGTGAGCCGCGCCTTCCTGACGCCACTTGGTGAAGTTCGGACGGCCGTTGTCGTCCTCGGCGATCCACTCACGAGCGAACTCACCGGACTGCACCTCGGAGAGAATGCGCTTCATCTCTTCCTTGACGCGGGCGTCGATGACGCGCGGGCCACGAGAGTAGTCGCCGTACTCGGCGGTGTCCGAGACGCTGTAACGCATCCGGGCGATGCCGCCCTCGTACATCAGGTCGACGATGAGCTTGAGCTCGTGCAGGCACTCGAAGTAGGCGATCTCCGGGGCGTAGCCCGCCTCGGTGAGCACCTCGAAACCGGTCTGCACCAACGCCGACGCGCCTCCACAGAGGACGGCCTGCTCACCGAACAGGTCGGTCTCGGTCTCCTCCTTGAAGGTGGTCTTGATGCCGCCGGCCCGGAGGCCGCCGATCGCCTTCGCGTACGAGAGGGTGAGCGCGAACGCGCTGCCCGTCGCGTCCTGGTCGACGGCGACGAGCACCGGCACGCCCTTGCCGTCGACGTACTGGCGGCGGACCAGGTGACCCGGGCCCTTGGGAGCCACCATCGCGACGTCCACGTTGGCCGGTGGGGTGATGAAGCCGTAGCGGATGTTCAGGCCGTGGCCGAAGAACAGCGCCTTGCCCGCGGTCAGGTTCGGCTCGATCGCCTCGGCGTAGAGCTTGCGCTGGGCGGTGTCCGGCGCGAGCACCATGATGACGTCGGCCCAGGCGGAGGCGGCGGCCGGCGTCTCCACGCGCAGCCCCTGCTCCTGTGCCTTCTCCCGGCTCTTCGAGCCCTCCGGCAGGCCGATCACGACGTCGACGCCGGAGTCACGCAGCGACAGCGCGTGCGCGTGCCCCTGGCTGCCGTAGCCCAGGACGGCGACCTTCTTGCCCTGGATGATCGACAGATCGGCGTTGTCGTCGTAGAAAACCTCTGCGGTCATTGCTTCCCTCTCGCGTGTTTCGTTAGGCGGCGCGAAGCGCCGGCCCGGTCGTGATGGAACGGGAGCCACGCCCGATCGCGACCATCCCCGACTGGACCATCTCTTTGATCCCGTACGGTTCGAGGTCGCGCAGCAGCGCGTCCAGCTTGTCCGAGGTGCCGGTCGCTTCGATAGTCAACGTGTCAGCGGCCACGTCGATGACGCGGGCGCGGAACAGGTCAACCGTCTCGAGCACCTGAGAGCGGATCGCGCGGTCGGCGCGGACCTTGACCAGGACGAGCTCGCGCTGCACGGACTGCACCGGGTCGAGCTCGACGATCTTGAGAACGTTGACCAGTTTGTTGAGCTGCTTGGTGACCTGCTCCAGCGGCGACTCGTCGGCGTTGACGACGATCGTGATGCGGGAGATCTCGGCGTGCTCGGTCTCACCGACCGCCAGCGAGTCGATGTTGAAGCTCCGCCGGGAGAACAGCCCCGACACCCGGGCCAGGACACCGGGCTTGTTTTCCACGAGCACCGACAGCGTGTGCTTGGTCATTACAGCTCATCCTCGTCGAAGGCCGGGCGGACGCCGCGGGCGAACATGATCTCGTCGTTGCTGGTGCCGGCGGCCACCATCGGCCACACCATGGCGTCTTTGCCGACCACGAAGTCGATGACCACCGGGGCGTCGTTGATCGCCATCGCGGCCTCGATCGTCTTGTCGACGTCTTCCTTCGTCTCGCAGCGCAGCCCGATGCAGCCGAGCGCCTCGGCCAGCTTCACGAAGTCGGGGATGCGGTGCTTGTGCGTGCCCAGGTCGGTGTTCGAGTAGCGCTCGCCGTAGAACAGCGTCTGCCACTGCCGGACCATGCCGAGGTTGCCGTTGTTGATCACAGCGACCTTGATCGGGATGCCCTCCAGCGCGCAGGTCGCCAGCTCCTGGTTGGTCATCTGGAAGCAGCCGTCGCCGTCGATCGCCCACACCGTCGTGCCCGGCATGCCGACCTTCGCACCCATCGCCGCTGGCACCGCGTAGCCCATCGTGCCGGCGCCGCCGGAGTTGAGCCAGGAGTGCGGCTTCTCGTAGCTGATGAACTGCGAGGCCCACATCTGGTGCTGGCCGACGCCGGCGCAGTAGATCGCGTCCGGTCCGGCGATCTTGCCGATCCGCTCGATCACGTACTGCGGCGCGAGCGTGCCGTCGGAGGGCTCGTCGTAGCCGAGGGGGTAGCGCTGACGCAGGTCGTCGAGCTGGCCCCACCACGCGGTGCGGTCGCCGGTGCGACCGGCGGCCTGCTCGGCGGTGATAGCGCCGATCAGCTCGTCGATCACGAAGCGGGCGTCACCCACGATCGGGACGTCCGCAGCGCGGTTCTTGCCGATCTCGGCGGGGTCGATGTCGGCGTGGACGATCGCCGCGTCCGGCGCGAACGAGTCGAGCTTGCCGGTCACCCGGTCGTCGAAGCGCGCGCCGAGGCAGACCAGCACGTCGGACTTCTGCAACGCGTAGACAGCGGCGACCGTGCCGTGCATGCCGGGCATGCCGAGGTGCTGCTGGTGCGAGTCGGGGAAGGCGCCGCGGGCCATCAGCGTGGTGACCACCGGGATGCCGGTCAGCTCGGCGAGCTTGCGCAGCCCCTCGGTGGCGCCGGCCTTGAGCACGCCGCCGCCGACGTACAGGACGGGGCGCTTGGCACTGCTCATCAGCCGCGCGGCCTCGCGGATCTGCTTGCCGTGCGGGTGCAGCGTCGGCCGGTAGCCGGGCAGGTCGAGCGTCGGCGGCCAGGAGAACGTGGTCTGCGCCGTCAGCACATCCTTGGGCACGTCGACCAGGACCGGGCCGGGCCGGCCGGTGCTGGCCAGGTGGAACGCCTCGGCCAGGATCTGCGGGATCTCCTCGGCGTTCTGCACGAGGAAGTTGTGCTTCGTGATGGGCAGTGTGATGCCCTGGATGTCGGCTTCCTGGAAGGCATCCGTGCCGATCGACGGGCGCGGCACCTGACCGGTGATCGCGACGATCGGGACCGAGTCCATGTACGCGTCGGCGATCGGCGTGACCAGGTTGGTCGCGCCCGGCCCGGAGGTGGCGATGCAGACGCCGACCTTGCCGGTGGCCTGGGCGTAGCCGGTGGCCGCGTGACCCGCGCCCTGCTCGTGGCGGACGAGGATGTGGCGGACCGACGAGTCGTAGATCGGGTCGTACAAGGGGAGGATCGCTCCACCCGGGATCCCGAACGCGACCTCGACGCCGAGCGACTCGAGCGACTTGACGAGCGACTGCGCGCCGGTGATCTTGGCCGGGGCGGGCGGGGCGGCCGGCACCGGGCGCTCGGCCTGGTGCCGCTCCGTCGGCTGCTGGCGCTCGGCGTGGTTGCCGTGCGCCGCCTGGGCGGCGACCGTCGCGGGAGTGGCGTGGATCCGATGGGCGATGGTCTCGGGAGTGGGTCTCGTCATGGCGGGTGCCTTCGCTCGGTTCTGCGCTCGTGTGGTGTTGGTGTTCTTTGGTGACCTTCGGTGATCGGGGTCACGTGTGTCCGGGCACAAAAATGGCCCTCGTGCAGATGCACGGGGCCGGCGCACTCTCTAAGAACGAGAGTGCGCTCAGGTAAGTACTCGAGACGACCAGCGTGGCGACATGGGGCTAACTCTGACGTATCTCGCGGGATGAGTCAACTGATCCCACATCTTGGACGGGGGGTGTCGGGGCGAGCCGCTGGGCGGGCGGCGCGAGCTCCCCACACGCAGGGCGATCAGCGATCTTGTCGGTCTTGATCTTTTCGGGTCGGGCGCCCGGGGATGTGGACGCGTCGAGCAACGCCTCGAAGTGCTCCGCCGGCACACCCCAGCCGAAGAGCTGGCCCTGGCCGAAGCGGCACCCGGCGCCCTGGACCGCGGCCTGTTCGCGCTGGTTGGTGACACCCTCGGCGATCACTTCGAGGCCGAGCCGGTGGCCTAGCCGGACCACGATGTCCACGAGCGGGCCGCCCTGGGTTTTTCCCTTGCCGGAGGGCTCGATCCCGCCAGCCAGCGTGACCAGCGGTGCGAGCCCGTGGTCGACGCTCGGCTCGGTCTCGGCGACCAGGCTGTGGTCGATCTTGAGGATGTCGATCGGCAGGCGGCGGAGCTGGCCGAGCGAGGAGAACCCACTGCCGAAATCGTCGAGCGCGATGCGTACGCCGATCGCGCGCAGCGCCCGCAACCGCTTGATCAGCTCGTCGAGGTCGATGGCGACCGCCTGCTCGGTCACCTCCAGCACCAGCCGTTGCGGCGGGACGCGGTGTGCGCGCAGGGCGTCGGCGACCTGGTCGACATATTCGGCCGCGTGCAGCTCGCGCGGCGAGACGTTGACGCTGACCCAGACGTCGTGCCCGTCGGCCAACCACCGTGAGAGCTGGTGGCATGCCTGATGGAGGACCCAGGCGCCGATCTTGGCGATCATGCCGCACTCTTCGGCGATCGGGATGAACTCGTCGGGCCGCACGGCGCCGAGAACCGGGTGGTGCCAACGGATCAGCGCCTCGGCACCGACCGGGCGGATCGACGGCATGATCACCACGGGCTGGAACGCGAGATGCACCTCGCCCCGGTCGATCGCGCCGCGCAGCTCGTGCTCGATCGTGGTGCGCCGGCGCAGGAGCTGGTCGTAGGAGGCGTGGTAGCGCTCGACCCGGTTCTTGCCGCGCTGCTTGGCATAGCGCAGCGCGAGGTCGGCGTGCTGGAGCAGCGTGGTGTCGTCGGCCGCCGTCTCGGCGCCGGCGACGCCGATGCTGACGCTCAGGAAGACCCGGCCGGACTGCTGCTCGTAGGGCTTGTTGAGCACCCCGAGCAGGCGCTCGGCGGCACCCAGCGCCTCGTGCGGCTTGGCCCACATCAGCACCGCGAACTCGTCGCCGCCGAGCCGGGCCGCCACGTCGCCGGGGCGCAGGTTCATCCGCAGCCGCTGGCCGACCTCGACCAGCACGTCGTCGCCGACGTCGTGGCCGCGCATGTCGTTGACGTTCTTGAAGCCGTCGAGATCGAGGCCGAGCAGCACGCACGGCTTGTCGGGCTCGACCTCTTCGGCCAGCGCGCGGAGCAGACCGCGCCGGTTGGCCAGCCCGGTGAGCGGGTCGGTGTGCGCGAGCTCCTTGAAGTGTGCCTCGCGGTCCTGCATCCGGATCGCGTAGTTGCGCACGTCGCGGAGCGCCACGAACTGCCGGACGGCAAGGGCGAAACCCTCCAGGCTGCCGAGCGCGATGCCCATCATGGTGATCTGCCCGCCGGCCATCACGTGCACCATGCCGGAGATCGCCATCGCCATCATCGGGACGAACGCGTAGGACGCACCGCGCCGGATGACGTCGAGCTCGGCGATCGCCTCGGTGTCCTGGCCGCGACCGGCGAACGCGACGACCATCAGCGCGATCGGCATCACCACGCCGCTGAGCGTGGCCAGACCGGGGCCGCCCTGGCAGAGCCCGGCGGTGAGCCCGACGCCGCAGGCGGCCACCGAGATCGCACCGCAGCCCATCAGCAGCAGGCGCAACCGGGAGCCGGCGCCGCGCATGGTGACGATCACGACGATGCCGACCGCGAGCGCCGCGGCTCCGGCGGCGATGAAGATGCCGACGCACGGCCGCGGGGTCGCCGAGCCGAAGATCTGGGCCGGTGGGGAGACCAGCACCCAGCCGACGAACCACAGCGCGAACGCGATCACCAACGCGTCGAGCAGGTGCCGGCCGGCGATCCGCCGGGTGCCGGCCGCCCACGGCAGCCGGAGCAGACCGGCGCACATCACCGTGGAGCTGATCGCCGTGCCGATGCCGATGCCGATCGCGAAGTTGGTGCGGGCCGCCTGGTGGTGGCCCCATTGCTCGGCGAACGTGAGGACACCGACGAGGGCGATCGCGGTGGTCAGCGCGGCGAGGGCGCTGCCGATCGCGAGCATGAGGTGGGCCTGCCGGGCGGCGCCCACTCGGGCGCGCGCCGATGAGACCAACAGGACCGTGACGACCGCGGCCGCCAAGGTGCCTGCGGCGGCCGCCAACGCAGCACCAGTCCCGAAGTGCACGCATCAACTGTGCAGGATCGAAACCGTGCATGGGGGACTCTCTGTGCGACGTGTGAGGTACTGGCTCGTTGCGCACATTCCGGCATATGGCGCAAATCACGCCCGCTGTTGTCTCGCCTGGTGGACGTTTGGCGTACCTCACGAGCGCTCATCCGGTTTCGTGGTGCGAGACTTGACAACATGCCTGAACTGCGTTCCAGAACTTCCACCCACGGGCGGACGATGGCGGGAGCCCGGGCCCTCTGGCGGGCCACCGGGATGACCGACGACGACTTCGGTAAGCCGATCGTGGCGATCGCCAACAGCTTCACGCAGTTCGTACCCGGGCATGTGCACCTTCGCAACATGGGCTCGCTGGTGTCCGAGGCGGTGACGGAGGCCGGCGGCGTCGGCCGCGAGTTCAACACGATCGCCGTCGACGACGGCATCGCGATGGGCCACGGCGGCATGCTCTACTCGCTGCCGAGCCGCGAGCTGATCGCGGACGCGGTCGAGTACATGGTGAACGCGCACTGCGCCGACGCTCTGGTCTGCATCTCGAACTGCGACAAGATCACGCCGGGCATGCTGATCGCCGCGCTCCGGCTCAACATCCCCACCGTGTTCGTCTCCGGTGGGCCGATGGAGGCCGGCAAGACGATCGCCGTCGACGGCGTCGTGGGCAACAAGCTCGACCTGATCGACGCGATGATCGCCTCCTCCAACGACTCGGTGTCCGACGCCGAGTTGAGCGAGATCGAGAAGTCCGCCTGTCCCACCTGCGGGTCCTGCTCCGGCATGTTCACCGCCAACTCGATGAACTGCCTGACCGAGGCGATCGGCCTGGCGCTGCCCGGCAACGGCTCGACGCTGGCCACGCACTCGGCCCGGCGCCGGCTCTTCCTCGACGCGGGGCGCACGGTCGTCGACCTGGCCAAGCGCTACTACGACGGCGACGACGAGTCGGTGCTGCCGCGCAACATCGCGACCCGGCCGGCGTTCGAGAACGCGGTCGCGCTCGACGTGGCCATGGGCGGTTCCACCAACACCGTGCTGCACCTGCTGGCCGCGGCGCGCGAGGCCGAGCTCGACTTCGGTGTCACCGACATCGACGCGATCTCGCGCCGGGTGCCGTGCCTGGCCAAGGTGGCGCCGAACACGCAGAAATACCACATGGAAGACGTGCACCGCGCCGGCGGCATCCCGGCCATCCTGGGCGAGCTGGCCCGGGGCGGGGCGCTGGACACCTCGGTGCACTCGGTGCACTCGTCCTCGCTGTCCTCCTGGCTCGACGAGTGGGACATCCGCAGCGGTTCCACTTCGCCTGAGGCGGTCGAGCTGTTCCACGCGGCGCCGGGCGGGGTGCGGACCACCGAGCCGTTCTCGACGTCCAACCGGTGGTCCACGTTGGACACCGACGCCGCCGACGGGTGCATCCGGGACTTCGCGCACGCGTACACGGCCGATGGTGGTCTGGCCATCCTGCACGGGAACCTGGCGCCGGAAGGCTCGGTGGTGAAGACCGCCGGTGTCGACGAGGAGCTGTGGAATTTCCGCGGGCCGGCCAAGGTGTTCGAGTCGCAGGAGGACGCGGTCGACGCGATCCTGGCCAAGGAGATCCAGCCGGGCGACGTGGTGGTCATCCGCTACGAGGGGCCGCGGGGTGGGCCGGGCATGCAGGAGATGCTCTACCCGACCTCGTTCCTCAAGGGACGCGGGCTCGGCAAGGCATGCGCGCTGATCACCGACGGGCGGTTCTCCGGGGGTACGTCGGGCCTGTCCATCGGGCACGTCTCGCCCGAGGCGGCCGGCGGCGGTCTGATCGCCCTGATCGAAGAGGGCGACGAGATCGTCATCGACATCCCTTCTCGTGCGCTGACACTCAACGTGTCGGACGACGTTCTGGAAGCTCGGCGGATCGCACAGGAGAAGCGCGACAAGCCCTACACGCCGATCAACCGGGTACGGGCCGTGTCGGCGGCACTGCGGGCGTACGCGTCGATGGCGACCTCGGCCAGCGACGGCGCTTACCGGAAGGTGCCGGAGTAGCTAGTCGTTGACGCAGCGGAGCACGGGCTTGCTCGTCAGCTTCCGTTCGTCCAGGGCGGCGGCGGTCACGATGGTGAAGGTGACCGCCTCGCCCGGGAACAGGTTTCTCAGGGCGTCGTCGGCCTCCGCGGCCGGGTCCAGCCGGTCCGGATAGACGGTGAGGTCCCGCAGGAACGTGCGGGCCGTGACGGTCAGCTTGTTCCGTCCTTTCAGCGCGACGTCGTAGGCGGCCTGTGGGTACGCGATGTCCTTGTCTTCCGCGTAGAAGTGCCAGGCGCGGTCGGCTCCGTCTGCCTCGGCCCAGAGCACTTCCGCGCGCAGGTCGTCCGGTCGGCTCACGTCGTGTGCCAGCTCTTCCTTGCCGTATGGCGCGACGGTGACCTTTAGCTTCCTTTCTTCCTGGCTCTTGCCGTCCAAGGTGGACCTTTGCACGGTGAGCTCGGTATGCCAGGGCGTCGCGGTCTCGTTGACCAGCACGGCCCTGGTCTGGTCGAGGGTGAGGAGCCGGTCCGCGTACGCGCGGCGCAGGGCGTGCCACATGGGCTTGCGCCTGCCTTGGCCGTCCACCGCGCTCCAGGACGTGACCGGCCAGCAGTCGTTGAGTTGCCAGACGATCGTGCCCATGCAGTACGGCCGTAGCGCGCGGAAGTGCTCGACGGCGGTGGTGATGGCGCGGGCCTGGTTGACCTGGGTCAGGTAGTGCCAGTCGGCTGTGTCGCGGGGCTCTTTGAAGTGGGCGTCAAGTCCACGTTGGAGCTTCTGGTCACCGTCGGCCGCCCTCTGGTGGTGGCTCATCCCCGGGGAGGTCGGGGTCAGTGGGTCGTCTGTGATCGACGCTTCGATGGTGGCCCAGGCGGGGGGTGCCTGGTAGCCGAACTCCGCGACGAAGCGTGGACGGTGATCGCGGTAGTGGGCGTAGTCGAGCCTGTTCCAGACGTCCCAGATGTGCATGGTGCCGTGGGCGGGGTCGTTCGGGTGGCGGTCTTTTGTGCCTGACCACGGGCTGCCTGGCCAGTAGGGGCGGGTCGGGTCGAGTCTTTCGACGATCTCGGGCAGCACGCGGTGGTAGTAGCCGGCGCCCCACGTGCGCTCCCCGAGCTCCGCGCGCCAGCCCCAGTCTTCGTGGCCCCAGAGGTTCTCGTTGTTGCCGCACCACCAGAGCAGGCTCGGGTGGCTGGCGAGGCGGACCACCTGCTCGGCGGCCTCGGCCGCGACCTCGGAGGCGAACGGCTCTTCCTCCGGGTACGCCGCGCACGCGAACAGGAAGTCCTGGGTGACCATCAGGCCGTACTCGTCGGCGAGGTCGTAGAAGTCGTCGGACTCGTAGCGGCCGCCGCCCCAGACGCGGAGCAGGTTGACGTTGGCGTCCTGTGCCTGGCGGAATCTTTGCTCGAGTCGGTCCCGGGTGATCCGGGTCGGGAAGACGTCGTCCGGGATCCAGTTGACGCCGCGGACGAAGATCGGTTGGTCGTTGACGGTGACCGTGAAGGGGGTGCCGTGCTCGTCCGGTGCGGTGTCCAGGCGGACGTCGCGGAAGCCGATCTTCCGGTGCCAGGTGTCGAGCTTTGTGCCGGCGCTGTCGGTCAGGGTGACCTCGAGGTCGTAGCGGGGCTGCTCGCCGTAGCCCCGTGGCCACCAGAGCCGCGGGTTCGGCACGTGGACGGTGGCCGTGGCGGTGCTGTTGTCGACGGTGGTGCTGGCGGTGTGGCTGGTCGCGTGGCTGGCTCTGTCGCTGGTCGTGTGGCTGGCTCCGTGGCCGGCGGTTGTTTGGCTGGCTGTGTGGCCGGGTCTGTCGCTGGTCGCGTGGCTGGCGGTTGTTTGGCTGGCTGTGTGGGTGGCTGTGTTGTTTTCGGCGGCGTGGCTGGGTGTGTGGGTGGCGATCGTGGCGGTGAGGGTGAGCGGGCCGTCTGCGGCGCGCTCGATGTCGGCGTGCACGTCCACCCGGCCGGAGTTGGCGTCGACGGTCACCAGTGGACGGACCCGCTGCAGCCGGGCGGTGTGCCACAGGTCGAGCTCGATCGGTTGCCAGATGCCGGCGGTGACCAGCGTCGGACCCCAGTCCCAGCCGAAGTTGCAGGCCATCTTGCGGATGAAGTTGAACGGTTCAGGATAGGCGTTCGGCCGGTCGCCGAGTTCCCGCTGCCAATGCCGGGCGTACTCGCGGGCCGGCCGAAAGACGATCCTCAGCTCGTTGCTTCCGGGACGCAGACCGTCGCGCACGTCGAAGCGATAGGACCGGTGCATGTTGGCGGTGCTGCCCAGCGGGACGCCGTTGAGCTCGATCTCGGCGACGGTGTCGAGGCCCGCGCAGACCAGGTCGACCCGGTCGTGGCCGCCAGGCCCGTGCCAGGCGAAGGTCGTGGCGTAGTGCCAGGTCGTCTCACCGATCCAGTGCAACGCGGTCTCGTTGCGGTCGTGGAACGGATCCGGGATCAGGCCGGCGGCGAGCAGGTCGGTGTGCACGCAGCCCGGCACCGTCGCGGGAATCGGACCGACGGCGACGACTTCGGGCGGCACCTCAGCGCCCGACGCGGGCATCAGGGTCCAGCCGGAATTGAGCGGTTTCCGCATGGGCGTCGACCCTTCGCCGATCCGAGCTGCTGAACCGGATAAGTAGAATTGACGGTACGATGGGCGCGGGAATGCTGTCAACGGCGGTGATAGCTTGCCCTTGTCATGGTCCTGCGGGTGCGGGAGGCATTGGGTGAAGCGGCCGACGATTGCCGACATCGCCGCCCGAGCGGGCGTGTCCAAGGGCGCGGTCTCCTACGCCCTCAACGGCCAACGCGGCGTCTCGGAGACGACGCGACGCCGGATCCTCGCCATCGCCGAGGAGATCGGCTTCAACCCGCACAGCGCGGCCCGCGCCCTGTCCGGCGCGGCGGCCGACACCATCGGCCTGGCGTTGCGCCGGCCCGCCCGGGTGCTCGGCTTCGAACCGTTCTACATGGAGCTGATCAGCGGCGTCGAGGCGGAGCTGTCGGCCCGCGGCCAGGCGTTGATGCTGCAGATCGTGGCCGACGCCGACGCCGAGATCGGCGTATACCGACGGTGGTGGGGCGAACGCCGCGTCGACGGAGTGCTCGTCTGCGACCTGCGGGTCGGTGATCCCCGCATCCCGGTGGTGACCGACCTGCACCTGCCCGCGGTGGTGGTGGGCGGCCCGGAGGGCGTCGGCGACGTGCCGAACGTCTGGAACGACGACGCCATGGCGCTGATCGAGACCGTCGAGTACCTGGCGGCACTCGGCCACCGCCGGATCGCGCGGGTGGCGGGTCTGCCGGACCTGTGGCACACCCACGTCCGGGCGTCCGCGTTCAGGGGCGCGTGCGAGCGCCTCGGCGTCACGGCCGCGCTGACGGTGGGGACGGACTACTCGGGCGAGGAAGGTGCGCGGGCGACCAGACGCCTACTCAGCGGCGAGACGCGACCGACTGCGGTGATCTACGACAACGACGTGATGGCGATCGCCGGCCTGGGCGTAGCCCAGGAGATGGGCCTGACGGTCCCCGGCGACCTGTCCATAGTGGCCTTCGACGACTCGCCGCTGTGCCGGCTGGTGCATCCGGCGCTGACGGCACTGACGCGCGACATCCCCGCGTACGGTGCCCTGGCGGCACGCCACCTACTGGCGGCCATCGCGGGCCAGCCCGTCGGCTCGGTACAGGACGCGACGGCCAAGCTGGTGCCCCGGGCCAGCACCGCCCGCCCGACAACGTCTACTTAACCGGTTCATCCCAACGCCGGTGCAAATGCGGAACAGCCGCGAGCAGATTGCGGGTGTATTCGTGGCTTGGGTTGGTGAATACCGTTTCCGTAGGGCCGGCCTCGACCACCTCCCCGGCGCGGAGAATGACGGTGCGATCGCTGATGTACGTGCCCAGGGCCAGGTCGTGGGTGACGAAGAGAACGCCGAGCCCGGAAGACTTGAGCTCACCGAGCAGATTCAGCACGTCGATCCGAGTCGAGGCGTCGAGCATGCTGATGATCTCGTCGGCGACCAGTAGCCGGATGTCGAGCAACAGCGCCCGGGCGATCAGCATCCGCTGAAGCTGACCGCCGCTGAGCTGGTGGGGGTACTTGTCCAGCACGTCCGCGGGCTCCAGCCGCACCCCGTGCAGAGCCGTCTCGACCCGCTGCCGCCATTGGGCCGCGGGCACCGATCTGAAGAAGCCGTCACGTACCAGTGCGAAGACGCGGTCCGCCTTGAACACGGGGTTGAACGTGCTGAACGGGTCTTGAAACACGCCCTGCACCTGGCGGTGGTAACCGTGCAGCGCCCGCCCGCGCAGCCCCGAAACCTGGACACCGTCGAAGGTGACCCGGCCCTTGTTGGGCGAGGCGAGACCAAGCACCATGCGGCCGATCGTGGTCTTGCCGCTGCCGCTCTCCCCGATGAGCGAGACCACCTCGCCCGGCTCGACCGTCAACGACACGTCCTTGACCGCCGTCAGCTCGCGACTGCCGAACGCACCGAGCCGAAAGGTCTTCGACACCTGGTCAAGCCGCAGCATGCTGACCCCGCTCTCCGCCGTGCCGTGGATGGCGCTCGGCCGTCGCCTGATTGCTTCGGCACCCGGGCCGGGCCGCTGCGCGGTGTGGCGCGGCCCAAGCCTGGTCGCTTCGGCTCTCCAGCCAGGCCCCGGCGCGGTTGGGCCCGACCCAAGCCTGGCCGCCTCGGCCCTGCGGCCTTACCGCGGCACGGTCGCGCTCGCTCCAAGCCTGGCCGCTTTGGCTCCGCAACCGGACCACAGCGCCGTGGCGCCCGACCCGAACCTCGCCGCCTCGGCTCCCCCGCCGGACCACAGCGCGGTCGCACCCGACCCGAACCTCGCCGCCTCGGCTTCCCAGCCTGGCCGCCGCGCTGTGACGCTCGACCCAAGCCTCGCCTTCTCGGCTGTGCGGCCCGGCACTGGCGCGCGGCGGCCGCGTGGGTGGTGTGGTCATGAGCCTGCCTTCCAGCAGGCCACCTGGTGGTTCTTGGCGACTTCCACGAAGGGTGGCTGCTCCGCGCACTTGTCGAAGGCGAGCGGGCAGCGCGCGCGGAACCGGCAGCCCTTCGGCGGGTTGCGCAGGCCCGGCGGGCGGCCGGGTATGCCGGTTAACTTCCGTTCGCTGAATCGGGCGCCGACTTCGGGTAGGGCACCGATCAGTAGCTGCGTGTAGGGATGAAGCGGTTCCGTTACGACCACATCGGAGGGCGCCTTCTCGGCCAGGCGCCCCGCGTACATCACCATGATCGTGTCGGCGATCTGGTAGACCAGCGAGATGTCGTGGGTGACCACCAGCATGCCGCGCACGTAGCCCCGGTCCCGGAACTCGACCAGGGTTTGGGCGACCGCCCGCTGGGTCGACACGTCCAACGCCGACGTGACCTCGTCGGCCACGAGCAGGGCGGGGTCACAGAGGGTGGACAGGACGAGCACCACGCGCTGCTTCATGCCTCCGGACAGCTCGATCGGGTAGTTGTCGAGGACCGTCTCCGGTAGGCCGACCAAGGTCAGGCGACGGATCAGTTCCGGGCGCATGGTGGCGTACGACATTCCGTGCGCGCCCAGCAGGTCGGCAACCAGGCGGCCGATACGACGGGTCGGGTTGAGGGCGCTCATCGCGTACTGCGGGATGATCGACACGGACTTGAAGCGGAACCGGTTCATCGCGCGGTCGTCGCCGATCGGCAGGGGCTGGCCGTCGACGGTCACCGTGCCGCCCACGTGTCTCATTCGGTTGTCCAGGCGGACCAGCGACTTGCCCAATGTGGACTTGCCACAACCGGACTCGCCGACGACGCCCATGATCTCGCCGTCGTCCACCGTGAACGAGACGCCGTCGAGGGCCCGGACGTCGCCTCTGAGCGTCCGGTAGTAGACCCGGAGGTCGTCGACCTGGAGGCTCACGGTCACATCTCCCGCAGCTTGGGGTTGAAGACCTCGTCGAGGCCGACGTTCATCACGTAGAGCGCGCCGACGATCGCTGTGATCGCCGCGCCGGGTGGTACGAACCACCACCACAGTCCTAGATGGAGGGCGCTCCAGTGGACCGCGCTGTTCATCATCAACCCGAGCGAGATCGCGTCGGTCGGGCCCAGGCCGATGAAGTCGAGCGTGGCGGCCATCAGCACGGAGCCGCCGAACAGCAGGATGAACGTCATGAACAGGTAGGAGCTCATGTTCGGCGCGATCTCCCGGCGGATGACCGCGAGCGGGCGCATACCACTTAACCGGGCCAGGTCGACGAACTCCCGTGACCTCAGCGAGAACGTCTGCGCCCGCACCGCCCGGGCCACCCACGGCCAGGAGAACAGGCCGATGAACAGCGCCTGCATCGGCACCGAGGTGACGCCTACGTACGCGTGCAGGATGATCAGGACTGCCAGCGCCGGAAGCACGAGGACGATGTTGGTCAGCATGTTGAGCAGCTCGTCGACCAGACCGCCCCGGTAGCCGGCGACGAAGCCGACCGTCATCCCGATCAGCGCGGCCAGGCCGCCGCCGAGCAGGCCGACCACGAACGTCGACCGGATGCCGTTGGCGAACTGAAGAAACACGTCCTGCCCGAACGTGGTCGTGCCGAACCAGTACTCGGTCGAGGGTGGCGCCGCCGGCGGGCCCACGTACTCGTTGGGTCCGTGGTTCGTGAACAGCGGTGCGACCAGGCCGAGCACGAGGAAGCCCAGGATCACCACCACCGCGCCGACGACTTTCTTGTTGCGCAGCGCGAAATGCAGCGTCTCGCGGCTCCGGCCGGCCGGTGGGACAACCGGTTCAGCGAGCACGGGTACGCCAGGCGCCGCCAAGTGATCGGTGTCGGTCATGCCGCCCCCTCCCTTCGGCAGGCGGAGCAAGACCGACGTCGGCTGAGCCAACCGCGCTCGCTTCGCTCACTCACGCCACACCCTCCCTCCGATCCACGGGAGCAAGACCCACGACGACCGACCCAACCCCGCAGGATTCGCTCACTCACGCCACACCCTCCCTCCGGTCCACACCGGCGGCCGGCCCGACGAGGCGTGGACCGCGGTGATGCTGGCGCAGGAGCAAGACCCACGACGACCGAGGCGGAGCGGGTGCTCGACGACACCGCCGCCCACGACCCGGCCGACCCTGCGGTCTGGACCTCGCGGCTCCAACCCCGCACGCTTCGCTCAGTCACGCCGCCCCCTCCCTCCGGTCCGCGGAGCAAGACCCACGACGACCGAGCCAACCTCGCTCACTCACGTCGCCCCCTGCATGCCTGATCGGGTGCGTGGGTCCACCAGGACGTAGACGATGTCGATCACGAAGTTGGCTGCCAGCACGCCGATCACGATGAACAGGAAGGCGCCTTGCAGTAGGAAGAAGTCCTGGTTCTGGATCGCTTGCAGGATCAGGTGGCCGAGGCCCGGGTAGGCGAACACGATCTCGGTCACCAACGCGCCGGACACCAGGACGCCGAGCTGTAGGGCTAACCCGGTGATCTGCGGCAGGAGCGCGTTGCGGAAGGCGTACCGGCGGATCAGTCGGCGTGGTGCGCCGAGCGCCGCGAGATAGTTCGCGTAGTCGGCCTCCAGCTCGTAGATGATCAGGTTGCGCATGCCGATCGCCCAGCCGCCGAAGGCCACCAGGAACAGCGAGAGGAACGGTAGGAACCAGTGCCGGGCAAGGCTTCCGACGAAGACCCACGACCAGTCCGGGCGCAGTTCGAAGCTGTAGCCGCCGGCCACCGGGAACACTCCCGCCACGATGCCCAGGCCCCAGGCCAGCAGGATGCCGAGCCACATGTACGGCGTGGCGGTCAGCGCGTACGAGACCGGCAGCGCGGTGTTGTCCAGCCACGTGCTGCGGGCCGCCAGCGCGCCCACCTTGTTGCCGGCCCACCAACTCAGGAGGATCGAGGGCAGCAGGAGCGCCAGCGTGTACGGCACCGCGTTGAGGATGACGTCTGCCACCGGTGCGGGGAACAGCCAGACGCTGACACCCAGGTTGCCCTGAAACAGCTCTACCCAGTAGTTGACGTACTGGTTCCACAATGGAACGTCGAGCCCGAACACGTTCTCGTAGTACGCCCGCATCGGCGCGACCGCCTCGGGGTTCGAGACCGACGTGCGGGTCAGCATCCGCAGGACCGGGTCCCCCGGCATGAACCGGGGGATGATCCAGTTGATCGTCACCGCGACGACGAAGGTCAGCGCATAGATCGCGAGCTTGCGTCCGAAGTACCGCCTCATCAGGCAACCGGCTTCAGCTGGGTCAGCATCTTGATGCTGCCCATCTCCCACAGGTTGTTCCACGTGGTCGGCAGATCCTTGGGCGCGTCACCGGCCGACGACGGCCAGTTGGTCCAATGTGCTGTGTTGAACTGCGCCCAAAGACCGTTGTACCAGAGCGGGATCATCGGTAGCTCGGTGAGGTGGATCCGCTCCAGCTCGCTCATGGTGGTCTTGAACTCGGGAGCATCCTTCGCGGTACGCGCCAGCTTCTGCACCAGGTCCCACGCCGTCTTGTTCTCGTAGCGCGCGAAGTTGGCAGCGAACTGCTGCTTCTGGACGGGCAACTGGAAGACGTAGTTGTAGAAGTTCCACGGCGTGTTGGACAGGCCGGCCCAGTTGTTGAGCACCAGGTCGAACGTGCCGGCGGTGCGGGCGTCGTCGAGCGCACCGGCGTCGGGGAACTCGGGCACGACGTTGATCCCGGCGGCCTGCGCGCCGGCGCTGATCACCCGGGCCGCTTCCATCCAGTCGGTCCAGCCGGCCGGCACGATCAGCGACAGCTTGACCGGTTTACCGTCCTTGCCCTCGATGAAGCCGTCGCGGTTGGTGTCCTTGTAGCCCGCGTCCGCGAGGGTCTTCTTCGCCTTGGCGGTGTCGAAGCTGAAGCCGTTCTGGCTCACCACACTCTGGTCGACGAACTGGTCCCAGACCGGCAGCAGCCCCGTGGGGTTGGCCGCGCGGACGATGTTGCCGTACACCCCCTCGACGATCTTCTTCGTCTCGATCGAGCTGGCCAACGCCCGCCGGAACGCGACGTCGTTCATCGGCGCCTTGGTGGTGTTGGGGATCAGCATCGCGGTGTTGGCGGACAGCATGTAGGGCGGCTCGGCGTAGTACGTCTTGATCTTGAATTCGCCCTTGACCAGGTTGGCGATGCCCGGCAGGAAGTTGTTCGACAGGTCCATGTTGCCCTGCAGCAACAGCCCGAGCGCGACCTCGTTGCTGGAGTTGACGATGTCGACGATGTAGTTCGGCTTGACGTCGAGGTTAAGCGCTTTAGTTGCCCACCAGCCGGCCTTCTTCTTCCACACCATGCGGTCCTGGTCGTGGGTCAGGTACTCGTACGGCCCGGTGCCGACCGGCTTCTCGTTGGCGGTCGTCGTGATGTCGGCCTCGGAGCGCGACTCCCAGACGTGCTTGGGCACGATCGCGTTCTCGTAGAGCCAGTTCTCCCACTCCTGGATCCGTGGGTCGGAGAAGGTGAACTTCACGGTGCGCGGGTCGACCACGTCAACCGCCGACAACCAGGTCCAAAGATTGCTGTACGGGACGGCTTTGATCTTCCCGAGCTCGGCCGTGTACTTGACGTCGTCCGCGGTCAGCGGCTTGCCGTCGCTCCAGGTGATGCCCTCGCGCAGGGTCAGCGTGTAGGTCTTGTCGGCCCACTCGCCCTTCTCCGCCAGCCACGGGGTGATCTCCGTCTTCTGCGGGTCGAAGAGGAACAGCGTCTCGTACGCCAGCCCGACGGTGCCCATCGCGTAGCCCGGGATGATCGGGTTCCAACTGTTCGGCGGCCCCCACTGGGTGCCGCTCGTGTAGAGCGTCTCGTTGCGCGGATAAGCGCCGCCGCCTCCAGCGGGGCCGGGCAGTCCGCCCGCACCCGACGTGGCCGCGCCGTCGTCGCCGGTGCACCCGGCCATTCCCATGGTGAGCGCGAGCGCGCCCGCCACCAGCCACCTTGACCGCCTGCGCATTGCCGTCCTCCTCAACTGGGAGCTCCCGACGTGCGATGTAACGGAGATCACTTAACCGGGTAAGTAGAGACACTGAAACATGCGTTTCCCCTGTCGTCAAGAGCGCTCCCATCCTCTCTGGGCCATCGACGGAGGCACCGATGGGAGCGCACCCACTTAACCGGTTGCTTTAGCAGGCTTCGATGCCTTGGCGCCGTCGCCGTCGCGTACCGCCGACTCGGCTAGCATTTCGGGGTACTCGCGACTGGCGCAGCGAGGTGGAACTGACCACCGGGGAGCGACCGCAGGCAACGCCGCACCGCGCGCCTGGGTGTGGTGTTCGTCAGATGCCTCAGGAGACGCCGTGCACGTGCCACCGATCCCCCACCTGACCGCCGAAGACCCGCAGCTCGCCACGTTGATCGAAGCCGAGGCCACCCGGCAGCACGACAAGCTGCGGATGATCGCGTCCGAGAACT
This sequence comes from Asanoa ishikariensis, assembly GCF_900107455.1. Taxonomy (GTDB): domain Bacteria; phylum Actinomycetota; class Actinomycetes; order Mycobacteriales; family Micromonosporaceae; genus Asanoa; species Asanoa ishikariensis. Next base: position 968,872 of record NZ_FNQB01000002.1, on the reverse strand, counting down.
ACGTCTCCGAGGCGGTGCTCGAGGCGAGTTCCACCGTGCTGACCAACAAATACAGCGAGGGCTACGCCGGCAAGCGCTACTACGAGGGCCAGCAGCTCATCGACCCGATCGAGACGCTGGCGATCGACCGGGCGAAGAGCCTGTTCGGTGTCGATCACGCCAACGTCCAGCCGTACTCGGGGTCGCCCGCCAACCTCGCCGTCTACCTGGCGTTCCTGCAGCCGGGCGACACCGTGATGGGCATGGCGCTGCCGATGGGCGGCCACCTCACGCACGGCTGGTCGGTCTCCGCGACGGGCAAGTGGTTCAACCCGGTCCGCTACGCGGTGAACCGGGAAACCGGCCGGATCGACCTCGACGAGGTACGCGACCTTGCCCTCGCCGAGCGCCCCAAGGTGATCTTCTGCGGCGGCACCGCCGTACCCCGGACCATCGACTTCCCGGGTTTCGCCGCGATCGCCCGCGAGGTCGGCGCCGTCCTGGTGGCCGACATCGCCCACATCGCCGGCCTGATCGCGGGCGGCGCGCACCCGTCGCCGGTCGGCCACGCCGACGTGATCACCACGACCACGCACAAGACCCTCCGCGGCCCGCGCGGCGCCATGATCATGGCGACCGCCGAGCACGCGACGGCGATCGACAAGGCAGTCTTCCCCGGCCTCCAGGGCGGCCCGCACAACCACACGACCGCCGCCATCGCGGTGGCGTTGCGGGAGGCGGGGACGCAGGACTTCCGCCGGTACGCGCACCATGTCGTCGCCAACGCGGCGGCGCTCGCGACCGCGCTGACCGAGCACGGTTTCACGCTCAGCTCCGGCGGCACCGACAACCACCTGATCCTGGCCGACCTGACCAGCAAGGACATCGCCGGCAAGCCGGCCGCCCAGGCACTCGACCGGGCGGGCATCGAGCTCAACTACAACACAGTGCCCTACGACACCCGCAAGCCGTTCGACCCGTCCGGCATCCGGCTCGGTACGGCGGCCCTGACCACCCGCGGCCTGACCGAGGAGCACATGCCGCAGGTGGCCGCGTGGATGGACGAGACGGTCGCGGCCGCGCTCAAGGACGACGAGGCGACCATCGACCGCATCGCCGGTGAGGTCCGCGACCTGCTCGCCGCCTTCCCGATGCCGGGGTACCGCGCCGCCTGATCAGCAACCGTGTGGGCGGGCCGGCACCGACGTGCCGGCCCGCCGCATGAGCAGCCGTGGGCTGGGCAGCATCAAGCCGCAGCCAAGCCCGCGTTACCGAGCGGTCGGCCGACGCCGCACCCAGCGCGTCGGCCGAGCGCCCCTGATCGTCAGTCGCCCGCGGGCGTTGCCGGAGTGGTCGGGGTCGCGGTCGCCGTGGGGGTCGGGGTCGGCGTGCCCGAGTTGGCCGGGCGCGGGCGTTCGACCACTGTGCGGTTGAGGGTGACCTGGGCCTGGCCCGTACCCCCGAGTTGGATGTCGTCGTATGCCTGCAAGGTCTTGGCGTCGTCGAAGTAGAGCACCGACATCTGCAGCGGCGTCGGCTGCTCGCCCTCCAGGCCGCGTAGGCCCGCACCGCCCGTCGAACCCTCGACCAGGACGCGGGCCGGGTTCGGGACGTTCGGCAGCTTCGGGAGCATGCGCACCTCGCGGTGGTGCAGGTGGCCGGCGAGGATGGTCGGGCAGACGCCGTTGAGGGCCGGCGCCGACTCCGGGTCGTGCACCAGGCAGATGTCGGCCGGCTTGCCGCTCGCCTTGATCGTCGCGGCCAGGCGGGAGCCTGCGTCGTACACCTGCTCGATGACCTGTCGTGAACGCCCCGCGCCGGTCGGTGACGTCTCCTTGTCGGGGGTGAAGCGCGGGTCACCGATGCCGGCGATGCGTAGACCGGCCACGTCGACGACCTGGTTCTCGAGGACGATCGCGCCGCGCTGGCGGCCGACCGCGGCCGCGGTGACGGCGGAGTCGTGATTGCCGCGGATGTAGACGTACGGGACGCCGAGCAGGGAGATCGAGCCGACGTAGGTGGCCTCCGGCTCGGAGCCCCAGTCGGTGATGTCGCCGGTGTCGATCACCGCGTCGATGTCGAACTGCTCGACCACGGTGCGGATCGTGGGCCAGGCCGACGGGTTCAGGTGCAGGTCGGAGACGTGCAGGATGCGGATGCCACCGTCGCTCTGCTCGTAGTTCGGCAGCTTGTTGACGGTCGTGTAGATCCGGCTGACGTTGGCGACGATGGCCTTGAGCTGCTCGGCGTACTTGCCGTAGTCCTGCGCGATCCGCCGTGCGTCACCGACGATCGCGGGGGCGTTGACCAGCAGGCCCTCGTACCGTGGCTGCTCGATCGAATTCGGCCGCAGCGTGCCGACCGCGAGCCCGAAGGTGCTCGTGGTGACCAGCAGGGCGACGCCGCCGCACCAGGCCGCGCGCCGGGTGCTGCGGAAAACCAGCAGGCCGATCACGACAGCGCCGAGGACCGAGACCGAGACGGTACGGAAGCCGAGCCGCAGGATGCCCGTCTGGAGGTCGTCGACCACCGTCTGGCTGGCCCGGGTGATCCCGGACGGGTCGCTGATCAGCGCCTGGGTGCGGCCCTGGTCGAGGGCGCCGAGCCGGACCGTCAGCCGCAGCGGGCCGTCGTGGCTGTTGATGTGCAGCGCGCCCAGCGGCGGTACGACCACCTCGGTCTCGCCGCTGGTCGCGGGGCGTACCGACATCTCGGCCTGGAAAGGGCCGATGTCCGTCTGCGCGCGGGCGCCGAGGAGCACGCCGACGACCAGGCCGACGAGGGAGACGCCGAGGATCGCGAAGAGCACGCCGGTGCGCCGGGTGAACCGGGACACCGCGGCGCGGCGCACGGCCGACCACATCCGGGCGCGCCGCCGCTGCGGCTTCGGCTCATCCTCCTGAGGGGTCACGTGATCCATCATTACCCGCTGCGCGCGCGGTCAACTCTTTCCCGCGCCGCCGTCGGAGAACACGAGACGCAGGATGCGGTCGTCGTCGGGCTCCGGGTCGCCCCGGCCGTCTTTGTTGGAGGTGCTGATCCAGAGCGAGCCGTCGGGTGCGGCCACCGCGGCCCGCAGGCGGCCGTATTCGCCCTGCAACAGCGCCCGCGGAGCGCCCAGGATCGTGCCGGAGTCGGTGAGCTCCATCGCCCACAGCCGCTCGCCGCGCAGGCAGGCCGCGATCAGCAGCCGGTCGATGATCGCCGCGCCCGAGCAGGACGACTCGCTGGTCGGCCAGGTGACCAGCGGATCGACGAACTTGCCCTGGTTGGCACCCTCGGCCTTGCCCTCGACCGTCGGCCAGCCGTAGTTCTTGCCCGGCCGGATCTGGTTGATCTCGTCCCAGGTGCTCTGCCCGAACTCGGTGGCCCAGAGCCGCTTGCCCGCGTCCCAGGCGATGCCCTGCACGTTGCGGTGCCCCAACGACCAGACCAGCGAGTTGGGGAACGGGTTGCCGGGCGCCGGCTTGCCGTCGGGCGTCATCCGCAGGATCTTGCCGCCGAGACTGGCCTTGTCCTGCGCGAGCCCGCGCTCCGAGGCGTCGCCGGTGGTCACGTAGAGAAAGCCGTCAGGCCCGAACTCGACCCGACCGCCGTTGTGGATGCCGGACAGCGGAATCCCGGTGACGATCGGCTGCGGCTGCCCACCCAACGTCATCTTGGCGACGCGGTTGTCCTGGGCGGTCGAGTAGTAGACGAAGATCGTCTTGTCGCTGGCGTACTTCGGGGACACCGCGATGCCGAGCAGCCCGCCCTCACCCTGCGCGTCGACCCCGTCGAGCGTCTGGACGGTGGTCACCTTGAGCCCGTTGGTGTCGGACTCGGGACCGACCTTGCGAATCCGCGCGGTGTCGCGCTCGGTGACGAGCGCACCACCGTCGGGCAGGAACGCGATGCCCCAGGGCACCTCGAGCCCCTTTGCGACGACCGAGACCGCGACCGACTGGTCGAGCCCGCCGCTGGTCTTCGACGGATCGGCCGAGGGCTTGGGGAGGTTGGGCGGCTTGCCCGCGGCGTCAGGCTCGGGCGGCCCGAACGCACAACCGCCGGCTGCGAACAGCAGCGCAGCCACAACCCCGCCGGCAAACCCGCGGCGTAGGCGTCGTCGGAACGAGGGATGGCCGGTCACCCGGCACAGCCTAGCGGGGCTGTCTGACAAGTCGGTGCGCATGCATCAACGGAGCCGTGCGGCGGGTCCGTGGTTCCCCGAGGTCAGGCCTCGACGAGCGGTTCGGACACGATCCAGAGGTGGCCGTAAGGGTCGGCGAACCGTCCGTCTTTCATGCCGTAGCCGTGGTCTGCGACCGGGAAGACGGTGGTGGCACCGGCCTCGAGCAGCGACTTCGCGGCCGCGTCGGCGTCGGTGACGCCGAGATGCATGATCACGGGGGTGCCGCCGAGGGAGGTCGGGGCCCGGTCGCCGCCGTCCTCGTCCTTGAGGTGGAGCCGTGAGCTGCCGATGGTGAGTTCGGTGTGGACGATCCGCCCGTCGTCGTCGGTATAGCGCTTGCCCTCGGCGGCGCCGAGCGCCCGCTGGTAGAACGCCACGGCGCCGGCTCCGTCCGCTACGACAAGGCGTGGGATCACTTCGGTCACGAGTTCCATCTGCCCATCGTCACCCTGTCTGTCGGTCACGGCTGGGACGAATCGCATGGTCCGACGGATAAGCCGGGCAAATCGGTGTTCCCGGGTCCGCGGCGGGGCGCGACCGTCGCTCCCGCCGGGGACCGCTCCGCTTCGCTGCGCTGCCAGGTCCGCGGTGGGTCGCGCGATGGAGATCTAGTTAAAGGATTGCTGCCGGAGCAGCAACGAAATTCCTAGATCTGCCGAGACGTGGCGATTGGCCGCGTTTCTTGACCTCCACGCCGACGGTGGCCGACGGCGTCGTTGTCCCCCGCTCCTCGGGCCTGCGCCCGGCGAGCGCAGAGCCCGCCGCGACCGGGGGACTTCGAGCGGGCTGGCCGTCGGCCAGCGAGCCGGCGTCCAGCCGCATGGCTGGGCCGACAGGCTTCGCTCTCATTAGCCTGCGGCCTGCCATGACCGGCGGGCCACGCACTCCCTGCCGGTGGCCTACTGCGTGCCAGGACCAGGGGCCACGCTCTTCCAGCGGCAGTTTGCCGCCCGCCCGGACCGGCAAGACCGCGCACTCCCGGCCCTTGGCCTGCCGCGTGCCAAGACCAGGGGCCACGCTCTTCCAGCGGCAGTTTGCCGCCCGCCCGGACCGGCAAGACCGCGCACTCCCGGCCCTTGGCCTGCCGCGTGCCAAGACCAGGGGCCACGCTCTTCCAGCGGCAGTTTGCCGCCCGCCCGGACCGGCAAGACCGCGCACTCCCGGCCCTTGGCCTGCCGCGTGCCAAGACCAGGGGCCACGCTCTTCCAGCGGCAGCTTGCCGCCCGCCCGGACCGGCAGGACCGCGCACTACCTGCCGGTGGCCTGCTGCCTAGCCGACCGGCAGGCCCCACTCGCCCTAGCCAGCGGCCCGCCGCCTGGCCGAACCGCGCCGCGCTCGCCCTAGCCGCCTGCACGGGCCGGCGGGCCGTGCTCGCCCTAGCCAGTGACCCACCGCCTGCCCGAACCGCGCCGCGCTCGCCCTAGCCGCCTGCCCGGTCAGGCGGGCCTTGGTCGTTCTAGCCGCCGGCTACCGATGGGAGGACCTGGATCTCGGCGCCGGGTGGGACTGGGGTGTCGAGGCCGCCGGAGCGGCGGCAGTCGTTTCCGTCGACGTAGATGTTGACGTAGCGGCGTAGGGCGCCTTGTTCGTCGCGGAGGCGGCGGTCGAGGCGTGGCCAGGCCTCCGCTACGGCGTCGAGGACCGTGCGTAGGGAGCCGGTGGTGTCGACGGTCAAGCGGCTTTGGTCGGCGGCCTCCGCTCGGAGCACGCCGGGCAGCAGGATCGTGACGGCTGCGGTCATAGCTCCGCCGCTTTCACCGACAGCACGTCGGGTAGGTGGGCCGCTACCTGGACCCACGACTCGCCCTCGTCGCGGCTGGACCAGACCTCGCCTGAGCGCGTGCCGAAATAGACGCCGGCGGGGGTGGCGTTGTCGGCGCACATCGCGTCGCGCAGGACCGTCGGGTAGAAGGGGTCCGTCGGTAGGCCTGCCGACAGGGCATCCCAGGAGGTTCCGGCGTCGGTGGAGCGGAAGACGCGGCAGCGGTGGTCGGGTGGGAAGCGCTCGCTGTCGGCCGCTAGCGGGAAGGTCCAGAGGGTGGCCGGGCGGCCCGGATGGGTGACGATCGGGAAGCCGAAGTCGCTCGGCAGGCCTTCGGCGATCGACGACCAGGTGGCGCCCTCGTCGTCGGAGCGGTAGACACCGCCGTGGTTCTGCGCGTAGAGGCGGGTCGGGTCGCCGGCGTCGCGGGCCACCTTGTGCACGCACTGGCCGAACTCCGGGTAGGGGTCCGGGAAGAAGCCGGCTTTGATGCCCGCGTTGCCGGGCGACCAGGTCGATCCGCCGTCACTCGTGCGGTAGACGCCGCCCGTCGACATGGCGACCAGGACCCGGGCCGGGTCCTCGGGGTGCGGCAGGATCGTGTGGATCGCCTGGCCGCCGAAGCCGGCACCCCACTCGGGTCTGTGCGGGTGGTCCCACAGCGCTCTGACCAGGGTGAACGTGCGGCCGCCGTCTTCGGAGCGGAAGAGTGCCGACGGCTGGGTGCCCGCGTAGACCACGTCGGGCTCCCCCGCCGGTCCGGGCGCTAGCTGCCAGACGCGGACCAGCGAGGTGTCGGTGTCGGCCGGGAAGGCGACCGGGGCCTCGTCGGGCTCGGACCAGGTCTTGCCCAGGTCGTCGCTGGTCGCGACGCTCGGGCCGAAATGGGAGCTGTCGACGCCGGCCAGTAGTCGCGGCGTCGCACGGCGGCGGTCGATGCCGACCGCGTAGATCGATGTCATCGCGAAGTGCGGCCCGCTGACCTGCCAGTCGACCCGGTTTTCGGTGGTCGCCAGGAACAGGCCCTTGCTCGTGCCGATGGTCAGGAGGACGGTCATGGGCAAGAGTATGCGCGCGACCACCGACAGAAACGGGCCGAAGCGAGGGTGGGAAGATGGCCGACATGAACAAGGTACGTTTCCGCCCGCACCAATCGATCTTGATCGCCGCGTTCATCGCGTTCGTCGGCATACTCCCGATCGCGTTCGGGCCGAATCTGCCCTCTGACATCGTCTCGACGGACGACGGCTCGCCGGTGCGGTGGCTGTTCGTACCCCTGTTAATCGTTCCGATCGCCGTTTTTGTCTGGGTGCTCCGCTCCGGCACCGACGCCGACTCGTCCGGCATGCGCGTTCGCGGACTCTTGGGCACCAAGCGGATTCCCTGGTCAGAGGTGCGCGAGCTGGCAACCGACGACCGCGGGCGCGCGGTGGTCCTGCTCCGGGACGGCTACGCCGTCACCCTCGCCTCGGTGCGCCGCGACGACGTCAGCCGGCTCGTCGAAGCCAGCGGCCAGGGCATCGTCTGGCAGAAGAACACCAAGTAGCCAGGCCGCGGACGGCTCAGTAGCCGCCGACAACCTCGTTCACCAACGGCTCACCGGCCACGAACCGGCGGAGCTGTTCGCCGATCAGCCGGTACGCCCGCGGGTGCAGCCCCCGGACCGAGCCGGCCACGTGCGGGGTGATCAGCACGTTCGGCAGGTCCCAGAGCGGATGACCAGCCGGCAGCGGCTCGGGCTCCGTCACGTCGACGGCCGCGCCGATCCGGCCGGTCGAGACCGCGTCGACCAGGGCATCCGTGTCCGCGACCGGGCCGCGGGCCGCGTTGACGAGCAGCGCGCCGTCCTTCATCGCGGCCAGGAAGTCGGTCGAGACCAGGCCGCGGGTCTCCGGCGTGAGCGGCACGATCACCACGACCACGTCAGCGGCGGGCAACAGAGAAGGCAGCGAGGACACCGGGTGTACGCCGTCGCGGGCCGTGCGCGCCACCGACGTCACCGTGACCTCGAACGGCTCCAGGCGGGACTTGATCGCCGTGCCGATCGAGCCGGCTCCGACGATCAGGACGTGCTTGCCGGCCAGTTCGTCGGTCGGCGCATAAGCCGCATATGACCAGTCGTGCCGCGCCTGGGCGCGGGCAAAACCGGGGAACTCGCGCAGGTACGACAGGATCGCGGTGAGCACCCACTCGGCCGTCGACGAGTCGTGCACGCCACGGGCATCGTGCAGGCTGACCTCGGGCGGCAGGTGGCCGGACCAGGCGTCGGCACCCGCGCTGAGCAGCTGCACCACCCGCAGGGAAGGCATTTGAGCGGCCAGCCGCACCGAGTCGGACAGCGCCAGGAACGGCGGCACCCAGAACACCAGGTCGGCCGGATCGGACGGGAGCGCGTCGGGGCGCTCTGCGATCTCCAGCGTCACGGAGGCCGGCACCGCACCCATCAGGTCGCGGCCGTGCGGGTGGGGGATCCAGACCTTCACACGGCTCACGTTACCGTCAGCCCGGCAGCGGAAGATCGACGCGGGTCGCCGGCTGATAGATGTCGTACCCGGAGACTACGGTCTCGTCATAGGTCAGCCGTTGGCTGTCGAGATACTCCCGCACCGCCTGGCTCTCCGCCGAGCCGGTCGGCAGGGCGAAGGTCCGCGTGGGGGCGTCAGCGACGGCCTTCTTGTAGGGCTGGTACCGGTCAAAACCCGGCCCCAGGTCGGCGGCGATCACCGCGCACCGCACCCGCTCAGAGGAGATGTAGGCGATGTAGTTACAGGTCCAATATTCCGAATAGACGTGGGTCACGCCGCGTCGGTCGAGCTCGGCGAGCAGGCCTACCTGCCGGTCGTCGACGGCGGCGATCCGGGGCAGCTCGTGCACCACCATGCCGGTCGCCACGAGCGAGAAGGCGCAGACCACGGCGAGGCCGGCGGCACCGACCCAGCGGGTGACCCGGCCGCGCAACGTCCACAGTGGCCACAGCACGGCCGGCGTCGAGATGAGGAGGCAGTGCAGGTAGCGACCGCTCTCCATCGGGGTGTTGCCGGCGGCGTTGCTACGCGCGTACACCACCAGGCTGACCAGGGCTGCTCCGACGAGCGCCAGGCGCCCCGCCGCGCGTACCCGATCGGTTTGGGTCCGGAAGGTTCGCCACCCGGCGTAACCGGCGACGGCGAGCAGGATCAGCCAGGCGGGCGCCCACCAGAGTTGCCAGGGCTCGCAGCGGCCCGGGGCGCAGAGGCCGGTGGCCAGCGGGATGCCGGTCAGCACGCCGCCGTGCAGGCGGTCGCCCCACGACGCCTCGATCCCGCCGCCATTGAGGCCGAGGAACGTCGGGACCGCGCTGTGCTTCCAGGGCGAGGTCAGATCATGGATCAGGAGCGGCGCGGCGCCGAGGAGCACGCCGCCCGCCAGCGCGATCCAGGCGCGTTTCGCTGCCTTCTTCATCAGGAGTACGCACGACGCGGCGGCCAGATATGGGAGGACCAGCCAATCGACCCACACCATGAGGCCGGCGATCAGTCCGAAGGCGGCGTACCCAGCGGTGCGGGGTCGCACGGCGAGCCCGACCGCGAGCAGCATGAGCGCGGCGCCGGCGGGGTTGATCTCCGGGTAGCCGCCGCCCGATATGAGCTGGTTTTTGAGGATTCGGTCGGATCCTAGGGCCAGCAGGCCGACGACGAAGGTGGCGAACCACGGCGAGTACAGCCGCTTGGTCAGCGCCCACATCGCCGCCAGGAAGGCCGCGTAGAGCAGCAGGTTGGGCAGCCGGAGCGCGAACACCGAGCCGTTGGCCAGTGCGACCAGGGGCGCGGCCAGGTACGCCTCGAGCGTGCCCATGTAGTTCTGGCCGTAGAAGTAGACCGGCAGCCCGTTGCCCTGGCCGATGTGCAGGGCCGCGAGGCCCATCGTGCCCTCGTCGCTGTTGGTCGGCGGGGCGTCGGCGAGGAGTACGGCGATCCGGAAGCCGAGCCCGGCCAGCCCGAGCGCGAGAGCGGTGAGCACAGCGGCGCCCGGCCGGCGCCGGCCGGAACCTGGCGACACTGCGGGCGTGGAGGTCTGCGCGCCGGTCAGGATCGCCACGCCGGGCAGTCTCTCACGATGCCGCGCTCCGCGTGAGCGCCCGGTAAGAGGTCGGATCTTGCCCGCCGCGCTACGCGGGGGTCCAGGCCTCGGTCGCCGGACCAGCCGCAGGCCGCCCGGGCCGGCACCGCAGGTGGCTCGGCCGGTGGGAGGCGAGTTTCTACGTGGCGCTCCGACTTTGCTCGCCGGACGCCGCGCGGTGTACCGGTGACTCGCGCTCGAGCGCGGTGCACGGTCACACCCAGGGCTGGCGGCGGGCGTAGGCGCCGTTGGCCGTCACGGTCAAGGCAGGCATCGTCGGCGGCGCTGTGGCGGGCACACCCAGGGCGGGCGGGCCGTCGCCAGCGGCGGCGGCGAGCGCCGGCGCATGGTCACACCCGGGGCGGGCGCAAGCGCAGGGTCACACCCGGCGCGGCCGTCACCAGCGACGGCTGCGCACGGTCAAACCCAGGGCCGGGCGCGGGCCGTCGCTAGCTACAGCGGTGCGTCGATCAACGTGGCGGGCTCGCGGACGTCGCCAGTCCGGCTGAACCGGATCCGGTGACGGCGCCCGCCGGGCGGTCCCGCCGCAGTTGGGGCCGGAGCAGCGCGGTCACCGCCAGGCTGACCACCGCCGCCACCGTCATAGCGGCCGCCGGCCCTGTCGCCTCGGCCACCGAGCCGACGAGGGCCGCGCCCACCGCCTGGAAGGTCATTCGGCCGCTGCTGTCCAGTCCGAGTGCCTGGCCGCGCAGGTCCTCCGGGGTGCGGTCGACCAGCCGCGCCTGGAGGCCGAGCGTGCCGGCGTAGCCGAACGAGGCCACGAGCACCGCCGTCGCGCCGATCACGAGGCCGGGATTCAGGAAGAAGAGCAGGTAGGGCACGGCAAGCAGCGCCTGCAGTGGGGTGATGAACCGGTCCAGCATGTCGCGGGGCATGAAACGGCCGACCGCCAGGTCGCCGGCCAGCATGCCGGCCGCGGCCGCCACGAACAGGGCGGCGGCCCAGTCGCCGGCGTAGGGGACGTACATGGCCTCCGCGCCGACGATCAGGCCGTTAGGCACCCAGCTCGCCAGCAGGGTCGCGCGGATTGACCGGTTCACGAACAGGGCTCGGTTGCCGCGCCAGGTGGCGGCCACGCCGGCGCGGCCGGTGGCGCGTGGCGCTCGGGTGCGCAGGCCGAAGTAGGTGGCCACCGCTGAGATCGCGATCAGCCCGGCGGCTACCGCCAGAGACCGGTGCGGCCCCAAAGTCGCGATCAGGGTGCCGCCCGCGGCGAAGCCGAGGATCTGCATCGCGCCGACGGAGATGTTGAGGGTCGCTCGGCCCAGTACGAAGCCGCCGGGGAGCACGTCCACGAGGATCGCGCTGCGGACGCCGCCGCTGAGTGCGTCGACCACGCCGAAGGCCATGATCAGCAGCAGCATGCCCCAGACCGGCAGGACGCCCGTGGCCAGCAGCACCGCCGCGAGGGCCCGGGCCAGGTCCCAGGCGGCGAGGAAGCCGCGTGGTCGGACCCGGTCCGCGTAGGCCAGCAGAGTCATCGCGCCCAGCGCTTGAGGCAGGAGGCCGCCCAGGAACGCCAGTGCGGACAGCAGTGGTGAACCGGTTGATGCGTACACCAGCGCGGAGAGCGCCAGCATCTGGATCGTCTTGCCCGCGACCGTCGCGGCGTTGCCGGCGAAGATCGCTCGGAACTCCCGGTTGGCGAAGATCTCGCGGTAGGTCGTCACGCCGGCACTATCGGGCGCTCGCGGGCTGAACCGGTAGAGTTTCGGCTGAGGACGAAAATGACCTTAGTAATTGTCGATCCGACCGACCTGGCCAACACTCGCTTCGCGTTGTCGCCCATGGTCGAGCTCGTCGGTGCGCTGGCCACGGTCGCCGATCGCGGCGGACCCCGCGGCTGGCTCGAACCCTGGGTCGACCGCCACCGGCCCGTCTTCGAAGCGGTCGCCTCCGCCGAGCCGACGCTGGCCGCGCTGCTGACCACGATGCGCGACGCCCGCTGGACGCCCGACTTCCTCGTGCCGGCACCGTCCGGAATGGACACCGACTTCGCCACAGAGCTCGCCCGGATCCGATCCACCCCGATCGAGCGGGTGCACCGGGACCTCGCCCTGACCGCGCACGCCGGGCCGCACAACGCGGGCCGGATCGCGGCGGTCGGGCCGACACCGGCGTTCACCGCACCGGACGCCCTCGACCGCCTCGCCGACGGGCTCGCCACGCTGTGGGACCACACCCTCGCGCCGGACTGGCCGGTGCGCCGGGCGCTGTTGGAACGCGACGTCGTGCAGCGCGCCGGCCGGCTGGCCACCTACGGCTGGGCGAAGGCGTTGGCGGGCCTGCGCGAGGGCTTCCGCTGGCTCGACAGCGGCGCGATCCAGGTGAACGACTGGGACGGCGCACCGTACGTGGTCGGCGGCGCCCGTCTGGTTCTGGTGCCCGGCGGCTTCGGCCGCGGCTGGATCGGCGCCGATCCACCGGAGGGCTACGCACTGGTCTACCCCGCGCGCGGCATCGCCGCACCGACCGACGCGCCGGCCGCCGGTGGCCTCGACCGCCTGGTCGGCCGCGCCCGCGCCCGGTTGCTGCGGTCCCTGGTCGAGCCGGCCAGCACCACCCAACTCGTCGGCGCGCTCGGTATGACCCTCGGCGCGGTGGGAGACCACCTCGCCGTGCTCCGCGATGCCGGCCTGGTCACCCGAGCGAGAACGGGCCGCTCGGTCTTCTACCGCCTCACGCCCCTGGGCGCGGCCCTCGCCGCCGCACCCGACGAACCCTGACCTGCCGACCCAGCGGTCACGACCACCGGGTGGGGCTCCGCAGCGGTTGACGGCCCCAACCACGCCGGCCTGGCGGGCTCAGCCGCGAGTGTGGTTGGCACGCCGTGTGCGACCGGCGCCGGAGCCACAACGGAAGCACCCCGCAGCCCGTACCCTCGGGACGTGGGATTCACCGTCGAAGACGCCAACGGAGTCCTGGCCGACAACTTCGCACCCTGGGTGCGCGATCTCGCTCTGGTGGTCGAGCACGTCGAGCCCGGCATCGCCACGCTGCGACTGCCGTGGTCCGACCGGCTGGCCCGCGAGGGTGGCGCGATGAGCGGCCAGGCGCTGATGGCCGCCGCCGACACGGCCACCGTGATCGCGATCTCCGCCGCCCGGGCCGCGTTCGTGCCGATGACCACCGTGCAGCTCTCGACGACCTTCCAGCGTCCGATCGCCGGCGTCGACGTCCAGGTGTTCGCCAAGGTCACCAAGCTCGGACGCACCCTCGCCTTCGCCGACATCACGCTGACTCCCGACGGTGCCAGCGCGCCCGCGGCCCAGGCGCACACGGTCTACGCGCTGCTGGGCTGACCTGGGGAAAATCAGTCGGCGTAACTTTCCGCCAGGTGTACTCGTTGACGATGTGAGGCGCGGTATCTTGTCGCCGCGACTCCCCCGGCCCCTCCACCCAAGGGGATGACCACCGTGTCATCTACGTCCCCACAGCTGCCCCGGTTCGTGCGGATCGTCGCCATCGCCGGGCCGCCCGCGGCGGCCCTGGCGACGTTGATCTGCGCGGGCGCAGGGGTCCTGCCGGCGTTGGCCGCCCTCGCGGCCGCGACGGCGCTGACGGCCGCCGTCGGCACCTTCCGGCTGGTCCGGCTCGCGCTGCGCATCCACGCCCGCGTGCACTCGTTCGGTCCGTGTCGCGGTGCCGGCTACCTGGGCATGGGCGCGCTGGCCACCGGCGTGTCCGTGGTGCTCCTGACCGTCGCGCAGCCCAGCGCCCGGCCGACGATCGCGGCCGTCGGTCTCGCCTTCGCGTCCGTGCTCTACGTGATCGGCCTCCTGCTGCTGCCCGGCGCCGCCACCACCACGCACGCCCGGCTGCGCCGCTGCTTCGACGGCCTGAGCCTGGGCATCAGCATCGCGTTCGCCGTCTGGCTGCTGCCGCCGCCGGGCACGATGCCGCCGGCGGCGCTCGCCGCGACGCTGCTCGGGTCGTTCGGGCTCGCCACCGTCACGGTGATCGTGTTGCGGGTGGTCGCCTACCGGCGGGCGGCCTGGCTGTGCGGCGCCGGCGTCGGCACCGCTCTCAGCGGCATCGGCGGGTTGGCGATCATCCTCGGGTACGGGGGTCCGGACTGGGCGCTGCTGGTCGCGGGGGCGGCGCTCGCGGTCAGCCCCGGGCTGATCCTCGCCGGCGCCGCGCGCACCGAGGCCGGCGTGGAACCGGCGACGGCCGGCGAGCCCGAGGCGCAACTGTCCGCGTATCCGTTGCTGACCATCCCCGCCGTCGTCGCCACCCTGGCCGCCGCCTGGCACCTGGTCGCCGTAGGCGAGTTCGACGAGACGTCGGTCGTGCTCGGCCTCCTGGTGATCCCGACGGTGGTCGCGCGCGAGGTGTTCGCGGTCTCCGACGTACGCCGCTATGCCAAGCGAATGTCCACACAGGAAGCGCACTTCCGCTCGCTGGTGTCCGGCGCGGGTGACCTCACCATGGTGATCGGCGAGGACCTGATGGTGCGGTGGCAGTCACCGGCAGCGGCCCGGCTGTTCGGACTGTCCGATGCGGACGTCGTCGGTCGCGCCTTTCCTGACCTGATGCATCCTGAGGACGCCGCCGACGTGCTGGCGGTGCTCAACCAGACATTGTCCGACAAGGACGGTGAGGATGCCGCCCGCCCGGCGCTGGTTCCCGCTCGGCTGCGCGACGGCCACGGCGCCTGGCGCGACACCGAGTCGACGCTCAGCGACCAACGCGGCATCCCCGAGGTGGCCGGGCTGGTGGTGCACATCCGCGACGTCGGCGAGCGCCGGCACCTGGAGCGCACGCTGCACAAGCTGGCGTTCACCGACCAGCTCACCGGCCTGGCCAACCGGCGCGAGCTGATGCGCACGATCGCCACCCAGCGCTCGGTCGAGGGACACACCGGTGCCCTGCTGGTGATCGACCTGCACGGCATCGCCGGGGTCAACGACGCCCGCGGCCGCGAGGTCGGCGACGCCGTGCTGATCGAGGTGGGCCGCCGACTGCGCTCCACGGTCGGCACCGACGACGTGGCGGCCCGGCTGGCCGGCGACGAGTTCGCGGTGGTCACCGTCGAGGGCCCGGTCGTCGCGTACGCGCTGGGCACCCGGCTGTTGACCGCGCTCACCGAGCCGTACCTGCTGCCCGGCGCCACCGTGCACATCTACGTCAGCGTCGGCCTCGCCGAGCTCTCCGGCGGCGACGGCGTCGACGACGTGCTGCGCCGGGCCGACCTGGCCCGCCGCCGCGCGGGGCAGCTCGGCCGCAACCGCATCGAGTGGTACGACGTGTACCTCGAAGAGCAGCTCGTCCGCCGGATGGACCTCGAGCGCGAACTGCCGGGCGCGGCCAGCCGAGGCGAGCTCGATCTGGTCTTCCAGCCGATCCTCGGCCTGCACGACGGTCAGCCGGTCGGCGCGGAGGCGCTGCTGCGCTGGCGCAGTCCCGCCCTCGGCACGGTGCTCCCGAACGAGCTGCTGCCGGTCGCCGAGGACCTGGGCGTCATGGGCGAGATCGGCCAGTGGGTGCTCCAGGACGCCTGCCGCCGCATCGCCGGCTGGGACCCGCGGCTGTGGCTCTCGGTCAACGTCTCCCCGGCGGAGCTGGCCGCACCCGACTTCGTCAGCCAGGTCGCCGCGACGCTGGTCGCCAACCGCCTTCCCCCAGAGCGCCTGGTGATCGAGATCGCCGAGGGCCGCGTCGGCTCCGACACCCCGACCGTGGTGACCCAGTTGGCGGGCCTGCGGGCGCTGGGCGTACGCACGGCGCTCGACGACTTCGGCGCCGCCCAGGCGAGCCTGGCCCACCTGCGCCGCCTGCCGATCGACATCCTCAAGGTCGACCGTGCCCTGGTCGGTGAGCACGCCACGAGCCGGCAGAGCGGCGGCATGGCGAAACCGCTGATCGACGTCGTGGTCAGCGTCGGCCGCCGACTCGGCATGGAGATCATCGCGGAAGGCCTGGAGTCCGGCGCCCAGATCGACCAGGCCCGCGCCGCCGGCTGCCAACTCGGCCAGGGCTTCGCCCTCTCCCACCCGGCCCCGGCCGAACGCTTCGAAGCCTTCCTGGCGGAGCGGCTGACCCAGGGGAACTGAACCCGACCGCCGGCAGGCCCTCCGTCGTCAGGACTTACGCGGGTGGGCCTGGAAGAACTCCCAGATCAACTCCGAGGCGTTGATGCCGGCGTCCGGCGCGGCGAGCCCGCCCTGAGTCGCCCCGGGCCAGCTATGCCCCTGCTCCGGCAGGCGGTAGGTCACGAACTCGCCGCCCTTGCCGCAGGGAGCGACGGTGCGGGTGATCCCGGTGCCGCCCTTGACCGACGTCGCCTTCCCGGGCTTGCAGGCCGACCGGGTCTGCCAGTTCTTGATGCCTGCCTCGAACTCGCCGATGAAACGATCCTTACCGCCGATGAAGGTCAACACCGAGACCGGCTCCTTCGGCGCGTACGTGGGATCCGCCGCCCGAGGGCCGCCGAACCCACCGCTGACCGGAGCGACGGCCGCGAACACGCCCGGCAGGTCGATCGCGATCCGGAACGACAGGTCAGCGCCGTTGGAGATGCCGGTCGCGTACACGCGGTCGGGGTCCCCGCCCCAGTTCTTCGTGAGGTGCTCGACCAGCGCGCCGACGAACCCGACGTCGTCTTCGTTGCCGCAACAGACCAGCGCGTTGAACCCGCCCGCGAGGCCGTTCGGATAGGCCACGAGGAAGCCGTGCTTGTCGGCGAGCGCGTCAAGACCCGTGGTGACCCGAACCCCTTTGCCCGTGCCGGGGTACGGGTGGAAGGCCAGCACGAGCGGCATCGGCTCGCCGGGCGTGCAGCCGGGCGGCGCGTGGAGCGTGTAGTCGCGCTGCTTGCCGTCCCATGGCAGGGTCAGGTCGTGGTCACCCGGGCCGGGCTTCTCCTCGGGTTTCGGAACGGCCGTCGTGGCGGCGACCGTCGGCGCGGACTCCGGCTGGTCGGTCCCGCCACACCCGGCGGCGAGCAGGGTGACGAGGGCTGCGGAACACATCGCGATGAGGCTCTGACGTCGGTGGCGCGGCCAAGTGGTCATGGGACGAGGGTGGCGATCATCACCATCCGCACGCAGCCCCGCACTCGATGTCGATACGGCATCGCAACCCGGCCCCGGTTTCGCGACGGCAATCACGGAGGGGCCGCGACCGACCACCCCCGGCGGACAAATAGACTCGCTCGGGTCGCGAAGAGCGTGCCACGCTCGCTGCTGACCACATACGAATCGCCCACACGACGCAAGGGGGCACTGATGGCTGCCATTTCCCGCGATGAGGTCGCGCATCTCGCGCGGCTCTCGCGGCTCGCCGTGACCGAGCAGGAGCTCGACACGTTTGCCGGCCAGCTGGACGTGATTCTCCAGGCCGTGGCGCGGGTGGGTGAGGTGGCGGCGGCTGACATTCCGCCGACCTCGCACTCCGTGCCGTTGACCAACGTGCTGCGGGAAGACGTCGTGATCAACTGCCTGACCCGGGAAGAGGCCCTCGCGGGCGCGCCGGATGTCGAGGACGACCGGTTCCGGGTGCCGCGCATCCTGGACGAGGAGGCGTGACAACAGTGTCCGACCTGACCAGGATGACCGCCGCCGAGCTCGCCGGGACGATCGCCAAGGGCGACGCATCGGCCGAGGAGGTGACCCGGGCGCATCTCGACCGGATCGCCGCGGTCGACGGCAAGGTGCACGCCTTCCTGCACGTCGACGCCGACGGCGCGATCAACGCGGCCCGCAAGGTCGACGCCAAGCGGGCCGCCGGCGACGAGCTCGGCCCCCTCGCCGGTGTTCCCGTCGCCGTCAAGGACGTGCTGACCACCCGCGGCGTGCCGACCACGGCCGGCTCCAAGATCCTCGAGGGCTGGCGTCCCCCGTACGACTCGACGGTGGTCGAGCGACTGCGGGACGCGGGCACCGTGATCCTCGGCAAGACCAACATGGACGAGTTCGCGATGGGCTCGTCGACGGAATACTCCGCCTACGGGCCGACCAACAACCCGTGGGACCTCGGCCGGATCCCGGGCGGCTCGGGCGGCGGCAGCGCGGCCGCGATCGCCGCCTACGAGGCGCCGCTGGCGATCGGCACCGACACCGGCGGCTCGATCCGCCAGCCCGGCGCGGTCACCGGCACGGTCGGCTCGAAGCCCACCTACGGCGGCACCTCCCGCTACGGGCTCATCGCCTTCTCGTCGAGCCTCGACACCCCCGGCCCGTGCGCCCGCACCGTGCTCGACGCGGCCCTGCTGCACGAGGTGATGGCCGGCCACGACTGGCGCGACTCGACCTCGATCCCGCAGGCGGTCCCGCCGGTGGTCGAGGCCGCCCGGCTCGGCATGACCGGCGACCTGACCGGCGTGAAGCTCGGCGTGGTCACCGAGTTCAACGGCGAGGGTGCCGAGCCCGGCGTCCTGGCCGCTTTCCACGACGCGCTGGCGGCGCTCACCAAGCTGGGCGCCGAGGTCGTCGAGGTGTCCGCGCCGCACTTCCAGTACGCGCTGCCCGCCTACTACCTGATCGCGCCGAGCGAGTGCTCCTCGAACCTCGCCCGGTTCGACGGGGTCCGCTTCGGGCTGCGGGTCGGCGACGACGGCAACCGCTCGCTCGAAGAGGTCATGTCGCTGACCCGCGAGGCCGGCTTCGGCCCCGAGGTCAAGCGCCGGATCATGCTCGGCACGTACGCGCTGTCCAGCGGCTACTACGACGCCTACTACGGCCAGGCGCAGAAGGTCCGCACGCTGATCACGCAGGACTTCAACGCCGCCTTCGAGCAGGTCGACGTGCTGGTCTCGCCGACCACGCCGTTCGTGGCGTTCCCGTTCGGGTCGCGCACCTCCGACCCGTACCAGATGTATCTCGCGGACCTCTTCACGATCCCGACCAACCTGTACGGCGGCCCGGGCATCTCGGTGCCCTGCGGTCTCTCCGAAGGGCTCCCGGTCGGCTTCCAGATCATGGCGCCGACCATGGCCGACGACCGCATGTACCGGGTCGCCGCCGCGCTCGAGTCCGCCGTCGGCACGCTGACCCCGCCGTCCCTGGAGGGCTGATGACCACCACGACGCTGCCCACCTACGACGAGGCGATCGCCGGCTTCGAGCCCGTGATCGGCCTGGAGACCCACGTCGAGCTCGGCACCAACACCAAGATGTTCTGCGGCTGCCCGACCGACTTCGGCGGCGAGCCCAACACCCGGGTCTGCCCGGTCTGCCTCGGCCTGCCCGGTTCGCTGCCGGTGGCCAACAAGGCGGCCATCGAGGCGACGATCCGGATCGGCCTGGCGCTGAACTGCTCGATCGCCACCTGGTGCCGGTTCGCCCGGAAGAACTACTTCTACCCGGACATGCCGAAGAACTTCCAGATCAGCCAGTACGACGAGCCGCTGTGCGTCGACGGCTACCTGGACGTCGAGGTCGACGGCAAGACCGTCCGGATCGGCATCGAGCGGGTGCACCTCGAGGAGGACACCGGCAAGACGCTGCACGTCGGTGGTGCCACCGGCCGCATCCACGGCGCGACCGAGTCGCTGGTCGACTACAACCGCGCCGGCATCCCGCTGGTCGAGATCGTCACCAAGCCGGTCCCGGGCACCGGAGCGCTCGCGCCCGAGGTGGCCCGCGCCTACGTCACCGAGCTTCGCGAGGTGATCCGCGGCCTCGGCGTCTCGGACGTCCGGATGGAAGAGGGCTCGCTGCGCTGCGACGTCAACACGTCGCTCAACCGGCCCGGCGACGAATGGGGCACCCGCACCGAGACCAAGAACGTCAACTCGCTGCGCTCCGTCGAACGCGCAGTCCGCACCGAGATCATCCGCCAGTCCGCGGTGCTCGAGGGCGGCGGCCGGATCGTCCAGGAGACCCGGCACTTCTCCGAGGAGACCGGCGACACCCGCCCGGGCCGCTCGAAGGAGACGGCGACCGACTACCGCTACTTCCCGGAGCCCGACCTGGTGCCGCTCGCACCGGACCCGGCCTGGGTCGAATCGCTTCGGTTGGCTCTTCCGGAGCCGCCGCGGGATCGTCGCAAGCGCATCCAGGAGTCCTGGGGTCTGTCCGATCTGGACATGCAGTCCGTGGTCAACGCGGGCGCGGTCGAGCTGATCGAGGAGACGGTCGCGGCGGGTGCCACCGCGGCGGCTGCCCGCAAGTGGTGGCTGGGCGAGCTCGCCCGGCGTGCCAACGAGGCCGGCATCGACCTCGCGTCCGTGGGTGCCACCCCCGCGCAGGTCGCCGAGCTTCAGACGCTGGTCGACAGCGGCAAGCTCAACGACAAGCTGGCGCGGGTGGTCATCGAGGGCGTCGTCGCCGGCGAGGGCTCCCCGACGGAGGTGATGGAGGCCCGCGGGCTCGCCGTCGTCTCCGACACCGGCGCGCTGACGGCCGCGGTCGACGAGGCCATCGCCGCCAACCCGGACGTGGCCGCCAAGGTCCGCGACGGCAAGGTGGCCGCGGCCGGCGCCCTGGTCGGCGCCGTCATGAAGACCACCAAGGGGCAGGCTGACGCCAAGACGGTTCGAGAGCTCATTCTCGAACGCCTCGGCGCGAGCTGAAGTCCTAAAAGGACTAAACGAACGAGCGGTTCCCGGGTTCGCGAGCGGCACGACCGTCGCTCCCGCCGGGGACCGCTCGCTT
Source organism: Asanoa ishikariensis (assembly GCF_900107455.1). Taxonomy (GTDB): domain Bacteria; phylum Actinomycetota; class Actinomycetes; order Mycobacteriales; family Micromonosporaceae; genus Asanoa; species Asanoa ishikariensis. The sequence goes on along the minus strand of NZ_FNQB01000002.1, from coordinate 948,243 downwards.
CGCTTCAGAGGACGGGCTCGCCGGAAGGCCGCGGCGCAGGGATCGCGAAGAAGTCCGCGAACACCTCGACCAGGTGCGCGGGTGCGCGGTTGATGCCGTCGTGGCCGCAGCCCGGGATCTCCAGGGCCCGGGCGTGCGGCAGCGCGGCAGCCAGGGCATCGTCGGCGGCCACGTAGTAGCGCGGACCCTTGGCCCCGCAGGCCAGCAGCACCGACGCGGTCACGCCGGCCCAGCGGTCGGCGGAGCCGTCGGCCGCCGCGATCAGGGCGGACTCGTCGAGTGTCATCGGCAGCAGGTCGCCCATCATCCGGCCGATCGGCGTGCGCAGGAACAGCCGACACATCGCCACCTGCACCGGGAGCGGCAACCGCGATGTGGCCTGGTGCGTGTTGATGCCACCAGCGGTCAGCGCCATGGCCCGGGGCAGGTCGCCGGCCCCAGCCGCCGCGCGAGCGGCGGGCAGCCACGCCGCCGGAAAGCTGCCGTCGATCGAGATCGCCGCGTCGTAGAGCGCGAGCCGCTCGATCGGCAGCCGCAGCGCGGCCGACAGTGCGATGAAGCCGCCGCCGCTGTGCCCGACCACGTTGACCGCGCCGGTGTGCGCGAGCACCGCCGACAGGTCGTCGACCTCCTGCTCGAAGGTGTAGGGCAGCACCCGCGCGCACGCGTCGGCCCGGCCCCGGCGGTTGTAGAGATGCACGGTGAACCGGTCGGCCAGCGCCGCCGCGAAGCGCCGGTAGACGTCGATCGTCACGCCGCCTCCGTGCACCACCACGATGCCCGGCCCCGTGCCCGTCGAATGCAGCGCGATGGTGGCGCCGTCGAATGTCGTGACCCGCTCCATGACCCCTCCCCTAAACTGCGAACGTCGTTTGCAGTTTACAGTTATGCGGTGAGCGACGCGCAACCCATCTGGACCCGACCCGAACGCGGCCGGCGTGGACCGGCGCCCGGACACAGCCGGAACGAGATCGTGGCGGCCGCCATGAGACTGGCCGACGTCGAAGGACTACCCGCGGTCTCGATGCGCGCGGTCGCCACGGCGTTGGACACCACGGCCGGCTCGCTCTACCGCTATCTGTCGTCCCGCGACGACCTGCTCGACCTGATGACCGACCGCGCGGTGGGCGAGCTACGGCCGTACCCGCGACCGAAGGGCGACTGGCTCGACGACCTGCAGGCCCTGGCCGAACGACAGCTCGACCTGCACCGCCGGCACCGCTGGCTGGGCGAGCTGAGCCAACGCCCGACCGGTGCCGGCCCGGAGACGCTCTCCTGGTTCGACCATTGCCTCGGCGTCCTGCGCGAGGTCCCGGCGCCCACCACCGCCAAGTTCGAAGCGATCGCGCTGATGACCGGCGTGGTGGTCCTGTTCAGCCGCGCCACGACGAACGCCGACGCGCAGCCGTTCGCGGCCCTCGACCCCGCGCACCACCCACATCTGGCGGCCGCGCTGGCCAACCCCGGACCTCCACCGAAGGACGACCTCTTCGGCCGCGCCCTGCGGGCCCTGCTGACCGGCCTACTTGGCGAACGCGGCGAGGAAGCGGTCGCGGAAGGCGTCCATGCGCCAGACCGGGCCGTCGGCGACCGGGGCCAGCCCGGGTGACCAACCCCAGCTCGCGATGCGCGGCAGGACAGACGGGTCCTTGGCGATCACGGTGATCGGGATGTCGCGGTTCGGGTCAGAGCCGGTGATGATCGGGGACGGCTGGTGGTCGCCGAGCATCACCATGACGGTGTTCTCGTTGCCGTACTTCTCCATATAGGACACCAGGCTGTCGACCGAGTACTCGACCGTACGCCGGTAGTTGTCCCGGACCGTGTTCGCGTCCTCGTTGTTGATCTCGTCAGGGTTGCCGCCCTTGCCGCCGTTGCCCGGATACGTCGAGCCGTCGCCGAGCTTGTCCCAGTCCATCATCGGCGGCACCGGGGTCCACGGCGCGTGGCTGGACAACAGGTCGATCTCGGCCATCACCGGCTTGCGGGCGGGCAGCGGCTGGGCCAACTCGGTGCCGTGGAACGAGTGCATCGTGAACTGGTCCGGGATCGAGGAGAACGCGTAGCCCTGGCCCTTGTAGCCGAGCGTCCGGTCGTCGTACTCCTTGTCCCAGCCGTAGACCGCGCCCTCGGGCCAGTCGCGCCGGTTGGCCGGCATCACGGCCACCGTGCGCCAGCCGGCCTTGGAGAACGCCGTCGTCAGCGTGTAGCGCGTGCCTTCCGTGAACTTCCCGTACCGCCGCTGGCTGTCGATCCACAGACCCGACTGGAACGTCGAGTGGGCGAGCCAGCTTCCGCCGCCGATCGTCGACGAAGTCAGCCAACCGCTGCTGGACTGGAAGCCGGCCGCGGTCAACTGCTGTGTACGCGACGCGAGCAGGGCGGCGGTCTGCGGGTAGTTCACCGCGTCGCGGCCGTAGCTCTCCACGAACGCGAAGATGACGTCCTTGCCCTTCAACCCTTGCAGGAGCTGGGAAGCGGGTACGTCGCGGTAGGCGTCGGTGGACTCCTCGCGGTCGTACGCCGCCTGGTCCCTGATGTCCGCGCGAAGCTGGGCGGCGTGGTCGTAGGCCGCCGCGGCCGTGCTCCGGCCGGCGACCGGGATGCCGGGCACCAGGTGCACGCCCAGGATCGCCAGCGTCACCCAGACCACGGCGAGCCCGGCGACGACCCGCAGCGCGAGGTTCCGGCGCACCGACACCACGCGGGACAGCCGCAGGATCGACAGCACCGCCAACACCGGCAGCGCCAACGCGAGCAGGATCGCCACGATCACGGCGCCGACCGCGCCGGGCTTGCCGAACGACTCGGAGACCCACTCGGACGCCGCGCGGAACAGCGACCAGTCCGAGAGCGGGTCGAACTGCCGGGACAGCGTGACGCCGAAGCCCAGGTCGAGCAGCTTGAGGATGCTGATCGCGCCGAGCAGGACGCCGGCGACGATGCCGACCACCGTGCGGACGCGCGGCGGCAGGAACACCACGACGGCGACGCCGACCAGCGCCTCCAGCGGGATCGCCAGCAGGGCCCACGGGCTCAGTGCGGCGAAGTCGTCGGGCACGAGCAGGAGCAGGAGAACGAAGAAAGCGGCCAGGCCGGTCAGGATCCGGCTCTTCACGACGCGAGCCAGTCCGGCTCCACCGTCCGTCGGGCGTATCTGGCCTTGGCCGCCAGGTAGCCCGCGTTGGCCGGGGACAGGTGCAGCCGGGTCGGCACCCGCTTCGTGACCGCCACGCCCAGCGACGTGAGCTGCTCCTCCTTGTCGGGATTGTTGGAGAGCAACGCGATCCGCGATACGCCGAGGGCGCGCAGCATCTGCGCGGCGGGCGTGTAGTCGCGCTCGTCCTCGCCGTGCCCGAGCGCGAGGTTCGCCTCGTACGTGTCCATTCCGGTGTCCTGCAAGGCATACGCGTCGAGCTTCGCGTAGAGGCCGATGCCCCGCCCCTCCTGCCGGAGGTAGAGCAGTAGGCCGCCGGCGTTGCTGATCCGCTCGACCGCCTCGCGCAACTGCGGGCCGCAGTCGCAGCGCTCGCTGCCGAACACGTCACCGGTCAGGCACTCGCTGTGCGGCCGCACCAGGGGCGCCTCGTCCCGGGCCAGGGTGTCGCGCCAGTCGCCGAGCCCGAACGCGATGTGCTCGCGGTTGTCCACGAGACCGTGGAACGTGAACACCTCCGCCTTCGTGGCGTAGCCGTCGGGGAACCGAAGGGGGACCGATACCTGCGTGCGTATCGTCGCGTCGTCCATCAATCTCCTCATCAGACGGTGCCGAACCGGGGCGACAGGGCATAGCGCAGCAGCACTACGTCGCCCACCTGGCGAACCTCGGCCAGGGTCGCCTGGCGCTCCTGGCACCAGGGGAAGTCCCCGTCGCCGACGAACCTGGGTGCCTTGGAGTCGCCGACGAAGAACGGTGCCACCACCAGGTGCAGCTCGTCGGCGAGCTCCTCGCACAGGAACTGGGTGTGGATCGTGCCGCCGCCCTCGACCATCAGCCGGCTGACGCCGCGAGCGTAGAGGTCCTCGGTGACCTGGCGCAGGTTGACCGGCTGACCGCCGTCGACGACGGTGGCATGCGCGCCCAGTCGCCGCCGGGTCTGTTCCACGGTGGAGGTCGCGCAGTAGACGAATTTCTCGGCGTCCTCCGACTGGAAGAAGGCGGCTTCCGCGTCGAGGTCGCCGCCCTCGGTGACGGTCACCTTGCGCGGCGTGGGGTGCTCGCCGCGGGCCACCCGGGCCGCCCGGTGCTCCGGCGACTTCACCACGAGACGCGGGTTGTCGCGACGGACCGTCTCGGCGCCGACCAGGATCGCGTCGCAGCTCGCCCGAACCTCGTCGACCCGGTGGAAGTCGGCCTCGTTGGAGAGCATGAGGCGGTCGTCGGCGGTGTCGTTGACGTATCCGTCGATCGACATCGCACAGCTCAGCACGATGTAGGGCCGCTCAGCCATGGCTGTACTCCGGTTGCCGGTGGACACGCTCATGTTCCAGCATTACCGGTTTCTCCGCAGCGCGACGGGCGTCCGCCCAACGCAGCACCAGCACCACGGCCCCCGGCAGGCTCGCGACCAGCGCCAACACGCCGAACACGACCGCGGTCGCGACGCCCTGCTCGGAGGTCAGACCGGCGGCGCCGAACGCCCAGGCGGCCACCCCTTCGCGCGGACCCCAGCCCGCGATGTTGCAGGGCAGCGCCATCGCCAGCAGGGCGAGCAGGGTCAGCGGGGCTAGCAGGGTCAGCGGGGCGGTGGCTCCCGCCGTCCGCGCCGCGACCAGGAAGGTGATCAGGTGACCGGCCAGCACGGCCGCGGTGGTGAGCACCACGCCGATGCCGGTGCGGGCCGAGAACAGGCCGGTGCGGATCCGCATCCGGCCCTTGACCAGGTACGCGACCAGCGCCACGACCGCCAGCGCGGCCACGGCCATCGGCATGTGCCTACGCACCGGCGACGGGAACACGGCCAGGGTGATCACCGACAGGGCGATCGTCACCACGAAGCCGGCCATCCGTTCGACCACGACCGCGCGTACGCCCAGTTTGACGTCGCCGATGTCCTTGCCGTGCCGGACCGCCCGGTGCACGTCGCCGACCACTCCACCGGGCAGCGTCGTGTTGAGGAACTGCGCCCGGTAGTAGGCGCCGACCGCCTCCCGCAGCGGCAGCGTCACGCCGAGCCCGCGGGCCACCAGCGCCCACCGGTAGGCGCAGGCCACGGTGGTCACTACGCCGATCGTGAAGGCGATGGTCACCGCGGTGGCGTTGACCCCGCGCAGGCCTGTGAGGAACGGCCCACTGCCCAGCCGCCAGACCAGCACGACCAGCACGGCCCCGCCACCGACGAGGCGGGCCCAGCCCCAGAACTGTGCCCGGGTCACGGCGTGGCCAGCAGGTCGACGTGGTGGACGGTCGCGGTGAGGCGCCCGTCAGCGATCTCCGCGAGCCGGCGGCGGGCGTAGCCGGTGGAGGGCTTGCCGAGCGCGGGCACCTGCTCGACGGCGGCGTCCAGCCACTCCTGGAACCAGACCACGAGCAGATCCCGGTCGTCCACGCCGAGCTCCCAGGGACTGGGCCGCAGCGTGGTCGACACCCCGTGACGGGCGAACGCGTCGGACAGCGCGGCTACCGCGTCCGGGCCGAGCAGGCGGCGACCACCCACCGCGCGCCGCTGGTGCGCGTTGAAGGCGGCCGCGACCTCGTCGTCGAACGGGTCGGCCGGGTCGAGCTCCACCCGCCCGACGACCGACAGCATGATCAACGCGGGTACGCCGGCCCCCGCGCACGCCGCCGCGATCGCCTCGACCTCGTCGAGGGTCAGCACGTCGATCAGCGCCGAGGCGGTGACCAGGTCGGCCCCGGCCAGGTCGGCGGCGGTCAGGGTGCCCAGATCGCGCTGCCGGGTCGCGGCGGTGATCTGCTCCGGCTTGCCGGACATGGCCGCGGCCAGCAGGTCCGGGTCGCGGTCCCACATGATCCAGTGCTGCGCGGCCGGTAGCTGCGGTGCGAGCCAGCGGGCCGCCGAGCCGGTGCCGCAGCCCAGGTCGTGGATCACCAACCGGCTCGCCGCACCGATCCGCTCGTGCACCTCGGCGACGAGCTCGGCGGAGCGTGCGGCCGCGTCGGCGGCTTCACGCAGGCGCAGCCAGTTGGGGCTGGCCTTGGGCATCAGGGCGCTCGTCATCTGCTCGTGCTCTCCCGCATCGCGACCGTGGACAGGACATCGGAGGCCAGCTTCGCGGTGACCGGCCAGCCCGTCAGCGTCGTGCGACGTTCGAGGGCGGACCTGCGCAGCGCGTCACGGGCGGAGGGTTCGGTGAGCCAACGCCGCAGCGCGGCGGCCAGCGCGCCGGAGTCACCGGGCGGGACCAACATCCCGGGCCGGCTGCCGTCGGGTGCGCGGCCCAGCGTGTCGGGCAGTCCCTGGGCGGTGGTGGTCAGCACGGGGATGCCCCGGGCCAGGGCCTCGGTGACCACCATCCCGTACGAGTCCGCGCGGGACGGCAGCACGAGCAGGTCGGCGTCGGCGTACGCGGCGTCGAGGTCGGCACCCACCAGCGGGCCGGTGAACCGCATCGCGGCCGGCGCCCGCCCGCGCACCTCGGCGGCGAAGTCGGGCTCCCGGTCCAGCGAGCCCACGCACCGGCAGCTCCAGCCCGCCTCGGGCAGCGCTGTGAGGGCGTCGGCGAGCACGTCCTGGCCCTTGTGGGGCAGGACGGCGGCGACGCAGAGCAGCCGCTCACCGGTCGCGCTGGGCGACGTGACCGGTTGGGGCTCGACGCCGGGCGCGGCCGCCGTGGCCACGACACCGTAGGCGTCGGCGAGGTGCCGGCGGCACCACTCGCTGGTGGTCAGGACCGCGTCGGCGGCGGCCAGCACGGCCCGCTCGGCCGGCGTGCCGAACACCATGTGGGCCAGCACGACGAGGCGCAGCCGACCGACCCGGTCCACCGGCACGTCCGGCGCCAGCAGACCGTCGACCAGGACCAGATCGCCGTCGGGCAGTGCATCGAACACCGGACCCAGCGGAGCACCGACCGGAACCAGGTGCTCACGCACCGTCCAGCCGAGCCCCACCAGGGCATCGAGGACCCGGCGGTCGTACGCGTTCCCACCGCTGGGGAATGCCGGGTTGTCGATGTCGTCGGGCACGATGACCTGTACGCCGCCCGGCGGCGAAAGGTTCACAGCGATCGCTCGTAGCTCGCCCACGCGATGTGCGACTCGTGCAGGGTGACGGTGATGCCGGCCAGCTCCGGCCCGCCCGCACCGAGCGCGCCGGAGGAGGCCCGCTCGGCCAGCCGGTCCGCGATCACCTTCGCCAGCACCTCGGTCGTCGTGTTCATCCCGGCCAGCGTCGGGTCGTCGTCGAGGTTGCGCAGGTTGAACTGCCCGACGATGGCCTTGAGCTCCTCGGAGGCCAGGGCGATGTCGACGACGATGCCGTCCGCGTCGAGCTCGGCCCGCCGGAACGTGGCGTCGACGAGGAAGGTCGCACCGTGGAGCTGCTGAGCCGGGCCGAAGACCTCGCCGCGGAAGCTGTGGGCGATCATCATGTGATCGCGCACCGTGACGCTGAACATGTGTTTCTCTACTCTCCGTAGGTGATGACGTGGCACAACCCGGCCAGGCTGCCAGACGCGAGTGCGGGGAGCACGTCGGGTAGACGCTCGAACGGGTGTTCGCCGCTGACCAGGGCGTCGAACGTCGGATCGCGGAGCAGGTCGAGGGCGAGCGCGATCCGGTCCGCATAGGACCGGCTCGAACGCCGGGCCGGCGCGACCATGCCGACCTGGCTCGCCCGGATGGCGAGGCGTCCGGAGTGGAACCCGGCACCGAGCGGCACGCTGACCTCGCGGTCGCCGTACCAGCTCAGCTCGACCACCGTGCCCTCCGGGCGGAGCAGAGCCAAACTTCGACGCAGGCCCGCCTCCGAGGCGCTGGCGTGGAAGACCAGATCACGACCGGTCGCGGCGTCATCCGGATGGGCGAAGTCGACACCGAGTTCCGCCGCCGTCGCGGCTCGCGCGGGGTCGACGTCGACGAGCTCGACCGCCACGCCCGGGAACCGCGCCAGCAGCCGCGCGACGCCGCAACCGACCATGCCGCCACCGACCACAGTGACCCGGTCGCCGACCAGCGGTGGCGCGTCCCAGAGCGCGTTGACCGCGGTCTCCACCGTGCCGGCCAGCACCGCGCGCGACGGTGGCACGTCGTCCGGCACCGGGACGACCGCTGACGCGGGCACCACATACGCGCTCTGATGTGGGTAAAGGCAGAACACCGTGCGCCCGAGCAGCTCGGCCGGGCCCTGCTCGACCACGCCCACGTTCAGGTAGCCGTACTTCACCGATCCGGCGAAGTCACCCTCCTGGAAGGGCGCGCGCATGACCGTATGCTGGCTCGCCGGCACAGCGCCGCGGAACACCAAGGTCTCGGTGCCCCGGCTGACACCGGACCGGATCGTGCGGACCAGAACCTCGTCGGGACCGGGTGGGTCGACGGCGGCCGGGCGGATCTCGCCGAAGCCGGGCTTGACCACCCAGAATGCGCGTTCCGACAGGCTCATTCGTGGCTCTCCGTCATGTTCATGAACCGAACGATCCCATCTCCCGTGCTATCTGGTGCCGCTTCATGACACGGAGGAACGATGCGCCTGGTTCGGTCCGGCCCCCTGGTCGGCATGTTTGCCCAGCTCACAGTGCTTGTTGCGGTGGGGGCCGCGGTCGGCATGGGCGCTGTCGCCTGGTTCACAGGCGTCGCGTTCGCACTCGTCACGATGATCCTTCTCCAACACGGACTGTCATCATCCGGACTCAACGGGTACGGCCCAGCCGACTGGGTGACGGCCGGTCGGACGACCCTGATCGGGGTGGTCACGGCGCTCGTCGTCGACTCGCTCGAGCACGCGCCGGCGGTCGGTGCGATCGTCAGCCTGGTGGTCGTCGCGCTGCTGCTCGACGGCGTCGACGGGCAGGTAGCCCGGCGCACCGGCACGACGTCGGCGTTCGGCGCGCGGTTCGACATGGAAGCCGACTCGTTCCTGCTCCTCGTGCTCAGCCTGTACGTGGCCGGTTCCGCCGGCTGGTGGGTGCTGGCGATCGGCGGCATGCGGTACGCGTTCCTGCTCGGCATCTGGTCGACCCGCTGGATGCGCGGCACGCTCCCGCCCCGCTACTGGCGCAAGGTGGTGGCCGCGACCCAGGGCATCGCGCTGATCACGACCACTGCCGGCGTGCTGCCGTTCCGGGCCAACGTGGTGCTCCTCCTGGTCGCGTTCGCGCTGCTGGTCGAGTCGTTCGGGCGCGACGTGGTGTGGCTCTGGCGTGACGGTCACCCGGCTACCCGTACCCAGGTCATCGGTAGGCTCCTGCCTCGTGAATGAGCAGGAACGATGGTTGTGGCCGGCCGGCAGCGCGACGGGTGTCGGCTCGATGCCCGGCACCGACATCGCCGAGACGCAGCGGGTGGTGCTGGGCGAGCTTCCTGACCTGCCGCATCTCCCCGAACTGCCGGACCGGGGCGCCGGTGCCGACATCATCGGGCGGACGTCGGCGTTCCTGGTCGACATGCCGGTCGAGGTCTATACCGGGCGCTGGCGGATCGCCTCCCGGCCCGGTCGCGACCTGCGCCGCGCGTTCGACCTGCTGGACCGCGACCTCGACCAGCTCACCGAGCAGGGTGACGGCTACACCGGCGTGGTCAAGGTGCAGGCGGCCGGGCCGTACACGATGGCCGCCGGCGTTGACCTGCCGATCGGTGGGCGCCTGCTGCGCGACCCGGGCGCGGTCCGCGACCTGACCGCGTCGCTGGCGGAAGGGCTGCGGCGGTACGTCGAGGACGTGCGGCGCCGGCTGCCCGGCGCGACCGTGCTGCTCCAGATCGACGAGCCGTCGCTGCCGACGGTGCTGGCCGGCCACGTCCCGACCGAGAGCGGGTTCAGCGTGTACCGGCCGGTCGAGGTCACCACGGCCACCGACGCGCTGCGCGAGCTCGTGTCCCGGGTCGACGCGCCGACGGTGTTCCACTGCTGTGCGCCGGACGTGCCCATCTCGCTGCTCGTCGCGGCGGGCGCCAGCGCCCTGTCGATCGACCTCTCGCTGGTCACGGCCCTCGACCCGCTGGGTGAGGCGATCGACGCCGGCGTGGGCCTGCTGGCCGGCGTGGCGCCGACCAGCGGCACGCGCGCGCCGAGCCACAAGGACCTGGTCGACCGGGTACGCACGGTCTGGCACCACCTCGGCTTCGATGCGCGGCTGCTGCCGCAGCAGGTGGTGGTGACGCCGACCTGCGGGCTGGCGGGCGCCTCCCTGACCTACGCCAAGGACGTGCTCGCGGCCTGCCGGGACGCCGGGCGTCGGCTCGTCGAGGAATAACCGGCGGCCAGGTAGGGAAAGATGTCGGGCATGATCGGCCGCCTCTACAACGTCGTGATCGACTGTCCGGATCCGTCCGCTCTGGCCGGGTTCTACAGCGAGTTGCTCGGCATGCCCGTCACGCACAAGCGCGAAGGCTGGGTGGTGATCTCGGACGACCGGGTCCGGATCGCCTTCCAGCTCGCGTCCGACCTGCGCGAACCGCGCTGGCCCGACCCGGAGCGGCCGCAGCAGCTCCACCTGGACGTGATGGTCGACGACATCGACCAGGCGGAGTCGCAGGCCATCGCTCTGGGCGCGAAGCGGCTGCCCGGTGACGGGGCGGACTTCCGGGTCTTCGAGGACCCGGCGGGGCACCCGTTCTGTCTGGTGTTCGAGGTCTGAGACTTTGTCGTACGGGGCGGCTAGGTTGCTGGGTAGACCTAGTCCTCCCGGAGGTAGCGCGCGGTGTCCGAGGAAGCCCTTCCCTCCCAGGCGGTGACGGCGGCCCAGGCGGCGGCCGCGGGTGACGAGCCGCCGCCCGAGGCCCGTGAGCGACACGCGGCGCTGGCCGACGAGATCGACGGGCACACCTACCGCTACTACGTGCTCGACGCGCCGACGGTGTCCGACGCCGACTTCGACGCGCTGCTGCGCGAGATCACCGCGCTAGAGGACGAATATCCCGCCCTGCGCACCCCGGAGTCGCCGACCCAGCGGGTCGGCGGGTTCACCACCGAGTTCACCGCCGTCGAGCACCTGGAGCGGCTGCTCAGCCTCGACAACGTGTTCAGCACCGAGGGGCTGGCCGGCTGGGCCGAGCGCACGATCCGCGACGCGGGCGGGCCGGTGCGGTTCCTGTGCGAGCTCAAGGTCGACGGCCTGGCGATCAACCTGACCTACGAGAAGGGCCGGCTGGTCCGCGGCGCGACCCGGGGCGACGGGCGCACCGGTGAAGACGTGACCGGCAACGTCCGCACGATCGAGGGCATCCCCGAGCGGCTCAAGGGCAAAGACGTCCCGGAGCTGCTCGAGGTGCGCGGCGAGGTCTACTTCCCGATCTCCGCGTTCGCCGACCTCAACGCCGGCCTGGTCGAGCAGGGCAAGGCACCGTTCGCCAACCCCCGCAACGCCGCGGCCGGCAGCCTGCGGCAGAAGGACCCACGGGTGACGGCTTCCCGGCCGCTGCGCATGGTGGTGCACGGCATCGGCGCCCGCAAGGGCTTCGCGCCCAGGTCGCAGTCCCACGCCTACGAGTCGCTGCGCCGGTGGGGGCTGCCGACCAGCGAGCGGTGGAAGGTGGTCGACGACCTCGCCGGGGTCGACGACTACATCGCCTACTACGGCGCGCACCGGCACGATGTCGAGCACGAGATCGACGGCGTGGTGGTCAAGGTCGACGAGCTCGCGTTGCAGGGGCGGCTCGGCTCGACCAGCAAGGCACCGCGCTGGGCGATCGCCTTCAAATACCCGCCCGAAGAGGTCAACACCAAGCTGCTCGACATCCAGGTCAACGTCGGCCGCACCGGGCGGGTCACCCCGTTCGCCGTGCTCGAGCCGGTCAAGGTGGCCGGGTCGACGGTCGCGCTGGCCACGCTCCACAATGCCCGCGAGGTCGAGCGCAAGGGTGTGCTGATCGGCGACACCATCGTGCTGCGCAAGGCCGGCGACGTGATCCCCGAGGTGCTCGGCCCGGTGATCGGGTTGCGCCCGGCCGACGCGCGGCCGTTCGAGATGCCCACCGAGTGCCCGAGCTGCGGCACCACGCTGGCCCCGGCCAAAGAGGGCGACGTCGACATCCGGTGCCCCAACGCCCGGTCGTGCCCGGCCCAGCTCCGCGAGCGGGTGTTCGCCCTGGCCGGGCGGGGCGGGCTCGACATCGAGGTGCTCGGCTACAAGGCGTCGACGGCGCTGCTCGAGTGCGGCGCGATCACCGACGAGGGCGACCTGTTCGACATCGACGCGCTGGCGCTGCGCGACTGCCCGTTCTTCGTCAACAAGGACGGCACGCTCGGCAGCAACGCGGTCAAGCTGCTCGACAACCTCGAAGAGGCGAAGGCGCGCCCGCTCTGGCGGGTGCTGGTCGCGCTCTCCATCCGGCATGTCGGTCCGACCGCGGCCCAGGCGCTGGCCCGGCATTTCGAGTCCGTTGAGCGGATCGACGAGGCCGACGTCGAGGAACTGTCCGGCGTCGACGGCGTCGGTCCGACGATCGCCGTGAGCCTCAAGGAATGGTTCGCGGTCGACTGGCACCGCGAGGTGGTCCGCAAGTGGCGGGCGGCCGGCGTGCGGATGGCCGAGGAGCGCGCCGACGAGGGGCCACGCCCGTTGGAGGGCCTCACCTTCGTGGTCACGGGCACCCTCGCCGAGTTCTCCCGCGACCAGGCGACCGAAGCCATCGCCACGCGTGGCGGCAAGGTCACCGGTTCAGTATCCAAGAAGACCGACTTTGTCGTCGTAGGCGACAATCCCGGCTCCAAGTACGACAAGGCGGTGTCCCTCAAGGTTCCCGTCCTCGACGAGGCTGGCCTGCGGATATTGCTCTCCGACGGGCCCGACGCGGCACGCGCCGCTGCGGTGAGTGACGACTCCTGAGCTGACGGCTATCGGCCCATAGTTGCCCGCTTGCCGTCTATACCAACTTAATTACGACTCTGTCCCTTTCGCTCGGTTGGCGTATGGCAACCATAGGGTGGGATCTTTAGTGCACTGTGGCCGGCGCCGGGGGGCGCATTGTGTGGGGCGAGCGGGGAGGTGGGGATGGACGCTGCCGCGCGTCGTAACTACGTTCCCGCCGAACGGGCGCGGTCGTTCTACACGTTCGTCGGTGCGGTCATCGCCGCGGCCGTGCTGGTGGCCGCCATGCCGGTCGCGCGGCTGACCGAGACGCTTCCTGACCTGCCGGCCGCGTTCTGGGTGATGGCGGCGCTGGCTGTCCTTTGTGACTACCGGCCGTTCACGCCGCCCGGCCGCCGCCAGAGCTCCGCGGTTTTCCCGTCCATCTGCTTCACGTTCGCGATCCTGCTGGCGTGGGGGCTCGGCCCCGCCGTGCTGGTGCAGGCGGCCGCGGTCGTGGTGTCCTCATGGCGGATGCGGCACGCGGTGTGGCGCGCGGTGTTCAACATCGCGCAGTACACGCTGGCTCTGGGCGCGGCGGAGGCGGTCACCTACGCCCTGGGCGAGACGGCGTTCGGAGAGGGCTCCGGTCCAACCTGGATCGACGTGGCCGCGGTGACACTGGCGGCGGTGGCCTGGTTCGTCGTCAAGTACGGCACAGTGACCATCGCGGTTCGGCTGCACTCCGGCGGCAACTGGTGGACCACCTTCCGCCAGGGTGTCGCCTTCGAGTCCGTCTCGATCGGCGCCCTGCTCCTGCTCGCTCCGATCCTGGTCGGGCCGGCGTCGCACAGCGTCGCGTTGATCCCGCTGATGCTGGTGCCGCTGTTCGCGGTCTACCGGATGTCGCGCCTGTCGTCCGAGCAGGAGCAGCTTGCCCGGCTCGACCCGCTCACCGGCCTGGCCAACCGCAAGGCCCTGCTGGCGGAGGTGCACGAGCAGGCCACCCTGCACTGCGCCCGCGCCGCGGCTGGCGCGGCCGACCGGCACTTCGCCCTGCTGCTGCTCGACATCGACCGGTTCAAGCACGTCAACGACGCGCTCGGCCACGCGGTCGGCGACCAGTTGCTGGTCGAGGTGAGCGGCCGCCTGGTCGAGGCGGTCGACCGGCACGACGTCGTCGCCCGGCTCGGCGGCGACGAGTTCGCCATCCTGACGCCCCGGTTGACCGACGCCGCCGGCGCCCGGGCGCTGGCCGACCGCATCGTGACCGCGCTGTCCGAGCCGGTCGCGCTGGACGGCCTGCCGCTCGACGTCGCCGGCTCGATCGGCATCGCGCTGTTCCCGGAGCACGGCGACGACTTCGCGACGCTGATGCGGCACGCCGACGTGGCCATGTACGACGCCAAGCACCGCAACGACACGGTCGTCGTCTACAAGCCCGAGTCCGACCACAACACGCCCGAGCGCCTGAGCCTGCTCGGCGACCTGCGGCGCGCGCTCGACCCGGACCTGGCCACCATGGCCGCCGGCGAGATCACGATGTACTACCAGCCGCAGATCGAGATCCAGACCGGCGAGGTGGTCGGCGTCGAGGCGCTGCTGCGCTGGCGGCACCCGACGCGCGGCATGGTCGACCCCGAAGAGCTGATCAAAGTGGCCGAGCAGAGCGCGGTCATGCGCCTGCTCACCCGCCGGGTCGTCGACGACGTGGTCGAGCAGTTGGCCAAGTGGCAGGCCGCCGGTGTGACGCTGCGGGCGGCCGTCAACGTCAGCATCCGCGACCTGCACACCCTGGAGATCGTCGACCAGATCAGGGAACGGCTGGCCCGCTTCGGGGTCTCTCCCGACCAGCTCCAACTGGAGATCACCGAGGGCGCCCTGATGGCCGACCCGCGGCGCGTGCTGGCGACCATCTCGGAACTGGCCAAGCTCGGCGTGGCGATCGCCCTGGACGACTTCGGCACCGGCTACTCGTCGATGCAGCACCTGCGCCGGCTGCCGTTGACCGAGGTCAAGGTCGACCGCTCGTTCGTGCTGGGCATGGCGACCGACGCCGACGACCATGCCATCGTCCGCACCGTCATCGACCTGGCCGGCGCGCTCGGCCTACGGGTGGTCGCCGAGGGCGTCGAGGACGAGCGCACCTGGCGCCTGCTCCGCTCGGTCGGCTGCCACGTGGCGCAGGGCTGGTTCTACGCCCGCCCGATGCCGGCCGACGAGCTAGTCGAATGGCTGGGCCGCTACCGCCCGCTCACCCCGAACAACTGAAGCAAGGGACCCTTCTTATCGCTTTCCGCATAGGAAGGGCCCCTTGCTAACCCGGCCGCGGTCCGCGGCTCCGCGTCGTAAACGCGAAGGTGGCGGGCACTGGGCCCGCCACCTTCGCGTTCTCAGGTTCTGACTTAGGCGGCCCGCAAGGGCTCCGCCACCGTCTGGTCGTGCGGCGCGTTCTGCACGACCAACTCGTGGACCACCCTCTCGGTGGTGACCTCGTGGCTGACCAGGTCGGCCACGGCGAGCAGGGCCAGGCCGGCGGCGTTCGCGAAGACCAGCCAGGTCTGGGTGGCGCCCGTGAAGGTCAGCGCGGCGACCAGTGACCAGAGCGCCGCCACCGCCACGATGCCGTGGCCGATCCTGGTGGCCCGCTGGGTCGCCCGGACGGCGCTGAGGCCGGCTAGCAGCGTCACCCCGGCGCCCACCGCGAAGGCGAGCCAACCGGCGGTCCCGGACGTGAACGTCATCGCGGCGACGAGCAGGAACGCTCCCGCGGTCAGGTAAACCATGTCCAATGCGAAGCGAGACGAGAGTTTCATGACTGACACCTCTGTTGTTGCGATGAGGCGGGTCGAGGCGGGCGTCATACCCGGGACGGCTCGTCGGGTTCCGCGACCTTCCGCGGTGCCCGATTCATGAAACCTGACGCCCGGCGGATTCATGCCCACCGGGCGTGTCTGGCGGCTCACACGATGGCGGGCAGGCCGATCGGCGTCTCCGCGGGCAGGGCCGCGCGGACGCGGACCGCCAACGGGCGGAGCACCTCGCGGAGGCGCGCGGTGCCGGCCTCGCCCAGGTGCTGCCAGGGCGCGGCGGCCAGCCGGTCGGTGGTCGCCTCGATCTCGGCGCGGGCGTCCAGGGCGACCTGCGTGGCCGCGCCGGAGTCGTCCAGCCAGCCGCGGTCGCTGAGCCGTTTGACCGCCGCGATCCAGTCGTCGTCCGACCAGCCGCGGGCCGGCTGGAGATAGTCGCGGCGCTGGTCGATCGAGGCCCGCCAGACGCCGGTCTCCGGGCCGTCCAGGCCGGCCACCAGCAGCGCCGCGACGTGGCCGTCGCCGCGGTGCTCGCGCAGGATCGTGGCCGCCTGCCAAAGCCTCCCGATCGGGTCCTCCGGCCACGGCAACGCGGCGTTCGCGGCGCCCAGCACGCGGCCCACGGTCGGCACTGCGGACGCCGCCTCGCGGAGCAGGTCGGCGGCCTCGTCGACCGGGCCGACGCCGTCGAGCAGCGCCGCCAGCGAGGCGCGGGCACCGGCCAGGCGGGCCGCCAGCGACTCCGCGGGCGTCGCCCGGGACCAGACGTCGGGCAGTGCCCGGGTCACCATGCCCGGTGCGAAGCCCCAGAACAGCGCGATGACCGGGGCCGCGTCGACCGCACCCAGCGGCGCCGCCCGGCCGGCGAAGTAGCCGCGCCAGAAGCCGCGCAGGTTGGCCGCCTCGAACGCCTCCTTGGCCTGCGGCGTGAAGTACGTGACCGAGTGGATCGGCTCGAACAGCGTCCACATGGTGCGCGGCAGCGAGTCCATGGCGCCGACCGTACCGGCGGCATGTCCATCGATCCAGCGCTTGACTTTGGAGTGTGCTCCAAGGTTTAGCGTGGTGCTCATGCGGGTTGCCGAGTTGGCGCAGGTGGCGGGCGTTTCCGCGGACACCGTCCGGTACTACGAGCGGGTCGGGCTGCTGCGGCCGCCGCCGCGGACGGCGTCCGGCTACCGGGCGTACGACGAGAGCGCGGCGGACCGGGTGCGGTTCATCCAGGGTGGGCAGCGGCTCGGGTTGCGGCTGCGCGACATCGGCGAGCTGCTGGCGGTGCGGGACACCGGGGTGTGCCCGTGCGAGCCGGCCGAGGAGCTGCTCACGCGGCGCCTGGCCGAGCTCGACGCGGAGCTGGCCCGGCTGGCCGCGCTGCGCGCCGAGATGGTGCGGATGATCGACGCGCTGCCGTCGCCGGACTGCCCGCCGCCCGAGCCGGGGACCTGGTGCCCGCCCGGGACCGACGCCGAAAGGAGGTGAGCGAGGATGCGCGGATGCTGCGGATGTGGCTGCGACTGCGGCTGCTAGACAGCGGGCTGCCTGCCGAGCGCGCCGGCGGGCACCCTCACGGCACCATCGCTTCGGTCCACGCCCTGGCCAGGATCTCGTCCACCGTCTCGGCGACCGTCTGCTCCGACGTGTCCAGCCACAACCCGATCCGCGGCGTCTCGTCACGCAGCACCCGTTCGAGCTGCTCGATCGCGAAGGTCCCGTAGGCGACCTTGCCCCGCCCGGCCTCTCGCTCGGCGATCGCGGCCGGCCGCGGCGCGAGCACGACCACCAGCAGCGGACGGCTCTTGATCAGGCCGACCATCTCCCCCAGGGACTCTCCGAGGATGACGTCCTGGGTGACCACCGTCAGCCCCGCCTCGAAGTAGGCGTCGCTGACCTGGGCGGCCAGCCGGTATCGCAGGCGGAGCTGCGCGAGCGCTTCTGCCGACGGCACCGGACTCATCTCGGCCCGCCCGCTGACGACCATCCGGCGGAACACGTCGCCGCGCACGTGCGCCGAGCGCGGCAGCCGCTCCGCGAGCGCCTGGGCCACCGTCGACTTGCCCGCCGCCTGGATGCCGGTGAGCAGGATGACGGCGCGGTTCACGACGCGCGGAGGCGGGCGTACACGTCGCCGGAACGGCCCGTCGGACGGATCTCGCCGAACAGGGCGACGAGCTCCGCCGCGCTCATCCACGACTCGCGGGCCCAGCGCATGGTCTCGACCGGCGAGTAGTTGTACTCGTAGTCGCCCAGCGCCTCGACCTGGCCGAGCACCGCCAGCCCGGCGTCGTGCGCCATCGGCAGGTATTCGAAGCTCAGCGCCCGCACCGGGTTGGACAGCCCGGCCAGCACCTCGGCCTCGAAGCCCTCCACGTCGATCTTGCAGAAGGCCGGCTCGCCGTACTCCTTGATCATTTCGTCCAGGGTCGTCACCGGCACCTCGACCGAGCGATCCCAGCGGACCTTGGCGAAGCTGCGGTCCGCGGAGACCGTGTCGCGCCACGAGGTGGACAGGGTCGAGACCGTGGGCGTCGCGGTGGACAGGGCCAACTGGGCGGTGCCGGGTGTGGCGCCGACGGCGACCGGGGCGATCACGACCTGGTCGTCGCGGCCGAAGAAGGTGCGCAGCACGCGCAGCAGGTCAGGTTGGGGCTCGACGGCGATCACTCGCGCGCCAAGCGACCGCCAGGCCCGGACCCGACTGCCGACGTGCGCGCCGATGTCGAAGGCGACGTCGCCGGGGCCGAGAAACTGCCCGTAGAAGCGGACGAGCCGGCGGTGCCGACCAGGCTGGCCGTGATAGATAATCAACGATCGGGCGATTCCCCACGCGCGGGTCAGCATGCAGGCACCCTAGCTGAACTACTCTCGCCGGAACCCCGTAGTCATAGCGGGAAGCTCGACGGTGACAGGAGACCGCTCATGACCGCGACCGCGCCGACGGCACAGGCGCGCCGCGCCACCACCAACCAGGCCCGGACGGCCAGATACGCCGTGTGGGGTGCGCTGGTCGCCAACGTGCTGATCGTCGAGGTCCTGTTCTTCACGGGCGACCCGGCGAAGAACGCGCTGATCGGCACCGCCAAGTTCATCGCGCTGCACGCCGCGCTGCTGATGATGCTGCAGCTCGTGCTGGTGGCCCGGATGCCCTGGCTGGACGCCTGGATCGGCCCCGACAAGCTGACCGCTTGGCACCGCTGGACCGGGTTCGCCCTGTTCTGGGCGGTGGTGCTGCACGCGAGCTTCATCCTGACGGGGTACGCCCAACTCGCCAACATTTCGGTCTTCGCCCAGATCGACGTCTTTCTCGGCATCTTCCCGACACTGCTCGGCATGCTGGCCGTGGCGTTGATCGTGATCGTCGTGGCGCTCTCGGTGCGGTTCGCCCGCCGCCGGCTCTCCTACGAGCTCTGGCACGCCATCCACCTGCTGCTCTACGCCGCTGTCACGCTGGCCGTGCTGCACCAGCTCTACGAGGGCAGCAGCTTCCGGGCCAACCCGCTGAGCACGGCGTACTGGTGGGGGCTCTGGGGAGTGGTGATCGTCGCCCTGCTGCACGGGCGGGCGGTCACGCCGCTGGTCCGCAACGCCCGGCACAAGCTCCGGGTGGCCGCCGTGGTGCCCGAGGCCGACAACGTCACCTCGGTCTACGTGACCGGCCGCGACCTGGCCGGGCTCGAGGCGCGGGCCGGCCAGTTCTTCATCTGGCGGTTCCTGACCAAGGGCCGCTGGTGGCAGGCCAACCCGTTCTCGATCTCGTCGACGCCGGACGGCGAGGTGCTCCGGCTGACCGCGCGGGCGGTGGGCAAGACCAGCACGGGGCTGCGGCACCTGCCGGTCGGCGCGCGGGTCTTCGTCGAGGGTCCGTACGGCGCGTTCACCACTCTGCACCGCACCCGCGAGGCCACGCTGCTGATCGCCGGCGGGGTCGGGATCACCCCGATCCGGTCGCTGCTCGGTGAGCTGACCGGGCCGGTCACGGTGCTCTACCGGGTGCCGACCGAGGACGACGCGGTGCTGCTCTCGGAGCTGGGCCACTACGTGACCACGCAGGGCGTCACCGTGCACCTGCTGACCGGCCGCACCGGCGCGGGCGACCCGCCCAACCGACCGTTCGCGCCCGAGAACCTGTCGGCGCTGGTGCCGGACATCCGCGAGCGCGACGTGTACGTGTGCGGGCCGCCCGCGATGACCGACGCGGTCCTGAAGTCGCTCAAGCAGATCGGCGTGCCCAAGCGCCAGGTGCACGCGGAAAGGTTCGCCCTAGCGGGCGACTAGCTGATGGTGGCTGAGCCGAGGACGATGTCGCCGGCTGGGTCCGGGCGGTAGGCCACCACGGCCTGGCCCGGGGCGACGCCGCGGGCCGGGCTGCGGAGCTCGGCGGTCAGCACGCCGTCGGCGAGGGTGACCACGGCCGGCACCGGGGTGCCGTGCGCGCGTAGCTGCACCTCGCACTCGACCGGGCCGTCCGGCAGCGCGCCGCCGGTCCACACCGGACGATCGCCGGCCACGGTGCCGACCTCGAGCGACTCGGCCGGGCCGACCGTGACGGTGTTGGTGACCGGCGTGATCGACAGCACGTAGCGGGGCTTGCCGTCCGGCGCCGGCACGCCGATGTTGAGGCCGCGACGCTGGCCGACCGTGTAGGCGTAGGCGCCGGCGTGCGAGCCGACCACCGCGCCGGTCAGCGCGTCGACGATGTCGCCGGGCTCCTCGCCCAGGCGCTCGGCCAGGAAGCCGCGGGTGTCGCCGTCGGCGATGAAGCAGATGTCGTGCGAGTCGGGCTTGTCGGCCACGGACAGGCCGCGCGCCGCTGCCTCCGCGCGGACCTGGGCCTTGGTCGTGTCGCCGAGCGGGAACATCGACCGGTCGAGCTGCTCGCGGTTGAGCACGGCCAGCACGTAGGACTGGTCCTTGGGCAGGTCGACGCTGCGCCGCAGCAGGCCGTCGGCGCCGAGGCGAGCGTGGTGCCCGGTGACCACCGCGTCGAAGCCGAGCGCGATCGCCCGGTCGAGCACCGCCGCGAACTTGATCTTCTCGTTGCAGCGCAGGCAGGGGTTGGGCGTGCGGCCCGCGGCATATTCCGCGACGAAGTCGTCGACGACGTCTTCGTGGAACCGGTCGGCCATGTCCCACACGTAGAACGGGATGCCGATCACGTCTGCGGCGCGGCGGGCGTCGCGGGAGTCTTCGAGCGTGCAGCAGCCCCGCGCGCCGGACCGGTAGGTCTGCGGATTGCGCGACAGCGCCAGGTGCACGCCGGTGACGTCGTGCCCGGCCGCCGCGGCACGCGCGGCCGCGACGGCGGAGTCGACCCCGCCGGACATCGCTGCTAGAACCCTCACAGCGGCAAGGGTACGCGGTGGGCCGTCACCGGGACGACTTGATCATCCCGGCCCGGCGGGCCCGCTCGACCGCTGCCGGCAGCGCGGCGACCAGCGCGTCGACGTCGGCCTGGGTCGAGGTGTGCCCGAGCGTGAAGCGCAGCGAGGACCGCGCCCGGTCGTCGTCGTTGCCCATGGCGATCAGCACGTGCGAGGGCTGCGCGACCCCGGCCGAGCAGGCCGAACCCGTCGAGCAGGCGACGCCCTGGGCGTCGAGGAGCAGCAACAGCGCGTCGCCCTCGCAGCCGGGGAACGAGAAGTGCGCGTTGCTGGGCAGCCGGTCAACCGGGTCGCCGTTGTAGATCACGTCCGGCGCGACCCCGCGCACGCCGGCGACCAGCGCGTCGCGGAGGGCGGCGATCCGGGCGGCGTACTCCCGCTGGGTCTTGACGCTGCGCTCCACCGCGACCGCGAAGGCGACGATGCCGGGTGCGTCGAGCGTGCCGGAGCGCACGTCGCGCTCCTGGCCGCCCCCGTGCAGCAAGGGCGTGGCGGCGACGTCGCGGCCGAGCAGCAGGGCGCCGACGCCGACCGGGCCGCCCAGCTTGTGGCCGGTGACGGTGAGCGCGGCGGCACCGCTGGCGGCGAAGTCGACCGGCACCTGGCCGACCGCCTGCACCGCGTCGGTGTGGAACGGCACCTGGGCGGCGGCGGCCAGCGCGGCCAGTTCGGTGACCGGCTGGACGGTGCCGACCTCGTTGTTGGCCCACATGGCGGTGACCAGGGCGACGTCGTCGTCGAGGGCTTCGGCCAGGCTGGCCGGGTCGAGCCGCCCGGCCTCGTCGACCGGCAGCCAGGTGGCGGCGGCGCCCTCGTGCCGGACCAGCCACTCCACCGAGTCGAGGACGGCGTGGTGTTCGACGGAGCTCGCGATCACCCGGACGCGCCCCGGCCGCTCGGCCCGGCGCGCCCAGAAGATGCCCTTGACCGCCAGGTTGTCGGCTTCGGTGCCGCCGCCCGTGAAGATCACCTCAGAGGGCCGGGCGCCCAGGGCAGCCGCGATCCGCTCGCGGGACTCCTCGACGTGCCGGCGCGCGCAGCGCCCAGCCGCGTGCAGCGACGAAGGGTTGCCGACCTCCCGTGCCGTAGCGGCGTAGGCCTCGATCGCCTCGTCGAGCATCGGGGTAGTGGCGGCGTGGTCCAGGTATGCCATCACGGTTCAGCGTAGCCCCGTGCGGTCCTTACGTAAGGAAGGGTCCCTTGTTAACGCACGGCGTTGACAAGGGACCCTTCCTTCGCGTCACTTGCGCTTGCGGATCTCCTCCGCGGCCTGCGGGACGACCTTGAAGAGGTCGCCGACCACGCCGTAGTCGGCCAGCTCGAAGATCGGCGCCTCGGCGTCCTTGTTGACCGCCACGATCGTCTTCGAGGTCTGCATGCCGGCCCGGTGCTGGATCGCGCCGGAGATGCCCAGTGCGATGTAGAGCTGCGGCGACACGGTCTTGCCGGTCTGCCCGACCTGGAACTGGTGCGGGTAGAAGCCCGAGTCGACCGCCGCGCGGGACGCGCCAACCGCGCCGCCGAGCAGGTCGGCCAGCTCCTCGACCAGCTTGAAGTTGTCGCCGCTGCCGACGCCACGACCACCGGAGACGACCACGGACGCCTCGGTGAGCTCCGGGCGCGAGCCCTTCTGCTCGATCACCCGGTCGACCACCTTGGCCAGGGTGTCGGCCGCGCCGAGGCTGATCTCCAGGGCCTCGACCTGGGGCGACGCCGCTGCCGGGGTCGGCGTCAGGGAGTTCGGGCGGACGGTGGCGATGGGGATGCCGCGGGTGACCTTCGACTTGACGACGACCTGGCCGGCGAACGCCGGCTGGGTGGCCACGCCGTCGGCGGTCAGCTCGACCACGTCGGTGAGCAGGCCGTTGTCGAGCTTGACGGCCAGCCGGCCGGCGATCTCCTTGCCTTCCTGGGTGGACGGGAGCAGCACGGCGGCCGGCTGCACCCGCTTGACCAGCGCGGCCAGGGTGGTCGCCTTCGGCGCCACCAGGTGGCCGTCGATCTCGTCGCCCTCGCCGGCGTAGATCTTCTCCGCGCCGTATTCCCCCAGCTTGTCGGCCAGCGCGGCGGCGGCACCGCTCGCGCCGAACACGACCGCCGACGGGCTACCCAGGGTGCGGGCCAGCGTGAGCAGCTCCAGGGTGACCTTCTTGACCGTGAAGTCGCGGGTGGCCTCGACCAGGACCAATACCTCAGCCATGTTTATGCCTCCCCCTGCTCAGACGAACTTCTCGGACGACAGGTATTCGACCAGCGCGACGCCGCCGTTGCCGTCGTCGGCGACCTTCTGGCCACCGGCGCGGGCCGGCCGCTTCGCGTGCTCGACGACCTCGGAGGTGGCGCCGGCGAAGCCGACCTCGCCCGCCTCGACACCCAGGTCGGCCAGAGCCAGGGTCTGCACCGGCTTCTTCTTGGCGGCCATGATGCCCTTGAACGAGGGGTAGCGCGGCTCGTTGATCGTGTCCCAGACCGACACCACGGCGGGCGTGGCGGCGGTGACCACCTCGTAGCCCTCCTCGGTCTGCCGCTCGATGGTCAGCGTGCCGCCGTCGACGGTCAGCTTGCGGGCGCCGGTCAGCGCCGCGACGCCGAGCCGCTCCGCGATCATGTGCGGCATCACCTGCACGCGGCCGTCGGTGGACTCCGCGCCGGCGATGATCAGGTCCGGGTTGAGCGTGCCGAGGGCGGCGGCCAGCACCTTGGACGTGGCCACGGCGCACGATCCGTGCAGGGCGTCGTCGAGGACGTGCACGGCCTTGTCCGGTCCCATCGACAGCGCCTTGCGGATCGACTCCGTCGCGCGCTCGGGGCCCATGGTGAGGATCGTGACCTCGCCGCCATGCGCTTCCTGGATCTTCAACGCCGCCTCGATGGCGTACTCGTCCATCTCGTTGATGACGTTGTTGGCCGACTGACGTTCGACCGTGTTGTCGCCAGCGAGGTTGCGCTCCGAGCCGGAGTCAGGCACCTGCTTGACGAGGACGACGATGTTCATCGCGTTTCGACGACCCTCCTGGTTGGTTAACGCGCACTTAGGCCGCAGCCTGCCGGGCGGCGGAAGGCCGGGTCAATCTGGCGGCGGTGTGGAGTTTCCCACCCGCCACCGAGAGCTAACTTACCCGCCAGTAGCATCGGCTCAGCCGACCATCAGCGTGACACGGCTCACGCCCGTCAGGCGAGCGCGGCACGCACCTTCGCCAGGACAGCCGCCTCGGAAGGTCGCACACCGTGTGCCGCCTCCGCGGCCCGCTGCGCCGCCGACAACACCGCGTCGCGGTAGTTGTCGACCTCGTCGGGTGCCTTCGCGCGCAGAATCGCCAGCGACTCGGTCAACGCGGGCAGCACCTCGGCCTCGACCCGCCCCGGGTCCCGGCGCGGGAACCTCGGCAAGCTGCCGCTGGTCAGCACGTCGCGGGCCAGTCCGCGGGCGCCGGTGAACGCGCCGGACGCCGCGACGCTCTCCCGCAGCATCGCCAGGAAGCCGGGGTCCGCGTTGGAGACCAGGTAGACCACGCCGAAGGCAGCGCGTTTGAGGGTCGCCCGTTCGTGATCGGTCAGCTCAGTCACGATCACGGATGGTAGACGTACGGCGTCGTGGTGGTGACCGCCACAAAGCCCAGCCGCTCCAGGATCGGCCGGCTGTCCTCGGACGCGTCGACCTGGAGCAGCGTGAATCCGTTGACCTCCGCGAGGCGTGCCCGGTGGGCGACGAGCGCCCGATAGATGCCGCGCCGCCGGTACGCGGGCAGCGTCGAGCCGCCCCACAGCGTCGCGAACGCCGTGCCCGGCACGAAGCGGACCCAACCGGCGCTGACCACCTCGCCGGTCTCGACGTCTTCGGCCACCGTCACGACGAGGTCGGTCGGGTGGGCGGCGCTCTCCTCCTCGAGCATGTCGGCGATCCAGCTCCGGTCGTCGCCCCAGACCGCCGCTTCCATGCGCACGATGCTGTCGAAGTCGGCGCGCTGACTGACGTCGCGCAACCGCACACCGGCCGGCACCACCGGCAGCGCGGCCGCCAGCGGCGCCACCGGGCCGATCACGACGGTCTCGCGCTCCTCGGCCACGAAACCGTGCGCCGTGAGCCGCTCGGCGAGGTCGGCCGGCTCGTCGTGGCCGTGCAGCTTCCACTCGACCTGCTCGCCACGGTCGCGGAAGTGGTCACGCTGGCGGGCGATCAGCTCGTCGAGCTCGGCGCCGGCGAGACCGCCGAGGTCCTGGTAGACGATGTAGCCGCCGCCCATCATCGCGGACGCCCGCTTGAGCGGACCGTCGAACTCGACCGTCACTCCGGGCAGCTCGGGATCGTAGGCGCGGAGCTGGCTGTCGTACGCGTCACGCAGGGCGGTGATGTCCAGTTCAGTCACCGGCTCAGGTTAGGCGACCTGTCGACAGATAATCGGTACGTGATCAAGCGGTGGTTCGACCCCCAGGACGTGGGTGAGACCCCGGACTACCGGTTCTCGCTGGCGAACGAGCGCACGTTCCTGGCCTGGATCCGCACCGCGCTGGCGTTGGTCGCGGGCGGCCTGGCCGCCGCGCAGTTCCTGCCGGTGCTCGGCATCGCCCACCTGCGCGAGGTCATCGCGGTGGCGCTGCTGGTGATCGGCGGCTTCGTCGCACTGCGTGCGGTCGACCACTGGGCACGCGCCGAGCGGGCCATGCGGCAACGCCGCGACCTGCCGCCGTCGCGGTTTCCCGCCCTGCTGTCCATCCTGGTCGCCGCCGGTGCGCTGTTGCTCGTGGTGGCCGTCCTGGTGCAGGCCGCCCGTGGCTGACCGACGCCGGAACGAGACGGCCCGTGGCTGAGCCGGCCCCGGAGGGGGCCGACTTCCGGGTCGTCGACACCGGCGTCGCGTGGATCCGCACCCGGCTGGCCTGGGGCCGCACCGTGCTGACGCTCGCCGTGACGGCGGTGCTCGCCGCCCGGTTCGGTGTCCGGCACGGCACAGCGGGCGTGGTGTTCGCCGCCGTGTCCATCGCCGGCTGGGGCGCCGCCGGGCTGTGGGTGCTCGGTCGGCTGCGGCAGCTTTCCGGCCGGTCACGGCCCGTTTCACCAGTGACTCCGCGGATGCTGACGGTGGCCGCGTTGATCGCTCCCGGGTACGCCGTCCTGGGGTTGTTGATGCTCTTCACCCTGTGACAACCGTTTTGGCAACGCCATGGGGTGGCCGCAACTGGCACGGACGGTCCATCATGTCCGCATGGTGCGCCTCTACGGACTCCTCTTCGTGGCCCAGCTCGTGCTGGCTGTGGCCGCACTGATCAGCTGCCTGTCCGCCGACGAGAGCGAGATCCGGGCGTTGCCGCGCATCGCCTGGGTGCTCATCATCCTGTTCTTCCCCCTGGTCGGCGGCGTGGCCTGGTTCCTCGCGGGGCGGCCCGCGTCGCGTCCGGCGGCCGGGAGTCGGCGCCCGGGCAGCGGCTTCCCGGAAAACGAACGGCCGCGTCAGCAGGCGCCGGACGACGACCCCGAGTTCCTCAAGTCACTCGACCAACGAAGCAAGGAAGACACCGAGCTCTTCGAGCGTTGGGAGGCCGACCTACGTCGGCGCGAGGAAGACCTACGCAAGGAAAAGGAAGACCCGCCCGCGCCTAAGTAACAGGCAGGCGGCGGCAACGGGCAGGCAGAGGCAAGGGGAAGACGCGGCCCCCCGTTGGCCGCGTCACCCTCCTAGGCGGCCGGTTGCGCGCTGGGCGGGTGCGGCCGGTGCCTACTGTGCAGGGCCAGTGTTGGATCTGCGTTGGCTGAACCGGCAAGGGCTAGCATTCGTGCGCTAACGTGAGTAACCGTCTTTGCCATGGTAACAACGGGAGATGCCGTGCGATTCGAGGTTCTGGGCCCACTGCGCGTGCTGCGCACTGAGCCTGATGCGCGCACGCAGCGCACCGATCCAGAGGTGATCGTGCTGGCCGCCCGCCAGCACCGCGTGGTGCTCGCCAACCTGTTGGTCGAGGCCAACCGCCCGGTGTCGGTGGCGGTGCTCGCCGAGGCCCTATGGGACAAGGGCGCCGGCGAGGAGACCCGGCGCGGCGCCATCCGGGTGCTCGTCCACCACCTGCGGCGCGCTGTCGGCGACGAGGCGTTGACCCGGTCGCCGGCGGGCTACCTGCTCACGGTGCCGCCGGGCCAGCTCGACGCCGACCTGTTCGACACGCTGGTCGCGCAGGCCGGCCGGCTACGCGCCGAAGGGCAGGGCGAGGCCGCGCGCCGGGAGCTGCGCCGGGCGCTCGGGCTCTGGCGCGGTGCCACCGCCTACGAGGGCGACGACTTCGGCGATCGGGTCCGGGCCGAGGCCGCCCGGCTGCACGAGCTGCGGCTGGCCGCCTACGAGGACTGCTTCGAGCTGGAGCTGGAGCTCGGCCGGCACCGCGAGATCGGTGCCGAGGTGCGCGCGTTGGCCGAGCAGCACCCGCTGCGCGAACGCCTCCAGGCGCAGTTGATGAGCTCGCTGGCCCGGGCCGACCGGCGCGGCGAGGCGTTGGCCGCCTACGAGCGCACCCGCCGGCTGCTCGCCGACGAGCTCGGCGTCGATCCGGGCGCCAACCTGCGCGACCTGCACCGGCGGATCCTGCGGGCCGCCACGCACGAACGCACCGCGCCGGCCCAGCTTCCGGCGCCGGCACGCACGTTCCTGGGCCGCGACGAGCCGCTGCACCGGCTCGACGCGCTGGTCGCCGGCGAGGGCACCGGTCCGGTCGTGGTGGTCGTCTCCGGCATGGCCGGCGTCGGCAAGACCACCCTGGCCGTCCACTGGGGGCACCGGGCCCGCCGCCGCTTCCCCGACGGCCAGCTCGCGATCGACCTGCGCGGTTGGGCGCAGACCCGGTCGCTGCGCCCGTCCGAGGTGATCGGCCGGTTCCTGGCCGCGTTCGGCGTGCCGTCGGCCAGCACGCCGGCCGACCTCGACGAGGCCGCCCAGCTCTACCGCACGCTGACCGCCGACAAGCGGCTGCTGGTGCTGCTCGACAACGCCGAGCACGCCGACCAGGTCCGGCCGCTGCTGCCCGCCGGCGACGGCAGCGTGACGCTGGTGACCAGCCGCAACCGGCTCACCGGCCTGGTCGCGGTCGACGGGGCGGTCGCCCTGCCGCTCGACGTGCTGGCGCCGACCACCTCGACCGCGCTGCTCGGCCGGCTGCTCGGCACCGACGTGGTGATGCGCGAGCCGGCCGCCGCGACCGAGCTGACCGCGCTGACCGGCCACCTCCCGCTCGCGCTGCGGATCGCGGCCGCGCAGGTCGACACCGAGCGCCCGACGCCGATCGCCGCCTACAACCAGCGGTTGCGCGACGGCGACCGGCTGGCCGGGCTCGGCATCGAGCACGACGCGGCGGCCACCGTCTCGGCGGCTTTCGACCTGAGCTACGCGGCGCTGCCCCAACCCACCCGGCGACTGTTCCGCTTGCTCGCGCTGGTGCCCGGGCCCGAGTTCGGTGCCGGTCCGGCGGCCGCGGTGGCCGACCTGCCCGACGTCGGGCCGGCACTGGACGCGCTGGTCGCGGCCAACCTGGTCAACGAGCGCGACACCGGCCGCTACGGCCTGCACGACCTCGTCGCGGAATACGCGCGCGGCCGGCTCGCCGCCGACGAGCCCGACCACGACGAGGCCCGCGACCGGCTCTTCGGCTACTACCTCGACCACGTCGACACCGCCAGCCGGCTGGTCTACCCCGAGTTCTCCCGCCTGCCCGCGCCGACGACGGCGACACCCGCCGTGGCCTCCTATCCGGGTGCCGCCGACGCCGTCGCGTGGATCACGGCCGAGCTGCCCAACCTGGTGCCGGCGGTGACCTCCGCCGCGCAGCACGGCCCGCGCCAGGCCGCGGTGCGGCTGGCCGACGCGCTGCGCCCGTTCCTCTGGTCCGCCGGCAGCCCGACCGAGTGGCGCGCGATCGCCGAGGCGGCATTGGCCGCGGCCAGCGCCGACGACGACCCGATGGGCACCGCGGCGGCCGAGATCAGCCTCGGCGACCTGCACGCGCAGCGCAACGACCTGCCGGCCGCGGAGCCGCACTACCGGCGCGCCCTGGAGCTGGCCCGATCCAGCGGCTGGCAGACCGGCGAGGGCGGGGTGATGGGCAACCTCGCGCTGCTCTACTGGCGCAACGGGCGCCTGCACGACGCGGTGGCGCTGTTCGAGGGCAGCATCGAGGTGGCGCAGCGCAACGAGAACAGCACGGCCGAGGCGACCGTGCTGGGCAACCTGTCCGGCCTCTACTGGGCGCTCGGCCGGCTCGAAGAGTCCGCCAAGGTGCTCCAGCGCGGGCTGCGCCTGCACCGGGCCGCCGGCTGGCCACAGTCGTCGGCGATCGCCTTCCTCGGCCTCGGGCTGATCCGCGCCGACCAGGGCCGCTACCGCCAGGCCCGGCGCACGCTCAACGGCGCGCTGCGGATGGCGGTCCGCAACGCCAACCGACGCACCGAGGGCGAGATCCTTTGCGCGATCGCGCAGGTGCACGCGGCGTGCGGCGAGGGCGCGGACGCGCTGCGCACGGCCCGGCGCGCGGTCGAGATCGGTGTCGAGACCGAACGGCCCCGGCTGCTCGCCGACGGGCACAAGGCGCTCGGCGTCGCCCACTACGGCAACGGCGACATCGGCCTGGCCACCGAGGCGCTCGACGAGGCGATCCGGCTGTCCCGCCAGGCGGCGTACCCGCACACCGAGATCAGCGCAGGGCTCACGCTGGCCGACCTGCGCCGCCAGCAGGGCCGGCCCGAGGCCGCCGAGGGGCTCGCCGAGACGGCGCTCGACCAGTCCCGCGCGGCCGGCTACCGGATCCTCGAAGGCCGGGCGCTGTGGGTGTTGGCCGGCTGCGCGCACGACCTGGGCCGTCCGCCCGCGGCCATTCGCGACGTCCGCAGCGCGTTGCTGATCCTCCGGGAGACCGGCCACCGCCCGGGCATCGCGGACGCGCTCCTGCTGCTCGGCGACGTGCTGGTCGAGTGGGGCGACGTCGACGCGGGCACCGAGATGTGGCTCAAGGCGCGCAACCTCTACGCCGACCTCTCCTCGCCCAAGCTCGTCACGGCCCAGGCCCGCCTGGGCGCCTAGGGAGCTAGCCGTGCTGCTCCACGGCGCGCTGCACGGCGCGGTAGATCTGGCCGAAGCGCAGCGCGTCGGAGGTGCGCAGGAGCAGCCGGTCCTCCCCCGCGTACCGGACCCATAGCTCGTTGACCGCGTTGCCGCGGTCGTAGGACCGGTCCAGCCAGCCGAGCGGCACCTCGGCCAGCGGGGCCAGCGCCAGCGCGCCGATCACGCCGACCGCGAGCACGCCGGCGGCCAGCCCCCAGGCCGCCCGGTCGCTCGCGGAATAGACCAGCGAGATGGCACAGACGATCGCCGCCAGCGGCAGGATCGAGATGATCAGGATGAGCACGCCCCGGCCGAGCCGCCGGGACCTGGTGCGGGTCGTGCCACTGCCGCGGTGGTGCCAGACGAGCTCCAGCGCCGTCACCGGATAGCTGACGCCGTCGACCCGCACCGCGTCGGACGTCACCTGGACGTGCGGGTCGCGGTAATAGACGGTCACCACTTCAGCAAAGCTGCCGGCGTCAATACCTCGGCGCGGCCTCGAGCGCGCGTTGCAGCGCCCGGTAGATCTGGCCGAACTTCAGGGCGTCGGCGGTGCGCACCAGGAGGGTGGGCCGGCCACCGACCTCGGCCCAGATCTCCAGCGCGCGGGCGCCCTTCGAATAGGACATGTCGAGGCGGCCGAGCAGGAAGTCGGCCAGCGGTGCGGCGGCCAGGCCGACCAGCACCGAACAGCCGACGATCAGCACCGTCATGGTCATCGTGGTGTGCAGCCGCAGCGCGAGCGCGATGCCGAGCCCGGCGGCGACCAGCGGCACGATCAGCGCCACGCCGATCGCACCCCGGCCGGCAACGGTGCCCCAGGAGCGCTCACCGCGCCGGTGCCAGACCCGCGACAGCGTGGCCAGCGGGTAACTGCGGTCGGCGACCCGGATCGCCTGGGACGTGACCTGCACCGCACGGTCGTTGTAGTAAGTGATCATCACCTGCCACCTGATAGGACCCACATCTAAGTTACCCAGTCGGAGACCCCGTAATGTGTCTCGAACGCGATAAGCACATGGAGGTGTGACGTGGGCGAGCTTGTCCGATTGGAGAAGCACGACGGAATCGGCACGATCCGGCTGGAGCGGCCGCCGATGAACGCGCTCAACACCCAGGTGCAAGAGGAGATCCGGGCCGCGGCCGTCGAGGCCACGGCGGACGACAGCGTCCGTGCGGTCGTCGTCTACGGGGGCGAGAAGGTCTTCGCCGCCGGCGCCGACATCAAGGAAATGCTCAAGATGTCGTACGTGGACATGGCGGCCCGGGCGGCGAACCTGTCCGCGGCGCTCGGCGCGGTGGCCCGGATCCCGAAGCCGGTGGTCGCGGCCATCACCGGCTACGCCCTCGGCGGCGGCTGCGAGCTAGCGCTGGCCTGTGACTGGCGGGTGGTGGCCGACGACGCCAAGCTCGGCCAGCCGGAGATCAAGCTCGGCATCATCCCGGGCGCCGGTGGCACCCAGCGGCTCGCCCGCCTGGTGGGCCCGGCGCGGGCCAAGGACATCGTGGTGTCGGGCCGCATGGTCGACGCGCAGGAGGCACTGCGGATCGGCCTCGCCGACCGCGTGGTGCCCGCCGCCGACGTCTACGCGGAGGCGATCTCACTGGTCCGGCCGTACGCCAACGGCCCCGCCCAGGCGATCCGCGCGGCCAAGGCGGCCATCGACGGCGGCCTGGACATGGACCTGAACTCGGGCCTCGCCTGGGAGAGCCAGCTCTTCGCGGCCCTGTTCGCCACCGACGACCGCAGCGAGGGCATGGCCGCGTTCGTCGAGAAGCGCAAGCCGGACTTCACCGGCCGCTGACCGTCGGTTACCGATCCGTCACGGTCGGGAACGGGCGCATTCCCGGTAGGCTCTGCGCATGTCGCCGGGGGCCGCGCTAGGGGTCGATTTCGGGACCTCGCACACGGTGGCCGTGGTGCGCTGGCCCGACGGTCGTGCGCGCCCACTGCTGGTCGACGGCTCTCCCCTGCTGCCCTCGGCCGTCTATGCCCCACCGGGCGACCTGCTGCTGGTGGCCGGCCGGGACGCGGTGCACAGCGCCCGGCTCGACCCGGCCCGGTTCGAGCCCAACCCGAAGCGCCGGGTCGACGACGGCAGCGTGTTGCTCGGCGAGCGCGACATTCCGGTGGCCGAGTTGGTCACCGCGGTGCTCGCCCGGCTCGCCGAGGAGTGGCGCCGCACGGTCGGCGACCTGACCACCGGCGAGGTCACCGCCGACACCCCGCTCACGCTGACCCTGACCTGCCCGGCGACCTGGGGTGCGACCCGGCGGGCGCTGCTCTCCACCGCGGCCGCCGAGGCGGGCCTGGGCGAGGGCCGGCTGGTCGCCGAGCCGGTGGCCGCGGCCACCTATTTCGCCGAGGTGCTGGGCCGCGACGTGCCGATCGGCTCGGCGGTGGTGGTGCACGACTTCGGCGCCGGCACGTTCGACGCGAGCGTGGTGGTCCGCCGCTCGACGGGCTTCGAAGTGCTCGCCGTCGACGGCCGCGGCGACCTGGGCGGCCTCGACGTCGACGCGGCGCTCGTCGAGCACTTGGCCGACACCTACGCGCCGGCCCATCCGGAGGCCTGGGCCCGGCTGCGCGCGCCCATGACCGTCGAGGACCGGCGGGCGAAGCGGCAGCTCTGGGACGACGTACGCGTGGCCAAGGAGCGGTTGTCGCGCTCGCCCTCGGCCGACCTGGTGATCCCGATCTGCGACGTCGAAGCCCACCTGACCCGCACCGAGCTGGAGAAGGTCGCGACGCCGATCCTGGCCCAGACCGTGCAGGTGACCAAGGCCGTGATAGACGCGGCGGCGCTGCCGGAGGGCAACCGCGCCGGCGTCTTCCTGGTCGGCGGCTCGAGCCGGATCCCGCTGCTGGCCACCCTGCTGCACCGCGAGCTGGGTGAGCCGCCGGTGGTGATCGAGCAGCCCGAGCTCGTGGTGGCCGAGGGCGCCGTGCTGGCGGCCACCGCAGTGTTGGCCAGCGCGCCCGCGTCGGTGCCGGTGACCGGCGAGTTCCCGAGAATCGTCGAGCCGGCCAACGGCGCACTCGCGGCGCCGGCCGTGGTCGCGCCGATCTCACCGGCCGCACCCGACAGGCCGGCCGCGGTCGCCAGCGCGCCCGTCTCCCCGGCCCGCAACGGCAGCGGTCCCCGGCTCGAGCCAGCCACCGATCCGCTGCCGGCCGCACCCGCCTTCCCGCCGGGCCGCGCCGCGGTGCCGGTGAAGACGCCGAAGAGTGCCAACCGCCCGACCCGCTTCGGCCGCGACACGCTCGCGGAGCCGGCGTTGGTCGCCGACCTGCGCGCGTTGTCCGGCCACGACGAGCCGAGGGTCTATCCCGAGCCGGCACCCGCGCGCCGCGACGACCGCAAGCCGGTCTGGGACGAGCCCCGGCCGGCCCCGGCCCGGCCCGCACCCAGGCGACGGCGCGGCGGGTTCAGCCGGTTCCTGCGTGGTCTGCTGATGTTCGCCCTGCTGGTGGCGACCCCGGTGGCCGCGGCCGTGGTGGCGTTCCACTACGCCACGGGCGACTCCTACACCGACATCATCGAGGGCATCCGGCGCTGGGTCGACGGGCTTAGGTGAGTCGTCTTCACGTTCGCTGCCTACTGGCTAGTAAGGTGCTCGCAGCGAACCGACGACGGGAGTGGCGATGAGCGAGCGGATCGAGGGTCACGGCGGCGAACTCGCCCTCGCGGCGTTGCGCGCGGCGGGTGTCGAGGAGATGTTCACGCTGTCGGGCGGCCACGTCTTCCCGCTCTACGACGCGGCGCACAAGAGCGGTTTCCCGATCTACGACGTGCGCCACGAGCAGTCCGCGGTGTTCGCCGCCGAGGCCGTCGCCAAGCTGCGCCGCCGCCCTGGCCTCGCGGTGTTGACCGCCGGACCCGGTGTCACCAACGGCATCTCGGGTCTGACCAGCGCCTACTTCAACGCCTCGCCGGTGATGGTGATCGGCGGCCGGGCACCGGCGATGCGCTGGGGATCCGGCAGCCTCCAGGAGCTCGACCACGTGCCGCTGGTCGCCCCGGTCACCAAGCACGCGTCGACGGTCTTCGCCACCAGCGAGATCCCGGGCGCGATCCGCACGGCGCTCGGCGCCGCCCTGACCCCGCACCGCGGCCCGGTGTTCCTCGATATTCCGCTGGAGATCGTCTTCTCGCACGACGAGGCCGACGCGCCCGGGGCGCCCGACGTCGCCGTGATCGAGCCGGACCCGGACGAGGTCGCCCGGGCCGCCCAACTCATCGCCGAGGCGCAGCACCCGGTCATCATCGCGGGCTCCGATGTGTACGCCTCCAACGCCGTCGCCGCGCTGCGGGAGGCGGCCGAGACGCTGCGCGTACCGGTGATCGCCAACGGGATGGGCCGTGGCGCGCTGCCGCCGACCCATCCGCTCGCGTTCGCCAAGGCCCGCCGCGCCGCGCTGCGCGGCGCCGACGTGGTCGTCGTGATCGGCACCCCGCTCGACTTCCGGCTCAGCTTCGGCGACTTCGGCTCCGCCCAGGTCGTGCACATCGTCGACGCGCCGAGCCAGCGCGCGACCCACGTGCAGCCGGTCGTCTCCCCCGCCGGCGACCTGCGGCTGATCCTCTCGGCGCTGGCCGACTACACCGGCGTCCGCGCCGACCACGAGGACTGGATCGCCACCCTGCGCACCGCGGAGGACGCCGGCAAGGCCCGCGACGCGCAGGAGATGGCCGCCGACACCGACCCGATCAAGCCCGCCCGGGTGTACGGCGAACTGCGCCGCGTGCTCGCCCCGGACGCGGTGACCATCGGTGACGGCGGCGACTTCGTCTCGTACGCCGGCCGCTATCTGGAGCCCTCGGTGCCGGGAAGCTGGCTCGACCCGGGCCCGTACGGCTGCCTCGGCACCGGCATGGGCTACGCGATGGGCGCCCGCGTCACCTACCCCGACCGGCAGATCTGCGTGCTGATGGGCGACGGCGCCGCCGGCTTCTCCCTGATGGACGTCGAGTCCCTGGTCCGCCAGCAGCTTCCGGTCGTCATCGTGGTCGGCAACAACGGCATCTGGGGCCTGGAGAAGCACCCCATGCAGGCGATGTACGGCTACGACGTGGCCGCCGACCTGCAGCCCGGCCTGCGCTACGACGACGTGGTCCGGGCGATGGGTGGCGCCGGCGAGACGGTCAGCAAGGCAGCCGACCTCCCTGAGGCGCTGGAGCGAGCCTTCTCGGCCGGCGTGCCTTACCTCGTCAACGTGCTCACCGACCCGGCCGACGCCTATCCCCGCTCGTCGAACCTGGCCTGACCTGCCGGGGTGGCCCCGGCAGGTAAGAATGGTCGGCATGGCCTTGCCCATCCCGACGCCGGGTGACCTCATCGGTCTGACCCGCACCGCCGTCACCGTGCCCCTCCGTGCGCTGCGCGTCATCGACGACATCGAAGCGCTGGTCAAGCGAGTCGGCCGGATCGCCGACCGGGCCGACGCGTTCCTGGACCGGGTCGACGGCCTGGCCGACCGGGCCAGCGCGCTGATCGACGGCGTCGACGCCGCGGTCACCGACGCCGAGTCCGTGCTCGAGCGCGCCCGTGCGGTCAGCACGGCCGCGACCACACAGGTCGAGAAGGTGACCCGGGTGGTCACCGCCGCCGCGATCCTGGTCGCGGAGACCCAGCGGCTGACGGAGGCGGCGGGCACGGCCGTGACCGACGCGCGCGCCGTCATCGGCGAGGCGGAGACGGTCGCGGTCAAGGCCAACGGCCTGGTCGACAAGGCCGAGCTCACGGCCGGCACGGCCGACGAGCTGCTCGGTATCTACGCGCCCGCGCTGCGCCGGGGCGCGCCGATGGCGCACCGGTTCGTCGAGCAGCTCTCCGACGAAGAGGTCGACGCGGCGATCAAGCTGATCGACGAGCTGCCCCGGTTCACGAAGCACATGGACGAGGACATCCTGCCGATCCTGGCCACCCTCGACCGGGTCGGTCCCGACATCCACGAGCTGCTGGACGTCACCCGCGAGCTGCGGCTCGCCGTCAAGGGCATCCCCGGCCTGCGCATGCTCACGAAGCGCGGTCAGGACCTCGACTGACCGACCACAACTCGTCGATCTCGGCGCGGGTAGGCAGCGCGGTCGAGGCACCCAGCTTGCGGGCGCAGGCGGCGCCGGCCGCGCAGGCCCAGCCGACCGCCTCGACGAGCTCGCGGCCCTCGGCCCAGGCCACTGCCAGCGCCCCGGTGAACGCGTCGCCGGCGGCCGTCGAGTCGACCGTCTCCACCCGTACGCCGGGGACCTGAACCGAGGCGCCCTCCCGGTCGACGTACCAGGCACCCTGCGCACCCAGCGTCAACACCACCCTGGGCACCGACGCGAGCAGCGGCTCGGGCCGGCTCTCCCCGCTGATCGCGACCGCCTCGGTCTCGTTGACCACCAGCAGGTCCACCGCGTCGAGCAGCTCGGCCGGCAGGGCCCGGGCCGGCGCCGCGTTGAGCACGACCCGGGTGCCGGCCGACCGCGCGGCGAGCGCGGCGGCGGTGACCGTCTCCACCGGGATCTCCAACTGCGCGAGCATGACGGCGGCCTCGGCGATCGCGGCCCGCTCCCGCTCGTCGAGGTCGGTGAAGCTGCCGTTGGCGCCGGGCGAGACCACGATGGTGTTCTCACCGGCCGCGTCGACGGTGATCAGCGCGACCCCCGACGCGCCGTAGACCACCCGCAACAGTCCGGTGTCGACACCGGCGGCGTCGATCCGGGCCTTGAGCGTGACCCCGAACGCGTCGGATCCGATCGCGCCGAGCAGCCTGGTGGCGGCGCCCGCGCGTACCGCCGCGATCGCCTGGTTGGCGCCCTTGCCACCGGCCACCGTGACGAACTCGCCGCCCAGCACGGTCTCACCCGGTCGTGGCAGCACCGCCGCCTTGGCGACCAGATCCATGTTGGTGCTTCCGACGACCACGACCCGGGCCTGATCCATAGTCGGCGAGTTTAGGGCTCTTCTGGCAGGCTGCTCCCCATGGACAATCCACCGATCGGGGTCATGTTCCGCTGCGACAGCCCGCCGGAGAACCTCCCCGCGTACGCACAGCTCGCCGAACGCCTCGGCTACGACGAGCTGTGGGTGGTCGAGGACTGCTTCTTCACCGGTGCGGTGTCGGCGGCCGCTGTGGCCGCGGCGAGCACCGAGTCGCTGAAGATCGGCATCGGCATCCTGCCCGCGGCGTTCCGCAACCCCGCGCTCGCCGCGATGGAGCTGTCCAACCTGAGCCGGCTGTTCCCGGGCCGGATCCTGCCGGGCTTCGGGCATGGCGTGCCCGACTGGGTCCGTCAGGTCGGCGCGCACCACCCGTCGCCGCTGGCCGTGCTCGAGGAGACCATCGCCGCCGTCCGCGCCCTGCTGCACGGCGAGACGGTCACCGCGCACGGCCGCCACGTCGACCTCGACGGGGTGAAGCTGGCGTTCCCGCCGGCCGAACCGCCGCTGATCTCGGCCGGCGTGCGCAACGAGAAGTCGCTGCGGCTCGCCGGGCGCGTCGCCGACGGCACGATCCTGGCCGAGGGTGCGGCGCCCGCCTACATCGCCTGGGCGCGAGCGCGGATCGACGAGGGCCGCACCGAGGCCGGGCGCACCGATCCGCACCGGGTCACCGTCTACGCCCACCTCGACTTCGACGACGCGCCGCGCAGTGCGCGCTCCGAGCTCGCGGCGCAGTTCAGCTCGCCGGTGCAGCCCTCGGACCCGGCCGACGCCGACGTGCTGGCCGGCCTGGTGTCCGACGCGAAGGGTGACCTCGAGGCACTCGCCGCCGCGCTGCCCGACGAGATCGTCGACCGGTACGCGGTCGTCGGCGACGCCGACAGTTGCGGCAAAGCCGTCTCCCGGCTCGCGGCGGCCGGCGCCGACGCCGTCGTCTTCGTGCCGCCGCGCGACGCGGACCTGTCCGTGGCACACCTGACCCTGGCCGCCGAGGCGTTGTTGGGTGGGTGAGCATGTGCTCCCGGTCGCCGGGCCGCGGGGCGCACCTGCCGCCCGGTGGGCTGCGTGATTTGATGACCGCGTGCCGACCAACATGATCGACGACGCGGTGCTCTCCTTCGACGGGATCGGCGTCACGCGCAACCGCAACAAGCTGCTGCGCGACGTCGCGTGGACCGTCTACCCGGACGAGCGCTGGGTGGTGCTCGGCCCCAACGGCGCCGGCAAGACCACCCTGCTGTCGATCGCGGCCGGCCAGCTTCACCCGACCACCGGCAGTGCCGTCGTGCTCGGCGAGAAGATCGGTCGCACCGACGTCTGGGAGCTGCGCACCCGGATCGGCATCACCACGGCCAAGCTCGCCGAGCGGGTGCCGGGCGAGGAGCGGGTGCTCGACGTGGTGGTCACCGCCGCCTGGTCGGTGGTCGGTCGCTGGCGCGAGCAGTACGACCCGCTGGACGAGGCCCGCGCCCGCACGCTGCTCGACCAGCTCGGCGTCGCCTCGTTGGCCGACCGGACGTACGGCACCCTCTCGGAAGGTGAGCGCAAGCGGGTACAGATCGCCCGCGCGCTGATGACGGACCCAGAGCTGCTGCTCCTGGACGAACCCGCCGCCGGTCTGGACCTCGGCGGTCGCGAAGACCTACTCAAGCGCCTCACCGCCCTCGCCGACGACCCGGTCGCGCCGGCGTTGGTGCTGGTCACGCACCACGTCGAGGAGATTCCGCCCGGTTTCACCCACGCCATGCTGCTGCGTGGCGGCGCGATCGTCGCGCAGGGCCCGGTCGAGCGGACGATCACCGCGGAACATCTCTCGAACACCTTCGGCCAGCCGCTGGTCGTCGCGCGGAACGCCGGCCGCTACACCGCACGGGCCGCATAAGTACCCACCCGTAACGGACTCTCAGACAACGTACAGGAAGCCGCGCTAAGCCTGAGAGATCCGTCACGCGGGGGGCAGCGATGGTGTTGACACGAGTGCTTCTGGTGGCCCTTGTGGCCAGTGTCTTTGGAAACTCCGGCCGGCGCCAGGTGCCCGCGTCGGGGTCCGCGCGCGGTTCCGGGCAGGGCCCCCCGCCCGGGGCCGCGCCACCGGAGAACGCACCGCCTCCCCCGCCCGCGTTCACCCAGTGGCCGATGCTGTCGGTGGCGGGCGATGATCCGTCCACCGTCAACACATCGGAGTGGACACTCTGGGACGAGCCCGTCCGGGTCTCGGTGACCGAGGCCGGCAAGCTCGATCGCGCGGCCGAGCTGGTCGGTGGCGAGCTGGACGCGATCGACGTCGCCGCGAGCCGGCTGCGGCCCGACTCCGAGCTCGCCTCGGCCGGCGACGGCAGCGAGGTCAGCCCGTTGCTGGCCGAGCTCGTCGCGGTGGCCCTGTCCGCCGCCCGGGAGACCGACGGCGACGTCGACCCGACGGTCGGCGCGATGCTCGGCAGCCTCGGCTACGACCCGGACTTCGGCGCCCTGGTGGCGACCCGTCCCACCCGGCACGTCCAGGTCGGTCAGCTCGCCGTCTATCGCCCACCGACCTGGGAAGAGGTGCGCCTCGACGACCGGCGGCTGACCATCCCGGAGGGCGTCACGCTCGACCTGTCCGACACGATGCGGGCGCGCGCGGTCGACCGCTGCGCCGCGCTCGTCGCCGCGACGCTCGACACCGGTGTGCTGGTCTCGGTCGGCGGCGACGTCGCGACCGCGGGTCCGGCACCGCGGGCCGGCTGGCCGTTGCTGGTTCGCGACGGCCCGGTCGACCCGGCCGCCCGGGTGTCGCTGCCCGGCGGCGCGGCCGTGTCCACGGCGAGCAGCCATCACCGGCACTGGGACACCGCCGAGGAGTTGCTCCACCAGATCATCGACCCGGAGACCGGCCATGCCGCCCGGCCCGTCTGGCGCACCGCGAGCGTGGCCGCGTTCTCCGCGCTGCGCGCGACCGCGGTCGCCAACGCCAGCCTGGCCCGCGGTGTCGTGGCACCGTCCTGGCTGGAGGCGCTCGCCGCACCGGCCCGCCTGGTCGGCAACGACCGTTCGCTGCGCTTCTTCGGCACGTGGCCGACCGCCGCCGACACCTGACAGGCGAAGCAAGGGACCCTTGTTAACGCATTCCGCATAGGAAGGGTCCCTTGCTAACCAGACGCGGGGTAGCCCAGCACCCGGGTCGCATGTGACGATCGGCGCCGTGTCTGTCTCGCGGCGTGTGTTGTTGACCGGTGGCCTGGCCGCCGCGGTTGGTGCGGCCACCGGCGCCTGCGCCGATCCGGGATCCCGTTGGTTGGCAGGCCAGGGTGACCCGGCCGCACCTGGTGCCGGAGCCGGCGCCGGACGGCCGGCGGTGCCCTCGCCCCGGCCCGCCGGGTCCGCGGTCATCAAACAGCAACCGCCCGCCAAGTTGGCCGAGACCCTGCGCCGCTACCTCGCGCCGAGCCGCGAGAATCCGAAGCACCCGACGTACGCCGGCGCGGTCGCGCTGGTCAGCGTCGCCGGCAAGGTGATCAGTCAGGTCGCGGTGGGTGACGCGCTGCGCTACCGCGCCGGCCCGGTCGAGTTGCCGAAGGCCCAGCGGGTCGCGATGCGCACCGACTCGATCTTCGACCTCGCCTCGCTCACGAAGGTCTGCACCTCGATCCTGCTGCTGCGGCAGGTCGACCAGGGCACCGTCGACCTCGCCGCGCCGGTCGCCTCGTACCTGCCCGGTTTCACCGGCGCGGGCAAGGGCGCGGTGACCGTCCAGATGCTGCTCACCCACACCAGCGGGCTGCCGGTCGGCGCCACGGTGACCGGGCTGTCGTCCGAGGCCGCGCGGCGCGCCGCGGTGCTGGCTACGCCGCTGGTCAAGGGCGCGGTCCCGGGCAACACGTTCCGCTACTCCAGCGTCGGTCTGATGGTCGCCGCGCTCCTCGTCGAGGAGGTCACCGGCCAACGCCTCGACGTCGTGCTGAAGAACGACCTGACCGGCCCGCTCGGCCTGCGCGACACCGGGTTCAAGCCGCTGACCTGGCTGAGCAAGGACGCCCAGGCGAAGCGCCTGGCGGCCACCGACGCCCGCACCTCGCGCGGGCTGCTGCGCGGCACGGTGCACGACGACGTCGCCAACATCATGGGCGGGGTCGCCGGCTCGGCCGGGGTGTTCAGCACCGCGGCCGACGTCGCTGTCATCGGTGAGCTGCTGCTCAACGGCGGCACGTACAAGGGCGAGCGGATCCTCTCCGCGGCGACCGTCAAGCGGATGCTGACCAACGCCAACAAGGGCAAGCCCGCGGTCGACCCGGAGCGGCCGCACCGCACCGCGGACCACGGCCTGGGTGTGGTGCTCAACCAGCCGTGGTTCATGGGCAAGTTGGCCGGGCCGCGCACGTTCGGACACACCGGATTCACGGGCACCTCGTTGGTCGTCAACCCCGACCGGCGGCTGGTCTTCGTGCTGCTCACCAACCGGGCACATCCCAACTGGAGCTGGGCCGACCCGGATCCCGCCCGGGTGGCGGCGGCGAACACGATATGAGCCCGTGGGCCGGCCCCGCGGCGGTGGTCGCGGTGCTGGCCGCGGCCGTGCTGCACGCGACCTGGAACGCGGTGGTCAAGGGCAGCGGCGACCAGATCGGCATCATGGCCCGCTCCAGCCTGGTCGGCGCGGCGGCGAGCCTGGTCGCGGTGTGGTTCATCGAACCGCCGGCCCGGGCCTCCTGGGGATTTCTGATCGCCTCGGTGGTGATCCACGTCTTCTACAACCTCGGCCTGCTGGCCGCGTACCGGCTCGGTGACTTCAACCAGACGTACCCCCTGGCCCGTGGTCTTGGTCCGGTGGTGGTGGCGGTGTTCGCGGCGCTGGTGCTGCACGAGCCGCTCGCACCGTTGCCGGCGGTCGGCGTGCTGGTCATCGCGGCCTCGATCGGCGTGCTCGGGCTGACACCCTGGCGTCGCGTCAGGGCCAACCGCCCGGCCGTGCTGGCCGCGGTCTTCACCGGTCTGACCATCGCGAGCTACACCGTGGTCGACGGCGTCGGCGTGCGCCGCAGCGAGGGCGCCGCCGGCTACACCCTGTGGCTGTGCGGTCTGGAGTTCGCGGCGACGGCGCTGCTCGCGCTCGCCCTGCGCAAGCGCGTCAAGAGCCCGATCCTGGCTGCCGGCGCCCGTGCCTGGCTGGGTGCGGCCGCCGTCACCGTCATGGCCACTGCGGCCTACGGCCTGGTGCTGTGGGCACAGACCCGCGGTGCGCTGGCCGCGGTCGCCGCGCTGCGCGAGAGCAGCGTGGTGGTCGCGGCCGTGATCGGCGTGATCGCTTTCAAAGAGCCCATGGGCCGGGTACGCGTCGCGGCCAGCGTCGCCGTGGCTCTTGGCGTCGCCATGCTCGCTCTGCCAGCGACTTGACGTGGCGCGTTAACAAGGGTCCCTTCCTATGCGGAAAGCGATAAGAAGGGACCCTTGCTTCACTCGCCGAACTTGCTGAGGCGGCCCGTGCGCCGGGCGTGCCGCAACGCGTGTGCCACGAAGGCCAGCGCCCCCGCGACGAGGAGCAGGTCGAGCAGCCCGGCCATCGCGACGCCCGACCAGTCGATGCCGTGTCCGTCGAGCACGCCGCGCAGGCCCTCGAAGACGTAGCTGGCCGGGACGGCATGCGCGATCGCCTGCGCCACCGGTGGCAGCACCCCGACCGGGTAGAACACGGCCGCGAACGGCTGGAACGCGGCCGAGAGCACCCAGGCGACCGACTGCGTGCTCTCGCCGAACCGGATCACCACCGCGATCGAGACGACGCCCAGCCCCCAGCCCATCACGACGAGCAGCGTCACGAAGGGCACCAGCGCCGGCCCGATCGTGGCGATGCCGAAGCCGTAGAGCAGCAGGGCCAGCCCGGACATGACGGCCGTGCTGAGGGCGATCAGGCCCGCACCGAAGATGACGTGACC
This sequence comes from Asanoa ishikariensis, assembly GCF_900107455.1. GTDB lineage: Bacteria > Actinomycetota > Actinomycetes > Mycobacteriales > Micromonosporaceae > Asanoa > Asanoa ishikariensis. The sequence continues at coordinate 905,230 of NZ_FNQB01000002.1, read as the reverse complement.
GGTCAGGAACTCGGCCAGCGAGGTCGGGCTGACGAACACGTTGAGCAGGTTGCGGCTCCACACGTCGTGCAGGAACATCGCGGCGAGCTCGCCCTGGGCGCGGCCGACCACCTGCCACAGCAGCACGGCGCCGAGCAGCATCGACACCGCGATCGGCACGTTGTTGGCGCGCAGGAACACCGAGACGAAGCCCCAGATCACCAACTCCAGCACCGGCCAGAAGAAGATCTCCAGCAGGCGGCCGCCGTTGCCGCGCAGGGCGTAGAAGTCGCGCTTCACAATGCCCACCACCCGGCTCCGACGGGCGGCGGCGGTGGTCACGTCGTAGACGATGGCGCACCTCCCCTGGCCACTCGCAAGAACACCGCTTCCAGGTCGTCGACCCCGTACGCGCCGGCCAACTCGACCGCGCTGCCGGTGGCGACGATCCGGCCGCCCGACACGAAGTGCACCCGGTCGCACATCCGCTCCACCTCGCGCATGTTGTGCGAGGTGATCAGCATCGCCCGCCCGGACGTCACGGCCTGCTCGACCAGCAGCCCCCGGATCCGGTCGGCCGCGTCCGGGTCGAGGTTGGCGGTCGGCTCGTCGAGCACCAGCAGCCCCGGGTCGTTGAGCAGGGCCTTGGCCAACAGCACCCGGGTCTGCTGGCCGGACGACAGGCGCGAGAACTGCTGCCGCCGCAGCGGACCGAGGTCGAGCATCTCCACCATCTCGGCGACTCGCGCGGCCGGCCGGCGCAGTCCGTAGAGGTGCGCGTAGACGTCGAGGATCTCGCCGACCCGCAGCACGGCCGGCAGGTGCAGGTAGCTCGCCGCGAAGTTGGCCCGGGCCAACGCCCGCGACCGGTCGCGCGCCATGTCGTGGCCGAACATCTCGACCGTGCCCGAGTCGGGCCTGGTCAGGCCGAGCACCATGTGCAGGGTGGTGGTCTTGCCCGCGCCGTTGGGCCCCAGCAGGCCGACGACCTCGCCGGCGCCGACGGTGAAGCTGACACCGTCGACGGCCACGACGGAGCCGAACCGCTTGCACAGAGCGGTGACCGTCAATACGTCCATGCTGTCGATGGTCGGCCGCGACCGCCACGCTCAGCAAAGCATTTACTGACGCAGCGTGCGGATCAGCCCCAGCACGTCGCGGGTCACCGGACGCAGAACCCGCAGGCGGGAGAGCCCGACCAGACGGTCGATCAGCGGCACGACGCCGTTGATCAGCGCGCGGGTTTTCGTCTGATCGGCGGAACGGTCATAGACCCAGTAGAGGATGACTCCCATGTACGCCAGCCAGAGCAGCTCCGGCAACTCGTCGCGGAGCTCGGGGTCCACTTTGGCCGTCGAGCCCGTCAGCGCCTCACGGAACAGCGCGATGGACGCCTCCCGGGTCGGCGACGACTCGGCCGAGAAGGGGCTCAGCGGTGAGGTCGGCTCGGCGGCGGTCTTGAAGAAGGTGGCCGCGAACTCGTGGGAGGGCGTCATGGTGTCGACGCCGGCGTGCAGCACGCCGCGCAGCCGTTCGGCGAAGTCGGTCTCGGTCGCCAGCACGCGCGCGGCCCGGCCGCGATGCTCGACCAGCGTCTCCGCGTAGAACTCCTGGATCAGGTGTTCCTTGGAACCGAAGTAGTAGTAGGCGTTGCCGACCGCGACGCCCGCCTCCTTGGCGACCGCGCGCATCGTGGTCTGCGCGTAGCCACGCTCGCGGAACAGGCGCAGCGCGGTGTCCAGGATGAGCTTGCGGGTCTGCTCACCGCGGGCCGTGACCGGCTCGGCGCCCGCGGCCTCCCCGCGGGCGGTCACCGGCTCGGCGCCGGCGGCGCCACCGACCCCCGTTTGCTCGGCGGCACCGCCGGCGTCGGCGGGTGGCGGAACGGATCGGTCGGTCATTTTTCTCACCGTACCGACTCGACTCCGCCGTGTCGAACACGTTCAACTTCCGAGTGCGACTCATCGTACGCGAGAGTTGAACGTGTTCAATCAGCGCAGCCCGAGCACCGCCGCTGCCGCCCGCCCGTTGGCGTGGCTGGCACCGAAGGTCGTCACGAACGCGCGCACCCCCGCCGGCCGCCAGCTCGACGGCCAGCCCATCTCCACCACGGTGACCGGGTGACGCGCCGCCAGTGCCTCGATCAGCTCCGTCGCGTTGGCCAGCCGGTGCGCGTGCCGGGCGACCACCACGATCGGCCGGCCACCCGCCCGTGCCAGCAGCTCGTCCGCGCCCGTCGTGGCGGCCACGGTCCGGATCTGCTCCACGCCGTTGACGTGCCCGGCCAGGCCCCACGGGACCCGACCCTCGGCGATGGTCGAGGTCGCGGCCAGCTCGATCACCAGCGGCTCGGCGCCGACCAGCGGGTCGCCCTCGACCCGCACCGCGCGGCGGGCGGCGTCGTAGCCGAGGCTCTCCGGCGTGGGCTCCGTCGGTGCGGTCGGTGCCGTCCAGGCGGCCAGGGCCGCCGTCCGCTCGGCCGCCTCCTCGACCCGGGCCGCGTCGAGCCGGCCGTCCTGGATCGCGGCGACGATCTCGGCGGCGGTCTCCTCGACCAGCGGGGCGTCGATGTCGGCACCGATGCACAGCAGGTCGGCACCGGCGGCCAGGGCGAGCGGCGCGGCCTGCGCGGTGCCACCGGCGACCACCGCCGCGCCCTTCATCTCCAGCGCGTCGGTGATCAGCGCGCCGGTGAAGCCGAGCTCACCGCGCAGCAGGTCGTGCAGGGCCGCCCGGCTGAACGTGGCCGGCGCGTCGCCGGTCAGCTCGGGCACCCGGATGTGTGCGGTCATCACGGTCTGCGTGCCGGCCGCCACCGCCGCCGCGAACGGCGGAAGGTCGCGCTCGCGCAGCACGGCCAACGGAACGTCCACCGTGGGCAGTTCGAGGTGCGAGTCGGCGACGGTCGCGCCGTGCCCCGGGAAGTGCTTGGCACAGGCGGCGACCCGGGTCTCCTGGAGACCCTCGACCGCGGCCGCGGTGTGCGCGGCGACCAGCGCGGTGTCGGCGCCGAACGACCGGGTGCCGATGATCGGGTTGTCGTCGGCGGTGTTGACGTCGACGGTCGGCGCGAGGTCGACGGTCACGCCGACGGCGGCGAGCTCCGCGCCGATCGCCCGGTAGACCGCGCGGGTCACCTCGACGTCGTCGAGCGCACCGAGCGCGGCATTGCCGGGGTACGGGCTGCCGGTGCGGTGCGCGAGCCGGGTGACGTCGCCACCCTCCTCGTCGATCGCCACGATCACGTTGGGGTTCGCGGCGCGCAGCGCGGCCGTGCAGGCGGCCACCTGATCGCGGTCGACGATGTTGAACCCGAAGAGCGTGTAGCCGGCCAGTCCGTCGGCGGCGAGGTCGAGCGCCCAGGGCGGCGGAGTCGTGCCGGGGAAGGCAGCGAGCAGCGTACGTAGCGCTAACCGGCGCAGAGCGGGATCAATCGCCATCGGTACTCACCCTCTTGTGACTCGCTGCTGCCGGGTCGTGTGATCGTCGCACCATTCGCTTCCCAGTACGCTACGCCTACTCGTAAGGCGACTAATGTATTAGTAAAGATTCCTTATTGCTAGAGGATGTCGCATGGGGTCGACCCGCCTGCCCGGTACCCCGCGCCTGTTGCGCGCGCTGAACGACCGCGCCGCACTGGAGCTTTTGCTCACGCGTGGCCCGCTCACCCGGGCCCAACTCGGTGAGCTCACCGGCCTGTCCAAGGTGACCGCCTCGCAGCTCGTCGAGCGGTTGGAAGAGCGCGGCCTGGTCACCCGGGTCGGCGAACAGGCCGGCGGCCGCGGCCCCAACGCGCAGCTCTATGCCGTCCGGCCGAGCAGCGCGTACGTGGTCGGCGTCGACGTCTCCGCCGACCGGGTCGTCGCGGCCTGCGCCGACATCACCGGCAAGACCATCGGCCAGGTCGAGATGTCCACCAAGGACACCGACGACCCGGTGGGTGTCGTGCACGAGGCGGTCATGCAGGCGGCCAGCGACGCGCACGCCCCGCTGGCCAGCGTGCGGCGGGTAGTGCTGGGCACGCCGGGTCTGGTCGACCCGGGCTCCGGCGACATCACCTTCGCGTTCAACCTGCCCCGCTGGCACCGCGGCCTGCTCGCCGCGCTCCGCGAGGACCTGCACACCCCGGTCGTCTTCGAGAACGACACCAACCTGGCCGCCTGCGCCGAGGCCGAGTTCGGCGCGGCCGCCGGCGTCGACGACTTCGTGCTGGTCTGGGCGGGGGTCGGCGTCGGTCTCGCGATCGTGCTCGGCGGCCGGCTGCACCACGGCAGCAGCGGCGCGGCCGGCGAGATCGGCTACCTGCCGGTGCCGGGCGTCGCGGTCAACCGCGACCAGTCACGCCGTTCCCAGCCGCCGTTCGGCCAGCTCGCCGGCGCCGCGGCGCTCCGCGCGGTGGCCCGCGAGCACGGCTTCCGCGGCGGCTCGGCGGCCGACGCGATCCGCGCGACCATCGCGGCGGGCACCGAGGGCGGGCCGGCCCTCGACGAGATCGCCCGGCGGCTGGCACTCGGTGTGGCCAGCACCTGTGTGGTGCTCGACCCGCCGCTGGTGGTGCTGGCCGGCGAGGTCGGCCAGGCCGGTGGCACCGCCCTGGCCGAGCGGGTGCAGCACGAGGTGGCCGCGATCACGCTGGTCTCGCCGAAGGTCGTGGTCACCCAGGTCGACGAGGAGCCGGTGCTGCGGGGCGCGCTGCTGACGGCCCTGGACGCCGTCCGCGACGACGTCTTCGGCTCGACCACCTCGTAGGTATCGACCTTCCGGGTTATCGACCTTCCGGCCCGAACACCCCGTAGCCGACCCAGCCCAGGTCGGGGAAGCCGGCCGCCTCGGCGACCTTCGAGGACGCGAGGTTCTCCGGGTCGTGCAGGTAGGTCGGCACCGCACCTTCGTCCAGGATCCGGCGCGCCGCCTGGGCGACCAGCCGGCGCGCCAGCCCCTGGCCGCGGGCGGCGGTTTCGGTGCCCACCGCGAGCTCGTTGCCGTACTGGTCGTGCCGCTTGATCCCGACGCCGGCCAGGTAGCGGCCCGCCTCGTCGCGGGCGATCAGCACCTCGCCGCCGAACGGGCGCAGCCACCCCGGCACCACCGGGTCGTCGACGGGCACCCACTCCCCCGCGTCGGGCAGCGGCGTCGGCGCGGTCGTCCAGCGGAAGACGGCGCCGGAGGCACGCCAACCGTCGTAGCCGACCGCGCCCGGAAGCTTGTCGAGCAGGTCCGGCATCGGCAGGTCGGCCAGTGCCCGGACGGTCTCGACCCGCTGCGGCGGCACCGACAGCAGCACGCCCTCGGGCGCGCCGATGCCGACCGCCGGACGGATGGCGCCGTCCCAGGCCGGGCGCAGCCGTCTCTCGAAGCCGACGACCTGTAGCGCCTGCTTGGTGGGCCATTGGCCCAACCAGGTCACCAGATGGTGGTAGAGGCGCGTGTCGAGCACCCGGGACCTCCAGGTCAGTGGAAGCGTCGTAGCCGAAGGCTGTTGGATACCACGAACACCGACGAGAGTGCCATGGCGGCACCCGCGATCATCGGATTGAGTAGTCCCGCCGCGGCCAACGGTAGCGCGCCGACGTTGTAGGCCAGGGCCCAGAACAGGTTTCCCTTGATGACCCGCAGCGTGCGCCGGGACAGCCGGATCGCGTCGCCGGCGGCGATCAGGTCGTCGCGGACCAGCGTCAGGTCGGCGGCCTCGATCGCCGCGTCCGTGCCCGCGCCCATCGCCAGCCCGAGGTCGGCCTGGGCCAGCGCGGCCGCGTCGTTGACGCCGTCGCCGACCATGGCGACCACGCGGCCCTCGTCCTGGAGCCGCTTGACCGTGTCGACCTTGTCGGCCGGCAGCACCTCGGCGATCACCTCGGTGATCCCGACCGCCTTTGCCACCTCCTGGGCGGCGGCGGTGTTGTCGCCGGTCAGCAGCACCGGCCGCAGGCCGAGCCGGCGTAGCTCCGCGACCGCGTCCCGGCTGCTGGGCCGGATCTCGTCGGCGAGCACGAGGCGGCCGCGTACGCGCTGATCGATCGCGACGGTGACCACCGTGTGCCCGGTCAGGTTCTCGGTGGCTTCAGTGCCGGTGAACTCGGCCCGGCCCACCAGCACCTCGTGCCCCTCGACGATGCCGCGAACCCCACGGCCGGGCGTCGAGCGGAAGTCGGTGACCGGCGGCAGTGCTTTTGGTCCGGCGGCGACGATGGCGCGGCCGATCGGGTGCTCGGAGCCGGCCTCGACCGCGGCGGCGTACCGGAGGAGCTCTTCGGGCCCGTCCGTCTCGACCACCGCGAGCTTGCCTGTCGTCACCGTGCCGGTCTTGTCGAGCACGATGGTGTCGACAGTGCGGGTCGACTCCAGCACCTCCGGCCCCTTGATCAGGATGCCGCGCTGCGCACCGCGCCCGGTGCCCACGAGCAGGGCCGTCGGCGTGGCCAGCCCGAGAGCGCACGGGCAGGCGATGATCAGCACCGCGATGCCGGCGGTGAACGCGGCGGCCAGGCCGCCGCCGGTGCCCCACCAGTAGCCGAACGTGCCGGCGGCGAGCACCAGGACGATCGGGACGAACACCCCGGAGATCCGGTCGGCCAGCCGCTGGACCTCGGCCTTGCCGCTCTGCGCCTGACTGACCAGCCGGGCGATGTGCGCGAGTTGGGTCTCGGCCCCGACCTTGGTCGCGGTGACGACGAGACGCCCGTCGGCGTTGACGGTGCCGCCCGCGACCGGGTCGCCAGGTGTCACCTCGATCGGCACGGACTCGCCGGTGAGCAGGCTCTGGTCGACGGCGGAGGCGCCTTCGTCGACCACGCCGTCGGTGGCGATCTTCTCGCCGGGCCGCACGACGAAGCGGTCGCCCTTGCGAAGCTCCGCGACCGGTCTGGTCACCTCCTGGCCGTCCGCTCTCAGGATGGTGACCTCTTTGGCGCCGAGGTCGGCGAGGGCCTTGAGCGCGGCACCGGCGCGACGCTTGGCCCGCGCCTCGAAATAGCGGCCGGCCAGCACGAACACGGTCACACCGGCGGCGACCTCGAGGTAGATCGAGTCGGTGCCGGCGCCGCGTTCGAGGGTGAGCTCGAACCCGTGCCGGACCCCTGGCTCGCCGGCCATGCCGAAGAACAGGGCCCAGAGGGACCAACCGAGCGCGGCCAGGGTGCCGATCGAGATCAAGGTGTCCATGGTCGCGGCGCCGTGCCGCAGGTTGACCCAGGCGGCCCGGTGGAAGGCGGCGCCACCCCAGACCACGACGGGCGCGGCCAGGGTGAGCGAGAGCCACTGCCAGTAGGTGAACTGCCAGGCGGGGACCATCGCCAGGATGATCACGGGTACGGCGAGCAGGGCGGAAACCACGACCTTGTCGCGAAGCTCCCGGGTCTCGTCGCGCGCCTCGTCGTTGGTCGTGGTGGCGGCCTCGAACGGCGAGGGAGCCGGCTCAGCGGTGTAACCGGTCTTCTTGACGGTCTCGATCAGATCGTCAACGGAGACGGTGCTGGGAGCGGACACGGTCGCGGTCTCGGTGGCGTAGTTGACGGATGCCGTGACCCCGGTGAGCCGGTTGAGCTTCTTCTCGATCCGGCTGGCACAGGACGCGCAGGTCATCCCCCCGATCGCCAACTCGATCCGGTTCTCCACCACGCCGCCCACCTTACCCCCGGGAGGTATCCCCATGCCCCGAGAGTACCCCTGGGGGGTATGAAGTCAAGCAAGAGGTGGTCCCGGCGATCCCTGAGAAAGTTAAGCGAAACGGGCTAAAGGGGGAACAACGGGCGGCGGCGACCGCCGGGAAGGCGGTCGCCGCGGCCGGCTATCAGTTCGCGGAGGACTGGCGGACCAACTGGCGGATCTGGCGTAACAGGACCGACAGGGCGGCCAGGTCCGCGTTCGACTCGCCGAACTCGTTGATCGCGCGTTCGGCCCGACCAACCGCCGTGGCGTTGGCTGCCTCCCAGGCTTCCACCCGTTCCTCGACCGGCGATCCGTCCGGTGTGGACTGGAGGATGCCTGCCGTCAGCGCGGCCAGGGCCGCGTAGAGGTCGTAGCGCAGCGCCATCCGGGCCAGGGTCTGCCAGCGGTCCTCGCGTGGCAGCAGCGAGATCTTCGACAGCAGTGCGTCGACCCGCAGCCGGTCGCTCAGGACGAAATACACCTGTGCCACGTCGCCCGGGGCGCGGGCGGTGACCCGGGCCGTCTCGACCACGTCGATCAGGCCGAAGCCGTACATCACCCGGGCTATCGCCGTTGCCAGGCTCGCCGGCATGCCGCGCGCCTCGACCTCTTCCATGTGCGACAGCAGCGACTCGCGCTCGGCACCCACGAACCTCGTGTCGAGCTCGCCGAGCAGGTCCGACACCGCCGCGAAGCGGGCGATCTCGCCCGTCACGTCCAGCGGCGAGCGGCGGTTGGTGACCAGCCAGCGGACCGCACGGTCGAGCAACCGGCGCAGCTCCAGGTAGACCTTCGTCTGCGCGACCGTCGGCACCGAGTTGTCCAGTGCCTCCACCGACTCCCAGATCCGGCGCAGGCCGTAGATCTCCCTGGCCACCACGAACGCCCGGATGACGTCGGCGGCCGATGCTCCGGTCTCCTCCATCGCGCGGTAGACGAAGGACGTGCCGCCGCGGTTGACGACCTCGTTGACCAGCGACGTGGTGACGATCTCGCGGCGCAGGCGGTGGCTGGCCATCCGGTCCGCGTACGCGGCGCGCAGCGGGGTCGGGAAGTAGTCCGCCAGCACCTCGAAGGTCCACTGCTCGTCGACCAGCGGGTCCGCGAGCACCTGGTTTTCGAGGTCGATCTTCACGTACGCGAGCAGCACCGCGAACTCCGGCGCGGTCAGGCCGCCGGGGCGCGTCGCCAGCTCCTCGTCGGTGGGCAGGCCCTCCAAAGAACGGTCGAGCAGCCCCGAGCGTTCCATGTCGGTGATCAGCCGGCGGTGCACCGGCAGCAGCGACTCGGCCTGGACGATCGCGGTACCGAGCGCGGTGGCCTGGCTGTAGTTGTCGCGCAGCACGAGGTCGGCGACCTCGTCGGTCATCTCGGCCAGCAGCGCGTCGCGGTCGGGCACGGTCAGTTCGCCGTCGGCTACCGCGCCGCCCAGCAGGATCTTGATGTTGACCTCGTGGTCGGAGCAGTCGACGCCGGCGCTGTTGTCGATGAAGTCCGTGTAGACCCGGCCGCCGCGCACCGCGTACTCGATGCGGCCGAGTTGGGTCAGGCCCAAGTTGCCGCCCTCGCCCACGACCCGCGCGCGCACCTGCTTGCCGTTGACCCGGATCGCGTCGTTGGACTTGTCGCCGACCTCGGCGTGCGTCTCCGACGTGGCCTTGACGTACGTGCCGATGCCGCCGTTCCACAGCAGGTCGACCGGCGCCTGCAGGATCGCCTTCTGCAGGTCCGACGGAGACATGGCGGTGACCTCCTCGCCCAGCCCCAGCGCGTCCCGGACCTGCGGGGAGATCGGGATCGACTTGAGGGTACGAGCGAAGATCCCGCCACCGGACGAGATCAGCGAAGCGTCGTAGTCGGCCCACGACGAGCGCGGCAGGTCGAACAGCCGGCGCCGCTCGGCGAACGACGAGGAAGCGACCGGGGACGGATCCAGGAAGATGTGCCGGTGGTCGAACGCGGCCACCAGCCGGATGTGCGGCGAGAGCAGCATCCCGTTGCCGAACACGTCGCCGGACATGTCGCCGACGCCGACCACGGTGAAGTCGGTGGTCTGGATGTCGGTGCCCAGGTCGCGGAAGTGCCGCTTGACCGACTCCCACGCACCGCGGGCGGTGATGCCCATCTTCTTGTGGTCGTAGCCGGCCGAGCCGCCCGACGCGAACGCGTCACCCAGCCAGAACCCGTGCGCCACCGAGATCGCGTTGGCGAGGTCGGAGAACGTCGCCGTGCCCTTGTCCGCGGCCACCACCAGGTAGGGGTCGTCGCCGTCATGGCGTACGACATCCGTGGGGTGCTTGATGTCGCCACCGACGATGTTGTCCGTGACGTCCAGCAGCGCGGTGATGAACAGCTTGTAGCAGATGACCGCCTCGTCACGGTCGCCCGGCTTCTGCTTGAGAACGAAGCCGCCCTTGGCGCCCACCGGCACGATCACGGCGTTCTTCACCATCTGCGCCTTGACCAGCCCGAGCACCTCGGTGCGGAAGTCCTCACGCCGGTCGGACCAGCGCAGCCCGCCCCGAGCGACCGGCCCGAACCGCAGGTGCACACCCTCGAACCGAGGCGAGTACACGAAGATCTCGAAACGAGGCCGCGGCGCCGGCAGGTCCGGCACCGCCTGCGGGTCGAGCTTGAACGCCACGTACGACTTCGGTCGTCCGTCGCTGCCCCGCTGGAAGAAGCTGGTGCGCAGGGTCGCCTGGATCAGCGTCAGGTAGGACCGCAGGATCCGGTCCTGGTCGAGGCTGTTCACGTCGTCGAGGCGCTTGCCGATCTCGTCGACCAGCGTCGCCGCGCGCTCGGCACGCTCGGGCTCGTCCAGCGCCAGCCGAGGAGAGAAGCGCACCTCGAACAGCTCGACGAGCCGGGTCGCGATCTCCGGGTACGCGACGAAGGTCGACTCCATGTAGTCCTGCGAGAAGACCGTGCCCGCCTGGCGCAGGTACTTCGCGTACGCCCGCAGGATCACCGCCTGCCGCCAGGTCAGCCCGGCCAGCAGGACGAGCTGGTTGAAGCCGTCGACCTCGGCCTCACCGCGCCAGGCCGCCGCGAAAGCGTTCTCCACATGGGGCCGGACCGCGGTCGGCAGCGTCTGGCCGTCGGGCAGCTCCAGGCCGAAGTCGTAGAGGTAGACGGTGCCGTCGGCCCGCTCGACCTCGTACGGCCGCTCGTCGGCGACCCGCACGCCCAGCGAGTGCAGCACCGGCAGCACGGCGGAGAGCACCATCGGCTCGCCGTACCGGAAGACCTTGAACCGCACGTCGAGGTCGTCGCGGTTCTTCCGGAACAGGTGCATCTCGAGCTGGCCGGGCTCTTCCAGCAGCTCCAGCTTGGCCAGGTCCTTGAACGCCTCGTACGGGCTGTTCTCCTCCTTGTAGCCGTCCGGGAACGCGCCCGCGTACCGCGCGAAGAGCTGTTTGCCCTGCTCGTCGCCGAGTTTGCGGCCGAGCATCAGGTTGAAGTCGTCGTCCCAGAGCCGGGTGGCGTCCGCCAGTTCCTCGGCCAGCGCGTCGATGTCGACGACGCCGGGCGGGTTGGTCGGGTCGGTCCGCACGACCACGTGCACCCGGGCCAGCAGCGACTCGGTGACCCGGGTCGTGTAGTCCAGCCCGACGCCGTTGAACCGGCGCAGCAGGATCTCCTGCATGCGCAGCCGGTTGTGCGTGGTGAACCGGTCGCGGGGCAGGTAGATCAGGCACGAGATGAACCGGCCGTAGCCGTCGCGGCGGACGAACACCCGGAGCTGGCGCCGCCCGGCCATCCGCAGCACGCCGATCACCGCGCGGTAGAGGTCATCGGTCTTGATCTGGAAGAGCTCGTCGCGCGGGTACGTCTCCAGGATCTGGAGCAGATCCTTGCCGGAGTGGCTGCGCGGCGAGAGCCCGGAGCGGTCGAACACCTCGGCGACCTTGCGGCGCACCACCGGCAGCTCGCGCACGCTGGTGCGGTAGGCGGCGCTGGAGAACAGGCCGAGGAACCGGCGCTCGCCGATCACCTCACCCTTGTCGTCGAAGACCTTGAAACCGATGTAGTCGAGGTACGCGGAGCGCTGCACCGTGGCCCGGGAGTTGGCCTTGGTGATGATCAGCAGCCGCTTCTCCAGCACCTTGGCCCGCGCCTCGGGCGGCAGAGCACTCAAGGCCAGCGGGGTGGTCTGGTCCTGGCGCAGGATGCCGAGCCCGGTGCCCATTTGGGCGGCGAGGAGCTGCTCGCCGCCGTCGCCCGGCACCAGCCGGTACTCCCGGTAGCCGAGGAACGTGAAGTGCTCGTGGGCCAGCCAGCGGAGCAGCTCGACCGAGTCGGTGATGTCCTTCTCCGGCACCGGCGGGCGGGAGTCGGTGGTGCGGGTGGCGGACAGCTCGTCGGCCATCGCGAGGGCCTTCTGCCGCATCTTGGGCCAGTCCTCGACCGCCTCGCGTACGTCGGTCAGCACCCGCACGAGCTCGCGTTCGAGCTGTTCACGCTCGGAGGCGTGCCGGATCGCGTCGATCTCGACGCGCATCCAGCTCTCCACGATGTCGCCGTCGATGGCGTCGTCGGGCTCGACCTCGGCGGCCACCTCGACCAGCTTGCCCATCGGCTCGCGGCGGACCACGACCAGCGGGTGCACGAGCAGGTGGACGTCCAGGTGCCGGCCGGTGAGCAGGGCGGTGACCGAGCCGACCAGGAACGGCATGTCGTCGATGACGATCTCGATCACGGTGTGTGGCAGGTCGGCTACCGGGTCGGTGATCCGCAGCTTGAGCTGCCCCGGCATCCGCTGTTCGGCCAGGTCGCGGTGGCTTTCGACGGCGTCGGCCATCTCCTGCGCGGTGCAGCCGACCAGCTCCTCGTCGGGAGCGAACCGCCAGAATCGGGCCACCAGGGCCGCTTCCGGACTGCCCGGGCCGGCCAGTGTGACCGCCTCGGCGACCAGCCGCTCGGCGTTGGGCACCGGCTCGTCGAGCTCGCTCTCGTCACCGTCGTCGGCGGTCGCGGTCGCGGTGGCCGTGCCGGCTCCGACAGGCGCGACGACATCGGCGTCGTCGTCTAGCGCGGTGTCGTACTCCTCGGTCAGGTCCGGCCGGTCTAGGCGGCGCGCACCGCCGCGGGTCCGTGCCGTGCTCTGCGACGTACGCGTGGGACGCCGGTCCATCGGTGCCACTCCCCTCGAAACCCACCACGTTGTGGGGCCCAATCCCGTCAGCGTACGGCGGTCCCGGTAAAGGTTCCGCGTCGGATCGGGCCTTCCTGAGTACTGGTGCTCATACCCGTTTTGCGTCGCGTACTAGGGTCCCTGATGTTTCCGGGGGAAGGATTGTTGCCATGCGTCGGTCGATGACAAGACGTCCCACTGCGCTGCTGGCCGGGCTGGCGCTCGTCGCGGCCGGCCTGGCCGGATGTTCCAGCGACCCTGGTCCCGACGACGCCGTCGACGGGTTCCTGTCCGCGTGGAAGTCCGGCGACCTCAGCCAGATCGCGTTCGTCGAGCCGACCGGTTCCAAGGTCGCCGCCACCGAGGTCACGACGGCGCTCAAGGAGCTGTCCGGGGAGCTTTTCAAGACCCCGCCGGCGGTACGCCGGGACGGCGACCCGAAGGAGGTCGAGGGCAGCGCGACCGCGGCCATCACCCTCGACTGGACGCTGCCGGGCGGCACGCACTGGACCTATCCGTCCACGGTCCGGCTGATCCAGGGCAACGACGACGTCTGGTCGGTGATCTGGGAGCCGGCGATCCTCAACGCCAAGCTCAAGAGCGGCGACCAGCTCGCGCTGCGGCGCCAACGACCGGAACGGGCCGGCATCCTGGACGGCGCCGGCAAGCCGATCGTCGAGCCCCGCGACGTGGTCGTGGTCGGCGTCGAGCCGGCTGGCGTCGACGACCCCGCGGGCATCGCCCGGGCGTTGGACTCGGCGTTCAAGTCGGTGCGGCCCGCACTGCCCAAGATCGACGTGTCGGACCTGCCTAAGCGGATCACCTCGGCGGAGGATCCGGAGCAGTTCCTCGAGGTCGTGTCGCTGCGCCGGGACGCGTACCTGCAGATCCGATCCAAGATCCAGCCTTTGGAGGGCACCCGGTTCCGCGAGGAGAAGCGCGACCTGGCCCCGACCAGGGCGTTCGCCCGCGCGCTGCTCGGCTCGGCCGACCCGGCGCTCAAGGAAGACATCGACAAACGGCCGGACGAGGTCGCCGCGGGTGACCTGGTCGGCCACGGCGGCCTCCAGGGTGCGCTCGACAAGCAGCTACGGGGTACGCCCGGCGTCTCCGTCGTGATCGCGAACAAGGGCCCGGACGGCGAGGTCACCGACGGCGAGGAGCTGTGGCGGTCGGAGGCCAAGCCCGGCACGCCGGTGAAGACCACGCTCGACGTCTCGGTGCAGAACGCCGCCGACACCGCCCTGGCGGGCCTCAAGCAGCGGTCCGCGCTCGTGGCCGTGCGGGTCAGCGACGGCGCGGTGCTCGCGGCCGCCAACGGCCCCGACGGCGGCAGCGGCGAGAACCTGGCGTTCACCGCGCAAGTCCCGCCGGGCTCGACGTTCAAGGTGGTCAGCGGCTACGGCCTGCTGGAGAGCGGCAAGGTCACCGCGTCGACGGCGGTCGACTGCCCGAAGACCTTCACCGTCGACGGCCGGTCGTTCAAGAACTCGGAGAACTTCGCCCTCGGCAAGGTGCCGTTCCAGGTCGACTTCGCCAAGTCGTGCAACACGGCGTTCGCGTCTCTCGCGCCCTCCCTCGGCGACGACGGCCTGGCGGCGGCCGGCCGGGCGCTCGGCCTGGAGGCCAAGTGGGACCTGGGCGTCGACGCGTTCAGCGGCAAGGTGTCGACCGGCGGCTCGGCGGCGGAGCGGGCGGCGGCGGCCTTCGGCCAGGGCACGACGCTGGTGTCGCCGTTGTCGATGGCATCCGCGACGGCGTCGGTGGCGAAGGGCGCGGCGGTGACGCCGAAGGTCCTGTCGGACCGGCCGGGTGCCGGCGACGGTTCTGCGTTGAAGGCCGACGCGCTCGGACCACTGAAGTCGATGATGCGGCAGGTGGTCACGTCGGGGACGGCGACGGCCCTCAAGGACGTGCCGGGCGGCGCGGTGTCCGGCAAGACAGGCACGGCGGAGTTCGACGACAACCCGGAGCACACGCACGCCTGGTTCGTGGGCTGGCAGGGCGACATCGCGTTCGCGGTCTTCGTCGAGAACGGCGGCGGCAGCGGCACGACGGCGGTCCCGGCCGCGGAACGCTTCATCCGCGCCCTGCACTGACGAGTCTTCCTCCGATGATCATCGGCAGGAAGCGAGGGCCGACGCCTAGCCCTCGTCCGCGGCCGGCGGCTCGTCGGTATCGGGGCGCAGGCCACCCGGCCGGACGTCCAGCGCGACCGCGTCCCCGTCATCGGGTGACGTCTTCCGGCGAAGCCCGCCCGGCCGCGCGTCGGTCGTGACGGCGTCGGCGTCGGCGTCGGCCGGCGAATCCTTACGGCGCAGGCCGCCCGGCCGCACATCGGTGGGCACGGCATCGCCGTCCGCCGCGGGCCTGCGGCGCAGGCCACCCGGACGGACGTCAGCGGCGGCCTCACCGTCGGCAGCGCGCCGCAGGCCGCCCGGCCTGACATCAGTGGCGGCCTCGCCGTCGGTAGCGCGCCCCAGGCCACCCGGACGGACGTCAGCGGCGGCATCGCCGTCGGTAGCGCGCCCCAGGCCGCCGGACCGAACGGCCTCGCCGTCGGTAGCGCGCCGCAGGCCGCCCGGACGGACGTCAGTGGCGGCATCGCCGTCGGTAGCGCGCCGCAGGCCGCCGGACCGGACGGCCTCGCCGTCGGTGGTGCGGCGTAGGCGGCCCGGACCGGTCGAGTCGCCGCCGAGCGGCGCGGCCAGGATGTCGGCCGCCGAACGGCGCTTGCCGGCGTCGCCGGGGATCACGTCGAAGGCGGACCGGCGTTGGCGCCCGATCGTGGGCTTCTTCCGCTCGGGAGACGGGCTCTCCTCCTCGGCGGCCGGCGCCACCACCTCTTCAGGCTCTTCCACCGGCTCCGGCTCCGGCTCCGACGGGGCCGGCGGCTCGACGACCGGGGCGAGGACGGCCACCGCAGCCGGCTCCGGGTCGGGTTCGACGGCCGTCAGCGGCGGGCGGAACCGGTCAGCGTCGGGCGCCGGGCGGCGGCGTTGGGTGAAGGCCAGCGGTGACCTGGTCGAAGCGGAGGCGGCCGCGCGGATCGGAGCCAGACCGGCGACAAGGGAGCTCACGATCTCGGCCGCGTACGCGCCGTCCGGGTCGTAGTCCGGGTCGAAGACGGTGAGCTCGATGCCCAGGCAGTGCGGGGTGTCGACCAGGCCGGCGATCAGCAGCTCGAGCTCGGTGAAGGCGATCCCACCCGGATCGGGCGCGTCGACCGCGGGCATCACGGCCGGGTCCAGGACGTCGACGTCGACGTGCACCCAGTAGCCCGCGCAGTCGGCGAGTTGGTCGCGTGCCCACTGCGCGGAGCGTGCCGCGCCCTCGGCGCGCAGGGCCGGCACCGGGCGGGTCAGGATGCCGGCGGCCTGGAGGTCCAGCCGGTACTCGTCCTGGGCGCGGATGCCCAGCACCACCACGTCGATGTCGCGGAAGTAGGGTCTTCGGCCTTCGATGGCGGCCAGCTCGGCCTGGCCGCGACCGGTCGCCAGGGCCAGGTCCTCGCCGGCCGCCGCGCCGACATAGGAGGCGTTGCCGGGGTGCCGGAAGTCGGAGTGCCCGTCCACGAAGACGAGGCCGATCCGGCCGCCGACCGCCTCGCCGAGGCGGTGCATGGCCAGGGCCGAGCCGAGCAGGATGGAGCAGTCGCCGCCGAGGACCACCGGGAACTCGTCGGCGTCGATGATCGCGCCGATGCGACCGGCCAAGGCCACCGAGTACGCGGCGATCGCGTCGGCGTGGCAGACCCCGTCGCCGGGTCGCCAGTCGCCCGGGTCGTACCTCGGTGGGGTCAGGCAGCCCGCGTCGCGGGCGACCAGCCGGCCCAGCAGGCCGTGGTCGCGGAGAGCGCCGGGCGCCTTGGCGCAGCCAGGAGTTGACGTCGGCGTGGGCGGTCGTAGGCCCAGGTTCGACGGCGCGTCCAGGAGTGCGATCCGGCGCACGGCGCTCACCGGCTCAGAACAGCGCGCTTGCCAGGGCCCGGCGGGCCGCGGAGACCGCCGGGTCGTCGGGTCCGGCGATCGTGAACAACGTCACCAGATGCTTGCGGACTGTCTCCTTGTCGTCGCCGACGCTGCGCCGGACCAGGTCGACCAGTCTCTTGTAGGCACGCTCGGCCTCGCCGCCGAGCACCTCGACGTCGGCCGCGAGCATCTGGGCCTCGAGGTCGTCGGGGGCCGCGGACGCCGCGGTCAGCGCTGCCGCCGCGTCGACGCCCTGCACCCGCCGGAACAGGCCGACCTGGGCGAGCCCGGCCTCGGCGGCCGCGTCGGCCGGCGCCTCGAACAGGATCTTCTTGTAGGCCGCCTCGGCCGCGTCGAGGTCGCCGACCATCAGCGCGTCGTCGGCGGACTCGAGCCGCGGGTCGGCCGGTGCCTCGACCTCGACGCCGCCGGCCTTGAGCACCGCGCCGATCCACTGGCGGAGCTGCGCCTCGGGCACGACGCCGGAGAACGCGTCGACGGGCTGGCCACCGACCACGGCGAAGACCATCGGGATGCCCTGCACCCGGAACATCTGCGCGAGCCGCTGGTTGGCGTCAACGTCGATCTTGGCCAGGATCCAGGCGCCGGCGCCCTCGATCGCGAGCTTCTCCAGCACCGGGGAGAGCTGCTTGCAGGGCTCACACCACTCGGCCCAGAAGTCGATCACCACGGGTGTCGTCATGGAACGTTCGAGGACCTCGGTCTGGAAGGTCGCCTCGGTCACCTCGATCACGGCCGCGTTGCCGCCGCCGGAGGGTGAGAACGCGGGTTGCTCGGCCGGTGGTCCGGCCGGCCCGCCCGCACCAGCACCGGCCGCCGGGGACGGTGATCCGGACGGCCGCAGTGCGCCGAGATCGACCGCACCGCGGGTGAAGATCGACGGAGAGGTCCGTGGTTCGCTCATGGTTCCCTAGTCTCGCACGCGCAGCGCGCGACGCAGACCGACCGCCACCGTGGTGAATAGCAGGGCCGCTGCTACCGCCGGCAGGGCGATCGCGATGGGCCCGGGCCAGGTCGGCGCCGCGAGCGCGAAGTCATCATCGACGAAATACGGGACATACCGGCCGACGACCGCCCAGGCGATGACGGCCGCCACCAAACCGGTGACCACGGCCGCGACGGCGACCGGCAGATAGGCCCAGAGCACCCAGCTTCCGCCGGTACGCGCCGCGAGTCCCTGCCGTCGCAGGGCGACCATGTCGTCGAGGACCCGCCGGCGGTCGACGGCCGCCATCAGCCACATGCCGCACGCGGCGAGCAGCACCGCGACCCCGCCGGCCAGCAGGTGGAACCAGACCGCGAGCGCCGGGCCACGCCCGTCGAGCCGGTCGGCGGCCGCCGTCATCGAGTCCCGGCCGATCACCACTAGTCCCCGCTCGGCCAACCGCTGCTCGATGTCGGGCGGAGCCGCCGACCCGAGCCAGACCTCGGCGGTGGCCAGGTCGGTGTTGCCGGTCGCGAGGCGCTCGGCGTACCCGAGGTCCATCAGCAGGCCCGTGCCGATCCGGGGCAGTGCGCGACCCTGCGCGACCGGCCGGATCGCCACCACGTTGCCGTCGACGCCCTCGGCCTCACCGGACTTGGGCGGTGGGCCGCCGCTGAGCACCGGTACGTCGGCGGGTGTGCCGGCCGGCAGCAGCACGGTCGGCCGAGGCTGAATGACCGCACCGGGCACGACCACGTGCACGCCACCGTCCTCCGCGGTCACCTTGGCGTCGTCGCCGGCCCGCCACTTGTCGGTCGTGAAAGCCGGCACCACGTCGGTGAACGGCTGGGACCGGTCGGCGCGCGCGGCCAAGGAGACGATCGACAGCTCGGCCGCCTCACCGCCGGCCGCCTCGTAGACCGCTTCGATCCCGGCCAGCCGGCAGCCGTCGACACAGGCCTGGCTGGCCAGCTCCCAGGTGTGCCGGCCGGGCTCGATCTCGGCGCTGCCGGCGCGCACCGGCGCGCCGCCGGTCAGTGGGCGCAGCAACGCGGTCAGCCGCAGTTCCGTGCGGGTCGCCGGTGGTGCCGAGCCAACCGTCGCCGGCGCGGCATAGTCCACGGTCAGAGCGAGCTCCGAGCCCTTGACCACGATCGGTTCGTCTGCCGGTGGGCGCAACTCGTCGGCTACCTCGGCGGGCGAGCGGTCGCCGTACTCCGGCCGCCAGATCGCCACGTCAGGCAGGGCGGCGGTGTCGACGAAGAGCACCGGCGGCCCGTCGACCACCTGCCGGGTGCCGACCGCCATCGCGAACCGGCCGTCCGGGTCGACCGCCCGCACCGCGGCCCGCAGCGTGCCCGAGTCGGTCGGTGGCACGGTCAGCGTGCGGATGGCGCCAGTCTGCACCGCGGCCCGGTCGGCACGCGCCTGGTCGGCCACGTCGACCGCGGTGGTGGCGAAGCCGAGCACGGCGACCGCGACCGCCAGCAGCACGAACAGGCGCTGGCTGCCGGGCCGGCGGGCGACCTGGAGGGCACCGAGGGCGAGCCCGAGCCGGCCGCGCTGGACCGCGCGGCGGCCGAGCCGGGCGGCGAGCGGCACCAGCAGCCGGCCGGTGAGCACCGCGATCGCCAGGCCGATCAGCCCCGGCACCAGCAGGCCGAGCCCGAGCAGTTGCCCGTCGAACGCGCGAAGCTGCACGGCGGCCAGCACGGCGAGCACGACCGCGGCGGCGTCGATCGCGATCGTCCGCCACGCGGCGCCCCGCGGCGGCACCCGACGCAGCAGGTCGACCACCGGGCTGGCCAGGTCACGGCGGAGCGCGAGCAGCCCGACCAGCACCGCTCCGGCGACCGCGATCAGGGCTGCGGACACCGCGCCCGGCGCCGGCGTGAGGTCGAAGACGGGGATCGGGCCGAATCGGGCGTTGGCGACCGCCCGGGTGGCCAGGGTCCCGGCCAGGTAGCCGAGCGGAGCACCGACCGCGATCGCGATCACGCTCTCCCCGGCGGCGAGCCAGAACCGGCCGACCCTGGGCGCGCCGCGCAGCGCGATCAGCGCCTGCTCGTGCCGGCGGGCGGCGGTCGCGCCGGCCACCGCGACGAAGATGACCAGCCAGCACAGGCCGATCAGCGGCAGCCCGGCCAACGGCACCAGCTCGCGGGTGAGCTGGTCGGAACGGCGTACGCGCTCGAAGAGGTTGGGCAGTTCGTCGATGAGCGAAGCGAAGCGGGCCGTCTCGTCGTTGGAGCCCAGGTCCTCGCTCAGCTCGTCGAGCGCGGCGGACAGCTCCGGCAGGTGGTCGGCGTCGAACGCGCCCGGACCGGGGATCGCCTCGACAGTGCGGTTGTCGGAGTCGTGCTCGAGCCCGTCGACCGTCGGCCGCCCGGCGAACAGCGGCTCCGCGGTGGTGTCCGGCGCGGTCGGTGCGAAATACCCGCTGCGCCCCCAGTACGGCTCGGCCCGGTCGACGGGCTGGTAGACGCCGACGACGGTGGTCGGGGCCGGCCGGCCGGCGATCACCCAGGTCCGGCTGATGTTGTCGTAGCGGGCCCAGCTCAACATGGCCGACCGGCCGGGCGTCAGGCCCAGTCGGTGGGCCGTGGCCTCGCCGACCACGACCTCACCGGCCGCCATCAGGCAGCGCCCGGCGACGATCCGCACGTGGTCACAGAGGCCGTCACGGAACGTCATCCAGGCGATCTCGCCCGGCTCGCTGTCGAGGCCGAGCACCGGCACCACCGCGGTCAGCACGGTGTCGAACCGGGGCAGCTCGGCCAGGTCGTTGGCCACCGCGTCGAACCGGTCCCGCTGGGTGCTGTCGATCCCGGCCTGGATCGACACCGTGCGCTCGGCCGGCGGGGTGTTGGCCACCTCGGCGACCGCCGAGGCCCGGTCGACCGCGGCCGTGTAGACGGGGCCGGCCACGGCCGCTGCCGTGGCCAACGCGCTGAGCAGCACCACCAGCGCCGCCTGCGCCCGGCGGGCCGTGAGCATCAAGGTCACCAGAGCGATCACGCGGACTCCTCGTCGACCGCGCGGACGAGCAGCGTCGCGGCCGCCGCGCCGGCCGTGCCGACGACCAGCAGCGCGCCGAGCAGGGCCAGGCCGAGCGGGACGAACTGTGGGCCAGCGGCGACCGGCAGCACGTTCCAGCCGTCGACGAAGAGCGGGATCGGCCGGCGGGTGACCGCCTGGGCCAGCGCGCTCGCGCCGATGCCGAGCGCGATCGCCGCCAATGCGAGCCCGAGGTAACCACCCCAGGCGACCCGGCTGACGACTCGCGGTGGCAGGCCCTGTGCGCGCAACGCGGCGAGCTCGGCCGCCCGTTCGGGGCGTTCGACGGCGGCCACCACGATGAACGCGCCGGCGGTGAGCAGCAGTCCGGCGAGGGCGGCGACGAGCTGGAAGCCCAACGCGGCCGGTGGTGCCTCGCGGCCGAACCGGTCGGTCAACCTGGCCGACGTCTCGTCGGAGATCACGGTCACCCCGCCGGCCCGCAGCCGGTCGACGATGTCGGGTGCGGCGTCGGCGGTCAGCCAGACCTGCGGCACGTCCTCGGTGCCGGGGTTCTCGGCGATCCGGTCCGCGTATTCCAGGTCCATCAGGTAGCCGAACCGGCCGGCGGTGGGCAGGGTGCCTACGACACCGACCTTGCGGATCGGCACGTCCTCACCCCCGAAGACGGGCAGCCGGGGGTCGCCGGCCGCCGGTGTCGGCGCGTTGTCGGTGGAGACCACCGGCAGCGGCGCGGGCGCGTCGACGGCGTAGACCCGGGTGGCCCGGTCGGACTCGCGCGCGGCGCGGACGGCGGTGATGGTGAGTGCGCCGTCCGCCATGGTCAGGTTGGGGCCGACCATGTCGGCGCCGACTCCGGCCCGCCAGCGCGATACGTCAGCGAGTGCGGCGGGCGGCAGGACCGGCCCGCCGGCACCGGAGAGCCCGAAGACGGTGACCGTCGTCCCCGGCTCCGGCACCACCGAGCGGCCGGCGAAGTTGCGGTTCACCGGCTCGATGCCGAGCACCCGGCAGCCGCCACCGCAACCGCTCAGCGTCGCGGTGTAGCTGGCCCGCGGGCCGCTGACCGGGCCGAACCGCACGGTGATCTGGTCGCCGGCCGGGTCCATCAGGTGCAGCAGGACGAGCAGGGGTTCGGCCACGGCCGAGGCGGCACCACCCGCGGCACCGCCGGTGTCGCCCGGTTCCAAGGGTGCCAGGGGTGCGGGCAGCAGCTTGACCTCGACGTCGAGGGTCAGCTCGCCGTCGGCGGTGGACAGTGCGGCGGGTGCCGCGGGGTGGAGCAGGTCGGCCAGGGTGGCGGGCGGCGGGCCTCCGTACACCGGCTGCCAGTCGGCGACCGCCGCGAAGCGGGCCGAGTCGACGGCGAGCAGCACCGTCGCGGGGCCGTTGAGGCCGCGCACCACAGCCATCGCCTGCCGGCCGCCGGGGTCGGCGGCACGCACGGCGGCGACGAGCTGTGCGCGGCTGCGGGCCTGGACCGTGAGCACCCGGTCGGCGCCGAGCTCGTGGCGGGCCCGCTCGACCCGGCTGTCACTGGCCGCGGTCCAGCCGCCGATCGCGGTGCCGAGCAGCGCGACGGCGATGACCAGCAACGCGAAAACGCGGTGCGTGCCCGGCCGCCGGGCGAGCTGGGTGGCGCCGAGCGCCGCCGGGACCCGGCCGGATCGCAGCGCGCGCCGGCCGACCCGGCCGGCCAACGGGGTGAGCAGCCGGCCGGCGGCGAGCGCGACGAGGACCGCGACCAGCGCGGGCGCGAGCAGCGAGAGGCCGGTCGTGTCGTCGCGCTCGACCGAGGTCGCGTAGCTCTGGTAGAGGCCGGCCGCGGCGACCAGCACGATGACCAGGTCGACCACCTCGGCCCGCCAGCCGCGGCGCCGGGACGGCACATGCCGGAGCAGGTCGGTCACCGGTGCGCGCATGCCGCCGGCGTCCGCGGCGACCGCCGCGAGCACAGCGCCGGCCAGGGCCGCGAGCGCGGCGATGCCGGACAGGATCGCGGCCGAGCCGGTCTCCTGGACGTTGCCGGCGACCAGCCTTGCCATACCGAGCCCGGCGGCCGCACCGATCACCGCGCCGAACAGCATCGGCACCGCGCTCTGCGCGATCGCCAGGTGCCAGAGCCGCCACCGCGCGGCACCACGCAGTTTCAGCAGGCCGATGTCGGGCCGGCGCTGCTCGGCCGTGTGCCGGACCGCGAAGAACAGCCCGAACCAGCAGAGCACCAGCAGTTGTACGGCCGCCACGCCGACGCCGAGGCTGACGAGGTCACGTTCCCGGTCGATCCGGTTGGCCAGCGTGACGGCGTCGGTGTTGACCCGCCAGGCGCCGTTGTCCCGGCCGACCGGCGCGAGGTCGGCACGCAGCCCGGCGAGGTCGTCGAGGAACATGCCGGGCGGGATCCGCACGTGGTAGTCGGCCGAGATCTCCTTGATCGGCAGTGCCGCGACGGTGTCGGAGCCGACGAAGGCCGGGTCGCCGGGCCCGTCCGCGCCAGGGTCGAGTGCCGACGAACCGCCGAAGTCGGTCAGCGCCCAGTACTGGCCGAGTGGATCCGACAACTGGTAGATGCCGACGACGGTGAACTCGATCGGCGGCTGTGAGGACAGCACGAAGTCGACCTTGTCGCCGGCCTTCACCTGGAGCGCCTGCGCGGTGCGCCGGCTGAGCAGCACCTCACCGGCGGCGCGCGGGCAGGTGCCCTCGACCGCCAGGTGCTCGCACATGTCGTCGCGGTAGACCACCCGTAGGCTCACCCGGGCCAACTCAGAGACAATCGCGCCGGTCTCGCGCAGGGACACGGTGCTGTCGGCCCCGGGGACGTCGACCAAAGCGCCGGCCTGCTGGTCGACCTCGGAGACCACGTCGGCCCCCGGACGCACGCGGCCACCGGCCGCGATCGCGCCCTCGACCTGGCCGGCGATCCGCACCACCAGCTCGCTGGAACGGGCACCGTCGACATCGGCCACCGCGACCGAGCGTTCCGCGGCTCGGACGTACCAGGGCGCGGCGGCGGCGACGGCCACGGCGAGGCCGGTGAGCACGAGCACCGTGGCGGCCTGTGCACGGCGCGCCCGCAGCGCGCCCCGAACGACTCCGAACATCCGCGGGTTACGCCGCGTCGCCGGTGTGCGACTCCGGGAGCTGGGCGGCACCGCCGGGAACCAGGGTCACGCTGCCGTCGGCCTGGTCGACGGTGAACAGGGTGCCGGGCGGGAAGTGGCCGAGCACGTCGGGCGGTAGTTGCACGGTGCCGTCGCCGGCGACCACGGCGAAGTCCTGGCCCCCGCGTCCTTCGGCACCGACCCGGCCGTCGCGGATGGTGACCGCCCGGCCCAGGCGCGCGCCGACCTCGGCGTCGTGGGTGACCACGACGACGGTGGTGCCGCGCTCGGCGTTGACCGTCTCCAGCGCGTCGAGCACCTCGTCGCGGCCGTGCGAGTCGAGCTGGCTGGTCGGCTCGTCGACCAGCAGCAGGCCGGGCGACGCGGCGATGCCGACCGCGAGCGCGGCGCGCTGGCGGGCGCCGGGCGCCAGGTCGGTCAGCCGCGCCGCGCCCTTGCCGCGCAGGCCGACCAGGTCGAGGATGCGCTCCGGATCTTCGAGCTCGATGCCCTCGGTGCGGGCGGCGCGGCGCTGGGCGAGCCAGACGTTGCGCTCCAGCGACGCGTACGGCAACAGGTTGCGGGCGGCGCCCTGGAGCACCACACCGATCTGGGTGCCGCGCAGCCGCGAGATCTCGGCGTCGCTGAGCTTGCCTAGGTCGAAGGTGCCGACGTTGACCCGCCCGGCGGACGGGCGCATGAGCCCGGCGAGCAGCGCGACCAACGTGGACTTGCCTGAACCCGACGGGCCGACCAGCGCGAGCATCTCGCCGGGACCGATCGACAGGTCGACACCGGAGAGGGCGACGACATCGCCCGCCTCGGCACGATAGATGTGCACCACCCGGCGACATGCGACAGCGAGACCCGACACGGGTACTGCCTATCACCTATGACGGCGATAGCGCAGCCCCGTGATCACAGCGTTAGCAGAGCTGGCCTCAGAAGCGTGCGGGTTCCCGGTAAATGCCCCACTCGTCCTTCAGGACGCCGCAGATCTCGCCCAGGGTCGCCTCGACGCGCACGGCGTCCAGCATGGCCGGGATCATGTTGTCGCCGGTCCTGGCCACGTCGACCATCCGCTTGAGGGCGGCCTCGACGACCGCCTCGTCGCGGGCGGCCTTGCGGCGGCCCAGCAGCGCCTTCTGCTCGATCTCGACCTCGTGCGAGATGCGCAGGATCTCCAGCTCCTTGGCGGTGGTGGAGGTGTGCACGTTGACCCCGACGATCTTCTTCTCACCCTTTTCGAGGGCACGCTGGTAAGTAAAAGCCGAGTCGGCGATCGCGGCGGTGAACCAGCCGTCTTCGATGCCGCGCAGGATGCCCGAGGTGATCGTGCCGTCGGAGCCCAGCTCGCGGATCCGCTCGAAGGTCTTCTCCGCCTCGGCCTCGATGGCGTCGGTGAGCGCCTCGACGTACCAGGAGCCGCCCAGCGGGTCGGCCACGTTGGTCACGCCGGTCTCCTCCATCAGCACCTGCTGCGTGCGCAGGGCGATCTCGGCCGACTCGTCGGTGGGCAGCGCCAGCGTCTCGTCGAGCGCGTTGGTGTGCAGCGAGTTGGTGCCACCGAGCACCGCGGCCAGCGCTTCCACGGCGGTGCGGACGACGTTGTTGACCGGCTGCTGCGCGGTCAGCGAGACGCCCGCGGTCTGCGTGTGGAAGCGCAGCCAGAGGGCGCGTTCGTCGGTGGCGCCGTAGACGTCGCGCAGCCAGCGCGCCCAGATGCGCCGGGCGGCGCGGAACTTGGCGATCTCTTCGAAGAAGTCGACGTGCGAGTCGAAGAAGAACGACAGGCCGGGAGCGAACGTGTTGATGTCGAGACCCCGGGACAGGCCGAGCTCGACGTAGCCGAAGCCGTCAGCGAGCGTGTACGCGAGCTCCTGCGCGGCGGTCGAGCCGGCCTCGCGGATGTGGTAGCCCGAGACCGACAGCGGCTTGTAGCGGGGGATCTCGCGGGCGCAGTATTCCATCAGGTCGCCGATCAGGCGCAGGTGCGGCTCCGGCTCGAAGAGCCACTCCTTCTGCGCGATGTATTCCTTGAAGATGTCGGTCTGCAGCGTCCCGTCGAGCTTGCTCAGGTCGGCGCCCTGCCGCTCGGCGGCCACCAGATACATGCAGAAGACCGGCACCGCGGGCCCGGAGATCGTCATCGAGGTGGTGACCGAGGCCAGGTCGATGCCGTCGAAGAGCTCGTCCATGTCGGCGGCCGAGTCGATGGCCACGCCGCAATGGCCGACCTCGCCCAGCGCCTGCGCGTCGTCGGAGTCGCGACCCATCAGGGTCGGCATGTCGAACGCGACCGACAGCCCGCCGCCGCCGGCGCCGAGGATCAGCTTGTAGCGCTCGTTGGTCTGCTGCGCGTTGCCGAAGCCGGCGAACTGCCGGATCGTCCAGGTGCGGCCCCGGTAGCCGGTCGGGTAGAGGCCGCGGGTGTAGGGATATTCACCGGGCCAGCCGACCCGCTCGAAACCGGGCACGTCGGCGCCAGGAGGCGGCCCGTAGACCGGCTCGACCGGCATGCCGGAGAGCGTGGTGAAGTCGGCGTCGCGCTTGCGTGCGGCGTCGTAGCGGGCCTGCCAGCGCGCTCGCCCAGCAGCGATCTCCTCGGCGTCCATCGGGCCAGTCTAGATGGTTCGCCTGAACGATCGCTAAGCCTCTGGTACGTGTACGTCGTCAACCCTGATGTTCACCTCGGTCACGTGCAGGCTGAGCATCTTCTCGACGGAGCTGATCACCTCGGCCCGGACCGCGTCGGTCACGGTGCGCACGACCTGCCCGTACTCGATGACCAGGGTGATCTCGACCGTGGCCTGGTCGCCCTGGAGGCGGACCTTGACGCCCCGGTCGGCCGCGTCGTCGGCGTCACCGAGGCCGACCCGCTCGCGCAGGCCGGCGAACACCCGGGCGACGTCGCCGCCGAGGTCGTGGACGCCGGGCACCCCGCGCACGGCGATCCCGGCGATCTTCTCGACGACCTCGTCGGCGACGGTGGTCGCGCCGCGCTCGGCGGCCAGGGAACCCTCGTTGCGCAGTCGTTCGACGACCGCCGACGCGACCCGGCCGGACGCGGCCGTGGCGCGCTCGACCACCTCGGAGATCGCGACACCCTCGCCGTTGCTCTCCGGCCGCTGTGCTGGCACGTGTGCCTGGGCCGCCGCCGCGTCGTCGGCAGCCGTGGTGCTGGCTTCGGTCATGGCCGGCACCCTAGCCCCGCCAGGCAACCCTGTCAGCCGGCCTTGACGGCAGCACCCCGCACCAGTTCGGCCCGCCCGTCGACGAGGTGCAGCTCCGCGTCGCAGGCCGCGGCCGCCTCCGGGTCGTGAGTCGCGAACACGACCGCCGCGCCCCGGAACGCCTCCTCGCGGAGCAGGTCGATGACCTTCTGCCGGTTGGTCGCGTCGAGCTCGCTGGTGACCTCGTCGGCCAGCACCACGTCACCGTGCAGCGCGAGCCCCCGGGCGATCGCCGTGCGCTGCTGCTGGCCACCGGAGAGCTCCTCGACGAGCTGGTCGGCCTGGCCGCTCAGGCCCAGCCGCTCCAGGGCCTCGGCGGTGCGCCGGCGCGCCTCCGGCGGTGTGACGCCACCGGCGATGAGGGCGACCTGCACGTTCTCGGCGGCGGTCAGGATCGCGGCCAGCCCGTTGTCCTGCGGCACCAGCACGATCTGCTGCGCGACCGCGAAGTCCCGGTCGCGGACCGCCTCGCCGTCCACGGTCACGCTGCCCGCCGACGGGCGCAGCAGCCCGGCCATGGTCCACAGCAGCGTCGTCTTGCCGGCTCCGGACGGGCCGGTCACGGCGAGCACCTGCCCCGGCGTGGCGAGCGCGGAGACGCCGGCCAGCACCGGCTCGCCCGCGCCGTACGCGACGGTCACCTCGTCGACGACGATGGTCCTGCTCATCGGTTTCCCCCTTCGAGCGCCGGTACGAGCCGGATGGTGCCGTCGGCGTCGGACGCGATCTTGACAAGCGTGCCCGGCGGCAGCCGGTCGAGCAGCTCCGTCGGAAGGTGCACGCTACCGTCGCGCCCCACCACGGAGTAGTCCTCTCCGCGCCGGCCCTCGGCGCCGACCCGGCCGTCGCGGATGGTCACGGTGCGGCCGAGCGCCGCGCCGACCTCGATGTCGTGGGTGACGACCACGACCGTGGTGCCGGCCGCGTGCAGGCGGTGCAGCACCTCCAGCACCTCGTCGCGGGAGTGCTCGTCGAGCTGGTTGGTCGGTTCGTCGAGCAGCAGCAGGCCCGGCCGAGCGGCCAGGGCCACCGCGAACGCCAGCCGTTGCCGCTCACCCGGTGCCAGCTCACCCGGCTCCGCGCGGCGCTTGGCCAGCAGGCCCACGTCGTCGAGGATCACCGTCGGGTCCGGCGGGCGCCGGCCATGGCTGCGGGCCGCGCGCTGGGCGAACCGCACGTTCTGCTCGCAGGTCAGGTACGGCAACAGGTTTCGCGCACTGCCCTGCAGCGAGACGCCGACGTCGACCGCCCGCAGCCGCTGCACCTCGGCCGGCCCGGCCCTGACCAGGTCGAGCTCGCCGACGTGCAACCGCCCGGCCGAGGGCCGCAGCACACCGGACATCAGCGACAGCAGCGTGGACTTGCCCGCACCGGACGGCCCGACCAGGGCCACCGACTCACCGGGCGCGATGTCGAGGTCGACGCCGGCCAGCGCGACCACGTCGTAACCCTCCAGCCGGTAGATCAGGACCACGCCCCGGCAGGTGACGCCGAGCGGCACGAAGCCCACCTCGGTGTCCAGCGTGTCGACTCGCGCGCTCATCGCGCACCTCCCCGCACTCGGCGCAGCACCAGACCCGCGCCCACGAGCGCGACCAACAGGAACAACAGCGAGCCGAGCAGCCACCAGCCGCCCAGCCGATAAGCCTGGTCGCCGCCGTCGATCGAGACCAGCGCGATCGCGGGCAGCACCAGAGCAGCACCGCCGACCCCGGCCACGACCCCGGCGACGACCGGATACCCGAGCACCATCAGGTTCTCCCGGTTGGCCATCGCCCGCAGGGCCTTGGCCGGGACGCCGGTCAGCCGCAGTCCGCGCGCCTGCTCGCGGCGCCACGGCGCGGTGATGCCCGCGTCGAGCACCAGCGCGAGCAGTGCGAGCAGCAAGGCGACCAGCCCGGAGAACAGGTAGAGCCGCAGGGCGAGCGCCGGCGCGGCTCGGCCGAGCTGGGTCATCTGTGCGGACCAGCTCTCGGTGCGCACCACCGGCACGCCCTCGGCGGCCAGCCGCGCGCCCAGGTCGGCCGGTGCCGCATCGGTCGCCCAGACCTCGAAGGTCATCTGGTCGGTGTTGAGCCCGGCGGAGCGTTCGGCCCGGTCCACCATCGCGGGGCCGTCGAAGAGCAGCGCGTTTCCGCCGCCGCGCGGCACCAGGTCGACATGGTCGACCACCTTCACCGGGTCCGGCGCCCTGCCGAGCAGCGGGAAGGAGAAGCTGCCCGCCTCGGGGTCGTCGGCGGGCGCCGGGCCGGCCAGGACGACCGGTGCCTCCGCGGACACGTCGCCGTACTGCGCCACGATGTCCATGCTGCTGGCACCGGTCACGTCGAGCGTGAGCCCGCTGTCGTCGGTGCTGATGTTCATCGTCTGGGTTGCCGGCAGGGGCTCGGTCGGGCGCCAGGCGCCGGGAACGCTCAGCGCCGCGTCGAGCGGGGCGCCGCCGAGCTCCAGGCTCTCGATCGTGACGGTCGCGGCGCCCGGCTCGTTGTCACCCGGGTAACGGCGCACCTGCAGGCCGAGCAGCCGGCACCCGGCCGGGGCGCAGGTCAGGTCGCCCGAGTACGTGGCGGACCCGGACTTGAGCGGACCAAGGTAGATCGAGCGCGGCGCGGCGCCGGGCTCGCCGACCACCATGCCGAGGCTCATCGGCCGCTTCTGCTGGAGCGCGCGCACGGTCGCCCGCACCTGCACCCGACCCGTCTTCAGCGTCACGGTCGGTGCGCTCGCGTCGTCGAGGCTCTTCGCCACGGCGGCGACCTGCTCGGGTGACTTGTCGGGCCAGCGGCTGACCGCGAGCATCCGCTCCGCGTCCACCCCGATCAGGTCGACGTAGTCGAGGTTGTAGCTCTGCTTGACCCGCGTCACCGCCATCGCGACCTGGCCGGTCGGGTCGATCCGGGCGACCGCGGCACGCACCTGGTTGGGCTCGGTGGCGTTGACGACGTACACCCGGTCGGCGCCGATCTCGGCGTTGGCGGTACGCAGCCGGTTCGCCGAGGAGACGTCCCAGATGGTCGCCGCGAAGGTCAGCAGCGCCAGCGCCACCGTCAGCACAGCGACCAGCCGCGCGCTCTCGGGCCGGCGGCCGACCTGGGCAGCGGCCAGCAGCGTGGGCAGCCGGCCCCGGCGGACCGCCCTGGGCAGCCGGCGACGGGCGACCAGGCCGAGCAGCCGGGCGGTGAGCAGGCCGGCGAGCAGGGCGATCAGCGCCGGCGCCGCATAGCCCAGCGTCGCGCTCTGCCCGTCGCTGCCGGCCAGGAGCTGGTAGAGGGCGGCCAGCGCGAGCGCCGCGACGATCGCCTCGACCACCAGCGCCCTTCGCCGCGCGCGGTGCGGCACGCGGCGCAACAGCGCACCGATGCTCGCCCGTACGGTCTCCCGGGCGCCGAGCACGGCGGCGGCCACGGCGCCGAACAGCGCGCCGAGGCCCACCAGCAACGCCGGCCAGCCGACCTGGACGTCGACGCCGGGCGCCAGGAAGGCGCCGGCCGCGAGGTTGGTCAGCCCGATGCCGAGCAGCAGGCCGAGCGGCGCGGCCAGGGCGATCAGCAGCAACGGCTCACCGACCGCGAACCGGGTGATCCCGCCGAGGCTGAGCCCACGCAGCTTGCCGACCGCGATCTCCGCCCGCCGGTCGTCGGTGACGGCCGCGACCACCAGGAACAACACGAACCAGCAGAGGACCACCAGCGGCAGGGCGACCGTGGGCACCGAGGCGGTGATGGCCGATCGTTGCCGGTCGGCGACCCGCAAGCTGTCCAGCAGGCCGATGGTGAACGCCACGTCCTCGATCGAGTTGGCCGCGCTCAAGGCGTTGAGCTCGCGGAGCAGCTCCGGCACGTCGCCCAGCCGGACCCTCTCGGGCACCAGCGGGTATTCGATGGAGGCCACCGGGCGACCGAGCGGGATGCTCCGCACGGTGCTTTCGGTGCCGGTGAACAGCTCGTCGACGATCTTTGTGCCGTCGCCGTACTCGTTGAACTCGGAGCCACCGAAGAAGCCGGTGGTCTCCCAGTACGGGTCGGTAGGGTCCCCGATCCGGTAGATGCCCACGACCGGGAAGCTGGGGTTCTTCGGAGGCGGCGCGCCAATCGTGGTGCGCGAGCTGCCGCCGGTGGCCGGCAACCGCACCAGATCGCCCATGTGCACGTCGATCCGCTCGACCGTGCGGTCGCTGATCATCAGCTCGTTCTCGCCCGGGCAGCGCCCTTCGACGATCGTGAGGTGCTCGCAGGCGCCCGGGCGGTAGACCAGTCGGCCCCGGCTCTTCTGCTTGATGGCGGGGTCGACGCTGTTGGCGATGGTGTCCTGGGGGCTGCCGAGGACGGAGGCCACAATCGGCGTGGCCTTGAGCCGAGCGTCGACCTTCGTCGACATGTCCTGCAGCTCGGTGCTGCGCGCCGTCAACCCCGCCACGATCGGCGGCGGGCCCGCGACCGTGTCGGTAAGCACCGACTGCGCGGCAGCCCTCGAATACAGCGGCACGAGCACGGCGGCCGCGATAGCGACCGTCGACAGCAGGACGACGAGCGTCGACCGGCCAAACCGTGATCGGATGCCGCGCAGAGTCACGATCAGACCGGACACTGGCTCACCTCCGGGGAACGTAACGCGCGACGTCGCCCCGAAGGTTGCCTAGTTTTCGATCTCGAGAGTCGACAGCAACCGATCGGCCGCGGCATAAGGGGACAGTTCGCCTGCGGCCACCGCGGAGGCCAGTTCTCCAAGGGTCGTACCGTCGCGGAACGAGGCCATCCGGGCACGCAGCGCGCCCAGCGTGATGGCCTCGACCTCGGCGGCCGCCCGCTTCTCCCGGCGGCGGCGAAGCTGGTCGTGCTCGACCAGCCAGGCGCGGTGCTTGTCGACCGCCTCGATGATGTCGGTGATGCCCTCGGCCTTGCTGGCCACCGCGCGCACCACCTGCGGCCGCCAGTCACCCGGGCCGCGCTCGCCGAGGCTGATCATGCCCTGGATGTCCCGGTAGGTGTTGTCCGCACCGTCCCGGTCCGCCTTGTTGACCACGAACACGTCGGCGATCTCCAGAATGCCGGCCTTGACGGCCTGGATCGCGTCGCCCATGCCGGGCGCGAGCAGCACCAGCGTGGTGTCCGCCAGTGATGCGACCTCCACCTCGGCCTGCCCGACACCGACGGTCTCGACCAGCACCACGTCGCAGCCGGCGCCCTCCAGCACCCGGACCGCCTGCGGGGTGGCGGCGCCGAGCCCGCCGAGGTGCCCGCGGGACGACATCGACCGGATGTAGACACCCGGGTCGGTGGCGTGGTCCTGCATGCGCACCCGGTCGCCGAGGATCGCGCCGCCGGTGAACGGGCTGGACGGGTCGACCGCCAGCACGCCCACCCGATGCCCCTGCTTGCGCAGGTGGCTGACCAGCTCGTTGGTGGTCGTCGACTTGCCGACGCCGGGCGACCCGGTCAGGCCGATCACCTGCGCCCGACCCGTGTGCGGCGCGAGCGCGGCCGCGATCTCGGGCAGCAGCTCGTCACCGTTCTCCACGAGGGTGATCAGCCGCGCGACGGCCCGGTGGTCACCGGCCTGGGCCTGCTCGACCAGCTCGGGAACGCTTCGGCTGCGCCGAACGGTCATGCGTTGGGAACGGTGATGATCAGGGCGTCGCCCTGGCCGCCGCCGCCGCACAGGGCCGCCGCGCCGGTGCCGCCGCCGCGCCGCTTGAGCTCCAGCGCGAGGGTGAGCGCCAGCCGGGCGCCGCTCATGCCGATCGGGTGGCCGAGCGCGATGGCGCCGCCGTTGACGTTGACGATCTCGTCGGTGACACCGAGGTCCCGCATCGACTGGATGCCGACCTGGGCGAAGGCCTCGTTGATCTCGATCAGGTCGAGATCCGCGACGGAGAGCCCCTGCTTGGCGAGCGCCTTCTTGATCGCGTTGGACGGCTGCGAGTGCAGGGAGTTGTCGGGACCGGCGACCATGCCGTGCGCGCCGATCTCGGCGAGCCAGGACAGGCCCAGCTCCTCGGCCTTGGCCTTGCTCATCACGACCACCGCGGCGGCGCCGTCGGAGATCGGGGACGAGCTGCCCGCGGTGATCGTGCCGTCGGCGGCGAAGGCGGGGCGCAGCTTGCCCAGCGACTCGCCGGTCGAGTCGGGCCGGATGCCCTCGTCCTCGCTGATCACGATCGGCTCGCCCCGGCGCTGCGGGACCTCGATCGGCACGATCTCCTCGGCCAGGAAGCCGTTCTTCTGCGCGGCGGCGGCCCGCTGGTGGCTGCGCGCGGCGAACTCGTCCTGTTCGGCCCGGCCGATGCCCAGCTTGGTGCCCAGCCGCTCGGTCGACTCGCCCATGCTGATCTGGTCGAAGGCGTCGGTGAGGCCGTCGAGCGCCATGTGGTCCTTGACCGTGACGTCGCCGTATTTGTAGCCGCCCCGCTGGCCGAGCATCAGGTGCGGCGCGTTGGTCATCGACTCCATGCCGCCGGCCACCACGATCTCCGCCTCGCCCGCGCGGATGAGCTGGTCGGCGAGGGCGATCGCGTCGAGACCCGAGAGGCAGACCTTGTTGATGGTCAGCGCCGGCACCGACATCGGGATGCCGCCCGCGACGGCGGCCTGACGGGCGGGGATCTGCCCGGAGCCGGCCTGGAGCACCTGACCCATGATCACGTAGTCGACCCGGTCGGCCGCCACACCGGCGCGCTCGAGCGCCGCCTTGATGGCGAACCCACCCAGTTTGGTCGCCGG
The DNA here is from genome assembly GCF_900107455.1 of Asanoa ishikariensis. Lineage (GTDB taxonomy): Bacteria > Actinomycetota > Actinomycetes > Mycobacteriales > Micromonosporaceae > Asanoa > Asanoa ishikariensis. The sequence continues at coordinate 871,476 of NZ_FNQB01000002.1, read as the reverse complement.
GAAGTCCTTGAGGTTGCCCAACAGCCGGCCCATCGGCGTGCGCGCGCCGCCAACGATCACGCTCGTCATGTCGTTTACCTCTCAGAACGGGTGTCGACCGGTCACCTTAGCGATCGTTCGGCCAGAATATCGCCATGGGCCAGGACGCCGCCGCGAAGCACGCTGACGACTCTGTCACTTCGGATGTGGGACTGCTCCGCATCGACCATGTCGGGGTGGCGGTCGCCGACCTTGACGAAGCCGTCGAGTTCTACACCCGGGTGTTCGGGATGACCTGTGTGCACATCGAGGAGAACACCGACCAGGGCGTACGCGAGGCGATGATGTCGGTCGGCCCGACCACCGAGGGCGGCTGCGTGCAGCTTCTCGCGCCGCTGTCGCCGGCGTCGGCCATCGCCAAGTTCCTCGACCGGTCCGGCCCGGGCGTGCAGCAGGTCGCGTACACGGTGCGTGACGTGGAGGTGGCCGCCGCCGTGCTGCGCGACCGCGGCATGCGGCTGCTCTACGACGCACCCCGGCGCGGCACCGCCGGCTCCCGGATCAACTTCGTGCACCCGAAGGACGCCGGCGGCGTGCTGGTCGAGCTCGTCGAGCCGCCCCGCTAGGCCAGTTTGGCCACGATCGGGGCCGCGGCGGCCAGGTTGCCGCCCAGGTGGAAATAGCTGATCCCGAACCGTTCACGGACCTCGACCAGCTTGTCGACACACTCGTCGACGGTGCCGTGCAGCACCGCGGGCGACGCGGCCAACTCCTCCGGCGTCGCCGCCGCGGCCTGGCTCGACGTCGAGCCGTGCGTCTCGCCACCGACCGTCACCCGCACGTCGAGCATCGTCATCTGGAACTCGAGCCGCTCGGGTTCGGGGGCGGCGGCGCGCGCCCAGGCGACCTTCCGCGCGATCCGCTCGGCGGTCATGTCGGCCATCGCCGCGGCCAGCCCACCCCCGGCGGTCAGCCGCGGGTTGATGCCGACGATGTCCGCCGTGCGCCCAGCCAGTTCGAGCACCTTGCGACCGCCCCCGCCGACCAGCAGCGGCGGGCGCCGATCCAGCTTGGGCAGCCCGTCGAGCTCGGTGATCCGATAGTGCTTGCCGGCGTACGTCAGCGGCGCGGGACCGAACAGCCCGGAGACCACCTCGATCGACTCGGCGAGCCGCTCGACCCGTTCGGCCGGCGGATCGAAGGTGAGCCCGGCCGCCTCGTGCTCACTCTGCTTCCAACCGGCGCCCAGGCCGACCTCCACCCGGCCACCGGAGAACACCGCGAGGTTGGCCATCGACTTGTGCAGCAGCACGGGGTGCCGGAAGTCGTTGCAGAACACCAGTGCGAGCACGTGGAGCCGGCTGGTCGCCTCGGCGGCCACCGTCATCGCCACGATCGGGTCCATCGCCCAGCCGTCGGTGAAGTGGTCGGACACGGCCACCGAGCTGAAACCCAGCTCCTCGATCCGGCGGATCTGATCGCGCCACTGCTCCGGGCTCCGGTTGAGGCCCGGCATGGACGCGGTGAAGCGAAACGGCTTCGGCATGGCGCCGACCCTAGTGGCTCGTTTCGCGAACGGGGTCCGGGCCGGCGGCGGCGTGCGTAACGTCCGGATCAGCGGGATTGTCGGGGGCTGCGGAGGTTCCGGGTGCGCGAGATCGTCGAAGCGATCATGGCGGGCGAAGGTTCCACTTCGTCCGAGCTGTCCGCACTCGGGCGGATACCGGTGCCCCCGACCTATCGCGGTGTGGTGGTGCGGGCCGACGAGACCGGCATGTTCGAAGGGCTGGCCACCGGCGACAAGGACCCCCGCAAGTCGCTGCACGTGCAGGAGGTGCCGACGCCGGAGCTGGCGCCGGGCGAGGCGCTGGTCGCGGTCATGGCGAGCGCCATCAACTACAACACCGTCTGGACCAGCATCTTCGAGCCGGTGCCGACGTTCGCGTTCCTCCGCCGCTACGCCAAGCTCTCGGCGATCACCAAGCGGCACGAGCTGCCGTACCAGGTGGTGGGTTCGGACGCCGCCGGCGTCGTGCTCCGGGTGGGTGCCGGCGTCTCCAAATGGAAACCGGGTGACGAGGTGGTGGCGCACTGCCTGTCGGTCGAGCTGGAGGAGGCCGACGGGCACGACGACACGATGCTCGACCCGGAGCAGCGGATCTGGGGCTTCGAGACCAACTTCGGCGGCCTGGCCGAGCTGGCCGTGGTCAAGGCCAACCAGCTCATGCCGAAGCCGCGGCACCTGACCTGGGAGGAGGCCGCCTGCCCGGGGCTGGTGAACTCCACCGCGTACCGGCAGCTCGTCTCGCACCACGGCGCCGCGATGAAGCAGGGTGACGTCGTGCTCATCTGGGGTGCCTCGGGCGGGCTCGGCGGGTACGCCACCCAGTACGCGCTGCACGGCGGCGCGACGCCGGTCTGCGTGGTGTCCTCGCCCGAGAAGGCCGAGCTGTGCCGGCGGATGGGCGCCGAGCTCGTCATCGACCGCGCCGCGGAGGACTTCCGGTTCTGGTCCGACGAGCACACCCAGGACCCGAGCGAGTGGCGCCGACTGGGCGAGCTGATCCGGACGCTCACCGGCGGGCGCGATCCGGACATCGTCTTCGAGCACCCGGGGAGGGAGACCTTCGGCGCCAGCGTGTACGTCGCGCGGCGGGGCGGGGCGATCGTCACGTGCGCGTCGACAAGTGGTTTCCAACACGAGTTCGACAACCGCTATCTGTGGATGAACCTGAAGCGGATCATCGGCAGCCACTTCGCCAACTATCGCGAGGCGTGGGAAGCGAATCGACTCATCTCTTCGGCTCGAATCCACCCGACGCTCTCCCGCGTCTATCCGCTGGAGCAGACCGGCCAAGCGACCCTCGACGTACAACACAACAGGCATCAGGGAAAGGTCGGCGTCCGCTGCCTCGCACCTGCCGAGGGGCTGGGCGTTCGTGATCCTGAGCTGCGCGCGCGGCACGAACAAGCGATCAACAGGTTCCGGGGCGAATAGCCGACTCGCCGTTTGTCCACGATCGGCGGAATTTCCTATGTCGACGGCCAAGGCTGGTAAGATGACCATGCTTTGTCGGGCGACAACGGCCGCACCGCCCTTGCGCTGCCCCCTGGTAGGTCTGCCAGGATGTCCCAATGCCCCAGCAGCAGTCCTCCCTTGGCTTCTTCGAGAACGCTAACTCGACGGAAGAGTTCACCGTCGCTCTGCGCGGCTACGACCGCAGGCAGGTCGACGACACCATCTCGCGCCTGCAGAACCGCCTCGCCGCTGCCGAGAAGGAGCGCGCCGACGCGGAGCAGAAGACCAACGACGCGCAGCGCCGCCTGCGCCAGGCCGAGCAGCGGCTCGGCGCACTCGAGCAGAAGCTGAACGACACCAACAAGCAGCTCGAGGAGAACAACCGGCCGACGCTCTCCGGTCTCGGCACCCGGGTCGAGCAGATCCTGCGCCTCGCCGAGGAGCAGGCCAACGACCACCGGGGCGAGGCCAAGCGCGAGTCCGAGGGCATCCTCTCCGCGGCCCGCCTCGAGGCCCGCGAGATCACCGACAAGGCGCGCGCCGAGGCCGCGGCCATGAAGGCCACCGCCGAGCGCGAGGCCGGCAGCCTGCGCACCGCCGCCGAGCGCGAGGCCGCCGAGGTCCGCGTGCAGGCCCGCCGCGAGGCCGACACGCTGCGCGCCGACGCCGACCGCGAGACCAAGCAGTTGCGCACGGTCACCGCGCACGAGGTCGCCGAGCTCAAGTCGACCGTGGAGCGCGAGGTGGCCACGCTGCGCGCCACCGCCGAGCGGGAGATCACCCAGCTCCGCGCCAAGGCCGGCCGCGAGGCCGAGGAGAAGCGCGCCGAGGCGACCAAGATGCTCAGCGACGCCCGCGACAAGCGCGACAAGGACCTGCAGGCCCTCGCGCTGGAGCTGGCCGAGCGTCGCGAGAAGTCGGAGCGCGAAGAGTCCGCACGGCACGCCTCGCAGGTCGCGCAGACCCAGAAGCTGGTCGCCGAGGCCGAGGAGCGCGCCCGCGCCGCCGAGGACCGGGCCAAGGAGATCGAGCAGCGTGCGGAGGCGCGCCGGGTCGAGTCCGAGCGCACCGCCGCCGAGACCGTCGACCGGGCCCGCGCCGCGGCCGACAAGAACCTCAAGGAAGCTCAGTCCGAGGCGCACCGCCACCTCACCGAGGCGCGCAGCGAGGCCGAGATCACCACGAACACCGCCCGGCGCGAGGTCGAAGACCTCACCCGTCAGAAGGACGCGGTCACCGCGCAGCTCGGCCAGATGCTGTCGGGCCTCGCGGGCATCGTCCCCTCGGTGGCGGCGCCCAAGCAGGAGACCAAGAAGGACAAGGACGCCGAGGACAAGTCGGCGGCCACCGCCTGACCCCGCTGCTGGGGCAAACGGCTGGCATCGTCAGGCCGCATCGCGAGTTCGCGGTGCGGCCTGTCGCCGTCTGAGCGCTCGGCTAATATTGGTCTACTCCCCTCAATTCGGCAGCAACAGTCGCACGTCCCGCCATGCGGTGTGTATCGGAGCGCTACGGGACGGCGCATGTGAGGATGTGACCATGTCCAACGGCGCGGAACTGTTCGCTCTGGGCGGCGACAACTCCCCCCACTTCGAGTCCGCGCTGCGCGGTTACGACCGTCGCCAGGTCGACCGCTACGTCAGCCAGGCCGAGCAGGAGATCGCCGCACTGCTGGCCGAACGCGAACACCACTTCGGTCAGATCCACACGCTCTCGGCGCAGGTCGAGCAGCTCCAGGTCGAGCTGGCCACGGTGCGGCGGGAGGCGGCGAGCATCGACGTCGTGCGGTTCCGCCACCTCGGTCCCCGCGTCGAGCAGATCCTCGCGCTGGCCGAGGAGCAGGCCGACGAGATCCGCTCCGACGCGCACCGCTCGGTGCAGTCCCAGCGCGACCAGGCCGACAACATCGTCGACGAGGCCCGCGGGCACGCCGCCTCGGCGGTCCGCGACTTCGAGCTCGCCCTGGCCGCCCGGCGCGGCGAGGAGGAGCGGGTCGACGTCGCCCGCCGGGCCGAGGTCGAGGCACAGCTCGCCGCGACCCACGCCGAGATCCAACGGCTGCACGGCGAGTCCAGCCAGATCCTGGTCACCGCGCGGCAGGAGGCCGACTCGGTGCGCGCCGCGGTCGACCAGGAGATCGGCGGCCGGCGGTCCACCGCCGAACGCGAGCTGGCCGCGCTGCGCGCCGAGACCGAAGCGCTGGTCGCCGCACAGCGGGCCGCGGTCGAGCGGGAGACCGCCGAGCAGCGCGCCGCGCTCGAACGCGCGGGCGCCGAGCAGCGCGCCGCGCTGGAGCAGTCGGGTGCGGAGGGGCGGGCCGCGATCGAGCAGGAGCTCGGCCAGCACCGCACGGCGCTCGAGCAGCAGATCAGCGACCGGCAGAGCGGCGCCGAGCAGGACTACGCGTCCCGCAGCGCCGCCGCCGAACGCGAGCTGACGCAGTGGCGCACCGGCATCGAGCAGCAGGTCACGGCCCAGCGGGTGGAGGCCGAGCGATACGCGGTCGAGCTGCGTCGCCAGGCCGAGGAGCACGCCGCGGCGATCCGCCGGCAGCAGGACGACGAGGCCGAGCGGCTGGCCGCCACCCAGCAGGAGACCGAGGCGGCCCGCAAGCAGCTCGCCGAGGCCCAGGCCGAGCTGGCGAAGGCACACCAGTCGTTGGCCGAGGCACGGGCGGCGGCCGTCGCACCGGAGCCGGCGGAGGCCGCTGAGGCCGCCGGGTCCAACGGCAACGGGAAGGTCGACGCGGCCGCGCTCACCGCGACCGTCGATGCCACCGAGCACAAGAGCCGTACGCTCACCGCCGACTAACTGGTCACGATCACGACGGCTGGCGTCCATTTCGCGTACCTAACATGCGGGTTGTCCATGGACACCCATGCATGGAGGAACCGACAATGCGGGTCAGCAGGACCAGGCTGGCGGCCTGTGACCGGAACGTGCACATCGCGTACGCGAAGATGTCCGGTGCCGTCGCGGACACCAAGTTCAGCTTCGCGGTCATGCCGGACACGCAGCAGGAGGTGCTGAACGCCGCGGACACCCGGTTCCTGAACCGGACCAACTGGTTGGTGGGGAACCGTTCCGCGCTCGACCTCCGGTTCGTCACCTCCTCCGGCGACGTGGTCAACTGGGACACGCCCGACCACTCCCAGTACGTGATCGCCCGCAACGCGATGCGCCCGCTGGAGACCGCCCGGATCCCCTACTCGCTCGCGATCGGCAACCACCGCCTCGTGGCTGGTGCTGACCCTGGAGCTGTGGCCCCGGGTCGAGGCGGTCAACTGGGCCAGGAGCGTTGTCGCGGCCAACCCGCACAGCAACGTCATCGTGGTCACGCACGACTACATCGACGGCAACGGCAACATCGAGCAGAGCGCGTCGTACGGGGCGACCAGCCCGCAGTATCTCTACGACAACCTGGTCAAGCAGTACGCGAACATCCGGTTCGTCTTCTCCGGCCACGTCGGCATCGCCGGCAGCCGGGTCGACACCGGCGTACACGGCAACAAGATCTACTCGTTCCTGCAGACCTTCCACTCGAACACCACCAACCCGGTGCGACTGGTCGAGATCGACACGTCCACCGAGTCGCTGCACACCTGGGTCTACGGGCCTTACAACAACCAGACCTTCACCGAGTACGACAAGACCATTTCGGGTATCGGCGTCGTGCGCTGAGCCGCCGGCCGGTGCGGCGGCAGTGCGGCCGTCGCACCGGTCTTGTAACGTGCCGGGCCTGGACGGGTGGAAGGGGGAGCCACGGTGAGCACCGACGATCCGGCCCCGACGGTTGACGAGCAGGCGACCAAGGACGAGCCGGTTCCCAAGCCACGGTCCGCGGAAACCGACGAACTGCCCTTCGGCAAGCCCGGCCGGCCGTTCCGGCGCAGCCCGTTCACGATCGGCTTCGTCGGCGGGCTGGGCCTGGTCCTCGCGTACGCCACGTATCTCGCGGCACGCAACGCGCTCGGCATCCTCGTGCTCATCTTCATCGCGCTGTTCCTGGCCATCGGCCTCAACCCGGCGGTGGTCCGGCTGCGCAAGATCGGCGTGCCGCGCGGCGGTGCCGTGGCGATCGTCGCGCTCGCGCTCGTGCTGGTGCTGGGCGGCGCGATCGGTGCGCTGGTGCCGCCGCTGGTCACCCAGGTGGGTGACTTCATCACAGCGGCGCCCGGCTACATCGAGGCGCTGCAACGCAACGACACCATCAACGACCTGGTCGGCCAGTTCGACCTTGTCGACCGGGTCAAGTCACTGGCCAGCCCGGAGACGCTCAGCCGCGCGCTGGGCGGTGTCTTCGGGGGCGCCAAGCTGCTCTTCGGCACCATCTTCCAGGTCCTCACCGTGCTGGTGCTGACCATCTACTTCATGGCGTCCTTCGACAAGATGAAGAGCGCCGCGTACGGCCTGGTGCCGGCGTCCCGCCGCGAGCGGGTCCGGCTGCTCTCCGACGAGATCCTCGCCAAGGTCGGCGCCTACATCGTCGGCGCGCTGGCGATCGCGGTGCTGGCCGGCATCAGCGCGTTCGTGTTCGCGATGATCGTCGGTCTGGCGTACCCGTTCGCCCTCGCCGTGGTGGTCGCCGTCTGTGACCTGATCCCGCAGATCGGCGCGACCATCGGTGCCGTCATCGTCACCATCGTCGCGTTCGCCGACTCGCTCACGGTCGGCATCGCGGCCGCGGTGTTCTTCCTCGTCTACCAGCAGGTCGAGAACTACCTGATCTATCCGAAGGTGATGCGCAAGTCGGTCAAGGTCAGCGACGTGGCCGCGATCGTGGCGGCACTGGTCGGCGTCGGCCTGTTCGGCGTGCTCGGCGCCCTGGTCGCGATCCCGGCGGTGGCCGCGGTGCAACTCATCGTCCGCGAGGTGGTCATGCCTCGGCAGGAGGCACGCTGACCGCGCAAATGCCGAACCGGCCTTGTTACTGATCGACCGCGCCTTGTAGCGTCGGTGCGTTCGCAGCCCGGCGGCGCCGTTCTTGGCGTCGTGCCGCGCGAAACCTGGGGGAACCGTGACCAACACCGCCGTCGGCGTCGCCCACGTGCGTGGCCCCGGAGATCCACCACCCCCGAGCCCGTTCCGGGCCCGTTGGCGTCGCCCGATCGCGATCGCCCTCGGTGTGCTGGCCGTCGTGCTGGTCGGTGCGCTGGTCGCACCGTGGTTGCTGCCCAGCGATGAGCCGACTCCGCCACCGGCCGCCGCCACCAAGGTCCCGAGCGCCTCCCCCGGTGTGCGGGTCGAGGCTGAGGGTCCGGTGCCGACCTCGTGGCCCGACGCGTCGAACACCGGCGTGCCGGAGGGCCTGGCGCTCACCAAGGTCGAGAGCCTCGACCTGGTCACCGACGGCGAGGTGCTCACCGGGCTCGACATCGAGGGTTGCGTCGACGTGCACGCGCGGAACGTGACGATCCGCCAGTCCCGGATCACCTGCGACCGCAAGACCTGGGCCGTCCGCACCTTCGACACCACCGAGAACCTCGTCCTGGAAGACGTGGAGATCGACGGCACGGGCATCAACTCGACGGCGGTCTGCTGCGACAACTACACGCTGCGCCGGGCTGAGGTGCGCAACGTCATCGACGGTCCCCGGCTGGGCAACAACGTCACCGTGGTCGACTCGTGGGTGCACGACCTGGCCCGCACCGACAGCTCGCACAACGACGCGCTGCAGACCACCGGCGGCACGGCCATCGTGGTCAAGCACAACCGCCTGGACCTCTACGACAAGGCCACGCAGGACCCGTTCAACGCCTGCCTGATGGTCGGCTCCACCACCACGCCGCTGGTCCGTGACCTGGTCTTCGAGGACAACTACTGCAACGGCGGCAACTACTCGATCGGCATCCGCGACGACCTGAAGGCCGATTCGGTCACCTTCCGCCGCAACGTCTTCGGCCGCGACTTCCGCTACGGCGTGGTCGCCCGCCCGGACCACCCCGGCATCACCTGGGCCGACACCAACCTCTGGGCCGACTCCCGCACGCCCGTCCTCGACAAGTAGGTCGTCCGCACCCTCCACTGTGCGTCCTACTCTTGCGCAGAATGGTTTGTGATGCAAAGCTTTTGGTAGTGCAGAAGCTCGGCATCGACCCCATGGAGGAGCGATATGTCCGACAAACCGCACCACGACGCGGCACCCGGTGAGCTCCTGGCGTCGATGGCCGACCTGCGCCGGCGCACCCGTGCGGCCCGCCACGCGTACTGGTTCCCGCTGATCCTGTTCGGCCTGCTCATGGCGGCCGCCCTGCCTTTCTACCTGGAGTCGGCCGAGCGGGTCGGCATGGTCGGCCTGCCGGGCGACGGTCCCCTGCTGGCCGCCCTGGGCGGAGACTTCCTGGAGCACTCCACCGGGCTCGGCTGGTACTGGCTGGTCGCGCTGCTCGCCGGCTTTCTGATCAGCCTCGGCTGGTATCGCTGGCGTGGCGAACGGACCGGCCTGCGCACTCCGACCCGCGCCTACCTGCGGGCGGGGGTCATCGGCACGCTCGCCGGCGTGCTGCTGCCGGTCGTCCTGCGCTTCCTGCTGTTCAACACGGACGCGGGGGTGTCCGGGGCGACCAGCGGAGTGACCATCTCGCTGCTGGGTGTCGCCAACCGGGGCATGTTCCCGCACCTGGTCATCGCGGTCGGCCTGCTCGTGCTGGCCCGACTCGAACGCAGCCGAGCCCTGCTGGTGGTGACGCTCTGCTTCACCGCGGCCGTCGTCGCCGTCAACGGCTGGTTCCACCTGAGCGAGTTCGAGCCCGGCGACCTGAGCCGCTGGAGCTTCCTGCTGGCGGCCGTGCCGCCGGCGGTCATCCTGCTCGTCGGCGGCACCGCCGCCCTGCTCACGAGGCGGCCCGCTTGAGCGACCCCTTTCCGACCAACGGGCTGGACGACACCGTCCATCAACGGCACCGGCTCGGCATCCTCACGATCGCGGCCGAGACGGAGACGGTGGAGGTCAGCTACCTCCGCGAGGCCCTGGAACTGACCCCCGGCAACCTCTCCCGGCACCTCGCCGTCCTGGAGGAGGCCGACCTGATCGAGCTCGAACGCGGCTACCACGGCCGCCGGCCGAAGACCTGGGTCCGGATCACGGCCCAGGGCCGGCACGCCCTCGAAGCCGAGCTCGACGCGCTCCGCGAGCTGCTCCGCCGCCGGGCCTGACGGCTCAGACGGCCAGTGCCGCTCGCACGGTGGCCTCCGCCGCCTGGCCGCCCGCGCCCTGTGAGGTGACCCGGCCGGACTCGAGGACGTAGTAGCGGTCCGCGGCTCGCACCGCGAAGCCGATGTGCTGCTCGACCAGCAGGAACGAGATGCCCCTGGCCCGGCTGATCTCCAGGATGGCGCGCTCGATCTCGGCCACGACGGAGGGCTGGATGCCCTCCGTCGGCTCGTCGAGCAGCAGCAGCCGTGGTGCGGTGATCAGGGCGCGGGCGATGGCGAGCTGCTGGCGCTGACCGCCCGAGAGCAGACCGGCCCGCCGGGCCAGCAGCGGACCCAGCGCCGGGAACAGGTCCATCGCCTCCGCCATCGCGGCCGGGCCGCCGCGTCGGGTGTCGGCGACCAGCCGCAGGTTCTCCTCGGTCGTCAGGTGCGGGAAGCACTGCTGGCCCTGCGGCACGTAGCCCATTCCCCGGGCCACCCGCTCGTGCGGCGCCAGCCGGGTGACGTCGGCGCCGTCGAAGGTGACCGTGCCGTGGCGCGGGCGCAGCAGGCCGATCGCGGTGCGCAGCAGCGTGCTCTTGCCCGCGCCGTTGTGCCCCAGCAGGGCCGAGATGCGGCCGTCCGGCACCGCGACGGACACTCCATGCAGGACGGACGTGCGACCGTAGCCCGCGGCGACGTCCTCGATCGACAGCATCATGCGGCAGCACCCAGATAGACCTCCTGGACCCGCGGGTCGGCCTGCACCTGCGCCACCGTGCCCTCGCTCAGGACGCGGCCCGCGTGCAACACCGTGACCGTACGGGCGAAGCTCCGCATGAAGTCCATGTCGTGCTCGATCACCACCACGGTGCGTTCGGCGCTGATCGACGCCAGGAGCGCGCCGGTCGCGTCGCGCTCCTCGTGGCTCATGCCCGCCACCGGCTCGTCGAGCAGCAGCAGGTCGACGTTCTGCACGAGCAGCATTCCGATCTCCAGCCATTGCTTGTGACCGTGGGCGAGCGTGCCGGCCAGCGCGTCCCGCCGGTCGGTGAGGCCGATCGTCTCCAGCGCCCGCGAGACGACCTCGGGCACCGTTCGGCGGCGCCGCACCATCGTCCACGCGCCCCGCCCGGCACCCGCCGCGATGTCGAGGTTCTGCAACACGCTGAGGCCCTCGAACACCGACGACGTCTGGAACGTGCGCCCGACCCCGAGCCGCGCGATCCGGTGCACCGGCCGGCCCAGCAACTGCCGGCCCCCGAAGAGGACCGAGCCGGTCGCCTTGACCAGCCCGGTCACCGCGTCGACCAGCGTCGTCTTGCCGGCACCGTTGGGGCCGATCAGGAACCTGATGTCACCCGGCGCCACCGTGAGGTCGACACCGTCGACGGCCACGAACCCGTCGAAGCTCACGCGCAGCCCGCGCATCTCCAGCCCGTTCACGTGCCCACCTCCCCTCGCCGTCGCCGGAGCAGCGCCGGCAACGCCGCCAGGCCGCCCGGCAGGAACGCGACGACCACGACGAACAACAGCCCTTGCAGGTACGTCCACGCGGCCGGGAACTCCTCGGACAGGCTCGTCCGGGCCCAGGCCACCGCGACCGCGCCGAGGACCGGGCCCAGCAGCACCGCCCGGCCGCCCACCGCGACGCCGACGACGAACTCGATCGACGGCACGACCCCGATCAGGGCCGGGTTGATGATGCCCACGGCCGGCACGAACAGCGCTCCGGCCAGACCCGCCATCCCGGCGGCGACCACGTACGCGACGAGCTTGACGGTCGCCGGGTTGTGGCCGAGGAAGCGCACCCGCTCCTCGCCGTCGCGCACCGCCACCAGGAGCTCGCCGTATCTGCTGTGCATGAGCTGGCGGGCCAGGGCGAGCAGCAGGAGCAGGCCGCCGGCGACGATGAAGTAGACCATCCGCTGGTTGACCGGGTCGTCGAGGTCGTACCCGAAGAAGCCCTGGAAGTCGGTCAACCCGTTGGTGCCGCCTGTCGTGCCCTGCTGCCCGATCAGGAAGATCACCAGTGCGGCGGCGAGGGCCTGGCTGAGGATGGCGAAGTACGCGCCACGCACCCGACGCCGGAAGACCAGCGAGCCGAGCAGGAACGCGACGAGCATCGGCAGGAGCACGGTCGCCGGCAGCGCGAACCACGGGCTCGCGAACGGGCGCCACCACCACGGCAGCTCGTCGAGTTGTCCGTACAGCGCCATGAAGTCCGGCAACTGCGCGGGTCCGGCGTCGGCGAGCTTCATGTGCATGGCCATGGCATAGCCGCCCAGGCCGAAGAACACGCCCTGGCCAAGGGTGAGCAGGCCGCCGCGGCCCCAGGCGAGACCGATGCCGACGGCCACCATCGCGAGGCACAGGTACTTGGCGAGCAGGCTCAGCCGGAAGTCCGACAGCACGGACGGTGCCAGGGCGAACAGCAGCAGCGCCCCGGACGCGAAGCCGATCGCGGCCCGGGCCGGCCGGCCGAGAGTCCGTCGCCGCTGCGGCGTCGGAGCCCGTGCGGCGGTGTCGGGGGTGGACGGCGCCGTCGTCGCCGTCATGCCAGGCTCCGGGTGCGCAGGGTGAACAGGCCCTGGGGCCGCCACTGGAGGAACCCGACGATCGCCACGAAGACGACCACCTTGGCGACGCTGAGCGTGGTGGTGTATTCCACCAGCGACTGGAGCGTGCCGAGCACGAAGGCGACGATCACGCCGCCCTTCAGTGTCCCGATGCCGCCCACCACGACCACCAGGAACGCGTCGATGATGAGGTTGGTGCCCATCGTCGGACCGATCGGACCCAGCAGGGTCAGCGCCACTCCCGCGACGCCGGCCAGACCGGAACCGATGAAGAAGGTCAGGCGGTCGACCCGGCCGGTCGGGATGCCGGAGACCTCCGCGAGGTCGCGGTTCTGCACCACCGCGCGGATCCGCCGGCCCAGCGGGGTCAGCCGCAGGACGAGCGTCAGCCCGGCCACCGCGAGGATCGCCAGACCCAGGATGAACAGCCGGTTGGTCGACAGCGTGAGGTCGCCGAACACCGGCACGTTGCCGGTGAGCCAGTCCGGCGCGCGGGTCTGCACGTTGGGCGCGCCGAAGATGTCGCGGGCGAGTTGCTGGAGGATCAGCGACACGCCCCAGGTGACCAGCAGGGTGTCCAGCGGCCGGGCGTAGAGCCGGCGGATCAGCAGGTATTCCAGGGCGGCGCCGAGCGCGCCGGCGACCAGGAAGGCCACCGGCAACGCCACCAGCAACGAGACGCCCGCGCCGGCGATGGCGCCCTGCAGGACGTACACCGTGTAGGCGCCGGCCATGATGAACTCGCCGTGCGCCATGTTGATGACGCCCATCTGGCCGAAGGTCAGGGATAGGCCCAGGGCGATCAGCAACAGCACCGCCCCGATGCTGACTCCGGTGAAGAGTTGACCGACGAGGACCGTCATCACGACAGGCCTGTCGCCCACGGGTAGCCCTTGAGGTACGGGTCCGGCTTGAGCGGAGCGCCGGAGTTCCACACCTCGGTGATCAGGCCGTCCGGCCCCACCTTGCCGATCCGCGCGGTCTTGTGGATGTGCTGCGTCGCGCCGTCGACCGTGACCAGTCCCTCGGGGGCGTCGTAGGTGACGCCGTCGGCGGCGGCCTTGACCTTCTCGACCTCGAAGGAGCCGGCCTTCTCGACCATCGCCTTCCACAGGTGGACCGAGACGTACGCGGCCTCCATCGGGTCGCTGGTCGGCTTGTCGGCGCCGTACTTCGCCTTGTACGCCGCGACGAACTTCTGGTTGGCCGCGCCCGGCGTGGTCTGGTAGTAGTTCCAGGCGGTCAACTGGTCGGCCAGGTACTGCGTGCCGATGCTCTTGACCTCTTCCTCCGCGATCGACACCGACACCACCGGCGTGCCGGCCGCGGTCAACCCGGCCGACTTGTACTCCTTGAAGAACGCGACGTTGCTGTCACCGTTGAGCGTGTTGAACACGGCCGCGGCCTTGGCCGCCTTGACCTTGTTGACGATCGTGCCGAACTCGGTGGAGCCGAGCGGGGCGTAGTCCTCGCCGAGGACCTTCATCCCGTTCGCCTCGGCGTACGCCTTGATGATCTTGTTGGCCGTGCGCGGGAAGACGTAGTCGCTGCCGACCAGGTAGACCGATGTCTTGCCCTGCGACTTGAGGTAGTCGAGGCCCGGCACGATCTGCTGGTTGGTGGTCGCGCCGGTGTAGAAGATGTAGGGCGACTGCTCCAGCCCTTCATACTGCACGGGATAGAAGAGCAGCGACTTGTTCTCCTCGAACACCGGCTTGACCGCCTTGCGGCTGGCCGATGTCCAGCAGCCGAACACGGCGGCGACGGCGTTCTCCTTGATGAGCTTCTCCGCCTTCTCCGCGAACGTCGGCCAGTCCGACGCGCCGTCCTCGCTGATCGGCTCGATCTTCTTTCCGAGTACGCCGCCCGCCGCGTTGATCTCCTCGACGGCGAGCAGGATCGCGTCGCGAACGGTGACCTCGCTGATCGCCATGGTTCCGGAGAGCGAGTTGAGCAGCCCCACCTTGACCGCGTCGCCCGAGGTGTCCACGCTGGCACCGACGGCGGACGCGTTCTGACCGGTCTTGCTGCCGCAACCGGCGAGGGCCAGGGTCGTGGCAAGGACGAGTGCTAAAGCGGTGCGGCGGCGCCCATGATCGGCAAGCATCGATCCTCCATGCGTCGATGGGAGTCACATCGTCCGCAGCGCCCGTTGCGCAGCCGTTTCCTGGCCGTTGACCGACCGTTGCCAACAGGGCGACGCTCGGTAACCGATTGACACTCCACAAGCGACTACCGAAATCCGACCTCCTGTGGTTAGGTGAGCCTAACCAAAGTTCTAGGAGCCTTCCTTGACGTCAGTGACGCTGACGACGACCGTGGACATCGCCGAGCTGTCCCGGGTCTATCGCGACGTGCACGCGGCCGACCTGCATCTCGTCGACCACAAAGACCCGACCGTCGAGCAGCGGCTGGCCTGGACCGTCGATGCGCCGGGCTTCACCGCCACGGTCGCCCACGTCGACGGCAAACTCGCGGGCGCCGTGCTGGGCTGCCCACTGCCGACCGAAACGCTGTGGTGGCGCGACCTGGCCGACGCCGACCCGGCCGTGGCGCGGGAATGGGCCGGGCGCACGTTCGCCATCTGCGAGGCGTTCGTGCTCCCCGAGCACCGCCGGCAGCGGCTCGGCGTGCCGCTGATCCTCGACCTGCTGACCAGCCGGCCCGAGGAGCGCGTCACGATGGCGGTGGCCGAGACCAACACCCGGGTCTGGCGCGCGTTGGGGGCACTGGGCTTCGCACACGTCGGCGACCTCGTGCCGTTCCCGGGCTGGCGTCCACATCGGATGCTCGTGTGCCCGCTGCCGCTGGCGAGCCGGCGATGACCGATCCGGCGTACGCGGAGGACCTGCCCGGGTTCGGCCCCTTCGCGCTGGTCCGGCTGGACCCGGCGCGCGACCGGGACCTGGTGCACGGCTGGGTCAGCCAGCCACGCGCCCGCTTCTGGGGCATGACCGAGCACTCCCCCGAGGTCGTCCAGGAGATCTACGAGTTCGTCGACGGCCTGGCGACCCACCACGCGTACCTGATGCGGCTCGCCGGCACGCCGGTCGGCATCTTCCAGACGTACGAGCCGGCCGCTGACCCGATCGGCGAGTACTACGAGGTGCGCGACGGCGATTTCGGCATCCACCTGTTCCTGGCCCCTGCGCAGCAGCCGGTCCCCGGCTTCCTGGGCGCGGTGGCCGGTGCCCTGCTCCGGTTCGCCTTCGCCCACCCAGGCACGAAACGCATCGTGATCGAGCCGGACATCCACAACGAACGCGCCCTGATCCGCTGGCGGAGCCTAGGTTTCGTCTTCGACGCCGTGGTGACGACACCGGACAAGACGGCCCAGCTCGCCTTCCTGTCGCGTTAACCGCCGAGCAGCTCACGTCTGGTCAGGAAGGCGCGTAACGTCTCGTCGTCCGCGGTGGACATCAAGCGGCGTGGGATCACGGTTGCCGGCATCCGGCCGACGTACACGATCCAGAACTCGGGGGTTTCCGTCACCTGGGCGACTCCGTCCCAGGCGATGCCGCCAGTCTCCGTGCCGCTGCGCATCATGATGTTGTCGTCGGTGATGTCGTAGTCGCCGTCGACGGTGTAGCCGCCGGAGCGCCGGCGGGCGCGCCATTTCAGCAGCGGCGAGTACAGCATCGCCAGCACGCCACCGACGATCATCGCGATGTACAGGGGCGAGATCTGGTCGCCCCAGGAGAGCCCCTGCGAGATGGCGAGACCGATCACGCCCAACGCCGCGAGCACCGCGCCGACGTAGCCGTACTTGCGTAGCGCGACACCGCTGAGTGCGGCGGCCACGCGGCCCGGGTAGGCCGGATCGGCTGGGACGTCAAATCGGATGTGCACACCCGAACGATAGTGCCCATCCGCGTGCGGCTTTGCCGTGTCAGCGGACGTGTCAGGTCCGTGGCGGGGGCGTGGCAGCCCCGGTGCCGATAGTCGACGCATGAACAACAACATGCGGAACTTCGACACCCCCAACCCGATCACCGCCATCCTCGACATCCCCGCCGGACGCGTCCAACTCATCGCCACCGACCAGACCGACACCACCGTCCGGATCCAGCCCGCCAACGCCGCCAAGAACCGCGACGTCAAAGCAGCACAGCGGACCACCGTCGACTACCACGACGGCGTCCTACGGATCACCGACCCGACCTCGAAGAACAAGCTCGTCGGCTCCTCCGGATCCATCGAGGTGACCATCGAACTGCCCGCCGGCTCCCGCATCGACGCCAAAACCGCCTGCTGCGAGGTCCGCAGCGTCGGCCGCCTCGGCGACGTCACCTTCGACGGCGCCTACCGCCAAATCAGCATCGACGAAGCCGCCAGCCTGCACCTCACCGCCATCGACGGCGACGTCGAGATCGGCCGGCTCGGCGGACCCGCCCAGATCAGCACCGCACGCGGCGACATCCGGATCACCGAAGCCGCCGCCGGCGCCGTCGTGCTCCGCACCCACTCCGGCGACATCGCCGTCACCGCCGCCACCGGCGTCTCCGCCACCCTGGACGCCGGCACCGGCTACGGCCGCATCGACAACGCCCTGCGCAACGACGGCGACGCGCGACTCGACATCCGCGCCACCACCTCCCACGGCCACATCACCGCCCGCAGCCGGTAGGAAATGGGGACCAGCCCACCGCGACGAGTTCCAGTCAGTCGCGGTGGGACGCGCGTCCGGCGGTCAGGCTTCGTGCCGGCCCGTCCGTGGGTGGCTCAGCGGCAGCCAGGACAGGCGGCCGCCGAGCTTCTTGCGGACCAGGGTGCGTAGGCGGCGGTCGAGCACCCACAGCAGGGCGCCGGACAGAATCGCGGCCACCGCGCAGTAGACGAACAGCGCCAGCAACGGTGGCTCGATCGAGACGCTTGCCGCGTCGAAGAGCAGCGGGACCGCCGCCGCGACCCCGCCCGCGAGGACCGCCGGGAGGGTCGGCGCCAGGAAGCGCGGTATCGACCCGCCGACCGCCCGGGAGACCGTGACCCAGACCGAGGCCGCGTTCATCACGATCTGCATTCCGATGGCCGCCAGCGCGATCGCGGTCGCCTGCCGGGCGGCGGTCGAGTCGTGCAGCAGCGTGCCGACCCCGGCGAACACCCCGACGCCGAGGAGGCCGCGGGTCCACAGGATCACCGCCAGCTTGGCCGGCTGGCCGATCGCCTGTAGTGCCGGGCCGAGCAGCACCCCGTACGCGTTGAGCGCGCCGTAGAGGCAGAGCAGCGCGAGCGGGACCTCCGTGCCGGCCCACTGCGGCCCCAGGAAACCGACCAGCGGGCCGGACCCGGCGACCAGGACGCCGAGCAGCGGCAGGCCGGTGATCGCGCCCAGGTGCTGGAGCGTGGTGAGGTGCCGGATGAACGCCGGGCGGTCGTTCTGCAGCCGGGACAGCGACGGCAGCGCCACCTGCTGCAGCGACCGCACGGTCACGTCGACCAGCATGTCGGGCAGTCGCGCGGCCAGCCGGTAGATGCCGGTCGCCACCGGGCCGAAGAACAGGCCCGTGAAGATGAGGTCGGCCTTCGAGCTCAGCATCGAGCCGAGGCCGGCGTTGGCCGAGTGCATCGAGAACTTCCACAGGTCGCGCACCGCACCGAGCCGGGGCCGGCGGGACGGCCGCCACGGGCAGACCGTCCACAGCACGACCAGGCCGACGAACGCGTTGACCAGCGACTGCGCGACCAGGGCCCACACGCCGGCGCCGAGCAGCGCCAGCACCACCCCGACCACGCCGCTGACCACCGAGGCGCTCAGGGTACGCACCGCGACCGACTTGAACGCGAGCTCCCGGCGCAGCACCGCCTCGGGCACGATGGTCAGCGCCTGCATCAGCACCAGCGGTGACAGCGCCAGGCAGACGGTCGTGAGCTGGGGTTCGCGGTTGACCAGCGCCCAGACCGGGCTCAGCGCCGCCGCGGCGCCGCCGACCACGAAGCCCGAGATGACCATCACGCCGAACGCGGCGTCGAGGTGTTCGGAGGTCAGCTTGTCGCGCTGCACGATCGCCGAGACCAGGCCCTGCTGGAGGATCGTCTGCGCGATCGTGATGAACACAGTCGCCATCGCGACGACGCCGAACTCGCTCGGGCCGAGCAGCTTCGCCAGCACGAAGGTGACCAGGACCGTGGAGCCGATCCGGCCGCCCGAGAGCACGTACGACCAGCCGATCGCGCTGCCGACGCCGGGCTTGCGCGGGGCCGGCGGCGCGGCGGTCGGTGCCGAGACCACCTACGCGCCGCTCTCGGTCAGCGCCGGCATCGGCTTGCCGCTCAGCCGGCGCCGCAACGCGCCGAGCCGCACCCGGGCCCGCCGCGCGAACCAGGTGCCGAGGAAGGCTGCCGAGTTGGTCAGCCCGCCCGGATGGCCGCGCAGCACGCGTACGGTCTGGCGGAGCATGTTCGCCCTTGGCGACCGTGCGGACTTGCCTCCGCCCTCCGGGGCGAACCACGTCGTCGCCGCTGCCGCGCTGTTGCCCGCCTGCCGGGTCGACGCACCGTGCACCCGGCGCAGGAACAGCCGCTCCGGCACCTCGTGGATCTCGCCGATCGCCGCGACCTCGGCCATCAGCGTGTAGTCCGACGACAGGAACGGCCGGATCAGCCCGGTGCGGCGCAGCGCCTCGATCCGGAACACCCCGAAGTGCGCGTGGCACAGGCTGATGTTGTTGGCCAGCCCGGACAGCCGCTTCCAGGCCCGCTGGTCGCGCAGGTCGAGCTTGTCGGCGTACGCGCCGACCTCCACGCCGTCCTCGTCGATCAACACCGTCTTCGGGTAGGCGAGCACCGCGCGCGGCCCGGCGGCGTCCAGCGCGGCGACACACGCGCTGACGAAACCGGGCCGGCAGATGTCGTCGTACGCGGCCCACTTGAACAGCTCACCCGACGCGAGCTCGACGACCTTGCCGAAGTTGGCGTGGCCGCCCAGGTTGCGCTCGTTGCGCCACAGCCGGATGCGCGGGTCGGCCACCGCGTAGCGCTGGCAGATGTCCCACGTCTCGTCGGTCGACGCGTTGTCGCTGATGACGATCTCGAAGTCGGGATGGTCCTGAACGCGCAGCGCGTCGAGCGCCACCGGCAGGTAGCGGGCCGCGTTGTAGACCGGAACGCCGATGGTGACCCGGGGCATCACGCCACCAGAAGCTCGGCGTCGACGCCCAGGTCGCGCAGCGTCGCCCCGATCTCGTCCCGGTACGCCGGGTTGGTGATGATGACGGTGCGGGTGCCCAAGCCGGCCAGCGTCGATGGCGCGGTGACCTCGTGCCCTGTCACGGGCAGGAACCTACCCCACTTGCGGGAGTTCACGTCGACCACGGCCGCGAGCTTGCCGTCGGGGTCGGCGAGGTGCAGGAACTGGACCCCACGCGAGCCGGCCCCCCAGAGCACGGGGTGGTCGCCGTCGGCGATCCGGTCGGCGATCAGGGTGCGCCACTTGTCCCGCTCGGCGAAGTGCCGGGCACCGAAGCCGCGGATGGCCTCCAACTGCCGGGAGACCGCGTCGGCGCCGGGCAGCGGCGCGGTCGAGGCGGGCGGGCCGGACACGTTGGCCGAGAACTCCACGAACCGGAACATCCCCTGGAACAGCGGGCCGGTGTCCTCGACCCGCCAGCCGGCACGCTCGACGATCCGGCGCAGCGAGTACGCGTCGAAGTACGACACGTGCGGGTAGATCACTTCCCAGCCCGCGGTGGCCATGTCGTAGCAGGCGTCCGGCACCTCGAGGTAGCCCCGCACGGGCCGGTCGCCGGCCAGCGTGCGCAACGTCACGAGGAAGTCGTACGGGTCGTCGATGTGCTCGAACCAGTGCCGGGACGTGACGAAGTCGAACGGCGGCGTCGTCCCGTCGAGCGGAGCATGTCCACTGTGGAACTCCGCACCGGACGGGTCCGGGCCGACCGGGCCGGCGTACATCGCGTCGTAGCCGATGCCCCGCGCGCCCGCGACGTGGCACAGCTCACGCAGGAACTCGCCCTGCCCGCACCCGATGTCGAGCACGGTCGCGCCGCGCAACGGGTAGCGCTCGGTCAGGTGCTTGACCAGCTCCGCCGAGAACGACTGGAACGCCGGCGAATGGTGCAGGTTGGTGTCCATCGTCGTGTCGTAGTGCAGGAGCTCCGGCTCGAAGGCCACGTTCCGCACGTACGCGCACGACGGGCAGTAGGACAGCTCCATCCGGCCGAGCGGCGAGGCGAGCGCCTCGTCCCGGCTGGCCCAGTGCACGCCACAGAACACCGGAATCGTGCCCAGGTCGGCGAACGGGACGAGCTCGCCCTCGCCGCAGGCGGAGCAGCGGGTCACGAGGTCCACCGGAGCTGCTCGTCGATCCGGCCGGCGGCCAGCAGCGCGCGGATCTTCTTGAGCCGCTGGTGCCCCTCGCCGGTGAACTGCTCGATGGTCAGCCCGTGGCGCCCGTACTCCTCGACGAGTTGCTCGACGCCCTTGCGCACCGTCCATGCTGGACGGAAGCCGGGCACCTCGGCGGCGATCCGGTCGCAACTCACCCGGTAGTTGCGGGAGTCGGCCGACGCGCCGCCGGCGAAGGTGACCGTGGAACCGGTCACCACGTCGCGGACGATCTCGGCCACGTCGCGGATGAGGTAGTTCTCACTGGTCTGCCCGATGTTGTAGGCCCGGTTGTGCACTACGTCACGCGGCGCCTCCAACAGCGCCAGGAACGCCGCCGAGATGTCCTCGACGTGCACCAGCGGGCGCCAGGCGGTGCCGTCGGACAGCAGCCGCACCTCGCCGGTGAGCAGCGCGTGCGCGGTCAGGTCGTTGACCACCAGGTCGCCGCGCAGCCGGGGCGAGAAGCCGTAGGCGGTGGCGTTGCGCAGGTAGACCGGGGAGAAGTCGTCGTCCGCGAGCCCGGCCAGGTCCTGCTCGGAGAGGATCTTCGACTCGCCGTACGGGGTGACCGGCGCGAAGCCGGCCTCCTCGTCGAGCGGGCGGTCGTCGAGACCGGCGCCGTAGAGCGAGCAGGACGACGAGAACAGGAACGTGCCGACGCCGGCTTCCTTCGCCGCCTTGGCCAACCGCACCGTCGACCGGTGGTTGATGTCGTACGTGAGGTCCGGGTTCAGGTTGCCGATCGGGTCGTTGCAGAGGGCGGCCAGGTGCACCACCGCGTCATAGCCACGTAGGTGCTCGGGCTCGACGTCGCGCAGGTCAACCCGTAGGGCCGGGACCGCAGGCGGGATCGGGCCCAGCACGCCGTCGGCGTACAGGCTGATGTCGAGGCCGGTGACGTCGTGTCCCGCGGCCCGCAGCAGCGGCACCAGCACGCTGCCGATGTAGCCGTCGTGGCCGGTCACGAGTGTGCGCATGGTGAAGCTCCGCAGCGTTGTCCGGGGTGAGAAACGCGAGTCTACGGACGGCTCGGCGGGACGGACCGGACTAGTGTCGGACTTCTTACTCCACGCCCCATGGCCATGCGCCACCTGGCTAGCGTTTCGCCGGGCGCGGGCCGGGGCCGACTGTCCGCGCTGACCGGTGTTTGCTCGAAATCGGGGTACCTGCGCATGACAACTGCCGTATGTCGCCTTTGTGCGGCGGAGTTGACCGAAACGTTCGTCGACCTGGGCATGTCCCCGCTGTGCGAGAGCTACCTTCCTGCCGAACGGCTGGACAGCGCGGAAACCTTCTACCCACTGCACGTCCGGCTCTGCTCGAGCTGTCTTCTGGTGCAGTTGCCCGCATACGTGCCCGGCGAAGACATCTTCTCCGATTACGCCTACTTCTCCTCGTACTCGGACTCGTGGGTCGCGCACGCCAAGCGCTACGCCGACACCATGGCCGAGCAGTTGGGCCTCGGCCCCGACAGTCTGGTGACCGAGGTCGCCAGCAACGACGGCTACCTCTTGCAACACTTCGTCGCGCGGGGCATCCCGGTGCTCGGCGTCGAGCCGGCGGCCAACATCGCCGAAGTCGCGCGGAGCAGGGGAATCCGCACCGAGAACGAGTTCCTGGGAGCCGAGACCGGCGCGGCGCTGGCCGCCAAGCACGGCCGCGCGGACCTCGTGGCCGGCAACAACGTCTACGCGCACGTGCCCGACCTCGTCGGCTTCACCGCCGGCCTGGCCGCGCTGGTCAAGCCCGAAGGCCTGGTGACGCTGGAGTTCCCGCACCTGCTGCGGCTGATCGAGCGGCGCCAGTACGACACGATCTACCATGAGCACTACCAGTACCTGTCGCTGCTCACCGCCCAACGCGCGCTGGCCACCGCCGGCCTCGTGGTGGTCGACGTCGAGGAGCTGTCGACGCACGGCGGGTCACTGCGCGTGCACGCCCGGCACGGCGCCGCGGCCGGTGAGACCTCCAGCAACGTCAAGTCGGTGCTCGAGGCCGAAGCCGAAGCCGGACTGCATACCGTCGAAGGCCACAAGGGCTTCGCGGAGGCGGTTTTCGACATCAAGCGGGACCTGCTGGACTTCCTGCTCACCGCGCGGGCCGAGGGCAAGCGGGTCGTCGGCTACGGCGCGCCGGGCAAGGGCAACACCCTGCTCAACCACTGCGGCATCCGGGCCGACCTGCTCGAGTACACGGTCGATCGCAGCCCGCACAAGCAGGGCATGTTCCTGCCGGGTACGCACATCCCGATCCACGCGCCCGAGCGGATCGCGCAGGACCGCCCGGACTACGTGCTCGTGCTGCCGTGGAACCTGCGCACCGAGCTCTCGGCGCAACTCGCCTACGTGCGAGAGTGGGGCGGCCGGCTGGTCTTCCCGATCCCGGACCTCGAGGTGGTGTGATGAAGGTCGTCCTGTTCTGTGGCGGCCTCGGCATGCGGATGCGGGAGGATGCCCAGTCCGCGCCGAAGCCCATGGCGATGATCGGCGACCGTCCGCTGCTCTGGCACGTGATGCGGTACTACGCGCACTTCGGGCACACCGACTTCGTGCTCTGCCTCGGCTACGGCGCCGCCGCGGTGAAGGACTACTTCCTGCACTACGACGAGACGCTGTCCAACGACTTCACGCTCACCATGGGTGACCGGGACCTGCACCTGTTCTCGTCGGACATCACCGACTGGAACATCACGTTCATCGACACCGGGCTCAACTCGACCATCGGCGAACGGCTGATGCGGGTGCGGGCGCACGTCGAGAACGAGCCGGTGTTCCTGGCCAACTACGCCGACACGCTGACCAACGCGCCGCTCGACGAGATGGTCAAGCGCTTCGGCCAGACGGACGCGGTGGCCAGCCTGCTGGCGGTGCCGGTGCAGTCGACGCACCACGTGCTCGACATCGAGAACGGCGACCGGGTGACCGGCATCACGCCGATGCGCGAGCTCACCCAGTGGGAGAACGGCGGCTACTTCATCCTCCGGCCGGAGATCTTCGACCACATGCGTGAGGGCGAAGAGCTGGTGCCGGACGCGCTGGAGCGGCTGATGCCGAGCGGACGGGTGATCGCCCAGCGTTACAAGGGCTTCTGGCGGGCGGCCGACACGTTCAAGGACCGGGCGGAGCTCGAACAGCTCTACTTCTCGGCGCGCTGCCCGTGGATGCTCTGGGACTCCAACCGCACCGGCGGCTCGCTCGCCCCCGCGCTGGTCTCCTGACGCCGATGCTTCCGTTCGCACTGCCGGGAATCCGGCGGGTCGTCCTGTTCGGCGCGCACCCCGACGACATCGAGATCGGCGCCGGCGGCCTGCTGCTCACCCTGGCCGATTCCGTGCCCGACCTCGACGTCCGTTACGTGCTGCTCAGCGGCACGCCGGACCGCCAGGCGGAGGCGCGGGCCGCCGCGGCCGCGTTCCTGCCGGGCGCCCGCATCACCTTCGCGCTGCACGACCTGCCCGACGGGCGGGCGCCGGCGCACTGGGAGCGGGCCAAGGAGGTCGTCCAGGCGGCCGCCATCGGGGGTGCCGACCTGGTGGTCGCGCCCGCGAAGGACGACGCGCACCAGGACCACCGGCTGTTGGCCGAGCTCGCGCCGACCGCGTTCCGCGACGCGGTCGTACTGCACTACGAGATCCCGAAATGGGACGGCGATCTGGGGCGGCGTAACGTTTACGTGCCGCTGCCCGACGAGCGCGCCCGCCGCAAGGTGGAGCTGCTGCATGCCAACTTCCCGTCACAGAAGGACCGCGACTGGTGGGACGACGAGGTCTTCCTCGGTCTGGCCCGACTGCGCGGTATGGAATGCCGATCTAGGTATGCCGAGGCGTACACCTGTGAGAAGGCGGTGATGTCGCTGTGAGCGTCGGTGCGTGTCTGTTCGGTGTTCCAGGGTCCACATTGAACCTTGGCGTCGGCGCGTTGCGCGCGGCCACGATCGGAGCGTTCCTGGCCCGCGTGCCGGACGCCCGGATGACGGTCTTCGACGACGGCTGGGGTGAACGACAGGGCACCGCGTACGTGCACGGCCAGGCGGTGCCGATCAGGCTGTCCGGCGCCCGCCACTCCCGTCGTTACCACCGTCCCGAGTCCTATGTGAACATGCGGCTCAGCGCGGCGTTCGGCGGCCTCGGCAACCAGGGCGTCAGCGCGATCGACGACGCGGACGTGGTGCTCGACGTCAGCGGCGGCGACAGCTTCAGCGACATCTACGGCGAGCACCGGTTCCGGACCGTGGCCTGGCCGAAGAAGCTCGCCCTGCTGCGCAAGCGCAAGCTGGTGCTGCTGCCGCAGACCTACGGTCCGTTCAAGATCCCACGGATCCGGGCCGAGGCCGTGTCGCTGGCCCGTGGCGCCTCGATGGCCTGGGCCCGCGACCCCGACAGTTTCGCGGCTCTGCGCGAGCTGCTCGGGTCCGACTTCGACCCGCGCCGGCACCGTGAAGGCGTCGACGTGGCCTTCGGCCTGGAGCCGCGTGCGCCCGAGGGTGCGGCGTTCGACCAGCTCGCCGCCTGGTTCGCGGCCGCAGACGGACCCGTGATGGGCATCAACGTCAGCGGCCTGATGTCGCGGGCCGAGGGGATCGCGCAGTTCAAGCTGGCGGGCGACGGCGGCCGGGTGGCCCGGCAGATCTGCGAGCGCGTGCTCGACGAGCCGAACACCCGCGTCATCATCGTGCCGCACGTGTTGGCGGCCGGCGGCACCGACGACGACACCGCCACCAGCGAGGCCCTGCGGGCCGACCTGGCAGCGATGTACGGCGACCGGATCGCGATCACCCCGCGCGGGCTCGACCCGCACCAGACCAAGTGGGTGATCAGCCGCACGGCGTGGTTCTGCGGGATGCGGATGCACGCCACGATCGCGGCGCTGTCCTCCGCGGTGCCGGCCGCGATCCTCGCGTACAGCCTCAAGGCTCGTGGTGTGTTCGCGACTGTCGGGCAGGAGCGGCACGTCGCCGACGCCCGCACGCTCGGCAACGACGAGCTGCTCGACACGCTGTGGAAGTCCTGGTCCAACCGCTCCGCCGCCGCGGCGGAGCTGGCCGAACGGGTGCCGGTGGCGGTCCACCGGGCGGGAGAGCAGATGGACGAGATCGTCGCCCTGGCCCGGGCCGCCGCATGAGCCGGTCGCCGCGCGACGTGCACGATGTCGCGGAGCAGAAGCTGTGCACCGGCTGCGGCGTCTGCGCGTACCTGGCGCCCGACGAGGTGCGGATGGGCGATGTCCTGGAGTACGGGCGCCGGCCGCTGCCACTGGTGTCGGTCCGCGGCCCGGGGGCGGCAGCGGCGCTGTCGTGCTGCCCGGGCGTCAAGCTGGAGCACGACTCGGGCGAGGCCGGCCCCGGCGAGTACGCGGACCTCCGCGCCGCCTGGGGTCCGGTCCTGCGGGTGTACGAGGGATACGCGGCCGACCCGGAGATCCGCTTCGCCGGCTCCAGCGGCGGCGTGGCGACAGCCCTCTCGGCCTTCCTGATCGAGCAGGAGGGCATGACCGGCGCGCTGCACATCGGCGCGCGGGCCGACGTGCCCTACCTCAACGAGGCGCGGCTGTCCCGCAGCCGGGACGAGCTGCTGGCCAACGCCGGCTCCCGGTACGCGCCGGCGAGCCCGTGCGAACGGCTCGACCTGGTCGAGGCGGGCGAGACCCCGAGCGTGTTCATCGGCAAGCCGTGCGACGTGGCCGCGGTCTCGATGGCCCGGCGCGAGCGGCCGGAGCTCGACCGCAAGGTCGGCCTGACGATCGCGGTGTTCTGCGCGGGCACCCCGTCGACCCAGGGCACCCTGGAGATGCTCAAGGTGATGGGCGTCGACGACCCGTCGACCATCTCGCACGTGGCCTACCGGGGCAACGGCTGGCCGGGCAACGCCCGCACGGGTGTCGCCGGTGAGACCGACGAGCGCACGCTGACGTACGAGCAGTCCTGGGGCGACATCCTCCAGAAGCACCGCCAGTGGCGCTGCTACCTGTGCGCCGACCACACCGGCGAGTTCGCCGACGTCGCGGTCGGCGACCCCTGGTACCGGCCGACAGCCGGGGACCCGGGCCGCTCACTGGTCCTGGCCCGCACGGAGCGCGGCCTGAAACTGATCGAGGCCGCCATCGCCGCCGGCGCCCTGGTGCTGGAGCAGGTCGGTCCGGAGCTGCTGCCCGCCTCCCAACCGAACCTGCTGCGCGCCCGGGGCGCGGTCTGGGGCCGGATGGTCACGCTGCGCGCGGCGGGCCTGATGACCCCGCGCACGCGGCACCTGCCGATGGCCCGGATGTGGCGGGACAACCTGTCGGCAAAGGAAAAGCTCCAGTCGACGGTCGGCACGGTCCGCCGCATCCGCCGCAAGTCGCTGCGCGCCCCCGCCGACCTCACCCCGATGGAGTAAGACCCTCCACAGTGGTCCGTGCTCCGTCGAGCAGGAGGGACAGGTCACCCAGCAGGCGGCGCAGCTCGGCGACCGCCGCCGCATCCGACGCCTCCGGCGCCGGAATCATCAGCGCGGTGGCGGTGTGCCGGATCAGCCGGGCGTGCTCCGCGACGCCGGCGTCGGCCAGCCGGGCGGCCAGCGCCTGGCACACCTCCAGCGAGGCGGCGAAGGTCAGGGACGCCGTCGACAGCGTGGCCGTGCCCGCGGGGAACTCGGGCGCCTGGGCCAGCAGGCGCAGCCGTGCGAGGTCGTCGCGCAGAGCCTCGCCTCGATCTTCGGAACCTAACATTCCGCAACGATAGGTAGCCGGGGGCCGAGCCCGAATCCGTCGGGTGACCGGTCCCGGCGATAGGTTGAAGATCGTGCTGGTTGGACGCGCCACAGAGCTCGCGGAGCTCGACCGACTGCTCGGCGGCGCCCGCGCTGGGCGCAGCGCCGCCCTGCTGATCCAGGGCGAGGCGGGCAGCGGCAAGACGACCCTGCTCGATTGGGCCGCCACCGCCGCGCCCGACCTGCGGGTGCTGCGCTGCACCGGCGTCGAGTCCGAGGCCGAGTTGCCGTTCGCCGGCCTGCACATGCTGCTGCGCGGCGCGTTCGACCAGGTCGACGCGCTCCCGGAGCCGCAGCGGGCCGCGCTGCGGGCGGCGTTCGGGTTGGCCGAGGCGCCCGGTGTCGACCGGTTCCTGGCTGGTCTGGCCACCCTGACCCTGCTGTCCGAACTGGCCACCGCAGCGCCTTTGGTCTGTCTCGTCGACGACCTCCAGTGGCTCGACCGGGCGTCGGCGGACGCGCTCCTGTTCGCGGCCCGGCGACTCGATGCCGAGGGCGTGGTGCTGCTGTTCGCGGCCCGCGACGACGCGGTGGCGACCGGCCTGCCGACCATGCGGCTCGCCCGGCTTTCCGGCGCCGACGCGGCCGCCCTGCTCGCCGCGCGGGCGGCCGACCTGCCGGCCGAGGCGCGCGAGCGGGTGCTGGCCGAGGCCGACGGCAACCCGCTGGCGCTGATCGAGCTCGCCCGGGGCGACGGCGCACGACCGACCGGCATCGTCGCGGCCTTCGGCGACCAGGCCGACCGCCTCCCCGCGGCGACCCAGCGGCTGCTGCTGGTCGCCGCCGCCGACGGCACCGGCACGCCCCGCGTCGTCCTGCGCGCCGCCGCCCGGTTGGGAGCGGACCTCGCCGACGTGGCGCCGGCCGAGCACGCCGAGCTAGTGCGGTTCAGCGGCACCGCGGTGGAGTTCCGGCATCCGCTGGTCCGCACCGCCGTCTACGGCCGCTCCTCGGTGACCGACCGGCTCGCCACACACACCGCGTTGGCCGCCGTCCTGACCGCACCTGAGGAGCGGGACCACCGCGCGTGGCACCTGGCCGCCGCGGCCACCGGATTCGACCAGGTCGCCGCCGACGCACTGACCGAGGCGGCGGAGCGGGCCGGACTGCGCGGCGGCTACGCGGCCAGCGCGGCGGCACACGAACGCGCCGCCAGGCTGACGGCGGACCCCGGTCAGCGCGGACGGCGACTCGCCTCCGCCGCGACCCGGGCGCGCGACTCGGGCCAGCTCGACCGGGCCGCCACGCTCGCCGCCGAGGCGGCGGACCTGCCGACCGACCCGCGGACCGCGGCGCTGACCGCCTGGGTCAGGGCCAAGGTCGAGTTCGAGCACGGTACGCCGGTGCGCGCGGCGGGAATGGTGACCGAGGGCGCGGCACTGATCCACGACACGGATCCCGGCCAGGCCGGCCAGATGCTGGTCGAGACGGTGCGGATGGCGTTCTTCGCGGACCAGGCGCCGGACCTGACCCGGGTGATCGAGCTGATCCGCACACTGCCGCTGCCGGCGGCCGACCCGCTGTGGCCGTTGCTGTCCGCCACGGCGCTGCTCGGTGAGCTGCTCGACGGCCGCGCCGCAAAAGCCCTCCTGCCCGCCGTCCGCACGGTACGCCCGGAGCTGATCGACACCGCCGTCGCCGGAACCCGGGCCCACGTAGCCTTCCTGCGCATGTTCGTGGGCGCCGACGAGGAGGCCTTCGAGCTCAGCGGCCGGCTCCTCACCGAAGCGACGACGCGGGGGCTGATCGGCGGGCTGCCCCACCTCCTGCTGAACCGGGCTCAGGCGGCGCTCGCGCTGGGCCGGCTCCAGGACGCCCTCCGCACCGGTCTGGAAGGAGTCCGGATCGCGGCGGACACCGGGCAGGAGCATTCGGCGGCGAACCTGCGCACCCTGGTCAGCCGCGTGTGCGCGCTGACCGGCGACGACGAGCGGTGCGCCGGTTGGGCCGAGGAAGCGGCGAGCCGCGGTGCCCAGCAGCACCGGGCCAACGGCGCGATGGCCGTCCTCGCACTGTCCATGCTGGACATGCGACACGGTCGCCACGGAGCGGCGCTGGAGCGGTTCGAGGCCATGCCCGAGCGGCTACGGAACCACCTCGGTTTCGCCTACCTCGCGCCGCCGGAGTGGGTCGAGGCCGCCGCCCGCGCCGGTGTGCCCGAACGCGCCCGACCGGTGCTGGACCGCTACGAGGCCCGTTTCCGGGGACAGGCCGGTCCGGTGGTCGACGCGCTAGTCGAGCAGGGCCGGGCGCTGCTCACCGACGACGCCGAGCCGCATTTCCGGGCGGCGCTGGGGCTGCTGCGCGAGGCCAACCGCCCCCTCACGCTGGCGCGGACGCAACTGCTGTGGGGCGAGTGGCTGCGCCGCGTCCGCCGCCGCGCGGAGTCCAGGGAACCGCTGCGGTCCGCGTTGCGCACGTTCGAGCAGGTCGGCGCCCGCCCGTTGGCGGAACGGGCTCGCGCGGAGCTACGTGCGACCGGAGAGACCGTGCCGGCCGCGGCCGACCGGGCCAGCCTGCTCGCCCGGCTCACCCCGCAGGAGCTACAGGTGGCGCGGCTGGCAGCGGGCGGGCTCAGCAACCGCGACATCGGCGCACGGCTGTTCCTGAGCCCGCGCACGGTCGGCTACCACCTCTACAAGGTCTTCCCGAAGCTGGGCATCTCCGACCGCCATGAGCTGCGTGGCATCGACCTGGACTGAGCGACCAGTCACCTGACAGATTCGCCGGTGCCGTTCGCCCGCCCAGGCTGGGCGCCATGAACTGCACGAAACCCCACGTGGTGGTCACCGGTGCGTCGACCGGCATCGGCCGGGCCACCGCCCGCGAGTTGGCCGGCTCCGGCTGGCACGTGTTCGCCGGTATACGCCGCGACGGCGACGCGCCATCGGAGACCACCCCACTGATCCTCGACGTCACCCGGCCCGAGCAGGTGAAGGCCGCCGTCGTGGCGGTGGAGCAGCACGTCGGCGCGGCCGGCCTCGCGGGCCTGGTCGACAACGCCGGCATCGGCGTCGCCTGGCCGGTCGAGTTGGTGCCGCTCGACGCGCTGCGGCACATCTTCGAGGTCAACGTGGTCGGCCAGGTCGCCGTCACCCAGGGCTTTCTGCCGCTGTTGCGCCAGGCCCGCGGCCGGATCGTGGTGATCGGCTCGATCGGCGACCGGATGAACCTGCCGTTCGGCGGACCGCTCGGCGCGTCGAAGGCGGCCCTGGCCGGGCTGACCGAGTCGCTGCGTCAGGAGGTCGCCGCGTTCGGGGTGCGGGTCGTGCTGATCGCGCCGGCCAGCATCCACACCGAAGCGGTGGACAAGGTCGAGCAGGGTGCCCGCCGGGCGGTCGACGAGTTCCCACCGGAGCTGCGGGACCTTTATGCGACCTCGTACACCGGAATGGTCGCCACCGCGATGGCGCGGGAACGCGCCGGCAGCCCGCCGGTCGTGGTCGCCCGCGTGGTGTCGAAGGCACTCACCGCCCGCCGCCCACGCGCGCGCTATCTGGTGGGCAAGGACGTGCGCCTGCTCGCGATGATCGCCGGCTGGCTGCCCATCCGCCTCCAGGACGCCATTCGCCGCCGCGTCTTCGGTCTCCCGGCGCCGGGGTCGTTGGTTCAGCGCGTGCCGTCGTAGGCCACCCGGGCGTCGGCCACGGTGTCGAGGTGTGTGGTGGCCCAGTCCGCGAGGTGGGCGAACAACGGCGCCAAGGTCCGGCCGAGGTCGCTGATCTCGTACTCGACCCGGGGTGGGATTTCCGCGTGGTACGTGCGGATCACCAGGCCGTCGCGTTCGAGCTGGCGCAGGCGTTGGGTGAGGACCTTCGGCGTGATCGTGGTGATCCGCCGTTCCAGCTCCACGAAGCGCTGCCGCCCGTGGTAGTTGAGCGTCCACAGGATCGGCGTCGTCCACCGGCTGAACACGATGTCGACCACCGGGGAGATGGGGCAGGCCTGTTCCGGCGCGGCGCTGGGCTGCATGCGATAGTCACTTTCCTCTAGGTACCTACTATCTCCGCGATGTTAGCGTCGCCCGGCCACCGCGCACGAGGTGCGGATGGGCAATACATCGGGGAGCTTTCGATGATCGTGGTGACTGGGGCGACGGGCAACGTCGGCCGCCCGCTGGTGCGGGCCCTGACCGACGCGGGCGAGCGGGTGACGGCGGTGTCCCGGGCGACACCGGCGCCGGACGGAGTGCGGCACGTGCCCGCCGACCTGTTCCGGCCGGAAACGCTGAAGCCGGCGGTGGACGGGGCGACTGCCCTCTTCCTGCTGGTGCCGGGGGCCGGTGCCGGGTTGGACATCGAGGCGATCCTCGAGGTCGCCAAGGCCGGCGGGGTGCGCCGGATCGCGCTGCTTTCCTCGCAGGCGGTGGGAACCCGGCCCGGGTCGGACTCGTACGCGCCGTTGCTGACCATCGAGGCCGCCATCGCGTCTTCCGGTCTTCAGTGGACGGTGTTGCGGGCCGCCGGGTTGGCCTCCAACGCGTTCGGCTGGGCCGCGTCCGTCCGGGCCGAGCGCACCGTCACGGCTCCGTTCGGTGACGTCGGACTGCCGGTGCTCGACCCGGCCGACATCGCCGAGGTGGCCGCCGCCGTGCTGCGCGAAGACGGGCACGGCGGCCGGACCTACGAGCTCACCGGCCCGGCCGCGATGACACCGCGCGCGCAGGCGGCGGCCATCGGTGCCGCGCTGGGCGAGCCGATCCGGTTCGTCGAGCTTTCGCCCGACGCGGCCCGGGAGCGGATGCTCGGCTTCATGCCCGCGCCGGTGGTCGACGGCACGCTGGCCATCCTGGGCACGCCGACCGAGGCCGAGCAGCGGGTCAGCCCACACGTGGCAGAGATCCTCGGCCGCGCGGCGGGTGGGTTCGGCGACTGGGCCAGGCGCAACGCCGCCGTGTTCCGGTCAGAAGAGCTGTAGCGAGCCCGTGCGTTGGGCGTGCCGCTCCCCCACCCGGAGCAGCAGCGCGGTCAGGCCCAGCAGGACCGCCGACAGGCCGGCCAGGAACGCGAACTGGCCGGCCAGGTCGCCGACGTCCTTGCCGTCGAGCAGCGCGCCGCGGAGCACGACCAGGCTGGTGGTCAGCGGGAAGGCCAGGCCGATCGCCGTTATCCAGACCGGGAGCGCGAACAGCGGCAGGCGTACGCCCGCGATGAACCACAGTGGATCGTCGAGCAGCGTGTAGAGGAAGGCCGAGTCGCGGCTGAACATCAACAGGCTGTTGAGGAAGGCGCCCCAGGCGACCGCGGGCACCAGCAGCGCCAGCGCGGCGACCGCGAGCATTCCGGGGTGGGCCAGGTGCAGCGTGCCGGTGGCGACCGCGGCCGCGATACCGAAGCAGCCGAACAGCCACGCGTTCTGCACCAGCGCGCTGGAACCGTTGGCCAGCACCAGCGCCATCCGGCTGGCCGGCGTCAGGAACATCGCCTCCAGCGTGCCGCTGACCCGTTCCCAGGAGAAGTGCCAGGCGGACTGCACGAGCGAGAAGAAGAAGGTGTACGCGAGCGCGCCGGCGGCCAGGAACGCCAGCAGCCGGCCGGGTTGCGCGACCAGCGGCCACCGGTCCGCCGCGCCGGGCGCCTCGGTCACCGGCAGCACCGTGTAGTAGGTGGTCGCCAGCGTCAGCACCGGCCAGAGCAGCATCGAGAACACGACCAGCTTGCTGCCGAAGATCCGGCGGTGCTGCTTGAGGCCTTCGGCGGCGAACACCCGCAGGGCGGCCCTCATCGCGCGGCCACCGCGGCCCTCCCGCTTTCAGCGCCCACCGCTGGCGATGCCCCGGCCATCGCCAGGATCGCGTCCTCCAGCGTCGGCGGGTTGACCTCCAGCCGGACGATCGCGCCGCCGGCCCGGACCACCGCGGTGGCCAGCTCGCCGGCCAGGTCCTCGGGGCTGCGCAGCAGGAACGTCGGCCGCTCCTCCGCGTCGACGCCGACCTCGAACTCGGCACCCAGCGCGGCGACGGCCGCGCTGACCGCCGGTGCGTGCTCGGCCAGCGTCAGCTCCACCGTGTGCGGCAGGCGGGTGCCCGCGGTCAGCGCGGTCGGGCTGCCCTGCGCGACCAGCCGGCCGCGGTCGACCACGTAGACGTGCCCGCAAAGCTGCTCGACCTCGGCCAGGTAGTGCGAGGTGAGCAGCACGCCGACGCCGTCGCGGGCGAGGTTCGCCACCACCGCGCGCAGGTCACGCGCGATCGGCGCGTCCAGGCCGAGGGTCGGCTCGTCGAGCAGGAGGTACGCGGGCGCGTTGATCAGGCCGCGGGCGATGCTCAGCCGCTGCCGCATGCCGCGCGAGTAGCGCTCGACCACCGTGCCGGCCGCGTCCGTCAGCCCGACCAGCTCCAGCAGCTCGTCGATCCGGGTGTTGAGCACAGCGCGCGGCACGTCGTAGAGTTGGCCGAAGTACCAGAGGTTCTCGCGGCCGGTCAGCCGCGCGTACACCATGCGTTCGCCACCGGCGATCAGGTTGATCCGGCGCCGGATCTCGCGGGCGTGGGTGACCACGTCCAGACCGTCCACGGTGACGGAGCCCGAGGTGGGGCGCAGCAGCGTGGCGAGCACCTTGATGGTGGTGGTCTTGCCGGCGCCGTTGAGCCCGAGCAGGCCGGTCACCGCGCCCGGCGGGATCGACAGCGACAGGCCGTCGACCGCGTCGGTCGCGGGGCCGGCCGGCCGGAACAGCTTGCGCTGCCCCGGGAACGTCTTGCGCAGCTCCTGCGTGACGATCACGCTGACCCTCCACGTTGGATAGCGATGCGTTCCGCGGGTCCGAGCAGGCGGAGCCCGACGGCGAGGTAGGCGAGGCCCAGGGCCAGGCAGAGCAACAGGTCCGGCGCGGCGGCCGACAGTGGCGCGTGCTCGAGCGTCGCGGCGCGCAGGGCGCGCAGCGCGGAGGTGATCGGCAGCGCCTCGCCGAGCCAGCGCAACGGGTCGGGCAGGTATCCCGGCGGGAAGGTGAACCCGCACAGCAACCCCATCGCGACGAACAGCGTGTTCTGCGTGATGTGCGCCTCGCCAACGCTGATCATGATGGCGCTGAGCGGCACGGAGATCCCGAAGACCGCCACGGACGCCGCCACGAACGCCGCGAGCAGGGTGACCGGGTCGGGCGCCGGCAGGCGTACACCGATCATGATCGCGAAGGCCAGCATCACGACCACCTCGACCACCGTCGTGGTCAGGGCCTGGAGACCGACCCCGATGAGGTACGGCAGTCGCCGGGCGGGCGCCAGCACCTGGCTCTCCAGGGTGCCCTCGCGCTGTTCGGTGATCTGCGCCTTGGCCACCCAGAGCACCATCCGGACGCTGAACATCGAGGCGGCGGCGCCGACGGTGACGTAGCCGAGGTAGTCCGCCGTGCCGGCGGCGGCCGCGAACCCGCCGCCGGCCCGGCCGCCCCCGATGGCGTGAAAAGCGAGGTAGGCGAGGCCGACCGTGAGGATCCCGGTGGCCAGCGTGCCGACGAAGTAGGTCCATTGGTACGCCCGCATGGTGACCAGCCAGTTACGCCGCAGCGTCGGCAGGGCGGTGGCCAAGGTCGCTCCCAAGTTTTAACGTGGAACTTAGTCAGTTTCACTTGGGAACTTAGTGGCTGGCGCTGAAGATGTACAGATCTGATGCGTGAGGGAGGCAGCGGTGACCGCTCGGGTACGTGCCGTCGACGAGGCGTGCGGCATCGCGCAAGGCGCCGCGGTGATGGGCGACTGGTGGAACCTGCTGGTGCTGCGCGAGGTCGCGCGCGGCCAGCACCGCTTCGACGAGCTGGTCGCCGCGCTGTCGGTGTCCCGGCGCGTGCTGACCGAGCGGCTGGGCCACCTCGTCGAGCACGAGGTGCTGGAACGCCTGCCCTACCAGGAGCGGCCGACCCGCTACGAGTACCGGCTCACCGCGCGCGGCGAGGCTTTCCTCCCGGTGCTGGTCGGCATGCAGGACTGGGCCGACCGCTGGTTGCTCGGCGACGGCACCCTGACCGCGACCGCGCCGCCGGCTGGTGCCGAGCACGAACGGGTCCGTTCGTTGCTGGGCACCCGGGTGCCGCCGCTGTCGCTGCCGTCCTCGGCCGGACCGGAGCGCGACGTACTCGAGCCGGCGCCGACCGTGCTGTTCGCCTATCCCGCGACCGGGCGCCCGAACCCCCTCCCGGCGGGGTGGGACACGATCGCGGGCACGATCGGCTGCACCCTGGAGAACCGGCTCTTCCGCGACCGGTTGCCGGCGTTCGAGGCGGCCGGCGTCGCCGTGCACGGGGTGAGCACCCAGCGTCCCGAGGAGCAGGCCACGTTCGCGGCCGAGGAAGAGATTCCGTTCCCGCTGCTGTCCGATGTGGACCTTGTCCTGACGGCCGCGCTGCGGCTGCCGACGGTGCGGATCGCCCAACAGCAGCGCCTCAAGCGCCTGGTCCTGGTCGCCGACCGCGACCGGGTGGTCCGCCACACGATCTTCCCGGTGACGGACATCCCGGCCGCGGTCGACGAGGCGCTCGCCGTCGGCCGCGAGCTATGACGAGGCGTTAGGAAGGGTCCCTTCCGCTGCGGAAAGCGTTAACAAGGGGGCCTTCCTTCGTTCGGGTCAGGAGGAACGTGGAGGCTGCGGCGAACGCGCCGGCGACGGCGAAGACCAAACCCGGCGCCGCGTGGGTCAGCGACCAGGCGAACGCCGCACCGGCAACCAGCGGCACGGTGGTCTCGGCCACGGCGGCGACGCCGGTCAGCGCGCCGTTGACGGTGCCCCGCTCGTCCGCCCCCGTGACGCGGGCGAGCCAGGACTGTCCGGCGGCGGCACCGACCGCGCCGAGCACGCCGACGGCCTGCAGCACGTAGATCGCCGCCGGACTGGTCGCGAACGCGGTGCCGGCCAACGCCAGCGCGCCGCACAGGCTGCCCACGACGGCCGCGCGCCGGTCACCGAGCCGGGCGACGATCGGCCCGACCGCCCGCGCCTGGAAGACGGCGCCGGCGACCGCGCCCGCGGACATCGTGACGCCGACCTGAACCGTGTTCCAGGCGAACTGGTGGGTCACGAAGAAGGTCCAGATCGCCTGGTGGGTCATCCGGGCGACGTCGGCGCAGAACCGGGCGAGCATCAGCCGGCCCAGCACGGGCCGGCGCGCCACGGCCGCGATGGCCGCGAACGGGCTGGCCGCACGCAGGCTCAGCGGTGTCGTCCGGTCGCCGGGGCGGGACTCCGGCAGCACGAGAGCGCCGTAGGCGACGTTGGCGAAGGCCAGGCCGGCCGCGGCCCAGAACGGCAGCCGCGGGTCGACGGCGCCGAGCAGGCCGCCGATCACCGGCCCGGCGACGAAGCCGAGCCCGAAGGCGGACCCGACCAGCGCGAAGGCGTGCGCGCGCCGGTCCGGCGGGGTGACGTCGGCGACGTACGCGTTGACGACCGTGGTCGTGCCCGCGCAGGCACCGGCGAGCGCGTGGCAGGCGAGCAACAGCCCGACCGTCGGGGTGAGCGCGTGCCCGACCCAGTCGAGGCCGAGGCAGGCGAGCGCGGTGAGCAGGACGGGACGGCGCCCGTACCGGTCGGCGAGCCGGCCCAGCAGCGGCGCGGTGAGGAACTGTGCGAGGCCGAAGGTCGACCCGAGCAGCCCGGACCAGACGACGGCGTCGGCCGACCGCCCGGTGAGCTCGAGCATCAGGGCGGGCACGATCGGCACGACGATGCCCAGACCGAGCATGTCGACGAAGACGGTGACCAGGAGAAAAGAGAGGGCAGGCGCCCGGCGCATCGGTACTCCCGAGTGTGGTGGAGGCAGGGCCCCCACCGACTCGAGGTACGGAGGATCAGATTATCGGTGCCGTCAAAGGGTTTTCTCGAAGAGCTCTTTGGTGGTGTCGTAGTACCGCGTCGTGCGGCCGAGGTGGGTCATGCCGAGTCGCCGGCAGACCGCCTGCGAGACGTGGTTCTCGGGCATGGTCACCGCGATGATCCGCGGCAGACCGCGATCGAAGGCGTCCGCCATGACCGCTGCGGCGGCTTCGGTGGCGTAGCCGTGCCCCCACGCGTCCGGGTGGAGATGCCAGCCGATCTCGACCTCGTCGGGTCCCGCTTCGCCGGCCGACAGCGGGATCGGCTTGAGCAGGAGGTTGCCGAGGCGGCGGCCGTCGCCGACGGCGGTGATCAACCAGATCCCGGCCGCCTTGCGGCGGGCGATCGAGGCCAGTGCCTGGTCGCGCGTGCTCATGGTGACCGGGTGTGGGCCCAGGAAACGCACGACCTCCCAGCGCGACTCGAGGTCGAGCAGGAAGTCGGCGTCGTCGTCCTGCCAGGGACGCAGCAGGAGCCGATCGCTGGTGATGGTGCGCATCACTCGGCGACCGGGGTCCAGACCCACGGCGTCGTGGTGGTGACCGCACGCAGGCCCAGTCGCGCAAGGATGGGGCGGCTGTTGTCGGAGGCGTCGACCATGAGGTACCGGACGCCGCGCTCGGTGGCGACGCGGGCGCGGCGCGCGACCAGCGCGCGGTAGATGCCCTTGCGCCGCCAGGCCGGGAGGGTCGAGCCGCCCCAGAGCCCGGCGAACTCCGTGCCCGGGAAGATCGGCATCCAGGCCGCCGACACCACCTCGCCGTCGGCCTCCGCCACGAAGACGACCACGTCGTCCGGCGTGGCCTCGATGCGGTCGCGCAGGTCGTCGGCCAGCGACGACAGGTCGATGCCCCACACCTGCGACTCCATCGCCCCGATCCGGCGCAGGTCCGCCGGGTCCGTCGTGGCCCGGATGGACACGCCGTCGGGGGCCTCGCCGGCGCCGGTCAGGTCGGCCGCCAGACCGATCAGCACGGTCTCCTGGTCTTCCGGCACGAAGCCGGCCAGCCGGAGCCGCTCGACGAGGTCCGGCCGGTCGTGCCCGTAGGTCTTCCACTCGACCGTCACGCCGCGGTCGCGCACCCGGGCGATCACCGCGTCCAGGTCCGCGACGCTGAGGTCGTCCAGGTGCTGGGCGAAGGCCATCGAGCGGAACGGCGTCCGCGCCAGCAGCACCGGGCCGTCCCACTGCGCGTTCCAGGACTTGGGCAATCGCTCCGCGAGCGTGCCGCGTACCTGCCGGTCGTGTTGGATCAGGAGTTCGTCAGTCATCACGCCGGAGCATGTCAACGACCCCGGCGCCCGGCAACCCGGTTTCAGGCGCCCCGGAACTCGGCGTTCAGCCGGCGCTGGAGCGCCACGTCCTGCCACATCGGGTGGTGCGGTGCCGCGTTCGAGCAGACCACGGTCCCCCACGCGCCGAGATCCCGGGCCGTACGCACCGCGTGCGCGCAGATCTCCGCACCGACCGGACCTTCCTCGAAGTTCGCGTGCAGCGGCGTGTAGCCGACCCAGCCCTCACCGAACACCAGCGGGATGCCCCGCGCGGCGGCGTGGTCGGCCGCCACCGCGAGCCAGGTGTCCATGGTCTGCCGCATCGCGTGCCGGTGCTCCGAATAGCGGTCGTACAACCACCGGTCCCACTTGGCGGGGTCGCACCAGTCGTGGGTGTAGATCTCGCGGTGCGGCACGATGGTCGCCTCGCTCTTCCACGACGCGGGCGGCCGCCAGTCCTCGAGTTTCGGCGCATCGTCGCGCAGCAGCTCCGCGAACGCACGGTCCTGTGGGAAGGGCCGGGACGTGTCGCGCAGCGCGAACTCGTCGTAGAGCTGGCCCAGCACCCCGTACACGTAGGGATGGAAGACCGCGACGTCCATGTTGCGCGGCAGCCCGCGCATCTCGCCCACTGGCACCCGGGAGTAGTTGACCGTCACCGGCACGGACGGGTGCCGCTGCTTGAACCGGTCGATCCCGAGCTCCAGCGAGTCGCGCAGGCCGATCACACCTTCGCCGGCGTGCAGCCCGCTGTGCTGCACCTCGTTGTGCAGCTCGAAGAACGCGATCACATCGTCGAGACCTGCGGCGCGCACGAAGTCGACCAGGTCGGCGTGCGCGTCGGCCAGGGCGACGGTGCGCGAAGCACGTGGCACCGCCTGCATGGCGCGGTGCCACGCGTCGTCGACGCCGAACGACGGGCTCTGCTGGTACTCCCAGCTCGACACGATGATCCGGCAGTCGTGCGCCTTGGCCTGCCGGAACAGCTCCAGCAGGTGCGCCCGGCCATCGACCGGAGGGCCGGGCCGCACGTCGTACCACCGGGTGCGCTGCCCGAACTCGCCGCCGAGCCCCGCGAACCGCAACGCCGAGGTGTCGAGTCCGGAGCCGAACAGCAGGTACGGCATCGCGCAGACGCGCACGGTGTCGTAGCCGCGGTCGACCGCCTGCCGGAACGCCTCGCCGAGGTCCGCGAACGGCTCCCCCGGCCCGGTGCGGGTGTACCAGGTGAAGTCCCACAACGAGATGGTCATCGGCGTCGTCATTTGTTCGATCCCATCAGCAGGCCCGAGACGAAGTGGCGCTGGAAGGTGAAGAACACGATGGCGGTGGGCACGGCGGCGATCACCGAGGCGGCGGCGACCACGTTCCAGTTGCTGACGTACCCACCCTGGAGGTTGAGCAGCGCGGCGGTGACCGGCAGCTTGGCCTCGGTGCGCAACACGGTGATGGCCCAGATCAGGTCGTTGAAGATCCACGTCGTGGCCAGCGCGCCGAGGGCGGCCAGCGACGGCCGGCACAGCGGCATGATGATCCGCGCGTAGATCTGCACCGGGCCGGCGCCGTCGATCCGGGCCGCTTCGGTCAGCTCCTCCGGGATCGACCGCATGAAGCCGTGCAGGACGAAGGTGTAGAAGCCGAGCCCGAAACCGACGTGGATGGTGACCAGGGCGAACAGGGTGTCGTAGATGCCCAGCGACTCCATCACCCGCGACACCGGGATCAGCAGGATCTGCGGTGGCAACAGGTTGCCGGCCAGCATCGTGAGCAGGATCGCCCGCCGGCCGGGGATGTGGAAGCGGGCGAGCGCGTACGCCGCCCACGACGCGAGCAGCAGGCTGAGGATCACGGCCGGGACGGTCACCTGGACGCTGGTCCACAGCGCCCGGCCCATGGTGCCCCGGCCGAGTGCCTCGCGGAAGCCTTCGAGGCCGAACGAGACCGGCCAGGCGGCGGTGCCGTTGGCGGCGATGTCGTCGAACGACCGGAACGCCAGGACGACGACGAACACCATCGGCGCCACCCAGAGCAGGGTGAGTGGCGCCATGACGGCGTGGAAGACCCAGCCACGGCGGCGTTTGGGCTTGGCC
Source organism: Asanoa ishikariensis (assembly GCF_900107455.1). Classification (GTDB taxonomy): domain Bacteria; phylum Actinomycetota; class Actinomycetes; order Mycobacteriales; family Micromonosporaceae; genus Asanoa; species Asanoa ishikariensis. The sequence continues at coordinate 830,503 of NZ_FNQB01000002.1, read as the reverse complement.
GGCGGCGGGCTCGACGCTTTGGCCGGCGCGGGGGTCAGGGTCGCGGTGGACATCAGGCGATCTCCTCCTTGGTGGCCCGGACCAGGTACGTGATGATGAAGATCAGCGCGAGCACGAAGATCACCACAGCGATCGCCGACGCGTAGCCCAGGTTCAGGAACGTGAAGCCCTGCTGGAACATGTACGTGCTGAGCAGCTCGGACGAGTGGTACGGGCCGCCCTGGGTCATCGCCCAGACGATGTCGAAGGTGCGCAGCGAGTCGATCACGGTGACCGCGAACACCACCGTGTTGACGCCCCGCAACTGCGGCCAGGTGACGAAGCGGAACCGTTGCCACGCACCGGCACCGTCCACCGCCGCCGCGTCGTCCAGCGTCGGGTCCGTGCTCTTCAGCCCGGCCAGGTAGAGCACCATCACGTAGCCGACCTGGCGCCAGACCGCGGCGATCAGCACCGCGTAGAGCGCGGTGTCCGGGTCGGCCAGCCATTGCCGCTCGACGCTTTCGAGGCCGATCGCGCCGAGCAACGTGTTGATGGTGCCGTCCGGCTGGTACTGCACCCGCCAGAACAGGCCGGTCACCGCGAGCGAGAAGACCATCGGCAGGTAGATCGCGCTGCGGTAGAGGCCGACGCCGCGGCGGGGCCGGTTGAGCGCCACCGCGAGCGCGAGCCCGCCCAGCACCGAGAGCCCGCCGAAGCCGACGGCCCAGATCACGTTGTTCCACAGCGCACCGCGGAAGATCTCGTCCGCGAACAGGTTCTTGAAGTTGTCGAGCCCAACGGGCTGGGCAGCGCCCAGCCCGTTCCACTCGGTCAACGACAGGTAGAAGCTGTTGACCGCCGGCCAGAACACCATGCCGACCTCGACCAATGCCGGGATCAGCAGGAAGAGCCAGACCACCTTGGGTACGGCGCGCAGGCCCGCACGCCTGCGCCGTGGTGGTGCCGTCACCGAGGTCACGACCCGAGGACCTTCTTCGCGGACGCCTGCCATTCAGCCAGGATCTTGTTGACGTCGCCGGGCTTGTCCAGGAACTTGGTCAGCGCCGTGTCGGCCGTGGTCTGGAGCTCGTCGCTGGAGTCCCGGTTGAAGAACTGGGTGATCGCCTTGCTCTCGTTGAGCAGCTTGATGCCCTTCTGCACCAGCGGCGCGAAGGTGGTCGTGTCGACCGCCTGCGACGTGGGCAGGTTCGACGACTTGGCGAGCTGGATGAACTGCTGCTGGGCCGGCGCGGACGCGAGGTAGGACAGCAGCTCCTTGGCACCCGCGGTGTTCTTCGACTTGGCGCTCGCGAAGTAGCCGTCGGTCGGTGCTTCCTCGGCGACCGGCACGCTCGGGTCGATGATCGGCACCCGGAAGAAGTCGAGGTCGTCGACGGCATCGCTCGGCACGCCGGAGGTGATGAAGGCGCCGATCAGGTACATGCCGGCCTTCTTCGAGGTCAGCGGGGTGACCGCGTCCTGCCACGAGTACGACCGGCCCTTGGGGTCGATGTACTCGACGAGCTGGCGGTAGTGGTCCATCACGGTCTTGACCTCAGGACCGTCGAAGGAGTGCTTGCCGGCCAGCAGCTCGCGGTGGAACTCGGCGCCGTTGATCCGCAGGTTGAGGTAGTCGAACCAGCCGGACGCGACCCACGGGGTGGACCCGGTGCCCATGCTGATCGGCGCGACGCCCTTGCTCTTGATCGTCTTGCAGACCGCGATGAACTCGTCCCAGGTAGTCGGGACCTGCACGCCCCACTCCTGGAACGCGGACTTCCGGTAGAAGACGCCCCACCAGTAGTAGTTGGTCGGCACGAAGATCTGCTTGCCGTCCGCAGTGGACAGTTCTTTCAGCGCGGGCGAGAAGTTGGCGCACGCTCCGCTGCCGGTCCACAGGTCCGACACGTCGAGCAGGAAACCCTTGCTGGCGTAGTCACGGGCCACCGAGCCGGCGTACCAGGTCAGCACGTCCGGCGGGTTGCCCGAGTTGAGGTAGGTGGGCAGTTGCGCCCGGAACGACTCGATCGCGATGGTGTTCAGGGTGACCGGGGTCTTGCCGTAGCCCTCGACCACCTTGGTGAGCGCGGCCTTGGGATCCGGGTCGGAAAGCGAAGACTGAAGGGTCAGCGTCGAGGAGGCGGCACCGACGCTGTCATCACTCCCGGTAGCGCATGCACCGAGAAGCGAGGCAGCACCGACACCGCCGATACCGGCGAGGAACCCGCGGCGACTGAAGGGGGCAGAACTCATGCGAAGCCTCCTGGGTCTTGTTTCCAAGAGGTTGCATCACAGTCAATGGGCTGTCAACATATCTTCGTAATTAATGAAGACTTCGTGACCGAGGGGGTTTGGCGCATGGCGGGTCGCTTCGCAGGTCGCACCGCGATTGTCACGGGTGCGGCCGCCGGCATCGGTGCGGCCTGCGCGCAACGGCTGGCTGCCGAGGGCGCCGCCGTGGTGCTCACCGACGTGCGGCCGGCCGACGAGGTGGCAGCGGTCATCCGCGCGTCCGGCGGGCAGGCGCGAGCAGTGCTGGCGGACGCCGCGGACGAGGCCGACTGGGCTCAGGTCGCGGCTACCACGCGTGACGAGTTCGGGCCGGCCAGCGTCCTGGTCAGCAACGCGTACACAGTGGACGTCCGGCCGGCCGGTGAGACCAGCCTCGAGTCCTGGAACCGGCAGATCGCCGTCACGCTGACGGGCACGTTCCTCGGCGTCAAGGCGCTGCTGCCCGACCTGACCGCGCACGACGGGAGCGTCGTCGTGGTCTCGTCCGTGCACGCGCTGGTCGGCCTGCCAGGACGCCCGGCGTACGCGGCGGCCAAAGGCGGCCTGACGGCCCTGGCCCGGCAGCTCGCCGTGGAGTATGGTCCGGCGCTGCGGGTCAACACCGTCCTACCTGGACCGATCATGACCGCCGCATGGGACTGGGTGTCCGCGGAGGACCGCGCGAGCAGCGTGGCCGAGACGGTGGCCAAGCGGTTCGGCACGCCCGACGAGGTGGCCGCCGCGGTGGCGTTCCTCGCCTCACCCGAAGCGGCCTACGTGACCGGCGCGAGCCTGGTGGTCGACGGCGGTTGGACCGCCACCAAAGCATCGGCCTAGGGGGAGAAATGCAGCAGTACACGGCGCGTGGCGTGCACGGCCAGACGGTGGAGGTGCTCGCGCAGCGGATCCTCACCGGTCAGCTTCCCGAGGGCGCGATCCTCGACCTCAACGCGCTGCAGAGCGAGTTCGACGTCAGCCTCACCGTGCTCCGCGAGGCACTGCGCGTGCTGGCCGCCAAGGGACTGGTCGACGCCCGGCCCAAGCGCGGCACGTTCGTGCGCCCGCGCTCGGCCTGGAGCCTGCTCGACGGCGACGTGCTCCGGTGGCAGTTCGCCCGCTCCCCCGGGCCGGGCCTCTTCGACGACCTGCACGAGCTACGCAGCATCGTCGAGCCCGGTGCGGCCAGCCTGGCCGCCTCCCGCGCGACCGAGGCGGACCTCGCGGCGCTGGACGCCGCGCTGGCCGACATGGCCGCCGCCGGCGCCGACCCGCTCGCCGCGGTAGCCGCCGACCTCGCCTTCCACCGCGCGCTGCTCGCCGCCACCCACAACGAGCTGATCCAGCGCATGGAGGTGGTGATCGAGACGGGTCTGGCCGAACGCGACCGGATGGTGCACGGCACGGACGGACCCCGCGATCCGGTGCCCAGCCACAAAGCAGTGGTCGACGGGATCCGACGACACAACCCCGCCCAGGCCGCGCGCGCCATGCGCAAACTGCTCGACCAGGCCATCGAAGACGTGGCCCGGCTGGAGAGGAACCACCTTGAAGATCGACAAGATTGAGACCTTCCTCGTACCGCCACGCTGGCTGTTCGTCCGCGTAGCCACCGACGAGGGTCTGGTCGGCTGGGGCGAGCCGGTGGTCGAGGGCCGCGCCGAGGTGGTCCGGGCCGCGGTCGAGGTGCTCTCCGAGTATCTGCTGGGTGAGGACCCGCTGCGGATCGAGCAGCACTGGCAGGTGCTGTCCAAGGGCGGCTTCTACCGGGGCGGTCCGGTGCTGTCCAGCGCCGTCGCGGGTCTCGACCAGGCGCTCTGGGACATCGCCGGCAAGACCTACGGCGCGCCGGTGCACGCCCTGATCGGCGGCGCGGTCCGGGACAAGGCCAGGGTGTACGCGTGGATCGGCGGCGACGAGCCCGGCGAGCTCACCGACGCGGTGGCCGCACACGTCGAGGCCGGGATGACCGCGGTCAAGATGAACGCGAGCGGCCGGCTCTCCCCCGTGCCCACCAGCGGCGAGATCGACCGGATCGTGCAGCGCCTCGCCGCCGCCCGGGCCGCGCTCGGCGACGACCGCGACGTGGCGGTCGACCTGCACGGCCGGGCCACCCTGCCGGCGGCCCGGATGATCCTGCCCGCCATCGCGCCGCTGCGGCCGCTGCTCGTGGAAGAGCCGCTGGTGCCCGAGCAGACCCACCTGCTCGCCGATCTGGTCGCCCGCACAGCGATCCCGGTGGCCACCGGCGAACGGATCTACGACCGGGCCGGCTTCCTGCCCGCCCTGACCGCCGGCGTCGCCGTCGTGCAGCCGGACCTGTCGCACGCCGGCGGCATCTCCGAGGTACGCCGGATCGCCGCGCTCGCCGAGACCTACGGTGCGCTGTTCGCGCCGCACTGCCCGCTCGGCCCGATCGCGCTGGCGGCCAGCCTTCAGGTCGCGTTCGCCACGCCCAACTTCCTGATCCAGGAACAGAGCATGGGCATCCACTACCACCGTGGCGGCGCCGACCTGCTCGACTACGTGGCCGACCCGGAGCCGCTGCGGATCGTCGACGGGCACATCGCCAGGTGGGACGCACCCGGCCTCGGCATCACGATCGACGAGAAGGCGGTCCGACAGGCCGACGCGGCCGGACACGCCTGGCGCAACCCGATCTGGCGCCACGACGACGGGTCGTTCGCCGAATGGTGACGTAACGTCGAGGTGATGGCCGAGACTCCGCGGGCGAGCCGCACCGCCGTGCTGGTGTGCCAGGGTCGCGCCGCCGCGCACGGTCTGGTGGCGCCGGACCGGTTCAGCGACCCGACCGCGCTGGCGTTGTTGCGCGCCGACGAGCGCGAAGCGGTGGTCTGGGTACGCGACGGCCGCGCGCCCAAGGAATGGCGCACCCGCGTCGCGTTCGAAACGGTCAAGGCGATCACCGAGCTGATGGTGCCGCGGAGTGTGGCCATCGACGACGCCGTGCGGGCCCGGCTCGGTCAGCAGGTGGTCATCCTCGGTGCGGGGCTGGACGGCCGCGCCTGGCGGATGCCGGAGCTCGCGGGCGTCGAAGTGTTCGAGGTCGACCAGCCGGCCTCGCAGCAGGACAAGCGATCCCGCGCCGCCGTGCTGAGCGGCCGACCCCCGACGTACGTTCCGGTCGACTTCCGCACCGACGACCTGAGCCGGACCCTGGCCGCGGCGGGGCACCTCGGCGACCGACCGACGACCTGGATCTGGGAGGGCGTCGTCCCCTACCTCACCCCGGCCGAGGTCGAGGCCACGGTCGCGGCGGTGGCGGCCTGCTCGGCGCGGGGCAGCCGGCTGGTCGTCAACTTCCAGCTTCCCGTGCCGTTCCTCAAGCTCGGCTCCCTGGTGGGTCGGGCGCTCTCCCGGTCCGCCGGCCAGACCAGCGTCTTCACCCGCGAGCCTTGGCGGTCGACCTGGACACCCAGCGCGATGGCGGACCTGCTGGCCCGGCACGATTTCACCGTCACGACGGACCAGAACGTCCTGGATGTGGCGGAGAGTCTGCCGGTGCCGATCTGGCACCGCCGCTCGCTCGCCCAGAGCCAGGTGCAGGTCGCCGACCGGGGCTGAAAACCGGGTGACCGGGTGGCGGGCCAACGCTAGTTTCGCTGACGTGGAACCGCTGACAGAGGAAGCCATCCGGGGCTCGTTCGTCAATTGCAGCAAGGGCGAGGCGGGCCGGATCCGGCTGCCGGCCGGCTTCGCGGACGGTGCCGTGCCCTGGGCCGACCTCGACTTTCTCGGCTGGACCGACCCGTCGGCGCCGTTGCGGGCGTTGCTGGTGGTGCCCGGCGAGACCGGGCCGACCGGCGTCATGCTTCGCCGGCCGGAGCCCCGCAGGTCGGCGTTCTCCCGGTCGAGCATGTGCAAGGTGTGCTTGACCGGCCATGGCGCCTCCGGTGTGGCGTTGTTCGTCGCGCCGCTGGCCGGGCCCGCCGGGCGCAACGGCAACACCGTCGGCGAATACCTGTGCTCCGACCTGGCCTGCTCGCTCTATCTGCGCGGCAAGCGCCAGCCGAAGCTCCTGATGACTCGCTACGAGGAGACGCTGACCCTCGACGAACGGATCGCGCGGGCGCTGACCAACCTGGCCGCCTTCACCGAACGGGTCAAGGCTGGGTGATTTGGCGCGGAGGCACCGCGCGACTCACAGCCGCAGGACTTGGCCGACCTGGGCCGGGATGCGGCCCGCGAGCGCGTCGAGCCAGGCGGTGCGCAGCGCGTCGGGGCCGTCCCCGACCCGCACCTCGACCCGGCCGCCGAGCGCGTCGACGAACCGGCGCCAGGCCACGCCGAACCGGCGCTCGAGCTCGTCGCGACCCCAGTCCTCGCCGCGCTTGCGCATCTGCGTCGGTGCGAAGAAGAACTCGCCGGCGGACCCCGCGTTGGGAATCTGGTAGGTCAGCCCGACTGCGACGTCGCGGACCAGGTGGTCGCCGAGGTGCTCGCGCAGCGCGTCCCGGGTGGCCGGCGCACCCGCGAGGTCAAGGTAGGCGGTCGGGACCGGCGTCAGCGTCTCGACCTGGGCGTAGGTGAGCACGTCGTCGTAACAGCCGAGGGACTCGGTGTAGGCGACGTTGCCCGGCGAGGTGAGCCCGACGACCCGCGGCCCACGACCGTGAAGCTCGAACGCGGCGGCGTACGCGGTCTTGCTGGACGCCGACGAGAGCACGAGCGTGGTCGCGCCGAAGAAGTCGTTGTCGGCCAGGTAGTCGGCCAGCATGAACGAGGTGTAGAACAGCGGCCGGAAGAGCACCAGCAGATCCTCTTCGTCGGCCTGGTACGCACCGTCACCGGTGGTCAACCGGTAGGCGTTGTAGGGCGAGGGCAGCCCGGCCCGGTGCGCGCTGGCGTCCCGGAAGCCGCTCGCGTCGACCCGGTCGGGCCGCACGACGAGGTGGGTCGCCGGCGGGAGGTAGCCGTAGACGCGCTGGCCGACGGTGACCCCGTCGACCGTCGAGGCGACCACGTCGGCGAACCCCCACAGCGGCACCAGGCCCAAGCCGGGCTCGACACCGCGATGCTCGGGCGGGAAGAACCGCCAGTAGCCGAACGACTCACCGAGCACGGCATAGGTCACGTTGTTGGCGGTCATCCCGACCCGGTCGACCCGCAACAACGCCGCACCGTCGCCGAGCTCAGGCACGGGCCCATCGACGACGGTAGTGCGGGTCAAATCCTCACGATCAACAGCGAACGTCCACGAGGGAGCCATCCAGCGACCGTAGAGACCCTGGGCCGCTCCGGACAAGCCCTCAGTTCGGGGTGAAGACGATGGCCTGGTTGTCCGCGAGGACCGCCTGGTTGAGCGAGTGCTGGATGGCGGCCGTGCCGGTCGGGTTCTCCACGCCCACCGTGGCGCTGTCGCCGCGTTCGCGGGTCTTCGACGCGGCCAGGCTCGTGTAGTTGAAGACGATGGTGCCGTTCTCCCCGAAGATGGCCTCGATCGAGACGCGGGCCGACGCCGAGCCGTACTGGCCGATGTTGTTCCACTCGACGGTCAGTTCGCGGTTGGGCGCCGAGCCGCTGACCTTCGTGCGGATCGTGCTGTCGGCGCGCATCACCAGGTCGTCCCAGTACGGGTAGACCGCCGCGTTCGGCAGAGCCGTCGCCGGGATCGCCACGTTCTCCGGCTGGGCCCAGTCGGGCTCGGCGAACGAGACGAAACCGTTGGTCGAGATCCAGGCCTGCGACTTCGCCTGGCCGTAGAACGGCACCGGGAACGGCAGGTCGATCTGGGCCGTCGCGTCGTCGCCCGTGAGCGCGACGTCGGTGCCGCCGGTCGCCGGCACGTACGTCCGCGTCTGGGTCGTCTTGGTGTAGCCGCCGCTAGGTGGCGGCGCCGTGCTGCCCAGCGCCAGGTTGGCCGTGGCCGTGCCACCGGCGCTCACCGTCACCGACTTCGAGGCCGACTGGCCCGCCGAGGTCGCGGTCACCGTGTAGGTGCCCGGAGCCACCGCGCCGAACTGATAGGCGCCGCCGCTCGTGGTGGTGGTCGAGCCGCTGCCCGGTGTGAGGGTCACCGCCGCGCCGACGATCGGGTTGCCCGTGCCCGCGTTGGTCACCACGCCGCTGACCGTGCCCGTGGTCGGTGCCGGCGGCGGGTCGTCGGACCCGGAACCCGCTGGCGTGAACGAGACCCGCTTGCCGTTGTCGAGGTTCGCCTGGTTGAACGAGTAGGTCAGCGCTGTCGAGCCGGCCGGGTCCTCGATGCCCACCGTCGCCGAGTTGCCGTCCTCGCGGGCGCTGCTGAGGTCGTCGTAGTTGAAGTCGATCCGGCCCGACTCGTGCAGCACCGCGCTGACCGACAGCCGCGCCGAGTTGGAGCCGTAGTGCCCGACGTTGTGCCACTCCACCACGAAGCGCCGGTCCGGTGCGGAGCCGAGGGTCTCGGTGCGCATCGACGAGTCCGCCCGCAGCACCAGGTCGTCCCAGAACGGGTAGATGGCGGCGTTGGGGGCGCTGCCGTTGGGCAGGGCGCTGTTGACCGCGATCAGCCCCGCCTGGCCCGGGTCGGCGAACGACAGGAATCCGTTGCTGGTCACCCACACGTTGTTCTGCGGTACGCCGTAGAACGGGAACGCGAACGGCAGCGACACCTGCTGCTTGACGTCGTCACCGGCCATCGGCAGCGTCGTCGCGTCGGCGGCCACGAACGGCTGCCCGGTCGCGTCGCTCATCTCGTAGCCGTCGCCGCCCTCGTGTGTCGACGTGAAGGTCGCGCCGTACGTGGTCGCCGTGCTCGGCGCGGTGATCACGTGCGTCGCCGCGCCGCCGTCGGACCAGCTCTGGAACGCGTAGCCGGACTGCGGTGTCGGCGCGCTCACCGAGTTCGTCGAGCCGGCCAGCACCGTCTCCGTCGCGGGCGTCGTCACGAGCACGCCGTTGACGCTGAGCTGGAGCCCGGGTGGGTTGCTGGTGAAGGTCAGGTCGACGCTGCGCGGGTCGAGCCGGCGGGTGACCGTGTGGGTGAGCCCGCCGTTGTCGGTGGCGGTCAGCTTGAGCTCCAGATAGGACGGATACTCGTGGTCGGGCGCGTTGAACGTCCCGGACGAGACGCCGTCCCATTCCTGCACGTTGTGCGTGTGGCAGTTGTCGGCCGCGTAGCAGTGCTGCATCAGCAACTGCCAGTGCAGCGCCGAGGCCGGCAGGGTGCCCTGCTGCGGGTCGGTGGCGTGCCCGCTGAACGAGACCGCGTCGCCGACCTTGAAGTTCGGGTTGCTGGCCGGCGTGTCGATCACGGCCGTCGGCGCGCCGGTGCCGACCAGGATCTGCACGGTCTTCTCCGCCGACAGGCCGGCGAGGTCGCTGACCCGCAGCCGGGCGGTGTAGGTGCCGGTGCTCCCGTACGTGTAGGAGGCGGTCGCCCCCGCCGCGTCCCACGAGCCGTTGTCGGTGAAGTCCCACTGGTAGGAGAGGACCTCGCCGGCGTCGGGGTCGGTCGAGCCGGACGCGTCGAAGCTGACCGTGAGCGGGGCGTTGCCGGCGGCCGGCGTCGCGGTCACGGCGGCGGTCGGGGGCTGGTTGCCGGTGTTGTAGTTGAACCGCCGGATCGTCCCGCCGCTGTGGTCGACGTAGTAGAGCCGCTTGTCCGGGCCGATCTGCAGGTCGACCGGCGTCGCCGCGGTCGAGGTGAACGGCACGATGTGGTCGCGGTCGGGCACGCCGCCGGCGCCCGGCAGCATGGCCCAGATGCACTGCCGTGCGTAGTCACCCCAGAACAGCGCGCCCTGGTACGTGGCCGGGTAGTTGCCGCCGCTGGTCGGGTAGAACGCCAGCGCGCTGGGCGACGAGCCGCCGGTCGGGCAGCCGTCGCCGGACACCACCGCGGCCGCGTGGTTGTAGGTGTACTGCGGCTGCACGACGGCGTTCGCGCCCTGCGCGTAGAGGCTCTCGCAGAGCGAGAGGTTGGGCGAGTCGTAGCCGTTCATCCGGCCGTCACCCTCGTAGCAGGGCCAGCCGAAGTTCTCGACCGGGCCGTTGAGCGGGTCGGGCAGCCGGTCGATCTCCTCCCAGAGCCGCCAGCCGACGTCGCCGAACCAGACCTCGGAAGTGCCGGGCCGGAACACCCAGCGGTACGGGTTGCGCAGGCCGTACGCCAGGATCCGGCGGGTGTTGGGGTCCGAGCTGCCGGCCATCGGGTTGTCGGGCAGCGCGGCGCCGGTCGCCGGGTCGACCCGGATGAAGGTGCCGGACAGGCCGGTCGGGTCGCCCGGCGTGCGCACGTCCTGCGAGCGCAGCGCGCCGCCCTCGGCGGTCGGCGGGGTCATCGTGCCGCCGACCGGGGCGCCCGGGTCACCGCAGGGGTTGGTGACCGCGCCGCGCTGGCCGTAGTCGGGAAAGGACGGAGACGCGCCGTCGCCGCCGCTGACGTAGAGCGCGCCGTCGGGACCGAAACCGACGTTGCCGACGGCGTGCGTCTCGTAGACGTGGCACCAGTCGTGGAGCAGGACCTGCTCGCTGCCGGTCATGACATTGCCGGCGATCCGCAGCCGGGAGACCCGGTTGCTGACGACGCAGTCACCCAGCACCGCGCACTGGTCGTTGTAGGTCGGCGCGCTGCCGCCGATCGGGCCGTCGTAGGTGTAACTGACGTAGACGTAGGGCGAGTCGGGGAAGTCCGGCGGCACGGCCATGCTGAGCAGGCCCAGGTCGCCGTAGGTGAAGACCTCGCTGCTCAGGTCGGCGAAGACCGTCGGCGTCGTGTCGGAGAGGCTGTCGTAGATCTTGATGACGCCGTTCTTCTGCGCGATCAGGATCCGCCCGTCGGGCGCGAAGACCAGCTTCGTGGGGCTGCTCAGGCCGGTCATCACCACCTGCTCGGTGAAGCCGGCCGGTGGCGGGCCGGCCGCGGCCGGCGCGGCCAGCGCGCCCACGGTCAGGGGCGCGCCCAAGACCAACGTCAGCAGGCCGGCCAAAAACCGGCGCACGCTCAACGACACGCTCTGCTCCATCCCGCGATGCGGATGACGACGACATCACATGTTCACGCGTCGCGTGACATCCGATCGTCAGCTTCCTGACCGGTCCCGTTAACCGGACGGGCCTATTTGCCCGTCCGGTCAGGGCCATGAGGCATTCAGTTGGGCGTGAACACGATCGCCTCACCGTTGTTCAGCACGCCCTGGTTGAGGGAGTGTTGCACGGCGTTGGCGCCGGTCGCGTCCTCGATGCCGACCGTCGCGGAGTCGCCGCGCTCTCGCGCGGACGACGCCAGGTCGGCGTAGTTGAAGGCGATCTCACCGGATTCGGAGAGCACCACCTGCGCCGAGATCCGCGCCGACGACGAGCCGTACATACCGGTGTTGAACCAGTCGACGACGAACTGCCGGTTGGGCGCGGAGCCGACCACCTTCGTGCGGATCACACTGCCGGAGCGCTGCACGAGGTCGTCCCAGTACGGGTATAGGGCCGCGTTCGGCAGTGCGGCCGTCGGGAGCGCGGTGTTCTCCGGCGTCGCGCCGCCCGGGTTCACGAACGACAGCACGCCGTTCGTCGACACCCAGGCGGTGGTCTGCTGCTGGCCGTAGAACTCGAAGCCGAACGGCAGCGTGACCTGGCCGACCGCGTCGTCACCGGTCACCGGCAGCACCGTGCCGTCCGCCGTGGACACGTACGGTCGCGCCTGCGTCGTCTTGGTGTAGTCGCCGGAGCTCGGCGGCGGCCCGGTCAGCGTCAGGTTGACGGTGTGCGCGCCGCCCGCCGTCACGGTCACCGGGGAGGAGCCGGTGAAGCCGCCCGGCGCCGTGCCGGAAACCGTGTAGGCGCCCGCCGGCACCGCGGTGAACTGGTAGGAACCGTTGCCCGCGCTGGTCGCCGTGCGTCCGGACGGTGACAGCGTCAGCGTGGCACCGGCCAACGGGCTCCCGTTGGCGCTGACCACGCCGGAGATGGTGCCGGTGGTCGGCGGCGGCGTGCCACCGGGCGGCGAGAACGTCACCGTGGTGCCGTCGCGCAGGACCGGCTGGTCCACGGAGTACGCGAGCCCGACCGTGCCCGAACCGTCCTCGATGCCGACCGTGGCGGAGTTGCCCTCTTCGCGGTCTGCGGTGGACAGGTCGGCGTAGTGGTACGTGATGCTGCCGTCCTCACCGAACACGGCGGAGAACCGGACACGCCCGGAGTTGGAGCCGTAGTAGCCGCTGTTGCGCCATTCCACGGTGAACTTCCGGTTGGGCGCCGTGCCGCTCACCCCGGTGCGCACCGTCGAGTCGGCGCGCTGCACCAGGTCGTCCCAGAACGGGTAGACCGCGGCGTTGGGCGCGCTGCTGTTCGGCAGGGCGCTGTTGACCGCGACCAGCCCCGCCTGACCCGGGTCGGCGAACGAGACGAAGCCGTTGGTGGACACCCAGGCACTGCCGTACTCCTGGCCGTACAACCGGAACGGGAACGGCAGCGAGACCGGCGTGACCGCGTCGTCACCGGTCAGCGGCAGCACCGCGCCGTCGGCCGCGGCGAACGGCTGGCCGGTCTGCGTGGTGCAGACGTAGCCGAAGCTGTCGGCACAGCCGGCCACGCTGGTGAACGTGGCGGTGTAGGTCGCGGCCGCGGTCGGCGCGGTGATCACGTGGCTGTTGGCACCACCGTCGGACCAGTTCGCGAACGTGTTGACCGACCCGCCCGCGCTCTGCGGCGAAGGCGCGCTGACCGTGTTGGTCGAGCCCTGGATGACGGTGCGGGTGAACGGGGTCGGGCCCGTGAACGCGCCGACGTTGAGCGACAGGCCCGCGGGGTTGCTGCGGAAGGTCAGGTCGACCGTCTTCGGGTCGAGCTGGCGGGACACCGTGTTGCTCAGCCCGTCGGCGTCGGTCGCCGTCAGCTCGAGCTCCAAGTAGGACGGATACTCGTGGTCGGGCGCGACGAACGTGCCGCCCGCGGCGCCGGCCCACTGCTGCACCTCGTGCACGTGGCAGTTGCCGACGCTCTCGCAGTGGTGCATCCGCAGCCGCCACGACAGCGCGGACGCCGGCAGGGTGCCCTGCTCGGCATCGCTGCCGTGACCGGTGAAGCCGATCTGGTCGCCCACCTTCCAGGTCGTCGACGCGGCCGGGGTGTCGATCGTGGCCACCGGCGCGGTGCGGCCGGGTTGGATGGTCACGAGGTGCGTGTCACCGGCGCCGAGGGTGTCGGTCACCGTGAGCTTCGCCGTGTAGCTGCCCGAGGCCGGGTAGGTGAAGCTGGTGGTCACCCCGGTCGCGTCGGTCGAGCCGTCGTTGGTGAAGTCCCAGGCGTAGGTCAGCCGGCCCTGGTCGGCCGGGTCCGCGTCGGTCGAGGCGGCGGCGTCGAAGTCGAGCCGCAGCGGCTGGCCCGCCACCGGGGTGGCGCTGAACGCGGCCACCGGCGGCTGGTTGCCGGGGAAATAGCGGATCCGCCGGACGGTGCCGCCCAGGTCGACGTAGTAGAGCTCGTTGCCCGGCCCCATCGCCAGGTCCACCGGGCCGGCCGCGGCCTGCCCGAAGGCTTCGATCGCGGCCGTGGACGGCAGCCCGCCCGGGCTGGTCGGCTTCATCGCCCAGATGCAGTTGCGGGAGTAGTCGGCGAAGAAAAGCCCGCCCGCGTACGCCGCCGGATAGTTGCCGCCGCTGGTCGGGTAGAACGCCAGACCGCTGATCGCGTCGCCGCCGTTGCCGCAGTTCTCGCCCGGGACGACCGCGCCGGTGTGGTTGTACGTGTAGTACGGCTGGGCGTGCCCGCCCGCGGTGTAGAGCGACTCGCACAGGTTGAGGTTGGCGCCGTCGTAGGAGCCCATCACGCCCATGCCCTCATAGCAGGGCCAGCCGAAGTTGGTGACGCCCGCGGTCGGGTTGGTCACCCGGTTGACCTCTTCCCACACGTTCCAGCCGACGTCGCCGGCCCACACCTCGTTGGTGCCGGGACGGATCGTCATCCGGAACGGGTTGCGCAGGCCGTGCGCGACGATCCGGCGGGCGTTGGCGTCGGCCGAGCCGGACAGTGGGTTGCCGGCCGCGGCCGCGCCGGTGGCCGGGTTGAGCCGCAGTACCGCGCCGTCGAGGCTGGTCGGGTCGCCGGTCGAGCGCACGTCCTGCGAGCGCAGCGCGCCACCCTCGGCGGTGGGCGGGTTCATCACGCCGCCGACCGCGGACGGCGGGTCGGCGCACGGGTTGCGCGGAGTGCCGAGCTGGCCGTAGTCGGTGGCGCTGAAGCTTGCGCCGTCGCCGCCGGTGACATAGAGCATGCCGTCGGCGCCGAACTTGAGGTCGCCGATCGAGTGGCTGGGGAACTGCTGGCACCAATCGGTGATGAGCACCTGCTCGCTGCCGGTCATCACGTTGCCGGCGGCCTGCAACCGGGACAGTCGGCCCTGCACCACGCACTGGCCGTTGTTGGCGTCGCCACAGTTGTCGTTCCAGTACGGCGCGGTCTGACCGGGTGGCGCGTCATAGGTGTAAAGCACGTATACGTAGGGGTTCGCCGGAAAGTCCGGCGGCAGCGCGAGACCGAGCAGGCCGCGGTCCCAGACGTTGAACACGTTGGTCGACAGGTCGGCGAACACCGTCGGGGTCGGGTCGGCGAGGTTGTCGTAGACCTTGACCCGGCCGCCCTTCTCGGCGACGAAGACGCGGCCGTCCGGCGCGAATTCGATGTTGGTGGGCTGGTTGAGCCCACTGAACACGATTTGTTCCTGGAACCCGGTCGGCAGCGTGGTCGCAGCCGCGGGCTGCGCGTGTGCGAGCGCGCTGAGCCCCCCGGCGACCAGCGCCACGGCCAACATCGTCCGCAGCGGACGTCGTGGGCGCGTCATCCGCGCCACCTCCCCCAAGATTTACCTGCACGCATACGTGGCGGACAGGCTAGCGACCAGATCAAGGGGAGGCGATGTCTGATTCGCGACGGGCCTTTGGCATCAAATCCGGCGCACCCGAAGAATCCGGTGGCACATCAGGGATTTGGCCGACCGACCCGCCAGCAAGTAAGGTCCGATTCTCCGACGAGCAATAGACCGATCGGCCATCGACATGTAGTGAAGTCGACACCAGGTTGACCTTCGGTCACCCTTGCCACGCGTGGTTCGGATAGAGCATCGTCGCCTGTGTTAACTCTCCCTTAAGGGAGTGCACAGCACTGTCCACAGTAGCCAGAGGTGGAGATGACCGAATCGCGGGGGCATGTGGTCATCGTCGTGGTGAACCTGCCGGTCGAACGAGACCGACGGGTGATCCGTGAGTGCCTGGCGCTGGAAGAAGCCGGCTACCAGGTCACGGTGATCTGCCCGCGAGGCCCCGCCGGCCTGACCACGCTGCCGGGCAGCCGGTCGACCGCCATCCGGTCGTTCCGCCAGCCGCTCGCCGGGGCCGGGGTGCTGTCGTTCGCCTTCGAGTTCGCCTGGGCCCTGCTCGCGGTCACCGCCCGGCTACTCGGCCTGATGGTGCGCACCCGAGTCGACGCCGTGCAGGCGTGCAACCCGCCGGACGTCTTCTGGGTCCTGGCGCTGCTGATGCGCGCGCTGGGCCGCCCGTTCGTCTTCGACCACCACGACCTGAGCCCCGAGCTCTACGAGTGCAAGACGGACACCCCGAACCCGCGGGTGCTGGCCGTCCTGCGGTGGTTCGAGCGGATGTCCTGGCGCCGGGCGACCGCCGTGGTCTCGACCAACGAGTCCTACCGCGACCTGGCGATCAGCCGCGGCGGCGTCGACCCCGACAAGGTTGTCGTGGTCCGCAACGGCCCGGCCATCGCCGAGGTGGCCTACACCGAACGACCCCGCCCGGCCGGCCGCCAGACCATCGTCTACCTCGGCGTCATCAACCCGCAGGACCACGTCGAGGCCGCCGTGCTCGCCGCCGAACAGCTCATCGGCCTGCGCGGCGCGGCCGACTGGAAGCTGGTGGTCGCCGGCGACGGCGAGTGCCTGCCCGGCCTGCGCGAGCTGGCCACCGCCCGCAAGCTCGACGACGTGGTCGAGTTCCGCGGCTGGCTCGAGGCCGACGAGGTCGACGCCCTGCTCAACTCCGCGACGCTCGCGATCCAGCCGGACCCGCCGACCAAGATGGCCGACCTGTCGACGATGGCCAAGACAGTCGAATACGTCGCCCGCGGTCTCCCGGTGGTCGCCGTCGACCTGTTGGAGACCCGGCGCACCGCCGAGGGCGCGGCGCTCTACGTGCCGTCCGGCGCGCCGGACGAGCTCGCCAAGGCGCTCGATCTGTTGCTGAGCGACAGCGCGGCGCGCACGACGATGAGCCGGATCGCCCGAGCCCGGTTCGTCGACCAGCTTGCCTGGGATCACCAGGCCAAGTCGTACATCCGACTGTGGGATCGGTTGCTGCGTCAGACGCGAAAAGGTTACAAATCAGATTCACCGGTGGGGAGAGGCAACCTACCGGTGATCCCGCGTGATACCAACCAGTCGGTCTCCTGACGACCTGACGCCCCTTTCCGCCGCATTCGATCAAAGGGCCTTTCCATGGACCTCCTTGACCTCCTCAAGCTCGTCATCCGGCGGTGGTACGTCGCGGTTCCGGTCGTCATCGTGACGCTGGCCGCGGCCGTCGCGCTAGGCAGCGCGATCCAGCCCGAATACAACACGACGGCGACCGTGATCCTGGTTCCCCCGACCACGTCGGCGGCGACCCCGGCCAACGGTGCGACGCCGGCTCCGGGCAACCCGTGGCTGCGCATCGGTGAGACCCAGATGGCGCAGGCGGTGCAGATCGCCGTGTCGTCCGGTGAGTCCCGGCAGAAGGTTGTCGCCGCGGGGGGCGACAACGACTACGAGATCACCCTGGTCACCCGCAGTTCGATCATGACCGTCGAGATCTCCAGCGAGAGCAGCGCCAAGGCGCTCGCCACGGTCGAGGCCGTCACCAAGCTGATCAGCGAAGAGGTCGTCGGGCAGCAGGCGAAATACAAGCCCAAGGCCGGCGAGGAGATCAGCACTCAGGTGCTCGACCCCGGCCTGAACGTGACGCCGTCCCGGTCCAACGTGCTCCGCGCGCAGATCGTCGTGCTCGCCGTCGGCCTGCTGCTGATGGCCGCCTCCGTGGTCGCCTACGACGCGATCGCCCGGCGCAAGCTCACCAAGCAGGTCAACGCCCGTGTCGGCCTGCGGGCCAACGCGACCGCCGGTTCCGCCTCGGTCGAGCAGCGCCGCCCGCAGCCGCCGCTGGCCAAGCCCGTCGGGCCGCTCAACAAACCGGTCCCGGTCGCCGATCCCATCGACGAGGAGCCTGTCGACGCCACCCAGGTGATCCGGATCAACAGCACGCCGGTCACCGCCAACGGCCACTCCACCACGCCCCAGCAGGTCTCGGCCGACTTCGTGCGGACGCCCGACACCGACGACACCATCCTGCTCACCGCTGTGCGGACGCCCAGGCCTGACAACGACGACCAGTAATAGTGCAGACCTATCTATCCGCGCGGAGAACGGCGACCGTCTACGACGGCGTGACACCCAGCGTCATCGAGTTCCGGGACGCGACCGCCTGGGTGAGCTTCACCATTTTCGCGATGTACTTCCTGCCCGCCCGGCTGATCTTCCCGCCGCTGACCACGCTGGGCCGGCCCGGCGTGGTCGCCGGGTTGCTGCTGTTCGTGTGGTGGGCGCTCACCCGCTTCCACCCGTCCCTGGTCACCCGCGGCCAACAGCCGATGCGCTGGGCGCTGGCGTTCTACTTCGTCACCATGGCCACTTCGTACATCGCCGGCCAGGCCCGTGGGTTGGACCCGCTGGAGGCCAACCAGGCCGACCGCACGGTGCTGATGGCATTCGCGGCCGGCGGTCTGCTGCTGGCCGCGTGCGACGGTGTGCTGACCCGCGAGCGGATCGACACCGTGCTGCGCTGGCTCTGCTACGGCTCCGCGGTGATGGCGCTGTTCGCGTTGACCCAGTTCGCCTTCCGCCAGGACTTCACCGGCTACCTCAAGCTGCCGCCGGTGCTCCAGTTCCAGCGCGACCTGGTCGGCTTCGACGACCGGGGCGGCGGCGGCCTGGTCCGGGTGGCCGGCACCGCGGGCCACTACATCGAGTTCAGCGTGCTGATGGTGGTCGCGCTGGTGGTGGCCATCCACTATGCCCGGTTCGCGGCGACCCGTCGGGAACGACAGATCTTCGCCGGAATCGCGATGGTCGTCGCCGCGGTCATCCCGATCTCGCTGTCCCGCACCGGCGTGCTGGCCCTGGCCGCGGCGATCCTGCTGCTGATCCTGGTCTGGCCCCTGCGCACCACGCTCAACGTGCTGGTGGCCGGCGCCTTCCTCACCGCGATCATCCAGGTCGGCAAGCCAGGCCTGCTGGGCGCGCTGCGGTCGCTGCTCTTCGCGGGCAGCAGCGACCCGAGCGTGCAGGGCCGGCTGGAGGACTACGACTACGTCGCGCCGTTCATCAAGGAGCGGCCCTGGTTCGGTCGCGGGGTCGGCACCTGGCTGCCCGAGCTCTACCAGCTCCTCGACAACCAGTGGCTGGTCACCGTGGTCACCACCGGCATCGTCGGCACGGTCGGGCTGGGCGTGCTGTTCCTGACCGGCGTCTTCGTGTCCGCCCGGGTCCGCCGGTTCGCCAAGAGCGAGAGTGACCGCGACCTGGCCGCGGTGCTGGCCGTCGCGATCGGCGTGATGGCCGTGACCGCGTTCACCTTCGACGCGCTCTACTTCTCCACCTACCTGTTCACGATGCATCTGCTGCTCGGCCTGGCCGGCGCGATGTGGCGCCTGACCCGGGCACACCGGCTCAACTAGAGGAGACGCGCAGATGTCCGGCGGCATCGACATCCTGATGATCACGTACGACCGGCCGGAGTATGTCCGCCTGTCGCTTCCGCACCTGCTCGACAGTCGCACCGACGACGCGCGGGTCTGGCTCTGGCACAACGGCAGCGACGAGGCGACCCTGGCCGCCGTCGAGGAGTTCCGGCACGACCCCCGAGTGCACCGGTTCCACCACAGCCCGACCAATGCCGGCCTGCGCGAGCCGACCAACTGGCTCTGGGCGGAGTCGACCGGCGACTACCTGAGCAAGGTCGACGACGACTGCCTGCCCGACAAGTCCTGGCTCGACGTGCTCCGCCGGGCGCACGAGGACGTCCCCGAGTTCGGGGTGATCGGCACCTGGCGCTTCCCGGAGTCCGACGTCCGCCAGGAGCTGGTCGACCGCAAGCTGGCTTCGTATGCGGGCGGACATCGGTTGATGCGCAACCACTGGGTGCAGGGCAGCGGATACCTGCTCAAGCGGGCGATGGTCGAGCGCACCGGCCCGCTGGCCGAGGGCGACTCGTTCACGAGCTGGTGCCTGCGGGCCGCCCGGCTCGGCTTCGTCAACGGTTGGGTCTACCCGTTCCTGCCCGAGGACCACCTCGACGACCCGCGCAGCCCGCGCACGATCTACCACACCGACGAGGACTTCATGGCGCGCCGGCCGCTGTCCGCGCAGAAGACCGGCGTGCGCACGGTCGCCGAGTGGACCGAGCAGATGAAGCGGTCCGCGTACGTCGTCCAGGCCGCCTCGCTCGACCTGCGCGAGTACTCCGGCTGGCGGCAGCGCGGCCGGTCCCTCTCCAAGCGGGTCCGCCGCGCGATCACCGGGCGCGCGCCGTGGTGAGCATCGTGGTGGCCGCACACAACGAGGCCACGGTCATCGGGCGTACGCTGCGCCACCTGCTCGACGGCGCCGAGCCTGGCGAGTTCGACGTGGTCGTGGCGGCCAACGGCTGCACCGACGACACCGCCGACGTGGCCCGGTCCGTGCCCGGCGTGCGGGTGGTCGAGGTCGAGCGCGCCTCGAAGCCGGCCGCCCTCAACGCCGGCGACGCGGCCGCGACCAGCTTCCCCCGCATCTACCTCGACGCCGACATCCCGCTCTCGGCCGCCGGGGCGCGGGCGTTGGCCGCGCGCGTCTCCGGTGCCGACGGGGTGATCGCGGCTGCGCCCCGCCGGGTGCTGGACACGAAGGGCCGGCCGCTGCTGGTCCGGGCCTACTTCGCCGTCAACGGGCGGCTGCCGGCATTCCGGGACGCGCTGTTCGGCCGCGGCGCGATCGTGCTGTCCAAGGACGCCCGGGCGCGGTTCGACGAGTTCCCCGACCTGTTCGCCGACGACCTCTTCCTCGACGCGCTGTTCGCGGACGGCGAGAAGCGCGAGGTCGCGGAGGTCCCGTCGGTGGTGGCCACCCCGACCCGCACCGAGGACCTGCTGCGCCGGCTCGGCCGGGTGCGCGGGGCGAACACCGCGCTGCGCGCTGCCGGAGCCGCCGTCGCCGTCCGTCCGGCGCGCAAGGCGTCCTGGCTCGTCGACGTGGTGCTCCCGCGACCCTGGCTGTGGCCGGCCGGCGCCTGCTACGCCGCGCTGACGCTGTTGGCCGAGCGGCGGGCCAGGCGCACCCCGGAAGGCGCCGCCTGGGCCCGCGACGAGTCGACCCGTTAGCGTTGCGGTGTGCCCGACTCGCAAGCCCTAGCCCTGGTCGAATCGTGGCCGGTGGACACCGTCGCCGTCGCCGTCGTCAACTCCGGCGGCGTCCTGGCCCGCACCGGTCCCGAGGTCGAGCTGCCCTGGGCGTCGGTGACCAAGCCGCTGACCGCGCTGACCGTGCTGGCCGCGATCGACGACGGGCTCGTCTCGCTCGATGACCCGGCCGGACCGCCCGGGTCGACCGTGCGCCACCTGCTGGCACACGCCTCCGGCCTCAACTTCGGCGACGACCAGGTGATGGGCCAGCCGGGCCAGCGCCGGATCTACTCGAACCGCGGCTTCGAGGTGCTCGCCGAGTTCGTGGCGGAGCGGGCCGAGGGCAGCTTCGCCGACCTGATGATCGACCTGGTGCTGGACCAGCTCGACATGGCCGACACGGTGCTGGAAGGCTCGCCGGCGGCGAAGGTGACCGGTCCGGTCGGCGACCTCGCGACGCTGGCCCGGGAGCTGCTGGCCCCGACGATCGCACCGGCGCTGACCCGCGAGGCGGCCAAGGTGGCGTTCCCGGGCCTGTCCGGGGTGCTGCCGGGCTACGGCCGGCAGGACCCCAACGACTGGGGGCTCGGCTTCGAGATCCGGTCGCACAAGACCCCGCATTGGACGGGTGCGAACAACTCGCCCGCCACCTTCGGGCACTTCGGCCAGACCGGCACGTTCCTCTGGGTCGACCCGGTGGCCGGGCTCGCCTGCGCCTGCCTCACGGACCGCAACTTCGGCGAGTGGGCGCACCCGCTCTGGCCGGCCCTCTCCGACGCGGTGCTGGCCGAGTTCGGTCAGCCGTAACGCGGGGCGTTGCGCGACCGAATCACTCCGGGCGCCCGCCGGTCGCGGGCTCGCCAACAGCCGCTGTGCCAGTGCCGGCGGTCGGTCAGGTCGCCACGCTCGTCGGCCGGCCACACCACGACGTGCGCGGTGCCGGGTTGGATCTCCTGGTCACAGCCGGGGCAGCGATAGACCTTCGCGCTGGCCCCGCCGGGTATCAGCCGCACCATCCAGTCGCCGTGCCGGTCGCCCTCGATCGAACCGCCGCGCCGCAGCGACTCGTCGTCCATCGGACGCCCGTCATCGGGCTTCGGGCGGTTGCGACGCGGGCTCACACCTCAAGGTTAAGCATTAGTGCGTGTGGTCGCGGAATCCGCGGCCGGCCTTGCGTCCCACGTAGCCCGCGGTCACCAGGTGTTCCAGCAGCGGGGCGGGAGCGAAGCCCGGCTCGCGCAGCTCCAGGTAGAGCTCGCGCTGGATGGCCAGCGCCACGTCGAGGCCGACGGTGTCGAGCAGCTCGAACGGGCCCATCGGGTAGCCGCAGCCGAGCTTCATCGCGTAGTCGATGTCGTCGGCCGACGCGTACGACGCCTCGAGCATCCGGACCGCGTCGTTCAGGTAGGGGAAGAGCAGCGCGTTGACGATGAAACCGGACCGGTCGGCGCAGTGCACGCCGGTCTTGCCCAGCGCCGTCACCAGCGCGTCCGCCGCCGCGGTGGTCTCCGGCGCGGTGCGGATGGTGCGCACGATCTCGACCAGCGCCATCACCGGCGCCGGGTTGAAGAAGTGCAGGCCGACGACGTCGGCCGGGCGCTGGGTGGCCATCGCGATCTCGATCACCGGCAGCGACGAGGTGGTGGTGGCGAGCACCACACCCGGCTTGCAGATCTCGTCGAGGGCGGCGAACACGGCCTTCTTGACCGGGAGCTCCTCGACCACCGACTCGATCACCAGGTCGACGTCGTCGAGGTCCTCGAGCCGGTGCGACCAGGTGATCCGGGCCAGCGCCGCGGCCTGGTCGTCCTCGGTCAGCTTGCCCTTGACCACCGCCTTGGCGAGCGAGCCGCGCACCGCTTCGGCCAGCGCCGTGGTCTTCGGCTCGCCCCGGGTCACCGCGACCACGTCGAAGCCGGCCCGGGCGACCACCTCGACGATGCCGCGGGCCATCACGCCGGAGCCCACCACGCCGATCGTGCCGATCTGCACCGAGGCGGGCGCCGCGGCCGCGGACGGAGCGGTCAGCTCGTCGGCCACGACCTTGGGCGAGCCCGGACCCTCGTACGTGTAGAAGCCCCGCCCGGTCTTGCGGCCGAGCAGGCCCGCCGTGACCATCTGCTTGATCAGCGGGACCGGAGCGTGCCGGCGGTCGCGTCCGCCCCGGCGGTACATCGTGTCCAGGATCTCGTACGCGGTGTCGATGCCGATCAGGTCCATCAGCGCCAGCGGACCCATCGGCAGCCCGCAGCCGAGCCGCATCGCCGCGTCGATGTCCTCGCGGGTCGCGTAGCGCGCCTCCAGCATCGACACGGCCTGGTTGAGGTAGCCGAAGAGCAGCGCGTTGGCGATGAAGCCGGCCCGGTCGTTGATCGTCACGTCGGTCTTGCCGAGCCGGACGCAGAGCGCCTCGACGTCGGCCACCACCTCGGGCGCGGTGACCACGGTGCGGACGATCTCGACCAGCTTCATCACGGGCGCCGGGTTGAAGAAGTGCACGCCGATGACCTGGTTGGGGCGGCTCGTGGCGACGGAGATCTCGGTGACCGACAGCGACGAGGTGTTGGTGGCCAGGATCGCGTCCGCCTTGCAGACCCGGTCGAGCTCGGCGAAGATCCGCTGCTTGAGCGGGAGCTGCTCGGGCACCGCCTCGATGACCAGGTCGACGTCGTGCAGCGCGTCGAAGCCGACCGCGAAGCCGACCCGGGCGAAGATCTCGTCGCGCGCGGCCGGCGTCAGCTTGCCCTTGGCCACCGCCCGGTCGATCGAGCCGACCAGTGTCGCCTGGCCCCGCTCGACCGCCTCCTCGGTGACCTCGACCGCGACGACGTCGATCCCGCTGCGCGCGAAGACCTCGACGATGCCCGCGCCCATCGTGCCGAGTCCGACAACTCCGACGGTGTTGATCTCCCGCGACACGCAGCGCTCCCCTAACGATCCATAAGGTCAGGGTCAGTCTGCCATGCCCGTCAGTCGGTGTTTCGCACCTCGGCCGCGACCTCGGCGGCGCCCTTGGGCCCGAGCACGATCGTGTAGTGGTTGGTGCCGGGCACCTCCCGCTCGGCGATGCCGGGAAACGCGCGGGTCGCCTCCTCGGCCGCGATCATCGGGTCCGGCTGGTCGAGCATGCCCCGCTCGGCGCGCAGGAAGACGGCCGGCACCGGCAGGGCGGCGGGCGGCACCGGTTGCCACGCGAACAGGTCCCGCGCGTCCCGCAGCGCCGCTTCCAGGTGGCACGCCGGCCGCAGCGCGCCGTCGACCTCGACCAGGTCGTACTCGGCGTACTCGGCCATCGTCCGCGACCAATCGGCGAACGACGGGTGGGCCTGCCAGGTCGCGACGTAGGCGGCGCGGTCCGGGAAGGTCATGGTCAGCCGCTGGTACGCCCGCCCGACCGTCTCCACGATCGCGGCGGTGACCTGGTCCGGGCTCGGATCCGCCGGCACACCCGGGGGCGGCGGCATCGCCGGGCCCCCGTCGACGAGCACGAGGCGGTCGACCAGCATCGGGTACGACCGGGCCAGCTCGACCGCCGCCCAGGCGCCCATCGAGTGGCCCACCACGACCGCCGTTCCGCCGTACGCCTGGATCACCTCGGCCAGGTCCGCCGCGTGCCGCGCCATGCCGTAGGGCGCCGGCAGGTCCCGGCTGTGGCCTCGGCCGCGCAGGTCGGGAGCGACGAACCGGTGGTCGGCACCGAGGTCCTCGCCGACCAGCGCCCAGGCGCGGTGGTGCGAGGTGATCCCGTGCGCCGCCACGACCAGCGGGCCGTCGTCGCCCCAGACCCCGACCGCGAGGTCGCCGCCGTCGACGTTTATCGAATCCGCGCGGTAGGCGGTCACGGCAGCAGCTCCAGCAGTTCGGCGACGAACTCGGCCGGGCGCTCGAGGTGTGGCGAGTGGCCGCAGCCGGCGTAGACCACCTCGCGGTAGCTGCCGCCGTTCTCGGTGTACCGGTCGAGCACCGCCCGGGTCTGGCCGACCATCGGCTGCGGCGGGCTCACCTCGGCGCCGGGCCAACCCGGGACCACGCCCAGCGAGCCGAGGTACGACAGGTCGAACAGCGAGGTGTCCGAGACGATCGCGTCCTGGTCACCGCGTACCCAGGTGATGTGCGGTTTGCTCGCGACGGCCACGAGCTCGTCGGCGATCCGGAAGTGGTTCGGCGCCATGGTGTTGAGCACGCCCCGGTCACCGGGCGCGACGCCGGGCCAGTTGGGGCTGGCGTTCGACGTGCCCGGGTAGTTGTCGTCGCCGATCACCGTCGAGAGCACGGTGTCGAGCAGCAGCTCCTCGTCGGCACCGAGCGACGCCGGGTCGGCGACGTAGGCGGTCCGCATGACGTTGCGCGGGCTGGTCGGGGCGTCGCCCTCGCGGTCCTTGGCGGCCAGCCGGGCGACGAAGTCGGGGTTGGCCGTGCCCGCACCGGTCCCGGCGAAGTCATCCGTGGTCGGCGTGCCGACGAGATCCTTGGTGCCGCCGAAGCCGTACGGCGACAGCGGCGCCTCCAGCAACATGGCGGCGACCCGGTCCGGGTGGTCGACCAGCAGCCGCATCGCCACGCCGCAGCCCATCGAGTGCGCGACCACCAGGGGCTTGGCGTCGGGCGCGAACAGCTCGGGGATCAGGGCCGCGACGTCGTCCGCGAAGTCGCCCAGGCCGCGGGTGGCGTCGACCGGCGCCGCCTCGGTCGCGCCGTAGCCGCGCAAGTCGGGCGCGACGATCCGCAGGTTGGGCGGCAGGTGGCGGAGCAGCGGCCGCCAGAAGTCGGCGGACGAGCAGTTGCCGTGGATCAGCAGCACCGGCGGGCCGTCAGCCGGTCCGGCGACGAGGACGTTCTGGTCGATTCCGCGCGCGTGCACGCGCACCTGCTGGTGCTCCATGGCGCACATGATGCCGCCACACCCGGCTTTCCGCTGTGTGGTGCGCCCACACAAGAAGGAAGGGCCCCTTGTTAACGCTTTCCGCATAGGAAGGGTCCCTTGCTAACACCTACCCGCGAGTAACTCTCGCGACTAGTATTCGCCGCATGACCGCTACCCGGGCCGCCGGCGTGCCTGTCGTCGAGGACGGCGCACTCGTCTCGACCAATCCCGCGACCGGTGAAGAGGTCGGCCGGTTCCCGGTCTCCGACGCCGACGACGTCGCCCGCGCCGTCGAGCGCGCCCGCGAGGCCGCCGCCTGGTGGGTCGGGCTCGGCCACGCCGGCCGGCGCGCCCGGCTGCTGCGCTGGCGCGCCCTGCTCGCCCAGCGCGTCGAAGAGGTCGCCGGCCTGGTCAGCCGCGAGGGCGGCAAGCCGGTCGCCGAGGCGATCGTGGAGACCGCGGCGGCGATCGACCACATCGACTGGGCCGCCCGCAACGCGAAGCGCGTGCTCGGCCCACGCCGGGTGCGCGGCCGACTCACGCTCGCCGAGTTCTCCGCGCACCTCGAATACCTGCCGATGGGCGTGGTCGGGGTGATCGGGCCGTGGAACTATCCGGTGGTCACGCCGCTCGGCACGGCCGCCTACGCGCTCGCCGCCGGCAACACGGTCGTCTTCAAGCCCAGCGAATACACGCCGGCCGTCGGCCAGTGGCTGGTCGACACGTTCGCCGAGGTGGTGCCCGAGCAGCCGGTGCTGCAGATCGTGCACGGCCCGGGCGAGGTCGGCGCCGCGCTGTGCCACAGTGGCGTCGACAAGGTGGCGTTCACCGGCTCCACCGCCACCGGCAAGAAGGTGATGGCCGCCTGCGCCGAGACGCTGACGCCGGTGCTGATCGAGGCCGGCGGCAAGGACGCGCTGATCGTCGACGACGACGCCGACGTCGCGGCCGCCGCGGAGGCGTGCGTCTGGGGCGCGCTCACCAACGCCGGTCAGACCTGTCTGGCGATCGAGCGGGTGTACGCGGTCGCGCCGGTCTACGACACCTTCGTCGCCGAGGTGGTGCGCCGGGCCAGCGCGCTCAAGGTCGGCTACGGCGACGGCTTCGACATCGGGCCGATCACCATGCCCAAGCAGATCGACATCATCCGGCGGCACATCGACGACGCGCTGGCCCGCGGCGGCCGGGCGGTCCTCGGCGGGCGGGAGGCGGTCGAGCCACCGTTCGTCAAGCCCACGATCCTGGTCGACGTGCCCGAGGACTCGGCGGCCATCCGCGAGGAGACGTTCGGTCCGACGCTGACCATCAGCAAGGTCGCCGACGTCGACGAGGCGGTCCGGCTGGCCAACGCCTCCTCGTACGGGCTGGGCGGCGCGGTCTTCGGCAAGCGGCGCGCGGTGGCCACGGCTCGCCGGTTGCGCACGGGCATGGCCTCGGTCAACTCGGTGATCACCTTCATCGGCATGTCGTCGCTGCCGTTCGGCGGCGTCGGCAACTCCGGCTTCGGCCGCACCCACGGCGACGACGGTCTGCGCGAGTTCTCCCGCTCCAAGGCGATCACGACCCGGCGCGGCCCGTCGGCCCTCAAGGCGATGACCTTCGAGCGCACACCGGCCCACGTCGCCCGGATCGTCAAAGCGGTCAAGCTGATGTACGGCCGCTCCGGTCGGTAGCCGCCACGCCTTCCTTGGCCAGTCGGTCGACGAGCTCGGCGACCTGTGGCGAGTCGGCGACGACACCGGTGGTCACGGCTGTCCGCAGGTCGTCCCGGGCGACCGCCAGTGTCGCCGGTGCCCGGGCCGCCGAGATCGCCGGCAGCACGCCGATGCCCTGCTCGTAGGCGTCGGCCGCGCGCATATCCTCGCGAGCGGCCAGCCAGTTGAGGCCGATGTCGAACAGCAGCGCGGACCGCTCGTCACTGGTCGGCAGCGCCATCAGGTAGGAGTCGGCCGCCTCCGGATACCGGCCGAGCCGGTGCAGACACCAACCGATGCCATGCCGGGTCCACGAATCCTCTTCGCCGAACGGCTCGTAGAGCTCGATCGCCGCGCGGTAGTCGGTCTCGGCCTCGGCCCGCCGCCCCAGCGCCCAGAGCATGTCGCCGGTGCCCTGCGGACCCATCGGATTGTCCGGCTCCTGCTCGCGCATCGCCTGGAACGCGGCCAGCGCCTCCTGCGGTCGACCGCCGTCGACGTAGCGCAGCGCACGGCCCAACGCCCAGTGCGCCCAAGGGTCGACCGGCTCGACCGCCACCGCCGCGCGGGCCGCCTCGAGGGACGCCGGCCAGTCGGCCAGCCCGCCGAACACCTCCGCGCGCAACCGGAGCAGCCCGGACGTGCGCTCGACAGCGAGGGCACGGTCGATGGCGCGCAGCGCCTCGGCGACGTCGTCCCCGCGCGCCACGATCGTGGCCAGGTCGGTCAGCGTGGTCGCGTCCGGCCGGACGTTGGCCGCCCGTTCGAGCGTCTCCACCGCGCGGGCCTGCTCGCCGAGCGCCGACTGCGCCCAACCCAACGAGCGGAGCAGGCCGACGTGGTCGGGTCGCCCGACGAGGCCGCGCTCCGCCGTCGCCGCGGCCTCGGCGTAGCGGCGGGCGTCCTGCAGTGCGTCGGCGTACACCTCCTGCACGTCGGGGTCGTCGGGATAGCCCGCCGCCGCCGCGCCGATCTCCGCGACCAGGTCGTCGCTGTCGACGGTGTCGCGCAACGCCTCGCGCAGCCACCACACCGCGAAGCTGGGCTCGGCGCCCCGGCCGATGGCGCGGCGCAGGTCTTCGAGCGCGCCGTCGGCGTCACCAAGCGCCTGCCGCGCCGCGCCCCGGCTGGCCAGCGACCAGCCGTCGTCGGGCTCGACCTCGATCGCCGCCGTCAGCGCGGTCAGGGCCTCGGCCAACCGGCCGACGACCCGGTACGCCTCCCCCAGCGCGGCCTGCGCATCCACGAGGTCGGGTTGTGCGCGGGCCGCGACCTCCAGGTCCTCGATGGCCCGCTCCGTCGCGCCGGTGGCCCGGAAGAGCTGCCCACGCAGCAGCCGCACCAGTGGCGAGTCGGGCAGGCCGGCGTGTGCCTGCTCGGCACAGGCCAGTGCTTCCTCGTACGCACCGGAGTCGTACAGCAGCAGGCCCAGCTCGTAGGCGATCTGCGGGTCGTCGGGGTTGGCGGCGCGGGCCGCCCGCATCGCTTCCACCGCGTCGGCCGGGTCGCTGTCGCGGCGCAACCAGTGCGCGTAGCCGATGAGCCGCAGAGCGGCCGGGTCGCCGGGCTCGATCGCCAGGGCCGCGTCCGCGTGCGCCATGGCGCGGTCGATGTCGGCGTCGGTCCGGCCGGCCTGCGCGCGCACGTAGTAGGCCTCCGCCGCGCTGAACCGGATCCATCCGGTGCCCGGTTCGAGGGTGGCCGCCCGCTCCAGGTCGGCGACCGCGTCGTCGTGCCGGCCCTGCAGAAGCCAGATCTGGCCGCGACTGCCCAGCGCGTACGCGTCGTCCGGGTCGAGTGCCAATGCCCGGTCGTACGCCTCCGTGGCCGCCGCGTCGTCGCCGAGCCGGCGCCGGGCCGAACCCAGCAGGGCGTACGCGCGGGCGTGTTCGGGTTCGAGCTCGATGACCCGGTCCAGCAGGGCGATCGCCGAGTCCGGTGCGGTGCCGATCGTCCAGTCGGCGGTCTGCACCATCAACGGCACGAACTCGGCGGTGTCCGCGTTGATCGCGACCGCCCGGTCCATCGTCGCGTTCAGCTCGTCGAGCGCACCGATCGCGGCGCACGCCTTCGCCTTCTCCAGCAGCAGGTGGAGGTCTTTCGAGGCCCGGTCGACCGCCTTGCCGTAGGCGGACACGGCCACGTCGGCCCGGCCGGCGGCGAAGCTGAGCGCACCGGCCGTCGCCCAGGCCTCGGCGACCGTCGCCCGGTCACCGGTGCCGAGCTCGGCCCGTTCCAGTGCGATCAGCCAGTCGGTCGGGAAGGCGCGGGCCGCGGCGGCCATCGTGCGCCGGGCGGCCGTGCGGTCCCGGCCGACGAGCACCCGGCCCAGGCACCGCCAGACGTCCGGGCCGGCCAGCTCCAGCATCAGGGCGCGGCGCAGCGGCGGCTCGGCCTCGGCCAACCGACCGCTGAGTGCGAGTGCGATGCCGTACGCGGCCACGTATCGCCGCCCGTCGGGCCGCTCGGCGGCGGCGAACCGCTCGGCGGCCGCGGCGAACAACCCGTCGTCCGCCTTCGTGACCCGGGCCTCGCACAGGCCGCGCAGGGTCAGCCCCACGCCCTGGGTCGCGGGGTCGGTCTGGCTGGCGGCCTCGTCGGCGCGCTGCCGCGCCGTCGCGAAGTCGCCCGCGTGGTACGCGGCCCAGGCCCGTGTGAGCAGCTCGTTCGTCACCGGGCTCACCGCTTTCCGTACGGCGCCTGGCCAGGCCGGCCCGACTGGCGCTCCCGGGCAGGTCCCGTCTTGCGTGGCCACGGCAGCGCGCGGGCGGCCTCGGCGATCTGGTGCACCGCGTCGGCGTCGTGTGGATCGCTGAGCATCAGCCGCGCCGCCCAGGCGGCGTTGAGCCGCCCGCGCGCGGTCGCTTCGCCGCCGGTGCCCTGGCCGATTGCCGCGTGTGGCCCAGCCGCCTCCTTCGCCCACTGCATCGAGTCGAAACCGGGAAACACGCCGATGTTGCGCAGGGTCCCGAGCGCTTCCGCGACGAACGCGTCGAGCTCGGCCCGCCGGCCCGGCTCCGGGTCGGCACCCCGTTGCGTGACCGCGCCGCGCCAGCAGTCGGCGACCTCCTGGATCACCGCGGCGGCCATGCCGTCGCCGCTCGTCGCGCGCAGCACTTCGAGGATGACGTAGGCCCGGTCCATATCGGACGCGCTGCGCGGGCGCATCCGGAGCAACAGCACGGCGCAGGCGTACGCCGGTCCGAGCGCGTAGGCGGCGTAGGCGTCGGCCGCCAGCCCGCGCCGCTCCGGCGTGGGGCTCTCGCCGAGCAGCCCACGGGCGAGTTGGGACGTGTGGCCCCAGGCCAGGCCGGCCTCGTGGCCGAAGAGCGGCACGTCCCAGATCGTCCACTCGGGGAACCAGAGCATCACGAGGTCGCCGACTGACTGGGCACCGACCAGCTCGGCCGGGCGCGCCGGCACCGAGCGCAACGGCGCGGCCAACTCTTCGAGCAGTCGGTCGGTCAGCTCGCTGACCCGGTCGTCCAGGCCGGTGTCGCGCAGCGTCAGCCCGCCGAGCAGGTCGACGTAGTCGGCGAACAACCGCCGCGCCGTCGTGTCGATGAGCTCGTCGACCGCGGCCCAGGCGGCGGCCCGATCCATCGTGCCGGCGCGAGACTCCGCCTCCACCCGGTCGACCTCGGTGCTGATCGCGTCGCACCGGACGCTCAGCGTGTCGATGTTCATCAGCCGGATCATCGAGCCGTTGAGCTGGTCGAGCATCACGCCGGCCTGGTCGACCTTGCGGTCCAGGTCGATCAGCAGCGCGTCGAGGTCGCCGAGCACCTCCAGCTCCGGTGCGTCCGCGCCGCGCCGGTAGTCCAGGATCAACCCCCGGGCGTCGAGCAGGCCGTCCCGGATCTCCTTGCGGATCCCGCGGATGCCGTCGAGCCGGCTGTGCCGGCTCTCCGCCAGGTCCGCGACGCGCTTCACCTTGCCGACGTCGTCGCGCAACTCGGCCAGGCGCACCGCCAGCAGGTCAAGCATCGGCGGGGTCCAGGGCACGCAGGGCGGTGGCGCTGACGTTTCGCAACTTCGCCGGCTTCGCCTCGGGGTGGGCCAGCCGCCAGCGCCACGCCGCGGCCACCACGTCGACCGGGTTGCCCTTGGCGGGCGTGCCGGCGTCGAGCGCCGCGACCAGCGCGTCGAGGCCGCCCAGCGGGTCGGAGCGCAGCCGCGCCGGCGCGTTGCGATCGAGCAGGTCGACCAGGCCGCGGGCGTCGCGCTCGGCGCGGGGCGGCGGCTCGTTGGCGAGGCCGTTCATGGTCGACCAGCGCCGGGCGACCAGGTCGGCACCCCGGCGGTGCCCGGCCGCGGTCAGCGGGTCGGTGGCGAGCTCGGCGGTCGCCCGCAGGGCCGCGACCATCGTCCACACCCGCCGGTCCCAGGAGGGGTGGGTGGAGGTCGCGTCGTCGAACCGGTCGGGGCGGGCGCGCAGCGTCATGACCGCGCAAGGATAGGCGGGCCCCAGCGCCCAGGTGGCGAACACATCGGCGAACAGCTCGCCGAGCAGCCGGTCGTCCTCGCGGTCGAGGTGGAACAGCACCGGCCGGGCGTTGCGGTCGCCGGGCTCCGGCAGCGCGTCGGCGACCAGGTGACCCAGCTCGTGCACGAGGATCGGCAGGCCCCAGACGTCGACGTCCGGGAAGCGCATCCGGACCAGCCCGGCCATCCGCTCGAAGCGCTCGCCGTCGGCGACCGAGAGCAGCACGCCGCGGCCGATCCCGGTGGCCTCGACCAGCGCGTCGAGCAGGGTCTCGGCCGCCACGGTGACGGCTCGGTAGAACGGGTGGCCGCGCAGCAGGATGCCTTCCAGCACGGCCAGCGCGGCCGCCTTCACCGGCGCGATCCGGCGGGCCCGGAGCAGGTCCAGACCGGCCCAGTCGCCGTCGGTCAGGTCCTCGAGGTCGCGGACCCGGTCCCGGAGCAGCAGCGCGAAGTCGTCGCGTACCGCCGCGGTCGTCGTGCCCAACCGCTCCTCCCGCCGCAGTGCCTCATCGACCTGCGCCAGCTCGGTGATCTCCTGCTGGACCTGGATGGCGAACCACTGGCCGCTCATGCGGTGCGCGCGGCGTCCTGGAGGATCAGCCGGGCGCCGCGGACCCGACCGACGCTGACCGTGGTGTCGATGTAGTCGATCGCCAGCACCACCGCGACCGCACCGATCAGCAGCTCGGCGCCGAGCAGGGCGAGCGGCAGCCAGGGCACGGCCAGCCCGAAATGACCCTGCACCACGAAGATCCCGCCGACGGCGGCCTGGGCCAGCGCCAGCTTGCCGATCACGCTGTCGAACCGGTCGGCGAGCGCGGCCAGTGCCTCGGTGCCGCCGTCGAGCCGGCCCAGGTCCAGCCCCGTGGCCGTGAGCAGGGTGTCGGCTTCTTCCCGGGCGCGTTCGGCCCCGATGACCCCGCCGAGCAACGCGGCGCCGGCACCGGCCTCGCCGGCCCGGTCGGCCAGCGCGACGAGCCGGTCCCGCGCGGTCTCCAGCCAGGTCGCGTCGACCAACCGGCGCAGCGCGTCGAGGGCGGCGGAGAGGGCACGCAGCCCGAGCCGGACGAGCCGGCCGCCGATGTTGTCGAGGAAGAGCTGCTTGCTGACCTTGTCCCAGGCTTCCTTCCACTGGGCGGGTGCCTTGCCGGCGATGCTCTTCAGCGGGCCGGCGACCACGTCGGCGGTGCCGGTGGCGATCGCGTCCAGGGTGCCGCCGAGCCGCTCGCGGAGGGTTTCCACGGCTTCCGGGAGGTCGTGCGAGACCAGCCGGCTCTGTGCGAAGGCTTGGTGCCGGGCCGGCTCGTCGAGGGTGAGGGTGGTGCTTCGCAGGTCGGCGAGGGCCGTGTCGAGGGTCGGTGTGGTCTGCTCGGTCTCGCCGGTTGCCGCGCCGGCGGCCAGGGCGACCTCGCCGAGCCGGAGCTGACCCGCGACGACGGCGAGCAGGGTCTCCGGGTCGGTCGTCGTGCGCTCGGCCTCGTGCGCGGGTGCCTCGAAGAAGCCGGTCTCGACTCTTTTGAGGTCCGCCAGTCCACTCTCGATCGAGCGGGCCAGTCGGTCCGCCGCGTCGTCGTGCCCTTCGCCCGCGGCCAGCGCGTCCTGAAGATCACGACCAGCCCGGTGTACGGCGGTGGCCGACCGCACGAACCGTCCGATCTCGACATCACTCACCGGTACAGCCTGTCATCAGCGGTGCACCGGACGGAAGTCAGAACAACGTCAGCTCGTCGCGCTCGATCCCGCGCAGCTTGTCGTAGTCGACGACCACGCAGCGGATGCCCCGGTCCTCGGCGAGCACCCGGGCCTGCGGTTTGATCTCCTGCGCGGCGAAGATGCCGGTCACGGGGGCCAGCAGCGGGTCCCGGTTCATCAGTTCGAGATAGCGGGTGAGCTGCTCGACGCCGTCGATCTCACCCCGGCGCTTGACCTCGACCGCGACCGATCCACCTTGCTGGTTCTTGCACAGCAGGTCGACGGGGCCGATCGCGGTCATGTACTCGCGCCGGACCAGCGTGTAGCCCTCGCCGAAGGTGGTCGGGTTGGCGGCCAGCAACTCCTGGAGGTGCGCCTCGACGCCGTCCTTGACCAGGCCAGGATCGACACCCAGCTCGTACGACGTGTCCTGGAAGATCTCCTCCAGGGTGATCCGCAGCTCCTCGCCGGCCTTGTTGACCACCCGCCAGACGCCGGGTTCCTCCTGGATGCGGCACGGCGGGCTCATCCAGTTGAGCGGCTTGTAGGCGCGGTCGTCGGCGTGGACCGACACCGAGCCGTCGGCCTTGACCATCAGCAGCCGGGTGGCCGTGGGCAGGTGAGCCGAGAGCCGGCCGACATAGTCGACGGAGCACCGGGCGATGACTAGACGCACCGCTCCACCCTAGGGGGTGGCTCCCGGGTCCTGATGCGGGTGGCTTGGTGGTGCCATGCTGAGGTCGTGCTGGAAGCCCTCACCGGCGCGGGCCTAGCGACCTCGGCCGGCCTCAACGCGTACATCCCGTTGCTCGCGATCGGGGTGTTGTCCCGCTACACCGACGTGATCTCACTGCCCGC
The DNA here is from genome assembly GCF_900107455.1 of Asanoa ishikariensis. Taxonomy (GTDB): domain Bacteria; phylum Actinomycetota; class Actinomycetes; order Mycobacteriales; family Micromonosporaceae; genus Asanoa; species Asanoa ishikariensis. The sequence goes on along the minus strand of NZ_FNQB01000002.1, from coordinate 796,243 downwards.
CGGCTGGGGTTGGCTCGGCAACGGCTGGGTGATCCTGATCCTCGGCGCGCTGCTCGCCATCGAGGTGGTCGCCGACAAGGTGCCAGTGCTCGACTCGGCCAACGACGTGGTGCAGACGGTGGTCCGACCGACCGCCGGCGGTCTCGCGTTCGGCGCGGGCACCAGCAGCGCGACGGTGGCCGACCCGGGCGGCTTCTTCGGGTCCAACCAGTGGGTGCCGGTGGCCGTCGGGGTGGTGCTCGCCCTGGTCGTCCACGGGATCAAGGCGACCGCCCGGCCGGTGATCAACGTCGGCACCGCCGGAGTCGGCGCGCCGGTGGCGAGCACGGTCGAAGACGTGATCAGCGTGGTGATGTCGGTGGTCGCGCTGGTCCTGCCGATCCTGATCCTGCTGTTCCTGGTCGGGCTGGTCGTGCTGTTCATCTGGGCGGTCCGCCGACGCGGCGCCCGCCGACAACGCGCGGCTTGAGTCGGCGCGGCGCGCTCACCTCTCGCATTCCCCCGATAACGTAGCGTCATCGGTTCGATGCTGCGTGGAGGGGGAACCGTGGCGAGCGTTGCCGAGGTCAAGGCCGCCATCGACGTCGCGATGGCACATGTCCAAGAAGGACAGGAGGCCGTCCGCGCCGCGAACGACAAGCTCGACGCGGCCCAGGCCAGCCTGGCGGCGGCGGTCGACGGCAGCGCGCACGAGTCGGTCGCGGCGGCACGTTCGGCCCTCGCCCAGGCCTCCACCGAGCTCGACGACTGCATGACCGCGACGCTGGGCGCGATGGAGCAGGCCCAGACCTACGCCGCGGCGCTGTGAGCCTGCTTTCGGCCCTTGCCAGCCGGATGGTGACGCTGCGTTCGGACCTGCCTGTGGTGGAGGTCGACGTGGCGTCGGAACGGCTGCGGTCGGCCACCACGTTGCTGGCGGCGACGCTGTCGGCCAGCTCGGCGCCGTCGCCCGCGTTGCTGCTGGCTTCCGCGACCTCCCATCTCGACGCGGCGGCGGGTGCGTTGGGCCGCGCCGGCGACGAGCTGTCCCGGTATCTCGCGTCCGTCGGCGTGGTGCCCATCGCCTCGTCATCGGTCGTGACCGCCGGGTCGTGTCCGTGGGCCGACCGGGTCGACGTGCTGACCGGGCTCGTGGGTGTGGCGCGGCCGGCTGTCGACGACCGGCTGTCGGTGTCCGCCGTCTTGGTGTCCGCGGTTCGCGCCGCGTCCCGGGTCGATCGGGTGGCCCTGCGGCGGTCGCTGGTCGTGGCGCCGTCCTCGGTCGGGTTCGCGCTCGGCGCGCGTACCGCCGGGTATCTGGGGGTGGTCGCACCTGCGCCGCTTCGCGAGGGTGGCCTCGCGCTGCTGCCCCGCCTGCTGCCTGGGTTGCCCGCACCCGACGGCGCCGCCCTGGTGTCCCAGGCGCTGCGGTTGCCGGGTGATCCGGTCTCGGCGCATCCCGCGGACGTGGCGGCGGTCGGGGTGGTGCTGGTATCGGCGGTGCTCTCGATGACCGGCGCCTCGATCGAGGACCTTTGACATGGCGAGCGCGCGGTCGCGGCTGGTAGCCGAGGTACGTGCGTCGCTGGCCGTCGCGCGCGGCCAGGCCCGCACGGCGTCGGCCATAGCGGAGTCCCGGCGGGCGGCGGCGCTGGACCGGCTCCGGGCGGTCCGGGACGCGCACCTGGCCTGCGTGAACGGGCTGGGCGCGCAGCGGGAGCGGGCGCGGCGGGCGATCGAGGCGGACTTCGGCGCGGCGGCGCGGCGGCTGGCGGACGAGCTGGCTTCTTTTTCCTCGGACCACACGCAGGTCCGGCTCGGCACGGTGTCCGCGCCCGGTTGCGAGGTCGTGCTGCCCGCGCTTGTGCCGTTGCTCGACCACGGTCATCTGTGGTTCACCGGCCCCGCGTCCGATGTAGACGCCGCTGTGCGGACCGTGTTGCTGCGGGTGCTGACGGCTGCCGCGCCTGGATGGGTGCGGCTGACCGTGTACGACCCGGAGCGGCTGGGCGGGACGCTGTCCGGCTTCGCGCCGCTGGGTGCCGCGTCGCTGGTGCGGTTCGTCGGCCCCGGCGGGTTGGCGGCCGCGCTGGACGAGCTCGTCGACGAGATCCAGCGGCTCAACGCTCTGGTGCTGGCGGCTGGCCACACGACGGTAGCCGCTCTGTCGCCCCGCCCGGCGCCGTGGTCCGTGGTGGTGCTGCTCGGCGACGCGGCGACGGCGGACGAGCTGACGCCGGCCGCGCGGGCGCAGCTCGACCGGGTCGTGCGGCTCGGCCCGCCGTGCGGCATCCACGTGGTCGGTCGGGGCCTGCCGCTGCCGTCGGCACCGACGGTCGTGCGGGTTTCCGTCACGTCGGGCAGAGCGGTCTCGCAAGCGGTGGCGGACCTGCCGATCACCCTGGACAGGCCGCCGTCGGCGTCGGAGATCGCCACCCATTGTCGCGCGGTAGCGGCCGCGGCGACCTCGGGCCCGCCCGCGGCGACGTTCGAAGAGCTGCTGCCCGAGTCCTATTGGACCTGCGGTGCGGCGGACGAGGTGTCGGCTCCGGTCGGCACGTCGCTCGGCGGCTCCTCGCTGGTGTCACTCGGGCTGGGCGACGACCCGCCGCACGCGCTCATCGGTGGCCCGTCGGGTTCGGGCAAGACCAACCTGGTGTACGCCTGGCTGGGCGCCCTGTGCGCCCGCTACTCCCCCGACGAACTGGCGCTCTACCTGCTCGATTTCAAGGAGGGCGTCTCGTTCGCGCGGTTCGCGCCGAGCGCGCGGGACGAGAGCTGGCTGCCGCACGTACGCCTGGTCGGGGTGAATATCAACAATGACCGGGAGTTCGGCCTGGCGTTGCTCCGCCACCTGGGCGACGAACTACGCGTCCGGGCCGCCGCGGCCAAACGCTTCGACGCGACCAAGCTCGCGGAGCTGCGCGCCGAGGACCCGGACTCCCGCTGGCCCCGCATCGTCGCGGTGATCGACGAGTTCCAGGTGCTGCTCACCGGGCGGGACGCGGTGACGACGGAAGCGGTGACCCTGCTGGAGGACCTGGCCCGACGCGGCCGCTCGCAGGGCATCCACCTGGTGCTGGCATCCCAGGACGTCTCGGGCATCGAGGCGCTGTGGGGCCGGGCGGGCCTGGTCGCGCAGTTCACGCTGCGGGTGGCCCTGCCCAAGGCCCGCCGCATCCTGGCCGAGACCAACCTGGCCGCGGAGACGATCCCCCGCTTCACGGCGGTGGTCAACGCCGACTCGGGGGTGACGCCGGCGAACCAGGTGGTACGCGTACCCGACGCCAGCGACCGCGCCCTGTGGCGGACCCTGCAGCACGAGATGTGGGCGCACCGCCCGCCCGACAGCCCGGCCCCACGCCTCTTCGACGGCGACGCGGTGCCACTGCTGCCGGCGCCGTCGTCTTTGTCGTCGTCGGCCGTGCTCGGAGAGACCATCGACGTCGGCGCCCGGCCCGCGGTGTTCCCGCTGACCCGGGCGCCCGGCCGCAACCTGGCCGTACTCGGCACCCGCGCCACGGAAGCGACGGCCATCCTGACCGCGGCGGCTCTGTCCCTGTCGGCCGGCTCTCCGTCGTTCAGCGTGGTCTGCCTGGACGAGGGCGTGGCCGGGGCCGCAGCCACGCTGTGCGCCGCTCTGCCGGGTGGACGCTTCTTCGACCGCTGCACGGTGGGTGAGCTGGTGGCCGAGCTCAGCGCGGCACTCGACTCGCCGACGGACGTCGTGGGCCAGCACGTGGTGATCGGTTTCGCCTGGGACGCCCGCCCGCCGGGTATCGATCTGAAGCCGCTGCTGAGCCGAGGCGCGGAACAGGGAATCCACGTCCTCGGCTGGTGGCGAACGGTAGCCCGCCTCCGCGACGATCTGGGCGGCCCGGGCTCGCGAACGGACCCGATCGGCGGCTGGGTGGCGCTCGACGTGCACGGCACGGACCTGTCGGCGCTGTCGCCGCAGCCGGGCGGGCCGACCTGGTACCCCCGTGAACGCCGAGCCCTCTTCTTCGACCGCAGCTCCGACCGAGCCCCCCAGGTGATCGTCCCGTACGAGATCCCGGCGGACCGTCTGGCCGCCAGCCCCACGGCCCTGCCGGCCCAGAACCGCGGCACCCGCCTCACGGACCCGGCCAACTCCGACAACGCCGCAGGCGGCACCCGATGAACCACCTGGTCTCCCGCCCGCATGCCATCCGACCCGACACCCACTCGGCCCACGCCGGCCACGCCGGCCCGAGGAACGGCCGCCTCGTCTCCCGCCGGCATGCCACCTCGCCCTGCAGCCGCGCGGCCCACGCCAGCCACGACGACCCGAGGAACGGCCGCCTGGGCTCCCGCCGGCATGCCATCCGGCCCGACACCGGCTCAGCCCAAGCCGGCCTGGACGACCCGATGAACGGCCGCCTCGTCTCCCGCCCGCATGCCATCCGGCCCGACAACCGCTCGGCCCAGGCCGGCTACGCCGGTCCGATGAACGGCAGCCTCATCTCCCGCCGGCATGCCACCTCGCCCGGCAGCCGCTCGGCCCAAGCCGCGGACGACAGCCGCCCAGACAGACTGATCGGCCTGGACCCAGCCGTCGCGCCGGGTGCCAGCAGGGCGGGCCGGCGATGACCGACTACCGCAACCTGATGAGCGAGCTCGCCGCGACTGTCACGCGCCGGGCCACGAACCTGGCGGTCGCCGAACGGGCGTACCACGACGGGATGGCCGCCGCGGCCGCCGAGCTACGTCGCGCCGAGGAGGACGCGAAGGAGACGGACCGCCGGGCTGCGGCGGCGGCGTCCGCGGTCGTCGAGGTGGACCGTGAGGCCGAGCGTCTCTGGTCCGACCTTCAACGCACCCGCGTCTGGCCCGGCCACCGCCCCGGCGCCGCGCCGGAGCCCGCGCCAGCCACCGCCCAGCCGCCGCTGGACATGGACGACGACGCCAGCGTCGCCATGCTCGCCCGGGTCGCCCACCGAATCCACGGCGGCCCACCTCGGATCGCACTCGGTGACAACGGAAAACTGCCCGCCCTGGTGCCCCCTCTCCTCCCCTTCCTGGGTGCGGCCGCGACAGCGGTCACCGCGACCCTGGCCAGCGCCCTCGCGGCCCTGGCCACCCTCGACCTCCCTGTCGCGGGCGTCCTGCGCCTGGTGGGTTGGCTCGCGTACTTCGCCTCTCCCTTCGCCGGCATTCCCATCGCCACCCGCTGGGCCCGCCGCCGCTGGTCGGCCCGCCTCGACACCGGCGGGGTAGCCCTCATCGTCCTGGGCGGCCTGACCGCCCTAAGCGCCTTGATCATCGCCCTGGCCTGACCCGCAACCCCGGAACCCAGCTCGCGGGCCGTCCCAACCGGCTCAGGTCAGGGCGTTGGCAGTGCGGATGACCTCGACGAGGTCGTCGACGATCGCGGTCAGGGCGTAGTCCTTCGGTGTGTAGACGCGGGCGACGCCGGCCGCGCGCAGCTTGTCGGCGTCGGCGGGCGGGATGATGCCCCCGACGACCACGGGCAGGTCGGCGCGTCCGGCCGCGCGGAGGCCGTCGAGCACGGCCGGCACGGCGGCCAGGTGCGAGCCGGAGAGCACGCTCAAGCCGACCAGGTCGACGTCTTCCTCCACCGCCGCCGCGACGATCTCCTCGGGTGTCAGCCTGATGCCCTGGTAGATCACCTCGAAGCCGGCATCCCGCGCCCGCACCGCGATCTGCTCGGCGCCGTTGGAGTGACCGTCGAGACCGGGCTTGCCGACCAGCAACCGCAGCCGGCCACCGCCCAGGTCCGCCGCGGTGCGCAGGACGCGCTCGCGCACCTCGACCATTGAGTGGTCCGCGCCGCCGGCGTGTGCGGCCGACAGGCCGGTCGGTGCCCGGTACTCGCCGAACACCTCGCGCAACACCCCCGCCCACTCGCCGGTCGTCACCCCGGCCCGTGCGCACGCGATGGTGGCGGGCATGAGGTTGCCGGTGCCGGCCGCCTCGCGCCGCAGACCGGCCAGCGCGGCTGCTGCCGCCGCCTGGTCCCGCGCGTCGCGCCACTCGCGCACCGCCGCCGCGGCCTGGGCCTCGACCGCCGGGTCGACGAGCTCGACGTGATCGGCGCCGGTCGTGGTGAGCGGCGACGGCTCCGTGTCGACGTAGCGGTTTACCCCGACCACCACCTCGTCGCCCGACTCGATCCGCCGGCGGCGCTCGGCCAGCGAGGCCACCAACTCGGCCTTGAGATAGCCCGAGTCGACGGCGGCGACCACGCCACCCAGGCGCTCGATCGCCTCGAGCTCGCGGCGCGCACCCGCCACGATCGAGTCGACCAACGCGGACACGACAGGCGAGCCGTCGAACAGGTCGGGATAGTCGAGCAGGTCGGACTCGAGGGCCAACACCTGCTGCATGCGCAGCGACCACTGCTGGTCCCACGGACGCGGCAGGCCCAGCGCCTCGTTCCAGGCCGGGAGTTGCACGGCCCGGGCACGGGCGGAGCGGGACAGCGTCACACCGAGCATCTCCAGCACGATGCGCTGCACGTTGTTCTCCGGCTGGGCCTCGGTGAGGCCGAGAGAGTTGACCTGCACCCCGTACCTCAGGCGCCGTTGTCTGGGGTCGTCGATCTGGTATCTGCTCGCGGTGATCTCGTCCCACAGCGCCACGAAGGCGCGCATCTTCGCCATCTCCTCGACGAACCGCACGCCGGAGTTGACGAAGAACGACATGCGCGCGACCACGTCGCCCATCCGCTCGGCCGACAACTGACCGGAGTCGCGCACGGCGTCGAGCACGGCTACCGCTGTCGCGAGCGCGAAGCCGACCTCCTGCACCGGCGTGGCGCCGGCCTCCTGCAGGTGGTAGGAGCAGACGTTGATCGGGTTCCACCGCGGAACGTTGGCCACTGTCCAGGCGATCATGTCGGTGGTCAGCCGCAGCGACGGACCCGGCGGAAAGATGTGGGTGCCGCGGGACAGGTACTCCTTGACGATGTCGTTCTGCGTGGTCCCGGACAGCTCCGCACCGGCCGCGCCACGTTCCTCCGCCGCGACGACGTAGAGGGCGAGCAGCCACATCGCGGTCGCGTTGATGGTCATCGAGGTGTTGGCCTCGGCCAGCGGGATGCCGTCGAAGAGGGCCCGCATGTCGCCGAGGTGCGAGATCGGGACGCCGACCCGGCCGACCTCGCCCGCGGCGAGCGGGTGGTCCGGGTCGTAGCCGGTCTGGGTCGGCAGATCGAACGCCACCGACAGGCCCGTCTGGCCCTTGTCCAGGTTGCGGCGGAACAGCGCGTTGCTCGCCGTCGCCGACGAGTGCCCCGCGTAGGTGCGCATCACCCACGGGCGGTCGCGCTCCGGCAGGCGGCCTTCCATGGCCGCAGTGTAAGGCGGCGTTTAACCACTTTTCGGGCGTTTCCCCGGGGTGACGGCGCATGCAAGCGAGTGTGGACGGCCCGTGGAGATCATTTTGAGTTATCCACAGGCGGAAGTTACCCACAACCAACTGACCCGGGGAGGCCGTACGCGAATGCGAAGGGCATCATGTCCGTCATGACGCAGGAGGAGCCCGCGATCGCGGTGAGTGGCCTACGCAAGGCCTACGGCGACAACGTCGCGGTGGCGGGCGTCGACCTGGAAGTTCGCCGTGGCGAGGTGTTCGCGCTACTCGGCCCCAACGGCGCGGGCAAGACCACGACAGTCGAGATCCTCGAGGGCTACCGGCACCGCGACGGTGGCACGGTGAGCGTGCTCGGCGCCGACCCCGAGCACGCCGACCGGGCCTGGCGGGCCCGGGTGGGCATCGTCCTGCAGGGCACCGGCGAGTTCGACGACCTGACCGTCGGTGAGGTCGTGCACCACTTCGCGCAGTTCTACCCGAGCCCCGACGACCCGGCAGCGGTGATCGCGCGGGTCGGCCTGGCCAACAAGGCGAGGGCGCGCACCCACACCCTGTCGGGCGGTCAGAAGCGCCGGCTGGACGTGGCATTGGGCATCGTCGGCCGGCCGGAGCTGCTCTTCCTCGACGAGCCGACGACCGGCTTCGACCCGGAGGCCCGGCGGGAGTTCTGGGATCTCATCCGCGACCTCTCCGCGGCCGGCACGACGATCGTGCTGACCACCCACTACCTGGAAGAGGCCGAGGCACTGGCCCACCGGCTGGCCGTCATCGCCGACGGTTCGCTGGTCGCCGTCTCCACGCCGCAGGCGCTGGGCGACCGCCAGAACGCGGCGGCAACCGTGTCGTGGCGCACGGCCGAGGGCACGGTCGAGCGCAAGGAGACCTCCACACCGACGGCGCTGGTCGCCGAGATCGCCGCCGGCTACGGAGGCGAGGTCCCCGGCCTGACCGTGACCCGGCCGACCCTCGAAGACGTCTACCTGACGATGATCGGACACCGATGACCGCTGTTACGCAAACGCCGGCCGCGCCGGGTCCGCTGGCGCTCGGCCTGCGGCAGGGTCGCCTCGAGGTCAAGCAGTTCGCCCGCAGCCGCGAGGCCGTGGTCTTCACGATGGCCTTCCCGGCCATCATGATCGTGATCTTCGCGTCGATCTTCTCTGGCGAGATCGGTGGCGGGGTCAACTTCACCCAATACTTCATCACCGGCATGATCGCGACCGGGCTGCTGTCCGTCGGCTTCCAGAGCCTCGCGATCCAGATCCCGGCCGAGCGCGACCGTGGCGTGCTCAAGCGCCTACGCGGCACCCCGATGCCCAAGTGGGTCTACTTCGCCGGCAAAATCATCATGGTCCTCATCGTCGGCGTGGTGGAGACGGCGATCCTGCTCGCGGTCTCGGCGCTCTTCTTCGACCTGGACCTACCGAGCACAGCCGCCCGCTGGCTGACCTTCCTCTGGGTAGCGCTCCTGGGCATCTCCGCCTGCACGCTGTTGGGCATCGCGTTCTCGTCGGTGGCCCGCACCGCCCGCAGCGCGCCCGCGGTGGTCACCCCGGTCGCCCTGATCCTCCAGTTCATCTCAGGCGTGTTCTTCGTCTTCACCAGCCTCCCGTCCTGGATGCAACACGTCGCCGCGATCTTCCCGCTGAAATGGATGTGCCAGGGCCTCCGCTCGGTCTTCCTACCGGACTCCTTCGCCTCCCAGGAACCCGGCGGCACCTGGGAGCTAGGCAAGGTCGCGCTGATCCTGGGCGCCTGGTGCGTGATCGGCCTGATCCTCTGCATCACAACCTTCCGCTGGACAACCAAGCGCGACGGCTAGGCCCACTTCTGGACCGGGCACCCCGGGTTTTCCGGCCAGGGCGATCCTCCGCAGGGTCCAAACGGCGCCCAGACGTGGACCGCACGAACGGAGGCCATCGCCGCGCGACGGCCCCAGGCCTCGACCAGGGAGAGGCGACCCCGGGCCGCCCTGCGGGATCGGGGTGACGCTCGGCCAGGTCGAGAAGGCGCCCTCAGGGCGCGCGGCACGGCAAGAGGACGCCGTCGCCACGCGATGGCACGCGGTCGCTCGGCGCCCCCAGGGCGCCCGCAGCACGACAAGAGGAGCCGTCGCCACGCGATGGCGCGGTCGCTCGGCGCCCTCAGGGCGCGCGCGGCACGGCAAGAGGGCGCCGTCGCCATGCAATGGCGCGCGGTCGGTCCGGAACCCGGAGGAGTGCTCCCAAGCCGACGAGCCAAGCCAGGTTCGCTCGGCTTAGGCAGAGAAAGGTCGCGCGGGGGTTTCATAGGCCTAGGCGGGCCGGCTGCGACCTCCTCGGGCCGCGAACGGTCGCAAACGGCAAGGCCCGCACAGATCGATCTCCTGATGGCATAGACCGTCCCAGACGGCAGGGATGGCCGAGACCCGCCCGACCCAAGTCGATCTCCTATGCGGCGAGCCAGCCGCGGCCGGAGGAAAGCGAGCCCAGGCCAGCCCGAATCGGCCATCTGGGGCTATCCAGGATCGTCAGTTTTTCCTGGTAGCGCCCCCGCCAGGGACCCAGAGCACATCACCGCCGGGATTGGCTGTTCTTGACAGGATGAACAGCAAGTCCGAGAGCCGGTTGAGATACTTTGCCGGGAGCGTGCTGGTTCGGTCGGGATCCTCCGCGATCAGCGACCAAGCGGCACGTTCCGCGCGGCGGGCGACCGTCCGTGCCACGTGCAGCAGCGCGGCTCCCGCAGTGCCGCCCGGGAGGACGAAGGAGTCGAGCTTGGACAGCTTGTCGTTGAACTCGTCGCACCAGCCCTCCAACCGCTCCACGTACTCCTCGGTCACCCGCAGCGGCGGGTACGCCGGTTCGGGCTCCACCGGGGTCGCCAGGTCGGCGCCCACGTCGAACAGGTCGTTCTGGATCTGCCCCAGCACCTCCCGCACCTCTGCGGCGAGGTCGCCCAGCGCGAGCGCCACGCCGAGCGCCGCGTTGCATTCGTCGACGTCGGCGTACGCGGTGATGCGCGGGTGGGTCTTCGCCACCTGCTCGTTGTTGACCAGTCGGGTCGAGCCGGTGTCGCCGGCCTTCGTGTAGATGCGGGTGAGGTGGACGGCCATGACGAACAGCCTACGGACGCCCTCGCGGAACGACCTCGAGGCCGGGACACCGACAGTCACTCCTACGATGGCCGACGTGGATCTGATCCAGGTCGAAGGCGGCGCACGACTGGCGGGCGAGGTAGCCGTGGTCGGCGCCAAGAACTCAGCGCTCAAGCTGATGGCGGCGACGCTGCTGGCTCCGGGGCGCAGCGTGCTCACCAACGTGCCGCGCATCACCGATATCGCGATCATGGCGGAAGTGCTCCGCCGGCTCGGGTGTCAGGTGGAGATCACGGCTGACGAGGTGCCGGCGGGGCGCGAGGGGCCGGCGCCATCAGTCGTGGTCACCATCGACGTGCCGGACGAGCCGGGCACGGAGGCCGACTACGACCTCGTACGCCGCCTCCGCGCGTCCATCGCCGTCCTCGGGCCGCTGCTGGCCCGGCGCGGCTACGTGCGGGTGGCCCACCCCGGCGGCGACGCGATCGGCTCCCGCGGGCTGGACATGCACGTAGCGGGCCTGGCCCGGATGGGCGCGGAGATCTCGGGCGAGCACGGCTTCGTGATCGCGTCGGCCCCCCAGGGCCTGCAGGGCGCGACCATCTGGCTCGACTTCCCCAGCGTCGGCGCCACCGAGAACCTGGTCATGGCCGCCGTCCTGGCCAAGGGCAGCACGGAGATCGACAACGCCGCGCGCGAACCGGAGATCGTCGACATCTGCCAGATGCTGATCGCGATGGGCGCCCGCATCGAAGGCGTCGGCAGCTCGACGCTGCGGATCGAGGGCGTCGAGGCCCTGACGCCGGTGCGGCACGCCACCGTCGGCGACCGCATCGTGGCCGGCACCTGGGCCTTCGGCGCCGCCATGACCCGCGGCGACGTGCTGGTGACGGGCGTCGACCCGGCGTTCCTGGAGATCGCGCTCGACAAGCTCGTCTCCGCCGGCGGCGTGGTCGAGGCCCAAGAAGGGGCATTCCGCGTACGCATGGACGAACGCCCCAAGGCCGTCGACATCGTCACGCTGCCGTTCCCGGGTTTCGCGACCGACCTGCTGCCGATGGCCATCGGCCTGGCCTCGGTCAGCGACGGCGCCTCGCTGGTCACCGAGAACATCTTCGACGGCCGCTTCATGTTCATCAACGAAATGGCCCGGCTAGGCGCGGACATCAAAACCGACGGCCACCACGCAGTGGTACGCGGCCGCGAACGCCTCTCGAGCGCCCCAGTCCGAGCCACCGACATCCGCGCCGGCGCAGGCCTGGTCATAGCCGCCCTCTGCTCGGACGGCGTCACCGAGGTCTCCCACGTCCACCACATCGACCGCGGCTATCCCGACTTCGTGGGCGACCTGGCCGCCCTAGGCGTCGAAGTACACCGCGAACCAGCCCCAGAAGACCCCCAGTTCTCCTTCTAACCCCAAACGCCGCCAGCAGTACGCGCATCACGCGATCAGAGCAAGCCACGCTGGCCTGCCTAGAAACGCCCGACCGACCGCCGCGCGTGTCGGGCACTGCGGGCGTGTCGCTGGCCGCGCGAGCCTTTGGCCAGCAGCGCTGGCCCGCCTAGCCACGCCCGACTGACCGCCGCGCGTGTCGGGCGCGGCGGGCGTGTCGCTGGCCGCGCGAGCCTTTGGCCAGCAACGCTGGCCCGCCTAGCCACGCCGGACCGACCGCCGCGCGTGTCGGGCACGGCGGGCGTGTCGCTGGCCGCGCGGGCCTCTGGCCAGTCAACGCTGGCCTGCCTAGCCACGCCCGACCGACCGCCGCGCGTGTCGGGCACGGCGGCCGTGTCGCTGGCCGCGTGGACCTTCGGCCGGGGCGGACATGTATTTGCATGTGCGTACATGTAAGAAGACGTGGGCCCCAGCGAGGCTGGGGCGCCACCTCCACCAATAGGCAGGGCTCTCGGGCGGCTCGGGCGCTCCGGGGCCGAAGCAGCGACAACCCCGGCGGCTGATCATGGCCGGCGCGCTGAAGCTCGCCCCGTAGCCCTCGACCTCGGCCCGCCACACGAGCGCCATCAGGATCGCGTGTTGGGCATCATGAGCGAGAAGAGTCCGGCATCCGGGTTGACTAGCGCGCGGCGGCGGGCGTCGGTGACCCGTTGCTAGCGCGTCGGGCCGGCGCGGTCGCCGGTCCGTCGCCCAGTTGACCGGCACGTTGGTCTTGCTGCCGGGCGTCCTGGCGCGGGCCGGCACTGCCGACGCCGTGATTGGCGGCGGACTGGTTGATTCGGTGGCGCGGCTAAATCCCACCGCGAGGATCAGCCAATGGACTGTGTCCCACCAAACCCGGCGCCAAAGGCGCCCAAGGCCGAACTAGGTCAGGGCGGGGGAGGGTGTTGTGGGCACCGACAATAGAGGTCGCGCTCTCTGCGGCCTGTCGGTGCCCACAACACCCTCCCCCGCCCAAAACCGCGACCAAGCCAGGACCGCAGCGAAGAAACCAAGGGCGACCGATCGTGGGACGGCGAAAGATCAATCAGCGCTAGCGTCCCGAGCCCCGCCACCCACCAACCTCCGCGCATGAGCCGCGTTCTCGCGAAAGACCAGAATCCGGGTCCGCCCGTCAGACCCAGGAGCCACGGTAGAGCGGATCCCATTAGCGGTCAGGCGACGACGGATCTCACCAGCATCGGCCTCGGTGCCGATCAAGGCGACCGTAACCAGCAGACCGAAGTCGGGACCCTCGTTCGTCGGTTTCCCACCCATCCCCGGCCCCCCGCCGCTCACCGAACTGGCATGGCCACAGTCTGACAGTCGGAAACCGGGCGCGGCGTGGACTCGGTCACAGCCGTGAGCTGACCGATCGTTCACCAAGGCGACTAAGTTGCTTGGGAGATACAGATGACGACTCAAGGGAGAGTGCGGCATGGCGGGTCGGCTGGCGGTCATCGGGGCCGGGCTTATGGGTTCTGGCATCGCCCAGGTGGCGGCGCAGGCCGGGTGGGAGGTGACGCTGCGGGATCTGGACGACGCGGCCACCGGGCGCGGGGTCGCCAACATCCGGAAGTCGCTGGAGCGGTTCGCGGCCAAGGGGACGATCAGCGGCGACGACGTGGAGCCGACGCTCGCGAGGATCACCACGACGACCGACCTGGGCGCCGCGGGTGACGCCGACATCGTGGTCGAGGCCGTGTTCGAGCGGCTCGACATCAAGCAGGACGTGTTCCGGGAGCTCGACAAGATCTGCAAGGCCGACGCCGTGCTGGCTACCAACACCTCGGCCATTCCGGTCACCCAGATCGCCACGGCCACGCAACGGCCGGAGAACGTCGTGGGTACGCACTTCTTCTCGCCCGTACCCATGATGAAGCTCTGTGAGCTCGTCCGCGGTTTCAAGACATCGGATCAAGCCTTGGACACGGCGAAGGCGTTCGCCGAGGAGATCGGCAAGACCGTGGTGGTCGTCAACCGCGACGTCGCCGGGTTCGTCACCACCCGGCTGATCGCCGCGCTGGCGGTGGAGGCGATCAAGTTGGTCGAGTCCGGTGTGGTCTCCGCCGAGGACCTGGACACCGCGTGCCGGCTGGGCTTCGGACACGCGATGGGCCCGCTGGCCACGCTCGACCTGACCGGCGTCGACGTGATGCTGCACGCGGCCCGGAACATCTACACGGACACCGCTGACGAGAAGTTCTTCCCGCCGGAGTTGCTCCAGCGCATGGTGATCGCGGGCGACCTGGGCCGGAAGACCGGCAAGGGTTTCTACGACTACGAGAGCTGAAGAGCCTAGGCGGCCGGCGGCATCGACAGGCGGGGGCTCTGGTAGTCCGGAGGCCCCGCCTCGATCCAGGAGGAGAAGCCGGTCACCGTGGAAAGAGCCATCGCTATCTCGACCGGAGCCTGGTGGCCCACACAGCGGAGGATGATCCAGTCGGCGGGCATGATCAGCCGCTCCTGCCCCTCCGGAAGGCGGCGGCTCTCGACGGCCAGCCCGCTCCGGGTCAGCACGCGTTTGGGGCGCAGAGCGATGCTGAAGAGCCGGTACCAGCGCAGCTCGTCGCCGACGAACCGGGCGAAGCCCGGCGACCAGCCTCGGCCGACGAGCATGGTCGAGACGCGCAGGTCACAGCGGATGGTGCCGCCGGCGCGGGCGTAAACGGCCCGGCGGGCGATCAACAGGACGATCGTGACCAGGAACAGCAGGAGGCCGATGACGATCCACTCGATGATCTGCATCGGCCCGCTCCGTCAGCGAGTCGCGGATTCGGCTGGCGTCGCGCTCTCCGCGAGAACCGTGACGCCGGTCTCGGTGACTGAGAGGAAGCCGCCGGCTACGTCGTAGGCGAGTGTCTGGCCGCCGTCGATCTTGATGCGGATCTGACTCGGCTCGGCCAACTGGCCCAGGAGCGGCGCATGGCCCGGCAGCACACCAAGCTCGCCCTCGGTGGTGCGGGCGACGAGCATCTCGGCTTCGCCGGTCCACACCTTCTCTTCGACGGATACGAGCTCGACATGGAGCTGATTTGCCACTATGGCTCCTCTTCGACGCCGGACCGGGGCGGGGGATCGCCCGGTGTCGCGGTGGAATTGAAGTGAAGTCTAATCGGCCCAGCCGCTCTCAACGGACCTGGGGTGCCTCCTGTGTCAGGAGGCACCCCAGGCGAGAGGTCGATCACTTGTCGCGGTTGACCAGCTCCGCGTGCGACGCGATGAAGGCGTCTGTCGTCTCGTTGCGGATGGACGCGAAGAAGTCCTTCGCCACGGGCTGCAGGGCCTCACCCGCGTACTTGCCGTTCTCGTTGACCCCGCCGCCGGGCAGCTTGATCATCGTGATCGAGTCCTGCCGCATGCCCTTCAGGGCGAAGCCGAAGTCGGCGACGCTGTTGCCCCGGCCGCTGAACACCAGCGACTCACCGGCCGCCCGGAGCACCTTGTCGAGCTTGGGCAGGTCGGTCATCACGTTCTTGCTCAGCACCTGCTGCGCCATCGCCTTGACGAACTGCTGCTGGTGCCGCTGCCGGCCGTAGTCGCCACCGTCGACCGTGTAGCGCTGCCGCACGTAGTCGAGCGCCTGCCACCCCTGGAACTTGTGCGTGCCCTTGGTGTAGCGGGCCTGCGGTCCGTAGTAGGGGTGCGCGCAGTTGTCGCAGTCGCGCTTCGGCCGGGCCTTGCCGTTGGGCTGCAGGTGCTCGGAGAGCACCTCGGCCTCGTCGACGTACATGGTCACGCCGCCGATCGCGTCGACGATCTTCTTGAAGCCGGCGAAGTTGACGATCGCGCCGGCGTCGAAGCGCTTGATGCCCGTGTAGTCGGAGATCGTGTTCGACAGCAGCTCGAAACCCTTGGCCCGGTCGGGCTTGCCACCCCCCTGAACCCGTGCCCCGTGGGACATCGCCGCGTTGAGCTTTTCGCGACCGCCGCGGTAGCCGGACTTGGGGAACGGCGGGATGTCGACCAGCGTGTCGCGCGGGAGGGAGAACAGGTAGCCCCGGTCGAGACCCGCGGGGATGTGCATGATCATGACCGAGTCCGCCAGCGGCAACGTCGTCGCGTTGCGGGGGTCGATGCCGACCAGCAAGATGTTGAGCGGGCCCTTGATGTCGCTCTTGGCCTCGACCTTGGCGCCGTCTCCGAAGAGGTCCTCCTGGACGACCGCGCCCTCGTAGCGGGCCAGCAGCGCCTCGGACGTGACCAGCAGACCGCCGCTGGCGACCATCAGGATCGCACCGAGGACGGTGCACCACCGGGCCCAGCGCGGGATGCCAGACCGCTTGCGCGACTTGGCACCGGATGCAGGTGCGCCGAAGTCCGGCGGGGCGGCGCCGGGTGTGGCCTTTCCGGTCGCACCGCGCCCGGTCGAGCGGCCCGATGAACCGCTGCCCGACCTTCTCGCCATCAGAACTCCTTGTCGTCGATCCCCCGAGTGCCGCATTCCGAAGAGGAGACGTGTGCAGGGGGGCCCGCCGTTGCGCCCGCGAGCCTATATCTCATCGCTGGACAAGTGCGCCCCGGTCCGTCGCCATGCGAAAACGGGCCAAAACGTTTACAGAGCGGCAACATCACGGTGGCAAAACGCAACGATCCAGGCACCCACCGGGGTGCCTGGATCGCTGTGAGTTAGGACGCTCAGTCCTTCATCAGCTCTGCGGCCTTGCGCTCCAGGTCCTCGAGCCCACCGCACATGAAGAACGCCTGCTCGGGGAAGTGGTCGTACTCGCCCTCGGAGATCTTCTTGAACGCCTCGATGGTCTCCTTGATCGGGACCGTCGAACCGGGCACGCCGGTGAACTGCTCCGCGGCGTAGGTGTTCTGCGAGAGGAACCGCTCGATCCGGCGGGCCCGCTGCACCGTCACCTTGTCGTCTTCGGAGAGCTCCTCCATGCCGAGGATGGCGATGATGTCCTGCAGGTCCTTGTAACGCTGCAGGATCCGCTTGACCTCGGACGCGACGTTGTAGTGCTCCTGGCCCACGAACTGCGGCGCGAGCAGGGTCGACGAGGACGCCAGCGGGTCGACCGCCGGGTAGATGCCCTTGTCGGAGATCGACCGCTCCAGGTTGGTGGTGGCGTCGAGGTGGGCGAACGTGGTGGCCGGCGCCGGGTCGGTGTAGTCGTCGGCGGGCACGTAGATCGCCTGCATCGAGGTGATCGCCTGGCCACGGACCGAGGTGATCCGCTCCTGGAGCTGGCCCATCTCGTCGGCCAGGGTGGGCTGGTAGCCCACCGCGGACGGCATGCGGCCCAGCAGCGTGGAGACCTCGGAACCGGCCTGCGTGAAGCGGAAGATGTTGTCGATGAAGAGCAGCACCTCCTGCTTCTGCACGTCGCGGAAGTACTCCGCCATCGTCAGCGCGGACAGCGCGACGCGCAGCCGGGTGCCCGGCGGCTCGTCCATCTGGCCGAACACCAGCGCGGTCTGAGGGAGCACGCCGGACTCGGTCATCTCCGTGATGAGGTCGTTGCCCTCACGGGTGCGCTCGCCGACGCCGGCGAACACCGAGGTGCCACCGAAGTTGCGGGCGACACGGGTGATCATCTCCTGGATGAGCACCGTCTTGCCCACACCCGCGCCGCCGAACAGGCCGATCTTGCCGCCCTTGACGTACGGGGTCAGCAGGTCGATCACCTTGATGCCGGTCTCCAGCATCTCGGTCTTCGGCTCGAGGTCGGCGAAGGCCGGGGGCTTGCGGTGGATGGGCCACCGCTCGGTCACCTCGTACTTCTCACCCTCCTTGAGGTTGAGCACCTCGCCGATGGTGTTGAAGACGTGGCCCTTGGTGATGTCACCGACCGGCACCGAGATGCCCGCGCCGGTGTCCTTGACCTCGGCACCCCGGACCAGACCGTCGGTCGGCTGCATCGAGATCGCCCGCACCATGTTGTCGCCCAGGTGCTGCGCGACCTCGAGGGTCAGCGTCTTGTCGCCCCCGGCCAGCTTCACCTCGACGTGCAGGGCGTTGTAGATCTCGGGCATCGCGTCGCGCGGGAACTCCGCGTCGACGACCGGGCCGATGACCCGGACGACACGGCCGCTCGCCGTGGTGGTCTCAGTTTCAACAGTCGCAGTCATCAGGCTTCACTTCCCGCCGCGGCCAGCGCGTTCGCGCCGCCGACAATTTCACTGATCTCCTGGGTGATCCCGGCCTGGCGCGCCGAGTTCATCTGGCGCGTGTAGGTCTTGATCATGTCTTCCGCGTTGTCGGTCGCGCTCTTCATCGCCCGCCGCCGCGCCGCCGACTCGCTCGCCGCCGAGTCCAGCAGGGCGGCGTAGATGCGGGTGTTGACGTAACGCGGCAGCAACGCGTCGAGCAGCGCCTCCGCCTCGGGCTCGAACTCGTACGCCGGCAGCAGCCCTTCGGACTTGGGCCGCTCCTCGACCTCCATCGGGCCGATGATCCGCGAGACCGGTGCCTGCGTCAGCAGCGACTTGAACTGCGTGTAGACGATGTGCAGCTCGTCGACGCCGGTGACCGCGTCAGCGCCCGGCCCGTCGTCGGTGTCGTCCGCACCGTGGGTGAACGCCTCGATCAGCGTGTCACCCACCGCCTTCGCGTCCTCGAACGTCGGCTGCTCCGAGAAGCCGGTCCAGCTCGCCTGAACCGGCCGCTGCCGGAACTTGTAGTAACCGACGCCCTTGCGCCCGATGACGTACAGCACCGGCTCCTTGCCGTCTTCGCGCAGCCGCGCGATGAGCGACTCGGCGGTCCGGATCGCGTTGGTGCTGTAACCGCCGGCCAGGCCCCGGTCACTGGTGATGAGCAGCACCCCGGCCCGACGCACCTGCGGGCGCGGCGTGAGCAGCGGGTGGTCGATGCTGGCGTTGGACGCCAGCGCCGACAACACACCCGTGATCGCCTGGGCGTACGGCAGCGACGCCGCGACCCTTGCCTGCGACTTGGCGATGCGGCTCGTCGCGACGAGCTCCATCGCCTTGGTGATCTTCTTCATGCCCTTCGCAGAGCGGATGCGCTGGCGAAGGACGCGTACCTGGGCCGCCATGCGGTGCCTACGCCTTCTCTGCCGGCTGATCGGTGTAGCGGGTCACCGACTCGCTCTCGAGGTCACCCTCGGTGGCGTCGGCCGGCACCTCGTTGACCGTGGTCGTCTCGCCCCGGGCCAGGAAGTTCGCCTTGAAGTCCTTGATGGACTTGTCGAGCGCGCCCGAGATGTCGTCGTCCCACTGACCCGAGTCGATCGCCTGGAGCGTGGCCTTGTCATGCCGGCGCACGTAGTCGAGGAACTCGGCCTCGAAACGCCGCACGTCACCAACCGCGATGTCGTCGAGCTTGCCCTCGACACCCGCCCAGATCACGACCGCCTCTTCGGCGACCGGAACCGGCGAGTAGTTGGGCTGCTTGAGCAGCTCGACCAGGCGGGCGCCGCGGTCCAACTGCGAGCGCGAAGCCCGGTCGAGGTCCGACGCGAACGCGGCGAACGCCTCGAGCTCGCGGTACTGCGCGAGGTTGAGCCGCAGCGAGCCGGCGACCTTACGCATCGGCTTGACCTGCGCGGCGCCGCCGACCCGCGACACCGAGGTGCCGACGTTGATGGCCGGCCGCACGCCCTGGTTGAACAGGTCGGGCTCGACGAAGATCTGGCCGTCGGTGATCGAGATGACGTTCGTCGGGATGAAGGCCGAGATGTCGTTGGCCTTCGTCTCGACGATCGGCAGGCCGGTCATCGAACCCGCGCCCAGCTCGTCGGAGAGCTTCGCGCAGCGCTCCAGCAGGCGGGAGTGCAGGTAGAAGACGTCACCGGGGTACGCCTCGCGGCCCGGCGGGCGGCGCAGCAGCAGCGACACGGCGCGGTAAGCCTCGGCCTGCTTCGACAGGTCGTCGAAGACGATCAGCACGTGCTTGCCGGCGTACATCCAGTGCTGGCCGATCGACGAACCCGTGTAGGGCGCGATGTACTTGAAGCCGGCCGGGTCCGACGCGGGCGAGGCGACGATGGTGGTGTATTCCATCGCGCCGGCCTCGTCGAGGATGCCCTTGATCGACGCCACGGTCGAGGCCTTCTGGCCGATCGCGACGTAGATGCAGCGAACCTGCTTCTTCGGGTCGCCGGAGTCCCAGTTGGCCTTCTGGTTGAGGATCGTGTCGAGCGCGATCGTGGTCTTGCCCGTCTTGCGGTCACCGATGATCAGCTGACGCTGGCCACGGCCGATCGGCGTCATGGCGTCGATCGCCTTGATGCCGGTCTGCATCGGCTCGGAAACCGACTGGCGGGAAACCACGTTGGGCGCCTGGAGCTCGAGCTCGCGGAAACCCTCGTTCTCGATCTCGCCAAGAGCGTCGATCGGGTTGCCGAGCGCGTCGACCACGCGGCCGAGGAACTTGTCCCCGACCGGCACGGACAGAACGCGGCCGGTGCGCTTGACGCGCTGGCCCTCGTCGATGCCGGCGAAGTCGCCAAGGACGACGACACCGATCTCGCGGGCGTCGAGGTTGAGCGCCACGCCGAGCGTGCCGTCCTCGAACTCCAGCAGTTCGTTGGCCATGGTCGAGGGCAGGCCCTCGACGTGTGCGATGCCGTCACCGGCGTCGGCGACGGTGCCGACCTCCTCGCGGGAGACTTCGGCGCTGTAGGAGGAGACGTAGCGCTCAAGGGCGCCGCGGATTTCCTCCGACGAGATGGTCAGCTCGGCCATCCTCTGCTTCCTCTATTCAGGCCCGGGAGTTACCGGTGCGGTGTCAGGGTCTAAGCGGGCGGGAAATCAGCGCTGGGAAAGCGCCTTGCGGGTGTCGTTGAGCCGGCGCAGCACCGTGCCGTCGTAGAGGTCGGAGCCGACAAGCACGCTCATGCCGCCCAGCACCTGCGGATCGACCGTCTGCTTGACGCTGACGTCTCGACCGTACAGTTGCGACAGCTTTGTGCCCAGTCGGCGCTCCTCGTCATCGGACAGAGGTGCGGCAACGGTGACATAAGCGACCTGGCGATCGCGGCGATCCGCGGACATTTCCACCATGCGGCTCAATGCCGACTGGAAGGACCGTCCGCCGAAGCCGCCGAGCGCCACCTCGACCAGTCGAACGGTGACCGGCTTGGCCTTGCCGTCCAGCAGGGCCTTGACGAGCTCGGCCCGCTGGGCGGGCGGCGCGACCACGTCGGAGAGCGCACCGGAGAGTCCCGGTGAGCCGTCGACGACCTGCCCGAAACGGAACAGCTCGTCTTCGACGTCGGACAGGTCGTCGGCGCGGTCGGCGCTGGCCAGCAGCGCCTCGACGCCCAACCGCTCGGCCGCGTCGAGCAACTCGGACGCGGCCGACCAGCCGCCGCCGGCCAAGGTGCTGGCCAGCTCGAGCGTCTCGTCGCCGACCTTGCCGGCGAGCAGCGAGCGGATCAGCTCCGCCCGGTCCTGCCCGTCGCGGCCCGGGTCCGACAGCGCTCGCCGGAGCCGCGGCTGCCGGCGCAGCACGTCGGCCACGGACAGCAGTTCGTCACCGGTCGTCGCGATGTCGGCGGCGGGCGCCGACGTCGCGTACGAGTCCAACCGATCCGCGGCGGCGCGGAAGGACTCCCGGCTGACGCCCTGCATCAACGACTCCCGGTCGACTCGAGCTCGGACAGGAACCGGTCGACGGTGCCACGCTGGCGCGCCTCGTCGGCGAGGGACTCACCGACGATTCGGCCAGCCAGGTCGACGGCCAGCGTGCCCACCTCGGCCCGCAGCTCGCGAACGATCTGCTGACGCTCGGCGTTGAGCTGCTCGCGCCCGGCGGCGATGATGCGGTCGGACTCCTCGCGGGCCCGCACCTGGATCTCCTGACGGATCTCCTCGGCGTCGGCACGCGCGTCGTCACGGATCTTCGCGGCGTCGGTGCGCGCCTCGGCCAGCTGCGCCCTGTACTGCTCGAGCAGCTTGTTGGCCTCGGACTGGGCCTCTTCGGCCCGCTTGAGACCGCCCTCGATCGCGTCGACCCGAGCCTTGAAGGTCTCCTCCATGCGCGGGAAGACGAACTTCATGAGCACGAAGCAGAGCACCGCGAACGCGACGCTACCGACCACGATCTCCTGCCAGAGCGGCAGGATCGGGCTGTGCTCGACTGCTGCGCTTAGGTTCATGGAAACCTCCTGGGATTCAGCCGGGTCAGCGGGGTCAGCCGGCCCAGATGAAGCCGAACGCGATGCCGAACAGCGCGAGCGCCTCGACCACGGCGAAGCCGATCCAGACGAACGGCAGGGTCATGCGGGACGACTCGGGCTGGCGAGCGGTCGACTGGATGTAGGACGCGAAGATCAGCCCGACGCCGATGCCCGGGCCGATGGCGGCGAGGCCATAACCGATGGCGGCAACGCTGCCCTCAACTGCGGCGATGTCCATTGCTGAGGTTCCTCCTGGTTATCACGCGTGACTATCACGCGGGACGGACAACTGTTGGTGCGAAACGGTGGACCACCTACCCGAGGGGCGGGGATCAGTGCTCCTCCGAGACCGCGCCTTGGATATAGCTCGCGGTCAACACGGTGAAGACGTAGGCCTGCAGGAAGATCACCAGCAGCTCGAGCAGCGTCAGCGCGATGGTCATCAACCAGGACAGCACCGAGATCGGTGCCAGTGCGGTGTTCGCCTGCAGCATGGCGAACCCACCGAGGGTGAAGACGAGCAGCAGCATGTGCCCGGCGAACATGTTGGCGAACAACCGGACCGCGAGTGAGAACGGCCGCACCAGGAAGGTGGAGAAGAACTCGATCGGGATCAGGATCGGCAGCACGAACCACGGCGCCGGCGGGATGAGCGAGTTGCGCATGTACTTGCGGAACCCGAACTTCTTGATGCCGACGTAGTTGAAGAGCACGTAGCTGATCAGCGCCAGGAACGCCGGGAACGCGATGTGCGAGTTCGGCGAGATCTGGGCGACCGGGACGATGCTCCACATGTTGTTGAAGACGATGAAGAGCAGCAGCGTCGCGAGGTACGGAGCGAACCGCACACCGCGAGCGCCCAGCATCTCGATCGCGATGTTGTTGCGCACGAAGCCGTACGTCGACTCGGCGATCCACTGCGCCTTGCCGGGAACCAGCTTGGGCTTCCGGTAGGCCAGGGTGAAGAAGATGATGATGATCGCGGTGCTGACCCACACCAGCGCCGTGATCTTGGTGAACCACAGCGAGTCGAGCCCACCCCACGGCACGATCGAGGGCAGGTAGAAGTCGCCTACCTCAGGTGGAAACGGAACGTCGCTCTTGAGAGCGACCGCCTGTCCGATCACCGCGTCCCTTCCCTCATGAACTTCCGGACCCCGGTGGTGGGGTCCCGATCCGCTTGATGACCAGGTAGATCCCGCCAGCGCATCCGATCACCACGCCAATGCCGGTGATCACGCCGTTGGTATGCACCGAACGGTCAATCAGCCAGCCGATGAAGCCCCACACCAACATCCCACCTATGAGGTAGGACAGCGCAGTCCAGCCGAGGTCGGCCCCCGTCGGCGTTGCGTCGGGGTCCTTGTCGGAGTGTTGCGAGGGTGGGTCACCGGCCATGACGCGGGAACCGTATCAGCCGGTAGAGGGAGGCGAAGACTCGACCCCCGCACGCTCAGGCTGCGCGGGGGGAATGGGATGATGGTTCTGCCTCTGCGCTCACGCTACTCCTCCGACCCGCGATGTGGGGTCACCCAGGGGTCGCGTTAACGCCGAAACTTTGGCGCGTGCACGGTCACGATCCACCAGATCTGGGTCGCTGTCCACGCCAACACGCCGGCCACGATGCCTGCGGAGAGCGGCTTGATGCCGGCCCAGCCCGTCGTCGCGACGACCAGCATGATGCCGCCGAGCAGGCTCAACTTGGCTACGTAAACGCCCATGCCGAACGGCATGACCAGCTTGGAGTCGAGTTTGTCCGCCCAGGCGATCGCCAACGTGGACGCGAGGAAGCTGGCGGTCGCCACGAGCACACCCAGCGGTGCGGCCCATGCGCCGACGCCGCCCGCGAGCACACCGCCCAGAACGGCCGCGCCGACGGTCATCACCGCGGCGACGATCAGGATGGGTGGCAGGTGGCGCAGCCGCCAGTTGCGGTCCGCATCGGGTGCGGCCGCGTCAGGGGTACGGGCAGAGGTCGTCGACATCGCGTCGGAGTCTACGTGCGTCGCGCCAGGTGTCCGAAAGGTGTAGCCGATTCGGAAAGAGCCGGACAATTTCGGCGGGTCCGGAAAACTCGCGACGAACTCTGGGTGACGATCCGGATACCAAGCGGACGACCGCACCGACCCGCATAGTGAGAGGCGTGCAATGCCTAGTCACTGGCGCGACCGGCTACATCGGCGGCCGGCTGGTCCCCCGCCTGCTCGACGCCGGCCATGAGGTCCGTTGCCTGAGCCGCTCGCCGGAGAAGCTGCGCGACGTGCCCTGGGCCGACCGGGTCGAGGTGGCCAAGGGCGACCTGGGCGACCCCGACTCGCTGCCCGCCGCGTTCGACGGCGTCGACGTCGCCTACTACCTGGTCCACTCGCTCGGCCGGCCCAACTTCGAGGCCCTCGACCGGGCCAACGCCAACGCCTTCGCGGCGGCGGCCGGCGAGGCGGGCCTGCGGCGGATCGTCTACCTCGGCGGCCCTGAGCCGCCGCCGGGCGACGAGGTCTCCGCCCACCTGCGCTCGCGGGCCGAGGTCGCCCGGATCCTGCTCGCCAGCGGCACCCCGACCGCGGTGCTGCGCGCCCCGATCATCCTCGGCTCGGGCTCGGCGTCGTTCGAGATGCTCCGCTATCTCACCGAACGGCTGCCGGCGATGGTCACCCCGCGCTGGGTGCGCAACCGGATCCAGCCGATCGCGGTCCGCGACGTGCTGCGCTACCTGATCGGCGCCGCGACGTTGCCGGCCGACGTCAACCGGGGCTTCGACATCGGCGGCCCGGACGTGCTGACGTTCCTGGAGATGATGCAGCGGTACGCCGAGGTGGCTGGCCTGCCCCGCCGGATCATCGTGCCGGTCCGGCCGCTGACCCCGGGGCTCTCCTCGCACTGGGTCGGCCTGGTCACCCCGGTGCCCAACGCGATCGCCCGGCCACTGGTGGAAAGCCTGATCCACGAGGCCGTGGCACACGAGCACGACATCGCCGAGTACGTGCCCGACCCGCCGGACGGGCTGATCGGCTTCGACCGCGCGGTCCAGCTGGCGCTCAACAAGGTGCGCGACTTCGACGTGGAGACCCGCTGGTCCGGCGCCGGCTCGCCGGCCGACCCGCTGCCGACCGACCCGCGGTGGTCCGGCGGCAGCGTCTACACGGACGTGCGCGAGCGCGAGGTGGCCGCGACCCCGGCGATGCTGTGGCGGGTGATCGAGGGGGTCGGCGGCGACAACGGTTGGTACTCGTTCCCGCTCGCCTGGGAGGTGCGGGGCTGGCTCGACCGGTTGGTCGGTGGCGTCGGGCTGCGGCGCGGCCGGCGCGACCCTAACCGGCTCTACGTCGGCGACGCGCTCGACTTCTGGCGGGTCGAGGAGATCGTGCCGGGTGAGCTGCTCCGGCTGCGCGCCGAGATGAAGCTGCCGGGCCGGGCCTGGTTGGAGCTGCGCGCCGAGCCGGACGGCCCGAACGGGTCGCGCTACCGGCAGCGGGCGGTGTTCCTGCCGCGCGGGCTGGCCGGGCACGCGTACTGGAGGGCGGTCTCGCCGTTCCACGCGATGATCTTCGGCGGGATGGCCCGCAACATCGCGCGGGGCGCCGAAAACCCTAGCGACCCAGGATCTCCCGCACCTGCGCCGCCGAGACCGGGCCTTCACGGAGCACCCGCGGACCGTCCGGACCGGTGAGCGCCACGAGCGTCGAGGCCAGGGTGTGCCGAATCGCGCCGTGGTCGACCACCACCGGCACCTCCTGGTCGGTCGACCAGTCGAGCTCGGCCAGCACGTCGGCGTCGACCGGGCGGGACTCCGCGCCGGACGGGTTGAGGCTCGTCGCGGTGACCGGCACGCCGGCGGCGGCGATCACCTGAAGGGTGGCCGGGTGGTCCGGCACCCGGATGCCGACCGTGCCCTCGTGCGTCACCAACCGGTCGGGAAGCTCGCTGCTCTGCTCGACCACCACCGTCAGCGGGCCGGGCGTGAAGGCGCCGATCACCTTGCGGGCGTCGGGCGTGAGCACCGCGAAGTGCGCCGCCATCTCGAGTGACGCGCAGGCGATGTGCATCGGGTGGGCGAGGTCGCGCCGCTTGGCCCGAAACACCTGGAGCACGGCCGACTCGATCGTCGCGGCGGCGGCCAGCATGTAGCCGGTCTCGGTGGGCAGCACGGCGAGGCCACCACCGGCGAGCACGGCCGCGACGTCTTCGGCGTCGGCGAGCCGCAGCAGCCCGGACGCGGAGCCCGGCGCCAGCCAACGGGCGTTGACCATGTCAGTCCCCTCAGGACGGAATGAGCAGGCGGGCGAGCGGGACGATGGTCTCCTCGATCTCGTCGGCCACCCGGCTGAACGTCTGGTCGCCGCGCCCCCACGGATCGTCGAGGTCGTCAGCGGGCAGTGCGGCGGCACCCCGGCGTGCGGCGTTGACCGCCTGGACCAGCGCCACGCCGCGGGCGTAGACGCCGTCGGGGTTCAGCCCGCCGTCCGGCAGCGCCGCGGGGTCGACCACGGCCAGCAGGCGGCCGAACTCGCCGAGCACGAACGTGCGCTCTTCGGCGTCGGCGCGCAGCGCGACCACGTACTCCTGCTGGTCGGCGGTCGCGGTGAGGACCAGGTCGGCCGCGTCGATGTGCTCCGACAGCAGCTTGCGGGCGGCGAAGCCGGCCGGGTCGCCGCCGCGGGCGCGCACCTGGCGGGCCGCCGGCGGGTTCATCTCCTCGCCGTCGTGCCAACCTCCGGTGCCGGCGCTGTGGCTGAGCACCAGAGCGTCCGCGCCGGTGGTCGCCGTGCCGGCCGGCACGCGGGACAGCCGCTGCTGGACGGCGAGCGCGAGCAGCCGCTCGGCCATCGGCGACCGGCAGATGTTGCCCATGCAGATGTGCAGGACGGTGAACGGCGGCACGGTCACATCCCCGGACCGGCCAGGCCGGGCACCACGTCTTGCAGCTTCTCGATCGGGATGCCGCCCGCCCGCAGCAGCCGGGGCACGCTGCCGGTCACGTCGACCATCGCGCTCGGCACCGGGTCGGCGCTCGGGCCGGCCTCGAGGTAGACGCGGACGGCGTAGTCGAGTTGCTCGCGGGCCTCTTCCGCAGTGGTCGGCGCGGGCAGGCCGGCCTTGTTGGCGGCGAGCACCGCCATCGGGCCGGTCTCCCGCAGCACCTCGAGCGCCACGGGGTGCAGCGGCATCCGAACGGCGATCTGGCCGCCGGTCTCGCCGAGGTCCCACTGGAGCGTCGGCGAGTGCTCGATGATGATCGTCAGCGGGCCGGGCCAGAATGCCTCGACCAGGTCGCGTGCCGCCTGCGGCAGCGAGAAGACCAGGCCGTCGAGGGTGTGGCGGGAGCCGACGAACACCGGCGGGGCCATGCTGCGGTCCCGGCCCTTGGTGGTCTGCAACTGGGACACGGCGTGCGGGGTGAACGCGTCGGCGCCCAGCCCGTAGACGGTGTCGGTCGGGAGCACCACCAGCTCGCCGGACTTGACCGCCTCGATCGCCGCGGCGATCCCCTTGTCACGGTCCCCGATCGACCGGCAGTCATAGAGCATCACGGTGAGCCAGTCTGCCACGCCGACGCTGCCTGATTCCGGCGGGCAGTGGTGAATCGTGGACGGCCGGTGAGATCCACATGCCGGTCAATCCGGTCAAACCGGCCGTCGGCGCGCAGCAGCTCCGGTAGCGCCTCGGCGTGTTCCTCGTCGTGCTCGATCGCCAGCGCCCCACCGGGGCGGAGCAGCTCGGCCGCGCGGGCGATCACGGGGTGGACCACGTCGAGGCCGTCGGTGCCGCCGAACACGGCAGTCTCCGGGTCGTACCGGCCCACCTCCGGCGGCACCGGGGTACCCGCCGGCACGTACGGCGGATTGCTGAGCAGCACGTCCACCCGGCCGCGCAGATCGCCGAGCAGCTCCGGGTCGGCCACGTCGCCGGACACCACGTGGGTGTCCGGTGCCAGGCCGGCGGCGTTGCGGCGCAGCCACTCCAGGGCGGCGGGCGACTTCTCGACCGCGTACACGGTCGCCGTTGGCACCTCGGTCGCCACCGACAACGCGATCGGACCGGGCCCGGCGCACAGGTCGACCACCACCGGTGCGGGCAGCGCCCGGGCCACGTCGATGCCCCAACCGGCGAGCAGCTCGGTCTCCGGCCGGGGCACGAAGGCGCCTGGGCCGACCTCGAGCTCGAGGTAGCGGAAGGCCGCGGTACCCATGACGTACTGCAGCGGTTCCCGATCCACCCGTCGCTGGACCAGCCGGCGGTACGCGTCGGCCTGCTCGGCGGTGAACCGGTCGACCATCGGCAGGCGACCGCGCGACACGCCGAGAACGAAGGCCGCCAGCAGCTCGGCGTCGTTTCGCGGGGATTCGACCCCCGCGGATACCAATCTGCCGGTGGCATCGGCGATCATTGGTGCCACGCGGATGGTCGTCCCTTCGGTCGGCTGTTGTCTGCGGCCCGTCACGCGATAATCATTGACGCTCGACCACACGAAGGTTGCAGAAGGGGGTTACTCGGTGGGTTGGCTCGACCGGGTCCCCGACCAGGTTGACGCGCTGCGGCAGGCTCGCTCACTGATGATGCGGAGCCGATCGGCCGACGCCTGCCTGGTCCTGGACCAAGTGCTCGAGACCACCAACGAGCCACACGCCCGCGCGGACGCGCTGGTCCAGCGGCTCTCCGCGGTGCTCAACCTCGGCCGCACCGCTGAATATGCTGCCGCGGTCGACCAGGCCTTGGAGTGCGCCCGCGAGGCCGGCGACCCGTACATCCTCGGCCATGCCCACGCCCTGGCCGCGCTCGCCGCACACCAACAGGGCGCCCTCGACCGCTGCGTCACCCATTTCGTGCAGAGCGCCAGCTACCTGGGCCGGGTGCAGGACCCGGACGGCGACACCGCCTGGGGCTGGCACGACCTGGCGATGGCCTATTCCTATTTGAGCTTCCACGGGTACGCGCTGGGCGCGATCGAGCGGGCGCGGCAGCTCGGCACGGCCGCCGGGCTGCCCGAGGAGCTGTTCGCGGCGCCCGGCATCCGGCTGCGCAACGCGGTCGCCCTCGACCACTCCGGCGACTCCGACGGCTGCCTGCGGGTGCTCCGCGACATCGGCGTCGACCTGTGCCGGTTCCTCGACGCCGACGGCGGTGTCCGGTTGCGACCGTCCACGGTGACCGCTTACGGCTACGCGGCCGCCCGCCGGGGCGCCCTGGGCGAGGAGATCGACAACCGGGTCGACGTGTTCGCCCTGCTGGCCGCCGGCGGCGACGGTGCCCGCGCCCGCGACCTGCGCCAACTCGGCGACGTCTGCGTGGCGATCGCGGCCGGCCGACCCATCGAGGCACTGGCCCGGCTCGGCACGATCACCATCTCCCCGCAGACCCTGGGCGCGGCCGAGCCCGAGCGGCTGCGCAGCCTGACCTTCGCGGTGGCCGGTGACCACGCCGCCGCCCACCGCGCCGACCGGCACGCGTTCCGGCTGGCCGCCCAGCGCAGCGACCGGCTGCAGACCGTCTACGTCGACGGCATCGCGGCACAGATCGAGCGCGAGGAACTGCGGCGCACCGCCGCGCAATACGCGGGCGAGGCGCTCACCGACCCGCTGACCGGCCTGCCCAACCGCCGCCAGCTCGAGCGCTACGTGGCCGCCATGGTCGCCCGGGGCGAGCGGGCCGTGATCGGCGTCTGCGACCTAGACGGCTTCAAGGCGGTCAACACCGAGCACGGCCACCACTCCGGCGACCTGGTGCTGCAACGGATCGCCGGGGTGATCCACCGGGTGATGCGGCGCGGCGACTTCGTGGCCCGCTACGGCGGCGACGAGTTCGTGGTGGTCCTGCCGGGCGCCGGCATGGCGGAGGCGGCCGAGGTGGCTCGCCGGATCGCGGTCGCGGTGGGCGCCGAGGACTGGCACGCCCTGGTCCCGGGCACACCGGTCGGCGTCAGCGTCGGCTTCGCCGAGGTCAACGGATCAGGCCCGGCGCTGCGCGACGCACTCGGCCAGGCCTTCGAGATCGCGGACCGGGAGATGCTGCGGGCCAAACGCCGCCCGCGGGCGGCCTCTTAGGCGCGACGCAGGTGCAGCAGTAAGACCAGGCCGAACATCATCATCAGGCCGCCGACCACCGTCGCCTCCATCGTGGAGAGCCGGATCTGGGTGTACGGCAGTGGGAGTCCGGTCCGAAAGACCGGCAGGTGTGGTGGCGAGTCGCTGCCGGCGACCAGCAGGGTCTCGACCACGTTGTTGGCGCTGTCCGGGTCGCCCGGCTTCCCTTCCACGGTCGCCCGGCTCCTGATCGGCCCGGCCACCACGACCCGCGCCCGCAGGGTCAGCGTCGCCGCGGCGCCGGCCGCCAGGTCACCGATCGCCCAACGGCCGTCGTCGTAGTCGCCCACCTCCATCGAGGCCGACGCGAACACGAGCTCGGCGCCGAACGGGTCGTTGACGGTCACGCCGCGGGCCAGGTCCGGACCGGCGTTGCTCACGGTCACGGTGACCGTGACCTCCTGTCCGAAGCTCGGGGTGCTGTTGCTGACGTCGCGGGTGAGCGCGAGGTCCGCGGCATTCACCTTCGGCACCGCCCGGGCCACGGTGTCGCCGCCGACCGGGTCCTCGGCACCGCTCTGGGTCACCAGCACGGCCGGGTCGCCCTGGACGCCCACCGTCGCCAGCGTCCGGATCCCCCACGTCGCGCTGGCACCCGGCGCCAGCGTGCCGACCCGCCAGCGGGCAGCGGTGGCCGGCCCACCGGTCAGCACCGGCATCCCGACCACCTGGCCGGCGGACACCGATGACGCGAGGAAGGTGCCGGTCAGCACCGGATCTGCCACCTCCACGTCGGTCGCCGGGTCGGGGCCTTTGTTCGCGACCGTCACCGCGTACGTCACCGGGTCGCCCGGTCCGGTGAGCTCCGGTGCGACCCGCGCGTTGAGCACCAGGTCGGCGCGGGGCGCACGGATCCCGGCCGGCGGTGCGACGCGCAGCGCGGCGGTGGCCAGGTCGTCGCGCGTGTCGCCGTCCCTGGGCGTCGAGCCGACGAGGGCCGCCGTCGCGGTCACGAACGCGGGCGTGCTGCCGCGCACCACCAGCGTCAGCGTCGCGGCCTTGTGCACGGGCAGCGCCCCGACGCTCCACAGCAGACCGTCGAACGTACCCTGGCTCGCGGTCGCCTTGACGACCGTCATCTGGGCCGGCAGCGGCACCGCCACCCGCACGTCGCCCGCCGGCAGGATCCCCTCGTTGCGGGCGGTGAAGCTCAACGTGGCGTCCTGCCCGGGCCGGACCGCCGCCGGCACGACCTTGCCGGTCACGGCGACGTCCACGGTGGTCGGGATAGGCGTCGGCGGAGGCAGCTTGCGCAGGACGACGGCGCTCGGTGTCGGGGTCGGTCCGGTCGGGGTCGGTCCGGTCGGTGTCGCGGTCGGTCCGGTCGGTGTCGGGGCCGGCGCCGCCAGGGTGAGCCCCGGCAGCATGAGCAGCAGCCCGAGCGGCACGACGGCGGCCGCGACGGCGAGCCGAAACCCCTTCACACCCGCCACATTAACCCCATAAAGGGACGAAAGTTCCGGAATCCAGCGTCAACTCAGCCTTGACGATGCCGCTGCGTCAACACACACTTGACGGCATGGCACCCTTCGACATCTCAGTCGACGACCTCATCGCGCAACTCGACCGCGACCTGCCCGACGCGGACCCAGTGGCCCGGGTCGGCGAGGCCCGGTCCCGGGCGCGTGCCCTCGGCGACCTCGGTGACCAGCTCATCGACCACTTCGTCCGGGCGGCCCGCCAGACCGGTGCGTCCTGGAGCCAGATCGGCGACGCCATGGGCGTCTCCAAGCAGGCCGCGCAACAGCGCGGCACGAACCGGTTCTCCCGGTTCACGGCCCGGGCCGCCGAGGTCGTCAGCGCCGGGCAGGCCCTGGCGCGGGACCGGCGCAACCCGTCGGTCGAGCCCGAGCACGTGCTGGTGGCGCTGCTCGGTGCGACCGAGGCGCTGGCCGCGAAACTGGTCGTGGCGCTCGGCGCCGACCCGGCGGCGCTGGCCGACACGGTCACCGCCGGCCTGCCCGGCCCGACCGAGACGGTGCCCGAGCACGTGCCGTTCTCCGCCTCGGCCAAGCAGCTACTGGAGGAGACCACCCAGAGCGCGCTGGACCTGGGCCACAACTACGTCGGCACCGAGCACATCCTGCTCGGCCTGCTGCGCATGCCGGACACGGCGGCCGGCCGGGTGCTGCACGACGCGGGCTTCACCTACGACCGCACCAGGGAAACCGTGCGCACGGCCCTGGTCGGCCTTGCGCACCGCATCAAGGGGTGACCCGCTACGGCGCGGTCGACGCGCACTATCCGGACGAGGGCGGCGCCCACGCCGCCCTCGTCGTCGCTACGGAGCCACGCTTCGCCACGCTCGTCGAGGAGCTGTCGGCCCGCGTCGACACCGTGCCGGCGTACAAGCCGGGATTCTTCTTCGAACGTGAGCTCCCGGCGATCCGCGCGGTGCTGGCCACGACGGCGCCGGTCGACGTGCTGGTGGTGGACGGTTACGTCGACCTAGACCCCGACGGGCGCCCGGGGCTCGGGGCTCGCGTGCACGCCGAGACGGGCCGGCCCGTGGTGGGTGTCGCGAAGACCGCGTTCCGATCGGCGACGCACGCCGTGCCGGTGGTCCGGGGCAGCGGCGCCCGGCCGCTCTACGTGACGTCGGCCGGCATGACCGTCAAAGAGGCCGCCGCGCTGGTCGGCGCGATGGCCGGCGCACACCGGATCCCGGACGCGCTGCGCCGCGTCGACCGGCTGGCCCGGTCAGTGCCGGGATAGCTCGGTCTCCCCCGCGAGCCGGGCGGCCCGGTCGGCCTCGGTCAGCGCGTCCAGCACGCCGTCGAGGTCGCCGGCCAGCACCAGGTCGAGGTTGTAGGCCGTGAAGCCGATCCGGTGGTCGCTGATCCGGTTCTGCGGGAAGTTGTAGGTGCGGATCCGCTCGGAGCGGTCGACGGTGCGCACCTGCGCCTTGCGGGCGTCGGACGCGGCCGCGTCGGCCTGCTCCTGGGCCGCGGCCAGCAGCCGGGCGCGCAGGATCCGCATCGCCTGCTCGCGGTTCTGGAGCTGGCTCTTCTCGTTCTGGCAGCTCACCACGATGCCCGTGGGCAGGTGGGTGATGCGCACAGCGGAGTCCGTGGTGTTGACCGACTGACCACCCGGGCCGGACGAACGGAACACGTCGACCCGGATGTCGCCCGGCTCGATGTTCACGTCGACGTCCTCCGCCTCGGGGAGCACCAGCACGCCGGCGGCCGAGGTGTGGATCCGTCCCTGCGACTCGGTGACCGGCACCCGCTGCACCCGGTGGACGCCGCCCTCCCACTTGAGACGCGACCAGACGCCGTTGCCGCCCTCGGGCACGCCCTTGGTCTTGACCGCCAGCGAGACGTCCTTGACGCCGCCGAGGTCGGAGTCCTGCGCGTCGATCACCTCGGTGACCCAGCCGTGCCGCTCGGCGTAGCGGGAGTACATCCGCAGCAGGTCGCCCGCGAACAGGGCCGACTCCTCGCCGCCCTCGCCCGCCTTGATCTCGAGGATCACGTCCTTGGCGTCGTGCGGGTCGCGCGGCGCGAGCAACTCGGCGAGCCGCTCCTCGAGCACCGGCAGCGTGGCCGCGATCGCATCCACCTCGCCGGCGAACGACGGGTCCTCGGCGGCGAGCTCGCGCGCGGCGGTCAGGTCAGCCCGGGTCTGCTCGAGCTCGTCGTTGGCCTTGCGGATGGGTGTCAGCTCGGCGAACCGGCGGCCGACCCGCCGGGCCGTGTTCTGGTCGGCGTGGATCGCCGGGTCGGCGAGCCGCTTCTCCAGCTCGCCGTACTCGTCGAGCAGCCCCGCGAGTCGATCCACGCTCATCTGTGCCCCTTAGGTCTGGCCGTGCCTGCCCCGAACAGACGACGGCGCCCGCCCCCGCTGAATCCGCGAGGGGGGCGCCGTCGGCGTCGCTACTTCTTCTTGGCCTGGACCTTGGCGTACTTCTGCTGGAACTTGGCCACGCGGCCGGCGGTGTCGAGAACGCGCTGCTTGCCGGTGTAGAACGGGTGGCAGGCGCTGCAGGTCTCGACGTGGATCTGACCGCTCTTCGCGGTGCTGCGGGTGCTGAAGGTGTTGCCGCAGGAACAGGTGACCGCGGTGGTCACGTACTGCGGGTGGATGTCAGGCTTCACGCCTCGGTCCTTTCAATCGATGGTCGCCGGGTCGCCCGTCGCTGAGCTTTCATGGACGTGAACCGGAACCTTGGCCGATTGACCAGTCTGCCATGCACTGGTCCGACCGGTGTAACGCGGCCCCCAAGGTGCGCATTCCCGTGGGCCATGATTGACACCATGCCGCACCGAGCGCCCAGGTTGATCATCACCCGCGGCCTGCCCGCGTCCGGCAAGACCACCTTCGCCCGGAGCCTCCAGCCCTGGGTGGTCCGGGTCAACCGCGACGACCTGCGCCGGATGCTGCACGGCGAGCCACTGCTGACCGACCGCACCGAGCGCCAGGTCTCGGTCGCCTCGTTCACCCTGGTCGACAGCCTCCTCCAGGCCGGCGTCGATGTCTGCGTCGACGACACCAACCTGATCCCCCGGCTCGCCCGCGACTGGGCCGGACTGGCGGCCCGGCACGGCGCCACCTTCGAGGTCCGGGACTTCACTGATGTGCCGGTCGACGAATGCGTCCGCCGCGACGCCACCCGCCCCAAGGACGAGCAGGTCGGCGAGGCGGCGATCCGGTCGATGCACCAGCGCTACCTGGCGGGCCGCACCCTGCCCCTGCCGGTGCCGACGGTGGCCGCCGCGCCGCCGACCGACCGCTACGAGCCGCCCGCGGACGCCCCCGAGATCGTCCTGGTCGACATCGACGGCACGGTCGCCCTGCTCGGCGACCGCCACCACCTGGACCTGCACCTGGTCGCCGAGGACGAGCCCCACCACGCGGTGATCGCGGCCGTCCGCGCCATGCACGCGGCGGGCTACGGAGTCATCTACTGCACGGGCCGCGAGGAAAGCGCCCGCGCCGACACCGAGCGCTGGCTCGCCGCCCACGTCGCGGTGCCTTATCTGGCCCTGCACATGCGCGCCTACGGCGACACCCGCCGCGACGCGGTCGTCAAACGCGACATCTTCCAGAGCGAGATCGCGGCCGACTACCGCGTCGTCGGCGTCTTCGACGACCGCCAACACGTAGTGAAGATGTGGCGAGACCTGGGGCTCACGGTCTTCCAGGTCGCCGAAGGCGATTTCTAGCCGATCAAGGTCGTTCTTACTCGGGTCCGCGGTGGTGCGGACCGTTCCTCCCGCGAGGGACCGCTCCGCTCGCCAGGCCCGCGGCCGGGCGCCCTCAATGCGAAGCAAGGGCCGGGCGTCCGCTAGTGCCGGACCGGGCAGGCTGGGCGGAGGGTTGGGGACGGGGCTACCCGGGTTGGGGCCGCCGGTGGGACGGGCTGGGTCGGGATGCGCCGCGGTGGGGTCGGGGTGGTCAGGGACGGGCTGGCCGTGGCCGGCGCCTGCGGTGCGGTTGCCGGCTCGCGGCGGGTTTGGGTCGGGGGGGTGGGGTCCTCGGTCGCGGTGTGGGCGCGGTGGCCGTGGACGCCCAGGGCGCGGGCTTCCGGGTCGAGGTAGAAGTTCGGGCGTTCGTCGGCCTCGTGGTAGTAGCGGTGGAACACCCCGGTCGCTCCGCCGGACATCGGTGGGACGATCCAGCTCCAGTCGGCCGGGACCTCGCGGCCCGCTTTGGCCTCGTTGCGGATGTGGGCCAGGAAGCGGTCCGACTCGGTGTGGTGGTCGGTGATCTTCACGCCGGCGCGTTCGAACGACCAGAGGACCGCGCGGTTGAGCTCGACCAGGGCGCGGTCGCGCCAGAGGGTGCCTGGTTTGGACGTGTCGAGGCCCATCAGGCGGGCCACCACCGGGATCATGTTGTAGCGGTCCGGGTCGGCCAGGTTGCGGGCGCCGATCTCGGTGCCCATGTACCAGCCGTTGAACGGCGCCAGTGGGTAGTGCACGCCGCCGATGGTCAGCCGCATGTTGGAGATCGCCGGGACCGCGTGCCAGCGCAGGCCGAGCTCGGCGAACCAGCCGAACTCCGGGTGGGCCAGCGGCACCTCCAGCACCGCGCGCTCGGGGAGCTCGAAGAGCCGTACCCCGTGTGCCGGTGTCTCGATCGCGACCGGGAGCACGTCGAACGCGTCGCCCTTGCCGCGCCAGCCCAGGTCGCGCATCGACTCGGTGAAGCGGACCACCCGTGGGTCGCCGGTCACGCCGCCGTTGACGTCGCGGTAGCCCGCGTAGCGGATGAGCTGTTCGTTCCAGATCCGCGCGTACGGGCGCCCCGGCTGGGCCTGCGGGAACACCGAGATCACCGGGCGGATGGCGCCCGGCTCGCGGTTGGCCGCCGCGGTGCCGCCGGCCATGCACAGATGCCGGACGATCAGCGCGAAGATCTCCTCGGGCGTACGCGCGCGGCGCCGGTCGAGCACCACCAGGCTGCGCCAGTAGAGGCGGCCGATGCACCGGCTGGAGTTGCGCCACGCGACCCGGGCGCCGTAGGCGAGCTCGTCCGGGGTGTGCACGTAGGTGCCGGTCGCCGCGATCTGGGCCCGTACGACGGCGAGCCGGGGCTCCACCGACCCCAGCTTGCTGTTGTCGCCGTAGCACATCCGCAGGAAGTCCTCGGCCTCCGCGAAGTCGACCGGGGCGTTCGGATCCCAGGACTGCGGGGGCACGTCACGGTACCCAGGTGTCGTCATCGCGCCTCCCAGATTGATGACGTATTCACAGCACACGCGCACGGTGGTGCCGCCGCAGTCGGGGGGCAGCTCCCGGTGCGCAGTGTGAGCAGAGTTTCACCTGGGGTCATGCCTGGATCGGACACCTTGTGCGACCAGTTGGTCCGTGCGCGAGACACCCATTGGGCTGGGAAAACATGAAACCGGCCCCACCTGCGAAGGTAGGGCCGGTTTCAGGCCGCGGACGCGACCCGGGTCACTCTCCCGGTGTCGACTTGGCGATCTGGCGCAGGAACTCGATGTTGGTGCGGCTCTGCTTGAGCCGGTCGAGCAGAAGATCCAGCGCGGCCTGCGACTCGAGCGAGTGCAGCACCTTGCGGAGCTTGTGCGTGATCGCCAGCTCCTCCGGCGCGAGCAGGATCTCTTCCTTACGCGTGCTGGACGGGTGGATGTCGATGGCGGGGAACACCCGCTTGTCGGCGATCTTCCGGTCCAGCTTGAGCTCGGCGTTGCCGGTGCCCTTGAACTCCTCGAAGATGACCGTGTCCATCATGGAACCGGTCTCCACCAGCGCGTTGGCGATGATGGTCAGCGACCCGCCGTTCTCGATGTTGCGGGCCGCGCCGAGGAAGCGCTTCGGCGGGTACAGCGCCGTCGAGTCGATGCCGCCGGAGAGGATCCGGCCGCTCGCCGGGGCCGCCAGGTTGTAGGCGCGGCCGAGGCGGGTGATCGAGTCGAGCAGCACGACCACGTCATGGCCGAGCTCGACCAGCCGCTTGGCCCGCTCGATGGCGAGCTCGGCGACCGTGGTGTGGTCTTGCGGCGGACGGTCGAACGTGGACGAGATGACCTCGCCCTTGACCGAGCGCTGCATGTCGGTGACCTCTTCGGGGCGCTCGTCGATGAGCACGACCATGAGGTGCACCTCAGGGTGGTTGCGGGTGATCGCGTTGGCGACCGCCTGCTGGATCATCGTCTTGCCGGCCTTGGGGGGCGACACGATCAGTGCGCGCTGTCCCTTGCCGAGCGGCATGATCAGGTCGATGACCCGCGTCGTCAGGATGTGCGGCTCGGTCTCCAACCGCAGGCGCTCCTGCGGGTAGAGCGGCGTCAGCTTGTAGAACTCGGGGCGGCGCTTGGCCTCCTCCGGGTCCATGCCGTTGACCGTGTCGAGCCGGACCAGCGGGTTGTACTTGTCGCGCCGCTGCTCGCCGTCGCGGGCCTGGCGCACAGCGCCGGTGACCGCGTCGCCGCGCCGCAGGCCGTATTTCTTGACCTGGGACATGGAGACGTAGACGTCGTTGGGGCCGGACAGGTAGCCCGTGGTGCGGACGAACGCGTAGTTGTCGAGCACGTCGACGATGCCGGCGACGGGCACGAGCACGTCGTCGTCGCTGACCTGCGGGTCACGGCCTTCGCGGCCGCCTTCGCGGGTCGTCTCGCGACCAGCATCGCCCTCGGCACGCTCACCACGGCCACGCCGGCGGTCACGGAACCGGCTGCGCCGGCTCCGCCGGCCGCCGCTCTCGTCGTCGTCGTCGCCGTCGAGGTCACGACCGCCGTCGCGCTGGCCAGTGGGCTGGTTGTCACGCTGGCCGTCGCGCGCAGCGTCGCGGCGGCCGTCACCGTGGCCATCGCCCCGGCGACCGTCGCGCTGCTGGCCGCGGTCGTTGCGCTCGCTCCGGTCATTGCGCTCGCCGCGGTCGCCACGGTCGCTGCCGCGGTCACCGCCACGGTCGTTGCGGCTGGACCGCTCGTCGGTGCGCTCGTGGCGGTCACCGCGGTCACGGGTGTCCCGCGAGTCACGGTCACCCCGCGAGTCACGGTCGTCGCGCTCCTCGCCGTCGACCTTCGGCTCGGCCGGGGCGGACGTCGAGGCGGACGCGGACGCGGTGGCGCGGGTGCGTCGGGACCGCTGGCCGCCCTCGGCGGCCACGGTGGCGGCGGGCGCCTCGATGGTCGCGACAGCGGCGCCTGCGGAGGCCGGTGCGGCGGCCACACCCGCCGTAGCCGGTGCGGACGCGGAGCCAGCCGCCGGAGCGCCCGAGGGTGCCGAACCGGCCGGAGCCGCCTTCTCCGACGCCTTGGCCTCGGACTCGGCCCGCGGTCGCGGCGTGCTGCCGGCCGGGGCACCGTTCTGGCGCTCGGAGATCGCGGTGATCAGCTCGCCCTTACGCATCCGGGCGGTGCCGGAAATGCCGAGGGACGCGGCCAGGCTCTGCAGCTCCGGCAGGAGCATCGCGGACAGACCGCTGCCCCGCCGGCGTCGGGTGCCGGTGGTCGTGGCGTCGTCAGCGACGTTGGAGACATCCGACGTCACGTCGGTGGTGTCGCTCAATGGATTCCTTCCCTCGATAGGCCGGGGCTGCCCAGGTATGGGTAGATCAGGTGGCCGGGCGGCCTCGGTGCACCCGCCTCGCTTGACGCGTCACGGGGTTTCGCACGCCAACTCATCGCGGGCTCAGGTGGTGCGGCGTAAGCCGAGGCAGGAAATTGACGGATCGACCGTCGATAGCTTCGGGGATGCGCCGCCCCGCAGATCGCACGCTTCGCGGCTGTGCTAGGTCTAGAGCGTAATCAACTCTTCCGACCTGCGGCAACAGGGGCCCGCTCGGCGTGTCCGAGTCTACCTGAACCAATCCTGGCGCCGACTACGTCTATCGCCAACTCGATGACGCGCCAACCTATTCCCAAATCGCCGTCTTCGGGCGGCCTGGTCAGCGCCAACACCGTCGGCCCAGCCCCACTGACCACGGCGGCCACGCCTCGACCACGCAGCTCATCAACGAGCGCGGCCGTCCCCGGCATGCCCGGCGCCCGATAGCCCTGATGGAGCTTGTCGGCGGTGGCCGCGAAGAGCAGGTCTGGGGCCGCGGTCAACGCGTGCACCAGCAGCGCCGCCCGCCCGGCGGTGTAAGCCGCGTCGTGGTGCGGCACCGACGCCGGCAATGCCGCCCGCGCCTCGGCGGTCAGCCCGCGGTCGGTCGGGATGAACACCGTCGGCCGGACCCGCTCGTCGGGCGCCAGCCGCACCGCGCGGAACCCGCCGGACGTCTCGTCGGACCAGGCGATGACGAACCCGCCGAGCAGACAGGGCGCGACGTTGTCAGGATGGCCTTCCAACTCCGCCGCCAGCGCCAGCGCGCCCGCGTCGTCGAGGATCGTCGTGCCGTCCTTGACGAGTGCGCGGGCGAGTTGGACGCCCGCCACGATCGCCGCCGACGACGAACCCAGCCCGCGGGCCTGCGGGATGCGGTTGACGCACTCGATCGCCACGCCGGGCGGATGGCCACCGAGCCGCTCGAACGTCGCCGCCATCGCGCGGGCAACGAGATGGTCGGCGCCGGTCGGTAGCTCGCCGGCACCCTCACCGGCCACGTCGACGTGCCAGCCGCCGTCGGTGACCCATGCGGCCACGTCGTCGTGCAGGCCTAGCGCCAGGCCGAGCGCGTCGAAACCCGGACCGAGATTGGCACTGGTCGCCGGCACTCGCACCTTCACGGGACCGTCGACGAAGGTCACACCCATGCCCCGCACTCTAGGTCCACCCACCGACGACAAACGGCGGGTCAGGAATCGTCCACAGAGCGGAATTCCGGCTCCGCCTCCGCCGCGGGCCGGATCGGCCGGCCGGCCGCGCGCAGCGCCTGTCGCAACGCGTACTCGATCTGGGCGTTGACGCTGCGCAGGTCGTCCGCGGCCCACCGAGCCAACGCGTCGTACACCTGTGGATCGAGCCGCAACAGCAGCTTCTTGCGCTCGGCCATGCCGTCAGTACAGCGTGCCGGCGTTGACCACCGGCGTCGCGGCCCGGTCGCCGCAGAGCACCACCAGCAGGTTGGCCACCATCTGCGCTTTGCGTTCCTCGTCGAGCTCGACCACGTGCTGCTCGCTGAGCTTCTCCAACGCGCTGGAGACCATCCCGACCGCACCCTCCACGATCTTGTAGCGGGCGGCCACGATGGCGGACGCCTGCTGGCGCGCCAGCATGGCCTGGGCGATCTCCGGCGCGTACGCCAGGTGGGTCACCCGCGACTCGAGCACCTCGACGCCCGCCAGCGTGAATCGGTCCGCCAACTCCGCGGTGAGCTGCTCGCTGACCACCGCGCTGTCGCGCAGGCTGGTCGCACCGCTCTCGTGCGCCTCGTAGGGATAGGTGGTGGCCATGTGCCGCACCGCGGCCTCGGCCTGCACCGCCACGTAGCGCACGTAGTCGTCGACGCCGAACGCGGCGTTGGCCGAGTCGACGACCCGCCACACGACCACGGCGCCGATCTCCACGGGGTTGCCGTCGGCGTCGGAGACCTTGAGCTTCTGCGTCTCGAAGTTGCGCACCCGCAGGGTGATCCGCCGCCGCGCGGTCAGCGGCCAGGTCCAGTGGAAGCCGGCCTCCCGGATCGAGCCGACGTAGCGGCCGAAGAACTGCACGACCTGCGCGTCGTTGGGGTTGACCACGACGAACCCAGTCGCGCCGAGCACGACGATAAGGCCCAGGACGCCGGCCACGGCGGCGGTTGCCGGCCCGGGCAGCGCCACAGCGAGCACCACCGCGACCGCGGCCAGCACGACCACCAGCAGCAGGGCGAGGAAACCCGGCAGCCGGAACGCACGTTTCTCCATGGATGCCCTCCCTAGTATCAGAGTGATATCACTACGATACCGCAGGAGCGCTCGTCAACGAAAGCCGTCGGGTGGCCAGCCACCAGCCGACCGCGTACAGCAGCGTCACCGCGCCACAGCCGGCCAGGATGACCCGCGCGTCGAGGGTGTCCACCGCCGCCGCCACGCCGAGCTGGCTGATCGAGATCGAGAGCGTCGCCAGCATCAGGTCGGTCGCGAACACCCGGCCACGCAGCCGGTCCGGCACCTCGGTCTGGAGCGCGTAGTTGGACATCGTCCAGTTGCTGCCGGCCGCGAAGTGCGCCAGGAACACCAGCACCAGCACCAGCGGGAACCAGGTCAGGACCGAGACGCCCAGGTACGCGAGCCCGTAGGTCGACATGGACAGGGCCAGCCCCGGAAACAGCAGCGCGCGCCGGGTCAGCAGCGGCCGCAGCGCGAACGGGCCGACCAGCGCACCGAGCCCGCGCAGGGCGAAGAGCAGGCCGGCACCGATCGGGCCGACCCCGTAGACGGCGGCCAGCAGCGGAAACACGGTCAGCACCCCGTTGCCGAGGCCGACCGCGGACTTCACCGTGACCAGCGCCCGCACCGTCGGCCGTCCGCCGATGTAGCGCAACGCCTCGCCGATGGCCGCGAACGCGCGCGCCGGCGGCTCGGCCGCGTCCCGCGGCACCTGCAGCGGCCCGCGGATCCGGCTGCCCAGCAGCGCGGCGCCGACCAGAGCGGCGGCGGCGATCCAGAAGCAGGCGTACGGGCTGAACACCGCGGTCAGGATGCCGCCGAGCGAGGCGCCGACCACCGCCATCGTGCCCCACGCCGAGCCTGCCAGCGTGGTGGCCAGGCCGAGCTGCTCGGGTGGGACCACATTGGGCAGCGACGCCGACGCGGCCGGCGAGTAGAAGCCCTTGGCCACCGCCACGCCGCCGACCACGGCGATGGCCAGCCAGGCGGTGCCGGCGCTGCGCACGAACAGCAGGAGCAGCAGGACGCCGAGGCAGGCCAGGTTCGCGGTGACCATGACCTTCTTGCGGTCCAGCCGGTCGGCGATCGTCCCGGCGTACGGCAGCACCAGCGCGGTGATCCCGGTGTCGGCGGCCAGCACGAAGGCGCCCCAGGTGCCGCTGCCGGTCAGCTCCGGCAGGAGCACCAGCAACGGCACCATGACGAACCAGTCGGACCCGAAGACCACGAGCTCCGCGACGAAGAGCCGGCGGAAGTCCGGGTAACGGAACAGGAGTGAAAGGAGCGGACGCACGAGCAGACGTTAGCGTCGTGCGCCGCTCCCGATGATCAGTCCTCGCTCGGCGGGCGGGGCCGGTTGCGGGGCAGCCGCAGCACCTCGAACTGGTCGGTGCCCTCGAGGAGCGCCGCCGAGGGCCGGCTCGGGTCCGGGTCGGCGGTGCGCTGCAGCGGCGAGCCGGCCGGCGTGGCGACCTGGTTGGGCGCCACGTCGTCGAAGTTCTTCGGCCCGTGCCCGTTCGACGACGGGTCGGGACCCGGGCCGGCCCGGCGCAGCCGGATCCGCTCCTTGGTGCCCTCGACCATCGTGTACAGCGTCGGCACCAGCACCAGCGTGAGCAACGTGGAGCTGATCAGGCCACCGATCACGACCACGGCCAGCGGCTGCGAGATGAAGCCGCCCTCGCCGGTCAGGCCGAGCGCCATCGGCAGCAGGGCGAAGATCGTCGCCACCGCCGTCATCAGGATCGGGCGCAGCCGGCGCCGGCCGCCCTCGACCACCGCGTCGCGCACGCTCATGCCCTGCTCGCGGTACTGGTTGATCAGGTCCATCAGCACGATCGCGTTGGTGACCACGATGCCGACCAGCATCAGCATGCCGATCAGGGCCGGCACGCCCAGCGGGGTGCCGGTCAGCAGCAGCAGGCCGATCGCACCGGTCGCCGCGAACGGCACGGAGACCAGCAGGATCAGCGGCTGCACGAGGCTGCGGAAGGTGGCCACCATGATGACGAAGACGATCGCGATGGCCGCGAGCACCGCGAGCAGGAGCTGCTGGAACGCGTCGGCCTGCTCGGCGCTGACGCCGCCGATCTCCCAGGTCGCGCCACCCTTCAGGCTCAGCCCGTCGAGCGTCTTCGTGAGGTCGGCCGTCGTCTTGCCCAGGTTGGACCCGGTCGCCGTGCCGGTGACGGTCACACTGCGCTCGCCGTCGATCCGGTCGATCGCCACCGGGCCGTCGACCGACTGCACCGTGGCCACCTGGCCCAGGGTCACCGGGACGCCCCGACGGATCGGGCCGACCGGCAGTGCCTTGAGCTCCTCGATGGTGGCCGGTGCCGTGCCGGCCTGGATCACCACGTCCACGCGCTGGCCGTCGACAGAGATCTGGCCCGCCGGTGCGCCGCGCATCGCGCCGGCGATGAGCTGGCCGACCGACGCGTCGCTCAGGCCGTAGCGAGCGGCCGACGACCTGTTCAGCACGACGTCGAAGCGGGTCGAGCTTTCCGCCAGCCCGGTCTGCACGTCGACCACGCCGGCGGTGCCGGCCACCGCGGCCCGCACCTGCTCGGCCGCGGCCGCCAGCGCGTCCTGGTCGGACGCGCGGACCACGACGGCGAGCTGGTCCGCGGCCGCGCCGCCGCTGTTGCCGAAGGTGAACTCGCCGGCGTTGGTCAGCTTGCCGACCTCGTCGCGGAGCTTGGCCTCGACGTCCTTGGACTCGACACCTTCGCGCAGGGTCAGCGAGTAGGTGGCGGTGCGGCCGCCGGCCGCACCTTCCCACGGCAGCCCGGACCCGCCCGCGGTGACCTGGTAGGACTCGACACCGTCGGTGCCCTTCAGGATCGTCTCGACCTTCGCGGCGGCCTGGTCGGTCTGCGCCAGCCCGCTGCCGAGCGGCAGTTCCTGGCTCACCGACAGGGTGTTGCCACCGCTGTCGTCGAGGAAGTTGGTCTCCAGCCGGCTGGCGAGCGCGAACGTGCCCAACAGCACGACCAGGCCGATGCCGACCGTCGTCCACCGGCGCACGGTCGCGAACCGGATCACCGGCACGTACGCCTTCTGCAGTGGGTTGTCGCGCTCCTTGGCCTCGGCCGCGGCGCGCACCCGCTCGTCGTCGGCGCCGGCACCGGCCGGGCGCAGGAACCAGTACGCCAGCACCGGGATCACGGTGAGCGAGACCAGCAGCGAGGCGAGCAGCGCGACCGTGACGGTGATCGCGAACGGCGCGAAGAGCTGTCCGACGAAGCCGCCGACCAGGGCGATCGGCGCGAACACCGCGACGGTGGTCAGCGTCGAGGCGGTCACCGCACCGGCCACCTCGCGCACACCGGTGAGGATCGCCGTGC
This sequence comes from Asanoa ishikariensis, assembly GCF_900107455.1. Classification (GTDB taxonomy): domain Bacteria; phylum Actinomycetota; class Actinomycetes; order Mycobacteriales; family Micromonosporaceae; genus Asanoa; species Asanoa ishikariensis. Next base: position 751,645 of record NZ_FNQB01000002.1, on the reverse strand, counting down.
GTTTGGCCTCGCCGTACGCCAGATGTCGTTTGATGTTCTCCAGGACGACGATCGAGTCGTCGACCACCCGGCCCACCGCGATGGTCAGCGCGCCGAGGGTGAGCAGGTTGAGCGAGTAGTCGCCCAGGTAGAGCACGATCAGCGCGACCAGCACGGACAGCGGGATCGAGACCGCGGTGACCAGCGTGGAGCGCACCGAGAGCAGGAAGACCAGGATCACGATCACGGCCATCACCAGGCCGAGCAGGCCCTCGGTGGTCAGGCTGTCGATCGACGACTCGACGAACGGCGCCTGGTCGAAGACCACGCTCAGCTCGGAGTTGACCGTCGTGCCGAGATCGCCGAGCTGGTCGCGGACGGCGTGGGAGATCTCCACGGCGTTGCTGTCCGGCGTCCCGAAGATCTCGATGCCCAGGCTGGCGGTGCCGTTGGTGCGGGTGAACGAGGTCGCCGGGGCGAGGTCCTCGACCACGTCCGCGACGTCGCCCAGCCTGGCCGGCGGCGCGGGGGGCGTGGCCGGCAGATACAGGTCCTTGAGGGCGTCGAGTGAGTCGATCTGGCCGCCGGTCTGCACCGCGTACGTCTTGTCCGCGTCGGTGATCGAGCCACCCGGGATGGTCACCCCGTTGGCCTGCAGGATCGTGCCGAGCGCGAGCGGGCTCACCTTGGCCGCGGCCAGCTTCGCCGGGTTGGGCGTGATCTTGACGATCTGCTCGCGGGCGCCGGAGACGTTGACGGTGCGCACGCCGTCGACACCCTCGAGCTCGGGCACCACCTGGGTACGCAGCCGGTCGGCCAGCGCGCGCTCGTCGTCACGCACGGTCGCGGCGAGCACCAGCACGGGCAGGTCGTCGGTGCTGCCGGCGAACACCGTCGGGTCGACGTTGTCGGGGAGCTGCGGGCGGATCCGGTTGATCGCGGTCTGCATCTGGTTGACGGCGTTGTCCAGGTCGGTGCCGAACTCGTACTCGACCTGGACGGTCGCCGAACCCTCACGGCTCGATGAGTTGACCTTCGACAGGCCGTCGATGCCCTGGATGCTGTTCTCCAGGGGCTCGGTGACCTGCTGTTCGACCACCTCCGGTGAAGCGCCCGGGTAGGTGGCGATGATGAACGCGCCCGGGAACTCCAGCGAGGGCAGGAGCTGCTGCTTGAGCTGGGGCAGGGTGAAGACGCCGAACAGGGTGATGACCACCGCGATCAGCGCGACGAGGCCCCGGTTGGCAAGACTGAGCCGGGCGAGTAGCGACATGCGGAAGATTTTGGCGTAGCCGGTTGTCACCCTTCCGCGCGGGGTGCGAGAGAACGACGCCTACGCGAGGTCCAATGCCCGTGCCGCCACCAACACGTCGTTGCGGATGGTAGTGGGGGAAGGTGCGGTAGAAATGGCCCATTCAGGGTCTTTGAGGCCGTGCCCGGTGACGGTGCAGACGACGGTCGAGCCACGCGGGATCAACCCGGCCTCGGCGCTCTGGAGCAGGCCCGCGACGCTGGCCGCGCTGCCGAGCTCGACGAAGACACCGACCTCGCGGGCCAGCAGCCGGTACGCGGCCAGGATCTCCCGGTCGGTCACGGCGTGGATCAGGCCGCCGGACTCGTCGCGGGCGTCGACCGCCTTGGTCCAGCTCGCCGGGTTGCCGATCCGGATCGCGGTGGCGATCGTCGACGGCTCGCGCACCACGCTGCCGGTCACGATCGGCGCGGCTCCAGAAGCCTGGAAACCGAACATCTTGGGTGTACGGGTGGCCCGCCCGGCCGCCTCGTCCTCCTGGTAGCCCATCCAGTAGGCGGCGATGTTGCCGGCGTTGCCGACCGGCAGGCAGTGGATGTCCGGAGCGTCGCCGAGCGCCTCGACCACCTCGAAGGCGGCCGTCTTCTGCCCGTGCAGCCGGTTGATGTTGACCGAGTTGACCAGCGCGACCGGGTAGTCGATCGCCAGCTTCGAGGCGAGCCCGAGGCAGTCGTCGAAGTTGCCGGCGACCTGGAGCAGCCGGGCGCCGTGCACCAGCGCCTGGGCCAGCTTGCCCAGCGCGATCTTGCCCTGCGGCACGAGCACCGCACAGGTGATCCCGGCCCGCGCGGCGTACGCGGCGGCGGAGGCGCTGGTGTTGCCGGTCGAGGCACAGATGATCGCCTTGTTGCCGGCCTCGACGGCCTTGGACACCGCCACCGTCATGCCACGGTCCTTGAAGGAGCCGGTCGGGTTGGCACCTTCGACCTTCAGGTAGACCTCGGCGCCGAGCCGCGCGGAGAGCACCGGCGCCGGCAGTAGCGGCGTGTTGCCCTCGTGCAACGTGACAACCGGGGTGGCGTCGGTGACCGGCAATCGGTCCCGGTAGGCGTCGATCAGTCCCCGCCACATGGCGTTCTCCTCGTCGCAGGCGTCGCGGCTAGCGTAGGCACACGCTAAGTGATCTTCACCGCGGCTATCGGCTCTTTCCACCGCTCGGGATGTCCGGCGCTTCGACCGCGGCGGTGCCCAACGCCGTGCGCCGGTAGCGGATCTCGTGCCGGTGGCGCATGCCGGTGACGAACCCGGCGTCGCGCAGCACCGTGAGGTGTTCCGAGACCGTAGCCGGGGCCAGCGCGTGCCGGTGAGCGAGCGTGGTCGTGGCCGCGGGTTCGGTCAGTCCGGTCAACAGCGCGGCGCGGGTGCGCCCGATGAGCCGGCCCAGGGCGGCGTTGGTCGTGCCGGGCCGCTGTTCCCAGAGGCCGCCCGTGCCGCGGGCCGGGTAGATCACCGTGGGCTGCCACGGCTCGTCCAGCACGACGACCACCTGGTCCCACTTGAAGACGCTCGGCAGCAACACGAGCCCCGCGCCGGCCAGGTCGCGATGGTCGTCGTCGCCGTGCGCCCGGACGAGGGTGTTGTCGTGCCAGCGCAGGGCCGGATGCAGCTCCGCGAAGAGCCGGTCCAGGCCGCCCTCGGCGAGCCGCCTGGTCTGGAAGCTGACGTCGGCGTCGAGCAGGGCCCGCACCCGGGGCCAGAACGGCTCGACGAGCTCGTGCCACGCCGTGCGGATCAGGCCGGTGAGCATGGCACGGACGTCGACCGGGTCACCGCTCAGCAGTCGGCCGATCGCGCTGTCGGCCGCGCCCGGGGTGTCGTGCAGCGACCGGGCGATCTCGGCGGCGACGCGGTCGGGCGGGGTGGCCGCGATCCGGGCCAGCTCGTCGTCGAACGTCGCGAGCGCACCGGTCGGCGGCGGAGCGAGGAAGTCGGGCGTGTAGCCGCGGCGCGGCTGGAGCAGCGTGATCGGCCGCAGGTCGAGGGCGGCGACCCGATCTGCGACCGCGGCGAGCCACGGCCGGTGCCACCCGGGTGACTCCTCGGGCAGGGTCAGCCGGATCGCCGACAGCGTCTCGAAGGCCGGCGAGATCGCGAAGCGGCAGCGCAGCAGGTCGGCGGCGCTGAACCGCAGGGTGGCCGCCATGCTTCCTCCTTGGAGATTCGGACGTGGCCGAATCACTGGTGCCGAGGCTAGCGCGCCTCCCAGGATGGGCCCGCACAACCGCACAACGAGATGGAGCAGCGATGACGGAGATCAGCACCGACTGGGAGCGGCGGACGGCCGAGGCGTGGGCGGCGATCGACAGCTACGCCGAGGACGACTTCGTGCGCCTGATCGGCGAGCTCGCCGACGAGCTGCCGGCCGGCAGTGCGGTCGCCGCGTTTGAGCGGGCCTGCGCGTGGGACTCGACCGGGCACTCCGACCTGGCCGTCCCGCTCTACCAGGAGGCGTTGGAGACCGGCCTCACCGGGATCCGGCGGCGCCGCGCGGTCATCCAGATGTCCAGCTCGCTGCGCAACATCGGTCGGGCACAGGAGAGCGTGGTGCTGCTGACGGCCGAGCGGGAGGCCGGCCACGACGAGCTCGACGACGCGGTGGCCGCGACGCTGGCGCTCGCGCTGACGGACGTCGGACGCGAGCGCGAGGCCGTCTCGGTCGCGGTGGCGGCACTCGCGCCGCACCTGCCGCGCTACCAGCGCTCGATGGCCAACTACGCCCGGTTGCTGGTCGAGCCCTAGACCCCGCCCTCGACGCGCAGGACGCTGGCGATCGCCCGGACGAACTCCAGCCCGCGGAGCTCCTCGACGGTCGCGGCCAGCGCCGCGTCGGGGGCGCCGTGGGTGACGATCACCAGCACCGCGTCGTCGCCCCGGCCGGACTGGCGGACGGTGGCGATCGAGACGTCGTGCTTGGCGAAGATGCCGGCCACGGCGGCCAGCACGCCGGCACGGTCGGCGACGTCGAGGCTCACGTGGTAGCGGGTGACCGCCTCGCCCATCGGGCGGATCGGCAGGTCCGCGTAGGACGACTCGCTGGCCGCCCGGGTGCCGGCGAGGTGGTTGCGGGCCACCGCGACGATGTCGCCGAGCACCGCGCTGGCGGTCGGAGCACCGCCCGCACCCCGGCCGTAGAACATGAGCTGGCCGGCCGCCTCGGCCTCGATGAACACCGCGTTGAAGGCGTCGCCGACGCTGGCCAGCGGGTGGCTGGTGGGGATCATCGCCGGGTGCACCCGCACGGCGACCGAGGCCTGCCCGCTGCTGTCGACCGACCGGGTGGCGATGCAGAGCAGCTTGATCGTGCAGCCCATCTGCTTGGCGCTGGCCACGTCGCGGGCCGACACCGCGGTGATCCCCTCCCGGTAGACGTCGGCCGCGCCGACCCGGGTGTGGAACGCGAGCGACGCGAGGATCGATGCCTTCGCCGCCGCGTCGAAGCCCTCGACGTCGGCGGTCGGGTCGGCCTCGGCGTAGCCCAGCGCGGTCGCCTCTTCCAGCGCCTCCTCGAAGCCGGCGCCGGTGGCGTCCATGGCCGAGAGGATGAAGTTGGTGGTGCCGTTGACGATGCCGGTGACCCGGTTGATCGTGTCACCCTGCAGCGACTCGCGCAGCGGCCGCAGCAGCGGGATCGCGCCGGCGACGGACGCCTCGTAGTAGAGGTCGGCGCCGCCCTCGGTGGCCGCGTCGTGCAGCGTGCCGCCGTCTTCGGCGAGCAGGGCCTTGTTGGCGGTGACCACGCTCTTGCCGGCGCGCAGGGCCTCGACCAGCCAGGTGCGGGCCGGCTCGATGCCGCCGACCACCTCGACCACCACGTCGACGTCTTCGCGCTTGACCAGGCCGAGCGCGTCGGTGGTGAACAGGCCTGGGTCGACCGGCAGGTCGCCGCGGTCGCGCCCGGGTCGCCGGACGGCGATGCCGACGATCTCCAGCGGTGCACCGATCCGTGCGGTCAGGTCGGTGGCCTGCTCGTGCAGCAGGCGTACGACCTCGGTGCCGACGGTGCCGCAGCCGAGCAGGGCCAGGCGCACACTCTTACTCATCCCACATCCAATGCCAGGAGGTCGTCTTCGGTCTCCCGCCGGACGATCACCCGTGCCTCGCCGCCGCGGACGGCGACCACCGGTGGCCGGGGCACGTGGTTGTAGTTGCTCGCCATGCTCCGGCAATAGGCACCGGTGCCAGGCACGGCGAGAAGATCTCCGGGCTGCACGTCAGCGGGCAGGAATTCATCCTTCACCACGATGTCCCCGGACTCACAATGTTTTCCCACCACCCGGGCAAGGATCGGGTCGGCGGTCGACGCCCGGCCGGCCACCGTCGCCGAGTAGGAAGCGTCGTAGAGGGCCGTGCGGATGTTGTCGCTCATGCCGCCGTCGACGCTGACGTAGGTGCGCAGGCCGTCGACGTCCTTGACGGTGCCGACCTCGTACAACGTGAACACCGCGGGGCCCACGATGGCCCGGCCGGGCTCGACGGACAGCTTCGGCACGGCCAGGCCGCGCGCCTCGCACTCGTCGTCGACGATCTTGAGCATCCGCTCGGCCAGGTCCGCCGGGGCGGCCGGATCGTCCTGGGTCGTGTACGCGATGCCGAACCCGCCGCCGAGGTCGATCTCGGGCAACTCGACCCCACGCGCGTCCCGGATCTGGGCCTGGAGGGCCAGCACCCGCCGGGCGGCGACCTCGAACCCGCTCGCGTCGAAGATCTGGGAGCCGATGTGCGAGTGCAGCCCGCGCAGGTCGAGCACGTCGTCGTCGAGGATCTTGCAGACCGCCTTGAACGCCGCTCCCCCGCCGACCGAGAAGCCGAACTTCTGGTCCTCGTGCGCGGTGGCGATGAACTCGTGGGTGTGCGCCTCGACGCCGACGGTCACCCGTACGAGGACGGGTTGCCTCTTGCCGCGCTCCCGGGCGATCGCCGCGAGCCGGTCGATCTCGTCGAACGAGTCGACGATGATCCGGCCGACGCCGGCGTCGACCGCGCGCTCGAGCTCGCGCACCGACTTGTTGTTGCCGTGGAAGCCGATCCGCTCGGGCGACATGCCGGCCGACAGCGCGGTGGCGAGCTCGCCGCCGCTGCAGACGTCGAGGAACAGCCCCTCCTCGTCGATGGCCCGCACCACGGCCCGGCAGAGGAACGCCTTGCCTGCGTAGTAGACGTCGTGCCCTTGGAACGCCGCCTGGAACGCGCGGGCCCGGGCCCGCAGATCGTCCTCGTCGAGCACGTACGCGGGTGTGCCGAACTCCGCGCGGAGGTCTTTTACGTTGAGCCCGCTGACGGTCAGCACTCCGTCGCTGTCGCGGACCACGCCGCGCGGCCAGAGCTGTGGCACCAGTGCGTTGACGTCATCGGGGGTACGCAGCCAGGCGGGACCCCGATTGCCGAGCTCCCCGTGCAGCGCGCCAGCTTCGTGCGCCCTCATGTTCCTTGTTACATCCGTTCAGGTGCGGTGACGCCGAGCAGCCCCAGCCCGTTGGCGATCACGGTGCGGGTGGCGTCGTTGAGCCACAGGCGCGCGCGGTGCGTGTCGGTGAGCTCTTCGTCGCCACGGGGCAGGATCCGGCAGTTGTCATAGAACCGGTGGTATGCACCGGACAGGTCTTCCAGGTAGCGCGCCACCCGGTGGGGTTCGCGCAGCTCGGCCGCGGCGGTGACCGCGGCCGGGTAGTCACCCAGCGACTTGAGGAGGTCGAGCTCCTTCTCGTGGTCGAGCAGCTCGGGGTGGAACTCCGCGCCGGCACCGCGGGTCAGCCCGACCTCGGCGGCGTTGCGGCCGACGCTCGCGGTGCGCGCGGCGACGTATTGCACGTAGTAGACGGGGTTGTCCCTCGTCGACCGCGTCCACAGGTCGACGTCGATGTCGATCGGCGAGTCGATGGAGTAGCGAGCCAACGCGTAGCGGGCGGCGTCGACACCGATCCTGTCGACCAGGTCCTCCAGCGTCAGCGTGGTGCCGGCCCGCTTGGACATCCGCAGCGCCTCGCCGTTCTCGACGAGGTTCACCAACTGCCCGATGAGGATTTCCAGGTTGTGGTCCGGGTTGTCGCCGAAGCACGCCGACATCGCCTTCATCCGGCCGATGTAGCCGTGGTGGTCGGCGCCGAGCATGATCACGACCCGGTCGAAGCCGCGCTGACGCTTGTCGAGGTAGTAGGCGCAGTCGCCGGCGAAGTAGGTCCAGTCGCCGTCGGACTTGCGCAGCACCCGGTCCTTGTCGTCGCCGAAGTCGGTGGTGCGCAGCCAGACGGCGCCGTCGGCGTCGAAGATGTGGCCCTCGGCGCGCAGCCGGGTCAGCGCCAGCTCGAGCTCGCCCTCGTCGTGGAGCTGCTTCTCGTTGAAGTAGACGTCGAAGTGCACGCCGAAGTCGACGAGCGACGACTTGATCTCCTCGAACATGATGTTGACGCCCGCCACCCGGAAGATCTCCAGGCTCTCCGGCTCGGGCGCGGTGAGCGCCTCCGGGTGCTCCTTGGCGACCGTGTTCGCGATCTCGCCGATGTACGCACCCCGGTAGCCGTCCTCCGGCGTCGGCTCGTCGCGCGCGGCCGCCCGCAGCGAGCGGGCGAACCGGTCGATCTGCGAGCCGGCGTCGTTGAAGTAGTACTCGGTGGTGACCTCGGCGCCCGCCGCCCGCAGCAGCCGGCTCAGCGCGTCGCCGACGGCGGCCCAGCGGACGCCGCCGATGTGGACGGGGCCGGTCGGGTTGGCCGAGACGAACTCGAGGTTGACGTGCTGACCGTCGAACCGGTCGCTGTGCCCGTACGCCTCTCCTGCCTCGACCACCACACGGGCGAGCTGCCCGGCGGCGGCGGCGTCGAGCCGGATGTTGAGGAAGCCCGGCCCGGCGATCTCTACCGATTTGATACCTGACGTCCGACCGAGCTGCTCGGCGATCGCCGACGCGAGCTCGCGCGGCGGCACACCGGTCTTCTTGGCGAGCTGAAGTGCCAGCGTGGAGGCGTAGTCGCCGTGCTCGGGGTTGCGAGGTCGCTCGACCGCCGTGGTCTGGGGCAGGGCGGACAGATCAAGGCCACGGCCGGTGAAGACGGCGTGGGCAGCGGCGAGCACGACCTCGGCGAGCTTGGCGGGAGTCACTGATCCATGCTAGCGGGGGTAGACTCTGTCACTCGGTGGCGACCCTGCGCGCCCGATGATGCATCCCCCCATCACCGACCGAACTGACGAGGCACCATGAGCATCAGCACTCCGGCCGGCGACTCGAGCCGTCAGACCTCGCCGCCCGCCGCCAAAAAGGCCACGGCCGGCGCTGGTCGTCCCCCAGCCGCGCGCGGCGCCCGCCCTTCCGGTGGTGGCGGAGGCGCCGGTAAAGGTACCCGGCCGGGTGGCGGGGGCAAGCCCCGCAAGCCGATCACACCGGTCAAGGTCAGCCAGGGCCGCAGCTGGGGCCCGATCGCGCTGTTCAGCGCGGTCGGCGTCATCGCCGCGGCGATCATCGGGTACGGCATCTACGCCGTCTCGGTCGGTCCGAAGGACTACAAGGAGATGGCCGCGGGCATCTCGGGGATCAGCGACTTCCGCAAGTCCGACCCCAAGCTGACCAACACGCGTTCGCACAAGAGCGGCTCGATCCAGTACGCGCAGGCGCCTCCGGTGGCCGGTGACCACAACATCAGTTGGCAGAACTGCATGGGCGACGTCTACGACGCGCAGATCGCCAACGAGAACGCGGTGCACAGCCTCGAGCACGGCGCCGTCTGGGTGACCTACCGCCCCGACCTCCCCAAGGACCAGATCGACGCGCTCGCGTCCAAGGTGCGGGGTCAGGAGTTCACCATGATGAGCCCCTTCCCGGGGCTCGACAAGCCGATCTCGCTGCAGGCCTGGGGCTACCAGCTCAAGGTCGACAACGCCGGCGACGACCGGATCGACGAGTTCATCCGCGCGCTGCGACTCAACGCCAGTCTCGAACCTGGCGTCGGCTGCTCGGGCGGCGTGACCGCTACCGGGACGACTCCCCGGGAGCTCCAGCAGCAGCAGCCACAGGGGCAGTGATCAATGAGCACGACCTATGACGACGCCGCGGTGGATGACGACGTCACGTACTCGCCGGCGCCTCCGCGCCGGAGGGCTCTAGTCGTCACGTCCGCCGTCGTCGCGGCCGTGCTCGTGGTGATCGCTGCCTTCGGAGCGGGGTGGTTCGCGAACTCGCGCAACCACCCCGGCGAGGACTCGGTCGAGGCCGGTTTCGCCCGTGACATGTCGAGCCACCACGCCCAGGCGGTCGAGATGTCGATGCTGGCCCTCGACAAGAGCACGCAGCCCGACCTGCGCCTACTGGCCGGCGAGATCGCCCAGGCGCAGCAGGCCCAGATCGGCATGATGCAGACCTGGCTGCGCGACTGGCACCTCGGCCCGACCGGGCACCAGCCGCAGATGAGCTGGATGACCGACGGCGCCAGCCTCGTGCACGACGGGCTGATGCCCGGCATGGCCAGCGCCGCTGACATGACCAAGCTGCGCAACGCGACCGGCAGCGAGTTCGACCACCTCTTCCTGCGCCTGATGCAGCAGCACCACCTGGGCGGCATCCACATGGTCGAGGGCGTGCTGGCCGAGACCAACGAGACCGACGTGGTCTGGCTGGCCCAGTCGATGGCCAACAACCAGCGCGCCGAACTCGAGTTCATCCAGCAGATCCTGACCAAGATCGGCGCTTAGCGTAGTTTCTTGGTTACATTGCGCTACCTAGCCCCCATGACGGTCGTTGACCTGTCATGGGGGCACTTCTCGACCCGCGCGCCTCGGCGCTGAGCTGGTGCCGCCGAGAACGCATCGGCGGCGACGGTGCGCTGGCGGCCGGGCCACGCGCCGACTCCCGCGCGCTCACCCGTACGCAGGAAGCCGCCCTGATCGACGCCATCCGCGGCCACGCACCCGCCGACCTTGACCTGCCCGGCGACCTGTGGACCCGGCGGGCGGTAATCGCCCTGGCCACCGGGCTGCTCGGCGTGAGACTGACCGCCGCCCGGGTGACCCGCCTGCTGACGACGTGGGGAGCGATCGCCCGCGACCCCGCCCAACGCGCCTGCCCGATGTGCGCGGGAGCGGTCGGCCGGTGGATGACCACGGCGTACCCACTGATCGCCCGAACAGCGGCCACCCACCGGGCGGAGCTCCACTGGATCGGCCGGGCACGGCTGTGCGGCGTGGCCCCGGCCGCCGACGTGGTGTCGGCGGTCTCGGGACCGGCGGGCCGGACCCGGATCGGCTTCATGATCGCGCCAGGCGGCCCGTCGGCGGCACTCCCCCGCGACTTCCTGGGACGGCTGAGCCCGGACCGCACGGCACACGCCATCGTGGACGGCACCTGGGCGACGTGGCAGCTACCGAGGCGGGTTTCGGGCCGAGTGGTCCTGCACCCGATGCCGAGCTGCGAGCGCCGCTGAGCTAGTGGGTGTGGTCCGCCATGTCGCGGCGGTTGCGTAGGCCGACCAGGGCGACGCCGGCGGCCATCAACCCCACGCCGATCAACAGGACGCTGCCGACAGCCATGCCGGTGGCCTTCGGATCGGTGCCTTCGTCGGCACCACCGCCGGTGCCGGGCACGGACGGACCGGTGCTGGGCACGACCGCGGTGCCGGTCGGCAGGACGTCGTCGTCGTTGCCCGCCACCGAGCGATCGACCACCCGGACCGCACTGACGGTGGCGACCTTGAGGACCGCGTCGACGACGCCGTCCGCGAGCGTGTGGCGGGAGGTACGCGGCCCAGCCCGGAGCCCATCCGGCGGAGGCGGCGGCGGTGGCACCGGCGTCTTGTCCAGTCGAAGGTCGTCCGACGCGGTCGGATCGACCTCGGCCGGAGGCGGGCTCGGCGGGTCCGTGTCGGCCGGCGGCAGCTTCGGTGTGCCGGCCGGCGGCGGCGGCGGTGGGCTGGCGGGCGGCGGGTGACCCACGCCAACGCCGGGGGCCGCGGCGAGTTGATCAGCCCAGGCCGGCCCGGCTCCGGAGAGCAGGGCAACACCCACCACCGAAGCGGCGAGTGCCAGCGCAGGCCGCCAACGCATGATCCTCCAGCCTCCGAACGTCCCCTGGTCGACACATGTTTCTCGGCGGCTGACACCCGGCGCATCCACTAAAGGGACAGCTTCAACAGCAGCTCGGACCCCCCGACACGGCACCTCCCGGGTGCCCGCGCAACCCAGGGTCGGATCCCTGGTACTCTTTCTCGGTCGCTGAGCCCCCGTAGCTCAGGGGATAGAGCACCGCCCTCCGGAGGCGGTGGCGCAGGTTCGAATCCTGCCGGGGGCACAATTTTCGGCTCGCGAGCGAGCAAAAATTGTGCTTATTCCTCGCCTTGGGCCCGAGCCCCAGACCCCACGCCGTGGGGCTCCGCCCCCGGACCCCCGCCCAGCCCGCTGGCGTTTGGCCCTGTCTGAGCGCTTCGTCATCGCGGCGGCGGTCGTGGCCACACCATCGAGTTCCAAAGCGTCACGGCCAGGCGGCGTCAGCCAACGGGGTCCCCGCATCGCTGTCCATCTCGCAGCCCCTGCAGCGTGGTCGAACGCCGACCCGCGGCTACGGCTGTTCGATGATCTGGTCGGCGGGTAGCCGGGGCGCGTGCGGTGGTCCGGCGTCGGCCGGGTCGGTCGTGCCGAGGCGCAGGACCAGGTATGGGTGGCCGACGCTGGCGAGCATGACCCGCAGGGCCTGACGGGTGGCGAGGACCTCGACCGGGGCGCTGTGCGGCAGCACGGACACGCCGCTTTCGATCGCGGTCAGCCACCCGGCTGATAGCGCCGCCCCGGCACGCAGCCAGTCCGTTGGCTCGTCGGCGCGGCCGTAGAGCATGACGAACACCGCGGCCTTGTCATGGTCCGCGCTGACGCGTAGGTCGCCGTGGTGGCCGAAGTCGCGGCCGGGCACAGTGGTCCGGGTCGCTCGGGTCGGGATGGCGGCGTCGGGGATGCCGGTGCCAACTGGGCGGGTGCCGCCGGTCCAGTAGGCGAGCTCGTCACGCCAAGCGGGCTCGTCGGCTTCGGTGCGTTGAGCGTGGTCGGCGGCGCTGGCCAGTTCGAAGACCTGCTCCGGGCGCAGGGTGTGCAGCCAGGTGCCTTCCGCCTCGACGGCCGCGGTGATGGCCCGCAGTTCCTGTTGCCCGACCGGCTCGCCCTGGACGGGCCGGCGGTCGGTGTGCCGCAGCGGGATGGCCCGCAGGTGCAGAGTGGCCGGCAGGTCGACGGGGGCCCGGCCGTCGACGTGGATCCGGGCGAGATGATCCGGGTCGGCGGATTCCGGCATCAACGTGGTTGTGACGCGCCAACCCTGCGCGGCCAGTGACATGCGGGCGTGGTGGAGTGCGACGCCGCAGCTCAGCGTCGCGAGCCGGGCATCGGGGTCGGTGACCGTCAGGACGCGGCTGCGGTTGGTGAACAGGTCCAGGGTGCGATCGGTCAGCCGCCATCGCCACGGTTGGGTGTTGTGGATCGACGGCGCATAGCCGGCAGTTGTGGCTGCCTCGGTGAGAGCGTGGACTTCTGCGAGGGCGTCGATCGGCTGGGCCAGGGCGTCGTTGGACATAGTGGACTTCTTTCCGGTGTCGGTCATGCCGTCGGCCAAACCCAGTCGCGGAGCTCGGGAAGGTCTTCGGAGTGCGATCGATGACATCCGTGACGAGGTGGAAGTGGTCCATGTCGTTGAGGACCAGCATGTCGAACGAGGCCACCATCCTCATTGGATCGTGGTCCCAGATGCCCAGCCCGCGTGCGCAGTGCAGGGCCGCGTCGTCCATGACGTGGTGTCGATCCGGTTGTGCGTCTACGACGTGCATGGGTTGGTCCTCCCCTGAGTTGGGTGAGGGCGTGCCACAGCAGCCAGGAAACGTGCATCTGGTCGTAGCCGCGAGGTCCAGGCGGCGGAGGAAGGCGAGTCGATCCACGCGCTGGCAGGCACGCAGCCGCGAGATCGATCCCGGTCTCACACTACGCCGATCCACGTTGTGCTCGATTGCCACGCAGCCGGACCACACGCCCTGTGCGTAGTTGTCGTCCTCCGCGGCGCTTGTCGAGCCGAGAGCGCGTAGGGTGAGAGTCGTCGCTCGGGACCCCGGTGGCACGCGTTGCTCGCGGCCGGCGGCGGCCTTGTGGTCGTCAGAGAGGCCCGCCTCATGCCGCTCGTCTCCAGAGCGCCGACCCACCTCAGTCCGATGCCCACCCGCCACGACGCAGACGAGCCTTCCATGCCTCGGCTGGCTGGAACGACCGTCCTGGCACGAACGCTGCGCGGCCTCGGCACCGAGGCACCGTCGGCCACCGGGGCGCATCCGGTGAAGCAGCATCCGGGAACGGCCAAGGTGTTGCTCTACTGGTTACCGCTCGGCGCAGGTGGTCACGTTGTGCGCTGGAACGGCCGGCTCTTCGAGGCGCTCATGGCACGCCGCGAGCGTCGAACGGTTCAAGATCTCTACCACTCCGCACTCGAAGTGCACGTCGCCGACGACCGGTTCGTTGTCGAGATGACTCCGGCGTGGGGTCCCAAGGCCACCGACCGGGGTGTCGTGCGGGAAGGCCCGGTCGGCTCGCGCCGGCTCGGCCGGTTCGCGGCCTTCCGGTACGAAGTTCGCCGCTGGCACACGGGCGTCATCGCGAACATGGCCGAGGCCGTCGACAGCCCTGTGTCTGTGGGTCACGACCTCGCCCAAGCATTGCTACTGCTGCGGCTGGCGCCGTCCGTGCCCGCCCTTACGTGGGGCCGGGACGAACGACACACCGGCGACATGTGGAACTCCAACTCACTGGCCGCCTGGTTGCTCGTTCGCAGCGGCCATGACACCAGCCGCCTCGTCCCGCCCGCTCGCGGCCGAGCACCCGGCTGGCATGCCGGACTGGCCGTCGCCGCACGCGCGGAGGATCAGGTGCCCGCGGTCGACGAACCGCAGACCGTGCAATTGGCTCGTGGTCGTCGTGCACAGTCGCCCGGCGTCGCGACGGAGGCGGGCGGCGCGTACGACGGGAGCGGTCCTGCAGCAGCCGCGAAATGCGATGGTGGTCATACGCTCCGGACCCCGTATAAATGAGGGATGATCCGGGTATTCCTGCTCGACGACCACGAGGTGGTGCGGCGGGGACTCGCTGACCTCCTACAGAGCCCGGGCGACATCGAGGTGGTCGGCGAGTCTGGCCTGGCCCTCGAGGCGGTCAGGCGCATCCCAGCCCTCAAGCCCGACGTGGCGATTCTCGACGCCCGACTGCCTGACGGCAGCGGGATCGACGTCTGCCGAGATGTCCGGGCGGTTGACTCCTCGATCAAAGGGCTGATCCTGACCTCGTACGAGGATGACGAGGCACTCTTCGCCGCGATCATGGCCGGTGCATCCGGCTATGTCCTCAAACAGATCCGCGGCACCGACCTCGTTGACGCCGTGCGCCGCGTCGCCGCTGGCCAGTCGATGCTCGACCCGGCGGTGACGCAACGGGTCCTGGAGCGCATCCGCAACGGCGTGGAACAGCCCAACGAGCTCAAGTCCTTGTCCGCGCAGGAGCGCCGAGTCCTCGAATACATCGCACAGGGCCTGACCAACCGGGAGATCGCGACCGCGATGTTCCTGGCTGAGAAGACCGTAAAGAACTACGTGTCCGGGCTGTTGGCCAAGCTCGGGCTCGAGCGGCGGACACAGGCCGCCGTCCTCGCGACGCGCCTGATCGGAAAGCATCCCTGAACGCGCCGACGGTCTGGTGCGGCTCCGAACTGCCCGACGGATCGGGGCGGGTGAAAAGCGTGGTTTCCGTGGTACGAAGAGAGGTGTCCCACGATGAGGGCCTCGGCACACCAGACGTCGCCTCGCAGCATGACGATCCAAGACCGGTCGGGCGTGACCGCGAGCCGGGCGAAGATACTCTGACTTTTCCGGATCTGCCCAGGTTGGAGCTCGACCAGCTCCTGAGCCAGCTGGTCGAGCGGGCCCAAGAGGTGATGGCCACCCAGGGGCGGCTGCGTGGGCTGCTCCGCGCCAACCAGCTGATCATCGGCGACCTTGGGCTCCCCGCCGCGCTGCGCCGCATTGTCGAGGCGGCACGCGAGCTGGTGGGTGCCCGCTACGCCGCTCTCGGAGTGATCGCACAGGGCGGCGGGCTCATCGAGTTCATCCACAGCGGCATGCCGGCCGACAAGGTCGAGGTCATCGGGCACCTGCCCGAGGGCAAGGGGCTGCTCGGTGCGCTGATCGACGATCCGTTCCCGATCCGGCTACGGCGCATCGCCGACGACCCACGATCGACCGGGTTTCCGGCCGGGCATCCACCGATGAACAGCTTTCTCGGGGTGCCGATCCGGGTCCGTGACGTGGTTTTCGGCAACCTGTATCTCTCGGAGACCGAATCCGGCGCGTTCAGCGCTGAGGACGAGGAGTTGGTCAAGGCGCTGGCGGCAACGGCCGCCGTGGCCATCGACAACGCCCGGCTCTACGCATCGGCCCGGCTTCGCAGCGAGTGGCTGCAAGCGTCTGCGGCGATAACCCGTCACTTGCTCTCGGCCGAGGGTTCGGCCACCCATCCGCTGCGGTACATCGCCGAGCGGACCAAAGACGTCGCCGACGCGGACCTGGTGACCGTCATCTTTCCGGATCCCGACGACGACAGCATGCTCCGCGTCGACGTCGCCGTCGGCCTAGCCGCGGACCGGCTGCCGGGCTCCCGCACACCGGTGTCCGGCAGCATGTCGGGTCAGGTGTTCACCACTGGTGAACCGCTGCGCCTACCCGACCCGGAGGCCGCCGAAACCACCATGACGGCGTCGGACCTGGTCCAGGTCGGCCCGGTCTTGGCGGTCCCCCTGCACGGCTCGGCACGCATCCACGGCGTGCTGTGGGCCGCCCGCGGCCAAGGCCGACCGACGTTCACCGTGGACGACGTGGAGATGGCGGCCAGCTTCGCCAACCAGGCCGCTGTGGCGATCGAGCTGGCGGAGGCGCGCGCCGAGCAGCAACGGGCGGCGATGCTCGACGAACGGGACCGGATCGCGGCGGACCTGCACGACCATGTGATCCAGCGGCTCTTCGCCGCCGGGCTCTCGTTGCAGAGCGTCGCGGGGCAGATCGGCCAAGGCCGGGTGGGTGACAAGGTTCTCGGTGTGATCGACGACCTCGACACGACGATCAGCCAGATCCGCACCACGATCTTTGCGCTGCAACGGCTTCCCGGTGCTGCGTGGACCGGAGTGCGGGGACGGCTGCTCGACGTCGTGGGCGAGGTGGCACCGGCGCTCGGTTTCGAGCCCGCGGTGCGGTTCGCCGGTCTCGTCGAAGACACGGTTTCGCCCGACCTCGCGGACGACCTCGTGGCCGTCCTGCGCGAAGCGCTGACGAACATCGCACGGCACGCGCACGCGCGCACCGCCGAGGTGGATCTCAAGATCGCCGCTGAAGGGGTGACGATGGAGGTCCGCGACAACGGGGTGGGCTTCGGCGAGACCGTCCGGGACAGCGGGCTGGCCAACATGCGCCACCGGGCCGAGCGGCACGGCGGCACCTTGACCGTCAGCGACGTCACTCCGACCGGAACCCGGCTGTGCTGGTCGGTCCCGCTCGCCGAGGTGTGACCCACCGGGACCACCGGCAACGCGCCGACTGCCTGTGGCTGCTGGCGACCGGCGCCATCGGCCGGGTCATCTTCACCGATCGCGTCACGTGCGGGCAGCGCGTCCTTGCTGCCGGCCAAACATTTCAGCCCGCGACCTCATCCGAGCCGGCCGCAAGACGGACGCGTCAGCGGCCAGCAGCCGGTGTTGCACTCCAGAATCGCTAGCCACCTCGCGTTCCCTCGGCCAAGGCGACCACCGCGACCGGCGCGTCGGAGGACTCGATGGCGCGGCCGACGACACCGCCGTGCGGAGCGCTTCCGACCGTGCGGCGGGACCGGCTCACCACGAGCAGGGCTGCGCCCCGCGACGCTCGGATGAGTCCGGCCGCCGGACTGCAGCCAAAGACGGCGCGCTTGACCGCGATGTCGGGATACTTGAGCTCCCACGGCTCGATCTCGCGGGCCAGCAGTTCGAAGGCCGCCGGCGGCGCGGTGACGTGCGTGGTGCGCATCTCCTCGTCGAACCAGTAGTCCCGGCGACGATCGCCTGTCACATGTACGGCGGCCAAGGGCGTGCCCAACGTGGACGCCGTGACGAACGCGAACTCGAGCGCGGCCCGGCTGTGTCCGTCGACGCCGACGACGACGTGTCCGGCGAAGGCACCGTGATCGCGGCCGCCGCCTCGACGCGCGACGACCACCGGCCTCTGGGCGCGACCGGCGACCTCATGGACGGTGCTCGGGTGTCGGGGCCGCGGTTTGGCCTCGGGTGGTCCGACAACGACAAGATCAGCGGTTGACGCGGCATCCAACAACAGTTCGACCACTGGGACGGGTTCCAGTCGAAACCGGACGTGCTCGGCGCCGAGCCGGTTGCGCGCCGCCGTGACACCCTGTGCCACGGCGGTGTCCCCCACCGGGCCGGTCGGGAGGCACACACCGTCATTCGACGACGCGGGGTCATACGCTTGGCAGAGCACCAACGTGCCGCCGGTCCTGCCGACATAGTCGCTTGCCCACGACAGGGCGTACCAGCCGTTGATGCCGCCGAAGCCAACGGCAACTGTCGGTCCCACGTCCTCACCTCGCCGTAATCGCGGCGGAAGTGAGGTCGTCGGCGACGGATCCGGCCCACGATCGGATGGCCGCCCAGTCCCGGAAGTCGCCCTCCGGGGCGCGCAGGGCGGACAGGATCGCTTTCTCGCCGAAGGTGAGCTGGTCGTGATCCAGGCGCCCGCTGAAGACGACGTGGCCGGCAGCTGCGGTCATCCGTTCCACTTTCTCGACATCGACGGCGGGTTCGTCCGGCCGCGGCAGGTTTCCGACCGGTCCGCTGGAGAACAACCACACCCGGCGCGCACGCAAGGCGACCTGGTTCTGCCGGACGAACTGGGTCGCCTCTTTCAGCCAGTGTCCGATATAGACCGCGCTGCCCACCACGACGGCGTCAAACTCCTCGACTCTGGCCTCCCCGAGTGGAAGATGCACGGCCTCATGCCCCCGCAGCCTGAGCTCATCGGCTATCGCGCCGGCGATCTGCACCGTGGCGCCGTGCTTCGAAGCGGCGGTCACCAGGACCCTCATCACACCCACCTCCAACCCCTCATCCACGTCCAGCCTGATCGCGCCGCGGGCCGCGATCCAGAGGCGACGGTCCCGCCGGGCCGGGCCGGATGGCCCTGCGGGGTCACCCGCCGCGACCTGGATGGATAACGGCACGCCTGCTACGGGTCGAACACCGACGGGCCGATCGAGATGCGCGAGCGACCGCGCCATCGCTGCGGTCGGCGCGCTGTGGCCCTGGTGGACCCGTGTCGCGGGCCTGCCAACTCGTCGTGGGCCGAATGTCCACGCACGGGAGTGCGGGTCACACGGCGAGATATGCGATGAGATCGCTGCCTGTCACGATGCCGATGGGGCGCAGGTCGGCGCCGGCGACCACGACGGCGTCCACATGCGTTGTGTGCATGAGTCGTGCCGCGTTCACGACCGGAGACTCCGGGTCCATGATCGCCGAGCCGGGCTCCAGCACGGATCCAACCGTCTGGCTGTCCAATGATTCCGGGCTGCGGGCCCATGCGGCCACGATCGTCCGGTCAGCCACTACGCCCCGGCAGGTTCCCAGGCCGTCGATGACGACGAGGTGCCGCAGGCCATGCCGGACCATCTCCGCCAGCGCCTCGCCCAGTCGGGTACCTTCAGCGACGCAGACCAGCGGTGTGCCCATCACATGCCGCACCGGTCGGGACAGGAGCGGCGGGACCTTTCGGCCTCGCGCCGCGTAGGTCTGCTTCATGTCGACCTCCTCGTGGGTCATCGGTGGGCGGCATCCCGCGCCCGTGGGGTACCTGTGCGATCGGGCCTTCGGCCTGGCGAACCAGTCCCTGGCTGACCGAACGCAAGACCAGCCCGAAGAAACTCCGCGCCTACGCGAACCCACAACGAGCCTCCATCGTGGATCACCTGTCGTCACGTTCGACATCAGCATGCGATCGAGGCCGACAGCGCAGAAGTGCCGAACGGACCGTCATGGTGGGTCCTCAGTCCCGTCGCTCCACTCTTCCTCCGCTCACGCCCTCAGCCATGGAGCCGTTGGACAGAAGGCCGTGGGATGGACGGGACGTTGGTCCCGCCAAGGTCGGGTGTTCTGGCCCGAGTGCCAACCCCGTTGCGTGGGCGAAGGTATGGGTGTCAACACAGAGCCCACTCGGAGGTAAGAATGACCACCAACGCCGCGACGACCCGGGCAACGGCACTCGAACACGCGGCCTCCCCGGGCCCGATGCTGACCACTACCGCCGCCCGCGCCCTGGCAGTCCTGCGCATCGCCACCGGCTTCGTGTTCCTGTGGGCGTTCCTCGACAAGACCTTCGGCCTCGCCTACTCCACCCCCGCCGATCGAGCATGGATCAACGGCGGATCCCCCACCAACGGCTTCCTCTCCCACGTCGAGGTCGGCCCATTCCAATCCATCGCCCAATCCATCGCCGGCACCTGGTGGGCCGACACACTCTTCATGACCGGCATGGCCGCCGTCGGCATCGCCCTCATCGCCGGCATCGGCCTACGCGTCGCCGCAGTCTCAGGCGCCCTGATCATGACCATGATGTGGCTCGCCGAGTTCCCCCTCGACCGGTTCACCGCGACCGGCGAGCCATCCGGCTCCACCAACCCGATCACCGACTACCACCTCATCTACGCAGTCGCCCTGGTCGTCCTCGCCGCCAGCTACGCCGGACACACCTGGGGCCTCGGCCGCATCTGGGCCCGCCTACCCCTCGTGCAACGCAACCGCTGGATGATCTGACCCCCGCCCAAACGTGCCGGACCGCCGCCCAGCGGTCCGGCATTTCATGTCGCGTCGTGGAGGTCGAGGTGTCCAAACGAACCGCACGAACGAGGTCGGCTCGGGTGGTCTCCCCGCTGCTGCTCGCGACAGACGTTCTGAGTACCCGCCGGACCGGCAGATCCGCTACTTGGACGGCACGATGTCGGTCGGACGCTCGACCTTCACGTCGACGCCGTAGTCGAACAGTTCCAGTGTCGCGCTCATCGTGCCGGTGGGGATCTTCGGCATCGAGCTCCAGTTGCTGGTGAGCGTGACTTTGCCGATCCGGCCATCGGCATCGCGGGTGATGTCGCCGGACAGCCCGTTCGAGCCGCCCTGGTCCTGGGTGCTGAGCACGAAGTGCAGCGAGCCGTCGCCGTTCTCCGTGATGGTGGCGTTCGCCTTCCGCAGGATCTCGTACAGCGCCGCGGGATCGGGCGAGGCAGAGCCCATGCGCGCGACCTCGGCCGGCAGCTCGCCGCCGCCCGCGGCGAGCGCGACGACCGCCATCGGTGAGTCGTAGAGCGACAGCCTGTCGTGCCTACCGTATTGCTGACGGTAGCCGTACTTTTCGCCCTTCGGCCGATCCACGATGGTGTAGCGCGTGCCGTTGATCAGTAGTTCGGTCCGCACGGAGGCGTTCTGGGCCAACGCCAGGTACCCGGTGTCGGTCCTCGGGTCGAACGCGCCCTCGTAGGTGGGGCCCGCACCAGCCCGGCTGGCGGTCGTCAGCCGTAGCCGGTAGCTCAGGTCCTTGCTCGTGGCGAACGCCGAGGCGAGCTTGAGCTCCGGCGACGGCGCCTGGGCTGATGACGCACCGGCCGGGACGTCGCGGGTCGGTTGCGCGACCGCCGCGATGCCCAGCGCGCCCAGCGCCACAACCGCGAGCGTCGAACCCGCCAGGGCGGACACGCGGCGGCGGCGGCCGCGCCGGCCGCGCTCCAACAACTTTCCGGTCGGCGGGATGGAGTCGGCCTCCCCGTCGACGATGCGGTGCAACCCGTGGGCGAGCCGCTCATCGAGGTTGTGCATGTCAGTTCACCTGTTTCCTGTGTAGGAGGGCTGTTCCACGATCCGCCGGAGCTTTTCCAACGCCCGTGAGTGCTGACTTTTGACCGTGCCGACCGAGCAGCCCAGTGCCTGGGCCACCGCGCGTTCGGACAGGTCTTCGTAGTGGCGCAGCACCACCACCGCCCGCTGCTTCGGAGGCAGGGACAACAGCGCGCGACGAAGTGCGTCGGCGTCCTCGTCGGTGCCGTCACTTGGCATGGCCCGGTCGGGTATCTCCGCGACGAGGCTCTCCCGGCGACGCCGTCGCCAGACCGAGGTGTGGTTGTTGACCAGGGAACGGCGGAGGTAGGCATGCAGGTCGTCGAGCCGGGACAGCTTGCGCCACCGCTCGTACATCTTGACCAGGCTGTCCTGGAGCAGTTCCTCGGCCCGCAACCGGTCGCCGGTCAGCAGCACGGCCAGCCGGATATGGCGTTGCCAGGCCGCCTCGACGAATGCCACGTACGACGCGTCCGCCGCCGACAGTGGCTTGGTGTAGTCCGTCACGCCTCTACCACGGTCCGGCCACCCGCAAGGTTGCCTGGGTCCGGACCACAACTGAGACGAAGCCCCGACGGCCATGGCGTCGGGGCTTCATTTCTTGAGCTGGGTGCGGGGACTATCCGGCGAGCGCTCGATGGCTCGCCGGCCGCAGACGTCGGCCAAGCGCGGTGAGAAGCAGTCCTGCTGCTCCCCACGAGGCCAGGACCACGATTGGGCCGGCGGCGCCGGCGGAGTCGAAGTAGGAGGTCGAGCGCAGTAGCGTCCCGGCGGCGCCGGCTGGAAGCATCTGCCCCAGCGCTCCGAACCCAGTTGGCAACAGCTCCGGCGCCGAGGCGACCCCGGAGATCGAGTTGCCGACCAGGAAGACGATGATCGCGCCGATGCCGATCCCCGCCGGTCCGAACGTGGCCACCAGTCCGATCAGGGTCATCGAGATGGCGGCTATGGCCAGGGTTACCGCGCCGGCGTTCACCCATTCGCTGCCCTCCAGCGCACCGAGCCAGACCTGGGTCACCCCGACCACCACCCACCCGGCTGCCACAGCGGCGACCGCGGCACCGGCGACCCGACGCCAGAGGCCGGATATCAGGAACGACATCAGGATGCCGACGAGCATGCCCCCGAGCACCATCGGCAGCGCCGAGGACGTGAACGTAGCGCCGCGCGGGTCGTCGACGGACAGCGGCACGACGTCTTCGACCTGGCCGTTGGCAGCGCCGTCAGGCTGGGCCATGCGGCCGGCGATGCCTTGCAGGAGCTGCGCGACGACGGGACTAGCGGCCGACGCGATCAACACCCGCGGCGGAGCCGATGCCTCGAACACGATCGCGCCGTAGACCTCCCGGGCGCGAATGAGATCGCGAGCCGTTTCCACGTCGGTTGTCGGCCTCAGCTTCAACGCGTCGGGCAATGCGGCATCAACCTGTTCTTCCGCCTGAACGATCGCCTGCGCGGACCCGACGACGGCGACCGGGACGTCCTTGGGCGCCGACTTGGCCGGCGGCCAAGCGAACGCCGTGACCAACACGCCGATCAGTGCCGCCAGACCAAGCCCGATCCCCACCGCGGATGGCCACGGCGTTGACCGAACGCGCCCAGTGCCCTCGACAGCGGACTCTGTCGAGGGCGCAGGTCGTTGTAGCGCCACATCTTCCACAACTGCTCCCTCGCCTGAAACGGGTGATGACATACGAGGAAGGTATCATACGAACTTCATATGGTCGGTGCTGGATATGGCCCGAGCGCCGCGGTCAGTTGAAGGCTGTGACGTATATAATATGATTCCTGTACTAGATGTCTCGGGAGGAACGGTCAGATGGCGCCAGCGGCTGAGGACGCGGAGACCAAGCGGCAGCGACGCCGGACCAGCACCGCGATCAAGGAGTCGCTGCGCGAACTGAGCGTGCAGCTTTCGCTGTTCAATCACCAGCTCAGCTCGCACGTCGACCTGCGCGACAGCGACCTCGACTGTCTCGACGTCATTCAGCGGCACGGACCACTCAGCCCCACCGCGTTGGTCCGGCGGACCGGCCTGCACGCGGCCACCATGACCGGGATCCTGGACCGGCTGGAGAAGGGCGGCTGGATCGCGCGCGACCGCGACTCGGTCGACCGGCGGGCCGTGGTCCTGCGTGCATTGCGTGAACGCAACCCGGAGATGTTCCGCCTCTACTCGGGCATGAACACGTCGATGGACAAGCTGCTGACCGGCTACACAGTGGACGAGCTCGAGACGATCGCGGACTTCGTGCGTCGCACCACCGAAGCCGGGAAATCAGCGACCGACGACCTGACGGCGGGATAAGTCAGCGGCCGCGCGCCGGCGGTCTGGTCATCGCGGCGGCAAGGAGGCAGCCGAACGCGACGACGGCCGCGGCCGTTCGTGCGGCGTGGGCGATCTGCCATTCGTCCCGGATGCCGGCCCAGTCCCTCGGCGGGGCCTGCACGCTCCATCCGACCTGGTCGCCGTTGATGGGCAGGTTGACCAGCAGCGAGATGACGAAGACCGTTGCCAGCAGGGCGAGTGCGGCCGTGGTGAGCCAGAAGCCCCGGCCCCGCCCGCGGGCAGTGAGAGCGACGAGGAGCGCGGCCGTGAGGAGTGCCGGAACGAGCGTGGCCGACGCGAGGTCGTCGAGCCGGACCAGCTCGACGTGCCGCACCTGGGTGTAGACGTGCTCGTCGTAACCGCGCAACGCCAGTTCCAGGACCAGGACGCCGACGAGGAAACCGGCGAACGTCCCGGTGAACAGCGCGCACACGAAGCGAGCGATGCCGACGACCCGGTTCACGACGTCGCCAGGTCGAGCGCCAGGGTCGCAACGGCGAGGGCGAGAAAGACGTTGGCCAGATAGAACTGCACGCTGTAGTCGCTGACTCGCACGTGGGTGTAGACGGCGCAGACGAAATACAGCACGAGCCCGATCGCGGCCGCGGCGCCCACCAGCGGCACGCCGAGCACCCCCAGCAGCACGCCGGCAGCGCCGGCCAACTTCGGGATGCCGATGGGAAAGACGAGCCAGGACTCCGGAACACCGGCTCTGGCCAGTGCCGGGCGCAGCGTACGCATGATCGGCGGGAAGCGGGTGATGGCGGCGAAGCCCGAGAAGGCGTTCGCGGCCACCGTCAGCAGAGCGACTGTCAGAAATACGGTTCTCATGGAACGACTCCGCCACGTAGCTCGGATAATATGAGAACCGTACCAGATACTTCGAGTTCCGTTCTTTATGGGATTCGTTGTTGATCACGTCACGCTCCGCTGACAGCTTGACCGCAGCCGTGCGTTGGCCGCGCTGATCGAGTTGGAAGTCGACATGCGGGTCGCCGGCACGGTGGACACGGGTGAGGCGGCCGTGGCGTTGGGGGTGGAGCTACGCCCCGACGTGGTCGTGCTGGACATCCAGATGCCGGGTCGGCTGGACGGGCTCGACGCGGCGCGGGAGTTGCGGGAGCGGGCGCCGGAATGCGGGCTGCTGATGCTGACGTCGACGGGCAACCCGGAGTCGCTGCGCAAGGCGCTGGCGATCGGCGCGCGTGGGTTCATGGTCAAGGACGCGCCGCCGGAGCGGTTGGCCGAGGCGATCCGCAGGGTGGGCCGCCGGCGAGACCGTCGTTGACCCCAACCTGGCGGCCGCGGCGATCGCGGGTCGGGCCAATCCGCTGAGCCAGCGGGAGGCGCAGGTGTTGCGTCGGGCCGGCGAAGGGGCGGAACTGGCCGAGATCGCGGAGGAGTTCTTTCTCAGCAAGGGGACGGTGCGCGACTACCTGGGAGCGATCGTCACGAAGCTAGACGCACGCAACCGGCTCGACGCCGTCCGCATCGCGGGCGAGAACGGCTGGATATAGGACGCTCAAGCGGTATTCACCCACGGCACCGCCGACGCTGAGGGTGCCGCCCGCAGCGGTCACGCGAGCCGTCAGATTCGCCGTGCCGGTGCCGCGTCCACGGGCGGAGTGGGCGCCGTCGTTGGCGATGACAAGGCCGTCCGGTGTGATCTCGATGAGGCAACAGGTGGCGGTGCTGTGCCGCAGCACGCTGGTGACGGCTTCGCGGACGACGACCGCCAACAACGCGTCGTCCCGCGGCGGCCGGGATCAGCGCGGAGGTACGCCGCACCTCGTACGGGCCAGTACGCACCGTGGACGCCGTCCGGCACGGGTCCCGCCGTCACGCCGGCCGACATGGCCAGATACCTGACCTACCAGCTCGACGGCGACCCGATCGCCCGGAAGCTGCAGCAGCGCCACGTCACGGCCGACGACCGGATGCCCGGCATGGGCTACGTCCTGGAAGGGCGCCCCCGCAACGGATCGCGGCTCCTCTACAAGGACGGCGACGTCCCCGGCTACCACAGCGCCATGGCACTCCTGCCTGACCAGAAGATCGGCATCTACGTCGTCGTCAACGGAGACGGCACCGCCGGAGCCGCCGCCTGGGACGTCCAGAAGATCGTCAACACGATCGTCGACCAGAGCGTCCCGGCCGCCTCAGCGCCGTCGCCCACCGGGCTCTCCACCGACGTCTCCGCGTACGCGGGTTCGTATCGCTCCGCCCGGACCAGCCAGACGAGCCTGATGAAGGCGTCGTCGCTGTTCTCCGTGCCGACCGTCCAGGCCAACCAGGACGGCACGCTCACGAGCACCGGGCTGTCCCCGGATCCCGACCGGTCCACCCAACACTGGGTTCAGGTCGGCCCCGGGCTCTTCCAGGAACGCGACGGTCAGGCCCGGATCTCCTTCCCCGAGCCCGGGATCCTGGTCTCCTCCGCGATCCCCTCCGAGGTCTACGAAAAGCTTCCCTGGTACGACACCCCGAACGTCAACCTGCCGTTGTTCGCGGCCGGCGCGCTCGCCTTCCTGCTCGCCGCTCTCGGTCTGCCCATCGCGGCCGTGCTCCGACGCCGCCGCCGGGTCAGGACCTCGCGCCCGGCCCGGCTGGCCGGCTGCACCGCCTGGCTCAGCGCCGCCTTGACCACCGCGTTTCTCGCCGGGTTCGCCCTGGTGATGGCCGACCCGAACGTCGTCATGGCGGCCCTGCCCCTGGGCTCGCCGAGCCTGCTGGCCCTGCCGGTCCTGGCGACGCTCTCCCTGGTGTTCGCCGTGCCCATGGTGCCGGCGACGGTCCTGGCCTGGCGGGGACGCTGGTGGGGTCGCACAGCCCGGATCTCCTACACGCTGCTCACGCTGGCGGCAGCGGGATTCTTCACGGTCGCGTTCGACTACCGGCTGCTGCTCTTCTGATGGACCGCGTCCATCCGCTGTGTGCCGATCACCGCCAGCAACCGCAGGGCTTCCTCGGAGGGCGAGCCGGGATCGGCTGTGTAGATGACCATCCGCTGGTCCTGGTTGGCGATGTCGAGCACGTCGCAGTTGACCGTGACCGGGCCGACCCGCGGGTGCGCGAAGGTCTTGCGCAGCGTGTGCTGGGCCGAGACGTCGTGGGAGTGCCACAGCCGGGCGAACTCGGCGCTTCCGGCCAGCAGGTCCGTCACGAGCGCGTTCAGCTCGGGGTCGTCCGGGTAGCGAGCGGCGGCGGCGCGCAGATGGTGCGTCGCGGTGCGGCCGAAGGTGTCGGGGTCGGAGACTCCGTACAACCGGCGCCCGTCAAGATCCGGCTCGAGGAAGGTGCGGCGCAGCAGGTTGCGTTCGCGGCGTGGGACGGCGGAGAAGTCCTCCATGAGCGCGGCGGCGAGGTCGTTCCAGGCGAGCACCTCGTACGTCGCGGACGTCACGAACGCGGCGGCGCCCGGCAGGCGGCGGAGCAGGTCGAGGATGCTCGGCCGCACGTCGCGCGCGGGCCCGGGCGGTGGGCCGGGCGGCGCGCCGGCGAGGTGGTGGAGGTGGACGCGCTCGGCGTCCGTCAGGCGCAGCGCCCGGGCGAGGCCGGTCAGCACCTCACGCGACGGGCGCGGGCCGCGGGCCTGCTCCAGGCGCGTGTAGTACTCGATCGAGATGAACGCGAGCCCCGCGACCTCCTCGCGGCGCAACCCGGGGGTGCGGCGCCGCGGGTCCACCTCGGCGGGGGTGATCCGCTCGCGGCGGCTGCGCAGGAAGGCCGCCAGTTCCGGTCTGTTCACCGTTCCCAGTCTGCCCATCCGCGGGTCCGTCAGCCAGGTACCGCTGCTGCCTGGATGGCACCGCCGCAGCACCGGACGCTCGAACCATGACCGACACGACAACTCTGGGCCTCCTGGCGGGCAAGGTCGCTTTCGTCACCGGTGCCGGCCGTGGCATCGGTGCTGCCGCCGCGCGACTGTTCGCGCGGGAGGGCGCGCGGGTGGTGCTCGCCGCCCGCACCGAGACGGAACTGCGGGCGGTGACCGCCGACATCCGCGCGACCGGCGGCACCGCGGATCACGTGGTGTGTGACCTGGGCGACAGCGGCAGCGTGCGGGCCGCGGTGGCGCGCGCTGTGGACCTGTACGGCCGGCTCGACGTCGCCTTCAACAACGGCGCGACGTTCGTCCCGCCCGGCCCGATGGACGAGCTGACGGAGGCGCAGTTCGACCATCTCTATGCCGTGAACCTCAAGGGCGTCTGGCTGGCCATGGTCGCCGAGGTGAACGCGATCCGGGCGACCGCCGGGACGGGCGCCATCGTCAACAACTCGTCCATCGGCAGCCTGATGGGCAACCCACAGCTTCCCGCGTACGGGGCGATGAAGCGCGCGGTCAACAGCCTGACCGAGTCGGCGGCCATCACGTACGGGCCGGAGGGCATCCGGGTCAACGCGATCGCACCCGGCAACACACCGACGAAGATGATCGACACCTGGGCGGCCCACACGCCGGGCCTGGTCGAGCGCCTCACGGCACTGACGCCCCTCGGCCGCGCCGCGCGGCCGGACGAGATCGCCGAAGCCGCCGCCTGGCTCCTGAGCGACCGCGCGTCCTGGGTCACGGGCACGGTCCTGCGCGTGGACGGCGGCGCCCGCGCCTGAGCGGGTCTTTCGCGGCCGTGCCGGCAAGGACACCCCCGTCTATCCGGCGCCGTCGACTCACGTGCCGAAATGCCCTTGCCGGCACCTCAACGATAGGTGCCACCGAGGCGCGCGAGCCCTCGAAAACGTTGCCGCATAAGGCCATTGGCCGGTTGCGGCCGTCCCGGGTGGGCCGGCCGTCCGTGTGGTCGGTGCGACGCGGCATCGGCGCCAAGGCATTGATCAGCGCGGCTACGCTCTTGCCACCGGCGCCGGACGGCCCTGGGGCGGGAAGGGGGCATGGTGTGACACGAACGGGACTACGAGGCGTGCTGTCCGAGCCAGCCGCGCTGCTCTACGAAAAGCTCATCGCGACCGGTGG
The DNA here is from genome assembly GCF_900107455.1 of Asanoa ishikariensis. Taxonomy (GTDB): domain Bacteria; phylum Actinomycetota; class Actinomycetes; order Mycobacteriales; family Micromonosporaceae; genus Asanoa; species Asanoa ishikariensis. The sequence continues at coordinate 723,141 of NZ_FNQB01000002.1, read as the reverse complement.
GTTGTCGTTGACGGACAACCCCGAGCTCACCGGCTTGCCGGAATCCCGGGAGCTCATCGACAAGGCCTTCGCTCGCGAACGCCACGTCGGTGTGGCCGTGCTGGTCGCGGTCGAGCCGATCCGGGCCATCGACAACGCCATCCTGGTCCGCCAGCGGCAGATCCTCGATCAATACCAGGGCCTGTTGAAGCTGCGCGACGAGATGACCTCCTTGCAGCAGTTGTACGCGTCCACGTCCCGTCTGGCGGAGGAACCCACTGACCTGGTTCGGGTCATTACCGACCGGCAGGAGATCGGCGCCCTCTCGGTGGAGCTGAGCCTGTCGGCACAGCAGGACGTGCTGAGCCTGGAGACCGAGCACTTCACCCGGGCGCCCGACCCTCGCTCGGTGCGCGCCCTGCCGGCCGACCTGGTGGCGCGCGGAGTGCGGTTCCGCAACATCTACAGCCGTGCGGCAATGGAGATCGACGGCGCCAGGCAGATGTTGAACGCGTCGATCGCGGCCGGCTGGCTTTGCCGGGTGTATCCCAGCATGCCGATGAAGATGGTGCTGGTGGACGAACGGGCGGCGCTCCTGCCGCTGGGACGGACCGGCATGGAAGGCGCGATCCTGATCCAGGCGCCGGTCGTCGTCGCGGCCCTACGCGGCTACTTCGAGCTGCTCTGGTCGCGCGCCGTGCCGGTCGAGGGTGGTCCCGCCGATCTCTCCTCGGAGCAGGGCAGCGTGCTGCGTCTGGTGTTGACCGGCATGACCGACGCGGCGATCGCCCGACACCTAGGCGTCAGCGAGCGGACCGTGCGCCGGCACGTCGGCGCCCTGCTCACTCGCTTCGGCGTCACCAACCGGGTCGCGCTCGCGGTGGCCGCGGTGCGCGAAGGAGCCGCGGACTGACCGGATCATTGCCACTCCCATGGGTCGTCGATCGGGTCACAGTCCTCGCCGAAGTGCGGTGTGTTCAGACCGGCCGGCGGCGTGAACGAGTGGCTCAGCGGCACGACAACCGAGGCGTACCCGGCATTCGGTGAGGTCGTGACGACAGACCACGTCTGTTTGTTCTGCCGTGCGCAGTCCCAGTTGCGCTTGGGTCCCGGCGACCACGGCGGCGGCTGCTTGAGCCGCACGACGCGGCCGGCGCCATCCACCGCGTACAGTTCCGGCTCCGCACCGGCGACACTGGTGACCCCCGACGGCAGCCGCCCGCTCACGTACCACGCGTCGGCGTACTCCTTGGAGTTGGGATAGCCCGGGACCCGCCAGATCCGGAAGTGATGGCCGCTCTCGTTGCCTTCCGCGTACGCGCCCCACGCCGCCGCGGACATCGAGGGGCCGGCGAAGTTGCCCAACAGGGGGTCGATCTCGCTCACCGGGCCGGCGCCGGTGGCCCAGCCGTCGTGGCGGAACGTCCTAACCGGACCGTACGGGCCCACGGTGTGCAGATAACCGACGGCGGGCGCGAACACCGAGCTGAACTGGGACCAGTCGATCGACGACCCGACCGATGTCGGAGCACCGAACGCAGCGCCGGGCGACGGTTGGCGGCGCCACTGCAGCCGGCCGTCCGCGGTCACCGCGTACAGCACCGCCGCGTTGCCGTCGAAGACTCCGGTCACCAGCCGGTACGCCCGCCAGTCAGCGGAGTCGACCTCGACACCCGGCCCGAGCGCGGGCGTGCTGCGGCACGAGTTGAGCTCCACGAGGCGTCCGGTGCCGCCGTCGACGGCGAAGACCCGCGTAGCGTCCACGCAGCCGGCGGCCCTCGCGGGCGAGGTCACGGCGGCGGCGCCGGCCAGGGCCAGCACGAACGCCACCAGCAACGCGGCCAGGCGGCCGGATGAGCGCGACCCGTTCCAATCGATGATCATCTGGCCTCCTTGGCGCGACAGGCCCACGGTAGGTGAGTCCCGAGGTGACGCGCCGCTCCAGACCGTGGCCTACTGCGGCCAATGGCCTCATCCGGCCGACGACCCTGCCGCCTATCGCGGGCTGTCGCGTTGGCGCTCGTACTCGGCGAACGTCGGGACGACGGGGAGCACGAAGAGCAGGATCAGGTACGGGATCACGAGCAGGCCGCCGCTGAAGGCGAGCAGTGCCAATGCGATCGTCCTGGTCCAGTCGAGGCTGAAGTTGCCGTAGGCGGCCAAGCCACCGCAGATGCCGCCGAACCATTGTTTCTCTTCGATCCGGCACCAGAAGCGGCCTCGGGGTGGCGACGGGTTCGCTGCGCCTACCGGGCCCAGGTCGGCCAGGATCGCCGTCATCTGGTTGCCGGTCAGCACCTCGTGTGTGCTCAGGCGGTCGCCGATCGCCGTCTCGAGGTCTCGGACGATCTCGTCCGCGTCCGGGTCGAAGCGCAGTCTGGTGCGGGCGTCGTCGACATACTGCCGCAGTGCGTCGCGGGCTTCGCGGGTGGCGGGGAAGGCCGCGGCGTGCCCGGTCAGGCGGATGGAGATCGGCTCATCCATGGCTCATTGTCCAATCGTGTCGATCATGTACGACAGTTGGTTCCAGTACGAGCGGAACTCCTCCAACTGAGCTCTGCCCGCATCCGTCAGGGAGAAGTACTTCCGTGGCGGGCCGGACAGGGACTCGCGCCACTCGTGCTCGACCAGGCCGTCTCGCCGGAGTTTGCTCAGCAGCGGATAGAGCGCGCCCTCCTGCGCCGGGAAACCCACCTCCTGCAACCCCGCGAGGATCTCCGCCGCATATCGCTGCTGGGACTCGACGGCGGCCAGGACGAGTGGTTCGAGCAGGCCGCGCCGCAGTGCGACGAGCTTCGGGTCGGTCTGCATACCCACTACCTTGCCGCAGCAAGGTACCTTTTGGCAACCACAAAAACAGGCGCCGCCGAGGCCGCGAAACGGGCCTCGGCGACGCCTGTCGGCGCCGTCGTCTAACGCGAGGTTCGCACCGTCGCGTACGCGTCGCCTTCCTTAACGGTGATGGGGTGGTTGTCGGGGAAGACGTGCTGCTTCCCGCGACCCCGTGCTTCGGCAAGATCGTACTTTGCCGGGTCGACCCCGGCCGCACGCAGGATGCTGCCCGCGGTCTGGTGCTTGTCGGCGAACGCGACACCGCGTCCGTCCACCGTGATCTTGATTTTCGTCGGACCACCGGAAGGATCGAGCGGTGCCACGTACCGCGGAGTTCCCGCGGACGTGCCGAGCGCGATCGTGAACTTGTCCAACGTCGGCACCGCGATGTGCAACGTGGCGTCGCCGGCGGAGTCAAGCTTCGCCTCGTTGAGGTAGGCGATCCGCTTGCCGTCGAGCAGCAGCACGCTGAGCCGCGCCCCCGCCGCGGCCGCACCCAGGTGCGCGGTCACCGTCGCCACGCCGTCCGCCCCGAGTACCGCCTCGTGACCGACCGACGTGATCCCCATATCGGGCCTGGCTTCGAAAACGAGGCCAGCCGGCACAACCAGACCAGCCGGCGCGACCACCGGCGATGACACACCCCGCAGCACCGGGCGCGCGGCGGCCTCGTCCCACTTCCAGACCGTGCCGAAGTCCCAGCCCAGCCCGCTCTCCCAGGTCGACTGCGTCTGCGCCTCGGCCACCGTCCGCGTCTCACCGTTGAGCGTCGTCGGTCCGGTGGCTGTGTTGCTCTGCACTCCGGCCACGAGAGTCTCGACCGCGAAGTTGTTCGCCAGCGCAGCCGTCTGTCCATTGGCGAACCGGGCGACGACCCGCTGTGAGAGTGACCCCGCGGTCACCGTCGGGTTGAGGGCGAAGCTGTCCTTCACCACGGTCCCGCTGTCCCGGGCGTAGCCGGTGAGGCCACCGGCGGTGGTGCCGCCCGCCTTGACGGCACCCGTGGCATAGACCCGCTCCGTGCGGCTCGGGCTGTCCGCCACGCCGATGATGCCGCCGGCGTAGTTGCTGGTCGTGGTCGTCGCCGTCGCCGTCGAGTACGCGTCCCGGATCGTCCCGAACGACGTGCCCGCGATGCCACCGGCGTACGACGGGCTGGTGACCGCACCGGAGGTGAAGACCCGCTCGATCGTGCCCCGGTGGGTGTCCACCAGGATGCCCGCGATGTTGGTCGACTTGGTCACCGCGGCGTCGACCAGGCCGAGGTCGTGGACGCTTCCGGTGGCAGCGATCGTGGCGAAGAGGCCACCGGTCGTCGACGTGAAGCCCGTCAGCACATGGCCGGCGCCGTCGAGCTCACCGGTGAACCCCGTTGCGCCACCGATCCCGGCGCCGGCAAAACCGGTCAGCGAGATGTCCCCGGCGAGCCGGAACGTCGAGGCCGGCCAGGAAGCGACCTCCGCCAGGTCGGCGGACGTACGAACCAAATAGTGACCGTCGGTGTCCCGGTCCAGTGCCGGCGCGGTCGGCGGAGTCACGGTCTTCTCGGGCACCGACCGCAGCAGAGGCCGGGTCCCGTCCCACTGCCACACAGCCGTGAAGTCCCAGCCGAGCCCGGTCTCCCAGGTCGACTGCGAACGCGCGTCGGCCACAGTGACGGTCGAACCGTTGAGCGTCGCGGCACCGACCGTCGTGTCGTTCTGCTTCCCGGCCGTCAGCGTCTCCACCGCGTAGTTGTTCTCCAACGTGGGCGAGTGCCCCGCGTAGGTCCGCGCCACGACCCGCTGCCCGAAGTTGCTCGCGGTGACCGACGGGTTGAGTGCGAAGTTGTTCCGGATCACGGTGCCCGTGTACGAGTACCCGGTGATGCCGCCGGAGCTCTCGTTGGCGTTGGTCGCGATCGTGCCGGTGGCATAGGTGCGTTCGGTGACGCTACCCGCGGCCGGCACGCCGACGATGCCGCCGGAGTAACGCCCGCTCGTAACGGTCACGTCGGCGCGCGAGTAGCTGTCCCGGATCGTGCCCGCCGAAGTGCCGGCGATGCCGCCGACGTACCCGGCACCGCTGATCGTGCCCGTCACGTACACCCGCTCGATCGTCCCGGAGTTGGTGTTGGCGACGATTCCGTTGTTCGCGGTGGACTTCGTGACCGTCGCGCCGACGATGCCGAGATCGTGCACCGAGCCGCTCAGGTTGTTGAAGAGACCGCCCGTGGTCGACGTGAGGCCGCTGATGGTGTGACCCGCACCGTCAAACGCACCCGTGAAGGCCCGAAGGCCGCCCAGAGAGCTGAACGAAGTCCCCTTCAGGTCCAGGTCGGCGGCCAGCACGTAGTCGTACTCCGGGAACTCGCCCACCTGGGCCAGATCGGCAGCACTGTCCACAATGTAAGAGCCAGCCGAGTCACGCGGCAGCGACGGCGTCGCGATCGGTGCGACGTCCTCCAACACCGCGCGCAGCACCGGACGCAGTCCGGTCTCACTCCAGTCCCAGACGGCGCCGAAGTCCCAGCCGCGCTTCTCGTAGAAGGCCTTCGTGCGGACCTCGGCGGCCGGAACGAGCGCGCCCTTCCAGTTGTCGGCTGCCGGCGGCGCCGACAGCGACTGGACGCTCACCGGGACGACCGCGCTGGTGTAGTTGTCGGCGAGGGTGGCGACGTTCCCGTCCAGCACTCGGCCGACGATGCCGTGGGCGAAGCTCGATGCGGTGACGGCCGCGTTGATCGCCACGACGTGCTGCACGACGGTCTCGTCGTAGCCGTAGCTCACCACACCGCCGGCGTTGCGACCGTCGGCGATGACGGCGCCGCCGGCGTACGCGTTCTCCGTGGTGGAACCACCGAAGGCGATGCCGACCAGGCCACCCGAGTAGACGTTGGTCGCGCGGACCGCGGCGGTCGAGTAGCTGTCGCGCACCGTGCCGTAATGGTCGCCGACGATGCCGCCGACCCGCTCGGTCGCGGTGATCGAGCCGGACGTGCGTACCCGCTCGATCGTGCCGTGGTTGACGTCGGCCACGATGCCCGCCGTGATCTTCGCGGCGTTGATGGCGGCGTCGACCGCGAGGTCGCGGATCGTCCCGTGGTTGTCGGCGAACAGGCCGACGCCCTCGTCGGCGGGCGCGGTGTAGCCGCGGATGGTGTGACCCGCGCCGTCGAAGACGCCGGTGAAGCTCACCAGCCGACCGATCTGCGACATGGCGGTGCCGGTCAGGTCGAGGTCCGCGGTGAGTTGGTAGACGCCCGCCGGATCGTTGGCGATCTTCGGCAGGTCGGCCGCCGTTTTGATCAGGTAAGGGTCCGCGGCGGTGCCGTTGCCGGCGATGCCCTCGCGCACCGTGACCGCCGGGATCAGCGACCTGCCGCCGGCCAGGCTGTCCCAGACGAACACCTTGACCGTGTCGCCCGGCCCCACCGGGAGCGGGCGGTCGAAGGTGACGAACTGCTCGGTGCCCCGGTGGTCGAGCTGCACGTCGGCGGTGCGCAGCTCGATCATCCGCTGCTGGCTGTTGTCGTACGTCGCCGCGGCCACCGTCAGCGTGTCCCGACTGCCCGCGTAGCTGCGGAACCCGACGCCGCGCAGCTCGCGGTTCTCGATGTCGTTGGTGGCGAGCTCGAAGTCGCCGGTCGGCTTACGCACCGTGTACGAGTCGACCACCCGGCCGTCGATCGTGTAGGTGCTCATGGTGAGCCCGTCGCCGTCGGCCCGCAGGACGCCGCCGACCTGGGTGTTCTCGTCGAAGACGACGTCGTCCCACCAGTGCGCGGTGTTGTCGTAGAACTTCGGACCGGCCGAGCCCATCGTGACGAACGTGGTGCCGCGCGCCTCCTCGTCCGGGTTCTGCGCCAGCCGACCCTCGAAGATGGTCGATCGCTTGTAGACGTGGTCGTGCGCGCCGATGTACAGGTCGACTCCGAGGTCGTGGAGCGCCTTCGTCACCTTTGGACGGTCGGCCGCCAACGGAGCGTCGTTGCCGTGCTCACCGCCGTAGTACGAGAAGTGGCCCGTGACGACGTTCCACTTCCTGGCGGACGCCCGGACGTCGTCCCGCAGCCACGCGAGCTGCTTGTCCATGTCGACGTTGGAGTTCAGCACCGAGAAATGGATGTCGCCCCGGTCGAACGAGTAGTTGCTCTCGCCGATGACGCCGTTCTTCGGGGTGTCGAACATGTTGGAGAAGATCGCGGTGCGCTCTTCGGAGTACGCGTTGTAGTCCAGGTCGCCGTAGGTCTCGTGGTTGCCCGCGACCGGCGCGTACTGCAGGTCCAGCCCGTCGAAGACGTGGTCCGCGACCTCGTCCCAGTACTGGCCGCGACCGCCGTTGTCGACCAGGTCACCGAGCTGGAGAACGGTGCCACCACCGGGCTTCTCCGTCTTCAACCGGTCGACCACGTTGCGCAGCAGCCCGAGGTCGGCCGCGTCGTGCGTCGTCGCCTGAAGGTCACCCACGACGTACACGGGCTCGTTTCCCGCCCCGCCGGCCACGAACTCGCCCTCGACGGCGGTCCAGGCCGAGGCGTCCGAGGGGTTGGGCGCGCGGCCGCGGACCGCGACGCCGAAGCGGTACTGGTAGCGCGAGCCGCCGCGCAGGTCCTTGACGTCGAACTCGTGGCTGCGCAACGCCTGCCCGGTGATCGAGTGCTGGTACTCCGGCTCGGCGTTGCCGATCGTGTTGACCTCGTACGGCCGGTCGTTCGTCGAGGTGCGCACCTGCGCCTTCGACCAGTCCCGCGATCCCGCGGGCAGCACCTGCGCGTACACCTTCTTGATGGTCCGGTCGGTGGTCACCGCGATGCCGGCGCCGCCGGGGCGCTCGGACACGGTCGCCGTGCTGCCGAAGTAGGCGAACACCCCGGCGGGGTCGAGCTTGTCCTGGTCGACCGTGATGCGCAGCAGTTCCGCGTTGGTGCTGCCGGTCGCGTCGGTCGCCTTGACCACCACGAAGTGGTCCTGGTAGCTGCGGACGCGGAAGGCGCCGTTCGTCACGGGGACCAGGCCGGCGCTGTCGTACACCTCGTAGGAGACCGTCGGGGTCGCGCCGGAGTCGTCGGTCGCGCTCACCGCGGGCAGCTTGATCGTCTGGCCGTACGCCGCGTGGTCCGGAACCCGGTCCTTGACGGTGATGACCGGTGCGTAGTTCGCGTCGCGCGTCTTCTTGCCGAACCAGATCGGGGCCGAGACGACGAAGTCACCGTCGGCCTGGTCGGCGCGGACGTAGTAGTAGTCGCCGTCGGCCACCGGCCGGTCCAGGGTCAGGTGCACGTTGTTGCCGCTGACGCCCGGGAAGGTGTGTGCCACCTGGCCGTGGTTCGTGTAGAGCTTCACCGACGTGAACGAGTCGCTCGCGTCCGGGTCGGTCAGCCAGACGTCGAAGTCGGTCGACTTCTTGCCGGCGGGCAGGATCGAGCCCATCAGGTGGTCGTCCGCGCTGAAGCCGAGGATCGAGTTGACGTCCAGCGTGCTGAAGACGCTGCGGTCGCGCATCGCGGCGTAGAGGCCGTCCAGGGAGTGGTTCTTCGCCCAGACACCGGTGATCGCGGCGTTGCTCTTGACCCAGTTGGCGGTGTGCTCGTCGCCGTTCCAGACCGGGCCGAGGTGCCAACCGACGTCCAGCGCCTGCTGGAACTGGGCGAACTGGGCGGCCGTCTTCACCTCGATGAGGTCGATCCGGTCGTCCACCTGCGGGTCGAGGCCCTGGAAACCGAAGAAGTTGCCCTTCGAGGTGGTGCTCGGGTGGTTGAACTGCGCGATCGCGTCCGGGTCGAGCTTCAGCCGGGCGAAGAAGGTCGGCATGTCGTACTTCAGGTCGCCGGTGCCGAAGGAGTTGGCGAAGCCGTCGACGCTGCCCTTCTCCGTCGCCCGGGCGGTGGCATGCCAGTCCGTGTTGAAGACGTTGATGTGCCCGGTGCCGTCGTACCAGGTGTTCTCGATCGCCGGGACGGCCACCAGGTCCTGCTGGCTCTTGTTGAAGGCGTAGGCCTGCTCGTGCACCTTGCGCCATTCGGTCGAGTCGGCGTCACGCCAGTCGTCGAGGAAGTCCTCGCCGGTGCGCAGGTCCCACATCACGTCGTGCTCGGACAGGGTGACGAAGTCCGCGTCGGTCTGGCCGCGCACGTAGTCGAACGCGTCCTGCGGCAGTTCGACGCCGTCGCTGACCGACGTGTGCGCGTGGAACTCACCGGTGTAGAACGTCTTCCCCAGATATCTCGGGTGGGCGGGGTCGTTCTGTGCCGCCAACACCGGCGGCGACACCAAGCCCAGCGCCGCCAGCAGGACGACGACCCCCGCCACCGACTTCTTCACCATCAGGTCCCCCTCGTGACAGTTCCCGAGGGAGTAGATCCAGGGCGAGCGACGAGTTGGTTAGCAGAAGAAGAACAAACGCATTTTCATGATCATCGACACGTACGCGTCGCGACTGCTAGAGCTTGATGGGGTCGAGCAGGCGGCGTGGCTGGTTCATCGCCTGCGACACGAGATCGGGATCGGTCACCGTCGGCTGGAATCCGGGACCTGGCTCGATCCGCGTCTCCGGCACCTCGACCAGCGACCCGCACTGCTCGCAGCGTCCCTGCGCGTCGAGCAGGCCGCCGTCCGCGTCGTGGCGCAGGGCGCGCTTCACCCCGGCCGGCGAGTAGTGGACGTCTCCCCAGGCCATCAACGCGCGTACCGTCGGCCAGAGAGCGATGCCCTTGGGGGTCAACGTGTATCCGTCGACGTCCCGTTCGAACACGCCCTCCTCGACCAGCGCCTTCAGCCTGGTGGTGAGGCTGGCACGGGGTATGCCGAGCTGGGTGGCGAAGTCGCCGAAGCGACGCACGCCGTAGAACGCGTCCCGGACGATCAGCAGCGTCCACCGCTCGCCGACGACCTCCAGGGCGCGTGCCAGCGAGCAGTTGCGGTCCGCGTAGGTGCTGGGCAAAGCCATGCCGAAAGCTTACCCGTCCCGGTTCATTCACTGAACCACGCTGCTAACTAGCACCCACGCCGGCGGCCCCTACTTCGGTGCGTTCTTCGCCGAAGCGAGCACCTACGTGCAGGGGCCGACCTGGCTCATGCGGGGCAACCTCGTCGGAGCCGAGGCCACCGTCTAGAACGTGCGGATCGCGATGTCGGCCGGCGCGGACAGCCCGTTGACGATCTCGTCGTCGAGCTTGACGAGGGTCAGCGACGCGCCGGCCATGTCGAGCGAGGTGCAGTACTCGCCGACGTAGTTGCGGCGGACATGGATGCCACGGGCCTCGAGCTGCTCGAAGGCACGGCCGTACAGGATGTAGAGCTCACCGATGGGCGTACCGCCAAGGCCGTTGATCATCAAAGCGACGTCGTCACCCTTCTTGTACGGCAGGTCGGTGACCACGGCCTCCAACAGCTCGTCGACGATGGTGTTGGCGTCGGCGAGCTTCTCGCGGCGGCGGCCCGGCTCCCCGTGGATCCCGACGCCCATCTCCATCTCGTCGTCGCCCAGGTCGAACAGCGGCGAGCCCTTGGCCGGCGGGGTGCACGACGTGAGCGCCATGCCCATGGTCCGGGTGACCGAGTTGACCTTCTCCCCGAGCCGCACCAGCTCGTCGATGTCGGCGCCCTGCTCGGCGGCCGCGCCGACGACCTTGATGACGAAGAAGTTGCCGGCGACACCACGCCGACCGATCGTGTACGTGGAGTCCGCCACGGCGACGTCGTCGTCGACCAGCAGCGTCTTGATCTGGACGCCCTCCGCCTCGGCCAGCTCCTTGCCCATGTCGAAGGCCATCCGGTCGCCGGTGTAGTTGTTGATGATGTGCAGCACGCCCTTCGGCGAGGCCAGCATCTTGCTGGTCTCCAGCACGTAGTCCATCGGCGGCGCGGAGAACACGTCACCGGGGCAGGCGGCGTCGAGCATGCCCTTGCCGACGATCATCGCGTGGGCGGGTTCGTGGCCGGAGCCGGAGCCCTGGACGAGGGAGACGCGGTCGTCGTTCGGGGCGTCGACCCGCATGATCAGGTTGTATTCGGGCACGTAGCGCAGCGTGTCCGGGTTCGCCAGGGCGACACCCTTGAGCATCTCGGGCACGAACTGGTTGGGATCGTTGACGAACTTCTTCATGGCGGCTCCCCCTTAGATCAAACGGCCCAGGCGTCGGCAAGGGCTTCGAAGATGACGGCGACGGCGACCGCTCCGGGGTCGACGCTGCCGATGCTGCGCTCGCCCGTGTAGCTCTGCCGGCCGCGCCGGGCCTGTAGCTTCGCGGTCTCCTCCGCGGTCGCCCGGGCGACGGTCGCGGCGGCCCGCACCGTGGTCGGTCCATCACTGCCGAGGCCGATCTGGCGCTCGATCTCGTCGGTGGCCGGCACGAGCGAGTCGAGCAGGGTCTTGTCGCCGAGGCTGGCGTTGCCGCGGGTCGCGATGCCCTCGCTCGCCGCGCGGAGCATCAGGACCGCGGTGGGACCATCCACTGCGGACTTTCCCGGCACGGCGGTGGCCGCGCGCAGGAAGGCGGTGCCCCACAACGGTCCCGAGGTGCCGCCGATCCGGCTGGTGATGACGAGTGCGACCTTACGCAGGAAGGTGGCGACGTCGGTGCGGTCGAAGCTGTCCCAGTCGCGGATGACGAGCTCGAAGCCGCGGGCCAGCGAATAGCCGAAATCACCGTCACCGACGACCGCGTCGAGCTCGCCGAAGTACTTCTCGTTCGCGACGGCGGTATCCGCGATCGTCCGCACCACGAACTCCACCTGGCCGAGCGGGTAGTCGGTCATCGAGCGTCCCTTTCGCCGAAGACGGCCGCGAGGTCGGCCAGCGTGACGTACGCGCCCGGCCGCGCCGGGCTGTGGTTGGCCAGCACCGTGACCGGTTCGGCGCCCGGCTCACCCAGCGAGTCGACCACGAACGCGGCACCGGTGAAGTCCTCGTCGGCGGTGTAGCCGTTGACCGTGACCACGCAGGCGATCCCGGCCGCCTTCGCGGCTTCCAGCCCGTTGTGTGAGTCCTCCACGACGACGGCCTCGTGCGGCGCCAACCCGAGCCGTTCGAGGGTGAGCAGGTAGATATCGGGTGCCGGCTTCTTGTGCGGCACCACATCACCGGCCAGCACCGTGAAGTCGCGCGCCCGGTCCGGTCCGACGGCGTGCTCCAGCACGGCACGCACGGACGGTTCGGCCGATGTGGACGCCACGGCGAGCGGCCAGCCCGCGGCGTACGCCTCCTCGACGATCCGGGCGATCCCGGGGCGGGCCGGCAGTTTCCCCGCCTCGACCATGGCGGTGTAGAGCTCGGTCTTGCGGCGGTGCCAGGCGGCGACCGCTTCGGCCTGCCCGGCCGCGTCGGTGGGCAGGCCGGCCTCGGCGACGAACTCCGGCGTCAGCAGGCTCTTCATGCGCTCCTTGCCGCCACCGATCGCGAGCCTGCGGCCGTACTCCTCCTCGTCCCACCGCACGGGCAGGCCGAACTCGGCGAACGCCTGGTTGAACGCGGGCAGGTGCCCGAACCGTTCGGTGTCGGCCAGGACGCCGTCGCAGTCGAAGACCAGCGCGGTCACCATGCCATCCCCGCGCTCCCGAAGCGGTCGACGTAACCGGCGGCCATCGCGGTGACGTCCGCACCGACGTGGCGGAACAGCGACGGCGGGTCCCACTTCCCGCGCTCTTCGGTCTCGCGCAGGAACGCCAGGTTCGACTGCATGTAGGTCACCTTCAGCGCGGTGGACACGTTGACCTTCGCGCAGCCACGGGCGATCAGGTCGGTGAACTGCTCGTCGCTCAGGCCGGTGCCGCCGTGCAGCGCGATCGGCACGCCGGTCGCCGCGACGAGGTCGGTGACGCGCTGGTCGTCAAGGTGCGGCGTGGCCGAGTAGACGCCGTGTGCGTTGCCGATCGACGGCGCGAACACGTCGACACCGGACGTCTCGACGAAGTGCACCGAGACCTCCAACGACTGCCGCTTGGAGACCTCGTCGCTGCCGACGTCGTCCTCGACGCCTTTGATCGCCTCGATCTCGCCCTCGACGTGGGCGCCGTGCGCCCGGGCCTCGGCGACCACCTCGATCGTCTGGCGCAGGTTCTCCTCGACCGGCATGGTCGAGGCGTCGAACAGCACCGAGTTCCAGCCCTTGTCGAGGCACTCGGTGATCACTGCCCGCTCGGGGCAATGGTCTAGGTGGAGGCAGCACGGCACCTCGATGCCGGCCGTCATCGCGCGCCACATCGCCATCAGCACATCGGATCCGATGGACTTCACCGTCTTCACCGAGGTCTGGACGATGATCGGTGAACGCCGCTCCACCGCGGCCGCGAGTACGCTTTCCAGCGTCAGGTCGTTGACGATGTTGATCGCGGCAACGCCGTAGCGGTCGCGCATCGCCCGGTCGACGATCTCCTTGAGCGGCACCACACCCATACGGCGAACGCTAGAAGCGCCACGGTGCGGGCAGCATCAGGGAAAGTACCCGCACGGCATGGGTAACGTCCCTACCGTTGAGGCAGCCCGCGGGCGATCAACTCGGCGCGGCCTCGCGAACGGGTCTTGCGGAGCACGGCGCCTACGTGCTTTCCCACGGTCTTCACCGCGATGCCCAGCCGGGTGGCGATCATCTTGTCGGAGAGACCCTGACTGACCAGGGCGTACACCTCCAACTCCCGGGCGGTCAGACCGGCCGGGTTGGGCTCGCTGGACAGCCGCCCGGCCCAGACACCGCTGTCCGACACCAGGGACTCGCCGCGGGAGGCGGCCACGACCGCCCGGGCCAGCGTCGGCCCGTCCGCGGTGGTCTCGACACAGCAGTGCGTGCCGGCGAGCAGCGCCTCGGCGACCGCGTGATGGTCGCCCGCCGCGCACATCGCGACGACGGAGACACCCCCGGCCACCACCTTTCTGATCAGCTCGTCCTGGCCGTCGAGGTCCGGACCCACCACGACCACAGCCGGGCGCGCGGAGTCGATCGCCGAGAGCGCGTCGGCTTCGGTCGCGGCCTCACCGATCACGGCCAGGCTCGGGCCGGACCAGGCCAACAGGCGCGATATCCCGGCCCGCAGCAGCGGACGGGCCGCCACGACGAGCACGTCGATGCGCTCCTGGTCGTCACCGCCGGCAGTGCGCTGGTAAGGGAAAGTGGCCCGCACACTCGTGCCCCAGCCGGGCACCGACTCGATCGTGGCCGAACCGCCGACACTGCCGGTGAGCTCGACCATCCGGCGCAGGCCGACCCCGGCGCGCTGGTCGTCCGAGTCGAGCACGAAACCGTGCCCGTCGTCCTGCACGAGCAGCGCCAGCGCGGCCGAGTTGTAGACCAGCCCGAGCCGGATCGTCGACGCGCCCGAGTGCCGCACGATGTTGGACACGGCTTCCTGCGCCACGCTCAACACATGTTCGGCCAACGCCCGGTCCAGCGGCACCGGCGCTCCGGCGACCACCAGGCGCACGTCGGCATCCCGCGCCCGTCGGGCCCAACCGAGCTCCGCCCGCAGCGCGTCCTCGAGGGTCCGGTCCTCCAACTGCGAGTGGCCGGCGGCGCCGAGCGACAGGCGCACCGCGGTCATCGTGTTCTCCGCTTCGGCGCGGGCGCGACGCAGATGTCCGGTCACCGTGGCCGGCGCGTACCGCTCGGCCTGGTCGAGCTCCGCAGTCAGATCGACAAGTCCCTTGGCCAGCAGGCCCTGCACCTCGACGAGGAGTCGTTCGCGTTCCGCGCCGGCGGCCTGAAGGCGGGCCCGTTCCTCGGCGGCCTCGTGCGAGTTGGCGTTGACCAGTGCCACGGCTGCGTGCCGGGCGAACAGCCGCAGCAGATCGGCGTCGGCCTCGGTGAAGACCCGGTGCTCGTCGCGGCTGAACACCACGCAGGCGCCGATGATCCGGCCCCGCCACTCGATCGGCACTCCGATCACGCCGCGCAGGCTCGCCCGGTCGGTGTCGCTGATGTGGCCGCCCGCCACGTCTTCGTACCGGTCGAACCAGACCGGCCCGCGGCGGCGGACCACCTCGCCGGTCATCCCCTCCGACAACGAAAACACGCGGCCGGACTGGCATTTGACGCCGATGTCGGCCTCTTTGCGATAGGTGCCGGCCGATTCGTCGACGCTCGAAACAGATCCGGCGTCGCAGTCGAGCAAATCCGTGCAGCGGCGCAGGATTCGCTCCAGCAACGGGCGCAACCCCAACTCACCGGCCAGATCTTCGGCGGCCGCGTGCAGTGCGTCGAGCTGTGCCGCGACGACCTTCACGTCGCCACCTCCCCCACCCGCAGCACCGTCGGTAACTGGGATATCCGCGCCGGGTAGCCGCCACGTCGAGCGGATTTGAGCGGGCACCTCGATCGTCATCCCGGATCGCCTCGTGGTCAACCGAAACGGGCAATGCCGACGAAGGCCTTGGCGAGAACCAACCGGGCGTGTCCACAGTGGTCAACATCACGACGGACACCGATTTCGTCGACAAAACCGTTGCCACGGCTATCCGTTTGGCCGATGATCACAACAGTTCGGTCCAAACCTTGGCCCGCGGCCTTGCGCCACCGCCCGCGGAGTGGTCTGGTATCGATGTCCTCCCAAACCCATCTCTATCTCCAGTCACACGGGGTGATCAATGCGCGTATTGCGCACAGTCCTCGCCGGCACGGCAGCGGCTGCTCTCGCTGTCACCGGTTCCGTCTTCGTCATGGCGTCGGCCGCTTCCGCGGCGCCGGTCGGGGCGGTCGGCACCTTCACGCCGCTCGCTCCGAGCCGCATCCTCGACACCCGCAGCGGCAACGGCGCTCCTCAGGGCATCGTCCCCGCGGGCGGCACCGTCAACCTCCAGGTCAACGGCCGCGCCGGGGTCCCGGGGGCCAACGTCTCGGCCGTCGTGCTCAATCTGACGGTCACCGGCGCCCAGGGCAACGGTTACCTGACCGCTTACCCCGACGGCACCGCACGGCCGACCGCTGCCTCCATCAGCTTCGCCAAGGGGGTGACGCGGGCCAACTCGGTCACCGTCGCCGTCGGCGCCAGCGGTGTCGTCAAGATCTTCCAGAGCAGCCTCGGCGCGCACGTCATCGCCGACGTCGCCGGCTACTACAGCGGTGACGAGAACGCGACCCCGGGCAGCACCTACTTCCCGGTGAACGCGTTCCGGGTCGACGACACCCGCAAGGACCCGCAGACCGGAGCCTCGCTCCCGCCGGTTCCGTCGCAGAGCTGGATCCAGTACGCGATCACGTTCGACGACCCGACGGTGGACGCGGCAATCACCGCGGTCGCCGTCAACGTCACCGCGGTCAACCCGGCCAGCAGCGGCTACCTGACCACCTGGAACGGTGCCGGCGACCCGCCGGCCGGCGTCTCGGCGGTCAACTACGCCAAGGGCGGCATCTGGCCCAACAGCGGCGTCGTGCCGACCTCGCCGTGCGACTTCTGCGGGGATCCCTCCCTGCCGATGTTCGGCGTCTACACCAGCACCACCACCCACTGGCTCGTCGACGTGATCGGCGTCTACTTCAACGACACGTTCGTCTCGCTGAAGTTCAAGCCGGTGGCGCCGCAGCGGATCCTGGACACCCGCACGGGTGCCCCGGTCGGCGTGGGCAACCGTCTGGTCAGCGCGCCGTCGTCGATCACCCCCGAGACCGAGGCCCTCTCGCTCAACGTCACGGCGGTGAACCCGACGGCGAACACCTACCTGACGGTCTACCCGAACAACGGCGGCCCGCGTCCGACCGTGAGCACCCTCAACCCCCTCAAGGGTGAGACGGTGTCCAACGGCACGAACGTCGAGATCCTGCCGGACAACAATTTCTTCATCTACAACAACGGCGGTTCGCTCAACGTCGTCGCCGACCTGGGCGGCCTGTTCGAGTACTTCCCGTCGGACACCGCGCGTGCGGCGAGCCTGCCGGCAGTGTCCGGCCGGGTCGCCAAGAGCACTCGCTGACGGTTTTCCACACACGAGAAAGGCCCCGTCCCGGGTTCGCCCGGGGCGGGGCCTTTCCCGTGGAGCCTCAGCCCGCCAGGTGAGCGATCTGGATCAGGTTGCCGCAGGTGTCGTCCAGGACCGCCGTGATCACCGGCCCCATCTCCGTGGGCTCCTGGGTGAAGTGCACCCCCAGCGCGCGCAGCCGCTCGTACTCCGCCTGGACGTCGGTGACCGCGAAGGACGTGAACGGGATGCCGTCCGCGACCAGAGCGGTCTTGAACGGCTTGACCGCCGGGTGCTCGTCGGGTTCGAGGACGAGCTCCGTGCCGTCCGGGTCTTCCGGGGACACCACGGTGATCCACGCGTGCTCGCCGAGCGGCACGTTGGTCTTCTCCTTGAAACCGAGGACCTCGGTGTAGAACCGCAACGCCTTCTGCTGGTCGTCGACCAGCACGCTGGCCAGGTGAATCCTCATCTCGATCCCTTCCTCAGCCACCGCTGCACGATCGGTTCGAGCGGCGTGGTGTTGATGTAGTGGAACTTGTAGCGGCCCTCGCGGCGGGTCTCGACCAGACCCGCGGCCTCGAGAGTGTCGAGGTGCTGCGAGATGGCCTGCCGCGACGAGCCGAGCCCGTGCTTGGTCGCCAGACGCGCGCAGATCTCGAAGAGCGTCTGGCCGTCGCGGTCGGTCAGCTCGTCGAGGATCGTGCGACGCGTGGGATCGGCCAAGGCCTTGAAGACGTCACCCACGACCCGCACGTTATGCAAGCGAGCACTTGCCTGTCAACCATGACTGGTCCCGCCACTCCCAGGAAGAGCCCACACTGGCTCCCCTCTCCGCCACGCGGAGAGTGGAAGCCATGACTACTTCATCGCACATCGCACTCATCACCGGCGCCAACCGGGGCATCGGGCGCAGCGCCGCCCTGCACCTGGCCCGCGAGGGGGTCGACGTCATCCTGACCTACCGGTCGCACCCCGAAGAGGCGGCCCAAGTGGTCCAGGAGATCGCTGAGCTCGGTGCGACCGCTGTGGCTCTGGAGCTCGACGCCGGCGCGGTCGAGTCGTTCGACGGCTTCGTGGCCTCCGTGACCGACGTGTTGCGGCGGACGTGGGACCGGGACACCTTCGACTACCTGGTCAACAACGCCGGCATGCAGATCCCGATGTCCTTCGGCGAGGTGACCGAGGAGAACTTCGACCGGGTCGTGAACGTCTACTTCAAGGGCGTCTATTTCCTGACCCAGAAGCTCTCCGGCCTGCTGGCCGACAACGGCGCCATCGTCAACGTGTCGTCCGCGATGACCCGGTTCTACGTGCCGGAGCGCATCGTCTACAGCGCGGCCAAGGGTGCGGTCGAGGTGCTCACCCGCTACCTCGCCCAGGACCTCGGCCGCCGCGGCATCCGCGTCAACACCGTCGCACCTGGCGCCGTCGCCACCGACTTCAGCGGCGGCCTGCTGCGCGACAACCCGCAGGTCCAGGAGCACATCGCCGGGCTGACCGCACTCGGCCGCATCGCCGTCGCGGACGACGCCGGCGGCGCGATCGCCGCCCTGCTGCGCGCCGACAACCGCTGGGTCAGCGGCCAGCGCATCGAGGTCTCCGGCGGAATGCACCTCTGAGCACTGTCCAGTGTGGTCAAGCGGTGAGGTCGTAGCGCCAGTCGTTGCTGCGCATGAAGCGGCCGCGCGGGTACTCGAACTCGGTCTCGCCGACGAGGGTGAAGCCCGTCTTGCGGCAGACCGCGTTCGAGGGCGCGTTCGCCACGCTCGGGAAGGCGTGGAGCCACCGGTGCCGGCCGTCCTCGCGGGCAGCCACGAGGACGGCCCGCACGGCCGCGCTGGCGATGCCCTGGCCCTGGAACTCCGGCAGGACGTCCCAGCCCGACTCGTATACGGGCTCGTCGTGCCAGACCCGGCTCCAGAACGCGACGCTGCCGGCCGGCTCGCCGCTGGGCAGTTCCACCCGGAACATCCAGCCGTTGTCGAGGGCGAGGTAGCGCTGGTGGCGCACCAGCACCTGCTCCTCGCTCTCCGCGCCGCCGACGTGCGCGCGCATCTCCGGCGTGTTGATCCGGCGCAGCAGGGGCAGGTCGGCGGCGGACCACGGCACGAGCCGGACGGTGGGTTCGGTCATCGGCACACCATCGCACGTGGGATTCCGGCGGTTGCGGGTAGATGAGGGGCGGTCGAGAGGTCGAAATCGCCCAAGGAGCGACATGAAGCCCAATACTCACCCGAAGTACCAGCAGGTGGTCTTCCGCGATCGTGGCGCGGACTTCGCGATCCTGACCCGGTCCACCGAGACGAGCGACAAGACGGTCGAGTGGACCGACGGGAAGACGTACCCGGTGATCGATGTCGAGATCTCCTCCGCGAGCCACCCCTTCTGGACCGGCCGCCAGCGGGTCCTGGACAGCGCGGGCCAGATCGAGAAGTTCCGCCGGAGGTACGGGGACCGCAAGGGTAAGTCCTGAGTCACGCCGTCAGGCGTCGGTGTCCTGGCCGCCCGCGGGGAGGCTGGCGACACCGTCGTGCAGGGCGGCCCGGAACGCGCGATAGGTGTCCGCTCCGAGCGTCGCGGACAGGTCGCGCTCGATGTCGCCCACCAGGTTGTCGGTGACCTCCATGAACCGCAGGCCACGCTCCGTCGGCACGATCAGCTTCGCCCGGCGGTCGGCCGGGTCGGGGGTGCGACGGACGTAGCCCAGCCGTTCGAGCTCGTCCACGATCGCGCCCATCGTCTGCTTGTTGCGCCCGGCCAACCGCGCCAGTTCACCCGGCCGGGTCCCGTTGGCGTCGAGGTAGGCGAGCACAGCGCCGTGCCGGGGGCGGGCGTCCGCGAAACCCTGCTCCGCCGCGCGGGCGAAGATCTGCCGCTGGACCCGGGCCGACAGTTGGACGGCCAGGATCCCGAGGTCGGGTTCCCGCTCCTTGCGTGTGCTGCGGTTCATACTTTGGTCCAATCGTTGGACGGTCACAGGTTTGGACTATATCGTCTTCGCCATGACCATTCTGATCACCGGAGCGAACGGTGCCGTGTCCCGGGAGGTAATCCGGGAGCTGGCCGGCAAGGCGCCCCTGCGGGCCCTCGTGCGTGACAAGTCCCAGGCAACCGACCTCGACGGCGTCGAGTACGTCGTCGGCGACCTCGACCAACCCGACACGCTGGGTCCGGCCTTCGCCGGTATACGCACGGTGTGGCTGCTCAACGCGATGGGCCCGATGGCGCCGAGCCAGAGCATGAACGCGGTCTGGGCCGCCAAGCAGGCCGGTGTCGAGCACATCGTCCGGATGTCCGCGATCGGCGCCGCCTTCGACGCGCCCACCCGCAACGGCCGGCTGCACGCGCTCTCCGACGTCGAGCTGCAGAACTCGGGTATCCCCTGGACCATCCTGCGCCCCAGCCACTTCATGCAGAACCTCTTCGGCTCGGTCGGCGGCGGCGAGCTGAACGGCCTCATCGGCGAGAGCAAGGTCGGCTTCGTCGACATCCGCGACATCGCGGCTGTGGCGGCCGAGATCCTCCAACGTCCGGAGCCACACGCGGGCAAGATCTACACGCTGACCGGCCCCGAGAGCCTCTCGCTGCACGAGGTGGCGGAGGAGTTCGGGCGCACGCTCGACCGTCCGGTGCGGTACGTGTCGGACAGCGCGGAAGAGGCCCTCGCCCGCTTTCTGGCGTACGGCATCGACCGGTGGATGTCCGAGGTGCTGGCCGAGTACCGCGTCGCGTACGGCTCCGGCTGGGGCGACTTCGCCAACGACCACGTCGCCAGCGTCGTCGGTCGCCCGCCGCGCAGCCTGGCCGAGTTCGCCCGCGACCACCGCGACCACCTCGCGCGGGATTAAGGCTTTCGGGCTAGGCCGGCCCAGTAGTAGGCGGCGCGCGGGTCCTCGGGAGGTGGGCCGTCGGGCCGCCAGGACAGCACGGGCACCACGCCGGGCTCGACCAGGTCCCAGCCGGAGAAGAACCGGCTGACCTGGTCGTGCTCGCGTGGCACGAGGGTGACGCCGCCCTGGGTGGCCGCGCCGACCACAGCGGCCATCGCCGCCGGGTCGAAGTCCTGGCCCGGGTGGCTGATCGCGACATAGCTGCCGGACGGCAGGGCTTCGAGCAGCGTGCCGACGGCGCCGTACGGGTCGTCCTCGTCCTTGAGCAGCATCAGGATCGCGATCAGCAACAGCCCGACCGGCCGATCGAGGTCGAGGGTCTCGCGTAGCTCCGGGTGGGCGAGGATCTTCTCGGGCTCGCGGACGTCGGCGTCGATGTAGGCGGTGCGCCCGTGCTCGCCGCTGACCTGGAGCGCGCGGGCGTGCGCCAGCACGATCGGGTCGTTGTCGAGATAGACGACCCGGGTCTCGGCACCGCTCGCCTCGGCGATCTCGTGCACGTTGGGCCGGGTCGGGATGCCGGTGCCGATGTCGAGGAACTGGTGGACGCCGGCCTCGGCCGAGAGATAGCGCACGACCCGGTGCATGAACGCCCGGTTGGCCCGGGCCATCGTGCGAATGCTCGGAATGGCCTCGACGAACGCGGCGCCCATGGCCCGGTCAGCCGCGAAGTTGTCCTTGCCGCCGATCCACCAGTCGTACATGCGGGCGGAGTGCGGCATCGTGACGTCGATCCCCGGTGGCGCCCACTCCGACTCCGCCGATTCCTGCGACATCGACGCGCCTCCCCATCATCGGACAACAGTGACCAATGTAGTCACTCAGGCGCGGGGACACATCCCTTACTTCCCGCGACCGAACGTGTACGCGACGATCGCGGACCCGGCAGCGGTCAGCGCCAGCACGGCCGCGGCCGGGTTGACATAACCGGGAACGGACGGGGCGGTGAACGCGCCGCCGCCGCTGAGCCGGCATTCGAAGCGGAGCGGCAGGAAGCCGACGGCGTACCCGTCGACCTGGCTCGCCAACCCCGGCCCGGCCGCCCGGCAGGGCTCGATCGGCGACGCCCCGGTGCCACCGTCCTCGGCCCGCATCACCGCGTAGCCGACGTGCAACAGCCCCCAGGCGTAGACGGCGACCGCGCCCACACCGGCGAGTACCCGGAGCTTCTTGAGAAATGTCATCGTGAAGTGGATCTTAGAACTCGACCACGACACCCTGGTCCTGCTGGTCTGCGCGCTGGCCAGTCTCCCGCTCGTCTGGCGCCGGCGGCATCCGCTGCTGGTCACCACGTTCTGCGGCATCGGCACCGTCTGGCTCAGCATGCTCGACGCCATCGACGATCAGCCGGTTGGGCAGCTTGTCGCGACCTACACGTTCGCCGCGCTGTGTGGGCCGGTCGGTCGCGTGGTCGGTGTGGTGGGCACGGCGGCGGGTGTCACGATCTCCATCCTGGTGCCCGGCGGGTCCGTACGCGGTGTCTCGTTCGTGGGTCTCGTCTTCGCGGTCGCGTACGCCCTCGGCACCAGCGCCCGCGCCCGCCGGGACCGGATCGCGCTGCTCGAGGAACGCGGCCGCCGGCATGCCGAGGAGCAGGTCGCGGTCGCGGCCCGGGAGCGCGAGGCGATCGCCCGCGACATGCACGACATCCTGGCCCACTCGTTCAGCCTCATCGCCGTGCAGGCCGAGGCCGGACCCGTGCTGGTGCGGCCCGATCCGGCCCGGGCGGAGCGGGCCTTCGACGTCATCGGCGACACCGCTCGCGAGGCCCTGGCCCAACTGCGGCAGACCCTCGGCACGGTACGCGGGCCCGCCGACGACCTGGCGCCACAGCCGCAATTGGCCGAGCTGTCCACATTGGTCGAGCGAGCCGGCGCGACCGGGCTGCGGGTCACGGTCGCCCAGCACGGTGCCGCGCGGTCGCTGCCGCCGTTGCTGGGCACGGCCGCGTACCGCGTCGTCCAGGAGTCACTGACCAATGTGGTCCGCCACGCCAAGGCGACACAGGTCGAGGTCGGCCTCGACTGGTCCCGCGAAGGGCTGCGCATCGACGTGTCCGACGACGGCTCGCCCGGTCCCACGACACCCTGCCACGGGCTGATCGGCATGCGGGAGCGGATGACGGCGATCGGCGGCACCCTGCACGCCGGTCCGCGCACCGACGGCGCCGGGTTCCGGGTGACCGCGCTGCTGCCGCTGGAGGCGATCGATGACTGACCCGCTGGGAGTGCTGGTCGTCGACGACGAGGCGCTGATCCGCGACGGCATCGCCGTCATCCTCGAGGCGCAGCCCGACATCACGGTCGTGGGCGAGGCGGGCGACGGCGAGCAGGCCGTCCGGGCGGCGCAGGCCCTGCGGCCCGACGTCGTGCTGATGGACATCCGCATGCCGAAGCTGGACGGCATCCAGGCGACGACCCGGATCTGTGCCGGCACCGACGCCCGCGTGCTCGTGCTGACCACCTTCGACCTCGACGAGTACGTGTACGCCGCCCTGCACGCCGGCGCCAGCGGCTTCCTGCTCAAGAACACCAGGCGGGCCGATCTGGTCGCGGCCGTCCGCACGGTGGCGGCCGGCGACGCGCTGCTGGCGCCGACCGTGACCCGGCGGCTGATCGCCCAGATGGTGGAGCGGGGTCGCGAGCCGCCCAGCGCACCAGCCCGGCTGGACCTGCTCACCGGCCGAGAGACCGACACGCTGCACCTGCTGGCCCGCGGCCTGTCCAACGCGGAGATCGCCGGGCAGCTCTTCGTTACAGAACACACGGTCAAGACGCACGTCAGCAACCTGCTGGCGAAGCTCGGCCTGCGCGACCGGGTCCAGGCGGTCGTCCTCGCGTACGAGTCGGGCCTGGTCGTGCCCGGCCGTCAGAGCCGTGCGCCGCGCACGTAGACGGCCTGGATCGCGTCCAGGGCGGCCGGATCGGTGAGCGGGTCGCCGTCCACGGCGAGCAGGTCGGCGTCGTACCCGGGCGCGATCCGGCCCTTGCGGTCGCCGAGGCCCAGCACGACGGCCGCGCGCGCCGTGTTGGCGCGCAGCGCCTCGGCCGGGGTCATGCCGACCGCGGTGGACAGCATGCCGATCGCCGAGCGCAGCACGTCCGGCGGCTTGATCGGCCCGATGCCGGCGTCGGTGCCGGCGATCAGGTCGACGCCACCGGCGTGCAGCTTGCGCACGTTGGCCGAGATCGTCGGCAGGCGCGAGGCCATGGCGGGCATGATCTCCGCGCCCGGCGCGAGGATCACGCCGAGCGTGAGCCCGATCGTGACGGGGGCGGCGGCGAGCGCGGCGACCAGGTCGGCGGGCATCTCGTCGACACCGTCGGCGGTCATCAGGGTGACGTGCTCGAGACCGTCGACGCCGGCGGCGAGCGCGTCGCGGACGGCCCGCAGGCCGTGCACGTGCGCGGTGATCGGGAGCCCGCACGCGTGTGCCTCGTCGACCGCGACCCGCAGCTCGTCGGCCGTGAACTGGGAGAGCTCCGGCCGGCTGCCCTGGGTCAGGTTGCCGCCGCTCGCCATGATCTTGATGACGTCGACGCCGCGGTCGGCGTGCGCGCGGACGGCGGCGCGGATCCCGTCGGCACCGGACGCCGGGGCGCCCAGATAGTGGCAGTGTCCGCCGGGCGTGGTGATCGGCGGGCCGGACGCGACGATCGTCGGCAGCGTGCGGTCGCCGCCGGCGGCGTCGCGCACCCGCAACGCCAGGTAGTTCCGGTCTCCCAGGTCGCGCACGGTGGTCACGCCACCGGCCGCGGTGCGCCGGGCGGCCACCAGCATCGCGGCGTACGCGGCCGGGTTGTCCCGGGCGGCCAGGGCACCGACCGGGTCGGGAGAGGCGTCGAAGGCCAGGTGCACGTGCCCGTCGACCAGACCGGGCAGCAGCGTGGCGGCGCCGAGGTCGACCACCTCCGCCTCGACCGGGCCGGCCGTGCCGACCGAGACGATCCGGCCGGAGTCGGAGTCGACGGTCACCACCGGGTGCGGGGTCAGGGCGTCGCCGGTCCCGTCGAACAGCCGGGCGGCCCGGATGGCGGTCAACCGCCGGCGTGGTGTCGCGATGGTGGTCACCCCGGCAGTCTCGCGCCGGCCGCGCTCCGGCGCCGTCAGGTGGATTACAGACGCACCCGTTCGAGGAAACGCAGACCCCGCTTGAGGAAGGTGCGGGGGTTGGTGTCCAGGTGCCCGGCCCAGCCCGGGTTCCGCTCTCCGCGCAGCCAGGCGTAACGGGCCAGCGCGTAGCCGAACATCGGCTCGGTCAGGTAGCCCAGGCGCGCGGTGCGCGCGTAGCCGGCGTCGCGGCTGTACTCGAACGCCGCGTTGGCACCGAAGATGCCCAGGCCGAAGAAGACGGTGAGCAGGTCGGTGAGCGGCTCGTGGTCTTCGCGGTGCGCGGAGACCCGCCCGTCGCCGATCAGCAGGACGTGGCCGAGCTCGTGACTGATGGTCGCCACCAGGGCCATCGGGGCCGCCGCCCGGTCGTCGCGGATCCCGATCACCGAACGGCCGGCGCGCAGCCGATGATGCCCGGCGGCGCCCGACGACGACGAGGTGAGCGGCACATGGTCCGACAGCTCGGAGACGTCGTCGTTCTCGTAGTGCTCGAGGTCGACCCGGTCCCGGGAATTCCCATGTGGACACAGAGCCGGCGCAGCACTGCCTCGACGTCGCCACGGGTGCCGCGGTAGACACCGGGAAAGAACTCGTCGTTGGGCAGCACGACCGTGCCCCGCAACCGTTCGTCGCCGAACTCGGCCAGCAGCCAGTCGAGCGACGCGTCGACCCACTCCGCTTCGACCGGCCGCACCGGACAGGCGGCCCGACCCCACCACACCATGCCAAGATTGTGCGGCCACACCGCAAGTAGGGTGTGATCATGTTGCTCACCAAGTACAAGCACGCCTGTGTCCGGTTCGAGGACGGCGACCGGCGGTTGCTGGTCGATCCGGGCATCTGGACCGAGCCGGCGGCCTACGAGGGCATCACCGACATCCTGGTCACCCACGAGCACGCCGACCACTTCGCGGTCGAGCAGATCGCGGCCCTGCTGGAAACGCGGGAGCTGCGCATTCACGGCCACGCCTCGCTGCGGGCGGCGGCCGAGAACGAGCGGGTGGCGGCCGCGATCCAGCCGGTCGCAGTGGGTGACCGGTTCACCGTGGCGGGCTTCGAGGTCGTCGCCGTAGGCGGCGCGCACGCGGAGATCTACGACGGCCTGCCCGGCTGCGCCAACGTGGGCTTCATCGTCGATGGCGTCTACCACCCGGGCGACTCGTACTTCGTGCCGACCGAGCAGGTGGAGACCCTGCTGGTGCCGACCAGCGGGCCGTGGGCCAAGCTCGGTGAGTCGCTGGACTTCACCCGCGCGGTCGCGCCGGCCCGGGCCTTCCCGATCCACGACGAGCTCCTCTCGGCGGTCGGCAACGCGAACTTCGACGGCTGGCTGGAAGAGAAGGGCCAAACCACCTACAAGCGGATCGCCGTCGGCGACTCCGTGACGATCTGAGCCGGCGCGGGCCGGAGCAGTAGCGCCGCGGTCACGAACGCGACCACGACCAGCCCGGCGCCGACCGCGAAGGCGAGCCGGTAGCCGCCGGTCAGCGCCTCGGCCGCACCCTGGCCGGCGGCCCGCAGCGTGTCGGTGCGGGCCGCTGCCAGGGTGGCCAGCACCGCGACACCCAGCGCCATCCCGATCTGCTGCGTCGTGTTGAACAACCCGGAGACCAGGCCCGCGTCGTCGGCCCGCGCACCCGACATGGCCAGCGTCGCCAGGGCCGGGAGCACCAGGCCGAAGCCGGCCACGAGCAGCATCACCGGCAGCACGTCGACGGCGTAGTTGGCGTGCACCGGCACCCGAACGAGCAGCGCGAGCACGCCGAACAGCATCGCCAGGCCGACCAGCAGCATCCGGCGCTCGCCGAACCGCGCGTTGAGTCGGGCCGAGAGGCCCAGCGAGACGGCGCCGATCGCCACCGCCGCCGGCAGCATGGCCAGGCCGGTGCGCAGCGCGTCGTACCCGAGGACGTTCTGTAGGTAGAGCGTCACCAGCACCTGGAACGCGAAGCAGGCGGCGAGCGTCAGCACCTGCACCAGGTTGGCCACGGCGACGCCGGGCGTGCGCAGCACTCGCACCGGCACCAGCGGGTCGCGGGCCGTGGTCTGGCGCACCACGAAGCCGGCCAGCAGGGCGACGGCGAGCGCGAACAGGCCGGCGGTGCGGATCGGACCCGACTTCTCGAGCTCGACGACCGCGTAGATGCCGGTCACCAGGCCGGCGGTGACCAGCAGTGCGCCGGCGAGGTCGGCCCCGGAGCCCAGCCCGAGCCCGCGCTCCCCCGGCAGCGTGCGGCGGCCCAGGAACAGGGTGGCCAGGCCGATCGGCAGGTTGATGAAGAAGATCCAGTGCCAGCTCAGCGCGTCGGTGAGCACGCCGCCGACCACCTGGCCGATCGCCGCGCCGGCCGCCCCGGTGAAGCTGAACACCGCGATCGCGCGCGACCGATCGGCCGGCACGGTGAACAGCGTGACCAGGATGCCGAGGCTGACCGCCATGGCCATCGCGCTGCCCACTCCCTGGAGGAAGCGGGCGGCGATCAACAGCGCCGGGCTGGTGGCGGCACCCGCCAGCAGCGATGCCGCGGTGAACACCGCGGTGCCGGTCAGGAACATCCGCTTGCGGCCGATCAGGTCGCCGAGCCGGCCGGCGAGCAGGAGCAGGCTGCCGAAGGCGATCAGGTAGGCGTTGACGACCCAGCTCAGCTCGGCCGACGAGAAGCCGAGGTCGGCCTGGATGGCTGGCATCGCGACGGTGACGATGCTGCCGTCGAGGATGGTCATCAACGAGCCGGTGGCGAGCACGCCAAGGGCAGTCCAACGGGTACGGTCCATGCGAAGGACCGTAGCGGATAGTTTCGTTGCAGACAATCTCTGAAGGATCTAGTTGGCGCGCTCCCGGGCCCGGCGGACCGGACGGGGGTTCTCCACGGGGGTGGCGAGGTGGTCGCCGACCAGGCGCTCCAGGGCGCGCAGGAAGGCCTTGCGCTCGGTGGCCGGCAGGGCGCCCAGGGCGTCGGCGTGCACTCCGTCGACGATCTGCTGGCTGCGCCGGGCCACCTTGGCGCCCTCGGGCGTGACCGCGATGATCCGGGCCCGCCGGTCGGTGCTGGACGGCCGGCGCTCGGCCAGCCCGGCCTCCTCCAGCGCGTCCACCGTCACCACCATCGTGGTCTTGTCCATGTCACCGAGCTCGGCGAGCTGAATCTGGGTGCGCTCCTCCTCCAGGGCGTGCACCAGCACACAGTGCATCCGCGCGGTGAGGCCGATCTCGGCCAGCGCCGCGGCAAGCCGCGAACGCAGCACGTGGCTGGTGTGGTCGAGCAGGAACGACAGGTCCGGGCTGTCGCGCCGGGGTGCCATGGCGGTCATGCCGTCCAGCATACCCATTTCGGTCCGTAACGGATTATCCGCAAAAGCCTAGCCCTTGAGGTCCGTGAGCTCCAGGTCCTCGCCGTCCCACTTCTCGCGGAGCGTGATCCGGCGCCCGTCGTGCAGGGTGAGCGTCGCCCGGATCGGCGCACGCTTCTCGATCTTCGTCGACGCGACCTCCTCGTACGGGAGGAAGAGGTGCCGTTCCGCCAGCTTCTCGGCCGGCGCGGAACCGATCAGCGTGCGCAGCCGCTCCCGGCCCTTGTCGACGTCGCCCGGGTCCGGCACGAAGACGAAGCCGTTGTTCAGCAGCAGCAGGTCGTGCCCCACGCCGTCAATCTTGACGTTGGCCAGCGCGGCGATGAACTGGGCACCGCGCGCCGTCCGCTCCTCCACGATCGCCGCCGCGGCCGGGTCGATGCCCAGGTCCGCGAGCCGCTTTCGGGCCGGCACGCAGGTCCGGCAACAGCGCGGGCCTTGCGGGTGTCCGGTGCGCGGTCGATCTCGGGTGCGTCCGCCATCGCCGCCACCCGCGCACC
Organism: Asanoa ishikariensis; assembly: GCF_900107455.1. Taxonomy (GTDB): domain Bacteria; phylum Actinomycetota; class Actinomycetes; order Mycobacteriales; family Micromonosporaceae; genus Asanoa; species Asanoa ishikariensis. The sequence continues at coordinate 694,610 of NZ_FNQB01000002.1, read as the reverse complement.
GATCGGCGGGTGGGTGTCCCACGCCGAGCCGCTCACCTCGGGCTCGCGCTCACGCAGCGTCGCGAGCGCGTCGGTCCGGGCGTCGAGCAGCGCGCCGAACCCGCCGAACAGGTCGTCTGGCGCGAAGCGGGCGGTCCAGCCCGGCTCGACGGACAGGCCGCGCACCTCGCGCAGCGCGGAAATGGCGGCGGCCCGACCGGCGACCCGCGCGGAGGCGCGGTCGGCCTCCAACTCCTGCCGGCGCGAGACGACGTTGTCGACCAGCCGATAGAGGTGGGCATAACCCCCGAAGACCCAACGCAGTGGGTTGTACGTGGAGAGCCCGCCGATCGTCTCGGCGATGGTGAGCCGGCCCCGGTAGGCGCCGCCGGCGAGTTGCGTGTGCAGGCCGGAGTAGTGGCCGAGCTCGTGCGCGATCACCGCGCGGAGCTGGTCGACCTGGACCAGCGCCACGACGTAGAAGCCCGCCAGCATGACGACCGAGACGAGTGCGCGCACGGCGGCGATCATTGTTTCCTCCTGCCAGCCGCCGCGCGACCGGGCGCAGGGGAACGTACGACGTTGATCTTCCTTCGGCAAGACCCTTCCGATCGAAGATCACCACCCTTTACGATCGGCGGCCATGTGGCCGTTCACCCGAACACCTGCCCCGCCGCTCGACCCGGCCGAGGGCGACCCGACCACGCGGGCCCTGCACGACGCGCTGACCAGCAACGACTGGGCAGCCGCCGAGGCCGTGCTGCACGGCGTGCCGGACGCCGACGACCGGGCGCACCACCTGAGCCGGATCAGCGAGCTTCCGGACCTGTGGCCGGCCCTGGGCTCGTGGGTGGCCGACGCGGCCGGCGACCCGTTGCCGCTGACCGTGCGCGGCGCGTACGCGATCGGCTGGGCCTGGCAGGCGCGCACCGCGGCCCGGGCCAAGTACGTCACCAAGGAGCAGTTCCAGGAGTTCTTCCGCCGGCTGCGGCTGGCCGAGGACGACCTGGACCAGGCGATCGCGCTCGACGCCGGCGAGGTCACCGCGCGCGCCTTCCTGGTCCTCTCCGCTCGCGGCCGCCAGGTCGAGCCGGACGAGGCCGCCGAGCGGTTCGCGGCCGTGGTCGACCGCCACCCGCACCACTGCTTCGCGCACCAGCACCGGCTCCAGTACCTGTGCCGGAAGTGGTTCGGCAGCGACGACGAGATGTTCGGCTTCGCCCGCGCCTCCTTCGCGGCCGCTCCGGACGGCAGCCTGCTCGGCGCACTCGTACCGGACGCGCACGTCGAACGTTCCATGGACGACCGCGGCGACTACTGGACCACGTCGGAGGTGCGCGACGAACTGCACGCCGCGGCCGCCCGCTCGGTCTTCCACGCCGACTACCGGCCGCGGGCGGGCTCGGTCTGGGCGATGAACCTGTTCGCGTACGCGTTCTCGATGACCGGTGATCGCCAGGCGGCGGCTGCCTGTTTCGCCGCACTCGGCGACCGCGTCACCGAGTACCCGTGGACCTACGACACCGTCCTGGCGAGTCCCGGAAAGGCGTACGCCCGGCATCGCGCGAAAGCCGTCGCGGTCTAATCGACTCACATCCATACAGGGGATGTGCCGAAGTCAGTGACACACGTAAATTCCTCTCCGACGGCAACGCGGCCGTCCGGAGAGGAGGGGCCGTGCAAAGACGACTTCTTGGCTCGCGAGGATCCACCGTGCTGCTGACCGCAGCGGTGCTGGTCCTCGCGTCCGGTGCGGCAGGCGGTGCCGCGCGTCAGGCACCGCAGCAACGTGGACCGGTTGACGGCGGCGTGGTGGTGCAGGGTGACCACGTCGGCACCCGCGACAAGGACAACCGCCGCGGCGCGATCGCGCCGACCAGCGCTCAGCGCGACCGGGCCAGCCGCGCACAGGCGCGGGCGACCTTCAACAACCTCGGCACCACCGCGGTGCTCTCCCCCACCGACAAGGCGCTGGCCACGGGGCTGTCCGCCGACCCGGTGCGAGCGGTCCGCGAATACGTAGCCGCGAACCGCGACCTGCTGGGCCTGTCCGAGTCCGGCGCCGCCGCGCTCGAGCCGCTGACCGTGCGGCCGATGGGCGAGGGCGCCGTGGTCGTCATGCGGCAACGGTTCGGCGACCTGCCGGCCGGCCACGACGGCATCCTGAGCGTCGGCGTCCGGGCGGGCTCCGTCTGGCACGTCAGTTCCTCCCTGGCCCGCGACGGTGCGGCGCCGGCGCCGGCGACGCTGTCCGCCGCCGACGCGGAACGGATCGCGCTGGCCGACGCCGCGGCATCCGGTGCCCGGGTCATGCGCACCGACCTGGTTGCCGTGCCCACCGCCGACCGGGGCGCCCGCGCGGCGTACCAGGTGGTGGTCGTGGCCAACGGCGCCGAGCCGGTCGGCTATTCCACCTATGTGGATGCTCGGGACGGCGGGGTGCTGGTCCGCGAGGACCTCGTCGACCACCACGACTCGGCCGACGACAACCCGCGGTGGCAGGTATTCCCGCACGCGCCGCGGGTCGACTACAGCTCCGCCGACACCCGCGTCGACTGGTGCTGGGCCCGCGCCAAGGGCTGCGACGAGACGGTCGGCACCTCGGCCTCGCCGCTGCCCTGGGACGTCGACCCGGCCACCGGCCTGTCCACCAACACCACCCGCGGCAACAACGCGATCGCGGTGCACAACTGGAACAGCGCCGACCCGTTCACCGTCGGCACGGAGACCGCGACGCCGCGGGCCGACCGCGACTACAACTACCCCTGGACCAACCAGTGGTACGAGCGGGGTTGCGACCCGGCCGTGTTCACCTCGCCGGAGCGCAACGACATCGACGCCGCCCGGGCCAACCTGTTCGGGATGCACAACCGGATGCACGACTGGACCTACCACCTTGGCTTCACCGAGGAAACCTGGAACATGCAGGGCGACAACTTCGGCAAGGGCGGGCTGGGCAACGACGTCGAGCAGGGCAACGCCCAGGCCGGTGGCATCGCCGGCGGGTTCCCCGGCTTCGCCGCCCGCGACAACGCCAACCAGATCACGCCGCCGGAAGGCACCGCCCCGATCACCAACATGTACCTGTGGCAGGCGATCCCGGGCACCTTCTACGCACCGTGCGTCGACGGCGACTACGACATGTCCGTGATCGCGCACGAATACGGCCACGCCGTCACGGGCCGCATGATCGCCGGCCCGAACGCGGGCGTGAGCAGCCCGCAGGGCATGAGCGAGAGCTGGTCCGACCAACTCGCGATGGAATACGCGTACGAATACGGCTACGCGCCCGCGGGCCTCCGTGGCTACACGATCGGCCAGTACGTCACCTCGGACCCGATCGCCGGCATCCGCAACTACAACATGAGCCAGAGCCCGCTCAACTACAGCTCGGTCGACTACGACTTCGTCGGCCTGCAGGTACACGCCTCGGGCGAGGTGTGGACGGCGACCAACTTCGACATCCGGGCCGCGATGATGAAGCGGTACGGGTCCGGCAACGCGACGATCCAGAAGGCGTGCGCCAACGGCACGCGGGCCGTCACGGCGTGCCCCGGCAACCGGCGCTGGATCCAGCTCGTCTTCGACTCGTACCTGTTGATGGCCGTCAGCGGGGTCAGCATGGTCGACTCCCGCGATGCCATGCTGGCCGCCGACCGGATCCGCTTCGGCGGGGCCAACCAGGACCTGCTCTGGAACGCCTTCGCCAAGCGCGGCCTGGGCGAAAGTGCCACCAGCACCGGTCCGGCCGACGTCAACCCGGTGCCCAGCTTCGAGTCGCCACTGGCGAACGAGGCCCGGGTGCTCTTCAAGCCGATCGCCCTCGGCGGCGGCACCGGCGCGCTGGAGAACGCCAAGCTGTTCGTGGGCCGCTACCAGGCCCGCGCGGTGCCGGTGGCCGACACCGACGCCGCGACACCGCTGGGCAGCGAGGTCCGCCTGGTGCCGGGCAGCTACGAGTTCGTCGTGCAGGCGCCCGGCCGGGGTCTGGCCCGGGTCGGCCCGATCACCGTCAAGGCCGGGCAGACCGTGCCACTGCCGGTGATCATGCTTCCGAACGTCGCATCGGCCGCGGCCGGCGCCACCGCCACCGGCGACGGCGTCAACCAGGCCAGGCTGGTCGACGAGGACGAGGCCACCAACTGGGCGTCGCTGAACAGCCCGGTCGCCGGCAAGCAGGTCACGGTCGACCTGGCCGGCGGCCCGCAGTTGGTCAGCCGGGTGCAGGTCAGCGCCATGCTCCGACCGGCGATCGCCGGCGATCCGGACGCGGGAGGCCAGAACAGGTTCAGCGCGCTGCGCCAGTTCAAGGTCTCGGCCTGCACGGCTCGCGGCACGGTGACCTGTGCGGACGCGGCCGACTTCCGGTCCGTCTACATCAGCCCGAAGGACGCGTTCCCGTCGGTCGCACCCCGGCCGAGGGCCCCGGAGCTGATCTTCGAGAGCTTCCGGATCCCGCTCACCCTGGCCACTCACCTGCGCTTCGAGGTGGTCACCAACCAGTGCACCGGCGCGCCCGACTACGCCGGTGAGCAGGACCAGGACCCGCAGTTCACCACCGACTGCGCGGCCGGCAGCATCCAGGACGACTTCGTCCGCGCCGCCGAGTTCCAGGCCTTCCTGGGCTGAGCCTGAACCGAAGGGGGCCCTTGTCGACAAGGGCCCCCTTCGCTCGTTAAAGGCCGTTCACCCACGCATCGGTGTACACGCCCTGGTAGACCTTGATCTCGGCGACCGCGCCGTGCAGCCAGCCGGCCGGCCCGGCGGGCGTCGTGCCGCGGCCGACCAGGAACGGCCCGTTGGCCTGCCATGGCTTGTAGCGCGCGTGCAGCGGCTGCGCGTCGGCGAGTCCGCCGTCGACGTAGAGCCTCACCTGACGCTTCCCCTGGTCAAGCACGGCGACCAGGTGATGCCACCCGGTCGGGTCGGTGGCCGGCGCCGAGGCGACGGACCGGTCGGTGTCGATGGTCTTGGCCCGGCGCACCGCGAACTGCCACTGCCCCGGCGTGTAGCCGATCGTGAAGCCGCTGTAGCCGCCCACCGCGGAATCCTGGGCCAGCACCGTCTGCGGCACGGAGACGTCGTCCAGCCGCACCCAGGTCGAGATCGTGAACGACTCGTCGGTACGCAGCACCGGGCTGTCCACCCAGTTCGGCTCACCGGCCGGGTTCGTGTTGAGCTGCGACCGCCCGTATTCCTGGGTGGTCATGCCGTAATGCGGGTCCTCCGGGTCCTCGATCCAGTGTGTGGTGTCCAGGACAAGCGCGCCGCCGACGTTGGGGCCGTCGGTCTGTGAGGTGCCGGTGGTCAGCTGCAACCGGCGATTCCACTGCCCGGTCATCTCGGTGACGCCGCAGTCGACGACCTCTGGGTCGTAGCAGTAGCCCTCGGCGAAGCCGAACCAGGCGACCTGCACCGGCTCAACGATGCCCGGCTCGCCGAAGCCGCCGGTCAGATCCTCCTGGAGCAGCGGCCGGTCGTACAGTCGGAGGTCGGCCAGCTGCCCGTCGAACCAGTCACCATCCACATCGGACTGCCGGTCACGGCCGACCACGATCCGGCCGGCGTCCCAGCCGGCGCCGCGCGCGGCTACCCAGTCCGCCGGTGCGGTCGCGTCGGCGGTCAGCGTCCCGTCGACGTACAGCACCAGTTTCGAGGTGGCCGGGTCGAAGCTGCCCGCGACGTGCGTCCACTGCCCGACGGCGACGGGCGTGGTCGCCGCGACCGAAGCGCCCGACGCCGCCGCGACGTCCCGGTCGGCCACCTCGAAGCTCCAGAGCCGGGTGGCACAGTCGAAGACGAGCCGGAAGGCGCTGGTGTGCTGGCCGTCGGCGGACACCGCGGTCCGCTCACCGACGCAGGCGTCGGCCTGGACCCAGGCAGTCACCCCGTACGCTCCAGCGGTGTCGAGCGCGTCGCCGCCCGCGGTCAACACGGTGGTCGTCCCGTTGAAACTCGCCGTCCGCGCGCCGAGCAATCGGGCGTCAGAGAGCCATTTCAATCCGGTGGTGGTCAACGATCCGGCCCGGCCTTGCCGATCGGCGAGCGCCGTGTCGACCGAAATCGGCGGCGATGTCTCCAGGCCCCACATGGCCACGGACGGTCGCGGCCGCTCCTCGGCGGACGCCGGCCCGGCGCCGGCGATCCCGGCCACGGTCAACACGGATATGAAGAATGACAGGCGCGCGGAACTCCGCATGAAGGTTCCCCCGTAACGCGAAAGTGGTTGGCGAAGATCAACTTAAGGCGGCGGGTAACGGCGATCAAGTGCCCGTGTTTCGGACACCCGCTGACCGCCGCACCTGGCGGTTGGTTGAGAATGAGGCCATGGAGACGATCGTCGGCAGGTATCTCGGTGCGGTTGGCCACGGGCGGCTCGATCCGTCCGCCATCGGGTTCTACGCGATGCTCGACGCGGTGCGGGCGGTCGACCCCGGCATCGCCGCGTCGACCGTGCAGGAGCTGCTCGACCAGCGGTCGCACCTCAAGCTCATCGCGAGCGAGAACTTCAGCTCGCTGGCCGTGCAGGCCGCCCAGGGCTCGCTGCTGACCGACAAGTACGCGGAGGGCTACCCGGGCCACCGGTTCTACGCCGGCTGCGACAACGTGGACAGCATCGAGGCGACCGCGGCGAAGCTGGCCACCGACCTGTTCGGCGCCGCGCACGCGTACGTGCAGCCGCACTCGGGTGCCGACGCCAACCTGGTCGCGTTCCTGGCCATCCTGGCCACCCGGGTCGAGGCCGACGTGCTCACCCGGTTCGGCACCGCCGACGCGCCGGCCCGGCTGCCGCAGATCACGGCCGAGCAGTTCGCCGAGCTTCGCACGGAGCTCAACAACCAGCGGCTGCTCGCGATGGACTACTACTCCGGCGGGCACCTGACGCACGGCTACCGGTTCAACATCTCCAGCCGGATGTTCGAGGCGCACTCGTACTCCGTCGACCCGGAGACCAAGCTGCTCGACCTGGCCGAGGTGCGGCGCAAGGCGCGCGAGGTGCGCCCGCTGATCCTGCTGGCCGGCTATTCCGCGTACTCCCGGAAAATCAACTTCGCGGAGCTGCGCTCGATCGCCGACGAGGTCGGCGCGACGCTGATGGTCGACATGGCGCACTTCGCCGGTCTGGTCGCCGGCAAGGTGTTCACGGGCGACTTCGACCCGGTCGCGCACGCGCACGTGGTCACCACGACCACGCACAAGACCCTGCGCGGCCCGCGCGGCGGCATGGTGCTCTCGACGGGTGAATACGCGGAGGCCATGGACAAGGGCTGCCCGGCGATCCTCGGCGGCCCGCTGTCACACGTGATGGCCGCGAAGGCGGTCGCGCTGCGCGAGGCGTCCCGGCCGGAGTTCGCGGACTACGCGCAGCGGATCGTCGTCAACTCCCAGGCCCTGGCCGAGGGCCTGCTGCGCCGCGGCGTCCCGGTGCTCACCGGCGGCACGGACAACCACCTGCTGCTGGTCGACGTCGAGGAGGGCTTCGGCCTCACCGGCCGGCAGGCCGAGCAGGCGCTGCGCGACTGCGGCATGACGCTCAACCGCAACAGCCTGCCCGGTGACCCGAACGGCGCCTGGTACACCAGCGGGCTGCGGCTGGGCACGCCGGCGCTGACCACGCTCGGCATGGGCGCCGCCGAGATGGACGAGATCGCCGACATCGTCGCCCGGGTGTTGGGCGCCACCACGCCGGCGTCCGGCGAGGGTGGCAAGCCGGCCAGCAAGGCCAAGTTCAGCACCACGCCCGACGCGGTCGGCGAGGCCGGCAAGCGCGTGCACGCGTTGCTCGCCCAGCACGTGCTCTACCCGGAGCTCGACCTCGACCACGTGCACCCGGCGGACTTCGGCCTGACGGCCTTCGAGCACCGCGGCGCAGCGGCCTAAGGCAGATCCACCACCAAGGCCGAGTAGGACAGCCCCGCGCCGAAGCCCACCAACAGGGCCGGGCCGCGCGGGGCGTCGGCGGAGGCGAGCAACGCGTCCAGCGCCAACGGGATCGAGGCGGCCGAGGTGTTGCCGGCCGTCTCGATGTCACGGGCGACCACACACGACTCCGTCAGGTCCAGCCCGGCGACCATCCGGTCGGTGATCCGGGCGTTGGCCTGGTGCGGCACGAACGCGGCCACCTCCGCCGTCACCAGCCCGGCCATGGACACCGCCGCGCGGGCGGTCGCGGTGACCTCCTGCACCGCCCAGCGGAAGACCTCCGGCCCGGCCATCGCCATTGTCGGCCAGAAGTCGGGCTTCTCGAGCATGCTGGTGTACGGCTCCGGGTGCCCGATCAGGCCGGCCCGGGCGCCGTCGGAGCCCCAGACCACCGGGCCGACGCCGGGCTCGGACGCCGGGCCGACGACCACCGCGCCGGCGCCGTCGGCGAACAGGAACGCCAGCGATCGGTCGGTGGGGTCGATGATGTCGGTCATCTTCTCCGAGCCGATCACCAGCACGTGGCGGGCACTGCCGGCCCAGATCAGCCCGTCGGCGATCGCGATGCCGTGGCAGAAACCGGCGCAGGCCACGCCCAGGTCGAGCGCCGCGGCGGTGGTCGCACCGATCTCGTGCGCCACCTGCGGAGCGGCCGGCGGCGTCTGCTGGACCCGCGACATGGTGGCCAGCAGGACCATGTCGATGTCGGCCGGTTCGAGGCCCGCGCGCTGCACCGCCTGGCGCCCGGCGGCCGCCGCCATGCTGGTCACGGTCTCGGTCTCGGCGCTGAACCGGCGGCTGACGATGCCGGACCGTCGCCGGATCCACTCGTCGGTCGAGTCGATCCGTTCGCAGATCTCGGCGTTGGTCACCACCCGCGCGGGCCGGTAGGCGCCGACGCTGACCACTCGGCTCCCACTGGCCACTGCCGAAACCCGCATCAACCACCTCACCGCAGCAGGCACACGGACCCGGGTCCGCATCTACAGCCATTACAGCCAGCCCCGAACCCGGTCGGGTCGGTTTCCTCAAACACCGGACGGGGCGGCGGCGCGGGCAAGCTCGCCGGCCGCGGAGCGGACGTGCTCGGCGACCGGTGGCGACACGCCCGCCAGACGGTGCTCGGGCGGCGGGCCGGGGCTCTCTTTCGCGGACCCGGCCGGGCGCAACAGCGACTCCACCAGTTCGTCGCTGGCGTGGGCCAGGGCCGAGACCGCGTCGACCAGGTCGTCCGGCACCTTCGCCGGCAACTCGTCCGCTTCGGCCCGCAGGGCGAGATGGGCATGGGTGAGCGCGGATCCGAGGTGTGGCAGCTTGGCCTCGACCCCGGCCAGGATCTGCCTGGTCCGGTGCCGCGCGACCGCTATCGAGACCACCTTCGCGAGCCGCCCGGTCTCTTCGGCCAGGTCCCGCAGCACCGTCTGGGCCGACTCGAGGCGGGCCGCGGCGTCCCGCGTGACCGGCTGGTCGGCGGCACGCAGCCCGGCGTTCGCGCCGTCGAACGCATCGGCCAACGAAGCGCGCAGGACGCCGGTCGCCCGGCGGAGCGCGAGCGGCAGGAACGGCACGACCACCGCCCGGACCCCGAGCGCCACCCCGGCGCCGATCAGGGCGTCCAGCCAGCGTTCGTAGAAGATCCCGGCGTTGGCCGAGGGATACAGCGCGACGATCAGAACCGCGGTCGTCGTCGCCTGGTTCAGGAGCATCTTTCCGCCGCTGACGAGCAGCGCCAGGCCGGCGGCCAGGACCACCACCACCGCGAGCTGGATCGGGCCGCGGCCGATCAGGTGCACCAGCCCGTCGGCGAGGATGAGCCCGACCGTCACGCCGGCGATCAGCTCGACGGTCTGCCGCAACTGCCGGCCGATCGAGCCGCCGACCACCAGCACGGCGGCCGCCGGCGCGAAAAAGGCGTTGGTCTGCCCCAGGACCATCCCGGCGATGAACCAGGCCAGCCCGGCGGCCACACCGAGTTCCAGAACCACCCAGCGGTCGATCCAGGTGGCCCGCAGGCGAGCCCGCAGCCTGCCGTCAGCCACGCACCCGGTAGAACGTCCGGACGAGGTCGTCGGTCAGCAGGGACAGGCCGATGCCGAGCAGCCAGGTGTCCTTGGCCAGCACCGTGCCCGCCTCGGTGGGCCGCAGGCTGCCGTCGAGGCGCATGCCGGGCGTCTTGAGGTACAGACCCAACAGCCCGGCCGCGAACCCGGTCAACGTGAGGCCCGCCAGCCCCTCCGGCACCAGTGGGAACAGCAGCACCGCGCCCACCGTGATCTCCGCCGTCGACAGGAGCTTGGCGAACTTGCGGGGCTCCATCCGGCCCAGGAACGGGTACGCCGTCGTGGCGAAGCCGTGCATGCCGGCCGCCGCGTCCGAGTCGGCACCCCGTTTGGACAGACCGGAGTTGAGCACGAAGGCACCCGTGGCCAACCTCAGCGGCGCCTGGTGGGCGAGATCTCGCAGCAACAACACGCGACTCCTCCTTGTTCGCGGACAGAACACGGACAGGGGGGACCCACGTTGGCGCCTACCCGATGCGGCCGAGCCCAAACGGTCCACCTCGCGTCCACCAGGGCGTAACGCGGGCGGACTATCCTCCCGGCCAGATGTTCGCGGCGCGGAAGGGTTGGTCATGGACGCCATTCCGCGGGTGCTCCGCAACGACTGGTCGACGGTCGCGGTGCCGGAGCTTGCCGGCTGGCAACCGACCCGGTCGGTCAGCGTGATCATCCCGGCCTACCGGGCCCAGGCGACGCTCGACCTCACGCTGGCCTCCCTGAGCCGGCAGACTTACCCGGCGGACCTGCTCGAGGTGGTCGTCGTCGACGACGGTTCGGAGCCGGCGCTGACGCTGCCGCCGATCCGGCCGGCGCGGACCACGCTGGTGCGGGTCGAGAGCGGCTGGGGCCGGGCCAACGCGCTGGCGTGGGGCGTCCGGCACAGCACCGGCGAGATCCTGCACTGGCTGGACGCCGACATGGTGGTCTACCCGGAGCACGTCGCGGCGCAGGCCCGCTGGCAGCACGTCCTGCCGTACGCCGTGACGCTGGGCTACAAGCGGTTCGTCGACCCGGAGACGCACGGCCCGTGGCCGGCCGCCGACGTCGTCGACGACGCCTGGCGCCGGGGCACGCCGGACGGCCTGTTCGGTGGCGCGGCCGGCGAGCCACACAGCTACGTCGAGCGCTACATCACGCAGACCGACCAGCTCCGCACCGCCGACCATCTGGCGTTCCGGATCCACGTCGGCGCCACCGCCGCGCTGCGCCGGGAGCTCTACGAGGCGGCCGGCGGGTTCGACACCGACCTGCGGCTCGGCGAGGACACCGAGTTCGGCTACCGGCTCGCGCAGGCCGGCGCCGTGTTCGTGCCCGAGCCGGCGGCCCGCGCGTGGCACCTCGGCCGGACCCAGGTGATGAAGGCCCGGGCGCAGGTGGCCCGCTACAACCAGGCGTTCTTCGCCGACCGGATCCCCTACCCCCGGCACACCCGGCGGGCCGGCGGCACGATGTGGACCGTGCCCCTGGCCGAGGTGGTCATCCCGGTCGGCGACGAGCTGTTGGAGCGGGTCCGGGCGGTGACCGACTCGGTGCTCCACGGCACCGACCTCGACGTGCGGGTCAACCTGCTCGGCTCCTGGGACAAGGTGGACGACGCCCGGGTGGCGCCGCTCGCCGACCCGCACCTCGACCTGCGGCTGATCGCCGCCACCTACCGTGGTGAGCCGCGGGTCCGGCTGGTCACCGAGCCGGTGGCCGCGTTCCCGGCGCCCTACCTGCTCGAACTGCCGCCGTCCCACCTCCTCGCGGCGGACACCCTGCGCCACCTCGTCGAGCTGGCCGACCACCATCAGGTCGGCCTCGTCCAGGCCGGCGAGGCGCTGCTGTGGCGGACCGCCGCGGTCCGGCGGGCGGAGCAGGTGCGCGCGCCCGGCGAGTCTTTGCGCGACGCCGTGACCGCCGTGCACGGCAGCCGGGCGGAGGAGCCCGCCGCCGTCGGCATCACCGCGAACGGAGAAGAGGCGTCAGGCCGCCGCAAGCGGCCCATGCCGTCCACCCTCGAGGTCGGCGGCGTGCGCTCGCTGGCCCGGGCCACGGTGATGGTCGGCCGGCTCACCGGCCGCCAGCTCAGGGCGCGACTGATCCGCCGGGGCTAGCCGCCGGCCGGCGGCGCAGCACCAGGTCGCGCAGCTTCGCCCGCAGCCCCGGTGGCAGCAGCCAGATCTGCAGGAACGTCACGTAGTCGAGCACACCGGGCCGGCCGTGCCGGCGGGCTTCGCTCAGGACCGCACGGAACACCGTGAAGCTGCCGCTGGCCACGGCCATCGAGCTGATCACGCTCAGCGTGACCGCCGCGTACGCCCGCGGGGTGAACAACGAGCGGTTGGCGCGGGACCAGACGAACATCTTCTCCCACGGCGACACCAGGCTCAGCCTCGGCCGGTTCTCGTCGGTGTGCCAGACGAGCAGCGGCTCGGGTGCGACGAACAGGTCGACACCGTCCTGCGCGAGCGCGCGCAGGGTCCAGTCCAGCTCCTGGAGCCGGGGCAGCCCGACGGTGAACGGCACCTTCCGGAACAGCTCGGTCGGGGCCAGGATCATCGAGGTCTGCACGAAGCCGTCGCCGTGGGTCAGGCCGCGCCGGACCGTGAGGTATTCGCTGCGCGGCTCGCCGTGGTCGGGCAGCCGGCGGGGCATCACGATGTCGGCCCGCGGCGTGCGGTTGATCAACCGGCAGGTGACGATCGGCAGCGGGACGTTCGCGGCCTTGGCCTCGTCGAGTTGGACGGCCAACTTGTCCGGCAGCCACTCGTCGTCGTCGTCGAGCATCGCGGTCCAGGGCGCCTGCGCCGCGCCGACGCCGGCGTTGCGGGCGTTCGGCGCGCCGCCGCGTCGGGGCAGCACGACGGTCCGCAGGCGGGGGTCGTCGATGGCCTGCAGCGTCGCGACGGTCTCGTCGTCGGGGCCGTCGACCACCACGATGACCTCGATGTTGTCGAAGGTCTGCGCCAGCACGCTCCGCACCGCGCGGGTGACCAGGGCCGGCCGCGAACGGGTGGGGATGACGACGCTGACTTCCGGGATGGCCGACATGGAGCGGAAGCTATCGACGCCGGCCAACGGGAAGGTGAAGTCCAGGTGGCGGGGCAGCGGCCAGTAGGGCACGCGTAGCGTGGAGTGATGTTGGCGCAGCCCGCGCAAGCCCTGACCGACCTGTTGCTCGGTCTGGTCGTGTGCGGGCTGGCAATCGCCCTGCTGCGCCGCGCGGTGGCACCGAACCACCGTTACTGGGAGTTCGCCCTCGGCTGTCTGGCTGTGTCCGCGCTGGCCGGTTTCGTCCATCACGGTTTCCTCGTCCGGTGGCCGGCGGTGGCGACGGTGAGCTGGACCGTGATCAGCGTCCTGGTCGTGCTCGGCATCTCCTACCTGCTGGCCGCCACGGTGGAGGAGGTGTTGGGCCCGGGCCACCGACGGGTGTTCTGGGTGCTCCGGGCGGCCGGACTCGGTGCGTACCTCGGCCTGGTCGTCACCACCGGGGCCGGCATCGGCGCCCTGATCCTCTGCGAGTCGATCACCTTCGCCTGCATCATCGGGCTGTGGGCCTGGGCGGCCCGCCGCCGCAACCCGCTGGCGTTGCCAGTCCTGGTCGCGATCGTGGCGAGCGCGGCCGCGGCCGGCACCAAGGCGATCTCCGATAACCTCACCGGCGCCGTCTACCTGGACGGTGACTCCCTCTACCACCTGGCCCAGATCATCGGCATCGTGTTGCTGTACCGCGCGGTGTCGATCCGTCGGACCCCCGTTCGTGTAGGGGTCGACGAGCCGGCAGCCACGCCGGCCCGAGACGGAGGGCAACCCTGATGAGGCACTACCTGTTGACGGTCCAGCAGCCCGGCGACGGCAGCCCACTGCCGCCCGAGCAGCTCGCACCGATCATCAAGGACGTCTCGGTGGTCAACGAGGAGATGCGGGCGGCCGGCGTGTGGGTCTTCGCGGGCGGGCTGCACCCGCCGAGCACCGCGACCGTGCTCCGGCCGGGCGGCGCCGAGGTGGTCATCACCGACGGGCCGTACGTGGAGGGCAAGGAGCACGTCGGCGGGCTCACCGTGCTGGCCGCCGCCGACCTCGACGAGGCGCTCGCGTGGGGCCGCAAGCTCGCCCGCGCCACCCGGCTGCCGATCGAGGTCCGCCCCTTCCAAGGCGAGCCGGACGAGCATCTGGCCTAACGTTCTCGGTGTGACCGCCACGTCCGCTGCCGAGATCGCACAGGTCTTCCGCACTGAGTACGGTCGTGCCGTAGCGGTCCTAGTGCGCGTCCTTGGCGACATCGACGCCGCCGAGGACGCGGTCCAGGACGCCTTCGCCACCGCGGTCCGGCGCTGGCCGGAGACCGGCCTGCCGCCCAGCCCCGCCGGCTGGATCATCACCGCGGCCCGCAACCGCGCCATCGACCACGCCCGCCGGGAGTCGACCCGCGACTCCCGCCAGGCCGAGGCCGCACGGCTGTTCGCGACGCCCGAGCCGGCCGAGCCGGACCCGGTCGGTGACGACACGCTGCGGCTGATCTTCACCTGTTGCCACCCGGCGCTGGCCCTGCCGGCCCGGGTGGCGCTCACGCTGCGGCTGCTGGGCGGGCTGACCACCACCGAGATCGCCCGCGCGTTCCTCGTGCCGGAGCCGACCATGGCGCAGCGCCTGGTCCGGGCCAAGGGCAAGATCCGTGACGCCGGGATCCCCTACCGCGTGCCGGCCGCGGCCGACCTGCCCGAGCGCCTGCGGGCGGTGCTCGCGGTGGTCTACCTCATCTTCAACGAGGGCTACACCGCGACGTCCGGCGAGGATCTCACCCGCGAGCCGCTGACCGCCGAGGCGATCCGGCTCGGCCGGCTCCTGGCGGGCCTGCTGCCGGACGAGCCCGAGGTGGCCGGGCTGCTCGCGCTCATGCTGCTCACCGACGCCCGCCGGGCCGCCCGACCACGGCCGACGGCGACCTGGTGCTGCTCGCCGACCAGGACCGGAGCCGCTGGGACGCGTCGCTGATCCACGAGGGCCGGGCGATCGTCCGGTCCTGCCTGGCGCGGGGCCGGCCGGGTCCGTACCAGATCCAGGCCGCGATCAACGCGGTGCACACCGACGACGGCGACACCGACTGGCGGCAGATCGTGCTGCTGTACGACCAACTGCTGGCGGTCGCGCCGAGCCCGGTCGCGGAACTGCACCGAGCGGTCGCCGTCGCGGAGGTGGACGGTCCCGAGCCGGCGCTGGCCATCGTGGCGGCGCTGGACCTCGACCGGTACCACCTCTACCAGTCGGTCCGCGCCGACCTGCTCCGCCGGTTGGGTCGCACCGCCGAGGCGGCCACCGCGTACGACGAGGCGATCGCCCGCACGGACAACGCGGCCGAACGCCGTTTCCTGGAGCGGCGGCGCGCCGCTCTAGCGGGGTAGCAGGCCGGAGACGTCGACCGGGGGGTAGGCCGAGATCATCGAGGCACGGTCGCCGAACACCCGGACCGACGGATAGCTCTCGCTCAGCCGGTCCTGCCACTTGCGCGGGTGCCCGAGATAGAGCACGAGCTCCACCGTCTTCACCACGCGGCCGTCCGGAAGCGCGGTGCGGCGGCGCTCGTCGAAGATGTAGCGCGACTCACCCAGCGCCCGGACCAGGTTGGCCTGGGTCGGCATGGCGTACTCCAGCGCGACGATCTGGCTGTGCTGCGCACGGAAGCCCCGCGCGCCGACCTCGACCCGGCCCCAGGCCTCGACCACGCCGGTGACGACGCAGCCGGGGTGCAGCACCGAACGGGTCGCCAACTGGTCGTCGTCCGGGCGGTGGCAGGCATAGATGCCGCAGGCACAGTCGGCATGCGGTGCGGCGTGGTCGGTCTCGGGGTGGCGGCAGATCGCGCGCATCGGCGAGTGCCAGATGTGGTTCTGGGTCACCGCCTTGAGCCGCATGTCGAGAGTGACCTCCCACTGGCGGTAGCCGCGAAGCGCACCCGCGACGAGGGTCGCCGGTCGGTCCGCGCTGAACTGGTCCTGGAAAGGCGACCGCGTCACGTGGTTGCTGGCTCCTTGACGGGCGCCGGTTCGACCGGGGCGGGGATGGCGGGTTCGACCGGGGGCGCGAACGGGTCGCTGTGCAGGGGCGCGAACTCGTATTCGTGCGTCTCCTTGCCAATGTCCATGACGGGCAGAATACAAGGCTTTGAGCTGGGAATTCGCTGGCAGGAGCCGGACTTCCGCCCCAGGCACAGACCGCCCAAGTCCGATAAATCCGAAGTGTTAGCGGGGACGGCGCAGGAGCTCCCGCAACGACCGGCCCGCGACCTCCGGCGCCGGGCGGGACGCGAGCTCCACCGGGCCGACCGCCCGGAAGCCCGCGAACATCGCGATGCCGAGGAAGATCAGGCCGAAGATGTGCGCGACGGCCGGCTCCGCGATCGTCAGCAGCACGACCCCGGTGATCAGGAATCCGATGCCGGTCTGTGCCGCGTGCTTGCGCCGCTCCCGAGTGACCGGTCCACCCGGCACCGGCGCCGGACCCTGGGAGGTCGGGTCGAAGCGGCCGGCCAGGGTGAGCCGGAACAGCAGCACGAGGCTCGGGAAGAGCACCACAGCACCGACCGCGAGCGAGACGATCAGCGCGATCATCGTGGTGTCGTTGGCCGCCGCGTCCTCGATGGTGACCGTGGTCGGCAGCAGGTAGGGCCGCTGCGCCACCGCCCAGCCGATGATGACCGCGGCCACCGCCAGCGCCGCGCTCAGCCGGGCCTGCGTGAACCGGCGCAGCACGACCAGGGCCATCGACACGAGCCCGGCCACTCCGCTGACCACCACCGGGACCAGTCCCCAACCGGAGGTCAGCCCGTCGAACAGCCGGGGCGCGTCGGCCCGCACGACGAACAGGCCGCCCACCGCGAGCCCGCCGGCCACCACGCCCGCGAGCAGCGCCCGGCCACGGAACGACTCGACCAGGTCGGGCTCGCGCAGCCGCTCCGCGTCGGCGGCCAGGAACACCGCGGCCAGGAACGCGCCGGTGGCCACCGCCAGCAGGCCGGCCAGGATCGAGGTCGCGCTGGTCCAGCTACCCACCTCCGCGCCGAGCGCGTTGCCCGGCGGCACCCGACCGCTGGCGATCGCACCGATCACGCTGCCGAGCATGTACGGCGTCACGATCGACGCGGCCGCGAAGGACAGGTCGATGTAGCGGCGCTGGCGGGCGTTGGCCGCGTTCTGCAGGGCGTAGGACGTCCCCCGCCCGATGATGCCGAGCGCCGCGAGGAAGATCGGGATCGCCAGCGTGGAGAAGATCGCCCCGAACACCGACGGGTACGCCGTCCAGAGCACCGTGATCACCAGGATCAGCCAGACGTGGTTGGCCTCCCACACCGGCGCGTTCGCGTGGTGCGCGTGGTCCCGGATCCGCCGCCCGTGTTCCCCGCCGCCCGCCGAGAGTTGCCAGACGCCGGCGCCGAAGTCCGCACCGGCCAGCAGCGTGTAGAGGATCAGGCCGATGACGACGACGGCCGCGGGGATGGTCTGGAGGGCCATGCCGTCACTCGACGTGGCTGAGTGGGTGCACGGTGTCGATCCGGTCGTCGGGCGGCTCGGCCATCGGCACCCGCGACAACCGCACCAGGACCCAGCCGACCGCGATCACCAGCCCGAGGTAGACGGCGGCCAGCGCGCCGTAGCCGACGGGGATGCCGGAGGCCCCGGTGACCGCCTGCTCGGTGCGCATGAAGCCGTACACGACCCAGGGTTGCCGGCCGACCTCGGTGGTGATCCAGCCGGCCAGCAGCGCGACGATCGAGAGCGGGCCGCAGAGCACCACCGCCCGGTAGAACCACGGGCTGGCCGGCAGGGTCCCCTTGCGCCAGCGCAGATAGAGGAAGAGCACCGCGACCAGCGCCATGATGGTCCCGGCGCCGACCATGCTCTGGAACGCGTAGCGGACCACGTTGACGGGCGGCTGGTCCTCCAGCGGCACGGTGTCCAGGCCCTGCACGGTGGAGTTGATGTCGTGGAAGGCCAGCAGCGAGAGCAGCTTGGGTATGCCCAGGCCCCAGACCACCTCGCCGTTCTGGTACCAGCCGACGACATGCAGCGCCGCGCCCTTGGTGGTCTGGCCCAGCCCTTCCATCGCGGCCAGCTTGACCGGCTGGTTCTTCGCCACCTCGCGGGCGGCCCAGTCGCCGACCAGCAACTGCACGGGCGAGGCGACGGCGGCGGCGGTCATCGGCACGGCGAAGGCGGTCCGCTCGTACCGGCCCCATCGGCCGCGCAGCGCGTAGACCGCGTAGGCAGCGGCGATCACGAAGCCGGTGACGATGAAGCCCGCGACGTACATGTGGATGAACTCGTGCCAGAAGTAGGAGTTGCCGAACAGCGCCCGGGCGGCGTTGGACGAGGTCACCCGGCCGTTCTCGAAGGTGAAGCCCTCCGGATGGTTCATCCACCCGTTCACCGCGATCACCATGAACGAGCCGACCACGCCCGCGACCGCGATCGGCAGGCCCGACAGGAAGTGCGCGCGGGGCGAGAGCCGATCCCACCCGTACACGTAGATCCCGATGAAGATGGCTTCCAGGAAGAAGGAGAAGCCCTCGATCGCGAAGCCGAGGCCGAACACCTCGCCGAAGGTCGCGGTGAAGTTCGGCCAGAGCAGGCCGAGCTCGAAGCTGAGGATCGTGCCGGTCACCACCCCGGCGGCGAACAGCGCGACCAGCACCTTCGACCAGCGACGCGCCAGCGTCCGGTAGAGCTCGTCGCCCGTGCGCAGGTAACGCCATTCGACGAAGAGCACTAGTGCCGGGAACGCGATGCCGAAGCAGACCAGCGGGATGTGCACCACGAACGAGAGGGCCTGCATCTGACGCGCTTCGAGCAGGTAGTCCTGAGCCAGGATATCCGTCATCGCCACGTCACGCTACGCGTTGGTAACCGTTCCACGTGGCCAAACGCACAACGTGAAGGGCGGTCGGGTTCCCCGCTGATGCGATAGTTGGTGCCATGTCACGGGTGCTGCTGATCGAAGACCATCACACGGTACGAGAGGGTCTGCGCATCGCGCTCACGCGGCAGGGGCACACCGTCGAGGCCTTCGAGACCGGCGAGAAGGCTCTGGCGCACCTGTCGGCCGCGCCCGCCGACGTCGTCGTGCTCGACCTGATGCTGCCGGGCATGGACGGTTTCGAGGTCTGCCGGCGGATCCGGGCCAACCAGGATCTGCCGATCATCATGCTCACCGCCCGCGACGACGACATGGACGTGGTGGCCGGGCTCGAGGCCGGCGCCGACGACTACGTGGTCAAGCCCGTGCAGGCCCGCGTGCTCGAAGCCCGGATCCGCGCGGTGCTCCGGCGCAGCACCACCCGCGCGGCCGATCCGGTCGCGCTCGCCGAGGAACGGCACCGCGAGCTGACCATCGACCGGGCCGCGCTGGTGGTCCGCAAGGACGGCGCGCCGGTCGGCCTCGCACCGACCGAGCTCCGGCTGCTGCTGGAGCTCTCGGCGACGCCCGGCCGCGTCTACAGCCGCCAACAGCTCCTCGAGGCCGTCTGGGAGCAGGGCTACCTCGGCGACTCGCGCCTGGTCGACGCGTGCGTGCAGCGGCTCCGGGCGAAGATCGAGAACGACACCACCGCTCCGGTGTACGTGCAGACGGTCCGCGGCTTCGGATACCGGTTCGGCCCGCTGTGACCCGTTGGGGCCTCGGGCTGCGTGGCCGGCTGCTGCTCGCCTTCGCGATGCTGGGGCTGACCACCACCGCTCTGGTGGCCGGGGTCAGCTACGGCCAGGCCCGCACCGTGGTCCTCCAGAAGGCCCAGGACGCCGCCGTGCTCTCGCTGGTCGACGAGGTGACCCGGCTCGATCCGGTGCGCGAGCTGCCGCCGAGCCCTGAGCAGCTCAACGCGATCGTGGCCGCCCTCGCCGAAGGGCCCGACGCCGCTGCGGTTCTCTACCGGGACGGGTACGCCTCGTCCGGCCTCCATCCGAGCGAGATCCCCCAGCCGCTGCGCGCGGAGGTGCGCGATGGCAGGGTGGTCTGGCAACGGTTCTCCCGGGACGGCACACCGACGCTCGCCATCGGCACGCAGCTTCGGACCAAGCGGCCCGACGGGAGCACCGAGCCGACCGGCATCGAGGTGTACCGGCTGCACCCGCTCGCCGACGAGCAGCACAGCATCGACCAGCTCGCCGCGCTGGCCTGGTCGACGGGCGCCGCGTCGCTGGTGCTGGCGGTGCTGCTCGCGTTGCTGGCCGCCCGCGGCGTGCTGCGACCGGTGAGCGAGCTCGGCCGCGCCGCCCGCCGGCTCGGCGAGGGCGACCTGAAGACCCGGGCGACCGTGCACGGCAGCGACGAGCTGGCCGGAGTGGCACTGATCTTCAACCAGACCGCCGAACGGCTGGAGCGGCAGGTCGGCGAGCTGCGCCGGATGGAGGCGGACGCCCGAAGGTTCGTGGCCGACGTCTCGCACGAGTTGCGTACGCCGCTGGCCGCGATGACCGCAGTGACCGACGTCCTCGACGAGGAGGCGGAGCGGCTGCCCGGCGACGCGGGCAAGGCCGCCCGGTTGGTCAGCCAGGAGACGCAGAACCTGGCCCAGCTCGTCGAGGACCTGATCGAGATCAGCCGGTTCGATGCGGGCACGGCGGCGCTCGCCTGCGACGACATCGACGTCGGCGCGGCGATCCGGGCCACCCTGCGCTCCCGGGGCTGGACCGATCAGGTGACCATCGCGTTGCCGGACCGGGTGCTGGCCTGGCTGGACCCGCGCCGGCTCGACGTGATCGTGGCCAACCTGGTCGGCAACGCGCTGCGGCACGGCGCCGCACCGGTGACGGTCGACCTGCGGGCCGTCGACGGCTGGGTCGAGGTGACCGTCAGCGACTACGGTCCCGGCCTCACGCCCGAGGTGCGGGACCACGTCTTCGACCGGTTCTACAAGGCCGACAGCGCCCGGTCCCGGTCCGAGGGCGCGGGCCTCGGGCTGGCCATCGCGCTGGAGAACGCCCGGCTCCACGGCGGCACCCTGGTCGCCGGCAACCGCTCGCCACACGGCGCGGTCTTCAGCCTGCGCGTCCCGCGAGGAGGCACCGCATGAACCGGCCGACCCGCCTGCTGCTCGCCGCCGGCGCGCTGCTGGCCCTCCTGCTGGCCGGTTGCGGCGTCCGGCCCAGCGACGTGATCAGCGGCGGCCCGGCGCCGGCCGGCACGGTCGAGGGCGTGCGGTTCTACCTGCTCTCGGACGGCGAGCCCACGGTCGTGCTGCGCGGGCTCAAGCCGATGCGGCTCGACGAGATGCTGAGCGTGCTCGCCGCCGGGCCGACCCCGACCGAACAGCAGGCCGGGTTCACCAGTGAGGTCCCGGCCGACATCGCGCCGGCGAAGATCGGCGTGGCCGGCGACGGCGTGCTGGTGTCGCTGGCGACCGAGGTGCGCGGGCTGTCCGTGCTGGCGGTGGTTCAGATCGTCTGCACCGTGCAGGCGGTCGCCGGCGACGCGCCGGTGACGCTGGTCAACGGCGAGCAGAGCCGGGGGCCACTGAAATGCCCCGCTTATCTCTGACCGCGCCCGCGATCAGGATGTCGAGCAACTCCGGATAGTCGATGCCGGCCCGCTGCCAGATCTGCGGGTACTGGGACGCGCTGGTGAAGCCCGGGAACGTGTTGACCTCGTTGACCACCGGCTCACCGCCCGGGCTGCCGTCCCGCGCGTCGTCCGGCAGGAAGAAGTCGACGCGGATCAGGCCGCGGCAGCCGAGCGCGTTGAACGCCCGGATCGCCCGGTCCTGGAGCACCTCGGTGGTCGTCGGGTGCAGGTCCGCCGGAATCTGGAAGCGCGCCCCACCCGCGTACTTGGCGTCGTAGTCGAAGAAGCCCGCACCGCTCACCAGGATCTCCAGCGGCGGGCCGGCGACGACCCGGCCGTCCGGGTACTCCAGCACGGCCACGTCGACCTCGCGACCGATCACCGCGGGCTCGATCACGACCTTCTCGTCGAACATCCACGCCGCGGTGAGCGCCTCGGGCAGTTGCCACCAATCCGCCACCCGGGACACGCCCAGGCTCGAACCGGCCCGGGCCGGCTTGACGAACACTGGCAGGCCCAGCCGCTCCTGGTCGTCGCCCGTCAGGTGTTCGCCGGCGCGCAGCGTGACGCCACCGGCGACGCGCAGGCCGTCGGCCGCGAGCAGCGTCTTGGTGACCGCCTTGTCCATGCCGGCGGCGCTGGCCAGGACCCCGTTGCCGACGTAGGGCACGCCCAGCCACTCGAGCATCGCCTGGACGGTGCCGTCCTCGCCGTACGGGCCGTGCAGGGCGGGAAAGACGACGTCCTGGGCGCCGAGCACGTCGAGGGCCTTCGCGAAGGTGACCGGCACCTGGTCGACGTGCCACTGCCCGTCCCGGCCGATCAACACCTCGGTCACGGCGTACGCGTCGCCCAGGTTGGCGATGATGCTCGCGGCCGACTTGCGGGAGACCTCGTGCTCCCCGCTGCGCCCACCGAACAGCACGGCGATCCTCATGCGGCCACCCCCAGATAGCGGCGGGCGACCCGAGGGCCGATCCCGGTGAGTAGGTCGTTCGGGTTGGTGCCGGCCCAGTGCGCCCACTGCGCCACGGTCGGCTCGTCCGGCCCCGGGCCGAAGATGGTGACCGGATCGCCGAGCCGCACGGGCCGGTCGCCGACGTCGACCACGCACTGGTCCATCGTGATCCGCCCGACGATCGGGCAGCGCGCGCCGCCGACCCACACCGAGGCGCGTCCCTCCGCGCTGCGGGGGATCCCGTCGGCGAAGCCGACCGGCACCAGGGCCAGCGTGGTCGGCTCGGCGGTCACATGGCCTGGTCCGTAGGAGACGCCCGTGCCGGCCGGAACCTGCTTGAGGTTGACCACGGAGGACCGCAGCGTCATGGCCGGACGCAGGCCGGCGCCCGCCCCGGCGACGGGCTCGACACCGTAGAGCGCCAGCCCGATCCGGCAGATGTCGAACCGGGTGGCCGGCGCGGTGAGCGCGGCGGCGGAGTTGGCCAGGTGCAGCAGCACCGGGTCGAGCCGGCCGGCGCGGGCCACCCGGACGGCGGTCCGGAACGCGCTCACCTGGCGGCGGACCAGTGGCGACCCCGGCTGGTCGGCGTCCGCGAGATGCGACCAGATGCCGCGGACCTTGACCGTGCCCGCTAGCTCGTACGCCCGGGCCAGCGCGACCAGGTCGGCCCAGTCCGTGCCGCGGGCGCCGTTGCGCGACAACCCGGTGTCGACCTTGAGCTGCACCATCGCGGTGGTGCGTCGGCGTGCGGCGTGCGCCGCTGCCGTTCGCAGGTGTGACATGGTCGAGATGCCGATGTCGACGCCGGCCGCGAGCAGCGGACCGAAGTCCTCGTCGGGGTGATGCAGCCAGCTCAGGATCGGCGCGCTGATGCCACCCGCCCGCAACTCCAGCGCCTCGGCGGCCGAGGTGACCCCGAGCCAGGTGGCGCCACCGGCGAGCGCGGCCCGGGCGACCGGGACGGCACCGTGACCGAAGCCGTCGGCCTTGACCACGGCCATCAGGTCGTTTCCGGTCACCGACGCGATGGTCCGAACGTTGGCGGCGATGGCATCGAGGTCGATCTCGGCTTCGGCGAGCGCCCGGGTCGCGCCGGCGGCGGGCGGCGCCGCGCCGGGCGAGGTGGTCGGGTGGCTGATCACCGGGAGCACGGTGCCAGCGCGATGTCCGGGGCCCATCCCCGGAATGTCACGAACCCGTAATAACCAAGGTCAACGGCCTGTCACGGACGTCACACCACGCCGGCGCACCGGCCCGGTGCCGCGCTCGCGGTGAGCCGGTCAGGCGGCGGGCCGGCGGGCCGGGGAGTCGGCCGGGATGGCGCAGGCGGCAGTGCCGCCGGGCAACCGGTGGCGGTTGCGGGCCACCCAGCGGTAGGCCGGCCAGGCGAGCGCGATCACCGGCCGCAAGCCGAGGACCCGGCCCGCGAGGCGCCACACCGGGCCGCTGGAGCGCAGCAGATCGGCGATCGCCACCGGGCCGGCCGACGTCGGGCCGGTCGTCGGCACCCACTGCACCGCCTCGACGCACTGTGCGCGGGTCAACCCAAGGGCGTCGAGGTCGGCGAACTGCCACGGGATGACCGTGGCGCCGGTGTGGATCCGGCGTTCGATGAACCGCGCGCACATGGTGCAGAACGCGCAGTCACCGTCGTACACGAACGTCTCGTTCATGCCGTCAACCTCCACCCGCCTCGGCACCCACCGGATCAAGCGTATCCACGGCCGGCCGGGGTCGCGTCCGGCGGCGGAGCCATTCGATCGGGCGCACCCGCTCCAGCGGCAGGAACGAGGTCATCGCGATCAGGTGCGGAGCGAACGAGATCGAGATGGTGGCGAACGACAGCACGTGGAACGAGTAGAAGAAGGCGATCGCGGCGTAGCGGTAGCGGCCCCGCAGCGCGAACACCAACGGGCTGAGCGCCTCGAAGGTGACCATGCCGATCTGGGCCGCGATCATCAGGTACGGGACGCTGGCGATGAGGTCGGCGAACTCGGAGCCGCGCCGGATGAAGGCGCGGGCCAGCACGGAGCCGGTCATCCAGCCGAGCCCACCGAAACGGATCTTCGCCCAGGCCGCGAGGAAGTACGTGGCGACCACCGCGATCTGGATCATTCGCAGTGCCCAGCCGGCCGCCTCGCTCCGCTCCCGGTCGCCGTGCCGGGCCCGCCCGACGGTGGGCAGCACGGCCAGCGCGACGAGGAAGGCGAACCGGTCGTGGTCGACCTTGCCGTAGCTCATCGCGATGATCAGCCACTCGAAGTAGAACCCGAAGACGAGCCAGCCGAACAGGCGCGGGAAGCGGCCGGTCGCGGCGAGCGGCGCGAGCACCAGCAACGCCCAGAACACCACGTTGACGAGCGTCTCGGTCGGCGCCGGCAGGTGCAGCACGCGGCCGATCCACAGTGGTTGGTAGAGGTCGGTCGGTACGTCGCCCCTGGTGCGCACCCAGGAGCTGTAGAGCAGCAGGTCGAAGACGATGAAGAGGTACGTCAACGTGCGCAGGGCGGCGACCCGGCCGCGTGGGACCCGCTCGAACAACCAGGCCCTCATGCCGGCCGCTCCCAGACCGCCCGGACGTCGTCGTGCCATTTGCCGGTCGCGCTGCTGCGCCGGATCTCGTGCAGCCGGACGATCAGCGCGACCTTGTCGAGCGGGGGCGCGCCCGGATTGAGCCCCTGGTAACCGTCCGCGATCCGGGCGAGCCGGCTCGGGTCGTCGACGTAGGAGCCTTCCTGGCCTTCGATCTCGGCCCGGCGTACGCCCGCGTTGCGCTCGTTGAGCACGATCGTGCGGCCGGTGCGGTCGACGCCCTCGACCCGAGTGTCCGGCGCCGGCTCGTTGGGGCCGTTGACGCCCGCGTACATGCTGAACGGGCCGAACGGGAACTTGTCGTCCTGGCCCCAGACGGTGCCGGCCAGCAGCAGTGCGACACCGACGGCCGCGGCGACGAGCCGAGTAGCGCGCCCGGTCGCCGTCAGTTCTGCCATTGTTCACCCCCGTGCCCTACGTGCCGGCCATGAAGATAGCCCACGTCAGCCCGCGAGATGCCCCCAGCGCGGCGCCAGGTCCTGCCACGGGCCGCTGGCCGCGACCGTGCCCTCGGTGAGCACGACGACGTGGTCGGCCTGGGCCAGCGCGGCGTGTTTCGACGTCGAGCCGATCACCGTGACGCCGGTCGCCCGCAGCGCCCGCCACAGGTCGAGCTCGGTCGTCACGTCGAGCGCGGACGAGACGTCGTCGGCGATCAGCAACTCGGTGCGTGGCGCCAACGCCCGGGCCAGCGCCAGCCTTTGCAACTGGCCGCCGGAGAGCCGGGTGCCCTTGTGCCCGATCAGCAGGCCGAGCCCGCCGCCGGCCGCCGCGAGATCGTGCGAGAGCTGGGCGATGGTCACCGCCTTCTCCGCGTCGACCTGGTGGCCGAGCTCGATGTTGTCGGCGACCGTTCCGGACAGCACCCGAGGTAGCTGGCCGACATAGCCCACCTGGTTGGGGCGCAGGAACAGCTCGGGTTCGGTGACCGGCTCCTCGTTCCAGCGCAGCATGCCGCGGTGGTGCACGATGCCGGCCATCGCCCGCAGCAGTGACGACTTGCCGGCACCGACCGGGCCGACCACCAGCACGAGCTGGCCGCGGCGCAGGGTCAGGTCGACTCCGCGGACGCCGATCGTGCCGTCTTCGTGCACCGCCGAGAAGCCCCGCAGCTCCAGCTCGCGCAACGGCGTGCGGGGTGCGGCCACCGGCGCCGGCGCGATGCCGAGCGAGATGTCGACACCGGGCACCTCGGCCGAGTAGTCGGGCTGCCCGGCCATCGCCGCGGTGCGCCAGGTCCAGACCCGCGCCGACGGTAGCTGCGCGACCAGCGAGGCGGTGGTCCAGGCGAACCAGCGGGCCGCGCCGAGCGTGGCCACCGTGACCAGGGCGGCGCCGCCGGTGAGGCCGCCGCCGAGGTAGAGCGCCCAGGCGCCGATCGGCAGCAGGCCACTGATCATCGACGGCGTCGACCGGGCCAACACCTGCATCGAGATCTCCCGACGCTGCTTGTCGCTGCGCAGGAAGTCGAGGCGGGCCAGGTGGGCGAGCACCGGCTCGCTGGCGCCGGCCAGCTTGACCGTGCGGGCCGCGGAGAGGGAGGAGACCAACGCGGTGGCGAACGCGGCCCGGGCGGCCACGGTGCTGCGCGCCAGCTTCTCCAGCCGGCCGCCGAACGCGGTCGCCACGAGCCCCGAGATCAGCACGGTGGCCAGGAAGAACGCGGCCGGCACCAGCGACTGCGAGACCAGCGTCATCGAGACCAGCAGGAACACGCAGATCGTCTGGTCGACCAGGTGGTCGGCCATCAACACAACCCGCTCGGTGTCGCCGGCCTGCGCGACCACCTCGGCCGGCGTGTGCTTGCTGACCCGGCGCGGGCCGGTCTGGCCGTGCAGCAGCCGCAGGCTGATCCGCAGCATCTGCCGGACCCACCACTCCGGGTACCAGACGGAGCTCACGTAGGGCATCGGCAGGTAGATCAGCAGGCCGGCGATGATGCCGACGGTCGGCCAGAACACGCCGCCGCTGCCGTCGACCAGGCTGGCCCAGAGGAACGGCAGCACGGAGCCGTCGAGCCCGAGCAGCGTCATGCCGCAGAAGATGACCAGGCCGGCGATGCCGTACCGCGGGTCGTTGGTCATCAGCCGCAGAATCTCGCGCAGCGTGCCGGGCCGCGAGGGCTCGCTGACCGGCGGCGGATCGGCCTTCGGCGGCACGGTGATCGCGGTCGCCGGACGCGGGATGGCGTGGGCGGGGCTGGTCGGCACGTCGCCGAGCACCAGGTCGTGGGCGTCTGCTTCCGGCCGGTCGGCGAGTGCCACACCGCCGGTGCTGCCGCCACGACTGCGGGCCATCAGCGTCGCGAACCGCTCGGACTCGCGCAGCGGACCGGCCTCCAGCACCTCGCCGTCGGCCAGCACGATCACCTCGTCGCAGCGGCGCACCGAGGAGAGCCGGTGCGCGATCACGATGCCGATGCGGTCGCGCAGCAGGCGTTGGGTGGCCTGTTGGACCCGCCCCTCGGTAACCGGGTCGAGCCGCGCCGTCGCCTCGTCGAGGATCACGACGTGCGGGTCACGCACCAGGATCCGGGCGAACGCGACGAGCTGCTCCTGGCCCGCGGAGAGCACGTTGCCGCCCTCGCCGAGCCGGGTCTCCAACCCGTCGGGCAGCTCGGCGACCCAGGCCGACAGGCCCAACTCGTCGAGCGCGGTGCCGGCCCGGCCGATCAGCTCGGGGTCGAAGAGCGCCACGTTCTCGGCGAGCGTGCCAGCCAGGATCTCGGTGCGCTGCGGGACGATCGCGACCCACCGGCGCAGCCCTTCGAGGTCGATGTCGACCAGGTCGGTGTCACCGAGCCGGACCGTGCCCCGCGGCACGTCGACCGATCGCGTCAGCACCTTGGCCAGCGTCGACTTGCCGGATCCGGTGCGACCGACCACGGCGTACGAGCGGCCGCGCACGAAGCTCAGGTTGACGTCGCGCAGCGCGGCCGGGCGCCCGCTCGCTTCCGCCGCCGGGTAGCGGAAGGTCAGCCCCCGCACGGCGATGTCCGCGTCGGGCGGCGGGGTGCCGCCGACCGGCTCCTGCGCTGAGGCCTTGAGCAGGAGCACCCGACCCCAGGCGCCGAGCGCGTTCTGGAGCTCCGGGACCATCCGGCTCATGTGCTCGACCACGCCGGCGAAGCCGAGGATCAGCAGCCAGATCGCGGTGAGCCGCGCGCCGTCGATGCGCCCGGTGTTCAGCGCCCACACCCCACCGACGACGGCGAACGCGACGCCGACCCGCATCACGCTGACGGCCATCGTGGTGACCTTGGCGGACAGTCGCCAGACGACCCGGCCCAGCCGCAACACCTCGCGCGAGCGGGCGGCGAACAGACGAAGGACGTAAGGACGGGCCAGGGTGGTGCGCACGTCGTCCTGCCCGTGGATGGACTCCTCCATCACGGCGGCCAGGTCCGACCAGGCTTCCTCCTCGGCCATCCGAGCCGGCGCGATCCGTTGCGTCGGCTTGGCCAGCCAGATCACCAGGATCGCGGCGAGCACGACCATGCCGACGCCCGCCGGCCACCAGACGACGAGCGCGGTGACCACCGAGATGACGCCGATGGCGACGGACTGCACGACCCGGATGCCGCTGCCCCGCAGGTCGCCGCCGATCTGGTAGACGTCGTTGTCGATCCGGTCGAGCAACTCACCGACCGGCGTCGACTCCAGCTTCGGGATGTCCTGCCCGAGCGCGACCCGACACAGCCGCCGCCGCACATCGGCGGTCCAGTCGGCGCTGACCCGCGCCATCAGCAGCCCGGTAGCGGTGTCACTGAACACGGCGGCGGTAAGGGCGATGGACAGCGCCACGAACGCGGTAGTCGAATGATCGACCAACACAGGCCCGGCCAGAGCCGCAGCCAGCGCCATCCCGATGGCGTTGACCAACACAAGAACCGCTACGACGGCGGTGCGTAGCGGTGCGGTCGACCAAAGGTCACGAAGCAGCGGCATGGGTGTGTGTCCCCCGGGTTTGACGAACCTCCAGACTGCGCCGGAATCGCCGATCCCTCAACGCATTTAGCCCGTGCGCAAGGCGAAACCCCCTCGCCGCCGCCGGCAATGTACTCAACCGCGACCGCACGCACCGGCCGCCCGAAGAGCCGCTTTCCTCCAACTTCGACCACCGCGCCCCGCCAATCATCACGAGCGGACACGGCCAGGCGCGGCGGTGGGTGGGCCGCGCCGGTGCGGTGGCGGCGCGGCCTGCCCTGTTGTTCTACGTGCCGGGCACCGGGAAGGCGACCGGGCTGCGGTGGCCGTCGCTGTCGTAGGCGCGGACGCCGAAGAAGACGTTGTCCTTCGACAGGTCGACGGTCGTGCCGGTGACGTTGCCCGCGTCGATGACGTGGGTCCAGGTGTCTTCGCGGGTCTCCCGCCATACGACCTCGTAGCCCGCCAGGTCGGGATCGGTGCCTGCCTGCCAGCGCAGTTGGGTGTCGTTGGTCAGGTTGGTCGTCACGATGACCACGCCCTTGGGAGTGCCGGGGCCCTGGGCCAGCGACCAGACCGTGGCCAGGTTTACCTTGGCCACCCGGGCGATGAAGTCGAAGTCGCAGAACTCCGGCAGGTCGCCGAATTGCACGCCGTTCTCGACGCGGACGTCCTGGTGTTGGTGGGCGAAGATCTCGTTGGGCTCGGTGAACCGGCCCGCCGGGTAGCCGCGCTCCAGGAACGAGATGTGGTCGCTGCCGCGCAGGTAGCGGTCGCGGCGCCAGATCACCCGCACGTGCATGTCGGTCTCGTCGTTGTCGGCTACCGCGTCGACGAAGCGGGCCAACTGCCGGCTCGCCGAGTCGTTCTCGCCGCCGACCGAGCGTCGGGTGTTGCCCTGGGCGGGCGTTTCGGAGGTCGGTACGCCCTCGGAGAACAACCGGACCGTGCGCGGCTCGCGGGTGCCGTCGTCGGCCCGGCTCGAACCCACGATGTCGTTGGAGAACATGCCCTGGATGTCGGTGTTGGCGTCCTTCATCGCCTGGGCCATGTAGATGGAGCCGTAGAGGCCCTGCTCCTCCCCCGCCACGCGCCCAGCACCAGGGTCGACTCGAGCGGGCGGCCGGCCAGCACGCGTGCCAGCTCCAACAGGATCGCCACCCCGGACGCGTCGTCGTCGGCACCTGGCGCGTCGTCGGTGAAGTTCATGACGTCGGTGATCCGTGAGTCGTAGTGCCCGGTCAGCACGTAGACCCGCTCCGGCGTGACGGTGCCGCGCAGCGTGGCGATCACGTTGGTGAGCACCGTCGGGGTCGGCACGCGCGGCGACACCGGCTGGGTGAACGACTGCTTCTCCACAGTCATCCGCCCGCCGGACTTCGCGGCGATCCGCGAGAACTGGTCGAACAGCCAGTCGCGGGCCGCGCCGATGCCGCGCACCGGGTCGGTCTGCGTCGACAGCGTGTGCCGGGTGCCGAACGCGGCCAGCCGGCGCACGTCGGCCTCGATGCGGTCGGCGTCGACCTCGCGCAGTGCGCGGCGCAGCGCCGCACTGGGTCGTTGTGAGCTCAGCCGACGACCCGGCCCGTTGACCGGTGGGTCGCTCCACCGCCCGTCGGCCCGCGCGGGTGCCGCGCCAACCAACGGAACGGCCGCCGCGGCGGTTACTGCGGATGCGGACAGGAACGCCCGGCGGGTAGCCGTGGGTCGCTCCTGGCTTTCACGGTTGTCTCCCATTCCACGAATCATCGTCGTTGATCGATGTCATGTAAACTGCCTCGGTTCCGAGAGCATGGGGGTGGCATCGTGCGTCGGACGACCGCTGCGGCACTGACGGCTCTCAAAGGCTCTCGGCTGATGCTGTCGATAGCCGCGACCTTGGCCGTCGTGGCAGTGGCCTCGTGCGACGAGTGAGGGAGGCCAGCGTGGCGGTCCCTAGAAGCGTTCGACCAGATGCTCTCGGCCCGGCGGCGGCTCGTAGGGCTCCGGCCAGAACTCCGTGATCGTCGTGATCAGGCCGGCTTCGTCGAACTCGAAGAACGTCAGCGCCTCACCCGGCTCACCACCGGTGACGAAGTGGCACCAGGTCGTCGCCTGGCGCTGCTCGCCGACCACCCGGCGCACGGTCAGGTGCCACTCACCGGGATATTCCACATTGAACCGCAGGTAGGCCGCCTTGCCCCGGATGCGTTCCCGGCTCTGCGGTAGCTCGTAGACCACGTCGTCGGCGAGCAACGCACCGAACCCGGACCAGTCGCGGGCCTCGGCGGCGGCCCAAAAGGCCAGGGCCGCCGCGGAGGCCCTGGTCATGCCTCGGTCCGGGTGAACTCCATGACCCAGTTGGTCTCCCAGGTCTCACCCTGGTCGGCCGAGAAGGCCTGCTCCCACCGGGCCGAGTCGGGCTTGATGTCGGACCAGATGAACCGCACCTTGATCGGGCGTCCTTCGTAGACCTCGTCGGCCGTGAACACCCCGACACCGCTCTCGTCGAAGCGGCCGACCACCGGTGGCACCGACAACCCGGTGACGCTGCTCGCCCAGTAGAGCGACCACTCGTCGCGCTCGGCGTCGTAGAGCCGCAGGGTCACCCCGCCGAAACCCTGCGACGGAAAGGTGATCTCGTCGATGTTGCCGGCACCGTCGAACACGCTCCAGCCGCGACTGGTTCCCTCGAACTCGTACCACTCGGTGCTGCCGGCCAGAATCGAACGCAACCGGCGCTGTCGCGACGTCCAGGTGCCGACCAGGAAATCGAAGTCGTTTCGCATGGCAGGACGTTAGCGCGCCCCTACGACAATTGTTGGCCGGCGACCGGCGTAGCCTCCCGACGATGAGCGTTCTGCGGATCCGCGGTCGTGCCCTGCCCAGCGGCGAAGCGGTCGACCTGTACGCGGACGGCGACCGCTGGACCACCGACCCGGTGGCCGGCGCCGACCTGGTGGCCGAGGGTTGGCTGCTGCCCGGACTCGTCGACGCGCACACCCATCCCGGTGCGGAAGAGGTGGGCGCGCCGCTCGACGACGACACCCTCCGAGCGGACCTGCGCCGCCACGCCGACAGCGGCGTCACGCTGATCCGCGCACCCGGCCTGGCCGGCCACCCGCCGAAATGGTTCGGTGAGGAACCGGACCTGCCCCGCGCCGTACACGCCGGTCCCTGGTTCGCGCAGCAGGGCCAGTTCTTCGACGCCTGGGGCCGCCGCCCGAGCCATACCGACCTGCCCGGGCTGGCCGCGAGCCAGGCGGCGTCGACCGGCTGGGTCAAGCTGATCGGCGACTGGAAGCCTGGCGACCCGCCGTTCCCCGAAGCCGTCGTGCGGGACGTGGTCGACGCGGTGCACGCGGTGGGCGGCCGGGTCGCGGTGCACGCGCAGAACGCCGAGGGCTGCGCGGTTGCCGTCGCGGCCGGCGTCGACTCGCTCGAACACGGCATGTGGCTCGACCCCGCCCTGCTGACCCAGATGGCCGCACAAGGCACCGCGCTGACCCCGACGCTGGCCGCCCTGAGCGGCTCGCTGGAAAAGAGACGGGACCAACCCGACAGCCCGGGCAAGCGGTGGTACGTCGGTGGGGCGAGCGCACACCCCGCGCTGGTCGCCGCGGCGGCGGAGGCCGGAGTGACCCTGCTGGCCGGCACCGACTCACGCCCACACGGGCGAGTCGCCGACGAGATCCGCGCACTGGTCAAGGCCGGCGTGCCGGCACACGACGCGCTCGCGGCGGGATCCTGGTCAGCCCGTGAGTACCTGGGCCTCCAGGGCCTGCAACCTGGCGCACCCGCCGATGCCGTCGTCTACGCGCAGGACCCGCGCGAAGACCTCGACCAGTTGGAACAGCCCCTCGCGGTGATCCTGCGCGGCCGCCGGGTGCGCTGACCGAATCAGTCGTCGATCGCCTGGTAGGCCAGGGTCCAGAAGTCGCGCAGGATCGGCGGCGGCTCCGGAGAGGACCAGGCCCGTTGGGTCATCAAGATGGTGATCATCTCTTCCGCGGGGTCGATCCGCCACGAGGTGCCTAGGCCGCCGTCCCATCCGTACCGGCCGGGTGTGTCGGCGATCGTGTGTCGGCGGGTGGTCACCTTGCCGCCGAAGCCCCACCCGGACGCCTCGAACTCGTCGGCCACCCAGTGCGGCAGCACCTTCTGCGCTCGCGTCAGGTGGTCGGCCGTCATGGTCGCCAGCGAAGGCCGGGACAGCAGCCGATGCTCCCCCGTGCGCAGCATCATCCGCCCGAACGCGAAGAAATCCTCTACTGTGGACACCAGCCCGCCGGCACCGGAGAAGAACGGCGGCACGCTGGTCCACTCCTCCTGCGTGTCCAGCGGTTCCGCCGGATCACCCCAGTAGCCATGGGCCAGCCGGTCGAGCGAGCCCACCCAGAACCCGGTGTCGTGCATGCCCAACGGCTCGAACACCCGCTCCCGCAAGAGGTCCGCATAGGACAGTCCAGACGCCCGTGACAGCAGCACACCGAGCACGTCGGAACCCGTGTTGTAGAACCACTTCTCCCCCGGCTGCGCCATCAACGGCAGCGAGCCGAGCCGCTTCAGCCACTCGTCCTGGTCGGGCATCTCACGCGGCCGAGGCTCACCCATGCCGATACCCAGATCCCAGGCCGCTTTCAGCACCGGGTACGCGTCGGCAGGCGCGTACACCTGCCCGAAGCCCCACGTGAACGTCAGCAGGTCGCGCACGGTCACCGGGCGGAAGGCGGGCACGGTGTCGTGCAGGGCCGCGCCCATGCTGCGCAGCACCTGACGGTCGGCGAGCTCGGGCAGCAGCGCGTCGATCGGGTCGTCCAGCCGGATCCGGCACTCCTCGACCAGCATCATCGCCGCGGCCGCGGTGACCGGCTTGCTCATCGAGCTGACCCGGAAGATGGTGTCGGCGCTCATCGGACGCCCGCCGCCGTACGCCGTCGTGCCGAGTGTCTCGACGTGGGTCTGCCCGCGCCGGCTCACCAACGCCACCACGCCTGGCACGTCGCCCCGTTCGACATATCCGGTGAGTACGTCGCGCATCCGTCGCAACCGCATCGTCGACAACATGTCCCGACGTTAGCGTGCCTACGGTTGGCACAAGGGGGTGCCACCATGGCGAAAACCTGGCTGGTCACGGGAAGTTCGCGCGGCCTCGGGCGGGCGCTCTGCACCGCCGCGCTCGACCGGGGTGACAACGTCGTGGCCACTGCGCGCCGACCGGCCGACCTGAGTGACCTGGTGGATACCTACGGCGACCAGGTGAGCGCGGTGGCGCTGGACGTCAGCGACCCGGCCGCGGCGGAGGCGGCGGTCGGCGCGGCGGTCGACACCTTCGGCCGGATCGACGTGGTCGCCAACAACGCCGGAAATGCCAACAGCGCACCGATCGAGCACACGTCGCTCGACGAGTTCCGCCAACAGATCGAGACCAACCTGCTGGGCGTCGTGTACGTCTCGAAGGCGGCGCTGCCCCACTTCCGCGCCCAGCGGTCCGGCCACTACCTCCAGTTCTCGTCGATCGGCGGGCGCGTCGGCGGCACACCGGGCATCGGGCCGTACCAGGCCGCGAAGTTCGGTGTGGAGGGCTTCTCGCTGGTCCTCGCCGCCGAGCTCGAGCCCTTCGGAGTCAAGGTGACGATCGTCGAGCCCGGCGGCTTCCGCACCGACTGGGCCGGATCTTCGATGCGGATCGAGGACGGCGGTCCCGAGTACGCCGAGTCGGTCGGCCGCATGGCCCGCTACCGCGAGCAGGCCGGCGGCAACGAGCCCGGCGACCCGGCCAAGGCGGCGCAGGTGCTGGTGGACGTGGTCGACCTCGACGAACCGCCGAAGCGCCTGCCGCTCGGTTCGGACGCCCTGGGCCTCGCGGAGCGCCACAACCACGCACTGGCCGACGAGCTCGCGACCTGGGCGGACGTCTCCCGCTCGACCGACTTCTGAAAGAACTCTTTCGCAAGAGCTGTTGCGCAACAGCTCTTGCCATGCCACGCTATCGGCATGGCAGAACGTCACGTCCGACAGGTCACCGACTCGCGCGTGCTTGCCGCGATGTCCCACCCGCTGCGCCGGCGGCTGCTGGACGTGCTCACGGTCTACGGCCCGCAGCCGGTCGGCGCGCTCGCCGAGCGGACCGGCCAGGCCCCGGCCAACATCAGCCATCACATGAAGGTGATGCGCGAGTGCGACCTGGTCGAAGAGGCGCCCGAGCTGGCCCGCGACCGCCGCGAGCGCTGGTGGCGCCCGGTCAGCGCCGGGCTGCGCTGGTCCGGCCGGGACTTCGACGACGACCCCGGCGAGGCCGCCGTGCTGCGGGCCGCCGAGTCACTCAACCTCGACCACCAGGTGGGCCTGGTCCGCGAGTGGTACGCCGCGCCCGACGAAGAGCAGGCGGTCTGGGGCGAGAGTACGTTCGCGGCCGACCGTTGGCTGCACCTCACGCCCGCGGAACTACTCGAGCTGAGCCGCGACCTGGTCGCCCTCCTCGACCGCTGGTCGGCCCGCTCAGCCGAAGCCGCCGCGGAGCCCGGCGACGAGACCCGCCGCCCCGTGTTCGTGTTCGCGCACGGCATCCCGGCAACACCGTGACCGCCGGCGGCGGCACCGTGGCCGGCCGGGACTTCCGGCTTTTCTGGCTCGGCCAGGCCACGTCCAAGCTGGGCAGCAGCGTCAGCTCGGTGGCACTGCCGCTGGTCGCGGTGGCGACCCTCGACGCCGGCACGTTGCAGGTTGCCTTGTTGGCCGCGTTCACCTGGCTGCCCTGGCTGCTGATCGGCCTGCCAGCCGGCGCCTGGGTCGACCGCCTGCCCCGCCGCCCCTTGATGATCGGCTGCGACCTGCTCTGCCTCGTCGTCTTCCTCAGCGTGCCGCTGGCCTGGTGGCTCGGCACCCTGACGTTGACCCACCTGTTCATCGCGGCGCTGGTCAGCGGCACCGCCGGCGTCTTCTTCCAGACCGCGGACCAGGTCTTCCTGCCCACCCTGCTAAGCCCGGGCGACCTGCCCGGCGGCAACACAAGACTGCAGAGCACCGAGCAGGCGGCACACGTCGCCGGCCCGGGCGTCGCCGGTCTGCTCACCCAGCTCGCCGGCGCGGTCGCCGGCCTGCTCGTCGACGCGGTCAGCTTCCTGGTCTCCGCCATCTGCCTGTGGCGCATCCGCGTGCCGGAACGCCTCCATCGTGGACCCCGTCGATCGCTCAAGGCCGAGGTGGCCGAAGGATTGCGGTTCGTCGCGCGCGACCCGTACCTGCGGGTGCTCACGATCTGGGGCGCGGTCAGCAACCTCGCGCTGATCGGCTACCAGTCCGTGCTGGTGGTCTTCCTGGTCCGCGAGGTGGGCGTGGCGCCCGGCGTCGTGGGCGGCCTGATCGCCGCGACCAGCCTCGGCGGCGTGCTCGGCGCGGCGGCGGGCAGCGCGCTGGGCCGCCGCCTCGGCACCGCCCGCGCTCTGCTGGCCAGCAACGTGCTCGCGACGCCGTTCGGCCTGTTGCTCCCGCTGGCCGAGCGGGGACCGCGGCTCGCGCTGGCGGTCGCCGGTGTCGCCGTGCTGATCGCCGGGGTCAGCGCCGGCAACGTGGTCAAGGGCAGCTTCCGGCAGACGTACGTGCCGCACGAGCTGCTCGGCCGGGTCACGGTGAGCATGCAACTGCTCAACTACGGAACGATCCCGCTCGGCGCGCTGATCGGCGGCGTGCTCGGCGCCAGCATCGGGTTGCGGCCGACGATCTGGCTCAGCATGGTCGCGGCCGTCGCCTCCGGCCTGATCCTCCTGATCGGACCGATCCGCACCGCGCGCGACCTCCCCAGCACGCCGCGAAGCACGCCACGCGAGCTGGTTCACGCCGGATAGGCGTGCGTCTCCGTCGCCTTGACTGCCGCCCAGACCTGCTGTCCCGGCCGCAGACCGAGCTCGGCGGCGGCCGGCGGCGTGACGTCGGCCGCTGCCTCGACCGGGCCGTGCAGCACCACCCGCAGGTTGTCGCCGTGCCGTTGGATGCCACCGACCGTCGCCGCCCATACGTTGCGCGGGCTGCCGGCCGGGCGGTCGCTGTAGATCGCCACGGCCGACGGCCGGAACGCGACGAAGGCCTCGCCGCTGACCCGGTCGGTGACCGCCAGGGTGAACCCGTCGGCGAGCCGGACCCCGTGGTCGGACGCGTTGCCCCGGTAGAGGTTGAGCCCGACCAACCGGGCGACGTAGTCGGTGCGCGGCCGGGCGGTCACCGCCGCCGCGTCGCCCTCCTGCACCACGGCGCCGTCCTCGATGACCACCAACCGGTCGGCGAGCACCAGCGCGTCCAACGGGTCGTGGGTGACCAACAGGGTCGCACCGGGGTGCTCGGCCAGGTGGCGCTGCAGCTCGACCCGGGTGTCCAGCCGGGTACGCGCGTCCAGCGCGGCCAGCGGCTCGTCGAGCAGCAGCAGCTCCGGGTGGGTGGCCAGGGCCCGAGCCAGCGCCACGCGTTGGGCCTGCCCGCCGGAAAGCTGCCGTGGCTTGCGTTTGCCGAGCTCCGCGAGGCCCACCCGGGCCAGCCAGTCACCCGCCTCGGCCCGTGCCCGACGCCGGTCGACGCCGTGCCGTCGCGGGCCGAACGCGATGTTGTCGAGCGCGGACAGGTGCGGGAAGAGCAGGTAGTCCTGGAACACCACGCCGATCGGGCGGCGTTCCGGCGGTGTCCACACCCGGGCGTCGGGGCGGTCGAGCACCCGCTCGCCGAGCGTGACGTGCCCGGCGGTCAGCGGCTCCAACCCGGCCAGTGCCCGCAACGCCGTGGTCTTGCCGGCGCCGTTGGGACCCAGCAGGGCGAGCACCTCGCCGGCCGCGATCCGCAGGTGCGCGTCGAGCCGGAAGGCGCCGCGGTCGACGACGAGCCGGGCGTCGAGCAGTCCGCCGGTCATGCGCTCGAGATCCATTTGTCGCGCAGGCTGGCCAGGATCGCCACGGACACGATCAACAGCAGCAGGCTCAGCACGATGGCCGCTTCCAGATCGGTCTCCAGGGCCAGGTAGACCGCGAGCGGCATGGTCTGCGTCTTGCCGGGGAAGTTGCCGGCGAAGGTGATCGTCGCGCCGAACTCACCGAGCGCACGGGCCCAGCAGAGCACCGCGCCGGCGGCGACACCGGGCGCCACGAGAGGGAGCGTGACGTGGGTGAACGTCGTCCAGCGCCCAGCACCGAGGGTCGCCGCCGCCTCCTCGTAGCGGGCGTCGGCACCACGCAGCGCACCCTCGACCGCGATGATCAGGAATGGCATCGCGACGAACGCCTCCGCGATCACCACGCCGGCCGTCGTGAAGGGCAGGGTGATCCCGAACGTGCTGTCGAGCCACTCGCCGATCAGCCCCCGCCGGCCGAACACCAGCAGCAGGGCGACACCGCCGACCACCGGCGGCAGCACCAGCGGCACGGTCACCAGCGCCCGCACCAGCCGCCGGCCCGGAAACGACACCCGGGCCAGCAGCCAGGCCAGCGGCACGCCCAGCACCAGGCAGACCAGCGTCGCGATGGTCGCCGTCAGCAACGAGAGCCGCAGCGCGCTCAGAATGCCGGGCTCGGTCAGCCGCTCGGGCAGCGTGCTCCACGGCGCCCGGTAGAGCAGGCCGACCAGCGGCAGCACCAGGAAGAGCAGCCCGAGCACCGCCGGTACGGCCAGCGCCAAGGGCGCCCGACGGCGCCTCACGGTGCCTGGAAGCCGGCGTCCGTCAGAACCTTCTTGGCCGGCTCGGACAGCACGTACGCGACGAACGCCTGGGCACCCGCCTTGTTGGGAGCGTTCTTGACCACGACGATCGGGTACTCGTTGATCGCGCTGGCCGACTCGGGAAACTCGACCCCTTCGACGTCGCTCGCCGCGGCCTTGGCGTCGGTGCGGTAGACCAGCGCCGCGTCGACCTCGCCTAGGGTCACCTTGGACAGTGCGGCCTTGACGTCCTGCTCCTGGGTGACGGGGGTGACGGTGACGTTGGCGGCCTGCAGCGCCTTCTGCGCGGCGGCGCCACACGGCACCTGCGGCGCGCACAGCGCGACCTTCACGCCCGGCTGGGCCAACCCGGCGAGCGTGGTGATGTTCTTCGGGTTGCCCTTCGGCACCACGATGACGAGCTGGTTCTTGACGAAGGTCTCCGGCGTGCCATCGGCGTTGCCGGCGTCGGTGACCGTCTTCATGTTGGCCGGGGCGGCGGACGCGAACACGTCGGCCGGCGCGCCCTGGTTGATCTGGGTGGCCAGGGCCGAGCTGCCGGCGAAGCTGAACGTCACCGTCGTGCCCGGGTTGGCGGCCTCGAAGTCCTTGCCGATCTGCGTGAACGACCCGGTCAGCGACGCGGCGGCGAACACGGTGATCGGGCCCGACACGGCGTTGGGACTGGCGCTGGCGCCGGTCGCGGCGGTGTTGGCACTGTCGCTGCCGCACGCGGTCAGGCTCGCGACGGTGACGGCGGCCAGGACGATGCTGGTCCAACGTGCTCGCACGGACACATCCCTTGTCTCAGGCATCGCAGATGCGATGGCAAACCAGGCTTGAGGTTGGCATTCTCCCTAGCCACTGGTCAGAATAAGCCAGCAACTGCAAGATAGAACAGTGACCAGGTGGCAAGAGATGATCGACAACCTCGTCGATCTGCTCCCGGCAGCACCGGCGACGGTCGTGGTCGACGGGGCCGGCGAGCGGAACGCGCTGGTGGCCGACCGGCTGACCCAGGCCCTCGACCCGCAGGTCCTGGTGACCGCAGGTCCAGGCTGGCGGGAGTCCCGCCCCGACGCGCTGGTGTGGCTGCGCCTCCTGCCGGGCAAGGCGGACGGCCCCGAGCACCAGGCCGACGTGGTGATCGACCTGCACGACCCGGAGTGGCCGGTGATCCGGCACGTCGACCAGCGGCTGGCCGACCGCACCCGGTGGTACCTGCCGGAGAGCCGGGCCTTCTTCGCTGTCCGGGCGGCGACCTGGGACGCCAAGTTCGGCGATGACCTGCCCGCCTACGCGGCGGCCGTGGCCGAGGCAGCCCTGCCGGCCGGTGGCACCGCGGTCGACGTCGGTTGCGGCACCGGCCGGGCGCTGCCCGCGCTGCGCGCCGCGGTCGGCCCGGCCGGGCTGGTGCTCGGCGTCGACATCACGCCGGAGATGCTGGCCGTGGCGAAGGAACGGGCCGCGACGCTGCTGCTGGCCGACGCCCGCCGCCTGCCACTGGGCGACGCCGTGGTCGACGGGATCTTCGCGGCCGGCCTGGTCGCCCATCTCCCCGACCCGACCGACGGCCTGCGCGAGCTGGCCCGGGTGACCCGGCCCGGCGGGCGACTGGTGATCTTCCACCCGTCGGGGCGGGCCGCGCTCGCCGCCCGGCACGGCCGCCCGGTCCGCGCTGACGAACCGCTGTCACCAGGCCCACTGGCCGCGTCCACCGCGGCCGCCGGCTGGCGCCTGGACCGCTACGACGACCCAGAGCACCGGTTCCTGGCCGTGGCCACCCGGATGCGCCAGGCTGGTCCGGTTTCCTGACCGAGGCCACGCCGGCAAACCACGGCCGCAGGCCACGCCAGCAAACCGCGACCGCAGGCCACGCCAGCAAACCACGACCGCGGGCCACGCCGGCAAACCGCCACCCCTGGCCACGCCAGCAAACCGCGAACCCGGGCCGCGCCGGCAAACCACGGCCGCAGGCCACGCCGGCAAGCCGCGACCGCGGGCAGTGTCGGCAAACCGCCGCCCCTGGCCACGCCAGCAAACCGCGAACACGGGCCGCGCCGGCAAACCGCGACCGCGGGCTAGGAAGAGCG
Source organism: Asanoa ishikariensis (assembly GCF_900107455.1). GTDB lineage: Bacteria > Actinomycetota > Actinomycetes > Mycobacteriales > Micromonosporaceae > Asanoa > Asanoa ishikariensis. Next base: position 653,881 of record NZ_FNQB01000002.1, on the reverse strand, counting down.
CCTACCGAAGCCAGCGCCGCAGTTTGCGGCGTCGGGATTTGGCCTGGGCGGCGGGTAGGGCACGGACCAGCGCGCGGCCGTGCGCGACCTGCTCCGCGTACAACAGGCCGTAGGTGAAGGTGTTGGCCTTGCGGCCGAAGGCTTGGACGGCGGTCTCGCGCAACACCTGTCGGGTGATGACGGAATCCTGGTGGTCCCCGAGCAGGTCCTGGAGACCCCTGAGGCCCCGGACCAGCTTGCGGGCATTCTTGTCGCCGGCCAGCTTGCGCACCTCGACCGCATAACGACCGCGCTTGTACGCCTTGCGCGCCTCGTGCAGCGCGGGATCGTCGTCGCCGGTGTCGCGTTCGGCCTGCCGCTCAAGTGCGGTGTCGAGCAGGCTGTCGGCCCGGCGCACCGCCTTGTGGATCCGCCGGTTCACCCAGCGCGGGCTGACCCGCATCGCCGGCGGCGTCTCGACCAACTCATCCAGTGTGGACAACAGAGTGGCGTAGCGGCGCGAGGTCAGCGCCCGCCGCAGCGCGAGGAGTGCGGCGGCCTCGTCTGCGGCGAACCGCTCGCTCAGGTCCGCGGCGACCGGGCCGAGCACCAGCTCCGCGGGCTCGCGGCGCACCGCCTTGGCCAGCCGCGGCCCCATCACCTGGGCGTCCCGCACGCCGCCGAGCTGCTCGCCGAGCCACTTGAGCTCGGCGCGGACACCGTCGACGCGACCGGCGTCCCAGAGCTCGCGGAAGCTGCGGAACGTGCTGCGCAGCCGGCGCACCGCCACCCGCATGTCGTGCACGCCGTCGACGTCGCCGGCCCGGGCCGCCGGTTCGTGCGCGACCAGGTCGTCGCGGTGGGCGGCGGCGTAGGCGAGGACCGGTGTGGCCGCTCCGGCGTCGATCGCGGTGAGCACGTCGAGCCGCTCCCCCAGCACCCGGTGGATCTTCGCCGGCGACCCCGGCCGTGCGCCGGCCCTGCGCAGCCGGCGCTCGACGGCGTCGAGCAGATCCTCGTCGCCCTCGACCAGCTCCACCTCGATCTCGTGCCACGCGACGCGGCGGTCGTCGACCAGGTCGTGCCCGACCACGGCGTCGTCGGCGAGCGTGGCCAACACGGCACCATCGGCACCGAGCAGCCGCCACTCCCGGCGCCGGGTCTCGATCCGGGCCACCGGTTCGACCGTCGCGCCCCGGGTCGCCGCCTGGACGAGCCCCATGAGGTCACGCGGCGGGCTGGTGCTCTTGGTCAGCGCGCGTTGGTGCTCGGTGCGGGCACCACCCGCGGCGCCGACCTTGAGGTGCCAGCCCGCGTCGGCCCCGCCGGTGCGCCGGCGCAGCGCCAGGGCACCGCGGGTCAGCCGCAGCTCAGGCGTGTCGTAGTAGGTCGCGTCGAGCTTGAACAGGGCCGGCTCGTCGAGTGCGGCGATGCCGTCGTGGGAGAGGTCCGGCATCCGGAAGCCGTCGGGGCTCTCGAACTTGCGCTCACGCTCCACCACGGTCCGCATGACCTGTTCCTACCCCGCCGCCGGGTTGGTATGCGGATCAGACCCGCGCGGCTGGGCTGACCTGGGCGCGCGGCAGCCCCGCGACCAGTAGCTGCTCGGCCACGTCGGGAGCGGCCTCGCGCACGGTCATCGATATGCCGCTGTCGCTGGCCACGTCGGCCCCGGCGACCACGGCACCGATGCCCTCGGGCTCGATGTGCCCGGCACCACGCAGGTCCACGATCACCTGGGTCGAGTCGGTGTGGCGGATCGCACGCACCAAAGCCGCCCGTAGGTCGGCTGCGTCTGTGGCACCCACGTCGCCGCGTACTTCGACAACGACGACGCCGAGTTGGTCGCGCTCGGTGACGAGCACCGTACCCACGGGGATACCTCCGGGTCGGCCGCGTTTTCGGCGCCTTCACGGTATCCGTGCCAGCAGGCTCGCACCACCCACTGTTAGCTAGCCGTTAGGCCCTGTTTCATGACTGGGCCCGCCGCAGCCCGGCCTCAGTCATGAGACAGGGCCTAGAGCAAGGTATAGATCCCATATCCGACGGCCGCGGCGCAGATGGCGAAGCAGAGGCTGGTGATCGCGATCCGTAACGGGGTTGGCCGGCCCGCGGACTCGCCGTCGGCGCTGGCCGGGCTGAGCACTCGGATCCCGACCGCGTAGAGGACGATCACGCCTCCGCCCAGGAACAGCGCGGCCATCAGCACCGTGCCGAGGTCTCCCCAGGGAACGTTCATCGCGCGTACCTCGATGCCACCGAGGGCTTGGACTTGGACTTGGGCGACGCGACGGGCTCGTCGTTGACGTTGTGCCGGTCGACCTTGTTGCGCCGCGACAGCAGGTAGAACGTCGCGGCCAACGCGACCAGCACCGCCGCCACGATGATCACGCCGGCCGTTCCGCTGATCGCGACCCGGCCCGCCAGCGCACCGATCGCGGCCGCTGCCGGCAGGGTGAGACCCCAGGCGATCGCGATCCGGCCGGCAACGCCCCACTTGACCTCGGAGAGCTTCTTGCCGACGCCGGAGCCGATCACCGCGCCGGACGTGACCTGAGTGGTCGAGAGCGGGTAGCCGAGGTTCGACGAGGCCAGGATGACCGTCGCCGCGCTGGTCTCCGCGGCGAAGCCCTGCTGCGGCTCGATCTTTGTGAGCCGGTGCCCGACGGTACGGATGATCCGCCAGCCACCGAAGTAGGTGCCCAGGGCGATGGCGAGGCCGGAGGTGAAGATCACCCAGAGCGGCGGCCCGCTGTCCGCACCCAGCACGCCGGCGGTGATCAGCACCAGCGTGATCACGCCCATCGTCTTCTGCGCGTCGTTGGCACCGTGCGCCAGCGACACCAGTGACGCCGAGACCACCTGCCCGTGGCGGAAGCCCGCGCGGACCTTGCCTTTGGCCGCCCGCCTGGTGATGTTGTAGAGGAGGAACGTGCCCGTCGCGGCCACCACGCCGGCGATGAGCGGCGAGGCGATCGCCGGAATGATCACCTTGGTCACGACCGTCGCGAAGTTCACCGCATCACCACCCGCGGCGATCCAGGTGGCGCCGATCAGGCCGCCGAACAACGCATGCGACGAGCTCGACGGCAGGCCGACCAGCCAGGTGAGCAGGTTCCACAGGATCGCGCCGACCAGCCCACCGAAGATCACCGCTGGAGTGATCTTCGCGTCGTCGACCAGACCACTGGAGATCGTCTTGGCGACCTGCACCGAGAGGAACGCGCCCGCGAGGTTGAGCACCGCCGAGATGGCGACCGCGACCCTGGGCCGCAACGCCTTCGTCGCGATCGAGGTCGCCATCGCGTTGGCGGTGTCGTGAAAGCCATTGGTGAAATCAAAGGCCAGTGCCGTGATGATGACGACGATGACCAGAGTGTCCATCGATGCCTCCCAGGGGAACCCTGGTCAATGAGGTCCCCTGCCGAGGCACCGTGGATCGGCCCATGAGGTGACCCTTCGGCGAACCCCGCATCAGGACGGCATGACACGACCCAAGCGTGAAACTAATTCACCGTTCCCATTCTCGACCTCAGGCAGCCGCCGTGGGCGGAGTTCGGCCAGATCAGCGGGCCATCCAGCGTTCCGCGTCGGCGCGGCGCCGCGCCAGCACCCGCAGCAACACACCGCCGGCGACGAACAGGCCGCCGACCAGGGCGATCATCATGATCGCGGCGCCGGTCCTCGGCAGGTCGCCACCGCCCGGATCCTCGTCCGGCGGCTCGGTCGTCGGCGGTGCGGTGGTGGGTGGCGGCGTGGTCGGCGTGGTGCTCGGGTTCGGTGCGATGCGCACGGTCAGGTCGACCCGGGCACCGCTCGGACCCGGCGTCGGGGCGATCACCGCGGCCTGCGCCGGAGGTCCGGGCACGGCGGCCACCGCCGGAACACCTAGAGCGACCAGCAGGACGAACGCGGCCCGCTTCACGGCGCCGTCGGGACGGCCTGGCCGGCGCCGTCGAGGAAGGTGGGCGCGGGACGCCGGCGGGCGCGGAGCAGGAAGATCCGGTACACCACCAGGGCGAGGACGACGACCAGCAGGGCGAGGATCAGCCAGGGTACGGCGGTCGTGCCGGCCTGTCCGGACACCGAGGGAAGCGTCTCGCGGTTGGTCGTCGGGTTGAAGTCGACGGCGGTGGTCAGCCGGCCGGCCGGGAACACCGAGGAGAACTCCTGCCGCAGCCGAAGCTCCGAGTCGGGCAGCAGTTCCGCGACCGTGATCGGGTCACTGCTGGCCAGCCGTACGCCCAACGGACCGTCGACCCGCACGCGCACGGTGCCGGACAGGCGCACGTTGCCGTGGTTCGCGACGCGGTAGGTGACCGCCATCTTGCCGCCGGGCAGCGGGATGATCGGGTTCTCGTAGTCGACGTCGACGGCGGTGACCGCGGCCACCGGCGTGAGCGGTCCCGTGACCCGCAGGTAGACCCGGGCGGCGACCCGCCGCTCGACGTCGACCCGCTGACCCTTCTCGTTGACCTGCTGCTCGGTGATCGACGCGATGATGCCGCCGATGTGGTCACCCGGCGTCGCTCCGGCGGGCACCGACAGCGTGAACGGCATGTCCGAGCGCTTGCCGACCGGCAGCGTGGTGGACGCCTTGGGCAGCTTGATCCAGGTGCCGACGCCGTCGGGCTTCCGGTTGCGGGGCAGCAGCGCGAAGCCGCCGTCCGCCGCTGTGAACGCGTCCGTCGCGTAGAGGTCCACGGTGAGCGGCTTGGTGCCCAGGTTGCTCACCGAGATCCAGTCGGTGATCGCTTCCTTGGTGTTGAGCTCGTAGTCGAACTGCTTACGCCCCTTGGGTCCGGTGGGGCTTCCCGGCACGACCGTCCAGGTAGGACGTTCGGCACGCCGGGCGGCCGGTGCGGCGGAGGCGAACGGCATCGGCCCGGAGGTGAGCAGCATCGCCGCCACAGCGACGAACACCCCGGCACGCCAGGCGCGTCGGGGTCCGTTGACAGTTCTGGTGTTCATCTGGGCGGCTCCGGTTAGAGGACGGTGGTACGTGGGGTGGCGGAGGTGCCGCAGGCTGCGACACCTCCGCCGTTGACACCGATCAGGCCAGCGTCAGGGTCAGGGTCGCCGCGTACTCACCCGGTGCCACGTCGTCCGGGATGGACAGCGTCAGGCCGGCGTCGCAGGTGAACGTGCCGGCGCTGGCGCCCGAGGCGGCCGAGCAGAGGGTGCGGGTGTCGCCGAGGTCAGCAGCGGCGCCAGCGGTAACCGCGCCCGAGCCCGAGACCTTGGCGGCCGACGGGGTCCAGGCGAGCTTGCTGTTGGCGATGGTGCTGGTGCCCTGGGCGAAGTCCTCGAGCTGACCGGTGAGCGACCAGCCGACGTTGGTGCCGCGGAGGTCGGTCACGGTCGCCTTCGGCAGGGTGCCGCTGGCGGTGCCACCGACGACGCCACCGGACAGCGAGGTGGTCGGCGCCGCGACGGCCAGGCTGAACGCGCCCGGGTCGATCGGGGCGAGGATCTCGACGTCGGCCGACGGGCCGGTGGTCTGGCCCGGCGCGATGGTGAACGCCGCCGCGGTCGACACGGACGACTTGAACGCGGTGGCGTCCGCCGGCGTGAAGGCCGCGGTGAACTGGTAGGTGCCCACCGGCAGCGCGGTGGTGGCGAAGGTCGCGACGCCGTTGGTCACGGACGCCGAGCCGATTACCGTGGTGCCCCGCTTGAACTCCACGGTGCCCGTGGCGGTGTTCGGGGTGACGTTGGCGGTGAAGGTGGCCTCCTGGCCACGCTCGATGCCACCGGCCGGCCCGACCGACAGGGCGGTCGTGGTCGCCTCGGCGACGGGGATCCGCCACGTGGTGCCGTTGACGACGATGGAGGTGCGGAACTCGTCGACGTGCCGGCCCTCGGTGAGGGAGTAGCACTCGACGATGACCCACCACTCACCGGCGGCCGGCGCGGTGCCGCCCAGCGCGGTGGTGAAGGACCGGTTCGAGTTGACCGAGATCGGCGCCTCGTCGAACCCGCCGCCGCCGAGGGCGACCGCGAGGTTGCTGTAGGGACCGCCGGGGCGGCCGATGCGCAGCGACGCGTTCTCGCCGAAGCCGGTCGGGCACGCCGGGCTGGTGGCCGTGGCGAACATCGGGGTGTCGTTCACACTGCCGCTCTGCTGCGACAGCGTGACCTCGCCCAGCGAGGCGGCCTGGGCCGGGCTGGCGATACCCGCCAGGACGCCGGCCGTGATGGTCGCCGCACCCAGCAGCGCGGCCGCGCGAGCGAACACACGCTTGCTCATGGATCACTTCCTCTCAGAAGTTCAAGCCGGGTCCGGTGAACCGGCCGCGATCAGGCTTTACAGCGGCTGTGTCCCGGTCATCAGGCCGATCTCTCCGCCGGACGTGCGCTAGGGAAACAGTTGGTGCCAAGGGCTCATCCGTTTCGGCTACCCGAAGCGACCGTTGACGTAGTCGTTGGTCCGTTCGTCGCGCGGCGAGTCGAACATGACGTCGGTCGGCCCGTGCTCGACGATCGCGCCAGGGGTTCCGTGCGAGGCGAGGAAGAACGCGCAGAGGTCCGAGACGCGGGCCGCCTGCTGCATGTTGTGCGTGACGATCACGATGGTCACCTCGCCCGCGAGCTCGGCGATGGTCTCCTCGATCCGCCGGGTGGAGGTCGGGTCCAGGGCCGAGCAGGGCTCGTCCATCAGCAAGACCCGCGGGCGTACGGCCAGCGAGCGCGCGATGCAGAGCCGTTGCTGCTGGCCGCCGGAGAGCGCGCCGCCGGGCGAACGCAGCCGGTCGCGCACCTCCTTCCAGAGTCCGGCCCGGGTCAGCGTCTCCTCGACGATGTCGTCCCGGGTCGAGCGGGAGGCCCGCGTGCCGGTCAGCTTCAGGCCGGCCAGCACGTTGTCGAAGATGGACATCGCCGGGAACGGGTTCGGCTTCTGGAACACCATCCCGACCTGGCGGCGTACGTCGGTGACGCGGCGCTCGGACGAGTACAGGTCGGTGTCGTCGAGCAGCACCTCGCCGGCCAGCGACGCGCTCGGCACGAGCTCGTGCATCCGGTTGAGGATTCGCAGGAAGGTCGACTTGCCGCAGCCGGACGGGCCGATCAGCGCGGTCACCTTGCCGGCCGGCATCACCAGCGAGACCCGGTCGAGCACCTTGTGGTCGCCGAACCAGGCCGAGATCGCCCTGGCGTCCAAGGTTCCGCCGATCGGCGGGGCGGTCAGCGTCTGGGTCACGTCGTATCTCTTTCTCTCAGAGCAGGTTGGGCAACAGGCGCGCGGCCTGGTCGGCGACGGCGAGACCGAGGAAGGCGAGCACCGGCGCGCCGATGATCCAGGCGTGCCAGCCGCTCAATCTCGTGCGCAGCCAGGTGACCGCGATCGCGGCGAGCAGCAACGCCTGGCCCCACAACATCGCCCAGAGCCAGCCGGACGAGTCGGTCGCCATCACCCGGTCGGCCGTGGGCAGCGAGCCCTCGCCGAACTTGCGTGCCGGGGTGGGTTGCGCGGGCGAGAGCAGTTCGGCGTCGACGTAGACGGTGCCCTCGGGGTCGAACGCCTTGCCGTGCGCGGTGATCAGCGTCAGCCGACCGGCACCCGGCACGAGCTCCGGCGGCTCCGGCTCACCCGGCCGGCGGATGCCGGTCACCTTGTACTCGGCGCGTCCCTGGCCGGTGGTGGCGTGGATCGGGTCACCCTTCATCAGCATTTCGAGGTCCCGGAACGGCGCGCCGTACGCCGCCTGCCGTCCCATGAGGACACTCGCACCGGATTGCCCGGGCAGCACGGTGTCCCGCCGGTGCCCCGGTCCCGCGCGCAGCACGTCGCCGCTGGTGCCCTCCACGACCACCGCGCTCAGGCCGATGCTCGGAATCTCCAGCCACGTCACGGGGCTGCCCGGCTCGACCAGTTCCTCCGGCCGCGGCGAGCCGTCGGGCTCGTACGTCACCCGGTACTGGCCGACCGGCGCGGTGCCCAGCTTGAGCTCGGCGCGGAAGTCGGCGAACAGCGTCTGCTGGTCACGCTGGTACTGGAGCCACGAGACCGCGGTCAGGTGCGCGATCAGCCCGATGGCGAGCACCGCGACGATGGTGAACGCGGTGCCGACGACCTGCAGCCCGAGGTTCGGCGGCCGGGACGGGGGCGGGGACGGCGGCGGCACCGCCGGCACGCTAGGTGCCGGCGGTGCCGATGCCTGAACGTCAGTTGTCGTCATCGTGGCGGTCCAACCAGGGCACCGACGGGAACAGCCGGCGCCGACGACCGGTGGTCATCGCGAGCGCACCGACGCCGACCAGACCGGCGCCGACCATCGCGACAGCGACGATCGGGGCACCGGTCGTGGGCAGGTTGCCACCGTCGTCGTCACCACCCGGGTCGTCGCCGTCGGGATCGTCACCGTCGGGGTCGTCGCCGCCCGCCGCATCGGTGATCACGAAGTTCACGGGCGCCGACGTGGAGTTGGCGAAGGTGGCCGTGTCCGTCGGCTGAAACTCGGCCGTGAACACGTACGTGCCGACCGGGATGTTGACGAGGTCCAGCTTGGCCACGTTGTTGACGACCGTGACCGCCGCGCCGAGGGTGGCCGTCTCGTTCTTGAACTGGACGGCACCGGCCGTGCCGCCCGGCGTGACGGTCGCCGTCAGCGTGATGGGGGCGTTCGCCGGTTGCGGGCTCTGCTTGCTCGGGCTCAGGGAGACCGTGGTCGCCTGTTTCACCGCCTCGCCGACCTGATAGTCCGGCAGCGACACGGTCGACGGTCCGAAGCCCTCGCCGGGTACGAACGTCGCGGTGATCGTCAGTTTGCCGCCCGGCAGCTCAGTGGTCTCCTTGACGGCCGCGTGCTGGTCGACCGGCACCTCGGCACCGATCGGAACGTCCGTCGGGTCCGCACCGCGCCGGTAGGAGAACGCCACCTTGCCCAGCGCGTTCGCCGGCTCGATCGTCGCCGCGATGGTCACGTTCGCGCCGACGTCGGCGTGGTTCTTCGGCGTGACCTCGATCGCGACGGTGGTCGGCATCGGGTCGGCCTGCTGTCGCACGTTGAGCTTGACGACGTTGCTGGTCGACGCCTGGTACTCACCGATCGGGGTGAACACCGCGGAGAGGTCGAAGAACTCGCCGGTCTCGTTGACCGGGATGTCGCTCGTCGTCAGTACCGCCTTGCCGTCGGCCACCGCGACCTTGCCCATCGACGCTTTCGTCTCGTCACCCGGCGGGTCGTAGAAGAACTCGACCTCGCCGCCGACCGTCACCGGCGTCACCGCCGCGGTCAGGGTCACCGGGGCGTCGTCCAGCACCGACCAGCTCGGCGAGACGGTCAGCGTGGTGAAGGTGAGGTCCTTGCCGGGGCAGGCGTTCCCGACCGCCCACCGGGCGCCGCAGACCTTGATCGGGGTGCGGAACTCGTCCGTGTTCCGGCCCTCGGTGAGGCTGAAGCACTCGATGATGACGATCCAGTCGCCCTCTGCCGGCGCCACGCCACCCATCGCCGTGGTGAACGACCGGTTGGGCGCCGTCTCGCCCGCGAACTCGACGTCCGCCTCGTCGAACCCGCCACCGCCGAGCGCGACCGCGAGGTTGTTGAAGGGACCACTGGGAGCGGGGCCGACCCGCAACCCGGCGTTCTCGCCGTATCCCGTCGGGCATGGCCCGGACGTGGCTGACGCGAACATGGGTGTGTCGTTCACGTTGCCCTGCGGCTGCGACAACTTCACCTCACCGAGGCTGGCGGCGCTGGCGCCGCTGGTCGCGATGACCAGGGTGCCGGCCGCGATGCTGGTGATGGCGGCCGCGAGCAGAGCCGCTCGCGCGACCAGCCGGGTCAGACGACGCCTGTGCATCGCTGGCGACTCCTTCAAGTCGACGGGTCCGGACGGCCTGGTTGGCCGTCCGGACCTCGGGGTGTGACGGACTAGCTGTTGGCCTTGAGGTCGGTCGAGCCGCAGGCGGCGTTGAGCAGGTCGACATTGGCGGTGCGCTTGCCGAAGCCGAAGAGCTCGATCAGGCTGCGGTTGGTGCCGCCCACGTTGACCGTGCTGGTGCACAGCGCCGAGTCGGCACCGGTGAACGCGGCGTCGATCGCGGCGTTGGCGAGCTTGCTGGTCGGCACGACGTTGTAGACGTCACGACGCAGCGGGAACGCGGTGTTGAGCACGCCGCCGACGATCGGCTGCTGGATGGCCTGGCCGGGCATCCGCATGCCGGTCAGGGCCGCCTGGCCACGCCGGTCGGTCACGGTGACGCCCGTCGCGGTCGCGATGGTGGCGACGTTGCTCTGCGCGATGAACTGACCGGCCGAGAACGGCACGATCTGGTTCAGGTTGTTGTTGAGGACGGTGCCGTCGTGCTCCTGGACGCGCTCGAGGTTGGGCTGCGCCGGGGTGGCCGGGTTGCTGTCGGCGTCGCGAGCCAGGCAGCTGTAGTCACCGAGGTTGATCTCAGCCTCGGTGATGCCCATCTTGCCGGTCCAGAACTGCCAGGTGCCGGAGGCCGCCTGGATCATCCGCGGGGTCACCGTGTTGCCGGCGATCGCGGTGTCGAAGCACTTGTAGACCCGCTGCACCTGGGCGAACGAGATGTTCGCCGGGATGTCGCCGTTGACGTTGCGGGCCAGGCCCACGGCGTCGACGCCGAACGGGATGTAGGTGTAGTTGCCGGCCGTCGCGGGCGGCGTCGGGCCACCGTAGGACGACGAGCGGGCGAAGTCGGCGCAACCCTGCACCGCGGCGCCGTTGAAGAAGCCGGGGCCGCCGTGCGTGCCGCCCAGGTTCTCACCCTCCGACGCGCGCAGCGCCTGACGACCCGCACCCGAGCCGTCCGGCCGCGGGAACACGCAGTTGGTCGCCTTGGTCTTGATCGGCGAGGTGCCGCGGGCGTCCCAGGAGGCGACAACCTTCGTGCCGTTCGGGGCGTACGCGTTGCCGAAGCCGTTCATGACGTCCTGCGTGGTGTCCGAGCCGACACCGGTCAGCGACCGGAAATCGGTCGCCGAGCTCGGGTCGGCCATGGCCGGTCCAGCCATGGCAGCGGCCCCAAGCGCGGCGGCCAGGAGGACAGCGCCCACCCGACCGACGTTCTTGACCTTCATGTGTGCTCCCTTTCTGCGGGGCAAGGTGCTCGTAGCCGCCCTGCTGACGGACGAGGCGAAGCCATCGTCGCGAGCGCCGGCGGTGCGCTGATACCGCGACCGGACGAACGTTTCGGGGTGAAGCGTTCCGCCAACACGTAGGCCGGATGAACGAGCGGAGGCGGGGTCGTTTACTCCACGATGGATGGTCATGAGCTCGGACCGCCCCGGCCGGCGCCCATGCGCTTGAGGACCGGTCCGATCACCCCGCCGACGAGCCCGACCACGAGCACGATGATCAGCAGGTTCCGCATCATCCCCATTGGGCCGCCCGGAGTCGTCGCGGACGCCCGCGCGATCGGCGGCGCGGGCGAGGCCGCGACGGGCCCGAGCGAGGGCGGCAGACCGGTGGCGGGCACACCCGGCGGCGGGGTGAGCGAGGAGGGAGGAGGTGGCGTCGGCGACCCGAACTCGAGCAGGGCGGCCGCGTTCATCGTCTGCGACCGGAGGTCCTGCGGCAGCGGCGCGTAGCCCTCAGGTAGCTGACCGCGCCCGAGGCCCGGCTGTTGCCCCTCGCCGGCGATCTGCCGGAGCAGCGCGGCGTAGTCCTTGCGTGCGTCCGCCTGCTCCCAGAGGTTGCCGACCGCGTAGTTGATCATCGCCAGCGGGTACGCGCCCGGCGTCTTCCAGGCGACCGTCGGGTCGATCACCTTCACCCCTGGCACCGTCGAGCTCTGCGCGGTCCCCGCGGCCTTCTGCAGCGCCGTGTCCGTGGGCGTGCGGCAGTCGACGCCCGCGAGCAGCTTCTTCTTGGTGTCACGCAGCGGCTTGCAGAGCTGCGCGGGGAAGAGGCCGTAGCGAGCCGCCGACGCCGACTCCGTGATCGACATGGCGAACCGGTATCCGGGCGCCCGCCGCGGCACCGGGTCGTAGTTCGGCGGCAGCGTGAGCTCGTTGAACACCGGCAGCCGGCCCTTGGTGTCGGCCCGCAGCGTCTGCAACGCCGCCTCGGACATGCTTCCCAGGTACGGCCGCAGGTTCTGCGTACAGTGCGGATAGGCGATCTTGTCGAACGTGACCTCGGTGCACTTCGGGTCGGCCTTGGGGAACGTGTCGAGTCCGGTGTTGGTGAGGCCCTTGTACCACTTGTTGATCACGATGCCGTTCTCGTCGGGCTTACCCGCGAGGAAGGGCCCGGCCTCGGGGTCGGCGAGCAGCCACCGCCACACCTGACGGCTCCCGGCCGAGTTGCCGAGCGAGACCATCAGGCCGTCGAGGGTCGACGACTGGGTGCGGTCCCACCAGTCGAAGACCGGGTTGATGACGCGGAACTCGGGATCGTCCCTGATGGACGCCGGGTTCGCCGCCTTGTGGCCGTTGGGCAGGTTCGGGAACGCGTCGGGGTCCTTGGCGTCGTTGCGGTACGTCTGCGTCAGCAGCTTGGCGATCAGCCGTGGCGTCAGCTTGACGTCCTTGAGCGCCGAGCCGGCCATCGCCAGCACCTCGGGCGGCACCTTCCCGTCGGCCTGATTGGGGTCGACGATGTTGGCGTCGACGTTCATCGCGATCTCGATGCCGCTCAACGTCGCCGGCGCGTGCACCACCGGTGGTTGCCCCAACCCCGGCACTACCGGATCGGCGGTGAACACCAGTCCGGGTGAGCCGGCGCCGGTCAGCAGCACCTGCCGGGCGGCCTCACCGTCGCCGATCGCCGAGTAGCCGATGAGCGGGCCGTTGTTGGCGCAGACTCCCGGCTGCCAGGCGGTGACCGCCTCGGCCACCATCTCGGTGCCGGCCGTGCGTCGCTCCGAGAGGCCGAGGGGGCAGAGGCCGGTCACCGGTCGGAAGTCCAGCGGCACGACGATGCGGTTGACCCAGTTGGCCGGCAGGAACGGGCTGCCGTGCACGGCACCCTCGGCCAGGTTGACCTGTTCACCCGTGTACGGGTTGTTGCGCCCGCGCGGGACGATCACCAGCGAGCACTTCGGTCCCGCGACCGACTTGCCGTTGCGCTCCACCGTCGGTGCGCCACACCCGAGGTCCGGCGCCCGGCCGGCGTCCTGGATCTCGAAGACCGCACGCCCGGTGCCGTCGCCCGACGTCAGCGCCCACGGAACCTCGTTGGTCGACGGCTCGGCGAACGACTCGCGCAGCACGTCGACGTCGGTTTCCTCGGTGGTATTGCCCGTGGCCGGGTTAATGATCATCCGGTACGGCTTGTAGGGGCTGCCGTCGCGGAACCGGATGCCCTGCACCGTGCGGAACGGGATCATCTTCGCGTCGGTCCGCAGCGTGCCCGGCGCGTCCCGCTCGTCGACGTCCTTGGTCGCCGGATCGTCCACGTCCTTTGGCGCGACTTCCTTCTCGTCCCGCGACGGATAGTTCGCGAGACCCAACGTCATCGAGCGGGAGTTGGCCGCCTGCGACGTGGCCCCGGAGCGCCCGGTGAACGGCGACGGCAGGTTCATGCCGAACTGGCAGGTCTCCCGGAACGCCAAACCGTCGGGGTCGTTCTCGTCATCCCCTGGATCGCCCCAGCACTGCATGATCTGGAGGTAGTCGAAGCCGAGCGACCGGGTCCGGGGCGACGGCACGCCACCGGTCCAGGACACCTCGACCGCCTGGTTGGTCAGGTCGCGGGTCTGCGAGACCGTGACCGCGAGGCCGGAGAAGTCTTCGATAGCTGTTTTCCGCCCGTGCACGGTCATCGCCGAGCCCGTGTCGGCCCCGCCGGACTGGACGTCCTGCGACGCCAGGGACGGTGTCGGGTCGCCCACGCCGAGCAGCGCGAGCCCGGCCGCCAGGGCCAGCACCAGGCCGGCCGCACTGACGCGGTTCATCGCCGTCCTCCACGCGACCGCCACCGCTGCGCCAGCAGCGGGGGCACCAGCACGAGACCGAGGACGACCAGCCCGGCGATCAGCATCGCGGTCTGCTGGAGCCCCCAGCCGGGCCGGCCGGTCAGGTCGACCGGCACCGCCCCGATCAGTTCGCCGTCGCCGCTCCCGCCGCCGCCGGTCGCCCCGCCGCCGGGGCCCGCGCTGGCCGAGGCCGACGGTCCCACGGTCGCGCCGTTCTGCGGCGTGTTGCCCTGGCTGCCCCCGCCGCCACTGCCGGTGCAGCGCGCGGCGGCGAGCACCGGAGTCTCGACCTTCGCACCCGCCGTGCCGGCGGAGGTCTGCTTCGAGCCTCGCTTGTCACACGGCGACGGCTGTGGCGCCGTCTTGGCCAGGGTGTTGGAGCCGTCGCTGGAGAACGTCGGGTTGTTGCACTGCGAAAGCGACCCGCCGTGCTTGACCGCTCCCGGGATCTTGCTCACCTGCGCGAAGCCGGCCTCGACCAGGTTCTTCGGCAGCGGCGAGTAGCCGAGCACGTCGGCCTGTTGCTGGCCCTCGCAGAGGAAGTAGTTGGCGAACTCCCCGAGCGTGAAGCCCTTGTCGGTGTTGATGCCGCGGCCGGTCTCGGTCGGCACGATCATGTAGGAGTACGACGACAGCGGATAGACCCGCGGGTCGGTGAAGCGGTAGACGTCGTCGAGGATCTGGGTGAGGTACTCGCGCGAGCCCTGGTTGGTGTTGATCCGCGCCTTGGTCAGCGCCACCGCCACGTTCTGCGCGGTCGGCTCGACGTAGTAGTCGGCGGCGTTGCGCACCTTGACGACGGGGAACCGGGCACCGATCGCGTACGAGTACTCGACGTAGGTGATCGCGCCCTCGGCGTTGGCCTGCTGGACGTAGCCGGTGACGCCGGTCGAGCCCTGCTGGCCGACGAACCCGTCGGACGACCGGAACGGGTAGGCGGACGTGATGCCGCACGGCGCCTTCTTGCCGAACTTGGCGCAGTAGGCGTTCCAGATGCTCGGATACTGCTTGCTCATCCAGAGCGTGAACTGCGCGCTGGTGCCGGAACCGTCCTGCCGCACCACCGGCACGATCCGCCGGTTGGGCAATGCCAGCCCCGGGTTGTCGTCCTTGATCTTCGGGTCGTTCCAGCGCTTGATCGCACCGGTGAAGATGCTCGCCACGACGTCGCCGGACAGGCGCAGGTTGGTCACCTGCCGGCCGGCGATCTTCAGGTTGTACATGAACGCGGTGCCGCCGGCCACGATCGGCATGTAGGCGAACTTGCGCGGCGGTGCGGTGTCCACGCCGCCGAAGGCGTCCCGCAGGCCGTAGGGGATCTCGGAGACACCGAAGTCCACAGTGGCATTACGGAACTGGTTGCGGCCGTCCGTCGAACCGGTCGGCTGGAAGTTGACGTACAACTGGCGCTGCAACACGTTGCGCCGCCAGTTGTCGATGGCGTTGGAGCTCCACGTGGATCCCGCACCGTTGATCGGCACGCGCCGGGGCGCGGCGGCGACTGCCGCCTGTGCGGGAACGAGCGCCGTGACGGCGACCGCGACCGCGGCGGCGACCAGGGCTCTGACGTTCATGTGCTGACCTCATCGTCGCGGTTGGTGACTCTGGCTCGTTCGCGGCCGGCGAACCGCACCGCGTCGCGATAGGACCGCCCGGCCCGGCGCCGCCGCTGGCCCCGGCCCAACTGCCCCGCTGGGCGGCCGCCGATGATGCGGGCCACCGCGAAGAGAAAGAGCACGAGGAACATCAGGACGGCCGCCGCGCCGAACCCGCGCGAGATCATTCCCGCGTCGGGCCGGGTGACGGAGTTGAAGACGAACAACGGCAACGAGATCTGCGGTTCCCGCATCGGGTTCGCGTTCGTGTACGCGGTGACGCCGGAGGTGAGCAGCACCGGCGAGGTCTCGCCGATGCCGCGCGCGGTGCCCAGGATGATCGCGGTCATCAGGCCGGACCGGGCGGTCGGCAGCACCACGTACCAGACCGTGCGCCACTGCGAGCCGCCCAGCGCCAGCGACGCCTCGCGCAGCGTTCCGGGCACCAGCCGGATCACCACGTCGGCCGCGCGGATCACGATCGGCAGCATCATCACGCTGATCGCGAGGGACGCGGCGAAGCCGGACTTGCCGACCGCGAGCCAGCGCAGTTCCTCCGGGAGCCGGTCCTTGGCCTGGTTGAGCAGCAGGATGACCGACGAGTAGACGAACAGGCCGGCGACCACCGAGGGCAGGGCGGTCATCGCCTCGACGATCGTGCGCACGAACCGGCTGAACCGGCCGGGCAACTCCGCCAGGAAGACCGCGGCGGTGACGCCGAGCGGCACGGTGACCGCCAGTGCGATCGAGATCTGCTCCAGCGTGCCGAGGATGGCGTGCCGGATGCCGCCGATCGACAGCGGCTGAAGCGGTCCCGCGTCGCGCATGTCCTGGGTGTAGAAGTTGCGGTGGCCCAGGGCGTCGAGACCGCGATAGACGGTGAACACCACCACCACGACGAGCGCGATCAGCATGAGCACGGCGAGGCCGTGCACGAGGACCGCCGCGATCCGGTCGCGCACCGTCGGCCCGCGCTCGTCGAGCCCGACCAGCAGCCCGTAGAACGCGACGAAGAAGACGAACGCGAGCACGACGAAGCCGAGCGTGCCGTCGAACGGCGCGAGGCGGGTGAACAGCAGCGCGGTCAGCGCGAGCGAGCCCCAGGCGGCGCCGAGGGCGACGTACAGGTCGGCCTTGCGGGTCGACCCGGTCGAGCGGCGCACCTCGTGGCCGGCGTCCGCGGCGCGCTCCGGGAGCGTGGTGCGAGGTTCTATGGTCGTCGTCATCTCAGGCCTCGCTCGACGCGCCCGACCGGCTGCGGCTGATGATCACGCCGGCCAGCAGGTTCACGACCAGGGTCATGGCGAACAGGACGAGCCCGGCGCCCATCAGAGCGGCGACGCCGATGGCGGTGGACTCCTGGTAGCGCGAGGCGATCAGGGCGGAGATCGAGCCGCCGCCGTTCTGCAGGATGTGCGGCTGGATGACGAAGCCGATCGAGATGATCAGGACGACGCCGATGGTCTCGCCGAGCGCGCGACCGAGGCCGAGCATGGTCGCGCCGATCATGCCGCCCCGGCCGAACGGCAGGACGACCGAGCGGATCATGCCCCACTTCGTGGCGCCCAGCGCGTACGCGCCTTCCCGCTCCCCCGGTGGCGCCTGCGCGAACACCTCGCGCATCACCGAGGCGATGATCGGGGTCACCATCATCGCCACCACGATCCCGGCGATGAACGTCGAGGAGGTCAACCGGCTGGCACTCGCCTCGGGGTCCCGGGGCTGGTACTCGTCGACCGAGAGCAGCGGGATCCAGCCGAAGTACGTGGTGAGCCAGCGCGGCAGCCCCTCACCCTGGTTGCCGACGACCAGCAGGTGCGGCTGGAGCAGGAAGAAGCCCCAGATGCCGTAGACGACGCTGGGCACCGCGGCCATCAGGTCGACCAGGTTGACGAGGAGCGGCGCGATCCGGCGCGGCGCGTACTCGGAGATGTAGAGCGCGGTGCCGATCGCCAGCGGCAGTGCGATGGTGATGGCGACGAGGGCGATCAGGATCGTGCCGACGAGCACGCCGGCGACGCCGAAGTGGTTTCCCTCGGTGTCCCAGTCCTGCGTCGTGAGAAAGCCCCAGCCGGCCTTGCGCACCGCGGGCCAGGCCTGCACGCTCAGGAACAGCCCGACCAGCAGCATGATGCCCAGCACGGCGGAGCCCGCCACCCGGGCCACGCCCCGGAACACCCGGTCGCTGGTGGGCAGCCGGGTGACCACCGCCCGCGGCTCGTCATCCGGTCCATCCGGAGTGGACGGTGTCACGGTCGCCCGGGAGTCCTCGAGGAGCACCATCAGCCGGCCAACCCGCCGCGTAGTCGCTCACCGCGTCGCCAGACCGGCGACGGCTCGGGCCGCTGGCGGCCGCGCCGCGCGCTGCGCGTGCCGGCCACGATGTCGGCCGTCGGGAGCGCCTCCATGAACTTGGCCAGGTTGTAGGCGCATTCCCGGGTGCGCAGGTACGAGCGGCTGGACGCCGCCACCGCCGTGCCGTCGAGCTCGATCCGCCAACTCCACTGGCCGGTGCGTTCCACGGTCGTCTCGACCGGCACGACGCGATGCGCGTTGGCCTTCATGAGCTCTACCGAACCCAGGCATTCCGCGTACGACTCGTGATAGGTCGTACCGCGCCCAAGCGGCCGATTGTTAGGCGAGACCAGCATCCACAGGATCCCTTCGGCCGGCGTCCGGTCGGCGGTTGTCGCATTGCCGTCCGGCATCGGCAGGGCCAGAAAGACGAATCGGGAACGCTGCATCGTCGGTCCCTTCGTTGTCCGCGTGCGGCACCAGATTCCGCATGGCCCATGACTCGGCGCGACGCGTCGTGCACACGCCAGACATGCGGAAGATGAACAGCCCGTATTGACGTATCCACCGTTCAGCTACCGTGCGGCACTAGTGGTATGAGGCGACGAATTGGCGTCCCAATTCAGCGGGATTTTCCGGGACGCGGACGGGTCAACAGGAAAACCAATCCGAATACGCAAAGAACTCCGCCGAGTCCGGCGATCCACCAGGCATTGCCGAACGAGGCCTTCCCGGTTCGATTGTTCGCGGCCAGTCGCGCGTCGATGGCTGCCTGGTCCGAGCCACTGACGTCCGGCGGCGCGGACGCCGTCGGCGTGGCCGGCGGCTGGTCGTCGGCACCGGCGGACGTCGTCGGCGTCGGGTTGCCGCCCGCCGGCCGGCCGGTGCGCCAACGTCCCCCGGACACCGTGATCGGCGTGACGAACCGCTCCTTGTGCATGCCTTCGGTGACGCTGTAGCACTCGACCACGACCTGCCACTCGCCGTCGGCCGGCTTGACGTTGCCCAGCGCCATCACGAACGAGCGGTTCGGCTTCACCGAGACCGCCTTCCGGTCGTACCCGCCGGCGGTCAGCGGTTTGGCGACGTTCGCGTACGGGCCACCGGGCGGGCCGATCCGGACCATCGCGTCGGCGCCGAACCCGGTCGGGCAGGGCGCGCTGGCGGCGGCGGTGCTGAAGATCGGGTTGTCGTCGACCGATCCGGCGGTCCGATCGAGCGTCACCTGCCCCAACGGCGCCGCGACGGCCGGCGCGGGAAGGACCAGAACGGCCACGGCGAGGGCGAGGACGGCCCCGGCGGCAGCGGAGAAGCGGCGGATGAGTGGGTTCACACGCTCGGTCTAGTCAGCGCCGACGACCCGCGGCTCTCGCGCAGGCGCGCGCCAGACGGCGAGCGGGTGAACGGAGCGCCCAGGCCCGACGGGCGCTCCGTCCGGGAACACCTACGGCTGGAGCCACCACGGGCTCGAGTACGCGACCCCGAAGTCGTTGCACGGGTGGTTGGCCGGGCCCGGCGACGGGTTCGGCTGACTCGGGTCGGAGACCCGCAGGACCACCCAGTTGCCGTCGGCCACGTTCAACGGCACGGTGAACTCGGCGACCGCACCGGCGGTCGTCTCGATCACGTCGACCACCTTCGGTGCCCGGGTGTCGGGGCGCAGCACCTGGATGTGCAGCGGCTTGCCGAGCCACTCCGGGCCGCGGTCCAGGTCGACCGCGAACCGCACGTCGCCCGAGGTGATGCCGAGCACGCCGCCCATCCGCACGCCGGACGCGGTGGCGTCGAGCCGGAAGCCGCTGACCCGGGTGGCGAAGAACCGCCGGGCCCGCATCGCGTTGAGCACCTCGTTGCGGGTGTTGCCGGTGACCCAGAGCCCCGCCCGGCCCAGCCCCTCCTGGAAGCCCCAGT
This sequence comes from Asanoa ishikariensis, assembly GCF_900107455.1. Lineage (GTDB taxonomy): Bacteria > Actinomycetota > Actinomycetes > Mycobacteriales > Micromonosporaceae > Asanoa > Asanoa ishikariensis. The sequence goes on along the minus strand of NZ_FNQB01000002.1, from coordinate 634,207 downwards.
TGGTGCCGTGCTCGTCGGTGACGCCGACCAGGCCGGTCCGCCAGCCCGCGTTCAGGCAGGCGACCAGCGGCGACGAGCCGGTGCTGGACCAGCCGTCGAAGAGGTAGTCGTCGCCCCGGTTGAAGATCTCCATGCTGACCAACTGGTCGCGCGCGCCGCTGTTGAAGTTGAAGTTGTCGAACCGCAGGATCTCCCGGCCCGGGTGGTTGAAGCCCGCGATGCCGCCGGAGCCCGCGAGCCAGTTGAAGAACCGGCCCATGCTGCTGGCGCCGCCCAGGTCGACGTAGTTGTTGGTGAACCAGACGTTGGCGTGCCCGAGCAGCGGGTGGCTCCACTCGAAGCCGCGCAGCGCCGTGTACGTGCCCGGCACGTTGGCGGCGTCGGCGAGCGCGCCGGCCCGGTTCCACTCGGACTTGCTCAGCCCCTCGATGGCGAAGAGCGTGGCGTGGTCGGTCAGGGCCGCGACGTCGAGGCCGGCGTCGCGCATCGAGCCGAAGACGAGGTCGGGGTTGCCGTCGCCGTCGGACATCAGGGTGTGGTTGTGCAGGTCGCCGTGCACCAGGGTGGTGCCCTGGGTGATCCGGGAGGCCCGGTCGGCGCCGGCGGCCAGGCCGGGCGCGACCTGGACGCGGGCCGCCTGTGCGCTGCCCGGCGCCGCACCGAGCACGACCAGGCCGCCGGCGCCGGCCAGCAGGCCACGCCGGGTGAGGTTGCCGCGGTGGTCAGATTCGTGGGTGTGTTCGTGTCCGCTCACGAGGAACAGTCGACCCGACCGCTCCCAACATGTCGACACATATGGATGTACTGATGGGAAACTCCGGCTACATCGCGGCGCGCGCCAGGAGCACGTCGCGCTCCTTGGCGTTGCGGGCGAGGTCCGCCGCGCGGGCGAACTCGGCCCGGGCCTCCGCGTCCCGACCGAGGCGGCGCAGCAGGTCACCGCGGACCGCCGGGAGCAGGTGGTAGTCGCGTAGCTCGCCGGCCAGCCCGTCGACGATGGCCAGCCCGCGTTCCGGCCCGAACGCCATCGCCACCGCCACGGCCCGGTTCAGCTCGACCACCGGGGTCGGCGTGCGACGCACCAGCAGTTCGTAGAGGCCGGCGATGCGTACCCAGTCGGTGTCGCCGGCGGTCCGCGCCCGCGCGTGGCTGGCGGCGATCGCGGCCTGGAGGACGTACGGGCCGTCGGAATGCTGTGCCCGCAGCAGGGCGGCGAAGCCGCTGCGGATCAGCTCGTGGTCCCACCGTTCGCGGTCCTGCTCCAGCAGCGGCACCGGCTCACCGCCGGGACCGAGCCGGGCCGCCATCCGCGACGCGTGCAGCTCCATCAGCGCGACCAGGCCGTGCACCTCGGGCTCCGCGGGCGCCAGCCCGGCCAGCATCCGACCGAGTCGGATCGCCTCGCTGGCCAGGGCCGGACGCATCCAGTCGTCGCCCGCCGTCGCGGCGTACCCCTCGTTGAAGATCAGATAGACGGTTTCGAGTACGGCGGACAGCCGGCCGGCGCGCTCGTCGGGCGGTGGCACCTCGAACGGGATCTTCCGCTCGCCGAGCGTCCGCTTGGCCCGCGAGATCCGCTGCCCGATGGTCGGCTCGGGCACCAGGAACGCGCGCGCGATCTCCGCCGTGGTGAGCCCGCCGATCATCCGTAGCGTGAGCGCGACGCTGGCCTCCCGGGACAGCACCGGATGACAGGCGATGAAGATCAACCGGAGTACGTCGTCGCCGATGTCCCCGTCGTCGAGCTCCTCGGGACCGGCCTGCTGCTCGTGCTCGGCGGCCCGGCCGAGCTCCGCCAGGTTGGCCCGGAGCCGGTCGTCGCGGCGGAGCCGGTCGATCGCCCGGTGCTTGGCGGTGAGCATGAGCCAGCCTCCGGGGTTGGCCGGCACACCCTTGGCCGGCCACTCCTCCAGGGCGGCGAGCAGCGCGTCCTGTGCCAGGTCCTCGGCCAGACCGACGTCGCGGACCAGCCGGGTCAGCGCCGCGACGATCCGGGCCGACTCGAGCTTCCAGACCGACTCGACGGTGGCCCGTGCGTCCACGGCTACTCCGGACCGAACACCTGGCGCAGGTCACCCTCGCCGTCGCCGACGATCCCGAAGAACCGCTGCGACAGCGCGACCGCCTCGTCCTTCGATGCCACCTCGACCAACGCGAAGCTGACGATCGTCTCCTTGGTCTCCGGATAGGGACCGTCGACCACCGTCACCTTGCCGCCACTGGACGAGACGTGGGTGCCCTCCATGGCCAGGCCGCCGGTGGCGATCAGCACGCCGGCCTGGGCGAGATCGTCGACGAACTTGCCCATCTCGGCGAAAAGCTCCTGGTCGGGCGGTCGCACAGGGGCGTTCAACGTCATCAGGAAGCGCATTCCGAGAAATCTAGCCGGTCCGTGTCGAAATCCGGTCCCGCCGATCGCGGAGTGGGTGTCGGGCGGAACGGCCGCCCGCGGTTCGCTGGGAGCAACCATGCGCACGATCACGGTGGGTCAGTTCAGCTCGTTGGACGGCGTCGTCGAGTCGCCGGAGAAGTGGCACATGCCGTACGTCGACCAGGAGATGATGGCGGCCATCTGGTCCGAGCCGGCCGACACCCTGCTGCTGGGCCGCGTCACCTACGACAGCTTCGCCGGCGCGTTCGCCACGTTGCCCGACGACGACCCGGTCGGCGGGCCGATGAACCGGCCGTCGAAGGTCGTCGTGTCGCGCACCCGGCCCGCCTTGGCCTGGCGCAACTCGCACCTGCTGCCGGCCGGCGACCTGGCCGAGCGGGTCGCCGAGCTCAAGGCCGGTCCGGGCGGGCCGATCTCGGTGGTCGGCAGCATCTCCGTGGTCCGCGCGCTGCTGTCCGCGGGCCTGGTCGACCGGCTCAGCCTGCTGATCCACCCGATCGTCGTCGGCGCGGGCCAGCGCCTTTTCCCGGGCGACGGACCGCAGGTGCACCTGACCCTGGAGAAGTGCGACGTCCTCCGCTCCGGCGTCACCCACCACCTCTACACGGTGAATCAGGGCCGCCGTTAACTCGGTGGCGGCGGCCCACGGCGGTCCGGCATCCTGCTGGCCATGGTGGATCTTCGGGTGTTGTCCGACGACGACTGGAAGCTCTGGCGGGACCTACGGCTCGCGGCGTTGGCCGAGGCGCCCCACGCGTTCGGCTCCACGCTCGCCGGCTGGCAGGACGCGGAGGAGGACCGCTGGCGCGACCGGCTGCGCCTGCCAGGCGCCCGGGACCTGGTCGCCTATCTCGGCGACGAACCCGTCGGGATGGCCACGGGGCTACCGACCGGGCCGGACACCGTCGAGATCATCTCGGTCTGGGTGAGTCCGGCCGGGCGCGGCCGCGGCGTGGGCGACGCACTTGTCGCGGCGATCGCCGCCTGGGCGTCGGAGTCCGGCGTGACGTCGCTGAAGCTGGCGGTGCGGACAGACAACGCCCCGGCTCGCCACCTCTACGAACGCGCCGGCTTCCGCCACACGGGGCCGAACGAGGAGGATCCCGCCGAGATCCTGATGGAGCGGAGCCTGCCCGGGGCCCAGTGACAGGCCCCGGGCTTCCGGCTAGAGGCATCGCGGCCGGCAGGTGACGGCGGCGGCCGACTGAATGGAGCGGACCCTGCCCGAGGCCTTGTGACGGGCCCCGGGCTTCCGAGTCAGAGGTGTCGCGGCCGATAGGTGACGGCGGCGGCCGGCTGACGGCGACGGCGACGCACGAGCAGCAGGGCCGCGAAGGCGAGGGCCACGAGCAGCGCGCCGCCGGCCCCGAACCACCCCCACCAGTTCTCGATCACCGTGCCGACCATGCTCAGGCCCGGCGGCTGGAGCGTCACCGCCAGGTCGAGGTGGCGTTTGACCGTGCCGCTGGCCAGGTCCAGGTCGAGCCGCCAGGCGCCGTCGGGCAGCTTGGCGTCGAGGGCGGCCACCACGATGCCGCTGGCGCCGGGCGCGAGGGTGGTCACCGTGGCCAACCGGTACGGGCCCGCCCGCATGCTGCCCGGCCCGTCCTCCAGGTTGAGCGTGCCGTTGATGTCCAGCGCGCGCTCACCGGTGTTGTGGACCAGGGTCGAGATCCTCGGCACGCCGTCGTCGCCCCGGGAGACGGTGACCTGGCCGATGTCGAAGCTGGAGATTGGCTCACCGCCCGGGCCGACGCTCAGGTACACCCGGATCCCCGCGCGCCGGATCGCGCCGATGTTGCCTTTCTTGTCCGGCGCCGCCCGGGTCTCCGCCCAGATCACCGCGTAGCGCTCGCCCCGCGACGCCTGCTTGGGCACCACGATGGTCGCCTCGACCTGGACGGTCTCACCGGGGTCCAGCGTGTCCTTGGTCTTGGAGAGCGTCACCCACGAGCTCAGCTCGTTGGTCTCGCGATCCTTGCCGTAGACGAACTCGTCGTTCTCGAGGCTCGCCGCGCCGGCGTAGATGTCGAACTCCCGCCGCTCGTCGGTCCGGTTGATGACCTCGAAGAGCCGGCTGATCCGCATGCCGGGCGCGAGGTGGTCCACGATGTACATGTGCGCCCGCGGGTCGTCTCGCCGCGCCACGGGTGCTTCGAGCAACCGGATGCCCACCTGCCCGTCCTCGGCCGCCGCGGCGGCCGGGGGCGACGGAATGACGACCGCGGCCCCCAGGGCCGCGATCGCCATCACCAGGTGCGTCATCCGGTTACGCGACCGAATGGGTCACCGTTCCCGTGTAGGTACCGACCACCGCCGCCGCCGGGATGGCGATCGACAGGTTCGGGTTCCAGGTCACCGAGTTCGAGCCGACGGCCGTCGCGGAGAACGCCGTGCGGGCCGCGCCCAACGTGCCGGCCACTCCGGGCAAGGGGACCGGCACGCCGGTGACCGCCGTCTGGAGACCAGGGGTGTAGGTGGCCGCCGAGTTCGGGATCGTCTCGGCCGGTGTGCCGCCGCCGGTGGTGTAGGCGGTCGACGAGACCGTGGCGGTCCACGCGGCGACCAGCAGGCCGCGCTGGTCGACGACCTGGACAGGACCGATGGATCCGGCGACGGTGCCGCCGGACACCCCGTTGCCGAGGTTGACGCTGGCGGGCGCCGTGATGGTCAGGCCGCCGGCGGTGATCTGGAAGGTGATGCCGGTCGTGGCGGTCGGGCCGGGAGCCGCCACAGCGGGCGCGGCTCCGATCCCCACCACTGCGGCGACCGCAGCGATGGCTGCCAGGGTGACGCGTCTGTACATGGCTACTCCTCACGAACCACGCCCTGCACGGGCGTCACGTTGGAAGGTGCGGATTCACCATAAGAACTCTTCACATCACCAATCCGACTAATCACCAAAAAACCCGCAGGTCAGACGCGTGTCGATCCATCGGATCCGATTGACAAAATCTGTTTTTACGTAAAGACTTGTTTTCGTTATGAGAGACGTCCTGTACCTGGAGCAGATCGAGCAGGCCGAGGCACTGCTCAAGCCGCAGCGCATCGAGGTGCTGCGGCAGCTAGCCGAGCCCCGGTCGTGCACCGAGGTCGCCGCGACGCTCGGCCAGACGCCGCAGCGCGTCTACTACCACGTCAAGCGGCTGGTCGACGCCGGCCTGGCCACGCAGGTGGCCGAGCGCAAGGTCCGCGGCATCAGCGAGGGGATCTACCAGGCGCAGGCCCGGTCCTACTGGCTGTCGCCGCGGCTGGTCGGCCGGATCGGCCTGCGCAAGGCGCAGGACGAGCTGAGCCTGGGCTACCTGCTCGACCTGATGGAAGAAGTGCAGGCCGACATCGGCGCGCTCGACCGCACCGCACCGGAGCTGCCGTCGATCGGCGTCTCCGGCGAGATTCACATCCGACCCGAGCGGCGTCAGGAGTTCCTCGACGACCTCCAGTCGACGCTGCAAGAGCTGTTCACCCGCTACGGCGGTGCCGAAGGCGACGCCTTCAAACTCGCCGTGGCCTGCTATCCCAAGGGAGAAGAACGATGACCGTGATCGCCAAGGCCCGCGTCAACGCCCCGATCAAGCAGGTGCGGCACGCGCTCACCGACGCCGGCGAGCTGCGCGTGTGGCTCGCCGAGCATGCCGACGTCGACCTGCCCGGCCGCTACGCGTTCTGGGGCCGCTACACGCCCGAGGGCGACGCGCCGCATCAGAGCCCGACCAGGGCCGACGACAGCGGCGTGGCGTTCACCTGGCGCCTCGACGGGGTCGACACCACCACCGACATCGCACTCGAGGCCGAGGGCGACGACAGCACCGTCATCGTCGTCGACCAGAGCCACTTCGACTTCGCCGAGATGATGAGCGGCAGCAGCATCCGCGGCGTGCTACAGACCTTCTGGGCGCTGTCGGTCGCCAACCTCGTGGACCATGTGGAGGGTCGCGCCCTGACCCCCAAGGTCGACTTCACGACGCCCGACTTCCGTGCCGAGTTCGAGGTCGCCGCACCGGTCGACCGCGTCTTTACTTCGCTGACCGACTCCGCGCAGGCCAGCGAGTGGTTCGGCTTCCCCGTCGGCATCGAGCCGTGGGAGGGCGGCCGGTTCGCGATGGGCGGCCTGGACGCCAACCCGAACCCGGCGAAGGTCCTCGAGCTGGTGCCGGACGCCCGGTTCTCCATCGACTTCGGACCCGCCGGTGTCAGCACCTGGGAGCTCGCGGGCTCGGAGGGCAAGACCCGGCTCACCCTCGTGCAGAGCGGCTTCGACACGGCCAACCCGCCCTACGCGGCCTGGGGCGGCATCCTCTCCGGCACCGCCGGGCTGCGCCGCTTCCACGAGCTGCCCGGCCAACCGCAGATCTTCCTGCCGGCCTGACCGCGGCCTACCCAGCCCCGGCCAAGGGCCGTGGGCGGTCCGGCCCAACGACCAGCCCACGGCCCACCCGGCCCAGCCAAGGGCCGTGGGCGGTCCGGCCCAACGACCAGACCACGGCCCACCCGGCCCAGCCAAGGGCAGTGGGCGGTCCGGCCCAACGAACGGCTTACCCGACGCCGCCAAGGGCCATGGGCGGTCCGGCCTCACGGCCGGACCGCCCACCGCCCGTCAGGCCGGCTTGGCCAGCACCGAGTCGGGGTCGTAGCGCCAGCGGATCTCGCCGAGCCGCGTGTTGGCGCCCTCGGTCCACATCGTCGCCAGCCGCTCGGCCGTGATCGGCAGGCCCATCAGGTTGGCGTTGCAGTCGCCGCGTAGCCACGGCCCGGCCGTCTCGCGCCACTCGGCGGCGGCCTCGGGCAGCACCTTCTCGAAGAAGTCGGGCCGCACGCCGACCAACGCGCACGCGAACGCCCCGCCGCGACCCGCGACCGCCGAACCGCCCTCGACGTCACGCGCCGCCGCGCCACCGAGGTGACGAAGCTCGACCGCCACGAACGGCGAGTCGGCCGACGGCCCGAACGCGGCCAGGAACGCGGTCGCGAAGTCCTGGTCGACAGGGTCGAGCAGCATGCCGTAGACCTGGCTCGGGCCAGGCTCGGTCGGGTCGTTGTGGATCCGCGCGATCTGACCGGCGGGCAGCTCACCCAGCACGTCGAGGTAGACCGGCGCCGCCTCCCGCAACGGCGCGGCCAGGCTCGCACCCTGCTCGACCGAGCCAGGATAGGCGAACCGCACGGACAGCAACGTGCGCCCGCGCAACGCCTCAGGAACCTGCTCGATCGGCGGCATCCGGATGATCGCGGCGCTGGTCGACACCTGGTCGTCGGCCGTGGCCGTGTAGTCGACCCAGGCCCGCAGCGCCGGCTCGATGTCGGCCGCGTCGAACATCAGCGCACCGCCGTAGAGGCGGTCGAGCTCGACGAGCCGGACCCGCACCTCGGTGACGACGCCCAGCCCGAACTTGCCGCCGCGCAACGCCCAGAACAGGTCGGCGTGATCGGTCGCCGAGGCCGTGACGATCTCGCCGGCCCCGGTCACCACGGTGAAGTCGAGAACGTAGTCGGACGCGTAGCCGTGGCTGCGGGCCAGTGGGCCGAGGCCGCCACCGGTCAACAGACCGATCACGCCGACGGTGGACGCCGCGCCGGCGATCGGCAGCAGCCCGTGCTCGGCGGCGGCCGCGACCACCGCACCCCACTGCTGGCCCGCGCCGATGGTCGCGGTGCGGGTCTGCGGGTCGACGACGAGGCCGTCAAGCCGACGCGTGGTGATGAGCAGCCCAGAGGTGATCGGCCGCTCGGCGCCGTGCCCGGTGCCCTGGACATGCACGTGCAGCCCATGGTCGCCGGCATAGCGAATGGCCGCGGCGACGTCGGAGGCCGACGTCGCACCGACGACGAGCTCCGGGGTGTGCGTGGCGCCGGTGTTCCACGCGGCGACCTCGTCGGCGTAGCCCTCGTCGTAAGCGGCCAGCACCGGGCCCGTTACCTGTGCCGACAGGGTGGAAGTCATGGCACTCCTCCGTTGGCGGTTACGTGTGTCCTATCCGTTCTAGCCGCCGGGTACGACATTCCACCTACGATCATGGTCAGCGGTGGGGGGAGTCGTCATGCGGTTCGTGATGCCGGGACCGGCCGAGCGGGCCCGGCCGCCGTGGTCCGCACTGGCCGTGGTCTCGGCAGGTGGCGTGTTGGGCGCGCTGGCCCGCTACGGCATCGGGCACGCCTGGCCCACACCGGCCTCAGGGTTCCCGTGGGCCACCTTCGTAATCAACGTCACAGGCTGCCTGCTGATGGGCGCCCTCATGATGCTGGTCCACGACGTCTTCACGCGGCACCACCTGCTCCAGCCCTTCCTCGGCGTCGGCGTGCTCGGCGGCTACACGACGTTCTCCACGTACTCGGTCGAGATCCGCGGCCTGATCGCGGCCGGTGCCACCGGAACCGCCGTGCTCTACCTGTTCGCGACGTTGGCCGCCGCTCTGGTGGCGGTGTTCGCCGGCATGGCGGCGGTCCGGGCCGTTCGCCGCTGGATGGCCTCGTGACCGTGCTGTTCGTGGCGCTCGGCGCGGCCGTCGGCGCGCCCCTGCGCTACTTGACCGGCCGCGCGGTCCAGCGCCTCTATCGCGGCCACTTCCCGGCCGGGACGCTGATCGTCAACGTCGTCGGCTCCTTCGTCCTCGGCCTGGCCGCCGGCGGCACCGCCCCGACCACCGGCGTGTTCGCGCTGGTCGGCACCGGCTTCTGCGGCGCTCTGAGCACCTATTCAACGTTCGGCTACGAGACCGTCCGGCTGCTGGAGCAGCGCCTTACCCGCACGGCGATCGCGTACGCCGCCGTCAGCGTCGCAGCAGGCCTGGGCGCCGCGGCAGCCGGCGTCGCCATCGGCCTCACCGTCTGGCGTTGACCACGCCGCCCGCCGCCAGCCCGGCCGCCAGCGTGGCCAGGCCGACGGGGACCAACACCAGGTACGGCACCCGGAAGCCGCCGGTCAGGTCGTGCAGGAAACCGACCGCGACCGGCCCAAGCGAGGCCAGCAGGTAGCCGACGAAGAACGCCATCCCGGACGCCCGCGGGGTGTCCGCCGGCGTCGGCGCGATCTGCCCGACCACGGTGAGGGCGAGCGAGAAGTTGGCGCCCACCCCGATGCCCAGCAGCCCCGCCCAGAGCGCCGGCGCGCTCAGCGGTGACACCCCGATCAGCGCGAGGCAGCCGATGGCGAGCAGCAGTCCGACCACGATCGCGGGCCGCGGATCACGCCGGGCCAGCGCCGGTGCGACCAGCGCCGCCACCACCTGGGTCGCGCTGAACAGCGCGAGCAGCCCACCCGCCCGGGCGGCCGACCAGCCCAGTTCCGTGTAGCGCGCGGCCAGCCAGGCCAGCGGCGCGTAGTAGAGCAGCGACTGTCCGCCCATGTAGAGGGTGACCATCCACGCGTCCCGGTCCCGCCACGGCGACCAGCCCCCACTAGCAGCGACCACTGGGCGACGGGGCGCCGCGGCCGGCCGCACCACCAGCCAGACCACCAACGCCAGGGCCGCCGGCACCGCCCAGAGAGCCAGCGCGGCCTGCCAGGACCCGCCCAGCGCAGCGCGCAACGGCTCGGTGCCACCGGAGCCGATCAGCGCGCCGGAGATCAGCGCCGTCGTGTAGAGCCCGGTGATCGGGCCGACCCGGTCCGGGAAACGGTCGCGGACCAGCGCGGGCATCAGCGCGCCGCCGACCGCGATCGCCACACCGACCAGCACCGTCGCCGTATAGAGCAGCCCGATCCCGGCCAGTGGTCGGACCGCCGTCGCCACCGTGAGCAGGGCCAGCGCGAGCGCCATCGTGCGGCTGGTCCCCCAGCGGGCCGCCGCCCACGCCGCGGCCGGCGCGAACAGGCCCATGCAGACGACCGGCACCGCGGTCAGGACGCCGGCCGCCGAGGCGGACAGCCCGAACGTCCCGCGGACCGCGTCGATGATCGGCGGCACGGACGCGATGGCGGGGCGCAGGTTGACCGCGGCGAGCAGGACCGCCGCCAGCCAGGCGACGGTGGTGAACCGGCCCCTCACGGGAACGGGAAGCCGACGTAGTTCTCCGCCAGCGACGTCGCCGCCGCGCGCGACGAGGTCACGTACCGCAGTTGGGAGAGTTGGAGCGCCAGGTCGAATGGGTCGTCGCCGGTCGGGTGCAGCATCGACGTCATCCACCAGGAGAAGTGCTGGACCCGCCAGACCCGGCGCAGGCAGGTTTCCGAGTACGCGTCGAGCCCGGCCCGGTCGCCGGTGGCGTACCAGGAGGTCAGCGCGTCCGCGAGCACCTTGACGTCGGCCACCGCCAGGTTGAGGCCCTTGGCACCGGTCGGCGGCACGATGTGCGCGGCGTCGCCGGCCAGGAACAGCCGGCCGTATTGCATCGGCGATACGACGAAGCTGCGCATCGCGGCGACCGAGCGTTCCAGGATCGGCCCGTCGGTCAGCTTCCACGCCGGGTCGGAGCGGTCCAGCCGCGCCCGCAGCTCACTCCAGATCCGCTCGTCGGGCCACTCCTCCAGGTCCTCGTCGGGCCGGACCTGGAGGTACATCCGGGTCACCGTGGGCGAGCGCATGCTGTGCAGGGCGAAGCCGCGCGCGGAATGCGCGTAGATCAGCTCCTCCGACGAGGGCGGTGCCTCCGCCAGAATCCCCAACCAGGCGTGCGGATAGTCGCGCTGGTGCACGGTGAGCACCCCGTCGGGCGCGGAGGCCCGGGACACGCCGTGGAACCCGTCGCACCCGGCGATCACGTCGCACCGCACGCGCTGCGGCACCCCGACTGAGTCCACATAGGAGATGACCGGCGAGGCGGAGTCGAGCGAAGACAACGAGACGGACGACACCGAGAAATGCAGCGGGCCGTCCCACGCGGCGATCAGGTCCTTGACCACCTCGTGCTGCCCGTAGATGGTGATCTCCCGCCCGGCCAACTCGGAAAGCGGGATCCGATGCGCCTCGCGCTCGAAGAGCAGCTCGATGCCGTGGTGCACCATCCGTTCACGGTGCAGCCGGTCGGCCAGCCCCAGCGAGGTGAGCAGGTCGACCGTGCCGTGCTCGAGCACACCGGCCCGGATCCTGGCTTCCACATAGGACCGGGACTGGCGTTCGAGCACGACACAGTCGATGCCGCGGGACCGCAGCAGGTGGGCGAGCACGAGGCCGGCCGGGCCGGCGCCGACGATGCCCACCTGCGTGCGCGTCTCCACGACCACGGTCAGCCCCACACCTCTTGCGCGGTCTCGACGATCAGGCTCAGCTTGGCGACCTCGTCGTCGTAGCTCAGCACGTTGCCCTCGACCGTCGAGGAGAAACCGCACTGCGGCGACAGGCAGAGCTGCTCCAGCGGCACATATTTGCTCGCCTCGTCGATGCGCCGCTTCAGCGCGTCCTTGGACTCCAGTGCGCCGTTCTTGGTGGTGACCAGGCCGAGCACCACCATCTTGCCCGGCGGTACGAAGCGCAGCGGCGCGAAGCCGCCGGAGCGCTCGTCGTCGAACTCCAGGAAGAAGCCGTCGACCGCGAGCTCCGAGAAGAGCGCCTCGGCCACGAAGTCGTAGCCACCCTCGGCCGCCCACGACGACCGGAAGTTGCCCCGGCACATGTGTGTGGTCACCGACAGCCCGGCCGGCCGGTCCTGGATCGCCGCGTTGATCTGCTTGATGTAGCGCAGGTGCTGGTGCTCGGCGTCGTCACCCCGCTCCGTGAGCTGCTTGCGCTGCTCGGGGTCGTTCAGATAGGCCAGGCTGGTGTCGTCGAGCTGGAGGTAGCGGCAACCGAGCTCCGCGACTGCGTTGACTTGTGCGGCGTAGGCCGCCGACAGGTCGGCCCAGAACTGCTCCTCGTCGGGGTAGACCGCCGGGTCGATGGACGCCTTGCCGCCCCGGTAATGCACCATGCTCGGCGACGGAATGGTCAGCTTGGCGGTGACCGGCTCTTCCACGGTGGCGTTCAGGAAGGCGAAGTCGTCGCCGAAGATGGTCTTCTCCAGCTTGACCGGGCCGTCGACGGCCAGCGCCGCCGAGGTGAAGTCGAGGTCGCCCGCCTTGTTGTGGAAGTGCACCCGGATCTTCTCGTCGGTGGAGTGGATGCCCCCGAGCTGGTAGATGAAGTCCATGTGCCAGGACGTACGCCGGAACTCGCCGTCCGTGGCGGAGCTGAGCCCGACGTCGCGCTGCATCCGCACCACGTCGCGGATCGCGTCGTCCTCCACGGCCCGCAACTCCTCGGCCGAGATCGTGCCGGCCGCCCGGTCGGCACGCGCCTTCAGCAGACGTTCGGGGCGCAGCAGGCTGCCCACGTGGTCGGCCCGGAACGGCGGCGTGTCGCGCAAGGTCATTTCTGCACCTCTCGATCAGAACGGGTAGGCCGGGATATCCCCGCGCAGCGTGATCCAGCGCTGCTCGGTGAACGCGTCGAGGTTGCCGGCACCGCCGAACCTGGCGCCGGTGCCCGAGTCGAGGACACCGCCGAACGGCGCCACCGCCTCGTCGTTGACGGTCTGGTCGTTGATGTGGACGATCCCGCTCGGGATCCGCTCGGCGAGCGCCAGACCGCGCATCGCGTCGCCGGTCAGGATGCTCAGCGAAAGGGCGTAGGGCGAGTCGGCGGCGAGCGCGGCCGCCTCGTCGACGGTGCTGAACCGGACCACGGGGGCGACCGGGCCAAAGACCTCTTCCGCGTACGCCGGCATGTCCGTGCGCACCTGGTCGAGCACCGTCGGCCGGTAGAAGAGCCCTTCGTACTTGCCGCCCGCGACCAGCCGCGCGCCGGCGTCGACGGTCGCGTTGACCAGCGCGTGCACCTTGTCGCGCTGGCCCTCGTCGACCAGCGGCCCGAGCGCGACCTGGCCGGTGAACGGGTCACCGACCGGCAGGTGGTCGGCGTGCTCGGCGAGCGCGGCCACGTAGTCGTCGGCGATCCGCTCGTGCACCAGGTGCCGTCCCGCGGTCATGCAGATCTGGCCCTGGTGCAGGAACGAACCCCAGGCACCGGCGGAGACCGCCCGGTCCAGGTCGGCGTCGTCGAGCACGACCAGCGCCGAGTTGCCGCCCAGCTCCAGGTGGACCCGCTTGAGGTGGCGCGCGGCGAGCTCGGCGACCCGCCGGCCGGTCGCGCTGGACCCGGTGAACGAGACCACCCGCACCAAGGGCTCGGTGACCAACGCGGAGCCCGCCTCGGCACCGCCGGGGAGCACGTGCAGCAGACCCGGCGGCAAGCCGGCTTCGGCGAACACCCGGGCGATCGCGAACCCGCCGCTGACCGGGGTGCGTAGGTCCGGCTTGAGCACCACGGCGTTGCCCAGCGCGAGCGCCGGCGCCACCGAGCGGATGGACAGGATCAGCGGCACGTTGAACGGCGAGATCACCCCGACCACGCCGACGGGTACGCGCTTGATCAGGCTCAGCCGCGGCTGGTTGCTCTGCAAGATCTCGCCGGCCGGTCGATGGGCCAGCCCGGCCGCCTCGTAGCACTCCTGGGTCGCGACGCCGACCGCGAAGTCGCCCAGGCCGGGCACGGCACCGGTCTCCCGGACCACCCAGTCCCGCAGCTCGGCCGCGTTGGCCTCGATCAGCGCGCCGGCCCGGCGCAGCACGGCCGCGCGCTCCTCGAACGAGGTGGCCGCCCAGGCCCGTTGCGCGGCGGCAGCCTGGGCCGCGGAGCCGGCCACGTCACCGGCGTCGGCCACGCCGGTGCGGCCGAGCGAGCCGCCGGTCGCCTTCTCCACGATCTGCGCCGACCCGCCCGACGGCGTGGACCAGTCGCCCGTGAACACCTTGCCGTCCCACAGCTCTGGGTCGAAGAACGTCATGCTGGTGCTCCTTCCGAAGCGGGTGCCTTCACCTTCTGGATCCGGGCGTAAACCTGGCCGCGCAGCTCGGTGAACCGAGGGTCGGCCCGGGTGGTGAGCTGGTCGCGCTCGGCGGGCAGGTCGATGGTCAGGTCCTGCGCCACAGTGGTCGGCGACGCGGACAGCACGATCACCCGCTGGCCGAGGTAGACCGCCTCGTCGATGTCGTGCGTGACGAACAGCAACGTGACGCCGAACTGTTTCCACACCGAGCGGACCAGGTCCTCGAGGTCGGCCCGGGTCTGCGCGTCGACGGCCGCGAACGGCTCGTCCATCAGCAGCACGCGCGGCTGGTACGCGATGGCCCGGGCGATGGCCACCCGCTGCTGCATGCCACCGGAGAGCTGCCACGGATAGGCACTGTGCGCGTCGGCCAGCCCGACCGCCGCGAGCGCCTCCGTCGCCAGTTCGCGGCGCTCGGCGCGGGCCATGCCCTGTGCCTTGAGCGGCAGCTCGACGTTCTCCCGCACCCGCAGCCAGGGGAACAGGCTGCGCCCGTACTCCTGGAAGACGACCGCGAGGCCCGGCGGCGGCGCGGTGACCGGCGTGTCCTGCACCCGGACCTCGCCGGAGGTGGCCGGCAGGAGGCCGGCCATCACTCGCAGCAAGGTGGTCTTGCCGCAGCCGGACGGGCCGACCACACAGGCGAACTGGCCCTCCGGCACGGAGAACGTCAGGTCGCCGACCGCGGTCACCCGCCGGCCGTGGCCGTCGTACACCTTGTGCAGGTTCTTGACCTCGAGCATCACCACTCCCGTTGTCCCGCTCGTTGGCCGTGGTACCAGCCGAGCAGCGACCGCTCGGCCAGTCTGAACAGCAGGGAGAGCACGATGCCGATCACGCCGAGCAGGAGCACGCCGCTCCACATCTCGGGGATCTGGAAACCCCGCTGGAACTGCAGAACCGTGAAGCCGAGGCCCTCGTTGGCGGCCATCATCTCGCTGATCACCATCAGGATGATGGCCAGCGGAAGGGCCTGCCGGGCACCGGTCATGATCTGTGGGCTGGCCGCGCGCAGCACCAGGTGGCGCAGGCGCAGCGACCCGGTGATGCCGTAGCTGCGGCAGGTGTCGCTGAGCACCTCGTCGCGGCCGCGGACGCCCTCGATGGTGTTGAGCAGCACCGGCCAGACGCAGCCGAACACGATCACCAGGATCTTGGTGCGGTCGCCGATGCCGGACAGCAGGATGGCGACCGGCACGAGCACCGGCGGCGGGAACGCGCGCAGGAACTCGAGCACCGGCTCCAGCAGCGACCGCACCGAGCGGAAGGTGCCGATCAGCACGCCGAGCGCGACGCCGACCAGCACCGCGAGCAGGTAGCCGACGACCAGCCGCCACAGCGACGGGAACACCTGTTGCTGGAACATCTCCCAGGTCCAGGTCTGCCCGAACGCGTCCACGATGGACGACAGGGAAGGTCGGTAGAAGTCCTCGCTGCCGGCCGAGCCGAACCACCACGCGGCGAGCAGGAGGACCGGGAGACCGATCAGCAGGACCGCGCGCTGGAGGTATCTCATGCCACCGTCACCTCCTCGGCCCGCGTCGACGGGTGCCAGGACAGCACCTTGCGCTCGACCAGGCGGGTGAGCAGGTTGGCCAGCACACCGAGGATTCCGGTGACCACGATCAGCGCGTACACGGTGCGCACCGCATTGCTCTGCTGCGCGTTGTCGATCTCCTTGCCGATCCCGGGCGAGCCGATGACCAGCTCGCCGGTGATGGTCAGGATCAGCGCGACCGACGCCGCCAGGCGGAAGCCGGTGATCACGTAGGGCAAAGCCGTCGGCCAGACCACGTAGCGCACCCGGGCCCAGGGGCTCAGCCGGAACGCGAGCGCGGTGTCGCGGGCGACCGGGTCGACGTCGGCGACGCCGTGCACCACCTGGATCAGCATCTGCCAGAACGCGGCGTAGACGACGAGCACGAGAGTCGACTTGACGGTCGGTCCGTAGAGCACGATCACCAGCGGGATCAGGGCGACCGAGGGAATCGGCCGGAGGAACTCGATGGTCGTCGCGGTCGCCGCGCGCACGATCGGCAGCGAGCCGAGCAGCACGCCGATGACGATGCCGGCCACCATCGCGATGGCCAGCCCGATGGCCCAGGTGCGCAGGGTCTGCAGCAGCGCCGTCCAGAACGAGGACTCGCCGAACTGCTCGCCCAGGGCGACCAGGATCTGGCTGGTCGGCGGCGCGAAGTCGATCGGCACGACGCCGATCCGCGGCGCCACCTCGAGCGCCACCGCGAACCCGAACAGGCCCAGCACGCCCAGAGTGACCGACCGGAACCGCCGGCCGGTCACTCGGGACGTGCGCGCCGCGACAGCGACCATCAGGGAAGCAGCCCCGCGACGTCCGGCTTCTCAGTGAGCAGCCCGTCGGTGACCGCGGCCTGGGCCAGCGCGTCGATCGACGCGGTGTTGATGTCCGAGGGCCACTTGGGCAGCGTCATCTTCGCCCGCACGGGCTCCTCGATCTTGGTGTACGTGCCGATGATGTCGCGCACCTCGTCGCCGTGTGCGTCGGCGTAGGCCAGCGACTCCTTCATCGCCTCGGTGAACCGCTTGACCAGGTCGGGGTTCTCACCGATCAGCTTGGTCGAGGTGAAGTACATCGCGACGGTCAGGTTCGGCGCCGCGTCGACGTAGCTGGAGGCGATCTTCTTCATCCCGGCGGCGATCGCGGCCTGCTGGAACGGCTCGACGACGAAGATGGCGTCGACCCGGCCCGCCTGCAAGGCGCCGACCTGCTCCGGGAACGGAAGCTCGGTGAACTTGACCTGGCTCGGGTCGCCGCCGTCCTTCTTCACCGAGGCACGCACGCTGGTGTCCACGATGTTCTTCAGCGTGTTGGCCGCGACGGTCTTGCCGACCAGGTCCTTCGGCGACGCGATGCCGCTGTCCGGCTTGACGTACAGGCCGGCGAAGTCGTCGGCCACGCCGGTCGAGTTGTTGCCGTTGCAGACCACCTTGAGCGGTGCGTTCTTCGACTTGCCCAGCAACAGGGAGACGGCGTTGCTGAAGCCGAACTGGTATTCGCCGGAGAGCACGGCGGGCACGATCGCGGCGCCGCCCTGTGCGGTGGTCAGCGTCAGATCGATGTCGCGCTTGCTGAAGAAGCCCTTCTCCTTGCCGAGGTAGATGGGCGCGACATCGAGGATCGCGATGACGCCGGCGTTGACCTTGTCGGGCGCGGCGGAGCCACCGGCCGCCGGTGTGTCGTCGGACGAGTCACCGCAGGCGGCTGTGGCGAGCAGCGCCACGGCGGTGACGAGAGCGAGCAAGGGGCGTCGCATCGGAACTCCATCCACGTCAGGGGTGAGCGGAGAGGGCAAGTGTTCGGATAGCGCACAGATGTACAACGGGAAACCTAGAACCGTGCCGTACTAGAAGTCAATGCTTGTCATTATTGACGCTCATGGCGTGTGGTTCCTAGGCTGGCTGCTGAACTATTGTTCGTATAGCGCACAGACTGGGAGCCGCATGGCCGAACTCGTCAGCCTCGCCGAGGGTGTGGCGGAGCTGGTCCACGACGGGGACGCGGTCGCGTTGGAGGGCTTCACACACCTCATCCCCGTGGCGGCCGGCCAGGAGATCATCAGGCAGGGGCGCCGCGACCTGACGCTCATCCGGATGACTCCCGACATCGTCTACGACCAACTCATCGGCGCGGGTTGCGCGGCACGCCTGGTGTTCTCGTGGGGCGGCAACCCCGGTGTCGGCTCGCTGCACCGGTTTCGCGACGCGGTCGAGAACGCCTGGCCCCGGCCGATCGAGATCGAGGAACACAGCCACGCCGGCATGGCCAACCGCTACGTCGCCGGCGCGTCCGGGCTGCCGTTCGCGGTGCTGCGCGGTTACGTCGGCACCGACATCGCCAAGCACACCAAGACGATCGCGACGATCACCTGCCCGTTCACGGGTGAGGCGCTGACCGCGGTCGCCGCACTCAACCCGGACGTCGCCGTGATCCACGCACAGCGCGCCGACCGGCGTGGCAACGTGCAGCTATGGGGGATCACCGGCGTGCAGAAGGAAGCGGTCCTGGCCGCCTCCCGGTCGCTGGTCACCGTCGAGGAGCTCGTCGACGAGCTCGAGCCGCAGCCGGGCGCGGTGGTCCTGCCGGGCTGGGTGGTCACCGCGGTGGCACACGTGCCGCGCGGCGCGCACCCGTCCTACGCACAGGGCTACTACGACCGCGACAACGACTACTACCAGTCCTGGGATCCGATCAGCCGGGACCGCGAGACGTTCGGACGCTGGCTCGACGAGGTGACCGCCGCATGAGCGCGTGGACCGCCGACGAGATGATGACCGTCACCGCCGCGCGCTCGCTGGCCGGCCGCGCCTCGTGCTTCGTCGGCATCGGGCTGCCCAGCACCGCGGCGAACCTGGCCCGCCGCACGTGCTCCCCCGACCTGGCACTGATCTACGAGTCGGGTGCGATCGGCGCCAAGCCGACCACGCTGCCACTGTCCATCGGGGATGGTGAGCTTGGCGAGACCGCGGACGCCGTGGTCAGTGTCCCGGAGATCTTCAACTACTGGCTCCAGCCCGGCCGGGTCGACGTCGGGTTCCTGGGTGCCGCGCAGGTCGACCGGCGCGGCAACATCAACACCACGGTGATCGGCGACTACCGCTCCCCGGCCGTCCGGTTGCCGGGTGCGGGCGGTGCTCCCGAGATCGCCGCCTCCTGCCGCGAGACCGTCGTGGTCGTCCGGCACCGCCCGCGTACCCTCGTCGACCGCCTGGAGTTCGTCACCTCACTCGGCTTCGGCGACGGTCCCGGCCACCGGGCGGCGCTCGGCCTGCGCGGGCGCGGCCCGATCCGGCTGATCACCGACCTCGGCGTGCTCGAACCCGACCCGGAGACCTGCGAGCTGACCCTGACCAGCATCCACCCCGGCGTGGCTGTCGACGCGGTCCGCGCGGCCACCGGCTGGCCACTCACGGTCCGCGCCGACCTGCGGGTCACGGAAGAACCCACCGCCGCGGAGCTCACCGCGCTGCGATCACTGACGACGAGGTCGTCGACGAGAGGAGGCGGCGTTGCCTGACTGGAAGCCACCTGCGCCCTATCGGAGCTACGCGCCGGACGAGCAACCCCCGCTCACGTCGCCGGAATACGGCTCGACCCGGCTGCGCAGCCCACGCCAGCCGTTGGTGGCGCTGCCGCAAGGGCTGACCGAGCTCACCGGCCCCGTGCTCGGCACCGATCGGGTCGGCCCGCTCGACCACGACCTGACCCGCCAGCACGACGGCGAGCCGCAGGGCGAGCGGATCGAGGTGTTCGGCCGGGTGCTCGACGGCGACGGCCGACCGGTCCGGGACACGCTCGTCGAGGTCTGGCAGACCAACGCCGCAGGGCGCTACCTGCACGCGGGAGACCGGCACCCGGCCCCGCTCGACCCCAACTTCACCGGCGCGGGGCGGGCCATGACCGACGGCGAGGGCCGCTACCGGTTCGTCACGATCAAGCCCGGCGCGTACCCGTGGCGCAACCACCACAACGCCTGGCGCCCGGCGCACATCCACTTCTCGCTGTTCGGCCACGCGTTCACCCAGCGCCTGGTCACCCAGATGTACTTCCCGAACGATCCGCTCTTCGTCCAGGACCCGATCTTCAACTCGGTCCGGGACCCCGCCGCCCGGCAGCGCCTCGTCGCCGCGTTCGACCTCGACGCCACGACGCCCGAATGGTCGCTCGCCTACCGCTTCGACATCGTGCTGCGCGGCCGCGAAGCCACCCCGATGGAGGACGCATGACAACTCCTTCGCAGACGGTCGGGCCGTTCTTCGGGCTCGGGCTGCCCTGGCCGGACGGGCCGTACGCGGTGGCCGAGGACCTGCCGGGCGCGTTCTGGCTGCGCGGCGTGGTCCTCGACGGTGCCGGTGAGCCCGTGCCGGACGCGCTGATCGAGATCTGGCAGGCCGATCCGGCCGGCCGCTTCGACCACCCCGACGACCCGCGCGGCCCGGTCGCCACCGCCGGCTTTCGCGGGTTCGCCCGGTGCCCGACCGACACCGACGGGCGCTACGCGATCCGGACGGTACGGCCAGGTCCCGTCCCCGGGCCGGACGGCACCCTCCAGGCGCCACACATCGACGTCAGCGTGCTGGCCCGCGGGCTGCTCGACCGGCTGGTCACCCGGGTCTACTTCCCCGACGAGGCGGCCAACGCCGACGACCTGGTGCTCGGCCGGGTCGACCCGGTCCGGCGGTCGACGCTGGTCGCGAAGGAGACCGACGACGGGTACTCCTTCGACATCACCATGCAGGGCGACCATGAGACCGTCTTCTTCACCTTCTGAGGGCCTGTTCGCGGGCATCCTCGAGCGCGGCGCGGTGCCGGCCGCCGTCGCCGACGAGGCCTGGGTGCGGGCGATGCTGTCGGTGGAATCCGCGCTGGCCGCCGCGAACGCCGGAGCCGGCGTGATCCCGGTGGCGGCGGGCGAGGCGATCGTCGCGGCCTGCGCCGACCTCGCACCCGACCCGGCCGCACTGGGCGCCGCCGCGGCGGCGCACGCGACCCCGGTCGTGCCGCTGGTCACCGCGATCCGAGCGGCGGTGCCTCCCGAGGTGCGCGAGCACGTGCACGCCGGCGCGACCAGCCAGGACGTGCTCGACACGGCGGCCATGCTGGTCACCCGCCGGGCGCTGGCGGCCCTGTTGTCCGACCTGGACGCGGCCGCCGACGCCGCCGCAGTGCTGGCCGCCGCACACCGGGACACCGTGCTGATCGGCCGGACCCTGCTGCAACAGGCGGTGCCGACCACCTTCGGTCTCACCGCGGCCGGTTGGCTGACCGGACTCGACGCCGCCGCTCTCGACCTACGAGGTTTCACGCCGACGGCACAACTCGGCGGCGCGGCCGGCACGCTCGCCGGTCTCGGGCCGGCCGGCCCGGCGGTGCTCGCCGACTTCGCGCGCCGGCTGGACCTGGCCGCCCCGGACCTGCCGTGGCACACCGAACGCGGCCGGATCGGCCGGCTGGCCGGCTCCCTCGGTGTCGCGGCCGGCGCGCTCGGCAAGCCCGCCCGCGACGTCACGCTGCTCGCGCAGGGCGAGGTCGGCGAGGTCGCGGAGGACGCGCCCGGCGGCTCCAGCGCGATGGCGCACAAGCACAACCCGGTGGCCGCGATCAGCACGCTGGCCGCCACCGCGCAGGCGCCCGGCCTGGTCGCCACGCTGCTGGCCAGCGCGGTGCAGGAGCACCAACGCGGCGCCGGCGGCTGGCAGGCCGAGTGGCGGCCGCTGCGCGAGCTGCTGGTCACCGTCGGGTCGGCGGCCGCCTGGCTGCGTACCTGCCTGTCGGGTCTGGTCGTGCACCCGGATGTGATGCGCGCCAACCTCGACCGGGCCGGTTGGCCGACCGAACGCGGTGCCACCGACCCTGTCGGCAGTGCCGGCCACTTTGTCGATCTCGCGCTGGCCAGACATTCCTCCCGGAGGACAGATGGTTGACGACGGTGCCGAGGTGCGTCGGGCCGTGCTCGGCGACGCCCACGTCGACCGGGCGGCCGCGGCCGCCACCGCGTTCAACGCGCCCTGGCAGGAGCACGTGACCGCGCACGCCTGGGGCGCCGTGTGGACCCGGCCCGGGCTGGACCGGCGCACTCGTTGCCTGGTCACCATCGCGCTGCTGGCCAGTCAGCACGCCACCGCCGAGCTGGCCATGCACGTCCGCGCGGCGATCGGCCAGGGTGTCACTCCTACGGAGATCCGAGAGGTGTTGCTGCACACCGCGGTTTACGCTGGTGCGCCGGCGGCGAACACCGCGTTCGCGACCGCCCAGCGGGTGCTCGACGAGCTAGGCATCGAACTCGGCATCGAGGAGGCGTCGTGACCGCGGTGCGCTCGACCGATTTCGTGCAGTCGCTCGAACGCGGGCTGGCGGTGATCCGGGCCTTCGACCGCACGCACTCCGAGCTCACCCTCAGCGAGGTCGCGGCGACCACCGGGGTCACCCGGGCCGCCGCCCGCCGCTTCCTGCTCACCCTGATGGACCTCGGCTACGTGCGCACCGACGGCCGGCTCTTCTCGCTGACCCCGCGGGTGCTCGAGCTCGGTTACGCGTACCTGTCGAGCCTGTCCCTGCCCGAGGTCGCCGAGGTGCACCTGGAGGCGCTGGTCGCCGAGGTCAACGAGTCGTCGTCGGTGTCGGTCCTGGACGGCCCCGACGTGGTCTACGTGGCCCGGGTGCCCACCTCACGGATCATGACGGTGACCATCAACGTGGGCACCCGGTTCCCGGCGTACGCCACCTCGATGGGCCGGGTCCTGCTCGCCGGGCTGCCCGACGACGAGCTGGCGTCCTACCTCGACGCCGTGTCCATCGACCGGCTCACCGCCCGCACGATCGGCGGGGTCGGTGCACTGCGGACAGAGCTGGCCCGGGTACGCGCCCAGGGCTGGGCGCTGGTCGACCAGGAGCTGGAGGAGGGCCTGCGCGCGGTGGCGGCACCGATCCGCGACCGCGCCGGCCGCACGGTCGCGGCCGTCAACGTCTCCACCGCCGCCAGCCGCACGACCCTGGAGGCGATCCGCCGCGACCTGGTGCCGCCGCTGCTCGCCGCCGCCGCCCGCATCTCCGCCGACCTCCCGGCGACCCCGCGCAGCGAAAGACGGATCAGTTAGCCCTGCCTGTCGAAACGCGGGCGGCCTGTTCGACGCGTTGGTGTCGGTCAGAATGGCCGCGACGGATGGGAGACATGCGATGCGCTTCATGCTGCTGCTCAAGGGTGACCCGCCGCCCGGTGCGATGCCGCCGGCCCACCTGGTCCAGGCGATGCACGACTACGACAGTGAGCTCGCCAAGGCCGGCGTGCTGCTCGCGGCCGAGGGGCTCTGGGACAGCTCGCAGGGCGCCCGGGTGATCTACGCCAAGGGCGAGCGGACCGTCGTCGACGGGCCGTTCACCGAGGCCAAGGAGCTGGTCGCCGGCTTCTACCTGATCGACGTCAAGTCGCCGGAGGAGGCGATCGAGTGGGCGCGGCGCTGCCCGATCGACGCCGCGATCCCGCCCGGCTCCGACTGGGAGGCGGTGATCGAAGTCCGCAAAGTCGCCGAGCCGACCGAGATCACCACGATTACCGAGGAGCAGGCCGCCCACGCCGAGCAGTTCAGGTTGGGCCGGTCTTAGCTCGCCCCTCCAGCAGGGCCCGCTCGGCGGCGTTGCCGGTCAGCGCCGCGGCCCGGGTGAACTCCGCCCTGGCCTCGGCGTCCCGGCCGAGCTTGACCAGCAGGTCACCGCGCACGGCGGGCAGCAGGTGATAGGTCGGCAGCAGGCCGGCCGCGACGATCGCGTCCACCAGCGCGAGACCCGCGGCGGGCCCGTCGGCCATGCCGACCGCGACGGCCCGGTTCAGCTCGACCACCGCCGAGCGGGCCAGCGGGGCGAGCGCGTCGTACAGCGCGGCGATCAGCTTCCAGTCGGTCTCGTCGGCGGTGCGGGCCCGGGCGTGGCAGGCGGCGATCGCGGCCTGCAACGCGTACGGCCCGGGGGTGCCGCCGATCTTGTCGACCTGGGCGAGGGCGGCCAGCCCGCGCCCGATGAGCAGGTGGTCCCAGCGCGCCCGGTCCTGGTCGAGCAACCGCACCGCCGCGCCGCCCTCCCCGACCCTGGCCCGCAGCCGGGACGCCTGGATCTCCATGAGCGCCACGAGCCCGTGCACCTCGGACTCGCCCGGCATCAGGCCGGCGAGTATCCGGCCGAGCCGGAGGGCGTCGTCGCACAGGGCGGGACGTACCCAATCGTCGCCCGCGGTCGCCGCGTAGCCCTCGTTGAAGATCAGATAGGTCACCTCGAGTACGGAGGCCAGCCGCGCCGGCCGCTCGTGCGGCTCGGGCACCTCGAACGGCACGCCCGCGTCGGCCAGAGCCCGCTTCGCCCGCACGATCCGCTGCGCCACGGTCGACTCGGAGACGAGAAACGCCCGCGCGATCTCCGGCGTGGTCAGCCCGCCGAGCAGCCGCAGAGTGAGCGCGACCCGGGCCTCGGGCGCGAGCACCGGATGGCAGGAGACGAACACCAACCGCAGCAGGTCGTCCTCGATCCGGTCGGGGTCGACGTCGACCTCGAACGTGTCGTCGTGCACCCGGCCGAGCTCCTGGAGCTTGCGGGCGTAACGCTCGTTGCGCCGGACCAGGTCGATCGCGCGACGCTTGGACACGGCCATCAACCAGGCGCCGGGGTTGCTCGGGATCCCATCCGCGGGCCACTGCTCGAGGGCGGCGACCAGGGCGTCCTGCGCTAGCTCCTCGGCCACGCCGACATCGCGCATCATCCCGGCAAGCCCGGCGACCAGGCGCGGCGACTCGATCCGCCAGACGGCCTCGACCGTACGACGGACCTCACTCTCGGACGGCACGCGCTAAACCTATCGGGCGCGTTGTTGCATATCTCTGGCAACAACCGCCAGGATGCAACACGTGACGATCGTCGAGGTGGTCCTGCTGTCGGCCGCTGACGGAGCGCTGCGCTTTCGCACGGTGTCGGACCGGCTGCCGGCCGGCGTACACCCGGATGATCTGGCCCTGCACCTGTCTGGCCTGACCCTGTGCACCCCCGGCGCGACCCTCCACTCGACTAGCTGGCGCTTCGCCTCGGAGTCGGTGGTCCTGACGTACGCGGCGCTGCCCGACCCGACCCCGACGACCACCGCGCCGCTGTCGCCCGACCGCATGGTCACCGGCCGCGCCGCCCTGGCACCATCGCCGCCCGACGTCGACACGGACGCCGTTGCCGCGCACGCCGCCCGCCATCTGGCCCTCCTCACGGTCACGGACCCGGTGGTAGCGGCCGCGGCGAGCGCCCAGCCCGACCTCTGGGACCTGCTGACCAAACTCCCCACAGGCCTCGCGGGCGCCCTCCGCTAGCCAGCGGACGAGGGCTCGGCCCGACGACGCTTTGCTCTGCACCCATATACGCAACACCCCGCGCGGAGGTGGTGCGTAGGTGGGTGCAGAGCAAAGGCTCCACAGCGGACCAGCCCACGCAAGCCGGTTACCGACATTGTGCGCAGCCATACACCAACGAACGGAAAGTGGCCTATTGGTATAACCTGCTTGGCAAATCGATGGTCACCACAACCCCGCATCGGCGCGGTGTTGGGTGACGAGGACGCACGGCAGCGGGCGCAGGTCGGCCACCGACCCGCAGATACTGCACAATGTATTGTGCCTGATGCCTCACCCCGAAGGAGCAGGTCGTGGAGGCGCAGCTCATCCCCGGTGAACGGCGCACCGCTCACCAGATGGTCCGCGACTCGCTGCGCAGGGCGATCCTCGACGGCACCCTTCCCGCGGGCTCCCGTCTGGTCCAGGCCGACATCGCGGCGCGGTTGCGGGTCAGCACCACGCCCGTCCGCGAGGCGCTGCGTGACCTCGCGTCCGAAGGGCTCATCCGGCTCGACGCGCACCGGGGCGCGGTGGTGCGCGAGACCAGCCTCGACGAGGTACGCGAGATCTACCTGATCCGCCGTCTGCTCGAACCCGAGGCGGTCAAGGGAGCCGTCCAGGAGATGGGTCCCGACCTGCTTGCCAGGTTGGAGCGGCTGCAGGCCGAACTGGACGACGCGCGCGAGCCGGGGCGCTGGGTCGCCCTCAACCGCGAGTTCCACCGCGTGCTCAACAGCGCGTCCGGGCTGGACCGGCTCGCCGAGATCCTCAACCACCTCGACGACAACGCCGCCGTGTACGTCAACATGGCTCTGCGGGCCACCGATGCCGACCATCTCGACAGCGGCAACGAGCACCACCAGCGGCTGCTCGAAGCCTGCCGGGACCGCGACGGCGAGCGGGCGGCGAAGCTGGTGGTCGAGCACCTCCAGCAGACGCTGACCACGGTCGAGCGGGCCGTCACAAGCCTGCGGTAGTACACAACCGACCCTGCAATGTGCAGGGTTGTAGGGTCTTCGGTGTGCTTGACGGGCTCGACCTCGCCAAACTGGCGCCCGCGCCACACCGGAGGACCGCGCACGAACTGGTCCGCGACACTCTACGCCGCGCGATCTTCAGCGGGGTGCTGACCGGCGGCACTCACCTGGGGCAGGCCGAGATCGCCACCCAGCTCGCGGTCAGCACGACCCCGGTCCGCGAGGCACTGCGCGACCTCGCCGCCGACGGGCTGATCCGGATCGACCCGCACCGCGGCGCCGTCGTGCACGACCTGGACCACGACGACCTGCGCGAGATCTACGAGATCCGCTCGGCCCTCGAACCGCTGGCGATCCGGCGGGCGGCCCGGCACATCACGGCCGACGAGCTGGCTGCGGCCGGCGACCTGCTGGACCGGATGGCCCGGGAGACGGACCCGGCCGCTTGGTTGGAGTTGAACTGGGCGTTCCACGCTCTGCTCGGTCGGGCGTCTCGCTCACCGCGCCTCTTCTCCCTGGTCACGAGCGCACAGGGCAGCACCGCCCGGTACGTCGGCGAATCGATGAAAACCCACCCCGACCGGCTCGCCGAGGCCACCGTGGAGCACCGCGCCCTGGTCGACGCCCTGGCCGGACACGACGGCGACACCTGCGCGAAGCTGGTCACCGCTCACCTCCAGCACACGCTGGAGCTCCTGCTCGCGCCCTGACCGGTCCATCAACGCACCGGGAAGTCTTGGTCGAGAGCCAGGTTCAGGCGGACCACGTTGACCCGCTTCGCGCCCATGAAGCCCAGCGACCGTCCCGCCGTGTTGTCGTCGACCAGGCGCTGGATCGCCGCCTCGGTCGCGCCCCGTTCGCGCGCCACCCGGGGCAGTTGGAGCTGCGCGTACGCCGGGGTGATGTGCGGGTCCAGCCCCGACCCGCTGGCCGTCACCGCGTCGGACGGCACAGCCGGGGTTCGCGGCGCGGAGCCCCGCACCGGCGTCAGCACTCCCCCGCTGTAGTCCTCACCCGGCACCGCGCTCTCCACCCGCACGCCTTCGAAAGAAGCGAGGAAGGGCTGCGCCGGTTGGGCCTCGTTGACGCTGACCACCCGCGTCGCCGGCCCGGTCAGCCCGTCGCGCCGGAACACCCGAAGCACCGCGCCGACCCCGTCCGAGGTGCAGAACGGGCGCGCGCCGGAGACGCCGTTGAGCGCGCCGACCGACAGGCTGCGCGCGCAGACCTGCGTGAGCAGCGACTGCGTGCCCTCGTCGCCTCCGACCGGCAGCACGTCTTCGATGCTCTCGGGCCCGAGGTTGCTGGCCGAACTGGCGGTCGGGTCGTAGCCGTCACCGGCGGCGGACGGGCGGCTCTGGAAGTAGCGCGGTATCCCGTTGCCGTCGTCGTCGACAAAGCTCTGCCCGATGAGCTTGCTGCCGACCCGCTGCGATCCGGACGTGACGAACGAACCCTCGGCGCGGGAGTGGAGCCCGGGCAACAGACCGATCCCGACGAGCAGCAAGGGGTACGCGATGCCGAGCACGACGGTGAAGACGAGCACCGCCCGGAACGCCGCGATGTGCTGGCCGAGCCAGTTGGGTAGGCGCATCAGGAGATCCCCGGGATGAACTGGACGATGGCGATGTCGAGAACCTTGATGCCGGCGAACGGTGCGACGATCCCGCCCAGCCCGTAGATCAGCAGGTTGCGGCCCAGCAGGGACGACGCGCTGCTCGGCCGGTACCGCACGCCGCGCAGTGCCAGCGGGATCAGCACGACGATGATCAGTGCGTTGAAGATGATCGCCGAGGTGATGGCGGACGCCGGGGAGCTGAGCCGCATGATGTTGAGGCCGTCGAGGCTCGGGTAGACCGCCGCGAACATGGCCGGGATGATCGCGAAGTACTTCGCGATGTCGTTGGCGATCGAGAACGTGGTCAGCGCACCCCGGGTGATCAGCAACTGCTTGCCGATCTCGACGATCTCGATGAGCTTCGTCGGGTCCGAGTCCAGGTCGACCATGTTGCCGGCCTCCTTGGCGGCAGACGTCCCCGTGTTCATCGAGACACCGACGTCGGCCTGGGCCAGCGCTGGCGCGTCGTTGGTGCCGTCGCCAGTCATGGCGACCAGCCGGCCACCCTCCTGCTCGCGCCGGATCAGTGCCAGCTTGTCCTCGGGCTTCGCCTCGGCGAGGAAGTCGTCGACCCCCGCTTCCTCGGCGATCGCCCGCGCCGTCAGCGGGTTGTCGCCGGTGATCATGATGGTGCGGATGCCCATCCGGCGCATCGCGTCGAACCGCTCGCGCATCCCGGACTTGACCACGTCCTTGAGGTGCACGACGCCGAGTGCGCGGGCCGGTTGGCCGTCCGTGTGTTCGGCGACCACCAGCGGGGTGCCGCCGGTCGCCGAGATGCCGTCGACCACCCCGCCGACCTCCTCGGTCGGGTGCCCGCCGTTCTCCCGCACCCAGCGCATCACCGCCGCCGCCGCGCCCTTGCGGATCCGCCGGGCCGGTGCGCCGCCCTCGCCGGCCAGGTCCACACCGGACATCCGGGTCTCGGCGGTGAACGGCACGAACTCGGCGGACCGGATGACGCCCTCGTCCCGCGCGCGCAGCCCGTGCTCGTTCTTGGCCAGCACCACGATCGACCGGCCCTCCGGCGTCTGGTCGGCCAGGCTGGACAACTGGGCCGCGTCCGCGAGCTCACCCGCCGCGACGCCACCGATCGGCAGGAACTCGGTCGCCTGGCGGTTGCCGAGGGTGATGGTGCCGGTCTTGTCGAGCAGCAGCGTGTTGACGTCGCCGGCCGCCTCGACCGCGCGGCCCGACGTCGCCAGCACGTTGCGCTGGACGAGGCGGTCCATGCCGGCGATGCCGATGGCCGAGAGCAGCGCACCGATCGTGGTCGGTATCAGCGCGATGAGCAGCGAGACCAGCACGATCCCGGTCACGCCGTGCTCGTTGATGACCAACGTGTTGGGCGCCGCGCCCTGGAACGCCTTCGAGAAGATCGCTACCGGCTGGAGTGTGATCACGGCGAGCAGGAAGATGATGCTCAGCGCGGCCAGCAGGATGTTGAGCGCGATCTCGTTGGGCGTCTTCTGGCGCGACGCGCCCTCGACCAGGCTGATCATCCGGTCGATGAAGCTCTCACCGGGCTTCTGCGTGATCTTGACGACGATCCGGTCCGAGAGCACCCGCGTGCCGCCGGTGACCGCGCTGCGGTCGCCGCCGGACTCCCGGATGACCGGGGCCGACTCGCCGGTGATCGCCGACTCGTCGACGCTGGCCACACCCTCGACCACGTCACCGTCGCCGGGGATCACCTGGCCGGCCTCGACGACCACGACGTCGTTCTGGCGCAGCTCGACGGCGTCGACCGTCTCCTCGCGCGGCGACGCCTGGCCGGGCGCCCAGTCGACCAGCCGCCGGGCGACCGTCTCCTGCCGGGCCCGGCGCAGCGTGGCCGCCTGCGCCTTGCCTCGGCCCTCGGCCACCGCCTCGGCCAGGTTCGCGAAGATCACTGTCAACCAGAGCCAGACGGTGATCAGCCAGGCGAAGGTCGAGGAGTCCTGAATGGCCAACGCGGTGGTGAAGAGCGCCCCGAGCTCCACGATGAACATCACGGGGTTGCGCCAGAGCGTCGTCGGGTTGAGCTTGCGCAGCGCGTCCGGCAGCGACTTCCAGAGCTGCCGCGGGTCGAGCAGCCCACCACCGATCCGCCCAGGCTCCGACGCCGGAGGCGCCGGCACCGCCGGAGCCGCCGCCGTCATGGCCGCCTCCCACACGAGGCCCCGTACGCCGGCGTCATCTTCAGCTCGGTCATCGTTGCCTCACAACCCCTCGGCCAGCGGGCCGAGTGCGAGGACGGGCAGGAAGGTCAGCGCGATCAGGATGATCACCACGCCGACCACCAGGCCGATGAACAGCGGCCGGTGGGTGGGCAGCGTGCCGGCCGACGCGGGCACCGGGCGTTGCCGGGCCAGGGAGCCGGCCAGCGCGAGCACGAACACCATCGGCAGGAAACGGCCGACCACCATGCACAGGCCGGTCGCGGTGTCCCACCACTGGTCGTTGACGGTGATGCCCGCGAACGCCGAGCCGTT
Source organism: Asanoa ishikariensis (assembly GCF_900107455.1). Taxonomy (GTDB): domain Bacteria; phylum Actinomycetota; class Actinomycetes; order Mycobacteriales; family Micromonosporaceae; genus Asanoa; species Asanoa ishikariensis. The sequence goes on along the minus strand of NZ_FNQB01000002.1, from coordinate 604,051 downwards.
GTTGTTGGCGGCCGAGGTGAACGCGTACAACACCTCGGAGAAGCCGTGCGGGCCGACGTTGAGCATCGTGTCCTTGTTCTTGGTGGCCATCGCGGTGGCCATGCCGATCAGCACGACCGCCGGGGTGATCAGGAAGTAGAGCGAGGCGAACTTGATCTCGCGAGCGGAGATCTTCTTGCCGAGATACTCCGGCGTACGACCGACCATCAGCCCGGCGACGAAAACGGTGATGATGGCGAGCATCAGCAGGCCGTAGAGCCCGGAGCCGACACCGCCGGGCGCGACCTCGCCGAGCATCATGTTGACCATCGGGACCATGCCGCCCAGGGCCGTGTACGAGTCGAAGAACGAGTTGACCGCACCGGTCGAGGTGAGCGTCGTGGCCGCGCCGAACGTCGCCGAGTCCGAGATGCCGAAGCGCACCTCCTTGCCCTCGAAGGCCGCGTTCACCGCGTGCGGCACCGTGCCGTTGGCCAGCAGCTCGAACGTGTTCACGAGGATCACGCTGGCCACCGCGAGGATGGCCATGACCGCGAGGATCGCGTGGCCCTGGCGCTTGTCGCCGACCATCCGGCCGAACACCCGGGGCATCGCGAACGGGATCAGCAGGATCAGGAAGATCTCGATCCAGTTGGTCCACGGCGTCGGGTTCTCGAACGGGTGCGCGCTGTTGGCGTTGTAGAACCCGCCGCCGTTGGTGCCGAGCTCCTTGATCGCCTCTTGGCTGGCCACCGGCCCGCCGGGGATGTGCTGGGTGGCGCCGGCCAGCGTGTTGACGTCGGTGCCGCCGGAGAGGTTCTGCACCACGCCACCGGCGATCAGCACGATCGCCCCGACGATCGCCACCGGCAGCAGCACCCGCAGGGTGATCCGGGTCAGGTCCACCCAGAAGTTGCCGAGCGCCTGGGTACGGCTGCGGGCGAAACCGCGCACCAGCGCCACGGAGACGGCGATGCCGACCGCGGCCGAGACGAAGTTCTGCACGGCGAGCCCAGACATCTGCACCAGGTGGCCGAGCGTCGACTCACCCGCGTACGACTGCCAGTTGGTGTTGGTCACGAAGCTGGCCGCGGTGTTCCAGCCCTGGTGCGGCGACATCCCCGGGAAGCCCAGGGAGAGTGGCAGCTTGCTCTGCAAGCGGGTGAAGCCGTAGAGGAACAGCAGTGAGAGCAGGGAGAAGGCGAACACGCTGCGGGCGTACACCGGCCAGCTCTGCTCGCCGGCGGGGTTGACCCCGACCAGCCGGTAGAGCAGCCGCTCCACCGCCGAGTGCCGGGTGCCGGTCACCACCCGGTAGACGTAGTCGCCGAAGTAGCGGTAGGCGAGCGCGACGAACAGCACGAGCGACAGCACGAAGAAGACGCCGGCGATCGTCGTCGACATCAGAAGCGCTCCGGGAAGATCAGCGCCAGGACCAGGAAGACGATCACCAGAAAGCCGATGATCAAGCCCGCCAGGTTGATCGCGTTCACAGGCGCTCGACCTGGCGCACGATGATGGCCAGCGCCACGAAGAGGGCGATCGTGATCAGGATGTACGCCGCGTCTTGCACCGCTGCCCCCAAACCGGATGAAAACCTCTTCTCATATGAAACAGTTCCGAAACCGGTCGGGGGGAGCTTTGCCGCAATCGCATAGGGTCGGCAGCGGAGTCGACCCATGGGGAGGGCGAATGACCGCGGTTACGTCGCACGAACAACTCCGGGCGCTGCTCGGCCAACCGGGCAAGCGCGTGCTCGAGAAGGACCGCAAGGAACTGCACCAGCGTGACCGCGACTGGCTCGCCGCGTCGCCGTTCGTCCTGCTGGCGACGTCCGGTGCGGACGGCACCTGCGACGTCTCGCCGAAGGGCGACCCGGCCGGCTTCGCGCTGGTGCTCGACGACACGACCATCGCGATACCGGAGCGGCCGGGCAACAAGCGCGCCGACGGGTTCCACAACATCATCGACAACCCGCACGTGGGGCTGATCTTCCTGATCCCGGGCCGCGACGACACGCTGCGGATCAACGGGCGGGCGACCATCCTGTCCGACGCGCCCTGGTTCGACGACATGGTCGTCAAGGGACACCGGCCGGTGTTCGCCCTGCGGGTCGAGATCGAACAGATCTTCTACCACTGCGCGAAGGCGTTCCTGCGCTCCGAGCTGTGGAAGCCGGAGACCTGGCAGCCCGACGTGCTCCCCCGCCGCGCCGTGCTGATCAAGGAGGTCGAGCGGCCGGCCGAGACCCTCGCGGAGCTCGACCGGCACTACGGCCCGGACTACGCCAAGAACATCTACTAGCGGCCCGACGCGCGGCTGCGCTCGCGGTGCTCGCGCATCAGAGCATCGAACCCGTCGGTGTCGACGGACACTCCGGACTCCCGCGCGATCTCAACGGTGAGATCGACGGGGAAGCCGTAGGTGTCGTGCAGCTTGAACACCGTCTCCCCGCGCAACGGGCCGCGCGCGAGCTCCGTGTCGAGCAGCCGGCTCCCCGCCCGCAGGGTGCGCCGGAACGACCGCTCCTCGCGCTCGACGACCTCGCGCGACCCGCTTGGCACCTCGGTCACGCTGTCCGCGACCTGGCCGAGCACCGGGTCGTCGACGCCGAGCAGCACGAGTCGACGCACCGCCCGGCGCAGCAGCCGCCGCACGACGTAGCCCCGGCCCTCGTTGCCGGGCCGCACTCCGGTCGCGATCAGCCGCACCGCGGTGCGCACGTGGTCGGTGACCAGGCGATGCGCGCCCGGCTCGTCGTCGCGGCCGGTCGCCTCGCGCACCGCGAGCAGCGTTGGACGGACCAGGTCGGTCTCCTGGATGTTGCCGACGCCCTGGAGGACCATCGCCAGCCGGTCGCGGCCCAACCCGGTGTCGATGTGCCGGCCGGGCAGGTCGCCGAGAATCTCGTCGTCCGACTCGCCGCGCTGGTACTGCATGAACACCAGGTTCCAGAGCTCGACGAAGCGCTCGCTGTCGACCGCCGGTCCGCCGTCGCGACCGACCGACGGCCCACGGTCGTAGAAGATCTCCGACGTCGGGCCGCTCGGCCCGGGCACACCCATGCTCCAGAAGTTGTCGTCGGGCCCGAGCGGTTGGATGCGCTCCGCGGGCACGCCGAGGCCGCGCCAGAGGTCGACACTCTCCTCGTCGCCTCGCAGCACGGTGCACCAGAGGCGGTCGCGCTCCAACCCGAAGCCGGACGTGAGCAGGTCCAGCGCGTACGCCATCGCCTCTTGCTTGAAATAGTCGCCGAACGCGAAGTTGCCGAGCATCTCGAACGTGGTCGCGTGCCGGTCGGTCAGGCCGATCCGGTCGATGTCGACGGTGCGTACGCACGGCTGCGCCGTCGTCGCCCGTGGCTGGGGTGGCCGGCGCAGGCCGAGGAAGTAGGGCTTGAACTGGACCATGCCCGCGTTGGTGAACAGCAGGTCGCGCTCGTCGGGCACGAGCGGGCCTGGCGACAGCTCGACATGGTCGAGGCCGCGGAAGTAGTCGAGGAACGTGGATCGAATCTGCTCGGAGCGCATGGTTTCGCCGTTTCGGTGACAGGCCGGCGCGCTCACGAGCCCAGAACGGGCTCCTCACCGCGAAACGTCGCGAACGCGTGGGTCGGTCGAGCGGACACGTCGAGCCGGCACCGAGGATCAGGCGAGGACGAAGACCTCGACGATCGGCTCGACGCGGCTAGCTCGCCGCACACCTACGCGCATGTCTCAATGATGCCAGAGACGGGCAACCCGTTTAGATCAGATCCCAGGGTACGGAGGTGAAGAGCGCGTCGAGGCCGGCCATCAGGGTCGGGTCGGGCTGGCAGGGAATGTCGTCGATCGATGCCACTGCGGTGTGGCCGATCGAGTTGGCCAGGAACGCGCCGCGGAAACCGTCGACGTCGGCCAGCGTGATCCGCTGCCGGGTGGTCGGGCGGTGCTGCTCGATCAACCGCATCGCGGTGCCGTGCAGCCAGGGCGGGGTCGGCCAGACCACCGCACCGTCGGCGGCGAAGAACCCGATGTTGGCCACCGACGTCTCGGAGATCTCCCCGTCGCCGGCGGTGAGCAGCGCGTCGTCGTAGTCGTCGACACGGACCCGACGGGCCCACTCCGCCTGCGCGAAACCGCCGAGGTGCTTGAGGTGGGCGAACGGGCGCAGGTACGGCACCGACCGCAGGCGCAGCGGGCCGGACATCGGTGGGGTGGGCGGCGCGACCGACACCGCCACCTTGCCGGGCTCGCGGACGATGACCCGGACGGCGGCGTCCGCGTCGCCGGCCAGCGCGTGCCGCAGCAGGTCACGGACGCGATCCGGGTCGAGCCGCTCGCCGAACAGCTCCTGGTTGGCGGCGTCGAGCCGCTCAAGATGGTTGGGCAGGCCCTGCACGCCGGCGCCGCGTACCTGCATCGCGGTGAAGTGGCCATAGGTCGTGACGAGCTCCGCGGGGGCCGCCGGACGGCCGTTCACCTCGATACGCACCGGACCATGGTCGCGCGACGGCCCCCGGCTCGGGGTCCGGGGGCCGTCGGGGTCCGCGAGAGGTGCGGACTCAGAGAGGGTTAGGTGGTTACCAGACCGAGACGCCGTAGGCGTTCAGGGCCTCGACGACCGGCTGGAAGTAGGTCGTGCCGCCGCTGGTGCAGTTGCCGCTGCCGCCGGAGGTCAGGCCCAGGGCGGAGGTGCCGCGGTAGAGCGGGCCGCCGCTGTCGCCCGGCTGGGCGCAGACGCTGGTGCGGATCATGCCGGAGACCGAACCCTGCGGGTAGTTGACGGTCGAGTTGAGACCGAGCACCTGGCCGCTGCGTGTGCCGGTGGTGCTGCCACGACGGTTCACCGTCTCACCCACGGAGGGGGTGCGGGCGCCGGTGATGTCCTGGCTGCCGACCGTGCCGGAGATCGTGACCGACGTGGTGGTGTAGCGGACGATGCCGTAGTCGTTGCCCGGGAAGCTGGTGCCCGCGCGGGTGCCGAGGGTCTGGCTGCCGTTCGTCCACGTCGAACCGGCGTTGGTGCAGTGGCCGGCCGTCAGGAAGTAGTTGGTCGAGCCGGACCGCACGTTGAAGCCGAGCGAGCAGCGGGAGCCGCCGGTGTAGATGGCGTCGCCGCCGGAGATGTTCAGGCTCAGCTTGCCGGCCATGGTCTCGATCCGGGCCCCGCCCTTGCTGGCGATGACCGCGCTGCGCAGTGCCGCCAGTTTGGTGCCGGTGACAGTGCTGTCGACCTCGACCACGACCTGGTTGGTCACCGGGTCGACGGAGTAGGTCGTGCCGACCACACCCGTGTTCAGGCGAGTGCTGAGGCCGCTCAGTTCGGCCGCGCTGCGCGCGACGATGCGGGCCTGGCCGCCGGCGGCCTTGACCTTGGCCGCGGCCGCGGCGTTGGTGACCGTGACGATGGTGGCGCCGGACGAGTCGACGTACGTGCCAGCGGAACTGTCGGAGCCGAGTGACTCGGCCAGGGTGACGGCGGCGTCCAGGGCCAGCGGGGTCTGCGCCGCTTGAGCCGGTGAAACGCCGAGGAATGCTCCCGCCACCAGGGTTGTGGCTGTGGCGGACAGCATGACGCGTCGGGTGATGCTCACTGATCCTCCCGGGGGATGTGGACCGGCCGGTTGGTCGATCCGGAGGCGTCGATCTGTCGATATGTTTCCAGTCGAATAGACGGTCGTCAACGCTTAGCGGACGACCGTTCCTGACCATTAGGTCGACGTCATATCACCGGAATAATGGAACTCGTCATTGGCGAGAATAAATGCGCTCCAGATCAGGGATGCCAGGAAAAATTAGCCCTGCGGCGCTCGAGGAAGGCGGCCGCGCCCTCCACGACGTCACCGGCGCGGAGCATCTCGGCCTGCCAGTAGGCGTCGCGCTCGGCCGACGGGCGACCGGCCACCGCGAGGTCGATCGTCTCCTTGGCCGCCGCGATCGACAGCCGGGACCGCTCGGCGATCGTGTCGACCAGCCGGGAAACGTGGGCGTCCAGGTCGTCGGCCGCCACCACCTCGTCGACGAGACCGATCGCAGCGGCCCGGAAAGCGTCGATCTGGTCCGCCGTGAACAGCAGCCATTTCGCCCGTGCCGGGCCGACGAGACCGAGCAGCCGGCGGGTGGTCGGGCCGGGGTAGGCGATGCCGAGCCGGGCCGGCGGCACCGCGAACCGGGCGTCCTCCGCGGCGATACGCAGGTCGCAGGCGACCGCGAGCTGGCAGCCGCCACCGACACAGTGGCCGCGTACCCGGGCGATGGTCGGCATCGGAAACGCCGCGAGCCGCTCCTCCGCGCGGGTCGGCGGGCTGTCCGCGCCCACGAGATCGCCGACACCCGTGAGGTCCGCTCCGGCGCTGAACGTGTCGCCGGCGCCGGTGAGCACCAGCGCGCGCACCGCGGGCTCGGCGGCGGCCCGCTCCAGCAGTTCGGGCAGGCGGTGCCACATCGCGGGGGTCAACGCGTTGCGCCGGCGGGGGTTGCCGATGGTGATGGTCGCGGTGTGTCCGGTGACGGTGAGCTCGACCGTGCCTTCGTCTTTCACGCGCCGACGCTAACCAACGCGGGCATGATGGTGCGGGTGGACATCAACGACCTGCTGGCCGACGCCTTCGGCCGGCTGCCCGGGCTGGTCCGCGGCGCGGTCGCCGGGCTCGACGCCGAGCAGTTGCGCCGCCCGCCGGCGCCGGGTGCCAACACCGTCGGCTGGCTGGTCTGGCACCTGACCCGGATTCAGGACGACCATGTCGCCGACCTGATCGGCGACGACCAGATCTGGGTGACCGGGCCGTGGGCACCGCGCTTCGAGCTGAACCCCGACCCCGCCGACACGGGGTACGCGCACGGCCCCGACGAGGTGCTCGGCGTCCGTCCGGCCAGCGGCAAGGTCCTGGTCGACTACTACATGGCCGTCCACGAACGCACCGCCGCACTGATCCGGGCGGTGTCCCCGGAGGATCTCGACCGGATCGTCGACAAGTCCTGGAACCCTCCGGTGACCATGGGTGTGCGGCTGGTCAGCGTGCTCAACGACGACGTGCAGCACGTCGGACAGGCCGCCTACGTGCGCGGCATCATTCTTCGCTGAGGGTGTTGCCCGCCCGGTCCCGGATCTTCAGTTTTGTGGTCGGCAGCGCCGGGGCGGGAAGGCGCTCGCCGGCGTAGCCGCGGACCACGCCGAAGCGGTCTCCGGTCGCCCACTCCTCCCGGGCCTGGCGGATCTCCGCGTCGCTGCGGGCGACGAAGTTCCACCACATCACCAAGGGCTCGTTGAACGGCTCGCCGCCGAGCAGGAACAGCCGCGCCCCGTCGGCGCTGCGAATGTTCGTCGTGGTGCGCTCCTCACCCAGGTAGAGCAGCCCGCCCGGGGTGAGCTCGGCGCCGTCGACCTCGGCCGCGCCGTCGAGCGCGAGCAGCCCGTACTCGAAGTCGCGGCGCAACGACAGTTCGAGGCTCGCGCCCGCGTCGAACAGCAGCTCGGCGCCGAGCAGCGGGGTGTGCACGCGGGCCGGCGAGCGCAACGCGGCCAGCTCACCGACGACCACCGTGGTGGTCACCCCCGCCGTGCTCGCCGACGGGAGGTCCGCGTGGTGCTCGAACCGGGCCGGCTGGTGCCGCGCATCGTCCGGGAGCGCGACCCAGAGCTGGATGCCGTGCATGACCGGCGGGTGCTCGATCGGCGACTCCTCCGAGTGCGAGATGCCGTGGCCGGAGGTCATCAGGTTGAGCTGGGCGGGCCGGATGGTCTGGAGGCTGCCCAGGCTGTCGCGGTGGAGCACCTCGCCGGCCACCAGCCAGGTGACGGTCTGCAGGCCGGTGTGCGGGTGCGGCGGCACCTGCATGCCGGGGCGACCGAGCACGTCGTCGGGGCCGAACTGGTCGACGAAGCACCATGCGCCGATCATCCGGCGGGGTCGTTGCGGCAACAGCCGCCGCACGGTCGTGTAACGCCCGAGCGGCACGTCGTGCCCGGGCAACAACACGCTGGCGGGAAGTCCGGCCAGCGTCACAGCGCCGTCAGTGCTCACCCATCCGAGGGTAGCCTCCTGCGGGTGCGGCTCACCGTGCTCGGCGCCCGCGGCGCCTTCCCCGAGGCGGACGACGCGTGCAGCGGCTTCCTGCTCGAACACGACGGGTTCCGGTTGCTCCTCGACGCCGGTTATGCGACCTTTCCGCGCCTCCTCGCCGTCTGCACCGCCGCCGACGTCGACGCCGTGTTCGTCACACACGGCCACCCGGACCACTGCGTCGACCTCAACCCCCTGTTGCGCGCCCGCTCGCTGGCCGACGACCCGCGTCCCCCGCTGCCGGTCTACGCGCCGCCGGGTGCGCTCGACGCGGTGCTCGCTCTCGACCGGCCGGGGATGCTGGACTACGCGTTGACCCCGGTCGGGGACGGCGACCGCGTTGGCATCGGACCGTTCACTGTGGACGTCCGCACGCTGCCGCACTTCGTGCCGAACAACGGCGTGCGGGTCGCCGCCGGCGGCGTGGTGCTCGCCTACCAGGGTGACAGCGGCCCGACTCCCGACCTGGCCGCGCTCGCCGGCGAAGCCGACCTGCTGCTCGCCGAGGCGACGTATCCGGAGGCCGTGCCGGGCCACAGCGCCGGGCGGCTGAGCAGCGCGCTCGACGCCGGGGCGGCGGCGAACTCGGCCGGGGTGGGCCGATTGCTGCTCACGCACCTCTGGCCGGGTCTCACCGACGCCGCCGCGCTCGGTGCGGCCCGCTCGGCGTACGCCGGACCGGTCGACATGGCCCAGGCCGGCCAGGGCTGGAACCTCAGCGGATAGGGTCGCAGCGTGGCGTTCCGTGGCTGGCCGAGTGAGGCACTCGAGTTCTACGAGGGGCTCGAGGCCGACAACTCGAAGACCTACTGGACGGAGCACAAGCCCGTCTACGACGAGCAGGTCCGCGCTCCCATGCAGGCGCTGCTCGACGAGCTCGAGCCCGAGTTCGGTCCCGGCCGGATCTTCCGGCCCTACCGTGACGTGCGGTTCAGCGCCGACAAGTCGCCCTACAAGACCGCGGTCGCGGCGACGCTGGAGCGCGGCGGCTACATCCACCTCTCGGCGGCGGGCCTCGCCTCCGGCAGCGGGATGTACCACATGGAACGCGACCAGCTCGCCCGCTACCGCGCCGCGGTGGACGACGACGCCACGGGTCCACGGTTGGCGGAGCTCGTCGCGGAGGCGGCGGCCGACAGTGTCCGGATAACGGGGCACGACCGGCTCAAGCGCATCCCGCGCGGCTACGCCGCCGACCACCCGCGGGCCGAGCTCTTGCAGTACAAGGGCGTCGTCGCGTGGAAGGAGTGGCCGGTCGCACCCTGGCTGGGCACCGCCGCGGCCAAGCGCCGGGTGGTGGACTTCCTGCGGGCCTCGGCTCCGCTCAACCAATGGCTGGCCACCTACGTAGGCCCAAGCATCCCTGACCGATAGGAGCCGTTCGTGTCCGACATCGAGCCGTACGAGTCGCTGTCCGAAGACTGGCAGCGGGCGCTGGCCGTGGTCGCCCACCCCGACGACCTCGAGTTCGGCTCGGCGGCGGCGGTGGCCCGCTGGACCGCGCAGGGCAAGCACGTCGTCTACTGCCTGGTGACCAGCGGCGAGGCCGGCATCGACGGCCTCGCACCCGACGAGACCAAGGTGCTCCGCGAGGCGGAGCAGCGGGCCTCGGCCGGCGTCGTCGGCGTGTCCGAGGTCGAGTTCCTCGGCCTCCCCGACGGCATCCTGGAGTACGGGGTGGCGCTGCGCCGGGAGATCACCGCGGTGGTCCGCCGGCACCGCCCGGACATCGTGATCACCAACAACTTCCGGGACACCTGGGACGGTGCCGACGCGCTCAACCAGGCCGACCACATCGCGACCGGACGGGCGACGCTGGACGCGGTGCGCGACGCCGGCAACCGCTGGATCTTCCCGGAGCAGGGCCTCGAACCGTGGAACAAGGTCCGGCAGGTCTGGGCGGCCGGCTCGCCGAACGGCCGGCACGCGGTCGACATCACCGGCACGTTCGACCGCGGCCTGGAGTCGCTGGAGGCGCACGAGGCCTACCTGCGCGGGCTCGGCGAGGGCGCCTTCGACCCCGAGGAGTTCCTGGAGGGCATCGGCCGCGGTGCCGGCACCCGCCTGGGCACCCGCTACGCCGCCCCCTTCGAGGTCTTCACGATCAACCTTTTCTAGCGCGCTCCGTCCAGATAGGCCAGGACGGCCAGCACGCGGCGGTTGTCGTCGTCCGACGCCGTCAGGCCGAGCTTGCCGAAGATGTTCGCGGTGTGCTTGCCCACCGCGCTCTCGCTCAGGAACAGCCGCTGGCCGATCGCCGCGTTGGAGCGGCCTTCGGCCATCAGCTCGAGCACCTCGCGTTCGCGCGGGGTGAGCCGGCCGACGTTATCGTCGACGCGGGCGAACAGCTTCGCGATCACGTCCGGGTCCATCGCGGTGCCGCCGACGGCCACCCGGCGCACCGCGTCGACGAACTGGTCGGCGTTGAACACCCGGTCCTTGAGCAGGTAGCCCACCCCGCCGGTGCCGTCGGCCAGCAACTCCCGGGCGTACAGCCGCTCGACATGCTGGGAGAGCACCAGCACCGGCAGGCCCGGGACCTCGCGGCGGGCGGCCAGGGCGGCCTGCAGTCCCTCGTCGGTCTGGGTCGGCGGCAGCCGCACGTCGACCACCGCGACGTCGGGCCGCTCGGCCAGCAGCGCCCGCAGCAGGTCGGGTCCATTGTCGACGGCAGCGACGATCTCGAACCCGTGCGCGGTCAGCAGTTGCTTGAGCCCTTCCCGGAGGAGGTAGAGGTCCTCGGCGAGGACAACGCGCACGGCACCTCCAGCGTCACGGTGGTCGGCCCGCCGACGGGGCTGACCAACCGGACAGTACCGTCGAACGCCGCCAGCCGGTGACGCATGCCCCGCAGCCCGCTGCCGAGCGCCGGGTCGGCGCCGCCCCGGCCGTCGTCGGCGACCTCCGCGCGCAGGACGCCGTCGACATACCCGAAGACGATCGAGACATGCGACGCTGCCGCGTGCTTGGCCGTGTTGACCAACGCCTCGCTGACCGCGAAGTAGACCGCGGCTTCGATCGGTTCGGCCGCCCGGCCCGCGAGGTCGGCCGAGACGGTGACCGGCGCTGGGCTGTCCAGCGCCAGCGCGCGGATCGCCTCGACCAGGCCGCGTTCCGCGAGCACCGGCGGGCGTACGCCCCGGACCAGGTCCCGCAGCTCGGCCAGCGCTCGGACGGTGCTCTCCCGCGCGTCGGCGACCAACCGCCGGGCGGCCGCGGGGTCGGTGTCGATCAGTGCCTCGACCGCGCCTAGCGCGAGCCCGACCGCGACCAGCCGGCCCTGCGCGCCGTCGTGCAGGTCGCGCTCGATCCGGCGCAGTTCGGCCGCCTGCGCCGAGGTCGCGTCGTCCCGGCTCACGGTGAGCTGCTCGACCCGCAGGGCCAGCCGGGCCTTGGCGGTCGGTGCCAGCAGCACGGCGGTCCACCGGCCGTGCAGGCGCAGCGCGGCCGGCGCGAACAGCGCACCGGCGACCACCATCGTGAGGCCGGCGAGCAGCGCGAGGACCGGCCGGTCAGCGAGGAAGGCGAGCGGCGGCGGGTTCTCGAGGCGGGCGAGGCGGACCAGCGCCGGCACCATGAGCTCGACGAAGCCGTAGGCGACCGCGCCGGCCGACGCGGCCACCAGGGCACCGCCGACGATCGGGTCCGTGACCGTCCACAACAGATCGCGCCAGGTCGCCGGGTCGTGCCAGACCCAGTCCAGGCGCTGGAAGAACCGGGTCCAGCCCTTCGACTTGTAGAGGTGGTCGCCGACCTCGTACAGGCCGTCGGGGCGGCGCTGGGGCAGCGGCGGCTCCGGCCGGTACGGCGTCTGGATCGGCACGCCCGACCACTGCTCGGCGAACCGGCGCCGGATGGCGGTGAACTGACGGGTCACCGACGCGAACTCCGGCAGCGCGCCCACGATGCCCACGCAGAACAGCGCGAGGGCGAGCACCGAGAGCCCGGCCAGGGCCACGCTGACCAGGGTCAGTCCGCCGAGGGCGAGCAACTTGGTCAGCGTCACGAGCCGCTCGCCCAACCAGACCTTGACCGAGCGGAACGTCTCCTGTGGCGGCCCGAGCAGCCGCCGGGCCCAGGTGTCGTGCGCACGCACGGCGGCCGGTGCGACCAGCACGCCGAGCACGATCATCGCGAGCCCGACCGGGATCCACCACGGCCCGGCTCCGGTGGCCACCGCCAGCCCACCGACCACCAGCGCGGCCGGGCCGAACCCGAGCACGCCGCCGACCGCCGGGTTGACCAGCATCCAGCCGACGTCCCGCCAGGTGGCCGGGTCACCCAGGACCCAGTTGAGGTAGGCAAGCTGCCGGGGCCAGAACGGCGAACGGTAGAGCACCCGGTCGTAGCGGAAGCGCCCGTCGGGCTCGGCTTCCGGCGGTCCCGGCCGATCGCGGTACGGCCTCGGTATGTCGCCGCAGGCCTGGCGCACCGCGTCGGTCACCTTGCGCAGCATCGCCATCGGCCACGGCAGCAGGACGATCAGACCCAGTCCGAGGCCGGGTACGAAGAGAACGAGGTGCACGACGAGCAACACGGCGGACGCGATCGCGAGACAGCCGCGCAGCAGGCCGCCGGCCAGGGCGTGCAGTCCGCGTGTCATGGCCACAGTCTCGCCGAACCGCGCCGCCGCCGGCAGTGGTGCCAGCCGCCGTCCAACGGGGTGTAGCTGGCCCCACCCCGGTCGGGTGCTGGACGCATTCCGGCCGCCGGCCTGAGTTTCTAGCGTTTCTGGCATGACGACGAACGCACTCCGGCTGGCCGGACTGACCAAGCACTTTGGAGAGAAGGTCGCGGTCGACGCGATCGACCTGACGGTCCCGGCCGGCTCGTTCTTCGGTCTGGTGGGTCCCAACGGCGCCGGCAAGACCACGGCGCTGTCGATGGCGGTCGGCCTGTTGCGGCCGGACGCTGGCACGGCGCAGATCTTCGGCACCGACGTCTGGCAACAGCCGACGCAGGCCAAGCGGCTGGTCGGGGTGCTGCCGGACGCCTTGGCGATGACCGAGCGACTGACCGGCCGGGAGATGCTGACGTACCTCGGCCGCCTGCACGGTCTGCCCGCCGACACCGTCGCGAGCCGGGTCGACGAGCTGCTCACGGTGCTCGACCTGGACCACGCGGAGCGGACGCTGATCCTGGGCTACTCGGCCGGCATGCGGAAGAAGATCGCCCTGGCCAGCGCACTGCTGGGCGGCCCGCGGCTGCTGGTCCTCGACGAGCCGTTCGAGGCCGTCGACCCGGTGTCGGCGCTGACCATCCGGTCGATCCTGCGCCGGTTCGTCGTCGGCGGCGGGTCGGTGGTGCTCTCCAGCCATGTGATGCCGCTGGTCGAGCAGCTTTGCGACACGGTCGCGGTGATGCACGAGGGCCACGTGGTCGCGGCCGGCCCGATCGACGAGGTTCGCGGCGGCCGCTCGCTCGACGAGGTGTTCATCGAACTGGTCGGCGCCGGCGCCGCGGACGAGAAGGAGCTGTCATGGTTGGCGTCCTGATCCCCATGAAGTGGCACATCCTGCGGAACTCGCTCACCGGCACCAGGGCGGCGACGACGACCTCCGGTGTGGTCGCCGGGCTCGCCGGCGCCGGTTGCACCCTGTGGCTGACCATCTCGGCCGGGCCCGACCGGGCCGGCGGCGCGCTGCTGCTGACGATGGCCTCGTGGCTGCTCGGCTGGATCGTCGGACCGATGATGGGCGGCAGCGACCCCGGCCTGCGCCGCGAGCACCTGCGGCACGTGCCGCTGACCGACCGGCAGCTCGCGGTCGGCCTGCTCGGCGCCGCGCTCGTCGGGGTCGGTCCGGCGGTCACCCTGATCGCCGGCACGTCGCTGATCTGGTACGCGCTGCGCCTCGACCTGGCCGCCGTGCCGGTGGCGCTGCTGGTGCTGCCGCTGTTCGTACTTCTGCTGATCGCACTCTCCAATGTGGTCGTCGCGTCCGTCGGTCGGGTGCTGAACAGCCGGCTGAGCGCGGCGTTGATGGCGGTGCCGTGGGGTGTGCTGGTCTGCCTCGGCGCGCAGGGCTGGGTGATCATCGCGGCCATCACCGGTGGTCCGGAGACGGCGCTGCCGGCCTTCATCGCCGACAAGCTGCGGCTGGCACCCTCGGGCTGGCCCGTGGTGGCGATCGAGGCGGCCGCCCGCGGCGACTGGGCACTGGTGGCGGCGGTCGTCGCCGGTCTGGTCGGCTGCATCGCGCTCGCCCTCGCCGCCTGGGCGCTGCTCCTGCACCGACCGGTCAACCCGACGGTGATCCGGGGCACGCGCTGGCGGGGTTGGCGCCCGGCCACCGCGGTGGCCGCCGTCCGCGGCAAGGAGCTCCGCACCTGGAGCCGCGACCTGATCCGGATCCACTTCCTGGTCTTCTCGCTGGTGTACGTGCTCACCTACGTCCTGCTGCCCCTGCTCATCAACGTGACGGACTTCCTGCCGATGGCCGGCGTCTTCTTCGTGACGTTCGCGGTCGGTAGCTGCGGCCACCTGCACAGCTCCGACGGCACCGCGCTGTGGCAGACGCTGCTCGCGCCGGGCTCCGAGCGGGCCGACATCCGCGGCCGGCAACGGGCCTGGCTCCTGCTCGTAGCACCCCCGGCGGTGGCCCTGACGGTGGTCGGAGCGATCTGGCACGGCGCCGCGGACATGCTGCCCTGGGCCGTCGGCCTGCTGCCCCTCGTGCTCGGCGCCGGCGCCGGCCTGCTGGTGTTCGTCTCGGTGTTCATGCCGGTGCGGGTCGCCGATCCGCACAAGCGCGGCAACAACCCGGGCGCCGACGGGGCGGGCTTCTCCGGCATCGTCTGGTTCGCCCTGATCGCACAGGCGGTGCTGGCCGCGCCCTCGCTGGCTCTGCTGATCACCGGCACGATGTGGGACGACGAGTTGCTCCGCTGGGCGGCCACGCCGGTCAGCCTGGCGCTCGGTGTCGCGTTGTTCTGGGGGCTGGGCCGGCTCGCGATCACCCGACTGACCCGTCGCGGCCCGGAGTTGCTGGCCAAGCTGGGCTAGGCGAAGGAAGGGCCCCTTGTTAACGCTTGAGGCGTTAACAAGGGGCCCTTCCTTCGTGTCACTTGGATCAGGTTGCCGCCGGCGACGGTGTCGACCCGGGCGGAGTCAGCACCCCGTCGATCAGGTAGACGGTCGCGTTCTTGGTCTGGATGTTGCCGCAGACAACGCTCGCGGTGTTGTTGACCGTGAAGTCCTCACCGCTGCCCGTGACGGTCAGGGTCTGGCCTTCCATCGTCTTGTGGGTGCCGGCGAGCTGGCTCGGGCTCAGGCGCTGCGGCACCACGTGGTACTCGAGCGTCTGGGTCAGCTGCGTCTTGTTGGCCAGCAGTGAGTTGAGCTGCGCCTGCCCGACCTGGTTGAAGGCGTCGTTGGTCGGCGCGAACACGGTGATGTTCTGCGCGTTGTTCAGCGTGTCGGTCAGCCCCGCGGTCTTGATCGCGTTGGCCAGCGTCGAAAGCTGCGGGTTGCTGGCCACGGCCGTGGCGACCGGCTGCGAGGCCATCGACGAGAGGCTCCCGGCGCCCGAGCTCGGAAGCGAGGAACAGCCGGGGCCGAAGACCTGCCCACCGCCGCCCGCGGTCGATGTCCCGGATGGCTGCGGGCTGCCGCTGGCACCCCCGCCGGGAGACGTGGCCGACGAGCCACCGGTGGGCTGAAGGGCGGTGGACGGGCTGGTGTCCGAGCCGCACGCCGCCATGGCCAGGGCCAGAGCGGCCACCGTGACGGCGAGACCCGCTGTCCTGAAGACACGCATGATGCTGAGATCTCCTCATGTCGGTTTTGAGATGCTTTACACAGATTCGTACCAGCCCGCGTGGACCAATGATGCCTACTTGTCGTAATCGAGACATAGCCGCGAGTGACAGACACGTGCCCGAACACCGGGGCGATCGACCGCACAGCGCCATCGCCTCGACGCTCGACGCATGCGGTCGTACGGTGTGTGAATGCCCCCTTGGCGGCATTTGAGCGGAGTCTCGGACGCGACGCGGCGGTTAGTCCTGGCCGCGTTCGCCGTGTGGATGGCCGTCCTCACGGCCGTCTACTACGTCGCACCCCTGTCCTGGCGCCTCGGTGTCTGGACAGCGATCAGCGTCAGTGGCGCTGGTGCGGTCCTGGTCGGCATCCGGCTCAACCGCCCCCGACTCGCCAGCGCCTGGCTGTGGTTCTTCGCCGGGTTGGTCTTCTACGCCGCGTCCGACCTCTCGTTCAACCTGACGCTGCCGGGCGGACCGGCCAGACCGCCGCTCACCCTCTCCGACGACATACTCCTGCTGATCGGCGTGATCCTGGTGGCCATCGCGCTGGTCAAGTTCACGCGCGCCGCGGAGCCGAGAACCGACCGGCCCGCGCTGATCGACGCCCTCGTGCTGGTGCTCGGCACGGGCCTGCTGGCCTGGGTGCTCACCGTCGAGGCGCGCTTCGCGCAGCCACACGTCGGGGTGATCACCGGCATCCTGCTGATCGCGTACCCCGTCGCCGACATCATCGTGCTCGGCCTGGTCGCCCGCCTGGTCACCGCCGTGCGGCTGACCCCGGCGGTGATTCTGCTGGCCCTCGGCATCGTCGGCTACGTCGTCGCCGACGCGCTGTTCCGGATCGGCCGCATCGACGACCAATGGCTCGTCCGCAAACCGTTGGACCTCGGCTACATCGCCCTGTACGCGCTATGGGGCGCCGCCGCGCTGGCACCGTCGATGCACGGAATCGGCGAACGCCGGCTGGCCCGGCCACGCGAGGCGACCGTGTTGCGCCTGGTGATCCTGGGGATCTCCGCGTTGATCCCACCGGCCATCCTGTTGTACGAGACGATCGGGCTCGGCACGGTGCGGCACGGCGTGGTGATCGCGATCTCCTCGCTGGTGATGTTCCTCCTGGTGATGGCGCGACTGGTGAACCTGGCCCAACGCCTGCGCGAGCAGATCGGCCGCGAGCGCGGCCTGCGCACCGTGACGACCGCGCTGGTCGCCGCCGCCGACGACGAGGGCATCGCCGACGCCCTGGACGTCGGGATCCGCGGCGTGCTGGCCCCAGGGGCGAGTTACCACTTCCTGCTGATGACCCAGGGGGCCGACGCCAAGCCGCTCGGCCGCCACATAGGCGTGCTGCCCAAGTCGTCGCTGGAGGCGGTCCGCCGCCTAGGCGAGCCCACCCTCCTGTCGGGCGGCGAGTTGCCGCGCCCGATCGCGGCGGCGCTGGGTGCCCGCCGGTCCGACGACGATCATCACGCCGCCGGATCCGGCAAGGTCACCCTGGCCCTGCCCCTGATCGTCGGGCAGAGCGACAAGGAGGACACCACCGTCGGCGTGATGCTCGTCGCGGCCGACGAACGTCCGCTGGCGGCCGCGCAGGACCGGCTGGCGGTGCTCGCCTCGCAGGCCGCGTTGGCCATCGACCGGGTGGCGCTGAGCGAGCAACTGCGCAAGCGGACCAGCGAGGAGTACTTCCGCGCGCTCGTGCACAACGCCGCCGACGTCATCCTGATCATCGACTCGGAAGACCGCATCGCGTACGCCAGCCCGTCCGCCCGGGCGATGTTCGGCGAAGTCGATCTGGCCGGCACCAATCTGCTGGACCACGGCGACCCGGCCGAGCGGGAACGGGCCGAGCGGGTGTTCCGCCGGATCCAGGACCGCCCGGTCGGCAGCGTCGAGCCGGACACCTGGGGCACCACGGACTGGACGTTGCGCCGCCCCGACGGCACCGCCGCGCAGGTCGAGATCTCGGTGCGCGACCTGCGCGCCGATCCGACGGTGCGCGGGCTGGTCTTCACCCTGCGGGACGTGACGGACAAGCGCCGGCTGGAACGCGAGCTGACCCACCGGGCCAACCACGACGCGCTGACCGGGCTGGCCAACCGGACGCTGTTCGCCGAACGGATGCAGAAGGCCATCGAGGCCCGGCGCGGCGTCGTCGGCGTGCTCTTCATCGACCTCGACGACTTCAAGGTCGTCAACGACACGCTCGGCCACGCCAGCGGAGACCAGGTGCTCAAGGCGGTCGGCCGGCGGATCAGCACCGCGCTGCGCCCGCACGACACCGCGGCCCGACTCGGCGGCGACGAGTTCTCGGTGCTGATCGACGACGCCGCTGAGCCCGCGGACGTGGAGGACGTGGCCGACCGGATCATCCGGGCGCTGCGCGAGCCGTACAGCATCGGCGGCAACCTGATCAGTTGCTCGGCCAGCATCGGCATCGGCACCACCGCGGACGCCGGCGACGGCTCCGAGCTGCTCCGCCAGGCGGACCTGGCGCTCTACGTGGCCAAGGGCGCGGGCAAGAGCCAGTGGCGGCGCTACCAGCCGGAGCTGCACACCACGATCGTCGAGCGGCTGGAGCTGCGCACGGAGCTCGACCGCGCGATCCACGACGGCGGGCTGGCCCTGGAGTACCAGCCGATCGTCCGCCTCGGTGACGGGCACGCCGTCGGCTTCGAGGCGCTGCTGCGCTGGAACCACCCGACCCGCGGCCGGCTGCTGCCCGACGCGTTCATCGACGTGGCCGAGGAGTCCGGACTGATCGTGCCGATCGGCGAGTGGGTGCTGCGGACCGCGATCGCGGCCGCCGCGACGTGGCGCAAGGGCCAGCCCTACGGCGCGCCGTACGTGGCCGTCAACGTCTCCGCCCGGCAGTTCCGCACGCCCGGCTTCGTCCGGCTGGTCAAGCGCGAGCTGGCCGCCAACAAGCTGCCGCCGTCCTGCCTGATGCTGGAGATCACCGAGAGCCTGCTGCTGCGCGACGACGACCAGGTCTGGGACGACCTGGCCGAGGTGCGCCGGCTCGGCGTGCGGGTGGCGATCGACGACTTCGGCACGGGCTACTCGTCACTGAGCTACCTGCGGCACGTACCGCTCGACGTACTCAAGATCGACCGGTTGTTCACCGGCACGGTCGCCACCTCGACCCAACAGCGCGCGCTGGTCGACGGCATCGTCCGGCTGGCACACACGCTGGGCCTCGAGGTGGTCGCCGAGGGCATCGAGACGACCGAGGAACGCGAGCTCCTGCGCCGGATCGGCTGCCCGTACGGCCAGGGCTTCCTGTTCTCGAGACCCATGCCCCTGCCCGACGCACTGCGCTGGCTGCGCCGCGCGGAGCTGGCCGCCTAAAGCCGGACGACGCTGCCCGTGTCGCGGGAGCGCTCGGCGGCGGCCAGCACCCCGACCACTTCGCGTCCGAAGTGGACGCCGATGTCGTGCTTGGCCCCGGCGACCTCGGCGATCAGCAGGTCGATGGCCCTGCCGAAGGCGTCCCGCACCTCGCCCTCGCCGCGCGGCACCTCGCGGACACCGTGCTCGCCGAAGAAGGTGATGTCGCGCAACACCGCCGCCGGCGGCGCGTCGACCGAGAGCGTCACCGTGCTGACCGCGCCGGACTCGTGCCGCAACAACAGGTTCGTGGTGGACCGCGGTCCCTCGACGGCGGACACCTCCGTGACCGGGCCGAGCACCGGCAGCACCTGGGAGAGGGCGTGCGGCCCGACGTCCCAGAGCCCGCCATAGGTGCGCCGCCACGGCGAGGCGCCGTACGGGTTGCCAGGCTGGAAGATCGAGGCCAGGTGCGCCACCCGGCCGCCCTGCCAACCACCGGCGGCGGCGAGCTCCCGCAGTGCGGCCGTGACGTTGTCCTGGAACCGGGCGGTGAAGAAGACCACCGAGGCCACGCCGGCCGCGTCGACGGCGGCGACGACCCGGTCGGCCGCCGGGACGGTCAACGCGAGCGGCTTGTCGAGCAGCAGGTGCCGGCCGGCCTTGGCGGCCCGCTCGGCGATCTCCGGCTGCACGTCCGGCGGCAGCGCGACGGCCACCGCGTCGACGTCGCCGAGCAGCTCGTCGATGTCGGAATAGGCGCGGCTGCCGGTCGTCTCGGCCAGGGCCGCCGCCTTGTCGGGATCGCGGCCCCACACGCCGACAAGCTCGGCGTCGGGATGGGCGACGATCGCGGGTCCTTGGGTGGCGGTGGCCCAGGGGCCGGTGCCGAAGAGGCCGAACCGGAGAGGCATGGCCCCATACTGCCCGATCGCAGATGCCGCCCTGCCTGCGAGTACGGTGTTCGCGTGAACGGCACGCTGTCCGGCATCGTGATCGCCCTATCGCTGTTGGTCGGCGCCTGGGCGTTGGTCGACGCGCTGCGCGACCGAGCGCCGAGCCGCGGTCAGTTGATCGGGCTGGGCGTCGTCGAGGCAGCGTTGATCGTGCTCCTAGTGGCAGCGGCGATCGCGGCGAGCGGCGGAGACCGCCCGGCGAGCGCCGTGACGTTCCTCGGCTACGTGGTGACCATCGTCTGCCTGCCGCCCCTGGGCTGGGTGCTGGCCCGATTGGAGCCGACCCGATGGGGCTCGGTGATCATCGTCGTGGTCTGTCTGACGGTTCCGGTGCTGGTGTTGCGCCTGCACCAGACGTGGCAGGTGGTGACCAGTGGCTGAGCAGACCGCGCCCCGCACGCTCGGCACGGGCCCCGGCCGGGCGCTGATCGCCGTGTACGGCATCTTCGCGCTCTCGGCCAGCGCCCGGGCCGCGGTGCAGATCGGCTCCAAGTTCTCCGAGGCCCCGCTGGCCTACCTGCTCTCGGCCTTCGCCGCCGCCGTCTACATCGTGGCCACGGTCGCCCTGGCCCGCGGCGGCGAGACCTGGCGCCGGGTGGCCCTGGTTAGCTGCTCGATCGAGCTGGCCGGCGTGGTCGCGGTGGGCCTCCTGAGCGTCTTCGACGCGGCGGCCTTCCCGGACGACACGGTCTGGACGGACTTCGGCCGAGGCTACGGCTACGTGCCCCTGGTCCTGCCGATCATCGGCCTGCTCTGGCTGCGCTACGCGGGCCGCAAGCCCCGGTAAGACCTGGGAGCGGCCCGCAAGCCCCTAGAGCCCCGAGCTTGGGCCGCCCGCCACGTAGATGACCTGGCCGCTGACGAAGCCCGCGCCCTCGCTGGCCAGGAACGAGATCGTGTGGGCGACGTCTTCCGGCTGGCCGACGCGCTTGACCGCGATCTGTTCCGCGGCGCCCTTCTTGAGCAGCTCGAAGTCGACGCCCATGCGGGCCGCGGTGGCCGCGGTCATCGCCGTCTCGATGAAGCCTGGTGCGACCGCGTTGGCCGTCACGTTGTAGCGGCCCAGCTCGATCGCCAGCGTCTTCGTGAAGCCCTGCAGGCCCGCCTTCGCGGCCGAGTAGTTGACCTGGCCCCGGTTGCCCAGCGCCGACGTGCTCGACAGGTTGACGATCCGGCCCCACTTGGCGGCCACCATGTGCGCCTGGACGGCCTGGGTGACCAGGAATGCCCCGCGCAGGTGAACCGAGAGCACCGTGTCCCAGTCGTCGTCGGTCATCTTGAAGATCAGGTTGTCGCGCAGCACTCCGGCGTTGTTGACCAGGACGGTCGGCGGGCCGAGCTCGGAGGCGATCCGGGCGACCGCGGACTCGACCTGCTCGCGGTCGGCCACGTCGGCGCCGACGCCGACGGCCTTGCCGCCCGCCGCCGTGATCGCATCCACTGTGGACTTCGTCGCGGTCTCGTCGAGGTCGACCACCGCGACCGCGAGGCCGTCGGCGGCCAGCCGCTGTGCCGTCGCCGCGCCGATGCCGCGCGCCGCACCCGTGACGACCGCTACCCGCTCCGCCATTACCCGGACCTCCCTAGCTCGGTTACCGCACAGTAGCCGACGTCGCGCTCAACCGGCAGGGGCCCGGTTCAGCCGAATCCAGCGGTAGCCGTAACCCGCGACCCTGATCTCACTCAGGTCGCCCACCTCCGCGTACTCCTGGTCGGCCAGCACGTCGTTGGGCTGGACCGCCTCGGCCGCCAGCTTGCCCAGGTCGACCGTGGCCATCTTGCGGCCGAGGTTGTGCACGAACAGCATGCAGCCGGTCGGGCCGTCGGCGCGGTGCGCGAGCACGCCGGTGGGCACCGGCACGTCGACGTGGGTGCACGAGCCGGCGCCGACCTCGGGCGCCTCGCGCAGCGTGCGGATCATCCGCTCGAACCAGGCCAGCAGCGAGGTCGGGTCGTGCCGCTGCGCGGTGACGTTGACGGTCTCGTAGCCGAACTCTCCCCCGGAGACGACGGGGCGAAATGGCGTCGCCGTAGAGAACCCGGCGTTGGGCAGCGTCGACCACTGCATCGGCGTGCGGATCGCGAACCTGCCATGTAGCGACAGGTCCTCCCCCATCCCGATCTCCTCGCCGTAACGCAACACCGGCGTGCCGCGCAGCGAGAACTGCAGTGCGTAGGCCAGTTCCAGGCGCCGCCGGTCGTTGCCCAGCATCGGGGCGAGCCGGCGCCGGATGCCCCGGTCGTAGATCCGCATGTCCTCGTCCGGGCCGAACGCGGCGTACACCTCGGAACGCTGTTCGGTGGTGAGCCGGGACAGGTCGATCTCGTCGTGGTTGCGCAGGAACGTCGCCCACTGCCCGCCCGGCGGCAGTTGCGGTGTGTCCCGCAGCGCATCGATGAGCTGCTCCGGGTCCTCCCGGGCCAGCGCGAGCACGAGCCGGCCGTTGAGCATGAAGTCGAAGAGCATCTGCACCCGGTCGTTGGCGTCGCCGCCGGAGCCGAAGTACTCGACCAACTGGGCCGGCTCGACGTTGGCCTCGGCCAGCAGGACCGCGTCGCCCCGGCGCCACTGCGCGTGCTGGCGCAACTCGGTGACCAGGCCAAAATCCTTCGGCGAGTCCGGATTGCCCGGTTCGGTCAGCTCGGCGATGAACGGCAGCGCGTCGATCCGGAACCCGCTCACGCCCAGGCGCAGCCAGAACGCGATGATCCGCTTGATCTCTTCGCGTACCGCCGGATTGGCGAAGTTGAGGTCGGGCTGGAACTTGTAGAACCGGTGGTAGAACCAGGCCTTGGCGGTGCGGTCGTAGCTCCACGTCTCGTCCTGCTCGCCTGGGAAGACCATGCCCTGCTTGCGGTCCGCGGGCTCGGTCTGGCTCCAGACATACCAGTCCCGGTACGGCGAGTCGGGCGAGGAACGGGCGGACTTGAACCACGGGTGCTCGTCGGAGGTGTGGTTGACCACCAGGTCGATGATCACCCGGATGCCCCGGTCGTCGGCCTCGTGCAACAGTTCCGCGAAGTCGCCGAGCGTGCCGATGCGCGGGTCGACGCCGTAGAAGTCGGTCGCGTCGTAGCCGTCGTCGTGGCCGGGTGTCGGGTGGATCGGGTGCAGCCAGAGGCAGGTCACCCCGAGCCGGGCCAGGTAGTCCAGCCGGCCGATCAGCCCGCGTATGTCGCCGACGCCGTCACCGTCGGAGTCCTGGAACGTGTCGACGTCGAGGCAGTACACGACGGCCTTCTGGTACCACCTGTCACCCATGCCTCTTTGTGTAACCGGGCGGTGGTCCGGTCAAACCGAACCACCGCCCGGTAACGGGGGAATCAGGAAAGCAATGTGGTCGGGTCGGCGCCGATGGCGCCCCGGACGGCGCGGGTGAACTCGTCGGCCAGCACCTCGTCGACGCCGGCCTCGATGCCGTCGATGCCGGCCCGGGCGACCACCCTGGGGTCGCTCTTGGGGAGCGTGACGTGGGCCGCGAGGTCCGTGTCGATGTAGCCGACGTAGAGCCCGGTCACACCCACGCCCTGCGGCGCGAGCTCCGCGCGCAGGTGGTTGGTGGCCGACCAGAGCGCCGCCTTGGCCGCGCCGTACGCGCCGCTGGGCAGCCAGGACAGCACCGAGGCGACGTTGAGCAGGTGCCCACCGCCGTTGCGGATGATCACGGGGGCGAAGGCCCGGGTGACGTCGAGCGGGCCGAACAGGTTGGTGTCGAACTCGCGCTGGATGTCGGCGCGGTCCCCGTCGACGAAGCTGCGGCTGTAGGTGTCGGTGCCGGCGTTGTTGACCAACAGCGTGACGTCACCGGCGATGGCCGCGGCCCGCTCGATCGACGCGCGGTCGGTCACGTCGAGCTGGATCGGGATCGCGCGCGTGTTCGTGACCGTGCGTGGGTCGCGGGCCGCCGCGTAGACCGTCTTCGCGCCCCGGTCGAGGAACTCCTCGACGAACGCCTTGCCCAGGCCGCGGTTGCCACCCGTGACCAGCACCGTAGCGCCGTTGATCTGCATCTTCGCTCCTCCGGAGGGGTAAACCGATCGGTTTCAGCCAAGGTAAACCGATCGTTTTCCAACCGCAAGATTCGGAGCTACGCTGTGGCGATGGCAACAGGCAAAACCCCGGCACCCCGTGACCGCCTCCTGGCGACGGCGGCCGACCTCTTCTACCGCGAAGGGGTGACCGCGACCGGCGTCGAACGGCTCTGCTCGGTCGCCGGGGTGTCCAAGCGGTCGATGTACCAGCTCTTCGCGACCAAGGACGCGCTGGTCGCCGAGGCGCTGGCGACGAGCGGGCCGGTCACCCACGCGTCGTTCCTCCCCGACGACACCGAGACCCGGCCCCGCGAGCGGATCCTGCACGTCTTCCGGGTGCTGGAAGACCTGGCCGGGCAGCCCGAGTTCGCCGGCTGCCCGTTCGTCAACACCGCGTCCGACCTGCGCGACCACACCCATCCCGCGACCGCGGTGGCCCGTGACTTCAAGCAGCGCCTGACCGACTGGTTCGCGGACGAGGCGCGCACCGCCGGCGTCGCCGACCCCGACCTGCTGGGGCGGCAGCTAACCGTGGTGTTCGACGGTTCGGCGGCCCGCAACGTCGTGTACGGCACGGGCCTGGAAGGGTTGAGCGTGACGACGGCCGCCGCCCTGCTCGACGCCGCAGGTGTCGCCTAGGACATCACCGTTCACAACCTCGCCTGAACTCCAGAAGGTCGTGGATACCGCCCGTAGCGTCGGAACGAGTTGTGACCGAAGCGCGCATGGGGGAAATCGATGACCACCGGACACGTCTCCACCAACGACAACACCGACATCTTCTTCAAGGACTGGGGCAGCGGACAGCCCGTCGTCTTCAGCCACGGCTGGCCGCTGACCGCGGACGCGTGGGACGACACGATGATGATGGTCGCCGACAACGGCTTCCGCGGCATCGCGCACGACAGGCGCGGTGGCGGGCGGTCCAGCCAGCCCTGGGAGGGCAACGACCTGGACCACTACGCGGACGACCTCGCCGAGGTGATCGAGCAGAACGACCTGAACGACGTCGTCCTGGTCGGGCACTCCACCGGCGGCGGTGAGATCGCCCGGTACGTAGGCCGGCACGGCACCGACCGGGTGTCCAAGATGCTGCTCGTCGGCGCGATCCCGCCGCTGATGCTGAAGACCGACAAGAACCCGGACGGGCTGCCGATCGAGGTGTTCGACCAGCTCCGGGAGGGCGTCAAGGACGACCGCTCGCAGTTCTACCACGACCTCGCCCCGATGTTCTTCGGCGCGAACCGCAAGGGTTCCGACGTTTCCCAGGGCATCCTCGACGACTTCTGGGAGCAGTCGATGACCGTCGGGATCAAGGGGGCGTACGACTGCATCGAGGCGTTCTCCGAGACCGACCAGACGGCGGACCTCAAGGCGATCGACGTGCCGACGCTGTTCATCCACGGCGACGACGACCAGATCGTGCCGTTCGCGGACGCCTCGAAGAAGGCCGTGAAGCTGGTCAAGGACGCCGAGCTGAAGGTCTACCCGGGCGCACCGCACGGGCTCTTCGCGACCGAGCAGGACAAGTTCCAGAAGGACGTGCTGGACTTCCTGCGGAGCTGAGTCAGCGGAAGACGCCGATCTTCTTCGCCTCGTACCCGGGGAAGATCTTCTTCCAGTCCTTGACGCCCATCCGGGCGCCGAGCAGCTCGGTCATGACATCGCGATAGTCGTTGGCGCCGGCCAGGTCACCCTGGTCGAGGGCACCGGCGGACAGGCCCGGCCAGCGGCCGTGCACCTTGCCGCCGTTCATGCCGCCGCCCAGCAGCAGCATGAGCCCGCCGTGCCCGTGGTCGAGGCCGGAGTTGCCGTTGGCCTCGACCCGGCGCCCGAACTCGCTCATCGTCACGATCGAGGTGTTGTCCAATGCGGACCCGAGGTCGGTGGCGAAGGCGCCGAGCGCGCCGGCGAGCTCGTTGAGCCGGTTGCGCATGTCGCCGCCGTCCGGGCCGCCGATGTTGGTGTGCATGTCCCAGCCGCCGATGTCGACGGCCGCGACCCGCAGGCCGACCTTGGCCTTGATCAGCCGGGCGACGTCCTTGAGCTGGTCGGAGAAGCCGCCGCCGGGCCACTGCGCGCTGCCCTGGTAGTCGGTTTGGGAGATCTTGCGAGCGGTCGAGATGGACTTGAGCGTCTCGGCCGCCTGGCCGCCCAGCGGGTGGTCGCCGACACCGGTGTAGAGCGCCTTCAGCGCGGTCAGCGTCTTCTCCCGCATGCCGCTGCCGGCCCGCAGGTCGAAGTCGCGGATGCCCTGGAGCACGAGCTTGCTCTGGCCACCGACCAGTGACCGGGGCAGCGCCGAGCCCTCGGCGACGGCGCGGAACGTGGTGCCGGGGCCGAGTTGTTCGAGCACGCGGTCGAGGAAGCCGGTGTGCACCGCGGTCGAGGCCGCACCCCGCTCCAGGCAGTCCTGCGCCTGGAAGTGCGACCGGCTGGCGTCCGGCGAGGCGACCGCGTGCACCGCGGCCATCTTGCCGGCCTCCCAGAACGGCACCAGCGGGGCGAGCCCCGGGTGCAGGCCGAACCGGTCGTCGCCGGCGAGCAGCGCGCCCGGTTGCACGCCGATGCCGCCACGGGCGTTCAGGTAGTTGCGGTCGCCGCGCGGCACGACCACCGAGAGGCCGTCCATGCCGCCGCGCAGGAAGACCACGACCAGCGTGCGGTTGGTGTTCGACGGGGCGCCGAACGCCACCCGGGTGGTGACCACCTGGTTGGCCAGGCTGGCCACGCCGACCGCGCCCGCACCGGCCAGCACGCGGCGCCGGGTGAAACCCTTGCGCCACCGGTCACGCTGCGCCGCCAGGTCCGCGGCGACCGCCTCGGCCTGCACCCGGATCGCCGCTTCCGGCAGGTTCGGGCCACGGCGGGCCAGCTCGTCGCTCGTACGCGGTCCATTCTCGACAGTCATGGCCTCACCGCAGTGCGTGGTAGATGGAGTCGAGCAGCAGCGGCGCCAGGTGCTCGACCTTGCCGCCCAGGCTGCTGTTCTTCACGGCGGTGCCGTCCTTCGCGGACAGGAACGTGAGCAGCGCCTTGCGATGCGCCGCGCTCACCTTCTGGAACACGAGCCGGTCCGCCAGGCTGTCGACGTACGGCCCGGTGGTGCCCGGCCGCTTGCCGACCAGACCCTCCACCTTGGGGTACGACAGCCCACGCTCGTAGCCGCCGATCAGCGCCCGGTGCGCGTTCCACAGCGAGAGCGTGGCGTGCGCGGACCGCCAGGCGGCCGCGACGTCCGGGTAGCCGTTCGGCGGAACCCACGCCATGGGCGCGTTGCCGAAGCGCTGGGTCATGAAGTACAGGCCCTCGACGCCCGCGCGGGTGTCGGAACCGGGTGCCACGCCCAGCGCCCGGGCGGTGGCCACGAAGTTCTCCAGCGGCCGGCGGGTCTTCATGCCGGTCGCGATCCAGAACTCCTGCGACCGGAACAGCACCCGCAGCACGGGCGCGATCGCGGTGCCGTTCTCCAGATAGGTGTCGGCGAGCCGTTGCACCAGGCCATTGGGCGGCGCGTCGCAGACGAACCGCACCGCCAGCTTGCGCGCGATGTTCTTCGCGGTCGACGGGTGCGTGGCCAGGTATTTCAGGTACTTCTCACCGACGTCGAGGCCCTTGGACCGCGATGGGTTCTTGTCCTTGAAGCCGAGCACCTTGACGGAGTCGACCCAGTGCCGGTCGGCCGCGTAGCGGAACTGCCCGTCGTCGGTCACCGTGCGCCCGGTCATGATGTACGCGCTGTTGCGCACGTCCTTCTCGTTGTAGCCGCCGTCGATCCCGACGGTGTGCAGCTCCAGCAGCTCCCGGCCGTAGTTCTCGTTGACCGACCGTCGGTCCGAGGCCGCGTTGTCGAGATAGCGCAACATCGCCGGGTGCCGGGCGCTGGCCTTGAGCATGTCGGAGAACTTGCCGAGCGCGTGCTTGCGGATCACGTCGTTGTCGTACGAGGTGCGCACGTCCCAACCGCCGTCGAACGGGTTGGTCACGTTGAGGTGGTTCGACCAGAAGTCGACCATCACCTCGAATAGCTGGCGGCTGCTCCACATCTGCCGCGCGATGGTCGCCTGGCCGAGCTCGAACTGCGCCTGGAAGTCGCCGTCCTTGACCGTGCGCCGGATCTGCGCGGTGCTCATCGAGACCGTCGGGAACGCGGTCATCGCCTTGGTCGCCACCGGGTCGTCGACCTTGCCCGGGTTGAGCTGCTGCTCCAGCCACTCGTCGATGCCGGTCTTGCCCGCCGCGTCGACCAGCACGCGGGTCGGCCCGAAGGTGGCCCGCCGCAGCAGGTGCAGGATCGGGTCGCGGCTGAGCAGGTTCGGGTTGGTCGGCGTCGCCTTGGCCGCCGCCGCGGCGGCCGCACCGGCGGTGTCCATCAGCCCGGCCGCGCCGAGGTCGATGGAGTCACCCAACGACTGGGTGTAGCTCGCGTCCCGGTCGGCGAACGCACCGGCGTCCCGCGGCGATCGGGTCGAGGTGGCGGAGTCGCCCAGGGCGGCCGAGATGCCGCCGCCACCCATCACGGCGGCCGCGGACCCGACGGCGCCGGTGGCGACCACGGCCGCGCCGGCGCCGATCAACAACTGCCGGCGGTTGCGCACCAGCTTGAGCAGCGTGGGCTCGCCGGCCTTGGCCAGCCGAGCGACCTTCGGCACGAGCGGGTCAGGTGCCCGGTGCCGGGACGCACCCTGCCGTTGCGCCATGCCCCCACACCTCACATGCCCAAGTCCCGCACCGACCGATCCAGGCCGGACCATAGATGGACGCACCCGCAACCCTCAATGCGAGCACCAATTTGTTAAGCCGGCCCTAAGCATTGACAAACATCTCTGTTAAGCGCTAGAACGCTCTGAGAGCGCTCTCACGACACCGTCCCCGGCAAGAGAGAGGCCCCATGAAACGTCGCGCACTGTTGTCGATCGCCACCGTCACCATCACTGTCGCGGCCGTCGCCGCCGCGGTCAGCGCCAACGCCTCCGTGCCCGCCACCCCCTCCGGGTGGACGCTGGCCTGGAGCGATGACTTCAACGGGTCGGCCAACAGCCTGCCCTCCTCGGCCAACTGGATCATCGACACCGGCACCAGCTATCCCGGCGGACCAGCCAACTGGGGCACAGGCGAGATCCAGACCTACACCAACAGCACGTCCAACCTGAGCCTGGACGGCTCCGGCAACCTGCGGATCACTCCCGTCCGCAACAGTTCAGGGCAGTGGACGTCGGCCCGCGTCGAGACGCAACGCAGCAACTTCAAGCCCCCGTCCGGCGGCATCCTGCGGATCGAGGGGCGCATCCAGATGCCCAACGTGACCGGGGCTGCGGCCGCCGGCTACTGGCCCGCGTTCTGGGCGCTCGGTGCGCCGTACCGGGGCAACTACTGGAACTGGCCGGCCATCGGCGAGTTCGACATCATGGAGAACGTCAACGGGATCAACTCCGTCTGGGCCGTTCTCCACTGTGGAGTCGCGCCGGGTGGCCCCTGCAACGAGAACAACGGCCTGGGCGCGAACCGCGCCTGCCCCGGTTCCTCGTGCCAGTCGGCCTTCCACACCTACCGGTTCGAGTGGGACACGAGCGTGAGCCCACAACAGCTCCGCTGGTACGTGGACGGCCAGCTCTTCCACACCGTCACGCAGTCGCAGGTCGGCGAGCCGCACTGGAGCAACATGACCAGCCACGCCGGCTACTTCATCCTGCTCAACGTCGCCATGGGCGGCGCGTTCCCCAACGGCGTCGCGGGCTCCGGCACGCCGACCGCGTCCACCGTGTCCGGCCGGCCGATGCTGGTCGACTACGTCGCGGTCTACACGAGCGGCGGCGGGACCAACCCGACCAACCCGCCGACGAACCCACCGACCAACCCGCCCGGTGGCGGCGGCAGCGCGTACAACCAGATCCAGGCCGAGTCGTTCAACGCACAGAGCGGCGTGATCGTCGAGGCGTGCAGCGAGGGCGGCCAGAACATCGGCGCGGTCCGCAGCGGCGACTGGGTCCAGTTCAACAACGTCAACTTCGGCTCTACCCCGGCGCGCGACTTCGTCGCCCGCGTGGCGTCGGGCGCCGGCGGCGGGGTCAGCGGTTTGGTCGAGGTGCGGCTGGACAGCCGGAGCAACGC
The DNA here is from genome assembly GCF_900107455.1 of Asanoa ishikariensis. Taxonomy (GTDB): domain Bacteria; phylum Actinomycetota; class Actinomycetes; order Mycobacteriales; family Micromonosporaceae; genus Asanoa; species Asanoa ishikariensis. The sequence goes on along the minus strand of NZ_FNQB01000002.1, from coordinate 573,838 downwards.
CCCGATCGGCAGCTTCGCCCTGGCCAACACCGGCGGCTGGCAGAGCTGGCGATCGATACCGGGCAATATCACCCCAACCACGGGCACGCACACGGTCTTCCTGACCTTCACCAGCGGCCAGCCGAACGACTTCGTCAACGTCAACTGGTTCCAGTTCCGGAACTAGGTATTGACAAGTATCTGTAAACAGTCTTAATAATTGGCCATCTATCGATGTAAGCGCGGGCCTGGGGAGGACTTTTATGCGCTTGCGGAACTTGATGGTCACCGCGGCGGTCACCCTGCTCGGTGGGGTGGCCGCTGTCGTGGTGGCCTCGCCTGCCTTGGCCGCCGGACCGACCGCGACCTTCGTCAAGACCTCCGACTGGGGCACCGGCTGGGAGGGCAAGTACACGATCACCAACGGCGGCACGACCACCGTCAACGGGTGGGCGGTCGCCTTCGACCTGCCGTCGGGCAGCTCCGTGGGCAGCTTCTGGGACGCGGACATGACGCGCTCCGGGCAGCGGTTCACCTTCACCAACAAGTCCTGGAACGGCACCCTCGCACCCGGCGGCACCGCGTCGTTCGGGCTCATCGGCGCCGGCGCCGGCTCACCGGCCAACTGCACGCTCAACGGCGCGTCCTGCGGCGGCACCACCGACCCGGGCACGCAGGTGCCGGGCACACCGGGCGCGCCCAGCGTCACCGGAGTCACCCAGACCAGCATCTCGCTCGCCTGGGGCGCCAGCAGCGGCACGGTCACCGGCTACCGGGTCTACGAAGGCAGCACGCTCCGCGCGACCGTCACCGGCACGTCCGCCACGATCAGCGGGCTGGTCGCCAACACCACGCACACGTACACCGTGGCCGCCTACAACTCCGCGGGTGAGTCCGCCCGCAGTGCCGCCGTCACCGGCACCACCAGCGGCGGCACCGGGCCACAGGTGCCCGGCTCGCCCGGCAACTTCCGGGTCACCGGCACCACCGGCAGCGCGATCGCACTCGCCTGGAACGCCAGCACCGGCACCGTCACCGGCTACCGCGTCTACGAGGGCAGCACCGTCCGGGCGACCGTTACCGGCACGACGGCCACGATCAGCGGCCTGCCGGCCTGCGCGTCCCGCACCTACACGGTCGCGGCGTACAACACCGTCGGCGAGTCGGCCCGCAGCGCGGCCGTCAGCGGCACCACCACCGGGTGCTCGACCGGCCCACTGCCGGCGCACTTCCTGACCGGCTACTGGCACAACTTCGTCAACCCGGCCGTCGAGCTCCGGCTGCGGGACACCCCGGCGGCGTACGACCTGATCGCAGTGGCGTTCGCCGAGGCGACCACGACTCCCGGTGCGGTCACCTTCGCCGTCGACTCCGGACTGTCCGCGGCGCTCGGCGGCTACTCCGACGCCGACTTCCGGGCCGACATCGCCACCATGCACTCCCGCGGCAAGAAGGTGATCCTCTCGGTCGGCGGCGAGGCCGGCCGGGTGGCCGTCAACGACGCCACCAGCGCCACCAACTTCAGCAACTCGATGTTCAACCTGATCCAGTCGTACGGCTTCGACGGGGTCGACATCGACCTGGAGAACGGCCTCAACCCGACCTTCATGGGCCAGGCGCTGCGCAACCTGCGCAACCGGGTCGGCGCCAACCTGATCATCACGATGGCGCCGCAGACGATCGACATGCAAAACCCGACGGTGTCCTACTTCAAGCTGGCCTTGGACATCCGCGACATCCTCACCGTCGTACACACGCAGTTCTACAACTCCGGCTCGATGCTCGGCTGCGACCAGTCGTTCGCGTACGGCCAGGGCACGGTCAACTTCATGACCGCGCTGGCCTGCATCCAGCTCGAAGCCGGGCTGCGGCCCGACCAGGTCGCGCTCGGCCTGCCCGCCGGACCCGGCGCCGCCGGTGGCGGTGTCGTCTCGCCGAGCCTGGTCAACCAGGCCCTGGACTGCCTGGCCAAGGGCACCAACTGCGGCAGCTTCCGCCCGCCGCGCACCTATCCGGGCATCCGTGGCGCGATGACCTGGTCGATCAACTGGGACGTCAGCAACGGCAACCAGTTCGCCAACACCGTCGACCCCCACCTCGCCACCCTCCCCTGAGGAGCGCATCGTGAGACTCACCAGACAGCTCGCGGTCACCGCCGCCCTGGCCCTCGCGGCCATGGCGGTCGGGGTGGCCGTCGCGCCGGCCGCGTCCGCGGCCACCGCCGCCTTCGTCCGCACGTCGAGCTGGGGTTCCGGCTACGAGGCGCGGTTCACCGTCACCAACAACACTTCGTCGACCATCACCTCCTGGAACGTGGCGTTCGACCTGCCGAGCGGCACCTCGATCGGCAGCTTCTGGGACGCCGACCTGACCCGCAGCGGTCAGCGGTTCACCTTCACCAACAAGGGCTGGAACGGCACCCTCGGCCCGAACGCGACGGCCAGCTTCGGCTTCGTCGCGGCCGGCACCGGCGATCCGACCAGTTGCACGGTCAACGGCTCGTCCTGTGCCGGCGGCCCGCCGACCAACCCGGGCGCACCGCCGACACCGGGCAACGTGCGGGTCACCGGCACCACCGCCAACTCCATCTCGGTGGCCTGGAACGCCAGCAGCGGCACGGTCACCGGCTACCGGGTCTACGAGGGTACGACCGTGCGCGCCACGGTCACCGGCACCAGCGCGACGATCGGCAGCCTGCCGGCCTGCACGTCGCGGTCCTACACGGTGGCCGCGTACAACGCCCAGGGTGAGTCGGCCAAGTCCGGCGCGGTCTCCGGCACGACCACCGGCTGCACCAACCCCCCGGCCGGCACGCAGATCGCGGCGCCGTACATCTACTCCTGGGGCAACGTGCCGAACATGACCACGGTGATGTCGGCGACCGGCATCAAGTGGTTCACCAAGGCGTTCGTGCTCTCCGGCGGCGGTTGTGTGGCGTCCTGGGACGGCAACCGGCCGATCAACAGCGCCGGCGACGCGCAGCAGATCGCGGCCATCCGGGCCGCCGGCGGCGACATCATCCCGTCGGTCGGCGGCTGGAGCGGCAACAAGCTCGGCCCGAACTGCTCGTCGGCCGCAGCGCTGGCCGGCGCGCTGCAATCGGTGATCAGCACGTACAGCCTCAAGGCCATCGACCTCGACGTGGAGAACACGGACGAGTTCGAGAGCGAGGTCGTGCAGGACCGGATCCTCGGCGCGCTGAAGATCCTCAAGCAGAACAACCCGAACCTGAAGACCATAGTGACGATCCCGACGGCCACGTCCGGGCCTTCGTGGTGGGGCACCCGGTTGATCAACCAGGGCGCCGCCCTTCAGGCCAATGTGGACGTCTGGACCATCATGCCGTTCAACTTCGGCGGCGGTGCCGACATGTACGCGAGCACGGTCAGCTCCTCCGAGGGCCTGAAGAACGCGCTGAAGACCGCGTTCGGCTGGTCGGACGCCACCGCGTACGCGCACATGGGCATCTCCGGTATGAACGGCCGCTCGGACCAGAACGAGATCACCACGACCGCGCAGTGGACCTCGATCCGCGACTGGGCCGAGGCCCGCGGCCTGGCCCGGCTGGCGTTCTGGTCGGTCAACCGCGACCGCGGTTGCGCCGGCGGCCCGCTCAGCTCCGACTGCTCCAGCATCGCGCAACCCGACTGGGAGTTCACCCGGATCACCGCCCAGTTCGGCTAGCCCCGGAAACGACCCGCCGCCGTCACTGCCCGCAGGGCGTGGCGGCGGCGCGGCGTTCGCTAACCCTGTTTCCGCACCAGCCGCAGCAGTTCGGCGTGGGTGGCGGCGTCGGCGGCGATCAGCAGTCCGCCGATCCCGGTGTGCAGCGGCTGCCCGTGTATCCCGGTCACCACGGCGCCCGCCGCCCGGCAGATCGCCAGGCCCGCGGCGAAGTGCACGCTGTCGGCGAAGTGCCCGTCGGTCACGTACGCGGCCCGCCGCCCGGCCGCCACCCAGGCCACCGCCAACGTCGTCGACAGCACCCGCGGCCCGAAGCCCTCGATGAACTCCGGGTCGGCCAGCAGCGTGGTGGCCCGGAACAGCGCGCTGTTGGGAAACGGTGGGTCGAGGTTGACGTCGACCAGCAGGGACTCACCCGATGGCCGCAGCGGGCTGTCGAGACCGTTGCGGCGCAGCCAGGCGCCGGTGCCGTCGGTCCAGAACAGCTCGCCGGCCAGCGGGTCCGCCGACGCCGCCGCCGTCACCTCGGCGGCCGCCGTGCGCAGCGCGACGTTGACCGCGACCAGCGGCGTGGTGACGGCGAAGTTGAGGGTGCCGCAGAGGGGGTCGACCAGCCAGAGGCGGTCGCCGTCCGGGCCGCTGTGCCCGCCCTCCTCGCCCAGGAACCCGTCGTCGGGCCGGTGCGCCCGGATCACCGCGAGGATCGCCCGCTCGGCCTCGAGGTCGGCGGTGGTGGCGAAGTCCCGGTGCGACTTCGCGTGGTGCTCGACCGGCCCGCCGTAGTAGCGCCGGACCACCGCGGCACCCGCCTCGGCCGCCGCGACCGCCACTTCCGCGTCACTCAAGATCATGCCGAGGATGCTAGGTCAGAAATGCAAGGCCTTGGCCCGGTTGCGCTTGCGGATCTTCTTGCGCGCCCAGAGCACGACCATAACCACGACCAGGGCGTAGATCGCGTAGTCGAAGTACTGCGCGTACTGGTCGACCCGCTGCCAGTTGGAGCCGAGCGCGTAGCCGGCGCCGACGAAGAGCGAGTTCCACACCCCGCTGCCCACGGTGGTGAAGGCGACGAACCGGCCGATCGGCATCTCGTTGGCGCCCGCCGGAATGGAGACCAGGCTGCGTACCACCGGCACGCACCGGCCGAACAGCACCGCCACGTTCTCGTGGCGCTCGAACCACTTGTCGGCCTTGTCCAGGTCGTCGGTGTCGACGAGCGGGATGCGGTCGAGCCACCGCTTGAGCCGATCCTCGCCGAGGCCACGGCCGAGCCAGTAGAGGATCAACGCGCCGACCACCGAACCCACCGTCGCGGCGATGATCACCCAGGCCAGGTTCATCCGGCCCTGGTTGGCCAGGAACCCGCCGAGCGTCAGCACGATCTCGCTGGGGATCGGCGGCACCAGGTTCTCCAGCGCGACCAGCAGGCCGACACCGACGGTGCCCAGGGAGTCGATCACCCCGGCCACCCACCCGGTCAGTCCACCAAGATCGCGGGGGTCGCCTTCCGCGGCCAGCGCCATGTGCCGTAGCTCCTCAGGTCGTCGGGGGATCCGGCATTACTACCCGACCAACCTGAAAACATGCTGAAGTTCAGTTGGGCGCCGGGGTGATGTTGTTGTTCGAGCGGAACATGTTGGTCGGGTCGTACTTCGCCTTGATCTCGGCGAGCCGCCGCAGGTTGGCCCCGAACGCGCTGTCCATCGCCACGTCCGGCGGCTCCTCGGACCGCCCGGTGAAGTTGAGGTAGACCCCGTCGTCGCCGTAGTTGGCCGACTCCTGGAACGTCCGCCGGACCCAGGCGATGTTGGCGTCGTTGTCGGCCGGTTCGGTCCAGTTGCCGTCGATGGAGAGCAGGAACGGCGACGAGCGCTGGGCGAACGCGGTCGCGTCCGGCGCCACGGCGGCGATCGCCCCGCCCATGTGGAAGAGGTTGACCAGCGTGAACGGGCTGGGCCGGTCGAGCGCCCGCGCGGCCACGAAGTCGATCGCCTCGTCACTCAGCGACGAGAGATACCGCGACTTCCAGTACGCCTGAAGCGTGTTGCGCGGGAAGAACGCGTCGAAACCCTGCTGCACGGCGGTGAACGGCATCGGCTGCGACATGTCCATCAGCGGCGTGCCCAGCTCGCGCAACGGCCGCAGGATGTCCATGCCCGCATCGGCGCCTCCTGAGTAGACGGCGCCGATCACCACGCACGCCCGGTTGTGCACGGCTTCCGGCAACTCCGGGTCGGCCGGCATGGTGATGGTCAGGCACGTGGCGGTGACCTCGTCGGGCGCGATCGCGACGTAGTCACGCCAGCCACGGATGACCTGCGCGGCCTCCTCGATCGGATAGAAGGTGCCGCCGAACGCGACGGTCGGGCCGACCTCTTCGAGCGCGAACGTGAACCAGGTGACCACCCCGAAGTTGCCACCGCCGCCGCGCAGCGCCCACAGCAGGTCGGTGTTCTCGTTCTCCGACGCGATCCGGACCTGACCGTCGGGGCCGACCACCTCGGCCGCCAAGAGATGATCAGCCGCTAGCCCGTACTTGCGGCGGAGCCAGCCGTAGCCCCCGCCGAGGGTGAGCCCGGCGACGCCGGTGTCGGACACGACCCCACCGGGGGTGGCCAGGCCGAACGCCTGGGTCTCGCGGTCGACGTCGGCCCACACGGCCCCGCCCTGCACACGAGCCAATCGCGCGGCGGCGTCGACCTGCACCGCGTGCATCGGCGCCAGGTCGATCAGCATGCAACTGTCCGATGCGGACAGTCCGGCGATCGAGTGCCCGCCACCGCGCACCGACATGGCCAGGCCGTTGTCCCGGGCGAAGGTGACCGCGTCGACCACGTCGGCGGTGCCGAAACAGCTCACCACCAGCGACGGGTCTCCCGGATGCATGGCGTTGAACACCGCACGGACCTCGCCGAACCCAGGGTCCTCGGGAGCCAGCACGGGGCACGACACCCGCTCCCGCAGCTCAGCGATCATCTCGTCGGACAGGGTCGCCAGACCGCCTTCGACGGTCGTCGCGTGAATAGTCATCGCGCGCACCTCCGAACCCGAATATTCTACGCATATCGTCCGGAGGCTCGGAACGCGTTCGCGGCGATTGCTGGCTGCGCACCGCGGCGTAGATCAACCACGCCGCCAGGTTGAGCAGCTCGATCCGCTGCCAGATCCCCTCGTGCCCACCGTCGCGAGCCAGTTCGACCAGCAGACCCAGGTTCACCACCACACTGCCGACGGCGAGCCCGCCCGACCAGGTGCGGTCGGCGCTGCCGGGCCGGGACGCGAGCCAGAACGAGACGATCGAGCCGACCCCGCCGATCACCGCGAACGCGGAGGTCAGCGTGTGCGGGTCGAACGCCGCGGAAAGCCCGCCGTCGAGGTTGCTCGGGCACCCCGCGTCGATCGACGGCGCGCAGGGCAACGCGGTCAGGTAGCCGTCGAAGATGGTCGAGATCGCGAACACCGCGACGAACAGCCAGGCCGCCCGCTCCGCCCGGCTCAGCCGGGGCCAAAGAAGGATGCCGCGGCCGCCAATCAGCATGCGGGCCGAGCCGAGCAGGGACAGCGAGCCCGCCGCCACGTCGCAGTAGCGAAAGAGCTCGTGCCACGGCTGGTCGGCCGCCGCCAGGTCGCTGGCCAGACCGGTGGTCAGCCCGAGCCGCGGGTTCAGCCACGGTCCGAGCAGCCACGAGCTGTAGAGCGCCGACGCGGCGCCGAACGCGACCGCCGGCCAGCGGGCCGGGCTCACGACGCCGCGCGGACAAGTGGGAACGGCAGCGTCTCGCGGATCGAGCGGCCGGTCAGCAGCATGATCACGCGGTCGACCCCGATGCCGAGGCCGCCGGTCGGCGGCATGGCGTACTCGAGCGCCTGCAGGAAGTCCTCGTCGAGCTCCATCGCCTCCGGGTCGCCACCGGCGGCCAGCAGCGACTGCTCGGTCAGCCGGCGCCGCTGCTCGACGGGGTCGATCAGCTCCGAGTACGCGGTGCCCAGCTCGAAGCCGAACCCGACCAGGTCCCACCGCTCGGCCAGCCGCGCGTCGTGCCGGTGCTGCCGGGTCAGCGGCGACACCTCCGTCGGGAAGTCCTTGTAGAACGTCGGCAGGTCGGTCTTGCCCTCGACCAGGTGCTCGTAGAGCTCCAGCAGCACGGCGCCACGGTGCCACTTCGGGTCGAACGGGATCTCCGCCTTGTCGCAGTACCGGCGCAGCGTCGCCAAGTCGGTGTCGGCGTCGACCACCTCGCCCAGCGCGGTCGACACGGCCTCGTTGACGGTCCGCACCGGCCAGTCGCCGGAGATGTCGACCTCCTCGTCGGTGCCGGGCCGGCGGGCCACGGCCTGCCCGTACGCCGCGATCGCCGCCTCCTGGATCAGCTCCCGGGTCAGCCGCAGCATGGTGTCGTAGTCCGCGTACGCCTGGTACGCCTCGAGCACCGTGAACTCCGGGTTGTGGCTGTAGTCGGCGCCCTCGTTGCGGAACGTCCGGCCGAGCTCGAAGACCCGCTCGACCCCGCCGACGGCCAGCCGCTTGAGATACAGCTCCGGCGCGATCCGCAGATAGAGCTTGAGGTCGTACGCGTTGATGTGAGTGGTGAACGGCTTGGCGTTGGCACCGCCGTGGATCCGTTGGAGGATCGGCGTCTCCACCTCCAGGTAGCGGCGCCCGACCAGCGACTCGCGCAGCGCGAAGATGGCGTTGGCGCGCGCCTTCAGGATGTCCCGCGAGCGCTTGTTGGTCACCAGGTCGAGGTAGCGCTGCCGGACCCGGGCCTCCGGGTCGGCCAGGCCGCGGTGCTTGTCCGGCAACGGCCGCAGGCACTTGGCGTTGAGCTGCCAGGAGGTCGCCTCGACGGTCAGCTCGCCGGTGCGGGTGGTGATCACCTCGCCGTGCACGCCGACGTGGTCACCGATGTCGATGGCGTTGTCCCAGCTATCGACGGCGGTCGCGCCGCTGAGCATGACCTGCAGGTCGCCACTCCAGTCGCGGATGGTCGCGAACAGGATGCCGCCGTGGTCGCGCATCAGCATCACCCGGCCGGCGACGCCGACCTGGTCGCCGCTGCGCCGGTCCTTGGCCAGGTCGCGGTGGGCGGCGGCGACCTCGGCACAGGTGTCGGTGCGCGGGTAGTTCACCGGGTACGGGTCGATGCCGGAGTCGATCAGCCGCTGCCGCTTGGCCAGCCGGACCCGCATCTGCTCGGGCGCCTTGTGGTCGATCGCGCCGGGCGGTGGCGGTGCCTCGGCGGCGTCGATCTCCTCGGCCACCCGGGCCCGCTCGTCCGCGTCCGGCGGGAGCACGTCGAGCTGTTCGCCGGTGGTGCCCGGGAGCGCGAGGAAGCCCTCGGCGATCGCCGACGAGAGGCCGACCCGGACCAGTTCCCGGCGCTCGCCGAAGCACAGGAAGCGCGGCGCCCAGACCGGGTGGTATTTGGCGTTCGACCGGTACAGCGACTCGAGCTGCCACCAGCGGGAGAAGAACAGCAGCAGCTTTCGCCAGAGCCGCAGGATCGGGCCGGCACCGATGCGGGCGCCTTCCTCGAAGACCGCGCGGAACACGGCGAAGTTGAGCGACACCCGGTCCACGCCCAGCCGGGGCGCGTTCTCCATCAGCTCGGACACCATGAACTCCATGGCGCCGTTCTCGGCGTCGGGCGCCCGGCGCATCAGGTCCAGCGAGACGCCGTGCGTACCCCATGGGCTGAACGAGATCAGGGCCTTGACCTGGTTGTTCTTGTCGATCGCCTCGACCAGCACGCAGCGCCCGTCCGACGGATCGCCGAGCCGGCCCAGGGCCATCGAGAAACCGCGCTCGCTCTCGGTGTCGCGCCACACGGTGGACAGCCGGGTCAGCTCCTTCATCTCCTCGTCGGGGATGTCGGAGTGCCGGCGCACGGTCGAGGTGTAACCGGCCCGCTCGACCCGGTTCACGGCCTGGCGCACCGGGCGCATCTCGCGGCCGTCCAGCGTGAACTCCCGGGTCAGCAGGATCGCCTCGTCGCCGAGGTGGATCACCTTCAGACCGGTCCGGGCGTACGCGATCGCGCCCTCCTCGCTGGCTCCCATCACCGCCGGCGTCCAGGCGTAGTAGCGGGCCTGCGCCAACCAGGCGTCGATCGCGGGACCCCACGCCTCCGGGTCGCCGACCGGGTCGCCGCTGGCCAGGCTCACGCCGTTGACCACCCGGTAGGTGACCGCCGACTTGCCGGTCGGCGAGAAGATCGCCGACTTGTCGCGCCGGGTGGCGAAGTAGCCGAGCGAGTCGCGGTCGCCGTACTTGGCCAGCAGGGTGCGGATCTGCCGCTCGTCGCCGGCGTGGAGCTCGGCGTTGCGGCGCTGCGAGCGCAGCAGGGTGGCCAGCGCGGCGAACACCGCGGCGGCGCCGAACAGGCCGAGCACGAAGCTGACCCAGCCCGGCGCCTGGCCGACCCGGGTGATGTCGAAGCTGAAACCACCCCCGAGCACCCGCTCCGTCGCGTACGCGAGCTGGTTGCCGGTGCCCTGCAAGCTGCCGGGGAACGCGGTGACCAGGCTGAGCCCCAGCCCGACCCCGACGATCAGCGTGCCGATGAACACCGCGAGCGCGCGGCGGACGCTGCCCTTGGCCACGTGGGCGTAGAACTCGCCGCGAAACATGATCAACGCGGTCAGCGCGATGATCGCGAGCGCCAGACCGCCCCAGAGCAGGGCCAGCTCGCCGGTGGAGTCGAAGAGCCGGTTGCCGGAGTCGTCGAGGAGCTCGGCGTCCGAGACGGTGGACAGCACGATGGCGAGGACCGCGGTGACCAGCACGCTCAGACTGAAGTAGACGGTCAGGATCCACCAGGCGACCCGTTTGCGGCGCAGCGTCGCGGTGGCCAGCACGGCCAGGAAGACGGCGTACGCGATGTTGGCCGGCGCCGGGATGATCAGCGCGTCGATGGTCTCGCGCACGGGCTGCACGCCGGTGTTGAAGATGTGGCCGATCGCCGCGATGCCGGAGATGATCGCGACGAACCACATGACCAGGCCGAAGATGCGCGGCACGTAGCGGCCCCAGCGCAGCGCCCTTGGGCGGGCTATCGGCATCGCCGCGGCGGTCTCGGAGACCTCGTCGACTGTCGTGGTCACGGCGCCCCTCCCGTGTTCTCGACCGAGCCGCGGGATAGCGGCGGATCCCAACTTCGACCATAGGCAGCTACCTAGAATGATTCTCATAAAACGGACTTAAAAGACGGCAGGGGGTGGGTACGCCGATGGGTGGCTGGTTCTCTCGCACGATCGTCGATACCGGACGCCTGCCGCTGTTCTGCTTCTTCGTGGGCTTCATCGTCACGTTCGCGTTCATCCGGTTCTCGGTCCGGATGATCCGGGCGAACGTGAAGTGGTGGCCGGGCAATGTCAGCCCGGGCGGGACGCACATCCACCACGTGGTGTTCGGCGTGATCTTCATGCTCATCGCGGGCGTCACCGGCTTCGCCCTCAACACCGACAACACCGCCGCCAACGCGGTCTTCGCCGGCATATTCGGCCTGGGCTCGGCGCTGGTGCTCGACGAGTTCTCGCTGATCCTGCACCTCGACGACGTCTACTGGTCGGAGAAGGGGCGCACCTCGATCGACGCGGTCTTCATCGCGGTCGCCTTCACCGGACTGCTGCTGGTCGGCCTGCGACCGATCGGCGTCGACAACATCACCGAGGCCCGCGGCGCCGGCGAGTCGACACTCACCGCGTGGCTCGTCGGCACGATCGCCCTGGTGCTCAACTTCTCGCTCGCCGGCATCACCCTGATGAAGGGCAAGATCTGGACCGGCCTGATCGGGCTGTTCCTGCCGATCCTGATCCTGGTGGGCGCGATCCGGCTGGCCCGGCCGCACTCACCCTGGGCCCGCTGGCGCTATCAGCGCGACAAGCCCCGCGCCCAGCGCAAGATGGCCCGCGCGGTGCAGCGGGAGCGCCGCCTGCGCGCGCCGATGATCGCCGGCAAGGACTGGTTGCAGAACACGATCGCCGGAAGCCCGGACGCGCCGGCTGCCGAGGGTGCGGACGTGCGGACCGCCGAAGACACGGACGTGCGGACGCCCGACGAGCCGTCCTCATGATCGCCGCGGTAAGGCTTCACGAACCGGAAGGCTGGGTAACGATGGTTGCATGTCACACGTGGTGCGGGACGCCGCCGGCTCGGCGGGCGAGCGGGAGGTCGACAGCGCGTTGTTGACCGTCGGAGTCGAGGAGGAGTTCCTCCTGGTCGACCCGGCGACCGGCGCGGCCGCCGAGGCGGTCGAGGCGGTGCTCGCCGAGGTCCCGCCCGAACTGCGCGGGCAGGTCCAGCACGAGTTCCAGACCAGCCAGATCGAGATCGGCAGCCCGCCCGGCCTGCAACTCGAGGCGCTCTCCCACTCGCTCGGGATCCTCCGTTCGGGGCTGTCCGGGGCGGCCGAGCGGGCCGGCTACCGGATGCTCGCCGTCGGCACCGGCCCGGCCGGGCCGGACGACGACCACAGCCCACGGATCGTCGACAACCCGCGGTTCCACCGGATGATCGAGCGCTACGGCAACGTCTCCCCCGGCCCGGGCTACAACGGCATGCACGTGCACGTCGGCATCCCGGGCCCGGACATCGGCGTCGAGGTGCTCAACCACCTGCGCCCGTGGCTGCCCGTCCTGCACGCGGCCACCACCAACTCGCCGTTCTACAACGGGCGAGACACCGGCTACGCGAGTTGGCGCTCGGTGCTCTGGAACCGCTGGCCCCCGGTCGGTCCGACGCCGTGGCTGGAGTCGCACGCCCACTACCTCACCCTGGTCGACGAGCTGATCGACTCCGGCATGCTGCTCGATTCGGGAATGCTCTACTGGTACGCCCGGCTCTCCTCGCACCTGCCCACCGTCGAGATCCGGATCGGCGACGTCTGCCTGACCATTGACGACGCGGTCCTGATCGCCGCGTTGATCCGCGGCCTGGTCTCGGCGGCCCTCGAGGACATCGAGGCGGGCCGCCCGGCCCTGCCGATCGACCACCACATGCTGGTCGCGGCGCACTGGCGGGCCGCGCACGACGGGCTCGAAGGGCTCGCCTGCGACCTGTTCGACGGCGGCACCCACCCGGCGTGGCAGCTCGTCCGCCGGCTCTTCGAACGGATCGGCCCGCACCTGGAACGGCACGGCGACCTGGAGACGGTGAGCTACCTGCTGGGCCGCCTGCACACGCACGGCACCGGCGCCGCCCGGCAGCGCTCGGTCTTCAACCGCACCGGGGAGATGAGTCAAGTGATCGACTACCTCGCGGTACAGACCCGTGGTTGAGCGTCTCGTCGTGATCGGCGGCGACGCGGCCGGCATGTCCGCCGCGTCCCAGGCCCGGCGCCGCCGTTCCGCCGACGACCTGTCCATCGTGGCCTTCGAGCGCGGCCGGTTCACGTCCTACTCGGCCTGCGGCATCCCGTACTGGGTCGGCGGCCTGGTCGAGGAGCGCGACGAGCTGATCGCCCGTACGCCCGGCGTGTTCCACAGCGACTACGACATCGACGTGCGCACCCGCCACGAGGTGGTCGACATCGACCTCGAGCGGCGCGAGGTGGTCGCCGTGGCCCTCGACGAGGGCCGGCGCGAGGTGCGCCAGCCGTTCGACCAGCTCGTGTACGCCACCGGCGCCGTGCCCGTGCACCCGCAGTGGGCCGAGGAGGGCATCGCCGGCGTGTTCGGCGTGCAGACCCTCGACGACGGCGACGCGCTGCACGCCTGGCTGCTCCGCGACCCCAAGCCGAAGCACGCCGTGGTGGTCGGCGGCGGCTACATCGGCGTCGAGATGGCCGAGGCGATGATCAATCGTGGGCTCGCGGTGACGCTGGTGGAGCGCGGGGAACAGCCGATGTCGACGGTGGACCCGGACATGGGCGCGCTGGTCGCCGACAAGCTCCGCTCGCTCGGCATCGAGGTGCTCTCCGGCCGCGCGGTCACCGGGCTCGACCACCGCGGCGGCGTCGTGTCCGCGGTGCACACCGACGAGGGCTCGATCCCGGCCGACATCGTCGTGCTGGGCCTGGGCATCAAACCCAACACCACCCTCGCCCGCACGGCCGGCCTGTCGCTGGGCCCGACCGGCGGCGTCCGGGTCGACCTGCGGATGCGGGTCATCGACGCGCCCGGCGTCTGGGCGGTCGGCGACTGCGTCGAGTCGGTGCACCGGGTCACCGGCCGGCCGGTGCACATCCCGCTCGGCACGCACGCCAACAAGCAGGGCCGGGTCGCGGGCATCAACATCGGCGGCGGGTACGCGACCTTCCCCGGCGTGATCGGCACCGCGGTGACCCGGGTCTGCGACCTCGAGGTCGCCCGCACCGGGCTGCTCTCCAAGGAGGCCGAGGCCGCCGGCTTCTCGTTCGTCACCGCGTCCGTCGAGTCCACCAACCGCGCCGGCTACTTCCCCGGCGCCGACCCGATGACGATCAAGCTGCTCGCGGAGCGGGGCACCGGCCGGCTGCTCGGCGCCCAGATCGTCGGGCGCTCCGAGGCGGCGAAGCGGATCGACCCGCTGGCGGTGGCACTGTGGAACAAGATGACCGTCGAGGACATGGTCGGGCTCGACCTCGGATACGCCCCGCCGTACGCCCCCGTCTGGGACCCGGTGCTGATCGCGGCCCGCAAGGCGGTCGAGGCGCTCGGCATCCCCGATCGGTAGGCATGGATATCGGCCACTGTGGGTAATCCCTGCCGGGTAACCCTTGATGGAGGTGTCCAGTGGTCAAGATTCCGTCGTTCACGCGGCGCGAGGAGAACGCCGTCGTGGATGAGAACCGCGCCGCGACCGATGAGACCGTGGTCCGGGACCGGACCACCGACAGCACTGTAGGCGCCGAGCGTGTGGACCGGGCCGAGCGGGCCGAGCGCGTGGACCGCGCCGGGCGCACTGACCGGGCCGAGCGCCCGACGCTCTGGGGCCGGTGGTCGGACCGCGACCGCGGTCGGGTGAGCGACCCCGCGACCGGCCGCGCCACTCCCCCTGCCCCGCCAACGCCCGCCGTCGTGCCGACGTCACCGGCTGGGCCCAACGCACCCACCGCCGCGGAGCGCCGGCTCGCCGGCACCGACCTGCATGACGACACCCGCCCGACCGAGCCGGTCACCGAGACCCGCCCCGAGCCGACCGCCGAGGTGCCGGCCGGCCCGAAGCCGCGCACCAGCGTGCTCGCCACGCTCAGCCTGGTCTTCGCGATCAGCGGCGCGTTCCTCGTGCTCAGCGGCGCCCTGGCCGGTTGGGGCATCGCCGTCGGTGCGATCGGCTTCCTGATGGCGGTGTCCGCGTTCGCCGCGACCCGCAAGCGGCACGTGGCCGGCAAGCTCGACGCGATGCTCGGCCTGCTGATCGGTGGCGCGGCCGTGGTGATCGGCATCCTGGCCTTCACCGGCGCCTTCGCCTGGCCGACCACGGACGCCGACTGGGTCGAGCGCCTACGCGGGTGGCTCGACTCACAGTTTGTCGACCGGATCTAGCGGGAACTAGTCATCCTGGAGCGGCACGGACAACCGCTCCGGCACGACCTGGGTGACGTGGTTCACCGACCCCGTGGTTGCTTGGGGGGCAGCGTTCAGACGCTGCCCCCCAAAACGCTCTCTAGGGCCTCTTAGCGCCGCGCAACGAATCACGGGTGGCGCCCCGGAATGACGCAACGATCTTCCGCAGGACGCAATCGTTTCCCATGGCCCGCGTGTGACCTGCGCACATAGCGTTGCCGGCATGACGATGGACTCGGTCGGCGGACGGCGGTACCTCATGTGCCGGCCGACGTACTTCGCCGTGAGCTACAAGATCAACCCATGGATGGACCCCACCGCGCCCTATGACACGGCGCTCGCGATCGAGCAGTGGACACGGCTCCGGGAGACCTTCCTGGAGCTCGGCCACACGGTCGAGGAAATCGACCCGTTGCCCGGTCTGCCCGACATGGTGTTCGCCGCGAACGGCGCGACCGTTGTCGACGGCACCGTCCTCGCCGTCCAGTTCCGCGACCCGGAGCGCGCCGACGAGGGTCCGGCCTACCGGTCGTGGTTCGAGCGCGCCGGCTACGCCGTACACGAGGCGAAGTTCGTCAACGAGGGCGAAGGCGACCTGATGCTGGCCGGCGACGTCGTGCTCGCCGGCACCGGGTTCCGCACCACCCACGCGGCACATGCCCGGGCCCAGGAGGTCCTCGGCCGCCCCGTGATCACGCTGCAGCTCGTCGACCCACGCTTCTACCACCTCGACACGGCGCTGTGCGTGCTGTCGGGTTCCGACGGGACCGGGCCCGCGAAGATCGCCTACCTGCCCGAGGCGTTCTCGCCCGGGTCGCAGGCGGTGCTCCGCCTGCTGTTCCCGGACGCGGTCATCGCCTCGGTCGCCGACGCCGAGGTGCTCGGCCTCAACGCGGTCAGCGACGGGACGACCGTGGTGCTGGCCTCCCAGGCGGTCGAGCTGGCAGCCGCGCTGCGCGAGCGGGGATACCGCACAATCGGTGTAGACATGTCTGAACTACGCAAAGCGGGCGGCGGCGCCAAGTGCTGCACGCTCGAACTGCGTCCGGGCGGAGGAACCTCATGATTCTCGACGACGTGCTGCGGACGCCCGCGGCCATCCGCGACGCGGAGCGCCACACGGCACACAACTACCACCCGCTGCCGGTCGTGATCGCGACGGCCGAGGGCTCCTGGGTGACCGACATCGACGGCCGGCGCTACCTGGACTTCCTGGCCGGCTACTCGGCCCTCAACTTCGGGCACCGCAACCCGGTGCTGACCGCGGCGGCGCACGCCCAGCTCGACCGGGTGACGCTGACCAGCCGGGCGTTCGTGCACGACCAGTTCGCCGAGTTCTGCTCGCGCCTGGCCGCCCTGTGCGGCAAGGACCAGGTCCTGCCGATGAACACCGGCGCCGAGGCGGTCGAGACCGCCATCAAGATCTCGCGCAAGTGGGGCTACCGCGTCAAGGGCGTGCCGGCGGACCAGGCCACGATCGTGGTCGCGGCCGGCAACTTCCACGGGCGCACGACGACGATCATCTCGTTCTCCGATGACCCGGACGCGCACGACGACTTTGGTCCGTACAC
Source organism: Asanoa ishikariensis (assembly GCF_900107455.1). Taxonomy (GTDB): domain Bacteria; phylum Actinomycetota; class Actinomycetes; order Mycobacteriales; family Micromonosporaceae; genus Asanoa; species Asanoa ishikariensis. The sequence goes on along the minus strand of NZ_FNQB01000002.1, from coordinate 557,117 downwards.
GCCGGGCTTCCGGATCGTCCCCTACGGCGACCTGGCCGCGATGGCGGAAGCGATCGACGAGACCACCGTCGCGGTGCTGATCGAGCCCATCCAGGGCGAGCAGGGTGTCGTGGTGCCGCCGGACGGCTACCTGCCCGGCGTGCGCGCGCTGTGCACCGACCAGAACGTGCTGTTCGTCGCCGACGAGATCCAGTCCGGCCTCGGCCGCACCGGCGACACCTTCGCCTGCGACCACGAGTCGGTCGTGCCTGACGTCTACATCCTGGGCAAGGCCCTTGGCGGCGGCATCGTCCCGGTGTCCGCGATCGCCGCGAACAGCGACGTGCTCGGCGTGATCAAGCCGGGCCAGCACGGCTCGACGTTCGGCGGCAACCCGCTGGCCTGCGCGGTCGCGATCGAGGTGGTGAAGCTCCTGGAGAGCGGCACCTACCAGGCCAGGGCGAAGGAGAACGGCGCCTACCTGCTCGCCGAGCTGCGGACCCTGATCGGCAACGGCCTGCTGGCCGTCCGGGGTCGCGGCCTGTGGGCCGGCATCGACGTCGACCCGGAGCTGATGACCGGCCGCGAGGCCTGCGAGCGGCTGGCCGAGCGCGGAATACTGGCCAAGGACACCCACGGCTCGACCCTGCGCCTGGCCCCGCCGCTGATCATCGACAAGGACGACATCGACGTAGCGGTGGCAGCCCTGCGAGCGATCCTGAAATAGCCCGATCCGCGAAAACGCCCCTGGTAGCCCCGGGGGCGTTTTCGTTTGGCCTCAGGCCTGGAACGCGCGAATCGCCAGAGCGGCGAACCGTCGGGAGGCGGCGACTCGCGCATTGATCGACATAGCGTCCAGGCCACCGTTGGCCCTCAGCACGAGGACGAGATCGTCGAGGGTGAAGTCCGGCGAGAGCTGGCCGGTCGCCTTGGCGCGGCGGGCGAGCTCGGCGAGCGAGGTGAGCGCTTGTGCACGCCGGGCGGCGAGGTCCAGGGCGCCCGGGAAGGCCGCGGCGAACGCGGCGGCGAAGCCTCGGCATCGGGCGTGCAGCTCGCAGAGCTCCTCGATGACGAAACGCAGTCCCCGCCACGGATCCGGGTTCGCGGCGCCTTCCTCGACGATGTTCAGGCAGGCCTGCATCTGCTCGGTGAAGGCCTCGGTGGCCAGCGCCTGCTTGGTCGGGAAGTGGCGGTAGAGGGTGGCGGGGCCGACTCCGGCGCGCCGGGCGACCTCGCGCATCGGCACGTCCAGGCCCTTCGCGGCGAACACGGCCCGAGCGGCCACGAGGATGCGCTCACGGTTGTCGCGGGCGTCCGAACGCGGGGTCTGAGTCAAAGAACTGGCCACTCTCTCACTTTAGCTAAACGGACGCCGGCGTCCGTTAGCGTCGGCACGATGAAGGCAGTCGCGATCAAGGAATTCGGCGGCCCGTCAGGGCTGGTCACGATCGATGTCCCGGACCCGGTCCCCGCCCCGGGGCAGGTTCTCGTCGCCACCGAGGCGATCGGCATCGGCGGCGTCGACGTCATGATCCGAAGCGGAGCGCTCGCCGCGTACGGCTTCCGCGAAGGTCACGTTCCCGGCGGCGAAGTGGCAGGCACGGTGACCGCGGTAGGCGACGGCGTCGACCCCGCACTGGTCGGGCAGCGGGTGTGGGCGTTCACCGGCACCGGCGGCGGCTACGTGGAGCAGGCGATCGCGCCGGCCGACGAGGTCGTGCCCCTGCCGGCGGACCTGTCCGCCGTCGACGCCGTCACGCTCGGAAGCGCCGGGGTCGTGGCCCATTTCGGCCTCGCCCACGCGCACTTCTCGCCGGGCGAGGCCGTGCTCGTGCGCGGTGCGGCCGGCAGCATCGGGATCATGACCGTCCAGCTCGCGGCTCGTGGTGGAGCGCGCGCCGTCGCGGTCACCACCTCCTCAGCCACGCGCGGCCGTCGGCTCCGTGACCTCGGTGCGACCCACGTGCTGGATCGCTCGGGAGCGGGAGGGCCGGCGGGTTACGACGTCATCGTCGACGTCGTGGCTGGGGAGAACCTGCCCTTGTTCATCGACCGGCTCAACCCAAACGGCCGGCTCGTCGTGGTCGGGGCGGTCGGTGGCCAACCGCCGGCCGACTTCGGCACGAAGCTGATGAGCGCTTTCCAGCGGTCGCTGTCCTTCGCCACGTTCAGCGCCGCGACGATCGCGCAGCCGGCCCGGCGGGCCGTGCGGATGGAGCAGTTCGCCGCCGCCGCTCGGGGCGAGCTCCAACCCGTGGTGCACGACGTGCTGCCCCTGGAACAGGCGGTGCGGGCGCACCAGAAAATGGCTGCGGGCGAAGTGTTCGGACGGATCGTGCTGACGCCGTAGCGCTCTTACCGATCCAGGGCGCGCATCGTCGTGGTCGGGGCCTCGGACATGACCGAGAGCGGGTTGGTGACGCCGCCCGTGGTCCAGGTGCGGGAGCGGGCCACCTGGACGCCCGGGAAGAGCTCGATCACGTCGCCGAGGGCGATCGCGCGGCTTTGCGACTTGAGGGTCACCCGGTTGTCGTCGTCGATCGAGCCGCCGGGGCGCACGCCCGTGCCGTTGGTGCTGACGTCCTGCGCCACCAGGTCGGAGCCGTGCAGCTCGAAGCGGACGTGGTTGCGGCTGATCCAGCGGCGGGCCTCGTCGGTCAGCCACTGGCCGAGCATCACACCACGCTCGGGGGCGCGGCCCACGACCACCGGCTGGTCGGCGGCGACCACGAAGCGCTGCCGGACCACGCCGCCGACCCGGGCGGACATGACCTCGACGCGGGGGCGCGGGCCGCCGTCGCCGAGCCGCGCCTCGTGCCGCGGGCAGGTGGGCGCGCCGGTGCGCAGGGTCGGTGGCGGCTGGCCACCGGGGCGGCCCGCCGGCTTGGCGCCGTAGGAGGAACACCCCGGCTCCGGGCACCGCCACAGGCGGGAGAGCAGTTTCATGCCGACGGGTGACGGGTCGGCGCTGCCGGGCTGGGCACCGCCGCCGACGCGGGCGATCAGCGTCGGACCGCCGGGGCCGGTCACCGGGGCGAGCAGCCGGCCGGGCTGGGCCAGCCAGCCGTAGCGCTGCCGCGCGCCGTCGAACCGGTTGCGGCTGAGCACGGGCAGGCCGAGCAGCTCGGCGACCTCGAGCAGCCGGTCGGCCGGGTCGCGGAGCACCTCGATGCGGCCGTCGTCAGCCCAGCGGCGGACCACCATGCGCTCGTTGGAGGTCAGGTCGGCGTCGGAGATCAGCGCGCGCGGCGCGATCACGTACACCGGGACGTTCTCCTCTTCGACCTGACGACCCAGTGCGTCGACCGCGATGCCGAGGCGCAGCAGGGTCGCCGGGCGCCCGCCGTCCAGGTCGACGAAACGGCTGACCTCGCCGAGGTCGACCACCGCGCGGGCCAGGGCCGGGTCGAGGCAGAGCCGGCTCTCGATCGCGTCAAGAACGCGAGAGATCTCGAACCTCATGCCGCGTCCCGGACGATCGCGTCGATGCGGCGGGCCAGGTCGAGGTCCTTGGCCGTGACGCCGCCGGCCGAGTGGGTGCTCAGCGTGAACCGCAGGCGCCGCCAGCGGATGTCGATGTCGGGGTGGTGGTCCAGCCCCTCCGCCACCTCGGCGACGCGGTCGACGACCGCGATCGCACCGGGAAAGCTGGCCAGCTCCGCGTCGCGGCTGATCCCCGTGGGGTCACCAGCCCAACCGTCGAGCTCGGCCAGCGCCGTCCGGAGTTCGTCGGCGCCCAACACCTCTGCCACGGGACAGACCCTACCTGGCCCGCGCACGGGCGCAATGCCCGTTACGAGCGGCTTACGGGCGGTGGTGATGCGCCACCACCGCGTGGTGGTCGGCGCCGTCGCGTGCCCGCGGGTCCGCGTGCACCAGAGCCCACGCCAGCCGGGGTACGGCGTGCAGCAGCCGATGTTCGGCGACCACCGCGATGCCGTGGGCGGCCACCACGTCCAGCCGCTCGTCGACGACGATCTCGCACTCGGCCCGCAGCCGGTGGCCGATCCAGCGCAGCCGCGCGGCGCCGATGTCGAGCACACCGGCGGTCTCGCGCAGGGTCCGCTCGACGGTGTCGACCAGGTGGGGGTCGACCGCGTCCATCAACCGCCGGTACACCTGCCGGGCCGCGCCGGCCAGCACCAGCAGGATCGCGGCGGTGATCAGCAGGCCGACGACCGGGTCCGCCCAGCGCCAGCCGAGCGCCAGGCCACCGGCCCCGAGCAGCACGCCGAGCGAGGTGAAGCCGTCGGTACGCGCGTGCAGTCCGTCGGCGACCAGCGCGGCCGAGCCGATCCGCCGGCCGACCCGGATCCGGTACTGGGCGACCACCTCGTTGCCGAGAAAGCCGAGCACGCCGGCCACCGCCACCGCGGGCAGGTGGTCGACGTCGGCCGGGTGCAGCAGCCGGCGGATCGCCTCCGCCGCGGCGAGCACCGCGGACGCCGCGATGAACAGCACGATCACGATCCCGGCCAGGTCTTCGGCCCGCCCGTAGCCGTAGGTGTAGCGCCGGTTCGGCGGCCGCCGCCCGACCAGGAACGCGATGAACAGCGGCACGGCGGTCAGCGCGTCGGCGACGTTGTGCAGGGTGTCGCCGAGCAGTGCGACCGAGCCGGACCAGACGACCACGACGGCTTGCAGGCCGGCGGTCACGCTGAGCACGGCGAGCGAGACCCAGACCGCACGGATACCCGCCCGACTGGTCTCCAACTCGCGGTCGACCTGGTCGGCGGTGTCGTGCGAGTGCGGACGCAGCGCGTGCCGCAGCCGGTGCCAGCGCGGTCCCATGCGCTCATCATGGCCCGGCGGCCGACCGGTCGGCGCTTGATCGACGTTTGCCGCTGGGGTGGATCGGGCACGTTTGCCCGCATGCGGATACGACTTGCGACCACCGGGCTCGGCGTGTTCGCCGCGCTCTGTATCGGACTCGCCGGTTGCGGCAGCACCGCCGCACCGGGCGTTACGGCCACCCCTTCGGCCGGTTCCTCCGACGCGTCGCCGGCGAGCGCCGCGACCGCGGAGCTCACCGCGGCCGCCCAGAAGCTCAACGACGACACCGTCAAGGTCACCCTGGAGTCGGCGGCGGTCACCAGCACCGGCAACCTCGACCCGAAGGCCGACAAGGCCACGATGAGCGTGAAGGTCGGCAACAGCTCGAACATCGACCTGCGGTCGATCGGCCAGGACGCCTGGCTCCAGGCGACCGGCGTGCCGGGCGTCGAGCCGGGCAAGTGGCTGCACATCGACGGCGCGCGGCTGGCCGGCACGACCTTCGACGCGCTGCCCGACGGTGACGCGGCCGGCGCCGGCAAGTTCGTCGAGCGGATGGCCGACGTGACCAAGTCGGCCGACGGCGCCTACCAGGGCACCATCGACCTGACGAAGGTTGCCGGCAGCGGCGTCTCCGTCGACGTGCTGGGCGGCAAGGGCAACTCCGTGCCGTTCACCGCCAAGGTCGACGACTCGGGCCGGCTGAGCGAGCTGACCATCGACCTGACCACGATCGACCCCCAGCTCGGCAAGATGACCACCACCTACTCGGACTTCGGCGCGTCAGTCGCGGTCACCGAGCCGCCGGCCGCTGACGTGGTCGAGGCACCGGAGTCGCTGCTCCAGGCACTCGGCGCCAAGTAGGCCTTGCTCTCCCCCTCCCGTACCCCCGCCGGCGCCCCCGCTCCGGTGGGGGTACGGGCTGTTCATCGGGCGACGTTGTGCATGTAGGTCAGCGCCTGCCGGTACGACTCGACCATCCCGGCCCAGTGGTAGGGGATGTTGTGCTCGGCGCAGTACGCCCGGACGATCGGCGCCGCCCGGCGCAGGTTGGCCCGCGGCATGCTCGGGAACAGGTGGTGCTCGACCTGGTAGTTGAGCCCGCCGAGAACCACGTCGACCCACTTGCCGCCGAGCACGTTGCGTGAGGTGAGCACCTGCTTGCGCAGGAAGTCGAGCTCGTCGGCCGCGGTCAGCACCGGCATGCCCTTGTGGTTCGGCGCGAACGACATGCCCATGTAAACGCCCCAGAGGCCCTGGTGCACGGCCATGAAGGCGAGCGCCTTGCCGGGGGGCAGCACGGAGAACACCAACGCGAAGTAGCCGATGGTGTGCATCACCAGCAACAGCGCCTCGGTGCGGCGGTGCCGCATCGGCACGTTGAACAGCGCCTTGATGCTCGACACGTGGAGGTTGAGGCCCTCGAGGGTGAGCAGCGGGAAGAACAGCCTGGCCTGGTTGCGGGCGAACCACCGGCCCCAGCCGGTGCGCTTCGCGGCCTGCTTCTCGGTCCAGACGATCACGCCCTCGCCGACGTCCGGGTCGTGGTCCTCGTGGTTCGGGTTCGCGTGGTGCCGGTTGTGCTTGTCGACCCACCAGCCGAAGCTGAGCCCGGTCGCCAGGTTGCCGACGGTCAGCCCGGCGACCTCGGCGGCCCGCCGGCTGCGGAACATCTGCTTGTGCCCGGCGTCGTGGCCGAGGAAGGCGACCTGGGTGGTGGCGATCGCGCACAGCGCGCCGATGGCCAGCGTCCACCACGAGTTGCCGACGAAGACGAAGGCGACCCAGGAGCCGGCGAAGAGCAGGGCGGTCAGGCCTATCGTCACCGCGTACCGGCCAGGCCGGCGCCGCATCAGGCCGGCCGCGGCGATTTCGCGGGAGAGGCGGGCGAAGTCACTTCCGCGTTGTTCCTGAGCCCCGCGGCGTTCCTGGGCGATCACAGTCATGGGGACAGCCTCCCCGTCGGCGACCTCCGGAACGAGCCCGCGACCCCCCGAACCCATGGTGGTGTCAACCCCACCATGGCGTCGTCACGCTCAGGTCATCCGGCCCAGCGCACCACGGACTTTGCGCAGGTCACGGAGCCGGCGCTCATAGGTCATCGCCACTGCGATCAAGATCAATCCCCCACCGGCGAGGTACGCCCAGCGGGGTACCAGATCCCATACCGCCAATTCGTGGAGGGTCAGCGCGACCAGGGTGAGCCCGCCCGCGACGACCGGCGCCCGCCACTGCCGGTGCGCACCGATCAGCACGATCGCCACCGCGCCGACGCCGAGCAGCAGCCGCCGCTCGAGCTGGCCGCCGGCCACCAGCACCGCCGCCAGGCTCGGCAGCAGGGCGGCGGCCAGGCCCGGACCGAGAGCTAGCCAACTGCCGAGCCGGGGGTTGTGGCGCAGGCCCAGGTAGCCGGCGCCGAGCGCCAGGGCCGCCGCCGGCAGCGTGTACGCCTCGCGCAGCGCGACCTCCCAGGTGACCAGCAGGAACCACCAGGCGAGGAGTTCGCTCCCACCGGCGGCGAAGGCCAGCGGCAGCCGGGCCCGCTCCTCGGGCAGGACGGCCCGGACGGCGAGCACCGCTCCCCAGGCGGTCGCGACGCCGGCCGCCATCGGCACGTCGCCCCAGGCGAGCAGCAGCGCCGGCAGCACCGCGACATGGCCCACCGCGTCGACGGCCGGCCCTTCGACGCCCGGCCGGCGGCGGCGCAACAGGTAACCGAGGCCGAGCGCGACGGCGCCGACCGCGAGGACCGGGAAGGACGCGTGGCGCAGCGGGAGTTCGGCGGCCCGCACCGCGGCGACGGCGAACCCGGCGCCCGCCGCGATCGCGGCCAGCCAGCCGGTGACCCGCGCGGCCGGCTGGCCGCCGGCGGCACCGGCGAAGGCGCCGGCCGCGATCACGGCGCCCAGCCCGACCAGGGTCGCGGCGGGGGTCGGCAGCAGGCCGGACAGCCCGGACCCGACCAGCAGCAGTGCCGGCATCGCGGCGGCAGCGGCCGCGGGGCGGACTGCGGCGGCGATGCCGAAGGCCAGGCCGGCGGCGAGCGTGATCGCCGGCACGACCGGCCACGGCGCACCGGCCACCACGAGGACGGCGATCACGCCACAGGCCGCGAGGAACGCCGCCAGCACCGCGACCAGCCCACCTGCGACGCCGCTGGGCCGCCAGACCCACGCACCACCGCCGACCAGCACGCCTGGTTCCGTCCGCTCCGCGCCCGGCTCCGCGGGCCGCACCGATTCGGGCGCGGGTGCGCCGACCGCCGACGCGGCGGGCTCCGAGCCGGACTCGGCCGGCTCGCGGCCGGGCGCGGCCAGCTCAGAGCCGGGCTCGGCCAGCTCGGGGCCAGGCTCGGCCAGCTCGGGGCCGGGCTCGGCCCGCTCGGGCGTTGTTTCCGCTGGTAGGGCGGTAGGCGCGGGCGCGCGGACCAGCGTGGCCAGGCAGACGGCCGCGAGGATCAGCAGGGTCGCCGCCGGGCCGGCGGTGACGTCGATGGTGCCGCCCGGGAGGCCGACACCCTCGGGCGCGCCCGTCCAGGCCTCCTCCCACCACGCGTAGGGCGCGAACAGCGGCACGATCACGGCGAGCGCCGCCAGCACGCTCGCCAGCAGCACCAGGGGAACGGCCGCCAGGCCGACCAGGAAGCGAGGCGTCCCTCGTAGGCCGATGGTGGCGACGGCGAGCGCCAGCAGCGCCACCGCCGGGTAGACGCCGGCCGGCTCGGTCAGCTCGGACAGCGGCGGCCAGATGCCGACCACCACGGCACCGACGGACAGCGCGCCGGCCGCCGCCGGTGCGAAATGGACCAACCGCGGCTGCCGGGCGAACAGCAGCGTCGCGGCCAGCGGGACCGCGAGGGCGGCCAGGCCCGCGCGGGCCGACCAGGCACCACCGGCACCGGCCGCGTACACGGTCGCGGCGACTGCCGCCGGCACCGCCGCCAGGCCGGCACCGCACCACCACACCGCGGCGCGCCTGGTCCGGACGGCGGCGGCCAACCCCAGCAACGCCAGCGCACCGAACACCGCGGCGGTCGACCACGGCCGGGCCAGGCCCACCACCACGGCATGGCCGGTCAGCAGCGCCGCTGCCACGCTCAGCTCCCAGGCCGGGCGGAACGTCAGCAGCAGCACCGCCGCCACTCCCAGGCCCAGCGCGGAGATCGCCCACCAGGGCAGGGCGAGCCAGGTCGGCAGCGCCAGCACGACGAGCACGCCGCCGCCGGTCACGACCGCGCGGCGCCAGTCCGCCGGCACCAGCAGTGCCAGGGCAGCGGTGCCGAGCGCCAGCGCTGCCGGAAGCTGCCAGTCCGGCAGCCACGTCCGGTCGAGCGTGCCCTCGGCGGTGAACGGCGGCATCGAAGCAGCCATCGTGGCCACCGCGACGGTCAGCGCCACCGCTGCGGTGATCAGCATGAACGTGCCGACGGTGACCAGGGCACCCGGCCGGGCGACCGGCAGCCGGACCGCGGCCAGCGCGATCACCAGCACGGTCGCGGCCGCCACCACCAGCAGGTAGGACGCGTTCAGCTCCGCGACCGGCCGCAGGATCGCGATCGCGACCGCCGGCGGCACGGTGACCGCACCGCCGACCGCGAGCCAGCGCGCCCGGCCGACGATCCCCGCTGCCACCAGCAGCACCGACACCAGCAGCACCGGGAGACCGGTCAGCAGGGCCGGCGTGTCACCGCCGACGAAGAGGACTACGAGTGCGCACACCCCCGATGCGATTTGCGCGCACCCGTAGCCGACCCAACCCAACACCCGCGTCGCCAGGCCGTCGGCCCGGACGAGCAGCAGGTTGATCGCCGCAGTGCCGCCAAACGCCAGCGCCCAGCCGCCCACCGGGGCGTCCAGCCACTCGGCCAGCAGCGGCAGCAGCGGCTGCACGGCGGCCAGCGCGGCCAGCCGGGGTGCGTGCAGGCCGGTCAGCCGCCCGTAGCCGACCCCGGCCGCAGCGGTCACCACGCAGACCAGGGCCGCGTACGGGGCGCCCTCCAGCGAGCCGACACCGAGCAGGTCCGAGTACCAGGCGGCGTAGCCGTCGAGCACGATCATCAGCATGCCGAGCGCGGCGAAGGTCTCCGCAGTCGAGCGCAGCCCGCGCCGGACGGTCAGCGGCGGCACCGCGAGCACGAGCGCGGTGACCACGGCAAGGCTCACCGCGCGGCCCGTCGCGCCGTAGGTCCACGCCACGCCGGTGAAGATGATGGCGGCCGCGCCGAACAAGAGAGCGCCGAGAGTGAACAGGACGTTCTGCGCCGTACGCGGGCTCGTCTCCGGCCGGGCCGCCGAAGGTGGCACCGCCACGACTGGGGCCGCTGCCACGAAGGCCGCCAGCCGGACCCGCGCCGCCGCCTCCTCCCGCTGCCGATGCGCGGCCGAGAGCTGGGCCGCGAGGTCGGCATGGGCCTGGCGGGCCTGCTCGACCGCCACGGTCAGGGTCGCGATCTCGTGGTTGAGGCGCACCACTTCCGCCGCGTCGAGATCGGGGCCTCGGCCGCAGCCGGGGCAGCCGGTCTCCAACGAAGCGGGCGTCCGGCAGGACGGGCAGGGATAGCTCACGCACAGCATCCTGTCCGGTTCAGCGCCGGAACAGGAGAGTGCGCGTACTCAGGTCGTGGTCAGGTGGGGCTCAGGTGGCGCCGCGACGACCGGGCGGTTCTCCTCGATCCACGCGTCGATCTTCGCCCACCAGTCGTACAGCCATTCGATCCGCTGTTCGCGCCCGCTCGGCACCTCTTCCGGCGGGACCGACCAGAACCGCATGGTGATCTGTTTGTCCATCGGCAGCTCACGCCAGACGTCGCTGACGGTGAGCATCCGGTCGAGGCCGGTGTGCGCCACGAAGATCACGCCCGCGTCGGGTGCGGCGTCCATCGCGGCCAGCAGCCCACCGGGCCGCGGCGCGAGCACGTTGCGCATCTTCTCGGCCTTCGCCGCCATCCGGTAGAGCCCGCGCGAACGCAGCAGCTCGATCGCCCGGATCCGGCGGCGCGGCGTGAAGTTGCCGCCTTCCGGGAAGATCACGAAGGCGTCGTTCTCGTCGAGCCCGACCGCGAGGTTGCCGACCAGCTTCTCCAGCCCCTCGGGGTCGCGCTGCGGCGCGATGAACCGGTTGGGGAGCCGGTTGAGCATCACGTCGACCGCCGGGTCCCACTGGAGGCTGTCCTTGAGGACGATCCGCGGCTCCCGGTCGAACCAGTTGACCAGTGCGTGCACCAGCACGAACGAGTCACCGGGGCCGGCGTGCCGGCAGACGACGAGCTCGGGCCGGCCGGGCTGCGCGGTGTCCGGGTCGCTGCCGGCGATGTCGAGCCGCAGCTTGAGCGTCCACCGGGCCTGAGCGAAGAGGAACCGCAGGAACGCACCGGTGAGTACGTAGTGCGCGCGCTGGAAGCCCGGCGAGCGCACCTTCCACCCGAAGCCGGACCCGACCCACAACGCGAACATGGTGATCAGGGCGACCGCGTCCCAGACGACGTAAACAGTGCCGAGCCAGATCACCCGCAGCGGACGCAGCCGGCCGGGCACGAGCGGCGACGCCGCGGCGGCCAGCAGCAGCCAGACCGGCAGCGTGGTGAGCAGCACCAGCGCGAACAGGATGACCAGCGGCGCCAGCACGATCCGCCGCAACCAGCGGGGCGGGGGCGGCATCAGTCGTCGTCCCGTCCGGCCAACGGATGCTGGGCCAGATAGCGCCGGGACGCGGTGTAGGCGCGACTGATCCGCCGACCGACCGCGGCCATGTCGCGGTAGGCCCAGGGTGTGTCGTCTCGGGGCTCCAGGCCCCCCGTGGGAAGCACGTGCACATGTACATCGTCGGGCAAGGCCGCCACCTCGCGTGCGAAACGGTGCCGACGGGCGATCTCGAATGCCACCTGGGCCACCTCCCACGGGCGGCGCGGAGGTGTCAGCGGGCGTTCGATCCGCCCGACCTGGAGCACGAAGATGTGCCGCGCCCCACTGCTGACCGCCTCGCCGATGGGGATCGAGTTCACGATCCCGCCGTCGACGTAGTGCTCCTCCCCGATCTGGGCCGGCGGCAGCAGACCCGGCACGGACGCGCTGGCCAGCACCGCGTCGACCAGCGGACCGGTGGAGAACCAGTGCTCGGCGGCCCGCTCGATGCTCGCCGCACAGCACCGGAAGGGGACCTTGAGCTCCTCGAACGTGGCGTTCTCGCCGAGCTCGCGCTCCAGCAGGCGACGCAACGGGCGGGGCGAGTGCAGGTGGGTACGCGCGGCGAAGCGACGCAACTGCCGGGCCACGGAGTCGCCGTACACCTCGCTGGCTTCCGGGCTGGCCCACAGCCGCACCAGCCGGTCGGTCACCGCCTCGGTCGGGTCCGCCGCCACCATCGCGCCGTTGACCGCGCCGATCGAGGTGCCGATCACGATGTCGGGTTTGATGTCGGCGCGGAACAGCGCCCGGAGCATGCCGACCTCGACGGCGCCCAGCACTCCGCCGCCACCCAGCACGAACGCCACTCGACCCCCATCCACGGGTCCATCCTGGCACGAGGGCGGCGACCCTTCCGGTTGACAAGCCACCGGGCATCGCCGAGATTGAATCCACTCCCCTGACCGCCGTGAGGTGTCGACCGCATGTCCACGCTCACCCCGGGTGCCCTCCTCGCCCGCCGTTATCGGCTGATCGACCGGGTCGGCGCCGGCGGCATGTCGGTGATCTGGCGGGCCAGAGACGAGGTGCTCGACCGGACGGTCGCGGTCAAGGTGCTCTCCGCCGCGCTCGCGGCCGACGCCCGGTTCCGCGACCTGGTCCGCGACGAGGCCCGCGCCGCCGCGCAGCTTGTCCATCCGAACGTCGCGACCGTCCACGACTACGCCGAGACGGTCGCGCCGGACGGCACGGTCACCGCGTTCGTGGTGTTCGAGCTGCTGACCGGCGACGAACTGGAGGCGCGGCTGACCGAGGGTCCGTTGCCCTGGCCGGACGCGGTGCGGGTGTGCGCCGAGGTGGCCGAGGCACTGGCCGCCGCACACCGGCTCGGGATCGTCCATCGTGACGTCACGCCGGCCAACGTGATGATGACGCCGACCGGCGCGAAGGTGCTCGACTTCGGGATCGCCACCCGGGTCGGCGCGCCGGACGACGACGCCGAAGGCGAGACTTTCGGCACGCCCGCCTACGTCGCACCGGAACGCCTCGACGGCACCCCGGCCCAGCCCGCGACCGACAGCTACGCGCTCGGCGTGCTGCTCTACGAGACGCTGACCGGGCACGTCCCGGTGCCCGCCGACACCTGGGAAGACCTGACCCGGGCCTGGTCCGCCGGGCACGTTCCGCCGCCGCCGGAGGTGCCTGGGCTGCCGCCCTCCGTTGCCGCACTCTGCATGCGGTGCCTGGCCCGCGACCCGCTGTCCCGACCGACGGCGCACGCCGCCGCGGCCGAGCTACGTGCGGCGATCGCGGCAGCACCACCGCCGGCACCTGCCCCCGCCCCGGCACCGGCACCGGACCGGGCGGCGCCGCGCCGGGGGTGGGTCCTGGTCGCGGCCGGAATCGCGGCGGTGCTGCTGCTCGCCACCGCCGTGCTGGTGCCGCTGCTCCACGACGGCGCGGCGCCACCCGGCGACGGCATCGCGGCCCAGCCGACCACCCCGTCACCGTCACCGTCCACGAGACAGCCGGCACCGACGCCCGCCGCGACCGTCTCGATCGGCGAGGCGCTGAGCCGGGTCGACGGCCTGATCGCCGAGGGCCAGGCGGTCGGAGGCATCCGCCACGACATCGCGACCGACCTGCGCAACCTGTTGCGGGAGCTGGACGCGGCGGAGACCCGCACGGACCGGGTCAACCAGCTCCGGGCGAAGGTCGCCGTCCGGGCCGGCGAGGGCGCGATCAGCCGGCCGTACGCCGAGCGCCTAGACGTCGCGCTGGCCGGCTTTCCCGGCGGCTAGCCGGATCCGCGCGCCCGCCCGGTCGAACAGCAGCAGCCGGTCGAGGTCGACGGCGATCCGGATGGTCTCGTCCCGGCGCGGCAGCCCGACGGCGGGCACCCGCAGCACCACCTCGCCCACCGGCGGCGGCTCCCCGGGCAGCTCCGGGTCGTACGCCGGGTAGAAGCCGTATTCGGTGCGCGCCGCGGCCGGTCGGGGCGCCTCGCGCATCAGGGCGGCGGCCTGCGGCCCGGGCAGCTCCAGCCGGGACCGCTCGGTCGACGTGGGCAGCGCACCGGTGTCGACGTGCACCAGCGCCTCGTGCCCGAGGTGTTCGACCTGGCGGACGGTGCCGGACAGCACCGGGCCGGTGTGCCCGTCGGGTGCCGGCGCGAGCGCGTCGGCGCGCAGCGCGACCGTGACGCGGTCGGTGTGCCGGGCCCGCACCGGGTGGCCGGCGGGCAGCTCGATCACCTGCGAGCCGAGGTCGATCACCACCCGGTCGCCGTCGGCGTAGACCGCTCCTTCGAGCAGGCTGGTGCGGGGCGTGCCGAGGAACGCGGCGACGAACAGCGTCGCGGGGTCGTTGTAGACCTGCTCGGGCGGGCCGACCTGCTGCAGCACCCCGCGACGCAGCACCGCCACCCGGTCGGCCATGGTCATCGCCTCGGCCTGGTCGTGTGTGACGTAGAGGGTGGTCACCCCGAGCCGGCGGGCCAGGGCGGCCACGTCGGAGCGCAGCTCGGCGCGCAAACCGGCGTCCAGGTTGGACAGTGGCTCGTCGAGCAGGAAGCCCTGTGGCCGGCGGATGATCGCCCGGGCCATCGCCACCCGCTGCCGCTCGCCGCCCGAGAGCGCGCCGGGCAGCTTGCGCAGCAGACCGGTGATGGCGAGCTGGTCGGCGACCTCGTTGACCCGGGCTGCCACGTCGGCCGCCGAATCGTGGCGGACACGCAGCGGGAAGCCGATGTTCTGCGCGACGGTCAGGTGCGGATAGAGCGCGTAGTCCTGGAAGACCATCGCCAGTCGGCGGTCCCGGGACGGCAGATGGTCGACCACCTGGCCGTCGATCAGCACCCGCCCGGCGGTCGGCGTCTCCAGCCCGGCGACCAGCCGGAGGATCGTCGACTTGCCGCAGCCGGTCGGCCCGAGCAGCACCAGGAACTCGCCGGGCGCGGCGAGCAGGCTGACCTGGTCGACCGCGACCGTGCCGTCGTCGAAGACCTTGGTCAACTGATCCGTGGCGATGGCCACCACCGCGAACACCTCCCTGTCCGCAATGGTGGTCTTCGATGACGCACAACGCCAGGGCAATCTCGGACGCGTATAGCTACCGCTACCCAAGGACTAGCGGCAGGCGTAGGGCGTACCCGCTGGTCCCGCCGTTAGCGTCCTTGGCATGACCGCGTTGCGTGCGCTAGCCAAACCGACCTTCCTGCGGACCGCCTGGCCCTGGCGTTCGCTCGGCTACCTGATCAGCACGGCCCCGATCGGGTTCGCGGCGATGCTGGTGTTCGGCACGGTCGCGCTGCCCTGGGTGGTCGCGGCGGACCGGCTGATCCGCGGCAAGACCAACCTGTCCGGCTCGCAGCTCGTGCTGCTGGTCTGCGTCGGCACCGTGCTGCTCGGCACGGTCGCGCCGGTCAGCGCCGTCCTCCTGGCCGCCGTCGAACGGTTCCGGCTCCGCCTGGTCGACGACCGGCCCCTGCCCGGGCTCCCGCCACCCGCGCCCGGGCAGTGGTTCCGCTGGCTGGCGGACCGCTACGTCGACGCCGCCACCTGGCGGGCCGTGGTCTACGGCTTCGCGCTGAGCTCCGTGGTGCCCCTCGTCTACTTCGTCGCCGGCATCGGGCTGCTGATGGTCGTCGCGCTGATCTCCAGCCCGTTCGTGGTCAGCGCCGGCGACCCGATCACGCTGGGCGCGGCCGCGGTCGACACGCCCTCGGAGGCGCTGCCGTACGCGCTGCTCGGGCTGGTCCTCCTGCCGGCCGTGCCGTACCTGTTCGGCGTGGTGGCGGGCGCACACGGCGCACTGGCCCGCGTGCTGCTCGGCGGCGCCGACGAACAGGCCCGCAGCCGGCTGGCCGAGGTGGTCAGCTCCCGCGCCCGGCTGGTCGACGGCTTCAGCGCCGAGCGCCGGCGGATCGAACGCGACCTGCACGACGGGGCGCAGCAGCGGCTGGTCAGCCTGACCCTGCAACTCGGCGTGGCCCAGCTCGACCTGCCGCCCGACAGCCCGGCCGCGCGCAGCGTCGGCGTCGCGCACGACCAGGCCAAGCAGCTCATGGCCGAGCTACGCGAGCTGATCCGCGGCATCCACCCGCAGGTGCTCACCGACAGCGGCCTGGACGCGGCGGTACGCGAGCTCGCCGACCGGTCGACGGTCCCGGTGACCGTGGCGGTCGACCTGCCGGAGCGGCCACCGGAGCACGTGGAGTCGACCGCGTACTTCGTCGTCGCCGAGGCGCTGGCCAACGTCGCCAAGCACAGCGGCGCCACCCAGGTCCTGGTGTCCGCCGCCCGCGACGGCCGGACGCTGGTCGTCGAGGTCGGCGACAACGGCCACGGCGGCGCCGAGCCCGGCCAGGGCAGCGGGCTGACCGGCCTCGCCGACCGGGTGGCCGCAGTCGGCGGCACGACCCGGCTGTCCAGCCCGGCCGGCGGGCCGACGCTGCTGCGGGCGGAACTGCCGTGGCGGTGATCCGGACGGTGCTGGCCGAGGACGGCACCCTGCTGCGCGAAGGACTGACCGGCATCCTCGACCGTTTCGGCTTCACGGTCACCGCCGTCGGCGACGCCGCCGCGCTGGTGGCCGCCGTCGACGCGAGCGTGCCGGACCTGGTGGTCACCGACATCCGGATGCCCCCAGGCTTCACCGACGAAGGGCTGCGGGCCGCGGTCGAGCTGCGCCGCCGCCATCCCGGGCTGCCGGTGGTCGCGCTCAGCCAGTACGTGCAGGAGAGCTACGCCGCCGATCTGCTCGACTCGGGGTCCGGCCGGGGCGTGGGCTACCTGCTCAAGGACCGGGTGGTCGACATCGCGGAGTTCATCGCCGCGCTGCGCCAGGTCGCCGCCGGCGGCACGGTGGTCGACCCGCAGGTCGTCTCGCAACTGGTGCGCCGGCGGCGCGACCCCCTGGCCCAACTGTCCAACCGGGAGCGGGAAGTGCTCCAGCTCCTGGCCGAGGGACACTCCAACGCGGCCATCGCCCGGCTCTTGGTGGTCTCCGAGGCGGCGGTGGGCAAGCACGTCGGCAACATCCTGGCCAAGCTCGACCTGCCGCCCGACGACGACCGCAACCGCCGGGTCGTCGCGGTGCTGACCTATCTGCGCGCCGGTCAGTGATGGACGGTGCGGTCCATCCAGCCGTCGCCGTTGTCGTCGTACATCGTCTTCTCGAAGACGCCGTCGCCGTCCTTGTCGTAGTCGGCGGAGTTGACCAGGCCGTCGCCGTCAGTGTCGTGACCGACGAAGTCGACCCGGCCGTCGCGGTCGTTGTCGACCATGATGTCGACGCCGCCGTCGCCCCGGCCGAGCAGGACGTGCTTGTCCCAGTCGCCGTCACCGTCGACGTCGACCCGGGTGTGGTAGCCATCCGGGATCACAGAGCTCGGCGTCTCCGGCGCGGCCGGGCCGAGGCCGGCGTGGCCGCCGGTCACTGCCGGACCGAGGCCGGCGGTGCCCGACGCCGCGTCCGGCGCCGAACCCATCGCGTCGGTGCCCGCCGGTGCGGTCTCCGCGAGCCCCTGGCTGATCTCGTCGCCGAAGCCGGAGAGCCCGCCCATGCCGCCGTGGGTGCCTTCGGCCTGCGCGTACGGGCCGAAGCTCGCCCCGTCGTAGCCCGCCGGACCCAGGCCCGACTGGCCGGCGGGCGAACCCAGGCCGCTCGTCGCCGCGTGCCCGAGGCCGGACGTGCCGGAGATCGGGCCGCCGTCGGCGAACAGCCCGCCCAGCGAACCGAGCAGGCCGAACGTGCTCGACTGGTTGGCCCGGGTCTCCACCGCGTGCTCGGTCGTCGAATCGCCGCCGACCTGGGTGTGCAAGAGCGCGATCTCGTCGTCGCTCAACGAGTAGCTGGCCAGGGCCAGCCCCGGGTCGGACGCGAGGGCACTGGCGAATGCCGGGTCAACCACCAAACGCTCCAGTACCTCGTCGAAGTCACTCATCGCTGGCCCCTCCCCATCGACGGCGCTCCTACGGTAGCGCCGTCAGTCGAGCTCCGGCATCGGCACCGGCTGGGGACGCGGCCGGCACGTGCCACATTGCACGGCGTCCTCGACGACCAGCCCCTCGGCGCGGTTGCGGGTCTCCGACCGGTGCACCTCCAGCAGGAACGGGCCGAACCGGGCGTGGTCCTCGCACACCCCGCGCCCACAGAACCGGCACGACCCCCGCGCCGACTTAGGACAAAACCAACAGAGCACGAACTCTCCTTAGCCGATGATCGGTGTACAAGGATTCAGCGGGACTGAGATTCTCGCTGGCTCCGCAGACTGTTTGGCTTGGTCGACCGCAGTCACGACAACCTGGACAGTCCCGCCTTGGGCGTTCTCCCCCGTGTACGGCACGGTCAGCGTGCCGCCGTAGAAGGAGCCTTCGTTCCCGAGGCCGATGCCGCCGCCTTCGCCGTTCGCCATGGACCACGACGCTGATACAGAGGCGAGATCATCGTCCTGCACCTGGAAGCTGATGTTGGTGCTGCCGTCAGATCGGCATGTCCGACTGATCGACTCAGGATCCGCAGACAGCCCTGTGATCACGGGTGGATCATTCGTCGGCTCGGTCGGCGGGTCTGACGTCGGTGGGGCCGTGGTCGGCTGGGTGACCGGTGGCACGGGGTTGTCGCCCGGCTGGCCCGGCGGCGGGTTGTCGTCGTCGCCAGCGTCGTTGTCGTCGTCATCGTCGTCGGTGCCGGCGGGCGGTGTCGGCGTCACGCTCGGCGTAGCCGTCGGCGACGGCAGGTCGGTCGGTGACGGCTCGTCGCTGGGCGACGGCTCCTCGGTCGGCCCGGCCGGACGAGGCACCTCGCGGCCGTCGCCGCAGTCGAGCGCCGCGTCGGTAGCCGGCTGGAGCTCGCCGTCGACCCGCACAGACCCCGTGGAGACGACGCTGCCGCCGCCGGAGCTGACCCTGTACCAGGCGGCGCCGTCGTTGGTCAGCCGCGTGCCCGAGGCGTCCAGCGACAGGTCCAGCGGCCGGAACGTGCTGCCGGTGCTCGCGGTGTCGACCAGCACCCGCCCGTCGGACAGCCGCAACGACCCGTGCGGCACCGTGCGGCGGTCGCCCTCGCTCCACAGCTCACCGACCGCGACCCCGCTGCCGGCACAGAGGACGGTCACGGACCCGCCGCGGAAGGTCAGCGTCGCCGAGGAGCGGTCGCGCAGGTGCACCTGGTCGCCCTCGGTGACGTACACCTTGGCGCCGGAGGTCAGCTTGACCTGCCGACCGTTGACCTGGACGTCGGCGGTGCCGCGGGTGGTCGCCAGCAGCGCGCGATCGGCAGGCATCTCGGCCCAGGCGGGACCGGGCAGGAAGTTGGTGCCGGTAAGGAACAGCGCGAGCAGCAGGAGCAGGGCGGTCAGCCACCACAGCCGGCGCTCGAAGCGACCGTCGACCGTCTCGTCGATCACGGGCGGCGGCCCGGGCGGCGCGGCCAACGGCGGGTAGCCGAAAGATGGGTGCACGCCGATCTGCGGGCCGGCGCCGGCGACCGACGCGACGACGGCGGGATCGGCACCGAGCAGCAGCGGTACGCCCGGCAGCGCGGGCACGGACCACAGCCGGGTGGGCGTGCGCGCGGTCGCCACGACACCACCGGGTCCGTCGCCGATCGGGCCGATCAGCGTGCCCCGGCGCAGGTCGGTGCCGTCCGGCAGGACCACCGTGCCGGACTCGACGACCACCGCGTCGGTGGCGCCCTGCAGCGAGACCGGGTCGCCCGGCGCGAGCAGGATCGGCCGGGCGGCGGAGACCAGACCCATCCGGTCCTCGGCGCTGAGCGACTGGAGCGCGGGTGCCTCGGCGAACAGCCGGTCGGCCTGGTCCCACTCGGCCGGCGGCGGTCCGGGCACCGGGCCGATCGCGCGGGACACCGCGGACGGCGGGAGGGACAGCAGCGTAGTGCCGGCGGTGTGCCAGGCCAGCGCGGCCGGCGCCCCGCTCAGCGCGCTGGCCAGCCCGACCACGCCACCGGCGCCGAGTCGTTGCCGGACCAGGCCGGAGGGGTCGTCCGGGCGGCGTGCCTCGACCGCGCCGTCGACCACGACGTAGACGGCACGCTGCGCGGACCCGGCGAAGACGAGCTGTTGGCCGGTGCGCGGGCGGACCCAGGTGGCGGCCGCGGCGAGGTCGGCGAGCGCGGCGCCGGGCAGCCGGCCGAGCGCGGAGGCCCGGAGCGCGTCGAGCCGTTGCGGGGCGTCGAGGTCGCGGCGGCGCTGGGCGAGCCGGCGGCGCAGCGCGCGGACCCGCCCGGCGAGCCAACCGAACAGAAGGTAGACCAGGGGCGCGGCCAGGCCGCAGATCACCGCGGCGAGCAGGATCCGGGCGGGCCAGCCGGACCGCCACAGCCCGATGGTCAACCCGGCGACCCGGTCGGTCCAGATCCGCCAGCCAAGGTTGACGGCGATGGCCACCCAGAGCACGGCGACCGTGCCGTAGAGCGCGACCAACCGCCCCTCGCGGTCGAGCTCCGACCAGCGCGGCGGGCGGCGGCGGAGCCGGCTGACGACGAAGGTGAGACCCCGAGCGCGCAGGTTGGGGATCTCCAGCCAGTCCATCAGCAGGTAGTAGCCGTCGAGCGCGAGGAACGGGTTGAGGTTGAACAGCGCGTTCAGGTACCAGGCGAAGGCCAGCTTGAAGGTCCACGGCGCGGCTTCCGGCACGAGGACACCGACCAGCCCCGCGATGCCGGCCAGCACCAGCCCGGCGGCCGGGCCGGCGGCGGTGGTGGTCATCCGCGCCCGGCGACCGGCCATCCACACGTCGGTGGTGTCGACGAAGACGGACGGGATGCCGAAGTAGACGAGGAAGCCCGCGGCCGGCACCCGCCGGCCGGCGTGCTTGGTGGCGAGCGCGTGACCGAGCTCGTGACAGGCCAGTGCGAGCACGTTGAGGCCGAGCAGGACGGCCGCGCCGGTCGCGTACGAGCCGCCGGTCAGGAAGATTGACTCCTCGCCGTGCCACCACGTCCAGCCGAACGCGAGCAGGCCGGCCACCGCGACGACGCCGAGCAGCACGGCGGCGGCCTTGTGGAAGAGCAACCGGCCGCCGGCCCGATAGAGAAAGCTGACCAGCGGGTCGATGTCGGCGATCACGGTGCGCCGGCCCTGCGCGAAGGCCAGCAGCGTGCGGCCCAGCCGCATCGGCCAGGGACGGCGGTGCACCTTGGCCAGCGGACGGAACGCGTCGACCGGCAACTCGGCCAGCATCCGGTTGGCGGCCAGGTCGGCGACCACCCGGGTGACCTGGTCCGGTGCGAGCCGGCCACCGATCCGGGCGAACTCGGCGACCAGACGGGCGACCGTACGCGTGCCGTCCATCAAGGTCGCGAGCTGCCACTCCTCGGGCGTGAGCCGCAGGTAGCAGGCGGCGCCACGATCGTCGGGCGAGCGGAGCATCACGTACGGGACGTCACGCACGGAGACGAGGTCGACCTGCTCGATGCCGGCGCGCAGCACCGGCTTGGCCCGGGCCGGATTGAGCCGCTCGACGACGGCCGCCCACATGCCGGGGTCGTGCGGGCCGACCGGCTGCCCCGGCGCCCGCCCGGCCAGCGCCTCCCACACACTCACCCGGGTCTCGACGACCGTCACGGTGCCCACCCTCCGTTACCCCACCGGGGTTGGAGAGTAGGCCGCTCATAGATCGGAATCGACTTCGCGTCCGCTACCCGACAGCCACGCACAGCTATCGTCGGCCGGCCGTCACCAGGCGCTCACCGTGTGCACAAAAGGCGGTAGCGGGTGACACGACCAACCCCCGAGGGCCGTGTCACCCGCCACCTTTTGGGAGGAGGACCGTCACCGCGGGTCACGCGGCCTTCGGGTCCCAGGTGTGCGCGTATCTAGCTCTTATGACGCTTCGGTGAGCGTCACGGTTGCGGTGCTTTGCGATCCGTTTCGGGTGTAGGTCAGTTGCACCTGGTCACCCACCTTGTGCGACTGGACCGCGGCCACCAGTTCGTCCGAGGTGTTGATCGCCTCGCCGCCGAAGTTGGTCACGATGTCGCCCTGCTGGAGCCCGGCCTTGGCGGCCGCGCTGTTCGCGCTGACGGCGCTGACCAGCGCGCCGTTGCCCTGCTCGGTCTCGGTGACCGAGACGCCGAGCGCGGCGTGCGAGACCTTCTCACCGTTGCGCAGCGCGTTGGCGACCTGCTCGGCCTTGGCACTCGGGATCGCGAAGCCCACGCCGATGCTGCCGTTGCCCTGGCCCGAGGTGGCGATCGCGGTGTTGATGCCGATCACCTCACCGTTGGTGTTGACCAGCGCGCCACCCGAGTTGCCGGGGTTGATCGGCGCGTCGGTCTGGAGCAGGCCGGACAGCGAGGTCGCGGTCGGCTGCTGGTTGGCGCCGCCACCGAACGGGTCCGGCTGCTGCTGCTGGTCCTGCTCGGACTGGGTCCGGATGGTGCGGTCCTTGGCGCTGATGATGCCGGCGGTGACCGAGCCCTGCAGGCCCAGCGGGCTGCCCAGGGCCAGGACGGTGTCGCCGACCTGCACCGCGGCGCTGTCGCCGAACTTCGCCGGGCTGAGGCCCGACACGTTGTCGGCCTTGACCACCGCGAGGTCGCTCTTCGGGTCGGTGCCGACGACCTTGGCGGTGGCGCGCTTGCCGTTGTCGAAGACCACCGTGACGGTGCCGCCGCTGGCGCTGGCCACGACGTGGTTGTTGCTCAGGACGTAGCCGTCTTCGGTGAGCACCACGCCGGAGCCCTCGCCGCTGCCGGTGGTGATCGAGACGATGCTCGGCTCCACCTTCTGCGCGATCTCGGCGAGCGACGACCGGTTGACCACGGGTGCGGCGGCCGCGCGGGCCCGCGCGTTGTCGGCGTCGTTGCCGTTGAGGGCGGCACCGATCACGCCGCCGACCAACCCGGCGCCGAGGAGCAGCACGAGCGCGACCGCGGCCGCGGCGATCCACCGGCCGACGCGGTTGGGCCGGCCCGGCTGTCCCGGCTGTCCCGCGTGCGGCCAGGGCTGGCCGGGCGGGGGGCCGCCCGGTCCGCCGCCGCCGACCCACGGGATTGGGGTGCCGTGCTGCTGATGTGGCTGGTGGCCGGCCTGGGCGGGGTCGGCCGGCGCTCCGGGGTAACCCGCCTGGCCGTAGCCGGCGGTCGCCGGGTAGCTGTACTGCGGGTAGCCCGAACTGGCCTGCGGGTAGCCCGAGCCGGCCTGCGGATAGCCCGGCTGCGGGTAGTGCGGCGCCGGCTGCTGCCACGGGCTGGGCGCCGGGTCCGGGTGCTGACCCTGGACGGGTGTGCCGCTGACCGGCTGGGGGTGGACGGGGGCGGTCGGCGGCTCGGCCTCCCCGGGACGCGCAAGCTGCGCGGCGGGCTGCTCTGCCTCCGACGGGCGCGCGTACTGCTCGGTCGGCTGCTCCGCTCCGAACGGACGCGGCTCCGGCGCGGCTCCGGACTCCGGTTCGGTGCGCCGCTCGAGATCGTGCCGGGGGTCGCTTTCGTGCTCGGTCATGACATTTACCTTTCCCCACCGCTCTGCGACGGGCCTGGGGCCGGGCTGAGCGTTGTCTGAGAGTGGCCGTTCGGACCCGCGCCGTTGCTGCCGCCGCTGGCCGGGTCGGGACCCGGGCCGTCCGCGTCGTCGTGGTCGTCCTCGCCGGTGGCCAGCGGCAGCCGGACCCGGAACGTCGAACCCTTGCCGGGCACGCTGTCGACCTCCACGCTGCCGCCGTGCGCGCGGACCAGGGCGGCGACGATCGCGAGCCCCAGGCCGGTGCTGTTGGCCTCGCGGTCGCGCCGGCGCGCGGCGTCCGCCCGGTAGAACCGCTCGAAGACGCGTTCGGCCTGCTCCGGCGGCAGACCCTGGCCGGTGTCGACCACCTCGACGATCGCCGAGCCGCTGTCGGAGCGCAGCCGCACAGTGATCTTGGCCGGCTGCGGCGTATGGATGATCGCGTTCGTCAGCAGATTGCCCAGCACCTGGCGGAGCCGGGCGTCGTCGGCCTGGACCACCAGCAGCCCGGCCCGTGGCGCGATCTCGATCGAGATGTCGCGGTCCGGCGCCATCGCCTGCGCCGCCTGCACCGCCTCGCTGGCCAGCACACGCAGCTCGACGGGCGACAGCGAGAGCGGTCGTTCCCGGTCGAGGCGGGCGAGCAACAGCAGGTCTTCCACGAGAAGACCCATCCTGGCGGCCTCGTCCTCGATCCGGCGGACCAACCGTGCGGTGTCTTCCAGCGAACCGGCGGCGGCGCCCTGCCGGTAGAGCTCGGCGAAGCCGCGGATCGTGGTCAGCGGCGTACGCAACTCGTGCGAGGCGTCCGCGACGAACTGCCGCATCCGTTCCTCGGACCGCAACGCCCGCGCCTCGGACGCCTGTGCGGCGAAGGCCGCGTCGCGGGCGGCGGCCTCGGAGTCGGCCCGGGCCGCGAACGCGGTCTCGATCTGGGTGAGCATCGAGTTGAGTGCCCGGGACAGTCGGCCGAGCTCGGTCTTGGGTTCCTCGACGCCGGGTTCGGTGTCGGGGACGCGCTGGCTGAGGTCACCGGCCGCGATCGCCACCGTGGTGCGCTCGATCTGCCGCAGCGGTTTGAGGTTGCTGCGGACTATCGCGGCGCCGACGGTCGCGAGCACGATCAGTACCGTGCCCCCGGCCAGGCCGTCGATCCAGAGCAACTGTTTGACGGTGTGGTCGACGTCGGAGAGGTTGAAGCCGACCGCGACGATCGCGCTGCTGTCCTGCGGCTGCACCATCAGCACGCGCCAGCGGGTCTGGCTGCCGATCGCCTTGACCGTGAACGGGTCGTTGTGGTGCTGGCGCAGCGACTGCTGAAGCCCCTGGTAGTTCTGCGGCAGGTCGGGCCCGTCCGGGGTGAACAACTGGCTGGGCTTGCTGCTCAGGTCGTTGAGGGTCGGCTGCGCCGGGGTGGACGCGACGGCGAACGCGTTGTCGCCGACCGCGAACTGGATGTTGTCGCGGAGCAGCGCCTGCACGTTGTTGTTGAGGCTGCGCAGGTTGCCGTCGACCTGGTCGAGCAGGTAGTTGCGCAGGAAGAAGGTGCTGGCCGCACCGATCACCAGCAGCGCGGCCGTGACGAGCGCCAGCACCGCGGCGACGAGCTTGACGCGCAGCGGGGTGCCACGCAGGGGGGCCAGCATCGGCACTCCGGTCAGGCCGTCGGTTTGCGCAGGACGTATCCGACGCCACGCAGGGTGTGGATCAGCCGCGGCTGGCCATTGTCGATCTTGCGACGCAGGTAGGAGATGTAGCTCTCCACGATGTTGTCGTCGCCGCGGAAGTCGTAGTTC
The DNA here is from genome assembly GCF_900107455.1 of Asanoa ishikariensis. GTDB lineage: Bacteria > Actinomycetota > Actinomycetes > Mycobacteriales > Micromonosporaceae > Asanoa > Asanoa ishikariensis. The sequence goes on along the minus strand of NZ_FNQB01000002.1, from coordinate 531,978 downwards.
CAGACGTGGTCGAGGATCTGCGCCTTGGACAGCACCCGGTTGGCGTTGAGCATCAGGTAGCGCAGCAGCTTGAACTCGGTCGGGGAGAGCTGGACCCGCGCTCCGGCGCGGTAGACCTCGTGGGTCTCCTCGTCGAGCTCCAGGTCGGCGAACGTGAGCCGGGAGGTGCTCTGGTCACCGGAGGTGGTGCGGCGCAGGACCGCCCGGATGCGGGCGGTCAGCTCTTCGAGGCTGAACGGCTTGGTGACGTAGTCGTCGCCACCGAGGGTCAGGCCGCGGATCTTGTCGTCGGTGGCGTCGCGAGCGGTCAGGAACACTACGGGGGTACGGGTGCCGCCCTCGCGCATCAGCCTTATCACCTCGAAGCCGTCGAGGTCGGGCAGCATCACGTCGAGGACGACCAGATCCGGCCGGCGATCCTTGGCGGCGCTGACGGCGGAGCTGCCGCTGGTCGCGGTGCTCACCTCGAAGCCCGCGAACTTCAAGCTGGCGGAGAGCAGCTCGAGAATGTTCGGGTCGTCTTCGACGACAAGCAGTCTCGCCTCGGTCTGTGGAGCGGCCATGACACCCATCATTAACCCGTACGCTGTGTCGCCGCTGGATTGAACCTGAAAGTCCGCTGTGCGCGATGGGTGGTTTCTACCGTTGCATCCGGCGCAGCCCGTCGAGCACCCCATCGAGCAGCCTGGACGCCGTGCGGAGCTGGTCGTCGCTGAACCGACCACGCCGGACGAGCGCACGCACCTCGTCGGAGAACGCCACCAACCGCCGGTCGAAGTCGGCCTGCGGGTCGGTGCCGGGCGGCCGGCCACCGAGCTGGACGTCGACCACCCAGGTCCCCCGCCGGGTCTGCCGGGCCGCCTCCTTCAGCTCGCGCTTGAGGTCGCGGGCCGAGCCGTGCACCTCGGCCTGGATCTCGGCGGCCAGGTCGGCGACGGACGCGTTGATGTCCTTCTCCAGCGCGTCCAGCTCGCCGGCCCGCTGACGCAGCTCGGAGCGGCCGTCGTCGGTGATCGAGTAAGTCTTGCGACCACCCGCCGCGGCGTGGGTGACCAGCCCCTCGCTCTCCATCCGGGCCAGCCGCGGATAGATCGTGCCGGCGCTGGGCGCATAGGTGCCGTGGAACCGGTCGGCCAGCAGCCGGATCAGCTCGTAGCCGTGCTTCGGGCCGTCGTCGAGCAGCTTGAGCAGGTAGAGACGCAACCGCCCATGGCTGAACACGGCCGTCATGCCGGCGTCTCCCCTCCGTCGTCGACCGGGCGCGCCAGCAACGCGATGCTGCCGGAAACGGTCGTCGCCCAGAGTTTGCCGGTTCCGCCGCCGAGTTGGCCGCGCCGGTGCTGCGACGAGCCGTGTCGTTCGGTGGCCAGTTGCGGGAACGCGCTGGTGATCTGGCCGGACTGGGTGTGCAGGTCGACGGCCAGGTCGGCGTCTTCCCGGACCCGGACCGTGACGCTGCCGGAGGTGGCGTGCAGCCGGAGCTCGCGGTGGTGCGGGTTGTCCAGATCACAGGTGACCGAGCCGGAGACGGTCGACATCTCGACCCGGTCCGCCGCGCTGTCGGCGAGCACGAGCTCGCCGGAGACGGTCTTGAGGCTCAGGTCGCCGTCGACGCCCAGCGCCTCGACCGGCCCGGCGACGACCTTGGCACGGGTCCGCCCGCCCAGGCCCATCAGCGTGATCCGGCCCGAGGTCAGCTCGACGTCGGTGTCCGTGCGCAGGCCGGCGGCCACCACCGCGCCGTCGACGAGCCGCACGTAGGCGCCGGTCGCGCGGGGCACGCCGATCGAGACCTCGACCCGGAAGCGGCGGCGGAGTTGCCCGATCCACCACAACACGCCGGGAAAACGGGGCATCCGGTGATGCCGGATCACGAGGGTACGGTCGACCACCTCGACGATCACCGGGGTGCGCCCGGCCCGGGTGACATCGACCCGCGCCGGACCGTCCTCGCCGCCCACCAGGTTGACCCGGCCGGAGACCAGGTTGACGTCGACCCGGTCGACGGCCGCGTCGATGCTGAGCCGCTGTGGCTCCTCCACGGTCCAGACGTTGGACACGGGCTCACCTCCCGAAAGCCGCTTGAGCATATCGCGATGTATCGCGTTATGCCAGCGGCTCCGGGGGAAGGGGGTTACGCGGCGAGTGCCACCGGGATCGGCAGCGGGATCTCCTCGACGGGGATCGGGACAGGGACGAAGACCGGCGTGCCGACGGCGGCCTGGGCCACCCGGGCCAGTGCCCGGCGGGACGCCGCGGGCTCCGGGTGCAGCGCTGGGGCCACGGAGACCGACGCGACCGGCATGGGCATCGCGAGCACCCGGCGGACCGAGGACCACAGGGTCTCGTCGCCGATGAACGAGGCGGCCGGGCCGCCGTACCGCAGGGTCACCGGAACGATCGTCGCACCGGCGTCGATGGCGGCCTGGAACATCGCCGGGCGGAACGACCCGACCGACTCGCCACAACCGGTGGTGCCCTCCGGGAAGACCGTGACCACGGCACCCGCGCGCAGTGCGGCGGCCACGTCCGCGACGGTGTCGGGCAGCGTCTTCGGCCGGTCCCGGTCGATGAAGATCGTGCCGCCGGACGCCGCCAGCGCGCCGAACAGCGGCCATTGCCGCACCTCGACCTTGGCCAGCATCCGGCCGGGAGCAACCGCGAGCAACGCGACGATGTCCAACCAGGACACGTGGTTGGCGACGACCAGCGCCCGGCCGCGCGGGAGGCGACCGCGCAGCCTCAGCCGCACACCGAGCGCGGCCAGCGTGAGCCGGCCCCAGGCCTTCGCAGCCCGGTTCCGCCCGCCCTCGGTGAGCAACGGCAGCACCGGCACCAGCAGGGCGCCGAAGACCAGCGCGCCCAACAGCCGGACGAACCGCAGCACCTGGATCGCCGTCGGCGCTTCCGTCTTCTCGTCGTTGGTGTCGAGGCAGGGTGTGCCGCAGTCGTTCCGCGGCCGCCACAGGCTCATTGGTCGACCCCTAGACTGAGTCATCGTTCCTCTCCGAGGAAGTGCCGCATGTAGCGCGGGTCGATCCGGTCCAGGGACAGCAGGATGTAGAGGTCGGCGCAGTCGAAGTCCGGGTCGTAGGCCGGCTCGCCGCAGACCCACGCGCCCAGCCGCAGGTAGCCGCGCAGCAGCGGCGGCATGGCCGCGCTCGAGATCGCCTCGGACGGCTGCATCTCCCACGGGTGACGCGGGGTGACGCGCATCCGCGGCGGGGAGATGTGCTTGGTGCGGACCCGCTCCCAGACCCCGGCGGCCAACGCGCCGCCGTCTTCGAGCGGGATCGAGGCGCAGCCGCCCAGCCACCGCTTGTTGTGCAGGTGGAGGTACCGGGCGATGCCGGCCCACATCAGGTTGATCACCGCGCCGGAGCGATGCTCCGGAGCGACGCACGACCGGCCGGTCTCGACCAGGGCGTCGCGCAGCGGGTCGAGAGCGGACAGATCGAACTCGGTGTCGCCGTAGCGGCTGGTCGTCCGCCCGGGCAACAGCATCCGGTAGGTGCCGACGATCGCACCCGACTTGTCGTCGCGGACGATCAGATGGTCGCAGGCCTCGTCGAACTCGTCGACGTCGTGGCCGGGGACCGTGGTGTGCAGGGTCGCACCGAGCTCCTCGGCGAACACCTGGTAGCGCAGCCGTTGTGCGGCGGCGACCTGCTGCGCGTCGTCCGCGATCAGCAGGGTGTAGCCGCCGGTCCTGGTCAGGAGGTCCATGCGTTCTGTGTAAGTGCGCCGGCTACCACACGCGTGTCGGAGAACGGGTGCGGGGATGTCGATTGAGTGAACGCCGGACCTCGATGCTTGTGGGAAGGTGTGCTGGTGAACAGCCGTTCGATGGTCATCGCCAGCCGGTTCAACGGTCCGCCGGGCACCGGCAACGGCGGCTACTCCGCCGGCACCTTCGCCGCGCTGGTCGACGAAGCCGGCGTCCCCGAGGTCACGCTGCTCAAGCCGCCGCCGCTGGACGTGCCCCTGACCGCCGACGGCGGCGCCGTGCTCGACCCGGCCGGCCAGGTGGTCGCGACCGCGCGCGCGGTGCCGGAGTTCGACGTCGTCGCGCCGCGCATCACGATCGAGGCCGCGACCGAAGCCGCCGCCCGTTACGCGGGGTTCACGGATCACCCGTTCCCGACGTGCTACGTCTGTGGACCGGAACGCGCCGACGGGCTGCGGATCTTTCCCGGGCCGGTCGACGGCGTGGTCGCGGCGCCGTTCACCGCACCGGCGCAGGTGTCCACCGAGACGGTCTGGTCGGCGCTGGACTGCCCCGGCGGCTGGTCGGTGCTCGCGCCCGGCCGGGCGTACGTGTTGGGCCGGATGGCCACGATGATCGCCGAGCCGCCGGCGCCGGGCAGCGAGTCGGTCGTGGTCGGCATGTTGTCAGCCACCGAGGGCCGCAAGGCCGCGGTGCACTCGGCCCTCTACGACAGCGACGGCAGGTTGCTGGCCCATGCCCGGGCCACCTGGCTGGCGATTTAAGGACACCGTTCGACCTACCCCGCCGGTATGGTGTGCGGCGACGTCACCCGGGGGAAGGAGCGAGATGTCCGACGGCGAGATAGTGGTCTCCGGTCTCACCAAGCGCTACAAGACTTTGCTGGCTGTCGACGGGCTCTCGTTCAGCGTCCGGCCGGGCCGGGTGACCGGCTTCCTCGGTCCCAACGGCGCCGGCAAGACCACCACGTTGCGCATGTTGCTCAACCTCGTGACGCCGACCTCCGGCACGGCCACGATCGGCGGCAGCCGCTACGCCGACCTGCGCGACCCGCTGCGCACGGTGGGCGCGGTGCTCGAAGCGTCCAGCGCGCACAAGGGCCGCACCGGCATCAACCACCTGCGGGTGATCTGCGCGGCCGCCGGCCTGCCGAAGAAGCGGGCCGACGAGGCGCTCGAGCTGGTCGGCCTGACCCCGGCCGCGAAGCGCAAGTTCAAGGGCTACTCGCTCGGCATGCGCCAGCGGCTCGGCATCGCCGCCGCCATGCTGGGCGACCCGCGGGTGCTGATCCTCGACGAGCCGGCCAACGGCCTCGACCCCGAGGGCATCCGCTGGATGCGCAGCCTGCTCCAGGGGCTAGCCCGCGAGGGCCGCACCGTCCTGGTCTCCAGCCACCTGCTCTCCGAGATGGAGTTGCTGGCCGACGATGTCGTGATCATCGCGAACGGCAAGCTGCTCCGGCAGGGCCCGATGGGTGAGGTCGTCACCTCGATGACCACCACCGCCCACGTGCGGGTCCGCACGCCGCAGGCCGACGGGCTGACCGCCGCGCTGAGCGGCCTGCCGGGCGCCACCGTGACCCCCAGCAGTGACAACACGCTGCTGGTCACCGGCGTCGAGGCACCCGCGATCGGCAAGGCGGCCCTGGCCGCCGGGGTCGAGCTGCACGAGCTGACCCCCGAACGCCCCGACCTCGAGGGCGTCTTCCTGGAGCTCACGGCCGGAAAGGCGGGCATCCGATGAGGCTGGTGCGCAGCGAGCTACTCAAGGTCCGCACGGTCAACACGTGGTGGGTGTTCGGGCTGATCGCGCTGGCGCTGTGGGCGCTCACGACGGGCGTCAACTGGCTGCAGACCTCGGTGCTGGCCAACCCCCCGGAGGGCACGCCGACCGACGACGCGCAGTTCAACGCCGTGCGCGAGGCCCCCAACATCGCCGCCAACCTCTACACCAGCGGCCAGTTCCTCGGCCTGATGATCGTGATGTTGATCGGCGTCATCGTCGTGACCAACGAGTTCGCGCACCAGACCGCGACCACGACGTTCCTGACCAACCCGCGCCGCACCGCGGTCATCCTCGCCAAGCTGGCCGCCGCCAGCATCGTCGGTCTGCTGTTCTGGCTCGTCACCACGGTGCTCAACTTCCTCGTGGCACCGCTGATCCTCGCCGCCTACGACGTCCCGTCACAGCTCGGTGAGAGCGCCCTCTGGCAGGCCATCCTGCTCAACGGCCTGGCCTACCTGCTCTGGGCGGTGATCGGCGTCGGCTTCGGGGTGCTCATCCCGAGCCAGCTCGCCAGCACGATCACCACCAGCGCGCTCTACATCGGCGGCTTCTTCGCCGGGGCGATCCTGCTGGGCGTGTTCGCCGACCGTTTCGGCGACTGGTGGAACAACCTCCAGTTGGTCATCCCGCCGCTGGCCTCGGGCCTGCTGGTCACCGGCACTGACCTGCCAGGCAGCCCACCACGCTGGTCCGGCGCGGCCGTCTTGATCGCCTATGCCCTAGTCGCAGGCCTCATCGGCACCCTCATCACACGCAAGCGCGACATCTCCTAACACCTGCGCGCGATTTAACCTGTGAGACGTGACACGGACGGACGTCGCCGACGGCTGTCCATGTCGCGCGGCGTAGCCTTGGCTCCGTCTTCTCACACCCACACACAGCGCGCGGAAGAGGCGATTACCGGCCGTGTCGAGCCAGCAGACATCTGATAACCCACTCGCGGGTTTCGGCCCCAATGAGTGGATCGTCGACGAGATGTACCAGCGCTATCTCGCGGACCCCACGAGCGTAGACCCGGCGTGGCACGACTTCTTCGCCGATTATCGCCCGGACAACGACGGTGCGTCGCCGACTCAGGCGGCCGCGGCGACAGCTACCCAGACCGCCGCCAAGGCCGGCACCGACGCACCTGCGGCCGCCACGTCCCCGGAGCCCCGGGCGACCGCCGCGAAGGCCGCCCCCAAGCCCTCCGCGACTACGAAGAGTGACGGCAAGGTGGACACAGTCACGAAGGCGCCCGCGCAGCCCCGCGCGACGGCACCCGCCCCGGCCAAGCCCACCGCCGCGCCGGCCGCTAAGGCCAAGGAGCCTGAGGCCGCCAAGTCGGCCGAGACCACTACCCTCCGGGGCGTCGCCGCCAAGATCGTCCAGAACATGGACGCCTCCCTGGCCGTGCCGACCGCGACCAGCGTCCGGGCCGTGCCCGCGAAGCTCCTCGTCGACAACCGGATCGTGATCAACAACCACTTGGCCCGTGGCCGCGGTGGCAAGGTCAGCTTCACCCATCTGGTGGGTTGGGCGATGGTCCGGGCGCTGCGCGAGATCCCGGCGATGAACAACTCGTTCACCGAGGTCGGCGGCAAGCCGGCCCTGGTGCAGCCCGCGCACATCAACCTCGGCATCGCGATCGACCTCAAGCGTCCCGACGGCACCCGCACCCTGGTCGTGCCGTCGATCAAGGGCGCCGAGGCGATGGACTTCCGGCAGTTCTGGCAGGCCTACGAGGACATCGTGCGGCGTGCCCGGCGCAACGAGCTCACCATGGACGACTACGCCGGCACGACGATCTCGCTGACCAACCCGGGCGGCATCGGCACGGTGCACTCCCAGCCGCGCCTCATGGTCGGCCAGGGCACGATCATCGGCGTCGGTGCCATGGAGTACCCGGCCCCGTACGCCGGCATGTCCGAGGAGCGGCTGGCCGAGCTGGCCGTCAGCAAGGTCATCACGCTGAGCAGCACGTACGACCACCGGATCATCCAGGGCGCCCAGTCCGGCGAGTTCCTCAAGCTGATCCACGAGCTGGTCCTCGGCGAGCACGGCTTCTACGACCAGATCTTCACCTCGCTCCGGATCCCGTACGAGCCGGTGCGCTGGATGCGCGACGTCGCGGTCAGCTCCGAGGGCGCGATCGACAAGACCGCGCGGGTGATCGAGCTGATCCACGCGTACCGCGTGCGCGGCCACCTGATGGCCGACACCGACCCGCTCGAGTTCAAGATGCGCAAGCACCCGGACCTCGACGTGCTCGAGCACGACCTGACCCTGTGGGACCTCGACCGCAGCTTCCCGGTCGGCGGCTTCGCAGGCAAGCAGACGATGAAGCTGCGCGACATCCTCGGCGTGCTGCGCGACAGCTACTGCCGCCGGGTCGGCATCGAGTACATGCACATCCAGGACCCGGAGGAGCGCCTCTGGATCCAGGAGCGGATCGAGCGGAAGTACGAGAAGCCGTCGGCCGAGGAGCAGAAGCACATCCTCAACCGGCTCAACGCCGCCGAGTCCTTCGAGACCTTCCTGCAGACGAAATACGTCGGCCAGAAGCGCTTCTCGCTGGAGGGTGGCGAGTCGCTGATCCCGCTGCTCGACGAGGTGCTCCAGACCGCCGCCGAGGGCGACCTCGACGAGGTTGTCATCGGCATGGCCCACCGCGGCCGGCTCAACGTGCTCGCCAACATCGTCGGCAAGCCGTACGAGAAGATCTTCTCGGAGTTCGAGGGTTTCATCGACCCGAAGTCGGCGCACGGCTCCGGCGACGTGAAATACCACCTGGGCCAGAACGGCAAGTTCACGACGCCCGACGGCGAGCACGCGATCAGCGTCTCGGTGACCGCCAACCCGTCGCACCTCGAAGCGGTCGACCCGGTGATGGAGGGCATCGTCCGGGCCAAGCAGGACCGGATCGACCTCAAGCTGGAGGGCTACACCGTCCTGCCGCTGGCCATCCACGGCGACGCCGCGTTCGCCGGCCAGGGCGTGGTCGCGGAGACGCTCAACCTCTCGCAGCTTCGCGGCTACCGCACCGGCGGCACCGTGCACGTCGTGGTCAACAACCAGGTCGGCTTCACCACCGCCCCGGAATACTCGCGCTCGTCGCTCTACTCGACCGACGTCGCCCGGATGATCCAGGCGCCGATCTTCCACGTCAACGGCGACGACCCCGAGGCCGTCGTCCGGGTCGCGCGACTGGCCTTCGAATACCGCCAGTCGTTCAACAAGGACGTCGTGATCGACCTGGTCTGCTACCGCCGGCGCGGGCACAACGAGGGCGACGACCCCTCGATGACCAACCCGCTGATGTACTCGATCATCGACCAGAAGCGCTCGGTCCGGAAGCTCTACACCGAGGAGCTCATCGGTCGCGGCGACATCACCGTCGACGACGCCGAAGAGCTGCTGCGCGACTACCAGTCGCAGCTCGAGCAGGTGTTCAAGGCGACCCGCGACGCGGCGACCACCGGCACCCGTCCGGTCCGCAGCCGCCAGCCCGAGCCGGAGCCCGCGGTCGAGACCGCCGTCCCGATCGAGGCCGTACGCGCGGTCGGCGAGGCGCACGTCAACCTGCCGGAGGGCTTCACCCCGCACAAGCGGCTCCAGCAACTGCTCGACCGGCGGCACAAGATGTCCGTCGAAGGGCACATCGACTGGGGCTTCGGCGAGATCATCGCCCTAGGCACACTGCTGGCCGACGGGGTCACCGTCCGGCTGGCCGGCCAGGACTCGCGCCGCGGCACGTTCGTGCAGCGGCACGCCTCGGTCGTCGACGCCGACACCGGCAAGGACTTCCTGCCGCTGGCGACGCTGACCAAGGACCGGGCGCGGTTCTTCGTCCACGACTCACTGCTCTCCGAGTACGCGGCGATGGGCTTCGAGTACGGCTACTCGGTCGAGAACCCCGAGGCGCTGGTGCTCTGGGAGGCGCAGTTCGGCGACTTCGCCAACGGCGCGCAGTCGGTGGCCGACGAGTTCATCACCTCGGGCGAGGTCAAGTGGGGCCAGCAGTCGGCACTGACGCTGCTGCTCCCGCACGGCCACGAGGGCCAGGGCCCCGACCACACCTCGGGCCGGCCGGAGCGCTGGCTCCAGATGGCCGCCGAGGACAACATCCGGGTGGTCATCCCGACGACCCCGGCCAACTACTTCCACCTGCTGCGCCGCCAGGCCCTCTCGCCCAAGCGCAAGCCGCTGATCGTGTTCACGCCCAAGTCGCTGCTGCGGCACAAGCTGGTTGTCTCGTCGGTGGAGGACTTCACCACGGGTACGTTCCAGACGGTCATCCCCGACACCAGCGGGCTCGACCCGCAGGGCGTGCGGCGGGTGCTGCTCTGCTCCGGCAAGGTCTACTACGACCTGGTGCAGGCCCGCGCCGACCGCAAGATCACCGACACCGCGCTGGTACGGATGGAGCAGCTCTACCCGCTCCCGGTCGACGAGGTAAAGCAAGCTCTGAGCGCCTTCCCGAACGCGGTCGACTTCGCCTGGGTCCAGGAAGAGCCGGCCAACCAGGGTGCCTGGTCGTTCGTGGCGCTGAACCTGCTGGAGCACCTCGAGGGCGTCCGGCTGCGGCGGATCTCCCGTCCGGCCGCCGCCGCACCGTCGGTGGGCTCCACGAAGCTGCACGACGCCGAGCAGACCGCGCTGGTCGAGGCGGCCCTGCCCCGGCCCGCATCGGAGAGCTGAGCGTGTACTTCACGGACCGGGGCATCGAGGAACTGGTGTCACGCCGGGGTGAGGAGACGGTGTCGTTGGAGTGGGTCGCTGACCGGCTCCGCGACTTCGTCGACGACAACCCGGATTTCGAGACGCCGATGGAGCGCTTCGCCACGTTCCTGGCCCGGCTCGACGACGACGAGGACTAGGACTAGAGCCCGATCACTGCGCCCCACCAACCAACCTGGGTAGGTTGGTTTGGTGGGGCGCAGTGTCTATATCGCGAGTTTCGGTGAAGGTGGCGGCAAGTCGACGGTGGCGCTCGGCCTGGCCGAGCTGCTCTCGCGGCAGGTCGGGCGGATCGGCGCGTTCCGGCCGCTGGTGACGGTGCCGGGGCAGGACCCGATCCTCGACCTGCTCAGACGCCGCTATGCGATCTCCTTGCCGGCCGCCGACCTGCACGGCGCCACGTACGCCGAGGCGACCGCCATGGTCGCCGCCGGGCGCCGGGAAGAGCTGATCTCCCAGATCGTCGAGCGGTACCGGGCGGTCGAGCGACAGGTCCCGGCCATGGTGGTGATCGGCAGCGACCTCGAGGACAACGACGACCCCCGCCAGCTCGGCTTCAACGCCCGGCTGGCCACCGAGTTCGGCAGCGTGGCCGTCGCCGTGGTCGACGGGCAGACCGACGACCCGGCCTCGGCGATGAGCGCCGCGTACCACAGCCTGACCGACCTGGGCGCCACCGTGCTCACGGTGATCGCGAACCGGGCGCCGGACGGCCTCGTACCGCCGGCCCTGCCGGTCCCCGCGTACGTCATCCCCGAGATCCCCACGGTCTCCGCCCCGACGGTGGGCGAGGTCGCGACGGCGCTGGGCGCGACCGTCCTGACCGGCGACGCCGGCGCCCTCGACCGTGACGTGCTCGACCTGGTCGTCGGCGGCGCGCACGTGCCCGCGTTCCTCGACCACCTGACCGACGGCTGCCTGGTGATCACCCCAGGCGACCGGGCCGACCTGCTGGTCGCCGCGTCCAGCGCGCACGCCAGCGGGCTGGTCGCGGTGGCCGGGCTGATGCTCACTCTCGGCGAGCGCCCCGACGAGCGGGTCATGCGGCTGATCGACCGGCTCGACAGCGGGCTCGCGGTGCTCTCGGTCGACTCCGACAGCTACCACACCGTCGCCGCGGCGTCCCGGATCGAGGGCCGGCCCAGCGCGACCAGCCCGCGCAAGGTGGAGGCCGCCCTGGGCGCCTTCGAGTCGCATGTCGACACCGCCACCCTGGCCGACCGGTTGCAGGTGGCCCGGTCCTCGCGGGTCACCCCGCTGATGTTCGAGTACGACCTGATCGACCGCGCCCGCTCGGCCCGGCGCCGGCTCGTGCTGCCCGAGGGCACCGAGGAGCGGATCCTGCGGGCGGCGGAGATCCTGCTGCGCCGGGGCGTCGCCGACCTCACCCTGCTGGGTGCCGAGGACGAGATCGCCCGCCGGGTACGCGAGATCGGCGTCGACATCTCCGGCGCCACCGTGGTCGACCCGGCCACCAGCGCGTGGCGGGACGACTTCGCGGTCACGTACGCGGGCCTGCGCTCGCACAAGGGCGTCACCCTCGACCTGGCGCACGACGTGGTCGCCGACCCCAACTACTTCGGCACGCTGATGGTGCTGGCCGGCCAGGCCGACGGCATGGTCTCCGGCGCGACCCACACGACGGCGGCGACGATCCGGCCGGCCTTCGAGGTGATCAAGACGGTGCCCGGGGTGTCGGTCGCGTCGAGCGTCTTCTTCATGCTGCTGGCCGACCGGGTGCTGGTCTACGGCGACTGCGCGGTCAACCCCGACCCGGACGCCGCCCAGCTCGCCGACATCGCCCTGTCCAGCGCGGACACCGCCGCCGCGTTCGGCATCGAGCCGCGGGTCGCGATGCTGTCGTATTCCACCGGGACCTCCGGCGCGGGCGCCGACGTCGACAAGGTGGCCCAGGCGACCGCCCTGGTCCGCGAACGCCGGCCGGACCTGCCGGTGGAGGGGCCGATCCAGTACGACGCGGCGATCGACGCCGAGGTGGCCGCCGCGAAGCTGCCGGGCAGCCTGGTCGCCGGCCGGGCGACGGTCTTCATCTTCCCGGACCTCAACACGGGCAACAACACCTACAAGGCCGTGCAGCGCTCGGCCGGCGCGGTCGCGGTCGGCCCGGTCATGCAGGGCCTGCGCCGACCGGTCAACGACCTGTCCCGCGGCGCGACGGTCAAGGACATCGTCAACACGGTCGCCATCACCGCCATCCAGGCGGCGGCCCGATGAGCCGCGTCCTGGTCCTCAACTGCGGCTCGTCGTCGCTGAAATATCGCCTCTTCGACGTGCCCGCCGGCCACGGGTGGAACGCGGCCGGCGGGGTGGTCGCGCGCGGCGCGGCCGACAGCGACCCGGCACGCGACGACGAAGCCCCGGCCGCCGCGGAGGTGGAGCCGGTTGTGGTCGCGAGCGGCGTCGTCGAGCGGATCGGCGAGAGCGAGCCCGGCGCGCCCCAGAACCACGCCGAGGCGCTGGCCGCGGCCATGGCGGAGATCTCGCTCGACGGCCTGACCGCGGTCGGCCACCGGGTCGTACACGGTGGACTGACCTTCACCGCGCCGGCGCTGGTCGACGACGCGGTGCTCGCCGCGATCGCCGACCTGGTCCCGTTGGCACCGCTGCACAACCCGGCCAACCTGGCGGGCATCCAGGTCGCCCGGTCGCTGCTGCCGGGCGTGCCCCAGGTGGCCGTCTTCGACACCGCCTTCCACCGGACGCTCTCCCCCGCGGCGAGCACGTACGCGATCGACGCCGAGACGGCCGAGCGGTACGGCATCCACCGCTACGGCTTCCACGGCACCTCGCACGCGATCGTCTCGCGGCGCACGGCGGCGCTACTCGGCCGGCCGGTCGAGGAGGTCAATACGATCACCCTGCACCTCGGCAACGGCGCGAGCGCCTGCGCGGTTGAGGGTGGGCGCAGCGTCGGCACGTCCATGGGGCTCTCGCCGCTGGAGGGGCTGGTCATGGGCACCCGCAGTGGCGACCTGGACCCGGCGATCATCTTCCATCTGCACCGGGTCGCTGGGATGCCGCTCAGCGAGATCGACGAGCTGCTCAACCGGCGCAGTGGGCTGGTCGGCCTGGCCGGCGTCAACGACATGCGCGTCCTGCTGGCCAAGCGCGCGACCGGCGACCGCGCGGCGGCGCTGGCGTTCGAGGTCTACTGCCGACGGATCCGCTCGTACGTCGGCGCCTACTACGCCGACCTGGGCCGCCTGGACGCGATCACGTTCACCGCGGGCGTGGGTGAGAACGCGCCGGCCGTACGCGCGGCGGCGCTGGCGGGCCTGGATCGGCTCGGCATCGTGGTGGACCCGGCCCGCAACGAGGCACCCGAACGCGGGGCACGCGTGATCTCGCCACCGGATGCTCCGGTGGCGGTGTGTGTGGTGCCGACCGATGAGGAGTGGGAGATCGCCACCCAGACGCTCGGGGTAGTAGCGGCCTAGGTCAGCGCGAAGACCAACACGATGATCACCACGGCGGCCAGGACGGCACCGCCGATGATCAGCGGCGTGCGGTTGGCGGCGGCGGGGGCTGGGGTGCTGGGGGCAGCGGCTTCCTCGCGGGCCTGGAAGGCGCGGAACGCCTCCGTGTTGCCGCTCGGATCCCGGTAGTCGTCAGACATGCGAACGACCTTAGCGAACCGCTTCGACCACCCCAAACACCGAAAAGGCTGACGTCTGTCCGGTTCCTAGCACTTACCGTGTGGTCATGGGGGGAAGGCGGTCGGTACTCGCACTGCTCGCTTTGCTGCTCATATTCGCAATATCCGCATTCGTCCCGGTGGCGAGCTCCCCTGGCGGCGCGGCCGTCAACACGACCGGCGCCTACCCGGTCGGCGTGCGCGTCGTGGCGTTCTCTCGAGGCGCCGACCGCCCACTGCCGACCATGGTCTGGTATCCCGCCGGCCCGGACGCCGGCCACACCGGCCCGGGCACGGCCAGCCGGGACGCCCGGGTCGCGGCGGGCCGGTTCCCACTGGTCGTCTTCAGCCACGGCCTGCAGAGCCGCCCGGAAGACCACGTGCAGCTCACCACCCGATGGGCCGCCGCCGGGTTCGTCGTGATCGCGCCGGCCTACCCGCACACGAAGAAGGGCGCGCCCGGCTACACCCGCGACGACCTGGTCAACCAGCCCGCTGACGCGTGGGCGGTGGTGCTCGGGGTGAGCCGCCTCGACTCCACGCCCGGCGACCCGTTCGCCGGCCACCTCGACACCGCCGACGTGGTCGCGGCCGGCCACTCGGGCGGCGCGTACACGGCGGCCGCGATGTTGCAGCGTGGCCACTCCGCCCGGCTGAAGGGCGCGATCGTGATCGCCGGCGCCCGCCCCCGGTTCGAGTTCGGCGGCCCGCCGGCCACCATGCTCTTCATCCACGGCGACGCCGACCCGACGGTCCCGTACGCCACCGGCCGTGCCGTCTACGCCCGCGTCCCGTGGGACAAGGGCTTCCTGACGCTGCATGGCCTCAACCACGGTTCCTACCTGAGTCCGGGCCAGCGCGGGTTCAATGAGGTCATGACGTCGACCACGGACTTCCTGCGCTGGCGCCTCGACGGCGACAAGCACGCCAGATGCTCCCCCGGACCGTTGCGCACCACCTTCGGCCCCGACAAGCAGCTCTGCGGATGAAGCCGGCGATCCCTCGGGTCGCCATGGTCGCGCTGGGCGGGGCGTTGTTGGCGGGGTGCGGCGTGGTCGCGCCGCCGTCGACGCCGGCATTTCGCACGCCGGTGGCCGCATCGCCCAGTGTGACGTCCGCGCCCCCGCCGGTGCGGGGGACGGCTCCGGCGCGGTCGTTCTCGGTCGAGGAGCGGGAGCTCGCGCTGTCGCGGGGTGGGCGGAGGTTGACGACCACCGTCTTCTACCCGTCGGGTGCCGGGCGGTTCCCGGTGGTGCTGTTCAGTCATGGGCTGGGTGGGCGGCCGGCGGACTACGCGCCGTTGTTGCGGCAGTGGGCCGCGGCCGGCTTCGTGGTGGCGGCGCCGGCCTATCCCCACACCAGTGGCGGTGCGGCGGACTACGACGTGTTCGACGTGGTCAACCAGCCGGCCGACGCCTCGTACGTGATCGGGAAGGTGCTCGCCCTCGACGGCCGGCGCGGTGACGGGTTGTTTCATCGGCTGGCCACGGATCGGGTGGCGGCGGCCGGGCACTCCGCGGGCGGCATCACCACGGTCGGGCTCTTCACGCTGGCCCGCGACGCACGGCTGGACGCCGGGATCGTGCTGTCCGGCAGCTCGCTGGGCACCGGCACCGGTTTCCGCGGCGCGGCGGCACCGATGCTGTTCGTGCACGGCGAGCGGGACGAGACCGTGTCGTACGCGTCAGGTAAGGCCGCCTACGACGCCGTACCGTGGCCGAAGGCGCTGTTGACCTTTCCCAAGGGTGACCACGGCGCGACCCTGCTGCGCGACGGCGGCGCGTCGTTCGAGGTGCTGGCCGACACGACGACGGAGTTCCTGCGCTTCGCCCTCTACGGCGACCCGGCGGCCAAGCCGCGGATCGACCGGGCAGCCACCCGCGACGACGTCGCGACGCTGGACGACCACCTGTGAACGGCGGGGTCCGAAGTGGACCCCGCCGTCGCAGCGGTTACTTGACCGGCTTGCGGTTGTCGGCGAACAGGTTGGTGCTGTTCTGCCAACTGATGCCGGTCTGGGTGGGCCGCGCGATCACGCCGTAGCGGAAGTCGCGGCCGAACAGGTTGTCGCGGAACACGATGCCCGACCCGTTGAGGTCTTCCCGCACACCGATCGAGTAGTTGCCGCCGTTGCAGAAGTTCTGCTCGAACACCAGGTTGGTGACGCTCGGGCCGGTGGTCGAACCGATCATCAGGCAGGCGTTGAACGGATCCTTCGTGTTCGGGTTGTACGCCTCGATGGTGTTGTGCCGGACCACGATGTTCTTGCCGGCCGTGGTCTGCATCGCGTCGTTGTGCGAACCCGACGCGCGGGTCAGGTGGTGGATCCAGGAGTCGATGACCTGGCTGTTGTCGCTCAGCCGCGGCCCGTCGATGGTGTTGAAGATCTCCACCTTCTTGAGCGTGTAGCCGCCGCAGCACACCGTCGCCGAGTTCTTGCCCTGGCCGTCGATGGTCACGTTCTCGACGAGCAGGTTGGCGCTGGCGTCACTCACCTTGATCGAGTAGTTGCTGCCGCAGCTGATCTTCGAGTTGCGGATCGTCACGTTCTTGGCGGTGACCGTCACGCAACCCTTGATGTCGAGGCCGCTGACGACCTGGCCGGCCTTGGCGAGGTTGAGCCCACCCGAGGCCTTGAGCGTGGTGCCGTCCGGCACACCGGTGTTGTCCGGGCCGGGGAACGAGCTCGGAATGCCCGGGCCCTGGCCACCGCCCGCGGCCGGCGGCGGGTCGGCCGGCTTGGTCGGCTTCGGGGACGGCTTGACGGTGGGTGTGGCGGTCGGCGTGGGCACCGCGGTCGGCGTCGGCGTCGCGGTCGGCGCGGGGTTGATCGGCGCGCTCGGGAGCGCCTCCCCCGCCTCGACGTTGACCTTCTGCCCGTTCCAGGTGGAGTCGACGATCGTCGCGGGCGCGGCGTCGGAGAACATGAACCCGTTGCGGCAACCCGTCAACGTGACCCGCGTGGCGGTGTAGTTGCCGAATACGATCCCGTTCGTCTTGCTCGATTCACAGAAGATCTTCGTGTCTTCAATGCGCGTGCCGTTGAAGCCTTCGTACACACGGAGCGAGTGATAACCACCGTAGCGAATGGTGGTATTCCGGATGGTGACGTTGTCAGCCTTTACGTACACGTATCCGTTGATCGTCTGCCCATCGATCACCGTGCCTGCCTTGGTCACCGTGACCGAGCCGGACTTCGCGACCGCCACCCCGACACCCGCGGCGCCGAGAGCGAGCGTGGTCAGCGCCACCACCAGAGCCCGCCCTGGCCGCCGAAAGCCGAATCGCCTTCCGGTGGTGTGCGGTGCTCGTCGGGTGCCTTTGCGCGCTGCCGAAAACATCGAGATCTGACTCCTTTGCAGAGCTTTCCGTGGATGCCACCGCGGAACGGAGCAGACTTTACCGGCCTCACAAGAACGCGCAGTCGGACAGAAAATCCGCTGTGGATCTATCCTTTAGTGATCCTTAAGAGCCGCTGTGGGAACTCTTATATGCGATCGCACGCTTTACTCAAAACCAGCATTTGTCCGATTTGAACACTCCCAATAGTCCGGTTTCTCGCCAACCGAGATTGAGCCATAATTTGACTCGTGCGTGACTGGCCGGCGGGGCTGACTGGGTCAAAGCTGGTCGAGGGGTTGAGCTAGGGCTGGGGCCTCGACGTCAGCACGGTCGCCTACCTATCGCTGGGCGCGGGCAGTTACCACTGGTCGGCGATCGCCGACGGACGGCGCTGGTTCGTCACGATCGAGCTCTCGACCTGTGGATGCTCACCTCTGACCCGCTGACGGGGTCCGACCACGAACTCCTGGCGCGCTACACCGCCGCCGCTGGGAGCCCGGTCTCCCCCGCCGCCCTGGCCCTCTACCGGCTCTGGTGGACCCGCGCCGACATAGCCGCCTTCGTCGCCGATCGCACACTTCGGGCGCCGACCTGGCCGACTCGCTGAAACACTTCGCCAGCTACTTCCCGACGAAGCAGCGCTAGGTATCAACCACCCGCAGGCAACAGCACATGCTGTGCAACAGACAGCGCACCGCAGAAAGGAAACCCCGGGCGGACCTGGCGGCGAAGCGCAGCGAGCGGTCCGCGGCGGGAGCGACGGTCGCGCCCCCGGCGGACCCGGGCCAGAAGGCCCTCGGCCTTTATCGCCCGGTGCGTTGGGTGATCAGGCGGATGGTGGCGCGGCCGTCAACCGCCTCCGCGGTTGCCGAGCTGGTCAGTGCTGTCAGCACCTTCCACGCGAACGAGCTCTCCGCCGGCAGTCGCGCACCGCGCGCCGTCGGCACCGTCACCTCGACCAGCAGGGCGTCGTCGGTCACCGCGAACCGGCACTCCAACTCGGCTCCCGGGGTCGCGACGACCAGGAGCATCGCGCAGGCCTCGTCGACGGCGATCCGTAGGTCCTCGATCTCGTCGAGGGCGAACTGCAACCGGGCGGCGAGGGTGGCCGTGGCCGTGCGGAGCACGCCAAGGTATCCGCCGTCGGCCGGCACGCTGAGGAGCACGACGTCGTCGTCGAGGGCATCTGGCTGCATCGTCATCTGGTTCACCGGTTGCGGACTCTACCGGCTCGCGGCGAGTCGTGCGGACGACGCCGGCCGGCACCCCGCGTGGGGCGCCGGCCGGGGCATCGAACTTCAGGCCTTCTTGGTCTCCCAGAAGATCTTGGAGATCTCCTCGATCTTCGCCAACAGCTTGTCGCCGGTGGCGGGGTCGACCGACTCCTTGGTGCCAGCTCCACCGGCGAGCTTGGTCGCCTCGTTGAAGAGCTGGTGGAGCTGGGGGTACTTCTCGAAGTGCGGCGGCTTGAAGTAGTCGGTCCAGAGCACCCACAGGTGGTGCTTGACGAGCTCCGACCGCTGCTCCTTGATGATCAAGGCGCGCGTGCGGTAGACCGGGTCCTCGTTGGCCTGGTACTTCTCCATGATCGCCTTGATCGACTCGGCCTCGATCCGGGCCTGCGCCGGGTCGTAGACGCCACAAGGCAGATCGCAGTGAGCGCTGACGACTGTTCGCGGCGCAAGGAAACTAGGAAGTCGCATCAGGACTCCTCCAAGGGAAGACTTACGATGATCCTCAGCTGAGGACATTACCCCCGGTGCTGTGTCGAAACGTCGCGGAGGTGCGTTCGTGGCGTCACTTTTCGCCGTTCTGGTGCGGGGTCCGTCGATGGCACCCACCTTGCGTGACGGTGACGCACTGTTGGTGTTGCGCGGTGGCCGCCCGGTCCGTCCCGGTGACGTCGTCGTCGCCACCTTCCGCTCCCGGCCGGACCTGCTCGTCGTGAAGCGCGCCACGCGCGCACAGGACGGCGGCTGGTGGCTGCGCGGCGACAACGAGTTCGTCACCGACGACTCCCGGGCTTACGGCGTCGCCGACGTACAAGGCCGCGTGCTGTTGCGGTATTGGCCCAAGCCCTCCCGGCTGCGGTCAACGATTATGCTCGACAGTTAGCGGGCAACCCCCGCGTGCTTCGCCGGTCACCGCTGACCTCGCGTCCAGCCGGCACCTCTCTGCCGGCTGTCCTTTCGACGCGATTTGGAGTACTGCAATGGACGCAGAGTCCACAGACGATCCCGTTTTTCAACTGCATCGTGGCGGCAAGATGGCCGTCACCTCGACCGTCCCGCTGACCAGCCGCGAGGACCTGTCGCTGGCGTACACGCCCGGCGTCGCCCGGGTTTGCGAGGCGATCGCCGCCAATCCGGCCCTGGTCGACGACTACACCTGGGTTTCACACACGGTCGCCGTGGTGACCGACGGCTCCGCCGTGCTCGGCCTCGGCAACATCGGCCCGCGCGCAGCGATGCCGGTGATGGAGGGCAAAGCGGTGCTCTTCAAGCAGTTCGGCGGCGTCGACGCGGTGCCGATCTGCCTCGACACGCAGGACGTCGAAGCCATCATCGAGACGGTGAAGGCGCTCGCGCCGTCGTTCGGCGGCATCAACCTCGAAGACATCAGCGCACCGCGCTGCTTCGAGATCGAGCGCCGGCTCGACGAGGCGCTGTCGATCCCGGTGTTCCACGACGACCAGCACGGCACCGCGATCGTCGTACTGGCCGCGTTGCGCAACGCGGCGACCCTGCTCGAGCGCAAGCTCACCGACCTGCGCGTGGTGGTCAGCGGCGCGGGTGCGGCCGGCATCGCGGTGACCAAGATGCTGATCGCCGGCGGCGTCAACCCGGCCGAGGTGCTGGTCGTCGACTCCAAGGGCATCCTGCACTCGGACCGCGCCGACCTGTCCGCACCGGCCGCGGTGGCCAAGGCGGAACTGGCCGCCCAGACCAACCCGCACCGCCGCTCCGGCGGCATCGCCGACGCACTGGCCGGCGCCGACGTCCTGATCGGGGTCTCGGGCGGCGAGATCCCGGAGTCCGCGGTGGCCACGATGGCCTCGGGCGCGATCGTGTTCGCCCTGGCCAACCCGACCCCCGAGGTGCACCCGGAGATCGCGTCCCGGCACGCCGCCCTGGTCGCCACGGGCCGCAGCGACTTCCCCAACCAGATCAACAACGTGCTGGCCTTCCCGGGCATCTTCCGGGGCGCACTGGAGGCCCGCGCGACCCGCATCACCGAGGGCATGAAGGTGGCCGCGGCGGACGCCATCGCCAACGTGGTGGCCGACAACCTCCACGCGGACGCGTTCGTCCCGTCACCGCTCGACCCGCGCGTGGCCCCGGCCGTCGCCACCGCGGTCGCCGAAGCCGCGCGGCGTGACGGCGTCGCCCGCGCCTAGCGAAGTCAGCATTTCCTGGGGCCGGCCGGAAGGATCTCTTCCGACCGGCCCCAGGCCATTTTCGAAAGACGGTGTCCCGGGTCCGCCTGGGGCGCGACCGTCGCTCCCGCCGGGGACCGCTCCGCTTCGCTCCGCTGCCAGGTCCGCGCTGGCAAGACCTGCTGCCGGTGTCTCAGCCGGTGGACGGCACCGCCTCGATGATGGAGACGTCTGTCGTGGTGGGTAAGACGCGGGTCACCCGCAGTCCGGCCGCGCGCAGCAGGGTGTCGTACTCGTCGCGGGTGCGTTCCTGGCCACCAGGCCCGACGAGCATGTTGAGGTCCGAGAAGGCCGCCGGCAGGTCCGTGGGCGGATAGGGCGGCCCGGTGAGCACCCGCTCCAGCACCAGCATCACCGAGCCGGACCGCATCGCGCGCCGGCAGGTGCGGGCGATGGCCAGGGCGGCCTCGTCCGGCCAGTCGTGCAGGATCGACTTCAGCACGTAAGCATCAGCGCCTGGCGGGACCTCCGCGAAGAGGTCGCCGGGGTGGATCTCGCAGCGGTCAGCCACGCCTGCGGCGGCCAGCAGGGCCGGGGCGGCCGCGACGACGTGTGGCTGGTCGAGTAGCTGGCCGTGCAGGTGGGGGTGGCGCCGCAGCACCGTCGCGAGCAGGGCCCCGTTGCCGCCGCCAACGTCTGCGACGGTGCGCAGCGCGGCGAAGTCGTAGGCCTCGAGGGCGGCCTCGGCGACGTGGCGGGACACGGCCGCCATGGCCGCGTCGAAGGCGACGCCGTCGGCCGGGGTGCGGGCGCGGTGCTCCCACACGGTCTGGCCGTGCACGGACGCGAAGGCATTCTCACCGGTGCGGACGCTGTGCTCGAGCGCGCCCCAAGCGCGCCACATCGACGAGGCGCCGGCAAACACGGCCCAGTCGCCGAGGCCCTCGGCGCCGGACCGCAACTCGTCGCCGAGCGGGGTGGAGGCGAAGCCCTCGCCGGGTACCTCCAGGTAGACGCCGGCCGTGGCGAGGGCGCGCAGCAGCCGATGCAGGGAGCGCGGATCGCAACCGGTAACCGCGGCAAGGTCGGCTGCGGTACGCGGACCCTCGGCGAGATGGTCGGACAGGCGTAGCACCGCTGCGACGTGCAGGGCCTGCGAGATCCGGAACCCGTTGATCAGGCCGAGCAACTGGCGTCGAGGATCCACACGCTCGCTCATGGGAACGATCGTCGCAGGCCCGCAACCGGCTGTCAGTGCCCGAACCGCTCGGAGCCCTCGGACATGCGTCCTTCGGCGACGGTCGACAGGGGCGGGGCGCTGGTTCAGCGTCTAGATTCCTAGGCATGCGTGCTGCCTTTGCCACCCGGTTCGATGACGCCAACCCGCTGTCCGCGCTCGTTGTCGGCGAGCAACCCGAGCCTGAGCAACGGGACGGCTGGACCACCGTCGAGGTGCGGAGCAGTTCGCTCAACCACCACGATCTCTGGTCGCTGCGCGGGGTCGGCCTGCGTGAGCAGCAACTGCCGATGATCCTCGGCTGCGACGCCGCCGGTGTCGCTCCCGGTGGCGAGGAGGTCGTCGTCTACCCGGTGGTGACGACGCCCAGCGACCCGCGTGGCTACTCGCTCCTGTCCGAGCACTTCCCCGGCACCCTGGCGGAGCGGGTCGCCGTACCCGTCGAGAACCTGGTTCCGAAGCCCGCCGACCTGTCCTGGGAAGACGCGGCGTGCCTGCCGACCGCGTGGCTGACCGCCTACCGGATGCTGACCACCAAGGGACGCGTCGACGAGACCGACGCCGTGCTCATCCAGGGCGCCGGTGGCGGGGTGGCCACGGCCGCGGCGCTGATCGCGGTCGCGATGGACAAGCGGGTCTACGTCACGAGTCGCGACGCGAAGAAGCGCGAACGGATCAGCGCCCTCGGTGCGACCGCGCTCGAGCCGGGTGCCCGGCTGCCCGAGCGGGTCGGCGTGGTCATCGAGACGGTGGGCGAGGCGACGTTCGAGCACTCGCTGAAGGCCAGCGCGCCGGGTGCCCGGATCGTCGTGTCCGGTGCCACCTCCGGCCACCTGCCGAAGTTCGACCTGCGCCGGGTGTATGCGATGCAGCTCGAGATCCTCGGCAGCTCGATGGGCACGCCGGGCGAGCTCGCCGCGCTGCTCGCCTTCTGCGCCGACAAGGCGATCCGCCCGGTGGTCGACGAGGTGATCGGTTTCTCCGAGGTCGAGCGCGCCTTCGAGCGCCTGCACGAGGGCGGCGTCTTCGGCAAGCTTGTCCTAGATCACACGCGTTAGCCGACGCCGAGCGCGCGGGTGCTGGCCGGTGCCAGCATCAGGCCGCACACCGCCAGGCCGAGGGCGATCAGCAGGACGCCCACCCACGCCGTGCCGCCCTGGATCACGTAGTAGCCGACCGCACAGAGCATGAGCTGCAACACGATCGCGGGGCCGCGCGCGCCGGCCCGGCCCTGGCCGAGCGTGCGCCCGAGCAGGAACAGCGCCACCGCGCCGAACGCGGCGAACAAGGTGAGCAGCAGCGCCGAGGTGAGGTCGACCGCGTCGGCGGTCAGCAGCTCGTACGCCAGGTAGAGGGTGAGCCCGACCATGCCGACGGCTTCCGCGAACAGCAGCCACACGGCGGCGCGCAGGGTCGCCGGCGCGGGCTCGGCGGGGGTCTCGGACACGCGGCCACGATACCGCCGTGCCGAGCGACACAGCCTGTGGGCGTCTGGAAGGCGCACAGAGGGTGACCGCTCGCGGGTACAGTCCGCCACATGCGGGCCTTGCTGGTGGTCAACCCGAAGGCCACCACAACATCCGAACGCAGCCGCGATGTCCTGATCCGCGCGCTGCGTAGCGCTGTCGACCTGCGAGTCGAGTTCACCCGGCGGCGCGGCCACGCGGTCACACTCGTCCGCGACGCCGCCCAGCACGGTGTTGACGTCGTGGTCACCCTCGGTGGGGACGGAACGGTCAACGAGGCCGTCAACGGTCTGATGGGCGCGCTTCCCTACCTGCCGCCGATGGACGGGACCACACCGGCCGAGCGGCTGCCGGCGCTCGCGGTGGTGCCCGGCGGGTCGACGAACGTGTTCGCGCGCGCCGTCGGCCTTCCGAAGGACTGGATAGAGGGCACGGGCGTGATCCTGGAGGGTCTGCGCGCCGGCCGCTTCCGCACCATCGGGCTCGGCCGGGCGGACGACCGCTACTTCACTTTCTGTGCAGGGTTCGGTCTCGACGCGGGTGTGATCCGGCGGGTCGAACGGGCCCGATCTCGCGGACGCGTATCGACGACGGCGCTTTATCTCCGGTCGACGTTCGGTGAATATCTCGCGACTGACCGACGCCATCCGGCAATCTCACTGGAACGTCCGGCGGAGACGGCGGTCGATGAACTCGCAACAGTGATCATCCAGAACACGACCCCGTGGACCTATCTCGGCGATCGGGCCGTAAGCCCCAATCCGGACGCGTCGTTCGACCTCGGACTTGACGTACTGGGCGTCCGTCAGCTAGCGGTGGCCAGCACGACACGCACAGTCACCCAAATCCTGTCGCCGCGAACGAATCCACATGGCCGCCAAGTCGTTCAACTCCATGACGTTCACGAATTCACCCTGCTCGCACGCCGTCCGGAACCGTTCCAACTGGACGGTGACTATCTCGGCGAGCGGGAAAAAGTCAGATTTACCTCCGTGGCGCAAGCGCTGAGAGTAATCTGTTGAGGAGTGGGTACGGGGTGTCCAGGCGCGGATTTTCGCAGCCGCAGGGGTGACACGTGCCGGAAATGCCAGTAATGTGGCGCGGACCGTACTACATTGATTGCGGCTGGCGAAATCCGGGTGCAGGGCACATGCTCGAAAACCGGACAAAGGGGTCGTGAGCTTGCTCACCCGCTCAGACTTTTTCGCGGCGTCCCCCTTGACATCGCGACAGTTCGTGAAAGTATTCACAAGCGAAAACGAGTTACGGGAACGTTGCCTGCGAGCACATTGCGAGCACCCTTCGGCGACGTTCCTAGAGGCTAATCGCCTGCCCACGTGCTGCCGACGTGTCGGATGCTCACCGTCACGGAGTGCAACGCGCGCGCATATAGGAAAACCCGCATTGTTTGCCATCGCAGAACGAGGAGTGTTGCCGCCATGGACTGGCGCCACGTAGCTGCCTGCCGCGACGAAGACCCGGAGCTGTTCTTCCCGATCGGGACGTCTGGTCCGGCTCTGTTGCAGGTCGAGCAGGCCAAGGCCGTCTGCCGGCGGTGCTCCGCGACCGACCAGTGCCTGCAGTGGGCACTGGAGTCCGGTCAGGACGCCGGCGTATGGGGTGGGATGAGCGAGGAAGAGCGGCGCGCGGTCAAGCGCCGCGGCGGCCTGCGGGTCCTGCGCGCTCACTCCGCCTGATCACAGCACCACAATCGCAAGGACGCCCCGGGCAACCGGGGCGTCCTGCGTTTGCCCACCAAAGAACCGGAAATTCGGCGCCAGGACATCTCCCGTTCACCTTTGTCAGCGGACGGCGGTGACCTCGCAGGTGACCGTCGCCGACGGGATGTCGAGCGGCGCGGTCGCCTCATGGCGGACGGACTCGCCGGGCGAGAGGTGGGCCACAGTCGTCGGGTCGGCCTCGACCCGGTTGCCCGCCAGGTCCTGGTAGGCCCACTCGATCTGGGCCGGACCCGCCTCGCGGCCGACGTTGCGCACCCGCAGCGCGACCTTCACCACCGCACCCTCGAACCCGCATGCCTCCACCGAGGCGACCATCCGGTGCGCACCCCGCTCGCGGACCAGCACGAACACGCTGACCAGCGCCAGCAGGCCGATGATGGTCAGCGCGCCGGGCAGCGAATCCCAGAAGCCCGACGACGCCGGCCGGCGGGACATGTGTCGCGTCACAGCGCGAAAAACTATCCACCGCCACCCCGCACAGCGGGGCATTCACTCCAAAGTGGGCGGTATCAGGCCGCTTTGACCAGGTCGCAGACCGGCTCGCGCGCCGTCGCGGTGCGGGCCAGGACCAGGCGGGCCAGTTCCGGCGCGCCGCCCAGCGGCTCGGCGACCACCGCGGCACCCGCGGACCGGGCCGCCGTCACCACGGCCTCGTGCAGCAGGCCCGGGGCGAGGAAGTAGGACGCGACACCGACGCGCCGGGCACCGGCATCCCGCAGCGCGGCGACCGCCTCGGCGCCGGTGGGTGCGGCCGCCGACGCGTACGCGACCTGGCACGGCACCCCGCCCAACGCGGTCGACAAGCTGGCCGCCACGGCGGACACCGTCTCGCGCGCCGTCGCGTCCCGGGTGCCGGCCGCGGCCAGCACCACGCCGTCCAGCGGGCCCGCCGAGGACCAGACACCCGCGGCGGCCGATGCCGCGTCGAGCCGCCTGCGCAGCGCGGCCAACAGCAGCGCCGACGTCTGCCCGCCGACCGGCCCGAGCACGTCCGAGACCGAGACCGGCATCCGCAGCCCGGCCGCACGGGCGTCCATCAGCGCCGCCGGGATGTCGACCCGGCCGTGGTAGGCCGAGGTCAGCAGCAGCGGCACCAGGGTGGCCCGCCGCTCGCCCGACTCCTCCAGCGCCAGCAGCGTCTCCGCCGGGCGCGGGCCGGTGTGGTCGAGGAACGACAGCCGCACCTGACCACGCGGGTGGAGCCGGCGAACCGCCGCGGCCAGCGCCTCGTTGGCGCGGGCCGCCCGCGGGTCACGGCTGCCGTGCGCCACCAGCACCAGCGGGCCGGCGGCGGACGGGAGCCAGAGCCGAGGTGTCATGCGTGCAGGCCACACTCGGTCTTGTCGAACATCGCCCAGCGGCCGGCGCGCGGGTCCTCGCCGGCCTTGGTGCGCCGGGTGCACGGCCAGCAGCCGATCGAGCCGTAGCCCTGCTTGAAAAGCTCGTTGACCGGCACGTTCCACCGGGAGATATAGCTGTCGACCTCGGTCTGGTTCCACGCGGCGATCGGGTTCACCTTCACCTTGCCGCGCTTGGGGTCGAAGGCCACGACCGGCGTGTTGGCCCGTGTCGGCGACTCGTCGCGGCGCAGCCCGGTCGCCCAGGAGTCGTAGTCACCGAGCGCCCGCTCCAGCGGCTCGACCTTGCGCAGGAAGCAGCACTCGTCGGGTGCCCGGTTGAACAGCCGGGGACCGTGCTCGCCGTCCTGCTGGCCCACGGTCATCCGGGGCCGGATCGACCGCACGTTGACCGGCATGGTGCGCGCCACGGTGTCGCGGACCTTGAGGGTCTCCGGGAAGTGCAGGCCGGTGTCGAGGAACACCACGTCGACACCGGGTGCCACGCGGGAGACCAGGTGGGCGACCACGGCGTCGGCCATCGAACTGGTCACACAGAACCGCGAACCGAACGTCTCGGACGCCCAACGGGCGATCTCCAGCGCCGGCGCGCCTTCCAGGTCACGGCCCGCCGCGTCGGCCAGGGCCTTGAGCTCGTCGGCGGACCGCCGACCCGATGCCGGGCGCGGAGCGCCACCCAGCGACACCAGTCCCAAATCCACCGCGTTCACGGCCTTCATCGGGTTACCTCACCTCTTCCGTCCGGGGGTTGGAAGAAACTCCTTCGGCCCGCAGGCCGACGAACTTGAGCGAGAACACGCGCTGGCAGCCTCGGCACTCCCAGGCGCCGTGCGGTTCCTCGCGGGGACGCAGGTCCTCTTCGGCGCAGTACGGGCAGTAGTTCGGCGCCGCGCGGCTCTCGGTGCTCATCGCAGCGCGTCCTCGTCAGCTCGGACGACCCACTGCGCGAAGGCCTCGTCCGGGCCGGTCCGGCCGTCGAGGTAACGGCGGGCCAGTCGCTCGACGTACACGGGAAGCTCGTCGGCCGTGGTCTTGAGACCGCGCAGCTTGCGGCCGAAGCCGCCCTCCTGGCCCTGTGCCATGCCGAGGCCGCCGCCGAGGTGCACCTGGAAGCCTTCGACCTGGCGGCCGTCCGGGCCCATCACCAACTGTCCTTTGAGGCCGATGTCGGCGGTCTGCGTGCGGGCGCAGGCGTTCGGGCAGCCGTTGATGTTGATGGTGATGTCGGCGTCGATGTCGCCGAGCCGCTCTTCGAGGCGGGCCACCAGCTCCTGGCCACGGGCCTTGGTCTCGACGATGGCGAGCTTGCAGTACTCGATGCCGGTGCAGGCCATCGTCGACCGCCGCCAGGTGGACGGGCGCGCCTCCAGCCCGATCCCCCGCAGCGCGGTCACCAGGGCCTCGGTGCGCTCTTCCGGAACGTCGAGGACCAGCAGCTTCTGGTACGGGGTAAGGCTGACCCGCCCGCTGCCGTGCGCCCGGGCGACGTCGGCGAGTTGGTTGAGCTGCGATCCGGAGACGCGGCCGACGACCGGCGCGGCACCGACGTAGTAACGCCCGTCGCGCTGCCGGTGCACGCCGATGTGGTCGATCGGCTTGTCCGGCAACGCCGGGGCCGGACCGTCCACAAGCGACCGGCCGAGGTATTCCTTCTCCAGCACCTCGCGGAACTTCTCGACACCCCAGTCGGCGACCAGGAACTTGAGCCGGGCGCGGTGCCGCAGCCGGCGGTAGCCGTAGTCGCGGAACACGGAGACCACGCCGACCCAGACGTCGGGCACCTCGTCGAGCGGCACCCACACGCCGAGGCGCTTGGCCAGCATCGGGTTGGTGGACAGGCCGCCGCCGACCCAGAGGTCGAAGCCGGGGCCGTAGTCGGGGTGGTCGACGCCGATGAACGAGATGTCGTTGATCTCGTACGGCATGTCGGCGAGCCAGGACACCGACGACTTGAACTTGCGCGGCAGGTTGGAGAACTCCCTGTCGCCGACGAACCGCTCGACGATCGCGTCGACGGCCGGCGTGGCATCGAGCACCTCGTCGGCGGAGACACCGGCGACCGGGCTGCCGAGCACCACCCGGGGGCAGTCGCCGCAGGCCTCGGTGGTCTGGAGGCCGACGGCCTCGAGCCGCCGCCAGATCTCCGGCACGTCCTCGACCCGGATCCAGTGGAGCTGGATGTTCTGCCGGTCGGTGATGTCGGCGCTGTCGCGCCCGAACTCCTGCGAGATGTCGGCGATCACCCGGAGCTGCTCGAGGCTGAGCTGGCCGCCGTCGACCCGGACCCGGAGCATGAAGTATTCGTCTTCGAGCTCGTGCGGCTCGAGCACCGCGGTGCGGCCACCGTCGATGCCGGCCTTGCGCTGGGTGTAGAGCCCCCACCAGCGGAACCGGCCCCGCAGGTCGGCCGGGTCGATCGAGGCGAAGCCGCCGTGCGCGTAGATGTTCTCGATCCGCGCCCGCACGTTCAGCGGGTTGTCGTCCTTCTTGGCGCGCTCGTTGGCGTTGAGCGGCTCGCGGTGCCCGAGAGCCCATTGGCCTTCGCCCCGGGCGCGGCGAGGCGAACGGGCTGGGGTGCTGCTGACCGCCATCGCGGCGTTCCTCCGAAGGTCTGAGCTGCGGCGCGTCGCGCGAGCCGCCTTCGGAAAGAAGACACAAGAAAGCCCGGCGCGGACGCGCCCGGACGTGAGTCGGGCGTCGTCAGTGAGCCGGACACATGGCGCTGCGGACACGGCCGTAGTCGACATGGCGCCGGACCGTGAGGCCCAGGGTCACCACGCGCTGTTCGACCGTTGCAGTCACGCTCATCATGCTGCCACAGCACGCTCCGATTACCTCGGGCAGTCCCAGATGCCGGGCCCCGGTGTGGGCTGGTTCACGTTAGGCTGATCGGGCGAATGGGGGCATTTGCGGCGCATCGGGGGAGCCGGCAAATGACACAGCAGCTCGACCACGACCGGACCGGGGTGACCGCGGGTCCGCGCCGGTTCCTGACGGGGCCATGGGCGCCCGTTGTCCCGGCCGCCCTCACCATGATCGTCGTCGGCATCCAGCTCGGCCGCGCCCCGCTCTGGCGCGACGAGCTGGCGACCTGGAGCGCGACCGGGCGCTCACCCGGCGACCTGTGGCGCATGCTCGCCAACATCGACGCGGTCACCGGACCGTACTACTTCTTCATGCAGGGCTGGACCAGGATCTTCGGCGACTCGGCGGTGGCCCTGCGGCTGCCCTCGCTCTTGGCCATGGCCGGGGCCGCCGCGCTCACCACGGTGCTCGGCACCCGCCTGTTCGGCCCCCGCACCGGCCTGGTCGCCGGCCTGCTGTTCGCGGTCGTCCCGAGCACGTCGCGCTACGGCCAGGAGGCACGCGGATACGCGTTCGCGGCCCTGTTCGCCGTCCTGGCCACGCTGCTGCTGGTGGAGGCGGTGCGCCGGCCGACCGGTTGGCGGTTCGCCGGGTACGCGGCGGCCCTGCTGGGCCTCGGCCTCTGCAACCTGGTCGGGTTGTCGCTGGTCGCCGGCCACGCGGCGGCCGTGTTCGGTGCCCGCCGGGCGGTGATCGGCTTCGCCGCCTCCCTCGGCGCGGTCGGCCTGCTGCTGGCGCCGCTGGTCTGGCTCGGCCGCGGGCAGCAGGGCGTGCAGCTCGGCTGGGTGCCTACCCCTGGACCCGGCGACCTGATCGGGCTGCCCGGCAGCGTCCTGTCGGCCCAAGCCGTCGGCGGCGCCCTGCTGCTGCTGGCCGGGCTCGGCTGGGCGATGACCGGGGGCCGTTGGCCGACGGTGCTGGCCCTGTCGGTGGCGCTGCCCGCACTGCTGCTGTTCACCGCCGCCCAGTTGGCCCCGTTCTGGGTGCCTCGCTATCTGCTCTTCACCGTGTCGCTGCTCTGCGTGCTGGCCGCCGGCGCGCTGCGCCGGGTCGCGCCGGCCTACGCGCTCGCGCTGGTCCTGGTGATCGCCGCGCTGGGCGCGCCCGCCCAGCTAGGGCTGCGCCGCACCCACGAGTGGCCGCGCGCCGCACCGGTCGACTACCCGGCGGCCGTCGCGGTGATCCAGGCCAACGCCCGGCCCGGCGACGGGATCGTCTACGAGCCGCGGTCCGGCTGGCGGATGCTCGACGTCGCGGTGGCGCGGGAGCTGGACGGCGCGGCACCGCGCGACGTGCTGGTCGCCCGGACCGCCGTCGACCGCGGCGAACTGCGCCCGACCGAGTGCGCCGACCCGGCCGCCTGCCTGGCCCGCGCCGGCGCCGACCGGCTCTGGCTGCTGGCCGACGGCGACCGCCGCGACCCGCTGGCGACCGTGCCCGGTGAGAAGGGCACGGCCCTGCGGGCGGCGTACGCGACCCGTCAGGTCTGGCACGAGCCCGGCCTGACGGTCGCCCTGCTCACGCGTCGCTAGTGCGGCCCTTGCCGAGCGGGACGACCAGCACCGCCTCGGTGCCGCCCTCCGCCCGGTTGCGCAGCTCGATCGTCCCCCGCAGCTCCCCGGTGGCCAGCGCCTTGACGATCTGGAGACCGAGCCGGCCACCCTTGTCGGCGTCGAAGTCCGGCGGCAGGCCGCGCCCGTTGTCGGCGACCGTGACGTGCAACTGCTTGCGGAACCGGTGCACGGCAACCACCACCTCGGGCTCCCCCGCCCGGTCGCCGTCGCCGTCGAAGCCGTG
Organism: Asanoa ishikariensis; assembly: GCF_900107455.1. Lineage (GTDB taxonomy): Bacteria > Actinomycetota > Actinomycetes > Mycobacteriales > Micromonosporaceae > Asanoa > Asanoa ishikariensis. The sequence continues at coordinate 500,909 of NZ_FNQB01000002.1, read as the reverse complement.
CTCGGCCGCGTTGAGCAGCAGTTCGTTGAGCACCATCACGAGCGACGTGGCGATCTCCGCGGGCAACACGCCGAAGGAGCCCTCGCGGCGCATGCGTACCGACACCTCGGTGCTCGCCACCTCGGTGGCGGCGCCGGCGACCTTGTCGACGATGCCGTCGAACTCGACCGCCTCGTCGCTGGACATCGACAGCGTCTCGTGCACCAGCGCGATCGACGCGACCCGGCGCACCGACTCCTCCAAGGCGGCCCGGGCGGCCGGGATGCCGACCCGGCGGGCCTGCAGGCGCAGCAGGGCCGCGACCGTCTGGAGGTTGTTCTTGACCCGGTGGTGGATCTCCCGGATGGTCGCGTCCTTGGTGATCAGCGCGCGGTCCCGCCGGCGTACCTCGGTGATGTCGCGGACCAGCACCAGCGAACCGATCGGCACCCCCGCGGGCATCAGCGGCAACGCCCGGTGCAGCACGGTCGCGCCGCGGGCGTCGACCTCCTTGCGGGCCGGCGCCTCACCGCGCAGCGAGGCCAGCACCCGGTTGGCGGCGTCGGTGCCCTCCAGCGGGTCGTCAGCCAACCGCTTGATCAACACGGACAGGTCCTCACCGACCAGATGGGCGGCGAAACCCATCCGGCGGTACGCGGACTGCGCGTTCGGGCTCGCGTAGGTCACCTTGCCGCCGGCGTCGAGCCGGACCAGCCCGTCGCCGACCCGCGGTGCCGAGGTGGTCTCACCCGGGTGCCGGCGCGGCGGGAACGTACCGTCGGAGGTCATCTGGGCCAGGTCGTCGGCCGTGGTCAGGTAGTTGAGCTCGAGCTGGCTCGGGGTGCGCGCGGTGGACAGGTTGGTGTCCCGGCCGACGACCGCGATCACCTCGCCGCCCTCCCCGTCTGCGGAGCGCAGTCGCACCGGGATCGCCTCGTGGCGGGCGGGGGTATCGCCGTACCAGACCGGGTCGCCCTCACGCCAGATCCGGCCCTCCCGGTAGGCGATGTCGAGGTGGGCCACCTCGGGACCGCCGACGATCCGGCCGACCTGGTCGTCCTGGTAGGCGGTAGGCGCCGTGGTCGGGCGCACCTGGGCGACGCAGAGGAATCCGCCCTCGTCGTCGACCGGCACCCAGAGCAGCAGGTCGGCGAAGGACAGGTCGGAGAGCAACTGCCACTCACCGGCGATCCGGTGCAGATGGTCGATGTCGCCCCGACGCAGGGCGGTGTGCTCTTCGACTAGATCACGCAGGGTGGACACGTCTCAAAGCGTGCCACGCCCTCGACCTCTAGAGCGTGCTGGTCACCTTGGCCAGGCCGCGCGGTGCGTCGGGGTCCTCGCCGCGGGCCAGCGCCAGGGCCAGGGCCAGGCGTTGCAGCGGGAGGATGTCGAGCAGCGGGGCGAAGCGCTCGTCGACCTCGGGCACGGCGAGCCGGGCGGTGGCGCCGGGCACGTCGGCCGGGCCGACGGTCACGACGTCGGCGCGGCGCTCGTCGAGGCGGGTGAGCACCTCGCGCATGGCGGCTCCGCCGGGGCCGGCGCCGACCACGGCCAGCACCGGGACGTCGGGGTCGGCCAGGGCGAGCGGGCCGTGCAGCAGGTCGGCGCCCGAGAACGACAGGGCCGGCAGGTAGGAGGTCTCCATCAGCTTGAGGGCGGCCTCGCGGGCGGTCGGGTAGGCGTAGCCACGGCCGGTGGTGACCAGCCGGGCCGCGAACCGGTAGCGCGGCGCCAGGTCGGGCGCCGTCGGGTCGGCCAGGGCCGTCTCGGCCAGGGCGGGCAGTGCGGCGAGGGCACGCAGCTCGTCGGCCGGCACCGCCCCCGTGCCGCCGCGGATGCCCTCGACCAGCATCAGCAGGGCGAGCAGCTCGGCGGTGTAGGTCTTGGTGGCGGCGACGGCCCGCTCGTGCCCCGCCGCGACGTCGATGTGCAACTCGGCCGCGCCGGCCAGGGCCGAGTCGGGGTTGTTGGTGATCGCGAGGGTGAGCGCGCCGGTCTCCCGGGCCACTCGGACCACCTCGGTCAGGTCGGGCGAGCCGCCGCTCTGGCTGACCCCGACGACCAGCGCGTCGGACAGGTCGGGGCGGGCGCCGAAGACCGTGACCGCGCTCGGCGAGGCCAACCCGGCGGGCAGCCCCAGCCGGATCTCGGCGAGGTACGCACCGAAGAGCGCCGCGTGGTCGGACGTGCCGCGCGCGGTGAACACGACGTGCCTCGGCCGCCGCTCGATGATCGCGGCCGCGACGGCCGCGATGGGGCCGGCGTGTGCCGGCTCCAGCAGCCCGGCGTACACCCCCGGCTGCTCGGCGATGTCCGCGGCCATCCCTGCGCCCGGCGTACCCATGTGTGCCTCCCCTGCGCGATCCCTGCTCGATTCTGCACGGAACTCCTGTTTATCGCAACGTTCCGATCAGCAACCCCACACCGAACACAGAACGCCCCCGGATCGCTCCGGGGGCGTTCCGAACAGCTTCCTCAGTCGGCGATGGCCTCGGCCTTGGCCAGGGCCACCTCGGCGTCGTCGGCCGGGGTCTCCTTCTTGTCGCCCGACACCGGCTGGTCGCTGGAGCCGCGCAACGGGATCTCCTTGACGAACCAGGCCAGGACCGGCACCAGGATCACGATCACCGCCGCCCAGACGAACACGTACGCGATCGAGTCGGCCAGGCCGCTCATCACGCCGTCGCGGATCTGGGCGGGCAGGTTCTGGAGGGCGGTCGGGTTGACGCCCGCGCCCCCGCCGTCGCCCGCCAGGGCCGCGCCGGCCGGCGACTTCGCCAGGTGGTGCACGAAGAGCGCGCCGAAGAGGGCGATGCCGATCGAGCCGCCGATGGAGCGAAAGAAGGTGGCGGCGCCGCTGCCCGCACCGAGGTCCTTCTGCTCGACGCTGTTCTGCGCGATCAGCATCGAGGTCTGCATCAGGAAGCCCATGCCGACGCCGAGCACGACCATGTAGAGCGAGAGCACCGTTTTCGTGGTAGCGGCGTTGATCGTGGACAGCAGGATCATGCCGCCGAGCAGGGCCACGCCGCCGAGGATCGGGAAGATCCGGTAGCGGCCGGTCTTGGTGATGACCCGGCCGGTGATCACGGAGACGACCAGCATGCCGAACATCAGCGGCAACAGCAGCAGGCCGCTGTTGGTCGCCGAGGCGCCCTGCACGGTCTGCTGGAACAGCGGCAGGAAGTTCATCGCGCCGAACATCGCGAAGCCGAGCAGGAAGCCGACCCCGGAGATCAGGGCGAAGTTGCGGTTGAAGAACAGGTGCAGCGGCAGGATCGGCTCCGGCGCGCGGCGCTCGACGAAGCCGAACGTCACCAGCGACGCCAGCGTCAGCACGCCGAGGCCGAGGATCTGCGGCGAGGCCCAGTCGTACTCGTTGCCGCCCCAGGTGGTGATCAGCACGAGCGCGGTGATGCCGACGGACAGCAGCGCGGCGCCGAGGTAGTCGATCCGGTGCTCGGTGCGGTAGCGCGGCAGGTGCATCCGGGTGGCCAGGACCACCAGGGCCAGGCCGCCGAGGGGCAGGTTGACGTAGAACGCCCAGCGCCACGACAGGTTGTCGGTGATGAACCCGCCGACCAGCGGGCCGGCGACCATCGCGATCGCCATGATGCCGGCGATCATGCCCTGGTAGCGGCCGCGCTCGCGGGGCGGCACCAGGTCGCCGATGATCGCCATGACGCCGACCATCAGGCCGCCGGCGCCGAGGCCCTGGACGGCCCGGAACGCGATGAGCTCGAGCATGCCGTCGCCGGGGCCGCCGAGCATCGCGGAGCCGGCCATTCCGCACAGCGCCGAGCCGATCAGGAAGATAATGATCGACGTCAGGAAAATGGATTTGCGTCCGTAGAGGTCGCCGAGCTTGCCCCAGATCGGCGTCAAGACGGTCGTTCCGAGCACGTAGGCGGTGACGACCCAGGTGAAATGGTCGATGCCCCCGAACTCGCTGACGATGCGTGGCAACGCCGTGCTGACGATCATGTTGTCGAGCATCGCGAGCATCATCGCGATCATCAGACCTGCGAGAATGCCTCGGATCTTCTGTGGCGCGATGGCTTGTGGCGCGACGGTGGTCATTGGGTACGCCCCCCAGCGTGATGGGACTTACTTGCCGCCCGGCTAGTTGAACTTACTAGCCGCACGGTAAGCTGCGAACTGACCGGTCGTCAAGCTAGTTAGGGAGACAAAGGGTGGCCGAGAGCACGCGAGGCCGGATCCAGGCCGTCGCGCTCGAGCTCTTCACGGAGAACGGGTACGAGAAAACCTCGCTCCGGGAGATCGCCGAGCGGCTCGGAGTGACCAAGGCCGCCCTCTACTACCACTTCAAGAGCAAGGAAGAGATCGTCTCCAGCTTCAGCGAGGACCGGCTGGCCCGGCTCGACGAGCTGATCGCGTGGGGCGAGGCCCAGCCGCCGAAACCGGAGCGGCGGCAGGAGCTGCTGTCCCGCTACGCGGACGAGTTCTTCGCGAGCAATCACCCATCGGTGATGCGGTTCTACGAACAGAACCAGACGGTCGCCAAGACCATGTCTTCCGGCATGGACATGCGTGACCGGATGCTCCGGGTGGCTTCCCTGATGGCCGACGACGTCGACGACCCGGCCGAACAGCTCCGCGCGGCGCTGGCCCTGTTCGCGGTGCACGGGAGCTGGTTCGCGATAAGGCAGGACATCCCGCTCGAAGAGCGCAAGCGGGTCGCGCTCGACGTGGCCGAGGACCTGTGGCGGCCGCGGATCAGCCCGTGAGCGGCAGCCGGAGCGCCTCGAGGTCGACGCCCGGGAAGGGCGACCAGTCGCGCTCGGGCACGCGGACGAAGCCGAGCCGGGCGTAGAGGCGCTTGGCCGGCTCGGAGAAGCTGCGCACGCAGATCACGACGGCCTGGCAACCGAGCGCCGTCGCCCGCTCCAGGCAGGCCCGCACCAGCGCCTCGCCCGCGCCGCGGCCCTGGGCGGCCGGGTCGACGGCGAGCATCCGGAACTCGGCCTCACCGGGGCCGGACAGCTCCGCGTACTCGGTGCCGGGCAGCACGAAGGTGACCGAGCCGAGCACCTGGCCGGACTCGTCGACGGCGACCAGCAGCACGCCGGCCTCGGCGCGGGTCTCCACGTCGGCCAGCTTCTTGTCGTAACCGTGGTCACCGGCGAGCTGGCCGTCTTCGCGGTAGGCGTCGACCGTGAACCGGGCGACCGCCGGGAAGTCGGCCGGCGTCGCCGGGCGGATCAGCAGCGTCATTCGATGACGGCGATCAGGTCGCCCTCCTGGACGACGTCGCCCTCGTTGACGGCGAGCTGCGCCAGCGTCCCGCCGGACTCGGCGATGACCGGGATCTCCATCTTCATCGACTCGAGGATGACCAGCGTGTCGCCCTCCGCGATGGTGTCGCCCGTCGCCGCGACGACCTTCCACACGTTCGCCACCATCTCGGCGCGGATCTCGTCAGCCATCGCGTGGTCCTCCCTGCCGGCACCTCGCGGCACCTCGCCGGGCCGCGTCAGCATCCAACCATGCGCCGGGCGTCGGTGCCCGCCTGGCGGGCCGACTACGATCGTCGGGTCACTTGAGGGACGGAGGTCGACATGGCGAAGAAGAGCCGCAAGAAGAAGGCACGTAAGAAGAGCGCCGCCAACCACGGCAAGCGCCCAAACAGCTAACAAAGCCAGCGTCGCCGGCCCTGAAGGGCCGGCGACGAGCTTTTATACGTCGGTGCGTAGCTCCGAGAGCTTGCCGCGCAGGCGGGCCACGAGCTCGGTCGGTGCGGTCTCGTTGCCGCAGCAGCGGGCGACCAGCGCCTTGACCTCCTGCTCGATGCCGTATTCGCGCAGGCACGGGTGGCACTCGTCGAGGTGCTCGCGAATCAGCTCGCGGCGCTCGTCGGCGCATTCGAGGTCGAGGTAGAGATAGACCTCTTCGAGCACTTCGCTGCAGTCGGTCTCGTGGGGGTTACCGCAACTCACGGTTCCTCACACCTCCTGGCGGGCAGCGGCGGCATCACCCGAAGGAGTGCGGGTGAAACCTCGATCCGCAGCGTAGCGCTCCAGCAAGTTGCGCAGGTTCCGCCGACCGCGGTGAAGTCGCGACATGACCGTACCGATCGGCGTGTTCATGATGTCGGCGATCTCCTTGTACGAGAAACCCTCGACATCAGCCAGGTAGACGGCCAGTCGGAACTCCTCCGGCAACTGCTGCAGCGCGTTCTTCACGTCGCTGTCCGGCAGCCGGTCGAGCGCCTCGGTCTCCGCCGAGCGCAGCCCGCTCGAGGTGTGCGACTCCGCGCTGGCGAGCTGCCAGTCGGTGATCTCCTCGGTCGGTGACTGGATGGGCTGGCGCTGCCGCCGGCGGTAAGAGTTGATGTAGGTGTTGGTGAGGATCCGGTAGAGCCACGCCTTGAGGTTCGTGCCTTCCTCGAACTGGTGGAAGGCGGCGTAGGCCTTGAGGAACGTCTCCTGGACCAGGTCCTCGGCGTCGGCCGGGTTGCGGGTCATCCGCAGGGCCGCGGCGTAGAGCTGGTCGACAAAAGGCAGCGCGTCCCGCTCGAAACGGGCCCGCCGCTCGTCGGTGGGCTCCTCGATTCGGGTCTTCTCCGGCTGCGTCAAGCGCACGTCCCCCCTCAACTGTTCCGCCGAGGATACGCGGCGCGCGCTCCCGACAGTCTCAGTTGCAGGTTGGTTGCCCCGGATCAGGCCGTGAGTAACGTCGCTCGCCGGCCATTGCGGTGCGGACAAAAGTGCCCGGAACCGGCCAGTCTCGCGGTTGTCCCGCGTAGCTGCTCGCACTGGGAAGAGCCCCCTCGCCGTCTTTTCGCGTCCGACGGCTGTAACAAGGGCGGGTTCCTGCGAATTCCCCTGATCAACCCACTGGCCCCGGGGACAGAATCCCCGGGACCAGGTGGGCCTGGGAGGTTGATGCGGACCGGGGGGTCCGCGGACTCGTGGAGGGAGTCCCCAGGGCATGCCTGGCTCACTAAGTGCAACGAGTCACTCACGGCACGGGTTACGGATTGGCCCAGCCCTTGCCCCGCAGCCACTCCACCACCAGCAGACCCAGCCCGCGCGGATCGCCCCGCAGGTCGTGGCGCTGGCCGGGTCGGACCGCGACCTCGACCCCGGACGACGCGTCGGGCACGCCGAACGGGTCCCGGTCGCCGTTGACGACCAGCGTGGGCACGCCGGTGAGCAGCTCGCCGGCCCGGGACCGCTCCGGGCGCCCCGGGGGGTGCAACGGGAAGGCCAGGCAGACGATGCCGGCCGCGCCGAGCGCGACCGAGGTGCGGCAGGCGACCCGGGCCCCGCTGGACCGGCCGCCGACCACCAGCGGTGGCGGGTCGGGGTAGCCCTTGACGATCTCATGCACCACCGCCGACCAGGCAGCGTCGAGCTGCGCCGCGGGAGCCGGCGCCCGGCGGCCGGCGACCCGATAGGGCTGGGTCACCCGGACCACCGTGACGCCGGCAGCCAGCGCGGCGCGGCGGACAGCCATCAGGTCAGGCGCCTCGACGCCACCACCCGCGCCGTGCCCGAGGATGAGCAGTGCCGCCGGCCGGCCGGTGGCCTCGTCGGTTTCGGTGACGGCCGGACCGTGCGGTGTCGCGATCTGTGTGACCCCCATGGCCCCATTGTGCTGGCCAGGAGGCCCAGGTCAGCTGACCGGCACCAGTTCGAGCGAAAGGTCCCGCATCGGTGGCCCCGAGTCGATCGTCTCGGCGCCGCGGGTGAGCTGACCGCGCCAGGCGACCAGCATCGCCCGCCGCTCGCGCGGCGTGGTGCCGCCCCAGACGCCGTGGCAGTCGCCGACCTCCAGTGCCCACGCCAGGCACGCGCCCTGCACGTCGCAGGTGCGGCAGAGCGCGATCGCGGTGTCGGCCGGCTCGCTCGGTGCCGGAAAGAATGTCTCTGGATCGACGGTTTGGCATAGGCCGCGCGTGCGCCAAGCCTCGTCGAGCTGTCGTTCGGCCGAGGCGCGCAGCAGTCGTGGATCACGACGTGCGGCGGCGACCTCATGCGGGCGTGGCATTCGCGCCCGTGTCATCAACAACCCACCTCCCCCGTGGGGCCGGCTTTCCGCTGCATGGCAACGGAAGATCAAGGACCAATGGGTGTCGTCGCCCGGTGCGAGAAGGCACCCATTGCCGGCGCTGTGTTCTATCGCACTCGTGACGGCGGAGACAAGGGTTTGCAACGAACCTGCGGAAAGTCGGCTGCAAGAAATCGATACAAGGTTTACAGAAAGGGAAAAATCAACCGCTATAAATCGATGATCAAAAGAGGGTCAGTTCGACCGGTTCATCGCGCGGTGCGGCCAATGCGGGTGCCGCCACGGGGGCGACCAGACCGGGGCCGTCGTTGCGCACATCGCCGACGCCGGCACCGACCGGGCGGATCTCGATGCCGGCCAGCGTCGCGTCGCTCGGCGGGGCCAGCAGGTCGGCCGGCTCGCCGCCGCCGGCCAGCCACGCCTCCCAGCGGTCGGGCGCGAGCACGAGCGGCATCCGGGTGTGCACGAGCGCCAGGTCGCCCAGCGCCGGCATGGTCACGATGCTGGAGGTGAGCAGCTTCTGGTCGCCCCACGCGGCCCAGAGGCCACCGAACACCACGGGTTCCGGCGCCGTCATGAAATAGGCCTGCTTGCCGCCGCCCGGCTGGCGCACCCACTCGTACCAGCCGTCGGCCGGAATCAGGCAGCGTCGGCCGGCGAACGCCCGCGCGTACGCCGGGGTGGTGGCGACCGTCTCCGCCCGCGCGTTGATCATGCGGGCGGCGCCCTTGGTGTCGCCCGCCCAACTCGGCACCAGCCCCCAGCGGGCCACGGAGAGCGTCCGGCCGCCCAACCGTGCGGACATCCGGACCACGGGCACCGGGTCGGTCGGCGCGACGTTGTAGTCGATCACCAGACCGTCGCGGGTGTCGTCGAAAGCCTCGAAGAGCGCACTGAGGTCCGGCGCGTCTTTCGTGGTCGCGTACCGCCCGCACATGCCCGTCACGCTAGCGCACAGCGTCCCGGCACGCGGGAGTGCCGAATGTCGATCGCGGGTTCGGGCCCCGGGCAGGTCAGACTGGAGTACGTGGCCAACCCCGCGCACGTGCCGTGGACCCCGCCGACCGCCGCCGAGCCGGTCGCCGCGACCGTCCAGTTGCCCGGCTCCAAGTCGATGACCGCCCGCGCGCTGGTGCTCAGCTCCATCGGGGTCGGCCCGTCGACGCTAGCCCGCCCGCTGCGCGCACGTGACACGGAGATGATGGCCGGCGGGCTGCGCGCGATGGGCGTCAGCGTCTCGACGGTCGACGACGAGCGCTGGGTGGTCCGACCCGGCACGTTGCAGGGTCCGGCGCACGTCGACGTCGGCCAGGCCGGCACGGTGCTGCGGTTCATGCCGGCGCTCGCCGGACTGGCGCAGGGCCCGGTCACCTTCGACGGCGACCCGTCGGTCCGGCAGCGCCCGCTGCGCCCGCTGATCGACGCCCTGCGCTCGCTCGGCGTGAGCATCGACACCGCGCCCAGCGGCGGCCTGCCGCTGACCGTGCGGGGCACCGGCCGGGTCACCGGTGGCGAGGTGGTGCTCGACGCGTCCGCCTCCAGCCAACTCGTCTCCGGCCTGCTGCTGGCCGCGCCCGATTTCGACCGTGGCGTCGTGGTGCGCCACGTCGGCCCGGCGATGCCGTCGGCGCCGCACGTCCGGATGACCGTGCAGATGCTGCGCGCCGCTGGCGCCGGGATCGACGACTCGGTCCGCGACGTCTGGTCGGTCGAGCCCGGCAAGCTGACCGGGCGGGGCTGGACGATCGAGCCCGACCTGTCCGGTGCCATGCCGTTCTTCGCCGCCGCGCTGGTCACCGGCGGCTCGGTGACCCTGCTCGGCTGGCCGCGCAGCAGCGCCCAGCCGGTCGAGCGGTTGCGCGCGCTGCTGGGCCAGATGGGCGGCGAAGTAACCCTCGGCACGCAGGGGCTGACCGTGCGGGGCACCGGCGTGGTGCACGGCCTCGACGCCGACCTGTCCGAGGTGGGCGAGATGACCCCGGTGCTGGCCGCGCTCAGCGCACTGGCCGACTCGCCGTCTCGGCTGCGCGGCATCGGTCACATCCGCGGCCACGAGACGGACCGGCTGACCGCGCTGGCCCGCGAGCTGAGCGCGCTCGGCGCGTCCGTCACCGACACCGCCGACGACCTGGAGATCACGCCCCGGCCGCTGCGTGGCGGCGTGTTCCACACCTACGACGACCACCGGATGGCGCACGCCGGCGCCGTGGTCGGTCTGGTGGTGCCGGGGATCGAGCTCGACGACGTGGCATGCACCTCGAAGACCATGCCGGACTTCCCGGCACTATGGTCAGCGATGGTGACCGGCAAGTAGGAGGAGAAGGCGCTGGCGGGCAAGAAGCGGGAGTACGACGAGGACGACGTCCGGGTGCGCCCGGGCCGCTCGTCGCGCCCGCGCACCCGGACCCGCCCCAAACACGACGACGCGATCGAGGGCTTCGTGAGCGCGGTCGACCGTGGCCGCTACGCCGTCGAGGTCGACGGGGGCCAGCCGGTGACCGCGATGCGCGCCCGCGAGCTGGGCCGCAAGTCGGTGGTGGTGGGCGATCGGGTCTCCCTGGTCGGCGACACCACCGGGGCCGCCGGCGCGCTGGCCCGGATCGTCCGGATCACCGAGCGCAAGTCGGTGTTGCGCCGCACCGCCGATGACGACGACAGCACGCCCGAGGGGCGCCTGGAACGGGTCGTCGTCGCCAACGCCGACCAGCTCGTCATCGTCAGCTCGCTGTCCGATCCCCCGCCGCGCACGGGCTTCATCGACCGGTGCCTGGTCGCCGCGTACGACGCCGACATCGAGCCGTTGCTCTGCCTCACCAAGGCCGACCTGGCCGGCCCGGCCGAGGTTCTCGACTACTACGCCGAGCTCGACCTGCCGCACGTGCTGGTGCGCCCGGACTCCGACCTCGCCGAACTGCGCGAGCGGCTGGCCGGGCAGGTGTCGGTCATGGTCGGTCACTCGGGGGTGGGCAAGTCGACCTTGGTCAACCGGCTCGTCCCGGACGCCGACCGCGCGGTCGGCGTGGTCAGCGCGATCGGCCGCGGCCGGCACACCTCCACCAGCGCGGTGGCGCTCCCGCTGCCCGGCGAAACCGGTTGGATCATCGACACGCCTGGCGTACGCAGCTTCGGGCTCGCCCACGTCTCGGCGGACAGCCTGTTGCACGGCTTCCCTGACCTGGTCGAGGGCACGGTCGAGTGCCGGCCCAACTGCGAGCACACCCCCAACGACAACGACTGCGCGCTCGACGCCTGGGTCATGGCCGGGAACGCCGACCCGCGCCGCCTCGCCTCGTACCGCCGCCTCCTCGCCTCCCGCGCCGGCGACGAGACCGAAAACCAGTAGCCTTTGCTGCCATGGCCCCCCGGTATGCGGATGACCTTTCGCTCGCCCACGTTCTCGCCGACACCGCGGACAAGATCTCGATGGACCGGTTCCGGGCCCTCGACCTCCGGGTCGAGTCCAAGCCCGACCTGACACCGGTCTCCGACGCCGACCAGGCCGTGGAACGGGCGTTGCGGGCCACCCTCGGCCGCACCCGGCCGCGGGACAGCGTGCTCGGCGAGGAGTACGGCGCGACCCAGGCACCCGCCGGCCCGGGCCATCGGCAGTGGGTGATCGACCCGATCGACGGCACCAAGAACTACATCCGCGGCGTGCCGATCTGGGCGACGCTGATCGCGCTCATGGAAGGCGACCAGCCGGTGGTCGGCCTGGTCTCCGCACCGGCGCTGGGCCGGCGTTGGTGGGCCGCGCTCGGTCACGGCGCGTTCGCCGGCCGGCACACCGCCGCGGCGACACCCATCCGGGTATCCGGTGTACGCCGGATCGGTGACGCGAGTTTCTGCTACTCGAGCCTGCCCGGCTGGGAGGAGACCGGCCGGCTGGAGCCGATGCTCGACCTGATCAGGCAGAGCTGGCGGAGCCGGGCGTACGGCGACTTCTACGGCTACATGCTCCTCGCCGAGGGTGCCGTCGACGTGATGGTCGAGCCGGAGCTCTCGCTCTGGGACGTGGCGGCGCTGATCCCGATCGTCACCGAGGCCGGTGGCACCTTCACCGACCTGAGCGGCCAGCCGGGTCCGTCAGGTGGGAGCGCCGTGGCCACCAACGGAAAAATTCACGAAGAGGTGCTTACCCGCTTGAGCTGACAGTGTGTCGCATTTCATAAGCCGGTATTTGACCTGTGGTTTTGATCGCAACACGCGGTGTAGCCGCAGGTTAGCCAGTTCGGCCGGTCGCCAAGCGGATCCGCAGAAACCTCCGTTACTGTGCGCGGGTGCTGTCCACCAGTTGGGGCTTCCTCGCGGCGATGATCATCGCCTATGGCGTCGCCAACCTCCTCCAGTCGGTCGCGGCATCCCGGACGAAGCTGCACACCTCCTGCAACCCCAAGCTGCTGGTCCGGCTGGCGAGCCACCGCATCTACCTGTACGGCCTCAGCTTCCAGATCTTCGGCTTCATGCTGGCCTTCGTCGCCCGCCGCGACCTGCCGCTGTTCCTCGTGCAGGCGGCCGCGTCCGCGGGCCTGGGCGTGACCGCCCTCTGCGGTGTGCTGATCCTCCGGTGGAAGCTGCCGAAGGCCGAGGTGGGCCTGCTGACCCTGCTCTTCGCGGGCCTCTTCGCCCTGGTCATCTCGGCCAAACCCGCGCCGGCACACTCGATCGGCTCCGGCGGCCTGTTCGCGCTGCTCATCTGGCTCGCCGTCATCGCGGTGATCGGCGTCTTCGCCGCCCGGATGCACGGCGCACCCGGCTCGGTCGCCCTCGGCTCGCTGGCGGGCATGGCGTTCTCCGCCGCCGCCGTCGCCGGCCGCCCGCTGGCCTCCAGCCACTCGATCACCGAGTTCGTCTCCAGCCCGCTGTTGTACGTGCTGATCGGCGCCTCACTGCTCGGCCAACTGCTGCTCGGCCTGGCCATGCAGCGCGGCTCGACGACCGCGTCGGTCGCCTCGATGGACGCCGCCGGCGCCGTGCCCGCCGCCGCGATCGGCCTGCTGTTCCTCGGCGACAAGATCCACCCCGGCCGGGAGTGGGTAGCCGCACTCGGCTTCTTCATCACCCTGGCCGCGGTGATCGGCCTGACCCGGTACGCGGAGCCGCAGCACCACCACGCGACGGCCGAACCCGGCCCGCGTGCCCTGACCGCCGGCCCCCGCGCGCTCAAGGCCCGGGCGCTGGCCGCCCGGCACGTGGCGGCCGACGCCGCGCGCACGGTCGTGGCCCGGCCGATGCCAGCGGGCCCACCCCCCAGTTCCGGACCCCGCGGACGATAGATCCCCGCGGTGGCTCGAACCGGACGGCAAACCGGTTCGCATGATGCCGCCCACTACGGGGTAACGGACGTGTATGGCACTGTCCCGCCCGTTCGCCCAAGCGGTGGTCGTGATCACCGGTGCATCAAGTGGCACCGGCACGGCGACGGCGCTGGAGGTGGCGCGCAACGGCGGAACGGTGGTGCTGGCCGCCCGGGGCGAGCAGGCGCTGGACGCGGTCGCCGAGCGCTGCCGGGCGTTCGGCGCGCGAACGGCCGTCCTGCCCACCGACGTGACCGACCCGGTCGCCGTCGAGCGCCTGGCGGAGAACGCGGTCGCGATCTTCGGGCGGCTCGACGCCTGGATCAACAACGCGACCACCGGGGCGGTAGGGCTCTTCGAGGAGATCCCGCTGGCCCAGCTCCGCCGGGTCATCGAGGTCAACCTGCTCGGCGCCGCCTACGGAATGCGCGCCGCGCTGCCCCACCTGCGCGCGTCCGGCGGCGGGGTGCTGATCAACAACGCGTCGGCGCTGGCCGCCATCGCGATGCCGTACCAGTCGATCTACAACGCCGCGAAGCAGGGCGTCCGAGGCCTCGCCGACACCGTCCGCCAAGAGCTGCGGGTAACCGGAGAACGCCGGATCGCCATCTGCACGGTCCTGCCGGCCGGCACCGCGGCACCGGTCCGCCGGTACGCCGCCGGCCGACGCATCGCGCCGCCACCGCCGGTCCAGCCACCGGAGGTGGCGGCCCACACCATCGTGCGGTTGCTGACCAGGCCACGCCGCGAGGCGTACGCCGGTGGTGCGGCCGCACTGCTGCGCGTCACCTGGCGCCCGCCACCCCTGGCGACCGAGGCCCGGCGCAGCACGACGTTGCGCGTATCCGCCATGCTCGGCCTCGCCGCCGGCACCGCCGCGGGCACCATCGCCGCCGTCACCCGCCGCAACGCCCGGAGCCGGCGATGGTGACAAAGGCTCGTGACTCGCGCGGGCGGGCACGAACGGACGTCCCCGACATGCACAATGGAGCGATCATGCCGACCGACGTGCATTTTCTGGTGGCCGACGACGATCCGTACGCGGTCGTCCAGCTCCAGGGTGTGCTCGACGAGCGGTCGGCACAGGCGTTGCGTGGTGCCCTGCTGTCCGTCGTCGCCGACCGCACGCCGGCGGTCATCGAGGTGACCGGCCTGCGGATCGACGACCCGACCGTGCTGTCGACCTTCGGCGAGGTGGCCCGCGAGACCGCCGACTGGCCCGCCGGCCAACCGGTGATCAGCGTGCCGGCGGCCGTCGCGGACCCCTGGCGCGGCGTGGGCTTCCGGCTCGCCGACGGCGACCGACGTGCCGCCGCCTTCTCCACGGAGACCCTGCTGCGCGGCAGCCTGGAGCCGATGCCCGGCGCCGCCCGCCGCGCCCGCGAGTTGGTCACGGAGGCGTGCGCCCGCTGGGAGCTACCGGCGGTCGCCGGTCCGGCCTGCATCGTCGTCACGGAGCTCGTGAACAACGTGGTCGCGCACGCACACACGCCGATGACGGTCCTGGTCGGCCGGGGCGCCGACGGCGACACCCTGCACCTCTCGGTGCGCGACTGGTCGCACACGCTGCCGGTCTACGGCGGCCCGGTCCCGACCACGGCGTACGGCGGCCGAGGCCTCCTGCTGATCGAGGCGGTAGCCCTGCGCTGGGGCGTCAGCGACCTACCCGACGGCAAGCTCGTCTGGTCCGTGGTCGCACCCGACTACGAGGACTGACCGCCCTCGGGGGTGGAAACCCCCAGGCCCGGTCGGGTGGTTTCCGGCTTCTGAGCGCTGACGGTGCTGCCTAGCGTCATTCGTGTGATCGAACTTCGTGAGCTGACCAAGAGGTACGGCCGTCGGGTCGCCGTCGACGGGCTCAGTGTCCGGGTCCAGCCGGGTGTGGTGACCGGGTTTCTCGGCCCCAACGGATCCGGCAAGTCGACGACCATGCGGATGATCCTCGGCCTGGACGCCCCCGACCGGGGCGAGGCACTGATCGGCGGCGTCCCGTACCCGGACCTGAAGTGGCCGTTGAGGACGGTCGGCGCGCTGCTCGACGCCGGGGCGTTCCACCCCGGCCGCAGCGCCCGCGCGCACCTGGCCGCACTGGCCGCCAGCAACGACATCCCCGGTTCGCGGGTCGAGCAGGTGTTGCGCATCGTCGGGCTGTCCGACGCGGCGACCCGGCGCGCCGGCACGTACTCGCTCGGCATGCGCCAGCGGCTCGGTGTGGCCGTGGCCCTGCTCGGCGACCCGGGCGTCCTGCTGCTCGACGAGCCGGTCAACGGGCTGGATCCGGAGGGCATCCGCTGGATCCGGGACCTGTTGCGCGGACTCGCCGCCGAAGGCCGGACCGTGTTCGTGTCCAGCCATCTGATCGCCGAGATGGCGCTGACCGCCGACCGGCTCGTGGTGATCGGCCGCGGCCGGCTGCTGGCCGAGACGACCGTCGCCGAGCTCGCCGCCGGCGACGACAGCCTGGAAGACGCGTTCTTCCGGCTGACCTCGCAGGCCACCGACTATCGCGGAGTGGGAGCGTCATGAACGGGTACGGATTCCGGCAAGCGGCCCGGATGGAGCGGATCAAGCTGGGCAGCGTCCGTTCGACGTGGTGGTTGGCGATCGCGGCGGTGGTCTCGATGGCGGCGGCCGGGGCCGGGGTGGGACTGGGTTACCGATCGCACACCCCGGTGGCCACCGGCGCCCAGATCCTGAACAACAGCCTCGGCGGCGCCATCGTGGCCCAGTTGCTCCTCGGAGCGCTCGGCGTCCTGATGGTGACCGGCGAGTACGGCACGGGGATGATCCGCTCGACGTTCGCCGCCGTCCCGCGGCGGCGGATCGTCGTGGCCGCGAAGGCCGCCGTGTGCGGCGGAGCGGCTCTCACCATCGGCCTGGTCGCGAGTTTCGCCGGCTATCTGGGCGGGCAGCTCGCGATCCGTGGCACCGCCATCCCGGCCGCCTCCCTCGGGGACGGGCCGATCCTGCGGGCGGTCCTGCTGACCGGCGTGTATCTGGGCGCCACCGCGTTGATCGGGGTCGGCATCGGGACGATCGTGCGGCACTCGGGCGCCGCGATCGGCACGTTGTTCGGTCTGATGTTCGTCCCGATGATCGTGGCCGGCCTGTTCGGTGAGAGCGGAATCGCGGTCGGCCGGTTCGTCCCGCTGCTCATGCTGCTCAACTCGATCGCGGTGACGTCGCCGATCCCCGGGTTGTTCGCGGGCTGGGTCAGCGTGCTGTTGATGTGCGGGTACGCGGCGGCGGCGATCCTGTGCGGCGGCCTGCTGCTCCGCCACCGCGACGCCTGACCGGCGACAATCGGCTGATGACCGCGTTGCGCGCTCCGTTCACGACCCTGGCTCTGCGCCGGGCGGTGTACTGCGTCGTCTGCGTGGTCAGCGCGGCCGCGATCCTGGCCGTACCGGCGATCGTGCCCGGCCTTGGCGTCCTGATCCTCTGGGCGACCGGAGCCATGTCCGACCGGCCCGCACCCGTCGTCGGGCCGGTGTTCCTGGTGCTGTTCCCGCTCACCGTCGCGCTCCTGGTCGTGCTGGCCGCACCGACCGGGCGCGCGCTGGGAGCCGTGCACCGCTCACTCGCGGACCGGCTGCTCGGCGTGCACGTGGACGCACCGCCGAAGCGGATCGGCTCGGTCCTCTCCGACGGGCCGGGCTGGCGAGCCATCGGGTACTGCCTGCTCAAGGTGCCACTGGCCATCCCACAGGGCTACGGCGCGTTCTGCTACGTGTTCGGCCTGGTCAACCTCAGCTATCCGGTGTGGTGGCCGCTGTTTCGCAACCACCCGGCCGGCACGACCCTCGGGCCGGTGTGGGCGCTGACTCCGTTCGGCACCATCGGTACGCGGACGTTCGCCGGAACATTCCTGATCGCCGCGGCCGGTCTCGCGATGCTGCTGGTCGCACCGTGGTTGATGCGGGCCGGCACGACGGCGGACCTGGCCGCGATGCGCCGGCTGCTCGGTCCGCGCCGGCTGGCCGAGCGGGTACGCGAACTGCAGATCAGCCGCGCCCAGGCGATCGACGACGCGGCCACGATGATGCGCAGGCTGGAGCGGGACCTGCACGACGGCGCGCAGATCCGGCTGGCCACACTGGCGATGAACCTCGGCATGGCGACCGAGAAGCTCGGTGTCGACGGCCCGCCGCCCGATCTCGCGCAGGCCCGTGAACTGGTCGCGCTCGCCCACCGCGGAGCGAAGGATGCCCTCGCCGACCTGCGCGACCTGGTGCGCGGAATCCACCCGCCGGTCCTCGACAGCGGCCTCGGCGACGCGTTGGCGACGCTCGCGACGAGCAGCGCCATCCCGGTCTCGGTGCACGTCGACCTGCCCGACCGGCCGGCGCCCGCGATCGAGACCATCACGTACTTCTGCGCCTCCGAACTCCTCGCGAACGCGGCCAAACACAGCCACGCGACCCGGATCGGGCTCGACGTCATCCGATCCGGCGCGCACGTGCTGCTGACCGTCGAGGACGATGGCGCCGGCGGGGCGAACGCGGACGGACCCGGTCTGTCCGGGCTGGCGCGCCGGATCGCCGTCGTGGACGGGCGGATGCGCGTACACAGTCCGATCGGCGGTCCGACCCGGGTCGAGCTCGAACTGCCCACAGGAGGGTTGTGACATGCGGGTGGTGATCGCGGAGGACGCCGCGATGATGCGCGAAGGGCTGGTCCGGCTGCTCACCGACCGCGGTTTCGAGGTGTGCGCCGCGGTGGCCGACGCGGACGCGTTGCGGTCCGCGATCGCGGAGACCGCACCGGACGTGGCCATCATCGACATTCGGATGCCACCGACGCACACCGACGAGGGACTACGCGCCGCGATCGACATCCGGCGCGACCACCCCGACGTCGGAGTGCTGGTGTTCTCGCAGTACGTGGAGACCCGCTACGCGACCCGCCTGCTCGCCGACCGGCCGAACGGCGTCGGCTACCTGCTCAAGGACCGCGTCGCCGACGTCGCCGATTTCGTGGAGGCACTGACCCGGGTGGCATCCGGGGGCACCGCGCTGGATCCGGAGGTGGTCGGCCACCTGATGCGCGCCGGGCGTGACACGGCGTCGCTGACGCCTCGGGAGCGTGAGGTGCTCGCGCTGATGGCCGAGGGCCGATCCAACGCCGGGATCGCGGCGGCTCTGGTGATCACCCCGGGGGTCGTGGAGAAGCACGTGGCGAACATCTTCGCAAAACTCGGCCTGGCGTCCTCGGACAGCGACAACCGCCGGGTCCTGGCCGTCCTCCGCCACGTCAGCGGCTGAGTTCAGGGGCGCGCCGCACGCACCTTAGTCGTGCGGGGCGGCCATGATCGGGGTTAGGCCGGCTACTCGCAACGTGCGGCGGACGTAGACCTGCATGTCGCCGATGCGCAGCCGGACGCTGGCGGCGCGGGCTGCCTCCAGCCCGGCCAGCAGGGCCGACACCCCGGCCGCGTCGATGATCGGCACGCCGGCCAGGCTGACCGCGACCTCGCGTGGTCGTGGCCGGTCCGCGGCCACCTCGACCGCCTCCAACAACGCCGAGCGCAGCGGGTCGGCGGTGTCCCGGTCGACCTCGCCCGTCACGTCCAGGCGGACCAGGCCGCCCTTGTCGCGGCGTTGGATGGTGATCTCGTGGTGGTCGCCTGGGCCCATGCCGGCCTGCCACTGCTTGGGCGCGTCGCTGAGCATCGCTTCGCGCAGCCAGGCCAGTGCCCGGGACAGGAGCCGGGACACGTGCATCTGGGAGATGCCCAACTCGGTGGCGATCTCCGTCTGGGTCTTGTTGCCGTAGAACCGCAGCGCCAGGATCCGCCGCTCGCGTTCGGGCAGCCGGCACAGCAGGCTGGCGACCGTCAGCCGGTCGTCGACCGCCTCCAGGCCCACGTCGGCGCCGCCGATCAGGTCGCCGAGCTCGGCCTCGCTCTCGGCTCTGGCCGGCATGTTCAACGACAGCGGCGTGTACGCGGCCGCCGTCTCCAGCGCCGCCAGCACATCCTCCTCGTCGACCCGGAGGCGTTCGGCCAGTTCGGGGACGGTCGGCGAGCGGCGCAGCTTGGCGGTCATCTCGGTGGACGCCCGGTTGACCTCGATGCTGAGCTCCTGCATCCGACGAGGGACGTGGACGCCCCAGGTGCGGTCGCGGAAATGGCGACGGAGCTCGCCGATGATGGTCGCCGCGGCGAAACCGGTGAAGGCCCCGCGTTCGGGATCAAAGCGGTCGACTGCCTTCAGCAGCCCCAGCCGCGCCACCTGCTCCAGGTCGTCCATCGGCTCACCGCGGCCTCGATAGCGCCGCGCCAGCCGGCCGGCGAACGGCATCGCGGAACGGACGAGCCGTTCCCGCGCCATCCGCCGCGCATCATCTCCCGAACGGTGGGCATAAGACATGGCGACCGCGTCGAGGGCCGGCAGGTCCAAGTCACCAGAAGCGGGCATGCCGCTTTGGAGGGTCATCGCGCAGCCTCCTCGTTCGCCTCACTACCGCCCTGGTGGGGCGGGAGGGAGTCGGCACCGGTTTGTGGAATGTGCTGGCTGATGCCCGCGTGTTGAGCACCCCGGAGACCGCCGCTGTAGTACGGCTGTCCCCTCAACGTGACCATACGTCGGTGCGCGCGAACGGAGCAATGAAAAACAAAGCGTATTACTTGCTCCGAGGCATCTATCACATCGGGACACCCCCGGTTGTCCTGGCCGGAAGCGGGGTAGGAGCGCCGTATGCGCCGCGAAGACGAGTACCCAGAGCCCTGGTCGGACCCTGAGGCCGAAGGCCTGCCCGGCACCGCCGACGACGACTCCACCGCATACGACGACGTCGAGTCGGAGCGGGAGATCCAGGGGCCGGATCCGGCCGCGCTGCCTGTCGACTCGCCCCTGGCCGTCGACCGCTTCGGCACCACGGGTGAGGAAGCTGAGCAGGGTGAGTCGCTCGACTACAAGCTGGCCCGGGAGAACCTGCCCGAAGAGGTCGACGATCCGCTGGCGACGCCGGCCGATCCGAAGATCCGCGACGAGGAGGACCTGGGCACCGAAAAGGCCCAGTCGCAGCTCGACGCCGACGTGCTGGACGACGGGCCGAAGGGCGACCCGAACTCCGAGGTCTCGCTCTACGACACCGACGGGCTCGAGCTCGACGGTGGTGGCGCACCCATAGGGCGCCTGGTCGACCCGAACCAGCTCGCCGGTGAGGACGAGCCCGAGGGCGCGCTCCTCGACGACGAGGGTGACTCCATCGCGGACGACGCCGGCGCGGCGGGTGGCGGCGCGACCGCCGAGGAGCTGGCGATGCACGAGACCGAGGAACCGCCGTACGAGTAGGACGGCTCAGTCAAGTCCCTGCTCGATGGCGTACCGGGTGAGTTCGACCCGGTTGTGGAGCTGGAGCTTGCCCAGCGTGTTCTGCACGTGGTTCTGCACGGTGCGGTGCGAGACACCCAGCCGCTCGGCGATCTGCTTGTAGGACAGTCCCTTGGCGACCAGCCGCAGGACCTCGGTCTCGCGCTCGGTCAGGGCCGGCGGCCCAGGGTCCGACGCCGCCGCCAGCCTCCGGTACTCGCCCAACACCAGCCCCGCGAGACCGGGCGTGAAGACCGCTTCGCCGGCAGCGGTACGCGCGACCGCGGCCAGGAACTCGTCCGGTGCCGCCGACTTGAGCAGGTAGCCGGCCGCGCCCGCCTTCACGGCGTCGAGCACGCTCTGCTGCTCGCCACTGGCCGACAGCATCAGCACCCGCACGTCCGGCAGCGCCGCGCGCAGGCCACGCACCACCTCGACGCCGGAGATGTCGGGCAGTTGGAGGTCTAGCACGACCACGTCCGGCCGGGTCGCGCCGGCGATCCGCACCGCCTGCCGCCCTTCCCCAGTCGTCGCCACGACGTCATAGCCAGCCTCCGCGAGGTCGCGGGCGACCCCCGTGCGCCACATTGGATGGTCGTCGACCACCATCAGCCGGATCCGATCGGTCATGCCGGGTCCCCACTTCGTGGTGACCCGCCCTGCCCGGGCGGGCTCTGCTGATGATGCCCTCGCCATGGCTCGGTCATGACGGGTCCCCACTTCGTGGTGACCCGCCCTGCCCGGGCGGGCTCTGCTGATGATTCCCTCGCCAAGGCTCGGTCATACGGACACCTTAGGAACCACCATCTCGATCTCGGTGCCCTGGCCCGGTGCCGAGTGGATCCGGACGGTCCCGCCGAGGTCGGTGATGCGGCCGCGGATCGCCTGCGCGACACCGAGCCGGCCCTCCTGCTCCGCCGCCGCGAGCCGGCCGGGCTCGATCCCGGCGCCGTCGTCTCGGACGGTCACGGTCACCGCGTCCGGCTCGTCCTCGACCAGCACGAAGATGCCCGCGGCCGGTCCCGCGTGCCGGGCGGCGTTGTCGAGCGCCGCGCTGACGGCGGCGGCGATCTGGGACGCGACGGCCGAGGGCAGCGGCACGGCGGTCGCCGGTGCGGCCACCGAGACCACGTCACTGGCGTACGCGGTGACCAGCGCGCCCAGGTCGACGACGCCGCTGGCGGACGGTGGCGGCGCACCGGTCGCGATCAGCCGGCGCAGCGCGGCCTCCTGCTCCCCCGCCAGCCGGGCCAGCTCGCGCGCCTCACCGTCGAGGCTGGCACCGCGGCGGCGGACCAGCGCGAGCACCTGGAGCACGGAGTCGTGGATGTCCCGGGCGAGCCGTTCCCGTTCGCGGTTGGCCGCCTCGAGCTCCACCGCCCGTTGCAACCGCGCCTCGGCGATCGCGGCCAGCCGGGTGACGTGCCCGACGCCGACGGCGGCCAGCAGCATCAGGCTCGTGCCGGTCAGCGAGGTCTGGTTGAGGTTGGGCCGGATCGCCAGGTCGGCCAGGCCGAGCAGCAGCGCGGCCAGGATGCCGAGCCGCCGGCCGCCCGCGACCGCCCAGGCCAGCACGGGCGCGGCCAGCCAGGCCACCGCCATCCCCGGCGTGCCGCGGCCCAGCGCGTCCTGGCCGATCACCCAGTCGGCCGAGAGCAGCACGGCGGCGGTGACCGCGAGGTCGGCGATCAGCAGTGGCCAGCGGCGCCGCTCCGGGCGGGCGAACAGCCAGCTCGCGGCGATCGTCCAGCCGATCAGCACGACGACGACGGGTATCGCCGCCAGCGGGCGCACGTAGTCGCGTACGTTGCCGGCGATCAGCGCCAGCGCCCAGGCCAGCGAGGCGAACCGGAAGACCACGATCGCGCGCCACAACGGCGTCTGCAGCCCGCCGGAGACCGTCAGCAGCCCGCCGGAGGCCGCCGGCCGCCCGGTCGGACTCACGCGGGGCGCAGCCGCAGCGCGACGACGCAGGTGTCGTCACCGGGGTTGGCCGGCTGGAGCCGACCGATCAGCTCGTCGACCGGCAGGTGGCCGGTGCCGGCCAGGCTGCGCAGCAGCGGCCCGAGCCAGTCGCTGTCGTAGCCACCCCGGCGCTCGATCAGGCCGTCGGTGTAGAGCAGCACCGTGTCCCCTTCGGCCAGCGTCGTCGTGACGGTGTCGTACGTGCTGTCGGGTCGCGCCCCGACGATCATCCCGGGTGGCCGGGTGAGCGCCGCGGCGGTGCCGTCGCCCGAGACCAGGATCGGCGGCGGGTGGCCGGCCTGCGCCCAGGTGAGCTCCCGGGTCTGCGGATCGAAGTGTGCCACCACGACGGTCGCCGTGGGTTCGCTGGCGTCGTCGTGGACGATCCGGTTGAGGTAGGCCAGCAGCTCACCGGGCTCGGTGCTGGTGACGGCGAGCGCGGCGACCGAGTGCCGCAGCCGGGCCATCGTGGCGGCGGCGGCGATGCCGTGGCCGGCCACGTCGCCGACCGCGAGCAGGCTGCGGCCGTCGGCGATCTCGACCACGTCGTACCAGTCGCCGCCGACCCGGCTGACCACCTCGGCCGGCAGGTAGCGGACGGCGACGTCCAGCCCCGGCAGGTGCAGGACGCCGGTCGGGATCGGCAGGATGATCTGCTGCAACGCGACCACCAGGCGGTGCTCGGTCTGCTGCATGCGCAGCCGCTCGGCCAGCTCGGCCTCGACGTCGACCAGCCGAGCCCGGTCGCGCGCGGCCGCCTCGCTCGCCGTCACGTCCTGCACGATTCCGTAGACCTTGAGCACCCGGCCGGTCCGGTCGCGGATGGTCTCGAACCGGGCGCGCAGGTAGCGGACCTCTCCGGCGACCAGGATGCGGTAGTTGAGGTCGGCGGACTGGCCGTGCTCGAAGACCCGGGCAAGCTGCGGCGCGATCCGCGGCGCGTCCTGCGGGTGCAGGTTGCCGGCCGCCTCGTCCAGGGTCGGCGGGCCGCTCTCCGGGTCGCGCCGGAAGATCGAGTAGAGGCCCTCGGACCAGTAGACGCTGCCGGTGCCCAGATCCCACTCGCCGTACCCCAGCCGGCCCAGCCGTTCGGTCTGCGCGATCCGCGCGGCCAGCCGGCGCTCCTCGTCGAGCCGGGTCCAGGTGAGCAGCACGCCGCCGCCGAACCGGGAGATCCGCACGGTGAACACCGCGGTCTCGATGCCCGCGGTCTGCGGGGTGTACGTGAACGGCCCGATCTCGCGCGGTCGGCCAGAGCTGAGCACCTGGGCCAGCGAGTGCCACAGCTCGCTGCCGACGATGCTCGGGTAGCGGGTGGCCGTGCTGCTGCCGACCAGCTCCCGCCCGCGCAGCCCGGTCACGTCGGTGGCCTCCGGGCTGGCCGCGACCAGCACCCAGTCGACGATCTCGCCACCCGCGTCGCGAATCGGCACGGAGACACCGACCGCACCGGGCATCGCGTCGAGCATCGACTGGGCGTCCGTGATCCAGCCAGCCTGGTGGGGGTGCGCCCGCAGCCGCTTCGCGATCTCGCCGGTGGCCTCGCCGACCAGCGTGCTCACCGTCTCGCGCACCGCCGCTGGGAACGTCTGCTGCTTGACGAAGAAGGCGACGACAACGGCTACCGCGGCCGTGTCGCCGAGGACCGGCACCACCGCTCGCGATGGCCAGTCCGCGCCGGGCCCGCCGACCAGCAGGTAGTGCGGCGGCGTCGCGGTGCGGTCGGGCAGGAAGAGCGGGTCCCGGGTACGGGCGACGTAGCCGGCCTCGGTCGGCGGGTGCGCCGGCACCCGGCTCCAGGCGTCGACCACCGCCGGCGGCACCCCCGCCGCGCCGACGAGCTGCAACGAGGCGTCCGGCTCGACCGCGTACACCGCGACCGCGTCGGCGCCCACCTCGTGCGCCAGGCGCTGCTGGAGCGTGCCGGCGAGGTCGGCCAGCGGCTCCTGGCCGGGCGCGGCCAGCGCCCGGGCGGCCATCGCCGCGGCATCGGCGGCCGCGGCGCTCGCCATCCGGCGCACCTCCTCGAAGGGCGCCGGCGAGCTGGGGCGGGCGCTGTCGAGGATCGCCGAGGCGGCCTCGGCCACGGGCACGCCGGAGCGGTCGGCCAGCCCCTGCAACCGTTCTCTCGCCTCTCCCGGTGTGCACTCCAGTCGCTCTGCCAACACCGCCACGGCGGCGTCGATCAGGGCGGCCAGTGGGCCGTCCGCTCCGGGGGCCATCCGGTTGTCCGGCACGCTCCGACGATCCCACAGTCCCGGCGCTCGTGGCGCGGCCTTGCGACGGGCGCCACCAGGGGCGGACCAGGGTTCTTGGTCGGATGCGGGACTGGCCGGCAGGACGTAGTGTGATTGAGGGCCAGTACCGCGCTGACGGTCGCGGGGCCCCACTCGCTCGCACCTCCGAGGCGGCACATGACCGACGACGGGCACCATCGGCCGGACGCGGTTGTGCCCGCTGCCGGCCAGCAGTTGCTCGCCGAGCGGTTCGCCCGGGGCCAGGTGACCGACCTGCGGCACGCGCTCGCCGCCTGTGCCGAGGCCGCCGGCCTGCGCGACCAGCGCCTCGACGATTTCGTCCTCGCCGTCAACGAGCTGATCACCAACGCCGTGCGCCACGGCGGCGGCGCGGGTGTGCTGCGGCTCTGGCGCGCAGGCGGCACGCTGGTCTGCGAGGTCTCCGACGGCGGTGCTGGCATCGGCGCGGAGCGCCTGGCCAACCACGAACGTCCCGCTCCCGACGTGGCCGGCGGCTGGGGGTTGTGGCTAGCCGGCCAGCTCAGCGACAGCATGCAGGTGGCAACCGGCCCGGCCGGCACGACGGTGCGGATCAGCACCATGCTCAACGGCGTGCACGGCCGGCTCGCCGACGCCGACACCGCCGGCGCCGTGGAGCGGGTGGAGTGAACACCGACCCGGCCGCACCGAGGCAGGCCACGGGCGGCCCCCGGATCGAGGAGACCGAGCTGGTCGCCCCGCTGGTGGTGACCGCTGAGCCGGCCGGTGAGCTGGTGCGCCTGCGGCTCGCGGGCGAGCTCGACATGTCGACCGCGCCGGAGCTGCTGCAACGGATCATCGCGCTGGCGACCGGCGGCACACCTCGACTGGTGATCGACCTCGCGGCGCTGACCTTCTGCGACTCGGCGGGGTTGACCACGTTCGTGCGGGGCGACCGGCGCTGCGTCGAGGCCGGCGGTTGGCTGCGGCTGACCGGCGCCTACGGGCACGTGGCCCGAGTGATCGAGATCAGCGGGGTCGAGGACTCTCTCGGCTACCGCCCGTCCTGATCCAGGTCGGGGTCGGCCTGGTCGGGCTCCGGCAGCAACTGCCCACTCAGCCACGCGTCGGCGTCGATGTCTAGTCGCTCCGACTCGCGACCCCGCGGCACCTGCGCGTAGGTGTCCTCCAGGAAGGCGGCGACCGTCGCCCGCGGCGCCTCGAGCAGCGCCTGACCGTCGGGCGAGCTCAGTGCCAGCGCGACCGCGTCACCGTGGGTCGTGCGCCACGGCCAGACCCGCACGTCGCCGAGGCCGCTGGGCTCGTGGAGGCCGGCCGCGAGCAACTCGCGCGCGAACGACCAGAGCACCGCCTCGCGTCGGCGACGATCAAGAAAGAAGCGGACCTGCACCGCGTACGGGTCGCCCGGGTCGTAGTGCAGCCCGCAGCGCACCGGCACACCCGACGCGTCCGGCGCGAGGAGGCGCACCACTGTCTCCACCGCGACCCCGGCCGGCTGCCGCGACTGTTCTCCGCCCGGTCCGTCGACCGCCGGAACCGGCTCGAGCCCCATGCCGTCCCCCTCTCACCCGGTCGTGCACCACACCGACCGGAGGCTCACCCGATCGTGTTGCGTGAATGGTGCCGCCTGTCAAGAGGGTGGGGTCGCACACCGCGTGCGCGCAACCCGTCGTTTTTTAGTCCCACCGGAGGGACCGTCTGGGATGGACCGGGCGAGGTCAGGCGAGCAGCAGGCCCAAGGCGATCGCGACCATGATGGCGGCGACGACGCCGTCGAGCACGCGCCAGGCCGCCGGACGGGCCAGCACGGGCGCCAGTTTGTGCGCCGCGCCGCCGAGCGCGGCGAACCAGACGACGCTGGCCGTGACGGCGCCGGCCGCGAACACCCACTGGTAGCGGTGCTGGCTGGCGACCGCGCCCAGCAGCAGCACGGTGTCGAGGTAGACGTGCGGGTTGAGGTAGGTGAAGGCGAGGCAGGCGACCAGGGTGGCGCGCAGGGTGGCGGGGCGGGCCTCGCCGGGATCGAGCACCGCCGGCCGCATCGCGCGGCGCGCGGCGAGCACCGCGTAACTGAGCAGGAACGCTGCGCCACACCACTTCGCGACCTGCAACAGCATCGGTCGGTCGGCGATCGCGGTGCCCATGCCCGCGACGCCGATCGAGATCAACAGGGCGTCGGAGAGCGCACAGATGATCACTACGGCCCAGACGTGCTCGCGACGCAGCCCCTGGCGGAGCACGAACGCGTTCTGGGCGCCGATCGCCGCGATCAGTGCGATCGAGTTGGCGAATCCGGCGAGCACGGAGGTGAGCATGGGCGAACCGTACGTGCGGCGCTGACCGTACTCCAGCTCAGGTTTTTCATGGTTGTTTAGAATTTCTCATCATGGCGCTCGACTCGACGCAGCTAGCGACGTTCGCCGCCGTGGTCGACGAAGGCAGCTTCGAGGCCGCGGCGCGGGTCCTGCACGTCACCCCGTCGGCGGTCAGCCAGCGAGTCAAGGCGCTGGAGCAGGCGGTCGGCCAGGTCGTGCTGCGCCGGGCCAAGCCGTGCCGCGCGACACCCGCCGGGCGCCCGCTGCTCCGACTGGCCGGCCAGATCGCGGTGCTCGAACGCGAGGCGCTGGCCGCCGCCGCCCACCGCGACGGGCAGTGGTCCCGGGCGGCCGTCGTGGTCAACGCCGACTCGCTGGCCACCTGGTTCCTGCCCGCCCTGGTCACGGCCGGCGACCGGATCCTCTTCGACGTGCGCGAGGACGACCAGGACCACACGACCGAGCTGCTCCGCGACGGGGCGGTGATGGCCGCGGTCACCGCGCAGCGCGAGGCGGTCCAGGGCTGCCGGGCCGAGCGGCTGGGCGCGATGCGCTACCTGGCGGTGGCCGCGCCGCGCGTGGCGGCCCGCTGGTTCCCGGCGGGCGGCACCCCGGCCGAGTTCGCGGCGGCACCGATGCTCGTCCTGGACCGCAAGGACCGCCTCCAACACAAGTTCCTGCGGTCGCTGACCCCCCGCCCGCCGGAGCCGCCGACCCACTACATCCCCTCGGCCTGGGGCTTCACGGAAGCCATCCGCCTCGGCGTGGGCTGGGGCCTGATGCCGGAACAACTAGCGGACGCCGACCTGCACAACGGCCGAGTAACACGCCTAGCGGCCGCCCATCAACTGGACGTCCCCCTGTACTGGCAACACTGGAAATTGACCTCGACAGTCCTGAGTGCCCTGACCACCGCGGTCCGCGCAGCGGCCGCGTCGGCCCTCCGTTAGACCGCGACCCGGCGCGGACCTGGCAGCGGAGCGAAGCGGAGCGGTCTCCGGCGGGAGCGACGGTCGCAACCGCCGCGGACCCGGGCACCGGACCCTGCCGTTGATCAAGAAACTGCCGTTGATTAAGAAAAGAGTGCGCTTACTGATTCTCCGTTGTGGATGCGGCGCATGGCTTCGGCGAGGGCCGGGGCTACCGAGAGCACCGTGAGCTGGGGGATGCGCTTCTCGATCGGGATCGGCACCGTGTTCGTGCAGACGATCTCGGTGACGCCTTCCAGGGCGGCCAGCCGGTCCAGGGCGTCCTCGGCGAACAGGCCATGCGTGCAGACCAGCCGGATCGAGCGGGCCTTGAGCTGGTGCAGGTGGTCGACCAGTTCGATCACCGTGCTGCCCTTGGCGATCTCGTCGTCGAGCACGATCACGTCGCGGTCGGTGACGTCGCCGATCACCGCGCTGATCCGGACCTTGTCGTGGAAACGCTGCTTGGCGCCCGCGGCGACCGGGGTGCCGAGCATCCGGGCGAACGCCGCCGCCTCCTTGGCGTTGCCCAGGTCGGGCGAGACCACCACGGTCTCGCTCAGGTCCTCGCCGCGGAAGTGGTTGGCAAGCTCCCGCAGGGCGTGCAGGTGGTCGACCGGCACGCTGAAGAAGCCGTGCACCTGCGGTGAGTGCAGGGTCATCGCCAGCACCCGGTGGGCACCCGCGGAGACCAGCAGGTCGGCCACGAGCCGGGCGCCGATCGAGATGCGTGGGGCGTCCTTCTTGTCGGAGCGGGCGTACGCGAAGTGCGGCAGAACCACCGTGATCCGCCCGGCGGAGGCGCCCCGGGCCGCGTCGATCATGAAGAGCAGCTCGACCAGGTTCTCCTGGGTCGGTTGGACGATCGGCTGGATCAGGAAGACGTCGCGCTCCCGGCAGTTGGCCTGCAACTGCACTTCGAGGCAGTCGTTGGCGAACCGGGAGATCCGGGTCGGCCGCAAGGGAACACCCAGGTGCTCACAGATGTCGGCCGCTAGTTCGGGATGGGCACCACCGCTGAAGACCGCGATCTCGCGCACGATTTCAATCCTATTCGGGCGCTCGATCGGCCGGCACAATGGCCCGCATGCCCTACGTCGCCGCGATCGATCAAGGCACCACCTCGTCCCGGTGCATCGTGTTCGACGAAGCCGGTGGGATCGCCGCCGTCGCTCGGCGCGAGCATCGGCAGCGCTACCCGCGCCCGGGCTGGGTCGAGCACGACGCCGCCGAGATCTGGGCCGATGTGCGGGCCGTGGTCGACGAGGCGACGGCCGGCTACGACGTCGCCGCGCTGGGCATCACCAACCAGCGTGAGACCACCGTGGTCTGGGACCGGGCCACCGGCGAGCCGGTGCACAACGCGATCGTCTGGCAGGACACCCGCACCGAGCCGATCCTGCGCACGCTGGCCGACCGCGAGGACGAGATCCGCCGGATCACCGGGCTGCCGCTGGCCACCTACTTCGCCGGACCCAAGCTGCGCTGGCTGCTCGACAACGTCGACGGTCTGCGTGACCGGGCGCGGCGCGGGGACGTGCTGTTCGGCACCGTCGACAGTTGGCTCATCTGGAACCTGACCGGCCGGCACGTCACCGACGTGACCAACGCGAGCCGGACGTTGCTGATGGACCTGCGCACCCTTGACTGGAGCCCGGACCTGCTCGACGCGTTCGGCATCCCGGCGGCGATGTTGCCCGAGATCCGCCCGTCGGCCGAGGTCTACGGCACCGTCCGGGGCGGCCGGATGGACGGCGTGCCGGTGGCCGGAGCGCTCGGTGATCAGCAGGCGGCGCTGTTCGGGCAGGCCTGCTTCCAGCCGGGCGAGGGCAAGTGCACCTACGGCACCGGCAGCTTCCTGCTGGTCAACACCGGCGCCACCCCGGTGGTGTCGCGCCACGGGCTGCTCACCACGGTCGGCTACCAGGTCGGTTCACAGGCACCGGCGTACGCCCTGGAAGGCGCGATCGCCGTCACCGGCGCGCTGGTCCAGTGGCTGCGCGACAACCTGGGCCTGATCTCGGGCGCCGACGAGATCGAGGCGCTGGCCGCGTCGGTCGACGACAACGGCGGCTGCTACATCGTGCCGGCGTTCTCCGGGCTGTTCGCACCGCACTGGCGCGGCGACGCGCGGGGCGTGATCGCCGGGCTCACGGGCTACATCACCAAGGCCCACCTGGCCCGCGCCGCGCTGGAGGCGAGCGCCTGGCAGACCCGCGAGGTGGTCGAGGCGATGGACGCCGACACGGACGTGGCGCTGCGCCGGCTGCGCGTCGACGGCGGGATGACCGTCAACAACCTGCTCATGCAGTGCCTGTCCGACGTGCTCGACCTGCCGGTGGTCCGGCCGCGGGTCACGGAGACCACCTGCCTGGGCGCCGCCTACGCGGCCGGGCTGGCCGTCGGCTTCTGGCCAGACCTGGACGCGCTGCGCGCCCACTGGCGCCCGGACGCGCAGTGGGAACCGGCCGCCGACAAGACCCGCCGCGACCGCGAGTGGACCCAGTGGCGCAAGGCGGTCGCCCGTACGCTCGATTGGGTCTAAAAAGCCTGGCCGGTCAGGCGTTCATAGATGTCGATGTAGCGCGCGCGGGTCACCGCGACGACGTCGTCCGGCACCGGGGGCGGCGGTGACTTCTTGTCCCAGCCGGCGTCGGTCGCCCAGTCACGGACGAACTGCTTGTCGAACGAGAACTGGGTGCGCCCGGGCTGGTAGTCGTCGGCCGGCCAGAACCGCGAGGAGTCCGGGGTGAGCACCTCGTCGGCGAGCACCAGGGTGCCGTCCGGTGCCCGGCCGATCTCGATCTTCGTGTCGGCGATCAGCACGCCCCGCTCGGCGGCCAGGTCGGCCCCACGCTGGTAGACGGCCAGCGTGAGGTCCCGGATCGCCTCCGCGGTCTCGCGGCCGACCGTGTCGATCACCTGCGCGAAGGAGATCGGTTCGTCGTGCGCGCCGGCCGGTGCCTTGGTCGACGGCGTGAAGATCGGCTCAGGGAACCTCGCCGCCTCGACCAGGCCGGGCGCGAGCGCGATGCCGGAGACCGTGCCGGTCGCGTCGTACTCCCGCTTGCCCCCACCGGTCAGGTAGCCGCGGGCGACGCACTCGACCGGCAGCATGTCGAGCCGGCGGACCCGGATCGCGCGCCCGGCGAACTCGGCCGGCACGTCGGTCGCGGAGACCACGTGGTTGGGCACGATGTCGGCGAGCTGGTCGAACCACCACAGCGAGAGCCGGGTCAGGATCGCGCCCTTGTCGGGGATCGGCGTGGGCAGGATGACGTCGTAGATGGACAGCCGGTCGGAGGCGACCAGCACGAGCTCGTCGCCGTCGGCGTAGACGTCCCGGACCTTGCCCTGGTGCACCAGCTCCACGATTTCAGTAGATCACGAGCGGTTGACACCGGTCCGTACGGGCTGTGTAGTGATGATCCGGTACCCGACCAGCCAGGAGCTCGTGCGTGCGCAGATTCCCCCGCCGGCCGGCGGTCGCGCTGCTCGCCACCTTCTGCCTTCTGGCGGGCGGCTGCTCCGCGGGCGACCGGGAGGGCTCCGGCGACTCGGTGACGCTGTCCGTGTTCTGGTGGGGTGACCAGGACCGGGCCGAGCGCACCGAGGCCGCGCTGAAGCTCTACTCGAACCGGCACCCGGGCACCACCTTCAAAGTCACCTGGCAGGGTGAGGCCGGCTACTACGACCGGCTGGCCACCCAGGCGGTCGGCGGCAACGCGCCCGACCTGTTCCAGATCGACGACTCCCGGCTGGTCGACTACGCGACCCAGGGCCTGCTGCTCGACCTGAGCGCGCCGGTCGCCCGCGGCCAGGTCGACGTGACCAGGTTCCCGCCGGGGCTCGCCGACTACGGCACCGTCGGCGGCAAGGTGGTCGCGGTGGCCGCCGGCGCCGAGACCTCGGCGCTGATCTACAACCGGTCGCTGGTCAAAGAGCTCGGCGTGGCCGAGCCGAAGACCGGGATGAGCTACTCGCAACTGCTGGCCTGGGCGGCGCGGGTGACCCGCGAGAGCGGCGGCGAGGTCAACGGCCTCGCGGACGCCTCCGGTGACCTGGACGCGTTCTGGATGTGGCTGCGGGCCCAGGGCCGCGAGCTCTACCAGGGTGACGGCCCCGGCTTCGGCACCGAGGACGTGGTGCGCTGGTTCACGCTGTGGCAGGAGGCGCGCTGGGACGACGCGACGCCGTCCGCCGGTGGCGCGAACGCGCGACGTGCGCTGGTCGACGGGAAGGTCGCGGCCGCGTTCGGCTCGTCGGGCCAGTTCGCCGGTTGGCAGGCCGGCACCGACGACCAGCTCGCGCTGGTCGCCTGCCCGGGCGACACCCGTGGACAGTGGGCGCGAGCCAACTACTACTGGGCCGGCTTCCGGGGCACCCGGGACGCCGGCGCCGTCGCCGACGTGATCGACTTCCTGGCCAACGACCCGCAGGCCGGCCGCGCGCTCGGCGACGACCGGGGCTTCGCGCCGAACCTCGAGGTGCGCGAGGCCAACGGCGCGGACCTGGCCGAGGGGCCGGTCCGCACCGCGCTCGCCTTCGAGAGCGCGATGAGCGCCCGGATCGGCCGGGCACCGGCACCGCCGCCGCTGGCCCACGCCGAGCTGCGCACCCTGCTTGCCGCGTCGGCCGCCGCCGTGGCCAGCGAGAAGTCGACGCTGAACAAGGCGGCGGACGACTTCGCCCGCAAGTCGGCGACGGCGCTCGCGCGCTAACGCCGCTTGCGGTTGCGGCTGATCAGCACCACCGCGACCACGATGCCGCCGACGACAACCAGGCAGCAGAGCAGCCCGGCGACGCCGAAGAAGCCGAAGCCACCGCTGCGCCGGCGGCTGCGGGCAGCCTCGACCGCCACGTCGTAGGCGCCAGAGGTGCTGGCCCAGGCCATGGCGGGCACGAAGACCGCGAGGGTGGCGGTGGTGACGACGGCGCCGACCCGGGCGAACCATTTACGGACGAGTTCCATGTAGCCATCCTGCGGTGCGCGCGCAAGTCCTGCCGTCCCGGGGTCACGGGGCAGACAAGATCTGTCGATCGTGACAACCTCTCGGAACGGTGGTCGCGTCCACCATGCGGGCCTGCGCGCCGCGGCTGGGTCCGGGACAGGAGCGGGGATGTTCGGGCTGATCCTGCGTGCGATCGCCAGCCGGCGCGCACCCGCTGTCACGCTGTTTCTGCTCACCGTGCTGTCCGCCGGCGCGGCCGCCGCCGCACCCCAGTACATCGCCACGACCACCCGCGACCTGGCCGCCGCGACGGCCGAGGCGGCAGCGGTCGACGCCCGCACGGTGACGCTGCGCCGCGAGCTCGACCAGCGCGAACTGCGCCCCGACGCGGTCAAGCAGGCCGAGCGGGAGGTCAGCGACGCGCTCGGCCTGCCCGAGCTGACGGTGCGCGGCGGCCTCCAGGTCAACGGTTCGATCGTGGCGGGCGGCACCAGCACCAACCTGCTGCTCGCCTACCGCACCGGGTTCTGCGATCAGCTGGTCCTCGACGGCGCCTGCCCGAGCCGACCGGGCGAGGTGGCGGTCGACGAGGCGACGGCCCGACGGTTCGGTGTCAAGGCCGGGGATCGGCTGGCCTACGCGCCCGGCTTCGAGAAGGACCCGTTCACCGTGTCGGGGGTCTACCGGATCACGGACCCGTTCTCCGACTACTGGGCCGCCTCACGGCTGCCGATCAGCGGCACGCCGACGTTGGCGCCGGTGCTGACCATGCCGGAGACCATCGTCGCCGCGAACCCGCAGGCCAGCACCCTGGCCGTCGACGCGGTGGGCGGGCAGGACCTGTTCGCGCACGTCCCGCCCCTGGCCGTTCGCGACCGGATCGTCAAGGCCATACCGGTGCTCGGCCAACGCGGCTATGAGGCGCAGACCCCCCTGCGGTCGCTCGCGGTGGGCATCTACAACAGCCAGCTCGACATCGTGTACGCGGTGCCGATCAGTCTGATCGAGCTGCTCGCGTTCTGCTGGATCGCACTGTTCCTCGCGGTGCGGCACGGCGCGTTGGAGCGCCATCGCGACGTCGGCCTGCTCAAACTGCGCGGCACCGCCCAACTGCGGATCCTGAGCCTGACCCTGGGCCAGAGCGGGGTGCCGATGCTCGCCGGCGGCCTGGTCGGGCTGGCGGCGGCCATCCCGCTGCGGGCCGGCGGCGGCATAGCGAGCGCCTCGGCCACGACCACCGATCTGCTGTCCGTCGCCGCGGCGGCGGTGACGGTGCTCGGCGCGATCCTGGCTGCCGCCGTCGCCGAACGGCGAGCGCTGGCCGCGCCCGTCGCGTTGCTGATGCGGGCCGTGCCGCCCCGGCGGTCCGGCTGGCGCTACGGCGCGGTCGACGGGGTCCTGGTCATCCTCGCCCTGGCCGGCGCCTACGAGGCCTGGTCGTACGCCAGTCGCGACCCGGCCCAAGGCGCCGCGTACCAGAGCACCTGGCTGGCCCTGCTCGCCCCGGCGCTGTTGGCGCTCGCGCTCGGTGTGGTGCTGGCCCGGTTCGTCGGCCCCGCGTCCGCCGAGGTGGGCCGCCGGGCCTTGCGGGCCGGCCGCCTCGGCGTCGCGTTCACCGCCACCGAGCTCGCCCGGCGGCCCGCTGTGCCCCGCCTCACCGCGCTGCTGACCGCGGCGGTCACGCTGTTCTGCGTCGCGGTGACCACTTCGGACACCACCACCAGGTCCGGGCAGGAGCGGGCGGCCACCGAGATCGGCGCCGACCGGGTGCTGCGGGTGTCCGCACCGAGCCGTGCCGTCCTGCTCGCCGCGACCCGCTCGATCGACCCGCAGGGTGATTTCCTGATGGCCGTCGTCGCGTCGCCCAACGTCGGAGTGCTGGCCGTCGACGCGACAAGGCTGGCCACGGTCGCCCGCTGGCGTGGCGAGTACGGCGGCACCGACGTCGCGGCGGTGGCGGCCCGGCTGCGTCCCCAACGACCGGAGCCGCTGACCGTCACCGGCTCCGAGCTGACGCTGAGGGCGGCCGCGCTCCGGGGCGGCGCCACCGTGGCGGCCACCCTCCAGGCCGCCGACGGCTCGGCGGTCAAGGTCGACTTCGGATTGATCACCGGCGGCGCCGCCGACTACCGGAAGCCGGCGGAGGGCTGCGCGGACGGCTGCAAGCTGGTCTCGTTCAAGATCGTCGGAGTGGGTGCGGTCGCTGCGGGCGAGCGCCCGATCGGGGACCCGCCCCCGGAATATCCCGCACCCGACGCGGTGCTGTTCTCGGCGCTGCGGGGCACGACGGGCGGGATCGACCCGCCGGCGTTCGCCGACCGGTCCCGCTGGCGCACCGCGAGCGGTGGCGGCCAGATCCCGACGGCGGTGTCGGTGACGCCGGAGGGACTCGTGCTCACGCCCGACGACCCGGTCAACAGCGACCCCTTGGTGTTCGTCGACGAGAGCCCCGAACGGCTGCCCGCCATCGCCGCGGGCGTCAAGCAGGCCGAGCTCGCCGCCGCCGACCCGCACCTGCAGGCGTTCCCGGGCAGCCTGATTCCGGTCGCCGTGGCCGGAGGCGCGCACACGGTTCCCCTTGTCGGGCGGGACGCGATGCTGGTCGACCTCGAGACCGCCGACGTGATGACCGGCGACCTCGGCGGCGGCGACTCGATGCAGGTGTGGGCGACCGACGCCGCCCCCGCCGACCTCGCCGACCGGCTCGCCGAGCACCACGTCGACACGTACGGCACCGGCACCATCGCGGAGCAGGCCGAGCGCTATTCCCGCCAGGCCCCGCCGTCGACGATCCGGTTCCAACTGGTCGCCGCCGCCCTCATGGTGCTGCTGGCCGCCGGCGCGCTCGGCGTGATCGTCGCGGTCGAACGCCGCCCGCGCCGCACCGAGCTCGCGGCGCTGCGCCACCAGGGTCTCGGCGCCCGCACCGCGCGGCGGGCGATGTTCGGCGGTTACCTGGTCGTGGCGGCCGTCGCCCTGGTCGCCGGGCTGGTGGCCGCGCTGCCGGCCCGCACCATCCTGGCCGCACCGCTGTCGGCGTTCCCTGATCGCTGGGACGTGCTGCCGGCGCCGGCCGCGCTGCGCCCCGGCCCGCTGTTCCTCGCGGCCGCCGCGGCCGCCCTGGTGTTCGCCCTGGTCGTGTTGCTGGCTTCCGGCCGGTCACGACGCGACGGAGGAGAGTCGACATGATCGGCGTGATCGTCGACCTGCTTCGGGCCGCCCGGCGCCGCACCGGCGTGCTGGTGCTGCTCGGCGCGTTGCCGGTGGCCGCGGCGGTGGCCGGCCCGGCCTACGTCGACGCCGCGCAACGGGCGATCGTGGCCAGCGAGGTGGCCGCGGCGAAGCCCAACGAGACGGTGCTGAACTTCGCACCCACGCTTCAGGGGCCCGAGCTCGGCGATGTCTTCGAGAACCTCGGCGCGAGCGAGTTCTCGACACCCGGGTTCGACCTCTACTTCTCCACCGCGTTCGATGTCGCGCCGCGCACGCCCAACCTCGCGTGGAAGCTGGCGTACCGCGACGACGTCTGCGCGCACGTGACGTTCGACGCCGGGCGCTGCCCCACCGGCCGGGGCGAGGTGATGATCGGCTTTCACTCCGCCGCCCAGCTCGACGCCGGGGTCGGCGACGCGATCTCGTTCCGCCAGTCGCGGTTCGATTCCGTCGACGGCGCGCCCCAGGTCGTCCGGCTGGCGAAGGCGGTGCCGCTGTCGATCGTCGGGGTCTACCGACCGACGGACCCCACCGAGGCCTACTGGGGACCGGTGCCACCGTTCCCGCCCGGCCTGTTCACAGACCCCACTGTGGTCACCAAAGCCACGTTCAGCCAGGTCGGTGTCGAACCGATGTTCGGCTCGCGGGCCACCTCGAAACTCTACGGGCGACCGCTGGAGGTGCCGGAGTCCCAGGCGTACGACCTGGTCGCCGACCCTGACCGGTTGAGCGTCGACTGGGTCGACGCCTACCCGGCCGAGCTCGACCGCATGAAGGCCACGGCGTTCGGGATCCAGGCCAACTTCGTCGTGGGCACCGATCCGCTGCTGGCCCGGATCGAGCAGAGCCGTTCGGCGGTGCGCTCGCTCGTCCCGTGGCTGGCCATGACGGTCGTGCCGCTGTGCTGGTTCGTGATCTTCCTGGCCGCGGCGTCCGGGGCGGAGGGCCGGCGCAGCGAGTTGGGCCAGGTCGCGGTGCGCGGCCTTCCCCTGCCGCACCGCTGGTGGCTGGCCGCCGGCCCGGACGCCATCGCGGTGCTGGTCGGCGCGCCGCTCGGGTGGGTGGCCGGCCAGTTCGTCGGCGGGTACGCGGTGCCCGGCGGCGCAACGGACCTGAGCCTGGGTTCGGCGCTGAGCCGCTTCGCGGCCGTGGCGGTCGTCGGCGCCGTGCTGGCCGTCGTGTTCGCCTACCGGCCCGTGGTCACCGGGCGCGCCATCGACCTGGTGCGCAAGGTGACGCGGCAGGTCGGGGCCTGGCGGTCGGTCACCGTCGACGCCATGGTGGTCGCCCTGGCCGCGTTCGCGGTGATCGAGGCGCGCACGGCGGAGGGCCCGGTCCGGGGTGGCCTCGCGACCCTGGCACCGGTGCTGGTGATCCTGGCCGGCGCCCTGCTCGCCGGTCGGCTGCTCGCTCCGGCCGCCCGCCGGGTGGGCCGGCGGGCGTTGTCCGCCGGCCGGCTGGCCGGCGCGTTGAGTGGCATCGAGCTGTCCCGCCGGTCGGCGCCGCGCCGGGCCGTGACACTCGCGGTGCTCGGCGCCGCGCTGCTCTGCTTCACCGTGCTCGCGGTCGACGCGGGTGCCGCCGCCCGGGCCCAGCGCGCCGGCATCGAAGTCGGCGCGGCCCGCGTCTTCGACGTCAACCAGGTCAGCGGGGGCGCGCTGCGGGCGGCGGTGCGCGCCGCCGACCCCGAAGGACGCTGGGCGATGGCCGCGGTCATCATCCCGGCGACCGGCTCTGGGCCGCCGTCGGTCGCGGCCGACACGGAGCGGCTCGCGACGGTCGCCTGGCCCGGCTCGGTGCCGGCGGACCTGCTGAGCCGGCTGCGACCCGCGGTGGCGCCGTCCGTCCCGGTGACCGGCAACCGGATCCGGGTGGACGCGACCGTGGTGATGCCCACGTTCGACCCGGCCCGGGACAAGTTCCGGGAGGGTTCTGAGCCTGAGCTCTGGATCGTGGTGCAGCCGCCCGGCGAGAGCGAGCGCCGGGTGGCGCTCGGCGACATCGCACTCGGCCGGCATCAGTACACCGGCAACCTGCCCGAGTGCGGGCCCGGGTGCCGGCTGGTCGCGGTGGAGGTCCAGCCGGCGCCCACTGCGCTCCAACTGACCGTGCACGAGATCAGCCAGCTGCAGCCCGACCAGGTCGTGGCCGGTGCCGGTGTCCTCGACGACCCGGCGCGCTGGCGAGCCACGACCGAAGACCGCAGCACGGCCACCGCACCGAAGCTCACCACCGGAGCCGGCGCCGTCACCGTCGAGATGGCACCCAGCGACGCGGCCCAACGCCTGGTGGTGGCGGACGCGACCGAGGTGCTGCCGATCCTGCGCACCACCTCGGCCGCAGCCCGCGAAACCGACACCGGCTGGGCGGTCGCGTCGCCCGGACGCGCCGTGCCGGCACCCGCGACCGCGGTCGGCGCACGGCCGGTCTTGCCCGGTGTCGGCGCCTCCGGCACGCTGGTCGACCTCGACTATCTCGACCGCGCCGCACCGATGGGCGCGGGCGGGGCGCCCCAGGTCTGGGTCGGCCCGGACGCGCCCGCCGACGCGGTCTCCCGGCTGGCCGACGCGGGCCTGACCGTGCTCGCCGAGACCGTGGCGGCCGACCGGGCCGAATACGAGAACAAGGCCGGCGCCGCGCTGGCCGCCCGCTACGAGTTGGTCACCGCCGCCTTCGCGGTCCTGCTGGTGCTGCTGGGCCTGGGTCTGGTCGCGGCGGTCGAACGCGCCGACCGCTCGGCCCGCGGCCGCGTGTTGCGCGCGCAGGGCGTGGCGGCACGTACGCTCCGCGCCGCCACCCGGCTGCTGGACCTCTGGCCCGTCCTCCTTGGCGTGCTCCTCGGCCCGCTGCTCGCCCTGGCGGCCTGGGCGCTCGCCGGGCAGGCCACCCCCGTCTTCCTCGACGCGGGCTGGCCGATGGCGTTGCCGGTCCTGCCCGACCTGGTGACGCTGGGGCTGGTCTGGGCCGGCTGCGCAGTGCTCCTCGTGATCGCGCTCGCCGCCCAGCAGCGCCGGCCGAAATTCTGACGATCACGAATGCCCTTCGGATGGCATAGGTTGACGACGTGACGACCTCGTTGCACTCCCCCGGTGCGCTGGCCGAGGCCCTGGCGTCCACCGGTTACCTCGCCGACGAGGGTCTCGCGACCGCCGGCTTTCTTGCCCTGAAGCTCGGGCGGCCGTTGTTCCTCGAGGGCGAGGCCGGCGTGGGCAAGACCTCGTTCGCGCAGGCACTGGCCGTCGCGACCGGCGCCACCTTCGTCCGGCTCCAGTGCTACGAGGGGCTCGACGCGGCGCAGGCGCTCTACGACTGGGACTTCCCCCGGCAGATCCTGCACCTGCGGGCGGCCGAGGCGGCCGCGACCGCAGCGGCCGCCGCCACCGGCGCCCCGGTCGACGCCGCCGCGATCGAGGCCGGCCTCTACGACCGACGGTTCCTGATCGCCCGACCGCTGCTCCAGGCGCTGGAGCACAGCCCCTGCGTGCTGCTGGTCGACGAGGTCGACCGGGCCGACGACGAGTTCGAGGCGTTCCTGCTGGAGGTGCTCGCGGAGGCCGCGATCACCGTGCCCGAGCTGGGCCGGATCGCCGCCGAGACGCCGCCGCTCACGGTGCTGACCAGCAACCGCACCCGCGAGGTGCACGACGCGCTCAAGCGCCGCTGCCTCTACCACTGGGTCGAGCACCCGGACTTCGACCGGGAGGTGGCGATCCTGCGGGAGCGGCTGCCCGAGGTCACCGAGCGGCTGGCCGCCGAGGTCGCCACCGCAGCGGGCCGGATGCGCGAGCTCGACCTGATCAAACCGCCCGGCGTGGCCGAGTCGATCGACTGGGCCGGCGCGCTGGTCGCGCTGGGCGCCCGCGCGCTCGACCCGGACCTCGCGGCCGCCACCTTGGGCGCGGTCCTCAAGTACCGCGAGGACGTCACCCGCGTCCGGGCCACCGGTCTCGACAACCTGGTTGCCAGCCGCCAATGACGCGGGTCGGCGGGCTCGACGTGACCGCGCTGCTGGTCGGGTTCGCGCGGACGCTCCGGCACGCCGGTGTCGACGCCGGCCCCGACCGGGTGCAGACGACGGTGCGCGCGGTCGACGCCCTCGGCGAGGTCACCCCGAACAGCATCTACTGGGCGGGCCGGCAGACGCTCTGCGCCGAGCCGGACGACCTGGCGATCTACGACGCCGCGTTCGTGGCGTACTTCGGCGGGCACCGGCCCGCCAGCGGCACGCTCGTCAACCCGACACCGACGCTGCCGAGCGTGGCGGCGCCGTACACCTCCGGTCCGCCGGGCGATGCCACGGACAACGACGAGGAGTCGCAGATCCTCGGCCTGTCCGCGAGCACCGTCGAGATCCTCCGTCAGCGCGACTTCGCCCTGCTCACCCCGCTCGAACGCGACGAGGTGCGGCGGTTGCTGGCGCTGCTCGGCCCGCAGACCGCGCTGCGCCGCAGCCGGCGGCGCCGCCCGGCCGGCAGCGGCGACGTCGATCCGACCCGGACGGTACGCGCGGCGCTGCGGCACGGCGGCGAACCGACCCGGCTGGCCCGACGGCGACGCGGCCACCGCCCCCGCCGGCTCGTGCTGCTGGTCGACGTGTCCGGCTCGATGAGCCCGTACGCGGACGCCCTGCTGCGCTTCGCACACGCCGCCGTGCGCCGGCGCCCGACCGGCACCGAGGTGTTCACGCTCGGCACCCGGCTGACCCGGATCACCCGCGCGCTGCGGCACCGTGACCCGGACGCGGCCCTGCACGCCGCGTCGGTCGCCATCCCGGACTGGCACGGCGGAACCCGCCTGGCCGACGCGCTCAAGGCCTTTCTGGACCGTTGGGGGCAGCGCGGCACCGCCCGGGGCGCGGTCGTCGTGGTGCTCAGCGACGGTTGGGAACGGGGCGACCCCGCCGCACTGGCCGAGCAGACACGGCGGCTGGCCCGCCTCGCGTACCGGCTGATCTGGGTCAACCCCCACCGCGGCAAGACCGGTTTCGCACCGCTGGCCGGCGGGATGGCTGCGGCTTTGCCCCATCTCGACGATTTCGTCGCCGGACACACGCTCGACGCCCTCGACGAACTCGTGCGCGTCATCGCGAAATAGCGTGGTCCATTTCACACCCACCCCTTGCGGTGCCGCCCGCGAAGGGATTGGCTGAGTTCCACGCGCATGACCTTGGCCGCCCGCTGACCGCGGTCGAAAGGAGGGGCGTGGCCGGGGCTTGACGCGCCATCCCCGCAGTTGAGCATGCGCGCCGGCCCCCAACCGGCCGCAGTGGAGCAAGCCGGGAGGCTTGATGACCCGGGTATCGATCAAGGTCGACGGTGTCGAATACGAAGACGACGTCGAACCGCGCACCCTGCTCGTCCATCACCTACGCGAACGCCTCGGCAAGGTTGGCACCGTCGTCGGTTGCGACACCAGCAACTGCGGCGCGTGCACCGTGCTGATGAGCGACGCCGACGGGCACCAGCAGGGTGTCAAGAGTTGTGCCGTCCTGGCCGTACAGGCCGATGACCGCGAGATCACGACCATCGAAGGGCTGTCCGGCCCCGACAACACACTGCACCCTGTCCAGCGGGCCTTCCACGAGGCGCACGGACTCCAGTGTGGTTTCTGCACGCCGGGCATGATCATGGCCGCCGTCGACCTGCTGGAGGAGAACTCCGACCCCAGCGAGCAGGAGATCCGCGAAGGCTTGGAGGGCAACCTCTGCCGGTGCACGGGCTATCAGAACATCGTCCGCGCGGTACGGGCGGCGAGCGAGGAGATCCGCCGCAGCGGCGGTGACGCCGAACCGGCAGCACCGTCGCCGCTGGCCGGTGAGGGCCACACCCCCGACTCGGGCCTGCCGCGCCAGAGCGTGCCCGACGAGACCATCCCGCAGCCGGTGCCGTGAGGGAGAACCGATGACCATCACCGAATCCCCGGGCACCGAGATCGGCAGTCCCCGGCGACGCAAGGAAGACGCCCGGCTGATCACCGGTCGCACCACCTGGACGGAAAACGTCACCCTGCCCGGCATGCTGCACCTGGCTATCCTGCGCAGCCCGATGGCGCATGCCCGGATCACCAGCATCGACGTGTCACCGGCACTGGAGACCAAGGGCGTGGTCGCCGCCTTCTCCGGCCGGGACGTGGCCGACGTGCAGGGTTCGCTGCCCTGCGCCTGGCCGGTGACCGAAGACATGGTGCACCCCGACCGGCCGCCCATCGCGGTCGACGAGGTCCGCTTCATGGGCGAGGCGGTCGCCGTGGTCGCGGCCCGGTCGCGGGCGGCGGCGCTGGACGCCATCGCCGCGATCGAGGTCGACTACGAGGCGCTGCCCGTGGTGCTCGACATGGAGCAGGCGATCGCCGAGGGCGCCGACCTGGTCCACGCCGACAAGGGCACCAACAAGGGCTACACCTGGGTGTTCGACTCGGCCGAGGCGGGCACCGGCGGCGACGCCGGCGCCGCGATCGACGACGCCGAGGTGGTCATCCGCCGCCGCTACGTGCAGCAGCGGCTGATCCCCGCGTTCATGGAACCCCGCAGCGTGGTCGTCGACCCGACCGGCGACGTCTACACGATGTGGTCGGCCACCCAGATCCCGCACATCCTGCGTTTCCTGCTCGCCGTGGTGACCGGCACGCCGGAGCACAAGGTCCGGGTGATCGCACCCGACGTCGGCGGTGGCTTCGGCGGCAAGCTCCAGGTCACGCCCGAGGAGCTGATCGCGTTCATCGCCGCCAAGCGGCTCGGCAAGCCGGTCAAGTACACCGAGTCCCGTTCCGAGAGCCTGGTCTCGGCCCACCACGGCCGCGACGTGATCCAGGACCTCGAGCTCGCCGCGCGGCGCGACGGCACGGTCACCGGGCTGCGGGTCAAGCTGCTGGCCAACATGGGCGCCTACATGGGCCTGGTCGGCCCGGGCGTGCCGATCCTCGGCGCGTTCATGTACAACGCGATCTACAAGTTCCCGGCGTACCGC
Source organism: Asanoa ishikariensis (assembly GCF_900107455.1). Taxonomy (GTDB): domain Bacteria; phylum Actinomycetota; class Actinomycetes; order Mycobacteriales; family Micromonosporaceae; genus Asanoa; species Asanoa ishikariensis. Next base: position 457,668 of record NZ_FNQB01000002.1, on the reverse strand, counting down.
TTCGAGTGCAGCGGGATCTTCACCAACACCACGATCACCGACGCCTACCGCGGCGCCGGCCGGCCGGAGGCCACGTACGCGATCGAGCGGATCATGGACGAGCTCGCCGTCGAGCTGGGGCTGGACCCGTTGGAGGTGCGGGAACGCAACTGGATCAACGCCGACGAGTTCCCGTTCACCACCGTGTGCGGCCTGGCGTACGACTCGGGCGACTACGCCAAGGCGACCGACCGGGCCAAGGAGCTGTTCGGCTACGACGAGCTGCGCCAGGAGCAGCAGGCCCGCCGGGACACCGGTGACAGCGTGCAGCTCGGCATCGGCATCTCGACCTACACCGAGATGTGCGGCCTCGCGCCGTCCCGGGTGCTCGGCGCGCTGCGCTACGGCGCCGGCGGTTGGGAGACGGCGAGCGTACGCATGCTGCCCACCGGTCGGGTCGAGGTGGTCACCGGCACCTCGCCGCACGGCCAGGGGCACGAGACGGCGTGGAGCCAGATCGTCGCCGACCAGCTCGGCGTCGGCTTCGACGACATCGAGGTGCTGCACGGCGACACCCGCACCTCCTACAAAGGGCTCGACACCTACGGCTCGCGGTCGCTCGCGGTCGGCGGCGTCGCGCTCTACAACGCCTGCCAGAAGGTGATCGACAAGGCGAAGCCGATCGCCGCGCACATGCTCGAGTGCGATCCGGCCGACCTGGAGTTCACCGGCGGCCAGTTCCGCGTGCGCGGAAACCCCGACGGCGGCCGTACCCTCGCGGACTGTGCCCTGGCCGTGTTCGCGGCGCACGACCTGCCCGACGGCATCGAGCCGACGCTCGACGCGGACGCGGTCTACGACCCGGTCAACTTCTCCTTCCCGCACGGCACCCACCTGTGCGCGACGGAGGTCGACACCGAGACCGGCCGCGTGACGATCCGCAAATATGTGGCCGTCGACGACATCGGCAAGGTGATCAACCCGCTGATCGTCGAGGGCCAGGTGCACGGCGGCATCGCGCAGGGCATCGCACAGGCCCTCTTCGAAGAGGCCGTGTACGACGCCGACGGCAACCTGATGACCGGCACGTTCGTCGACTACACGCTGCCGACGGCGGCCGATCTGCCGACGTTGGTCACCGACCGCACCGAGAGCCCGGCGCCCGACCATCCATTGGGGACGAAGGGCGTCGGCGAGGCGGGCACCATCGCCTCGACACCGGCCGTGGTCAACGCGATCGTCGACGCGCTGCGCCCGATGGGTGTCAACGACATCGCGATGCCGTGCACGCCGGAGCGGGTCTGGCGAGCCATCCAGGGAGGTGCGGCATGATCCCACCGTCGTTCGACTACGCCGCGCCGACCACGGTCGACGAGGCGGTCGGGGTGTTGCGGGACGCGGGCGAGGACGCCAAGGTGATCGCCGGCGGCCAGAGCCTGATCCCGTTGCTGCGGCTGCGGTTCGCCGCACCGAGCACGCTGGTGGACCTCGGCGGCATCGCCGAGCTGCGGCAGGTCCGCGAAGACGGCGACGCGTTGGTGATCGGCGCGATGGTCACCCACGCGTCCGTCCTGCGCGACCCGCTCATCAACGAACACCTGCCGCTGCTCGTCTCGGCGACCGAGACGGTGGCCGACCGGCAGGTGCGCCATCGCGGCACGTTCGCGGGCTCGCTGGCGCACGCCGACCCGGCCGGCGACCTGCCGGCGGTGGCACTGGTGCTCGGCGCTTCGATGGAGGTCGTCGGCCCCAGCGGCCGGCGGGTCGTGCCCGCGAGTGAGTTCTTCGTCGACTACCTGACGAGCGTGGTCGCTCCTGACGAGGTGCTGGTCGCGGTCCGGGTGCCCAAGCAGGGCTCCTGGGTGGGCGCCTACGAGAAGTTCAACCGCGTCGCGCAGGGCTGGGCCCTGGTCGGCGTGGCGGCCATGGTCCGGCGCGACAACGGCTCGATCGCCGAGGCCCGCGTCGGACTGACCAACATGGGCTCGACGCCGCTCCGCGCGACCGCCACGGAGCAGGCGCTGGCCGGCGCCGACAGCCGCGAGGCGATCGGCGCGGCCGCGGCGCGGGTGGCCGAGGGCACGCGACCGAGCGACGACCTGCTGGGCAGCGCGGACTACCGGCGCCACCTGGCCGGCGTGCTGACCCGGCGCGCGGTGGCCAGCCTGTCCTGAGCTCGAAGGGGTCTCGCCTGATCAGGCGGGACCCCTTCGCTGGCTGAAGCGGACCATGTTGCCGGACGGGTCACGGAACGCGCAGTCGCGTACCCCGTAAGGCTGGTCGATCGGCTCCTGAAGCACCTCGGCCCCGCTCGACCTGATCTTTTCGAAGGCCGCGTCGCAGTCGGCGATGTCGAAGATCAGCGCTGACAGCGCACCCTTGGCCATCAACTCGCGCAGGGCCGGCTGGTCCACCGGCGCCTTCGAGGAGATCGCGTCCAGGCCGATCTCGATGGCGGGCTGACCCGGAGGGCCGACAGTCAGCCAGCGCCAGGGCATGCCCCAGTCGGTCATGTCGACGTCGTTGCGCACTTCGAGACCCAACACGTCGCGATAGAACGCGAGCGTCTGCTCCTGGTCGTCGACGAGGACGAAGCAGTGCGAAAGTTTCATGCGGTCGACGCTAGGCCCGTTCCCCGGCGGAGCGCTTCTCCGTTCGTGCTCGAATCAGGCCAACCGGGTACGCGGCCCCGCACGCAGCACGCCCGAGGGCAACTCCCGGCCCACCACCCGCTGCGCCAGCGCCGCCGCCTCGATCAGCGCGTCGAGGTCGATGCCGGTGTCGATCCCCATGTCCTCCAGCATGTGCACCACCTCCTCGGTGGCCACGTTGCCGGTGGCGCCGGGCGCGTAGGGGCAGCCGCCCAACCCGCCGACGCTCGCGTCGAACTCGGTGATGCCCAGGTCCATCGCGGTCAGGATGTTGGCCAGCGCCGTGCCCCGCGTGTTGTGGAAATGCAGCAGCACCGGAATGTCCGGCTGGCGCTCGCGGACCAGGGTGACCACGTCGGTGACCCGCCGCGGGGTGGCCATGCCGGTGGTGTCGCCGAACGCGATCCGGTCGGCACCGTCGGCGACCACCCGGTCGACGATGTCGGCGACCCGCTTCGGGTCGACGTCACCCTCGAACGGACAGCCGAAGCTGGTCGCGATGATCACCTCGGCGCTGGCGCCCGCGCCGTGCAACTCGTCGATCAGTGCGGCGATGTCGTCGAGCGACTCGCCGGTGGAGCGGTTGACGTTGCGCTTGTTGTGCGTGTCGCTCGCCGAGACGACCACCTCGACCTCGGTGAACCCGGCGGCCAGGGCGCGCTGCGCGCCGCGCGAGTTGGGCACCAGGGCCGAATAGCGGACAGTCGGGGACTTGCGCACCTGGGCCCACACCTGGTCGGCGTCGGCCATCTGCGGTATCGCCTTGGGGTGCACGAACGAGACCGCCTCGATCCGTCGTACACCCGTGCCCGAGAGCGCGTCCAGCAGCTCGATCTTGGCTGCGGTAGGCACCGGATCCTCGTTCTGGAGGCCATCTCGGGGTGCGACCTCGCGGATCGATACAGAGCCGGGCAACGGGTTCATGCAGCCAGAATAAGTCGCGTTCGGGTTGCGGGATCCGGCGACGGAGGGTTACGTGGGTCATGGACGGCCGCAGACCCGCCTGCCGTTAGGAACGGCCCTGTCAGTTGCGGTCTCAACATTCCCCTGCCGCTCATCTGGAGGGTTTCACCATGCTCGCAGTGACTGACAACGCCGTAGCGGTCATCCGTGACCTCACCGGCCAGCAGAACCTGCCGGACGGCGCCGGTGTACGCATCGCGTCCGACCCGACGCAGGGCGCGCTGACCATGAGCCTGGCCACCTCGCCCCAGGAAGGCGACCAGGTCGTCGACCAGTCCGGCGCCCGGCTCTTCCTCGACGGCGAGGCCGCGAGGGTGCTCGACGACAAATCACTCGACGCCGCCGTCGACGCCAACGGCGCGGTGCAGTTCGAAGTGGCCGAGCAGCTCGCCTAGCTTCGTCAGCTCGGCAGTTCGGTTTCGTCAGCTCGGCCAGTGGGGCGGACGGCGCAGCCCACGCGGCAGCGCCGTCGTCCCGTCCCCTTTCGCGGAATCCACCTGGGCCCGCGTGAGGAACAGCGCGGTGCGCAGGCGGGCGCCGCGCAGGTCGGCGTCACGCAGATCGGCCCCGATCAGGTCAGCCCAGCCCAGGTCCGCGCCGCGCAGGTCGGCGCCGATGAGATAGGCGCCCCGCAGGTTGGCCGCCCGCAGGTCGGTGCGCCGCAGGTCCTTGCCTACCAGGTCGGCACCGCGGTGCTCGCGGCGTGCGCCGGGTGCTTTCGCGCGCACGGCCGCACTGGCCCGCATGAGCAGGTCGTTGACGGCGGCCCAGTGCGGCGCCGGGTCCACCTTGGCCAGCTCACTGCTTTCGGTGAGCGTTCGGATCCGCTCGTACGCGTCCTGGAGGGCGTCGCGCTGCTGCTGGGGCAGCTTCAGCTCGAGCGCGGCGGTCAGGTACCAGAGCAGTTCGTGCAACTCGCGCATGACCGGGAACGCGCTGAACATCGAGTCGGCGAGCTCGGGCCGGTCGTGCCAGTCGGCACCGCCGAAGGTCGCCTGGGTGAGGTGCTGACCGGCGCCGAAGCAGTCGTACACCGTGCAGCCCCGGAACCCTTCCGTACGCAGCTTGGCGTGGATCCCGCAGCGCGAGTCTGTCCCGAGGTTCGGGCAGGGCTGCCGGGCGGGCTTGTCGATGGCGAAGTCGACGGACTTGGCGAACGCCGGCACCACGCAGCAGAGGCCGACGCACCGGCTGCAGTCGGCGGCCAGTTCCAAGCTCATTCCAGTGCCCTTTGGTCATACGCGGCCCGCGCGCTGGCGATCTCCATCCGGTGCCGCTCGGCCCAGGTGGTCAACGTGACCAGCGCGTCGTAGATCTCGCGCGACAGGTCCGTCGCGAGGTATTCGACCCGGGGCGGGACGGTCGCGAAGACGGTGCGCGTCAGCAGGCCGTCGCGCTCGAGGTTGCGCAGGGTCAGCGCGAGCATCCGCCGGCTGATCCCGACGATGGACCGCTCGAGCTCGGTGAACCGCACCGGACCCTGCGCCGCGGCCACGATGATCGCGATGCTCCACTTGCCGCCGACCCGGTCGAGCACCTCTCGCGCGGTGCACTCCTCGGTCATGCCCTCTATGTTCACAGAGCCCGGCCGCCAGTTACAACTCGTGCACCAAGGCGGTTTTGCACACTTGTACAATCTCCGCATGGGAAACCGGGAGAGCCTGATCGCCGGGGCCAAGGCGTGCCTGCACGACATCGGCTACACCCGCACCACGGCCCGCGACATCGCCACCGCGGCCGGGGTGAGCCTGGCCGCGATCGGCTACCACTTCGGCTCGACCCGGGAACTACTCAACCAGGCGCTGATGGAAGCGCTGGCGGAGTGGGGCGCGGAACTGGACTCCACGCTGCGGGCGACCGACGGATCGAACGAGGCGCTCTGGGCGGCGGTCATCGCCTCGGTCCGCGACCAGCGGCCGCTCTGGACGACCCAGTTCGAGCTGGCGGGCCAGGTCGACCGACTGCCGGAGATCCACGAGTTTTTGGTCGCCGGGCAGCGCCAAGGCCGCGCTGAGTTGGCCGGCCTTCTCGGCGGGGGCGCGGACGGCGAGGAGGCGCGGCTGCTTGGCGGGCTCGCGCAGGCCCTGCTGGCGGGGTTGGCCATCCAGTGGCTGATCGACCCTGATGGCGCTTTGACCGCGGCGGACCTGACCGCCGCACTCAAACTGGCCGCCGCGGGCTCCGCGACCTAGACAGCCCGGGACGGTCGGCGCACAGCGTCGGTGTCGGCCTGCTTCCCTGGTCGGGCGGCAGCGGCTCTGACCAGCCAGCGAATCCCCCGCCCCATGATCGTGTGCGGCTCCGCCCACTTGCCCAAGGCCGGGTAGCGAGCGCTCACCACCCGAAGCAGTTAGTAAGCGCTTACCAACCCCCAGGATGGTGAGCGCTTACTAACCGCCTGGATGGTGAGCGCTCACTAACCAATGCCAACGGCTCGGTGGCCGAGGCGACTCAGTGACTACGACGCTCGCGGACCCGGCGATAAACCGCCCAAGCGATCAGCGCCGCCACCACAACCGCGGCCACCGCGATCGCGGCCCACTTCCCCACGGTGTCCTCGATCATCGAGTACGAGTTGCCGGCCAGATACCCGAGCAGCACCGACCCCGCACCCCAGACCACGCCCCCTGCCGCGTTGTAGGCAAGGAACCGGCGATAGTGCATGTGCGAGGCGCCGGCCAAGAACGGCACGAACGCCCGCAGGAACGCGATGAACCGCCCGAAGAAGACCGCCGGCCCGCCGCGCCGAGCAAGGAACGAGCGGGCCGACTCCACCTGTTTCTCGCGTTTCTGGAGCCACTTGACGCGCAGCAGCCGGTACCCCCAGCGCGAGCCGATCTCGTAGCCCACCGTGTCACCGAGGATCGCCGCGACCACCACGATCACGCTCATCCAGAGCACGGAGACGTGGCCGAGGCTCGCCGCGACACCGCCGAGGATGGCGGCCGTCTCGCCGGGCAGGATGAAGCCGAAGAACAACGCGTCCTCGGTGAACACCACCAAGCCGACGATCACGTAGACGAGGATGGCGCGCTGGTCGACCAGGCTGTTGAGCACATCGCTCACCTGGCGATCTTACGCGGAGTGATCGAGTACTCACGTGAGAGCGCGCGCGATGCGGGTAGATGTTGATCCGTAAGAAACAGCGAGGAGGAATCGTGACCGAACCACTCGTCCGACCCGAAGTGCCCCCGTCCGGTGCCGGCTGCGCGGAATGCCTGGCCAGCGGCGGGTGGTGGCTCCACCTGCGGCGATGTGCCACGTGCGGCCAGATCGGCTGCTGCGACAACTCGCCGGCCCAGCACGCCACCGCGCACGCGACCAGCGACCAGCACTCGATCATCCAGTCGTTCGAGCCCGGCGAGGACTGGTTCTACGACTACCGCAGCAACGAGTTCCTCGACGGTCCGGAGCTCGCCGGACCCGACAGCCACCCGGTCGACCAGCCGGTGCCCGGCCCCAAGGGCCAGGTCCCCAAGGACTGGCAGCGCCGCCTACACACCTAAGGCAACAAGCACGTACGGCCTAGCTCACCAACGCCCGGGCGGCCGCGGCAATATGATCAGCGTCGATCTCCTGCGCCGCGAGCTGCTCCGCGGTCGAGCCCGAGCCCGGCAGGTCACGCACCGCGAGATGGGTGAAGTGCAGCGCCGGCGACCCGGCCGCCAGCAGCGCCTCGGCGACCGCCGACCCGAGCCCGCCCTCGGGATGGTGGTCCTCGACGACGATGATCCGGCCCTCGGTCGCGGCCACCGCCTCGCTGAGCGTCGCGGTGTCGACCGGCTTGACGGAGTAGAGGTCGATCACCCGCGCGGCGATGCCGTCCGACGCCAACAGCGACGCCGCTGCCAGGCACTCGTGCAGGGTGACCCCGGCGCCCACGAGGGTGACCGCGTCTGACGGCCCCGAGCGCAGCACCTTGCTGCCACCGACCGGGAAGACCTCACCGCTCTCGTAGAGCACCGGGTACGCACCCCGGGTGGCCCGCAGGTAGCTCACCCCGTCGAGCTCGACCATCGCCGCGACGAGCGAGGCGGTGCTGACCGCGTCGCTCGGGTAGAGCACCGTCGAGCCCTGCACCGCGCGCAGCATCGCCAGGTCCTCGAGCGCCATCTGGGAAGGCCCGTCGGCCCCGATCTCCACCCCGGCATGGGAACCGACCAGGCGGATGTCGGCACGCGAGATCGACGCCATCCGGATGAAGTCGTACGCCCGGGACAGGAACGCGGCGAACGTCGAGGCGAACGGGATGTAGTGCCGCACGCTGAGCCCGACGGCGGCGGCGACCATCTGCTGCTCGGCGATGTACATCTCGAAGTACCGGTCGCCGAAGGCCTTCGCGAACTCCTCGGAGTACGTCGAGTTGCCAACCTCGCCGTCCAGCGCCACGATCCGGCTGTTCCCGCCGCCGAGCGCGGTCAGCGCGTCGCCGTACGCCCGCCGGGTGGCCACCTTGTCGCCGACCTGGTAGCGGGGCAACTCCGTCCCGCCCGGTGCCGACCGCGACACGGGCGCCTCGTCCATCGGCACCGGCCCGCGTACGACCAGGTCGCTCTCGCCGCCCAGCTCCCGGATCGCCCGGTCGGCCATCTCCTTGGGCAGCGGCTTGCCGTGCCAACCCTCCAGGTTCTCGACCTCGCTGAAGCCGCGTCCCTTGAGCGTGCGGGCGAGGATCACGGTCGGGCGGTCGTCCGTGCGGTCGGTCGCGGAGCGGTAAGCCTCGTCGATCTCCTCGAGATCGTGCCCGTCGATGATCAACACCCGGGCGCCAAAAGCCGAGGCCCGGCGGGCGTACGCGTCGAGGTCCCATTGCAGTTCGGTCGGGCCGCTCTGGCCGAGCCGGTTGACGTCGACGATCGCGACGAGGTTGGACAGCCGGTAGTAGGCGGCCTTGTCGAGCGCCTCCCACATCGAGCCCTCGGCCATCTCGCTGTCGCCGCAGAGCACCCACACGCGGTACGGCACCTCGTCCAGGTAGCGCCCGGCCAGCGCGACGCCGACGCCGTCCGGCAGGCCCTGGCCGAGCGAACCGGTGGCCACGTCGACCCAGGGCAGCACCGGCGTCGGATGGCCCTGCAGCCGCTGCCCGAACCGGCGGTAGCCCGACATCAGCTCCTCGTCGGAGATCACGCCGGCCGCCTTGAAGACGGAGTACAGCAGCGGCGACGCGTGCCCCTTGGAGAAGATCAGGTGGTCGTTGGCGTCGTTCTCCGGGCTGTCCCAGTCGTAGCGCAGGTGCCGGGTGACCAGCACGGCGAGCAGGTCGGCGGCCGACATGCTCGACGTGGGGTGCCCGGATCCGGCGCTCGTGCTGGTCCGCACCGAGTCGACCCGGAGCTGCCGGGCCACGTCACGGGCGGTGGACAGGTCGGAGATGGTCGCTGTGGTGGTCACGATGTCCCTTTCGCGGCGAAAATCCTTCCTCGAGGGCCGGATACCCCGCGCGGGGACGTTGAACCTCGGTTACTTGCTGAAACCGGCCGTGAGACCGCTGAGCAACTGGCGCCGCCCCACCACGTAGAGCGCGAGGATCGGCAGCGTGGTCAGCACCACGGACGCGAGCACCGCCGGCACGTTGATGCTGTACTGCCCCTGGAAGGTCCAGAGCGCCAGCGGCAGCGTGCGCTGCGTCGGGCTCTGGGTCAGGATCAGTGGCAGCAGGAAACCGTTCCAGATGGACAGTCCGTTGTAGATGGTGACGGTGACCAGTGCCGGCCGGATCAGTGGGAAGGCCAGGTGCCGGAGCGTGCCCCACTCCGAGGCGCCGTCCATCCGCATCGACTCGAACAGCTCGCGCGGCACGTCCCGGATGAAGTTGGAGAGCACCAGCACGGACAGCGGGATGGCGAACGCGATCGACGGCAGGATGATGGCGAGCAGGGTGTCGTACATCTTCAGCCGAATGATGATCAGGTAGACCGGGATGATCACCGCCTGGAGCGGGATCGCCAGGCCCATCAGGAACACGGCGTTCACCGAACGCAGGAACCGGCTGCGGTTGCCGGCCCGGACGATGGCGTACGCCGCCATGAACGAGATCCCCACGGCCGGGATGACCGCCCCCGCGGTGACGATCGCGCTGTTGACGAAATAGCGGACGAAGTCGGCCTCGATGACCATCCGGTAGTTGTCGAGGGTCGGCTCTTTCGGCGGCACGAACGGGTTGCTCAGGAAGTAGTTGGACTGCGTCTTGAGGCTGGTGATGAGGATCCAGTAGAGCGGGATCAACACGATCGCGAGCCAGATCAGCGCGGCGAGCCCGGCCGGCAGGTTGAACACCCGGCGCCGGCCGCCCCCGCCGGCCCGTTGTGGTGCGTCGGGCCGGGTCGCCGTGTCGGGTGCTGTCGTCAGAGTCGTCGCCACGTCACACGCCTTCCATCTGGCTCTCGGTCGTGTCGCGGCCACCGAGGCGGCGCAACAGCAGCGCGAGGCCGAGACCGACCAGCACCAGGATCACCGCAATCGCGCTCGCCGGGCCCATCAGGCTGGCCTGGAAGCCCCGCTTGTACATGTCGAGCGCGAGCGCCCGGGTGGCATCGCCCGGCCCGCCACCGGTGAGCACGAAGATCAGGTCGAAGAAGGTCAGCGACCCGACCACCATCAGCGTCGACGACGTGATGACCGTGTACTTGAGCTGCGGCAAGGTGATGCTGAAGAACTGCCGCAGCCGGCCGGCGCCGTCGATCTCGGACGCCTCGAACATCGCCTTCGGGATCTGCCGCACCGCGCTCTGGTAGATCAGCGAGTGGAACGGGATGAACTGCCAGGAGACCACGAACACCAGCACGCCGAGCGCCAGGTTGTCGCGCCCGAGCCAGTCCTGTTGCAGCAACGGGATGCCCAGGCCGGCGCCGAGCCCGAAGTTCGGGTCGAGCAGGGCCTTGTAGGTGATCGCGAGGGCGGCCGAGCTGAGCAGCAGGGGTACGAAGTAGATCACCGCGAGGATCTCGCGAAAGCGGCTCTGCGTGGCCAGGTAGACGCCGATCAGCAGGCTCAGCGGGGTCTGGAACGCCCAGGACAGAGCCATGATCAGGAAGGTGACCCAGAGCGCGTGTACGAGGCCCGGGTCGCGCAGCACGCTGCGCCAACTGTCGAAGCCCGCCGCGTGGATGTCGCCGATGCCGTCCCACTGCGTGAAGCTGAGCACCAGCACGCCGATCAGCGGGATGATCGCGAACGCGACGAACATGAGGAACGCGGGGAGGGCCAGCCAGGTGACGGACCCGCTCCGCCCGCCCTGGGCGGAGGTCGTAGTACTCCCCCGCGGGGCGGGCGGAGCGAGAGATGTCATTGCCCGATGACCCCGTTCATGTTCTCCGCCCACTTCTCGGGCGAGATCTTCAGCTGGAAGAGCTGCGCGATGTTGTCGAGCAGCTTCTCCGCCGCGGTCGGGCTCAGCGCCTGGTCCCACGACTGCGCGAAGGTCTTGGCGTTGGCCGAGGTGTTGTAGACGAACTTGAGGAAGTCGGCGTCCTTCGAGGCGCCGAACGCGCTCTCGGTGCCCTTGACGATCGGGACGGCGCCGGCGTCGATCCACTCCTTGACCTCGGCATCGGCGAGCACCGCGTCCTTGAAGAACTTCTTCGCGGTCTCCTTCTGCTCGGCCGTGGCCTTGGAGGAGATGGAGTAGTACTGACCCGGGTTGCCCACGGTGTCGGACACGTCGCCCTTGCCGCCGTCGATCGGCGGGAAGTTCATGTAGCCCAAACTGCCGCTGGACACGAAGTCGCCTCCGTCCGCCGCCATGCCGCCGTACGTCCACGTGCCGTGCAGCATCATCGCCGCCTTGCCCGTGTAGAGCAATGCCTGGTCAGCGTTGGAGTCGGCGGTGATCGACGAGAAGCCCTTGATGAAGCCGTTCTGCTTGACCAGGTCCTGCACCAACGTCAGCGCCTGGATCGACGCCGGGTTCGACCAGGCGTCCTTCTGGCCGTCGAACACGGCCTGGAAGACCTCGCTGCCGCCAAGGCGGTCGAAGAGGAACTCGAGCCACATCATGTTGGTCCAGCGGGACTGGCCACCGAGCGAGAACGGCGCGATGCCCTTCGCGTTGAACTTGGGCACGAGGTCCATCACGTCGCCCCAGGTCTGCGGGGGCTGCGCGCCGATCCTCTCGAAGGCACGCTTGTTGTAGAACATGACGATCGGCTGGACCGTCTCGGCCGGCATCGCGTAGATCTTGCCGTCGATGGTGGCCGCGCCGAACGACGACGGGAACAGCCGGTCCTTGACCGCCGCGTTCTCGCCGAACCACGAGGTCAGATCCTCGACCTGACCGGCCTGGGCGTACGTGCGCAGGGTGCCGCCGCCCCAGCCCCAGATGACGGTCGGGGCCTGGCCGGCACCGATCGCCGTCTTGATCTTCGTCTTGTACGCGTCGTTCTGGAACGTCGTCGCGGTGATCTTGCTGTCGGGGTTCGCCTGGTTGAAGCGGTTGACTGTGTTGGTGCGGATGCCCTCACCAGGCGCGCCCGTGAGGAACCAGTAGCTGGCCGAACCGGCGCTGCCACCGCCGCCCGTGCTGCTGCTGGGGCCGGAACTGCCACAGCCGGCGAGCGCGACGCCGGCGGCCGCGCCCATGGAAAGACCTAAGAAGTTCCGCCGGGACAGGATGCTGCGCTCCACGCTGACCTCCGTACTCGTGTGCCGCGACAGACGCGGCGTTTCGATCGGGCGAGTAGCACGAGGGGTCACCGGCCATGAGGGAGCGCTCCCACAGCCACACGCAAGGATGCCGAGGCGGGGAAATTTCGGCCGGTGGTCTCGCAAATTAACGTAGAATTTTCAAGTCAACGTAGGATTCCGTCATCCACGTGTCAAGGGCTTGATGCCGACGTTCTGATCGGCGAAAGTAAGGTCAGCGCAAGGCTTGGCCGGTCGGCCGCGAGCACCGGAAACTTCGAAAGTTTCGAAGACCAACCTCTATCTTGCGCAAAGGAGGCACGCCCCGTGGCAACTCAGCCCGCTCAGGTCGACACCCAGCCCTGGCACGACGTCAGCCGGCCGGTCGCCGACCGGGTCGAGCTGCTCCTGGGCGCGATGACCCTCGAGGAGAAGCTCGGCCAGCTCGGCAGCCGGTGGCTCCGCAAGGACCTGAACGACGACGAGGCCGAGCAGGTCTTCGCACCCGACCACAACGTGGCACCCATGCAGGACGTCTTCTCGGCGGGCGACAAGCCGCTCGACGAGGCCAGCCGGCACGGTCTCGGCCATCTCACCCGGGTCTACGGCAGCGCGCCCGTCACCGCCGCCGAGGGCGCGGCGGAGCTGGTGCGCCAGCACCATGTCGTGCTCGACGCCCACCGGCTGCGCATTCCGGCACTAGTGCACGAGGAGTGCCTGACCGGGTTCACCACCTACGGCGCCACCGTCTACCCGGCCGCGATCGCCTGGGCCGCGACCTTCTCGCCCGACCTGGTCGAGCGGATGGCGGCCGCGATCGGCCGCGACATGGCCGCCGTCGGTGTGCACCAGGGACTGTCGCCGGTGCTCGACGTCGTGCGCGACTACCGCTGGGGCCGCGTCGAGGAGACGATGGGCGAAGACCCGCACCTGGTCTCGATGCTCGGCTCCGCCTACGTTCGCGGCCTCCAGAGCGCCGGCGTGATCGCCACGCTCAAGCACTTCGCCGGCTACTCGGCCTCCCGCGGCGCACGCAACCACGGTCCCGTGTCGATGGGCCGGCGCGAGCTGGTCGACGTCATCCTGCCGCCGTTCGAGACCGCCGTGGCCACTGCCGCCGCCGGCTCCGTGATGAACTCCTACTCGGACGTCGACGGCATCCCCGCCGGCGCCGACCGCTGGCTGCTCACCGAGGTGCTCCGCGACGCGTGGGGTTTCGCCGGCACGGTGGTCTCCGACTACTGGGCCGTGCCGTTCCTCGCGACCATGCACCACATCGCCGCCGACGACGCCGAGGCCGGCGCGCTGGCCCTGGCCGCCGGCATCGACGTCGAGCTCCCCGACACCATCGGCTACGGCGCGGCGCTGCTCGCGAAGGTGCGGGCCGGCGAGGTGTCCGAGGAGCTGGTCGACCAGGCCGCCCGCCGACTGCTCACGCAGAAGGTCGCGCTCGGCCTGCTGGATCCAGAGTGGACACCGGAGGGCTCGGTCGCCGGCGCGGCCACCGTCGAGCTGGACTCGCCCGCCAACCGGGCGCTGGCCCGGGAGATCGCCGAACGCTCGGTCGTGTTGCTCGACCCGGGCAGCGCGCTGCCGTTGCCGGCCGCCGGCCGGATCGCGGTGGTCGGCCCGTGCTCCGCCGAGCCACGCACGTTCATGGGCTGCTACGCGTTCCCCAACCACGTGCTACCCCGGCACCCGGGCCTGGGCCTCGGTGTCGACGTGCCGACCGCGGTCGACGCGCTGCGCGCGACACTGCCCGATGTGGACATCACGCACGCGCGAGGATGCGAGATCCAGGGCGACGACCGGTCAGGCTTCGCGGCCGCGGTCGAGGCGGCTCAAGCGGCCGACGTGTGCGTGGCATTCGTCGGTGACATCGCCGGGCTGTTCGCGCACGGCACCTCCGGCGAGGGCTGCGACGCACCTGACCTGGCGCTGCCCGGTGTGCAGGGCGAGCTGCTGGCGGCCCTGTTGGACACCGGCACCCCGGTGGTCGTCGTGGTGGTCTCCGGCCGGCCGTACGCGCTGGGCGACGTGCACGGGCGGGCCGCCGGGCTGGTGCAGGCGTTCATGCCGGGCGAGGAGGGCGGCGCGGCGATCGCCGGGGTGCTCTCCGGCCGCGTGCAACCAAGCGGCAAGCTGCCGGTGCAGGTGCCGCGCGGGCCGGGCGGCCAGCCGGGCACCTACCTCCAGCCGCCGCTCGGCGCCGAGAGCACCGACATCAGCAGCCTCGACCCGACTCCGCTGTTCCCGTTCGGGCACGGCCGCTCGTACACCACGTTCGCGGTCGACGACCTGCGGATCTCGGCGCCGACGGCGCCGACGGACGGCGAGTTCACGGTGGCCGCGCGGGTCCGCAACACCGGCGACCGGGCGGGCACCGAGGTCGTCCAGCTTTACCTGCACGACCTGGTCGCCCAGGTGGTCCGCCCGGTCAAGCAGTTGGTCGGGTTCGCCCGGGTCGACCTGGCGCCGGGCGCGGCCGCCGACGTGCGCTTCCGCGTGCACACCGACCGCACCGCGTTCGCCGGCCGCGACCTGCGCCGGATCGTCGAGGCGGGCGACATCGACGTGCTCGTCGGCACATCCGCAGCCGACCTGCCGCTGCACGGTACGGTACGGCTCGTCGGCCCGACTCGTGTCGTCGGGCACGACCGGCACTTCGACACACCGGTCGAGATCGTGCCGGTCCTGGGTGACGCTGGTCCGTGATGAGAGGGAGGTCCGTGCCGCCCAAGGTTGGCCGCACGACGCTGGCGACCGTCGCCAGGTCAGCCGGCGTCTCGGTGACTACCGTGTCCAAGGTGGTCAACGGACGCTCCGACGTCGGTCCGCAGACCCGTGCACTGGTGGAGTCGTTGCTCGAACAGCACGACTACATCGGCCGACGATCGCCGGCGGCCAAGGGCAGCGCGGCCACCGCCCGGATCGAGCTGATCTTCAAGGGCGAGCTCAACGCGTACTCGACCGAGATCATCCAGGGTGTGCTCGCCGCCGGCGTCGAAGCCGGCATCGCGGTCGCCGTCAGCACCCGGCCGCGGGCCGCGGCCGGTGTCGATGCCAGCCGCCCGCGCGCCTGGGCCCGTGACCTGGCCGCCGCGGGCCGGCGCGCGGTGATCGCGGTCGTCGACGAGCTGACCTCGGCCGACCTGGCGGCGCTGTCCCGGGCTCACCTGCCGCTGGTCGTCATCGACCCGCTCAACCTCCAGCGCGACCAGGTCACCAGCGTCGGCTCGACGAACTTCGCGGGCGGGATGGCCGCCGCGCAGCACCTGCTCGCGCTGGGCCACCGGCGGATCGGCTACGTCGGTGGCTCCACGCGGTCGGCCTGCAACCAGGCGCGGATGCACGGCTACCGGGCCGCGCTGGAAGCGGCGGGGGTGTCGGTGCCCGACGAATACCAGCACACGGGCGACTTCCGCTACCAGGACGGGATCGAGGGCGGTGCCGCGCTGCTCGACCTGCCGACCCGGCCCACGGCGGTCTTCGCCGGCAGCGACGAGACGGCGGCCGGCGTGATCGAGGCGGCCCGCGCCCGCGGGCTCCGCGTGCCCGACGACCTCAGCGTGGTCGGCTTCGACGACACCGAGGTCGCCCGCCTCTCCTCACCGCCGCTGACCACGGTGCGGCAACCGTTGCGCGAGATGGGCGGCGTGGCCCTACGCACCGCACTGCGGCTGGCCGTCGGGGAAAAGCTCGACTCCCACCACGTGGAGCTGGCGACAGAGCTGATCGTCCGCGGCTCGACGGCGCGGATCTAGCCGGGCGGCGGTGCGGTCGACTCGCGGATGACCAGCTTCGTGGCGAGCTCCACGTGGTGCGAGTCCAGCGGCTCACCGGCGATCAAGCGCAATAGGGTACGCAGAGCGACCCGGCCCATGTCCCGCAACGGTTGCCGGACCGTGGTGAGCGCCGGCGTCGACATCACGGTCAGGTAGGTGTCGTCGAAGCCGACGATGCTGAGCCGCTCAGGCACTTTCAGCCCGCGCGCGACGGCCGCGGCGAACACGCCCATCGCGGTCGGGTCGCTGGCGGCGAACACCGCCGTCGGCGGATCGCCGGAGTCGAGCAACTCGCCGCCGAGCTTCAGCCCGGACGGGAAGTCGAACGAGCCGTTGCGGATCAGCGCCGGGTCGGAGCGGATGCCCGCGTTCTCCAACGCCGCCCGGTAGCCGTGCAGCCGGGCCCGGCTCGGCGACGACGCGATCGGCCCACCGATGAACGCGATCCGCTGGTGGCCGAGCCGGATCAGGTGGTCGGTGGCCTCGAGTCCGCCGCTCCAGTTGGTCGCGCCGACGCTGACCACGTCGGTGCGCGGAAGGTTGACCGGGTCGATGACGACCAGCGACAGCCCCGCCCGGTCGAAGGCGGCGAGCTGGCGCGAGGTCAGCTCGGACGTGACCACGATCAGCCCCTTGCGGCCGGCGTCGGTCAACCGGCGGGCCCAGGCCGCCTCGGTGCGCGGCGGAGACTCGGTCAACGTGGGCAACCGGCGCACGACCACGTCGACGCCGAGATCGTCGCCGCCGTCGGTGACGCCGTGCAGCACCTCGGTCGCGTACGGGCTGATGATGTCGTCGAAGACCAGCTCGATGGTGCGGACCGGCGCGGGCGTGCCCCGGCTGCGGACACCCGGTGGGCTGTAGTTGTGCGCGCGTAACGCCTCTTCGACCCGCGCCCGGGTGGCGCTGGCGACGTCGGCGCGGCCGTTGAGCACCTTGGAGACGGTCGGCAGCGAGACACCACACGACTCGGCCACCATCGCAAGCGTGGCCCGCCGCTCGCCCTCGACCACCACCGGTTTTCTCCCACCTCGAAAATGTTTCGAGCCGAGACTAACCGGGGTCCGGTGCGGCATCAAGCGGGTGCCCGACTGTTCGGCGCGCGCTACGCCGCCCCATCGACGCGGCCATCGTGACCACGGCGGCCGGGATCAGCGCCGAGCCGCAGAAGGCCAGGACCACGGCCACCATGACGCACGCGATGCCGGCGCAGATCCGGGGTGCGCCGCGCAGCAGCCGCCAACCGGCCGCGGTGCAGCCCAGGTAGACCACGAGGAAGAACGTGGTGGGCACGTTGACCAGGGTGGCCAACTCGATCCGGCCGGTGGCCAGCGGCCCGATCAGCACGACACCGGAGACCAGCACCGCGCCGGCTAGCCACCGCGGCAGACCCGCGCCGCCCGACCCCGGCTCGCGGGCCATGCCGGCCCCAAGCCCATCGCCGCCCGGTTGCGGCTCGCGGGCCATGCCAGGCCGCGGCCTATCGCCGCCCGGTTGCGGCGCGAGGACTCGGCCCGCCGACGGCCCGCCAATCTCCGGCCGCAGTGCGCGGGCGAGGCTGGCCGCCCCGGCCAGGTAGGCCAGCATCGCACCGATCGTGAGCACCACGGCCCCGACCGCGGCGACCGCGGTGCCGATGTCGCCAAGCCCGATCCTGAGCAGGGCGGCGAGCGGCACCTCGGTGCCGGCCCGCTCCCCCAGCGCCGCGACGGTGACGATGCCCAGCGCCAGGTAGACGACGGCCGTGGCCGCGAACGCGATGGCGATCACCACCGGAAGCTGTCGGCGCGGCCGCGCGAACCGGGTGGTGAGCGGCGCGATCGCCTCCCAGCCGACGAATGCCAGCATCAGCGTCGCCGCGGCCGGACCCAGTGCGACCCAGCCGTGCGGCGCGAACGGGGTCCAGTTGGCGGCCCGGCTGGCCGGTGCGGCGCCCGCGACCGCGCCGACGACGATCACGAGCAGCAGGGCCACGAGTCCGAACTGGATGGTTGCCGAGGTGCGCACCCCGCGCGCCGTGACCACGAGCGTGCCGACCAGCAGCACGGCCGCGGTGGTCGCGGCGACCCGGACCCCGCCACCGGTGAGCTCGGCGACGTAGTTGCCACCGACCACGGAGACGATCGGGGCACCCCCGATCACGCCGGCCAGGAAGCACCAGGCCACCACGCGTCCGGCGCGCGGGCCGAGTCCGGCGGTGGCGTAGCCCCACACCCCGCCGGCCGACGGGTGGCGCACACCGAGCGCCGCGAACACGACCGCGAAAAGTGCCGAAGCGCCGAGGAGCACCGCCCACGCCACCACGGAGGCCGGGCCGGCCTGGCTGGCGGCCAGCCCGGGGAGCAGCAGCAGGCCGGGACCGAGCAGGGCACCGATGTAGAGGGCGGTGCCGCGGGCGATGCCGATGTCGCTGGTCATGCTCCGCAGTCTGGCAACGTTGCCGCCGCACGCGATGGCAAATGTGCGCGAGCTGGCGGCCCTGTGCGCAACTCTGTTGCGGTTCCTGGCCTTGGCGCGCAATCATCTGCCATGGATCGATACGACAGCACCGACCGGGCGATCCTGGCCCGGCTCCAGCAGGACGGCCGGATCGCCAACGTCGACCTGGCCGAGGCCGTCGCCCTGTCGCCGTCGGCCTGTCTGCGCCGGGTGCGGGCGCTCGAGCAGGACGGCCTGATCGCCGGCTACCGGGTGGAGCTGGACCGCGCCCGCTTGGGCCTGGACCTGACCGTGTTCGTGGAGCTCCGGGTCGACCGCCACTCCCGCGAGAACGCGGCCCGCATCGAGGCGAAGCTGACCGCCATCCCGGAGATCGTCGCCTGCCACGTGATCTCCGGCCGGGCCGACATCCTGGTCGAGGCCGCCGTCGCCAACCTGGCGGCGTACGAACATCTGCTCATCGACCAGATCTTGACCATCCCGTCGATCGTCGACGCACACAGCACGTTCGCCATCCGCACGGTCAAAACCCGCGGCCCGCTGCCCCTCGCGCAGTTGCCCTAGTCAGCTCCACCGTCGCGGACGCCTTGACGCCGTTGACAGTCACCGCGAGCGTCACCGTGCCGCTGGTGCGCAGGGCGGTCAGGCGTCCCGTGCTCGGGTCCAACCAGGCGCGGTCGCCCGGCCGGATGCCTTTGCCGGACCCCACGTGCAGGTCCGCCGAACCGGACCACTGGGCGGTCACGGGCGGGGCCACCGGCACCACCCGGCCGCCGGGCTGGGTCAGCGTCGCGGACACCATCGCCGGTGCGCCGACCGCCACCGTGGCCGGCGCGCTCAGGGCCACCGCGTCCACGTGCGGGTTGACCTCGGCATCGATCCATCGTGGACCCTCGGCCAGCGGGTTGAGCCGGGCCAGCACCGCCTCGGCCGGCGTGACCGGGTCGATGCCCAGCATCGTCCAGCCGGTGAAGCCACCGAGGTGCGGCGCCGTGGACGGTTCCTTGCCGCTGTTGCCGTTGATCAGGTACGGAACGCCGTCCACCCGGTCGGCGTGGAAGGTGCCGACGTGAGCGCCGACGAATGCCGCGCCCTTGCCGGTACGGTGCTGGAACTCGGCCAGCCACCGCTCCACCAGCGCCGCCTGCTTGCGGTCGCCGAGCTGGCTCGCCTTCGCCGGCGTGGGGTCGCGCGGCGGGTGGTGCTCGAACACCGCGACCGAGCCGACCCGCGGGTCGGTGGCTGCGGCGTCCAGTGCCGCGCGCAGGGCCACGACCTGGTCGAAGCCGAGCACACCCGGGCTGGTGTCGAGGGTGACCAGCCGGGTCCCCCGGTGGTCGACCACGCGCGACGTGGCCCCGAACACCGACGTGAAGTTCGTGATCGGCGCGCCCATGACCTCGTGGTTCCCGGGCACGTAGTAGTACGGCAGCGTGCCGCCCAGCTCTTCGTCGAGGATCTGCTTGGCCAGGGCGAAATCCGCCGGGTACGCCGTGTCCACCAGATCCCCGTTGATGACCAGGAGATCCGGCCTGGCCGCACGGATCTCGCGCAACGTCCGGCGTACCCGCTCGACCTGGGTGCTGTTCGGGTCCGCGGCCACGAACTGCGCGTCCGAGAGCACCGCGAGCCGCCAGGGCGCGCCGTCGACCGTGCCGTCGCGCAGCACGACCCGGTCGGTGCGCGGCGGCTCCGGCGGCACGTCGACCGGCGGCGCCACCCGCGCCACGATGTCGTCGATCATGATGTCGGTCCGGTAGGCCTCGGCCGGGTCGGTCTCCGCGACGTAGAAGCGGCGGATCCGCACCGGATACCGCACACCGGGCGGCACGGCCAGCTCCACGTAACGCCAGCCGGTCCAGGTGACGTAGGGGCCGCGCAGCACATGCTGCTGGTCGAGCGCGTCGTGCAGGTGCAGGCTCGGCCACTCCCCCTTGCCGTTTCCGTAGATCCACATCCCGAACGCCTGCGGCTGCCCGTCCACCGCGATCCACTGTGGCGGGTCTGCGTAGGCCGCCCGGGTGCCGGTCGATTGGCCGAAGTCGTACGCCATCCGCAGCCCGCCACCGGTGTGTCCGGGCGCGGGCGCGACCGATCCGGTGGCCCGCGCGGCGCTGAACTTCCAGGCCGCGGCGTCGTCGAACATCGCGACCGGCACGTCGGTCAGGCCGATCGACACCGGCACCACCGTGCTGCGGCCGCTGACGGTCGCGGTGACCAGCCCGGCCCCACCGCCGGCCACGGCCTTGACGGTGAAGAACCCGTTGGCGCCGGCCACCACGTCGACCAACGCGGGGTCGTAGTCGAGGCGCACGTCGGCCGGCTCGATCGGCGCACTGTTGCCCTCGGCGTCGTAGCCGACGACGCCAAACGTCCCCGTTGAGCCGGCCGCGTCCAGCGCCACCTTGTCGGCGGTCGCGTCCACTCTGGACAGCGGACCGAGCACGGTGAGCTTTGTGCTGCCGTTCGCCGCGCCGCGCTGCGCGGTGACCGTGGCCGCACCCGGCAGCAACCCGCGGAACACACCGGCTGCGGAGACGGTCCCGTGGGTCGCGCGCCAGGTCGGTGCGCCCGTTGCCGGCCCGTACGTCTCGTCGTAGCCGGCCGCGGTCAACCGCCGGGTCAGACCCGGGAAGACCCGGTCCGGCCGGCCACCGCGCACCGGCCCGATGCCGGGCGCGGCGGCGGGGTCGATCGCCGTCTCCACCCAGTACCCGCGTAGCCGCCCACTGCCCGCCGGCGCGTAGATGGCCAACCCGTTGGGCACGGGCCGCTCGGACCCGTCGGAGGGCGCGTTCTCCACCTGCACCGCCGCACCGCCCGGCTCGCGGGCGACCAGCGTCGACGAGCCGCCACCGTCGAGGTTGAGCGCGTCGTGGGCGCCCAGCGAAGCCATCAACCGGCCCAACTCGGTGAGGGTGACACCGCGGCTGTCGGCCTGCCGCCCGTCCACGGTCAACATGATCATTTTCTTGCCGTCAGCGGAGAAGCCGACCGCGGTACGCGGCTCCGGCGTCACGTCGCCGATGTCCAGCGGCACGCCGTCGCGAACCAGCACCCGGTTACCACCGATCGCGGCGGCGACGGCCCGGTCGTCGTCGGGACGGGCGCGGTAAGTCACGTCGACGGCATCGCCCGGCCGCAGCCCACCCAGCGCGTCGGCCCCGGCGTCCCGCCCGAGCAGGATCGTCGTGCCGGCCGGAATCGGGCCTTGCCCGGCGCCCGGCGCCACCGTCGCGACGTGCCCTCCGACCAGCGTCACCTCGGCCACCCGAGCCGCGCCGGCCACCGCGCGGGCACGGTCGTAGTCGCCCCACAGAGCGGTGAACACGCCGATGCCGCCGGCCTGCACGAGGTTGTTGAACTGGGTCAGCGTGACCGGCCCGCCCGGCAGCGCCGCCGTGCCGTCGAAGTAGAACTGCACGACCCGACCGACCCCGTCCGGCCCGACGGCGACCCCGTCCGGATGCCCGGCGACCGGCGACTGGACCAGCACGCTGTCGCGTACGCCGACGCCCTGCGCGGCTCCGGACTGGTTGATGTCGAAGAAGTCGCCGTTGACGGCGGCGACCGCCCGGGCCTGGTCCGCGACACCGCGCAGCGGGGCGGTGCGCGCCACCGCGCCGGTGTTGAGGTAACCCACGGACAGGCCCTCACCGGCCAGATCGGCGGTGAGGGCGTCGGCCCGGATCCACCCGTTGGCGTCCAGACGGTCGAAGGAGGTGAGCTCCAACCCGGGCGCGACGGGCCGCGTACGCCGGTCGGTCTCGATCGAGGTGTTGACCGCAGGAGCCGCGACGGCGATCTCGACCCGGTCGACGGGAGTCGCGACCGCCGGCCCACCCGCGAGCAAGGCGGCCAGCAGAGGCAGCAGCACGGGCCCGACACGGCGGGCGGATAGACGGATACCCATGCCGGCGAGCCAACCGGAACTTGGAGGAATTTTCAAGAGATGATCGTCGACATGAAAGAAAACTTCAGGCACCAACGCTGCCCGTACGGCGCGCACCCACGTTTTCGTCCCTGGAGCCGGTGATCCCCCAGACAAGATCGCTGATCGTCAGGTCGAAGGCAGTCTCCTGCGCGAAGCGAACCATCCGGAACTCGCGCAGAAACAGCGGCAGATCCGGCTCCGGACCGGCATCGTCCAGCAGGACCGGAATCACGGGAAGACCACGCCGCAGGAACTGGCTGATCGCCGCTTTGATCTCCAGTTGCTCCCACGGCCCGACTCCGTCCGCACCGACGAACAGCGCCGCAGATCGGCAGGAACGGAGGACTCGATCGATCTCGTCTTGGAACAGCCGCCCAGGCGGCAGTTCGAACTCGTCGACCCACGCGGCGATCCCGCGCGACCGCAAGGCCCGGACGATCGGGAGCACCCGGCCCCGATCCCTGCCGTTGTATCCGATGAAGACGTCGAAGCCGTTGGCTGTGGACCCACGCACGGCACTCACCCCCAGTTGGTCGTGTCTATTAGTCGCCTACGCGGTCGAACCAGCGAGTCTCCGAGATGAGGTTCATGATCGTGTCCGAGTTCAGGCCGCGTTCCCGCGCGATCCCTGTCGTTGTTTCCACGATCGCTCGAACCGCGTCGTGGAGGTCGTTACACACGTCCTCCGATGCATCGGCCCCGGTGAGTTCAACCAACCGGACCACCAGCCGGACGTGCCGAAACAGACCAGCAAGCGGCATCCCGCCGCCTCGCACCATCGCGCACAGCAGCGGCAGGCCACAAAACGCGAAACACCTTGCCAGGCCAACGCGCGCGGCAACGTACTCGCCGTCCGTAGCGGCGACATAATTTGCACCCAGTTGTCCAAATAGGTAACTTGGTGCCACGTACCGCGAGTGAGCGATCCGTGCAGCAACACCTGCGTAGGTTTCCGCAAGAGCATGCAAGGACCTAGTGTCAGCGATAGGACGCGATCCTTTTTCGTTCATGACTGGAACCTCGCTGCCACGTGGATATCCGTCGTCGGCGCCGTTTCGCCGGTCATACCAGTAGGGAACCAGGCTCCACCCAGGGGCGAACAAGGGTGATTTCGGCGGTAGGGAGGGGTGACTCCGTGGCCCGTCATGACACCCCTGCGAATGCCACGGTGGAGTCACTCGAGTCTGCGATCCGCGCCCTCGTCGTCGATTCCGGCCCGAGCGTCCACAAGCTTGTCAACAACGAGAGCGAAGGGGCTCGCACCATCATGGCTGCGGCTCGGACACCGGAGTCGTGGTCAGCGGAGGAGAAGGCCACGGCGGTCATCGCCACCATCGTGGCGGTCATCGACGAGCTGACGAACCGTCGATGGAAGCGCACAGCCCAAGCTGCGTTCCGGATACCCGCCCAGCGTTTTCAGGGTGCCGAGTTCGACTCGCTGGCCGCGCGCTGGCGCGACCTCGGCCGCGAGGATGCCAGCCAGGAAGGCATCGAAGTCGACGATGCAGCCGACCGCTACCGCGGCTACTGGCGGAACTCGACAGCACCTCACATCGCGAGGGCGTTGATGACCCGCATCGATCAACTCAACACAGGCGACGGGTGGCAGCAGTTACGCAAGGAGGAGTACATCCCCTCTGCGGCTCTTCCATTGTCATTTGAACGCACCGAGGTGCTCTACCACTTCGAAGGCACACGGGGAGTCCGGTCGACCTGCCAGCGATGGCTGATCGCACACGGCCCAGTCGAGTATTACGACGCCGTCGGCTGGTACTACAACGATCCCGATGCAGGCGTCGACATCGTTCCCATCGCCAACTGCCGACGCGAAGGCTCGTACGAACTGCTTCCGCAAGGGGGCCGCAAGGGACGACTCCGCTTCGCGCGCCGGATCGAATCCGGCGAACGCTATTACTTCTCGTATGAAACGCGCTTCAACTCCGACCGCTCCTGTCGACCGACAATCCTGCAGGAGATCCGCGGACAGCAGACCGAACTACTCACCGTTCGCGCTCAGTTCGACCCGCGCACACTGCCCGTACGCTGCTGGTACTTCGATGTCTCCGTGCAATCCGAAGGATCGATCGATCCTCCCGAGGGCGCCCCACAGCTATTGACCGTGGCGCCGAACGGGTACGTGGATCACGAATTCCGCAATTGCCAGCACGGCCGGAAATACGGGCTGCGTTGGACCTGGCCCACCGAGGCCGTCACCCGGCCTAGGACCTCCATCGGAATGGAGGTTGATGTGGGCGATGGTTGACGCCGCACTGTCCGCCCACCGGCGCGACAGTGCACACGACGGGCGCGGGCGACGACGGCTTTAGCTGTTGCTCGCCCGTTTCCGCTTGTCGTCAGCCATCTTCCACTTCCTGACCCCCATTGGTCGACGTGGGAAGTGCCGAACACGGCACTTGCTGAACAACAAGTTCCCTTCGGATGCGTAACGACCATTTTAGCTTCCACTCGTAGCGCTACGCCAGAGTGCGGGTGCACAGAGTCACGAGATCCGCACCCGGTAACGTCCGGACGTATGACGGTTTCGGAGTTCCTGGCCACTCGTGACCTGTTGGCTCTCGGCGAGCCCACCCACGGTGAGCCGGCCTTCGCCTTCGCGCGCAACGAGATCTTCCAGGAGCTGGTCTCCGCCGGGTTCCGCTCGTTCGCCTACGAGTCCGACCGCCTCGCCGCCCTGGCGATCGACGCGTACGTCCAGGGCGCGACCGACGAACTGCCGACCGACGCCTTCAGCCACGGCTTCGGCACCCTCCCGGGCAACCCGGAACTCCTGGAGTGGCTGCGCCTTCACAACCTCGACCGGCCGCTGCCGGAACGGGTGACGTTCCACGGCTTCGACGCGCCGCTGGAGATGACCGGAGCACCGAGCCCACGCCGCTATCTGGTGCACGTGCTGGCCTACCTGAGCGAGCACGTGGACCCGCCCGTAGACCTCGACGAACTGATCGGCGCCGACACCCGCTGGGCCGACCCGTCCGCGATCATGGACCACACCCGCTCGGTCGGCCGCTCCCCCGAAGCCCTGCGCCTGCGCGGCATCGCCGACGACCTACGAACCGCGCTGTACGCCAACGCACCGCGCCTGGTCGCCGCCACGTCACTGGCCGAGTGGCGCCGGGCCGACCTGCACGCGGACGTGGCGGTGCGACTGCTCGGCTACCACGCGGAAGCGGCGGCTCCGGCACCGCAGGCGGCCCGCACGTCGCGCCTGCTAGGCGTCCGCGACGCCTGGATGGCGCAAAACCTGCTCGAAATCCGAGCACAGGAACAACACCGCGGCCCGACCCTGGTGTACGCCAACAACCGCCACCTACAGCGCCACCCCAGCACCTGGAACCTGGCCGGCATGAACCTGGAGTGGTCATCCGCGGGCTCGATCGTCGCGGCCCTGCTCGGCGACCGCTACGCGGTCATCATCGGCAGCCTCGGCGCCAGCGCCGCCCTGAACCTTTCGACCCCACCGGCGGGCACCTTCGAGGCGGCGCTGCCCGCGACGGCCCGGACCCTGCTCGACCGCGCCACGATCGACGAGGCCCTGAACGGCCAACCAATGACCGTCCGCACCGACATGACCCCGGAACAGGGCTACTTCCCCCTGGATCAGGAGACCATCGCCCACTGCGACGCCATCCTGCACATCTCGTCCTGACCATCGCCGCCGCGATCAGCGGGGCACGCCCTAAGCGGTGAGGACCGAGACTGCCATTGCCACGTAGAGGCAGCCTGCGGTCGCGACGGCGACGCCGGCTACGGCTGGGGTCCAGGCTGCGATCGCGGACCAGCGCTTGGTGCGCGACGCCAGCGCGCCGAAGCCTCCGACCGTTATCGCGCCCACGGCGGTCAAGGTCACGGCCATGCCGACTCCGAAGGCCAGCACCAGGATCAGCGCGTCCACCGAGCGACCGGTGAGCAGACCGCTAACCAGCAGCAGGAACGCCGACGGTGAGGGCAGCAGCCCACCGGACAGGGCCAGCGCCACCAGACCCTGGCGGGACCACGGGTCCGTCGCCTCGTCCGGGCCATGGGAGTGCGGATGCGAGTGAGAGTGCGAATGCTGATAGCGGTGCCGGAGCTGGCGCCAGGCCAGGCGGCCGCCGACCGCGATCACCACCAGGCCCGCGGCGACCTGCATCCAGGCCGTGACCGACTTCGTGCCCAGGCTCGCTGACACGCTTAGGCCGACCCAGACGAGGGCCAGCACCAGCACCGAGAACGTGTGCATCACCGCCACGATCACGCCGAGGCGTACGGCGTCGCGGTAGCGGCCATGCGTGCCCACCAGGTACGCCGCCGTGATGGTCTTGCCGTGGCCCGGTGCCACCGCGTGGGCCGCGCCCACGCCGAGGGCGACCAGCAGGAGCACCCAGAAGACGGCGCCGCCGTCGAAGAGGGCGATCAGCCGGTTGTCCAGCCCGTCCAACCCGGTCATGCGGACCTCCGACGGCGGCGACGCAGCACCACAAGCGCCGCGAGGCCCAGCACAACCACCACGGCCGTGCCGATAGCCAGTGGCAGCACCGTCGACAGGCCGGACGAGGACCCGCTGAGCCGCAACTGCTGCTCCGGCGACGTCGCCGTGAACAGCGCCTCCGAGTCGCCGACCAGGACCGTGCGGTACGCCTCGTTGAGGTCCATCAGGGCAGCCAGCCGGATCTTGACCTCGTCGACGTCGGCCGGGCACTCGTAGGTGATCGTGGCCCCAGTGGCCAGCACGTCGGTCAGCTCGTGCAGCGAGCCCGGGCAGCCCTGGCCCGCCTGTCGCACGGTCATCCGGTCCAGCAGATACGTCCGCACCGCTGGCGAGCGCTGCAGCTTCTGCTCGCCCGTCACGTCCGTGGCCGGGTCGTCGAACGCGCCCACCGACTGGCCGAGCGCCACCCAGTCGTCTTCGGCCGCGTGCCAGACCAGCTTCAGCGACGAGCCGTGCACGGTGACGTTCGCGGTCGACGGCGGGCCGAACGGATGCGCGGTCGCCGGCGTGCCGGCCATACCGACGACAGCCAACACGACCAGGGCGCCAAGAAGGACCCGTCTCACGCGAAGCTCCTAAGAAGGGCGGGAAGAGCGGGCCGACCCAAGACGCGAGCCGGCCCGCAACCCACAAACCGAACTACTTCTTGACGGTGATGACCTGGCTGGAGATCTGCTGGCTGTGGCTCTCCAGGTACACGGTGTGCTGGCTGCCACCGGTCGCGTTCGACGGCAGGGTGAACGTGTAGTCCAGCCGGCCCAGCTCGTCCGCCTTCTTGGTGGCGATCAGGATGCCGGGCTTGCCCTCGGCGGTGCTGGTCTTGCGCAGGTAGATGTCGACCGACTCGTTCGGGTCGTACCCGTAGCCGGTGACGGCCAGCTTGCTGCCCGCCTTCGGCGCGGTGGTGCTGACGATGACGTGCTCGCCCGTGGTGGTCTCGGGCGTACGCCACTCGTTGACGGTCCGCTCGCCCGCCTCGTTCTTACGGACGACGACGCCGTCGAAGTGCTTGCCGTTCGCGAAGCGCGCCTCGTAGGTCAGCGAGTCGCCCTTGACGTCGATCATCTGGTAAAGCTGCGAGTCCTCAGCCTTGGCCATGATGTCGGCGCCGTTGTCCGTCCACACAGAACCGTCGACGTCGTACATCTTGCCGCCGGACACCGAGACCGCGTACACGGTTCCGTCGTGCACCGTCGCGGACTTGCGAGAGGCGACCGTGCTGCCACGGCCGTACGTGTGGTCGTGGCCCTGGAGCACGAGGTCCACGCCGTACTTCTCGAGCAGCGGACCCCACTGCGCCCGGACGATCGGGTTGTTGCGGCCCTCGGCGGTCGAGTAGACCGGGTGGTGGAACGTGACGACGGTCCACTTGTTCGGGTTGTCCTTGAGCAGGCCCTCGAGCCACGCGGTCTGCGCGTCCATGTACTGCGGGATGCTCTGGACGTTGGTGTTCAGCCCGATGAACCGCACGCCCTGGTAGTCGACCGAGTAGGCAGTCGAGTCGAGCGCCGGCTCGTTGGCCCAGGAAGCCGGGCCGTTGTCCGGGTACGGGAACTGCGGCGCCCAGAACGACGACAGGCTGGTGCCGTTGTACTCGTGGTTACCGGTCACGGAGATGTTGTTGACCTGGCCGTCGATGAAACCGCCGGCGTTGTACCACTGACCCCACTGCTCCTCGCTGTTCGCGGAGTCGATGAGGTCACCGGCGTTGACGATCACCTTGGCCTGCGGCCGGTCGGCGAACGCCTGGCGGAACACCCGCGGCACGGCGCTGTCGATGTAGTTCTGCGCGTCGCCGTAGTAGATGAACGAGAAGGGCTCGAAGCCCTCGGCAGCGGTGGTGAAGTCGATCCACTCGCTCCAGTTGGTGCCGTCACCGACCCGGTAGGTGTAGCGGGTCTGCGGCGAAAGGCCAGTGAACTCCACCGTGTGGTACGTCGAGGCGTACCCCAGCGAGGTGTTGACGGGCGTGTTGGCGATCGCCTTCACGGTGCGCACCGCGCCGGCAGCCGGCGCGACGTCGCCGAGCGCCTTGGGCGCCTCGAGGAACTGCGCCTGCGCCCATTCGGCGGACGCGTCGGCGCGCCACGAGACGCGCTGGCTGGTGGCGGGCTTGTCGGTCGGGATCAGGATGACGCGGTCCGGCACCGGCGTCGGCTTGTACCGCTCCGCGGCCGGGAACTTGGTGGGCGCGGCGTCACCGAACGCGGCCGGGCCGAACGCGATGCCACCGGCGAACAGCGCGGCGGCACCGATGGCCGCCACCGCCGCCCGGCGACGACCCGAGTTCCAAGGCCTCTTGACCTCACTCAACGTGTTTCCCCCCTCAGGGAATCAGCCACCGACAAGAGCACGGTGGGACACGGGCATTGAGCCAAAGCCGAGCGACCGAGGCCGGACCTGGACATGTCCTCAAGGTGAACTGAAAGCCGCCTGAAAGGCGGCTGACCGGCCGTCACGATGGCGTCGCCGATCGGCCATCCGGCGTTCAGAGCGGCCACCTACGTTCCGTGGGTGCCTGTTTTCCGCTGGGTCGGGATCGCGGCGAGCGCGCTCGCTCTCGGAACGCTCTTCGCCACGCCTCCCGACGCGCCGGTGAAGAAGACCGACGCCTTCCTCACCGCCGAGACCACCGGCCTGCTCAGCATCGAAGCCACCGAGTGCTTCGACGATCCTGAGTACGACCCGATGGCCGACGACCGCGTGGTCGTTTACATCCCGTGCGAAGAAGGAGCCGACAACCAGGCCTACGGCTTCGTGTACGCGCCGGAGGGGACCTTCGACCGCACAGCCGTGGCGACGTTCGCCGCGGCCCGCTGCGGGCAGGCCTTCGACAAGCTTTGGCGTGGCGCGTCGGCCGAGGGCCTCGACTTCTACCCGGTGCTGCCGACCGCGGAGACCTGGGCCGACGGCGACCGCGTGGCGATGTGCGTCGTCTACCGCCCGACCGGCCGGCTGCCCGGCTCGGTGCTCCCGCTCGCGGGGCGCTAGCTAGCCCTTGGTCGATCCCAACGTCAGACCCGACACGAACTGCCGCTGGAGTACGAAGAAGACCAGCAGCGTCGGCAGCGCGACGATGATCGAGCCGGCGGACAGCAGGTTGTAGTCGGTGAAGAACTCGCCCCGCAGGTTGTTGAGCGAGCTCGTGATCGGGAACTTGTCGCCGTCCTGGAGCAGCACGGTGGCCCAGAAGAACTCGTTGTAGATCCAGGTGACCTGCAACGTCGTCAGCGCGGCGAGCGCCGGCCGCACCAGCGGCAGGGTCAGCGTGAAGAACTGCCGGCTCACCCCGGCGCCGTCGACCTCCGCCGACTCGTACAACTCGTGCGGGATGGTCTTCATGTAGTTGCTCAGCACCAGCGTGCAGAAGCCCATCTGGAACGCGGTGTTGATGAGCACCAGTCCGGTGTAGCTGTTGAGCAGCTCCACCTCCCGGAACGCCCGGTAGACCGGGATCAGCAAGGCCTGCGGCGGCAACAGGTTGGCGGCGACGAAGACGCCGAGCAGGGTGAGGTTGAGCTTGAAGCTGAACCGGGCCAGGACGAACGCGGCGCACGAGGACAGGAAGAGCGTCAGCACGACGGCCGGCACGGTGATGTAGAGCGAGTTGAGGAACTTCTCGCCGAACTCCCCACGTTCCCAGGCGTCCACATAGTTCTGGAAGGTGAACCCACCGAACGAGAAGTAGCCGTGCGTGCCGGTGTAGTCGTAGTCCCGCAGTGAGTTGAACAGTCCCCAGAGCAGCGGGGCGAGCCAGCCGAGCGCCATGACGGCGAGGAACGCGTGCAGCACGTGCCGAGGCCTCATCGGTCGTCTCCCCTCGTGGTCGCGCGCAGGTGGATGACGACGTACACCGACGAGATCAGCAGCATGATGGTCGCCAGCGCGGACCCGAAGCCGATCCGGCTCGCCTCACCGATGATGTTCTGTGCGACCAGCGCGGCGATCACCTCCAGGCCGTTGCGGCCCTTGTTGACGATCCACACGATGTCGAACGCGCGCAGCGACTCGATGATCGTGATGACCAGGACGATCAGGTTGATCGGTCGGAGCACCGGGAAGACGATCGAGAAGAAGGTCCGCGGCTCGCTCGCGCCGTCGACCCGCGCCGCCTCCCGCAGCCCCGGGTCGACCGCTTTCAGCCCGGCGAGGTAGATCAGCATGATGTATCCGGTGTGCTTCCAGCCGGTGGCGACCAACACCGCCCACAGGTTGACGTTCGGGTCGCCGTACCAGTCGATCTGCGTGCCCAGCACCGCGTTGAGCAGGCCCTGGTCCCGCGAGTAGATGAGCTGCCAGATGAAGCCGGTCAGCGCCAGCGACAGGATGACGGGCAGGTAGAACGCCGTCTGGTAGAGGCGGCTGCCGCGGATCTCCTTGTCCAGCAGCACGGCCAGGAACATGCCGAGCGGTGTGGGGATCAGGAACAGGAAGCCCACCCAGATCAGGTTGTGCCAGATCGCCGGCCAGAACGGCGGGTAGATCGTGGCGATGTTCTTGTAGTTCTCGAACCCGATCCAGTCGATCGAGCTCAGCCCGCCGAAACCCTCCCACCGCGAGAACGACAGCGCGACCGACGAGAGGGCCGGCAACCAGACGAGCAGGACCACGAACACCAGGGGTACGCCGAGCATCAGCGTCACGACGATCCGGTCACGCGGCGTCAGCCGTCTTCGCGTACGCACGGCGCCTCCAATAGATCGAAACTCTTGCATGATCGTAGCCATCAATATTTACTGACGTAACGTTGTAGCGCCACGAAGATTGGTGCATATCATGCGAAAGCCGCTGTCTTTCCTGGCCGTCACACTGCTCGCCGCCTCGACCCTGGTGGCCACCGCGCCCGCCGCGTCGGCCGCGACACCGGTCGTGCCCGTCACCGCACCGCCGATGGGCTGGAACAGTTGGAACCGGTTCGGCTGCAACATCGACGAGAACCTGATCAAACAGACCGCGGACGCGATCGTCGCCAACAACCTGGACGACCTCGGCTATCGCTACGTCAACATCGACGACTGCTGGATGGCGTCGACCCGCGACGCGCAGGGCCGGCTGCAACCGCACCCGACCCGTTTCGCGGGCGGCATCAAGGCGCTCGCCGACTACGTGCACGCCCGCGGGCTCAAGCTCGGCATCTACGAGTCCGCCGGCACCGCGACCTGCCAAGGGCTGCCGGGCAGCCTCGACCACGAGGTGGTCGACGCCAACACGTTCGCCGCCTGGGAGGTCGACCTCCTCAAGTACGACAACTGCAACAACCAGGGCCGGCCGGACGCTGCCCGGTACAAGGCGATGGGTGACGCGCTCAAGGCAAGCGGCCGCGCGATCGTCTACAGCATCTGCAACTGGGGACTGGCCGACCCGTGGGTCTTCGCCCCGCAGGTCGGCGGCAGCCTGTGGCGCACCACCGGCGACATCTCCGACAACTGGGGCAGCGTGCTCTCGCTGCTCGACCAGCAGAACGGGCTGGAGCCGTTCGCCCGCAACAACGGCTTCAACGATCCCGACATGCTCGAGGTCGGCAACGGCGGGATGACCACCACCGAATACACCGCACACTTCAGCCTCTGGGCTCTCCTCAACTCGCCGCTGCTGCTCGGCAACGACCTGCGCTCGATGTCCGCCGCGACTCTGGGAATCATCCGCAACGCCGACGTCATCGCGGTCAACCAGGACTGGGGCGGCTCACAGGGCCGCAAGCTGCGCGACTTCGGCGAGACCGAGGTCTGGGGCAAGCCGATGAGCGACGGCGGCGCGGCGGTCGTGCTCTTCAACCGGTCAGCCGCCAGCGCCACGATCACCACCTCCGCCGCCGAGGTCGGCCTCGGCGGCTCGTCCGGATACAACCTGCGGAACCTCTGGACCGGCGCCACCACGACGTCGACGGGCGCGATCAGCGCGAGCGTGCCCGCACATGGCGCCGTGATGTTCCGGGTCAACCGCACGGGCACACCGGCCGCCGCTCCCGCGGCCGGCACTCACCAGGTCGGTGACATCGCCTGGCTCGCGTCCAGCAACTTCTGGGGTCCGGCCGAACGCAACCGGGCCAACGGCGAGCAGGCCGCGGCCGACGGCGGCACGCTGACCATCAACGGCACCACCTACGCGAAGGGCGTCGGCACCCACGCCGACAGCGCCGTGCACCTCTACCTCGGCCGCGCCTGCCCGCTGTTCACCGCGAACGTCGGCATCGACGACGAGGTGACCAACGCGGCCGCATCGGTCAGATTCCAGGTGTACGGCGACGGGAAGCTGCTCGCCTACAGCGGGATCAAACGCGCGGCCGACGGACCGACCCGGCTCTCCGTGGCCACCGGTGGCTACACCACATTGGAGCTTCGGGTCACCGACGGGCGCGACAACGCCAACTACGACCACGCCGACTGGGGTGGCGCCACCCTGACCTGCACGGCACCCGGCACCGGCTCCAACCCGTCGTTCACGGGCGCCAACGGCTGGGGACCGGCCGAACGCGACCAGTCCAACGGTGAGCAGGCCGCCGGCGACGGCGCGGTGCTCACGTCCGGCGGCGTCAGCTACGTGCGCGGCATCGGCGGGCACTCGCCCGGCGACCTGACCGTCAACCTCGGCGGCACCTGCGAGCGGTTCACGGCCGTCGCGGGCATCGACGCCGAGGTCACCTCGGCCACCGCGCGGGTGGTCTTCACCGTGCTGGCCGACGGCGTGACCCTCTACACCAGCCCACCCGTGACGCTGGCGTCCGGCCCTTCCGTGGTCGACCTCGACGTGACCGGCCGCGGCACGCTGCGCCTCGTGCTCGGTGACGGCGGCAACGGGATCGACTTCGACCACGCCGACTGGGCCGACGCCCGCCTCCTTTGCTGAACCATCCCATTCGCACATTTGGAGGATCGGATGAGACACCAGACTTCACCGGCTCCCGCTCTGGCCGGGATGCCCGTACCCCGGCGGTCCCTGCTCATCGGCGCCGCCGCCCTCGCGGCCGCTCCCGCGCTCGCCGCGTGCGGTGACGACGACGGTGGCGGCACCACGGGCGGCGACGGCACCGGCGAGGTGACCTTCGGGTCCAACGAGGTCGGCTCGACGTTCGCCAAGCAGCGCCAGGCCGCCGTCGCCGGCTTCCAGGCGAAGAACGCCGGCACGACCGTCAAGCTCAACGAGATCGACCACAACACGTTCCAGGAGAACATCAACAACTACCTGCAGGGCAGCCCGGACGACGTGTTCTCCTGGTTCGCCGGCTACCGCATGCGGTTCTTCGCCCGGCGCGGGCTGATCGGCGACATCAGCGACGTCTGGCCCCTGGACGGCGTCGCTGAATCGTTCAAGACCGCCTCCACCGGCGACGACGGCAAGCAGTATTTCGTGCCGCAGTCCTACTACCCGTGGGCGATGTTCTACCGCAAGAGCGTCTGGACCGAACGCGGCTACACCGTGCCGACCACGCTGGACGAGCTCACCACGCTGGCCGACAAGATGAAGTCCGACGGGCTGGCGCCGATCGCGTTCGCCGACAAGGACGGCTGGCCCGCGATGGGCACGTTCGACATCCTCAACATGCGGATCAACGGCTACCAGTTCCACATCGACCTGATGGCCGGCAAGGGCTCCTGGGAGAGCGCCGAGGTCAAGAAGGTCTTCGACACCTGGGGGCAGCTACTCCCCCTGCACCAGCCGGACGCACTCGGCCGCACCTGGCAGGAGGCCGCGCAGGCGTTGCAGCAGAAGAAGGCCGGCATGTACCTGCTCGGCACCTTCCTGATCGACCAGTTCCCGCAGGCCGAGCGGGAGGACGTCGACCTGTTCACCTTCCCGGCGATCGACCCGGCGGTCGGCTCGGACGCGATCGACGCGCCGATCGACGGCTTCTGCATGAGCGCCAAGCCCAAGAACGGGGCGGGCGCGAAGAAACTGCTCGCCTACCTGGCCGCTCCGGAAGCGGCCGCCGAGGCGAGCAAGCTCGGCGAGCCGTTCATCTCGTCGAACACGAAGGCCGACACGAGCTCCTACACGACGATCCAGAAGAAGTCGGCGGAACTGGTCGGCAACGCCAAGAACATCGCGCAGTTCCTCGACCGCGACACCCGCCCGGACTTCGCCTCGACCGTCATCATCCCGGCGTTCCAGGAGTTCGTCCGCAAGCCCGGGGACGTGGCCAGCATCCTGAAGAGCATCGAAAGCCAGAAGAAGACAATATTCATCGACTAGTACGCCGCGTAGTACACCGCTTCCAGGAGGTCTGCTGGCGGGTTGCGGACCGTGGAGATCGGCACGCCGATCCAGACGTCCACGACCTGCCAGACCGCCTCTCGGGCCGGCGTACGCACGACGCGGTGCAGGGTGCGGGCGCCTTCCGGGGCCGAGGACGGCCGGACGACCACCACCGGCCTGCCGTCCTCGACCCGGTACGCGAACGCGTCGATCCGTTGGAGTCCCGCGCCGCGTAGGTGCTCGTAGAGCTCGTCTGTCGCCGGCACCTCCGCCGGGCCGTGGACGACCCGCGCGAACTGCTCGTGGGCCAGCTCCTCGAGCTCGGCCACCGTCAGCCCGGCGAGCACGGGTCCACGGTCGACGACCACCGGGGCCGGCGCGGGTGCCGGCATCGGCACCGGTGTGGAGACCGCCACGAAAGCCGGCACCGCCGTGAACTCCGGTACTGCCACGATCGCCGGCACCGGCGTCTGCACCGGCACCACTGCCAGCACGGGCGCCGACGCCGGTCCCAGGTCTGGTGCCGCCGGCGCCGGCTCTGGATCGGGTGCCCGCTCCGGCTCCGGTTCCGGCGCGGGTGTCAGCTCCAGCTCTGGTTCCGGGGCGGGGTGCCACTCGGGTTCGGGGACGGGCTCGGCTTCCGGCAGGGTGAGCTTGAGTCGGCGGGCGATCTCTTCCAAACCGCTGTCCGGCAGGTCGGTGAGCATCACGCGGCGGTGGACGGTCGGCAGCGGCTCTTCGCCGGCATAGTCGCCCTGCCACTCCTCCGGCGACTCCGAAACCTCGTGCACGGGTCGTGACCCCTTCCCTACGGCATCGCTGTCCACCGTAGGGCCGGGACCCGGGCGGGCACGACGGACGCAGTGTGCGCTTGACCCGTACGTGTCACCGATTCAGCAGATCGCGGAGGTCCTTGACGATCTCGGCCGGTGTCTGCTCCGCCATGAAGTGCCCGGCCGTCGTGGTGCGGTGCACCAGGTTCGGCGCCCAGGCCCCCCACAGTCCTGCCGCGTCGTAGCCGAGCGCCGCGCCCCAGTCCTGCTGCACGACGGTGACCGGCATGGCGAGCCGGCGCCCGGCTGCCCGATCGGCCCGGTCATGGTCGACGTCGATACCGGCCGACGCGCGATAGTCGGCGACGATCGACGGCACCGCCGCGCGGGAGGCGGCCAGATACGCCGTGCGTACCTCCGTGGGGATCGCCGATGGGTCTCCGCCCCAACCGTCGAGGAACGAGCCGAAGAACTCGTCGGCGGTCGCCTCGATCATTCGCTCGGGCAGCCCCGGCGGCTGGGCCATCAGGTAGAGGTGGAACGCGACCGCCGCGTCGGCGCCGTGCAGCACGTCCCACATGTCCAGGGTCGGCAGCACGTCCAGGATCGCCAGCCGGGTGATCGAGTCGGGATGGTCGAGGCCGGCGCGGAAGGCGACGAGCGCGCCCCGGTCGTGCCCCGCGAGCGCGAACCGCTCGTGACCGAGCGTCCGGGCCAGGGCCACGATGTCGGCGGCCATCGTGCGCTTCGAGTACGTGTCGGCGTCGCGCGCCGAGGGCTTGTCGCTGGCACCGTAGCCGCGCAGGTCCGGGCAGATCACCGTGTGGTCCGCGGCCAGGTCGGCCGCCACGTGCCGCCACATCAGGTGGGTCTGCGGAAAGCCGTGCAACAGCACGATCGGGCTGCCCGAACCGCCCGCCGCGGCATTGAGCGTGACATCTTCGTCCACCTGGACGCGATGCTGGTCGAAACCGGGAATCATGTTTCAGGTCCTCTCGTGATCGGTCTGGTCCAGCGTGCCGATCACGGATGAGCAACCGATGAGCGCGCTACGTTGACCTGCGTGTCTGTCGGTTTCGGCGTCCTCGGGCCGGTCGTCGCCTGGTCCGCTCCGGGTGAGCCGGTCGACCTGCGCGGTCCCCGGCACCGGGCGGTGCTGGCCCGCCTGCTGGTCGCCAACGGCCGGGTGGTCCCGGTCGACCGGCTGGTCGACGACCTGTGGACCGACCCGCCAACGGGTGCGGTCAGCGCGGTGCGCACGTTCGTCGCCGCTCTGCGCCGGGCGTTGGAGCCCGATCGCGCGCCTCGCACGCCGCCGCGGCTGCTGGTCACCGAAGGCCCGGGGTACGCGCTGCGGGTGGGCGCGGACGCGGTGGACGCGTGGCGGTTCGAGGCCGTAGTAGCGGCGCGGCCTTCTCCAGAGAGGCTCGGCGAGGCCCTGGGTTGGTGGCGCGGGCCCGCGTATGCCGGTCTGGACGAACCCTGGGCCCGCGACGAGCGAGCCCGCCTCGAAGAGCTTCGGCTGCACGCGGTCGAGCTACGCGCCGAAGCGCTGCTCGGACAGGGCCGGGCCGCCGACGTCGTGCCCGACCTGGACGCCCACGTGGCCGGCCACCCGTGGCGCGAGGACGCCTGGCGGCTGCTGGCCGAGGCGCTGTGGCGGGCGAACCGCCAGGCGGACGCGCTCGCGGTGCTGCGCCGGGCCCGGGACCTGCTCCGCGAGCAACTCGGCATCGACCCGGGGCCGTCCCTGCGACGGTTGGAGTCCGACATCCTCCGCCAGGCGTCGCCGTCCGAGGCGGAGGGCATCTGGGCGGCGGCCGCGGCCGCGTACGACCGCACCGTGACGTTCGGGGCGCCGGCCCGGCTGGAGTCGACGGTGGACCTGCTGCGCGGCCTGGCGGTCGGTGGCGGCCTCGAAGCCGCGCGCGGCCAGCGATTGGCGACGGTCGAGGCGGCCGAGCGGCTGGGCGATCCGGAGCTCACGGCGCGGGTGATCGGCGGGTACGACGTACCCGCCATCTGGACCCGGTCCGACGACCCGGCGCAGGCGGCGGCGATCGTGGCCGCCGCCGAGCGGACCCTGGCCGCGCTGCCGCCCGCGGCGCCGGACTCGGTCCGCGCCCGGCTGCTGGCGACCGTCGCGATCGAGTCCCGAGGCACCGACCGGCACACCGCCGCCCGCGAGGCCGAGCGCCTGGCCCGCCCGCTCGGCGACCCCGGGTTGCTGGTGTTCGTCCTGAACGGCAGGTTCATGCAGTCGTTCCAGCACGCCGGGTTGGCGGCCGAACGCGACCGGATCGGCGCGGAGCTCACCGACGTCTCCGCCGCGCACGGCCTGGCGTCGTTCGAGATCCTCGGCCACCTCGTGCGGATGCAGGCCCGTGCGGCCCTTGCCGACTTCGCGACCGCGGACCAGCACGCCGCCGCGGCGGACCGACTCGCCGAACGCCACGGCCGACCCTTGGTGGGCGCCTTCACCCGCTGGTACGCGGCACTGCGGCTGGCCGCGACGGGTGCCCCGGCCGAGGCGGCCTACCGAGCGGCGGCGGCCGACCTGTCCGGAGCCGGAATGCCAGGCGTCGAGCGCGGCCTGCTGCCGCTGGCCCTGCTCTGCCTGCGGGTGTGGCACGGCCAACCGATCGAGTTCGCCGCCGACACCGACTGGGGCCCGTACGAGCCGTGGGTGCGCCCGCTGACCGACGGCGCCGCCTTGCGTGTCGCCCCGGAGCCGCCGCACGACCTGCTCTTCGAGGCCCTGTGGTGCCTGCTCGGCGAGGCGGCCATCCGGTGCGACGACCGGGACTGGATCCGGCGCGCACACACGGCACTCGCAGCGGCGGCCGGCGAACTGGCCGGCGCCGGCAGCGGCATGCTCACCGTCGGCCCGATCGACGACCACCTCGCCCGGCTGGACGCCGCGCTGGCCCGCTAGCGGTTCCGCTGGTAGTGCCGGCGGGCCTTCATCCGGTTGCCGCAGACCGCCATCGAGCACCAGCGCGCGGTGTTGGTGCGGCTGTGGTCGATCAGGAAGAGCTGGCACTCGTCGTTGGCGCACGGCCGCAGCCGGCCCGCGTTGTCCTTGGTCAGCGCGTCCCAGGTGAGGATGGCGCGCACCGCGAGGTCGCGATCCGCGGGAACGTCCGCGTTCCAGGTGATGCCCGCCGGCGTCAACGCCGGTGTGAGCGCGACCCCATCTAGCAGCGGGGCCAACGTCTCCGGCGGTCGCGCACCGCGCACGACTCCTTGCAACGCGACGCGGGCCGCCAGAACGTGCTCGCGCTCCTTGCGGGTGCCGCGTCCGCCGAGCCCGACCAGCCAGTCCCGCGCCGCCACCGGGTCGGCCAACTCGTCGCGCTGCTCTCCGTCGATGACCGGCGTGCTGTTGAGGATGGCCAGCAGCACGGCCTCGTCCGATTGCCCGTCCGGCATCTTTCTCCTAACCACCGTGAACCTGTTGACAGGTTATCCGAACCGGTCCTAGGTTGCTAGCTATAACCATCTTTGACACTCACGGGGGTTAGAACAATGATCCATCACCGGTACGCCGTCGTCGACGACCGCACGCTCTTCTACCGGGAGGCCGGCGATCCCGACGCCCCGACCGTGGTGCTGCTGCACGGCTTCCCCACGAGCTCGTTCATGTTCCGCGACCTGATCCCGCGGCTCGCCGACCGCTATCACGTGATCGCGCCGGACCACCTGGGCTTCGGCTTCTCGGACGCGCCGCCGGTCTCCGAGTTCGACTACACCTTCGACCGGCTGGCCGACCTGACCGCCGCCCTGCTGAGCCGGATCGGCGTCGAGCGCTACGCGATCTACGTGCAGGACTACGGCGCTCCGGTCGGCTGGCGGCTCGCCCTGGCCAAGCCGGCGGCCATCACCGGCATCATCACCCAGAACGGCAACGGCTACGAGGCCGGCTTCATCGACGAGTTCTGGGCGCCGGTGCGCGACTACTGGCGCGACCCGTCGCCGACCACGGAAGCCGGAGTGCGCGCGGCCCTGACCCTCGACGCGATCCGCTGGCAGTACCTGCACGGCGTACCGGACGAGACGGTCGTCAGCCCCGACACGTGGGAGCACGACCACGCGCTGGTCAGCCGCCCTGGCAACGACAAGGTGCAGCTCAAGCTGTTCGCGGACTACGCCAACAACCTGCCCTTGTATCCGAAACTGCACGCGTACCTTCGAGAGAGCGGCGTGCCGGTGCTGGCGACCTGGGGCCGCAACGACGGCATCTTCGCCCCCGCGGGCGCCCAGGCGTTCGCCGACGACGCGCGCGACGCCGAGATCCACCTGCTGGACGGCGGCCACTTCCTGCTGGAAAGCCACCTGGACCCGGTGGCCGACCTGATCCTCGACTTCCTGGACAGGAGAGTCTCATGACACCGGAGTGGAACAAGGTCAAGAACACCGACGTCGTACGCGCGATGAAGGAGTACGACCGACTGGGGCCGGACAACTTCTTCGCCACGCACGGCTTCGCCCCGACCACGACGTACGACCTGGTCCGCGACGACCACCACTACCCGCCGAAGGCGATCCTGGGCACGGCGTACGAGTTCGCCACCGGAAACCGCCTGGCCTCAGGAGACTTCGAGGGCGGAAAGACCGGCGCGGTGAAGGTCCTGGGCGACCTCGGCTTCACCGTCGAACACCGCTGACACCCTCTGGCCTAACGCGGACGCCGTCGGATTCGGGCCGCGGCCTTGCGGAGCACGCCCGGCACCAGTCCACGGTGGATGGTTGAGAGAGGTGGCCACGCGTGCTGGCCTACGGGTCCGTCGTAGTGGAGGAAGGTCCAGAGCGACACCCGCCCAGCCATAGCGTGTACGACGAGGTTTCCGCTCAGGAACCACGACTGGGCCTCCAGGCGGATCCAGTCGTCGCCGCGGGCGCCAATGTGCCAGCCCGCCACCGTGTTCGGTGAGCGGCCCTGGTGCAGGCGCAGGCCGAGGATGAACCGCCAGATCAGGATCTCTCCGGGGCTGGGTACGTTGCCGAACATCGCTCTCGCCCACTGCTCCGCCGTCGCTTCCGCGTCCGTGGCCAGCGTGAAGTGATCCGCGTAGTCGATGGTGTCCAACGAGCTCAGCGCGCGGGCGGGCGCGGGGATGTCATGCGTCCGGACGACGGTCATCGCGGCCTCCCGTAGATGTATACGATGGCGTACAACACCAGGCTAACGCCTGTTATACGGTGGCGTATATAGAAGGTGGGCACGATTGTGGGTGCGACGCGCACCACGCGCGAGCAGTGGGTCGAGGCCGGGTTGCGGGCGCTGGCCGCCGGCGGGCCCGACGCCGTCCGCGTCGAGGCGCTCGCCAAGGAGCGCGGCGTCACCAAGGGCGGCTTCTACGGGTCGTTCGCCGACCGGGAGGCGCTGCTGGAAGCCATGCTCGACACCTGGGAGCGGGAGAGCACCGACGAGGTGCTCGACCAGGTCGAACGGGCCGGCGGCGACGCCCGCGCCAGGATCACCCGCGCCGGTCTGCTCACCTTCTCCAGCGACCGCCTGCGGCCGATCGACCTCGCCGTGCGCGACTGGGCCCGCCGTGACGCGGGCGTCGCCGAACGGCTGCGGCGGGTCGACAACCGCCGGATGGGGTTGCTCCGCGAGCTGATCGGCACCTTCTGCACCGACCCCGACGAGGTCGAGGCGCGCAGCCTGTTGGCCTTCTGCATGGCGATCGGCGCGCACTTCCTCGCCGCCGACCATGGCGACCGCAGCCGGTCGCAGGTCCTCAGCCGAGCCGCGGACCTGTTGTTCGACCACTAGGGCCGGGCAGTGTCACCGTCACCACCAGGCCACCGTCGGCGTGCGGGCGGGCGGTGGCCTCGCCTCCGTGGGCGCGGGCCACCGAGCGGACGATCGACAGCCCCAGGCCCGCGCCCTTCGCCGTGACCAGGCGGTCCGCGTCCATGCGCCGAAAGGGTTCGAACAGGCCCGGGATCTCGTACGCCGGAATGACCGGTCCCGTGTTGGTGACCTCGATCCGCGCCCCGCCGTCCGGGCCGGGCCGGGTGGTGATGCGGGCGAAGCCGCCCGGGTGGTTGTGCCGGATGGCGTTCTCCACCAGGTTCTGCGCCAGCCGTTCCAGCAGCACCGGGTCGCCGCCGGTCAGGGCCGGGTCGGCCTCCTCGGTCAGGGTCACCGACGCGGCGCGCGCCTCGTCCAGTGACTGGGCCACCACGTGGGTGGCGATGTCCGCCAGGTCGATCTCGTGCCGGTCGGCGACCTCGTGTTCCGAGCGGGCCAGCAGCAGCAGGCCGGTGATCAGCCGCTCCTGCCGGCTGTTGATCTCCAGCAGGGTCTCGCCGAGTTGGATGACGTCGGGCGAGGCCGTGCGGCGGTTCATCGCGACCTCGACCAGGGCGCGGTTCAACGTCAGCGGTGTACGAAGCTCGTGCGAGGCGTTGGCCACGAAACGGCGCTGGCCTTCGAAGGACCGATCCAGCCGCGCGACCATCGTGTCGAACGTGTCGGCCAGTTCCTTGACCTCGTGGTCCGCGCCGGTCAGGGCGATCCGTTCGTGCAGGCTCAGGTCGGCGCCGCGGGCGATCCGGCGGGCGGTGTCGGTGACCCGGTGGAGCGGGGCGAGCACCCGGCCGGCCACCAGCCAGCCCAGGCCGATCGCCGCGCTGCCGACCAGGCCCAGCGCGATGCCGCCCTGGGTGAGCTGCGAGGTCAACGCCTCGTCGCGTACCTCCGACTGCTCCTTCGCCATGTACTCCGGCATGTCCTCCGCGGGGATCTGCGTGCCGTCGGCGGTCCGGAAGAAGACCGTGTCCGTCGCGGCGGTGCCCGGCCCGACGAGCTGACGGTTGACCATCACGCCGCCCGCATGCGGAAGCTGTTGCTCGACCAGCAGGTGGGTCACGCCGAGCACCACCAGGCCGCCGACCAGGAACAGGCCGCCGTAGATCAGGGTGAGCCGCATACGCAGGGTGAGGCGCCTCATGAGATCCGGTACCCCTCTCCGGCCAGGGTCTCGATGACCGGTGGGTCGCCGAGCTTGCGGCGCAGCTTGAGCACGGTGAGCCGGACCGCCGAGGTGAACGGGTCGGCGTTCTCGTCCCAGACCTTCTCCAGCAACTGTTCGGCGCTGACCACCGCACCATCGGAGCGCAACAGCTCGGCCAGCACGCCGAACTCCTTTTTGGACAGCGGCACGTAGCGGTCGTCCCGGAAGACCTGGCGGCGGGCCGTGTCGAGCAGGATGCCGGCCCGGCGCAGCACCGGCGGCAGGGCCGGACGCGCCCGCCGCCCGAGCGCCTGCACCCTGGCGGCCAGCTCCACGAAGGCGAACGGCTTGGGCAGGTAGTCGTCGGCGCCCAGCGACAGGCCCGCGACCCGGTCGCCGATCTCGGCGGCCGCGGTCAGCATGAGGATCCGGGCGGTCGTGTCGGAGCCGACCATGGCCCGGCACACGTCATCACCGTGCACCTTCGGCAGGTCACGGTCGAGCACGACGACGTCGTAGTCGTTGACGGCGAGACGTTCCAGCGCCGCGTCGCCGTCCAGGGCGACGTCGACGGCGTGCGCGTCGCCGCGCAACCACTCGGCGATCGCCTCGGCGAGCAGGCGTTCGTCCTCGACCACCAGGATCCGCATCGCCCCATGGTGCCGAGCCAACCTGTTTCTTCGCTGTTAGCGCTTTCGGAAGCGCCGCGGAAACGGCCCGGGGCGTTGACTTCGCCGTCACAGCGGACCGCACCCGTGCGGCCCGCCCCGGCTCGGGAGAAGTCATGAAGACAAGGCACGCGCTGCTGCCGTTGGCGCTGCTCATGGCGCTGACCGCCTGCAGTGGCAAGGGAAACGGCGACGGCGGGATCGCTTCGGTCGGCGGCACGCCGAGCGCGGCGGCCACCAGCGGTGAGCCGTCGAGGGAGGACGTCGAGGAAATGGCGCTGAAGTTCGCGCAGTGCATGCGTGAGCACGGCGTCGACATGCCCGACCCGGAGATCGACGGCGGCCGGATCACCCAGCGGATCAACGCCGGTCCCGGCGGGAAGGAGAAGGTGGAGGCCGCACAGGAGGCCTGCAAGGAGTACGCGCCGTCCGGCCCTCCCGGCGGCAAGCCCGACCCGGAAGCCC
Organism: Asanoa ishikariensis; assembly: GCF_900107455.1. Lineage (GTDB taxonomy): Bacteria > Actinomycetota > Actinomycetes > Mycobacteriales > Micromonosporaceae > Asanoa > Asanoa ishikariensis. The sequence continues at coordinate 413,739 of NZ_FNQB01000002.1, read as the reverse complement.
AGCAGGAGATGCTCGACCACGCACAGTGCATGCGCGACAACGGCGTCGAGAAGTTCCCGGACCCCAACCCGAACGAGGGCGGTATACGGATCGACGGCGACATCGCCGGCGACCCGGACTTCAAGAAGGCACAGGAGGCCTGCGACGCGAAGCTCGGCCGGCCCGGAGCGGAGCGATGAGCCGTCGTCGGCGGGGTCGCGGCCCCAAGATCGCGGGTGGCGCGGTCACCGTGCTGGCGGTCGGCGCGGCGGCCGCGGCCACCATCGGCTTCGGGTTCGGAGAGCCGGACTCCGGGAGTGCGGCGGCGGCCCTGCCGCCGGCGACCGCGACAGTGACGCGGCAGACCCTCGACGACACCCAGACGGTCGACGGCACCTTGGGCTACGGCGACACGACAACCCTGGCCGGCCGCAGCGGTGGCACCGTCACCTCCCTCCCGTACGCCGGATCCGTTTTCCAGCGCGGGAAAGCGCTGTACAAAGTGGACAATGATCCGATCGTGCTGATGTACGGCAGTGTGCCGGCCTACCGGAACCTCGGGCCGGGCGACGAGGGCGCGGACGTCAAGGCGCTCGAAGCGAACCTGCGGGCCCTGGGCTACACCGGGTTCACGGCCGACGACGAGTACAGCTCGTCCACGGCCGACGCGGTTCGCGACTGGCAGGAGGACCTCGGCGTCGCCGAGACCGGGCGGGTGGAGCTGGGCCGGGTCGTCTTCGCGCCCGGCCCGGTCCGGGTCGACAGCGTCCAGGCGAAGCTGGGTGGCGCGACCGGGCCGGGCCAGGAGGTGCTGGCGTACACGGGCACCAGCCGGGTGATCACCGTGCAGCTCGACATCGGCGAGCAGCGGCTGGCCAAGAAGGGCACCAAAGTCAACGTGGAACTGCCGGACGGCAAGCGGGTCGACGGCAAGGTGCAACGGGTCTACACGGTCATCGAGGCCAGCGACGACCCCAACGGCACGCCGGAGACCAAGATCGAGGCACAGGTCTCGCTCGCCGACCCGAAGGCCGGTGCGGGGCTGGACGTCGCCGCGGTCGAGGTGACCTTCACCGCCGCACAGCACGCCGACGTGCTCACCGTGCCGGTGGCGGCCCTGGTCGCCCTGGCCGAGGGCGGCTACGGCGTCGAGCTGGTCGAGGGTTCGGCCACCCGCTACGCGCGGGTCGAGACCGGGCTGTTCGCCGGCGGCCGCGTCGAGGTCAGCGGCGACGGCATCACCGAGGGCATGACGGTGGGGATGCCGGAATGATCCAGCTCCAAGAGGTCTCGAAGACCTATCCCGGCGGGGTCAGGGCGCTCCGCGATGTCAGCCTGGAACTCGGCGAGGGTGAGCTCGTCGCGATCGTCGGCCCGTCCGGCTCCGGCAAGTCGACGATGCTGCACCTGCTGGGCACGCTGGACACCCCGACGGAGGGCGCCGTCGTCGTCGACGGGCACGACGTGTCCCGGCTCTCCGACCGGCAGCTCTCCGCGCTGCGGGCGCGCCGGATCGGTTTCGTCTTCCAGCAGTTCCACCTGGCGCCCGGCGTCAGCGCGCTGGACAACGTCGCCGACGGCCTGCTGTACGCCGGGGTCGCGCTGGCCGAACGCCGGCAGCGGGCGGCGGCGGCCCTGGACCGGGTCGGTCTGGATCACCGGCTCGACCACGAGCCGCACGAGCTGTCTGGTGGGGAGAAGCAGCGGGTGGCGATCGCCCGGGCCGTCGTGGGCGAGCCCGGGGTGCTGCTGGCCGACGAACCGACCGGCAACCTCGACTCGGCGGCCGGTGCGGGCGTGCTCGCGCTGCTGCGGGACCTGCACTCGGCCGGCACCACGGTCGTCGTGATCACCCACGATCGGGAGATCGCCGAGGGCCTGCCCCGCCAGGTCCGGATGCGCGACGGGGAGGTGGTGGCGGCATGAGCCTGAGACCTTCCTGGCGGCGGCCACGGACCGCCGAGGGTGCGACGAGCCCGAGCCTGAAACCGTCCTGGCGGCGGCCACGGGACGCCGAAGGTGCGACGAGCCTGAAGCCCTCCCGGCGGCATGCCGAGCATGCGGGCGCGATCAGCCTGCGGCACTCTCGGCTGCGGCCGCGGGACATTCTGCGGGTGGGGGCGGTGGGGCTGCGTACCCGGCCGACCCGGGCCCTGCTCTCCGCTCTGGGCATCGCGATCGGCATCGCGGCGATGATCGCGGTGGTCGGGATCTCCGCGTCGTCGCGGGCCGACCTGGACCGCGAACTGGCCGCGCTGGGCACCAACCTGCTGACCGTCTCGCCGGGCCAGTCCATCTTCGGTGAGGACGCCAGCCTGCCGGCGGCGGCCGAGTCGATGATCGAGCGGATCGGGCCGGTGCGGTCGACCTCGGCGGTCGGCACCGTCAGCGGCGCCAGCGTCTACCGGTCCGACCGGATCCCGGCGGCACAGACCAACGGCCTCGGCACGTACGCCGCCCGGCTCGACCTGCCCGAGACCGTGTCGGCCGAGGTCCGGAGCGGTGTCTGGCTCAACGCGGCGACCGAGAACTACCCGGCCGTCGTGCTCGGCGACTCCGCCGCGCGCCGCCTCGGCATCAGCCACGCCGGCCCCGAGGTCGAGATCATCGTCGGTGGTCAGCGGTTCGTGGTGGTCGGCATCCTGGCCCCGGTCGCCCTGGCCGAGAACCTGGACGACGCCGCGATCATGGGTTGGCCGGTGGCGGAGCGGCTGTTCGGCTTCGACGGCCACCCGACGACCGTCTACACGCGGTCGGCCGAGAGCCAGGTCGAGGCGGTCCGGGCGGTGCTCGGGCCCACGGCGAACCCGGAGGCCCCGAACGAGGTCGACGTGTCGCGCCCCTCCGACGCGTTGAGCGCCCAACGGGCGGCCGGCGCCGCGTTCACCGGGCTGCTGCTCGGCCTGGGTGCGGTGGCACTGCTGGTCGGCGGCGTCGGGGTGGCCAACACGATGGTCATCTCGGTCCTGGAGCGGCGCGGCGAGATCGGCCTGCGCCGGTCGCTGGGCGCCACCCGTGGCCAGGTCCGGACCCAGTTCCTGGCGGAGTCGTTGCTGCTGTCCGCCTTGGGCGGCGTCGGCGGAGTGCTGCTCGGGATCCTCGTGACCACGGGGTACGCGTACTACCAGCACTGGCCGACCACGGTTCCCGGCTGGGCGACGGCCGGTGGCGTGGCCGCCACGATCCTGATCGGTGGCATCGCCGGCCTCTACCCCGCGATCCGGGCCGCCCGGCTGTCGCCGACCGAGGCGCTGGCAGCACCGTGACACGAGGGACGCGAGTAACTCTACCTAACTAGTAGGATATGTGGGTTTGCTCACGTTCGGTTGAGTAATGCCGTACGCAGCCTGCACGGTAGGGGGCCGTGGATTCGCGTTGGCGGATCCACGGTCGTGTCTCAACTCTCAGGAACGGCGTGCCCCCGTGATCCGCATCAACGGTCTGCGCAAGACGTACCGAGGCCGTGGCGGGGACGTAGCCGCGGTCGCGGGCGTCGACCTGACCGTGCGCGCGGGCGAGGTCTTCGGAGTGCTCGGCCGCAGCGGCGCGGGCAAGAGCACGCTGTTGCGCTGCGTCAACATGCTCGAGCGGCCGGACGCCGGGACCATCACGGTCGACGGCGTCGACCTCGCCGGGCTCAGCGAGACCGGCCTGCGTACCGCCCGGCAGCGGATCGGCATGATCCACCAGCACTTCGCGCTGCTCTCGTCGCGTACCGCCGCCGGCAACGTCTCCTTCCCCCTCGAAGTCATGGGGATGCCGCGCCGGCAGCGCGCCGACCGGGTCGCCGAACTGCTCGACCTGGTGGGTCTGCGTGACCGGGCCGGCGCGTACCCGGCGCAGCTCTCCGGTGGTCAGAAGCAGCGGGTCGGCATCGCCCGCGCGCTGGCCGGCGAGCCGAAGGTGCTGCTCTCCGACGAGGCGACCTCCGCGCTGGACCCGGACACCACCGGCTCGATCCTGGCGCTGCTGCGCGACCTCAACCAGCGTCTCGGCCTGACCATCCTGCTGATCACGCACGAGATGGAGGTCGTCAAACGGATCTGCGACTCGGTCGCGATCATGAGCGACGGCGTGATCACCGAGGCCGGGCCCGTGCACGAGCTGCTGGCCAAGCCGGACTCGGCCCTGGCCCGCGGCATCTTCCGGCTGGGACCGCCACCGGTGCTCGACGACGCGACGATCGTCGACGTGACCGTCGTCGGCGACGGTTCGCTGATCTCCGCCGTCGCGCGCGCCCACGACGTCGACGTCCGCATCCTCGACGGCTCCGTCGAGACGCTGGCGGGCGGTCGTGCGGGCCGGCTGCGGTTGGCACTGCCGGGCTCGCCGGCTTCGAACGCCGCGGCGCTGGATCAACTGCGTGCCTCCGCGGTCGCCGTGGAGGTGCACCCGTGACCTGGTCCGAGATGGTCCCGCTGCTGTGGGAGGCGACCAAGGAAAGCGCCTACATGGTGCTGGTGGCCACCCTGCTCACCGCGGTCGGCGGCCTGCTGGTCGGCGTCGCCCTGGTCCTGACGGACCGCGGTGGCCTGCTGGCGTTGCGGCCCGTCAACGCGCTGCTCGGCCTGATCGTCAACATTGGACGGTCGCTGCCGTTCATCATCCTGCTCGTCGCGATCATCCCGTTCACCCGGGCCGTGGTCGGCACCACCATCGGCACGTCGGCGGCCATCGTGCCGCTGACCGTCGGCGCGATCCCCTTCTACGCCCGCATCGTCGAGACCGCGATCCGCGAGGTCAACCGCGACGTGGTCGCCGCCGCCCGGGCGATGGGCGCCTCCCGCCGGGAGATCGTCGTCAAGGTGTTGCTCCGCGAGGCCCGCCCGGGCCTGGTCGCCGGCCTCACCATCACGGTGGTCGCGCTGGTCGGCTACTCCGCCATGGCCGGCGTGGTCGGCGGCGGCGGGCTCGGCGACCTGGCCATCCGCTACGGCTATCAACGCTTCGAGACCGAAGTCATGATCGCCACCGTCGTGCTGCTCGTCGTCTTCGTGCAGCTAGCTCAGATGCTCGGCGACCTGGTCGCCCGGCGCCTCTCCCACAGGTAAAGAAAGGTTCCACCGTGCGTCGCACCATAGCCATCGCCGCCGCTGCCACCGCCAGTCTCGTCCTGGGTCTGGGCATGGCCGCCTGCGGCTCGGACTCTGACTCCGGATCGGCTGGTGCATCCTCCGCTGACGCGCCGCTGAAGGTCGGTGTCAGCCCCGTGCCGCACGGCGAGATCCTCAAGTACGTGTCGGACAAGCTGGCCCCGGCCGAGGGTCTCAAGCTCGATATCGTCGAGTTCAACGACTACATCCAGCCGAACGTGGCCCTGCAGGACAAGCAGTTGGACGCGAACTACTTCCAGCACATCCCGTACCTGGAAGAGGAAGTCGCGTCGAAGGGCTACAAGTTCACGGCTTTGAAGCCGGTGCACATCGAGCCGCTGGGCGTCTACTCGAAGAAGATCAAGTCGCTGGCTGACCTGCCGGTCGGTGGCGTGGTGGGTGTTCCGAACGACCCGTCGAACTCGGGCCGGGCGTTGAACCTGCTGGCCGCCAACGGTGTCATCACGATCAAGGACGGCGCCGGGGTCAAGGCCACCGAGGCTGACATCACCTCGAACCCGAAGAACTTGAAGTTCGAGCCGTTGGAGGCTGCTCAGTTGCCGCGCAGCCTGGAGGACACCGCGATCTCGGTGATCAACGGGAACTACGCGATCGAGACCGGGCTCAGCCCGGCCAAGGACGCGCTCGCGTTGGAGAAGGGTGAGAACAACCCGTACGCGAACCTGGTCGTCGTCCGCACCGGTGACGAGAACGACCCGCGGATCGTGAAGCTGGAGAAGCTGCTGCACTCGCCCGAGGTGAAGAAGTTCATCGAGGACAAGTACCAGGGTTCGGTCCTGCCGGCTTTCTAAGCCCTGCCGAAACGGCCCCTCAGAGCGATCTCTGGGGGCCGTTTCGTTCTCGACTGGTCGAGGTGCTGCGAGCACAGCCGCTTCCCGACGAAGAGGTTGATGCCGACCTCCGCCGAGCCGTCGCGGCGTTCGTCGACCGCTGAGTCAGCGGTCGTAGGCGTCGCCCTGGGTGGGTGCGAGGGTGGGATCGGACAGGTAGGCGCGTGGTAGAAATAGTTATGCGTCGATTCCTTGTGCGGCTCGCGGTTCTGGTTGTGGCGCTTCCGCTCGCCACTGTCGTCGCGCCGGCGGCCCACGCGGCGACGGCCTCCCCCGCGCTCCTGATCGGCAGCGACTTCCCCGATCCCGACGTGTCGCGGTTCGGGTCCAGCTACTACGCCTACTCGACCAACAACGGGAACGGCAACGTTCCCGTCGCCACCGCCGCGACGCTGACCGGCCCCTGGACGCGGCGCGCTGACGCCCTGCCGGCCCTGGGAGCCTGGGCCAATGGCGGCCGCACGTGGGCGCCAGACGTCTCCGTCCGGGCCGACGGCCGCTACCTGCTCTACTACACCGCCCGCAGCATCGCGACCGGTCGCCAGTGCCTCGGCGCCGCGCTCGCCACCTCCCCGCTCGGCCCATTCACGCCGGTCGGGGCCGGTCCGCTGGTCTGCGACGCCGGCGAGGGTGGTGACATCGACGCGTCGAGCTTCACCGACTCGACCGGGTTGCGCTACCTGCTCTACAAGGACGACGGCAACGCGATCGGGCAGCCGACCAGTCTCTGGCTGCAGCGGGTCGCGGCCGACGGGGTCACGCTCCAGGGTGCTCGGGTCGAGCTTCTGCGCAGCGGGCGGCCCGAGGAGAGCGGCGTGATCGAGGCTCCGGTGCTGACCAAGGTCGGCAGCCAATATGTGCTTTTCTACTCCCTCGGCGGGTACGGCGGTGACGCGTACCAGACGAGCTATGCGACCGCCGCCGCGCTGACCGGGCCGTACACGAAGGCTTTCCGCTCCCTGCTGACCACTGCGAGCCTCGACGGCGCCGTGCGGGGGCCGGGCGGTGCGGACGTCGTGCGGGAGAGCGGCGGCGACCACCTCGTGTTCCACGGATGGATCAACAACAACACCGCGCGCGGCATGTACGTCGCCGCTCTCGGCTGGTCCGGCGGCTACCCCGTGGTGCGTGGCAGCCGGGTCCGCTACGAGGCCGAGCGCGGGGTCCTGACGCACTGTGCGGTGCGGTCCACGGCCACCGCGTCCCAGGGGCAGGCGGTGGCCTACCTCGACTACGCGGACAGCACCGTCAGCCTCGGAGTCTTCGCGCCCAGGGCCGGCGCCTACACGGTCTACATCGGATACTCGGCCGGGTTCGGCGAGGCGCAGCACACGCTGACCGTCAACGGCGGCGGCGCGCAGGTGGTCACGTACCCGAACACGGGTTGGGAGACCTGGCGCGAGGTCCGGGCCGACGTCACGCTCGTGGCCGGCGCCAACACGGTCCGGTTGGGCTTCCGCAGCCGCTGGGCGGAGGTCGACTACATCGAGGTGGCCTGACGACCGGCAGAACTGAGTGCACTGCGCATGATCTGACAGCGGAACGGACGCATGCCCGGCAGCCTCGATTCAGATATCGAACTGCTTCAATTGGAGGTTTGGCATGCGAGTCCGTCCCCTCGCCTTGCTGCTAGCCGCGGCAATGACGCTGGTCGCCACGGCGGTCGCGGCACCACCCGCCGCGGCGGCGACACCCGACCGGTGGGGCTTCGCCGCGGTGTGGGACCCGACCGTCCCCGCCGGCACGACTCTCGACACGACCCGCCAGTGGGGAAGCTGGCGGGCCGCGTTCCCCGCCCTCTGGGCCACCGGCGGCAAGCAGGCCGCCGGCCGGTTCCGGGTCACGTTCCCACAGGTCGCCAGCGGCACGCGCGGCACCGTGCACGTCACCGCGGTCAGCCGGGCCGGCAACTACTGCGAGGTGGTCCGCTGGGGCTCCGCCGGGGCGGACGAGATCGTCGACGTGGCCTGCCACCGACCCGGCGGCAGCGCGGCCGACACCCCGTTCACGATCATGTGGTCGACCAGCTCAGGGGTGTTTCCGCCCGGTGCCTATGCCACCGCCCAGGTGAACACGGCCGGCGCCGCCGTCCAGTGGCACAACAGCACCGGAGCGGGCGCGCCCGGCACCGGCCTGCTGACCCCCGGGCGCTACCTCGTGCGGATCCCCGGCGTCGGTGTCGTGGGCGCGGGCCTGTCCGGGAACGTCCAGGTCACGGCGATCCAACCGAACGCGGTCGCCCGCCGCTGCAAGGTCGAGTCCTGGTCGCCCGTCGGCCTCGAGATCGACGTCATCGTCGTCTGCGTCAACGCCGCCGGCGCGCCCACCAGCACGGACTTCTTCCTCACGTACCACCGCCAGCGCGCGGTCTTCGGCGGCGTCGACGTGCCGAAGTACTTCGGTTACATCTGGTCGGCCGGCGGCGGCCAGACCAACTACAACCACCAGGTGGGCGTCGGCGCCAACAGCGTGGTGCCGGGCGGCCTGGGCACCTACCAGGTCAAATATCCGCAGCTCGGCATCCGCGAGACGCATGCGCAGGTGACCGCGTACGGCGACGGCCCGAACTACTGCGGCCTCAGCCAGCCGTGGACGTACTCGGGCTCGGACGCGCTCGTCATGGTCATGTGCTTCGACAACGCCGGGAACCCGGCCAGCTACCGCTTCCTGTCGACGTTCACGTCACGCCACTGAGCGACCGCGCGGGCAACGGCGCTCCGGCACCGTTGCCCGCGCGCGCCGCTGACCTGGGAAAACGTCCGTTTCCACTAGCGTTGGCCGGGTGGCTCCAATCAACGTTGGCGAGACTTTCCCGATTGTCGAACACTGGCTCGTCGACATGGACGGCGTGCTCGTCCGCGGTGGTGAGGCCATCCCGGGCGCCGAGGACTTCATCGGTGCGTTGACCACCCGCGGTGTTCCGTTTCTCGCGTTGACCAACAACTCGCTGTACCCGCCCGATCAGGTCAGCGCCAAGCTGGCGGCCGTCGGACTGAAGGTCCCGGAGACCGCGATCTGGACCTGCGCCCAGGCCACGGCCCGCTTTCTGGCCACCCACCACCCCGGTGGGTCGGCGTACCTGCTGGGCGAAGCGGGTCTGGCGGAAGCGATGGCCGGCTACGACCTGGACGACGTCGACCCGGACTACGTGGTGCTGGGTGAGCTCGCCAGCTATTCGTCCGAGGCCGTCGCCCGCGCGTGCGAGCTTGTCGCGGCCGGGGCCAGGTTCATCGCCACCAACCCCGACCGGAGCGTGCCTACGCGTGCCGGCAGTCGTCCGGCCTGTGGTGCCGTGGCCGCCATGATCACTGCGGCCACCGGGGTCACGCCCTACTTCGTCGGCAAGCCGAACCCGACGATGATGCGCACCGGCCTGGGCATCATCGGCGGGGAGCCGCTGACCACCGCGATGGTCGGCGACCGCATGGACACCGACATCGTCGGCGGCGTGGAGGCCGGCCTGCGGACCGTGCTGGTGCTCAGTGGCTGCACGCGCCGGGCCGACGAGGTGCGCCAGTTCCCGTACCAGCCCGATCTGATCGTCGACTCCGTCGCGGACCTCGTCGAGCTCGTCTGGCGCTGACGGGTTGCCGCTCGGATGGGCGTATGTGGGCTAGCCCACATATGCCCCGCACGAAAGGGTGCTTAGCGCGGACAACGAAAACGGCCCCCCAGAGAATCTCTGGAGGGCCGTTCCCTTTTGTAGCGGGGACAGGATTTGAACCTGCGACCTCTGGGTTATGAGCCCAGCGAGCTACCGAGCTGCTCCACCCCGCGTCGGCTTCTAAACACTAGCGCACCATGTTGCCCAGCGCCAAAACGGGGGCCGGCGTGGTCGCCGGCCCCCGTTGCGATCAGCCCGCCGAAGGCGACGGAGGCGTCGTCGGCGGTGGTGCGCTACCCGTCGGCGTGGGCGTGGTTCCGGAGCCCACAGGGCGGTTGTTGGCCGCCTTCTGGGCCGCCTGGAAGGCGTCGCTGGCCGTCTCGAGGTCGGCGAGGGCCTTGCCGTACCGCGCGAGGTCGCCGGACGCCTGCGCGGCCTTCACCTCGTCGATAGCGGCCGAGAGCCGCTGGGCGGCTGCCGACAGTTCAGCCGACGTCGCTGGCGGCTGCTCGCCGGTGGGCGGCGGCGGGTTGGGCTGTTGCGGCTGGCTCGGTGGCTCGCCGGCCGCCTGTCTCTGTGCGTCGCCCTTGGCCACCAGGTCCTTGATGCCCTGTTGCAGGCTGCTGGCCAGGACCGCGTTGGAGCCGTCTCCGTAGGACAGCAGGACGCGTTGCAGCAGCGGGTACGCGTTCTGCGAGTTGCTCTTCACGTAGACCGGCTCGACGTAGAGCATGCCGTTGTCGAAGGGCAGCGACAGCAGGTTTCCGTACTGCACAGTGGCCTTGCCGTCGGCCGAGAGCAGGGAGAGCTGACCACGTACGTCGGTGGTGTTGGTCATCTGTTGATGGACCTGCACCGGACCGGAGACGACGGACTGGTCAGGCAGCTCCAGCGCCTCCAGCTTGGGCTGGCCGTTCACGTACGACCCGGAGATGATCGCGGCCAGGTTCTGCCGCCCGCGTGGCGTGACCGCGGACGTGAGCTGGAACCTCGGCCCGTCCTGGCCCGGCATCTGGGTCATCAGGTAGTACGGCGGCTGCTTCTGGCCCCGGTCCGGGTCGTCCGGCGCGTTGGGGACCTCCCAGTAGTCCTGACCGGAGAAGAACTCGTTGGGCTCGGTCACGTGGTACCGGGCCAGCAGGTCGCGCTGCACCTTGAACAGGTCGGCCGGGTAGCGCAGGTGGTCCGTGAGCTCCTGCGGGATCTCCGTCTTCGGCACGATCAGGTTCCCGCCGAAGGCCTTGTTCCAGGCCTTCAGGACCGGGTCCTTCTCGTCGTACTCGTAGAGCTTGACCGTCCCGTCGTACGCGTCGACGGTCGCCTTCACCGAGTTGCGGATGTAGTTGATCTCTTCGCGGGCCTGCGCGACCACCGCACCGCTGGTGGTCAACTCGTCACTGGTCACCGACTGGAGGTTGACCCGCTCGGAGTTCGGGTAGGTCGCCGCCGTCGTGTAGCCGTCGACGATCCAGAGCACGCGACCACCGACCACCGCCGGGTACGGGTCGCCGTCGAGCTTGAGGAACGGCGCCACCTTGGCGACCCGGTCGCGCGGGTTGCGCACGTACATCAGCTTCGAGTTGTCGTTGACCGCCTCGGAGAGCAGGAAGTTCGTCTCCTGCATCTTCACGGTGTAGAGCAGCCGGCGCGCGAACGAGCCGATCGGGACACCGCCGGTGCCGTCGTACGTGTAGTACTGCTCCTTGCTGCCGGTCGGGCGGTCGAACTCGGCGTTGCTGCCGTTGCCCCGCGAGCCGACGACCGCGTAGTCGCCGTCGTCCATCTGCTCGCCGTAGTAGATCCGGGGCTGGTCGGTCTTGATCTCCTCGGTCGCCGACTGGCAACCGGTGCCCTCGTCGCCCAGGAAGCCGGAGACGAACTTGGGCTGCTCGTTGCAGACCTCGTTGGCCGGAGCGGCGACCACGCCGTACCCGTGGGTGTAGATGGTGTGGCGGTTGAGCCAGTTGCTCTGCTGCGCCGTCAGCCGGTCGTAGTTGATTTCGCGGACACCGACGACGTAGTCCTGCGTCTTGCCGTTGACCGCGTACCGGTCGATGTCGAGCTTGTCGCCGAAGTTGTAGAAGCCACGAGCCTGTTGAAGCTGCGTGTACGTCTCCGACAGCAACTGCGGGTCGAGCAGCCGGATGTTGGGCACCACCGAGGTGTCGGTGGCCAGGCTCGCGGGTGGCGGCTGGCTGCTGCCCGGATAGGCGTTTATGTCGACGTCGTTGATGCCGAACGCGGCTCTGGTCGCCTCGATGCTGTTCTTGATGTACGGCCGCTCTTTGTCGATCGTGCTCGGGTTGACCGTGAAGCTCTGCACGGCCGACGGGTAGATGCCGCCGATCGCGACGGCCGAGATGCCGAGCAGGGCGAGCGAGACGCCGGGCCAGACCAGGTTCCGGATGAACGCGTTGGAGAACAGGATTATCGCGATCGCGACGACGATCGAGATGTAGCCGAGGATCTCCTTGGCCGGCAGCAACGCGTTGACGTCGGCGTAGCCGGCGCCGTAGACCTTGGCGCCCTCGTTGTAGGACAACAGCAGCGCGCGCCGGTCCAGCACGTAGGCGACGGCCTTGAACAGCACGAAGACCGCGACCAGCGTGGTCAGGTGCGCGCGGGCCGCGTTGGTGATGCGGTCGCCGCCGCCCTGGAGGCGCACGCCGCCGAAGACGTAGTGCACCGCCAGCGAGCCGATGACCGCGAGCACGACGGCGGTGAAGCCTACGCCGAGCAGGTACTTGTAGAACGGGTACTGGAAGACGTAGAACCCGACGTCGATGTTGAAGATCGGGTCCTTGACGCCGAACGGCTGCGCGTTGCGGAACAGCATCCAGGTGTCCCACCGGCCCTGCGCGGAGAGCCCGGCGAACAGCCCGACGACGATCGAGACGACGGTGACCCAGGTGCCGATCCGCGGCGACAGCGCGACCCGGTAGCGGTCGAGCGTCTGCTGCTCCGACGAGTGCGGCCGCAGCAGTGGGCGGAGCCGGTAGGCCAGGTAGAGGTTGCCACCGATGACGATCGCCATCGCCGCGCCGACCGCCAGGAACAGCAGCAGGCGGGTGGTGAGCACGTCGGTGAACACACCGGTGTAGTGCACCTCGTCGAACCACAGCCAGTCGGTCCACGCGTTGACTCCCCAACCGAGCAGGGTGAACAACACGAAGACACCGACCAGCACGCCGACCGTCACGCGGCCACGGCGGCTCATTCTCGGCAGGGGACTGCTACGCATGACCACAGTTGGCTCCGCAACGCTTGGTTAGCTCGGGGGGCGGTGTTCAGTCAGACTACGGGGCGTCAGCACATGGGGGCTGGGCTGCCGCTCTTGATGGAGTTGAGTGCGGCCAAAGCCTCGTCGAGATTGCCGACCTTGTAGAGCGGCAGGCCGTCGACGGCGTTGTCCTTGGCTTCTTTGCAGTTGTCGGCGGGCACCAGGAAGGCGACCGCGCCGGCGTCCTTGGCGCCGACCAGTTTCTGCGGGATGCCGCCGATCGGACCCACGTTGCCCTGGTCGTCGATCGTGCCCGTACCCGCGATGATCTTGCCGCCGGTGAGGTCGTCGGCGCCGAGCTTGTCGATGATGCCGAGGGTGAACATCAGACCGGCGCTGGGTCCGCCGATGTCTTCGAGGTCGAACTTGAGGTCGAACGGGTGTGGCTGCTTCTGCTCGATCTCGACGCCGATCCGGGGCTGCCCGTTGACCGTCTTCGTGGTGAGCGTCGCCTGCGCCGGCTGGCCATCACGGGTGTAGCCGACCGTGACCGTGCTGCCGGCCGGCTTGGCGCGGACCGCTTCGGTCAGGTCGCCGGCCGCCTTGACGGGCTTGCCGTCGACCGAGGTGATCACGTCACCGGGCTTGAGCACCGACTCGGCCGCCCCGCCCGCCGTCACCTTGCCGACGGTGACCTGGATCGGGTAGCCGAGCTTGGTCAGCGCGGCGGTCTCGGCGCTGGTCTGCGACGCCTGGAAGTCCTCGGCGTTCTGCTGCTCGACCTGCTGCTCGGTCTGGTCGGGCGGGTAGATCAACTCCTTGGGCACGACGGCTTGCTTGTCGGAGAACCAGCCGGCGATCGCGGGGAGGAGCTTGGTCTCGGGCGACACCTTGACGGTGGTCAGCCGGAGCTGCCCGGCGGAGGAGAAGGTCTGTGTGCCGGAGATCTGGATGACCTCTTTGTCGGCCTCTTTGCCCAGGGTGTTGACGGTGGGGCCGGGACCGAGCACGACGTACGGAACCGGGGCGGAAAGCACCCCGAAGCTCAGCAGCACCGTGATCACGGCACCGAGCAGAACCGTCACGCCACGACTTTTCATGGCGGGAAGCGTACCGAGCGTCCCTGAATGGTGTTCCCCGAGTTCTCCCTGGGCTTAAGCACGCGGTACGGTCCCCCGCGCCCGACGCGCGTACCGTTGACATGTGCCTGATATTCCGTTTGGCTTCGCGCTCCCGGGCGGCCAGCCGCCGGACCCCAACGACCCGCAGCAGATGCAGCAGTTCATGGCGCAACTGCAGCAGCTACTCGCGGCGCCGGGCTCTGGCCCGGTCAACTGGGACCTGGCCCGCCAGGTAGCCGCCGCACAGCTGGCCCAGGCTGGTGACCCCGCCGTCTCGCCGTTCGAGCGAAACGCCGTTGAAGAGGTCCTCCGCCTGGCTGATCTCTGGCTCGAGCAGGCCGTGGCCCTGCCCTCGGGCGTCAAGACCGCGGTCGCTTGGAACCGCAACGAGTGGATCTACCGGACGCTCGACGTCTGGCAGAAGCTCTGCAACCCCGTCGCCGAGCGCATGGTCAACGCGATGGGCGACCTCGTCCCGCCGGAGGCCCGTGCCCAGCTCGGCCCGATGCAGTCAATGGTCACCACGCTGGGTGGCGCGCTGTTCGGCGGCCAGCTCGGCCAGGCGCTCGGCTCGCTCGCCGCGGAGGTGCTCTCGGCGGGCGACATCGGCCTGCCGCTCGGCCCGACCGGCACCGGCGCGTTGATCCCGGCCAACATCCGTGAGTTCGCCACCGGCCTGGAGCTGCCGGAAGACGAGGTGCGGCTCTACGTCGCCCTGCGCGAGGCCGCGCACCAGCGGCTCTTCGAGCATGTCCCCTGGCTCCGTGGCCACATCCTCAACTCGGTCGAGACCTACGCCAACGGCATCACGGTCAACCGCGAGGCGATCGAGGAGGCGATGGGCCGCATCGACCCGACCAACCCGGAGTCGATGCAGGAGATGGCCCTGGAGGGCATCTTCGCGCCGGAGGACACACCGGCCCAACAGGCCTCGCTGGCCCGCCTGGAGACCACGCTCGCGCTGGTCGAGGGCTGGGTCGGGCACGTGGTCGACATGGCGGTCGGCGACCGGCTGCCCAACGTGATCCGGCTGGCCGAGGCGTTCCGGCGCCGCCGGGCCGCCGGCGGTCCGGCCGAGCAGACCTTCGCCGCGCTGGTCGGCCTCGAGCTGCGGCCGCGCCGGCTCCGCGAGGCGGCGGCGCTGTGGACCGCGGTCACCGAGCAGCGGGGCGTGCAGGGCCGCGACGGCCTGTGGGGTCACCCCGACCTGCTGCCCTCCGGCGACGACTTCGCCGACCCGGAGGCGTTCGCCCGCGCACAGTTCGACAACGGCGGGCTCGGCGACTTCGACGACCTGGGCGACATCGACTTCGGCGACTCCGAGGGGCCGAAGGAGAACCCGCCCTCGAAGGGCGAAGACGAAGACAAGTAGGTTTTGCCTGCGTTGAGCGCGGTGCCTTTGATGGCGCCGCGCTCAACTGCTCTTTACGGGACCGGAGCGAAGCCCGGCACCCACTCCTCGACGATCTCGCGGTACGGGGCCTTGGCCTCGAGCTGGCAGAGCACGCCGATCGAGCCGAGGGTGACCCGGTGGATCAGCAGGTACGACGGCGGCAGGTTGAGCTGGCGGCTGAGCTGGAAGGCCGGTGACTTCGGGCTGGCCAGGCGGGTCGCCTCGCCGCGCAGCCAGGCGCGGGTGAACTGGAACTCGTCGTCCGCGAGCGGGGCCAGCATCGGCAGCAGGAAGTTGAGCACCTCTTCGGCGTCGATGTCCTGCTCGAGGCGCAGGAAGCCTTCCTCGCGCAGCCCCTCGACCACCGCGTCGGCCTCGTGGGCCAGGGCCAGCCGGGTCAGGCGACCAACCGGCTCGGGCAGCCCATCGGGCAGCCGGGCGACGGCACCGAAGTCGACCACGCCGAGCCGGCCGTCCGGCATCAGCCGGAAGTTGCCGGGGTGCGGGTCGGCGTGCAGCATCCGGGCGCGGGCCGGCGCGGAGAAGTGCAGGGTCGCCATGCGCGAACCCGCGAGGTCGCGCTCCTCCTGCGAGCCGCCGGCGATGATCTTCGAGAGCGGCATGCCCTCGATCCACTCGGTGACCAGCACGCGCGGCGCCTGGGCCACAACCTTGGGAACGAGGATCTCGGCATCATCGGCGTACGCGGCCGCGAACGCCCGCTGCGCCTTCGCCTCGAGCTCGTAGTCGAGCTCCTCGCTGATCCGCGCACGCAGCTCGACCAGCAGCGGCTTGATGTCGAGCCCGGGCTGGATCGCCTTGAACATCGAGCCGAGCCGGGAAAGCTGCTTGAGGTCGCTCAGCAGGGCGTCACCGGCACCGGGGTACTGGATCTTCACCGCGACGGGCCGGCCACCCTTGGCGCGGCCCTTCCAGAGCGCCTTGTGCACCTGGCCGATGCTGGCGGCGGCGGCCGGCGTGTCGTCGAACTCGAGGAAATGCTTGCGCCATTCGGGGCCGAGCTGGTCGGCGAGCACCCGGTGGACGCTGGATGCCGGGAGCGGCGGCGCGGACTCCTGGAGCTTGGTCAGGGCCTGGCGATAGGGGCCGGCCATCTCCTCGGGCAGCGCGGCCTCGAAAACGGACAAGGCCTGCCCGAACTTCATCGCTCCGCCCTTGAGCTGGCCCAGCACGGCGAACACCTGGTCGGCGGTGCGCTGCTGCAACTCGGCGGAGATCGCATCGGACGCCATGCCGGTCATCCGCTTGCCGAAGCCCAACATGGCCCGCCCGGCGAAGCCGAGAGGGAGAGAAGCGAGCTTGGCAGTCCGGGTAACGGCCTGGCGCGGGATGTCGCTCACCAGATCATTGTGACTGACAGTTTCCGGACACCCAAGATCATAATTAGGTCGGTACGCAGGAACATCGCGGATGTGCCGGCCAATGCCGCCACCGCAGGTCACCCGGGGAGACGACGGTCACTGCGCCATCGGTGGTCCGGGGCGTACCACCGTCGATGTATGCCAGCGCCTCGGCCGCACCCAGCGCGGCGGCCGTCATGATCGTGACCAGGTCACCTGCCTCCTCAGTCGGTGGCGCGGTGGCCAGCCCGGCGGCGATCTCCGACCAGTCCTCGTCGCGGTCTCGCCGGTGGTGGTCCAGGCAACTCAGGCACGGCGAACCGGCGGGTTGGACGAACGGACCTATTACCGGTGCGCCGTCGCGAATCTCGACGGCGAGCATCGCCTGGCCGCGGTGGCGAAGGGCGGTAGCCGCCAGATTCGCGGGCTGTTGCGCGCCGGCTTGGATGACGACGTGCGGCTTGGTGCGGCCCGGTCTGGCTCCGGCGGCGGCGACCGCCGCGGCCACGGCGGCGGCGCGCGGCTTCCCGACGGTGCTCGGGTCGAGGCCGAGGACCGCTTCCTCCGGCCGGACGATCCCCGGTAGGTCTGGGCGGACGTGGCCGACTCCGGAGCGGGCCAGGGTGATCGCGATCGGCGTCGCCAACCGGCCACGGCCGGTGACCAGAACCCGCGCGGCGGCCCGCCGCCGGAGGACCTGAGCGGGAGTGACGAACCCAACGGTGGTCCTCACCACAGGACGACCCCCGGGCACGGCGCCCGCACTCCCCGGTCTGCGGGTCGCACCCACCTTCCTCGGGCCTGGCGCATCGCCCGGTCGGTCCGACTGGGCGTCCAGCTTGGCCGTCTCGACGCCGCCAGGTCCGCCGCGAGGACCTGTTTGAGAGGGTCCGGGGGCGGAGCCAACACCGTAGGTGGCTTCCGACCCGGCGCTCAACGGGCCGCGCCCGGAGCCAGCGCCGCGCGGGCCGCCAGGTCCGCCGCGAAGGCCTGCTTGAGAGGGTCCCCGTGCGGGGCCAGCACCCTGGAGGCCTTCCGACCCGGCGCTCAAGGAGCCGAGCCCGGAGGCGGCGCCGCCGGCCGGCCCCATGCTCAACGGGCCGCGTAGCGCCCAGCGGCCCGCCGCGCGGTGGTCGATCTGGCGGAGGGCGAGCGCGGCCGCTTCGGCGCGGAGGTGAGGTGCGGCGCCCGGTGGGGTCAGGGTGTGTGCGGGCACCAGCAGGCCGTGGGCGTGCAGCGTGGCCAGCAGCTCTCGGGCGTCACCCGGACGCACTCCCAGCCGTTGAGCGCCCGCCAGCACCTGTCGCTCGGTGTGCGCTCCGTCGAGCAGGTCGAGGATCCCGGCGGTCCGCTCGTCAGCCAGTTCGACCAGCACCGCACGCCCCGGGTCGACACCGAACTGCAGCGTGCGGTGCCCGCGCCGGATCCTTGTCAGGCCTGGCAGCAGCGTCGGCCGGAGCAACCCAATGGTCGTCACGACGTAACAGAATGTCACCGTCACCTAGCGGCCATCGGCTCGTTGTCCACAGGTGGCGGGTCATGTACACGGGGTTATCCACAGCTTCCGGCGAGTTATCCACAACCAGCCGGTAATCTGACCGCCCGATCTTGATAACACTCCGTATTCGTTCCGAGACGCCGGAGAGGACGGCCGAGTGGCCGCCCTCTCCCGTCGCAACTACGTCAGTACACGCCGGCCGAGGGCCGGAGCGAAAACTCCCGGTCAGACCTTCGCCTTGCCGAGGATCCGGTTGACCGTGGTCCCACAAACCGGGCACTTGCCCTTGGCCATGTTCATACCGGTCTTCGACACCTCGACGGTGCCCGTGAAGTCCCGCTTCTCCTTGCACTTGACGCAATACCCGTTGTAGGTCTGGGCCTTGTCGGCCACGATGCCCTCCTAGTCTTGTTCGCCGGTTTCGCCCCGGCGAATGCCCGGGTGCGGCACAAGAGCGCCGACGTCGGGGCTTCTCCGCGGTCACACGTGTGACCGCCGGTCCGCGGACCCTACCCACAAGCGGGCGGTTCCATGTCAGGAACCCGATCATCACCAGGGACGGGGCTCCGCTGGTAGTGCGATGCGACACCTGACGGGGACGAGTGTGCATGTCGGACTCGGCCTGATTAGTCAGATTCGGCCGAGACACGCCGACCAAAGCGCTCGTGCGAGCTGGATCACGCCGTTTGCGGCCCATCCGAGCGTGGGATCCCTTAACGTTTGCCGTAGGGTCCCTCGGGGCGCAGCGGACCCACCGCCAACGACGTACCCGCGAAATTTTTTCCGGACGACACGTCGTGAACTAGCACTTTCCCGGCGTGACCGTGTGTGTTGGCCCTTGCGGCGGCATGGCACCTACCGGTTAGCGTGCGTTCGTGAACGGAACCTGGGGCTCCGGGGCGCGGTAGTGGCCGCCACGCGGAAGCCGGTCGTCGAGGTACGGCGCTCACAGCGCCGGCGCCGGACGGTGTCCGCCTACCGTGACGGCGAGCGCGTGGTCGTGCTCATACCCGACCAGTTCTCCCGGGCCGAGGAGACCGAGTGGGTTGACAAGATGCTCGCCCGTCTCGCCGCCCGCGAGCAGCGCCTCAGCCGCAGCGACGCCGAGCTCCAGGCTCGCTCCCGGCGCCTGATCGCTCTCTACCTGGCTGAGTTCGCCCGTGCCGCCCAACCGGCCAGTGTCCGTTGGGTCACCAACCAGAACGGCCGCTGGGGGTCGTGCACGCCCGCTGACCGGTCGATTCGCATCTCGCACCGGATCCAGGAGATGCCCGACTGGGTGATCGACTACGTGCTGCTCCATGAGCTCGCCCACCTCGTCGTCCCCAGCCACAACGCCCGTTTCTGGGCCCTCGTGGGTCGCTATGACAAGACCGAGCGCGCCCGTGGCTTTCTCGAGGGCGTCGCCGCCACCACGGGCCTGGTCCTGGCGGACTGAAATAACCTTGGGTCCGTGACCCGCCGTGTGATCGTCGTACTGCTCACCCAGGTGACCTGGGCACCTCCCGGCATCGAACTCGAGAAGTGGCGCCATGCGCTCGCCGAGGACGTCGTCGACCTGCTGGCGACCCTCAACGAGGTCGACCCCGCGATCGCCGCCACACCCGCCGACCGGCCCCTCGCCGAGGCGGTGGCCTGGCCTTCGATGCAGGTGTACGAGGTCCCGTCGACCACCGTCAACGCCACCTTCGCGGCGGCCGCGGCGGACGGCTACGACCAGGCAGCGGTGATCGCCGCCGACGTGCCCGACCTGCCCGGCCTGATTCTCGGCAAGCTGTTCCGCCCGCTGACCACGAAGACGGTCGCAGTGGCCCCGAACGAGGGACCGGGCCTGCTCGGGGTCGCGTCCCGCCTGCCGGCGCCGGACTGGCTGCCGGAGCTCGACCTCGACGGCGACGTGGCCGCGACCACCATCCGCCCGCACGCGCCGAACCCCGCCGAGGTGGCGACCGCACCGCCGTGGCGCCGCCTGCGCGGTCCGGCCGACCTGGCCACCCTCGACCAGGCCGTAGAGGGCTGGGATGCCACCCGCGCCCTCCTCTCCGGCGGCGGTTTGTCGGGCTGAGCGATGTTCCGCTACCACCCGGACCCGATCGCGACCGGCTCGGCCGAGCGCGCCGAGCACGTGTGCCATGTCTGCGGCCAGCATCGCGAGGTCCGCTACACCGGACCGATCTACGGCCGCCGCGCCGAGAACCTCTGCCTCGACTGCATCCACTCCGGAGAGGCGTCCCGGGCGCTCGGCATCGGCGGCGACGAGGTGGCTCAGCCGGCCGACTTCACCGACGCCGTCGGCGTTCCCGACGACGTGCCGCCCGAGGTCGTCATGGAGATCACCCGACGTACGCCCGGCTTCGTCGGATGGCAGCAGGAGTCATGGCTCTTCCACTGCGCGGACGGCGCCGCGTTCCTGGGCCCGGCCGGCTATCGCGAGCTGGCGGCGCATCCGGACGCGGTCGACATGATCCGCGCTGACCTGCGGCGGTCGGGCTGGGCGGAGCAATACGCGGAAGACTTCATCCGCAGTCTCGACCGCACCGGCGAGCCCACGGCGTACTTGTTCCGCTGCCTGCGCTGCGGCGCACACCTGGCGTCATGGGACAGCGGCTGACGACCGGCGAACGCACCACATACCTCTTCCGCTGCCTCCACTGAAGCGCCCACCTGACGTCATGCGACAGCCGCTGACGACCGCCGACCGCACCACATACCTCTTCCGCTGCCTCCACTGAAGCGCCCACCTGACGTCATTGGGACAGCGGCTGACGAGAGGAAGCGGCCCACCCGCTCTCAGCGTGTTGGCGGGCAGCCGACACGGCGGCGGGCGCGGTCCGCCGGCGGCCGACAGGCGGCGGCCGAGTCATACGCGCAGCACATCCAGCGGCGGGCACGGTCCCCGCGGCCAGCCGACTGGCGGAAGCCGATGGGCGGTGGCCGAGCCCCGCGCGCAGCGCATCCATCCGAAGAAGCCCACGGCGGACCTGGCAGCGAAGCGAAGCGAGCGGTCCCCGGCGGGAGCAACGGTCCGGACCACCGCGAACCCGGGACCAGATCTCGATCTCGACCTTGATCTCGACCTTGATCTCGATCTTGATCATCCGATCTTGATGCCAACTTGATGCCCAAAAGAGCCGGCCCGCCCCCCGAAGGGAGCGGGCCGATCAGGAAAGCGTGATCTACCAGCCGCCCATCTGGCGCGCAGACTCGCGGCGAGCCGACATGGCGATGTTGCGGGCAGATCGGGTGGCCTCAGAGCGCGTCTTCCTGCCGGTCTGAGGCAGACGCATTCGCGCTCGGGACAACGCTTCTTGGATGAGATTCATGTCCGTAGCTCCGTTTTCACTGGTCATGGCGTTTGTTCTCGGTTTCTCGACGTGGGTGGTGTGGCTTACGCGGACCGTTGACATGTCAGGCCGCCAGTCGGACCGCGACGCGCGGCTGCTCGGCGAGCCCTTCGGCTGCCATCCGCGCCTCGACCTCGACTCGGAGGACCGCGTCGCGGGCGACGTCTTCCTTACGCGGACGGCCACGGGGCCGCTTGCGGGGCACTACCGCGCCGCGCTCGAAGATCTCGCCGCCCCAGACGCCCCAGGGCTCGGCACGCTCGACCGCGCCGGACAGGCACTCGACGCGCAGCGGGCAGTCCCCGCAGAGCGACTTCGCCAGTTCGAGCTCGGTAGGTGCGTCGGCGAACCAAAGGTCCGGGTCGAACTTCCGACAAGGCAGTTCCGCGTCCAACTCGACGCTCTTCGCGTCGGGGTTGGCCAAGGCCAGGCTCATCGCCCGGTCACCTCTCTCTCGCTTTCGGTCTCATGGACCGCTTTGGCAAAACTGATGGAGCAAAAAACTAAGGCCGCGGATCCCGGGTTACGGGTTCCGCGGCCTCGAAGCGAGCCGGAGGTCTATTTGCTAGACCGGCCTACTTCGAGGTGGAACGCCGCTGACATCCATGCCGCCCTTGACCCGGATGCCCTTGACCGTGGACGCAGTGGTCCCGTGGAACGTGACGGCAGTAGGCACCAAGATCAGCTCGGTCTGAGCCTGGGCCTGATATGCCGGCGCGATCTGAGCCTGGGCAAGCACAGCGAGACGCGAAGTCTCCGCCGGGCTCGGGGCAGCGCTCAGCGACCACGGTCGGGTCGTGTAGATGCTTGCCACCGGGGCCACCTCCTTCTGCTGACTCGTCAAGCGAACGGAATATCTCTGCCTAACCAGGTTTGAGCAGCGCTCTCTCCTGGTGTGCTCTGAGGCTATGCCTCCCCTCCGAGGGAGGGCAAACGGTTTTACGGGTCATTCGCAGAAGTTTTTTCTGGCTCAAGATCATCAACCGCCGCACCGGCCACCAGGGCCAGCGCGGCATCGCCGTAGAGGCCCAGCTTCCGCGGACCGATGCCAGCGATGGCGATCAGGTCGGACCGCTGCGCGGGCTTGCGCTCGGCGATGGCGACCAGCGTCGCGTCAGTGAAGACGACGTATGCCGGAACGCGCTGACCTGCGGAAACGCGCGCCCGCCAGGCCTGGAGCCGGCCAAGCAGCTCTTCGTCCAGATCGGACGGACAGGTCGCGCACCGGCCGAGTTTGCGGTCGGCGCCGCCGAGCAACGTGGCGCCGCAGACCCGGCACGACACGATCCGTGGCGGTCTGCTGTCGGTTTTGCGACTGAGTCGCGCGACGCCGGTGGCCCCCGCGGAGCCGCCCCCGCCGCCCGGCCGCCCGTCGAACTGCGGCAGGAACCGGCACGGCCGCCGGGGTCGCCCGCCCGGCGAGCGGGAGATCGCATAGGAGAGCCAGAGCCACTCCCGCGCCCGGGTCACTCCGACGTAGAGCAGCCGGCGTTCCTCTTCGACCTGCTCGGGTGTCTTGGCATACGTGGTCGGCAGCGTGCCGTCCGACAGCCCGACCAGGAACACGGCGTCCCATTCGAGCCCCTTGGCCGAGTGCAGCGACGCGAGGGTCACGCCGTCGACGGTCGGCGCGTGCTGCGCCGCCGCCCGCCGCGCCAACTCCTCGACGAAGTCGGTGAGTGAAGGCGGCCGCGACGACACGGCGCCCTCGCCGATCGGCAGCAGCACCGGCGTGGCGGCGAACTCCTCGGCGACCTGTACGAGCGCGGCCAGCGCCTCCCAACGCTCACGCGCCGCACCGCCCGGGGGACGCTGCTCGGGCGCCCAGCCGACGGCCTCCAGCGCGGCGGCCACCGACCGCACCAACGGCTCGCCCGGATCGGTGGACCGGGTCGCCGCCCGCAGCGCCACGAGCGCCTGCCGCACCTCGGTGCGCTCGAAGAACCGCTCGGCGCCTTGGACGACGTAGGGCACCTCGGCCTCGGCCAAAGCCTTCTCGTAGGTCTCGGACTGCGCGTTGGTGCGGAACAGCACCGCGATCTCGCGCGCCGGCGTGCCGCTGGCGATGAGCTGCTTGCACCGGGCCGATACCGCCGCCGCCTCGCCCGGCTCGTCCTGGAAGATGCGCAGCTCGGGCTCGGCACCCGAGGGCCGCTGGCCGACCAATTCCAGCCGCAGCCGCGCCTCGGTGCCGCGGGCCTGCCGGATCACCGCGTTGGCCAGCCCGACCACCTGCGGCGTCGACCGGTAGTCGCGGACCAACCGGACCACCACCGCCGAGCTCCGCTTTCGCGGGAAGTCGATCAGGTAGGCGGAGGTCGCGCCCGTGAACGAGTAGATCGTCTGAGACGCGTCGCCGACCACGGTCAGGTCGTCGCGCCCGCCGAGCCAGGCGTCGAGCAGCCGTTGCTGCAACGGGTTGACGTCCTGGTATTCGTCGACCACGAAGTGCCGGTACTGCGCCCGCACCTGCTCGGCGACGTCGGAGTGCTCCTCGATCCCCCACACCGCCGCCCGCAGCAGGTCTTCGAAGTCGATCACCCCGTTGCCCCGCTTGAGCTGCTCGTAGGCGGCGAACACCTCGGCCACCTTGGCCGCCTCGAACGGGGTCTCGCGGGTCGACTTGGCCGCCGCTACCACGTATTCGCCGGGCTCGACCAGCGAGGACTTGGCCCACTCGATCTCGCTGGCGAGGTCACGCGCCCCGGTGCGGTCGGTGCGCACACCCACCCGGGCAGCGGCCAACCCGACCAACCGGGCCTTGCTGGCGACGAGCTCAGGAAGCTCACGACCGGCGAGCAGCCGTGGCGCGAAGTAGCGCACCTGCCGCATCGCCGCCGCGTGGAACGTGCGCGCCTGCACCCCGGCGACACCGAGCGCCGCGAGCCGGGCCCGCATCTCGGCCGCCGCCCGCGCGGTGAACGTGACGGCGAGCAGATGTCGCCCCGCGATGTCACCACGCAGAGTGCGATAAGCGATGCGGTGAGTGATCGCCCGCGTCTTTCCGGTGCCGGCGCCGGCCAGGATGCAGACCGGCCCGGCCGCCGCGGTCACGGCGGTGCGCTGCTCGGGGTCGAGGCCCGCGAGCACCTGCTCCGCCGGAGAGTCAACCGCCACAGTCAGGAATCATGACAGCCAGGTCCGACGTTCTCTCGAATGGAGGACCCCCAACCCCCGGAGGAAGCTCGATGTTGACGATGTACTCCACCTCGTGGTGCGGCTACTGCCACCGCCTGAAGTCCCAGCTCGACCGCGAGGGCATCGCGTACGAGGTGATCGACATCGAGCGCGACCCAGCCTCGGCCGATTACGTCATGAGCGTCAACGGCGGCAACCAGACAGTCCCGACACTTCGGTTCGACGACGGCACGGCCCTCACCAACCCGTCGATCACCCAGGTGAAGACACATCTGGCTTCGCTCGGAGCGGCATAAAGAACAAGCGGATCTACGCGCGCCCGCCGGGGGCGCGACCGTTCGCTCCCGCGCGCAAATGGGCAGGGACCCGCAACCCGGGTCCCTGCCCAGCCTGGTCCGCGCTACCCGAGCCCAGCCCAGGTCGTGATCAAGTAGTGCGCGATCGAGACTTCCATCGGCAGCGTCATGAGTGCCGGCTCGTCGGCTGTGCCCAGATCGACCCGCGCGCCCGCTAGCAGCTCGCGGACCTCGCGGCGGGTGAACCAGCGGGCCTCGGTGATCTCGGCCGGGTCGACCTTCAGGGTCTGCGCCGGATCCGCCACCGCCGAGTACGCCAGCATCAGTGAGCCCGGGAACGGCCACGCCTGGCTCGCCACGTAGTCGATCCGGTCCAGCGCGATGCCGACCTCTTCCGCGACCTCGCGGGTCACCGCAGCCTCGGCCGACTCCCCTGGCTCGACATAGCCCGCCAGGCACGAGAAGCGCCGGAAGCCCGGCTGCTTCGGCCACGTCGCGTTGTTGCCGAGCAGGCAGCGGCCCTCCGGACCCGCGACACCGTCGGTTACCAGGACGATCATCGCGGGATCCGTGCGCGGCCAGGTCTGGTTGCCCGAAGCGTCCACCCGCGACCAGCCGGCGTCGCCGATCGTGGTCGGCTGGCCGGTCCGCTCCGAGAAACGGCTGCGGGCGTGCCAGTTGAGGATCGCCATCGCCGTGGTGAGCAGGCCCGCGTCCCGATCGCTGAGCTGGTGGCCCACGTCGCGCAGGTTTGCCGGGCGGGTGCCCGGCACCGTGGGCAGCGGCCCGTCGACCGCGAACACCGGCACCCCGTCGGGCTCCACGCCGAGCAGAACAGCCGACGCGCGATCCACATCGGACGTGTCGTCGACGATCAGCGACAGCACGGCACCGACCGCGGCGTCGGCCGCGTCGCCGGTCACCAGGTCACGGAACAGCGCGGTGCCGGCCGACGAGTCGACCCGCAGCAGCCGGGCGGACGGCCACACCGATTCGAGCCAGTGCGGGTCCGACCGACGGTGCCCCGCCCGGTCGAGCGTCGCCCGGGCGAGGGGCGGTGCGGCGGTCATTCCAGCTCCACCTCACGCAGCGTGGCCACCGGCGCCTCGATCTTCGAGGCGTCGCCGAGGATCACGGTCACGGCGCCGGACGGTGCGAGGTACTTCGCGGCCGCGGCGGCTACGTCGTCGCGCGTCGCGGTGCGGAGCTGCTCGGTGTATTCGGACAGGAAGTCCAACCGCAGGCCCGCTCCGGCGTACGTGGTGGCAAGCGCGGCGATCCCGCCCTGGGTCGAGACCCCGAGCATCAGCGTGCCGAGGATGTACTGGCGCGCCTGCTCCAGCTCTTCCTCACCGGGCGGCAGGGTGGCCATCCGGCCCAGCTCGTACACCGTCTCCAGCAATGCCGGGCCGGTCACGTCGGTGGCGACCTCGGCCGAGAGCAGCACCACGGACCCGGCGGCCGAGTGGTCGATCACCGAGTGCGGCCCGTACGTGTAGCCCTTGTCCTCGCGGATGTTCTCGACCCAGCGGGACGAGAAGTAGCCGCCGAAGACCAGGTTGGCGAGCTGGAGCGCGGCGTGGTCCGGGTGGGTCCGGGGCACGGCGGGCAGCGCCATGCGCAGCGACGACTGCACCGAGTCGGGCCGGTCGACCAGCAAGACCGGGCCGGGCTCGGGCTGGGGCGCCGCCGGCAGCGTGACGTCCTTGCCGCCACCGTTCCACGAGCCGAGCACCGCCTCGGCGGTGTCCAGGGCCCGCTTGGGCTGGAAGTCGCCGACGAGCACGAGCGTCGCGCCGGCGGGGTGCACCCGCTCGGCGTGCAGCGCCCGAAGTTGGGCCGGCCGGACCGCGCGCACCTGCTCCGGCTCCGGGGTCTGCACCGCGTACGGGTGCCGACCGTAGAGCCGCTGCAACAGTGCCTCGCGGGCCAGGTGGGCGGGCTGGCTCTTGGCGACCTGGATGTGGTCGACCAGCCGGTCCCGCTCGGTAGAGACCTCATCGCTGGGGTACGCCGCCCCGTCCAGCACCTCGCCGAGGATCTCCAGGATCCGGGTGAGGCCGGCGGCCAGGCTGTTGCCGCTGATCATCAGCCGGTCCGGGTCGACCGACGCGGACAGGCCGCCGCCGACTGACTGGAGCTCGGCCGCGATCTCCACGGTGGACAGCTCGGCCGTGCCGGAGAACAGCGTCTGCCCCAGCATCGCGCCGCGGGCGAGGTTGGCCTTGGCGAACGGCATCCGCAGTCGGACCTCGACCAGCGGCACCGCCGGCCGGCGGATCGCGATCACGGTCAGGCCGTTGGTCAGCCGCCGCTCGGACTCGTTCGGCAGCTTGATCGGCGCCGCCGGCAGGAGGGCCGGCAACGTCCGCTTGGTGTCGCTCACTTTCCGCCTCCGGGGATGACCTCGATCGACGCCCGGCGCTGCGGGGTCAGGGTGGCCGCGGCCGCGCGGACCTGCTCCGTGGTGACCTCGCCGATCAGTCGCGGCAGGTCGTTGATCAGCTCAGGCTCGCCGCGCTGCTCTTCGAGCACGGCGATCCGCAGTGCCCGGCCCAGCACCGCGTCGGTGTCACGTAGCAGGTGGGTCGCCATGCGGGCCTGCACCCGGCCGAGCTCGGCGGCGGTAAGGCCGTCGGTGGCCAGCCGTTCGAGCTCCTCGTCGGCGGTGCGCAGGACCTTGTCGACGTCGCCGCCCGGTGGCAGGTGGAACTGGAGCAGCGCGGCGGTCGGGTCGCGCACCTCGAACGGCTCACCCATGAACCCGAGGTAGCCGCCGAGGCTCGTGACCGTGCGGTCGCGCAGCACCAGGCGCTCGACCAGCCGGGACGCGTCGCCGTCGGTGAGCACCTCGGCCAGCACCACGAAGGGCAGGTAGCCGGTGAAGTCGTCGATCGGGTTCGGCACCCGCCAGGCGGACGCGACCGCGGGCAGCGGGGCCAGGCGGTCGGTGTACGACTCGCGTCGCTCGCTGGTCAGGTCGGGCTCGTCGAAGTCGGGGCGGGCCGGCGCGGGCCGGGCCGGCACGTCGCCGAAGTGCCGCTTGATCATCTCGGTGGCCTCGGCGACGTCGAGGTCACCGGCGACCGAGAGGACCGCGTTGCCGCAGGCGTAGTAGCGCTCGAAGAACTCGGCCGCGTCGGCGACCGTGGCGCTCTCCAGGTCTGCGAACGACCCGTACCCGTCGTGCGCGTTCGGGAACGTGTCGAACATGACCGGCGGCAGCGTCAGCCAGGGGAAGCCGCCGTACGGCCGGTTGAGCACGTTGACCCGGATCTCTTCCTTGACCACGTCGACCTGGTTGCGCAGGTTCTCCTCGGTCAGGCGGGGACCGCGCATCCGGTCGGCCTCGAGGAACAGCGCCCGCTCGAGCGCGCCGGACGGCAGCGTCTCGAAGTAGTCGGTGTAGTCGAGGTGGGTCGAGCCGTTGAAGGTGCCGCCGGCACCCTGGACGTGCCGGAAGTGGGCGAGCTTCTCGAGGTTCTCCGAGCCCTGGAACATCAGGTGTTCGAAGAGGTGCGCGAAGCCGGTGCGCCCCTCGGGCTCACTGCGGATGCCGACGTCGTAGACGACCGCCACGCCGACCACGGGCGCACTGCGATCGGGCGCCAACACCACGCGCAGGCCGTTGTCGAGCGTGAACCGCT
Organism: Asanoa ishikariensis; assembly: GCF_900107455.1. GTDB lineage: Bacteria > Actinomycetota > Actinomycetes > Mycobacteriales > Micromonosporaceae > Asanoa > Asanoa ishikariensis. The sequence goes on along the minus strand of NZ_FNQB01000002.1, from coordinate 385,194 downwards.
CGACCGGATATTTGGTCGCCGGGATCTTTATTCTGCGGGCCACAGGGCCGAGGTTAGCGCGCTCTTGTGCGAACCCGACGTTCAGACCGGCCGCATTCCAGCCAACGCGTCGTTCGCCACCCAGTCCCACTGGCGGTGCGTCTCCGGCACCGACACGTAGAGCACCGCCGCCGTCGGCTTGCCGACATCGACGCAGGCCAGCGCCACGAGCTCGCTCTTGGCCCGCAGGCCGGGCGAGCTGAACCGCAGGCGGAACACCGTCACCCAGGCCGGTCGTCCACCGAGGACGGTCCGCTCGTCGCGGATCAGCTCCTGCTCGTTGGGCTGCGGGTAGTAATTGGCCCGGGCATCGGCGGCCACCTGCCGGCCGACGCACTCCAGGTCGAAGGTGAACGCGTCGTTGGTCGCCGCCGGCACCGCGCCGGACAGCACCGAGGCGTGGTAGTCGCTGCGGCCGTCGTACGCGGGTTCGGTGACGAAGTGCTGCCCGACCCGGTAGGGCACCTGAAGGTCACCCGCGTTCCACACGGTGTTCCACGTTTCCCACGGTGGACCGTAGGACGGGTAGGAGATCCCGGCCACCTCGTCGACGGTCCGGGTGCCGGCCGGCGCGGGCGCGGTCGTCCGCGGTGCCGCCGTGTTGGGCACGTCCGGCGGCGGCGGACAGGCCCGGGCCAGCGGCGGACGCGCGTCGGTCGGGGCATCGGGACGCCGGCTCAGGTCTGGACGCGACGCGACCACCGCGACCAGGCCGGTCAGCACGATCAACGCCGCCGCGCCCGCGAACCACCACAGCCGCCGGCGGGGACCGCGCGGCTCGTCCGGTGGCGGTGGCGGTAGATCAGAAGGGGGTGGGCCGAGCCGGGTCACTGCCCCCGCGGGGAAGCGTTCGGCGTTCGGCATACACCTAGTGAAGCATCCGAGGCACCATGGAGGGCGTGTTGCCCGTGCCGCTCGCCCTCCGCCTGCGCGACGCCGGCCTGCGCTGGAAGCCCGCTTCGGGCGACCGCTTCGCCGTCCCCGACCGCGACCTCGACGACGAGGTCTTCGTGCTCAGCAACATGGTCATCGCGGTGCACGAGTCGCCCGACGGCCCGGTGATCGGCTTCAACGGCACGACCGAGTGGGCGATGGACGACCTCGAGCAGAGCGAGGCGATCTGGCTGCCCCGCGAGGACCAGCTCCGTGAGCTGCTCGGTGGGACGTTCCACATGCTGGAACGCACGAGCGGCGGCTATCGCGTCGAGCTCACCGTCGGCGACCGGCCGCTGGTGTGCGAGGCGGCCACCGCGGAGGAGGCGTACGGCGGTGCACTGCTGGACCTGATCAGATTGGGCGTCGACTGAGAAGGAGCGCGATGAAGTTCCGGAAGTCCGCGGAGACGATCAGCCCGGAGTTGGTGGACCTGCGTCGGCGACTGCACCGGCGGCCGGAGGTGGGTCTGCACCTGCCCGAGACGCAGGCGACCGTGCTCGCCGAGCTGGCCGACCTGCCGCTGGAGGTCACCACCGGCCGCGCGCTCAGCTCGGTCGTCGCGGTGCTGCGCGGCGGCCGGCCCGGTCCGGCGGTGCTGCTGCGCGGCGACATGGACGCGCTGCCGGTGACCGAGCAGACCGGCCTGCCGTACGCGTCGACGGTCCCGGGCGCGATGCACGCCTGCGGCCACGACCTGCACACGGCGATCGTGGTCGGCGCGGCCCGGCTGCTCAGCGCCGTGCGTGACGAGCTGCCGGGCGATGTCATCTTCATGTTCCAGCCGGCCGAGGAGGGCCCGGGAGGCGCCGAGCCGATGCTGGCGGAAGGTGTGCTCTCGGCGGCCGGCGACCCGCCCGTGGCCGCGTATTGCCTGCACGTGTCCGCTGTCTTCCCGCGCGGGATGATCTTCGGCCGGCGCGGCGTCTTCGGTGCCGCGCACGACACCTGCAAGGTGCGCGTGCTCGGCTCCGGTGGACACGGCTCGACCCCGTTCCGCACGCGCGACCCGATCCCGGCGGCCTGCGAGATGGTCCTCGCGCTGCAGACCATGGTGACCCGCGGCTTCGACGTCTTCGACCCGGTCGTGCTCACCGTCGGCCAGTTCCACGCCGGCACGGTCGACAACGTCATCCCGTCGACCGCCGAGTTCTCCGCATCGCTGCGCTCGTTCTCCACGCCGGCCCGGGAGAAGCTGGTCCGCCGCACCGCCGAGGTCGTCCGCGGCATCGCCACGGCACACGGTCTCGACGTCGAGGTGGACTTCGAGCGGGGCTATCCCGCGGTGGTCAACGACGTCGCCGAGGCCGAGTTCGCCGCCGCCACCGCGGCCGAGGTCTTCGGCCAGCAGCGCTACCAGTGGCTGGTGAACCCGAAGACCGGTTCGGAGGACATGTCGTTCGTGCTGGAGAAGGTGCCCGGCGCTTACCTCAACCTCGGCGCCTGCCCGCCGGAGCTGGACCCGGCCACCGCACCGTCCAACCACTCCGCCGACGCACTGTTCGACGACGCGGTCGTGGCCGACGGCAGCGCGCTGCTGGCCTCGCTCGCGTTCGGCCGGCTAGCTCTGGTCTCCGACGGCTCCGACGGTGGGCAGGGCGGTGACCAGGGCCGCTAGCCCGTCGGCGTCGAGCAGGTCGACCGGGCGGACCGTCTCACTGTCGCGGACATAGTGGAACGCCGCCCGGACCCGCTCGACCGGGACGCCGGCCAGGTGGGCCCAGGCCAGCCGGTAGGCGGCGAGCTGGATCGCGGCCGCGCGCGCGTCGGCGCCGGCCGGGGGGCGACCGGTCTTCCAGTCCACCACGTCGAACCGGCCGCCCGGCTCGGCGAAGACCGCGTCCATCCGGCCACGCAGGACCACGCCGCCGACCGCGGTCGCGAACGGCACCTCGACCTCGATCGGCGTGCGGTCGGCCCATTCGCTGGCCAGGAACAGCTCCTGCAGCTCGGCCAGGGCCTCGTCGGGCGCGGCGTCCTCGTCGGCGGCACCGGGCAGCTCGTCGACGTCGAGCAGCCGGACCGCGCCGAACCGCTGCTCCAGCCAGGTGTGGAAGGCGGTGCCCCGGCGGGCGTACGGGTCGGGCCGGGAGGGCATCGGCCGGCGCAGCGACCGGGCCAGCGCCTGCGGGTCCCGTTGCAGCAGCACGAGCTGCGAGACGGTCAGGTGGCCGGGCAGCACGACCTCCAGCGGACCCGGGCCGCGGACGAGCTTGTCGCGCTCGGCGATCAGCAGGTCGACCTCGCGCCGCCAGCGCGCGGCGTCGTCGGCGGCCGCCGGGTCGAGCAGCACGTCGGCGGCGGCGGGCTCGGTCATCAGGCGTCGCACCAGGGTCGCCGCCTCGGTCATCCCCGGTCGGCGCGGGCCGAGCGGGTCGCCGGGCCACTGCGCGCTGGGTGTCTCCTCGACCGTCGGGTTGGACTCGCCGGCCGGCTCCGGCGCCCACTCGTCGACCATCCCACTGCCCGCGAGGCAGGCGTCGTGCACCTCGACGAGGAACCGCGAGGGGCCGCGGGGGCGCTTGACGCCCTCGCCCCACCAGTAGCCGGAGCAGAGCAGCAGCCGCCTCGGTCGGGTGACGGCCACGTACGCCAGTCGGCGTTCCTCGCGCTCGTCGTGCGCCTTCCACTCCTCGTTGAACTCGCTCAGCGCGGTCATCACCTCGCGCTGGTCGCCCGTGTCGTCGATCGGGAACCTCGGCAGCCCGCCGGCGTCACCGCGCAGCGGGAACGGCAGCACACCGAGGCCGTGCAGATAGTGGTCGGACGCACGGGCGGTGCCGGGCCAGACGCCGCGGGCCAGCCCGGCGACCGCGACCACGTCCCACTCCAGGCCCTTGGCCGCGTGCGCGGTGAGCACCTGGACCGCGCCCTCGACCACCTCGACCTCGCCCGGCTCCAGGCCGCGCTCCTCGTCCTCGGCGGCGGTGAGGTAGGCGAGGAAGCCGGGCAGCGCCCCACCGTCGCTGTCGCGGGCGAAGCGGGCGGCCACGTCGCCGAGCGCGTCGAGGTGGCCGCGGGCCAGGCCGGCGTCGCCGCCCCGGCCGCCCGTGCCGGCCCGCACCGCGACCTCGACGTCGAGCCCGATGGTGCGCTCGACGTCGGCGATCAGGTCGGGCAGCGGCTGGTCGATCCGGTAGCGGAGCAGGGCCAGTTCGTTGCCGTACGCGCGCAGCCGGGCATAACCCTCGGCCGAGTAGAGCTGGGCCGGGCCGAGGTCGGCCAGCGCCTCGACCAGGGTGGCTTCGTCGAGTGCGTCCGGGACGACGGTCTCCTCGTCCGGCTGGGCCAGGTCGCGCCGGGCGCCCGCGATCGAGCGGGACCGCCGGTGCAGCGCCACCAGGTCACGCGGGCCGATCCGCCAGCGGGCTCCGGTGAGCAGGCGCAGCAGCGAGGCGCCGTCGGTCGGGTCGGCGAGCACCCGCAGCGTGCAGACCACGTCGCGGACCTCGGGCGTGTCCAGCAGGCCGCCCAGGCCGACGACCTCGACCGGCAGGCCTCGGGAGCGCAGCGCGTTCTCGATCGCCGGGATCTGCGAGCGGACCCGGACGAGCACCGCGGTGGTCGGGCGGCGCTCCAGCGGGATGTGCTCGGGCAGCGCGTCGGCCATCCTGGCCGCACCCCGCCAGGCGGCGAGCACGCTGTCGGCGATCCAGGCGGCCTCGTCGCCGACGGTCGGCAACAGCGCACAGTGGACGGTCTTCCGGCCGCGGATGGGATCGTCGACGCTGTACGCCGGGGCCAGCTCGGCCACCTGGGCGCCGGCCGCGCGCAGCGGCGCGGAAAGCTGGTTGGCGACGCCGAGGATCTCCGGCCGGTTGCGCCAGCTCGTGGTCAGGGTGAGCGACCGGGCCGGCTTGCCGTCGGCGCGGGCGAACTCGTGCGGGAACCGCTCCAGCGTGCCCGCGCTGGCACCGCGCCAGCCGTAGATGGACTGGCACGGGTCGCCCACCGCGGTCACCGGGTGGCCGGCGCCGAACAGCGAGCGCAGCAGCACCACCTGGGCGTGGCTGGTGTCCTGGAACTCGTCGAGCAGCACGATCGGATAGCGGGCCCGCTCGACCGCGCCCACGTCGGCGTGGTCGCGGGCCACCCGGGCGGCGCGGGCCATCTGGTCGCCGAAGTCCATCGCCTCAAAGTCGATCTTGCGCTTATCGTACGCGCGGACCATCGGCAGCAGCGCCAGCCGGGCCTGCTGGGTGCCCAGCGCCTTCTTCACGTCGGCGTAGACCCGGCCGGGCCGGCCCTGCACCTCGGCGAAGAACCGTCCGGTCCAGCCGGCCAGCTCGTCGGGGGTGACCAGGTGCTCGGCCAGCTCGCCGGACAGGGCCAGGACCGCGTCGGTGACCGTGCTGGCCGCCCGCTCCACATCGGACATGTCGCCGTCGTAGTTGCGCACGATCAGGTCGACGATCTGCCAGCGGGACGCCTCGGTGAGCAGGCGGGTCGCCGGCTCGTAGCCCGAGCGCAGGCCGTGCTCGGTGACCACCCGGGCGGCGTACGAGTGATAGGTCGAGATGGTCGCCTCGCCGGACAGGTCACCGGCCCGGCCGAGCCGGCGGACGAGCTGGCCCAGTCGCATCCGCACCCGGTGGGCCAGCTCGCCGGCCGCCTTGCGGGTGAAGGTGAGGCCGAGGATCTGGTCGGGCGTGGCGTAGCCGTTGGCGACCAGCCAGACCACCCGGGCCGCCATCGTCTCGGTCTTGCCCGAGCCGGCGCCGGCGACGACCAGCAGCGGCTCGACCGGAGCGGCGATGATCGCGGACTGCTCGGGAGTCGGCGCGTAACGCATCCCGAGCAACTTCGCGAGCTCGACCGGCGTGTAACGAGGCCCGGCCGAGGCAACCTTTCGAGGTGCGGGCGCGGTAGTGAAGAGTGACGGTTGGGTCATGATGACGGCGGCTCCACGACCTGGCGTCCCTTGCCCGAGATCGGGCAGCTCGTGCGCACCGGGCAGACCCGGCAGCGGCTGTTGGCGATCGCGTTGAACGTCGACGCCGCCATCGTGTCGGCGGTGCGCCGCACCAGCTCCTGCGCCCAGCCCGGGTCCTCGTGCTCCGCCAGCGACGGCTGGACCTGCTCCTTGGCCGCCTTGGCGGTGGTGCCGAGCTGCACCAGGGCGGCGCCACCGGAGTCGGCCCCGTGCTCGTCGAACGCTCCCGCCTGGACGGCCGCCTGGTAAGCGGCGAGCTGCGGGTGCTCGGCGAGGTCGTCGGCGGTCGACGTGCTGCGGCCGGTCTTGAGGTCGACCACGACCAGCCGCCCGTCGGCATCGACCTCGAGCCGGTCGACCCGGCCGCGCAGCTCGACCTGGTGCGTCGGGTTGTCGAGCCGGACCGCGAACTCCTGCTCGATGGCCAGCAGCCGGCGGGGGTTGGCGGCGAGCCAGACCAGCAGCTTGTCGACCATCGCCTCGGCGCGCTCGCGCTCGGGGCCGGCCAGCCAGCGGGCGGCCAGGTCGATCGCGTCGAACCGGGCGGCCACGTATTCGATCAGGCGCTCCCGGTCGGCGGCGGCGCTCTCCGCCAGCATGGCCGCCGCGTGCACCAGGTTGCCGATGCCCTGCGCGGCGCTGGCCGGTGCCGCGCCGCCGTGCCGTTCGAGCAGCCAGCGCAGGCTGCACCGCAGCGCGCTCTCCATGGTGGACGGGGTGACCCGGACGGTCTCGCCGGCCTCGGCGAGCGGACGATCGTCGGAGAGCGGGCGCAGGCCCCACCAGTCGTCGGGGTGCGCGCCCGGCACACCGGCGGCGGCCAGGCGGGCGAGCTCGCCCGCGGCGGCGTGCCGGTTGCTCGCCGACGCGCCCGGGTCGGTGGCCGCGGTGCGCAGCTCCGCCACGAGCGCGGGCAGGGTCATCGCCCGCGGCGGCCGGGCCAGCGGCAGCTCGTCGGGGTCGTCGCCGGCACGCGGCCGGACCACCACCGGTGCCGGCGCGCCACCGCCGGGCGGTGCGACCTCGGGCCACTCGTCATCGGGCCAGATCACCCGGCCGTCGTCGTCGACCGGCAGGTCGTCAGGATCGGGCGGCAGGTCACCGTCTCCGTCGTCATCGGGCTCGTCCGGGTCCCCCGGCTCGTCGGGACCCGGGTCGTCAGGGTCCGGGCCGCCGTCGGCGGCGGGCGGCGCCGCACCGCCGTCGCCGCTCGGACCGAGCAGCTCGTGCAGGAACCGGCTGGGCTGCTCCTCGTGGTCGGCGCCACCGACCGCGGACGAGTTGACCGCCGAGACCAGCAGCCGCCGCCGCGCGCGGGTGACCGCCACGTAGAACAGCCGGCGCTCCTCGTCGAGCAGCGCGGACGCCTGGCCGACCAGCGATGCCGCCACGCCGGTCTCGTCGGCGCGCCCGGACACCACGTCGACCAGTCGCTCCGAGCCGAGCAGGGTGCCGCGCAGCCGCAGGTCGGGCCAGATGCCCTCCTGCACGCCGGCCACCGCGACCAGATCCCACTCGAGCCCCTTGGCCGCGTGCGCGGTCAGCAGCCGGACCGCCTCGCCCCGGTCGGCGCTCGGCGCGATCGTGTCGGCCGGCAACTGCTGGCCGAAGACGTGGTCGAGGAAGACCTCGGTGCGCGCGCCTGGCAGCCGGTCGACGAACCGGGCGGCCGCGTCGAACAGCACCACGGCCGCGTCGAGGTCGCGGTCGGCGGCGGCGGCCCGCCAGCGCGGACCGTTGTCGGGCTCCCCGGTGGCGCGGCCGGCGCGGATGATGGCGCCGTACCACCGGTCGCCGAGCCCGGTCGCCCGCCAGAGTGCCCAGAGCACGTCTTCGGCGGTGCTCGCCGGCTCGGCGGCGGCGTCGCGGGCGACGGCCAGGAGCCGGGCGACGGACTTGGCCGGGGCCGCCCAGCGCCGCTCGACCGCGGCCAGCTCGGCGGGGTCACGCAACGCCTCGACCAGCAGCTCGCCGGAAGGCCGCCGGTCGCCGGCGGCGAGGGCGAGCGTGCGCAGCCCCTGGCGCAGCCGGCGCTCGGCCAGCGGGTCGGCGCCGCCCAGTGGCGAGTGCAGCAGCGCGACCGCCGCCTCCTCGTCGAGCCGGGCCGGCTCGAGCGCGCACCGCAGCAGCAGCAGGAGCGGGGCGACCGCCGGTTGCTGGTGCAGCGGCAGGTCTTCGGCGTGGACCACGGTCGGCACGCCGGACGAGTGCAGGGCGCGCTGGAGCGCGGGGAGCTGGAGGGTGGTCGACCGCATCATGACCGCCATGCGCGACCAGGGCACCCCTTCGAGCAGGTGCGCCTCGCGCAGCGCGTGCGCGAGGAAGGCGGCCTCGCTGGTGCGGGAGCGGAAGGTGCGCACCTCGACCAGGCCCGGCGGCGCGTCCGGCGACGGCAGTGCGCGGCGGTGCCCGACCGGCCCGCGCAGCCGGCGCGCCACGCGGCCGGTGGCCTCGAACAGCGGCCCGCTGGACCGGTAATCCGTGCGCAGCGTCACGGTGCGCGCGACCGCCCCGGAAGCGGTGCGGAACCGGTGCGGGAACGTGGTCACCCCGGCCGGGTCGGCGCCACGGAAGGCGAACGTCGACGAGTCGGGGTCGGCGAACGCGACCAGCGGCAGGCCTCCACCGGCGATCCGGTGCAGCAGGTCGAGCTGCGCCGGGTCGGTGTCGGCCAACTCGTCGACGTAGACGATGTCGAGCCGCCCCCGTTCGGCGGCGAGCAGCTCCGGGTCGTCATCGAGCAGCCCGGTGGCGGCCCGCACGAGCTCGGCGGCGTCGTAGGCGACCGAACCGCGGGTGGTCACGTCACGCAGCGCCAGCACGGCCACGTATTCGCGCAGGAAGCGCGCCGCCGCCGGCCAGTCGTCGCGACCCAGCCGCTCGCCGAGCCGGGCCAACTCGACCGGCCCGATCCCCCGCTCGGCGGCGCGCATCAGCAGGTCGCGTAGCTGCTCGGCGAAGGCCCGGGTGCGCAGCGCCGGCCGCAGGTGCAACGGCCAGCCGATCGGGTCGTCCTCGCCGTCGGGACCGACCACGTCGAGCAGCTCGCGGATCACCAGATCCTGCTCGGGCCCGGTGAGCAGCCGCGGCGACGGCTCACCGCGCAGCGCGGCGGCCCGCCGGAGCATGCCGAACGCATACGCAGGGAAGGTCCGGACCAACGGCTCGTGCACGACGCGCCCGTCACCGGCCGCGATCCGCGCCTCGATCCGGTCACGCAACGCACCGGCGCCGCGCCGGCTGAAGGTCAGCACCAGCACTCGCTCGGGGTCGACGCCGGACGCGACCCGGGCTGCCACGGCCTCGACGAGCGTGCTGGTCTTGCCGGTGCCGGGACCACCCAGCACGAGCAACGGCCCGTCGGCGTGCGCGACGACATTGGCCTGCAAAGGGTCGGGCCGGGCAGCCCGAGGCTCCTGCGGCGTGGGCGCCCGGCGAACCAGCCGGTACGCCTGCATGCCGCCCATCGAACCACGCCGGTCCGACAAGCCACACCGGCACCACCCGCCCCGAACGGGCGAAGCTAGCCGGGAAGGGCGGCCAGCGCGTCGTCGATGCTGGTGACGACGATCAGGCGGTCGAGCGACTCGCGGCGGACGAAGCCCGTCGGGACCAGGGACTCCAGCCAGCCGAGCAGGCCGCCGTAGAAGTTGTCGACATCGAGCAGGACGACCGGCTTGTCGTGGACGTGCAGGTACGCCGTGGTCCAGACCTCGAACAGCTCGTCGAGCGATCCGATGCCACCGGGCAGGGTGAGGAAGGCGTCCGACTTCTCGATCATCAGGTTCTTGCGGCTGGCCATCCCGTCGGTGACCACGAGCTCGTCCGAGCGGGTGTCGGCGATCTCCCGGTCGACCAGCGACTGCGGGATCACACCGATGGTGTGTCCGCCCTGCGCGCGGGCACCCGTGGCGACCGCGCCCATCATGCCGGCCCGGCCGCCGCCGGAGACCAGCACATGGCCGCGCCGGGCTAGCGCGGCTCCCACCTCGGTGGCGAGGTCGAGCCAGCGCTGGTCCAGGGTCTGGGACGACGCGCAGAACACGCAGATGGCGGCCACGGCTCAGGTGCCGTTCTGGCTGGCCACCGCCGCCTCGTGCAGCGCTTCCTGTTCGGCGGCGAGGGCCGCGTCCGCGTCGACGATGTAGCGGACCGCGGCGTCGACGTCGTCGGTGACCAGGACCAGGTCGAGGTCGGCCTCGCCGATCTTGCCGTCGGCGAGCAGCGTGGTGCGCATCCATTCGAGTAGGCCGCGCCAGTACGCCTCGCCCATCAGGACCACCGGGAACCGGGTGACCTTTCCGGTCTGCACCAGGGTCAGCGCCTCGAACAGCTCGTCCATCGTGCCGAAGCCGCCGGGCAGCACGACGAACGCCTGCGCGTACTTGACGAACATCGTCTTGCGCGCGAAGAAGTAGCGGAAGTCGATGCCCATGTCGACCCAGTCGTTGATGCCCTGCTCGAACGGAAGCTCGATGCCCAGCCCGACGGACAGGCCGCCGGCCTCGGTCGCGCCTCGGTTGGCGGCTTCCATCACGCCGGGGCCGCCGCCGGTGATCACCGCGTAGCCGGCCCGGGCGAGCGCGGCGCCGACCTGCTCGGCCAGCACGCATTCCGGGCTCTGCGGTTTGCTCCGGGCCGAGCCGAACACGCTGACCGCCGGGGGCAGGTCGGCGAGCGTGTCGAAGCCCTCGACGAACTCGGAAAGGATGCGCAACGCGCGCCAGGCGTCCTTGGTCTTCCAGTCCGCCCGCGAGCGCGAGTCCAGCAGGCGCTGATCGGCGGTGCTCTGCGGCATCGCTTCGCGGCGCAGCGTGACGGCGCCGCGGTGGCGTTCCGGTCCCCGTAGCCGGTCGGGGTCGCGGCCATATCCGTGGGTCATGGTCACCACGGTAGCCAAAACGGACCCGGACACCAGGTTCCGGCCCGCCCGCGATCAAGACCGAAAGAGGCGCGGGGTAACCCGGGACGATTCCGCCGACCGGCCAGAAATGGGAACAACAAGAAATTCACACGGATGTAGCCGCAACCGAATTCGCTTGTAGGGCGTCTTATCTTTCGAATACCGGGTATGTGGCATCGCCCGGGCACCTTGGGGGGAGGAAAGCCACGATGACCCGCTTCGATCAGCTCCGCCAGCGCCGCGAAATGCACCGCCGCATCCGAGCGGTCGTGGCCGAACGGCGACTCGACCGCATCGCGCCGATCGCCGACGATGACGACGAGCCGACGATGGAGATCCACCCGATCGACGACGCGGTGTCCAACAACTAGGCCAGGGCCTAAGCGAGCCAGCGGTGCAGGGTGGCCGCGCCTTGCCGGATCAGTGGGATCTCCACCCGCTCGTCGGCCGCGTGTGCCACGTTCGGGTCGCCCGGGCCGAAGTTGAGCGCCGGGATGCCCATGGCCGCGAAGCGGGACACGTCGGTCCAGCCCAGCTTGCCGACCGGGTCGGAGCCGACCGCCTCCAGGAACTCCTGCGCCGGCGCCGCGCCCAGGCCCGGCAGCGCACCGGGGGCCGCGTCGACCATCGTCACCTCGTACCCCTCGAAAAGCTCGCGGAGGTGAGCCTCCGCCTCGGCCACGGTCCGGTCGGGCGCGAACCGGTAGTTGACCTCGATCTCGCACCGGTCCGGGATCACGTTGCCGGCGATGCCGCCGTTGATCCGCACCGCGTTGAGGCCCTCCCGGTAGCCGCAGCCGTCGATGGTGACCTGCCGCGCCTCGTAGGCGGCCAGCCGGTCGAGCACGCCGGCGGCCGCGTGGATCGCGTTGACGCCCCGCCACGAACGGGCCGAGTGCGCCCGCTTGCCGGTGGTCGAGACCAGCACCCGCATCGTGCCCTGGCACCCCGCCTCGACCACGCCGTGGGTCGGTTCGAGCAGCACGGCGAAGTCGGCCGCCAGCCACTCCGGGTGGCTCTTGGAGACGAGGTTGAGCCCGTTATACACGGAGTCGATCTCCTCGGCCTCGTAGAAGAAGTAGGTCAGGTCGTAGCGCGGCTCCGGCAGCGCCACGGCGAGCTGGAGAGCCAGCGCGACACCGGATTTCATGTCCGAGGTGCCGCAGCCGTACATGATCTCGCCGTCGACCTTCGCCGGCAGGTTGTCCGCGATCGGCACCGTGTCGAGGTGGCCGGCGAGCACCACCCGCTGCGCCCGGCCGAGCTCGGTGCGGGCCATGACCGTGTTGCCCAGCCGCTCCACCCGCAGGTGCGGCGCCGCCCGCAGAACCTGCTCCACACAGTCCGCGATGTCCTTCTCGTGCAGCGACACCGACTCGATGTCGACCAGCACACGGGTCAGCTCGACCGGATCCGACAGGACGGCGGGGGTAAGCGGGTTGGTCATGACTCGCACGCTACCGTCATAACCGTGACGAGCGAGCAGCCTGCCTGGGGAATCGGCCTGTCGACCAGCACCGCGGAAGGCCAGGTGCTCGACGCCTGGTTCCCGGCGGACAACCTCGGGCTCGGCGCCCGTCCCAGCGGCGAACCGGCCGCCCTGCTCGGCGCCGCCGCGGGCGCCGTCGGTGAGCGCGCCCTGCCCGGGCTGCGCGCCGAGATCGTCGTGGTGGAGCTCGGCTCGCTGGCCGACCCGATCAAGGACGCCGCCGACGCGTACCTGCGGCTGCATCTGCTCTCCCACCGCATCGTGCGCCCCAACGAGCTCAACCTCGACGGGATCTTCGGCATGCTGGCCAACGTCGCCTGGACCTCGGCCGGGCCGTGCCCGCCGGACCGGGTCGACGAGCTGCGGGTCCGCGAGCGGCTGGCCGGCCGACAGCTCACCGTGTACGGCATCGACAAGTTCCCGCGCATGACCGACTACGTCGTGCCGGCGGGCGTCCGGATCGCCGACGCGGACCGGGTGCGGCTGGGCGCCCACCTGGCCAGCGGCACGACCGTCATGCACGAGGGCTTCGTCAACTTCAACGCCGGCACGCTGGGCACCTCGATGGTGGAGGGCCGGATCGTGGCCGGCGTCGTGGTCGGCGACGGCTCCGACATCGGTGGCGGCGCGTCCATCCTGGGCACGCTGTCCGGTGGCGGCAAGGACAAGCTGCGGATCGGCGAGCGCTGCCTGCTCGGCGCGAACGCCGGCATCGGCATCTCGCTCGGCGACGACTGCGTGGTCGAGGCCGGTTGCTACATCACCGCCGGCTCGAAGATCACGCTGCCGGACGGCCGGGTGGTCAAGGCGCGCGAGCTAGCGGGCCTACCCAACCTGCTCTTCTGGCGCAACTCGGTGACCGGCGCGCTGGAGGCCCGACCCCGTGCGGGCAGCGGCATCGAGCTCAACGCGGCCCTGCACGCCAACGACTAATCGGCCAGGCGGACGACCAGGTCGGCGCGCGCGCGGGTCGTGGCGATCAGCTCGGCGTTGACCTGGTCACTGCCGTACGACCGGGTCTTGGCCTCGGCCCGGCTGCGCCCGTAGGCCACGTGCCGCTCGACCAGCCGGCGCAGCCGCTCTTCCTCGTCGAGGTCCAGATACCAGACCTCGTCGAGCAGCAGCCGCACGCCCGACCACGGCTCCTCGGGCACGAGCAGGTAATTGCCTTCGGTGACCACCAGCCGCACCTCCTGCGGCACCGGGATCGACCCCGCGATCGGTTCCTCGATCTCCCGGTGGAACGCCGGCGCGTACACGGTCTCCGGTCCTCCGGCGGCCAGCCGGCCGAGCATCGAGGCGTAGCCGCCCGCGTCGAACGTGTCGATCGCGCCCTTGCGTTCGTGCCGCCCGAGCCGGTCGAGCTCGGCCTCGGCCAGGTGGTAGCCGTCCATCGGCACCAGCGCGGCCGTCGGACCGACTCCCTCGACGATCCGGGCGGCCAGGGTGGACTTGCCGGCGCCCGGCGCACCGACGATGCCGAGCAGTCGGCGGGGGCCGAGATCGGCCAGCGCGGCCGCCCGGGCCACGAGCACATCGAGGGGGTACGACGTCACGCGAGGAACTATCGCACGCCGGATCGGCCGTTACTCGGCGGCTGCTCCGGACCCGCGCTTACCGTGGTCAGGAGGGGGTGTGCGATGGCACGCGAAGCGACGGAGATCGAACTCACCACCATCGGCAGGCGGACCGGCGAGGGTCACTCGATCCCGGTCTGGTTCGTGCGTGAGGGCAAGTCCACCTTTCTGCTCCCGGTCGGCGGCGCGAACAGCCAGTGGTACCGGAACCTACGGAAGAACCCGACGCTCAAGCTCGGCCCGACGTCGGCCAAGGCTCGCCTGATCACCGACCGCAGCACGGTCGACCATGTGATCGAGGGGTTCACCAGCAAGTACGGCGCGTCCGACGTGACCGCGTACTACCCGGGCGTCGACGTGGCCGTCGAGGTGCGGGACTCTTGACCGTCGGCCTCGCTGAGGCGACCGACCGGGTGGCCGCGGTCGACCCGGCCCTGGCGCGGGTGATCCGCCGGGCCGGGCCGATCCACCACCGCAAGCGGGACCCCGACGGGCCATTCGCCGCACTGGTCCGGGCGATCACGTTCCAACAGCTCTCCGGCCGTTCCGCGACGGCCATCCACGGCCGGCTGCGGGCCCTGGTCGACGGCGCGTTCACCCCCGAGGCGCTGGTGGACCTCTCCGACGAGCAACTCCTGGGCGCCGGCCTGTCGCACAACAAGATGGCCGCGCTGCGCGACCTGGCGGCCAAGGTCCTCGACGGCACGGTGGTGCTGCGGGCGGGCGCGCGGATGCCGGACGCGGAGATCATCGAACGGCTGGTCAGCGTACGCGGCATCGGCCCCTGGACGGCCGAGATGTTCCTGATCTTCGAGCTGCACCGGCTCGACGTGTGGCCGGTCGACGACCTCGGCGTGCGGCAGGGCTTCACGCACATCTGGCCCCGGGACGACGTGCCGACGCCCAAGCAGCTCGAGCCGGAGGGTGAGCGGTTCCGGCCGTACCGGACGGTGCTGGCCCGCTACTGCTGGGCCGCGGCCGCGCTGGAACCCGGTGGCACGTCAGTCGACCTGCGTTAGGGCGGTAGGTTCGCTGATCGTGAATCGGGCCTCGATCGCCGCGTGCACGGTCTGCACCTGCGGGTCAAGGTCCACAACGGGCCCGGCCCCGCCCGCATCCGCCGCCGCGCGGGCGAACATCGGCTGCATTCCCGCCGGCCGCAGGCCGGCGTCGGCGACCTCGACCAGCGCGGTGATCCGGGCACCGAGCGCCGCCGCGTAGTCGCGGGCCACCGAGATGGCGTCCTCGATCGCGGCCCGCCGCACCTCGCGATGCGCCTGGCTGTCGGGGCGGAGCTCCCACCATGGCCCGCCGACCTCGGTCTGGTCCTGGTCCGCCAACCGCAGCATCAGCTCGCCGAGCACGTCGAAGTCGGCCAGGGTGACGGTCGTGGTCACGCTGCCGTGGTAGGCCGCGACCTTCTCACCCGACCGCTTGCGCTCGGGATAGACCTGGAGGCCGCCGGACTCGCGGCGCTCGACCGCGGCGCCGTAGCCGTCGATCACCGCCCGGGTCTGCTCCGCCCGCTCGGAGAGCCGGCGCAGGGTGGCCTGGCGGTCCTTGTCGCGGGCCGCGACCGTGACGACGAACCGGGCGAGCTCCGGCGGCACCTCGCGCACGGCCTCACCACGGACCGCGACCACCGGGACCACC
This sequence comes from Asanoa ishikariensis, assembly GCF_900107455.1. Lineage (GTDB taxonomy): Bacteria > Actinomycetota > Actinomycetes > Mycobacteriales > Micromonosporaceae > Asanoa > Asanoa ishikariensis. Next base: position 369,667 of record NZ_FNQB01000002.1, on the reverse strand, counting down.
GGGTCCGGCATGTCAGGCCGCCGAGGCCAGGCGCTCAGCGGCGGCGGCGATGCGCTCGTCGGTGGCGGTCAGCGCGACCCGGACGTGGCGTTCGCCGGTCGGTCCGTAGAACGTGCCCGGCGCGACCAGGATGCCGAGCTGCGCCAAGTGCTCCACGGTGGACCAGCAGTCCTCGTCGCGGGACGCCCACAGGTAGAGGCCCGCCTCGGAGTGCGAGATCGCGAAGCCGGCCTTCTCCAGTGCTTCACGCAGCACGCCGCGCCGGGCGGCATAGCGCGTGCGTTGCTCGGTCGCGGACGTCTCGTCGTCGAGGGCGGCCACCATCGCCGCCTGCACCGGCTGCGGGACGATCATGCCGGCGTGCTTGCGCACCGCCAGCAGCTCGCCGACCAGTGCCGGGTCGCCGGCCACGAAGCCGGCCCGGTAGCCGGCCAGGTTGGAGCGCTTCGACAGCGAGTGCACCGCGAGCAGGCCGTCGAGCGAGCCACCGTTGACCGACGGCGACAGGATCGAGGTGGGCTCGACCTCCCAGCCGAGGGTCAGGTAGCACTCGTCGCTGGCCACCACCGCGCCCCGCTCGCGCGCCCAGTCGACCACCTTGCGCAGGTGGGCCGGGGGCAGCACCCGACCGCTCGGGTTCGCGGGCGAGTTGACCCAGATCAGCTTGATGTTCGTCGCCGGGCCGAGCGAGACCAGCGAGTCGGCGCGCATCACCTTGGCGCCGGTCAGCCGGGCACCCACCTCGTAGGTGGGATAGCAGACCGGCGGGATCACCACGACGTCGCCGGCGCCGAGCCCGAGCTGCGCCGGCAGCCCGCCGACCAGCTCTTTGGAGCCGATCGTCGGCAGCACGCCGATGTCGTCGAAGGTGGCGCCGCACGCGCGGGCCACCCACCGACGAATCGCCGAGCGCACGGCGGGCGTGCCGGCGGTCAGCGGGTAGCCAGGCGCGTCAGCGGCCGCGCAGAGCGCCTCGCGGACCACCGCCGGGACCGGGTCGACCGGTGTGCCGATCGACAGGTCGACGATGCCGTCCGGATGCCCTGCCGCGACCGCCTTGGCGGGCTCCAGCAGGTCCCACGGAAAGTCCGGCAGGGTGGCCGAGACGCGCACGCCGGTCAGTGCTCGGCTTCCCGCGGCGGCTGGGCGGCCACCACGGCGTGGTCCTTGTCGATCTTGCCGACCTTGGACGCACCACCAGGAGAACCGAGATCCGCGAAGAACTCGTAGTTGGCGGTGGTGTAGTCCTTCCACTGCTCCGGGACGTCATCTTCGTAGAAGATCGCCTCGACCGGGCACACCGGCTCACAGGCCCCGCAGTCAACGCACTCATCGGGGTGGATGTAGAGCATCCGGTTGCCCTCGTAGATGCAGTCAACGGGGCACTCTTCGATGCACGCCTTGTCGAGCAGATCGACGCAAGGCTCCGCGATGATGTAGGTCACGGGTTCCTCTCCTCCGCAAGCCACGCCGCGATCACCCGCGACGCTCAAGAGCCTAGTATCTCGCGTGAAGGGGGGTCGATCGTGCTCCGACGGCAGGATGTGGGACACCGTGTGGTGATCCGGCGGATTGTCGGTGTTCGTAACGGTCGTCCGCTCTATTCCGACGCGCTCGGCGAGCTTGTCGCGGTAGACGAGAGCAATCTCACCGTGGCCACGGCCAAGGGGACGATCGTCATTCCCCTGGCGGAGGTACACCGGGCCAAGCGGGTGCCGCCGCAACGCCGCCCGACCGCCGGCAGCGTGATCGCGCTGGAACTCGCTGCCGACGCCGCCTGGCCCGCGCCTATCCGCGGCAAGCTGGGCGATTGGCTGCTGCGCAGCGCCGACGGGTGGACCGGCCGGGCCAACTCCGCGCTGCCGATCGGCGACCCGGACCGGCCGCTGGAAGCGGCGATCGACGCGATCGAGGCCTGGTACGCCGAGCGCGGCCAGCCGGCTCTGGTCAACACGCCGTTGCCGCTCGCGGCGCCGGTCGGAGCGGCACTGGACGCCCGCGGCTGGACCGCCCGCCCGCTCACCCTGTTGCAGACCGCGCCGTTGTTACCGCTGGTCGGAACCGGTGAACACTCGGGCGTGTCGCTGGCGAAAGCGCCCAGCGACGACTGGCTGGCCATCTACGAGGCCCGCAAGCACAGCCTGCCGGCCTCGGCGCTGCAGGTGCTGACCGGACCACCCGAGGTCCGGTTCGCCAACGTGTACGACGGCGACACGCTCATCGCCGCGGGTCGGGGCGCGGTGGTCGGCGACGAACGGCGGTGGCTGCACCTGGCCTCGATCGAGGTCGTGCCGGCGTACCGGCGGAAGGGCCTGGCCCGCCGGGTCACCGCGGCGCTCGCCGGCTGGGCCGTGGAGCTCGGGGCGACCCACGCGTTCCTCCAGGTGGAAGAGCGCAACACGGCCGCGGTCGCGCTCTACGGGACGATGGGCTTCACCACCCACCACAGCTACCTGACCCGGGAGCAACCTAGCGCCGCACGACCCGACGCGGCTTGCTGAGCTTGGCCTTCGAATACGCGGCGAGCTGGCGCGACCGGTAGTCCCGGCCGAGCACCACGAGCAGCAGGTAGCCGACCAGGAAGCCGCCGGCGCTGAACGCGGCGTAGAGCCAGATCTGGGCGAAGAACTCGCCCGCGCCGCCGCCGACCGGGTTGCTGCCGAACACGGCCGGCCCGATCAGCACGGTCGCCAGGCAGGCGACCAGTGCGGCTCCGGCCATGTCCGCCAGCAGGATGCCGACCGGGCGGTCACGCCCCCAGCGGAAGGCGACGACCGCCAGCGTCAGCGCGACCACGCCGAAGAAGATCAGCGAAATCCGGTCCTGCATGTCCGTGTCGTCGCCGAACGCGAAGTTCGCGACCCCCCGGGCAACCAGGTTGATCGCGAACAACGCGCCGGCGAGGACGCCGATCCGTAGCCAACGGTTTCTCATGGACGCCTCCCACGCTCAACTGGCGTCAGTCGGCGTGGGCTCACCGCCCCCAGCCACCGCCGGAGGTGACCGGCGGCGTCACCGGTGCGACCGGGACGTCACTCGGCTGCTGCTCCAGCTGGTTGTCGGGCGATTCGGTCGTGGCCTGGTCGGGCGTGGCCTGGTCGCTCGCGGGCTTGTCGTCGGTGGGCTTTTCGCAGACGTAACGCGGTTCCGCATCGTAGCGCCAGGAGAACTTCTCGCGCTGCACCTCTTTGCCGCCCTTGGTGATGATGCGGTAGGCGTCCTGCGTGAAGCCATCGGTGCCGGTCGTGGCGATGCAGTCCGGGCCGGCCGGCAGGGTCTTGTTCTCCGGCTTGGTCACGTCGTGCTTCGGCGCCCACTCGGTCTTGACGCTGTCGTAGACCTTGGTGCTCCACATCGAGACCGTGACCGAGTCCTTGGTGTACGACGTGTCGATCAACATCCCGTACGGCGTGTTGTTCTGGAACTTGAGGTCCAGGTTCGGCCAGTAGATCGTCGACTCGATCACCGACGGGTACCGCGAGATGTAGAACGAGTGCGGCTTGTGCTCGACGTCCTTGAGGCCGGCGTAGTAGCTCGCGTTGAACATGGTGGTGGTGAACTGTGAGATGCCGCCGCCGACCGCGGGCACGAGCTTGTTGTCGACGATCACCGGAGCGTCGACGTAGCCCTGCTCGTAGCCGCGCCAGCCGGTGAAGCCGTTGAGCGAGAAGGTCTCACCGGGCTTCACCACGGCGCCGTCGACCTTCTTGGCCACGGTCACGATGTTCTTGACCCGCGGCTCGGTGAGCCCGCCGGTGAACTTCGTGGTGAACGAGGAGACCTTCTCCTTGACGCCGAGCTTCTGCAGGTTGGCGTCGGCGACCTGGGCCGGAGCCGGGTTCAGCGTGGCGTTCACGCTGCGGGCGCCGGTCTGCGGCAGCACGCCGAGCACGTCGGTGGCCAGCTTGCCGCCGTCCACGTACTGGCCGCCGGCCGCGCTGACCAGCACCTGCTGGGTGGCGCCCTCGCCCTTCACCGCGCTCGGCGGCGATGACTCGATCTTGGAGATGGCCGGGCCCATAGCGGTCCGCAGTGCGCCGGCGTCGACGGACGGCGTGACGGTGCCGTCGGCCGCGCCGTCGATCTTCAGGCTCTTGGCGATCATGTCGGGCGTGATCGTGACGTCGCCCTTCGCCGAGTGCACGGTCACCGGAGCGGCTACCGCCGGCTTGACCAGCGTGTCCATCAGCTGGTCGACCGCCGCGCGGGCCTTGCCGTTGTCGACCTCGACCAGCGGCACCGACACGGCGGGCGCGCCGGTCTGGCCCGGGCTGGGGACGGTGCCGCCGGTGGTGACACCAGCGGCCGAGATCGCGTCGATCCAGCCGGTCTTCACGGCGTCCGTGGCCTTCGGCAGGTCCACGGCCTTACCCGGCGACGGGTAGGTGACCTTGGGGGTGACGCCGTCGAACGTCACCGAGCCGGGGGTGGCGGCGTCGGAGGTGACCTGCGCGACCGTGGGGCGCAGGACGTCGTCGAGCTTCGTGGAGTCGAGGGTGACCTGGGGGGTGACCGGGTCGCCACCGTGCGCGGCGGCCGCGGCCACGGTCGCGTCGATGTCGACCGCGAGACCGACCTGGTCGGGGGTGACCAGCGCGTCGGCCGTCTTGGCGGAGTCGCCGGTGATGTGCACGGTGATCGGCTTGTCGAGCTCCGGCTTGCCGTCGAGCCCGGAGTGCAGGCGAGCGGCCGCATCCGAACGGTCCAGGCCGCCGATGTCGATGCCGAGCACGGAGGTGCCGCGGGCGAAATCGCCCTTCTCACCTCGGTTGGTGAACCCGGCCAGGACACCGATCAGAACCAGCAGCAGGGCGAGGATCGCGCCGCCGACGGCGTACCGGCGACGACGCTTGTTGCTCCAGAGGGCGGTCTGCATCAAATACCTTAAGTCGGGATTTAGTAGACCGCACGAAGTGTAACGAAGAGATCTCGGGTCTGACACGACTGCGTGGCCGCGCTCACCTTCGGCGCCACCCGGCGCCGGCCGCTCAGTACAGCGTTCTCGCTGACGTTTTCGCAGGTGAAGAAGAGACGAGTCGGATGCCGACAATCGTCCAGGACAGTGAACCGAGCCCGATCATGGCCCAGCCCACCCAGTTATTCGATGCAATCAGATAGTCACCCTCTGTAGTTCTGCCGGCGGCAATGAGGGTGATCGCGAGCCAGATCAGGGCAGGCGGGAAAACGGCCCATTTGTGCTTGGTCGCCCGGTACGCGAACCAGCCGATGAACAGGTTGCCGACCAGCGCCAGCAGGGCCGAGACGCCGATCAACTGCCCGCCGACCCGCACGCTTACCAACTGGAGCTCGAGCACGGCGGACAGCGCCGCCATCAGCACCGCGAGCAGCACGCCGGCGGTGGTCAGCAGCACCGCGACGGCACCGCGGTCCCGGCTCGGCCTGGGCTCGGGGGCCGGGGTCTCCGCGGGCTCCGGCGGCTCCGGCGGCGGCAGGTGGTCGGTGGGGCTGGACACGCTGGTCACCTCGAACCGGCCTCCGCCGGCGCCGGCTCGGCCACGGCGATGCCGGCGAACAGGTCGGTCTCCCACCCGTTCGGCCCATCGCCCGGACCGCGCTCGCCGGCCGCGAGGGTGTAGTACTCGACGCCCATGAACTCGCTGCCGAAGTCGCCGGCCAGCGCGTAGAGCCAGGAGGAGTCGGGGATCTGGGTCGCGTGCGCCTTGAGCGCGGCGACCTTCGCGTCGTGCAGGTCGGTCGCGTCGATCCGGGCGGCGATCTCGTCGTCCGGGGTGCCGAACGGGAAGTCGTCGGCGCTCTCGACGCCCTCGAACGGGTTGCCGACCGTGTCGGCGAAGGCGTGCAGGCCCGCCTCGAGCACGCTGCAGGGCAGCGCCATCCAGTAGATCTTCTCGGGACCGACGCCCTCGGCCCGGGCCAGCTCGGCCGCCCGCATCGCGACCCGGTGGGCCTGGATGTGGTCGGGATGCCCGTAGAAGCCGTTCTCGTCGTAAGTGATCATGACCTGCGGCCGGGTCTCCCGCATCACCTCGACCAGGTAGGCGGCGGCCTCGTCGACGTCGGCGCTCCAGAACGAGCGCGGGTTGTCGTTGGTGGCGAGCCCCATCATCCCGGAGTCGCGGTAACGCCCCGCGCCACCGAGGAAGCGGACGTCGCCGACGCCCAGTGCGGCGCACGCGGCCCGCAGCTCGGCGATCCGGTAGCCACCGAGCTGATCAGCGTCGGCCGCGGCCAGCTTCGCGAGCTCGGGAACGTAGATCTCGCCCTCTTCGCCGAGGGTGCACGTCACGAGGGTGACCTGGTCACCCAGCGCCGCGTAGTGCGCCATCGTCGCGCCGGTGCTGATCGACTCATCGTCCGGATGGGCGTGCACCAGCAGTAGTCGTCGAGCCACCGGGCCACTCTACGCGTGTCGCCGAGGGGCCTCTCGGAACGACTCTCACCGACCCCTTGTAGCCCATACGATCCGGATGTGGAGTTTCCCGAGCTGGCCGCACGGACCCACGGGTTCACCCGCGGCGCCCCGCACCAGGTCACCGTGGCTGTCGACGGCTCGCGGGTGCTGTTCCTGCGCTCAGCCGGCCCGGAAGATCCCACCGACTCGCTATGGACGCTGGACCTACCGGCCGGCGACGGCGAACCCTCGGTCGAGCGACTCGTCGCCGAGGGCCCGATCGACGCGTACGCGGCCGATCCGCTGGCCCGGGTGGCGGCTCTGGTCGCCGACGGCCGCCTGCGCCAGGTCGACCTGCGCACCGGCGCGGTCACCGACGTCACCGCGGCCGGGCCGGTCACCGACGCCCGCCCGGACCCGACCGGCACGCGGATCGCCTACCTGAGCGCGACCGGCGAGCTGCGGGTGATCGAGCCGGACGGCGCCGACGTGCTGCTGGCCGGCGAAGGCACCCACGTGAGCTGGGGCCGCGCCGAGGAGGTCGCCGCGCGGGACTTCGACCGGCGCCGTGGCTACTGGTGGTCGCCGGACGGGAAGACGCTGCTGGCCACGCGGGTCGACGACACCCGGGTGACCCGTTTAGAGGTCGGCGAGCCGCCGGTGACCATCGCCCGGTCGCTGGCCGGGGGCGTCAACGCGGAGGTCAGCCTGCACCTGCTCGACCTCGACGGCGGCTGGGTCGACGTGCACTGGGACCGGGAGACCTATCCGTACCTGGTCGCCGTCGACTGGGTCGAGGGTGGCCCACTGATCACGGTGCTGCGCCGGATGCAGCAGCACGGCCTCGTGCTGGCGGTCGACCCGCGCACCGGAGAGACCCAGGTGCACGCCGAGCTCGCCGACCCGCGCTGGGTCGAGCCGGTCGCCGGCACGCCCTGCCACCTCCCCGACGGCCGGGTGCTGGTCGGGGGCGAGCTAGCGCACGACGGCTACGACGCGCGCTGCCTGTTCGCCGACGGCACGTTGCTCACGCCGCCGTCGCTCTACCTGCGCCGGGTGGTCGGCCGCATGCCCGGCCCGGGCGGCTCCCCCGACCTGCTGGTCGAGGCCAGTGACGGCGAGCCGAGCGAGCAACACCTGTTCCGGGTACGCACGGCGATCGGCGGTGGCGGCGTGGAGTCGCGCCGGCTGACCACCGCGCCCGGGTGGCACACGGGTGCGGTCGGTGGCGACGTGCTGGTGATCGGCGCCCGATCGCTCGACCACACCGGCACCCGCTGGACGGTCTGGAAGGGCGACGCCCAGGTGGCGAAGCTGGACCTGCTCTCGGCCGAGCCGCCGACCGCGCCGCGTCCCGCGCTGGAACGGGTCACCGACCGGCGCCTGCCGGCCGCCGTGGTCTACCCGGCCGGGCACGTCGACGGTCGCCGGATGCCGGTGCTGCTGGACATCGACGGCGGCCCGGGGCACCAGGAGGTGCGGGCCGAGCGAGCCGCCTGGATCGAGCGCCAATGGTGGGCCGACAACGGGTTCGCCGTGGTCACCGTCGACAACCGGGGTACGCCCGGCGTGGCGCCGTCGTTCGAGAAGGTGGTGCACCGCCGGCTCGCCGACGTGATGCTCGCCGACCAGGCCGACGCGCTCACCGCGCTCAGCGGCAAGCACCCCGACCTCGACCTGGCACGCGTGGCTGTCCGCGGCCGGCGCTTCGGTGGCTGGCTCGCGGCGCTCGCCGTGCTCCGCCGCCCGGAGGTGTTCCGCTGCGCGGTGGCCGAGGGCCCGATCGTCGACTGGGCGCGGTGCGGCTCGGCGTACGCCGAGCGCTATCTCGGCCAGCCGGTCGACGGCCCGGACATCTACGCGCACCACTCGCTGCTGGAGCTGGCGGCCGAGCCCGTGCCCACCCGGTCTGCGGTGCAACCACTGCTGATCGTGGCGGACCCGACCGACCTCGAGGAGTCGGCGCACGTGGCCCGGCTGTCCACCGCGCTCACCCGGACCAACCGCCCGCACGAGCTGCTCCGCGAGGCCGACCTGGCCCGGCGGCTGCTGGCCGAACGCGACTTCCTGCGCCGTACCCTCTGACGGGTGCCGGAGCTACCGGAGGTCGAGAACGCCCGCTCGGTGATCGCGCGGGCCGCGTTGGACCGGGAGGTCGTCGACGTCGACGACCACGACACCTGGGTCTGCCGGCCGCACCCGCCGGGCGAGATCCGCGCCGCGCTGGTCGGGCGGCGGCTGACGGTGGCGCACCGGCGCGGCAAGAGCATGTGGTGCGAGACGTCCGGGGACGGGCCGGTCCTCGGCATCCATCTCGGCATGTCCGGCAAGATCGTGGTGGCCGATCCGGACGGCACCGAGGTCGACGGCGGCGACTACTGGGAGCGCGGCCGGGCACCGGGCGACTTCCGATACTCCAGGTTCGCGCTGACGTTCGCCGACGGCGGCCGGCTGATGCTGGTCGACCCGCGGCGGCTCGGCCGCATCCGGTTGGATCCGCCGATCGAGCTGCTCGGGCCGGACGCCACGGAGATCACGCCGGCGCAGTTCCGGGCGATGCTGGGCCGCGGCACCGCGCCGGTCAAGGCCCGCCTGCTCGACCAGCATGCGATCGCCGGGATCGGCAACCTGCTCGCCGATGACATCCTCTGGCGGGCCAGGATGCACCCCGGCAAGCCGGTCGACGACCTTTCCGCGGACGAGGTGGCGGCGCTGCTGCGGGCTACCCGCTACGCGATCCGCACCTCGGTGGCCGGGGGCGGCGTACACACGCTGGAGATCGTCCGGATGCGCGGCCCGGACGCTCGCTGCCCTCGAGACGGCACCCCGATGTCCCATGGCACGTACGGCGGCCGCAGCACCTGGTTCTGCCCGCTCGACCAGAGACTGTGAAAAGGAGGGGCCCCCGAACGGGAGCCCCTCCTCAACGTGCTGCCTTACTGCTTGATGAAGGCGTTGTAGTAGACCATCGTGCCGATCGAGTCGGAGTGGAAGACACCGCCGACCTTGTCGCCCATGACCACGAAGGTCTTGGACTGGTAGATCGGGACGACCGGGTAGTACTTGTCGATGATGGTCTTCTCGATCGCGGACCAGTCGTCGCCCGCCTCGCCGGCCGGCAGCGCCGACGCCGCGTCGATCGCGGTGTTGACGTCGTCACCGTTGAAGTAGGACACGTTCGAGTTGCCCTGCGGGCCGATCTTGCGGCCGTCGTAGAGCACCGGGATCGTGGACGCGCCGCTCGGCCAGTCCGCACCCCAGTTGCTGATGTAGATGTCGTACGGGTTGTCCTTCGTACGCGCGGTCGGGTTGTGGTTCGGCTGCGCGATGTAGGAGACGACGACCTCGAAGCCGGCCTTCTCCAGGCTGTCCTTGAGCACCGGCGCGGTCTGCTGGCCGAAGGCGGTGTCGCGCGACATGAAGGCGAGCTTGATCTTCTTGCCGCCGAGCAGCTCCTTGGCCTTCTCCGGGTTACCCGTGGGGCCACAACCGGTCGGGTCGGCGATCTCCTGGTAGCCGATCGTGGTGTCGGCCTGCAGGTTGTTGGTCAGCCGGCCGGCCGCGTCGCCACCCTGGGTCAGCAGGATGCCCTGCTTGTCGAGCGCGCAACCGATCGCGTGCCGGACGTTGATGTCGGTGACCTTCTGGTTGTTGATCGCGAGGTACCAGACGAACAGGCTCGGGGTGTCGATCGTGCGCTCCTTGAGCGACGGGTCACCCTGCACCTTGCTGACCAGCGACTGCGGCACGCCGTCCCAGGCGATCGCGTTGGCGTCCGCGCCACCGGCGATGGCCCGCTCGGTCTGCGCGGCGTCGTCCGGACCCATCTCGACCTCGAGGCCGTCGAGGTAGTTGTGCCGGATCGGGTCGGTGTTGGGGTCCCAGTTCGGGTTGCGCTCCAGCACCAGCTTGCTGTCCTTGATGTATTCCTTGATCTTGTACGGGCCGGACGAGAAGACGTGCCGGTCGTACTCGAGCTTGGTGTCCTTGGCGGCTGGCAGCGGCGCCGAGGTGCCCATGGACAGCGCGAACGGCAGGTCGCAGTGCGGGTTCTTGAACTCGAACTTGAGCCCGTAGTCGCCGTTCACGGTCAGGCCCGGCACGTTGGTGTTGCCGGAGGTGTAGGGGCCCTTGTAGACCGCGTTGTAGGTCGGGTTGTCGGCCAGCCACTCCTGCACGTAAGTCGGCCCGCCGTCGATGGTCTCCTCGAACGACCGGGCGATGCCGTACGCCACGTCGGCGGCCTTGACCTCGGTGCCGTCCTCGTACTTGACGCCCTTCTTGAGCGTGTACTCCCAGGTCTTGCAGTCGTTGTTGACGTCCTTGCCCGGGCTCTCCGCGAGGTCGCCGACCAGCGTCAGCTTGCCCTTGCCGTCTTCCCGGAACTGCGTCAGGTTGCGGACCAGCATGTGCTGCACGGCCATCGCGCCGACGACGTAGGTGCGCTGGGGGTCCATGTGCTCGAAGTCGGTCTGCTGAATCACCTTCAGCGTGCCGCCCTTGGTCGCACCTGCCACCTCCGGCGCGGGCCCCTGCGACTCCTTGGGGTCGGTCGAGATCGCGCCCGTCCTCTCGACGACCTCTTTGCCCTGCTCAGTGGACTCGCCGGTGTTCTTCGAACAAGCGGCAAGCGTCGCCGTCAGCAGCAACGCGGCCCCGGTAGCCGCGGTCAGCCGCCGCAACGTCCGTGTTGAACGCATCGGTCACTCCCTCCCTATCCCGCGGAGGATTGCAGAAATCCTCCGACATGAGCCTCTACACCGAACATTTCTTTCGGATCACGGGCGCGTGTCGGCACGGCCCACACCGACACGCGCCCGTGGGTCTATGCGAGACGAACTCTGGGGTCGATGAACGAATAGAGGACGTCGACGATGACGTTGGCCGCGACGATGAACAACGCGGCGAGCAGCACCGTCGCCATAACCAGCGGCATATCGAGGTTGATCGCCGCGTTGAGCGATGCCTTGCCCAGCCCGGTGAAGCCGAAGATCGTCTCGGTCACCACCGTGCCGCCGAGGTAGGTGCCCAGGTCCAGACCCGCGATGGTGACGATCGGCGTGATCGCCGCCCGCAGCGCGTGTTTCCCGTACACCCGGAACTTGGTCATGCCCTTGGCCCGCGCGGTGCGCACGAAGTCCTCGGACAGCGTCTCCAGCATCTGCGCACGGGACAGCCGCGCGTAGCTGGCGGAGTTGATGAAACCGAGGGCCAGCCAGGGCAGCAGCATCGCGGCCGCCCACTTGACGGGGTTCTCGGTCAGCGGTACGTAGCTGGGATAGGCCAGCAGGCCCGTCTCGTACACGAAGATGATCAGCAGTAAAGGCCCGAACAGGAGGATCGGCATCGAGGCGCCGGTCAGGGAGAAGCCGACCGCGCCCCGGTCGAAGATGGTGCCCTTGCGCAGCGCCGAGACCATGCCGACCGATACGCCGATCAGCAGCCAGACCACGGCGGCACCGAACACGATGGACAGCGTCACGGGCAGCGTGCGCCCGATGATGTCGGTGACCGGTTCGTCGTTGCGGAACGAGTAGCCCAGGCAGGGCGCCGGGCACTCGCGCACCGCGTCGCCCTCGCCGAACGTGCGCCCCTTCACGATGCCGGCCATGAAGTCGGCATATTGCTGGACGACCGGCTTGTCGAGGCCCATCCGCCGGGCGATGCTCTCTTCCTGCGCGGGCGTGCAGGTCTTGCGGTTGCCGCACATGAGCTCGGCGGGGTTGTTCGGCGCCGCGAAGAACAGCCCGAAGGTGATCACGCTGACGGTGATCAGCGTCGTGGCCGCGAGGAGCAGCTTCTTGATGAAGAACCGCAGCATCGTCGCGCCCCCTACCGGTCGGACTTCGGGTCGAGGGCGTCGCGCAGCGAGTCGCCGAACAGGTTGAACGCCAGCACCAGCACGAAGAGCGTGATGCCGCCGGTCAGGGTGAAGGCGGGGTCGTCACGGACGTAGTTGACGCTGTCAGCGATCAGCCGGCCCAGGTCCGGGGTCGGCTCGAGGATGCCGATGCCGAGGAACGACAGGGCGGCCTCGGCGGTGATCAGCGCCGGCACGTTGAGCGAGAAGGTGACCAGGATCGGTGCCCAGAGGTTGGGCAGAAGCTGGCGGAACAGCACGTGCCCGAGGCCGGCACCGGAGGCCCGGGCCGCCTCGACGAACTCCCGCTCGCGCAGGGTGAGCACCTGGCCGCGGACGAGGCGGGCGCTGTAGGTCCAGTTGAACAGCACGAACACGATGATCAACAACACCGGCCGGAACCAGGACGCCTCCTGGTCCGTCGGTCCGTAGCGCTGGGCGACCGCGATCGGCACGAACGCGAAGCAGAAGATGTAGAACGGGAACGCCAGCGTCAGGTCGGTCAGCCAGCTCAGGACGGCGTCGACCTTGCCGCCGAGGTAGCCGGCGACGATCCCGACCACCACGCCGAGCACGATGGTCAGCAGCGCGGCGGTCAGCGCGACGAGCAGCGACGTGCGCATCCCGTAGACGATCTGGATCAGGATGTCGCGGCCGAGCCGGGGCTGGACGCCCAGCCAGTGCTCGGCGCTGACGCCACCCAGGTAGCCCAGCGGGTTGCCGTTCCCGTCGAGCTTGTCGGAGAAGCGGTCGAGCGGACCCTTGCCGTAGAGGCGTTCGATCAGGGGTGCCGCCATCGCGACGACCGCGAAGAACAGCAGCGCGAAGCCGCTGGCCCAGGCGGTGCGGTCGCGCTTCAACCGCAGCCAGGCGAGCTGTCCGGGCGACCGGCCGAGGACGTTCTCGGCGACGGTGGCCGACACGTCCGCGGCCGGTTCGTCGGGCGTCGAGACCTTCAGGCCAACCGGTCCGGTGGCGCCATCCGTCATGGCCTCGGTCACCTCCCTTCCGGGTCGTGCACTGTGCAGTGAACGCTTCGAGTGCGAAAGGAAGTTGCATCCGACCGCTGGCGCTGAAAGTAAGCTACGGCCATCGAACTGTCAGCCTGGTCCGTGGTAACGACTCTGCATCGAGGACGCGCGATGCATGCCGTCTGGTTCGCGCGCGTCGCGGAATCGTGACCTAGGCTCCGCAGGGTGACCCATTTCGACGCGGCAGCCGCCGCGGTCCAGGCCGCTCTCGACGCCGGGGCGCGCTACGCGGACGCGCGGGTGATGCATCGGCGCACCGAGTCCATGTCCGCACGCAACGGCGAGCTCGAAGAGCTGAGCCAGGACGAGGACGCCGGTGTCGGCGTACGCGCACTGGTCGGATCCGGTTGGGGCTTCTACGCCGTGCCCGACATGTCTGACCCAGCCGCCCGCGCGGCCGGCACCCGCGCCGCGAAGATCGCCGCCGCGAGCGCGAGCGTGCCTGTCCCCGCCACCGGCCTGATCCCACTGCCCGCGGCGACCGGCTCCTGGTCGTCTCCCTGCGAGGTCGACCCGCTGAGCGTGCCGCTCTCCGACAAGGCCGAGCTGATGGTCGGGCTCACCACCACGATGCGCGAGCACGGCGCCGACCTCGCGGAGAGCCACTACCGCATCTGGGACACCGCGAAGTGGTTCGTCTCCAGCGAGGGACACCGCATCGACCAGCGGTTCCGCGAGTGCGGTGGCGGCATCACGGCGACCTCGATCGGCGACGGCGAGTCGCAGCGAAGGTCCTACGGGAACCAGTACGGCACCCGAGGCTGGGAAATGGTCACCGGGCTCGACCTGCCCGGCAACGCGGCCCGGGTCGCGATCGAGTCGCGCGAGTTGCTGACCGCGGCGCCCTGCCCGGCCGGACAGACCTCGCTGATCCTCGGCAGTGAGCAGATGGCGCTCCAGATCCACGAGTCGGTGGGGCACGCGATCGAGCTCGACCGGATCCTGGGCTGGGAGGCCGCCTACGCCGGCACCTCCTGGCTCGACCTGAGCAAGCTGGGTTCGATGCGCTACGGGTCGTCGCTGATGAACATCGCGATCGACCCGACCATCCCCGGCGCGCTCGGCAGCTTCGGCTTCGACGACGAGGGCACCCCGGCCTCGGCCCGTTACGCGGTGCACGAGGGCCTCTGGGTCGGCGTGCTCGCCGGGCGCGACTCCGCGTCGGTGGCCGGTCTGGACTACGCCGGCAGCGTGCGCTCCGACGGCTGGGCGCGGCTCCCGATGGTGCGGATGACCAACGTCGGGCTGGAGCCCGGGCCGCACACGCTCGAAGAGATCATCGCCAGCACCGACGACGGGATCTTCATGGACACCAACCGGTCCTGGTCGATCGACGACCGGCGACTCAACTTCCAGTTCGGCTGCGAGATCGGCTGGGAGATCAAGAACGGCAAGATCGGCCGGATGCTGCGCAACCCGACCTACACCGGGATCGGACCGACCTTCTGGCAGTCGATGGACATGCTCTCGTCGGAGGTCACGGCGTGGGGCATCCCGAACTGCGGCAAGGGCCAGCCGGGCCAGACCGGGCACACCGGCCATCCCGCGGCTCCGGCCCGGTTCACGGGCGTACGGGTGGGGGTGACGGGCTGATGTCGGCGGAGCTCGATCTCGCGGGCCGGGTCGTCGACCTGGTCCGGCGGCTGGCCGGCAGCGGCGCGCAGGCCGAGGTGCTGGTCGACCACACCGCCCTGGCGCTGACCCGGTTCGCCAACTCGGGGATCCACCAGAACGTGGCCGACGCGACCTCCGCCGTCCGGCTGCGGGTCCACCTCGACGGCCGGACCGTCGGCGGCTCGACCACAGTGGTCGACGAGGCCGGCCTGACCGCGCTCGTCGAGCGGACCATCGCGGCGGTGCCACTGACCCCGGTCGACCCCGGCTGGCCGGGCCTCGCACCGGCCGCGCCGCTGGTCACCGACGGCGCCTGGGACGAGGCGACCGCGCAGGCCACGCCCGACGAGCGGGCCGCCCGCGTGCGCGCCTTCGTCGACGCGGCCGAGGGATTGGAGACGGCCGGCTACTGCCGCACCGTGTACTGGTCCGGCGCCTTCGCCAACAGCGCGGGCCAGGCGGTCGCGGGTCGGGCGGCCGAGGCGGCGATGGACGGCATCGCGCGCGTGCCGGGCTCCGACGGCGTCGCGCGACTCGGCTCGCGCCGGCTCGCCGACCTCGACGGCGCGGTGCTCGGCGGTCGGGCCGCACTCAAGGCCCGGGCCGGCGCGGACGCGATCGAGCTGCCGCCGGGCCGCTACGAGGTGGTGCTCGAGCCGACCGCGGTGGCCGACCTGCTGACCAACTTCGCGCTGTACGGCTTCAACGGGAAACTGCACAACGAGCGGCAGTCGTTCGCCGAGATCGGTGCGGCGCAGTTCGACCCGGCCGTGACCCTCGTCGACGACGTGACCGCGACCGCGGGTGTCGGCATCCCGTTCGACGGTGAGGGCACGCCCAAGCGGCCGGTCACCTTCGTCGACGCGGGCATCACCACCGGCGTCGCGTACGACCGGCGGTCCGCGGCCGAGGCGGGCACCGTCTCCACCGGGCACGGCTGGCCCGGTGGCGGCGCGTTCGGGCCGGTGCCGGCCAACCTGCGGCTGCTGCCCGACGAGAGCGCCCCGACCGCGGCCGTGGCCGGGCCGGCGGCCGACGGGCACACCGCCGCGCTGCTGTCCACGATGGAGCGTGGCCTGCTGGTCACCGACTTCTGGTACACCCGGGTGCTCGACCCGAAGACCCTGGTCGTGACCGGGTTGACCCGCAACGGCGTATGGCTGGTGGAAGACGGGGAGATCACCCGGCCGGTCCGGAACTTCCGGTTCACCCAGTCCTACCCGCTGGCCCTCGGGCCGGGTGCGGTGCTCGGGGTCGGCGGCAACGCGATCACGCCGGCCGACAGTTGGGACCTGTTCGGCTTCACCGGTCCGTCACTGCGGCTGGCTTCGTGGAACTTCACGGGTGGCGCGTCGGGATAGATTCGTCTGTATGACGACCCCGCCACCCCCGCCGTATCCGAGGTCGCCCGACGCGCCCGAACCGGATAAATTGGTGGATCCTGCGCCCGCTTCGGCGCCGGATCCCGACACGGCAACGACTCCCGGTCCAGACAATAAGGACAATCGGGGTCGTCGCCGGATTGTGATCGCGATCGTGGTCGCCGCCGTCGTGGTGGTGCTCGGTGCCTGCACGGGCATCTCGATCGGCGTGGCGCGGCTCGTCGGCGCCGTCGACGAGGCGAGTGCCGACGGCCGCGACCGGGTGCGGGTCGACGACGCGTGCCGCGCGCTCGAGGTGCGGCTCAACCGGGTGGCGCCGCCGGGCTCCGCGGCCGGTCCGCGCCAGCGTGCCGTCGCGATCCGCAACGAGAACGCCGCCCTCCAGCCGTTCCTCGACGACCTGCGCCGGGTCGCCGAACGCGACCGGGACGACCGCGCCGACGACCGGACCGTGAACATGTGGACGGAGCTCGTAGAGGCCCGCACCGCGTACGCGAACGCGCTCGACCGACAGGCCTCGTCGGGTGCTCCGGCGTTCTTCGTCGCACCGAGTGGCGACCGCGACCTACCGGTGCTCGAACGTCTCGAAGACCTTCACCGCGACTGTTCGCCGTCCGTACGCCGGCTCGGTGCACCCGATCTGTAAGTGCGTCGAGCGGATTGATCACACCCGCTGGCACCTCTGCGAGCCGCTTGATTCCCCCGGCGTAACGTGTGCACCGTCACGCGCCGGCCAGCGGCCATAAGAACCTTGCGGGAGACTTCATGACGACAACGGCGACGAGGCCGGTCGGGGCGCAGGCGCGCGCCTCGATTTCGGCTCGGACGTTGCGTACGGATCGATGGTGGATAGCGCCCCTCATCACCGTGATCGGGCTGAGCGCCTGGATCGCCTACGCGACCGTCCGGGTCTACATGCACAAGTGGTTCTTCGTGGAGGACTACCACTATCTGACGCCGTTCTATTCGCCATGTCTTACCGACAGGTGCGGCGAGGCGGCAGAGTTCGGCACCTTCCTGCCGAGCTGGTGGATCATCCCGGAGGCGGCCCTCACGCTGCCGTTCCTGCTGCTCTTCCGGCTGACGTGCTACTACTACCGCAAGGCGTACTACCGCTCGTTCTGGCTTTCCCCGCCGGCGTGCGCGGTCCCCGACGGTCACAAGACCTACTCGGGCGAGACGCGCTTCCCGCTGATTTTCCAGAACGCCCACCGGTACGCGTTCTACGCCGCCGGCATCATCTCGGTCATCAACACGTGGGATGCCATCAAGGCGTTCCACAGCCCCGAGGGATTCGGCTTCGGGCTCGGCAACCTCATTCTTATTTTGAATGTGGTCATGCTCTGGGCCTATACGCTCTCCTGCCA
This sequence comes from Asanoa ishikariensis, assembly GCF_900107455.1. GTDB lineage: Bacteria > Actinomycetota > Actinomycetes > Mycobacteriales > Micromonosporaceae > Asanoa > Asanoa ishikariensis. The sequence continues at coordinate 352,040 of NZ_FNQB01000002.1, read as the reverse complement.
CTCGTGCCGGCACATCGCGGGCGGGCGGCTCAAGCACTTCTCCCGCCACCCGGTGCGTTACCGCTTCTGGACGTTCGTGTCCAAGCTGAACACCCGGCACATGCAGCTGGCCTGGATCACTCTCGCGACGCTCGCCATCACGGACTTCTACATCATGGCGGTCTCGGCGGGATGGTTCGGCGACGTGCGGTTCATCAACTGAGGCGACTGACATGACTGAGCGAATCGAACGACACCACTACGACGTCGTCGTGATCGGCGCCGGCGGCGCCGGCCTCCGCGCGGCGATCGAGGCACGGCTGGCCGGCAAGCGGGTCGCCATCATCTCCAAGTCGCTGTTCGGCAAGGCCCACACGGTGATGGCCGAGGGTGGCGCCGCCGCGGCGATGGGCAACGCGAACTCGCGCGACAACTGGCAGGTGCACTTCCGCGACACCATGCGCGGCGGCAAGTTCCTCAACAACTTCCGGATGGCCGAGCTGCACGCCAAAGAGGCGCCGCAGCGGATCTGGGAGCTGGAGACCTACGGCGCGCTGTTCGACCGCACGCCGGACGGCAAGATCTCGCAGCGCAACTTCGGTGGTCACGAGTACCCCCGCCTCGCGCACGTCGGTGACCGCACCGGCTTGGAGCTGATCCGCACGCTCCAGCAGAAGATCGTGTCGCTCCAGCAGGAGGACAAGCGCGAGTTCGGCGACTACGACGCCCGGATCCGGGTGTTCGCCGAGACCACCATCACCGAGCTGCTGCTCGACGGTGACCGGATCGCCGGCGCGTTCGGCTACTACCGCGAGTCCGGCGACTTCCTGCTGTTCCAGGCGCCCGCGGTGGTGCTGGCAACCGGCGGCGTCGGCCGGTCCTACAAGGTCACGTCGAACTCCTGGGAGTACACGGGCGACGGCCACGCGCTGGCCCTGCGCGCCGGCGCGACGCTGATCAACATGGAGTTCCTCCAGTTCCACCCGACCGGCATGGTCTGGCCGCCCTCGGTCAAGGGCATCCTGGTCACCGAGTCGGTCCGCGGCGACGGCGGCGTCCTCAAGAACTCCGAGGGCAAGCGGTTCATGTTCGAGTACGTCCCCGACGTCTTCCGCAAGCAGTACGCGGAGACCGAGGAGGAGGCGGACCGCTGGTACACCGACCCGGACAACAACCGGCGCCCGCCGGAGCTGCTCCCCCGCGACGAGGTCGCCCGCGCGATCAACAACGAGGTCAAGGAGGGTCGCGGCACTCCGGCCGGCGGCATCTACCTCGACATCGCGTCGCGTCGCTCGGCCGAGTACATCCAGAAGCGCCTGCCGTCGATGTACCACCAGTTCAAGGAGCTGGCCGACGTCGACATCACCAAGGAGCCCATGGAGATCGGCCCCACCTGCCACTACGTGATGGGCGGCGTCGAGGTCGAGCCTGACTCCGGCGCGGCGATGGGGCACGTGCAGGGCCTGTTCGCGGCCGGCGAGGTGTCCGGCGGCATGCACGGCTCCAACCGGCTCGGCGGCAACTCGCTGTCCGACCTGCTGGTGTTCGGCAAGCGCGCCGGCGAGTTCGCGGCCAGCTACGTCGACAGCATGGAGAAGCGTCCGACCGTGCCCGCGGCCGACGTCGAGGCGGCCGTCGACACGGCGCTCGCCCCGCTCGCGCGGGAGACGGGCGAGAACCCGTACAAGCTCCAGCAGGATCTGCAAGCGGTGATGGGCGACCTGGTCGGCATCATCCGCCGCAAGGGCGAGCTCGAGGACGCCCTGACCCGGCTCGCGGAGCTGCGCGTGCGGGTCGCCAACGTCGGTGCGACCGGCGGCCGCCGGTACAACCCGGGCTGGCACCTCGCTCTGGACCTGCGCAACATGCTGGTGGTCTCCGAGTGCACCGCGAAGGCGGCGCTGGAGCGGGAGGAGTCGCGGGGCGGCCACACCCGCGAGGACTTCCCCGCGATGTCCGCGAAGTGGCGGACGGTCAACCTCGTCTGCTCGCTCGACGGCGACAAGGTCCGGCTCGAGCACAAGCCGCTGCCGAAGATCCGGCCGGAGCTGGTCGGGCTCTTCGACCGAGGCGAGCTTTCGAAGTACCTGACCGAGGAAGAGCTGGCGGAGTTCGACACGTCTGCTACCGAAGGGGCGAGCAAGTAATGGGAGAGAAGCGCCAATTCAAGGTCTGGCGTGGTGACGAGACCGGCGGCGACCTGCAGGACTACCAGGTCGAGGTCAACGAGGGTGAGGTCGTGCTCGACATCATCCACCGGCTCCAGGCCACCGAAGCGCCCGACCTCGCCTGCCGATGGAACTGCAAGGCCGGCAAGTGCGGCTCGTGCTCGATGGAGATCAACGGCATGCCGCGGCTGGGCTGCATGACCCGGATGTCGACGTTCTCCGAGGACGAGACCATCACGGTGACGCCCTTGCGCACCTTCCCGGTGATCCGCGACCTCGTCACGGACGTCTCGTTCAACTACGAGAAGGCCCGGGAGACGCCGGCGTTCGCCCCGCCCGCCGACCTGGCACCCGGCGAATACCGGATGCAGCAGATCGACGTCGAGCGCTCGCAGGAGTTCCGCAAGTGCATCGAGTGCTTCCTGTGCCAGAACACCTGCCACGTGGTGCGTGACCACGACGAGAACAAGAAGGCGTTCTCGGGTCCGCGGACCTTCATCCGCGCGGCGGAGCTGGATATGCATCCATTGGACGCGCGGGAAGACCGGAAGACGTACGCTCAGCAGCATCAGGGCCTCGGGTACTGCAACATCACCAAGTGCTGCAGCGAGGTGTGCCCTGAGCACATCAAGATCACCGACAACGCGATCATTCCGATGAAGGAGCGCGTGGTGGACCGTAAATACGATCCGCTGGTGTGGCTGGGCAGCAAGATCTTCCGCCGGCACCCTGACGATGACCAGTTGGTACAGTCCGGCTCCAGCCATGCGGTTTCCGCGGGCCCCGCCATGACCGGCGTGGACCTTCCGGACGCACACGAACGCACCGAGGAGCAGGAAGTGGAACGAGGCGTCAACTGGCACCGGCGGGTCGGGCCCGCGCAGCTTCCGGCGGTGGGCGCCAACGGCCGCCTGGGCGTCAGCGAGGCCGCGTTCGACCGCTCGGGAGCCGCATCACCGTTCGGCGACGACGTGGAGTTCCCGATGCCTCCGCGCGACCTCAACTACGCGCACCCGGACCAGGACTGAGGCTTTTGTAAGGGCCCCCGGCTTCGGCCGGGGGCCCTTTTTCTATTGGCCCAGCCAGGGGCCGGCGCGGAGGGCCTCCACGATCGGGGCGTCGGCCGGGAGCCACGGCACGTCGTCGAGCTCGTCGGGACCCAGCCAGCGCAGGGCGGCATGCTCCAACGGCTTCGGGTCGCCGTCAACCAGTCGTGCGGCGAAAATCTTCAATACGGTACGGCGGTGTCCCAACGGGATATCGTCGCCGATGCGATCACCGACCGCGATCCGCACACCCAGTTCTTCCTGGCATTCCCGCACGAGTGCACCGGTCTCGGACTCACCCGGCTCGACCTTCCCGCCGGGAAACTCCCACATGCCGGCTAATTCCGGAGGATGTGCCCGGGCGCAGGCCAGAACTTTACGCTCAGCAACGATGGCGGCACCGACGATGACGAGGATGGTCGCACTCCCCCGGCTGGCGGACTGACTCGGACGTTCGGCGTGCACGAGCAACCAGCCTGCCAGATGAAATGTCGTTTCGGGTGCCGGAGCCGTCCCCTAGGTCACCACAAGGGGGAAATGTGGGCGTGGACACCAGGGCCGGTCAGCGAAAGACTGAGGGCGCCGAACCATGACGAGATGGCGGCGATTTGGCCACAAGCCGGCAACGACGCCTGGGAGGTGTGGATGCGAGCCCTGTGGAACGGTCGGGCCCGAGGCGACTATCTGTCAGACGCGCTCGCCCTGCTGGCCGGTTGGTCGCGCGAGGACAAGCAGCTCAAGCGGGTGTTCCAGCTCGACAACTCGCAACACAGCGATCTCACCGAACGGGTGAAGGTCTGCGCGGACGCATTGCGCCTCAGGGCTGAAATCCGTCGCCTCGATGGTTACACACAGGTCAAGCTCGCAGCCGCCGACGGGGTGTCGATCACGGAACGCGAAGTGACGCTCGCGGCGCGCATCGAAGACGCTTACCGGCTCGTTCTCAACGTGGAGTAGCCAGTCGGCGACCTACCGCCACTCGCTGCTGTGGGTATCCGGCGCCACTCTCCTGGGTTGCTTACTCGGTGCGCTGTGGCCTTTCCTCGTCACCGACGGTTACGAAGCCACCGGCTCCGCCGTCACGTACGCAGGTAGGAAGCGCCGTTGATGTCGATGACCCCGCCGGTCATCGACTCCGTGCCCGGCGTGGCCAGGAAGACCACCAGCTTCGCCACCTCGTCGACATCCGCGATGCGCCCGATGGCGGTCTCGTTGCGGATCGCCTCGCCACGAGGCCCGTTGAGGTAGGGCGCGGCCATGTCGGTGTCCACGTACCCGGGCGCGACCGCGGTGACGAAGATGTTGTGCTGGCCGAGCGCCTTGGCCAGCGACTGGCTGAGGCTGTTGAGGCCGGCCTTGCTGGCGCCGTAGGCCGGGTGGGTCGGCTCACCCCGGAACGCGCCGCGCGAGGTGATGTTGACGATCCGCCCACCGCCGGCGGCGACCATGTGCGGCACGACCTCGTGGATCAGGTTGGCGGGCCCGGTCAGGTTGGTGTCCATCGTCCGCCGCCAGACGTCCTGCCACTGCTCGTAAGAGGTCTCGAGCACAGGATGCGGCTCGTACGTCCCGGCGTTGTTGACCAGGACCCCGATCGTGCCGTGCCGGGCGACCACCTGGTCGACGAGCTCTTTGATCTGGGCCGGGTCCTTGAGGTCGGCCGGCAGCATCTCGTGGCCACCGGCGCCGAGACTGTCCACGGTCTCCTGCGCGGCGGCCTTGTTGGTCCCGTAGTGCACGACCACGGTCGCGCCGCTGCCCGCGAGCCGCTGGGCCGCCGCCCGCCCGATCCCCCGCGAGCCGCCCGTAACCAACGCCACCACACCATCGAGACTCATGGCGACAGCATGCCCGGCCCCGCCCGTGCTGCCTAGCGTGAGAAATCTCGTCCTTGACCGCGGCCCTTAGCGTCGTTCGTATGACGACCACGAACGCCAAGTACGACCGGAAAGAGCAGTTGCGGCAGATCGAGAGCGGCCTGTTGCAGGGCGAGGAGGTCATCGCGGTCTACGACGCGATCGGCGCCGGCACTGGTTTCATCGGTGTCACCAACCGCCGCGTGATCGTGCAGGACAAGTCGTTCATCGGCAAGAAGGTCGCCATCACCAGCATCCCGTACGCCAAGATCACCAGCGTGAGCGTGGTCAGCAACAAGTCCTGGGGCGGAGCGTTCTTCTCGACGGGCACGATCGCCATCCACGTGGGCGCCCACACGTACGAGGTCGAGTTCCGCGGCTCCGACAAGGCCCACCACGTCCACAACGTGGTGCTGCACTACATCACCGGATGACGGGATTCCACAGGCGCTTGGCGGCGATCGTGACACCGGGAGCCCGGTAGTAGGGGTCGGCGGCAACCAACGCCTCGAACTCTTCTTCGGTGGCCACGTCGAAGATCAGCAAAGCCCCGGACTCGTCGGCGTACGGGCCCGCCATCGCGACCTTCCCGCGCTCCTTGAGAGCCGCGAGGACCTCACGGTGTGCGGGCCGGTGCTCCAGCCGCTCAGGGTTGCCGTCGAAGGCCAGTTCGAGCAGGTACATAAGTCATCCCCAGACGTCGAAGCGATCCGATCGAAAGCGTAGCCAGCCCGGATCTGGCGAAGCCTCGAGCCGGCTGGTTCAGGCCGGCCGAGACGAAGGCTCGACGCCGGCGGGTCCCAGTCGGCCGAGGCGACCTTCTCGACGATGCGGTGGCCCCGCACGCCGGCCTCGCCGGGCCGGGCCGTCGGACCCGGGTCAGACGTTGAAGCGGAAGTCGACGACGTCGCCGTCCTGCATCGTGTAGTCCTTGCCTTCGATGCGGACTTTGCCGGCCGCCTTGGCGGCGCTCATCGTGCCTGCGGTCATCAGGTCGTCGAAGGAGACGATCTCGGCCTTGATGAAGCCGCGCTGGAAGTCGGAGTGGATCACGCCAGCGGCTTCCGGGGCGGTGGCGCCGACCGGGATCGTCCAGGCGCGGGATTCCTTCGGGCCGGCGGTCAGGTAGGTCTGCAGGCCCAGCGTCCGGAAGCCCACCCTGATGAGCTGGTTGAGGCCCGGCTCCTGCTGGCCGATCGACTCCAGCAGCTCGCGCGCCTCGTCCTCGGGCAGGTCGATCAGCTCGGACTCGACCTTGGCGTCCATGAAGACGGCCTCGGCCGGGGCGACCAGGGCCCGCAGCTCGTCGAGGAACGCCGCGTTGTTGAGCTCTTCCTCGTCGACGTTGAAGACGTACAGGAAGGGCTTGGTGGTCAGCAGGTGCAGCTCGCGGAGCTGGTCCACCTCGATGCCGGCGGCGGCCGCGCCGCCGTAGAGGGTCACGCCGGTGTCCAGCAGCTCAGCGGCGGCCTTGGCCGCGGTGACCATCGCCGCGCGGTCCTTGCGGAGCTTCGCTTCCTTCTCCAGCCGCGGCAGTGCCTTCTCGATCGTCTGGAGATCGGCCAGGATCAGCTCGGTGTTGATCGTCTCGATGTCGTCGGCCGGGGACACCTTGCCGTCGACGTGGACCACGTTGGGGTCCGAGAAGGCCCGCACGACCTGGCAGATCGCCGACGCGTCGCGGATGTTGGCAAGGAACGCGTTGCCGCGCCCCTGGCCCTTCGAGGCCCCGCGGACCAGCCCGGCGATGTCCACGAACGAAACGGGAGCCGGCACGATCTTCTGCGAGTCGTACAGGGCGCCCAGCTTCGGCAGCCGGTCATCCGGCAACCCCACAACGCCGACATTCGGCTCGATGGTTGCGAATGGGTAGTTCGCCGCAAGCACGTCGTTCTTAGTCAGTGCATTGAACAGCGTGCTCTTGCCGACGTTGGGCAGGCCGACGATCCCGATGGTCAGACTCACAACAGACCAGCTTACGCAGGGAAGCTCAGTGGGTCGTGGCCGGCTTGGGATGGGCGGCCTAGGGGCAAGATCAAACGGTGGATCTGGGGGTGCCTTTGTCTCGGCACCGCGGGGCCCCGGGGTTGGCGGCCGGTGTCGTGGTTGCCTCGGGCGCCCTTCGGATCTCGACGGGTGCTCGGGCTTTGGTGGGGCGCTGTTGGTGGTCTCCGGGGCTTTGCCCCGGACCCCGCCCGAGCTGCGGAGGCCCGGGAGGGGTGGGTCTCGTTGTCGGACTTCGCAAGGGCATCAGGATCTCCGGGCGGTGACAAGGTCGTACGTCCGGTGGGGCGCTCCACCTTGTCACCGCCCGGAGATCCTGACTTGAGGGCTACGCCCGACAACGAGACCCACCCCGGCTGCGGCTTGATGTGTGGTTGTTGATCTTCGATCGCGGCCCTGGGTGGACCTGGCGGGGCGGTCTGCAGCGGGGCAGCGGTCGCGACCGATGACGGCCCGCCGCCCGGCACAAACCGCGGCAGCGCGCGGCTGCTGCCAGCCCGCCGCCTTGCGCGAGGCGCCGTAGCGGCCAATCGCCAGGTCCAGGTCCGGGGCGTCAGGCGGTCGCCGGTTCGCGCGAACCGCGGCAGCACGCGACCGCTGCCAGCCCGGCGCCTTGCGCAAGGCGCCGCGGCGGCCGATCACCAGGTCCAGGTCCGGGGCCCGGGGCATCAGGCCGTCGCCGCTTCGCGCGAACCGCGGCAGCGCGCGACCGCTGCCGGCCCGCTGGCTCGCGCAAACCGCGATCGCCGCCGACCCGCCGCTCCGCGGAAGGCGCGGCAGCGGCCGATCACCAGGTCCAGACGGTCGAGGGGTCAGGCGATCGCTTGCCACCAGCCGTCGACCGCGGGTGGGGTGTCGACGTCGACCCGCTCGCCGGGGCGCGGCACCGCTAGCGTCACGCCCTCGGCTTTGGCTTCGGACCATAGGCGGTCCGCTGGCTCTGACCAGTCGTGGAAGGCCAGCACGAACGTGCCCCAGTGCAGCGGGATCAGCAAGCCGCCACGGACCGCCTGGTGGGCTCGGACCGCGTCTTCCGGGGTCATGTGGATGTCTGGCCAGCCGTCTCCGTAGGCCCCGATCTGCATCAGGGTCGCGTCGAACGGGCCGTGGGCCGCACCGATCTCGGCGTAGCCGTCGAAATAGCCCGAGTCGCCTGTGTAGAAGACCTTGCGGCCGTGGCCGGCTACCACCCAGGACGCCCATAGGGTCTCGTCTCGGGTTAGGCCCCGGCCTGAGAAGTGGCGGGCCTCTGTCGCTGTCAGGGTTAGGCCGGCGACTGTGATCGACTCGTCCCAGTCGAGCTCGATCACTCGCTCCGGTGGGACGCCCCAGGTGGCGAAGTGGGCGCCGACGCCGAGCGGGACCACGAACGGGGCCGTTGACGTGCGGGCCAGCTCCTGGATCGTGGGTAGGTCCAGGTGGTCGTAGTGGTCGTGCGAGATCACGATCGCGGCCAGCGTCGGTAGTTCGTAGATCTCCACCGGCGGCTCGTGCAGGCGGCGGGGGCCGACCAGGTGGGACGGCGAGCAGCGCTCGCTCCACACCGGATCGAACAGGACCCGGTCGCCGTCGATCTCCACCAGCGCGGACGAGTGGCCGTACCAGGTGAGGTGTAGGCCCTGGGTCGTCGCGTGCGACGGCGCTGCCAGCGGGATCGGCAGGCGCGGCTTGCGGCGTTCGCGGTCGCGCAGGAACGAGCCGAGCATCGAACCCGCCGGCTGCGTGAGGGTGCGGGCGGGGACCCGGTTGTGGAACTTGCCGTCGCGCCACTGTGGCGACGGGGCGACCCGGCGCTCCTCGGGGCTGGCGCCCATCGCCCGCGGCACGTCACGTGCCGCCCAGGCCAGCGCCGCAGCGGCCGCGCCCAGGATCCCCAACGCCCATGTCGACTTCTTCGCCATGACCACAAGTGTGCAGCACGGTACCGACAAAAAGCTGAGCGTCGACACAGCTAGCGGCCATGTCCGAATCCCGCGAGCCAGAATGGCCGAAGCGAGGCAGGATCGATGGCATGGAACTGGAGTTCGAGCGCTGCTACCGCGCAGTCGACAGCCGCGACCAGCGGTTCGACGGCTGGTTCTACACGGCCGTGACGTCGACCGGGATCTACTGCAAGCCCTCCTGCCCGGCCATCACGCCAAAACGGGCAAACGTCCGCTTCTACCCCAGTGCCGCCGCAGCTCAGCGGGCCGGGTTCCGGGCCTGCCGCCGGTGCCGGCCGGATGCCGCCCCGGGTTCACCCGAATGGGACGTGCGGGCCGACACGGTCGGTCGCGCGATGCGGCTCATCGGCGACGGCGTGGTCGACCGCGAGGGGGTTCCCGGGCTCGCCGGCAGGCTGGGCTACACCGAGCGCCACCTGCACCGGATGCTCACCGAGGAGCTCGGCGCCGGTCCGCTGGCACTGGCGCGAGCACAGCGCGCTCAGACCGCCCGGATCTTGGTCGAGACCACCGACCTCGGCCTCGCGGAGATCGCCTTCGCGGCCGGTTTCGGCTCAGTGCGGCAGTTCAACGACACGATCAAGGAGGTGTACGGCGGCCCGCCGTCGACGCTGCGAGCGACAAAAACGAAGGCCAAGGAGGCCGGCGTCGTCAACCTGCGGCTCGCCTACCGTCCCCCGCTGCACGCCACCGCTCTGCTCGAGTTCCTCGCCGACCGCGCCATCCCCGGCGTCGAGGAGGTGACGGACGGCACGTACCGCCGCACGATGACCCTGCCGCACGGCGCGGGCGAGGTGGCCCTGACGCCGATCCCCGGTCACGGCACCGGCGCACACGTCGCCGCGACGCTGCGGCTCAAAGACGTCCGGGACCTGGCGCCCGCGGTAGCCCGCTGCCGCCGGCTGCTCGATCTGGACGCCGACCCCGAGGCGATCGACGCCACCCTCGAGGCCGACCCGAAACTGACCAAGATCGTCGAAAAGGAGCCGGGGGTACGCGTCCCGCGCGCCGTCGACGGCTTCGAGACGGCGGTCCGGGCGATCGTCGGCCAGCAGATCTCGGTGCCGGCGACCCGCACGATCCTGGGCCGGATCGCGGCCGCGACGGGCCAACCGGGCTTCCCGGACCCCGCCATGGTCGCGGACCTGCCGGACGAGGCCCTGCCGATGCCGGCCGCCCGCCGGGCGACGATCCGCGGCCTGGCCCGCGCGGTCGCCGACGGCACCGTCGACCTCGACCTCGGCGCCGACCGCGAGGAACTGGTCACCAGCCTGGTCGCCCTGCCGGGCATCGGCGCCTGGACGGCCGGCTACGTCGCGATGCGCGCCGCCGGTGACCCGGACGTCTTCCTGCCCACCGACCTGGCCGTCCGCCGGGGCGCGAAGAACCTCGGCCTGCCGGACGACCCGAAAGCACTGGAAGCGCACGCCGCGAACTGGCGGCCGTGGCGCTCGTACGCCCTGATCCGTCTCTGGAGGAACGCGTGAACACCACCACCATGTCCACCCCCACCGGCCCGCTGACCATCATCGCGACCGACGCGGGTGTCGTGCGCGCCGCCGGCTTCACCGACAGCGTCGACGAGCTGCTCGCCCTCGTACACCCGAGTTTGCGTGGGCAACCACAGCCCCAGCAGGACCTCGGCCCGATCACCGACGCGGTCAAGTCCTATCTGGACGGTGATCTCACGGCGCTCGACGCGGTGCCGGTGGAGCAGCGGTCCGGCGGAGGCTTCCTCGGCCGCGCCTGGGACGTGCTCCGCGACGTCAAAGCCGGCGAACCGGTCACGTACACGGAGTTCGCGGAGCTGGCCGGGCGGCCCGCGGCGGTCCGGGCGGCCGCGCAGGCCTGCGCCCGCAACGCGATCGCGCCGTTCGTGCCCTGCCACCGGGTGCTGCGCACCGACGGCACCCTGGGCGGCTACCGCTACGGACTCGAAGTGAAAAAGTGGCTTCTCGGGCACGAGATGCGTTAGGACACTCGCAGCGTTTACCGTCACGGGGTGCGTACCAAAGGTGACCATCAGTCAGGGGTACGCAACCTGTGGCGGCTTCGCCGCTACCTCCGCCCCTACCGCCTCCAGTTCACCGGCCTGATCCTCGCCGCACTCGCCGGCACCGCCGTCGGCATCGCGGTGCCGCTGGTCATCCGCCGGGTGGTCGACGGGCCGATCGCCCACCACGACCCCGGCGGCCTGTTCGCGCTCGGTGCTCTGGCGCTGCTGCTCGGAGTCGCCGAGGCCACGCTGACCTTCATCCGCCGCTGGTCACAGTCGAGTCAGGCGCTCGGCATGGAGGCCACCATCCGGCAGGAGATCTACGCGCACCTCCAGCGGCTGCCGGTCGCGTTCCACGATCGCTGGCAGAGCGGCCAGCTTCTCGCGCGGGTCACCGCCGACCTGTCGGTCATCCGCCGCTTCCTCTCCTTCGGCCTGCTGTTCCTGATCGTCAACCTGGCCACGTACGCCGTGGTGGTGGGTCTGTTGATCCAATTGCACTGGCCACTTGGCCTGTTGGTCGCGGCTAGCTCCGTGCCGCTGGTCGTGGTCAGCCGCCGGTTCACCCGCACCTACCTGCGCACCTCGCGGCGGATGCAGGACGAGCAGGGCGACCTGGCCACCCAGGTCGAGGAGACCGCCCGCGGCCTGCGCACGGTGAAGTCGTTCGGCCGGCAGTCGTTCATGAGCGACCAGTTCGGCAGCGGCGCCGATCGGCTGCGGGACACCGCGGTCGACAAGGGCCGCCAACTCGCCGGCACGTCCGCCCAGTTCGACCTGGTGCCCAACCTGACGCTGGCGGCGGTGCTGGTGGCCGGCGCGATGGAGGTCGCCGCCGGCCGGCTCACGATCGGCGAGCTCGTCGCCTTCGTCACGCTCCAGCTCATGCTGATCTGGCCGATCGAGTCGCTGGGCTGGATCATCGGCAACGCACAGGAGGCGATGACCGCCTCGGACCGGATCTACGAGGTGCTCGACGCGCCACCCTCCATCGTGGACCGCCCGGGCGCGACAAAGGCCGGGCCGGTCAAGGGCGAGGTGTGCTTCGACAACGTGTGGTTCAGCTATCCCGGCAGCGACGTGCCGGTGCTGCGGGGCATCTCGCTGACCGTGCGGCCGGGCGAGACCCTCGCCGTGGTCGGCACCACGGGCTGCGGCAAGACCACGCTGGTCTCCCTGGTGCCCCGGCTCTACGACGTGACCTCGGGCCGGATCACCCTCGACGGCCGCGACATCCGCGACCTGCGGATGTGTTCGCTGCGCGAGGTGGTCGGCGTCGCGTTCGAGGAGCCGACGCTGTTCTCCATGTCGGTCCGGGAGAACCTCGCGCTGGGCCGCACCGACGCCACCGACGACGAGATCCACGAAGCGCTCGCGCTGGCCCAGGCCGACTTCGTCGAGGACCTGCCCTGGGGTCTCGACACCCGGGTCGGCGAGCAGGGGCTCTCGCTGTCGGGCGGCCAGCGGCAACGGCTGGCGCTGGCCCGGGCGATCCTCAGCCGGCCCCGGGTGCTGGTGCTCGACGACCCGCTGTCGGCGCTCGACGTGCACACCGAGGCGCTGGTCGAGAAGGCGCTGGCCGGTGTGCTCTCGGACACCACCGCGCTGCTCGTGGTGCACCGGCCGTCGACCATCGCCCTGGCCGACCGCGTGGCGCTGCTCGCCGGTGGGGTGATCGTCGCGACCGGCACGCACTCGGAACTTTTGGCCACCGTGCCCGCGTACCGGGCGGTGCTCTCCGAGGCGGCGGCGATCGCGGACGCCGCATGACGGCGCACGCCTGGCGCGGCCGGGCCGCCGACCTCGATGCCGACCGGACCGCCGCCGAGGCCAGCGACCCTGCGGCAGTCGCGCGCCTACGGGTACGCAGCCGAGTGCTGTTGGGTTCCCTGGTGCGCCCGCACCGGCGCGCGCTGGCCGCCACGATCGTCCTGCTGCTGTTGCAGAGCGTCGCCGGGATGGCCGGGCCGTTCCTGGTGATGCTCGCCATCGACAAAGGCATCCCGCCGCTGCGCCAGGGAGATCCGACGATCCTGATCGAGGTCGGCCTGGCTTTCGTGGCGGCGTCCTTGACCGAATACTTCGGCAAGCGCGGCTTCCTGCGCCTGTCGGCCCGGATCGGCCAGGACGTGCTGCGCGACCTGCGACAACGGGTCTACGACCACTTCCAGCGGCTGTCGATCGGGTTCCACGAGCGCTACACGTCGGGCCGGATGGTGGCCCGACTGACCAGCGACATGGACTCGATCAGCGAACTGGTCGACGGCGGCATCGACGACCTGGTGCTGGCCGGGCTGTCGGTCGTCTCGGTGGCCGGCGTGCTGCTCTACCTCGACGCGCCGCTGGCCCTGGTGACGCTGCTGACCTTCCCGTTCCTGCTGTTCCTGTCGCGCTGGTTCGCGCGCGCGTCGGCCGTCGCCTACCGGCGTACCCGGGAAGCGGTCGCTCTGGTGATCGTCCACTTCGTCGAGTCGCTGGGCGGCATCCGGGCGGTGCACGCCTTCCGCCGGGAGCCGCGCAACCAGCAGATCTTCGACGAGCTCAACAACGACTACCGGGTGGCGTCGCTGCGCGCGTTCCGGCTGATCGCGGTGTACTCGCCGAGCATCAAGCTGATCGGCAACGTGGCGATCGCCGGCGTGCTGACCTTCGGTGGCTGGCAGGTGCTGCACGGCCGGACGGCGATCGGTGTGCTGGCCGCGTTTCTGCTCTACCTGCGCCGGTTCTTCGAGCCCATGCAGGAGCTGAGCCAGTTCTACAACGCGTTGCAGTCGGCCACGGCGGCGCTGGAGAAGCTGGCCGGGGTGCTCGACGAGCGGCCGGCGGTGCCGGAGCCGGCCCGTGCGGTGCCGCTGCCAACGGCCGGCGGCGGGCGGGCGATCACCTTCCAGAACGTCACCTTCGGCTACCGCGACGGTCCACCGGTGCTGAGCGACTTCACCATCGAGATACCCGCGGGCCAGATCGTGGCGCTGGTCGGCGCCACCGGCGCGGGCAAGTCGACCGTGGCCAAACTGGTGGCGCGGTTCTACGACCCGGACTCGGGCACCGTCCGGCTCGACGGCGTCGACCTGCGCGACGTGGGCGATACCGACCTGCGTCGGGCCGTCGTCATGGTCACCCAGGAAAACCACCTGTTCGCGGGTACGGTCGCCGACAACCTGCGCTTCGGCCGCCCCGATGCGACGGACGCGGAGGTGGTGGCGGCGGCCCGGGCGATCGGGGCGCACGATTTCGTCGCCGCGCTGCCGGAGGGCTACGACACCGACGTACACCGGCGCGGTGGTCGGCTGTCCGCCGGGCAGCGACAGTTGGTGGCGTTCGCGCGAGCGTTCCTGGCCGACCCCGGCGTGCTGATCCTCGACGAGGCCACATCTTCGTTGGACGTGCCGACGGAACGACTGGTCCAACGGGCGCTGCGGACCATCCTGCGGCAGCGCACGGCCCTGGTGATCGCCCACCGCCTGTCCACGGTCGAGATCGCCGACCGCGTCCTGGTCGTCGACGACGGCCGGGTGGTCGAAGACGGCCCACCGAGCCGCCTGATCACGGGCGGAGGCCGCTATGCCCGACTACACACCCAGTGGCAGGACTCGCTGCTCTGATCCAAGTGCGCTGCGTGACCACCTCTGAGCGCGGGCTGGACAGTTGCTGGCAGAGGTGTGTGAATTTGGCCCGGTAGCTGGGCATTTCCGTAGAACATACGCATCCTAAGTGAGGATCACTCGGCGGATGGCGCAGCCTGAGTGCAGGGGCAACTCAGGGGAGGCACCGATGGCGAGATGGACGCGGCTGGCGATCGGCGCCGGCGTGGTGGGTCTGCTGGTCGCCGCGGGGGCGTTGCCGGCTGGGTTGTTGGCCGGGTTCGTGGCCACCAAGGTCGCGATCGCGACCACCGATCTTCCGGAAGCGCTGGCCCACCCGACCGTTCCCCAGGCCTCCCGCCTCTACGCCGCCGACGGGAAGACGCTGATCACGACCTTCGCCGATCTCAACCGGAACGACGTCGCGTTGGGCGAGGTCGCGCCGGTGATGCGGCAGGCCATCGTCGCCGCCGAGGACACCCGGTTCTACGAGCACGGGGCCGTCGATCCCCGCAGTGTGGCGCGGGCGCTGATAGCCAACGGGCGCAGCGGTGAGACGCAGCAGGGCGCTTCCACGTTGACCATGCAGTATGTCCGGAATGTGCTTAAGACCGATCCCAAGGCGACCCAGGAGGAGCGCGACGCCGCCACCGAGGAGACGGTCGGGCGCAAGATCCAGGAGATGCGGTACGCCGTCGCGGTCGAGAACGCGTTGAGCAAGGACCAGATCCTCGGCAACTACCTCAACATCGTCTACTTCGGCGCCGGCGCCTACGGGATCGGAGCCGCCGCGCAGACGTACTTCGACACGACACCGGCCAAGCTGACCCTGCCCCAGGCCGCCATGCTCGCGGGCCTCGTCCAGTCCCCCGACGCGTACGACCCGATCCACGGCGACAAGGCCGCCGCACAGAGCCGCCGCGACTACGTGCTGGGCGCGCTGGTCAAGGCCGGCAACATCACCCAGGCCGACGCCGACCAGGCCAAGCAGAAGCCGCTGGGCCTGAAACCGGGCACCGTGCCCAACGGGTGCACGGCCGCCACCCCGGCCGACAGCCGGTTCTTCTGCGACTACTTCGTCTCCTGGTGGCAGCAGCAGTCGGCGTTCGGCGACACACCGCAAAAGCGGCTCGCCGCCCTGCGCGACGGCGGCTACCAGATCACGCTGTCGATGGACAGCAAGGTCCAGCAGACCGCGACCAAGGCCGCCACCGACGTCTACGGGTACGACTCGCCGAAGGCCCTGCCGATCGCCGCCGTGCAGCCCGGCACCGGCCGGGTGCTCGCGCTCGCCGTCAACCGGCACTACAGCGTCGCGAAGGGCGCCGGGAACACCGTCGACCAGCTCGTCGCGGGCGGCTCGTCGGTGACCGGCTACCAGGCCGGGTCGACCTTCAAGCTGTTCACGATGCTGGCCGCGCTGGAGAACGGCTACACGCTGGATTCCGGCTTCGACGCACCGAGCCAGCTCAAGACCGGCTGGCAGGACAGCGGACCGGCGTCCTGCGACGGCTTCTACTGCCCGGCCAACGACAATCCATCGTGGATGGACGGCTACCGCAACATGTGGACCGGCTTCGGCCGCTCGGTCAACACCTACTTCGTGCACCTAGAGGAGCAGGTCGGCGCCGAGAAGGTGGTGGAGCTGGCGCAGCGGCTCGGCATCCAGTTCCGCGCGAAGTCGGACGCCGAGCGGGCCGAGAACGACGCCGGCGACTGGGGCTCGTTCACCCTCGGCGTCGCCGACACCACACCATTGGACCTGGCCAACGCGTACGCGACGATCGCCGCCGACGGCACGTACTGCAAGCCGTTGCCGGTCAAGGGCATCAGCGACGCCGCCGGAAAGCCGGTGCGGGCGGGCCAACCCGAGTGCAAGAAGGTCCTCGAGCCCGACGTCGCCCGCGCCGCGGTGGACGCCGCGCGTTGCCCGGTCGGCCAGGCCGGCGCCTACGGGCAGTGCGACGGAGGCACGGCCACCCAGGTGTCCACAATGCTCGATGGCCGGCCGGTCGCCGGAAAGACCGGCAGCGCCGAGGGCAACGCCACCGAGTCGTTCGTCGGCTTCACCCCGCAGGTCGCGGCCGCCGGCATCGCCGCCAACCCGGCGCACCCGTCCGACGGGGTCGGCGGCGCGGTGCAGGTCGATGTCATCAAGGCCGTCACCAACGTGCTCGATCGGGCCGTCACGGGCCAGCCGGAACGCGGATTCACCCCGCCGAGCCAGGCCCTGGCCTTCGAAAATGGCTCGAACCCGGCGGTACCCTGGCGCTATGACGGATACGGCGAAAGGTCGCGCCGGGATCCCTGAGAAGCCGTCCCTGGATGGCATCGAGGAGTCCTGGTCGCACCGGTGGCAGGAGGCGGGAACGTACGCGTTCGACCGGTCGAAGGCCCGGTCTGACGTATACGCCATCGACACGCCGCCGCCGACC
This sequence comes from Asanoa ishikariensis, assembly GCF_900107455.1. Lineage (GTDB taxonomy): Bacteria > Actinomycetota > Actinomycetes > Mycobacteriales > Micromonosporaceae > Asanoa > Asanoa ishikariensis. The sequence goes on along the minus strand of NZ_FNQB01000002.1, from coordinate 335,029 downwards.
GTATCCGGCGAGCTGCACATGGGCCACGTCTTCTCCTACACCCACACCGACACCGTGGCCCGGTTCCAGCGCATGCGCGGCAAGATGGTGTTCTACCCGATGGGCTGGGACGACAACGGCCTGCCCACCGAGCGCCGCGTGCAGAACGTCTACGGCGTGCGCGGAGACGCGTCCCTGCCGTACGACCCGGCCTGGACGCCGCCCGCGGCACCGGTCGACGACGCCGCGCGGAAGAACCCCACGGCCATCTCCCGGCGCAACTTCATCGAGCTGTGCGAGCGGCTGACGGCCGAGGACGAGCGGGCGTTCGAGGCGCTCTGGCGCCGGCTCGGGCTCTCGGTCGACTGGTCGCTGACCTACACGACGATCGGCCGGCACGCGCGCACCACCTCGCAGCGGGCGTTCCTGCGCAACCTGACCCGGGGCGAGGCCTACACGGCCGAGGCGCCGACGCTGTGGGACGTCGGTTTCGGCACGGCGGTCGCCCAGGCCGAGCTGGAAGACCGGGAACGGCCGGGTGCCTACCACCGGCTGCGCTTCCACGGGCCCGGCGACGAGCCCGTCTACATCGAGACGACCCGGCCCGAGTTGCTGCCGGCGTGCGTGGCGCTCGTGGCCCACCCCGACGACGAGCGCTACGCGCACCTGTTCGGCGGCACCGTGCGTACCCCCGTCTTCGGTGTCGAGGTGCCGGTGCACGCGCACCCGCAGGCGGAGAAGGACAAGGGCAGTGGCATCGCGATGGTCTGCACGTTCGGCGATCTCGCCGACGTGACCTGGTGGCGCGAGCTGCGGCTGGACACCCGCGTGGTGATCGGTCGCGACGGGCGGCTGTTGCCCGAGCCGCCGCACGGCGTCGATCCGGAGAAATACGCGCCCCTGGCCGGCCGCACCGTCAACCAGGCGCGGCGGGAGATCGTGGGGCTGCTCTCGGAGTCGCTCGACCTGATCGGCGAGCCACGCCCGGTCACCCATCCGGTGAAGTTCTACGAGCGCGGCGACTCACCGCTGGAGATCGTCTCCACCCGCCAGTGGTACCTGCGCAACGGCGGCCGCGACGCCGACCTGCGGGCCACGCTGCTCGACCGGGGCCGCGAGCTGCACTGGGTGCCGACCCACATGCGGCACCGCTACGAGCACTGGGTGGGCGGGCTCACCGGCGACTGGCTGGTCAGCCGGCAACGGTTCTTCGGCGTGCCGGTGCCTGTCTGGTATCCGCTGGACGCCGACGGCCGGCCCGACTACGACCGTCCGCTGGTGCCCACCGAGGACCGGCTCCCGGTCGACCCGACGTCGGACATGCCGGCGGGCTACACGGAGGAGCAGCGGGGCGTGCCGGGCGGGTTCGCCGGCGATCCTGACGTGCTCGACACCTGGGCCACCTCCTCACTGAGCCCGCAGATCGTCGGCGGCTGGGAGACCGACCCCGACCTGTTCGCCCGGGTGTTCCCGATGGACCTCCGCCCGCAGGGGCAGGAGATCATCCGCACCTGGCTGTTCGCCTCGGTCGTGCGCGCCCACTTCGAGCACGGCACGCTGCCGTGGCGCGACGCGGTGCTCTCCGGCTGGATCCTCGACCCCGACCGCAAGAAGATGTCGAAGTCCAAGGGCAACGTGGTCACGCCGATGAACCTGTTGGTCGACAACGGTTCCGACGCCGTGCGCTACTGGGCGGCCAGCGGCCGGCCGGGCACCGACCTCGCCTTCGACCCCGCGCAGATCCGGATCGGGCGGCGGCTGGCCACCAAGCTGCTCAACGCGTCGAAGTTCGCGCTCAGCTTCGGCGCGGCAGGCGGCGGCGTGACGGAGCCGCTCGACCGGGCGATGCTCGCGGGCCTGCGCGAGGTGGTCGGCACGGCGACGACGGCATTCGAGGCGTACGACCACACGACCGCGCTGCAGGCCGCCGAGTCGTTCTTCTGGCGGTTCTGCGACGACTACATCGAGCTGGTCAAGGAGCGGGCCTACGGCGACACGGCGGCGTCCGGGTCGGCCCGGGCGGCGCTGGCCACCGCGCTCTCGGTCCAACTGCGGTTGTTCGCGCCGTTCCTGCCGTACGTCACCGAAGAGGTCTGGTCGTGGTGGCGTTATGGCTCGGTGCACAAAGCGCCCTGGCCCACCGTCCACGAGTTGGCCGGCGACGTGACACCCGAGCTGCTCCGGCTGGCCGGCGACGCGCTCTCGCAGGTGCGGCGGGCCAAGTCGGAACGCAAGGTCTCGATGCGCACCCCGGTCCCGCTGGCCGAGGTCCTCGGCCCGGCCGCGATGCTGGAGACGTTGGCCCTGGCCGCCGACGACCTGCGCGCGGCCGGCCACATCGGCAAGCTCGACTTCCTGCCCGACCGCACCACCGAGCTCGTCGTGGCGTCGGCCTTCTAGAACCACCAGCCGCGCAGGAAGCGGATGCCGAGCAGGATCGTGATGATCCCTGGTCCGGCGGCGAGGGCCGCCGCGGAGACGCGGTAGACCATGCGATGCCGGACCAACTCGGCTCCGTTGCCGACGACGACCAGGCCCGCCGCCACCATGTACCAGGCCCACCAGCGCGGTTCGAAGTCGAACAGGTCGAAGCGCAGGGCCTGGAACGCCAGTCCGAGGACGACCGCGACGGTGGCCAGCATCGCGAGCGTGCGGTGGAACGACCGGCCCAGCGGGTCCTGCGGACGCCACCAGTAGCTGCCGGCGATCGCGGCGGCCGGCAGCACGATGAGCAGGGGCCAGAACCGGGGCACGTCACCGAACATCAACATCACGCCGACCGCGAACGCGATCAGGCCCAGGTTCGCGACGGCGTACGCGAGGATGCCGCCGCCACGGCGGAGCGCGACGGTGCCGGCGGCGGCGATCAACGACGTGGGGATCACCACGAACAGTGACCACCAGCGGAAGTCGTGCGCGGCCTGGGCGAGGCCGCTGACCAACGCGCAGGCCAGCAGGGCGATGCCGCCGCCGGCCAGCCACGGTGCGGCGCGCCCGGTTGCCTGGCCCGGCGTGGGGGTCGGGGTCGAGGTCTGCGAGTAGGTCGCGGTCACGTCACCTACTGTGCCCATCGCGACGCCCCGACACCATCCGGCTAGCCCTACCCGAACGGGTCAGGCCGGCGGGTGGATCAGAAGTCGCCGCCGCCGAAATCGCCCCCACCGAAGTCGCCGCCACCGAAGTCCCCGCCGCCGTAGTCGCCGCCGCCGCCGTCTCCGCCGTCGTAGCCGCCGCCGTCTCCACCGTCGCCACCGCCGTCGCCACCGTCGCCACCGTCGCCACCGCCACCGTCCTGGAAGCCCTCCTGGTAGCCGGCGTCGTAGCCGTAGCCCGGGTCCGCGAACGCGGGTGAGAACAGAGCGTCGGCGATCAGCAGGCCGCCGACCACGCCCACCGCGCCGCCGAGCGCCGGACGCCACCACGGCTGGGAGTACCAGCCGGACGGCACGGGCCGGCCCTGGTAGCGCCCGCCCGGGTAGTAGTAGGGCGTGTTGTTGCCCGGCTGCGGACCGGCGGTGAACTGCTGGCCCTGCACGTCGACCGTGCGCTCCTTGGTGAGCGTGCCGGCGCCGCGGGCCGAGGCGAGCTGCGGGAGCTCCGGACCCGGGTCGATGCCCATCGCGGTGCGGGCCGCCCGGATGTAGGTGAGGCCCTCCAGCGAGGTCTCCCGGGCCAGCTCGTACTGGCGGGGAGAACGGGCCTGCTCGAGTTGGCTGCCGGCCGCGTTGTAGCGCTCACCCGCGTCGGACAGCGCCTGACGGACCGCCGGCTCCGAACCGTGCAGGTTCATCACCTGTCCGCCGAGTCGTTCGTACCAGCGCTGAGCCTCGGCGCGCGCGTCGGTCAACTCCCGTTCACGCCGGCCGGCCACGGACCGCTGGTAATAGAACACCAACGCGATGACGATCACCAGCAGCGCGATCAACCACAACCAACCCATGACACGACGGTACGTCGCCTTGTCATGTCGCACCTGTTTGGCAGTCTTACCGGATGGACCTTTCAACGGTGGCCGTGGTGGTCCTCTGCTTGGCGATCGGGTCGGTGGCCGGGTGGTTTGCGGCGGTTTCGCGCTCCGCAGCCCGGGTTGCCCGACTCGAGGCCATGATCGAGTTGAACCAAGAAGGCGAGGGGCGCCTGGAGCAGTCGATGCGGGCGTTGTCCTTCGAGGCGACCGTGCAGTCGCAGGAGGCGGTCGCCCGGGCGGTCGCGCCGCTGCACGAGACCCTGCGCCGCTACGAGATCCGGGTCGCCGAGCTGGAGCGGGAGCGGGTCGACGCCTACGCCGAGCTGCGCGAGCAGGTCCGGGCCATGTCGACCGTCTCCGGCGAGCTGCGCACCGAGACCAAGCAGCTCGTGGCCGCGCTGCGCGCGCCACAGGTGCGGGGCCGCTGGGGCGAGCACCAGCTCCGGCGGATCGTCGAGGCGGCCGGCCTGCTGGAGCATTGCGACTTCTCCGAGCAGGTGACCGCCTCGACCGACCACCAGGGCGTACGACCCGACCTGGTGGTCCGGCTCCACGGTGGGCGCTCGGTGGTGGTCGACGCCAAGGCGCCGTTCGACTCCTACCTGACCGCGATGGAGGCGCGCGACGAGCGCACCCGCGATCAGCACCTCGACGGGCACGCCCGGGCGCTGCGCGGACACGTCGACGCGCTGGCGGCCAAGTCCTACTGGTCGGCGTTCGCCCAGTCCCCCGAGTTCGTGGTGCTCTTCGTGCCGGCCGACCCGTTCCTCGACGTGGCACTCCAGCGCGACCCGACGCTGCTGGAGCACGCGTTCGCCCGCAACGTCGTGCTGGCCACCCCGGCGACGCTGGTCGCGTTGCTGCGCACGATCGCCTACTCGTGGCGGCAGGAGTCGCTGGCCCGCAACGCGGTCGCGGTGCACGAGCTCGCTCGCGAGCTCTACGGCCGGCTGTCGACGGTCGGCGACCACGTGGGCAAGCTGGGCTCGGCGCTCGGCACGGCGGTCACCTCGTACAACCGCGCGGTCGGCTCGTTGGAAGCACGGGTCCTGGTGAGCGCCCGCAAACTGGCCGACCTGGGCGTCTCGGGCGAAGACCTGGTGGCGCCGCCCCAGGTGGAGAGCATGCCGCGCCAGCTACAGGCACCCGAGTTCATCTGAGGGAACCGCGGCTGCGGTGGCGTGCGTCAGATTCCAATGACACACTTCGACGTCATGCGCAGGTTGACCGGTCCGCTGGTGGCAGTGATGGTGGTGGCCCTCGCCGGCTGCTCGGCCAACTCCCGCGAGAGTGATCCGATTCCGGCGCCCTCGATGTCGTCGAACGCCCCCGCTCCGTCGGCGTCTACCGTGCCCGCCGTGCCTCCGGCGCCGTCCGCGACCGTCAACCCGCCCGACCCGGTGCCGCCGGCCACCCCACGGCCGTCGGGGGCCAAGCCGCCGAAGGTGGTCAACGTCAGCGGCACGGTCACCTCGGGCGTCGAGGAGGGTTGCCTGCTGCTGGAGGGCTACCTGTTGGTCAATGCCCCGACCAGCCTGGTCTACGAGGGCGTGCGGGTGCGGGCCACCCTGGAGGTGCGCCCCGACCTGGTCAGCACCTGCCAGCAGGGCACACCGGCGATGATCACGTCGGCGCAGCGGCTTTGACATTGCGAGTGTAATGTAAACTGCGAAGGGTGAGCCTCCTTCGCACCGCCATGACGTACGAGCGCGGCGTCTGGGTCAGCCTTTTCCGCTGGGTCTTCCGCCGTCCCGACCCGGCCGGCCCGGGTGACCGCTTCGGCTACAGCGCCATGACGACGCCCGTACTCCTGGCCTTCATCGGTGTGTCGATCGTGGAGATCCCGATCCTGCACTTCCTGCTGCCCTGGCGCACGGTGCAGATCATCGCGTTCGTGGTGAGCATCTGGGGGCTGCTCTGGATGGTCGGCCTGCTCGGCGCCGTGCGGGTGAACCCGCACCTGGTCCAGCGGGAGGGCATCAGGATCCGCTCGGGGTTCACCGTGGACGCCTTCGTGCCCTGGTCGGCGGTCGCGCAGGTGCGCACCCGCAACCGGCCGCTGGAGAAGAGCAAGGGCGTGCAGTTCGAGGAGACCGCCGATGGCCTGATCGGCAAGGTCGTGGTGCTCGGGCAGACCAACGTCGAGCTCGTGCTCACGGCACCGACCGACGTCGGCCTGCCCCGTGGGCCACTGACCGAGCTGCACTTCTGGGCCGACGAACCCAGGGAACTGGCCGCCGCGAGCCTCGTCCTAGTCGGCTGAGGCGGCGCGGGCCGCGGCGGCGGCCTTCATGTCGCGCTTGAGCTCCTGCGGCAGCGAGAAGGCCAGCCGCTCGTCCACCGTGGTCACCTCGGAGACGTCTTCGAAGCCCCGCTCGACCAGGTGGTCGAGGAGCTGGTCGACCAGGTCCTCCGGCACGCTCGCGCCGGAGGTCACGCCGACCGTGGCGGCACCGGCCAGCCAGGCGTCGTCGATCTCGCTGGCGTAGTCGACCAGGTAGGAGGCCCGGGCGCCGGCGTCGAGAGCGACCTCGACCAGGCGGACCGAGTTGGACGAGTTGCGCGAGCCGACGACGATCAACACGTCGCAGTCGGGCGCGATCTGCTTGACCACCTGCTGCCGGTTTTGCGTGGCGTAGCAGATGTCATCGCTCGGCGGCGACTGGAGCAGCGGCAGGCGCACCTTGAGCCGCTCGACCGTCTCCAGCGTCTCGTCGACCGACAGCGTGGTCTGCGACAGCCAGACCACCTTGGCGGGGTCGCGCACCGTCACCTTGTCGACGCCGTCCGGGCCGTCGACGAGCTGGACGTGCGCGGGCGCCTCGCCGGCGGTGCCGATCACCTCTTCGTGACCTTCATGGCCGATGAGCAGGATGTCGTAGTCGTCGGCCGCGAACCGCTTGGCCTCCTGGTGGACCTTGGTCACCAGCGGGCAGGTCGCGTCGATCGCGCGGAGCTGGCGGGCCTTGGCCTGCTCGTGCACCTCGGGCGCGACGCCGTGTGCCGAGAAGACCACCGTGGCGCCCTCGGGCACCTCCGCGTTCTCCTCGACGAAGATCGCCCCGCGGCGTTCGAGCGTGGCCACCACGTGCTTGTTGTGCACGATCTGTTTGCGGACGTAGATGGGCGCGCCGTAGAGGTTGAGGGCCTCTTCCACCGTCTGCACGGCACGGTCGACCCCGGCGCAGTAGCCGCGCGGGTTGGCCAGGAGCACACGCTTACGGACGGGTTCCTCAATCACCCGCCAATGGTACGTGGCGGGACCGCCCTCGGCAGAATGTCGTGCGCCGGGAGTGCGCACCGACACCGGCCGGCGGGTCGCCCACCGTAGGGTGGTGCCGTGACCACCCCCGAGCCGAACGGCGTCCCCAAGAGCACCGCGGAGGAGCCGTGGCCGGTGCGGGTGGTGAGTCAGAAGATCAGTAGCTGGATCGCCAAGCTGGGCTGGGTGTGGGTCGACGGCCAGGTCGCGCAGATCAGCCGCCGGCCCGGCGCGAGCACGGTCTTCCTCACCCTGCGTGACCCGTCCGCTGACCTGAGTCTCACCGTCACGACCAACCGCGACGTGCTCGACCTGGGTGCGCCCAACCTCGAAGAGGGCGCCCGGGTCACCCTGCACGCCAAGCCCGACTTCTTCCCGGCTCGGGGCACGCTCAGCCTGCGCGCCGACGAGATCCGCCAGGTCGGCCTCGGCGAGTTGCTGGCCCGCCTCGAACGGCTGAAGAAGATGCTGGCCGCCGAAGGGCTCTTCGACCAGCGGCGCAAGCGGCGGCTGCCGTTCCTACCGAGCCGGATCGGGCTGCTCACCGGGCGCGCCTCGGCGGCCGAGCGCGACGTGCTGACCAACGCCCGGCGGCGGTGGCCGTCGGTGGACTTCCGGACGATCAACGTCGCCGTGCAGGGGCCGACCGCGGTGCCACAGATCATCGACGCACTCAAAGTGCTCGACGCCGACGAGTCGATCGACGTGATCGTGATCGCGCGCGGCGGCGGCGGCGTGGAAGACCTGCTGCCGTTCTCGGACGAGGCGCTCTGCCGCGCGGTGTTCGCCTGCCGCACCCCGGTCGTCAGCGCGATCGGCCACGAGACCGACGCGCCGCTGCTCGACTACGTCGCCGACGTGCGCGCCTCGACCCCGACCGACGCCGCCAAGCGGATCGTGCCCGACCTGGGTGAGGAGATCCGGGTGATCGGGCAGGCCCGGCAGCGCCTCGACCGCGCGGTGCGCGGCCTGCTCGACCGCGAGCAGCACCGCCTCGACGCGGTCCGGTCGCGCCCGGTGCTGGCCCGGCCCCACGTGATGGTCGAGCAGCGGTCGGTTGACGTGACCGGGCTGCGTGAGCGCGCCTCCCGGTCGCTGGACCACCGGATCAGCGCGGCGGGCGCCGACCTGCGGCATACCGTGGCCCGGCTGCGTGCGCTGTCGCCGGCCGCCACCCTCGACCGCGGCTACGCCATCGTCCAGAGCCGGGCGGGCCACGTCGTACGCGCGGCGACCGAGGTGACCAAGGGCGACGTGCTGCGGGTCCGACTGGCCCGAGGTGAGCTGTCGACGACCGTCGACGAGGCAAGCGAGGAGAACCGGTGACCGACGAGAAGTTGAGCTACGAGCAGGCCCGCGCCGAGTTGGCGTCAGTGGTCGAGAAGCTCGAGGCGGGCGGCATCTCGCTGGAGGAGTCGCTGGCGCTCTGGGAGCGCGGCGAGCGGCTGGCCGACATCTGCCAGCACTGGCTCGACGGCGCCCGCGAGCGCCTCGACGCCGCCCGTCAGCAGGCCGGCGCCGAGGCGTAACGGGCGGTCGCCGAGACGACCGCCCGTTAGTGGGTGCCTGCGGTGCTACGCGACCTGGTCCGCCGGCGGCGCCTTTGGCTGCGGGACGTCGCCGTATTCGAAGAACTTGACGGTCCCCTTCTGCGCCTTGACCGAGCCGGTGGCGGGGATCTCGACGACGATGGAGCTGAAGCGACCCTCGCTGTCGAGCGTGAAGGTGATCGGGAGCGCCTTGGCCTTCGCGCCGAGCGCCTTGAGCGTCGCCTCGTCTTCGGTGAGGTCAAGGTCGCTGTTGACCGTGATGTCGACAGTGCCGGTGAAGGTGCCGGGCGCCGTCTCCTTGAGGTCGGCCAGGCCCTTTGTCATGCCACTGCCCATGGTCTGCGCGCCGGCCCCGGCGAACGGCATGTCCTCCTCGTCGGCGGTGGACTTGTTCCACTTGCCGAGACCCTCGGCAAGCCCCTGCATCGCGGGGTCGTCGCCCGGGTCGATGCCGAGGTCCATCTTCGTCCAGACGTCCTGGGCGATCGCGACCACTTCGATCTTGATCTCCTGGCCTTCGGACACGCCGGTCATGGCCATCTGCATGCTCTGCGAAGGCTGGTGCCGGACGCCCTCGGCCTTCATGCCGACCGTCTCGAAGCTGAACTTGAAGCTGCTCTCGTCGACCTTCTTGCCGGCGGCCGCGATCTGCGCGGCGGGGTCGGCGGGAGCGGTGGTGGTGGCGGCGGCCGGCGAACCGGTGCCGGAGTCGGAGGCTTGACCGCAACCGGCCAGGGCGAACAGGACGGCCGCGGCGGCGACCGCCAGCTTGGGCGTACGCAAGGGACTACTCCAAATAGATGATTGGAAATGAAGAGGCCGTAGCGTACCCAGATGTGCGTTGGCTGGCCGTTGGGCCTAGATCATTTGAGCGAGCCGGCCAGCGTACGCAGATCGGCGTCGCCGGCCTCGCCCATCAAGATCACGGTGCTGTCCGGGTCGAGCTTGACCAGCGCACGCTCGCCGGGCCGGGTCGAGTAGGTCTGCCACGAGGCGCCGGCGATCTCGACGGTGCCCTCCGGCCGCGCCTTCGCGGTGAGCTCGGCCGGGATGACCTTGGTCGGCTCCGCGTCGGTCTGCACGACCTGGACGCCCTTGCCATCGGGGCTGACCAGCCCGAGGCGCAGCGCCTTGCCGCCGTCGATCTGCTGCCACCGGGCGGTGACCGTGGTCCACTCGCCGGACAGCCCGGTCGGCACGAGCACTGGGAACGCGTTGGCGTGCCGGGCGTCGTCGAGCGCCATGGCCGGGTCGACCGCGATGGGATCGTTGCCGTCGAAGAACACCCGGTAGACCCCGAAGGCCAGGAGAATCGGAACGAGCAGCACCAGCATGGAGATCACCATGTCGCGGGGCCGGCGCTCACTGCGCTGTGCCGATGCGACGATCTCTTTGGTGCTGGCCTCCTGCTCCACGGGGCAATTGTGCCGAGCATCGGCCGCCGCGGCCACACCGGGTCGATACCGTGACCCGAACGGACGTTCAGCGGGTGTTCATGCCAGGATCTCAGGTAACGACCGATCCTCACACTGCAGCGTCGCGACGCGAGGAGGCCGCCCGATGAGCGCCAAGATTCCGCAAGATCTCGACCGCAACCTGGCCCTCGACCTGGTCCGGGTCACCGAGGCGGCAGCCATGGCCGCCGGCCGATGGGTGGGCCGGGGCGACAAGGAGGGCGGCGACGGCGCCGCCGTCGATGCGATGCGCAAGCTGATCAACTCGATCCAGATGCGCGGTGTCGTCGTGATCGGCGAGGGGGAGAAGGACAACGCCCCGATGCTGTTCAACGGCGAGGAGGTCGGCGACGGCACCGGCCCGGAGGTCGACGTGGCGGTCGACCCGATCGACGGCACCACGCTGATGAGCAAGGGCATGCCGAACGCGCTGGCCGTACTCGCGGTCGCGGAGCGGGGTGCGATGTTCGACCCGAGCGCGGTCTTCTACATGGAGAAGCTCGCCGTCGGCCCGGACTGCGCCGACGTGATCGACATCAACGCCGGCGTGACGGAGAACCTGCGCCGGATCGCCAAGGTCAAGAAGTCGAGCGTCTCCGACGTCACGGTCTGCATCCTCGACCGCCCCCGGCACGAGGGCTTGATCGAAGAGGTGCGGCAGGCAGGCGCCATGATCAGGTTCATCTCGGACGGCGACATCGCGGGCGCGATCTACGCGGCCCGCGACACGTCCGAGGTCGACGTGCTGATGGGCATCGGGGGTACGCCGGAGGGCATCACCGCGGCCTGCGCCCTCAAGTGCATGGGCGGAGCGATGCAGGCCAAGCTCTGGCCGCGCGACGAGGCCGAGCGGGAGAAGGCCCTGGCCGGGGGCCACGACCTGGACCGCGTGCTGCATACGGACGACCTGGTCTCGGGCGACAACGCCTTCTTCGTAGCCACCGGCGTCACCAGCGGCGACCTACTACGAGGCGTGCACTACCGAGCCGGCGGCGCGTACACCCAGTCGATCGTGATGCGCTCGAAGAGCGGCACGATCCGAATCATCGACTCTTACCACCAACTGGAAAAGCTGGCGCTGTATTCGTCGGTCGACTTCGACGGCCGCCCGCTGGCCGAACAGAGCTAGCCGACCTGTCCTTATCGTCGCGACGGACCCGGGGTGTTGCCGGGACCGCCTACATGCTCGAGCGCGTGGATACATGCGTGAGCATGTAGGCGCCGACGACGGGCGCCGACATGTCCGCCGGAGTTCGGCGGTGGATGCGCTGGCACTGCGGGCGGCGCGGCGACGCGGTTAGCGAGCGCTCACCACCCACGCGGTTAGCGAGCGCTCACCACCCACGCGGTTAGCGAGCGCTCACCACCCACGCGGTTAGCGAGCGCTCACCACCCACGCGGTTAGTGAGCGCTCACCACCCAAGAGGTAAGTGAGCGCTCACCACCCAAGACGTCAGAAAGCCGCAGCGGGCCTGGCAGCGGAGCGAAGCGGAGCGGTCTCTGGCGGGAGCAACGGTCGTGCCCACCGCGGACCCGAGCAATCCGCCTCTTGAATCTGGGCAGGCGTCAGCCGTTGTCGCTCGAGTGGCCTGGGAAGAGGTGGGCGTCCGGGTCGATGGCTACCGCGGCGTTGTTGACCGCGGTCGCGGCCTCTCCGAAGCCCGTGGCGATGAGCCGCACCTTGCCCGGGTATTCAGTGATGTCGCCGGCCGCGAACACTCTCGGCAGGTTGGTGGCCATCGTGCTGTCGACCTTGACGTGGCGCTTGTCCAGGTCGAGGCCCCACTCGGCCAGCGGGCCCAGGTCGGCGGTGAAGCCCAGCGCCGCGACCACCGTGTCGACCGGAATGGTCTCGGTCTCGGCGCCTTTGACGGCGATGTCGGCGTGCGTGATCGCCTCCTCGCCATGGATCTTGGCGATTTCGGCGTTGACCACGATGCGGACGCTCAGGTCCTGCACGCGGGCCACGGTGGCGGCGTGGGCCCGGAAACGGTCGCGGCGGTGCACCAGGGTGACCGACTTGGCCAGGGGCTCCAGGGCCAGCGCCCAGTCGAAGGCCGAGTCGCCGCCGCCGACGATCAGTACGTCGCGGCCTGCTAGATCGGCGAGGTGTGGCACGAAGAAGACGATGCCCGTGCCGGTGAAAGCCTCGGCCGCCGGCAGTGGGCGGGGTTTGAAGCTGCCCATGCCGCCCGTGATGATCACGGCGCCGCAGCGCACCTGTTCGCCGCTGGAGAGGGTCAGCACCGGGTGGTCATCGGCGTAGGTCAGGGCGTCGGCTCGGGTTCCCAACAGATATGAAGGGTGGAACGGCGCGGCCTGCTCGACCAGGTTGGCGACCAACTCGCGGCCCTTGATGCTCGGGAAGCCGCCGATGTCGTAGATCTGCTTTTCCGGGTACATCGCGGTGACCTGGCCGCCGGGCTCCGGCAGGTTGTCGATCAGCGCGACCGAGAGCCCACGGAAGCCCGCGTAGTAGGCCGCGAACAGTCCGGATGGTCCCGCCCCGATGATGGCGACGTCGATTTCCCGCATGGCTCACCAATGCCCTTCAGGCGACCTGGCCCGGTCGACATCGACGTTAGGCACAGCGATGCCACCCCGGCAAGCATCGCCACGGGTCAGTCACCTACGGAACACGATCGCGGCTACCGCTCCGCCCAGGAAACCGAAGAGATGGCCCTGCCACGACACGTGCGGGTCGGAGGGCAGGATGCCGAAGAGTTGCCACCAGTACAACAACCCGACCAGCACCACCACGCCCAGGTTCCACCACGTGCGTTCCACGATCCCCCGGGTCAACAGGAGCCCGAAATAGCCGAAGATCACCCCACTGGCACCGACCACCACCGTGCCGGGTGTGCCGACGATCCACACTCCCAGGCCGCCGACGAGCATGATCAGCGCCGTCGACCAGATGAATCGGCGGGAGCCCGCCGCCAGCACGAACGTGCCGAGCAGGATCAGCGGGACGCTGTTGCCGTAGAGGTGGTCGAAGCCGTCGTGCAGCAGCGGGGAGAAGATGATCCCGTCGAGGCCGTACGCGCTGCGCGGGATGATCCCGCCGCGCGGGTCGAGCCCCAGGCCCAGCCAGTAGTCGAGGGCCTCGATCGCGAACAGCACCGGGACCACCGCGCACATCGCCACGAAGGCCCGCCCGACGGCGGCGTAGAACGGCTCGGTGCCGAAGCGCAACCGTCCCGGTTCGGTCGTCCAGTCCTGTGACACGCACTAGGGGTACCAGGCGAGGACCGTTCACGCCAGACGTGACCGGAGCACCGCGAGGCCGACCGCGATCTCGGGCCCGAAGGCCGACACCTGGCTGTAGACGCCCGGGAAGTCCTTCCGCGCACACCCGTAGCCCCAGCTCACGATGCCGATCTGGAGCCAGGATCCGTTGACGTCGAGGCGCACCAGCGGGCCGCCCGAGTCGCCCTGGCAGGAGTCCTTGCCGCCCTTGCCGGCGCAGATCATGTCGGAGCCGACGATCGCCATATCGATCTTGCCGTACTTGCGGTCGCACGACGAGTCGGAGACGAAGTCGACCTCGGCGGAGCGCAGCCGGGTCTGTTGGGTGAGCGAGCCTTCCTTCGTCGTGCCCCAACCCATCACCGTGAACAAACCCTTGTCGTACGTTCCGTCCGCGGCCAAGGTCAGCGTCGGCAGGTCGAAGGCCCGCTCGAGCTGGATCAGCGCCCAGTCGTCGCCCGCGGCCGCGTCGGAGTAGCCGGGTGACCGGTAGACGTAGGCGGAGCGGACGGTGCGGGCCCGGCTCGACTGGAGGTCGACCGAACCACCGGTGACCCGGATCGAGGTGTCCGCGCCGCTGCCTTTGACGCAGTGGCCCGCGGTGAGCACGACCTGGGGCGCGATCAGCGAGCCGCCGCAGCCGACCGAGAGGCGCACGACCCACGGGAACGAGCCCTCGTCGACCCGGCTGCCGCCGACGATCCGCTCCTGGCCGGCGCCGTCGTCCGCCTGGGCCGGCCCGGTCAGCAGACCCAGGACCGCCGCCAGTGCCGTCACTAGTATCGCGCCTTGAAAGCGCCGCCCCCGCATGGATCAGACACTAGAGCCCACAAAAGCGGCAGAGGGTACGAACGCGAGTGTTCGTACCCTCTGCCTCATGTTTGTGGTTCAGTACCAGCCCTCGTCCTCCGAGTGCGCCCACGCACCGCAGGGGTCGTCGTAGCGGCCCTCGATGTAGCCGAGGCCCCACTTGATCTGGGTGGCCGCGCCGGTCTCCCAGTCGTCGCCGACGGTCGCCATCTTGTTGCCGGGCTTGGCCTGGGGGATGCCGTGCGCTCCGGAGCTCGAGTTGTGCGCCTTCGGGTTCCAGCCGCTTTCGCGCGTCCAGAGCTTGTCGAGGCACGGCATCTGGTCGATCTTGAAGCCCTCTTCGAGCAGCAGCGCGCAGCCGATCTTGCGGTTGCCGCTGTACTCGTTGCACGACGCCGGGATCGGACCGTCGTACGGCTTGGCCTTCACCGGCTCCTCGGCCGCTTCGCGCTTCTTGCGGCTGGCCTCCTCGGCCCGCTTGGCCCGCTCGGCAGCCGCCTTGGCCGCGACCTGGGCGCGCTGCGCGGCGACCTTCTCGGCGTCCCGGCGCTGGGCCATCATCGACTCGTGCTCGAGATGGTGCTCCTTGAGCAGCGCGTTTTCCGCCTGCTGGGCCTCCGCGGCGAACCGCGTATCGATCCCCTGCTCTTGGACCCTTCGGTCGTGGCCCAGGTAGTAGCCGCCGCCCACCCCGATAACGAGGATGCCGACCGCCAACGCCCGAACCCCGAACCGGCTCCACAGCCGAGTCACGAAGTCGTTCCCTTCGTCGGGGACAAGGACAGCCCCGGCGTCCAGGGCCTCGTTCGCTCGCCAGACACCATTGCGCACAGTGAGCCGGGAGGGAAATAGGGAGACCATTGTGTGATCTGGGTCACGGGTTAAAGGCGGGTAAGTCCGACGAAGCGGCACGCCAGAAAAAAGGTTTCCGTAACCTGTCGATCCGCGGCCCCCTCGGACGACGCATGGGCAGACAGAGTCAGAACCTCAGGAGGAGCGAGCGATGAAGGTCAGCACTGGCGCCAGCATGTCGATCGACGGCTTCGTCTCGGGCCCCGGCGAGACCGGGTTCGAGCATCTGTTCGCCTGGTACGACAACGGAGACGTCACGGTGCCCACCGGCAACCCCGAGATGACCTGGCACATGACGCGGGCCAGCGCCGACCGCAACGAGCGCTGGCTGGACGAGCTCGGTGCCCTGGTCGTCGGCCGCAAGCTGTTCGACTTCACGAACGGGTGGGGCGGAATGCACCCGATGGAGGTACCGACCGTGGTGCTCACCCACAACCCGCCCACGGGGTACGAGGACAACAAGTGGTTCGCGTTCGAGACCGGCGGCATCGAGGCCGCGATCGCGCGGGCGGGCGAGCTCGCCGGCGGCAAGGGCGTCGGGCTCAACTCCGGGAGGATCGCGAGTCAGGCCCTCGACGCGGGACTGGTCGACGAGGTCTGGATCGACCTCGTGCCGGTGCTGCTCGGCGGCGGCACACCGTTCTTCGACCAACTGGGCACCAGGCCGGTCCTGCTGGACGGTCCGTTGGAGACGATCCAGGGCAACCGCGTGACGCATCTGCGGTACGCCGTGCGGAAGTGAGTGAGGAAGGGGGCCTCGGTTCGCGGGGCCCCCTTCCTCGCTGCTCAGTTGGGGATGTCTTCCAGCAGGTCGGTGACCACCTCGGCGATGGCGGAGCGCTCCGAGCGGGTCAGCGTCACGTGCGCGAACAGCGGATGCCCCTTGAGTGCCTCGATGACCGCCGTGACGCCGTCGTGCCGGCCCACCCGCAGGTTGTCGCGCTGGGCGACGTCGTGGGTGAGCACGACCCGCGAGCCCTGGCCGATCCGGGACAGCACGGTGAGCAGCA
Source organism: Asanoa ishikariensis (assembly GCF_900107455.1). Taxonomy (GTDB): domain Bacteria; phylum Actinomycetota; class Actinomycetes; order Mycobacteriales; family Micromonosporaceae; genus Asanoa; species Asanoa ishikariensis. Next base: position 318,896 of record NZ_FNQB01000002.1, on the reverse strand, counting down.
CCCCGCGTTCCAGCGACTGTGCCTCGTCGACGATGACGAACGCGTCGTGCAGGCTCCGGCCGCGGATGTGGGTCAGGGGCAGCACCTCGAGCAGGCCGCGGCCGAGCACCTCTTCCCGGACGTTCTCGTGCACCACCGCGCCGAGCGTGTCGAAGACCGCCTGGGCCCACGGCGACATCTTCTCGGTCTCGCTGCCCGGCAGGTAGCCGAGCTCCTGGCCACCGACCGCGTAGAGCGGGCGGAACACGATCACCTTCTTGTGCCGGCGGCGCTCCATGACCGCCTCCAGCCCCGCGCACAGCGCCAACGCCGACTTGCCGGTGCCCGCCCGGCCGCCCAGCGAGACGATCCCGATCGACTCGTCGAGCAGCAGGTCGAGTGCGATCCGCTGCTCGGCCGACCGGCCACGCAGGCCGAACGCCTCACGGTCGCCCCGGACCAGCCGGACCACCTTGTCCGGCAGCACCCGGGCCAGCGCCGAGCCGCGCGACGAGTGCAGCACCAGGCCGGTGTGACAGGGCAGCTCGGCCGCCGCGTCCAGGGCCAGGTCGGCACCGCCGTACAACTCGTTGACCTCGTCGTCGCCCACCTCGATCTCGGCCATGCCGGTCCAGGTCGGGTCGCTGGCCTGGCCGTGCCGATATTCGTCGGCGGCGAGCCCGACCGCGGCGGCCTTGACCCGCAGCGGCATGTCCTTGCTGACCAGCGTGACCTGACGACCTTCGCCGGCGAGGTTGAGGGCTACCGACAGGATCCGCGCGTCGTTGGACTCGTTGCGGAAACCGGGCGGCAGCACACCGTCATCGGAGTGGTTGAGCTCGACGCGCAGCGTGCCGCCGAGGTCGTTGATGGGCACCGGCTGGTCCAGCCGACCGTGCTTGATCCGCAGCTCGTCGAGCATGCGCAGCGACTGCCGCGCGAACCAGCCGAGCTCGGGATGGTGACGCTTGCCCTCCAGTTCCGTGATCACCACCAGCGGGAGCACGACCTCGTGCTCGGCGAAGCGGCGAAATGCGGCAGGGTCGGACAGCAGGACCGAGGTGTCCAGGACGTAGACCGGCCTAGGTGGCCCGTCCTCCTTCGCGGCGGCCTTGCGCCCGCGCGGGGCGCGACCGGTCGCGGTGGTGTCCTGGGTGGCCCGGGAAGTGGTGCGCGCAGTTGTCACAGGCCTGCTCCGGCGAGCGTGCACCCGGACCGCCCGCGTGTTTCCGCCTCGTCCGGTGCCCGGGAGCACGGGGTCGGATGCGGGCCCCGTGGCGATGTCGTCGCAGGTCCAGGCCGGCCGGCTGGCGTGGGATGACCCCTCGCCATGGCTAGACGCTAACTGGCATCTGCCATCCGGGGGAAGTACACGCCGAAGTAAGTCCGACTCGTTTACCGCGATTTCTTCTTACAGAGGTTGGGGTTGGCCGGCCCGGCTGGCGCTAGCCGGGCCGGCCACCGGCGGCGACGCGCGCCCCTCACGCGTCGCTGCCGTCGGGATCGGAGCCACCGGACTGGCCCGATCCCTGGTGCGCGCGACCGCCCTGCCACCGGGCGGTCAGCGCTCGCGGGTGACCACTCACCCCACGGGCTGGCTCGCGATCTCGCGAACCTCCGCGGCGTGCCGTCCGCCGTCGGTTGTGGTCCCCACGAAGGAGGCGCTCAGATAGGTGGTTCCCGAACCGATCAAGGTGGTCGGGACGTCCGGTGCGGACCGTTGCCGCGGTTCCGCCCGGGCCGTTTCCGCCACCGCCCGCGCCCCCTGGCGCCGGCGAAGCCCTACGCCCCGGTCGCCATCGAAAAAGCCTTGTCTGTATCCGGTCCGGTAACTGACCCGCCCGTGCAGCCGTCCAGCCGCATAGCTGGACGAGCCGAGCATCATGACGAGAAAGATCGCGAAATACACGGTCATCGGTACGCGCTGCCTCTCACCGCTCGTCCGGATAGCGCGGTGCGCGGTCGATCCGCGGATGGCCGGCGAGCAGGTGGTCGATGTCGTCCACACCTACCTCCTCGACCAGCTCCACGGCGACCCGGCACTGGTCGATGACCACCTCGGCGACCGAGGTCCGGCGCAGCTCGGCGCCGGTGTCGTAGACCTTGATCCGCAGGTCGGGGCAGCCGAGGTGCAGGCGCCACGCGTCCCACTCGGTCATGTCAGCGACTTGCAGCGATACGTATCTGGCACCGCGGGCGAGGTAGAGCCGCCACGGTGCGGTGATGCCGGCCGCGACTCCTGCCGCGATCAGCCCGAACGCCTGCTCCCGGGTGGCCAGCTCGCTCATCGCCCGGAACCCCCTGATGTCACGTAACCGTGACGCGTTTCGCCACTGTTCGTCTCGTTCACGTGACACACCGTAAGGCGTATCACGTGCGTGACAGCATCGGCTTTTCGGGCGATTAGCGCGGAACCTGCGTCGGCCTAGTCTGACCTCGTGACGCTGCCCGAACAGCCCGCTCGATCGTTTACCGGCGATCACCCGGACCCGTCACGCACGCGATACACACAGCGCACATCAGCCGGGAAGATCGAGAACTGGCCGTACCGTCAGCCGGTGCCGGACACCTCTCTCGGGCGCAAGATCGCGTTCGCCGCATTCGTTCGCAAGGCGCTCGAGGACGCGCGGACGACCCGCGCCTGGAGCGGTTCAGAGGTGTCCCGTCGCACGGGCGTGTCCCGACAGACGATCAACCGTTGGGTACGCGCCGACTGGGCCAGCGACCCCGAGGCCGAACGGGTGGTCGCGTTCTGCGCGGGCCTGGGCCTCAATCCGTCCACCGCGTTCGGCGTGCTCGGCTGGGACGCGGCCACCTCCGGACGGCCCGCGCCGACAGCTCCGCCGATGGACCCCGACGTCGAGGCGCTGCTGCGCCGGCTCGTGGACCCCAATGTGTCCGATGCGGAGAAATTCCACATTCGAGAGACGATCCGCTATCTCGCGTACCGCCCGTTGTTGCCGTCCGACCGGCCGACCAGGCGTCGCAGAGCCGTTTAAACATCTAAGTAGCGGTCTCGTTACGCAAATGGCGAAAGAAGCTGTAACTCGTGTGGCGAATGGCACGATCTTTGCCCACGCAGCGCAGTAGCGTGCGCGTTTGTACTGCTTGGGCTCGGGTCGGGTGGGGAGCACCGGAGGTCAGCCAAAGCCCTGCGGGACAACAAAGGAGGGGTCTGCGATGGCCCTGAAATGGGGGGCGGTCGTCGTCTCGGCCGTCTCGGTCACGCTGTTCACGACTGCCAACATCATCGTCGGGGTGCTAGACACGAGCGAAGTTCCAACGGCGTTCAACATGGCGACCGTCGCGGTGGCGTCGGTGGGCACCGTCGTCGCGGTGCTCGCCGAGATGTACGCCCGGGTCAACGGAAGGATCGCCGCGCTCGCCGAGTTCGTGGCCATGCGGCTGAACGAGGTCGACGCGCACACCGGCGACCGCAACGCCGGATTCGTCGAGGGTTATCTGCTCAGCCACGGCGAGGAAGCGGGCGCCATCGTCCCGTTCACACAGCGGACAGGGCGGCAGCAAGATCGCTAATTGGCGAGCGGGGGCTTGTCAACCGGGTGATCCGTCGGGTCCGGCGGCGGCTCACACCCGGTAGGCTTTGCCCTGTGCGGGGGTCAGATCACGGCCACGGGCGCGACGACCGCCCGCTGAACGCGGAGAGCGCATGGCGCTTGACCGCGGATCGGGCCAACGAGTGCGTGCTGTTCTTCGACTTCGACGGCACCTTGGCGCCGGTGGCGGACGATCCGACCGCGGTGCGCCCGGTGCCCCGGGCCCTGTCGGCGATCGACGCGCTGGCCCGGGTCGTCCGACGGGTGGCGATCGTCTCGGCCCGCCCGGTCGACTTCCTCCGGGACCGCCTTGGCGCCGCCGACGTCGACCTCTACGGCCTCTACGGCCTCGAACACAGCCACGGCTCCGGCCCGACGGTCACCGAACCCGCGGCGCTGCCCTGGGTGCCGGCGATGGCCGACCTGGCCGACCGCGCCCGGGCGGAGCTACCGGCGGAGATCCTCGTCGAATACAAGCGCCTGTCGGTGGCCCTGCACTACCGCACGGCGCCGGAGCTGGCCGGCGAGGTCGAGCGCTGGGGCAACGCCGAGGCCGAACGGCTGGGCCTGCGGACCCAGACCGGCCGCATGGTGCTCGAGCTCAAGCCGCCGGTCGACCGCGACAAGGGCCTGGTGATCGGCGAGGCGGTCGCCTCGGCCGGCTGCGCCTGGTACTTCGGTGACGACGTCTCCGACCTGAAAGCCTTCGCGGCACTGCGCGACCGCCAGGAACGCGACCCGTCCTTCTTCGGAGTCTGCGTCGCGGTAGCCAACCCGGAAACCGGCCAGGCCGTAGCCGGCGCCGCCGACCTGACCTTCGACTCCCCCGAAGCGTTGGGCGACTTCCTGGACGACGCCGCGGCCTCGGTGCGCTGACCTCCGATCGGCCAGGCGGTGGCCCGGTTGGCTGAACGCCGCCGACCGGCCCAGCCGGACGGTCAGACTCCCCAGCGGGCGCAGGCCGTGTTGAGCAGGCTCGTGTAGGCGCGTAGGTCCGGTTGGCCCGGTCGCCAGCGGGCGACCTCGTCGGCCACCTTCGTCAGGTCGCCCTTGAGCTTCGGGTCGGTCGCCTCTTTGGCGCGCTCACGGATGAAGCCTGACCATTTCTTGCCGATCATCTCCTTGTCCGTCTGCACCGCGTTGTCATAGGACCGCGAGTAGTCGGTGGTCGCGGTCCGGACCCGGCCACAGACGTTTCGGTCCGCCGGCGGGGTCATCTCGGTGCCAGGAACGCTCGTCGCGCTGGGCGCGACCGAGGCGCTCGGCGGCGCGGCCTGCGGCGACGCCGCCGTCATGCCAGGCGAGGCCGGCGGGGCTGCCGCCTGGCGGTCCACCGTCGACGTGCAGCCGAGGGCCAGCGCCCCGGCGGCGATCACGAGCCCGACCTGGAAGACGCGATGCAGCCTCATGGCACGAAGTGTGCCGTGCGGCATCGATGGCCGCTACCCGCCCAGGTGCTCAGGCGAGTGGCGGCGGAACAGGCCTTCGGGGGCATGGCCGCCGCGAGCGGCAGGAGGCGTAACGCCGGACCTGGGCCGATCGGACGGGCGGCTAGGCGCCGTAGCGGCGTTGGCGGCTCGCGTAGGAGCGCAGGGCCCGCAGGAAGTCGACCCGTCGGAAGTCGGGCCAGTTGGCGTCACAGAAATAGAACTCGGAGTGCGCCGACTGCCAGAGCAGGAAGCCCGACAGCCGCTGCTCGCCGCTGGTGCGGATGACCAGGTCGGGATCGGGCTGGCCGCGGGTGTATAGGTGCTCGGCGATGTGGTCGACGTCGAGCACCTCGGCCAGCTCCTCCAGGGTGCCGCCGCGCGACGCGTGCTCCTGGAGCAGCGAGCGGACCGCGTCGGCGATCTCCCGCCGGCCGCCGTAGCCGACCGCGATGTTGACCTCGGCCCCGCCCACCCGGTCGCGGGTGCGCTCCTGGGCCGCCTTGAGCGCGGCCGCTGTCTGGGCCGGCAGCAGGTCGAGCGCGCCGACGATGCGCAGCCGCCACGGGTTGGCGTCCTCGGCGAGCTCGACCACGAGGTCTTCGATGATCTGGAGCAGTGGGTCGAGCTGGGCCGCCGGCCGACGCAGGTTGTCGGTGGCCAGCAGGTAGAGCGTCACGTGCTCGACGCCCGCCTCGTCACACCAGCCGAGCAGATGCTTGATCTTCGCCGCGCCGACCCGATGGCCGTCGTTGGGATCGACGTATCCCATCTCCTTGGCCCACCGGCGATTGCCGTCGCACATCACACCGACGTGGCGAGGCACGGGTTTGCCCGTCAGCCGAGCACTCAGCCGCCGTTCGTAGATCGAATAGACGAGATCACGCAGATTCATCACTTGCAGACTAGCGACCCCCGCCATGGACGAACGGACGAGCTTGTTCTGGCCGAACGGTCAGCTCCCGAGCAATGCGCCCCAGCGTACGGGGCTGTAACAGACCGTCGCCGAGGCCGAGTTCGACGATCGAGTCGAAGACCCGGCGGTCGGCCCCGGCTGCCCGGACCGCGGCCTGGATCACCGCTGGTGTGCGGGCCAGCCAGGCCGCGGCGGCGCTGTGCCGCAGGTGCCGGCCGAGCCGGCGGCGCAGCGCCGTGGCGTGCGCCCGCGCGGCGTGGGCCGGTGTGACCGCGGCCGCGTGCCCGGCCAGCGAGCCGGACAGCACCGCGTAGAAGATGCCCTCGCCGGTGAACGGGTTGATCAGCGAGTGGGCGTCGCCCACCAACACCACCCGTCCGGCACCGAGCGGCGGGCGCGAGGTCGACAGCGGCAGGTGATGGGCGCGCAGCCGGGTGACGTCGGCGATATCGATCTCGGGCAGCAGATCGGCCATCCGGTCGAGCAGGTGCGTACGGCTGAGCGGCCGACCCCGCATCACCTCGCCGTAGCCCACGTTCGCCGTGCCGTCGCCGATCGGGAACGCCCAGGCGTACGCGGGCCACCGCGGCCCCGAGGTGACGATCCGCTGATCGGTCAGCCCGGGAAAGGGCACGTAACCGCGCATCGCCACGGCCAGGTGCCGGCCCTGGTTGGGTCGGTGCCCGAGCGACCGGCGGACCACCGAGCCGGCGCCGTCGGCACCGATCAGCACCTTGGCCGCGATCGTGTCGTCGACCACGACGCGGTCGGCCTCCACGCGCACGGACCTGACCGTGTGCCGGCGCAGCTCCGCGCCGGCACCGACGGCCGCGTCGACGATGCGCGCGTCCAGCACGTACCGGGGAATGGTGTAGTCGGGTCGGCGTAGCTCGCCGGCGGCGACCCCGTCGGGCGTCTCCAGGCTCAGCGAACGGACGGGCTCATAGCCGGCCGCGATGTCGTGGACGCCGAGCCCGGCCAGCACATCGAGCACGTGCGGCGCGATGCCGTCACCGCAGGTCTTGTCGCGCGGGAAGCTGGACCGGTCGAGCAGCAGCACGCTGGCGCCGGCCCGGCGCGCGGCCACCGCCGCCGTGGCACCGGCGGGACCGGCGCCGACGACGAGCACGTCGTAATCGATCATCACCGAACCGTATCCGGGAGAGGGGACTCCGCGCGCGGCCTCGGCACGCGGGCATCGGTTGTGGTCCGCGAGCGGGCGACGCCCCAGAGGGTCACCGCCGCGGCGGCGAGCAGCGGGCCGCCGTCGCGGATGAGCCCGTCGAGGCCGAGCAGGTAGAAGCACATCGGCAGGTCGACCAGCAGCACCACGACCGTGACGACGACCAGCGAGACGCGTGCCCAGGCCTGGTCGCGGAGCAGAAAGATGCCGATCGGCAGCAGAACGTTGCCGACGACGATCGCGAACAGCAGCCAGCCGAGCACCAGCGGCAGCCGGCTCAGTTCGCCCTGACCCAGCGCCACCAACGCCGGCACCACCATCAGTGCCGGAAAGGTGAAGGAGGCGACCCGGGCGGTCAGCGTCCAGGCGGCGACCGGTGGCCGGCGCGGCACGCCCTCCTGCCAGCCGATGCCGCGTCGGTCGAGAACGAGCCGGTTGGGGTGCCGGACGAGATGGGTGCCTACCGTCGGCGCCCGGTAGAGCAGCACGACCACCGCCAGGCAGAGCGCGGTGAGCACTGCGAAGCCGATCGCGCCGGGCAGCGGCGGCACGCCGGAGCGCGGCACGACCAGCCGGCCGACGGCGAAGACGGTGGTGACGGCGAGGATCAGCCCGAGCGGCTTGGCGCCGGCCCGGCCCCGGCGCACGTGCCAGACCAGGATCAGGAAGCCGAACGAGCGGACCAGCGCCCAGCCGGTGCGCACCGCCAGCCCGAAGCCGTGCTCCGGCGCGTACGCCCAATTGACTAGCTCGACCACGACGGTGGCGGCGGCCGTCGCGTAGAGGAGCGCGACCAACGCGCGGACCGTCGGGGGCATGAACGTGAGTGTAGGGAGGCCCGTCCCCTCGGGCCTCCCGAAGCGATGCGACGTCAGCTCAGGCGGGCCTTGAGCGCGTCTAGCTCGGCCCAGAGCACGCCGGGCAGCTTGTCGCCGAACTTCTCGAACCACTCCGTGACCTGCGGGAGCTCCGCCCGCCACTCGTCGGCGTCCACGCGCAGGGCGGCCGCCACCGCTTCCGGAGAGACGTCGAGCCCGGTCAGGTCGAGCGCGTCCGGCGTCGGCACGTGCCCGATCGCGGTCTCCACGGCTTCGCCCCGGCCGTCGAGCCGCTCGACGATCCACTTGAGAACCCGGGAGTTCTCGCCGAAGCCCGGCCAGAGGAAGCCGCCGTCGGCGTCGCGCCGGAACCAGTTGACGTAGAAGATCTTCGGCAGCCGCGCCGTGTCGGCCCCGTTGCCCTTGCCCATCTCGATCCAGTGGGCGAAGTAGTCGCCGGCGTTGTAGCCGATGAACGGCAGCATCGCCATCGGGTCGCGACGGACCACGCCGACCTGGCCGGCCGCGGCGGCCGTGGTCTCCGAGGACAGCGTCGCGCCCAGGTAGACCCCGTGCACCCAGTCGCGGGCCTCGGTCACCAGCGGGATCGTCGTCTTGCGCCGGCCGCCGAACAGGATCGCGTCGATCGGCACGCCCGCCGGGTCGGTGTACTCCGGCGCGATGATCGGGCACTGCGAGATCGGCGTGCAGAACCGGCTGTTGGGGTGCGACGACAGCTCGCCGCTCTCCGGGGTCCACGACTGGCCCTTCCAGTCGGTGAGGTGCGCGGGCGGCTCGCCCATGCCCTCCCACCAGATGTCGCCGTCGTCGGTCAGCGCGACGTTGGTGAACACCGAGTTGCCTCGGGCGAGCGTACGCATCGCGTTGGGGTTGGTCCGGTAGTCGGTGCCCGGCGCGACACCGAACAGGCCGAACTCCGGGTTGACCGCGTACAGCCGACCGTCCTCGCCGAACCGCATCCAGGCGATGTCGTCGCCGATCGTCTCGACCTTCCAGCCGGGGATGGTCGGCTCCAGCATCGCGAGGTTGGTCTTGCCGCAGGCCGACGGGAACGCCCCGGCCACGTACTTGACCACGCCCTCCGGTGAGGTCAGCTTCATGATGAGCATGTGCTCGGCGAGCCAGCCCTCGTCGCGGGCCATGACGCTGGCGATGCGCAACGAGTAGCACTTCTTGCCAAGCAGCGAATTGCCGCCGTAGCCGGAGCCGTACGACCAGATCTCCCGGGTCTCCGGGAAGTGCGAGATGTACTTCGTCTCGTTGCACGGCCAGGGCACGTCGGCGGAATGCGACGACAGCGGTGCGCCCAGCGAGTGCAGCGCCGGCACGAAGTCGGCGTCGTCGCCCATCGCGTCCAGCACCGTGGTGCCCATCCGGGTCATGATGCGCATCGAGGCGACCACGTACGCGCTGTCGGTGAGCTCGACACCGAACATCGGGTTCTCGGCCTCGATCGGGCCCATGCAGAACGGGATGACGTACATCGTCCGGCCGCGCATCGACCCGCGGTAGAGCTCGGTCATCTCCCGCTTCATCTCGGCGGGGGCCATCCAGTTGTTGGTCGGCCCGGCGTCGGCCTCGTCGACCGAGCAGATGAAGGTGCGCTCCTCGACCCGCGCGACGTCCGTCGGGTCGGTGCGCGCCCAGAAGGAGTTCGGGCGCTTCGAGTCGTTGAGACGCACGAGCGTGCCGGCCGCGACGAGGTCGTCGGTCAGGCGGGTCCATTCCTCATCGGAACCGTCGACCCACACCACGCGGTCGGGTGCGGTGAGCTCGGCAACCTCGTTGACCCAGGCAAGAAGTCTGGGATGTGAAGTCGGCGCTTCATCGGCGCCGGGAAGGGTGGCCGGACTTGCAGTCATTGTGAACTCCTCGCGGTCGACGCTGACCTATGGGTGCACAAACCAGGGCGGGCTCACGCCACGCCAGTGCATCTCGGGGTTCAACTCAGACTAAACCGAATGAGCGTTAAGGGCAGCGCGGCCGGTTGTGAAAATCTGCACAAGGGACGGTGGGTTTGGCTTTCCCCGATGGATGTCACGCTCTCCCGCGCAGATTCGCGCACCTCGTCCATCGACATCCCTCTTCCGGGTCGGTGACACCTGGGCGCTCGGCAGGACGCAGACCCACCCATCGGCGCCCCGGGCTGCCAAAACGCCTCTTCCCTCACGCTACGGAGTGACCTACGCTTTTCCTCATAACGAGGGTTTTCTCCCTCACGTTCCTAATAGGCATTTCCGCCCCATTCCTCCCCCTGGAGGCGGCATGACCAGCCCGACGACCACCACCGACCAGCGACCGGAACCCGCTGACGGCGACGACGAGCCGTCCGACGCGGATCTCGTCGAGGCCGTCCGCTCCGGAGACACCGGGGCGTACGGCACCCTGTATGTCCGACATGCCGGAGGGGCCCGCCGCCTCGCCGGCACGCTCACCCGGGACCGCGCCGACGCGGACGATCTCGTCGCCGAGACGTTCGCGAAGGTGCTCGCCACGCTCCGTGCGGGCCGCGGCCCGGCCCGAGCCTTCCGGCCCTACCTCTACACGACGCTCAAGCACCTGCGGTACGACCGGCTCCGGTCGGAGCAGCGCGTGGAGTTCACCGACGACCTCAGCCGCTACGAGGCCGGCGTGCCGTTCGCCGATCCCACAGTGGCCCAACTCGACCGGCTCTACGCCGCCCGCGCCTTCGCCCGGCTACCCGAGCGCTGGCGGGCCGTGCTCTGGCACACGGCGGTGCAGGGTGAGTCGCCGGCCCAGGTGGCCGGCCGGCTCGGCCTGACCCCGGGCGGGGTCGCCGCGCTGGCCTTCCGGGCCCGGGAGCGCCTGCGGCAGATCTATCTGCAGGAGCACGTGACACCCGCCGACGCGCCGGCCTGCCGCCAGGTCGCCGCACGGCTGGCCGGTTACCTGCGCGGGCGGCTGGCCCGGCGAGCCCGCAGCACGGTCGACGGCCACCTGGCCACGTGCGCGGACTGCCGGGCGGCGCTCGACGAACTGGCGGATCTGCCAGCCGCGGGCTGAGATAATCACGGGCGATGCCGGCGTGGTCACCGACCGCGCCGGCAAGCCTCGGGACGATCACCGTCTGGTTACACGTTTCGGACGTCGCGAACGGGGCGTGCACACAGACGGTAGTCTCGGCCCGTGTCCGCAACCGTTGCCGACGACGAGTCGTCTTCTTCGGCCGCCCCTTCGGGGACGGTGGCAAGGTTGCGCGACCGCTTCGGCCATCTGGTCAAAGAGCTGGGCAAGTTCGGCACGGTCGGCGGCATCGCGTTCCTCTTCGATCTGCTGATCTTCAACCTGCTGATCTCCGGGGACGGCACCCCGCCGCTGCTGGCGAAGACGATCTCCACGGTGATCGCGGCGACGCTCGCATTCGTCGGCAACCGCTTCTGGACCTGGCGAGCTCGTGAGCGCAACGGCCTGCGCCGCGAATACCTGCTCTATTTCTTCTTCAACGCCGTCGGTCTCGGCATAGGACTGGCCTGCCTGGGTATCAGCCATTACGCACTGGGCAGTATCTGGCCGGCCGTCTTCCAGACCACACTGGCCGACAACATTTCCGGCCAGTTCATCGGCACCGCCTTCGGCACGTTTTTCCGTTTCTGGTCCTACCGGCGGTTCGTTTTCGTCGATGCGGCGGCACCAGCACGAACACCGTCCGCGTCGGTCCCGGTGACCAAGGGTGACTGAGGGAGTGACTTCGCACCCAGCGCCCGCCGATGGCACGAACTGAATCACCCGTCTCCCGTAAGGTGGCCCAATGCGCGCGGACCGAATCATGCCCGAGCGGTGGAACAAGCTTCTCCGCGAGGCGCTGAAGTTCGGCATCGTCGGTGGCATCAACACCGTGATCAACTTCGTGGTGTTCAACGCCCTCGCGCTCACGATCTTCCATAACGGGCAGCTCAAGGCGAACGTGATCGCGACGGTTTTCGCGACGATCACGTCGTACTTCATGAACCGGCACTGGACCTATCGTGATCGCCCGAAGTCGGCCATCCGGCGCGAAACGACGCTGTTCGTGATCTTCAATGCGACCGGCCTGGTGATCGAGCTCGGCGTGCTGGGCATCGCCAAGTACGGCCTGGACATGCACAGCCTGCTGTGGCTCAACGTCTTCAAGTTCCTCGGCCTCGGCCTGGCCACGATCTTCCGGTTCTACACCTACCGGACCTTCGTCTTCCGGCCCGCGCCCGAGGCCGCCGAGCCGGCCCAGCCCACCGCGGTCGCGCCGGTCAGGCAGAACGGCCACCACCTCGACGGCGACGTGATCGCGACCTTCGACCCGGTGGCCGAGCTCGCCGAAGTGGTCGAAGAGTTCGAGTCCGCCGGTTCCGCGCGCCGCCACCGTTGAGAATCCGCCGAATCAGCGGCGACGAGCGGCTGACCACGTCGTTCCCGCTCCAGTCGTACGCCTTCGACAAGTCGCCGACCGAGCACGCCGTCTCCCAGCACTACCGGGACTTCCTGCCGTACCACTCGGGCAACCACACCCTGGTCGCTGAGGAGGACGGCGCCACCCTGGCGACCGTCGCGGCGATTCCGATGCAGCAGAACGTACGCGGCGCGGTCGTGCCCATGGCCGGTGTCGCCAGCATCGCGACGCACCCGCTGGCCCGCCGCCGTGGTCTCGTCCGCACGCTGCTCAACCAGCTTCTCGAAGAGATGCGCGACGACGGCAACCCGGTCTCCACGCTCTACCCGTTCCGGCCGTCGTTCTACGCCCGGTTCGGCTACGTGACCCTGCCGCAGCACCGCACCGCCACGTTCTCCCCCGACGGCCTCGGCAGCCTCCTGCGCGCCGACCTGCCGGGCGAGCTGCGCTGGCGGCGGATCGCCGACGGTTACGAGGACCACCGGGCGCTGACCCTGCGGCTGCGAGATCAGCTCCATGGGTTCGCGACGTTCCCCGACTACCGGGCGGTCTCCCTGCGCGACGACACCAAGTGGGTGGTCACCGCGCACGTCGACGGCGAGGTGGTGGGCTCGCTGCCGTACCGGATCGAGGAGCACCTCGGTGAGCTGTCGGCGGACACGCTGCTGCACACCGGCCCGCACGGCCGGGCGCTGCTGCTCAGCTTCCTGGCCCGGCACGCCGACCAGGTCGACCGGATCAAGCTCGCGCTGCTGCCCGGCGACACGCCCGAGCTGTGGGCCGACGACCTGAAGGTCGAGACCACGGCCGACGTGCGGAGCGTCGGCGCGCACGCCCCGATGGCCCGGGTGCTCTCGCTGGAGGGCCTCGAGGGCATCGCGGCCGGCCCGGTGGCGATCACCGTCGACGTGGTCGACGACGCGCTGCTGGCCGGCCGCTATCACCTGGACGGCACCGGCGGGACGCTGCTGGTCGACCGCACCGACGCGCCGGCCGCCGCCTCGCTGTCCGCGGCGGGACTGTCGGCGCTGGTCTACGGCGTGCTCGACCCGGTCGAGATCGGCCTGCGCGGCCTCGGCACCATCCCGCTGGAAGCCGCCGAGGCGCTGCGGGACCTGTTCCCCGTCTTGCCGCCGTACGTCTGCGCGGAGTTCTAGACCGTCTCGGCGCCGTCGGCCGTGGCTTCGCGGTGTTCCTTCATGATCTCCCGCATCTCGCCCTCGTCGAGGGTGCCCTTGTCGTGGTCGGCCTCGACGAGCTCGTAGAGCAGCGTCTGCACCTTCTCCACGTGCGGGATGTCGTGCAGCACCTGCTGACCGCGCTCCCCCGCCGACTCGATGACCAGCGTGCCGGTGCCGAGCAGGCGCTCGACGAAGTGCTGGTTCATGGAGTGGTCGTTGACCCGGCTCAGCGGGATGTCGTGCCGGTCGCGGTTGAAGATGCCGACCTGGAGCAGGATCCGCTGGTCGGTGAACACGTAGTGGGTGGTCTGCCGGACCAGCACCGGGCGCAGCAGCAACCAGACCAACACGACCAGCGCGGCGGCGCCGATGATGATCTGTCCGATGCCGCTCGGCACGAAGATCAGCGCGACCACGGCCGCGGCGATCACCAGGATGGCCAGCAGGATCGGGCGGGCGAGCGTCTTCCAGTGCGGGTGCACGTGCAGCACCACGCGTTCCTCACTGGTCAACACATCGTCGGGAAAAGCCACGGCACACCTCCGCGCACACTTTTGTCGGGGTGAACCTACTGCCTCGCCGCGGGGCGGCGTAGTCCCGGATGTGTCGGGTGTCAGCGCAGATGCAGCACGTCACCCGCGGCGACGGTCCGGTCGCCTTCCGGGGTACGCACGATCAACCGGCCGCTGTCGTCGACGCCGGTCGCCTCGCCGGTGAACTCGGCTCCGCCCGGCAGCAGCACCCGCACCTCGCGGCCCACCGTGGCGCAGCGGCTGAGATAGGCGCCGCGCAGCCCGCTGGCCGACGCGTCGCCGCCCGCCTCGCGCCAACGCTCGTACCAGGTCGCCAGCCCGCGCAGCGTGGCCCGCAGCAGGGGGTCGCGGTCGGTCACCTCGGCGCCGGCCAACCGCAGCGAGGTGGCCGGCAGGCCGCTCGGCCGCTCGGGAAGCTCGTCGGCGCGCAGTGTCACGTTGAGCCCGATGCCGACCACGACCGCCGGGCCGCCGCCGCCGTCCGGCACGCCCTCGGCCAGGATGCCGGCGCACTTCGCGTCACCGACCAGCAGGTCGTTGGGCCATTTGAGGGCGGGCAGCACGCCGTCCGGAAGCTCGGCCAGGCGGATCACCGCCTCGGCGACCGCGACACCGGCCAGCAGCGGCAACCAGGCGTACGCCTTCGGCGGCAACGGCTGCCAACCCCGCTCGGGGTCCGCGGCACCCGGACGCAGCAGCACGCTCACGGCGATCCCGGCGCGCGGCGGGGACTGCCACGCACGGCCCAGTCGGCCCCGGCCGGCGGTCTGCCGCTCGGCGACCTCGACCAGCCCTTCGGGGGCTCCGGCCCGGGCGGCCTCGACCACGTCGGCGTTGGTGGACGCGGTCTCCGTGCGCACGTCCAGGCTGGTCCACAGCTCGCCAGGCCCGATCAACGCCCGTTCGAGCGCCCGCGCGTTGAGGGGCGGGCGGTCCAGGTCGGTGTACGGCGAGCGGGGCACCCGGCAAGCCTACGACCCGCGATCACGCGCGCCGGTCGCCGCCGTAGACCCGTCCGCCGGCGGCGCCTCGGGCCGGTGCCGGGTCGGGCACGGTGACCACCCGGACCCGAGCCCGGGACGGGGGCTGCTGGGCCGGTGCGCCGCGTTGCTGCTTGGTCGGGGGTGGGGTGACGGCGCGTTCGGGTTCGGCCGCGCGGCGGCGGCGTCCCGGGGGTGGCGTAGTGCGTTCGACCTCCGCGGCGCGGGCGCGGCGACCCGGCGGGGGCGTCCTGAGCTCGGCCTCCGCCGCGCTGGCACGGCGGCCCGGCGGGGGCGTCTTGTGTTCGGGCTCCGCGGCGCGGGCGCGGCGTGCGGGCGGCGGTGGTGTGGTGCGCCGGTCCGCCTTGCGGGCACGTTGGCCCGATGGCGGCGGCGCTGGTTCGGTCGGCTGCGCCTGTCGTTGCGGCCGGTCGGTCGACGACCGGGTCGCGGCGCGTTCGCGCGGGTGGCGGGCCGACCCCGGCCGGCCGCCCGCCACCGGCGTACGCCCGGGCTGACCCGGGCCACCGGCCGGGGCGCTCTCGGAGAGCGGCCACAGCAGCCGGTTCATCGTGAGGAGGACGCCGACGCCTCCGATCAGGAAGAACAGCCCGACGACCATCATCACGTGAGCTATAACGAATGGGGCATTCGTCGCGAAACGCTACGGCTGTGTCGAGACCAACCGCACAACCCCGACCACCTGAACCGTCGTTACGATCGGGCCGTGACAGATCAACGCAGCGCCGAGGTCGACATCCACACCACCGCCGGTCGGCTCGCTGACCTCGCGGCCAGGAGCGATGACGCCACCCACGCGGGTTCGGCGCGCGCGGTCGAGAAGCAGCACGCGCGCGGCAAGAAGACCGCTCGCGAACGGATCGAGATGCTGCTCGACGAGGGCAGCTTCGTGGAGCTGGACGAGCTGGCGCGGCATCGGTCGGTCGCGTTCGGACTCGAGCGGACCCGCCCGTACGGCGACGGCGTGATCACCGGTTACGGCACCGTCGACGGCCGCCCGGTCTGCGTCTTCGCACAGGACTTCACCGTCTTCGGCGGCTCGCTCGGCGAGGTCTTCGGCCAGAAGATCGTCAAGGTGATGGACCTCGCGATGAAGACCGGCTGCCCGGTGATCGGCATCAACGACTCGGGCGGCGCGCGGATCCAGGAGGGCGTGGTCTCCCTCGGCCTGTACGGCGAGATCTTCTTCCGCAACGTCCGGGCGTCCGGCGTCGTACCCCAGATCTCCCTGGTCATGGGTCCCTGCGCGGGTGGCGCGGTCTACTCGCCCGCGGTCACCGACTTCACCGTCATGGTCGACCAGACCTCGCACATGTTCATCACCGGTCCCGACGTGATCAAGACCGTCACCGGCGAGGACGTAGGTATGGAGGAGCTGGGCGGGGCGCGCACCCACAACACCCGCAGCGGCAACGCCCACTACCTCGCCACCGACGAGGACGACGCGATCGACTACGTCAAGGCCCTGCTGTCCTACCTGCCGTCGAACAACTTCGACGAGCCGCCGGTCGTCCCGAATCCCGCGACGCTGTCCGTCACCGACGAGGACCGCGAGCTCGACACACTGGTGCCGGATTCCGCGAACCAGCCCTACGACATGCAGACCGTCATCGCCCACGTGCTCGACGACGGCGAGTTCCTCGAGGTGATGCCGCTCTACGCGCAGAACATCGTGGTCGGCTACGGCCGGGTCGAGGGCCGGCCGGTCGGCGTGGTCGCCAACCAGCCGCAGCACTTCGCCGGCACGCTCGACATCGCCGCGTCCGAGAAGGCCGCCCGGTTCGTGCGCACCTGCGACGCGTTCAACATCCCGGTGCTGACCTTTGTGGACGTTCCCGGGTTCCTGCCCGGCACCGGCCAGGAGTGGGACGGCATCATCCGGCGCGGTGCCAAGCTCATCTACGCGTACGCCGAGGCGACCGTCCCGAAGCTCACGGTCATCACCCGCAAGGCCTACGGCGGCGCGTACGACGTGATGGGCTCGAAGCACCTCGGCGCGGATCTCAACTTCGCCTGGCCGACCGCGCAGATCGCCGTGATGGGTGCGCAGGGCGCGGTCAACATCCTGTACCGGGGCGAGCTCGCCGAGGCCGAGGACCCGGCCGCGCTGCGCGCCGCGAAGATCCAGGAGTACGAGGACACGCTGGCCAACCCGTACGTCGCGGCGGAGCGCGGTTATGTCGACGCGGTCATCCCGCCGCACGAGACCCGCGTTGCGATCGTCCGTGGGCTGCGGGCGTTGCGCACCAAGCGCGAGACGTTGCCGCCGAAGAAGCACGGCAACATCCCGCTCTGAGTTGTGTTAGGAAGGGTCCCTTGCAATCGGATTCCGATTGCAAGGGACCCTTCCTAACATGCGTTAGTGCATGCCGTAGGCGGCGAGCGGCTCGACCAGCGAGCGCTCCTCATAGGACAGATGGCTCAGTAGCGTGTCGGTCAGCAGGTCGACCTCGGAGCGCAGGCCCTTGAGGTCGCCTTCGCCGGCGACCAGCGCGACCAGCGCCCGGTCGACGTTCTCGATCACCTCGTGGATGACCTTGTGCTCCTCTTCGAGGCGGAGGGTCACCGGAGCCAGCCGGGCGTCGCTCTGCCGCAGCTTGGGCAGCATCGAGGCGTCCTCGATGGTGTGGTGCGTGGTGACCAACCGGCAGTACGACTCGCAGTAGGTGCCGAGCGTCCAGTTGTTCTGCCGCAACGTCATCTCGTTGATCGCCGAGCGGGCCTCGCCGATCCCGAGCATGCCGGCCTCGACCTGGTCGATCAGGTCGCGCACCTGGGCCAGCTCCTGCCGGAGGTGGTCGTGGATGTCGATGAGCTGCTGGCCCCTGGCCCGCTCGTGCCGGCTGTACTTGCGTTCCTCGTCGATCCGCGGCGCGACCGGGCGCTCACTCTCGTCCCAGAGCGCGCGGTCGGAGAGCCGCGTGCCGTCGTCGGGAGTCGGTGTCAGGCCCAGACCTGGGATCTCGCCGGACACCACGATCCGGGCCGGCACTGTCTCCTGGGTCGGCACTGTCTCCTGGGCCGGCACTGTCTCCTGGGTCGGTGCCGGGTCGTGGGCCGGCTTCTCGGGACGAGCGCGTTCCGCCGCGACCAGCTCGCGTACCGCCGGCGCGACCTCGACCGCGAACCGCTGCGTCTGCGTGGCGTCGTCGGTGGCCAGGAGGAACGTGCTCAGGCCGTGGGTCAGCGCCAACTCGGCGAGCTGCTCGGCCCAGTCGGCCGACGAGCCGGAGATCGCGCCGCCACCACCGCCGAACCCGCCGCCACCGGCCGCCTGGCCGAACACGCCGCTGAAGTTGGCCAGCCGACGGATCGCCTCGGGCGCGCGGCCGGCCTTGACCGCCGCGTCGTCGATCAGCTTGTTCATCTCCGGCAACTGGTCGGTCTGGACGTAGCCGAGCGTCGGCAGCCAGCCGTCCGCGAGCCGGCCGATCAGGCGCAGCATCCGCGGCTTGTAGGCGCCGACCCAGATGCCGATGTCGTGCGCCGGTTCCGGACCGACCTTGGCCCCGCGCACCTGGTAGTGCTTGCCGTCGACGCGTACCGACGGCCCGGCCTGGCCCCAGATCCCGCGGATCACCGCGATGCCCTCTTCGAGCGCCTCGACCGACTCGGCCGGGGTGCGGCGCGGGCCGCCGTTGGCGGCGATCGCGTCCCAGAACGCGCCGGCACCGAGGCCCAGCTCGACCCGGCCGCCGCTGAGCAGGTCAAGGCTCGCGGCGGAGCGGGCCAGCACGGCCGGCGGGCGCAGCGGCAGGTTGGCGACGTTGGGCGAGACCCGGATCCGCTCGGTGCGGCCGACGATCATCGACAGCAGCGTCCAGGTGTCCAGGAACCCGGCCTGGTACGGGTGGTCCTGCGCGGTCACCAGGTCGAGGCCGGCCTGGTCGGCGATCTGGGCAAGCGCGACGACCCGCTCGGGCGCGTCGGCGCGCGGGGTGACGAACGTTCCGAACAAGAGCTCATGCCCGTAGTCGGCCACTGGGGGTACCTCCGGAAGACACGGTTGACGCGTCAACCATAACGCAACTGGCTGATACGTCAACCAATGGCTATCGTCACAGGATGGCCATCAACGCGACCCAGGCCCTCACCGCGCGCGAGGAGCGTGCCTGGGACGGCTACCGCCGGATGCAGTCACTGCTCTCCAGCCAGCTCAACCGCCAGTTGATCCAGGAGACTGGGCTCTCCGACGCGGACTACGCGATCCTGTCCGCGCTGCTCACCGCCCCGGACCACCGCCTGCGTGGGATGGCGCTGCGCTGTGAGGTGCAGTGGGAGAAGAGCCGGCTCTCCCACCACCTCGGCCGAATGCAGACCCGCGGGCTGGTGTTGCGGGAGGACTGCCTCGAGGACTCCCGCGGCGCCGTGTTCCGGCTCACCGAGGCCGGCCGCGCTGCGGTCGAGGCCGCCACCGACGACCGGGTCGCCGCCGTCCGGACGTACCTGCTCGACCTGCTCACCCCCGAGCAGCTCGACGCGCTCACGGAGATCAGCGGCGCCGTGCTGGCGCGGCTGGCCCAGGACGACCCGCACCGGCGCGCGGTCGCGGAGTTGGCGCGCGGCGTCTGAGGCTCAGCAGGGCGGTGTCGCGGCGGCGCACAGCCAGGCTGCGGCCCGGGTGCCGAGCTTGCGGGTGGCGGCGGGATCGGCCTTGGAGACGTCGACCTCCTCGACGGTCGCGACCAGGTCTCCGACCCGGACCACCAGCACCGCCGACGCGCTGAGGTCGGTGTCCTGCGTGCCGGTCAAGGCGGTCATCCGGTGCTCGAACAGCAGGGAGTCGTCGCCCGCGAAGTCCCGGTCGATCAGCACCCACACGTGTGAGGTGCGGACCTTGGTCCGCTTGGCCGCCTCGTCACCGACTGAGGCGAGGTATTTCGGGCATGCCTGAGCGGCTTGTTCGGCCTCGTCCACGAGCTGCCGTGCACCCGTGCCGGGCAGCCGCATCACCGTCTGGTGCAGCACCGCCACCGCGGTCTCGGGACGCCCCTCGATCTTCGGCGGGTACTCCACCGTCTGCTGCCGGCGGAACTGGTAGTCGCCTTGGTACCTGCGCACCTTCGGGTACTCCGGGCAGGGCGCGAGGGTGAACGCCCAGTTGCCGACGGGCCGGTTCTCGTCGACCGAGACCCGGGCCGCCACCAGCCCGGGGCCGACGTCCTCGGGGCTCAGCAACGCCTCGGGCGGAATCCAGGCCGGGTCGTGCGGGCCGATGGTGGTCGGCGCCGGCACCGGCGCCACGGTCATGGCGAGGGGCGGGGCCGCTGCGGCGCCGAAGAGGTCGGCCTGCTCGGGCCGCGGCTGGAACGGCCGCGAGGACACCACCCACACACCGGAGAGCAGCAGGAGTACGGACAGCGATGCGGCCAGGGCGGACCGGCGGGTGCGGCGGCGGGCGATCCCGCGCAGCTCCTCGCCCTCGGGCCACTCGACCCGGCCGAGCTCGGAGGCCAGGCGATGGGTCAGGTCCGGGTCACGCATCCGCCACCTCCCCCAGCTCGACGGCGAGCAGCCCGGCCAGCGCGACCCGGCCCCGTGCGAGCCGGGCCTTCACCGTGCCCTCCGGCGCCCCGGTCTCCCGGGCGACCTCGGCCACCGGCATGCCCATCAGGTAGTAGAGCGCGATCGCGGTGCGCTGCTCCTCCGGCAGCCGGCGCAGCGCCGCGACCACCTCGACCGTGTCGGTGTTCGGCGGCGGCACCGACTCGACCGCGCCGTGCCGCAGGTAGGCGCGGGCCCGGCTGCGCAGGCTCCGCCAGCGACTGACCGCGATCCGGGCGGCCACCACCCGCATCCACGCCTCGGGGTCGTCGTAGTCACGCACCGTCGACCAGCGCTGCCAGGCCTTGATGTAGGCCTCCTGCACCGCGTCCTGTGCCTCGGACAGGTCGCCGGTCAGCACATAGACGAAACCGAGCAGCCGCTGCCGGCTGGCCCGGTAGAACTCGTCGAAGTCCGTGCCGTCCACGAAAGGCAACACGCACGGGCGGCGCGGTTGGTTGCCGCTAAGTGGCGATTCCCGCAGCTCTGATGACCGGCTCGGCGAGCAGGTAGCCGCCGACCAGCAGGGCGACGAGCGCGACCGCGCCGAACAGCGTGACCCAGAGCAGCGCCGGCACATGGGTGACCCGGGCGAGTTGGTCGGCGTCCGAGTCGGGCATCCGGCCCCGGCTGCGCAACGTCTGGAGCTCGCCGACCGGGCGCACGCCACCGATCAACAGGAACCAGACCGCGAGGTACGCGAAGATCGCCTGCACCTGTGGCGAGCCGAACCAGGAGACCGCGAACACCACGGCGCCGGTAAGCACGACCGAGAAGACGCCGTACGGGTTGCGGATCAGCATCAGCATCGCCAGCAGCAACACGACGGTGACCCAGAGCAGCAGCGTGATGTGGTTGCCGCCGAGCAGCAGCGCACCGCCCAACCCCAGCAGCGACGGTGCCACGTACCCGCTGAACAGGGTTATCGCCATGCCCGGACCGGTCGGCCGCCCGGCCGACAAGGTCAGCCCCGACGTGTCGGAGTGCAGCCGCACACCGCGCAGCCTTCGTCCGGTGAGCAGCGCGGCCAGGGCGTGGCCGCCCTCGTGGGCAATGGTGACCGCGTTGCGCGCCACCCGCCACGGGCCGCGCACGGCGACCACCGCGAGCGCCAACAGGGCGGTCACCACGACCAGCCAGGAAGGTGGGTCAGGTTGGGCGCCGAACAGGCGATCCCAGATGTCCGTCACCTCGTCTAGCTGCATGGCCCGCGACAGTACTACGCGTCGCGCTCAACAGGCACGGCCGCGGTGGCGTGCGCACGCCGCATCCGCGTAGCGCAGCCGAACATCGCCCCGCCGGTCGCTACGCACAGGAGGGTGATCAGCACGGTGAGTCCCGCGTTGATCACGACGAGCATGAGGTCGCCGATCGCGACCAACGCCCAGAGCAGGTAACTCGGAATCGAGCCGTGTCGCCGGTGAACCATCTCGTCACCTCCTTCCGTTCCGCGGGTGTCATTACCCAACGGGACCGGAGGCAATCCGGCTTTTATCGCCGGGCCGGCTTGAATCCTTCGATGATGATGTCGAGCATCGGCTTGCTGGCCGCCCACTGGCTGTCGGGCGTACTCCAGTAGATCGAGTAGGCCTGATCGCGTGCGGTGACGAAGCCGCGGTTGAGCACGTGCTGCCTGTTGCCGCTGTCGGTGGTGTAGATGAACTCCCAGTCGGCCGCCGCACGCCAGTACTTGACGGTCTTGATCTGAACCCGCTGGTAGTTCCCGTAGCCGCTCTTCCGCGCCGCCTCGTTGTTGAGCCAGTCCTGGCGCGGGTTGGGCTTCGGGTTGCGGGTCTGGTCGATCAGCAGGAACCGGTTGCCGTTGGGCTCGGTCCAGCGGGCGCGGCCGCCGCCGTCGTTGCGGTACGTCCAGCCTTCCGGCACAGGCACCTGGAACCCGCTGCCGTTGTCGCGCATCCGCCAACCGGCCGGGAGCGTGAAGCCCTGCGGCGTCGGGGTCGCGGTCGGCGCCGGTGGCTTGGTCGTCGGCGCCGGCTTTGTGGCCGCGTCGGTGGTCGCCGGCTGGGCCTGGTTGGGGCCGGGCGGGTTCGCGGCCTTCTTACTGTCCGGATCGTCGCGGAGGAGGAGCAGGACGACGGCCATCAGGAGTACGACGGCTGCGAGCCCCGCGGCCACGACGGCGAGGGACCTGGTCCGCCGGTCTGTCCGGCGTGGAGGGTTGGCGCCGCCCTGGTGGATCCGGCCCTGGTTGACGGGTGGTGGCGGCGGGACCGAGGCGCGGCCGGCCGGGGAGACCGGGCGGGCGGTGGGGCCGCTGGGCGAGACCGGGCGCGCCGCCGGTGAGATCGGGCGGGCGGTCGGGCCGCCCGGGACGACGACCGGGCGGGTTTCGTCCGCCGGCGGGGCGGGCGAGGTCGGTGCCGGGGCCGAGGCGGCGCCCACGGCGTCGGCGTCGGGTGGGACGGGTGCCGCCGGGCTGGTCGGTGCGGCGGTGGGAGCGGCGGGCGAGATCGGCCAGACGCCGGCGCCGGGCGGGTTGTGCGGGGTGCGCTGGCGCGGTGTCGGGTTCGCCGGTGCGGCCGGGCTTTGCGACGCCGCTTGGCTCTGCGGCGGCGCTGGGCTCTGGGGAGCGGCTGGGCTTACCGGGGCCGGGCCGGCCGGCGAGGCGGGGGCGGCGGGGAGGGGTGGGAAGCCTTGGCGGTCGCGGAGCGCGGTGGTCCGGCGTACCCCGTCCAGAAGCGGGCGACGCGCGACGTTCTTGCGGCCGGACGCGCGGCGCAATAGTCGGTCGGCCTCGTCGGGGTCGATCCGGTCGGCGGCTTCCTTGCGCAACAGTCCACTGAGGACGGGCCGGAGCGCGCCGGCCCGGCGGGCAGGTGCCGGGGGCTCGGTGGCGAGAGCGGCCAGGGTGGCCAGCGCGGACGGCCGGGCGAACGGCGACTGCCCTTCGACCGCGGCGTAGAGCGTGGCGCCGAACGACCACATGTCGGTGCGGGGACCGGAGGTGCCGTCGCGGGCCCGCTCGGGCGCGATGTAAGCAGGAGAGCCCAGCACCAGCCCCGTGCGGGTGACCGTGGGGTCACCCGGAATGGTGGCCAACCCCCAGTCGGTGAGCACGACCCGGCCGTCGTCGGCCAGTAACACGTTGGCGGGCTTGACGTCGCGGTGCACGACCCCGGCCCGGTGCGCGGTGCGGAGGGCGGCCAGCATGCCGAGCCCGATCTCCGCGACCCGAACAACCGGAAGCGGCCCGTCGTTGGCGATCACGTCCTGGAGCGACCGGGACGCCACGTATTCCATGACGATCCACGGATCACCGTCGGTGCGCAGGACGTCGAAGATACGTACCACGTTGATGTGGTTGAGCCGGGCGATCGCGCGGGCCTCGCGCAACGACCGCTCGCGCATCTCCCGACGCTCGTCGTCGGTGAGCCCCGGCGGCGGGACAAGTTCCTTGATCGCCACCTCGCGGTGCAACACCTCGTCGAGGGCCCGCCAAACCCGGCCCATGCCGCCTTGACCGAGCGGTTCGAGAAGCCGATACCGGTCGGCGACGAGCTGGGGCTGAGTCATCGACATCACCCAAAACCGTACCTGTGCCCCCCGACAGCCACACGGGCGGCAGTTACTCGTGTGACGTACACCGGCCGTACGCTGGTGGGATGTCGGAGGAACCCCTGTTCAAGGTCACCCGCGGAGCGCCAACAGCCGAAGAGCTGGCCGCGCTGGTCGGCGTGCTGTCCGTCCGCCTCCGCCCGGCCACTGCGGTCCCGACGCCCGTTTCATCACATTGGACCCGATCAGCCCGCCCTGGTTTTCTGGCTGCCGGCCCAGGCGCCTGGCGAGCCTCAGGCTTGCCCCACTAAATCGCACAATCAGGGCTGCGCCCTTTGGCGCAGCGGCGCTAGCCTCACGGTCAGCAACGACTCGGTGACCACGAGGAGGGGTGGCGTGTGGCTCTGTCCAACGAGGACCTCCCACCGGCCTGGCTCCGCGACTACGCCACGATCGAGGCGGACATAGGGCGAATGGAAGAGTTCGCCGCGAAGCTAGACGCCGAGGTCCGCGACAACTTCACGCCCCACGTCGCCCGCATTTATGACGACATGTCAGTTGACCTACCTGAGGTCTACACCGACTTCCCCGAGCTAGCGTCATTTGTGGACGCGCACCAGGCCTCGGCCCTGGACACCGCCGACCTGATCTATTTCTACCGCGAAGCCACCGGGGCGTTCGCAACCGCGGCAGGAACCGTCAGTGCCCAGTACCGAGACGCGGACGCATTCGCCACCGCACGGGTGAGCGACGTCAAAGAGGCTTTGAACGCGACGTCCGCCGCCACGCCCGAGGCTGGGTGGAGACCCCCAGATGCGTGACAACGACGGCATCCCACAGCGCGAGTCGACAACGAACTGGCAGGCGCACGACACCCCGTCGATGTGGCGAATGATCGAACCGCAACAAACCGACGCCCATTGGCGCCACGTGTCCGGCCTACGAAGAATGGCGGAGCTGACCGCCACCCACCTTGGCCGACTCCAGCGGTACCGAGATGGTCTCGCGGAGGCTTGGCCGCCAGAGCGGAGCAAGGCCTCGCAGGCATTCATCTCCCGTCTGGACTATCTGATCGAGCACGTGCGCGGCACCCATCAAGTAGCCGCGGCCAACTACAGCACCGTGTCCACTGCCACGGCAGCCGTACAAGCCACCCGCAGCGACATGGAGAAGATCCACGCCGAGTACCAGGCAAAGCTTCAAGCTCTGAGGACCTACGAAAATCTGGCCCAAACCGAACGAGCCAGCCAACTTCCTGGCACTACCATCGGCCCTCCGCCGGCAACCAGCGCCGACCTAGAACGGATCAATCTCCGCGCTCGTTTAGCAATGTCGGGTCTCAGCAGCGCCTTGGTCGAGGCTCAGACCCGACTTCAACGTCCCGCGCCCTACGCACCCGTGGGACACCGCGACGATCCAACTACCATTTATGGATCACGGGGAAACAAGCCAACGATCCGAGCGATGATCGCTGCGCCTACTCCTCCGAGCCCCGCCCTAGACGGATCGTCAGGTGGCTTCCGGGCCACGCCTTATCCCGCACCTGCGGCGCCAGCCGGCGGCCCGACTTCGATCCTTCCAAGATCGCTAACGGCGGAGGGGCTCCCCAAACGTTCGAGCAACGAGGTTGAGTCGCGTCGATCGAACGCCGTTGGTCTTGGAACTTCCGGGCGCTCTACAGGTGCTGTTGCCGCCGCTGTCGTCGGCCATGTAACGCCGGCCATGCCGACCGGTGGGATCATCGGCCCGCCGACTACGCCAGGACAGTCCGGTGCAAGATCCGGACCGATCATCAATCCCACGGGTGGCGTCATCAGCGCACCACCGCCCAATTCATCCGCCGGCAGTCCCGGAGCGGTCTCTGGTCACCCATCACGAAGGCACGCGGCGGATAACCCCTCCACTCAGTCCGTTCTCCAGGAATCGTGGATCATGGCCGTAGGGGTGCCACCGGTCATCGCACCATCGACCGCCATATCGACGCACGACCCCGGTCCGGCGATCGGTATAGACCATTGACGCCTTACTACAGAGCGATAAGCCTCGCAGCGCTGCTGACTACCGTGGTCTTTGGCATGCGCCAAGACGCGGACACAGTGCGCAGTAGCCAATGGCACCTTCGCTTCCTCAACGTCGAGGCGGCCCAACAAGTCTCCAAAGGCGATGGCGTCGAGGTGGCCATCGTTGACACAGGCGTTGACCCTCACCGCGATTTAGACAACAACCTGCGCCCTGGCGCGGTTGTTGATCCAAGATCGCCCACTGGCGATGGGAGGACTGACAGCGACGGGCACGGCACCGCAATGGCCGGATTGATTGCCGCGCACGGTCGAGGCCCGGACGGGGCGCTCGGCATCGCACCGAGATCCCAAATAGTTCCTGTGACCATCAGTTCTTCTGGGGAACCGGTAAGTCCCGATGTCGCGGCGGCCGGCATCGAATGGGCAACCACTCGACACGTTGAGGTCATCAATCTCTCGTACAGCGGAGGCCCTTCGTCCAGCCTCCGCGAGGCGGTCGAAAGAGCGATCGAGGAAGATATCGTCGTCGTAGCAGCAGTGGGAAACCGTCCGTCTAGGGGCGTGGAATTTCCTGCGATGTATCCCGGGGTTCTCGCCGTCGGCGCGGTCGACAAGAGTGGGTCCATAGCGGACATATCCGTCACAGGGCAAGGGGTCGTGCTGACCGCGCCGGGTGTCGACATTCACTCAACAAGTCGTCGCGACCAGTACCAACGCGCCGACGGGACATCGGATGCCGCTGCCATCGTTTCTGGGGCTGTCGCGTTGGTGCGAAGCCGCTTTCCGGAGCTTCCGGCAGAGGAGGTGGTGCACCGACTAACCGCGACCGCAACCGACAGGGGCTCCCCTGGGCGGGATGATGAGTACGGCTTCGGCGTGCTCAACATCGTGGCCGCGCTTACCGCTGACGTTCCGCCGCTCTCCCCCTCGGCTTCCGCCGCCACGCCCAGCTCCGCGGGCGACGCGCTGCCGCCCGTCGATGGCCATCGAGCGGACGGGTCGGCCATCTGGATTGCGGCTTTGGTTGGGGCTGGGGTTGTTATCGGTGTCTTCATACTCATCGTGCTTGCCCGTCGGCATCGCGTGGGAAGGCGACCGGTACCGTAGCTCCCCGTGCGGACGGCTGGATCTACAACCTTGGTGTTGGCGTCGGCGAGCCCAGCCCGGCGGGCTTTGCTCAACTCGGCTGGGATTGACGTGGAAGTGGTGGTCAGCGGGGTCGACGAATCGGCAGTACAGGAGCCGACTGCGGAGGAGCTCTGCCTGACCCTTGCGAGACTCAAGGCGACCGAGGTCGCGAGGCGGCTCGGGGCCGAGGGCATCGTGGTCAGCCCTGGTGGGCGGCTTCTGGTGCTTGGGTGCGACTCCGTCCTTGAGTTCGACGGGCAGGTGCTCGGGAAGCCGACCGATGCCGATGACGCGGTTCGGCGTTGGCAGAGCATGCGGGGGCGGACCGGTGTGTTGCACACCGGGCACTACCTGATCGATCTCGCTGGGGTGACCGTCGGCGCCGTTGGGTCTACCAAGGTCGAGTTTGCTGAGCTCACTGACGAGGAGATCGCCGCTTACGTCGGGACCGGCGAGCCGCTCCACGTGGCCGGGGCGTTCACCATCGACGGGCTTGGTGGGCCGTTTGTCGAGCGCATCGAGGGTGACCACGGGAATGTCGTGGGGCTTTCGCTTCCGCTGCTACGCCACCTGCTCGACGATCTCGGTGTGCGGCTCACCGACCTTTGGAAGAGCTAGCGACCTGGCCAGCCACACCGTCAGGACCACCGCGGCCGCTATGAAGGCCGGCAGTACCAGGAACGCCTCGTGGGTTCCTGAGCGGTCGGCCAGCGCGCCCAGGAGAACCGGGGCTACGCCGAAGCCCAGGGCTACCGGGTAGCTCGTCAGGCCCGCCGCTCGGTCGGCCTGGCCTGGGGCCGCGGCCAGGGCCAGCGAGATCACCAGCGGGTACTGGACCGCTATGCCCAGGCCCACCACGAACAGGCCGAATACCGCCAGCCAGGGCGCGGTTCCCACCCAGAACAGCGCGAAGCCCGCCAGGGTGACGCCCAGCGACAGCAACAGCAGGCGGATCGTCGGCACGTGCAGTGCTATCCGGCCCGCGGCCAGGCGGCCCGCGAACATGCCGGCCAGAACCGCGGCGAAGCCGGCCGCGGCCGGGCCCGAGCTCATGCCGGCGTGGGTGCGAAGTACGTCGACCGCCCACAGCGAGAAGCAGACCTCGATCGACGAGGTGGCGGCGAGCAGGATCAGGGTGATCCAGTACGGCCGGGGCAGGCGCCCGGCGACAGGGGCGGACGACGTGACGCTAGGGCGCACCGGGATCGGCACCCGCCAGAACGCCGTTAGCAGCAGGACGCCCAGGATGAGTAGGACCACCAGCGACAGGGCCGGGCGCCAGCCCAGGCCCGCCGCGACGAAGGCGCCCACCACCAGCGGTGACACGACGCCGGTGAAGGCGGCGGCCGCGTTCGCCTCGCTCAGGGCCGCTGGTGCGGCGGCGCCCTGGTGGTCCGAGAGCGCGGCGTTGACGCCGTTGACGATGAACGAGCCGAAGATCGAGGCCAGCACGGCGGCCCCGATCGTCAGGGGCAGTGGGCGGGCCAGCCACAGGACGCCGATCACCAAGGCCACGCCCACGAGGCCCGTCCAGATGGTGGGGCCGCGGCCGATTCGGCGGGACAACGGCGAGAAGACGAAGCCCGCGATCAGGACGCCGACCGCGAGGCCCGTGCCGTGCAGGCTGGCCAGCGCGGCGCTGACCCCCTGCTCGTCGCGGAGCAGCGGCACGACCGGGCCGAAGCCATAGAGGAAAAAGCCCCAGACGCCTAGCTGCGCATAGAGCAGGAGGGTCAGGCGGTCGTGGACGAGACGCGGCACGGCCTCACGTTACGCGGAGAATGCGCTCTCACAGATCGCCGGAAATCGGGGGTGGCCTACGTCTCAACCCGAGAAGGGTGCCCGCGACCCCGTGGTCCGCGGGCACCCCCCAGAAACTCAGCGGACGCTGCGGGCGAACTCGCGCGCGGCCCACCAGACCGACAGCACGGTCAGGACCGAGACGATCAACAGGCCCTGCCAGACGCGGTCGTTGCCGATGTCTCCCGCGAACAGGGCGCGGGTGCCGTCGACCGCCCAGGAGAAGGGGTTCCACTTGGCGACGTCTTCGAGCCAGCCCGGTGCGAACTGCAGGGGTAGCAGGATGCCCGATAGCAGCAGCACCGGCTGGGCGACCGTGTTCATCAGCGGCGCCAGGGCGTCTTCGCTCTTGACCGCGAGCGCCACGCCGTAGGAGACCGACGAGGTCATCAGCGCGATCAGTGCCAGCATCAGGTAGGCCAGCAGCAGGTCGCCGATGAACACCCGCAGGTCGAAGAAGAGCGCCAGGATCGTGATGATGCCGGCCTGGGCGATCAGCGACACCACGTCGCGCAGCGACCGGCCGAGCAGCAGCGCGAAGCGGCTGACCGGGGTCACCCGGGACCGCTCGATCACGCCCGCCCGTAGCTCGGCGATCAGGCCGAAGCCCTGGAACAGCCCACCGAAGATCGCCAGCAGGACCAACAGACCCGGCACGAACACCTGGTAGGCCTCGGCGTCGCTGGTCACGCCGAGCGGGGACAGCGCCGGCTTCAACAAGGGGGCGAAAAGCAATAGGTACATCACCGGTTGGAAGACGCCGACGAACACCCACACCGGGTTGCGGAGCAGCAGTTGCATCTGCCGCGCGAAGATCAGCCAAGTGTCTCGGAAGAATTTCATGAGAATCACTTCTCCCGCAGCGAACGGCCGGTCTTGGTCAGGAAGACGTCGTCGAGGCTCGGACGATGCAGCTCGATCGACTTGAGGGTGACGCCGTTGCGCTCCAGCTCGCGCAGCACCTGCGGCATGGCGGTGGCACCGTCGTCGACGAAGAGCCGCAGGCCGTCGCCGGTGTCGAGCTTTTCCAGCCGGGACACGAACGCGACCGAGTCGAGCAGCGTGGCGGCCTCGGCGGTCGCTCCGTTGAGCCCGATGGTGATCACGTCGTGGGAGATCTCGCGCTTGAGCGCGGCCGGAGTGCCCTCGGCGACCACCTCGCCGTTGTCCATGATCGCGATGCGGTCGCAGAGCGCGTCGGCCTCTTCGAGGTAGTGGGTGGTGATGAAGACCGTCATGCCCTCGGTGCGCAGCCGGCGGATCTCGTCCCACATGTGTGCCCGGCTCTGCGGGTCGAGGCCGGTGGTCGGCTCGTCGAGGAAGACGACGCGCGGCTCGTGGATGATGCCCAACGCGATGTCGACCCGGCGCCGCTGGCCGCCCGAGTAGGTCTTGCACTTGCGGTCCGCGTATTCGGATAGCTGGAAGGCGTCCAACGCACGAGCGGCACGCTCCAGAGCCACCGATTTCCCGATGCCGTAGAGCCGCGCCTGGAGCACCAGCTCCTCACGCGCCGTCGAGTCGTCCCACGTGCTGCCGCCCTGTGCGACGTAGCCGATGCGACGGCGCACCTCGCCCGGGTCGCGCATGAGGTCGACGCCCGCGACCGTGGCCGCGCCGCCGTCGGGGACGATCAGCGTGGCGAGCATGCGCAGCGTGGTGGTCTTGCCGGCGCCGTTGGGGCCGAGGAACCCGAAGATCTCGCCCTCGTCGACGCGTAGGTCGACGCCGCGCACGGCCTCGACCGTTTTCTTCTCTCTGCCCTGGCGGGAGCGGAACGACTTCCGCAGCCCGCTGGTCTCGATGATCACGAAGCACCCCCGGATCGACTGATGTCACCCGGGACTCTAACGCGATATAACTCGACTGGTCAACGTTGAGTATTGCTTGACCTTTCGAGATATTCAGCGAACTCGGGAGACTCACGGAGGGTATCGGGGGTGTATGACACTCCTGAGTCGATCAAGTCGGCGATGCGCTCACACCAGTCGATCTCTCCCGCCATCCGCGCGATGCTGAGCTCGAACATCCACGCGACGTGCGTCGGCTTGAGCTCACTGATCCACCGGGACTCCAGCGAGGCCTTCATGCCGTCGACCGTCGCCCGCAGCATGGTCGCCCGGTGCCGCAACGCGGACGAGGCCTCGGAACGCGGCAGAGAAGGAAGGAAGGAGAGGGCCGCGAAGAAGGGGTCGGTCGGCGGCGCCGCGTTCCACCACAAATCTCGCAACAGCGTCTCGAACTCAGCCGAGCCCTTCGCCGTGATCTCGTACGACGTGCGGGCCGGTCGCCCGCCGACCTGGTCGGTGCCGACCTCGCGCAGCATCTCTTCCTCGGTCAGCTTGCGCAGGCCGTGATAGATCGATCCAGGTTGTACGTTCGCCCAGCGGTCGGCACCCCAACTCAGCAGCTCACGCCGCACGTCGTAGCCGTGAACGGGCTGCATCAAGCGCACCGCGCCGAGGATCATCATCCGGGTTGCCGACACGTGACAAGCGTTGCACATCCCACAGCTACTCTTAGGTAAGTTGATCATCCGCGCCGATACACTCCCGAATATGCGCAAGGTTCTGATCGCCAACCGCGGGGAGATCGCGGTGCGGGTCATCCGCGCCTGCCGGGACGCCGGGCTGGGCAGCGTGGCCGTCTACGCCGACTCCGACCGGGAAGCTCCGCACGCGGTGCTCGCAGACGAGGCCTACGCACTCAACGGCGAGACGGCCGCGGACACCTACCTGCGCATCGACAAGCTGATCGACATAGCGAAACAAGCCGGCGCGGACGCCGTACACCCCGGCTATGGCTTCTTGTCGGAAAACGCGGATTTCGCGACCGCGGTGACCGAAGCGGGCCTGACCTGGATCGGCCCCTCCCCGCAGGCGATCCGCGACCTTGGTGACAAGGTCACCGCGCGGCACATCGCCCAGCGCGCCGGCGCCCCGCTCGTCCCCGGCACCCCCGACCCGGTCAAGGGCCCCGACGAGATCGTCGACTTCGCCAACAAGAACGGCCTCCCGGTAGCGATCAAGGCAGCCTTCGGCGGCGGAGGAAGAGGCCTCAAGGTCGCCCGCACGATCGAGGAGATCCCGGCGCTGTTCGAGAGCGCCACGCGCGAGGCCGTCGCGGCGTTCGGCCGGGGCGAGTGCTTCGTCGAGCGCTACCTGGACCACCCCCGGCACGTCGAGGCGCAGGTGCTCGCCGACCGGCACGGCAACGTGGTCGTCGTCGGCACCCGGGACTGCTCTCTTCAGCGTCGCCACCAGAAGCTGGTCGAGGAGGCGCCCGCGCCGTTCCTGACCGACGACCAGCGCAAGCAGATCCACGAGAGTGCCAAGGCGATCTGCCGCGAGGCCGCGTACGAGGGTGCCGGCACCGTGGAATACCTCGTCGGCGCCGACGGCACGATCTCGTTCCTCGAGGTCAACACCCGCCTCCAGGTCGAGCACCCGGTGTCCGAGGAGACCTCCGGCATCGACCTGGTCCGCGAGCAGTTCCGGATCGCGGCCGGCGAGCCGCTGCGACACACCGAGGACCCGACCCCGCGCGGCCATTCGTTCGAGTTCCGGATCAACGGCGAGGACCCGGGCCGCAACTTCCTGCCCGCCCCGGGCGTGGTGAGCAAGCTGCGGCTGCCGAGCGGCCCGGGCGTCCGGGTCGACGCGGGCATCACCGAGGGTGACGTCATCGGCGGCAACTTCGACTCACTGCTCGCCAAGGTCATCGTCACCGGCGAGACCCGCACCGAGGCGCTCGAACGGGCCCGGCGCGCGCTCGACGAGATGGTGGTCGACGGGATGGCCACCGCGCTGCCGTTCCATCGCCTGGTGGTGCGCGATTCCGCGTTCACCGAGGAGCCGTTCCGCGTGCACACGCGGTGGATCGAGACCGAATGGTCCAACACCGTGGAGCCATACGGCGCCGCCGAGGCGGCTAGGCCGGAGGCGGAACGCGAGACCGTCGTGGTCGAGGTGGGCGGAAAGCGGCTCGAAATCACCCTTCCCGCGGGCTTTTCCCAGGGTACGACCGCCAACTCGGGCAGCGCTCCAAATGTGCGCTCGGGTCGGCGGGCGGCGACCCGCAGCGGCGCCGGCGCGGCCGGTGGCGACAGCCTGAACTCTCCGATGCAGGGCACGATCGTCAAGGTCGCGGTCGCTGACGGTGACGAGGTGGCCGAGGGCGACCTGATCGTGGTGCTCGAGGCGATGAAGATGGAGCAGCCGATCAATGCGCACAAGGCGGGTACGGTGTCGGGGCTCGAGGCGACGGTCGGCGCGACGGTGACCGCCGGCGCCCCGATCTGCACGATCGCTTAGCGACCCCACGTACCAGCAGGAAAGATGTTCGGGTGAGATTTCTCGACGGCAACGTGCCCAGCCACGACCTGACGTACAGCGACGTCTTCATGACGCCCAACCGGTCGGAGCTGGTGTCCCGGCTCGACGTCGATCTGTCGACGACCGACGGCAGCGGCACCACGATTCCGCTCGTGGTGGCCAACATGACCGCGGTCGCCGGCCGCCGGATGGCCGAGACGGTGTCACGGCGCGGCGGCATGGTGGTGATTCCGCAGGACATCCCGATCGACGTGATCGCCGACGTGGTGGCCTGGGTCAAGCGGCGGCACCTGGTGCACGACACCGCGATCACGCTCGGCCCGACCGACACCGTCGGTGACGCCATCCACCTGCTGCCCAAGCGGGCACATGGCGCGGTCGTGGTGGTCGACGACGAGCAGCGGCCGGTCGGCGTGGTCACCGAGGCCGACCTGATCGGAGTCGATCGCTTCGCGCAGGTGCGGCACGTGATGTCCACCGAACTGCTGACCGTGCCGGCCGAGGCCGACCCGCGACGCGGTTTCGACGCCCTCCACGCCAACCGGCGCCGGATCGCACCGGTGGTCGACGTCGAGGGACGCCTGGTCGGAGTGCTGACGCGGGCCGCGGCGCTGCGCGCAACCCTCTACCGACCGGCGCTCGACGCCAAGGGCCGCCTGCGGATCGCGGCCGCGATCGGCATCAACGGCGACGTGGCCGGCAAGGCGGCGGCGCTGCTGGAGGCCGGGGTCGACACGCTGGTGGTGGACACGGCACACGGGCACCAGGAGCGGATGCTGACCGCGTTGCGATCTGTCCGCGCGCTGGACCCGGGCGTCCCGATCGTCGCCGGAAACGTGGTGACCGCGGCGGGCGTGCGGGACCTGGTCGACGCGGGCGCCGACATCATCAAGGTCGGCGTCGGACCGGGCGCGATGTGCACCACCCGGATGATGACCGGGGTCGGCCGGCCGCAGTTCTCGGCGGTGCTCGACTGCGCGACCGCGGCCCGTTCACTGGGCCGACACGTCTGGGCCGACGGCGGCGTACGCCATCCTCGTGACGTGGCGCTGGCGCTGGCCGCGGGCGCCGCCAACGTGATGATCGGGTCGTGGTTCGCGGGCACCTACGAGTCGCCCGGAGACCTCTACACCGACCCGGACGGGCGGCGCTACAAGGAGAGCTTCGGCATGGCGTCGGCCCGCGCGGTCAGCGCCCGCACGGCCGACGACAGCCCGTTCGACCGGGCCCGCAAGGCGGTGTTCGAGGAGGGCATCTCCTCGGCCCGGATGTACCTGGACCCGCAACGGCCCGGCGTCGAGGACCTGATCGACGAGATCGTGGCGGGTGTGCGGAGCGCGTTCACGTACGCCGGTGCGGCCTCGATCCCCGAGTTCCACGAGCGAGCGGTCGTCGGCGTCCAGTCAACGGCCGGCTACGCCGAGGGCAAGCCCCTGCCGACGAGCTGGTAGCGGCCTCTTCCGTCGTGCCTAGCCGGGCGCGAACAGTGGGCGGATCACCTGGCGGGCCGCCGCCTCCGGGTCGGTGCCCAGGTCCTCCGGCAGCGCCCCGCTGACCCACAGGGTCGCGAAGCCGTGCACGATCGACCAGGCGGACAGGCCGGCGATCCGGGTGTCGGCGCCGCGCCGCTGCGGCTCCTGGACGCTCGCGACGGCGTCGGCCAGCGCATCCGAGGCTCGGTCCTTCGCCGCCCGCAGCTCCGGGTCGGTGTCGTTGAGCAGCTCGGGCTGGAACATCACGGAGAAGTGCGCGCGGTGCCCGACGGCGAACCGCACGTAGCCCACGCCCGCGTCCAACACGCCGCCGCCGGCCGCACGGGTGCTGTCGAGCTCGTCGGCGAGCAGCCCGAAGCCCTCGGCCGCGAGCGCGGTGAGCAGCCCCGCCTTGTCGCCGAAATGGTGTGCCGGCGCGGCGTGCGAAACACCGGCCCGCCGAGCCAGGTCACGCAGGCTCAGCGCGGCCGGCCCGCTCTCGGTGATCGCCTCAGCCGCCGCGGCCAGCAGGGTCCGTCGTAGATCGCCGTGGTGATACGGCCGCGTGTCTCTCATAGGTCCACTCTAACTTGCCACTGACAAGTTTCGCTGCTAACTTGACACCGACAAGATTGGAGCGCCGCCATGATGCCTCTCGTTTTCCTCGTCGTCGGTTTCGTCCTCGCCCGCCTCACCGGCCTCGCCGGAGTTGACGCCCTCGACGGGTGGCAGCCCGCGCTGCGGGTCGGACTCGCCCTCATGTTCGTGGTCACCGGCCTGGCCCACTTCGCGCCTCGGATGCGGGCCGACATGATCGCGATGGTCCCGCCCCGGCTGCCCCGTCCCGACCTGCTGGTCACCGCGACGGGCGTGTTGGAACTCGCCG
Organism: Asanoa ishikariensis; assembly: GCF_900107455.1. Taxonomy (GTDB): domain Bacteria; phylum Actinomycetota; class Actinomycetes; order Mycobacteriales; family Micromonosporaceae; genus Asanoa; species Asanoa ishikariensis. The sequence continues at coordinate 283,195 of NZ_FNQB01000002.1, read as the reverse complement.
GCGCGATCGGCCTGCTGATCCCGGCGACCGCCCGACTGGCCGCGGGGGCCCTGGCCCTGCTGATGATCGCGATGTTCCCGGCCAACGTCTCGGCGGCCCGGCGCAAGCTGTCCCTGGGTGGTCGCCCGGTCCCGCCGATCGGACCCCGCACAGCCCTCCAGCTGCTCTGGGTCGGCCTGGCGGCCGCCGTTGCGTTCGCCGCTTGATGATCTCCCCTTGCTCTGCACCCATATACGCACCAACCTCGCGACGGGGGTGGTGCGTATATGGGTGCAGAGCAAAGCCGGTGGAGCTGACCGGGCTGGCTTCGCCGGTTCGAACTACCTACCCGCAGCTCAGGGCCGGGGCAACTCGGTTCAACGCCGACTCAGGCCGAGCGTCTCCGGGTAGTCGTCGATCTCGACCAGGGCCTGCACGTGCTCCCGAGCCGCGCGGAGCGCGCCCTCGGGATCGAGGTTCTCGGTCCGATGTTGATAGAGGACGTGCGTCCCGGGCTGGTAGTCACCGATAGCCACGCCGAGGTGCGCTTCGATGAACGACTCGACCCGCGCGTTGGCCGGATCGAAGTAGAGCAGCAGCCGGATGCTGAAGGCCTGGTCCACTCCCGAGCCGTGATCCACCTCCAGCGTGCTTCGGATCTCCGCGCGGAGTTCGTCATCGACCCGGCTCGTCTCGAGATAGGTGCGTTGCTGGCTCTCGCCACCGAAGTCGTAGGCCATCCCCAGCCAGATGGCGTGATCCTCCACCTCGAAGTGGCAGGCGTGCAGCGTGGCGAGGAGAGAGTGCGCTAGCTGATTCGACATCGCGTCCGTCCAGTCCCATGCGTGTCGGGGGAAATGCGTTGCCGATCTTGTCACGCCGGATGGGGCAATCGTTGCCGTGCCCTGTACGGAGCGAACCCGCCGGTAGAGTGGGTTTTCAGGGTGTGCCGGGAAGACTGGTCGGCGGCCGATGTCGTCCGTCCCGGAGGTGCCGCCCGTGGCCGACAAGAACAAGCTCTTCGGCCGCGGCAGCTTGGTCGAGACCACCCGCATCGCCGAGATTCTGCGCACCGAGACCGCTGGCGGTCTGTTGCTCGTCGGCGCCGCGGTGGTCGCCCTTGTTTGGGCCAACTCGCCCTGGTCCAGCGCTTACGAGACGATCTCCGACGCCAGCTTCGGGCCGGCTGCGCTGCACCTTGACCTGTCCGTGGCGCAATGGGCCGCCGACGGGCTGTTGGCGATCTTCTTCTTCGTCGCGGGGCTCGAGCTCAAGCGCGAGTTCGTCGCCGGTGACCTGCGTGATCCGCGCCGGGCCGCTCTGCCGGTGGCGGCCGCGGTCGGTGGGATGATCGTGCCGGCGGTCATCTACGTCGCGGTCAACGCCACCATGGCCGACGGCGCGCCGAGCGGTTGGGCGATACCGACCGCCACCGACATCGCCTTCGCGCTCGCCGTGCTCGGGCTGATCAACACTCACCTGCCGGCCGCGTTACGTACCTTCCTGCTCACCTTGGCCGTGGTCGACGACCTGCTGGCCATCACGATCATCGCCGTGTTCTACACCAGCGCCCTGCACCTGCTGCCGCTGTTGCTGGCGTTGCTGCCCGTCGCGGCTTTCGGGGTCCTGGTGCAGCGCCGCGTACGTTCCTGGTGGCTGCTGCTTCCCCTCGCCCTCACCGCCTGGGCGCTGGTGCACGCGTCCGGCGTGCACGCGACCGTCGCCGGTGTGCTGCTCGCCTTCACCGTGCCCGTGCGCCGCCGCGAGCCGGGTGACGACGGACCCGGCCTGGCCGAGCACTTCGAGCACCGGTGGCGCCCGGTGTCGGCGGGCATCGCCGTCCCGCTGTTCGCCTTCTTCGCCGCCGGTGTCACCGTGGCCGACGCCGAGCTCTGGGCACCCGTCACCATCGGCGTCGTCGCGGGTCTGGTCGCCGGCAAGACGATCGGGGTGCTCGGGTCGACCTGGCTCGTGCAGCGCTTCACCCGGGCCGAGCTCGCGAAAGGGCTCTCCTGGTGGGACGTGCTCGGGCTGGCCATGCTGGCCGGGGTCGGCTTCACCGTCTCGTTGCTGATCGGCGAGCTCGCCTTCGGCGCCGGCACCGACCGGGATGCCGACGCCAAACTCGGCATCCTGGTCGGCTCGGTGCTCGCCGCGGCGGCGGCGACCGTCCTGCTGCGGGCGCGCAACCGCCACTACCGCGAACTCGTCGAGGAAGAACGCCGCGACGACGACGCCGACGGCATCCCCGACGTCTACCAGCGCGGGGACTGACCGGCGTTAACAAGGGACCCTTCCTATGCGGAAAGCGTTAACAAGGGCCCCTTCCTTCGGTTACGGCGGCGGTGATCAGGCGCAGCGCGTCGGCTGCCGGCATCGGCGGGAGCTCGCGGCCGCCGCGCTCGCGCAGGGCCACCTCGCCCGACAAAGCCTCCCGTGCGCCGATCACCGCCACGTACGGGACCCGCAGCGCGGCGGCATCGCGTACGCGGGCGCCCAGCGAACCGCCCTCGACCGCGACGTCGGCGCGCAGCCCGGCCTCGACGGCGGCGGCCGCGAAGGACGAAGCCGCCGCGGCGGCGTCGGCCGACACCGGCAGCACCCGCAGTTGCAGTGGCGCGTACCAGACCGGGAACGCGCCCTCGTGCGCCTCGATCAGGTAGCCGAAGAGCCGCTCCATACTGCCGACCAGGCTGCGGTGGATGAGTACCGGACGTTCCCGAGCACCGCCGGCGTCCACATAAGACAGGTCGAACCGGGCCGGCTTGTCGAAGTCGAGCTGCACGGTCGACAGGGTCCATTCCCGCCCGGCCGCGTCCGCCACCTGGATGTCGATCTTCGGACCGTAGAACGCCGCCTCGCCGGGTGCCTCGACATAGGACCGGTCGCCGAGCGCCTCCCGCAGCAGGGACTCGGCCAGGTCCCACGACGAGTCCGAGCCCACGTACTTCTCCCCCGGCCCGCGCAGCGCCAACCGCAGGCCGCTGACCCGCACGCCGAGCGCGGCATGGGCCACGTCGACCAGGCGGAGCACCGACGCCACCTCGGCACCCACGTCGGCCAGAGCGCAGAAGATGTGTGAGTCGTTGAGATGGATCGCGCGTACCCGGCTCAGGCCGCCCAGCACCCCCGACCGCTCGCTGCGGTACATGCCACCGATCTCGGCGACCCGCAACGGCAGCTCACGGTACGAACGCCCGCGCGCGAGATAGACCAGACAGTGATGTGGACACAGCGCCGGCCGCAGTAAGAGCTCGTCGTCCTCGGAGACGCGCATCGGCGGGAACATGTCGTCCTCGAAGTGGTCCAGGTGCCCGGACAGCTCGAACAGCTCGCGCCGGCCCAACGGTGGTGAGTAGACATGCTGGTATCCGTTGCACCGTTCCAGGTCACGCAGGTATTCCTCGACGGCGTGCCGGGCGGTGGCGCCGGCGGGCAGCCAGATCGGCAGGCCCGCACCGGACCGCGGGTCCGAGTGGAAGATCCCGAGCTCACGCCCGAGCTTGCGATGGTCGATCATTGTCTGCTCCTGACAGATAGGGCGGCGACCCCATCGGCGAGCAGCGGAAAGCCCCGAGCGGAGTCGCCCGGGGCTGGATCGATGACGGTAGGGTCAGCGCAGCACGCCGGGACATCCCGGCGTCGTCGTGCGTGCAGGCCCAACCATGCCGCCAGGCTAGCGAGGACGCCGCCCCGGCCGCACTCCAATAAGACCCCGAGGACTTTCCATGCGTACGAAGCCGGAGCTGACCGCGGCGATCCGCGAGGGACGCCGGGCCGTGCTGCTGGTCAACGCCCACTCCCGCCGCGGCCGGCGGCTCTATCCGGAGGTGCTGCGCCGCATCGAGGCGGCCGGTTTCGACCTGCTCGGCCGGTTCCCCGTCGAGGACCCCCGCGAACTGCGCGGCAGCCTCGAGTCGGCCACCGAGCTCGGCCCCGACGTGCTGATCGTCGGTGGCGGCGACGGCACGATCGGCGCCGCCGCCCGGCATCTGGCGCACCGGGACGTCGCGCTCGGGCTGCTGCCGCTCGGCACGACCAACAACTTCGCCCGTACGCTCGGCATCCCGCTCGACCTGGACGCGTCGGTGGCGATCCTGACCGGCGGCAAGGTGATCGACGTCGACCTCGGGCTGGCGGGCGAGATGCCGTTCGCCAACCACGTCGGTGTGGGTATGTCCGCGGAGATCTTCGCGACCGCACCGCCCCGGTTGAAGAAGGTGGTCGGCCGGTTCGCCTATCCGGCGACCGCGCTGGCACTGCTGACCCGGCACCGGCCGATGCGGGTCACCGTGCGGGCGGACGGGCGCTCGCACGAGTACGTGACGCACCAGCTCTACGTCGCCAACGGCGGGTTCCACGCCGGCCGCCCGATCACCGCGGATTCCGACGCCGACGATCGGCTGCTGGTGGCGTACCCCGTCGGCGACGCCAACCGGGTGCGGCTGTTGCGGGAGACGGCGCGCAACGCGGCGACCGGCCATCTGCGGTCCCACGGCGAGGAGCCGTTCCTGGCCACCGACGAGATCTGGCTGGAGACTGACCGGCCGGTGCCGGTCGAGGTCGACGGCGAGCCGCGGGGCTACACACCGCTGCGGATCGGCTTGGCGCCCAACGCGTTGCGGGTGATGGCGGCGCTGGATGCGATCGACCGCTAACGCCGCCGGGTGATCTTGACCTCGACGCCCTGGCCGGTGTTCGGCGGGCCGGCGTAGACGCCCTTGAGCGGCGGCACGTCGCCGTACTCCCGGCCGCGCCCGACGCTGACGTGGCGCTCGCCGATCGGCACGCCATTGGTCGGGTCGAACCCGACCCACCGGCCGGCCCACCACTCGACCCAGGCGTGGCTCTGGCCGACCACGGTCTCGCCGACCGGCGCGTCCGGCGTCGGATGCAGGTAGCCGGAGACGTACCGCGCCGGCACGCCCATCGCCCGTAGCAGCCCGACGCTCAGATGGCTGAGGTCCTGGCAGACCCCGCTGCGCTGGCGCCAGGCCTGCACGGCGTCGGTCTGCACTCCGGTCGAACCAGTCACGTAGGCGACCTCGGCGCGGACCTGTTCACAGGCCGCGAGGGCGGCGGCGTGCGGGGTGCGATGATCACCGCGGAGCCCCTCGGCCAGCGCCGTCAGCTCCTCGTCGAGCGCGGTACGCGGGGTCGGCAGCAGCAGCTCGTGCCAGCGGTCGACGGTGTCCGGCTCGGCGAGGTCGGCCCAGGACGCGTTGGCCAGCAGGTCGCCCGGCGGCAGCGTCTCCACCGTCGCCGAGGCGGTCACCGCCAGTCGCTCGTGCGGGGTGTGCACGTCGAACACCGTCACGACGGTGCCCCAGTAGTCGACGTACCGATGGGTGCTGGCGGCCGGCCGCACCGTGACCCGCGCGTCGAGCACCGCTTGGTGCGGCTCGTCCCGGGGGGTCATCCGGGCCTCGTTGTAGGACGCGCCGACCCGCCCGTCGTAGCTGAACCCGGTCTCGTGTGAGATCTCCAGCCGCCAACTGTTCACGCGACCGCCTCCGAAACCCAGGTCACCGCGGAGGTCTGCCGGAAGTAGCGTCGCGACACCGCTTCGTTGACCTGTGAGCACGTGCGTTCCAGCCCGTCGAGGACGCCGGCCAGGTCGTCGAGCAACTCGTCGGCGCCCCGGAACTCGAGGTTGGTGCGGGAGCGGCCGAGGATCCGTTGGGCGTCGGTCGCGACGCCGGCCCGCCCCGGCCCCGGTGCCAGCTCGGACAGGCACGACTCGGCGATCGACAGCGCCGCGAACACCGAGCGCGGGAAGAGCCGGTCGAGCAGCAGGAACTCCGCCGCGTGCCGGTCGTCCAGGGAGCCACGGTACGTGCGCAGGAACGTCTCCCAGGCGCCGCACGAGCGCAGCAGGGTGAGCCACGACGGGATCGAACCGCCGGCCCGGGCGTGGGTGGACAGCAGCCGGGCCGACATGTCGACGCGTTCGACGCTGCGCCCCAACACCAGGAAATGCCAGCCCTCGTCGCGGCTCATCGTGGCGTCGGCCAGGCCGGCCAGGACCGCGCAACGTTCCCGCACCCAGCCGAAGAACGCGTGCACGCCCTGCTGCTCGACCCGCGCCTGGGCGTCCGGCAGGCCGAGCCAGGTGGCGTTGAGGCACTCCCACATCTCCGACGACACCGTCTCGCGGGCACCGCGGGCGTTCTCCCGCGCGGCGGCCAGCGCGCCGACCACCGAGCTCGGGTTGGCGATGTCGAGTCCGAGCAACGTGACGACCCGGGCGGCGGACAACGGGGTGACGTCGTCGCTGGGCGTGCCCATCACCGAGAGCAGCGCGCGGCAGGCGGCATCCTCGGCCACCCACGGGTCGGCGAGCATCTGGTGCAGGTGCACGTCGAGGATGCGGGCCGTGTCCTCGGCCCGCTCCACGTAGCGGCCGATCCAGTAGAGCGACTCGGCGATCCGGCTCAGCATGACGCACCACCCTGCTGCTGCTGTTGCTGTTCCTGCGCCGACGTGACACCCGGGCCGGGGTCCGGGCGTGGCGCCGGGTCGGCCTGCGGCGCGGGCCGGCGCACCGGCACCGGCTCGGCCGGCCCCAGCGGTGCGGCCAGCACCCAGGTGTCCTTCGAGCCGCCGCCCTGGCTCGAGTTGACGACCAGCGCGCCCTCCGGCAGCGCTACCCGGGTGAGCCCGCCGGGCAGCACGGAGATCTGGGTGCCGTCGTTGACGGCGAACGGCCGCAGGTCGACGTGCCGCGGTCGGAGCCGGTTGCCGATCAGCGTGGGCACCATCGACAGTTTCACCTCGCGCTGTGCGATCCAGCCGCGCGGGTCGCGGGTCAGCCGGGCCCGCACCTCGGCCAACTCGGCGTCGGTGGCCTGCGAGCCGATCACGATGCCGGCACCGCCCGAGCCGTCGACCGGCTTGACCACCAGGGTGTCCAGCCGGTCCAGGACGTGTGCCAGCACGTCGCGGTCGGCCAGCCGGTAGGTCTCGACGTTGGGCAACACCGGATCCTCGCCGAGATAGAAGCGGATCAGGTCCGGGACGTACGTGTAGAGCAGCTTGTCGTCGGCGACCCCGTTGCCGACCGCGTTGGCGATCGTCACCTGCCCGGCCCGCGCGGCGTTGAGCAGCCCGGCCACGCCGAGGATCGAGTCGGTCCGGAACTGCACCGGGTCGAGGAACTCGTCGTCGATCCGCCGGTAGATCACGTCGACCCGCTGCTCGCCGGCGGTGGTCCGCATGGCGACGCGGTTGCCCGCACAGATCAGGTCCCGCCCTTCGACGAGTTCGACACCCATCTCGCGGGCGAGCAGCGCGTGCTCGAAGTAGGCCGAGTTGTGGACGCCCGGGGTGAGCACCACCACAGTCGGCTCGCCGGTCGCCCCGCCCGGGGCGGCGGCCCGCAGGGCGCGCAGGAGCTGGCTGGGGTACGACTCGACCGGGCGGATCCGGGTCGAGGCGAACACCTCGGGCAGCACGTGGCTCATCGCCCGCCGGTTCTCCATGACGTAGCTGACCCCGGACGGCACCCGCACGTTGTCCTCGAGCACCCGGAAGGTGCCCGCTTCGTCACGGACGAGGTCGACTCCGGCGACGTGCACGCGGACGCCGTTGTGCGGGACGATCCCGGCTGCCTCGCGATGGAAGTGAGCGCTGGTCACCACCACCGAACGTGGCACCACACCGGCCGCGAGCACTTCGCCGGCTCCGTACACATCGGCGAGAAAGGCCTCCAGCGCCCGGATCCGTTGCGCGACACCGGCCTCGACCACCGCCCACTCCCCGGCGGCGATGATCCGCGGCACGATGTCGAGCGGGAACGGCCGTTCGATGCCCTTGAGTGCGAAGGTGATGCCCTGGTCGAGGAAGGCCCGCGCCAGCACGTCGGCCCGGACGCCGAGGTCCGCGCTGGAAAGTGGCTGAAGAGTGGCGTGCAGGGTCTCGTAGGTCTCCCGCGGCATGCCCGCCGCCGCGAACATCTCGTCCCAGCCCGGGCCCAGCCGATAGTCCTCGAACAGGTCCGCCATGGGCGCACGCTACGCCGCACTCGTTGCGGTCTCGTAACACGTGCGGGGGCCGTCGGCACGGGACCTGCCGACGGCCCAGAGGCGACGGCCCGGCACACCGAGAACGGGGGACCCGACGTGCCGGACCGCACATTTCTACGGTACGCCGCCAGCCCCTTGACGTCTGTAGGGTCGAATGCCGGACAGCGGTTGGGGGCCGCCGCCGAAGTGTCCCCCATCAGGGCTTTGCGGAAACTATCCTGAGCCCGGCGGGGATGGAGGTTGGCGCGGATGGCCGACGTGCTAGGCACGGTGACATCACCCGTGTCCGCCTACCTGCTGCTCCTTGGCCTGCTGATCGTCGACGCCTTCGTGCCTGTCATACCCACTCAGGCCATCATGATCACGGGCGGCGCATTGACCGCCTACGGCCATCTGAGTTTACCGACCACCATCGTGGTCGGCACTTTGGGCGTGATCGTCGGCGACTGGGCGTGCTACCTGCTGGGCCGCTCGACCCACCACCGCACCGGACCCATCGCCCGGTTGCGCAGGCGCTGCGGCGTGCAGACCGACGACGTCGCGAAGGCGGCGGCCCGCACCGGTCGTGCCCGGCAGGCGGCCCGCCGGCTGACCCGCGGCCTGCGCGAGCCCGGCCCGCTGGTCATCCTGATCTGCCGGTTCGTCCCGGGTGGGCGGATGGCCGCCTGCTTCTCCGCCGGCCGCGCCCGCTATCCCTACAAGCACTTCCTGCTCTACCAGGCGCTGGCCGCGGTGGGCTGGGCCACCTACGGCACGCTGGTCGGCCACCTCGGCGGCGCGGCGCTCACCTCGTCGGGCTGGCGCCTGATCGTGGTGGCCGTCATCGCGGCGGCGGTGTTCGCCGGCGCCGGCTGGGGCCTGGCCATGTGGGGTCCCGCCGCGCTCCGCGGCGCCGGCCCGACCGAGCCGGCGCCGATCGAGGTCACTCCGGTTCGTGCAGCATCAGCTGACGCGCCGCCTCAGTGATCGATCCCGACAGCGAGGGATAGATCGTGATCGTGTGCGCGAGCTGGTCGACGGTCATGTTGTTCTCCACCGCCAGGGTGATCGGCAGGATCAGCTCCGACGCCTTCGGCGACACCACGACACCGCCCACGACCTGACCACTGGCCGGTCGGCAGAACAGCTTGACGAAGCCGTCGCCCAGGTCGGCCATCTTCGCGCGGGCGTTGCCGGCGAGCGTCAACATCACCTCGCGGGCCGGCACCACGCCGGCGTCGACGTCGTTCTGGCTGACCCCGACGGTCGCGAGCTCCGGATCGGTGAACGCGTTGGCGGCCACCGTGCGCAACCGCAGCGGCTGGACGGCCTCGCCGAGCGCGTGCCACATCGCGATCCGGCCCTGCATCGCCGCGACGCTGGCCAGCGCCAGCACGCCCGTGCAGTCGCCGGCCGCGTAGATCCCGGGGACGTTGGTGCGGCTGACCCGGTCGACGGTGACGTAGCCGCCCTTCGCGACCGCCACCCCGTATTCCTCGAGGCCCAGGCCCGCGGTGTTCGGCACCGAGCCGACCGCGATCAGGGCGTGTGAGCCGGTGACCGTGCCGCCGCCGCTGAGCTCGACCTCGACGCCGTCGGCGGTGCGGCGGACCGCGTTGCCCCGGGCGTTGTTGAGTATGGTCATGCCCCGCGAGCGGAACACCCGCTCGATCGCCTGGGCGGCGTCGGCGTCCTCGTGCGGCATCACCCGGTCACGGCTGGAGACCAGGGTCACCCGCACGCCCATCGCCAGGTACGCGCTGGCGAACTCGGCGCCGGTCACCCCCGAGCCGATCACGATCAGGTGCTCCGGCAGCTCCGGCAGGTCGTAGAGCTGCCGCCAGTCGAGGATCCGCTCGCCGTCCGGCACGGCGCTGGGCAGCACCCGGGGGGTCGCCCCAGTGGCGATCAGCACAGTGCTCGCATCGACCGAGTACGGCGTGTCACCGCTCGCCGGGGTGATCTCGACCTGGTGGGTGTGACCCAACGTGTCAGCACCGAGCCGAGCGGTGCCTGCCACGAAGGTGACGCCGGCCTTGAGGAGCTTGTTGTGGATGTCATTCGACTGGGCCTGTGCGAGATTCTTCACCCGCTCGTTGACGGCCCTGGCATCGACGGTGACCGCCTCCAGACCGCCGGAGTGGACGCCGAAGCGGTCCGTGTCCCGGTAGCCGGTCACCACGTCTGAGCTGGCAATAAAGGTCTTTGAGGGTACGCAGTCCGACAGCACACAGGCGCCGCCGGCGCCGTCCGCCTCGACCACCGTCACGTCGGCGTCGAGCTGCGCGGCGACCAGTGCTGCTTCGTAACCAGCCGGGCCGCCACCCACGATAACGATTCGTGTCACGTGTCGTATTCTCCACGACCCGCCAACCGGGCTATCGTCATCGCCGTGCGTCATTACGCCGCGTACGGCTCAAACCTTGATCCCGCCCGAATGCGTGCTTACTGTCCGCATTCGCCGATGGTGGGCACCGGCTGGCTGGAAGGCTGGCGACTCACCTTCGCGGGCGAAGATGTCATCGGCTGGGAGGGCGCGGTCACCACGATCGTCGAATCACCGGGCGATCGGGTCTTCGTCGCGCTCTACGACGTGCACCCGTGGGATGCCTCCCAGCTCGACGAGGTCGAGGGAGTCACCGGGGAGACCTACCGCAAGCTGCACATGCGGGCGGTCACCCTGGACGGCGAGGAGACCGTCTGGGTGTACATCTTCAACGGCTACGAGGGCGGCCTGCCGACCGCGTGGTATCTCTCGGAGATCGCCAACGCGGCCGAGAAGGCCGGCGCCCCGGACGACTACGTGACAGAGCTACGCGGCCGCCCGACGAAGACCTCGTCGCCCGAGGTCTAAGCCACTGTCCTGCCGATCATGGCGGCCTAGGCCACTGTCCTGCCGATCACGGCGGCCTAGGCCGCCTTGATCTGCTGCTCGAAGATGTCCGCCTCGTAGATCGCGGTCATCCCCGCGGCGAGGTAGACGTTGGCGGCGCCGGTCGGGCTGGACAGGTCGACGCCGAGGCCGGCCTGCGTGCGTCCCTTGGCCGCGTAGACGGTGAACGCGTGCCGCAGCAGGGCGCCGCCGACCCCACGCTTGCGGAACTCGCGCAGCACCGCGAGGTTCTTGATCCAGCCCTCGTTCTGCTCGAGCTGCTGGTCGGCCGACATGAGCACGCCCGCGGGCACGCCGTCGACCTCGGCCACGAACCACTCGTCCCACGAGACCGTGGTCAGCCCGGCGACGTAGGTGCGCCAGGAGTCGTAGTCGCGCGGCTGGTAGTCGTACGCGTCGCGGAAGCCCGTGTCGTAGATCCGGTGGAACAGCCGCAGGTCTTCGTCGTCGTCCGGCCGGACCAGCCGGATCGTCACGCCCGGCGGCAGTGGCGTCGGGGTGACGTCGTCGAGCGCGCGCCGCATGCGGGCAAAGCGCTTGACGAACTGGAAACCGGCCGCCTGGATCTCGGCGATGTAGTCGGTCTCGGCGGGCAGCGCGCCGGCCTTGGCGGTCACCTCGGCGAAGCCGCGCTCGGTGGCCCGCTCGGCGACCCGGCGCACCAGCAGGTCGATCAACGGTGCCCGGCTCGGCGCACCGCCGTCGGGGTGCACGTAGACCTCGACGAACTCGTTGTCGCCGCCGTTCTCGTTGTCGATGTAGGCCCAGCCGCCGAGCCGCCCGTCGGGCTGATAGGCCAGCCAGCAGTCGCGCGCCGGGTCGACATGCGGCGAGGTGAGCGCCGCCTTGATGTCGTCGGCACTGGTCTCCGGCTCCCCTGTGGCGGCGATGTCACTCGCCCGCATCAGGTCGAGGATCGCCGGCAGGTCGTCGAGGGTAGGCCGGCGCGTGGTCCAGCCATCAGGGAACGCCACCCGACGTTTGTCTCACACCCAGCGGCAGCGATGCCAACGAATTAGCCCCGGGCGGCGCCGTCGGGATCCGGGCTCCGGTTCGGTTCGCTGCCGGGCGGGCGCAGACCTTTGCGCGCGCTGTCCAGCAGCCCGAGCAGCTCGATCCGTTCGTCGATGGCCAGCACCGCGTACGCCGACGAGGTGATCCGGTCGGTCACCGCCTCGGCCCAGACCCGGCGCCGGAGCAGCGGGCCGACACCCGGGTACGGCGGCTGCCAGCCCCAGGCCACCGCGCCCGCCTCGCCCTCGGGCCCGGAGATGATCGCTTCCACCGGGCTGAGCCCACTGGCCCGCACCGCGAGCAGGTGCGCTCCGGCACGGTGCTCGCGCAGCAGGTGCAACAGCACGGCGGCCTGCGCGCCCAGGTCGTCGTCCGGCACGGGCATGGCCCGCCAGGCGGCGAACAGTGGCAGCGCGGACGCGTCGGCGGCGAGCACCACCCGTTGGGTCAGGTCGACCAGCCGTTCCACCCGAGGGAAGCCGCCGAGCTGCTCGACACCCCACCGGCAGCACTCGGCCAGGTGCACGGCCGCCACCTCGGTGGGCGGCAGCACCCTGCGGGCACCGTCCCAGCCGTCGGCGACCGCCTCGGGCGCGATGAAGCCGAGTGCCGCCGCGACCGTGTCGGACCGCACGTCGCCGAGCGCACCGCCCCGGCCGGCCACGTAGAAGGCCCAGCCGGAAAGGCCGAGCTGGCGCGCCCGGCGCAGGGTCCGCGGGCATTCGGCGTACGCCCCACCCAGCTCCAACACCGCGTCGCGGGACGCCTGCGCGGTCTGCTCCGGAGTCATTCTTCGTCCATCGCCTCTAGGGCCGCCTCTACCTCGCCGACGCGGCGGCGGGCCTGTGCGGCTGCGCGTTCGGCGGCCTTGCGGGCCGCTCGTAGCCGGCCGAGCGCGGCGTCCGCGTCGGCGCGGGCGCGCTCCGCCTCCTGCAGTGCGGCTTCGGCCCGCTCGACCACGGCCTCACCGTCGGTCTCCGCCTTGCCGGCCTTGTCCAGGTCCTTCGCGGTGCTCTTCTGCGCGGCCAGGGCCGTGGTCAGCTCCCGCTCGACCGCCCGCCGGCGCGCCGCTCGCTCGGCCTCGGCCGCCCGCTTCGAGCCGGCGCCGTCACCGTCACCGTCATCGGCCGCGTCCAGGGGCTCGGGCTGTTCGTCGGTGACCAGGCGCAGGTTGGGGCGCGGCACCTCGCCGAACCCGGCGTAGCTGGCGGCCCGGACCAGGCGGCCCGAGCGGACCTGCTCGGCGACCTCGGCGTCGGACACGGCGGCGGTCAAGGTCGCCTCGACCTCGGCCACCGGCAGCTTGCCGCGGTTGCCGGGGTCGGCCTTGGTGGCCAGCGCCACCGCCTCCTTGACGAGCGCGCCGACGGCCTCGCGGCGCTGCTTGGTCAGCTCCCGCAGCGCGTCGCCCTTGAGCTGGCGCTGCGCCGAGCGCAACGCGGCGGACAGCTCGACGAGCTGGTCGACTAGCTCCGGCCGGCGGAGCGCGAGGAGGTTGACCACCCACGCGGCGACGGTGGGCTTGCGCAACTTGCCCAACTGCTTGGCGCGGTCGGTCTGTCCCGCGGCCTTGGCCGCGGCGACCAGTTCGGCACGGGCGGCGACGAACCCGTCCGGTGGTGCGGTGTAGAGCTCGGCGACCGGGTCAGGCATCGACGCTCGTACCCGGGGCCAGGCGCTGGTAGTCGACCTTGAGCAGACGCCCGAGAACACCGTCGACGAGCTTGCCGCCCGCCTCGTTGACGATCCCGTCGTGCAGCGCGTACGCGTGGCGCGGTGCGACCGCCCGGACGAAGTCGACCGACTCGCTGATCTTGAGCCAGGGCGCCGACACCGGCACGAAGAGCGTCTCGACCCGGGCACCCTCGGGCACGTCGAACGAGTCGCCCGGGTGGTAGACGGACTCGTTGACCAGGAAGCCGAGGTTGGCGATCCGCGGGACGTCCGGGTGGATCTCGGCGTGGATGCCACCGAACGCGCGCACCGGCACACCGGCGGCCGAGAAGGACTGTCCAGTCTCGACGGCGGTCACCATGTCACCGAGCGCGGCGAGCTTGCCGGCGACGTCGGCGTTGGTGTGGATGGTCGCGTTCGGACGCTTGGCGAGGGCATCGGAGACCGCGTCGACGTCGAGATGGTCGGGATGCTCGTGCGTGATCAGCACGGCGTCGACACCGTCGAGCGCCGCCCGTTCGCTGAAGCCTCCCGGATCGATGACCAGAACGGCGCCGTCCTGCTCGATGCGTACACAGGAATGGCCAAATTTGGTCAGTCGCATCTCGTGACCCCCTGGGTGCCGAATCGTGATGTCCCCTGGCGAGTCTGCCGGAACCGGCGCGCGCACGCTGCGCGTCTGACCGACGAACTCGCACACGATTCGGAGGGGACAGATATGGGCAGCGTACGACGGGGGCGGGCAATGGCCGCTCTGGCGGCCGGTGGTCTCGCGGCCGGGTTGGCGTTGGCCGGTTGCGGCGCCAGCGCGAACGATTCGGGGAGCAGCGGCGACGCGGTCGCACCCGCGGCCGCCGAGGGTGGCGGTTCGGTCGCCAGGGAACAGACGAACGCCGGCGGCGACGCCAGCGCACCGGACCAGGCCAAGGCGGCCGAGGGCGCACCCAATCAGACTCAGGCCCAGGGCGGCGCCGGCGATGTGGATCTCGTCGTCGACCAGCGCCAGATCATCTACACCGGTTCGATCATGGTCCGCGTGGAGAACGTGGAGCGCACGGCTGCCGAGATCACCTCGCTGGTCGCCGGCGCGGGCGGGTTCATCGGTGGCGACAAGCGCACCGACGACGGCGGCCGTTCCGAGGCGGTGCTGACCCTGCGGGTGCCGGCCAACCGGTTCACCTCGGTCGTCGACGAGATCGCCGGCAAGGGCACGGACGACCGGCGCGAGATCAGCACCCAGGACGTCACGGAGGACGTGGTCGACCTCGACGCCCGGATCATCACCCAGCGCGCCCGGGTGGAGAGCGCCCGGCGGCTGCTGGGCCAGGCCAAGACGATCAACGACCTGGTCTCGCTGGAGAACGAGCTGGGCCGGCGCGAAGCTGACCTGGCGTCGCTGGAGGGCAAGAAGCGCCGGCTGGCCGACCTGACCGCGCTGTCGACGATCACGGCGACCCTGCTCGGCCCGGACGCGCAGGCGCCACCACCGCCGCCGGACGACGACAACACCGGCTTCCTGACCGGCCTACGGGGCGGCTGGAACGCCTTCACCGCCACCCTGGGTGTCGCACTGACCGTGCTCGGCGCGCTGGTGCCGTGGCTGGTCCTGGTCGGGCTGGGCCTGCTGGTGTTCGTCTACGTGCGACGCCGGCGCCCCCGGCCGGCGGCGGCACTGGCCGGGCCGGCGATACCGACCCAGCCGGTCGCGGCCGACGAAACGGAAAAGGTCTAGAAGGTGCCGGCGGCGAGGGCGGCCAGGGCGGTGTGCACCATGACGCGCACGCCGTACCCGATCGCCTTCTCGTCGACGTCGAAGGTCGACTGGTGGATGTCGGGCTTGACCTCCGCGCCCTGCGGCGTGGTGCCGAGCCGGATCATCGCGCCGGGCACCTGCTCGAGATAGAAGGCGAAGTCTTCGCCACCCATGCTGATCTCGGCCTCGACCACCCGGTCGGGGCCGAGCGCGGCGCCGGCCGCTCCGGCCACCACGGCGGTCGCCATCCGGTCGTTGATCACCGGCGGCACGCCACGGGTGTATTTCACCTCGACCTCGGCGCCGGTCGCGGCGACCACGTCGTGGATCAGCTTCGTGATCAGCTCGGGCGCCTCGCGCCAGGCCTCGCGGTTGAGGATCCGGACGGTGCCCTTGAGGTTGGCCGTGGCGGGAATCGCGTTGTAGGCCTCGCCGGCGTGTGCCCGGCCCCAGACCATCGAGACGCCCGCGCGGGCGTCCACCCGGCGGTCGAGCAGCGACGGCACGTCGACGATCACTCGGCCCATCGCGTGCACCAGGTCGGTGGTCAGGTGCGGGCGAGCGGTGTGGCCACCCAGGCCGCGCAGGTTGACCTCGATCGTGTCGGCGGCCGCGGTGAACGGACCGGAGCGCACCCCGACCAGGCCGACCGGTAGCTGCGGGGCGCAGTGCAACGCGTAGATCGCCGCGACGTCCTTGAGCCCACCGGCCGAGATCACCTCGGGCGCACCCGACGGGATGCACTCCTCGCCGGGCTGGAACAGCAGCCGGACCCGGCCGGGCAGCTCGTCGCGCTCGGCGAGCTGGGCGAGCGCCAGGCCGGTGCCCAGCAGGATCGTGGTGTGCACGTCGTGGCCGCAGGCATGCGCGACGCCGTCGACGGTGGACCGGTAGGGCACATCCTTGCCGTCCGGCAGCGGCAGCGCGTCGAGGTCGGCGCGCAGCGCGATCACCCGGTCACCCTCGCCCACGTCGCAGATCACGCCGTTGCCCTTGGGCAGGAGACGCGGCGTCAGGCCGGCGACGGCCAGCTCCCGGGCGACCAGGGACGCGGTCTCGAACTCCTGGTGGGAGAGCTCCGGGTGGGCGTGGATGTGACGACGTACGGCTACGAGCTCGGCGCCCCGGGCAGCCAGCCAGCGGTCTAGCTGACCTGGGAGGGGGTCGGCGCCAGGCGGTGTCTCAGGCCATGAGGACGCCATCGGGCTGCTGTTGGAAGGCAGCGTCAACGCACTCGTCACGTGAAAATCTCGATCACTCTGGGCGGAATGGGACTTGGCTAGCCTAGACCTCCGACGGTGACGCTGCGCAACATCATTATGGTGATGATCAGATCGCGCAGGGTCACGAATGCCCTGGTAGGAGCCCTCGTCGAGCGGCGGGGATGGGTCGGCGGTCGACTTGAAACCTGCCAACTGTCCCACACCTCCTACAACGCGTGATGGTGGCGGCGGACACGGCCACGCCGCTGGATCGCTCAGGAAATCCGGTTATCTAACGTCAATCTACCCGGCGAGTGGTCACCTTGCCGGGTGAGGCGACTTACGCTGACACGTTCCCGGGACTCAAAGCCGCACAGCGGGTGCGCCAGATCTTCATTGCTGAGCGTAACCGTTCGCTGTCCCTGCGAGGTTAACGCACCGTAACAAGGCTTCGGGTCAGAACCGCTCGACCGGGCGGTAGACCCCCCATACCTCGCGAAGGGCGTCGCAAACCTCCCCCACTGTGGCGTACGCGCGCAACGCGTCCCGCATCGGGTAAAGCACGTTGTCGGTGCCCTGCGCCGCGCGCTTGACCTCGGCCAACGCCGCCTCGACCGCGGCGCCGTCCCGGGACTCCCGGATCGCGGCCAGCCGCTTGGCCTGAGCAGCCTCGATCGCCGGGTCGACCCGCAGCGGCTCGTACGGCTCCTCCTCCGCGATCTTGAAGCGGTTGAGCCCGACCACCACCCGCTCGCCGCTGTCGATCTCCTGTGCGACCCGGTACGCGGAGGTCTCGATCTCGTTCTTCTGGAAGCCGGCCTCGATCGCGTCGACCGAGGAGCCGTAGGACGCGACGCGCTCCATCAGGGCCAGCGCCCCGGCCTCGATCTCGTCGGTCATCGCCTCGACGACGTACGAGCCGGCGAACGGGTCGACGGTGGCGGTCAGGTCCGTCTCGTAGGCGAGCACCTGCTGGGTGCGCAGGGCCAGCCGGGCCGCCTTCTCGGTCGGCAGCGCGATGGCCTCGTCGTACGAGTTGGTGTGCAGCGACTGCGTGCCGCCCAGCACCGCGCCGAGGCCCTGCACCGCCACCCGGACCAGGTTGACCTCGGGCTGCTGGGCGGTGAGCTGCACGCCGGCCGTCTGGGTGTGGAACCGCAGCATCATCGACTTCGGGTCCTGCGCGCCGAACTCCTCGCGCATCAGCCGGGCCCAGATCCGCCGGGCCGCACGGAACTTCGCGACCTCTTCGAGCAGCGTGGTGCGCGCGACGAAGAAGAACGACAACCGGGGCGCGAAGTCGTCGACGGCGAGCCCGGCGGCGATCGCGGCGCGTACGTAGTCGATGCCGTTGGCCAGCGTGAACGCGATCTCCTGTGTGGGCGTCGCGCCGGCCTCCGCCATGTGGTAGCCGGAGATGGAGATGGTGTTCCACTTCGGCACCTCGGCACGGCAGTACGCGAAGGTGTCAGCGACCAGCCGCAACGACGGCTTCGGCGGGAAGATGTACGTACCCCGCGCGATGTATTCCTTCAGGATGTCGTTCTGGATCGTGCCGTTGAGCGCACTGGCCGGGATGCCGGCCTCTTCCGCGACGAGCTGGTAGAGCAGCAGCAGCACCGAACCCGGAGCGTTGATCGTCATCGACGTCGAGACCTTGTCGAGCGGGATGCCGTCGAACAGGGTCTTCATGTCGGCCAGCGAGTCGATCGCCACGCCCACCTTGCCGACCTCGCCGTGCGCGATCGGGTTGTCGGAGTCGTAGCCCATCTGGGTCGGCAGGTCGAACGCCACCGACAGGCCCATCGTGCCGTGCTCGAGGAGCTGGTGATAGCGAGCGTTGGACTCGGTCGCGGTGCCGAAACCCGCGTACTGGCGCATCGTCCACGGGCGCGAGGTGTACATCGTCGGATAGACACCACGGGTGTACGGGTATTCGCCCGGACGGCCCGACCGCTTGTCGATATCGCCGGGAAGGTCTGACTGGTCGTAGACCGGCTTGACCGGAAAACCCGACTCCGTCTTTCGCTGCGCCATTAACGGATCCTAAGGCTCGCCGACCCCCGCCACCGTGAGGCATTGGGCACAGACGGTTCGGGTCTTTAGCACCCAACGTCGATGATCCATCACAACAGGTGATGCGGTTTCCCTTATCGGGCCGCCTCCCCCAAGATAGGGAGGTTGGTAACTGGCCCTCGACCCCCCGGCGGCTTTTCAGTGACTCAGATTCCGACGTGGAGCGGCTCCGCCACCTCCGGATCCAACAACTCGGCACCGGGCAGCGCCCCCGGGGGTACGGCTGTCTCCGGCAGCCGCGCCGCCCCCGGCGCGATGATCGGCGGTCGCTACTCC
The DNA here is from genome assembly GCF_900107455.1 of Asanoa ishikariensis. GTDB lineage: Bacteria > Actinomycetota > Actinomycetes > Mycobacteriales > Micromonosporaceae > Asanoa > Asanoa ishikariensis. Next base: position 264,325 of record NZ_FNQB01000002.1, on the reverse strand, counting down.
CTCCGCGCCGCGGTCGGCCACGGCGGCATGGGCACCGTCTGGCGGGCCAACGACGTGCTGCTGCGCCGCGACGTCGCGGTCAAGGAGGTCGTGCTCCCGCCGGGTCTCGCACCCAGCGACCGCGACTCCATGTACGAGCGGACGATGCGCGAGGCGCGCGCCGCGGCAGCGCTCCAGCACCCGTCGGTCGTGCAGGTCTACGACGTCGTTCAGGAGAACGGTCGACCGTGGATCGTCATGGAGCTGCTCGACGCCCGCAGCCTCGCCGACATGGTGATCGAGGACGGCCCGGTCGCACCGCGTGCGGTCGCGAAGATCGGCATCGCGCTGCTCGGCGCGCTGGAGATCGCCCACGCCAACGGCGTGCTGCACCGTGACGTCAAGCCGGCCAACGTGCTCATCTGCTCCGACGGCCGCTGTGTGCTCACCGACTTCGGCGTCGCGCGGATGCCCACCGACGTGCAGCTCACGACACCGGGCATGGTGCTCGGCTCGCCGCACTTCATCTCGCCCGAGCGCGCCATGGGCCAGGACTTCGGCCCACCCAGCGACCTGTTCTCGCTGGGCGTGACGCTCTACACCGCCATCGAGGGGCGACCGCCGTTCGACCGGGGCGACCCGATCGAGACGATGCACGCGGTCGTCGAGGACCCGCCGGCACCGACCAGCCGCGCGGGCGTGCTCAACGACGTGCTGATGGGCCTCCTGGAAAAGGACCCGGCCCGCCGGTTCGACGCGAACACCTCCCGCGCCATGCTGCGCGAGCTGCTGGCCGGCCCGTTGGTCAGCAAGGCGCCGGTGCACATGATGACCGACCCGTACGCGGTCGTGCCGGCTCAGCGTTCACCCTGGCAGGCGCCCGCGCCGCAGCCGGAACAACGCCCGAGCGGGCAGATCGGTGGCCGGGCGATGCTGGCGCCGGGCGAGTCGCTGACGGACCGGCTCGGCACCGCGCCGACCGGGCCGATCCCGCCGGCACACAGCTCGCTCCAGGCCCCGACCGGCCAGATGCCCACGCCGAGCTGGGGTCCGCCACCGGCACCGCCGTCCGGCGGGTCGCTGGGTGGGCTCAAGCAACGCGGCGGCGACCTGGTCGACACGATCAAGGGCTGGCCGCGCCGGCTCCAGCTCGGTGTCGCCGGCGGCCTCGCGGTCGTGCTGATCCTGATCGGGTTCTTCGCGTTCAACGGTGGCGGCGACGAGCCGACCGGCAACAACACGCCGGTCCAGGCCGGCGGGCCGTCCGGCGCGCCCGCCGCGGCGGACTTCCCCACGCAGAAGCACTCCGAGCGCGGGGTCTCCGTCAACGTTCCCAAGGGCTGGAAGAAGGCCGGCGGCGGGAAGTCCGTCTACTTCGACTACATCGATCCGGACGACTCGGGCCGAAAGGTGCGCATCCTCGTCGAATCGGTCAGCACGAAGGCCACGCCGACCGGCTTCCTCCAGGCCGCGGAGCGCGGGCTCAAGGGCAACGGCAAGTCCTGCCCGAAGCCCTACAGCCGGGTCGACCTGCGCGACGGCGAGATCGACGGCCGGATCTCCAGTGAGCTGGAGTACACCTGCGGCGGCGAGTCGGACCGGCACGGCGTCTGGGGTGCGGTGGTCAAGGACGGGAAGGCGTACTCGTTCTTCCTGACCAGCACCGAGGACCGGTTCGCCGACAGCAAGCCGATCTTCGACGAGATGGTCCGGTCGTTCCAGCTCAGCTGATCCCGTCGACGCCGCCCGGCGCGACACGTGCTATCAAAACGGGATGACTGAGCTCGACGACCTGGAGGCCCGTGCGCGGGCGTGGCTGGCCGACGACCCTGACGAGGCGAGCCGGGCCGAACTGGCCCGGGTGCTCGACGGGCTGCCCGACACCGCCGACGATCTGGCCGACCGGTTCGCCGGGCCGCTGACCTTCGGCACCGCCGGGCTCCGCGGCCCGCTGCGGGCCGGACCGAACGGAATGAACCTCGCCGTGGTCACCCAGGCGGCGGCCGGCCTGGTCGGCTGGCTCGCCGCCCGCGATGCGGCCGGTCCGCTGGTCATCGGGTACGACGCGCGGCACGGCTCGCGGGAGTTCGCCGAGCGGACCGCCCGGGTCGCGACCGGTGCCGGGCGGGAGGCGCTGCTGCTGCCGCATCCCCTGCCGACGCCGGTGCTGGCGTACGCGGTCCGCAAGCTGGCCGCCGCGGCCGGCGTAATGGTGACCGCGAGCCACAACCCGCCGCAGGACAACGGCTACAAGGTCTACCTGGGAGCCGGCCTTGGCGGGTCGCTCGGCGCGGGTGCGCAGATCGTGCCGCCCGCCGACGTCGAGATCTCGGCCGCCATCGCCTCGGTCGGCGCGCTGTCCTCCGTACCGCTGGGCTCCATCGGGGTGGTCCTCGACGAGGACATCGTCGAGTCCTATGTGGAGGAGGCGACGCGGGTCGTCGATCCGGACGGGCCGCGCGACCTGGCGGTGGCCTATACGCCGCTGCACGGCGTCGGCGCTCGCGTGCTGGCGGCGGCGTTCGCGCGGGCCGGGTTCGCGCGGCCGCACGAGGTCGCCGAGCAGGCCGAGCCCGACCCGCTCTTTCCGACCGTGGCGTTCCCCAACCCGGAGGAGCCCGGCGCGATCGACCGGGTGATCGAGCTCGCGAAGGTGACCGGCGCGGACATCGCGATCGCCAACGACCCCGACGCCGACCGGTGCGCGGTCGCGATCCCCGGCCCGAACGGTTGGCGGATGCTGCGCGGCGACGAGGTGGGCGTGCTGCTCGCCGACCACCTGCAACGGCGCGGGGTGACCGGGCGCTTCGCCACCACGATCGTCTCGTCCTCACTGCTGTCGCAGCTCTGCGCGCGGCGTGGGGTCGCTTATGGTGCGACGCTGACCGGCTTCAAGTGGATCGTGCGGGCAGGATCAGACCTGGCTTTCGGGTACGAGGAAGCGCTGGGTTACTGCGTGGCGCCCTCGATGGTGCGGGACAAGGACGGCATCACCGCGGCGCTGCTGGTGGCCGAGCTCGCCGCGGGGTTGAAGGCCTCGCTGCGCACTATTGGCGACCGCTTGGACGAGATCGCCGCCGAGTTCGGCGTCTACGCCACCGACCAGCTCTCGGTCCGCGTCGACGACCTGTCGGAGATCGACACGGCGATGGCCTACATCCGCACCAAGACGCCCGGCTCGCTGCTCGACGACCCGGTGATCTCGGTCGAGGACCTGGCGCCGGAGAACGACGTGCTCATCCTGCGCACCGAGTCGGCGCGGGTGGTGGTCCGGCCGTCCGGCACGGAGCCCAAGCTGAAGGCGTACCTGGAAGTGGTCGAACCCGTCGTGGACGGCGACGTGGCGGCGGCGCGCGAGCGGGCTTCGGCCTCGGTCCGGGCCCTGCGCACGGAGACGGCGGCGTCGCTCGGGATCTGGTGAGCCGTTAGCTGGTCTTTGTTCGCCAGACCCAGGCGCCGCCGACCTCGTCGGGGATCTCGCCGGTCAGCTCGATCACCAGGAAGCGGAGCTGGCCGGCGTTCGTCTCCGTCTGCGGCAGGATCAGCGCGTCCGCGCGCCAGAAGGCCAGGTCGTCGGCGAACTTGGCGCGGGTCTCGTCGGTGACCGGTGGCAGGTCGCCGGTGCGACTGGTCTGGTCGAACAGGGCGCCGGTGAACCGGGTCGGCGCGTTGAAGATGGCCCGGTTGTCGGCGCCCTCGGTGGCCGGGCCGAGGAAGTACCCGCCGGCGATGGCGAAGCCGATCTGCGCCTGGGCGGCCCAGCGCATCCCGTCGAGGTAGATGTTGTCGGTGACCGGCACGAACACCAGGCTCTGGCCGTCGCTCGCGTAGTCGCGCCAGAGGCCCTGGGTGACGAACGCCGGGGTTTTGGGGACGTCGACGGTCGGGAGCTGTTGCGGTGCCAGCGGGACCAGCGCACCCAGGACGGCCGCGGCCGTCACGGTCCTGATGGCGATCCTCAGCTTCTCGTTCCTCGTTCTTCGGGCCATTTTGAGTGCCTGGTCGGCGCCGAGGGCAAGCAGCGCGGCCGCGACGGGCACCACGATCAGCGAGAGCCTGGTCGGGACGACCGAGTTGAAGACGGGCAGGTTCTCCAGCCAGCGCCATGGGCCTTCGACGCCGGTGCCGTCCTGGTCGATCATGATCTCCGGCCCGAGCGAGAGGGCGCCGAAGACGAACGCGGTGACGACCAGCGCCCAGGTCGTCCTGCTTTTCCAGGTGAGCCCGATGCCGATCACACAGGCGATCAGCAGGGGCCAGCCGAGGAAGCTGTTCTCCTCGGCCGGGCCCTGGGTGAGCCGCTCGGCCGTTTCGGTGCTGCCGGCGATCGAGAGCCGGGCGAAGGCGGGGTAGGCGGCGAGGTCCGTGCTGACGTCTTTGACCGCGGTGGGCACGCCCTCGTAGCTCTGCGGCCCGTAGAACTGCACCCAGAGCGGGTAGGCCAGCAGGGCTCCGGCTGTTGCGATGGCGATGGCCAGTCCGCCGAGGAAGCTCGGGATCTTGGTCTTGCTCTCGCGGGGGTTGAAGACGACGTAGCAGAGGACGAAGACGAACAGACCGAGGGCGGTGTAGAGCAGGACCTCCTCGTTGACGAAGGCCTGGTACGTGACGAGGAGGCCGAGCCAGATCCCCCGCCGGATCGCCCGGCCCGGTCTCGCGAGCCTGATGACCGCGACGACGAGCCAGGGGACGACGAACTGGGCGGTCCAGTTGACGTGGCCCTGGGCGTGGCTGATGAGCCCCGGAGCGAAGCCGCAGAGGGCACCGGCGGCGAACGCCACCAGGCGGTTGTCGACCAGATGGCGACTGAACACCCAGTACCAGCCGAAGGCCGTGCCGGCGAGCCCGATCACCAGAAGCACCGCGAACGCCGTCTGCGGTCCCCAGAGCAGGGTGATCGGCGACATGGGGATGCCCAGCCCGAGCACCGACGTGTTGGCCATGAGGTTGACGCCGTCGGGCATGTTGAGCGACTTGGTGGTGAAGGGGTAGATCCCGTGCTCGGCCACCTGCGCACCGTGCGCCAGCACCCACTGGAAGAAGACGTGGTCCTGCGGGTTGACGGCGGGGGTGGCGGTGCTCAGATCGACCCACAGACGCCCGGTGACGGCGAAGGCGGCGCCGAGGTAGAGCAGGGCCACGGCGACGGTGCTGACCGGCCCGACCCACGTGGGCCGTGCGAGCCGCTCTGCCCCGGCCGGCGGTCCTGTTTGATCGCTGACGGCAGAGGCCACGCTTTCACAGCGTAGTGGCGCGATCGCGCTCCGAGGTCATCTTCGGCCGCGCCACGACACCGAAGCCCCCGGCCCGGACCGGGGGCTAGTGGGTGACCGGGCGCGGGGTGCCCAGGGCGGCCTGGATGGCCTTGCCCAGGGCGATGACGACCAGGGCGACCGACGGGCGGACCGTCGACTGGTCGAGGCTGACGCCGCCGGAGAAGCCGGCGCCGCTGGCGATGCGCTCGAGCTTCTCGTGTGCGGTCGCGGCCGCGTCGCCGGTCAGGCCCAGGGCGGCCTCCATGCGGCTCGCGACGATCAGCGTCGCCAGGGCGGCGGTGCGCTCGTCGGGGGCGCCCTCGCCGGCCAGGGCGGCGGCAAGGCGACCGCGGGTCTCGTCCTCGACCGTCGCGTCCACCGAGGGGTAGCGGTGGACGTGGATGAACTCGAGCTCGACCTCGTCGACGTCGCGGATCACGCCGCGGCCGACCAGGTCCGAGAGGACGCGGTCGCGCAGCCCGTGGCGGAGCCGCTGGACCCAGGAGGCCGGGGTGTGCGGCACGTTCGACTCGATCTTGGCAAGCACTTCGTCGGCCACGGGCACGCCCGTCGGTGTCGCGTCGACCACCACGATGTTGCCGTCCGCGTACGCGATCCGGCCGGCGAGGGCCAACTCCACCAACACTGCCGCGGCCATGCCGAGGTCGAGCCCGATGCGCGAACCGGTCGCCTTCCCGGACTCGTTGTCGTAGGCGAGCAGCAGAAGCTCCTCGGCGATCGGAACAGTGGTCATGGCCCGGAACGGTAGCCGCTCCGCGCCCGCGTCGCACTCACCGGTCGCCCATGCGTCAAAAACGGGGCATTCCGCCGAACTGGCGGTCACCCGCGTCACCTAGGCCGGGAACGATGTACTTCTTGTTGTTGAGCTCGTCGTCGATCGATGCCGTGACCAGGCGCAGCGGCAGCCCGGAGCGCTCCAGCCGGGCGACGCCCTCCGGGGCGGCGAGGACACAGATCACGGTGATGTCGGTGCAGCCGCGGTCGGCCAGGAGCCGGCAGCAGTGCTCCAGCGAGCCTCCCGTGGCCAGCATCGGGTCGAGCACCAGCACCGGGATGCCGCTCAGGTCGGCCGGCAGCGACTCGAGGTAGGCCCGGGGCTCGAAGGTCTCCTCGTCGCGGGCCAGGCCGACGAAGCCCATCGACGACTCGGGTAGCAGCGCCAGGGCGGAGTCGGCCATGCCCAACCCGGCGCGCAGGACCGGCACCAGCAGCGGCGGGTTGGCCAGCCGGGTGCCGTGGGTCGGGGCGACCGGGGTCTCGATGGGGTACTGCTCGATCGGGAAGGCGCGCGCGGCCTCGTACACCAGCATGGTGGTGAGCTCGTGCAGTGCTGCCCGGAAGCTGCCGGGTTCGGTGCCCACTTCCCGCATCGCCGTCAGGCGGCTCTGCGCGAGGGGATGATTCACAACTTGTACGTCCACGGTTGGTCAAGGTACCGGTCGGTCGTGATCTGTGGGCAGGCCTGTGGACAGCGCCCCACCTGTGGATAACTAATCGACCCCGCACGGCACCCGTACACTCGTCCGCATGACAGCGACGACGGCGTCGGACCTGTCCTCGGTAACAAGCTCCGACGCGGCCCTTCGGGCATTTTTGCACGGTCTGCCCGGGGTCGACCAGGTTGGCGCGGAACAACGCGCCGCCATGCTCGGCACCCGGTCGATCAAGACGACCGCCAAGGCATGGGCGATCGATCTGGCGATCCGCATGGTCGACCTGACCACGCTCGAAGGCGCCGATACCCCCGGCAAGGTGCGCGCGCTCTGCGCGAAGGCCCGGCGGCCCGACCCGGCCGACCCGACCTGCCCGTCGGTGGCCGCGATCTGCGTCTACCCGGCGATGGTCCCGGTGGCCACCGAGGCGCTGGCCGGTTCCGGCGTCCACACGGCGAGCGTCGCGACGGCCTTCCCGTCCGGCCAGGCGCCGCTCGAGATCAAGCTCGCCGACACCCGGGCCGCCGTCGCGGCCGGTGCCGACGAGATCGACATGGTGATCAACCGGGGTGCCTTCCTGTCGGGTCGCTACCTCGAGGTCTACGAGGAGATCGCCGCGGTCAAGCAGGCCTGCGGCCCGGCCCACCTCAAGGTCATCCTGGAGACCGGCGAGCTGTCGACCTACGACAACGTCCGCCGCGCCTCCTGGATCGGCATGTTGGCCGGTGGCGACTTCATCAAGACCTCGACCGGCAAGGTCCCGGTCGCGGCGACGCTGCCCGTGACGCTGGTGATGATCGAGGCGGTGCGCGACTTCCGTGACCTGACCGGGCGTCAGGTCGGGGTCAAGCCCGCCGGCGGCATCCGCACCACCAAGGACGCGATCAAATACCTGGTGCTGGTCAACGAGACGGCCGGTGACGACTGGCTCGATCCCGACTGGTTCCGCTTCGGCGCCTCGACGCTGCTCAACGACCTGCTGATGCAGCGCACCAAGCTCACGACCGGTGTCTACGCCGGTCCCGACTACTTCACGCTGGACTGACGATGTTCGAATACGCCCCCGCCCCCGAATCCCGCGCGGTCGTCGACATCAAGCCGTCCTACGGCCTGTTTGTCGACGGCGCCTTCGTCGACCCCGCCGACGGTGCGTACTTCAAGACGATCAACCCCGCCTCCGAAGAGGTGCTCTCGGAGGTCGCCGAGGCCGGTCCCGCCGACGTCGACCGTGCGGTCGCGGCGGCCCGGAAGGCCTACGACAAGGTCTGGTCCCGGATGCCGGGTCGCGACCGCGCCAAATACCTCTACCGGATCGCCCGCATCATCCAGGAGCGCGGCCGCGAGCTGGCCGTCCTGGAGTCGCTCGACAACGGCAAGCCGATCCGCGAGTCCCGTGACGTCGACATCCCGCTGGTCGCGGCGCATTTCTTCTACTACGCCGGCTGGGCCGACAAGCTGTCGCACGCCGGGTTCGGCCCGGCGCCGCGCCCGCTGGGCGTCGCCGCCCAGGTCATCCCGTGGAACTTCCCGCTGCTCATGCTCGCGTGGAAGATCGCGCCGGCGCTCGCGGCCGGCAACACCGTGGTCCTCAAGCCGGCGGAGACCACGCCGCTGACCGCGCTGCTCTTCGCCGAGATCTGCCAGCAGGCCGACCTGCCGCCGGGCGTGGTCAACATCGTCACCGGCGCCGGCGAGACCGGCCGCGCGCTGGTCGAGCACGCCGGCGTCGACAAGATCGCGTTCACCGGCTCGACCGACGTCGGCAAGGCGATCGCCCGTTCGGTGGCCGGCTCGCGAAAGAAGGTCACGCTCGAGCTCGGCGGCAAGGCCGCCAACGTGGTCTTCGAAGACGCGCCCATCGACCAGGCCGTCGAGGGCATCGTCAACGGCATCTTCTTCAACCAGGGCCACGTGTGCTGTGCGGGTTCACGGCTGCTGGTCCAGGAGTCGGTCTACGAGCCCGTGCTCGCCTCGCTCAAGCGGCGGATGGCCCGGCTGCGGGTCGGTGACCCGCTCGACAAGAACACCGACATCGGCGCGATCAACTCGGCCGCGCAGCTCGAGCGGATCCGCACGCTGTCCGACATCGGCGGCGAAGAGGGCGCCGAGCGCTGGTCGCCGCCGTGCGACCTGCCCGAGAACGGCTTCTGGTTCGCGCCGACCATCTTCACCGGCGTCACCCAGGCCCACCGCATCGCCCGCGAGGAGATCTTCGGTCCGGTGCTGTCGGTGCTGACCTTCCGCACGCCGGCTGAGGCGGTCGAGAAGGCCAACAACACGCCTTACGGCCTGTCCGCGGGTGTCTGGACCGACAAGGGCTCCCGGATCCTCTGGATGGCCGACCGGCTGCGCGCCGGCGTGGTCTGGGCCAACACGTTCAACAAGTTCGACCCGACTTCGCCGTTCGGCGGCTACAAGGAGTCCGGCTACGGTCGCGAAGGCGGCCGCCACGGGCTGGAGGCATACCTCGATGTCTGACGCACGCGTGGCGGTCCGCAAGACCTACAAACTGTTCATCGGCGGCAAGTTCCCGCGCAGCGAGTCCGGCCGCTCCTACATCGCACAGGACGCCAACGTGGCCCTGGCCTCCCGCAAGGACGTCCGCGACGCGGTCGTCGCCGCCCGTGCCGCGGTGAAGGGCTGGTCGGGCGCGACCGCCTACAACCGCGGCCAGATCCTCTACCGCGTGGCCGAGATGCTCGAAGGCCGCCGCGACCAGTTCATCGGCCTGGGCCTGCCCGCCGCCGAGGTCGACGAGGCGATCGACCGCTGGGTCTGGTACGCGGGCTGGTCCGACAAGATCAGCCAGGTCTACGGCGGCGCCAACCCGGTCGCCGGCCCCTACTTCAACCTGTCGTCGCCCGAGCCGACCGGCGTGGTCGGCCTGGTCACCCCGCCGTCGTTCCTCGGCCTGGTCAGCGTCATCGCCCCGGCCATCGTCACCGGCAACACGGTGGTCGCCCTGACCGCGCACGACGCCCCCTTGGCCGCGGTGACGCTCGCCGAGGTCCTGGCCACCTCCGACCTACCCGGCGGCGTCGTCAACATCCTGACGGGCGACCCGGCCGAAACCGCGCCGTGGCTGGCCGCCCACATGGATGTAAACGCCATCGACCTGGCCGGCGTCACCGACCAGACCCTGGCCACGTCGCTGGAAGAAGCCGCCGCAGGCAACCTCAAGCGCGTCATCCGCCCGGCCGCGTCGACCCCCAACTGGTCCGACGACCCAGGCCTGACCCGCATGACGGCCTTCCTGGAAACCAAGACCGTCTGGCACCCGAAGGGCATCTGACCGGTCCGCATCGCCGCGTCCGGGTGCGGCGGCCCGACGAACAGGGCCGCCGCACCCGGACGCGTTTGCTCTTCAGGCCGCCGCACCACGGCGGCCCACTATTGCGGCGCTTCGGGCGGCAGCCTGCCCGCGCGGTGGCCGGCTGGTCGTGGTCGCCGTCTGGTTCGTAGGCGGCGTAGTCGAAGCCTGACAAGAGGCGGCGCCACCTCGACGTCCGCGTAGAAGACGATCCAGTCCTTGGCTCCCACCACAACCACCTCCCGGGTCAGGCGGAAACTACCGGCTGCCACCGACAGAAACCGCGCGTGCGCGGGCGGCGTTGATCTCGGGGGCGTGGGTCACCGCCCACTCGCCGATCGCGATCACCAGGGGCAACAACGATCGGCCGAGGTCGGTCAGGGCGTACTCCACCCGTTGCGGAGTCTCGCTGCGGCTCACCAGGCCGTCGCTCTCCAAGGTCCGCAGTGTGCGGGTCAGGATTCGCCGGCTCAGGCCGTGGATGGCGCGATCTAGCTCGTTGAAGCCGTACGGGCGCTCGCGCAGCAAAGCCAGGACCAGCACGCTCCATTTCTCCCCTACCCGGCGCAGCACATCCGTCGCGGCGCAGGTGGTGCGGTCGGAGTCGGTCACGGGGAGCGGCAGTAGCGGTGACATCAATGTGCCTTCTTTCCGACGACCCCGGATGATGCCCAGGATCGAGTATGCGCACAGTGGTTATCGCGGGCGGGACACGTGGCATCGGCGGGGCTCTCGCGGCCCGGCTACGACAGGCGGGCGACCAGGTCCTCGCGCTCGGCAGCGAAGACGCCGACCTGACATCAGTACGCCAGACAACGGAGCTGATCAGCCGGCTGCCCGATCGGATCGACGCGCTGGTGCTCGCGGCCGGCCGCTTCGACCAGCGGCGCGTGGTCACGGCCGAAGGCCTGGAGCAGACGTTCGCGATCGGCGTGCTGAGCCGCTACCTGCTGACCGAAGGGCTGCGGCCCGCGTTGGCAAAGGCGGCATCGACCCCGGTGGTGCTCAACCTGAGCGGTACAGGCGGGATCAGGGCCGGCCGGATCCACTGGGACGACCTTCAACTCAGACACGGCTACACGATGTTCAAGGCGACCATGCAGGGCGCACGGGCCAACGACCTGCTCGGCGTCGCCTTCGCGGCCCGGGAAAGTCGCATCCGTTACGTCCTCTACAACCCGCTGCTCGTCAACAGCGGCATGCACCGGCAGCTCAGACAACCGCTGCGCACGCTGGTGGGCGCCGCCGCGGCGACGTTCGGGACCACAGTGGACAATGCCGCCGAACCGCTGGCCGGCCTGCTCGCCGATCCGCCGGATGCGCCCCTGACCGCGCTGCGCCGCGGGAAGCCGGTGTCCCTGGACCGCAGCGAGTTCGATCCCGGCACCGCAGAACGCCTCGAGGCCGTCCTCACGGACCTGGCCGCCCGGGTGTAGCTTCCGGGGCGCTACCCGGAAGGCGGAAAACACGTGGATATCACCGAGGCCCTGGCCACCGACGCGGGTCTGTTCGGGCTGTGGTCACCGACGTCGTTCCACGACGTCGTGGACTACGAGACCTGGGAGGCCGCGCTGCTGGAGGACGAGGACATCGTCCGGCACATCGCCATCGGGGCGTTCGTCCCGATCAATATCGGCGGCGACGGTGCCTACCAGTTCGTCGCCCGGGTCGGTTCCATGTCCGCGCCGGCGGAGTTGACCGAGCGCGAGCGCAAGTACCTCATCGTCACGTCGGAGCCCTATCTGTTCGTCGCCACGGCGGGCGCTGTCATCAGCGGGATCGAGCACGTCGGCGACGATCCGGACATCGGTCTGCGCATCTCGCTGGAACCGGGCCGCTGGCAGGCGACCGTCGCACTCATCGACTGGACGGCCGAACCGGGTCAGCAGGACGACGACGGTGCCCCGAAAATGGGCGCGCTGCCGGACTTCGTGGTGCTGATCAACCCCGAGAGTGGGCACGCCGACTACCGGCAGACGGTCGAGACCTTCGACCCGCCCACGGACGATCAGAGCCTGACCCACTCCGAGGAGTAGTCGTCGCCGACGAAGCGCAGGGAGTTGCCGACGCAGAGGTACGGGTCGTGTCCGGGGACCAGGTCCAGGTCGACGGAGCTGTTCCGGCTGCCGCCCCGGTAGAGCACGACCTCGCCCTTGCCGTCGCTGCCAGTGACGTATTCCTGCCGGCCCGCGTGATACACGTTGGCGGTCACCGTGCCGTTGATGCGCTCCGTCCACTTCGTACCTTTGACGGTCGCCGTCCAGGTCGCGTTCTTCCAGACGACCGTCAGGCGCCCGTCCGGCCTGTACGTCATGACGACACCGGTCCCGCCGCTGAAGATCGTCGAGCTGCCGTCGATCTTCAAGGTTCGCTTGCCGCTGGTTGACCGCCAACGGCCCACCACACACGGGTCGACCAGTGCGGCCGGCGTGGGTGAAGTCGACCGCACCGGCGAAGCCGAGAGGGACGGCGACGGCGATGGCGCCCCGACGGTGCGGTCGGAGCCAGCACCGCCCGAGCCCAACAACGGCACCACGGCGACCGCCCCCGCGGCCATCAACACCACCAGGCCGGAAAGCAAAGCGACCCGGCGGGTACGCGACGGCGCGCGCACGACCACCGACGGGACAGCAGGGGCAGCCTCGATCGCGCGCACGCTGCCCTCGGCCACCACCAGTTCCGGCTGCTCCACCAGGAGAGGCACGACCGCGAAGGCTCGGTGCAGCGCCGTGCTGACCGCCGGCATCCGGCTGGACCCGCCGGTGAGATAGATGGCCGCCAGATCCGCCGCGACGATCCCGGCCGAAGAGATCGCCGCGTGGGTCGCCTCGACGGTCGAGGCCAGCAGCGGCGCGGTCAGCTCGTCGAGCTCTTCCCGGCCGAGCGTCACGTCGGTGTCGAGCAACGGCACGTGCAGAAGTGCGGACGTGGCCCGCGACAACATCTCCTTGGCCGTACGCGCGTTCTCCCATAGCTGCCGACTGGCCCGGCGGTCGGCGGTCGACGACGGGTCGACCAGCCGCGACCAGATCTCCGGGGACAACAGCCCGACGGTCGAACCCAGCCGGCGCACGATGGCGGCGTCGAGATCCAGCCCGCCGCAGTCGGCGCGCCCCTCGCTGGCCAGGACCTCGAAACCGGCCGGCCCACGGCGGACCACGGACACGTCGAACGTTCCGGCGCCGAAGTCGTAGACGACCGCGGACCGCCCGACCGGCACCGCCTGGCCGGCCACACCCGCGAACAACTTGGCCGCCGCCACCGGCTCCGCGACCAGCTCGACCACCGGGAACACCTGTTCCGCGGCCTCCGACAGCACGCGCCGCCGCTGCGTGCCCCAAGCCGCCGGGAAGCTCAGCGTCACCGAGGTAACCGGCGAGCCCGCGATCCGGGACGCCTCCTGGCCCACCCGCGACAGCGTGGCGGCGATCAGCTCCCCGACCGGCACCTCCCGGTCGCCGAGCAGGACGGCTCCGTCACCGATGCGCTGTTTGGGAAAGGGCTCGAACGCGGCCGGCACCGACAACGCGGTGTGCCACGCGTCCCGGCCGACCAGCAGCCGGCCCGTGCCGTCCACGCAGACTCCGCTGGGCAGCAGCGGCGAACCGTCGAACAGCACGGTCCGTGGCTCCCGGCCCGCCTGGACCAACACCGCGACGGTGTTGGACGTGCCGTAGTCGATGCCCAACCGCACGCCGTCGCCAGCCACGGGGACAACGTAGTTGATCGGTGCGATCGATGATCTCCGACGTGACCGCCGCACCATCACGGTGGGCTACTACACAGGGTAGGATCGACGCGTGACGCGGTTGGGAGATCTCGAGCGGGCGGTGATGGACGTCCTCTGGGATCGGTCCGGCCCGGCCACGGTTCGCGAAGTCGTCGATGCGCTCGACGGGCGTGACCTGGCGTACACCACCGTAATGACGGTGCTCGACCGGCTCGCCGGCAAGGGCATGGTCGGGCGTGAGCGCACCGGCCGGGCCTGGAGCTACCAGCCGGTCGCCGGTCGCGACGCGTACATCGCGCAGCTCATGCTCGATGCTCTCGAGATGGCCGGGGAGAAAGACGCGGCGCTCGTGCGGTTCGCCCGGTCGGTGACCGGCGACGAGGCCGAGGTGCTCCGCGCCGCTCTGGACAAAGACAAGGCTTGACCGATGTTCTACACCGCACACTTCGGCGCGGCGGTGCTGGGCTGCTATCTGGTGGCCTGGGTGATGCTCAAGTCCCGCTGGCCGGCGACCAGTCCGACGGTCGCGATCCTCTGCTGGCAGGGCATCGGTCTGGCGGTCGGCCTGTCCGCGATCGGCATCCCGATCTCCTTGGGCCTGGCTCCCTACGGCCGTCCGCCGGGCACCGCCTTCCGGATCCTGGTGAACGACCTCGCCGGCGGCCGACTCCCAGCCGAGCTCGGCGTCGGCCACCTCGCGCTGATCAGCGTCGGGCTCGGCATCGGCGTCGTGCTGTTCTGGTCGACCGGCGCCAGCCTCCGGCACGCCGCCAAGGCCCGCCAGCGCCAGCGTGACCTGCTCGCCCTGGTCGCCCGCGCCGATCCGGCCGCACCCGGCGCGCTGGTGCTCGACCACCCGAGCGCCGCGGCCTACTGCGTGCCTGGGCTGCGCCCGCGCGTCGTGATCAGTGCCGGCGCGCTCAGCCTGCTCCCCCGCGACGAGCTCGCGGCGGTGCTCAGCCACGAGCACGCACACGCCAAGGAGCGGCACGACCTCGTCCTGCTCCCGTTCTCCGCGCTGGTCCGCGCGCTGCCCGGGGTGAGCTGGATGGTCCGCGCCATGGCCGCCGTCGCGCTGCTGGTCGAGATGCGCGCCGACGACCGGGCCCGCCGCCTGCACACCGACGAGTTGCTGGCGGCCGCGCTGGCCCGGTTCGCGACCGCGCCGTCGCGGGTCACCCCCGCGGGCATGCTCGCCGCCGCCGATCACGACATCGTCGCCCGGGTACGCCGGCTCCGCGCACCGCTCGGCCCCACGCCGCTGGCGGCCCTGGTCGCCCTGGCGAGCACCACCGCACTGGCCGCGCTGCCGGTCGCGCTCTTCCTCTCCTGAGCACGTCTACGACCGCTTGTAGTAGAGTCATATCCATGACTACTACAAGCCGTAGGACTAATAGGTAGGGATGCTACGTGTAGAGTCGCTATAACAAGCGAACCTCACTATCCCCTCGGAGGGGCTTGGTCATGGACCCCTTGCCGCTCGCCCGTCTGCAGTTCGCCACGACGACCTCGATCCACTTCCTGTTCGTCCTCGTGACGCTCGGGCTGGTGACGCTGCTGGTCTACCTCCAGACCGCCGCGTTCATCACCCGCAAGCCCGTCTACGAGCGGATGGTCCGCTTCTGGGGCACCATCTACTTGATCAACTACGTGCTCGGCATCGCGACCGGCATCGTGATGGAGTTCCAGTTCGGCCTGAACTGGAGCGGTCTGTCGCGCTACACCGGCAACGTGTTCGGCGCGCCGATCGCGCTGGAGACCCTGCTCGCGTTCTTCCTCGAGTCGACCCTGCTCGGCATGTGGATCTTCGGCTGGCACCGGCTGCGCCGCGGCGCGCACCTGGCACTGCTCTACGGCGTGGCGATCACGGCGTACCTCTCGGCGTTCTTCATCATGGCCGCCAACGCCTGGCTGCAGCACCCGGTCGGCTACGAGGTCCGCGACGGGATCGCCCACCTCACCGACTTCACCGCGCTGCTGACCAACCCGACCTTCACGATGGCGCTCGGCCACGTGACGTCCGCCGCGCTGCTGACGGGCGGGATGGTGCTCGCGAGCATCAGCGCCTGGCTCATGCTGCGCCGCAGCCCCGACTACGAGCTGCTGCGCAAGTCGCTGTGGATCGGCCTCGTCACGGTGACCGTCGCCGGCGTACCGCTGATGGGCTTCGGCTTCGCGCAGTTCGGCGCCGTCGGCCCGGTGCAGCCGACCAAGTTCGGCGACGACGCGGCCAAGGCGCAGGCGGTCGCCGACTTCACCGCGCGGTTCGGACCGGGCGACTACCTGCCACCGGCGTACGCCAACGTCAGCCTCGGCTTCATGATCCTGATCGGCTTCACGCTGGCCTGGTCCTTCGTGATGCTGCCGCTCTTCTACCGCGACTGGATCGTCCGGCTGAAGTTCCCGCTCGTCATCGTCGGCCTCTGTCTGCCGCTGCCGTTCGTCGCCGCGATCCTCGGCTGGCTCACCCGCGAGGGCGGCCGGCAACCCTGGGCGGCGTACGGGCTGCTCAAGGTCGAAGACGCCGTCAGCCCGATCAGCGGCGGTGTGGTGCTGGCGTCCTTCCTCGGCTTCACCGCACTGCTGCTGACCCTCGCCGTCACCAACTGGGTGCTGATCGCCAAGCGGGCCGCCCGAGGCACCGCCGACCCCGCACTCGGCCGCTCCCTGGCCGACGTCACCGCCGAAGACGACGAGCGCCGGCCCGAGCCGGCCCTGGCCCGATAGGAGATGGGATGGAACTCGCCTGGTACGCGGCCCTCGGGCTGGTCTTCGCCGGTTACCTGGTGCTCGGCGGCTACGACTACGGCGTCGGGCTGTTGCTGTCCGGCATCCGGGGCGACGCGCAGCGGCGGGCCGCGCTCACGGCGGTTGGCCCGTTCTTCCTCGGCAACGAGGTCTGGCTGGTCGCGTCCCTCGGCATCCTGTTCGGCGCGTTCCCTCGGCTGGAGGGTGAGCTGCTGTCCGGCTACTACCCGGCGGTGGTCGCGGCGCTGGTCGGCGTGCTCCTGGTGACCGTCGGCGTGCAGCTACGCGGCCGCCCGGCAGAGCCGGCGTCCCGGGCGCGGTGGGACCGGGTGGTGGTGGCCGGCAGCGCACTCGCCGCCCTCGGCTGGGGTGCGGTGCTCGGCGGGCTGCTCCAGGGACTGCCGCTGGACGCCTCCGGGCACGTCGCCGGCATCGGCCATCTCGCGACCCCGTTCGTCGCCGCGACCGCGATCACACTGGTGACCCTCGTCGCAGTGCAGGGCGCCACTTTCCTGTCGCTGCGGATGCCGGCGGGGCAGGCAACGGCCCGGGCCGACCTCGTGCGGCGGCTCGTGCCGGTCGCGCTCGGCGCCGTCGGGCTCGCCACGCTGCTCGGATCGCTGTCGGCGGAGGTCCGGGCGGCGGTGCACCCGCGCGTGCTCGTACCCCTGCTGCTCATGGCCTTTGCCCTGCTCGCGGCGCGTCTCCTGGCACCGCGTCGGGCAGGCTGGGCATTCGTCGCGAGCTCGGTGGCCCTGCTGGCACCGGTGCTGCTGGTCGGGATGGGTCGCTACCCGGCCGCGCTGGTGTCGACGGTCGACCCCGCGGCGACGCTGACCGTGGCCGAGGCAGCCGCCGCACCTGCGACGTTGCGGCTCCTCGCCTGGGTGGCGGTGCCGTTCGTTCCGGTGCTTATAGGCTTCCAGGCGATGTCCTGGTGGGTTTTCCGCGGGCGGATCGACGGCAAGGCCCCGGTCTACTGGTGAGCCGCCGCCGACCGTTCGACCCGCGACTGTTGCGACGGGTGCCTGCCACCCGGCGCCACTTCGCCGTGCTCGGATTGTGCGGTGTGGCGACCGCGGTCGTCGTCGTGCTCCAGGCCACCGCGTTGGCGGCGGTGCTCGCCGCGGCCGCCGGTGGCCAGCTCGACCGCACCGCGCTCGGTCTCTTCGTCGGCCTGGTCGCCGCCCGCGCCGGTCTCGCCTGGGCACAGGGGGCGGTCACCGCCTGGAGCGCCGCCGCGGTCAAGCAGGCGCTGCGGGTCGAGCTGCTCGGCTCGGTCACTCGCCGCGACCCGGCCTGGCTCGCCAGCCAGCGCGGTGGCTCGCTCGCGACGCTGGCCGGCCGTGGCCTCGACGGGCTGGACGCCTACTTCACCGGCTACCTGCCGCAACTCGTGCTCGGCGTCACGATCCCGATCGCCGTCCTCGCCCGGCTGGTGTTCGCCGACTGGACCTCGGCGTTGATCGTCGCGGTGACCATCCCGCTGATCCCGATCTTCGGCGCGCTGGTCGGCTGGCAGGCCCAGGTCGCCACCGAGCGACAGTGGCGGCGCCTGTCCCGGCTCGGCGGCCACTTCCTCGACATGCTCAGCGGGCTGCCCACGCTGCGCGCGTTCGGCCGGGCCCAGGCGCAGGTCGACGTGGTCCGCCGGATGGCCGACGCACACCGGGCGGCCACCATGCGGACGCTGCGCATCGCGTTCCTGTCCGCCCTGGTGCTGGAGCTGGTGGCGACCATCTCGGTGGCCCTGGTCGCGGTGCCGGTGGGGCTGCGGCTGCTGTCCGGCGGCATGACGCTGGAGGTCGCGCTCCTCGTGCTGCTGCTGACCCCGGAGGCGTACCTGCCGCTGCGCGCCGCCGGCAGCAAGTTCCACGCGAGCCTCGAAGGGCTGACCGCCCTGGACGAGGCGCTCTCCGCGCTTCCTCCCGAGCCGGCGCCGGTAGTGGGCACGGCGGTGGCGCGGCCCGGGCCGATCGTGTTGTCCGGCGTGACCGTCGAGTACGAGCGGACGACCGCTCTGCGCGACGTCACCTTGACCATCGCGCCGGGCGAGCGGGTGGCCATCGTCGGTCCGTCCGGCGCGGGCAAGAGCACGCTGCTCGGCCTGCTGCTCGGCTTCGTGCGCCCGACCACCGGCCAGGTGCTGGTGTCCGGCGTCGACCTGGCCGCCGCCGACCTCGACGCCTGGCGCCGGACCGTGGCCTGGGTGCCGCAACGCGCGCACCTGTTCGCGGGGACCGTGGCCGACAACGTCCGGCTCGGCGCACCGGCCGACGCCGACCTCGCCCGGGCGGCCGCCGCCGCGGCGCTCGACGAGGTGGTCGACGCGCTGCCCGAGGGCTGGCAGACCACGCTGGGCGAGCGGGGGTACGGGCTGTCGAGCGGCCAACGGCAGCGGATCGCGCTGGCCCGGGCGTTCCTGCGGGACCAGGCGTCGTTGGTGCTCCTCGACGAGCCGACCGCACGGCTCGACGCGGCGTCCGAGGCGGCCGTGGTCGAGGCGACGATCAACCTGCTCGCCGGGCGCACCGGCGTCTTCGTGGCGCACCGGCCGGCGCTGCTCGCGGTCGCCGACCGGGTGCTGCGGGTCGAGGACGGCGTGGTGACCGAGCTTCTACGCCCGGCGCCCGCCCTGCCGACCGGGGTCGGTGGTTGACGTGACCGCCGCCGAACGCGTCGTACTCCGCATCGCCCGGCCCTGGCTGAGCCGGCTGGTCGGTGCCGGGCTGCTGGCCGCGGGCACCGAGTTGGCCGGGCTGGCCCTGATGGCCACCGCCACCTGGCTGCTGATCACGGCCGCCGGACAACCACCGGTCGCCGCGCTGACCGTGGCGATCGTGGCGGTCCGGACGCTCGCGATCGCGCGCGGCGTGCTGCGCTACACCGAACGGCTGGCCGGCCACGACGCGGTTCTCCGGATCATCACCGAGGTCCGGGCCCGAATCTTCGCAACCCTGTCCAGCCGCCCCACGCGGGCCACCGACCGCTCCGGCGACGCGCTCAGCCGGCTGGTGTCCGATGTCGACGCGGTGCAGGACCTGCTGCTCCGGGTGCTCGTCCCGGGTGCCGCCGCCGGCCTGGTCGCGGCGCTGGCGGTGCTCGGCGCCGGGCTGCTCAGCCCGCCGGCCGCCCTGCCGCTGGCCGCCGGGCTGCTGCTCGCCGGTGTGCTCCTGCCGTGGCTGGCGTCGGCGCTGACGCGACGCACGGCCGCCGAGGTGGCGCCGCTGCGTGGCGCACTGGCCGTCGACGCGGTCGACCTGACCGCCGGCGCGGCCGACCTGGCCGCGTTCGGCGCGACCGACGCGGCGCTGGCCAAGGCCGCGGGGCGGGCCGCCGAGCTCGCCCGGCTGGAGCGGCGGCTGGCGTTGGTCGGCTGGGCCGTCGACGGGGCCGGGGTGCTGCTCGCCGGCGCCACCGCGGCCGCGGTGGTGCTCACCGCGCTGCACGCCGGCACGTCCGGAACGCTGGTTGGCGTGCTCGCCGTCGGCACCATCGCCGCGGTCGAGTCGGCCCTGGCGCTCGTCGGCGCCGCCCGCCAGCGGACCCAGCTCGGCACCGCCCTGTCCCGGGTCTCCGTTCTGCTGGCCGACCCGTCCCCTGACGCCGGCGTCGCGGCCGTCACCGGGACGCCCGGTCTCGACGCCGTGTCGGTCACCTACCGGTCCGGCGCGGCGCCCGCGCTGCGCGACGTCACGCTGCGGCTGCCGGCCGGGCGGCGGGTGGCCGTCGTCGGGCCGAGCGGTGCGGGCAAGAGCACGTTGCTGGCCGTGCTGGCCGGCGCGGTCCGGCCCGACAGCGGCACGGTGGTCGGTGCGGGTGACCCGCACCGGGTGGGCGGCCTGTTCGCGGACGCGCACGTGTTCCACGCCCCGGTGCGCGACAACCTGCTGCTCGCCCGGCCCGACGCGAGCGACGACGACCTCGCGGCGGCGGCCGCCGCCGCCGGCTTCCTCGACTGGGTCCAGAACCAGCCGGTCGGCTGGGAGACAGAGGTCGGCGAGGATGGCGGTCAGCTCTCCGGCGGCCAACGGCAGCGGCTCGCGCTGACCCGGGCGCTCCTGCTGCGCCCCGAGGTGCTGGTGCTCGACGAGCCGACCGAAGGGCTCGACCCCGGCGCCGCCGACGCGGTGCTGGCCGCCGTGCTCGCCGCCACCCCGGGCGCGATCGTCCTCGTCACCCATCGACTCAACGGGCTCGACGGCTTCGACGAGATCCTGGTGCTGGACGCCGGGCGGGTGGTGCAACGCGGTCGCCACGCGGACCTGGTCGCCCGGCCGGGCTGGTACCGGGACCAGTGGTCGACCCAGCAGGGCTACCTCGCGATCGCCACTTAGGGGCAACCACCGGAGGCGTTTCGGGGCGGCCTGGTGCGAGGGTGGGTGCCATGCAGTCCGGCTACGCCAACCTCGTCGACGAGCACATCCGGCGGCTCGACGGCGCCCTTTCCGGGCCACGCGGCCTCAAGCGGCGGATGCTGGCCGAGGCCCGCGACGGGCTCGACGACGCGGTGCGGGACCTGCGGGCGGCCGGCCAGCCGGCGGCCGCGGCGCAACGCCAGGCGATCGCCGAGTTCGGCGGGGTCGACGAGGTGGCGCCCGCGTTCCAGGCGGAGCTCGCCGCCTCGGCCGCTCGCGTGTTCGGGTTGCGCGTCATCGCCGTGTTCGCCGTGTCGGCCTTCTGCAGCGACCTGATGTGGCAGGGCGCGCCCTGGTCGGGCCCGCGGCCACCGGCGGCCTACCTCCTGCTGTCGGACAGTGTCGACTGGCTCGCTCGGGTCGCGATCGGCGTCGCCGTGCTCGGCAGCGTCGCACTGTGGTTGGCCACCCGCCGCGGCCACGCGGTGCCGGCCCGCCTGCTCCGCGGTGCGATGGCCGGCCTGGTCGCGGTGCTCACCCTGCTCGGGGCCGGCGCGCTGGCGCTGTTCGGCTGGTCCGCGGACATGTGGACCGGCGCGCTCACCTGGCCACCGATGATCGTCGGCGGCGTCGTGATGACGGTCGCGGCCGGCTGGATCGCCCGGGCGGCCGCGACGGCCGTCAGGTCGGTTCCGCGCCGAGGAATCGGCTGACCGTCGAGCTGAACTCGGTCCAACTGGCCCGCTCGCCGGCCAGCGCGCCGCGGCCCGAGCCGGTGAGCTCGTAGGTGCGGCGCTCGCGACCGTTGACCGTGCTCCAGGTGCTGTCGACGAAACCGGCCCGCTCCAGCCTGCGCAGCGCCGGATAGACGGTCCCGGTGGGCAGGTTGAGCGAGCCGCCGCTGCGGGCCTTGAGCGCCTCGATCACGGCGTAGCCGTGCAAGGGACCGCCCTCGAGCACCGAGAGCAGCAGCGCGTCGAGATGGCCGTGCAGCGCCTGCGCCTTCATAGGTAGGAAGGCTACTCGTAAGGACGCGGCGACGCCAGGATCACCACCCGGGGTGCGGGCGCCGGACCCGACGGGCGCACACTAAGGTGTTCGTGCGCGAAGTCACCATCGCACGCCCGAAACACACCACTCCCGGAGGTCAGCGTGGCGCGCCAGTCCAACCGGTCCAAGGCCAAGTCGCCGTCCCAGGACGAGCCAGCGGCCGAGGTCGAGGCGACCACCGCCGAAGGCGACGCGCCCGCGGCGCCCGAGCCGGCTGCGACGACCGAGCCGGTCGAGGCGATCGACGAGCCGATCGACACCGAAGACGCCGATGAGGCGGACGAAGCCGACGACGGCGTCGACCCCGAGGACCAGCGCGCATTCTGGGATGAGCTGCGGATCGACCCCGTCGAGATCGCGCTGCCCGCGGGCACCGGCTTCACGCTGCGCGCGTACCGGATGTCCACCGAGCTGACGCCGACCGACACGTCGGACCGCGAAGAGGACGACCTTTTCGCCGCGCGCGCCCGTCAGGACGAAGAGGAAGACGACGCCGACCTCTTCACCGACGAGGAGCTTGCCGAGCAGGCCGAGGCGGCCGGCAAGGAAGAGCGCCGCAAGGCCCGCGACGAGGACGACGACGCGGCCGACGAGGACGCGGACGAGACCGCCGAGGCCGACGCTGACGCCGAGGACGAGGCAGTCGAGGAGGAAGAGGAAGAAGAGGAGTCCGAAGAGGTCCCCGTCTTCCTCACCCACCGCGGCAAGCTCCTGCTGTTCCGCAGCGCCGAGGGCCTGGTCAGCTTCATCCGTTCCGGCGCGCCGCACGACCTCGCTCAGGTCGACAACTGGGCGACCCTGGCCGAACGGGTCGAGCCGGTCAACATCGCCCCGCTCGACGAGGACTCCTACGAGCTCGACCTCGTGGTGGAGAACCTGCGTGGCGGCCACGACAGTTGGGACCCGCCGCTCATCATCGAGGCCGGCGAGGTCGCGCGCGACCTGTCGTACGCGTTGCGCCTGCCCTCGGTACTCGACATGCTGTCACCTGGTAACAGCCTCGACGACCTCGACGAAGCACTGCGTGGCGTGGTCAACGGCGGAATCAGCGGCTTCATGGCACGCCGACGACTCCGGAAAATCGGGGCACAAACCGCAAGTTTGGGCTGGCGCACGATTATCGGCAAGATCTCTGCCGCTGTGGACTGGCGCGACTGACCCCTAACCAGGGACCATCAGTCCTTGGCACACGAGATGTGCCCGGGGAGGAGGACGACAACGTGGCGCTCGTGCGGGTGTACTGCGGTCTCGCATCGGCGGAATCGACGGGTCGGCCGGCTGTTGCCGGGACCGGCCTGACGGCTGCTGTTGTTGACGACGCCGGGCGGTTGCTCGACGTCTGCGAGATCACCGACGACCCGGCGGGTTACGCCCAGCTTGGCGCCTTGCTCGCCGAGCGGGCCAACGGCCCAGGCTCCGCCGCGATCGCCGCCGACAGCGACGACCACGAGGTGACTTCGCTGCTCAGCGCGGCCGGTCGCCCCCTGGCCATCGCCGACGACGACGCGGTCGACGACTTCGCCGAGCGGTTCGCCGACGACGAGTCGATAGAGGAGATGGAGTCCTCCGCGGCCGAGCGTCGCGCGGTCGGGCTGGCCCGTGCGCTGCAGGCGGGTGCCATCTTCGCCGTCGGCCTTCCGGTGTCCCGTGACCTCGTCCCCTACCGGCCGATCCTGGCCGCGCACTCCGCGCTCGCCGGCGGCCGGCACTCCGCCGCGGCGACCCTGCGGGAGGTGCTCCGCGAGCTTTATCCCGCCGCCCTGCGCGCCTATTCCGACCCGGCCGCGCCGCTGACCCTCGCGGTCCTCGACGCGCTGCCCGAGCCCGGCCTGGTCTCCGGCACCGCAGCCCGTGGCCGTGACCTGCCGCCGGCCGCCGAGGCCGTCGCCAAACGGCTGACCGCCGAGGGTGTCGGCGACGCGACGACCGTCGCCGAGGCGATCACCGCGCTGCGGGTCGCCATCGCCGAGACACCGCGCCGCGGCACCGTCAACAAGAGCCTCGCCAGCGCCTCCGCCGATGCCGTGCGGCAGGCCGTCGCCGCCGTGCGTTCGTGTGACGAAGGCTGCGCGGCGTTGGTGGCCACGCTGGCCGCCCGCACGACCCCGCTCACCGCTGTGCCGCGCCGGACGATGCGCCGTGCCGCGGTGGACGAGCCGAACGAGCCGGCCACGACGACACCCGCCGGGCTGCACGCGCTGCCGCTGCCGCTGCCCGAGCGCGGCACCACCGGCCGCCGGCATCGCCCGGAGCCCGCCGCGGCGACCACCACGCCGCGCGCGCTGACTACCCCGCCGGTCGCTCCCGCTCCCGTGGCGCCGCCGCCGACCGCACCGACTCCGCTGTCCACGACGGCCTCCGCGCCGTTCGCCGAGCCGTCGCAACCGGCCGAGCCGCAGCGCGCGGCCAGCCCGTCGCGGCCGCCGAACGCGCCGCGCCACCCGGCCTCTCCGCGCACCACGAGCCGCTCGGGCGAGCCACGCACACCGGCTCGTTCGGCCGAGTCCCGCAGTGCCGCCCGTTCGGCGGAGCCGCCCGCGGCGGCGCTCAACGCGCCCACGCCGGCCGGTGGCACTCCGATGCCCTCGCGCAACCCCGGCCATGCCTGGTCCACCGGCTTCGACGGCACCAGCCTCTACCAGCCCACCGGCGAAACCGCTTTGCCGCAGCTATCGGACCCGCCGACCCCGGCCACCTTCCAGCCGCCGGCGCCCATGCCGGCCGCGCCGTCGTCACCGGCCGCGCCGCACGTGCCGGCCGCGGCACGTTTGCGCACCGGGTCGACCGCGGCAGAGGGCTCGTCGGCCGCGTCCCGCTTCCCGAGCACGCCGCACCTGCCGTCGCCGGCCGCGCCGCTGTCGCCTGCCGCACCGCTGTCGCCGGCCGCGTCTCGCTTCCCCAGTGCCCCGCGCCTGCCCGGCACGCCGCACCTGCCGGAGACGCACCTGCCGCCGGCTCCGCACCTGCCGCCGGCTCCGCATCTGCCGGCCGCGCCGCTTTCGCCGGCCGCGACCAGGGTGCCGCTGCCCGGCCGTCCGGTGTCGGCCAGCCCGGTCAACAAGCCCATCTCCGCGCCGCCACCGCCGCCCGGCATGACGCCGATCCCGGCGCAGCGGCCCACCGTGCCGCCGGCCGAGGCCGGCGAGCCGTTCCGGGCGACGCTGACCAACGCGGCGATCAACTCGGCCCGCGCCGAGCGCAAGCGCCCGACCGTGATCCCGCCGCGGGCCAACGGCCGCCCGGCCGCCACACCGCCGCCTCCGCCCGAGCCGCCGGTCACCGGGTTCCAGGCCACCGACCTCAGCGTTCCGGTGCCCGCACCGCGCCCTGAGCCGGGCGCGCGGGCCAACTGGCCGCTCGTCGACAACACCACGGACGAGCGGGCCAACGGCTTCCCGGACCTGAGCGACCTGCCGCCGAGCGAGCTCGACCGGCCCACCTACTCGTCCATCGGCGACGACCGGGTGCCGCCGCCGTGGCTGGCCGACGACATGCCGCCGGAGCCGCCGATCCTGCGCTTGGTCGAGCCCCCGCCGCTGGCCGACCGCGCGCTGCGCGATGACAGCTCGCGAGAGAACCGGTCGCGCGGTCGCGACGACCGGCGCAACCGCGACGACTATGCCGCGCGCTACGAGACGCCTCCGTTGCGTCTGGTGGAGACCGCGACCGACACCGGGAGCCACCCGCAGCTCCCGATCGGCATCAGCGCACCGCCGGTCTCCAACGACGAGGGCGACGAAGGCCTGCTGATCTTCGCGGCGGCCCGGTCCGCGTGGTTCACCGGTCACCCCGACGAGAGCGAAGACCTCGCCTGGGCGTCGGTCGCCGACAACGGCTGGCGTGCGGCCGAGAAGGCCTCCTCGCCGTCGATCGGCCTCGAGACGCAGTCGGGCCTGCCGAAGCGGGTGCCGCAGGCCAACCTGGTGCCCGGCTCGCCGTTGCGCGACGAGCGGCCACTGCGGATCGTCCGGGACGCCGCCAGCATCGCGGCGCACACCACCGGCTACTTCCGTGGCTGGCGCCGCGGCCAGGAGATCGGCGGCTACGCGGTCGGCGGTCGCCCGGGTCGTGAGGCGGCCGGTGGCTGGGACTTCAGCCGTGACCACGGTGGACGCGACGAAAGCCAGGAGTACGAGTACCGGTCGGCCCGGTCGTGACTTCCCGACAGGGATGACTGTGATTTGACTGCGGGCCTATTGGCCCGGGAGCATACCCGCGTGGTATCTGGCGACGGGCGTCGCCGGCCTGTTGAAAGGCGGCACCAGATGGCGAAGCCGGCGATCGGCCGGACCCAGCTGACGCGGCGAGGAGTCCTCGTCGCCACCGCTGGGACCCTCTTGACCGCCGCCTGCGGATCCGACGAGACCAACAGTCCCGGCCCCACCACCAGAGGCTCCGAAGAGCTCATCATCGGCGCCAGCCTTGAGCTGACGGGCCCCGGCGCCGCGCACGGCGTGCTGCAGGAGCGGGCGCTGCGGATCACCGTCGACACGCTCAACGAAGAGGGCGTGCCGGTCGGCAACCTGCGCCGCAAGATCAAGATGATCTACCGCGACAACGGCAGCCGTCCCGAGACCGCCGAGCAGCAGGCGACCGAGCTCATCCAGAAAGAGGGCGTCCACGCGATGCTCGGCGGCGTGCTGGCCGAGACCTCGCTGGCGATGCTGACGGTGGCTCAGACCGAGCAGGTGCCGTTCATCTCCCTCGGGTCGGCCGACAACATCGTCACGCCGCTCACCGCCCGCACCTACATCTACAAACTGCAGCCCAACGCCAAAGACGTCGTCGAGATGATGAGCGACCTGCTCCTCGCCCGCAAGCACAACACGGTCGGCGTCATCTACTCCGGCGGCGAGTACGGCAAAACCGGCGTCGGTGCCCTGCGCAGCAAGCTCCGCAGCATCATCAAGGTGGAGTCCGAGCTTCCTAACACGGGCAGCAACTTCAGCTCGGCCGCCGAAAAGATCGTCGAGAAGAACCCGGAAGCCGTCATCATCTGGGCACAAGCGCCTGACTCCGGCGCGGCCCTGGCGGCCCTCCGCGGTGCGAGCTACGGCGGACAGATCATCTTCGACCCGGGCGGCGTCGCCGACGACACGCTTGCCGACAAAGACAAGCAGGCCCAGGCCTCGGGTGCGCTGGCTGTGCACCCCGCGTCCCTGGCCGGCACGTCACTGACCGACACGACGATGGCTGACCTCGACCGGCGCGACTTCATCTACCGCTACATCCAGAAGCACGGCGCGTTCCGCGGCTTCGCGCCCTACAGCTCCGACGCGGTGCGTCTGCTCGCCAACGCCGCCCGGCTGGGCCGAAGCGTCGACCGCGGTCGCATCCGGGTCTACCTGGAGAACCTCACCGCCGAGGGCATCGCCGGCTCGTACGAGTTCACGCCGATTGCGCACGGCGGCATGGCGGCCGACTCGCTGGCCGTCTTCGAGGTCACCAGCGGCGCCTGGATCCGCATCAGCTGATCCTCCCGACCGACGCTAGAAAGCCCCACCGCCGAAGCGGTGGGGCTTTCTGCTGCTGTGGGTGGGTGCGGGACCGGCCCGATCAGGCCGGGGCGACCGCGCGGGACCGGCGCATGCTGAGCACGTACTCGACCAGGCTGATCAGAACGTGCTTGGTCGAGTCACGGTTGCGGGCGTCGCAGGCCACGACCGGGACGTCGCTGGAGATCGCCAAGGCGTCGCGAACGTCCTGGGGGTCGTGGTACTGCACCCCGTCGAAGCAGTTGATGGCCACCAGGTACGGCAGCCGGCGATGCTCGAAGAAGTCGATCGCCGCGAAGCAGTCGGCTAGTCGGCGTGTGTCGACCAGCACGATCGCCCCGATCGCACCTCGCACCAGCTCGTCCCACATGAACCAGAACCGCGTCTGGCCAGGTGTTCCGAACAGATAGAGGATCAGGTCACGGTCGATCGTGATCCGGCCGAAGTCCATGGCGACGGTCGTCGTCTTGCCCGGCACCTGCCGGGTGTCGTCGACGCCGACGCCGGCCGAGGTCATGATTGCCTCGGTCGTCAGCGGCGTGATCTCCGACACCGACCCGACCAGCGTGGTCTTGCCGACGCCGAACCCGCCGGCGATGACAATCTTCGCCGACGTCACACGGCCAGCGCTCGGGCGGTGCGTCACGTCAGAGCCTGCGAAGTCCACTCAGCACCCTCTCCAGCAGTTCAGTGCCCACCGCATCGTTCGTGTCTTCCAGTGAGGTCGGTTCGTAGACCGCGACGAGTCCGTCGGCGGCCATGTCGGCGATCAGGACCCGGGCAACACCCAATGGGAGCTGCATCCGAGCCGCGATCTCCGCGAGCGACTGCAACCGGCCGTCGCACAACGCGGCGATGTATTGGTGCTCGCGGCCTCCCCCACCCTTGGTGGAGTTGGCGGTTCGGCCGCGGACCGTTGTTTCGACGAGAGCCTCGAGGGCGATCTCTAGCCTCGGCCTGGTGCGTCCGCGGGTGACGGCGTACGGCCGTACCAGCGCGCCGGTTGGCTCATCCCGGTCGGTCATCGCCATTCACCCCCTTCGCATCCGTGCCGCAGGCCCGATCGTTCGGAGCCTGTCGGATCTGTGTGTTGTTGTCGTGCACCGTTCCGTTGCCGGAACGACTAGCCGAGCATTCCCGCGGCGGTGCGAGGCGCCGGGGTCAGTGCGTCACCGACCCGG
Source organism: Asanoa ishikariensis (assembly GCF_900107455.1). Taxonomy (GTDB): domain Bacteria; phylum Actinomycetota; class Actinomycetes; order Mycobacteriales; family Micromonosporaceae; genus Asanoa; species Asanoa ishikariensis. Next base: position 235,765 of record NZ_FNQB01000002.1, on the reverse strand, counting down.
TCGACCAGCAACGCCATCTCGTAGCCGACCTGACCGACGTCGCAACTGCGAGCGGCCAGAACCGCGAACGAGGAGCCGTCGGAGATCGACATCAGGAAGAGGAACCCGTTGTCCATCTCGACCACGTTCTGCAGCACCGCACCGCCTTCGAAGCAGCGCGCCGCGCCCTGGGTCAAGCTGACCAGGCCGGACGAGATCGCGGCCAACTGGTCGGCCCGGTCGCGCGGAAGATCCCGCGACGAGGCGAGGAGCAGACCGTCGGCGGAAACCGCGATCGCGTGTGCGACACCCGGCACGCGGTCGGCGAAGTTGGCGAGCAGCCACCCGAGATCTTGCGTGGTTGTCATCGTTCGTGCTCCTTCTGACCGCTCCCGGCACCCGGACCGTGGCCAGCTTGGGAGGGCTGCCCGGCCGGAGTCGTATCCGAAGTTTCGTCCTTGGGCTGGGTGCGACCGCGCTGCACACCTCGGTGGTATGCCGAGAGCAGCCCGCGAACAGCTTCCGGCGAGCGCTGCTTGACCGAGGTGGCCGACTTGTCGACCCCGCCCGGCACAAGCTGCGCCATCGGAACCCGCTTGGGCAGGCCGGCCGTCGTGGTTTCGTTCACTTCCATCTCCGAGATGGCGGAAGCTGCCCGCCATCCGTCGTCGGCAGCCGTCTGCCACGACTCCTGCTGCTCCGGCCTACGGGCAGCACCGTTGCCGTTGCCGTTGCCGTTGGTGGCGTCGGAGAGGCCGTTGGAGCGCGGCTGCTGCGGCGTAGGCCCGCTCGGGCTCGGAGTCGACGGACGGGTCGGCAGGCCGCTGCCTGCCGCACCGGCGAGGGGGCTGCCCCCGGCCGGAGCCATCCGCGACTGCGGCGAGCTGGTGAGCCGCTGGGTGGCCTCGACGGTGGCGAACTGCTGCGTAGGTGCCGCAGTGGCGCCGCTGCCCATCCGGGCATCGGCGGTCGCCGGCGCCGCAGTGGCTGCGGGGGCAGCTTCCGCGGTGCTCGGAGTCGAGGCTGTCAGCGAACTCTCTTCCGCCGCGGCCCGACGGGTGCGGAACCACGCCGACTCGAGCTCACGGAAGATCGGCAGTTCCATCGTCTCGTCGGCGAACCGGGCCTTGTTGGCGGCCGGGATGATCGGCGGGACGGCGGGCTGCTGCGGAGCCGCCGCCGGGCGCTCGACCCGGGGCAACTCGGCGGTCATGTCGACGGCGGCCGCGAGGTGGTCGACGGCCGGCTGCGGCTCGGCCGCGACCGGCGGCCAGGCCGGCGGCGCCTGACCACCCGACGGCATGCCCGCGAAGCCACTGCCTCCGGCAAACGCCGTCGGCTGCGGTGTCGCAGCGGGCGACGGATAAGCCGCCGGCGGCTGGGCGAACGGGACGCTCGGGCTCTCCGGCTGACCGGTCGGACGCCCCGGCAGGCCGCTGGACCGACCAGGGACGACCGGGCTGTCCGGCATGGCGATCGGCGGGCCGGCCGGCGCGCTCGGCGGCAGCGTCGGGCCACCCTGCTCCCAGGGCTCGGGCTGGCGCGGTGCGCCCGCCGGCCCGGGAGACGACGGGGGCACGGAGATGACCGGCGGCACCGAGATCATCGGCGGGGCCGAGAACACCGGAGACGTGCCGCCGTTGTCGCGCGGCGTCTGGCGCGGGATAGCGGGCGACTGCGGACCCGCGGTCACCTCACCCTCCATCGCCCAGCCGTCGGTCGCACGGCGATTCGGCAGCGACTCGTCGCGCGGGCCGCCGAACGGGTCGTTGGGACGCCCGCCCTGCGGACCGGCACCGGTGAGGTCGGACCAGGCCGGCATCGCGCCGGGGCGGCCGTTGCCATTGCCGTTGCCGTTGGCTCCGTTGAAACCGTTGGACGGCGCGTCGCCGGGGCGGCCACCGAACGCGCTGGCGAGACCGCCACTCGCGCCGGCGAGCTCCCGGTCGGACCGCGTCATCGGCCCGCTCTCCAGCGCCAGCGGCGCCGGGAACGGCGAACGCGCGGGCTGCTGCGGCTGCGGCTGCGCGGCAGGGTGCTGCGGTGGCAGCTCGTACCCACCACGGCCCGTCAGTCCACGAGGCACGAGCACCGAGGTGGGCAGGGCGACGTCCGCGACAGTGCCGCGGTCGGAAGCCGGACGCAGCTCGACCTTGACGCCGTGCCGCGCGGCCAGCCGCGCGACCACGACCAGACCCATCATCCGGGAGACCGCCACGTCCACCATGGGAGGTGTGGCGAGCCGCTCGTTGAGGTCGTTGAGCTGGTCGGCGGTGATGCCGATGCCGCGGTCCTCGACATAGAGCACGGAGTGCTCGCCGATCCGCCGGGCCTCGACCATGACACTCGAGTCGGGCGGGGAGAACGCGGTCGCGTTGTCGAACAGCTCGGCGACCAGGTGGACGAGGTCGTTGACCGCGTGCGCGGCGACCTCGATGTCCCGGTCGATGACGCCGAACTCGATCCGGGTGTAGTGCTCGACCTCGGACTGCGCGGCGCGCAGCACGTCGATCAGGGCGGCCGGCTCACGCTGAATACGCGTCGAGTCGGCGCCGGCCAGCACCAGGAGGTTTTCGTCGTTGCGGCGCATCCGGGTGGCCAGGTGGTCGAGCTGGAACAGCTCGGCCAGGCGGTCCGGGTCTTCCTCACCGCGCTCGAGCCGGTCCAGGTGACCGATCAGCCGGTCGACCAGGATCTGCGAACGGCGGGCGAGGTTGACGAACATCGTCGCGACGGAGGCACGCAGGGCGGCCTGCTCGGCCGCGGTGCGGACGGCTTCCAGGTGGACCGCGTTGAACGCCTCGGTCACCTGGCCGAACTCGTCCTTGCTCCGGACCGGCAGCGGCTCGGCGATCTGGTTGGCCAACTGGGCCGGTGACATCTGGGTGGACAGCGCCGGGTCACGTAGTCGGGCCACCGCCTGCGGCAGGCCGTATTGCGCGACCGCGAGGGCGCCGTGCCGCAGCTCGCGCAGCGACCGCGCCATGGACCGGGCGACCAACCACGCGAAGAGGATGGCCAGCAGCAGCATGGCGAGCAGCAGGCCGGTCTCGATGAGGACCTGACGCTGCACGTCGTCGCGCAGGGTCGTGGCGGTGTCGACCACGGTGTTGTCCAGGCGGCGCTCGACGCTGCGGATCAACCGGCTGTGACCCAGCAGCGCGCTGTCCCACGGGTCAATCTTGAACGGCGCCTGACTGAGATCGCCGCTCTCGGGCATGACGCCGGTGATCCAGCCCGCGAACGCGGTCGACGACCGCAGGTCCGAGCCGGCCACGGTCTGGTTGTACTGCTCTTCCTCGGTCACCGTCGCGACCGAGATGAACGTCTCGGCGGCCTGTAGCTGGCCGGTCTGCGAGGCGATGAACTCTTTCTTGAGGTTCTGGTTCATGCTGCCGGCGCTGTAGGCCTGCAACACGACGAGGCGCTCCTGCGAGAGGAACTCCTTCTGCCGTGCGACGGCCGCGACCGCACGCATCCGCTCACTCAGCGAGGTGTTGGCGGCCAGCTGAGCGGCGCCGTCGCGGAGGTTGAGCAGGTTGTCGACAAGGGCGTTGTAGGCCCGGGCCGCGTCCGTGAACGCGAACTTGTTGCTCGTCACCTGGCTGCGCACGCCCGGCAGGCCCTGGAGACCGTCGTCGATCTGCGCGAGCGTGGTGTTGAAGTTGGTCGGCAGGTCGTTGAGCGAGGCGCGCTGCGTCGAGTAGCTGTTGACCACTCGGTCGACCGCCTGCTGCGAGCTCTCGAACGCCGTCTTGTACTTGGTGATGGCGCCCTTGCCCTCGGCACCGAGCAGCATCGCCGCCGCGGCCCGCTCGTTCTGCAGATTCTGGACGAGGTCCCCAGACGCCTCCACCACTACGGCGAGGTCACGTGCCTGGTCCGCGTTCTCCGACGTGTCGATGTGGTCGATCAAGCCGTTGGTGCCAACCACGATCGTCGCCAGGGTCGGGACGATCATGATGAGGCCGAGCTTCGACCAGATCGGCAGATCACGAAGCCGGCTGGTGGGCCGGCGGAGACGCGACATGAAGGAATTCGCCGTCTTCGGCCGCTTGCTCACGTCACCGCCCTCCGGTTCGGCGCCGCAGGAAATTGCGCACGGGCACCGCCGATCGGCCGACCCGGGCGGGTCGGACCCCCGGCATTCCATCACGTCCGCCGGGGAAAGAGAAAGCCCACCCTGTCCGTGATCGCCGTACTGATGCGATGTTCAGTCCGTTTGTCAGCAACGCGTTCACCCCGCGTCACCCTAGGTGAGCGTCGATCTCCGACCGTCCGTACTTCTTCCGGTGCACGGGCGCCAGTTCGACGGCGGCGCAATGCCCCTTATAGGGGAAGCGCACGGTGGATTAGTACGAAGGGACGATGAGAAAAAGCCGTTAAGTCTGGATTGGACTTCCGAAACGCCCGAATACGCACGTGGCGAAGACGGCCGTCACGCCAATTTGGCGTACGCGGGCTTGATCACCTCATTGATGATGCTGAGCCGTTCGTCGAACGGAATGAAGGCACTCTTCATCGCGTTGATGGTGAACCACTGCAGCTCGCTCCAGCCGTAACCGAACGCGTCGACCAGCAGCGCCATCTCGCGCGACATGGACGTGCCGCTCATCAGCCGGTTGTCGGTGTTGACAGTGACCCGGAAGCGCAGGTCGCGGAGCAACCCGATGGGGTGCTGCGCGATCGACGGCGCCGCGCCGGTCTGCACGTTGGACGACGGACACAGCTCCAGCGGGATCCGCTTGTCGCGCACATAGGCGGACAGCCGGCCGAGCACCGGATCCCCACCGGGGGTGATGTCGTCGACCAGGCGCACGCCGTGCCCCAGCCGGTCGGCACCGCACCACTGGATCGCCTGCCAGATCGACGGCAACCCGAACGCCTCGCCGGCGTGGATGGTGAAGTGGAAGTTCTCCCGCTGGAGGTATTCGAACGCGTCGAGGTGCCGGGTGGGCGGGAAGCCCGCCTCGGCGCCGGCGATGTCGAAGCCGACCACCCCGGTGTCGCGGTAGCGAACGGCGAGCTCGGCGATCTCCTGCGACCGCGCGGCGTGCCGCATCGCGGTGAGCAGCGTGCCCACCCGGATCTGCTGGCCCTTGGCCGCCGCCTGCTCGGTGCCGGCGGCGAAACCGGCGAGCACCGCCTCGACCACCCCGTCGAGCGTCAGACCGCGCTCGAGATGCTGTTCGGGCGCGAACCGGACCTCGGCGTAGACCACACCGTCGGCGGCCAGGTCGAGCGCGCACTCGGCGGCGACCCGGTGCAACGACGCGGCGGTCTGCATCACGGCGACCGTGTGGTCGAACGTCTCCAGGTAACGTTCGAGCGATCCGGAGTCGGCCGACTCGACGAACCACCGGCCGAGCTCCCCGGGATCGGTGGTCGGCAGGGTGTGGTCGACCTCGGCGGCCAGCTCCACGATCGTCGCCGGGCGCAGCCCGCCGTCGAGGTGGTCGTGCAGCAGCGCCTTGGGGGCCTTGACAATCTCTTCCATGCCGATTGGGACCATGGAAAGACTTTAGTGGCTGAGGATGGATGAACCGCGACGTTGTGGCCTACCTGCGTTGCCCGGTGTGCCGCGAACCACTGCACGTGCGGGAGCGGACGCTGCGCTGCCCACGGGGGCACAGCTTCGACCTGGCGCGGCAGGGGTACGCGGACCTGAGCGCCGGCCGCTCACCGCACACCGGTGACACGCCGGAGATGGTCGCCGCGCGCGACGCGTTCCTCGCGAGCGGGCACTACGCGTTCGTCTCAGCCGCGCTCGCCGAGGCGGCCGGCGGGGCCGCCGGGATCGCCGTGGACGTCGGCGGGGGCACCGGGCAGCATCTGAAGACCGTCCTCGACGCCAACCCCGCCCTGCACGGTCTGGTGCTGGACGCGTCGAAGCCGGCGCTGCGCCGGGCGGCCCGGGTGCACGAGCGGGCGGGGGCCGTCCGCACCGACGCCTGGGGCCGGCTGCCGCTGGCCGACCACGACACCGCCGTGCTGCTGGACGTGTTCGCGCCGCGCAACGGCGCGGAGTTCCATCGGGTCCTGCGGCCGGACGGCCGGCTGCTGGTGGTCACGCCGGAGCCGGACCACCTGGCCGAGCTCGTCACCGCGCTCGGCCTGCTGAGCGTCGACCCGGCCAAGGAGGAGCGGCTGGCGGCCAGCCTGGACGCGCATTTCACGCTGACCCGGCGACGCTCGCTGCGCTCGACCCTGCGGCTGGACCGGGACGAGGTCGCCACGGTGGTGGGCATGGGACCGAGTGCCTGGCACCGGGACGCGGCCACGATCGACCTTCCGACCCCGGTCGACGTGACCGCCGCGATCAGACTGGACGAGTGGACACCTAGGTAGAGAGATCTACTTCTTCCCAGCCGCCCGGTGGGTCGTGGTACGGGCCGCGGAAGACCACCGCCCACTCCAGTGCCCAGCGCCGCTGCCCGATCGCGTTGGCGTCGATCACGCCGGGCAGGTCGATCCCGCGGCGCTCCGCCTCCAGATAGCTCCAGTCGAGGCAGTAGTAGAAGTCGAGCATCGCGGCGGCCTCGGCGGCGTCCCGGGGCGCGGCCAGGATCCGCGAGCGCCATGCCCGGAATGTCTCGCCTTCCGGTAGGTGCGGCAACGCATCCATCAGCCGCTCGTCGGTCGGCGCCGTCGGATCCAGGTGCTTGCTCATCCCGAGCAGCCAGGCGAGCGCGAAAATCGCGTCGTGGTGCAGCACGAACGACCGGCGGTCACCGCGTTCGGCCACCACGAACTGCCATTCCGGGGGCGTGACCAGCTCGACCAGGTGTGAGGTGAGCAGCCAGCTCATCGCCGCCTGGGGCGGCATGCCGAAGCAGCGAGCCAGCACGAGGTGCAGGATCGCGGTGCGCGCCTCGATGTCACCGGTGTGCCGCAACTCGACCTCGTCGCCGGGTTCCCACACCAACGGGAAGCCGGCCGGCGGCGTCGGCAGCCGGAGTCGGCGCAGCTCATCGACGCTGGCGGCCCTGATGGGTCGAGGGTCGGGAGCAGACACGGACACGGCGTTCGTTCCTCTGGCGTCGGTGATCCCCCTGGCCAGCGAGGATAGCCGTTCCGGGCGCCCAGCGGAATGTCAGGCGAGACGATCGATCACCAGCGGCACCGGCGCCGGCGCTTCAGCCGAGATCGACACCGCCCCGGCGGCGGCCGAGAGCGCCGCCTCGAACCGGCTCGGATCGTCGGCGCGCAGCTCGTAGAGCGGCTCACCGGCGCGCACCGGATCGCCCGGGCGGCGGTGCAGCAGCACGCCCGCCGCGGCGGAGACCGGGTCTTCCTTGCGCGCCCGTCCGGCACCGAGCCGCCAGGCCGCGATGCCGATCGCGTACGCGTCGACCGAGGAGACGAAACCGTCGGACTCGGCGGTGACCGTGTGCGTCTCGCGCGCGGTCGGCAGGGCCGCGTCGGGATCCCCGCCCTGCGCCCGGATCATCGACCGCCAAGCGTCCATCGCGCGGCCGTCGGCGAGCGCCGCGGCCGGGTCGGCGTCCGGCCGGCCCGCCGCGTCGAGCATCTCGCGGGCAAGCGCCAGGGTCAGCTCGACCACGTCGGACGGACCGCCGCCGGCCAGCACCTCGACCGATTCGGTGACCTCGACGGCGTTGCCTACGGCGAGACCGAGCGGGGTGGACATGTCGGTGAGCAGCGCGACCGTGCGCACCCCGTGGGCGGTGCCCAGGTCGACCATCGTGCGGGCCAGTTCGCGCGCATCGTCGAGGGACTTCATGAAGGCGCCCGAGCCGACCTTGACGTCGAGCACCAGCGCGCCGGTGCCCTCGGCGATCTTCTTGCTCATGATGGAGCTGGCGATCAGCGGGATGGCCTCGACCGTGCCGGTGACGTCGCGCAGCGCGTACAGCTTGCGGTCCGCGGGTGCGAGGCCGTCGCCGGCCGCGCAGATCACCGCGCCGACGTCGCGTAGCTGCGCGATGAACTCGGCGTTGTCGAGGCTGGCCCGCCAGCCGGGGATCGACTCCAGCTTGTCGAGGGTGCCGCCGGTGTGCCCGAGGCCGCGGCCGGAGAGCTGCGGCACGGCGACGCCGCAGGCGGCGACCAACGGGGTGAGCGGCAGCGTGATCTTGTCGCCGACACCGCCGGTGCTGTGCTTGTCCGCCGTCGGGCGGTCAACCGCGGAGAGGTCGAGCCGCTCGCCGCTGGCGATCATCGCGGCGGTCCACCGGGCGATCTCGGCAGGCGTCATGCCGCGCAACAGGATGGCCATCGCGAGCGCCGACATCTGCTCGTCGGCGACCACGCCCTTGGTGTAGGCGTCGACCACCCAGTCGATCGCGGCGTCGGAGAGCACCCCGCCGTCGCGCTTGGTCCGGATAACGTCGACCGCGGCGAAGGTCATGCCTCCCACCGCTTCCCGATCTCGGAGGGCGGCTCGCCCTCGCCGGCCCACCAGGTGTCGCCGGCCTCGTCGACGACCACGATGCGGGCCGTACGCGCGCGGGCCCACGCGATGCCGTCGCGGGCGGCGGACCAGGTCGGGGCTTCTTCGAGGATGCCCTTCTCCTCGCCCTCGCCGGCCGACCGCTCCCAGTAGCCGGTCCAGACCAGCGTGCCGCCGGCGCTGTCGGTGTGCACGAAGACGGTGCCCCGGCCGCGCCACCGGGCCAGCCGCTCAGGGACCTCGGGGATCACGCCGCGGCCACGGTCGAGGTTGGCCGGGCCGAACGCGTGCGGCAGCAGGTCGCCGACCCGCAAGGGCTCGGGCAGGGCCTCGACGAGGCAGTCCGGACCGCCGTGCTCGAAGAGGAGCTGGCGACAGCGGCCGCAGGGCATCAGGGGCTGGCCCGCGCCGTCGACGCACGAGACCGCGACCAGCCGGCCCCCACCGGAGGCGTGCAGGGCCGAGACCATGCCGCACTCGGCGCACAGGGTCACCCCGTAGGACGCGTTCTCCACGTTGCAGCCGACCACGATCCGGCCGTCGTCGACGAGACCCGCGACGCCGACCGGAAAGTCCGAGTACGGCGCGTACGCGTTGCCCATCACCTCGACGGCGGCGGCTCGCAGCACCACCCAGTCGATCTCCATGAGCAGACCCTAACCCTTGATGTACGGCGTCCCGTCCGCGGCGGGCGCGCGCACCCGGCCGACCAGACCGGCGACCGCGATGATCGTGGCGATGTAGGGCAGCATGTTGAGGAAGGCGCTCGGGATCGGGCTGTTGATCGAGCCGAGACTGACCGCCAGCGCACTGCAGAAACCGAAGAACAGCGCCGCCAGCATCGAGCCGATCGGACTCCACCGGCCGAAGATCAGCGCGGCCAGCGCCACGAAGCCGAGTCCGGACGTCATGTTCTTGTTGAAGTTCGTGGTGGACAGCAGCGTGAAGTACGCGCCGCCGAACCCGGCCACGATGCCGCCGATCAGCACGTTGCGGTAGCGCAGGGCGAGGACCTTCACGCCGAGCGTGTCGGCCGCCGCCGGGTGCTCGCCGACGGCCCGGGTGCGCAAGCCCCACCGGGTGTAGAAGAGCCCGACGTGGATCAGGATCACCAGCACGATCGCGCCGTACAGGAAGATGTTGCCCTTGAACAGCGCCGGGCCGAGCAGGGGGATCTTGGACAGCCCCGGGATGTCCCACTCCGGCACGAACGTCGGCTGGTTGAACCGGGTCTGGTCCTTGGCCATGAGCTGTTCGTAGAGGAAGCCGGTCAGGCCCAGCGCGAACACGTTGAGCACGACACCGAGCACGACCTGGTCGACCAGGAAGCGGATGGCGAGCACGGCCAGCAGCAGACCGATGATCAGGCCACCGACGCCGGCGGCCAGGATGCCGATCCACACGCTGCCGGCCAGCGTCGCGAACATCGCCGCGGCGAACGCGCCCATCAGGAACTGACCCTCGATGGCCACGTTGATCACCGCGGAGCGCTCGCAGAGCACCCCGGCCAGCGCACCGAGGACCAGCGGCAACGCCAGCGTCACGGAGCTTCGTGCGACGCTGCCGAGCGGGATCGTGTTGAGGTTCTCCGGCGCCTGCGAGAGCTGCCAGCAGAGGAACGAGACCAGCGTGGCGACGATGCCGAGCCCGAGCAGCCAGTTGAACCAGCGGCGCGCGGCGACGAGCATGGCGGCGCCGGCGAGCGCGGCGATCACACCGAACACGATCGCGCCGACCCGGCCGTTGATCCCGACCGCGCTTCCGCTGATCGTCTCGGCCAGCGTGAACTCGGCAGTGCGCGCGGACGCGAGCGCGCCGAACAGCACGGCGGCCAACAGGCCGACGGCCGACAGGCCCACGCCGATCTTGCGTTGCCGGGTCCAGTAGTGGGCCGGTTCGGCGACCGCCCGGGCCGCCTCGACGGTGCTGGCCGTCACGGTCTCACCATCCCTTGGACATGCCGGTGCCGAGCCCGCTGACCTTGGCCGGCTTGAGCCGGAACACGGTCTTCACCAGCGCGGGCGCGGCTACGAAGATCACGATCAGCGCCTGGATCACGCCGACCAGCTCGAGCGAGATCCCGGAGAACGACTGCATGCGGTTGCCGCCGGCCTGGAGCGCGCCGAAGAGCAGCGCCGCGAAGAACACGCCCCACGGCTTGGCCCGGCCGAGCAGGCCGACCAGCAGGCCGTCGAAGCCGACGCTGCCGATCACGGCCCCGGTCAGGCTGACCGCGGTGCCCATCACGATGGTCGCGCCACCCAACCCGGCCAGCGCGCCGGCCACGGTCATCACCAGGGCGTACGTCGAGCCGACGCCGATGCCGGCGGTGCGCGACGCCTCGGGGTTGAGGCCGACCGCGCGCAGCTCGAAGCCGAACGTCGAGCGGCGCAGCAGCCAGGCGACCGCGGCGACCACCAGGATCGCGACCACGATGCCGAGGTTGACCCGCAGGCTGGGGCCGACGAAGCCGAGCAGGTGGGTGAGCTGGGCCGAGTCGTCGACCGGCTTGCTGATCGCGTCGCTGCGCTCCGGGTCCTGGACGCCCTTCTGGACGATCAGCCAGCCCAGGAAGAACAGCGCGACGTAGTTGAGCATGATGGTCGTGATGACCTCGTGCGCGCCGGTGCGGGCCTTGAGGATGCCGGGCACGAAGCCCCAGGCGCCACCGAACGCGGCACCGACGATCAGCGCGACGACCAGGTGGATGCCGACCGGCAGCGGCAGCAGGAAGCCGGCGAGCGCGGCGCCGACAGCGCCCATGATCGCCTGACCCTGCACACCGATGTTGAACAGGCCGCCGCGGAACGCCAGCGCGAACGCGAGACCGGTCAGCGCCAGCGGCGCCGCGTAGGTCAGCGTCTCCGAGATCGGGAAGAACACCCGCTCCCACTTGCCGGTGCCGTTGGCCGCCGCCTGCACCGCGGTGGGGTCGACGATCGAGCCCTTGAACAACTGGGCGTACGCGTCGCTGACCTTGTCCCACGACAGGCTGAAGAAGTCGCCCGGCCGGCTGAAGAAGTAGGAGGTGGTGGCCCGGACGTTCTCGTCGGAGATCGCGATCAGGATGCCGCCGATGACCAGCGCCAGCAGCACGGCCAGCACGGTCACGGTGAACGTGTTCGCGGTCCACAAGTTGCGCAGGTAGCGCCCGGCGAACGTCTTCGGCGGCGGGAGCTGGTCGGCACCGGCCGCGGCGAGGTCCTCCGCGGTCGCCGTCGTCTGCTCAGTCATCGGATTGCCCGTCCTTCGCGGTGCCGGCGGCTTCCGTCGTGACGCCCGCCATCAGCAGACCGATCTCCTCGCGCGGGGTGTCCGGCGACACCACGGCGATCACCCGCCCCCGGTACATCACGGCGATCCGGTCGGCGAGCGCCAGCACCTCGTCGAGCTCGCTGGAGACCAGCAGCACCGCGGTGCCTTCCGTGCGCTCGTGGACGATCTGCCGGTGGATGAACTCGATCGACCCGACGTCGACGCCGCGGGTCGGCTGGGAGGCGATGAACAGCTTGAGCGGCCGGGAGAACTCCCGGGCGACGATCACCTTCTGCTGGTTGCCACCGGAGAGCGTGCCGACGGCCGCTTGGCCGGACGCGTCGGTGCGCACGTCGAACTGCTCGACCCGCGCCCGCGCGGACTCGGCGATCGCGTCCGGGCGGATCACCCAGCGGGTGCCGAAGGGCTCGGTGTTGTAGATGTCGAGGACCAGGTTCTCCGCGACGGTGAAGTCCTTGACCAGGCCGTCGACACTGCGGTCCTCGGGCACGTAGCCGACACCGGCCCGGAGGATGTCGCGGGTCGAGAGTCCCAGCGTCGGACGGCCCTCGAGCGTGGTGCTGCCGGCGACCACCGGGCGCAGGCCCATGATCGCCTCGATCAGCTCGGTCTGGCCGTTGCCCTGAACGCCCGCGATGCCGAGCACCTCGCCGGCGTGCACGGTCAGGTCGACGCCGTCGACCGCCCGGTGACCCCGGTCGTCGTTCACAGCGAGGCCGGCGACCTCGAGCACGGGCGCGCCGGCCTCGGCGGCGCCCTTCTCCACGCGGAGCAGCACGGAGCGGCCGACCATCAGCGAGGCGAGTTCCTCTTCGCTGGTGTCGGGCGCCGCGGTGCCCACGGTGCGGCCGCGCCGGATCACGGTGATCCGGTCGGCGATCGCCTGGACCTCTTTGAGCTTGTGGGTGATGAAGACGATCGACTTGCCGGCGGCCTTGAGGGTCCGCATGATCTCGAGCAGATCCGCGGTCTCCTGGGGGGTAAGCACGGCGGTCGGCTCGTCGAGGATCAGCAGGTCGACGTCGCGGGTCAGCGCCTTGACGATCTCGACCCGCTGCTGCACGCCGACCGGGAGGTCCTCGACCGTGCGGTCGGGGTCGACGGCGAGTCGGTAGCGGTCAGACACCTCGCGGACCAGCTTGCGGGCGCGCCTGCGGTCGAGGAAGCCGACCGGGCCGCCGGTGGTCTGCTCGGCGCCGAGCATCACGTTCTCGGCGACGGTGAACACCGGCACGAGCATGAAGTGCTGGTGCACCATGCCGATGCCGGCCGCGATCGCGTCGCGCGGACCGCGGATCCGCACCGGCTTGTCGTCGACCAGGATCTCGCCCTCGTCGGGCTGGAGCAGCCCGTAGAGGACGTTCATCAGCGTCGACTTGCCGGCGCCGTTCTCGCCGAGCAGGGCATGGATCTCGCCGGGCTCGACGGTCAGGGATATGTCGTCGTTGGCCACGAGGTCGCCGAAGCGCTTGGTGATGCCGCGCAGTTCGAGTCTCAGCGTGACCTCCTTCAGACGGTGTGGTGCGGAGAATTGTTCACGATCGGGCCCGGCCGGGGAACAGCCGGTCCCACCACGGTGGGACCGGCTGTTCGGCCGGACTTAGTTCACTTCGGCTGGGCCGGAGAGGTCACCTTGACGGTGCCCGCGATGATGTCGGCCTTCAGCTTGTCAACCTCGGCCTTGAGCTCGGGGCTGACCTTGGTGTCGAACTCGTGGTACGGCGCGATGGAGACGCCTTCGTTCTCGAGCGTGCCGAGGTAGGACCCGGTCAGCATGCCGGTGCTGTCCGCACCCTTGACCGCCGCTTCCTTGACCGCCTCGGGGATGTTCTTGACGACGGTGGTCAGGAACGACTTGCAGTACTGCTGCGCGCTCTCGCAACCGTCGACGTCGACCCAGACGACCGCGTACTTGTCGCCCGCGTTGGCCGCCGAGCCGAGGCCCGTGCCGCCGGCGACCGGCATGATCACGTCAGCGCCCTGCGCCACGAAACCGTCCGAGAGCGCCTTGCCCTTGCCCTGGTCGGTGAAGCTCTCGGCGAACGAGCCCTTCTGACCGGCCTTGTCCCAGCCGAGCACCTGGACCTTGTCGTTCTTCTGCTGGTTCCAGTAGGCGACGCCGTCAGCGAAGCCGTCCATGAAGATCGTCACCGGGGGGATCTTCAGGCCGCCGTAGGTGGCGACCTTCTTGCTCTTCGAGTAACCCGCCGAGAGGTAGCCGGCGAGGAACGCGGCCTGCGCGGTGTCGAACTGCATCGGGTAGACGTTCGTCGCGCCCGGGATCGCCGCGTCGACGATCGCGAACTGCTTGTCGGCGTTGGCCGCCGCGACCTGCTTGGTGGCGTCGCCCATCAGGCCGCCAACAGCCAGGGTGAAGTTGCAGTCCTGCTGGGCGAACTGCGTCAGGTTCGGCACGTAGTCGGCCTCGGCCTTGGACGAGACGTTCTTGGGCTCGGCCAGCTTGTCGCTGTCAGCCTTGGCCTCTTCGAGACCCTTCCACGCCGACGCGTTGAACGACCGGTCGTCGATGCCGCCGATGTCCGTGACCATGCAGGCCTTATAGGTGCCAGCGGCGGGCGCGGCGCTGCTGTCGCCGGTCCCACTGCTGCTTTCCGGAGCGTCACCACACGCGGCCAGGCCCGCCATCAGGCCACCCACCGCGAGAATCGAGACGATCCGCATCCCACGCATAGCGCGCAAGACGGTCTCCCTCCCATTACACACCGCAAGGGGTACGCGGTGAGTTCACGTTTTGCTCGGGAGCGTACGCCGAGCTACCGCGTGGAACGAAAACCCGGAATCAACTGTTGGATGGCCGTTACGCAGGCGTGACTTCCGAGTGAACGAAATCGCCCGCGCAGTAAGGAAGGGCCCCTTCCTAACGCTTTCCGCATAGGAAGGGACCCTTGTTAACGGATGTCGCTCAGGCCGCGACCGCCACGCGGTCGGCCGGCTCCGTGACGGGAGCGGTCCGCCGGGTGCGCAGGCCGCCGACCAACGCCAGCAGCAAGCCGACTACCGCGTACGTGCCGAGCACCCAGGCCGGCCCGGCCGCACCCGCGCCGTCGAAGAACGCGGTCGACCGCAGCAGCGAGCCGCCGGCGCCGATCGGCAGGTACTGGCCGATCGCACCCCACGGCTGCGGCAGGAGCTCGGGCGCCGCGCTGACCGCCGAGAGCGGGTTGCCGACGAGGAACACGGTCAGCACACCGAGCGCGATGCCCGGTCGGCCGAGCAGCGAACCGAGCCCGGCCACGAAGCCCGCGACCGCGGTCGCGAACAGCCCGATGGCAGCGGCGTTGAGCAGGTAGTCGCCGGTCAGCACGCCGAGCCACTGCTGGAGGACCAGCGGGCCGACCAGCCCGGCGAGCACACCGAACACCAGCACGCCGGTGAACCGGGCCCAACGGTCGCGGACGAGCAGGGCGAGCGCCGCGCCGGCGGCCAGTGCGGTGAGCGCGAACGGCAGGAACCCGGACGCGAAGCCGGCACCGCGCGGATCGTCCGGCGAGCCGGGCACGACGTCGGTGACCTGGGCGTTCATCCCGGCGGCGGCCTGGCCGACGAGCTGGGCCACGGTCGGGCTGGCCCCACTGGCGGTGTGCACGGCCGTCCCGGACGGGCTCAGCACGAACGCCGCGTACGCCTGGTTGTCACGCAGGAGCGCATCGGCGGCGGCCGCGTCCGGCACGCGGGTGACCTCGAACGCGCCCGGAGGTAGGTGGGCGGCGAGCGCGTCTGCGGCGGGCGCCGGGCCGGCGACCACCACGGGCAGGTCCCGCGGGCCGAGGTTGGCGGCGGGTCC
Source organism: Asanoa ishikariensis (assembly GCF_900107455.1). Lineage (GTDB taxonomy): Bacteria > Actinomycetota > Actinomycetes > Mycobacteriales > Micromonosporaceae > Asanoa > Asanoa ishikariensis. The sequence continues at coordinate 220,292 of NZ_FNQB01000002.1, read as the reverse complement.
GGCGAAGAGCGGGACGAGCAGAGCCTGCGCGACCACGATGCCGACCCCGATCAGGACGGCGATCAACAGCGGCGGGCGAGCCTGGCGAGGCATGACCATCTCCTAGTCCTAAAACGAACGCTCGTTCTTTTATGAATCGAGCATCCCATCGATGGGTCAGGTCGTCAATGAACGAACGTTCGTTTTAGGATGTGGCCCATGCCACGCGTCTCAGAAGCCCACCTCGCCGCCCGGCGCCAGCAGATCCTCGAAGCCGCCCAGCGCTGCTTCAGCGAGCAGGGCTTCCACGGCACGACGATGGTGCACGTGATCGACGAGGCCGGCCTGTCGGTCGGAGCGGTCTACCGCTACTTCAAGAGCAAGAACGAGCTGATCATCGCGATCGCCGAATCCGTGATCAACGAGGCGTCCGCGATGTTCGAGCAGCTCGCCACGGAAGAGCCGCCGCTGTCGCCCACCGAAGCGGTCGACCGGGCGATCCTGTTCGTCGACCGGCAGACCGGCCCGGACGGGCTGATGCGGATCGCCCTACAGGTCTGGGCCGAGGCGATGCATGACCCGGCGCTGGCCGAGTTCGTCGCCAACGCCTACGGCCGGATGCGCGGCCACTTCGTGCTGCTGGCCACCAGGGCCCGCGACGCCGGCCAACTGCCTCCCGACACCGACGTGGAGGCGGTCGGCGCAGTCCTGTTCGGCATGGTTCCGGGCTACGCGCTGCAACGCATTCTGGCCGGCGGCCCCGGCCGGGGTGCCTACCTGGACGGCGTACGCGCCCTCATCCGGTAGGCGAGTTTGTTTCGAGTTCATTGCCCGGCGGCAAGGGCCCGAAAGACGCGAAAGACCAGCGGATATCGTGCAGCCATGCGTGCCCGCCTGTCCGACATCGCGCTCCGCGCGCGGGTCAGCGAGGCGACCGTCTCGCGGGTGCTCAACGACAAGCCGGGCGTCTCCCCGGACACCCGGGAGTCCGTCCTCGCGGCCCTCGACGCGCTCGGTCTCGAGCGCCCCGCCCGGCTGCGCAGACGCAGCGCGGGCCTGGTCGGCCTGGTGGTGCCCGAGCTGAACAACCCGATCTTCCCGGAGTTCGCGCAGACCATCGAGTCGGCGCTGGCCCAGCGCGGCTACACGTTGGTGCTCTGCACGCAGACCCCGGGCGGGGCGACCGAGGACGAGTACGTCGAGATCCTGCTCGACCGCCAGGTCAGCGGCATCGTCTTCGTCTCCGGCCTGCACGCCGACGCCACCGGCGACCCCGAGCGCTACCGCCGCCTGGTCGCCCGCGAGCTGCCCATCGTGCTGGTCAACGGCTTCGTCGACGGGCTCGCCGCCCCGTTCGTCTCACCCGACGAGCAGGCCGCCGCGGAGCTCGCGGTGTCCTATCTCACCAGCCTCGGCCACCGGCGGATCGGCCTGATCAGCGGGCCGGACCGGTTCCTGCCGGTACGCCGCAAGATCGCGGGCTATCGCGCGGCCATGCGCGCCCTGGTGGGTGCCGACGACGCGGAGCTGGACGGGCTGATCTCGCTGTCCCTGTTCGGCGTCGAAGGCGGCGAGGCGGCCACCCACCGGCTGCTCGACGCCGGGGTCACCGGCATCGTCTGCGGCTCCGACATGATGGCGCTCGGCGCGATCCGCAGTGCCCGCCGGCGCGGGCTGCGGGTGCCGGAGGACGTATCCGTGGTCGGCTACGACGGCTCGCCCCTGATGGCGTTCACCGACCCGCCGCTGACGACGGTCCGCCAGCCGGTCGCTGCGATGGCGGTCGCAGCGGTGCGAGCGCTGGTCGACGAGATCGAAGGGCACGCCGCACCCCATTCGGAGTACCTGTTCCGCCCTGAGCTGGTCGTCCGGTCGTCGACCGCGATCGCCAGAACGGACTGACCCGGCCTCCTTGCGAAGCTTGCGCAAGCCTTGACGGGTCCTTGCAGAGTCAGCCTTTGATCCGGCATGCTTCTTCGGTGCCAAAAGAACGGGGTCAATTCGCAATCAATGCGGATGAAGCAGGCGCAGGCTGGTGGCGCGACGCGGTCGTCTACCAGGTCTACGTGCGCAGCTTCGCCGACTCGGACGGCGACGGCATCGGCGACCTGGCCGGCCTTCGTGACCGTCTGCCCTACCTCCGCGATCTCGGGGTCGACGCCATCTGGCTGACGCCGTTCTACCGGTCGCCGATGGTCGACGGCGGCTACGACGTGACCGACTACCGCCAGGTCGACCCGATGTTCGGCGACCTGGCCGACTTCGACGCGATGCTCGCCGACGCGCACGCGTACGGCTTGCGGGTGATCATCGATGTGGTGCCCAACCACACGTCGAGCGCGCACCGCTGGTTCCAGGCGGCCGTCGCGGCACCGCCCGGCTCGCCCGAGCGGGAGCGCTACATCTTCCGCGCCGGCCGCGGCCCGGACGGCGCCGAGCCGCCCAACGACTGGGAGTCCATCTTCGGCGGCGACGCCTGGACCCGGCTCCCCGACGGCCAGTGGTACCTGCACATCTTCGACCCCGAGCAGCCTGACCTGAACTGGGAGCTGCCCGAGGTGCGGGCCGAGTTCGAGGAGATCCTGCGGTTCTGGCTCGACCGGGGAGTCGACGGCTTCCGGGTCGACGTGGCGCACGGCAACATCAAGGCGCCCGGCCTGCCCGACGTCGGCTACAGCAGCAAGACCGGCCGCAACCAGCGCCAGAGCCGGTTGCTCGAAGGCACCAAGCTCCCCTACTTCGACCAGGACGGCGTGCACGAGATCTACCGCGTCTGGCGGCAGATCCTGGACAGCTACCCCGGCGGACGGATGGCGGTCGCGGAGGCCTGGGCGTCGAGCCCGGAGCGGCTGGCCCGCTACGTCGGCCCGGACGAGCTGCACCAGGTCTTCAACTTCGACTTCCTGCACGCCACCTGGTCCGTCGACTCGTTCCGCAAGGTGATCGACACCGCGCTGGCCGAGGCGACGCTGGTCGGTGCGCCCACCACCTGGGTGCTGTCGAACCACGACAAGCCACGGCACGTCACGCGGTACGGCGGCGGCGCGCTCGGCCTGCGCCGGGGCCGCGCCGCGGCGCTGCTGATGCTCGCCCTGCCCGGTGTCGCCTACCTCTACCAGGGTGAGGAGCTCGGCCTGGACGAGGTCCTCGACCTACCCGACGAGCTGCGCCAAGACCCGGCGTTCCGACGCACCGGCGAGAGCCGCGACGGCTGCCGGGTGCCGCTGCCCTGGTCCGGCCACACGGCACCGTTCGGGTTCGGCCCGGCCGGTGCCTGGCTGCCGGCACCCGCCACCTGGACCGCGCACACCGTTGCCGCTCAGGAAGGCGAGTCCGGCTCGACGCTGGAGCTCTACCGGGCGGCCCTGCGACTGCGTCGCGCCGAGCCGGCACTGCGCGGAGGCGAGCTGACCTGGACCGAGGCCGAGCCCGGCGTGCTCGCGTTCCGCCGTGGCGAGCTGACCTGCGTGGTCAACCTGGGCACGGAGCCGGTCGACGTGCGCCGCTACGGCACCCCGATCGTGGCCAGCGCCGCCCTCGACGGAGATTTCCTGCCGGTCGACGCGGCGGCATGGTTGAAACAGGAGCCGTTGGGGTAACCCAAGACGTACGAGGCCCCTGTGGTGGGGGTGTGGTGGGTACGGTGCCCCGGCGTCGACTTCGGTCCGCCGGGGCACCACCGTCTCTACGGGTTGTCGGCCCTGGGAGCGGTGAGCTTGGCGGCGATCCGGCCCCAGCCGGCCATCACCTGGTCCGGGGTGGGCGGCACGGCCGCGTAGCCCTCGGCGTCCTCGCCGAAGGTCTCGCCGTCGTCGTCGGCGTCCTCCAGGTCGAGGTCGTCCAGCGAGCCGTCGGCCGGACGGTCGTCGCGGAAGGCCGAGATCCGGGCCGCCTCGATCTCACCGCGGATCTCGGCGGCCGAGATGTGCGGCATGCAGGGCTCGACGACGGCCATCAGCTCCTCGTCGGCGACCACCGATTGGGCGAGCGCGAGCGCGTGCGGGCGCTCGTACGGCCCGCTCACCACCGGCTCCCAGTCCTCGTCGTCACCCAGTGGGCCGAACGTGATGATCCATGGCAGCTCGTGTAGCGGCGAGTCGTCGGGCAGCCGCAAGGTCACCAGTGCACCCATCCGACCATCATGCGCTGCCGGCCGCCCCTGGGTGCCCGTTCTCCGGGTCATCTTCGTCATGGTCGACCGGCGAGACCGTGTGTGGCGGTGGTGGCTCGGGCGGGTTGGCACCCAGATCCTGCACCGTGCCGTGGGTGTCGGTGGCGGCCACTGCGGCGGCCCAGATCAGGATCTGGTTGTAGAGGTACAGGTAGATCAACAAGCCGACCGGGCCGATCAGGGCGTACGCCGCGTTGTCGCGCACCCAGTTCACATAGAGCCGGCCGACCGAGTTGAGCACGGTCAGGCCGCCACCGACCATGATCAGCGGGATCAACAGGCGGCGCGGGCTCATCCGGATCCGCGGGATGGCGCACAGCAGGGCGAACGCGATCACCAGGTTGACCAGCACGGTCAGGAAGTAGGTGAGCGCCATCAACCAGGTGCCGCCGTCCCCGATCGCCCAGACGAGCAGGGTCTTGAGTCCGTCGACGGCGCCGACCGAGACGATCAGCATGACCAGCACCACGATCAGCACGCCGACGTCGATGATCCGGCGAATGACCAGGTTGCCGGGCTGCTGCTGGAAGCCGTGCACCGCCCGCTGCGAGGAGCGGATCGCCTCGACCCAGCCGATGCCGGTGAAGACCAGGCCGACCAGGCCGACGATGCCGATCGGGCGCCCGGTGGTCTGCACGCCGGATACCGCGTCCTCGACGTTCTTGATGTCGAGGAACGGCAGGTTGTCGGTGAGGAAGCTGACGACCGCCTCGTTGACCTGGCCGTTGTTGAGCACGAAGCCGAAGACCGCGTAGCCGACCAGGGCGAAGGCGAAGATCGCGAAGAACCCGTAGTACGCGATGGCCGCGGCCAGCCGGCCGCCCAGCACGTAACCGAACCGGTCGGCGGTGCGGTAGAAGTGGTCGAACGCGCCCGAGCGGGCCCGCGCACGGTCGAGGCCACGGTTGATACCGGCCTCGAGCCGCGCGAAGACGTTCACACGGGACATTCTTGCGGATCTAGCCGATCCGCGGTGGCGGGCGTCAGGCGCCGCGGCTCGGGAAGAAGCCCACCCGCTCGTAGGCCGTGGCCAGCGTCGCCGAGGCCACCGTGCGGGCCTTGTCGGCGCCCATCGCCAGGAGCTTGTCGAGCTGGGCCGGGTCGTCGAGGTAGGCCCGGGTGCGCTCCTGGATCGGCTTGACGAACTCGGCCACCACCTCGCCGAGCTCCTTCTTCAGGTCGCCGTAGCCCCGGCCCTCGTACGCCATGACCAGCTCGTCGATCGACTTGCCGGCCAGCACCGAGTACATGGTGAGCAGGTTGGAGACGCCCGGCTTGTTGGCCGGGTCGTAGAGGACCTCGCGGCCGGTGTCGGTGACCGCCGAGCGGATCTTCTTCGCCGACTTGGCGGGGTCGTCGAGCAGCTCGATGATGCCGGCGGGCGAGGACGACGACTTCGACATCTTCGCGGTCGGCTCCTGCAGATCGGTGATCTTCGCGGTGTCGCGCACGATGAACGGCGCCGGCAGCGTGAAGGTCTTGCCGAACTGGGTGTTGAACCGCCCGGCCAGGTCGCGGGTCAGCTCCAGGTGCTGGCGCTGGTCCTCGCCGACCGGCACCGCGTCGGCCTGGTAGAGCAGGATGTCCGCGGCCTGGAGGATCGGGTACGTGAACAGGCCGACGCTGGCGCGGTCAGCGCCCTGCTTCGCCGACTTGTCCTTGAACTGCACCATGCGGCTGGCCTCGCCGAAGCCGGTGATGCAGCTCAGCACCCAGGCCAGCATCGGGTGCTCGGGCACCTGCGACTGTACGAACAGGGTGCAGCGCTCCGGGTCGAGCCCGAGCGCGAGGAGCTGGGCGGCCGATGCCCGGGTGCGCGCCCGCAGCACCGCCGGGTCGTGGCCCGCCGTGATCGCGTGCAGGTCGACCACGCAGTAGAAGGCGTCGTGCGTCTCCTGCAACGCCACCCACTGCCGGATCGCGCCGAGGTAGTTCCCCATGTGGAAGGAGTCGGCGGTCGGCTGGATCCCGGAAAGGACCCGGGGCCGGGCGGCGTTCGGGGTGGCGTCGGACATGCCGGCAATTCTGCCAGCACCTCTGGGGAACCCCAGCAGCCCCTCGGAACTCGTACGGTGTGGCCAGAACCGGAAGGACGGCGATTGGCGCACGAGGACGGTGCACGGGTGACCCGCGACCAGGGCGATCGGGCGATGGAGGAGCTTTACCACGCCTGCTACCGCCGCCTGGTCGCGCAGGTCTACGCGTTCACCACCGACCTGACGGAGGCACAGGACGTGGTGCAGGAGGCATTCGCCCGGGCGCTCGCCCGGCCGCGGGGTCTCGCCGACGTGGACAACCCGGAGGCGTGGTTGCGCACGGTGGCGGTCAACGTGGTCCGTCGCCGCTGGCGGCGGCGCAAGCTGCTCGACGCGATCCTGCTGCGCGACCGCCCGATCGTGCGGATGGTGGAGCCGGCGCCCGGTCCCGAGCGGGCCGACCTGCGTGACGCGCTCGCCGCACTGCCGCCCAGCTTCCGCGAGGTGGTGGTGCTGCACTACTACGCCGACCTCCCGGTCGACGAGGTGGCCGCGCTGCTCGGCGTGCCGACCGGCACGGTCAAGTCGCGCCTGTCCCGGGCGCGCACGGCGCTGGCCGGCAAGCTGGACGGCTACCGGACGGAGGTGACCCGTGCCCGATCTTGACGTGCCCGATCTTGAATCGCGGCTCGCCCGGTCCCGCTCGGCCCTGCTCGACGAGATCGAGCAGCCCGCGCTGGCGGTCGTCCGGCGGCGCGCGACGCGGATCCGCCGCCGGCGGAGTGTGGCCGCCGGCGCGACCGCGCTCGCGGTGCTCGGCGCCATCGGTCTCGCCGCCCAGCCCTGGCAGCACGACGGCGCGCCCGAGGTCACCGCCACGGACCCACCGGTGATCGCGCCGGTCTACCGGGGCGGCGGCATCGAGATCATCGGCCTCTCCCCCACGCCCGTGTACGGCCTGAACGGCCAGATCGTCGAGGTGGAGTTCGCCGACCGGGACAACGGCATCGCGGCGGCCGGCTGCGTCCCGCGCTGTCCTGAGCTCGCGCGGACCACCGACGGCGGCCTGTCCTGGCAGGCGGCCCAGGTGACACCGACAGGCAGCGGACCGATCGACCTGATCGCTTTCCCGGGCGGCCACTGGTTGGTGGACGGGGATCTCGACCGATCGTCCGCCGACGGATCCACCTGGAAGATCGTCGACCCACCGCTGCCAGCGCCGCAGACCGAGATCGGCCCGGACGAGGTGCCCAGGGTCGAGCAGCCCGGTGGCGACCTGGCCGTGTGGAGCTGGGACCAGGGACGGCTCGGGCCGCTGGAGAGCCAGCCGGAGCTGTTCACCGCCCGGTGGGTGGCGCCGGCACCGACCGCCGACGGCGCCTGGTGGGCCGGCGGGCTGATCGGCACCAGCCCCGCGGTCGCGGTCAGCCGCGACTCGGGCCGCACGTGGAAGACCACGGCGCTGCCGAGCACGGCCGACCCGACGGACTCGGTGACGGTCAGCACGCTCGGCACGGAGGCGTACGCGATGGCCCGCGACCAAGGCGGCCAGTTGCTGGGGATCTACCACTCCGCCGACAACGGCAAGTCCTTCACCGAGACGTTCCGGGCCGCCAAGGGCACAGCGGCGCCGTACACCGGGGATCTGGTGCCGCTGCTCGACGGCCGCCTGTTGGCCGTGGTGTCGGGTGACAAACGCGGCTCGTGGTGGGTGAGCGAGGACGACGGGCGGACCTTCAGCCCCGTCCCGGAGCTACCGGCCGCGAGCTCGATCCGCCGCACCTACGCCGGCTACGTCGTCTACGGGCTCTTCGGCGGAAGCTGGGCCGCGTTCTCCTCCGACGGCACCAACTGGCAGAAGCTCCAGGTCAACTAGTCGCGGGCGGTGGCCCGCTCGGTCGCCGGTTCGCGGCGGGCGGGCAGCACCGGCATCGGGATCGTCGCGATCACCTGGGCCGGCTCGGCGACCGGGGGCGGTGGGTCGGCCGCGCGGATGCCGACCCGGGCGACCCGGCGGCCGTCCAGCTCCAGCACGCGCAGCACCCAGCCCTCGTCGGGATCGCGGCCCGGGACGCGGGCCTCGTCGCCGACCTGGGGCACCCGGCCGAGACTGGCCATCACATAGCCGCCGACCGTCTCGTACGGGCCGGGTGGCAGGTCGAAGCCCGCGCGCTCGGCGAAGTCGGCGAGGTTGAGCCGGCCGTCCAGGTCGGTCGCGTGGCCCGGCATCGGATCCGGCTCGACGTCGTACTCGTCGTGGATCTCGCCGACCACCTCTTCGATGAGGTCCTCGAGGGTGACGATGCCGGCGGTGCCGCCGTACTCATCGATCACCACCGCCAGGTGGTGCCGCTCGCGCCGCATCTCCGTCAGTGCGACCAGCACCCGCTTGCTCGCCGGTATCCGCTTCACCTCGCGGGTCAGCTCGCCGATGGTCAGCCGGCCGTCGCCGTCCGGGCGGATCAGCAGGTCGCGCAGGTGCACGAAGCCGACCACGTCGTCCTGCGTGCCGTCGACCACGGGATAGCGGGTGTGTGTCTCCACCCGGACCCGCTCGGCGACCTCCGCCAGCGTCTGCCGCGCGGACAGGAAGGTGACCTCGGTGCGTGGCCGCATCACCTCGCGGACCATGGTGTCGCGGGCCACCAGCACCTCGTCGATGATCCGGCGCTCGACCGGGTCCAGGCGCGTGTTGGCGGCGACCAGGTCCCGCAGGTCGGCCTCGCTGATCTGCTCACGCCCTGCCGACGGATCGGCGCCGAGCGCCGCGGTCAGCCCGTCGGCTGTCCGCACGACGAGGCGGGCCAGACGCCGGGCGACCGGACCGGGATTACGTTGGGGACGCCCCGTCGGAACGCGCCGACGGGGCCCGGCTGTGCCGGGTTGGTCCTGCATGAAGCGATCGTAGACACGTCCTGCTCGTACCGCCGAACCCTTGTGATGGGATGCAGCCCATGACCGACGTCCCCTCCCGCGCCGCCGCGGGCTTCTCATCCGCTTTCGGCGCCCAACCGGCCGGGCTGTGGGCCGCGCCCGGACGCGTCAACCTCATCGGTGAGCACACCGACTACAACGATGGTTTTGTGCTTCCCTTCGCACTTCCGCACCGCGTGGTGGTCGCGGCGGCGGCCCGGCCAGACACGCGGTGGCGGGTGTGGTCGGAGCAGACCGGTGAGACGGTCGAGTTCGGTGCGGCGGAGGCCGACGATCCCGGGCGTGTCGAGGGCTGGGCCGGTTACGTCGCCGGCGTGGTGTGGACCCTGCGATCCAAGGGGTACGAGGTGCCGGGCGCGGACCTGGCCGTCGCCTCCGACGTGCCGGCGGGCGCCGGGCTCTCGTCGTCGGCGGCGCTGGAGTCGGCCGTGCTGACCGCACTCGCCGACCTGGGCGACCTGTCGGTGCCCGTCGACGAGCGCCCTGGTCTCGCGCAGCGGGCGGAGAACGACTACGTCGGCATGCCCTGCGGGATCATGGACCAGTCCGCGTCGATCCGCGCGGTCGCCGGGCACGCGCTCTTCCTCGACTGCCGCACGCTGGCCATCGAGCAGATCCCGTTCGATGTCGCCACGTCCGGGCTGGCCGTGCTCGTGGTCGACACCCGCGCACCGCACCGGCACGCCGGCGGCGAGTACGCCTCGCGGCGGCGCGCGTGCGAGGAGGCGGCGGCGCTGCTCGGGGTCCCGGCGCTGCGCGACGTGGACGACCTGGACAAGGCGCTGGCGACGCTGTCCGACGACGTGATGCGGCGCCGGGTGCGGCACGTGGTGACCGAGAACCAGCGGGTGCTGGACACGGTCGCGCTGCTGCGCAGCGGCCGGGTGCGCGAGATCGGCCCGCTGCTGACCGCCTCACACGCCTCGATGCGCGACGACTTCGAGATCACCGTGCCGGAGGTCGACCTCGCGGTGTCGACGGCCCTGTCCGCGGGTGCGTACGGCGCCCGGATGACCGGCGGCGGCTTCGGCGGCTGCGTGCTGGCGCTGGTCGACGCCACCGAGACCGAACGGGTGGCCGCCGCGGTCGCCACCGCCTACGCCGGGCGGGGCTTCATCGAGCCGGTCTGGTTCGCCGCCCGCCCGGGTGCCGGGGCGGAACGCGTGCGGTGAACGCCGCGCGGCGGATCCCGCTCACCTTGGCCGTCTTCGCGGTCACGGCGGCGTTCAGCCTGTCGCAGTTCGCCTTCCCGGCGGTACTGACCTCGCTGCAGCGCACGCCCGCCATCCGCGACGGCCAGGTGTGGCGGTTGGTCACGTCGCTGCTCGTACAGGACGGCGGCTGGTTCGGCACGATCTCGAACCTGTTGTTCCTGCTGCTGGTCGGTGCGCTGGCCGAGCTCACGGTGCGTCGCTGGCTCTGGGCGACGTGCTACCTGGGCTGCGGGTTGGCCGCCGAGGGGATCGCGGTGGCCTGGCAACCGACCGGCGGCGGCAACTCCATCGCCATCTGCGGCCTGGCCGGCGCCCTCACGGTGGCGCTGCTCGCCCGTCCGCTGCGCCCATCCGCGGCCTGGCGCACCGACGCCACCGGCACGGAACTACGCCCGCGCCACCTCTGGCTGCCCGCCGGGGTGGCGTGGTGGTCGGTCGCCCTCCTCGGCACGGCGTCAGAGCTGGCCCTCTACATCGGAGCCGTAGGTGGCGCAGCCGTGCAGATCGCCCTGGTCATGGGCGGCGAAACGGGCCGCGGCAACCGAACGCTGGGCCGGATCGTCGCGCTGGCCGCGCTAGGAGTGGCGGTCGCCCTGACCGCCACCCGCAACATCCACGGCCCACCGCTGTTACTGGGCGCGGCCCTCACCTACGCCGCCACCCGCCGCGCCTAGTTGGCTTCGACGATCATTCCCGCGGCGACCGTACGGTTGGTGGTCTCATCAATGAGAATGAATCCACCTGTGGTGCGGTTGCGGCGATACTCATCGGCGAGCAACGGCGCTGTCGTGCGCAGCTTGAGCCGCCCGATCTCGTTGAGCTTCAACTCGCCCGCTTCTTCGTCGCGGTGCAGCGAGTTGACGTCGAGCCGGTAGTGCAGGTCGCGGACCACCGCCCGCACCGACCGCGTGGTGTGCTTGAGCGCGTATTTCCCGCCGACCCGCAGCGGCTTGCTCTCGTCGAGCCAGCAGATCATCGCCTCGATGTTCTGGGCGACCGCCGGGGCGTTGTTGGGCCGGCAGATCAGGTCGCCGCGGGAGATGTCGATCTCGTCTTCCAGGCGCACGGTCACCGACATCGGCGGGAACGCCTCGGCGACCGGCCCGTCGGCGGTGTCGATCGCGGCGATCCGGCTGGTGAGGCCGGACGGCAGCACCATCACCTCGTCGCCCGGCTTGAGCACACCGGAGGCGACCTGGCCGGCGTAACCGCGGTAGTCGGTCACCGTGGTCGACTGCGGCCGGATCACGAACTGCACCGGGAAGCGCACGTCGACCAGGTTGCGGTCGGAGGCGATGTGCACGTGCTCCAGGTGGTGCAGCAGCGACGGGCCCTCGTACCAGGGCATCTTCTCCGAGCGCGAAGCGATGTTGTCGCCCTTGAGCGCGGAGATCGGGATCACCGAGAGGTCGGGCGCCTCGAGCTTGGCGGCGAACGCGGTGAACTCGTCGGCGATCTGGTCGAAGACCTCCTGCGACCAGTCGACCAGGTCCATCTTGTTGACGCAGAGCACCAGGTGCGGCACCCGCAGCAGGGAGCAGAGGAACGCGTGCCGGCGGGACTGCTCGACCAGCCCCTTGCGGGCGTCGACCAGGATCAGCGCCAGGTCGGCGGTGGACGCTCCGGTCACCATGTTGCGCGTGTACTGAATGTGCCCGGGCGTGTCGGCGATGATGAACTTCCGCCGCGGCGTCGCGAAGTAGCGGTAGGCGACGTCGATCGTGATGCCCTGCTCGCGCTCGGCCCTTAGCCCGTCGGTGAGCAGCGCCAGGTTGGTGTATTCGTCGCCGCGCGCCGCGCTGACCGCCTCGACGGCGGCTAGCTGGTCGGTGAACAGCGACTTGGTGTCGTACAGCAGCCGGCCGATCAGGGTCGACTTGCCGTCGTCGACGCTGCCCGCGGTGGCGAACCGGAGCAGGTCCATGGCGCGCTGCTCGCTGGCAGCGATGGTTGGTGCCGACATCAGAAGTAGCCCTCCCGCTTGCGGTCTTCCATCGCCGCTTCGCTGACCCGGTCGTCGCCGCGGGTCGCACCGCGCTCGGTGATCCGGGTGGCGGCCACTTCGTCGATCACCTTTTCGACCGTGTCCGCGGCGGACTCGACCGCCGCGGTGCAGGAGGCGTCGCCGACGGTCCGGTAGCGCACCTTCGCGGTGAACGGCTGCTCGGCGCCGCGCGGTGCGATGAACTCGTTGACCGCGTACAGCATCCCGTCGCGGGAGATCACCGTGCGCTCGTGCGCGTAGTAGATCGACGGCAGGTCGAGCCGCTCCTGCGCGATGTAGTGCCAGACGTCCAGCTCGGTCCAGTTGGACAGCGGGAACACCCGGATCGACTCGCCCGAGTGGTGGCGGCCGTTGTAGAGCGACCACAGCTCGGGCCGCTGGTTCTTGGGATCCCACTGGCCGAACTCGTCGCGGAAGCTGAACACCCGCTCCTTGGCGCGCGCCTTCTCCTCGTCGCGCCGGGCGCCGCCGAAGAGGGCGTCGAAGCGGTATTTCTCCACCGCGTCGAGCAGCACCGGCGTCTGGATCCGGTTGCGCGTGCCATCGCTCGGCTCGACCACGAGACCCGACTCGAGCGCCTCGGGCACGCTGGCGACCACCAGGTGCAGACCGAGCTCGGCGACCCGCCGGTCGCGGTAGGTCAGCACCTCGGGGAAGTTGTGGCCGGTGTCCACGTGCATGACCGGGAACGGGATGCGCGCCGGGGCGAAGGCCTTCTCGGCGAGCCGGAGCATCACGATCGAGTCCTTGCCGCCCGAGAAGAGCAGCACGGGGCGCTCCAACTCGGCGACGACCTCGCGCATGACGAAGATGCTCTCCGCCTCGAGCGCCGCGAGGTGGGAGACCCGGTAAGCCGGCGGCATGGAACCCCTTCGGATTGTCTAGTAGTTCACTAGGTTTTTCCCGAGCGAGCTTACCCCGGGAGGTGTTGCCGCAGCGCCGCGAGCAACCGTGGTGCGAGATCCTTCCGGCAGACCACGAGATCCGGGAGCCGGGGATCGGTCTCGTTGTATTTCAGCGCGGATCCATCGATCCGGGAAGCGTGCAGACCAGTGGCCGTCGCCACAGCGACCGGCGCGGCGGAGTCCCACTCGTACTGCCCACCACCGTGCACGTAGGCGTCCACCTCGCCGCCGACCACCGCGGCGATCTTCACGCCGGCCGAGCCCATCGGCACGAGCTCGGCGTCCAGATCCGCGGCCAGACCGGCCAGGAAGGCCGGCGGGCGGCTCCGGCTCGCGGCCAGCCGCAGGCGCGGGTGCGGACCCAACGGCGGGTACGCGGGCGGAAAGTCGGTCGCCAGCGTGCGGTGCTGTGCCGGGATCGCGACCGCGCCGGCGAGCAGCTTGTGCGGGCTGGTGCCGCGCCGACCCCAGAGCGCGATGTGGACCGCCCAGTCGTCGCGGCCCTCCTCGCTGAACTCCCGGGTCCCGTCGAGCGGGTCGACGATCCAGACCCGCTCGGCGGCGAGCCGATCGGTGCCGGCGCCACGGGAGTCCCCGTCCTCCTCGGAGAGCACCGCGTCCCCCGGCCGCCAGCGGGCCAGCTCGGTGCGGATCAACTCGTGTGACAGCTTGTCACCGGCCGCCTTCAAGGCGTGCGGATCGGCGAAGCCGACCTCTTCCCGGGTACGCAGCAGCAGGTCCCCGGCGCGCCCAGCCAGCCAGCGGGCGAACGCGCCGTCAATCACCGGCGGAGTCATGAGGGGGTCTCCTCGATTTGTCAGTAGGCGCCGCTGGGGCGCACGACGGCGGCCAGGGTACGCATCAGGATCACCAGGTCGAGGGAGAGCGACCAGTTCTCCACATAGCGCAGGTCCAAGCGGACCGCCTCCTCCCACGACAGGTCGGACCGGCCCGACACCTGCCACAGCCCGGTCATCCCGGGCTTGACCGCGAGCCGGCGTCGCACGTCGTCGGCGTACAGCGCCACCTCGTGCGGCAGCGGGGGCCGCGGTCCCACCAGCGACATCTGGCCGAGCAGCACGTTGAACAGCTGCGGTAGCTCGTCGAGCGAGAACCGGCGCAGCCGGCGTCCCACCGGGGTGATCCGCGGGTCGTTGCGGATCTTGAACAGGACGCCGTCGTGCTCGTTGAGGTGTCGCAGCTCCGCCAGCCGCGCCTCCGCGTCGAGGTACATGCTGCGGAACTTGTAGATCAGGAACTCCCGGCCGTCGCGGCCGGTCCGTACCTGACGGAAGAGTACCGGGCCTTTGGACTCGATCCGGATGCAGAGGGCGACGACCAGCAGCACGGGTGACAGCAGCGCGACCAGCACCGCGGCGCCGAGCCGATCGACGATCTCCTTCACGAGCCGGGCCGCGCCCTCCAGCCGCGGGTGCTCCACGTGCAGCATCGGCAGGCCGTCGACCGGCCGGATCGTGGTGCGGTCACCGGCGACGTCGATCAGCGCGTTGGCCAGGATCAGGTCGATCTCGTCGCGCTCCAACCGCCAGGCCAGCCGGCGCAGGGTCTGCCCGTCGATCTCGGGGCAGGACAGCACGATCACCGTGTCGGCGCCGGACGCGTCGACCGCGTGCGCGACGTCGTCGAAGGTGCCGAGCACCGGGAGCTCGATGTCGCCGTCGTGCTGCGGCGGCAGGCACGCGCCGACCACCTCGAGCCCGTGGTAGCGCTCACGGCACAACTGGCGGGCGAGGTGGATGACGGCGAGCTCGTGCCCGACCACGATCACCCGGCGCAGGCAGTCACCCCGTTTGCGCGCGCGATGCAGGCGTTTGCGCAGGCCGAACCGGACCGCGACGGTGGCGAAGGTGGCGGCGGGCAGGGCGATCAGCACGTACGAGCGGGCGAGCGGGATCTCCAGCGCATAGGAGACCATCGCGACGCCGGCGATCAGCCCGAGCCCCGCCCGGATCACCCGTTGGTACTCGTCGGTGCCGACGAACAGGAACCGCGCCTCGTACACCCGGGCCAGGCCGAGCGAGGCGACCAGGGCCAGCGGCAGCAGCGCCGACAGCACCACGTAGTCACGGTTGTAGCTGGTGACCCCGTCGCCGAAGCGCAGCTTGAAGGCGAGCCCACCGGCGGCGGCGCCGACCAGGAGATCGGCGAGCAGCAGGGTACGCAGGTAACGCGACTCCCAGGCGGCCCGGCGGGACAGGGCGGCGTGCCGGCCGGGAATCCGGCGCAGGGACCGACGGGGCGGCTCGAGGCTGCGGGGGCGGCGTTCCAGCTCGGCACCACGCGGGGCGCGCTGGGGTCGGGTCCGGACCGGGGGCTGTGGCCGGGTGGTGGCTCGTTCGCGGGCGTCGAGGCCGCGTTCCATCAGGTCGCGCACTGCCGCCGGATCGAACCGCCCACGTTCCATCCGCGCCTCCCACGGTTGTGCCGCCTAAGACACAACGGGCGGAACCGGGCAGGCGATACGGCCCTTGATCAGGATCCGTTATAAGCGTTTTGTGCCCATTCAACGCCCTTGCTGGAGACCGCCTCCGCGACATCCGCGGCCCGGTCCACCAGGAACTCGAGCTCCTTGCGCTCGGTCGCGGAGAAGTCGTTGAGCACGTAGTCGGCCGGGTCCTGCCGGCCGGGCGGCCGGCTGATGCCGAACCGCACGCGGGCGTAGTCCTTGGTGCCGAGCGACTTCGACATCGAGCGCAGGCCGTTGTGGCCACCCTCGCCGCCGCCGAGCTTGGCCCGGATCTGCCCGTACGGGATGTCGAGCTCGTCGTGCACCGCGATGATCTGCTCCGGCGGCACCTTGTAGAACTGGGCCAGCGCGACCGCCGGTCCCCCGGAGAGGTTCATGTAGGTCAGCGGCTTGACCAGCACGAGGCGAGGCCCGCCGAAGCCGAGCCGCCCCTCGGCGACGTCCGCGACCGCGCGGCGGTGCCGGCCGAACTTCGCGCCGATTCGCTCGGCGATCAGGTCGGCGACCATGAAGCCCACGTTGTGCCGGTTCTTGGCGTACTCCCGACCGGGGTTGCCAAGGCCGACCACGAGGAAGGGCGCTGTCGCTTCCACGCTCTACATTCTCCCCAGGAAGCAGCTAGTTAGCGAAAAGGCCCCTCCCGGTCGTGCCGGAAGGGGCCTTTCACACGCAGACCAAATCTTGCTCAGGAAGCGGCGGCAGCCGTCTCCTCGCTCGCCGCGGCCTCGCCCTCGGCCGCAGCCTCGCCCTCGGCGGCTTCCTCGCCCTCAGCGGTCTCGCCCTCGAGCGCCTCGGCGCTCGGCGCGACGCTGATCACGGCGATGGTGGTCTCCGGGTCGGCGATGAGCTCGGTGCCGTCCGGCAGGTCGATGTCCGCGGCAGTGATCTTGGAACCAGCCTCGAGGCCCTCGATGGAGACCTCGAAGTGGTCCGGCAGCCGGGTGGCGTCGGCGCTGACCGACAGGGTGTCGCTCTCGTGCACGACCAGCGTGCCGGGCGCCGCCTCGCCGATGAGCTGCACCGGGATGTCGACGGTGACCTTCTCGCCGCGGCGGACGAGCAGCAGGTCGATGTGCTCGTAGGTGTCCTTCACCGGGTCACGCTGGATCGCCTTCGGCAGGGCCAGAGCCTGGGTGCCGTCGCTGATCTCCAACGCGAAGAGCTGGTTGGCGCCACCGTGGCGGATCGCGGCGGCGAACTCACGCGCGGGCAGCGCGATGTGCTTGGGCTTCTCGCCGTGGCCGTAGAGGACGGCGGGCACCAGGCCGGCACGGCGCGTGCGGCGGGCACCACCCTTGCCGAACTCGGTGCGGGGCTCGGCGGCGATCTTTACCTCGGACACGGGAGAACTCCTGGATCTTGGTCTGGGCTGCGTGCAAGCGGCGTCGGTGCCGGGCGAAGGAGGCGCGCGGGCTGGCCCGGACACCGCGTCGATGACGGCGCCCGTGGCTGCAATTGAGAACCAGCTGGGTCACCCTCGCCGTGGCAACCTCAATACTCTACCGGACTGGCGGCGCACCCTACCGCCGGGGCCGCCGTAACTAGCTCAACCCGCCGAGGGCGGGTTGAGCCCAAGCTCAACCCGACTGTTAGCTAAGCCCACCAAACAGGGTAGTAACGGACCCGTCGTCGAAGACCTCGCGAATGGCCCTGGCCAAGAGCGGCGCGATCGACAGCGAAGTGATCTTGTCGAGGCGCTTCTCCGGGGGGAGGGGCAGCGTGTTGGTGACCACGACCTCGCTGATCCGGCTGTTCTTGAGCCGCTCGGTCGCGGGGTCGGAGAGCAGCGCGTGGGTCGCCGCGACCACGACGTCGGCGGCGCCGCTGTCGTGCAGGATCTCGGCGGCCTTGCAGATCGTGCTGCCGGTGTCGATCATGTCGTCGACGATCAGGCAGACCCGGCCCTCGACGTCGCCGACCACCCGGTTGGCGACCACCTGGTTGGGCTTGAGCGGGTCGCGGGTCTTGTGGATGAAGGCCAGCGGGCAGCCGCCCAGCCGGTCGGTCCAGCGCTCGGCGACCCGGACCCGGCCGGAGTCCGGCGCGACCACGGTCATCGGGCGGCCGGCGTACTTGCGCTCGACGTAACCCGCCAGGATGTCCATCGCGAACAGGTGGTCGACCGGACCGTCGAAGAAGCCCTGGATCTGGGCGGTGTGCAGGTCGACGGTCAGGATCCGGTTGGCGCCCGCCTGCTTGAGCAGGTCGGCCACCAGCCGCGCGGAGATCGGCTCGCGACCGCGGTGCTTCTTGTCCTGCCGGGCGTACGGGTAGAAGGGCAGGACGACGGTGATCCGCTTGGCCGAACCGCGCTTGAGCGCGTCGACCATGATCAGCGTTTCCATCACCCACTTGTTGACACCCTCGCCGGCGGACTGCACGACGAAGGCGTCGGAGCCCCGGACGGACTCGCGGTAGCGGACGAAGATCTCGCCGTTGGCGAACTCGTAGGCGTCGGTCGGCGTGGGCGCCACTCCGAGCACCTCGCCGATCTCGTTGACCAGCTCGGGAAACCCCCGGCCGGAGAAGAGCATCAGGCTCTTGCGATTTTCGGCGACGATGCTGCCCATGGGTGAGGCGCTCCGTGAGTTCGGCGGATGTTTACTCGCTTGAAGTATCACCCGGAGCGTCGGCGGCGGCATGACCGTCTTCGGTCGCGTGCAGTTGGTCACGTGCTTGCCTGGCCGCTTCGGCCGCAGCTGTGCCCGGACGTCGGGATTCGACCCATCCTTCGAAGATCCGCTGCTGGCCGCCGGAAACGGACAACGCACCCGGAGGCACGTCACGGCGGACCACCGTGCCAGCCCCGGTGTAAGCGCCGTCACCGACCTCGACCGGCGCCACGAACATGTTGTCGGAACCGGTGCGGGCGTGGCTGCCGATGACCGTGCGGTGCTTCTTGACGCCGTCGTAGTTGACGAACACCGAGGCCGCGCCGATGTTGCTGTGCTCCCCGATCGTGGCGTCGCCGACGTAGGACAGGTGCGGCACCTTGGAGCCCTTGCCGATCTCGGAGTTCTTGGTCTCCACGAACGTGCCGATCTTGGACTTCTCCGCCAGCCGGCTGCCGGGGCGCAGGTACGCGTACGGGCCGACGCTCGCGCCCGGGCCGATCTCGGCCTGCACGGCGTGGGCGCGCAGCACGGTGGCACCCGCCTCGACGACCGTGTCGATCAGCGTCGTGTCCGGGCCGACGACGGCGCCCGGGCCGACCCGGGTCGCGCCGCGGAGCTGGGTGTTCTGGTCGATCACCGCGTCGCGCTCGACCGTGGCCGTCACGTCGATCCAGGTGGTGGCCGGGTCGAGGATGGTGACGCCCGAGCGCATCAGTTCGGCGTTGACCCGGTCGCGCATCCGGGCCCGCAGGCCGGCCAGCTCGACCCGGTCGTTGCAGCCCAGCGTCTCCTGGGCGTCGGCCGCGACGTGCACCGCGACCGGCTCGCCGGCGGCGGCGAGCAGGCCCAGCACGTCGGTCAGGTATTCCTCGCCCTGGTCGTTGTCGCTGGTCAGCTTGGCCAGGGCGGCGCGCAGCAGGCGGGCGTCGAAGGCGTAGATGCCGGCGTTGATCTCGCGGATCGCCTTCTCCGCCGGGCTCGCGTCGCGCTCCTCGACGATGCGCTCGAGGCCACCGGCCTGGTCGCGGACGATCCGGCCCAACCCGGTCGGGTCGGCGATCTCGGCGGTGAGCACAGTCGCCGCGGTGCCGGCGCTCTCGTGCGCGGCGACCAGCGCCTCGACCGTCGCGCCGCGCAGCAGCGGCACGTCGCCGTTGAGCACCACGACCGTTCCGGTCGCGTCGGGCACCGCGTCGAGCGCGATGCGCACCGCGTGACCGGTGCCGTTCTGCTCGGCCTGGAGCACCGAGATCGCGTCCGGCGCGACCTCCGCGAGATGCGCCTCGACCTGGTCAGCGGCGTGGCCGACGACGACCAGCGTGCGCTCGGCGCCGACGGATGCCGCCGCCTGCAGGACGTGGCCGACCACGGTGCGGCCGAGCAGTGGATGCAGCATCTTCGACAGAGCCGACTTCATCCGTTTTCCCTCACCCGCGGCGAGGATGACTACGGTGCGGGCTTCGGTCACGAGGGGGCTCCCGTCGGACGGCGGTCAGCGTGCGGCCTCATGTTAGTCGGGCACGCGCTTGGGGATCTGTGGTCACCCGAAAGAACGGCTGTCGGCCTCGCGACCCGAAGAGAGCTGGGACGCCTGGATTCGAACCAGGACCTTCCGGATTCAAAGTCCGGCGGGCTGCCGTTACCCCACGTCCCATCAAGCCGGGTAATCCTAGCCTGTCGCGCCCTTTCAGACACACGGTGACGGGTTCCCTCTAGGGAGTTAGCCCAACCTAAATAATGCGTTGCACCAGGTGCTAACTACGGTCCCGTAAGTTACGGTGACGTAAGCGTAACTTCTTGATCTCCCCCACCCGCTGCGAGGTGCCATGACCACCGTCACCGCGACTCCCGACCAGACGACGACATCAACGGGCCCGAAGCCACTGACCGAGGGCAAACAGCCGCTCGGGGTGCTCATCGCCCTCTGGTTCTTCGTCGTCCTGCCGTTCCTCGCGTTACTGGCGGCCATCCCGGTCGCCGTCGTGGGTGGCTGGCTCACGTGGACCGACGCGGCGATCGCACTGGTCTGCTACGTCGTCTCCGGACTCGGCATCACGGTGGGCTTCCACCGCTACTTCACGCACGGCTCGTTCAAGGCGAAGCGGTGGCTGCGGGTGACCCTCGCGGTGGCCGGTTCGTTCGCGATCGAGGGCAACGTGATCCAGTGGGTCGCGGACCACCGGCGGCACCACGCCTACTCCGACCTGGAGGGCGACCCGCACTCCCCATGGCGCTTCGGGGGCGGCGTCTGGGGCCTGACCAAGGGCCTGTTCTTCGCGCACGTGGGCTGGCTGTTCTCCCGCGAGCTCGGCAACCGGGCGCGCTTCGCGCCCGACCTGCTGGCCGACAAGGCGATCGCCCGGGTCGACAAGCTGTTCCCGCTGCTCGTGGTGATCTCGGTGGTCTCGCCGGCGCTGGTCGGCGGCCTGGTCACCATGTCGTGGACGGGCGCGCTGACCGCGTTCTTCTGGGCCGGCCTGGTCCGGATCGCGATCCTGCACCACACCACCTGGTCGATCAACTCGGTCTGCCACGTCTACGGCGAGCGCCCGTTCGAGGTGCGCCAGGGCGACAAGGCCAGCAACTTCTGGCCGCTGGCGATCCTGTCCTTCGGCGAGAGCTGGCACAACCTGCACCACGCCGACCCGACCTGTGCCCGGCACGGTGTCCTGCGCGGCCAGATCGACATCTCGGCCCGGACGATCTGGCTCTTCGAGAAGGTGGGCGCCGCGTACGACGTGCGCTGGCCGAAGCCCGAGCGGATCGCCGCGAAGCTCGTCAAGACGAACGCCTGATCTGATGACCGTCCTGGTGCGGGTCAGCGGCCCGCACCAGGCGGCTGGCAGGATGCACAAGTGGTAGCCGACCCGACCAACCCGGCGGGCGGCCGGTCCCGTGTCCGGATGTCCGCGGCCCAGCGTCGCGAGCAACTGATCGCGATCGGGCGTCAACTCTTCGCGGAGCGTGGCTTCGACGCCACCTCGATCGAAGAGGTGGCCTCCCGGGCCAAGGTCTCCAAGCCCGTCATCTACGAGCACTTCGGTGGCAAGGAAGGCCTCTACGCGGTCGTCGTCGACCGCGAGGTGCGCGCCCTGCTCGACCGGATCACCAACGCGCTGACCGCCGGACACCCACGCGAGCTGCTCGAACAGGCGGCGCTCGCCCTGCTGGACTACATCGAGCAGGAGACCGACGGCTTCCGCGTGCTGGTCCGCGAGTCACCGTTGATGTCGTCGACGGGCAACTTCAGCAGCGTGCTCAACGACCTGGCACACCAGGCCGAGCACATCCTGGGCGCCGAGTTCAAGTCCCGTGGTTTCGACCCGAAGCTGGCCGAGCTCTATTCACAGGCGCTGGTGGGCATGGTCGCGCTGACCGGCCGCTGGTGGTTGGAGGTGCGCAAGCCGCGCAAGGACGTGGTCGCCAGCCACCTGGTCAACCTCGCCTGGAACGGCCTGTCCCACCTCGAGTCCAAGCCCGCCCTGGTGGTCAAGGACCGCTGAGCGTCACCGCCGGGGCGCGGTCCGCGGCGCCGAGCCGCCGGTCTTGAAGGCCTGTTCGCTCCGTACCCGCTGCGGGCTCCCGGTCTTGTCGT
This sequence comes from Asanoa ishikariensis, assembly GCF_900107455.1. Lineage (GTDB taxonomy): Bacteria > Actinomycetota > Actinomycetes > Mycobacteriales > Micromonosporaceae > Asanoa > Asanoa ishikariensis. The sequence goes on along the minus strand of NZ_FNQB01000002.1, from coordinate 198,410 downwards.
ACATCCCGGCCAGGAGCAGCACCAGGCCGAAGACCAGCGACAGGATCGCGGTCGAGACCGAGAAGTTCAGGAAGTTCCCCGCGGTCTGCATGAAGGCCACCATGTAGATCCCGGTGACCATGAAGACGACGGCGCCGGCGAGGTTCGTGTAGTGCCCGACGTTGCCGCCGATCAGGTTGGCGACCAGCACGATCAGGCCCCAGACCACCGAGGCGATCGCGAACGCCAGGTTGGTACGGATGCCCAGCGCCCAGTTGCTCTCCCGCGCGAACAGCGTCTCGCCGACCGTCTTGGTCAGGCTGACACAGCCGAAGATCAGGATGTACGTGCCGGTGAGCCCCGCCAGCGTCCGGTAGAGCGGCCGGAGCGGGTGGTTGAGCGGGAAGTGCGCCATGCCCCAATTGTGGGGCTAAGCCGCTTTCTTCGGGCTCAGAACTCCAGACGGGCCCGCTGCCACGCCTGGTGCTCGTCCACCGAGCCGACCTTGCCGTACATCGCGGCCAGCAGGAGGATCTGGCCCAGCGTCATCATCACGATGCTGCTCGCCAGGGTGTGGTCGAGGTAGTTGGCGTCCGTGCGCAGCGTCGCCAGCGTGGCCAGGCCCAGCGCCATCAGCACCCAGCCGAACACCCGGTTGAGCACCACGTCGATGTTGCGGCCGACCACGGCGCCGATCAGCACGATCGCGCCGACCACCAGGCTGATCAGCGCGTTCGCCAGGTTGCTGCCCTGGCCGAGGACCCGCTCGGCGTCCTGCGTGAACAGGCCGTCGCCGCCGGTCGTGGCGACACCGATGCCGCCGAAGACGACCAGGTAGAGCCCGATCAGCCCGGCCAGCACTCGATAGGTCGAGCGCGCGGGGTGGTTGATGGGGTTGTGCATGGTCCGCCTGCCTCCAGCGCCGATGTCGTCGGTAGAAGAGATTGTGGCCCAACCGGCTGGCCACCTGCGAATCGGGGGCTACCCGGCGTCGACCCGCTCGGCCAACGCCAGCCATTCCTCCTCGGTCCGCTCGCGTTCGGCACGCAGATCGCGAAGCTGGGCGTCGAGCTCGGCGACCTTGGCGTAGTCGCTGGCGTGGGTGGCCATCTCGTCGTGCAACGCGGTCTCGCGCTGGTCCAGCCGGCTGACGGCACGCTCGAGCCGGACCAGGTCCTTGCGGGCCGAACGGACCTCGGCGGCCGACATGCCGGCCCGCTCCGGCGCGGCACCGGCCGGCGCGGTCAGGGGCGGCGCCGCGCCCGGACCGGTGACCCGCTCCAGGTACTCGTCGACGCCGCCGGGCAGGTGCACCAGCCGGCCGTCGCCGAACATCCCGTAGACGATGTCGGTGACCCGCTCGACCAGATAACGGTCGTGGGAGGCGACGACCAGCGTGCCCGGCCACGAGTCGAGCAGGTCCTCCAGCGAGGCCAGGGTGTCGGTGTCAAGGTCGTTGGTCGGCTCGTCGAACAGCAGCACGTTCGGCTCGCCGGCCAGCAGCCGGAGCATCTGGAGCCGGCGCCGCTCGCCACCGGACAGGTCGCTGACCGGTGTCCACAGGCTCGACGTGCGGGTGCCGCCGCCGGACGGGCGGTCGACGAAGCCGAACACCTCGGCGAGCTGGGAGGCGGAGAGCTCGCGGCCGCCCAGGTTGACCCGCCGCGCTACATCCTCGACCGCTTCCAGCACGCGCAGGTCGCCCGGCAGCTCGGCCAATTCCTGCGAGAGGAAGGCCGGCTTGACCGTGGCGCCGCGGGTGAAGCGCCCCGCGTGCGGCGTGGACAGGCCGGCCAGCAGGCGCAGCAGGGTGGTCTTGCCCGCGCCATTGGCGCCCAGCAGCGCGACCCGGTCACCCGGGCCGACCTGCCAGGTCAGGTCGTCCAGGATCGGCTTGTCGCCGGCGGTCAGGAAGACGTTCTCCAGGTCGTAGACCTGCTTGCCGAGCCGCGCGGTGGACATCCGTCGCAGCGAGAGCGTGTCGCGCGGCGGCGGCACGTCGGCGATCAGCGCGTTGGCGGCGTCGATCCGGAACTGCGGCTTCGAGGTGCGGGCCGGCGGACCGCGACGCAGCCAGGCGATCTCCTTGCGCAGCAGGTTCTGCCGGCGGGCCTCGGTCGCCGCGGCGACGCGCTCGCGCTCCGCCCGGGCCAGGGTCCACGCGGCGAAGCCGCCCTCGTACGCCCGGATGGTCCGGTCGGCGACCTCCCACGTGCTGGTGCAGACCGCGTCCAGGAACCACCGATCGTGGGTGACGACCACTAGCGCGCCCTTGCGGCCGAGCAGGTGGCGGGCCAGCCAGTCCACGCCGGCGACGTCGAGGTGGTTGGTCGGCTCGTCGAGCACGAGCAGGTCGGCCGGGCGCACCAGCAGCGCGGCCAGCGCCACCCGGCGCCGCTCGCCGCCGGACATCGGGCCGACGGGCTGGTCCAGGCCGAGGTGGCCCATGCCAAGACCGTCGAGGATGGCGCGTACGCCGGCGTCACCGGCCCATTCGTGCTCGGCGCCCAGGCTCTCGGGGAGCCAGGCGGTGCCGAGCACGACGTCCCGCACGGTGTCGTCGGGCGCGAAGCTCATGGTCTGCGGGAGCGAGCCGATCCGTAGGTCGCGGCGCAGTGTCACCCGCCCGTCGTCCGGCTCCTCCTGCCTGGTGATCAGCCGCAGCAGGGTCGACTTGCCGGCGCCGTTGAGGCCGACCACGCCGATCCGGTCGGCGTCGTCGATCCCGGCCGACACCCCGGACAGCAGCGGCCCGGCCGCGCCGTAGCCCTTGGACACGCGGTCCAAGTTGACGATGTTGGCCATGGGTCCTATCCGGTGGGTCGGGACGAGCCGAGACGGAGTCCAGGCGTCGTTTGGTGGTGGCCCGGGATTGCCCGGATACCGGTGTCGTATCCGGGTGATCCCGGGACGCCGCCAGGCGGCGGCTGGGCCCGTCGCAGGCCGTTCTGACTCATCGGATAGGACCTAGACGACCCGGGCTCCTGCCACTGGGCCGGTTGCGGTGCGGGCTTCGCGGCAGACGCCGGCCTGCTCCAGCGCCGTGGCGATCATGTTCGCCTCGGACGCGTCGTAGGCCAGGAAGACACAGGTCGGGCCCGAGCCCGAGACGATGCCGGCGAGCGCGCCGGCGGCCCGGCCGGCCTTGAGCACGTCGGCGAGCTGCGGGCGCAGGGAGAGCGCGGCGGCCTGCAAGTCGTTGCCGAGCGCGCCGGCCAGCACCTCGGGGTCGCGCTGGCGGAGCGCCGCGAGCAGGTCGTCGGTGCTGCCCAGCGGCGGCGGGGCGGCCCGCAGCGCGCGCAGCCGGTCGAGCTCGGCGTAGACGGCGGGGGTGGCGAGGCCGCCGTCGGCGATCGCGACCACCCAGTGCCAGGTGGTCGGGCGGGCCAGCACCGGGCTGACCGTCTCGCCCCGGCCAGTGCCGAGCGCGGTGCCGCCGTACACCAGGAAGGGCACGTCGGAGCCGATCTCGGCGGCGACCGCGGCGAGGTCGTCGCGGCTCATCCCGGTGCCCCAGAGCGTGTCGCAGGCGACCAGCGCGGCGGCGGCGTCGGCGCTGCCACCGGCCAGCCCGGCCGCGAGCGGGATCTGTTTGCGCAGGTGGAGGCGGGCGTGCGCGGGGACGCCGGCCTGCCGGGCGAGCGCGCGGGCGGCCCGGATCGCCAGGTTGCTCTCGTCGAGCGCCAGCTCACCGGTGCCGACGCCCTCCATGGTCAGCGTCAGCGTGTCACCGCGGCGGGCGGTCAGCTCGTCGTGCAGGGCGATCGCGTGATAAACGGTGCTGAGCTCGTGATAGCCGTCCGCACGCGCCGGGCCGACACCCAGGTGCAAGTTGATCTTCGCCGGGACCCTGACCTTGACCGGGCCGGATGCTCCCAGCCGAGGGCGTTCGTCGTCCTCCGGCTCCCACGCTTCGGTCACGGAGTGATGTCCCGGCTCAGCACGGCGTCAGCCTACTCGGGCGCTGTTGAGGTCACGTTGGCCGCTGCCGCGATGTCGGCGAACGCGCCCACACCCAGCGCCTCGCCGCGGGCACCGGGATCGACACCGGCGGCCACCAGCACCTGCGCGGCGCGGTCGGCGCCACCGGCCCAGCCCGCCAGCGCGGCCCGCAGCGTCTTGCGGCGCTGGGCGAAGGCCGCGTCGACGACCCGAAAAACATCCGCGCGGGGTACGTCGGCCCGCGGCGGCTCCCGCCGGGTGAACCCGACCAACCCCGAGTCGACGTTGGGCACCGGCCAGAACACGCTCGGCGGCACGCGACCGGCGGAGCGGGCGGCGGCGTACCAGGCCAGCTTGACCGACGGGATGCCGTAGACCTTGCCACCGGGTCCGGCGATCAGCCGGTCGGCGACCTCCTTCTGCACCATGACCAGGCCGTGCCGCAGGGTGGGCAACTCGGCCAGCAGGTTCAGCACGACCGGCACCGCGACGTTGTAGGGCAGGTTGGCCACCAGCGCGGTCGGCGCCGGGTCGAGCTCCGCGGCGGTGATCCGCAACGCGTCGGCCGTGTGCACGGTCAGGGCGCCGGCGGACGCACCGTGCTGGGCCGCGGTCTCGGCCAGCGCACCGGCCAGCACGGGGTCGATCTCGACGGCGTGCACCCGGGCCCCGGCCGCGAGCAGGCCGAGCGTCAACGAGCCCAGCCCCGGCCCCACCTCGAGGACCACGTCGTCCGGCGCGAGGTCGGCGGCCGCGACGATCCGCCGCACGGTGTTGGGGTCGTGCACGAAGTTCTGCCCGAGCCGCTTGGTCGGAACCACCCCGAGCCGGCCGGCAAGCGCACGGATCTCGGCCGGTCCCAGCAGTTCGGTCACGGCGCCGAGCCTAAAGGAAGCCCTGCGCGCCCCGGCGGAGCGTGTGACGATCGGGGTGACGACTCGGCGGAAGGTCTATTCATGACATTCACACCAACCCGACCGTTCAGTGGCTTCTCGGTCGACGACATTCCCGCCGCCAAGCAGTTCTACGGCGACAAGCTGGGTCTGCCCGTCTCGGAGCTCAACGGGATGCTCATGCTCGACATCGGTGCCGGGGCCGAGGTGCTGGTCTACCCGAAGGCCAACCACCGGCCGGCGACGTTCACGATCCTCAACTTCCCGGTGGCCAACATCGACTCCGCGGTCGACGACCTGGCCAGCCGGGGCATCAGGTTCGAGCGTTACGAGGGCATGGCGCACGACGAGAAGGGCATCGTGCGCGGCAACGGGCCGGACATCGCCTGGTTCACCGACCCCGCGGGCAACGTGCTCTCGGTGCTCTCCGACCGGTGACGCTCCGGCCTTACGGGCGGGTCCAGTCCAGCAGCTCGATGATCTCCGCGGTGGTCCCAGTCTCGCCCAGCCGGGGAAAGATCCGCTCGACGCTGTGCCGGTGCGCGGCCTCGTCGGTGTCGCTCATCGCGTCCACCGCCAGGGTGACGTGATAGCCCCGCTCGTACGCCGCCCGGGCGGTCGACTCGACACCGATGCTCGTCGCGATCCCGGTCAGCACGATCTGGGTGATGCCCCGGCGGCGCAGTTGCAGGTCGAGGTCGGTGCCGTACAACGCCGACCAGTTCCGTTTGGTGATCACCAGGTCGCCGGGCCACTCGTCGACCAGGCGATCCCAGTCGGGCGGCAGCGGCCCGGGCCGGCCTGACTCGGTGCGGCCGGGTGCGGCGTCGGCGAGGTCCGGGGCGTACGACACCCGGACCCGGACCACCGGCAGCCCGTGCGCGCGGAACGCGTCGGCCAGCGTCGCCGATCGCACCAGCACCTCGCCGGCCTCGTAGGGCGCGGTCGGCAGCGCGACGATCCCCTGCTGAAGGTCGATCACCACCAGCGCGGTACGCGCGTCCAGGGTCGTCAGCGTCATGTCACCAGTGCCCGAAGGCCCGCCGGGTCGCACCCGAGATCGCGGTGCAGAGCTCGTCGACGTCGGCACCCTTCGCCTCGGCCAGCGCTCGCACGGTCAGCGGGATCAGATAGGACGCGTTCGGGCGGCCGCGGTACGGCATCGGCGTCAGGTAGGGCGCGTCGGTCTCCACCAGCATCTGCTCCGCCGGGGTGACCACGGCCGCCGCGCGCAGCGCGGTCGCGCTGCCGAAGGTCACGGTGCCCGCGAAGGACAGCAGGTAACCGCGCCGCACGCACTCGGCGGCGAACTGTTCGTCACCGGAGAAGCAGTGCAGCACGACGGTGTCGGGCGCGCCCTCGTCGTCGAGCACCCGAAGCACGTCGGCGTGCGCGTCCCGGTCGTGGATCACCAGCGTCTTGCCGTACCGCTTGGCGATCGCGATGTGCGCCCGGAAACTGGCCTCCTGCGCCGGCCGGCCCTCGTCGCCGGTGCGGAACGTGTCGAGGCCGGTCTCGCCGATGCCCCGGACCCGCTCGTCGGCCGCGAGGCCCTCGATGATCCGCAGCGCCTCGTCGAGGTTGGCCAGCCGCGGCGCCTCGTTCGGGTGCAACGCGACCGTCGCCACCACGGCGGAGTGCTCGCGGGCCACGGCCAGTCCCCAGCGCGACGACTCGACGTCGACGCCCACCTGGACGAGCCGGTCCACGCCGGCGTTGGCCGCCGCCGCGATCGCCCCCGAGACCGGGTCCGGGCCGAACACGTCGCGTCCGCCGCCGCCGGCCTCGCTTACCGTAATATCGATGTGCGTGTGACTGTCGGCCACCGGCACCGCCAGCGGAATGGGCGGCGGTGGGAACTCCCCCGCACGGCGGGCGGCACGTTCCTGGCGCGACTCGTTCGGTTGCTCGCTCATCGCCGGTCAGCATCACACATAGACGGCATGCCCCCACCTGCGACGCCGCGCGGCAGAAGTTCACGAATTGTTCATGGCCGAATCACGCGGCGCACTTAAGGTCTGCCAGGTGGCGGTCACCCCCCAGGAGCGCACGGGCTCCACTACCGATTTGCGAGTCACCCTCGGCGAGATCACGTACCCGGCGGTGGAGATCGCCAGGGGTGCCGCGTACGAGCTGTTCAGCACCGACCGGGGCGAGGGCTTCGAGCCCGACACGCGGCCCGGCGCGCGTCATCCCTTCCACCGGTACGCCCACGTCACCGAGGTCACCGCGGTCAACGGCCGGCCGGCCGACCCGCACCACCCGGACCGGGCGCACCACGACGGCCCGGAAGAGCCGGACGACCCGTTGACCCTTCCGCTGAGCCGGGCGGTCGGTTGGCGCGAGATCCACACCCGCAGCCAGAACCCGGCGGCGGCCGGCGACCCGATCCTGATGTCGCTGCGGGCGAGCGCGCACATCCGGCGCGGCACCCGGATGGTCAAGCACCTCTCGGCCCAGCAGGTGGCCGCCTACCTGCGCGGCCGGCTGCCGCACGGGTTCTGCTACCGCGAGTACGACGTCGCCCACCTGCGCACCCCGGCCGACCTGACGCTGCTGCGCACCGAGGCCGACAACGGGCGGGACCGCGAGGACATCGCGTTCGCGCTGCGCTGGCGGGCGGTCGACCCGTCCGACTTCGACCTGCCCTCGTACGACCGCTACCCGGGCCTCGTCACCATGCCGGCCCACGACCGGATGGGCGCACCCGTGCTCGGCACCGGCTTCGCGCCCAGCGGCCGCCACGTCATCCCCGAGTTCGTCACCAGCAACTTCACCGACCTGCCGATGCCGGCCGGCGCGACCCTGGTCGCCTACACCGCCGACGGCGACGAGGCGATGCTCTACACCTTCCAGCCGGAGCAGCGCGGCTGGCTGCGGATGGCCGGCCCGCGCTGGCGGCCGCTGCTCTCGGAACTGCCGGGCATCCCACCCGACCAGGAGTACGTGCAGTTGGGCGACCAGCAGTCGGCGGTGCACCTGGTCGGCACGTACCGCGGCGAGGAGTGTGTCGCGGTCGCCGACCCACCGGGCGAGTTCCGGGTGCTGGCGATGACCCGGGCGGCCCGCTACCCGGTGGAGACCCTGGCCCGCCGCAACGAGTACGGCCGCTGGCGCGACTCACCCTGCCTGGTGCTCCGCCAGGAGTCGGGGTGGCTGCGGCTGCGGCTGTGCCGCCCCGACCCGGAGGCGGTCGCCCGGCTGGGCGCCCAGTGCTACGAACGCGGCGTGTACGAGACCTGGGCGCCGCTCAGCGAGGTCACCGACCGCCAGATCGTCGACAACCGGTACGAGATCTAGGCGAGTCTCGCCAGCTCCTCGTCCACGATCGACGGGTCCAGCTTGCGGAACACCGGCTTCGGGGCGGCCAGTGCGCGGCCGGCCTCGATCGGTGTCGACTCCCAGCGTGCGCCGACCGTGTAGTCGCCGGTCAGCACCGGGTACGCCGGGCCGCCGTCGAGGTCGGAAACCTCTTCGATGGCCGGCATCGGAGCGTGCGTGCCGGTGCCGCCGAGCAGCTCGTGCACCTTCTGCGCGGAGTGCGGCAGGAACGGCGTGAGCAGCGTGTTCGCGTCGCTGACGACCTGGAGCGCGACGTGCAGGATCGTGCCCATCCGGGGCTTGTCGGCCTCGTCCTTGAGCTTCCACGGCGCCTGGTCGGACAGGTACTTGTTGGCCTCGGCGACCACCCGCATCGCCTCGCCGATCGCCTGCTTCTGCTTGTGCTTCTCGATCAGTCCACCGACCGTGCCGAAGCCGACCCTGGCCACCGCCAGCAACGCCTCGTCCGCCTCGGTCAGGTCCACGGCGGGCGGGATCGCGCCGAAGTTCTTGGCCGCCATCGAGATCGACCGGTTGACCAGGTTGCCCCAGCCGGCGACCAGCTCGTCGTTGTTGCGGCGGAGGAACTCGGCCCAGGTGAAGTCGGTGTCCTGGCTCTCCGGCCCGGCCACCGCGATGAAGTACCGCAGCGCGTCGGCGTCGTAGCGCTCCAGGAAGTCGCGCACGTAGATGACGACCTGCCGCGACGACGAGAACTTGCGCCCCTCCATGGTGAGGAACTCGCTGGAGACCACCTCGGTCGGCAGGTTGAGCGCGCCGAGGTCGCCGGGCGATCCGCCGCGGGAACCCTGGCCCGAGTAGCCCAGCAGGATCGCCGGCCAGATCACCGAGTGGAAGACGATGTTGTCCTTGCCCATGAAGTAGTACGCGGCGGCGTCCTTGCCCTCGCCGTCGGCCGACCACCACTTCTTCCACGCCGAAGGGTCGCCGGTGCGACGGGCCCACTCGATCGACGCCGACAGGTAGCCGATCACGGCGTCGAACCAGACGTAGATCCGCTTGTCCGAGCGGTCGCGCCAGCCGTCCAGCGGGATCGGCACACCCCACTCGAGGTCGCGGGTGATCGCCCGGGGGTGAAGGTCGTCGAGCAGGTTGCGGGAGAACCGCAGCACGTTGGGCCGCCAGCCCTCACGCGTGTCCAGCCAGGCGGCGAGCGCGTCGGCGACCGCGGGCAGGTCGAGGAAGAAGTGCTCGGTCTCCACGAACTCCGGCGTCTCGCCGTTGATCCGGGACTTCGGGTTGATCAACTGCTCGGGGTCGAGCTGGTTGCCACAGTTGTCGCACTGGTCGCCGCGCGCGCTGCCGTACCCGCAGATCGGGCAGGTGCCCTCGATGTAGCGATCGGGCAGGGTGCGGCCGGTCGACGGCGAGATCGCGCCGAGGGTGGTCTTCGCGATGATGTAGCCGTTGCGGTAGAGCCCCTCGAACAGGTCCTGCACCACCTGGTAGTGGTTGCCGGTGGTGGTGCGGGTGAACAGGTCGTACGAGAGACCGAGCCCGTGCAGGTCCTCGACGATCACCCGGTTGTAGCGGTCGGCCAGCTCCCGGGGGGTCAACCCCTCGCTGTCGGCCTGCACCTGGATCGGCGTGCCGTGTTCGTCGGTGCCCGAAACCATGAGCACGTCGTGCCCGGCCATGCGCATGTAACGGCTGAACACGTCGGCGGGAACGCCGAAGCCGGAAACATGGCCGATGTGACGCGGGCCGTTGGCGTAGGGCCAGGCGACCGCGGCGAGAACGTGACTCATGGGCGCAAGGGTAGTAAGCCCCGAGGGAGCCCGGCCAGCGAGCCCGAGCACCCACCGCCGCATTGTCCGGATTTATCCGCCGACACGCCCTTTACCTGCACGAAGGGTGACGTGAGGCGTTGTCCAATGAGATTTGTGAGCGCCACGCCCGAACGACCTGAGACCGCCGGCGAGCCTGAGCTGCTCGCCTACGAGTCGGAAATCGCCGTACCCGCCAACGAGTCTGACCCGGCACGGGACGCGGTCGGACGCGCGAGTATCCCGGCGCCCACCCGCGAGCCCGCCTCGGTCAACGGCCTCGCCGCCGCCGTGCAGGGCGCCGCCCGGGCCCGCAGCGGCGGGGTGATCGAGGCGTCGCTGCGTGACTCCACGCCGCCGGCGCCGGTGGCGGCGCACGGGCTGACCGCCGAGGAGGTCGACCGGGAGTGGTCACCGGCGCGGTTGGCCGCCAAGGCCCGCTCCGCCACCCGGCCCACCCGGCACGCCGCCCGGCCCGGCCGCCGCCCGCGCAAACCGCGCCGACTTCGCGCCGCGCTCGCCCTGCTGGTCGTGCTCGCGCTGGCCGGCACGTTCTTCGCCTGGGTCACCGCCGACCCGATCTGGCTCGCGGTCGGACGCGGCGACAGCGGCACGGCCACCGTCACCGGCTGCGTGGGCTCCGGCCTGACCCAGCGCTGCAAGGGCTCGTTCACCTCGGCGGACGGGCAGTTCACCACCGAGGGTGTACGCGTGGTCGGTGCCACCCGGGCGCAGACCGCACCCGGCACGCAGATCCGGGCCGAGATGGTGCACGCGGGCAGCGCCACCGCCTACCTCACGGACGGCACCGTCATGACGCTGCGCTGGCTGCTCGGCCTGCTGCTGGTGCTGCTGTGCGGCCTCGGCATCGTGCTCGCGACCGGAGCGCTGCGGCTCGAGGACCGACGGGCCCGGCGCACGGCCGCCGCCTTCGGAATGGCCGCACCCCTGCTGGTCACGATCGGGTTCCTGGCCGCCGCCTACTGAGCCCTACTGCGCGTGAACGATCGTGTACACCTCGCGTCGGCGGACGCCGTGGCGCTCGGCGACGGCCGCGATCGCGTCGCGCCGTGAGCTACCGGCGGCCTCCGCCTCGGCGACCTCAGCCCGCAGCGCCTCGTCCGGCGGTCGGGTGGCCGCCGCCGGCGGCGCACCGGCCACCACCAGCGTGATCTCGCCCTTCGGCCCGGCCTCGGCGGCCCACTCGGCGAGCCCGCCCAGCGGCCGGCGGACGACCTCCTCGTAGGTCTTGGTCAGCTCCCGGCAGACCGCGGCCGGCCGGTCGGCGCCGAACGCCGTGGCCAGGTCCGCGAGCATCGCCGCCAGCCGGTGCGGCGCTTCGAAGAGCACCAGCGTGCGCTCCTCGGCGGCGAGCGCCGCCAGCCGGGTCCGGCGAGCGCCGCCCGTGCGGGGCAGGAAGCCCTCGAAGCAGAACCGGTCGGTGGGCAGCCCGGAGAGGGCCAGGGCCGTGGTCACGGCGCTCGGACCGGGTGCGACGGTGACCGGCAGGCCGGCGTCGAGCGCGGCGCGGACCAGCCGGTAGCCGGGGTCCGAGACGCTCGGCATCCCGCCGTCGGTGACCAGTGCGACGACGGCGCCGTCGCGGAGGGTCTCGACAAGCTCCGGGGTACGCCGCTCTTCGTTGCCCTCGAAGTAGGAGACGATCCGGCCGGCTACGGTGATGCCCAGGTCACGGGCCAGTCGGACCAGCCGCCGGGTGTCCTCGGCGGCCACGACGTCGGCTTCCGCCAGCGCGTCACGCATCCGGGTGGACGCGTCGGCCGGGTTGCCGAGTGGCGCACCAACCAGGATCAACCGACCGTTCCGGCCGTCTTCCGGCATCTCATTCCCCCTCGTACGCAACCGGCCTGCTTTAAGCCTGCCTGCCGAACACCCCAATTCGGTCCTGGCAGCCTACGATCGCGGGGTGACCCTGGCGGCGACGAGCGTAGCGAGCCCCGAGGCCGGGCCCGACGAGGCCGAGGCACCGGAGCTCCCCTCTGCCATACCGGCGCGAAACAGCGCGGTCCCCGACACCGTCCGACGCCGGCTGTTGCCGTTCGACGCGCGTCGCGATCCGTGGTCCTGGGCGGTCACCGGCTTCGTCGTCGCCGTCGCCGCGCTGGTCCGGTTCATCGGCCTGTCGAACCCGCCGGGCAAGATCTTCGACGAGACCTACTACGCCAAAGACGCCTACGGCCTGCTGAGCAAGGGCGTCGAGTGGAACTACAAGGACAACGTCGCCTCGTACGTCGTCCACCCGCCGCTCGGCAAGTGGCTGATCTCGATCGGCGAGTGGCTGTTCGGCTACCAGGACGCCGACGGCAACGTCCGCGCCGCCGGCCACCTGTGGACCGCCGCCCCGGAGCTCGGCTGGCGATTCTCCGCCGCCGTCGCCGGCACGGTCTCCGTGCTGATCATGGTCCGGGTCGCCCGACGGATGTTCGGCTCGACCGTCCTCGGCGGCGCCGCCGGCCTGCTGCTCGCGCTGGACGGTTTCCACCTGGTGCTGTCCCGCACCGCCATCCTCGACATCTTCCTGCTGCTGTTCATCCTCGCCGCGTTCGGCGCCCTGGTCGCCGACCGCGACAGCCGCCGCCGGCGCTGGCTGACGGCGATGGAGGCCGGCCTCGACCCGACCCGCCTCGGTCGCGCCGGCCGCCTGCCCTTCGCGTTCCCGTGGTGGCGGTTCGCGGCGGCCGTGCTGTTCGGCTGCGCGGTCTCGGTCAAGTGGAGCGCGCTGTTCTTCCTGCCGGCGTTCGTGCTGCTCATCCTCTGGTGGGAGTACGGCGTCCGTCGCACCGTCGGCGCCCGCCACCCGATCCGCGACACGCTCCTCGACGAGCTCGGCTGGGTCGGCATGTTCGTCGTGGTCGGCGCGCTGGTCTACGTGGCGAGCTGGAGCGGCTGGCTGCTCACCGACGACGGCTTCTACCGGCACTGGCTGGCCGACAGCGGCCGGCCCGAGCCCCCGGTCATCGGCGCGCTGCACAACCTGTGGCACTACCACTCGGAAGCCTTCAAGTTCCACGAAGGCCTCGACACCAAGCACACCTACCAGTCGTGGCCCTGGCAGTGGCTGCTGCTCGGCCGACCGGTGGCGTTCTACTGGTCCAACACCGGCACCTGCGGCGCCGACTCGTGCGCCTCCGAGGTGTTGTTGCTAGGTACGCCGGTGCTGTGGTGGTCGTTCCTCCCGGCCCTGGCCGGGCTGGTCTGGCTCGGCATCGCCCGCCGCGACTGGCGGGCCGGCTCGATCCTGCTGATGGTGTTCTTCGGCCTCGCGCCGTGGTTCTGGTACGCGATCGACAACGGCCGCACGATGTTCTCCTTCTACACCGCACCGGCGCTGCCGTTCATGGTCCTGGCCGTGGTCTACGTCCTCGGCGCGATCATGTATCCAGCGGGCCGAGCGGCGGTGGCGGCGAGTCCGGAGGCCGCCCGCAAACTGGCCGACAGACGCCTGGTCGGCGGCGTGATCGCAGGCGCGTACCTGGTGCTGGTCGTGCTCTGCTTCGCCTACTTCTTCAAGGTCTTCGTCGGCGACATCATGCCGTACGCGGACTGGTCCGCACGGATGTGGCTGGGGTCCCGCTGGATATAGCTTGTTGGTCGTGACCGATCCGCTATGGACCGGCGTCGCTGCGGCGCTGGTGACCCTGTTCGACGACGACAACGCGATCGACGAGCGTGCTACCGCGACCCACGCCGCCCGACTGGCCGATGAGGGCGTCCGCGCCGTCCTCGTCGGCGGCAGCACCGGCGAGGCCGACACGCTGACCGACGCGGAGCTCGCGGGCCTCACCGCAGCGGTCCGCGCCGCCCTGCCCTCCTCGGTGCCGGTGATAACCGGCGCGAGCGGTGCCTGGCGTGACGCGGCGGCGGCCCGCATCGCGGCCGCGGTCGGCGCCGGTGCCGACGCGGTCCTGGTAGCCCCACCCCGCCGCCCCGGCGACCTGCACGCGTATTACGAAGCCGCGGCGAAGGCGGCCGGCAACGCCCCGGTGCTGGCGTACCACTTCCCCGGCACCGCGGGCGGTGACGTGCCCGTGCCGGCACTGCCGGACCTGCCGATCGCCGGCCTCAAGGACTCGACCGGCTCCGCCGAACGCCTGCTCCAGGAACTCGCGGTCTGGGACCGAGCGGTCTACGTGGGTTCAAGCGCACTCGTCCTGATGGCCGGCGCGGTCGGTGCGGCCGGCGCCATCCTCGCGGTCGCCAACACACACCCGGCCGAATCGGTAGCCGCCTTCGCCGGCGACGCAACCGCGCAACGCGCCCTCCTAGAGCCCCACCTGAGGTCAAAAGAGCGATTCCCGGCGGGCCTCAAATCGCTCGTCGCCGAGCGCTACGGCACGTCCACCAGCACGCGCCTGGGCTGACCCCGCCACCGCGCACCTCGGCTGAAGGAACATCCGCCGCAGCCTGCACTGAGCCCGCGCCACCGCCGGCCTGGGCTGAGCCGCGCACCTGGGCCGAAAGGGCGGTCCGCCCCAGCCTGCGCTAACCCCGCGCCACCGCCCGCCTGGGCTAAGCCGCGCACATTGCGGCTAGACCGCGTCGCCGCGCACCTGGGGTTAAACCGCGTGAGAACCCGCACACCGCGACGGCGCCGGCACCAGCGGAGACCCCGCCGGCCACCCCGGCCCCGGGGGACCGGAGGGGGAAAGAAAGGGCGCGCCCCGATCGCCTGCCACGGGGGAAGCGGGCGATAGGGGCGCGCACATGGGAGTTTAACGAGCGGCGATCACTGGCACAACGGGTGATGCGGGGTAGATGTGCGGTCGGATTCCCGACGCGAGCATCGTCGAACAAGACTCACATGTGTCGCGTATTGGACAGGGCCTATCGCACACCGGGGCCGTCACCGACGTTGACGTTGGACGTCCATCCTGGTCACGGCGGCGATTTGCCATTCGGTCGCGCTCCCCGCACGGGGTACTTGTGATGGTGACGGCCGGTTCGGGCAGTTTTACGGACTGGGCCGACGACGCTCAGGCGAGTGACTCACCTCTCCTCATTGCGGAGAGTGCTTCTTACGCTTCCCCGCGTGATTCCGGACCAGGAACCCCAAACCGACATCATCGTCACCGCCGCTGACCCGACGGGCCCGCTCGGAGTGGCCCTCGGGCACGATGCCGCGCCGCCGATCTTCGTCGACGAGACCGGCCGCCGACGGCGCCTCGTGCGCTGGGCGGCGTACGGCATCGGCGCCGTCTGCCTCGGCTACACCGCGCTGGTCGGGGTCAGCATCGCCGGCGGGCCCGCGCTGCCGCACGCGTTGATGCCGTTCCCCGACCGCGTGCAACAACCCGATCGGGCTGGGACCCCGGCCGAAACCTCCCTACGCACCGCCTTCCGGCCGCCGAACCCCGGCCCGTTCGTGGCGCCGCTTCCGCCGCCGACCGCCCCGGGCGGCCCCGGCAGCGTGCGCACCTCGACCATCCCGGTGGCCGCCCGGCCGACGCCGAGCCCCGCCAAGGGCACGGCGCCGGTCTCACCACCCCCGGTCACCAGCGAGCCGACCCGTCCGCCGGAAGGCACCCTCCCTCCGTCGGATCCCACGCCACAGGTGCCGACCACGCCACCGACGCCCGACCCGGGCGGCAACGGTGCCGGGGGCGGCGACGCCGGCAGCGGCTCCGGAGGCGGCGGGAACGGCGGCGGGTCTGAGACCGGCGGCGGATCCGGCGGCGGCACCGGCAGCGGCCCCGACACCAGCAACGGCTCCGACACCGGCAACGGCGGCAGCACCGGCGGTGGCGGCACCGGTAGCGCCCCCGAGAACGGCAGCGGATCCGGCAGCGGATCTGGCGGTGGCACCGGCAGCGGCCCCGAGAACGGTGGTGGCTCCGACACCGGCACCGCGATCGGCACCGGCAACGACGGCACCGGCGACCCGATCGGCGGCTCCGACTCCGGCGGCGACAGCGCCCCCGAGGCGACCCGGACCACCGAAGCCACCCGGACCACCGAGGCGGTCACCGCCACGGCCGAGCCGGCACCCACCGCGACCGTCAGCGCCGCATGAGCGCACCGACCCGTGACCCCGCGGACGGGCTCGCCGGCATCGCCGGCGAGCCCGTCCGCGGGAAGGCCAGCGTCCCGGCCGGCATCAAGATCGGCCCGCAACGCGCGGAGTACCCGCCGCTGGACGAGCTCCCCGACCCGGACGAAGACACGCAGCCGATCCCGATCCCCCAGCCACCCGCGACCGGCCGCGCCACCGTGCCCGACAACCCGCCCCCGCGCTGGCCGCTCAACCTCAACGTGGCGACCCGCGTGCTGCCGAGCCAGCGCACCCGCACCCGACCCGACGAGGCGTCGACCGCCGTGATGCTGGCGCCGCCGCCACCACCGGCCAGCGCACCCCCGGTCGTACACGCGGATCCACCGCCACCCAAGCGGACCGCCCGCCGGGTCGTGCCCAAGCCCAAGTGGGTCGTCGCCGCGGTCCTGGTCTTCGTCTTCGTGAGCCTGTTGCTGGTCGAGGCGTACGCGAACGCCCGCTTCACCCCCGACCACCAGACCGAGCAGGGCGACACCACCGTCGTACCCGAGGAGATCCTCAGCGGCGGACCGATCATCAACGCGCGGCCGGGTGAGGACGCGCGCTCCTACCGGCTGCCCCCCAAGACCATCGCGCTCACCTTCGACGACGGCCCCGACCCCCGGTGGACGCCGCAGGTGATGGCCACGCTGGACCGCTACCACGCCAACGGGACGTTCTTCGTGATCGGCTCCCAGGTGGTCCGCTATCCCGAGCTGGCCCGGGACCTGGTCGGCAAGGGCCACGAGCTCGGCGTGCACACCTTCACCCACCCGGACATCGCGACGCTCCCCGAGTGGCGCCGGCGGATGGAGTACTCGCAGACCCAGCTCGCGCTGGCCGAAGCGGCCGGGGTGCGCAGCTCGCTGCTGCGGTTCCCGTACTCGTCCCGGGCCGACGCGATCGACGACTCCGCCTGGGACCTGGTCACCAAGGCCGGCCGGATGGGCTATGTCACCGTGGTCAACGACCTGGACAGCCGCGACTGGGAACGCCCGGGCGTCGACAAGATCGTCGCCAGCATGCTGCCCGAGGGCGACGCCGGCGCCGTGATCCTGCTGCACGACGCCGGTGGTGACCGCCAGCAGACCGTGCAGGCGCTCGACCGGTTCATCCCGATGATGCAGGCTCAGGGGTACAGCTTCGTCACGGTCTCCGACGGCCTGCGGCGCTCCCTGACCGACCCGGAGACCGGCGCCGCGCCGACGGTGCTGCCCAACCCGCCCGCCGCGGCCGCCGACCAGCAGCGCGGCCTGGCCCTCGCGACCGCGATCCGGATCGCCGACTGGTCGCTGGACTTCTTCGCGGTGCTCTTCCTGGTCGTCGGTGCCCTGACGCTGATCCGTACGCTGCTGCTCTTCGTGCTCTCCGGAACGCAGGCCAGGCGCCGCCGCGGCAACTGGTCGTGGGGTCCGCCGGTGACCGAGCGGGTCACGGTGATCGTGCCCGCCTACAACGAGCGGGAGGGCATCGAGTCGGCCGTCCGGTCGCTGGCCAGTGGCGACCACCCTGGCGGCATCGACGTGATCGTCGTCGACGACGGCTCGACCGACGACACCGCCGACATCGCCGAGTCGCTCGGATTGCCCAACGTACGGGTGATCCGCAAGCCGAACGGCGGCAAGTCGAGCGCGCTGAACACCGGCGTCGCCGCGGCCACCACCGACATCATCGTGATGGTCGACGGGGACACGGTCTTCGAGAGCGACTCGGTGCGCCAGCTCGTGCAGCCGTTCGCCGACCCGGAGGTGGGCGCGGTCGCCGGCAACGTCAAGGTCGGCAACCGGGCCACCCTGGTCGCCCGCTGGCAGCACATCGAGTACGTGATCGGCTTCAACCTCGACCGCCGGCTGTACGAGTCGCTGCGCTGCATGCCGACGGTCCCGGGAGCGATCGGCGCCTGGCGCAAGGACGCGCTGCTGGCCATCGGCGGGATGAGCGACGACACGCTCGCCGAGGACACCGACGTCACGATCGCGTTCTGCCGCGCCGGTTGGAAGGTCGTGTACGAGGGCCGCGCCCGCGCCTGGACCGAGGCACCCGCTTCGCTGAGCCAGCTCTGGCGGCAGCGCTACCGGTGGAGCTACGGCACCATGCAGGCGATGTGGAAGCACCGCCGGTCGCTGGTCGACGACGGGCCGTCGGGCCGGTTCGGCCGGCGCGGCCTGCCGTTCCTGGCGCTGTTCAGCATCGCGCTGCCGCTGCTCGCACCGGTGATCGACCTGCTGGCCGTCTACGGCGTGCTGTTCGCCGGCCGCCTGGAGACCGTGTTGGCCTGGCTCGCGATGCTCGGCATGCAGGTGGTGACCGGCGTGGTCGCGTTCAAGCTCGACAAGGAGCGGCTCACGCCACTCTGGACGCTGCCGCTGCAACAGTTCGCGTACCGGCAGCTCATGTATCTGGTCCTGATCCAGTCGTTGGTCACCGCCCTGACCGGCGGCCGACTGCGCTGGCACAAGCTGCGCCGCACCGGCGAGGCCGCGGTCCAAGCGTAGGTCAGGAATCCGTCAGCGCGGGAATGTCGGAATCTCTGGCAGGCTGACGTTTTGTGACGGTCGTGGTCGGGGTGGATGGAGCCGGTCGTACGCACCGGCTGCGCACGCTCGCCCCGCCCGACGCCGTCTGGGTGACCCCCGACCGGCCCGCTGTCCCGCCGTCCGCGGCGGCTGTGGTGGTCGACGATCCGCACCGGCTCGACGAGCCGACCCTGCGCGCGCTGTCCGATGTGGCCCGCCGCCAGGTGCCGGTGCTGCTCGGCCGCCGCCCGACCCTGGACCGGCCGGCGCTGGCCGAGCTCGACGAGCTCGCCGCACGTGACGGCGTCGTGCAGCTAGGTCCGCTCGACGCCGCCGGTGTCGCGGCCCTGACCGGGCGCACCGACCTGCACACCCCGTCGGCGGGCTGGCCGGCGATCGCGGCCCTGCTCGCCACCGGCGGCTTGCTCCCCCGCGTGCAGCGGCGGCTCACCACCGTGTCTCCGGGCGTTGCCGAGGTCGCGCGGACGCTCGCGCTCGGCCTCGACCTGACCGACGACGTGCTTGCCGAAGCCACCGGCCAACGTCCGGACGCCCTCGCCGACGCCCTGCGCACGCTGCGCGACCTGGGTTTCCTGGTGCCCGGCGCGGAGCGGCCGGTGCCCGCCGTCGCGACCGCGCTGCTCGACGACCTCGCGCCGGCCGAGCGCCGCCGGGTGCACGCCCGGGTGGCCGCCGCCCTGGCCGCCTCGGGCGCCGACCCGGTCGCGGCCGCGACCCAGTTGCGGGCCGCCCGGATCCGCACCGGCGCCGACGTGTTCCGCGCCGCCGGCGACCGCCTGCGCTTCACCGACCCGGCCGCCGCGATCGGTTGGTACGCCGACGCGGTGGACGCGGGCGCCGAGCCGGCCCTGGTCGCGGCCGGGCAGGCCGAGGCGGCGGCGCTGGTCGGACTCCCGGTCGACCCCGGCCCGGCCGGCGACCCCCACCGCCTTGCCCTGGTGGCCGGCGCTGTCGCGACGCACGACGGCCGGCCGGCCCGCGCGGCCGAGGTGCTGGCCGCCGCCGCACCACCCGGCCCGCTGCTGGCGGTGCCACCTTTGGTCGCCCTGGGCCGAGCGGCCACGGCCCGCGAGCTGTTAGCAAGGGACCCTTCCTATGCGGAAAGCGTTAACAAGGGGCCCTTGCTTCTCTTGGCTGAGGCGGTGCTGGCGGCGGGTGGGGATCCGGCGGCCGCCGTACCCCTGCTGATCGAGGCCGCCGAGGCGGCCGAGCGGACCCCGCCGGCCGTGGTCCTGCCCGATACGCCGCACGCGTGGGGAGCGGTCGTCGCGGTGACCGCCGGCGACGCCGCCACCGCCGAGCATCTGCTGGGCCGCGCCCTCGAACGCGGCGTCGGCGGGCCGGTCGGCACACAGCGGCACCGGCTGCTGCTGGCCTGGGTGCGGCTGCGCACCGGCCGCTACGACACCGCGGCCGCGGAGCTGCGGCGGCTGGGCAGCGGCCTGCCGGGCCGCGAGGTGCTGCTGGCGGCCTCGCTGCGCGCCGGGCTGGCCCGGCGCTCCGGTGACATCGCGAAGCTGCGCGAGGCGTGGGCCAGCGTCGAGCCCGTGCTGGCCCGGCAGGCCGTCGACCTGTTCCAGGTGGAGCAGGTCGAGGAGCTCGCGGTGGCGGCGACCCGGCTGCGCCGGCCCCAGCGGATCGCGCCGGTGCTGGCCACGCTCGACGCCGCGGTCACCGGCCTGGGCAGCCCGGCGGCCTGGACGGTGGCCATCGCGTGGATCCGGCTCCAGCTCGGGGTCGCGGCCGACGACGCGGCCGTGGTCGCCACGGCCGCCGACGCGATCGCCGCCGCCGATCCCGCACACCAACGCCAGCGCGCCCAGGCGGCCGCCGCGGTGGTGTGGTCACGCTCGATGGCCGGGACGGTCGACGTCGCGGCCGTGGTCGCCGCCGTCGACGGGCTGGCCGCGGCCGAGCTGCCCTGGGAGGCCTCCCGGCTCGCCGGGCACGCCGCGATCCGTACCGCCGACCCGGCCGCCGCCCGCCGGCTGCTGGAGGTGGCCCGCGAACTGTCCGGTGTGGAGCAAGACCGCTCCGGGGCCGGCGAGAGCAACACGGCCGGGCTGTCCGAACGCGAGGTAGAGGTGGCTCGGTTGGTGCTGGATGGCCGCACCCACAAGGAGATCGGGGCACAGCTCTACATCTCGCCGAAGACCGTCGAACACCACGTGGCACGGATCCGGGTGAAGGTTGGCGCGACCGACCGAGCCGAGTTCGTGGCCGCCTTGAAATCCCTGCTCAACACTGGTCAGGCGGATTCCTGACACTCCGCGTCATCAGAGGTCGATTTCGCGGTCTGCTGTGTACCGGCCGATCCCCCTAACCCCTCCCCCCAGCCAGGGGGGACTTCCCGATGTCCGGGGGGTGGCCCGGCGGCGACGCTGTATCCATACCCGCCAGACAGGCCGGGAGCGCGAGAGATCCTCTGAAGGAGGAACCGGAAATGCAGAACGTCGAGCTCACCAACCTCCTGGTCAACTTCGTCAAGCAGCTGGCGAGCGACCCGGGCAAGGCACTGCAGTTCGCCCAGAACCCCGAGGGCGAGCTTGTCGCCTCGGGCATCACCGAGCACGACCTGTCCGGTCTGGACATGCCCGCGATCGTGCAGCAGGCCTGCGGCGACCCCGGCTTCCCGGCCGACGCCCGCGGCGCGCTGCAGAGCTACACCAGCGGCGGCAGCGGTGGCGGTGGCGGCGGCTACTCCCCGCCCGCACACCACGTGACCTCCGGGCCGCAGTCGATGGAGCAGGTCGTGCAGCACCTGACCTACGTCACGCAGGTCACCAACAACGACAACGACGTGATCACCGAGATCCTCGACCAGAGCACCAACGTCGAGGTCGGCGACGACTTCGACGGCGACATCGACGTCGACAGCAACGCCGCCAACGCGTCCGGCGCCGGCGCCGTGGCCGTCGGCGAGGCCGACGAGGTGAACGCCGCGACCGGGGCCAACTCCCAGGTCGTCGACGGCGACATCGAGGGCGACAACCTGTTCAACAGCGACGGCGCGGTCAGCGTCGACGGTGACCTCGAGGCGCCCGTCGTGACCGGCGTCAACACCGGCATCGTGGCCGACGGCGACGTCGACCGGGCGATCATCGGCAACAACAACGAGCAGCAGGCCAACGACGTGGACGTCGACGGAGACAACGACGGCGTCATCAACTTCGGCGACGGCGACGTGAACAACGTCAACGACTCGACGCTCGACAACTCCAACGTCGGCTCGGGCACCAACATCGCCGACAACGACGACTCCGCGATCGGCCTGGGCGACGGCGACGTCACCAACGAGGACAACGACACCACCAACACCGAGACCACGACCATCGACGCCGACGACTCGGTGGTCAACACTGAGCAGGGCCCTGGCGACCAGGACGCCGAGTTCGACCAGGACTTCGACGTGGACGTCAGCCTGCCGCCGGTACGGACGCTCGAGGAGGCCGACGAGCCGTCGCTGCGCGACGCGCAGGACCACGAGGACGCCCCGGCCTGATCCAGCCAACTCCATAACCACTGCACCGCAGCGGGCGGTCGGACCGGAAGGTCCGGCCGGCCGCTGCGCCGTACACCGAAGGGATCGCAGCGATGACCCAGCCAGCCACCGCCCTGGTTGACCTCGGCGTCAAGGCCTGCACGGCGTACGGGCGGGAGGATCTCGCCGCGCGGCTCGGCCGGACCCGGGCCGGGCTCGACGACCCGGCGGTGCACATCGTGGTGGCGGGCGAGTTCAAGCAGGGCAAGAGCTCGCTGATCAACGCGTTGCTGGGCATCGCGGTGTGCCCGGTCGACGACGACGTGGCGACCGCGGTGCCCACCTTCGTGCGGCACGGCGAGGAGAAGACCGCGACCGTGGTGCACGACGGCGACCCGCCGCGCCGCACGCAGGTCGACTTCGCCGACCTGCGCCGGCACGTCGTCGAGGGCGACGAGGGGCGCCGGCCGGCGCGGGTCGACGTGACCGTGCCTCGCAAGATCCTCAACGGCGGGCTGGTCCTGGTCGACACCCCGGGCGTCGGCGGGCTCGGTTCCGCGCACGCGGCGGCCGGCCTGGCCGCGATCTCGGTCGCCGACGCCGTCCTGTTCGTCACCGACGCCTCGCAGGAGCTCACCCGCAGCGAGGTCGAGTTCCTCCGCCAGGCGCGTGAGCTGTGCCAGACGGTGGTCTGCGTACTGACCAAGATTGACTTCTACCCGGCCTGGCGACGGATCCGCGACCTGAACGCGGGCCACCTGCGGATGGTCGGCGACCTGCAGTTGCTGCCGGTCTCCTCGCCGCTGCGCACCCGCGCGGTGCGCGCCAACGACCAGCCGCTCAACGTCGAGTCCGGGTTCCCCGACCTGGTCAAGTTCGTGCAGGAGCGGGTCGGCGGCGGCGCCGCGGCCCGCCGTTCCGCCGACGCGGCGGCCGAGGTGCTCGCGGTCTGCGACCAGCTCACCGGCCAGTTCACCGCGGAGCGTGGCGCGCTGGCCGACCCGGCCAACGCGCAGCAGATCGTCGACGACCTCAACACCGCCAAGCGCCGGGTCGAGGAGTTGAAGACCGCCGCCGCGCGGTGGAGCGTGACCCTCAACGACGGCACCGCCGACCTGACCGCCGATGTCGACTTCGACCTGCGCGACCGGATCCGCAAGATCACGTCGGAGGCCGACGACGCGATCGACGAGGTCGACCCGGCCGACATGTGGCCCGAGATGGAAGAGTGGCTGCGCGCCCGCATCTCGTACGACCTGCTCGGCAACTACACCTACCTGCGCCGCCGGGCCACCGAGCTCAGCGAGGTGGTGGCCGGCCACTTCCAGGAGGCGTCCGGCGAAGCGATCGGCATGCTCAAGGTCTACAACCCGACCCCCTTGGTCGAGGAGCGCGCGGTCGAGCACCGCATCGAGCTGGCCCGGATGACCGCCGGCAAGCAGGTGATGGTGGCACTCAAGAGCGCGTACGGCGGCGCCCTGATGTTCACCATGCTGGGCAGCCTGATGGGCGTCGCGCTGGGGCCGATCGGCATCGGCATCGGCGTGGTGATGGGCCATCGCGGCCTCAAGGACGAGAAGAAGCGGCAGTTGGAGAAGCGCCGCGCCCAGGGCAAGAACGCGATGCGCCGATACTGCGACGAGATCAGCTTCGTGAGCGGGAAGGACAGCCGGGACACCGTGCGCCGCGTGCAGCGCCAGCTCCGCGACCACTACACCCGGCTGGCCGACGAGCTCAACCGGTCCACGGCGGCCGCGGTGGCCGGTGCCACCAACAACGCCAAGCGCTCGCAGGCCGAGCGCCAGAAGCGACTCAAGGACCTCGACGCCGAACTGACCCGCCTGGGCCAACTCCGCGAGCGCGCCCTCAAGCTGAGTGCGGCATGACGCTCGTCGAACGGACGCGGGCGGCGTTGACCCGGGCCGCGGGGGTCTATCGGGGCAGTGGCTTCGACGGGCGGATCGCCGAGGTCCGTGAGCGGCTCGACGAACCGCTGCGGGTGGCGATCGCCGGCCGGGTCAAGTCCGGCAAGTCCACTTTGCTCAACGCGCTGGTGGCCGACCGGCTCGCGCCGACCGACGCGGGCGAGTGCACGCGGATCGTCACCTGGTACCGCGACGGGCACACCTACCGGGTCACCCTCCACCCGCACACGGGCGACGCGCGCCAGCTCCGGTTCACTCGCGACGACGGCGCGATCGAGGTCGACCTGGGCGGCACCGCGCCGGAGGACGTGCACTCGCTCGACATCACCTGGCCCACGCAGGCCCTGCGCCGGGCCACGCTGATCGACACGCCCGGCATCGGCTCGCTCTCCGAGCGGGTCACCCGGCGGGCGTGGGAGCTGCTCGCGCCCGACGACGAGGAGACGCCGGCCGACGCGGTGCTCTACCTGATGCGCCACCTGCACGCCAACGACCTGGAGTTCCTGCACGCCTTCCACGACACCGAGGTGTCCCGGCCCAACCCGGTCAACGCGATCGGTGTGCTGTCCCGGGCTGACGAGATCGGTGTCGGGCGGCTCGACGCGATGGCCTCCGCCCGGCGGATCGCCAACCGGCTGGCCGGCGACGCCAACGTGCGGCGGGTGGTGCAGACCGTCGTACCCGTGGCCGGCCTGCTCGCGGAAACGGCGGCGACGCTGACCGAGTCCGAGGTGCGGCACCTGCGGGCGGTCGCGGCGCTCGAGGTCAAGCCGGCCGAGGAGCTGCTGCTCACCGCCGACCGGTTCGTCAACGCGCTGCCCGAACTGGGGCTGACCTCGATCGAGCGCGAGGCGCTGCTGGCCCGTTTCGGGCTCTACGGCGTCCGGCTGGCCAGCACGCTGCTGCGCCAGGACGCGCAGATCACCGCAACCGGGCTGGCCCGCCAGTTGACCGAGCGCAGCGGGCTGACCGACCTGCAGGAGGTGCTCGGCTCGCTGTTCTTCGAGCGCCGCGACGTGCTCAAGGCCCGCTCGGCGCTGCTCGCCCTCGACTCGCTGGCCCGCACCAAGCCCCGACCCGGCAGCCCGGCCGTGGCGGCCGAGGTGGAGGAGATCGTCGCGTCCGCGCACCCGTTCAACGAGCTGCGGGTGCTGGCCACCCTGCGCGCCGGCTGGCTAGGTGGCAAGCCGGCCGTGGTGGACGAGCTGGAACGGGTCATCGGCGGCACCGGCACCGCGCCGCACGTCCGCCTCGACCTGCCGCCGGACGCCGCCGCGGGCCAGATCCGCTCGTCGGCGGCCGAGGCACTGGTGCGCTGGCAGCGACGCGCGGAGAACCCGATGACCGCACACGAGATGGCCGTCGCCGCCCGGGTGGCGGTGCGCTCCTGTGAGGGGCTGCTGGCCGACCTCAACGGTCGGGCCCGCTGACCATGCTCCGCCGCTCAGCCGTCGAGCTCGTCCGGCTCGTCCGCGTCGTCCCCGTCGTCGGAGTTGTCCGCCGCGTCGAGGTCGGTGAAGCCCTCGGTGTCGTCGGCGAGGTCGTCGGGGTACTCCGAGGGACCCCCGCCGACGGCGACCGGCTCGTCGTCCAGGTCGCCGCCGGGGTCCGTGTCGAGGTCGAGGTCCGGGGTCTGCCCGGAGGTGTCGCCAGAACCGAAGGCCAGCTCGCCGACGCCGGGGTGGTCACCCTGCGGCACGTCGAGCGGCACGTCGTCGTCGAGCTCGGTGCCGGGCTCGGGCGCGGTGGCCAGCAGCTCGGCCCAGCCGGCCGGCTCCTCGAGCTCGGACTCCACCGGGACGCCGCTGTGCGCGGTGACGAACGGCGCGAGGTGCTCGGCGACCTCCGCGGGTGCGCTGCCTGCGAAGCTGACGACCGCTTCCGCCACCAGGTCCGGCGGCAGGTCGTGGCCCGCTCCGGCCAGCGCCGCAGCGTTCGCCGACGGGTCACCGACGAGGTCGGTGAAAACGTCCTTCAGCGGTCGCGCGTCCATGTGCCCAACCCTAGGGCGGCGGGCGGTGCCCGGCGTCGGGGACATCCCCCTCCCGCACCCCCCTCGCCCGGCCGGGGTCGGACTCCCGACAGCATCCGGACCGCCGTCCTGCCATCAAGAACACTCGATCCAGCAACTGCCCACGACCACCGGAGCGACCGCGATGTACGCACTCGGCGTTGACCTCGGCACCACCTTCACCGCGGCCGCGACCTGGCGTGCGGGTCACGCGGAGATCGCCTCGCTGGGCAGCCGGGCGGCCGCCGTGCCGTCGGTGGTGCTGCTGCGGGAGGACGAGACGTTCCTGACCGGTGAGCCGGCCAACCGGCGCGGGCTGAGCGAGCCGCACCGGGTCGCGCGGGAGTTCAAGCGCCGGTTCGGTGACACCACGCCGATCCTGCTCGGCGGCGTGCCGTACTCGGCCGAGGCGCTGATGGGCCGGCTGCTGCGCTGGACCATCGACGAGGTGTCCAGCCGGGAGGGCGGTGCGCCCCGGGCGATCACCGTGTCGCACCCGGCCAACTGGGGTCCGTACAAGACGGACCTGCTACGCCAGGCCGTGCGGCTCTCCGGCGTCGAGGAGCCCGTCTCGTTCATCACCGAGCCCGAGGCGGCCGCGGTGTTCTACGCGAGCCAGCAGCGGATCGACACCGGCGCCGTGGTCGCGGTCTACGACCTCGGCGGCGGGACGTTCGACGCGGCCGTGCTGCGCAAGACCGCACAGGGCTTCGAGATCCTCGGCCAGCCGGAGGGCATCGAGCGACTCGGCGGCATCGACTTCGACGCGGCGGTCTTCCACCACGTCACCCAGGCACTCGGCGGCAAGCTGGCCGAGCTCGACGAGGACGACCCGGCCGCGATCGCCGCGGTGGCCCGGCTGCGCGAGGAGTGCGTGGCGGCCAAGGAGGCACTGTCCGCCGACACCGACGCGTCCATCCCGGTGCTGCTGCCCAACCTGTCCACCGAGGTCCGGCTGACGCGGGGCGAGCTGGAGGGCATGGTCCGGCCGGCCCTCTACGGCTCGATCGAGTCGTTGCGGCGGGCGCTGCGCTCGGCCGGTGTCGAGGCCGAGCAACTGCACTCGGTGCTGCTGGTCGGCGGCTCGTCGCGGATGCCGATCGTCGCCCAGCTCGTGGCGGCGGAGCTCAACCGGCCGGTCGCGGTCGACGCGCACCCCAAGCACGCGGTGGCCCTCGGCGCGGCCCGGCTGGCCGGCGCTCCGTTGGGCGGCACCACGCAGGCACCGGACGCGGGCTCGGCGCGCGGCTCCGCCACGGTGGTCATCCACCACCCACCGACCCGGGCCACCGGCTCGGCCCCGGTGAGCGCACCACCGATGCCCAGCGCCCCGATGCCCGGCGCGCCCGTCAGCTCGCCTCCGATGCCGGCCCGCCCGGTCTCCCCGGCTCGCCCGATCTCCCCCGCCCGGCCGATCTCCCCCGCACCGCGGCCAACCTCCGGCGCACCCGTACCGCAGCCACTGTCAGGCATGACCCGGCCGCGCACGCCCCAACCGGCCGAGGCCACCCCGCGGACCCAGGCGTTCGCCCAGGGCCGCGCCGGCTCGGGACCCGCGCCGACTGTCGACCCCCGCCCGCACCGGATCGAGTACGCCTACCCCTCCGCCCCGCCCGCACCCGCGCCGACCAGGCCGGGCCGCAACCGGACCGCTCTGGTCGCGGGTGTCGTCGTGGCGGTCCTGGCACTGGCCGGAGCGGCGATCTGGGTCAACCGCGACAACCTCGGGTTCGGCGGCGCCGACCCGACCCCGACGCCGGGCAACACGGGAGCCGCGAGCGCGGTGGTGCTGCCACCGGAAGAGCAGTGCACCGAGGCCATCCAGAGCAACGCCCGTTGGGTCTGCATCACCGCGGCCTTCGTCGACAACACGAAGTTCGTCGTCGAGTACGACGTCGAGTGGGGCGGCGCGACCCCGCAGAACGTCGGTGGCTTCCACCTGCACATCTACGGTGGTGACGGCACGAACCCGCCGGCGGCGCGGATGGGCTTCCAGTCCGACCAGCCCGGCCGGTTCTACCTGGAGGACAAGCAGCCGTCGGTGCGCTCGATCGAACAGGGCAACTACCGCGATGTCATCGGCACCAATCCGAAGGTCTGCGCGCGCATCTCCGACGCCGCCGACCTCCTGGTCAAGGACCAAGAGGGCGGATACGAAACGGGCAACTGCGTAACCATCCAGGACCGTCGCTAGCAAATAGCGTTTCGCTTTCGCAAAAAGGCCGGATCGGCGACCGACAACACACAGAACGCAAGGCAGACTCGCTTGCGTGGTAGTCAACCGCGACACGGCGCCGGTCGGCCGGTCCGACGTGCTCGACCAGCTGCACGCCCGGCTCACCGCCGGCGAGAGCGTGGTCGTCCACGGACCCGCCGGCATCGGCAAGTCCACCGTGCTCGCCGCCTACCCGGCGCTCGCCGGCGACCCGATCGTGCTGCGCGCCAACGCCGCCGAGGTCGAGTCCGGCCTGCCCTACCTGACCCTGGTCGACCTGTTCGACGGGATCAGCGGCGACGGCCTGCCCCGCCATTTGCGGGCCGCGTTCGACGGCGCGTTGCTGCGCGGTGCCGCGCCGGTCACCGCGCAGGACCAGCTCGCGGTCCGGCTCGCCACGCTCGAGGTGCTCCGCCGGCTCGCCGCCAACCGCACCGTGCTCCTGCTCGTCGACGACCTCCAGTGGGTCGACCCGCACAGCGCCGGCGTGCTGCGTTTCGTCGCCCGCCGGCTGGGCGCCGCCCGGGTCCGGCTGCTCGGCGCCGAACGGGTCGAGTCGGCCGGCCCACGGCACACCGACCTGTGCCCAGCGCCGGTCTCCGAGCTCCTGCTCCCGCCGCTGACGGAATACGACACCGCCGACCTCCTGCGGGTCCGGTTCGGCCCGGTGCTGTCGCTGTCGACGATCGCCCGGGTGCACGAGGCCAGCCAGGGCAACCCGCTGCTCGCCGTCGAGCTGAGCCGCACCCTGGTCGCCCGGAGCGGCCCGATCGGGGTCGACCAGCCGCTCCCGGTGCCAGAGCGGCTCCGCCCGCTGCTCGCCCAGCGGGTGGCCAGCCTGCCCGCACACAGCGGGCCGGTGCTGCTGCGGGCCGCTGCGGCCGCCCGGCCGACGGTCGCCCTGATCGGCGGCGACGGCGACGCCAAGGACGGGCTGGACGCCGCGGTGGAGGCCGGGGTGGCCACGGTCGGTCCCGACGACACGGTCCGGTTCGCCCATCCCCTGCTGCGTGAGCTCGTCTACGCCGACGCCGCCCCGAGCGCCCGGGCGGCCGCGCACGAGCACATCGCCGGACGCACCGACGACTCGGTCGAGCGGGCCCGGCACCTGGCGCTGGCCCGGCCGCACGCCGACGAGGACCTGGCCGCGCAGCTCGTCGAGGCGGCCACCACCGCCCGCATGCGCGGCGCCCCCGCGGTCGCCGCCGACCTCGCCGAACGCGCCGCCGAACGGACGCCCGACTCGCTGCGCGGGGTCGCCGCCGCGCGCCGTTACGCGGCCGCCGGGTATGCCGACGCCGCCGGCCTCACCGCCGACGCGCACCGGCTGGCCTCCGCGGCGCTCGCGGCCGCCGACGACCCGGCGGTACGCGTCGGCGCGCGGCTGCTCATCGTCGACCTCGCCGGCCAGGACCAGTCGGCCGTAGGTCCGGTGCTCGACGCCGCGTTCGCCGACGCCGGCGACGACCCGGGGCTGCTCTGCCGGGTGCGGCACTACCGGGCGCTGAAGGCCTACTACGACGCCGACATCGAGTTCGCCGACGCGGAGCTCAAGCGGGGCGAGGAGGAGGCCCGCGAGGCCGGCGCGACCGAGCAGCTCGTCTCGTTGCTGGCCAGCCGGTCCCTGATCCGCGGCGCGCACGACCCGGAGAGCGCCCGGCTGCTCAGCCACGTCGCGTCGCTCGCCGCCGACCTGCCGCCGAGCACCGAGAGCGTGCACGCGGCGGCCATCTACGCGCGCGGCCGGGCGTACGCCGGGGACATGGCCGAGGCGACCCGCGTGATCGAGGCGCAGCGCGACGCGGTGCTGCGGTCAGGCACGCTGCGCGACCTGTCCAGCGTGCTGCTCGCGTCCGCGTCGATCTACTTCCGTTCGGGCCGGGGCGCCGACGCCCTGCGTGCCGGGCGCGAGAGCATGCGGCTGATCCTCGACATGGAGGCGACCACGGGCCACGGGCTGGTGGCCGGCGCGATCGGCGAGACCCTGGCCGGCTCGCCCACGGTCGCGGCCGGGCTGCTCGTGCAGGCGATCGAGGCCTGCTCCGCGGCCGGCGACGAAGACTGGCTGCGCCTGGCCCGCGCGGCGTACGGCCAGGTGCTGCTCTTCCAGGGCGCGCCCGAGGCGGCGGTGATCGAGTTCCGCAAGGCGCAGGAGCTAGAACGCCGCCACGGCCGCAACGACCCGGCGATCTTCCTGTGGCATGCCGACTTCGTCGAGGCCCTGGCCGCGACCGGCCAGCTCGCCGAGGCGGTGGAGGTGCTGACCGAGACCCGCTCGGTGGCCGCCGCGCTCGGCCGCGACGTCGTCCAACTCGGACTGTCCCGGGCCGGCGCGCTCGTTCGGGCCGCCGAGGGCGAGCCTCGGGAGGCGGCGATCGAGCTCGCCGAGGCGCTGGCCGAGGCGGGCGACCACCCGTACCCGCTGGAGGTCGCCAAGGCCTGGCACACCCTCGCCACGCTGGAGCGGCGCGCGCACCGACGCGGCGCGTCCCGGTCCGCGCTGGTCCAGGCGGTCGCCGGATACGCCACGGTCGGCGCGGCGCCGTGGCTGGCCGCGGCGGAGGCCGAGCTGTCCCGGCTCGACGGCGGGCAGGGTCCGGGGCTGTCCGAGACCGAGCGGCGGATCGTCGACCTGGTGCTGTCCGGCGCGACCAACCGGGAGATCGCCCGGACCACCCACCTGTCGGTGAAGGCGATCGAGGCGAAGCTGACCCGGCTCTACCGGCGGCACGGAGTGCGCAACCGGGCCCAGTTGACCCGGGCGCTGGGCGGCGGGTCACCGGGCTAGCGGAAACCAGGTCAGGCGGCTCGGTGCTTGTTAGGTTCGCCCATGGCGGAGGTCTTCACCGGCGCAAGGGAGGCCTGGGCGCGATGGCTGCCGAACAGCCACGGGACGACGAGTTCGAGTCGATTCTGCGTGACCGCACGATTTATCCGGTTTTCCAGCCGGTTGTCTCGATCGTCGACCAAACAGTTGTCGGATTCGAGGCGCTGGCCCGGGGACCGGCGGGCCGCTACGAGACCGCGCCGGCGCTCTTCGAGGTGGCGACCCGGCTCGGCCGCTCGGCCGACCTCAACTGGCTCTGCGCGGGGGTGGCCGGCGAGCACTTCCTCGCCTCCGAATTCACCGACTTCGCGCTGTTCGTCAACTTCGACCCGCTCACGCTGCGTGGCCCGTTCCGGGATCGGCTGCTCGGCGTGTTCGCCGACCTGATGCGGGAGCGGCAGGTGATCATCGAGATCACCGAGCGCGCGGTGACACAGGATCCGCCGGCCCTGATGGACGCCGTCATCCAGGCGCGGCGGCTCTCCGCCCGAGTGGCGCTCGACGACGTGGGCGTCGAACCGTCGAGCCTGGCCGCGATGCCGCTCGTCAACCCCGACATCATCAAGATCGATCGAAGCGTGGTGCAGGCGCACTCGTCCACCTGGGCGGTGTCGCACGTGGTCAACGCGGTGCTGCACGAGGCCGCCCGGAGCGGCGCGCAGATCCTCGCCGAGGGCATCGAGGACGAGGGCAACCTCGAGGTGGCCCGTTCGCTCGGCGCGACCCTGGCGCAGGGCTACCTGTTCGGCCGGCCCGGGCCGCTGCCGGCCGTGGCGAACCGCTCCACGTTGGAGCTGGCCCGGGTGACACCTCGGCAGGTTCCGGAGCAGACACCCTTCGAGATGCTCTCCCGCACCGACGCGGTGCACCTCACGACCGCGCCGCTGCTGGCGGCGATGACGGGGCACATCGAGAACCAGGCACTGCACACCTCCGACGCGGCCATCCTGGTGGTCAACCTGGCCGACGCCGCGAACCTCGACGACGAGGCGCGGCTGCGGTACGGCTACATCACGACCAGGGGCATCGAGGTGTACCTGCTCGGCCACGGCATGGACCCCACGCCCGCGGGCCGGGCACGCGGCGTGCCGCTGGCGGCGGACGACCCGCTGGTGCACGAGCGCACCGTGCTGTTCATCGGCAGCCACTACGCGAGCGGTGTGTTCGCGCGCGAGCACGCCGACGGCTTCGAGGCCGGTGTCTGCTACGACCGCGAACGGGTCGTCGCATCCACCCTGCCGCTCGTGCGCCGCCTCGGGCCTTAAAGGGGTTTGTGGTAGACCACGAAGTCGCAGTCCGTGGCCAGTTGGGGTTGGAGCGCCGGGTACGCCAGCTCGAACGGGTCGCGGCGGACTTCGCGATAGCCGAGCCGGGTGTACCACTCCCGCAGGAACTCCTTGACCGGATGCGTCCAGCCGCGCGGCACGAGCAGTTCGAGCTGCATGACTCTCAGGCCCGCCGCCCGCGCCCACCCTTCGGCGAACGCCACCAGCTCCCGCCCGATGCCGACGCCGCGCTGTTCCGGGCTGGCGACGAGCATCCCGAACTCGCCCTCACCGCCGGGCAGCCGCTGCACCCGCACGACCCCGACGACGGCCCCGTCAAGCCGCGCGACGGCCAACTCCCCGGCCTGAACCACCGCCGCCACCTCAGCGACGTTCGTGCGGTCGGTGCCGGGCTGCCACAGGCCCTTCTCGGCGTCGGCGTAGACCCGGTTGATCAGGTGAGTGACCTCCGCAATGTCGACGGAGTGCTCGATCGAGATGTCCAGCGCCATCGGAAAACCGTATCGCCCGCGGGTGACCAGCCGCGGACCTGGCAAGCGCAGCGAAGCGGAGCGATCCCCGGCGGGAGCGACGGTCGTGCCCACGGCGAACCCGGGAAATGGTCCGGATCTGAAAGGGGCGCCCGCGAAAGATCGCGGACGCCCCCTCAACCTGGGTTACGCCACGACGAAGAGGTTGGTGCTTCCCACTGTCGTGGTGCCGTCGGTGTACTCGATGACGCCGAGATACCGCTGGCCCGGCGTCAGGCCGCTCCACGCCGCCGTGACGCTGGCCGCTCCGCCGGCCGTCACCGGTTGGCTGGGCGGAGTGACGGTCAGGTTGCCGGCGTTGCCGGCCGGTACGGCCCAACGGTGGTGCTTGACTTCGAGCGGACCCGATGCGGCGAACAGGACGACTTCCACCACATACGTGCCGGGCTGGGTCAGCGTCACCGACTCTTCCGCGGTGCCTCCGGCGCTCTGCCCGACCTGCGTCGGCGGGCCGCTGGGGTTCAGCCGATAGACGGTGAGGTCGATGTCGGTCCCGGTCGGGTAGTCGGCGTCGAACGTCGCGAACCTGGCCACCTTGGTGCCCTCCGGCACGGTCACATCGACCGTGACGGCCTCGTTGGGCGCCAGGGTCCACCGGTCGACGGTGGCGGCCTGCAACCCGTGGCCTGACGCACCGAGCGTGCCCGTGTAGCCGGGCGTCACCGGCAGCGCGACCTGACCCGACGCGCCCGACCCGCTCTGCTCGAGCCGCACCGCGGCCGCCACCGGCCGGATCGCGATCGCACTGCGCACGTCGTGGCCGAGCAGGTCGCGCCAGCGCAGCGAGCCGAAGGACCATTCACCGAGGGCGGCGGTGGTACGGGTGAACGTCACCTTGAACGACTGCTTCTTGCCCGGCAGCAGCGCGATGATCTTCGGCGAGACGTCGACCTTGATGCCGGGCGGTGCCTGCACGGTCGGCAAGTACAGCGCCGGCAGCTTGCTCACGTTGGTCACCGTGCGGGTCAGGGTCTGCTTGTGGGCCAGGTCCCCGACGGAGAGCGCCGGGTTGTTGAAGTTGCTCGGGTCGACCGAGCCGACGCTGTCACAGGCGTCACCGACGTCCGCTCCGATGCCGCACGCGTACTGGAGCCACTGCGTGATCCCCGAGTCGTAGACCAGGCCCGGGTCGAACGCCTCGTTGGCGGCGACCTGTCCGGCGCCCATCTCCAGCGGGTTGGCGTCGGTGCCGTCGGCCTGGTCCTGGATCGGCTGGCCTTCGTTGTCGCGCACGCCGGCCGTGGTCATCAGCGCCGACTTGACCATCATCGGCGACCAGTTCGGATGCTTGGCCAGGATCAGCGCGCCGATGCCGGCGATGTGCGGACTGGCCATCGAGGTGCCGCTGTTGGTGTCCCAGAGGTTGCCGTTGTGGCTCTCGGGCCCGGTCGCGGCGACCACGTCGACGCCGGGCGCCATGATGTCGGGCTTGAGCAGGTCGCCGCCGGTGGAGGCGCCGGGGCCGCGGCTGGAGAACGTCGCCACCAACGGGGCGCGGACCTTGGCGTTGCTGGCGGCCGAGATCGTCGCGGTCGGGTTGCCTCCGGCGCCGATGTACGCCTTGATCGCCGCGCCCGCGGTCTGGTCGACGTGGATCGACGGCACCGCGTGGAAGTCGGCGTTGAGCGAGTTGGCCGTCGGGTTGAACTGCACCATGCCGACACCGCCCGCGTTCTTGACCGCGAGGCTCTTGTCGACCCGGGCGTTGTTGCCGCGTTCGCAGAGCACGATCTTGCCGGCCACCTTGGCCGGGTCGAGCGACGGCGGGTTGCTGACGCACTGCGCGGCGGACTGCTCGGTGCTGCCCGCGGCGCCGCTGGTGCGAGCGTCGACGATCGGCGCGGACGCCGCGACCGGCCCGGTGCCGGCACCCTGGAAGACCTGCCCGTTGCCGAGCGTCACGGTCTTGGTCGCCGACCGGTCGTGGGTGCCGGCGGCGACGGTGGTCGTCCACGGCATGCCGTTGTCGACGGTGGCCGCGTCCGGACCGGAGTTGCCGGCCGAGGTGGCGACGAACACGCCGGCGTTGGCGGCGTTGAGGAAGGCGAGCTCGACAGCGCTGAAGCTGTCGAGGCTGTCGCCGATCGAGTAGTTGATGACGTCGACACCATCGGCGACGGCCTGCTCGATCGCGGCGACGATGTCGGTGCTGTTGCCGGTCGACTGGGTGCCGGCGTTGTTCGCGTACAGCACCTTGTAGATCGACAACCGGGCCGCGGGCGCCATGCCGGAGATGACACCGGCGACGCCGCCGTTGATGGTCGCGGTCACGTTGTGGTTGCCGCCCGCCGTGCTGGCGGTGTGCGAACCGTGCCCGTAGTAGTCGCGCGGCGAGTCGAACTCACCCGCGTTGGCGTGGGAGATCTCCCCGTCCGACGCGTACCAGCGCGCACCGATCACCTTGTTGTTGCAGGTGATCGGCCGCTCGACGCCCGGGTCACAGGAGCCGTGCCACTTGGCGTCGATCGTCTTCTGGTCCCTGCGCGGCGTCGGCAGCGGCCCGAAACTCGGGTTCTCCGGCCAGAAGCCGGAGTCGATGACACCGATGATCATTCCCTCGCCGGCCCGCTCGGGGCTGCCGAACTCCTTGCGCCAGGCCCCACTCTTCCCGTCGAGCCCCACAAACGCCGGCGTCGTGAACGTCTCGGAATGCACGACCTCGTTCTTCCAGACGTTGGCGACGCCCGGCGTCTTCTTGAGCCGCGCGGCCTCGGCCACGGTGAGCTCGGCGGAGAACCCGGCGAACACCAGCGTGTAGTCATACTTGACCTTGCCGCTACTCACCCCGGCGCGGTCGAGCACCCGATTCCTGGCCTGGGCAAGATGCTGCCGGTACGCCCGAACGTTCTTGGCGGAACCGTCGAGCTTGGCCCCCGCGGCGACCCGGGTGGGCGCCAACCCCGCGACACCACCGTTGTAGGTGGCGGCCGGAGCCTCGGACGTCTGCACGATGTACGTCTGCGTAGGCGCACCCGCCGCGCCGACCGCAGGCGGTGCGGCCTGCGCGGAGGCGCTGGTCAGGGTGAACGCGGACAGGGTCGCGGCAGCGACCAGCACGGCAGCCGAGCGGCGCCGCCCAGCACGAGGGATGCCCAACATGGACGGCAGACTATGGGCCGCATAGACGCGCGCCAAACCCTCAAAGCTCCCGACAAGGGTCAGGTGAAGGGTCGAGTCAAGGGACAACCCGCACCACTCACCTTGGCGGCGCCCGCGTCCCGACGCAGCAGCTTAGGTCGATATCTTGGCCCAGCCAAGGTCCAGCCGATAGATGTTCTCGTGGTGGTAGGCGAGATATCGCTCGCCCGGGGTGACCGCACCGTCCGGCACGAGCAACCTCTCGGCCAACGGCGGCGACCCGAACGCGGCCGCCACCACCGCGTTCTCTTTCACCTGTCGCCGTAACTCGGGTTTGACGTGGATACGCAACCCGCCGTTGACGGTGAGCAGCCCGGTGTCGAAGGCCGCGTCATGCGTGGGGCAGGCGGCCAACCCGTTCCGAACGTCAAGGCGCTCACTCGCAGTGCTCTTGGCCCATGGCTTGATGTGACTTGCGACCAGCATCCGCGGGGCACGGCCGCCGTCGACGTCGACCCGCAGACCGCAGAACGCGCATCGGTGACCATGGTTTCGCAACACCTTGGTGGCGAACTGGTGCTGGCCGACCCTGATGGCGGCGACGAGCAGCTTCTCCGTCGTCGTGGTGGCCACGTCCGGGCGCTTCTCGGCCCAGGTACCCACCAGAGGCGCCACGTCCGACTCGATCTCGCCGTGGCTGAGCTCCTCCTGCCCGAGCAGCACGAAAGCAGTGTCCTCAGGTTCGAGACCGAGAAAGTCAGGCAGGTCGTCGGTGGTCAGGCCTTCCGCACGGGCGGCCCGGAGCAACAGTCGGTAAACCGCGACGAGCCGTTCAGGATCAGCCAACAGCGCGGCTGCGACCTCGACCTCGTGCTTGGCGCCGTTGGGCCAACTCCCTTCGAGGTTGGCCATCTTGGCGAGCAGGCTGCCGTTGGACCGCGCGAACAGCAGCGCCAGCGTCGGCAGCGGCTCCTCGGCCCGATGCGCCGACTTCCCTCCGTACCGCCGACGGTTGACCAACAGGCCGGCGGCCAGACAGAGCAGAGTCTCGACAGGCGTGAAATCGACCTGGCGTCCGCCGGCTACCGGCCGCCGCAACCGAATCGCACGCCATTGGGCACGAGCCGCCGGCACGGTCACATCGAGATAGTCAGCGACACTCGGCACCCGGCCTCCTCTTCCCGTCAGCGCACCCTAACCGTTGTCCTTGATCAGGCGGAGGACCCGAGCGGGTGGGATGAGCGGCAGGCCGTGCAGGTCGCGGAGAGTGTCGCGGCCGAGCGGTCCCTCCACGTCCAGTGGGAGCCGGGCGACGAAGAGTGGGTACATGTCGTCGACCGGCGCATTGTGTGTCAGATCAGCAAGCGGCTTCCGCTCGCGCTGGTCGTCGGGGACGACCTTGCCGGAGTCATTCGACGCAGTCATCCGCGGGTGGCAGTCGTGGTCATCAGCGATCCCGACGTCGACGAGCTGCGGGGATCAACCGACGTCCTGCGGCGGACCTTGCTCCCCTACGGCTGGACTGACGAGTTCGACCCTGAGGCGTTCAGTGCGCTCGATCTGTTTCTGGAAACCACCTGAAGTTGGTGCATAACGGCCGACTGGAGCGGGGCGTTGTTCCTGTGTGAGACGTCGGACGTTGCTCAATGCGGCCATTGTCGGTGCTGTCGGGCTCGGGGTCGCCGCCGTCGGCGGGCTCTCGAGCGCACAGACGACCGAACCCGAAGCCGCCGCCGGGGATGAGCGGGTCGAGAAGAAGGAATCGGTCGCGCGGGGCAAGACCATCGACTTCTACACCGCCGTTCCCGCAGGCCACGGCGACGGCAAAGGGCTGCCGATCTGTCTCGTCATGCACGGCGCCTCGACGCGGCCTGATGATTTTCGCGGTCTCGGGTTCGGGCGCGCGCTCACCCGGGCCGTCGAGAAGGGCAGTCCGCCGTTCGTGCTGGCCGGCGCCGACGGTGGGCGGCGCGGTTGGCGGCCGCATGACGGGGACGACCCGCAGCGGATGGTGTACGAGGAGATCCCGAACTGGTGTGCCGAGCGCGGCTTCGACGTCGGTCGGCTCGCTATCTGGGGTTGGTCGATGGGTGGCGCCGGCGGGCTGCGGCTGGCCGAGACCTTCCGCGGTTTCGCCAAGGGGGTCGCCGCCTTCTCCCCCGCCGTCAGCCGCGGCGACGACGTCTTCCAGAGCGTCGGCCGGTTGCGCACGCAGCCCCTCGGGCTCTGGTGCGGGCTCGACGACCCGCTGTTGGATGACGTCAAGGCCCTCCAACTCGCGCTGCCCATGCCACCGATCGCGGGCGGCTACAGCGACGGCGGGCACGACATGGACTACTGGAAATCCGTTGTCCCGCAAGCGTTCCAGTTCATCGGCGGCATGTTGACCAGGCCAAAGCCAAGCCCCACCCCAAGCCCTGCCCCAAGCGCGACCATGGGCTGATCGGCCCTGCGTCTGGCACCTTTGTGCGCATGGCAGCAGCAGCAACCAGACGCGCGTACCTGACAAACTGGACAATCAGTGTGCCGATCATCGCCCTGGTCGCGCTCTTCCTGAGCTGGAACCGCGACCTGCCGGGGTGGGCCGTCACGCTGGTGGCGATCTGTCTGGCCGGCGCCGTCCTCGCCGCTGTGCACCACGCCGAGGTGGTCGCCGCTCGGGTCGGCGAGCCCTTTGGCTCTCTCGTGCTGGCGGTCGCGGTCACCTTCATCGAGGTCGCCCTGATCGTCACGCTCATGATCAGTGGTACGCCCGAGAAGACCGCTAGCCTCGCGCGGGACACCGTGTTCGCCGCCGTGATGATCACTTGTAACGGGATCGTCGGGCTCAGCCTGCTGGTCGGCGCGCTGCGCCGGCGGGTCGCGGTGTTCAACCCGGAGGGCACCGGCGGCGCACTGGCCACGGTCGCCACTCTGGCCACGCTGAGCCTCGTGTTCCCGGCCTTCACCACCAGTGAGCCCGGCCCGGAGTTCTCCGCCTCCCAGCTCACCTTCGCCGCCATCTCCTCGCTCGCCCTCTACGGCCTGTTCGTCGCCGTGCAGACGGTCCGGCACCGCGACTACTTCCTGCCGATCACCACCAGCGGCACCGTCGTCGACAGCGAGGAACACGCCGACCCACCCAGCACCAAGGCCGCGCTCGGCAGCCTCGCGCTGCTGGTCGTCGCGCTGGTCGCGGTGGTCGGCGACGCGAAGGCGGTGTCGCCGACCATCGAGAAGGGCGTGGCCGCGGCCGGCTTCCCGCCCACCGTCGTCGGCGTGGTCATCGCGCTGCTCGTGCTGCTGCCGGAGACGCTCGCCGCCGTGCGGGCCGCATTGCGCGATCGGGTCCAGACCAGCCTCAACCTCGCGTACGGGTCGGCGATGGCCAGCATCGGACTGACCATCCCAGCGATCGCGATCGCGTCGATCTGGCTCGACGGGCCGCTCACCCTTGGTCTGCCGGCCACCGAGCTCGTGCTGCTCACACTCACGGTGCTGATCGGCATCCTGACCGTCGTGCCGGGGCGAGCCACCGCGCTGCAGGGCGGCGTACACCTGTCACTGCTCGCCGCATTCATCTTCCTCGCGGTGCGACCGTGATCAGGGCTAAGGTTCCCCGATGGGATGGGTCGACGGCCGGCTGACGTTCCGCTACGCCGATCCGGATCACCGGCTGGCCGGCGTACGCCTGGCACAGCATGCCGGCCTGCCCACGGACCGGCTGGATTTCGACTACCGCGACCAGGCCTGGCTCCTGGACGTGCCGGCGCCGGCGGCGTGGCGGCTCGAATACCAACTCAAGCTCCGCCACCTCGACGGCCGCGAGGAGTGGGTCAACGACCCGGCCAACCCGGCGCGGGTCGGTGGCGCGTTCGGCGACAAGTCGGTGCTTCGTCGCGCCGACTACGTCGAGCCGATCTGGCTGGACCTGCCCGGCGCCCGTGGCACGTGGCGTGAGCTGACCGTGCCGGCACCGGCGTTGGACGCCGAGGTCACCGTGCGGGCCTGGTCGCCACCGAGCGCCGGCGACCGGGTGCTGGTCGCGCACGACGGTCCCGAGTTCGACAAGCTGGGCGACCTCGGCCACTACGCCGCGGCGATGGTCGGCTCGGGCACGCTGCCGCCGTTCCATCTGGTGCTGCTCGGTCCCGGCGCACGCGACGACTGGTACTCCGCCAACAACGCCTATGCCGCGACGCTCACCGGCCCGGTGCTGGACGCGCTGCGCAGTGAGCTCGGCTTCGAAGGCCGGTTCACCGGGATGGGTGCGAGCCTCGGCGGGCTGGCGATGCTGCACGCCCAGCGCCGCTATCCGGCCGCGTTCGCGGGGCTGTTCCTTCAGTCGGGCAGTTTCTTCCGGCCGAAGCTGGACCCGCAGGAGTCCGGCTTCCGCTATTTCCAACGGATCACGCGGTTCACGGGGCCCGTGGTGGCGTCCGCGTTCGCCGCGCATCCTGTGCCGACTCGGCTCACCTGTGGCACCGTCGAGGAGAACCTAGCCAACAACCGGGAGATGGCGGACGCTTTGGCCCGGCAGGGCTATCCGGCGGAGCTGGTCGAGGTGCCCGACGGGCACCACTTCACCGCTTGGCGGGACGCGTTCGACCCGCACCTGACCCGGTTGCTGGCCCGGTCGTGGGGCGAGACGTCGTGGAGCCTGGGCTCGTTCGGCCCGGGTTCGTGGGGTAGGCCGTCGGGAGGCTAGCGTGCGGGAACACTGGGTCGAGCTGTTCTCCCCGGCCATCGGGACGGCCGGATCCGTCGTCCGATATGGACATTACGGCCGCCCGGTGCTGGTGTTCCCGTCCGAACAGGGCCGGGCCAGCGACTTCGCCGCCAACGGCATGGTCGACGCGGTGGCCGACCTGCTCGACGCGGGCCGGGTCAAGCTGTTCTGCGTCGACTCGCACGACGCGGCCTCGTGGGCGGCCCGCGACCTGCCGCTCGAGGAACGCGCCCGGCGGCACGGCGCGTTCGAGTCGTGGATCGTCGAGCAGGTCGTGCCGTTCATCCGCGATGACCAAAGCGGTGACGACGCCGACATCGCTGTCGCCGGTTGCTCGATGGGCGCATTCCACTCGCTCAACTTCGCCTGCAAGCGGGCCGACCTGTTTCCGCTGGCGATGTGCTTCTCGGGCAACTACGACCCGGCGGCCTGGAACGGCTGGGGCGAGCGCGGCGATTCCACCTACTTCAACAGCCCGACCGACTATCTCGGGCACCTGAACGGCGACCACCTCGACTGGCTGCGCTCGCGGCTGTCAGTGCTGCTGGTCTGCGGTCAGGGGCAATGGGAGGACACCACCGGTGCCCTCGACTCCACGCGGCAGGTGGCCGGACTGCTTGCCGCCAAGGGGATCCGGCACGAGCTGGATCTGTGGGGCCACGACGTGCCGCACGACTGGCCGTCGTGGCGCGCGCAATGGGCACATCATCTGCCCCGCTTCTGTTGACTGGGGAGGCATCACGTGGCCGACGTCGAACACATCATCGGGTTGCTGCTGGGCACGGAGGACGACTGGCCGCGCGCCTACGAGGCGCTGGTCGACCGGCTCGGCCCGGTGGTCGACGGTTCCGGGCGCAAGCACCGGCTGAAGACCACCCGGGTCACCATCGAGCCGTTCAACCTGCGTGACAAGCCCCGCCACTCGCTGGTCATCGACCGGCTCGCGTACTGGTACTACCACCCGCGCGAGTGGCTCAAAAAGGTGTCCATGATGGACGACGTCTACCTGCTGAACAGCCCGTTCACCTTCCAGTCGATGGAGAAGCATGCGGCGTACTGCGCCATGATGCGGCTCGGGCTCAAGGTGCCGGAGACCGTGCTCGTGCCGTACAAGCATCCGCTCGAGAACTCCCGTTGGGCCTACACGGCGGCCCGCTACAACCAGTCGTTCGACCTGGACTCGGTGGCTTCGGAGCTGGGATATCCGCTGTTCATGAAGCCTTATGACGGTGGCGCCTGGGTCGGTGTCTCGAAGATCAAGGACAGTGCCGAGCTGCATGCCGCGTACGACGAGTCGGGCGAGCGGTTGATGCACCTCCAGCAGTCGGTCGAGGGCTACGACGTGTTCAGCCGGTCGCTGTCGATCGGCCCCGAGACGATGGTGATGAAGTTCCGGCCCGAGCTGCCGATGCACGACCGGTACGCGGTGGAGCACGGCTTCCTCAGCGACGAGACCGGCGACGAGGTGGTCACCATCTCCCGGCTGGTCAACGCGTTCTTCGGCTGGGAGTTCAACTCGTGCGAGTCGCTGGTCCGGGGGACCGAGGTGTACCCGATCGACTACGCCAACGCCTGCCCGGACGTCGCGCTGACCTCGCTGCACTACTACTTCCCCTGGGCGATGAAGGCGCTGCTGCGGTGGACCACGTTCTGCGTGGTGACCGACCGGCGGTTCCAGGTCGACCTCAACACCAGGCAGTACTTCGAGATCGCCGACCGGACCGACCTGAGCTACCAGGAGAAGCTCGCCGCCTATCGCAAGCTGGCCGACGACTACTTCGACACCGAGCGGTACGCCGACTTCTGCGCGTCCCGCCTGGCCCACGTCGACGAGCTCGTCTACGACTGGGTCCGCTCGCCGGACTTCGACACGCTGCTGGTGGAGACCGTGCGGGCGACGTACCCGGAGCATGAGCACGACCGGTTCGTGGCGCATTTCCGCGGCCTGACCGGGGCCTGGGTGGCCGACCAGGAGGGATAAACCGCTGGCCGGCTTGGCGCGCGTCTGCCAGGCTCGGCAGCAACCGGGTCCCGACGACAGGAGCATGGCAATGCGAGGCATCGAAAACTTCCGCCCATCCGTGCGAGTTTTCGAGGACAACGCTGCCCATGCACACCGTCAACATCGGGATTCTGGCGCATGTCGACGCCGGTAAGACAAGCCTGACCGAGCGCCTGCTGTTCGACACCGGGGTCATCGACCGGCTCGGCAGCGTCGACTCGGGCACCACACAGACTGACACCGGCGAGATCGAGCGCCGGCGCGGCATCACGATCAGGTCAGCGGTCACCGCGTTCCGCGTCGGCGATCGCCAGGTCAACCTGCTCGACACACCGGGACACCGCGACTTCATGGCCGAGGTCGAACGCGCACTCGGCGTGCTGGACGGCGCGGTCCTGGTGCTCTCGGCGGTCGAGGGCGTGCAACCGCACACCCGGCTGCTGATGCGCACCTGCCGCGCCCTGCGCCTGCCCACGCTGCTGTTCGTCAACAAAATCGACCGGTCCGGGGCTCGCGAGGCGGAGTTGCTGGCCGACGTTCGCCGGCTGCTGACGCCGGCGATCGCGCCGCTGGGCACCGTCGACGCGATCGGCACGGCCGAGGCACGGTTCACCGCGTCCCCGACGGCCATGCCCGACTGGTTGCCGTTGCTGGCCGAGCATGACAACGGGCTGCTGGCCGCGTACGTCGAGGACCGCCCGGTGCCTGGCGACGCCCTGTGGGATGCGCTGCGGACCCAGACCGCCGCCGGGCTGGTGCATCCGGTGCTGTTCGGGTCGGCGCTGTCCGGGACAGGCGTGCCCGAACTGCTCGACGCCATCGGCGACCTGCTGCCACCGGCACCGCCCCCGGAGCCGGAGCCCCGCGCCCGGGTCTTCGCGATCACCCGAGGACCCGGCGGCGCGAAGGTGGCCTACGCCCGCTCGTACGGCGGCGCCCTCACCGCCCGCCAGCGCCTCCCGGTGTTTCGGCGCGCTGCCGACGGCCGGGTGGAGTCACACCGCGCCCAACTCACCGGCGTCGCGGTGGTCGGCGACCCATCCGCGTCCGCCCTGACCGCCGGCTACATCGCGGCGCTGCACGGACTGTCCAGCGTGCGGATCGGTGACCAGATCGGCTCCACCGCGGGCCTGGACACCGCCAGCCACTTCCCCCGACCCAGCCTGGAGACGGTGGTGAAGCGCCGGGACGGCGGACCGGCCACGGCGCTGCATGCCGCGCTGCTCCGTATGGCTGACGAAGATCCGCTGATCCAGGCCCGGGTGACCGCGTCCGGCGAGACGGGGCTGCGGCTCTACGGCGAGGTGCAGAAGGAGGTGATCGCGACGACGCTGGCCGACGCGTACGGCATCGCCGCCGAGTTCGCACCGAGCCAGCTCATCCACCTGGAACGCCCGACAGGCGTGGGCAACGCTGTGGAGATCATCGGCAACGGCTTCTTCGGCACGGTCGGTTTGCGAGTGGAGCCCGGCACCGGCATCGAGTACGACCTTGAGGTCGAGCTGGGTTCGCTGCCGCTGGCGTACCACAAGGCGATCGAGGATTCGGTCGTGCAGACGCTGGAGCAGGGCCTGTGCGGTTGGCCGGTGACCGACGTGCGGGTGACTCTGACGCACAGCGGCTATTGGTCGCCGATCACGGTGGCCGGGGATTTCCGCGACCTGACTCCGCACGTGCTGATGCAGGCGCTCGCGCAGGCCGGCACCCGGGTGTTCGAGCCCTGCCACAGCTTTGAGGTGGACGTGCCCGTCGTGGCATTGGGCCCGGTCACTAGCGCCCTGGCCCACCTCGGCGGCCTGGTCGACGAGACGGTGCCTACCGGGGCAGGGACCGGCGAGACCTGGCGGATCACCGGCTCCATTCCGGCCCGGGCGGTCACCGAGGCTCAGCGGCGGCTGCCGAACCTGACCAACGGTGAGGGACTCTGGACCTCCACCCAAGCCGGCGACCGCCCCGTCCAGGGCCGGCCTCCCCGGCGACCCAGAACGGATGGGAACCCGGTGGACCGGGCCGAGTACACCCGTTGGCTCGCCCAACGCGACCTCACCACGAGCGGCGGCCGCGGCAAATAGCGTCAGGCCTCGAAGGCTTTGCTCACGGCCAGCGTGTCCTCGTACAGGTGCAGCCGCACGATCTTGCCCTCGGTGACCGTGAGGTGCATGGCGACCGGCGTTTCGAAGCGCTTGCCCGTGGAGACGGCGGTGTGTGCGAACGTGCCGAGGACGACCACCTCGGCGCCGTCGATGACGACCTTGTCGACGGCCGCGGTGCTCTCGCCGGCTACGAAGGCCTGCCAGAGGAGGCCGAAGTACTCGGCGACCTGGTCTTGCCGGGATCGGCGGCCGGT
Source organism: Asanoa ishikariensis (assembly GCF_900107455.1). Taxonomy (GTDB): domain Bacteria; phylum Actinomycetota; class Actinomycetes; order Mycobacteriales; family Micromonosporaceae; genus Asanoa; species Asanoa ishikariensis. Next base: position 153,492 of record NZ_FNQB01000002.1, on the reverse strand, counting down.
CCATGGGAGGTCGGCTTCGCCTGGGACGTTCCAGTCGATCTCATCGGCGAAGAGCTCGGCAAGGCCGTGTGCGTCCTGCACAGAGAGCCGGCGCAGGAACTCGGTGGTTACGGCCTCGGTGGTGTCAGTCATGATCATCCCCTTCAGCGCACGAATCCGGACAGTCCGTCCGATTGCACTTCCAACGATACGGACGGGCTGTCCGCTTTCCGGTACGATCGAGTTGTGAACTCCGCGACTCCGGGCAGGGCAAGGCCGCAGCGGGCGGACGCCAAGCGCAACTACGAGGCGTTGCTCGCCGCGGGCAAGTCCGTTTTCGCGCAATCTGGCACGCAGGCGCCGCTCGAGGAGGTGGCCCGCCGGGCAGGCGTCGGGCAGGGCACCCTCTACCGCCAGTTCCCGACCCGCGAGCACCTATTCGCGGCGATCATGTCGGAGAGCATCGACCTGCTCGACCGCACCGCCCGTGAACTGCTCACCGCACCGGACCCGTGGGACGCACTGGTCCAGTGGCTGCGGCTCTACGACGAGAGCGCGGCACGCTACCGAGGCATGACGAGGGTCGTCGCCGAAGGCATCGCCGACGACTCCTCACCGGTCGCCGTCGCCTGCACGCCTATGAGGGCCAGCTTCGGCGACCTCTTCGACCGCGCCCGCGCGGCCGGCCTGGTCCGGCCGGACCTCACCGCGCTCCAACTGTTCACGATGATCTCGGCTCTGCCGAAGGACCCGGAACGCGGCACGACCGTCCCGCCGTACCTGGATGTGGTCCTCAAGGGCATCAAACCCTAGGCGCAGGCCGCGCCGATCTTGTCGGCTACCCCGGCGAGCTCTTCCTTCGCCGCGTTGACCGGGGTGTTGTCGTCCGGGTCGGCGATCTTCTTGACGGTCGCCGCGCCCTCGGTCAAGGCGGCCTTGACGTCCGCCGCGACCGGTTCGCCGGACAGCTCGGTGAGCTTGTCGGACCAGCTCGTCAGGACCGCGCGGAACTCCTTCTCCGCCGCGTCGGTCTTGGCCTCGTCGCCTTCCAGCGCCACCTTGAGCAGGTTCTCGACGCCCTCGTCGAAGCCGCTCGCACCCGTCTTGCTGACCGCGACGGCCTCACCGCACGCGCTGGCGGTTGCGGCCGCCTCGCCTTCGCCGGCAGCCGCCGACGTGCCGCCGGCTGGTGCGGCGTCAGTGTCGGAGCCGCACGCGGCGAGCGCCAAGGCGGAGGCGGCAAGGACGGTGACCAGGATCCGGCGCATGGCGGGGGCTCCTCGGGCAAGGGCGGGAAATCGACGAGACGAGACCGTAGCCCACCGCCGCCCGACGCGCTGCCCCGCTCAGTAGGCGAACTCCGCGCTCTTCGCCTCGCCACGGATCGCCGTGCCGTCGTTGTCGTACACGCGCCAGCTCTGCACCAGGACAAACCGCTTGCCCCTGGGCGGGGTCAACGTCGTCGGACCACAGAGCCGCTCGGAAAGCTCGGGTCCGAAGACCAGACCACGGCAGGTGTGCGGCGTCCCGACGGTCCGGCCGGCCGTGTCCTGGAGCGTGAGCGTGATGTCCGCGCGTACCTCCTTGGACCGCAGACCCCCGGAGATCCGCACTCCCGGTCCGGTCGCGTAGCAGGTGTTGGAGAACGCCGGCTGGAGGAACTTCCACTGGTATCCGGTGCACTTCGCAGCGCCGAACGCGGTCGGCAGCGGCGCCACCTTGGCCTCCCGCGACGCCCGCGCCGTGGCCGGCTGCGGCTTGACCATCCGGTTGGCGGTCAGCCCGGCGGCCGCGGTCTCCACCGGATCGCCGCCGCGGGCCGGGTTCGCGCCCTTGGCCTTGGCCGACGACTGCGGCGACGCTGTCGGGCGGCTGGCGTCGGCCGTGCTGCCGTTGCCCGGCCCCGGCCACTCGAAGGCGACCAGCGCGACCGCGATCAGCACGAACGCGGTGACCACCGTGGTGATCGCGTGCCAGGCCGGTGCCCGACGGCGCTGGGTGGGAATCCACGGCCGCGCGGTGAGCGTCGACTGCATCGGCAGCCGGGGCAGCTTCGGCAGCGCGGGAGTCGCGCCCAGCCGGAGCGCCGCCGTGCGCAGGGCGACACCGATCGAGGCCGCCTCGGGCCGGCGGGACGGGTTCTTGTCCACACAGGACGCGATGAGCTTCCAGAGCACGTCCGGGATGCCGGGGTTGCGGCGCGGCCGAGTCTCGACGTGCCGGCGGAACACCGAGCGGGGCGTGTGCCCGGCGTACGGTGGCCGCCCGGTCAGCAGCTCGAAGAGCACCATCCCGAACGCGTACATGTCGGATGCGGGTGACGGTCGTGCGCCGTTGATGATCTCCGGTGCCAGGTAGTTCGGCGTGCCGAGCAGCGCGCCGGTGGTGGTCAGCGCGGGCGCGTCGACGACCCGGGCGATGCCGAAGTCGGTGAGCCGGACCTGGGGATCGCGAGCCAATGCGTCGGGCGTACCCACCAGGATGTTGTCGGGTTTGAGGTCGCGGTGCACGACACCGAGGTGATGCGCGTGCGCGAGGCCGTCGGCGACCGCGGCCATCACCGTGGCCGCCTCGGCGGGCGTCAGCGTGCCGCGGGCGCGCAGCACCTCGCGGGCGCTGCCGCCGGGGACGAGCTCCATCACCAGGCCGAGCGACTCGCCGATGGTGAGCAGCTCGCGGACCGGCACGATGTTCTCGTGCTCCAGCGCGGCGAGGATCGCGCGCTCCTGCACGAACCGCATCACGGCCTTGGGCTGTGGCACCAACTCGTCACGCAGCAGCTTGATCGCGACCTGTTCGCCGGTCGCCTGGCTGCGGGCGCGCCACACGGTGCCACTGGCGCCGGCACCGATTTGTTCGACCAGCTCGTAGCAGCCGCCGACCACGCGTGCGCAGGGTTTGCCGGGCGCGGGGACAGGCTCAGGTTCCGGCGCGGGCGTCTTCGGGGGTTCGGACGTCACTTGACAGTCATACTCGTCAAACATCCTATATGCCGGGACACACCCAATAGGCCCCAATGGAATCCCCTGATCGGAGGACAGCTATCCAGTGATGATGTTGACCGCGATCGCCAGCACGATCGCGTTGTAGAGGAAGCTGATCACGCTGTGCACCATCACGTGGTAGCGCACCGTGCGGCCCCGGACCTCCACGTCCGACGCGGCGAACGAGACGCCGACGGTCACCGAGAAATACAGGAAGTCGATCAGCCGGGGGTACGGGCACTCGGGGAACCGCCAGTCCGTCCACTGTGCGTAGAAGCGGGCGTACCCGAGCTGCAACAACAGCCAGGCGCAGATCGTGACGAACGCGCCCAGCCCCTGCACCAGCCCGCTGTAGTCGCTGTTCTCGTCGACCGCCAGCACGTCGAGCGAGGCGCCGAGCCCGGTGATGCTCGCCGCGACGGTGAAGAAGAAGCTGAACCGGCGGCCCGTCAGCCGGGCGTTCATGCCCGTGACCGGCGGTGGTGGCACGTTCGGGTCGGTCAGCCGCTCCCGCCGCACCCGCAGCGTGCCGACGAACAGGTAGGCGGCCGCGAGCAGGCTCCAGAACAGCAGGAAGAGCACGACGTTCGGCTCGCTCTCGCTGCCCATGATGGTGAACAACAGCCCGCCGACGGCGAGGACCACCTCGACCAGCCGCGCGGTCAGCGTGCCGGCCACACCCACGACACGGCTAACGCGTGGGCCGATCAAGGGTTGCGCCGGCTTCCCATTTGTCCAAGCGCAGCGCGGCGCACGTCGATACCGTTCGGGACATGACCACTGACACCGAGACGGGGCCGGAGCGCAACACCCGCCCCAGCGACTACCCGGCGGCGATCATGCCGATGCTCGCGTACGAAGACGGCGTGGCGGCCATCAAGTTCCTTGGCGCCGCGTTCGGTTTCACCGAGCGGATGCGGCTGACGGCGGACGACGGCTCCATCGGGCACGCCGAGCTCGCCCTCGGCGACGCGGTGATCGCGCTCGCGACACCGCAGGGCATCGGCTACGAGAGCCCGAAGCACCACCGCGAGCACTGCACGTCCGCGATGCGCTGGACCGAGCAGCCATGGGTGATCAACGGCGTGATGATCTACGTCGACGACGTCGACGCGCACGCCGAACGAGCCCGGGCCGCCGGTGCGAAGCTGCTCAGCGAGCCCGAGGACCAGCCGTACGGCGTCCGCAGCTATCGGGTCGAAGACGCCGAAGGCCACCGCTGGATGTTCAGCCAGCATCTCCACGACACGAAGCCGGAGGACTGGGGAGCGACGACGCCCTAATCCCGGACGGCGGGCATCGCGCGCAGCGCCGGCAGGGAGGCGAGCCGGTGGAAGGCGGCCTCGGTCGGCGAGCCCGGCTCGGCACAGTAGACGATCATGCGTTGGTCGCTGTCGCTGATGTGCAGCACCTGGCACTCGAACTCGAGCGGGCCGACGTCCGGGTGGTCGACCCGCTTGCGCACCCCACGCCGCACGGCCACGTCGTGGCTGGCCCAGAGCCGGGCGAACAGGGGCGCGAGCGCAAGCAACTCGGTGACGAGCTGCTGGATGCCCGGATCACCGGGATAGCGGGCGTACGCGGCACGCAGGTCGGCGACCGACGCCGCGGTGAACGCCATCGCGTCCTCGTCGCGCCAGTGCACGTCCTCCGGCGGCCGGCGGAACATCCAGCGAATCATGTTGCGATCGTCCAGCGGGTACGCCGACAGGTCGCCGATGAACCGGGTCGCGAGCGAGTTCCAGGCCAGCAGGTCGTACTTCGCGTCGACCACGTACGCCGGAGTCAGCGGCATCGTGTCGAGCAGGTGGCGGATGGCCGGCAGCAGCTCGCGGCTGGGACCGACCACGGCCGGCGGCGTCTCGCCGGCGATCCGGAAGAGGTACTCCCGCTCGTCGATGGTCAGCATCAACGCCCGGGCCAGCGCGGCCAGCACCTGCCGGGACGGCTGCGGTCCGCGGGCCTGCTCCAGCCGGATGTAGTAGTCGATCGACATCCCGGCCAGCTCGGCCACCTCCTGGCGACGCAGGCCGGGCGTCCGTCGCGGCCCGGTGCCACTGCCGGGCAGGCCGACGTCGGAGGGCCGCAACCGCGCGCGGCGGGTGCGCAGGAACGCGGCGAGCTCGGACCGGTTGACCGTCACGACTCAAGAGTGCCTGCTTCGGCGCCGGCGTGGGTGGTACGGCCGGTACCAGGCAGAACCGGTCCTGCCGCGCCGCTTTTCGGCCCGGCAGGCTCGACCGCATGACACAGATCGCTTTGATCACCGGCGCGAACAAGGGCATCGGGTACGCGACGGCACGCTTGCTGGGCGAGCTCGGCATGACCGTGCTGCTCGGTGCCCGGGACGAAACCCGCGGGGTTGCGGCGACCAAGGAGCTGAGCGGCGCCGGGTTGGACGCGCGGTTCGTCGCACTGGACGTCACCGACGCGGCCAGCGTCACGGCCGCGGCCGACCTGGTCACGGCGGAGTTCGGCCGGCTCGACATCCTGGTCAACAACGCCGGCATCCTCCGCGTCGACGGCCCGGCCGGGGCGCCCAGCGCGACCACGCTCCCGACGCTGCGGGAGGTTTTCGAGACCAACGTGTACGGCGTCGTCACGGTCACCAACGCTTTCTTGCCACTGCTGCGTCAGGCACCGGCCGCGCGGATCGTCAACGTGTCCAGCGAGGTCGGCTCGATCTCGTCGCTGACCGACCCGGCGAGCCCGCTGTTCGCGCTGACCTCCGTGCCGTACCCGGCCTCGAAGGCGGCCCTCAACATGATCACCGCGATGTACGCCAAGGAGCTGCGGGACACCCCGATCAAGGTCAACGCGGCGAACCCTGGCTACACCGCGACTGACTTCAACTCCCACCACGGCTTTCGCACACCGGAGCAGGCGGCGCGGGTGTGCGCGCACCTCGCCACGCTGCCGGCCGACGGCCCGTCCGGGCTTCTGTGGGGCCACCTGATCACCATCGAGGGCGACCAGAACGGCGTTCTTGCCTGGTGATCTCGGCGTAAGGAAGGGCCCCTTGTTAACGCTTTCCGCAGCGCAAGGGGCCCTTACTAACGCGGGGTCAGTAGCCGAGGCCGACGGTGCGGCCGACGGTGCGGGGGTCGCCGAGCGCGACCATGATCGCGTCGGCCAGGTCGGCCCGGGACAGCCGGAAGCCGCCGCGGACGTTGCGGTCGACGGCCGTGCGGTACGGCTTGCGCCCGCCGTCGGTGAGCTGCGGCGGGCGCAGCACGGTCCACCGCAGTTTGCTGTCGAACACCAGCCGCTCGGTGCGCGCGAAGTCGTCGAACTGCTTCTTCAACACGGTGTTCCCGATCAGCGGCTTGATCACGTAGCGGGTGAACGGCCCGTCCCCGGCGTCCCGCGCGTGGCCGTTGCCGGTGACCACGAGCAGCCGCGCCGCTGGGTTGTTCGCGCTCATCGCGGCCACCACTGCCGCCGCTCCCCGCGAGCAGACGGTCGCCTCGGTCTTCGGGCGCGGGCCCAGCGTGTCGATGACGGCATCGCGCCCGCTGACCGCGGCCGCGATCGAGTCGGGGTCGAACGCGTCGGCGACGACCACCTCTAGTCGTGGGTCGGCGCCGACGGGCAGCCGGGCCGGGTCGCGGACGACCGCGGTGACGTGGTGGCCGGCGTCGAGCGCTTGGCGTACGACGTGTTGGCCCGTGCCGCCGGTCGCACCGAGAACGGTCAGTTTCATGGCTGCCTCCCGTGGTTAGTGAGCGCTTACTAACCACTAGGATGGTGAGCGCTCACTAACCTGTCAATGGGAGCCCAATGGATACCAGGGAATTGATCCTCGACGCCGCCGCCTCGGTCATCCGCCATCGCGGCATGGCCAAGACGACCACGCGCGAGATCGCCAGGGAGGCCGGCTACTCGGAGGCCACGCTCTACAAGCACTTCACCGGCAAGGCCGAGCTGCTGGTCTCGGTGCTGCGCGAGCGGTCACCGGCCATGGCCCAGCTCACCCGCGCCATGGACAGCGACGACGACGACCTGGTCGAAGGCCTGACCGCCATCGCGGGGGCGGCGATCGCGTTCTACACCGACAGCTTCCCGATGCTCGCCTCGATCTTCTCCGAGCCGACGATCCTGGCCGCGCACACCGCGGGCCTACGCCTGGTGGGCGCCGGACCGCAGCGCGTCAACGAGGCAGTCGTCGAATACCTGCGCCGCCACCAGACCCTCGGCGTCGTCTCCGCGGACGCCGACCTGGACGGGGCGGCCGGCCTGCTCGTCGGCGCCTGCTTCCAACACGCCTTCCTGGGTCACATGAACTGGTCAGAGCGCCGCACCGACGAGCGCGCCGCATCCGCTTTCGCCGCGCTGGTCGCCACCACTCTGCGCTGAGCCACACCCAGGCTGCGGACGTGGCGTCAGCGCTTCCGGGCGCGCTCGCGGCCCAGGATCCACAGTGCTTCGACGCCGTCTTTCCAGGTGATCTTCTTGCCCTCTTCACGACCACGGGCGCGGTAGCTGATCGGCACCTCATACGGCCGGATCTTGCGGCGCAACAGCTTCCCGGTCACCTCCGCCTCCATACCGAAGCCCCGCGACTTGATCTCCAACGACCGATACAACGAGACCGGCAACAACTTGAAGCAGGTCTCCAGATCACCGATGTACGAGTTGAAGAGCACGTTCGCCGCGGTGGTGACGGCCTTGTTACCCATCACGTACCAGAAGCTGTACGCACTGTGGCTACCGAAGGTCCGATTGCCGTAAACCACCTTCGCCCGCCCGTCCAGCACAGGGGCCAGTAACCGAGGGATGTCCAGCGGGTCGTACTCCAGGTCCGCGTCAAGGATGACCATGTAGTCACCGTCCGCGCTGTCGACCGCGGTCTTGATCGCCGCACCCTTACCCGCGTTACGCGGATGCGTGATCACCCGCAGGCGCGCGTCATCGGCAGCAGCGTCGAGGATCGCACCGGTGCCGTCACGACTGCCGTCGTTGACCACGACCAGTTCGATCTCGCACGGGTACTCGACCGCGAGCGCCTGCTTGAGCGCCTCCGCGACGCGTTCTTCCTCGTTGTAGACCGGCATCAGGATCGAGAGCTTCAACGGAATCTCCTAGGGGGTGTCTCGTGGATCAGGGTGGTGCGGCGGCGAGGTCCAGATGGCGTCCGGGCGTGCGCGGAGGCCGGTCGGATACCGGTGTTGTATCTGGCCGGTCTCCGCGTGCGGTCGGACGCCATCTGGGCCCGGCGCGGCGCCGGCATGATCCACGAGACACCCCCCAGGCAGGTCAGTACATCTCAAGGCATGGGTTGGGCGGCGACGCCGGTGGGGAGAACGGCGGGGCCTCCGTGATGTCGACAAGCGCCCAGGAATGCGGTCCGATGCGGTCCCGTGGGGCATCGTGGCGTTCCTGGACAGTGCCGATCGCGTCGAGGGCTCGCAGCGAGACGTCGAAGTTGTCGCGCCGCGTGGTCGCGTTCAACCGGCCTTGGACGTAGAAGACTCGTTTGGCACCGGCGAGCGTCTCGTACAGGCGGATTTTCTTCTCCTCGGGGCTGGTCGGCTGGCAGAGCCGCACATGGAAAACGTCGTTTCCGAGGTCGAGATATGGGCTGTACCAGGTAGTGACCGGGTTGCCGAAATAGTAAACAAGGACGACATCGCCCGGCCGGACCTGACCCGAGACGTCCCTGAGCGCATCGCGGAGCGCTTCCTTGCCCAACGGCGCCGCGATCTCCTTTCGGACGGTTCCGGCGACCGGCCGGACCATCGCAAGCCCACAGGCCAGGACGGCGAGCGTTGCCACGACCGCCCGGCCGCGGAAGGTCGCACCGGCCACGACGGCACGCACGATCCCGACGAGTCCCGCGACGACCAGCAGCACGGTGGGAGCGATCAGGTAGATCGCGGGCCGGCCGACCATCGGGAACCCGCGCAGGGCGGCGGCCCCGACCGCGGTCACGAAGACCATGGTCAGCATGGCCGCCCACAACCGGTCACGCCGCCAGAGAGCGACGACCCCGACGATCATGAGCAGCAGCACCAGCCATCCGAACCGCCAACTCATCGGCGCCGTGACAAAGGTGGTCCACATTTTCGGCAGCCAGGCCAGCAACTCGCTCGGTCCCGCGTTCCTGGGTGCGGTGCCGTTGACGAAATAGTCCGCCTGGTTCGGATAGAACGAGAAGCGGTGCCGCCACCACACGAGGAACGCGGCGGCGAGAGCGGCCGGCGCCGACAGCGCGGCCTGCCAACCGGCGTCGGCCCACGCACGCCGCAACGCAAGCAGCCCGACGAGCGCCATCGTGACCGCCGCTGTCACCAGAATCGCGCTGAACGACACGAACACCGCGACCCCGGTCGCCGCGACCCACGTCGCCGAGCGCCAGTCGTAGCTAAAACCGTTCCACCGGAGCGCCTCGTGTGCCCACGCGCCGAGTACGAGCAGCGCCAACGCCACCGCGGCCTCGAAGGTGTACTGCTTGAGCTCGCCCGCGTAGACCAGCAACATCGGCGAGACCGCGAGCAGGGCGACGACAGCGACCGCACCGGCCCGGCCGATCGCCCGGCGCGCGATGAACGCACCGAGCCCGAGCACAACCAGCGCACCCGCGTACGACGGGAGCCGGAGCACTCGGTCGTCAGCGCCGACCACCCCGAGCAACGTCTTCTCCAACCAGAGCCAGCCGACCGGCGCGACCTGGTCGTAGTGCAGGTTCCCGGTCAGCGCGAGGTAGCACCGGCGCAGGTTGTTGGCGATGCTCGCCTCGTCCTTCCACATCCCCAACCCGGCCCACCACACGTGCGTCACACCGACGACGCCGACCGCCAATGCCGACCCGAGAAGGACGCGGTACAGCCGCTCGACGATGTGATCAACCCGCATGCCACCCAGAACTCCACCGCACGGAGATCCGTTGCACCCAGCCAGGACTCAGGGCTGTTGGAAGTCGCGGGTCTCCCAGATGCGGCGGTTCAGGTAGTCCTTGACCTTGGCGATGTAGCCCTCGCTGTCGGCCGTGTGCCAGCGCCCGCTGTACCAGCGCCCGACACAGCCCCACTGGTCACCGGCCGCGTACGCGCTGCCCCGCTCTTCCTTGCCGAGCCAGGCCTCGTAGCCCTCGAAGCAGCCCCGCCAGATCGAGTACGCCAGGTCGGCGTTCATCGCGGTCGAGCGGGCGACACCCGGCCAGGCCGACTTCTGGTACGGATGCCGGTCCTGGAGGATGCCGAAGCTCTCTGGGCACTCCCCGGCCCGGCCGTCGTCACCCAGCCCGTGGCCCGGGGCGCAGCGCGCTGGATCAGCCGTGTAGTCGCCGTACACCGTCTGCCGCCACCAGCTCTCGATCGCGGCCTGTGCGAACACCAGGTCCTCGTCGACGCCCCACTTGCACGCCGCCCACCGCAGGATGTCCTTTGTAGACCCGGTGAACGCACCGTCGACCCTGGTCGCGACCAGGGTGTCCGCCCGGTTGTCGTCGAAGATGTCGGCCCCGATCCGGTGCCCCGTGGCCGCGTTCGCCATCAGGTTCATGCGCTTGTTCTCGGCCGACGGCCGAGCCCGCACCCAGGTCGCGCACTGTGCCCCGGTCGGCAGTGCGGCACCCGGCGGCAACGTGGCGAACCGTTCGGGCACCGCTTCCGCCGGCCGCGCGGTCGATGACAGGGCCGGCGGCGGCGACGCGGGCTGCGACCAGCCGTCGTCGGAGTCACGCCAACCGGTGCCGGTGCGCTCGGCCAGTCCGCCGGGGTCGCCCGGAGTGTGTTCGGCGTGCGCGGAAAGAGTGCCGGCCAGAGCGATGACGGCCGCGCCGGTCACCACCGCGGCGATCGGCCAGCCGTACCGTCGAATGTGTCGTCCCACGGCGAGCGACCGTATGCGCGGCCACTTCCGCGGGTCAACGGGCCAAAAGGACATTTAGCGCAAGCCACCTCGATCGGGTGGGTGACGGACGAGCTGTGCGACACCCCACCTTATCTAGCTGGCTCACTGCTCGCATGGCAGAAGTGCACCACTTCACGCACGGCTGGCTCAATCCCGGTTTCGCGTACACGGTCTCCGTGATCGGCGCCCTGATCGGCCTCTACTGCACCGGCCGGGCGCGAGCCGTGAGCGAAGGCGCGGCCAGGGTGAAGTGGTTGACCATCGCGACCGTGGCGATCGGCGGTGCCGGCGTCTGGCTCGCGCACTTCACCGCCATGCTCGGCTTCGACGTCGTCGACAGCCCGGTGCGCTACAGCCCGGCGCTGACCGCCGCCAGCCTCGCCCTCTCGCTCGGCGCCGTCGGGGTGGGGCTGTTCCTGGTCGGCTACCGCGAGCCCAGCACCGCGCAGATCCTGCGGGCCGGCGGCGTGACCGGTGCCGGCCTGCTCGGCATGCACTTCACCGGGATGGCCGCGGTCGACGTGGCCGGCGAGATCACCTATGGCCCGAAGCTCGTCGCACTGTCGGCGCTGATCGCGGTCGTCGCGGCGACCGCGGCGCTCTGGTTCAGCACCACCGTCGACGGCCGCCTGCCGATCGCGGGCGCGTCGGCGCTGATGGCCGCGGGCGTGTGCGGCATGCACTACACGGCGATGGCCGCGGTCGGTGTCGAGCTCGACCGGACCGGCCTGAGCGTGGTCGAGGGCGTGCGCCCGCTCGGCCTGATCGTCGCCGTCGCGCTGGTCTCGGCGGTGACGATGACGGTGATGGCCACCGTGGCGTTGCAGGCGATGACCACCGAGGAGTTCGCCGGCGACGGTCCCGCGACGCTGACCAAGCCGGAGCCCGTCGGCCTGGCCGCAGCCGGCTTCTCCGCGACGCCGACGGCGACAGCGAGGGCGAGGGCGACCGCGACGGAGCCGATCCGCCTCGACATGCCCATCACCCCCGGCCTCCGCCACCGCGAAGCAAGGGCCCCTTATTAACGCTTTCCGCAGCGGAAGGGACCCTTGCTAACACGGCGCGTTAGCAAGGGTCCCTTCCTTTCTCACTGCTGGGTCAGGCGCCACTGCTGGTTGGTAGCGGTGTGGCACGGCCACTGGATGAGCGCCGCGCCGTCGGCGGTCGAGCCGCCGTTGACGTCGAGGCACTTGCTGCTGTGCACCGCCCGGAACTGGTAGACGCCACCGGACGCGACCGGTGTCCACTGCTGGTTCGTCTGGTTGTTGCAGGTCAACTGCACCACCGCGGCGGCGTCGGCGGTCGAGCCACCGGCCACCGCCATGCACTTACCACTGTGTACGGCCTTCAGGTACACGTTGCCGCTGCCCGCGTCGACCGCCTGCCAACGCTGGTTCGCGCCGCCGGTCGAGGCCCACTGGTGCACGACCGCGTTGTCGGCCGTCGACTGGCCGCTGACGTCGGCCAGCTTGTTGCTGTGGTTGGCGGTCACCGTGTACGTCCGACCCGCGATGCCGCCGCTCGGCGTGGTGCCGACGCCGTTGCCACCGAAGGTGAACGCGTCGACGTCGAAGCTGTTCGTCGAGCTGGTCTTGAACACCATGTAGAGCTTGTGCGTGCCGGACAGCGCCGCCACGTTGACCGCGGCCTGTTGCACGTACGTGTCCCAGCCGCCCGTTGCCGCGATTGGGTTCGTGGCCAGCAACGTGCCCGTCGGCGAGTCCGCCCGGAGCTCGATGCTGCCACCACCTGAAGGCGACGAGACGCGGTAGCTGACGGTGGTGATCCCCTGGAGGCTCATCGGGTCGAACATGATCCAGTCGTTGTTGCTGATGTCGCCGATCCGGCCGCCGCTCTCCGCGCCCGTCTGCGCGACGATCCGGGTGCCGGACTGCGCCGTGTAGTACTCCGCCTGCTTGTGCTTGGGCTGGAGGATCGCCTTGGCGTAGCCGGTGAGCCGGGCCACGGACCCGTTTCCGTTGTCCTGATAGCGCGCGTTCAGGACGTAGAACAGGTTGGCGCCGTCCGGGTGCCCGCCGAGGTTGCCCGTCGACACCGTGCCCGAGCAGCCGGGCAGGTCGGTGGTGCCGTGCTCGTGGTCGTCGTGCCCGAGCGCCGGGTTCGTGAACACCTGCTGACAGTTGACCGTGCCGTCCTGCGCGTCGGTCACCGTCACCGAGTAGGCCACGTTCTGCCCGAAGTCGAGCATCCCGCCGTTTGGCGGCCCGGTGACGGTCACCACCGGCGCGTTGTTGCCGACGGTGATGGGCACGTTGGCGAACGAGGACCGACCGGTGTTGTCGGTGACGGTCAACTTCGCCACATAGTTCCCGTTCGTGGTGTACGTCTTCGACGGGTTGGCGGCCGTCGAGTCGGTGCTGCCGTTGCTCTCGAAGTCCCACGCGTAGCTGATCGTGTCGCCGGTGTCCGGGTCGTGCGTGCCGGCGCTGGAGAACTGCACGGTCAGCGATGCGAGCCCGTTGGTCGGCGTGCCCGTGGCCACCGCGACCGGTGCCCGGCCGCCCTTGACGTAGTCGATCCGGTATAGGCCGGAGTCGTTGTTGCCGCCACCGAAGTTGGCGCCCCACTCGAGCAGATAGAGCGACCCGTCCGGCCCGAACCGCATGGCCATCGGCTTGTTGAAGAACTCGCCCGGCAGGAACGGGTTGATCTTCACCAGGCCGCCGGAGGAGTCGAAGTGGATCTCCTTGACGTAGTTGCGGGCCCACTCGTAGAAGAAGTGCACGCCGTTGTAGTACGCCGGGAACTTCGTGGCCGAGGTGCTGGACGCGTTGTAGCGGTAGACCGGGCCGCCCATCGGCGCCGCACCGCCCTCGCCCATCTCCGGGAAGTTCGACGAAGCGCCGTACCCGTACCAGATCTGCGGTTGCACCAGGGAAGGCAGCGTCCGCAGGCCGGTGTTGTTGGGTGAGTCGTTGACCGGCGCGTTGCAGTTGAACTTCGAGCCGACCACACCGGTGTCCGGGTTGTACGGCGCGTACGCCTGGTTGTTGCCATGGCAGAACGGCCAGCCGAAGTTGCCCGCCTGCTTGATCACGTTGAGCTCGACCAGCCCCTCGGGGCCACGGTTGGTGGTCGGCAGGCCGCGGTCCGGCCCGTAGTCGGCCATGTTGATCCAGCCGGTCTGCTTGTCGACCTCGAACCGGAACGGGTTGCGGAAGCCCATCGCGTAGATCTCCGCCCGCGTCTGCGCGGTGCCGGGCGTGAACAGGTTGCCGCTCGGGATCGTGTACGTCCCGTTCGTCTCGGGGTGGATCCGCAGGATCTTGCCGCGCAGGTCGTTGGTGTTGCCCGCGCTGCGCGCGGCGTCCAAGTTGGACTTGCCGGAGCGCCAGTCGAGCGGCGCGTAGCCCTGCCAGGCCGGGTCGAGGTTCGGCGGGGTGTCGTCACCGGTCGACAGGAACAGGTTGCCGTTGGGCCCGAACGCGACATAGCCGCCGGTGTGCCCAGGCTCCGGGAACGTCCGGTCGCGGTACGCCGGCACGGACAGCAGCACGACCTCGCTGCTCAGGTTGAGGGTGTCGCCGCTGACGGTGAACCGGGACAACCGGTTGATGTCCGTCGACGAGGAGGACGGCGAGTAATAGAGATAGATCCACCCATTGCTGGCGAAGTTGGGGTCGAGCGCCATCCCGACCAGCCCGTCCTCACCGCCGGTGTAGACGGACAGCGTGCCGGCGGTCACCGTACTCTGCTGCGCCGGCTTGAAGATCTTGATCTGGCCGGCCCGCTGCACGTAGAAGACCCGACCGTCCGGCGCGATGTCCAGCGCCATCGGGTCGACCGTGTTGGAGTCGAGGCTGACCTTCTCGAAGTTGCCCCAGACCGTGCCGCCGCAGTCGCCGGGCAGGTTGCCCGCCGCGTAGCGGACGCCGCCGAGCACGTGGTTGCGGAAGTTCGTCTCGCTGTACGACGCGATGTCGTGCCCCATCGCGGTCGCCCAGACCTTGCCGCCCTCGGTCTCGCGGCACCAGGAGATCGGGTGGTCGATGCCCATCGCGTCGGAGCCCGGGTTGTAGGTGCGCTCGTCGGCGGTGACCAGCACGTGCACGTTGCCGCGCGCGTTGACGTCGAAGTTGTACCACTCCTCGGTGCGCTGCCAGTTGTCCGGCAGGCCCGCGGTCGACGGGTGGGCCTTGTCGGCGACGCGGGCGTACCCCTGCAGTGAGCCAGGCGAGTGCGACGGCATGTGCGCGCCACCGTTGATCGTCTGGTCCCACCACGGGAACGTCGTGTCGATGCCCATGTCGGTCGCGTTGTGGATCGCCACGATCCCGTTGCCGGCGCGCAGGTAGTTCTGCACCGCCGTGCGCTGCGAGTCGTTGTCGAACACCATGCCCGAGGTCTGGAACATCACGAGCACGTCGTACGTGTCGAGGTTGGCGGCGTTGAGCACCGTGGAGTCCTCGCTGAACACCACCTCGAAGTTGTTGGCCGCGGCGAGCTGCGTGAACATCGTGACGCCGGCCGCGATCGAGTCGTGCCGGTAGCCGGCGGTCTCGCTGAAGACCAGCGCCCGGAAGGCGGGCGCGGCTTGGGCGGGCGCCTGGACGATGCCGAGGCCGAGCAGCGTGATGAGGATCGTGAGCAGGGTGAGGACAGGTCTGCGGCGGCGCATGCGGTCTCCTTCGTCGTTGCCGTGCGAGGGCAATGCCGTGCGAGGGCTTGCGGTGCAACGCGTCCGCCGAAGTACGCGTGGGGGTCGAAGCGCCGCAGCGCATCGACGCTGCTGAGTTTGACTCGCTTCGCGGCGACCCGTCAACGGACCGGATCGCGCGGAAAGATCAATCAATGCAGAACTGTGATCGTCTCCAGCGCGTTACGGTCTTGATCGGTCTGTGTTCGGGCGCTTACGATGCGACGCCAATGGCGCTTTCGGTCAGCTCAGCAAAAGCTCAAGCCTGACAAGCGAAAGTTTCGGTGATCACAATGGATTCACCTGAACCACCGGACGCGCTCCTAGCGATGCACGACGTCGGAAAGTCGTTCTACGGTGTGTCCGTATTGTCCAATGTGGACATTGACGTGTATCCCGGCGAAGTGCACGCCGTGGTCGGCGAGAACGGTGCCGGCAAGTCCACGCTGATGAAGATCGCGTCCGGCGTGCACCAGCCCGACAGCGGCAGCCTGCGGATCGCCGGTGAGCCGGTCGTGCTGCACAACCCACGCGAAGCACAGGCAGCCGGCGTCGGGATCATCCACCAGGAGTTCAACCTGCTCCCGGAGCGCACCGTCGCCGAGAACGTGTTCCTGGGCCGCGAGCCCACGCGGCGCGGCCTGGTCGACCGCCGGGCGATGCGCGCGCGTACGGCCGAGCTGCTCGCCTCCGTCGGCGCGGAGACGGTCCGGCCGACCGACCGGGTGGGCCAACTCGGCGTCGCGCAGCAGCAGGTGGTCGAGATCGTCAAGGCGCTCTCCCTCGACGCCCGCATCCTGATCATGGATGAGCCGACCGCGGCGCTGGCCGACCACGAGGTCGAGCTGCTCTACGCGCTGGTCCGCCGCCTCCAGGCCCGGGGCATCGGCATCCTCTACGTCTCGCACCGGCTCGCCGAGGTGTTCGACCTCTCCAGCCGGATCACCGTGCTCAAGGACGGCCGCCGGGTGGTCACCGTGGACACCGCCGACGCGACGCCCGAGGCGTTGGTCCGGCACATGGTGGGCCGCGAGCTCGCCAGCTACTACCCGCCCAAGGCCGGCGCGCCCGGCGCGGCGTTGGTCACGCTGGCCGGCGCCGGCAACGGCCGCCTCCGCCCGATCGACCTCGAGCTGCGCTCCGGCGAGGTGCTCGGCGTCGGCGGCCTGCAAGGGTCCGGGCGCTCGGCGCTCGCTCGCGCGCTGTTCGGAGTCGAGAGCTTCACCGCCGGGCAGATGACCCTCGACGGCAAGCCGGTGCGGCCCCGGTCGCCGCGACAGGCGGTCCGGGCCGGCATCGCGTACGTGACCGAGGACCGCAAGGGCGAAGGGCTGGCGCTGAGCCAGTCGGTGCTCGACAACGCGCTGCTGGCCAGCCGCGCCGCCACGCCGCGATGGTTCGGCGGCGGCGCCCGCACGACCAGCGTGCGCGCCCTGCTCGCCGCCGTCGAGGTGCACGCGGCCGGCGTCGACCAGGAGGTCCGCTATCTGTCCGGCGGCAACCAGCAGAAGGTGGTGCTGGCCCGCTGGCTGGCCATGGCGCCACGGGTGCTGCTGTTCGACGAGCCCACCCGGGGCATCGACGTCGGCGCCAAGGCGGCCATCCACGAGCTGATCCGCGACCTGGCAGACAAGGGAGCCGCGGTCTTGATGATCTCGTCGGAGCTGCCCGAGCTGCTCGGCATGAGCGACCGGATCGTCGTCATGCGCGACGGCGCCCTGGCCGGGGAGCTACCCGGTGACGCGAGCGAGGAGGCGGTCCTGAGCCTGGCCACCGGCACACCGCACGAGGTGCCCGCATGACTACCCTGACCGCGCGGCGGCCCCGCATCGACTCCACCAACGGCGTCTGGCTGGCGCTCGGCATGACGCTGATCATCGGCGGCATCCTGGTCGCCACCGACGGTGGTTCGCTGTTCGGCCAGAACAGCACGGTCAGCCTGTTGCAGCGGGCGGCCGGGCTCGGCATCGTCGCCGTGGGGCAGACGTTCGCCATCCTGGCCGGGTCGCTCGACCTCTCCGTCGCGTACGTCATCAGCCTCACCTCGTTGATCGCGGCCGAGACGATGGCCGGCAGCGACGGCCGCGTGCTGCCGGCGATCCTCGCCGTGGTCGCGGTGTCCGGCGCGATCGGCCTGGTCAACGGCCTACTGATCACCAAACTACGGATCAACGCCTTCATCGCCACGCTCGGCGTCGGGCTGCTGATCAAGGGCTACCTGGAGCAGGGGTACGCGGGCCCGGCCGGCTCGGTGCCGGTCTCCTTCCAGCACCTCGGCTACGACCGGGTCGGCCCGGTCCCGGTGGCGTTCCTGCTCTTCATCGGCGTCGCGGCAGTGGCCTGGGTGGTCATCAACCGCAGCCGCTTCGGGCACCACCTGATCGCCACCGGCGGCGACCTCGACGTCGCCCGGCTCTCCGGCGTCCGCACCGACTGGGTGCTGATCCGGACCCACGTGATCTGTTCGCTCTGCGCCGGCATCGCCGGTCTCTACCTGGCGAGCCGGCTCGGCGCCGGAGCGCCGCGGGTCGGCGCCGAGGGCGGTTACGACCTCGAGTCGATCGCCGCGGTGGTCCTCGGCGGCACGGTGCTGGCCGGCGGCAAGGGCGGAGTCGCCGGCACGGTCGGCGGCGTGCTGCTGCTCGCGGTCATCGACGGCATCTTCAACCAGCTCGCCGTCGACCCGTTCTTCAAGCAGGTGGTCCGCGGCGTCGTGATCGTCGCGGCGGTCGCGATCTACGCCATGCGGCTGCGCCGCAAAGTGGTCCGGAAGGCGGCGGCATGACGGTCGAAGCACCCACCGGCCCCGCCGCCCTCGGCCAGTCCCGCCGCGGTCGCTGGGGTGCCGGCAGCATCGCGCCCGTCGTGGTGATCCTGGTGCTGCTGCTGGTCGCGGTCGGCATCCGGCAACCTGACTTCTACGACCCGCCGGCCCTGCTCGCCTTCCTCAAGCGGGCCGCGCCGCTGATCATCCTGGCCGCCGGGCAATACTTCGTGATCGTCGCCGGCGACTTCGACCTGTCGGTCGGCTCCCTGGTCACCGCCGAGGTGGTGATCGCGGCCCGGCTGATCGACGGCGACCCGGGTGCGACGTGGCCGGTGGTCGCCCTGGTGCTCGGCTTCGGCCTGCTGGTCGGCCTGGTCAACGGGCTGGTCACCACGCTGCTGCTGGTGCCGTCGTTCATCACCACCCTCGGCATGTACCTCATCCTGGTCGGCGCGGTCTACACCTGGACCGGCGGCTCGCCCCGCGGTGCGCTGTCCGAGGAGTTCCGGATGCTCGGCCGGCGCGGCATCGAAGGCGTGCCCTGGCTGGGCGAGATTCCGTACGCGGTGCTGATCCTGCTCGTCCTGGCCGGGCTGGCGATCCTGGCGATGCGCTCGGACTTCGGCAAGGTGCTGCTCGCCGTCGGCGACAACCCCCGCGCGGCCCGGCTGGCCGGCGGGCGGGTGGCCGGCGTCCGCACCATCGCGTTCGTGGTCAGCGGCGGCTGCGCGGCCGTGGCGGCCATCCTGCTCGGCGGCTTCGGCGGGGTGAGCTTCCAGGTCGGCGCCGGGCTGGAGTTCACCGCGATCACCGCGGTCGTGCTCGGCGGCGTGGTGCTCGGCGGCGGCCGCGGCTCGGTCGTCGGCGCCATGCTCGGCGCGCTCACCCTGCAAACCCTGTTGACCCTGCTGAACCTGCTCGGCGTCGCCGGCGCACTCGCGTCGGCGGTGCAGGGCCTGATCATCCTCGCTGCCGTGGCCATCGGCGGGCTACGGGCACGCACCTGAACCACGCACCCACCACCAGTAGGAGGAGAGTTGCGCAAGAAAACAGGTACTGCCCTTGCCATATTCGCCGCTGGAACGGCCCTGATCCTGGCGGGCTGTTCCAGCGACGTGCCGGCCACCAACCCGAGCGCCAGCGCTTCCGCGGATGCGGGCGCCGGCACCGGCGAGACGTCGGAGTTCTTCGTCCAGGCCGACTACGACAACGAGATCGCACTGCGCACGACCAGTGCGACCGGTCCCTCGGACAAGCCATGGGAGCAGGCGCTCAACCCGCAGAACGCCGACACCGCGAAATACAAGAAGGCCGGGCCGTACAACCTGTGCTTCTCGAACGCCGGCGTCGGCAACCCGTGGCGCCAGGTCGGCTTCAAGAACATGCAGGCCGAGGTCAAGCTGCACCCGGAGATCAAGTCGTTCCAGGTGGCCGACGCGGAGAGCAAGGACGACAAGCAGATCTCCGACATCACCGACCTGCTCGGCAAGGGCTGTGACGCGCTGATCGTGTCGCCCAACACGACCGCGACGCTGACCCCGGCCGTCGAGCAGGCATGCGCCAAGGTGCCGGTGATCGTCTTCGACCGCGGCGTCAACACCAAGTGCCCGGTCACCTTCATCAACCCGATCGGCGGGTACGCGTTCGGCGCCGCCGGCGCCGAGTTCCTGATCGAGAAGGTCAAGCCGGGCGGCAACGTGTTGGCGCTGCGCATCCTGCCCGGCGTCGACGTGCTGGAGGCCCGCTGGGGCGCGGCCAAGGTGGCCTTCGACAAGTCGCAGCTCAAGGTCGTCGGTGTCGAGTTCACCGACGGCGACGCGGCCAAGACGAAGACCATCGTCAACAACTACATCCAGCGCTTCGGCAACATCGACGGTATCTGGATGGACGCCGGCGCCACGTCCGTCGCCGCGGCGGAGGCGTTCGAGGACCTCGGCAAGCCGTTCCCGGCGATCGTCGGCGAGGACCAGCAGGACTTCCTGCGCATGTGGCAGGACAAGAAGCTCACCGCGGTCGCGCCGACCTACCCCACCTACCAGTGGCGTACGCCGGTGATCGCGGCCCTGAAGATCCTCAAGGGCGAGCAGGTGCCCAGCCCGTGGAAGCTGCCCCAGCCGACGATCACCGACGCCAACCTGTCCCAGTACGTCGACCCCAGCATGCCGCCGCTGCACTACGCGATGTGCGGGTGCAGCGACCTCCCGGGCTACCCGGGCGACTGGGGCGGTAAGTAGCCATCATGTTCACGATCGGTGCTAACCCCTGGATCTGGACGTCCCCTGTCGACGACGCGGCGCTCGCCTCGCTGGTGCCGAAGATCGCCGGTTGGGGGTTCGACGCGATCGAGATCCCGGTGGAGAACCTCGGCGACTGGTCACCCGAGAAGACCCGCGACCTGCTCGCGGAGCACGGGTTGACCGCCGCCGCAGTCCTCTCGGTCACGCCACCCGGGCGTGACCTGGTCAACACCGATCCTGGCACGGTTCGGGCGACCCAGGACTACCTTCGCTCCCTTGTGGACGCGGCGGTGGTCCTGGGCGCACCGAGCGTCTGCGGCCCGGCCTACGCGGCGGTCGGCCGCGTCTGGCGGATGACGCCCGCAGAACGGTCGGACTGCTACGAATCGCTCCGGGACGCCCTGGCCCCCGTCGCCGATCACGCCAGCGCGCGCGGGGTCCGGATCGGGCTGGAGGCGCTCAACCGCTACGAGACCTCGGTGCTCAACACGGTCGCGCAGACGCTCGCCGCCCTCGAGGGCCTGCCGCCCAGCGTCGGGATCATGCTCGACAGCTACCACATGAACATCGAGGAGGCCGACCCGTACGCGGCCATCCGGGCCGCCGGCCCACGCCTGGTGCACGTCCAGGTCAGTGGCAGCGACCGCGGCGCACCGGGCGACGACCACATCGACTGGCCGCGTTGGCTGCGCACGCTGGCGCTGACGGGTTATCGCGGCCCGCTCTGCATCGAGTCCTTCACCGGCGAGAACGAGTCGATCGCGGTGGCCGCCTCGATCTGGCGCCCGTTCGCACCGACCCAGGACGACCTGGCCATCAACGGGCTGCGCTACCTGCGCGAGGTCTGCGCGGACCTCTAGGTGCGGCTGGCCGCACCATCGAAGGGCGGCCAGCCGGATGGTTACCTTGTTTCCGGGCGACGACGCTGGACCCTATGAAGAAGGTGCTGGCGGTCATCGGGATCGTGTTCGGGGTCTACCTGATCGGGCGGGCGGTGCTGGAGCCGTTCGTGATCGACTTCGACGACCCGTCGACCTATCAGAACGACTGGGGTGGGCCCGGGCTGGCCGGCGTGCTTGCCGTCCACTGTGGGCCGGGAGTGCTCGCATTGATCGTCTTCGCGGCGCTGGCGGTCCGCCGGTCACGGAAATCCGCTGTCACCGGCTGACCCCGCTGTGGGAGTGTGGCTGGATGGCCGCGGAGATCCGGGAGATCGCCTGCGACGAGTCCGGCTACGAGGGCCAACAGCTCGTCAGCTCGCCGACCACGGTGTTCGCCCACGGCAGCGTGCACTTGTCGTGGGCGGCCGCGGCCGAGTGCATGGCCGAGCTTCGGGCGCGGATCAAGTCGCCGGCCACCGAATACAAGGCCAACCACCTGCTGCGCGAGAAGCACCGCGCCGTCCTGGTCTGGTTGCTGGGCACGGGCGGTCCGGTGCACGGGCACGCCTACGTCCAACTCGTCGACAAGCCCCGGTTCCTCGTGCGCACGCTGCTCGACCAGTTGATCGACGCGCCCGACCGGGTCGACACCCTGCCGGTCACCGCCGAACCACGCTGGCGGCGCTTCCTGATGGCGGGCAACGCGCTGCTGCGCACCCGGGAACCCCTGGACCCGACCGCGGCGGACGTGCTCTTCCAGGCGATCGGCGACCTGCGCCGCACCGGCGTCCCGCCCGCTGCCGACGAGACGCTGGCCCTGCTCGGCAAGAACCGCGCGCGGGCCGACGACTTTCTGGATCGACGCCGCACCGACCCGCCCGCGTTCGCGCCGGTGGACCTGCTGGCGCCGGCGATCGTCAACGCGGTGGCCCACTGGGGTCCGGTGCGGATCACACACGACTTCCAGAGCTCCCTCACCCCGACGCGGGTCGCCTGGCTCCGCGAAGCCGCGCCCGACCTGGCCGACCTGACGCTGGTCGACTCCAACGACGACCCCCGGGTCCAGGTCGCCGACATCGTCGCCGGCACGGTGCGAGTGATCGCCGGGCGGTCGGATCCGGAACTGGCCGCGCTGGCGAGCGGCTACGTCACGGCGACGGCACGGACCGTCGCGCCGTAGCTGACCGCGCCGGCTAGCTCGCCGCGGCGGCGGCTGCGCGGGCCATCGCGCGCTGGTAGATCGGTCCCTCGACGTAGCGGCGTGGCAGCGCGGCCAACGCGGCGCGCAAGGCCCGGGCCGACAGGCCGGCGGTGAAGCCCTCTATCGGCAGGCCGAGGCCGCCGTAGAGCCGCCGCGCCCACGGCGGCAGCAGGCCAAGCGCGGTCGAGGCCACTCCCAGGTAAGCCAGGCGCGGACCGCCGAGCTCGAGGCCGACCCGGACGGCCGGGTTGAGCTTCCAGGGCACCGGCGGCGCCGTCAGGAAGACGAGGGCCTCGGCGGAGTCCTTCGTGATCTTGAGCTCGGGCTGCATCGACTTGTAGTACGCCGCGACCTGGGAGGCCGACCCCGGCACGGTCGAGGGGTCCAGACCGGCGAGGGCGGCGACCCGGCGCTGCTCGTCGTAGTAGGTGTCGACCTCGGCGTCGGTGAGCGGCACCCCGGCCTGGCGAGCGGTGGTGATGAACGACTCGACCTCGGCCACGTGCACCCAGCGCAGCAGGTCCGGCTCGTCGATCCGGAACTCCTCGCCGGTGAACGGGTCGCGGGCGCGCATCTTGGCGTGGATGGCGCGCAACCGTCGACCGGCCGCCTCGGCCTCCGCCGTGGTCCCGTAGACCGCCGTCGCGACGTAGATCGACGTGCGGACCAGCCGGCCCCACGGGTCGTCCTTGTAGTGCGAGTTCTGCGCGACCCCGGCCATCGCCCGGGGATGCAACGCCTGGAGATAGAGCGAGCGCAGGCCGCCGACGAACAGAATGGGCTCGGCGTGCACCCGCCACGTCACCGTGTCGGGTCCGAAAAGCCCAAGGTCTGCCATCGACACAAGCCTAGTCGTCGGCTGCTTTAGCCTGTTGACATACCGGACAGAGGCCCCAGAAGGTCACTTCCGCCTCGTCGACCACGAACCCGCCGGCTCCGACCGGGTCGAGGCAGGGTGCCGCACCGTGTACGCAGTCGACGTCGGCGATGGCACCACAGGCCCGGCAGACGACGTGGTGGTGGTTGTCACCGGTGCGCGCCTCGAACCGGGCCGGGCTGCCGGCCGGCTCGATCCGCCGGGCCAGACCGGCTCGGGACAGCGCGCCGAGCACGTCGTAGACCGCCTGCGTGGAAACCGAGTCGAGCCGGGTGCGCACCGCGCTCGCGATCTCGTCGACCTCGAGATGGCCACCGCCCGCCAGCACCCCGAGCACGGCGAGCCTCGGCCGCGTGACCCGCATGCCGCGGGCGCGCAGCAGGGCCGCGCCCTGGTCCTCCACCGGCTCTGACATGCCGCTATGGAAACACGCAAGCTGGAAACGTTCAAGATACGGGGAGTTCGACGGCTGTTTTGGTCAAGCGTTGAACCACATCCCGCTCACCTCACGTGTCCCCTTCGTAAGGACTGTTCAGCGACGGGTCCGGCCGTACGCTGTCACAGAAATCCACAGGAGGCCGCGTGCTTAACAACATTCTGGGCATACCGGCCCACCCGCTGATCATCCACGTGGCTGTCGTTTTCATCCCCCTGCTCTGCCTCGGCGCCGTCGTCTACGCGCTGGTCCCGCGGTTCCGCAGCAAGATCGGGTGGGCGGTCACGGCCCTGGCGGTGATCTCGCCCATCGCCGCCTGGTTCGCGAAGGCGTCCGGCGAGAACCTGCGGGACCGACTGGTCGCCGCGGGCTTCTCCCCGGAGATCCTCGACAAGGTCAACCAGCATCAGAGCTACGGCGACCGCACCTGGTGGTTCACCCTCGCCCTCGGCGTCGTGACGCTCGTCCTGTTGTTCATGACCAGCGGCAGCCGCCGGGCGCCGCAGCATGTGCCCGTCGGCGTCACCCTGGCGATCAGCGTGGTGGTCATCGCGCTGGCCGTCGCCACCGCGATCTACGTCTTCCTCACCGGCGACAGCGGCGCCCACGCCGTCTGGGAAGGCGCCGTCCCGTAACCGGCTAGAAGAGCACCCGCGAGCAGAGCAGGCAGGAGAGGACGACCAGCACGGCGGCGGCGACCAGGCCGATGCCGTACGTCACAGTCCGGGCGTCCTTCTCCTGCGAGTCGATCTTGTCGAGGTCCTGCGGTGCCAGTTGGCGGGGCGGCGGCGGCTGGATGTAGGTCGGCGGTCGCCACCCCGTCGGCGGGGGCTCGGTCGGTGGCGGCCCCGAGTAGCCAACCGGGGGTACGGGTCCACCCGTGCTCGCCGGGCCGGGTTCGCCACCGGGGCCGGGCCGCTGCCACGGTGCGGCGTTCGGGTCGTCGTACGTCACGGCGAACGACGCTACCGAACGCGCGGGTACGCTGCCTGCGTGAACCGCGCGCAATCGCCCGCCACACCAGACGACGACCGTCCCGTCGACCTCAGCGGCGACGAGTACGTCCTCCCTGAGCAGACCTCCGACGACACCGATCGGGGCTGGGGTGAGCGAACCGACACCAACGACGAGCGCCTCTGGGAAGACAAGCCGCCGCACTGGGGTTGATATCGCTGAAGCTCGTTCTGTTGGCACTCAGCTAGGCTGAGTGCCGAAAGGCCCCAGCAAGATCCGGAGGAAGCCGTGCCGACCTACCAGTACGCCTGCACCGAGTGCGGACACCAGCTCGAGGCCGTGCAGTCGTTCTCCGATGACGCGCTGACCGTGTGCCCCGAGTGCGAGGGTCGCCTG
Source organism: Asanoa ishikariensis (assembly GCF_900107455.1). Taxonomy (GTDB): domain Bacteria; phylum Actinomycetota; class Actinomycetes; order Mycobacteriales; family Micromonosporaceae; genus Asanoa; species Asanoa ishikariensis. The sequence goes on along the minus strand of NZ_FNQB01000002.1, from coordinate 128,269 downwards.
CGCAAGGTCTTCAGCGCCGTCGGCGTCGTGTTCAAGGGCTCCGGTTTCTACCGCACCGACTCCCGCAACGGCTCCACCGGCAGCGACACTCCCAAGGTCAAGTCCGAGTCGAAGTCCGAGACCAAGTCGGAGTCGAAGTCCGAGACCAAGACCGAGTCGAAGCCGAAGTCCGAGCCGGCCAAGGCCGCCTCCCCCGCCGCTTCCTAAAGCCGCACCAGCCCGCCGGCCGGGGTGATCACCCCGGTCACCCGCTGGTCGTGCGCCGCCTCCGGCACCCGGTCGACGAACTCCCCGTCGTGCAGCAGGGCGACCACGGGCACGCCGGCCGGCACCCGGGCCAGCGCCCGGTCGTAGGACCCGCCTCCGCGACCCAGCCGCATTCCGCGCCGGTCGACCGCGAGCGCCGGCGCCACGATCAGCTCGGCATCGGCCACCGCGGTGCGCCCGAGGCGCTCACCGTCGGGTTCCCGCAGACCCCGCCCCGCCGGCACGAGAGTGCCCGCGTACCGGGCCCAGTCCAGGTCGTTGTCCGCCCGGAGCACCGGCAGCAGCAGGTCGGCCGCCCCGGTCAACGCCGCTCGCACCGCCGCCGCCAGGTCGCCACCGCCGGGTTCGCTGCCGACCGGCACGTACCCGCAGACCAGCCTTGGCGCGCTCGTTCTGATGAGCTCGGCCAGCGTGGCGGTCACCGCCTCGGCCGCCGCGGCCACCTCCGCCGGAGACAGCGACCGGCGACGGGCCAGCACCGCAGCCCGCATGTCAGCCTTAGTCACCCCACTATGCGATAAATCCGGCACGCAACACTCCCGACCCTTACCCGGTTAGACCCTGGACAGACGCCGACGCCGAGCATGGCAGTCCGAAGGGGGAGTTGTGACGCTGCGCGGGCGGCTGACCGCCGCGTTCCTCGCCGTCGTGCTGGGACCGGTGCTGCTGGGTGCGCTCTTCGTGGGTGGCACCGTCGGCGCCGTGGCCCAGGATCGGGCGAAGGATCGGCTCAGCGTCGCCGCCACCGCGCTGCGCACCTCGGTCAGCTCCCTGTGCCAGCAACTCCAGGCCGCCGCCGACGCGGTCGCGGTGGTCGCCGACCCGGCCCGCCAGACCGACATCGCCGGCCAGGTGGTCGCCCGCGGGTTGGCCTCCGGCGTCGTCGTCGAGGGCGCGGACGGCGTGCAGACGCTGCGCACGGTCGGATCCCCGGACCGGCCCTGGGCCGACTGCGCCCGGCCCGGCCTGGACGCCGGCCCGTTCCGCGGTCTGGCCGTCGGGATCGAGGCGCGGGACGCTGCCGGCGTGCCGCTCGGCACGATCTGGGCCACCCATGACCTCGACACCGGCACCATCGGCCGGCTCGCCGGCGCGACCGGCACGGCGGTCACCCTGCTCGGGGGCACACCGGCGGGCGCGGTGCACAGCACGGAGTCGCCCGGCGCGCTGCCCGCGGTGGTCGCGGCGGCGTCGGGCGTACGCGGTGACGCGGTGGCCGAGACCGCCGGCGGCCGGGTGGTGCGGCGGGTCGGCCCGGCGCCCGGCCAGCCGTTGCCGCTGGTGCTGTCCGTGCCGACCGGCCAGCCGCAGGGCCTCTACGCGCTGCTGATCGCCGCCGTCGTGCTGGCCGGCCTGTTCGCGGTCGCCGCGGCCTGGTGGCTGGCCCGGTCGACCACCCATCCGCTGGCCGAGCTGGCCGCCGCGGTCGCCCGGGTGGCCGGGGGTGACCTCGCCGCCCGGGTGCCGGTGCGCGGCCGGGACGAGGTCGGCCGGCTGGCGCTCGCGTTCAACCGGATGACCCGGGAGACGCAGGCGTACGTGCGGGCCCTGACCACCAGCCGCGACCAGTTGCGCGGCCACCTGGCGGTGCTCGGCGACACCCTGTCGAGCACCCACGACCTGCAACGGATCCTCCAGGTGATCCTGGAGACGGCCCAGGCCGCGACGGGCGCCAGCGGTGGCGGCGTGCTGCTGCTCGACCCCGCCACCGGCACGCTGGTCGGCCAGTGCGGCCTCGCGGTCGACGTCGCCGGCCGCCGGATTCCGGTCGGCGACGGCCTGCTCGGCGGCGTCGCGGCGACCGGGGTGCCGAGGCGCGGCCGGGTCGACCGCGACGGTCCGGTGCTGTCGCCGTTCGAGCCGCCCTGCCGCACGTACGTCGTGGTGCCGTTCAACGTCTCTAGTCCCGTCACGGAGCCGGCGCTGGTGCCGGGCGTCCAACCGCCGGAGCCGCCGACCGCGTCCGGCGTGCTCGCGCTCTACGACCGGCTGGGCTCCGACGAGTTCGACGACGCCGACCTGATCACCCTGCGCACGTTCGCCGGCCAGGCCGCGGTCGCCGTCGACAACGTCCGCGTGCACCAGGAGGCACAGCGGCTCTCGTTGACCGACCCGCTCACCGGGCTCTGGAACTACCGCTACCTGCGCGAGTCGATCCGCCGCGAGGTGGAGCGGGCCAGCCGGTTCGGGCGGATGCTGGCCGTGCTCGCCCTCGACCTCGACCGGTTCAAGGAGGTCAACGACACCTACGGCCACACCGCGGGCGACGCGGTGCTGGTCGAGTTCGCACACCGGATCCGCGGCGTCGTGCGCGAGGTCGACCTGGCGTTCCGCCAGGGCGGCGAGGAGTTCGTGGTGCTGCTGCCGGAGACCGACGCCGACGGTGCGGCCATCGTGGCGCGCCGAATCGGCGCCGCCGTGCGCGACGACACATTCGACATCGAGGGCACCACCGGGATCGACGTGACCGTCTCCATTGGAATCGCGGTGTTCCCGGCTCACGCCGCCACCGCGCAGGCGGTGCTGAACGCGGCCGACGGCGCGCTGTACGCGGCCAAGGCGGCCGGCCGCGACGACTTCCGCACCGCCGCTGGTGCGCCGGCGGTGGTGGCCGAGATACCGGTCGCCGCGGGTGCCGTGCCACCCGACGACAACCTGCCCCGGGCCGGGGGCGGACAACCGATCCGACCTGCTGGCGGCGCGTCACGCGGGACGCAGCCACCGCGACAGACGAGGGGCGGATAGTCTCGCGGAATGTCGGACGAGCCAGCGACCCCACGACCGCCATCCCCGTCTAGCGAGCCGCGCCGGCGCGCGGTCAAGGCGGTCATCCCGGCCGCCGGTCTCGCCACCCGCTTCCTGCCCGCGACCAAGGCCGTACCCAAGGAGCTGCTGCCGGTCGTCGACCGGCCCGTCCTTCAGTACATCGTCGAAGAGGCGGCGGCCGCCGGCATCACCGACATCCTGTTGGTGACCGGCCGCGGCAAGACCTCGATGGTCGACCACTTCGACCGCCAGCCCTATCTGGAGAGCCGGCTCGAGGAGAAGGGCGACCTCGAACGCCTCGCGGCCGTCCGTCGACCGGCCGAGCTGGCCGAGATCTACACCTGCCGGCAGGGCGAGCCGCTCGGGCTCGGGCACGCGGTCGGCATGGCCGACTCGCACGTCGGCGACGACGCGTTCGCGGTGCTGCTCGGCGACGAGTTCGTCGACGAGGACGAGCCGTTGCTGCCGGCGATGCTCGACCTCCAGGCGCGCACCGGCGGGATCGTGCTGGCGTTCCTGGAGGTGCCGCGCGAAGAGGTCAAGCGCTACGGCATCGCCTCGGTCGCGCCGGCCGAGCCGGACCTGGTGCCCGGCGCCGAGGTGGTGAAGGTGACCGGCCTCGTCGAGAAGCCTTCGCCGGAGGACGCACCGAGCAACCTCGCCGTACTCGGCCGCTATGTCCTGCCTGGCAAGATTTTCGAGACCATCAAGCACACCAAGCCGGGCAGCGGCGGCGAGATCCAGCTCACCGACGCGATGCAGACGCTGCTCGACGAGGGCACGCCGGTCCACGGCATCGTCTACCGCGGCACCCGGTACGACACGGGAATGCCACTGGGTTATTTGCAGGCCGTAGTGCAGATCGCATGTCAGCGTGAAGACCTGGGCCCGGCGTTCCGTTCCTGGCTCGAAGAGTTCGTGCGAGCGGGAGGGGTCGGCTCATGACGCAGACAGCCGACGCGGAGGTAGCCGCCAGAGAACTGACACCGTTGGCCGACTATCTCGGCAGCGCGCTGCGGAGGCTGCGCGCACTACCACCGCTCGACCTCGAGCTCACCCAGGCGTACGGCAACGTGTTGGCGCAGGACGTCGTGGCACCGCATCCGTTCCCGGCCTTCGACCTCGCCTCGATCGACGGGTACGCCGCGCGCTGGGAAGACGTCGCCACCGCGGGCCGCGGCACCTCGGTGCGGCTCAACGTGATCGGCGACCTGTCCGCGTCGAGCTGGCGCCCGGTGCGGCTGACCCCTGGCACGTGCTTCTCGGTCGCCGCCGGTGCCCCGCTGCCCGGCGGTGCCGACGTGGTCGTCCCGATCAGTTGGACCGACCAGGGCATGGCCGCGGTCGAGATCTTCCAGCCGCCGAAGCGCGGCTCCGGCCTGCGCCGCGCCGGCGACGAGCTGGCCGCCGGCTCGACCCTGGGTCGGGCGGGCTCCACGATCACGCCGGCGCTCGTCGCGGCCTTCGCCGCCACCGGCATCGGACACGTGGTGGTCCGGTCCAGCCCGCGCGTGGTCATCATCGCCACCGGCGACGAGCTGGTCGAGGTCGGCCGAGGCAGCCAGCCGGGCCAGGTGGTCGACGCCAACTCGCACGCCCTGACCGCGGCGGCGGCCGAGGTGGGCGCGCTGGCCTACCGGGTCGGCATCTGCGACGACGACCCTGAGGGGCTGCGCGCGCTGCTGGAGGACCAGACGCTGCGGGCCGACCTGATCCTGACCACCGGCGGCACCGGCACCGGCCCGGGCGACATGGTGCGCCGCATCCTGTCCCGCCGCGACGGCGGGCGCACGGGACCCGTGGCATTCACCGAGGTGGCCCTCTACCCTGGCACCACGCTCGGATTCGGCACCGTCGGTGCGGAGGAGGTGCCCGTGGTCTGCCTGCCTGGTGACCCCGGCGCCGCCCTGATCGGTTTCGAGGTGCTGGCCCGCCCCGCGATCCAGCTCCTGGCCGGCGCCGAGCCGGTCTTCCGCCCGAGCGTGCGGGCGCACCTGCTCGACACGGTCACGTCGCCGGCCGGCCTGCGCGAGTTCCGCCCGGCCCACGTCGCCGAGCGCCGCGGTGGCGGCTACACGGTGCAGCCGCTGCACGGCGGCCCGTACACCCTGTCCGGCCTGATGGAGGCCAACGGCCTCGTGGTGCTCGGCGAGCGGGTCACCGCCGCGGCCGCCGGCTCCACAGTGGATGTTCTGCTGCTGGACAGACGCAAGTGATCCCACTCGGCGCCGCTCCGGGCTGGCCCGCCGTCCTACGTGACGGGCCGGTCCTGCTGCGCCCCTACCGCCGCTCGGACGCGGCGGCCTGGTCGGAGGTACGCCGAGCGAACCGGGCGTGGCTGGCTCCGTGGGAGCCGTCGGCGCCCGGCGACTGGAACGAGCTCAACTCGATCGCGGCGTACCGGTTCGTGCACCGCGACCAGCGCAAGTCGGCCCGGCGCGGTGAGAGCATGCCGTTCGCGGTGTGCCTCGAGGATCGCTTCGTCGGGCACATCAATCTTGGCAACGTCGTACGCCGGGCGTTCTGCTCGGCCTATGTGGGCTACTGGGTCGACGGCCGGATCGCCGGCCGCGCGGTGATCCCCACAGCGCTGGCGTTGGTCGTCGACCACGCCTTCCGCTACGGCGGCCTGCACCGCATCGAAGTCAACATCCGGCCGGAGAACAAGCCGTCCCGGCGGGTGGTCGAGAAGCTAGGTTTCCGCGAAGAGGCGTACCACCCGCGCTACATGCACATCGACGGCGCCTGGCGCGACCACATCGGATACGCGATGACCAGCGAGGAGGTCGTGGCCGAAGGCGGCCTGCTGGCCCGCTGGCACCGCGTACGCACCGCCACATCCTGATCTTGAGCAAGTCGGCGCGTTGCGCCACATTGTTCGGTGGCCGGCCGTAACCTCAAATTACGAATGTACGGCAACCTCATCAATCCGCATGATCGGGTTGTCACCGTATCTTGACGGGAGGGGTGAGGGTGCCGACCTCGGTGCTCCTCGCTGTCCTCGCCGCCGCCGGGCTGCTCGCTCTGGCACCGGCCCTCGTGCGCCGGTACGACGCCACCGAGCGATTGGTCGCGGAGAGGGCACTGTCGACGGCGCGCGTGTTGTCCCGCCGCCGCCGGCGTCGCACCGTGCCCGGCCGCCGCCCGATCCGCGGCAGCCGCGCGGTGGTCCCTCCGCTGCGCCCAGAAGTGCCGGTCTTTGCTCCCCCGGTCTCGGCGCCACCAGTCTCCGCGCCGCCGGCCGGCCGTCGTTCGCCCCGCCTACGCGCGGTGCCGCCGGGCGTCATGGCGCGCCCGTCCCGCCGCCAGCGCCCGGCCGCCCGCCGGCACGCGACCGCGATCTACCGCCGCCGCCGGGTCCTGGCCGCCCTGATCCTGCTCAACCTGGTCGAGCTCGTCGGCGTCTTCCTGGTCGGCCCGGGCTTCTGGGTCGGCGTCGCGGTGACCGGCACCCTGCTCTTCATCTATCTCGCTCACCTGCGCAGCCGGGCACTGGCCGACCGGGCCCGCCGCCGGCACCAGGCCCGCCGGGCGGCGTGGCTGGCCGCCCGCCAGGCCGAGGTCCGGGCCGAGCAGGCCCGGCGGGCGGAGCTCCGCCGGGAGCAGCAGCGGCGGCTGGCCGCCCAGCGCGAGGCCGTCCGCCGAGCCGCCATGGGCCTGGACCGCCCGGCCGACCTACCCCCGGCCGCGACAGGCTCGGTCTCCTACCGCAGGGCGGGCGGGTTGCGAGGCCGCCCTTACGAGGCGCGGCGCAGCAACACGGCTTAGGGGGTGTCTCGTGGATCAGGGTGGTGCTGCGGCGAGGTCCAGGCGGCGTCCGGGCGTGCGCGGAGAGTGGTCGGATACCGGTGTTGTATCTGGCCGCTCTTCGCGTGCGGTCGGTCGTCGTCTGGGCCCGGCGGAGTGCCGCCCTGATCCACGAGACACCCCCTAACCCTGGTTCGCTGTCCGGAGGGCCAACCTGTTAGCCTTATCGCCGGTTCGCCAGACGCAAGTTTGGCGGCGGGGCTGTGGCGCAGACCGGTAGCGCACCTCGTTCGCATCGAGGGGGTCAGGGGTTCAAATCCCCTCAGCTCCACCAACAGGCAACACGCTGTGCAGCAACTCACCCACGAGGTGCAGGTCGTCCAACTCGATTCCCTGCCCTTCTGGCACGGCGCGTACGACCCGCAATGATCTCCCCGCCTGATGGTCGAACCATCGACCGGCATGGCGACCGGCATCCTCCCGAAGCTGCGGCTCGCTGTTCGCCAACTGAGTGAGCACCGTCGGCCCGGCAACCGGGTCGAGACAGAGCCGGATGATGTCGAGAAGGTCCGTGGCCTCCTTCGCTCGGCCGCGGTTCATCACTGGCTGAAGCTTCATGGCGACGAGCGGTCCTGGTTCCGCAACGCCCACTGCCAGGTCAGGAACGCCGACCGCACGGATCGTCACCAGCGTGGCGCTGGCCGCTGCCCACGCGTGCGACAGCACGTGCAGACGATCGGTGGGGTCTTCCGGCAGCCGAGCGAGGTCGGCGTCCGTTACCTCCAGAATGTCCACCTGGACCTGCCCGACCGCGGTCGGCACCAGGACTCCGGCCGGACCGCTGCGCGACGCACCACTGGCCAGCAGCAGCTCGAGCTGTGCGGGCTCGTCGTCGCGCCGCCGGTGCACGGTGTCCAGGTCGGTGGTCGCTCGATACGGCCGACTCAGCCGGCAGACTACGGCGAGCCCACCCACGACGGTGACGTCGCGGCCGGTGCGTTCCGCGACAGCCGGTATGGCGAGGGCGAGTGCCGACATCGACGTGCCGGCCAGATCGACGACCGGCCGGGCGTCGCTACCAGACACGGGGACCTGCTTCCGCCGGCGGGGTCCAGCCCGCCAGGACCTCGCGCCCGCGTCCCGGATCGCTCGCCAGGTCCAGCGCGACGAACAAGGGCCGCGCGAGCGGCCAGGTCTCGCCCGGCCATTCGACGCGGCGGCCGCAGACCAAGGGAAAGGGAGCTACCCGAATCGTCGCGGCACGCGATTCGTGGTTCGGCGCCGCACCCAGCAACTGCAAGGCCCTGCGCAGAATGATCTGGTCGGGCACGTAGAAGTCCGGCGGGTGATCCGCCCTGATGCCGATGGGCGCGCCATACGCCGCAGCCGCGACGCTGTCTGTGAGCGCCCAGCCAGTCGTCGTCGCGACGTCGTCGCGCCCCAGCCGGAGCGCGTCATTGACCGGACCGGCCGTTCCTACCAAGGGCACCCGGCCTAGGTCCGCACGCATCGGCTTCCAGCGGTCGGCGAGTTGCCAGAACAGGTCGGGAACAACGGGCCTACGGTGCACGTCGACCAGGCCGGCGGTGCGCAGGTCGGAAATCGCCTTCGAGACCGTGCTCGCTGAGCGACCAAGAGTTCGCGCGATCTCGCGAACAGCTGACGGTTCACCGGGCTGCAGCAGCATGAGCGCCGCCACTTCTTCACTCACCCGGCCGGCGAGCGGCGGTGACTGGTCCGACAACGGTCCTAGCCTGGGCACATTCGCGTCGACGAACAGGCCCTCGGCTGCGAGGTGAAGGTGGCCGCGAAGGTCCAGCCAACCCCAGCCGGCGGTCCGAAGGATCTGCCGCGCCTGCTCGGTGATCCGGTCGGCAACGAGCACCCGGATGCCCGCATCTCGGCCTTCCCATTTGTCCAGCCGCTTTTCCAAGTCGGCCTCCGCGGCGAGTGACACCCGCTTGATCTGCACCGGGGTCCGGCCGCCGGCCGTGTTGACCAGGATCAGGTCAGCGCCGGAATCGGGTGCCGGATCCTCGACCACCAAGCCCACCGCCAGTGCGGCGTCCCGAAGCTCCTCGACGCCGTTCAACCCAGGGCCTGCACGCATGGCGCTCAGGGTACCGCGTTCGGTGTCCGGTCATTACCGAACACCGAACAGTCAGAGCAGGGTGAGCTGCTCCGGCTCCGGCGGTGTGGAGTCGGGGAGTTGGCGCGGCTCGAAGCTCTCCTGGCGGTCCAGGCCGTGGCGGCGGGCGGCCTGGCGTACCCGTGCGGTGATCTCGCGTCGGGTAGTCCTGCGGCAGGTTTCGGCAAGGCCAAGTCTCGGTGAGGCTGGGCCTTTTTCGGTCGCACGACGATAACAACGATGTTATCGTCTACCTCATGGGCTGGACCGTCTATGTGCATCCCGACGCCGAGGATGAGCTGTTGCGGTTGCCCGCGAAAGAGGAACGCTCGATGCTGCTCGCCATCGACAAGCTCAAGGCCATGGGCCGGGCATTGCCCCATCCCCATCGCAGCGATGTGCGGGGCACCGACGAGCCGCTCAGAGAACTGCGCCCGCGCCGCGGAGCTAGTCCATGGCGGGCGTTCTACCGCGACTACGACGCGCATAGCGTCGTCGGATCGATCGGGCCTGAGGCCGCGAAGGACAAACGCGGTTTTGATCAGGCCGTGGACGCCGCCGTCAAGCGGCTCGCGACGATTGAAGACTCTTGAACCGCCGGCCCAGCGACTGCCGGCCGCCACGACGTGAGGTGTGTGCCCGATGAAACTCACTGATCTCAAGACCTCCGACCAGATCGTGGCGGAGCGCCGTCGGAAGGATCCCGAGTTCCGCGAGGCGTGGGACCGGCTCGCCATCGCCCGGGAAATCGCTGTTCAGGTTGTGCGGTACCGCACCGACAACGACCTGAGCCAGCGCGATCTGGCCGAGCGGGTCGGCCTCAAGCAGCCCGCCGTCGCCCGACTAGAGAACGCCGAGATCCAACCGACGCTCGACACACTCGCCAAACTGACCAGGGCGACCGGGCTGGCGTTCGCCATCGGCGTCGCGGGCGGGGCGGTTCATCTGTTGCCATCGCACGTCGCCGACGCCGCCTGACCGTCAAAGCAGGGTGAGCTGCTCCGGCTCCGGCGGTGTGGAGTCGGGGAGTTGGCGCGACTCGAAGCTCTCCTGGCGGTCTAGGCCGTGGCGGCGGGCGGCCTGGCGTACCCGCGCCGTTATCTCGCGTTGGTAGTCCTTCGGCACGTAGGACCCCGCCCGATAGAGCTCCCGGTAGCGCGGCACCAGGTCCGGGAACTCGCGGCCCAGCCACTTCGCGTACCACTCGCGGGTGCCGGGCCTCAGGTGGAGCGAGATGCCGGTTACCCCGGCCGCCCCGGCCGCGGCCACCGATGCCACCGTGCGGTCGATGGACTCCTCGTTGTCGGTCAGGCCCGGCAGGATCGGGGCGACCAGGACCCCGACCCGGAAGCCCGCGTCCGTCAACCGGCGCACCGCGTCCAGGCGGCGCTGCGGGCTCGGGGTGCCTGGCTCGACCCGCCGCCACAGCTCCTCGTCGACGAAGCCGATCGAGAACGACAGGCCTACCGAGGTCACGGAAGCGGCCTGCCTCAATAACTCGAGGTCGCGGAGGATCAGGGTGCCTTTGGTCAGGATCGAGAACGGGTTGGCGAAGTCGCGCAGTGCCGACAGGATCTGGGGCATCAGCCGGTAGCGGCCCTCGGCCCGCTGGTAGACGTCGACGTTCGTGCCCATCGCGATGTGTTCGCCCTGCCAGCGGCGGGCCGAGAGTTCCTTGCGGACCAGGTCGCCGGCGTTCACCTTGACGATGATCTTGCTGTCGAAGTCGTGGCCCGGGTCCAGGTCGAGGTAGGTGTGTGTGTTGCGGGCGAAGCAGTTGTGGCTGACCACGCCGTTGGCGATGAAGTCGCCGGTGCCCGTGGTGATGTCGTAGAGCGGCAGGTCGACGCCGAGTGGCTCGACCTTGACCACGTCCAGCGGGACGTTGGACTTGAGGGCCAGGCCCTCGATCGAGCGCTTGCCCGTGGCCGCCGGGTCGGTGGTGTGCAGGAAGCGCAGCCGCGCGGCCAGGCCGCCGACGATCCGCACGTACCAACCCTTGGCGCCGCCGGTGCGGCGGACCGCGAAGTCGAAATCGAGCGCCCGCAGCGCCGCCGCGACCTGGTCGATCGTCTCGCGGTCGATGCTGCCGATCCGCAACGCGGTGCCATCGTGCGAGCCCTGCGCGTCGAAGACGCCGGCCAGGAAGCCCTTGCGCCAGTCGTCGCTGATGGACGCCGGGAAGACCATGCGACCCTCGGCCGCCAGCCGGGCCACCGACGGCGGCGCCTCGGCGAGGTAGCGGCGGGTGCGGTCGAGCGGCTCGCGGTCGGTGACGCTGAGGTCGCCGCGGCTCATGCCGCACAGGTAGCCGGCCCGGTAGTCGGTCGTGTCGGCCGGCGGCGCGGCGAACTGGCCGACTCCCATCAGCTTGTTGCCGCTGGTCAGGTGCGGGCGCTGGTCGGCGCCGCCCATCGAGCCGGTCACGTGCTTCCACCCGCGTTCGGTGAGGAAGCGGTGGTCGCCGCTGGCCACGAGCTCGGTGCCGTCGGCCAGGGTGACCCGGTAGCCCGGCTTGGTCGTGCGCCAGTGTGCGAGCACATCGGTGATCACGTAGCGCCGGTAGCTGCCGCTGCGGACCGTGCCGTAGATGCGGTCGCCGACCTTGAGGTCGCGCAGCGCGCGGGTGCGGCCGTCGGCCATCAGGATGCGGGTGTCGCCGTCAAGGCAGTAGGTGCAGGCGTGGCTGCAGCCCCGGTACGGGTTGATCGTCCAGTCGAAGCCCATCCGCGAGTTGCCGGGCACCCGATTGATGATCGACTTTGCGCGTACCTCGTAGAACGTCATGCCGGCGAAGCCGGGGGTGTCGAAGGTGCGGGCTACTGCGCCGGGCAGCGCCAGCGGCAGGGGTGGTGTCGCGGGCGCCGCCCGGTCAGGGACGACCGAGGCGGGGAGAGCCGACAGGTTGTCCCAACGCATTGCCTGATTCGAACACGTGTACGAGCAAGATTGCAAGCACCCTGCTCACAGACGCGAACAGGGCGCCCCGCGCGAAGCGGGACGCCCTGGTCGAAAGTTGGCTCAGTGCTCGTGGGAGGCGTGCTCCGCGAGCTGCTTGCGTACGTCTTCCATGTCCAGTTCGCGGACCTGGGAGATCAGTGACTCGACCGCGGACTCGGGCAGCGCGCCCGGCTGCGAGAAGACGATGACGCCGTCGCGAAGCGCCATTAGGGTCGGGATCGAGCGAATGTCGTAGCGGGCGGCCAGCTCGACCTGGGCCTCCGTGTCGACCTTGCCGAAGACGATGTCCTCGTGCTTGTCGCTCTGCTTGTCGTAGACCGGCGCGAACCGCAGACACGGCCCACACCAACTCGCCCAGAAGTCGACAAGAACGATGCCGTCACCGCCGGTGACCTTGTCAAAGTTCTCCGTGGTCAGCTCAACGGTCGCCATTGATCACTCCGATCGGTGCTGGTGCGTGCCCCACCTGAGGCATCCGTGGTTCATAACGACGCAGCGCCCCATGCCATTCCCCTCCGAACCCGGCCAGGGTCGGGCAAGGTGGCGGCGGTCACTTTGGCCACTCTGGAACCATTCAAGATCAGCATCGCGTACGGTGATGGGAGCGATTCCATACCGTGAGGTCCATCGTGCTGCCGCTATCCCTCGATCACTGTCGGGGCAAGGGAAAACGACACGGGTGACGAACGGTCCGAAAGTCGATCACTCTTACGATACGTAATGTTGCAGAACCATAACGGGTGACCCCCGTCACTTCCCGAAGGGTTTTCTGGTACCGGTTGGTCCGGCAAAATCGTAGGGACAAGCGTGGGCGGCGGGTGCCGGGGAGGGCCCCGCCGCTCATTGCGTCCGCACCATTTTTTGAGCCTGCCAACGCTGGGGCCTGCCGCCGTTAAAGTGCGGGCATGCGGTTCGGGCGCTATTTCGAAGAGTTCGAGGTCGGCGACGTCTACCGGCACTGGCCCGGCAAGACCGTCACCGAGGCCGACGACCACCTCTTCTGCCTGCTGACGATGAACCACCATCCGCTCCACCTGGACGCCCACTACGCCCAGACGTCCACGGAGTTCGGTCGCAACGTGGTGGTCGGCAACTACATCTACTCGCTGCTGCTCGGCATGTCGGTGGCCGACGTCAGCGGCAAGGCGATCGCCAACCTCGAGGTCGAGTCGCTGCGGCACGTCGCGCCGACCTTCCACGGCGACACCATCTACGGCGAGACGACGGTGCTCGACAAGCGGGAGTCCGGGTCGAAGCCCGACCGCGGAGTCGTCGCGGTGGAGACCCGCGGCTACAACCAGGACGGCACGATGGTCTGCGTCTTCCGCCGCAAGGTGATGGTGCCCAAGCGGGAGCACGCGACGAGTGTCGACGGACGGGACCCGGAGCGGCCGAGCTTTCCCGAGCCCATCACCCCCTAGAAACTGGCTGGTCGCGCTGGGCCAAATGCGGCATATGCTGACCTTGGGAGGTCGTTATGCCAAGCCAGCCCGCGCCCGGCGATCCGCTTTCGTACCAGTTGAAGTCAGCACTGCCGTTCCCCAACGTCGCGATCGACGTGTTCACCGCACAGGAATGGGAGCTGCTGGTGCGGCTGCCCGGGCGGGTGATCGTCGCGGCCACCCACACCGGTCGCCCGGGACGGTCGGTTCGTGAGGGGCTGGCGGGCCTGGACGCGATGGCAGCCGGCCGCGCCTTCGACAGCGACCTGGTCCGCGCGGTGGTCGCCGCCGTCTACGCCGAACGGTTGCCGAGCGTCCCCAGCCGCCCCGCCCGTGACCTGCTCGACGAGTGCCGGGACGCCGTCCGCGTCCTCGGCGATCGTGCCGATCCCGCTGACTCCGCCGCCTACCGGCAGTGGGTCCAGTCGATCGCCGCCCGCGTCTGCACCGGGGGTCGCGGGCCGGCCGTCGGTCAGCTCGGCCCGGGTGACCGCAGGTTCTTGGCCGACCTCGGGCACGCCCTGGGCATGGTCTGATCATCGGGCCGGCTTCCGCCCCGTCGTGCGTACCCCTCTAATCTGCCGATGTGGAAGCGGAGGGTGAGGTCGGGGTCGGGCCGTGGCCGGGTCCGTGGCCGGCCGATCCGAAATTCGACCCGGAGCTGTTGGAAGCCGGCGACCGGCGCAACGTCGTCGACCGCTACCGCTACTGGCGGCACGAGGCGGTGGTGGCCGACCTTGATCTGCGTCGGCACGACTTCCACGTGGCCATCGAGAACTGGCAACACGACTTCAACATCGGCACCGTGGTGCGCAACGCCAACGCGTTCCTGGCCGCCGAGGTGCACGTGGTCGGCAACCGGCGGTGGAACCGGCGGGGCGCGATGGTGACCGATCGGTATCAGCACGTCCGCCACCATCCGACGATCGAGGAGTTCGTGGCCTGGGCGCACGCGGCGGACCTGCCCGTGATCGGGATCGACAACCTGCCCGGTTCGCGCCCGCTGGAGACGGTGATCGTGCCGCGCCGGTGCGTGCTGCTCTTCGGCCAGGAGGGTCCGGGCCTTTCCGAGACCGCCCGTGGCGCCTGCGACCAGCTCTTCTCGATCGCCCAGTACGGCTCCACCCGGTCCATCAACGCGGGCGTGGCCAGTGGCATCGCCATGCACGCCTGGATCCGGACGTACGGGGAGCCACCGCCCTCGTAAGGCTGACCGAAACAGCCGGAATGCTTGACTCGCCACCCGCACCGCGAGGAACGTAACGGACGTGGGCATGTCGGTGAGTTGCCCGAGGTGCGGTGGTGCGGTGCGGCCACCGGACCTGATGCGCGACTGGCGGTGTGACGGGTGCGGAGACGTCCCTCCGTTGCACATCGCCGACCACAACAACGCCGAGATCGTGAAGAGCGTGGTCAACTCGATCACCACCGGGCGCTCGTCGGTGCCGCTCTGGTGCACCTGGCCCCTGCTGCTCGACTGGACCGTGACCGGGGTCGCCTGGGCGGGTGACGACCATTCAGGTGTACGCGCGGCGGCGCTGGCGTGCAGCGGACCCGCGCCGTTCGGCGGCGGCCCCGCCGACCTGGTGATCGTCGCCGAGGAGCCGGGAGTGGGGCTGGGCAACCGGTTCGCCGGCGTACGCGGCAGCGATCCCGGCGCCCACCTGGTCCGCGACCTCACCTCGGTCTCGGCGGACCCCGGGCCGGGCCAGGCGACCGGCGCGCATGCCAAGATCAAAGTGGACGGACATCCGACTCCACTGTGGTCGATCTCCACGGCCGAGGATCGCAGCGCGTACGTCGGTGAGGCGCGCGGAATGTGGCTTTATGCCATAGCTTGGCCAGCACACGCCGGGTACGTTCTCGCAGAAGACGTGATGTTGCACGATCTTTGTGAATGGTTGCCCCCGGAACTCGTGTACGGTGCTCCTTCTCCGTACCTGCATGGGCTCGCCTGAGCGGGGCGTTCCCGCTTGTGCGGATTGTGCGCAGTTCATTCAACCTGAGCGCAACGACTGATACGCTGAGTCCTGCCGCGGCAAGTTGCCGGCGCCGCGACAGAGGGGGTTGGGCCGCAATGCTCAAGAAGATCCTCACTTGGGGTGGAATCGCCTTCCTCGTTTTCTTCATTGCGTTCCGACCTAACGAGTCGGCCGATGTCTTCAAGAACATCGGTGGCGGCATCATGGATGTCGCGGAAGGCTTCGGCGACTTCTTCACGAGCCTCGTCGCCTAGGCGCCACAGTCACCTATGGGCCGACCGTCCGCACCTTCTCCAGACCCTGACGAGTCCGATCGCGACCGTTGGGCGCGCGATGACGTGCCCCCGGTCGACGAGGGCCCGGGCTACAGCGACGGCCCCGCCTACTCACCCAGCGCGGGCTACGCCCAGGGCGCTGGGTTCGGCGACTCGGCCGACTACGCGCACGGTGAGACCACGGCCCGGCAGCGCACGGCCGGCGGCTACACCGCGACCGAGATCTCCGAAGAGGAGTTGGCCGGGCTCCAGGTCGACGCGTCCGGCCTGCCGCTGGGCCCGCGCCGGGTGCTCCCGCTCGAAGACGAGCCGACCCCGCTGGTCTCGCGCTACCTCTTCCCGACGGAGCGCTACCGGGGCGAGTGGAAGCGGCACTGGATCCACCTGAGCACGCCGCTCTTGGTGATCATCGTGGCCACCTTCGTGCTCGGTTACCTGTCGGGCTTCCTGTTCCGGCAGGAGGCCGCCGGCATGACCACCGCCGCCATCCTGGTCTGGGTGGCGATTTTCGGGTGGGTCGCCTGGAAGGTCGGCGACTGGTATTTCGACCGGTTCATCCTGACCAACAAGCGGGTCATGGTGGTCAGCGGGATCATCACCCGCCGGGTCGCGATGATGCCGCTGCTGCGGGTGACCGACATGAAATACGAACAGTCGCCATTGGGCCGCGCGCTCAACTACGGCACGTTCGTGCTCGAGTCCGCGGGCCAGGAGCAGGCACTGCGCGAGATCAAGCACCTGCCGAACCCCAACGAGCTCTACCTCCGCGTCGTCGAGGAGATGTACGAGCCGCAGGCGGTCGAAGCCCGGCTCGGCAAGGACTCCGACGAGGCCCGCGCCGACGACGGCGCATAGGCCCTGTTTCGTATCTGGGGTCGAGGCGAGGCGGAGTCCAGGTGTCGTCTGGGTGTGCGGCGGCTTTGCCCGGATACCGGTGTTGTATCCGGGTGAAGGTGCCGTGCGGCCAGACGACACCTGGGCCCGCCGCAGCCCGGCCTCAGATACGAAACAGGGCCTAACGACGGTTGCCGATTAGTCGTTACTCGGCGACCGTTCGCCCCGTAGACCCCACCCATGCGCGTGTGTAAGTCTGCACCCACGCGTACCCGAGGGAGGGCGTCCGGTGACGGACAGGCAGTCGGTCGAAGACGACTTCCGGGAGTTCGTCGCCGCCCGTTCGCCGGCCCTGTTGCGCACCGCCTACCTGCTGACCGGTGACTGGGCCACCGCCGAGGACCTGCTGCAGACGGCCCTCACCAAGATCTATCTGGCCTGGCGGCGCCTCGGTGAGATCGAAGCCGTCGAGCCGTACGCCCGCCGGGTCCTGGTCAACACGTCGATCAGTTGGTGGCGCCGGCGTTGGCACGGCGAACGCCCGACCGAGGTGCTGCCCGAGCGGGCCGTAGCCGACCGGGTCGACGAACAGCTCGAACGGGACGCGCTGTGGCGGCACGTGCAGGCGCTGCCCGCCCGCCAGCGAGCGGTGCTGGTGCTGCGCTTCTACGAGGACATGTCCGAGGCGCAGACCGCCGCCATCCTCGACATCTCCACCGGCACGGTGAAGAGCCAGACGTCCCGGGCCCTGAGCACCCTGCGCGGCCGGCTCGGTGCCGAACGCGCCGCGGAGCAGGCCCGGGTCGACGAGCTGGCCGCGGCCCAGTCCGGGCCGCCCCCGATCCCCCGGCAGGCACCGGCGCCACCGCGCCCGGTGCGTGCCCCCGCCCCCCGCATTCCCGCGCCGGCGGGAGGAGTTGAGGGGCGCTGATGCTCGAAGAAAGATTGCGCGAAGCCTTCCAGGACCGGGTCGAGCTGACGCCGGCCGGCACCGACCGCGCCGACCAGATCATCCGCCGCACCGGTCGCGGCCGGCGGTGGCGCCGCGTGGGCACCTCGCTCGCGGCGGTCCTGGCGTTCGCGCTGCTGCTCGGTGGCGCGCTCGGCTGGCAACTGCTGCGTACGACGCGCACCGGCTATGACCCCTCGGTCCTCTCGGCCGACCCCACCGCGCTGCCCGAGCCTCTGGTGACGGCGTCGATCAACCCGCACGACGTCGCCAGTCTCGGCCTCGACCTGCGGATCGGCGACCTGCTGTGGACCACCGACGGCCGCCGCCTCGACCTGGGCGCCCACGGCGACGTCGAAAGCGTCTACCGGGTGCCGGCCGGCTGGCTCTACGGCAACGCGAGCGGAGGCGTCTACCTCCAGCCCGTCGACGGGCGGTCGGTGGAGATCGCTCCGGAGGGCAGCCGCTGGACTGTCGGCGACGACGGTCAGCGCATCGCCGTCGTGACCGACAA
The DNA here is from genome assembly GCF_900107455.1 of Asanoa ishikariensis. Classification (GTDB taxonomy): domain Bacteria; phylum Actinomycetota; class Actinomycetes; order Mycobacteriales; family Micromonosporaceae; genus Asanoa; species Asanoa ishikariensis. The sequence goes on along the minus strand of NZ_FNQB01000002.1, from coordinate 110,404 downwards.
CCAGTTGACCATGGCCGACCTGACCCGCGAGGGCACCACACGCCTCGGCGTCGTCAACGTGCCGGCCGACACCGCGCCGACCGCCCTGCTCGGCGACCGGGTGCTGGCCACGGGCAAGGTGTCCAGCGGCCGGGGCTACGAGTTCGTGAGCGTCGTCAACCAGTCAGGTTGGGCCGACCCCGCCTGGAACCCGGCCGTGTCCGGCGTCCTCGGCACCCGCAGCGACGCCGCCGTCGGGTTGGCCTGGACGGCCGGCGAGAAGCAGCTCTGCCTGGCCTCGCTGCGCCCCGGCAGTCCGGGCATGTCGGTAACCATGACCGAGCTCTGCGGATTCGAGTCGCCCGGCGAGGGCATCACGAACAACCTCTCCCCCGACGGTGGCTGGCTGGCCGAGCCGGCTGGTGACCAGTTGCGCCTGCTCAACGTCGACAACGCCCTGATCGGCACTCCGACGGTGAAGGTGTGCGCGGCGGCCGGCGTACGCGCGCCGATCTGGATCGACAACCGCACGGTCGTCGCGTCGTACGACGACGGGGTGGTCCGTTGCCAGACCGACGGCACGCGCAAGCTGCTCGAGGTGCCCGCCGCGGCCGGCAGCAGCTGGGGCCTGGTGCCCCGCCTGGGCTCGACCGACCACTGACCCCGGTAGCGTCTGCGGCGATGGACAGCCGCATTGACCTGCACGCGCACTCGACCGCGAGCGACGGGACGCTGACCCCGACCGAGCTGATGTCGGCGGCGGCCACCGCCGGGCTCGACGTGGTCGCGATCACCGACCACGACACGACCGCCGGCTGGGCCGCCGCGGCGGACGCGCGACCGCCCGGCCTGGCACTCGTGCGTGGCGCCGAGCTTTCCTGCCGGTGGTACGGGGCTCGACAGCCGATCTCCCTGCACCTGCTGGCGTACCTGTTCGACCCGACGCACCCCGACCTCGTGGCGGCGCTGACCCGGGTGCGGGCGTCGCGCGAGGTGCGGGCCGAGCGGATCATCTCGCTGCTGCGGGCCGACGGCTATGACGTGACCTGGGACGAGGTGCTGCGCTTCGCCGACGGCGGCTCGGTCGGTCGCCCGCACATCGCGCAGGCGCTGATCCGGGCCGGGCTGGTCTCCTCGACCGCCGCCGCGTTCGCGCCGGAGTGGCTGGGGCAGCGTTATCGCGTACCCAAGGAGGAGATCGACGTCTTCGAAGCGGTGCGGCTCGTCCGGGCGGCCGGCGGGGTCACGGTCTTCGCGCATCCTCGGGCGACGCGGCGCGGTCGGATCGTCTCGGACGACCTGATCGTGTCGCTTTCGGCCGCCGGGCTTTTCGGGTTGGAGGCGGACCATACGGACCACTCGCCTTCGGAACGTTCGCATGTGCAGGCGCTGGCGTCGTCTCTCGGGCTCGCCGTGACCGGATCGTCCGATTTTCACGGCACGCACAAGGTGGTCGGGCTTGGGGCCGAGACCACGGCGCCTGCTGTTTTTGAGCGTCTCGTGGCCGCCTCATCAGGAAAGACACCCGTGCTTGGCTGACGCGAACGCCCTTCGCCTAACGTGTCCGCGTGGATCTGAAGGTATTCGGCGAGGTCGTCGTCACACTCCTGGTGATCATGGATCCGCCGGGAATGGTGCCGATCTTCGTCGCGATGACCGGCACGATGGCACCGCGCGACCGGCACCGCGCCGCCTGGCAGGCGGTGTGCCTGGCGCTCGGCGTGATCATCCTGTTCGCGGTGGCCGGCCAGAACATCCTCGAATACCTGCACGTCGACCTGCCGGCCCTGCAGGGCGCCGGCGGCCTGCTGCTCATCATGATCGCGTTGGAGCTGCTGACCGGGAAGACGGACGGCCCGACCGACCACTCGACGTCGAACATCGCGCTGGTGCCACTGGGCACGCCGCTGCTGGCCGGCCCGGGCGCGATCGTCGCGACAATGCTGTTCGTCCAGCGGGCCGACGGCGCGTCGGACTACGTGGCGGTCTACTCAGGCATCATCGCCGCGATGCTGGTGGTCTGGCTCGTACTGCGTTACTGCGGTGTCGTGGTCAAGGTCCTTCGCCCCGGCGGCATCGAGGTGCTCACCCGCATTGCCGGTCTCCTGCTGGCCGCGATCGCCGTCCAGTTGATCGCGGACGCGGTCTTCGCCTTCGTCGACTCGTACCGGGCTGGGGGAGGGTGACCGTCCGGGGTTGTCGTACCCGGATGGGAGGATTCTCCCGTGCGCAGGCCAACCTCCTCCCCCACCGGCCGGGCCCCGGCACCGCGCTCCGAGCAGCTCGGCTTCGCCGGCATGCCGGAGCGCCTGTTCGTGTGCACGCCGAGCAAGCTCGGCGCCTACACCGACTGTCCGCGCCGCTACCGCTACTCCTACGTCGACCGCCCGGCGCCGCCCAAGGGTCCGCCGTGGGCACACAACTCGCTGGGCGCGAGCGTGCACACCGCGCTGCGCAACTGGTTCGCGCTGCCGCCTGAGCGGCGCACTCGTGAGGCACTACCCGGCCTGCTCAAGGGCACCTGGGTCCGCGAGGGCTACCGCGACGACGACCAGGAGCGCGCCGTCTACCGGCGGGCCCTCGACTGGCTCGACGGCTACGTCGAGAGCCTCGACCCCGACGCCGAGCCGCTGGGCGTCGAGCGCGTGGTCGCGGTCAAGACGGCGGTGCTCGCCTTCAACGGCCGAGCCGACCGCATCGACGCCCGCGGCGACGAGGTGGTCATCGTCGACTACAAGACCGGCCGCACGGGCCTCGACGCCGACGACGCACGAGGGTCCCAGGCGCTGGCGCTCTACGCCTACGCGGCCGAGCGGGTCTTCCGGCGGCCATGCCGGCGGGTCGAGCTGCACCACCTACCGACGGGCACGGTCGCGGCGCACGACCACACCGAGGCGTCCATCGCCCGCCAGGTCTCCCGCGCCGAAGACACGGCCCGCGACATCATCGACGCCGAAAAGGCGATCGCGGCGGGCACCGACCCCGACGAGGCGTTCCCGACGACCCCAGGCCCGATGTGCGCCTGGTGCGACTTCAAACGTTCCTGCCCGGTCGGCGCCGAGGTGCCGGGCAAGGAACAGTGGGCCGGCATCGACCGCACCTTGACGACGGGGGGCTCATGACGGTTGCCGCCATCGGGCTGAGCCCGGCGTCGCGGGGCCGGTGTTCGCCCCCTGCGGGGCCAACGGGCCGCGAGGCAACTGACGCGCGTCCTGTCGATCGCGGCGCGGGCTAGGCGCGCTGGGCCCCTTGCGGCGTGATCGCGGCACGCCGGGGGTTACCGCAGCCAGGCGTTGGTGGAGCAGTGACGGCCGAGGTCGAGGGCCTCGAACTCGTCGTGGCGGTCTCCCCGGTCGACACCGAGTCGGCGCAGTGTTTGCGAGATGGGGCTGCCGGCTGGTCCAAACGGTTCGTCCTCGTCGACGGACACGGGGTCGCCGGACAGCGCGCCGCCTTGCCACAGGGCGGCCCGTTGGGTGCCCTCACCACCGAAGAACTCCGCCTCGACGTAGGCCACCGGCGCGGTCGACGAGCAGGTCGCCAGCACCGGTTCGAAGTCGGCAGGCAACTTCTCGAAGCCCAGCACCTGGCGGGCGCCGTACGCGGCGAAGAGCTCGTCGGTCATCGGCACCAGAGCCATGCCATTCGGCAGCGGCGCCACGACGGCGAGCGGTTGAGCTTCGGCGACCAGACGCAGGACCTCTGCGCCGCCGATAACCGCCTCCAGCACGTAGGCCACTACGACTCCTCCGGGGCGATCACGCGGACGCCTGGCCATCGGGTGGTCGGGGCGTGGCGGGTCAGGCGTTGGCGGGAGCGTTCCACAGTGATCTGCCGAGGGTTGCGACGCCAGACGCCGGCCATCAGGTCGGTCAGGCCGTGCGGGGCGCACACCTCCAACTGCCCGGCTTGGTCGAGGCGGACCGCTACCGAGGTCGCCGTTTCCGGCCAGGTGGCGATGGCTTCCGCGGCGCTGCCGAGCGGCGGGATGGGTCCGCCGCCGAAGTGGGCCGGGTACCAGGTGTGCACCGCGGCCTGGTTGGTCGCCTCCCACGGCACGTCGGGCAAGAGCGCGGCGAGCGACGACGTGGCCGAACGGTCGCGATCGCGGGTCAGGTCCGTCGGGTCGAAGAACGCCACGTCGACGTCACGGACCCGGGTCGGGTCGAAGCCGGTGCCGAAGCGCTCGTCCCACACCAGGTTGCGCAGTACGCCCGCGCCGGTCCAGGCGTCCGGCAGGTTCGACGCGCGCACCGCGGTCAACACCGTCATCAGCCACGGGCTGGACCGCACCAGCTCGGTCAACTCGGTCTCGGGCATCGGCACAGCATCTCAGCCGAGCAGGTCGACGCGGGTGCCCGCGCCTGCGCCGACAGCCTGTTGGTAGACCGCCCAGCACAGCGCGAGGTCCTGCCAGGGCAGGCCCACCGGGCTGTAGACCGACTGCGGCGCGACGGCCGGTAGCTCTCCGCGCAGCACCGCACCCAGCGTGCCCGCGCACGCGTCGGCGGTCAGGCCGGCGCTCCCCAGTGCGCCGCCGGACAGTGCGAGGTCCACGTCGTCGACGATCAGCCGGCTCGCCGCCAGCAGGTCCGCGGCCAGCTCGCGCTTGCCCGGCTCGTCCGCGCCCAGCGAGGTCAGGTGTTGGCCAGCGCGGACGTCCGCCCGCCCGAGCAGCGGCTCGCGCGACCAGGTGGCCAGCACCACCACGTCGGCCGCGGCGGCGACCGATGCCGGCGACGAGACGACCTCCGCCGGCAGGGCCGCCGCGCGGGCCGGGTCGAGGTCGGTCGCCACGACGCGGGACCACCGGCGCAGGTGGCGTAGGCCCGCCAGGGTGGTCGCGGCCTGCGCGCCGGCGCCGACGAAGCCCAGCGTGTGCGCTTCCGGGTCGGCCAGCGTGTGGGTCGCCAGCGCCGCCGCCAGACCCGTGCGCCACGCCGTCACGCTGGCCGAGTCCAGCAGGGCGAGCAGTTCGCCGTCGGCGAGGGAGTGCAGGCAAACCACCCCGCGCAGGGCCGGCACGGCGGCGGGGAACTTGGCGTTGACCTTCACCGTGTACGCCGGCACGTCCGGCAGCAGGCCGGGCATCAGGCAGGTCGCCGTGCCGGGGCCGGGCAGGTCGGTGCGGATCCGCAGCGGCGCGGGCTCCGCGACCGGAGTGCGGAAACCGGCGGCCAGCAGGTCCAGCACCGCGCCGATGTCGACGGCAGCGGCGACGTCGCTGCGGCCCAGGAGCAAGGTCACCAGGCCAGTCTGGAACACGGCCGCCACCCCCGACCACAGCGGCCAGGGGTGGCGAGAAGGTTGAGGAAAGGATCAGCCCCGGCCGTGCCCGCCATGGTCGTCGCGGTCCCGGTCGCCGCCCTTGTCGTCGTTCGCGTCGTGTGTCGGGCTGTCGTCGCGGCCGCCGGCAACCCGGTCGTGATCGCTGTCTAGCTTCACGATGTCGCCGGTGGACCGGTCGACGTAGATGTCGTGTTCGACGCCGGCCCGGACGATCTCCACCTTCCAGGTCACGAAGCCGTGCTCGAACTCCGACTCGATCTCGTTGACCGTGCCGCCGCCGACCTTGGCCAGCGCGATCCGGCGCGCCTCGTCCGCGCCGACGTCGCCGGAGAGCGGCGGCGCCGTGCTGGTGGCCGAGTCGTCGGGCGTGGGGCCGCCGGAAACCTCGGGCGGAGCGGTCGGCGCCGCGCCGAGGCCGGCGACCGGGCTGGCACCGTCGTCCGCCGTGGCTGCCAGCGCCGTTCCGGTGACGGCGAGCGCCGCCATGCCGGCCAGGGTGACGATCACCGGTGTGCGCTTCATGTCGTGACCTCCGTATCGGGGTGATACGGACGAGGTTCGGTCAAGCGTGGATAGCGGCGCGCTGCGCGATCGCTAAGGCCGGGTTAAGGCCGCCGCCAGCCGCAGGGCAACCACCGCGCCACCACCCGGATTATCGGAAATGTCCAGAGCGCCGCCCGCCGCCCGCCTAGCGATGTCCAGGCCGAGGCCGGTCCCACCCCCGGCGCTCACGCCCCGCGAAACCGCCACGCCCGCCAGCCCCGGGCCCTCGTCGGACACCACGAGCACGCGGTCCGCCGACAGCGACACCGCGAACGGCGTCCCGTCCGGTGTATGGGCGAACACGTTGCCGAGCAGCGCGTCGAGCGCCGCCGCGAGCTCGTCGGCGGCCACCCCGACCAGGACCGGCCCGCCGACCAGCGACAACCGAAGAGCCCGCCCGGTGTCCTCTGCCAACACGGACCAGAACTCCACCCGGTCCCGCACGACCTCGACCGCATCGCAGGAACCCGAGCCGGAGGGGCCGCTGCGCCACCGCGCCTGGCGGATCAACCCGGTCACCGCCCGCTCAAGCGCGTCGACCCCGGCCGCCACCCGGGTCCTCTCGTCGGCGTCGCGCACCGACTCCACTTCCAACCGCAACGCGGTCAACGGCGTGCGCAACCGGTGCGAGAGGTCCGCCACCTGCTCCCGCTCCTCGCGCAGCAGCACCTGGATCCGCTCGGCCAGATGGTTGAGCGCCCCGGCCACCTCCCGCAGCTCCGGCGGGCCGGCCGGCACGACCGCGCGGGCGCCGAGCTCCGCGCGGGCCAACCGGTGCGACACCTGCGACAGGTCGTCGATCGGCCGCACGAGGCTGCGCGCCAGCCGGTCGGCGACGAGCAGCCCGAGCACGACCAGCAGCAGGCCCAACGCCGCCAGCACGAGCCAGGCCCGGCGCACACCGGCATGAAGATCAGCCTGGGGTACGACCGTGCGGATCACCGCCGTCCCATCGGTGCGGCCGACGCCGATCACGATCTCCCGCCCGCCGTCGAGCGCCGCGGTCAGGCTCGTGCCGGTCGCGGCGAGGTCGACGGCCGGCGTGCGCGGGACCGGGTCGCCGATTGGTGCCCCGCCGTCCGCGAGGAACACCGTGACCCGTCGGCCGGAAGCGGTCAGCCGGTCGACGGTCAGCTCGATCGCGGCCCGGTCGGCCGTGCCGACCACCGGCACGATGCCCTGCAGGTCAGCGGTCGCCCGGCCGGTGGCCCGGTCCTCGGCCACGCCGCGCAACAGCAGCGCCAGCGGGACCAGGAAGGCGATCAGGACCAGCGAAGTGGTCGCCGCGACCAGCAGAGTCAGCCGGCGCCTCACAACGAGTCGCCCGGCGCCGACAGCCGCACCCCGACGCCGCGGACGGTGTGCAGGTAGCGCGGCGCCGCGGCGGTCTCGCCCAGCTTGCGGCGCAGCCAGGACAGGTGGACGTCGACGGTCTTGTCGGCCCCGCCGTACGGAATCTGCCAGACCTCGGTCATCAGCTCCCGCTTGGTGACCACCTCGCCCCGCCGGCCGGCCAGGTGGTGCAGCAGGTCGAACTCCCGGGGCGTGAGGTCGACCGGCTCGCCGTCGAGGCGTACCCCATGTGATCTCGGGTCGATCTCCAGGCCGCCGACGACGATGGTGGCGTCGGCCGCGGCGGGCGACCCACCGCGGCGCAGCACCGCCCGCACCCGGGCGTCGAGCTGGGCGGCGGTGAACGGCTTGACCAGGTAGTCGTCGGCGCCCGCGTCGAGCACCCGGACGATCTCGGCGTCGGCGTCCCGGGCCGTCGCGACGATCACCGGTACCCGGCTCACCGCGCGCAGCATCCGCAGCAGTTCGGCGCCGTCGACATCGGGCAGGCCCAGGTCCAGCACCACCAGGTCCGGGCGGTCGTCGAGGGCCGCCCGCAGACCGTCCATCGCGGTGGTCGCGGCCGCGACGGCGTGCCCCCGCTCCCGCAACGCCCGCAGCAGGGGCGCACGGATCGCCGGATCGTCCTCGATGAGCAGCAGACGCGGCACAGCTCGCACCGTATCCCTCCGGTGCCCGGCCGGCCGGTCCTCTTAACCCGCTCTTAGCGTCCCGCGGTGCCGTTCTTAGCGCGCGACCGGGCATAGTCGAGTGATGTCCCGCCGGAGTCTCGCCGTACTCGGATGGCTCGCCGCCGTTGTCGTCGCCACCCTGGCCGGCATCGGCGCGATCCGGCTGGTCGGCGACAGCCTCACGAGCACGCCCGGCGGCGTGCGCAGCCAAAACGAGGTGGCCCGTGACCTGGCGGCGCGTAGCGCCACGCCGGCCAGGACCGCACCGAGCCACAGCACCGGCTCCGCCACCACACCGACGAGTGACGCCCGACCCAAGACGTTCCAGATCGAGGGCGGCACGGTGGTGGCCCGCTGCGAGAACGGGCTCGTCAAGATCGAAACGTGGTCGGCGGCGCAGGGTTTCGCCCTTCGTGACCTCGACGAAGGCCCCGACGACGAGGCGGAGGCCAAGTTCGAGGGCTCCGGAGTTCAGTCCGAGATCAAGCTCGAATGCCGGGCCGGTCAACCGGTCCGGAAGGGACACGACGACTGACGGCTACCGATCCCCCGGTAGGCTCCGGCCATGCACCAGCGATGGCTGCTCGGCGCCGCGGCCCTGGGAGCGGTGTGGGGTGCCGCCGCGATCGCCTTCGACATCCCCGTGCTGCTGCTCGACTTCGTGCTGCACCTCGGCCCGACTCTGATCGGGGTCGGCGCGCTGGTCGCGCTGATCGGCTGGCGTCCCGCCGGGCCGGCCAGCTTCGAGGTCCAGGCCGACACGTTCGTGGCGCCGACCAACCGCCGCCGCACCATCGAGACCGCCGCGCTGGTGCTGGTGTTGACCTCGCAGGCAGCGCTGGCGATCGACCGGTTCGCGGACGGCGGAGGCGCGTTCGACGGGATCGTCTCGCTGCTGCTCGGTCTGCTCGCGGCGGCACTGCTGGTCCGCTCGCTGCTCGTGCCGAACACGGTCGAGCTGCGCGCCGAAGGGCTGCGGATCCCGGGCCGGCTGCACCGCGTCGACGTGCCGTGGGCGGCGATCCGGCCGGGCACGCCGTGGGCGCCGCAGGTGCGTACGCAGCGGCTGGAGCTGTTGATCGGCTCGGGCTACCTGGTGCGGCCGCCGAGCGAGCGCCGGCAGCGCCTGGACGTGCCGATCGACGTGCTCGACATCCATCCGTGGTTCCTGGCCGACGCGATCCGCTACTACGTCGCCCATCCCGAGCACCGCGAGTCGATCGGCCGCCCGGCCGAGCTCGAGCGGCTGTCCCGGCGGCTCCGCGACGGTGGCGCACCGCCCGCGTTGCCCGCCGGCCCGACCGTGAGCGTGATCCGGCAGGCCGAGGCACCGCAGAGCGAGCGGTCGACCGCCGCGCACCGGAGATAGAGTCGGTCACGTGCGTGATGCTCAGCAACTCCTCGCCGACGCCAAAGTCATCGCGGTGGTCGGCGCCTCGCGCGACCCCGGTAAGGCCGCGCACTCCGTCCCCCTCCAGATGCAGCGCCACGGCTGGCGGATCATCCCCGTCAACCCGTTCGTCGACGAGCTGTTCGGCGAGCAGGTCTATCGCTCGGTGGCCGAGATCCCGTTCCCGGTCGACCTGGTCAACGTCTTCCGCCCGGCCGCCGACGCACCCGACGTGGTGCGCGACGCGATCGCGGCGGGCGCACCGGCGGTCTGGCTCCAGCTCGACATCGTCTCCCCCGAGGCGCGCGAGCTCGCCACCCAGGCCGGCCTCGACTACGTCGAGGACCGCTGCATCGCGGTCGAGCGCGCGGTCGGCGCACTGACCCGGATCTAGCAAGGCCAAATACGGTCGCGAGGGGCCGGGCGGGGAGCTAACGTCCGACCATGCTGACGGTGCGACGGGCCGGGACCGACGACGACTTCGGCCTCGTGCGCCAGGTGCGGATGGCCGTCATCCCCTACGAGCGGGCGCCCTCGGTCGCTGAGATGCGCGCGTCGCTGACCCGGGACTCGCTGGTGCTGTTGGTCGAAGACGACGGCAAGCTCGTCGGCAGCGGATCGGCCGACCACTCCAGCATCACGGGCGCCGCGGTGGTGACGCCGCGGGTGCTGCCAGAGTTCCGCCGGCAGGGTGTCGGCACCCGGGTGCTGTCCCATCTCTGGGCGCACGCCGTCACGCTGGGCGTCGGGCACGTGCTCGCGCACACCGACGACGTCGGCTCGCGGGCGTTCGCCGAGCGGCACGGTTTCACCGAGGTCGACCGCCAGGTCGAGCAGGTACGCGCCATCGGCGCCGAGCCGTCTCCCGCACAGCGCGGCGACGTCGAGGTGGTCACCGTCGCGCAGCGGCCGGACCTGTGGGACACCGCCTACGAGGTGCTCGGCGCGCAGGCGTTCGAGGACATGGCGTTGATCGCGCCGATGCACGCGTCCATCGACGAGTGGCGGACGAGCTGGATCGGCGATCCCGCGGCGATGTTCCTCGCCGTCGAAGGCGGGGAGCCGGTCGCACTGGCCGGCCTGATCGCCGACCACGACAACCCGCACCGCGCGGAGAACGCGCTGACCGTGGTCCGCCGCGACTGGCGCGGCCGGGGCGTGGCCGCCTATCTCAAACGGATCGCGCTCGCGCATGCCGCCGCCACCGGGATCACCGAGGTCTACACCTGGACCCAGCGGGGCAACGCCGACATGCGCCGGCTCAACGAGCACCTCGGCTACGCGACGCGGCTAGAGAGCTTCACCATGCGCCGGTCGGTCTAGGGCGAGTCGCTCGGGCGCCCTCGTCCGCAGGGGCGAGAACGCGGCGATCAAGGCGATGACACCCAGGCCGAGACCGAGCACCAACATCACCGTGGGTACGCCGGCCCGCGCCGCGGCGAAGGTGACCAGCGGTGCGCCGAGCGGGCCCGGCAGGTAGTGGATGGTCCAGAACGCCGAGGTGACCCGGCCGAGCAGGTGGTCCGGGGTGATCTCCTGGCGCAGCGACATCGAGCAGGTGCCGGCCACGCCCTGGCAGAACAGGATCACCGCGACCAGGCCGGCCAGCACCGGCACCACCGTGGCGCTGCCGGCGCCGGCCAGGGCGACCGCGGTCAGGGCGTACGCGCCGATCCAGCAGGCACCGAAGCCGAGCCGGCGGCGCAGCACGGCGACCACCGACCCGGCCACGACCGTGCCCGCCGCGGCGATCGCGAAGACCACGCCGACCGCGCCGGTGCCCTGACCCAGGTCTTCCCGCAGGCGATAGATGATCAGGTCGTCCATCGCGTACGTGAGGAAGATGACCCCGCACAGCAGCAGCGTGATCGTGCGCAGCACGGGGTGTCCCCAGAGGAACCGCACGCCGGTGACGAAGCCGCGGATCGGCGACTCGCGCTCGGCCTCCCGCTCCCTGGGCCGCAGCCGCACGAACGACATCGCGATCGCCGACAGGCCGAAGCTGACGGCGTCGATCCCGATCACCCACGCCGGGTCGAGCACCGCGAACAGCACGCCGGCGATCGCCGGGCCGGTGATGCCCGCTACCGCGAAGGACGCCGAGAGCAGGCCGTTCGCCTGGGTGATCTGGTCCTTGCGGACCAGCGCCGGCACCGCGGTGATGTAGCCGACCTGGTAGAGCATCCCCGCAGCGGCACCGAGCGGCATCGCGACGTAGAGCACCCAGACGTGCGGCTCGAACAGCCAGACCAGCGGGACCAGGCCGTAGAGCACGGCCCGGGCCACGTCGCAGGCGATCATCACGGTGCGGCGGTCGAGGCGGTCCACGATCGAGCCGGCCAGCACGCCGGAGACCAGCCAGGCGGCGCCGATCGCGCCGGTGACCAAGCCCATCTGGACGATCGAACCGGTGAGCGCGAGAACCAGCACGGGCACCGCGAGGGTGGTCAGCGAGTCACCGGCGACCGACACGGTCTGGAGGACCCAGAACAGCAGGAAGTTCCGGTCCTTGCGTAGTGACACGGCCTCAGGTTAGAGGCGGTACTCCTTGAGTAGACCCCGGGAGATGATCGTTTTTTGGATCTCCGAGGTGCCCTCGCCGATGAGCAGGAACGGCGCCTCGCGCATCAGCCGCTCGATCTCGTACTCGGCGGAGTAGCCGTAGCCGCCGTGGATCCGGAACGCCTCCTGCACCACCTGCGCGCAGTATTCGGAGGCGAGCAGCTTGGCCATCCCGGCCTCGACATCGTTGCGGGCGCCGGCGTCCTTGAGCCGGGCGGCGTTGACCATCAGCGCGTGCGCCGCCTCGATCTTCGTGGCCATCTCGGCGAGCTTGAACGCGATCGCCTGGTGCCCCGCGAGCGGCTCGCCGAACGTGTGCCGCTGCTGCGCGTACGCGATGGCCAGCTCGAATGCCCTGATCGAGATGCCGCACGCGCGCGCGGCCACGTTGACCCGGCCGACCTCGATGCCGTCCATCATCTGGTAGAAGCCTCGGCCGAGCTGGTCGGGGCCGCCGAGCACGGTCGACTCCGGCACCGCGACGCCGTCGAGGATCATCTCCGTGGTCTCGACGCCCTTGTAGCCCATCTTCGCGATCTTCCCGGGGATGGTCAGCCCCGGCGCGGTCTCGCCGAACCCGGGCTCCTTCTCCAGCAGGAAGCACGACATGTTGCCGTACACGCTCTCGGCGCCGATCTCGGTTTTGACCAAAGTGGCCACCACCGACGAGTAGGCGCCGTTGGTCAGCCACATCTTCTGGCCGTCGAGCACGTAAGCGTCGCCGTCGCGGCGCGCGGTCGACCGGATCGCGGCCACGTCGGACCCACAGCCGGGCTCCGACATCGAGAACGCGCCCCGCACCTCGCCGGTCGCCATCCTGGGCAGCAGGGTGGCGCGTTGCTCGTCCGAGCCGTGGTGGGCGATCAGGTACGCGACGATGAAGTGGGTGTTGACGATCCCGGAGATCGACATCCAACCCCGGGAAAGCTCTTCGACCACCAGCGCGTACGTGAGCAGCGACTCACCCAGGCCGCCGTGCTCCTCGTCGATGGTCAGTCCGAAGAGGCCCATCTCGCGCATGCCGTCGACGATGTCGGCCGGGTACTCGTCGGCATGCTCGAGCCGTTGCGCGTGCGGAATGATCTCTTTATCGACGAACTCCCGCACCGTCTCGATGATCGACGTCTGCACGTCGGTGAGGTCCGGTGTCTGGGCCAGGCGCGCCATGACCCACATCTTCCCTTGTCATGACGGTGGGCGGGGCGGGAAAGCGTTTAGTAGCGTGCCGGCATGAGTTACCCCCCGCCGCCGAACCAGCCCGACCCCTACCAGCCCGGTCAGCCGTACGACCCGCAGCAGTCCGCACCGCCGTCCTACGGCCCGCCGCAGTCCGGTCCGCCGTCCTACGGCCCGCCGATCTCGGGGCAGCCCGCGCCCGACCCGTACGGCCAGTACCCGCCGGCCGTGCAGCCCGGCTACCCCGCCGGCTACCCGCAGCAGGCCTACGCCGGCGGCTACCCGCAACAGCGCCGGACCAGTGTCATGGCGATCCTGGCGCTGGTGCTCGGCATCCTGATCCCGCCGGCGGGCATCGTGCTCGGCCACATCGCCAAGAAGCAGCTACGCACCTCCGGCGAGGACGGCGCGGGTCTCGCCACCGCCGGCCTGATCATCGGCTACGTGCTGACCGGCCTCTACGTGCTCGGCTGCTGCGGCGTCATCGGGCTCGGGATGCTGAGCTCGAACACCACCAGCGTCACCGACACCGGGTACTAGCGGAACTGGGCCTCGCGGACGCTGTTGCCGCCGTCGACCACCAGCATCTGGCCGGTGATGTAGGACGCGGCCGGCGAGCAGAGGAACGCGATCGCGGCCGCCACCTCGTCGGGCGTGCCCGGTCGTCCGATCGGTGTGCCCAGGCCCTGCTTGATCTCGGTGACCGTGGACGCGGCGGTGTAGATGGTGCCCGGCGCGACCGCGTTGACGGTCACCCCGTCGGCCACCATCTCCATGGCCAGCGCCCGGGTCAGGCCGACCACACCGGCCTTGGCCGCCGCGTACGCGGCCTCGGTCGGCAGTGCGTTGACCGGTCCTGCGGTGGCCGAGAGGTTGACGATGCGGCCCCAGCCGCGTTCGGCCATGCCGGCGATGAACGCCCGGCTGCACAGGAACGCGGTGCTGAGGTTGCGATCGATCTCGGACCGCCACTCGTCGAACGTGAGCTGGCCGACCGGGCGGAGCACCTCGGGACTGGCCCGGCTCGCCAGGCCGGCGTTGTTGACCAGCACCTCGACGTCGCCGAGCTGCTCAGCGACCGCGTCGGCGAGCGCACCGACCTCGGCCTCGTCGGTCAGGTCGGCGACGAAGCCGATGGCGCCGAGCTCGGTCGCGCGCTCGTGGATGCGTCGGGTGGTCGACACGATGGCCACCCGCGCGCCGAGCTGGCGCAGCCGCCGAGCGGTCGCGTAGCCGATGCCGTCGGGACTGCCGGCCCCCGTGACCAGAGCGACCCGGCCGTCGAGGCGAACGGTGGTGAGCCCGTCGTCGGCCTGCGTGTCGATTCCCATGCGTGAGATCCTGCCCGGTCCGCGCAACACCGGCAACGACACCCCCTGTCGGGGCAGCACACGGGCCGCCGGAGAATGCGCTCGGCCGATACCCTACGGTCGCCCCGCCTGGCCCGACCTCGGAGAGCGCGATGACCGACCAGAACCCGAACGCACCCTTCGACCCGACCGCGCCCCTGGCGGACCCGACGGTGCCGAGCCAGCCGGCCTACCCGGCGGCCGAAAGCTACCCGGCCACCCAGCCCTACCCGGCCGCACCGGCCTACCCCGCGACGCCGGGCTATCCCGCGGCACCGGGCTACGCCGCGCCGGGCCAACCCGTGCCGCCCGGCTACCCGGCGGCGCCCGGCTATGCCGCGACTCCCGGTTACCCGCCCGCGCCCGGCTATCCGACGGGCTACCCCGGCGGCGAGTACGCCGCTCCGGTCAGCGCCTACCCGGGTTACGGCTACCCCGTCGCGCAGAAGACCAACGGCCTCGCGATCGCGGCCCTGGTCTGCGCCCTCGCCGGCCTGGCCACCTGCATCTCGGCGCCGGTCGGTGCGATCCTCGGCCACGTCGCGCGCAAGCAGATCCGCGAGCGCGGCGAGAGTGGCGACGGCATGGCGCTCGCGGGCATCATCGTCGGCTGGATCCTGACCGCGCTGATCCTGGGCTATCTCGTGTTCGTCGTCGTCATGCTCATCATCGGTGCGAACGAGGGCATGTTCGACGACCCGTACGCGCTGATGGGCGCCTTGTTCAGCCCTCCGGCGGCGTGAACCGCGAGGTGCGGGTCAGCCCGGCGGCCCGCCCCTTGGCCGCGATGACGAGCGCCATCTTGCGCGACGCCTCGTCGATCATCTCGTCGCCGAGCATCACCGCGCCGAGCTTGCCGCCGGCTTCCGACGTCGCGTGCTCGTACGCGTCGAGGATGAGCTCCGCCCGGTCGTAGTCGTCCTGCGCCGGGGCATAGATCTCGTTGGCCGCGTCGATCTGCCCCGGGTGCAGCACCCATTTGCCGTCGAAGCCGAGCGCGGCGGAGCGCTTGGCCACCGCGCGGAACGCGTCGACGTCGCGGATCTGCAGGAACGGGCCGTCGATCGCCTGCTTGTCGTGCATCCGCGCGGCCATCAGCAGGCGCATCAGGATGTAGTGGTACGGGTCGCCGGGGTAGTCGGGGATCAGCCCGCCGACCACCAGCGACCGCATGTTGATCGACGCCATGAAGTCGGCCGGGCCGAAGATGATCGTCTCGACCCGGGGCGAGGCCGCCGCGATCGCGTCCACGTTGACCAGGCCGGCCGCGTTCTCGATCTGGGCCTCGATGCCGATCCGGCCGACCGGCAGGCCGACCGCCTTCTCGATCTGCGTGAGCGTGAGGTCGAGCCACTCGATGTGCGCCGCGGACTGCACCTTGGGCAGCATCACGCAGTCCAGGTTGGAACCGGCGCCCTCGACCACCTCGACCACGTCGCGGTAGGTCCACTCGGTGGTCAGGTCGTTGACGCGGACGACCCGGGTCTTGGTGCCCCAGTCGCCCTCGTTGAGCGCCGCGACGATGTTCTTACGCGCCTCCGGCTTGGCCAGTGGGGCGACCGCGTCCTCGAGATCCAGGAAGACCTGATCAGCCGGAAGACCGCGGGCCTTGTCGAGCATCTTCAGGCTGGATCCGGGTACGGCCAAACAGGACCGGCGTGGGCGACCCGCAGCAACCATCGACGGCTCCTCACGATCGTTATTGTTAGCTCAGCACAGGCTCAACCAGACGGTAACCTCGCGCGAAGACCGAGGAGAACCAAGCTGTGGAAGAAGTCACCGGGCGAGTCGTTGTCATCACCGGCGCCAGCTCCGGCATCGGGCTGTCCGCCGCCGTCGCCCTGGCCGGCCGCGGTGACCAGGTCGTTCTCGTCGGTCGCGACCCGGCCCGGCTGGCCGCGGCCGCCGCCGAGGTGCGCGACGCCACCGGCACGCTGCCCGCGTCGTTCCGCGCCGATTTCGCCGCGCTCGACGACGTGCGGGAGCTGGCCGGACAGTTGCGTTCGGCGTACGACCGGATCGACGTGCTCGCCAACAACGCGGGCGCGATCGTGCTGCACCCGGCGACCACCGTGGACGGTCACGAGCTGACCATCCAGGCCAACCACCTGGCCGGCTTCCTGCTCACGGTGCTGCTGCACGACCGGATCGGGCGGATGGTGGTGACCGCCTCCGGCGCGCACCGCTGGGGCAACCTCGACCCGCACGACCTCAACCGGCCGCTGGAGCGCTACATCCCGTTCCGCGCGTACGGCACCAGCAAGCAGGCCAACATCCTGTTCGCCGGTGAGGCGGCCCGGCAGTGGCCCGGGATGCTGGCCTTCTCGTTCCACCCGGGCGCCGTGCGCACCCGGTTCTACAACGACAACCGGCTGGTCGCCTGGGGCATGAAGCACGGTCCGCTGCTGCGCAGCCCCGAGAAGGGCGCGGAGACGCTGGTCTTCCTGGCCACGGCCGACCCGGCGCGGCTGGTCAACGGCGCCTACTACGTCGACAAGAAACCGCGCCGCGTCGGCCGCAAGGCCACCGACCCGGCCCTGGCCGGCGCGCTCTGGAAGGCCAGCGAGCAGGCGATCAGCTAGGCCGCGGTCTCGACCTGAAGGCGGGCCCGCTCGCGCTCGCGGCGGCCCGCGTGGGCACCACCCAGCACCACGATCAGGACGCCGACCATCAGGAGCGCGAGCCCGGCCAGCGACGCGGCCGGCGGCACCTGGTCGAGCCAGAGCCAGGCGATCAGCCCCGCGCCCGGCACCTCCAACAGGATCAGCACGCTGATCGTCGTGGCCGAGACCCGGCGCAGCGCGTAGTTGAACATCGTGTGCCCGAGCAACTGGGCGCCGGCGACCAGGCCCAGGATGGCCAGCCAGGTCGTGCTCGGGTAGCCGCCGAGCGACTGACCCGACGCGAGGCAGACGACCAGCAGGAGCACGGCACAGACCGAATAGCAGATCGTCGTGTACGTCGTCGTGCTCAACGTGACCCGGGCCCGCTCGCCGAACGCGGTGTACGCCGCCGCCATCACCGCGCCGAGTACGGCCAACAGGTCGCCGAGCACCGCGCGGGACGAGACGCCGAAGTCGGCGCCGGTGGCCAGCACCGCACCGAGCACCGCGACACCGATGCCGGCCCAGGTCACGGTGCGGAGCCGGCGGCCCTGGGCGACCGAGATCAGCCCCTGCCAGACCGGCTGGGTGGCGACCAGGGCCGTCGACGCCGCCACCGTGGTGAACCGGATGCTCGGCATCCAGGCCGCGAAGTGCGCCGCGAGGGCGACGCCGGCCAGCGCGCAGAACGCGGCTTCGCGGCGGGCCAGGTTGGCGTACTCGGCGCGGCGGGCGAACAGCGAGATCGGGCCGAGCACGCCGACCGCCAGCGCGTTGCGCCAGAACGCGATGGCCATGGCCGGCGCCGCCGTGGCGAACGCGATCAGCGGACCCGAGGTGGACACGGCGAGGACGGCGACGACGAGCGCCATGGACGCGGCCGGGTCGAGCGCGGGGCGGGGCACAGTGAACCATCCTCACAAATCACTTACTGCGGCTATCCGACTACTCTCAGTCGATCGGCCGATAGGGCGCGGCGGTCGCCGTCGATAGGCTCGCCCGGTCGTGCCAGCTACTGCCCCCAGGTCATGCCGTGGAGGCTGATGTTGCCCGCATTACGCGCAGTCGTGTTCGACTTCTTCGGCACTCTCACCCGCTCCGTCCATCGCGGCCCCGAGCACCTCGAGATCGCCCGCATCCTGGGATGCGATGCCCGGGTCATGGTCTCGCTGCTCGATGCCACCTACTACCGCCGGGCCAGCGGCGAGCTCGGCTCGGCGGAGGACAACCTGCGCTGGATCGCCACCCGCGCCGGAGCCGACCCGTCCGACGACGCGGTCCGGGCCGCGCTCGACTGCCGCTTCCGGGCGCTCTGCCGCGACACGGAGCTACGCGACGAGGCCGTGCCCGTGCTCTGGGCACTGCGCCTGCGCGGGCTGCGGACGGCGCTGATCAGCGACTGCACCCACGAACTGCCGGCCCTGCTGCCGGGCCTCGCGGTGGCGCCGCTGCTGGACATTGCCGTGTTCTCCGTCGAGGAGGGGGTCTGCAAGCCCGACCCGAGCATCTACCTGGCGGCCTGCCAGCGGCTCGGCGTGGCCCCGGCCGAGTGCCTCTACGTCGGCGACGGCGGCAGCCACGAGCTGACCGGTGCCGCCGAGGTCGGCATGACCGCCGTCCGCCTGGCCGCCCCCGACCTCGCCGACCACCTGGTGTTCGCGGCCGACGTCGGCTGGTGCGGACGCTCGGTGACCGGCCTCGTCGACGTACTCGACGAGGTGGACCGTGGCGCACCCGCCGCACTGCCGGGCAGGATGAGGGCATGAGCGACGCCGTGGTGGAAGAGGCGATCAAGAAAGCGGCCATTGCCTGGGTGTCCGTCGACGGCGGTCCGGCGCGCGGGCTCTGGTGCGTCCCGGTCGACGGCGCGCTCTACGTCGTCACCGGCATCGGCGAGCAGCAACTGGCCGGGCTGGCCGGCGCCGGCACGGCCGAGGTGACGCTGCGCGGCGACCACGGCGGCCGGATCGTCACCTGGACCGCCGACGTGCGCCGGGTGCAGCCAGGCGACGACGAGTGGAACACGGTCGCGCCCCAGGTCGGTGGCAAGCGGCTCAACGCGCCCGTCCCGACCGACAGGCTGGTCGAGCGCTGGGCGATGGACTGCACGCTGAGCCGCCTGAGCCCGGCCGAGGACGGGCCCGTGGTGACGCGGCCCGACCTGCCCGACGGCAGCCTCGCCGAGCCGCCGCGCGAGACCCCGGCGGCCCGGCCGACCCGCAAGCCGTTCCGCCTGCACAAGGTGCGGCGCAACCGCGGCTAGTCCATGAACCAGACGGACGCATCGCCGCCGTACGGGGTGAACAGCAACGCCGGGAGGACTACGGCGGAGATCGCGGCGGCCAGCAGGACCCGCCAGGCGACCGGGCTGACCCGGCCTCGACCGACTCCCAGCAACGGCATCGAGACGAGCAGGAGCAGCGGCGAGAGCACGATGCCGATGTAGAAGAGCACCATCACCGCCGCGTACACGGGGAGCGGCAGCAGGTCTTTGGGATCGTGCGCGCCGCTCAGCATGGCGACGCGGTCGGCTCCGGTGGCCAGCATGCGCACCGTGAAGGTGACCAGCACCGTCGCGATCGCGGCGGCGAACGCGAGGTGGGCCGCCGTGACGACGCGGATGCCGACTCGCACCAGGTCGGTGGGCGGGCGCGGCGCGGCCGCCGGGTCGTCGGCCGGCAGGCTCGCCGCCAGCAGCGGCGTCAGCACCAGGGCGGCGAGGCCCATCCCTTCCGGGAGCGTGCCGGTGAAGACCGTCAGGCCGGACACGTCCAGTTCGGCCGCGGTGCTGACCGCCACCGCGCCGACGAGCAGCAGGCCCGGCGCGCCGGTCAGCGCGATCAGGAGCTGGCCCGCCGGCGTGCGGGACCGGAACCGCCGTAGCGTCCACGCCCCGGCCAGCCATCCTGCCAACCCGCCGAGGACGACGGCGGCGATGCCTACGGGCAGGAGTGGGGCTGGCCAGGGATATCGCGAGTGGACGGACACGCCGGCCGTGGGTTCGGCCGGGAGTGCGTCGGTGACCGTCACGACCCGCTGCTGTCCGTCGCGTTCGAGCGTGAACCGGCGCGCCTCGATCGGGCCCGCCAGCCAGCCGTCGGCGATCGCCCGGGCCCGGGCCTCAACGGCAAGGTCGTCGAGGGATCGCGGTCGCTGCGCGTAACTGAGATCGATCAGTGTCGGACCCCCGAAGGTCGTCAACATCCGCTCCTGGTCGCCGTACACGGGCGCCTCGGGCGGCAACAGAGTCGCGCCCGCGATGAAGAGCGTGTCCTTGCTGGACTCGGACGCGGTGGTGAGCCGAATCGCCCCGCCAAGGGCGAGGTAGGCCACGGCGGCCGCGCACACCAGAGCGACCACGGCGTAGCCGCGCCCATGGGGCGGCGCGAACCGCTGGCGCAGGCCGCCGCGGATCAGATCCCACGCGTCACCGGCCGGGGGCCGGACCCGGTCCGGCGGGGCACCCTCCAACAGGGTCGTGACGATCTCGTCGCCGCGGGCCCGCCGGTAGGCGCGTGGATAGGCCAGCAGCAGCCGCCGGTAACCGCGCTCGAGTCGGCTCACGACGTCGGGCCGAACGCGAGCCGGATGTTGCGGAGCCGGGCGGCGGCCATCGCCGCGTTGGCGCGCATCCGGTCGACCTCGGCCGACAGGGCGGTGCCGCCGTCGTCGGTCAGCCGGTAGTAACGCCGCAGCCGCCCGTCGACGGCCTCCTCACGGTCGACGACCAGCAGCCCTTCCTCGGTCAGTCGGTCGAGGGCGGCATAGAGCGTGCCCGCGCGCAGGGTGATCCGCCCGCCGGACAGCTCGGTCACGGCGCGGATCACCCCGTAGCCGTGCAACGGCTGCTCGGCTAACGCGGTCAGGATGAAGAAGGTCGGCTCCTGCATGGCCATGCGTCGATGCTACCGACTATCGGTATATACCGCCAGTCGGCTTATCCGACGAACGGCGGCACGGCCATCTCGCCGCGGGCGATCGGCACCACGCTGCCCGTCACCTGGGCCTTGGTCACCACGCCGACGGCCGCGGTGACGACGCACTCCAGAACCGACGGGCGGTGCAGCTCCAGGCCCTGGTGCACCACGTAGCCGCTCTCGCCGTCGGCCGGGAGCAGGCCGCTGGTGACGAGCCAGACCCCGAGGCCGAGCGCGGCCGAGCCGGTCGCGGGGTCCTCTGGCACGGACAGCCCGGGCACGAAGACCCGCACGTGCGCGGTGCGGCTCTGCGGGTCCCAGGAGAAGACGTCGATGCTGTGCGCCGCGACGCCGTCCGCCGCACCGGTGTCGAGCCGGGCCCGGGTCACCGCGTCGGCGCGTACCGGCAGATAGGGGAACTCCAGACCACAGCCGGCGATCCGGGGTGGGCCGGCCGGGTCCAGGTCGTCCGCGGTCAGGCCGACGGCAGCCAGCAGCGGAGCGGGATCGAGCGGCTCGCCGATCGTGGCGGTGCCACCGGTCAGCGTGGCGGTCGACCCGGAGACCACGACCGGCAGCAGACCCGCCCCGCATTCCTGGACGACCGCACCCGCGGCGAACATCCCGCGCGCGCTGGCGGTCACCGCGGCCCCGACGCTCGGATGTCCCGCGAACGGAAGCTCGCTGTTGGGGGTGAAGATGCGCGCCCGGTAGGTGGCCGCCGCGCCAGGCGTCGGCGGCAGCACGAACACCGTCTCGGACAGATTGAACTCGCGGGCCAGTTCCTGCATCTGGCTGCCAGCCAGCTCCTCGGCGCCGAACACGACTGCCAGGGGGTTGCCGGTGAACGGCCGGTCGGTGAAGACGTCGACGATCTCGTACGCCACGCTAGACATGCGAGACAGCCTAGGGAATTAGGCTGACGTAGTGACGACGGCGCGGGTTTATATCGCCAGGCTCGCGGGCCTGCCGGTCTACGACCCCAACGGGGACCAGGTCGGTCGGATCCGTGACGCCGTCGCCCGCCTGCGCACCACCAACCGGCCACCCCAGGTCGTCGGCCTGGTCGCGGAGATGACGGTCCGGCGCCGGATCTTCCTGCCGATGGGCCGGTTCATCTCGATCGACGCGGACGCGGTCGTGCTCAGCACCGGCACGCTCAACCTGCGCCGCTTCGAGAAGCGCCCCAACGAGCTGCTGGTCCTCGAAGACCTGCTGGACCGCCGGGTGACGATCCTGCCCGAGGAGACCCCGGGCGTGGTGGTCGACCTGGCGATGGAGGCCAGCCGCACCGACGAGTGGTCGCTGGCCCGGGTCGCGGTCCGCCAGCCGAGCCGCCGGCTCACCCGGCGCGGGCAACTGGTCGAGCTCGAATGGGACCGCGTGCGCGGGCTGATCGGCCTGACCGACACCCAGGGCACCGCGGGGCTGCTCGCCGTGCTGGAACAGATGCGCCCGGCCGACGTGGCCAACGCGCTCCAGGAGATGTCGGACACCCGGCGCAACGAGGTCGCCGCCGCCCTCGACGACGAGCGGCTGGCCGACGTGCTCAGCGAGCTTCCCGAGCACGACCAGGTGGAGATCCTGGCCGTGCTCGACCAGGAGCGCGCGGCGGACATCCTCGAGGAGATGGACGCCGACGACGCGGCCGACCTGCTCGGCGAACTGCCCGGTCCGGAGCGGCAGGCGCTGCTGGACCTGATGGAACCCGACGAGGCCGAGCCGGTGCGGCAGCTACTCAAGTACTCGGCCGGCACGGCCGGCAGCGTGATGACCTCGGAGCCGGTGATCCTCACCCCGGACGCCACGGTCGCCGACGCGCTGGCCCGGATCCGCGAGCCGCAACTGCCGCCCGCGGTGGCGGCGCAGGTCTTCGTCGCGCGGGCGCCGATGGCCACGCCCACCGGCCGATACCTGGGCATGGTGCACTTCCAGAAGCTGCTCCGGGAGCCCCCTTCGGAGATCATCGGCGGCGTGGTCGACAGCGGCATCAACCCGCTGCGCCCGGAGACCCCGCTGATCGAGGTCACCCGCCGGATGGCCATGTACGACCTGGTCGCGATGCCGGTCGTCGACTCCAACAACCGGCTGGTCGGTGCCGTGACCGTCGACGACGTGCTCGACCACTCGCTGCCGCCGGACTGGCGCGACCGAGA
This sequence comes from Asanoa ishikariensis, assembly GCF_900107455.1. Taxonomy (GTDB): domain Bacteria; phylum Actinomycetota; class Actinomycetes; order Mycobacteriales; family Micromonosporaceae; genus Asanoa; species Asanoa ishikariensis. The sequence goes on along the minus strand of NZ_FNQB01000002.1, from coordinate 87,416 downwards.
CGTCGCCGACGACCTGGTCGGCGCGCCCCTGCCGATCCCACCGCACGTCGTGCCGCCCAGGGGTCGAGACGGCAGCGACGATGGCTGAGCCACGCCCACCCGCACGGCTCGACCAGCCGCGTGAGCCGCACCGGCTGAAACTGCCCCGGTTCGACCCGGAATCCTTCGGTCGCTGGTCGGAGGCGATCGCCCGGGCGCTCGGCACGGCGAAGTTCCTCGTCTACATGAGCATCGTGATCCTGCTCTGGGTGGGCTGGAACACATTGGCACCGTCGGGCTGGCGCTTCGACCCGTACACCTTCACGTTCCTGACCCTGATCCTCTCGTTGCAGGCGTCGTACGCCGCGCCGCTGATACTGCTCGCGCAGAACCGGCAGGCCGACCGGGACCGCGTCTCGTTGGAGGAGGACCGGCGGCGGGCGGCGGCGCAGAAGGCCGACACCGAATACCTGACACGCGAGATCGCGTCGTTGCGGCTCGCGATCGGCGAGCTGGCGACCCGCGACTTCCTCCGCTCGGAACTCGGCCGGCTCGCGGAGGACCTCGACGAGATCCAGCGACGGCGCAAGCGCAAGTCGAAGCAAAGCCTGGCCGAACCGGACGACCACGCGGACACCGACGCCTGACGTCCGGCATACAGTTGCAGCATGTCTGCGCCTGCCACGTCTCGTGAGGAAGCCATCCAGGCCGCCCTCGCCACCGTCGACGACCCAGAGATTCACCGCCCGATCACCGATCTGGGCATGGTCAAGTCGTTCACGATCGACGAAGACGGGCTAGTGCGCGTCGACCTGCTGCTGACCGTCGCCGGTTGCCCCTTGCGCGACAAGTTGAACAACGACATCACCAGTGCCGTGAGTGCCGTGCCCGGCGTCAGCGGCGTGCTGGTCGACTTCGGCGTCATGAGCAAGGACCAGCGCCAGGAGCTGCAGACCCGTCTGCGCGGCGGTGGCGGCGCCGAGCCGGTGATCCCGTTCGCCGAGCCGGGTTCCCGCACCCGGGTGTACGCGATCGCCAGCGGCAAGGGCGGCGTCGGCAAGTCGAGCGTCACCGTCAACCTGGCCGCCGCGCTGGCCGCCCGCGGCCTGTCCGTCGGCGTGGTCGACGCCGACATCTACGGCCACTCGGTGCCGCGGATGCTCGGCGCCACCGGCCGCCCCACCCGGGTGGAAGACATGATCATGCCGCCCGAGGCGCATGGCGTGAAGGTGATCTCGATCGGCATGTTCACCGCCGAGAACGCGGCGGTCGTCTGGCGCGGCCCGATGCTGCATCGGGCGCTCCAGCAGTTCCTCGCCGACGTCTACTGGGGCGACCTCGACGTGCTGCTGCTCGACCTGCCGCCGGGCACCGGCGACGTGGCGATCTCGCTGGCCCAGCTCCTGCCCAACGCGGAGATCCTGGTGGTCACCACGCCGCAGACGGCCGCGGCCGAGGTCGCCGAGCGCGCCGGAGCGATCTCACTGCAGACCCACCAGCGCCTGATCGGCGTCGTGGAGAACATGTCGTGGCTCGAGCTGCCGACCGGCGAGCGGATGGAGATCTTCGGCTCCGGCGGCGGCCAGGTGGTCGCCGACAAGCTGAGCCGCACGCTGGGCGCCGAGGTGCCGCTGCTGGGCCAGATCCCGCTGGACACCCGGGTCCGCGAGGCCGGCGACGCCGGCCTGCCGATCGTGCTCTCCGAGCCGGACGCCCCGGCCGCCCAGGCCATCTCGGCGGTGGCAGACCGGCTGGCGGTGCGCCGCGAGTCGCTGATCGGCAAGCCCCTGGGCCTGCGCCCCGCCGGGCGCTAGCGGTTTACGTGTAGTCGTCGAACGAGCGACGGGCCGGCGGCGCTGGTGCGCTGGCCGCGCCCGTCGCCGGGCTCTTGATGTCGGCCGCCTTCGCGACGTCCTTGAGATCCTGGTGCACGCCGCTGAGGTCCGACTTCGCGTCGTCGAACATCTTCTGCAGCGGCTTGCGCAGCGACTCCTGCTCTTCCTCGCTCATCAGGTGCTTGCGGATGAACGCCTTCGGGTGCAGGTCTTCGAGCTGGATGTCGGTGCCGAGCTCACGGCTCAGGTCACCGGTCGCGTTGGTGGCCATCTTGCGCAGGTTGCGGACCATGCGCAGGCCGTCGGTGATCACGTTCGGCAGCTTGTCGCCGAAGATCAGCAGGGCGACCAGCACGAGCAGGCCGATCTCCCACCAGTTCAGGTTCTCGAACAACCGGGCCTCCCTCGTGCGATCCCCGGCGCAACCATACGCGCGGGCCGAGCGGGAAGGGAACGGCCGAAGCTACTGGGCGTCTGCGGCCAAAGTCACCGAGGCGGTCTGCGTCTCCGTCCCACGCCGGTACTCGACCGTGACCACCGCGCCCGGCGCGTACTTGCGGACCAGCGCGATCAGGTCGGTCGACTCCTCCAGCGGGTGGCGGTCGATCCTGGTCACGATGTCGCCGGCGCGCAGGCCGGCCGACTCGGCCGGGCCGCCCGGCTCGACCGTGTCGAGGCGGACGCCGGTGCCGGTGGTGCGCCCATTGGTCACCTTGGCGCCGATCACCGTGCGGCGGGCCTTGCCGGTGTCGATGATGTCCTGCGCGACCCGTTTCGCCTGGTTGATCGGGATGGCGAAGGCCAGGCCGATGTTGCCGGCGGTCTGGTCGTCGGCGGACACCGACTTGATCACCGCGTTGACGCCGATCACCCGGCCACCGCCGTCGACCAGCGGGCCGCCCGAGTTGCCCTGGTTGACGGCGGCGTCGGTCTGGATGGCCGCGTAGTAGCGGACCGGCCCGCCCGGGTCGCCCGCCTGGATCGTGCGGTCGACCGCGCTGACGATGCCGGAGGTGACCGTGTTGGCCAGCGCCAGCGGCGAACCGATGGCCAGCACCGGGTCGCCGACCGCGATGGTGTCGGAGTCGCCGAACTCGATGGGCGTCAGGCCCTCGCGGGCCAACTTGATCACCGCGATGTCGGACTCCGGGTCCTGGCCGACCAGCTTGGCCGAGGCGACGCTGCCGTCGCTGAAGACCGCCGTGTACGTCTTCGTGCCGCCACCCTCGACCACGTGGTCGTTGGTGATGACGTAACCGTCGGCCGACACCACGAAGCCCGAACCGAGGCTGGACCCTTCGCTCGACGCCACCCGGACGGTGACCACGCTGGGCAGCAGCCGCGCGGCGACGCCGGCCAGCGAGTCCGGGGGGCGGTTGGCCGCGGCCGGTGGCGTCGCGCCGTTGCCGCCGAGTGCGGTGCCCCCGCCGACGCCGTTGCGGGCGGCGAACGCGTAGCCGAGTGAGCCGCCGAGCAGGCCGGCGAGCAGGGCGGAGACCACGGCGACGACCAGCACCGAGCGGTTGCCGGGCGGGCGCGGCGCGTTCGGGTCGACCACGCGCTCGGGCTCCGCGGCACCGGTCGGGCCGGGCGGGAGCACGACCGCGGCCGGCGCGTGCGGGTCGCGCCAGGGATCTCCCAACGCGTCGGACCACCACGGGCTGGCCGGCACGGAGCCGGGGGGCGCGGCGTACGGCGACGGCATCGGACCGGGCGACACGGGGTACGACGGTGCGGGGCTGGACGGCAACGGGCCCGGGGCCTGTTGGCCCGCAGGCCGGCCAGGCTGATAGCCGTTCCAGCCGTCGGTCACGTCGCCTCCCGGTCGCCGCCCACTACCCCGACTCAAGGATTACATGGATACCTGAAGAGCATTCAGCAGTTGCCGAACGGCCTCCGGGCACCGCCCGTCCATCCAACACCGACGGTGCGCTCTACGCTCATACCCGGTCCCCCCGCTCCCCCTCGCACGGAGGTTCACCCATGGGCACCGCCGGCCAGGCCTGCGCGCAGGCGCTGCAGTTCGCCGACGCGTACCCGCCTGAGGACCTGGTGCTCCAGACCGCGCGCCGGCTCGCCGACGAGGTCGGGCTGGAATGCGTGACACCAGGCGCCGGCGCGGCGTTGCGTCTGCTGGCCGCCGCGGGAAACGCCCGGTCACTCGTCGAGATCGGCACCGGCACCGGGGTGAGCGGCGTCTGGCTGCTCCGGGGCATGCGCCGTGACGGCGTGCTGACCACGATCGACGTCGAGAACGAGCACCAGCGGGTGGCCCGGCGGATCTTCCAGGAGGCCGGCTTCGCGCCGTCGCGTACGCGGATCATCACCGGGCGTGCCCTGGACGTGCTGCCCCGGCTCACCGACGGCGGATACGACCTGGTGTTCGTCGACGCTGACCCGACCGAGTACGCGGCCTGCGTCGCCGCCGCCCGCCGGCTGCTGCGCGTCGGCGGCGTGCTCGCCGTCAACAACGCCCTGGCCGGCGGCCGGATCGGTGACCCGGCCGCCCGTGACCCGGAGACGGTGCTGATCCGCGAGGTCGTCAAGGACCTACGCGACTCCGACGACTGGGTCCCGGCGCTGCTGCCCACCGGTGCCGGCCTGCTCACCGCGGTCCGCCGCTAATTAGAGGCTCGCCAGCCAGCGGAGAAGGGTGCGTACGCCCCAGCCGGTCGCGCCCTTGGACAGTTCGGAACTGTCGGACTCGATCCACGACGGCGCCGACATGTCGATGTGCACCCATCGATCACGCAGCGGCCCGGCGAACTCGGCGAGATAGAGCGCGGCCATCACCGAGCCGGCCCCGCCCTCCGAGGCGATGCTGCTCAGGTCGGCTAGCTCGCTGCTGAGGAAGTCGCGGTAGTCGGTCGTCAGCGGCATCCGCCAGACCTGCTCACCGGCGTCGGTGGCGGCCTCGGCGAACGACTTGGCCAGCCCGTCGTTGTCGCTGTAGAGGGCCGCGGTGCGCTTGCCGAGCGCGACCGCATTGGCCCCGGTCAGCGTGGCCAGGTCGACGATCAGATCGGGGTCGAGCCGGTCGACCGCGTAGGCGAGCGCGTCGGCCAGCACCAGCCGGCCCTCGGCGTCGCTGTTGTTGCTCTCGCTGGTGCGCCCGCCGTAATGCCGGATCACGTCACCGGGCCGGAAGGCCGAGCCGCTGACCAAGTTTTCGGCGAGCGGGGCGAGCGCCGTCACCCGAACGGGGAGGCGCAGCGCCGCGGCGGCGATCGTCGCGGCCACGACGGCCGCCGCGCCGCCCATGTCTTTGCGCATGAGCTTCATCGCGTCGCGCGGCTTGATCGAGATGCCGCCGGTGTCGAACGTGATGCCCTTGCCGACCAGCACGACGTGTTGGGTCGCCTGCGCCGGCGACCAGGTCAGCTCGACCAGGCGGGGTCCACGCGACGACCCGCCGCCGACGGCCAGGATGCCGCCGAAGCCCTCGGCCGCGAGCTGCTCCGGCTCACGAACGGAGATGGTCAGGCCGTCGTACGCCGCCGCGGCAGCGCTGACCTGCTCGGCGAACCACTCCGGCGTCTTCTCGTCGGACGGCATGTTGGTCAGGTCGCGGGCCAGCATCGTGGCCTCGGCGGTCGCCCGGGCGGTGGCCAGCGCGGCCTCGTCGGGCGTGCCGGCCAGCAGCACCTCGTCGAGCGCCGGCGGCGCGTCGGGGCGCGGCGCGCCGAGCCGGAAGCGGTAGGAACCGAGCAGGACGCCTTCGGCGAACGCGCGGAGATCGGTGTCGTCGCCCGCCGGCAGGACGACCGTGACGGTGCTCGTGCGGGCCGTGGACCGGGCGAGCCCGGCACCGGCGGCGCGCCACCCGCTGGCCCCGCCGTCGCCCACGCCGACCAGCAGGACCTTCGACGGGCGTTGGGTCGGCCGGGGCAGCACCTCGACGACCCCGCCCTTGCCGCTGTGGTCGACGGCCAGCGCGACCACGTCGGCCGGCAGTCCGTCAGGCAGCGGCACCCCGGCCCGGGTGGGCACGACGAGCGTGTCGGCGTCTACGTCGGCGGGGTCGATAAAACGGAATGTGGGCACGCCGGCCTCCGGGTTGTGCTGAGCTGTCCTGCGCGGGCTGTCCTCGGACAAAGGAGGCCCGCCGGCAGCCCGGGGGGCATGCCGGCGGGCGCGTTCGGACGTCAGCCGGCAGCGGTCTTCAGTGCGTCACCGAGCGCGTTGGCCTCGTCAGGGGTCATCTCAACGACGAGCCGCCCTCCGCCTTCCAGCGGAACCCGCATCACGATGCCCCGGCCCTCCTTGGTGACCTCCAGCGGACCATCGCCCGTCCGCGGCTTCATCGCCGCCATGTTGTCTCCCCTCAGACTCGCCAGGGTGGTGGGTTATCCCACAGCCTCTTCGTACCGGCGGCACCACGCTACGGCCCGTGGCACCGTATTACCCGAGGGCGCCTCGCAGGGCGCCGACCAATGATTTTCCCTGATAACCACCGCTGGGCCCAAACCGAGCCGGTATTGATGTGACAGCATCTAGCTTATCTTGAAAGTGGCTGTCACAATGTGCGGTCATGCAGGCACGGTCGGCACTCTTCGACCTCTACGGTGACTACCTGCGCCCGCGCGGCGGCAGGGCTCCCGTGGCGGCGTTGGTTCGCCTGCTCGCACCCCTCGGCATCGCACCGCCCGCAGTTCGGACAGCCGTGTCCCGCATGGTGCGACAAGGCTGGCTGCACCCCCTGCGACTGGCCGCCGGACCGGGCTATCTGATCACGTCGAAGGCGGCCCGCCGACTCGACGAGGCCGCCGCCCGGATCTACCGCACCAACCGGCCGGGCTGGGACGGGCGCTTCGACCTGATCGTCCTGGAGGCTCCGGCGGCGCGTCGCGAACGCCAACGCCTCGGCGCGAACCTCAGCTACCTCGGTTACGGCATGCTCGACGAGCGCACCTGGGTCGCCACCCGGCCCGGCGTCGACGTCGACGCCATGCTCGTCGAGACCGGCATCGGCTACGAACGGTTCACCGCGACACACGCCGCCGGCACGTCCGGTGCGATGGCGGTCGTCCGCCGGGCCTGGGACCTGTCCGAGATCGGCAACGCGTACGAGGCCTTCGTCGCCGAACAGCGCCCGCTGCTGACGCACGTGACGCCGCGCAGCGAGGACGAGCTCGCGTACGCGGCCCGGTTCCGGCTCGTGCACGCCTGGCGCACGTTCCTGTTCCGCGACCCGCAGCTTCCGCCCGCGCTGCTGCCGGAGCGCTGGGCCGGCACCAACGCCGCCGCGTTCTTCGACCGGCACGCCACGCGGCTGCGCCCGGCCGCCGACCGCTACGTGGAAAGCTGTCTCGAAGCGGGCCTGCGGGCCGCCCGATCGAAAGGTTCCTGACACGTGAGTGACGTGCTGCTGGTCGACCGCACCGACGCCGTGGTGACGCTGACCCTCAACCGGCCCGAGGCGATGAACGCGCTCGACGTGCCGCTCAAGGAGGCGCTCCGCGACGCCCTCGCGGCGCTGGAGACCGACCGCTCCTGCCGCGCCGTGGTGCTGGCCGGTGCCGGCCGGGCGTTCTGCACCGGCCAGGATCTCCGCGAGCACGTCGGCGTGTTGGAGTCCGGCACCACCGACTCGCTCGACACGGTCCGCCGGCACTACAACCCGATCGCGTCCAAGCTGGGCAGCATGCCCAAGCCGGTGATCGCCGCCGTCGGCGGCATGGCGGCCGGAGCGGGCGCCGGCCTGGCGCTGCTGGCCGACTTCCGCATCGGCGGCCCGAGCACGTCGTTCCTGATGGCGTTCGCCAACGTCGGCCTGGCCGCCGACACCGGCCTGTCCTGGTCGCTGCCCCGGCTCGTCGGGCACGCCAAGGCGATCGAGATGCTGATGCTGGCCGAGCAGGTCAAGGCCGACGACGCGCACCGGCTGGGCCTGCTGACCCGCGTGGTCGACACCGACGCCGAGGTGCTGCCGGCTGCTCAGGAGCTGGCCGCCCGGCTGGCCGCGGGACCCACGGTGGCCTACGCGGCGATCAAGCGCGAGCTCTCCGTCGGCGACGCCGGCACGCTCCAGGACGCGCTGTCCGCCGAGGCACAGGCCCAATCGATCAGCGGCGCCACCGCCGACCACCGCAACGCCACGGCCGCCTTCGTCAACAAGCAGAAGCCCACCTTCGAAGGCCGCTAGCTAGTCCTCTTCTTCCGGGTCCTGGTTGGCTTCTTCGCCCAGGACGAAGGCCTGCATGGCCAGCTCGTCGTCGGACGGGGACACGTAGGTGGGCAGCTCGCGCGGGCCCAGCTCCATGACGTAGGTCCAGAAGAGCCGGACCGCCTCGGCCGGGTTGGGTGCCTCGATCGGCAGGTCGAGGCTGACCAGCCAGGTGCGGTTGTCGACGGCGGGCGTGACCCGGGCCGACAGGGCCGCGAAGGTCGGCGCGTCGACCGACGTGAGCGGGCCGGCCAGGGTCAGCTCGGCGGCATCGGTCGGCTCGTCGAAGAAGCGGCGCGTGTAGGTGACCACCACCGGGCCGCCCGGCGCGACGTCGGCGTTGTCCGGGTCGTCGTCGGCCCGGCCGGCCGCGGCCGTGATCCGGCCGAGGGCCACCACCCGCGGCGCCGGTTCCTCGGCGACGATCAGCACCTGGTCACCCTCGACCGGGCCCGGAACGTCGCCGCCGTCGGACAGCTCGAGCGTCTCGTGGTGGAAGAGCCGCTCACTTGCCAACCTCGCCTCGGGGATGACGACCGCCCACTGTGCCATGCCGACCATCCCATCACAGGGCCGCTCCAGGTCAGTGCGGCGGCACGTGGCAGCCGGCCAGGTGGTCGTCGACCATGCCGGTCGCCTGCATCAGCGCGTAGGCGGTCGTGGGGCCGACGAACCGGAACCCGCGCTTCTTGAGGTCTTTGGCCATCGCGGTCGACTCGGGCGTGATGGCCGGGACCTGCGCGGACCCGCGCGGGCGGTGTGGCCGTGGCGGCGGCGCGTAGGACCACAGCAGCTTGCTCAGACCACCGCTGAGCTCGAGCGCGGCGCGGGCGTTGGCGATCGCGGCGTCGACCTTCTGCCGGTTGCGGACGATCCCGACGTCGGCCATCAAGCGGGCGACGTCACCGGCGTCGTACGCGGCAATCTTTTTGATCTTGAAGTGGTCGAACGCGGCCCGGAAGTTCTCCCGCTTGCGCAGGATGGTCAGCCAGGACAGGCCGGACTGGAACGCCTCCAGCGTCATCCGCTCGAAGAGATGGTCGTCGCCGTGCAGCGGCTGCCCCCACTCGGTGTCGTGGTAGGCGAGGTAGTCGGTGCTGCTGCCCCACGGGCAGCGCGCCTTGCCGTCGGCGCCGATCACGAGGTCTGTCACGAGCCGAGCCTATGAGCCGGGTACGACAGTCCTCAGGGCAGCCGGCCGGCCTCGACCAGGCGCGCGAAGCGCTTGAGGGCCTGGGTCAGGCTGAACTTCGAACCCGGCCACAGCACCGGCCAGGCGACCCGGCCCGCGGCGCCGCCGGGCAGGTGGAACCACTCGTGCCAGACGACCTGGGTGCGGTCCTGGCCCATCGGGGTGCAGCGCAGCACGCCGGGGCCGCGCAGCAGCCGGCCCTGGTGGATGACCCGCACCTCGTAGGGCGGGTCCAGCCGCGCCACCCGGAACTCGTCCCGGAGGACGGCCGGACCGAGCGCGGTGACCGCCTCGATCACGGAGCCCTCACCGCCGTCGCCGGAGATCACCCGAACGGTGGTGAACGGGATCCACTCGCCCTGCCGGCGCCAGGCGGTGAACGCCTCGTACACCTGCTTGGCGGGCGCGCGGATGATGACCGTCGCGGTGACCTCGCCGGCACCCGGCTGGGCGGCGTCCCGCAGGTCTTCCTCCCTCATCGGCGGGCCGATTCGGCGTCTTCCGTCGGAGCCGCGACTTCCGAGGTTTCCGACTCGATGGCCGATTTCCTGATTGGCGCGCCTTCCGGCGAAACACCCGGGGATTCGGCCTCGTTCGGCTCCGCCGCCGCGGCGGCGGCCCGCTTGGTCGGGCGCGAGGTGCGGGTCGCGGGGGTCTTCCGCGGGGCGCGCGCCTTGGCCGGTGCGGCCGGCTCGGTCGCGCTGGCCGGCTCGACCCCGCTGGCCTGCTCGGACCCGCTGGACTGCGCTGCCGCGGCCGGCTCGATCGCCGCCGTCGAATCGGTTGCGGCCGGCGCGGACACGACGGTCGGCCCGGCCGACTCGGCCGGTGCGGCCGGCTCCGGCTCCGAGACGACTGCGGTGGCCGCGGCCTGAGCCGGCTTCGGGTCCTGCTCGGCGGCGGCGGGCTCGGCCTGGTCAGGTGCCACCTCGGCGGCCGGGTCAGCGGCGTCGGAGGCAGCGGGAACGGGCGCCGACGGGGCGTCCACGGACTCGGTCGGGGCCGGCTCGGCCACCGCCGTTTCGGCCGGAACAGCCGCCGTGGGCTCGTCGGCGATTTCGTCAGAGTCAGCCGGGCGGGTGAACTCGGTCCACCCCGGCTTGCCGGGTTCGGTCGCCGCGGGTGCCGGCGGCGGCGGGGCCTGGGCAGCCTCGCGAGCCCGGCGCAGCGCGTCGGCGTCCAGCACCCGACCCTCGCGGAGGGCGTTGACCTCGGCCTCCAGGACGCCGATCAGCTCGTCCTTGTAGCCGATGTCGTAGGCGGCGCGGCGCAGCGCCTGGTCGACCTGGGCCATCCGGTAGCCCCGGGTGGCCAGGTCGAAGCGCACGTCGCCGAGGTCGGCCTCCAGCAGTGGCCGGGTGGTGGGCAGCGGTAATGCCCGACCGTCGGGCTCGGCGGGCGACAGGCCCGGGTCGCGACCGCTGACCAGCACGGTCACGCCGAACACGACCGCCGCGACGGTGACCGCGACGACCACAATAAGGAGTAGCTGACCCATACGCCCGATCGTGGCATGTCGCGCCGAGAGGGTCGACCCCGCCACCCCGTCGTCCACCTTCGCGGGCAAGGATCAAGCCAGTGGTACGACGGCGGCAGGAGGAATCGATATGTCGGGCGAGTTGCGGCTGGGTCCGCGTACGTTCGGCCCGACGGACCTCGTGGTCATGGCGATCGTGAACCGGACACCCGACTCGTTCTTCGACCGGGGAGCCACATATGCCGCTGACGCCGCCCTGCGTGCGGTCGAGGCGGCGGTCCGGGACGGCGCCGACGTCATCGACATCGGCGGCGTGAAGGCCGGCCCGGGCGACCACGTCGACCCGGCCGAGGAGATCGCCCGCACGGTCGCCACCGTGGCCACGGTGCGCGCGGCCTTCCCGGACACGGTCATCTCGATCGATACCTGGCGCGCCGAGGTCGCCACCGAGGCGGTCGCGGCCGGCGCGGACCTGATCAACGACACCTGGGCCGGCGCGGACCCACGACTGGCCGAGGTCGCCGCCGCGACCGGTGCGGGGCTGGTCTGCACCCATGCGGGCGGCCTGCGACCGCGTACCCGCCCGCACCGGGCCGCGTTCACCGACGTCGTCACCGATGCCGTCGACACGGTCACCGCGTTGGCGCGGCGGGCGCAGGCCCTGGGCGTACGCGCCGACGGCATCGTCATCGACCCCGCGCACGACTTCGGCAAGAACACCCGGCACTCGCTGGAGCTCACCCGGCGGCTGGGCGACCTGGTGGCCACCGGCTGGCCGGTGCTGGTCGCACTGTCCAACAAGGACTTCATCGGCGAGACGCTCGACCTGCCCGTCGAGGAGCGACTGGAGGGCACCCTCGCGGCGACCGCCGTCTCCGCCTGGCTCGGCGCCCGGATGTTCCGGGCACACCAGGTCCGTGAGACCCGCCGCGTGCTCGACACCGTGGCGTCGATCCGCGGCGACCGCCCGCCGGCGGTCTCCCGCCGAGGCCTCGCCTAGGACGCGCCCTAAGTCCAGTTGAGAATCTTCTTGCGCCAGGCGTAGAGGATGCCGAGCGCCAGGACGGCCACGAAGATGGCCATTTCCACCACGGTCGTCGCACCGAAGCCGGGGCGGTCGAAGACCACCGCCCACGGAAAGAGAAAAACGGCCTCGACCGCGAAAAGCACGTAAAGGTACGCGTACACGTAATAGCGGATCTGCATTTGTGCCCAGTCGCCACCGACCGGGTCGACGCCGCTCTCATAGGTCAGGCGCTTGCCCACGGGCTCGGCCGGATTGGCCGGACTGAGCAGCCGGTTGGCGCTGAACGCCCCGACAAAGATCAGCACGCTCGCCAACAGGAGGAGCCCCAGCGTCGCGTACGACCCGAGGTAACCCGTCATGGCCGGGACTCTACCGCCGTTCGGGCGATTCGAGTCGGCCGATGATCTCGGGTCAGCCGGCAAAGGGCGGGAGTTACGGTTTTGTTTCCGACGGAACGGGTGTCCGGTGGCAAGTATCGCCGAATAATGAGGCACCCCAGCAACGGTCGGAGGAACCATGGCGAGCAGCCAGCGCGCGTACGCCCTGCTCCGCGCGTCCGTTGCCGGCCTGATCGCGGCCGGGATGATGGCTCTCATCGTGACGGTCCCGTCGATGGGAGCCGGCGCGGCCAGCCCGGTCGGCGTAACGGCTGCCCTCGACCCTGGCGACGACACCGGCGGCAACCCGGGCGACCCCGAGACCAGCGCGACCGAGCCCGACTCCCCGCCGACCAACCCGGTGCCGAGCGACGATCCGACGTCGCCGGAGCCGACCAGCTCGCCGACCGCCTCCGAGCAGCCGACGGAGCAGCCGTCCACCGACCCGACGACGCGGCGACCGACCACCAGGCCGTCGGCCAGGGAGGACCACCCGACGGGTGCCCCGCCCGAACAGCCCGGCCCGGTGCTGCCCGGCCAGCCGCAGCTAGGCGCCACGGTCTGGACCGGCGACGTCAGCCTGGGTTGGTCCTACTGGTCGCGGTCCAGCAGCCCGGCCACCCTGCGGGTGGTGGTCACCAACACCGGCTCGATCGTCGAGCGGATGACGATGCGCTACACCCTGCCGGCCGGGGTGACCGACGCCGGCACGGCGGGCTGCGCGCTGTCCGGCGGGCGCTCGTACGTGTGCGGATCCTGGGTCGCCGGGCCAGGCCATCGCTTCGAGACCTCGATCCGCGTCCGGGTGGCGGGCAACGCCTGGCAGCAGATGCCGCTGGGTGGCTCGGTCGACGTCACTGCGGCCGCGGTCTCCCGGCCGGACCTCGGCTCGATCGTCGACAACCAGGGTTTCGCGGTGCTCTTCCCGCCCGGCCCGCCGGTCGCCGGGATCGGGCTCGCCGCCGGCGAGGTCAACTTCGACTCCCCGACCGGCCCGGCCAACCTCCAGGTCAAGCTGACCAACACCGGCGACGACGCGTCGACGGGTGCCGTCGAGGTGCTGCTGCCCGAGGGAGTGACGGTCGACGGCCAGCCCGCCGGCTGCGCGTCCAACGGCGAGCGCTTCCGATGCGACGTGGGCCGGCTGCGCGCCGACGAAACGGTCACCACCACGGTGCCGCTGCGCGCGACGGCCGAGGCACAGCGCCTGGCGCCGCTGTCGGGCGCGGTGTTCGGCATGCTGACCTCGGGCGGCCGCACCAAGCAGGTGCAGATGAGCTTCCGGATCACCGCCGCCGCGGCCACCGCCACGCCGGCGGCCAGCCCGGGGGGCGCGGCCGGCCCGACGGCCTCCCAGGGCGTGATCGGCGGCTTCGCGAAGGTGTCCGAGAGCACCGACGGTCTGACCGGCGTACAGAAGACCGCGCTCGCTCTGGTGATCGTCTCGGTACTCCTGGTGGTCCTGGCCATCACCCTCGCCACGACGTCGCTGCGTCGCCGTATAGAAGACGACACCACCGCGGCCTTCGATGCGGCGACTCGTGACTAGGCCCGTGAGCAGTGCTTTCGCTCACAAGTAAGGCAACCCTGACCCCGACGTGAGAAGGTCGTCTCACCGGGCGGGACCCGGTACGTGGAAAGGCTGTTCCCGGGACGTACGCTTTTCCAAGACACAACATGGAGCGGGACGGCCCAACGACGCGCGACCCCGCCGCCGCCGTCCGGCAAGGAGGTCAGCTTCTCGTGGCCAAACAGGTCCGTCAACTGGATCGCGTGGTCATCCGCTTCGCTGGCGACTCCGGCGACGGCATGCAGCTCACCGGCGATCGATTCACGTCGGAGACCGCCCAGCTCGGCAACGACATCTCGACGCTACCCAACTTCCCCGCGGAGATCCGGGCGCCCGCCGGCACCCTGCCAGGGGTCTCCAGCTTCCAGGTGCATTTCGCCGACACCGACATCCTCACGCCGGGTGACGCCCCCAACGTGCTGGTCGCGATGAACCCGGCAGCGCTCAAAGCCAACGTGGGTGACCTGCCGCGCGGCGCCGACATCATCGTCAACACCGACGAGTTCACCAAGCGCAACCTCACCAAGGTGGGTTATGCGGCGAACCCGCTCGAAGACGGTTCGCTCGACGGCTACTCGTTGCACCCGGTCGCGCTGACCGCGATGACGATCGGCGCCCTCGCCGACCACGACGTCTCGAAGAAGGACGCCGAGCGCGCGAAGAACATGTTCGCTCTCGGCCTGCTCTCCTGGATGTACTCGCGGCCCTACGACTCGACGCTCCGTTTCCTGGAGCGCAAGTTCGCCGCTCGCCCGGAGTTGGTCGCGGCCAACATCGCGGCGTTCAAGGCCGGGTGGAACTTCGGCGAGACGACCGAGGACTTCGGCGTCCGCTACGAGGTCAAGCCGGCGAAGATGAGCCCGGGGACCTACCGCAACATCACCGGCAACCAGGCGCTGTCGCTGGGCCTCGTGGCCGCCGGCGTGCGCTCGGGCCTGCCGGTCTTCCTCGGTGCGTACCCGATCACCCCGGCGTCCGACATCCTGCACGAGCTGAGCAAGCACAAGCGGTTCGGCGTCACCACGATGCAGGCCGAAGACGAGATCGCCGCGATCGGTGCCGCGCTCGGCGCCTCGTACGGTGGCAGCCTCGGCATCACCACCACGTCCGGCCCGGGCGTCGCGCTCAAGGGCGAGACGATCTCCCTGGCGGTCGCGCTGGAGCTGCCGCTGGTGATCATCGACGTGCAGCGGGCCGGCCCGTCGACCGGTCTGCCGACCAAGACCGAGCAGGCCGACCTCAACATGGCGCTGTTCGGCCGGCACGGCGAGGCGCCGGTCGCCGTCGTCGCGCCACGGTCGCCGTCCGACTGCTTCTTCGCCGCGCTCGAGGCGGCCAGGATCGCGCTGACGTACCGCACGCCGGTGATCCTGCTGTCCGACAACTACGTGGCGAACGGCTCCGAGCCGTGGCTGCTGCCCGAGGTCGACTCGCTGCCCGACCTGCGGGTCGAGTTCGCGACCGAGCCCAACGGCGAAGACGGCAAGACGTTCCTGCCTTACCTGCGCGACCCGGTCACGATGGCCCGGCCGTGGGCGATCCCGGGCACGCCGGGGTTGGAGCACCGGATCGGCGGTCTGGAGAAGGCCGACAAGACGGGCGACATCTCGTACGACCCGGCGAACCACGACTTCATGGTGCGCACCCGGGCCGCCCGGATCGAGGGCATCCCGGTGCCCGACATCGAGGTGGAAGACCCCGACGGCGACGCGCGCACGCTGGTGCTGGGCTGGGGCTCGACCTACGGCCCGATCGGCGCCGCCTGCCGCGCACTGCGCCAGCGCGGCCTGCCGATCGCGCAGGCCCACCTGCGGCACCTGTCGCCGATGCCCGCCAACCTCGGCGAGGTGCTCAAGGGCTACGACCGCGTGGTCATCCCGGAGATGAACCTGGGCCAGCTCGCCCACGTGATCCGGGCGCGCTTCCTCGTCGACGCCATCCCGTACAACCAGGTCAGCGGCCTGCCCTTCACGGCCGCCAAGCTGGAGTCCATGCTCGAGGAAGTCGTGAAAAATGGCTGAGCCCGTCGCAGTGAAGCTGACCCAGAAGGACTTCAAGTCCGACCAGGAGGTTCGCTGGTGTCCCGGGTGCGGTGACTACGCGATCCTGGCGGCCGTCCAGTCCTTCATGCCCGAGCTGAAGATCCCGCGCGAGCGCACCGTGTTCGTGTCCGGCATCGGCTGCTCGTCGCGCTTCCCGTACTACATGAACACCTACGGGATGCACTCGATCCACGGCCGCGCGCCGGCGATCGCGACCGGCCTGTCGGTCAGCCGCCCCGACCTGTCGGTCTGGGTGGTCACCGGCGACGGCGACGCGCTCTCGATCGGTGGCAACCACCTGATCCACGCGCTGCGCCGCAACGTCAACCTGAAGATCCTGCTGTTCAACAACCGGATCTACGGGCTGACCAAGGGGCAGTACTCCCCGACCTCCGAGATCGGCAAGATCACCAAGTCGACGCCGGTCGGATCGGCTGACTCGCCGTTCAACCCGCTCTCGCTGGCGTTGGGTGCCGAGGCCACGTTCGTCGCGCGGACCCTCGACTCCGACCGCAAGCACCTCCAGTCGGTGCTGCGCGCCGCGGCCGAGCACAACGGCTCCGCGTTCGTGGAGATCTACCAGAACTGCAACATCTTCAACGACGGTGCCTTCGAGACGCTCAAGGACCCGGCCACCCGCGACGAGTACCTGATCCGGCTCGAGCACGGCCAGCCGATCACCTTCGGGGCCGACGGCCAGCGCTGCGTGGTGCACCCGCCGGGCGGCTTCGGCCTGGAGGTGCGTGACACGGCGTCGGTCGACCCGGCCGACATCGTCGTGCACGACGCCACGGTCTCCGAGCCGGCGTACGCGTTCGCGCTGTCCCGCCTGCCGGGGCTCGACCTGCGCAACACGCCGATCGGGGTGTTCCGCAAGGTGGACCGGCCGTCCTACGACGAGCTCGTGGTGTCGCAGGTCGAGACCGCGAAGGCGAAGGCGACGGGTACGCCCGAGGACCAGCTCGCCGGGCTGCTCACCACCGGCGACACCTGGACCATCCTCTAGTTAGCTGTGCTGCCGGCCCTCGGCCATCGCTGAGGGCCGGTCGTCACGGACGTAGACCAGCATGTCGCCGGTCTCGACCGTGAGGCCCGCCGGCTCGGCCAGCGAGACGACCTTGCCCCGGCGCACCAGCGCGATGACCAGCGGGTCGAGGTCGCGTGGTGCCGAGCCGACCTCCTTGCGCTCGGCGGAGCGCATCGCCAGCGCCATGCCCTGACCCGGGGTCAGCAGGTCCTCGACCACCTCGATCAGCGGCGGGGCCGAGGTCGACAGGCCGAGCAGCCGGCCGGCGGTGGACGCCGACACGATCACGTGGTGCGCACCGCTCTGCCGCAGCAGGGGCGCGTTCTCCGCCTCGCGGGCCGCGGCGATGATCCGCACCTTGCCAGCGGTGAGTTGGCGCACGGTCAGCGTCACCAGCACGGCCGCGTCGTCGCTGTGGGTGGCGATGATCACTGACTTGGCGTCCTTGACGTGCGCCTCCAGCAGCGTCGCCGACCGAGTCGCGGAGCCTTCGACACCGACCAGGCCGTTGGCGATCGCCGACCGCAGCGCGGTCTGGTTCGTCTCGACCACCACGATCTTGCGCTTGTCGAGGCCGTTCTCCAGTAGCACGTTGACGGCGCTGCGACCCTTGGTCCCGTACCCGCAGATGATCACGTGGTCTTTCACTTTGCTCCTCCAGCGCGTCAGGCGCAGGTTGGTGCGGTACTGCTCGGTCAACACTTCGAGGGTCGTGCCGACCAGGATGATCAGGAAGAGCACGCGCGCCGGGGTGATCAGGAAGACGTTGACCACGCGGGCCGACTCGCTGATCGGGGTGATGTCGCCGTAGCCGGTCGTCGACAGCGTCACCACCGCGTAGTACGCACAGTCGAGCAGCGACAGCGGCGTCTCGGTGACGTCTCGGTAGCCGCCGCGGTCGACGTAGACGATCCCGACTGTCGCCATGACCAGGCCGACGGCGGCAAGCAGCCGCAC
Organism: Asanoa ishikariensis; assembly: GCF_900107455.1. GTDB lineage: Bacteria > Actinomycetota > Actinomycetes > Mycobacteriales > Micromonosporaceae > Asanoa > Asanoa ishikariensis. The sequence goes on along the minus strand of NZ_FNQB01000002.1, from coordinate 69,767 downwards.
GCCGAGTGCGCGCAGTGGACTCTGGCGTACCCGGGGAAAATGGATCACGCCGTCTCCCGCACGCCCACACCTTAAACGAGCCCCGCGACGGCCGACGCCCGGGAATGCACCGGCCCCGGTCGATATCTCCCGGTACGCGCGACGACGCGTACCGTGACGACTCAGGCCTTGTCTGACTCGGCGTCGCCGATCAACGCACCCCGATAGGTGCGGGACCGGCGGGGATGCGGTGGCTGTGGCTCGGCGGCGCGGTTGGGGCGCGGCTCGTTGATGACCACGGTGGTGTTGTCGTCGCCGTCGCGGGCCGGCTCGTTGGGGTGCCGCTGGTCGGCCCGGTGCCGGGCCTGGACCGGACGCAGCGGCTCGGTGGGCCGGGGCTCGACCGGAAGAGTCGGATCGGCGGGGTGGTCGGCGGTCACCGGCTCCGGGGCGAACCGGCTGGAGCCGGCGGCCAGGTCCGGGTGCTCGACCGCGAGCGCCATCCCGGCCGCCTGCTCGAGCGTGAGCTCCGCGCCGCCCGCGTACGCCGTGTCGAAGGCCGCGTCGCCGAGCACCGCCCGGATGGCCTCTTGCTCCTGCGACCAGTAGGCCGCGAACAGCCCACCCGCGCCGCGCTGGGTCGTGCGGGTCGCCTGCGCGGCACCGAACAGCTTGGCCGCGGTCTTCGGGTCGCCACCGTGCGCGCACCGAACTGCCACGGCGTTGAGGCTGTCGCAGGCCCTGCTGCGGAACCCGTACGCCATCCGGGAGCGCAGCGCGACCACCAGATGGTCGTGCGCCGCGACCAGGTCACCGCGGGCGAGCGCGACCATGCCGAGCAGCATGTCGACGGTGCGCCGGCCGCGTTCGGCGGGCCGGGCCGCCTCGAGCGGGCGCGCCGCGCCGAGCAGCTCGGCCGCCTCGTCCAGGGCGCCACGTTGCCACAGCAGCTCGGCCAGGCTCAGCACGGCGACCAGCGCCTCGCTCGCGACGCCGTTGTCGGTGGCCCACTCCATCACGTCGCGGCTGGCCCGCTCGGCCTCGCTGAGCCGGCCCATGTCGATCAGCGGACCGGCGCGGCCGGCGATCACCCGGGCCAGCAGGCCGGCGTCGCCCGCCTGCTGGGCGGCGGCCTCGGCGCGCTGGGCGAACCGCAGCTCCTCGGCGAACTCGCCGTCGGCGGCCGCGTGCTGCGAATGCATGTGGTACGCCGCCGCCAGCTCGGCGTCCGGGATCGGCTCACCGGTCTCGGCGATCCGGCCGTAGAGGCGGAACAGCCAGAGTCGGCCCTCCCGGGCCAGCCCACGCTCGCGCCACCACTGGTCGAGCCCGCCGGCCAGGCGCAGACCCATCCGCGCGCTGCCGCCCGTGGCCGTCCAGCGCAGTGCGGCGCGCAGCTCGTCGGCCAGCGGGTCGAGCGCGGCCAGCGACAGCGTCACCGGCCGGCCGTCGGCACCGTGGAACACCCGTTGCAGCGCGTGCGCGCACCACGCGACGTGCCGGTCGCGGGCGCCCTGCTCCTCACCGGCGTCGACCAGGCGGCGGGCCGCGTACGCCCGGATCGGGTCGAGGATCCGGTAGGTGCTCGCCGCTCCGTGCGGCTCGACCTGGATCATCGACTTGTCGACCAGCACGGCCAGCGGGTCGAGCGGGTCGTCGTCGAGCAACCACTCCACAGTGGTCAGATCAACCGGACCGGCGAAGACCGCCAGCCAGCGCAACAGCCGGGCGGCGCGCGGGCCGAGCGTGCGGTACGACCACGTGACGGTGGCCTGCATGGTGGCGTGCCGCTGGGTCGCCGAACGCAACGCGGCCCGGGTCTGCGGGCTGCGCGCCCCGCCGATCGCCGCGGCGTTGAGGTCGACGGTGTCTTCCTGCTGGCCGCCGGCGTATTCCGTCGACGGATAGCCGGGCAGGGTCTCCGCGGCGTCTTCACGGCCGGCGTCGAGCGTGCCGAGCACGTCGTCGAGGCGCTCGGCGAGCTGGCTCGCGGAGAGCACCCGGAGCCGGGCCGCGGCGAGCTCGATGGCCAGCGGCAAACCGTCGAGGCGGGCCACCACCCGGTGGAGCTCGGAGGACTCGTTCAGCGCGCCGCGCCGGCCGCCACGGGCTGCCGCGGTGCGGTCGAGCAGCAGCGCCATCGCATCGCTCGGCCCGCCGTGCGGGCCTGGCTCCGTCGACAGCGGAGGGATTCGCCACACGACCTCACCGGGCAGCCCGAACGGCTCCCGGCTGGTGGCCAGCACGCGCAGTGCACTGCCACCGGTGAGCAGCCGGGAGATGGCCTCGGCGGACGCACCCGGCTGGGCGTCACAGGTGTCGAGCATGAGCAGCATGCGCCGGCCCGCGGCGTAGTCGACCAGGGTGTCGATCATCGGGCGGCCAGGCTCCGGGCGCAGGCCGAAGACGGCGGCGACCGCGAAGGCGACCAGGCCGGGGTCGGTGACCGTGGCGATGTCGACGAACCACACGCCGTCCGGGTAGGAGTCGACCAGCGTGCCGGCCACCTCGACGGCGATCCGGGTCTTGCCGGCGCCACCCGCGCCGACGACCGTGACGAGCCGGTTGTCGCGCACCAGGGCGGAGAGCTCGGCCCGCTCGGTCTGCCGGCCGACGAACGAGGTCACCTGGGTCGGCAGGTTGTGCGCGGTCTCGTCGACGGTGCGAGGGCGCGGGAAGTCGCGGGCCAGGCCCGGTGCGACGAGTTGAAAGAGGCGTTCGCGGTCGTCGAAGCCGCGCAACCGGTGCAGCCCCAGGTCGATCAGCGAGGCGTCGGCCGGCAATGGTGCGGCGTGGTGTGCGGTCGACGCGGACAGCAGCACCTGGCCGCCGTGCGCGGCGGCCGCGATCCGGGCGGCCCGGTGCACCTCGGGGCTCGCGTACTCACCGGCGAGCGGGACCGCGTGCCCCGTGTGCAGGCCCATCCGGACCCTGGGCGCGGCCTCGGGGGTGGGCCACTCGTGGTCGGCCAACGCCCGCTGGGCGGTGACACACGCGTCGAGCGCCGCGGCGGCGTCGTCGAACGCGATGAAGAACGAGTCGCCCTCGGTGAACAGCTCGACACCGTGGTTGGCCGCGAGGGTGGCGCGCAAGAGTCGCCGGTGCTCGGTGAGCACCGGCCGATAACCCGCACCGAGCATCTGGGCAAGTCGAGTCGAGCCCTCGATGTCGGTGAACAAGAAAGTCACCAACCCACTGGGAAGGTGAACTCGTCCCGGCACGCCTGAAACCTCCGCCCCCCTGGAAGTCGGGTCCATGCTGCCGCACTCCGGACCGCCGGCGCATCGTAGGTTCGGCTGGCCCGGCAGGGCCCAAGGTCGAAAACCCGCTCCTACCTGGAGCAACGTGCCACGCCGGGGTTAACCGCGGATGTCCGGCCGCGGTGTCACGGCTGAGTAACTGAGGTGTCCTAAGGGTGGATGCGGCACCCTCGGCCAAGCTTCCCGGCCCAACGGATGATCGACAGAGGGTCAGGGAGTGGGGATCAACACCCGCAGGCACCGCCGCAGCAACCGCCGCCGCCACCACCCGCGGCCGGCGCGGGCGCCGCACCGCCACGACCGCCGACGGCGACCGTGGAGAGGAGCTTGACGGTGTCGCCGTGGCCGTCCGGGCACTGTGCCGGCGCGGACGCTTCGGCCATCGGACGGTTGACCTCAAAGGTGCTGCCGCAAGCGCGGCAGCGGAACTCATAACGGGGCATGCCAGACAGGGTACGGCCTCCGCCGTACCGGAACGCGCACCCGGATCGGTAGGCTCCCTCGTGTGGGTGCCGGGGAGGATTCACCGACGGGTGCCGCGAAGCTTCGCGCTTCCGTGCCAGAGCAGCGACCGCCGGGCGAGACGCCGGCCGGTCCGGAGCCGCCATCGCCAGCTCCGGAGACTGAGCCGGAGACCGGAAAGTCCGAACCCGCAGAGCCTGCCTCCGGCGCGGCGAAGCCCGCTGAGCCGAGCACGACAGCGAGCCCACCCACCAAAGTCGACATCGACCTCGACAAGGAGTGGGACCCGGCGAAGCGTCCGCCGCCCGGCATCGAGCGTCCGGTCGTCCGGGGCGTCCCGGGTGTCGCCGCGGTCCGGTCCGGTGCCACCGCCGTCGGCGCCTGGGCCAAGCGCCCGAGCGGCCGGCTCGTCCTGCCCGGCGTGCTGCTGTTCGCACTGGTCGCCCTGACCGCCGTCGCGGGCGCCGTGGTGCTGCCGGCGAACGCGCCTCCCGCCGCGCACCCCAGCACGGCCACCAACCCGTCGGCCGACACGTCGGGGAGCGCCGCGCCGGACAACGCCTTCCCCACGGGCCAGGCGCCGAGCGATCCGGGCTTCCCGACCTCGTTCCCGACCAACAGCCCGACCCAGGGCGTGGGCATCCCACCGGCCGGGGGCGGTTTCGGGCAGCCGGCCGACGTCATCAACTCCTGGGCGCAGCAGATCGCCACGAAGACCGGCATCAGCGCCACCGCGGTGCGGGCCTACGGCTACGCGGAGCTCGTCGTCGGCCAGAAGACGCCGTCCTGCCACCTCACCTGGACCACGCTCGCCGCGATCGGCAAGGTCGAGTCGGCGCACGGCACCGCCAACGGCGCCACGCTCACGCCAACCGGCCAGTCGCTGCCGCACATCATCGGCCTGCCGCTGGACGGCCAGGGCGGCCGCCAGCGCATCACCGACACCGACAACGGCCAGATGGACGGCGATCCGACGTACGACCGCGCGGTCGGTCCGATGCAGTTCATCCCGTCCACCTGGGCCAACGCCGGTGAGGATGCGGACAACGACGGCATCAAGGACCCTCATGACCTCAACGACGCAGCCCTCGCAGCGGCTAACTATCTGTGCCGTAACAACCGGAACCTGCAGAACCCGCAGGACTGGTGGGGAGCCATCCTCAGCTACAACGACGTGCGGCGATACGCCCAGGACGTGTTCGACACAGCCAACGAGTACGGCACCAAGAGTCGCACGTAGCGTAGCCGCATCGGCACTTTGGAGAACTAAGGCCTTTCGCGTAGGACCTGTTAGCGGCAAGCTAGACAGGTGATGGTGCGCGAGTGGGATCCGAAAACCGCCTCCGCCGATGAGCTCCGTTCGATGCTGGACAGCCTGAATGCGGTGCTCATGGCGGACCTCCCGGATGACCCACTGTGGCAAGAGAGTTACCTCCGTGAATACCTCGCGGAGACGATGCCTGGTGAGCGACGCATTTCCTGGCTCGCCGAAGAGCCACCAGGACGGGTCGTCGGGCACGCCAACGTGCTGCTCCTCGGCGACATCGGCGTGGTCGAGTTACTGATCCACCCCAAGGCGCGGCGTGCGGGCCTGGCCCGGGAAATGCTCGCGCAGGCCGCCCGCAAGACGTATCACGAAGGCTTCTCCGTTATCGGCGCCGAAGTCGTCGGCGGCACCCCGGCCGTCACTTTCTTCGAGTCGGTGGGATTCGTCCGTGAATACACCGAGACCCGCAGTGTGCTCCGGCTCAACTCCGTCGACTGGCTGGCCCTCGGCGAGATGGCCCGCGGCATCGGGGCCGGCTACCGCATCGAGTTCTGCCCGGGCGGGCCGCCCGACGACCTGCTCGACGCGTACGCCAAGGCCAAGGCGGAGCTCCGTGAGATCGACGACGGCGACCTCGACCTGCGACCCAGCTCCTACGACCCCCAGCGACTACGGGCGAGCCTCGACTGCCTGCACCGCCGGGGCATGCAGCCCTACATCGTGCTCGCGATCCACGACAAGACCGGCGACGTGGCGGGCCTGACCGAGGTCGTCGTCCCGGCCCAACACCCCACCCGCGCCGACCAGTACGACACGATCGTCGCCCAGGACCACCGTGGCTATGGCATCGACCGCGCCATCAAAGCCCGGATGCTCTTCGAGTTGCGCTCGGCCGAGCCCAAACTGGCCGAAGTGCAGACCTGGAACGCACAGGCCAACGAGTCGATGCTCAAGGTCAACGCGGAGCTCGGCTTCCAGCCTGACCGTGAATGGTACGAATACGGCGCCGATGTCGCCGACGTCCTCCGACACCTTGAGCACGGCGTTTAGCTAGCCGACACTGGATCGCCATACGGGGCTGTTACACAGCCCTTGATTGCCCAACCCCTCGTTACGCCCCCACCACCCCTGGAGGCTTCCTTGCGCTCGTTGCGCGCGCCCGCATTGCTGGCGGCCGCGACCCTTACCACGACCGCCACGTTGTTCGGCGTGTCCACTGGGGCCTACGCGGCACCGACCGACCTGATCATTTCCGAGTACGTCGAAGGCTCGTCCAACAACAAGGCGGTCGAGCTCTACAACGGCACCGGCGCCCCGGTCGACCTGACCGGTTACCAACTGTCGGTCTACTTCAACGGCTCCACCACGGCCACCTTCAACGCCGCGCTGACGGGCACAGTCGCCGCCGGCGACGTCTTCGTGTTCGCCCACTCGGCCTCGGTCCCCGCGATCCTGGCCCAGGCGGACCTCACCAGCGGCTCCGGGCTCTGGAACGGCGACGACGCGATCGTGCTCCGCAAAGGCACCGCGGTCGTCGACTCGCTCGGCCAGGTGGGAGTCGACCCGGGCACCGAGTGGGGCACGGGGCTGGAGAGCACGGCCGACAACACGTTGCGCCGCAAGTCGACGGTCGAGGCGGGCGACACCGACCCGAGCGACGCCTTCGACCCGGCGGTGCAGTGGGACGGCTTCGCCACCGACACCTTCGACGGTCTCGGCAGCCACTCCACCGGCGGCGGCCCCGTCGACGCGCCCGCCGTGCTCACCTGCGGCAGCGCGCTGACCACCTCCGAGGGTGCGGCGGCGACCCGTGACGTCACGGCGGTTGACGCGGACGACACGATCACCGACCTCGCGGTCACCAACGTCACACCGGCACCGGCCTCGGGCACCATCAGCCGCACGGCGTTCACCGCGGCCACCGGCCCGGGTACGACCGCCACGGCGACGGTCACCGTCAGCGCCGAGGTGCCGGCCGGCAGCTACGCGGTCCAGTTGACGTCGACCGACGACGCGGGCACCACCGCGACGTGCACGCTGGCCGTCCAGGTCAACGGCGTGCTGTCGGTCGGTGCGGTGCAGGGCCAGACCACTGATGCCGAGGAGGGCAAGCTCGACCGCTCGCCCCTCGCCCCGGCCAGCGGCAACAGCCAGCAGCTCTACGACGTGCGCGGCGTGGTCACCCAGCGGACCCTGTCCCGCACCTCGGCCGGCGCCCTGCAGTACGGGTTCTTCCTGCAGAGCCGCCCCGGCACCGAAGACGGCGACCCGCTGACCTCCGACGGCATCTTCGTCTACACCAGCACGTTCACCACGCTGATCGGCGGCTACCAGCCCGTCGTCGGCGACGAGATCGTGGTCCGCGCCCGGGTCACCGAGTTCTTCAACCTGAGCCAGCTCGCCAGCGCCTCGCTGGTGTCCAAGCTGGCCAGCGGAGTCGAGGTCCCCGCCACCGACGCGGTGCCGCCGGTCGACCTGGCCAGCGCCGACCGGTTCTGGGAGCGGCACGAGGGCATGCAGATGCGCGTACGGGCGGGCGCACAGGCCGTCAGCGGCCGCGACGTGTTCGCCGGCACCGCCGACTCCGAGGTGTGGGTGGTCGACAAGGACGACCCGCTGCTCGACCGGGCCGACCCGTACGCCCAGCGCGTCTTCCGTGACTCGCACCCGCTGGACAACAACCCGGCCCGTTTCGATGACGAGAACGGCAACCGGATCATGTTCGGCTCGATGGGCGTCAAGGACCGCGCAGGCGACAGCTTCACGCTGCTCCCGCCGGCGCACACCTTCGACAAGCTGACGAGCGACGCGGTCGGTGGCCTGTACTTCTCGTTCGACAAGTACGGCATCCAGCCCGGCCAGGTCACCTTCGCGGGCGGCACGGACCCCTCGAAGAACAACCCACCGAAGGCCGCCAACCGCAACACGGAGTACGCGGTCGCCACGTACAACGTCGAAAATCTCTATGACTTCCGCGACGACCCGTTCGACGGCTGCGACTTCCTCGGCAACACGGGTTGCCCGGGCGTGAGCCCGCCGTTCGACTACGTCCCGGTCGACCAGGCCGACTACGACAACCAACTGGCCGCGCTCGCCGACCAGGTCACCAACGACCTGCACAGCCCCGACGTGATCCTCGTGCAGGAAGCCGAAGACCAGGACATCTGCACGGTCGCGGGCAACGCCCTGTCCTGCGGCACCACCGACAACGCCGACGGCGCGCCCGACACCATCCAGGAACTGGCGCTGACCATCAAGGCCAAGGGCGGTCCGGCGTACGCGGCAGCCTATGACCGTGACGGCGCCGACGACCGAGGCATCACCGCGGCGTTCCTCTACCGCACAGACCGAGTCGCCCTGGCCCCCGCCGCCGCGACGGACACGGTGCTGGGCGCGACTCCCACGGTCTCGTACCGGGCACCGGGCCTGCCGTACAACACGGATGTGCAGAACCCGAAGTCCCTGAACGCCGACCTCCCAGGTGACGTCGACACGTCAACGGGCGTAGACGGCTCGGACGTCTTCACCCGCGCCCCCCAGGTAGCGAAGTTCCTGGTAGCGGCAACCCCGGGCGGCAACGAGAAGTCGGTCCTGTGGGCGGTGAGCAACCACTACTCGTCGACTCCGGACGGCCGAGTAGGCCAACGCCGCGAACAGGCCCGCTACGGCGCCGCCATCGTCACAGCGATCGAACAGTCCGACCCGAACGCCAGGGTCGTCTACGGCGGCGACCTCAACGTCTTCCCGCGGCCAGACGACCCGGTACAGAACAACCCGGGCGACCAACTGGCGCCGCTGTACGACGCCGGCCTGCACAATCTGTGGGAGGACCTTGCCCGGGACGTTCCGGCCAGCGCGTACTCGTACAGCTACGAAGGACAGGCCCAGACGCTGGACCACCTGTTCGTCAACAACCCGCTCTACTCGGACCTGGTGCAAATGCGCGCGGCCCACATCAACGCGGACTGGGCGGCCAACTACGCGGGCGACGGCTCGCGGGGTTCCAGCGACCACGACCCGCAGGTAGCCCGCTTCAACTCGAGGGCGGAACTGCGAGTCTCGGACGCCACGGTGACCGAAGGAAACACAGGCACGACCAAGCTCACCTTCACCGTGTCGGTCTCCCGCCCGCTGAGCCAGCCGGTCCTGCTGTGCGGCACGACGTTAGGCCTGACCGCGAGAGCAGGCAGCGACTACGACCCGGTGATCGGCTGCCGCACCCTGGCCGCCGGAGCCACGTCCACAACGGTGGACGTAACGGTCAAGGGCGACCGCCAGCGCGAACCGAACGAAACCCTGACGCTGATCGTGGCGGGCATCCCCGGCCTGGTCCTGACGGACCCGATCGGCGTAGGCACGATCCGCAACGACGACTAACGCACCACGCACCCAGAAACGGCCCGGCCCCACAGCCGGGCCGTTTCGCGTCTCAGCCGCCGTAATACTCCAAAAGCGTCGGAGGCGGCGGCAGCCAACGCTGCTGCTTGACCCGAACCTCCCACTGACTCCGCCGCCGCTGCCGATCCCGCTTACCCCGATCGCGATAAAACGTCTCAGGCGGCCGCGCGAGCCCGTAGATGTCGGCCCACCACTCCCCCGGCAACGGATCAAGAATCACGTCGAGATGAGCCGGAAACCGCCGACGAGCCCCGTCCAAGGTGTTGTCACTGTCAGCCATGGGCCGCAGCGTCCGCCGCCCATCATCGACCACCAACAGCCGATACCCGCACGCAGCCAGCAACTTCTCCATCATGGAAAGACTAGGAACCAACCCACCAGCCTCGATCCGACTGATGGTGCCGTGACTAGCCCCACTCCTAGCCGCAAGTTGCCGCTGACTGAGATCAGCCTGCCGCCGAGCAGCCCGCAAAAGACCCGAAACCGGAAGCGCCAGCCCACCCATCGCCAAAGCATGCCGCCCGGAACCCCGGCCCAACACCCCGACCCCAGAACCTGTGGATAACTTCAGCAGCTTTGCTCTGCACCCATATACGCACCGGCCCGACGCAGGGGTGGTGCGTATATGGGTGCAGAGCAAATGCGGTGAGACAGGGGGTGGGTTGGTGGGGTGGTGGTGATCTTTAGTAGCGCGAGCGGAGGAGGGCGGCTGCTTCTGTGGCCCAGTAGGTCAGGATTATTTGGGCTCCGGCTCGGCGGATTGAGGTCAGGGTTTCCATCAGGGCGCGTTCGCGGTCTACCCAGCCGTTGGCTGCTGCGGCTTCGACCATCGCGTACTCGCCGGAGATTTGGTACGCGGCTACCGGGATGGTTACTGCTGCTCGGACCGCGGCGATTACGTCCAGGTTTGTGAGGGCCGGTTTGACCATCACTATGTCCGCGCCTTCTTCTACGTCTAGCGCTACCTCGCGTAGGGCCTCGCGGAAGTTGGCTGGGTCCTGTTGGTATGTGCGGCGGTCGCCCTCTAGGGATGACTCGACTGCTTCTCGGAACGGGCCGTAGAAGGCTGACGCGTACTTCACCGCGTAGGCCAGGACTCCTACGTCCTGGTAGCCCTCTGCGTCCAGGGACTGGCGGACTACGCCTACCTGGCCGTCCATCATTCCGGACGGGCCCACCATGTGTGCGCCCGCTTCGGCCTGGGCTACCGCCATCTTGGCGTAGGACTCCAGGGTCGCGTCGTTGTCTACTTGGCCTGCTTCGTCCAGGACGCCGCAGTGGCCGTGTGAGGTGAACTCGTCCAGGCAGAGGTCGCCCATTACTACTGTGGCGTCGCCTACCTCTGAGATCACGTCTCGGATCGCTACGTTGAGGATGCCGTTCGGGTCCAGGCCGCCTGAGCCCTCTGGGTCCTTTGAGGTCGGGACGCCGAAGAGCATGATGCCGCCTACGCCTGCTCTGACCGCTTCGGCCGCGGCTTTGCGCAGCGACTCGCGGGAGTGCTGCACAACGCCGGGCATCGCGGACAGTGGGCGGGGCTCTGTCAGGCCCTCTTTGACGAACATCGGCAGTACGAGCTCCGACGGCGCCAGCTTGGTCTCCTCGACCAGGCGGCGTACCGCGGAGTTGACTCGCAGGCGGCGTGGGCGGTCCGTGGGGAAAGCCATCAGCGGAACCGCAGCGCTGTTGGGCCTTGCACCTTCGAGCCGCGGCGTTGCTTCGCCGGCATCGCTGCCAGCTTTTCGCGCAGTTCCACCGCGTACGAGGCCAGGGCTTCGACCAGGTCCGGGACCGAGGCGTGGGCCGGCTGGACGTCGACGCGCAGGCCGAACTCCGTTGCCGTCTCGGCCGTCTTCGGGCCGATGACCGCGACCACCGTGCGGGTGTGCGGCTTGCCGGCGATGCCGACCAGGTTGCGGACCGTGGACGAGCTCGTGAAGAGCACCGCGTCGAAGCCGCCCGACTTGATGGCGTCGCGGATCTCGGCCGGCGGCGGCGCCGCGCGGACCGTGCGGTACGCCGTCACGTCGTCGACCTCCCAGCCAAGCTCGGTGAGTCCGGCGGCGAGGGTCTCGGTGGCGATGTCGGCGCGCGGCAGCAGCACCCGACCCACCGGGTCGAGCACCTCGTCGTGCGGCGAGAACTCGGCCAGGAGGCCCTCCGAGGACTGCTCGCCGGCCGGCACCAGCTCGGGCTGGATGCCGAAGGCGCGGACCGCGTCGGCCGTCGCCTCTCCTATGCAAGCGATCTTCACGCCGCCGAAGTGGCGGGCGTCGAGGCCGTGCTCGCCGAACTTCTCCCAGACCGCGCGGACCGCGTTGACCGAGGTGAACAGCACCCAGGCGTAGCGGCCGTCGACCAGGCCCTTGACCGCGCGCTCCATCTGCGCCGGCGTGCGGGGCGGCTCGACCGCGATGGTCGGCACCTCGCACGGGATCGCGCCGTAGGCACGCAGTCGGGCACTCATCGCGCCGGCCTGCTCCTTGGTGCGGGGTACCAGCACCTTCCAGCCGTACAGCGGCCGGTTCTCCCACCAGCTCAGCTTGTCGCGGTGCGCGACGCCGGCGCCGAGGGTGAGCACCACCCGTCCGGTGAAGCCGAGGGCGGCAGCGACGAAGCTGTCGACGGTCGACGTCGTGGTGAACTGGGTCTCGCCGGTGCCGTCGCCGGTCACCCCGACCGGGGTGGTGCCGTCGAGGCCGGCGGAGAGCAGGCCATCACGGAGCGCGGCCAGGTCACCGGCGTCGACCGCGAGGGCCAGCGAGTCACGGGCCACCGCGACGGCCAGTGCCTCGAAGTCCAGCGACGAGACGTCGTCGACGTCGGCGGCGGTGCGCAGCCCGGGGAGCGGAACGCCCGCGTAGGTCGCCACGCCCTCGGCCTGGCCGACTCCCGGCACGACCTCGAAGTGGACGGCGGTGCGGGCGACGGCCTGCACCTCCTTGACCACCGACTCGTGTCCGAACGGGTCGCCGGCCACGAGGTGCACGGCGGAGAGCCCGGAGCGCGCGGCCGAGATCAGCACCTTGGCCACGTCGCCGGTGGTGCCCTCGGCGGGGGTGAACTGGGCGTCGTCCTTGGCCTCGGCGCGGATCGCCGCGAGCAGCGACTCCGGCACGCCGCGGTCGTAGACCACCTGGTCTGCCTCGACCAGCGCGTCGTGCGCCCGGCGGGTCAACAGGCCCGGATCGCCAGGTCCCGCCCCGACGAACGAGATGTGGCCTGCGGGCTTACGGGTGCGGGTCATTCTGTGCTCCCAAACAAGGTATCGGCGCCACGGTCGAGGAGTTCGGCGGCGAGTGCCTTGCCGATCTCCGCGGCGGCGCTGGGCGTTCCGGTGCGCGAAAGACGGATGGCGCGCTCGCCATCCGCGCTGATCACCGCACCGCGCAGGTAGATCTCATCGCCGTCCTCACCCTCCGCGAATTCCGCGTAGGCGGCGACCGGGGCACTGCACCCGGCCTCCAGCGTGGCCAGCAACGCCCGTTCCGCGGTGACCGCGGCCCGGGTCGGTCCGTCGTCGAGCGCTCCGAGCTCCGCGACCAGGTCGTGGTCGTCGTGGCGGCACTCCACCGCCAGCGCACCCTGTGCCGGTGCGGGCAGCATCAGCATGGGGTCGAGCGTTTCGGTGATCTCGTCGGCCCGCCCGAGCCGGACCACTCCGGCACGGGCGACGACGACGGCGTCAAGGTCGGCCTCCGGGCCGGTGACCCGCCTGATCCGGGTGTCGACGTTGCCCCGGATCGGCGTCACCCGCAGCGGCAGCCGCAGCGCGTTGAGCTGTGCGATCCGGCGCACCGCGCCGGTGCCGACGATCGCGCCGTCGGGCAGGTCGGTCAGCATGCGGCCGTCGCGCGCGATGAGCGCGTCGCGCGGGTCCTCCCGCAGCGGAATGGCCGCGATGTGCAGCGCGCCCGGCTGGGCCGACGGCAGGTCTTTGTAGGAGTGCACCGCGAAGTCGATCCGGCGCTCGGTGAGCGCGTCACGCAGAGCGGACACGAACACGCCGACGCCCAACTGGGCGACGGGCGCGGAAGACCGGTCACCAGCGGTGCTGATCTCCACCAACTCCACCGGACGGCCGGTGGCGGCGGTCACCGCGTCGGCGACCAACCGGGACTGGGCCAGCGCGAGCTTGCTGCCCCGGGTCCCGAGGCGCAGCGAGGTCATCTGGGCTCTCCCAACGGGGGGACGTCATCCGCCTGCGCGGTCTGCGGCACTTCGAGGTCGAAGAGCTGGCGCATCAGCGCGGCGTACTGGTCGCCACCGGGCTCGGCGGCGAGTTGCCGGACCCGGACGGTCGGCGAGTGCAGGAGGCGGCGGACCACCCGGTGCACGGCATGTGCGACCTCGGCCCGCTGCTCTTCGGAAAGCTCCGGACGGCGCTGCCGGAGGCGGCTGAGCTCAGCGGCGACGACCTCGTCGGCCCGGGTGCGCAACGCGGCCACGGTCGGTGCCACGTCGGCACCGCGCAGCCAGGCCACGAACGCCTCGACCTCGGTCTCGACGATCTCCTGCACGGCCACCTCGTCGGCGGCGTGCTGGCCGGCGCGCAACTCGGCGGCGAGCGTGTCGATGTCGACCACGACGACGCCGGGCAGGCCGGCGACCTCGGGCTCGACATCGCGCGGCACGGCCAGGTCGAGCAGGACGAGCGGCGTGGTGCGACCGGGCAGGGCGGCCTCGACCGTCTCGCGGGTGAGCACCGGCTCGGTGGACGCGGTCGCGGCGATCACCAGGTCGACCTCGGACAGCAGTCGCCGCAGGTCGGCGACCGGGGCCGCGGTCGCGCCGTAGGCGGCGGCGAGCCGGGTCGCGCGGTCGGCACCCCGGTTGGTCACCGACACGGGACCGACGCCGATGCGGGACAGCGTGGCGACGGAGAGGGCGCCCATCGCGCCGGCACCCACCACGAGAGCGGGCCGGTCGGTGAGTCCGCCGGCGAAGTGGCTGGCGGCGATGTCGAGGGCCGCGGTCACCACGCTCTGCCCGGCCCGGTCGATGCCGGTCTCGGCGTGTGCCCGCTTGCCGACCCGCAGCGCCTGTTGCATCAGCTCGTGCAGGGTGCGGCCGGCGCTGTCGGCCTCGGTGGCGGCGTGATAGGCGTCACGGAGCTGGCCGAGGATCTGCGCCTCACCGATCACCATCGAGTCGAGCCCGGTGGCGACCCGGAACGCGTGCTCGACCGCGGCGGCGTCGTGGTGCACGTAGAGGTGGGTGGCCAGCTCGGCCGGGGAGCGACCGGCGCGCTCACCGAGCACGGCGCAGATGTCGGTGAGTCCGCCGTGGAAGCCGGTGACCGCGGCGTAGATCTCCACCCGGTTGCACGTGGAGACGATGACCGCCTCGCGTACGTAGGGCTGGGCCACCAACTGGTCGAGCGTGTTGGTCACGTCGACCGCCGGCACCACCAGCGTCTCCAGCATCGCGACCGGCGTGGTCTTGTAGGAAGCGCCCACCACGATCAGGTTCACGTGCCCACCGCCTCTTCTGCAAGGCCGCCCGGTAGGGAGGTCAACGCCGACTTACGGTGCTCGTGGAACGACAGAATCTGCAACTCGATCGCCAGGTCGACTTTGCGGACGTCCACCCCTTCGGGTACCGAAAGTACGCAAGGCGCGAAGTTGAGGATGCTGGTGACGCCGGCCGCGACGAGGGCGTCGGCGACGTCCTGGGCGGCCGCGGCGGGGGTGGCGATGACGCCGATCGCGATCGACTCGGCTGCGGCGACCGTGGCCAGCTCAGAGATGTGACGCACGTCAAGGCCGTTGATCGGCTCACCCACCCGGGCCTGGTCGGCGTCGAAGAGGGCAGCGATGCGGAAGCCGCGGCTGGCGAAGCCCGCGTAGCCGGCCAATGCGTGACCGAGATTACCGACGCCGACCAGCGCGACCGCGCGGCGCTGGGTCAGCCCGAGGGTGAACTCGATCTGGTCGATGAGCAGCGCCACGTCATAGCCAACCCCACGCGTCCCGTACGAGCCGAGGTGGGAAAGGTCTTTGCGAAGCTTTGCCGAGTTGACCCCGGCCGCCGCGGCGAGCCCCTCGCTCGAAATGGTGTCGTTGCCCGTTTCGGCGATGTGGTGCAGCGCACGAAGATATTCCGGCAGGCGGGCCACCGTCGCCTCGGGCAGGTCCGGGAGGGCGGGTACGCCGCCGGACCGTCCGTTGGGGCCTGTCGGGCGGTGCTGGCTCATGCGACTCCGTTTTGCGATCGTCCGGCTGCCCGCGAGCGGGGCCCGCGGCTGTGCCGCCCCCGACCCAATGCGCGAAGACCGGCTGTGTTAACGGGATTCGTCGGGAACACAGACTAAGCGCTTGTGAACTCGTGCACAAATCGCGATCTTGGTCGCCGTTCCTGCTCACGATTATTGCGTAAATCGGACCCATACCACCAATCGCGAGTCGCGGGTACCGGGGTGAGGTACGGCCAGCCCTACCCTGAAGAGGCAAGCCGACTGGATGGGGGTAAAGAGCGCTGATGCCTAGCGTCGATGGCATGACAACAGCCGTCGTTTCCAGCCCCACCTCGAGCACCACGAGTCACCGTGGCATCGTGCGTCAGCTGATGACCGACTCGGCGTACGTGATCGTGGGCTTTCCGCTGGCGATCGCCGGTTTCGTCGCAGTCCTGGTCGGGCTGGTGCTCAGCGCCGGCCTGATCGTCACAGGCATCGGCCTGCCGGTGATGGCGGGAGCCCTGCTGCTCGCCCGGATCTTCGCCGACCTCGACCGGCTCGCGATCGGCCGCATCCTGCGGCTGCCGCGGGTGCGCCCCGAGTACCGCACCGCCGCGCCTGGCGCCGGCCTCTTCAAGCGCGTCATCGCGGTCATCGGCGACAGCCAGTCCTGGCTCGACGCGGTGCACGCCCTGGTCAAGTTCGTCCTGTCGATCTTCGGGTTCGTGGTCACCGTCGTCTGGTGGGCCGGCGCGATCGGCGGCGCGTTCTACTGGGCCTACGACTGGGCGATTCCGCGCGGCGACGACGAGGTCGACCTCAACACCCTGCTCGGCCTGGGTGACGGCACCGGTCCGCGCCTGCTGCTGTACACCGCCATCGGGGTGTTCTTCCTGCTCAGCTTGCCGATCGTGGTGCGCGGCGTGGCCCTGCTGCAGGCCAACTTCAGCAAGGCGATGCTGACCGGCGTGGCCGAGATGCGCAGCAAGATCACCACACTGGAAGGGCAGCGGCGGGCCGCGGTGTCGGCCGAGGCGACCGCCCTGCGCCGGCTCGAACGCGACATCCACGACGGTCCCCAGCAGCGGCTGGTCCGGCTCGCGATGGACCTCGGCCGGGCACAGCAGCAGTTCGACCGCGACCCGGAGGCGGCCCGCCGGACCATCGACGAGGCGCTGACCCAGACCCGGGAGACCCTCGACGAGCTCCGCTCGCTGTCCCGGGGCATCGCACCCCCGATCCTGGTCGACCGTGGCCTGCCCAGCGCGCTGGCCGCCCTCGCCGGTCGCGGTGTGATCCCGATCGACCTCTCGATAGACCAGGCGCTGGGCACCTCCGCCGGCCGGCTGGACCCGGCGCTGGAGAGCGCCGCCTACTTCGTGGTCGCCGAGTCGCTGACCAACGTCGCCAAGCACAGCCGGGCGGAGATCTGCCGGATCGCGGTCAGCCGGGAGGGCGAAGATCTGCGGGTGGAGATCTCCGACGACGGCGAGGGCGGCGCCCACGTCTCCAAGGGCCACGGCCTGGCTGGCCTGGCCGACCGGGTGCACGCGGCGGGCGGTCAGCTCACCGTCACCAGCCCCGCCGGAGGCCCCACGCTGATCCAGGCCACGCTCCCGATCTGAACCGCATCTGAAGGGCCCCCTACCGACGGGGGCCCTTCTACTACGCTCGACCGGTGCGCATAGTGATCGCTGACGACGCCGTACTCCTCCGCGAGGGCCTGGTCCGGCTCGTGACCGAGCACGGCCACGAGGTGGCGGCCGCGGTCGGTGACGGGCCGAGCCTGGTCGAGGCCATCGTCCGAGAGAAACCCGACGTCTCGATCGTCGACGTGCGAATGCCGCCGTCACACACCGACGAAGGACTCAAGGCCGCTGTCGAGGCACGCCGCCTCGTGCCCGGCACCCCGGTGCTGGTGTTGTCGCAGTACGTCGAGGTCTCGTACGCCGACGATCTGCTGGCCGATCGGGCCGGCGCGGTCGGCTACCTGCTCAAGGACCGGGTGGCGGCGATCACCGAGTTCCTGGACGCACTCGCCCGGGTGGCCGGCGGCGGGACGGTGCTCGACCCCGAGGTGGTCGCCCAGCTACTGGTGCGGCGCCGGCGTGACGACCCGCTGCGTGAGCTGACGGCCCGCGAGCGCGAGGTGCTGGGGCTGATGGCCGAGGGCATGTCCAACACCGCGATCGCCCGCAAGCTGGTGGTCAGCGACGGCGCCGTGGAGAAGCACGTGCGCAACATCTTCACCAAGCTTCAGCTCCCGCCCGACGAGGAGCAGCACCGGCGGGTGCTCGCGGTGCTGACCTACCTACGCGGTTAGGGCGAGCTCAACGGCCTCGGAGAGCGTCCCGGCCACCGGATGCCCGGAGGCGCGCAGCCGCTCCTCGTCGGTGAACCCGCCGGTGTAGAGCACGCATCCGGCGCCCACCGACGTGGCGGCGTCGGCATCGTCGAGCGAGTCGCCGATCAGCACCATCGACGCACCGTCGAGCTCGAGTGCCGCCATGTGCCGCGCGAGGTGGCCGGCCTTGAACGCCCGGTCTCCGCCGAGCGCGACCTGCACCCCGTCGACCCGCCGGAACCGGCCGTCGAGCCCGAACGCCGTCACGGCCGGCACCAGGTCCTCGTGGAACCACATGGACAGCAGCGACTGGCTGCCGTGCCAGGACCGCATGGCGGTGACCGCGTCGTCGGCGAGCGCGCACGTGGTCAGCCCGGCCCGGTAGGCGTCGTGGAAGATCTCGTCGAGCTGGTCGAACTCGTCGGCGTCGACTGCCCGCCCGAGCACCATCGCGTAGTAGTCGGCGACCGGCCGGATGAAGTGGCGCCGGTGGTGGTCGGCGGTCACCGACGGGCCGCCCACGGTCGCGAGCGCGTGGTTGGTCGCGGACAGGACCAGTGCGAAGTCGTTGAGCAGGGTGCCGTTCCAGTCCCAGACCAGGTGCGTACGCGTCACGTGAACGACTTTACCCATCGAGATCTCGGGCCAGCCGGTCCTCCTCGACCCGCCAGTAACCGTGCTCCTTGCCGTCCAGCAACACGACTGGCAACCGGTCGCCGTAGTCGCGCTCGAGCTCGATGTCGGAGGCCACGTCAACCTCGGTCCACGGCTCACCGGTGCGCTGTGCGACCCGGTCCAGCGCGGACCGCGCCGCGTCGCACAGGTGGCAGTCGACCCGGGTGAGCAACGTGACCCTAGACATCCCGCAGTTCCGCCTTGCGCACCTTGCCGATCGCCGAGTGCGGCAGCTCCGCCACGAACTCCAGCGCGGTCGGCGTCTTGAACCGGGCGAGATTCGCCTCGGCGTGCGAGAGCAGTTCGTCGGGATCCACCTCGGTGCCGGGAGCGCGCACGACAAACGCTTTGACGGTCTGTCCGGTGTACGGGTGCGGCACGCCGATCACGGCCGCCTCGGCGACGCCAGGGTGGGCTTCCAGAACCTGTTCCACCTCGCGAGGGTAGACGTTGAAGCCGTTCACGATGATCAGCTCACCCCGGCGGTCGACGATGAACAGGTCTCCGTCGGCGTCGGCGTACGCGATGTCGCCCGTGGCCCACCAACCGTCGGCGTCGGGACCGTCGCGCCCGTCGGGCCAGTAGCCGTCGAACAGGTTGGCGCCGCGGACCACGATCTCGCCGGGGTCGGTCTCCGGCGGGCCGAGCTCGAGGTCGAACTCGTCACTGTCCAGATCGGACACGTCGGAGACCGCGCTGCCGTCGGGCGCGACCAGCCGCAGCTCGACACCGGGAATGGCGCGGCCGATCGAGCCCAGCTTCGGCTCCGGGCTGAGCAGCGTCGAGGTGACCGCCGGTGCGGTCTCGGTCAGCCCGTACCCGACGAAGACCGGAAGCGACGTCGCCCGGGTGAACCGCGTCGCGGTCTCCGGGTCCAGCGGCGCGGCGCCGCACACCGCGACCCGTACCGTCGTCAGCGCCGCGCCGGCGTCCGGCACCAGCGACCAGGCCTGGTACATCGAGGGGACGCCGACCAGCCCGGTCACGCCGTGCCGGGCGATCAGGGCAAGCGAGTCCGCCGGATCGAAGCGGTCGACGAGCACACCGGTGGCGCCGTGATAGGCGACCGCGCCAAGCCCGGAGTTCAGCCCGTAGGCGTGAAAGAGCGGCAATGCGAGCAACAGGATGTCGTCCGGACCGACCACAGTGGGCGTGATGCCGTCGATCTGCGCGTGGTTGGCCAGCAGCGCACGATGGCTGAGCATCGCGCCCTTGGGCGCGCCTTCGGTGCCCGAGGTGTAGAGCAGCACGGCCAGATCGTTGGTCGCGGCCACGGAACCGGCCGGACCCTCTTCGGGAAGCTTTTCGAGTACGCGCGCCAACTCGGGCAGGTCGCCTCGGATGCCCTCCACGACGCGCGCGACATCGGGGCTGGCGACCAACAGCGACGCCCCGGAGTCGGCCAGCACGTGCCGCAGTTCCCGGGCGGTGTACTGCGGATTCACCGGCACCGCGACCAGGCCCGCGCGCAGGACGGCGAAGAAGGTCACGGCGTAGCGGGGTGAGTTGGGTAACGCGAGCGCAACCCGAGCGCCCGCTGGCAGGTTGAGCCCGGTGAGCGCGGCCGCGGCGGCATCGACGCGACGGTCCAGCTCACCCCAGCGCAGGCTCGTGTCGTGCCAGATCAAGGCGGTCTTGTCGGGTGTCGCGGCAGCGGCTGCGGCCACCCGGTCGGCAAGTGTGTCGGAACGGTGGTCCACCACGGTCGCCGAGTCTGGCACAGTGTCGCCGACCGTGGCCACGGTTGTCGTCCGGTGCGTTGTGCGAGTGTGCGTCGCGATCCCACCGACGGGACCGTGCTCACGAACCGACGAGGCACCCGCGTGTCGCCGATCGGCTAGAGGCACCTGTGCATATCGGCGTGTCGCGATTCGGCGTGTCGGCCGCTTTCCGCAGGTGACAGCCGTCCTCCGGCTAGGTGTCTTAGGTCCGGCAGCGGACAAGATGTGCGACACGTTCAGGTGGTATCGGGAAATACTTCGGCTCTGTGTAACGGACTCCCCACACGTGGGTGATGTTGGCCCTATCATTCCTGGGTCGGCTCACCCCTTTTGTATGTGAGTCACACCCCTCATCCCCGAGGAGGCCGCTGTGCCCGTGAACGCGTTGCATGAGCACCTATGTCCCGGTGCCGCCTCCTGGTGGCTCCGGTTGGCTGTTGACGCAGCCCCCGCACGCGGCCTGGAGGGCGGCAAGTGACGGCTTACAGCTATGCCCCGGGCAATGAACTCCATGACGTCCCAGCCGCACTGAGCGCGGGCCTCGCGGCCTTGCGCCGGACGGTGCACGAGATGCGGATCCTCGACATCCGAGGTGACGGATCCACCTGGCGTGGCGACGGTTCCGTCGCCGACGGGGGCGCCCGGCGGACCCGCAACAAGCCGCACACCGACATCCCTGGCCGGCCAGTCGGCCCGGGCAGCAACTCCAAGCAGGTCAACGGCGGTCGCGTGGGCACTCCCAACCGGCCGACCATGCCGGCCCAACCCGGTGTCGGCCAGAGCCCGGCGGAAAGCGGCGAGACCGCCGTCCTGCCCGCCGTGCCGCCGATCACCGAGCAGCGCACCGGAGGCTCCGGAGGCGCGCCGACCCAGTACCCGTCCCGCCCCGACCCGTCCGACCCGGCCACCGAGGTCTGGACGCTGGTCGAGCGGGCCCAGGCGGGCGAGGCCGAGGCGTTCGGGCTGATCTACGACCGCTACGTCGACACCGTCTTCCGGTTCGTCTACTTCCGCGTCGGCAACCGCCAGCTCGCCGAGGACCTCACCTCCGACACGTTCCTGCGCGCTCTCAAGCGCATCGGCAGCTTCACCTGGCAGGGCCGCGACCTGGGCGCCTGGCTGGTCACGATCGCCCGCAACCTGGTCGCCGACCACTTCAAGTCGGGCCGCTACCGGCTCGAGGTGACCACGGGCGACGTGCTCGACGCCGACCGCGAGGACCGCGGCCCCGAGGGCAGCCCCGAAGCCGCCGTCGTCGACCACATCACCAACGTCGCCCTACTCACGGCCGTCAAGCAGCTCAACCCGGAGCAGCAGGAGTGCATCGTGCTCCGGTTCCTCCAGGGCTTCTCGGTGGCCGAGACGGCGCAGTCGATGGGCAAGAACGAGGGTGCCATCAAGGCACTGCAATACCGTGCGGTCAGAGCCCTCGCCCGGCTGCTGCCGGACGGGTTCCAACCGTGACCGGTGGGGACCGCCCCGTAACTTTTCGTGCCCTACGACAGTTGAACTCGATGCGTCCGGTGATGGGTTCCCATCCCGGTTTCACTGTCGTAATCAGCGAAGGGAGGTGCCCGCGGTGAACTCCGTCCTTTTCCACCGGCGGCGCGCCGAGCGCTTCGCCCAGCTTCTCGACGAGGCCCACGGCGGCCGTCGTCACCACGTGCGGTCTCCGGTGGACAACGATCTCGCCGATGTCGTGGCTGTCGGGCATCGGGTGTCAGCGCTCAAACACTCAGTCGACGTTGACGTCGACCCTGAGTTCCGGATGAGCCTGCGTGCGGCCCTCGTCGCAGCGGCGGAGCGCGAAGGGATCGGCGCGATCGCCGACACCGGCGCGACCGTCGACCTGCAGGCGTTCCGGGCCGCGGCCAACGCGCCGAAGCAACGGGCGCGCCGTCTCCGTACCCGTGGAGCGATCCTGGCCGGCGTAGCCGTCGGTGCGATCGCCATCTCGGGCATGTCAGCGGCCAGCGAGAACGCGGTTCCGGGCGACGCGCTCTACGGCGTCAAGCGCTCCACCGAGCGGGCTCAGCTCGCACTGGCCAGCTCCGACCTGTCCAAGGGCCAGCTTTTCCTGGACTTCGCCCGCAACCGACTCTCGGAGGCGCGGGCCGTCAGCGACAGCGACGGGTTCGCCCGGGCGCTCGACGACATGGACGCCAACACCACCGAGGGTGTGCGGCTGCTCACCACGACCGCGGCGCAACGGCACGAGATGGCCGCGCTCGACGCGGTCGACGCGTTCCTCAAGCACCAGCGCACCGAGGTCAGCAGCCTGCTCGGCACGACGACGGGAGCCCGCCACGAGCGTGCGCTGTCCTCCGTCGCGCTGCTGCTCTCGGTCGAGAAGCGGTCCGACGAGCTGCGCCGGTCGCTGGAGTGCGGCGGCGACGCGGCGGCCAAGGCCGACGCGCTGGGTCCGCTGCCAGGCACCTGTCCGGCGGGCAGCGCACCTGCTGACGCACCGGCTGGCAAGCAGTCCGGCGGCAATGGCGAGGCCAACGAGTCGCGGCCGGAGAAGTCCGACCCGAAGCCGGCCCCGTCCGGCTCACCCGCCACGCCGGGCTCGGCCGACCGTCCGGGTTCCAGCCCGGCACCGGCTACGCCGACCCCGGCACCGAGCAACAACAGCAACCTCGTCGAGGATCTCGGCGGCCTGCTGGGCGGCCTCGTACCCGGTTCCTGACTCCTGCCGACCTACCACGATCGGGGCGTTCCTCACCTGGAGGAACGCCTCGATCGCTGAAGCAGTGCGTTCGGCCGGATACCCTCGTTTGTGGGGCCAAGGGCGGATCGATCGGAGGTAGCTGCGTGACATCGGAGCACCGGCTGACCATCAGCACGGACGCACACGGTCACACGGCAGGTTGGGCCGCGGCCGAGCTCGAAGCGGCGCTCGAGGTCGACATCGACAAGAGCGCGGCGGCCTTCTTCGACATCGACAACACCATGCTGCAGGGCGCGTCGATCTACTGGATCGCCCGTGGGCTGGCCGCGCGGCGCTACTTCACCACCACCGACCTGGCCCGGTTCGCCTGGCAGCAGGCCCGCTATCGGCTGCTCGCGGCCGAACACGCCGGCGACATGTCGAACGCCAAGAAGGTGGCGTTGGCGTTCATCGAGGGCTGGCGGGTCGACGACATCGAGCGGCTGACCGAAGAGATCTTCGACGAGCTGATGGCGCCACGGATCTGGTCCGGCACCCGCGCGCTGGCGCAATTGCATCTCGACGCCGGCGAGCGGGTCTGGCTGGTCAGCGCCGCACCCGTGGAGATCGGCCGGGTCATCGCACAGCGGCTCGGGCTGACCGGCGCGATCGGCACGGTGGCCGAGGTGATCGACGGTGCCTACACGGGCCGACTGGTCGGCGACCTGATGCACGGCCCGGCCAAGGCCGACGCGATCACCCAGCTCGCCAACGTCGAGGGGCTCGACCTGCGCCGGTGCACCGCCTACAGCGACTCGGTCAACGACCTGCCGATGCTCTCGGCGGTCGGCAACGCGGTCGCCGTCAACCCCGACAGCGGGCTGCGTCGAGCCGCCCGCGAGCAGGGCTGGGAGATGCGCGACTTCCGCACCGGCCGCAAGGCCGCCAAAGTGGCGGTGCCGTCGACGCTGGCCGCCGGTCTGCTGGCCGGCGCGATCACAACGGTCCTGGCGGCCCGCCGGCGGCGCCGCGCCGGCTGAGCCGGCTTTACCCGGCTTACCGGCCGAAGGGGTCTGGCCGGCGCTCCAGCAGCGTGTGCAGGGTCTGCTGGATGGTCTCCCGCACCTGGTCGGCCAGGTTGAACACGACCAGCGGGTCGTCGGCCTGGTCCTGCAGGTGCGCCGTCGGGATCGGCTTCGAGAACTCGATCAGCCACTTGCTCGGCAACGGCAGCATGCCCAGCGGGCCCAGCCACGGGAAGGTCGGCGTCACCGGGAAGTAGGGCAGGCCGAGCAGCCGGGCCAGCGGCTTGATGTCGGCGAGCATCGGGTAGATCTCCTCGGCGCCGACGATCGCGGCCGGCACGATCGGCGTGCCGGTGCGCAGCGCCGCCGAGACGAACCCGCCCCGGCCGAACCGCTGGAGCTTGTAGCGCTGCGCGTACTGCTTGCCGACGCCCTTGAAGCCCTCGGGGAAGACACCGACGAGCTCGCCGGTGCTCAGCAGCCGCTCGGCGTCGGGGTTGCAGGCGACCGTGCCGCCCGACTTGCGGGCCAGCTCCGAGACGATCGGCATGCGGAACACCAGGTCGGCACCGAGCAGCCGCAGGTGGCGGCGGTTGGGCGTGCGGTCGTTGACGGCCGTGGCCAGCATGATCGCGTCGAGCGCGACGGTGCCGGAGTGATTGCCGACCACCAGCGCCGACCCGTTCGCCGGCAGGTTCTCGACGCCGAAGACCTCGGTGCGGAACCAGTCGCGGTAGAGCAGCCGCAGCATCGGCAGGAACACCTTGTCGGTGAGTTCCGGGTCGAACCCGAACTCGTCGACCTCGTAGTCACCGCCCAGCCGGCGCCGCAGGAACGCCAGCCCCCGGGCGACCCGGTCGTCCCAGACGTCACCGGGCTGGTCTTCCACCGCGGGCGGCAACGGCGCCGGGGCAGTCCCGTTGCTGCTGGGAGTTGTGGATCGGACACCGTTGGAGGCGGCCGGACCGTTGCCGTTGGGTGCTGGCTCGACGACCGTGAACTCCGTGGCCGGAACGCTCCCCCGGCGGCTGGCGCCGTTGGTCTTCTGCGCCGGTGCGCGGCGCGGGGTCGCCTTGCGGGTGCTCTTGCGCGGCGGCCGGTCGGGCCGGCCCGAATCGTCTGTCATGCCTTCTCCTGCACGGTCGCGCGTGCCTGGCGGATCCCGTCGAGGATGGCCTGTTCCGCGATGGCCAACTGTTCCCGGCGCAGCACCGCCCCACCACGGTGGCCCGCGACGAAGTCATCGAACGCGTCGGCGGTGCTCCGCGGGCTCCAGCCGAACTCGCTGACCAGTTTGCTCGTGTCGACCACCCGGCCGTGCACGAACAGGTCGACCTGGTCGAGCCCGTAGCCGCTGCGGCCGAGGTTGCGCACCAGGTTGGAGGCGGCGGACAGCCCGGGTTCGAGCACGGGCACGGGTATCCGGCCGGCCCGGCGGATCGCCTGGGACAGCGAGAGCACACCGGCCCCCGCGACGTTGAACGTGCCGGCGTGGTCGTCGACCACCGACCGGTGCACGATCTCCAGCGCGTCCTCGATGTGCAGGAACTGGAGGCGCGGGTCGCGGCCGAGCACGGTGGGCACCACCGGGCGGGCGAAGTACCGGGTCAGCGTGGTGTCGGCGTTGGAGCCGATGAACGGCGCGAAGCGCAGCACGGTCGCGGTCACGTCGGTGCGGCGGCGCCGGAAGCCTCGGACGTAGCCCTCGATGTCGAGGATGTCCCGGGCGAACCCGCCGCGGGGCACCTCACGCGGCTCGGTGTCTTCGGTGAACACCGCCGGGTCGCGGAACGACGCCCCGTAGGCGGCCGTGGACGAGCGCATCACCAGCTTGCGCAGCCGCGGCGCCTGTTGGCAGGCGGCTAGCAGGTGCATGGTGCCGATGACGTTCTGTTCTTTCATCGCCGCCCGCCCGCCGTGTTGCGGGTCGGGTGCGGTGGCCAGCGCGAGATGGACCACCGCCTCGGCCTCGAGGTCGGCGATCACGGTGCTGGCGGACCCGGCGTCGCCGCGCACCTGCTCGACACCGTCGAGCAGGTGAGCGAACTCCGCTGGCGGCGCGTGCGGGTCAAGCCCGACCACGCGGCCGATCCGGTCGTCGGCGGCGAGCCGGGCGGCCACGTGGGCGCCCAGAAACCGGCTGACGCCGGTGACGACAACCGAGCCTGTTGGTCGCGACCTCACGTTGGCCTCCGGTCAAATCTCAGGAGGGTGCCGCGCGGACGCGCCGGGCCACAGGCATCTGACGTCAGACCCGAACCGACGGCCCAGGATTGGACCTCAGGCTCGGGCCGACGTCACTTGCCGAGACGGCGACGCTGGACGCGGGTCTTGCGCAGCAGCTTGCGGTGCTTCTTCTTGGCCATACGCTTGCGGCGCTTCTTGACCACCGAGCCCATACGACAGCCCTCTCCCAGTGAACGTGCGACATGCGCCGGACGTCACGGGGACGTGAAGGCCGACGGCGATCTGACATCGGATCCGACCCGACGGCGGGCGCATTGCACCACAGCGGGGTAAGAATCGCGATCCAGGGTACGCGTCGACCGTCAGCCCAGCCAAAGCGACCCCGGCCGCGGGGCCATCACAGCCCCGCGGCCGGCTCCATGGCCACTCTTATGCGGACTCTTGGAACGCGCCCCGTAAGTATTCGTTCACGGCGTGTTCCGGAACCCGGAACGATCGACCGACGCGCACCGCGGTGAGATCACCCGAATGCACCAAGCGGTAGACCGTCATCTTTGACACCCGCATCAATGTCGCCACCTCGGCCACCGTGAGGAACTTGACCTCCGACAGCCTGTCGGCTTGTGGTGATCCTGCCATGGCTCACCAACCAATCCATCCCCGGCGCGCGCCGTCAGGCGCTCGTGTAACTAGTACGGTAGCGGTGCCGTTGTTACCGGCGCGATCCCTTCGCCGGTTTGATCATGGTTAGTCAAGGCAACTCACCGAGTTTTCCCGAAATTTACCCCTAAAGGGGACATATCTCGATGAATGATCATGCTGCGGCCGCCCTCACAGCTGCCACACACTGATCATTGAGCACAGACCACGGCTCGCCGAAGACCTCTCGACTGGCCTCTTCGATCGACATCCGGTCATGTGTCAGGGCCTTCATGAAGGCCAGCACGTCGGGCTCGCCGAACCGCTCCGCGAGCTGTCTGACAGCGAGGTAGCCGATCCCGTACGCGCCGGCGACCTCCCAGTCGGCCGCGCCATCGGCGATCTTGAGGTCCTGCAGCGGACCGGCCCAGCCGCGCTCCTTGACCACCTTGCGCACCTCTTCGATGCCCTCGTAGGCCTGCGGCGCGGCGCCACCGGACGCGGCGAGCTCGGCGATCCCCTCGACCAGCCACCAGGCCGACGTCGGGAAGCCGTTCTGCGGCATCGTCGAGGCGTGGGTCATCTCGTGGCGGAGCAGGTCGTCGAGGTTGTTGCGCTGCGGTGCGGCCGCGTTGATCACGACGTCGACCTGGCGCCCGCCGACCGGCAGCGCGTAGCCGGCGGTCCACGCCGGCCGGCTGCCGCCGAACCACCGTTTCCACTGCTCGGTGCCCGCGTAGAACACCTCGTAGTGCGCCGGGGGCGGCCCACCGACCGCGTACCGGTCGGCGACCACGGCGGCCTTCTCGGCCTCGGCCAGGACGGTCTTGAGCTGCCCGCGCAGCGCGTTCGTGGTGGCCACCATGACCCGCTTGCCGCGGGCGACCACGAGCTGGTCGACCTCCCACGGGCGGGGGCCGTCGTACGTCGACATGGACGGCTCGACGCCGACCAGCTTGAGCCCGGCCGCGGTGTCGGTCCACACCGTGCCGTACGTGATGGTCATCGGCTTGCAGTCGGGCTCGACGAAGCAGTGCTCGACCTCGACCAGGGTCCGCCACTTCTGCGGGCCGACCGACGAGGGGATGGAGTCCGCCGACGGCACCCAGCGGGTGATCTTCATGCCCCGCAGCGAGGCGAACTGGGCGCTCAGCGTGGCCTTCGCCGGGCTGGCCGGATCGGCGATCGCGAGAAAGCCCGCCTGGTCGCCGCCGAGCAGCGCGGTGCCCTGTGCGGTCAGCGCGGCACCGATCTTGTCGCGCAACCACGCGGCGGTGACCCGGTCGGCGTCGCCGGCGACCGGACTGCGGGCCGGCTCGGCCTTGGCTGACGGTGTCGCCGGCCAGGCCGGCGAGTCGAGCCCGCGGAACACGACGACGCCGACTCCGACCGGAGCGACGCACAGCACGAGCGTGGCCACCAGACCGAGGGAAAGCCACAAGGACCACCGCCGGCGTGGTGCCGGCGCACCTGTCTCCTCAGCCATCCGGGCGAGATTAAGGCCGTCCACCCGATCGAGGGATCAGCCGTACGGATGAGTTACTTGCGCGATTTCATGGCGCGGGCGAAGAACAGCAGGTTCGCCGGACGTTCGGCCAGGCGGCGCATCATGTAGCCGTACCAGTCGTTGCCGTAGGGCACATAGACGCGCACGGTGTAGCCCTCGGCGGCCAGCCGCAACTGCTCGTCGGGGCGCACGCCGTGCAGGAGCTGGAACTCGAACGCGTCGGTCGAGCGGTCGAACCAGCGGGCCCGGTCCTCGGCGATCGCGATCAGCCGGGGGTCGTGGGTGGCCAGCATCGGGTAGCCCTCGCCCGACATCAGGATGTTCATGCAGCGCACGTACGACTTGTCGACGTCGATGGCGGACTGGAAGGCGACCGACTCGGGCTCCTTGTAGGCGCCCTTGCACAGCCGGACGCGGGAGCCGAGCGTGGCCAGCTCGCGGCAGTCGGCCTCGGTGCGGCGCAGGTAGGCCTGCAGCACGGCGCCGGTGGTCGGGTAGTCGAGCCGGAGCTTGGCCAGGATCTCCAGGGTGGAGTCCGTGGTGGTGTGGTCCTCCATGTCGAGGGTCACCGTCGTGCCGGCGTTGCTCGCGGCGGCGCAGATCTGCCGCGTCAGGTCGTACGCGAGCTGCTCGTCGAACTTCTGGCCGAGGGCCGAGAGCTTGACGCTGACCTCGGCGGCGGGCGTCAGGCCGGCTCCGCCGAGCGCTCCGAGCAGCGCTAGGTATTCGTCCTTGATGGCCGTCGCCTGGTCGGGGTTGACCGTGTCCTCGCCGAGGTGGTCGAGGGTCACCCGGAGGCCGTCGCCCACCAGGTCGCGGGTCGTGTGCAGAGCGTCATCGGTGGCGATGCCGGCGATGAAGCGGTGGACGACGTCGCGGGTCAGCGGAGCCGTCTCGACGAGCCGCTCGACCCGGGATGACCGGGAGGCGGCGAGGATGACCGAACGGAGCATGACCGCAGCGTAGCGCCCGTTGGCGGACGCTTCTCGGCGAGCTTGGCAACCCTTCATGATCGCTTAGCGGAGTGGCTTCGTCGCGGAGTGACCCGACGGACGAGGCATGCTCTGGCCGCGTCGTCTACGGTTGTCGGGTGAACTTCGATGCGTACGCGCGCACCGCCGTTGACCTGGTCAACGCCCCGATGGAGGGCATCGACGACCTGCGGGCCGTTTTCATCGCCGACAACGCCTGGATGCGCGACGAGGTCACCG
Organism: Asanoa ishikariensis; assembly: GCF_900107455.1. Taxonomy (GTDB): domain Bacteria; phylum Actinomycetota; class Actinomycetes; order Mycobacteriales; family Micromonosporaceae; genus Asanoa; species Asanoa ishikariensis. The sequence goes on along the minus strand of NZ_FNQB01000002.1, from coordinate 40,264 downwards.
AGCGTGATGTGACGACGTTCCGCCGTGCCCAGAAGCGGCTGCGCGACGTCTTCCAGTTCGGCAGCACCGACCGCGACACCGAGGCGGTCAACGAGCTCAACTCATTGCTGAAGGACCATCCGGTCCAGCCGCGGATCTCCGGGCACGATGCCAGCGACTGGCACATGCACGTGACCAGCCGCGGTGCTTCGGCCAGCAACGAGTTCCTCGCCGCGGCGGTGTGGGGGCTGGCGGTCTGGCTGACCACCCACGGCAGTGCCCGGTTCGGGGTCTGCGCCGACGACCGGTGCGGCAACGTCTACCTGGACACGTCGTCCAACAACTGCCGGCGGTTCTGCTCCGAGCGGTGCGCGACGCGCTCGCACGTGGCGGCGCACCGGGCTCGCAAGAGAGCGACTCTCGCGGGCGTCTAGACCTTGGCCGGGGCCGGCAGGTGGGCGCGGGCGAACTCCAGGGCCGCGCCCAGGTCGGCCTCGCGGTCGGCGCGGCTCTTGGCACCCCGGGTGTTGACCTCCACGGCGATCGAGCCGCGGAAGCCCCGCCCGGCCAGCGACTCGAGCAACTCGCCGCAGGGCTGGTTGCCGCGCCCGGGCACCAGGTGCTCGTCGCGCCCTTCGCCGCTGCCGTCGCCCAGGTGCACGTGCTTGAGGCCGGCGCCCATGGCGTCGGCCATGGCGAGCGCGTCCGTGCGGCTAGCGGCGCAGTGCGACAGGTCCAGGGTGTACGCGTCGAAGCCGGATTCGGTCGGGTTCCAGCCCGGCTGGTAGGGCACGAACTCGCGGCCGGCCATGCGCACCGGGAACATGTTCTCGATCGCGAAGGTCAGGTCGCTGTGCTTGTGCGCGATCCGCTCGAGCCCCGGCTGGAACGACCGGGCGTAGTCGCGCTGCCAACTGAACGGCGGGTGCACGACCACGGTCGGCGCCTCCAGCGACTCGGCGAGCTCGGCCGCGCGGCGCAGCCGCTCCCACGGGTCGGAGCTCCACACCCGCTGGGTCACCAGCAGGCAGGGCGCGTGGACGCTGAGCACCGGCACGCCGTAGTGCGCCGCCAGCCCCTTCAGGGCACCGGCGTCCTGGCTCACCGCGTCGGTCCACACCATGACCTCGATGCCGTCGTAGCCCAGCCGCGCGGCCATTTCGAAGGCGGCGGCGGTCGGCTCGGGGAACACCGAAGAGCTTGACAGCAGTACGGGGGTGCGCGAGGTCACGTCAATCAGGGTAGTCCTACGCGGCAGCAGGCACCTGGACGAGCCACCCCAAATCCATCGTTTATGCCGATTCAAGCTGATCGAGCCGGCGCAGGATCACGCCTTCGCGCAGCGCCCACGGGCAGATGTCCGCCGCTTCGATCTGGAGGCGACGCAGCACGGCCTCGGCCACGACCGCACCGGCCAGCAACTGGTGTGACCGGCTGGCGCTGACGCCCTCCAGCTCGTACACCTGGCGCGGTGGGATCAGCCGGATGAAGCCGAGCACCTGGCGCAGGCCCTGAGCGGTCAGCGCGCGCGGCTCCCAGAGTCCCTGCCGGGACGGTGCCGCGCCGGCCAGCCGGGCCAGCGTGCGGAACGTCTTCGAGGTGGCCACCGCGCGGTCCCACCGGACCTCGGCCAGCTTCGCCGCGGCCGACTCGAGCTGCTTCTCCACGTACGCCTGGAGCTCGTCGACGCTCTTCGGCGACGGCGGCGAGGAGGTGTCCCGATCGACACCCAGCCGCTCACGGCTGAGCCGGCCCGCGCCCAGCGGCAGCGACATCGCGAGGTCCGGAGTCTCGTCGATGCCGGCCGCGATCTCCAGCGAGCCGCCGCCGATGTCGAGCACCAGCAGCCGGCCCGCCGACCACCCGAACCAGCGCCGGACGGCCAGGAAGGTGGCGCGGGCCTCGTCGGCGCCGGAGAGCACCTGGAGCCGCACGCCGGTCTCCTTGCGTACCCGGGCCAGCACTTCCTGGGAGTTGGTCGCGTCCCGGACCGCCGAGGTGGCGAACGCCAGCAGGTCGTCGGCCTTCAACCGGCGGGCGCTGGCCTGCGCGTCGTGCGCGGCCTTGACCAGCGCGTCCGAGCCCGCCTTGGTGAGCGCGCCGTCGGGGCCGATCTGCTCGGCCAGCCGCAGCACCGCCTTCTCCGAGTGCGCCGGCCACGGGTGCGCACCGTGGTGCGCGTCGACCAACAGCAGGTGAACGGTGTTGGAACCGACGTCTAGAACGCCCAACCTCATGTCCGCACCTTATGGCCCAACGGTTATCGCCACCGCGTTGCCGTGCGGCAACGCGGGCCCGCAGCCTATTCGGGCGTAGTCTTGTCGGGTGCCAGCACGCAACCAGCTTCGCGTCCTCGTCGACTCGGACGACGATCCCCGCAGCCGCGAGGTCGATCTGGACTTCCCGCGGGAATGGGTGGAGTTCTTCGACCCCGAGGACCCCAAGCACCTCATCCGTGCCGACCTGACCTGGTTGCTGTCCCGCTGGACGTGCATCTTCGGCAAGGGTTGCCACGGCATCATCGAGGGCCGGGCCGCGGACGGTTGCTGCTCCCACGGCGCGTTCTTCACCGACTCCGACGACGAGTCCCGGGTCCGGGCGGCGGCCAAGAAGCTGACGCCGGACACCTGGCAGCACTACCGCCGAGGGTTCAAGAACTACACCGAGATGGACACCGTCGACGGCAAGACGCCGGCCCGGCGCACCGCCACCCAGAGCGCCGACGGCCCCTGCGTGTTCCTCAACGACGCGGACTTCCCGGCCGGCGGCGGCTGCGCGCTGCACGCCCAGGCCCTGCGCGACGGCGTGCACCCGCTGGAATACAAGCCCGACGTGTGCTGGCAGCTTCCGGTCCGCCGCGACCAGGACTGGAACAAGCGCCCCGACGGCACCAAGATCCTGATCACGACGCTGACCGAGTTCGACCGCCGCGGCTGGGGTTCCGGCGGGCACGACCTGCACTGGTGGTGCACGTCGTCCCCGGAGGCCCACGTCGGCAGCGAGGCGATGTGGCAGTCCTACGAGCCGGAGCTGACGGCCCTGATCGGCAAGGCCGCCTACGCCAAGCTGGCCGAGATGTGCGCCGCCCGCGCCCGCCGCGGCATGGTCGCCCCGCACCCGGCCGACCCGAAGCGCCGCCTGCCGCTGACCCGCACCAAAGACCTCAACGGCGGCGCCGAGCCCGCCCACCCGCCGAAGAAGCGCTAGGCCGGTTACGGCTCGAACTTGTAGCCCAGGCCGCGGACGGTGACGATGAAGCGCGGCGTCGACGGCTCGGGCTCGACCTTGGAGCGCAGGCGCTTGACGTGCACGTCAAGGGTCTTGGTGTCGCCCACGTAGTCGGCGCCCCAGACGCGGTCGATGAGCTGGCCTCGGGTGAGCACCCGGCCGGCGTTGCGGAGCAGCAGCTCGAGCAGCTCGAACTCCTTGAGCGGCAACTGCACGGACGAGCCGTCGACGGTCACCACGTGCCGCTCGACGTCCATCCGGACCGGGCCGGCGGCCAGGGTCGGTGCGTCGGGCTCGGTGATCTCGGTGCCCTGGCGGCGGAGCACCGCGCGGATCCGGGCGACCAGTTCGCGCGGCGAGTACGGCTTGGTGACGTAGTCGTCGGCGCCGATCTCCAGGCCGACCACCTTGTCGATCTCGCTGTCCCGTGCGGTGACCATGATGATCGGCACGCGGGAGCGCTGACGGAGCTGGCGGCAGACCTCGGTGCCGGACATCTCCGGCAGCATGAGGTCGAGCAGCACGATGTCGGCGCCGGTCCGGTCGAACTCGGTCAGCGCCAAGGTGCCGGTCGGTGCGACCGAGACCTCGAAACCCTCCTTGCGGAGCATGTACGAGAGGGCATCGGAGAACGACTCTTCGTCCTCGACCACGAGCACGCGGGCCACGGACTTTCCTTCCTTACCGCTCGGATCGGCTCGACTCGGCCGATCCGGTCACGATCTCAATAGAGGGGGGTAGCGGGAGGGCGGCATCCGGCGGACTGGCCGGAAACCGAAGGGTGAACGTCGAACCCTCTCCCAGTGTGCTGACAACATCGATGCGCCCGCCATGGTTGGTGGCGATGTGCTTGACGATGGCCAGGCCGAGCCCGGTGCCGCCGGTGGCCCGGGACCGGGCGCGGTCGGCACGGTAGAACCGCTCGAAGATCCGGTCGACCTCGTCCGGCGCGATGCCGATGCCCTGGTCGGCCACCGAGAGCACGATTGACGACTCGTCGAGCGCGGTCGTGATGGTGATCCGGGTCTCTTCCTTCGAGTACGCGATCGCGTTCTCCACCAGGTTGGACAGCGCGGTGGCGAACTGGCTGTCGCTGCCGTAGACGGTGAGTCCGCGCTTGCCTTCGACCACGACCTCGATCTCGCGGGCGGCGGCCGTCGTGCGGGTCCGGTCGATCACCTCGGCGACCACCCAGTCGACCGGGACCGGCTCGGGGTCGGGCAGCGGGTCGGCGCCCTGGAGCCGGGTCAGCTCCAGCAGCTCGTTGACCAGCCGGCCCAACCGGGTCGACTCGTGCTGGATCCGCACCGCGAACCGGCGGGCGGCGGCCACGTCTTCCTCGGGGCCGGCGCCGGGCTGCGGGCCGATGTTGGTCGGGTCGGTGGCGTCGAGCAGGGCCTCGGCGAGCAGTTGGAGCGCGCCGATCGGGGTCTTGAGCTCGTGGCTGACGTTCGCGACGAAGTCCCGGCGCACCCGGCTGACCCGGTGCGACTCGGTGACGTCGGCGGCTTCCACGGCCACGAAGTTGCCGCCCAGGCCGACCGCGCGCAGGTGGACGCCGAGGGGCTCGGAGACTCCGTCACCGCGGGGCAGGTCCATCTCGACGTCGCGGCGGACGCCGGAGCGGCGGACCTGGCCGGCCAGGGTGCGGATGATCGGGTGCGCGACCAGGCTGCCGGGCGTGCCCGCCGAGCGGAGCAGACCCATCGCCCGCGCGGCTGGGTTGACCAGCACCACGGTGTCGTCGCTGTCGAGCACCACCACGCCGACCCGCAGCGAGTCGAGGCTCTTGCGACCCAATCCGGGCTGCGGATCGTGCCGGTCGATGGTGATCGCCTGCCTTCCCTCGCCAGCAGCGCGGGTAGCGGCGACGGTCGCTGATCCCCGCCGCCTGATGCGCGGGATCAGCGATCCGGCGGCGAAGCCCGCCAACAGACTGACGCACACGCCAGCCACGATCGCCCATTCCACGAGGCGATCGTAGGGTCATTGTTAACGAACAGGCTGGTCGGGCCGGGCAAAGCGGGCGCAGATCGCCCAATGTTCACCGGCCGGCTCAGCGCCGTTAACTGGCGTTCTGTGGCGTACACCTACGGTGAACCGGACATAAGTCGAAGCGTGACCAGATATTACTCTCAGGTCACATTATTTCTGTAGACGACACACCGTTCCCCAGGAGCACCGACATGGCTTTGCGCGAAGAGTTCCGCGCTGACCTGCACATCGTCAGCCAGTTGTTGGTCGACATGGCCGAGGCGGTCCGCACCGCAATGAGCGAGGCGACCACCGCCCTGCTGCGCGCCGACCGCGCTGCCGCGGAGGACGTGATCTCCCGGGACGCCGAGGTCGACTCGCTGTACCGCCAGGTCGAGGAGCGGGTGACCGATCTCATGGCCCGCCAGGCCCCGGTGGCCAGCGACCTGCGAGTGTTGATCACTGCCCTGCAGACGGCGGCCGACCTCGAGCGGATGGGCGACCTCGCCGACCACGTGGCGAAGACCGCGCTGCGCCGGCACCCGTCGCCGGCGGTCCCGGCCGAGCTGCGCCCGGTCTTCCAGGCCAAGGCCGACGTGGCCGACAAGATGGCCGCCAAGATCGCGACCGTGATCTCGAAGCTCGACGCGGTCGGCGCCGCGGAGCTCGACAGCGACGACGACGCGATGGACGCGCTGCACGTCGAGCTGTTCAAGGTCATGCTCAGCCCGGACTGGCCCTACGGCGCCGAGACGGCGATCGACGGCGCTCTCCTGGGCCGCTTCTACGAGCGTTTCGCGGACCATGCGGTGAACGCCGGCCACCACGTCATCTACCTGGTGACCGGCGAACAGCCGCAGGCCTCGAACTAACGTCCCTGGTTGGCCACTGCGGCCGCTGCTTCGGCGGCGGCCGCCGGGTCCAGGTAGGCGCCGCCGACGGTGATCGGGCGCAGGTTGGCGTCCAGGTCGTAGCGCAGCGGGATGCCGGTCGGGATGTTGAGCTTGGCGATCGCCTCGTCGGAGATGCCGTCCAGGTGCTTGACGACGGCGCGCAGCGAGTTGCCGTGCGCGGCGACCAGCACGGTCTTGCCGGCGAGCAGGTCCGGGACGATCGCGTCGTACCAGTACGGCAGGGTGCGGACGAGCACGTCCTTGAGGCACTCGGTGCGCGGCATCAGCTCGGGCGGCAGGGTCGCGTAGCGCGGGTCGTCGGTCTGCGCCCACTCGTCGCCCGGGTCGATCGGCGGCGGCGGCACGTCGTACGACCGGCGCCAGAGCATGAACTGCTCCTCGCCGTACTCCTCGAGCGTCTGCTTCTTGTCCTTGCCCTGGAGCGCACCGTAGTGGCGCTCGTTGAGCCGCCAGGACCGGTTGACCGGAATCCACGAGCGGCCGGCCTCGCCCAGCGCGAGCTCGCTGGTGCGGATCGCGCGGCGCAGCAGGCTGGTGTGCAGCACGTCCGGCAGCAGGCCGTGCTCCCGCAGCAGCGCGCCGCCGCGCCGGGCCTCGGTCTCGCCCTTCTCGGTCAGGTCGACGTCGACCCACCCGGTGAACAGGTTCTTCGCGTTCCACTCACTCTCGCCGTGCCGGAGCAGCACCAACGTCCCCACAGTCATGCCGCCATCCTCGCGCAGCCGGTGAACCGGCCGGCAACCCACCCGGCGTGACGACCGCCATGCGGTAATCCTGATGACTTCCTGGGTGCCGACAACCTAGGTTGCGTAAGGCCGCTGCGGATTGGCGGTCATTACCTGGGGGGCCAAATAGTGGTACGAGGCTGGTTGCGTGAGACGACGGGTGGACTGCCCAGGACGTTCTGGTATCTCTGGTGCGGCACCCTGGTCAACCGGCTCGGCGGCTTCGTACTGATCTTCCTGACTGTCTACCTGACCAAGGAACGGGGCTTCAGCGACATCCAGGCCGGCCTGGTGGTCGGCCTGTGGAGTGCCGGCGGCGGCATCGGCACGATGGTCGGCGGCGTCCTCGCCGACCGCTGGGGCCGGCGGCCGACGCTGCTGATCGCCCACGTCGGCGGCGCCGGCATGATGCTGTTGCTCGGCTTCTCCCGGCCGTTCGCGATGATCGCCGGCGTCGCGTTCGCCCTCGGCGCGTTCGCCGAGGCCGCTCGCCCCGCGTTCGCCGCGATGATGGTCGACGTCGTGCCCGACCGCGACCGGGTACGCGCGTTCTCGCTCAACTACTGGGCGATCAACCTGGGCTTCGCGTCGGCGGCGATCCTCGGCGGTTTCGCCGCGCACCTGGACTACGTGCTGCTCTTCGTGATCGACGCGTCAGCGACGCTGATCACCGCGGCGATCGTGTTCGTCAAGATCAAGGAAACGCGCCCGGTCGGCGTGCATCTGCCTGCGGGGACAGGCAGCCGCGGCGGTCTCGGCATGGTCCTGCGCGACCCGGTGTTCCTGATCTTCACCGGCGCCAACCTGCTGGCCGCGATGGTCTTCCTCCAGCACATCTCGATGCTGCCGATCGCGATGACCGACGACGGCCTGTCCTCGTCGACGTTCGGCTGGGTGATCGCGCTCAACGGCCTGCTGATCGTGCTCGGCCAGCTCTTCATCCCGAAGCTCATCGCCGGCCACAGCCGGGCCAGGGTGCTCGCGGTCGGCACGATCGTGCAGGGCATCGGCTTCGGCCTGACCGCGCTGGCCGGCAGCGCCTGGCTGTACGCGATGACCGTGCTGATCTGGACCGTCGGCGAGATGGTCTACTCGCCGGCCAACGCGGCCACCATCGCCGACCTCGCGCCCGCCGCGGTGCGCGGCCGCTACCAGGGGGTCTTCGCGCTCTCCTGGTCGATCGCCGGTTTCACCGCACCGGTGGCCGGCGGGTTCGTCCGGGACCTGCTGGGCAACAGCGCACTGTGGATCGGGTGCGCGCTGATCGCCTTCGTGGCGGCGGCGGTCAACCTGGCCGCCGGACCGGCCCGGGAGCGTCGCGCCGCGGCGCTCGCCGCCTCCCGGGTGCCCGTGCCCCGCGACGCCGTGGTGCCCGCACCGCCCGGCGTGATGAGCGACACGCTGGCGCCCACCTCGTCGGCTTCGTAGCGTCCCTTCGGTAAGGCTTCTTAACTGAAGGAGGACCGGGGTTGCGGGCCTGGTTGCGGAACACCGCGGGCGGCCTGCCCGGGACGTACTGGTACCTCTGGACCGGCATGCTGATCAACCGGGTCGGCGCGTTCGCCATGCTGATCATGTCGGTCTACCTGACCGACGAGCGCGGCGCCTCGGCCAGCCTGGCCGGCCTGGTCGTCGGCGGCTACGGGATCGGCGGCGTGGCCGGCACGCTGCTCGGCGGCGTCCTCGCCGACCACTGGGGACGGCGGGCCACGCTGTTCTGGGCGCACACCGTGGCGGCCGGGTTGATGGCGGCGCTGGCCTTCACCACCCACCTCGGCCTGATCGCGGCCCTCACGGTCCTGCTCGGGCTCGTCCATTCGATGCCGATGCCGGCGTTTGTCGCCGCGATCGTCGACGTGGTGCCGGCCGAGCGCCGGTCGCGCGCGTTCAACCTCCAGTTCTGGTCGTTCAACCTCGGCATGGCGGCGGCCGGCCTGCTCGCCGGCCTGCTGGCCCAGGCGAGCTACCTGGCGCTCTTCCTCGCCGACGCGGGCGCCACGGCGGTGACCGCGGTGGTGATCGCCTGGAAGGTGCCGGAGACGTTCCGCCGCCATGCGGCCACCAGGCACAACGGTGGGCTGCTGACCGCCCTCACCGACCGCACGTACCTGGTCTTCGTCGGGCTGACCTTCCTGCTGGCCGCGTTGTCCACCCAGACCTCGACGATCATGCCGCTGGCGATGCGGGCCGACGGGCTGAGCCCCGCCGCGTACGGGACGGTGGTCGCGATCAGCGCGGCCCTGATCGTGGTCGGCCAGCTCTTCGTGCCCCCGCTGATCGACGGGCACCGCAAGCACACCGTGCTGGCCACCGCCCTCGGGCTGATCGGCATCGGCTTCGGTGCCCTGGCCTTCGCCGACCACCTGGCCGTCTACCTGCTCGCCTCGGTGATCTGGACGATCGGTTCGATGCTCGCCGCGCCGCCCAACGCCGAGGTCAACGCGGAGCTGTCCCCGGAGGAACTGCGCGGCCGCTACCAGTCGGTGTTCAGCCTGACCTTCCCGGCCGCGGCGTTCATCACCCCGGCCCTCGGCGGCCTCAGCCTCGACCACATCGGAAGCTGGCACTGGATCGCGGTCGGCTCGGTCGGCCTGGTCGCCGCCGTCGGCCACCTGCTGACCGGCCCGTCCCGCGACCGCGAAGCCGCCCGCCGGGCGCTGGCCGTCCGCGAGCTAGAACGCGTAGCGGGCTGACTTCGCGGGCAGCCCGGCCGCCGGCACCAGATGCACCGTGGAGCCGTGCAGCACCTCGTCGGAGCCGGGCAGGGAGCGCACGACCCGGCCGGTGAGGTCGACGACCTGCAATCCGCTGTCGTCCTTGAGCACGAGGTGGTCGTCGTCGTACCAGCCCGCGACGTCGTCCCCGGAGAGCCGCGCTTCGACCTCGCCGGTGGCCAGGTCGACGATCTCGATCCGGCGCTCGTCCCAGGGGCCGATCGCCGCCGCGCGCCGCCCGTCCGGCGACACGTCAGCGGAGGTCCGGACGGCCGTGGTGCCCGGGAATCCCAGTGTCCGCAGCTTTTTCCCGCGCAGGTCGTAGAACCGGATGGCGACCGTACGGTCGGGATTCGCCTCGCCGTTCGCGACGCTGACGGTGTGTCCCAGGGTCCGCCCGTCGACCCAGAAGAAGCCGAGGCCACGGGCATTGCCGGTGCTGGCGTCCGCCATCGGCACGAACGACCCGGCCGCGCGCGTCGTCGCGTCGACCACGGTGAACCCGCCGTCGTGGTTGAGCAGCACCCGTCGGCCGTCGGGTGACCAGTCGACCTGCTTGATAAAGCCGCCTTGGTGGTCGACCCACTGCACCGGCCCGCCGGCTCCGGCCATGAACCCGCCGCGCCCGCCGTCGGCGACGAAGAACCGCTTCCCGTCGGGCGCGGGCGCCACGACCCGGTAATCGATCTTCCGGTACTCCCCCGTCGTCCGGTCGAGCACGTACGAGACGGCGTCGTCCGGGGTGATCGGCTCGTTGTCGGTCGAGGTCGTGGGCAGGGCGCCGGCGTACGCGAACGCGACGACCCGCCGCTTGCCCTCGCCGGGCGGAAGCGGGACGTCCGGCGCCGGCGTCGGTTCGGGCGTCTCCAGCTCGGGCGCGGGCGAGGTGATCGACGGGGTCGGACCGATCGGCACCGGTTCGCCGCGCCCGTCCGGCCGCAGTGCGAGCGGCACGGCGACCACGACCGCCACCAATAGCGCCGCCGCGCCGGCCACGATCCGGTTGCGGCGCCGCCGACCCGCCAGCCGGATCGAGTTGGTGGCCAGGTCCGCCGGCGGCGGCACGTCGGTGAGCTCCCGCAGCGTGCGGCGCAGTTCGGCGCTCATCGCGCGCCCTCACTCAACTGCGGCGCGAGCTCGGGGCAGAGCACCCGAAGGCGCTCGAGGCCGCGGGCGGCGAGGCTCCGCACGGTCGCCGGCCGGCAGCCGAGCAGCGCCGCGATCTCGTCGTCGGGTAGGTCCTCCAGATAGCGCAGCACCAGCACCGCGCGGTGCTTCGGGCCGAGCCGGGCCAGCGCGTCGCGGAGCGCGAGCCGCAGGTCGACGGTCGCGGTGCCGTCGCCCACCCGGCGCTCGGGAAGTCGCTCGCTCGGCAGCTCCCGCCCCCAGCTCGGCCGCCGGAACCAGTCGATCTGCTCGCGACACATCGCCTGCCGCAGGTACGCGTCCGGGTTGCCGTGTCGCACCCGGCCCCAGTGCCGGTATGCCTTGGCCAGCGCCGACTGGAGCAGGTCCTCGGCCTGCTGCGGTTGCCCGGTCAGCCCCATCGCGAACCGGAACAGCCCGGCGGACCGGTCCGCGACGAAGGCGCTGAAGTCGCGCCGCGTCTCAGCGTCCACGCCGGCTCCGTCGATCCACGAAGCTAAGAACGTGGACCGACGCGAATCTGTTGCACCTACGCCGACTCTCGGATGATCAGTTCGGTAGGGAGCATCGTCACCGGCTCGATCTCCTCGCCCGCTACCAGGCGCATGAGCTGGCGGGCCATCTCGCGGCCGATCTGTTGGATCGGCTGGCGGACGGTGGTCAGCGGCGGCTCGGTGTAGCGGGCCATCTCGATGTCGTCGAAGCCGATCACGGCGACGTCGTCCGGCACGCGCCGACCGGCCTCCCGCAACGCCCGCAGCGCGCCGTGAGCCATCAGGTCGGAGGCCGCGAACACCGCGTCGAGTTTGGGGTCGTCGTCGAGGAGCTGGCGCATCGCGACCGTGCCGGACTCCCGGGTGAAGTCGCCGATCGCGACGATCGAGCGTCGGTCCGAGTCGCGCAGCGCCTGCCGGTAGCCGGTCAGCCGGTCGATGCCGGCCACCATGTCCTGCGGGCCGGAGATGGTCGCGATCCGCTTGCGGCCCGAGTCGAGCAGGTGCCGGACGGCCGAGACCACGCCGCCGATCTGGTCGACGTCGACGTAGGGCACCTCGACCGTGGCGCGACCGAGTGGCCGACCGCTGCACATGACCGGGATGCCCATCCGGATCAGCGCGGCGGGCAGTGGGTCGGCGCCGTGCATCGAGGCGAACATGACGCCGTCGACGTGCCGGCCCATCGTGTAGCGCTCGACCCGGTCGTGGCCGGCGGTCGAGCCGGCGATCAGCAGCACGAGCTGCTTGTCGGCGGCGTCGAGCTCCATCGAGACGCCGCGGATGACGCCGTGGAAGAACGGGTCGTCGGAGAACACCCGGGTCGGCGTCTCCGGCAGGATCAGGGCGGCGGAGTCGGTGCGCTGGGTGACCAAGCTCCGGGCGGCGAGGTTGGGCACGTAGCCCAGCTCGCGCACCGCCCGCCGGACCGCCTCCTGGATGGGTTCGGCGACCGTGGTCGAGCCGTTGACCACCCGCGACACGGTGGCTCGGGACACGCCTGCCCGCTTGGCCACCGCCTCGAGTGTCGGCCGTTCGCGCGTTCCGTTCTTCGCCCTGGTCAAGGAATCACCCCGTGCGTAACGCCGTCAGCAGCGTCGGGTCGCCACTGACCACCAGGACATCGAAGCCCACCCGGCCGTAGATCGCCAGCAGCAGATCACTCGCGGTGCCCTCGGCCTGCACCCGGGCCGGCGGTTCGTCGGTGTCGAGGATGGTGTCGGTGTCGAGCAGCGCGACGCCCTCGCCGCGCAGTCGCACCAGCCATTCCTGGTCGGCGTCGGCCGCGAAGAGCTGCACGACGCCGTGCGGGCGGTCGCCACTCTTGCGCCGCCCGGCCGGCAACCACGTGTCGAGCGCCTCGGAGATCCCGTCGGCGGCCAGCTTCGCCTCGATCGGCTCGCTCGCCGCCATCGCCATCTGCGCGTCCCACCGGTGCACCGCGGTCTCGTGCGCCATCCGCCGGTTCCAGAAACCGGCCTTCTTGGACTGCGGCGCCCAGTTCCACAGCGGCGCCTCGGGATCGGTGGCGTCCAGAGTGGAGATCAGGGTGTCGTAGCGCATCTGCCACCAGGCCAACGTCGCGTCGCCGGCGGGCACGTCGACGGGGTGCTCGCGGCGGTCGGGCCGCTCGGTGCCGCCGCGCTCGACCAGGCCGGTCACCCACTCGTAGCAACTGCCCAGGTGGTGCACCAGGTCGGTGACGGTCCAGTCGGGGCAGGACGGCACCGGGGCGTCCGGCGGTGCCTGGGACACCGCGGCGCCGAACGCGGCCGCCTCCGCCCGCAGACCGCCGAGCCAGAAGTCCTTGGTGCCGTGCAGTCTGGTCATCGGATGCTCCTTAGGTGCAGGCCGGACCGTCGCCACTGATGCCGGAGCCCCCCAGCCTAGGGTGAACAACGTGCCAGACGTTAGCGCCGAACCTCCGACCGCCGCCGGCCCGCTCGATCCACGAGCGTTGGCCGACTTCACCACGCTGCGATTGGGCGGCCCCGCGGGCCAGGTGCAAACGGCTGAAAACACGGATCAAATCGTGCAAATGGTACGCGCGACCGCGCGCGACGATGCACCCGCCATGATCCTGGCCGGGGGCAGCAACGTGGTGATCGCCGATGCGGGCGTACCCGGACCGGTGATCCTGATCCGTTCCCGCGGTTTCGAGATTGTCGAGTCCGACGGCGACCACGTCGTGGTCCGGGTCGCGGCCGGCGAGCCCTGGGACGAGTTCGTCGCCGCCACCGTCGACGCCGGCTGGTCCGGGGTCGAGTGCCTCTCCGGGATCCCCGGCTCGGCCGGTGCGACGCCGATCCAGAACGTCGGCGCCTACGGCCAGGAGGTCACCGACACGATCCTCGGCGTCGAGGTCTACGACCGGCTCGACGACACCGTCCGCCGGATGGCACCGGCCGAGTGCCGGTTCGCCTATCGGACCAGCATCTTCAAGCACAGCGACCGCTGGGTGGTGCTCTCCGTCGACTTCCGGCTGGCCCGTGACCCGCGGTCGGCGCCGCTGCGCTACGCGGAGCTCGCCCGGGCGCTGGGCGTGGGACCGGGCGACCGGGTGCCGCTGGCCGAGGCACGGGCGGCGGTGCGTGCCCTGCGCGCGGGCAAGGGCATGGTGCTCGACCCGGCCGACCACGACACCTGGTCCGTCGGCTCGTTCTTCACCAACCCGGTGCTGGACGCCGCCGCCTTCGAGTTCCTGCGCGCGCGGGCCGGCGGCGTCGGCGAGCCGCCCTCCTGGCCCGGCCCGGGCGGGCTGGTCAAGATCAGCGCCGCCTGGCTGATCGACAAGTCCGGGTTCACCAAGGGCTACGGCGGTCGGGGCGGCGTGGCCATCTCCGGCAAGCACACGCTGGCACTGACCAACCGTGGTCAGGGCAGCACGGCCGCACTGCTCGACCTGGCCCGGGAGATCCGCGACGGCGTGCACGAGCGGTTCGGCGTGACCCTGCACCCGGAGCCCGTGCTGGTCAACTGCGCCCTATAAGGCGAAGCAAGGGACCCTTGTTAACGCTATGCGTTAACAAGGGTCCCTTGCTTACAAATGGAAGGGGGCCCGCCAAGAGCGGACCCCCTTCGGTACCCCCACTGGACCCCCGGGTACGCACCGGGCTGGGGGCTGTTGCAGAGCTCAGGCCTCGAAACGGTGGCGGCGGCGGAAAGCCGTCGCCCAGATCGCGATGACCGCACCGGCCAGCAGCACGCCGCCGCCGATCCCGGCCACGACTCCGGCGTCCGCACCGGTCTGCGGAAGTGTCGGCGTCGGCTGCGGCTCGGGCTCCTCCGTGACCGCCGGCGGCGTCGTCGGAGTGTCGGTGGGCTGGCAGTAGTAGTCCTGCTGGACCGAGCCAGGCGGACACGGCGCCGCGGCCACGTACGCGGCCGGCGCGGCCGAAGCGGCCACGCTGGTCAGCGCGATCGCCGGCACCAGCAGCGCGAAAGCGGCGAGAATGAGGGACAGCCGGTTACGCACAGCCTGTCCTCCCCGTCTGTGTGATGGGTTGTTGTCGAACGGCCCAACGATGCTGTGGCGATTTAGGTGGCGTGTCCGGTTAAGAGAATTTTGTCGGCATGATCGCCGACCAGGCGACCGTGAGCTCACCCAGGCGCCAACGGGCCGGACGATCGAGCACCGGCCAGCCGCCGGCCTTGACCGAGGCCACCGCCCGCTGCCACCGCTGCCGGGCGCCGAAAGTCGCGTACGGCGCGGCATCCCGCCACCCGTCGTCGAGCGCCCGCAGCAGGTCGTACACCGGCTCGCCCGGCACGTTGTGGTGGATCAGCGCCTTGGGCAGCCGTTCGGCCAGCGTGGCCGGGGTGTCGAGGGTCGACAGCCGGGCGGCCAGGGTGAGCGAGCGGGGGCCGGCGCGATCCAGGCAGACCCAGGCGGCCAGCCGGCCTAGCTCGTCGCAGGTGCCCTCGACCACGATGCCGTCCGGCGCCAGCGCACCGGTCATCGTCGCCCAGGCCGGCGCGACCCGGTCCTCGTCGTACTGGCGCAGCACGTTGAGCACCCGCACCACCACCGGGCGCAGGCCGGCCAGCTCGAAGCCACCACGGGCGAAGGTCAGCCCCGGAGGATCAGCGGCCGACGCCGCGAAAGCCACTCGCTCCGGGTCGATCTCCAGCCCGACCACCCGCACGTCGGGTCGCACCCGGGCCAACCGGGAGCGCAGCTCGACCGCGGTCACCGGGGTTGCGCCGTAGCCGAGGTCCACCACCAGCGGATCGGCGGCGTCGCGCAACACCCCAGCCGCGTACGCCGCGATCCAGTTGTCGATCCGGCGCAGCCGGTTGGGGTTCGTCGTCCCTCTGGTGACGAACCCCTGTGGTCGCTGTCGCCCGGTCAGTTCTGCTTCCCGCTCTGCTAGCTGGTCGGCCGTTGCCGGCCGATCGGCCCGCGCGCGACCTTGTGCTGAGCGGCCTGAGCCAAGGGCCGGACCACGATCCGGTCGATGTTGACGTGCTGCGGTCGGGTCGCCGTCCAGGCGATGCAGTCGGCGACGTCGTCGGCGGTCAGCGGCATCTCGACGCCGGCGTAGACCGCGTCGGCCCGCTCCGTGTCGCCGCGGAACCGCTTGGTCGCGAACTCGTCGGTGCGGACCATGCCCGGGTCGATCTCGACCACCCGCACCGGGCGGCCGGCCAACTCCAGGCGCAACGTGCCGGTCATCGCGGTCATGCCGTGCTTGGCGGCGCTGTAGCCGCCACCACCCTCGTACACGATGAAGCCCGCGGTCGAGCTGACCATCACGATCGTGCCGGCCTCGGACGCCTCCAGCAGCGGCAGCAGGGCCTTGGTCACCCGCAGCGTGCCGAGCACGTTGACCTCGAACATCCACTGCCAGTCGTCGACCGAGCCGTGCTCGACGGGGTCGAGGCCGAGGGCGCCGCCGGCGTTGTTGACCAGCAGGCTGACCCGCTCGTCGGGGCCGCCGCCCTCCCGGCCGTACGACTCGGCGAGATCGGCCACCGCCTCGGCGAGGCCCGCCACCGACTCGTCGGAGGTGACGTCGCAGGGCACCGCGACCGCGCTGCCGCCGGCGTCGGTGATCTGCGTCACCAACTCGGCCAGTCGGTCGGCACGGCGGGCGGACAGAACGACGGTGAATCCTTCGGCGGCCAGGCGGCGGGCGGTGGCCGCCCCGATCCCGCTGGACGCACCGGTGACGATCGCGATCGGCATGCCCACAATCCTCTCCCATCCCGTGGCGAGCCTCACTGCCGGATGAAGTCCGTCACGTATGTCTACGGTCGAGTAGGCGTAGCCACCCTTCCGTGGGGAAGATGTCGCCTGGGGGAGAGGTTTATACATGGGCGCCCGGCGATGTCGGGCGCGGCTTGGAAGGAGCAGATGTGGTGCAGGCGCCGTCCGGCGTCGGCCGGCAGCGAGGACCCAAGCCCTGGCCGCTCCCCCGACGCATCGCCACGCTGTCCGTTCACACCTCACCGCTCGACCAGCCTGGCACCGGTGACGCGGGCGGCATGAACGTCTACGTCACCGAGGTCGCCCGCCGGCTCGCCGAGGCCGGGGTCGAGACCGAGATCTTCACCCGCGCCACCTCCAGCGACCTGCCGCACACCGTCGAGATGGCGCCGGGCGTGCTCGTCCGGCACGTCATCTCCGGTCCGTTCGAGGGCCTGGCCAAGGAAGACCTGCCGGCGCAGATGTGCGCCTTCGCCACCGGCGTCCTGCGTGCCGAGGCGGCGCACGCGCCCGGCTACTACGACCTGGTGCACTCCCACTACTGGATCTCCGGACAGGTCGGCTGGCTGGCCCGGGAGCGCTGGGGCGTGCCGCTGGTGCACTCCGCGCACACCCTCGCCAAGGTCAAGAACGCCCAGCTCGCCGCCGGTGACCGCCCCGAGCCGCTTGCCCGCGTGGTCGGCGAGGAGCAGGTGGTCGCCGAGGCCGACCGGCTGGTGGCCAACACGACGTTCGAGGCCCGCGACCTGATCGACCGGTACGGGGCGGACTCCGACCTGGTCAGCGTCGTCGAGCCCGGCGTCGACCTGGACCGCTTCACCCCCGGCGACAAGGGCGCCGCCCGCCGCCGGCTGGGGCTGCCCGAGCGCGGCCACATCGTCGCCTTCGTCGGCCGGATCCAGCCGCTCAAGGCACCCGACGTGCTGCTGGCCGCGGCCGCCGCGCTGCACGCCCGCGACCCGGAGCTCGCCCGCGACCTGACCGTGGTGATCGTCGGCGGGCCGAGCGGCACCGGCCTGGCCCGGCCGGCCGCGCTGATCGAGCTCGCCGCGTCGCTCGGCATCAGCCACGCGGTGCGCTTCATGCCGCCGCAGACCGGCAGCGACCTCGCCGACGTCTACCGCGCCGCCGACCTGGTCGCCGTCCCGTCGTACAACGAGTCGTTCGGGCTGGTCGCGGTCGAGGCACAGGCGTGTGGCACCCCGGTGGTCGCCGCGGCGGTCGGTGGCCTGGTCACCGCGGTCCGCGACAACATCAGCGGCGTACTCGTCGACGGGCACGACCCGGACGACTGGGCCCGGGCGCTGGGTGGCCTGCTGGCCGCGCCGGGCCTGCGGGTGGAGCTGTCTCGAGGCGCCGTCGCGCACGCCAGCGAGTTCTCCTGGTCGCGCACGGCGAGCGGGCTGCTGGCGGTTTACGGTGGTGCGGTGACAGAGCATCGGGAGCGGCTGACCGCCCGACTCGAGGGCGAAGCGGCGGCGTTGGGCGCGGGCACGGCCGCGTGGTGAGTGGCCCCTCGCCGGCCGAGGTCGCGGCGCTGATCGAGCGGGTCTGCGCCGAGCGGGAGCTTCCGATCGAGGCGACCGGCGAGCTGTCGTACGTCGTGACCCTGCCCGGCACCCACAAGCTCAAGACGAGCTGCAACCTGATCGTCGGCGAGCACGCCCTGCGGGTCGAGGCGTTCGTGATGCGCCAGCCGGACGAGCGGCGCGAGGAGCTGTGGGCCTGGCTGCTCCAGCGCAACGCCCGGATGTACGGGGTCGCCTTCTCCATCGACCAGGTCGGTGACGTCTATCTGACCGGCCGGACCGGGCTGGCCGGCGTGACCGAGGACGAGCTCGACCGGCTGCTCGGCGCGGTGCTCAGCTACGCCGACGACTCGTTCGACACGATGTTGGAAATCGGCTTCGGCACGGCGATCCGGCGCGAGTGGGAGTGGCGCGTCAAGCGCGGCGAGTCCACGGCGAACCTCCAGGCATTCACGCATCTCTTCCCGCCGATTTCTCCTACTGAGCGGTAAGGACCGATGTGATGGGCGAGACAGGCATTCTCGCTTGTCCACTGATCTCGTGGAGAACTACCGTTCTCGTTAGCGCCACGCTCGAAGGGGTTTTTGGGGGTAGCCGCAGGCCGCGAGGCCCGGCACACGACGAGCGCAAGCGTTGGGGGTACGGTGACCAGCCCGTTGGGGGACGGTCGGTCACCTGAAACCGGCGGGCGAGCGGGCGACGCTTACGGGGGTGGGCGTCGTTCGCCCCGCTGGTTGTCCTTCTGAGATGATCAAGCGTGTCTCGCCCGCCGCAGATCTTCGCCGTCTCACCCGCTGCCCGTCCCGCCGGTACGCCGCCTGACCAGCGCAGCGCCCTCCTCGACCACGCGATCTCGCTGACGGGCGTACCCCGCGCCAAGGTCTGCTTCGTCACTACCGCGGTCGGCGACGACCCGGCCGCGATCGCCAGCCTCTACACCGTGCTGCGGGAGTCCCCCGACGCCGAGCCGAGCCACTTACAGCTCTTCCCCCAGCCCAACGTGCGTGACGTCCGGTCCTTCCTGCTCTCGCGCGACCTGATCTGGGTCAGCGGCGGCAGCGTGGTCAACCTGCTGGCGGTCTGGCGGGCGCACCGGCTCGACGAGATCATGCGGGAGTGCTGGGAGGCCGGCGTCGTGCTGGGCGGCGGCAGCGCCGGCAGCATCTGCTGGCACACGGGCGGCACCACCGACTCGTTCTCAGACGACCTGGACCCCGTGACCGACGCGCTCGGTTTCCTGCCCTACAGCAACGGCGTGCACCACGACTACACCTACCAACCCCGGCGGACGCTGTTCCAGGCCCTGGTCGACGACGGCACGCTGCCCGCGGGTTACGCCACCGACGACGGGACCGGCCTGCACTACGTGGGCACCGAGCTCGTCGAGGCCGTGACGTCCGCTCCCGGGGCCGACGCGTACCGGGTCGAGCCCGGAGTGCACCGGCCGCTGAACGCGCGGGTGATCGCCGACCGGCCGGTCTAGTCCGCCTGGAGCTCGGCGGTCTCCGGCGCCCCGGCCGCGTCCTCCGGCTCCTCCAGGCTGCCGTACTTGGCCAGCATCAGGCTGGACGCGATGGCGAGCGCGAAACCGACCACCGCGACCGGGATGAAGCCGCGCCGGGTGCTGTCGCCCAGCGCCAGCACGCCGACCACCGACGGCAGGACGGTCTCGCCGATCACCAGGCCGGCGGTCACCGTCGTCACCGAGGCGCGCTGGAGGCCGATCGTGTAGAAGACGAAGGCCAGGGCCCCGGAGACGACCAGCGTGTAGATCTCCGGGCCGCTGAACCAGTCGACGAAGTCGACGTCCGAGATCGACCGCGCGGCCAGCGCCACGACTCCGAAGAACAGGCCGCCGACCAGACCGAGGGTCGCCGCCCGCAGGGGGTCCTTGAGCTTGATGGCGGCCAGACCCAGCAGGGCCAGCACGGGTACGGCGATCGTCAGGCCGATCCGGAACGTCCAGGAGGGCTGGTCGGCGTTCTCCCGCCCGGCCGAGATGCCGAGCAGCGCGAGGCCGACGCAGACGCCACCGACCGCGGTCCACTGCACCGGGCCGAGCCGCAGCTTGAGCAGCGGGATGGCGATCACCGCGGTCACCGCGAGGCTGGCCGCCAGGGCCGCCTGCACCAGGAAGATGGGCAGGCTGCGCAGGGCGATGAACTGGGCCACGAAGCCGGCGCCGTCCAGGCCGAGACCGAGGATGTACGGCCACTGCGCGAACACCCCGACCAGCGACTTCGCGCTGACGGTGTCCGAGCTCGGCGCCCGGCGGGCCGCGATCGCCTGGAACACCGACGCCGCGCCGTAGCAGATCGCCGAAACGATCGCCAGGATCAGGCCCATGAGCTGACCGTACGGGCGACAGCCGGCCCAGTGGGCGGTTTAGCCGGTTTTATCCTTCGGGCTCCGCGCTGGGCTCCTCCGGGCTCGGAGTCGTCTCCGCAGGGCTCGGTTCCGGGCTCGGCGTCTGGTCCTCGGGCACAACGGTCGGCTGGACCGTCGGCTGCGGCGCCTGGCTGTTCTTCGGTCCGGCGTCCTTGGGTCGCGGCGACGGCACGGCCGACGTGCTGGCCATCGGCACCACCGTCGGCGCGTCCTCGTAGACGTCGTACTGGGCGGCCGGCGAGGGCACCTGCTCGTGCGGCGCGGTGCCCATCGCACCCGAACCGTCGGACGGGGTGCCGGTGGCCTGGCGCTGACCGAGCACCCAGCCGACCGCGACCACGACGGGCAGGCCGAGCCCGAGGATCAGCGCGAGGACCTTCTTCGGCGTGAGCTGCACACCGATTACACCGTTCAGGACGGTCGCGAGGTTACGGGCGGTGACCTCGCGGGTCGTCGGTTCTTCGCCGGCCGGATCGGTCATGCGGCGACGAGCACGACGGCCGGGTCGCTGCTGGCCGTCGACGGGGTCACCTCCGCGGCCGGCGTTCCGGTCGCGGCGGTGTCGGTGGCCGGAGCGTCCGGCTCACCCTCGGTGCCCGCGGTGCTGGCGTCGCCGCCATTGCCACTGTCGCCGCCGTCTCCCCCGGTCCCTGGCTGGTCGGCGCCGCTCGGGTCGCCGCCGGCCGACTCGGTCGTGCTCGGCGTGCCGCCCGGCTCGGCCGGCTCGGTGGTTTCCGTGCTCGGCGTGGCCGCGCCGGGGGTTTCCGGGGTGTCCGTGCCGGTCGTCGGGTCGGTGCCGGCGGTCGGCTCGCCGGGTGCGGTGGCCGCCTCGTCCGGTGCCGGCGCCACCCGCACCGCGCCGAGTGTCAGCACGATCCGGCCCTTCACCTCGGCCAGCGTCGCGTCGAAGGTGAGGTTGGCGGGCACCGTCGCGGGTGGCACCGCGAGCGGGCCGAAGATCCGGGTCGCGCCGTCGTCGACCGTCAGCACCGGCTGCGCGCCGGCCTCGGCCACCACGGTGACGGGGCGTGCGCCGCCGTCCCAGCCGATGATGACGTCGTTGGGTGCGACCGGCGCTCCGCCCGCGTAGGTCAGCGTGTCGTCCGTGCCGAGCACCCCGTCGGCACCTGGCTGCACGGTCCAGGCCGGTGGGCTGCCGGGCGCGGGGGTGGCCGCCGGTTGGGCGGGGTCGCCGATCGCGACGACGGCGGGACCCGCGGCGGGGCCGGCCGGCTTCGCGACCGCCGGGTCGGGCACCACCACGGCCTTGCCGTCAGCGGCGACGATCACCGCGTCGCTCTTCGCGCTCTCCGGCCCGGTCCAGCCGCCCTTGACCGGCACGACCGTGTAGCGCCACGAGCCCGTCGGCACGCCCGAGTCCCCACAGGACTCCTTGGCGACGTTCTCCTCGCAGGTGCCGCGCGGCTGCTGCACGGAGCCGGCCAGGTCGTAGCGCTGGATCCGGTAGCTGTCGACCTTCCGGTCGCCGAACGTGTTGGGCGTCCACGACACGGTCACCAGGTTGCCTGCCGCGCTGACCGCCGGCTTGTTGCCCGGCGAGAGCGTCGCGGTCTCCGCGGTCAGCACGACCTCGTCGCTCTGGACACGCCACGCGGCGATCGCCGCCCCGGCGCCGGCGACCAGGGTGACAGCGGCAATGCCACCGAGTACGGCGGGGGACGTGGCGATCAGTCTTTTCACTTGTTCACCTTCGTGGCTACACCGGTGATCCGGATGGTGAAGGTGACCCCCGAGCATTCGTTGGTCACCGAGGCGGGCATCCGGATCGGAATCGAACCGGCATCGCGCGACTGACGGGCGCGCACCGTTAGCGGCAGCCGGCCCTGGTGCGGGCCGGCGGTGAGGTTGCCCGGGTGAGCCGGGCAGTCGGGGCTGGAGCTGTCGACGACGTCGCCGCGCAGGCGGGTCAACCGCAGGTCGAACGGGTACGGGTTGCGGACCCGCAGCGCGGTCGACCGCTCGGAGCCCGGGTGGAGGCCGGACACCGACGTCCCGTCGATCACGAACGTGTGCGCCTCGTCGCCGGTCAGCTTGAGCTCGGCGCCGGCGGGACCTGACGTGGCAACGGCGCCCGCCAAGGCGAGCGCCAGCGCGCCTGCGGCGAGGGCCGTCGTCAGCTTCATGAAGACCTCAGTCCGGGAGGCCGACGCCGGCCAGCGCGAGCGTGATCTCGAAGGAAGCGCCCATGCACGACTCGGGTGCGTTGTAGACCATCTCGACCGCGTCCTCGACCACGAACGTCTCGCGGCCACCGTCGGCCTCGACCCGCTGGCCAATCGGCTTCTTGGTCGCCTTGAGCCGCACGTTGCCGGCCGGGCACCCGGCGGCGTGCGCGTCGTCGACCACGATGTCCGGGGACTGCGCGAACGACTGCACCTCGACGGCGAACTCGTTCGGGTTGGTCACGCGGATCTCGATGTCGGCGGTGCCGCCCGGGAACAGGCTTCCCGTCGGCCGGGCCGTCGCTTGCAGCGCGGTCACCTCGGCCGCTGTCACCGTCGCGGTCCCCTGGCCAGTAACCGACCACGCCGCCCACGCCACGCTGGCGATGCCCGTCACGATGACGGCGACCAGCGTGATGATGGCGGTGCGCTGGGACATGTTGCGCATGGACGCTCCTACGTTCATTTCTGGACTCGGCGGGTGACGCGGCCGAACCGGCTCCGCCACCCGCCGACGGCGATCAGGCCGCGTTCTGGCCCGAGTAGAAAATGACCACCTTGAAGTCCGCGCCCTGGCATCGCTCCACGTCGCGGTCCATCCGAACGGCGTCTTCCAACGTGTAGGACTTGTGGCCCGGCTCGACCCGGACCGGCCGCCTGGGCAGCTCGACGCTGATCGCGTCGTCGCAGTGCTCCGACCTGGTGCGGACGGTTGCCTCGGCTTCCGTGATAACGACCGGGAACGGGTTCGGGTTGTAGATCTCGACCCGCAGGTCCTTCTCGGCACCCGGGTAGAGGCCGTTGACGTCCCGCGTCTCGACCTTGATCGGCTTGATCGACGCGGCCGAGGCCTCGACGGTGGCCCGGCCCGAGAACTCCCACCACGCCCAAGCGGCACTCGACGTCCCGAGCGTGATGGCTGCGGCGACGAGGACGGTGACTGTCCGCTTGGTGACCTTGCGCATGGCGAAGTCCTTTCAGGGCTGTGCTGAGATTGGGCGAAAAGAACGATCTCTATGTCGGCGCCGGCCCGGTGGAGGCGGTCCGGCGCCGATGACAACTTTGCCCAGAAGACGCTTATCGTTCAAGCAAGCAACCGTCCGACCTTTGCTGTGCGCAAATAGCAGAACTAAACCCTGAAGGCCTAACCCCTTAGAGTGACCCAATATGCCCGTTAAGCCCGTTTCGTGGTGGTTCCCTGGTCGCGGATAGCGCTCTGAGCTGGGAAAACACTTCCCTAGCAGGTATCGCACCGTTAGCAACGACCGGCGTGGCGAAACGCTCTGACCTGCGAGTTCTTCCCACGGCCGGGGTCGCGCCGCCTCGCGCCAGAGCGTGCGAGCTCGGCTGCGCGGGCCATTTCGGTCCGCAATGCGACGCGGCGCCGAAGCGATTCTTTGTCGCCATTCAGCAAAACGATCAGTGCGCTTTATTAGTTGCTTAAATACTCAACCAAGGTCGAGCATTTATCGCGTTCAAGGGGGGTCACTCATTCGGGGTCATCCGGTCCGACCGGCAGGACCGCTTGTCGGCGAACAACCACGGACCGTGTTCTCTATGCCGCGTTCTCGTCCCGTTCGGGCAGAGTCTCCTATGTCGCCACAACCGGCCGGAAAATCCGGTTTGTCCGCGACACCCGCCATGAACATGCGCCGGCCCGAGACAACGCCGGCACGCCCTAGGAGACCTCCCTTGCAGAAGCGTTCGAAGCGCATCCTGGCCGCCGCCCTCGCCGTCGCGGGCGTCATCGCCGCCAGCGGAATCGCATATGCGGCCTTCTACTACGCACCGCAGGCCACCGCGCAGGGCGCAGCTGCGAAGTTCGGCGAAATCACGGTCACCGCCGAATGGTCGACCACCGCGCCGCTACTGCCAGGCAACGCCGCCGACGTGAAACTCACGATCGCGTCGCCAACCAACAACAACGTCCAAGCCCGGATCAGCAGCATCACTGCGGTCAACATCCCTTACACCGACATCGAAGGCCCCCTCGCGGCGGACAAGCCGGACTGCGCCACGTGGCTGATCGAGCGGGTCCTTGGCAACCCCGGCATCGTGCTTCCGCCGAACTCGGTGGTAGTCGTGACGATCGACGACGCGATCACTCTCCACGGCGACGCCACCGTGAAGTGCCAGGGCATGACGTTCCCGACCAAGTGGAACGTCCAACTCGACGCCACGAACGATCCGGCAAACACGTCCCACGGCGCGTCCATCACTATCTGACACCGGTTGTCCAGCGCCCCGCATCTCTTCGGAGGTGCGGGGCGCTTTCGCGTCTAGGCGACCGGTTTCACGTAGCGGTGGCAGGGGACTGGGATTGGGCCTTCGGCCGTGCTGGCTAAGTAGTCGAAGAGGCCTGCGTCTGACCAGCCGCTGCGTTCGTAGAAGCGGCGCGCTCGGGCGTTGCCCGCCGCGACCGCGAGCCAGGCCTCCGCGTAACCCTCGGCCGCTACCTGGCGCTCGGCTTCCGCGAGCAGTACGCCCGCGACGCCGGAGCCGCGGTGGGTGGCGGAGACGTAGACCTGCTCGACCTCTTCGTCGACCACCTTGACGAAGCCGGCGATCGACTCGCCGACCAGCGCGACCGTCGTATGCGGGAGGCCGTCGACGGTTCGGGAACGGAAGGTATCCGGGGTCCGGACCGCTACCAACGCGTCGGGCACGTTGCCGAGATGGCCGTCGGCCCAGCCGCGGTGCCAGATCTCGGTGAGCGCCTCGATGTCGGCCTCGCGGGCCGGGCGGAGGGTCACCGAAGGCATGCGCCGAGGCTACGGAACTGTCGGACCCCGGCGCTACGGTCCTGTCATGTCCGCACCCGGCGACGTCCCACCCGCGATCCTCGCCCGGCTGCGGGCGATCTGTCGCGGGCTGCCGGAGGCCTACGAAGAGCCGGCCTGGATCGGCGTGCGCTGGCGGATCAGGCAGCGCACCATCGCCCACGTCTACACGCGCGACCAGGACCGCACCGGCCCGCTCGTCGTGATGACCTTCCGGGCGGCCGACGACGAGGTCGCCGCGTTCGCGAGCGGGGGTCCGCCGTTCTTCCGGGCCGAGTGGGGCGGCAACGTGGTCGGGATCACGTTCGGCCGGCGCACCGACTGGGTGGAGGTGGGTGAGCTACTGACCGAGAGCTACCGGATCATGGCGCCGAAGAAGCTCGCGGCGCTGTTGCCTGAGCCGCCCGGATAGCGCGATTCGCCGCACGTCCGACAATCGCCCGCGCGATGATCTGAGCATGGCAAACGCGTGGATTCCGGTCATCGGCGGCCCACAGGACGGCACCCAGATCGAGGTGCCCATCACCGACGGTCTGCCGCCGAGCCCGCTCACCCACGAATGGCGCTGGACCGGCCCGGGCGGCGAGAAGAAGGTCACGGAGACATATGTGGCCGACGACGCACCTGGCAGCGACCCGCCGTGGCGCTACGTGCCGGAGCACTGAGCCGCGCGCACCGCGACACCGTCGTCCGGACCCGGGCGGCGGCGTTGCCATGATCAGGTGGGCTGCCCCAAAGCTCCCGGCACCCGTGCGGCCGACACGGAAGTACGCTTAGGGGCATGTCCACGAGCGCGCCCATTTTCTACGACAATGTCCTGTGGGGCATCAACATAGCGAGCTTGATCCTCGCGCTGGTGCTGATCGGCATCGCGTTCGTGCATTGCCTGACCCAGC
Source organism: Asanoa ishikariensis (assembly GCF_900107455.1). Taxonomy (GTDB): domain Bacteria; phylum Actinomycetota; class Actinomycetes; order Mycobacteriales; family Micromonosporaceae; genus Asanoa; species Asanoa ishikariensis. The sequence goes on along the minus strand of NZ_FNQB01000002.1, from coordinate 14,105 downwards.
GCGGCGACGCGTTCGCGGCGATCGGCTCGCTGCCCAAGGGCGGCTGGCTGGCGATCCTCGGCATCTGTCTGCTGCTGTCGCTGCTGCTCAACGACTCGCTCAGCATCTTCCGGCTGATCGGCATCGGCGCGGCCCTGGTCTACCTGCTCGACGTGCGACCAGGGCTGAAGGATCTCACTGACGGCAAAGGCTTCTGGTGAGGGATTTCCGCTGGCCCCCACCGCCCGACGGGGGTCCGCGGACCTACGGACCCGGCCCGAGCGCCCCGCGCAGCGGGCGGCCCACGCTGCCCGAACCCGAGACCGAGGTCGTCTCGACCCCGCACGGGGTTCGGCTGGAGCGCCTGATCATCGGCACCGGCAGCCCCACCACCGTGTTCGCGCACGGCCTGGCCAGCGGCATCGCGGTGACCCGGCCCTACGGCAGCGCGGTCGGCGGGCGCAAGGTGTTCTTCCAGTTCCGCGGCCACGGCCGCTCCGACGCGCCGCCGGGACCGTGGTCGTACTCCGACCTGGCCCGTGACCTGCGCGCGATCGCCGATCTGACGGGGGCGACCCGAGCGATGGGGGTCAGCCTGGGCGCCGGCGCGCTGACCCGGCTGGTCGCTGACAACCCGGACCGGTTCGACCGGCTGGTCTTCTTCCTTCCGGCGGTGCTCGACCTGCCCCGCCCGGCCACGGTCAAGGCCCGCCTGGCCGCCCTGGCCGCCGCCGTCGCCTCGGGTGACGTCGCCGCGGTCGCCGACGCGATCTCCGTCGAGTTCCCGCCCACGCTGCGGGGCACGCCGGCGGTCTGGGCCTACCTGCGGCAGCGGATCGACCAGCTCATGCGCGACGGGCTGGCAAAAGACCTCGCCTCGCTGTCCGAGCAGGTGGCGATCCCCGACCCGGCACCGCTGCACAAAGTGACCGCGCCCGCCCTGGTGATCGCGTGCGCCGGTGACGACCTGCACCCGGTGCCGGTCGCGGAGCGGCTCGCGGAGGCGCTGCCCAACGCCACCCTGCACGTCTACGACCGGCCTGGGGTGATCTGGACCGACCGGGCCGACCTGCGCGGCCGGATCTCCGAATTCCTCAACGCTCGGGAGTAGTCTGCCCGGTCATGGGCGTTTCCGAGCACGGCCGCACACACCGCCTCGACCTGATCGACCCGACGCTGCGCGAGTGGGAGTGCACAGTCCTGCACTCGTCACCCGAGGACGGCATCGTCCTGGACCGGTCGGCCTTCTACCCGGGTGGCGGTGGCCAGCCGCCGGACCACGGCACGCTGCTCTGGCAGGGCACCCAGACCCGGATCGTCGGCACTCGCAAGGGCGACGACCTCTACCTGCTTCCGGCCGAGGGTGACCCGCTGCCGCCGGTCGGCACCGCGGTGACCGGCGCGGTCGAGGACGCCCGCCGCACGATGCTCATGCGTACCCACTCGGGGCTGCACGTGCTCTGTGGTGTGGTGTTCCGCGACTTCGGCGCGCTGGTCACGGGCGGCAACATGGAGCCCGGCGAGGCCCGGATGGACTTCAACCTCCCGGAGGTGCCGCCGGACTTCAAGCTAAAGCTGGAGGAGCTGGTCAACACCGAGGTGACCGCCGACCGGGCGGTCGCGGTGAAGGTGCTCCCCCGGACCGAGGCGCTGGCGCTGCCCGACATCATCCGCACCCAGTCGAACCTGATCCCCGCCGACGAGCAGGAGATCCGCATCGTCGACATCGTGGGCCTCGACGTGCAGGCCGACGGCGGCACCCACGTGGCCTCGACCCGGGCGATCGGCCGGGTGCAGGTGGTCAAGGTGGAGAGCAAGGGCAAGGCGAACCGTCGGGTACGGGTCCGGATCGCCGACTGAGTCCCGCGTACGCGAAAGGGGACCGACCAGCCGGTCGGTCCCCTTTTCGGTGTGGTGCTACGGCTTGGTGGCCTTCTTCGGGGGCGTGGTCGGCGCGGTCTTCTTCGCACCGGCCGGCTTGGGGTCGGCGCTGTTCAGGGTGCCGTGCCCGTTGCTCTCCGCCTTCGGCGTGAACGGCTTGCCGGTCTCGACCATGTCGGCCTGCACGACGTCGGCGGCCTCCACGACACCGGTGCCGACGACCTTCTCGCCGCGCGCGACGAGCTCGCCGTAGAACGAGATCGCCCGCTCCTGGATCTCCTGGGCGGTCACGATGAACTGGCCGGCGTTGCGCATGGCCAGGTCACGCAGGCGGTCGACGTCGAGGTCCTCGCGACGCAGCTTGACCGCGCGCTCGTTGGCCTGCCGGTAGGCCGCACTGGCCCGCTGGCGCAGGTCGGTGGTCGTGGTGATCACCGACTGGCGCAGCTCCGCACCGTTGTTGGCGGCCTTGTCGCCCAGGTCGTTGGCGAACGTCGGCAGCTTGAGCAGCTGACGGTAGGCCATCTCCCCGGCGCCGGCGGCCGCGTACAACGGAGCCGGAATGCGGGTCGTCTTCGGCTGGGACATCAGTTCTCCTCCTCGGCGGCCCTTGGTGCCGCCTTCTTCACGGCCTTCTTGGCCGTTTTCTTGACCACCGGCTTGGCGGGCTCCGCCGCCGGTGTTGGGGTGGCTTCTGTGTCGTCGGGCCAGCCGGTCGGGGCCTTCGTGGGCCCACCGGCGGCGCGACCGGCCGCGGCTGCGGCGGCGTCAGCGGCGCGCGCGGCCTGGGCGGCCGCCTCGCTGGCGGCCTCGGCCTGCTTGGCCGTCTCCGCCTCCGCCTCGGCGTGCCGCGCGTTCTCGCGGCGGAACGTCTCGTAGATCTGGCTGAGCGACTGCTTCTGAGCGATCGTGAGCTCGGAGTCGGCGGCGATGGCGGTCAGCACGCCGTGGCCTTCCTTCTCCTCCAGCAGGCCGGCACGCAGATACATCACCGGCGTCGACACCCGCAGGGCGTTGGCCAGTTGCTGGAGCACCTCGGCGCTGGGCTTGCGCAGCCCGCGCTCGACCTGGCTCAGATAGGGGTTGCTGACGCCCGCCTGCTCGGCGAGCTGGCGGAGCGAGATCTGCGCGTTGCGTCGCAGGTCTCGGATGAAGCCCCCCACGTCGCGGGGCAGATCTTTCGAGGGCATGCGAACGACGTTAGCGCCGTTTGCTAGCTCCTGCAAGCGAAACGCTAACAGCAGTTAGCAGAGTCACGAAGTATCAAAATCGGACATCTACCAGGTGCTGTGCAGTTCTCCGACCGTTTCGCCGCCGCCCAGCACGAGCTCCTGTGCGGCCTGCTCGAGGGCCGTGCCGGTCACGCCGATCCGGCGCAACGCCGACACCAGCACCGGCCGGTTGCCCCGGTGTGCGCCGTCGTCCATCTTGATCGCGACCGCGCCGGCACCCGGCACGGCGACCGCCATCACGCCTTCGGCGCCGGCCTTGACGAGCATTCCGGGTACGGCCGCCATCAGCTTCTGTTCCACCGTGTCGGTGCCTGAGACCAGCTCCGGGTGGGCGCGCATCGCGTCGGCGACCGACCGCTCTGCCGTCCCGGGCGCGGCCTCCACGAGCGTGCCGAACGCCCGGGCCAGCGCGGTCAACGAGATGCCGAGCAACGGCGCACCGCAGCCGTCGACGGCGGTCGCCACGACGTCTTCACCGGCGAGGTCGGCCACCGCGGCGGTGATCGATTTCTGCAGCGGGTGCTCGGGCGACAGGTAGCCCTCGGTCGGCCAGCCGGCGGCCACGCAGGTCAGCAGCATGCCGGTGTGCTTGCCGGAGCAGTTCATCTGGATCCGCGACGGCCCACCGCCGGCGCGGATCACGTCCGCGGCGGCGGCCGGGTCCAGCGGCAGGTCGGGTGGGCAGCGCAGCGCCGACTCGTCCAGCCCCGCGGAGCGCAGCATCGCGGCGGCCCGGTTGACGTGGATGTCCTGGCCCCAGTGACTGGCACAGACCAGCGCCAGGTCGGCCGAATCGGTCAACCGCAGCCCCGCGCGGAGCATGCCGACTGCCTGCATCGGCTTGTTGGACGAGCGCGGGAACATCGGCGACTCGACGTCACCCGTGGCGGCGACGGTGTTGCCGGACGCGTCGAGCACCACCACGGAGCCGTGGTGGTAACCCTCCGAGAAGCCGGAACGGACGACCTCGGTGAGGCGTACGCCGCCTTCGTAGAACTTGCCCATGGCTGCGACCGTACCCCTCGGCGATCAGGAGTTGGTCTTGAGCCCGAGCAGCTCACGCGCGTCGGCCGGGGTCATCGGCGGGCGCTGGGCGAGCTGCGCGAAGCCGACCGCGCGGGCGACGAGCTGCATGTTGGACTCGACCGGACGGCCCTTGGCGTACGTGACGGTGTCTTCCATGCCGACCCGCAGGTGCCCGCCGGCCGACAGCGACGCGAGCATGACCGGAATCGTCGTGCGCCCGATCCCCGTGGCGGCGAAGGTCGTGCCTTCCGGCAGGTTGCGCACCTCGTTGGTGCAGGCGACCAGGGCGGCCGTCGTGCCCGGCATGCCGCCCGGCACGCCCATCACGAAGTCGACGTGCACGTGCCCGCCGGCCGGCAGCCCGTGCTTGCTCAGCAGCCGTTCGAGCGTGGCGAGGTGGCCGAGGTCGAAGATCTCGTACTCGGGGACGATGCCCCGTTCCTGCATCCGGGTGTGCAGGTCGACGACGAACTCCCAGCGGTTGAGGAAGACGTCGTCGCCGAAGTTGACCGTGCCCATCGTGCACGAGGCCATGTCGGGCTCGGCGTCGAGCACGCGCAGCCGGTCGGCCTCGGGGTCGGTCACCGCGCCGCCGCTGGAGAGCTGCACGATCAGGTCCGTCGACTCGCGCAGCGCGGCCACGGTCTCCCGCAGCCGGCCGAGGTCGAGCGTCGGCCGCGCGTCCTCGCCACGGATGTGCACGTGGATCACCGAGGCACCGAGGGCGGCGCACTCCTTGGCGGTCACCACCAGCTCGTCGAGCGTGACGGGCAGGGCGGGCACGTCGGACTTGGCCGACTCGGCCCCGGTCGGCGCCACCGTGATCAACGTCGTTGTTGTCATAGGCGCGATCCTAAGCCGGGTCCTTACGTCGGGTCGATCGCGGCCGTGGACTCGCCGACCTTGAGCGTCGCGTCGTCTGGGACGTTGCGCTTGAGGACGGCCAGCGCGACCGCGCCGAGCTCGTGGTGGCGCACGGCGGTGCCGACGAAGCCGACCGTGCGGCCGTCGGAGATCACCTCGGTGCCCTTGGCCGGCGGCTGGTCGGTGGCGATGCCGTCGAGGTGCAGCAGCACCAGCCGGCGCGGCGGCCGGCCGAGGTGGTGCACCCGGGCCACCGTCTCCTGGCCCCGGTAGCAACCCTTGTCGAGGTGCACGGCCGGGCCGATCAGGTCGACCTCCGCCGGGATCGTGCGGTGGTCGGTCTCCCAGCCGAGCCTCGGGAGGCGGGCGGCCACCCGGGTCGCCTCGTACGCCCAGAGCCCGGCCGGCGCGATGCCCGCGTCGAGGAGCCGCTGGGTCGTCTCGGCGAACTGCTCGCGCGGCACCAGGACGTCGACGCCGAGCGTGGTGCGGCGGGCCCAGCCGCCACCGGGCAGTGCCCGGACGTCGTAGATCGTGGTCGGCCGCGGCGGCGCGTCACCGGCGGAGAACTTGGCGTTCGGCACCGCGACCGCGTCGGGTGCGGCCAGCGTGCCCAGGCTCTCGTCGAGCTTGGCGGCGGCCTGCACCGCGTGCGGGCCGACCAGCGCGAACATGGCGTATTCGGCGGTGGCGTCGCGCGGGTCGACCTTGGTGAAGAACCGCATCATCTCGAGGTATTTCAGCAGGCCCGCGGTCGCGCCCGGCTCCGTGTCGAGCCAGGTGGTCTCGCCGTCCTCCGCGACTAGCGCGTGCTGCTCGACGTGCCCGTGCGGCGACAGCACCAGCAGCTCGCTGCCCTGCCCGGCCCGGAGGTCGGCCAGGTGCTGGGTGGTCAGCGTGTGCAGCCAGGAGGCCCGCTCCTCACCCGGCACGGCGATCACGCCGCGGTTGGACCGGTCGACCAGCGCGACGTCGTCGGCCAGCAGTCGCTGCTCGCGGGTCGGGTTGCCGTAATGAGCGGCCACCCCCCGGTCAGCGCTTTCCTCGTCGATCGCCTCAATGGCCACCGCACCCGGTGCGTCGATCATCCCTGCTCCCGCCCCTCACAGTTCCGGCAATCGCCGAACAGCGCCACGTGCCCGACGTCGACCCGAAACCCCCGCTCGGTGGCGAGCTGGTCCACCAGCGGTTGGAGGACCGACGGTTCGATCTCGGTCACCTCTCCGCAGGACCGGCACACCAGGTGGACGTGCTGGTGGTTCCCAGCCGCGTGGTACGTCGGTGACCCGTGCGAGAGGTGCGTATGGGTAACCAACCCGAGGTCCTCGAGCAGTTCCAAGGTGCGGTAGATGGTGGTGATGTTCACACCGGCGGCCGTCTCGCGGACCGCGTTGTGCACCTGCTCCGGTGTCGCGTGACCCAGCTCGTAGACGGCCTCCAGGACGAGTTGGCGCTGCGCGGTCAGCCGCAGCCCACGCGCCCGGAGCACTTCAGCAAGCGAGGAATCCGACACCATCGAATGATAGTTCGCCGCGCTACGTGGCCTTGGCCCAGCGGCCGGCGAACTCACCGACGTACGGCGCCGGGCCGGGCAGCGGTGCCGCGTCGGGCTGGAACAGGCCGGCCATCAGCAGCCCGAGATAACGGCGGCGGAGCTGGCCGCGGCGTTCGTCGTCGCCGAACCGGATGGCCGCGATCATCTCGAAGAGCTGACCGAGGTCGGCCAGCTCGAGGTCGGGCCGGACCGCCCGGGCCTCGTGCAGCCGCTCGACCAGATGCTGGTTGAGCTCGCCGGCCCGGATGGCGTTGCTGGTGTGCTCCTCGGTCGGCTCGAACGTCCCGGCCAACTTCTGGGTCAGCGAGTGTGTGTCGGCGTCGACGACCCGCACCATGAAGGTCTCGAAGGTCTCCGCCGGGTCGGCACCCGCGTCGAGAGCGGCGTTGGCCTCCTCGGCGATCTCGACGTAGAGCAGCAGGCCGTCGAGGCAGAGCTTGGAGAGCAGCTCCTCCTTGCTCGGATAGCGGCGGTAGAGCGCGCTGATGCCGACACCGGCCTTGTGCGCCACGGCGGCGATCGGCGCGCCGGGATCGGCGATGAAGACATCGCGCGCGGCGTCGAGGATCACCGAGTCGTTGCGGGCGGCCTGGGCGCGGCGGCCACTCAGCGGGACGGTCGTCATGCGTACAACACTACCACCCGAACGGAACGAAAAGTTCTGTTCTGTTTCTTGCTCGAAGTTGTGGAACAGATCGTTCCGCTCTGCTAGTCTGATGACGGAACAGTTCATTCCGCTCCGCCTCGGAGGTAGCCGTGAGCACCGTCGTTCTCGACCCAGTCACCATCGCCCCGCCGGCCTCGGTCGCGGCGCCGGTCCGTTCCCGCCGCTGGCTCGGCCTCTTCGCGATCCTGGCCGCAACGATCATGAACCTGCTGGACACCACGGTGGTCAACGTCGGCGCGCCGGCGATACAGGCCTCGCTGGGCGGCAGCTACACGAGCCTGCAGTGGGTCGCCGCCTCGTACACGCTGGCCATGGCTCTTGGTCTGCTCACCGGCGGGCGACTCGGCGACATGTTCGGCCGGCGGCGCGTGCTGCTGGTCGGCGTGGTCGGCTTCGTCGCCGCCTCGCTCCTCTGCGCGGTCGCCTGGTCGCCGGAGAGCCTGATCGCCGCGCGGGTGGTGCAGGGCCTGTTCGCGGCCGTGATGGTGCCGCAGGGCTTCGGGCTGATCCGCGACCTCTTCCCGCCGCACGAGATCGGCAAGGCGTTCGGCACCTTCGGCCCGATCATCGGCTTCTCGACGATCCTCGGCCCGGTCGTGGCCGGTGCCCTGATCGACGCCGACCTGTTCGGCACCGGCTGGCGGATGGTCTTCGCCATCAACCTCCCGCTGGGCCTGTTCGCCCTGCTGGCCGGCCGGGCCGCGCTGCCGAAGGCAACCGCGCCGCGGACCCGCACCCGCCTCGACGTGACCGGCGCGCTGACCGCGGCGATCGGCCTGCTGCTGCTGGTCTTCCCGCTGATGCAGGGCCGGGAGCAGGGCTGGCCGGTGTGGACGTTCGCGATGATGGCGGCGGCGGTGCCGGTGCTGGTGGCGTTCGCGCTGCGGCAGATCCGCCGGGCCGGCTCGGGCCGCGACCCGCTGGTGGAGTTGCGCGTGTTCACCCGCCGCTCGTACGCGTCGGGCGTGCTCTTCGTGATCTTCTTCTTCGGCGCCATCGCCGGCTTCTCGCTGGCAGTGGGAATGTTCCTGCAGCTCGTGCTCGGCTACAGCCCGATGAAGGCCAGTCTCACCATGGCGGCCTGGGCAGTGGGCGCGTTCATCGGCTCGGGCTTCGGCAGCACGATGATGAACCGCCTCGGCCGGCACATCCTGCACATCGGACTGGCGCTGATGCTGGTCGGCACCGCCGCCCTGTACCCGGTGTTCCAGCTCGACAACCTCGGCGTCCGCCAGCTTCTCGTGCCGCTGCTGGTCTACGGCATCGGAATGGGCATGATCTTCGTGCCACTGTTCGGCATCATCATGGGCGAGGTGCGCGACGACGAGGTCGGCTCGGCAGCCGGCATCCTGGAGTCGCTGCAACAACTCGGCGCGGTCCTCGGCGTCGCCGTCCTCGGCACGGTCTTCTTCGCACGCATCGACGTGGGCGTGGAACGGGTGACCCTGATCGCGCTGGCCCTGACGGCGATCACCTTCGCCCTGGGCTTCCTGCTCCCCCGCAAAGCCCGCGCCTGAAATTCGCCTGAACCGCAGCGCCCTCTCCACCTCCGGAGAGGGCGCTGTTTTGCCGCCGCTTTGCTCTGCACCCATATACGCACCGCAGGTCAACGGGATGGTGCGTATATGGGTGCAGAGCAAAGCTGCTCGAACACCCCCGGTCGGGGGTGTCCGTTTTGTCAGCGCTGGAACGTGAAGAGGCGGCGGCCCAAGGCGAGGGGACGGCCCGGACCGGTGTTGCGATGTGCGCCTACGCCGTAGTCGGCGTCCGGTGGCGAGACCGACAGCGGCTCGAAACCGGCCGCGGCGAACCAGTCGAGGATCTGGGGCACCAGGTCGGGCTCTCGACGGTGCCGGGTCCAGACCACGACGCCGCCGGGCGCTGTGAACTCTGGTGACGCCGCGAGCGTTGTGGCGATGTCCGCGTCGGAGATGTTGCCGAAGATTCCGCAGAACAGGACCAACTGGGCCGGGACCGCGCCGGTGTACGTGTCGGTGAGGGCCGCGTCCGACTGGATCACCTCGACCCGCGATGGCAACGCCGACGCCGCGGCTCGGGCACGGTCGGCCAGCACCGGGTCGAGCTCGACCAGGCGCGCGTCGACGTCGGCGGCTCTTGGGTGTTCAGCGAGTACCTCGAGGAGGTCGCGGCCCTCGCCCGCGCACATGCTGACCACGCCGATGCGGCCGGGCGGGGCCGCGTCCAGGGCCAGGCGGATCTGTTCCTGCACCGCGCGCAGTCGGCGGGAGATCGTGGATTCCGGGTCCGCGTAGCCGGTGTGCCAGTCGACCCAGTCGCGGGCCATCAGTAGACCAGCGCCTGCGCGCCGTCGGTCAGGCACTCCTCGACGAAGGCGGCCGCGCCTGCGATGCGTACGCCTGGGATGACGTCGGTCTCGGTTATCTCTCGGCGGGCCGCGCACTGGGTGCAGAGGGTGACGCGGCCGGCGGCCAGCACGGCCGCGAGCAGGTCGTCGAGCGGCGCCGAGTGGGGCAGTTCGAAGGTGGCCGCCCGGCCAGGGAGCGCGAACCAGGACGATTCACCTGTCAGCCACAATGAGACGTCGGCCCCGGCGGCAATTGCCGTCGCGGCGACAGTGAAGGCCTGGGCACACCGCTCCGGCGCGTCCGCCCCGGCGGTGACCTTGACGATCAGGGTACGAGCCATCGGCTCAGCATAGGATCGTTCGCGTGGTGACCGAGATCGGGTTCGTAAGCCTGCTCGTGGCAGGCTTCGGCGCGCTGGCGGGTGGTCTGGTCTACCTGGCAGCACGCGTAGCAAGGGGCAGATGGTGACCGACGAGAACCCGATGGAACCCCCGCCGTGGCTCAACGCCCCGCCGGTGGATCCGTATCCGTTCGTGGAGACGTACGACCTGCGCGAAGGCCCTGACCTGCACCCGGCGCTCCAGCCGCTGTTGCCGTACATCGGCCTGTGGCGCGGGCGCGGGCGTGGTGGCTTCCCGACGATCGAGGACTTCGACTACGGCCAGGAAATCAAAATCACCCACGACGGCCGGCCGTTCCTCTACTACGAGTCGCGCGCCTGGGTGATCAACGAGGAGAACCTGCCGGTCAAGCCCGCCGGCCGGGAAACCGGCTGGTGGCGCCCGGTCATGGTCGACGGCCGGGGCACCGGCGAGATCGAGGCCCTGATCACCACGCCGAGCGGCATCATGGAGATGCACATCGGCAAGATCGAGGGCGCCCGCGTCGAGATGGCGACCGACCTCGTCCTGCGCACCCCGACCGCCAAAGAGGTGACCGCCGGCCACCGCCTCTTCGGCATCGTCAACGGGGAGCTGCTCTACGCCCAGGAGATGGCCGCCGTCGGCCAGCCGCTGTCCCCGCACCTTTCGGCCCGCCTCGTCCGCGTCGGCGGCTGAGCCCGGTGACCGGCGCGGGAGCGGGCCTCCCGCGCCGGCGGAACACCTAGCCTTCGGACGCGACCGGTCGGTAGGTGAGCACCACGACGCCGGACTCGAAGGTCGTCGTGTCGACGTGCTCGAGCGCGGTGACGCTGTCCGCCCGAAACAGCGGCTCGCCGCTGCCCTTGAGGACCGGGTAGATCCAGACTCGGTACTCGTCGAGCAGGCCGTGCGCGGCCAGGTCGTCGGTGAGCCGGCCGTTGCCCCAGATCAGGATGTCTTTGCCGGGCCGGCTCTTGAGCTCGGTGACGGTCTCGTGCAGCTTGTCGCCCGGGATGAGGGTGGAGTTCTGCCAGTCGGCCGGCTCGCTCAGGGTCGACGAGACGGCGTACTTCTCGATGCTGTTGACGTGGTCGGCGTACGGGTTGCCGCCCATGGCGGGCCACGCCTGCGCCATGCCCTCGTAGGTGACCCGGCCCAGCAGCAGCGCGTCGGCGCCGAGGGCGAGTTCGAGCGCGTACTTCATGGCGTCCGGGCTGTTGTGCCGCATCGACCACAGGTGCGGGTTGTCGATGAAGCCGTCGAGCGTCGCGTACGTCGAGGCGATGATCCTGCGCATCGTCATTTCCTTCCACCGCCCGTCCGTCGGGCATGTGGATAGAGTTCCGTTTCCAGTGATCCGGCCGGTAGTGCGGCGCTCAGCGACTCCGTATGAGGAACTCACATGATCCGAGTGATGATCGCCGAGGACGTTCGACTGCTGCGGGAGTCGTTGGCGGCGGTGTTGGAGCTCGAGGACGACCTCACGGTGGTGGCCACTGTGGAACGTGGCGACGAGATCGTCGACGCCGCTGCCCACGCGCTGCCCGACGTCGCGCTGTTGGACATCGACCTGCCCGGGTTGGACGGCATCGCCGCCGCCGCGCGGTTGCGGGAGCGGCTGCCGCGCTGCCGGACGGTGATCCTCACTGGCCTGTCCCGGCCCGGTCATCTGCGTCGCGCCCTCACCGCCGGTGCGTCGGGGTTCCTGCTCAAGCACTCGGTGCCACAGACGATCGTCGACGCGATCCGGAAGGTCGCCGCGGGCGAGCGGGTGGTCGATCCGCAGCTCGCGCTGGCCGCGCTGGAAACGCCGGACAGTCCGTTGCCCGCGCGGGAGGTCGACGTGTTGCGGCTGGCCGCGACCGGCGCCGGACCCGACGAGATCGCCGCCACGCTATTCCTCAGCGTGGGTACGGTGCGCAACTACCTCTCGTCGGCGATCACCCGACTCGACGCGCGCAACCGGGTCGACGCCATCCGCATCGCGACCGACCAGGGCTGGCTCTAACGGCACGCTCGCGACGAGCCGGAAGCGGTCGCCGTCGGCCTGTGCGGTCAGCCGGCCGCCCAGGGCGCCGACCCGGCCGCGCAGGCTCTCCAGGCCCATCCCCGGAAGCGTCTCGCCGACGTGCCCGACGCCGTCGTTGACGATGCGCAGCCGGACCTCGGTCGCGGTGCGCTCGACCTCCAGCGTGCACCGACGTGCGGCGCTGTGCCGCAGCAGGTTGGTGACTCCTTCGCGGAGCACGATCGCGAGCACCGTGTCGGTCCGCGCATCCAACGGTCCCGGCACGACGTCGCCGGACACCTCGATCCCGGCATCGGTCAACACCGTGCGGGCGGTGCGGGCCTCGGTGTCGACCGTCATCGCCTGATAGCCAACGGCGACCGACTCGAGCTCGGCGAGGGACTGCCGGGCGACCCCGATGCCTTCCGCGAGCTCCGCACGGGCGCGGCCGGCGTCCCGCCCGGCCAGCCGCAACGCGAGCTCGTTCTTGAGCACCAGCACCGAGAGGCCGAAGCCGAACAGGTCGTGCAGGTCCCGCGCGAACCGCAGCCGCTCGTGCACCGCGGCCGCCCGGGCAAGCTCGGCTCGCGCGGTCACCAGCCGGGCCGTCAGGCCGGCCATGTTGGCCAACGCGAACACCAGCAACGCCCGCTCGCCCGACCAGACCGCCTCGTAGGCCAGGCCCAGGACCGTCGGATCGCCCAGGTTCGCGTCCCACCAGAACAGCACCGCGTCCAGGCAGATCAGCGGCACGCTGACCAACCAGCGCACCGGCCCACGCAGCAGCACCAGGGTGAGCCCGGGCAGGAAGTACGCCACGTGCCACACCGTGAACGGGAACACGGCGAGCGGCGCCACGGCCAGCACCGCCGCGGCGAACAGCACGGCCGGCCACCAGCGCGGTCGGGCGCCGTCGCGCAGCGGGAGGCAGCCACGCAGGTAGCAGGCGACGAACGCGGTCAGCGCCGCCGCCAGCAACACCACCTCGCCGCCGGACAGGCCGACCCGCGCCGCCCAGCGCACCGCGGTGGGCACGATCATGAGGACGACCGCCAGCGCGCCGACCGCGGCCACGCCCACGGTGCCGAGGTCCGCCGCGGGGTGGCGCGGGACGACCTCCTGGTCGCGGTGGCCGTGCGCGACCGAGCGCGCGTCGTTCAGCGCCGCGCGGGCCATCGTGAGCGCCTGGCCCAGATCCAAGGGGGTGTCGGGCCGGGCCAGGATGGCTTCGCCGTGCCGGATCAGCCGGCGCATGCTGGCGCCGACCCGGTCGTTGAGCTCACGCCCGAACGCCAGGCGTTGCCGGGCCACCTCCGTTGCGGCCAACGCCAGCCGGGTTTCGTGCAGGTCGGTGACCAGATCGGCCAGGCGGGCGACCGCGTACAGCGCGATGCCGACGAAGGCCGTGTGCCCGACCGCGAGATAGAGCGCCTCGCCGACCGTCGGCCGGACGGGCAGGGCGGCGGCGAACTGGACGACTACGACCAGCCCGAAGCCGGTCCAGGCCAGGCGGGGCGGCCGGATCAGCAGCAGCAGCGCCGCGGCCAGGAAACCCGAGTTGCCGTACCAGGTGTCGGCGAACCAGATCATGCCCACGCCGGTCAGCAGCGCCTGGATCGCGATCGCCGCACGCCAGGCCGCCGGGCGACTGCCGTCCGCCGGACGCACGCAGGTGCGCAGATGCAGCGCGACCAGCGCGCCCAGCAGGGCGACCGCTACGAGCCGGTGGGCGGCCGGCTGGTCGCTGTCGATGATGCCGACCAGCCCGCCGAAGCCGAACCCGACGGCTAGGGCCGCGGCCGCGAACCGGGCCAGTCGCAACTCCGGATGGGTGGACATCGCCCGGATGCTATTCGGCCCGCGACGAGCAGTCGCGGGCCGAAGCGAAAAACGGCTCAGCCGAAGCGGCCGGTGATGTAGTCCTCGGTCTTCTTCTGGCTCGGGTTGCTGAAGATCTTCTGCGTCGAGTCGTGCTCGATCAGGCGGCCCGGGTCGCCGGTGCGCTCGATCGAGAAGAAGGCCGTGCGGTCGCTCACGCGGGCGGCCTGCTGCATGTTGTGCGTGACGATGATGATCGTGTAGCGGTCCTTCAGCTTGAACATCAGGTCCTCGATCGCCAGCGTCGAGATCGGGTCCAGCGCCGAGCACGGCTCGTCCATCAGCACGACCTGCGGCTCCACCGCGATCGTCCGCGCGATGCACAA